>NZ_JBNDJX010000001.1:0-4465000 GCF_050435205.1 Variovorax sp. W2I14 | reverse complement strand
AGATCCTGAAACCGCGTGCTTACAAAAAGTAGGAGCCTCGTAAGGGGTGACTGCGTACCTTTTGTATAATGGGTCAGCGACTTACATTCAGTGGCAAGGTTAACCGAATAGGGAAGCCGTAGAGAAATCGAGTCCGAATAGGGCGATCAGTCGCTGGGTGTAGACCCGAAACCAAGTGATCTATCCATGGCCAGGATGAAGGTGCCGTAACAGGTACTGGAGGTCCGAACCGACTAGTGTTGCAAAACTAGCGGATGAGCTGTGGATAGGGGTGAAAGGCTAAACAAACTTGGAAATAGCTGGTTCTCTCCGAAAACTATTTAGGTAGTGCCTCAAGTATTACCATCGGGGGTAGAGCACTGTTTTGGCTAGGGGGTCATGGCGACTTACCAAACCAAGGCAAACTCCGAATACCGATGAGTACAGCTTGGGAGACAGAGCACCGGGTGCTAACGTCCGGACTCAAGAGGGAAACAACCCAGACCGCCAGCTAAGGTCCCTAAAATTGGCTAAGTGGGAAACGAAGTGGGAAGGCTAAAACAGTCAGGATGTTGGCTTAGAAGCAGCCATCATTTAAAGAAAGCGTAATAGCTCACTGATCGAGTCGTCCTGCGCGGAAGATGTAACGGGGCTAAGCCAGTTACCGAAGCTGCGGATTTGCAATTTATTGCAAGTGGTAGGAGAGCGTTCTGTAAGCCTGTGAAGGTGCGTTGTAAAGCGTGCTGGAGGTATCAGAAGTGCGAATGCTGACATGAGTAGCGTTAAAGGGGGTGAAAAGCCCCCTCGCCGTAAGCGCAAGGTTTTCTACGCAACGTTCATCGGCGTAGAGTGAGTCGGCCCCTAAGGCGAGGCAGAGATGCGTAGCTGATGGGAAACAGGTCAATATTCCTGTACCGTTATATAGTGCGATGTGGGGACGGATCTTAATAGGTCATCCAGTTATTGGATTATTCTGGTTTAGTTGGATGTAGGCGTGCATTAGGCAAATCCGGTGCACATATACCGAGGCCAACGATCGAGCGGACTTGTCCGTGAAGTGACTGAACGAGGTTCCAGGAAAAGCCACTAAGCTTCAGCTATATACGACCGTACCGCAAACCGACACTGGTGCGCGAGATGAGTATTCTAAGGCGCTTGAGAGAACTCAGGAGAAGGAACTCGGCAAATTGACACCGTAACTTCGGAAGAAGGTGTGCCCTATTAGTGTGTAGTGAACAACGAAGCATGAATGGGTTGCAAAAAATCGGTGGCTGCGACTGTTTATTAAAAACACAGCACTCTGCAAACACGAAAGTGGACGTATAGGGTGTGACGCCTGCCCGGTGCTGGAAGATTAAATGATGGGGTGCAAGCTCTTGATTGAAGTCCCAGTAAACGGCGGCCGTAACTATAACGGTCCTAAGGTAGCGAAATTCCTTGTCGGGTAAGTTCCGACCTGCACGAATGGCGTAACGATGGCCACACTGTCTCCTCCTGAGACTCAGCGAAGTTGAAATGTTTGTGATGATGCAATCTCCCCGCGGAAAGACGGAAAGACCCCATGAACCTTTACTGTAGCTTTGTATTGGACTTTGAACAGATCTGTGTAGGATAGGTGGGAGGCTTTGAAGCAGGGTCGCTAGATCTTGTGGAGCCAACGTTGAAATACCACCCTGGTGTGTTTGAGGTTCTAACCTAGGTCCATTATCTGGATCGGGGACAGTGCATGGTAGGCAGTTTGACTGGGGCGGTCTCCTCCCAAAGCGTAACGGAGGAGTTCGAAGGTACGCTAGTTACGGTCGGACATCGTGACGATAGTGCAATGGCATAAGCGTGCTTAACTGCGAGACTGACAAGTCGAGCAGATGCGAAAGCAGGACATAGTGATCCGGTGGTTCTGTATGGAAGGGCCATCGCTCAACGGATAAAAGGTACTCTGGGGATAACAGGCTGATACCGCCCAAGAGTTCATATCGACGGCGGTGTTTGGCACCTCGATGTCGGCTCATCTCATCCTGGGGCTGTAGCCGGTCCCAAGGGTATGGCTGTTCGCCATTTAAAGAGGTACGTGAGCTGGGTTTAAAACGTCGTGAGACAGTTTGGTCCCTATCTTCCGTGGGCGCTGCAGATTTGAGGAAGCCTGCTCCTAGTACGAGAGGACCGGAGTGGACACACCTCTGGTGTATCGGTTGTCACGCCAGTGGCATTGCCGAGTAGCTAAGTGTGGAAGAGATAACCGCTGAAAGCATCTAAGCGGGAAACTCGTTTCAAGATGAGATCTGCCGGGGCCTTGAGCCCCCTAAAGAGTCGTTCAAGACCAGGACGTTGATAGGTCAGGTGTGGAAGCGCAGTAATGCGTTAAGCTAACTGATACTAATTGCTCGTGCGGCTTGACCCTATAACTTTGATCAATCAGATCAAGGTGTTATGCCAAGTTGACGCATTCAAAATATATTCAAGCCAGCGCAAGACAATTGCGCGCTGATTCCAAACTCTATGAATTCGTTTGTTTGATCGCGTGATCAAATGAACAACCCTTTATGCCTGATGACCATAGCGAGTTGGTACCACTCCTTCCCATCCCGAACAGGACAGTGAAACGACTCAGCGCCGATGATAGTGCGGGTTCCCGTGTGAAAGTAGGTCATCGTCAGGCTCTTACAGCCCAGAAAACCCCAGTCAGCAATGACTGGGGTTTTTTGCTTTGAGGATTCGGAGTTTGAGAGATAAAAAGCGCGCCAAGCCTGAATGACGCGCCTTTGAAGCAACCGGATTCAGGTATTGCGAATACCCAGAGCATCCCTCTCGGCAGCACCTGCGCCAATCAACTCGGCCAAGATATCCTCGGTCAATTGATTCAGCTCTTCATCTGCAAAGAAGCGAAGACGAATGGCCTCCAGGTACGGCGTACCTCGCAGCCACGCCGACCAGTCCTCGAGAGCGATGTACTGCATTTCCAGCAGCTTGAACTTCATCAGCACCTTGATGGCATGCCGGGCGTGCTTCACCGGATCGCGTTGCAGCCCGTTGAGCCGGCGGCGTGCGGTGGACAACGCGCTGTCGACGTCATTGAACACACGGCCATGTCCAGGAATCACCTGCAGCGGTGCCAATTTCCCGATGCAGTCCAAGGTCGCGGCGATTTCGCCGAAAGACGGCTCCCCGGCCAGTTCGGGAAATGCGATGCCAAAACCGTTCTCCCACAGCGCATCCGCGGAGATCAACGTGCGCGAAGCCGGATCGAACAGGATGATCGAATGGGGATCATGGCCAGGCGCACTGTGAACTTCCCATGCGCGGTCGCCAAGCAGGCATTCCGTTCCGGGTTGCAGTAACCCTGTGAACCGAAAACGAGGGCAAGTCTGCCCCGTTGCAAGAAAACTCAGGCCGCGCTCGTCCCACCGCTTCACCAACGCTGCTTCCCCCGGGGGAATATCTGTTCGAACTGCTGGATAGCGCAGTTGCAGCGCGGCGTTCCCGCCGCAATGGTCGCTGTGCAAGTGCGTATTCAGCACGCGGTCCAGCGGCCGGGAGCCCAGCGCCGACTCGACCAGGGCCAACGTCTGCTCGGCATGCGTGGCATAGCCGGTGTCGACCAACGCGGTCTCGTCCTCCCCGACAAACAGGATGTTGTTCGACGACAGCCACCCGCGCTCGAACACGACGACATTCGCCGGCAAGCCAGCGCTCGCCGCGGGATTGCTCATTCAGGCGCTCGCGCTGGTGCGAAGCTCGCGCCGCAGGATCTTCCCCACATTGGTCTTCGGCAAGGAATCGCGGAACTCGATGTGCTTCGGCCGCTTGTAGCCCGTGAGTTGCCCGTTGCAGTACTGCAGCACCGCGTCCTCGGTCAGATTCGGGTCCCTGCGCACCACGAAAACCTTGATCGCCTCGCCCTGCTTCTCGTCGGGTACGCCCACCGCCGCACATTCGACGACACCCGGGCACAGCGAAATCACATTCTCCAACTCGTTCGGGAACACGTTGAAGCCGCTCACCAGGATCATGTCCTTCTTGCGGTCGACGATGCGGCTGTAACCATCTTCCTGCATCACGGCGATATCGCCCGTCCGCATGAAGCCATCTGCGGTGAACGCGGCTGCGGTCTCGGCGGGTTGGTTGTAGTAGCCCGTCATCACATTGGGGCCCTTGATACAGAGTTCGCCCGACTGCCCGACCGGTACCGAGTTGCCCTCGTCGTCCTTGATCGCGATCTCGATGCTCGGCAACGGCAACCCGATGGTGCCGGTGAACTTGGTGTTCGACACTGGGTTGTTGGTGCCGATCGCGCAGGTCTCGCTCATCCCCCAGCCTTCGATCATCGGGCAGCCGGTCGCCTCGAACCACTTGCGCGCCGTGCCTTCAGACGCGGCCATGCCCCCGGCCTGCGAGACAAAAAGCGTCGAAAAATCGATCGTCTTGAACTGCGGATGCATCAGGAGCGCATTGAACAGCGTGTTCACAGCCGGCAGCATGTGGAACGGCCGCTTCTTCAGCACCGCGATGAACTTGTCGAAGTCGCGCGGGTTCGGAATCAGCGTCATGTGCGAGCCTTGGCGGATCACCAGCAGGCACAGCGTCAGCGCGAAGATGTGATACAGCGGCAGCGCAGCGATGCTGTTGACCTTCGCGAGATCACCGGCGCGCGCCAGTGCTGGCGTGAACCAGGCCTCGGCCTGCAACGTCGCAGCGACGATGTTGCGATGCGTCAGCACCGCGCCCTTCGACAGGCCGGTCGTGCCGCCGGTGTACTGCAGGAAGGCGATCGAATCGAGCGTGCTCTGGTCGGCTGCCAGCGTGCGGCCGCGTCCCTCGGAGATGGCTTGCGTGAACGGCGTGACCGTGCGTCCGTCGCTCAGCGGGAGCTTGTATGGCGGCACCATCTTGGCCAGGTGACGCACGGCGATCGTGATCCACGCGCCATAGAGGCCGCCGAGCAGGTCGCCCATCGACGTCATGACGACATGCTTGACCGGCGTGCGCTCGATCACCTGCTCAAGCGTCGATGCAAAGTTCTCGAGAATCACGATCGCCGTCGCGCCCGAGTCCTTGAGCTGATGCTCCAGTTCGCGCGCCGTGTAAAGCGGATTGACGTTCACGCAGGTGTAGCCCGCACGCAGCACGCCGAACATCGTGACGGCGAACTGCGGAATGTTGGGCAGCATGATCGCCACGCGCGCACCCGGCTCGAGCCCCTTCGACTGCAGCCAGGCGCCCAGCGCCTTCGACAGCACATCGAGCTCGCCGTAGGTCATCCAGCGCTCCATGCAGACCGAGAACGGCCGGTCCTTGTAGCGACCGAACGCCTCCTCGAACATGTGGGGCAGTGACCGGTATTGCTCGGGGTTGATTTCCTCGGGCACGCCGGCTGGATAGTTTTGTCGCGCGGATGTCTGCATGCAAGCTCCTTTGGCGCGGATTGTGGGAGCGAGGTGCTCCCAGCCACCAGCGGGCTTGTCCTAGGTTCCTGCGAACGATGTCACGCAGGCGATAGATCGGTCACGATCAAGCCTTGCCTGTTTCTCCTGGCAGCAGCACGCCAGGCTCGATGTCGGCCTCGATCGCGAGCGCTTCGTAGATCGGGGTGAAGTCCGGCGCCGTGAGATCGAAGAGCTGCGCGAAGTCTTCGATCACGAAGTAGTTGCTCTGGTAGGTGTCGATCTTGTAGCGCGTGCGCATGGCGCGCAGCAGATCGAGTGGCAGCCGGCGCGGCTCGTCGCTGAGCACCGCGTGCTGGAGCTCGCCCACCGAGCTGAGGATGCCCGCGCCATAGGCGCGCAGGCCGTCGGGCTGGCGAATCAGGCCGAACTCCACCGTGTACCAGTACAGCCGCGAGAGCTTCTCGCCCGCACCCAGTTCGTGCGCCTTGATGCCGCCCGCGCCGTAGCGCTGCACGTAGTCGGCGAAGGTCGGGTCGAAGAGCATCGGCACGTGGCCGAAGAGATCATGAAACACATCGGGCTCGACGATGTAGTTGAACTCCTCGGGCTTGCGGATCCAGTCGGTCACCGGGAACCTGCGGTTCGCGAGCAGCGTGAAGAAGGGCAGCTCCGGAATCAGCCCCGGCACCGCGACGATTTCCCAGCCCGTGGCCTTGTGCAGCCGCTCGTTGATTTCATCGAAGTGCGGGATGCGGTCCTTCACGCCCAGCGACGGCAGCGCGTTGATGAACGCATCGCAGGCCAGGCCCGGCAACTGCGCAGCCTGCCGTTCGTAGAGCCGCCGGTAGGTGTCGTGGTCGGCCGCCGTGTAGCTGGCCCAATCCTGCGGGCAGGTGTAGTCGGCTTGCACCGAGCCGCCGCGCGAATAGTCGCCGCGCGGCGGGCGATCGGATGCGCCGTAGACGGCGGGAATGACGGCGGCGGCAGGGGAATCCATGGGGAATCTTGTTTCTCTCTCGGGTTATTTGAGCCAGCGGTCCATCGTGCGCTGGAAGTCGCCGCCGGCCTGCTGCAGGTGCAGCCACTGGTCGACGTACGACTTGAAGGCCACGTCGTCGCGCGGCAGCATCCAGGCCATTTCGCCGTACTGCAGCGGCTTGTCGGGGTTCACTGCGCACAGGCCCGGCTTGAGCTTCTGCTGCGTGATGGCCTCGGCCGCTTCGGTCACGAACACGTCGGCGCGGTTGGCGAGGATCTCGTCGAAGATCGTCACGTTCTCGCCGTGCAACGTGAGCTTGGCTTGCTTGAACTTGGTGCGGGCGAAGCGTTCGTTGCTGCCGCCCGGATTGAAGATGACGCGCGTCGAAGGCTGGTCGATGGCCGCGACGCTCTGGTACTTGGCCACGTCGGCGCAGCGTGCGATCGGCGTCTTGCCGTTGACCATGTAGGGCGCGCTGAAGAAGGCGCGCTTCTGGCGGTCGGTGGTGACCGACACGCCGCCTACCGCGATGTCGCACTTGCCCGCAGCCAGGTCGGGCAGCAGGTTGGCCCAGGTGGTCTTGACCCACTCGGGCTTGGCGCCGAGGCTCGCACTGAAGCCGGTCATCAGGTCGACGTCGATGCCTTCGAACGAGGCATCGGTCTTCTGGAAGCTGAAGGGCTTGTAGTCGCCCGGGGTGCAGATGCGCAGCACCGCGGCCTTCTGCACTGTATCCAGGTGCGAGGCGGCCGCCGGCGTCGTTGCCGCCGGCGCCATCGCGCAACCCGAGAGAACGGCGGCAGCCGCCGCGATGAAGGTCAAAGCTATCGACGAAGACGTGCTGCTGCGCATGCGGACTCCTGGGCAATAAGGCCGGTTGAAAGGGCCCTTATTTTGCGGCGGTCAGCACGCCGCGGCGCATCTGGTCGAGCTCGATGCTCTCGAACAGCGCCTTGAAGTTGCCGTTGCCGAAGCCGTCGTCGCCCTTGCGCTGGATGAACTCGAAGAAGATCGGACCCAGCTGGTTCTCGCTGAAGATCTGCAGCAGCAGCGCGTCCTTCTTGCCGTCGATCAGGATCTTTCGCTTCTTCAATTCGGCCACGCTCTCGCCGTGCTCCGGAATGCGCTTGTCGACCAGTTCGTAGTACGTGTCGATGGTGTCGAGCAGCACGACGCCCTTGGCGCGCATCGCATCGACGGTGTCGTACAGGTTGTCCGAGCCCATCGCGATGTGCTGGATGCCCTCGCCCTTGTACATGTCCAGGTACTCCTGGATCTGGCCAGCCTGCTCCTTGCCCTCTTCGTTGATCGGGATGCGGATCTTGCCGCAGGGGCTGGTCATGGCCTTGCTCTTCACGCCCGTCACCTGGCCTTCGATGTCGAAGTACTTCACTTCGCGGAAGTTGAAGAGCTTCTCGTAGAAGTTGGCCCAAACGTCCATGCGGCCGCGGTACACGTTGTGCGTCAGGTGGTCGACGTAGGTGAGGCCGTTGCCCTTGGTGGCCAAGCCGTCCTGCGAGGACACGCCCGGCAGCGGTTCGAAGTCGACGTCATAGAAGCCGATGTTGCCGATGTCGCCTGGCTTGGCGCCGTTCTTGCCGGGCCAGCGGTCCACCAGGTAGATCAGGCTGTCGCCCACGCCCTTGATGGCGGGGATGTTCAATTCGCCCGGACCGGCCTTGTCGGCAAAGCCCCAGGCGCCCAGCGAGGTGGCGCGCTCGTAGGCCTGCTTGGCGTCCTGCACGCGGAAGGCGATGGCGCAGACGCTCGGACCGTGCTCGCGCGCAAAGCGCTGCGCGAACGAATCGGGCTCGGCATTCAGGATGAAGTTGATATCGCCCTGGCGGTACAGCAGCACATTCTTGTGGCGGTGCTTGGCAATGGCCGTGAAGCCCATGCGCTCGAACACCTTGCCCATGGCAACCGGGTCCGGCGCCGCGTACTCGATGAATTCGAAGCCGTCGGTGCCCATGGGGTTCTCCCAGGGCGTGAAGGCGGGTGCGTCGGCTTGGCTCATGTGCGGTCTCCAGAAAGTGGGGGATCGATCGATAGGTAAGAGATAGGCGAAAAACGCCAGTGCTGCAATGTAGGTTGGATGCCGCTCAAGTTTTCAGCGTTGTTGGGCGCGTTGGGTGGCAGATGCGCAGTAAAACTGCAAAAATAGCCGCATGGAAGCACTCGACAAGATTGATCGGCTCATTCTGCGCACGCTGCAAGCAGACGGGCGCGCCACCTACGACCAGCTCGCCGAGCAGGTCAGCCTGTCGCCCAGCGCCGTGCTGCGGCGGGTCAAGCGCCTGGAAGAAAGCAAGGTGATCGACCGCTACGTCGCCCTCGTGCGACCCGAGGTGATCGGCCTGGGCCTCACGGCCTACCTCAATGTGCGGCTCGAAAAGCACACCGAGACCCACAAGCGCAACCCGATGGACCTCTTCCGCGCCAGCGTCCAGACCTGGCCCGAGGTGGTCGAATGCGCGGCCCTCACGGGCGACATGGACTACCTGCTGCGCGTCGTGGTGGCCGACATGGCGCACTACAGCCGCTTCATCATGGACACCCTGCTCAAGCACCCGAGCGTCGAGGACTGCAAGACCAGCTTCGTGCTGGACCGTGTCAAAGCCACAACAGCCGTCCCCGTTTGACCTCGAAGTGGTTGCTCGGGCGCCACGCGTTCTGGTAATGGGTCACGAATGTGTCTTGGAAGTGCCCCTTGCGGCTTGTTGATTAAGGGAAAACCCTTACATTCGAGCCATGCTTACCGCCAAGACCCTCCTCAAAGCGTCTCTAGGCCTCGGCTCTTTCCTGAAAGCGCCGATGGTTGAGACCCAGCCACGCGCTGTCTCCTCGCCCCAGCCCGTCATGGTGCCGATCCGCTCGATCGGTCCCCGCGAGCGGGAGCGCATCGCGCAGCATCTGCTGGCGCTCACCCCCCACGACCGATACCTGCGCTTCGGCTACGCCGCGGCCGACGAGCAGGTCCAGCGCTATGTCGACAGCCTCGATTTCGAGCGCGACGAGCTGTTCGGCATCTACAACCGCCGCCTCGAGCTGATCGCGATGTCGCACCTGGCGTTCGCGCCCGGCGACCAGCACAGCGACTGCGCCGAGTTCGGCGTTTCGGTCTCCGCGCACGCACGCGGACGTGGCTATGGCGCCCGCCTCTTCGAGCGCGCGGTGGTCGTTGCCCGCAACGAAGGCGTGGGCATGCTCTTCATCCATGCGCTGAGCGAAAACGCCGCCATGCTCAAGATCGCCCGCAACGCCGGCGCGACCGTGGTGCGCAGCGGCGCCGAAGCCGAAGCACATCTGCAACTGCCGGAGGCCACCTTCGACAGCCGCATGAGCCAGATCTCGCTGGAGCATTACGCGGCGGTCGACTTCGCGCTCAAGAGCCGCGCCAAGCAGTTCTGGGCTTTTCTCGCGAGCCTGCAGGAAGTGCGTAGCGGCATGCGCGACGCGCGCAGCAAATCGGCGCCTTGAGCGTTCCCACAGGCCGTGAAACGGCCTGTGACGCCTCGGCGGTAGAGCCTGTCACACGCAATCCGTTATCCTTGCCCTTCCCCAACTACGCCCTCCCGCAGTGGCCGAACCTCACCCTGAACGCGCACCCGTAGAACGGGAAGACAAGCGCGGCTTCCTACAGAAGCTTGCCGAATTCATCCACCCCGGTCCCGACTCGCGCGACGAGCTGATCGAAACCCTGGCCGATGCCGAGGATAACGAGGTGATCGGCGCCGAGTCGCGCGTGATGCTCGAAGGCGTGCTGCGCATGGCCGACATGACCGCCGGCGACGTCATGGTTGCCGCGCCGCGCATGGACTTGGTGAACATCGATGCGCCCTTCGATGCGCTGCTGCACCTCATCATCGACACCGCGCACTCGCGCTTTCCGGTGTACGAGGGCGAAAAAGAAAACATCATCGGCATCCTGCTCGCGAAGGACCTGCTCAAGCTGCAGCGCGCGCCGGGCCTGAACATTCGCGCCTTGCTGCGCCCGGCCACCTTCGTGCCCGAGAGCAAGGGCCTGAACGACCTCTTGCGCGAGTTCCGCGGCAACCGCAACCACCTGGCCATCGTCATCGACGAGTTCGGCCGCGTGGCCGGCCTCATCACCATCGAGGACGTGCTCGAGCAGATCGTCGGCGAGATCGAGGACGAGTTCGACATCGCCGAGGACGAGGGCGACATCTTCGGCCTGGCCGACCACACCTACCGCGTCTCGGGCGACACGCCCATCGAGCGCGTGGCCGAGGCCTTCGGCATCACCTTCGACGAAGAGCAACTGAGCGAAGACTTCGACACCATCGGCGGCCTCATCGCGCACGAGATGGGCCATGTGCCCAAGCGCGGCGAGCACCATGCGATGGGCGGCTTCGACTTCGTGGTGCTGCACACCAAGGGCGGCGCGGTGCGCTGGTTCAAGGTGTCGCCAGCGCGCGGCGGCGACGCGGCCGACTGATGCCGTTGCCCGCAGCGGCGACGGCGCGCATCTCGCCTGCTTCTCCCGTGATGGCCTGGCTTCGGCTGTTCGGGTTCGGGTTGGCTGGCCTCGCACAGGCACTCTCGATCGCCTGGCC
Organism: Variovorax sp. W2I14; assembly: GCF_050435205.1. NCBI lineage: Bacteria > Pseudomonadati > Pseudomonadota > Betaproteobacteria > Burkholderiales > Comamonadaceae > Variovorax > Variovorax sp. W2I14. The sequence continues at coordinate 4,454,084 of NZ_JBNDJX010000001.1, read as the reverse complement.
GCTCGGCGGAAAGCCGCTGTGGTGGCTGCAGCTTCTTTCGATGGGCGCGCTGGTCTGGCTGCTCGGCAGCCTGCGCGCCGAGGGCGCCGGCTGGCGCCGCGCCGGGCTTCACGCCTGGCTCTTCTCGACGACCTGGCTCACCGGCAGCTTCTGGTGGCTCTTCATTTCGATGCACACCTACGGCGGGCTGCCGGCGCCGCTGGCGGCCATCGCCGTGCTGGCGCTCGCGGCGGCGCTGGGGCTGTATTACGCCGTGGCCGCCGCATGGTTTGTGGTGCGCGGCCCGAAAGGGCGCGTGACCGGTGCACTGGTCTTCGCCGCGCTTTGGACGCTCGCCGAACTCGTGCGCGGCAGCTGGTTCACTGGCTTCCCGTGGGGCGCCGGGGGTTATGCGCATGTGGAAGGTCCGCTCGCTGCGTGGGCACCGTGGATCGGCGTTTACGGCATCGGCGCCGTTGCCGCGCTCGCGATGGCGCTCCTCGTGCTGGGGTCGCTGGTTCGCAAAACCGACGTCTTCGCGGGGCTCGCGCTGGTCGCGCTCGTGTTCGGCTTCCCACACGTCGCGCCGTCACTGCGCGGCGCAAGCAGCGGCGGCCTCCAGGTCGCCCTCCTGCAAGGCAACATCCCCCAGGACGAGAAATTCATCCCCGGCGGCGGCATCGAAACCGCCCTGCGCTGGTACGGCGAACAACTGCGCGACGCCAAGGCCTCGCTCGTCGTCACACCCGAAACTGCCGTGCCCCTGCTGCCGCAGCAACTGCCCGCCGGATACCTCGAAGCGATCCAGTCGCGCTACAGCAGCGGCACGCAGGCCGCCATCGTTGGCCTGCCACTGGGCGGCCGCGCTGGCTACAGCAACGCGGTGCTCGGCTTCCAGCCCGGCGCCGTGCAGCCGTACCAGTACAGCAAGCACCACCTCGTGCCCTTCGGGGAATTCATTCCGCCGGGGTTCCGCTGGTTCATCCAGATGATGAACATCCCGCTCGGCGACTTCCAGCGCGGCGGCCTCGCGCAGGCGCCGTTTGTCTGGCAGGGCCAGCGCATCGCGCCGAACATCTGCTACGAAGACTTGTTCGGCGACGAGATCGGCGCGAACTTCCGCGACGAGGCGACCGCACCGACCATCCTGCTCAACGTGAGCAACATCGCCTGGTTCGGCGATTCGGTGGCGATCGACGAGCACCTCTCCATCTCGCGCATGCGCTCGCTCGAATTCGCGCGGCCGATGGTGCGCGCCACGAACACCGGCGCCACCGTAGTCATCGACGCCGAAGGTCGCGTGACGCACCAATTGCCGCGGCTCACGCGCGGCGTGCTCGAAGCGACGGTCGAAGGCCGCACCGGGCTCACGCCCTATGCACGCTGGGTCGCGCCATTCGGCTTGTGGCCGCTGTGGATCGCGATGCTCGCCATCGTCGGCATTGCGTTCGCACTGGACCGCCGCCAGCGCTGAATCCGCTTCAGGCCGCTGGCTGCACCGGCCAGTCGCGCAGCTTGCCGGGGTTCAGCAAGCCCATCGGATCGAAGCGCTGCTTCACCGCGATCACTTCGGCCGGCAGCGGCCCACCCGCCTTGCCGTCTTCCACGATGTTCACGTGCGGGTTGTTGATGTGCACGTTGTGCGCGCGGTGGATGTCGATGATTTCCGCGAGCCGCTCCTCGGTGCTGAAGCGCACGAGCTGAAGCCCGCTGCACGTCATGAGCCCCGCCACGTTGCGGATGAACTCGATGTGCATCATCACCTCGCCGCCCAGCAGTTTTTCCATCTCGATGATCTGCTCGACATGCTTGCCGGGGATGAACCCGCTCTGCAGGTAGGTCAGCGTCGGGTCGACCTTGAGCGCATGCAGCGTCGTGTGGTTCCAGGTGAACTCCATCAGCGTGCGATTGCTCTTCTGCACCTCGGCTGCGGTCTTGCGGTAGCTCACGGTGCCGCCATGCGCTTCTGCCAGTTGCAGCAGCGCCGGCTCGCACGATTCAGCAACGAGCGACAGCACCGTGTGGCAGCCCTTGGGCAGGTGCGCCGCGAGTTGCGCCAAGTGGTTGGAGATGGGGGCCGCAAAAAAAGCGATCTCCCGCTTCACGATCCCCGGCCCGTTCGCGAGCTTGTCGGCAAAGTGCAGCGCGTTCTCGAAGCTGTCGAAAGTCACCAGCGTCTCGAGCCACGGATGCGCGGGTGCCAGCGCAATCTCCAGTTCCAGCACAAGACCGTTCGTGCCCCACAGATGGTGCATGCGCATCGCCTCGGCGCCGCGCAGCTCGACCACCTGCGGCTCCGCTTCGATGGTCATCGCGCGGATGCCGAGCACGTTGCCGGGCGAGCCCAGCGGCCCGTAGTTGATCGAGCCCACGCCGCCGAAGCCGCCGCCGAACAAGCCGCCGAGCGTCGCGCTGCGGTAGGTCGACGGCACGCAGCGCATCTCCTGGCCCGAAGGCTTCGTCTGCTTCTCCAGTTCGCCGAGCCGGATGCCGGCCTGCGCGCGCGCCACGCCGGGCTGCACCCAGAGGCAGGCGTTGTAGCCCGTCATGTCGAGCACCACGCCACCGGCGAGCGGCGTGGTCTGCCCGTAGTTGCCGGTGCCGCTGCCGCGGATGACGATCGGCACGCCGCGGCGCGCGCACGCACCGACCACGGCGCGGATCTCGTCTTCGCTGCGCGGCCGCACGACCACGTCGGCGCGCTTGTCTTTCAGTTGGCGGTTCAGCACCGGGCTGAACCACGAGAAGTCCTGCGAGAGCCGCGTGACGCGCCCTTCGTCGGTGATCCAGTCGAGGTCGGGCAGTTCGAGCAACAGTTGCTCGATGGAGGAAGCGGGAGCGTTCATGGTCGTCGTCGTCAATGTCAGCAATTTCAATCTTGGGAAAGTTCGCTCGCATGCCACGAACCCAGCGCCACCTTGGTGAGCCAGGCCATCAGCACGAAGAGCGCCACGCCGGTCAGCGAGATCAGCAACAGGGCCGCGAACATGCGCGGAATGTTCAGCTGGAAACCCGCCTGCAGGATCTGGTACGCCAGCCCCGCGCCCGAGCCGCCAGTGCCGGCCACGAATTCCGCCACGACCGCGCCGATCAGCGCGAGGCCGCTCGAGATGCGAAGCCCGCCGAAGAAATAAGGTAGCGCGCTCGGAATGCGCAGCCGCACGAGCTGCTGCCAGCGCGTCGCGCGGTTCAGCTTGAAGTAGCTCTGCAGGTCGGGGTCGATGCTGCGCAGGCCCAGCGTGGTGTTGCTGATGATCGGGAACAGCGCCACCAGCGCCGCACACACCGTCATCGCGGCCACCGGGTTCTTCACCCAGATGATGATGAGCGGCGCCACCGCGACGATGGGCGTCACCTGCAGCAGCACCGCGTACGGGAAGAGCGCAGTCTCGATGCGCTTGCTCTGCACGAAGAGGAACGAGATCAGCACGCCCGCCACCGTCGCCAATGCGAACGACAGCACGGTGATCTTGAGTGTGACCAGCAGCGCGTTGCCCAGCGGCGCCCAGTCGGTCACGAGCGTCTGCATCATGAGGTACGGCGATGGCACGAGGTAGGGCGGCAACTCCATCGCCACCACCATCCATTGCCACAGCGCCACCAGCACAACGCCGATCAGCACCGGGTACAGCACGCGCTGCACGCGCGGCTGGTTCAAGAGAGGCGTGCCCTTCATCGCGCGTACTCCTCGTCGGCATGGCTTGCGCGCAGCAGGCTGTCCTGCAGCCGCTTCGCATACTTCGCGAATTCAGGCGTCACCATGAAATCGGCGCTGCGCGGATAGGGCTCGTCGATCTGGAACTGCTCCACCACGCGGCCCGGCCGCGCCGCCATCATCACCACGCGGCTCGACAGGAACACCGCCTCGTGGATCGAATGCGTCACGAAGATTACCGTGAGCTTCTTCTTGCGCCAGAGCTCGAGCAGGTCGGCATCGAGCTTGTGGCGCGTGATCTCGTCGAGCGCGCCGAAGGGCTCGTCCATCAGCAGCAGGTCGGGCTGCGTGACCAGCCCGCGCGCGATCGACACGCGCATCTGCATGCCGCCCGACAACGCGCGCGGCAGCGCACCGGCGAATTTCTCGAGACCCACAAGCGCGAGCGATTCCATCACCCGCGCATCGGCCTCCTTGCGAGGCACACCGGCCAGGTCGAGCGGCAGCCGCACGTTGGTCTGCACACTCGCCCACGGCATCAGCGTGGGCGACTGGAACACGAACGACATGCGCCGCGCGCTGTCGTGCAGCTGGCTCACGGGCTTGCGCCACACCAGAAGCCGCCCGTCGCTCGGCTCCAGCATGCCCGCCACCATCTTCAGCAGCGTGCTTTTGCCGCAGCCCGAGGGCCCGAGCAGCGTGACGAACTCGCCTTCGGCGATCGACAGGTCCACCGGCAGCAGCGCCTGCGTGCCGTTGGGGTAGGTCTTCTCGGCCGAGAGCACTTCCACCGCGGGCACGGCGGGCGCCACCGGTGGCGCGAGGGTGTGGGGTTCGATGCGGTTCATGGCGCGCGGAAGTTCAGGGCAAGACCTTGGCGTCTTTCACGAACTCGGTCGTGTAGGTCTTCGCGAGCTCGACCTTGGTCGGGTCCAGCAGCTTTGCGCTCACGAGAAAGTCGTAGCTCGCCTTGGCGCGCGCATCGGTCATCACGCCGATGCCCAGCTTGGCCGCGTCGCCGCCGGTGACCATGCCCATCTCCTTGAGCTTGGCCACGCTGTAGGCCAGCTGCTCGTCGGTCATGTTGGGGTTGTCCTTCTTGATGAGCGCATTGGCGGGCGCCGGATCGGCGAGGTAGCTCTTCCAGCCCTCGGCCGAGGCCTTCACGAACGCGGCGACCTGCTTGCTGCGCTCTTTCACCGTCTTCTCCATGCACGACACCGTGGTCGCGTAAGCGGGGAAACCGTGGTCGCTGAACATCAGCACCGTGCTCTTCACGCCGGCCTTCTGGATGGCGTAGGGCTCGGAGGTCAGGTAGCCCTGCTGCGCGGTGTTCTTGTCCGCCACGAAGGGCTGGATGTTGAAGGTGTAGGGGCGCGTCTGTTCGTCCACGAGGCCGAACTTGGCCTTCAACCAGGGCCAGTAGCCGCGGTTGGCCTGCGCGCCGATCAGGAGCGTCTTGCCTTTCAGGTCCTCGAACTTCTTGACGTCGTCGTGCGCGATCAGCACCTGCGGGTCCTTCTGGAAGAAGGCCGCGACGTTGACCACCGGCACGCCGCCTTCGCGCACCTGCATCATCTGGATGTCGCTCGAACCCATGATGCAGTCGGCCTGGCCGGCCGCCATCATCTGCGTGATGTTGACCTGCGGGCCGCCCATCTTGATGGTCACGTCCAGCCCGTGCTTCTTGTAGATGCCCTGCGCCACCGCCTGGTAGAAGCCGCCGTGCTCGGCCTGCGCGTACCAGTTGGTCATGTAGGTGAACTTGTCTTGTGCATGTGCGGGTGCGACCGCGGCGAAGAGCGACAGCGCGGCGGCGCCGGCCAGGGAAAGAGCGAAGGAACGCATGGTGGGGACCTCTCGAAGGCTGGATGAAAAAGAATGAAGCCGATGCAAGGAGCGCGCCTCAGGCCGGCACGAACGATTGCTGGATGAAACCCTGCTGGTGGCCGCGCTCCCAGGTGGGCTCTTCGCGCACCACCCAGCGCAGTGCATGCAGTTCGGTCAGCGCCTGCACCCAGCTGTCGGAGAGCGTCTCCAGGATCTCGATGCCCTGCTCGCGCGTGGCGCTGGTCGGGTCGCCGATCACGCCGCTCGGGCCGAAATCGCGCGCGGTCCATGCGCAGGCGGGCCGGCCGTCGGCCGACAGCAGCTTGATCGGGAAGGGCGGCGGAAAGTTGGCCGCCGCGCGCTCCATGTGCACCGTGTCGGGCGCGAGCGCGAGCATCAGCGCGGTCTCTGAATGGCCGGCGTGCATCGACAGGCGCTTTTCCTGTTCGCTGATCTGCTTGCTCGATGCGTTCGGCAGGCGCGACACGCCATGCGGCACCACCACGAAGTCGCCGTGCCGCAGCCGCAGTTCGCGCGCCGCCATCTCCAGCACCTGCGGCTGGCCGCCGTGGCCGTTGGCGAACAGGAGCTTGCGAAAACCCGCGCGGTAGACCGACTCGCCGATCTCGGTCACGGTCGAGAGCAGCGTGGTGCCGGTCAGCGTCATCGTGCCGGGGAAGTGCAGGTGCTCTTCCGACTTGCCGTAGGTGATGGTGGGCAGCGCGAAGGCGCGCACCTCGGCGGGCAGCTTCTCGAGCGCCCGGCCCATCACGCCCGAGGCGATCACGCTGTCGACCGAGCACGGCAGGTGCGGGCCGTGCTGCTCGATGGCGCCGCAGGGCAGCACGATGACCGTGTTCTCGCGATCGGGCAGCGCCGCGATTTCGGTCCAGCTCAGGTAGGGCAGGAAGCGGTGGGGCGGGATGTAGCCGTGGAGCATGGGAGTCCTTGCGTGTTCTTTGCTTACTTGGGGAAGAAGGGCGTGGCGTCGCCGTGCGTCACATGGCCGTCGCGCAGCACCACGCGGGTGGCGGTGCGCGAGGGCCAGCCGTGGCGGTCGGCCTGCGTGAAGAGCACGAGGTCCGCTTTCGCACCGACCAGCGTGGGCGCCGTCGTGGCGGGCGCGCGTTGCAACCAGTCGCCGCGGCACAGCGCCTGCGACCAGTTGTCGAAGGGTTCGTCGAGTTGCGCCACCAGCGCGGCCGTGCCCAGCGCCTCGACCGGGTCGAAGCTGCCGAGCCGGCAGAACGGGTCCTGCACGTTGTCGCTCGCGAACAGCAGTGGAATGCCGCGCTCGCGTATTTCCTTCACGAGCGTGATGCCGCGCAGCCGCGGCGTGCGGCCCGTGACCGCGTCCTGCAGCAGCAGGTTGGTCGCGGGCAGCGAGACGACGGTGATCGGCGCGCGCGCCACCGCATCGAGCGTGGCGAGGGCCTCTGCCTCTGGCTGCACCGCGAGCGCGCAGATGTGGCCACAGACCACGCGACCCTCGAAGCCGATCTCGCGGAGGATGCGCGCGGTGGTCTCAAGGCCGACCGCGGAGGCGTTGAGTTCCTCGTCGACATGCAGGTCAATGTCCAGGTCGCAGGCCTGCGCCGCAGTCAGCAGGTTGCGCAGCGCGTTCTCGCTCCAGTTGGTCGAATGCACGAAGCCGCCGAGCAGCGCATGCGGCCCCGTGGCCTTCACCTGTGTCGCCAGGCGCAGCGCCTGCGCGGCGTCTTCGAAGAGCGGCAGCTTGATGAGGCTCACCTGCTCGAGATGCACCCGGCCCGCCCATTCCTCTGCGAGCTCGGCCAGCACCGGCCAGGCCAGCGGCACCGCATCGGGCTCCCACCAGTCGACGTGCGTGCGCACATGCGTGGTGCCGCATTCCCAGGCCCACTGCAGGCCGCGCTCGGCGCGCTCGCGCACGTCGGCGGGGCTCCAGTGCACGCGGTCGGCGAGCATCGCGTCGATGGCGCCGAGCAAGCCCGGCTGCACATCTTTCATGCGCGGGAGCGTGAAGGCCTTGTCCAGGTGCGTGTGGGCGTCGACGAAGCCGGGCAGCACGAGGGTGCCTGCGAGATCCCAGCTTTGGGGGGAGGGCACGGCGTCGTCGGCGGGGCGCACCGATTGCACGCGCCCGGCGTCGAGCGCGATGCATGCCAGCACCGGAACGCCGTCGCGCTGCGGCCAATCCGTCGGAAGCAGCCAGCGCGGCAGCCGCGCGTTGTCCAGCAGCACGGGCGCGTTCATGCGAAGCGCGCCATCGCTTGACCCACTCGCGCCATGAAGCGCTTGAGCTGGGGCTCGGTCGCCACGTTCATGTGGTAGTGAGCGTGGTAGTCCACCTTGGCGCGTTGGCCGGTGAGCCGCTTCATGTAGCGCGTGACGATCTTGCGCGGCGGATCGCCCATGTACCAGGCCATCCAGCGCGGCCGGCCGTAGGTGACCACGGCGCTGATGCGCGTGATGTGCGTGAGCATCGGCTTCACGTTCGCCGGATCGCTGATGTCGAAGGCCACGCCCGGCATGAAGAGCCGGTCGAAGTAGCCCTTGAGCATGGCCGGCAGCCCGAAGCACCAGGTCGGAAAGCAGAACACGATGCCCTCGGCCCACTGCAGCCGCTCGACATACGGCTGGAGCGGCAGCTGGTTGGCCGGCACGTCGTGGTAGCCGAGCCGCTCCTCGCGCGAGAGCACCGGGTTGAAGCCCTCGGCGTACAGGTCGCAGTCGTCCACCTCGTGCCCGGCGGCGCGCAGGTTCTTCAGCACTTCCTGGTGCAGGGCCGCATGGAAGCTGGTTTCGACCGGGTGGCAGTAGACGACGAGCACGCGCATGGTGTGTTTGACCGCTTAATCAGAGCAAGTGGTCAGGTTATGCAAGCGACGTGCCAGTCCGGATGCACCGGAGTGGTGATTTCTCCTGGATTACGCTGTTGGGGCCTGGCAGGCCCGGCCGGATCAGCCCTCGAGCGTCGGCGCGTCGCCCGCCATCCCCAGGCTCCAGAGCCGCAGCGCCACATGGATCTCCAGCGCCCGGCTCGCGTTGCCCCAGTGCCCCAGCAGTTCTTCCACGCTGGCAAGCCGCTGCCGCACCGTGTTGACGTGGATGCCCATGCGCGCCGCGGTCGTCTTCGCGTTCTGGTTGTTGTCGAAATACGCCAGCAGCGTGGCCGTGAGTTCCGAGCCGCGCTTCCTGTCGTGGCCCATCACGGCGCCGATGGCTGCATTCAGGAAGGTGTTCAGGCTCGCCTGGTCGTGCGTCTCGAAGAGCACCGAATACAGCGCCATCTCGTTCTGCCCGACGATGTGGCCGCGCATGCCCAGGCGACCCAGCACCGCGAGCGCGCGCCGCAGCGTCGCATACAGCGCCGGCATCTCGGCGGGCGTGCGCACCGGCCGCGACAGCACACCCCGGTAGGCATCGCCGAGCTCGCGGCTGGCGAATGCGGTGAATTGCGCCAGGACATCCTGCGCCTTCGTCGCACCGCACACGATGGCCAGCGCGCCATCGACTTCGTCCATCACCAGGTCCGAGAGCGGTGCGCCGGTCCTGAGGCGGCGCGCCCAGAAGCCCGGCCGGGGCTGCTCCATCTCGACCACCATCAGCGAGATCGGCTGCGACAGGTCGAGGCCGAAGCGTTCGGCGCGGTCCTGCGTGAGGGCGGGTTCGTCTTGCCTGGGCGAGATGAGCGTGTGCAGCAGCGCCGAGACATCGCGGCTCTTGCTCGCTTCCACGCGCTCCTGCGACAGCAGCACGACGCCGATGACGCTCGAGCTCCGTTCGAAGGTGCGCACCGAGATGTCGCGCAGGTCCTCCTGCCGGAAGAGCAGCACCGCGCCGAGCACGTCGTTGCCGCCGATCACCGCGATCGCGCGGCACAGCTCGCCGTCGCGTGTGTAGGCGACCGCCGAGCGGCCGGCTTGGCGGCTCTCGCGCAGCGCCTGCGCCAGCGCGGCGCTGTGTTCGTCGTGCGGTGCATAGGCATCGGCCGCCGTGCCGATGTAGCCCGGTGCCGTGGCGCGGCCGATCACCTCGCTGGCTTCGTCGAGCACCAGCACGCTGCCGTTGAGCAGTTGCGCGACCGACTCGCACAGCGCGCCGAGCGACGCGCCCTTCGCGAGCAGCGAGGTGAGTTGCTCGTGCGCCTCGGCCGCCTCCTGCACATCGCGCGCATGCCGCTCGAGCTCGGCACGCGCGAGGTCCGCGTTGTCCAGCGCGGTCTTCGCTTCCGCAAAAGCCTTGGCGTTGTTGATGGCGACGGCCGCATGCGTGGCGAGCGTGCAGAGGATCGACACGTTCAGCGCCGTGTGCGTGCGGTGGTAGCGGTCGGCCACGAAGAGCAGGCCGATCACGTTGTCGTCGCACATGAGCGGCGCACCGACCAGTGCCGCGACGCCTTCGTCTCGGAAGGTGTCGTCCAGCGCCGGGTCGTGCGCGAAGCGGTTGTCGTGCAGGTAGTCGGGCGTGAAGAAGGGCAGGCGCGTGGACATCACGATGCCTGCCACGCCCAGGTTCCGGCCGGCGGTCATCTTGCCGGTGCGGTCGGAGATGGCGCCGTCGGCCACGACCACCTGGAACTCGCCGCTCGCCGTGTCGTAGATCGTGAGCCAGCACAGGTGCGCGCCCATCAGCTTGCGCGCGCGGCTCACGATGGCTTTCAGCAGGCCCGCGAGATCGAGGCGGCTCGACAGGTCCTGCGCCGATTCGATCACCGCGAGCATGCCGCGCTCGCGCTGCTCATGCAGTTCGAGCCGGTTGCGCAGCGCCATGGCCATGCGCACCAGTTCCACCAGGCCGGGCTTGCGCTGCAGCGCATCGGGCAGCGACTCGACATGCGCGAGGCAGGCGGCGAACTCTTCTGCGGATGCGTTCCGGTGCAGGAGGCCGATGAGCTCGGGTGCGATCTCCTCGCCTGTCTGGCCCAGCGACGGGCCGTTCGTTCGCTTTCGTTCGTGGGGCGGTGCCGGCATAGGGCGCGAAGGCTAGCAGAACGATGCGCGCATGGGCATGGGCCCAAGCCCTAGTTCGCGCGGCTGCGCGCCGCGTGCGCCATGGATCACATCGCACGGGCGTCGGATGTGTGTCTGCCGCACATAGGTTTCGGCCGGGGGCTTCCGGACACTTGCCGTGCCGAACCGTTCACACGAGACATCACGACACATCCCATGAGCATCATCGATTCACTGCGGCCCGCGCCCGGCCTGCGCGTGCTGGTCACCGCGGGCGGCTCCGGCATCGGCGCGGCCGTTGCCCGCGCCTTCCGCGAAACCGGCGCGCGCGTGCATGTGTGCGACATCGACCGCGGCGCCCTCGACCGCCTGGCCGTCGAGGCGCCGGAGATCACCTCGAGCATGGCGGATGCCTCGGTGCCCGACGACGTCGACCTCGTCTTCGACGACGTGCACGGCGCGCTGGGCGGGCTGGACGTGCTGGTCAGCAACGTCGGCATCGCGGGGCCGACCGGCGCGATCCAGGACCTGAGCCGCGGCGACTGGGAACGCACGGTGGCCGTCAACCTCAACAGCCAGTTCTATTTCGCGCAGCGCGCCGTGCCCTTGCTCCGGCAGTCCGCGCAGAACCCGTGCCTCATTGCGATGAGTTCGGTCGCGGGCCGGCTCGGCTATGCGTTCCGCACGCCGTATGCCGCCACCAAGTGGGCCATCGTCGGCCTCATGAAATCGCTGGCGATCGAGCTCGGCCCGCACGGCGTGCGCGTCAACGCGATCCTTCCGGGCACGGTGGAAGGCGAGCGCATGAACAGCGTGATCGGCGCGCGCGCGGCGACCGCGGGCGTGTCCGTGGAGGCGATGCGCGCGCAGTACCTGCAGAAGATCTCGCTGCGCCGCATGGTCACGCTGGACGACGTGGCGGCCATGGCGCTTTTTCTCTCTTCGCCCGCGGCGCGCAACCTGACCGGCCAGGCGATCAGCGTCGACGGGAACATGGAATACCTCTGAGCGCCCCGGGCGCGGCCGCTGCATCCCCTTTCGATTTCCTTTTCATAAAAAGCATGGAGACATCAATGCACAAGTTCAACGCACTCGCCTTCGCCCTCGTTCCCGCGGTGGGCCTTCTTTGCGGCGCTTCGACCGCATTCGCCGCGCCGGTCAAGATCGGCGTGCTCGAAACGCTCTCGGGCCCGCAGGCCTCGTCGGGCCAGGCGTATCGCGCGGCCGTTCGCTACGCCATCGACCAGATCAACGCCGCGGGCGGCTGGAACGGCGAGCCCGTGCAGCTGATGGAGTACGACAACCAGGGCGGCCCTGCGGGCGCGGCCGACAAGCTCAAGGCCGCTGCCGCGGACGGCGTGCAGCTCATCGTGCAGGGTGCCTCGTCGGCCATCGGTGGGCAGATCACCGAAGACATCCGCAAGTACAACCTGCGCAATCCCGGCAAGGAGATGGTCTACCTCAACGTCGGCGCCGAAGCGCTGGAGCTCACCGGCGAGAAGTGCAACTTCCACCACTTCCGCTTCGGCGGCGATCCGCAGGTGCGCACCAAGGCGCTCGTGAGCGCGATGAAGCAGGCCAATGCGCTGGGCACCAAGGTCTATTCGATCAACCAGAACTACTCCTGGGGCCAGGACATGGAGAAGGCCATCGCCGACAACGCGGCGGCCGGCGGCTACCAGGTGGTCGAGAAGACGCTGCACGACGTCAACAAGGTGCAGGACTTCGCGCCCTACGTCGCGAAGATCGCCGCGTCGAAGGCCGATTCGGTGCTCACGGGCAACTGGTCGAACGACCTGCTGCTCCTGATGAAGGCCTCGAAGTCGGCGGGCCTGAAGGCGCGCTTCGGCACGGTCTACCTCGACCAGCCGGGCAACCTCGCCAACGCCGGCGACCTGGCCGTCGGGCACTTCGTCGTGCAGACCTTCAACCCCGAGGCGGGCGGTGCCGAAGGCGAGCGCTTCGTCAACGACTACAAGGCCAAGACCGGCCACGTGCCCGTGTTCATCGAGCCGCAGACCGTCTTCGGCATGGCCATGGTGGCCGATGCATTGAAGCGCACCAAGCCCGAAGGCGGCGCGCTCAACGTCAACGCATTCGCGAAGGCGCTGGAGGCCACCACCATCAAGACGCCGATGGGCGAGATGAGCATGCGCGCCGCCGACCACCAGGCGCAGCTGCCGATGGTGGTGTCCACCGTCACCAAGGATGCGAAGTTCAAGGTCGACGACACCGACATGGGCTTCAAGCCGGTCAAGCGCTTCACCGCGCAGGAAGCCTCGACGCCCGCGCAGGCCAGCTGCGCGATGAAGCGGCCCGGCTGAGCCCGGCATTTCCTGAACCTTCACCAGGCCGGCGAGGCGAAGGCGCCCCGGCCGGCGCAGCTTCGGCTGCTCCCGAGAAAACCTATGGACCAGATCATCGTTTCCCTCATGAACGGCGTCATCTACGGCTTGCTGCTGTTCATGGTGTCCGCCGGGCTCACGCTCATCTTCGGAATGATGGGCGTGCTCAACTTCGCGCACGCCTCGTTCTACATGCTCGGGGCGTACTTCGCGTACACGCTGCAGGGCGCGATCGGCTTCTGGCTCGCGCTCGTTGTCTCGCCGGTGCTCGTGGGGCTGGTCGGCGTGGTGGTCGAGCGCTTCTTCCTTCGGCGGGTGCACCACCACGGGCATGCGCATGAGCTGCTCCTGACCTTCGGCCTCTCGTTCATCGTGGCCGAATCGATCAAGCTCTTCTTCGGCAACTACCCGGTCGACTACCGGATTCCCGCGGCACTCGATGTGTCGGCTTTCAGCGTCGGCGGCTCGCAGTACCCGGTGTACCGCCTTTTGATGGGCGGCGTCGCCATCGCGATGTTCGTGGTCATCTACCTGCTGCTGACGCGCACGCGCGTGGGCATCGTGGTGCGCTCGGCCATCTACAAGCCGCGCATGGCGGAGGCGCTGGGCCACAACGTGCCGCTGGTCTTCATGGGTGTCTTCGGCGTGGGCGCGGCGCTCGCGGGCCTCGCGGGCGCGGTGGCCGGCGCGTTCTACACGACGAACCCCAACATGGCGCTCGAACTCGGCGTGATGGTGTTCGTGGTGGTCGTGGTCGGCGGGCTGGGCTCGCTCGGCGGCGCGATGCTGGCTTCGCTCCTGATCGGCGTCGTCACCTCGCTGGCCGTCGGCGTGGACCGCAGCCTCGCCGACCTGTTCGCGCTCTTCGGCGCGGGCGAATGGGCCACGAGCGTGGGCGGCCTGATGACGCTGAAGATCTCCAGCCTGTCCGCGACCATTCCGTTCGCGCTCATGTTGCTGATCCTGCTCGTGCGGCCCAGCGGCCTCATGGGCGAGAAGGCCTGACGCGATGAAGACGGCTCTTCTCCTCGTCCTCGCGGGCGTCGCGGCGCTCGCCGCGCTGCCTTTCCTGCTGTCGCAGGGGCTGCTGAACGCGGCGATCCAGATGCTCATCGCCGCGCTGTTCGCGAGCGCCTACAACCTGCTGTGCGGGCAGGCGGGCATGCTCTCCTTCGGCCACGCGGCCTACTTCGGTGTCGGCGCGTTCGGCACCGTGCATGCGATGAACGCGATTGGCGGCGTGGGCCTCCTGCCCACCCCCTTGATGCCGCTCGCGGGCGCCGCCTGCGGCCTCGTCTTCGGCGGCATCGCCGGCTGGTTCGCGACCCAGCGCACCGGCACCTACTTCGCGATGATCACGCTCGCCATCGCCGAGCTGGTGCACTCGCTCGCGCCGCATCTGAAGGGCCTCTTCGGCGGCGAGGCCGGTGTGTCCACCATGCGCATGCCGGCATGGGGCCTCGAATTCGGATCGACCACGCAGGTCTACTACCTCACGCTCGCGTGGGTGCTGCTGTCGGTGCTGCTGCTGTACCTCTTCACGCGCACGCCCATGGGGCGGCTCGCCTATGGCCTCCGCGAAAACAGCCACCGGCTGCGCTTCCTCGGCTACAACGTGCACGGCCTGGGCATGCTGGTGTTCGCGATCTCGGCGATGTTCTCGGGCATCGCGGGCGGGCTGCAGGTGGTGTCGAACGAATCGGCGAACTACGTGGTGTTCGATCCGGCGCTCTCGGCCGCGGTCGTTCTCAACACCTACATCGGCGGCGTGAAGGTGTTCCTCGGCCCCGCGTTCGGCGCGGCGCTCATGACCTTCTTCGGCTACGCCGTGTCGGACCTCACGCAGTCGTGGCTGCTCTACCAGGGCATCCTGTTCGTGCTCGTGATGATGTTCATGCCCTCGGGGCTCGCGGGCCTCATCGGCACCACCGGGCGACTGCGCCAAAGCATCGGCATCGCGCGCCTGGTGCCGCTCGTGCTGCTGTCCGTCGCCGCTGCCGTGCTGCTGAGCATGGGCGGCGCGTTCGCGGTCGAGATGCTGCAGCGCATCTTCTCGCAGGACTACCGCGCGATGGCCAAGCTCGCTGCGGGCGGTGCCTGGCCGCCGGTCACGCTGCTCGCGCGCGCCTGGTCGCCGACGGCGGTGGCGACGTGGGCGGTGCCGGTGGTGCTCATCGGCGCGGGCGCCTTGCTCGCATGGATCGGGCAGCGACAACTCAAGCAAGCCACCGAGCGTGCGGGAGGTGCCGCATGAGCGATCCGATCCTCAGCATCCGCGGGCTGCGCAAGTCCTTCGGCCCGACGGAAATCATGCGCGGCGTGGACCTCGACCTGCTCGGCACCGAAAGGCATGCGCTCATCGGCCCGAACGGCGCGGGCAAGTCCACGCTCTTCCATCTCATCTCGGGGCACCTCGCGCCGAGCGCCGGCACGGTCCATTTCGACGGGCATTCCATCGGTGGCCGCACGCCGCAGGCGATCAACCGGCTGGGCCTGGCGCGCTCGTTCCAGATCACCAACATCTTTCCGAAGCTCAGCGTGTTCGAGAACATCCGCCTCGCGGTGATGCGCCCGAACGGGCTCGCGTACGCGTTCTGGAAATTCATCGACAGCGACCGGCGCGTCCGCGAAGAGACGTACCGGTTGCTGGAGCTGGTGCGGTTGACAAGCCGCGCGGGCGCCATCGCCGGTGAGATGGCGTACTCCGAGCAGCGCTCGCTCGAGATCGCGATGACGCTCGCCTCCGACCCGAAGGTGATCCTGCTGGACGAACCGATGGCGGGCATGTCGAACGAGGAAACGCACTACACGGCCGAGCTGATCCTCGAAGTGACCAAGGGGCGCGCGCTGATGCTCGTGGAGCACGACATGGACGTGGTGTTCTCGCTGAGCGACCGCATCAGCGTGCTGGTGTACGGCCAGGTGATCGCGACCGGCACGCCCGACGAGATCCGCGCCAGCGCGAGCGTGAAGGAAGCCTACCTGGGCGAGGAGGTGGCCGCATGAGCGCCGCCGCCGAAACCCTGCTGCACGTCGAAGACCTGCACGCCCACTACGGCAAGAGCCACATCCTGCACGGCGTGAACCTGCAGGTCGCGCGCAACGAGGTCGTGAGCCTGCTCGGACGCAACGGCTCGGGCCGCTCGACCACGATGAAGGCGGTCATGGGGCTGGTCACGCCGACCTCCGGCCACATCCGGCTGCAAGGCCGCGAGCTCGCGGGCGCAAGGCCCTACGCCATCTGCCGCGCCGGCATCGGCTACGTGCCCGAGGAGCGCGAGGTGTTCGCCAACCTCACCGTCGACGAGAACCTGCGCATGGGCGAGCAGACGCCCGTGCCCGGCGCGCATCGCTGGCGCATCGAGGAGATGTTCGACTACTTCCCGCGGCTCAAGGAACGCCGCAACACCAAGGCCGGCAGCATGTCCGGCGGCGAACAGCAGATGCTGACGATGTGCCGCTCGCTGCTGGGCAATCCGCTGGTGCTGCTGATCGACGAGCCCACCGAGGGCCTTGCGCCCAAGATCGTCGCGCAGGTGGCCGAATGCATCCGCGACATGCACCGCAAGGGCGTCTCGGTCGTGCTGGTCGAGCAGAAGCTGGCCATTGCGCTGAAGGTCTCCACGCGCGTGTGCGTGATGGGGCACGGGCGCATCGTCTTCGAGGGCACGCCGCAGGAGCTGGCGGCCAACGAGAAGCTCGTGGCCGAGTGGCTCGCGGTCTGACTCTTTTCTCCTTTTCATTCACCGCTGCGAATCCCGACATGACAACCACGACAACCCAAGACAAGGTCATCATTTCCTGCGCGGTCACCGGCTCGGTCCACACGCCGACGATGTCCGAGCACCTGGCACTCACGCCCGACCAGATCGCCGAGCAGGCCATCGAAGCGGCGGAGGCCGGCGCCGCCATCCTGCACCTGCATGCGCGCGATCCGAAAGACGGCCGGCCCTCGGCCGATCCGAAGATCTTCGATGCCTTCGTGCCGCGCATCCGCGATGCCACCGACGCGGTCATCAACATCACCACCGGCGGCAGCACGCGCATGACGCTGGAGGAGCGGCTGGCCTATCCGCTGCAGGCCAAGCCCGAGATGTGCTCGCTGAACATGGGCTCGATGAACTTCTCGATCCACCCGGCCGCGCGGCGCATCGCCGAATGGAAGCACGAGTGGGAAAAACCGTACGTCGAAGGCATGGAGGACCTGATCTTTCGCAACACCTTCCGCGACATCAAGCACATCCTGAAAGTGCTGGGCGATGACTGCGGCACGCGCTTCGAGTTCGAGTGCTACGACGTCGGCCATCTCTACAACCTCGCGCACTTCGTGGACGAGGGGCTCATCAAGGGGCCGCTCTTCATCCAGAGCATCTACGGCATCCTGGGCGGCCTCGGGCCGGACCCGGAAAACCTCGTCGTGATGCGCACCACCGCCGACCGCCTCTTCGGCCGCGACGGCTACCGCTTCTCGATCCTCGGCGCGGGCCGCCACCAGATGCCGCTTCTGACCATGGGCGCGGTGATGGGCGGCAACGTGCGCGTGGGCCTCGAAGACAGCCTCTACCTCGCCAAGGGCCAGCTCGCGAAGTCGTGCGCCGAGCAGGTGCGCAAGATCCGCCGGATTCTCGAAGAGCTTTCGCTCGAGATCGCCACGCCCGACGAGGCGCGCGCGATGCTGGGCCTGAAGGGCCGGGACGCGGTCGCGTTCTGAACGCCCGGCACCGGCAAGCCATTCATATCAATCAGGAGTAGCAATGAAGAAGTTCTTGGACGGCCGCGTGGCCATCGTCACGGGGGCCGGCAGTGGCCTGGGCAAGGCGCATGCGATGGCGCTCGCCCGGCATGGCGCGCGCGTCGTGGTCAACGACGTGGCGGGCCGGCACGAAGGCTCGCCGGGGCGCACCGTCGCCGACGAGATCGTGCGGGCCGGCGGCCTGGCCATCGCCGACGGCGGCGACGTCACCGATTTCGCGCAGATGGAGCAGATGGCCGCGCGGGCCATCGGCGAATGGGGCCGCATCGACATCCTCGTGAACAACGCGGGCGTGCTGCGCGACAAGACCTTCTCGAAGATGTCGCTCGACGATTTCCGGCGCGTGATGGACGTGCACCTGATGGGCACCGTCCACTGCGTGAAGGCGGTGTGGGAGCACATGCGCGAGCGCAGGTACGGGCGCATCGTGATGACGACGTCTTCATCGGGCCTGTACGGCAACTTCGGCCAGTCGAACTACAGCGCCGCGAAGATGGCGCTCGTGGGCCTCATGCAGACGCTGGCGCTCGAAGGCGCCAAGCAGAACATTCGTGTCAACTGCCTCGCGCCCACGGCCGCGACGGCCATGACCGAAGGCGTCCTGCCGCCCGAGGCGCTGGCCCGGCTCGCGCCGGACAACGTGAGCCCGGGGCTCGTCGCACTCGTCGGCGAGGACGCGCCGACGCGCACCATCCTGCTCGCGGGCGCCGGCAGCTTCGAGAGCGCGAACATCACGATGACGCAGGGCATCTTCATCGGCGACGCGGAAGACCCGGTGGCGCACATCCGTTCGCGCATGGACGAAATCCTCGACCGCCAGGACGAGCGCGTGCCCGGCACGGGGTTCGAGCAGTACCAACTGGAGCTTTCCAAGGCCGGCATCGAGATGGCGCTGCCCGGCGCGTAACGCGAGCAAAGGGCGCGGCGAGGGTTTTCACTGCATGGGGGCACCACATCGGATGTGCCCCGCCGATGTCGGGTTCGCACATTGGATTCGAGAGGGGCGCGCGCGAGACTTTGTCGGGCCCCGAAAGAAGGCCGTGTACGCAACTCACAAAGACATCGGAGACAGACCCATGAAATCCAGCAACAGAGACCTGGCCCTGGTGGCCGCAGCCTGCCTCGCCGCGACGGCCATGCTCGCCGGCTGCGGTGGTGGCGGCAGTGGCGGCGGCGGCTTCCCGTTCGTGACCCTGCCCCCGGCCGCGCCACCGCCCGGGTCGCCGCCACCGGCTTCTCCGCCGCCGCCTTCGCAGCCTGCGGCGCTCACCTGCGACCGGCTGCAGGGCATGACCGTTGCCGCATCGGCGATCGGCCTGCCCACTTCCGGCGCCACCGTCACGTCCGTCAAGACCGTGGCCGCGAGCGGAAGCGGCGCGGCCGCCGTGCCCGAGTACTGCGAGGTCGCGGGCAAGATCGCGCCGGTCGATCCGGCTGCACCCAACATCCTCTTCCAGCTGGCGCTGCCCACGCGCTGGAACCAGAAGGTCGTCATGTTCGGCGGCGGCGGGTTCAACGGCACGATCCCGAACGTGAAGGGCAATGTGCCCAACGGCCCCGTCGACCAGCCCACGCCGCTCGGCCGCGGCTACGCCACCTTCGCGAGCGACTCGGGCCACCAGGCCAACGCGCTCGGTTCGCAGGACGGCTCCTTCGGCCTGAACGACGAGGCCGTGCGCAACTTCGGCGGCGACGTGCTCAAGAAGGTGCACGACGTGGCGCTTTCGCTGGTGAAGTCGCGCTACGCCGCGAGCCCGGTGAAGGCGTATTTCGCGGGCGGCTCGACCGGCGGGCGCGAAGCGCTGACGGCCATCCAGCGCTGGCCCGCGGACTGGGACGGCGCGATCGCGTGGTACCCCGCGTGGAACGATGCAGCGGCGCTCCTGGCCGGACACCGCATGAGCCGCGCGCTCGCGCAGCCGGGTGCCTACCCCAACGTGCCGAAGCGCGAGGTGCTCTACAAGGCCGCGATGGAAGCCTGCGACGCGCTCGATGGCGCCACCGACGGCCTCATCAGCAACCAGAACCTGTGCAACGCGCGCTTCGATCCGTCGACGGCCACGCTGGCCGGCGTTCCGGTGCGCTGCGCGGGCGGTGCCGACACCGGCAACACCTGCCTCTCGGATGCGCAGATCGCGGCACTGAAGACCATCGACACGCCGACCAACTTCAATTACCTGCTCGCGAGCGGCGAGACCCAGTACCCGGGCTACAACGTGTGGGGCGCGGACCTGGGCATCACCACCTGGCCCTCGCCGCTGGAGCCGGTGGTGACCTTCCTCGCCTTCGGCACCTCGCAGCCGGGGCGGCCGATGCCCGCGACCGCGCCTTATGTCAGCGTGCTGACCGACCAGTGGATCAAGTACTCGGTGACGCGCGATCCGCTGTACGACTCGCTCTCGCTCGATCCGGAGAACGCCGGCCCATGGGCCAACCGCATCAGCGCGCTGAGCACGCAGCTGGATGTCAGCACCGACATCTCGGCGTTCAAGGCGCGCGGCGGCAAGCTGCTGCTGGCCCACGGCCTGGCCGACGTGCTGGTGAGCACGCGTGCCACCGAGCAGTACTACCAGCGGCTGCAGTCGCGGCTGGGGCTTGCGGAGGTCGACTCGTTCGTTCGGTACTACGAGGTCGCGGGCCTCGGCCATGCGGTGAGCAGCGTCTTCAATGCGACCTGGGATTCGCTCACGGCGCTGGAGCAATGGGCCGAGAAGGGCGCAGCCCCCGCGGGTCAGGTGACGACCGACACGGCGGGCGTCCCCGGCCGCACCCGGCCGCTGTGCGATTACCCGAAGTGGCCGCAGTACAAGGGGGCCGGCGACGTGAACCTCGCGGCCTCCTTCCGCTGCGCCGACTGAGGCATCGGCGGGGCTGGCTCAGGGCTTGCGGGGCGCGGGCAGCAACCGCACGGCCAGGGCCGCGGCCGCCGTGCCGGTTGCCAGCCAGGTCACGCCGGCCCAGCCCCATTGCGCCAGCGAGAGCGCGCCGAGTGCCGAGCCCGCCGCCATGCCGATGAACATGCTGGTGAACAGCACCGCGTTCAGCCGGCTGCGCGCGCCGGGCTCGATGCCGTAGACGATGGTCTGGTGCGCGATCAGCGTGGCCTGCATGCCGAGGTCGAAGCCGACGGCCGCGAGCGCCAGCAGCCAGAGCTGCGCATGCGGCGTCATCAGCGGCGCGAGGCCCATCGCGGCGAACGACACAACGGCCAGCCCCGCGCCCAGGCGCGTCACCAATTGAGGCCCGCGCCGGTCGGCCAGGCGCCCGGCCAGTGGTGCCGCGAGTGCGCCCGCCGCGCCGGCCAGGCCGAAGGCGCCGGCCGCGGCGCTCCCGAGGTGGAAGGGCGCGCCGTGCAGCATCACCGCCAGCGTCGACCAGAACGCGCTGAAGCCCACCGCCAGCAGCGCCTGCGCCAATGCGGCGCGGCGCAGCGCGCCATGGCGCGACCACAGCGTGCCCAGCGAACCGAGCAGCGCACCGTAGGCCAGGTGCGTGGTCGCCCGGAAGCGCGGCAGCCCGCGCCAGGCGGCCGCACCGATGAGCGCGATGCTGGCCGCCGCCGCGATGAACATCGCGCGCCAGCCGAAATGCTCGGCCACGAAGCCGCTCACCACACGCGACAGCAGGATGCCGAGCAGCAGTCCCGTCATCACCGTGCCGACGGTCTTGCCGCGCGAGGCTTCGGGTGCCAGCGCGGCGGCGGCGGGCACGATGTCCTGCGCCATCGTGGCCGCGAGGCCGATGGCGAGGCTGGCCGCGAGCAGCACGCCGATCGACGGTGCGGCGCCGGCCACCAGCAGCGCGGCGCAGAGCGCGGCGGCCTTGATCAGCACGATGCGGCGGCGGTCGAAGCGGTCGCCCAGCGGCGCCAGCAGCAGGATGCCGAGCGCGTAGCCCAACTGCGTGAGCGTGGGGATGAAGCCGACTGCGCGGGGAGAGGCGCCGATGTCGGCGCCCAGCACGCCGAGCATCGGCTGCGCGTAGTAGAGCGACGCCACCGACAGGCCGGCGCCGGTGGCCAGCAGCAGGACGAGCGAGGCCGGCAGTGCCTGGCCGTCCGGGGCAGCGCCTGGGTGGGCATGCATTGTTTGAATGGAAGACATGGTGATAACCCTTGTTTTTCTGGCTAGGGGCTGAAATGTGCTCCTCTAGGGAGCGACTTGGTAGCCCCGCGGGTCGCACAATGTCTATACGAGATGCGCATAAAGAGCGAAGAAATGCCCCATTCACCCCCGGCCGCCGACCGCATCGAGCTGATGCAGACCTTCGTCCACATCGTCGAAGCCGGCAGCCTCTCGGCCGCCGCACTGCGGATGGACGCGACCCAGCCCACCGTGAGCCGCCGGCTGCAGGCGCTGGAGCGCTCGCTGGGCGTGCGGCTGCTGCGCCGCTCCACGCACGCCATGAAGCTCACCGAGGACGGCGAGCGCTGCTACGAGCGCGCCAAGGAGCTGATCGCCAACTGGCGCGCCTTCGAGGCGGACCTGCGCGGCGTGGGCGACGAGCCCGAAGGCACGCTGCGCGTGGTGGCGCCGCATGCGCTGGGGCAGCGGCTGCTGGTCGGCCCCGCTGGCCGATTACCTGCGCGCCTACCCGCGGGTGTCGGTCGAATGGCTGCTGCACGACCGCCGGCCCGACTTCATCGCCGAGGGCGTCGACTGCGCGATCCAGGTCGGCGAGGTGACCGACACCATGGCCGTGGCCATCAAGCTCTCGGAGGTGCCGCGCGTGGTGGTCGCCGCGCCGTCGGTGCTGGAAGGGCGCAAGCCGCCCACGCACGCGTCGGAGCTGGCCGAGCTGCCGTGGCTCGCGCTGCGCACCTTCTATCGCAACGAGGTGCAGCTCACGCACCGGCCGAGCGGCGAGATCGCGCGGGTGCCGATCCGCCCCTGCCTGAGCACCGACAGCCTCTATGCGCTGCACAGCGCGGCGGCCATGGGGCTGGGCGCCTGCATCGGCTCGGCCTGGCTCATGAACGACGACATCGCCGCCGGCCGGCTGGTGCAGCTCGCGCCGCAATGGCATGCGGTGCCGCTGCCGGTGTACCTGACCTATTCGCCGGCGCGCTTCCAGCCTGCGCGGCTGCGCCGCTTCATCGAGATGGTGCGGCTCGCGCTGGCCGATCCGACCGGCCGCGCCTGGGAGGTCAAGGCGTCGTCGTCTTGATGCCGCAGCCGCCCAGCACGAAGGCCACGAGCTCGCGCGCGATGGGTTCGCGGTCGATCGGCGCGTCGGGCGGCAGGCCGAGCATCACGCGCGTTTGGATCGCGTAGTCGGCATAGCTCTGGGTCATGGCCCAGATGTGCATGAGGAGGATGCGCGCATCGAGCGGACGCATCTGCCCGCGCGCGATCCAGCCGTTGATGATGTCCACCTTCTTCTGCGTCCAGGCCCGGGCGTTGGGCCAGTAGCGGTCGAGGTTGCGGCCGCCGTCCAGGATCTCGCGGGTGAAGATGCGCGACATCTCGGGGCTGTCGATGGCATGGTCCAGCTTCTTCCGGATGTAGTCGCCCAGCACGGTGGCCGGGTCGCTTGAGTCCTCGAACGAGAACACCACCTTCCAGGCGTGCAGCACCTGCATCAGCAGCTCTTCGTAGAGCTCTTCCTTGCCGGCGATGTAATAGTGCAGCTGGGGCTTGGTGAGGCCGGCGCGCGCGGCGATGGCCTGGGTCGAAGTGCCCTTGAGGCCATGCAGGCTGAACTCGGCGACCGCCGCGGTGCGGATGGCGGCCATGATGCGCTCGCGCCCCGGGCGTGCGCGCGACAGCGGGCCCTCGGGGGCGGGCATTTCCTGGGCGGTGGAGGAGGGCAGGGCGGCGGTGTCGGAGGTCATGCTGGAGATTGCGGCGTGGCGCCCGGGCGATGGTAATCCTTGGCGCATGGCCGCATGCCGTGCCGGCATGGCCGCGGGGCGCAGGCGGGCATGGTTCATGTATCTTCCTCGCCGCTTCCAGAATTTCACCTCAGACCAAGGAGTCTTCCATGTACCTTTCCCCCCGTTTCCGGGCCTTCGCCGCGGGCGCCGCCCTGCTTGCCGCCAGCGCCATCGCGCAGGCCCAGCAGGCGCTGCCCAACGTGGTGATCCTCGCCACCGGCGGCACCATCGCCGGTGCCGGCGCCTCGGCCGTCAACAGCGCCACCTACGCAGCCGCCAAGGTCGGCGTCGACAAGCTCATCGCCGGCCTGCCCGAGCTCTCGAAGGTCGCCAACGTGCGCGGCGAGCAGGTGTTCCAGGTCGCATCGGAAAGCCTCACCAACGACAACCTGCTGACGCTGGCCAAGCGCGTCTCGGCGCTGTCCAAGCAATCGGACGTCGACGGCATCGTCATCACCCACGGCACCGACACGCTGGAAGAAACCGCGTACTTCCTCACGCTCACCGTGCACACCAACAAGCCGATCGTCGTGGTCGGTTCGATGCGTCCCGGCACGGCTCTCTCGGCCGACGGCGCGCTCAACCTGTACGACGCGGTCAACGTGGCGGGCAGCAAGGACGCCGTGGGCAAGGGCGTGCTGGTGACGATGGGCGACAACATCGACAGCGGCCGCGACGTGAGCAAGAACGTCAACATCAAGACCAGCGCGTTCTCCAGCCAATGGGGTCCGCTGGGCATGATCGTCGAGGGCAAGAACTACTGGTTCCGTGCACCGGTCAAGCGCCACACCATGAACTCGGAGTTCGACATCGACAGCATCAATGCGCTGCCGCCGGTCGAAATCGCGATGGGCTATGAAGGCGTGTCGTCGGTGGCCATCGACGCGATTGCCAAGAGCGGCGCCAAGGCGCTGATCCATGGCGGCACCGGCAACGGCTCGGTGGCCGACCGCATCGTTCCGAACCTGCAGAAGGCGCGCACCGATGGCGTGATCGTGATCCGCAGCTCGCGCGTGCCCGACGGTTTCGTGATCCGCAACGCCGAGCAGCCCGACGACAAGTACGACTGGGTGGTGGCGCACGACCTGCGCCCGCAGAAGGCGCGCATCCTGGCGATGGTGGCCTTGACCAAGACCAGCAACACCAAGGAACTGCAGCGAATCTTCTGGGAATATTGATCTCCCCCAGGCTTGCTCGCTTCGCGTAGCCTCCCACCCCCCTTCCGGGGGCAACACCTGCGGCCCGGCAAAGCCGGTTCCGCGGTGTTTCTGGCGAAGACGCCGAAGCGATGCTCAGGCCTGCGCGCGTCGCCCTTTGCGGTGCCGCGCGTATTCCAGGCTGCTCACGCACACGAGCAGCCAGGCGAAGCCGGTCAGCAGGCCGGCCGCCACATCGCTCGCAAAATGCACCTGCAGGAAGATGCGGCTGCACGCGATGGTCAGGATGGCGCCCACGGCTGCCATGGCCGCCGGCACATGCCAGCGCGCCGGCAGCGTGCGCAGCGCCAGGTACAGCAGCATTCCGTAACTCACGATCGCGCCCGCGCTGTGTCCGCTCGGGAAGCTGTAGCTCGTCTCGAACGCCAGCCCGTGGTCATGCACCGGCCGGGCCCGCTCGAAGATGTGCTTGAGCGCAGGGTTCAGCACCACGATGCCGCCGAGCGCCAGCACCCAGCCGAGCGCGAGGCCGCGGTACGCGTGGCGCCACAGCACGGCGGCGACGATCAGGCACACCGGCGCAAGAAAGGCGAAGTCGCCCAGGTGGGTGAGCCAGCTGAACGCGACGAGGGCGGCCCACGGCACGTGGGTGCCGATGGCATCGGCCAGCGCCTGATCGGCCCGGCCCATCGAATGGCCGTCCGAGAGGTTCGAGGCGATCCAGGCGAACACGCTCGCGGCCGCAAGGATCAACAGGAAACCCGCCGCGAGCCCGAGCGCGATGCGCGGTTCGCTCGGCTCCTCGGCATCGCGGGCCTTTAAATGGCGGCGCTGCAGCGTCCAGCAGACGGCACCGGCGCCGAGCACGGACGCAATCCAGATCGAGAGAAACCAGCCGAGCGCATGGGCGCCGAGTTGCTGGGCGAGGAGAACGAGAGGCGGGGTCAGTGAGGAGGCTTCCAATGGCATGCGGCAGGACCCTAAGGGGGCGCGGTGCCGCTGGCAAGCGAAAGCGGGAATACTTTGGCGCACTCGAAGGCTTTGCCGGCGGCCGCGTAGTCCCAGCGTTCGACGCGGCAGGCGCGCGCGTCGCCGGACATGGCGAGGCGCACCACGTTCACCGAATTCGCAAAGCCGGCGCGCACGCGATGCGACACCGCCGTGCCCGCCTGCACGGCGAACGCGGTGCGCTTGCAGCCCGAGAACGCGTCGTGCAGCGAGCGCACGTAGGGCAGGTGGATGTGCCCGCCCAGGATCAGGTCGACGCCCGCTTCGGACCAGCGCGCGACCGCCCGCTCGCGGCCGTGCAGCCGGTTCGACAGGTCTTCCTCGCGCGTGACCATCACCGGCTGGTGCGTCACCACCACGCGCAACTGCGAGGGCGATGCGGCCGCGAGGCGCGCCGCCACCCGCTCGACCTGCGCGGGCGACACCACGCCGTCCGAATGCCGGTACCAGCGCGTGGTGTTCACGGTGACGACGAGCCAGTCTTCCGATTCGAATGCCGGCTCCAGGTCGTCGCCGAAGGCCTCCATGTACCGGCCGTAGGGCGAGAAGCAGCGCGCGGCGAGCTGGAACAGCGGGATGTCGTGATTGCCCGGAACGACCAGCTTCGCGGGCGCCGCCAGCCGGTCGACGAAGGCGCGCGCCGCCGCGAACTGCACGCGCGTCGCGCGCTGCGTGATGTCGCCCGACATCACCACCACCTGCGGCGCCAGCGCGTCGGCGAAACGCTCGAGCGCGCGCAGCACGTCCGGCTGCTCGGTGCCGAAATGTGGATCGGAGATCTGCAGCAGGCAAGCGCTCATTGCTTGGCCGCTTCCAGCTCGGGCGCGATGTCGGGCCGCACCAGCCACAGCGGTTCGGGCGACACGCGGAACAACAGCGGCATGTCGGCCCAGGCGATTTCGCCGTCCGTCGCCACCTTCACGCGGCGCGGCGCGCGCAGGGGGCCTGCCTTCACCGTCATCGATTCGAAGGGAAAGCTCAGCACCTGGTCGGCGCGGCCGAGCCGACCCATTGCGCCGCGCACCAGCAGCCCGGGCATCGCGAGCACCCCGACCGGCTTGAGCGCGATGGCGGCCAACTGCCCCTGCTCGGGCGCATCGGCGTGCTCGATGCCCACCTGCAGCAGTTGCAACGGGTTGTTGCCCACGAAAAGCGTCGGCGTGCGGATGTCCTTTTCCTGCCCGCGCCAGGCCATGCGCAGGTTCCAGTGCCGGTGGCGGCCGCGCATCACCGTCAAGAGGCCCGCGAAGAAGGCGATCCAGCGGCTGCGGCCGTAGCGCGCCTTGTAGGTCTCGCGCTCTTCCAGCAGCTCGGCGTACAGGCCCATGCTGGCGTTCACCAGGAAGACCCGGTCGTTGACCAGCCCGACCTGCACGGCGCGCGGCTGCTCGGCCAGCAGGATCTTCAGCGCCTCTGCCGTGTCGCGCGGAATGCCGTGGGTGCGGCTGAAGTAGTTGAAGGTGCCCTGCGGCAGCACGCCGAAGGCGCACCCGCTGCCGAGCGTGGCCTGCGCCACCGCGTTGATGGTGCCGTCGCCGCCCGCGGCCACCACCACGCCGCCCACGGCGCGGGCGCGTTCCACGGCTTCGCGCGCCAGTGCCTGCAACCGGCCAAGGCCGTCGACCAGGAAGATCCGGTGCTTGCGGTCGGCCGCGGCAAGGCCTTCCTCGATGACCTGGCGGGCCGCGGCGGTGCTCTCGCTGCCCGAACTGGCGTTGAGCACGATGAAAAACGGGGCATTCGGGCCGATGTGGGGCGGTTGCATGTCTGTGGGAATGGGGAAAGACGGGCCTGGAAGGGCCTTGTGAAGGGCTGCGGTGTGAAGGGCTGCCGCGTGCGGCCGGCCGGTGGTTGTCTCATGCCCGGCCGGGCGGCGGGAGCGGCCGGCATCCCGCCCGGCTGTGGGAGAGTTGCCCTCCGCCCGTAAAATCGTCCGCTTTCGCGGCGCATCGCCGCGCTACCGTCCAATGTCCGGCTCGTGCCGGCCAGCTTCATGTTGAACTTCCAGCAAATCATTCTCAAACTGCAGTCGTACTGGGCCGACCAGGGCTGCGCGCTGCTGCAGCCGTACGACATGGAGGTCGGCGCGGGCACCTCGCACACCGCCACCTTCCTCAGGGCCCTCGGCCCCGAACCCTGGAAGGCAGCCTACGTGCAGCCCAGCCGCCGCCCCAAGGACGGCCGCTATGGCGAGAACCCCAACCGCCTGCAGCACTACTACCAGTACCAGGTCGTGCTGAAGCCGGCGCCCGCCAACATCCTGGAGCTGTACCTCGGCAGCCTCGAAGCCCTTGGCTTCGACCTGAAGAAGAACGACATCCGCTTCGTCGAAGACGACTGGGAGAACCCCACGCTCGGCGCCTGGGGCCTGGGCTGGGAGGTCTGGCTCAACGGCATGGAGGTGACGCAGTTCACCTACTTCCAGCAGGTCGGCGGCATCGATTGCAAGCCGATCACCGGCGAGATCACCTACGGCCTCGAGCGCCTGGCGATGTACCTGCAGCAGAAGGAAAGCATCTACGAACTGGAATGGGCGCCCGGCGTGACCTACGGCGACGTGTACCACCAGAACGAGGTCGAGCAGTCGACCTACAACTTCGAGCACAGCGACGCCGAGTTCCTCTTCACCGCCTTCAACGCGCACGAGAAGCAGGCCAAGCACCTCATGACCGAGCAGCTCGCGCTGCCGGCCTACGAGCAGGTACTCAAGGCCGCGCACAGCTTCAATCTGCTCGATGCGCGCGGCGCGATCAGCGTGACCGAGCGCGCGGCCTACATCGGCCGCATCCGCAATCTCGCGCGCAGCGTGGCGCAGAGCTACTACGACAGCCGCGAGCGACTGGGCTTCCCGATGGCGCCGCGCGAATGGGTCGCGCAGATTCCCCCGAAGAAAGCCGCCTGAGCGATGACGACGACTCCCATGAACAACAAGAACTCCCTGCTGGTCGAACTGTTTGTCGAAGAGCTGCCGCCCAAGGCCCTCAAGAAGCTCGGCGACGCCTTTGCGGGCGTGCTGCGCGACCAACTCGTGGCGCAAGGCCTGGCCGAAGCCGGCTCGGTGCTCATCGCGTATGCCTCGCCGCGCCGCCTGGCCGCGCACCTCACGCACGTGGCCGAGCGCGCCGCCGACAAGGCCGTCTCGCAAAAGCTCATGCCCGTGGCCGTGGGGCTCGATGCCTCGGGCCAGCCGACGCCCGCGCTGCTCAAGCGCCTGGGCGCGCTCGGCGCCGACGCCTCGGCCGTGCCCGGCTTGAAGCGCGCGATGGACGGCAAGGCCGAAGCGCTCTTCTACGAAAGCACCGCCAAGGGCGCCACGCTGGCCGAGGGCCTGCAGAAGGCGCTGGCTGAAGCGATTGCCAAGCTGCCGATTCCCAAGGTGATGAGCTACCAGCTCGAAAGCGGCTGCGAACTGCCGGGCTGGAGCAGCGTGAGCTTCGTGCGCCCCGCGCACGGCCTCGTGGCGCTGCATGGCGACACCGTGGTGCCCATCGAGGCGCTGGGCCTCAAAGCCGGCCGTGAGACGCACGGCCACCGCTTCGAGGCGGCGGTCGATCCGGTCGTGCTGCGCGATGCGAACAGCTATGCGCTGCAGCTGCAGGACGACGGCGCGGTCATCGCGAGCTTCGAGGCGCGCCGCGCCGAAATCGCGCGCCAGCTCGCGGCGGCCGCGGTCAAGGTCGGCGGCGGCTCGGTGCCGATCGACGACGACGCGCTGCTCGACGAAGTGACCGCGCTGGTCGAACGCCCCAACGTGCTGGTCTGCAGCTTCGAGCGCGAGTTCCTCGAAGTGCCGCAGGAGTGCCTCATCCTCACGATGAAGGCCAACCAGAAGTACTTTCCGCTGCTCGACGCGTCGAGCAAGCTGACCAACAAGTTCCTGGTCGTCAGCAACATCAGCCCCGACGACGCGAGCGCGGTCATCGAAGGCAACGAGCGTGTGGTGCGCCCGCGCCTGGCCGATGCCAAGTTCTTCTTCGACCAGGACCGCAAGAAATCGCTGGCCTCGCGCGTCGAGTCGCTGGGCAAGGTGGTCTATCACAACAAGCTCGGCACGCAGGGCGAACGCGTGCAGCGCGTGATGCACATCGCGCGCGGCATTGCAGAGAAGCTCGGCGATGCGAAGGTCGCCGCACAGGCCACGCAGGCCGCCCAACTGGCCAAGGCCGATCTGGTGACTGACATGGTCGGCGAGTTCCCCGAGCTGCAGGGCACGATGGGCCGCTACTACGCGCTGCACGACGGCCTCGACGCCGCGGTGGCCGATGCGATCGAAGACCACTACAAGCCGCGCTTCGCCGGCGACGAGCTGCCGCGCAACAGCGTCGGCCTCGTGGTCGCGCTGGCCGACAAGCTCGAAACGCTGGTCGGCATGTTCGGCATCGGCAACCTGCCCACCGGCGACCGCGACCCGTTCGCGCTGCGCCGCCATGCGCTGGGCGTGATCCGCATGCTGATCGAGAAAGACCTCGCGCTGGGGCTCGACGCCCTGCTGCAGGACGCCGCCGCGCAGTTCAAGGACATCGCCGGTTTCGACGGCAGCAAGGCCACGGTCGAGCTGCGCGACTTCATCCTCGACCGCCTCGCCGGCAGCCTGCGCGAGCAGGGCGCGAGCGCCCAGGAAGTCGACGCCGTGCTGGCCCCGCTGCCGCAGCGCCTGGGCGAAGTGCCCAAGCTGCTGGCCGCCGTGCGCGCCTTCGCCGCACTCCCCGCCGCCGCCGCGCTGGCCGCTGCCAACAAGCGCATCGGCAACATCCTGAAGAAGGCGCCCGAGGCCGACGCGCACGTCAGCGAACTGCTGCTGCAGGAGCCCGCCGAAAAGGCGCTGCACGCCGCGATGGCCGAGGTCGTGCCCGCCGCCAACGCGCAGTTCGAAGCCGGCGACTACACCGGCTCGCTGCAGACGCTGGCCGCGCTGCGCGAGCCGGTCGATGCCTTCTTCGACGGCGTGATGGTCAATGCCGAGCAGGCCGACCTCCGGCTCAACCGGCTGGGCTTGCTGATGTCGCTGCACACCGCGATGAACCGCGTGGCGCAGCTCGAGCGGCTGGCTGTCTGACCCCTTCGACGACTTCTCCACCGGTGGCCTCGCCATGAAACTCGTCATCCTCGACCGCAACGGCACGATCAATGTGCACCGCGAAGATTTCGTGAAGAGCGACATCGAGTGGACGCCGCTGCCCGGTGCGCTCGAAGCCGTGGCGCGGCTCAACCATGCGGGGTGGCATGTGGTGGTCGCGTCGAACCAGTCGGGCCTGGGCCGGGGCCTGTTCGACATGGCTTCGCTCAACGCCATGCACGCCAAGATGCACAAGATGCTCGCGGCGGTGGGCGGCAAGGTCGATGCGGTGTTCTATTGCCCGCACAGCCCCGACGAGGACTGCGATTGCCGCAAGCCGAAGTCGGGCCTGTTCCTGCAGATCGGCGACCGCTACGGCATCGACCTCAAGGGCGTGCCGACCGCGGGCGACAGCCTGCGCGACCTGCAGGCGGGCGCGGCCGCCGGCTGCGAGCCGCACCTTTTGCTCACGGGCATGGGCGCGGCCTGCATCGGCGTGGATCCGCTGCCTCCCGAATATCCGGCGAACACGATGGTTCACGAGAACCTCGCCGCCTTTGTCGATTTCCTGCTTGCGCGCGAAGCGCGGGCTGCACTCCAGGTAGCTGTCTGATGGCGTTTATCCGTTCCGTTCTCCACGCACTCTGGATGCTTGTCACCGTGGTGCCGTGGGGCATCATCATGTGCGTCAGTTCGATCTGGAAGCGCGGCATTCCGCTCTACTGGATGGCCGAGCAATGGCTCAGCTGGGCCATCGGCGGCGCGCGTGTGTTGCTGGGCATCAAGACGCGCGTGACCGGCATGGAGAACCTGCCGACCGACCAGCTCGCCGGCGCGATCCTGCTGGTCAAGCACCAGTCCACGCTCGAGACCTTCCTCATGCCGACGCTGATGCCGCATCCGCTGGCCTACGTGTTCAAGAAGGAACTGATCTACGTGCCCTTCTTCGGCTGGGCGATGGCGCGGCTGGACATGATCCACATCGACCGCAGCCAGCGCGCGCAGGCCTTCAACAAGGTGGTGAACCAGGGCCGCAAGCTGCTCGCGCAGGGCATCTGGATCATCATGTTCCCCGAAGGCACGCGCATTCCGCGCGGCCAGAAGGGCACCTACAAGAGCGGCGGCACGCGCCTGGCCTGCGAGACCGGCGTGCCGGTGATTCCGATTGCCGTCACCTCGGCGAAGGTCTGGCCGCGCAAGGCGTTCATCAAGCGGCCGGGCGTGGTCGATGTGTCGATCGGGCCGGCGATCTCGAGCGTGGGCCGCAAGCCCGACGAGCTGATGCGCGAAGTCGAAGCCTGGATCGAAGCGGAGATGCACCGGCTCGACCCCGAGGCGTACCGCTAGAAGCTGGAAGGAACAGAGGGCACCAGATGCAAGGTCTGCTGCAGTTCACCATGGACCTGTTCGAGGGGCTGGGCAGCGAGTTCGCGCAGCCCGAGCCGCCCGCGCCGCGCCCGAAGAAGGTCCGCAAGGCTGCGCCGCCCGTCGTGACGCCGGTGCCGGTCTCGCCGGAAGCGGAGGTTCAGAACATCGGCCCTGCGCTGCCCGCGATCCCGCTGCGCGACACGCTGACCCTCGCGAGCTTCATCCATCCACAGGCCACGCGCGAACTGGTGCTGGGCTCGGCGCGCGTGGCTTACGAATTCAAGCGCGGCAAGCGCAAGACCATCGGTTTTCTCGTGGGCGCCGACGGGCTCTCGGTGCGCGCGCCGCGCTGGGTCGCGCTGCGCGATGTCGATGCCGCGGTGCGCGAGAAGGCCGACTGGATCCTGCGCAAGCTCCAGGAAACGCAGCAGCGCCATGCGCGCGTCGAAGCCACGCGCATCGAGTGGATGGACGGCGCTGCGTTTCCGTTCATGGGCGGGCCGGTCGTGATCCGGCTCGATCCGAAACATGGCTTTGCCAGCGTCGGCGGCACGCTCGACGAGGCCGAGGTCGCGGGCGGTCCGCGCATCCTGCGGCTGGCCGTCGCGCAGAACGCCGAGCCCTCGCAGATCCGCGATGCCGCGCAGGCCTGGCTCATGCGGCAGGCGCGCAAGCTCTTCATCGAGCGGCTCGACCATTTCGCGCCGCTCTTGGGCGTGCGCTGGCAGAAGCTGTCGCTGTCGAACGCCGCCACGCGCTGGGGCAGCGCGAGCGCTGACGGATCGCTTCGCCTCAACTGGCGGCTCATTCACTTCCGCCTGCCGGTGATCGACTACGTGGTGGCGCACGAGCTGGCCCATCTGCGCGTGATGGACCATTCGCACCGCTTCTGGGAAACCGTCGAGAGCGTGGTGCCCGACTACGACGTGCTGCGCCAGCAGCTCAAGGACGAAGCCGTTCCGCGCTGGAACTGACGCTGCGCACCGTGCGCGCCGTTTATTCCTTGACCGACCCGGTCATCCCCGACACGTAGTACTCGACGAAGAACGAGTAGATGAACGCCACCGGCAGCGAGCCCAGCAGCGCGCCGGCCATGAGCGGCCCCCACTGGTACACGTCGCCCTGCACGAGCTCGGTCACCACACCGACGGGCAGCGTCTTCACCTCCGACGACGAGATGAAGGTGAGCGCGTAGATGAACTCGTTCCACGACAGCGTGAACGCGAAGATGCCCGCCGAGATGAGCCCCGGCACCGCCAGCGGCAGCACGATCTTCACGAGGATCTGCCAGCGGCTCGCGCCGTCGATGAGCGCGCACTCTTCGAGCTCGGCCGGGATCGAGCGGAAGTACCCCATCAAGAGCCATGTGCAGAAGGGAATGAGGAAGGTCGGATACGTGAGGATCAGCGCCCAGCGCGTGTCGAAGAGGCCGAGGTTGAACACCACGTTCGCGAGCGGAATGAACAAAATCGACGGCGGCACCATGTACGCGAGAAAGATCGAGAGCCCGACGTGCTTCGACCCCTTGAAGCGCAGCCGCTCGATGGCATAGGCCGCGAACACCGAGGCCGCGAGCGACACGAAGGTCGACACCACCGACACCAGCACCGTGTTCCACAGCCACTGCGGGTACGAGGTCTCGAACAGCAGCTTGTAGAAGTGCGAGAGCGTCGGGTTGATCACCCAGAACGGATTGCCTTCGCGCGAGAGCAGTTCGGCATCGGGCTTCACCGAGGTGATGGCCATCCAGTAGAACGGGAACAGCAGCACGATCAAGAAGACCACGAGCGGCAGGTACACGGTCACCGCCTTGCGCGGGATCGTGTCGAGGTAGCTCATGCCGACGGTGTCGACCTGGCCGGCATTGCTCATTGGAAATTCCTCATTTGTCCGATCCCCCCTGCTGCCACGCGCGGCGCTGCAGGCCGAAGAAGCTGAACATTACGCAAGCCAGCAGGAACGGCACCATCGCGATCGCGATGGCCGCGCCTTCGCCCAGCGCACCGCCCGAAATCGCGCGCTGGAACGACAGCGTGGCCATCAGGTGCGTCGCATTGAGCGGGCCGCCGCGGGTGATGACGTAGATGAGCTGGAAGTCGGTGAAGGTGAACAGCACCGAGAAGGTCATGACCACCGCGATGATCGGCGTGAGCAGCGGCATCGTGACGTGGCGGAACTGCTGCCACGGCGTCGCGCCGTCGATGGCGGAGGCTTCGTAGTAGGAGGGCGAGATCGTCTGCAGGCCCGCGAGCAACGTGATCGCCACGAAGGGCACGCCGCGCCACACGTTCGCGATGATCACCGCAATGCGCGCGTTCCACTCGGAGCCGAGGAAATCGATGTACTGGTCGATGAGCCCCATCTTCACCAGCGCCCAGCTGATGATGGAGAACTGCGAGTCGTAGATCCACCAGAACGCGATCGCCGAGAGGGCCGTCGGCACGATGTACGGCAGCAGGATCACCGCGCGGAAAAAAGTCTTGAAACGGATGTTCCGGTTCAGCAGTATCGCGAGCCACAGGCCCAGGAAGAACTTGAACACGCTCGCCACGGTTGTGTAGAAGAGCGTGTTGAAGAGGGCGAGCCGCGTCACGGCGTCGCCCCACAGGTACTCGTAGTTCTCCAGGCCGATCCACTGGCCTGCGCGGCCCACCTTGGCGTCGGTGAAGCCGAGGTAGGTGCCCAGGCCGAGCGGATAGGTCAGGAAGAGGAGCAGCAGCACCGCCGCCGGCAACATGAACGCGAGCCCGAGCGCATTGCGGCTGTTCTGGAACCTGGCGAGAAGTGTCATGAGCGGGCTGCTTCGGAAGTTGAAGGATCGGTCAGACCTTGTAGTAGCGCTCGGCACGCTTCTGCGCGCGCTCGGCGGCTTCCTTCGGCGTCTTCGATCCGCTCGCAGCCTCGGCCACCATGTTCGGAATGATGAAGTCCGCCGCCGCGCCGGCCGACGCGTAGCCCAGCTTGCCGTCGTAGCCGCCCGGGCGCAGGTTCTTCACCGAGTCGCGGTAGGGCATGTTCTTCGGGTCCGAGGTCCAGATCGCGCTGTTCTCGTAGAAGCGCAGGGGCTGCGCCACGTAGCCGCCGCCGCCTTGCAGCCACGGGTCGAACTGCTCCTTCTCCATCATGAAGCGCAGGAACTCCTTGGCCGCCTGCGGGAATTTCGTGTACTTCATGACCATCTGGTTGAAGAACAGGTGCGACTCCGTCGGCACGCCGACCGGGCCGATGGGGAACACCGCGTGGTTGATGTCCGCGGCCATTTCCTTGATCTTGGGGTCGGCGGAATTCTTGGCGGCGTAGTAGACAGAGATGCCGTTGTTGGTGACGCTGATCTGCCCGTCGAGAAAAGCCTTGTTGTTGTTCGGGTCCAGCCATGAGAGCGTGCCCGGAA
The DNA here is from genome assembly GCF_050435205.1 of Variovorax sp. W2I14. Taxonomy (NCBI): domain Bacteria; kingdom Pseudomonadati; phylum Pseudomonadota; class Betaproteobacteria; order Burkholderiales; family Comamonadaceae; genus Variovorax; species Variovorax sp. W2I14. Next base: position 4,418,733 of record NZ_JBNDJX010000001.1, on the reverse strand, counting down.
TGAAGTTGGCGTAGAGCTCCTTGCCGTACTCCAGCGCCTTCAGCGTCTCGGGGCTGTCGATGACCACCTTGTTGTTCTTGTCGACCAGCTTGCCGCCGTGCGACCAGATGAGCCAGTTGCACCAGGTGCTGTCGCCGGTCGCGTTGCCCAGCGCCATGCCGCCGGGCGTGCCCTTTTCCTTCAGTGCCTTGTAGAGCTTGAGGAAGTCGTCGGTGGTCTTGGGGAAGGTCGCGAAGCCCGCGGCCTTGACCATGCTCTCGCGGTACACGATGAGCGAGCCCGAGGCGCCCAGCGGCAGGCCCAGCCACTTCTTGCCGTCGGGGCGCATGAAGGCTTCGCCGGCCGGATACCAGCCGCCGTATTTCTTGCCGAGGTATTCGGCCAGGTCCGTCACGTCGAGCAGCTTGTCGGGATAGAGGTTGGCGTCGTCGTTGGTCGACAGGATGATGTCGGGGCCCGCGCCCGTGTTGGCGGCCACAGCAGCCTTCGGGCGCACGTCTTCCCAGCCTTCGTTGTCCACGCGCACTTCGACGCCCGTGGCCTCGGTGAACTTCTTGACGTTGGCCATGTAGGCATCGATGTCGCCCTGCACGAAGCGGCTCCATCGCAGCACGCGCAGCTTGGCGCCCTTCTCGGGCTTGAACGTCAGGTTCTGCGCCTGCGCGAACGGTGCGAACAGGGCGCTGCCCGTGCCGACAGTCGCGGCAGCGGCAACGCCGGCCGAACCCTCGAGAAACCTGCGGCGATTGAAATCACTCATGAGCTGTCTCCTTCGTTGTAAACGGACCGGTGTGAACCAAAGACAAGGCGAACAAGGCGAGAAATCGGGCGAGCTCAGGCGACCAGGCGCAGGCCGCTTTCGGCATCGAACAGGTGGGCGCGCGCAAGGTCGGGCAAGAGATGGATCGTGCTGCCCGGCGCGAAGTCGTAGCGCTCGCGGAACACGGCCGAGAGCTCGGCGCCTTCATGCCGGCACGCGACGAAAGTGTCCATGCCGGTCGGCTCCATCACCACCACGCGCGACGGAATGCCGCCGCTGTTGCCGAGCGTCAGGTGCTCGGGGCGCGTGCCGTACACGACCGGCTGGCCATCGGTGCCGCCTGCGTGAAGGGGCGCATCGAGCCGCGTGCCGTCGGGCAGTTCGACATGCGCGGCACCGCCCGCGCGCCGCAGCGTGCCGGGCAGGAAGTTCATGGCCGGCGAGCCGATGAAGCCCGCGACGAACTGGTTCGCCGGATGGTCGTACAGGTCCAGCGGGCTGCCGGTCTGCTCGATGCGGCCGTCGCGCATCACCACGATCTTGTCGCCCATGGTCATGGCCTCGATCTGGTCGTGCGTGACGTAGATCGACGTGGTCTTCAGGCGCTGGTGCAGTTCCTTGATCTCGCTGCGCATCGCCACGCGCAGCTTGGCGTCGAGGTTCGACAGCGGCTCGTCGAAGAGAAAGACCTGCGGATCGCGCACGATCGCGCGCCCCATCGCCACGCGCTGGCGCTGTCCGCCCGAGAGCTGGCGCGGATAGCGTTCGAGCAGCGGCGCGAGCGCAAGGATTTCGGCCGCGCGCTGCACCTTGCTGTCGATGGTGGCCTTGTCCATCTTCGCCAGCGAGAGGGCGAAGGCCATGTTGTCGCGCACCGTCATGTGCGGATACAGCGCGTAGTTCTGGAACACCATCGCGATGTCGCGTTCCTTGGGCGGCAGGTCGTTCACGCGGCGATCGCCGATGCGGATCTCGCCGCCGTGAATCTCCTCCAGCCCCGCGATCATGCGCAGCAAGGTCGACTTGCCGCAGCCCGAGGGGCCCACCAGCACCGTGAACGAACCGTCGGCAATGTCGATGTCCACCCCGTGAAGGATGGCGACTTCGCCGAATCGCTTCTTGACCGCCTGAATCGTGACACTGGCCATGCAAGGAGTCCTGACAAATCGCGGGAAGGGGAGCCGAGCGACACGGAGACCTCCGCATCGCAGCCCGCGCAGTATCGGCACTCGTTTTTGAAACCGGTATCAGGGCAAACCGGTACGAGAAAATCCCGGTTGACTTGTATGATGACCCGATAACAGCGCTCCAATTTTCCGCAGTCGTGCAGGCCTCCGCCCTCTCAGAACCCTTTCCCCTGGTCACGGATCGCCTGTCCGACCGCCTCGCATCCCGGCTGGCGGCGCAGATCGAATCGGGCGCGCTGCGGCCCGGCGATCGTCTTCCCACCGAACAACAGCTCGCGGCCTCGCACGGCGTCTCGCGCACCGTGGTGCGCGAGGCGGTGCACCAGCTCAAGTCGCAGGCGCTGGTCACTTCGCGGCAGGGTCTCGGCTGCTTCGTGGCGCAGGCGCCGCTCAACCGTCCGCTCGCCTTCGATCCGGCCGTGCTCGAGTCGGTGCAATCCGTCGTCGATGTGGTCGAGGTGCGCCGCGTGCTCGAAGGCGAGATCGCCGCGCTCGCCGCCAAGCGCGCAACGCGCAGCCAGATCGCGGCGCTGCGGCGCGCACTGAAGGCCATCGACACGGCCGCCGCGGCAGGGCAGGACGGCGTCGCCGAAGACCTCGCCTTCCACCGCGTGATCGGCGAAGCCACGGGCAATCCGCAGTTCCGTTTGCTGCTCGGCTTTCTCGAGCAGTACCTGCGCGAAGGCATGCGCATCACCCGCGGCAATGAAGCACGGCGGCTCGACTTCATGGAGGCGGTGCAGAACGAGCACCGCGCCATCGTCGAAGCCATCGCGGCGCGCGACCCCGTGGCCGCGCGCCATCACGCCACACAGCATCTGATCCGCGGCGAGCAGCGGCTCGTCGAAGGCGGAGTCATTACCGGCCAGCGCCGTCGCGCGGCGGCGCGCGCATTGCGTACCGCCGCACCGGTTGCCACACCAAAACGCGCGACCGGCACCACCAGCACCACCAAGAGGACAAAAAGGGACACCCCATGAAACTGTTGATCACCGGAGGCGGCGGCTTCGTCGGCTCCCGACTTGCGCGCGCGCTGCTCGCGCGCGGCACGCTGGCTGGCCAGCGCATCGAGCGGCTGGTGCTGACCGACATCGCGCCGCCGCCCGCCGACCTGCTGTCCGATGCGCGCGTCGAGGCCCGCACCGGCCCGCTGCTCGCGCAGACAGAGGCGCTGAAGACAGAAGCCTTCGACGGCGTGTTCCATCTCGCCTCGGCCGTGTCGGGTGAATGCGAGGCCGATTTCGAACTGGGCCTGCGCTCCAACCTCGACAGCACGCGCGCACTGCTCGATGCGCTGCGAGCCAACGTCGGCGCGGGCGGCAAGGTGACGCGGCTGGTGTTCTCCAGCTCGGTCGCGGTGTTCGGGCCCGACCCCTCGGTGCCGCTGCCCAAGCTGGTGGCCGACGACACGCTGCCGCTGCCGCAGACCTCCTACGGTACGCAGAAGCTGGTCTGCGAGCACCTCATTTCCGACTACACGCGCAAGGGCTACATCGACGGCCGCGCCGCGCGGCTGATGACCGTCACCGTGCGTCCGGGCCGCCCGAACGGTGCTGCCTCGTCGTTCTTCAGCGGCATCATCCGCGAGCCGCTGGCGGGCGTGGAATCGGTCTGCCCGGTGTCGCCCGACGTGTCGCATCCGATGACCTCGCCGGCGCACACGGTCGATGGCCTCATCGCCGTCTACGAAGCCAGCCGCGAGGCCTTCGGCGGGCGCGCCGCGCTCAACCTGCCGGCGCTCAATGTGCGCGTGAGCGACATGCTCGATGCGCTCGAGGAAGTGGCCGGCCCGAAGGTGCGCGCGCTGGTGCGTTTCGAGCGCGACGAGCGCATCGCCGGCATCGTGGCCAACTGGCCGGCCGGCGCCACCGCCGAGCGCGCGGCCAAGCTCGGCCTGCATCCGCACGAGAATTTCGCAGACATCATTCGCCAATACATCGCCGATTGCGCCGCGCTTCCGAATGCGGCAGAAACCCTGAAGGGAATGTCCTGATGAGCAAGAAGAAAAGCCCCAAGCCCACCTCCGAACCCAAGGTCCGGAGCGGCGCCTCGAAAAAGCCTGCGAGCGCGCTCAAGCTGCGCTCGCAGGAATGGTTCGACAACCCGGCCAACACCGACATGACGGCGCTCTACCTGGAGCGCACCATGAACTACGGCCTCGGCCTCGAGGAACTGCAATCGGGCCGTCCGATCATCGGCATTGCGCAGACGGGCTCCGACATCGCGCCCTGCAACCGCCATCACCTCGTGCTGGCCGAGCGCGTGCGCGAGGGCATCCGCGACGCAGGCGGCATCGCGTTCGAGTTTCCGATCCATCCGATCCAGGAAACCTGCAAGCGCCCGACAGCCTCGCTGGACCGCAACCTGCAGTACCTCTCGCTAGTCGAAATTCTGTACGGCTACCCGCTCGATGGCGTGGTGCTGACCACCGGCTGCGACAAGACCACGCCGGCGCAATTGATGGCGGCGGCCACCGTCGACATTCCGGCCATCGCGCTCAACTCCGGGCCGATGCTCAACGGCTGGTACAAGGGCGAGCGCACGGGCTCGGGCACCATCGTCTGGAAGGCGCGCGAGCTGCTGGCCGCGGGCGAGATCGACGAGACCGGCTTCCTGAAGCTGGTGGCGTCTTCGGCGCCATCGACGGGCCACTGCAACACCATGGGCACGGCCTCCACGATGAACTCGCTGACCGAGGCGCTCGGCATGACGCTGCCCGGCAGCGCCGCCATTCCCGCGCCGTACCGCGATCGCCAGGAGATGGCCTACATGACCGGCAAGCGCATCGTCGAGATGGTGCGCGAGAACCTCAAGCCCTCGGACATCCTCACGCGCGCCGCCTTCGAGAACGCGATCGTCGTGAACTCGGCCATCGGCGGTTCGACCAACGCGCCCATTCACCTGAACGCCATCGCGCGCCACATCGGCGTGCCGCTGACCACCGGCGACTGGGAGAAGCACGGCTACAAGATCCCGCTGCTGGTCAACCTGCAACCCGCGGGCGAGTACCTCGGCGAGGACTACTACCGCGCGGGCGGCGTGCCCGCCGTGGTGGCCGAACTGATCGCCAAGGGCAAGATCCAGCACTCGATCACCGCCAACGGCAAGAGCATCATCGAGAACTGCGAAGGCCGCTTCACCGAAGACCGGAAGGTGATCTTCCCGTACGCCAAGCCGATGATGAAGAACGCCGGCTTCCTCGATTTCAGCGGCAACCTGTTCGACTCCGCGATCATGAAGACCAGCGTGATCACGCCCGAGTTCCACACCCGCTACCTCGAGAACCCGGCCGATCCGATGGCCTTCGAAGGCACCGCCGTGGTGTTCGACGGGCCCGAGGACTACCACCGCCGCATCGACGATCCGAAGATGAAAATCGATGCGCACAGCATCCTGTTCATGCGCGGTGTCGGGCCGGTCGGTTACCCCGGTGCTGCCGAGGTCGTGAACATGCGCGCACCGGCCTACCTCCTGAAGAAGGGGGTCACCGCGCTGCCCTGCATCGGCGATGGCCGGCAGTCGGGCACGTCGGGCTCGCCATCGATCCTGAATGCTTCGCCGGAGGCGGCGACGGGTGGCGCGCTCGCGCTCTTGAAGACGGGCGACCGCGTGCGCATCGACCTGAAGAAGCGCACGGCCAACATGCTGGTGTCCGACGAAGAGTTGGCCCAGCGCCGCCAGAAGCTCGAAGCCGCCGGCGGCTACCCGTATCCGCCGAGCCAGACGCCGTGGCAGGAGATCCAGCGCTCGGTGGTCGATGAACTCTCCGAAGGCATGGTGCTCAAGCCGGCGGTCAAGTACCAGAAGATCCACGCCACCTTCGGCGTGCCGCGCGACAACCACTGACGCGGCAGGAACCCCAGCCGTTCGCGCGAGAACCGCAACCGTTCGGGCTGAGCCCTGCACCGCCGTTCGGGCTGAGCTTGTCGAAGCCTCGCGCGGCGCTTCGACAGGCTCGGCGTGAACGGATTTATTTTCAGCCCGAACGGCTTTTTATTTCCGCAAGCTTCAGGCGCTCAGCGCGCGTGCGTCACGCCGCCATCGACGACAAGCGTGGAGCCCATCACGTAGTCGCCCGCGCGCGATGCAAGATAGATCGCGGCGCCGGCCATGTCTTCCGGCGTGCCGATGCGGCCCGCGGGAATGCGGCCCTTGACCTCGTCGCCGTGGTCGCGCGCATCCTTGTTCATGTCGGAGGCGAACGCGCCGGGCGCGATCGCGCTCACCACGATGCGCTCTTGCGCGAGGCGCAGCGCCATGCGGCGCGTGAGCTGGATCAGCCCGGCCTTGCTGGCCGCATACGAATAGGTTTCCTGCGGGTTCACCGAAATGCCGTCGATCGAGGCGATGTTGATCACCTTCGAGAGGTGATCGGTCGCGGCCTTCTTGAGCATCGGCGTGAGCGCCTGGGTCAGGAAGAAGGGCGTCTTCAGGTTCAGGTCGACCACCTTGTCCCAGCCGCTCTCGGGAAACTCCGCGTACGGCGCGCCCCAGGCGGCACCGGCGTTGTTGACGAGGATGTCGAGCGAGCCTTCATGCTTCGCATAGGCATCGACCAGACCCTGCGCACCTTCGACCGTGGACACGTCCGCCGGCAGCGAGACGCAGTGGCCGAAGGCCGAGAGCTCCTTGGCGGTCTGGTCGCAGGCGGCAGCCTTGCGCGCCGAGATGTACACGCGCGCGCCCTGGGCCAGGAAGCCCTCGGCGATCATGCGGCCGATTCCGCGCGAGCCGCCGGTGATCAAGGCGGTGCGGCCCTTCAGCGAGAAGAGTTGGGTGGTGTCCATGGTGCGGGTGTCTCCTGAATTGAAAGAACTTCAGGAAACGAGCTTAGTGCGGAGCGTGCCCGCGCCGCGTCACCTTGGTGCCAGCGACAGGCTCCGGGGGCTGGTGAAGCTGCGCAGGTTGCCGGTGACCGGGTCCTGGAAGGCGACCGACTTGGCCAGCAGCTGCAACGGCTTGTCGAAATCGTCGGTGTTCTCGGGCATGAGCACAGGGTAGATCGGGTCGTTCTCGATCGGCATGCCAAGTGCGAGGCAATGCACGCGCAATTGGTGCTTGCGGCCGGTGACGGGCGAGAGCCGCAGCAGCGCGCGGCCGCCTCGTATTTCTTGAACCTCGATGCGCGTCTCGGAGTTCGGCTCGCCCGGCTCTTCGCGCATGCGCATGAAATGCTCGTCGTCCACGAGGCGGCTGCGGTAGATGCCGGGCACCGTCGAGACGCCTTCCTGCCACGGCACCACCGCCTCGTAGTGCTTGACGATGCGGCGCTCCGGAAACATCTGCTGGTAGGCGCCGCGCGTCTCGCGGCGCACGGAGAACAGCACGAGGCCCGAGGTGCTGCGGTCGATGCGATGCAGCGGCACGAGATCGTCGATGTTCAGCTTGCGCTTGAGCCGTACGAGCAGGCTTTCCTGCAGGTACTTGCCCGTCGGTGTGATGGGGAGGAACGGGGGCTTGTCGGCCACGACGAGCTCGTCGTCCTGGAACAGCACCTGCTCCTCGAAGGGGATGTGAACCTCGCCGTCGAGTGTGCGGTAGTAATAAACACGCAGCGGCGATTCGTAGCGGCGCTGGATGGTGACGGGGATGCGGTGCTCGTCGATCACGTTGCCGGCCGCGATGCGTTCCAGCCATGCGTCGCGCGTGATCGCGGGGAAGCGTTCGATGAGGAACTCGGAGATGGTCGGCCAGGGTCCGTACGGCAGGCCGACGCAGCTCGGGCCGACGCCGTCGCGCGTGGGCAGCGGCGGCGTCTGGCGGGGGCGGCTCACGATGCGGCTTCCTGTTGCAGCACGCGCAGCGCTTCGTCGAACGACGGGCGCGCGGCGACGTCGGGATGCATGCAGCGATCCTTCAATGCGGACATGGCGGCGGGCGGCGCATCGGTGCAGCGTTCGAGCAGTTCTTCGAGCAGGCAGCCGAAGGCGCGCATCTCCAGGCGCTGCAGGACCGTGGTTTGGCTGCTATCGAGCGAGCCCGTCATCCAGCCCGCGCCGAAGTCGCCGAGCCGGCCGCCGCCTTGCGCATTCCACAGGATGTTGTGCGCGTAGAGATCGCCGTGGAGGATGCCGCGTGCGTGCAGGTGCTGCATGGCGGAGGCGATGTCGCTTGCGATACGCAGCGCGATATCGGCGGTCCATTTCGCGTCGTCCGCATAGATGTCGCGTGTGCACGATGCGAGGCTCGGTGGTCCCGCCAGCGTGCGGAAGGAGGGCGGCACCAGCGGCATCACGAGGCCCTCTGTGCCGTCGGGGTGGCCGTCGATGCGGCTCTGCGCGGCGATCAGCGTCGGGTGCGCGCCGGCCGCGATGCAGGCGGCCATTTCGCTGTGCGGCCAGCCATCGCTGGTGACCGCGCCCTTGAAGAGCTTCACGGCCACGCCCTGCTGCAATGGCCCCAGCGTGGCCTGATGGATCACGCCCGACGCACCTTCGCCGAGCTTCTTGCCGAGCGCGAGATCGCGCCAATCGACATGCGGCACCGACTGCGCGGTCATCGCGGCGTCCTCGGCTTGCGTATCGAACGGATTGCCGGCGGCGGCAAGCCACGAAAGACGCGGCAAGGAGAGCAGCCACTCAGGCAGCGCATCGAAGCGGTTCGCGGAAATGCGCAGCAGTTCGAGCCGTTGCAGCGCAGCCATCGAATCCGGTAGCCGGCTCAACCGATTACCCGCCAGCATCAGCTTCTGCATCCGCGTGCAATGGCCCAGCGTGTCGGGCATTTCCTCGATCTGGTTGTCCGTGAGGATCAGCCAGCGCAGCGAGGGCGGCAACGCAGCGGCCGGCACGTGCGCGATGCGGTTGGCCTTGAAGCCGACGATGTCGATGCCGTGGCACCCACCGATGGATTCGGGCAGTGCCGTGAACCGGTTGTCGGAGCAAAAAAGCACCCGCAGCTTGCCCAGGCGCGCAAGGTCATCGGGCAGCGCATCGAGCGCATTCCCGGAGAGATTCAGTGTTTCGAGCGAATCGGCAAGGTCGAAGATTTCGCGCGGGAACTCGGTGAGTCCGCACGAGAGATCGAGCCTGGTGGCGCCTGCCAGCCGACCCGCGCGCAGCTCGGCCAGTGTGTCCATCCGTCGAGTCTAAATCCCTGGTACGCCGCCCCGGAGATTTCGAAACATGACGAAAGCGATGGATTCGCGCCGAGGGCAAGGCGCAAACCGCAGCGATACCTGTAGGTATCGCGAGGATTTGCAAAGCCGCCATCAGGGCGAAGACGCGCTTTCGTGTTTCGAAATCTCCGGGGCGGCGTACTAGCCCCGGGGGCCGAAGCGGTAGACGCCGTCCTTGCCCAGCTCGCGCTTCACTTGGCCCGAGAACCACAGGAGGTGCAGGTGCGCCACCGTCTCGCCCATCGCGAAGGTGATCTGGTGCAGGTCGAGCTCACGCTTGAAGAGGATCGGCAGGCCCTCGGCCGCCGTCAATGCGCGCGCAGTGCAGGCTTCGAGCAGCTCGGCCAGCCGGTCGCGGTGGTGCTCCTGCAACTGGTCCACGCGCCGGTGGATGCCGGTGAACGGCTTGCCATGCGAGGGCAGGCCCACCGTGTCGGCCGGCAGCGCCTTGAACTTGTCGATGCTGTCCAGGAAGAGCCGCAGCGAATTCGCCTCGGGCTCGCCCGCGTGCACGCTCACGTTGGTCGAGATGCGCGGCAGCATCATGTCGCCGCCCAGGAGCAGCTTCTGTTCGTCGCAGTACAGCGCGATGTGTTCGGGTGCGTGGCCGTAACCGCTGATGCAGCGCCACGCGTGCCCGCCGATGGTCACGATGTCGCCGTCCATCATGCGCACGTACCGGTCGGGCACCGACGGCACCATGTTCGCGTAGTAGTTGGTGCGCGCGCGGATCTTGGCGATGCCCACCGGATCGCTCATGCCGTGCGAGGCGAAAAAGTCCGCCGCCGCATCGCCACCCGCGAGCGTGTCGCCGGCGGTGCTCAGCACGCGGGCCACGTGGTAATCGGTGGCGCTGATCCAGAGCGGCGCATTCCAACGTTTGCAGAGCCAATCGGCCAGGCCGATGTGGTCGGGGTGCATGTGGGTGACGATCACACGCAGGATCGGCAGGCCCTCGAGTTGCGTCTCGAAGATCTGCTCCCATTGTTTGCGCGCCTCGTCGTGCGAGATGCAGCAGTCGACCACCGTCCAGCCTTCGACGCCGTCGATCGTGTCGCGCAGCAGCCAGAGGTTGATGTGGTCCAGCGCAAAGGGCAGCCGCATGCGGATCCAGCGCACGCCCGGCGCGACTTCCAGGGCTTCGCCGGGGCCCGGGCAGGGTGTCGCCCAGGGTGTAGTGGAGTTCGCGTTCGAGGAGGTTCATGTAAGATTGACGTTTACGTAAACGTCATGTGTAGGTGGAGCCATTGTAGGGATCGCGGCAAGAACCTGCTGTCGCCCCCATAACACCCCTGTCTCACTCCTCCTGGCGCTTTCCGGAACGTCCTTTCATCCCGCATGTCCACGCCAACCTTCACCATCAGCGAGCTCGCCAAGGAGTTCGACCTCACGACGCGGGCGATCCGCTTCTACGAGGACATGGGCCTTCTCACGCCCGAGCGGGCCGGCCTGCAGCGCGTGTACAGCGCGCGCGACCGGGCGCGGCTCACGCTCACGCTGCGTGCCAAGCGCCTGGGCCTGAGCCTCACCGAGGCCAAGGACATCCTGGACATGTACGACAGCCCGCGGGACACCGTGCCGCAGCTGCAGAAGTTTCTCGGCGTGCTGGGCGCGCACCGTGCCCAGCTCGAGGCGCAGTTGGCCGAGCTGCAGGCCAACCTGGCGGAAGTGCGCGCACACGAGAAAAAGGGCCGCGCCACGCTGGCAAAGGCCGAAAAAGTCAAGAAGGCGGCCAAGTCCACCCGGGCGACCTGACCGGCCACGACTCATCGACAATCACGATCTATGTCCGACAACAACCTCGAAGACCTGTTCGCTCACAACCGTGCCTGGTCCGCACAAATGGAACGCGACCGTCCCGGCTTCTTCACCAGCCTGGTGAAGCAGCAGACGCCGCGCTACATGTGGATCGGCTGCTCCGACAGCCGCGTGCCCGCCAACCAGATCACCGGCCTGGAACCGGGCGAAGTGTTCGTGCACCGTAACGTCGCCAACATCGTGGTGCACTCCGACCTCAATGCGCTCTCGGCGATCCAGTTCGCGGTCGAGCACCTGAAGGTCGAGCACATCATGGTGGTGGGCCACTACGGCTGCGCGGGCGTGAAGGCCGCGCTCAGCGGCAAGCGCATCGGCCTGGCCGACAACTGGATCCGCCACATCCAGGACGTGCGCGACCGCCACAGCGTGATGATCGAAAGCCTGCCCGAAGAAGTGCGCGTCGATGCCCTGTGCGAACTCAACGTGGCCGAGCAGGTGGTCAACGTGGCGGTGAGCACCGTCATGGTCGATGCCTGGGCGCGCGGCCAGAAGGTGCAGATCCACGGCTGGACCTTCGGCGTGCACGACGGCCTGCTGCAGGACCTGGGCCTGAGCGTCGACGGCGCCAAGCCGCTCGATTCGGCCTACAAGGCCGCGGTGCAGCGCATCCGCTACAAGTGGAGCAAGCCGGTGGGCGCGGAGGCGCTTGCATCGCCCTCCGCGCAGGCGGGCGCCGACGGCACCGAACGCAGCGAAGACGCGGCGAAGTAATCCGGCCGGGCCCATGTTCCCGCAGCGCCTCGATTCACCGCTGGCCTACGACATCGCCAAGGCGATGATCGACGGGTTCAACCGGCACTACCGGTTGTTCCGCGCCGAATCGGCGCGCGCCCAAGCACCGTTTCGAAACCGCCGACTGGCACGGCCAGCAGCGGGCGCAGCGCGAGCGCATCGAGTTCTACGATTTGCGCGTGAACGAGGCCGTGGCCCGGCTCGAAAAAGAGTTCAAGGCCGGCGACCAGCCGATGGAGGTGTGGCACCAGGTCAAGCTGCACTTCATCGGCCTTTTGGTGGACCACCACCAGCCCGAGTTGGCCGAGAGCTTCTTCAACTCGGTGACCACCAAGATCCTGCACCGCGCGTATTTCCAGAACGACTTCATCTTCGTGCGCCCGGCGATCAGCACCGAGTACATCGAGCCGCGCGGCGCACCGACCTACCGCCCGTACTACCCCGCGCACGACACGCTCGCCGACACCATCGAGCAGATGCTCGACGACTTCGCGCTGCAAGGGAGCTATGCCAACAAGCGGCGCGATGCCGAGCGCGTGGCGCACGTCATCCTGAGCCGCTTTCACCAGGTGAAGCTGCGCGCCAACTTCCAGCTGCAGGTGCTCTCGGGTCTCTTCTTCCGGAACAAGGGCGCGTACGTGGTCGGGAAGATCATGAACGGCTTCACCGAGATTCCGTTCTCCCTGCCGATCCTGCACGACAGCACCGGCAAGTTCTACATCGATGCGGCGCTCTTCGGTGAAGACGACCTGCAGATGCTCTTCAGCTTTGCGCGTGCTTACTTCATGGTCGACATGGAAGTGCCCTCGGCCTGGGTGCAATTCCTGCGCTCGCTCATGCCGCGCAAGCCGCGCGCCGAGATCTACAACGCGCTCGGCCTCGCCAAGCAGGGCAAGACGCTTTTCTACCGCGACTTTCTCTCGCACCTGAACTATTCGAGCGACCGCTTTCGCATTGCGCCCGGCATCAAGGGCATGGTCATGCTGGTGTTCGATCTGCCGTCGTTTCCGTTCGTGTTCAAGGTCATCAAGGACTTCTATCCGCCGCAGAAGGACACCACGCGCGAGCAGATCAAGGGCAAGTACATGCTCGTGAAGCAGCACGACCGCGTGGGCCGGATGGCCGACACGCTGGAGTACAGCGACGTGGGCTTTCCGCTCGACCGCTTCGAGCCCGAACTGATCGAGGAAATCCAGAAGTTCGCGCCCAGCCAGCTCGAGATCGGCGACCGCGACGGCAACGGGGAGATGGAGGTCGTGGTCAAGCACGTCTACATCGAGCGCCGCATGATTCCGCTGAACATCTACCTGCAGGAAGCCTTCGACACGCTGGCCGATCCCGAGAGCCCGGCGCATGCCAAGCGCGCGAAGGAGCAGCTGGAGCATGCGGTGATCGAGTACGGCAATGCCATCAAGGACATGGTCGCCGCCAACATCTTTCCCGGCGACATGCTGTGGAAGAACTTCGGCGTCACGCGCGGCGGCAAGGTGGTGTTCTACGACTACGACGAGATCGAATACATCACCGACTGCAAGTTCCGCAAGGTGCCGGCGCCGCGCAACGAGGAAGACGAGATGAGCGGCGAGGTCTGGTACTCGGTGGGGCCGAAGGACGTGTTCCCCGAGACCTTCGAGCCCTTCCTGCTCGGCAACAGCGACGTGCGCGCCGCCTTCATGGCACACCACGCCGACCTGCTCGACGCCGCCTTCTGGCAGCACCACAAGGAACGCATCCAGGCGGGACAGATGCTCGATGTGTTCCCGTACGAAGAATCGCAACGCTTCCAGCACGAGGGGCACGCGACCCATTTCTGACCGGCTGCGGCAACGGCCGCAGTCGACCGTTTCACTTTCGCATTCACATCCAAGAAGGAGACCACCATGTCCGAATCCATCGTCATCGTCGGCGCCGCCCGCACCCCCATGGGTGGCTTTCAAGGCGACTTTGCTTCCCTCTCCGCGCACGACCTCGGCGGCGCGGCCATCAAGGCCGCCGTCGAGCGCGCCGGCATCGCCCCCGAGAGCGTGGGCGAAGTGCTGTTCGGCAACTGCCTCATGGCCGGCCAGGGCCAGGCCCCGGCGCGCCAGGCTGCGTACAAGGGCGGCCTGCCCGACAGCGCGGGCGCGGTCACGCTCAGCAAGATGTGCGGCTCGGCCATGAAGGCCGCGATGCTTGCGCACGACCTGCTCTTGGCCGGCACGCACGACGTGATCGTCGCGGGCGGCATGGAGAGCATGACCAACGCGCCCTACCTCATGCTCAAGGGCCGCGGCGGCTACCGCATGGGCCACGACAAGATCTATGACCACATGATGCTCGACGGCCTGGAAGACGCCTACCAGCCGGGCCGCTCGATGGGGACCTTCGGCGAGGACTGCGCCGCCAAGTACAAGTTCACCCGCGAGCAGCAGGACGCCTTCGCCATCGCGAGCGTGCAGCGCGCCAAGGCCGCGACCGAATCGGGCGCCTTCAAGGAAGAAATCACCCCCGTCACCGTGAAGGGCCGCGGCGGCGACACCGTGATCTCCATCGACGAAGGCCCGGGCAAGGTCAAGCTCGACAAGATCCCCACGCTCAAGCCCGCGTTCAAGAAAGAAAACGGCACCATCACCGCCGCCTCGAGCTCGTCGATCAACGACGGCGCCGCCGCGCTGGTCATGATGACCGAGTCGCACGCGAAGAAGATCGGCGCCAAGCCCATCGCCCGCATCGTCGGCCACGCCACGCATGCGCAGGAACCCGAGTGGTTCTCGACCGCGCCCGTCGGTGCGGTGGCCAAGCTCTTCAAGAAGACCGGCTGGACCGTGAAGGACGTGGACCTCTGGGAAGTGAACGAAGCTTTCGCCGTGGTGCCGATGGCGCTGATGCACGAACTCGACGTGTCGCACGACATCGTCAACGTGAACGGCGGCGCCTGCGCGCTGGGCCACCCGATCGGCGCGAGCGGTGCGCGCATCATGGTCACCTTGATCCATGCGCTGAAGGCGCGCGGCAAGAAGCGCGGCGTGGCGACGTTGTGCATCGGCGGCGGCGAAGGCACCGCCGTGGCACTCGAATTGCTCTAAGCAGCACGGCCGGCAGCGTCCCTTGGGGCACGCCTGGCCTTCGCCATCCGGCATTTCAACAATCAGATATTGCGTCAGAGCAGGAGATTTCATGCGCCCATCCATCCACCGTACCGCCTTGGCCGCCCTGCTGGCCACCGCCTTCCTGGCACCCGCCGCCAGTTGGGCGCAGAAGCGCGACAACGTGCTGTTCCAGGCCGCCACCGACGAGCAGCCCGCCGTCATCAAGACGCTGGAAAAACTCGTCAACATCGAGACCGGCACGGGTGACGCCGAAGGCATTGCCGCCGCCGGCAACTACCTCGAAGGCGAACTCAAGAACCTGGGCTTCACCGTCACGCGCAGCAAGTCGGCCGGCATCGTGGTCGGCGACAACATCATCGGCAAGATCAAGGGCCGCGGCGGCAAGAACCTGCTGCTGATGTCGCACATGGACACCGTGTACCTGAAGGGCACGCTCGCCAAGGCGCCGTTCAAGGTCGAGGGCGACAAGGCCTACGGCCCCGGCATCGCCGACGACAAGGGCGGCAACGCGGTCATCCTGCACACGTTGAAGCTGCTCAAGGACTACGGCGTGCGCGACTACGGCACGATCACCGTGCTCTTCAACACCGACGAGGAAAAAGGCTCCTTCGGCTCGCGGGACCTGATCCAGGAAGAAGCCAAGCTCGCCGACTACGTGCTCTCGTTCGAGCCCACCAGCGCGGGCGACGAGAAGCTCTCGCTCGGCACTTCGGGCATCGCCTATGTGCAGGTCAACATCACCGGCAAGGCTTCGCATGCGGGCGCCGCGCCGGAGTTGGGCGTCAACGCATTGGTCGAGGCGTCGGATCTCGTGCTGCGCACGATGAGCATCGACGACAAGGCCAAGCACCTGCGCTTCAACTGGACCATCGCCAAGGCCGGCAACGTGTCGAACATCATCCCGGCCAGCGCCACGCTGAATGCCGACGTGCGCTATGCGCGGAACGAAGACTTCGAAGCCGCGATGAAGACGCTCGAAGAAAAGGCGCAGCAGAAGAAGCTGCCCGAAGCCGACGTCAAGGTGCTGGTCACACGCGGCCGTCCGGCCTTCAATGCGGGCGAAGGCGGCAAGAAGCTGGTCGACAAGGCCGTTGCCTTCTACAAGGAAGCCGGCGGCACCCTCGGCGTGGAAGAGCGCACCGGCGGCGGCACCGATGCGGCCTATGCGGCGCTCTCGGGCAAGCCCGTGATCGAAAGCCTGGGCCTGCCCGGCTTCGGCTATCACAGCGACAAGGCGGAATACGTGGACATCAGCAGCATCCCGCGCCGTCTGTACATGGCCGCGCGCCTGATCATGGACCTGGGCGCGGGCAAGTAACTGCAAAGAAAAAGAAGGAGACAAAGTCATGCTGCTCAGTGCCGACCAGGAAGCCATCCGCGACGCGGTGCGCGATTTCTCGCAAGCCGAACTCTGGCCCAACGCCCCCAAGTGGGACCGCGAACACAGCTTCCCGAAGGAGGCGCACCAGGGCCTCGCGGCGCTGGGCGCCTACGGCATCTGCGTGCCCGAGGAGCACGGCGGCGCGGGCCTCGACTACCTCACGCTCGCGCTGGTGCTCGAGGAAATCGCGGCCGGCGACGGCGGCACCAGCACCGCCATCAGCGTGACCAACTGCCCGGTCAACGCGATCCTCATGCGCTACGGCAACGCGCAGCAGAAGAAGAAGTGGCTCGAGCCGCTCGCGCAAGGCCAGATGCTCGGCGCCTTCTGCCTCACCGAGCCGCAGGCGGGCAGCGACGCATCGAGCCTGCGCACCACCGCGCGCAAGGACGCCGACGGCTACGTGATCGACGGCGTGAAGCAGTTCATCACCAGCGGCAAGAACGGACAGGTCGCCATCGTCATCGCGGTGACCGACAGGGGCGCGGGCAAGCGCGGCATGAGCGCGTTCATCGTGCCCACCGACGCACCCGGCTACGCCGTCGCGCGCCTGGAAGACAAGCTCGGCCAGCACAGCAGCGACACCGCGCAGATCAACTTCGACGGCTGCCGCATCCCGGCGGAAAACCTCATCGGGGCCGAAGGCGAGGGCTACAAGATCGCGCTCGGCGCACTCGAAGGCGGTCGCATCGGCATTGCCGCGCAGAGCGTGGGCATGGCGCGCAGCGCGTTCGATGTGGCGCTCGCCTATGCCAAGGAGCGCCAGGCCTTCGGCGGCTCGATCTTCGACCAGCAGGCCGTGGGTTTTCGTCTCGCCGAATGCGCAACGCAGATCGAAGCGGCACGCCAACTCATCTGGCACGCAGCGAGCCTGCGCGATGCGGGCCTGCCGTGCCTGAAGGAAGCGGCGATGGCCAAGCTCTTCGCGAGCGAAATGGCCGAGCGCGTGTGCAGCGCCGCGATCCAGACGCTGGGCGGCTACGGCTACGTGAACGACTTTCCGCTGGAGCGCATCTATCGCGACGTGCGCGTGTGCCAGATCTACGAAGGCACGTCGGACATCCAGAAGCTTTTGATCCAGCGCGCACTGGCTTGATGCCCCGCCGGGCGACAGGGTGACGGTCGCCGATCGTCACCCGTCATGTAGAGTTTCCGCCGACCAAGACAGGGGAGACTGACATGACCCAGGCATTCGCGGCCACGCTGCTTCGTCGTCCGCGCTTCACGATCGTTGCGGCTGCCGCGGCAGTGGCAACCAGCCTGGCATTCGGTGCATTCAACGCGCCTGCGAATGCCGAAGTACTCGTTGCCACCCAGCCCGCCGCGGCCTGGCCGGCGCCGCCTTCCGCGCTGTATCCGGAGCTGTTCGCCGCGGTGCAGTTGGGGCAGGTCTTCAAGGACGGCAAGACTTTCGTCGATGCCGTGCCCAAAGGTTCACCCGCCGCCGTCGCCGCGCAATACAAGCGCGAAAAGGACCGCCCCGGTTTCGATCTGTCCGGCTTCGTGCGGCAGCATTTCAATCTGCCGCAAGACAACGCCGACGTTTACGTCAGCGATCGCTCGCAGTCGCTCACGCAACACATCGCCAGCCTCTGGCCGCACCTGACACAGCAACCGCAGAAGCCGGCCGCAGGCTCCTCGCTGCTGCCTCTGCCCGGCCGCTATGTGGTGCCGGGCGGGCGCTTTCGCGAGGTGTACTACTGGGACTCGTACTTCACCATGCTGGGCCTGCTGCAGAACGGCGAGCCACGCGCGATACGCGACATGGTCGGCAATTTCGCGAGCCTCATCGACCGCTACGGCCACATCCCGAACGGCAATCGCAGCTACTACCTGAGCCGCTCGCAGCCGCCCTTTTATTTCAAGATGGTGGGGCTGCTGTCCACGCAGGACGAAGCCGCCGCCTATGCGCGCTACCTGCCGCAGCTCCAGCGCGAATACGCGTTCTGGATGGAGGGCGCGAAGGGCCTCAAGCCCGGCACCGCGCACCGCCGCGTGGTGGCGCTGGCCGACGGCAGCGTGCTGAACCGCTACTACGACGATCGCGCCGTGCCGCGCGACGAGTCGTATGCGGAAGATGTCGCGCTGGCCAGGAAGAGCAGCCGCCCCGCCGCCGAGGTCTATCGCGATGTGCGCGCCGCCGCGGAGAGCGGATGGGACTTCAGCAGCCGCTGGTTCGCCGACGGCAAGACCCTTGCCACCATCGAGACCACCGCGGTCGTGCCCGTGGACCTGAACAGCCTGCTGTACGGCATGGAAAACGCGATCCGCCTGGGCTGCGAGCGCGTGCGGGACGCCGCGTGCACCGCCGATTTCACGCAGCGCGCCGAACGCCGCCGGCAGGCGGTGCAGAAGTACCTGTGGAACGAAGCCGCCGGTCACTACGTGGACTACCAGTGGATCAGGCGGCAACCGACCGGCCGGCCGGGTGCCGCCACGCTGTACCCGCTGTTCGTCGGCCTTGCGGAGCCAGCGCAGGCGGCGCGCGTCGCCGATTGGACAAGCAGGCAACTGCTGAAGCCGTACGGCCTCGTGACCACGCCGGTTCCCACCGACCAGCAATGGGATGCGCCCAACGGCTGGGCGCCCTTGCAATGGGTCGCGGTCGACGGTCTCCGGCGCTATGGGCAACATGCGCTCGCGCGCGACATCGCGACGCGCTGGATGGGCAAGGTGCAGCAGGTCTACGGCCGCAGCGGCAAGCTGGTCGAGAAATACAACGTGATCGACAACAGCGGCGAGGCCGGCGGCGGCGAGTATGTGCTGCAGGACGGCTTCGGCTGGACCAACGGCGTGGCCATGCAGTTGATGACGATCTATCCAGAATTGAAGCGGCCTTGACCGAACCTCGAAGACGCCCCTGGGCTCGGATCACCGCGGCACTCGTGCTCGCGGCGCTGGCGGTGTGGGGCTTCGTCATCGAACCGCGCTGGGTCGCGGCGCGCGTCGAGCCGTTGGCTTCGTCGCAGTGGCAGCCGCCGGCCGGTCTCAAGGTGGCGATGGCGGGCGACTGGCACCTCACCACGCGCTCGGTGTGGCGCGTCACCGGCGCGGAGCGCGCCGCGCGCATCGTCGACGAGATCAACGCAGCGCAGCCCGACGTGATCCTGCTGCCCGGCGACTTCCTGGCCGGTTCGGGCGACGACGAGGCCTTCTCCATCGAAGACATGGCCGCCGTGCTCGGTCGCCTGAAAGCGCCGCAGGGCGTGTACGCGGTGCTGGGCAACGACGACTGGTGGCACGACGGCGAACGCACGGCCAAGGCGCTGGCCGCGCAGGGCATCCACGTGCTGGAGAACGCCTCGGTGCGCCTGCCGGGCCACGACCTCTGGGTGGTCGGCATCGGTGACGACTCGACCGGCCATTCGGAGGCCGGCAAGGCGCTGGCCGGCGTGCCGAAGGGCGCGGCCACGCTGGTCATGATGCACGACCCCTTCAGCTTCGCGACCATGCCGCGCACGCGTGGGCTGGTGGTCGCTTCGCACACGCATGGCGGGCAGATCAGTGTGCCGGGCCGTGGCGCGCTGGTGGTGCCGGGCCGCGCGCCGCGCGAGTGGGCCTACGGCTGGGTCGCGCACAAGGGCAATCGCATGTACGTGACGAGCGGGCTGGGCGTGAGCATCCTGCCGGTGCGGTTCAACATGCGGCCCGAGTGGGTGATGTTCCAGTAGCGCCTTCAGTCCGTGTCATCGGTTTCGATGACAGACAGGACGACACCGGCGGCGCAGCATGGCGGTCTCTTCGTCGGAGGTTATTGCCATGCCCATTTCAAAACCCGTTTCCTTTGCCGCGGCCGTGTTGTCGTGCCTCGGCGCATCCGCACAAGCGCAGCAACCCGCCGCCATGGACGTCGCCACGCTGACCGCGAGCGATGCCGTGCAGCAGCTCTGTGCCGGCACTGTAACCAGCGAGCAGTTGGTCTCCGCCTACGTCGCGCAAGCCAAGGCCAGGGCGAATCTCCATGCCTTCGTCACGCTCGACGAGGCCGGCGCGCTGAAGGCCGCCCGCGCCGCCGATGCAGAGAGAAAGCGCGGCGGAGCCTGCAAGCCGTTGGCCGGGCTGCCGGTGGTCATCAAGGACAACATCCAGGTGAAGGGCCTGCCCGCCACGGCCGGCTCGCCCGCGCTCAAGGGCTTCGTGCCCGCCGCCGATGCGCCCGTGGTCGCCAAGCTGCGCGCGGCGGGCGCGGTCATCCTCGGCAAGACCAACATGCATGAGCTGGCCTTCGGTGTCACCGGCTACAACCCCGCGTTCCAGACCGGCCCCGAAGTCGGCGTGCGCAATGCCTACGACGCGAGCCGCATCGCGGGCGGATCGTCGTCGGGCAACGGCGCGGCGCTCGGCGCGCGCATGGCGCCGGCGGCGCTGGGCACCGACACGGGCGGCTCGGTGCGCATTCCGTGTGCGTTCAACGGCTGCGCATCGCTGCGCCCGAGCATGGGGCGCTATTCGCAGCAAGGCATCGCGCCGATCTCGCACACCCGCGACACCGCGGGTCCGATGGCGCAGTCGATGGCCGATGTCGCGCTGCTCGACCGCGTGATCGCGGGCGGCGCGCCGCTCAAGCCCGCCGACCTGAAACGCGTGCGGCTCGGCGTGGTGCCGGCCTTCTACGCGAACCTCGATGCCGACACGCGCGCCGCCACCGATGCCGCGCTCGCCAAGCTGCGCGCGGCGGGCGTCACGCTGGTGGATGTGGAGATGCCGAAGCTCATGGAACTCAACGGCGCCATCGGCTTCCCGCTCGCGCTGTACGAAGCGCACGACGACATGGTGGCCTACCTCGCGAAGTACCGCACCGGCATCGACATCGCCCAGTTGACGGCCGGCATCGCGAGCCCCGACGTCAAGGGCACCTTCGAAGCCTTCGTGATCCCGCGCAAGCTGCCCGCGCCGAACGGCACGGTCGACGCGAAGCCGGCTTACGACAACGCGATGCGCGTCGCACGGCCCGCATTGCAGAAGCTTTACCGCGACATCTTCGCGAAGAACAAGCTCGATGCGCTCGTGTTTCCCACGGTGCCGCGCGTTGCATTGGCGGCCGCGCCCGAAGCCAGCAGCCCCGAGAACTTCGGCGCGCTGATCCAGAACACCGACCCTGGCAGCAACGCCGGCATTCCGGGAGTGCAGTTGCCCTCGGGCCTGGGGGCGGCCAGCGGGCTGCCCATCGGGTTGGAACTCGACGGGCCGGCCGGCAGCGACCGCAAGCTGCTCGCCGTGGGCATGGCGGTGGAGGGCGTGCTGGGCCGCCTGCCCGCACCCAAGGCGAAGTAGGGCGGCCCGGCCGTATCAGCGCTTGGCGAGCCCCGCCAGCGCCGACCGGCGCTCGATCCCGAGCTTGTCGAAGATGCGCCGCAGATAGGTGCGCACAGTGGGCACGCTCACCGCCATGCGCCGCGCGATCTCCTTGTCGGTCAGGCCCTCGCACACGGCCCGTGCGACCTCCTGCTCACGCGCGCTCAGGTCATCCCATGAAGCAGTCCCGGCGGGCATCGGCACCGCGGCCGCCGTGCGCTGTGCACGCTGCAGCGCGCCGATGAACGCAGGCTCGATCAGGTCGAGCAGCGCCTTCTCGTGTTCGCCGAAATCGCCGCGCCCCTTGCGCCGCCAGATGCGCAGGTCGCCCAGCGCGCGGCTTCCTTCGAAGGCATGCAGGTTCATGCCCCAGTGCAGTCCGTCGCGCGAGAGAAAGTCGGTGAAGAACTCCGTGCGCATCAGTTCGCGCTGTGGCATCACATCGGTCACGCGCGTGGCGCGGCGGTGCGACTGCAGCACGAAGGTGATCGGGTCGTGGTGCTGGTGCCATTCGCCGTAGCGATCGAGGTTGGCGGGGTCCATGTTGAGTGCCACGCGCCCGTCAAAGCGGCCGCTCTCGGCGTTCCACACGAAGGAGGCGAACTGGTCCGCATGCAGCAGGTCGAGCAGCGCCCAGCCCAGGCGCTCGCGGACGTCGCTTTCGCCGCGCTCCTGCGCCAGCAGCGTGAAAACGCCGCGCAGTGCCTGCTGTTCGGAGCCTGTCAGGTACATCGCCGCCTCGCTCTGGTTGTCCACATGTAAGGCTAACGTTTAGCAAGCGCCGCGCCAAGGGTGGATGCCCCGGTGCCGTCACGGGGAGCGCGCAGAATCGCGTGCTGCACGCCCATCCATGTCTTCGAGTCCTACTCCTTCCCTTTCGCCCGAAACGCAGCCTTCCGCATCCCCGTGGCAGCGGCTGCGCGGCTACTGGGTCGAGGCGCCCAACCCCAACCCGCTGGTCGACCAGAGCCTCGCGCGCGCCTACATCGTCGACACGCGCGACACGCCGCTCTCGGCGGCTGTGACGGCGGCGGTGTTCTGGGCGCTGTTCCTTGTGCTGACCGGCGACCGCGGCACGCTGGTGTGGGCCGTGCTGGTGCATGCGATGCAATGGAACATGCACCGCCACCTGCACCGCGTGGACCCGGACACCATCGACGCCGCCTTGGCCGCCCGCACGCGCCGGCAACTGGAGCTGCGCATGCTGTTCCCGGGGCTGGTGTGGGCGCTCGCGCCGTGGCTCTTCTTTCCGCACGGCGATCTTGCGTACATCCTCCTGATGTACTTCTTCATCAGCGGCACTACCGGCGTGATCATCGCCGCGCTCGCGCAATGGTGGCTGGCCGCGGTGTGCTTCGGCGTGCCGGTGTTCCTGAGCCTGGCGCTGCGGCTGGTGCTGGAGCCGGGCAGCGTGCCGGTGATCATGGGGTGCCTGGCGGTGTCGCAGTTGCTTGCATCGCTGCACTACGCGCGCAAGCAGAACCGGCTGATCGTGCGCTCCATCGAGAACGGCTTCGAGAACGCGCGCCTGGCCGATGCCTTGTCGCGCCAGCTCGACCATGTGGCTCGGATGGCCGCGCAGCGCGCGCGCATCTTCGCGGCCGCCAACCACGACCTGCGCCAGCCGATGCATGCGCTGGCGATTTTTGTGGATGCGCTCGACACCCGTAGCGCGCCCCGTGTGGACAACCTGCGCTTCATGCGCGACAGCGTCGATGCGCTGCGCGGCTCCATCGACGCGCTGCTGGACATCGCACAACTCGATGGCGGTGCGGCGCCGGTGCGGCTGGAGCCCTTGCGTCTGGACGCGTTGTTCCGGTCGCTCGACGGGCGTTTTGCGGCGCTGGCCGACGCCAAGGGGCTGACGCTTCGAATCCGCCCGACCGAGGCGGTGGTGCGGGCCGATGCGCGCATGCTCGCGCGCGTGCTGGGCAACCTGGTCGACAACGCCATCAAGTACACGCCCGTGGGCACGGTGTTCGTGCTCGCGCGGCGGGTGCAGCGTCCGGCGAACGGCATGCCCGCCTGGCGCATCGAGGTGCGCGACTCGGGCGTGGGCATCGAGGCGCAGCATCGGGAGCAGGTGTTCGAGGAGTTCTTCCAGGTCGACAACCCCGGCCGCGACCGCAGCCGCGGCCTCGGGTTGGGCCTGTCGCTGGTGGCGGGCATGGCGCAGGTGATGGGCTCGCGCATCGAAGTACGCTCCGCGCCCGGCCGTGGCAGCACCTTCTCGCTGGTGCTGGAGGAAGCGGTCGCCCTGGCCGGCGCCGTGCCCGCCGAATCGGCCCTGGTGCCCGCCAGCCCCTTGGCGGGCGCCCCGATCCGCATCCTGGTGCTCGACGACGAGCAACCCGTGCGCGAGGCGATGCGTTCGCTGCTCGGCGGCTGGGGCCACGACGTGGCGCTGGCCGCCAACCCGCGCGAGGCGCTGCAGCACGGCGGCGTGTTCGACCTGATGCTGAGCGACCTGCGGCTGGGCAGCGGCCTCTCGGGCCTGGCGGCCGCGCAGGCGCTGCAGGCGGTCGGCAAGGTGCGCAACGTGGTCATCCTGACGGGTGAAACCGCCCATGCCAACCGGGTGGAGGTCGAGCGCGCGGGCTATGCGCTCATCTACAAGCCGGCCGATGCACGGGCGCTGCGGGACGCCATCGCGGCGAGCCGCCCCGGCTAGCTTCCCGAGGCTCCGGGGTTGCCCCATCGGAGGGATCGTCGCGAGGTGTTCCAATAGCGGTCTTCATGAGCGCCATCGATCCCACCACCGGACCTTGCCCCTGCGGCCGCACCGACCGCCGCGACAAACCCATCGGCTACGCCCTGTGCTGTGGCCGCTATCTCGATGATTTCGAGAACACGCCCGCCCCCGACGCCGAATCGCTGATGCGCTCGCGTTATTCGGCCTTCGTGCTGGAACGCGCCGAGTACCTGCTGGCCACCTGGCATGTGTCGAAGCGACCGGCATCGATCGAATTCGAGCCGGGCGTCAAGTGGCTGGGCCTCGACATCCGCTCGCGCTCGGTGCTCGATGCGGACCACGCAGAGGTCGAATTCGTCGCGCGCCAGCGCAGCGCCGCCACCGGTACCGCCACCCGCCTGCACGAGCGCAGCCGCTTCGTTCGGGAAGGCGAACGCTGGTACTACCTCGAAGGCGATCTGCAACACCCCGTGGCCTGACACGGGTTGACGCGCCGGGCCGGGGCTCGCACAATCGGCCCCGCTCCGGGGTGCACACACGTGGTGTGCTGAGATGGCAAAGCTGCCGACCCGCGAACTTGATCCGGGTCATACCGGCGTAAGAAGAGCTGCACTCCCTGACCGAGGTCCCGTCACCCACCTTCCGTGACGGCCCCAAGTCCACCGAGCGATTGCGGAGCACCCTTTCCCTCAACAAGGAGTGCCCACATGAATGCCCCCGACAAGTTCACCTCTTTGCTCTCGCTCACGCGCGAGCCCTTTCCCGCATCCCACAAGTGCCTGATCCCGGGCAGCCGGCCCGACCTGAACGTGCCGGTGCGCGACGTGTTGCTGACCAACGGCGAGACCGTCTCGCTTTATGACACCTCGGGCCCGTACACCGATGCCAAGGTCGACATCGACGTGCGCCGCGGCCTGCCGAGCGTGCGCGATGCATGGATCGCCGAGCGCAACGACACCGAAAGCTATGAAGGCCGCTCGCACCAGGCGCTCGACGAAGGCCTGAAGCACGCGCAGGACCACGATGCCCAGCGCCTGGCCGAGCTGCGCGCCGGCGCCTCGGCGCTGCAGCGCACGCCGCGCCGCGCGAAATCGGGCGCCAATGTCACGCAGATGCACTACGCGCGCCGCGGCATCGTCACGCCCGAGATGGAATACGTGGCGCTGCGCGAGAACGGCAAGCGCGAATGGATGGCCGAATACCTCGCCAACGAGGAACGCGCCAAGCGCGTGGCCGGCAACCCGATGGGCGCGAGCATTCCGCGCATCATCACGCCCGAGTTTGTGCGCGATGAGGTGGCCCGCGGCCGCGCGATCATCCCCGCCAACATCAACCACCCCGAAGTCGAGCCGATGGCCATCGGCCGCAACTTCAAGGTGAAGATCAACGCGAACATCGGCAACTCGGCCGTCACCTCGAGCATCGAGGAAGAGGTCGAGAAGCTCGTGTGGGCGATCCGCTGGGGCGCCGACAACGTGATGGACCTGTCGACCGGCAAGAACATTCACACCACGCGCGACTGGATCGTGCGCAACTCGCCGGTGCCCATCGGCACGGTGCCGATTTATCAGGCGTTGGAGAAGGTCGGCGGCGTGGCCGAAGACCTCACCTGGGAGATCTTCCGCGACACGCTGATCGAGCAGGCCGAGCAGGGCATCGACTACTTCACCATCCATGCGGGCGTGCGGCTGCCGTTCATCCATCTCACGGCCGACCGCATGACGGGCATCGTCTCGCGCGGCGGCTCGATCATGGCCAAGTGGTGCATCGCGCACCACAAGGAGAGCTTTCTCTACGAACGCTTCGAGGACATCTGCGACATCATGAAGGCGTACGACGTGAGCTTCTCGCTGGGCGATGGCCTGCGTCCGGGCTCGGGCGCCGATGCGAACGACGAAGCGCAGTTCGCCGAGCTGCGCACGCTGGGCGAGCTCACGCAGATCGCGTGGAAGCACGACGTGCAGACCATGATCGAAGGGCCGGGCCACGTGCCGATGCACATGATCCAGGCGAACATGGACGAGCAGATCAAGCATTGCCACGAGGCGCCGTTCTACACGCTCGGGCCGCTGACGATCGACATCGCGCCGGGCTACGACCACATCTCCAGCGCCATCGGGGCCGCGATGATCGGCTGGGCTGGCACTGCGATGCTGTGCTACGTGACGCCCAAGGAGCACCTGGGGTTGCCGGATCGCGACGACGTGAAGCAGGGGATCATTGCGTACAAGATCGCTGCGCATGCAGCGGACGTTGCCAAGGGGCACCCGGGTGCGCGTTCGCGCGACGATGCGCTGAGCAAGGCGCGCTTCGAGTTCCGCTGGCAGGACCAGTTCAACCTCGGCCTCGACCCCGACACCGCACGCGAATTCCATGACGAGACGCTGCCGAAGGACTCGAGCAAGGTGGCGCACTTCTGTTCGATGTGCGGACCGAAGTTCTGCTCGATGAAGATCACGCAGGAAGTGCGGGAGTACGCGGCGAAGAAGGGCGTGGCCGAAGCCGAGGCGATGGCTGAAGGCATGGAGGAGAAGTCGAAGGAGTTCATGGCTGGAGGTGGGGAGATCTACATTCCTATTCGGGCTGTGTCGTAAGGTTTTTTCCCGAGGCCGGGTCTCGCCCCGGCGGGCGACTTACTTTCTTTTGCTTCGCCAAAAGAACGTAAGCAAAGAAAAGGCGACCCTGCTGTCTGCGACCCCTGCGCTTCGCTACGGGGCAACCTGCGGTGCTCGCGGTTCGCGGGGTCTCGCAGAACTCGCTTCGCTCAAACAGCTGCGAGCCCCTGATCCGCGAACCGCTGCGCTCCTCGGCGCAGCCAGAAGGGGTGGGGTACCGAACGGGCCATCGCTGCGCTCGGCTTGCAATCGGGCCATTGCTTCGCTCGGCCGCTGATTTCGGTCGGGCCTTTGCCTTTGCTTGCGGGAGGTTGGACTTGCTCCCTCTCCCCTTGGGGAGAGGGCGGGGGTGAGGGCATCGGCCTTCATGCGGACGAAGCGTTGTTTCTGCGCCGTCGGCCCTCACCCCAACCCTCTCCCCAAGGGGAGAGGGAGCAATTCGAGCCGAGCAAAGCGAAGGCCCGAGGAAGTCGCCGAGCGCAGCGATGGCGCGTCGGTTCCCCAAGCCCTTCTGTATGCGCCGAGGAGCGGAGCGTTTCGCGGATCAGGGCTCGCCCTTGTTTGAGCGCAGCGAGTTTGGGCGAGACCCCGCGGAACGTGAGCACCGCAGGTTGCCCGAAGCGAAGCGTAGGGACGCAGACAGCAGGGTCGCCTTTCTTTTGCCTACCTTTCTTTGGCGAAGCAAAGAAAAGTAGGTCGCCCGCCGGGGCGAGACCCGGCCTCGGAAAAGAAAAACCCCCAATTGCTACCATCGTCCCAAGCCACCAGACGAAACCCCCAATGACCCCATTCCCCTTCGCCGCAGTCCTCTTCGACTGCGACGGCGTCCTCGTCGACTCCGAACCCATCACCAACCGCGTGCTCGCCGAAATGCTCGGCGAGCTCGGTTGGCACCTCACCACCGAAGAGTCGATGAACACCTTCACCGGCAAGGCCGTGAAGGACGAGGCCCCGCTGATCGAAGCCAGGACCGGCGTGAAGATCACCGACGAGTGGCTCAAGCTCTTCAGAGCCCGTCGCAACGAAGCTCTCGAACGCGACCTCATCGCGATCCCCAACGCCCCCGCGGCCATCCGCCAGATCCACGCGATGCTGAAGGGCCGCATCGCCTGCGCCTCGGGCGCGGACCGCCACAAGGTCGAGCTGCAGTTGGCCAAGGTCGGCCTGCTCGACTGCTTCGAAGGGCGCATCTTCAGCGGCCACGAAATGCCGCGCTCCAAGCCGCATCCGGACGTGTACCTCGCCGCCGCCGAAGCGCTGGGAGTCGACCCGAAGCGCTGCGCCGTCGTCGAGGACACGGTCACCGGCGCGATGGCCGGCGTGGCCGCTGGCGCGACGGTGTTCGGCTACAGCACGGGCGAATCGGGCCACAGCGGTCCCGGTCCGCTGCTGAGCGTGGGCGCGGTGCGGGTGTTCAGCGACATGGCCGAATTGCCGGCGCTGCTATCGGGCTTTGGCCTGCAGGCGGCCTGACTTTCTGGTGGAATGGTCGGCACCGTTTTCTCTTCCGTTTTCCCTCCATTCGCAGGAACCAAGGAACCCAGCCCATGACCTCCGAGTACAAGACAGAACAACCCGACCGCGCCGAGATCGACGCACGCTCGGGCCCCGCCGTGGTCGAGTTCGGCACCAACTGGTGCGGCATCTGCAAGGCCGCGCAACCGAACATCGCCGAAGCTTTCGCCAAGTACCCCGACATTCCGCGCATCAAAGTCGAGGACGGCAGTGGTCGCCCGCTCGGCCGCTCGTTCAACGTGCGGCTCTGGCCGACGCTCGTGTTCATGCGCGATGGCAAGGAAGTCGCGAAGCTGGTGCGGCCGGAAGACAGCCAGTCGATCGCCGACGCGCTGGCGAAGATCGCCGCGGCACCCTCCGCCTGAAGAGAGAAGGAAATGAACGCCGAACTCCGGCGTCTCGCCGAGGCCGCCGATCTCGAGGCCGAAGCCCATTCGCTGCTGCGGCTGCGCTTTGGCCTTGCGTGTGTGCAGCGCGTGCGGCACCTGCTCGAATCCCCGGAGGCCATCGATTGCCTGGACACCCTCGGCGCCTTTCTCGAAGGCCGGTGCGATGCGGCGGCCTTGGCGTCGGCGCGGCAGCGCGCAGCCGCCACGGCCGGCAGCCATCCGGGGTCGGGCTCCATCGATGGCGCGGCGCATGCGGCGGTGTCCGCCACTTACGCGGTTTCCAAGGCGCTGGCCGGACAGGCGCTCGAAGCCGCCGACTACGCGGCGTATGCCACGGTCTATGCCTATGGCGCCTATGCGCTCAAGGACCCCGACGCGTTCGCGGAGGAGCACGCATGGCAGGCCGCGCAGTTCCAGGCGATGGCCGCCGTGGCATCCGCCTGACGACGGCTCGCCACGAGCAGCACGGACCCCGTCAGTTCACGAAGAAGGTCCCTGCTGCCGGAAATCCCTTGGCGCATACCCCGTCCACTGCAGGAACGCGCGCGAAAAGCTCTTCTCGTTGCGAAAGCCCACCGCCAGCGCCACCTGCTTGATCGGCCGGTTGGTGCGCCGCAATTGCTCCACGGCGAGTTCGTGGCGCACTTCGTTCTTCAGCGTCTGCAGCGAAGTGCCTTCCTCGTGCAACTGCCGGTGCAGCGTACGGCCTGACACGTTCAGCAGCCCCGCCAGCGCCTCGGCAGTGCTGGCCTCCGCCGCGCGCGAGCGCAGCAGCTCGCGCACGCGCTGGCCGAGCAGGCGGTCGCGGCGGTACTGCAGGATGGTGAGCGGCAGCGCGCGCTTGAGCATGGTGCGCAGCGCGCGCTCGTCGCGCTGCAGCGGCAGGGCGAGGTAGCGCTCGTCGAAGCTGATGGTGGCCTGTGGTGCGTCGAAGCGCACTTCGGGCGTGAACATCGGCGCGTAGGCGTCGCGGTGCGGCGGCTCGGCGAACGGAAAGGTTGCGCTGCGCAGCGAGATGCGCGAGTCGATCGCCCAGCACATGTAGCCGTGCATGAAGCGCAGGCTGGTGACCAGGCAGAACTCGCGGAAGGCCTCGTCCAGCGGGCGGTTCTCGGTGATGCGCAGCGTGGCCACGCCGCCGGCCACTTCGAGCGCGAGGCCGATGTCTTCCGTCAGCAGGCGGTGGTGGCGGCACCAGCGCTTGATGGCCACGCCCAGGTCGGGCGAGGTCAGCGAGGCACGGCACAGCATTCCGTAGCTGCCCCAGGGCAGGCGCCGCGAGAACCAGCCGAGGGCTTCGTCGTCCAGTTCCTGCATGGCGTGTTCCGAGAGCGCCTCGAACTGCGCCGCCGTCACGCGCGCGCCCGGCCGGGCCAGTTCACGCGGCGTGATCTGTGCCGACTTCAGGGCCTCGACCGGGTCCTTTCCATATCGCTCGTAGCCCTTCACGATGGCTCTCACGAAGGCCATGGGGGTGACGGCGCGGGCGGGCTTCAGGAAGGCGGGCGAGGTCATGGTCGGGCGGTGAAGTCGTGGCGCAATTTGCAACCATTGTGGCGCCAATTGCGGCGCGACGAGGCGTAAGCTGCGATTCTTCCAAGCGCCATTCCGCGTGGGCAGCCCTGCGCGCCGACCCCTCAGAGGAGACAAGACACATGCACGATCCCGGCCTGAACTTCGACCTGGGCGAGGACATCGACTCGCTGCGCAGTGCCATCCAGGACTTCGCCGCCAACGAAATCGCCCCCCGCGCCGCCGACATCGACCGCGACAACCTGTTCCCGCACGACCTCTGGCAGAAGCTGGGCGAACTCGGCCTGCACGGCATGACGGTGAAGGAAGAGTTCGGCGGCACCGAGCTGGGCTACCTGGCGCACATCGTGGCCATGGAAGAAGTCTCGCGTGCCTCGGCCTCTGTGGGCCTGTCGTACGGCGCGCACTCCAACCTGTGCGTGAACCAGATCCACCGCAACGGCAGCGACGCGCAGAAGAAGAAATACCTGCCCAAGCTGGTGAGCGGCGAGCATGTCGGCGCACTGGCCATGAGCGAGCCCAACGCCGGCTCCGACGTGGTGAGCATGAAGCTCAAGGCCGAGAAGAAGAACGGCTACTACGTGCTCAACGGCGGCAAGATGTGGATCACCAACGGCGGTGACGCCGACACGCTGGTCATCTACGCCAAGACCGAGCCCGAGATGGGCGCGCGCGGCATGACGGCCTTCATCGTGGAAAAGAATTTCAAAGGTTTTTCGGCCGGCACCAAGCTCGACAAGCTCGGCATGCGCGGCTCCAACACCTACCCGCTGTTCTTCGACAACTGCGAAGTGCCCGAAGAGAACGTGCTCGGCGGCGAAGGCCTGGGCGCGAAGGTGCTGATGAGCGGCCTCGACTACGAACGCGCCGTGCTCTCGGGCGGCCCGCTGGGCATCATGGCCGCGTGCATGGACGCGGTGCTGCCCTTCATCCACGAGCGGAAGCAGTTCGGCCAGAGCATCGGCGAGTTCCAGCTGATGCAGGGCAAGCTCGCGGACATGTATTCGACGTGGCAGGCCACGCGCGCCTACGTGTATGCCGTGGGCAAGGCCTGCGACCGCAACGACCATGCGCGCACCTTCCGCAAGGACGCGGCCGGCGCGATTCTTTATTCGGCCGAGAAGGCAACATGGATGGCCGGCGAGGCGATCCAGGCGCTGGGCGGCGTGGGCTACACCAAGGACTTTCCGGTCGAGCGGCTGTGGCGCGATGCGAAGCTGTACGAGATCGGCGCTGGCACGAGTGAAATCCGCCGGATGCTGATTGGTCGCGAGCTGTTCGCGGAAACTGCATAAGCTGTTTTTCTCCCTCCCCTTCCGGGCGAGGGCGGGTGGGGGCTAGCGGCAATCGATGAAGCACTGCGCCGAACAAGCGCCGCTTGCCCCCATCCCGACCTTCCCCCGGAAGGGGAAGGAGCAAGACAAAACGGAGACAAGGAACATGAGCATGATTGCTGCGTTGACCGAGAGCTACGGCAAGGGCGTCACCGACGTCCCGCTGATCGAGCAAACCATCGGCGACTTCTTCGACGACATGGTCGAGAAGCAACCCGATCGCGAAGCCCTCGTCAGCCGCCACGAAGGCAAGCGCTTCACCTATCGCGAACTGCAGACCGAGTCGAACAAGCTCGCGAGCGCGCTGCTGAACCTCGGCCTCGCGACCGGCGACCGCGTCGGCATCTGGTCGCACAACAACGCGCCCTGGGTGTTGATGCAGATCGCCACCGCCAAGGTCGGCCTCGTCCTCGTCAACATCAACCCGGCCTACCGCACCTCCGAGCTCGAGTACGCGCTCAACAAGGTCGGCTGCAAGGTGCTGGTGACGATGGCGCAGTTCAAGACCAGCGACTACCTGGGCATGCTGCGCGAGCTGGGTCCCAAGCGCCTGCCGCAGCTGCAGCACACCTTCTGGATCGACGGCAAGGCCGCAGCCGATGTCGAAGAGCCCGGCATGCAGCGCTTCAGCCAACTGCTCGCGAGCGGTGATGCATCCGACCCACGCGTAGCGGCCGTCCAGAAGACGCTGAAGGCCACCGACCCGATCAACATCCAGTTCACCAGCGGCACCACCGGCTTTCCCAAGGGCGCGACGCTCACGCACCGCAACATCCTGAACAACGGCTTCTTCATCGGCGAATGCATGAAGCTTTCGCCTGTCGACAGGCTCTGCATTCCGGTGCCGCTGTACCACTGCTTCGGCATGGTGCTCGGCAATCTCGCCTGCCTCACGCACGGCTCGGCGATCGTGTACCCGAACGACGGCTTCGATCCGCTCACCGTGCTGGAGACCGTGCAGGCCGAGAAGTGCACGGGCCTGCATGGCGTGCCCACGATGTTCATTGCCGAGCTCGACCATCCGCGCTTCAAGGAGTTCGACCTCTCCACGCTGCGCACCGGCATCATGGCCGGCTCGCCGTGCCCCATCGAAGTGATGAAGCGCGTGGTGAACGAGATGCACCTGGGCGAAATCACCATCGCCTACGGCATGACCGAGACCAGCCCGGTGAGCTGCCAGAGCAGCACCGACACGCCACTGGACAAGCGCGTGTCCACCGTCGGGACGGTGCAGCCGCACCTCGAAGTCAAGATCATCGATCCGGAAACCGGCGCCGTCATGCCCGTGGGCAAGTCGGGCGAGCTCTGCACGCGCGGCTATTCGGTGATGCACGGCTACTGGGAAGACGAGCCGAAGACGCGCGAGGCCATCGATGCCGAGCACTGGATGCACACCGGCGACCTCGCCACCATGGACGCCGAGGGCTACGTGAACATCGTCGGACGCATCAAGGACCTGGTGATCCGCGGTGGCGAGAACATCTACCCGCGCGAAATCGAGGAATTCCTCTATCGCCACCCGAAGGTGCAGGACGTGCAGGTGGTCGGCCTGCCCGACAAGAAGTACGGCGAAGAGCTGTGCGCCTGGATCATCGTCAAGCCCGGCCAGACCGCAACCGACACCGAGATCCGCGACTTCTGCAAGGGCCAGATCGCGCACTACAAGGTGCCGAAGTACATCCAGTTCGTCACTGAATTCCCGATGACGGTGACCGGGAAGATCCAGAAATTCAAGATCCGCGATGCCATGACCGAGCAACTCGGTCTCACGCAAGAAAAGACAGCATGAGCAAACTCGAAACCAAACTCAACGCACGTTCGGCTGACTTCCAGGCGAATGCCGCAGCGATGCGTGCGCTGGTCGACGACCTGCACGCGCAGTTCGCCAAAGTGGAGCAGGGCGGCGGCGACGCCGCGCGCGCCAAGCACACGGCGCGCGGCAAGCTGCTGCCGCGCGATCGCGTGGCAGAGTTGCTTGACCCCGGCACGCCGTTCCTCGAAATCGCGCCGCTCGCCGCGCATGCGATGTACCTCGATGCCAAGGGTGCGGAGTCCGCACCCGGCGCCGGCATCATCGCGGGCATCGGCCGCGTGAACGGCGTGGATTGCATGATCGTCTGCAACGACGCGACGGTGAAGGGCGGCACCTACTACCCGATGACGGTGAAGAAGCACCTGCGCGCGCAGGAAATCGCCGAACAGAACCGCCTGCCCTGCATCTACCTGGTCGACTCGGGCGGCGCCAACCTGCCGAACCAGGACGAGGTGTTTCCCGACCGCGACCACTTCGGCCGCATCTTCTTCAACCAGGCCAACATGAGCGCCCAGGGCATTCCGCAGATCGCGGTGGTCATGGGCTCGTGCACGGCGGGCGGCGCGTATGTGCCGGCGATGAGCGATGAATCGATCATCGTGAAGAACCAGGGCACGATTTTCCTGGGCGGTCCGCCGCTCGTGAAGGCTGCGACCGGTGAGCTTGTCACGGCCGAAGACCTCGGTGGCGGCGATGTGCACACGCGGCTCTCGGGCGTGGTCGATCACCTTGCGCAGAACGATCTGCATGCGCTGGCGCTCGCGCGCTCGGCGGTGGCGAATCTCAACAGGACCGTTCGCACTGAGCCTGTCGAAGTGTCGCGCGAGGCTTCGACAAGCTCAGCCCGAACGGGCGGGGTGGTGCCTCCCCAGTTCCCGCGCGAAGAGCTCTACGGCGTGATTCCCACCGACACGCGCAAGCCCTTCGACGTGCGCGAGATCATTGCGCGCATCGTGGACGGCAGCGAGTTCCACGAATTCAAGGCGCGCTTCGGCGCCACGCTGGTCTGCGGCTTCGCGGAGATCGAGGGCATGCCCGTCGGCGTCATCGCCAACAACGGCATCCTGTTCAGCGAGTCGGCGCAGAAGGGCGCGCACTTCATCGAGCTGTGCTGCCACCGCAAGATCCCGCTGGTGTTTTTGCAGAACATCACCGGCTTCATGGTCGGCCGCAAGTACGAGAACGAAGGCATCGCGCGCCACGGCGCCAAGATGGTGACGGCCGTGGCCACCGCCAACGTGCCCAAGTTCACCATCATCATCGGCGGCAGCTTCGGCGCCGGCAACTACGGCATGTGCGGCCGCGCGTACAGCCCGCGCTTTCTCTGGATGTGGCCCAACGCACGCATCAGCGTGATGGGCGGCGAGCAGGCCGCGAGCGTGCTGGCGACGGTGAAGCGCGACGGCATCGAATTGAAGGGCGGAAGCTGGAGCAAGGACGAGGAAGAAGCCTTCAAGGCGCCGATCCGCCAGCAGTACGAAGACCAGGGCCATCCGTACTACGCGACGGCGCGATTGTGGGACGACGGAATCATCGATCCGGCCGACACGCGCCGCGTGCTCGCGCTGGGCCTGGCCGCGTCGCGCAACGCGCCGATTCCCGAGCCGAAGTTCGGCATCTTCCGCATGTGAGGAGGCGCACGGCATGAGCAGTACCTTCACCAAGCTGAACCTCTCCATCGACGGCGCCATCGCCCGCATCTGGCTCGACCAGCCCGATGCCCGCAACGCCTTCGACGATGTCGTCATCGCCGAGCTGACGCAGGCCTTCACCGAAGCCGGCGCCGCACCGCAGGTGAAAGCCATCGTGCTCGGCGCGAACGGCCCGGCCTTCTGCGCAGGCGCCAACCTCAACTGGATGCGCCGCATGGCGGACTACACGCGGGGCGAGAACATCGCCGACGCGGGCAAGCTGGCCGACATGCTGCGCACCATCGCCGAGTGCCCCAAGCCCACCATCGCGCGCGTGCAGGGCGATGTGTATGCGGGCGGCATGGGCCTCGTCGCGGCATGCGACATGGCCGTGAGCGTGGACACCGCCTGGTATTGCCTCAGCGAAGTCAAGATCGGCCTCGTGCCTGCCACCATCAGCCCGTATGTGCTGCGTGCGATGGGGACGCGCGCCTCGCAGCGCTACTTCCTCACGGCCGAGCGCTTCACCGCCGCCGAGGCACACCGCATCGGCTTCGTGCATGAAGTGGTGGCTGCCGGTGCGCTCGACGCCAAGGTCGATGAACTGCTGAAGGCGCTGACCGGCGCGAGCCCAGCCGCTGTGCGCGCCTGCAAGCAGTTGATCGCCGATGTGGACGGCCGCGAGATCGACGACGCGCTCATCGCCAAGACGGTCGAGGGCATCGCCGATATCCGCGCGAGCGAAGAAGGCCGCGAGGGCGTGCAGGCCTTCCTGCAGAAGCGCAAGCCTTCCTGGCTCGCGGGCTGACCGACAAGGACGCGCCATGAACGCACTCGACATGCCCCAGTTGCTCGCGCTCGCCGCAGCCATCGGCTGGGCCAGCGGCGTGCGCCTGTACCTCGTGGTGCTGCTGACGGGCATCGTCGGCTACTTCGGCTGGGTGCCGCTGCCGAGCGGGCTTCAGTTGCTGGCGCATCCGGTGGTGATCGCGGCCAGCGGATTCATGGTGTTCATCGAGTTCTTCGCCGACAAGATCCCGGGGCTCGATTCGCTCTGGGACGTGGTGCACACCGCGATCCGCATTCCCGCGGGTGCCGCGCTCGCGGCCAGCGTGTTCGGCGCGGACCATGGCGTGATGGCCATCGTCGCCGCGCTGGTCGGCGGCGGCTTCGCGGCCACCGCGCATGCGGCCAAGGCCACCACGCGCGCAGCCATCAACACCTCGCCCGAGCCGTTTTCCAACGTGGGCGCTTCGCTGGTCGAAGACACGATGGTGCCGGCCGGGCTGTGGCTCGCGGTGGCGCATCCGCTCGTCTTTCTCGTGCTGTTCGTCTTCGTGCTGGTGCTCAGCGTGTGGCTCATTCGCAAGAGCTGGCGTTTCTTGCGCGCGCTGTTCAGCCGCGTGGCCCGCATCTTCAGCGGCCGACCCGATCCGGGCGTCGTGCCTGCGTTTCAACTGAAAAAGAATCCTCCGGGAGACACTCCGAATGTTTAAGAAAATCCTGATCGCCAACCGTGGCGAGATTGCGTGCCGAGTTGCGGCAACTGCTCGTCGTATGGCGATTCGCACGGTCGCCGTGTACTCCGATGCCGACGCGCATGCCAACCATGTGCGCGCCTGCGACGAGTCGGTGCAAATCGGAGGCAGCGCCCCCAAGGAAAGCTACCTGCGCTGGGAGCGAATCCTCGAGGCCGCCAAGGCCACGGGCGCCGAAGCAGTGCATCCCGGCTACGGCTTTCTGAGCGAGAACGAAGAGTTCGCACAGGCGTGCGCCGACGCGGGGCTGGTCTTCATCGGCCCGCCGCCCTCGGCAATCAAGGCGATGGGCCTGAAGGCCGAATCGAAGCAACTGATGGAGAAGGCCGGCGTGCCGCTGGTGCCCGGCTACCACGGCCACGACCAGGACCCGGCGCTGCTGCAGCGCGAGGCCGACCGCATCGGTTACCCGGTGCTCATCAAGGCGAGCGCGGGCGGCGGCGGCAAGGGCATGCGCGCGGTGGACAAGGCCGCGGATTTCGAAGCGGCGCTCGCCTCGTGCAAGCGCGAAGCCATCAACAGCTTCGGCGACGACGCGGTGCTGATCGAGAAGTACGTGCAGCGTCCGCGCCATATCGAGATCCAGGTGTTCGGCGACACGCAGGGCAATTACGTCTACCTGTTCGAGCGTGACTGCTCGGTGCAGCGTCGCCACCAGAAGGTGCTGGAAGAAGCGCCCGCGCCCGGCATGACCGAGGCGATGCGCAAGGAAATGGGCGATGCGGCCGTGGCGGCTGCGCGTGCGGTGAACTACGTTGGCGCGGGCACGGTGGAATTCATCGTCGAGCAACGCGAAACTCGCGCCGCGCCGGGCCGCCCCAAGCAAGCGAGCGCCCCCTCGGGGGGCAGCGAGGACACGTCAGTGCCGAGCGTGGGGGCCGATGCTGTCGAGATGAACTTCTTCTTCATGGAGATGAACACGCGCCTGCAGGTGGAGCATCCGGTGACCGAAGCGATCACCGGCCTCGACCTCGTGGAGTGGCAACTGCGCGTGGCCTCCGGCGAGACGCTGCCCGCCAAGCAGGCGGACCTGCAGATCCACGGCCACGCCATCGAAGCGCGCATCTGCGCCGAGAACCCCGACAACAACTTCCTGCCCGCCACCGGCACGCTGCGCGTGTACCGCAAGCCCCAGGCGACCGCCTTCCAGCGCAGCCGCGTGCGCATCGACGACGGCGTGCGCGAGGGCGGCGAGATCTCGCCCTTCTACGACTCGATGATCGCCAAGCTGATCGTGCACGGCAGCACGCGGGCCGAGGCGCTGGCCCGGCTCGACGCCGCGCTCGCGCAGGTGCAGATCGTGGGCGTGGCGACCAACGTGCAGTTTTTGCGCGGCATCCTCGCGACCGAGTCGTTCTCGAAGGCCAACCTCGACACCGCGCTGATCGAGCGCGAGCGCGCCGTTCTGTTCGACCGCGAGGCACTGGGCCTGCCGATGGCCGCCGCCGCCGCGATCACGCGCACGCTGATCACCGAGTGGCCCGCGAAGATGCCCGATCCGTTTGCCCGCCGCGACGGATGGCGCGCATTGGGCGAATACCGCCGCCACTTCGACTTCGAGTTCCGCGGTGCGGAGCAGACGGCCGTGCTGGCCTACAAGCGCGACGGCGGCCTCTGGCTCGAAGCCGGCGGCACGGCCGGGCCGCTGGTCATCGGCCAGTTCCCGACCGGCGAGTTCGAGGTCGAGTTCGGCGGTTCGCGCCAGACGCTCGACGTGCACCTGGACGGCGCCACGGCCCACGTGTTCGCCGCGAAGGGTGCCACGAAGATCACCGCCATCGACCGCCTCGCCCACGCGGGCGACACGCAGGCCGAAGGCGGCCGGCTCACCGCGCCGATGCCCGGAAAAGTCGTGTCCTTCGCCGTGAAGGCGGGCGACAAGGTCAGCCGCGGCCAGCCGCTGGCCGTGATGGAAGCTATGAAGATGGAGCACACCATCGCGGCGCCGGCCGACGGTACGGTGGAAGAACTGATGTTCTCGCCCGGCGAGCAGGTGGCCGAGGGCGAAGAGCTGCTGCGAATGGCCGCCGCGGCCTGACCAGCTTCGCGGGCGTTCCGCGAATTCGTTAACCCCGTTGCGGGGGCTCGCCCGTATCAGTTGCGGTAGTCATCACTTCAAGGGATTTTCATGACGCATCGCAAGCCCTCCGCTTCGCCCCTCTTCGCTCGCCGCAACGCGGGCCTCGCCGCCGTCACGTTGGCCGCCGCGCTCGCACTCGCCGGTTGCCAGCGCAACGAGGTCGCCTCGCTCGACGCGGCGCCACCGCCAGCGCCCATGTCGGCCCCCACGGGCTTTGCCGGCGGCATGGCGATGAAGGAGCGATCGCGTGCCGCTCCCCAGGTCGAGCAAGCCTCTGCCGCCGCCGATGCAAGTCAAGGGCAAGAGGCGCCGCTGCAGCGCTTTCTCGCGGTACGGCAGGACCTGAACGTCGAAGTGCCGCCCGAGCAGCTCGCCGAAGCCTGGGGCAAGGTGCGCGACCTCTGCGGCACGCTGCAGTGCGAGTTGCTGTCGTCCTCGCTGCTGCGCGAAACGCCGCAGCAGCCCGGCAATGCCATGCTCGAGATGCGCGTGGCGCCGGCCGACGTCGACAAGCTGCTCAGCGGCCTCGCGGGCGTCGCCAAGGTGGTGTCGCAGAACACCACGAGCGAGGACAAGACGGCCGAGGTGATCGACGTCGAGGCGCGCATCAAGAACCGCATCGAGTTCCGCGACAGCCTGCGGCTGATGCTGCGCGACACGGTCACCAAGCGCACCATGGCCGACCTGCTGGCGATCCAGCGAACGCTGTCCGACACGCAGGCCGAGCTCGACGCCATCGCCACCCAGCGCAAGGTGCTGGCGCAGCAGACGAGCAAGCAGCACATCCAGATCCAGTTCACGCCGAGCCGCACGCTGGTGCAGGGCGGGCGCAGCTACAACCCGATGGTGCGGGCGCTGCGCGAAGCCGGTTCGGTGCTTGCGGAAAGCGTGGGCGTGCTCATCACCTTCCTGGCGGCTGTGTTGCCGTGGCTGTTGCTGGTGGGGTTGCCGCTCGCGTGGCTGGTGCGGTTGGTGTGGCGCCGCCGCCGCGCGAAAGCGGCGTGAGCGAAGGGAGGTGGGCGGTCAGCCCACCACCACTTCACTGATCTGCATCACCGGCGCGATGTCGGTGTAGTTCTTGATATCGCCGTTGATCTCCTTCGCATGCGGCCCGAACGCCTTCTGAAAGGCTTCGACCGATTCGCAGAACACATGGCACATGCCGATGTAGGTCGGCGGTGATCCAGGTGCGCCGCCGCCCAGTCCCTTGTCGATGGTGTACGAAAGGCAGGCATCGCCCATGCGCGCCTTCAGCAGCGGCATGTGCTTGTCGCGGTAGTAGGCGTGGTCGAAGCGGGCGTCGGCCGTGTAGGGGTACATCACGCTGACTTTGATCATGGGTGTCTCCGGATGAGCTGAGGTGTGGGTGGCGTTCGAGCATAGCCATCCATGGGCATTGCGTCAGCGCCCTCACTAAGATTCGTCCCCATGCGAATCACCGTCTACCTCACCGACAACCGCCCAGACCCCTGGATCGAAGGCCTCAAGGCCGAACTCCCCGATGCCGTCATCGAAGCATGGAAGCCCGGCGCGCCGCAGGCCGACCACGCCGTGGTGTGGGCGCCGCCGCAGGAGTTCATCGACCAGCAGCCGCAACTGCGGGGCATCTTCAACATCGGCGCGGGTGTCGATGCGCTGCTCAAGCTCAAGGTGCCCGCGCACACGCGCATCGTGCGGCTCGACGATGCGGGCATGTCGGTGCAGATGGCCGAGTACGTGTGCCACACGCTCATCCGCCACTTCCGCGAGTTCGATGTGTACGAAGCCGACGCGCGCGAAGGCAAGTGGAGCTACCGCAAGCCGAAGCTGCGGCGCGATTTTCCGGTCGGGATCATGGGGCTCGGCGTGCTGGGCGAGCGCGTGGCCAAGGCCGTGGCGCAATTCGAGTTCCCGGTGCTGGGCTGGAGCCGCTCCCCCAAGGCCATCGATGGCGTGCAGGTGTTCAGCGGCGAAGCGCAGTTCGACGAGTTTCTCGCGTCCACGCGCGTGCTGGTCAACCTGCTGCCGCTGACCGATGCGACGCGCGGCATCCTGAACCGCAAGACGCTGGGCAAGCTGAAGCCCGAGGGCTATCTCATCAGCATCGCGCGCGGCGGGCATCTGGTCGAAGACGACCTGATCCCGATGCTCGATGCCGGCGAACTCGCGGGCGCGACGCTCGATGTGTTCCAGGTCGAGCCGCTGCCGGCCGACCATGCCTTCTGGCGCCACCCCAAGATCACCGTGACCCCGCACGGCTCGGCGCGCACGCTGCGCGAGGAGTCCATCACCCAGATCGCCGGGAAGATCCGCGCGATGGAAGAGGGGCGGCCGGTCAACGGCATCGTCGATCCCGTCCGCGGCTACTGACGCGATGCGCTACCGACGATCTGGCTGAAAGGAGGCGAACAAAGGGGAAACCCTGACACGTTTGTTTTTCACATACGAGAAAATTTCTTCATGGTTGTGAAAACAGCGTTTCGCGTGATCGAGATCGTCGAGCTCTTTGCCCGGGAGAAGCAGCCGCTGGCGCTGTCCGAGATGGCGCGGCTGCTCGACATGCCGGTGTCGAGTTGCCTCGGTCTCATCCGCACGCTCGAAGAGCAGGGCTACATGTACGAGACCGGCCGTCGCCAGGGCTACTACCCGACGGGCCGGCTGCTCGCGATGGCGCAGGTCATCGCCGCGCACGATCCGGTGCTCGACCGGGTGAAGGCCACGCTCGAAGAACTGCGCGACGCCGCCCGCGAGACCGTGGTGTTCGGCAAGTTCCGGGATGCGGGGCACGTCGTCTACCTCGACGTGCTGAGCGCGCCGCAGCGCATCCGCTACACGGCCGAATCGGGCGAGACGCGCCCGGCGTATGCCAACTCGCTGGGCCGTGCGCTG
Organism: Variovorax sp. W2I14; assembly: GCF_050435205.1. Classification (NCBI taxonomy): domain Bacteria; kingdom Pseudomonadati; phylum Pseudomonadota; class Betaproteobacteria; order Burkholderiales; family Comamonadaceae; genus Variovorax; species Variovorax sp. W2I14. Next base: position 4,377,346 of record NZ_JBNDJX010000001.1, on the reverse strand, counting down.
CTCTCCACGCTCGCGCCCGAGGCGCGCCGCAAGCTCCTCGAAGGCACGGCGCTCCTGCCACTCACCGACGCCACGCTCACCACCGCCGACGCCATCGAGGACGAACTGCAGCGCTCCGCCGCGCGCGGCTGGTACGGCAACCTCGGCGAAAGCATTCCCGACCTGATCGGCCTTGCCTGGCCGCTGCGCATCGGCGGCGAGGCTTATGCGATCTCGGTCGCCGGCCCGCGCTATCGCGTGGAGCCGCGCATCGAGGACATCGCCGCGATGCTGCGTTCGGCGTGCCTTGCGATCGAACCCAAGACAGAAAGCCCCCGATGACTGCCACCGCTACCGCCACCGCTGCACGCTACTTCGTCCGCGAGGACGAGATCACCGGCTACCACCCTGCCAACCACACCGGCACGCTGAACAAGCGGCTGATCGGCCCCGAGACCGTGGGCGCAAAGCAGCTCGAGGTGCTGGTGGGACACATCCAGAAGGGCAAGGGCGCGCTGCCGCATGCGCACCCGGGCATCGAGCAGGTCTGCTACATGCTCGAAGGCCGCGCGGTCGCCGAGGTGGGCGGCCAGCGGCAGGAGCTGCACCCCGGCGACAGCTGCTTTTTTCCGGCCGACGCGATGCACACCTTCACGGTGGTGAGCGACGAGCCGGTGCGCGTGCTGGTGATCTACAGCCCGCCGTACGAGGAACTGCCGGAGCGCGTGAGCCGGCCCTGAACGACAACCACCCGGAGACAAAAACCATGCAGACGAAGAACGCGACAGAAACAGTCGCGGTGGAAAGCCGCCGCCGTTTCATTTCCATCAGCGCCGCGGCGGGCCTCGCAGGGGCCGCGCCCTGGGCCTTCGCGCAGGACAGCGGCTACCCGAAGCAGCCGATCAAGCTCGTCGTGCCCTTCGCGGCCGGCAGCGGCACCGACGCGGTGGCGCGCATCACCGGGCAGATGCTCGGCGAGGCGCTCAAGGGCTCGGTCATCGTCGACAACAAGGCGGGCGCCAACGGCGTGATCGGCGCGGAGGCGGTGGCCAAGGCGCCGCCCGATGGCTACACGCTCTTCATGACCACCAACACCACGCACTCGGCCAACCCGAGCCTCATGAAGTCGCTGCCCTACGACCCGGTGAAGGACTTCGCACCGGTCAGCCGCATGGGCAACCTGCCGTTCATGCTGGTGGTCAACAACGACCTGCCGGTCAAGAGCGTGGCCGAGCTGCTGGCCTGGGGCCGCGCGCATCCGGGCAAGCTGACCTATGCGAGCGGCAACAGCACCGGCATCGTGAGCGGCGCCACGCTCTCGCGCATGAGCGGCGTGCCGATGCTGCACGTGCCCTACAAGAGCACGCCGCCGGCGATTGCCGACCTGATCGGCGGGCAGGTGTCGATGATGGTGGTCGACCTCGCCGCGGGGCTCACCACGGTGAAGGCCGGCAAGATGCGCGCGATCGCGGTCACCACGCAGGAGCGCACCAAGCTCTTTCCCGAACTGCCGCCGCTGGCCGACACGCCGGAGCTCAAGGGTTTCGACATCACTTCGTGGAACGGCGTGTTCGCGCCGGCCGGCACGCCGCGCGACATCGTGCTCAAGCTCAACAAGGCGTTGTCGGAGATGGCGAATGGCGCGGTGTTTCGCGAGCGCGTGAGCAAGCTGGGCTTCGATGCGTTCGGCAGCACGCCGGAGGAGCTGGGTGCGTTCACCGTGTCCGAACTGGCCAAGTGGAAGAAGCTGATCCAGGCCGCCGGCATTCAGCCCGAATGAGCAATCTGTGTTTCTCCCTCTCCCGCTGGGGGAGGGCCGGGGTGGGGGCAAGCGGGCGTATCCATCGGGCGCTCTGCCTGCCCCCATCCCAGCCTTCCCCCAGAGGGGGAAGGAGCCAATACCAACACCAAGACATGAACAGCACCGGACCCCTCGACGGCATCCGCATCCTCGACCTCACGGCCGTGGTGATGGGCCCCTACGCCACGCAGACGCTCGGCGATCTTGGTGCCGATGTCATCAAGGTCGAGCCGCCTTCGGGCGACAACCTGCGTGCCGTCGGCCCGATGCGGCACGCCGGCATGGGCGCGATGGCGATGCACCTGAACCGCAACAAGCGCTCGATCGTGCTCGACCTGAAGCAGCCCGAAGGCCGCGAGGCGTGCCTGCGGCTTGCGGCGGGTTGCGATGCGCTCATCTACAACACGCGCCCGCAGGCGATGGCGCGGTTGGGGCTCGGCTATGAGGCCGTGGCAGCGGTCAACCCGAAGATCGTTTATCTCGGCGCGTTCGGCTACGGCGAAGACGGCCCGTACGCCGGCAAGCCCGCTTACGACGACCTGATCCAGGGCGCGGCCGGCGTCGCCTCGCTTTTCGCGCAGCAAAGCGGTGATGCGCCGCGCTACGCGCCCGTCACGCTCGCCGACCGTGCCGTGGGCCTGCAGGCCGCCATCGCGCTGCTCGCCGCGGTGCTCAGCGCACAGCGCACTGGCAAGGGCCAGGCGGTCGAGGTGCCGATGTTCGAGGCGCTCTCGCAGTTCGTGATGGGCGACCACCTCGGCGGCCACAGCTTCGAGCCGCCGCTCGGCCCCACCGGTTATGCGCGCCTGCTCGCGCCGCACCGCAAGCCCTATGCGACGGCCGACGGCCACCTCAGCGTGCTCATCTACAACGACAAGCACTGGCAGGCTTTCTTCGACGTGATCGGCCGACCCGAGCTGCGCGCCTCACCGATGTTCGGCACGCACACGGCGCGCGCCGCGAACATCGGCGCGGTCTATGCGTTCGTCGCCGAAGTGATGGCCACGCGCGGCAGCGACGAATGGATGGTGGTGCTGGAAGAGGCCGACATTCCGGTCGCGCGCCTGCACACGACCGAAAGCCTGCTGGGCGATCCGCACCTGCGCGCTGTCGGTTTCTTTCCCGAGTTCGATCATCCGAGCGAAGGCCGCATCCGCACGCTCGCGCCGGTTGGGCGCTACAGCGCCACGCCCGCGTCGATCCGCCGCCCTGCGCCGCGCATCGGCGAACAGAGCGTGGAGTTGCTGCGCGAAGCAGGCTACACGGACGACGAGATCGACCGGATGCTTGCGCGCGGCGTCACGCTGCAGCCGGAACCCACGAAAGACAACAGCGAATGAATTTCTCCCTGAACGAAGACCAGCGCTCGCTCGTCGCCGCCATCGAGCGCCTCTGCGAAGACTTCCCCATCGACTACTGGCGCGACCACGACGAGCGCGCCGCGTTCCCGCACGCGTTCCACCGCGCCGTCGCCGAAAGCGGCTGGCTCGGCATCGCGATGCCCGAGGCGCAGGGCGGCGCGGGCTTGGGCATCACCGAGGCGGCGCTGATGATGCGCGCCATCAGCGCGTCGGGCGCGGGCATGTCGGGCGCGTCGTCGGTGCACATGAACATCTTCGGCCTCAACCCGGTGGTGGTGTTCGGCAGCGAGGCGCAGCGCCAGCGCTTTTTGCCGCCGTTGATCGCGGGCACCGAGAAGGCCTGTTTCGCCGTGACCGAGCCCGATGCGGGGCTCGACACCACCAGCCTCAAGACGCAGGCGGTGCGCCAGCCGAATGGCAGCTATCTGCTGCACGGCCGCAAGATCTGGATATCGACCGCGCAGGTGGCCGACCGCATGCTGATCCTCACGCGCACCACGCCCATCGACCAGGTGAAGAAGCCCACGCAAGGCCTCACGCTGTTCTATACGGCGCTGGACCGCAGCAAGGTCGAGGTGCGAGAGATCCACAAGCTGGGCCGCGCGGCGGTGGACTCGAACATGCTCTTCATCGATGGCCTCGAGGTGCCGGAAGAAGACCGCATCGGCGAGGAAGGGCGCGGCTTCGAATACATCCTGCACGGCCTCAACCCCGAGCGCATATTGATCGCGGCAGAAGCCATCGGCATCGGCCGCGCCGCGCTGCGCATCGCCTCGCAGTACGCGCAGGAGCGCGTCGTCTTCGGCCGGCCCATCGGCCAGAACCAGGGCGTGGCGCATCCGCTCGCACGCGCCTGGGCCAACCTGGAAGCGGCCGACCTGATGATGCTCAAGGCCGCCACGCTGTACGACGCGAACGAGCCCTGCGGCATCGAGGCCAACGCCGCCAAGTACCTCGCGGCCGAGGCGGCGCACGACGCCTGCCAGAACGCCGTCCTCACGCTGGGTGGCATGGGCTATGCCAAGGAATACCATGTCGAGCGGTTGCTGCGCGAGAGCTACATTCCGCGCATCGCGCCGGTGAGCCCGCAGATGATCCTGAACTTCATCGCCGAGAAGGCGCTGGGGTTGCCCAAGTCGTACTGACCACTGTTCATGAACGCCAACGCCATCGTCACCCGCCATCTCGTCGTCCGCGGCCTCGTGCAGGGCGTGGGCTATCGCTGGTCGATGGTGCAGGCCGCGCAGCGGCTCGGCGTGCGCGGCTGGGTACGCAACCGGCGCGACGGCAGCGTGGAGGCGCTCGCGGCCGGAGACGCCAATGCCGTCGAGGCGCTGGTCCGCTGGGCGCGCCAGGGGCCGGCGGGTGCGCGCGTGGATGCGGTCGATGTGAACGATGCGCCGGCCACGGACGATGTGCCCGATGGCTTCGCGCAGCGCGAAACCATCTAGCGCATCGCTTCAATCCACCCGGATGTTCTTGGCCTTCACGATGCGGCTGTAAATGTCTGCATCGCGCCGCACCGCCGCGGCCATCTCGGCCTGCGTGAGTCCGAGCGGCTCGCTGTTCAGGTCGCGGATGCGCTTGGCCAGGTCGGGGTCCTTGCTGGCTTCGATCATCACGGCGTTGAAGCGCTGCTGTATCGCAACCGGCGTCGCTGCCGGCGCCCAGAGGCCGTGCCATGAAGTCATCACGAGGCCCGGCACCACTTCGGAGAGCGTGGGCACATCGGGCATCGCGGGGTGGCGGCTCGGGCCGGAATAGGCGAGGGCCTGCACGCGGCCGCTGCTGATGAGCTGGTAGCCGGTGGCGATTGGCTCCATCACCGTGTCGACCTGCCCGCCCACCACGTCGGCCACTGGGCTCGCGCGGTAGGGAACGTGCAGCATGTCGGTGCCGGTCTCGTCCTTGAACCATTCCACGATCAGGTGCGACGGGCTCCCCGCGCCGTAGGAGGCATGCGAGATCGTGCCCGGCTTCGCCTTCGCGGCGGCGATCAGTTCCTTGACCGACCTGGCCGGGAATTTCGGGCTCGCGATCAGCACCAGCCCCTGCCGCATCGTGGTCGCGACCGGCACCAGGTCCTTCTGCGGATCGAAGGGCAGCTTGGCGTAGATGTACGGGTTGATCGTGAACGCCGTCGACAGGTTGTAGAGGTAGGTGTAGCCGTCGGGCGGCGCTTTCGCCACCGCGTCGGAGGCCAGGTTGCCGGCGGTGCCGGGCTTGTTGTCGATCACCACCGGCACGCCGAGTTGGCGCGCCATGTATTCGCCATACAGCCGCGCGAAGATGTCCGGCGGTGTGCCGGGCGCGAAGCCCACCACGATGCGGATCGGCTTGCTGGGCCAGGCCGCGCCCTGCGCGAATGCGAAGCTGCACGCGAGGCCGAGAAGGAGGCCGATGAAGGGGCCGGCCAGCCATTTGAATGTCGAACGCATGAATGTCTCCTGTCGCGGGTCGTGCCCGCTTTTGTTTGCTTGAATCGGCTCTGCGGCCGGTGCTCTTCTTCTTCGCCCTGTTGATCCGTCGAGGGCCTGGACTCCTTTGCGCTTGCGGGCTCGCGCCGTGCGCGCCCGTCAGTCGATCTGCGCGCCCGAGCGGCGCACGGCCTCGCCCCACTTGGCGATCTCGGTGCGCGCGAAGGCGTCGAGTTGCTCGGTGTTCATCTCGGCGTGTTCGATGCCTTGCTGCGCAAGCTTCTCGCGCACCTCGGGCTGGGCCAGCACCTGGCGCGTGGCCTCGCGCAGGCGGTCGCGTTGCGCGGCCGGCATGCTGGTGGGCGCATACAACATGAACCACGCGACGAGGTCGAAGTCCTTCACGCCTTGCTCCATCAGCGTGGGCACATCGGGTGCGGCGGCGCTGCGCTTGGCGCCCGACGCGCCGAGCGCGCGCAGCTTGCCCGCGCGCACCTGCGGCATCACCGCGGCCGGGTGATAGAACATGAACTGCACGTTGCCGGCCATGAGTTCGGTCATGGCCTGCGCGCCGTCGCGGTAGGGCACATGCATGAAGTTCTTCGCGAGGCGCACATTGAGCAGCTCGCCCGCGAGGTGGCCCGAAGTGCCGTTCCCGGCCGAGGCGAAGTTCACGTTGCCGGTCGCGGCCCCCAGGTCGGCCACGCTCTTCCACGGCGAGTTGGCCGGCACCACCAGCAGCGTGGGCGTGGCGCCCGCAAAGCCCAGCGGCACGAAGTCGCGCAGCGGCTGGTAGGACAGGCGCTTGTAGAGCGAGGGGTTGATCGCATGCGTGCCGACCGTGCCCATCAGGAGCGTCTGGCCATCGGTGGCGCGCGCGACCTGCTCGCTGCCGATCGAGCCGCCCGCGCCGGGCTTGTTCTCCACGATCGCGGCCACGCCGAGCTGCCGGCCCAGCGCATCGGCCAGGATGCGGCCGACGATGTCGGTGGAGGTGCCGGCCCCGAAGGGCACCACGATCTTCAGCGGGCGCGGCGAACCTTGCGCGAGCGCTGCGCCCGCGGCCAGCAGTGCGCTGGCGAGCAGCAGGCGGCGCTTCATGCCGCGCTCCCGAAGCCCGCTGGCACCTGGCCGTCGTACTGCAGTTCGCGCGTGGCCTGGTAGGAGAGGGCGAAGCCGCTCGGCGTCTCGGCCTCTTCGGCCAGGTGCGCGATCAGGCCCGCGGTGCGCGCAAGGATCGGCACGCCGCGCAGCGACGCCACCGGAAAGCCCACGCCCAGCAGCACGGCCGGAATGGCGGCCGAGACGTTCATGCGCAACTCGCGGCCCACGATGCCGGGGATCACGCGCTCCAGCGCCTGCGCGATGCGCACGTAGCGCATGTCGGCGCCGGCTTCGGCGGCCACTTCGATGAGCCGGTCCACCCGCGGGTCGTTGGCCTTGTGCAGCGGGTGGCCGTAGCCGGGGATGGCCTGGCGGCTTTCCTTCAGCTTGCGGATCGTGTCGGCGGCCACCTCGTCGAGCGCTTCGCCCGCATCGACGCGCGCCGCCACGTCGGCGAAGAGGCGTCCCGCGGTTTCCGACGCGCCGAGGATCACCGAGCCGCAGCCCAGGATGCCCGCGGCGACTGCGCCCTGCAGTGCGTCGGGCGCGGCGGCGAAGGTCATGCGGCTGGCCTGCACGCTGGGCACGAGCCCATGCTCGGCGATGGCCACCAGCGTGGCGTTGAGCACGGTGCTGCAGGCCGCGTCGGGCTGCTTGCCGGTGAGCAGCAGGAAGAAGTAATCCGCGAACGAGAGCTTGCCGATCAGGTCACGGCACAGGTCCTGCCCGCGAACGACGATGGTGTGTTCGTCCGAGGTGCAGATGGCGGTGCGCGGGACGGTGGATTTGCCGATTTTCATGAGAGCGTACGCAGTGGGTCGGGGTGGATCGGGGCTCAGGCGGCCTCGGGTTGGAGATGGAAGTCGTAGTGCGCGGACCAGTACGGCCGCTCGATCGCGCGGCCGTCGGGCGCCTTTCCGGGCGGGTGCGATTCGAAGTCGACGACGAGGCTGGGCCGCACGCCGAACACCGCATCCGAATCGATGTAGGGGCTGCCCGCGACGAAGAGATGCGTGGTCACCGGCACGTGCCCTTCGGCCGCCACCTTCATGTGGATGTGGCCGGGCCGGTTGGGGTGGCGGCCCATGCCGGCGAGCATGCGGCCCACCGGGCCGTCGACCGGCACCGGGTAGTACGAGGGCTTGATCGACCAGAACCAGTAGCGGCCCTCGGCGTCGGTGCGGATGCGCGCACGCGCCGCCATGCCCGCGCCTTCGACCTGCATGTCGTACACGCCCTCGCCGTCGCCCGACCAGATGTCGAGCAGCGCGTTGGCGAGCGGCTGGCCGCGGGTGTCGGTGACGCGGCCGCTGTAGAAGGCGGGCTCGCCGCGCACGCCGGGCGCGATGTCGGCGCCGAGAGGCAGGTCGGGCGCGCCGTCCCAGTAGTAGGGGCCCTGCACCGTGGCCTCGGTGGTCTCGGTCGCGTGCAGCGTCTTGCCGGCCTGGCTTGATTGGCCTGTGCGGGCGGCGGCGCGCAGCTGGTCGAGCATCACCACCATCATCGAAGCGCCGAGCGTGTCCGACAGCAGGATGAACTCCTGGCGCTTGTCGTCGCAGGCCTGGCCCACGGCGGTGAGGAACTCGATGCCGGCCATCCATTCGCCGGGCTGCAGATCGACCTCGCGGATGAAGGCGTGCAGGTGGGTGATGAGCGAGCGCATCACTTCTGCGAAGCGCGGGTCGGCGGCGCCCTCCAGGCGCTGCAGCGCGGCCTGGGTGAGCTCGTTCTCGTTCGAGGGGGTCATGGGGCTTGTCTCCTTTTTCTTGTGGCGATGGGATGGCGTCAGGTCGTGGCTTGCAGACGCCGCCGTATCGGTTCGACGATGGCCTCGTTGTCCGCGCCCAGCAGGGGCGGCGCGGTGACCTCGAGCGGCCGTTCGCCGTCGAAGCTCACGGGCGAGCGGATGGTCCGCCACTCGCCGCCTTCGGGGTGCGGCGCGCTCACCTCGAGTTGCAGGTGGCGGGCCTGAGGGTCTTCCATCGCTTCACGGGTGTCGTACATGGGGGCGTGCGGCACGTCTTCGGCCTCCAGCCGCGCGCACCAGTCGGCGCGGGTGCGTGCGCGGAACAGGCCGTCGAGCAGGGCGATCATGTCGTTCTGGTGCGCGATGCGGCCCTCGCGCGAGGCGAAGCGCACATCCTGAAAGAGGTCGGGCCGCTCGATGGCGTTGGCCAGGCCCTGCCAGAACTTCTCGGGCGACGACATGTGCAGCGCGATCCACAGGCCGTCGGCGCACTCCAGCACGTACGACTGCGAGACGCTCGGCCGGCTGAACGGACCCATGATCTCGTTCTCGGAAAAGTAGTGCGTGAAAGCATCGAGGTTGAAGTGGCACATGGCCTCGAGCATCGACACCTCGACCTTGCGGCCCTGGCCGGTGCGCCCGCGTTCCACCAGCGCGCCCATCACGCCGTAGGCTGCGTAGAAGCCGGTCATCGCATCGGCCACGGCCGGGCCCACCACGCGCGGATTGGCCGGGTTCACCAGCAGCTTGAGGAAGGCGCTGGCCGCCTGCGCCACCGTGTCGTAGGCGGGGCGGTTGGCGGCCGGGCCGGTCTGGCCGAAGCCGCTGATCGCGCAGTACACCAGCCGCGGGTTGAGCGCGCGCAGCCGCGCCTCGCCCGCACCCAACCGCTCGGCCGCGCCGGGGCGGAAGTTCTGGATGTAGACGTCCGATTCCTTCACCAGCTCGTCGAACACCGCCGCGTCTTCGGGCAGCTTGGGGTTGAGCGTGATGCTGCGCTTGTTGCGGTTGTAGGTCTGGAAGTGCGGGCTGTAGAGGCCGCCGCGGAAGGAGCGGAACGGATCGCCGCTGCCCGGCTGCTCGAGCTTCACCACCTCGGCGCCCAGGTCGGCGAGGAACATGCCTGCCGCCGGCCCGGTGATGAATGTGCCTTGCTCCAGCACCTTGATGCCGCTGAGGACTTTGTGCACCGCGTTGTCTCCTGTGTGTTCGTGGCTGGGGCGAACTCTATGCAGGCGCGACGATTTTTAACAATGATGGATTTGCATGGATACCATCGATGCCATCGATCGTTCGAGGCACCGGGGATCTCCATGGAATTGCGTCACCTGCGCTACTTCAGCGCGCTGGCCGGCTCGCTCAACTTCACCCGCGCGGCCGAGCGGCTGCATGTGACGCAGTCGACGCTGTCGCACCAGATCAAGCAGCTGGAAGAGGAACTGGGCACGCTGCTCTTCGACCGTATCGGCAAGCGCGTGGCGTTGACGGAAGCGGGCGAGGCCTTCCTGCACCACGCGACCCGCGCGCTGCAGGAAATCGACCGCGGCCTCGGCGCCCTGCGCGAAGATCCCGAAGCCGCGGCCGGCGAGCTGCGCATCGGCTCGACCCACACCTTCAACCTCGGCTTCATTCCGGACTGCATCGCGGGCTTCCAGAAGCGCTATCCGCGGGTGCGCGTGAGGGTCGACGAGCTCGCGGCCGACCTGATCGCCGAACGGCTGCAGGCGGGCACGCTCGACCTGGGCATCGCCTACCGGCCCGGCGTGCCCGGGACGCTGCAGTTCGAGCCGCTCTACAACGAGGAGATGGTGCTGGTGGTGGCCGAAAACCATCCGCTCGCGCGCCGCAAGCGCGTGCGCATGGTGGAGCTGCACAGAATGCCGATGGTGCTGCTGCCCGCGAGCTTCGCGACGCGGCAGATGCTCGACGAGTGCTTCCGCTCCTGCGGTGCCGAGCCGCAGGTGGTGGCCGAGATCAACACGCTGGCGCCGATCATGGGGCTGGTCGCCAAGACGCAGCTCGCGGCCATCGTCTCGGCCAACGCGGTGCAGCCAAACTCGGGCCTTGCCACCGTGCGGCTGGAGAGCCCGACGCCGGTGCGCACGCCGGGCATGTTGTGGTCGCAGAAGGCGCGCGAGTCGGCGCCCACGCGCGCCTTCGCCGCGATCGTGCGCAAGGTGGCGTTTCGCACGAGCATGCTGGAGCGATCGGACCTCCAACCCGAGCGATGAACGCGGGGCTGGCACCATTTGCAACCGCTCTGGCGCGCATTGCTACCTTCCGCGCGGTCTGTACCAGGCAGGGCCTTCCCAGGTGTCCGACAATCGAAGACGGCTTTTTCATCCTCCCGCGACACAAGAGACATCCCATGAAACTCCCCACCCGCGTCAAGCTCGTCGACGTCGGCCCGCGCGACGGCCTGCAGAACGAAAAGCAGCCCGTCTCGGCCGAGGTCAAGATCGGCCTCGTGCATCGCCTGCAGGATGCGGGGCTCCAGGAAATCGAAGTCACCAGTTTTGTCTCGCCCAAGTGGGTGCCGCAGATGGCCGACAACGCCGAGGTGATGCACGGCATCGTGCGCAAGCCCGGCGTTCTCTACTCGGTGCTCACGCCCAACATGAAGGGCTTCGAGGCCGCCATCGCCGCACCGCGCGAAGAGTGGCCCGACGAGATCGTGGTGTTCGGCGCCGCGAGCGAGGCCTTCAGCCAGAAGAACATCAACTGCTCGATCGCCGAGAGCATCGAGCGATTCGCGCCGGTGGTGGCAGGGGCGCTCGAGAAGGGCATTCGTGTGCGCGGCGCGATGTCGTGCACGGTCGGCTGCCCCTATGAAGGCGAGATCGCGCCGGCCAAGGTTGGCTATCTCGCGCAACTGATGAAGGGCATCGGCGTGCAGCGCGTGGATGTGGCCGACACCATCGGCGTGGGCACGCCGCGCAAGGTGCAGGCGGCCATGGAAGCCACGCTGGCGCACTTCGAAGTCGATGCCATTTCCGGCCACTTCCACGACACCTACGGGCAGGCGCTGGTCAACACGCTGGCGGCGCTCGAGATGGGCGTGTGGAACTTCCAGTCGTCCTCGGCGGGCCTGGGCGGCTGCCCGTATGCCAAGGGCGCGACGGGCAATGTCGCGACCGAGGACGTGGTCTACATGCTGCACGGCATGGGCATCGAGACCGGCATCGACCTGGACAAGCTGATCGACGCGGGCGTCTACATCAGCGAGGCGCTGGGCCGCGAGCCGAACTCGCGCGCGTCGAAGGCCATCCGCACCAAGCGGGCCGGCTGAAGACTCGACAACAACAAGCACAGGAGTTTTCGTGGACCTGCATGTCTGGCTTGCATTTCTGGTGGCCAGTTGCGTCATCGCGGTGTCGCCCGGATCGGGCGCGGTGCTCAGCATGAGCCATGGGCTCAGCTACGGCGTGCGGCGCACCACGGCGACCATCGTCGGCCTGCAGTTGGGCCTCGCCGTGATCCTGCTGGTGGCGGGGCTCGGCGTGGGCGCGGTGCTCACCGCTTCGGCGACCGCGTTCACGGTGATCAAGGTCGTCGGCGCCTGCTATCTGCTGTGGCTGGGCTGGCGCCAGTGGCGCGCGCCGGTCGCGGCGGTGAACGGCGATGCGTCGGAGTCCGCCGGCGAGCCCGACCTCACGACACGGCAGCGCGTACTGCGCGGTTTCCTCACCAACGTGACGAACCCCAAGGGCATCGTCTTCATGGCGGCCGTGCTGCCGCAGTTCATCGAGCCGACGCGTCCGTTGTGGCTGCAGTTGCTGGTGCTGCTGGCCACGACGGTGATGGTCGATGTGACCGTGATGCACGGCTACGCCTGGCTGGCCGCGCGGCTGCAGGGCGTGCTGCGTTCGGTGCGTGCGCGCCGCGCGCAGAACCGCGTCTTCGGCGGCGTGCTGATGGCGATGGGCGCATTCCTCTTCATGTTCAAGCGCAGCGCTTGAAAACCGATCCTGTAGATTCGAATCCATGTGCGGCTCTGAACTCCACTCCCTCCCCGAAGGCGTCCAGCGCGTGTCCCGCGTGCTGCAGGACGCCGGCCATCCTCATTCCCCCCGCATGCTCGACGACGCCTGCCGCACCGCGCAGCAGGCGGCCGATGCCCTCGGCATCGCGGTCGGGCAGATCGCCAAGAGCATCATCTTCCGCCGCAAGAGCGACGACGTGGCGGTGCTGGTCATCACCTCGGGCGACAAGCGCGTGGACGAGAAAAAAGTCGATGCGCTCGTCGGCAAGACCGGCCGCGCCGATGCCGAGTTCGTGAAGGCGCGCACCGGCTTCACCATCGGCGGCGTGTCGCCGGTGGGGCATGCGACGAAGCCGGTGGTGCTGATCGATCGCGAGCTGTTCCGCTTCGAGGAGATCTGGGCTGCGGCGGGCCATCCGCATGCGGTGTTCCAGCTCCGGCCGCAGGACCTCGAAGCCCTCACCGGCGCGCCGGTGGCGGACGTGGTTTGAACTTCGCGGAAGCCGAGACCCTGGCTGCACGCGCGGTCGCCGTGCGCGACCTGCCCGAAGACGTTCCCTCGCCCTGCACCTCGGTCTGCCGCATGGACCGCCTGAGCGGCTTCTGCGAGGGGTGCCTGCGCACCATTCCCGAGATCGCGGGCTGGAGCAAGATGGAAGACGACGCGCGCCGCGGCGTGTGGCGCGCGATAGAGTTGCGGGCCCGGGCCGGCATCTGGCGTGTTCCAGAAATCCCGGAAATCCCGGAAACCTCTGGAGACACCGACGCATGAAGCACATCGACTTCTATCTCGACTTCATCTCGCCCTACGCGCACCTCGCATTCGAGCACCTGCCGGAGGCGCTCGAAGGGCTGAGCTACAGCGTGGCCTACAAGCCGGTGCTGCTGGGCGCACTGCTGAAGCAACATGGTCAGCTCGGACCGGCCGAGATTCCGTCGAAGCGCAGCTGGACCTACCGCCATGTGCTGTGGCTCGGCCACGCGAACGGCATCCAGATCGAGATGCCGGCCTCGCACCCCTACAACCCGCTCGCGCACCTTCGGCTCGCGGTCTCGACGAGCGATGACGGCAGCATCAGCCGCCTGGTGGCCGAGACGATCTTTCGCAACGTGTGGCGCGGCGGCGAAGAAGCCGGCGATGCCGCGCGGCTCGCGGCGCTCACCGCGCAACTGCAACCCAACCGCGAAGCGGGCAGCGACGAGAGCAAGGCGCTCCTGAAGCGCAACACCGACGAAGCGCTCGCGCTCGGCGTGTTCGGCACGCCCGCCTATGTGGTCGACGGCCGCCTCTTCTGGGGCTTCGACGGCCTCGCGATGCTGCGTTCGTACCTTGCCGGCGATGCGTGGTTCGACGGCCCCGCATGGACCTCGGCCGACCAGCGCCCCTCTTTGCTGCGCAGCAGCAAGGCCTGAAAAGGCGCCTGAGGACAAACCCGAGCAGGGTTGCGATTTCTTACAGGCTGAAACGCGCCCCACGGGTTTCACCTTAATCCGTAAGCATCGGTTCAGTTTCGCGCAAGTCTCGGGTCAGTCACGCCTCCAAGAATGCCTCACGGCCCCGGATACCGGGTGCCGCATGAACGCAAACACACAGGAGACGACGCAATGGCCGCCACACTAGATTCACGGGGAGTGCCGCATCCGGCCCCCCGGCCCATGTCCTCGGAGGAGAAGAAAGTCATCTTCGCCTCCTCGCTCGGCACCGTGTTCGAGTGGTACGACTTCTATCTCTACGGTTCGCTCGCGGCGATCATCGCCAAGCAGTTCTTCAGCGGGCTGGATGCGGGCGCTGCCTTCATCTTCGCGCTGCTGGCGTTCGCCGCCGGCTTCCTGGTGCGTCCGTTCGGCGCCATCGTGTTCGGCCGCCTGGGCGACATGATCGGGCGCAAGTACACCTTCCTGGTGACGATTTTGATCATGGGCCTGTCGACGTTCATCGTCGGCCTGTTGCCCAGCTACGCGACCATCGGCGTCGCGGCGCCGGTGATCCTGATCGCGCTGCGCATGCTGCAGGGCCTCGCGCTCGGCGGCGAGTACGGCGGTGCCGCCACCTATGTGGCCGAGCACTCGCCGCACGGCAAGCGCGGTGCGTACACCTCGTGGATCCAGACCACGGCAACGCTCGGCCTGTTCCTGAGCCTGCTGGTGATCCTGGGCGTGCGCGAGTTCATGGGCGAAGCCGCATTCAACGACTGGGGCTGGCGCATTCCGTTCCTGGTGTCGATCCTGCTGCTGGGCATCTCGGTGTGGATTCGCCTGACGCTGTCGGAGTCGCCCGCCTTCCAGAAGATGAAGGCCGAGGGCAAGACCTCGAAGGCGCCGCTGGCCGAATCCTTCGGCCAATGGAAGAACCTCAAGATCGTGATCCTGGCGCTGGTCGGCCTCACGGCTGGCCAGGCGGTGGTCTGGTACTCGGGCCAGTTCTATGCGCTCTTCTTCCTCACGGCACAGCTGAAGGTCGATGCGACCACGGCCAACCTGATGATTGCCGCCGCACTGCTGCTGGGCACGCCCTTCTTCGTGATCTTCGGCACGCTGTCGGACAAGATCGGCCGCAAGCCCATCATCATGGCCGGCTGCCTGCTGGCCGTGGTCACGTACTTCCCGGTCTTCAAGATGCTGACCGAAGCCGCCAACCCCGACCTTGCCCGCGCACAGGCCACGGCCGGCGTCACGGTGACGGCCGACCCGGCGACCTGCTCCTTCCAGGGCAACCCGGTGGCCCGCGAGATCGACTTCAAGAGCTCGTGCGACATCGCCAAGCGCTACCTCGTGCAGAACTCGGTGAGCTATGAGAACGTGGCCGGCGCGCCGGGCTCTGCCGCCGTCGTGAAGATCGGCAGCAAGACGATCGAGGCGCCCACCGGCGTGGTCGTGAACTCCAAGTTCGACGAGAACACCGTCAAGTCCATCGCCGCCTTCAAGAAGGGCGTGGCCGAAGACCTGAAGATCGCGGGCTACCCGGCCAAGGCCGATCCCGCCAAGATCAACAAGGTGCTGACGATCGTGCTCTTGTTCTGGCTGGTGCTGCTGGTGACGATGGTCTACGGCCCGATCGCCGCGATGCTGGTCGAGATGTTCCCGACCCGTATCCGCTACACCTCGATGAGCCTGCCGTACCACATCGGCAACGGCTGGTTCGGCGGCCTGCTGCCGACCACCGCCTTCGCCATCGTGGCCTCGACCGGCAACATGTACAACGGCCTCTGGTACCCGATCATCATCGCGGGCATCACGCTGGTGATCGGCACGCTGTTCATCCGCGAGACGAAGGACGTGGACATCTACGCGAACGACTGATCGATCGCGAACGCACATCGCACACGCGAAAGGAGGGCTGCGCAGGCGGCCCTCCGTTCAACAAAGGGGCTTCATGCCATCCAACGGCATGAGGCCCTTTTCTTGAGCCCCTCGAGCCCTTGAACCCTTCTCACCATCCCCATCCTCTTCAGGAGACAGCACCATGTGGAAAATCGTCGTCGGCTTCGTCATCTTTGCCGCCATTGCCCTGTACGTGATTTCGAAGGCCGGCGACAAGGTCGACATGTCGGGCGAAAAGCATGGTGGCGACACCACCACGCACGAGCCCGCACCGGCCGCCGCGCCCAAGTAAGAAGCAAACAGCGCGGCGGAGCGATCAACGCTTGAAGCGCCCCTCGCTGATGATCGACAGGTCGACGTAGTCGATGCCCGAGTGGTCCGTCGGCGAGTAGTTCACATCGAGCCCGCCGCCCGCGTCGTACTGGAAGCTGTTGAGCGTGGCGACCAATCGGGCGCGCGTGGGCTTCGGGCCCGTGCGGCGCAGCGCTTCCACCAGCACCTTGGTGGCGACGAAGCCTTCGAGCAGCGCGGGCGACAGCTCGTTCTGCCCCTTGGCCTTCGCAAGCGCCATCGCTTCCTTGATCAGCGGGTGGCCGAAGGAGCGCTCGTACGGCAGCACCTGCGTGACGATCACGCCGCCGCTCGACGAGCCCAGTTCCTTGATGAAACCCGAGGCGGCGTTGTTCGACAGCGTGATCACCTGCGCCGCCGAGCCCGCCGCGCGCAGTGCCTTCACGCCTTCGGTGACGGCCGTGCCTGAAGCGATCCACAGCACGGCCTGCACGTTCGCCTGTGCCAGCGGCGGAACGATGGTGCCGTAGTCGGGTTTGCGGCGGTCCGCGGGCACCAGCACCGCGGGCTTGATCTTCGCGCTCTCGAAGCCCTTGTTCGCGCCCACCATCGCGTCGGTCGCGAAGGCGGAATCCTGCTCCTGCACCACGCCGATGCGCTGGATGCCGATGGTGTGCAGGTGCTGCACGGCCTTCTCGGCCTCGCGCTGATAGGTCGAGCGCACGTTGAAGATGTACTTCTGCAGCGGCGTGTGCAGCACCATCGCGCCGGAGGAAGGGCCCACCAGCGGCACGCCGTGCTTCTCGAGCAGGGGAATCACGGCCGTCGCGTTGGGCGTTCCGCGGTTGAGCAGCAGCGCAATCACTTTCTTGTCCTCGATCAGCGTGCGCGAGTTCTCCACGCTGCGCTTGGGATCGAAACCGTCGTCCATGCGGATCACCTCGATCCGCTCGCCGTTGATGCCGCCTTGGGCATTGACCTGGTCGATGACCAGCTGCGAACCCAGGATCGCCTCCTTGACGCTGGCGGAGACCAGGCCGGAAAGATCGGCCGACTGGCCGATCACGATCTGGGCCGAGGCCCCTTGGGAGATCACTGCCAGCAAGAGCGCGGCGGCGCAGGACTTCAACATCTTCTTCATCGAGCGAGGTCTTTCACGAATTGTTTGTAATGTCAAAAGATGTGTAGTGTGTTTCTATAAGTGACATTTCTCTGCGTGTGGAAACCCTGCGGACCGTTGTTTTCAATCGCCCAAAAGAAACGGCCCGCCGGGTGCGCCGGCGAGCCGTGTTGACGGAGGAAAAGTGGCTGCGGTCAGCGCTTGAAGCGGCCTTCGCTCACGATCGACAGGTCGACATAGTCGATGCCCGAGTGGTCCGTCGGCGAGTAGGTCACCTCGACGCCGCCGCCCGCGTCGTACTGGAAGCTGTTGAGCGTGGCGATGAGCTTCGCGCGCGTGGGCTTGGGTCCGGTGCGGCGCAGCGCCTCCACCAGCACCTTGGTGGCGACGAAGCCTTCGAGCAGCGCCGGCGACAACTCGTTCTGCCCCTTGGCTTTCGCGAGCGCCATCGCTTCCTTGATCATCGGATGGCCGAACGAGCGCTCGTAGGGCAGCACCTGCGTGATGATCACGCCAGCGCTCGCCGAGCCCAGTTCCTTGATGAAGCCGGAGGCCGCGTTGTTCGACAGCGTGATGATCTGCGCCGCCGAACCCGCGGCCCGCAGCGCCTTCACGCCTTCGGTCACCGCGGTGCCCGAGCCGATCCACAGCACGGCCTGCGCATTGGCCTTGGTGATCTGCGGCACGATCGCCGCGTAGTCGGGCTTGC
Source organism: Variovorax sp. W2I14 (assembly GCF_050435205.1). Taxonomy (NCBI): domain Bacteria; kingdom Pseudomonadati; phylum Pseudomonadota; class Betaproteobacteria; order Burkholderiales; family Comamonadaceae; genus Variovorax; species Variovorax sp. W2I14. Next base: position 4,359,514 of record NZ_JBNDJX010000001.1, on the reverse strand, counting down.
TGCGGTCGGCCAGCGCCACCACCGCCGGCTTCAGGTTCGCCTTCTCGAAACCCTTGTTCGCACCTTCCATCGCGTCCTTGCCGAAGGAGTCGTCGGCCTGGACCACGGCGATGCGCTGGATGCCGGTGGTCTGCAGGTGCTGCACCGCCTTTTCGGCCTCGCGCTGGTAGGTCGAGCGCACGTTGAAGATGTTCTTCTGCAGCGGCTTGTGCAGCACCATCGCACCCGTCGAGGGGCCGACCAGCGCCACGCCGTATTTGTCGAGCAGCGGGATCACGGCGATCGTGTTGGGCGTGCCGCGGTTCAGGAGCAGCGCGACGACCTTCTTGTCCTCGATCAGGATGCGGGTGTTTTCCAGCGAGCGCTTGGCATCGAGGCCGTCGTCCAGGCGGATCACCTCGACCTGCTCGCCGTTGATGCCGCCCTGGGCGTTGACCTGGTCGATCACCAGTTGCGAGCCAAGGATCGTCTCCTTCACGCTGGCCGACACCGGGCCCGAGAGGTCGGCCGACTGGCCGATCAGGATCTGGGCCGACGCCGCGGGAACCACCGCTGCCAGGAGGAGCGCAGCGGCGCAGGAGGCGAACATCGTCTTCATCGAACAAAGCCTTTCCACGAGGCACCGGCCCCATGTCAGAAGATGTGTAATGTGTTGCTTTGGGTGACATTTCATTGCTCGTGGAAACCCTGTCAAACCATTGTTTGCAGAGCCCCAAAAGCAACGGCCCGCCGGGGAGCCGGCGGGCCGTAATAGATAGAAGACAGAGAGAGCTAGAGCGTCAGCGCTTGAACCGTCCGTCGCTGATGATCGCCAGGTCCGCGAAGTCGATGCCGCTGTGGTCCTGCGGCGTGTAGCTCACCTCCAGCCCACCGCCGAGGTCGTAGCTGCGGATGCTCTCCAGCGCGGCCAGCACCTTGGCGCGCGTGGGCTTCGGGCCCGCGCGGCGCAGCGCCTCGACCAGCACCTTGGCCGAGGCAAAGCCTTCGAGCGCGGCGGGCGAAAGCTCCGCCTGCCCCTTGGCCTTGGCCAGCGTGAGCGCCTCCTTCACCATCGGCTGGCCGAGCGAGCGCTCGTTCGGAAACACCTGCGTCACGATCACGCCCCGGCTCGCATCGCCCAGCTGCTTGATGAAGCCCGACGAGGCGTTGTTCGACAGCGTGACCACCTGCGCCGCCGAGCCCGAGGCGCGCAGCGCCTTGATGCCGTCGACCACCGCGACGCCCGAGCCGATCCACAGCACGGCCTGCGCGTTGGCGTCCTTGATGGTCGGCACGATGGCCGCGTAGTCGGGTTTGTCGCGGTCGGCCGGAATGGTCACCGTCGGCGTGGCCTTGCCCTTGGTGAAGCCGGTCATGGCGCCTTCGAGCGCGTCCTTGCCGAACGAATCGGTCACGTACACCACGGCGATGCGCGTGAGGCCGATGGTCAGCAGGTGCTGCACCGCCTTCTCGGCCTCGCGCTGGTAGGTGGCGCGCACGTTGAACACATGCTTTTGCAGCGGCTTGTGCAGCACCATCGCGCCGGTGGAAGGGCCGATGAGCGCGACCTCGTTCTTGTCGAGCCAAGGAATGATCGCCTGCGAGTGCGGCGTGCCGCGGCTCATGAAGAGCGCCACCACCTTCTTGTCCTCGATCAGCGCGCGGGCGTTGTCGCTGGCGCGCTTCACGTCGAAACCGTCGTCCATGCGGACCACCTCGATCTTCTCGCCGTGGATGCCGCCCTGGGCATTGGCCGCATCGATCACCAGCTGCGCGCCGCCGATGGTCTCGTTCACGCTCGCGGCGACCGAGCCGGTCATGCCGGCGGTCTGGCCGATGAGGATCTGGGCCGAGGCGCCCATCGCGGTCAGCGCCAGCGCGGCGGCGACGCAAAGCGTGCGCATCTTCGTCATAAAAGAAGCCTTTCGGGGTGTCTCTCGTTTAAATGCAAACAAACGTGCTATTTGTTTCCGAAAGTGTCCCTCAGATGAATACGGACAAACCCCTGCGCGAGCGCAGACCTTGTGACGCAGTGCACGGATGCGTCAGGGACCACTCCCTAGAATGTTTGCCCCACCCCCCAAGGCACTCATGACACAGGGCTCCATCCGGATTCGCGGCGCGCGCCAGCACAACCTCCAGAACCTCGACCTCGACATCCGCACAGGCGAGATGACCGTGGTCACCGGGCCCAGCGGCTCGGGCAAATCGAGCCTCGTGTTCGACACCCTCTACGCCGAAGGCCAGCGGCGTTATGTGGAAACCTTCTCCGCCTACGCACGCCAGTTCCTGGACCGCATGGACAAGCCGGCCGTCGACAAGGTGGAGGGCGTGCCGCCCGCCATCGCCATCGACCAGACCAACCCGGTGCGCTCCTCGCGCTCCACGGTCGGCACGATGACCGAACTCAACGATCACCTGAAGCTGCTCTACGCCCGCGCGGCGCAGCTTTTCGACCGCGAAACCGCGCTGCCGGTGCGCCACGACTCGCCCGACAGCATCTATGCGCAGATCGCCGAGCGCGCGGCTGCGGCGGGCGATCCGAGGCTGGTCATTACCTTCCCTGTGGAGTTGCCGGCCGGCACGTCGGCCGAAGAAGTAACGCAATGGCTCTCGGCCAGCGGCTTCACCCGCGTGCAGTCCGAGCGCGAGGTGGCCACGCCCACCGGTCCGCGCAAGGTGCTCGACGTGGTGGCCGACCGCTTTCGCATCTCCAGCGCCGAGCGTTCGCGCGTGGTGGAGGCGATCGAAGTGGCGCTCAAGCGCGGCAGCGGTCGTGTGACCGTGCATGCGACGGGTGCTGAGGAAAACGCCTCGACCGACGTCTGGAAGTTCTCCACCGGCCTGCACTGCCCCGAGAGCGACATCCGCTACACCGACCCGATCCCGTCGATGTTCTCGTTCAACTCGGCCGTCGGCGCCTGCGAGACCTGCCGCGGCTTCGGTCGGGTGATCGGCGTGGACCTCGGCCTCGTGATCCCGAACGACAAGCTCACGCTGCGCGCCGGCGCGATCAAGACCATCCAGACGCCCGCGTGGAAGGAGGCGCAGGACGACCTCATGCGCCACGCCGAGGCGGCAGGCATTCCGCGCGACACGCCCTGGAACAAGCTCACCGACGAGCAGAAGCACTGGGTGATCGAGGGCACGCCCAACTACAAGGAAGGCAACTGGAACAAGCAGTGGTATGGCGTGCGCCGCTTCTTCGGCTACCTGGAGAGCAAGGCCTACAAGATGCACATCCGCGTGCTCTTGTCCAAGTACCGCAGCTACACGCAATGCCCCGTCTGCAGCGGCGCGCGCCTGAAGCTCGACAGCCTGCTCTGGCGCATCGGCAGCAAGGAAGATGCCGACGCGGTGCTGCCGCCCGAAAAGCGCTTCATGCCGACCGGCGTGAAGTGGTCGCGCGCGCAGCTCGAAGCACTGCCCGGCCTTTGCCTGCACGACCTGATGCTGTTGCCCATCGAGCGGCTGCGCAGGTTCTTCGACCGCGTCGAGCACCACGGCAACGGCAGCCCCGCGAGCGAAGGCGAGGCGCAGGCGCTGAAGCTGCTGTTCGAGGAAATCACCACGCGCCTGCGCTACCTGCACGACGTGGGCATCGGCTACCTCACGCTCGACCGCCAGAGCCGCACCTTGAGCGGCGGCGAGGTGCAGCGCATCAACCTCACGACCGCGCTCGGCACCTCGCTGGTCAACACGCTCTTCGTGCTCGACGAGCCCAGCATCGGCCTGCATCCGCGCGACATGAATCGCATCACCGAAGCCATGCTGCGCCTGCGCGATGCGGGCAACACGCTGGTGGTGGTCGAGCACGACCCGGCCGTGATGCTCGCGGCCGACCGCGTGATCGACATGGGCCCCGGCCCCGGCATCCGCGGCGGACAGATCGTGTTCGACGGCACCACCGACCAGCTGCGCGACGCCGACACGCTCACCGGCCAGTACCTGGGCGGGCGCAAGAAGATCGGCATGGGCTTCAAGCGCCTCGTGAGCGAGAACACGCACCGGCTCATCCTCGAAGGCGCGCGCGAGCACAACCTGCAGAACGTGACGGTCGAATTCCCGCTCGCGCGGCTGGTGTGCGTCACCGGCGTCAGCGGCTCGGGCAAGTCGACGCTGATCCAGGACGTGCTGGCGCCCGCGCTCATGCGCCACTTCGGCAAGGCGACGGAAACGCCGGGCGCGCACGACCGCCTGCTGGGCGCCGATCATCTGGGCGACGTGGTCTTCGTCGACCAGTCGCCCATCGGCAAGACCGCGCGCTCCAACCCCGCGAGCTACGTGGGCGCGTGGGACGCGATCCGCGAGATCTTCGCCACCGCGGCGCTCTCGCGCCAGCGCGGCTACACCGCGAGCAAGTTCAGCTTCAACTCCGGCGACGGGCGCTGCCCGACCTGCGGCGGCTCGGGCTTCGAGCACGTCGAGATGCAATTCCTCTCGGACGTCTACCTGCGCTGCCCCGACTGCGACGGCAAGCGCTACCGGCCTGAAATCCTCGAAGTGAAGATCGAGCGCAAGGGCAAGAGCTACAACGTGGCCGACGTGCTCGACCTCACCGTGGCCGAGGCTGCGGCAGTATTCGAAGCCGACCGCGACGTGCTGCGCGTGCTGCAGCCGATTTCCGACGTGGGCCTGGACTACGTCAAGCTCGGCCAGCCGGTGCCCACGCTGTCGGGCGGCGAAGCGCAGCGCCTGAAGCTCGCGGGCTTCCTTGCCGAGGCCGCGAAGAGTGCGACCGCGAGCAAGCAATCGGTCGCGCGCAGGGGCACGCTGTTCCTGTTCGACGAGCCGACCACCGGCCTGCACTTCGACGACATCGCGCGCCTGATGCGCGCGCTGCGCAAGCTGCTCGATGCCGGCCATTCGCTGATCGTGATCGAGCACAACCTCGACGTGATCCGCGCGAGCGACTGGTGCATCGACCTCGGCCCCGAAGGCGGCGAGGGCGGCGGCTTGGTGGTGGCCGAGGGCACGCCCGAGCAGCTGCGCGAGAACCGCGCCTCGCTCACCGGCGCGGCGCTGGCCGATTACGAACTGGCGATCGGCCCCGAGGCCTACAAGGTGGCCGAGCGCGCCGCCCGTCGCTACATTGCGAACGCGAAGACGGCGCCCGGCAGCAACGCCATCGAAATCGTGAATGCGCGCGAGCACAACCTGAAGAACCTCAGCGTGGACATTCCGCGCGGCAAGTTCAGCGTGGTGACGGGCGTGAGCGGCTCGGGCAAGTCGACGCTGGCCTTCGACATTCTTTTCAACGAAGGGCAGCGCCGCTACCTCGAATCGCTCAACGCGTATGCGCGCAGCATCGTGCAGCCCGCGGGGCGCCCTGAGGTGGACGCGGTCTACGGCATTCCGCCGACCGTGGCCATCGAGCAGCGCCTCTCGCGCGGCGGCCGCAAGAGCACGGTGGGCACGACCACCGAGGTGTGGCACTTCCTGCGCCTGCTGTACGTGAAGCTGGGCATCCAGCACTGCACGCACGACGGCGCGGCCGTGCAGCCGCAGACGCCCGACAGCATCGCCGCGCAGCTCATGCGCAACTTCAAGGGCCAGCACATCGGCCTGCTCGCGCCGCTGGTGAGCAACCGCAAGGGCGTCTACACCGAGTTGGCCGACTGGGCGCGGCCGCGCGGCTTCACGCACCTGCGCGTGGACGGCGACTTCCTGCCGACCACCGGCTTCCCGCGCATCGACCGCTTCAAGGAGCACAGCATCGAGCTGCCTGTGGCGAGCCTCGACGTGCTGCCTTCGAAGGAAACCGAATTGCGCGAGGCGCTCACCAAGGCGCTCGAACACGGCAAGGGCGTGGTGCATGTGCTGAGCGAGCTCGACGGCCTGAAGGCCGCGATGATGGCCGGCGTTTCGGCCGCCGGCATCGGCCGCGTGAACGTGTTCTCCACGCTGCGCGCCTGCCCGGTCTGCAGCACCAGCTACGCCGAGCTCGACCCGCGCCTCTTCAGCTACAACAGCAAGCACGGCTGGTGTCCCGATTGCGTGGGCACCGGCGTCAAGCTCAGCAAGGACCAGCGCAAGGTCTTCGACGATTCGATCCGCGACGACGACAACAAGGGCCGCGAACAGACCTTCGCCGAGCCCGAGATCGAGGACCTCGCCGACACCGCCTGCCCGACCTGCGAAGGCACGCGCCTCAACGCCACGGCGCGCGCGGTGAGCTTCGGCGCCTCGCTGGCCGACGGCACGGGCGGCATCGGCATCACCGAACTCGCGCGCATGAGCGTGACCGAGGTGCGGCAGTGGTTCGAGGGGCTCGCGCTCACCGGCCGCGAAGCCGAGATCGCACGCGACCTCGTGCCCGAGATCAAGAGCCGGCTCGAATTCCTCGAGGAGGTGGGCCTCGGCTACCTCACGCTCGACCGTGGTGCGCCCACGCTCTCGGGCGGCGAGGCGCAGCGCATCCGCCTCGCGGCCCAGCTCGGCAGCAACCTGCAGGGCGTGTGCTACGTGCTCGACGAGCCGACCATCGGCCTGCACGCGCGCGACAACCAGATCCTGCTGAACGCGCTGCACAAGCTCGGCGAGAAGGGCAACACGCTGGTGGTGGTGGAGCACGACGAAGACACCATCCGCCGCGCGGACCACATCATCGACATCGGTCCGAGCGCCGGCAAGCGCGGCGGACGGCTCGTGGCCGAAGGCTCGGTGGCCGACATCGAGGCGGCGGGCGATTCGCAGACAGGCCGCTACCTGCGCGACGCGATCAAGCATCCGCTGCAGGCGCGACGCCTGATTCCGTCGCCGGATCCGAAGGCGGAAGACAGCGGCAACTGGCTCACCGTGCACGGCGCCGACCTGCACAACCTGCAGGACGTGACGGCCACGCTGCCGCTGCACCGCCTCGTGGTGGTGACCGGCGTCAGCGGCTCGGGCAAGTCGACGCTCGCGCGCGACGTGCTGCTGGCCAGTGTGCAGGGCATCGTGATCCAGCGCATGACCAAGGCCGGACGCGACGCCGATGCCGCGGGCAAGCGCGCGGCCTGGTCCGGCTGCAGCAAGGTCGAGGGCTACGAGACCATCGACCGCGTGCTCGAAGTCGACCAGACCCCCATCGGCAAGACGCCGCGCAGTTGCCCCGCCACCTACATCGGCTTCTGGGACACCATCCGCAAGCTCTTCGCCGACACGCTCGAGGCCAAGGCGCGCGGCTACGGCCCGGCGCGCTTCAGCTTCAACACCGGCGAAGGCCGCTGCCCGGGCTGCGAAGGCGCGGGCGTGCGCACCATCGAGATGAGCTTCCTGCCCGATGTGAAGGTGCCTTGCGAGGTGTGCCACGGCGCGCGCTTCAACCCCGAGACGCTGGCCGTGAGCTGGCGCGGCAAGAGCATCGGCGACGTGCTGAAGATGGAAGTGGACGAGGCGGTCGAGTTCTTCTCGGCCATGCCCAACATCAGCCATCCGCTGCAGTTGCTGAAGGACGTGGGACTCGGTTACCTCACGCTGGGGCAACCCTCGCCCACGCTCTCGGGCGGCGAGGCGCAGCGCATCAAGCTGGTGACCGAACTGAGCAAGGTGCGCGACGACATCACCCGCCGCGGCCAGAAGGCGCCGCACACGCTGTACGTGCTCGACGAGCCGACGGTCGGCCTGCACATGGCCGACGTCGAGAAGCTGATCCACGTGCTGCACCGGCTGGTGAACGGCGGCCACAGCGTGGTGGTGATCGAGCACGACCTCGACCTGATCGCCGAAGCCGACTGGATCATCGACCTCGGCCCCGAAGGCGGAAACGCCGGCGGACGCATCGTTGCGGCGGCGCCGCCGGAGGAAGTCGTGCGGCTTGGCACGCACACCGGCGTGGCATTGAAGCCGGTGCTGGCGAGATAAAGAACGACGGGCGGGGCTCGGCTCCCGCCCTTCTTCCTTTTCCTTCGCTTCCTACTTCTGGATGTCGCCCAGGCAGAGGTACTTGATCTCCACGTAGTCGTCCATGCCGTGGTGCGAGCCTTCGCGCCCCAGGCCCGACTGCTTCACGCCGCCGAAAGGCACGTGCTCGGTGGCGATCACGCCCGCGTTGATGCCCACCATGCCGTATTCCAGCGCTTCAGCCACGCGGAAGATCCGGCCCACGTCGCGCGTGTAGAAGTAGCTCGCGAGGCCGAACTCGGTGTTGTTCGCCGCGTCGATGCCCTCCTGCTCGGTCTTGAAGCGGAACACCGGTGCGAAGGGCCCGAAGGTTTCTTCGCGCGCGCACAGCATGTCGGCGGTGGCTTCGGCCACCACGGTCGGCTCGAAGAACTGGCCCTGCATCTTGCGGCCGCCGGCCAGCACCTTGCCGCCCTTGGCGATGGCGTCGGCGACGTGGCGCTGCACCTTGTCGATGGCCGCTTCCTCGATCAGCGGGCCCTGCACCACGCCCTCGTCGAAGCCGTTGCCGACCTTGAGCGCCTTGACCCTGGCCGCGAACTTCTCGACGAAGGCGTCGTAGATGCCGTCCTGCACATACAGCCGGTTCGCGCACACGCAGGTCTGGCCGGCGTTGCGGTACTTGCTCGCCATCGCGCCTTCGACGGCGGAGTCCACGTCGGCATCGTCGAACACCAGGAAGGGCGCGTTGCCGCCCAGTTCCAGCGACAGCTTCTTGACCGTCGGCGCGCACTGGCTCATCAGGATGCGGCCCACTTCGGAGGAGCCGGTGAAGCTCAGGTGGCGCACGACGTCGCTCTCGCACAGTTCCTTGCCGATCGCGATGCTGTTCTGGCTGTCGGCCGTGAGCACGTTGAGCACGCCCGCCGGAATGCCGGCGCGCACCGCCAGTTCGGCCGCGGCCAGCGCGGTCAGCGGCGTGAGCTCGGCGGGCTTGATGATGACCGTGCAGCCCGCGGCCAGCGCCGGCGCCACCTTGCGGGTGATCATCGCGAGCGGAAAATTCCACGGCGTGATCGCCGCGCACACGCCGATGGCCTGCTTCATCACCAGCAGGCGGCGGTTGTTGTCGAACTGCGGCAGCACCTCGCCGTTCACGCGCTTGGCCTCCTCGGCAAACCACTCGACGAAGCTCGCACCGTAGACGACCTCGCCCTTGGCTTCCGCAAAGGGCTTGCCCTGTTCGGCGGTCATCAGGCGGCCGAGGTCTTCGGTGTTGGCGATGAGCAGGTCGAACCACTTGCGCAGCACGATGCTGCGCTCCTTGCCGGTCTTGCCGCGCCAGGCGGCCAGCGCCTTGTTGGCGGCGGCAATGGCCTCGGCGGCATCGGCGCGCGTGAGGTTGGCCACGTCGACCAGCTTCTTGCCGGTGGCGGGGTCGTTCACGTCGAAGCGGCTGGCGCCGCGTGTCCATTCGCCGGCGATCAGCGCATCGGTCTTGAGCAGGCTGGGATCGTTCAGGAGGGCGAGGGGAGAAGTCTGGGTGTCCATGGTGTCGTGTTGTCTCGAAAGGAATGGAGGGCGATGGAGATCAGCGAAAAGGTACACCGGGAAGCACGCACAACATTTCGTAGAGCAGATTGGCCCCGAGCAGCGCAGTGTTTCCGCTCGTGTCGTACGGCGGGCTGACCTCCACCAGGTCGGCGCCCACCACGTTCAGGCCGCGGCAGCCGCGCACGATTTCCAGCGCCTGCGGCACGGTGAGCCCGCCGATCTCGGGCGTGCCGGTGCCGCCGGCGAACGAGGGATCGATGCCGTCGATGTCGAAGCTGATGTAGACCGGATGCGTCGGCCCGATGCGCTCGCGCACTTGCGCCATGAGCGGTGCGAGCGACTGGTACCAGACCTCGTGCGCCTGCACCACGGTGAAGCCCTGTTCGCGCGGCCAGTCGAAATCGTCCGCCGCATAGCCGGTGCCGCGCAGGCCGATCTGCCAGACCTTGTCGCAGGCCAGGAGGCCTTCTTCGACCGCGCGGCGGAACGGCGTGCCGTGGGCGATGCGTTCGCCGAACATGTCGTCGTTCACGTCCGCATGCGCATCGACATGCACCAGCGCGACCGGGCCGTGCCGCTTCGCCACCGCGCGCAGGATGGGCAACGCGATCGTGTGGTCGCCGCCGAGCGTCAGCGGCGCGCAGCCTGCGGCCAGCACCGTGTCGTAGAAGGCCGAGACGATGTCGACCGACTTCTCGAGCGAGTAGGTGTTGATCGGCACGTCGCCCAGGTCGGCCACGTTCAGCTTGTCGAAGGGCGCGGCGCCGGTGGCCATGTTGTAGGGGCGCAGCAGCGCCGATTCGGCGCGGATCTGGCGCGGGCCGAAGCGCGCGCCCGGCCGGTTGGAGGTGCCGATGTCCAGCGGCACGCCGATGAACGCGGCGTCCAGCCCCTCGGGGGAGGTGGCAGCGGGCAGCCGCATCATCGTGCCGGGGCCGGCGAAGCGCGGCATCGTGTTGCCGCCGAGCGGCTGGTTCGGAGTTGGGTTGGCGGGCATCGCAGGAAGGTTCAGTTCAGCGCCGCCGGCCGCGCAGCCATTCGAGCGCGAGCAGCAGCGTGGTGGTGAAGACGATCAGCAGCGTCGCCACGGCGGCAATGGTGGGCGAGATGTTCTCGCGGATGCCGGTGAACATCTGGCGCGGCAGCGTGACCTGGTCGGGCCCCGCGAGGAACAGCGTGACCACCACTTCGTCGAACGAGGTGGCGAAGGCGAACAGCGCCCCCGAGATCACGCCCGGCGCGATCACCGGCAGCGTGATGCGCATGAAGGTCCTGAACGGCGTCTCGCCCAGGCTCAGCGATGCGCGCACCAGGTTCTGGTTGAAGCCGGCCAGCGTGGCGAGCACCGTGGTCAGCACGAACGGTGCGCCCAGCGCCGCATGCACCACGATCAGCCCGAAGTAGGTGTCGGCCAGGCCAATGGGCGCGAAGTAGAGGTACGTGGCAACGCCCACCACCACGATCGGCACCACCATCGGCGAGATCAGCACGCTCATGAGCAGCCCCTTGAACGCGAAGCTCGTGCGCGACAGGCCCACCGCCGCCAGCGTGCCCAGCACGGTCGCCAGCACCGTGGCGGCCGGCGCAACGATGAAGCTGTTGCGCGCCGCGCGCGCCCACTCGGGCGACTCGAAGAGGTTGCGATACCAGCGCAGCGACCAGCCCGGGATCGGGTAGGCGAGGAACGAACTGTCGGAGAACGACAGCGGAATCACCACCAGGATCGGTGCCAGCAGAAAGGCCAGCACCGCGACGCAGCCCGCGCGCACCGCCCACCAGCCGAGCTTGTCGGCGAAGGTGGCGTAGGCCGGGAAGTGGGGGAGCTTGAACATGCGTGTCTGTCTTTCTTGCTTTCGCGTCGTTCAGCCGAGGCTCAGCTCGGCCTTGCCGATGCGGCGGTACACGGCATACAGCAGCAGCGTGGCGACCAGCAGCACCGTGCCCAGCGCGCAGGCCATGCCCCAGTTGATTTCCACGTTGGTGTAGCGCGCGATGTAGTAGCTCAGCATCTGGTCGTCCGCACCACCGAGCAGCGCCGGCGTCACGTAGTAGCCGATGGCCAGGATGAAGACCAGCAGCGCACCCGCGCCGATGCCCGGATAGGTCTGCGGCACGTACACCCGAAAGAACGCCGCCAGCGGCGAACTGCCCAGCGAGACGGCCGCGCGCAGGTAGGTGGGCGGCACGCTCTTCATCACGCTGTAGAGCGGCAGGATCATGAAGGGCAGCAGGATGTGAACCATCGCGATGATCACGCCGGTGCGGTTGAACAGCAGTGCCAGCGGATGGTCGATGAGGCCGATGCCCATGAGGCCGCGGTTGACCAGCCCCTCGGATTGCAGCAGCACGATCCACGCGGCCACGCGCACCAGGATGGAGGTCCAGAACGGCACCAGCACCAGGATCATCAGCACGTTGGCCTTGCGCGCCGGCAGCGTCGACAGCCACCAGGCCAGCGGATAGGCCAGCAGCAGGCAGAAGAAGGTGACCACCGCGCTGATGTTGAAGGTGCGCAGCAGGATGCCGGCGAATGCGCGCTGGTCTGCGGGCATGCGCTCCACCTCGCCGGCCACGTCGCGCCGCAGGTCGACCGAGGCGAGCAGGTAGTCGGGCGTCCAGCGCGAGCCGTTCTTGGCGATGGCCTGCCAGAACGGCGGCTCGCCCCAGCGTGGATCGAGCTCCAGCATGCGCGCCTTGACCTCTTCCGGCGTGCCGGCAATCGGCAGCGCGCGGAAGGTGCCCATCACCAGCGAACGGGCGCCGGCGATCTCGGTGTTGAGGCGGCGCGCCAGGGCGCCCGCGTCGGAGCTGTCGGGCAGTTGGCCGAGGTCGGCCGCGATCGCCGCATAGGCGGCGGGCGCGGGCGCCTCCTTGCGGTTCCAGCCGTCGAGCGCGCGCACGGTGCGCGGCAGCGCGTTGGCCACCTCGGGGTTTTCGACAGCGCGCTGCAGCAGCGCCACGATGGGCACCAGCAGCGTGAGCAGCAAAAACACCAGCAGCGGCACCGTGAGCGCAAAGGCGCGCCACTTGCGGCGGGCTTCGGCGCGCGCCAGCGCACGACGCAGTTCGCCGGGCGGAGCCTGCGCCGAACCGAGGGGGACAGTCGTTGCCGCGTGCATGGCCTCTTGCCTGCCCGCTTACTGCGTGGCCCAGGATGCGAAGCGCTTCTCCAGCGCCTCGCCCTGGTCGGCCCAGAAGCCGACGTTGAACTGCAGCGAATCCTTGGCGTTGGCCGCCGAAGTCGGCAGGTCGGCCAGCACCTTGGGGCTGAGCGCAGCCAGCGCCTTGGTGTTGGTGGGCCCGTAGGCGATGTTCTGCGCGTAGACCGACTGGTTGGCCGGCTGCATCGCGAACTGGATGTACTTGAGCGAGGCCTCCTTGTTCGGCGCACCCTTCGGGATCACCAGGTAGTCGAGGTCGTAGATGCCGCCCGGCCAGTAGATCTTGAGGTCGCGGCCTTCGCGGTTGGCCGCGTCGATGCGGCCGTTGTAGACGGTGGTCAGCACCACGTCGCCCGCCACCAGGAACTGCGGCGGCTGCGCGCCGGCCTCCCACCACTGGATGTTCGGCTTGAGTTCGGTGAGCTTCTTGAAGGCGCGGTCGGCGCCGTCCTTGGTGCCGAGCACCTTGTAGACATCGCCCGGCTTCACGCCGTCGGCCATGAGCGCGAACTCCAGGTTGTAGCGCGCGCCCTTGCGCATGCCGCGCTTGCCGGGGATCTTCTTCACGTCCCAGAAGTCGGCCCAGCTCGTCGGCGCGCTCTTGAGCTTTTCGCCGTTGTAGGCCATGACGGTGGACCACACGAACAGGCCGACGCCGCAGTCGGTGACGGCGGCGGGGAGGAAGTCGGCCTTGTTGCCGATCTTGGAATAGTCGAGCTTCTCGAACAGGCCCTCGTCGCAGCCGCGCGCCGCATCGGGCGATTCGACCTCGACCACGTCCCAGGTGACCTTCTTGGTCTCGACCATCGCCTTGATCTTGGCCTGCTCGCCGTTGTATTCGACCGGGATGATCTTGGTGCCGGCCTTCTCGTAGGGCTCGTAGTACGCCTTCTTCTGGGCATTGGCGTTGGCACCGCCGAAGTTGACCACGGTGAGCTGCTGCTGGGCGAAGGCCGGCAGCGCGAAGCTGGCGGCGACGGTGCAGGCGAGGAGGGTCTTTTTCATGGGGGAGTCTTCCTGGGTGATGAACGGAAAGAAGGAAACGCGAGGGAACAACGGGCGCCGGCTTCAGGGGGCGTAGATGCGCACATGCGCCATCGGAAATTCGAGCACCACTGCGTCGCCGGCCTGCGGCGCTGCGGCACCGTCCAGGCCGTCCAGCGGCAGCTTCACTGTGGCTTCGGCCTGGCCGTCGCCGACGCCGCACAGCAGCCGCAGGTGGTCGCCGAAATAGATGACGCGCGACAGCTGGGCCGCGAGCATGTTGGCGCCCTGTATGGCCGGGCTGCGGTGCAGCACCACGCGCTCGGGACGGATGCAGGCCTCGACCGCCGCACCCGCCGCCGCGCCACTGACATTGAGCCCGTGCAGCACGCGGCCGTCGGGCAGTGTCATCTCGGCCTGCGCGCCGCCGCGGCCCAGTTGGCCCTTGAGCACCGTGTTGTCGCCGACGAAGCCGGCCACGAAGCGGTTGGACGGCTTCTCGTACAGGCCGTCGACCGTGTCCAGCTGCTGGATCACGCCTTCGTTGAACACCGCCACGCGGTCGCTCATGGTGAGCGCCTCGCCCTGGTCGTGCGTCACGTAGACGAAGGTCACGCCCAGTTGGCGGTGCAGGTCCTTGAGCTCGATCTGCATGTGCTCGCGCAATTGCTTGTCGAGCGCGCCGAGCGGCTCATCCATCAGCACGAGCTGGGGCTCGAACACCAGCGCGCGCGCCAGCGCCACGCGCTGCTGCTGGCCGCCCGAGAGCTGGCCGGGCAGGCGGTCGGTCATGCCGCGCAGCTGGACCATGTCGAGCGCGCGCTGCACGCGGGTTTGCTGCTCGGCCTTGGGCACCTTGCGCACCGTGAGCGGATAGGCCACGTTCTGGCCGACGCTCAGGTGCGGAAACAGCGCGTAGTTCTGGAACACCATGCCGAAGTTGCGCTTGTGCGGCGGCACGCCGGTGATCTGCTTGCCATCGAGCAATATGTCGCCCGAGGTCGGCGACTCGAAGCCCGCCAGCATCATCAGCGTGGTGGTCTTGCCCGAGCCCGAGGGCCCGAGCAGGCTCAGGAACTCGCCGCGATGGATGTCCAGGTCGAGCTGGCGCACCACCAGGTGTTCGCCGTCGTAGGTTTTCTGGACGCGCTGGAAGCGCACCAAGGGTTCTGCTGTCATGGAGGATTTCAGAAGGGGCCGGTCCGTCGTTCGGTCAGCGCAGCGCGGCGAAGCTGTCCGCGAGAAGCGCCAGGCCTTCGTCCACAAGCAAGTCGGATGCCGTCAGCGGCACCAGCACGCGAATGACATTGCCGTAGGTTCCGCAAGACAGCAGGATCAACCCGCGCCGCGCCGCCTCCGCCACCACCCGGCGGGTCAGCGCGGCATCGGGCCGCGCGGTGTCCCCTTCCTCGAACAGCTCGATGGCCACCATGGCGCCGAGCCCTCGCACATCGCCGATGGCCGGCACTTCGGCGGCAATGCGGCGCAAGCCGGCCATGAGCTGTTCGCCCATGGCGCGGCTGCGGGCCAGCAGTTGCTCGTCGTCGAACACCTTGAGCACCGCCAGCGCCGCGGCGCAGCCGATGGGGCTGCCGGCGTAGGTGCCGCCCAGGCCGCCGGGGGCGGGCGCGTCCATTACCTCGGCGCGGCCCACCACGCCGGAGATCGGGAAGCCGCCCGCCATCGACTTGGCGGTGGTGATCAGGTCCGGCGCCGACGGCCACTGCTCGCTGGCGAACCAGGTGCCGGTGCGGCCCGCGCCGGTCTGCACCTCGTCGGCAATGATCAGGATGCCGTGGCGGTCGGCCAGCGCGCGCAGGCCTTCGATGAAGTCGTTGGGCGCCACGTAGAAGCCGCCCTCGCCCTGCACCGGTTCCAGGATGAACGCGGCCACGCGCTCGGGCTCGATGTCGTTCTTGAACAGCAGCTCGATCGAATGCAGGGCATCGTCCACGCTCACGCCGTGCAGCGCATTCGGGTACAGCGCATGGAACACCTCGCCCGGGAACGGGCCGAAGCCGACCTTGTAGGGAGCGACCTTGCCGGTGAGGCCGAGCGTCATCATCGTGCGGCCGTGGTAGCCGCCGTTGAAGGCGATGATGCCGGGCCGGCGGGTGTGGGCGCGGGCGATCTTGACCGCGTTCTCGACCGCCTCGGCGCCGGTGCTCAGGAAGATCGATTTCTTCGCGAATTTGCCGGGCGCCAGCGCATTCAGTCGCTCGGCCAGCTCCACGTAGGGCTCGTAGGCCACCACCTGGAAGCAGGTGTGCGAGTAGAGATCGACCTGCGCCTTCACGGCCGCGCTGATCTCCGGGTGGCAATGGCCGGTGTTGAGCACCGCGATGCCGCCGGCGAAATCGATGTAGCGGCGGCCCTCCACGTCCCACAGCTCGGCGTTGGCGGCCCGGCTGACGAAGATGTCGTGGGCTTGCCCGACCCCGCGGGCGACGGCCGCGGTGCGGCGTGCCATGAGGGCGGCATTGCTGAGGTGGGATTCGCGTTTCATGGGGGGCCTGTGCATCGCAGAAGAGGGAATGCCGGCACTCTAGGTCGCGCGAATCGATCCAGCCATGTACACCGGAAGTGATCGCCGGGAAGACTGTACTGGTCTTGTATCCTGTACATACTTTCCTCAATATGGTGCAGGCCGCACGGCCGCAGACACCCCCGATGCTCATTCTTCGCCCCGAACAGCCGACGCCGCTGGTGAGCCAGATCGTGGAAGGGCTGCGCGGCCTGATCGGCGCGCAGAAGCTCAAGGCCGACACCAAGCTGCCGTCGATCCGCGCCTTTGCCGCGGCGCATGGCGTGAGTGTCTTCACGGTGGTCGAGGCCTACGACCGGTTGGTGGCGCAGGGCCTTCTGGTGTCGCGCGCCAATGCGGGTTTCTTCGTCAAGCGGCGCAGCGAAGAGAGCACCGCCGGCGCGGCCAGCGCACCGCGGCCGGACCCCCGCTTCGACGCCCGCTGGTACCTGCAGCAGATCTTCGAGAACCGCAACCTTCCGCTGAAGCCCGGCTGCGGCTGGCTGCCGCACGACTGGCTGTTCGAAGACGGCATGCGCCGGAGCCTGCGCCACCTGGCCTCCGAAGGCGCCGACATCGGCGGCTACGGCCTGCCCTTCGGCCACATGGCGCTGCGCATGGCGACGGCCGAGGCGCTGTCGGAGCAGCAGATCGTGGTCGAGGCCGGCCAGGTCCTGCTGACCCAGGGATCGAGCCAGGCGCTGGACCTGGTCGCGCGGCGCCTGCTCAAGCCGGGCGATTCGGTGCTGGTGGACGATCCGGGCTATCCGAACCTGATGTTCATGCTGCGCTTCCTTGGCGTGGAAATCATCGGCGTGCCGCGCATTCCTTCGGGCTACGACATGCCCGCGCTCGAGGCGCTGCTCGCCACGCACCGGCCCAAGGCCTTCTTCACCCAGCCGCGGCTGCAGAGCCCGACCTGCTCGATGGCGTCGCTGCCGCAACTGGTGCAACTGCTCCAGCTCGCGCAGGCGCACGATTTCACGCTGGTCGAGAACGACATCTATGCCGAGATGGATGCGTCGATGCGGCCCTCGCTCGCAAGCCTCGGCCAGTTGCGCCGCGTGGTCTACGTCAGCAGCTACTCCAAGACCATCTCGCCGAACATCCGCGTCGGTTTCGTGGTGGCGCAGCCCGAACTGCTGGAAGACCTCGCGCAGCTCAAGATGGTCTCGGGTCTTACCTCGTCCGACATCACCGAGCGCCTGGCCTTCAGCACCGTGACCGATGGCCGCTGGCGCAAGCATCTGAAGGCGCTGCGCGACCGGCTCGCGCAGGCGCAGGGCGGTGTCGCGAGGCGGCTGAACGGGCTGGGCTTCGAACTCTTCCATGAAGCCGCGGCCGGCATGTATCTGTGGGCGCGGCACCCGGACATTGCCGACAGCGCCGAGCTCTCCAGGCGCGCCGCGACGGAGGGCATCATGCTCGGCCCGGGCCAGTTGTTCCTGGTCAATCCGCGCACGACGGGCTGGCTGCGCTTCAACGTGGCCTTCAGCGAGGACGAGCGGCTCTGGCGCTTTCTGGAGCGCAGCATCGAAGAGCGCAGGTACGACTGACGGGGGCTCGCAAGAAGTCGCCGCGAGGCGCAGAATGACCAAACCCTTGGCGCAGGCGCATCCTGAATCAGCCATGGTGGAGTCGACATGCGAGGGGATGAAGCGCCGTGCCGGGCTACGCAAGGAGCCATGCCATGACCCGCTTCATCGATGTCCACAGCCTGGTTCGCCTGGTGGATGAAACCGGCGTTCCGCAATTCCTCGAGGCGCTGGCCGACGCGCTGCGCGACGACTTTTTGCGCTGGCGAGAGTTCGACAAGAAGGCGCGCGTCGCGAGCCACTCGCACCTCGGCGTGATCGAGCTGATGCCGGTGGCCGACGATGGCGCCTACGCCTTCAAGTACGTCAACGGGCATCCGCACAACACCTCGGTCGGGCTGCCGACCGTCATGGCCTTCGGCGTGCTGGCGGAGGTCGACACCGGCTACCCGGTGCTGCTGTCCGAACTCACCCTCACCACCGCGCTGCGCACGGCAGCCACCTCGGCGATGGCGGCGCAGGCCCTGGCGCGGCCCGATTCGCGCAGCCTCGCACTGATCGGCAACGGCTCGCAGAGCGAGTTCCAGGCGCTGGCTTTCCACGCGCTGCTGGGCATCGAGGAAGTGCGCGTGTTCGACACCGATCCGCGCGCCACCGACAAGCTGGTGCGGCACCTCTCGGCTTGCACGCCGATGGAGATCGTGCGCGCCCGCTCGGTGGCCGATGCGGTGCGCGGCGCCGACATCGTCACCACCATCACCGCCTACCAGGGGCACGCGACCGTGCTCACGCCCGAGATGATCGAGCCGGGCATGCACATCAACGCGGTCGGCGGCGATTCGCCCGGCAAGACCGAGCTGCACCCCGACGTGCTGCGCCGCGCGCGCGTGTTCGTCGAGTACGAGCCGCAGACCCGCGTCGAGGGCGAGATCCAGCAACTGGCGGCCGATTTCCCGGTGCACGAGCTCTGGAAGGTGCTGCTCGGCGAAGTGCCCGGACGCGAGAGCGCCGAGCAGGTCACGGTGGTCGATTCGGTCGGCTTCGCGCTGGAGGACTACACCGCGCTGCGCTACATCCACCAGCTCGCGATCGAGCGCGGCATCGGCCAGAAGATCGCGCTGGTGCCGGAGCTCGACGACCCGAAGGACCTGTTCGGGCTCACCGCGTCCGGCAGGCGCCGGGCGGTGCTGCGGCGTGCGGCATGATCGGCCGCATCCGCAACGCCGACCCTGTTTTCTTCTTCTTTTTTCATGCTCACCATCTACAACGACCAGCACGCACTGCATCAAGGCAAAGTCGAAATGTTCCGTGGCGAGCTGGTGCCTTGCTTCGAGGTGCCGGCCCGCGTCGACCATGTGAAGCATGAGCTGGAGCGGCGAGGAGTTGGTCCGTTGCAGTCGCCCGATGCGATCGACGATGCGCTGCTCGCGAAGGTGCATGCGCCGCGCTATCTGGACTTCATCGCCGGCGCGTGGGACGAGTGGGTGGCGCTCGATCCAGCGAATGCGTCGCGCGACGCGCTCCCTTCGTACTGGCCGACGCGCGGCATGCGCACCGATGTGCTGCCGCAGAGCTTTCCGGCGCGCCTGGGGCTGTTCTCCTTCGATGCGGGCACACCGTTCACTGCCGGCAGCTGGGCCGCGGCGCGGCAGGGCGCGGCGTGCGCCTGGACCGCGACGCAACGTGTGCTTGGCGGCCAGCGCTCGGCCTTCGCGCTGACGCGGCCTCCGGGCCATCACGCAGGCGTCGATTTCTTCGGCGGCTACTGCTTCGTCAACAACGCCGCCGTGGCTGCGCAGGCATTGCGCGATGCCGGCATCGAACGCGTGGCGGTGCTCGATGTCGACTACCACCACGGCAACGGCACGCAAGCCATCTTCTACGACCGCAGCGACGTGCACTTTGCCAGCCTGCACGGCGATCCGTTCACCGACTACCCGTACTACCTCGGCCACGCCGACGAGCGCGGCGCCGGCAAGGGCGAAGGCTTCAACCACAACCTGCCGCTGCCGCGCGGCACCGACTTCACCGCGTGGCGCGCTGCGCTCAAGACGGCGCTCGACGGCATCGCGAAGGTGAAGGCCGGCGCGCTCGTGGTCTCGCTCGGCGTCGACACCTTCGAGGGCGATCCGATCTCCGGCTTCAAGCTCAAGAGCGACGACTACCTGCGCATGGGAGAAGACCTCGCGCGCGCAGGGTTACCGACGGTGTTCGTGTTCGAAGGCGGTTACGCGGTGGCCGAAGTAGGCGTCAACACGGTGAACGTGCTCGAAGGTTTCGGCCAGACGGCCGGCTGAGGAACGTCGGCGACAGCCATCGGGTGAGCCCCGATTGCCGCATCGGGCGGGGCAAGGCCCAATCCGCGGTTCTTCAAGTTTCAGGAGCCTCCGCCATGTCCCGCCGTTCCCTTCTCTGTGCCGCCACGCTCGCCGCGTGCGGCCTCGTATCCCCGCTGGCGGCGCTTGCCCAGGCTTTCCCCGCCAAGCCGATCAAGCTGGTCATCGCGTTCCCCGCGGGCGGCCCGACCGACATCACGATGCGCCAGCTTGCCGACAACGCAAGCAAGATCCTCGGCCAGCCCGTCATCGTCGACAACAAGCCCGGCGCCGGCGGCACGCTGCCCGCGCAGGCGCTGCAGACCGCGCAGCCCGACGGCTACACCGTCGCGCAGATTCCGCTGGGCGTGTTCCGCCTCGGCTACACCACCAAGATCAACTGGGACCCGCTCAAGGACATCACCTACGTCCTGAACGTCACCGGCTACGCCTTCGGCATCGTGGTGCCGGCAAACAGCCCGTTCAAGACCTGGGCCGACTTCGTCGCCTATGCCAAGGCCAATCCCGGCAAGCTCACCTATGGCTCTACCGGCAACCTCACGAGCCCGCACCTGACGACCGAAATCATTGCGCAGAAGGCCGGCATCGAGCTGCAGCACGTGCCCTACAAGGGCAGCGCAGACCTGATGCTCGCGGTGGTCAGCGGGCAGTTGATGGCCGCAGCCGACAGCACCGGCTTCGCGCCGCAGGTCGAGGCCGGCAAGCTGCGCGTGCTGAACACCTGGGGCGACAAACGCCTGGCCAAGTTCCCCGATGCGCCCACGCTCAAGGAACTGGGTTACGACGTGGTGCAGAACTCGCCCTTCGGCATCGGCGCGCCCAAGGGCACGTCGCCCGAGGTGGTGAAGAAGCTGCACGACGCGTTCAAGCAGGCGATGGAAGAGCCGAGCTACGTGGCCTCGCTCGGCCGCTACGACATGCTGCCGAACTACATGAGCTCGGCGCAGTACACCAAGTTCGCGCAGGACACGGTGGTGAAGGAGAAGGTGGTTATTGAGAAGTTGGGGTTGGCAAAGGGCTCTTGATCCGTCAATAGCGCACGGTTCATGTTTAAAAAATGCAATTTTTTAAACATGTCCAATGAGACATGTATAAAAATCGGCCTTTTCTATACATGTCCGCCCTCGGCGGCGCCAAATGACGTTCGACCGAAACCAGCCGTTCAATGACCTTCCTCTGCTGCCGCCCGCCTTCGAACTCGAAAGCAAGGTGGTGCTCAAGCAGGCGATCGGTGCCAACCGCGTACTGGCCAATTTGCGGGGGCTGGCCGCGCAGATTCCGAATCAGGCGGTGCTGATCAGCAGCGTCGTGCTGCAAGAGGCGCGGTTGTCTTCGGAAATCGAGAACATCGTCACGACCAACGACGAGCTCTACCGGGCCGATGCCGATGCCGACGGCAACACCGACGCGCAGACCAAGGAGGTCTTGCGCTACCGCGAGGCGCTCTATCACGGCTTCGATGCGCTGAAGACGCGCCCGCTGGCGACCAACCTGTTCATTGAAATCGCCCAGCGCATCAAGCAGATCGAATTCGATGTGCGGGCCGTCCCCGGCACCGCCTTGAAGAACGGACGCGGCGAGGTGATCTACACGCCACCGGTCGGCGAGGCCGTCATTCGCAACAAGCTGGCGAATCTCGAGAAATTCATCCATGCTGAAGACGATCTGGACCCGTTGCTGAAGATGGCGGTGATGCACTACCAGTTCGAGGCGATCCACCCTTTTCCTGATGGGAATGGGCGCACGGGCCGCATCCTGAATCTGCTCTTTCTGGTCGACAAGGGGTTGCTGGACATTCCCGTGCTGTTCTTGTCGCGCTACATCATCGCGAACAAGGCGGACTACTACGACGGGCTGCGTCGCGTGACGGAATCGCAGGACTGGGAAAACTGGCTGCTGTTCATGCTGCGTGCTGTCGAAAGCACTGCTCAGCAGACCTTCGATCAAGTCAACCGCATCCGCGACCTGATGGAGCAGGTTCGTGAACGCGTGCAGCGCGAGGCGCCTGGCGTCTACAGCAAGGACTTGATCGAGGTGATCTTCAGGCACCCGTACACCAAGATTCAGTTCCTGGTGGACGCCGGCATTGCCAAGCGGCAAACGGCCTCAGGCTACCTTCAGGCGTTGGCCAAGCTCGGCGTCTTGCGTGAAAGCAAGCGCGGACGCGAAAAGTACTACATCAACGATGCACTTTTTGCCGAGTTGGTGGAGTGACTGCCATGTTGATGATGTCGACATGGCCATAAAACGTGTCGATTTAATTTGATTTTTTAAACATGTCCGTACGATGTGTCGAGCCAATCGACATGGCCAATGCGCTTGGCGAGCTATTAACGGGCGTTAATTAGCCCTGTCCATGATCGCAAACAGCTCCCCCACCAGCCGATCCGCCAATTCCTGCTTCACCGGCTCCGCCCCGAACACCAGCCGGAACACGATCGGCGCAATCACGTGATCGATCACCTGTTCCGCCTCGGGCGCCGGCTCGCCGCGGGCTTGCGCCTGCGCGACCAGCGTCAGCGCTTCCTTGCGGCGGTTGCGCAGGCAATCCGTGTCCGCATCGCCCGTGGCGAGCGCGGCCGCGGCTTTCAGCAATGACTTGCTGCAGGGCTGCGCGAGGTGCGTGATGAGTTCCTGCGCCCACGCCGTCAGGTCCTTGCGGAGGTTGCCGGTGTCCGGCAGCGGCCGGTTCGGGTCGAGCCGGTGCGTGGCCGTCTCGGCCAGAAGACCTGACAAATCCCCCCATCGCCGGTAGATGCTGGAGGCGCTGACGCCTGCGCGCTCGGCCACCGCCGGCACGGTGACACGCTCGCGCCCCTCTTCGGCCACCAGTTGTTCGAGGGCGGTGCGCACCAGCGCCTGCACCTGGGCGCTGCGGCCGCCGGGACGTTTGTTGGGAAGGACAGCATCGTTCATGGATGGACTTTAACGCAAAGATGTTTGCTTTAGCGGAGATGCAGGTCTAGAATCACAAAAGCTAAAAAAGTTGCGTTAAGGATCTTCAATGCCTTCCTCCTGCCCTGAACTCGCCGTTGCCACCGCTGACGTCGCTGCGCGTTCCAAGCCCTGGCGCTTGCCGGCGGCGGTCGGTTTTCCGCTGCTGGCTGCGGTGCTCTTCGCCTTTTTCTTCGCCGCCGCCGCGCCCACGCCGCTGTTCGTCGTGTTCCAGCATGCCTGGGGCTTCTCGGCGTCGATGCTCACGGTGGCATTCGCGATCTACGCGATCGCGCTGTTGATCTCGCTGCTGGTGGCTGGTTCGCTGTCGGACCACATCGGCCGGCGGCCGGTGGTGCTCGGAGCGTTGGTGCTGCAGGCGATCGCCATGGGGCTCTTCGTACTGGCAGAGGACATCGCCGGGCTGATCGGCGCGCGCGTCGTGCAGGGCGTGGCCACGGGCATCGCGAGCGGCGCGCTGAGCGCGGCGGTGGTCGAGGCGGCACCGGCATCGCGCAAGCGCCTGGGCGCAATGATCACGAGCGTGTCGCCCCTTGCGGGGCTCGCGGTGGGAGCTTTCTTGACTGGCATCGCGGTGAAGTTCACCGCCCAACCGGTGACGCTGGTGTTCGGCGTGCTGGCCGTGGTGTTCGCGGTCGGCGCGGCCGTGGTGCTGTGGATGCCCGAGACGGTCACGCCGCGCCCCGGTGCGCTGGCTTCGCTGGTGCCGCGCGTCTCGATTCCCGTGCGGGCACGGGCCGACTTCGTGCGCGGGCTGCCGGTGTTCATCGCGGTGTGGGCGCTCGGTGGCCTTTATCTGTCGCTCGCACCATCGCTGATGCTGCATGTGTTCCACATCGACAACGGCGTGGTCAACGGTCTCACGGTGGCGGTGCTCTCGGGCTTCGGCGCGCTCGCGCCGACCTTGCTCGGCCGGTTCCCTGCGCCGCGTACCGTCGTCTTCGGTGCGGCCAGCATCGCGGTCGGCCTCGTGCTGCTGCTGGCGTCGCTGGCGACGAAGTCGCTCGCGCTGTTCTTCGTCGGCACCGCGATTGCGGGTTTGGGCTTCGGCGGTGCGTTCTCGGCGCTGGTGCAGACGCTGGCGCCGCTCGCTGATTCGCACGAGCGCGGCGAGCTCTTTGCCGCCATCTTCGTGGTCTGCTACCTCGCGTTCAGCCTGCCGGCGATGCTCGCGGGCTTCCTGGTGAAGCCGCTCGGCCTGCTGAACACGGTGGAAGGCTACGCGGCCGTGCTGCTGCTGATCGCGGCCTTCGGCATCTGGCGGCAATGGGCGGCGCTGCGCGGCAACGCGCGCAGCCTGCCGGTCAGCGAGTAGCGCGCGCGGAAAGAATCGCGCGCGCCGCTTCGGCAAAGCCCACGCCGCGCTCACCGGCCGTCACGTAGCGCGGCAGGTGCTCCAGCTGCGGCACGAAGCGCGCGACGTTCGCCACGCCGATGCTGCCGGCGAAGGTGCGGAACATCAGCTGGTCATTGGTGGAATCACCCACGTAGGCCCAGTGATCGAGTTCGTCGTCGAGCGCGCGGCCCCAGAGCTCGCGCACGATCCAGCGGGCGCCCTCGAGCTTGTCGTTGTCGCCGTACCAGCCGTTGATGTGGATGCTGCTCACCGTGGCGTGCATGCCTTCGCTGCGCATCAGCGCGACGACGTGCGCGATGGTCTCCTCGCTCAGCTGCACGAACTCGCTGTGGTCAATCGCGATGTCGGTCTCGCGGCCCGCCGAATCGGTGGCGCGCTGCGCACCCGGAATCTCGCGCTCGATGCGTGCGAGCACCGCCTGCATGCGCGCGAAGTTGGCGGCGCGCGTGGGCGCATCCTGCTGGTAGCGCTTTTCGATCTGCCCATCGGCCGTGGGCAGCAGCGCCACCGCGCCGTTCTCCGCCACGATCGCATCGAGCGGCCAGGTGTTGACGAAGGGCAGGCTCCAGCCGACCGGCCGGCCCGTGATCGCCACGATGGCGAAGCCGGCCGCCTTCAGGTCGCCGAGCGCCTGCAGTGCATCGGCCGTGATCGCGCCGTCGGTGGTGAGCGTGTCGTCGATGTCCGTGAACACGCCGACGAGTGCACTTCGCGCCGATGCTGCCCAGCGGTCGAGCGGCAGCAGGTGAGTGGGCGAGGCGGGCAGGGGAGGCGGAGACGACGAAGGCGACATGAGGGATGAATCTCTGGAGAGCCCGAGATCGTACCGGCGCTTTCGTGTAGCATCCCGCCCCCGCCGCGCCTTCCCCGCCGGCGCGGCTCTTTCCCATGCCCCACATCCTCGTCGACCGACTCCTCAAGACCTACCGTATTTCCGAGCGCGACCCGGGCGTGATGGGCGCGCTGCGCGGCCTCGTGCAGCGCCGGCATCGCACGGTGGAGGCGCTGTCGGGCGTGTCCTTCGAGTTGCAGCGCGGCGAGCTGCTCGGCTTCATCGGGCCGAACGGCGCGGGCAAGTCGACCATCATCAAGATCCTCGCGGGCATCCTGCGGCCCGACGGCGGGCGTGTGGAGGTCGACGGCCGCGATCCCTTCGCCGACCGCGAGCGCCACGTCGGGCGCATCGGCGTTGTCTTCGGCCAGCGCACGCAGCTGTGGTGGGACCTGCCCGTGGGCGATGGCTTCGACCTCTTGCGCGACATCTACCGCGTCGATCCGCAGCGCTATCGCAAGACGCGGGACGAACTCGTCGCGCTGCTGCACCTGGAGCGCGTGCTCGACCAGCCGGTGCGCCAGCTCTCGCTGGGCCAGCGCATGCGCGCCGAAATCGCGGCGGCGCTGCTGCACGAGCCCGACATCCTCTTCCTCGACGAGCCGACCATCGGCCTGGATGCGCCATCGAAGCTCGCGGTCCGCGACTTCGTGCGCCGTGCCAACCGCGAGCGCGGCACGACGGTGCTGCTCACCACGCACGACATGCACGACATCGAGGCGCTGGCCCAGCGCGTGATCGTCATCGGCCACGGCCGCGTGTTGGCCGACAGCCCGGTCGAGGCATTGCGCGCACAGGTGATGGCCGAGCGCCGGTTGATCGTCGACTTCGCGCAGGACGCCGCATTGCCCGCGCAGGTGCCCGGCGCCACGGTGCGCGCACGCGAGGGGCAGACGCTGGTGCTCGACTTCGATCCTTCGGTGACCACCGCGCCGGCGCTGATCGCGCGCATCGCCGCCGAGCATGCGGTGGAAGACATCCGCCTCGAAGGCATGGCGATCGAGGCGGTGATCGCGCGCTTCTATGCGATGCACGGAGCGGCCGAAACGTGACGATGAAGCTGCGGACCCTCGCACGCCCCTACATCGCGGCCTTCGCCTCGCGCTTCCTGCAGATGCTGCAGTACCGCACGGCCGCGCTCGCGGGTTTCGCGACGCAGTGCTGGTGGGGCGGCATCAAGGTGATGGTGTTCGCTGCCTTCTATGGCGGCACGGCCATCGCGGGCGCGAGTTCGCCGATGTCGCTCGCGGATGCCATCACCTACACGTGGCTCGCGCAGGGGCTGCTCGTGCTGCTGCCCTGGCTCAGCGACCCGGAAGTGGCGCAGGCCGTGCGCACCGGCGCGGTCGCCTACGACCGGCTCCGCCCGGTGGACGCCTATGGGCTGTGGTTCGCGCGCAGCGCCGGATGGATCGCCGCGCGCGTGCTGCCGCGGGTGGCGCTGATGGCTGCGTTCGCCGCGGTCGCGTTGCCGCTGGCGGGGTTGGGCGAGTGGGCCTGGCAACTTCCAGCGAGCGCGGCGGCGGGGCTCGCGTTCCTCGTGTCCACGGTGCTGGCGCTGCTTCTGTCGGCATCGATGGTGATGCTGCTCAACGTGGCGGCCACCGCTGCGCTCAACGAGCGCGGCATCAGCGCGGTGGCGACGCCCGTGGTCATCGTGCTGTCGGGCAACCTGCTGCCGCTCGCCTTGCTGCCGGACGCCTGGCAGACGGTGCTGTTGGTCCAGCCGCTGGCCGGGCTGATGGACATTCCCGCGCGGCTCTACTTCGGTCAGTTGAGTGGCTGGCATGCGATGGCCGCGCTGGCGCTGCAGTGCTTCTGGATTGCAGTGCTCGTCGCCGCGGGACGCTTCGCGATGGGCCGCACGATGCGCAGCCTTCAGATCCAGGGCGGCTGACCGAGATATGGGCTCGCTTCCACTTTTCTTCCGCCTCGTGCGCGCCTCCATCGGCGGCCAGGCGCGCTATCCCGCCTCGGCGCTGATGCTGACCGTCGGCCAGTTCCTCGGCACCGGCATCGAGGTGGTCGCCGTCTGGGCGCTGTTCCACCGCTTCGGCGAAGTGCAGGGTTGGCGGATCGGCGAGGTGGCGCTGTTCTATGGACTGGTCAACTGCATGTTCGCGCTGGCCGACGCCCTGGGCCGCGGCTTCGACGTGCTCGGCACCGAGTTCCTGCGCACCGGCGCCTTCGACCGCTTGCTGCTGCGTCCGCGCCCGCTGACGCTGCAGTTGATGGGCAACGACTTCCGCATCAGTCGCGCGGGCCGCCTGCTGCAGGGCCTGGCCGTCGTGACGTTTGCGACGCAGCAGGCGGACATCGAATGGAGGTCAGCCACGGTGGCGATCGCGCTGTTCGCGCTGGCCGGCGGCGTCGCGCTCTTCCTCGGCATCCTGGTGCTGCAGGGCACGCTCTCGTTCTGGACCGTCGAGAGCCTGGAGATCGCCAACGTGCTCACCTACGGCGGCGTGCAGGCGGCGCAGTACCCGCTGGCGCTGTATGCGCGGTGGTTCCGCCGGGTGCTGACTTTTGTGGTGCCGCTGGCCTGCGTGGCTTATTACCCGGCGCTGGTGATCCTGGGGAAGGCCGACCCGCTCGGCGCACCGGGGTGGGTCGGCATCGTCTCGCCGGCCACGGGCTTCGTGTTCCTGGCGGCTGCCTTCGGCGTGTGGCGGTTGGGGTTGCGCCGCTACGCGTCGACGGGCAGCTAGGTCTCTTTTTCGCAGCCTTCTTTTTCAATCCACCAGGTTGAGCTGGATGTAGCCCTGCGTGTTGATGTTGGTACGCGCGCCGACCAGCACGCTGAGGCTGGTCGAACGGGCCTCGAAGTACCTGTTGGTTCCGTCGCCGTTCACGGCGCGCAGTGCCATCGGGCCGGCGATCATGCTCACGGGTAAGCTCAGCGTTCCGGTGACGCCATTCCCGCTGGTGATCGTGCGCTGGTTCAGGTTGGCATTCAGCACGGAAGAACCCCATGCGCCATCGGTGGAGTGGCCGTGCGCCGTGACCGAGGGCCACGATGCGGACTCGGGCAATCCGATGCGGAAGATCGCGCTGGCGCCGAATGCACCGCGCAGCTGGATGTTCTGGCCGCCGATGCGGGCCATATGGAAGATCTGGCCCTGGTTCGGATCCGGGTTGTCGAGCCGGATCGCCTGCCAGCGCGCATTGGCGGCGTCCCAGTTGACCGAATACGCGATCTGGGATCCGCTGGGGCACGCATCGATGGCCGAGATGGCGTTGCTGTAGCACAGGACCATGCCCGTGCCCGCACCCTGGAGCTTGAGCGTCGTGATGGAGGAGTCCGCGCCGGCGGCGTTGCGCGTCACGGCCAACTGGTTGTAGGTGCCGTCCAGATCTGCGGCGCGGGTCACGAAGGTCCGGGCCGCAATGAACGGCTGCGCCGCGTAGGTCACCGGATTCGAGAGCGTCACCGCGAACGGGAACCCACCGACGACCGCATCGCCGGAGACCCGGAAACGTGCCGTGTTGTAGGGAGTGTTGGCGACCCGGCCTGTTGCGAAGATATACGTGCCCGCTTCCGCGGCGTCGTCCGCAATCGCCCCGGCCACGGTCGCGCCCGCGTTGTCGATCATTTCGTAGCGCTTCGTGTCCAGGTTGATACGCAACGTCTGCTGCGTGCCATTGGTGGTGAAGACCTTGTAGCGACCATTGCGCGAGTCGCCGGGCGCCCGGCTGTCGACGAGGCCGAGGGCGATGTAGCCCACGGTGCTCTCGATGGTGCGGAAACCGGTCACGATCGCCAGCCCGGCGCCCTGCACGACGTGGTACTTCTCGGTGCCGTTGGTCAACACCCGGATGCCTGCGGGGCCCGATGCCAGCGGGCTGACGGGCACGTTCAGCGTCTTGTAGTTGTCGTCCGCATACGAGGCTGCGCGCAGGTAGGTGGTAGTGTTCAGGGTCGTCGTGCCCCAGGTGCCTACCGTGGAGCCCCCGCGCGTTGTGACGGCCGGCCAGTTGGACGACTCCGGCACGGCCAGGCGGAAGACCTGGGTGTCGGGATCGGCCGTGGTGGCGCCGGCCGACAGGTAGACGTTCTGACCATTGATGCGGGTCACGCGGAACCCGAGCTTGTCGTCGGGGTTGGTGACGTTGGTGCCGGTCCACTTCGAGCTGGCGTCGACGGCCAGCGAATAGGCGCGCTTCGACCCCGTGGGACAGGCGTCGATCGTGTAGATCGTGTTGTCAAAGCACATCTCGAGCAGCGTGCCCGTGCCGGAGATGCGCAGCGGCACGGCTTGCGAGTCGGTGGTGCCGTTGCGGTTATGGCTGATTCCCAGGCGGTTGTAGACGCCATCCAGCGCCGCGCCGGCCGTCACGAAAGTCCGCGCCGCGACAAAGGGCTGCACCGCGTAGGTTGCGGGGGTCGAATAAGCGTTCGCAAACGGAAACTGGCCGACCGCGGCATCGGCGGTGATGCGAAAACGCGCCATATTCACGGCGGAGGGCGCGCGCGTGGTGTCGAAGACGTAGGTGCCGGGCTCGGTGAAATCCTCGGCAAACGCGCCCGATGCCGATTGACCTTCCGGATCGGTCATCACATAACGCTTCGCGTTCATGTCCACGGACAGGGTCAGCTGTGTCCCGTTGGCCGCATAGACCACGTAGCTGCCATTTCGAGGATCCGGGGCATCGAGCCGGGCTTGGGCACCGGACAGATCGGGGCCGGCGTTGTCGCCGATCTGCGCCGAGAACGAAGGAGCCGGCTCGTCACTCAGCGCCTGGAGCGCCGGCGAGGAAAACTCCGCATCGGCCCCGGTCACCTTGCCAAGGCCACCTCCTCCGGAGGAAATTCCAACCGAACCGCCTGAGCCCCCACCGCCGCCACCGCAGCCCGAAAGAACCAGACACATCAGCGCTGCACTCGACAGCGACTTCGACCAACCGATAGCGAACATCAGTCTCCCCCCGCGTGTAAATCGACGAAATCTGCTGCAGCCTCCGCGGGGCCGCGTTGTTTGTGTCGCCGATCGTAACCGGGATGGCCTACTGCTGGCAGGGACTATGCGAATTCACAGTCGGGTTCGCCGTCCTGTTCGACGTTCGCTCAGCCCGCGCTCTGCAGCGCCAGCCCCGCGTGCTCCCGCAGCGGATGGAAGTGGATCTTCGGAAACCGCTCCTGTGCCAGCCGCACGTCGTACGGCGAGGTGCACAGGAAGGCCAGCGTGTCGGCCGCATCCTTGGCCATGCGCACCGGGTAGGCGTTGACGAACTCGCGCAGCTCGGCCGGGGTGTCGGCCGTGATCCAGCGCGCGCCCGTGTACTGGCAGCCTTCGAGCCGCACGTCGGCGTCGTACTCCGCCTTCAGGCGGTGCTGCACCACTTCGAACTGCAACTGGCCGACCGCGCCCAGCAGCATCGGTCCGCCGACTTCGGGGCGGAAGACCTGAATCGCGCCTTCTTCGCCGAGCTGGGCCAGGCCCTGCTGCAGTTGCTTGGTGCGCAGCGGGTTCTTCAGGATCACCGTCATGAACAGCTCGGGCGCGAAGAAGGGCAGCCCGGTGAACTGCAGGCTCGCGCCATCGGTGATGGTGTCGCCCAACTGCACGCCGCCGTGGGTGGTGAAGCCCACGATGTCGCCCGCGTAGGCCTCTTCGACGGCTTCGCGGCGCTGGCTCATGAAGGTCACGACGCTGGTGGGGCGCAGCTCCTTCGACGTGCGCTGCACCTTGAGCTTCATGCCCGGCGTGTACTTGCCCGAGGCCATGCGCACGAAGGCGATGCGGTCGCGGTGGTTGGCGTCCATGTTGGCCTGCACCTTGAAGACCACGCCTGCGAAGTCCTTGTCCTCGGGCTGGATCTCTTTCACTACCGGCTGGCGGTTGACCATGGTGGTGCTGGTGCGCGACTGCGGCGAAGGCGCCAGGTCGACCAGCGCGTCGAGCACTTCCATCACCCCGAAGTTGTTCACGCCGGAGCCGAAGAACACGGGCGTCTGCTTGCCGGCCAGGAAGGCCTCGCGGTCCCAGGTGGGCGAGGCGCCGGTGGCTAGCTCCATGCTGTCCATGGCCGATTCGAAATCGGCGCCGAAGCGCTTGGTGAGCGTGTCGCGCTCGGTCAGCGCGATGGTCTCGAAGTCGTGCGGCAACCGCTCGCTGCCCGACTCGAACACCGTCATCGTCTGCGTGCGCAGGTTCATGATCCCTCGGAAGCTCTTGCCCTGGCCCACGGGCCAGGTCATCGGCACGCAGGGCATGCCGAGCTCCCGCTCCACTTCGTCCAGGAGGTCCAGCGGCTCGCGCACTTCGCGGTCCATCTTGTTGACGAAGGTGATGATGGGCGTGTCGCGCTGACGGCAGACCTCGATCAGGCGGCGCGTCTGCGCTTCCACGCCGTTGGCCGCGTCGATCACCATCAGCGCCGAGTCGACGGCGGTGAGCACGCGGTAGGTGTCTTCCGAGAAGTCCTTGTGGCCGGGTGTGTCGAGCAGGTTGATCACGTGGTCGCGGTACAGCATCTGCATGACCGACGACGCCACCGAGATGCCGCGCTGCTTTTCGATTTCCATCCAGTCGGAGGTCGCATGACGCGAAGCCTTGCGCGCCTTCACCGAGCCTGCGATCTGGATCGCGCCGGAGAAAAGCAGCAGCTTTTCGGTCAGCGTGGTCTTGCCGGCGTCAGGGTGGGAAATGATCGCGAAGGTGCGGCGGCGGCGGGTTTCGGCTACGAAAGGTGATGACACGGGGGACTCCAAGAACCCGCGATTTTCGCAGACTGGATTCCGCAGGCCTCGGTGAGGCCCTCAAATCGTCCCTTGTCAGTCGTTTGGCCAAGGCAACCGCATCAATCGGCAAGTCCGATATGCAGGTACGTGGTGGCTGGATACTCAGGTGCCATGAACAGGATTGCACCGTTCTGCAGGAGGAAGTACTTGTTTCCACTGCTGTCGAGCCCCTGCCGCATCTGGGGATTGCCTGGGACGGGTTGAAGCGTCAATGTCAGTTCAGTCGATGGACCGCCGGGCAGAACATAGCGAGTCGCATAGCTTGTCGTATCAGTCACGGCTGTACCGAAAGACGACATTGTTGAGGCACTGTGCATTTTCAATGCAGGCCAGTTCGCATCACTGGATCCAGATAGCGACTGAGCGAGCCCCGTCAATAGCATGGACGCAGGCATGACATGAGGTGGCCCGATGATGGGAACACTTGTTTCTTTGGACTCCAGCAGAATCTGTTTACCGCCGATTTTTGCGATGCGGATGGCGAAGGATGGCTTTTCTTTGTCGCCGAGAAGCCAGACTCCTGAGGATGCGCCAGGAGATATCGACAAGTCGTAGGAAAGGGGCGGTGTGCCGGGCTGTTGGCAGTTGGACGAGGCGCCTGAGTAGCATTGGGTCGCGAGCGTGCCCGATGCATCGATCTTCAACTGCCAGGCGGCCGCGAGCTGCAAAGGGGTGTCAGGCGTTGCCAGCTTGCTGGTCACCAGTACGTCATACAAGCCTGCCAACTGGCTCCTCTCCGTCACGAAAGAGCGCGCCGCAATGAATGGCTGCATCGCGTAAACAATCGGCTCCGATTTGAAGACGGCAAAGGGGAAGGCGCCGACGATGGCGTCTGTCGTGGTCCTGAAGCGCGCCGTGTTCGTGACCGCGGCGATGCGGCCGCTCGCGAAGATGTAGGTCCCCCGATCGTTCGCATCTTCGCTGAAGGTTCCCGTCACGGCATTGCCACCGGGCAGTGCCATCGAATAACGTTGTGTCTCGAAATCGATGTCCAACGTCTGTTCGGTGCCATTGGCGGCGAACACCGTGTACTGCCCGCTGCGCGCGTCCAGCACGTCCTTGAACAGGTTGACCTGGATATAGCCCTGCGTGTCGGGATTGCGCGTTCCGACGATGACGGAGAGCACGCCGTTCTGTATCGCGTAGTACTTCTTCTGCCCCGTCGCATTCAGGCTTCGGATGCCCTGCGGTCCACCTATCGCGGCAAAGGGAAGGGTGAGCTCGCCGGTGGCGCCTTCCGGGGTGACCGCGGTGCGCATAGAGGTCGCGGCATCGAAGACATTGGTGCCCCAGCTGCCTTCGGTCGATGCGCCGACGTACCTGATCTTCGGCCAGCTGGCAGTGTCTTTCAGTCCGACCCGGAACACGTGGACGTTGGGTGCCGCATCGGTGTAGCCGCCCGACAGCCAGACGTTTTCTCCGCCGATGCGGGCCATGCGGAACTGCAGGAGATCGCTGGGTGTGGCGATGTTGATGGCGGTCCAGACGAAGTCAGGCGAGGCCGTGACGGCATACGTCCGCTTCGAACCGACAGGACACGACTCGATCCGGTAGATCGCGTTGTCGAAGCACATCTCCAATGTTTGACCACCTCCCGAAATCCGCATGGGGAGGATCTGCGAGTCCGACGTGCCGTCGCTGTTGCGGCTGACGCCGAAGCGGTTGTAGGTGCCGTCGAGCTGCGACGGATCGGCGACGAAGGCGCGTGCCGCAACGAACGGCATCACTTGGTAGCCAACAGGATTCGACCACGGCTTTTCGAATGGAAAGGCGCCGACGATGGCATCGGGGGTGAGGCGAAAGCGTGCCGTGTTGACGGTGCTCGTGATGCGATCGCTCGCAAAGACGTAGGTGCCGGGTTCCGCCGCATCCTCGCTGAAGGTGCCGGACGTGGCTCGACCCTGGCTGTCCGTCAACGTATAGCTCTTGGTGTCGAAATTGACGCCGAGCTTTTGCCGCGTGCCGTTGGTGCCGTCGGCGGCGTAGACGTAGTAGACGCCGTTGCGCGGGTCCGCGGCATTCAGGCGCGCGGTGATGGCTTGTGCGTTCAAGGCTGCGCTCGTTGCCGTCTGGGCCGTCAGCGACGGCGCCTCTTCGGCGTCCGCGGCCCGGAGCGCCGGCGAATCTGAAAGGGCGAACCCGCTGGCATCGGCGGCCACTGGCGCGGCGATGCCGTTCCCGCCGTCACTTCCTCCGCCCCCGCCGCAAGCCGTCAGGCCCAGGCACAAAACAACCGCGCTCCACAGCGCAGCGAATGTCGTCTTCATTGTTTTTCTCCGATCTGCTCAACGGTGCAATGCGCACCGACCTCGCGCCCCCTCCGGGGCACCGGCGGATCGTAGCTTTGGATGCGTATTTATTGGATGCTTTTTATTACAAAATTGCCGAACCTCTAAAAAGCCTCCGTCATCCCATACGCCCGCATCTGCGCCTCGAACTGCGCCACGTCGTGGCTCAACACCACGAGGTCGTGCGTCACGCCCTGCTTATCTTTCACATGCTTGCTCAGCAGCGCCTCGGGACGAAAGCCCAGCGCCTGGAAGACGGCGATGGCGCTGCGCTGGTCGACGGTCATGCGCGCGACGAGTTTCTCGGCACCGCGCTCGATGGCCAGCGCGCAGGCCTCCCGCGCGAGCCGATGGCCAAGGCCGCTGCCGCGCAGTTCGGGCGCGGCCAGGAGGCGCAGCTCGGCCACGTGGCTGGACCACGAGTGCGGATCGCGGATCACCGCCGCACAGCCCAGCACCGCGGTGCCGCGCACCGCGAGCACGCTGTCGATGTCGCCGCGCTCGATGGCGCGGACCCAGGCGTTCATCACCTTGGGCTCGGTGATGTCGCGCGGCAGGAAGAGCAGGTCGTGCGCCGGCAGGCCCTGCGCGAAAGCCAGCACGGCAGCCGCGTCGTCCGCGTTCATCAGGCGCAGGACGATGTTGCCTTCGCTGCTCGTCACGGTGCGCGGATAGGTCCGCGAGAAAGAGTCGGAGACAGCGGTGATGGTCATGTCGAGCGCACTCCAAGCCAGTCGTCGAGTTTGGGCCACAGCCGGCGGACTGCATTGGCGCCCGCGGCCAGGCTGACGTGGCCGCCCTTGAGCACCACCTCTTCCTTGTCGGCCGAGCCGATGTTGGCGATCAGCGGCTGGCCAGCCTCGTAGGGAACGATGTGGTCGTGCTGCGCGAGCGCGTGGAGCACCGGCACCTTGATGTTCGCAAGCAGAACCTTGCGGCCGCCGAGCACCAGCTCGCCCTTGAAGAGCTTGTTGTCCCACATCAGCTCCTTGACGGTCTGGCGGAAGTACTCGCCGGCCAGCGGCAGCATCTCGGTGCCCCAGCGGTCGAACATGCGATACGACTTGACGAATTCGTCGTTGGCCATGTTGTCCCAGAGCTGCACCACGCCGGCGCTGCGGCCCGCGGGACGCAGCATGTCGAACGAAGCGAACAGCATCTCTGGCGGCACGTTGCCGATCGTGTCGATGAGCCGGTCGACGTCGAAATAACGCCGGTCCGACCACGCATGGAAGAGCTTCATGCGGCTGAAATCGACGGGCGTGGTGAAGAGCGCGAGGTTCTTGATCGGGCCGTCGGGATGCAGCGCGGCGTAGAGCGTGGAAAGCACGCCGCCCATGCAGTAGCCGACGAGCGTGACGTCTTCCTCGCCCGAGCGCGCCTGCACGCGCCGCAGCGAATCGGGGATGAAGTCGAGCACGTAGTCCTCGATGCGCAACTGCTTTTCCTGCGGGCGCGGCGCGTTCCAATCCATCATGTAGACGTCGTAGCCCTGGAGCAGCAGGTGCTCGACCATGCTCTGGCCCGGCGCGAGGTCGAGGATGTAGCCCCGGTTCGTCGTCGCCATGACGATCAGCAACGGCACGCGGTAGATCTCGTCGACCAGCGGGCGGTAGTGGTACAGGCTCAGCGTGCCGCGGCGGTGGATTTCGTCCCTGGCCGTCTGCCCCATGGCCGGCGCGGCCGAGGTGAGAAAGTCCAGGCCCTTGAGGTTGCGCTGGATCGCGCGCTCGATCTCGGCGCCGATGTCGGGCAGCGCGAACGCGTCCGCGGTGGCGCTCATCGCGCACGCTTTCTGGCAGTGCGCTTCGGGGCGGCCGGAGCCGGGGCGGCTGCCTCAGCCTGCGGGGGCTTCCTGGTGCGGCGCGGCTGGGGCGGCGCATGGGCGGCCGCAGATGCCGCCGGCCCGCGTCCGCTTTCCATCGCGCGGCTGATGTTCGCCAGGTGATCGTCGATGCTTTGCAACTGCTCGCCCAGCGCCTGGATGTCCGCGCGCGTGGGCAGGTTCAGCATCGTGAGGGTAGCGCGCCATCAGGTCGCCCAGTGCTTTCTGCCCGGTGAGCGAGGCGTTCATCCCGCCGTGCATGCCCTGGCGGAACGGATCGGAGGCCATGGTCTCGTTGGCGAATTCGTTGGTGCTCTTTTCCCATTGAGCCGTGAGCTCGCGCCACATGGCCATCGGGTCGAGGGGGGAGAACTTGTTCATGGACAGAGGCCCCGTCGTCCATCGGTCGTTCAATGGTCGCGAAGCTGCCCGGTGTGCGCGGCGATGGCGTCGATGATCTGCGGCCACATCGAAATCGGCAGCGCGTGGCCCATGCGCGGAATGCGCAGCAGCTTCGCGCCGGCGATCGCATCGGCCACGTCCACGCCGCAGGCCACCGGCACGAGCGGGTCGGCATCGCCATGGATCACCAGCGTCGGCACGTGCACATCGCGCAGCGCCGGTTTGCGGTTGCCCGATGCGAAGACCGCCGCGAGTTGGCGCGCCACGCCGCCCGGGTTGAGCCCGCGCAGGAAGATGAGCTGCGCGCGCTCGGCATCGCGGGCCTCGTCGAGCGGGAAGCCGGGGCCGCGCAGCACGCGCCAGATCTTCTTGTAGTGCGCGAGGTAGGCATCGAAGGTCAGCGGCGTCGGCGAGAACAGCACCGCCAGCGCCTCGGGCGTGGGCGGCGGCAGCGCGGGATCGCCGGTGGTCGACATGATGCTGGTGAAGGAGCGCATGCGCTGCGGATGATGGATGGCCATCTCCTGTCCGATGGCGCCGCCCATCGAGGCGCCGACGATGTGCGCGCGCTCGATGCCGAGCGCATCGAGCAGGCCGATGCAGTCGTCGGCCATGTCGCGCAGCGTGTAGGGCACGGAGAGCGGCTTGCCCGCCATGGCCTGCAGCATCAGCGCCTGGATGTCGGGCACGCCCAGGTGCGACAGGTGCGTCGAATGGCCGATGTCGCGGTTGTCGAAGCGGATCACGCGGTGCCCGCCGGCTTCCGCGAGGCGGGCGCAGAACGCGTCGTCCCAGGCCACCATCTGGGCGCCGAGGCCCATGATCAGGACGAGTGGCGATGCCGCGGGATCGCCGAAGCTGTCCCACGCGATTTCAACGCCATTGACCGGCCTGCGCCGCTCGATGGAGGGTGGGGCGGCGGTCATTGCGGCGAGGCCTTTTCTGTTGACTTATTTGCGCTGCAGCATCTTGGTCACTTCGTCCACGTTGGACTGGATGCGCTGGCGCACGACGTCGAAGGCATCGGCCTGCGACTTGGCCGCGAGGTTGGCCAGTTCCTTGATGTCGTCGATGGCGCGCTGGAACGACTGGCGGCCGAGCTCGTCGAGCTTGGCGAGGTTGGCCTTGGCGTCCTTGCCCGGCATTTCCTTGGCGGCCGTCTGCCATTCGGCAATGGCGCTCTTGATCATCTCGGTCTGGCGCTGCACCACGGTCTGCAGGCCCTGGTAGGACTTTTCGTTGGCCTGCATCAGCGCCTCGAGGTCCTTGCGGCCGCTGTCGAGCAGCTTGCCCGCGCCGCCGGTCAGGTTCAGTTCCTGCAGGCGATCGGCCATGCCCTTGAGGTTCTTCATCGGATTGAGCATGTCGGCGGCGCTGGGGGCGGCCGCCTTGGCGCTGCTGGTGCTGCTGCTGGCAGCGGTCTTCTTGGCGGCGGCTTTCTTGGCAGTGGCCATGGTGCGGTATCTCCTGTGTCGGGTGAACGGGTGAATGGCAAACAAGGACCGGCCGGACGGCAAAAGTCCCTCGCCACGATACGCCGCACCGACGCGCCCGCGGTCCCCGCAGCGACAAATTTGCCTGCGGGATTTCCCTTGGGTGACTTGCCTTACATCGGCGCTTACATCGGCGGCGCGAAGCCGTTGCGCCCGGCCGTCACGCGCAGCGCCGTGGGCGTGCCGTTCTTTTCCTGCGCATTGACCAGCACCTTGGCGCCGGGCACCAGCAGCGCCTCGGTGCCGGCGCGGAAGGTCACGACCGGCACATCGGGCGGCACGATGACGGTCTTCTCGCCGCCCTTGTAGGTCAGGCGCAGCTGCTGTCCGCCCTTCACCGACTTCGGCGCCGCGGCCAGGTCGGCGACGGTGGCGTTGGTCATGGTGCTCTCCGGCAGCAGGTCCCACGGGCGATGGCCTTCGCCGGTGCCGCGCGCGGCTTCGGGGAACACCACCACTTCGAGCGCCTTTTGCGAGCCGTCGGCCTGCGGCATGGCGGCGGTGCCGATGAAGCTGCCTTTCTTGATGTCGGCCAGCTTGATTTGGTAGACCTCCGACAGCTGCATGTCGGCAGGCCGCGCGAGGCTGACCACTTCGCCGCCGCGGTCCTGCACGACGAGGGTCTTGGCGTCGACGCGGACGATGGTGCCGCGGATGCGGACTTGTTCGGAAGGGGCTTGCGCGGAAGCGGTGATCGGCAGCGCAGCGGCTGCCAGGCAAAGTGTTGTGGCGGCAAGCAGGGCGCGGTGAGTGCTGGACAGAAGAATCGGCATGTCGGCTTTCGGAGTGCTGGGGATGCGGGCAATGTACGTCGCACCGGCAGAACGTGCAGGGCGCCGAATTAGCTGGAGATGAGGAAGCAAAAAAGGCCACATGCCGCGCGCTGCGGCATGTGGCCCTCATTCATGCGAACCGTGGCGAGGCGATCAGTCGATCAGGTCGATCTCCAGCGTGCCGGCCGTGGCAGGAGCGCGAGAACCGACCATCGCGAAGAGCTTTCCGCTCTGGGTCGCGAAGTGGAACTCGGGTCCGCTGAACGACGCCGAGCGCATGCCGTAGGGGCCGAAGGAGCCCATCGGCGCCAACGTCGCGTTGCGGCTCGCTGTCGTGCCATTGGGAAGCACCTGGGTCCGTGCGTAGCTGGACGTGCCCACGGTCACGACGCCCCAGCTGCCATTGGTTGCGCCGCCGCGCGAGGCGGTGGCCGGCCAGGTCACGCGCTCGGGCAGGCCGATGCGAAACACCGAGGTGGTGGGTGCTGAAGGCAGGGAGCCCGCCGACAGGTAGACGTTGTCGTCACCGATGCGGGCCATCGCGAAGCCGCCGTTGTCCAAAGGATTGGCGACGTTCGTGATCTGCCATGTGTCGACGGTCGCGCCGGCCGTTACCGAGTACGTCCTGACAGAGGCAGCCGGGCAGTTGTCGATGCGGTAGATCGTGTTGTCGTTGCACAGGTAGAGCGTGGTGCCGCCGTTGGTGATCTGGAACTGCGTGATCGTCGAATCGGCGGCAGTGGCGGTCACGTTGATGCCCAGGCGGTTGTAGGTCCCGTCGAGGTCAGCCTGCGTCTTCATGAGCGCACGCGATGCAACGAAGGGGCGCACGCCGTAGCTCGCCGGCGTGACCTGCGCCACCGCGAACGGGAACGCGCCGACGACGGTGTCTTTCGCGAGACGGAAGCGCGCCGTGTTCGTGGAGCTCGTGATCCGGCTGCTGCCGAAAACGAAACTGCCGGCCTCTGCCGGGTCCTCGGCGAAGCTGCCGGTATCCGTCGTGCCGGCGCCGTCGGTCATCTCGTAGCGCTTGCTGTCGAGGTTGAGCGCCAGCGTCTGGCGCGAGCCATTGGTGGCGTAGACCTTGTAGCGGCCGTTGCGTGCATCGGGCGCTGCGCCGGTGTCGATCAGGTTGATCTGGATGTAGCCCTGCGTGTTCGGGTTGCGCGAGCCGACGACGATCGACAGTGGGCCGTTCTGCATCACGAAGTACCTGCGCGTCCCTGTGGCATTCAAGGAGCGGATGCCTGCCGGCTGCGACGAGAAAGTGCCTCCCACCGGCAACGTCAGGCTGCCGTAGCTGCTGTCCGGGTTGGTGGCGGTGCGTACCGAGTTCGCGGCGTCGATGAGGTTGCTGCCCCAGCTCCCCTCAGTCGATGCGCCCAGGCCGCGGGTGGTGGGCCAGCTCGACGATTCGGGCAGGCCGATCCTCAGGAACTGCACAGCCGGCGAGGCATTCACGCCGCCAGCCAGGTAGACGTTCTGCCCGCCGATGCGCGCGACGCGGAAGTTCGCGACCTCGCCGGGGTTGGCCACGTTCGTGCCCACCCAGGTGCTGTCGATGCCTGCGGCGACCGCGTAGGTACGCTTCGATGCGGCAGGGCAGAGGTCGATCCGGTAGACGATGTTGTCGTTGCAGATCTCCAGCACGGTGCCGCTGCCCGACAGGCGCATCGCGAGGATCGTGGAGTCCGACACGCTGCCCGGGCTGCGCGTGACGCTGAAGCGGTTATAGGTGCCGTCCAGCTGCGCCGCGGTCGCGACGAAATCACGCGCCGCCACGAAAGGCTGGGCGGCGTACGCGGCCGGGTTCGAGTAAGCCACCTGGAACGGGAACGCGCCCACGATGGCGTCGGTTGTCACCCGAAAGCGCGACGTGTTGGCCGGCGTGGTGATGCGGCTGCTGGCGAATACGTAGGTGCCCGGTTCGGTGAAGTCTTCGGCAAAGGCGCCGGACTCGGCCTGTCCCAGGTTGTCCGTCATCGTGTAGCTGCCGGCATCGAAGTCGACCGCCAGTTGCTGCTGCGTGCCGTTGGCCGCGTAGACGCGGTAGGTGCCGTTGCGCGCATCGGCAGTGTTTGCTGTCTTGGCCACGGCGACTTCGGGCTTGGCGTTGCCGCCTGACACCGGAAATCCGGCGCCTCCCGACCCCGATCCTCCGCCCCCTCCGCATGCGGCCAGCAGTATGGCCAGCCCCCAACCCACAAGATGTCCTGTCATCTTCATGTTGTGCCCTCTTCTTTTTGAAATGAGGCCCGGCAGCAAGCCGATTGGCTCCTGAACCGAACCGGGGCCGATCGTAACCAGAGGTCATTGCAGCCATGAGGACGGCGAATGACAGCCAAAACCCGCGGATTGGCGCCGGCTTTCGCCCCGTCTACAATCCGCCGTTCCGAGGAGCGTTGCAGCGCCATCAAGGCGTGAGGCTCGGACCACATCGCAACCACGCTCACCCGCTGTTCTCGCGGTGAGTCCCTTTTCCGTCAGACCCCCGTACGCAGTGGCATCTTTCAAACCAGTTTTGGAGTTCTCATGAGCGCCGTTCTCAAGCCCACCCCCGTTT
Source organism: Variovorax sp. W2I14 (assembly GCF_050435205.1). Lineage (NCBI taxonomy): Bacteria > Pseudomonadati > Pseudomonadota > Betaproteobacteria > Burkholderiales > Comamonadaceae > Variovorax > Variovorax sp. W2I14. The sequence goes on along the minus strand of NZ_JBNDJX010000001.1, from coordinate 4,318,387 downwards.
CAACTGCCGACCAGGCGATTGCCGACCTGTCCCTCGCCGCCTGGGGCCGCAAGGAAATCCGCATTGCGGAAACCGAGATGCCCGGCCTGATGGCCATCCGCGAAGAGTTCTCGAAGGCGCAGCCGCTCAAGGGCGCGCGCATCACGGGCTCGCTGCACATGACCATTCAAACGGCCGTGCTGATCGAGACGCTGCAGGCCCTCGGCGCTACCGTGCGCTGGGCCTCGTGCAACATCTTCTCGACGCAGGACCACGCCGCCGCAGCGATTGCCGCTTCGGGCACCCCGGTCTTCGCGATCAAGGGCGAGTCGCTGGAAGACTACTGGGGCTACACCCACAGCATCTTCGACTTCGGCCCTAAGGGCTCGAAGGGCGAAGGCCCCAACATGATCCTGGACGACGGCGGCGATGCCACGCTGCTGATGCACCTGGGCCAACGCGCCGAGAAGGACCAGAGCGTGCTGGCCAATCCGACCAGCGAAGAAGAACGCATCCTGTACGCCGCGATCAAGGCCAAGCTGGCGGTCGATTCGACCTGGTACACCCGCAAGTCCGCCGAGATCATCGGCGTGACCGAAGAGACCACCACCGGCGTGCACCGCCTGAACGAAATGAGCGCCAAGGGCACGCTGCTGTTCCGCGCGATCAACGTGAACGACTCGGTCACCAAGAGCAAGTTCGACAACCTGTACGGCTGCCGCGAATCGCTGGTGGACGGCATCAAGCGCGCGACCGACGTGATGATCGCCGGCAAGGTGGCCTGCGTGGCCGGCTACGGCGACGTGGGCAAGGGCTCGGCCCAGGCCCTGCGCGCACTGTCGGCGCAAGTGTGGGTGACTGAAATCGACCCGATCAACGCCCTGCAGGCCGCGATGGAAGGCTACAAGGTCGTGACGATGGAATACGCCGCCGACAAGGCCGACATCTTCGTGACGACCACGGGCAACAAGGACGTCATCACGCACGACACCATGGTCAAGATGAAGGACCAGGCGATCGTCTGCAACATCGGCCACTTCGACAACGAGATCGACGTCGCGTCGATCGAGAAGTACGAGTGGGAAGAAATCAAGCCGCAGGTCGACCACATTACCTTCCCGGACGGCAAGAAGATCATCCTGCTGGCCAAGGGCCGCCTGGTGAACCTGGGCTGCGGCACGGGCCACCCGAGCTTCGTGATGTCGTCGTCGTTCGCGAACCAGACCATCGCGCAGATCGAGCTCTTCACCAAGCCCGACGCCTACCAGGCCGGCAAGGTCTACGTGCTGCCCAAGCACCTGGACGAGAAGGTCGCGCGCCTGCACCTGAAGAAGGTCGGCGCCATGCTGACCGAACTGACCGACGCGCAAGCCGCCTACATCGGCGTGAGCAAGAACGGCCCGTACAAGCCCGACACGTACCGCTACTAAGCGTCCATGCGCGCTGATCAACTGTTGGTGGAGCGCGGCCTTGCCGCGTCGCGTTCGCAGGCCGTGCGGCTCATCGCCGGCGGCATGCGCTGGCGCGATGCGGGCACGAGCGACGCATGGCGTTCGGTCGTCAAGAACAAGGACGAAGTGCCTGCATCCGCCGAGCTCGAGCTCGACGATGCGGCCGAGGCGCGCTACGTCTCGCGCGGCGGGCTCAAGCTCGAAGGCGCGCTGAATGTGAGCGGTGTCGATCCCGCCGGCAAGCTGTGCTTCGATGTGGGCCAGTCGACCGGCGGCTTCACCGATTGCCTGCTGCAACGCGGTGCGGCGAAGGTCGTGGGCGTCGATGTCGGCCATGGGCAACTGCATGCGAAGTTGCGCGAGGACGAGCGCGTGGTCGCCATCGAAGGCGTCAATGCGCGGGCGTTGTCGCCGGCCGATCTGCAAGTGGACGATGACGAGGACGCCGAGGCGCAGGATGCCGCAGAGGTCGACGAAGCAGCCGAGGCCCCGGCCGAGCCGCGCTTCGACCTCATCGTCGGCGACCTGTCGTTCATCTCGCTCACGCTGGTGCTGCCGGCGGTGGTGCAGTTTCTGGCCGACGACGGCCAGCTGCTGATGCTGGTCAAGCCTCAGTTCGAACTGCAGCCCGGCCAGGTCGGCAAGGGCGGCATCGTGCGCGACGACGCGATGTACCCCGTCGTCGAAAAGCGCCTGCACGATGCCTGCGCAGCGCTCGACCTGAAGGTGCTGCGCTGGTTCGACAGCCCGATCGCCGGTGGCGACGGCAACCGCGAGTTTTTCATTCACGCCGTGCGCGCGTCCGGCGCGAACGGTTCCTAAGGAGACGCAGGTGCGCCTTCCGCTGAGTTTCGAATTCTTCCCGACCAAGACGCCCGAAGGCGCGGTCAAGCTGCGCGCGGTGCGCCAGCAGCTGTATGCGCGCAAGCCGCAGTTCTGCTCGGTCACTTATGGCGCAGGCGGCTCCACGCACCAGGGCACCTTCGGTGCGGTGCAGGAGATACTGAACGAGGGCGTCGATGCCGCCAGCCACTTCTCTTGCATCGGCGCCACGCGCGCCACGGTGCGGGAGCAATTGGCCGAACTGAAGGCAATGGGCGTCAAGCGCCTCGTGGCGTTGCGCGGCGACCTGCCGAGCGGCTACGGCATCGGCGGCGAGTTCCACTATGCGAGCGATCTCGTGGCCTTCATTCGCGAGGAAACGGGCAGCGACTTTCACATCGAGGTGGCGTGCTACCCCGAAGTGCACCCGCAGGCCCGCTCGCCCGAAGCCGACCTGCAGGCTTTCGCCGCCAAGGTGAAGGCGGGCGCCGACTCGGCCATCACGCAGTATTTCTTCAGCCCCGAGGCCTACTTCCGCTTCGTCGACGACGTGCGCAAGCTCGGCATCGACACGCCGATCGTGCCGGGCATCATGCCCATCACGAGTTCGACGCAGCTCATGCGTTTCTCGGACGCCTGCGGCGCTGAAATTCCTCGCTGGATCCGCCTGCGCCTGCAGGGCTTTGGCGACGACATCGCATCGATCAAGGCCTTCGGCCTGGACGTGGTGACCGACCTCTGCGCGCGACTGCGTGACGGCGGCGCACCCGCGATCCACTTCTACACAATGAACCAGTCGACGGCGACGCTGGCCCTGCTGGAGCGCCTCGATTGAGAGGGCGCACCGCAGGTTCGCCGCTGCGCACGGGGTTTCGCCTCGTGCTTGTCGCGGCCACCTGCGTGCTGGCGGGCTGCGCCATGCCGCCCGCCACCGAAGGGGGCGCCGATCCGGGCGCGGCGGCGGGCTCGCGCCTGCGGCCGCTGTCCTCCGGGCTGGCGATTCCGCCAGGGGTCTCGGCGCGATCGAACGTGCCTTCGGTGCGCTATGACCTCGCGGTCTCGGGCACCGGCGAACTGACGCCCGACGACGGCGTGCCCGGCGACAGCGGCCCGCGCGAGATCTTCGAACGCGGCGGGGCGTCCTGGTACGGCATCCAGTTCCACCAGCGCAAGACGGCGAGCGGCGAACGCTTCGACATGTCGGCCCTGACGGCCGCCCACAAGACCCTGCCGTTCAACACGCGCGTCTGCGTGCGCAGCCTCGTCAACGGCAGCGAGGTGCTGGTGCGCATCAACGATCGCGGGCCCTATGCGCAAGGCCGCGTGATCGACCTGAGCCGGGCCGCGGCCGAGCGGATCGGACTGATCGGGCTTGGAATCAAGCAGGTGGCGCTGTCGGTCGTCGGCCCCGAGGGCATGCGCTGCGGCGGTGTCGATGTGGAACCGGGCGATGCGGCTGCACCGGTGGCGCCTGGGGCCGATCGCACCAAGGCCACGGTGCCGGCGCGCCGCAAGGTGGTCGTGCCGCAGCGCCGCCGCCGCTGAAAAAAGAGCGGGTCAGCCGCCGCTGTCGAGCGAGAAGGTCGCGTTCCGGTCCTGCGCCAGCTTCTCGGCCCAGTTGCGGCAGCGCCGCCGCGAGCAGCGGCTTCAGGGTGTAGGGCGGGTTGATCAGGAACATGCCGCTGGCCGGCAGCCCGGGCCGCTTGGTCTCGCCGGTCGGCGTGGCCGTCAGCTTGCTCGACTTGACCGTCAGCGTGGCATGCAGCCACGGCTTGCCGGCCTTGGTCGCCATGGTCTTGAGCCGGCGCGGCAGGTCGTGCGCCTCGGGCCGCGGAATGATCGGATACCAGACGGCGTAGGTGCCCGTGGCAAAGCGCTTGAGCGCCTCGGCCGCGAAGTCGAGCACGCGGCCGTAGTCGCTCTTGATTTCGTAGCTGGGGTCCATCAGCACCAGCGCGCGGCGCGACGGCGGCGGCAGGAACTTGGTGGCGCTGCCGAAGCCGTCTTCGCGCAGCACGGCGATCTGGCGGCCGGCTTCCAACTGGGCGATGTTGGCGTCGAGCGTGCGGGCGTCGGTCGGATGCAGTTCGAACAGCTTGAGCTTGTCGTGGTCGCGCAGCAGGTGCTGCACGATGAATGGCGAACCCGGGTAGACGCGGGCGCCGCCCTTGGGGTTGAAGTCGTGGATGACGCTGAGGTAACGCGCGATCGCGTCCGCCAGAGGCGCATCGGCTTCCGGCGCCACTTTCTTGGCTGCCGACTTCGCGGCGGGCGCGGCGGTGGCGGGCTCCTTGGGAGGGGCGAGCAGGCGCAGGATGCCGTCGGCCGCTTCGCCGCTGGTGTCGGCGTAGTCGCCGTCGAGCCGGTACAGGCCCGCGCCGGCGTGGGTGTCGACGACCGTGAGGGCGGCGTCTTTTTCCAGCAGGTGGTCGAGCGTGGCAATCAGCACCGTGTGCTTGAGCACGTCGGCGTGGTTGCCGGCATGGAAGGCGTGGCGGTAACTGAACATGAGGGATTCCGGGATAGGTGGCAGATGCGCAACAGCCTCTTCAATGAAGCCGCGGTAACATCAAATTACAAAACTAGAGGGAAACAGGATGAGTCCGTCGAACTGGAGATTTTGGGGCCTCGCGGCCACGATGGGAATTTTGTCGATCCTGGGCGGCTGCGCCGCCGTCAGCCAGGGGCTCGATCAGCCGATGCGCGTCGACGTCCTGTCGCAGACCGGGGAGGTCATTCCCGATGCGAGATGCAGGGCCGTCAACGACAAGGCCAAGGTGAGGATGAGGTCCGGCCGCGTCATCGGTGTGCGCCGCTCGCGGGCCGACCTGATGATCCAGTGCACCGTCGACGGGCAGGGTGTGGCCACCGGCCAAGCCATCTCGCGCCCCAACATCGGTTTCCTGGGCAACTTCGTCGTGGCCGGTGGCGTGATCGGCGCGGCGGTCGACGACAGCGCCGGTACTGCCTACACCTACCCGACCTGGATCCAGATGGTCATCGGCGAAGAACGCCTGTACGACCGCAGCGGGCACCGCGATGAAAGCCTGGACACGGGCATGCTGGTGCGCAAGCTCGATGTCCCGGCGACAAAGGCCGCGGTGCTGACGGGACCGGTGGCAGCTCCGGTGCGCTGAACGGCTCGGCCGGCCCTCTGCCGAGGCCCGGAATTGGCCAGATCGGCCAATACTTCATATAATCGCGGGCTTCGCAGCGTTTTTGTGGCCCCGCGGCGAAGGCACGCAATCCGTCCGTCATTGGGCGGGAGGCGCGTGAACCCCACCTAAGAGATTCCCATCAGAGGAACGCCGACCGTGGAAAAGGGCTCGCCAAACCCTCTTTTCAAGAGAAAAACTCATGACCAAAACGTTCAGCGCCAAGCCCGCTGACGTGACGCACGAGTGGTTTGTGATTGACGCGACCGACAAGGTCCTCGGACGAGTAGCCAGCGAAGTTGCTCTCCGTTTGCGCGGCAAACACAAGGCCATTTACACGCCTCACGTCGATACCGGTGACTTCATCGTCATCATCAATGCCGCGCAACTGCGCGTCACCGGCGCCAAGTCGATCGACAAGGTGTACTACCGTCACTCGGGCTACCCGGGCGGCATCAGTGCCACCAACTTCCGCGACATGCAATCCAAGTTCCCGGGCCGCGCCCTGGAAAAGGCCGTCAAGGGCATGCTGCCCAAGGGTCCGCTTGGCTACGCGATGATCAAGAAACTCAAGGTCTACGGTGGCGCAGAGCACCCGCATACCGCCCAACAGCCCAAAGTGCTGGAACTGTAAGGAGCCTTGAGAATGATTGGTGAATGGAACAATGGCACCGGCCGTCGCAAATCCAGCGTCGCCCGTGTGTTTCTGAAAAAAGGCACCGGCAAGATCACGGTCAACGGCAAGGACATCCAAGAGTTCTTCGGCCGCGAAACCTCGATCATGATTGCCAAGCAGCCCCTGGCGCTGACCAACAACCTCGAAGCTTTCGACGTGATGGTCAACGTGAATGGCGGCGGCGAATCGGGTCAAGCCGGCGCCACGCGCCACGGCATCACCCGTGCCCTGATCGATTACGACGCAACGCTCAAGCCCGTCCTGAGCCAAGCCGGCTTCGTGACGCGCGATGCGCGTGAAGTCGAACGTAAGAAGGTCGGTCTGCACTCCGCCCGTCGCCGCAAGCAGTTCAGCAAGCGCTGATCCTGTTCGTTGCGAACCAAAGCCGCCTTCGGGCGGCTTTTTCGTTGCCAGTACTTGGCGAGCGCGGCATTCGACCCCACTTGCGTTGGGGTGCACGCCACAGTCCGTCTGCCGGAAATGCGGCATTGCAGTAGCATTCGTTCCCTTGGCCGCATGTCCGGCCACCTCCCAAGGAGTTACCTCTCATGAGCGCCGTAGCCGAAAACATCCAGACCCAGATGCCCGAGCCGATCGTCTTCACCGACAGCGCGGCAGCCAAGGTGGCCGACCTGATCGCCGAAGAAGGCAACCCCGAGCTGAAGCTGCGCGTGTTCGTGCAGGGCGGCGGTTGCTCCGGCTTCCAGTACGGTTTCACCTTCGATGAAATCACCAATGAAGACGACACCACCATGACCAAGAACGGCGTGTCGCTGCTGATCGATGCCATGAGCTACCAGTACCTGGTCGGCGCCGAAATCGACTACAAGGAAGACCTCCAGGGCGCCCAGTTCGTGATCAAGAACCCGAACGCCACCAGCACCTGCGGCTGCGGATCGAGCTTCTCGGCCTGATGCCTGGATGCCGCTGACAAGGCTCCTACAAGAAAGCCGCCTCCGGGCGGCTTTTTGCTGCCCGTCGTTTTCCGCTTTCCTTTTCCTTCTTCCATGACGTCCGAAGCCGCCGCCGCCGTCGACCCCTCCCGCAAGAGCCTGCTGTGGCTCGTGGCCGTCGGCTTCTTCATGCAGACGCTGGACGCCACCATCATCAACACCGCATTGCCGGCCATGGCCGCGAGCCTGAACGTGAGTCCGCTGCGCATGCAGTCGGTGGTGGTGGCCTATGCGCTCACGATGGCGATGCTGATCCCCGCCTCGGGCTGGATCGCCGACCGCTTCGGCACGCGGCGCATCTTCTTCGCCGCCATCGTGCTGTTTGCCGCCGGGTCGGTGCTCTGCGCGCTGTCTCAGGGGCTAGGGCAGCTCGTGGCCGCGCGGGTGGTGCAGGGCCTGGGCGGCGCGTTGCTGCTGCCTGTGGGGCGCCTGGCGCTGCTGCGCACGGTGCCGCGCGGCGAATTCCTGCAGGCGATGAGCTTCGTCGCGATCCCGGGGCTCATAGGCCCCTTGCTGGGGCCCACGCTGGGCGGTTGGCTGGTGCAGTACGCCTCCTGGCACTGGATCTTCCTGATCAACGTGCCGGTAGGGCTGGCGGGCTGCATCGCCACGCTCAAGTACATGCCGGACCTGCGCGGCGCCACCCAGAAGCGCTTCGACAGCGTGGGCTACGCGATGCTGGCCTTCGGCATGGTGGCGATTTCGCTCGCGCTCGACGGGGTGTCTGAACTCGGCTTGCGTCAGGGCGGCGTGATGGTCGTGCTGATCTTCGGCTTTGCGAGCGTGGTGGCCTACTGGCTGCGCGCCGCGCGCACACCGGAACCCCTGTTCGCGCCGTCGCTGTTCGGCGTGCCCACGCTCAGCATCGGCCTGATCGGCAACCTGTTTTCGCGCCTCGGCAGCAGCTGCATGCCCTTTCTCGTGCCGTTGCTGCTGCAGGTGTCGATGGGCTATTCGCCGGTGCGGGCCGGCTTGATGATGTTGCCGATCGCGCTCGCCGGCATGGCCATGAAGCGCTTTGCCACGCCGCTGATCACCCGCCACGGCTACCGCAAGGTGCTGGTCGTCAACACGGTGCTGGTGGGCTGCACGATGGCCAGCTTCGGGCTGACAGCGCCCGGCCAGCCCATCGCGTTGCATGTGCTGCAGCTGCTGGCCTTCGGCGCGGTCAACTCTCTGCAGTTCACTGCAATGAACACCATCACCCTCAAGGATCTGGACGGCAGCATGGCCAGCAGCGGCAACAGCCTGCTGTCGATGGTGCAGATGCTGGCGATGAGCCTGGGTGTGGCAGCCGCGGGCGCTGTGCTGGCGGGCTACAACGGAATCTTCGGCACCGAGACGGCCGCCCACACGCTCGATGCCTTCCAAGCCACTTTTGCGAGCATGGGGTTGATCACGGTGGCATCTGCGCTGATCTTCTGGCATTTGCCCGCGGAAGTGCGCGCGGCACAACCTGCCCAGCCGGAAGTTTCCGGCCAGGGTTGAGGCTCAGGCCGGGTAGATCGCGCCCAGCACCCGTGCGCCGCGCGCCCCGGTTACGCTGGCCAGATTGCCCGCTTCGCGCCGCACGGTGCAGCGCGCGAGCCAGGCAAAAGCCGCGGCTTCGACCTGCTGCGGCGGCAAGCCCTGGTCGGTCGATGCCACCACCTTCACACGGGGAAGCAGCGCGCGGAGGCGTCCGAGGAGGTGATCGTTCAGCGCACCGCCGCCACACACGATCAGCAGCTTGCTATCTTTTCCGTAGCTGAGGAGGTCGGCGGCGCAGGTGCTGGCCGTCAGTTCGGTCAGCGTGGCCTGTACATCGGCTGGCGCCATGGCCGTGGTGCCGAGTTGCGAAGCCAGCCAGGTTGGATTGAACAGGTCCCGGCCCGTGCTCTTTGGCGGCGCCTTGGCGAAATAGGGATCGGCCCGCAGCTGAGCGAGCAACTGGGGCAGCACCTGCCCGCTCGCCGCCCATTGGCCGCCTCGATCGAAGGGCTGGCCCTGGTAGGTCTGGCACCAGTGGTCCATCAGCGCATTGCCGGGGCCGCAGTCGAAGCCCAGCACGACGGCGCCGTCGAGGGCATCGGTGGCCGGAAGCAGGCTCAGGTTGGAAATGCCGCCGATATTCAGCACCGCGACGGTCTCGTCGGCGCGCGCGAACAGGGCGCGGTGAAACGCCGGCACCAGCGGTGCGCCCTGGCCGCCTGCGGCAAGGTCGCGGCTGCGAAAGTCGCCGACCACATCGATGCCGGTCAGTTCGGCCAGCAGCGACGGGTTGTTGATCTGAAGGGTGTAGCCGACGTCGTCGAATTCGAGTGGCCGGTGGCGCACCGTCTGCCCGTGTGCGCCGATGGCGGTGACCGCACCGGCGTCGATGCCGCTGTCCGCCAGCAACTGCTGCACCACGCCGGCATAGGCCCGGGCGAGCCCGTTGCCGGCCAGTGCCGCGCGGTGCAATTCGTTGTCGCCGGGGGTGTTGAGCGCCAGGAGCTCCGTGCGCAAGGCCACGGGAAACTCCGCGGTCGCGTAGGCCTTCACCGCGATCCGGCCGTCGGAAAAGTCGGCGAGCACCCCATCGACGCCGTCGAGCGAGGTGCCCGACATCAGGCCGATGAAAAGTTCGGCGGCCATCTCAGGATCGGTGTCTGGAGAAGACCGCCGCGATCGTGATCAGTCGGCGCTGGCCTGGATGACGGAGAAGGCGGCTGCCAGTTCGGTGCGGGCGCCGACGGCGATTCGTTCGAACGCCGGGCGCAGGGCCGCGGTGATCGGGGCGCCGCCTTCTTGCGCGATGGTGGCGGGGTCTTGATAGACGCCGCCCACGCGGAATTCGAAGTGCAGGTGCGGACCGGTCGCCCAGCCCGTGGAGCCCACCGCGCCGATCGCCTGGCCCTGGCTCACGCTCTGGCCGGCCTTGACGTCGATGCGGCTCAGGTGCGCATACGCCGTCTGCTGGTTGTTGCGGTGGGTGATGATGACGATGTTGCCGTAGCCGCTCTGCGTGCCGGCGAAATCGACCGTGCCGTCGCCGACCGTGCGCACCGCGGTGCCGGTGGGCGCTGCGTAGTCGATGCCGTTGTGCTGGCGCCAGCTGTTCAGGATCGGGTGCATGCGCATTGCGAAGCCGCTGGACACGCGCGAGAACTCGACCGGCGTCGCCAGATAGGCCTTGCGCAGGCTGTCGCCGTTCGGGCGGTAGTAGCTGCCCTTCTGGTTTGGGCCCGGGGGCTGGAACCAGACGGCCTGGTGGATCCTGCCGTTGTTCTCGAACTCGGCTGAGAGCACACGGCCGCTGCGCAGCGCCTGGCCGTCGGCTTCGAAAGTCTCGTAGACCACGGCGAAACGATCGCCCTTGCGCAGAGCGCGCACGTCGACGTCGCCTGCAAAGATGTCGGCCAACTGGCTCGCCACCGCGTCGGGAATGCGCGCGTCGTCGGTGGCGGCGAACAGCGAGGTGCGGATGGTGCCGCTTGCCAGGCGCGTGCCCGGCGTCAGCGTGTCGCGCTCGGTGAGGGCGACGAAGCCGACCGGCGTGCGCTCGATCACGAAGCGCTTGAAGCCGCCGTCGCCATCGGGAATCCAGCGGGCGCTGAGCTTCTTGAGCTGGTTTTCCTGGGTGGCTTCGGCCGTGACCGTGCGGCCGACGCGGGCGAACAGCGCGCCGCGGGCTTCGCCGCTGCTGCGCACGAAGGCGGTGGCGGCGGGGTCCGAAATGCCCAGGCGCCGGAGCAGGGCCTCGGCCGTGTCGCTGGCGCGGGTGGTGTCGGTGCGGAACAGCGTGAAGCTGAAGCCTTCGAGCGACGCGCTCTGGTCCACGAAAGACTGCGGCGCGGCAGTGGCTTCGAGGATCTGGTGGACCGGAAGGTCGGAAGCGTCCGGACCCAGCGAGGCCACCGCGAGGGTGCCGGCGCTCAACATCGCCGCGGCGATGATCGCGGTGATCTGCTTGGGGTAGGTACGGAACGTATAGGCCACGCGAGAAGCGAGAAGCTCCTCGGCGGCAAGAATGCCGTTGATCAAACTATGAATTCCAGCTCAGGTTCTGCAAATCCGTGCTGCAAGGCCCAGTGCGTTCAGGGCGGCAGGAGACGGTGCGGAAAAAGCGCCGCTTAGAATTCGGCGCTTGAAAAGTCGGGCTGAGTATAGCTTCGGCATCCCAAAAGTCAGCCAAAAAAGCCCGTAAAGGCCGAATCTGTTACATCCATGAGCCTCTCAAATAGTGTAGGACGCGCGCTCGAAATATCCCTCCGTGGGGCTGACGAGCTGCTGCCGCAGGACGAGTGGGTGCGCAAGCTGCAGCGCTCCGAAGCCACCGGCACCCCCCTGCGCATCAAGCTCGGGCTCGACCCGACCGCCCCGGACATCCACATTGGCCACACCGTGGTGCTCAACAAGATGCGCCAGCTCCAGGACCTGGGGCACCGGGTGATCTTCCTGATCGGCGACTTCACCAGCACGATCGGCGACCCCTCCGGCCGGAACAACACTCGCCCGCCGCTGACCCGGGAGCAGATCGAGGCCAACGCCCAGACTTACTACAAGCAGGCCAGCCTGGTGCTGGACCCCGAGAAGACCGAGATTCGCTACAACTCCGAATGGAGCGACCCGCTGGGCGCCCGCGGGATGATCCAGCTGGCGGCCAAGTACACGGTCGCCCGGATGATGGAGCGGGACGACTTCAACAAGCGCTTCAAGACCGGCCAGTCGATTTCGGTGCACGAATTCCTCTACCCGCTGATGCAGGGCTACGACTCGGTGGCGCTCAAGAGCGACCTCGAACTGGGCGGCACGGACCAGAAGTTCAACCTGCTCGTCGGCCGTCATCTCCAGCAGGAATACGGGCAAGAGCCGCAGTGCATCCTCACTATGCCGCTGCTTGAAGGGCTCGACGGCGTCGAGAAGATGTCCAAGAGCAAGAACAACTACATCGGCATCAGCGAAGACGCCAACACCATGTTCGCCAAGGTGCTGTCGATTTCCGACGACCTGATGTGGCGCTGGTACACGCTCTTGAGCTTCCAGTCGCTGGAGCAGATCGAGGCGCTGAAGGCGGAGATCGCAGGCGGCCGCAATCCGAAGGACGCGAAGGTCGCGCTGGCCAAGGAAATCACCGCGCGCTTCCACAGCGCGGCGGCGGCCGAAACTGCGGAGCAGGATTTCATCAACCGCAGCAAGGGCGGCGTGCCGGACGAGATTCCCGAGGTGTCGCTGGTTGGCGCGCCGCTGGGCATTGCCCAACTCCTGAAACAGGCGAACCTGGCGGCATCGGCGTCGGAGGGTAGCCGCCTGATCGACGGCGGCGGTGTGCGCGTTGATTCGGTCGTGATCAGCGACAAAGCACTGAAACTGCCGATGGGCACCTACGTTGTGCAGGTGGGGCGGCGCAAGTTCGCCCGCGTGACCCTGAGCTGACCCCAAAGAAAAAGGCCCCTCGGGGCCTTTTCTCTTGGTCAGCGGACTTCGATGGTGACCCGCCTGTTGCGCGGCTCGTCCACCTCGTCGGCGGTCGGCACGGCCAGATCGCGCTCGCCGCGGCCCACAGCCTCGACGCGGTTGGCCGGGAACTGCCGCTCGACGAACAGCTGAACCACTTCCTGCGCCCGGCGGCGCGACAACTGGTCGTTCGATTCGCCGGTGCCCTTGGTGTCGGTGTGGCCCGTCACCACGATGTCGCCGCCGCTGCGTGCCAGCGCCGCGGCGAGTGCCTCGGTCATGATCTGCTGCGAAGCCGGCGTCAGCGTGGTGCCGCCGACTTCGAAGAACACGGTGTAGCGCTGCGGCGGAGGCGGACGCATGTCGAAAAGCGGCTTGTTTTCCGCCTGGACCTTGGCCGCATCGGCTTGGTCGACCACCGGCGCGCCGCTGGCGCCCACCGCGGCCGTTGCACGCTGGTAGGGCTTGGAAAGGACTTCTTCCCCGTCCTTGGCGCGCACCACGACGGCGGAGGGCTTGCCGTCGGCCTGCGGCAGCAGCACCACGCGCGTGCCCGGCGTCGAGCAGGCGGCGAGCCATGCGGTGATCAGTGCGGTGGAGAGAAGAAGGAGCGGGCGGGGCGACATGCTCGTCGGCATCATGGCTTTCCGTCGGTTTGAACGATGAAATCGGTGCCGCGAATGCCGATGGTCGCGGTCTGCGTCTCGACCCGAACCGCGTCGGGGTTGGTCTTGCCGATGAGGCCCGTGATCATGCGCATCGAGCCGCGCAGCAGCGAGACCAGCAGGCCGCCGTCGCGGGTGGTGGCGTCGAAGTGGAATTCCTTCAGGTCCAGCCGCGAGGAGGGACCGACCACCAGCGTCGTGTCGTCCCGCAGGACCACGGCGGCCGAAGAGTCGGGGCCGGTCACGATGCGGTCTACGGACCCGAGGGCATCGCCAGCGGCAGCGGTTCGGGTGGTGCCGGCGGCACTGAGCAGCTGCACATTGCCGCGCACCGATTTCACGAAACCCGCCTGGAGGTCGGCAACCGCAGCGGCCGGCGTGGCCGGCTGCTGCTGCGGAGGTGTTTGGGCTTGGGCGATCGCGGTGGCGCCCAGCAGGGCGAGGCCGCCCAGAATGTTCAAAAAGGTTTTCATCGTCCCGACTCTCTGCGAAGAATGTTTCGCAATAGCCAAAATATTAAGCCCAAGGTGTTACATATAGACACTACGTCGATAATTCAGCGCCATCTTGCGGCCTTTTGCCGTTTTTTGCGTCGTCTTTTGTCGATTCAGCTCCCGCTTGCCCATGACGCTCACTCCCAAAACACTGCTCCGCGTTTCTGTGGCCGTTGCCCTGGCCACCATCGTGCTCAAGGGGCTGGCGGGCTACATGACGAATTCGATGGGCCTGATCTCCGATGCGATGGAGTCGTTCGTCAATCTTGCCAGCGCCATGTTCGCCTTGGCAATGGTGACCATCGCCGAGCGGCCGGCCGACGACGACCACCCCTACGGCCACCACAAGGCCGAGTATTTCTCCTCCGGCTTCGAAGGCATCCTGATCGTCGGCGCCGCGGTGGCGATCCTCTGGGTGTCGGTGCAGCGGCTGCTGTCGCCCCAGCCGCTCGAGCAACTGGGCTGGGGCCTGGCGCTGTCGGTGGTCAGCTCGGGCCTCAATGCGGCACTGGCGGTGGTGCTGTTCCGCGCGGCGCGCACCCATCGCTCCATCGCGCTGGAGGCCGACGGCCGACACCTGATGACCGACGTGTGGACCTCCGCCGCCGTGGTCGTCGGCATCGTCGCCGTGCACTTCACCGGCTGGCTCTGGCTCGATCCGGTGCTGGCCGTCGGCGTGGCGCTGAACATCGTGCGCGAGGGCGTCAAGCTGGTGTGGCGCTCCTCGCAGGGCCTGATGGACGAAGCGCTCGATGCCGAAACGCTCGCCACCGTGCGCGCCACGCTCGACGCCTTCGCTGCGCGCCAGCCCGACGGCGGCCGGCTGCGCTTCGACGACATGGTGACCCGCGGCGCCGGCCAGCGCCGCTTTGCCGACCTGCACATGCACGTGCCCGGCGACTGGACCCTGCAGCGCGCGGCCAGCCTCCGCGACGAGCTCGAGCAGGCCCTGATGGACGCCGTGCCCGGCCTGCGCGTCACCATCCAGCTCTTGCCGCTGACCATGGAAGCGCGCGCCACCCAGATCGTGAAAGAACACGAACACCCATGAAAGCCATCCTTCAGCGCGTCGCTAACGCCCGCGTCGACATTGCCGGCCAGACCGTCGGCGCCATCGATGCCGGCCTCTTGATCCTCTTGTGCGCGGAACGCGGCGACGTCGATGCGCTCGCCGACCGCATGCTCGCCAAGATCCTCAAGCTGCGCATCTTCTCGGACGACGCCGGCAAGATGAACCGCAGCGTGCAGGACATCGGCGGCGGGCTGCTGGTGGTGAGCCAGTTCACGTTGGCGGCCGACGTGAGCGGCGGCAACCGCCCCAGCTTCACGCTCGCGGCGCCGCCCGACGAGGGCCGGCGCCTCTACGAGTACTTCGTGGCGCAGGCGCGCGCCGCGCACCCGGTGGTGGCGACCGGCGAGTTCGGCGCCGACATGCAGGTGCACCTCGTCAACGACGGGCCGGTCACGATCCCGCTGCAGATGTCGGCGTAGCAGCAGCTACTTGCCGTACGGATCGCGGATGCCCAGCTCCGCGAGGATCTGGATTTCGTACGCCTCCATCTCGTCGGCGTCGGCTTCGCTGGTCTCGTGGTCCCAGCCCTGCGCGTGCAGCGTGCCGTGCACCAGCAGGTGTGCGTAGTGCGCGGCCAGCGTCTTGCGCTGCTCCTTCGCTTCGCGCGCGACCACCGGCGCGCACAGCACCAGGTCGGCCATGGCGACCGGGCTCTGCGCATAGTCGAAGGTCAGCACGTTGGTCGCGTAGTCCTTGCCGCGAAACTCGCGGTTCAGGCGCTGGCCTTCGTCGGCATCGACGATGCGCACCGTGATCTCGCCGTCGATGTCCAGCGCATGGCGGATGCAGCGCGCAACGCGGTGGCGCGGCAGCGCGATGCGGTGCCGCTCGACGCCCTTGAAACGACCGAACTGCAGCGAAAGAGAAAGTGCCGGCAGCGCCATCTCAATTCGCGCCGCTGCGCTTGCGCTGCCCGTCGTAGGCGTCGACGATCTTCGCCACCAGCGGATGCCGCACCACGTCGGCACTCGTGAAGTGCGTGATCGCGATGCCGCTCACGCGCCGGAGCACGCGCTCGGCGTCGATCAGGCCGCTCAGTTGCTGCTTGGGCAGGTCGATCTGGCTCACGTCGCCGGTCACCACCGCCTTCGCGCCGAACCCGATGCGCGTGAGGAACATCTTCATCTGCTCGACCGTGGTGTTCTGCGCTTCGTCGAGGATCACGAATGCGTTGTTCAGCGTGCGCCCGCGCATGAAGGCCAGCGGCGCGATTTCGAGCGCATTGCGTTCGAAGGCCTTCTGCACCTTCTCGTACCCCATGAGGTCGTAGAGCGCGTCGTACAGCGGACGCAGGTACGGGTCGACCTTCTGCGTCAGGTCACCCGGCAAAAAGCCGAGCCGCTCGCCCGCTTCCACGGCCGGCCGCGTGAGCACGATGCGCTGCACCGCCGCGCGCTCCAGCGCATCGACCGCGCAGGCCACCGCGAGGTAGGTCTTGCCGGTGCCGGCCGGGCCGATGCCGAAGGTGATGTCGTGCTTGGCGATGTTGTCCAGGTACAGCGCCTGTGTCGGCGTGCGCGCACGCAGGTCGGCGCGGCGGGTGACGAGCATGGCCGCGTCCTCGTCGCTCATCGAGCCGTCGCCGGCCAGCGTGAGCTGCACCACGGCCGGATCGATCGGGCGCTGGGCAATTTCGTACAGCGCCTGCAGCACGTCCATCGCGCGCTGCGCCGAGGCCTTGGGGCCGTCGACCTTGAACTGCTCGTGGCGATGCGCGATCTTCACGCCCAGTGCTTCCTCGATGCGGCGCAGATGGGCATCGAGCGGGCCGCACAGGTGTCCGAGGCGCGAGTTGTTCGGTGGGGTAAAGGTGTGTCGCAGAATCACGCCGGACATTTCAAGGAAAAAGGGCACCCATGATAGGCAAACTCACCGGCATCCTGGCCGAGCGCAACCCACCGCAGGTGGTGGTCGATTGCAACGGCGTCGGCTACGAGGTCGATGTGCCGATGAGCACGTTCTACAACCTGCCCGGCACCGGAGAGCGCGTTTCGCTGCTCACGCACTTCGTGGTGCGCGAGGACGCGCAGATTCTCTACGGTTTCGGCACCGCCGAGGAGCGTGCGGCTTTCCGCCAGCTCATCAAGATCACCGGCGTGGGCCCGCGCACCGCGCTCGGGCTGCTCTCGGGCATGAGCGTGGGCGAGCTGTCGCAGGCGATCACCACGCAGGAGCTCGGCCGGCTCGTGAAGATCCCGGGCATCGGCAAGAAGACAGCCGAGCGGCTGCTGCTCGAACTCAAGGGCAAGCTGGGCGCCGACATCGGCCTGCCGACGCATGCGGCCTCCGACGCGCAGGCCGACATCCTGCAGGCCCTGATCGCGCTGGGCTACAGCGACAAGGAAGCCGCACTCGCGCTCAAGGCGCTGCCGAAGGACGCGACGGTGAGCGAAGGCATCAAGCTGGCGCTGAAAGCCCTGGCCAGGTGAACCTGCGAGCAGCGTGGTCGCGCGTCGAGGCGCTGCGCCACGAGTCGGTCCACAGCGACTCGCTGCTCATGCGCGCGGCGCTGATCGGCTGCGTGCCGATTCTCCTGGCCTACGGATGCGCAGGCGTCGTCTACGGCAACCTGCCGATGATGACGCCGGTCGGCCTCATCGACATGCCGGGCGCCTGCGCATGGCTCAACGCCGCGATGGCGTTCGCACTGGCGATCCTTGCGGTCGACTGGCTGGTCCGCGGCGACCTGACACCGCCGCAGCCGCAGGCCATCGTCGTCACCAAGCGCTGGAGCCGCGGCAGCTACACGCAGGCCGTCATGCCGCCGCATGTCTTCCCCGAGCCTCGTTCGTCCCTGCTGCGCATCGGCTGCCTTGGCGTTGCGGCGGTCGCCTGCGCATCCGCGCTGGTGGGCCGCGCCACGCTGGCGCTGGGGTGGCAGGCCTTTGCGCGGCCGGGCGGCCTCGCGCCGCAGGCGGAGTGGCCGCTCTATCCGCTGCAATGGGTCTGGCCCTGGCTGCTGCCGCTGGCCCGGCGGCCCATCGTGCTCGGATTGATCGGGGCGGGCGCCGTGCTGCTGGCGGCCGCCTACTTCATGAACTGGCGCAAGGTGCGCGGTGCGTGGTTTCCGTTCCTGACCGTGCTGCCAATGCTGCTGACGCTGAACTACCTGGGCGATGCGGGCTTTGATTTCGCGGCCGCGCGAAGCCTGGGCGGGCTGGTCGAGCCGGAGTTGGCGAGAGAACTGGCGCAGCAGCCGGGCCGCTACAACGTCTTCAATTTCCTGAGCCTCTGGGGCGCCATCGGCTTCGGCACGGTGGGCTTGATCCTGGGCTTCTGGTTGGGCCGCTCGCGGGTGATGGACGAAGACTAGGACCGCCTTCGCCTCAAGGGTGGATCTTCTCGCCCTTTGCCAGCATCTCCACGAACTGCGCAATGCGCCGCGCACGCGTCTCGGCCTTCTTCGCGCCCTGCGTGCGGAACAGCACCGCATAGCGATTGCGCGAATCCAGCGTGGCGAAGAACTTCGCGGCCTTCTTGTTCGCATCGAGCGCAGCCTGCAGGTCGGGCGGCACTGTCGCCACGCTCGCGGCGTCGTAGGCGGCCTCCCAGCGGCCATCGGCCTTCGCGCGTTCGACCTCGGCCAGCCCGGCGGTCTGCATGCGCTCTTCGTCGATCAGCTTCAGCGCCTTGTCGCGGTTGATCTTCGACCAGGTGCTGCGCGCGGTGCGCGGCGTGAAGCGCTGCAGAAAATACTGTTCGCCATCGCTCTTGTCACTCTTGCGCTGCCCGTCGATCCAGCCGAAGCACAGTGCGATCTCGAGCGCCTCGGGGTGGTCGACAGAGGCGATGCCGCTGGCCTTCTTCGCGATGCGCAGCCACACGCCGGCATGCGTGCCGTGATGGTGCTTGTACCAGCGCGTGAGCGCCGCAGCGTTCGCGAATTCGACAGGCACGTCATCGACGATGCGCTCTGCTTTCGCTGCCGGTTTTGCAGCCTTTTTGGCAGCCGCCGCGCTCACGGCACCCACCAATAGCGCAGCGCGTGGAAGTAGATCGGTGCCGCGAAGATCACCGAGTCGAGCCGGTCGAGCATGCCGCCGTGGCCTTCGATCATCGAGCCCCAGTCCTTCACACCGCGGTCGCGCTTGATGGCCGACATGACCAGCCCGCCGAAGAAGCCCATCAGGCAGATCGTGAGCGCCATCAGCGCGGCCTGCCACGGGTTGAACGGCGTGGCCCAGTAGAGCGCGGCGCCCAGCGCGGTGGCGCTCGCCACACCGCCGATCAGGCCTTCCCAGGTCTTGGAAGGCGAGAGTTCCGGCGCCACCTTGCGCTTGCCGAGCAACTTGCCCCACACGTACTGCAGCACGTCGCTGCCCTGCACCACGATCACCAGGAAGGCGATCAGCAGCAGGTTGCGGCCCTCGAAGCCCGGAATCTGCAGCGTGAGCAGCGCGGGCACGTGGCTGATGCAGAACACGCACACCATCAGGCCCCACTGGATTTTCGAGGTGCGCTCCAGAAAGCGCTGCGTGTCGCCCCCCATCGTCGCCAGGATGGGCAGGAGCAGGAAGGCGTAGACCGGGATGTAGATCGAATAGAGCCCGTACCAGTCGATCCAGATCAGGAAGTACTGGCCCGGCAATGCGACGAAGAAGGCCAGTGCGATGGCCCCGTGGTCGCCGCGCCGCGTATAGGCCAGGCTGATGAACTCGCGCAGCGCGTAGAACGAGATCAGGTAGAACAGCACGATCACGCCGCCCTTGCCGAGCGCGAAGGCCACGCCGATCACCGCCACCATCACCCACCACGCATTGACGCGCGAGTTGAGGTTGTCGATCACCGAATGCGGTTGGCCGTGCGCCACGCGCCACTTGAGCAGGGCGCCGATGGCCGAGGCCAGCACCAGCACACCGAAGACGCCGCCGAAGAGCTTGAGCGTGGTCCAAGCGAAAGGAGACAGTTCGATCATGATGCGGCGCCCTCGGCCTTGTCGTTGCGGTCGTATTCAGGGCGCAGGTCGAGCATGGCTGTTCGCGCGCGGGCGATGAAGGTGTTCTTGTCTTCGCCTTCTTCCAGCTTGATCGGCGTGCCGAAGCGCACCGTGCAGGCCAGCGGAATCGGCACCAGCGTGCCCTTGGGCAGCACGCGCTTGAGGTTCTCGATCCACACCGGCACCAGCCGCACGTTGGGGCAGGCGCGGGCCAGGTGAAAGAGACCGCTTTTCAGCGGCAGCAGGATCTCGTCGCCGGTGTTGCGCGTGCCTTCGGGGAACATGATGAGCGAGTCGCCGCCTTCCAGCGCGTCCTTCATCTGGTCGACCGGGTTGCCGCCCTGGCCCGAGCCGTCGCGCCGGATCATCAGCGCGTTGAACACGTCCTTGCCGATGAAGTTGCGCAGCTTCGAGGCTTCCCAGTAGTCCTGCCCCGCAACCGGCCGCGTGAGCGCGCGCAGGTCGGGCGGAAGGGTCGCCCACAGCAGCACGAAGTCGCCGTGGCTCGTGTGGTTGGCGAAGTACAGCGTCTGCTCGGCCTTGGGGCTGGTGCCCGACCAGATCGCGCGCACCCCGGTCAGCAGCCCGGCCGCGCCGATGATCAGCTTGCCCGCGACGATGGCCAGCCCGCGCCGCAGCGCCGTGCTTTCGGGCGCCTGGGCGGGCGCGCTGTCGTTCTTGTTGTTGTCTTCTTCGTTCAAGAGATGTCCTGTGTCATCAAGGCAAGGAGAAACATGGCGCTCTGGCACGCGACCACGATGGCATGGCGCTGCATGAGCTGGCGGGTGCCCTGCACGCGATCGTCGAGCGGCCGTGTGGACGGCGGCGGCGACGCATTGCGAAGGCCCAGGCGGTCCAGCGCGCGGTCCAGGGCGTCCAGCGAGGCGATGGTGCCGCGCGCCAGGTCGCCGAACAGCGTCTGGTCCAGCCGCAGCCGGAACGCGAAATAGCGCTCGAGCACGCCGAGGATCACGACTGCGCCGAAGCCCATGGCGGGCGTGGTCGGGAGCGAGCGCAGCGTGAGCGCGAGCACCAGCGCCGCGATGCATGTCAGCGCGAAGCCCCAGATCGCCAGCACCGTGAAGGCGCGCAGCAGTCCGGCGAGTGCGGCGCAGGTGGCGCGGTCGTTGTCAGTCATGGGGCGGCGCCTTCGGTATGACTTCCAGGGTTTTCAGCGGCGCGAGCGACAACCGCCATGCGGGCCGCAGCACGATCTGCGGCCGGGCGCGGCGCACCGCGTCCTCGGCCTGCGCTATTCCGCCGGTCGACCCGTAGCGGCCCAGCCAGGCGATCACCGCCGCGGCGCTGCGCGAAAAGCCGAGCGCGCAACAAACCCACACCGGCGCACCATCGGCGTTGCGGCGCTGGCCTTCGATGACCGCGGCCGCGCGCTGCAGGCGAACCGTCGGCGGCACCGTCAGGTCGAGCAGGGGCACGCAGCGCGCGTGCGGCACATCGGCCGGCATCTGCAGCTCGGCGCAAAGACTCACGAGCCGCGGCTTGCCGGCAGCGAGCCATTCGGCGTGCGTGGGCCGCCGGCCGAGCCGCAGGCCGGGCACCACCTCGACCGAAGCGGGCAGCTTGCGCGTCCAGAGCCAGGCGTTGATCGCGGCGCCGAGCCGGTAGGGCGCGAAGATCCAGCGCGCCGCCCAGCCCATGCGGCCGCGTCCATTCATCTGGAAGCCGCGCGCGCCGAAGCCGATGTAGTTGAGCGCCACGAAGGCGAACGATGCGGCTGGCCATGCGAGCCACAGCCACACGCCGCCGCCGTACAAGGCCGCGGCGAGAAACAGCACCGCACCCACCGCATAGAACCCGGCGAGCTTCCATCGCTGTGCATCGCGTGTGACCTGCCAGGCGCGCCGCATCGACACCACGCGCTCCAAAGGCCAGAGCCACACGCACACCAGCCCGAGCAGCGCGCCGGTCGGAATGTCGATGAAGTGGTGCTGCCACGTCGTGAGCACCGATGCGCAGATCGCGAACGCCCACACATGCAGCACCAGCCGTGCCCACAGCGGGCGGATGAATTGCCGGTACCAGTCCCAGAGGATCACGGCGAGTGCGATGTGCAGCGACGGCGCCTGGTTGAACGGTTGGTCGAAGCCACGCAGCGCATTGAAGAGAAACGCCGGCGCGCCGTCGACCGGCGGCTGCCCGAAGCTGAAGTGCAGCGGCCAGACGATGAAGCAGGTGCAGGCGATCAAGGTCGCGGTAACGAGCCGCAGCGCATGCCGGTCCAGCGTGTGCTTGCTGGGCGCGAGGAACAGCGACAGCGCGTAGAACACGTTGATCGTCCAGTACGGAAAGATCGTCCACGGCCAGAACGGCACTTGCCGTTCCCAGTCGAAGGCCATCGACGGCACGTTCGCCCGCGTGGTGGCCCACCAGTTGGCGAAGCCGTAGGTCGCGTAGAACAGCGGCCCGAGGATCACCAGCCATGCGGCTGCGCGCTTCCACGGTCGCTGTTCGAACCAGGCTTTCATCTGCCGGTGCGCACCGCCAGCGATACCGTGAAGATCCCCCACTCATCGACCCGCTGGTCGATCTTGCGGAAGCCCGCTTCCTCCACCAGCTGGTCCATCTCGACCTGCGTGCGGCGGCGCATCACCCAGGCCTCGCCCTGGCGGTGGCTGGTGAGCGCGCGCGCGATCATCTCGAGCTGCGGATGCCACGGCTGCCCGGTGTAGACGAGGTAGCCGCGGTCTTCCACCGCATCGCCCACGCCGGCGAGCGAGCGCTGCACCATCTCGTTGTCGGGGAAGAGTTCGTACAGGCCCGACACCACCGCCAGCGTGGGCCGCGGCGTCACCGTGGCGAGGCTGATGCGGTCGAAGGCATCGGCCTGCACGAACTGCGCGGTGTCCTGCAGCCCCTTCTCGGCGATGAGGGCGCGGCCGTCGCGCACGTTGATGTCGCTGTAGTCGCGCAGCAGGATCGAGGCGGCCTTCACGGGGCTCGCGAGCACCGCGTCGAGCACGTAGCGGCCGTGGCCGGCGGCGATGTCCATCACCCGCACCTCGCGGTGCATTTCGGCCAGGCGCTCCATCGCGATGCGGATCAGTTCCTCGACGTGGATCTTGCGCTGCCGGATGCCGCGCCAGCCGATCGAGTTGAGGTACGTGTTGTCGATGTTCCGGCCGAGCGGGCCCTTGCCTTCGGGATGGTTGCGGTAGACGTAGTCGAGCGTGCTGCCCGAGTCGAAGCCGGTCTTGTGGCCGAGCGCGATGCCGCTGGAGAGCTTGCCGCCGATTTGCAGCCCGCCACGCGTCAAGGCCCAGTAGGCGCCGCGCGGCGACAGGGGCGAGAGCGGCTCGGCCAGCGCGCGCGATTCGTCGGCCGTGTCGCCGGCGAGGTGCGCCGCGGTGCGGTCGACCGGCACGGCCGGCGCGTCGAAGCGCTGCAGGATGAATTCGCGGATCTGCGCCACGGCCGGCGCACGGTCTTTTTCGCCCAGCGTGTCGTGGAAGAAGCCCGGCAGTTCGGTCTTGGTCTTCACGGCGCTCCCCAGCCGCTCGAAGAACTGGTGCTGCGGCTTGTGATGCACCACCCAGTCGGCGCCGGAGATCAGCAGTTGAACCGGCAGCGTGATCGCGTTCGCGTCGGTCACCACGCGGTCGGCCGCTTCATAAAGGCCCAGCAGGATGTTGACCGCGATGGGCCGCGAGATCAACGGATCGCTTTCGTAGCTCGCGATGCGCTCCGGGTCGTGCGTGAGGAACTTCGCCTTCACATAGCTGTTGACGAAGAAGAGACCACGCAGCTTGTGCATCAGCCCGAGCCCGGCGCGCGCGAAGGGCACGTAGAGCTTCACCTTGAAGGCGGGCGAGGCCAGCGTGAGTCCGCGCACCTTGGGCGCGTAGTCGTGCGCCCAGGTGGCGATGAGCACCGCGCCGACGCTCTGCGCGACGACGTGGATGTCCTGCTCGGCGACGCCGTGTGCGGTGCCGATGTGATGCACGAAGGTCTGCACGTCGCGCACCGAGGTGCCGAAGCTCGGGCTGTAGCCGCGCTGGCCCGGCGAGCGGCCGTGGCCGCGTGCGTCCCAGGCGTAGAAGTCGAAGTCGGGCAGGTCGAGTTCGTCGACCAGGTGCGCCATGCGCGCGCCGTGCTCGTGGCCGCGGTGGAACAGCACGATGGCGCCGCGGCGCACGGCGCCCGTGGCCGGCCAGCGGCGATAGAAAAGCGATTCGCCGTCGTGCGTCTGGAAATGAAGCTCTTGGGCTGTGCGTGAAGTGATGTCGGTCATTGAATCCCTGTCGATATCTGTCTGTTTGTAGGTATGTGTTCAGCGGCCGGCGGCATCGGCTTCGGCCAATGCGCGGCGAATGCGGTTGACGATGGTCCAGGCCACGAGCACCGCCAGCAGCGGCATCAGCCAGGCCGTCCAGCCCGCGAGCGGCCAGCCCAGCGCCACGTAGAGGCCGAGCGCGCCGAAGACGAAGGCCCGGTCGCTCTTGCCCAGCGGGCCGTCGTAACGGCGCGAGGCGCCCACCGTGGGGCCGAGCGCGCCGGCGAATTCGCTGAGGCCGGCCAGCACGATCACCGTGCCGATCCAGAACGGGCTGAAGGGCGCGACCAGCGCAAAGGGCAGGTAGAGCGCGGCGTCGGAAACCACGTCGGTCAGTTCGTTGAGGAAGGCGCCCAGCTTGCTTTGCTGGTGGTGTTCGCGCGCCAGCATGCCGTCGATGGCGTTGAAGGCCATGCGCAGGAACATCCAGGCCGGTATGAGCCCGAAGGCCGCAAGCGAGGGGGCTGCGAAGAAAAGCCAGAGCCCGAGCGCGACCGAGACGACGCACGCTGCCAGCGTGACCTGGTTGGCCGTGACGCCCATGGCATGCAGCCGGACCACCAGCGGCCGGAGCAGGGCCTGGAAACGCGGCTTCAATTCGTAGATCGACACGTGCTGCCTTCCCCTCGTTCGTTATATGGCCGAAGCATTCTGCCAGTGAAGGGCAGGTACTAAACTCAAGCCCAAACCCCCTCCCATGACCATCCAGACAGACGATTTCGCACCCGCCCCCCAGCGCGTGGTGTCAGCCGCCCCCGCCTCGCCCAACGAGGAGGCCATCGAACGGGCCCTTCGCCCCAAGCTGCTCGACGAATACGTCGGCCAGGCCAAGGTGCGCGAGCAGCTCGAAATCTTCATCGGCGCCGCGCGCAAGCGCAAGGAGGCGCTCGACCACGTGCTGCTGTTCGGCCCGCCGGGCCTCGGCAAGACCACGCTGTCGCACATCATCGCGGCCGAGCTGGGCGTCAACCTGCGCCAGACCTCCGGCCCGGTGCTCGAGAAGCCCAAGGACCTCGCGGCGCTGCTGACCAACCTCGAGCCCAACGACGTGCTCTTCATCGACGAGATCCACCGCCTGAGCCCGGTCGTCGAGGAAATCCTCTACCCCGCGCTGGAGGACTACCAGATCGACATCATGATCGGGGAGGGCCCCGCGGCGCGCAGCATCAAGCTCGACCTGCAGCCGTTCACGCTGGTGGGCGCCACCACCCGCGCCGGCATGCTCACCAACCCGCTGCGCGACCGCTTCGGCATCGTCGCGCGGCTGGAGTTCTACACGCCCGAGGAGCTGGCGCTCATCGTGACCCGCAGCGCCCGCCTGCTCAAGGTGGAAACCGACGACACCGGCGGCTTCGAGATCGCCCGCCGCTCGCGCGGCACGCCCCGCATCGCCAACCGCCTGCTGCGCCGCGTGCGCGACTACGCCGAGGTCAAGGGCAACGGCCGCATCACCGAGGAAATCGCCCACAAGGCGCTCGCGATGCTCGATGTCGATCCGCAGGGCTTCGACCTCATGGACCGGAAGCTGCTCGAGGCAGTGATCCACCGCTTCGACGGCGGCCCGGTGGGCCTGGACAACGTCGCGGCCAGCATCGGCGAGGAGCGCGACACCATCGAGGACGTGATCGAGCCCTACCTCATTCAGCAGGGCTACCTGCAGCGCACGCCGCGCGGGCGCATCGCCACGCTGGCAGCCTACCGGCACCTGGGCGTGACGCCGCCTTCGAGCCGTTCGGACGGACAAGACCTTTTCGGAGTTTGAAGACCCATGCACACCCATGACCTGAGCGCCTGGCAGCACGACCACCAGTTCGGCGCCGGCAACGCCTCCGCCGAGCGCAGCACGCGCCTCGTGATGTGGATTACCGCCGCGATGATGGTGATCGAGATCGGCGCTGGCTGGTGGTTCAACTCGATGGCGCTGCTGGCCGACGGCTGGCACATGAGTTCGCACGCGCTGGCCATCGGCCTGAGCGCTTTTGCCTATGCGGCCGCGCGCCGCTATGCACGCGACCCGCGCTTTGCGTTCGGCACCTGGAAGATCGAAGTGCTCGGCGGCTTCGCGAGCGCGCTGCTGCTGCTCGGCGTGGCGGCGCTGATGGTGGTGGGCTCGCTGGAGCGGCTGTGGTCGCCTTCCGCGATCCACTACCCCGAGGCGATTTCGGTGGCGGTGCTGGGGCTGGTGGTCAACCTGGTCTGCGCGCGGCTGCTGGGTGGCACGCACCATGACCATGGGCACGATCACGGACACCACCAGCATGGTCACGCTCACGACGATCACTCGCACGAGCACGGCCACGACCTCAACCTGCGCTCCGCCTACCTGCACGTGGTCGCTGACGCCGCCACCTCGGTGCTCGCCATCGCGGCGCTGCTCGGCGGCTGGTTCTACGGCTGGGCCTGGCTCGACCCGGCGATGGGCATCGTCGGCGCGGTGCTGGTCGCCAGCTGGGCCCGGGGCCTCTTGAAGGAAACCGGCAAGGTGCTGCTCGACCGCGAGATGGACCATCCGGTCACCGAAGAAATCCGCGAAGGCGTGGAGACCACGCTGGCCGATTCGGAAACCCGCGTGGCCGACCTGCACGTCTGGCGCGTGGGGCGCGATGCCTATGCCTGCGCGCTCACGGTGGTGACCCACTCGCTCACGCTCACCGCCGACGAGGTGCGTGCCTGCTTCTCGATGCACGAGGAGATTCGCCACTCGACGGTGGAAATCCAGCGCTGCGCGGATTAGGTTTTTGCTCCTTCCCCCTCTGGGGGAAGGTTGGGATGGGGGCAGCAGAGCGCCCGATGGATCCGCCGCTTGCCCCCACCCCAGCCCTCCCCCAGCGGGGGAGGGAGCCAGTCAGGCAGAGGGGCAGCGAACGTGCCGCACGATCAGCATCTGCGCCGCGTAATAAGTCGCCAGCACCCACAACTGCGCCAGTGGCAGCGGCGAGACAAAGCGATTGGTCGCCAGCAGCGCATCGCTCAGCATGAAGAAGCACGCGCCCACCGCCACCCACACCGCTGACGGATCGGCTGCACGCAGCACCGCCGCCCGCCCGATGGCCTGGGCCGCCATGCAGGCGATCACCACCACGTAGACCCCGACCGGAATGCGCAGCGCAGGCGGCAGCCCGCCCTGCCAGAGAAACGCATACATCCCCGCGCCGATCAGGAGCGTCGCCGCCAACACCGCGCGGCGCGGGAACATGCCCACGCCGATGCGAAACAGCGCGATGTACGTCAGGTGCGCGAGCAGGAAGCAGATGAGCCCGGGCACGAACAGCGCCGCAGAACCCATCAGCAGCACGTCGCCTGCCAACGAGGCGGCCAGCCCTGCCAGCAGCAATCCGTCGAAGCCTGTCACACCGCCCGCCTTCATCGCACGCCGCGTGGCGAAGACGATGGCAATCGACAGCGCCAGCGGCTTGCAGATGTGATGCAGCCAGTCGATGCCCAACGCCGCGCTCGCCGTCGCCAGCGCCGCGGCCTCGATCAGCAGCACTTCGGTGACCGACAGCCGCCCCTGCAGCACCGCCCCGATGGCCCAGAGAACAGAAGTCAGCGTGGCCAGCCACACGGCCGCCTGCCGCATCGGCATGTCGTCCGAGAACCAAAGGAAGACCACCACCCCGCCCAGCATCAGCAAGAACTGCACGCCCGCGAACCACTGCACCGCGTGACTCACGACAGGCTCGTAGCGCGTGACCTTCGCGATGTCGAACGCTGGCTTCGGAAAGCGCGCCGCCACGTCGGCCGGCCGCCAGCCGGGCGGCTTGAGCCACACGCGCAGCTTGTCGGCCCAGCTGCGCGCATGCCACGAGTCCTTGGCAAGCGCCCAGTACACCTCGGCATTGGCCCACAGCGGGTCCCAGCTTTTCAGCTCGCCGCGTGTGCCGTAGACGCAGCGTTCATCTTCTTCGCGGAAGGTGCCAAACATGCGGTCCCACACGATCAGCACGCCGCCGTAGTTGCGGTCCAGGTACGTGTCGTTCACCGCGTGATGCACCCGATGGTTCGACGGCGAACAGAACCAGCGGTCGAACCAGCCCAGCTTGCCCACCTGCTCCGTGTGCACCCAGAACTGGTAGAGCAGATCGATGAGCGCCACCACCACGAACACCAGCGGCGGCACGCCGGCCACCGCCATCGGCAGATAGAAGATCCAGCCGAGCAGCGCGCCGCTGGAGGTCTGCCGCAGCGCGGTCGACAGGTTGTAGTGCTGGCTCTGGTGATGCACCACGTGCGCCGCCCACAGCACCGCCGACTCGTGGCCCATGCGGTGCAGCCAGTAGTAGCAGAAGTCGTAGAACACCAGCGCCAGCAGCCAGCCGTACCAGGTGGTCCAGAAGTCGCTGGCCGCCTCCTTCGGAAAGAGCGCCACGGCCGAATACACCGCGGTGTAGATGCCGATGCGCAGGAGCCCGGTGAGCACTGCGCTGATCTGGCTCAGCATGCCGAGGCCGATGCTGTTGACCGCATCGGCCAGCCGGTAGGTGTCGTGCCCCGTGCCGCGGCGCGCCCGCGCGCGACCCACCGCGAATTCGATCGCGATCAGCAGGAGGAACAAGGGGGTCGCGAGAACGATGATCTGGCCAGGTCGCATCGCGCGATTGTGGCGTTGCCGGGCCTGTTGATGCTATTTCCGGCGTCGCGTTGGCTGTCCAAGGGGCTGGCTGCAAGGCGCCCAAGCGCAACAAGGCTTTGCCTTGCAAGCGCGGGCAACGCCGCAGACGGCCCCTTGGACAGCCAACCCTGCGGGAAGGTATGCCAGGGCAGCCCACTCTGCGTTGCGCTCCTTGCGTGTGCATATGCACACGCGGCGTCGCGCGCCTTGATTGGCCCGCCCTGGCATACCTTCGCCACGCCGGAAATAGCATCAACAGGCCCTGGGCCACGCGTCACCGGGATGTCACGGGTGTGCCATCGCGGCGTCATGCGCGGGTGGGAGCCTACCCGTCCATGCAACGCGACGACGCTTTCCTTCGCGCATGGCGCGACACCGCGACCGGGACTCCTGAGCCGGAGGACGACGATCGCCAGCGTCCACCGCTGCAGTTCCGCACCCTCTGGATCTCCGACCTGCACCTGGGCACGCCCGGCTGCCAGGCCCGTGCCCTGCTCGACTTTCTGAAGCACACCGAGTGCGAGACCCTGTTCCTGGTCGGCGACATCATCGACGGCTGGCAGCTCAAGCGCCACTGGTACTGGCCGCAGGCGCACAACGACGTGATCCAGAAGCTGCTGCGCAAGGCGCGCAAGGGCACGCGGGTGATCTTCATTCCGGGCAATCACGACGAGTTCGCCCGCAAGTACCTCAACCACAACTTCGGCGGCATCGACGTGGCCGACGAATGGATCCACGAGACCGCCGACGGCCGCAAGCTCTGGATCATTCACGGCGACCTGTTCGACGGCGTGATCCAGTGCGCCAAGTGGCTCGCCTACGTGGGCGACTCGCTCTACGAATTCACGCTCAAGCTCAACCGCCACCTCAACTCGCTGCGTGCGCGCATGGGGCTGCCGTACTGGTCGCTCTCCAAGTACCTCAAGGGCAAGGTCAAGCGCGCAGTGAGCTACGTCGGCGATTTCGAGAACGCCGTGGCGCGCGAGGCCCGCAAGCGCGGCGCGCAGGGCGTGGTCTGCGGCCACATCCACCATGCCGAGATGCGCGACATCGACGGCATTCTTTATTGCAACGACGGCGACTGGGTGGAAAGCCTCACGGCGCTGGCCGAGCATGCCGACGGCACGCTGGAAATCATCGACTGGGCCGAGCACATGCCGGTGCCGTCGAAGGCGACGCCGGTGCGGGAAGCTGTCAGCGCCTGAGCCGGCGAGCCGAATTCAGCCGCGGCGCGTCGGGCCCTTGGCTGAGGGGGTGAGGTGCTCCCGCCAAGCATCGTAGTGCCGCCACATGCTCTTGTTCATCTCGTCCATCCACAGCCACCAGTTCAGCGCGAGCTTCTCCGGGTCGTGGGCGTTGACGGACAGCGATGCGGCCAGCGCAGTGCGGGCCGGCGGATCGGGCAGTTCGTAGTCGCACAGCCGCTCGACGCTGGCGTGCGAGAAACCGGGTGTGGTGGTCGCGTGCATGGTGCTCTCCATCGAGCGCAGCGCATTCTCTGGCGCGTAGGGCCTCCCGGCTGGTAATTCTGCGTGGTTGCCAGGCGGCCCCGGAGAGGGCTATCCCGGGTGCGCGCGCGAACTACGGAATCCGGTGAATCTTCGTCCGATCCGGTCGGCTTCATGCGCGCCTGCCGGAGGGAGACACAGAAGGAGCCTGCAACCGCATTCGTCGCTTTGGACGATGCACCCCCGCCGCCCCCGCGCCAAGATGCCTCCCAACACAGGAGACACAGACCATGGCAGGTCCATTGCAAGGCCTTCGGGTGATCGAGATGGCGGGCATCGGCCCGGGGCCGTTCTGCGCGATGCTCTTTGCCGACATGGGCGCGGAGGTGGTCCGCATCGAGCGCCCCGGCACGCGCACCGCGCCGCACGACATCCTTGCGCGCGGGCGCAGCACGCTGCAGATCGACCTGCGCGCGGAAGGTGCGGCCGGGAACGTGCTCGACGCCATCGCGAAGGCCGACGTGCTCATCGAAGGCTTTCGCCCCGGCGTGATGGAGCGCCTGGGCCTCGGACCGGCCGAATGCCATGCGCGCAACCCGCGCCTGGTCTACGGCCGGATGACCGGCTGGGGCCAGCACGGCCCTCTCTCGCATGCGGCGGGCCACGACATCAACTACATCGCCATCAGTGGCGCGCTGCACGCCGTCGGCCGCGCGGGCGAGCCGCCGGTGCCGCCGCTCAACTACGTGGGCGACTTCGGCGGCGGCGCGATGCTGCTGGCCTTCGGCATCCTCGCCGCGCTGCACGAGGCCAAGGGCTCGGGCCAGGGGCAGGTTGTCGATGCGGCGATGACCGACGGCGCGGCGCTCCTGTCTTCGATGATGTACGGCTTCAAGTCGACCGGCATGTGGAGCAACCAGCGCGGCGAGAACATGCTCGATGGCGGCGCGCACTTCTACGACACCTACGCCTGCGCCGACGGCAAGTACGTGGCCGTGGGCGCCATCGAGCCGCAGTTCTACGCGCTGCTGCGCGAGCGCTGCGGCATCGCCGACGACACCGCCTTCGATGCCCAGATGGACGCCGACCGCTGGCCCCTGCTCAAGCTGCGCATGGCCGACCTGTTCCGCACCCGCACGCGCGACGAATGGTGCGTGCTGCTCGAAGGCAGCGACGCCTGCTTCGCGCCCGTGCTCGACTGGGACGAGGCGCCGGCGCACCCGCACAACGTGGCGCGCGGCACCTTCGCGAACGTCGGCGGCGTGGTGCAGCCCGCGCCCGCGCCGCGCTTCAGCCGCACCGCGCCCGTGATGCCGCCGGCCACCGCGCACGACGACGGCGAGGCCATGCTCCGCCGATGGGGCGCGACAGTCGCACCCGTCGCGGCCGGCTGAGCGCGCCTGCACAAAACAAACAAAAAAGGAAAACACCCATGCCCATCGACTTCCGCCGCTCCTGGAGCGATGAAGACCTGGACCTCTACCGCGACAACGTGGTGCGCTTCGTCGAAACCGAAGTGCTCCCGCACGATGAAGAGGCCCGCAAGCGCGGCCACGTCGGCCACGAGGTCTGGCGCAAGGCCGGCGCGCTCGGCCTCCTGTGCGCCGACATCCCCGACGACTACGGCGGCGCCGGCGGCGACTTCCGCCACGAGGCCGTGGTGTACGAGGAGATGTCGCGCCGCGGGCTCACCGGCATGGCGACCTCGGTGCACGCCATCGTGGCGCACTACATCCTCAACCACGGCACCCAAGAACAGAAGCAGCGCTACCTGCCCCGCATGGCGAGCGGCGAGATGGTCGGCGCCATCGCCATGACCGAACCCGGCGCCGGCTCCGACCTGCAGGGCGTGCGCACCCGCGCCGAGAAAAAAGACGGCGGCTATCTCATCAACGGATCGAAGACCTTCATCACCAACGGCTACCTCGCCGGCCTGGTGCTGGTCGTGTGCAAGACCGACCCTGCGCAGGGCGCCAAGGGCACCTCGATCCTCATCGTCGAGACCGAGGGCTGCAAAGGCTTTCGCGTGGGCCGCGTGCTCGACAAGATCGGCATGAAGGCGCAGGACACCTCCGAGCTCTTCTTCGACGACGTGCGCGTGCCCGCCGATGCGCTGCTCGGCGGCCAGGAGGGGCAGGGCTTCTTCCAGTTGATGAGCGACCTGCCCTACGAGCGCACCATCATCGGCGTGAGCGCGCTCGCGGCCATGGAAGGCGCCTACGAGGCCACGCTCGACTACGTGCGCGACCGCAAGGCCTTCGGCAAGCCGATCGCCGAGTTCCAGAACACCAAGTTCAAGCTCGCCGAAATCGCCACGCAGATCAAGGTGGGCCGCGCTTTCATCGACCGCTGCGTCGAAGACCTCGTGGCCGGCCGGCTCGACACCGCCACCGCCTCCATGGCCAAGCTCTGGGGCACCGAGGCGCAGGGCCGCGTGATGGACGAATGCCTGCAGCTCTTCGGCGGCTACGGCTACATGAACGAATACATGGTCGCGCGCATGTACGCCGATGCGCGGGTGCAGCGCATCTACGGCGGCACCAACGAGATCATGAAAGAGGTGATTTCTCGGGCGCTGTGAATGCCCGGCCGCGCATTGACCAATTAACCAGCTGACTAAGTCAGCCGGCGGATTTCAGCCCGCGCGATTTCGCGGTGATGGTACGAAGGCGAGATGCCGATGAACCGCGTGTAGCGCTCCACCGCGGCCACCGTGTTGCCCGTGTCTTCCAGCTCCAGCGCTTCGAGCATGAACTGGGTGAAGAGCTTGTTGGCGTCGGCCTCGCGGTCGGACGCCGCCAGCGTCTTGGGCCGCAGCTCGGGCCGCACCGCGAAGATCTTGCGCTGCACCTCCATCACCTCGAGGAGCGCGCGGCCGATGCCCTCGATGTTTTCGGGGATCGGCTCCAGTTGCGTGTCGCGCACCTCCGTGGCGGCCTGGTCGAGCAGATGCGAAGCCACCCGCAGCAGCTGATGAAGGGGTTTGAGGTTCGTCATGGCCGGGCCGTCTGGCCGCCGGCCCTGTGCTGGAAGGAGAGTTCGGGCAGTAGTGCCTGCGACGGTGCTTGCGGCTGCGGTTGCTGCCGCTCCTGTGCATCCTTGAACTTCTGTTCGAGCTGGCGCGTGCGTTCGGCAATGGCGAGGCTCTTGGCCATGTCGTAGCCGTGCTCCTTCACCGAGAAGGCCTTGCACACGCTGCCCTTGCCCGCGGTGAACGTGGTCGCCAGCCAGTAGCCCGGATGGCCGGCGTTGGGCATCTTGAACTGCACCCCGCTCACGCCGCTGGAGTTGGTGATGCGCGTGATTTCGGACTTGGAGCGCTTGGTGACGCGCGGCCCCGGCGGCTGCAGTGTCAGGCCCTGGCGGATCGCTTCTTCGGCCGGATGCAGCCGCGCCAGTCCCGACATGCGGGCCAGTTGCTTTTCGCGCTCCTCGATGGCGAGCGCCAGCGCCCCGCCGCCCATCGCATCGACCGGAAAGTCGGTGCGCAGGATCTCGTCCTGCCCGATGTAGGTTTTAGCGACCCATGCCCGCACCCGGCCGCCGGACGCGACCTGGCAAAAGACGCCGGAGACGCCGGTCGTGTTGTTGGCCCGCAGCTTTTCGGCCCGCGCCCGCCGCGCCACCGGCGGCACGCTGCGCACGACCTCGTCGCGCCAGTCCTGCGCCTGCAGCAGCGCCTGCTCCAGGCCGCCGTAGCTGGCCTTGCCGAATTGCCGGTAATAACGGGTGCCGTTGCGCACGAGCGAGACTTCGAAGCCCCAGGGGCGAGGGGCGATGCCGTACATGGCGGCTGGGTTGGGGATACCTCTGGGCATTTCGGACGCGCTGCTTTGTTCAGCATTTCTGCTGGGGGCTCCCTGGCGGGCTGGGCTGTTCTGTCGGCCATGCTAGGGATTGCGCGGGGGGGGCGGTATCACCGATTTCCGTAGTACTGAGGCGACTGGAGGGAAGGCCGCAGGGGCGCGCCGGCAGCGCGCAGCCTCGCGGCAACGCTGCGCCATTGCGGCGAAATGGGGTGACGGGACGCTGGAACTACCGAATCACGCCCAGCCGTCGCGCAATCGCCACCGCCTGCGTCCGACTCTTCGCATCCAGCTTCATATTGATATTCCGCAGGTGCGTGCGCACCGTGCTGTCTGACACGAACAATTTCTCCGCCATCGCATTGTTCGAATACCCCTCCGCCAGCAGCTGAAGCACCCGGATCTCCTTGCGCGTCAGCGGCTCCTTGATCGCATCGCCGGCAGCAGGTGCCGCTTCGGCATCAACCGCCGCCATCGGCCCCATCGCCTGCAGCAACCGCTGCAGGTAGTCCGCAAGGATCGGGTCACCACGCGTCGAAGGGGACGTGGCAGCTTCCTGGGCAGCCGCATTCGCATACCGCTGCACCAGCATCCCCATCGCCGGCCCTTCATCCAGGATGAGCCGCATGAATCCTTCCTGGCTCGCCGTCTGCAGCACGGCGCTGATTTCATCGATCGCGGCAGCGACATCGCCTGCGCGTTGCAGCGCCATCGCGCGCAGAACGCGCAGCTTGAGCACGCGGCGATAACGGTTCGATGCGACAGCCGCGTGCATCTCGGCATCGAGCGCCGTCAGCGCCGCGCGCGCATCGCCGAACGCGATCTCCCAGCGCGCCTTCGCCAGCGCCAGGTAGTCTAGGTCGTGCGCGGGCAGGCGCTGGCGCCGCTCGCGTTCCCACAGTTCCGGATCGTCTGCACGCAACAACTCGTCGCGTGACGCGGGCCCGTTGCCCTGCAGCAGCAACATGCGCGAGCGCTCCAGCTTCGCGCCGGCCACCACGCGCGGCAGTTGCCGGTGGTGCCCGAGGTATTCGAGCTCGGTCAGCGCCTGCACGGCCGCGTCGATGTCGCCCGCATGGAACGCGATGCGCGAGCGCATCACGTGGCTCAGGATCATGTGGTCCGGCAGGCCCACGTCGCGCGCGAGCGGCAGGTACACGTTCAACAAGTGATCGGCCTGCGGCAGCTGGTTCGATTCGTACACCACGCCGGCGTACAGCACGCCGGCCCAGGCGTTGCCGTGGCTGTGGTTGTAGGACACGGCATGCGTCGTATCGACGGCCATGCGCAGCCGCGCGGTCGCCTGGCGCAGCCGGCCTTCGTGCAGGTCGAACAAGCCCGCGAGCGACTCGGTGTACATGCGGTTGAAGGTGCTGTTGCCTTGCTCCCGACGCGCGGCATCGAGCAGGCGCTGCGCTTCGCGCTGGTCGCCGCGCACCGCGAGGATGTGCGCCATCGCGTTGAGCAGCACGCTGTCGGCAAACGCGAGGCCGGTCGGCAGCCGTGCAAGGCAGGGGCCGCCGACTTCATACGCCTCGTCGTGCCGGTCCTGCATCGCGAGCAGCAGCGGCACGAGGGTGTGCGCACTCGCGCGCACTGCGGGGATCTCGCTGTCGAGGCAGCCCGATTGCTCGAGCATCTGCATCGCCTCCCACGGCCCGTGGGTGAAGCAGGTGGCCCACAGCGCGATGGGTTGCAGGAACGGGTGCGCGCGCAGCTGGTGCTCCGGAATCGCGGAGAACCAGCGCGCGAGCATGCGCATGCGGCCCTGTTCGAGGAACTGCCCCGCGTAGCTGTCGAGCAGCGTCAGCGCATGCGGGTGGTCGCCGCCTTCGATGGCGTGGTCGATGGCAGGAACGGGCCGGTCGTGCGATTCGTACCAGCCGGAGGCCGCCAGGTGCAGCCGCTCGATCTCGCCGGGTTGCTCCCGCGCCAGTTGCGCACGCAGGAAGTCGGCGAACAGGCTGTGATAACGCCACGCGCGGCCGTCGCCGCTCACGGGCGTCAAGAAAAGATTGGCCGCGGCCAGTTGCTCCAGGATGGCCGCGCAGTCGATGCGCTGGTTGAGCGCCTGGCACACCGAGGCGTCGAGCTGGCGAAGGATGCTGGTGCGCAGCAAAAAGTCGCGAATCTCCTTGGGCTGGTGCGCGAGCACGTCTTCGGCGAGGTACTCGGCCACGGCGCGGTCGGAGCCCGAGAAGCGTTCGACAAAACCGGTCTCGGTGCCGTGCCGCTCCAGCGCCATCGACGCGAGCCAGAGGGCGGCCACCCAGCCTTCGGTCTTGCGGTGCAGTTGCGAGAGCAGGTCGGCCGGCAGTGTTTGCAGGCCTTGCGATGTCTGCTGCGAAGCGTGGGCCTGCCGCAGGCCGAAGAAGGCGCTGGTTTCCTCCAGCGTGAAGCGCAGGCGGTCGGTGTCGATTTCCATCAACTGGCCGCGCGCGCGCAGCCGGCCGAGGCTGAGGTCGGGCAGGCTGCGCGAGCCGATCACGATCTGCCCGCGGCGCGGCAGCTGCTCGATGATCTCGCGCACGAGGCCGAGCACGGCGGGCTCCTGGACCACCTCGAAGTCGTCCAGAAAGAGCGTGAAGGGCGCGTCGTGCGCGGCCAGTGCGGCGACGGCGTCGAAGGGACCGTTGGTGCGGGGCTCCTCCACGCCCAGGCGCTGCGCGGCTTCGGCCAGGCAGTTGAGAAAGCGCGAGACGTCGTTGTCGGCGCGATCGAGCGTGAGCCAGGCGGTGGCGGTGCCCTGCGCCTCCATGCGCTCGCGGATCTGCGCCATGGCGGTGGTCTTGCCGAAGCCGGCCGGTGCGCGCACGAGCACCAGCTTCGCGCCGGCCGCGGCAATCGCCTCGCCGATGGCGGTGCGCGGCACCTGCGTGGCCACGAAGGCGGGCGGGTTGAGCTTGGTCTCGAGAATCCTGGGGGAGGACGGGGGAGGAAGAGAAGAAGCAGGAGAAGGCATCGCAAACGGGGAGTGAGCGCCTTGAAATTCCGTCGCTTCCGACGATTCCGGCGGGTGATTCTGCTGCCTAAACTGGTTTTCGAACAACCTTCCGGAGACACCCCAAGATGCAACTCGATGCCAGTATTTCCGCCGTCGTGACCGGCGGCGCCTCGGGCCTGGGCGCCGCCACCGCGCGCCGCCTGGCCGGCCACGGCGTGAAGGTCGCGCTGTTCGACCTCAACGCGGAGCAGGGCGAGGCGCTCGCCAAGGAGCTGGGCGGCGTGTTCTGCAAGGTCGACGTGACCTCCGAGGAGCAGGTCGACGCCGCCTTCGCCAAGGCCCGCGCGGCGCACGGGCAGGAGCGGGTGCTGGTCAACTGCGCTGGCACCGGCAACGCGGTGAAGACCGCGAGCCGCGACAAGGCGACGGGCGAGATCAAGCACTTTCCGCTCGCCAACTTCGACCGCATCATCCAGATCAACCTGGTGGGCACCTTCCGCTGCATCGCCAAGTCGGCGGCCGGCATGCTGACGCTCGACATGCTGCAGGACGGCGAGCGCGGCGCCATCGTCAACACCGCCTCGGTGGCCGCGCAGGACGGGCAGATGGGGCAGGCGGCCTACACCGCGTCGAAGGCCGGCATCGTCGGCATGACGCTGCCGATTGCGCGCGACCTGATGAGCGAGGGCATCCGCGTGAACGCGATCCTGCCGGGCATCTTCGACACGCCGCTGCTGCAGGGCGCGCCGGACAACGTGAAGGCGGCGCTCGCGGCCTCGGTGCCGTTCCCCAAGCGACTCGGAAATCCGGCGGAGTACGCGACGCTGGCGGAGCTGATGATCACCAACGGTTATTTCAATGGCGAGAGCGTGCGGCTGGACGGTGCCATCCGCATGGCGCCGCGGTAAGACAATCTTTCGCAAACCAACAACTGGAGACCCGAATGCCCGAAGCCTATATCGTCGCCGCCGCCCGCACCGCAGGCGGCCGCCGCAACGGACGCCTGTCCGGCTGGCACCCTGCCGACCTCGCCGCGCAGGTGCTCAACGCGCTGGTCGAGCGCACCGACGTCGACCCCGCGCAGGTCGAAGACGTCATCATGGGCTGCGTCGGCCAGGTCGGCGAGCAGGCCTCGAACATCGCGCGCAACGCGGTGCTGGCCTCGCGGCTGCCCGAGTCGGTGCCGGCCACCTCGGTCGACCGGCAGTGCGGCTCGTCGCAGCAGGCGCTGCACTTCGCGGCGCAGGCCGTGATGTCGGGCAGCATGGACATCGTGATCGCCGCCGGCGTCGAGAGCATGACGCGCGTGCCGATGGGCACGCCGAACATCCTGCCGATGAAGAACGGCCTGGGCTTCTACGTGAGCCCGCTGATGCAGAAGCGCTACCCCGACATCCAGTTCAGCCAGTTCACCGGCGCCGAGATGATCGCGAAGAACTACGGCATCGAGAAATCCGAGCTCGACGCCTACGCGCTGCGCAGCCACCGAAACGCCATCGCCGCGACGAAGGCGGGCCGCTTCGACGCCGAGATCGTGCCCGTGGCCGCGCGCCTGAACGACGGCACCGAGCCGGGCGACATGCACACCACCGACGAAGGCATCCGCTACGACGCCACGCTGGAGAGCATCGCCGGCGTGAAGCTCATCGCCGAAGGCGGACGCTGCACCGCGGCCACCGCGAGCCAGATCTGCGACGGCGCGAGCGGCGTGATGGTGGTGAATGAGCGCGGGCTCAAGGCGCTGGGCGTGAAGCCGCTCGCGCGCATCCACCACATGAGCGTGATGGGACACGACCCGGTGATCATGCTGGAGGCCCCGCTGCCCGCGACGCAGCGCGCCTTGAAGAAGGCCGGCATGAAGATCGAGGACATCGATCTGTACGAGGTCAACGAAGCCTTCGCACCGGTGCCGCTGGCATGGCTGCAGGCATTGGGTGCCGACCCGGAACGCCTGAACGTGAATGGCGGCGCGATCGCGCTGGGCCATCCGCTGGGCGCCTCGGGCACCAAGCTGATGACCACGCTGGTTCAGGCGCTCGCGCAGCGCGGCAAGCGCTATGGGCTGCAGACGATGTGCGAAGGCGGCGGCATGGCGAACGTGACGATCATCGAGCGGCTCTGAGCGAGGACGGTCGGCGGCCCGCGCGAGAACGCATACGGAATCGCGTTCGATCTTGCCAAAACCGTTCGGGCTGAGCTCGTCGAAGCCTCGCGCGGCGCTTCGACAAGCTCAGCGTGAACGGATCTCTACTCTTTCGAACGCGACCCGGTATCAGGCCTGCCAGGCCTTCAGCGCGGCCCGCAGGCACTCCTCGAAACCACGCTCCACGCGCGACGGATTCACCGACTCGATGCCCAGCGCCTCGTGCGTGACGCCATGCTCGCCCGAGCGCTGGTCATAGGACGACACGTGGTGCACCTGCCGCGTCGCCGCGAAGGCACGCAGCGTGAAGACCGACTCCCGCGAAGCCAGGTCTTCAAGCCTCACACCGGCGACTGGCGAGAAGCGCACGGAGATGTAGGGCTTGTAGGGATTGGCGAGGTCGTCGTCGACTATCGCATCGTGCCGCGAGGCGACGAGGTCGGAGGCGAAGGCGTCGAGCAGCGGCCTCACGCCCGCTTCGACCCGCGTCTTGAACTCCGAGAGAAAGGCTTCGCGCGCGACCTGCGTGTTGATGGCGGCGGCCGCCTTGCTGGCGGCACGCGCGGCGATCGCGGCCTTGTGTTCTTCGATTGCTTTCTTGACCAGCGACATGGGGGAGCTTCAGGTGTCTGCGTTCGCGTTCGCCCGAAGCGCCGAGGGGCGGCGCAGGATCGGGGGCGGGTGGGGCCCAAGTGACTCCAGACGGAAAAATCGGGCGCGGCGACTGTAACGGCGTGGCCCGGCCCGCCAATGGGCAAAGGCAAAAAGTATCGTTTGGCGATACTGAAGGTAGCAGTCAGGCGCGCGGCACTAGGGGCTTGCGCGCGATATGGATCGCGACGATGCCGAGCGACAGCCGCTCGAACGAGACGTCTGCGAATCCCATCTCCCGGAGTTCGGCGGCGAGCCCTTCGGCCGTGGGAAAGTCCTGGATGCCCTTGAGCAGGTAGCGGTAGGCCGAAGCGTCGCCGCCGGTCGCAGCCCATCCGATGACGGGCATGCACACGGCCATGTAGCCGAGGTAGGCGCGGTGAAGCCAGCGCACCGAAATGTTCGACGCTTCCAGCGCGATGAAGCGACCGCCCGGCTTGAGCACTCGAAGCGCTTCGCGCAGTGCCAGCTTGCGCTCGCAGATCTTGAGACCCAGTGAGATGGAATAGAGATCGACGCTGTTGTCCGCGACGTCCGGCATCGCATGCGCATCGAGCACGCGGAACTCGACCGGCACCTTCAGTTGGGCGGCGCGCCGGCGCGCAATCGCGAGCATCTGCGGGCTGATGTCGGTGGCGAGAATCTTCTGGCCCGGCTGCAAGCCCTTGTGCTGCGCCACCTTCAGCACGACGTCGCCCGTCCCTGCTGCGACATCGAGAAGATCGGTCCATGGCTCTTGCGTGATGAGCGCTGCCACTCGCCGCTTCCACAGCCGGTGAATGCCGAAGCTGAAGAGGTCCGACAGCAGGTCGTAGCGTCCGGCGATGCGGCCGAACACGTCGTCTTCTTGTGTATGGAAGTCGGCGGCGTTGTTCATGGGCTCACGCCCCTCGGGAAAACAGCCGGAACGGGGAACTCAGCAAACAGCCGATCCACAGCGATGCGAGCCCATCCGATGCCTCGTCGTGCCAGCCGTGCTTGTCGTCCCAGCGCAGCGCGTCGTCTTCGATCTGCACGCTCCACCTGGCATCGGCGAGCACTTCGCGGCGAATGCGGTTGAGGCAATCGACCCAGTGGCGCGCGCCCTTGTGCATGGCGAAGGGCTTGTTGTCGGGGAGCGCGGTTGCGCCCGAGAACACCTCTTCGCCCTTGGGCCGGGAGGTTTCGTAGAGGGTGAAGCTTTCCCAGTTGAGGCCCTTGCCCGTGTGGGCGTAGCGCTCGATCTCGGCGGTGACCTCGAATGCCTGCACGATCGAATCGATGCGCTGCGTTTCGCTGGGGGTCAGCGGTGTGTCCCGCTTGGCGGTGTAGTAGATGCTGAAGCCCATGGTGCGATGCCCTGAGTGCTGGTGGTCCGCTGCGGAGGCGCGGTGGTGGGCGGGATTCTGCCGCAGGGTCGTGCCTCGCTCCCGGGCGGATCGGTCGCCTCTACCTGATGCGGGCCCCACTCGCAAGCACGATCCCCGGCACCACCAGCGCCAACGCCAGCACCACCGCCGCCGTGATGGGCTCGCCCATGAAGAAAGCCGCGCAGAGCGTCGTCAGCACCGGCACGGCCGCCGCCGACAGCGAGGCGCGTGCCGCGCCGAGGTGCGAGATGGCCACCGCGTAAATGACCAAGCCGAGCGTGCCGGCGACCATGCCTTGCCCCACGGCCTGCAGCGCGACATCCGGCCAAGGCGCGCCGAGCAGCCGCGGCATGCCTGTGAACCACAACAGCGGCAGCAGCAACAGCGTCGACCACCCATTGACGAAGGCCGCACCTTGCCACGGTGTCAGGCCGCAGTGCCCGAACGCGAGCGAGTAGACGGCCCAGAGCATCGCCGCCGCGAGAAAGAGCAGATCGCCTTGCCAGCTCAGCGAGCCCGGCCGGAAGCTGCCCACCGCGAAGAGCGCCATGCCGAGGGCGATGCAGCAGAGACCGATCAATCGAACGCCTTGCACCTTTTCTCCCTTGTGGATGCGCGCCCCGATGGCCGTGAAGAGCGGCAGGCTGCCCGCCAGGAAAACGCCCATGTGGCTGGCCGGCGCCCACTGCGCACCGGCGAGCACCAGCAACCCGAAGGGCAGGCCGCCACCGAGGACCAGCAGCACGAGGGCGATGCGTGGCGCCTTGGGCGAGCCTCGCCCCTTGCCGAACAGGAAGGGACACAGCAGCAATGCCGGAATGCCGTAGCGCAGCAGCGCGATGTCCAGCGGGCCGAGCGTGGTCGTGACGCCGTGGCGCGAGATGAGTTGCCAGGTGCTGCCGACGAGCGCCGCGGCCAGTGCGGCAAAGAAGCCGATGGGAAGGTTGCGATCCATCGGGCGAGTCTGGCGACGGCCCGGCGCGAAAGCTATCAGATTCGTGCGCCCTTGCCGAGCATGCGGCGGGCTTCGCCCAGCGTGACGCCGACCTCCTGTTTGAACACCGCGCCGAGGTGGCTCTGGCTGCAGTAGTTGAGATCGTGCGCGATGCCGGCGAGGTCGCGGTCGCCATCGACGAGGCGTTCCATCGCCGCGACCAGGCGCAGATGCTGGCGGTACTGGTGCAGGCTGAGGCCAGTCTGCTTCCTGAAGCTGCGCGCCATATGGAAGGGAGAGCGCGAGACTGCATCGGCGACTTCGTGCAGCGACGGGCCTGCGTGCCGGTCGGCGGTTTCCGCGAGCAGTCGCCGGGCGTTGGCGACGGGCTCGGTCAGCGGTATCAGCCTGCGCGCGGAACGCAGCTCGCCGACCAGCGAGGCGATGCCGGCCGCATCGTCGTTGCCCGATCGAAGCTGCTGCTGCGCGGCATGAACGCGGTAGAGCGACTTCGGCGAGAGAAAGCAGACAGCCGGCTCCGAATCCCCGGAGACCCGTTGATGTCCGCTGACGACCACGCTGCGCCGCGTGGCCCGCACACCCGGCCGCAGTTGGTAGATCGCCGCATCGCCGAAGCTGACGGCGGTCAGCCCGTCGACCAACCAGGTGTCGTTGCCGAAGCGCAGGTCCAGCATCGCGCGGCTGATCGGAAAGACGATGCGCTGCGACGCCATGACGTACGGCGCGCTCCATTCATGGCTGCCATGCGCGTGGGAGCGAACGTGCTCCACCTCGAACTCGC
Organism: Variovorax sp. W2I14; assembly: GCF_050435205.1. Taxonomy (NCBI): domain Bacteria; kingdom Pseudomonadati; phylum Pseudomonadota; class Betaproteobacteria; order Burkholderiales; family Comamonadaceae; genus Variovorax; species Variovorax sp. W2I14. The sequence continues at coordinate 4,275,786 of NZ_JBNDJX010000001.1, read as the reverse complement.
GTCCTGCGTAGAGAAGTGTTCGTTCGTGGGGCATGGCGTGCGTGTATGCGTGTGCGGGTGAAATCGCGAGTGGCAGTGTCACGCAAACGGATACGGCCCGTCCATCTTTCCGATGTGGCTCACATGGCTCACCATGCCCTCTGCCTCGTCCCACAGATGCAGCATGCAACCCGGCCGCCCCAGGTACGACGCGGGCGCCGCATCGGGCGCAAGCTGCAGTGCGATCTCGGTCGTGCTGCTCGGGCACGAACAGACGACGGTGCCCGCGCCAGCGCCTGAGCATCGTGCGATGCACGTGGCCGCAGAGCACGAGCTCGATGTTGCCGACGCTCCGCACGATGGCCTCGAGCGGCGCCGTGTCGATGTACCGATAGCTGTCCATGTACGGAATGCCGCTGGTGAACGGCGGGTGATGCAGCATCAGCAGCGTGGGCTTCTCGCGGTCGGCTTCGAGCGTGCGCTGCAGCCATGCGAGGCCCTCGGCATCGACGTGCCCGTGATGGAGACCGGGAATGCAGGAGTCGAGCGCGACGATGCGCACCGGGTGCGTGTCGATGCGGTAGTGCAATGCGCCCGTCGCGGGCAAGTAGGCGTGGTCCGCGAAGGCGGTGCGGAAGTTCTCGCGATGGTCGTGGTTGCCGGGGATGACGAGGTAAGGAATCGAGAGCCTTGCCAGCAAGCGGCGAGCTTCCGCGTATTCCTCGGAGCGGCCTTCATCGACGAGGTCGCCGGTCAATAGCACCAGGTCGGGCCGCTGGTCGAGCGCGTGCAGGTGCGCGATGGCCTCTTCGAACATCCGGTTCGAATCGACCACGCCCTGGTACAGCTGGCCGGCGGGTTGGACGTGCGGATCGGAGATCTGGGCGATGAGCATGAAAGGGAGTTCCGAGGTTTCCTTCGGCCAAGCAGGATTCGTTCCCTCTGCCGATGTCCCGTCGATCAGATGCCGATGAATTCGGCCACTTCGGCAAGCGGCGCGCGCTCCGTCACCAGCGCATCGAGCGGCTTGCTCCGGTCCGCGTACCCGATGGCCATGCCGGTGAACAGCATGCGCTCGGGCGGCAGCGCGATGAACTTGCCGATGGTCTGCGGGTACATCGCCCAGCATTCCTGCGGACAGCTGTCGAGCCCTTCGGCGCGCAGCAGCAGCATGACGTTCTGCAACATCATCCCGAGGTCGGACCACTGCGGCGGGCCCATGCGGCGGTCGACCGTGCAGAACAGCGCGAGCGGTGCGCCGAAAAACTGGTAGTTGCGCGCAAACCATTCGCGCCGCGCGGCCTTGTCCTCGCGCGGAATGCCCAGGCGCGCATACATCGCCTCGCCGACCGCGAAGCGGCGGTCGCGATACGGCGCGACGAGTTCGCGCGGGTAGATGTCGTATTCGGTTCCTTCGCCGGTCGGCGCCTCCTGCACGCGGGTGCGCATGATCGACTTGAGTTCGTCGAGCCGTTCGCCGCCCACCACATGCAGGTGCCACGGCTGCAGGTTGCCGCCCGATGGTGCGCGCAAGGCTTCCTGCAGCACGCGGCGAATGACGTCGGGCGCCACGGGCCGGCCCTGAAATTCGCGCACCGATCGACGGCTCGCAACGGCTTCGTACACGTTCATGCTTTGGCTTTCACTTTCGTTCATTCGGGAAGAGGGCGGGGATGCATTCATCTTGAACGAGGCCGATGCTAGTACGTCGCCCCGGAGATTTCGAAACATGACGAAAGCGATGGATTCGCGTCGAGGGCAAGGCGCAAACCGCAGCGATACCCGTAGGTATCGCGAGGATTTGCAACGCCGCCATCGGTGCGAAGACGCGCTTTCGTGTTTCGAAATCTCCGGGGCGGCGTACTCGGGACAACCCCGGGGTGCTCAATCGTCCGTTCCGACGATGTGGCGTGCAGAGGCTGCTGCCTACGATGCAGCCGGCCGCTGCATGAGATTCCCGTCGGCGCACAGGAGACAAGAACATGTTCGGATTGATGCAAGACCGCCCGCTGTTGATCTCTTCGCTGATCGACCATGCGGCCACCTTCCACCCGCATGCCGAGGTCGTGGGGCGCACGGTGGAAGGGCCGGTCCATCGCACCAACTATGGCGAGGTGCAGCGCCGCTCGAAGCAGGTGGCCAACGCGATGAAGGTGCTGGGCATCGAGCCCGGCGACCGCGTGGGCACGCTCGCATGGAACACGTACCGCCACCTCGCCCTGTACTACGGCGTCTCGGGCTCGGGCGCGGTGCTGCACACGGTGAACCCGCGGCTTTTTCCTGAGCAGATCGACTACATCGTCAATCACGCGGAAGACAAGGTGCTGTTCTTCGACACCAGCTTCGCGCCGCTGGTCGAGCAGCTCGCGCCGAAGCTGAAGACCGTGCGCGCCTTCATCGCGATGACCGACCGCGCGCACATGCCCGCCATCGATGTGCCCAGCCTGCTGTGCTACGACGAACTCGTCGGCGCGCAGAGCGCGCACTACACCTGGCCCGAGTTCGACGAGCGCACCGCGTCGTCGCTCTGCTACACCTCGGGCACCACGGGCAATCCCAAGGGCGTCTTGTATTCGCACCGCTCCACTGTGCTGCATTCGCTGATGGAGTGCGCACCCGACACCTTCGGCGTCAACTCGCAGATGACGCTCCTGCTTGCGGTGCCGATGTTCCACGCCAATGCATGGGGCATGCCGTATGCGGCCGCGATGACCGGTATGAAGCTGGTGATGCCTGGTCCGCACATGGACCCGCAGAGCCTGTACGAGCTGATGCGCGACGAGAAGGTTGGCTTCTCGCAGGCCGTGCCGACCATCTGGCTCATGCTGTTCCAGTACTTCGACGCGCACCCCGAGATCGACACGCACGCCATTGGCCTCAAGCGCATCGGCGTGGGCGGTGCGGCCACGCCGCGCGCCATGATCGAACGCTTCGAGCGCGATTTCGGCGCCGATTTCGTGCAGGGCTGGGGCATGACCGAGACCAGCCCCATCGGCGTGATCGGCAACCTCTTGCCCAAGCACCGCGCGCTATCGAAGGAGGAGCAGACGACGGTGAAGATGAAGCAGGGCCGCGGCGTGTGGGGCGTGGAGATCAAGATCGTCGGCGAAGACGGCCAGCGCCTGCCGCACGACGGCAAGGCCTTCGGCCATCTGCATGTGCGCGGGCCGTGGATCGCGAGCGGCTACTTCAAGGGCGAGGGCGGATCGGTGCTCGACGCCGAAGGATTTTTTCCGACGGGTGACGTCGCCAACATCGACGAGGACGGCTATGTGCAGTTGGTCGACCGCGCGAAGGACGTCATCAAGTCGGGCGGCGAGTGGATCTCGTCCATCGACCTGGAGAACGCAGCGAGTGCGCACCCGGCCGTGGCCGAGGCTGCGGTGATCGGCATCGCGCATCCGAAGTGGCAGGAGCGGCCGCTGCTCATCGTGGTGAAGCGCGCGGGCGCGGAGGTGACCGGCGAGGAACTGCTCACTTTTCTTTCGACGCGCGTGGCGAAATGGTGGCTGCCGGACGACGTGGCCTTCGTCGACAGCCTGCCGCATACAGCCACCGGCAAGCTGCTGAAAACCAAGCTGCGGGAAATGTTCAAGGGATATGTCGCGGCGAAGTCAGTTTGATGACTTGTTCGTTTTTTCTGTGGACAACTCTGTGGGTTGCCGGAGGAGGGCACCCTTCAAAGCGAGCATTGGCGGGCCTTCCCACCACGTTGCCTGTTGAATGAGCAGCCCGTCGGCCGACGGGGAATGCGGGCTACGCAAACCGGTGGGTTCAGGCTCGGCATAGGGGGAAATCCTCAGCAGATTTCTTGTGCGATGCGCGGCGGTCTTGGGTAACATCGCCGGCCGTTCGTGCGTGACGACCGGCGATTCATCTCTTGCAACGTCGCTCAGTGCTTGTGCTCGCCATGCGCGGCTGCAGGCTTGGCCGCGCTGTTGAGCGCGCGTACCGGCGCCTTCACCTCCAGCGTTTCGCGCTTGCCGTCCTGGCCTTCGAACACCAGCGTGAGCGGCACCGTGTCGCCTTCCTTCACCTGCTGCTTGAGGTCGAGCAGCATCACGTGATAGCCACCGGGCTTGAGCTCCACGGTCTTGCCCGCGGGCAGCACGACCGAGGGCACCTGGCGCATGCGCATCACGCCGTCCTGCATCGCCATTTCGTGCACCTCGACGACCGGCGTCACGGGCGAACTGGCCGAGATGAGCTTCGTGTCCTTTGCGGCGCTGAGCTGCATGAACGCGCCGGTGGCCTGCTGCTGCGGCACGGTCGCGCGGACCCATGCTTCCTTGACCGTGACTTGCGCGTGCGCGGTGGCCACGAGGAACGAAGCAGCGGAGAGGGCGAGGATGCGGGCGATGGGGGTCATGTTCGTCATGAGAGAAATCTCCTTGGATGTGAATGGATCGGGTTGAACTGAAGTTCAGGCGGTCGTCTTGAGAATCTTGCGCAGGTCTTCGGCGCATTCCGGCGCGCCTTGTTCGTGGCGCAGCACCAGCCGGATTTGTCCTTGCGGGTCGTACACGTAGCTGAAGGCCGAATGGTCCATCGTGTACGAGGAACCGGTGGGCACTTTCTTGTAGTAGGCCTTGAAGGCCTTCGCCGTCTCGCTGGTTCTCTGCAGGTCGCCGTAGAGGCCGATGAAGCTCGGATCGAAAGCGTTGGTATAGGCCTTGAGCACGACGGGCGTGTCGCGCTCCGGATCGACGGTGACGAAGATCACCTGCAGGCGCTCGCCGTCGGCGCCGAGCATGTGGCGGATCTCGGCGGCGCGCAGCAGCGCGGTGGGGCAGACGTCGGGGCATTGCGTGAAGCCGAAGAACAGCATCACGGCCTTGCCCTTGAAGTCGGCCACGGTGCGCTCGCGGCCGTCGGGGTCGGTCAGGCGGAAGTCCTGCGCGTAGTTGGCGCCGGTGATGTCGATGCCGTTGAAGCTCACGGGCAGTACCTTGTCGCAAGCGGCGAGGGACAGCGCGGCGAGGCCGCCGCCGGCAATGAGCAGATGGCGGCGTGAAAGTTGTCGAGGTCGTGTCGTGTGCATGAAAGCTCTTTCTGGCGGTCGCGCGAACGCGAGCGCATGAATGGCGGGAACGCGCGATGTGCGGCAACCACCATCGAGGCGGCATCTCACATGCGCAGGAACCGGAAGCGAATCAGCAGAGAGCGGGCGGCCCGCGTGCCGGCGGCGGCGCTGCGGTGATGGTGGCGATGTGCGTGTGCGCGACCACCGCGGCCGCGTGGACCGCGGGCACGACGGCTGGCAGCGAGACGCCGGGTGCTGCGGGCGGTGCGCCGCCGAGCACGCACAGCGGGCAGTCGAGGTGACCGGTGCCCAGCTCGTGCGCGCCGTCGTCGGTGTGCACGATGGCCTTGACCGAACCGCTGGCCGAGCAGACCAGTTCCATCGACACCGGATGCACCATCGGCGAGGCGATGGCCGCGCCGAGCGAGAGCGCGAACCACAGCAATGCCCAGCGAATCAGCGGCACGCCCGGACGCCGCAAGACCGCGTGGGCTGCGTGCCTGTTCGGTGCGGCGTGGAAAGGCGTGGGCATTGGCGCGGATTATCGGCGAGGCGTGCGGGCCGGGCATGTGCCTGCACTTCGCGGATGAAAGGGCTTTGCTTATGCGCGCGGACATGGACCATCAACTTCGAATCTCCACCGCGATCGAGGACCTGGACGTGCCGCTCATCCATCGCTTCCTGTCGGAAGAGTCGGCATGGGCGCGGCAGATTCCGATCGAGACCGTGCGCACGTCCATCCGCAATTCGTTGAACTTCGGCGGCGAGGCCGTTTACGATTTGGTCACAATGTGGGCATGCCAAACATTGCATCCATCCTCAAAGCCGAAATTTCACGCGTTGCCAGGAAAGAAGTGCGCGCGGAGATCGACATCCTCAAGAAGGCCTCCGCCAACCATCGTGCCTCGATTGCTGCATTGCGCCGGCAGGTGAGTGCATTGGAAAAAGAGCTGCGGCGTGCCGCCAAGGGCTCTTCGCGCCGCGCACCGGCCGATGATTCCGGCGACGCGAACGAGGCGGGACCGAAGCGGCGATTCAGCGCGACCCGGCTGGCTGCGCACCGCAGCAAGCTCGATCTCTCCGCGGCGTCCTACGGAAAGCTCGTGGGCGTGTCGGGCCAGACGATCTATCACTGGGAGCAGGGGAAGGCCCGGCCCCGTGCGGCGCAGCTCGAGAAGCTCGCTGCAGTCAGAGAGCTGGGCAAGCACGAAGTGGCAGAGCGGTTGGAAACCGCGTAGAAGGAAGCATCGCCCGTCCAGGGCGATTGATTGGCAGGATCTACGGTTTCTCGGTCCTTGTGATGCACCTTGGATGTCCGTAGGCTCATGGTTTCGAAAGGAAGAACCATGAGCACGAACACAGTCAGATTGCATCGCGTCCTTGCCGCAAAACCCGAAAAGGTCTACCGGGCGTTTCTCGACGCAGACGCCAAGGCGCGGTGGCTGCCGCCCAATGGCTTTACGGGCAAGGTCCACGAGATGGAGGCCAAGGTGGGCGGCAAGTACAAGATGTCGTTCACGAACTTCACCACGGGCAAGAGCCATTCGTTCGGCGGCGAATACCTGGAACTCGTGCCGAACGAACGGCTGCGCTACACCGACGTTTTCGACGATCCGAACCTGCCGGGGAAGATCCAGGTGACGGTCACGCTGAAGCAGGTGTCGGTCGGCACGGAACTGAGCATCGTCCAGGAGGGGCTGCCCGAGGTGATTCCGGTGGAAGCCTGCTATCTCGGCTGGCAGGAGTCGCTGCGGAATCTCGCGAGGCTGGTGGAGCCGGAGATCAACGAGTAGCGGGCGCCGCGCAGTCGTCTGTCGGCCAGGCGAAAAAAAGCCCTAAGTAGTTGATCTACTTAGGGCTTTTGGCTTTGGCGGAGAACCGCTTCGGCAGTGTTGGTGGCTCTTCACTGCATCGAAAGATGCGCCGAGAGCCGCATAAATGCTGATTTTTTGTTCGGGTGCGACCTTGAGTTACTGCCATAGTTACTGCACCTAGACGAACCAATATGCCACGCAATCTCATCGGCTCCGACACCGCCCTTCGATCCATCAAGCCCGGCGACCCACGCCGGCGCATCTCGGACGGCGAAGGCCTCTATCTCTTGCTCTTCGTGAAGGGAGGTGCGCACGGGTGGCGCTTCGACTACAGCATCCAAGGCAAGCGAAAAACACTTTCGCTGGGCACCTACCCAACGGTCGGCATCGGCTTGGCCCGAGAGCGGGCAGAGGATGCGCGAAAGAAGGTGGCCCAAGGGGTTGACCCCAGCGAGGCGCGAAAGGCCGTCAAAGCGGCCAATGCGCAGGTTCGAGAAGCATCGGCTCGTGCTGAGGCCGGTCTCCCGTTGCTTGATAGCTTTGAGCACGTTGCGCGGGAGTGGTACGACGTGCGGCGGGGTGATTGGGCGCAGAGCTACGGCATCAAGATCATCGGCCGCCTTGAGAACGACGTGTTCCCGTACATCGGTGCCCGACCCATTGCGCAAATCGACCCGCCCGAGCTGCTTACGGTGTTGCGTCGCATCGAAGGGCGCGGTGTTGTCGAGACGGCGCATCGTGCGCTTGAGAATTGCGGCCAAGTGTTCCGCTATGCGGTTGCCACGGGGCGCGCGACAAGCAACCCGGCGCGCGATCTCAAGGACGCTTTACGTAAGCCGCTCGTGCAGCACTTTCCCGCGATCACTGACCCCAAGCGCCTCGGCGAATTGCTGCGCGCGTGCGATGGCTACAAGGGCACGCATGTTGTGCGCACGGCTTTGAAGCTTGCTCCGATGGTTTTGCTGCGGCCGGGCGAGTTGCGCCATGCGCGATGGGAAGAAATCGACCTCGATGGGGCGTTGTGGACCGTGCCCGCCGCACGCATGAAGCGGAAGAAGGTTGGGAAGTTGCACGGCGCGCCGCACCTAGTGCCGTTGTCGACGCAGGCCGTCGAGGCGCTACGCGATCTGCATCCGCTGACCGGACGCAGTGCCTACGTGTTCACGGGCGAGCGCAGTCACGAGCGGCCGATGAGCGATGCCGCAATCAATGCGGCGCTGCGCGCTATGGGCTTCGGGAAAGACGAGGTGACGGGTCACGGGTTTCGCGCGACCGCGCGCACCATCCTTGCGGAGCGCCTCGGGGTCGATGAGTCCGTCATAGAGGCGCAGCTCGCGCACGCCGTGAAAGACAGTCTCGGCCGCGCCTACAACCGCACAGAGTTTCGCGTGGAACGTTTTTCGATGATGCAGAAGTGGGCCGATTACCTCGATGAATTGCGCCATGGCGCCAACGTGGTGAAGCTACACGCGGCTTGACGGAAGCGGCCGAGAACGTTTAGAGTTATGTCGCCTCGTGATGAGCGAGGTCGGGATTGGTCTCCCGAAGAAGTCCTGCGACGAAAGCCGCAGTTACCGCCTTGGTCTGCGGCTTTGTCGTTCGTGCCCCTTTTTTGGCGGCTCGATGGGCGGGCGCAAGCCCGGCCGGTTTCCGCAAGGACTTCCCGGTAGACCAACCCGTCGAGCTGCCGCCTTTGATTGGTCTCAGGGACGGCGGTTTTTGTAAACCGAAGTCCTTGGAGGCCTATGGCCGATTCTTCTAACGCTGGCGTTGACGCCGGCTGCTCTTTCGCGAGCTATCGCCCCACCGCTCAATTCAAGCCCTTCGAATGGGTTCGATGGGAAGGCCTGAGCCCTCCCCAGCGGAAGCTCGCCGAATTCTTGAACGATGCGCGCGACGTGGTGCAAGGCACGCACATGCTCGCCCAACTGCTTTCCTGGGATGAAGACCGGCGCGAAGCTGCTTGCTCCGACGAGAGCCCGGCACCCTTTTTCAATGCATGCCACCGCGGCGCGCTTGGGCGGCTTATGTCGGTTTCGCTAGGGCTTCTCAATGCTCAGATCGAACGCCAATGTGACGCGCTGGACAGTGCGCGCCGCCATGACTGAGGAGCAGGTGATGACATCGCAGGCCTTCTCAATGTCACCTCTTGTCGGTGATCCTCTTCCCATGTTCACTTCCGAAACCGTCCGTATGGAGACTCCAACCCCTCTCAAGGCTGCGCCTGGCGACCGCTTTCTCAGGATTCAAGAGGTCGAGCGCCGCGTGTGCCTGAAGAAGAGCGCGATCTACGCGCGCATGGCTACCGGCGCATTCCCGCGAAGCATCTCGCTGGGCCGTCGCTGCACGGTGTGGCTGAAGTCCTCCATTGATGGATGGATCGCCGAGCAGATCGAGACGGCCAACAACCTGGCCCTCTCGCCTGCGGGCAACACCGCGAAGCAAGCACCGAGGGCTTGAGCGCAATGGCGGATATGCATTGGTTCCGGTGGCATCACGGAACGGTCACTGATCCGAAGTTTGGCTTGATTGCGAAGAAGGCGGCCACTTCGGTGGCCAACGTCATTGCGATCTGGGCGTGCTTGCTGGAAGCAGCCAGCGCGTCCGAGGAGCGGGGCGACCCGGGAACGCTCGACTTCGAGGCCATCGACTTTTCTCTCGGCTTGGACGAAGGCACCGCCGAGCGCGTGTATGGGCTCATGCAGGACCGTTCGTTGATCGCCAAGGACACAGGTCGCCTGACCGCGTGGGAGAGGCGGCAGCCCAAGCGTGAACGCGATGACGATACCAGCGCCGAACGGAAGCGCCGCCAGCGTGAACGAGAAGCAGGAGACGTGACGGCTGTTGTCCCGCCAAGTCGCGCCGAATCAATCAGTGTCACACCAAGTCACGCCACGTCACGCCAAGTCACGCCCAGAGGAGAGGAGAGGAGAAGAGATAAGAGAACACCCCCCTACCCCCCGCAAGCGGGGGAAGTGGGGGGCGATGAATCTCAAACCTCCACGAAAGCGGGAACCGTCTGCAAAGCCATAAAGGCCAAGGGCGTTGCCGATGTCAGCCCCTCGAATCCGAAGCTGCGTGCGTTGGTCGAGAAAGGCATAGGCGTGGAGACCTTCGAGCAGGCGGCAGAGCTGTGCGTGAAGGCGACGCCGCCGAAAGGCATGGCATACCTGCTTGGCATTGTGGAGCGCCAGTTGCGGGAGGCCGCTGACATTGGCGCGAGCCCGGGTATGCCTGAAGCCGCATGGGACGCAACGCGCAGCAGCATCGAGGCGAAGGCCGCAGAGCTTGGCATTGCAAAGTGGAACGACGCGGACCTGAGCGTCCATCGTGAGCAGTGGCCTGCGTACCTGGCACGGGTGAGGGCTGCGGTCGAGCGCAAGGCGATTCACGCATGAGCGCCGCCGCATTGCAGATCGCACGTCGGCTGGCCTATGCGATCAATTCAGCGTGCTCGGTACGCGGCGACAACGACGCGAATCGGATAGCCCTGCTTGAAGAGGCAAGTCAATTGCCGTTGGAGGTGCAGCGCGGCTTGGCCGAGCACTTCGAGTTGGTCTATGTCGAGCTGCGACCTCGGGATCAATCGGCCACGGGTCCTTCCGCAGAGAGGCCCGTTACGGGTAATTCGAACCCCAACCTTGGACTGTTCGACGACTCCCCTAAGGGGGTTAAGTGAAGATGAATGGAGCAACCATGAGCAAGCGTATTGAAGATTTGATGCTGTCCGATGAGGACTCGGCCGCAGTGAATGCCCTCCTCGCCACGGCCGCTCGCGAGCGGCGCTTCGGCGCCCTGACGTTCTTCGCCGAAAGCCGTTGCATCGCGTGGTGCGGGTTGCTCTACGACGGCGTGCTGACGGCTCAGACGTTCATGCCGGCGGCGAGCGCGGCGACGGGCGAGGCCGTGGCCCGATGCCTGGCCGATACCCTTCTCACGAGCATCCGTGCTAAGAGCGCGCAGTCGGCGACCGACGCCGCTCTTCGCAAGATCATGAACTGAGGCGCTCTTGATTTCACGTCGAATTCATGATAACGTGGCACTGCTTCACGCAATCTGAAGTAAGCGACTCTCACGCCGTAGTGAGCGGTGCGCCGACACAGACGACACGTCGCGATGTAAAGCGGCATTCACGCGAAAGCAAACGAGGACGGCATCTGCCGTCGCCCATCCCCGCAAGGGGTTAACCGTTTGCGCCTGCTGAATCGCCGTATTCGGACGCTATGCATGCGCTGGAGTCTCTTCATGCCAGAAACAAGGCACCGAGCGTTCACTGCGACACGCAAAGGTGATGCGGCAAAAAACACGTTTGAAGCGAGCTTGAGCTCGGAATACCAGTACCTGCGCGGGTACGGGTACGAGGTGCTTTCGCACGAATCGAACGCTGTCGATCTGTCGCGCAGCAAGGACGGCCTTCCGCTGTTGCTGCAGCACGATCCTGGCCGCCCCATCGGGATGGTCGAAAACATCCGCATCGAATCGAAAAAGCTGCGCGCTCGGCTTCGCTTCTTCACGACAGAGGCCGGCATCGAGGCGGCCACCATGGTTGCCGAGGGACTGCGCACGCTGTCCATCGGCTACGTGGTCGATGACGCTCAGCAGACGGGGACGCGCGACAACATGCCCGTTTTCACAGTCAGCCGGTGGACGCCTTTCGAGTGTTCGCTGGTTTCCATTCCCGCCGATCCCTCCGTAGGCATCGGCCGCTCTTCTTCATCTTTCAATTCAAACCACATCATGACCACTGCAACCGAAGCAACTGAAATCTCCGCACTGCAAACGCGCGCCCGCGAGGCCGAGCGCGCGAACGAAATCAACGCGATTGCCGCCTTGATCCCCGGCGGCCCTGAGCTGGCACAGCGAGCCATTGGCGCCGGCGAATCGGTCGAAGCCTTTCAGCGTTCGCTCATCCGGCACCTTTCGACCAAGCCCGTGGCAACCGCAGACATCCGAGGCAATATCGCGCCTGCTGGTGATCGCTACAGCCTGCGCAACCTCATCCTGGCATCTGTCGATCCGGCCAAGTACGGGCACCTGTGCGGCTACGAGCGCGAGCAATCGTCGGAGATTGAACGCCGCTTCAGCATGCGCGCTGAAGGGTCGTTCATCCCGGCGAGCGTCCTTCGGCGTGACCTGGCAACCGGGCTTAACGGCGGGCGCAGTGTCATCGAGGACACGATGCGCGAAGACATGCTGTTGCGCGTGCTTCGCCCCCAGGCTCGCGTGATTCAGGCAGGCGCGCGCGTCCTCGGCGGGCTCTCGGGGAACCTTCGTATTCCGCGACAGACCGCCGGCGCCGAGACCTCATGGAAGACCGAACAAGGCGAGGCCTCCGAAACGAATGTTGAACTCGACGACTTGGAACTGAGCCCTCGACGGCTAACGGCCTACATCGACGTATCGAAGCAGCAGCTCATTCAATCTTCGGTCGAAATCGAAGCGATGCTGCGCGACGACCTCATGAAAGCCGCGGACCAGCTGATCGACTTCGCCGCCATCAACGGCACTGGCATCGGCACTCAGCCGCTCGGCATTCGATACACGCCCGGCGTTGGCACGGTGGTGGGAGGCGCGAACGGTGCGGCCTTCAACTGGGGTCATGTGGTGGATCTTGAAAGCCGCGTCGCTGAGACCGATGTCGCGATGAATCGGCCGGGCTACCTGGCCAATGCAGCAACTCGCGCCTGGATGCGCAAGACGCAGCGCGGGCCGGACATGGACTTCATCCTTGAGGGCAAGGTGCAGGACGAGCCATTGAACTCATGGCCGCTGCTCGTGAGCAACAACGTTCCGAAGAACCTCAGCAAGGGCACTTCGAACGGCATCTGTTCGAGCCTGATCTTCTCGGGCGATTGGAGCGAATTGCTCATCGCGCAGTTTGGCGAGCTGGATGTGATCGTGGACCCCTACACCTTGGCTTCGACGGCCACGGTGCGGATCACGATCAATCAGTTCGTGGACATCGCGGTTAGACAGCCCAAGGCCTTCTCGATCATGGAGGATGGACTCACGGCCTAGTACCTGGATCTTCCTCGTTCAGGCAGCCGGCCAGCATCTTGAACTGGCCGGCTGGCTAAAGCAAAGCGTTCCATCGAGGTTTGCCCGTCGTGACTGGCTCCTCAGATGGTGCAATACTCGACAAATGGTGTGGAGAGGGGCGTTGCGGCGCCTGATTTTTGAACATGGAATTGCAAGAGAAGCCCAACAATCTCGGTTTCGCCAGTGAGGCGATCCTCGTGGAGGCGTTCGTCCAGAAACTGGCACGCGGCCGTAGTCCTTGGGGAAAGTTAGAACTTGCGACTGAGTGGGATCACAAAAGCGGAAGTGTCGATGTACTTGGTCGGACCCGGCAGAAGTCTCTCATTGCATTCGAAGCTAAATTGACAGAGTGGAAGCGCGCATATATGCAGGCGTATCGAAACGCTGCTTATGCAAACAAAGTGTTAGTCTTGATGCCGCCAGCGACTGTGCATCGAGCCCTCGCGGAGGCTGCCGAATTTGAGCTGCGAGGGATTGGCCTTTGCTCTTTTGACGGGCGTGAGATTCGAGTCTTGATCGAGCCGAAGGAACAAGACGAACTGCTCCGATGGGTGCGAGAGCGCGCACATACCCATTTCAATAGCCTTCGTCATGAGCTCGCACCCGCCGCCGCCGCTACTCCCCGCTCCAAGCCCCCTCGATGCCGCAAGAGAGTTCTGCAACCAGCGGGGCTATGACCTAGGCGACGACCTGGGCTCAGGGGCGTTCAAGCTGGTTTACAACGCCACCATTGATGGCGTGCCATTCGCGCTAAAGGTTGCGCCCGTTTACGGGTCCACTGAGCGCTTTGAGCGAGAGACCGACGCACTTTTGAGCTGCGCGCATCCCAGCATCGCGACCCTTCGTGAAGGCCTCTTATTCGAAATGGGCCCGACTAAGTTCTGGCTGGTCGTTGAGGAGTTGCTTTCTGGCGGCACTCTTGAAGCTCGCCTGGCGGCGGGCCTTCTAACCCGGGAAGAAGTGCGGACGATAGGCGCGCACCTGGCGAACGCCTTGGCGCACCTCCAAGAGCGGCGGCTGGTGCATAGGGATGTGAAGCCAGCAAACATACTTTTCCGGACTGATCTGACCATCCCAGTATTGACTGATTTCGGTATTGTTCGGGTGCTTGACGCACCCACCATTACTCAGGCATTTGCTGCCCAAGGTCCAAATACGCCAGCCTTCGCGGCTCCCGAGCAACTGAATAACGAGATGCCCCTTATTGATGGTCGCACCGATCAATTCGGCTTGGGCGTGGTCCTAGTTATGTCGCTGCTCGGAAGGCACCCATATATGGGTGAAGGAGAGCACATACAACACGCGATCGAACGGGTGCGCGCGCGCCAACCAATGCCCGCACAAAATATTGATTTGTTGACCGCCCAGGGTTTTACAAGCCTCATAAAGGCCCTGCAGCCTTGGCCCGCCCAGCGTTATCGGAAAACCAGCGAATTTGCAGAAGCAATTCGCACTAGTTGAAAGAGATTGATAAATGTCCGCATATCTTCAGCTTGGGCACGAATCTTGGAGTCTGATTGATGAGCCTGCTCTCGCAGACTTCAAAGGAATTGTTCTTAGTCCGGTTAACGACACGCCCGAATATGTCGAAGAAAGATTAAAGCGGCTCAAGGAGCGTCGAGGCGACTACGAGATAATTCTTGACCCGCAGTTTTATAATCCCGCGAGCAACAAAGCGAAGCTGGCCCAGTGGTCATTTTTTCCGAGTGACTTTGAAACCGCAGTAGGCGAGAGCTTGGATTGGTGGGCGCCTCGCGCAAAGGCAGTGGTCGAGGAAGCTGTGAATCTAGGGTTTGACGCAGTTTGCAGCCCGATCCGTATTCCGAAGATTTTTACCTCTGAGTACTACGCTCATGCAATGACGGTCGCGGACCTCACTTGTGAGTTTGCCGAAGAAACTGGGGTAGACGTTCTGGCGACGCTAATTGTGCGAATGAAGGATCTCTCGAATCCTCAAAAGGCGTTCGAAATCGCTTCCATAATGTCGAGAGGCGCGTCCGAGCGGGTCTACATCATATTTTTAGACGACCTGCCGCAGAGGGAGCCATTTGATGATAGTGAGGCGTTGCCCACTGCGGTTCACCTGATTCGTCTACTGACTGACCAGGGTTTGCGCGTGCATGTCGCTTTCTGCGCTCATGACCTCGTGCTTTGGAAGCATGCCGGAGCGGCGGATATTTCATCTGGAAAATGGATGAACGTACGCAGATTTTCACCTGGCCGTTGGGAAGAAGAGGAAACAGGCGGGCGCCAAGTTCCCTATTGGAATGAGGGGCCGCTCATTACTTTGCTCCGTGAACAGGACGTTAAGCGTCTGGATCGCGATGGATGGTTTAAGAATCGAAGTTTCTCTGCAAATCCCTTTGGCGCGCAAATCTTGGAAAGCATCCGAAGTGGCGCAGGAGCGCCCTGGCAGAAGCTCTCGTGGTTGCAGTATTTGCGTTGGACATCCAACGCGGAGGCGCTCTTTTCGAAGCCCGAGACAGCGGAGCGCTATCTTGAGCGCGCCGATTCGCTGTGGACGGAATTACAACTGAAGAAGATCCTTCTGATCGACCGCTTCAATGACGGAAGTTGGGTTCGGATCTGGCTCAATGCAGTCCGGGAGGGTAGCTCCAGATAACTGAGTGGCGCCCAGTCGTCGGGGAGGCGGCACGGGCGCTGAGGCCTTCGCGTCGCAGTAACTTGATGCCTGTCTATGAACGGGTATGGCGGTTACTGTCGAAGTTACTGCAAAATGCCGCGGAAGCACCCGGAGTTATGCGGATCGAGGCGGAAAGAAAAAAGCCCTAAGTAGTTGATTTACTTAGGGCTTTTTGACTTAAGCGGAGAACCGCGAAAGTAGTGTTGGTGGCTCTTCACGGATTCGAACCGCGGACCTGTGGATTATGATTCCATCGCTCTAACCGACTGAGCTAAAGAGCCGTTTCAGCGTTTTGCGCTGAGCCCAAAATTATAGCCCAGTCCGCGGGACCAGTTCAACCACCCGCCGGCAGCTTGCCCAATTCTTCCGTCACCAGCCGCACGATCGGCCGATCCGGCGTCTGGACCGAGTAGTTGGAAACATCGGCTGCGTCTCCCGAATCGGTCTGCTCGCAAGGGTTCGGGGTTTAGCCGCGCGACTTTTTTCCCGGTGGCGAACCCCGATGCGCTCCGCCGCCCGTACAAGCTCAGGTGAAAATCCGCCGATGTCTGCGCTCCCACGCGCCCCTTCCGCCAAAGCCGCCACCGAGCGCGACGCCATGCCCGACGATCAGTTGATGCTGGCCTACGCCCACGGTGACGCCGCCGCGTTCGACGTGCTCTATGCGCGCCACGAGGGCGGGCTGTTCCGCTTCGTCAAGCGCCTTTTGGGCGCGCGGCTCGCGGCGCAGGCCGACGAGGTGTTCCAGGACACCTGGGTGCGGATCATCTCGGCGCGCGAGAGCTTCTCGCCGCAGGGCGCCGCCTGGCGCACCTGGGCCTTCACGATCGCGCACAACCTTGCGATGGACCGCCTGCGCGTGAGCGGGCGCGAGGTGGCGCTCGGTGCGCATCCGGACGACGACGGCGATGCCGTGCCCACGCTCGACTGCGGCGTCCGCGGCGCGGTCGATGCCGCCGCGCATCCGTCCGCGGAGGAGCTCGCCTTCTGGCGCGCCGCCGGCCGGCGCCTGCTGGCCTGCCTCGATGAATTGCCGGTCGACCAGCGCGCCGCATTCCTGCTGCACCACGAAGACGGCCTGACCGTCGAGGCGCTGGCGGCGAGCCTGGAGATCGGTTTCGAGACGGTGCGCAGCCGCCTGCGCTACGGCTTGCAGAAGCTGCGTGGGTGCATGGAACGCTACCTGTCGGTGCTGGAGCAACGCGCATGAGCGCAGTGCCGGGCCGCCCCAAGCAAGCTCGCTCCCGCCTGGCGGGAAGGCGCGCAGCGCCAAGGGTGCACCGATGAGCGACGACATCGATCTCCACGACGACGGCGACCTGCGCGACCCGGCGCTGCGCCGCGCGCTCGACCATGCGCCCGATCGCGATGCGACGCCCGATCCGCGCACGCGCGATGCGATCCGGAAGATGGCGCACAACCTCGCCGCTGCGCCCACATCGGCGCCGGCATCCGCCGCCAATAACGCGAGCGCCGCGCCCTGGTGGCGCCGGCTGTTCGGCGGCGGCGACACGCGCGCACGCATGCCTTGGAACGCGGCCTTCGCCACCGTGCTCGTGGCCGGCTTCGTGACCGTGCTGTGGCACCGCGAGCCGATCCCCGATGCGAGGCTCGATGGCGAAGCGAAGGTCGCCAGCGCACCGGCGCCGGCACCCGCCGCAGCGCCGACGCCGCCCGCGGCGGAGACTGCATCCAGCCCCGCGATCGTTGCGCAGCAGGCGCCCTCGGCGGCGGAAGCACCCGCAGCTCCCGCGCGCGATGCGGTCAGGGAAGCGCCGGACCGCGCGACGGTGGATGCCGCCCGCAAACCCGCGCCGGCGGCTGCTCGAAAGCAGACAGAAGCGGCACCTGCACCGGAGGCAAAGGCGGCGCCTGCCGAACCGGCGTCGCCGCCTGCTCTGACCGAAGAGCGATCGGCGGCAGTGCATCTTCCTCCGCCGCCAGTCCTCGCTGCTCCGGCGCCTCCACCCGCACCTGCAATAGCGCCCGCACCACCGGCATTCGCGGCGGCAGCGCCGGGCGCAGCCGAGTCGTCTGCACGCGTGCGTCAGAAGAGCGAAAGCGCGCAGGATGAAAGAGAGCTGGAGAGGCGCAGTGCCTATGCCGCCGCGCCACCCGCGCCTTCGGTCGCACCCGCTCCCATCGCCGTGCCCGAAAGAGCGCCACCTGCCGTAGTGGCCGCTGCGCCACCCGCACCTGTGGCACCGGCGCCCTTGCGACGGGAGCTGCCGGCCAACGCATCCGGGGCCGTCGCGCCGGGAGGCAGTCCGAATGCCGACGTCTCGGGCGCCCTGCGCGACACGGCCCCGCCGCGCGCTGCTGCCGCCGCCAAGGCCGCCAGGTCGCCGACGGGTGCTTCGGCGTTCTCCGCGCTCGATCACTGGACGTCCTTCGACTTCGTGCGTGCGGGCCTGGGCGTGCGGCACGCGCGCGGCGACATCGAAGGCCTGGCGGCGCTGGTGAACACGGTGGCTCGCTCGGCCACGACGGCGGATATGCAACTGGACGCGCCGGTCGAGGCGCGCCTGTCGCTCCATCAGGGCGGCACGGTGATCGCGGTGCTCGAGATCGCGGGCGGCCAGGTGCGCTGGACGCCGCAGCCCGGCGGCACCGCCACGGTCGGCACGCCACCGGCACCGGCGCTCGCCGCGCTGCGGGCGTTGCTGACGCGCTAGTTAATCAGTAGCTGCGCGCCGCAGCGCCTCAGGCGTTCTTGAAATCCGGCGCCCGCTTGTTCAGGAAGGCGTCCATGCCTTCCTTCTGGTCGACCGTGGCGAACAGCGCGTGGAACAGCCGGCGCTCGAACATCACGCCGTCGCTCAGGCCGCTTTCGAAGGCGCGGTTGACCGATTCCTTGGCCGCCATCACCGAGATCTGCGAGAAGCCGCAGATGATGAGTGCCGCGCCCAGCGCCTCGTCCGCCAGCTTTTCGTAAGGCACCACGCGGCTCACGAGGCCCGCGCGCTCGGCTTCGGCGGCGTCCATCATGCGGGCGGTGAGCACCATGTCCATCGCCTTGCTCTTGCCCACCGCGCGCGGCAGGCGCTGCGTGCCGCCGGCGCCGGGGATCACGCCGATCTTGATCTCGGGCTGGCCGAATTTGGCGGTGTCGGCCGCAATGATGAAGTCGCACATCATCGCCAGCTCGCAGCCGCCGCCCAGCGCAAAGCCGGCCACCGCGCCGATCACGGGCTTGCGGATCGTGCGGATGGTTTCCCAGTTGCGCGTGATGTAGTCACCCTTGTAGGTGTCGATGAAGCTGTACTTCGCCATTGCCGCGATGTCGGCGCCGGCCGCGAAGGCGCGTTCGCTGCCGGTGAGGATGATGCAGCCGATGGCGTCGTCCGCATCGAAGGCCTTGAGCGCCTGGCCCAACTCGGTCATGAGCGCGTCGTTGAGCGCGTTCAGGGCCTTGGGGCGGTTGAGGGTGATGATGCCGACCTTGCCTGCTTCGGTCCGCACTTCGATGTTTTCGTAGCTCATGGTGTCTCCGGGAGAGGTGGGAAAAATTCGTCCGGGCCACTATACCGAGCAAGGCCTCCGGCCTGCTGACGCCCAATGCCCTTCCAGTTGAGAATTGCTCTCATCTAGAATGGCCACATGGAGTTCCCGATGCAAGAACATGCCGTGTTGCTGCGGGCGTATGCCCGGGTGCAGGAGCGCTGCTCGCGCCTGCTGACCGAACAGGCCGCGCTGGTCGAGCGGCTCGAGGCGCAGATCGTGCGCCTGCGCGGCGCGCTGGTGGCGCGTGATTCGGCCATTGCGATGGTGCGCGAAGAGCTCGCGGCGCGCGCGGCCGGGGGCGGTGCGCTGCCCAAGCGCCTGCACGCCCTGCTGTCGCCGGCCAGCCGGCGCCACGAGATGCCGCCTGCGCCCGAAGCGCCGGCCGATCTGCGCGAAAAGGCCGTGCTCTGCGTCGGGCGCGAGGAAGAAGCGCCTTCGCTCGCACGCCAACTGGTCGAAATCGCCGGTGGCCGCTACCTGCACCACGACGGCGGCGACGATGCCGACGATCCGGCACTCGAAGCCGGCCTGCGCGCCGCCGACCTCGTGATCTGCCAGACGGGTTGCATGAGCCACGGCGCCTACTGGCGCGTGCAGGACCATTGCCGGCGTACCGGCAAGCCCTGCGTGCTGGTGGGCGAGCCGCAGCCGATGCTGTTTGTGCGGAACCCGGCGGCGACGGAAATCGCTGGTTAACCGGCCAACCAGCCCGTCACTTTCGCAGCGTCGTGCGTGAAGAGGCGCCAGGTGGTCACGCCTGTCGGCAGCGTGAGCGGCAGCCGGAGCAGCTTGCGATCGCGCGCAACGATGGCGGTGAACTTCGTCGTGTCGCCCAGATACAGCGCGAGATCGTCCAGCTTGGCGATGCGCCAGGCCTGCGCAGATTTCTTCTTGCCAACAGCGGGCAGCTCGATACCGATCCACTCGTCATTGGCCGAGAAGCCGGCCTTTTCGGCCGCACCGCCGCGCAGCACCACCTTGACCTGCACGCTGCCGTTGGCTTCGGCCACGCGCAGGCCGAGCACCTGCGCCTGCTGCGACGGATCTTCGAGCGTCGCCACGCCGTGCGTGCGCAGGAGCTGCGAGATCGGCAGCTCCTCGGTCGAATGCACCCAGCGTGCAAGCTCCTGCGCATACGAGCGGCCGCTCACGGCTTCGAGTGCGGCCGCGATGTCCGCTTCGCTGATCGGCCCGCCGCCGCTGTGCGTCCACAGGTGGCGCATCACGTCGTCGAGCGATCCCTTGCCTTCGTGGCGCAGCGTGAGGTCGAAGCACAGCGCCACCAGGGCGCCCTTGGTGTAGTAGCTCACCGTGCTGTTCGGCGTCTGCTCGTCCTGGCGGTAGTACTTGACCCAGGCGTCGAAGCTCGCGTCGGCGACGGGCTGCACGAGCCGGCCCGGCGTCTGCTGCACCTGGTTGATGGTCTTGTTGAGGAGGCGCAGGTACGCCGCGTCGTCGATGCGCCCTGCGCGGCGCAGCAGCAGGTCGTCGTAGTAGCTCGTGAAGCCCTCGAAGAACCACAGCAGCTGCGTGTAGTTCTCGCGGCTGTAGTCGTAGTGGGCGAACTCCGCCGGACGCATGCGCTTGACGTTCCAGGTGTGGAAGTACTCGTGGCTGATGAGTCCCATCAGCGTGGTGTAGCCCTCGGCCTGCTTCTTCTTTTCGCCGCGCTGCGGCAGGTCGCGGCGGTTGCAGATGAGCGCCGTCGAATGCCGGTGCTCGAGCCCGCCGTAGCCGTCGTCGACGGCATTCAGCATGAAGACGTAGCGGTCGATCGGCAGCTTCGGTCCGCCGCGCTTGCCGGCCTTGTCGCCGTGCCAGAAGCGCATCTCGGCTTCGCAGATGGCCTTGGTGTCGGCGATCAGCCGGTCGCCGTCGAACGAGGCGGCGGCACCCGCGATCACGAAGCGGTGCGGCACGCCGCAGGCGTCGAATTCGGCGCTCCAGAAGGCGCCCATTTCGACCGGGCTGTCGGCCAGCTCGTCGTAGCCGCTGGCCTGGTAGCTGCCGAAGCCTTGCTTGTCGACCTTCGTAGGCACGAGCGCGGTGGCGCACGACCAGGCGGCGCCGTCGGCCGCCAATGACGGCGCGACGATGTCGAGCGCGTGCGGCGCATCGGTCTGCCCCTCGACGCGCAGGCACAGGCTCGTGCCATTGAAGAAGCCGCGTTCGGCGTCGAGCCAGGCGGTGCGCACCGAGTTGTCGTACGCGCAGACCTGGTAGTGCAACACCAGCGGCTGGCCCGGTGCGCAGTCGACCAGCCAGCTGCATTTGTCGACCTGCGTCAGCGTGGGTTTGCGGCGCCCCTGCGTGGCGCGCAGGCCCTGCAGGTTCTTGGCGAATTCGCGCACCAGGTAGCTGCCTGGAATCCACACCGGCAGCGTCACCCGCTGCAGCGCGGCGGGTGCGTCGATGGTCAGCGTGACGGCGAAGAGGTGCGCATGCAAGTCCGCGCACTCGACGCGATAGCGCACGCCTGCAGCGGGCGCGGCAGTTGCGCGCCGGGAAACGGCTTTCGTCGCCATCAGCTGGCGGAAGCGGCGAGTTGCTTCTCGACCTGCTCTGCGGGAATGGCGCCCGGCGTGCGTGTGCCATTGCTGAAGATCAGCGTGGGCGTGCCGGTGATGTTGTACTTGCGGCCGAACTCGACGTTGCGCTGAAGCGCGGTCACGTCGCAGCTGCTCGCCGCGGCGGTGGGTTTGGTGCCGCCTTCCATCCAGTCGCTCCAGGCCTTGCCCTTGTCCTTGCTGCACCAGATGTCGCGCGACTTGGCGCTCGAATCGGCGCCGAGCACCGGGTAGAGGAACAGGTAGACGGTGACGTTGTCGATCGTCTTCATGTCTTTTTCGAAGCGCTTGCAATAGCCGCAGTTCGGATCTTCGAACACCGCCAGCTTGCGCTTGCCGTTGCCCCGCACGATCTTGATCGAGTCCTTCAGCGGCAGCTTGTCGAACGCGACTTCGCTGAGCTTCTCGACGCGCTCCTCGGTGAGGTTGCGGCGCGTCTTCACGTCGATCAGGTTGCCCTGGATCAGGTAGCTGCCCTGCTCGTCGGTGTAGAAGATCTGCGAGCCGTTCACCCGCACTTCGTAGAGGCCGTTGACCGGCGACTTCGTCACTTCGTCGATCGGCGGGAACTGCGGAATGCTGGCCGGCAGGTTCTTGCGGATCTCGGCTTCGCCGGCGGTGGCGGTCATGGCCGCGCCCAGCGTGCAGGCGGCGAGAAGGAGGGTTCGTGCGAGGGTCATGGGAAAGAAGTCCGTTCGGTTCGAATGTGTGGCGTCATGCCTTCAAGCCCATGGCTTGCGCGGTGATCCAGTGCTTGAAGAGGCGCGTGCGGTCGAAGCCGCGCATGCCCCAGTTGCGCAACGCAGGCAGCGGGCCCAGGTTGTGCGAAAAAAGTTGCTGCAGGCCGTCGGTGGCGAGGCTCATCTGCAGCACGTCGGCGCGGCGGGCGCGTTCGTAGCGGCGCAAGAGGCGCGCATCGCCCACGCTGCGCCAGTAGTCGCGGGTCTTGATCACCTCGGCCAAGGCGGCCGCATCGGCCAGGCCGAGGTTCAGGCCTTGGCCCGCGAGCGGGTGCACCGTATGGGCCGCATCGCCCGCGAGTGCCCACGACCGGCCCGCTTGTCCGGACATCGCGCCGGTCCAGCGGTCGGCGATGGCGCGTGCGAGCGGCCAGGCCGCGCGCTCGCTCGCGAGCTTGAGCGCACCGAGCGCGCCATGGCTGGCCTCGGTCACTGCGGCGTTGAATTCTTCGTCGCTCTGCGCGAGCAGGGCGGGGGCCCGGAGCTGGTCGACCGACCACACCAGCGCGACCGTCTTGCCGTGCGTGCCGCCCAACGGCAGCAGCGCGAGCACTTCGCCCTTGTCGTTGAACCACTGGCGCGCGATGCCGTCGTGCGACTGCTCGGCTTCGAGGCGGGCGGCCACCGCATGCTGCGGATAGCGCGTCACTTCGTAGCTCACGCCGAGCGCTTCGCGCGTCGCGCTGGCCTTGCCTTCGCACACCACGGTGAGCGGCGCGGGCACGGGCTCGGTCACGACTTCGATCTGGGGCTGGAATCGCACCGCATCGGCCAGTTGCTGCTCGAGCGCCGGCACATCGACGATCCATGCCAGTGCATCGACCTTCTGGCGCGCCGCGCTGAACTGCACGCGGCCGCCTTCGTCGCCATGCACCAGCATCTCGCGCACCGGCGTGGCGTGGGCCGCATCGGGCCAGGCGCGCAGTGATTCGAGGAGGGTGCGGGAGGCCGTGTTGAGCGCGTAGGCGCGGATGTCCTGCTTGCCTTGCGCGGCGGGCGGCACCACCAGCGCCACGCGCACGCGCTCGCGTGCGAGCAGCAGGGCCAGCGTACGGCCGACGATGCCGGCGCCGCGAATGCAAACTTCTGGGGGGAGGGCCATCGAAGGATTGTAAGAACATGACCGCCCCCAGGGCTTCGCGCACTTCGTGTCGCTTCGCCAACCCCCTCGTGGGGGCGATACCAGCGGCCCGGCAAAGCCGGTTCCGCGGTATCCGCCCGAGGGGCTGGGAACGGGGTTTCGGCGCCGATGCGGGACAATCGCGGTCGCTTTCCAAGGATTCAAGGAACCCCCACCGTGTCGCAGCCCGTTTTCGACCTCGAAGCCACCATCGCGCGCCTGCTCGTCTACCCCGTCAAGTCGTGTGCCGGTGTCGAACTCAATGAAATGCTGCTGACCGAAACAGGCCTCGAATTCGACCGGGCCTGGATGGTGGTCGATGCCAACGGCGAGTTCGTCACCCAGCGCCAGATTCCGCGCATGGCGCTCATCAAGCCGCAGATGAAGCACATGGAGGTGGTGCTGCGCGCCCCCGGCATGCTGGCCCTGCACCTGGCCTTCGACCGCGTCGAGAAGCCCGTCCGCGTGCGGGTGTG
Source organism: Variovorax sp. W2I14 (assembly GCF_050435205.1). Taxonomy (NCBI): domain Bacteria; kingdom Pseudomonadati; phylum Pseudomonadota; class Betaproteobacteria; order Burkholderiales; family Comamonadaceae; genus Variovorax; species Variovorax sp. W2I14. Next base: position 4,251,880 of record NZ_JBNDJX010000001.1, on the reverse strand, counting down.
GAAAGACGAAGTCGCCGCCTACGACATGGGCGACATCGCCGCCCAGTGGTTCAGCGATTTTCTCTCCGAGCCCGGCAAGCCGCAGACCCTGCGGCTGGTGCGCTTCGATCCCGAACACAAGCGACTGTCGAGCCTGAAGTGGACCGACGGCGTCGAGGCGCTGAACCAGTTTGCCGACGGCTATCCGCTGCTGGTGGCGAGTGAAGGGTCCCTGGTCGAACTCAACGAGCGGCTTGCCGCGGCGGGGCACGAGGCGGTTGGCATCGAACGTTTCCGGCCCAACATCGTGCTGGCCGGCATCGAGTCGCACGACGAAGATCGCGTCGACGCGCTGCATGTCACGACCGGCGAAGGCGAGGCCGAACTCAGGCCGGTCAAGCCCTGCACGCGCTGCCCGATCCCGGACATCGACCCGACCACCGCCGTCAGCAGCCCTGAGGTCGGCAATGTGCTGCGCACCTATCGCGCCGATGCGCGCGTCAATGGCGGCATCACCTTCGGCATGAACTGCATCGTGGTGCAGGGCGTGGAACACATGCTCAAGGTCGGGCAGACCGTGGGCGCGAACTACCGGTTCGAGTGATTTAGAACGTCACGCCCGCGCACAGGACGATGTTGGCGTAGGGCGTGCATTCGCCGGTGCGGATCACCGCCTTGGCGCGCGCGCTCAGGCGCTTGAGTTCCTCGTGAGAGACCGTCTCCGGCACCACGGCCAACTGGCCTTCGCACCATGCGGGCAGCGCGCCGGCGGGCAGTTGCTCCACCGCCTCGCGCGCCAGCAGCGCACGCTCCACCTGCATCTCCGACAGCACGGCCTTGAGCACGTCCGTGATGCGCGGAATGCCGGGCGTGAGCGCGAGGTCGATGCGCTTCGGGCCCTCGGGAATCGGCAGGCCCGCATCGCCGATGACCACCATGTCGCCATGCCCCAGCGCGGCAATCACTTGCGAGAGTTCGGCATGCAGCAGGGGAGAGCGTTTCACAGCGTGATCCAGTCAGGAGGCAGGGGGCTTTGCAGCACGGCGTCGCGCTGCGGAATAGACGGTTGGGCGCCGGGCTGCTGGATGCACAGCGCCGCGGCGCGGATGCCAAGGCGCACGGCTTCGTCGAACGATTGGCCTTCGCCCAGTGCCACGGCCAGCGCGCCCAGAAAAGTGTCGCCCGCGGCGGTGGTGTCGACCGCCTGCACCTTCGGCGCGGGATGATGGCGCGCACCGTCGGCATCGACGGCCACCGCGCCGCGCGAACCGAGCGTGACGACCACGCGCGCGATGCCCTTGGCGCGCAGCGCCCGGCCCGCCCGCGCGGCGTCTTGCGGGCTGTCGGCCGATTGGCCGCACAGCGTCTCGGCCTCGATCTCGTTGACCACCAGCGTGTCGATGCGCGACCAGAGCGGCTCGGCAATCGCCTGCACCGGCGACGGGTTGAGCAGCACCTTGCAGCCCGTCTCGTGCGCCACCGAAATGGCACGTGCGATCTGGTCCATCGGCGTCTCGAACTGCGTCACCAGAAAGGCCGCGCCCCGCAGTTGCTCGCGCATCGCCGCTTCATCGATTTCGACTCGCGCGTTGGCGCCGGGAATGATCACGATGCGGTTCTGCCCGCTGTCTTCCACCAGGATCAGCGCCGTGCCCGTGGGCTCGCCCTCGACCGTGCGCAATGCAGCGGTGTCGATGCCGTCGCGCTCCAGCGATTCGCGCAGCGCGCGGCCGTGGGCATCGTCGCCCACGCAGCCGATCATGCGCACCTGAGCGCCTTCGCGCGCGCAGCTCACGGCCTGGTTGGCGCCCTTGCCGCCGGGGATGTTGGCGATCGAATGGCCGATCAGGGTTTCGCCCGCGGCCGGTGCATGGGGGACGCGCAGCACCAGGTCCATGTTGAGGCTGCCGAGCACCACGATTCGCGGTGCTTCGGGACTGCGGGAAGAAGGCTTCGGACTCACGGGGTGCGGGACTTTCGGTTTTCCGTTGAAGGCGATTCGGTGGCCGGTGCGGCCGGCTCCTTGAAGCTCGCATGGCGCGCGGTCGAGGCGCGCACGCGCAGCTCGGGTTGCAGCACCACCTTGCGCGCATCGCGCCGCTTGCCGCTCACGCGCTCCAGCAGCATGTCGACCGCCAGTGCGCCGATGCGCTCCTTGGGCTGCGCGACGGTGGTGAGCGGCGGGCTGGTGTAGGCCGAGAGTTCGATGTCGTCGAAGCCGACGATCGACAGCTCGTCGGGCACGTGCACGCCGCTTTCATGCGCGGCGCGCAGGGCGCCGATGGCCATCAGGTCGTTGCAGACGAACACGGCCGACGGCGGATGCTCGGTGCGCAGGATGGCGTGCATCGCCTCGTAGCCGCTCTGGCTGGTGAAGGCGCCGCGCCACAGCAACGCATCGGCGTTCGGTGTGGTTCCGGCCTCGGCCAGCGCCATGCGCCAGCCTTCGATGCGCTGCTCGCTGGGCGTGAGGCCCTCGGGCCCGCCGAGGCAGGCGATGCGCTTGTGGCCGAGCGACAGCAGGTGCCGCACCGCGAGCAGGCCGCCCTGCATGTGCGCGGTTTCCACCAGGTCGCAGCTCGGATCGGCGATCTCGCGGTCGACCAGCACCGTGGGGATGCGCAGGCCCTGTAGCTGGGTCACGAGCGAATCGTCATCGCCCGTCGACACCACGATCAGCCCGTCGATGCGGCGCTCGGCCAGCACCTGCAGGTACACGCTCTGGCGGCGGGGCTCGTCGTCGGTGTTGCACAGCACCAGCGTGTAACCGGCGCCGAAGCACCGGTCTTCCACGATGCGCACGATCTCTGCGAAGTAGGGATTGGAGCTGTTCGGAATCAGCATTCCGAGCGTCGAGGTGGTGTTGCTCTTCAGGCTGCGCGCCATTGCATTCGGCACGTAGCCCAGTTCGCGGATGGCGAGCTCGACGCGCTCGCGGCCCTTGGCGCTCACATGGCGCGTGTCGTTGACCACGTGCGAGACGGTGGTGACGGAGACTCCGGCGCGCAACGCGACATCCTTGATGGTGGCCATGGTTTGTGTTCCTTGTTCCTGGTGGGTTCGTTCACACCTTCTTAGGCCAGGCGGCGGTCCGCGCGGCGCTGGCGCAAGGTGTCGATGATCACCGCAACCACGATCACCGCCCCGGTGATGATCCGTTTGCTCGGCTCGCTCGCGCCCACCTGCGCCAGGCCCGCTTCGAGCACCGCGATGATCAGCACGCCGAAGAAGGTGTTGACCACCGAGCCGCGCCCGCCCATGAGGCTGGTGCCGCCGATGACCACGGCCGCGATCACCTGCAGCTCGATGCCGACGCCCGCATTCGGGTCGGCCGCTTCGAGCCGCGCCGACTGCATCAGGCCCGCGAGCCCCGCAAGAAGGCCGGTGACGGCGAACACGATGATGCGGATCGGCCGCGGATCGACACCCGCCAGGCGCATCGCTTCTTCGTTCGTGCCGATGCCCACCACATGCCGGCCGAACACCGTGCGCGTGAGCACCATCTGCCCGATGACGACCAGCACCACCGCGAGCACGAAGGCAGCCGAAATGCCGCCGATCCATGGCGCGGCGAGGCCCGAGATCGCATCGCCCACGTACTGCGTGCGCGAGTCGGTGACGAGGTAGGCGCCACCGCGCACCGCTTCGAGCATGCCCAGCGAGACGATGAAGCTCGGCAGCCGCCATGCGACCGACACCGCACCGGTCACCGTGCCGCAGATCAGGCCGGTGGCGAGGCCGAGTGCTGCCGCGAGAGGAACGGAGAGCTTCCATTCGAGAATGGCCGCGGCCGTCACGGCCGCGCTGAGCGCGAGCACCGAGCCGACCGACAGATCGATGCCCGCGATGATCAGCACGAAGGTCATGCCCACCGCCATCACCGCGAGCGCGGGGATTTCGTTGGCAATCGAGATGAAGGTGTCGCGCGTCAGGAAGTATTCGCTCATCGAACCGAAGAGCGCGACCATGCCCACCAGCACGACCGTGAGGCCGAGGTAGGTGCCCAGCTGGCCCTTCAGTGCGGAGGTGCGCGGATTGGAAGTCGAGGCTGCGGCTGCGTTCATGGTGTCTCGGCAGTGGCCGGTTGGGCCAGGTTCGAATCGGAAGAGAAAGAGGGGGCGGAGGCGGAGGGGCGTCCGGTCGCGTCGCTGAAGGCGGCGGCGAGCAGCGATTGTTCGCTCCACTCGCCGCGCTCGAACACCGCGACCAATTTGCCGGCGCTCATCACGCCGATGCGGTCGCACATGGCCATCAGTTCGCGCAGGTCGCTCGACACCATCAGGAGCGCCTTGCCGGCGTCGGTCATGCGGTCGAGTTCGGCGTACAGGTCGGCGCGCGCACCGACGTCGACGCCGCGCGTAGGTTCATCGAGCAGCAGCACTTTGCATTCGCGATGCAGCCAGCGCGCGAACACCACCTTCTGCTGGTTGCCGCCGCTGAGCGTGGCCACCGGCTGTTCGATGCTGCGCGAGCGGATGCGCAGCAGCTCCACCAGTTGCCGCGCGATGCTGCGTTCCTTGGCGCGCTGCAGCCAGCCGGCGTGCGAGATCGCGCCCAGGTCGCTGAGCGTCGCGTTGACGCGGATCGATTGCGTGAGCAGCAAGCCCTGCGACTTGCGGTCTTCGGTGACGAGGCCGATGCCGGCGCGGATCGCCTGCATCGGCGAGCGCCAGCCCTTGCGCACGTGTTGCACCGGTTCTGCACCGGTCTTTGCGTCGTAGAGAGAAATTTCGCCGCGGTCCGCGCGGTCGGCGCCGAACAGGAGGCGCACCAGTTCGGTCCGGCCCGAGCCGACCAGGCCGGCGAGGCCCATGATTTCACCGGCGTGCAGGTCGAGGTCGACATCGCGCACCATCTGCGTCCTGCCGAGGCCGCGCGCGCTCAGCAGCACCGGCCCGGCGACGCGGCGGTCGCGCCCTTCGTGCTCGTGCACCGCGCGGCCGACCATGCGCTGCACCAGTTCGGATTCGCGCACGCCGGCCATGGCGCGCACGTCCACCAGCCTGCCGTCGCGCAGCACTGCCACGCGGTCGGCGATGCGCTGAAGTTCTTCGAGGCGGTGCGACACGTAGACGATCGCCACCCCGCGCGCCTTCAGCAGTTCGATCTGCTCGAAGAGGTGCGAGGTCTCGCGTGGCGTGAGCATCGCGGTGGGCTCGTCGAGCACCAGCACGCGCGTGTCGTCCTGCAGGTTGCGCGCAATTTCCACCATCTGCTGCTGGCCGATGCCCAGCCGCGCGACGGGCGTGGCCGGGTCGATGTTCTCCATGCCGATCTTGGCGAGCTGGCGTGAGGCCAGTTCGTAGAGCTTGGCCTTGCGGATCCAGCCGGTCTTGCTCGGGAGGCGGTCGAGCAGCAGGTTCTCGGCCACCGACAGCGTGGTGACCAGCCCCAGCTCCTGCATCACCATGCGCACGCCCAGGCGCTCGGCATCGCGGCGGGAGCCCGGCTGGAACGGCTTGCCGTCCAGCAGCATCTGGCCGCGGGTGGGCTGCACCAGGCCGCAGACGATCTTGGAGAGCGTGCTCTTGCCGGCGCCGTTCTCACCCGTGAGGGCGAGCACTTCGCCTGCGTTCAGGACGATCGAGACGTCGTCCAGCACCGGCGCCGCGTAGTCCTTGCCGAGCGCGCTCAGCGAGAGCACCGGCGCGCTGCGATCGTTATCAGCCATCGATGGCAACCTTATTCCAGAAACACCGAGGAACCGGCTTCGCCGGGCCTCAGGTGTTGCCCCCGGTAGGGGGTTGGCGAAGCGACACGAAGTGCGCGAAGCCTGGGGGCGAGCAACATTTATTTCGACGACTTGGTGACCAGCACCACGTCGGTCTTCACTTCGGCGGGCATTTCCGACTGCTTCTTCTTGTCGGCGATGGCCTTCAGCGCGGTCTCGATACCGAACACGGCCTGCTTGGCGGCGAACTGGTCGGCCGTGGCGAGCACGCGGCCGTCGGCCAGCATCGGCTTGATGGCGCCGATGTTGTCGTAGCCCACGACCAGCACCTTGCCGGTCTTGCCCGCGGCCTTGACGGCAGCCACTGCGCCGAGCGCCATGCTGTCGTTGCCGGCGAGCAGCGCCTTGAGATCAGGGTGCTCGCGCATCATGCCGGCGGCCACGGTGTTGCCCTTGTCGATTTCCCACTGGCCCGACTGCACGCCCACCACCGTCACGTTGGCGGCCTTCATGGCGTCCTGGTAGCCGAGGGTGCGCTGCTGCGCATTGAAGGTGGTCGAGACGCCTTCGATGATGCCGACCTTGTCGCCCGCCTTCAGCTCCTTGGCGAGCGCATCGCCCACCAGCTTGGCGCCCGCGCGGTTGTCGGGGCCGACGAACGGCACCTGAATGCCCTTTTCCTTCAGCGCGGCGGCGTCGAGCTGGTTGTCGATGTTGACGACCAGGATGCCCTTGTCGATGGCCGCCTTGATCACGGGCACCAGTGCCTTCGAATCGGCCGGAGCGATGACCAGCGCATTGATCTTCTGGGCCACCATCTGCTCGACCATCTTGATCTGGGCGGAGGTGTCGGTCTCGTCCTTGATGCCGTTGGCCACCAGCGTGTACTTCGCGGCGTTGGCCTTGTTGTGCGCCTTGGCGCCGTCTTCCATGGTGCGGAAGAACTCGTTGGCCAGCGACTTCATGACCAGCGCCACCTTGGGCTTGTCCTGTGCGAAGGCGGGCGTGGCGGCGATGGCGCCCAGCAGCGTGAGCGCGGCGGCGCTTTGCAGGGTGCGGCGGGTGAACTTCATGGTGTGTCTCCTGGGTGGTTGAGCGGTACGCCGGTCTGTGCCGGGGGGTGTCGATATTAACCAACGAAAACGTTTGCGCAAACGTTTGCTAATCGGGTTTAACCCTGAGCCGCGAGGCGATGGAAGAGGGGGCGAAGACCTGCGGGATGGGCACGAAACCATGGTCGCCTAAAATGCCCGGTTACCCAAGAGGACCTCCCATGAGTTTGCAATGCGGCATCGTCGGCCTGCCCAACGTCGGTAAATCCACCCTTTTCAATGCGTTGACCAAGGCCGGCATCGCAGCGGAAAACTATCCGTTCTGCACCATCGAGCCCAACGTGGGCGTGGTGGAAGTGCCCGATCCGCGGCTCGCCCAACTGAGCGCGATCGTCAATCCCGAGCGCGTGGTGCCCGCCATCGTCGAGTTCGTCGACATCGCAGGCCTTGTGGCCGGCGCAAGCACCGGCGAAGGCCTCGGCAACAAGTTCCTCGCGCACATCCGCGAGACCGACGCCACCGTGAACGTGGTGCGCTGCTTCGACGACGAGAACGTGATCCACGTGGCCGGCAAGGTCGACCCGATCTCCGACATCGAAGTGATCCAGACCGAGTTGTGCCTGGCCGACCTCGCCACGGTCGAGAAGGCGCTGCACCGCCACACCAAGGTGGCGCGCTCGGGCGACAAGGACGCCCAAAAGCTCGTCGCTTTGCTCGAACGCTGCCAGGCCGCGCTGAACGAGAACACGCCGGTGCGCGCGCTCGAGTTCACCAAGGAAGAGCAGCCGCTGGTCAAGAGCTTCACGCTCATCACCGCCAAGCCCGCGATGTTCGTCGGCAACGTGGCCGAAGACGGTTTCGAGAACAACCCGTACCTCGACCGTTTGCGCGAGTACGCCGCCAAGCAGGGCGCGCCCGTGGTCGCCATCTGCGCGAAGATCGAAGCCGACCTGGCCGAGATGGACGACGAGGACAAGAAGATGTTTCTCGCCGAAATCGGCCAGGACGAGCCGGGCCTGAACCGCCTGATCCGCGCGGCTTTCAAGCTCTTGGGCCTGCAAACGTATTTCACCGCCGGCGTGAAGGAAGTGCGCGCATGGACCATCCACATCGGCGACACCGGCCCGCAGGCGGCCGGCGTGATCCACGGCGACTTCGAGAAGGGCTACATCCGCGCCCAGACCATCGCGTTCGACGACTACATCGCCTTCAAGGGCGAGCAGGGCGCGAAGGACGCGGGGAAGATGCGTTCGGAAGGCAAGGAATACGTCGTGAAGGATGGCGACGTGATGAACTTCCTGTTCAGTTCATAAATCGGCTCGCCCCCAGGCTTCGCGCACTTCGTGTCGCTTCTCCAACCCCCTACCGGGGGCGACACCTGCGGCCCGGCGAAGCCGGTTCCGCGGTGTCTCGCGAATAGGCCCCGGAGCCTCGCTTACTTCGCGGGCTGCTGCTTGCCCCACACCACGGTGTTGTCCACCGCATAAGCGGCACACACCACCTTGCGTTCCGAGCACCCCCTGAGATGCTCGGTCAGCGCAGCCGAGTTGGTGGCCGTTCCGAACTTGTTGTCGCTCGTGATCAGAAACGCTCGCGGGCGCGCCTGCAGCAGGAACTGGCGGTACGACACGCGGATCTGCGCCGGGTCGTTGCCGACGACCGGCAGGCCGGCTTCGTCGGCCAAGTCGGCATGGCCTGAAGGCGTGGGTTCTCCGTCGGAGCCGAGCGTCACGCCGACGTTCTTCAGCAACTCGCGCCACTTCGTCATTTCCGCGATCACGCGTTGCGGCAGTTCCATCACCCACTGCGCCGGATAGGCAAAGCCGAGGTTCGCGCCGCCGGGCGCCACGCTGTCGGTGACGCCGACGAGCCGGCCTTCTTCATCGAACAGCCCGCCGCCGCTCGAACCCGAGGACACCGGCGCGGAGGTCTGGATGATCGGCAACTGGCCTTGCGAGCGGGGCCGCAAAGCGGAGATCAGACCTTCGCTCAATGTGAGTTCGAGTCCGTGCGGGCTGCCGATGGCGAACACGCGCTGGCCGACGCGCAGGCCTTCGACCGGCGCGATCTGCACGGCGGGCAACTGCAGCGGCGTTTCCGTCATCAGCACGCACAGGTCGCGCGACGGATCGGGGTCGCGCAGGATGCTCTTGATCTTGATGGTGGTCTGGCCCTGCGTCACGGTGGCCGACGTGGCGCCGTTCACCACATGGCAGGCCGTGGCCAGTGCCGCGGGCGTGACCGCCACCGCGCTGCCGACGCTGGTCTTGTTGTTGCCCTGGTCGCCCTTGACGGTCCAGACCGCGGGCGATGCCTTGCGAAAGATTTCTTCGGGTTGCAGCGCCCATGTGTGCGAAGCCAGGGCGCCGAGCCAGAGGCCGGCTGCGAGGGGCTTCCAAGGCCAGGACTGCAGGGAGTTTTTCATCTGGATAAGTTTAGGAAGCGGCCCTCCGGGTTCACCGTAGGCGGGCGCGCTGTGTCGGTGGGTGTCAAAGCCCCGTGGTCGCTGCTGTTGGTTAGACTGCGCGCGCCCCGATTCCTCCACAAGGCCCGCCGTCATGCTCACCGTTCACCACCTCAACAATTCGCGCTCGCAGCGCGTGCTCTGGCTGCTCGAAGAACTCGAACTGCCGTACGAGATCGTCCACTACCAGCGCGATGCGCAAACCATGTTGGCACCCGCTTCGCTCAAAGCCATTCACCCGCTTGGCAAGTCGCCTGTGGTGACGACCGACGAGGGCCTCACGCTCGCTGAGTCGGGCGCGATCATCGAGACGGTGATCGAGCGCTACGGCCACGGCCGCCTCGCGCCCGCGGCCGGCACGCCGGAGGCTTTGCGCTACCGCTACTGGATGCATTTCGCCGAAGGCACGGCGATGTCGCCGCTTCTGCTCAAGCTGATCTTCGACCGCATCGAGACGACGAAGATGCCCTTCTTCGCGAAGCCCATCGCCAAGGCCATCGCGGCCAAGACCAAGGGGGCTTTCATCAACCCGAACATCGCGAGCCATCTGAACTACATGGAGTCCGAACTCGGCAAGAGCGAATGGTTCGCCGGCGATGAATTCAGCGGCGCCGACATCCAGATGAGTTTCGTGATCGAAGCTGCGCAGGCGCGGGGCGGGCTCGATGCGAAGCGGCCGAAGCTGATGGCGTACCTGGAGCGCATCCACGCGCGTCCGGCCTACAAGCGTGCGCTGGAGCGCGGCGGTCCCTACGGCCTGTTGAGTTGAGCGGCTGAAGTCTCGTCAGGACGGGAAGACGTACAGCAGCGCGACCGTCATCGTGACGTAGCGCAGGAACTTCCCGATGGCCATGTAGCCGAGGCATGGCCAGAACGGCAGCTTGAGCCAGCCCGCGACCGCGCACAGCGGATCGCCCACCAGCGGCAGCCAGCTCAAGAGGCACGCCTTCGGTCCCAGCCTCTCGAGCCACCCGAGCACGCGCACATGGTGTTTCGAGTGCGAGTATTTGTCAGCGACCTTGTGCGCGCCGTAGCCCATCCACCAGTCGACCGCGCCGCCCAGCGTGTTGCCGATGGTCGCCACCGCGATCGCCGGCCAGAACATGTCGGGGTTGAGCTTCAGCAGGCCGAAGAGAAAAGGCTCAGAGCCCACGGGCAAGAGCGTGGCCGAAACGAAGGCGGCGACGAACAGCGTCGAGAGGCCGTACTGCGGCAGCGCCAGAAGCGCCATGAGGGAGTCGAGCCAGGCTTGCATGAGGTGGGGCGAAAAGGTGGCGGAGTATAGGCAGCGCTTACGTCGCATCCACGTGGGAGAAAGCCCCGCAACACATTGGTGTTTACGCCTGTCCGCGGGCGCAAATCGTTTCAGTCGCTGAAATCGCAGGTGGCTACAATCGTGCCTCATTTTTCAGCAGCCGAATCGCACAGCCTCCTTCCCAATGACCTTGCAGATCGGCACCCACACGCTGGAAAACCGCCTGTTCGTCGCGCCCATGGCCGGCGTGACGGACCGGCCCTTCCGCATGCTGTGCCGCGAACTCGGCGCGGGCTATGCAGTCAGCGAAATGGTCACCTCGCGCAAGGAACTGTGGGGCACGCTCAAGACATCACGCCGCGCGAATCACGATGGCGAGCCGGGCCCCATCGCGGTGCAGATCGCCGGCACCGATGCAGCCATGATGGCTGAGGCCACCGTCTACAACATCGAGCGCGGCGCGCAGATCATCGACATCAACATGGGCTGCCCGGCCAAGAAGGTCTGCAACAAGTGGGCCGGTTCGGCGCTGATGCGCGACGAGCCGCTGGCACTCGAGATCGTGCAGGCCGTGGTCGATGCGGCACAGCCGTTCAACGTGCCGGTCACGCTCAAGATGCGCACCGGCTGGAGCGAAGACAACCGCAACGCGGTGAAGCTCGCGCGCGATTTCGAATCGGCCGGCGTGCAGATGCTCACTGTGCACGGCCGCACGCGCGAGCAAGGCTACAAGGGCCACGCCGAGTACGACACCATCGCGGCGGTGAAGGCCGCGGTGCGCGTGCCGGTGGTGGCCAATGGCGACATCAACTCGCCCGAGAAGGCGCGCGATGTGCTCGCGGCCACGGGTGCCGACGCGGTGATGATCGGCCGCGCCGCACAGGGCCGTCCCTGGATCTTTCGCGAGATCGCGCACTTCCTGGACACCGGCACGCACCGCGCGCCGCCGCTGGTGGCCGAGGTGCGCCGCCTGTTGCTGGATCACCTGGTGGAGCACTACGCGCTCTACGGCGATTTCAGCGGCGTGCGCACCGCGCGCAAGCACATCGGCTGGTACGTGCGCACGCTCCCCGACGGCGAAGCGTTCCGCGCCACCATGAACACCATCGAAGACTGCGCCGAACAGCTGCGCGCGGTCGGCGACTATTTCGACGGGCTTGCGGACCGCATGGACCGCATGCCCGCGCACCAGGCGGCCGAAGAGCTGTCCGGTGAAGAGGAGGCGGCCTGCGCCGTCGATTGAGAGAGGAAGAGAAGAAGCAATGAGCAAGAAACACATCGAGGACTGCGTGCGCACCAGTCTGGACAGCTACTTTCGCGACCTGCGCGGCACCGAACCCGACGGCATGTACGAGATGCTCGTGCGCGTGGTCGAGAAGCCGCTGCTCGACGTCGTGATGACGCGCGCCGAAGGCAACCAATCCAAAGCCGCGCAATGGCTGGGCCTCAACCGAAACACGCTCCGCAAGAAATTGGTCGAGCACAAACTTTTGAAATAACTTCACGGCATACCCATGGCTCAGACCGCACTCATCTCCGTTTCCGACAAGACCGGCATCCTCGAATTCGCCCAGGCGCTGCACGCGCTGGGCATCAAGCTGCTGTCCACCGGCGGCACCGCCAAGCTGCTGGCCGATGCCGGCCTGCCGGTGACCGAAGTCGCCGACCACACCGGCTTTCCCGAAATGCTCGACGGCCGCGTGAAGACGCTGCATCCCAAGATCCACGGCGGCCTGCTCGCGCGGCGCGACCTGCCCGCGCACGTGGCGGCGATCAAGGAACACGGCATCGACACCATCGACCTTCTGATCGTCAACCTCTACCCGTTCGAGTCGACCGTGGCCAAGCCCGGCTGCACGCTCGAGGACGCCATCGAGAACATCGACATCGGCGGCCCGGCCATGGTGCGCAGCGCGGCCAAGAACTGGAAGGACGTGGGCGTGCTCACCGATGCGGCGCAGTACCCCGTGGCACTCGCTGAGCTCAAGGCCGGCGGCAAGCTCAGCGACAAGACCAAGTTCGCGTTCTCGGTGGCCGCGTTCAACCGCATCGCCGACTACGACGGTGCGATCAGCGACTACCTCTCGGCCATCGACTTCGACGCCAGCATCGGCCAGCCCGCACCGACGCGCTCGCTGTTTCCCGCGCAAAGCAACGGCCGCTTCGTGAAGGTGCAGGACCTGCGCTACGGCGAAAACCCGCACCAGCAGGCCGCGTTCTACCGCGACCTCTATCCCGCGCCCGGCTCGCTCGTCTCGGCCAGGCAATTGCAAGGCAAGGAGCTCAGCTACAACAACATCGCCGATGCCGACGCGGCATGGGAATGCGTCAAGAGCTTCGACGTGCCGGCCTGCGTGATCGTCAAGCACGCCAACCCCTGCGGCGTGGCCGTGGGCAAGGACGCGAACGAGGCCTACGCCAAGGCCTTCAAGACCGACCCGACCTCGGCCTTCGGCGGCATCATCGCCTTCAACCGGCCCGTTGACCTGGCCACCGCGCAAGCCGTCAACAAGCAGTTCGTCGAAGTGCTGATGGCACCGGGCTACACGCCCGAGGCGCTCGAAGTGTTCCAGGCCACCAAGGCCAAGCTCAACGTGCGCGTGCTCGAGATCGCGCTGCCACCGGGCGGCGCCACCGACTGGGACAACGGCCGCAACCTGATGGACGTGAAGCGGGTCGGCTCGGGCCTGCTCATGCAGACCGCCGACAACCACGAGCTCGCCGCGAGCGACCTCAAGGTGGTCAGCAAGAAGCAGCCCTCGCCGCAGCAACTGCAGGACCTGCTGTTCGCATGGAAGGTCGCGAAGTACGTCAAGAGCAACGCGATCGTCTTCTGTGCCGACGGCATGACGATGGGCGTCGGCGCGGGCCAGATGAGCCGCCTCGATTCGGCCCGCATCGCCAGCATCAAGGCCGAGCACGCGGGCCTGTCGCTGAAGGACACGGCCGTGGCGAGCGACGCCTTCTTCCCGTTCCGCGACGGCCTCGACGTGGTGGTGGATGCGGGCGCGAGCTGCGTGATCCAGCCGGGCGGTTCGATGCGCGACCAGGAAGTGATCGATGCCGCCGACGAGCGCGGCGTCGTGATGGTGCTCTCGGGCGTTCGCCACTTCAGGCACTGAGCTCGCCCCCAGGCTTCGCGCACTTCGTGTCGCTTCGCCAACCCCCTACCGGGGGCAACACCTGCGGCCCGGCAAAGCCGGTTCCGCGGTGTTCCCGAACGGAACCGCTTACTCGTGGGTGCCGAACCGGTACTTCAACTGGAACGTGATGGCGCCGTACAGGCGGTTCCTGATCGTCGGCACGTAGGCGATGTTCAGGCCCCAGTTCTTGCCTTCGATGGCGGCTGTCGGAAGGATCGCCGGGAACCAGTTGCCGTCGCGGTAGTTGGGGTAGCCGTCGAAGCCGCCCACCACCGCGCCGAACTTCACGCCGTAGAACTCGAAGGGCAGCACATACAGCCCGATGTAGTGCGACTGCCTGCGGTCGCTGTTGTGGAACGCACCCGCCGTGATGCGGTAGGTGTCGTTCAGCGGGTACTCGAAGCCCAGGCCGAAGTTGGAATTTTCCAAGCCCTTGCCGCTGTCGAAGTGCGCCGAATAGAAGCCCGGGTTGACCCAGATGTTCTTCGGCTCGAAGGCGGACTGCGCAAGCGCCAGGCCGGGTAGAAAAAGAGCAAGAGAAACACTCACTACCGGCAGCAGGCGCAGGGCGTTCATGGACTAGGGCGTTCTGAAAATCTCTCGTGCCGCTTCTATGGTGGCTGCGATGTCGTCCTCCCCGTGCGCTGCGCTCACGAAGCCTGCTTCGTAGAGCGCGGGGGCAATATACACGCCGCGATCGAGCAAACCATGAAACAACGCATTGAATTTCGCGTTGTCGGTTGTCATCACGGTTGCATAGTTTTGCGGCAGATCCTTCATGAGGAAGAAGCCGAACATGCCGCCTTCGCTGTCGGCGTTGAAGGGCCGGCCTTCGGCGGCTGCCGCGGCCTTCAAACCGTCGACCAGCGAGCGCGTCTTCTTGCCGAGCGCTTCGTAGAAGCCGGGCTTCGCAATTTCCTTCAGCGTGGCGAGTCCGCAGGCCGTGGCCACCGGGTTGCCCGACAGCGTGCCGGCCTGGTAGACCGGGCCCTGCGGTGCAAGCTGTTCCATGATGGCGCGCGGACCGCCGAAGGCCGCAAGCGGCATGCCACCGCCGATGACCTTGCCGAGTACGGTGAGGTCGGGCTTGATGCCGAGTACGCCCTGCGCACCATGCAGGCCGACGCGAAAACCAGTCATCACCTCATCGAAGATCAGCAGCGCGCCGTGCTGCGTGCAAAGCTCGCGGCAGCGCTTGGCGAATTCGGGCGTGGCGCGCACGAAGTTCATGTTGCCGGCAATGGCTTCGATCATCAGGCAGGCGATGTCGTTGCCGTGCAGCGCGAAGGCCTCTTCGAGCTGCTGCAGGTTGTTGTACTCGAGCACGATGGTGTGCTGCACCACCTCGGGCGGCACGCCGGCCGAGGTCGGGTTGCCGAAGGTGGCCAGGCCCGAGCCGGCCTTCACGAGCAGTGCGTCGGCATGGCCGTGGTAGCAGCCTTCGAACTTGATGATGCTCTTGCGGCCCGTGGCGCCGCGCGCCAGGCGCAGGGCGCTCATCGCGGCCTCGGTGCCCGAGCTCACGAGCCGCACCATTTCCATGGAGGGCACGAGCGCGAGGATGGCCTCGGCCAGTTCGATCTCGCGCTCGGTCGGCGCGCCGTACGAAAAGCCTTCGAGCACGGCCTTCTGCACCGCCTCGACCACGGCGGGGTGGCCATGGCCCAGGATCATCGGACCCCAGGAGCCGATGTAGTCGATGTAGCGCTTGCCGTTGGCGTCCCAGAAATAGGCGCCTTCGGCGCGCTGGATGAAGCGCGGCGTGCCGCCGACGGCCTTGAAGGCGCGCACGGGCGAGTTCACGCCGCCGGGGATCACGGCGCGGGCGCGCTCGAAGAGGGTGTCGTTCTTGTCGGTCATCGATCGGTCAGTGTCGGGTGTCGTGTGGGGGGAGGGCGAAGTCTTGGGGCGCGTCGGGGTCGTCGTCTTCTTCGTCGTCCTCGGGCTCGGCCCAGAACAGGCGGTCAGGCAGCACGTGGCCCATGCCGGGGCGGAAACCCGCGTCCAGGCACCGGTCCATGTAGGCGAGGGCTTCGCTCGTCGCGGCCACGAGGTCGGTGCCGCTCGCGAGCAGGGCGGCCAGCGCGGCCGAGAGCGTGTCGCCCGCGCCGGCGAAAACCGCTTCGAGCCGCTCGTACTTCTCGTTGACGAGCACCGACTGCGGCGAGGCCAGCACGTTGTCGATGAACTGGTCGGGCAGCACCATGCCGGTGACCAGCGTGTAGGGCACGCCGAACTCGCCGGCGGCCTTGGCGATGTCGCGCGCACCGGGCGCCCGCTCGCCGCTCCAGTCCGGAAGCAGCCAGCGCCACAGCGTACTGTGGTTTCCGACCAACACTGTCGTCTGGGGCAAAACGAGCTCGCGAAACGCGTCCAGATAGGCCTCGATCTGGTTCTCGTCCCACCAGGACAGGTTCGGCATGTAGGCCACCACGGGCACTTCCGGGTAGTCGGAGGCGGTCTCGGCGATCGTGCTCAGGGCGTCGGGCGTCCCGACGAAACCCACCTTGATCAACTGGACTTCCACGTCCTCCAGGATGGCCCGCGCCTGCTCGGCGATGGCCTCCTCGTCGAACGCGAAATGGTCGAATATCTCGGCCGTGTCCCGGGCGTAGGCGCCGGTGACCACGGGCAGAATGTGTGCGCCCACCGACGCCATGGCGAGGGCATCGGCACCCAGGCCGCCGGCACCGCTCGGATCGCTGGCGTTGAAGACCAGCACGCAGGGCGGATTCAGGTCGCGTTCGGCGAGCGCTTCGGCGTCCTGCGAGGGGTCGTTAAGATCGCCCGGTTTGCGGGCGTTGTCTGCTGGAAGTAAGTAGATGGTCATACGCCGGGCGGAATCCCCTGGATGGTGGCATAGGCGCGACGTTTATCGCTCGCCAGTGAGATACGCATAGATACACTCGTTGCATTTAATGAACAAGGACTTTAAGCTCCGATGAATACGAAAACTTGGATGTGCCTGATTTGTGGGTGGATCTATGACGAAGCGGTGGGTGTACCGGAAGACGGGATCGCGGCAGGCACGGCCTGGGCCGATGTTCCGATGAACTGGACCTGTCCTGAGTGCGGTGCACGCAAGGAAGACTTCGAAATGGTTGAAATCTGAAGATTGGCATAGGGCTACGCGATCTGCGTCGATGTACGGCGCGGCGGGCATCCAAGTCTCATGAGCAGGAGCGTTTGCAATGGGCCCGAATGGATCAGGTTACAAGGTGCTGGTCATCGATGACAGCAACACCATCCGGCGCAGTGCCGAGATTTTTCTGAAGCAGGGTGGGCACGAGGTTCTTCTGGCGGAAGACGGTTTCGATGCGCTCTCCAAGGTTAACGACCACAAGCCCCATCTGATTTTCTGCGACATCCTCATGCCGCGTCTCGATGGCTACCAGACGTGCGCCATCATCAAGCGCAACGCCCATTTCTCCAAGGTTCCGGTCGTCATGCTGTCTTCGAAAGACGGTGTATTCGACAAGGCCCGCGGCCGCATGGTCGGGTCGCAAGACTACCTGACCAAGCCTTTCACCAAAGACCAGCTGCTGCAGGCCGTGCAGCAGTTTGGCATCGTTCAACAGGAAGTGCAGTAATGCCTATTCGAAAAATCCTCGTCGTCGACGACTCCAAGACTGAACTGGTGTTTCTGACCGACCTCCTCCAGAAGAACGGCTTCGCCGTGAAGACGGCCGAAAACGCCGACGACGCGATGCGCCGCCTGGAAGAAGACCAGCCCGACCTGATCCTCATGGACGTGGTCATGCCCGGCCAGAACGGCTTCCAGCTCACGCGCGCCATCGCCCGCGACCCGAAGTACGCGGCCATCCCGATCATCCTGTGCACCAGCAAGAACCAGGAAACCGATCGCGTCTGGGGCATGCGCCAGGGCGCTCGCGACTACATCGTGAAGCCGGTCAACGCGGCCGATCTGATGTCCAAGATCAGCGCGCTGGCCTGAGCAGGAGTCGGCTGAGTCCATGGCGAATCGCGACGCACTGAGAGCCTTCCAGTCCCGGCTTGCAAGCCGTCTGCAGGCTGCGCGCACGACAGGCGTGGCCGCGACGTGGCTTGCCGTCGAGGCGGGCGAGGGCAAGTACCTCTTCCCGCTGGGGCACGCCGGCGAAATCTTTCCCTGGACGCCGCCGCAGCCCGTGCCCTACACGGCGCCGTGGTTCCTCGGCGTCGCCAACCTGCGCGGCGGCCTCTATGGCGTCGTCCAGCTTTCGGGCTTCGCCACCGGCGGGTCCGGCGCACTGGCCGCCACCGAGGCGGCGCGCATCCAATCGCGGCTCGTTGCATTCAACGAGCTGCTCGAAGTCAACTGCGCATTGCTGGTCGACCGACTGGCGGGGTTGCGGGGCGCGGAGGCCTTCACGGCCTCCGAAGCTCCGGGCGCAGAAGCACCTGCGTGGCACGGGCATCTGTACACCGACGCAGCAGGGGAGCGCTGGCAGGAAGTCAACCTGCAGGCGCTTTCGCAGCAACCCCAGTTTTTGAGTATTGGTGCGTAGTGCCTTGGCACGCAGCACTGGCAACCACCTGAAGGACCGACCGTGAGCTCGATCGCCGACAAGTTCAAGAAATTACTGCCCGTGAGCAACGGGAACGACAAGGCCCGCGTCGACGGCTCCGGTTCGATATCGCTCGACGATGTCGATACGGTTCAGGTTCCGGACGAGAAAACCGTGCGCATCGCGAGGAAGGGCGAAAGCTCGTCTCCCGTCGCGCCCGCGCCCACCGGCTTCGCCGATGGCGGCGGCCTGGCCGGCGGCGAGAACCCCGACGCGCTTGACGCGGCAGCGCTCGATGCCGTCCCGGCCGCGGGCCGGGCGGGCTCCAGCCAGGCAAAGCAGCAGCGGATCCTGGCCATCCTGCTGGCCGTCACGGTGTTGCTGCTGCTCCTGGTGGCCGGCTCCGCCATTCTTCGCGCGGAACGCCTCGCCCAGCAGGTGGCGGCCACCGGCCAGTCGCTGATGCAGTCGCAGCGTCTGGCCAAGTCGATCTCCCAGGCCCTCGTCGGCAGCGCCTCGGCGTTCGTCGAAGTGAAGGACAGCGCCGACGACCTCTCGCGCCGCGTCTCGGGTCTCACCAACGGCGACGACGCCTTGCGCCTGGAGCGCGTGGGCAACCAGTACGACGAGGAGATGAACAAGATCAATCCTCTCGTCGCACGTGCCGACACCAGCGCCAAGGCCGTGCTGGCCCAGCGCCAGATCCTGACCCAGGTGGGTGCCGCCTTGCGCGACATCAACCAGCAGTCGTCCACGCTGCTCGAAATGACGGAAACCGTCGCGTCGCTGAAGATGCAGCAGAACGCCACGTTGCCCGAGATCTCGGCCGCCGGCCAGCTCGTGATGCTGACGCAGCGCATCGGCAAGTCGACCAACGAATTCTTCACGGTCGAGGGTGTGAACCCCGACGCCGTGTTCCTGCTGGGCAAGGACCTGAACACCTTCCAGGAAACCACCCGCGGCCTGCTCGACGGCAATGCGCAGCAGCGCTTCCCCGGCTCGAAGGACCCGCAGACGCGCCAGCAGCTCGAAGCCATCCTGAAGACCTACGAGCAG
Organism: Variovorax sp. W2I14; assembly: GCF_050435205.1. NCBI lineage: Bacteria > Pseudomonadati > Pseudomonadota > Betaproteobacteria > Burkholderiales > Comamonadaceae > Variovorax > Variovorax sp. W2I14. The sequence continues at coordinate 4,232,752 of NZ_JBNDJX010000001.1, read as the reverse complement.
ATGCGTACACAGGCTTCCGCCATTCTGGGCAACCTGCAGGGTCTGGTGGCGGCGCGCGAAGCGCAGGCTTCCATCCTGACCGACAGCGAGCCGCTGCGTAAGTCGCTGGGCGACCTGCAGGACAAGCTGTCCGCCCGCACGGGTCTGGGCGCCGGAACGATCGTGCTGCTGTTCGTGCTGTCGCTGGCCGCCCTGGCATTCGCCGGCGCCATCGGTTTCGTGCAGGTGCGCGAAGGCCGCGAACGTGCCGCCAACGCCGAACGCGAGCGTCTGGCCGCCGAGCAGACTTCGGAAGAAGCCGGCCGCATCAACAACGCCAACCAGGCCGCCATTCTTCGGCTGATGAACGAACTGCAGACAGTGGCCGAAGGCGACCTGACGCAGGAAGCGACCGTGACGGAAGACATCACCGGCGCCATCGCCGACTCGGTGAACTACACGGTGGAAGAACTGCGTTTGCTGGTGGGCAACGTGCAGAACACGGCAACCCGCGTGGCGCAGACGACGTCGCAGGTGGAAAACACCTCGACCGAACTGCTGGCCGCCTCGACCGAACAGCTGCGCGAGATTCGCGAAACCGGCCAGTCGGTGCTGACCATGGCCGAGCGAATCAACGGTGTGTCCACGCAGGCGCAAGAGTCCGCCACGGTGGCGCGCCAGTCGCTGCAAGCCGCATCGTCGGGTCTGCAGGCCGTGCAGAACGCCATCGGCGGTATGAACTCCATCCGCGACCAGATCCAGGAAACCTCCAAGCGGATCAAGCGCCTGGGCGAGTCGTCGCAGGAGATTGGCGAAATCACCGAGCTGATCTCGGACATTACCGAACAGACGAACGTGCTGGCCCTGAACGCCGCCATTCAGGCCGCATCGGCCGGTGAAGCCGGTCGAGGCTTCTCGGTGGTGGCGGAAGAAGTTCAGCGACTGGCCGAACGCTCCGCAGACGCCACGCGCCAGATTTCGGCGCTGGTGAAGGCGATTCAGACCGACACGCAGGATGCGGTGGGCGCCATGGAGCGTTCCACGCAGGGTGTGGTCGAAGGGGCCAAGCTGTCCGACAACGCGGGTACCGCGCTGACCGAGATTGACCGCGTGTCGCGCCGCCTCGCCGAGCTGATCGAGCAGATTTCGCAGTCCGCCTCCCGCGAAGCCGATTCGGCCAACGTGGTGGCTGCCAACATCCAGCACATTTTTGCGGTGACCGAGCAGACCGGTGAAGGTACGCGGACCACGGCCCAGCAGGTGCGCGAGCTCTCGCAGATGGCGGAAGAACTGCGCCGCTCGGTAGCCCGTTTCAAGATTGCCTGACGACAACAGATAGATAAGAACGGCGAGCAACCACGTGTCGATTCAAACCCCTGCCACGGCCCCCATCGCCGGCAACCTGCCGGCCACCGAAGACCTCGGGCCGCTGGCCTGGGTGCTGGGAGAAATCCAGAAATCCCTCGACGGTGTGGGCAAGTCGTTGCGGCGCTTCGTGCGCGACGTGGGCAGTGCAACCGAGCCCGAAAGCGGCCCGCTGCAGATGGCCCGCCAGCAACTGCACCAGGCCGTCGGCGCGCTGCAGATGGTCGGGCATTCGTCGCCCGCGCTGGTGCTCGGCGCCATCGAATTCGCGGTGCAGGGCTTCATTGCCGAACCGCAGCGCTGCACCGACAGCGCCGTGCTGAAGATCGAGCGTGCCGGCTTCGCCGTCACCGATTTCCTCAGTGCGCTGCTGGCCGGCAAGTCCGTGTCGTCGGTCGCGCTCTTTCCCCAATACCGCGATGTGCTGGAACTGGGTGGCAACGAGCGCGTCCATCCGGCCGATCTCTGGAGCACCGCCTGGCGCTGGGTCGAGGTCAAGCCCGCGCTCACGCAGGCCGCCGTCGCCTACGACCCGGCCGTGCGCTCGCGGCTCGACCGCGAAGTGCTGCAACTGGTCAAGACCGGTGACGTCGAGGCCGCCAGGCGCCTGCAGGGCCTGTGCCTGGGGCTCGGACGCGGTGCGCTGCTGCCCCGCGTCGCCAGTTTCTGGACGTTGGCCGCGGGCTTCTTCGAAGCCCTGTCGCTCTGCCTGATTCCCGCCGACGCCTACGTCAAGCGCGCCGCCACGCGCGTGCTGCTGCAGTACGCCACGCTGGCGCGCGGCGACAGCCTCGTGTCCGACCGCCTCGGCCAGGACCTTTTGTTCTTCTGCGCGCAGGCCGTGCCCACCGCCCGCGACGAAGCCGCCACGCTGCGCACCGTGCGCAGCGCCTGGGGCGTCGCCCACGAGCAGCACATCGACTACACCGTCGAGCAGTTCGGCCGCTTCGATCCGCTGGTGCTCACGCAGGCCCGCAAGCGCATCGAGACCGCCAAGGAAATGTGGTCGGCGCTCTCGGGCGGCGACATCACCCGCACGCGCCAGGTGGCCGACACCTTCGCGCAGCTGGGCGAATCGCTGCAGAAGCTGCATCCGCCGAGCCTGCCGATGGTCGAGGCGCTTTCGCATGCCGTCGAGGCTTCGGTCAAGTCGGGCCAGCCGCCCGACACCGAACTGGCGATGGAAGTCGCCACCTCGGTGCTGTACCTGGAAGCCGCGCTCGAAGACCTCGATCCGAGCGATCCGCAGCTCACCTCCCGCACGCTGCAGCTCGCGGGCCGCATCGAACGCGTGCGTGCGGGCGGCCATTCCGAGCCGCTCGAGCCGTGGATGGAAGACCTGTACCGCCGCGTGAGCGACCGCCAGACCATGGGCACCGTGGTCGACGAGCTGCGCAGCCACCTGAGCGAACTCGAGAAGTCGCTCGACCAGTACTTCCGCCGTCCCGCCGAAAAGGGCCTGCTGCGCACCGTGCCGACGCAATTGATGCAGATGCGCGGCGTGTTCTCCGTGCTCGGCCTCGAGCAGGCCGCGCTCACCGTGCAGCGCATGCGGGACGACGTCGAGGCCATGCTGGTCAGCACCTCGCCCGCCGAGGAAATGGCCGGCTTCGACGCGTTGGGCAACAACCTGGGCGCGCTGGGCTTCCTGATCGACATGCTGGGCTACCAGCCCGCGCTGGCCAAGCGCCTGTTCGTGTTCGACACCGAGGCCGGCGAACTCAAGCCGCTGATGGGCCGCCAGGCCGCCGACAGCCACGAAGGCGACGTTGCAGCCCCCGCCGCCGAGCCGGTGCTCAGCATCGAGGAAGTCGACGCGCAGATCGCCTCGAAGCTCGCCGCGCTCGCCACGCCCGCCAAGAAGACCAAGCCGACGCCGCTCGAGGAATTCAGCCGCAAGGCCGAGAGCTGGACCTCCAAGATCACCGGACCGGGCGTGCTGCCCGACACCGAAGTCACAGAGCTGGAAGAAGACGACCTCCAGAACATCTTCCTGGACGAGGCTCGCGAGGTGGTGCACAACGGCTTGGCCGCCATCACCGAACTGGGCAGCCATCCGGACGACATCGAAGAACTCACCATCCTGCGCCGTGCGTTCCACACGCTCAAGGGCAGCTCGCGCATGGTCGGCCTCACCGACTTCGGCGATGCCGCCTGGTCGCTCGAGCAGGTGCTCAATACCTGGCTGGCCGACCAGCGTCCCGCCACGCCGGAGATGCTGTCGGCGACCGAGCGCACGCTGCGCGACTTCGGCCAGTGGGTCGAAGCCATCGCCTCGGGCGAATCGCATTCCTGGCAGGCCGGCCCGTTCAGCCGCGTGGCCGATGCGCTGATGGCCGGCGAACCCGTGCCACCGCCGGTGCGCGTGGTCGACGCCGAGCAACTGGCCGTGGCCGCCCGCCACATCGCCGCCGAGCCCGAGCTGCCGCCGCTGCCTGATCTGTCGTTCCTGCCGGACCTCCCGGTGCAGGCCGCGCCCGAGCCGTTCCCCGAACTGCCCGCGCTCGAAGAAGAGTCGCAGAAGCCCGTGTCCGCGGACGCGGACGACGACTTCACCTCCACCGACTTCATCGATTTCGAGACGAAGCAGCCCACCTCGCCCGCACCGCTGGAGGCGCTGCCCACCGGTGACGATTTCGATTTCCTGGCACCCGCGAAGACGCAGGCGCCCGCCGAGCCGGCCGCTGCCCAGCCCAAGGCCGTCGAGCCCGAAGCGGGCATCGAGGCGACGGTGCCGACCGCCACCAGCCTGCCGGACTTCGCCTGGGACCTGAACCCGCTGCCTGTGCCGGCGAACGAGCCCAAGGCCAACGACATGGCCCTGCCTCCGCTGGAGGCGCTGCCCGAGCTGGAACTGGCTCCCGAGGCGCAGCCGGAGCCCGAACCCGTGGCCGAGGCCGAGGCCGAGGTCTCCGCCCCGGTCGAAGCTCCCGCCGAGCCGCCGGCCGTCGTGGCCGAAGAAGAAACGCCGGAGCCTGTCGCCGCACACGAGTCCGTCGAGACGGTGGAAGCCATCGAAGTGACGGAAGCCGTGGAGGCTGTGGAGGTTGCGGAAGAAGAACTCTCCGCCTCCGCCAGCGCCGAAGACCAGGTCAAGGTGATCGGTCCGCTGCGCATCGGCATCGCGCTCTACAACGTCTACCTCAACGAAGCCGACGAATGGTCCAGGCAACTGGCCACCGACGTCGGCGAATGGGCGCTCGAATCGCACGAGCGCCTGCCCGACTCGACCATTGCGCTGGCGCATTCACTGGCCGGCAGTTCGGCCACCGTCGGCTTCCACAGCCTCTCGGGCATGGCGCGCCTGCTCGAATCGGCGCTGCAGCATCTGCAGATGCAGGGCAGCGGCACGCGTGAACAGGGTGTGGTGCTGGTCGCCGCGGCCGACGAGCTGCGGCGCCTGCTGCATCAGTTCGCCGTGGGGTTCCTCCGCGATCCGGCCGAAGGCACGCTGCAGGCGCTGCGCGACATCGCAGCGGCACCCATGCCGCTCGAAGCCGCCGTGCGCAGCGAAGTCCGGCCGTTCCAGCAGATCGTGTCCACCAGCGACGGCATCGCCGACGTGGCGCTGGACGATTCCGAAGATGCCATCGACCTGGCCGATGCCGTCGATGCCGACCTGTTCCCGATCTTCGAGGAAGAAGCCGCCGACCTGCTGCCTCAACTGGGCGAAGCGCTCCGCCAGTGGTCGCACCATCCCGACGACAGCGCGCCTCGCGCCTCGGTGCTGCGCACGCTGCACACGCTCAAGGGCAGTGCGCGACTGGCCGGCGCCATGCGCCTGGGCGAACGCGCGCACCGCATGGAATCCGAGATCGAAGTCCTGGGCTCCCAGGGCGCCGAGCGGGCCGACATCGAAAAGCTCCTGGCCCGCCTCGATGCCCTGCAGGCCACCTTCGACGCGCTGCGCGCGGCCGACGATGCCACGCAGGTCGAGATGGCCCAACTCGTTGCCGCGGCCACCGCGCCTTCGCCGGCCATCCAGCTGGTTCAGGTGGCGCCCGAAGGCGGCGTGCCGGCGAACGACGAAGAAGCCGCTCCGGTCGCCGATGCGTCGGAAGACGCTGCCGGCCCGGTCGTCACGATGCTGCAGCCGCGCCCGGCGCCCGCCTTGCTCGCGCCGCTGCGCGCCGCATCGGGCCAGGCCGTGCGCATCCGCACGCAACTGCTCGACCGCCTGGTCGCGCAGACCGGCGAGGTCATCATCACGCGCTCGCGCCTCGAAGCCGAACTCGGCCAACTGCGCGGATCGCTGTCCGACCTCACGGGCAACCTGGACCGCCTGCGCCAACAACTTCGCGACATCGAAGTGCAGGCCGAAAGCCAGATGCAGTCGCGTCTCGCGCAAGCCAAGGATTCGCAGCAGAGCTTCGACCCGCTCGAGTTCGACCGCTTCACTCGCGTGCAGGAACTCACGCGGATGATGGCCGAGTCGGTGAACGACGTGGCCACCGTGCAGCGCACGCTGCAAAAGACGGTGCAGGCCACGGAAGACGACCTGAGCGTTCAGGCGCGCCAGACCCGCGAACTGCAGCGCGGCCTGCTGCGCACGCGCATGGTGGAGTTCGAAGGCATTTCCGACCGCCTCTACCGCGTGGTGCGCCAGGCGTCGAAGGACACCGGCAAGCAGGTGCGGCTGGACATCGTCGGCGGCTCCATCGAAATGGACCGTGGCGTGCTCGACCGGATGACGCCCGCCTTCGAGCATCTGCTGCGCAACTGCGTGGCGCACGGCATCGAGGACTCGGCGGCGCGCGAAAAGGCCGGCAAGGAGGCCAGCGGCCTCATCGTCATCGACCTGCATCACGAAGGCAACGACGTTTCGGTGAGCTTCCGCGACGACGGCGCCGGCCTCGACCAGAAACGCATTGCCGAGCGCGCCCGCGCACTCGGCCTGCTGGCGAGCGACCAGGAACTCACGCCGGAAGAAGCCACCGAGCTGATCTTCAAGCCCGGCTTCTCGACGGCCGGACAGGTCTCCGAGCTGTCCGGACGCGGCATCGGCATGGACGTGGTGCGCGCGCAGATCGCGGCGCTCGGCGGCCGCATCGAAACGCACAGCACGCCTGGCCAGGGCACCACCTTCAAGCTGGTGCTGCCGCTGACCACCGCCGTGACGCACGTGGTGATGCTGCGTGCCGGCGAGGTGTCGATCGGCGTTCCGTCGAACCTCGTGGAACTGGTTCAGCGCGTGAGCGGCACCGACCTGGAAGCGGCCTACCTGCACAACAGCCATCCGTTCGGCAGCGAACAGGTGCCGTTCTACTGGGCCGGCGCACTGTTGCAGGCCTCGGCCCGCAGCGGGCATGCCGGTGCCAAGAACAACACCCTCGTGATCGTGCGAAGCGCGGCACAGCGCGTCGCGCTGCACGTGGACGAAGTGCTGGGCAACCAGGAAGTCGTGGTGAAGAACCTCGGCCCGCAGCTCGCGCGGCTGCCCGGTCTCGCCGGCATCTCGGTGCTGGCCTCGGGTGCGGTGGCGCTGATCTACAACCCGGTGGCGCTCGCGGCAGTGCACGGCGAACAGGCGCGCCAGCGCCAGGCCGCCGCGCTCGTGGCGCCGGCAAACGCAGCGTCGGCCGCGGCCGACCAGGACGCACCGCAGGTTCCGATGCCGGTGCTGGCTCCGGTGGCGCCGCAGGTGCCACTGGTGCTGGTGGTGGACGACTCCATCACCGTGCGCCGCGTCACGCAGCGTTTGCTGCAGCGCGAAGGCTACCGCGTGTCGCTCGCGGCGGACGGCCTGCAGGCGCTCGAACGGCTGCAACAGGAGCGCCCGTCGGTGGTGCTGTCGGACATCGAGATGCCGCGCATGGACGGCTTCGACCTGGCGCGCAACATCCGCGCCGATGCCGCGCTGGCCGAGCTGCCGATCATCATGATCACCTCGCGCATCGCCGAGAAGCACCGCGATTACGCGCGCACGCTGGGCGTGAACCACTACCTGGGCAAGCCGTACTCGGAAGAGGAACTGCTGCGCCTGGTTCGTGCGTACACGACCGAGTCGACGCTGGCAGCCGCAGCCTGACGCGCTCCGGCGATCATCCAGAGAAAGGCCCTTCGGGGCCTTTCTTTATTTCTGCAGCGCCTTGGCCCGCGCCACGCCGTAGCGCTGCAGCGTCTTCTCGCGTGCCTCGGCATGGTCCACCACGGGCATGGGATAGGTTTCGCCCAGCTTGATGCCCGCTGCCTCCAGCTCGACCGGCGAGGCCGTCCAGGGCGCGTGGATCGTCGCGTTCGACAGCCCCGCGAGCTGGGGCAGGTAGCGTCGGATGAACTTGCCTTCGGGATCGAAACGCTCGCTCTGCGTCACCGGGTTGAAGATGCGGAAGTAGGGCTGCGCATCGCAGCCGCTGGAGCTCGCCCACTGCCAGCCGCCGTTGTTGGAGGCCAGCTCGAAGTCGTTCAGGTGCAGCGCGAAGTAGCGCTCGCCCCGGCGCCAGTCCAGCCCCAGGTCCTTGCACAGAAAGCTCGCCACCACCATGCGCAGGCGGTTGTGCATGTAGCCGCTCTGGTTGATCTGCAGCATGGCCGCGTCGACCAGCGGGTAGCCGGTGCGGCCCTCGCACCAGGCGTCGAAGAGCTGGTCGGCATGCTTGCCGTGGTGCCACTGGATCTTGTCGTACTCGGGGCGAAAGCTCTTCGATTCGCCGTCCTTGTGCACGTGCGGGAAGTGCGTGAGGATCTGGAAGTAGAAGTCGCGCCAGATCAGTTCGGCGAGCCACGTCGCCGCGCCCGCGTTGCCCTGCAGCGAGAGCTGGTGCGCCACGCTCGCCACCTGGCGGATCGACACCGTGCCGAAGCGCAGGTGCACGCCCATGTAGCTGGGGCCGCGTACCGCGGGGAAATTGCGCGCTTCGTCGTAGCGGTCGATGCGCTCGAAGAAATCCTCGAACAGCACGCCGGCACCGAGCGAGCCGGTCGGAATCTCCAGCGTCGACAGGTTGGTCTTCTCGAAGCCCAGTTCGCCCAGCGAGGGCATCGGCTCGCGGTAGGCCTGGGGCGGCGGAACCAGCGCATCTGCGTGGCCGCGCACCGGGTAGGGCTTGAGAAAGAACGAATCCACCTTCGCGAGCCAGGCCCGCTTGTAGGGCGTGAACACGGTGTAGGGCTGGCCGGTCTTGGTCAGCACCTCGTCGCGGTCGAAGACGGTCGAGTCCTTGTAGGTGTGAAAGGCGATGCCCGCGTTGGCCAGCGCGCCGAGCACCTTGGCATCGCGTTCCAGCGCATCGGGCTCGTCGTCGCGGTTGGCGAACACGGCCTGCACATCGAGGTCGCTCGCGAGCGCGGGGATTTCCTGCACCGCGTGGGAGTGCCGCACGATCAGCCCGCCGCTCAGTGCGCCCAGTTCCGCCTGCAGCTCCAGCAGCGATTCGCGGATGAATTCAACCCGCCGGTCGGCGCTGGGCAAGGGGTCCAGGATCGCCTTGTCGAACACGAAGACGCAGACCACCTGGCGGCAGGCGCGAAGGGCGCGGTAGAGCGCTGCGTTGTCGTCCACGCGAAGGTCGCGGCGGAACCACATGAGCCCCTTGGGATAGGTCTTGTCGACGGCCAGTAAAATGGGTGGCATATGGCCGCCGATTCTGCCCCGATGAACCTCACGCATCACTTTTTGATAGCGATGCCCGGGATGGAAGACAAAACTTTCAACCGCAGCGTCGTGTACCTCTGCGAACACAGCGAGCGCGGTGCGCTCGGCCTGGTGATCAACAAACCCAGCGACATCAACCTGAAGGTGCTGTTCGAGAAGATCGAGCTGCACCTGTCCCGCCCCGAGCTGGGCGACGCCCCCGTCTTCCAGGGCGGCCCGGTGCAGACCGAGCGCGGCTTCGTGCTGCACGAGCCGGTCTTCGCCCATGCCGAGAAGCCCGAGGAATCGGTCTACGCCTCGACCATGACCATTCCCGGCGGCCTGGAGATGACCACCTCCAAGGACGTGCTCGAAGCCCTGGCCACCGGCGCCGGCCCGCGCAAGGTGCTGGTCTCGCTGGGCTATTCGGCCTGGGGCGAGGGCCAGCTCGAATCGGAACTGGCCGAGAACAGCTGGCTTACCGTGAGCGCCGATCCGGCCGTGATCTTCGACACCCCGATCGAGCAGCGCTACGACAAGGCGCTGCTGCTGCTGGGCCTCGAAGCCTGGAAGCTCTCCCCCGACGCCGGACACGCATGATGACCTCGGCTCGCCCCCAGTCTTCGCGCACTTCGTGTCGCTTCGCCAACCCCCTACCGGGGGCGGGCCGGCCGCTTCGGGCGGCCGTGCGCGGCGGCCCCCTGTGAGTGGACCGGCGATGTCCGACAGTGCTGCGTCCTCATCTGTTCCCGTCCCGCCCCATTTCCAGACCTTCCTGGCCTTCGATTTCGGCCTGAAGCGCACCGGCGTGGCCAGCGGCAACCGGCTGCTTCAAAGCGCCACGCCGCAGGCCACCATCAAGGCCGAGGGTGATGCCCGCTTCGCGCAGGTCGAGGCCCGCATCAAGGAATGGCAGCCCGACGCGCTGGTGATCGGCGTGCCCTATCACCCTGACGGCGCCCCGCACGAAAACACTCGCCGCGCGCAGAAGTTCGCGCGCCAATTGCGCGGCCGATTCAACCTGCAGGTGTTCGAAGTCGACGAGCGCTACAGCACGACGGAAGCGCTGTCTTCCGGCGCCAGAGACGCCGACGCCGCTTCGGCCTGCATCATCCTGGAGCAATTTTTGAGGAGTCTCCCGTGAGTTCCATTTCCGCCATTCCCGATGCCGAAGGGCTCTACACGGGCCTCCTGGCCGGCGTGAAGGCGCTGCTGCGCCCCGAAACCAGGCTGGTCGGCATCACCTCCGGCGGCGCCTGGCTCGTCGAGCGGCTGCAGAAAGACCTGGGCCTGCCCGGCGCGCCCGGCGTCATTTCCTCGGCGATGCACCGCGACGACTTCGCGCGCCGCGGCCTCTCGGCCAGCGCGCAGACCTCGCTCCCCTTCGACGTGAACGGCACCGATGTGCTGCTGCTCGACGACGTGCTCTACACCGGCCGCACCATCCGCGCGGTGCTCAACGAGCTGTTCGACTTTGGCCGCCCCGCCTGCGTGCGGCTCGCCGTGCTGGTCGATCGCGGTGGACGCGAGCTGCCGGTGGCGGCTGATTTCGCGGCCGCCAAGCTGACGCTGCCCGACACGCAACTGCTGGCCCTGGCCCGCGCCGACGACGGCGCCTTCAGCCTCAAGGTGGAGGAGAACAAGTGAACCCCCACGTTCATCACTTCGTGTATTCACTGCCCCCCGAGGGGGCGCCGGCCTCCCTTGGGGCGGCCCGGCGGGAGGCCTACAAGTAATGCTCTACAAGCGAAATCCGCAGCTCAACAAGAACGGCGAGCTCATCCACCTGCTGTCGATCGAAGGCCTGCCCAAGGACATCGTCACGCACATCCTCGATACCGCCGCCAACTTCACGAGCGTGAGCGACCGCGAGGTGAAGAAGGTGCCGCTGCTGCGCGGCAAGAGCGTGTTCAACCTGTTCTTCGAGAACAGCACGCGCACCCGCACCACCTTCGAGATCGCGGCCAAGCGCCTGTCGGCCGACGTCATCAACCTGGACATCGCGCGCTCCTCGGCCACCAAGGGCGAGTCGCTGCTGGACACCATCGCCAACCTGAGCGCCATGGCCGCCGATTTGTTCGTGGTGCGCCACAGCGAGTCGGGCGCGCCCTACCTGATCGCGCAGCACGTCGCGCCGCATGTGCACGTGGTGAACGCCGGCGACGGCCGCCATGCGCATCCGACGCAGGGGCTGCTCGACATGTACACGATCCGCCACTACAAGAAAGACTTCGCGAACCTCACGGTCGCGATCGTCGGCGACGTGCTGCACTCGCGCGTGGCGCGCTCGGACATCCATGCATTGACGACGCTCGGCTGCGCCGAAGTGCGCGTGGTCGGCCCCAAGACACTCGTGCCCGGCGACATGGCCGGCATGGGCGTGCGCGTGTGCCACACGCTCGAGGAAGGCATCAAGGACTGCGACGTCATCATCATGCTGCGGCTGCAGAACGAGCGCATGAGCGGCGCGCTGCTGCCTTCGTCGCAGGAGTTCTTCAAGACTTATGGACTCACGCCGGAGAAACTGCAGCTCGCGAAACCGGATGCGATCGTGATGCACCCGGGGCCGATCAACCGCGGCGTGGAGATCGACTCCGCGGTGGTCGACGGAAAGCAGAGCGTGATCCTTCCGCAGGTCACCTTCGGCATCGCGGTCCGCATGGCCGTCATGAGCATCGTGGCGGGTAACGAAGCATGAACACTCTCATCACCAACGGCCGCGTCATCGACCCCGCCTCGGGCACCGACAAGAAGACCGACATCGCCATCGCCGACGGCAAGATCGCCGGCATCGGCAACACGCCGGCCGGCTACAAGGCCGACCGCACCATCGACGCCGCGGGCTGCGTCGTCGTGCCCGGCCTCGTCGACCTCGCCGCGCGCCTGCGCGAGCCCGGCTACGAGCACGAAGGCATGCTCGAAAGCGAAATGGCCGCGGCCATCGCCGGCGGCGTGACAAGCCTCGTGTGCCCGCCCGACACCGACCCCGTGCTCGATGAGCCCGGCCTTGTCGAAATGCTCAAGTTCCGCGCCGAGAAGCTGCAGCGCGCGCGCCTCTTTCCGCTCGGCGCACTCACGCGCAGCCTCGCCGGCGGCGTGCTCACCGAGATGGCCGAACTCACCGAGGCCGGCTGCATCGGCTTCAGCCAGGCCGACGTGCCGCTGGCCGACACCCAGGTGCTGCAGCGCGCGCTGCTCTACGCAAGCACCTTCGGCTACACCGTGTGGCTGCGCCCGCAGGATCGCGACCTCGGCAAGGGAGTGGCCGCCAGCGGCCCGCTCGCCACGCGCCTGGGCCTCTCGGGCGTGCCCGTGTCGGCCGAGACGATCGCCATCTTCACCATCGTCGAGCTCATGAAGAGCACCGGTGCGCGCGTGCACCTGTGCCGCATCTCCAGCGCCGCGGGCGTGGCGCTGGTGCGCGCGGCCAAGGCACAGGGGCTGCCGCTGACCTGCGACGTCAGCATCAACTCGCTGCACCTGGCCGACACCGACATCGGCTACTTCGACAGCCGCGCGCGCCTGAACCCGCCGCTGCGCCAGCAGGGCGACCGCGACGCGCTGTCGGCCGGCCTGGCCGACGGCACCATCGATGCGCTGGTGTCCGATCACACGCCGGTCGAGGCCGACGCCAAGACGCTGCCTTTTGCCGAAGCCGAGCCCGGTGCCACCGGCCTCGAACTGTTGCTACCGCTCGCGCTGCAATGGGGCGAGCGCAGCGGCGCGGGCATCGCACGGGCTATCGAGGTCATCACCTCCGCGCCTGCGCGTCTGCTGGCCACCGTCGATGCGGGCACCGGCATCGGCCGCCTGGTCGAAGGCGGCGTCGCCGACCTGTGCGTGGTCGACACGGCGCTCGAATGGCAGGTGCAACCCGACCAGCTCAAGAGCCAGGGCAAGCACACGCCGTTCGCCGGCTATCCGGTGCAGGGCCGTGCGCGCCACACGCTGGTCGCCGGCCGCGTCGTGCACGGCTGAGAACGAAATCCACGCGCCATGCTTCATTCGCTGAAGGCCTGCTGGCGGTTGCTGCATGCGGTCGGGCATGCGCTGGGCGGCTGGTGGACGATCCGCTTTGCGTTTCCGAAGATGTCGCAGGCCGAGCGCAACGCGCGCGTGCAGGAGTGGTCGCGCCGCATGCTCGAGATCATGGGCATCACGCTCAAGGTGCAGGGCACGGCGCCGACCCAGGGGCCGGTGCTGATCATCAGCAACCACCTGTCATGGCTCGACATCACCGCCATCCATGCGGCGCGGCATGTGCGCTTCGTGTCGAAATCGGGCGTCAAGCACTGGCCGGTGATCGGCACGCTGTCGACCGGCGCGGGCTCGCTCTACATCGAGCGCGAACGCCGACGCGACGCGCTGCGCGTGGTGCATCACATGACGGAAGCACTGCGCGAGGGCGACATGATCGGCGTGTTCCCCGAAGGCACCACGAGCGACGGCCGCGGGCTGCTGCCGTTCCATGCCAACCTGCTGCAGGCCGCGATTTCTTCCGGCGCACCGGTGCTGCCCGCCGCGCTGCGCTTCGCCGATGCCGCGACCGGCGAAACCAGCCAGGCGCCGCGCTACATCGACGACGACAACCTGCTCACCTCGCTCTGGAACACGCTGCGCGCGCCGCCTTTGCTGGCCATCGTGCGCTTCGGCGAGCCGCAGGACTCGCACGGCCGCGAGCGCCGCACCTGGGCGCAGTCGCTGCATGAAGACGTGCAGCAGCTGCGCCGCGAAACACATTGAGCCGCTGAGCGGCAGCCGCAAAAAAAGCGCCCTCGAAAGGGCGCTTGAACGACGCACGGATGCGCCGTGAGGAGGAAGCGGGAACGCGGGGAAAGGCGTCAGAGGATGCCGAAGACCTTCAATCCGATGATCACGATGATCGGCACGCCGCAGAGCCAAAGGATGATGCTTTTCATGATCGAAGTCTCCGTGAGCTAAGTAGGGCTCTACATTGGCCGCGCGTTCGGCCCGTGCTTGCGGGAGAAGGCAAACCTTGCGCGTGGGCGCGTGCCTACAAGACCTGGACGACGAAGGCGCCGATCGCCACCGCCCAGGAGAGCGCCAGCGCCACACAGAGCCACAGGCCCCATTCGGTGAGCCTCTGCAGCCATGGCAAGGAATCCTCGTGGAGGTCGCGCTTCATCAGTGCAAGCAGCGCCTGGCCGCCGTTCATCGCCGGCAGCGGCAACAGGTTCAACGCCGCGAGCTTGGCGGCCAGCATGCCCAGCAGAGGCAGGAAGCCCTGCTGCGTGGCGAAGGCACGGGCGCCTTCGATCAACCCCTGTGCGGTGCCGAGCGGCGAAGCCCCGCCGGCCACGATCTGCACGAAGCCATGGCCGATGCTGGCCAGCGCCGAGCCGGGGTGCAAAAGCAGCGCGACCACCGCGAGCGAGGCAGCGCCTGCCAGCGGCAGGAGCACCTGCACGGCCCGTGGCTGGTGGTCGAAGGCGTCGTCGACATGGCCCTGCTCGGCGGGTGCCTCGTAGGTCGTGTCTTCAGACCGCGTGTCCTTGAAGGTGACCGAGCCGCCGAAGGGCAACGCGCGGAGCTGGAAGATGCCGAAAGAAAACAGCACCGGCCCGAAGCCCAGTGAAACCTGCCGCACCGCAATGCCCAGCCAGCGGCCGATGACGGCCATGACGGAAACATGGAGCGCCGCCAGCAGAGCGATGGCGGCAATGAACTTCAGTGCAACGAGCATGGCCCGCGGATGGTAGCGGGCCCTCGCGACGACGGAAGATCAATCAGTCGCGATCTTCGTAATAGCGGCGATGTTGCTCGCGCTCCCACTGCCGGCGACGCCATTCACGGCGCTCGGCACGGCGCTCTTCCCAACGCTCGGCGCGACGCTCTTCCCAGCGGGAAGCAGGCTCGTAGTACACCGGCGCGGGCGTGGAGTACACAGGTGCCGGGGGTTGGTAGTAGGTCGGTGCCGGCCGCGAGTAAACGGGTGCCGGCTCGTAGTAGACCGGTGCCGGCTGGCCGATGACCACGCCCGGCAGATTGACGCCAACGGACCAATGGGTCTCCGCATTGGCCGATGCGCCGGCGAACAAGGCGCCTGCGGCGACGAGGCCTGCGGCGGCCAGCTTGAGAACGGTTCGGGGAATCGACATTTCATCTCCTGAAGCGGGGCATGGAACAGCCCTGATGTCGTATCCAACGCCCCGGCGCACGAGGCCGCTCACATCGCTTAGGTGAAGTACCGTTCCCAAATGTCACTCAGGTTGCGAAACGATGGCGCCGCGGAACCGCGCACTAACCCCAGAACGCGTCTTCCGCCGCCTGGTCTTCGGAGAACAGCCACACCTCGCAGATGCGCCCATCTTCGATGCGCAGCACGTCCACGCCCGACATCGCCATCGACGCCCCCGGTTTTTCCGCGCTGAAGTGCAGCGGCGTCGCGACCCGGTCGCTCTGCGCCATCAGCGGCCCGACGCTGTCGATACGAAAGCTCCCGCCGCTGCGTTCCATGAAGCGCCCCAGCAGCGCGTAGACGGCCTCCTTGCCCCGGTGCGTGCCCGAGAGGCTGCCGCTGCCCGGCTGGTGCCAGACGATGTCGTCCGCGAAGATCTTGCCGACTGTCTCGAAGTCGCCCTTGGCGATGGCGTCGAAGTAGCCGCGGACGAGTTCGATGTTCTGCTGCGGGGTTGTGGTGGTGTCGATGGTGGTGTTCGTATTCATGGCGCGGACAATAGCCACCCGCATTCCCTCCCGCAAGAACGCACCCCAACGTGCCCAAGGCACCTCGAAGTGACCATGGAAGAACAACAACAAGACCCGCAACCTGCCGCTCACCCGGCATGGAACCCGTACCTCGCCACCTGCCCGACGCGGCAGGTGCTCGACTGCATCGCCGACAAATGGGCCGCGCTGGTGGTGGGCTTGCTGATCGGCGGCACGAGGCGCTTTGGCGAACTGCGCCGCGAGATCCAGGGCGTGTCGCAGAAGATGCTCACGCAGACGCTGCGCTCGCTGGAGCGCGACGGCATCGTGCGCCGCGAGGTCTACGCCACCGTGCCGCCGAAGGTCGAGTACTCGTTGACCCCGCTGGGCCAATCGCTCGCGGCCACGCTGGAGGAACTGCGCCTCTGGGCGGAACGGAACATCGAGGACGTGCTCCGGAATCGGGCGACGTTCGATGCGGCGGCAGCGGTGGCGAGTGAGAGCGCTCCGGCATCGGCAGCAAAGAACCGCTGAGCAGCAGGGGCAACTGAGGGCTGGACGCATTCTTTCGTTCATGCCCCGCGCCCGCTGCGGCACCCCGTTTCCCTCGCAAGCACCTCCCGCCGAGCCGCGCCATCCGGCGTACGCAGGCCGGCGGTTTTGCGTTGCCGCACGAAGGCGTTAATCTGCCGCAGCTTTCATTTCCAGGGACGGAACTGCTTCCAATGACTCCTGTCGTCATCTATCCAAGCCGCCTGCGCGTCAGCCTGCTCCTCGTAGGCTCGGTCCTTTTCGTAGCCGGGGGCATCTGGCTGCTGAGAAATCCCATCCGGGGCGACGAGTTCATGGGCTGGCTCAGCGGATGGGCCAGCATCGTCTTCTTCGGCGCGGTCGGGCTCTTTGCACTGGGCAGGCTCGTGTCGAGAAAGCCGGCAATCACGATCAATCTCACCGGCATCACGGACAACGCATCGGGACTGTCCGCGGGCTTCATCCCGTGGGCCGACATCACCGATGCGCAGATCGTGCATTTCCAGCAGCAGAAGTTTCTCGGCGTATCGCTGCGCAATCCGAAGGACTACCTTGCCAAGGCCTCGCCCTTCAAGCGCATGCTGATGAAGGCCAATTCATCGCTCGTGGGCTTCGTCATCAACATTCCCCGGATCGCGCTGCCGGTGAGCCTCGAAGAAGTGCTGGCGCACATCGAGCGCTTCAGGCAGGCCGCGGCGGTTGCGCCCCGCGTGTGACGACGCAGGCGGCGCACGGCGATGAGGCAGGCACAGCGGGCAGGCAGCGCCCGGCTTGAGCGCCCTGGCGGGGCGGGCACGCTGCGCATCTGCCGCGCGATGCGCGTTTCTGGATGACGGCCGCCATGAAAGAGATTCGCCTGGGCTGGTCGCTGGAGGTCAGCCACCTCAAGCATCAGATCCAGGCCGCCGCGAGCTGGAAGCCCGAGACGCCCGCGCTGCGCCGTGACCTGGAGATCATGGCCGAGGTGGGCAACGAGGTCTTCGGCGAAGGCACGCACTGGATCGAAGAGCGGACGGTGCCCACCAAGCCTGAGTGAGTATGTGAGTGAATGAAAGTGAAAGGCGATGCCGTCGCCCTTTCGCTTGCGTTTCCTGCGCATCCAGCCGCAGTTGAACGGCATGCAATATGGAACTGCAGAACCATCAGTTCCGTTCTTCGCCAGCCGCGCCCATGATCGCCTCCCGCAGTCATTCAGCAGGAAACGACACCATGATGGCCGACACCCTCATCGATGAGCCCGACGTGGCGCAGCCCGCCGCCGAAGGGCCGCAGGAGGCGATCGCAAGATGCGTGGCCACCGTCATGCGTTCGCGCCGCGCGACGCGTGCCTTCAAGGCGCAGCCGCTGCGCCGCGAAGTCGTCGAAGCAATCCTGCAAGACGGCGCCTTTGCGCCGAGCGGCGCCAACATCCAGCCGTGGCGCGTGCACGTGCTCAGCGGCGCGGTCAAGAACGCGCTGACCGACGTGCTCGTCGCCGCTTCCCGCGCCGGCACCGCACCGGTGCCCCAGCACTTTCCCGAGCCGTTGCCCGACACCTACCGCGCGAGGCTCATGGACTTCGGCGCCCGCTACTACGCCTCGCTCGGCATCGACCGCAACGACACGCCCGCCCGCACGCGCCAGACCGAGCGCAACTACGCATTCTTCGGCGCGCCGGTCGGCCTCATCTTCAGCATCGACCGCCGGTTGAAGCCGCACAGCTGGATCGACCTCGGCCTCTTCGCGCAGAACGTGATGCTCGCAGCGAAGGCGCGCGGCATCGACACCTGCCCGCAGGTGGCGTTCGCGCAGTTCCATGAACCGATCGCGGCGCATCTGCACATGTCGCCCGACGAGGTGACCGCCTTCGGCATGTCCATGGGATACGGCGACCCCGAGGCTGAAGTGAACCGCGCCGCGATGCCGAGAGAGCGCGTGCACGACTTCGCGCGGTTCTCCGGCTTTCCGGCCTGACCTTTCTTTTCTTTCGATTCTTGATTCAGGAAAAAAAGCGCTCATGAACATCTCATCGCTTGCCGCCGCTGCTGCTATCGTTGTTGTCGCAGCCGGCACCCTCGGCGCGCTCGCGCCCCTTCCCGCCGCCGCACACGAGCCGGCCGAAAGCGTCACGCCCGCACTCAAGCAAGTGATTCCGAACATCCCCGGCAAGTCGCTGGTCGCGGTGGTCGTCGACTATCCGCCGGGCGGCGCTTCGCCGGCGCATGTGCATGCGAAGTCGGCCTTCATCTACGGCTACGTGGTGGCGGGCGCCATCGAGTCGCAGGTGAACGATGGCCCGAAGCAGATTCTTCGTGCCGGCGAGAGCTTCTACGAGCCGCCCGCCGCGAAGCATCCGGTCAGCCGGAACGCGAGCAAGACCCGGCCCGCGAAGCTGCTCGCCGTGTTCGTGGTGGACACCGACGACACCGCGCTCACGACGCCCATCTCCCACTGATCCGATCTCCAGGAACACGACACCATGACCCAACGCCTCGACTACAACCAGATCGCCCCGGCCGGCATCAAGGCCATCGGCACCGTGTACGGCTACGTCGCGCAGAGCGGCCTGCCGCCGGTGCTGGTCGACCTGGTGTACCTGCGGGTCTCGCAGATCAACAACTGCGCGTACTGCCTGGACATGCATACGCGCGATCTGTTGAAGAAAGGGCAGGCCGTTGAAAAGCTCGCGCTGCTGCAGGCGTGGCGCGAAGCGGGTGCGCTCTTCGACGCACGCGAGCGTGCCGCGCTGGCGTGGGCGGAGTCGGTGACACGGGTGGCGGAGACGGGCGTGCCGGACGGCGATTACGACGCGGCACGGGCGGTCTTCGAGGAGCGGGAGCTGGTGGACCTGACCATCGCGATCGGGTTGATGAATGTCTACAACCGGATGGCGATCAGTTTTCGGAATACGCCGCAGGCGGTGGGTGCCAAGTAAAGCCGAGCGCTGCTCGGCGGATCGGTTGATCGGATAACAGTCCAATCTCGTCGTCATGCGGGGCTGCACCCGCGTGCGGCTCAAAGGGCTTCGGTGCCGCATGCCAGGACAATCGCGGGATGGACGTGCTCAAGACCCTCTCCCTCTTCATCGTGACGGCGCTGGCGGAAATCGTCGGCTGCTATCTGCCCTATCTCTGGCTGAAGCAGGATCGTTCAGCCTGGCTGCTGCTGCCCGCGGGAATGGCCCTGGCGCTCTTTGCCTGGCTACTTTCGTTGCATCCGGCGGCGGCTGGCCGTGTCTACGCCGCTTACGGCGGCGTCTACATCGGGGTGGCGATCCTGTGGCTCTGGTCGGTCGATGGCATTCGGCCGACGATGACCGATTGGGTTGGCGTGGCCGTGAGTCTCGCTGGCATGGCGATCATCATGTTCGGCCCGAGACCGACGGCCTGATCCGGGGCTCGAAGCCGGCTTGCTGGTGCGGGTGCTGGTGCCTTCGACAGGAATCGAACCTGTATCTGAGTCTTAGGAGGACCCCGTTCTATCCATTGAACTACGAAGACGACTGGCGCGATGGGCTGGGTGCCCGGCCGGCGAGGGGTTGCCGGTGCGCGCCGCGATTTTATAGGGTTCCCGCCGCCGCTTCGCTGCACTGCAAAAAACCGGCCAGCGCGGGCTAACCCCGATACGAAATCTCCAAGAAGTTGACCACGGTCAAGTCGACGCGGAACGCGTGCGCGCAACATCCGCCCTGTTCGTATCTCCGCTCAGATCCAAGAATAAAAAAGGGCGAACCCTACACAGATTGGAGACAGACATGACGATGAAAAACATCGCTTCGCAGGCCGTCCGCAGCTGGCCTGTAAAAGCTCTTGGCGCGGCCGTCCTGGCGCTGGCCGCAGCCACCCCCGCCTTCGCGTGGGAGCCGTCCAAACCCGTGGAGTTCGTGATTCCCGCCGGCACCGGCGGCGGCGCCGACCAGATGGGGCGGCTGCTGCAGGGCATCGTCATCAAATACAAGCTCATGAAAGAGCCGCTCATCGTCGTCAACAAGTCGGGCGGCGCGGGTGCCGAAGGCTTTCTGGCGGTGAAGGAAGCCAAGGGCGATCCGCACAAGATCATCATCTCGCTGTCGAATCTCTTCACCACGCCCATGGCCACCGGCGTGCCGTTCAACTGGAAGGACATGACGCCCGTCGCGATGCTGGCGCTCGACCAGTTCGTGCTGTGGACCAACGTCGACGCGCCCTACAAGACGGCCGGCGAATACATCGCCGCCACCAAGGCCGCGGGTCCCAACAAGTTCAAGATGGCCGGCACCGGCTCCAAGCAGGAAGACCAGATCATCACCGTGGCGCTCGAGAAAGCCACGGGCACCAAGTTCATCTACGTGCCCTTCAAGGGCGGCGGCGAGGTCGCGGTGCAGCTGGTGGGCGGCCACGTGCATTCCACGGTCAACAATCCGATCGAGGCGGTCGCGCAATGGCGTGCCGGCAAGCTGCGCGCGCTGTGCGTGTTCGACGACGAGCGCATGCCCTTCAAGGCGAAGGTGACCGACACGCAATCGTGGAACGACGTGCCCACCTGCAAGGAAGCGGGCGTGCCCACCAAGTACACGATGCTGCGCGGCATCTTCATGCCCGCGGGCGTCACACCCGAGCAGCTCAAGTTCTACACGGACCTCTTGACCAAGGTGGCCGCCACGCCAGAGTGGAAGGAATACATGGAGAAGGGCGCCTTCAACCCGACCTTCATGACCGGCAAGCCGTTCGCCGACTGGCTCACCACGGCCGAGACGACGCACCGCACGCTGATGTCCGACGCGGGCTTCCTGGCCAGCAACAAGTAAGCCGGACTCGCGGTCGATGAATTGACGACAACCGTTCGGGCTCCCTTCGACAGGCTCAGGATGCACGGGCTCTTTCGCCTCGCCGCCCGTTCGGGCTGAGCTTGTCGAAGCCTTGCGCGGCGCTTCGACAAGCTCAGCGTGAACGGTTGGTTGTTGATCAGCGCGAACGGTTGGCTGTTGATCGGCGCGAACGGTTGGCTGCCGATCAGCGAACGGTTTTTGGTTGATTGGCGCGATCGCGCTTTCTTTCTCTCACACACAAACGACGGGGGCTCCATGGAGCACGAAGAAATTTCCGATGGGGCGCCGCGTTCGGGCGTCGCCACCTACGTGGTCGAGGCGGTGGTCGCGGCGCTGCTGCTCATCATCGGGCTGGTGGTGGTGTTCGAGGCCCGCAAGCTCGGCGCGGGCTGGACGAGCGATGGGCCGGGGTCGGGTTACTTCCCGTTCTTCATCGGCGTGATCATCACGATCTCGGGCGCGGGCATCCTGTACCAGGCACTGCTCGGCAAGAACCGCAACACCGAGGTGTTCGTGGATTCCGTGCAGCTCAAGCGCGTGCTCTCGGTGCTGGTGCCGGCCAGCGTGTACGTGCTGTGCATCACCTTCGTGGGGCTGTATGTCGCATCGGCGGTCTACATCGCGCTCTTCATGATCGTGCTGGGCAAGTACTCGTGGGTGAAGAGCGTGATCGCGGCCCTCGCGGTCAACACGGTCTTCTTCTGCATGTTCGAGGTGTGGTTCAAGGTGCCCCTGTTCAAGGGCGCACTCGACCCCCTCCGGTTCCTCGGCTACTGAACTCACGGAGCACAGCGAAATGGACGAAATCAGCGCCCTGATGCAGGGCTTTGCAGTGATCCTGACCCCGATGAACATCGCACTGATGTTCGTGGGGATCATTCTTGGCGTGCTCATCGGCGTGCTGCCGGGGCTGGGCGGCGCCAACGGGGTGGCGATTCTGTTGCCCCTCACGTTCACGATGTCGCCGACCTCGGCCATCATCATGTTGTCGTGCATCTACTGGGGTGCGTTGTTCGGCGGGGCCATCACCTCGATCCTGTTCAACATCCCCGGCGAACCCTGGTCGGTGGCCACCACCTTCGACGGCTATCCGATGGCCCAGCAGGGCAACGCGGGCGCCGCGCTCACCACGGCGTTCACGTCGTCGTTCGTGGGTGCCTTCATCGCGGTGGTGATGATCACTTTTCTCGCGCCGCTGGTCGCGAAGTTCGCGCTCAAGTTCGGGTCGCCCGAATTCTTTGCGGTGTACTTGCTGACCTTCTGCAGCTTCGTCGGCATGGGGAAAGGGTCGCCCTTCAAGATCCTCGCGTCGATGGCGCTCGGCTTCGCACTCGCCTCTGTCGGCATGGACACGGTCACGGGCCAGCTGCGCCTGACCTTCGGCCAGCCCGAGCTGATGCGCGGCTTCGACTTCCTGATCGCGGTGATCGGCTTGTTCGGCATCGGCGAAATTCTGCTGTCGATGGAAGAGGGCCTGAAGTTCTCCGGCAAGAGCGCCAAGATCGATCCCAAGGTCGTGCTGCAAACCTGGAAGCAACTGCCGCAGTACTGGGTCACGTCGCTGCGCAGCTCGCTCATCGGCATCTGGATGGGCATCACGCCCGGCGGCGCCACGCCGGCTTCGTTCATGGCCTACGGCCTCGCCAAGAAGATGTCGAAGAAGGGCTCCAAGTTCGGCACCGGCCAGATGGAAGGCGTCGTCGCTCCCGAGACCGCGGCGCACGCCGCAGGCACCAGCGCGCTGCTGCCGATGCTGGCGCTGGGCATCCCCGGTTCGCCGACCGCCGCCGTGCTGCTGGGCGGCCTGCTGATCTGGGGCCTGCAGCCCGGGCCGCTGCTCTTCGTGGAGCAGAAGGACTTCGTCTGGGGCCTCATCGCCAGCATGTACCTGGGCAACATCGTGGGCCTGATCGTGGTGCTGAGCACGGTGCCGCTGTTCGCCTCGATCCTGCGCATCCCGTTCTCGATCATCGCGCCGGTGATCATCGTGATCTGTGCGATCGGTGCCTACACCGTGCACAACGCGATGCTCGACATCTGGTTCATGCTCGGCTTCGGCGTCATCGGCTACCTGTTCAAGAAGCTCGACTTCCCGCTCGCGCCGCTGGTGCTCGCGCTGGTGCTCGGGGACAAGGCCGAAGACTCGTTCCGGCAGGCGATGCTGGTCTCGCAAGGCGACGTGATGATCATGTTCTCGAACCCGCTGGTGGGTGGCATCACGACGCTGGCTTTGGTGCTCCTGTTCTGGCCGCTGATCTCCAAGGGCATCGCCCTCATCAAGCCGCCCAAGAAGCCCGACGAGTTCGCCGTCGAGCGTCCGGTGGATTGAGAGAGAAAGCACAAGGAGCACACACACATGCCAGTCATCGCACTGACCCAGGAAATGGGTTCCCTCGCCAAGGACGTTTCGGTCAAGCTCGCGGAAACGCTCTCGCTCGCCGTGATGCGCCACGAAGTCATCGACCACGTGGCCGAGAAGATGCAGGTTTCCAAGAGCCTCATCGGCCGCCTGCGCGGCGGCAAGGCCGGCCTCTTCGAGCGCCTGAAGACCGACCAGCGCAGCGTCGCGCTCTACACCGCCGACGAACTCTTCGCGCTGGCCGACCGCGGCAACGTGGTGCTGCGCGGCTGGGGCGCCACATGCCTGCTGCGCCCAGTGCCGCACGTGGTGTGCGTGCGCATCACGCGCTCCATGGAGAAGCGCGTCGAGTGGCTGATGGGCGACCTCGAGACCGACGACGCCGCATTCGCCGAAGCCGAGATCCGCCGCAGCGACCAGGCGCACGCGGCGCGCATGCATGCGCAGTTCGGCGTGACCTGGGGCGACCCGGTGCTTTACGACCTGGTGCTGAACACCGACCGCGTGACCGTCGACAGCTGCGTCGAGCAGATCCGCCAGCTGGTGGCGCGCCCCGAGTTCGCGGAGACGCCCGAGTCGCGCGCGCTGCTGAAAAACATGGCGCTGCAGGCGCGCGTGAAAGCGGCGTTGAAGGAGCAGACGGAGACGAGCGACATCCGCGTCACGGTCGATGCGAACCAGGGCGAGGTGATCCTGCGCGGGATCGTCTTGAACTCGGAAGAGCGCGCGCAAACCGAAGCGGTGGCGGCCGCTGTGCCCGGCGTGACCGGGGTGCACAACCAACTGCGGTTGATGGCGACTTCGCGGCGCTTCGCATCGGCCAAACAGACCTGAGTCTGCGGTTTGTCTTGCTCCCTCTCCCGCTTGCGGGAGAGGGCTGGGGTGAGGGGAGGGCCTTCGACGTGACGCCGTGATGTGATGAGGGCCGCTGCACCCTCACCCCAACCCTCTCCCGCAAGCGGGAGAGGGAGCAAATCCCAACCCCCCAAAAGCCGCGCCTAAATCTTCCCGCGCTTGCGAAGCCGACTAAGGGTTTCCGCGGAGAGATTCAGATAAGAAGCCAGCTCCTTGCTAGGAATCCGGTCTTCAAGCTCCGGGTGCTTCCTCATGAACCGGTGCACGCGCCCCGGCGCATCGAGCAAATGCAGCGTGATCGTGTGCGCCATGATCTCGCTCATCCCCTTCATCACCAGGTACTCGAACAGCTCCTTCGTCTCGGGGTGCCGGTTCAAGAAGGTGATCCATTCCTTCAGCGGCAGGCTCGCCACGCGGGCCTTGGTGACGCACACGATGCCGTAGGGCGTCGGCGTGCCCAGCCGCAGTGCCGCATAGCTCGTTTCCATGTCGTGCTCGTCGGCGAAGCGAAGGATCATTTCCTTGCCTTCCGGGTTGCTCACGACCCGCTTGAGGATGCCGTCGAGGATGAAGTACTGCTCCATCTCGCGCACCCCCTGGTGCAACAGGAAATCGCCCTTGTTGCCGTCCACGATCACGAGGTGGGCTTCGAGTTCTGCGCGGTCGCTCTCGCTCAGGTCCTTGAGCAGGACGTTCTGCCGGAGCTGCGCGCGAATGATGTTTTTTTCCGGGTGGTTTTCCAACAACGTCATGGGTCCCGTCTTGCTCGAATTCGCAACAACTTCTGGTTCATCTGGCCGGTGCCGTTTTCCGGAAAGTTGACCGAGGTCAACGTTCGAAAGCATGCCCCCGAATCATAGTCCCGGCTCGGGCCTCGGCCATTCACCAAAGCAGAAGGAGAGACATGTCTTCAGTAAGAACGGACAAAGAGGCATCCACGACCCTGGACGACGCCCTCAAGCCCACGAGCCGGGCCGTTGACGGCGATGCGGTCGTGCGAGCCCTCAAACCGGTGGCGGACGACGCACCGGAGGCCGAAACGACCGACGGCTTCCACCTGGTCATCGATGCGCTGAAGCTGAACGACATCGACACCATCTTCGGCCTCCCCGGCATCCCGATCACCGACCTGACGCGCATGGCGCAGGCCGAGGGCATGCGGGTCATTTCGTTCCGCCACGAGCAACACGCCGGCAACGCCGCAGCCGCCGCGGGCTTCCTCACGCAAAAGCCCGGCATCTGCCTCACGGTGTCCGCCCCCGGCTTCCTGAACGGCCTCACGGCACTGGCCAACGCGACCACCAACTGCTTCCCGATGATCCTCATCAGCGGATCGAGCGAACGCGAAATCGTCGACCTGCAGCAGGGCGACTACGAAGAGATGGACCAGCTGGCCATCGCCAAGCCGCTGTGCAAGGCCGCCTTCCGCGTGCTGCACGCCGAAGACATCGGCGTGGGCATCGCCCGCGCGATTCGCTCGGCACTCTCGGGCCGCCCCGGTGGCGTGTACCTCGATCTGCCGGCCAAGCTCTTCGCGCAGACCATGGATGCGGCCAAGGGCAAGGCATCGCTCATCAAGGTGGTCGATCCGGCACCGCGCCAGATCCCCGCACCCGATGCGGTGAAGCGCGCACTCGACCTGCTCAAGGGCGCGAAGAAGCCGCTCATCCTGCTCGGCAAGGGCGCCGCCTACGCACAGGCCGATGCCGACATCCGCGCACTGGTCGAGAAGACGGGTATTCCCTACCTCCCGATGTCGATGGCCAAGGGCCTGCTGCCCGACACGCACGTGCAATCGGCCGCCGCCGCGCGCTCCTACGTGCTGCAGGAAGCCGACGTGGTGCTGCTCATCGGCGCACGCCTGAACTGGCTGCTCTCGCATGGCAAGGGCAAGACCTGGGCGCAGGACAAGGGCGCCAAGCAGTTCATCCAGATCGACATCGCACCGACCGAGATCGACAGCAACGTGGCCATCGCCGCGCCGGTGATCGGCGACATCGGCTCCTGCGTCGCGGCGCTGCTCGGCGGCATCGATGCCAAGTGGGCCAAGCCGCCGACCGAGTGGACCGGCGCCATCGCCGAGCGCAAGGACAAGAACCTCTCGAAGATGGCCGTGACGCTCGCCGCGCGCCCGTCGCCGATGAACTTCCACAGCGCGCTCAGCGTGATCCGCGACCAGGTGAAGGCGCGGCCCGACGCCATCGTGGTGAACGAAGGCGCCAACACGCTGGACTTCGCGCGCAGCATCGTGGACATGTACGAGCCGCGCAAGCGCCTCGACGTGGGCACCTGGGGAATCATGGGCATCGGCATGGGCTTTGCCGTTGCCGCGGCCGTGGTCACCGACAAGCCGGTGATCGCCATCGAGGGCGACAGCGCCTTCGGCTTCAGCGGCATGGAGGTGGAAACCATCTGCCGCTACAACCTGCCGATCTGCATCATCGTCTTCAACAACAACGGCGTGTACCGCGGCACCGACGTGAACGCGAGCGGCACCGCCGACGTGGCGCCCACCGTGTTCGTGAAGAACGCGCGCTACGACAAGCTGATGGAAGCCTTCGGCGGCGTGGGCGTCAACGCCACCACCGCCGACGAGCTGCAGAAGGCCCTGACCGAGGCCGTCGCCTCGCGTCGCCCGACGCTGATCAACGCCGTCATCGACGAAACCGCGGGCACGGAGAGCGGGCGCATCACGAGCCTGAACCCCGCCACGGCGAAGAAGAAGTAATCCCATCCCGTATTCAGCATCCAGGAGATATCACATGAGCGACAACAAACCCCTCAACGGCATCAAGATCATCGACTTCACGCACGTGCAAGCCGGTCCCGCCTGCACGCAGATGCTGGCCTGGTTCGGCGCCGACGTCATCAAGGTCGAGCGCCCCGGCGCCGGCGACGTCACGCGCTCGCAGCTGCGCGACATTCCCGATGTGGACGCGCTCTACTTCACCATGCTCAACAGCAACAAGCGCTCGCTCACGCTGGACACCAAGCAGCCCGAAGGCAAGCTGGTGCTCGAGAAGCTCATCAAGGAATCGGATGTGCTGGTCGAGAACTTCGGCCCCGGCGCGCTCGACCGCATGGGCTTCACGTGGGAGCGCATCCAGGAACTGAACCCGAAGATGATCGTCGCCTCGGTCAAGGGCTTCAGCGACGGCCACCACTACGAAGACCTCAAGGTGTATGAGAACGTTGCGCAGTGCGCCGGCGGCGCCGCATCGACCACCGGCTTCTGGGACGGCCCGCCGACCGTGAGCGCCGCCGCTCTGGGCGACAGCAACACCGGCATGCACCTGGCCATCGGCATCCTGACGGCCATCATCGGCCGCGAGCAGACCGGCAAGGGCCAGCGCGTGGCCTGCTCGATGCAGGACGCGGTGCTCAACCTCTGCCGCGTGAAGATGCGCGACCAGCAGCGCCTCGATCGCCTCGGCTACCTCGAGGAATACCCGCAGTACCCGCACGGCACGTTCAGCGACGTGGTGCCGCGCGGCGGCAATGCCGGCGGCGGCGGCCAGCCGGGCTGGGTGCTCAAGTGCAAGGGCTGGGAGACCGACCCGAACGCCTACATCTACTTCACCGTGCAGGGCCACGCCTGGGCGCCGATCTGCGACGCCATCGGCAAGCCCGAATGGAAGACCGACCCCGACTACATGACCGCCAAGGCGCGCCAGCCGCACATCACCGACATCTTCGCAACCATCGAAGCCTGGCTGGCCGAGAAGACCAAGTTCGAGGCGGTCGACATCCTGCGCAAGTTCGACATTCCGTGCGCGCCGGTGCTGACGATGAAGGAACTGCTGAACGACGAATCGCTGCGTGCCAGCGGCTCGATCGTCGAGGTGCCGCACAAGGAGCGCGGCAGCTACTTCACCGTGGGCAGCCCGATCAAGTTCTCGGACCTCAAGCCCGAGATCACCGGTTCGCCGCTCCTGGGCGAGCACACCGAAGAAGTGCTGGCCGAGCTGGGCTACTCCAAGGCCCAGATCGACAACCTGCGCGAAGCCAAGGCCGTCTGAGGCCGTAGCGAAAAGAGAAAGAAGCGGGAGCGCACCTTGACCTCATCGACCATCGATTTCGAGCAACTTGTCGCCGGAGCCGGCGACGCGATCATGGTCTGCGATGCCAAGGGTGCGATCACGCTGTGGAACAAGGCTGCCGAGCGCATCTTCGGCTTTACCGAAGCCGAAGCGCTCGGGCAGTCGCTGGACATCATCATCCCCATGCGACAACGCCAGAGGCATTGGGATGGCTACAACAAGACGATGGAAACGGCGGTCACCAAATACGGTGCCGACGTGCTGCGCGTGCCCGCCCTTCACAAGGACGGCCACACCCTTTCCATCGCCTTCACGGTCTCCATGCTGTTCGCCCCCGATCAAAAGGTTTCGGGCATCGTCGCCATCGTGCGCGACGAAACCGCCCGCTTCGCCGAGGAGCGCAAATTGCGCGCCCGTCTGGTAGAAGTCGAAGCCGCGACGAACAAATAAGACAGGAGACAACACGATGAGCAAGGCACTCGAAGGCGTTCGCATTCTCGACTTCACGCATGTGCAGTCGGGCCCCACCTGCACCCAGCTTCTGGCCTGGTTCGGCGCCGACGTGATCAAGGTCGAACGGGCCGGCGAAGGCGACGCGACGCGCGCCCAGCTGCGCGACATTCCCGGTGTGGACAGCCTCTACTTCACGATGCTGAACCACAACAAGCGCTCGATCACGCTGGACACCAAGAACCCCAAGGGCAAGCAGGTTCTGGACACGCTGATCAAGACCTGTGACGTGCTGGTGGAGAACTTCGCACCCGGCGCGCTCGACCGCATGGGCATCACCTGGGCACACATCCAGAAGCTCAACCCGCGGATGATCGTCGCGTCGGTCAAGGGCTTCGGCCCCGGCAAGTACGAGCACTGCAAGGTCTACGAGAACGTCGCGCAATGCGCGGGCGGTGCCGCATCGACCACCGGCTTCGAAGACGGCCCGCCCGTCGTCACCGGCGCGCAGATCGGCGACAGCGGCACCGGGCTGCACCTGGCGCTGGGCATCGTCGCCGCGCTCTACCAGCGCAACAACACCGGGCGCGGCCAGCAGGTGCTCGCACCGATGCAGGACGCGGTGCTCAACCTCTGCCGCGTGAAGATGCGCGACCAGCAGCGCCTGGAACGCACCGGCACCATGCACGAGTACCCGCAGTACCCCGACGGCAAGTTCGGCGACGCGGTGCCGCGCGCGGGCAACGCCTCGGGCGGCGGGCAGCCGGGCTCCATCCTCAAATGCAAGGGCTGGGAGACCGACCCGAACGCCTACATCTACTTCATCACGCAGGGTGCGGTGTGGCCGGCGGTGTGCAAGGTGATCGGCGAGGAGAGCTGGATCACCGACGAGGCCTACGCCACGCCGGCCGCGCGCTTGCTGCACCTGAAGCCCATCTTCGCGCGCATCGAGCAATGGACCATGACCAAGACCAAGTTCGAGGCCATGGACATCCTCAACGAATACGACATTCCGTGCGGCCCGATTCTTTCGATGAAGGAAATCGCCGCCGATGAATCGCTGCGCGAGACCGGCACCATCGTCGAGGTGGACCACCCGACGCGCGGCAAGTACCTGACCGTGGGCAACCCCATCAAGATGTCCGACAGCCGGACCGAGGTGACACGGGCGCCCTTGTTGGGCGAGCACACCGAAGAAGTGCTCCGGCAATTGGGCTATGGCGTGGACGAAATTGCCATGCTGCGCACCGAGCGCGTGATTTGAATTAACAGCGCGCCGGCCGATCGATAAATAAAGCGTTTTTTGCAAATGGCGAGAGCCATTTGCAATGGACAGCCACGCTCTCCTTTGCCAATTCACATATAACGCATGGCAAATGCATTCAATAAAATAGTTTAACTATTATTTATCGATC
The DNA here is from genome assembly GCF_050435205.1 of Variovorax sp. W2I14. NCBI lineage: Bacteria > Pseudomonadati > Pseudomonadota > Betaproteobacteria > Burkholderiales > Comamonadaceae > Variovorax > Variovorax sp. W2I14. The sequence continues at coordinate 4,202,730 of NZ_JBNDJX010000001.1, read as the reverse complement.
ATCGAATCTACATTTTGACCATGCCAGCCCACAAGCCATTTGTCGCCCGGCATTCAATTTCTAGGAGAAATTTCATGATGATCGACGATTTGCCTATTCAATACTGGAGCTCCGAGACGGAGCGCAACGCCTACAACGCGGCGTTCTACGAATTGGGCCTGCGCTGGCACTGGGACCGCGAAACCTATTGCCAATTGCTGCGCCAGAGCCAGGACGGCACCGAGCGTATTTGCCATTACCTCGCCACGCACCAGCCGCATCTTTTGCGCGCCTACGACGCCAAGTCATTGGCCGAGGTGATCGAGCAAAAGAAGGAAGTGCACCAGCAGCGCGAATTGAGCGAAGGCCTCGGACGCCGCCGCTATTTCAATTGGGCCGAAAGCCGCGGCGCGGAATTGGGCGCCTGAAGCCATCAATTGCCATGAATATCCACGAATACCAGGGCAAGGACGTATTGCGCAAATACGGCGTCACCACGCCCCGCGGATTCGCATGCGCCTCGGCCGACGAAGCCGCCGACGCCGCCACCCGCCTGGGCGGCCGCGCCTGGGTGGTGAAGGCGCAGATCCACGCCGGCGGCCGCGGCAAGGGCGGCGGCGTGAAGCTCGCGTGGTCGGTCGACGAAGTGCGCCGGCACGCGAGCCAGTTGCTCGGCATGACGCTCAAGACCCACCAGACCGGCCCCGAAGGCCGCGTGGTGAAGCGACTCCTGGTCGAAGAAGGCATCGAGATCGACAAGGAGATGTATCTGGCCCTGGTGGTCGACCGCGAATCGGGCCGCGTGGCGCTGATGGCGTCGAGCGAAGGCGGCATGGACATCGAGGAAGTCGCTGCGCGCACGCCCGGCAAGATCCACAAGGTGCTCATCGACCCGGCCACGGGCCTGAAGGGCAGCGAAGCCGACATCGTGGCGCGCAGCATCGGCCTCTCGGGCAAGTCGGTGATGCAGGCGCGCACGCTGATGCAGAACCTCTACCAGGCGTTCGACGCGAGCGATGCGTCGCTCGCCGAAATCAACCCGCTGGTCGTGACGCGCGACGGCCGCGTGATCGCGCTCGATGCCAAGTTCAACTTCGATTCGAACGCGCTCTATCGCCAGCCCGAGATCGTGGCGATGCGCGACTTTGACGAAGAAGATCCGGCCGAGCTCGAGGCCTCGCGCTTCGATCTCTCGTACATCGCGCTGGACGGCGACATCGGCTGCCTCGTCAACGGCGCGGGCCTGGCGATGGCGACGATGGACGTGATCAAGCTCTACGGCGGCTCGCCCGCCAACTTCCTGGACGTGGGCGGCGGCGCGACGGCCGAGAAGGTGACGCAGGCCTTCAAGCTGATGCTGCGCAACCCCAACCTGCGCGCGATCCTGGTCAACATCTTCGGCGGGATCATGAAGTGCGACGTGATCGCGCGGGGCGTGATCGCGGCGGCGCGCGAGGTCGAACTCTCGGTGCCGCTGGTGGTGCGCATGAAGGGCACCAACGAGAGCCTGGGCCGCACGATCCTCGCGCAATCGGGCCTGCCGATCATCACGGCCGACGACATGGCGGACGCGGCCCGAGAGGCCGTGGCTGCGGCACGGCGGAGGAACCACTGAGATGTCGATCCTCATCAACAAGCACACCCGCGTCATCACGCAGGGCATCACCGGCAAGACGGGCCAGTTCCACACCGCGATGTGCCGCGACTACGGCAACGGCCAGAAGTGCTTTGTCGCGGGCGTGAACCCGAACAAGGCGGGCAAGTCCTTCGACGGCATTCCGGTCTTCGGCACCGTGAAGGACGCGAAGGCCGAAACCGGCGCGACCGTGTCGGTGATCTACGTGCCGCCGCCGTTCGCAGCGGCCGCGATCGACGAAGCGGTCGATGCAGAGCTGGACCTCGTCATCTGCATCACGGAAGGCATTCCGGTGCGCGACATGATCCGCACGCGCCATCGCATGGAGGGCAGCAAGACGCTCTTGCTCGGGCCGAACTGCCCGGGGCTCATCACGCCCGACGAAATCAAGATCGGGATCATGCCGGGGCACATCCACCAGCGCGGGCGCATCGGCGTGGTGTCGCGCTCGGGCACGCTGACCTACGAGGCGGCGAGCCAGCTCGCGCGCTTCGGCATCGGGCAATCGACGGTGGTGGGCATCGGTGGCGATCCGGTCGGCGGACTCAAGCACATCGACGTGCTCAAGATGTTCAACGACGACCCGCGCACCGACGCCGTGATCATGGTCGGCGAGATCGGCGGCAACGAAGAAGAGATCTGCGCGCGCTGGATCAAGGACCACATGCGCAAGCCCGTGGTCGGCTTCATCGCAGGCGCCACCGCGCCGCCGGGCAAACGCATGGGCCATGCGGGCGCCATCGTTTCCGGCGGGCGCGGCACCGCGCAGGAAAAGCTCGCGGTCATGAAGGAATGCGGCATCCATGTGACGAGCAATCCGGCGGAGATCGGGAAGCTGCTCGCGTCGCTCGTCATTCCCGACTACCTCCCGTTCGACTGATCGATCGATCCAACGATCACTGGTTGAACGGCCTCGCGGATTTCAAGAAAGCACACAACAAATGAAACAGCAGAAGCAGCAGTGGGTCCGTTTCGAAGACGCCGGCAAGCCCGCCTTCGGCACCGTGCAGGGCGATGCGGTGCACGAGCACCAGGGCGACATGTACGGCCGCTCCGAACCCACGGGCCGCGTGTTCGTGCTCGCAGGCCTGAAGCTGCTCACGCCCAGCGAGCCAACGAAGGTGATCGCGCTGTGGAACAACTTCCACGCGCTCGGCGCCAAGCTGAGCCTGCCGGTGCCCGCGGAGCCGCTGTATCTGCTGAAGGCGCCCAACTCTTTTGCGGCGCACGGCGATGCGATCAGGAAGCCGCTGTGCGAGGGCAAGGTGGTGTTCGAAGGCGAGCTGGGCATCGTCATCGGCAAGACCGCGATGGCCGTGGCCGAAGCCGATGCGCTCGACCACGTGTTCGGCTACACCTGCGCCAACGACGTGACAGTGGCCGACATCCTGAACCGCGACGCATCCTTCGCCCAGTGGGTGCGCGCCAAGGGCTTCGACACCTTCTGCCCCATGGGCCCGGTGGTGGCCACCGGCCTCGACCCCGCCACGCTCGTCGTGACCACCGTGCTCAACGGAGAAGAGCGCCAGAACTATCCGATCAGCGACATGCGCTTTTCCGTACAGCAACTGGTCAGCCTGATCTCGCAGGACATGACGCTGCACCCCGGCGACGTGATCCTGTGCGGCACCTCGGTGGGCGTCGGCTCGATGAAGCCGGGCAGCCAGGTCGAGATCGGCATCGAAGGCATCGGCAAGCTCTCCAACCGCTTCGGTTGAGACGACAAAAAGCAGCCTTGCCGGCCTCGCGCAACGCATTCAAAACTACTGGGGATCGACATGAAGATTGCAGTCATCGGAGCGGGCGCCATCGGCGGCCTGGTCGGCGCGAAACTCGCGCTGGCGGGGGAGGACGTGACGTTCATCGTGCGCGGCGCGAACCTTGCGGCCATCAAGGCGAACGGCTTCAAGCTGGTCTCGGCCGAGGGCGAGGAGCAGGTCGCGCGCAACGTGAAGGCCACCGACAGCTACGACGAGGCCGGCCCGCAGGACATCGTCATCCTCGCGATGAAGGCCCACCAGGTCGAGGCCGTGGCGAACGACGTGCCCAAGCTCTTCGGCCCCGAAACCATGGTCGTGACGATGCAGAACGGCATTCCGTACTGGTACTTCCACAACCACGGCGGCGCGCTCGCGGGCACGCCGGTGCGCAGTGTCGACCCGACGGGGCTGGTGAGCGCGAAGGTGCCGGCGGAGCGCGTGATCGGCTGCGTGGTGTATCCCGCATCGGAGCTCATCGCGCCGGGTGTGGTGAAGCACATCGAAGGCGACCGCTTCCCGGTCGGCGAACTCGACGGCTCGTCGAGCGAGCGCGTGAACCGCGTCTCGGCCTGCTTCACCGGCGCGGGCTTCAAGGCGCCGGTGCTGGACAACATCCGCTCCGAGATCTGGCTCAAGCTCTGGGGCAACCTCACCTTCAACCCGATCAGCAGCCTCTCGCATTCGACGCTGGTCGACATCTGCCAGTACCCGCCGTCGCGCGACCTCGCGGCCGCGATGATGCGCGAGGCCCAGGCCGTTGCGCACAAGCTGGGCATCGAGTTCCGCGTGACGCTGGAAAAGCGCATCGCCGGCGCCGAGAAGGTCGGCAAGCACAAGACCTCGATGCTGCAGGACGTCGAAGCCGGTCGCGCGCCGGAGATCGATGCGCTGGTGGGCGCGGTGGTCGAACTGGCGCGCTTGACCGACACATCGACGCCGCACATCGACACCGTCTACACGCTGGTCAAGCTGCTTGCGCGGACCATGGAAGAGCAGCGCGGGCGCGTCAAGCTCCATGAGGTCGCGGCATGAGCGACATGTCTTTCTCCCTCTCCCCTTGGGGAGAGGGTGAGGGTGAGGGCATGGGCCTTCACACGCGTGCAGCTTCCGCCATCGCCGCCGGCCCTCACCCCAGCCCTCTCCCCGAGGGGAGAGGGAGCAACAGCCGTACCGTGAACGCCCATCCCAAAACACAGGCCATCCCATGAGACGCACACGCAGCGCAAAGATCGTCGCCACGCTCGGCCCGGCCACACCCGACGAGCAAGCCATTCGTGCGCTGTTCGAGCGTGGCGTGGATGTCTTCCGGCTGAACTTCAGCCACGGCTCGCAGCACGACCACGCGCGCCGGCTGGAGGCGATCCGCCGGCTCGAGAAAGAGTTCGGCCGGCCCATCGGCGTGCTGCTCGACCTGCAGGGCCCGAAGCTGCGGCTGGGCACCTTCGAAGGCGGACGCGCGCAGCTCGAAGCAGGGCGGCGCTTTCGCCTCGACATGGACACGAAGACCAGCGGCGACTACCGCCGCGCACCGCTGCCGCACCCCGAGATCTTCGCGGCGCTGCAGGCCGGCACCGACCTCCTGCTGGACGACGGAAAGCTGCGCCTGCGCGTGGAGAGCCATGGCGCCGATTTCGCGGAGACGACGGTGGTGGTCGGCGGGCCGATCTCCGACCGCAAGGGCGTCAATGTGCCAAGCGTGCTGCTTCCCATTTCGCCGCTCACCCCGAAGGACCGCGACGACCTGGACTTCGGCCTCTCGATGGGCGTCGACTGGGTCGCGCTCTCGTTCGTGCAAAGACCTGAAGACATCACCGAGGCGCGCGAGATCATCGGCAAGCGCGCATGGATCATGGCCAAGCTGGAGAAGCCCGCGGCCATCGAGCACCTGGACGGCATCGTCGCGCTGGCCGACGGCGTCATGGTCGCGCGCGGCGACCTCGGCGTGGAGCTGCCGCCCGAGCAGGTGCCCGAGCTGCAGCGCCGCATCGTGCGCGCCTGCCGCCAGCACGGCAAGCCGGTGGTGGTGGCCACGCAGATGCTCGAATCGATGATCGCTGCGCCCGTGCCCACGCGCGCCGAAGTGTCCGACGTGGCGACCGCCATCTACGACGGCGTCGATGCGGTGATGCTCTCGGCCGAATCGGCTTCGGGCAAGTACCCGCTCGAAGCGGTCGGCATGATGGACCGCATCGTCGCGCGCGTGGAGGCCGATCCGTCGTACCGCACCGGTATCGATGCGACGCACGATGCGGCGCTGTCGACCACGGCCGATGCCGTGTGCGCCTCGATGCGCCAGGTGGCCGCGCTGCTCGCGCCGGCGGCCACCGTCACCTACACCTCGTCGGGCTTCACGAGCCTGCGCGCCGCACGCGAGCGGCCCGCGGTGCCGATCCTGAGCCTCACGCCCGATGTGGCGGCGGCGCGCCGCATGGCGATGGTGTGGGGCGTGCATGCGGCGCTCGTGGACGATGTGCACGACGTGGCCGAGATGATCGACTGCGCCTGCCGCACCGCGCAGGCCGAAGGGTTCGCGAAAGCGGGCGATGACGTGGTGGTGGTGGCGGGGTTGCCGTTCGGCTTGTCGGGCACGACGAACCTGTTGCACGTTGCACGAATTCCGAACTGATGCCGATCGCCTGGGAAGAACGTTGCCCCACCCACCGTTCACGCTGAGCTTGTCGAAGCGCCGCGCGAGGTTTCGACAAGCTCAACCCGAACGGCCGGGGTTCTCAGCCCGAACGATCTTTTGACCCTGTCTGATGAAGCACGCAACCCTGCGCCAGTTGAAGGTCTTCGAGGCGGTCGCGCGGCTCTTGAGTTTTTCGCGCGCGGCGGAGGAACTTCACCTCACGCAGCCGGCCGTTTCCACGCAGGTCGCCAAGCTCGAGGAGCATGCGGGCAACGTGCTGTTCGAGCAGTTCGGCAAGAAGATCTTCCTGACGCCAGCGGGCGCCGAGCTGCTGCAGATCAGCCGCGCGATCATCCAGCAGTTCGAGGCGGCCGAGAACGCGATGATGCAGTTCAAGGGCGTCTCGGGCGGCAAGCTCAATGTGGGCGTCATCAGCGCGGGGGACTACTTCTTTCCGCGCCTGTTGGTGGAGTTCGCGAGCCGCCACCGCGGCGTGACGCTGAACTTCACCGTGCACAACCGCGAGGGGCTCTTGACCCACATCGCGGAGAACCTCACCGACCTCGCGATCATGGTGCGGCCGCCCACCGATCTCGACACGTCGAACCAGGCCTTTGCGCCGCACCCTTACGTGATCGTCGCGCCGCCGACGCATCCGCTGGTGGGCGTGCCGGGCATTCCATTGAAGCGCTTGATGCGCGAGCCGTTCGTGGTGCGCGAGAGGGCCTCGGACACCTGGCACTCGATGGAAGACGGCTTCGGGCGCGAGCTGGAGCACATCAACATCGCGATGGAAATCCGCAGCACAGAGACGATCAAGCAGGCGGTGATCGCGGGCATGGGCGTGAGCTTCGTCTCGGCGCACACCATCAGCCAGGAGCTGAAGGCCGGCAGCCTCTGCGTGCTCGACGTGGAAGGTTTTCCGTTGATGCTCAACTGGTACGTGGTGCATCGCCGCACCAAGCGCCTGCCGCCGGTGGCGCAAGCCTTCAAGGACTTTCTGCTGAGCGATGGCGCATCGCTGATCTCGCAGATCGTGCCGTTCAAACCGCTGGAGTCACGACAACAGCAGGCCTGAAAAAACAAAAGAGCGCTGGAAGCGCTCTTTGTCTTTGGGGCGGGGCACGATCGATCAGTTGGTCAGTGCGCTGCGGATGCTCTTGCGGTGCTGCACGAGTGCGGCGCGGGCGGCCTTGTACATGATCACGATGGGCATTGCGGCGACCAGATCGCGCAGTGCATCGTCGTTGGTGGCCGATTGCGGGGCAGTGCGGATCGCGCGGGAATCGAGGGTGGTGTTGCTCATGGAAATGCTCCTAAGAAGTTGAATCAAAAAGACTGAAGGGATTACCCGCAATTTTAGGGTTTACCCTAGACGATCGCAAACGCTGATTTCGAGTTTCTTGACCTAGGTCAATTTTTCTCCCGATGGATGTAGGGTGCAAGCACGCGAATTACGCCGTTGTTCAGGGCGTGTGCGCAGGCCACCGGGTACTCCCCTCCGCGAATGTCCCCCGCTTCGCTCCTCCTTTATTTCGCTGCGGGGAGCACCCGATGCCCTGCGCACTTGGGCACGCTGCTGGCATATCGCTGATCAACGACTGCTCTGAAAACGAGCACGCCGATGGGGTGCCTTGCGCAGCGAAATAAAGGAGGAGCCGAAGGCGGGGGACATTCGCGCAGCAAGGTACCCCGTCGGCGTGATCGCCGCCCTGAACAACAGCGCCAAGAACAACAACACCGCATCACCAAGCCCTTCCAAAAACGAAGCCAAGTGCTAGGGATATCTCGGGGGTCTCGCAACTCGCGATTCGTGTGAACTTGACTGCGGTCAAGAGTTTTTGAGTCGTGCAGTCCGACAGTCATCCACGCGCAAAAACAAGTGATTCATTTCCCGTTTTTCACTCGCTGATTGCGTCGTCTTTCCCGAGACCGTCGGACTCATCAAAACATTAAGGACAACTCCATGACTCGGCCAACCACCACGATTGCGGGTTCCAACCCCGCGATGTATCCACCTTCGGATTCCACCTACGCCGTCACCGCCAAGCGGTCCGAAGCGTATCGATGGGGACAGTTGCTGATCGGCATCGTCTGCATGGCGATGATTGCGAACCTGCAATACGGCTGGACCCTCTTCGTCAACCCCATCGCTGAAAAACACGGCTGGAGCCGCGCCGCGATCCAGGTCGCCTTCACCATCTTCGTCCTCACCGAAACCTGGCTCGTGCCCATCGAGGGCTACCTCGTCGACCGCTTCGGCCCACGCCCCGTGGTGCTCGTGGGCGGCGTGCTCTGCGGCCTCGGCTGGGTGATGAATTCGTTCGCCGCTTCGCTGCCGATGCTTTACGTCGCAGCGGCCGTTGGCGGTATCGGCGCGGGCGCGGTGTACGGCACCTGCGTGGGCAATGCGCTCAAGTGGTTTCCCGATCGGCGCGGGCTTGCAGCGGGCATGACCGCCGCGGGCTTCGGTGCCGGCTCGGCCCTCACGATCATCCCGATCTCCGTGATGATCAAGACCAGCGGCTACGAGTCCGCGTTTCTCTATTTTGGGATCGGTCAGGGCGTGATCGTCTTCGCCCTGGCCTGGTTGCTCACCCGTGCACCCGATCACGTGAAGGCGGCGTCGAGCCGCGGCAACGTGCAGCAGTCGCAGCGCGACTACGCACCGTCGGAGGTACTGCGTTCGCCCATCTTCTGGGTGATGTACGCGATGTTCGTGATGGTGGCGGCCGGCGGCCTGATGGCCACCGCGCAGCTCGCGCCCATTGCGCAGGACTTCAAGATCATGGACGTGCCGGTCAACATCATGGGCCTGGTGCTGCCCGCGCTGACCTTCGCGCTCGCCATCGACCGCGTGCTCAACGGCCTGACGCGGCCCTTCTTCGGCTGGGTCTCCGACAAGATCGGCCGCGAGCAGACGATGTTCGTCGCCTTCGCGCTCGAAGCGGTCGGCATCCTGGCGCTGTACCACTACGGCCAGAACCCGATCCTCTTCGTGCTGCTGACCGGCATGGTGTTCTTCGCCTGGGGCGAGATCTACAGCCTGTTCCCCTCGACCTGCGCCGACACCTTCGGCTCCAAGTACGCCGCATCGAACGCCGGCATGCTCTACACCGCGAAGGGCACGGCCTCGCTGCTGGTGCCGCTCTCCAGCGTGCTCGCTGCATCCACCGGAAGCTGGCATGCGGTGTTCATCGTCGCGAGTGCGGTCAATGCCGCGGCCGCGCTGATGGCCTGGTTCGTATTGCGTCCGATGCGCCGCAAGCACATCGAGGCCAGCCGCCAGGCGTCCTGATTCCATCGTTCTTTCAGTCAGCGAAGGCCGATGCGTGAGGCGCGCGAGCGCAGCACATCGGCCAGGGGTGCGGTGCCCTTTGCTTGTACGGGTTGCTGGGGCTGCGGCAGACCGTGCCGCAGTTGGCCATCCGCACCGAGGTCGGCGTTCCGCACGACCTGCTCGACAAGGTGGCCGCAGTTCGCGGCCTCGCTTTCCCTGAGCTTTCCAAACGCGGCAGTGAAGTCCGGCCTCGGCCCGCTGGGCCGCGAGTACCTGCTGGCCGCGGGCGGTACCGGCTACGTCCGGCTCGACGTGGCGCCCGGCCCCTTGTTTCCGGGAAATTGACCTGAGTCAAGGTCTTTGCCTTCGTATTCCTCGACAGTGCCTCCAGAGCGGGAAACCGCAATGTTTTCCTAGGGCAATCGGCAGTGTCTGCGAGCGTATTTCGGTCGTAGGATGAAAAAGCCGGAAGAGCAAAAACCCACGATGAATGACAACCCGGTAAGGAGCGCCGCATGAACGAAGTGGGCCGACACGCCACGATGAGCGAATCCGATGAACTGGCCGCGGTGCGCCAGGTGCTGCTCCAACGCGCGGAAGAGCCGGGGGCGCTGCTCCCGATCCTTCACGACGTGCAGGACGCGCTGGGCTACATACCGCCGCACACCGTGACGACGATCGCCGAGGGGGTGAACCTCTCGCGCGCCGAAGTGCATGGCGTCATCACCTACTACCACCACTTCCGCTCCGCACCCGCGGCGCGCCATGTGATCCAGATCTGCCGGGCCGAGGCCTGCCAGTCGATGGGCGCCGATGCGCTGCTGGCCCATGCGGAGCTTCGCCTCGGCTGCAGCGCGCATGGCCACTCGAAGGACGGCAACTTCACGCTGGAGCCGGCCTTCTGCCTCGGCCTCTGTGCCTCGTCGCCCGCGATGACGATCAACGAAGAACCGCACGCGCGCATGACGACGCGTTCGTTCGATGCGCTGGTGGCGCAATACGGAAGCTGCGCATGAGCCTCACCATCTATGTCCCGCGCGATTCGGCCGCACTGGCAGTCGGCGCTGAACGCGTGGCCGAGCGCATCGCGCAGGAAGCCGCGATTCGCGGCGTGTCTTTCGGCATGGTGCGCAACGGGTCGCGCGGCCTGTTCTGGCTGGAGCCCATGGTCGAGGTGAGCACGCCCGCCGGTCGCGTGGCTTACGGGCCGGTGACCATCGACGACGTGGCCGACCTGTTCGATGCCGGCTTCGCCGAAGGCGCGCAGACGCACCCGCTCTCGCTCGGCCTGACCGAAGAGATCCCCTACCTGAAGAAGCAGGAGCGCCTGACCTTCGCGCGCATGGGCATCACCGATCCCGTGTCGGTCGCCGACTACGAAGCGCACGAAGGCTATGCGGGCCTGCGCCGCGCGCTCGGCCTCAAGCCCGAGGAAGTGGTGCAGCAGGTGCTCGACTCCGGCCTGCGCGGCCGTGGCGGCGCGGCGTTCCCGGCCGGCATCAAGTGGAAGACGGTGATGGCGACGCCGGCCGCGCAGAAGTACATCGTCTGCAATGCCGACGAAGGCGACTCGGGCACTTTCTCCGACCGCATGACGATGGAGGGCGACCCGCTCATGCTTGTCGAGGGCATGACCATCGCAGGCATCGCCACCGGCGCGACCAAGGGCTACGTCTACATCCGTTCCGAATACCCGCACGCCATCGCGACGATGAACGAGGCGATCCGCGCGGCGGAAGCCGCCGGCTTCCTCGGCGAGAACATCCTCGGCTCGGGCCAGACCTTCTGGCTCGAAGTGCGCAAGGGCGCGGGCTCGTATGTGTGCGGCGAAGAAACCGCGCTGCTCGAAAGCCTGGAAGGCAAGCGCGGCATCGTGCGCGCCAAGCCGCCGCTGCCGGCGATCACCGGGCTCTTCGGGCAGCCGACGCTCATCAACAACGTGATCACGCTCGCGAGCGTGCCGCTGATTCTTGCGCGCGGCGCGGAGTACTACCGCGACTTCGGCGTGGGCCGTTCGCGCGGCACGCTGCCGATGCAGCTGGCCGGCAACATCAAGCACGGCGGGCTGGTCGAGAAGGCCTTCGGCGTCACGCTGCGCGAGCTGCTGTACGACTATGGCGGCGGCTCTGCATCGGGCCGGCCGATCAAGGCGGTGCAGGTCGGCGGCCCGCTGGGTGCCTACCTGCCCGAATCGCAATGGGACCTGCCGCTGGACTACGAGGCCTATGCGGCCGTGGGCGGCACGGTGGGCCACGGCGGCATCGTGGTGCACGACGACACGGCCGATTTGTCGAAGCTCGCGCGCTATGCGATGGAGTTCTGCGCCATCGAGTCGTGCGGCAAGTGCACGCCGTGCCGCATCGGATCGACCCGCGGCGTCGAGGTGATCGACAAGATCCGCGCGGACAACAAGCGCGTGGAGCACGTCATCCTGCTGCGCGACCTGTGCAACACCATGGTCCACGGTTCGCTGTGCGCCATGGGCGGCATGACGCCGTTCCCGGTGCTGTCCGCACTCGACCATTTCCCACAGGACTTCGGTCTCGTGGTCCCCGATCGCAAGGCTGCTTGAGCGCGTCGCTCGCACCGCACCGCACAAGCAGCAGGAGACAAGAACACATGCTCGACCATCTGAAAGAAATCGACTACGGCACCCCCAAGCGCGAATCGACGCGCGAAGTGACGCTGGAGATCGACGGCAACGAAGTCACCGTGCCCGCGGGCACCTCGCTGATGCGCGCGGCCGTGGATGCCGGCATCAACGTGCCCAAGCTCTGCGCCACCGACAGCCTGGAGCCGTTCGGCTCGTGCCGCCTGTGCCTGGTCGAGATCGAAGGCCGCAAGGGCTTTCCGGCCTCGTGCACCACGCCGGCCGAAGCCGGCATGAAGGTGCGCACGCAAACGCCCAAGCTGCAAGACTTGCGCAAGGGCGTGATGGAGCTCTACATCTCCGACCATCCGCTCGACTGCCTCACCTGCTCGGCCAACGGCAACTGCGAGCTGCAGGACATGGCGGGCGTCACCGGCCTGCGCAACGTGCGCTACGGCTTCGACGGCGCGAACCACCTGAAGGACCAGAAGGACGAGTCGAACCCGTACTTCACGTATGACCCTTCGAAGTGCATCGTGTGCAACCGGTGCGTGCGCGCCTGCGAGGAAACGCAGGGCACCTTCGCGCTGACCATCAGCGGCCGCGGCTTCGAGTCGCGCGTGTCGCCGGGGCAGGACGAAGCCTTCATGGAGTCGGAGTGCGTGAGCTGCGGCGCCTGCGTCGAAGCCTGCCCGACGGCCACCTTGCAGGAGAAATCGGTGATCTGGCTCGGTCAGCCCGAGCACAGCATCATCACCACCTGCGCCTACTGCGGCGTGGGCTGCGCCTTCAAGGCCGAGATGAAGGGCAACGAGGTCGTGCGCATGACGCCGTGGAAAGACGGTAAGGCCAACGAAGGCCACTCGTGCGTGAAGGGCCGCTTCGCCTGGGGCTACGCCACGCACCAGGACCGCATGCTCAAGCCGATGATCCGCAAGAACATCAGCGACCCGTGGCAGGAGGTGAGCTGGGACACCGCGCTCAACTACGCGGCCGGCGAATTCAAGCGCCTGCAGGCCAAGTACGGCAAGGACTCCATCGGTGGCATCACGTCGTCGCGCTGCACGAATGAAGAAACCTACCTCGTGCAGAAGCTGGTGCGTGCGGCTTTCGGCAACAACAACGTCGACACCTGCGCCCGCGTGTGCCACTCGCCCACGGGCTACGGCCTGAAGCAGACGCTGGGCGAATCGGCCGGCACGCAGACCTTCAAGTCGGTGGAGAAGGCGGACGTGATCATGGTGATCGGCGCCAACCCGACCGATGGTCACCCGGTGTTCGCCTCGCGCATGAAGAAGCGGCTGCGCGAAGGCGCCAAGCTGATCGTGGTCGATCCGCGCCGCATCGACATCGTGAAGTCGCCGCACGTGAAGGCCTCGCATCACTTGCAGCTCAAGCCCGGCACCAACGTGGCCGTGGTCACCGCGCTCGCACACGTGATCGTGACCGAAGGGCTCACGGCCGATGCCTTCATTGCCGAGCGCTGCGACACCGCTTCGTTCGCCGCCTGGAGAGATTTCGTCGCGCAGCCCGAGCAATCGCCCGAAGCCACCGAGAAGGCCACCGGCGTGCCGGCTGCCGAGATGCGCGCAGCGGCGCGCCTGTTCGCGAGCGCCGCCAACGGCGCGATCTTCTACGGCCTGGGCGTGACCGAGCACAGCCAGGGCTCCACCACGGTGATGGGCATCGCCAACCTCGCCATGGCCACCGGCAACGTCGGCCGCGAAGGCGTGGGCGTGAACCCGCTGCGCGGCCAGAACAATGTGCAGGGTGCGTGCGACATGGGCTCGTTCCCGCACGAGCTGCCGGGCTACCGCCATGTGTCGGACAGCACCACGCGTGCATCGTTCGAAGCGGCCTGGGGCGTGACCATCGATCCGGAGCCGGGCCTGCGCATTCCCAACATGTTCGAGTCCGCCATCGGCGGCGGCTTCAAGGGCCTCTATTGCGAGGGCGAGGACATCGTGCAGTCGGACCCCAACACGCAGCATGTGGCCGCGGCCATGATGGCGATGGAATGCGTGGTGGTGCAGGACATGTTCCTCAACGAAACCGCCAAGTACGCCCACGTGTTCCTGCCGGGTTCGTCGTTCCTCGAGAAGGACGGCACCTTCACCAACGCCGAGCGCCGCATCTCGCGCGTTCGCAAGGTGATGCCGCCGAAGGCGGGCCTCGCAGATTGGGAGATCACCGTGAAGCTCGCGCAAGCGCTGGGCTATCCGATGGACTACAAGAGTCCCGAGGACATCATGGCCGAGATCGCCGCGCTGACGCCGACCTTCCACGGCGTGAGCTACAAGCGCCTGGACGAACTCGGCAGCATCCAGTGGCCCTGCAACGACGACGCACCCGAGGGCACGCCGACGATGCACATCGATGCCTTCGTGCGCGGCAAGGGGCGTTTCATCGTCACGCAGTACGTGGCCACCGACGAGAAGGTCACGCGCAAGTTCCCGCTGCTGCTGACCACCGGGCGCATCCTCTCGCAATACAACGTGGGCGCGCAGACGCGCCGCACCGACAACAACCTGTGGCACGGCGAAGACCGGCTGGAGATCCATCCGCACGATGCGGAAGAGCGCGGCGTGAAGGACGACGACTGGGTCGGCATCCAGAGCCGCGCGGGCGAGACGGTGTTGCGCGCCACGGTGTCCGAGCGCATGCAGCCGGGCGTGGTCTACACGACCTTCCACTTCCCCGAGTCGGGCGCCAACGTGATCACCACCGACAACTCCGACTGGGCCACCAACTGCCCCGAGTACAAGGTGACGGCGGTGCAGGTGATGCCGGTGATGCAGCCCTCGACCTGGCAGCAGGAGTACAGCCGCTTCAACAAGACGCAGCTCGACCTGGCGACCGCCGCGTCTGCGACGGACCGCAGCAACGAGACGATCCCCGCGAAGTAGGGAAGCAAGCGCGCCATGAACAACATCGCCACCCTGCCGGCCGCCGAAGGCGCCGACACCTTCTGCGAAGGCGCGCTGCTGCTGCCGGTGCACGGCGTGCGCGGCGGCGAAGCCTACGCGGTGCAGGACTGGGTGGCCGAGGAAGTGCCCGTGGCGCTGGAGTTCAACGGCATCTCGCACGCGGTGATGCTCGCGACGCCGCTGGACCTGGAAGACTTCGCGCTCGGCTTCTCGCTCGGCGAAGGCATCCTCGATGCGGCGCACGAACTCTATTCGGTGGACATTGCGCCCTCGGACCTCGGCATCACGGTGCGGCTGCAGGTGTCGAGCGCCGCGTTCAACCGCTTGAAGCAGCGGCGCCGCACGATCGCGGGCCGCACCGGCTGCGGCCTTTGCGGCACCGAGAGCCTGGCGCATGTGTCGCGCGAACTGCCGGTGCTTGGCGATGCCACCGTGGCGCTGGAGCGCCAGGCCATCGCGCGCGCGATGTCGCAGTTCCAGTCGCTGCAGACGTTGCAGCAGGCCACCGGTGCGGTGCACGCGGCGGCGTGGTGCTCCGCCGAAGGCGAGGTGATGTGGCTGCGCGAAGACGTGGGCCGCCACAACGCGCTCGACAAGCTCATCGGCGCGCTCGCGAGCAATGACATCGATGCGTCGACCGGCTTCATCGCCGTCACCAGTCGCGCGAGTTTCGAGATGGTGCAGAAGACTGCGATGGCGGCTGTGCCGCTGCTGGCCGCCGTGTCCGCGCCGACTTCGTTCGCGGTCGCCACAGCGGAACGCGCGCGGCTCACGCTGGTCGGCTTCGCGCGCAAGGACGACCTGGCCGTCTACAGCCACCCGGAGCGCGTGGCGACGGCTGGGCAGGAACTCACATCCACATCAACCGGGCGCCGCGCGCACTGACGCGAGCTGCCGGCAAGCTACTTCATCTCTTCAAAGGCAGTGCATGCACGACCACGATCCGACGGCGCAACTGGTCAAGATGGCCAACCAGATCGGCAGCTTCTTCCAGGCCCAGTCGCCCGACAACGCGACGCTGGCGACGGGCGCAATCGCGGCGCACCTGAAATCGTTCTGGGCGCCGAGCATGCGCATGCAGCTGATCCGCGCGCTCGAAGCGGGCGGCGCGACGCAGCTGATGCCGATCGTCGCGTCGGCCGTGCGCAGCCATCGCGCGAACCTGCTGCCGGGCGGGGCGGTCGAGCTGGCGGGAAGGAAAGAGCAGTTTCCGCCGGGGGGCGGCGACGCGGGCTGATCGGGCGCGCGTCGTTTTCAACGCGGTGAGCAGCAGCGGAATCTGGCCGCGATGCTCACCGCCGCCGCACCGCCGGCAGATCGGCCGCGGCGGCTAGACGCCCCAGTTCCGCTCCTGCTGCGACTTCAGCAGCGCCTCATAGCAAAGGCACAGCGGCATCGCGATGAACACCATGCCGGCGACATAGATCACCAGGCTCATCACGGGAAATTCCTCGCCGCCCCAGTGCGGAATCGACGTGCCGATCGCAAGGAGCGCGATGACCGCGATCACTGCATGCAGTGCGCTGCGCACGAGCGTGATCCGTTGCGCTGCCGGCGGGTCGTAGGTCTGACGGTCCGATACCGGAACCGGGCTGTGGCCGCCCTTGTCTCCATCATTTTTCATCGTCGCTCCTCGGTGAAGGCGTCAACGAATTGTTAACTCCGGGTTCGGCCCGGTCAAGATCGAAGTCCCTAGTACATCGCCCCAGAGATTTCGAAACACGAAAGCGCGTCTTCGCCCCGATGGCGGCGTTGCAAATCCTCGCGATACCTACGGGTATCGCTGCGGTTTGCGCCTTGCCCTCGGCGCGAATCCATCGCTTTCGTCCTGTTTCGAAATCTCCGGGGCGACGTACCAGGATTTCGATCAGTCGTACTTCAGGGTGTAGATCAGGTCGAGGCCGCTGGTCTGGCCCGCCTGTCCGCGCAGCGTGAGGCGTGTCGTCAGGTCGTAGAAGATGAAGAGCGTGCCGAAGGTGCCGCCGACGCTGCGTTCGTAGGTCACGTAGAAATCCTTCGACAGCCGCTTGCCCAGCGTGACCGCCGACTCGCGCAGATCGCCGCCGCTGCCCGGGCCCTTGAAGCCGAGTTCGTCGAGGCCGAAGCGGCTGGCGAGGCTGCCGCCGCTGCCGCTCTTGCCGATCTTGCCCAGCACCGCGAGCGCGGCCTGCTGCAGCAGCGCCGACTCGCCGCCGCTGGTGGCCGAAGCGCGCCCGAGGATCACCCACGAGAGCGTTTCCGCATCGGAGAGCGCGGGCTCCGAATAGAGCTTCACGCGCGGCGACTGCGCGCTGCCCGAGATCTGCACGCCCGCGCGCTGAGAGATGTTCGGGCGGATCGCGAGGATGTCCAGCTGCGGGTTGTCGAAAGGCCCGTTGAAGCGCGCCACGCCGGTTTCCACATCGAGCTGCTGGCCGTAGGCGCGGTACTGGCCCTTCACGGTCTTCACCTCGCCGGTGATGCGCGGCGGCGCGTTGAGCTTGGTGCTGCGGATTTCCAGGTCGCCTTCGAGCCGCGTCGTGATGCCGCGGCCCTGCACCGCGAAGTCGTCGCCGAGGTCGAAGTTCACGACGATGTCGGGCGGCTTCGCGGTCTGCGGCTTGGCGGCCTGGGCGTCGGCGCGGGCCGATTCGCGCTGCGCGGCCTCGGCCGCTTCGCGGTCCTTGGCGGCCGAGCGCACGACCACGTCGGTGCCGAGACTCGGCGCGGTTTCGTCGGGCAGGATGATGACGGCGCGGTCGGTCTTGAGCTTGCCGCGCACGGTGAACTGGCCGGCATCGAGCCGCGCCTGCAGGTCGCCCGAGAGCGTGACCTGCCGGTCGGTGCGCACCAGCACGCGCAGTGCGCGCAGTTCGCCTTGCAGGGCCATGCGGATGCTCGGCGTGGCGGTGCCCGGTGCGGCGCCCCAGCTCATGTCGCCGCGCGCCGAAAGCGATCCGCCATCGGTGCCCGCCTCGCTTGCCGCGGTGCTGCGGTTGCCGCTCTGGCCGCCGATGCGGGCCGAGCTGCCGGCGCCGCCCTTGAGCGTGAACTCGGTGATCTCGATGCGGTCGCCGGCGAGGCTGGCGCGCAGGCGCCCGTCGCGCAGGTCCAGCCCTTCGACCGGTGCGCGCAGCGCGAGCTTGTCGGCGCCGAGCGTGCCGTTCCAGCGCGGCGCTGCGCGGTTGCCCGAGAGCGTGGCGTTGGCGTCGAGCGTGCCGGCGATGCGCCAGCCCGGCGGCGCGAGCATCGACCACACGCCCAGGTTCGGCAGCGTGGCCTTGATGCTGCCGCCGAGCGGCGCATCGGGCGCCCACTGCCAGCCGCCTGCGCGATGCGTGACGCGCGTGTTCATGTCGGCGTTGATCTTGCCGGCGCGTTCGCTGTCCCAGGCCAGCGTGGCGCGCACCGCATCGCCTTCGGCGTCGAGGCGCAGCTCGGCCTGGCGCAGGCCCGCGGGGGTGCTGGGCGAATCGGCGCCGCCCGCCGAGGCGGAATTCATCGTGCGCTCGCTCGCCGTGCCCGTGCCGGTGCTCGTGATGCGGGTGACCAGCGCGGCCTCGCCGGCCTGCACGCGGATGTCGCCGCTCTGGCGCGCGATGCGGGCCTTGGCGCGCAGCGTGTCGCCGGCGTCGATGTCCCAGTCGCCGTCGAACATCAGGTCGCCGCTGATGCCCAGTTCGCTGAGCGTCGAGCTCGCACCGAAGGCGCCGGCCCAGGCCATCGGCAAGCCCTGCATCTGGCCCTTTGACTGCATGCGGAACACCTTGTTGGGCGCGGCGCCGCTCTGGCTGAAGCGCAGCGGCTGCCAATCGATGCGCACGGTGCCGGGCACGGGGCCGCGCAGCGTGGCCGACGCGGCGGAGGCTTCGACGTCGAGGCGGGCCGGATTGCCGCCGGCGCGGATGGTGGCGGTGACTTCGCGGCTCAACTCCACGATCCACGGGTTGCCGGGGCGGGCGCTGTCCTGCGCCTGCAGGCGCAGGCTGGCGAGGGCGGCGCGCCACTGGTTGGCGCCGGCGATGCCGCCGCTGGCACGGGTGTCGAGCGTGATCTTCTGGGTGCCGGTGGTGGCTTCGCCTTTCAGCGTGAGCGCGGCCTGCGCGAGGCTGCCGGCCAGGTCGACCTGCAGTTCGCGCAATTGCACCGCTGTGGCGGTGCCGCCCGGCTGCGCGGCCGGCAGGTTGAGGTCGAGGCGGGGCACGGTGAGCGCGGCCTTGAGCGTGGGCTCCGCAATGCCGCGCTGCGCCGGTGCGTTCGCGTTCTCGATGCGGCGCTGGATGGTCCGCCAGCCGCCTTGCCAGCTCGCGTCGAGCCGCGCCGAGCCCTTGGCCGTCGTGCCTGCGAACACGCCCGAGAGACCGGGCAGGCCTTCGACCCAGCGCTGCAGGGTGTCGGCATCGTCGATGCGCGCCTTGATGTCGCCTGCGCCCGCGTCCGGCGCGATGCGGCCCTCGACCTGCGCACCGCCGCCGGGCAGCATGAGGTTGAGCTTGCCGCTCGCGGCCTGCTCGGCCACGCGCACCTGCAGCTTGCCGTCGACGCTCGCGCGCTGGGCTTCGATGCGCAGCGTGCGCAGGTCGAGCACCTGGTCTTTCCACTGGCCCTGCGCCAGCGCGCGGTCGAGCGCGAAGCCCGGCAGCGACTTGCTGCCCGCGCCGCCTTCGGCCTTGAGCGATGCGTCGAAGGTGATGGTGTCTTCGCGCTGCTGCGCCGTCACCTGGCCGCTGACGGGCGCGCCGGCGAGTTCGCTGTGCAGTGCGCCGGGCCGCACGCTGCGCACCGTCGCGCGAATCTGCCAGGGCGCGGGTGCGGGGCTCCAGCGCCCTTCGGCATCGATGCGGCCGCCGCCGGCGCGCACGGTGGCTTCGGGGATGGTCCAGTTGGTGCCATCGAAGCCGACGCGGCCTTGCACCTGTTCGACCGGGAGCTTCGATCGGTCCCACGGGCCGGGCAGGGCGTTGCGGATGTCGGCCGAGGCCTTCCATGCGGACGCGCCCGCATCCGGATCGGGTTCGACCGAGACGGTGCCGGTGAGCTGGGTTTCCGGCACACCGGGCCAGAGGCTCGATGCGTCGACATTGCGCAGGTCGGCCTTGGCATCGATCACCGGCTGCGGCAGCCAAGGGGCGATCTGCGCCTGCAGCTTGGCTTCCATCGGCGCATCGGCGTTCTCTTCGGCGGGCTTGAGTTCGGCGGCGACCTGCAGGCGCGCGGCCGTGCCGGCGAGCGTGCCCTTCACGGTGGCTTGCGCGATCACATCGATGTTGTGGTCTTCGGCGAGCGGCGCCTTCACGCGGCCATCGAGCGCTGCGTCGATCGCCATCGGCGCGGGACCCTGCAGCTTGACGCGTGCGCTGTAGTGGCCATCTGCGATGTCGACGCCCTTCACTTCGAGCGCGTGCTCGGCGTTCTTGTAGACGTAGCTGCCGGTGAGGTTCTTCGCCTCCAGCACGGGCGGACCGGCCCAGCGCACCTCGTCGATGCGGAAGGGCACATCCACGTCGACGGGCAGCACAAGTTGTTCGAGCGGCTGGGTGGGCTCTTCGCTCGGCGCACCGCGCTTCTCGATCAGCACCTGCTTCGCATGCACCTCGCCGAGCTGCACCTTGCGCTGGAAGAGTGGCGCGAACTGCCAGCCGATGGTGGCGTCGTTCACCTCCACGGCGATGCTCTCGCTCTGGTACTTGAGCCAGCCGATGTGCCCGCCGGTGCGCAGCGACCCGGTTACGTCGCGGCTTTCGAGCGTCTGGCCTGCAGGGAGGCGCTGCGCCGCTTGCGCCAGCGCGAAGGCGAGCGAAGTGTTCGAGCCCAGCCACCACCATGCGCCCGCGACGAGCAGCAGCACGGCGAGGAAGAGGCCCGCGAAGGTCCATGCCAGCGCGCGCACGACGCGGCGCGCGCGCGAGCGCTTGGCGGCCGGCGGCACGGGCGGCATCGGGTTGGAGACGGCTTCTTCGTTCGACATCGAATGCTGTGCGGTCAGAAGGTGAAGCCGAGGCGAAAGTGCAGGCGGAATTTCTTCGTGTCCACGCCGTAGGCCAGATCGGCCTGCACCGGCCCGACCGGGCTGCGCCAGCGCGCGCCCACGCCCACGCCCACCTTGGGCTTGAGCTCGCCGGGCTTGTCGGCCACGGCACCGGCATCGACGAACACCACGCTCTCCCATTCGGTGAGCTTGTTGTTGTAGACGAAGGGGCGCTGCCATTCGACGCTCGCCACGCCGAGGTAGCGGCCGGCCACCGTCTGGCCGTCCGCGCGCACGGTGCCGATCTGCTTGTAGCTGTAGCCGCGCACGGTGGTGTCGCCGCCGGTGAGGAACATCAGCGTGGAAGGAATCTGCGCGGAGTCTTTCGCAGACACCGCGCCGGCCTCAAGGCGCAACTGCAGGCGGCTGCGGCGGGCGCGCGCTTCGGTGTCATCGGCCGAGCCGATCGGAAGGATGCCCAGCCCGCGCACATAGGTGCGGGTGAAGGGCGTCTGCTCGCCCGTGAGCGTGTAGCCGGCCGCGAGTTCGAGCGCGAGCGCGTAGCCGCGCGTGGGGGCCGAGTTGTTGTCGAAGTAGCGCCCGGTCCAGCCCCAGTTGGCGGTGACCGCCGAGGCCGAGGGCGGCGCGTCGATGCCGCGGTTCTGCGCGTAGTCGTACTGCAGGAAGTAGCTGCGATCGATGTGGTCGCTGGATTTGTTGCGCCCGCCGCGCAGCCGGCCGCTGTCGACGATGTAGCTGCCCGATTCCTCGCGCTTGAGTTCGGCGCCGGAGAACCAGCGCCAGCCCTTGTCATCGGGAATCGCGTTCCACTCGGTGCCCAGCGACTGGATGTCGTTGTCCACCGAAAGCCGCGAGACCGCGCGCCAGCCGAGCAGCGGAATCTGGTTGTGGATGTGGTCGATCGACAGGCGCGGGCCGTTGTCGGTGGTGAATCCGGCCCCCAGCACCACTTTCTGCAGCGGCGCCTCGCGCAGTTGCGCGATGACCGGCGCGGCCAGCGGGTTGCCGCTCTCGGTGTCGAGCGTGAGGAACACCGAGTCGTAGTAGCCGCTGCTGGCCAGGCGCTGCTGGGCGTCGAGCAGCTTCTGCTGGTCGTAGTCGGTGCCGCTGGGCAGGCGGGCGATGCGGCGCGCGCCGTCGGGGTCGTATCGCGAAAGGCCGCGCAGCACGAGCGGGCCGAACTTGTAGGCGGGCCCCGACTGGTAGGTGACGCTCAGGCGCGCCTCGCTGCGGTCGGCATCGACCTCGGCGCGGCTCACTTCGATGTTGCCGGTGGGGAAGCGCTTGGCCGTCAGGCTGCGCAGCGCAGTGGTCTTGGCGTCGTCCCAGGCCTGCTGAGTAAAGGGAAGGCCTGCGCGGAGCGCCCAGCCGGTGCGGATCGAATCGCGCTGCGCCTCGGCGGTGGCGTCGTCGGCGATGGCTCCGGCATAGCTGATCTGCACATTGCTCACCTTGGTGGGCTCGCCCGGCGCGACGGTGATGACGATCTCGCGCGGGGCCTTGGTGCTCTCGGGCGTCTCGTTGAGTTCGAGCGTCAGCGTCGGGGTGAAGTAGCCGAGGGTGCCGAGCAGTTCGCGCGCATTGGCTTCGGCGGCGACCATGAGGCGGGAGATTTCCGTCGCGCCGAGGTCGTCGAGTTCGCGGTAGCGCTGGATTTCCAGATGGAGCGTGAGGTAGTCGCGAACCGCTTCAGGTCCGCGCACGTCGACGGTGAAAGCATCGCGCCTGTCGGCTTTCTTCTCGTCCTTGCTGCTGTCCTTGGCGGCGGTGCTGTCGGCATCGCCGCTGCGCACGAGGCCGGCCACGGGCTTGCCCTCGGAGCTTTCTTTTTTCGGCAGCAAGCTGCAGCCTTGCAAAAGAAGGACGCCACAAAAAAGCAAAGCCGGCCACCACGCCGGCGAAGAAACGGATACCACCCTGACCATGGGCGGATTCTGACAGCAAGATTTGTCCGTTCCTGAAGCTTCCGGATACAGAACGGCGCTGTCCTGCTGGTGTCCTACTTGCGCATTACTTGGAGAGCATGCGCATCGCGTCTTCCAGGCCGCGCAGCGTGAGCGGGTACATGCGGTTGGACATGAGCTGCTGCATCACCGCGATGCTCTGCCTGTATTGCCACACGCCCTGGGGCTCGGGATTGATCCACGCGAACTTCGGGAAGGTGTGCGTCAGGCGCTGGATCCACTCGGCGCCGGCTTCCTCGTTGTTGTATTCGACGCTGCCGCCGGGCTGCAGGATCTCGTAGGGGCTCATGGTCGCGTCGCCGACGAAGATGAGCTTGTAGTCCTTGTTGTACTTGCGCAGGATGTCCCAGGTCGCGAACTTCTCGGAGAAGCGGCGCTTGTTGTTCTTCCACATGAAGTCGTAGACGCAGTTGTGGAAGTAATAGAACTCCAGGTGCTTGAACTCGGTCTTCACGGCCGAGAACAATTCCTCCACGCGCTGGATGTGCTCGTCCATCGTGCCGCCCACGTCCATCAAGAGCAGCACCTTGACGTTGTTGTGGCGCTCGGGCCGCATCTTGATGTCGAGGTAGCCGGCGTTGGCCGCGGTCGAGTGGATGGTGTTGTCCAGGTCCAGCTCTTCCTCGTGGCCTTCGCGCGCGAACTTGCGAAGGCGCCGCAGCGCCACCTTGATGTTGCGCGTGCCCAGCTCCTGGGTGTCGTCGTAGTCCTTGTAGGCGCGCTGGTCCCACACCTTCACGGCGCTCTTGTTCTTGCCCGCGCCGCCGATGCGAATGCCCTGCGGGTTGTAGCCGCCGTTGCCGAAGGGCGAGGTGCCGCCGGTGCCGATCCACTTGCTGCCGCCCTCGTGGCGTTCCTTCTGCTCCTCGAAGCGCTTCTTGAGCGTTTCCATGAGCTCGTCCCAGCCCATCTTCTCGATCTTGGCTTTTTCTTCGGCGGTGAACTCGCGCTCGAGCGTCTTCTTGAGCCAGTCGAGCGGCACTTCCTTCGTGAAGTCGGTGAGCATCTCCACGCCCTTGAAGTAGGCGGCGAAGGCACGGTCGAACTTGTCGTAGTGCTTCTCGTCCTTCACGAGCGCGGTGCGCGAGAGGTAGTAGAAGTCGTCGATGCCATAGGCGCCGTCGGAGTTGGGGCCCACCACGTCGGCTTGCAGGGCTTCGAGCAGCGTGAGGTATTCCTTGACGGACACCGGCAGCTTGGCCGAGCGCAGGGTGTAGAAGAAATCGATGAGCATGGTCAGATTCCCGGCCAGTGCGCGGGGCTCTGGCGAAAGTGCAGGCAGGCGACGATCATGACCTCGTCGCCCCGGATCCGGTAGTGCAGGCCGTAAGGGAACTTGCGCAGCTTGAGCCACCGAAATGGCGCGCGTGTCATGGAGAACTGGAGAGGGTCGCGCATCAGGATTTCCTGTGCTGCCGCGATGACGGAAAGGAACTCGGCGCCCAAGCCTGTGCGACGGGATTCATACCATTAGCCAGTTCGATTTCGCGTGCGGCTGCTGGTTCGAACTTGAGGCCGAAGCTCACAAGCGCACGCCCAGCTTGTCGGCGATTTGCTGCAGCGTGAGTTCATGGCCTGGATGGGCATCGTTCCAGGCGGCGCGGTGCTGCAACTCGGCATGGACTTCGTCGCTCATGGCGGGGACAAGCGCCTGATCGATGCTGTCCCACAAGTCCTCGACGAGCTGCAGCTTCTCGTGCGTGCCAAGATGACTCAGATCGTTCAGTACGGCGTTCACGGTTTCTCTCCGAAGCGATGAATGTGATTCTGCTCAAGTGTGCGAGGAGGCGCCGGCGCGCCGCTCGAGCAGGTAGAGCAGCTGGGCCTTCACCTCGGGCCACTCGCCCGCGCGCAGGCTGTACATGACGGTGTCGCGGATGGTGCCGTCCCGGCGCATCGCGTGGCCGCGGATCACGCCGTCTTTCTTCGCGCCCAGGCGCTCGATGGCGCGCTGCGAGGCGAAGTTGAAGTTGTCGGTGCGCCAGCCCACCACGTTGCAGCCGAGCGTGTCGAACGCGTGCGTGAGCATCAGGAGCTTGCAGGTGGTGTTGATGTGGGTGCGCTGGCAGCGCGCCGCGTACCAGGTGTAGCCGATCTCGACGCGCTTCACGCCCGGCAGGATGTCGTGGAAGCTGGTGCTGCCGAGCACGGTGCCGGTGGCTGCTTCGGTCACGGCGAAGGCGAAGCGGTCGGCCGTCTTCAGCGCGGTCTCGATGTAGGCGCGGGTGTTCTCGGGCTCGGGCACGGAGGTGACGCGAAGCTTCCAGAGTTCGCCATCGGCGGCCGCGGCGCGAAGGCCCTCTTCGTGGTCGAGCGACAGCGGCACCAGCGCGATGTCGCGGGCCTTCAGCGTGACAGGTTCGACGAACGCCATCTCAAACACCTCTGAATTTCAGCTTCTCGGATTGCCGTACTTGCGCACATACCAGGCGCGTGCGATCTGCACCCCGCCACCGCCGCCGAGGCCGATCAGGAGGATGCCGAAGATCTCCTTGTTGCCGTAGCCGCCGGCGCCGAAGGCATCCAGGCCCAGCAGCAGCCCGACCCAGCGGCCGAGCAGCGCACCCGCGACGAACAGCACCGCCTGGGCCACGCCCAGCTTGAGCAGTTGGCCCGTGGGATGCGGCCGCGGTGATTCGCTCATCGGTTGTTGCGCTGCATGAAGACGAGCTTCTCGAAGAGCGTCACGTCCTGCTCGTTCTTGAGCAGCGCGCCCACCAGCGGCGGCACGGCGACCTTGTCGTCCTTGCTCTGCAGGGCTTCGAGGGGGATGTCTTCGGCCACCAGGAGCTTGAGCCAGTCGAGCAGTTCGGAAGTCGAGGGCTTCTTCTTGAGGCCGGGCAGGTTGCGCACGTCGTAGAAGGTCTTCATCGCGGCCGTGAGCAGCTCCTGCTTCAGACCCGGGAAGTGCACGGCGACGATGTGCTTCATCGTCTCGGCATCGGGGAACTTGATGTAGTGGAAGAAGCAGCGGCGAAGGAATGCGTCGGGCAGTTCCTTCTCGTTGTTGGAGGTGATGAACACCACCGGCCGGTGCTTGGCGCGGATGAGCTCGCGCGTCTCGTAGCAGTAGAACTCCATGCGGTCGATTTCGCGCAGCAGGTCGTTCGGGAATTCGATGTCGGCCTTGTCGATCTCGTCGATGAGAAGGGCCACCGGCTCGTCGGCCGTGAAGGCCTGCCACAGCACGCCCTTGACGATGTAGTTCTGGATGTCCTTCACGCGCTCGCCGCCGTCCACGTCGGACAGTTGCGAATCGCGCAGGCGGCTCACCGCGTCGTATTCGTACAGGCCCTGCTGCGCCTTGGTGGTCGACTTGATGTGCCACTGCAGGAGCGGCAGTCCCAGCGATTGCGCCACTTCCTCGGCCAGCATGGTCTTGCCCGTGCCGGGTTCGCCCTTGACCAGCAGCGGGCGCTTGAGCGTGATGGCGGCGTTGACCGCCAGCATCAGGTCCTGAGTGGCGACGTAGTTGTCTGAGCCCTGGAATTTCATGAGTGAACGAGAAGCGAGGTGGAAAGGCGGGGTGGAGAAAAGAACACACTCGACGCGCATCGCACAGCCTCTTGGGCAGCTCTGCGGGGTTCCCGGAGGACCCTTGCATATAATCGAATGTTGATTCGAAAAACTGTATCTCCACGAGATTGTGCGCGCAAAATGAACAAGCTGTTGACCACGATGTTTGCCCTTGCTGTCGCTTGCGTGACGCTCTCGGCACAAGCCCAACAAGTCACTGGCAAGGCCCAGGACGGGGCAAAGAAGGTTCAGATGTGCGTGGGCTGCCACGGCATCATTGGCTACCAGGCCAGCTTCCCTGAAATCCACAAGGTGCCGATGATCGCGGGCCAGAGCGCCACCTACATCGTCTCCGCGCTCACCGCGTACAAGGGCGGCGACCGCAAGCATCCCACCATGCGCGCCATTGCCGATTCGCTCTCCGAGCAGGACATCGCCGACGTGGCCGCCTACTACAGCCAGCTGGGCGTGAAGGAAGGCGATGCACCGCCCGCCGCGCTCGCCAAGGCCATGCCCGAGAACATCACCGCGCTGGTCGGCCGCAACGGCCCCGACAACAGCTGCACCAAGTGCCATGGCGCCAACTTCAACACCCCGAACGACGGCACCGTGCCCAAGCTGGCCGGCCAGCATGCCGACTACCTCTTCGTCGCGCTCAAGTCGTACCGCGTCAAGAACAACGCCCACCTCGGCCGCTCGAACGCGGTGATGGCCGGCCAGGTCGAACCCAAGAAGTTCACCAACGCCGAGCTCAAGACGCTGGCCAGCTACATCGCCTCGGTGCCCGGCGAACTGAAGACGGTGCCCGAGTCGCGCATCCATCACGCAGCGCAGTAAACACACTCGGCGCTTCGTGTTTCTCCCAACAAAAAGCCCGCATCGCGCGGGCTTTTTGTTGGGGATTTCCCTGAGATCAAACGTCGAAGAACGCCGTCTCGTCCGCGCCTTGCATGCGGATGTCGATGCGGTAGCTCACTGCGCCGCCTTGCTCCACGCGCTGGGCGATGAGCGTATGGCGGCGCTCGGCCGGCACGCTCTGCAGCACCGCGTCCTTCGCGTTCGCTTCGGCCTCGTCGCTGAAATACACGCGCGTGAACGCATGCAGCAGCAGGCCGCGCATCAGCACGATCAGGTTGATGTGCGGTGCTTCGCCGGGCGCTTGTGCGCCGGGCTTGACGGTGTGGAACACGAAGCGGTTCTGCGCATCGGTGCCGGTGCCCACGCGGCCGAAGGCGCGAAAGCCCAGCGCGCGCGCTTCTTCGGGCGTCTGCGGGTAGCGGCCTTCGCCGTCGGGCTGGCTGATCTCGACGAGCGCATCGCCGATGGCATTGCCGTCGCCGTCGATCACCCGGCCTTCGAGGCGGATGCGTTGGCCGGTCGCACCGTCGAGCGCCACGACGGCGTCGAAGGGCTGATCGAAGTCGTAGCCGTATTGCGTGGCGGTGAGGCCGTAGGCGAAGTAGGGGCCCACGGTCTGCGAAGGCGTCTGGCCGAAGTCGGCTTCCTGTGCGGTCATCAATGGCATGGGGAATTCCTCTTTCAGCGGTTCTCGAACGGCGTCTCGTCGGCGCCGCGCAGCACGATGTCGAACTGGTAGCCCAGCGCGTAGCCCTCTTCGGTGATGTCGAGATTGAAGTCGGCAATCAGCCGGTTGCGGTAGCGCTCGGGGGTGCCGGTGATCATCGGGTCGTACTGCATCAGCGGGTCGCCGGGGAAATACATCTGCGTGACAAGGCGGCTCGCGAAGCTCTGGCCGAACAGCGACAGGTGGATGTGCTGCGGACGCCAGGCATTCGGATGGTTGCCCCATGGATACGCGCCCGGCTTGATCGTGAGGAAGCGATAGCGGCCTTCGCTGTCGGTCAGGCACCGGCCCGCGCCGAGGAAGTTCGGATCGAGCGGCGCATCGTGCTGGTCGACCTTGTGCACGTAGCGCCCGGAGGCGTTGGCCTGCCAGAGCTCGACCAGCGTGTTGGCGACCGGGCGGCGGCGCTCGTCGAGCACCTGGCCGGTGAGGATCATGCGTTCGCCCAGCGGCTCGCCGTTCTTGCGCGCGTTGCGCGTCAGGTCGTGGTCGAACTCGCCGATGCTGTCGTGGCCGTACACCGGCTGCTGCAGCTCGCCGAGCGAGGCCTTCAGCGGGATCAGCGGCTTCTGCGGGCCGCGCTTCACCGTGGACTTGTAGCCGGGATAGACGTAGGCGGGATGGGAGTCCCAGTCGCGCGGGGTGAGCGCGGGAAGGGGGCCCTTGGTGGGGGTCGTCATGTGCGTTGTCTCCTGTCGTGGGACGAATTCTCGAGGCGCCACTTTAGAAGCGCAGTTCAATGATGTAAATTGAAGATTGCTCCAGTTTTCATAACCAACAGTCATTGAATAAGCCCGCCGATCTTCGCCAGGATTTCATCCGCAACGTGCAGTTGCGGCACCTGCGCGCCTTCGTCGCCGTGGCGCAGGAGCGCCATCTGGCGCGCGCGGCGGCGCGGCTTGCGCTGAGCCAGCCGGCGGTGTCGAAGACGCTCTCTGAACTCGAAGCCATCGTGGGCACGCGCCTGGTCGACCGCAGCCAGGCCGGCCGCCGCGGCGTGCAGGGGCTCACGCCGGCCGGCGAGCAACTGCTGGCGCATGCGTTGCGCGTGCTCGAAGCGCTCGACGCGAGCGCCGAGGCGGTGGCGCCAACGGCCGGCGGGCGCATCGAGCGCCTGCGCATCGGCGCGCTGCCGAGCGTGGCGCCGGCGCTGCTGCCGTCGGCACTCGCGCGGCTGCGGGACCACTGGCCCGCCGCACAGATTGCCGTGAAGAGCGCCGCCAACGCGGTGCTGCTCGACGAGCTGCGCGCCGGCGAACTCGACCTCGTGGTCGGCCGCATGAGCGATCCGCGCCTCATGGCCGGCCTGAGCTTCGAGCTGCTCTACACCGAGCCCCTGGTGTTCGCCGTCCGCGCGGGGCATCCGCTCGCGCTCAAGCCGGCGCCGGTGCAGGCCGTGCTCGACTATCCGCTGGTGGTCTACGGCGAGGGCACGATCCCGCGCCACAACACCGAGAGCTTTTTGTCGGCGCGCGGCCTCGTGCTGCCGACCCATGCGCTGCAGACGCTCGACGTCGGCGTGGCGAGCGCGCTGGTGGCGGTGTCGGATGCGGTCTGGATCACCCCGCTCGGCGCCGCGCGCAGCGAGCTGGCAGAAGGCCGGCTCGTGCGCCTGCGCATCGACACTGCGGGAACCGAAGAGCCGGTCGGCCTGTTGTTGCGCAGCGATGCCGAGGCGTCGTCGCTGCGCGTTGCGATGGCCGCGTTGCTGCGCGAAGGCGCGAAGCAGCAAGGCGACTTGCCGGCGCGGAGTAGGCAGAAACCCTGATCAGTCTTTGGTCGCGCGGCGCTGCACGCAGGCCACGTAGCCCTCGCCATCGGGCGGGCGCCCCGCGCGCTGGCTCTCCCACATCATCTGGCCGAGGCAATCCATCGCCTCGTGATGCGCATGCAGCAGCGAACCACGGCGCGCCGCCAGCAGTTCGACGGCCTGGCGGATGCCGCGCGGCTGGTCGATGGAGCACTGCTCGCTGATCGACAGATGCATCGACAGATGAAGGAACGGGTTCTCGCGTCCGTTCGATCCGTCGTACACGCGCGCCACCGCGGCATCGGCATCGGCCAGGTCTTCGTGGTACTCGGGGTGCTCGTCGATCCAGCCGGCGGCGATGGTCTCGAGCGCTTCCATCGGAAGGCCCTGCCGGTGCTTGGCGTACACATCGCAGAAGAAGCGGCGCACGTCTTCCTGGGAGGGGTTGAACATATATATAGATAAGAAGAGGGTGAAGAAAGCGCGTGGAGGAAGTCGCTCGAAGTGCCATTGCGCGCCGGCCTTCGCGGCACCCGGAACACGTCCGGCGTTCCGGGTACGGGGCGTTACATCGTTACGTAACGAATCGCGAAATGACCTCCTTACGCGCTGTTTCGATGTGCGGCCGCGCCGACGTTTTTCAAAAAAATTCTCATGTAAATCAACGACTTGAATCGCTTGCGACGCTGCGTTGGCAAGGCTTGCAAAAAGCGGCACGCAAGTTGCCCCTGTACATGCATCTTTTGTCACAGAGGCTGCCATGAACGCTCCACAAGCATCGACCGTATCGACCGAAGGACTTGCCGCATCCAGCGCAGCTCCTGTGGTTCTCGCCCAAGCCACCGTCACTCCGCTAGGCAGTCCTGCCGCGATGGGTTCGGCGGCTTCCGCCGCCCCTTCCGGGCCTGCCAGCATCGGGACATTGTCCAATGCTACGCCCGGCACTGCCGTGATGCGCGACGGTGTCCGCATCCCGGTGGATGGCAACCAGACCCTGATCGCGGGTGACCGCGTGATCGTGCCGCAGGACGGCCACGCCAACGTGCTGTTCCCCGGCTCGGCTTCCAACAAGGCGCCGCTGGCCGGCGTCTTCACCGGCGGCACCGATGCGACCATCGGCTCGACCAAGCTGCCCGGCGGCCTCGAACAAGTGAATGTGGATGTGGCCTCCGGTGACCTGCAGGTCACCCCGCCCGACAGCGACGCGGACGCAGCCGCGCTGGCCGTGACCAAGAAGCTCGCTGCCGGCAGCGGCATTGGCCTCGGCGAATTCGCGCTGGGCGCGCTGGGTGCCGCGGCACTGGGTGCCGCACTGAGCGGTGGTGGCGATGGCGGCAGCAGCGGCGTGCCGTTCCTGGTTCCCGGCATCGGCGATGGCGGCGATGCGGATGCCGACGCGGATGCGGATGCCGATGCGGATGCAGACGGCGATGCTGACGCCGATGCCGATGCCGATGCCGATGCCGATGCCGATGCTGATGCTGATGCTGATGCTGATGCTGATGCTGATGCTGATGCTGATGCTGATGCTGATGCTGATGCTGATGCTGATGCTGATGCTGATGCCGATGCCGATGCCGATGCCGATGCCGATGCAGACGCCGATGCCGATGCAGACGCCGATGCCGATGCAGACGCTGATGCCGATGCAGACGCTGATGCCGATGCAGACGCTGATGCCGATGCAGACGCCGATGCCGATGCAGACGCTGATGCCGATGCAGACGCCGATGCCGATGCCGATGCCGATGCCGATGCAGACGCTGATGCCGATGCCGATGCAGATGCCGATGCAGACGCAGATGCAGACGCCGATGCAGATGCAGATGCAGATGCAGATGCCGATGCCGATGCCGATGCCGATGCCGATGCCGATGCAGACGCCGACGCCGACGCCGATGCCGACGCAGACGCAGACGCAGACCACCTGCTCGATCCGGGCGACAACCTCGTCGGCGGTGCCATCGGCGCGATCGACGATACCCTCGGCCTGGGCGGTGTCCTGGCGCCCGTGTCCGGTGTGGTCGACGGTGTGACCGATGTGGTCGACAGCGTGCTCGCTCCGCTGGTCGGTTCCGAGTTCACCCCGAACGACCCCAACGAGTTCGACCCGGTGGACACCGCCGTGGGCAACATCCTCGATCCGCTGGGCGAGACGATCAGCCCCGTCGTGGACAACATCCTGGGCGCCGGCGTGACCGATGCGCTGCTCGGCTCGCTGCTGGGCCAGGTCGACTACGTGACCGACGGCCTGAGCAACCTGCTCGGTGGCGAAGGCCCGCTGGGCGGCCTGACCGCCGGCCTCGGCCTGGACGAGCTGCTGGGCGAAGACGGCCTTGTCGGCGGTCTGCTCGACGGCGTGCTGGGTGAAGACGGCCTCGTTGGCGGTCTCCTGGGCGACGACGGCCTGGTCGGCGGCCTGCTGGGCGACGACAGCCTCGTCGGCGGCCTGCTCGGCGACGACGGCGCGCTGGGCGGCCTCCTGGGCAACCTGCTGGGCGACGACGGCGCACTGGGCGGCCTGCTCGGCGAAGACGGCCTGCTCGGCGGGGTCGTGGGCGGTGTGCTCGGTGCGGACGGCCTCCTGGGCAGCCTGCTCGGCGACGACAGCGCCCTCGGCGGCCTCCTGGGCGACGACGGCCTGGTCGGCGATCTGCTCGGCGAAGACGGCGTGCTCAGCAACCTGCTGGGTGAAGACGGTCTTGTCGGCGGCCTGCTCGGCTCCGACGGCCTCCTGGGCGGTCTGCTCGGTGAAGACGGTCTCCTCGGCGGCGTGCTGGGCGAAGGCGGCCCGCTGGGCGGCGTGCTCGGCGGCGACGGCCTGCTCGGCGGTCTCCTCGGTGATGACGGTCTCTTGGGCGGTCTGCTCGGCGACGATGGATTGGTAGGCGGCCTGCTCGGTGAAGACGGCCTCCTCGGCAGCGACGGCCTCCTGGGCGGTCTGCTCGGCGGTGACGGCCTCGTGGGCGGCTTGCTCGGCGACGACGGCCTCCTCGGCGGCCTGCTGGGTGACGACGGCATCGTCGGCGGCCTGCTCGGCAACGACGGCCTCTTGGGCGGCGTGCTCGGGGACGACGGCCTGGTCGGCGGTCTGCTGGGCGGTGACGGCCTCGTGGGCGGCCTCCTCGGCGACGACGGCCTGCTCGGTGGTGTGCTGGGCGACGACGGCATCGTCGGCGGCCTGCTCGGCGACGACGGTCTGGTCGGTGGCCTGCTCGGACCGGACGGCCTGGCCGGCGGTCTGCTCGGCGACGACGGCATCGTCGGTGGTCTGCTCGGTGACGACGGCCTCCTGGGCGGTCTGCTCGGCGGCGTCCTGGGCGGCATCGGCGGCGGCAACCCCGGCACGCCTGGCGGCCCGGCGCTGCTCGATCCGACCGACGGCATCGTCGGCGGCATCGTCGACGGCCTGAACGACGGCGTGCTCGGCGAACTGGGCCTCGGCGACCTGCTGACCCCGGTGGTCGGCCTCACCGACAACGTCACCGACGTGGTCGACGGCCTGCTGGCTCCGATCCTCGGCGACGTGTTCACCCCGAACAACCCCAACGTCCTCGACCCGGTCGACGGCGTGGTGGACCAGGTGACGGACGGTGTGAGCGGCCTCGTGAGCCCGCTGGCCGACCAGCTGCTCGGCGCGGGAACGACCGCGGCGCTGCTGAATGCGGTGGACACGCAAGTGGACTTCCTCACCGACGGCGTGGCGCACCTGCTGGACGGTGACCTGCTCGGCGGCGTGCTGGGTGACGACGGCCTGCTGGGCGGTCTGCTCGGCGGCGACGGCGGCCTCCTCGGCGGCGTGCTGGGTGACGACGGCCTCTTGGGCGGTCTGCTCGGCGGCGACGGCGGCCTCCTCGGCGGCGTGCTGGGTGATGACGGCCTGCTGGGCGGTTTGCTCGGCGGTGACGGTGGTCTCCTCGGCGGTGTCCTGGGTGATGACGGCCTGCTGGGCGGTCTGCTCGGTGGCGACGGTGGTCTCCTCGGCGGTGTCCTGGGTGACGACGGCCTGCTGGGCGGTCTGCTCGGCGGCGACGGCGGCCTCCTCGGTGGTGTTCTGGGTGATGACGGCCTGCTGGGCGGTCTGCTCGGTGGCGACGGTGGCCTCCTCGGCGGTGTCCTGGGTGACGACGGCTTGCTGGGCGGTTTGCTCGGCGGTGACGGCGGCCTGCTCGGCGGTGTTCTGGGTGACGACGGCTTGCTGGGCGGTTTGCTCGGCGGCGACGGTGGTCTGCTCAGCGGTGTCCTGGGTGACGACGGCTTGCTGGGCGGTTTGCTCGGCGGCGACGGTGGCCTCCTCGGCGGTGTCCTGGGTGATGACGGCCTGCTGGGCGGTTTGCTCGGCGGCGACGGTGGTCTCCTCGGCGGTGTCCTGGGTGACGACGGTCTGCTGGGCGGTTTGCTCGGCGGCGACGGTGGCCTGCTCGGCGGCGTGCTGGGTGACGACGGCCTCCTGGGCGGTTTGCTCGGCGGCGACGGTGGTCTCCTCGGTGGCGTGCTGGGTGACGACGGCCTCCTGGGCGGTGTCCTCGGTGGTGACGGTGGCCTGCTCGGCGGCATCCTGGGCGACGACGGCCTCGTAGGCGGTCTGCTCGGCGGCGACGGCGGCTTGCTCGGCGGCGTGCTGGGTGACGACGGCCTCCTGGGCGGTGTCCTCGGTGGCGACGGTGGCCTGCTCGGCGGCATCCTCGGCGACGACGGCCTCGTGGGCGGTCTGCTCGGTGGCGACGGTGGTTTGCTCGGCGGCGTGCTGGGTGACGACGGCCTCCTGGGCGGCGTCCTCGGTGGCGACGGCGGCCTGCTCGGCGGCGTGCTGGGTGACGACGGCCTCCTGGGCGGCGTCCTCGGTGGCGACGGTGGCCTGCTCGGCGGCATCCTCGGCGACGACGGCCTCGTGGGCGGTCTGCTCGGTGGCGACGGTGGTTTGCTCGGCGGCGTGCTGGGTGACGACGGCCTCCTGGGCGGCGTTCTCGGTGGCGACGGCGGCCTGCTCGGCGGCGTGCTGGGTAACGACGGCCTCCTGGGCGGCGTCCTCGGTGGCGACGGCGGCCTGCTCGGCGGCGTGCTGGGTGACGACGGCCTCCTGGGCGGCGTCCTCGGTGGCGACGGCGGTTTGCTCGGCGGCGTGCTGGGTGACGACGGCCTCCTGGGCGGCGTCCTCGGCGGCGACGGCGGCCTGCTCGGCGGCGTCCTCGGCAACGACGGTCTGGTCGGTGGCCTCCTGGGCGACGACGGCCTCGTGGGCAACCTGCTGGGCAACGACGGTCTCGTCGGCAGCCTGCTGGGTCAGGACGGTCTGGTCGGTGGCTTGCTCGGCGGCGTGCTGGGCAGCGACGGCCCGCTCGCCAACATCCTGGAGCCGATCTCCGACGTGGCAAGCGGCCTGACCGACACGGTCGCACCGATCGTCTCGACGGTGACGGGTACGGTTTCCGGCGCAGTGGCACCGGTGACCGACATCCTGGCCGGCGCAACGGGCACGGTGGCTCCGGTGGTCGACACGGTGGTGAGCACCGTCGACCACGCGGTCACCCCGCTGGTGACCGAGGTCGTGACCCCGATCACCAGCCTGGTCGAACACACGCTGTCGCCAGTGACCAACGTCCTGCACGGCCTGTTGGGTTAAGCAAAAGAGCAAGCGAAGGAGAGAGGGAACCGCAGTACAGGGACAGGCCGGCCACCGGCCTGTCCCCTGAAAGGATTGATATGAAAAAGAATTTCCGGATATTGGCCATCGTTGCGCTCGGGGCCAGCCTC
This sequence comes from Variovorax sp. W2I14, assembly GCF_050435205.1. Lineage (NCBI taxonomy): Bacteria > Pseudomonadati > Pseudomonadota > Betaproteobacteria > Burkholderiales > Comamonadaceae > Variovorax > Variovorax sp. W2I14. The sequence goes on along the minus strand of NZ_JBNDJX010000001.1, from coordinate 4,167,392 downwards.
GTCGCCTGCAGCACGCCCAAGAGCGGTCGCGATGACGCGACGTACTACTACTCGAACAAGGGCGCGGCCGCGGTCGCCAAGGTGGAGCCGCCGCCTCCGGCAGCGGTGCAGAACGGCCCGGCCGGCGTGCCGAAGATCGTGTATTTCGACTTCGACAAATACAACATCCGTCCGCAGGACCAGCGGATCGTGGAAGCGCATGCGAGCTTCCTGAAGAACCGCTCGACGAGCCGCGTGGTCATCGAAGGCCACACCGACTCGCGCGGCGGCCGCGAATACAACCTCGCGCTGGGGCAGCGCCGTTCGGAGTCGGTGCAACGGGCGCTCACGCAGCTCGGCGTGCCGGCCGAGCGTGTCGAGGCCATCAGCTGGGGCATCGAAAAGCCCGCGTCCATGGAAACCACCGAGGAGGGCTACCAGCTCAATCGCCGCGCCGAGTTCAGCTACCGCTGAAACCGGAGCCCAAGCGATGACGTCGAAGGCAACAGTCTCCGGTCAGCGATTCCGTCGTTCTAGCAGCGAGAGCAGATAGATGACGGACGCGGCCGGTCTCCCGCACTCGATCGGGGCCGAATGATGTCCTTTTCAGACCAGCTCCACGCCTGCCACGAACGCCTAGCGTCGGTGTGCGCGGCGTTGCCTGCCCCCTACCCCGCGTTCACGCTGTTCTTCTCGGTGAGCGACGGTTCGCAGCGTGCGCACGTCGTGCATGCGCGGGCCGCCGAGTTCGAGACCGCATGGAGCGAAGGCGCCGACATCGTCGAGCGCTGGGTGCGCGACCACGGTGTGGTGTCGCCGTGGCTTCGCATCGACTGGGTCGAGGGCGCGAGCCCGATGGACTGGGCGCAGTTCAAGACCCAGCTCACCGCCGTCAAGCGCAACTACTTCCGTCTCGGCCTGGCGTTCGACAAAGACTTCGAGATCGCCTTCACCGAGCAGGAGCTCAATGCCAACGCGATGCTGGCGGGCGACTCGACCATTGCGCATGCGGTGATGAATCCGCGCAACTTCGAGGCCTACGGCCAGGCGCGTTTCCAGCGCACGCTCGCGCTCGACATGCCGACGGATCACCCGGTCTACCTGCTCGCGACCGTGGGCGTTTTCTGCCAGCCCGACGGCGTGGTGCACAAGCTCATCGGCACGGGGCTCGATGCGGGGCGCCGCCAGATGCCGGCGCTCAATCCGCAGTCGGCGATGGACCTCGTGCGCAGCGGCTCGGCCTACCTCGCGCGCCAGGTGCAGAGCGACGGGCTCTTCGTGTACGGCTACTTCCCGTGCTTCGACCGCCGCATCCCGACCTATGACGCGATGCGCCATGCAAGCGCGATCCACGCGATGCTCGAGGCGTGGGAGGTCACGCGCGACGAAACCCTGCGCTCGGCCATCGACCGCGCGCTCGACCATCTCACCAACTGGCTGATCCGCGACTACCAGCTCGCCGACGGCCGCGAGGTGGCTTTTCTTGTCGACACCGGCGGGGAGATCAAGCTCGGCGGCAACGCGGCCTGCGTGCTCGCGCTGGTGAAGTACTGCGAGCTCATGGACACGCGCCGCTGGCTGCCGCTCCTGGAAAAGCTGGCGCTGGGCATCGTGTCGCTGCAGGACCCGGCCACCGGCCGCTTCAACCATGTGCTGCACGCCACCGACCTGGCGGTGAAGCAGGCATCGCGCGTCATCTATTACGACGGCGAGGCGGCTTACGGTCTCATGCGCCTCTACGGCCTCACGCGCGATGCGCGCTGGCTGGCGGCGGTCGAGAAGGCCTTCGATCATTTCATCGCGAGCCAGCACTGGCAGGCGCACGACCACTGGTTGAGCTGCTGCGTCAACGAGCTCACGCACTGGAGCCCGCAGGAGAAGTACTTCCGCTTCGGGCTGCAGAACGTCGCGGGCTATCTCGACTTCGTGCTCGACCGCAAGACCACCTTTCCGACGCTGCTCGGGCTCATGCTCGCCGCGCAGCAGATGCTCCAGCGCCTGGAAAGCATGCCCGCGATGCGGCACCTGCTCGACGAGCTGGACACCGAGAAGTTCTACCGCGCGCTCGACTACCGCGCGCACTATCTCCTCAACGGTTTCTTCTGGCCGGAGATGGCGATGTACTTCCGGCGGCCGTCCACCGTCGTCGGCTCGTTCTTCATTCGCCACCACGCGTTTCGGGTGCGCATCGATGATGTCGAGCAGTACGTTTCGGGCTTCGCCTCGTACCATCGCTACCTCATCGAGCGCCGCGTGCCGCTGGGCGCGATGAGCGGCGCCGCCAGCAGCCCGCGCGACGACGGCGCGAGCTGGACCGCGAGCGAAATGGCGCGTGTGACCGGCGGCGAATGGGTGGTGCGCCCCGAAGACGGCTGGCGCGCGAGCGGCGTGACGCAGCGCTCCTTCATGCGCAAGGGCCGCGTGGTGTTCGAGAACCAGACGCGTCCGTCGAAGACGCCGCTCGCGGCCGTCACGCTCAAGGGCGTGCTGCAGCCGGCCGCGGCCGTGCTGTGCACCGACCCCAAGCCGCACCTGGACAAGCGCGTGCCGGTGCTCAAGGTGCCGAACGTGCTGCAGGCCGTGCTGCAACTGGGCGAGCATGCGCGCACCGAATTCACCGGCCGCGTCTGCGGCGTGCTGGGCCACGGCACGGGCAGCAGCACCGTGGCCGCGATGATGGCCGGCGCGCTCACCGTGTGGGGCGAGGTCGCCCAGCCCGAAGGCAACATCAGCCTGCCCTCGGGCATTGCGTGGAACCTCACCTGCATGCCGCGGCATGCGGCCTACTGGGTGCTGGAGATGGGCACCTCGCACATGCCCGCGTCGTCGCAACTCGTGCGGCCTTCGCTGGTGGTGGTGACCGGGCTCTCGGCCGCATCGCAGAAGCACCGGGGCCCCTCGGACGCCGCCGCGCGCATGGACGCCCGGATCTTCCAGGGCATGGCCGCCGGCGACAACGTGGTGCTCAACCGCGACATGCCCGAGTTCCCGATCTTCGCGGAAGCCGCGATGGCGCACCAACTGCAGATCGTGACCTACGGCGAACACGCGGACGCCGACGTGCGCCTCCTGGCCTTCGACCACGGCGAGGTGCAGGCGCAGGTGGCGGGCGAGCCCTTTCAATTGCGGCTCAATGCGCCGGGCCGCCACATGGGCGCCGCCGCCGTGGCCGCGCTCGGCGCGCTGCAGTCGCTGCGCCTGCCGCTGGCCGCGGCGGTCGAGCCCTTCGCGCACTTCGAGCCGCCGGGCGGACGCGGTGCGCTGCACACCATTCACATCGGCGGCGGAAGCTTCAAGCTGATCGATGAAACCTATGACGCCAACCCCAGCTCGATGCGGGCGGCGCTCGAATTGCTGTCACAAGCCCCCTGCGAACCTGCGCGACGTGTCGCCATCCTCGGCGACATGCAGGAGCTGGGTCCTGCGGCGCAACGCCATCACCTCGACCTGGAGGCAGAGTTGCTGGCGTCGCAGCCCGACCGGGTGCTGTTGTGCGGTCCGCTCATGCGGGCGCTGCACGCGAGCATTCGTACCAAGGTCCGTTCACATTGGTTCGTGGACGTGTCGGACCTGTCGACCGCATTGGGCGGTCTGCTGCAACCGGGCGACTGGGTGCTGGCCAAGAGTTCCGCGGGCGTCGGCCTGTCCCGGCTTGCCCGGGTTTTGAAAGCACTGCCATGAGATGGAACGCATTGATTCACATGCCCTACGAACGCGACGTGGAGGCGCCGCGGCGTTGGTGGCTCGGCTGGCTGCAACTGCTGTTCGCATGGGTGTTGTGCATGCTGTTGTGCGCCAACATCGCGTTGGTGCTGGCCGAGGGTTTGCCCGCAGTGCGAGGGGAGGCGACGGTGGACCGGCAGGCCGGCTGCACGGCCACGCAAACGTCGTCGCTGCGGAAGGCCGAACAAGAGACGAGACATGAGCAACGGGTCGACTCGACAAAGGCAAGCGTGCCTCGATGCTGAGGTGCACAAAGCGCGAATTTTTGCCTTGTAACAGTTGGGTAACAGTCGATAATGACGCACGCGTCATTGCACGACGGATCGGCCCTTTCTCATGATCAAGTTTCTCTTGCCCAGCCAACTGGTTGCCGAAACGCCGGACGAGCCGGGTGCCAGTCCTTACGCAAAGGCCCTGAACACGGCGTTCCGCGCGGCTTACCCGCTCGTGAAGAGCGCGGCATGGCGCTCGCTGCCCATCAGCCTGTTCGGGCTCTTGCCCTCCATCTTTCTCCTGCAGGTGTATGACCGCGTGCTCTCGCGCAGCGGCACCTCCACGCTCGCCGCGCTGGTGAGCGGCATCCTGTTCTTTTTGTGCATCGAGTTCTGGCTGCGTACGCGGCGCTCGCGCATGCTGCGCAACGCGGGCGCGATCATCGATCACGGTGTCTCGGGCGCGCTGCTGCAGTCGATGCTCGCGCGTCCGCTGCGCGCGCTCGAAGCGCGGCCGGCCTCGGTGTGGCAGCAGTACTTTCGCGACGTGGGCTCGGTGCGCGGCACCGTCACCGGCGGTCTCGCGCAATCGATCTTCGACCTGCCGATGGCCGTCTTCGCGCTCGTGGTGATCGGCATCGTCGCGCTGCCGGTGTTGCCGGTGGTGGCCGCATTCCTCGCGATCATGTCGTTCCTGGCCTGGTGGTGGGCCGACGAAGTGCGCGCCGGCCGCGTCGAGGAAGTGCAGCGCGGACGCGGCCTGGACCGCATGACTTCCGAGATCTGCAACGCGCGCGAAACGCTCAAGACGCAGGCCAACGACGGCCCCATCAGCGACATGTGGCGCCAGACGTACAACGCCTGGCTCACCGAGAGCTTCAGCAAGAACGGCCAGATCGAAACCGCGCGCGACGGCACCACGGTGTTGCTCACCGTTTTCTCGGTCGTCGTGGTGACCGTCGGCGCCATCTCCGTGATGGAGCAATGGATGACGGTGGGCGGCCTCGTGGCCTCCAACATGCTCGCGCTCAAGGCGCTGCAACCGGTGGCCGGGCTGGTGTCGAACTGGCGCTCGCTGGCCACCGCGAAGGAAGCCGCCAAGCGCCTGGAAACCGTGCTGGGCGAGCCGGTCGAGAAGCCGCCCACGGGCATGACCCTGCCGCAGCCGCTCGGCCGCATCACGCTCAAGGACGTGAGCTTCAGCTTCACCGAGACCGCGCAACAGCCGGTGCTCGAAAGCGTCGACCTCGACATCGGCCCGGGCGGACTGCATGTGATCGTCGGGCGCAACGGCGCGGGCAAGTCGACGCTGGTGAAGCTGCTCTCGGGCCTCTACACGCCCACGCGCGGCATCATCAGCATCGGCGAATACGACCTCTCGCAGTTCGGCCGCGAAGAGCTCTCGCGCTGGATCAGCTACCTCTCGCAAGAGGTCTACTGGTTCGGCGGCTCGCTGATCGACACCATGCGCCGCGCCGCGCCCGGCCAGAGCGATGAACAGATCGTCTCGGCCTGCAAACTCTCGGGCGCGCACGACTTCATCTCGCGGCTGCCCGACGGCTACCGCACCATGGTCGGCGAAGGCGGCACCGGCGTCTCGGTGGGCGAACGCCGCAAGCTCGCATTGGCCATGAGCTTCCTGCGCAAGCCCTCGGTGCTGGTGCTCGACGAACCCAGCAACGACCTGGATTTTCAGAGCGAGCGCAACCTGCTCGCCACGCTGCTGGCGGTGGCCAAGGTGCGCACCGTGGTGGTGGTCACGCACTCGCTGCGCATCGTCTCGGCCGCCTCGGCGGTCTATCACGTGACGGGCCAGGGCGACATCGAAGTGGGCACCGCCGCGGTCATGGTGCCCAAGCTCTTCGGCGTGAAGAAGCCGCTGGTGGCGGTGGGCGACGAAGACAACGCGGGGGCTCCGGCTTCCCGCTCCATGGCGTGATGCTGGCTGCTTGACTCATGACGAGTGATTGGGGACCGTGAACTTGAAATCAGACCTGCCGCAGATTCTTCAGGATGAAGAAACCAAGCGCGCGGCGCAGACCTCGCCGACAGGGCGGCGGCGCCAATGGATCATCGGCGGCGCGGTCGCCGTGCTGGCCCTGGTCGGCCTCGGCTTTCCGATGGAAACCGTGGTCGTCGCGCCGGGCCGCGTGATCCCCTCGGACCGCGTCAAGTCCATCCAGCATCTGGAAGGCGGCATCGTCAGCGCCGTGCTGGTGAAGGAGGGTGAATCGGTCAAGCAGGGGCAGTCGCTGGTCGAGATCGACCTGGGCGGCAGCGGCCTGAACTTCGAGGAACTCACCGCGCGCTACGCCGCCACGCAGGCCACGCGCGTGCGCCTCATGGCCGAGAGCCGCGGCCAGCCGCTCAGCCGTCAGTCCTTTGCCACCGACATCGACGAGAGCGTGTTCGAAGGCGAGCTGGGTGCCTACCAGGCGCGCGCCCTCGAGCAGCGCGGCGTGATGGCCGGCGCGGTGTCGGGCCTGGAGCAGGCGCGCAGCAAGCAACTGGAGCAACAGGCCAAGGTGAAGGGCCTGAGCGACCGGCTCGAGCTGATGCAGAAGGAGCTCGAGATCTCCGAGCAACTGTTCAGCGAGAAACTGGTCGGTCAGGTCGAAGTGCTGGAGAAGCGCCGCCAGGCCGAAGGCGTGCGCAGCGAACTCGCGGTCGCGCGCCAGGGCGTGATTTCCGCCAACGCCGCCATCACCGAATCGCAAGCCAAGATGGCCGAGGCCGAAGGGCGCTTTCGCCGCCGCGCCTCGGACGAACTGGCCACCGTCGAGCGCCAGTTCGCCAGCTTGAGCGAAGACCTCGCGCGCGCCCGCACGCAGCGTTCGCGCACCGTGGTGAAGGCGCCCTCGGACGGCATCGTCAAGGGCTTGCGCAACTCCAGTCCGGGCTGGGTGGTGAAGCCCGGCGAATCGATTCTCGAAGTGGTGCCCGACAAGGACGAGATCATGGTCGAGGCCCGGCTCAACCCGAACGACCGCGGCTTCGTCGAGATCGGCCAGTCGGCGCGCGTGAAGATCACCGCCTACGACTACCTGCGCTACGGTGCCGTCGAAGGCAAGGTGATGCTGGTGGCGGCCGATGCCGACCGCGACGCGGCCATCGCGCAAGGTGCGCCGTACTACCGCCTGCTGATCAGCATGTCGCAGTCGCACGTGGGCCGCGAAGAGAACCGCGTCACCGCCGGCATGGAGTCCGAAGTCGACCTGCGCGTGGGCACCGATCCGTTCATCTGGTACATCCTTCGTCCAGTGCTCAAGTTGCGGCGCGAAGCCTTCCGCGAACCATGAAGGAGCGCAACGCCACAAGCCGGCGCCGCACGGGCACCGGGGTGCTGTGCGCAGCACTCTGCGCGAGCTTCGCGCTGCCGCCGCAGGCCGCCTTTGCGCAGGACGCGGCAGGACAAGACGGCCCGCCGCTATCGCTTTCGTTCTCGCGCCGGCTCTCGACGCCCTCCATCGGCGCCGCGAGCTACGCCCAGCGCGTGAAGCAGGCGCTGATCGCGCTCTCGCAGGAATACCCCGAGGTGCAGACGGCCCAGGCCGCCGCCAACACCAGCAGCTACAGCGTCGACGCCGCCAAGCAGGCGCGCTACCCGCGCTTCAAGATCGGCACCTCCTCGGGCAACTACAACAGCGGCGCCGACAACGCCAAGACCCAGAGCTACACCGTGCTCACCGCCGAAGCGCGCGTGAGCCTGATCGACGGCGGCGCCATGAGCGCCGCGCAGCGCGCCGCCGAGGCCGGCAACAAGGCCGACGACGAAGCCGTCATCACCACCTCGCAGAAGGTGGTGCTGGATGCGCTCACCGCCTACCTCCAGGTGCAGCGCTTCGACCTGAAGAAGCAGATCGCGCATCGCGCCACCGAGGTGACGGCGGAGCTCTCGAAGGCGGAAGCGCGCCGCGTCGCGCTCGGCGTGTCCGGCGACAACGACCTCAACATGGCCGCCTCGCGCCGTGCGCTCGTGGCCGCGCGCGAGTCCGACTTCGAAGCACAGCGCGACGAGGCGCTCGCGAAGTTCCGCAACTACTTCAAGTTCACGCCCAACACCGAATCGCTGCCCGTGCTCGCGGCGCCTGCGCAGTGGCGCATCGGCTCGCAGGAAGAGGCGCTGCGCCGCGCCGAGAGCCGCAGCACCGAGATCGCCGAAGCGCAGGGCCGCATCGATCGCGCGAGAGCGCTGGTCGAACAGCAGGAGTCCAGCCTCTACCCGACGCTCGACGCCGTGGTCGTGAAGAGCAAGGACCCGCGCGGCGTGTCGCCGCAGGACCCGACGCGCGCGGCCTTCGAGCTCAACTGGAACTTCGGCAACGGCTTCGACCGCCAGCTGCGCCTGAAGGGCGCGCTCTCCGAAGTCGCCAACCAGGAAGCCAAGCTCGAAGGCGTGAGGAACAACCTGTTCGAACTCACCTCGGCGTCATGGGCCCGCACCGTGTCGGGACGCGAGCGCGAGAAGCAGTTGATGGAAGCCGTCAGCACCTCCGGCCAGGCCTTCCGCGGCCGCCGCCGCCTGATGGAGTTCGGCCGCGAGACGCTGCCCAAGGTGCTCGATGCGCAGCTGGACTACTACACGCTTCTCTTCGACTACGTCGACGGCGTCTTCGACCTGCGCATTTCCGAACTGCGCCTCGCGCGCACCACCGGTGAACTGCGCATCGATCCCGACGGCACCAACAACTGGATCGACCGCATCTTCGGCCCGCCGAACCGCTCGGTCATCACCGAGGATGGTCTGCTCTCGCAGATGTGCATCTCGAGCAATTCGGCCTGCCCCACAGAGCCCGTGGTCGAACGCTCGCCGGGTGCGGCAAGCGCCAACCTGCCGCTGCGCCGTACACCGCGCCTGACGCTCCGCTGAAGCTGTTGCCGTTCGTCCTGAGCTTGTCGAAGGATCGGGGACTGGCTTCGACAAGCTCAGCCCGAACGGTGGTGGAGGTGCCGAGAGAAGAGGAGCCATCCATTAGGCCCCGTTCGTCCTGAGCTTGTCGAAGGACTGGGCACCGCCCTCGGCAAGCCTCAAGTGTCTTCAGGAATGCCGGGTTCGCCGTCCAGGATCTGGTACTTGCGCATCTTTTCCCACAGCACCTTGCGGCTGATGCCCAGATGCTGCGCGGTGTCCTGGCGCTTCCAGTCGTTGACCTCCAGCGCCGCGATGATGCGGTTGCGCTCGCTGCTGTTCCAGCCTTTGCGATCGCCGTTGCTGTCGAGCGCGACACCGCCACCGCTGCCGCCCCCGCCATTCCTGTCGGCGGCGATCGCGGGCGCCGGCGTGCCGCGCGTGAGTGCGATGGCGCGCTGGATCAGGTTCTGGTCCCAGCCGCGCAGCTGCCGCGCGATCACGCCCACGCGCTCCGCGAGGTTCCGCAATTGCCGCACATTGCCGGGGAAGTAGGTTTCGGCGACCGCATCGCTGAGCCAGTGCGGCGTTTCGCCCAGCGTCTCGAGTTCGTCGCCGAGCACGTTGCCCAGCAGCGCCTTGAAGATCGCGATCTTGTCGACCTCGCCGCGCTCTTCGAGGCTCGGCACATGGAGCTCGATCACCGCGAGCCGATAGAAAAGGTCGGCGCGAAACTCGCCGCTCGCCACCATCTCGCGCAGGTTGCGGTTGGTCGCCGCCACGAGCCGGAAATCGACCCGAATCGGCGACGTGGCCCCGAGCCGCGTGACCGCGTTGTCTTCCAGCACGCGCAAGAGCTTCACCTGCTGGTAGCGCGGCAGGTCGCCGATTTCGTCGAGGAACAGCGTACCGCCCGTGGCCTGTTCGAAGTAGCCGCGGTGCGCATGCACGGCGCCGGTGAACGAGCCCTTGGTGTGGCCGAAGAACAGCGACTCGAAAAGCCCATCGGGAATCGCGCCGCAGTTCACCGCCACGAACGCGCCCTTGCTGTACGACTGGTGCCCGAGGTGCAGTTGCTGCGCAATGCGCTCCTTGCCCACGCCGGTTTCGCCGCGCACCAGCACCGGATGATTGCAGTCGGCAAAGGCGCCCACTTCGGAGAGCAGCGCCTTCATCGCTTCGGAGTGCGCCACCAGCACATCGGGCGCCTGCGGCGCGATCTCGCGCGCGCGCAGTTGCCGCACCAGCTTCGCGACCAGCGTGCGCAATTCGGCGCAGGTGAAGTCGTAGGGAAGGACGTGCAGGTACTCGGGCGGATAAGTCCGCGAATCGCGCTCGCGCGAACCCGCGGCCACCCAGATCACCGGCATGCCCTGGAGGAACTCGGTGGCGTGCGCGAGACCGCCGCTGTCGATGACCGTGACGCTGATGATCGCGACCGCAGGCCGCATCGCCACGCCGCGCTCCTGCTGCGGAGGCGGCAGCCCGTCAGCCCGTGTGACTTCCACGTCGAAGCTCGCCATGCACCGCGCGATGCGGTCAAGGATGTCGGCTTTGCCTTCCCAGACAAAGAGGTCGAGTTCGTCGAAATGGGTGGGGGAACTCATGTTGAAGAAATGCGCATATCAATAGACCAACTCAGCACCTCGGTTGCAGGAAAGGCGAGCTCCGATTTCCGCTTGAGCGAGATCGATGCCGAGCAGGTCGAGCAAAGTGTTGAGTGCAGGATCGAGCAGGGGAGCCAGGGCGTCTCGGATCAACGTCTGCAGGGTGTTCAGGAGATTGCTGATCAGGCTCAGGGTGCCGTTGAGCAAGCCGCCCAGAAGGCCGCTGGAATCGCTCGAATATGGCTTCAGTTGGATGCCGCCCAAGGTGGACTCCAAGCTCTGAACAAGCGATGTGGCGCTGATCGCCTTGAATGAGGGATCCGGCCCCACGCCATCGTAGGGCGCTGCATCGATGTCCGGGAGGTTTGCAGGCGCTGGGGCGACATACGTCAGCGGCGTGCCGCTGGCGCTACCGCCGACATTCGAATTCACGGCGAGCCCTAGCCCCGAGATGACGGTCTTCTTGGCGCTGGTGATGTCGGCGACATAACCACCGCTTGCGGTCTTCCATTTCTTTCCTCTGCAATCCAGCGACAGAAGACTGCAGCTGTCGAACTTGGCTTCGCGATACCCGATCTCGATGACACCCACTGGTTCTGCAATCGGTGGCAGCGAAGACGAGAACATGTTCGAGATCTTGCCGACGTTGAGGCGTGCAACGCTGGTGTTGGCCTGAACGTTCAGCGACTTGCTGTCTGTGGTGTTGCACGCGTGGCCGGTCACAAGAGCGGATCCGTTGCCCGAGCTGATACCGATGTCAATGGGCGCGGGGAGCGCCGCCGTGTAGATGACTTTCTGCGAAGGGCAGGTGGTGATTGCGCCGCAGCCAAGCAGGGTGCTAACCAAGTCGGTCACGAGCGTTCCGAGATTCAGCGTCGTGACGGTGTTCAGAAAGTTAATGATGGGCGAAAGGGCTGCAGTCGCCGCGGAAAGCAGATCGTTCAAGACGCCCGTAATGCCGCTCAAGTTCAGGGACATCAACAGGCGGACCTGCGCAGTCCGAACATAGATCTTGTTGGGATCGCTGACGCCGAGACTGGCATTGATAAGTGCAGGATTTCCGACCGCCGAAACCTGCGGCGGCTCGATGACTTGCAGCTTGGTCGTGACGCTTGCGACGCCTGGAACGGTGATCGGCACGGTGGCCGCGAGCCCGTTCTTGCCGTTCGCAACTTGGATCATGCCTTGTACGAGTTGGAAGAGTTGGAGGTCGGTGCTCAGGCCCGCTGCGTCCGTTCCGGTGGCAACGCCCAGCAGATCGCCGAGCTTGAGGGTGAACGGCGAGGCTTGAACGCTCACCAATACATCGCGTAATGCGAGCAACGCGATATTGGCTGTGTCTCCGCCGCGCTCCATGACCTTGATCATGGCCTGCAACAGGACGCCGGCGTCCACCTCGGTGTTGAGAACCTGATCGTAGTTGACTGCGCTGATGTTGAGGTCCAGCTTGAGCTGATCGAGGAAGCTGAGTAACTGGATATTGGTGTTGAGCAGACCTTGCCATCCGCCGGCCCGGACGGAGAGTGAGCCGCCCAGCAAACCGCCGAACACTGCATTCAGCAAGTCCGACTGCTCGGTGTCGATAGTCAGCAGTGTGCTACGAATGCTCAGGGAGGCAAGCGGCTGTCGTTGTGCCGCCAGTGCCTGAACCGTGATCGTGAAAGACTGGCCACCCGAAAGATTCGGGATGAGCAAGGCTGGTGTTCTTGAAAGCCTCACACGCACAGCGTTGAAGAACTGGCCCGCATTGGGGGCACCGAAATGCTGGGGTGCTTCCCGGGTCTGAGGATCCCAATTCCCACATTCGACATCCGCCGCCGCGAGAGGAGGCAGCATCGGTGGCATGTTCTGCGCGGCATTCGCGACTGCGGCGGTCCTGGCGTCGACGCAACTGAGTGGTAGCAAGGACTGAGCCCCGGAAAGTGCCGCAAGATCCGCGGTTTTCTGAAGCTCCCGCTTCATCAGCATCAGGTAGCCGATCTGAGTTCCGAGAAGCGTAATGACGATCAGACTCAGCGCAATGGTCGTGTTGATGAGGATGGAGCCGCGTGCGCGCCGACGCGGCCCCGGTGCTTGTCGGGCACCGCGGCGAAGGGAATTTTGGTGTGCTGAGTCCATGACGATAAACCCTCCTCAGGACCGAAGTGCGATGGTCGATCGGCTTCGTAGTTGGTTGGGTACCCAAGTGCTCAGGTCCAGCAACGGCATCGTCGGCAGCAGGCGGTTTTCGCTGTACGGATAACTCACGGTCACCACATAGCTCGCCGTGGCGCCGGCGCCGGCCGGCAATGCGGTCACCACTACCTTGGATTCGATCCAACTGCGCCGGGTCGCCACGCTGGCATTCGATGAAGCAGGAACCACGAGCGAGTTGGCCAGCGCGGCGTACACGGCATCCTTCACCCGCTGATCGTTGTTGGTGGGGGAGGTGACCAGGCCCGCGGCCCGTGCCCCCTCTTCCGCGGCGCGGGTGACCGCCTGCTGGGTATAGAAGACGGCGCCGAATGTCGCGATCCCGTACAGAAAACTGAAAAGCAGGACAAAGACGAGTGCGAACTCGATTGCAGCGACTCCGCGCTCCCTGCTTTTCATGCGGCCGGGGTTCATGGCGACTTTCCGTCCAGCAGCATGCTGGCCTTGCCGACGATGCTGTTCGGCAGCGCGAAATCGGGCAAGGGCGGTAACAGGCCGTGCATGTTCGAAGCGGTGACGGTAATCACCATCTGACAGCGGTCGTCCCAAGCCGGGCCGCAGGGCGGCGACCCGCAAACGTTGCTGACCACGCCGCACACAGTGGCGTCCACATCGCGCGTCACTACCGCCGGCAGCCATCCAATGGCCTGTACCGCGACGGCTTCCGCATGGGCTTCCCGGGCTGCAAGCGAAGGCTGATACCGCAGCGCCGCACGTGCTCCATCCTCCGCCGCGTTCTGCACCCCAAGCCTGAACGCGAAAAGGAGCCCGTAACAAATGATTCCGTAGAGCACCGCAAAGAAGATCAGGAACACCAACGCAAACTCGATTGCGTACGCGCCGCGCTGGAGGCGTGCTGCAGGGGAGGTGCCTGGGGCTTTCATAGCAATGTGCGTTCGGGTCGGCTCAGGCGTCCGGCTACTTGGCGGCGGCAGTGCCCGAACCCGAAGACGACTTGACCGACGAACTCATGCGCTCCGGAATCGGAAACTCAAAGCTCTTGAGATACCGCTCGTAGCTGCGGTTCGCGACATTGCCTGCGATGAAACGCGGCGTAGGCGAGGCGATCTCGCCGCTGCGCTGCCATGCAAGCAGACCCTGCGTGGCATCGCCCACCTGCAGGGGTTCGTACACAGGCTCTTCGGTCTCGGCCATTTCGGCCGTGTCCGGCGCGGTGCCTTGTGTCGCGCTCAGCGCTGGCTGGGGCACGGCCGCAGGCGCCTGCGCACTGGCGGCGTTCGGTGCAGGCTGCGCCTGTTGCGCCAGCACTGCGGGCGCGCAAACCATTAGCGCGATGCCCATGCCGAAGGCGGACGACAGTGCGGCGAGGCGGAGGGCGTGTTCTTTTTTCATGGAGTACCTCGTGCGGTCGGGTTGGGGGACGCCGCGGAATCCGCGGTGGATGGATTCAGCTGGCTGGCGGTGCGCACGCCGCCCATGCCGGCCCAGCGCGATGCCTTGAGCGCCAACGGTGGGGGCGCCACGTCGTCTCGTATCAGCGTCGTGGCGCTAGACAGCGGGCGAACGGCCAAGGGCACGGCGTCGGTTGCAGCGAGCGGCGAGCCGGTGCGCAGTTGCTGCGCGGCCTCTCGCACGGCGGCGCGGGTGGCCGCAGGCATGCGGTTGGCTTCCATCAGTTTGTTCGCCTGCTCGCTTTGATCGGTGGCTTCGAGATAGAGCGCGAGGTTGGCCTGGGCCTGGGTGTTGTTGGGGCTCAGTTGCAGCGCCTGCATCAGCGGCATCCGGGCATCGGCGATCTGTCCCGCGCGAAGGCTTGCATAGCCCAGATCGCTGAGCAGCAGGGCATCGGTCGGGCTCTGACGCTGGGCCTGTTTGAGCAGTTGCACGGCTTCGGGGTAGCTGCCGCGCGCACCTGCCAGGAGGCCCAAGCCGCGGTTGCCGGCGCCCTCTAGCGGCGTGCCGATCAAGCGTTTGTACGCAGCTTCGCTCAAGGCTGCCTGACCTGTCTGGCGCAACGCATCGGCGCGAGCACGTGTGGATTCGGGCGACACGCCCCAGCGCTGCTCCAGCGCATCGATGTGGGCCAATGATGCAAACCACAGGCCTTCGTTCTGCATCTGCTCGACCAGCCGGAGGTAGGTAGCCTTGGTGTCGATGCTGGCACCTGCCTTCGTGTCGGCAGCCGATTCGAAGGCTGCGCGCTGCTGCGCATCGGCGCTGGCAGCGTACTGGTCCTTGACGGTGCCGCATCCGCCTATCGCGAGGGCCACAAGGGCCGTGAGCGCGGCGGCGGTGCAGGTCGGCAGGCGGCCGGCACGCCGCGAGCCCATGGAAATGGCGGAGGTTTTCATTTGGTGACGACTCCCAGTGAACGGAATATCGCGATGAATCCCGGCCCCGCGGTCACGATGACCAGTGCCGGCAGCAGCGTGGTCACCATGACGCCGGTCATCTTCACGGTGATCTTGCCGATGCGCTCTTTCATCTCCGAGCGCCGGTGTTCGCGCAGCCGGTCGCTGAAGATGCGCAAGGGTTCCTGCACCGCGCCGCCGTGCCGGTCGACCTGCACCAGCAGGGATACGAGGCCGCGCAGGTTTTCGTTCTTGTGCAGCGTCGCCAGGCGTTGGAGCGAATGCTCGCGTGTGCGGCCGCGGCTGTATTGGTTGTTGGCCAGCGTCAGTTCGTAGCCGAGCACTCGCAGCACATGCTGAAAGTCCGTTGCCATGATCTGCAGGCTCTGATCCAGGCTGAGACCTACGCCCTGCAAAAGTCGCAGCAGATCGATAAAAAGTGGCAACTCTTGCGCCGCTCGTTCGCGCCGTCCGGCCGCGATGCGGCCGAGTACCCACTTCGGCGCCATGAAGCCGACAACGAAGGAGGTTGCCAGCATGAAGACCACCGTGCGCTGTTGCACATTCCCTTCGCCCCAGATCACATAGACCAAGAATGGAAGCACCAGTGCGAGCAGGATGCGCGTGACCAGGAAGACCAATTGCGTGCGTTTGGAAGGCAGGCCGCACTGGTCGATGAGGTTCCTGTCTTCGTCGGCGACCAGCGCCCTGCCTAGCCTCGAATCGAGCCAGTGGAAGGGCAGTTCGAGGTCAGCGTGTGCCACCGTGTCGGCATCGGGCACGGTCTCGGGGCCCAATTGCGACTCCGCCGCCAGTGGGGTGCCGGCGTGGCGGATAGCACGGCCGATGACCTGACCGCTACGCGCGCGCCGCAACTCGGCTGCGACAAGAGCGCCAGCGCCGACCATCAGGCCCACGGCCAACAGCACCAGGGCGAAGATGACCAACTGATCAGGCGTGAACGTCATGCCAGCCTCGCCAAGCGGTAGAGAAGCGCGGCACCCACCAACTGCAGGCCCAGTGCGGAAAAGATGAGGGTGCGACCCGTGCCATCGTTCCACATACTGATGAAGTAGCTCGGGTTGATGATGATGAGGAAGGCTCCGACGCCCACTGGCAGCAGACCGAGGATCCAGGCCGAGAGCCTCGTCTCTGCGGACATTGCAACGAGTTCATGTTCCGCCTGTTCCCGGTCGCGCATGAAGTTGGCCACGCGCTCCAGAAGCAGGTCGGCACGACCGCCGTAGCGCACGCCCAAGCCCAGGATAGAGGCCAGCAGGAATAACTCCTCGACCCGCACGTTGGTTGCTGTCTGGTGCAGCGCACGGTCCAAGTCCACGCCCGCGCGCACCAGCGAGGCCGAGCGTTCCAAGTGCCCGCGCAGCGGCGCTTCGGTGGTGGAGATAGCCAGCTGGAAGGCGGCTTGCGTGGAGTTGCCGATGGTGATCAGGCGGACCATCGCATCGATGTAGGTAGGCAGTTGGCTCACCAACTTGCGGCGGAACTTCTGTAGCCGGAGCCAGAGCATGAAGGTCGCGGCGAGCAGCAGCAAAAGCAATATGCCCAACGCGGCGATCCAGCCGCCAATGGCCCCGGCCACTAGGCCGAGCACCACGATGACGGCCAGGCCCAGCACGATGGTGCGCGGCTCGACGACGCCCACCAGCCGGTCGGGTAAGACCTTGTCGAACATGTTGGCTGGAACTGTGGCTTTCGACGCTGCATCGGTTTCCAGCCAGGGGTCCGTGGTCAGGCCCGACGGCAACTCGCTGGCGGGCATGTCCCGTACAGGCATCGGCACCGGCGTGGCCGGTGAACTGCTGGCAAGGATCTGTTGGCGCAGGTGCCGTTCTGCTGCCTGCCGCACCTGCCGCTTTTTCGCCCACTGCCACAGCAGCAATCCCGCGGCTGCCGCCAGCAACGCGATCACCGCAATGACGAGCAGGCCTTCACGCACGGTTGTCTCCCTGTGCCGCACGCGTCATCGATTGGCGAAAGCGCGTGATCTTGGGCGAATGCGGCGCAATGCCCAGCGACACCCAGCGGTCGCGCTCCTCGCCATCGGGCGAGACGATGGGCTCATAGCGGTACAGCTCCTGCATCGCGACGATGTTGTCGTTGACGCCGGTGACTTCGCTCAGCGAAATGATCCGGCGCTGGCCGCCCGAGAGCCGCCCGATCTGCACGATGAAATCGATGGCGTTGGCGATCTGCCGGCGCAGGCTCACTTCGCTGCCCTGATAGCCCGCGAAGCCCGCCAGCATTTCCAGGCGATAGAGACATTCGCGCGGCGAACTCGCGTGGATGGTGCCCATCGAACCTTCGTGGCCGGTGTTCATGGCCTGCATCATCTCGATCACTTCGGCGCCACGAACTTCACCGACGATGATCCGGTCAGGACGCATGCGCAGGCTGTTGCGCAGCAGGTCGCGAATGGAGATGACGCCAGTTCCATCGAAGCCGCCCGGGCGGCTTTCGAGCCGCACCACGTGGCTGGTGCCCAGCGACAGTTCGGCCGTGTCCTCGATGGTGATGACGCGCTCGCGTCCGGGGATGAAACTCGCAAGCGCATTGAGCAGCGAGGTCTTGCCCGAGCTCGTGCCGCCGCTCACGAGGATGTTGCAGCGCGCACGCACGGCAATTTCGAGCAGCTGCGCCATGCCCGCGTCGAAGGTGCCGAGCTTCACCAGGTCGGCAGGCGTGAGGGGTTCCTTGCGGAACTTGCGGATCGAGACCGACAGCCCGTCGATGGCCAGCGGCTCGATGATCACGTTGATGCGGCCACCGTCCGGCAGGCGCGCATCGACCATCGGGTTGGACTCGTCCAGCCGGCGCCCCAGCGGCGCGAGGATGCGGCGCACGATGCGCATCACATGCTCTGCGTCGGCGAAGCGCACAGTCTCGCGCTCCAGCATGCCGTGGCGCGACACGTACACGTTCTGGTAGCCGTTGATCAAAATGTCTTCGACGGCCGGGTCGTTGAGCAAATCTTCCAGCGGTCCGAAGCCCGCGAGTTCCTTGGTCAACGCGTCCGAGATGAGCTGCATCTCGCGGTCGTTGATCGGCACGCGGCGCAGGCGCACGAAGCTGTCGACCTCGAGCTCGACGAACTGCTGGATCGAGGCACGCGACCAGCGGCCGAACTCCGCGCCCAACTCCTCGATGCGGCTCAGCAGATGGTCGTGCGTCCAGCTTTTGATGTCCTGGAACTGCTGCGAGTTGATGAACGTCTGGTCGTCGTCGGCAAATTCGATATCGTTGGACATAGGCTCAACCTTCACTTGGGCTCTTGCGGAAGCGCGAAATCAACGCGCTCCAGCGAGGATCTTTGGCCGGCGGTTGGCCCGTGGGAGACATGAATTCCTGATGCACGCCTCGGGCCAGTCCCGCGACAGCCTGCGAGTAGGGGTCGTTGCGTGCAGTGCGCACCAGCATTTCGCCTCGGCTCGAGGCCGACAGCAACGGCGCGCTGCGCGTGGGGATCACGTGATGCAGCGGCAGCTCCAGGCGCTCGGAGATGTCCTTGGCGGTCAGGTCGACGTGGCTGTCGAATTTGTTCACCACCAGCGAGAGATGCGTCATGTCGACCTCGCGCGTGCGCAAGTCCTTGAGCAGGTTGGCGGTGGACACGATGGCGCCGATGCTCTGGTCGCAGACCACCCAGGTGCGCTGCGCTTCGCGCACGGTCTGTGCCACGAAGTCGATGGTGGAGAAGCCGCCGAGGTCGGCGATCTGGAAATCGAAGAAGTCCGTCAGCCGCTTGATGAGCGCGACCGAGTCGGCATGCGAGATCTCGCGCACCTGCGACAGGCTCGCCGGAAGCGGCAGCACCGCGACGCCGCTGCTGTGATGTGCCAGCGCCGTGTGCAGCAGGGTCTGGTCGAGCCGGCGCAGGTTGCGTACGCCGTCGACAAAGCTGAAGCCGCTTTGTGTGTCGAGGTAGAGCAGGCCGTCGCGCGCCGGCAGGCCCAGGTCGAGCAGCGCCACACCGTGGCGCGCGGTGCGTGCCGGGCCGCGCGCGGTCGCTTGCGCGAGCAGGTCGTTCAGCGTCAGCGCGAGGCTGGTGGCCAGCGTGGTGACGCCCAGGCCTGCACGGGCACCCAGCAGCGCCAGGGTGCGCCCGCGCGTGCCCACTTGTTGGGAACTGCGCCGCTCGATCAGCGTTCGCAACGTGCTCACGGCATCTGCGGGAGCAGCAGAGATATCGATGAAGTCGTCCACACCCGCACGCAGCGCGGCGAGCATGGCAGCAGGCTCGGCCGATACGCCGGTGGCGAGCACGGGCAACGCGGGCCAGTCTCGTTTCAGTCGCTGATGGAGCGGGCCGGCAACCTCGCTCTGGTCGATTGAAAAGTCGATGAACACGGCCACCGGACCGAGCAGCGCGATGCGCTCGTCGATCGACCTGGTGTCCGGCCCGAGCACCACCACCGAACCCAGGCGAGAGAGCGCATCGGTCAGCCACGTGATGTGGCCGCTGTTGCTCGATGCGAACAGATAGGTTTCTGCGCCCACTTCCGGAAGGCTGTCGCGTGGAGCGTTCATGGTGTTGCTCGGCGAGGATGGGGTCGTCGTTGTCAACGGGAGAAGCCTGGGACCGCTGTGTCGGCTGCGCCGCCGAGGAAATGCGAACGCCACACGGCGCCGTCGCGCTGCTCGGCGGTGCTGCCGGGCAAATAGGGCGTCAGATCGGTACCGCGGGCAATCGGCTTGACCAAGTGAGGTGTCACGAGAATCACGAGTTCCTTCTCGCTCATCTGGTACTTGTTCTGCTTGAAGAACGCGCCAAGGATCGGCAGGTCACCCAGCAGTGGCACCTTGTCGGCGTTGGACGTGGTGGTGCGGCTCACAAGGCCGCCGATGATGAAGCTCTCGCCATCGCCCAACTCCACCGTGGTGTCTGCGCGCCGCGTACTGATGGCCGGCACGGCGATGCCGTTGATGCTCAGCGAGTTCGTGTAGTCGAGATCGCTGGCCTCCGGCGCCACCTTGAGCACGATGCGATCGTTCGACAGCACGGTGGGCGTCAGCGTGAGGCCGATGCCGAAGGGCTTGTATTCGATGCTGGTGGTGCCCAGGCCCTGCGGAACCGGCACGGGCAACTCGCCGCCGGAGAGGAAGCTCGCACTCTGCCCGGACATGGCAACGAGTGTCGGCTCGGCGAGCACGCGCGCCATGCCGTTGCCTTCGAGGAAGCCGACATTCAGGCCGATGCCGGCCTTGCCGAAGTTGAACAGGAGGCTGAAGGCCTGCGCCAGCGGATTGTTGTATTCGCCGCTGATGCTGCCGTCGGACGCAAAGGTCGTGGATTTGAGCGAGGAGGGCGTGAAGACGCCGAAGCTGAAACCGTTCGAGTTCGCACGGGTGCTGAAGATGTTCAGCCCTGCCTGTTTGAGCACGCTGCGGTTGAACTCCACCACCTTCACTTCGACCTGGACCGTGTTGCTTCGCACGTCCACCACGGAGCGGTCGATCAGTTCTGCCTTGTCGGCGGTGCTGGCTAGTGCGGTATCGCGCGCCTGCTGGTGCGTGACCATGCTGTCCATGGTTCCGGCGAGCGTGGAAGATCGGCGGCGCACTTCGAGCGTGTAGGTCGTGGCGGCGCTGTTGCCCTTTTCCCAGACCATGAGCGTGGTGCGTCCGGCGGCTTTGCCGGTCACGATCAGCCGGGCTGCGGGCGAGTTGGGTGTCTTGCGCGTGATGGCGACACCAGCAACGGCTTCATCGCCGATCGCCATGCGGTCGATGCCCTTGTCGATCAGCAGTTCCTGCTGCGTGCCGGCGCTGAGGGTGAGCGTGCGCGGTTGTTGCAGTGGCAGTGGCTGCGGCTGTTGCGCTTTCTGTGAGCGCCCCGTCTGCGCGTCGGCGGCGGTGGACGTCAGCGGCCAGACGGCTTGCGCCATCGCGCACAGGGCGATCAGGGACGGCTGCAGCAGCCGCGATGAAACTTCCCCGGGGCTGCGAGTGGCGCTGGTCGACTGCTCGCTGGACGTTTTGTGCATTTGTTTTTCCTGGATGACGGGTGTCGGCGTGTCGCGTTGTCGGCAATCAGTAGTTCACGGTTTCGCTGCGCTCGCCGCGAATCACCTCGACCTGTAGACCTGTGCGGGCGGGGCCGGCGGTGCGCGGGGCGCCGCTGGGGGCTCGCACTTCGGTGACTTGCGGGCGTATGGCGGGGCCCTTGCCGCCGGTGACCAGGTCGGCTGCGGTCAGGCCGGCCTGAGCACGGTCCAGGCCTTCGAGCGGGGCGCGGCGCGGTTCGCCCGCCTTGGGCGGCGTGGGCTGCAGGGCCGTCGGCAGTTCGGCGAAGAGTTTGGGGTCGGGCTCCGACAGGTCGGTCGGATTGCGCAGGGCCAGCAGCAGCTTGCCGCTGGCGTCGCCGATGGTCAGGCGGTTCACTTCATCGACCGGCACCGCGAGCACTGCGGTGCGGGCTGGTTCGGCGCGCTGGGCCTGCTGCGCGGCCTTGTCCGCAGACTTGGACGGCAGGCCGTCGACCGAGGCGTTGCCGAATGCCAGCACGCGCTTGCGCGACAGCAGCAGGCGGGCCTGGCTGCGGTCCACATCCTTGCCGTCGGACTTGAGCGTGAGGAAGACATCGACGTAATCGCCGGGCTGCAGCTTGTTGCCCACGCCCATCACCTCGTCGGCCTTGACGGCGACGGCACGCTCGCCTTCGGCAATGCGCAGAGCAAGACCCGAGACCAGTTGGTTTTCCATCACCGGCGTGCCCTCCGCGAGGTCCAGCACCGGGACGCGGCCGGCGGCGACGTTGACGTCCTGGAAAGCACCCACCGGGTTGATCGTCAGCTGTTCCACGCGCAAGGCATCGGCGGGAATCGCCAGGCCCGCGGGAAGGGGCTTGGCCGCGACCACGACCGGATAGACGAGTGTCTGCTGCGCCTTGGCGGGCGCCACCGCAGCGCCGGCTGCTGCCGGGGGCGGTACTGGCGCCTTGCGACTCAGCATCCAGGCATAGCCGCCCAGTGCAATGGCCAGGAGCACCAGGATGGCGGCGACGATTTTGGTGAGATTGATCATGTGCGGCGGACTGAGGAATGAGGGCAAGCAATCATGAGAAATAAGGGATGAATGGCCTGCGGTGACAGAGGCAGGAAACTGCTAACTCTGTCGCCCCCAGACCATCCATGCCGCCGTGGCCATGGCCAGATAAGCCGCGTAGGGAATGAAGCGAGCCCGGCGCGGCGTGGCACTGCCGTTGGCTTCAGAGGTGGGGCCCGACAGGATGAGCGCGAGCCGCGGAAAAAGTGGCCAGCGTTGCAGGACGTACCACAACGCGCCGTGTGCGCCGGCCAGGAGGCTGGCGACGATCCAGATGGGGGCCAGGGCGGTGAGGCCGACCCAGAGTCCGAGAGCGCCTGCGAATTTCACGTCGCCTGCTCCCATGAGACCGAATGCATAGAAGAGCAGGAGGAAACCGAAGCCTGCGCCTGCACCAAGGAGCGCTTGAGTCCACACAATTCCGAACGGCTGCATCCCGAGGGCGAGTGCCGCGAGAGCCACAGCGGCTCCGGCGAGCACAAGCCAATTCGGGACGCGGCGTTGTCGGAAGTCATAGACGGTGGCAAAAAGTAGCCAGAGCAACAGGGCGATGTTGGCTGTCAAACCTAATAGTGCTCACTCGGCCGCAGCACCGCCAAGCGCGTTGGAAATTCTGGAAAACACACCGTTGATTGCGCTACCCAGGGTCCCTCCAGGGCTGAATACGACGACCAGAATAACGGCCATCATTCCCGCAATAATTCCATATTCAATTGCGGTAGCGCCTTCTTCATCACGAATAAAACGAGTAATAGAACTAAGCATGATTTACCCCTAGAGGAGAGTTGAACAACGACTGGCAGAGCGAATGTTATACAGAGTAACTCCCTGTATCAACACTGAAAACCCCCAGGGGTGAGGTCCTTGGTGTGATATTGGGGAAGTACATAGCAGGATGGCGGCCAGCCTCCTGCCACCCAGTCCAGGACGATCCTGGTCAGGTTGGTTAACAATCTAGAGACGTATTTTTCCCTCTGTAAACCGTGTCGGACCTCCCATGAAGATGGGAGGGGACGTTACGGTGCCGGGAACGCGCGAGAGGGGGGTGTTACGGGAACAAACGCGTTACGTGTTACGTAGCACGGGGTCTCGGAGGGCGAGTTGTAACACCCAAAATAGGCACTTTTGGTGCGCAAAAAATCACAAATTGGGGGTGTGCCCCCATCGCCGTCAGGGCTTCGACAGGGTGTTCAGCCCAGGATTTCTTCGTGAAAGAGCTTCCACTCGCTGCCTTGGCGCAGCCAGTACTGGCGCCGGGTGCGCCCGCTCTTTTCGCCTTCGAAGACTTCTCCGAAGGTGGCGACCATGGTGTCGTCGCCGTCGCGCCAGTGCAGGTAGGACATGTCCTTGAACTGGACGCGCTTGCCCTGGGCATATTCCACTTCGTCGTGCGGAGCCGAATTACCGTCGATGGGCTTTTTGCTGCTGCGCTGGAAATCCGGTAAATAGAATTTCTTTAATTGCGCTTCATTTCCGCTGGCCCGTGTATCTTTCCAGGCGGTAATTGCATTGGTAAATGTCTGGGCTTCTTTTTCGGCCTGCGGCGGCGAAATCCATTGCAGGCTGCGGGCGGTGACCACCGGCGTGGCGCCGATCTGCACTTTGCGCAGCAACTGCTTGAGGTCGGGGTTGGCCATGACCACGCAGCCGTCGCTCGCGAGCGGCGCCCGGGCGAACTGCTGGGGCGGGGTGCCGTGCAGCCAGATGCCGCCGCCGGTGCGGCCGCGCCGCACGTCGTACGGGTTCGGGTAGTTGATGGGCAGGGCGCCCGCGCCGTAGAAGTCTTTCAGCGACCTCGGGTCGAGGCTGCTGGTGATGTAGTACACGCCCAGCGGGGTGCGCGCATCGCCCTCGGCGAGCTTGTCGGTGCCCGACTTGCCGACCGAGATGTAGTAGTCGGCCACCAGCTTCAACCCCTTGTCGGAGTTTTCCAGCAGGTACAGGCGCGAGCGCGAGGCATCGACCGCAATGGCGTAGCGGCTCTTGGTCGAGAGCGACAGGAACTGCGAAGGCACGGTGCCCACCGGCGGCCGCTCGCGCAGGGCCTGCAGGCGGCGGCGCGATTCCTCGTGCAGCTCGGACATGGCTGGGTTGCCACGCATCCTGGCGATGCCGGCCGTGTCGGGAAGCGAATTCGTGGGCGGCAGTTGTGCCGCGAGCAGGTCGCCATAGACGAGCTGCGCGAGCTGGAAGTTCGGATAGTCCCGAACCAGGTCGCGCGCCTTGGCGAGCGCAGGACGAGCCTGGCCGCGGCCGAACATTTCGTAGACGGAAATCAGGCGGGCTTCGGCGCTGCTGGCTTCCTGGATCGACCCGGCGGGTGCGGCCTTGCGGGCTGGTTTGGCTGCGGATGCGGTCCGGGTCTCTGCCAGCGCGGCCTTCTTGCCCTTGGCCAGCACCGACGACTTGCCGGCACCGCCCCGGGCTTCTTTGGCGGAAGCACGGCTGCCGGACGAGACGTGCGCCGCGCTGCGGCTGCCGGTGCTGCTCTTGCCGGCCTTGGCGTTGCTGCTGCTGGTTTTTGCGCTGCCCGTCTTGTTCGATGAAGCGAAGGCGGCGCCGGGTGCTGCCAGCATCAGCGCCGATGCGGTCATCAGCGCTGCGAGCAGGTTTCCGCGGCGCGGGAACGGAGGATTCTGTAGCCGGCCGCGCCGGACGAGGTCTGCCACTAGCCGCCGACGCTTTCCTTGCGAATGTGCCATTGATTGCCGGAGCGCTGCATGTCCAGCGTCTTCCGGCTCGAGATGTTCAGGTTGTCCGCGCGGTAGATCTGGCGGAACTTCGCCGTGGCGTTCTGTCCGTCGACCTTGATCACGAGGTTCTCGATGTTCACGCTGATGCTCGACTTGCCGACGATGCGGGCGCGCCGTTCTTCTTCCCAGGACTTGCGGCTCTGGCCGCCGCCGGGTGCGAAGTCGGGGCCGTAGGCGGCGAGGTAGCGGTCCATGTCCTGGCCGGCCCAGGCGGAAGCCCAGCCGCGCACCGCGGTCTCGACTTCGGCGCTGGAGGCCGGTGCGGCAGCAGGTGCCGGCGCCGGCGCAGCTTCAGGGGCCTTGGCGGCCGGCGCAGCCGCGGGAGCTGCCGCCACCTTGGCAGGAGCCGGAGCGGGCGCAGGTGCAGGCGTTGCGACGGGAGCGGGCGCTGCCGCCACCTTGGCGGGAGCAGGAGCCGGCGCGGGTGCAGCGGCCGGCGCCTTCGCGGCGGGCGCGGGCCGTGCGGCCTCGGGCGCTGCCGCCACCAGCGTCCCAGTCTTGGCACCCGGCGTCGGCGTGAAGAGCGTGCGGATCACGGCCAGCTTGGGCTGCACCGCGGTGTTGTTCTGGTCGAGCTGCAGCGCCTTGCTGTAGGCCTGGCTCGCGAGCCGCGCGTACACGTCGCCGAGGTTCTCCTGGGCGGTGGCGTAGCTGGGGTTGGTGCGAATGGCGCTTTCCAGCGCGCTGCGGGCCTTGTCGAACTGGTTCTGGCTCGCGTAGATCACCGCGAGGTTATTGAATGGCTCGGGCAGTTCGGGCGCGTCCTGCGTGAGCTGGGTGAAGGCGGCGATCGCCTCGGCGCGCTTGCCGGTGTCCAGCTGGATCACGCCCTTCAGAAAGCGCATCTGCGGGTCGCGGGGCTTGTCCTTGAGGAATGCGTCGGCCTTCGTCATCGCCTCGTCGAGCTTGCCTGCCTGTATGAGGCGGTCGACGTCTTCGTGCTCGATCGCGGCCAATGCCGGGAGCGCCACGCCGCAAGCGGCAATGGCCAGCAGCAGTGCGCGCACAGTGGGAGAAAAGGAGAAGCGGGCGCGAGGCCGGGGGCTCTTGGGCATTGCGGACAAGACCTCGTAGGGGTGGATAACGCAGCGGGTTGGGCGGCAGGCATTGTAAGTGGGCGGGTAACCCTCCGAAACAGGGATAACGGGTCTTTCATCGTGCCCGCAACGCGCCGGCCCCGGGCTTTCCCCGTGGGCGCCAGGCGGCCTGTGCCCGGAGGCAAAAAAGCAGGCCTGCGCAACTACTCGGTGCGCCGCTCTTCCCCCCGCAGCACGCGGGTGGTCCGGCTCAGCGACATGGGGCAGGCCTTCTTGCGCGACTGCGCCG
This sequence comes from Variovorax sp. W2I14, assembly GCF_050435205.1. Classification (NCBI taxonomy): domain Bacteria; kingdom Pseudomonadati; phylum Pseudomonadota; class Betaproteobacteria; order Burkholderiales; family Comamonadaceae; genus Variovorax; species Variovorax sp. W2I14. The sequence continues at coordinate 4,141,376 of NZ_JBNDJX010000001.1, read as the reverse complement.
AGGTGGTCGGCCGCTTCGCTTCGCTGCTGCACGAGTTCCGCACCACCCGCTGGATGGTGCCGGCCCCGGCTACTTTTTCGCGGGGTTGATGGTGTATTCGATCTTCGTGCGGTCCTTGTAGGGATCGTTGTCGAAGAACGTCTTCTCGTGCGAGATGCGGATTTCGTAGCCGTCGCGCACGCCCTCGAGCGACGCCGCGCTGTCGGTGGTCACCGGAGCGAGCGTGGGCTTGTAAAAGGCCGCGACCGTCTTGAAGTCGTCGGTGCTGAAGGCCTTGACCGCCGCGCTCGTCACGCGCCCCGCGCCGTCGGTGTCGACGCTCACGTCGGTCATCGCGGTGTTCGGCGGCACCGCGACCAGCGCCGCCAGCGCGGGCGGCAGTTCCTTGGCGCCGCTCTTTTCCTGGATGCGGTAGTGCAGCCCGCCCTTGTCGTTGGGCTCGCCCTTGGCAGCGGCCGATGATTCCATGCTGCTCACGACCCAGGCCGAGATGAGCAGGATCGGCGTCGCAATGGCGCCCACGTACAACAGAAAACGAAGGCGTTCCTTGGTATGGAAAAACTCGATCATCGGTGCTGAATCTCCCTCTGGCTGCCTCGCTGCGGCGCCCTGTGCGACGCGCGGGCGGGCCATCCTAATGGCCCCGCGCGGACGGACTTTGGACTTGCGCGGTACAGCATGATCCAGTAACGTTTGAAACAATGTGGTGACATTTCATCACTTCTTTCATTGCTCTGGAGTCTCCCTTGACGATCACCAAACGCCGCCTGCTCGAAGGCGGCGCCGCGGCTTTTGCCACCTCGCTCTTCGCGCCCGGCGCGTGGTCCCAGCCGAAGCCGGCCGCCGGCGAAGCCGCCTGGCCCACCAAGCCCGTGCGCATCCTCGTGGGCTTTCCCGCCGGCGCCTCGCCGGACCTCGCGGCCCGCGCCATTGCAGAGCCGCTCGCGAAGATCCTTCGTCAGCCGGTCACGGTCGAGAACAAGCCCGGGTCCAGCGGCAACCTCGTGGCCGACCAGGTGGCCAAGGCGACCGACGACCACACCATCGGCGCGCTGATCAACGGCAATCTCACCATCGCGAAACTGCTGAACCCCGCGATCCCGTTCGATCCTGAAAAAGACTTCGCGCCCGTCGGCATGGTCGGCACCGCGCCGCTGGTGCTCGCGGTGTCGGGCAACGCACCCGGCAAGACGCCCGCCGACCTGCTGCTGTGGGCGCGCAACCTGGGCACCGGCGGCAAGTACGGCACGCCCGGCGTGGGCACCGTGGGCCACCTGGGCATGGAGCTTCTGAAGAGCCGCGCCGCCATCACCGCGCAGCACAAGCCCTACACCGGCAACCCGCAGGTGATCGCCGGCCTGCTCGGCGGCGAGATCCAACTGGCCCTGTTGCCGCCAGGCCTGGCGTTGCCGCATCTGAAGTCGGGCAAGCTGAAGGCGATCGGCGTCACCTCGCCCGAGCGCAGCCCGCTCGCGAGCGAACTGCCCACCATCCGCGATGCGGACGTGCGCGGCGCCGACCTCGAAATCTGGACCGCGCTGGCCGCGCCCGCGGGCATGAACAAGAACGCGGTGGCCCGGCTGAGTGCGGCGCTGTCCGAAGTGACCAGCATGCCCGACGTGGCGCAGGCGCTGCTCAAGACCGGCTGGCAAGCACAGCCCGGCACGCCCGAGGCGCTGGCCCGCCGCATGCGCGCGGACACGGCGCGGCTGGGTGGCGTGATCATCATGAAGGGCATCCATTCGGAGGCCTGATGCCTTGTTCCCTCTCCCTCTGGGAGAGGGCTAGGGTGAGGGCACGACGGCCTTAACCTGAGGCCGCCCTCGTAGCCCCTAGAGCAGCCGCGACACCTGCTTCGCCGCATCGATCAGCGCCGGCAGCATGGTCTCCTGCATCACCTTCGCGCTCGTGCGGTTCGCCTGCCCGCTGATGTTGAGCGCGGCCACCATCTGGCCCTGCTTGTTGACGATGGGCGCGGCCACGGAGATGAGGCCTTCTTCGAGCTCCTGGTTCACCAGGCACCACTGTTGCTTGCGTGCCTGCGCGACCTTGGCCATGAGCGCATCGATGTCGGTCACCGTGTGCTTGGTGAGCGCTTCGATGTTCGAGGCCTCGAGCCGCGCGCGCACCTCTTCGTCTTCGAGATCGGACAGCAGCAGCCGGCCGAGCGAGGTGCAGTAGGCAGGCAGCCGCGAGCCCACGCCCAGGCTGATGTGCATGATCTTCTTGGTCGGCACGCGCAGCACGTAAACGATGTCGGTCGCATCGAGCACCGCGGCCGAGCACGACTCCTGCACCTCCTGCACCAGCGCCTCCATCACCGGCTCGGCGCGGTTCCAGATCGGCATCGACGAGAGGTACGCGAACCCGAGGTCGAGGATGCGCGGCGTGAGCGTGAAGAGCTTGCCGTCGGTCACCACATAGCCCAGCGCCTGCAGCGTGAGCAGGATGCGCCGCGCCCCCGCCCGCGTGAGGCCGCTGACCGCGGCGACCTCGCTCAGCGTCTGGCGCGGCGCGCTCTCGCTGAACGAGCGGATCACCTGCAGGCCGCGCGCGAACGACTGCACATAGCTGTCGCCGGGGGCGGGCGTTTCGGTGTTATTGGTCTTGGGGGGCTGGGTTGCCATGGTGAGCGATCCTCTCTAGAATTCATTATACGAACAAATGTTCTTTATACGAACATTTCGAGTCGTCCGCTTCTCGATCTACTTTCGATCCCCTTTCGATTCACCCGGAGACAAGCTTCATGATCAACAAGATCGCGCGCTCGGTCGCCGATGCCCTCGCGGGCATCCAAGACGGCGCCACGGTTCTCATCGGCGGCTTCGGCACCGCCGGCATTCCCGGCGAGCTCATCGACGGCCTCGTCGAGCAGGGCGCCAAGGACCTCACCGTCGTCAACAACAACGCCGGCAACGGCGAGGCCGGCCTCGCGGCGCTGCTCAAGGCCGGCCGCGTGCGCAAGATCATCTGCAGCTTCCCGCGCCAGGCCGACAGCCAGGTGTTCGACGGGCTCTACCGCAGCGGCAAGCTCGAACTCGAACTCGTGCCCCAGGGCAATCTCGCCGAACGCATCCGCGCCGCGGGCGCAGGCATCGGCGCCTTCTTCTGCCCGACCGGCTACGGCACGCAGCTCGCGGGCAACCGCGAACCCCGCGAGATCAATGGCAAGCAGTACGTGCTCGAGTACCCCATCCACGGCGACGTGGCGCTCATCAAGGCCGAGCGCGGCGACCGCTGGGGCAACCTGGTCTACCGCAAGGCCGCGCGCAACTTCGGCCCGGTGATGGCCATGGCCTCGAAGAAGACCATTGCCACCGTGCACGACATCGCCGAGCTCGGCACCCTCGACCCCGAGACCGTCGTGACCCCGGGCATCTTCGTGCACCAGGTGGTGCGCATCGAACGCGTCGCCACCCAGGCCGGCGGCTTCAAGAAGGCAGCATGAACATGGCATACACACGTCGCACCAAAGACCAGTTGGCAGCCCGCGTCGCGCAAGACATCTTCGACGGCGCCGTCGTCAACCTCGGCATCGGCCAGCCCACGCTCGTGGCCAACCACTTGCCTGCTGGCCGCGAGGTCATCCTGCAAAGCGAGAACGGCATCCTGGGCATGGGCCCCGCGCCCGAGGCCGGCGAGGAAGACTACGACCTCATCAACGCCGGCAAGCAACCCGTCACGCTGCTGCCGGGCGGCTCGTTCTTTCACCATGCCGACAGCTTCGCGATGATGCGCGGCGGCCACCTCGACATCTGCGTGCTCGGCGCGTTCCAGGTGTCGGCCACCGGCGACCTCGCCAACTGGCACACCGGCGAGAAAGACGCCATTCCCGCCGTCGGCGGTGCGATGGACCTGGCCATCGGCGCGAAGCAGACCTGGGTGATGATGGATCTGCTCACCAAGCAGGGCACGAGCAAGCTGGTGCAGGAATGCACCTATCCGCTGACCGGCATCGGCTGCGTCAAGCGCGTGTACTCCGACCTCGCCACGCTCGAATGCACGCCGCAAGGTTTGAAGCTCGTCGACCTCGTCGAAGGGCTCACCCGCGAAGAACTCGAGAAGCTCGTCGGCTTGCCGATCGCAGCGTGAACCGTTCAACCATTCAGAGACAACAGACATGACCAACCACGCCTTCATCTGCGACGCCGTTCGCACCCCCTTCGGCCGCTACGGCGGCTCGCTCAGCAGCGTGCGCACCGACGACCTGGGCGCAGTGCCCCTGCGCGCGCTGATGGAACGCAACAAGAACGTCGACTGGCAGGCCGTGAGCGACGTGCTCTACGGCTGCGCCAACCAGGCCGGCGAAGACAACCGCAACGTCGCGCGCATGTCGGCGCTGCTCGCGGGCCTGCCGCTCGAAATCGGCGGCGGCACTATCAACCGCCTGTGCGGTTCGGGCCTCGATGCCCTCGGCACCGCAGCGCGCGCCATCCGCGCCGGTGAAGCCGGCTTGATGATCGCCGGCGGCGTCGAGAGCATGAGCCGCGCCCCCTTCGTCATGCCCAAGGCCGAGAGCGCCTTCAGCCGCAACAACGCGGTGTACGACACCACCATCGGCTGGCGCTTCGTCAACAAGCTCATGAAGGCGCAATACGGCGTCGACTCGATGCCCGAGACGGCAGAGAACGTGGCCACCGACTACAAGATCGAGCGCGAAGCGCAAGACCTGATGGCGCTCAACTCGCAGCTGCGCGCCGTGGCCTCGCAAAAGTCGGGCTTCTTCGATGCCGAGATCGTGCCCGTGACCGTGCCCCAGAAGAAGGGCGACGCCCTCATCGTCAACAAGGACGAGCATCCGCGTGACACCACGCTGGAGGCGCTGGCCAAGCTCAAGCCCATCGTGCGCCCCGACGGCACCGTGACCGCGGGCAATGCCAGCGGCGTGAACGACGGCGCCTGCGCGCTGCTCTTGGCCGACGAAGCCAGCGCCGCAAGGCATGGCCTGACGCCGCGCGCCCGCGTGGTCGGCATGGCCACCGCCGGCGTCGCGCCGCGCGTGATGGGCATCGGCCCCGCGCCCGCCACGCAGAAGGTGCTGGCGCTCACCGGCCTCACCATCGACCAGATCGACGTCATCGAACTCAACGAAGCCTTCGCCGCGCAAGGCCTCGCCGTGCTGCGCCTGCTGGGCCTGAAGGACGACGACGCGCGCGTGAACATCAACGGCGGCGCCATCGCGCTCGGCCATCCGCTCGGCGCCAGCGGCGCGCGCCTGGCCACCACCGCGGTGAACCAGCTGCACAAGGGCGGCGGCCGCTACGCGCTTTGCACCATGTGCATCGGTGTGGGGCAGGGCATTGCCGTGATCCTGGAACGCGTCTGAGATGAGTCTCGCGCGACGCGAGCTGCTGCTGGGCCTGCTCGCGGTAGCGGGCCTGCCTGCTTACGCGGAGCAGAGCGATGCGGCCAAGCCCATCCGCATCGTCGTGCCCTTCGCGGCCGGCGGCGGCAACGACGTGTTCGCGCGGCAGATGGCCAAGGGCCTCGGCGAGCTGCGCAAGTCCGGCGTCATCGTCGACAACAAGCCCGGCGCGGGCGGCAACCTCGGCACCGAGCAGGTCGTGCGCAGCGCGCCCGACGGCAGCACGTTGCTGCTCGGGCACACGGGCACGGTGTCGATCAACCCCGCGCTCTACAAGGGCCTGAAGTTCGATGCGCGCAAAGACCTCGTGCCTGTCGCGATGTTCGCGTCATCGGCGCTCGTGCTCGTGGTGCCCGCCGCATCGAAGGTGCGCAGCGTGGCCGACCTCGTGGCCGAAGCCAAGGCGCGGCCCGGCATGCTCGACTACGCATCGAGCGGCAGCGGCACCGGCGGCCACCTGACCGGCGAACTCTTCGCGCAGCGCACCGGCACCCGGCTCAATCACATTCCCTACAAGGGCACCAACCCCGCGCTCACTGACTTGGCGGGCGGGCAGGTGCAGATGATGTTCAGCGTCATCCCGCCCGCGCTCGCGCTGGTCAAGAGCGGACGGCTGCGCGCCATTGCCGTCACCGGCGACAAGCGCCTGCCTTCGCTGCCCGACGTGCCCACCGTGGCCGAGTCGGGCCTGCGCGAACTCGCGGGTTTTGAAAGCACGCTCACCTACGGCCTCCTCGCGCCGCGCGGCACGCCCGATGCGGTCGTGAAGGAGCTGGCGACGCAGATGCTCAAGGTGGCGGGCGACAAGGAATTCCAGTCGCGCCTCGACGTGGAAGGCGCCGTGCCCTTGCTCGGCGGGCCCGCCGAGTACGCGGCGCTCATCTCGCGGGAGAGCGAGAAGTGGGCGGCGATCGTCAAGAGCTCGGGCGCGACGGCGCAGTAACTGCAGCAGCAATCACGCAGTCACGCAGTCAGTCGCCGCGCAGCCCGCATCGCACGGGCAGAGAACAAGTTTCAAACCAAGAGAACCGAAAGAAGAGGATCAGAGAGATGAAAAACACGAACACAAACACAACAACGCGTCGCGCCATCGGCGTGGCCGCAGCACTCGCACTCGCCACCGCCGCGCTGGCACCCGCCACCGCATCGGCACAACAGGCCGCCTTCCCCACCAAGCCCGTGCGCATCATCACGCCGTTCCCGGTCGGCGGCGGCCCCGACGGCGTGGCCCGCCTCGTGGCCGACAAGCTCTCGCGCGCGTGGGGCCAGCCGGTGGTGGTCGAGAACCGCCCGGGCGGCAACGGCTTCATCGCCATCGACGCCTTCAAGCGCGGCGCCAAAGACGGCCACGACATCATCGTTCTGGACAACGTGCACCTGGCCGCGTACCCGGCGCTCTTCAAGAAGCTGCCCTACGACAGCGCCAAGGACTTCGACACCCTGCTGCCGCTCTTCAAGACGTATTTCTTCTTCACCGTTGCCACCAACAGCAAGTACAAGACCGTGGGCGACCTCATCGCCGACGCCAAGGCCAACCCCGGCAAGCTCGACTACGGCTCATGGTCGGTCGGCAACCCGGTGCACCTGGGCTCGGAGCTCTTCGAGTCGGCCACCGGCACGCAGATGGAACACATCATCTACAAGGAAACCACCCAGCTCTACACCTCGGTGGCCACGGGCGAACTGGCCTTTGCCCTCGGCAGCAGCGCCACCGCCGGCCCGCTGCAGCGCGCGAACAAGCTGCGCTTCCTGGCCGTGGCCGCGCCCCAGCGCAACGCCGGCTTCCCCGACGTGCCGACCGTCGCCGAATCGGGCGGCCCCAAGGGCTTCGAGGTGATCGGCTGGAACGCGATTGCAGTGCCCAAGGGCCTGCCCGCCTCGGTGACCGAGAAGATCAAGCGCGACATCGAGAAGGGGCTGGCGGAACCCGATGTGCTGGAGAAGTTCAAGAGCTTTGGGTATGAGCCGTTCCCGACGACGCGGCCGCAGTTCGATCAGTTTGTGGCGAGTGAGACGCAGCGGTTTGGGGATGTGATTAAGAAGGCGAATGTTTCGCTGGATTGATTGAGGAGCTCCGGGAGTCACGGCGCTAGCCATTTAGCGGCGTGACAGTGAATGTCTCTTGAAGACTGGCTGCTGACGGTTGATGTGCTGTCATGGATGAGTACTATCGGCCACTACCAGACGTTCAGCTTCATGGGGAAGTTCGCTGCAAAGCAGACGCACGCCCTATGAAGAAGGCAAGGAAGAGTCACTCGATGTTCAAACTATTGCCAACTCGGCTGCGCCCGAGTGATGTCAATCTTGATCAGTTCCTTTTCGAAAGCGACTTGTCGGAGGCCGAACTCGAAGAATATGGCTTTCAGTTTGAGGCCGTCTCAGACGAGATTGGATCGGCGCGCGTCTGCCTCATCTGCGCCGATGAAAATCGATACTTCATCCTGCAGCTCCGCCCAGAAATGCCTGAGGTTCGACTCCATGTGTGGGGCGTTGTCACAGCTGACATAGCCGAGCAGATCAATCAATTTATGGCGATCACAGGGTTCAAAGCTGAGGAAATCTCATATCGAATCGATCAACGATATGTTGACTAGGCACGCAAATTCGATGCATTCCACTCCCGGCAAGTAGCTGTTTCGGCCGCGAAACTCCTTGAGCCGCGACCGGCTACAGTCGGCCGATTGTGTTGAAAAACTCGAAGACTGCTGGGCAGCCTGATGCTATTGAAAAATCGACCTCATAGAACGGCTCAGGATCGACGATCTCACTCGAGGTAAGGGGTGAAGTACCCTCGAAAACGCGGCCTGGACTTGTAGGAAGAGTTTTTCAACAGAATAGGCCAGAACCAGTCACTCGCATCGAGCAAATGACAGACAAAGAAATCTTCCTCGCCCATCTTGACAGCGTCACCGGAAATCTGGAGCCGGACATACGCATGGTTCAGTCTGAAGATGCGCAGCTTCCCGATGTAGCGGTGCTGACCTATGAGAACTGGCCGAAGCCCGGGTTCATAACGGCGTTCACATACGGTTTGTCTCTGGCCGATCACCCAGATTGGAAGCGAGGGCGATGCGAACTAATGATCTCAATGGAATCGCTGATGCATGCGTGGCCTTTCGCCATCGGCTCTCTTGTAAGCCGTCTTCGCGGTCGCTGCCCTTTTAGCTACGGGAACACGATCAAATACGGGCGCTCGATTAGCGAGGAGTCCGAGATGGACGCTTTCTTGGTCTTTGCTCCACCCCATCTGGACCGAGACCAAAAAACTGTGCGGATGAACGACTACGACTGCTTCATTGCCGGCGTATACCCACTGTACGGCTCTGAGCTTGACCTATACGAGCAGATTCAGCTTGAAGCGTTCTGGCATCACCCGGGTTGGGATCCACTTAACCCGCAGCGCGAGGTCATGAGAATGGTCCAGTGAAGGTCCGGTTTAGGTGCGCGTCGTACGGCCGCTCAGGGCCGAATGCGCCGACGTGGCGACAGGCTACAGTCGGCCAGAACCGGACCTTCCCGATGTCTCCTCAAATTATGAACAATGCCCTCGTTGCCTCGCAGCAATGGAAGCTCTGGCTTTGTGCATTCGCAGCCGCACTGGTGGGTGCTTGTCAGTTCGCACCGGCGTGGATTGCCGGCTGGTTCGGCGCCGACGTGGGGACCATCAGGCTATTGGCACTTGTTGGAGCTTTCCTGCTCTTGGTCCTAGCATGCATCTCGATTCGGTGCCCGGCTTGCGGCCTCGCTCTGGTTTGGCAGGGTATGCGACGCCAACCTGTATCTCAGTGGCTCGCTTGGCTTCTGCGCGTTGAGGTTTGTCCGCGTTGTGGCTTCTCGCACGGGCCGTTCGACCACGGAAAATGACAGCAGACGGCCACAACCCGACGTTCGCGAGCCGGAGAGAATCTTCTGATAGGCCGTCACTCCGCAGGCTTGCGGTGAATCAACTTGATGTCAGATGAAACTTGAACAATTTGATGAGGGACTGCATCACCGGCACATCGTGGCCTACGATCCTGTCTATGGCGAAGTCTTTGCCGAAGTGCGGGAGTTCGTTCGCGACTTTCTCGAAGGAGTGGAGTTGGTGCACATTGGCAGTACGGCGGTCGATGGCGTGCGCGGCAAGCCCATGATCGATGCTGTGGCGATCACAACACGTCAGGATCTTCGAGAAGAACAACGCGCGTTCGAGCGTATGGGCTTTCATCGCCGGCCGGTTTGGGTGGACAAGGACGAGAAGCCATACGTTTGCGCGTCTGTCGTTCACGCTGGTCGGCGCTTCAACGTCAACGTGCACATCTGTCACCACGGCGATCCCGTGCATAAGGATTCGCTGGCCTTCATGGACATCCTCGGTCGTCGGCCCGACCTCCGCCAGAAGTACGAGGAGGCCAAAGACCGGGCCCACGCGATAGACCCGGGTGACCCGCAGGTCTACAACAAAGAGAAAGAGGCGGTGATCAGGGAAATTGAGGCCCTGATCGACCGCCGGTAGATCAACAGCGGCGGCAGACGGCCAAGGTCGGACATCCGTTCATCAGATTCAGAGAAGAAACATGAAAGCAATCTACGATGCAAACGTTCAGCAGGTCGCATGGTTCGACGGAGAAAACCTGTTTGACCTGAGCTTGAATTGGATTGCTTTTGAAGACGATGGGCACGTCTTCTCAAGCAGCACATTGAATTGGCTTGGGCCGCTCGATGACGGGTCATTCCAAGACCGAAGCGGAAAAGTTGTCGCTTGGCTTTCTGATTCACAGCCGTCCAGTTCGCTTCGTCCACTCACTCCACTCCGGCCCCTACGTCCTCTCAATCCGCTGCGCCCGCTAAGGCCCCTGCGGCCCTTGAAACCTCTTCGCCCGCTGAATCCACTTGGGGGCTGGTCGTCCTCATCCTGGCAGCAGTGGCTAGCGTAAGCCCCTGGGCTTGGTAGGTCGTCCGGTACGGAGGCGCTGCAGCATTGCGCTGGTCAACACCGATGCTCGATGCCAGCATCTGCCCGAAACGTACGCCGCTTTGGGCGCGAAGCTGCTGGCCGCGGCTAGCCGCATTCGGCCAGACGCTGCCGCTCACTGGATAGTGCCACCGTTCGCTACTGGTCAAGCTTTTGGCTGGGCCGGTTGTCACCAGAAAATATGAATTTGAAACGGTTAGCAGCTCGTCCAATAACAGCACGCGCTGATAAATCCAAGCTTGAAGAGGTCAACAGCATGCGCACCCTTGAAGTCCTCGTCCCTGCCCTTGCCCTGTTGCTGGCTGGCCCGGTCTTGGCCAATGACACCCCGTACAAGTTCCGCGGCATCGGTTTGGGCGACTCGCCGGAGCACGTCCAAAAAGCGATGCCTGAACAGTTTCCCCTCGTCAGGGCGATGGAGAAATCCTCGGGAGACTTTTGGTCGGTTGGCGCCGGCGATAGAGAGGGAATGTCACGCAGCCGTTGCCCCATCTCTGCGAAAGGTCCTTTGCGCGACGATTGCCTGAAGGCGATGGTGGTCCTTCGGCTCGTCGACGATCGCATCCAAGTGCTGCAAATTACGGCAGATCAGAGTTTTGACAAGCCGGTGGCATTGCGCGCGTTTTTGGAGCGCCTAACCAGCACGTACGGCAAGCCCGACGCGGTGTACCTGACGGGTCAAGATGTCCACAGCGATGGCTTGACCGAGCGAACGTACGCCTGGGGCGGGAAGACGTTGCCGGCCAAGGATTTCAAAATGGCGTTTGCGTCGTACGAAGACGCCGAACGCATCGGCGGCCAGTACATGGCAATGCGCGTGGTGCTCAACGGTGACGCGGTCATCGGCTACGAATTGCGCATTGCCGACGCGGAAAAAAGCATCCAGCTGCACCGAAAATGGCAGGCCGAGCAAAAGGCCAAGGCCAGCCGTTCGGGCACGGCGGCACCCGGCAGCCTCAAGTTCTGACCCTCGCGAGATCGAGTTCGGGTTGGTACGGGTGCTGCACCCGGTCAGATTAGTGGGGGTCGCTTACATCTCGCTGGCTAGTTCGCGGCGCTATTAGCCTCGTTGAGGCTGGGCCGGAATGTCTGCTTCGAGACGTCACGACCGGCAGCTTGGGGCCCGAAGCCGACTTTTGCGCCGCTCCGAAGCGGACCTTAGACGGAGCCTTCAGATCGATGCCCGGGAAGGTCCTCATTGCGCTGTGTTGCTTGGCGCTCTTGTTTCGAGCCCTTTGATTTCATCCAATCCTTTGTCCGAGGGCACCGATTCAAGTTGCCAAGTAGTGCGGAGTACTCCCCCAGAAAACTCACCGGCCGATTGCACCAGTCGGACATATGTCCTTTCCTTGGACGGAACATTAATCTCAATCTCCATGTCCTTGATCAACATGTCCCAGTCCCATTTTTGGGAAAGACGATAAGGTCCGGGAGGAAGTTTTACCAGCGAATAGGTACCTGACCCAATGCTTGCGACCGCAACGCCATCTACATAGAAGTAAACATTGCGAGCTCCGAATACAAATGATTTGGGCCGATAGATGAGCAACTCTCCGTTCTTTGAATCTGACACCCAAGTCTGTGGCTTAGGCTTGCCGCTCGGCGCAGCGCAAGCAGTAAGAAGGATAGATAGGCCCAACAGTATCCACTTTGATTTCATCTAAAACCCTTCCTTCAGTGACATCGCCGCGCCTCCATACTGGCTGCGCCTCCGTTCAAATCCTGAGTCATTTTCGATCGCCCGCTCTTGGCCGCGACGCGTCATGCCTCGCGGCATCTGAAATCTAGTCCATATGGATGGCGATGGTCTTCGAATCGAGCGCAATTTTTTGCAGCGTGAGATAGAAATTGCCGTCCTGCCAACGGCGCAGGACGTCGGTGTTCACCAAGCGGAGCATGCACTCCCCAGGCCAACCTGGTCCCCCCGCGCTCAGTGCATCCCAGAGCGCGTCGAAATTGCGGCCAAAGAACTGTGCACCCTCCGGTTGTGTCGTCGACAGGTAGGCTGTCCAAAAATCTGCCTCGTCGTTGAGCTCACTGCAGTCGATGATGAATTCACGCATTACTCATGGCGCTCGAAATTGAGGGGACGAGGTGAAAGTCCGGTCTTGGCCGACTGTAGCCGGCCGCAATGTCTGTGCAAAGGGCTCAAGGCTGCTCCACAAACGTAGTGGAAGTGGCCACATAGTGTCCGCGTCCACGACTTGCAACCCGCTCGTTCTTAATCGCATCGAACGACGCCGAACTTCATGAACGGATCGTTGTTGCTGTAAGCGTAGCGGTACTCCACAACACCGCCGATCCGAAAGAACTGGTAGGTTTCGGAGCTTGGTTGGCACAAGCTTGGTTTCACTGATTGCGAGTAGCGATCCTGGAACTGCTCAAGAGTGACGCCGCTCTGCTTGAAATATTTATTCGCTGTTTCAGCATCGAATGCGAACCTTCCCGACACCACGAGGACATGCTTCTCGGCGACCGCTGTTTCAATAGAGACCTGAGGGCTCGGCTTCATCGGCAGTTGCCGCTGAATCGAAACGGCAAGCTTTTGAGCGGTGCGACAAGCCTCTTGCAGAGCGGAAGCACACGGACTTTCTTGAGTCATTCCCAAGGTCGGGACGAAGAGGGTGATGATGGCCAAACGATACCAACGAGGATTGTTCTTTTGGTTCACGATGTATCTCTTTTTCTACTGGATTCGCTTCGGTCCGCACGTTGCCTACTCCAAGCCCATAGCCACCAAAGAATCCACCAAAGAATCAGGCCGCCGATGAGATCGCCAATTAAGTTGCTGGGCTCGATTCCGATCGGCGAGTAAATTCCCATTAGCACGCCGGTGATCGCCCCGAACAAAAGAAACTTCCATCGATGCTTCGTGTATCGATCATGCATTTCACCGCCTCCTCAGTGCGTCATATTCTTGCAAGTGTGCCGCCAGAGCTAACCCCGTCGACCTTTTAGACCGCAAGGCAGTTTGGCTCAGTATTCAAGGCCGCCTTTGCGCTGCTGACGGTGTGCAACGAACGTCTGGTTCTGGCCGCATTGTGCCGGTCGCGTCCATCACGTCTTCGGCGCCGGACGCCAATGCACGGTGTCTGGATAGCTGCGCCCATGGCTGAAGCACAGGAAGATTTCCAAGGCGGCGCTCGCGTGAAACCATTCGTCCGATTTGAGGCGCAGTTCGCCGGCGCCGAAGGCAAGGACGGTGCCGTCAGGGAACACCGGGCTCGGCTTGTCGTGAAAGGCTCGCAGTCTTGTTGAGGTAGAGACATCGAAACGTTCAACCATACAGGTAACGCCTCCGCCGGCCACCTGAAGGTAGTTTCCTTGAGCGTCAGTCAACGATGCGTACGAATGCCGACCATAGCTCTTGAGCGCGAGAAGCCTGCTTTCAAGGGTGCGGTCGGATGGGGTACTCACTGCCGCAAAGTTCTGGCCCTCAAATTTCATGATCGGGAGGTTGAGTCGAAGGTCCAGTGTTGGCCGAATGTAGCCGGACGCACCTCCATCGCGAAATGGGTCCGAGATGCGCGCAAGCTCTACGCGCCAGGGCCGCGTCGCCTCTTACCCCGTCAATGACTCGCACTGGTCTTCAATGCGTGCATGAAGCAGACCCAGCGATACCGCGATAAGCCGCAACAACGAGGCGCGCTGGCATGTATCGAATATCGGTGCGGTATTCGAATCTGGCGAAGTGGCATCACGCCTGTCTTCATCCCAATCGAGCAACTGCACCAACGTCTGCGCGCCCTGCACCACGTCGCGCGCATCATTCAGGAACGCAGCGTGGCTTTGCTGCGAAGGATCGATGCGTTCGGTTTGAACCCACTCGAAGGGTTTGAACTGGGAGAGAAGAGGAGAAGACGCGCAATTGCAACCGGTATCGGTGCCTGCGTTTGAAGCATGGGCCATGGGCCTCCAAGAATGTCGATTTGCTACAACCGACGCACTCGCTGTCAAACGAGGGCGGCAGCTCGAACGGGTTGACAGACCGGGACATCTTGCGAAAACCGGCAGGGCGCGAGCCCTCCCGTTCGAGCCGCCTAAAAATTGGAAGCGCGAACGAAAAAGCCGCAAACCCTTGTGCGGTGGCTGCGGCTTTCGTCGCAGATGTCAGCGGGCTGTCAAACCCGGCCCCGTTCATCACGAGGCGAGGGCAATGTACGCGGTTGGCGCAATGCCCGTCAAGTTGGCGTTTGTCGACGCTGCCACCATGCGCGCGCATCTGGGTACGACGCCAAGCCCCTACCGCCCAAGCGCTTGCACATGCCCCAGAAACGCCCGAAGGTGCGAAGGCCGCACGGGCTTCACGATGACGGGCAGGCCCGCCGCGCGTGCCGCATCCAGATAGTCGCCTCCCACGTCGCCGGTGACGATCAGTGCGGGCAGTTCGGCATCGCCCAGCGCCGAGCGAACGTCCTTGATCGCCTGGATTCCGCTGACCTGCGGCCCCAGCCGCAAGTCCACCACCAGCGCTTGCGGCCTGAAGCCTCCATGTGCTCCTGCTTGCCCTGCCTGAATCACGCCCAGCGCGCCCTGCACGTCGCTCGCGGAGCGCACGTCCATGCCCCAGGAAGCGAGCAGTCCGCCGAGCGCCTGCAGCGAACTCTGGTCGTCGTCGACCACCAGGATGCGCATCGCCAATGCCGCGGTCGATGCCGATGCCGATGCATCGGAGCGTGCGGTCTCATGCCCATGCTCGCTCGCGGCGGCATCGGCCAGCGGAAGCTGCAGTTCGAACACGCTGCCTTGCCCCGGCACGGAGCGCGCCGTCACCCGCAGGTCGAGCAGTGCGCTCAAGCGCTTGACGGTGGCCAGCCCCAGGCCGTAGCCCAGGCGCCGGTCGCCCGCCGGGTTGTCGACCTGAAAGAACTCCTCGAAGACCTGCGGCAAGTGCTCGGCGGCAATGCCGATGCCCGTGTCCTCCACCGACAGCCGCAGCCGGCCGTCGGCGATGCGGCTGCCGATGATGCGCACCTGCCCTTCTCGCGTGTAGCGGATCGCGTTGGCCAGCAGGTTGGTGACGACCCTGGCCAGCAAAGCCCGGTCGCTGCGCACGGCCACGTGGCCGGCAGAGAGTTCGAGGCGCAGCCCCTTCGCGGCGGCCACCGCCTGGTGCGGCCGGCAGCACTCGGCCAGCAGTTCGTCGATGGCGAAGGACGACCACAGCGGGCTGAGGGAGCCGGCGTCGGCGCGGGTGATGTCGAGCAGGTCGTCCACCACGTCGGTCATGCCGTCGGCGCAGGCCACCAGTTGCTCCGTCATCTCTTTCACATGGCGCTCGGTGCTGACGTTGTGCACGGTCTGCGCCAGCAGCGCCATTGCGTTGAGCGGCTGGCGAAGGTCGTGGTTGGCCGAGGCGAAGAAGCGCATGCGCGCGGCCACGGCTTCCTCGGCGGTTTGCCGGGCCGCGTGGGTGCGTTCGTTTTCTGCGCTGAGCGCAATCACCAGTTCGGCATTGCGCCGGCGTTGCGCCTGGATCTCGTGCAGCGCGGACGACAGCAGCCTGGCGCTCAGCAGCGTGTAGATGCCGATCAGCGACACGATGGAAGCCATGGCCATCTGGTAGCTGCCGCCGAACCACATGTCGCGCAGCACGAGGGGGCCGAGGATGAGCGCCACGTACACGTAAGACGCCCGCCCGATGGTGGCCATGCGAATCGCGCCGCCCAGGGACACGGTGACCATGGTGATGTGAAGAATGGCCTCGGCCTGCGCCGGCCCGTCGTGCCGCAGCAGCACGTTCAACGCGCCCAGCGAGAAGGCCATGAGCTGGGTGAGGGCGATGACGGGCAGCATCATGGCCGGCAGGTTGGCGCGAAGCGCCGGCCGAAACACCCACGCGAGCCAGATGCCCATGCGCACGGCGACGATGACGCAGTACACGACGAACCACACGCGCACGCGCTGGCCGTCGGGCCCGTCGGCGTATTCGATGTAGCAAAGAAACCCCGCCATCGCGGCCAGGAGCCACGCCCAGGGCGTGGAGCGGATCATCTGCTCCAGCTGCTGCAACTGCAGTTCGGAGAAGGCCAGGCGCGAGGCGATGAGGCCGCGCACGCCGGATATGCGTGCGGACGCGGACGCGGGCGCTGGCGCTGGGGCGCTCATCGCAAGTCCAGCATCAACCCCGCGCGCCGCGCCTGCACCAGCAGGTGCGTGCGGTTGCGCGCATCCATCGCATCGAGCAGGGCAGTGATGTGCAGCTTGACGGTGCGCTCCGCGATCTGCAGCTCGGCGGCAATCTGCTTGTTCTGGCGGCCCTGCGCGACCAGCAGCAGCACTTCGAGCTGCCGCGGCGTGAGGCCCGAAGCCACGAGGCCGGCGCGCGGCTGCAGCACATCGAAGGCCTCGCCGCCGGCCGCCACTTCGTCCAGCGCGGCGGCGATGCGCGCCACCGGTTGCGACTTGCCGATGAAGCCTGCCGCGCCCGCGGCACGTGCGCGCGCGGCCAGGGCCGGCTCTTCATCGCCCGAGATCAGCAGGCGCGAGACCAGGGGATGCCGAACGCCGAAGAGGCGCAGCCCTTCCAGGCCGTCTTCGCCGCCAAGGCGGTAGTCGATGAGCACGATGTCGGGCGGGCATTGCGAGGCGCGTTCCACGCCCTGCCCGAGCGACAGGGCAGTCTCCACCTGGAAGTCGGGCCGCGCGTGCGAGAGCGCATGCGCAAAGCCGACGCCGAACAGCGGGTGATCGTCGACAAGCAGGAGTTTCATGGTGATCCTCGGTGCGGGCCCGGCGGGCCGCGCCATCTCCTCGTAAGGCGCGATTCTCCACACCGGTCGGTGCAGCGCGGGAATCGCGGGATCGGCCGGGTCCTTCAGCAGCGGCCGGCGGCGCGCAGCAACGCATTGCAAGCCGGTGCGGCTGTCGGCGCGGTGCCGGTCGCTGGCCTGGAGCTGGAGCGGCGCGCGGACGCGGGCGTATCGCTCTGTCGCATCTCCTGGCAGATCGCATCGCTGACCACGCGGCCCACGACCGACACCGAGCCTTCGACGTAGCAGTTGTACGTGCGGCCGCCATCGGTCCTGGCGATGAAGGTGGTCTGCACGCCGCTGTCGGCGCGGTTCGAGATGGTGAACGCGGAGGGCGGCAAGCCGAGCGCACGCGAGGTGTTGGTGACGATGGCGTCGTCGGTCACCGCCGTCGAGGCGCACCCGCCGACGAGCGCAGCGGTGGTCAGCGATGCGAGGAGAAGAGGGGACGGTGAATGTGTCATGCAACGGTGTGAGGTTCAGGGATGCGAACGAACTCGCGCTTCCACACCAAGCCTAGCCAGACACCGCCCGCAGCGAAACAGCACCTTAGGGCAGGTGCGCGAAGGTGAGCGCACGTGCCCGAAGGTGCTATGGCCCGCAACGGCCTGCCTTCCTACGATCCGGGCCTCTTGAACGAGCACAGAAGGCGCCGGGCCCCGGCGTCAGGGAACGAGGAATGGCAGACATGACGAAGAAGAGCATTTGCAGACGATGGATGGCTTGTGTGTGGACCGTGGCCTTGATGGCTTTGACGGCCTGCGGAGGCGGTGGTGGTGGCGGCTCCGGTGGCGGCGTTTTTCCGCCCATCGGCTTTCCGCCGCCCGCGGGTGCGACGCATCGGCTGGACGTGGCCATCACCGGCGGCGGCCGGGTCGCCTCGCAACCCGCGGGCATCGACTGCGCCGACAGCTGCGGCGCGGATTTCACAGCGGGCACACAGGTCACGCTCACGGCCTCGCCGGCGGCGGGGCAGGTGCTCGGTGGCTGGTCGGGCGTCTGCAGCGGCAATGCGAGCGTGTGCACCGTGCGGATGGATTCCGCACTCGCCGTGACGGCCACTTTCGTCGCCGCGCCGCCGGTGCTCGGCTGGGGCGATGCGCTCACGCTGTCCGCCGGCGGCGCGAGCCAGCCGAAGGTGGCGGTCGATGCGCAAGGGCGCGCGCTGCTCGTGTGGCGCCAGCTCGAGGCCGGCCAGTTGATCGACAGGCTGTGGGGCAGCCTCTACCGCCCGGGCGACGGCTGGAGCGCGCCGCAGCGCCTGGAAGCCAACAGCGGCAGCGTGCGCGACATTCGCGTGGCCATCGACAAGAACAGCGGCCGTGCCGTGGTGGCATGGACGCAGCTGAGTTCGCCGGGCGCCTACGACATGTGGGCGCTGCAGGTCGACCCGGCCACCGGCTGGGGTGCACCGGTGCTGCTGGAAACAGGCGCCGGCACGGTCGGCTTCGCGAGCACGGGCATCGACGCCAACGGCAACGCGGTGGCCGTGTGGTCGCAGATCGGCCCGGCCACGCGCTTCAGCATCTATGCCAATCGCTACACGCCATCGGGCGGCTGGGGCACGGCCGAACTGATCGAGACCGACGAGGTCTCGGGCGTGGTGAACGGCGATCCGGCCGTGGTGGTGGCGGGCTCGGGCGAAGCGCTGGCGGTGTGGAAGCGCTCCACCGGCATCAGTTCATCGCTGTGGACCAACAGCGCCAACGCGGGCGGCACCTGGGGCGCGGCGGCGGAGCTGGTGCCCGATGCCGGCACCGCGCAGTCGATCGGCGCGCACGATCTGGCGATCGACGCGGGCGGCAATGCGCTGCTGGCCTGGGGCCAGGCCGACCTGCCCGGCGGCGGCAACCCGTGGGAAAGCGCCGTGTGGTCCAAGCGCTTTTCGGGTGGTGCATGGCAGGGCGGCACGGCGCGCGTGGGCGCACCGTTCCTGTCGACGCAGGCTTTCCTGAGCACACCGGTGCTGCGCGTGAATGCGGCCGGTGCAGCGGTGGTGAGCTGGGGCCGGCAAGACAACGCGCTCATGGCCGCAACCGCGGCACCGGGCGCGGCATTCGGCGCGGACACAGTGGTGCGGGCGCCTGCTTCGCAAGCGCTCACCAGCCTGCCCGGCCTGGGCGTGGACGACGCGAGCAACGCGATCGCCGCGTGGACGCAGGCTCCCGGCGACCTCTACACGTCCCGCTACACGCCGGCCGAAGGCTGGGGTGCGCAAGCGCTGCAAGAGAGCAGCGACGAAGCGGCCAACACGCCCGATGTCGGCATGAACGAACTGGGCAATGCGGTGCTGGCGTGGCAGCAGTTCGAGCCGAGTGCGGGAACGCGCATCCTCGTGCGCCACTACGCCTCCGGCAGGTAGAGCGCCTTCCTTCCATTCAAGCAAGTGCGGCTGCCGGCAACGGCGGATCGATCGGAAGAAAAGATCCCGCTGTCGCGCCGCCAGTGCTTTGGCGGTGCGACAGCGGATCGTCGTTGATGGGGTGAGAGGGCACGGCTCGAAGTTGTTGCCCAACGCGAATGCCGCCGGCGTTCGTCTTCATGGCTTGCTCCCCCGGCAGAACACCTTCGGCTCGCGTACCACGCGCGAAGCATCTGTTACTTCCCGACGCTGTGGGTAGGTACCCCACCTACCGTGCGTCCAAGCCGACGCAAAGAGGCTTCACGTCTCACGAATCGGGCGCATCCGGGGTACTTCCGCCCGGGTATATGCGTAACCGCAACGCGTACTTACATTTTTGATTCGCAAATGCGAAATCAACGGCGCGCGGAGGGGGAGCAAGGCGATTGCTGCTGCATCTGGGTGCCAACCCGATCGATCAAACCAAGAACGCGTCGAAGCCATGAACAAAATCTTCCGAACCCTTTGGAATTCCACGCTCGGCACCTGGGTCGCCGCGCCAGAAATCTCGCGCGGCCTTGCGCGCTCCTCCAGCACGGGCGGCGTGCGCGCCATCGCAGCGGCGGCCCTGGTCGCCTGCGTGGTTCCGGTGCTCGCGGCGGGCGGCGCGGGTGGCCAGCCGGTCGGTGACACGCGGCTGAACGGCGGTGCCGGTGGCAGCGACGGCAGCGGTGGCAGGGGCGGGTTCAACGACACGATCTTCAATGCGTTCGGCGGTGCGGGCGGCGCGTCGACGCCGGGCAGTGGTGCCACGGCCGGCGCAGGCGCCAGCATCGGGAGCTTCGGCACCGCCACGCCCGGCGCAGGCGGCGCAGCGGGGGCTGCCAGCACGTCGTCGGGACCGGGCGTGTTCCAGGGCGATGCCGGCGGCGCGGGCCAGGCGCAGACGAGCGGCCCGGGTGCGGGCGATGGCTACGGCGGCGGGGGCGGCGGCGGCTTCCAGGGCGCGTCGATCGCGAACAACATTCCGAGCTCGTCCGACAGCTACACCGGTGGTGACGGTGGCGCGGGCGGCGACGGGTATTGGGCGGCGGGCGGCGGCGGTGCCGGCGGGTACGGCGCGATCCTCAACGGGCCGCTCGGCAACTACATGGCCACGGGGTCGTCCGCGGGTGGCGCGGGCGGGCAGGGCGGCAACGCTTTCTCGCAGGGCGGGGGCGGCGGCAGCGGAGGCGGCGGGTTCTACCTGAACGCGACGACGCCGGGCCTGGGCGTCACCAACACCGGCACCCTCGCAGGCGGGGCGGGCGGTGCCGGTGGCGCCGAACTGGCGGGCTCCCGCGCCAACGCGTCGGGCGGCGGCGGTGGGGCCGGCGGCATCGGCGCAACGCTCGCCGGTGCGGCCGTCGTCTTCAACAACACCGGCGCGATCACCGGCGGTGCGGGCGGCGCAGGCGGTGCATCCGGCGGCGGCGCGGGCGGCACCGGTTCGCCGGGCGGCGGTGGCGACGGCGGCGCTGGCTTCGCATCGATCGGCGCGGGCGCGACGCTCACCAACACCGGCGTCATCGCCGGCGGGGCGGGCGGCGCAGGCGGTGCCAACAGCAACAGCGGACCGGCCGGCGCGAATGGCGCGGGCGGCGTGGGCGTGACGGGCGCGGGCCTCGCGCTCATCAACGGCGGCGTCATCTCCGGCGGGCTGGGCGGTGATGGCGTCACGCGCGCCGCAGCTGTCGCGTTCACGGGCGGTACGAACAGCCTCACGCTGCGCACGGGGACATCGATGACGGGCGCGATTTCGATCGGCACTGGTGCCACCGCCAGCGTGATCGCCGATGCCGACGGGCTCGCCGTCGACAACGCCCTGCTGCTGGGCGGCACGGGCACCATCGACACCCGCGGGCACGACCTCGCGTGGTCGGGCGCGATCTCCGGCGCCAGCGATCTCGTGAAGTCCGGTGCGGGCGTGCTCACGCTGAGCGGCGCCGACACCCATGCGGGCGGTACCCTCGTTGCGGCGGGTACCTTGCGCGCCGGCGCGGCCAACGTGCTGAGCAGCGGCAGCGCCTACACCGTGGCGCTGGGTGCGGCGCTGGACCTGGCGGGCAACAGCCAGGCCATCGCCTCGATGGCCAACAGCGGCACGGTGTCGCTGGTAGGTGCGGTACCCGGCACCACGCTGACCGTCAACGGCCCCTGGGCAGGCAACGGCGGCACGCTGCGGCTGGGTACCTCGCTGGGCGGCAGTGCGAGCGCGAGCGACCGGCTCATCCTGAGCGGCGCGACCGCCATCGCCAGCGGCACGACCCGCGTGCAGATCACCAACCTGGGCGGCCTGGGTGCGCTCACCACGGGCAACGGCATCGAGGTGATCAGCGCGATCAACGGCGCGACCACGACCGCGCAGACCACCCGCAGCGCATTCAACCTGGCCGGCGGCCACGTCGACGCGGGGGCCTACGAGTACCGGCTGTATGCCGCCGATGCCAGCGGCGCGGGCGAGAACTGGTACCTGCGCTCCACCGCCGCGGCCGTCGCTCCGCCCGGCGGCGGCACGGGCACCGGAACGGGAGCCGGCGGCTTGGGCGGCGTGCCCACCTACCGCGCCGAAGTGCCGCTGTACGCGGCGCTGCCCGAGCAAATGCGCCAATCCAGCCTGGCGATGCTCGGCAACATGCACCAGCGCACGGGCGACGACCTCGGCGCTGCCACGGCCCCGGCCACCGCCACGCCGGCGCAGGGCTACCGCCAGGCCTGGGGCCGCATCATCAGCACCGACCGCACCCTCTCGCAGGGCGGCACCGTGAGCCCCACGAGCAAGGGGCGCCTCACGGGTTTCCAGGCCGGCACCGATTTGTGGGCCGACCCCAACTGGCGCGTGGGCGTGTACGTCGGCCAGCTCGAGGGCGACATGCGCGTGAACGGTTTCGCGAGCGGCCTGGCGAACCTCGCGGTCGGCACCAACGACCAGAAGAGCCAGTACCTGGGCGCCTACGCCACCTGGAGGAACGACAGCGGCCTGTACGTCGACGGCGTGCTGCAGGGCGGCCGCCACCGCTACACCGCATCGCCCGCCTTGAACCTTGCGAGCGGCGGCAAGGGCAACAGCGTGCTGGCGTCGGTCGAGGTGGGGCAGTCGTTCGCCATCGCGCAGAACTGGACCATCGAGCCGCAGTTGCAACTGGTGCACCAGCGCGTGAACCTGGGCGACATGGCCATCCCCGGCGCGCTCGTGCGGCAGGACAGCCACAACGGCACGCTGGTGCGCGCCGGCGTGCGCGTGAAGGGGCAGGTCGCCACCGGTGCCGGGGTGCTGCAACCCTATGTGCGGGCCAACGTGTACCGCGGCGGCCGCGGCACGGACGTCACGCGCTTCGTCGGCCCGGCCAGCTTCGCGGACATCACCACGCGCACCGGCGGCACCAGCACCGAACTGGCGGCAGGCGCCACGCTGCAGGTGACCGACAAGGTCGGCGTGTACGCGGAGCTGGGCAAGCTGTGGAGTTCGAGCGGCGACGCGCGGGTCAAGAGCGGCGTGAATGCGAGCGTGGGGGTCAAGCTGCGTTGGTGATCGCGTGACGGGGCGGGCGGTCTTCGATTCCACCTTCCTTTAAAGTGCGCCTGCCTGCGACGGGCAGACGCACGGCGTGCCACGCGGCACGCAAGGGAAGGACACCGATTGAGCACAACGAATGCAGCCGAAGCCGCAGCACTGGCCAGCATTGCCGAAGCCGAGCAGGTCATCGATCGCCTGCACGCCGCCAAAGACCCCCTGCTCGAAGAGCACCTCTACGAAGCCTGGCTGCGCAAGGGCGAGGCACTCGCCCAGCTCGGCCGGCACGCCGAGCGCGTCGAACTCTGCGATGCGCTGATCGCGCATGCCGATGCCGCCCCCGCCGGCCGCGCGCTCTGGATCGCGCAGGCCTTCAACGCCAAGGGCCTGGCATGGCGCGCCCTCGGCAAGGCCAAGCCTGAGATCGAGGCGTACGAAGAAGTCGAGCGCCGCTTCGGCGACGCGACCACGCCCGAAGTGCGCACCTGGGTGGCCCACGCGGCCTTCCAGCGCGCGGTGGTGGCCGGATCGCTGGGCGGCGCGTTCGCCAAGGTCGACATGGTGCGCAACTGCGAAGACATTGCTCGCCGCTACGCCAACGATGCGCCCGAGGCCACGCGCGAGATCGTTGCGCGCGCCCGCATCTGGCGCGGCGAGCTGCTTTCTGACTTGAACTACCCGGCCGAATCGCGCGAGGCCTTCGATGCCGTCTGGCGCGACCTGGCCTACGCGCCCGAGCCTTCCGTGGCCGCACGCGTCGGCCACTCACGCATCAACCAGGCGATGGTTCTGGCCGAAGCCGGCCGGCGGGTCGAGGAAGCCATCCCGATGCTCGACGAAGTGCTCGCGGCCTATGCCGGCGATCCGCGCGAGGCGCTGCGCGAAGTGCATGCGCGCGCCGGGTTCCTGCGTGCCGACATGCTCGACGACGCTGGCGAATACGCGCTGGCGCTGGCGGCCTGCGACGACGTGCTGGCCGCGCACCTGGCCGACGAGTTGCCCGGCGTCGCGCTGCGCGCCTGCCGCGCGATGGCGCTGAAGACGCATGTGCTGTTTCGCCTCGACCGGGACGATGAAGTCCCTGCGCTGCGCAGCGCGCTCATCGCGCGTTTCAGCCATCACACCGGCGCCGACATCGAGGAGCTGATGGCCGAGGTGATGTGCCGCACCGCCTACGACGCCGAGGAGCCCGAAGACGTGCTGCCCGTTTGCGATGCGTTCGATGCGCGCTTCGGCGAATCGACGCTCACGCCGGTGCGGCGGTGGGTGGCGCGCGCCGGCATGGCGCGCGGCCAGGCGCTGCGCGACATCGGCCGTTCGGAAGACGCTGCCGCCATGTTCGGCGCGGTGCACGCGCGCTTCGGCAGGCACACCGGCGAGACCGACGCCGCATTGCTGCTGACCGCAACGCGCGGGGCGATGGCCGCCGCCAGCGTGCTGCGCGGGGCGGGCCGCAACGACGAAGCGATCGCGCTGTACGAGGCCGCTGCATCGGGCGTCGATGCAAACGCGAGCCAGGCGCTGCGCGAGGAGGCCGTTCACGCGCGCCTGCAGATCATGGCCCTGCGCAACGAGCCGGCCGCTGTGCAGGCGCCGATGCTGAACGCACTGGCTGCGGATTTCGGACGCGACGCGGTGCCGGAATTGCGGAGGCAAGTGGTCGATGCGCTGTATTCCCACGCCCACGAACTGCGCGAGGCCGAGGCTTTCGAAGAAGCGATTGCGGCCTACGACCGCCTGCTCGCGCTCACGGCCGACGAGAGCGACGCGCAGGTGCTGCAGATCGTGGCGAGCGCGCTGCTCAACAAGGGTTACCTGTTGCTCAAGCTCGTGGACCGCCCGGCGGAGGCGCTGGTGGTGTACGACGAGATCGTCGCGCGCTTTCGGAACATCACCTCGGAGGACATGCGCGACACCTTGTCCAAGGCGGCCGCGAGCCGCCAGACCTGCCTCGTCACGCTCGACAAACTTTCGGGCGCGGATTTCGGCGGCGACTTTCCCGATCTGCCGGTGAACAAGCTCGACGAGATACGCGAGACGATCACGCGCGGCTACGAACTCGGCGAAGCCGGCAAGCAGCGCGAGGGCATCGAGCTGACCGACCAGGTGCTGGCCGAACACATCGAAGCCAGCCACCCCGAGCTGCGCAACCAGTGCTCGCGCGCGCTGACCAACAAGACCTACATGCTGCAGCAGCTGGGCCAGCTCGAACGCGTGATCGCATGCGCCGACGAAATGGACACGCGCTACGGCGAAGAGCTGTCGATGTCGATCCAGGAGCGCGTGGCGCTGTGCCTGGGCTACAAGAGCGCGGCGCTCGACAAGCTCGGCCGGCACGAGGAAGAGCAGGCGGTCTACAGCGACATCATTGCGCGCTGGGCCAGCTCCGACGTGATCGATCTTCGCCGCCGCGTGGCGCGCGCGTTCTATTGCCAGGGCCTGACCCACAAGCAGGCGGGCGATACCGAAGCCGCGCTGGAAAGCTACGCGCGGCTCCTGGGGCGCGACGGCCACGCGAAAGACGTCACGCTGCAATTGTGGGTGGCCAAGGCGATGATCGACCAGGCGGGCGTGCTCGGCCAGCAAGGCGACCAGGCCGGGCGCGCCGAGGTCTACAAGACGCTCATCGCCCGCTTTGGCAGCAGCACCGATGCGCAGCTGCGCGAGCGCGTCATCAATGCGAGCGAATGGCTCGCGGATGCGCACGGCAAGCTGGGCCAGCACGAGCAGGAGTACACGACGATCAGGGACACGCTGCGGCGCTTCGGCACCCAGATGCCCGAAGCACAGAAGGCGCGGCTCAGCCACCGGCTGGGGCCGATGACGCTGGGGCGGTTTGCGCGCAAGCTGATCGAGCGGGTCAAGGGCATCAGGAACTGAACCGAAGGAGGTATCGACATGTGGCCATTCAGGAAGAAGAAAGAGCCTTGGGAAGAAAAGTTCGCCGCGCTCGGCCCGATGGTCCTGGCTTCGGACCAGGTCATGGGACCGAACCGGTTGCCTGTGGGCTTTGCCTACCGGGTGAAGCCGAACAACCCGTACGACACGGGCTGGATTTTCCAGAGCGGCAAAGAGAGCCAGAGCGTGCTCGATGACAATCCGCCGAAAATCTGCCCTCTGAATTCCTTCCTCAAGATGGATCCCACGTTGAGCGAAATCACGGACAAGCCTGTGGGCTCGGCGTGGGAACGCGAGAGCGGGGATGCGCCTTGGAAAGAGGTGTTCGGTTTCAAGCAGCGCCGCTGACCTGTTCCAACGTCCATCTCTCAATTGCCCCATTTGCCTCCAGACATCAGCGCATGCGTATCCACGAACTGAAACGAAGACTCCGCGAAGCCGGCGCGGGCCCGAGCCACGAGCAGCGCATCCTGCGGCTGTGGTCTCACGCGCTGCCGCGCGACAGCGGCCGGCGCCTGCCGCACAGCTTCTTTCCGTCGTCGCTGATGGATGCTTTGCCGGCCATCGAAGCCGAACTGGCGGGGCTCGCGCGCATCCACACCGTGCACCCCGGTGCCGATGGTTCCGAGCGGCTGCTGGTCGCGCTCGCGGACGGCCAGACGGTGGAGAGCGTGCTGCTGCCGCGCGATGGTTTGTGCGTGTCGTCGCAGGTCGGGTGCGCCGTGGGCTGCCAGTTCTGCATGACGGGCCGGGACGGGTTGCTGCGCCAGGTGGGCAGCGCGGAAATCATTGCGCAGGTCGCGCTCGCACGCACGCGCCGCAAGGTGCGCAAGGTCGTGTTCATGGGCATGGGCGAGCCGGCGCACAACCTCGACAACGTGATGGAGGCCATCGAGCTGCTGGGCACGGTGGGCAACATCGGCCACAAGAACCTGGTGTTCTCCACCGTGGGCGATCCGCGTGCGTTCGAGCGGCTGCAGCAGGAGCGCGTGAAGCCTGCGCTGGCGCTGTCGCTGCACACGACGAAGGCTGATTTGCGCAAGACGCTGCTGCCGCGCGCGCCGAACATGACGCCCGAGGAACTGGTCGATGCGGGCGAGCGCTATGCGCGGGCAACCGGCTATCCGATCCAGTACCAGTGGGCGCTGCTCGAAGGCGTGAACGACGGGCAAGACGAGATCGAAGGCATCGTCAAGCTGCTCTCGGGCAAGTACGGCGTGCTGAACATGATTCCGTTCAACGCGGTCGATGGCGTGGCGTTCGGCCGGCCGTCGTGGGAGCGCTGCGAAGAGATCGCGCGCACGCTGCACCAGCGGGGCATCCTGACGAAGCTGCGCGATTCGGCCGGGCAGGATGTCGATGGTGGCTGCGGCCAGTTGAGGGCGCGCGTGGCTGGCGAAGCGCCGGTGGTGCTTCGACGCGGCGCTGCTGCTGCTTCTGCGGTTATTGCGACTGCCGGCTCACCGCAATAAGCGTCCACACGATCGCCACGAGCTGAACGAGGTTGATCAGGATCGCGGTGATGTGCGTCTTGCGGAACCCCGGAATCGCGTCCATGTAGTTGGACTTGATCTGCTCCCCGAGCGCGTCCATCTTGGGAATGACTTTCTTGCGCAGCACGATGGCCATCGCCGCCAGCGCTGCCGCACCCACGGCGATACCGAATCGTCCTGCGAGCGCGAAGCTGATCGCCGTCGCAGTGGCCGTGATGAATGCGCCGACGTAATAAAGATTGAAGAAGCCGCGCACGAAGCGCGCATCGAGCGGCGTGTCGTGCTTCAACACCAGGAGCGGTATCGAGCCCATGATGAAGTAGGCGGTGGTGACGAGCAGCGCCACTGTGAAGAACAGGGCGGCGAACATGGCTGCTGGCATTTGGGTTTCTCCATGTCTTGCGATGGAATGTTCGGCGCGAAAGCAAAGCGGCCCGCTCAAGGCCTGCGACGCGCTCGATACGGATTGGGCGTCGACTTGGTGGGGCAAGGCAAGGGGGCTTCCATGGAGTTGCCGACGGCCCCGAACTCGGCCACCGACCGCCACGACCTGCCCCGGCTAGAAAAGACCTTGCTGCGCCGTCGTCAAAGCCATGAAGCTCTCGCCCATCGGCTGGAGAAGGGCGTCGGCAATCGGCTGGAGTTGCTTGCTCAGGTAGTGCTCGTAGTCGATGCGCGACTGGCGGTTTTCCATCGGCTCGGGCCCGCTCTGCGTCATGACGTACCGGATCCAGCCGCCGTTCTGGTATTGCTTCGGGCGCCCGAGCTGGGCGTTGTAGTCATCGGCAACCCTCGCGGCACGCACCTGCGGCGGCACGTTGACCTGGTAGGCATCGAGGCGGTGGCGAAGGCGCTTGCGGTAGACGAGCAGCTCGTCCATCTCGCCCGCCAGCAACGCATCTGCATAGTCGGTCACGAATTCCTTGTAAGGCTCGTCGTGGAAGATGCGCGAGAGCAGCCCCTCCTGGAACTGGCGCGCCAGCGGGGTCCAGTCGCTGCGGGCCATCTCCAGGCCGCGGTAGACCATTTCTTCTTTTCCCTTGGCATCGACGCCGAGGCCCGCATACCGCTTCTTGCTGCCCACCTCCGAGCCGCGGATGGTCGGCATGAAGAACTTCTTGTAGTGGGTGTCGAACTCGATCTCGAGAAAGTTCGCGAGGCCATGTTGTTCGCGAAGGGTCTGCGTCCACCACGCATTGATGTCTCTCGCCAGCGTCGCCGCGATGGCGTGCGCTTCCTCGTTGGTGTGGGTGCGCTTGAGCCAGATGAAGATGGAGTCGGTGTCGCCGTAGATCGCGACGTAGCCGCGCTTCTCCACGAACTCCCGCGTGAGCTTCATCATCTCGTGCCCGCGAAGCGTGATGGCGGACACCAGCTTGGGATTGAAGAAGCGGCAGTCGGTCGCACCCAGCACGCCGGCGAAGGAGTTCATGAGCAGCTTCAGCGCCTGCGACAGCGGCTCGTTCTTCACCCGCTTGGCTTCGTCCCGCGCGCGCCAGAGCGTGGTCACGATTTCCGGCAGGCAGTGCTTCTCGCGCGAGAAGACGGTGCCTTGCGGCCCCTTGACGGTCGTCGCCGGGTCGGCGGCGTGGGTGCCTTCCACGAAGCCCACGGGGTCGACGAGGAAGGTGCGAATGATCGAGGGGTAGAGGCTTTTGTAGTCCAGCACCACGACGGAGTCGTAGAACCCCGGCTTCGAGTCCATCACGTAGCCGCCCGGGTAGGCCTTGCTCGCAATCTCGCCGACGCTCGGCGCCACGTAGCCCAGGCGGTGCATGCGCGGCAGGTAGTGGTGGCTGAACGCGGCAATGGAGCCGCCGAAGTGGTCGGCCGGAAGGCCGGTGGTCTGGGCGCGCTCCATCACGAACTGCAGCAGCTTCGCCTTGTCGAAGATGCGCAGGACGAGTTCGCAGTCGCGGATGTTGTAGAGCGCGAGCGCAGGCTTGTCTTCCTGGTATCGCCGCTCGATCTCCGCCATCTTGTCGTAGTCGTCGCCGATGGCCTTGCCCTCGCCGAGCAGCGTTTGCGAGACGGTCTCGAGGCTGAACGAAGGAAAGCTCCATACCGCAGCCTTGAGCGCGTCGATGCCGTCGATGATCACGCGGCCGGGCGTGGGCGCGAAGAGGTAGCCCTGCTTGCCAGGGTGCGTGCGCCATTCGATGGGCCGGCGCTCGCGCCCCAGAAGGAGCGGTACGCCGCATTCGTTGGCCGTTTTCTGCAGCACCCGCAGGTCGAACTGGATGACGTTCCAGCCGATGAGAACGTCCGGGTCGTTCCGCTCGAACCAGTCGTTGAGCTTCTCGATGATGGCCTTGCGGGTCGGGCAATAGACGAGCGAGAAGTCCATGGGCTCACCCGGCTCATCTGGCTCGCTTGATTCACGCGGCGGTTCGCCCAGCATGAAGACGACGCGGTCCGGCAAACCATCCAGCGCAATGGAATAGAGCGCCTCGTGCTGGCTCGTCTCGATGTCCAGCGACACCACCTTCAGCACCGGCCGGTACTCGGGCGCGGGCTTGAGCCTGCAGTCGACGATGGCGGCGCCGTTTGACTGCCCGCCCTCCACCAGCACGCCGGCGGTGATGAAGCGCTCCATCAGGTAGCGGTCGTGCGGGCGCACATCGGCTTCGAGCAGGGGAATGCTCTGCGCTTGAAGGGCACGCGCCAGCCGACCGAGTTGGCGGAAGTGCTTTGCATAGATGCCGACGACGGCTTCCTGGTGGAAGGTCTTCAGCGCGAGTTCACGTATCTCCATGCCCGGCATGGTCGCGAGGTGCGCTTGCACCTCTGCCCTGTGCCGGGTCGCGACGAATGCGACGGAGGTCTGGGAGGGCAGGACCACTTTGATCGGCCCCGCATCGGTTGCGAGCCAGTACTCGATCTCCGTGCCCGTAGGCGCATCCCGCCAGTGGCGAGTGAGGATGAAGCCGTGGAGGTCGGTGGATGTCACGAGCGCTTTGAGAATCGGGGGCAGCGGGAGTCGGCTTGAACGCGACGGATTTTCGCGCGCTCACCGCCGCGTCACACCGTGGCGTCCCGATAGGCCCTGCTCGAGATGCCGATCGAGTTCTTGTCGAGATCCTTGGCATTGGCGAATGCATAGCCGTTGGCCTCATGCACCGCGCCGAACACCAGGCCCTGAAGGGCTGCCTCCGCGGCGAATGCCCTCACGTCCTTCACATGGAAGCTCAGCTTCACGCCCACCTGCCCGAGCTTCACCGACTTGGCCGCCTGATGAATCAGGATTCCCGCGCCGCCGCCCGGATGCGTCAATTCGATCAATCCTTCGACGACTTCGCCACTGGTCACGAACCCGAAATGCCGGGCGTAGAAGGCTGCGGATTTCTGCATGTCCCTGGCATAGAGGATGAGGGTTCCGAGTGGCGATTCCATGAGGGGTTTCGTTGTGAAGGGGCAGTGGGAGATTTTCCTTCCCCCACCGATTGCGCCCGGATTGTCGGGCCCTCTGCCGACCCGGGGCGAGAACTTCCGTAGCAGAAGCGCGCGCAACGCGTCGCCGCCCGGATTGGCAACCCATCGCGGCCTGGGGCCGTCATGGAACTGCCTTTTGCCCCCGCGAGACTTGGTCAGGGTTTTCCCGCATCCACGGGCCGACTCCCTCCAACAACTCGCATGAAGAACCAACCATGAAGACCTCGCAACTCGCCCTCGCCGCAGCATTCGCGGTGCTCGCCGTCACCACCACCGCCCAAGCCCAGCAATCCGGCGGCCGCAGCCGCGCGGAAGTCGAAGCCGAAGCCGTCGCCGCCGCCCACGCACCGAACCAGAACGTGACCCGCGGTTCGCGCGGCGCCGACCCCTTCGTTTCGTCCGCCGATCCTGAAGCCATGAGCAAGCAAGCCGTGGACACCGCCCGCGCACCGAACCAGAACGTGACCCGCGGCTCGCGCGGCGCCGACCCGTTCACCTCTCAGCGCGACCCGGCCCAGGTCTATCAGGAAGCCATGGCCACCGCCGCCGCTCCCGACCAGAACGTGACCAGCGGCTCGCGCGTGAACAGCAAGGTCATCTCGACGATGCAGAACCCGGTGGTGCAGTCGGCGCAAGGCAAGTAAGCAAGCAGGCCCGGTGGCGCGCCGTGCGTACGGGCGCCGCATGAACCTGCGTGTGAAGCGATGGAGTCACAAGCTCAGGGACTCCCGCAGAGAGCGCCAGCCGGCGGGCTGCGCGCTTGCATCGCTCGTGGAGCGGTGCGGAAGAAAAGGCTCAGTGCCTCAGGCGTAAGCCTTCGAAGATGAAAGCTTCTGCAGCATCGCCGTCTGCCGCACTTCCTCGGAATCGCGCAGGCTCTTGGCGGCGCGGGCCGCCACATAAGCCACGTACAGGGTTTCGATGGCCTTGGCCCAGTCGTGCGCCTTCTGGGAAATACCTTCGGGTTTGATCGCCGACCCGGTCACGGCATTGGTCGAAAGATCGTCGTCCGGACGCGCCGGAACATCGAACCCCACCTTGCGGAGGATGTTGGCTTTCTGAAGGATGGTGAGCATGCGGTTGCCTCTCTGATTTCTTCGCATTAGCAGATTAGTGCTACTCGGTGTCGGGCGCTATCAGCCGTATGACGTATGCGCCTGTCGTCCAACGCCGGGTTCCTTTTGCTGCTTTCAAGTTTCGTGCCATGAACGCGCCGGCCGGCCTTCCGGCGGCGAGCGTTCGTTCCATGGAGTGTCCCTTGCGCATGACCCGTAGATGGGTTGCCGGCCCCGCCGAACGATCAGGACTTACCCTGAATGAATGGCGGATTCAGGCGGCCGTGTCTTGCCACACCAGCGTGGCGGCGGTCAGGTCTTCGAGGGCGCTGCCCACGGCCTTGAACACGGTGCGTTCCGCATCACCAGTTCGGCTGCCGCGGCCCGCGCGCTCGCCGCGGCACAGCTCGGCGAGCGTGCCCTGCACCTCTTGCGCGCGCAGGGTGCCGGCCGCGATTGCATCGAGCAGGTCGCCCGATTTCTGCAGGGCCTCGTTCGTGTCGATGAAGGTGCGTGCGCCTGCGAAGCACTGCACATCGGCCTCGCGCATTGCGGGCGTGAAGCTGCCGATCAGGTCGAGGTGCGACCCCGGCGCGAGCCATTCGCCGCGCACCAGCGGCGCGGTGGCCAGCGTGGCGCAGCTGACGATGTCGGCGCTGCGGACAGCCGTTTCGAGATCGACCGCAGCCCGTGCGTTCCAGCCCTCGGCGCGCAGTTGCGTGGCCAGGGCCTCGGCGCCTTCGGGCCGGTGGTTCCACACCATCACTTCGTCGATGGGCCGCACGCTCGCATGCGCGGCCGGCAGCATGCGCGCGATGCGGCCGGTGCCCAGCACCAGCAGCCGCCGCGCATCGCTCCGCGCGAGGAACGAGGCGCCGAGCGCCGAAGCCGCGGCCGTGC
Organism: Variovorax sp. W2I14; assembly: GCF_050435205.1. Lineage (NCBI taxonomy): Bacteria > Pseudomonadati > Pseudomonadota > Betaproteobacteria > Burkholderiales > Comamonadaceae > Variovorax > Variovorax sp. W2I14. The sequence continues at coordinate 4,108,633 of NZ_JBNDJX010000001.1, read as the reverse complement.
GCCGCGCGGTGATCTCGTTGCCGTCCATCATCGCGAGCGGCACGCCGGTGCGCGCGTCGTACAGCACATAGGTCGCATGCAGGCCGGGCAGCCCGCGCGCGCTGTTGCCGGGGAAGATGTTGATGGTCTTGATGCCGAGAAACCCGGCGTCGCTCCACGCCGGCATGATGAGCACGGTGCCCTTGTCCGCACCTGCCGCAGTCTCGATGCTGTGCACATGACGCGGCGGCACCTGCGCCTCGGCAGCGAAGGCCGCGCGCAATGCGGGCACGAGCTTCTCGAAACCCAATGGCGCGCGGGTGGCGGCTTCGTCGAAGTGCTTCATGGCGTAGGTGAACGCAGCGAGGCGTCGAAGAAATCCGCCAGCGCCTGCTGGTAGGTGGTGCCGAAGCGCGGCGATGACATCGGCTCGAGGTGACCGGCGCCCGGCACTTCGATCAGCCGCTTGGGCTCGCGCGCATCGGCCAGGAGGCGCTGCGAATGCGCATGGGGAATCACGTGGTCGGCCGTGCCGTGGATCAGCAGCAGCGGAATCGGCGAGATGGCCGCGACGTACTTCGACGCCGCGTAGCCGTCGGTCACCAGCAGGCCCGCGCCCGAGAGCTTGTCGTTCGCGATCGACGAATACGAATAGAAAGTCGATTCGATGGCCGCGGCCTTCACGCCGGACCGGTTGCCCGAGCCGACGACCGCGATCGCGTTGGTGCCGCCCAGGCTCTGCCCGAAGACGAAGAGGCGCTGTGGATCGACATCGCCGCGCGAGCGCACGTAGTTCAGCGCGGCGCTCGAATCTTCGAACACGCCCTTGGGCTCCGGTTCGCCCTCGGACTCGCCGTAGCCGCGGTAGTCGAACACGAACACGTTGTAGTCCTGCTTGGGCAGCCACGCCACGAAGCGCCAGTGCGTCGACATGTTCTGCGCATTGCCGTGGAAATGAACCACTGTGCCCTTGGCTTCCTTCGGGTTCTTCTGCCGGCCCACGGCGGGAATGAACCAGCCAGTGAGGCGCGTGCCGTCGGCGCTCTGGAACTGCACGCTCTCGTAGCGCAGGCCGAGCGCATCGGGCGTTTCGTAGCGCACGCGGTCAGGGTAATAGAACATCGACTGCACGCAGCCGCCGAGGAGCAGCGGCACCGCGCACAGCGCGAGCTTCCACCAACGACGGATCGGCGCTGTGGTCATGGAGGGCTTCCGGCCCGGCGGTTTTCCGCGAGCATGTTGCAGAAGAGCGCGCCTTGCTCGATGGCATCGTCCAGCGCGATGTGCGTGTGCGGCAGCTTGTCGAACCAACGCTTGGGCATTGCGCGCTTGGTGCTGTCGCGGTAGTCGAGCTTGAGCATCGCCATCGCGAACGACTTGACGTCGAGCGCCGAATGGCTGAACGGGCTCTCGCCCGCAAAGCGCATCAGGTACCAATAGACGAACAGGAAGTCGAAGCCCGCCGGGTAGGCCACGAACACCGGCCGAGCGGGCAGGCCCTTGAGCCAGGTCACGTAGTTCTTCATGGCGCGCGCCGGGTCCTGCAGGTCGGTGCGGCAGGCGGCCCAGGCCTCGGGCTGGGTTTGCCACCACGCGGCGGTCTTGGGATCGGCCTCGGCGCCGGGCAGGGTTTCGAGGTTGGCGCTGAAGGTGGAGACGAGTTGCTTGTCGGCCGTGTAGGCGGCCGAGCCGAAGCTGAGCATCGAGTTCGGGCCGGGGATGGGGCCGTCGGATTCGACGTCGGTGCTGATGTAGAGCTCTGTCATGGATTCAATCGATGTCGAGGATGGAGCCGACCGAGCGCTGGAGTTCTTCGACAAGATCGGGGTCCATGTATTTGTATTCATCGGGGATGTCGAGCACATGGATCGGCTTGCCTTCCAGCATCCGCGTGAACTCGGCCACGAGCCGCGACTTGTGCTTTTCTTCCATCACGAGGATCACGTCGGCCCATTCGATGTCGTCGAAGGAGACCCTGTGTCGCGCATTCGGGCTGGTGCCGGCCGAGCGCGCAGCGATCTGTGGATGCCGGCGCCAGAGTTGTTCCGCCGTGGGGCTGCGCCATTGGTTGCGGCTGCAGATGAAGAGGACGTTGCGCGCAGGGATGGTCATCGGCGCGGAGGATAGCTCAGGCCTCCGCGAGGCGACTCCATTCGATGCCGTGCTTCGCCAGGTACTTGCGGAGGCGGTCCGCATCGTTCACCACGCTGCGTTGTTCGCGTGATGCCTGGAAGAGCTGGCGCCCCGCATCTGACAAGCTGCGCGCCTGCCTGCACACCCGCACCACCGCTTCGAGCTGCAGCCGGTCGAACAGATCGAGCGCAGCCACTCGCTCTTCGCCCAGCAACGCATCCAGATCCACATCGCCACTGACCGTCGCCGCCGGCCCGCCGCGCTTCCACAACCACCGCAACCGCGCAATCTCAGCCTCGACCAGCGCCACCGGAATGCGCCCACCATCCGCCAGCGTCGCGAGCCGCGTCACGCTCGCCGACAGGTCGCGGAAGTTCCCGCTCCAGATCGCCTCGCCGCTCTGCGCAAAGCGCAGGTACGCCGCTCGCGCTTCGGCGTTGAAGCGCACCACGCGATGGTTCTCGGCCGCGTGAATGGCCAGCAGGTGATCGACATTCGGCTCGATGTCTTCGGGCCGTTGCGCGAGGCCGGGGAGGTCATACGTCCAGAGGTTGATCCGCGCGAACAGGTCTTCGCGGAACCGTCCTTCGGCCACATCGCTGCGCAGGTCGCGGTTGGTGCCGGCGATCAGCTGGAAGTCGCTCTCCACTTCCTTGTCCGCCCCCACGGGGAAGAAGCGCTTCTCTTCGATGGCCTTCAACAGCATGGCCTGCTCGTCGGGTCCGAGCTCGCCGATCTCGTCGAGGAACAGCGCACCCTGGTTCGCAGTGCGCAGCAGGCCGGGGCGATCGCTCGCGGCGCCGGTGAACGATCCCTTCTTGTGGCCGAACAAGGTGGAAGCCGCGCCGTCGCCGCGGAGCGTGGCGCAGTTCACCTCGACGAACGGCCCGGTCATCTGGTGCCGTGCCTGCTTCAGCTCGAACATGCGCCGCGCGAGGAACGACTTGCCCGCGCCGGTCGGCCCGACCAGCAAGATCGGCGCGCGCGAACGCACGGCCACGCGCTCGATCTCGTCGATCAGCGCGTTGAAGCGTGCGTTGCGCGTGGCGATGCCGCTCTTGAGGAATGCGACCGCGTCGCGCTGCTCCGCATCGAAGCGCCGCGCGATCACGTCGTAGCGCGAGAGGTCCAGGTCGATCAGCGTGCACTTGCCGGCCTCGCCCTCGCGCTGCTTCTTCGGCGGCGAGGTCTGCGCAAGCACGCCCGGCACCACGCGAGATTCCGACAGCAGGAACATGCAGATCTGCGCGACGTGCGTGCCGGTGGTGATGTGCGTCCAGTACTGCTCGCGCTCTGTGTCGAAGGGATAGGCGCGTGCCCAGTCGTAAAGGCGCGTGTAGACCTCGCCGAAGTCCCATGGGTCTTCGAGGTCGAGCGGCACGAGGTTGACGGTGGTCTCGGGCGACACGCTGGCGATGTCGGCCTTCACCACCTCCGCCAGCGCCTTGTGGCGCAGCGTGTAGAGCAGCTCCATGCGCGCGACGACCATGTCCTCGTGCTGCGCGAGCGAGACGGTGGGACGCCACTTGTTCCAGCGGCCCGCGCCCTGGCCGGCATCGAGCTGGGTGCCTAGGAAGCCGATGACGACGATAGGTTTCTTCATTGAATTGGATAAAAGGCTATCCAAAATTATAAGAAAACTATATTCAAACCAAGAAAAATCTTGTCGATTGAGGCCATTGATTCGAAAAAATGCTAATCGAATCAATAACTTGAGAGATTTCTCCAGAAAGCTAGTCTGTGTTGGCACACCCGTTGCAATAAGGATCACACATTCAAGAAACGAACGAACAAAAAGAACCCCACAAGGAGAAGTCACATGGCCAACCTTCAACTCTTCCAGACCCAGCGCAGCGCGCTGCTGCCTTCGGCCAATGCGCTCAACGAGGCGGGTGGCGTGGCTTACGCGCTGTCGCCCAAGCACCTGCTGGCGCAACTCGCCGCGACCGGTTGCCTGAACAACACCTTCTACGCACAAGCGCAGGACCAACTCGACGCCGTGCTGGCCCTGGCCCGCGAAGTCGATCCGGTGTTCGTCGCCAGGACGGCCGTGTACGCACGCCGCGCCGGCCACATGAAGGACATGCCCGCGCTGTTGGCCGCGACGCTGGCGGTGCGCGACGTGTCGCTGCTCGCCAAGGTGTTTGGCCGCGTGGTGGACAACGGCAAGATGCTGCGCAACTTCGTGCAGATGCTGCGTTCGGGTGCCGTGGGCCGCAAGTCGCTCGGTACGCGTCCGAAGAAGCTCGTGCAGCAATGGCTGCTCGAAGCGTCCGAGGCGCAACTGCTGAACGCCTCGGTGGGCAACACGCCTTCGCTGGCCGACGTGGTGAAGATGGTCCACCCCAAGCCCGCCGAAGCATGGCGCGCCGCGTGGTTCGCATGGCTGATCGATCGTCCGTATGCGCTGGAGGCGCTGCCTCCGGTGACGCAGGCTTTCGAACGCTTCAAGCGCGATCGTTCGCTCGAGGTGCCTGATGTGCCGTTCCAGATGCTGACCGCGCTGGAGCTGGACGCCCAGGCCTGGGCGCAGATCGCCCAACGTGGATCGTGGCAGATGGTGCGTCAGAACCTGAACACCTTTGCGCGTCACGGCGTGTTCGAACTGCCTGGCCTTGCCGACGCAGTGGCCGCCAAGCTGCGTGACCCGCAGGCCGTGGCCAAGGCGCGTGTGCTGCCGTACCAGCTGATGGCGGCCTTCAACGCCACCGGCGCCGAGGTGCCGCATGTGGTGAAGGAAGCGCTGCAGGACGCGATGGAACTCGCGCTGGCCAATGTGCCGGTGTTCGAGGGCCGCGTGGTGGTGTGCCCCGACGTGTCGGGCTCGATGAGCTCGCCGGTGACGGGTCACCGCGGTACGGCGACCACTTCGGTGCGTTGCATCGACGTGGCTGCGCTGGTCGCTGCCGCCGTGCTCCGCCGCAATGCGGATGCGCGTGTGCTGCCCTTCGAGACGAAGGTGGTGTCGCTCCAGCTGAATCCGCGTGATTCGGTGATGACCAACGCGGCCAAGCTGGCGGCGGTGGGCGGTGGCGGTACCTCGTGCAGCGCGCCGCTGGCATTGCTGAACAAGGAGAAGGCCAAGGCCGATCTGGTGGTGCTGGTGTCGGACAACGAATCGTGGGCCGACCGTGCACGTGGCCGTGGCACTGCAACGATGCAGGAATGGGCGGCGTTCAAGGAGCGCAACCCGAAGGCGCGGCTGGTGTGCATCGACATCCAGCCCTATGCGACCACCCAGGCGCAGGAGCGCGACGATGTGCTGAACATCGGCGGCTTCAGCGACGAAGTGTTCAAGCTGCTGGCGGTGTATGCCGCGGGTGGCCTGGGCGCCGACCACTGGGTGGGTGTGATCGAAGAGACTTCGATCTGAAAGAAATGTGAGAGGGTGTCGTGGGCTTCGGCCTGCGGCACCCGATCCGAAAAAGAAATTGAACGTCGTCGTTCGGCGAATGCAGATGCGAGTACATCCAACCATGTTTCTCCTCGCATCGATTGTTGGTCGCCGAACGGGGATGAAAGTTGTTGTGCGAATGCAGGCAGGACTACATCTGGTTTGACCAGGATTCGAATCCCGGCGCCGGTTCTCCGGCGTGGTCTACGTCTTGCCATCCTGGTCGCACTGTTTTTTGCAGCGAATGCTGACGGAACTACAGCCTCCAACGCTCGTGGTCGCGGGTTCGAATCCCGTCGGTCGAAAGACCGTAGCTCAGTGGTAGAGCACGAACGTTTCGTCGAATTTTGTCGCTGCTTTTTTGTATGGTCAGGGAGGTTGGTGTTTCCCTTGCGAATGTTGATGGAACTACAGGTGTCGCGGGTTCGAATCCCGTCCGCTTCCGAAAAAGGGACGCGGTAGCTCAGCAGGTAGAGCGGTTTCATCTCCTTCTTGTCGCATGGAAAACGCTTTGATGTTTGTGAGGTGAATGCAGGCGGGTTTACAGGTAAGAGCGTCATGGTCCTGGCCATGAAGGTCCCGGGTTCAATCCTCGGTCTGCTTCGGCAGGTAGCTCAGTAAACAACCCGTCGCTCCTCGTCACCTCTTTTTTGCTTTGGGCCGCCGTGTCCGCCAGTCAGTCAGTCAGTCAGATAAAGAACAGAGAGAGAAAAATGGAACAGAACTACAAACTGCATGAAGTAGCCAACGGCGTCCCCGTGAAGATGTGGACGAACGGCGTGCCCGTGGAAGACGAGGCGCAAAAGCAGCTCGAGAACGCCGCGCGCCTGCCCATCGTGTTCAAGCACATCGCGGCCATGCCCGACGTGCACTACGGCATCGGCGCGACCGTGGGTTCGGTGATCCCGACCTTCAAGGCCATCATCCCCGCCGCCGTCGGCGTGGACATCGGCTGCGGAATGATGGCCTGCAAGACCACGCTCAACGCGCGCGACCTGCCCGACAACCTGGGCCCGCTGCGTTCGGCGATCGAGAAGGCCGTGCCGCACGGATCGAACCCCAAGCGCATGGGCCGCGACAAGGGCTCGTGGGAAACGCCGCCCGATGAAACCGACGCCGCCTGGGCCACGCTGGTGGAAGAGTTCGACCTGATCTGCGAGGACTACCCGCGCATCAAGAACACGAACAACCACAAGCACCTGGGAACGCTGGGTACCGGCAACCACTTCATCGAGGTGTGCCTTGATGAAGCGGGCGCCGTGTGGTTCATGCTGCACTCGGGTTCGCGTGGCGTGGGTAACGCCATCGGCACGCACTTCATCGAACTTGCGAAGAAGGATGCCGAGCTGCATCAGCGCAACCTGCCCGACCAGGACCTGGCGTACTTCGAGGAAGGCGCCCAGTACTTCGGTGACTACGTGCGCGCGGTGGGCTGGGCCCAGAAGTTCGCGCGTGCGAATCGCGAAGTGATGATGCAGCGCGTGGTCGCGGCCGCGCGCAAGGTGATCACCAAGCCTTTCGAGGCGCATGTGGAAGCGGTGAACTGCCACCACAACTACGTGAGCCGCGAGACGCACTTCGGCGAAGACGTGCTCGTGACCCGCAAGGGCGCCGTGAGCGCGAAGGCCGGTGAACTCGGGATCATCCCCGGCAGCATGGGAGCCAAGAGCTACATCGTGCGCGGAAAGGGAAACCCCGAGAGCTTCATGAGCTGCAGCCACGGCGCCGGTCGAAAGATGAGCCGTACGAAGGCGAAGAAGCTCTTCACCGTCGCCGACCAGATCGCCGCGACCGAAGGGGTGGAATGCCGCAAGGACGCCGATGTGATCGACGAGATTCCGATGGCCTACAAGGACATCGACGCGGTAATGGAGGCGCAGAAGGACCTGGTAGAGGTGGTTTACACGCTCAAGCAGGTGGTTTGCGTGAAAGGTTAGACAACGGCCGTTGGCGTGTGCCTCGGCCGGTAGTTGGAGAAACAAGGCCATGAAAAGCAACAAGCAACGCCGCGCCGAGATCAAGGCGCATCGCCTCGGACGCGCTGCGCGCCGCGAGGCGCAGATGCGTGCGCCCGACCGGTCGCGCGATCTGCTCCTGCGCTCGACCGGCATGGAGCCGGCCGATCTCGGCGTGCTGGGTCTCTACAACAACACGTACGGGCCGTTGCCCGGTCACTACCTCGACCGCGCCTTCTCCTGCCGCGATTGCGGTGCAGAGGAAGTCTGGACTGCCAAGCAGCAGAAGTGGTGGCACGAGATCGTTCATGGAAGCATCGAGAGCCGCGCGGTGCGCTGCCTCGCGTGCAGGCGTGCACGCCGTGCGGCGCTGGCTCCATCTCGCGAAGGCGAGGGAGCGAATCGGCTCGGCGAAATGTCCGAGCGGCTGCGCGGTCTTGCCGGTTCAGCACCGACAGAGGCATCGCGTGCCGAGGTGGATGCCGCTCTGGAAAGCAAGTGGTGGAGCCTGCGCGTGCTGGCCATTGCTGCGCTGGGTCGCTGGGGTACGGCCGCCGACATCGCGCGCCTGTGCGCTTTCGTCGATGCCCCCCGGTCTCGGTGGGATCTCTGGCGGATCGAAGGTGCTGGCGCGGCGGTGAAGGCGTTGGAGGGATGCTTGCGTCATCCAGAGGACGATGGTTGGGCGATCGAGGTTTGCCTGAGCGGCCACGGAGGTCCGTGGAGCTGGCGAGAGTTCTTCAGCGAGATCCCGGCCAATCGGATAGCAGCGTGCGCCAAGGAAGAGTTCGCGCGCCGCGACGGCGATGCGGATCGCCTGCTGCGTCTCCTGGCGCTGATGCACTGCATCGGCCGGGCGCCACCGCCCACGCAGATGGGCATCGTGCGTGCGCATGCGTCCAAGGATGTGCGGCTGTGGACGCGGCACTTCCCGTCGGAGGTGGCATGAGCACGTCTTCGCATTGGGAAGTGCCGCTTTCGTCGCACGAGGAGGCCGAGGTGGCCGCATTGCGCGAGACGCTGCAGAGCGTCGGCTCGGGCTTCGAGTTCGCTGTATATGGTGTCGCTGCCGATGTCGACAACGTCGGCGAAGCGCACCATCGTGCAGCCCTGCGTCTCTTGTGCGATGACATCGCCGCGTTCGCCGAGCGCTACCGGCAGAGCGTGATCGCGCGCGATCCTTCGCTTGCTGCAAAGCTGACCACGAGCCTTGCGTTCGATGTCGACGCCGCACGCGCCACGCCGCTCGATGCGTCGGCGGTGATCGCCGCCGAAAGCTTCGCGCCGATGCACCGCGTCGTGTACACACGCGATCTCGCAGAGGTCTCGTGGTTCGAATGGTTCTGCCAAGCCTTTGGCGATCCGCCGTACACGCTGCATGTTGCCGATGAAGCCGAGCGGGCCTCACTGTTCCCGCGCTTCTGCCGATGCACGGGGCTGCTGCCAGGCGAGGACATCGTCGTACTCGATTGGGTCGGCGACCCGGAGCGCGAACCCGAACGCAGCTCCTGGAGCGATTACTTCGACGACGGCAAGGAGTGGTGGGGCATCTGGTGCTTTACCGTGTGGAATCCGCGCCGACGCACCTTGGCCGTCGCGATAGCGAGCCAGACAGACTGACCGATTGACTGACCGACTGACCGACTGACCGACTGACAAAACGACAAACAACAACGAGATTTCGAATCATGCAGAAAGAAGAACAAAAGGAATTCCTCCGCTCCGCCCACCCCATCGACCCCGCCATGCGCGAGGAGATCATGGCCAACCTGCGCGACATCGAAGCGCGCCACGACGTCACCGTCCTCTTCGCCTGCGAATCCGGCAGCCGCGGCTGGGGCTTCGCTTCGCCCGACAGCGACTACGACGTGCGCTTCATCTACGTGAACCGTCTGCCGTGGTATCTCACGGTGACGCCGCGGCGCGACGTGATCGAAGTGCCGATCAGCGGCGACCTCGACATCAACGGCTGGGACCTGCGCAAGGCGCTGGGCCTGATGCGCGAGTCGAACCCGACGCTGCTGGAGTGGCTGCGCTCCCCCATCGTGTACCGCGACGACGCGGTGGCGATGCTGCGTTTTCGCGCGCTTTCGGAGGCGGTGTTTTCGAACGCGCGCGCGTGGCATCACTACAGCTCGATGGCGAAGAAGAACTTCCGCGAGCACCTGCAGGCCGACGAGGTGCGCTACAAGAAATACCTCTACGTGCTGCGCCCGCTGCTGGCCGCGCGTTGGATACGCACGCAGCCCGGCGTGCCGCCGATGCGCTTCGCCGATCTGGCGCAGCACACGCTCGACGCGGTGCGCGATGCTGCGCTGATCGACGAGATCAACGCGCTGCTCGAAGTGAAGATGCGCGCCGGCGAAGCCGCGACCAGCCCGCGCTGGCCCGGCATCCATGCGTTCATCGAAGCCGAGCTCGCGGCCAATGCCGCGGAGCCGATCACGCCGCTGCCGCAGGCCGAAGAGGCAGGGCTCGATGCGTTTCTTTGCGAGACGGTGTTGCGCTTCGATGCGCCCGCGCCGTCCATCGCACAGGAAGGAGGCCGCGCATGATCGAACTCGACGGTTCCCAAGGCGAGGGCGGCGGCCAGATCCTGCGCACCAGCCTCGCGCTGTCGGTGGTGACAGGTCAGCCGCTCGCCATCGAGAAGATCCGCGCGGGCCGCGCCAAGCCCGGCCTGATGCGCCAGCACCTTGCGTGCGTGAAAGCTGCGGCCGAGATCAGCGGCGCGCAGGTCGAAGGCGCGGAGCTCGGTTCGCAATCGCTGCGCTTCGTGCCCGGCCCGGTGCGCGCGGGCGACTACCGCTTTGCGATCGCCAGCGCAGGCAGCTGCATGCTGGTGTTGCAGACCGTGCTGCCACCGCTGCTGTTGGCTGGCGCGCCGAGCACGGTGCATCTGAGCGGTGGCACGCACAACCCGATGGCGCCGCCGTTCCATTTTCTGGAGCGCGCCTTCGCGCCGCTGGTGCGGCGTCTCGGTGCCGACTTGCAACTGACACTGCGCCGCTGCGGTTTTTATCCGGCGGGTGGCGGCGAGGTCGAGGCGACCATCGTGCCCGCTGCGGGCGCGCTGCAGCCCTTCGACCTGATGGCGCGCGGCGCGCAGCAGTCGAGCTACGCGGAATGCCTGGCGCCGGGTCTGCCGCGCCATGTGCCGACGCGCGAGCTCGACACGCTGGGTGGCGCGATGGGCTGGTCCGGCGAGCAACTGCGCTTCGGTACCGCGCGGCAGAACGAAGGCCCGGGCAATGCGTTGATCGCCACGCTGGCCTATGAAAACGTCACCGAGGTGTTCACGGCATTCGGCGAGAAGACACTCAGCGCCGAGCAGGTGGCGCATGGCCTGGTGAAGGAACTTCGTTCGTTCCAGAAGAGCGAAGCGGCCGTCGGCCCGCACCTGGCCGACCAGCTCGCGTTGCTGCTGGCGTTGGCGGCGTGGCAGAGCCGCAAGCCCGCCGCATTCACCTGCAGCGAGGTGACGGAGCACACGCGCACCAACTGCGCGGTGATCGAGCGCTTCCTGCCGGTGCGCTTCGCGATCACCGAGAGCCGCGCGGCCTCGACGGTGCAGGTCTCACCGGCCTGATGGAAAAGGAAGACGTCCGCTCGCTCAGGCGAGCGGCGTCGCGTTGGCGTACAGGCGCAGCAGCATCGCGCGAAGCATCTTCACCTCGGCCGCGCTGAAGTCCGAAGTCGCCACCGCTTCGTAGTGCTGCGCGAGCGGGATCAGCTCGCAGGTCAGCGCCAGGCCGCGTTCGGTCAATGCAATACGCACGGCGCGCTTGTCGTTGTCGCATTTCTCGCGCGCCATCAATTCATGTTCCACCAGCCGGTCGACGATGCGCGAGAGCGCCGACAGGTCGGTGGAAGCGTGCGTTGCCAGTTCCGACAACGTCTGCCGCGGCGTGTGCTGCAGCGATGCGCACACGCGCCATTCGCTCAGGCTGAGCCCGTAGGGCTTCAGCGCCTTCGCAAAGGCATTGCCCATGCGGGCCCCGGCGCGCGCCAGCAGGAACGGGATGGCCTTTTCGAGGTCGTGATCTTGTGGAAGGGTTTTCATCTAGACGTGCTTGATTATTCAAGTATATAGTCCGCCGCAATTGCTTGAATAATCAAGCAAAAACGGAGGCGATCATGAATCTGGAACCCACGCGCCGAGGCGCCATCGCGGCGATGCTTTCTATTCTCTCGGTGGCACCGTTGGCCCATGCGCAGGGCGCGGCCGTCAAGTGGCCGACGCAGGCCGTGCGCTTTGTCGTGCCGTTCCCCGCAGGGTCGGCGCCCGACGTGCTGATCCGCCACGTGGGCGCCAAGCTCGGCGAGAAGTGGGGCCAGGGCGTGATCGTCGACAACAAGCCCGGCGGCAGCGGCGTGATCGGCATGAACGCGATCCTCGCGGCGCACAGTGACGGCTACACCTTCGGGTTCGTGCAGGGCTCGGCCATTTCCGTCGCGCCGAGCACGATCAAGGGCGTGACCTACGACTTCAACCGCGACTTCGTGCCGGTCACGCTCGCGGCCGTCGCGCCCTTCATGCTCGCCGTGCCGGCGAACTCTCCCTACAAGACGCTGGCCGACTTCATCGCCGCCGCGCGTGCCAGGCCGCAGGGCATCGAGGTGGCCGACAACGGTCGCGGCACCGCACCGCACTTGGCCTCCGCGCTGCTCGGCTTGCAATCCGGCGCGCAGTTCCTCGAAGTGCACTACCCCGGTGGCGCGCAGGCTATGCAAGCGACGCTCGGAGGGCAGACCCAGATGATGGTCGAGACCTACAACGTGGTTGCGGGCAATGTGCAGGGCGGCCGCATGCGCGTGCTGGCCAGCATGGGCGACCGCGTCGAGGCCGGGCTCGAATCGTTCCCGCTCGCGAGCAAGACGGTGCCCGGCGCGGTGGCGCACGGCTGGTTCGCGGTGATCGCGAAGAAGGGCGTCGACCCGCTGGTGCTCGCCAAGCTCAACAAGGACATGAACGAGGCGCTGCTGCTGCCCGACGTGATCGCCAAGTCGCGCGAGCTCGGAACCTACCCGCGCCCCGGCACCCCCGAACAACTGGCGCGCTACATCGCCGACGACCGCAAGACCTGGCAGGACGTGCTGGACAAGCTCAACATCAAACCGGAGTGATTTGCCCATGACCCATATGGCCCCCATGAAAAACAAGATCGCCCTCGAAGAGCATTTCGCGATCGACCTCACGATCGCCGACTCGCAGGTCTACGCCCGCCCCGAGGTGTGGCAGGGACTCAAGAGCAACCTGCTCGATTTCGAGCAGCAGCGCCTCGCGCAGATGGACGAGTGGGGCACCGAGTTCTCGATCCTCTCGCTCAACTCGCCGGCGGTGCAGGGCATTCCCGATGCGAAGCGCGCCATCGAAGTGGCGCAGCGCGCCAACGACGTGCTGGCCGAGCAGATCAAGCGTCACCCCACGCGCTTCGGCGGATTCGCCGCATTGCCGATGCAGGACCCCGAAGCCGCCGCGCGCGAGCTGGAGCGCTGCGTGAACCAGCTGGGCTTTCACGGCTTCCTGGTCAACGGCTTCTCGCAGGTTGGCGACGAGAACACGGTCGTCTACTACGACGACGCGCGCTTCAACGATTTCTGGACCGCCGCCGCCGCGCTGAAGAAGCCGTTCTACATGCACCCGCGCGATCCGCTGCTGGCGCGCGAACCGATCTACGACGGCGCGCACTGGCTCACCGGCCCGACCTGGGCCTTCGCGATGGAGACGGCCATCCATGCGCTGCGCCTCATGTCCAGCGGCATGTTCGACCGCCATCCGGCGCTGCAGATGATCCTCGGTCATTTCGGCGAAGGCATTCCATTCAACATCTGGCGCGTCGACCACATCCTGCGCAAGGGCCGCCGCGGCATGCCCTGCGACAAGGAGATCGGGGACTATCTGCGCAGCAACGTGCACATCACCACCAGCGGCAACTTCCGCACACCGACGCTGCTCTCGACGATGCTTGAGGTGGGCTCGGACCGCATCATGTACTCGGTCGACTACCCGTTCGAGAAGCACGAGGATGCGGCCCGCTGGTTCGACACCTGCGAGATCAGCGAGAACGATCGCCAGAAGATCGGCCGCGACAACGCCCGCAAGCTCTTTGGCTTGAAGTGACATGAGCACCGTGAAAGACACCCGCCCCGTGCTCGTGGCCGGCGGCGGCATCGGCGGCCTCGCCGCGGCGCTGGCGTTGGTGCGCGAGGGCTATCGCGTGAAGGTGATCGAGCAGGCTGGGCAGATCGGCGAGATCGGCGCGGGCATCCAGCTGAGCCCCAACGCGTTCGCGGCCTGCGATGCGCTCGGCGTGGGCGAGCACCTGCGCGCCAAGGCGGTCTACACCGAAGAGATGGTGATGTTCGACGCCATCGATGCGAAGCGCGTGGCGAGCATTTCTCTCTCGGACCAATTCCGCGCGCGCTTCGGCAATCCGTATGCGGTGATCCACCGCGCCGACATCCACGGCGCGCTGCTCGAAGGCGTGAAGGCGACCACCGATGGCATCGAGTTCCTCACCTCGACCAAGGTCGTGCACATCGAGCAGGACGACCACGGCGTGACGCTCATCGACGCAGCGGGCGGCCGCCACGAAGGCCAGGCCGTGATCGGCTGCGACGGCGTGCGCTCGGCGGTGCGACAACAGTACGTGGGCGACGGCATCCGCGTGTCGGGCCACGTCGTGTTTCGTGCGGTGGTCGACACGGCCGAGTTTCCCGAGGCGCTGCGTTTCACCGCGCCCTGCATCTGGGTCGGGCCCAACTGCCACCTGGTGCACTACCCGCTCAAGGGCGGCGACAAGTTCAACATCGCCGTTACCTTCCACAGCGACCAGCCCGAGGAATGGGGCTCGATGGACGGCGATCCGGCCGAGGTGCGGCGCTACTTTCGCCCGACCTGCGAACAGGTACAGCAACTGCTGCGCATTCCGAAAGCATGGAAGCGCTACTCGACCGCCGACCGGAACCCCATCGAGCAATGGACCTTCGGCCGCGCGACGCTGCTGGGCGATGCCGCGCACCCGATGGTGCAGTACCTCGCGCAGGGCGCCTGCACCGCTTGCGAAGACGCGGTGACGCTGGGCCTCGCGCTGCGCCGCGAAGGTGGCGACTGGCCACGCGCGCTCGCGCTGTACGAGCGTTCGCGTGTCGCACGCACCGCGCGTGTGGTGCTGTCGGCGCGTGAGATGGGGCGCATCTATCACGCCAAGGGCGTTGAACGGTTGGTGCGCAACAGCATGTGGAACGGTCGCCCTCAAGAGCGCTTCTACGACGCGCTCGAATGGCTCTATGGCTGGACGGCTGCCACCTGCCTCGACGAGGCGGCGGTGTGAAGGCGTTCCTCGCCGTGCCGGCGCTGCTGTCTTGCGTGATGGTTCTCTGCATGGGGCGATTGAAATTCACGGGTGCTATCGCGCGCCCAGGAGAAACGACATGACGACAACTTCCTTCCGGGGCTGGACCCTGACCGCCCGCGCGCTGATGGCCGCGATCTTCCTGGTCGCGGGCGTGCGCAAGCTCATGACCTACGGCGCGACGCTCGGCTACTTCGCGAAGCTCGGCATTCCGTTCGGCGACGTGGTGCTGCCGCTGACCATCGCGCTGGAGATCGGCGGCGGCCTGTTGCTGATCGCCGGCTGGCGCCTGCAATGGGTGGCCAGCGCGCTGGCTCTCTTCACGCTGGCCACGGCCTTCACGGCGCATGCGTTCTGGTCCGCCGATGCGGCGCAGTTCTCGGGGCAGCTCAACAACTTCCTGAAGAACGTGGCGATGGCCGGCGGCTTCCTGCTGCTGATCGTGAATGCCACCAGCGGCGAACGGAAGACCGCGGGCACCTGAACCCCGGACGGGTGGAAAACTCCTTTCCACGCGCATGGTTGAACGGCCCGCAAGGCGGGTAGACACTCGCCCGCACCTCCTCAGGAAAGATCGAGCGATGCCTGTCCAATCCTTCGTCTACAACAGCGCGCCCCAGCGCGTGGTCTTCGGCGCGGGTTCGCTGCAGCACCTGGCGCGCGAGATCGATGCGCTCGGCGCTCGGCGCGCGCTGGTGCTCTCCACGCCCGAGCAGCGCCCGCAGGCCGAACGCATCGCCGACATGCTGGGCGCGCATGCGGCCGGCGTGTTCGACCGGGCCGTGATGCACGTGCCCATCGAGACCGCGCGCGAAGCACGGGAGGTGGCCCAGCGCCTGGGCGCCGACTGCGCCGTGGCCATCGGCGGCGGCTCGACCACCGGCCTCGGCAAAGCCATCGCGCTCGACTCAGGCCTGCCGATTCTCGCGATACCGACCACGTACGCGGGCTCCGAGATGACGCCGATCTACGGCATCACCGAAGCCGGCATGAAGAAGACCGGCAAGGACTTCAAGGTGCTGCCGCGCACCGTGATCTACGACCCCGAACTCTCGCTGACCCTGCCCGTGGGCATGAGCGTGACGAGCGGCATCAATGCCATTGCGCATGCGGCCGAAGGGCTCTACGCCACCGATGCGAACCCGATCATGGATCTGATGGCGCAAGAGGGCATCGCCGCGCTGGGCCGTGCGTTGCCCGCGATCCGCGCCTTTGCAGAGGACGCGGCCGCGCGCAGCGATGCGCTCTACGGCGCCTGGCTTTGCGGCACCGTGCTCGGCAACGTCGGCATGGCGCTGCACCACAAGCTGTGCCATACGCTCGGCGGCAGCTTCAACCTGCCGCACGCCGAGACGCACACCATCGTGCTGCCGCATGCGCTGGCCTACAACGCCGCGGCGGCGCCCGAAGCCATGGCGCGTATAGCGAAGGCGCTCGGCGGAAGCAACGCGGCGCAGGCGGTGTTCGATCTTGCGCACGACAACGGCGCGCCGGTCGCGTTGCGCGACATCGGCTTGAAGGAATCCGACCTCGATGTGGCCTGCGCACACGCGTTGCAGAACCAGTATCCCAATCCGCGCCCGCTTGAGCGCGATGCGATTCGTGCCTTGCTGCAGAACGCGTGGGAAGGTGCGCGGCCCTGAGCCGGGCCGCAGGCAAGTTTTTGATTACAGGCCGGCCTGGCGGCTGAACGACACGGCGGGCTTTCTGTAGGCCGAAGGCACCTGGTCGCGGTAGAAGGCACGCTTGTCCAGGCTTTGCAGAGGGTCGTGCGCGGTGGCAACAGCTTCCTCGCGAACGCTGCTGCGGTCGCGCGTCGAGTTGGAGGTTGCCACGCCTTCGGCGGCAGCGTCCGAATAGATGTTGCCGCTGCGCGCGGCCGCCACGGCTTCGGTCTGCACATCGGCGCGGGCGGCGGCCGAGGTGGCAGCGTGCACGCCCTCGTAGGTTTCGGCGTGTGCGGCACCCGCTGCGCCCAGCAGGGCGAATGCGGCGGCGGAAAGAGCGATGAGTTGCTTGGTGTTCATGATGAAAGTCCCTTCGGATGAATGCTGTGTGGACGGCGGACATTCGTCGTTGCCACGGGATGCAGTGTGAAACCGCATCGTGGTTCGCGCTGTGCGTTTGCGCACCGCTTTCGTCAACTACGCGGGAAGAACTTCGGTCTGCGGATACAGCACTTGAAGCGGCTCGGAGCGGCCTCGCACGGTGAGCGTTTCGCACGCGCCCAGCGTGTCCGCGATGCCGGCCTGCTGCGCCGCGAACAGCGAGACGACGAGGCGCGATGCGGCCGTCTTCGAATGGTCCTGCAGGCGGCTCGCGGTGTTCACCACTTCGCCGATGGCGGTGAAGGTGGTGGTCTCCAGGTAGCCGACTTCACCGACCGCCGCACGCCCCGCATGCAGGCCCATGCCGAACGCGAGGCGCTGGCCGAACTGCGCCTCGAAACCCTCGCTCCATGCGTCCATGCGCTGGGCGATGAGCGTCGTCGCGCGCAGCGCCTGCCTGCATGCGGTGGGCAGGTCGCAGTCGAGGCCGAAGATCGCCATCACGCTGTCACCGATGAACTGGTTGGGCACGCCGCCGCTCTCGCGCACGGCCGCGCCGACAGTGGCGAAGTAGCGGTCGAGCACATAGGCGAGGTCGAACGGCCACTGCCGCTCCGAGAGACCCGACCAGCGGCGCAGGTCGACGAAGAGGATCGCCACGTCGCGCTCGCGCCCGAAGCTGCCGACCGGCGCGGGCCGACCTTCGTTGGGCAGCGGTGCAAAGAGCGGCGTGACCTCGATGTCGCCTTGCGGGCGCAACTGGCAGGCCAGGCGCACGTCGGCCGGCGCACGCACGCGCTCGAGCGTGCGTTGTTCGTCGCGGCCCGGCTCGCCGATGTGTTCGGGCGCGCCGACCACGCGCACGCGGCAGGTGGAGCAGCGCGCGCGGCCGCCGCAGATCGACACATGCGCGATGCCGTGCGAACGGCTCGCCTCCAGCACGCTCCAGCCGCGCGGCACCTGCACCGTGCGGTCGGGGTAGCGCAGCGCGATGGACGGCTCGCGCGACAGTCGCCCGAACCAGTTGCGTCCCCAGCGCGCCGAGAGCAACGCGAGCAGCGCCAGCGCATAGAGCCATTTGAGGTCGCGGTCCGCCGCGGCGATCGCCTGGCCTTGTGCGGGTGTCGGCACCGGCACGGTCGGCACGCCGGTCCACTGGAACTCGCGGCCGATGGAGACGAAGCCCATTGCCGCCGTGAGCGGCAGCACCACCGCAAAGGCCAGCAGCAGGTACGAGAAGCGCCGGTAGGTCGGCTTCGCCCGCAGCGCGAAATGCAGGCCGAGGCAGCCGTGCGTCCAGGCCGCGGCCATCATCCCGAGCTGCGCGGCCGCGCCCTGCCAGCTCCACAGGCCCCAGACCACGCGAACGTAGGAGCCATTGACGCCGTAAGCCTCGTAGGCACCGCGTATGGCTGTCAGGTGGGTGGCGATGAGCAGAGGCAGCGCAAAGCCCAGCAGCACGCGCAGTGCTTCCAGCGGCGGCATGCGCAAGGTGCGCCGCTCCCACAGCGCGACCACAGCCAGCGCCAGATGCGTGAAGGCGGCACCGTACAGCAGCACCGTGCCCGGCAGGCTGTGCCAGAACGCCTGTGCTACCCGCAGCACGCTCTCGGCAAGGCTGAAGGAATAGATGCCCAGCGAATGGTTCAGCAGGTGAACCGTCACATAGCCCATCAGCACCAGCCCGCTCGCCCAACGAAGATTGCGCCGTGTCGGCGGTCTCAGCGAAAAAGGGGAATGGGGAGTGGGGGGGGAACGTCTGTCCATGAACGGGTTCGAAGCGGCACCCGAGCATAATGCGCGCGCCTCAGACGCCTCGATCGACCGGCATGGCCACAACCGAACCACCCACCCCCCGCTCCAGCTTCGCGCTGCGCCAGATTGCGCTGCTCGAAGGCCTCTCCGACCAGCGCCTGGACCTGCTCGCCCAGCAGTGCCTGTGGCACAGCGTGGAAGCCGGCAAGCCGCTGCTCCTGCGCGCCGAGCAGCAGGGGGAGGTGTTCCTGCTGGTCTCGGGCCGGGTGCGGGTGACGACCTATTCGGCCAACGGCCGGCAGGTGACCTTCCGCGATGCCGAAGCCGGCCAGTACTTCGGCGACATCGCCGCCATCGACGGCGGCCCGCGTTCCGCCGACGTGGTGACGCTCGAGCCCAGCGTGGTCGCCAGCCTCGACCGCTCCGCCTTCATGGCCCTGCTGCGCGACGAGCCACTGGTGGCCGAGCGTGTGATGCAGCGGCTGGCGTCACTCGTGCGCCAGCTCTCCGAACGCGTGATCGACCTGAGCACGCTCGGTGTGCAGAACCGGCTGCATGCCGAGCTGCTGCGCCTTGCGCGCACCGCAGGCGTCGAAGGCAACGAGGCCCGGCTGGACCCGGCCCCCAAGCATGCGGCGCTGGCCAGCCAGATCAGCACGAACCGCGAGCAGGTCACGCGCGAGCTCAATGTGCTGGTGCGCAGCGGCGTGCTGCGCAAGGACGGCAAGGCGCTGCTGGTGGCCGACGCCGCCCGCCTGGAGTCGATGGTCTCGCAGGTGCGCGGCGACTGAGGACGAGTTTCCGGATCAGTTCCAGCGGCCGTTCGTTCCACCGACGCTGAAGCGGCCCGCGCCCAGCAGCACCACGGTCAGCGCGCCGAACAGATACAGGCCCTGCAGTTCCAGCGCCCAGCCGCCTTGCTTGGTGAGTGCGAACAGGTCGGCCATGTGCACGAGGCCGAGGGCCACGATCATGTTGATGACGATCACGCCGGCGGCGGCGCGGGTCCAGAAGCCGGCCAGCAGCAGCAGCGGCGCGACGATTTCACCGACATACACGAGGTAGGCGATGCTGCCCGGAAGGCCCGCCTTGGCCAGCATGCCGCCGATGAAGCCGACGCCGGCCGAGAGCTTGAAGATGCCATGCAGCAGCACGAGCACGCCGATGGTCACGCGCAGCAGCAGCTTGCCGGCATCGTCCAGCGCGGCGGGAGAGGGCGATGAGAGCGACGACGATGCGAGCGGCGCACGCGAGGTGTTGGCGGTTGTGGTCACGGCAGATCCTTGGAGCTTGAAAAGGAAGGGTCCGCCACGGAGTGCGGCGGTTGTGGCTCCAGTGTGCGGATCTGCCGGAAGGCGGGATGTGCGTAAACGCACATCTTTGGGTGAAAGGCGCCAACCGCATCGACCGCTCGCACTGAGGGCCACAACCGTTCGGGCTGAGCTTGTCGAAGCCTTGCGCGGCGCTTCGACAGGCTCAGCCCGAACGGATGGCTGTTTTCGAGCGCAACGAACCGTCAGTGGGTGCCGAAGTGGCTGGTCCACTTCCGCTCGTAATCCATCTTCTGGAAGTGAGCGGCCATGAAATCGATGAAGCTGCGTACCTTCGCCGACAGGTGCTTGCGGCTCGGGTAGGCCAGGTTGATCGTCAGGTGCGGCAGGTCCCAGTCGTCCAGCGTGGGCACGAGGCGGCCGGCCACGATGTCCTCATAGACGATGTAGGTCGGCTGCACCAGGATGCCCATGCCGTCGAGCGCGGCGGCGCGCAGCACCTGGCCGTCGTTCGATTCGAGCAGGCCGGCGATCGACACCGTGTGCGTCTCGCCCTTGCGCGTGAAGCGCAGCTCGTTGGGGTTGTTGGCGTGCGTGTAGATCAGGAGCTTGTGTTGCTTCAGGTCGTCCAGCGTCTTCGGAAAACCGTGCTGCGCGAAGTAGCGCGGCGAGGCCGCGAGGATGCGCCGCGTCTCGCCCAGCCGGCGGATCGTCACGTTCGAATCGGGCTCGTATTCGCGCGTGCGGATCGCCACGTCGATGTTGTTGTCGATCAGGTCGAAATAGCGGTTGGCCGCTTCCACATGCACCGTCACGCCCGGGTAGCGCTGCGTGTATTCGCGCAAGAGCGGCGCGATGTGGTGGATCGAGAACGAGAGCGAGGCCGTGATGCGCAGCACGCCGGTCGGGTTGAGCGCCGTGGCGTTCACCGTCGATTCGGCATCGGCCAGGTCGGCCAGGATGGTCTTGGCGCGCACGCAGAATTCGCGGCCGGTGTCGGTGAGGTAGAGGCGCCGCGTGTTGCGCTCCACCAGCCGCGCGCCGAGCCGGGCTTCGAGTGCACTCAGGTGCCGGCTCGCGGCGGCGTTCGAGAGGCCCAGCGCCTCGGCCGCTCGGCTCAGGCTGCCGGCATCGGCGATCTGCACGAGCAGGGCGATTTCGGTCCAGCGGTCCATGGCGGTGTGTGTCTCCGGGGGGCTTGGCTTGGAGTGGCTGGCTCCGGCTGTTGCCTTGCCGAGCCACCGAGCCGGTGATTCTAGGAGGCCGCCCGATGCGCCGCGATGGCCGCAACGCGCGCAAAAAAAGAGGGACCGTTGCCGGTCCCTCCTTGCTTCATGCCGCCCGGTTCGGCGCGGCGGCTGGATCAGCCCAGCAGGCCGTGCAGGATGTTCGTCACCGGCGACACCGCGTGATCGACCAGGCTGGTGATCGGGGTCACGACCTCGGTCACCAGTGGGGTGACCGCTTGCCCGACACCTTCGACCACGGTGGTCACGGGCGCGAGCGCCGAGCCTGCGCCGGCCAGGATGTCGGTCACGGGCGCCGTGGCACCGGACGCCGCGTGCGTCACGCTGGCTGCGACCGGCTCGATGGCATCGGTGAGCGAGGAGACCGGCTCCAGGATGTTGGCCGCCGGGCCGTCGCCGCCCAGCAGGCCGCCGAGCAGGTTGCCCACGAGGCCGTCCTGGCCGAGGACGCTGCCGAGCAGACCGCCGTCGCCGCCCAACAGGCCACCGACGATGCCGTCTTCGCCGAGCACGCCGCCGAGGAGACCGCCGTCGCCGCCGAGCAGGCCGCCGACGATGCCGTCTTCGCCGAGCACGCCGCCGAGGAGACCACCTTCGCCGCCGAGCAGGCCACCGACGATGCCGTCTTCGCCGAGCACGCCGCCGAGCAGACCGCCGTCGCCGCCGAGCAGGCCGCCGACGATGCCGTCTTCGCCGAGCACGCCGCCGAGGAGACCACCTTCGCCGCCGAGCAGGCCACCGACGATGCCGTCTTCGCCGAGCACGCCGCCGAGGAGACCGCCTTCACCGCCGAGCAGGCCGCCGACGATGCCGTCTTCGCCGAGCACGCCGCCGAGGAGACCGCCGTCGCCGCCAAGCAGGCCACCGACGATGCCGTTTTCGCCGATTACGACGCCGAGGAGACCGCCTTCGCCGCCGAGCAGGCCACCGACGATGCCGTCTTCGCCGAGCACGCCGCCGAGGAGACCGCCGTCGCCGCCAAGCAGGCCACCGACGATGCCGTCTTCGCCGAGTACGCCGCCGAGGAGACCACCTTCACCTCCGAGCAATCCGCCCAAGAGGCCGTCGTCGCCCAATACGCCGCCGAGCAAGCCGCCGTCGCCGCCGAGGACGCCACCCAAGAGGCCGTCGTCACCGAGGAGGCCGCCAAGGAGGCCGCCCTCGCCACCGAGCACGCCGCCCAGGAGACCACCGTCGCCACCGAGCAGCTCGCCGACTACGCCGTCGGGTCCGAGCAGACCGTCGACGATTCCACCTTCGCCGAGCAGACCGCCGGAGAGGCCTTCGCTGCCCAGGAGGCCGGCAAGCGCGCCGTCTCCGCCGAGCAAGCCGCCAACGAGTCCTTCGTCGCCAAGCAGGCCGCCTACGAGGCCGTCGTCGCCGAGCAAACCACCGAGGAGGCCGCCATCGCCGCCGAGCAGGCCGCCCAGCAGGCCGTCGTCACCCAGCACGCCACCGAGGAGACCGCCTTCACCGCCGAGCAAGCCGCCCAGCAGGCCGTCGTCACCGAGCACGCCGCCGAGGAGCCCGCCTTCGCCGCCGAGCAATCCGCCCAGCAGACCGTCGTCACCGAGGACCCCGCCGAGGAGGCCGTCGTCACCGAGCAACCCGCCCAACAAGCCTTCATCGCCCAGCAGGCCGTCCAGCAAACCGTCGTCGCCCAGCAGGCCTTCCAGCACCTGGCCGACCACGCCGTCGTCGCCGATCAAACCGTCCACCAGGCCGTCGATGCCGAGGCCGGTGGTCACGCCGCCGAGCAGGCCTTCGCTGCCAAGCACGTTCTCCAGGATGTTGCCGAGCGCATCGGTCAGGTAGTCGACCTGGCCGATCAGCGAGTCGATGAGCGCATCCGTCAGGCCGTTGCCCAGCAGGCCGTCGACCACGGGGGTCAGTACGCCGCCGAGGTCCACGAGCACGTTCTCGACCGTGTCGTCCACCGGATCGAATTCGTTCGGATCGTTGGCCGTGAACTCGTTGCCCGCGATCGGCGAGAGCACGTCGTCCACCAGGTCGGTCAGGCCGTCGACGGTGGGCATCAGCGATCCCAGCGTGCCGGACGAACTGGAAACGGCCCGGCCCGCGCCGCTGTTGCCGCCCAGGCCGAGGAGGTCGTCCAGGGCCCCGATCAGATGGCCGGCGGCGCCGTCGCCCGGGTCGAGCAGGTGGTCGGCGTCTGCATCTGCGTCGGCATCTGCATCTGCATCTGCATCGGCATCTGCATCGGCATCGGCATCGGCATCGGCATCGGCGTCCGCGTCCGCGTCAGTATCTGCGTCGGCATCAGCATCCGCATCCGCATCTGCATCAGCGTCTGCATCTCCGTCCGCATCCGCGTCGGCATCTGCATCCGCATCGGCGTCCGCGTCGCCTTCGCCAATGCCCGGAGCGAGGAAGGAAACACCGCCGCCGCCGTCGCCACCGCCGCTCAAGGCGGCGCCGAGGGCAACTGCGCCCAGCGCGCCGAGCGCGAATTCGCCCAGCCCGATGCCGCTGCCGCCCGCGGCCTTCTTGGTCACGGCCACGGCGGCGGCGTCCGCATCGCTGTCGGCCGGCGTGACTTCCAGGTTGCCGGCAGCCACATCGACATTCACCTGTTCCAGGCCGCCAGGCAGCTTGGTCGAGCCGATGGTGGCGTCGGTGCCACCTTCGAAAACGCCCGAAAGCGGCGCCTTGTTGGCGGTCGAGCCGGGGAACAGCACGTTGGCATGGCCGCCATCGGGAACGATCACGCGGTCGCCGGCCATCAGGCTCTGGCTGCCGTCGACCGGAATCCGCACGCCGTCGCGCACGACCACCGTGCCGGGCGTGGCGTTGGACAGCGAGCCCAGGCTCACAGGCCCGGTGGGCGCCGCCGTCGTCGCGGCCGCACCCATGGGCGCGATCGGCGTGACGCTGGCCTGGGCGAGGACCACGGGGGCCGCACCGTTGTCGGCAGCAGCTGCCGGAATCGAGCCGATGGGGGCTTGGGTGGTTGTGATCATGGCGACCTCCTCGAGGAATAAGGAGGCACAAAGCGCAACATGCGTGCCGCCGTCGCGCCAGGTCGGTGCCGGGTCGCCGAAAGCGAGCTATCCCGTTGATTGCAAAGAGTTTTTTCGCGCTGCCTAGTGCGAAGTCCGCAAAGGAAAGTGTGCTGCTTTCGCGCTTCGTTACGTAACGCGAAACACTTTTCGAACGGAACGCCGGCCGCGTTCTGGCGCCGGGATCTGTTCGCTGGAGCAGGGAGGCCGCGCAAGCCTTGTCGGCTAGCGTCCGGTGGACGGCACACCGGCCAGCAAACCAGTCAGCGCTGTCTGCCGTGGAAGGGCGCGGTCTGGTTCGGTATTCCCGATGGACAGAACAGAGAGCCGCTGCATTTTTCGGGGCGGCTGCAGCCGGTCGATCGTGATCGCGTCGTCCTCTCGGCACGCGCCGAAGACGGCTTCGTGCTACGGACGCCGCAGAACTTCGGAATCTACGGCGTTGTGATCGATGAGGCTTGGCTGTGCACCAAGCTCGAGCACCTCGGTCTGCCGCCGCACTTGCCGCTGGCGCGGCAAGGGGCCGCGTCCGCCCATGCTGCGTTCCTGGCGCCACACCTGCACGTGGCGCTGTGCCAGACCATCGAGTCGATGCTATCGCTCGGTGCAAGTGGCGAGGCCACCAGGGGTTGGGGCCGGGCCACACTGTGCGGCCTGACGGATCAGCTCATGGCCTTGCTTGGAGGTACGAGCCACGATCAAGGCTTTGCCGCGCACTTGCAAAGCAGCCAGCGCCGGCTTGCATCGGTTATGACCGCGCGCGCGCTCGTCGCGCATCCACTCAACCATGCCATGTCGCTCGAGGACCTGTGCGAGCAGCTTCATCTGACGCCGCGCACGCTGCTGAATCATTTTCAGAACGCTGTCGGCGAATCGCCCGTCAAATTCCTGCGGGCCGTACGGCTCAATGCATGCCGTCGGGTGCTTCGCGCATGCGATTCGACGGTGCAGGACATCGCCGCGCAATGGGGCTTCTTCCACATGGGCCGCTTCTCCCACGAATACAAATCGATGTTCGGGGAACTGCCGTCGCAGACGCGGCGGGCGCACACGAGCCCATGACACCGAATCTGGGGAATGACGCGGCCTTGGGCACGTCGTGCTTCCGAGTCTCGGAATTTCAAGAGCGTTTCACCTGCTCCAACGCGCCCGGCGCTGTCCATGCATGGCAGGAGGGCGAACCCGGTGCGCTCGCCTTCTTGGAGATCACCAAATCTGCGACCTTTGAATAGGCAACCCAGCCCGCCATCTCCAACGGCGGACTGGATTTGCAGAAGCGAATCGCCCTTCCAAGTTGAAACGCCATTTGAACTGGCCAGCAGACTTGTGCGCGAAAAAATCGCCTCACAAGTGTCACCAGCCGCGATGCACACTGACTATCTGCATTCAGCAAACGGGGAAATCAGCGTATCGGTTGATTCGTGCGGTATGAATTCTCATATCGAGCGCATGTATCTGTGTTCGATCGAAAGCTCGGACGCCCTTGATGGAATGCATCCATTGATGCGGCGAACAGCCCATCGACCGGGCCGTCGCTGCATCGGCAGACGAATCACTGCCTCATCAGTGCCTCCGCGACCGCGTGGAAAGCCGGCAGCGTGAGCGGATCGTTCCCCGCGCTCGCCGCCACCGGGTGCGCGGCGTAGCGCACGATCACCATCTCCGCCTTCGGATCGACGTAGATGCTCTGGCCGTGGATGCCGCGCGCCATGTACGCGCCGTGCGGATTGTTCGACACCCACCACATGTTGCGATACGACCAGCCCGGCAGCAGCGCATAGCCGGCCTTGGCGAACTTGGCGGGGTCGCCGCCGCGCTGGATGTCTTCGACCACCGCCTTCGGAATCACCTGCTGCCCATTGGGCACGCGACCGCCATTGCGCATCGTCTCGCCGAAGCGGCCGAAGTCGCGCAGCACCGCGTTCAACCCAGCGCCGGCCGACTCGGTGCCGATGCGATCGACCATGAAATACGCGTCCTGCTCGGCGCCGATGCGGCGCCAGATCCGCTCGCTCAACAGGTCGGCCAGCGGCTGATTGCTCACGCGGCGCAGGATCCATGCGAGCACCTCGGTATTCACCGTCTTGTAGGAGAAGGTGTCATCGTGCGCGCCTTCCTTCTTCAGCGTCGCGAGGAATTCGTAGAACGATTTCGGGCCCGTGTAGTTCGGGCCTGGGCCCATCATGCCGCCGGCGCGCGCGTAGTCCCAGATTTCGGCCTTCGGATCGCCGTACCTTTCGGAGTAGCGCACGCCCACTGTCATGTCCATCACCTGGCGCACGGTGGCGTCGCCATAGGCCGTGTCCTTGAGCTCTGGCAGGTACTTGGTGACCTGTGCCGACGGGTCGAACTTGCCCTCTTCCGCGAGCATCGCCGCGACTGTGCCAACAAGGGACTTGGTCACCGACATCGCGATGTGCGGGCGCTCGGGCGTGAGCGCGCCGAAGTACTTCTCGTAGACCACCTTGCCGCGGTGCATCACGAGGATGCCGTCGGTGTAGGTGCGCGGGATCATCTGCGCGAAGGTCACTGTCTCTTCGCTGCCCAGAGGCTTGAAGGTGACAGCCTCGATGTCGTTGCGCGGCGCCGAAGGCAAGGAGCTCGCCGCACCGCTGCCGCGCCACACGTTGGCGGTCGGCACAAGCTCACGGATATGGGAGAAGCTCCAGCGCGCGCGCGGATACGCCACGCTGGTCTGGTCGTCGAACGTGATCTGCCTGTCTGGCGGGGGTGGAAAGCCCTTCATCCAGCCGAGCGCGTCGACCGATGTGGCTGCCGGATCGGGCAGCGCCGCGGGTGCCGGCGTCTGGGCGCTGGCGATGTTCACAGCAAGCACAGTGCAGGCGATTGCAAGCGCCGTACGTACATAGTTGGTCATGATGTTTTTTCTGGGGGGTTAACTACAGCCGCCAAGACGCGCAGCACGGCGTTCGGCGGGATGTTCTGGGGGGAGCGCTTTTTCGAATCGGCAGAGCCAGGCGCCGAATCGGTTCCGACGGCGCGGGGGATTCGCCTTCGGGTTGGACCATCCGCCGAGCGGGTCTGCGGATCGGCCGATGCGAGGCCGAGATCGATTTCGCGCGCGCGGAAGCTCTTGAATTGACCGTGGTGTTCATTCCATCCTTCGACAATCGTCACCCTTGCGAAGGCGCGTTTTTTCTTGAGTTTTCGGATGACGGTTGGGATCGTGCAGCGCGCATACAGGACAGATGTCCCGTGCTTTCAACCCAAGAAGCACGGGGCTGCCCCTGTCGCTCAAGCAGACCACTCGCCAAGGCGAACGGTGCGCTTCGGCATGGCTATTTCCGCAACCTGCCAGGACATCAGCTCAGGGCGTCGTTGTGATCCTGGCTTCTGCAAGCGTGGCGTTGTAGTGCAGGGTCGCCGGCCATGGTGCCCATGCAGTGCCGAGTTCGGGCGTGTTCGGATCGCCGTTGCGCATGAAGGCACCGATGCTGGCCATCATTGCTTTCGAAAGCGCAATCCGGCCTTGACGGTTGGCTGTGCTGTTGGTGACG
Source organism: Variovorax sp. W2I14 (assembly GCF_050435205.1). NCBI lineage: Bacteria > Pseudomonadati > Pseudomonadota > Betaproteobacteria > Burkholderiales > Comamonadaceae > Variovorax > Variovorax sp. W2I14. The sequence continues at coordinate 4,080,955 of NZ_JBNDJX010000001.1, read as the reverse complement.
TTGGAGAAAACTGAAGGCCCGAAGTTGCCGAACATGAAGCCCAGGTCGAATCCATGTGCGGCGCCATACACATCGTTCCACGGCGAGGGCTCCTGCGCCCAGTCGAAGCGGTAGTGCCAGACGCTGTTCGGCTGCTGGCGCTTCAGCGTGTCGAGCAAGTTCACGCGGCTGGGATCACCCCCGATTTTCGTCACATACGCGGTCTTCGCATTGAAGCCGGTGTCAGGCGCGGTGACCGGCAGGTAAGACGGGTCGATGATGTCGGCCACCGTCAGTTGCGCGAGCTCGTCGGGCCTGAAGCTCCTCATCATCGAGAAAAGCCCTGCGTTGTTGATGATGAAGCCCGGCTTCGCGCCCTTTGGCAGGGTTGCGAGCAGCGACGCGAAGGACTTGCCCTCGTCACGTGTGAAGCCCAGCAGCAGAGGCACCTTGTTGTAGTTGCCGATGCCGATTTCATGGATGGGGTCGACCGGCAGCACCTTGCCGTCGGGAATCAGCCCCGCGCTGTTGAGGCCGGCGGCTGCAACGATGGTCATCAGCTTGTTCGCGTCATGCCCGCGCAAATATTCGGCGATCTGGGCAGGCGTCTGGGTGGCAATGTAGTCCGCAGCAGTGGCTTTGGATGCTTTCCTGTCGGCCACCACCAATGATTCCAAGATGTTCTGGCCCTGTTTGAGCGCGTCCGATTCGGAGCCCAGCGTGGGCAGTCCGCCGGTCAGATTGCGCTGAAGTGAAATTCCGGCGCTGATCGGCAGCGCCTTGTGAAACAGGCCCTTGGCCATCGGCGACGCGAGCAATGCAAGCAAATTGCAGCCGCCAGCCGAATGACCTGACAGCGTGACGTTGCCCGGATTGCCACCGAAGACGGCGATGTTCTTCTGTATGTAGTGCAGCGCCGCCATGTTGTCGAGCATGGTGAAGTTGCCGGAATCGTCGCCTGCGGTGCTGCCGGTGCGCAACTGCGGCATGGCCAGGAGGCCCAGCATGCCCAGGCGGTAGTTGGCGGTGACGACGATCGCATTGGTGGTCTTCGCAAGTTTGGCGCCGTCGTATACCGGGTCGGCCGTATAGCCGGCTACGTTGCTGCCGCCATACAGGAACAACAACACCGGCAGGTTCTCTTCGGTGCTGGCGGGACGCCAGATGTTGAGTGTCAGGCAGTCTTCGCTGCCGACCGGCGTGCCCAGCGAGGTGCCGATGGTCTCATCGTAGGTGTTGTTGGCGCCGGGGCCGTAGATAGTGCCGATCTGCAGGCAGGCATTGCCGAACCTGTCGGCCTTGCGAATGTCGTCCCATGCAGCGGGTTCGACCGGTGCGCGCCAGCGCAGTTTGCCCACGGGTGCCTGCGCGAATGGCACGCCCTTCCAGAAGTAGCTGCCGGAATTGGCGCTGTCGTCGACGCCTTCGAGCTTGCCGGCCGAGGTCTGGCGAACCATGGAACCGTCCGCAGGCGGCGATGGCGGCGATGGTGTCGACGACGGTGGCTCGGCGACTGCCGGGGAAAGGGGAATGAAACCAGCCTCCGACGAACCCCCACCGCAGGCCGGCAGGGCCATGCAGGCCGTTACGGCCAGGATTGCTGCGATCGCCCTTGCTGCCCTTGTTCCCATTTCCTGGCTTTCAGCCGTTCTCGCACCCTGCATATTTTTCCTCTAGGATTGATCGAATTGCCTCCATGGGTTCTGGCGTTTATGGCCAGCCCGATATACCTGGAAAAGTCTAGGGACAGGATTCGCATTGCTGCTATCACAAGAGAGCCAAACCGGTGACTTTAGGGACGTAAATTTCTTGTGATCAAAAGAAGACGTACAGAGAAGACGCCTAGTTTTTTCATTGAAAAAATGCTCCGCTTAATCTCGAGAGAGAGATGGGTTGAGTACGTCCAAGGACGCTCGGGTGTACGTGATTTCTGGCCAGTTGATTGCGCATGGTTTGTCCGGAACCATTGACTCCTGGCGATGGATTTGTCGCTGGGGCCACAAGGTGGTCGGCCGATGGCCGATGGCCGATGGTGACTTTCTCGCGCCGGCTCAGCTGGTCGAGGGATGCAGTAGGTCGATACTGAACTTGGAGGGCGCGGACTTGGTGCCAACAACCGATGCGCTCACGGGGGGCGTGCCGCTCACAGTACCGAACGCGTTGCGCGAGACCTTGCCGAGCGGCACTGTCAGGTTCTGGCTATTGGGCGAGATCGAGCAAGGTGCGTCGACGATGTCGCCAGTGAAAGTAATGGTGCCGTCGGCGGCGAACGCGCCTTACGACAACATGCCGGCCACGGCCAGCGATGCGAATTTGAGGATCGAGATTTTTTTCATGACATTCCCTGAGAATTGATTACCAGCTTTTTACCGCGCCCATGCGCAGCGGAGCCAAGTCTGGCGAGCCAAAAAATAGAAATGAAATCCTCCAAATGTTTGTTAAATATTAAAAATATTCCAATATGCTGTACCGTGAGAAAGTTCCAGTCTGATGATTAATGCTTTCAAGCTTGAAGTTGAATTAAAACCTTCGAGGCATCGCTAAAATTCAGGCTCGTGCAATTGATTGAATGTTGAATTTTCCGAATGCCAATCGGATTTCTGCGTCATCGGATCAATGGTTTTCGAAAATTCTTCACTTCGCGCATGGTCGTGAACGCGAAAGACGCTAACCTTGCCGAAGCCAGCAAAAACAGGAGATCAAAATGGAGCAACTGGACGCCTTTGCCATATTTGCTAAGGTCGGCGAACTCGGCTCCATGTCGGCGTCGGCGCGCGCTCTGGGACTGCCCAAGGTCAAGGTGAGCCGCACGATTGCTCGCCTGGAATCGATCTATAACGTCAAGCTCGTCGAGCGGACCACGCGCAGCGTCACGCTGACGGAGGTCGGCCGGCTGTTCCACGCACGCTGCCTGCGAATACGAGAAGAGGCGCAGGAGGCGCACAACGAAGTTGCCGCATACCGAGGCGAACCGGCGGGCACGCTGACGATCGGCTGCCCCAGCAACGTCTCGCGTACCTTGCTGTCCCCCTACATCCATGAGTTTCTTGATCGCTACCCGAGGATCAACGTCCGCGTGAAGGTCGGTGAGCGCCTTCTTCCCGAGCCCAACAATCTCGATGTCGTGCTTCATGGGGGCTGGTTGCTGGACTCCCGGCTCACCATGCGCAAGATCGCGGAAGTAAAAATGGTGCTCGTTGCCAGCAAGGAATACGTCCTGGCGCGCGGGCTTCCAATGTCGCCCGATTCCATGGATGGGCATCCCGTCATCGCGAACTTCTTTGCGGATGGGACGGGCAGCGTCGAAACCGGCAGCCTTCCAGCCTATGTGCCGACATTGAAGGTGTTCCGGGGGAGCGAGCAGTTTCAATTGCCCGTCTGGGACAGGTTCACCACGACGGATCATCTCCAGATGATGGATCTCGTCAAACGCGGTCACGCCATCGCGGCCATTCCTGTCGTCAATGTTCTGGATGACCTCCGGTCCGGAAGACTGGTGCGGGTTCTGCCTGGATACCAGATCCACAACCAGCCCACGCTCTACGCCCTCTACACCTCGCGTGCTGCGATCGTGCCCAAGTTGCGGGTTTTCCTGGAGTTCATCGCCTCTGCGGCCGAGCGTGAGTTGCAGGGGCAGTCGCTCGCGGAATTCGAAGGTCCGTCGAGCTAGTAGATTCTTTCTTCGGGAATGCCCGCGCCGTGCGGAGCCGCGCGGGACGACACGACGCCCCTGTCGCCAAAGAGGCAGCGGAGCAATGGCTCTCCCTGAACAATCCGGCCTCCGGCGCATGGCTTGTGCTCGCCCGCTGGTGATGCGCCCGCTTTCGACATTTCCGGCCCGCGAGAGCGTCCGGATCGGACGATAGCAGGCATCGATCGAAAGCCTGCCGCAGCTTTCGATCGATGCCGCGTTCTTCGCACAGGCGGCATCGCATGGATGTGGCCTTCCGTCCCGCGTACCGCCAAGCACGACGGCGCATTGCGTAGCTGCAGCCCAAAAGCCCTCGCGCCCGCGTGCCGGTTTTTCGAGCCCGTGAACAGTAAATTTCTCACGATAAGACGTTCCGATTACGGAACGCCGCGTTCCGGTTCGCCGGTCTAGTCCGCTCCGAGCGGATTGGAAACAATCGCTCCCACCAAAAATGATCTGAACGATTTCCTCCGCGCCAAATGGCTGTGTTGCCCGGGAGCAGGGCAAAACAGAAATCGACGCAGAAATCGATCTGCATCTTTTCTTTCGATCAATCGCTATTCATGTGCTTTTTTGGTCGGAAGAAATAAATCCGTCAGTGGCCCAAAATCCCCGGCACGAATTTGTGCAGGCCGTGCGCTTGCTTGGCTTTTGTATTTTGTTGCGACTTCAAAGCAAGAGCCTCGTGCAATGAAGGACAGTGGCCGCGGCAATGGCGGATTTATCAATTCATTTCAGGCACGTCATTTTTTTTCTGTATTTTTTGGATTGAATTCAGGTGAACAAGTCATATAAGAGTGTTTGGAATGAATCTCTGGGTGCTTGGGTTGCGGTAAGCGAGCTCGAAAAGAGCAGGGGCAAGGCAAGCCGCAGCGGCAATGCCGGGACGGCTTTTCGAATCAGCCTGCTGGCGGCTTCGGTGGCGCTTGGCTTTGGCTGGCACGCTCCGGCAGCCGCCCTGGCATGCACCAGCGGCAGTGCGATCGAGACTTGCATGGGAACCTCAGGGTTTGGTCTAACGCTCGTTGCGAATGGGGATGGAAACGGCAGAAACGAGCCACTCACCTTGCGTGGTGGTGGCGATACGGGATTGGCGGGGGTTAGAGATTATTTCGTCGGCAGTGCTGACATCGCCAATGCTGCGAACGTCATGCTGGGTGACGCGCGCTACACAAATTCGACCACGACGATCCTCGCCAGTCACTTCCAGGTGGGCGACAGCACGACGAGCGCTTCCGGTACCAATAGTGCTGCGATCGGAATCGGTGCCAAAGCCATCAATCTCAACACCGTCGCCATCGGCTCTGAAGCCAACGCAAGTGGTTCTGGAGCTCTGGCCTTTGGATGGAACTCAAAGGCGAGCCAGCAGAATGGTGTCGCCATCGGCACTGGTGCCAACGCGAGCGGTATCGGGGCTCTGGCTTTCGGCTGGGACGCCGCCGCGGCCTATGACGGCAGCGTCGCCATTGGCAAGAGCAGCCGGACCGGTGCCAAGGCACCCACGGGCGCGGGCTTCCTCACCGGCGCGGCCGCTCCCGTATCGGAAGTTTCGGTCGGCTCGTCTAGCCTGCAGCGTCGCATCACGAACGTGGCCGACGGTGCCGACCCTCAGGATGCAGTGACTGTCGTTCAATTGAGGACCGGACTGAGCACCGCGACGAGCAGCATCGGCAGCTTGTCGACTTCGACCTGGTCGGGTTTGAGCACGGCCACCAGCGGCATCTCCAGCCTGTCCACCGGCCTGAGCACCACGAACAGCAGTCTGGGTGCGCTGAGCTCGTCGGTGGGTTCGATTTACGACAAGGGCACGAAATATTTCCACGCCAACAGCACGGGCGCGGACAGCCAGGCGATCGGTGCCGATAGCGTGGCGATCGGAGTCGCTGCCAATGCCACGGGTCAGGATTCGCTGGCGATGGGCGCCAGAGCGAAAGCGTCTGACCTGGGTTCCATCGGCATAGGCGCCGATGCCAACGCAAGCGGCTTGACGGCTATGGCGCTTGGGTGGAACACCAAGGCGGCCGGCCAGAATGCGACAGCCATTGGTCCCTCTGCCAATGCGAGTGGCTTCGGGACTGTTGCTCTCGGGGTGGGTGCAGAGGCGAGTCAACAGCGCGCTGCCGCCCTCGGTGTTGACGCCAATGCGAGCGCCACTGGGGCCCTTGCTCTCGGACCGAATTCAAGGGCGAGTCAACTGAACGCCGTCGCCATCGGCGCTGAAGCCAACGCAAGTGGTTCTGGAGCTCTGGCCTTTGGATGGAACTCACAGGCGAGCCAGCAGAATGGTGTCGCCATCGGCACTGGTGCCAACGCAAGCGGCTTGACGGCTGTGGCGCTTGGGTGGAACACCAAGGCGGCCGGCCAGAATGCGACAGCCATTGGTCCCTCTGCCAATGCGAGTGGCTTGGGGACTGTTGCTCTCGGGGTGGGTGCAAAGGCGAGTCAACAGCACGCTGCCGCCCTCGGTGTTGACGCCAATGCGAGCGCCACTGGGGCCCTTGCTCTCGGACCGAATTCAAGGGCGAGTCAACTGAACGCCGTCGCCATCGGCGCTGAAGCCAACGCAAGTGGTTATGGAGCTCTGGCCTTTGGATGGAACTCACAGGCGAGCCAGCAGAATGCGACAGCCATTGGTCCCTCTGCCAATGCGAGTGGCTATGGAGCTCTGGCTCTTGGGCTGTCGTCAAAGGCGAGCCAGCAGAATGGTGTCGCCATCGGCACTGGTGCCGACGCGAGCGGTATCGGGGCTCTGGCTTTCGGCTGGGACGCCGTCGCGACCTATGAAGGCAGCGTCGCCATTGGCAAGAGCAGCCGGACCGGTGCCAAGGCACCCACGGGCGCGGGCTTCCTCACCGGCGCGGCCGCTCCTGTATCGGAAGTTTCGGTCGGCTCGTCTAGCCTGCAGCGTCGCATCACGAACGTGGCCGACGGTGCCGGCCCTCAGGATGCAGTGACCGTTGTTCAATTGAGTACCGGGTTGAGCACCGTCACGAGCAGCATCGGCAGCCTGTCGACTTCGACCTGGTCGGGTTTGAGCACGGCCACCAGCGGCATCTCCAGGCTGTCCACCGGCCTGAGCACCACGAACAGCAGTCTGGGTGCGCTGAGCTCGTCGGTGGGTTCGATTTACGACAAGGGCGCGAAATATTTCCACGCCAACAGCACGGGCGCGGACAGCCAGGCGATCGGTGCCGATAGCGTGGCGATGGGACAAGCCGCTGTCGCGGCCGGTGCCAACAGCGTGGCGCTCGGAGTCGCCGCGAATGCTTTTGGAGCTTCAAGTGCCGCTATCGGCTCGGGGGCCAATGCCACTGGATCGAGCGCCTTGGCCATGGGCACCGATGCGGCGGCCCGTGGTATGTATGACGTAGCTGTCGGCTACGGGTCGGCCGCTCAAGGAGGCAAGGTCGGTGACCAGATTCAAGCCCCGGCCACAGCTCTTGGTGCCGGTTCCACGGCGTCTGGCACAGGCGCGACGGCTGTCGGTACCAGAGCGCTTGCACAAGGCAACAGGGCCCTCGCAATCGGGGCCAACGCACTCGCTATCGCTGACTACTCGATTTCCATCGGCCACGGGACCGTGGTCGGTACAGCGCACAGCGTGGCGCTGGGCGATGGAGCCTCGACCGCTGCAGCGACTAAAGTTCCCGAAGCAACGGTGGGAGACATCACCTACGGCAATTTCGCGGGTGCGGCCCCTCTCGGCGTCGTCAGCGTTGGCAAGAAGGATGCCGAACGCCAGATCTCCAACGTGGCTGCAGGCCGCGTTACGGCCACATCGACCGATGCGATCAACGGCAGCCAGCTGTTTTCGGGGTTGAGCACCACCAGCAGCGGGATCGGCAGCCTGTCGACTGCGACATCGTCCGGCTTGAGCACGGCCACCAGCGGTATCTCCAGCCTGTCCACCGGCCTTAGTACGACCAACAGCAGCGTCACCAGTCTGTCGACCTCGACGTCGTCGGGTCTGAGCACGGCGACGAGCAGCATCGGCAGCCTGTCGACTTCGACATCGTCCGGCTTGAGCACGGCCACCAGTGGTATCTCCAGCCTGTCCACCGGCCTGAGCTCGACCAACAGCAGTGTCAGCAGCCTGTCGACCTCGACGTCGTCGGGTCTGAGCACGGCCGCCAGTGGTATCTCCAGCCTGTCCACCGGCCTGAGCACGACGAACAGCAGCGTCAGCAGCCTGTCGACTTCGACGTCGTCGGGTCTGAGCACGGCCACCAGTGGTATCTCCAGCCTGTCGACCTCGACTTCGAGTGGCTTGAGCACCGCCGCGAGCAGCATCGATAGCCTGTCGACTTCGACCTCGTCGGGTTTGAGCACTGCGGCCAGCGGCATCTCCAGCCTGTCCACCGGCCTGAGCACGACCAACAGCAGCGTCACCAGTCTGTCGACTTCGACGTCGTCGGGTCTGAGCACGGCGACGAGCAGCATCGGCAGCCTGTCGACTTCGACATCGTCAGGTTTGAGCACGGCCACCAGCAGTATCTCGAGCCTGTCCACCGGCCTGAGTACGACCAACAGCAGTGTCACCAGTCTGTCGACTTCGACGTCGTCGGGGCTGAGCACGGCCACCAGTGGTATCTCCAGCCTGTCGACCTCGACTTCGAGTGGCTTGAGCACCGCCACGAGCAGCATCGATAGCCTGTCGACGTCGACATCGTCCGGCTTGAGCACAGCGACCAGCGGTATCTCCAGCCTGTCCACCGGCCTGAGCACGACGAACAGCAGCGTCAGCAGTCTGTCGACTTCGACGTCGTCGGGTCTGAGCACGGCGACGAGCAGCATCGGCAGCCTGTCGACTTCGACATCGTCAGGTTTGAGCACGGCCACCAGCGGTATCTCGAGCCTGTCCACCGGCCTGAGTACGACCAACAGCAGTGTCACCAGTCTGTCGACCTCGACGTCGTCGGGTTTGAGCACCGCAACGAGCAGCATCGGCAGCCTGTCGACTTCGACGTCGTCGGGTCTGAGCACCGCAACGAGCAGCATCGGCAGCCTGTCGACTTCGACGTCGTCGGGTCTGAGCACGGCCACCAGTGGTATCTCCAGCCTGTCCACCGGCCTGAGCACGACGAACAGCAGCGTCAGCAGTCTGTCGACTTCGACGTCGTCGGGGCTGAGCACGGCCACCAGTGGTATCTCCAGCCTGTCGACCTCGACTTCGAGTGGCTTGAGCACCGCCACGAGCAGCATCGATAGCCTGTCGACTTCGACCTCGTCGGGCTTGAGCACAGCGACCAGCAGTATCTCCAGCCTGTCGACTTCGACTTCTTCGGGTCTGAGTACTGCCACCAGCGGCATCTCCAGCCTGTCCACCGGCCTGAGCACGACCAACAGCAGCGTCACCAGTCTGTCGACCTCGACGTCGTCGGGTCTGAGCACGGCGACGAGCAGCATCGGCAGCCTGTCGACTTCGACATCGTCAGGTTTGAGCACGGCCACCAGCGGTATCTCGAGCCTGTCCACCGGCCTGAGTACGACCAACAGCAGTGTCACCAGTCTGTCGACCTCGACGTCGTCGGGTTTGAGCACCGCAACGAGCAGCATCGGCAGCCTGTCGACTTCGACATCGTCCGGCTTGAGCACCGCCACGAGCAGCATCGATAGCCTGTCGACGTCGACCTCGTCGGGTTTGAGCACGGCGACCAGCAGTATCTCCAGTCTGTCGACTTCGACTTCTTCGGGTCTGAGTACTGCCGCCAGCGGTATCTCCAGCCTGTCCACCGGCCTGAGCACGACGAACAGCAGTGTCAGCAGCCTGTCGACCTCCACGTCTTCGGGCTTGAGCACGGCCACCAGTGGTATCTCGAGCCTTTCCACCGGGCTGAGCACGACCAACAGCAGCGTTAGCAGTCTGTCGACCTCGACGTCTTCCGGTCTGAGCACCGCAACGAGCAGTATCGACAGCCTGTCGACTTCGACCTCGTCAGGTTTGAGCACGGCCACCAGCGGTATCTCCAGCCTGTCCACTGGCCTGAGCACGACCAACAGCAGCGTCAGCAGTCTGTCGACCTCGACCTCGTCGGGTTTGAGCACGGCTACCAGCGGTATCTCCAGCCTGTCCACCGGCCTGAGCACGACCAACAGCAGCGTCACCAGTCTGTCGACCTCGACGTCGTCGGGTTTGAGCACAGCCACCAGCGGTATCTCCAGTCTGTCGACTTCGACTTCTTCGGGTCTGAGCACTGCGACCAGTGGTATCTCCAGTCTGTCCACCGGCCTGAGCACGACGAACAGCAATGTCGGTAGTCTGTCGACCTCGACGTCTTCTGGCCTGAGCACCGCGACGAGCAGCATCGATAGCCTGTCGACTTCGACCTCATCGGGTTTGAGCACTGCGACCAGCGGTATCTCCAGCCTGTCCACCGGCCTGAACACGACCAACAGCAGTGTCAGCAGTCTCTCGACCTCGACTTCTTCGGGTCTGAGCACAGCGACCAGCGGTATCTCCAGCCTGTCCACCGGCCTGAGTACGACGAACAGCAGTGTCAGCAGTCTGTCGACCTCCACGTCGTCGGGTTTGAGCACCGCAACGAGCAGTATCGACAGCCTGTCGACTTCGACCTCGTCGGGTCTGAGCACAGCCACCAGCGGTATCTCGAGCCTGTCCACCGGCCTGAGTTCGACCAACAGCAGCGTCAGCAGTCTGTCGACCTCGACGTCTTCTGGTCTGAGCACGGCCACCAGTGGAATTTCGAGCCTGTCTACCGGCCTGAGCACTGCAACCAGCGGCATCTCCAGCCTGTCCACCGGCCTGAGCACGACCAACAGCAGCGTCACCAGTCTGTCGACCTCCACGTCGTCGGGTCTGAGCACGGCGACCGGCGCTATCTCGAGCCTGTCTACCGGCTTGAGCACGACGAACAGCAGCGTTTCCACCTTGTCGACTGGCCTGAGCACAACCAACACCTACGTGAGCAGCCTGTCCACGGGCTTGAGCTCCACCGCCAGCAGCGTCAGCAGCCTTTCCTCGGGCGTCTCGAACAGTGTCCAGTACGACGACGCGAGCCGTACCAAGATCACGCTGGGCGGTGTCGGGGCAACCTCTCCGGTCATCCTCACGAACGTCGCCGCAGGCGTAAATCCCACGGATGCGGTGAACTTGGGTCAGCTGACTTCGTTGTCCACCACTGTTTTCGAACGCATTGCCAGCCTGTCGACTTCCACTTCGACGGGGCTGAGCACGATCACCAGCAATATCGGCAGCCTGTCCACGGGTGCGAGCACGACGGCCGGCAGCATCGGCAGCCTGTCGACGAGCCTGAGCACGACGGCTGGTGATGTCGGAAGCCTGTCCACGGGTGCGAGCACGACGGCCAGCAATATCGGCAGCCTGTCGACGGGCCTGAGCACGACGACCAGCTTCATCAGCAGCTTGTCGACCGGCCTGGGTACTGCGGGCGGCCAGGGCGCCGTGGCGATCGGCCAGCAGTCGGTGGCTAGCGGCACTCACTCCGTCGCTGCCGGCAGCGGCGCGAAGGCAACCGCGGATGGCGCAGTGGCGATGGGCGCCGGTGCCCAGGCCACCGGTGCGAACGCCATCGCCATGGGGACGGGCGCACTCGCCACCGACTCGTCGCAGGCCATCGGAGCCAACGCCCTCGCCGGCAGCGGCGGTGTGGCATTGGGCCAAGGCGCGGATGCGGGCGGCACGCCGCAGAGCCAGGCGCAGAACGTCTCCAAGGGGACGGCCATCGGCTTCGGTGCGCTGGTGACGCAAAGCGGCGGCGTCGCGCTGGGCTCCGGCTCGGTGGCATCGACAGCCGCGGGTGCGATCGGCTACATCCCGGTCAGCGCGAATGCGCAGCAGGAAGCGTCTATCAGGGCCACGACCAGCACGCAGGCCGCGGTGTCGGTGGGCGATGCAGCCAACGGGCAATTCCGCCAGATCACCGGTGTGGCGGCGGGTTCGGCCGACAGCGATGCGACCAACGTCGCACAGCTGAGAGCCGTCTCGAGCGCAGCCAGGGCCAGCGGCGTTCAGTACGCGACCAACCCCGACGGCTCGGTCAACTACAACCAGGTCACGCTGGGCAATGACCAGGCGGCCGACGGCACCCGGATCTCCAACGTGGCGCCGGGCATCGCACCGACCGATGCGGTCAACCTGGGGCAATTGGGCGCGGTGCAGAACCAACTCCAGGGGCAGATCGCCAGCACACAGCGCATCGCGTATTCGGGTGTGGCCATGGCCACCGCCATGAGCACGCTGCCGCAGGCCACGACGCCAGGCAAGAACCTGATGTCGGTCGGCGTGGGCAACTACGCAGGCTACAGCGCCGTCGCGATTGGCTACTCGGCGCGCTCGAAAGACGGCAAGTGGATCTACAAGATCAACGGCGGCTACAGCAGCACCAGGTTCACCCTCGGCGTGGGTGTCGGCTACGAGTTCGATTGATGACGCGTGCGATCACGGCTCGCGACGCTCGCCCGTCGTTCCGGACCTTCCGCCATGCTCGAAGCTGCGCTTCGAGCATGGCGCAGCGAATGCCGCATGGGCCAGGCAACAGATGTTGGCCCATGGCTGGCAAGAAACCGAAGGACAGCGGATATGAAGAACACATCGTTCATTGCCATCGTGGATGAAGCCAGTGCATGCGCAGCGGCTCTATTGAACAGATTGAGCCTGATGGGACATCAGGCAGCCTTGTTCACGAATGTCTCCGAGGTTCTGACGGCGCTCGGCAACGGACAGCGGTTCGATGCGTTGTTGTTGGCGACCCATGACGAGAAGGCGCGTACAAGCCTTGGCGCTGCGTGCGGGGTGCTGCGTATGCCGGCGCTTCTCCTGAATTCGCAAGGGCGCTGGGAGGCGTGGCTGCCGGAGAGCGGGTTCCCTTCGGAGGGCTGCTTCAGCACCTCTCCCAAGTTGGTAACCACCACCTACGCATCACTGGACCTCCAGATCGGTGTACTTCTTCACCAGAAAGCAAGGCTTCCGATAGAAGGAACTGATTTTCACGACGAGGCGCTCGTCTTTGGAGATTACAGCTTCATGACCGACAACCGCACGGTCATGCATGAGGAGAAAGCCGTCGCTCTCCAGCCCCGCCAGTTCGCGTTTGCGAAGGCACTGTTCCAGAACACGGGCAAGGTGCTCGCGCGAGACTGGCTGTGGCGCACGCTGTGGATAGGCACCCATGCACGCGAAGGCGCCAGGGCACTGGACGTCTGTGCCGCAAACCTGCGTCGGCGCTTGAGCCTCAGGCATGAAAACGGATATGTGCTGCGCGCCATTTACGGGAGGGGCTATCAACTCTTGAACGTCGCCGGCTTTTCCGAAACACGGAAGGACGAACCACGGGGCGATGCCGATCAGGATGCGCTGGCGGCGCTGGCGCCTCCGCCACGCAGCGATCCGGCGCTCGACGCGGCAGCAAGCGATGCAGCAACGGGATTGCCCGGGCCAGACTGAAAAATGATCGAACAACTGCTCAGGGAAAAAGGGAGCTCGATGGTTCGATGCCTCTTTGCACGGCTTCTTCGGAGGCCTCGCGGCGACCACCATGCAGCACGCTGCTGCCGCGTCGCAGGCAGCGGACGCGGGCCCCGAGGATCTGCATCCGCAATGCAACCGCAATCCTTCGGCAGGCCGACGCTGACCAGATCGGTGAATTGTGGGATTCGGGCTCTGGCGTGCTGAAGAGCCACATCGGGAAAGCCGCCTTCATCGAGGCCACCCGAAAGGCGACGCTGCGGATGGGAGCGGTGGCGAGCCGCGAATGGTCGAGCGTCACGCGCCTCAATTACGAAGGAAACAACGCTGCCGGCCTTCCTGCGGGCCGCTACGCCAATGTGGCGTGGCTCACTCGCCTGAGCAGCGGCAAGACTGTCTCCGAAAGGATCAGCTTCGCACGCGAGAACAACAGCTGGCAGTTCGCCGGATATGCCATAGCGCGCGAGGGTGCGGATGCACCCGCGGCGGAAGCACCGTCTTCCCCAGCACCGACCGCCGAAACGGCCGAGGTGGAGGCCGCCGTGCGCGCCTGGGCTGCGGCCTGGTCGGCCCGGGACATGGATCGGTACCTCGCGGCCTACGCGCCGGAGTTCGGGCCTGCCGGGGGTCAAAGCCGCAAGAGCTGGGAAGAGGGACGCCGCGCACGCATTGCCGGCAAGGTAAGCATCAGCGTCACCGTCGAAAACCTGGTGATCCGCACAGTGGGCCAGACTGCGAGCGCTCGGTTCCGGCAGACCTACCTGGGCGACGGTTTGCGGGACGTGAGCCGCAAGACGCTGGAGCTGCAGCGTTCGGGCAACCAGTGGCTGATTCGCAAGGAAAGCACCGGCGGCTGACAAAGAAAGGCCCCGGCCGTGGCGGCCTGACACCGGGTGGTTCGGCGCCAGAGGTCCGCTACCCTGCCTCCGCGTCCGCCTCCATGGCCAAGGCCTTCTTCATCGATCGGGTCCTGTAGGTGCCTCTGACGATGAGGCGCACGATGTCTGGATGGGCTTGAAACTCGTGAGCTATTGCACTCAAAGGCGTCCCCGCACGTGCCGCAACGCGAATTTTCAGCAGTCTCTCTGGCGTCAGTCGCGGAATGCGGGCAGGCCCGGGTGCGGGAATCTTGGGCGGTAGACCGGGCAATGGCCGATTCAATACAACGTGCAAAGCACGCGCAATCCTGGTGTCATAGACACCCCGGACCACCATGCTCAGGGTATGACGAGACATGCCGGTCAGCTCGCTCCACCGTGGCCAGAGCTCGGCGATGGTGGCACCGCTGTCGTAGCGCTTCATCGCATCCTGCATGGCTTCGTATCGGCGCGCAAATCTGTCTCTGCGCCTGGCGCGATCTGCGGCGAGCATTGCGACCCTTGCTGCTGCAGGAGAGGCTGAGTCGGTCGGGGCGTTGGAAGTCTTCGGCATACGTTGCACCGAAAAAATTCAGAAGAACGGCAGTACCGGAGAAGACGCCGGGCGAGTAGTCATGGGCCTGCTTTTATCAAGAAGCTTGTCGACCTGATGGGCTGCATGCCGCTGCGAGCCACGCGAGGTCCTTGGCGCAAGGACGCGTGGCGCGGGGGGCGGCAGGCAGCCGTTGTCATATGGTCTTGGTCGCCAGCACGACCGGGTTGGCCGGAACACCCTCCCAAGCCATCGGCGTGCTCAGGAGCTCGATCTTCGACAGGCCGCCGTTGTCGGCGGGCACGTTGACCGCCCAACTGATGAAGCTGCTGGTTGACAGGGGGTCTGAAGCGGCCGGCAATTCGGCGCCTCGCGGCTGGTTCAATGGCCTGAAGGCGCGCTGCAACGCGACATGACGCACCGTGCCGTTGGAATAGGTCGCACGCACGGTGTAGTCGCAACCGTAATTGCGGCAGTACCAGGGATAGGTGCCGGTGTCCGGGACGATGTCGGCTCTGCCCGCGGCCGTGCTGGGATCGATGGTCCGAAGCAGGTTGCCGGTGTACGTCAAAGGCGGATAGATGAGCGAGCTTTTCGGTGCCGCGTTGTTGAGCGAGATCACGATGGTGTGCACCGGCACGTTCCTGGCGACGGGCAGCCCCATGTCCAGCGAGCGCATTCCATTCGACTCGGTGACAGGCACCACTTCCACCCAACGCAGCGTTGCAGTGTTCCACCGCTTGTACCCGCTCGAAAAAGCGGCATCGCTGAAGATCGCTCCATCCGGTTTGTAGTTGAGGCCGGGGGGACTTCCCTCGAAGTAGCGCTGCATCCGCCCGGTGCTGAAATCCGAGAACATCGTGTAGCGATAGCCGGATGCCTCGTCGCCAGCGCCGCTTTGCATCGGATCCTGCTTGACGCACCGATCAGTGGCATCTATTCGGCGAAGGTAGGAGACAGCGTTGCCGCCTGCATCCTTGCCGCTGAAGACTGTCTCGGTCCTGCAGCCTGCATAGGTTCTTGCCGAAGTCGGAAGATAAGGCGCCAGGAACTGCTGCCTTATTTGATCGTAGCCCCAGGTCGAGCCCAGCAGGCTGCCGGCAATGTACGGATAAAGACCGCGTTCATATTGATCGCCTTGGTGCGCAAGCCCCAAGGCGTGGCCTTGCTCATGGATGAAGAGGCCTTCATAGCGGAAATCGCCCAGACTCGCGCCTCCGCCGACGGTGCCGACGCCGCCTTGGGGATCGTAGTACTTGCCCGCGCTGTCGAGCATCATCAGGGGCGCATAGAACTGGTCGGGTCCCGGGCCGTCACCTCCGGCATTCCGGATCAATGTCAGCAGGATGAGGAGGGTGTCCATCACGGCATAGCCGTCCTGTTGCTGGTCCGCGTTGTTCACGTAATAGGAGGCCTGGACCGTGTTGCTCCTGTCCGCCCGCGGCCCGATCAGGACCTGCAGCCACTCTGCGCGCAGCGCAGGGTGCGCCTGGGCTTCCAGCCTCCCGACGGGCAACTTGGCAAAAGTTTCCGACAGGGCATCCGCTGGCGGCAGGCCGATCTGCGAGAGCGGATAGGTGTTCGCGTCCGTCGCACCGAAAAGGTAGAACGGCAAGATGCGCAGCACGACTTTCGTATCTGCACCAACCTTGATCGCGATCGCTGCGCCGGGATCGAACGCCGCGGTCGGGCTTGCCACGCGCAATTGCAGGCCCGTACGCATCCACGCCGCGGGAATCGCCGCACTGTAGGTGTCCGAGGCATAAGCCTCGCCTCCCGATTCGGTTGCCGGCAGCGCGGAAGGCGCGGCCATCGCCACGACACCCAGGCTGATGCCGTCCTGGAGCCCCTCCAGCCCGACGGGGCCGGAGGGCGGCGTTTCAAAGCGCACGAGTGCGAGCGCCGATCGGCCACCCACGGCATGCAGTTCCTCGCGAGCGCTCTTTGCCGCCATGCTCGATCCTTGAGGCGGGATGACATGAGTCTGGGCGAGTTCGAATTTTGCGACGACCGGAACGAAGGATGTGGGCGGCTCCCCAGGTCCTGGAGGAGGTGCTGGAGGAGGCGCTGTGGGTGGATTCACCGGCGCGGGTGAATCCGGGCTGTCAGGCGCTGGCGTAGGCAAGGGCCAGAACGCAGGAGCGTTGTTTCCCCCTCCGCAGGACGTCAGCAACATCGCAACGGCCAGCCCCAATGGGCCAAGTGCTTTTTTCATTGTTCAACTCCTCTTCTCGATCAACTTCGACATATCTACGCGCTTGCCTGCAAACGATCAAAGGGCTTACCGGTGATCGCGGCTCCGCCGCCATGGCATTTCTTCAAATCCCGGGTCGCCTCGTGTCCGCGTTCCAACCTGCCTCTGCGGCTGGTGTCCTCTGGCTCACGGAAGTGAAGGACGGCTGTTGCTCATGAGTCAACTTGTCTTGGTAACGCCTCGCGGGAAACATGAAACTCGGCATGAGGTTCCCAATTTTCTGGATTTCCTTGAAGGCACGGATTACATCATCGACTTGAGGCGAGGGATCACTATAAACAGGGAGTTTCGTTCGAGTTATGCGCAGCGGCGGTTCGTTTTTTGAATGGTTTTTCAAACTCATTAACAACTTATCAATGAAGCATCTTTTGAAAACAAAGTGCAAGTAGGGCGTTCGGCTTAGTTGTGAAGTGGTCGGACGAGGGGATGTCATGACCAAGGGAGCCCGTTCGATCAGGTACTTCTTTTCAAGGGATAAGCCGACAAGAAATGAATGGAAAAGAACGCACGCTCCTAGCTAGCCGGACTGCGCCCGTAGATGCGGGTAGGCGATCCCGCCTTCTCCTGCTGAGAGGCCGTCCGACGAACTGATTCGGACCGATGGAGATGGAAGGGCGCAACGTGCTTGACCTCAATCCCGCACGCTGTTTCCCGGTCCAGCTGTTGATTCCGGGGACAAGCACCTGGTTTCCCGGAGTCATCGGTTCGGCGGTGAAAGCCTTTGGGCCCCGATCGTTCCGCTGGGCGGAAAAATCATTTGCGCGGCAGCGCTTTCGGGTGCGTGATCGCGGGCCTATAGTCCTTGGCACCGCCTCAAGGCGGGCACGACGGACACGGCCACGGCCGACCATGGAGACAGCCACGATGCGCAACCTCAACCAAGACAACATCACCCAGGCCGTGCTCGCGCGCCTGGCCGATACGCCCGATCCGCGGCTGCACGAAATCCTGACCAGCCTCGTGCAGCACCTGCACGCCTTCGCGCGCGAGGTGAAGCTCACCGAAGCCGAATGGTTCCAGGGCATCCAGTACCTCACGGCCACCGGCCAGATGTGCGACGACAAGCGCCAGGAGTTCATCCTGCTGTCGGACGTGCTGGGCCTCTCGATGCTCACCATCGCGATGAACAACGGCAAGCCGGCCGGCTGCACCGAGGCCACGGTGTTCGGGCCGTTCTATGTCGAAGGCGCGCCCGAGTACGAGCACGGCGACGACGTGGCCAACGGCGCCGCGGGCGTGCCCTGCGACGTGTACGCCACGGTGCGGGGGCTCGACGGAGAGCCGGTGGCCGGCGCGGTCGTCGATGTGTGGCAGGCCGACGAGGGCGGCCACTACGACGTGCAGCACGACGGGCTCGACCATGCCGAGAACCGCGGCCGCCTGCGCACCGGACCCGACGGCGCGCTGCATTTCAGGAGCGTGCTGGCCGAGGCCTATCCGATTCCGGTCGACGGCCCCGTGGGCGACCTGCTGCGCGCGACAAAACGCCATCCCTGGCGGCCCGCGCATCTGCATTTCAAGATCGAGGCGCCCGGTTATGAAAACCTCATCACGCATGTGTTCCGCGAAGGCGACCAGTGGCTCGATTCGGACGCGGTGTTCGCGGTGCGCCAGTCGCTGGTCGCGCCGTGGAAGCAGCAGGCCGACGGCCGCTGGCGCCTGGATTTCGACTTCGTGCTGAATCCTCTGAAGCAAGCCCAGGCCGCCTGAGGAAGCGAAGAGCTACGGCGCGCGCGCCCGAGACCATCCTGCTACGCTCGCCGAGCCTGCCGCCGGTGCAGGCTTTTTTCTGCGCTCGTCGCTTGCGCTCTTCACACCCATGGACTTTCCCCTCATCACCGATCCGCATTTCTATGCGGTCGCCATCCCGGCCGTGCTGCTGCTGGGCATCAGCAAGAGCGGCTTCGGCGCGGGCTTCGGCTCGCTCGCGGTGCCCTTGATGGCGCTTGCGGTCACGGTGCCGCAGGCCGCGGCGATCCTCATGCCGCTGTTGCTGCTGATGGACGTGCTGGGAATCGCCGCGTTCCGGCGCGACTTCGATCGATCGCTGCTCAAGTTCCTGATTCCGTTCGGGCTCGTCGGCACGGTGGTCGGCACGCTGCTGTTCCGCGTGCTGTCGGCGCACACGGTGGCGGGCATCGTCGGCGTGTTCACGCTGCTGTTCCTGGCGCAGCGGCTGGTGTTTCCGCCCAAGCCCGCCGATCCGCTGCCCTCGCGCGGCGTGGGCGCGGCGCTCACCGTGGTGTCGGGCTTCACGAGCTTCATCGCCCACGCGGGCGGGCCGCCGATCAATGCCTACGTGATTCCGCTCCGGCTCAAGCCGGTGGTGTTCACGGCCACGATGGCGTACTTCTTCTTCGTGGTGAATCTCAGCAAGTGGATTCCCTACGCGTGGCTCGGCCTCATCGACTTGCGCACGCTGGCCACCTCGGTGGCGCTGATGCCGCTCGCGCCGCTCGGCGTGTGGGTGGGCATCCGCATCGCCAGGCGCATCGACGCGACGTGGTTCTATCGCTTCGTGTATCTGGGGATGTTGTTGACGGGCCTCAAGCTCGTCTACGACGGATTCTTCGCCTGAGGCCGGCCGGGGGCGAGTCAGAGTTCCACGATGGATTTGAAGCCGCCGAAGATCATCCGCTTCGCATCGAACGGCATGGTCTTCGGGTCCATGGCCGCGATGCGCGGATCGGCCATCACCTTCTTGTTCACCGTGTCGCGGTGCTTGCGCGACTTGTAGACGATCCACGAGAAGGCCACGGTCTCGTCGGCCTTGAGCTTCACGCTCTGCGGAAACGAAGTGAGCTTGCCGGGCTTCACGTCGTCGGCGATGCACTCCACGTATTCGAGCGCGCCGTATTCCATCCAGACCTTGCCGGCCTTGCGTGCGAGCTTGCGATACGCCTCGACGTTCTGGGTGGGAATGGCAACGATGAAACCGTCTACATAGCGAGCCATGGGAGATCTCCTGAAAGAAAGATAGAAACGTTGGAGGAAAAACAGCGGCGGCTGCATGGTGTCGTGCGCATCTTCATCGTCACGACGCCGATTCGCTCGCCGCTCCGCGGGGTGACGCTGCCTCTTCGTTGTTCTGCATTTGCGCCGGCGGTGCGGTGCGAAGCAGCAAGGCCCCGATCAAACCCGCCAGTGCCGCGAACACGGCGCCGACGAGAAATGCAAGGTTGTAGCCACCGGTGAGCGCGAGCGGCAACTGCGCGCCGGCGGCTGCCATGGACCCGGTGCGCGCCGCGGCAGCGCTGGCCAGCACGGCCAGGCCCAGCGCGCCGCCCATCATGAAGGCGGTGTTGACCACGCCCGAGGCGAGGCCCGAATCGGCGGGATCGACTTCGCTCATGGCCGCGAGCAGCACCGGGTTGAAGGCCATGCCCGCGCCGAGACCCAGCAGCATCATCCCGGGCAGCACGTCGACCACGAAGCTGCCGTTGACCGGTGCGCGCGCAAAGAGCGCGAGCCCGATGGCCGCGAGCCACAACCCGATGGCGAGCGGCTTGCGGATGCCGAAGCGCATCACCAGCTTGGCCGAGAGCCCCAGCGAGAACACCGCCATGATGATGTTGGCCGGCAGGAACGCGAGGCCGATCTGCATCGGCGTGTAGTTCAGCACCAGCTGCATGTAGAGCGCCGAGATGAAGAACCACGCGAACATCGCCGCCGCCCAGAGCACGCCCACCACATTGGCGACCGACACGCTGCGAAGGCGAAAGAGCCCGAGCGGCATCAGCGGATGCTCGACGCGCGCTTCGATGGCAATGAAGATGGCCAGCAGCACCACCGCCGCACCGAGCAGGCCCAGCGTCTGCGTGGAGCCCCAGCCGGCCTCGTTGCCGTTGACCACGCCGTACACCGCGAGCATGAGCGACAGCGTGACGGTGACCGCGCCGGCCACGTCGAGCTTCTCGCCATGCGCCTGGCCGCGCGCATTGGGCAGCAGCGCCACGCAGAGCGCATACACCGCCACGCCGATCGGCAGGTTCACGAGAAAGATCCAGTGCCAGCTCAGCGAACTCGTGAGCAGCCCGCCCAGCAGCACGCCGATGCTGCCGCCGCCCGCACACACGAAGCCATAGACGCCCATCGCCTTCGCGCGGTCGGCCGGTTCGGTGAAGAGATTCATGATCAGCGAGAGCGAGACGGCCGAGACCACCGCACCGCCCAGCCCCTGCACCGCACGCGCGGCGACCAGCAGCACCTGCGAGTTGGCAATGCCGCAGGCCAGCGAGGCGACGGTGAAGAGCACGAGGCCGATCAGAAAGAGCTTGCGGTGGCCGTACAGGTCGCCGAGCCTGCCGCCCAGCAGCAGGAAGCCGCCGAAGGTCAGCATGTAGGCATTCACCACCCACACGAGCGAGGTCTCGGTGAAGCCGAGGTCGGTGCGGATCGAGGGCAATGCCACGTTCACGATCGTGGTGTCGAGCACGATCATCAGGACGCCGAGGCAGAGCACCATCAATGCGAGCCAGCGCTTCCGGTTGTCGAGTGTGTCGGTCATGGAATGGATTCCTGAAAAGGCCGCCGAGGCGGCGTTGCGTTTTTTAAACCAGCGGCTTGCCGCCGTTGATGAGCCAGGGCGTTCCGAAGCGGTCGGTCACCATGCCGAAGCCTTCGACCCAGAAGGTCTTCTCGAAGGGCATGGACACGGTGCCGCCTTCGGCGAAGGCATCGAACACGCGGCGCGCTTCGGCGACGGTGTCCAGCGTCAGCGCAACGCCGAAGCCCTTCATGCCTTCGTAGGTCTGGCCGGGCATGGTGTCGGAAGCCATGAGCATGCCTTCGCCATAGGCGAGGGAGGCATGCATGATCCGCTTCTTGACGTCGGCGGGCATCTGCTCGGTGTCGGGCGCTTCGCCGATGGTCATCATCATCTGGATGGTGCCGCCGAGCGTCTTTTCGTAGAAGCGCATGGCTTCCTGTGCGTTGCCGTCGAAGGTGAGGTAGGCGTGGATGGGAGACATGAGATTTCCTTGGAGGTGGTTACTTTTCGGTGGCCGTCTTGAGGTTGGCAAGGCCGGTTTCGAAGTCCTTGCCGATCATCTGGTCCATGTTGAAGAAGAGGCCCATGAGCTTGGCGATGTAGGGACTCGGGCCGTGCATGGCCCAGGTGACCTCTGTGGCGTCGCCCTGCGGCGCGAGCGTGAACTCGGCGATGTTGTGGCCTTCGAAGGGCTTGATGAAGTCGAGCTTGATCGCGACCTTCGATGAAGGCGTTGACTCGGCGATTTCCATCTTGCCCGCGCCGGCCTTGTCGTTGCCCTCCCAGGCGTAGGTGGCGCCCTGTCCGGCCGGCGCGCCGCCGAACGTGCGCTTCATGGCCGGGTCCAGCTTCTCGTAGGGCGACCATTCGCCCCAGCGGTGGAAGTCGTTGATCAGCGGAAAGATCTTCTCGGCCGGCGCGGCGATGCGCGCCGTGCGCTCCACGCGAAAGGTGTCGGGCCGGGTGGCCGCGTAGATGAGCACGATTGCGATCACAGCGAGGATGGCGAGAACGATTTTCTTGAACATGAAGGGACTCCAGAGCGGGGCGGGAAGCGGGCGGCAACGGGTTACTTGGCGGCGTCCACCACCAGCATCCAGGCCACGCTGAAGCGGTCGGCCAGCATGCCGAAGCTGCTGGTGAAGAAGGTCTGCGTGAGTGGCTGCATGACGTGGCCGCCATCGGCCAGCGCATCGAACCACTTGCGCGCATCGGCATCGGTGGATGCGGTGATCGACAGCATGATTCCCTTGAACTCCGCCTTGCCGGAGCACTGGCCGTCGGAGAGCATGAGCTCGGTTTCGCCGACGCGAAGCACCGAATGCATCACCTTGTCGGGGCCGGGGGCGGCGCCTGCGCAACTGGCGTCGGTGTTGCCTTCGAACGCGTCGGCCGGCGCGTCGCTGTAGCGCATGAGCTGGACGACTTCGGCGCCGAGCGCCTTCTTGTAGAAAGCGATCGCTTCATCGCAACGGCCTTCGAAGGACAGGTAAGACTGGACTTTCATGGCATTTCCTTTGGGCTGATAAAGGTTTCAAGAATGCGCAGCGGCTCCTGCGCGAATACGATGGAACTACTTTGTGTACACCGTCCACAAAGAATAGCAGGGATAATGGACAGTGTCCACATGGAAATCGAAATGAAGCTGAACAACGTCCCCGAAAGCCTGCCGCCCGCCCGCAGCACTTACCGCCACGGCGATCTGCGCCGTGCGCTGCTCGAGGCGGGCGTGGAACTGGCGCGCGACGGCGGGCCCGATGCCGTGGTGCTGCGCGAGGCCACGCGCCGTGTGGGCGTGGTGCCGAATGCGGCGTACCGGCATTTCGGCAGCCGGCAGGAATTGCTGCTGGCGGTGCGCGGCGAAGCGCTCTCGGCTGCTGCCAAGGCGATGGAGTCCGAACTGGCCGTGCTGCATTTCGACCAGCCGCCCGCCGATTTCGCCCGCGCGCAGGTGCGCGCCATCGGCACGGCCTACCTGCGGTTCGCGCAGGCCGAGCCGGGTCTCTTCCGCACGGCGTTCGTGGTGACCGAGGAGGGCGAGGGCGAAGTGGGGCCCACGGCCGCGGGAGCGAGCGGCATGGGGCCGTTTCAGTTACTGGGTTCCGCGATCGACCGGCTGGTGGACGCCGGCGTGCTCGATCCGGTGCGCCGCCCGAATGCGGAATTTCTCGCGTGGTCGGCGGTGCACGGGCTGGCGCTGCTCATCATTCACGGGCCGCTCCGCACACTCGATGCGGAGACCACGCAGGCGCTGGGA
Organism: Variovorax sp. W2I14; assembly: GCF_050435205.1. Lineage (NCBI taxonomy): Bacteria > Pseudomonadati > Pseudomonadota > Betaproteobacteria > Burkholderiales > Comamonadaceae > Variovorax > Variovorax sp. W2I14. The sequence goes on along the minus strand of NZ_JBNDJX010000001.1, from coordinate 4,057,430 downwards.
CAGCGGCTGATCGACATGGTGGAGCGGGGGCTCTAGCGGTCGCCCCCGATTTCACGCCAAGTCGAGCTCAGGAAACCGTTCACGCTGAGCCTGTCGAAGCGCCGCGCAAGGCTTCGACATGCTCAGCCCGAACGGTTTTTCTCAGAGATAGATCTTCTGCAGCAGCTTGATTAGCGTCTCGCGCTCGCGCGCCGTGAGCTGGGCGCTGGCGTCGGCCTCCAACTGCACCACCGTCTGCTCGGCGTCCCGCACCAGCGCTTCCCCGGCCGAGGTGAGGTGCAGCCCGACCGCGCGGCCGTCGTGCGGATGCGGCCGGCGCTCGATGAGCCCCCGGCTGTCCAGCGTGGCCACCAGGCTCACGAGATTGGGCGGCAGGATCTCGAGCGTGTTGCACAGCTGCCGCGAGGTGGCGCCCGGGTTGTGCGCCAGCAGCGAGAGCACCGAGAAATCGATCTGCTTGAGCCCGTAGGGCGCCATGCGCTCCGAAAACACGCTGCTGATGATCAGCCAGGCGCGGCGGGCGTTGTAGCCGACCAGGGTTTCGAGCACGCGGGCATCGAGCCGGTCCGAACGGCCCGATGCGGAGGCAGCGGGCTCGTTCTTCGTGGAGGTTTTCTTGGCGGGTGCAGGCATGGCCCCGAGCGTAACCGGCCGAGGCGGCGCCGGGAATCTACCGCGCGACACCTTCCGCTGCTGCTGCTGCGTGCGAAAGGCCGATGCCCTCGCAGGCGCGCTTGACGATGCCCAGCCGCATCTCGAACTCGGGCAGCACCCAGCGGCGAAAAGCCGCAGCCGCTCGCGCTCTGCCGGCGTCTTCGGTGCTGCCGGTAGCCTCGATGCGCGCCCAGGCCCAGGCCATCATCGTGAGCATCACCACCCGCAGGTAATCGTCGGCCACTTCGTACGGCAGCACGGGGTTCGCATGCGCGGACATTGCGATGGTGGTGCCGAGATACCGCAGTTGCGCGAGCCGGCGCTGCACATCGGCGTCGGCCTCGCGCGAGGCGTCGAGCGTGTCGCGCAGTTCGAGCAGCACGGCCGACATCGCGGTGCCGCCGTCCGGCAGCACCTTGCGCACCAGGAGGTCGATGGCCTGGATCTCGTTGGTGCCCTCGTAGATCATCGTCACGCGCGCATCGCGCACGATCTGCTCGACGCCCCACTCGCGCACATAGCCGTGGCCGCCGAACACCTGCAGGCATTCGCTCGCGCCGTGAAAGGCCTGGTGCGTGCAGGCGGCCTTGAGCACCGGTGTGACCAGCGAGCACCAGCGCTGCGCGCGCTCGCGGGCCTTGGGGTCGGCGTCGTGCGCGGCCACATCGAGCATCAGCGCGCTGCGGTAGGCCAGCGTGCGCGCGCCGTCGATCCAGGCGCGCTGCGTGTCGAGGATGCGGCGGATGGCCGGGTGCTCGGCGATCAGGTCGGCCGGCTCCGCGCCGCGGCTTGCTGGCACGGCGCCGGGTGCGCGCATCTGGCGGCGCTCGGCCGCGTAGGTGTCAGCCTTCTGCCAGGCGGCGTCGAGCAGGCCGATGCCTTGCAGCGCTACATGCAGTCGCGCCGAATTCATCATCACGAACATCGCGGCGAGACCACGACTGGGTTCGCCGACCAGCCAGCCGGTGGCATCGTCGAAGCGCATCGAGCAGGTCGGGCTGCCATGCAGGCCCATCTTTTCCTCGATGCGCTCGCAGTGCACCGCGTTGCGCGCGCCATCGGGCAGCAGCTTGGGCACGAGCACCAGCGACAGACCCTTCGGCCCGGCCGGCGCATCCGGCAACCGGCACAGCACCAGATGCACGATGTTCGGCGTCAGGTCGTGCTCCCCGCCCGAAATGAAAATCTTGCTGCCACTCACCCGCAAGCTGCCATCGGCCTGCGGCACGGCGCGCGTACGCACCTGGCCGAGATCGCTGCCCGCGTGCGATTCGGTCAGGCACATGGTGGCGAGCCATTCGCCGGTCGCGATCTTCTGCAGGTAGCTGCTCTTCAGTTCGTCGCTGCCATGGTGCTTGATGCAAGCGTAGGCACCGTGCAGCAAGCCCGGCGCCATCGTGAGGCCGTGGTTCGCGGCGCTGAGCCATTCGTAGAGCACGGCTTCGAGCACCGAGGGCAGGCCCTGGCCGCCGTCTTCCGTCGCGGCGGAGAGCGCGGGCCAGCCACCATCGACGAAGGCTTGGTACGCGCCGCGAAATCCCGGCGGCGAAATGACTTCGCCTTTGTCGAAGCGGCAGCCGACTTCATCGCCTTCGCGGTTGATCGGCGCCACCACCTCGCCGACGAAGCGCGCGGCCTCCTCGAGCACCTGCGATTGCAGCGCATCATCGACTTCGGCGAAGGGCGCGAGCGCCTGCAGCCGCGCAGGCGCATCGAGCACCGCATTCAGGAGAAAGCGAACGTCTTCGGGGCGAGGCCGGTAATCCATCGGCTGCTTCAGGACTCGGCGGTGAAGCCGATCTTCTTGACCAGCGGACCCCAGCGTTCGTACTCCGCCTGCAGCGACTTCTTCATCTCCTCGGGCGAGGAGCCGTGCGCGATCAGCCCGACCGACAGCAGGCCATCGGCCACGGCCTTGTCCTTGAGCGCGGCCTGGATCGCGGTGCTCGCGGCGTTGACGATGGGTGCGGGCGTCTTCGCCGGCGCGAAGAAGCCGAACCATTCGTCGGCCACGATCTCCGGGAAGCCCTGTTCGGTGAAGGTCGGCACATCGGGCAGGTAGGCCGGGCGTTGCGCGCCCGAGGTGGCGAGCACGCGCAGCTTGCCGGCTTTGGCGAAGGGCAGGCAGTCGCCCGCCGGCGTCACGCACGAGGCGATCTGGCCGCCCACCACATCGTTGATGCCGGGCAGCGAGCCGCGGTAGGGCACGTGGCGCAGGTCGGCGCCGGTGCTCAGGCCGAGCAGCGCGCCCAGGAAGTGCGGCGTGGAGCCCGCGCCCGGCGAGCCGTAGCTGGCCTGGCCGGGGTTGGCCTTGGCCCAGGCGATGTAGTCCTTCAGCGTCTTCACGCTGGCCGGCACCATCGGGCCGACGGCCAGGCCGTGCGTCATCACGGCGCCGATGGAAATCGGCGCGAAGTCCGGGATCGCGTAGGCCAGCTTGGTGTAGATGTGCGGATAGATCGACAGCGCCGAGGCCTGTGCGAGGCACAGCACCGAGCCGTCGGCCGGCGAGGTCTTGAGCGTGTCGAGCGCGATGCGTCCACCCGCGCCGGGCTTGTTCTCGACCACCGGGTTCGTCTGGGTAAAGGGCGTGTTGCCCACCTTGTCGGCCACGCGGCGCGCCACGCTGTCGCCGGCGCTTCCGGCCGGGAAGCCGTAGTAGATCTTCACCTGCTGCTGCACCAGTTGGGCGAGTGCGGCGAGGGGGTGCAGGGCGCCGATGGCGGCGGTGCCGCCGAGCATGTTCACGAACTGGCGTCGGGTGGTCATGGTCTTGTCTCCTGGTTTTGCTGCTGGGGCTGGAATCAGCGCGGCGCCATGCGCAGGGCGCCATCGAGGCGAATCACTTCGCCGTTGAGGTGTCCGTTCGTCACGATGTGGCAGGCCAGTTCGGCGAATTCCGAAGGCTTGCCCAGGCGCGGCGGGAACGGGATCGATGCGGCCAGCGAGTGCTGCACGGCTTCGGGCAGCTCCAGCAGCAGCGGCGTGGCGAAGAGTCCTGGCGCCACGGTGCACACGCGGATGGCGTGCTGCGCGAGGTCGCGCGCCATCGGCAGCGTCATGCCGACGAGGCCGCCTTTCGAGGCGCTGTAGGCCTGCTGGCCGACCTGCCCGTCGAAGGCGGCGACGGAGGCGGTGAAGAGCATCACGCCCTTCTCGCCGTTGTCGAGCGCTTCGAGCTTGGCGCAGCGTGCCGCGAAGAGGCGCGCCATGTTGTAGCCGCCGATGAGGTTGATGTTGACCACGCGCACGAAGTCTTCGAGCGGTGCCGGGTTGCCGTCCTTGCCGACGATGCGCTTGGCGCTGCCGATGCCGGCGACGTTCATCAGGATGCGCGCGGGGCCATGCGCCGCGGCAGCCTTGTCGAGCGCGGCGGTGACGCTGTCGGTGTCGGTGATGTCGCAGGCGCAGGCGATGCCGCCGATTTCCGCGGCGACCTTTTCTGCGAGCTCGGCGTTTCGGTCCAGCACGGCGACCTTCGCGCCCAGTCGTGCCAGTTCGCGTGCGGTGGCTTCGCCGAGGCCCGATGCGCCGCCGGTGACGAGGGCGGCTTGTCCTTCGATCTTCATGTGTGTTGTCTCCTGGAAGAAATTAGCGGGGCGTCAGCGTGAAGGGCAGCGTGCCCGCATGCATCGCGTCGGCAAGCGCGGCGCGGTGCTTGAGCACGGCGCGCTGGTTGATCGAGCCCTTGTCGGTCACCTCGCCCTTGTCGATGGAGGGCGGCTCGGCCATCAGGTGCAGCCGCGCGATGCGGTTGGCGCTGCCGGTGCCCATCGCAGCCAGATCGTTCGCCATCTGCTGGAAGTGCGCCTGCACGGGGGCGCTTTCGAGCACCTGCTGCATCGTGGCGTCGGCAGCCAGCCCGGCGAGCTGCCGCACCTTCTGCGTCGGGAAGATCAGCGCGCCGACTTCCTTCAGGTTGATGCCGGTCAGCACCGCGTCCTGCACGTAGGGTGCGCCGGCCGCGATGATCCTCGCGCGCAGCGGACCCACGCTCACGAAGGTGCCGGTGGCGAGCTTGAAGTCTTCGGCGATGCGGCCGTCGAAGCGCAGGCCGCGGTGGATGTTCTCGTCGTCGATCCACTTCACCGCGTCGCCGGTCGAGAAGAAGCCTTCTTCGTCGAAAGCCTCGGCCGTGGCATCGGGCGCGCGCCAGTAGCCCGGCGTGATATTGGGTCCGCGGTAGCGCACCTCGGTCTTGCCGTCGACCTCGATCAGCTTGATCTCGATGCCGGCCGCGGGCAAGCCGATGTCACCCGACTTCACTTCGGGCCCGGTGACGTAGAGCGCGAAGGGGCCCGACTCGGTCATGCCGAGGCCCGTGCCCATCACGATGCGCTCGCCGACCTCGGCCTCCTGCGTCTTGTGCAGGCTGTCCCAGATCGGTTGCGACAGCGCCGCGCCCGAGTAGAAGAACATCTTCACGCGCGACAACAGGTTGCGGCGCAGCACCGCGTCGGTTTCCATCGCGTTCGCGATCGCCTCGAAGCCGGTCGGCACATTGAAGTAGATGGTGGGCGCGATCTCGCGCAGGTTGCGCAGCGTCTCGGCCATGCCCGCGGGCGTGGGCTTGCCATCGTCGATGTAGAGCGTGCCGCCGTTGTCCAGCACGATGCCCACGTTGTGGTTGCCGCCGAAGGTGTGGTTCCAGGGCAGCCAGTCGACCAGCACCGGCGGCTCGTCGCCCAGCGCGGGAATCGACTGGCGCAGCTGCTGCTGGTTGGCGCACCACATGCGGTGCGTGTTGATCACCGCCTTGGGCATCTTGGTCGAGCCCGAGGTGAAGAGGAACTTGGTGATGGTGTCGGGTCCGGTCGCGCGCATCGCGGCGTCGATGGCGGGCGTGGCCGGCGTGGACGCGAGCATGTCGAAGCGCGTGGTGGCGCGGCCCGGGATCTGGCCGCTGGCGAGCACGACCTCGGTGCCGGCCGGCACCGCCGCTTCGATGGCGCGGCCGTAGCGTTCGGCATCGGCGGCGAACACCAGGCCCGGCGTGAGCGTGTCCAGCACGTGGCGCAGCTTCTCGAAGTCCTGGCTCACCAGCGAATAGGGCGGCGACACGGGGCAATAAGGAACGCCCGCGTAGAGGCAGCCGAGCGCGAGCAGCGCGTGCTCGATGCCGTTCTCGCTGAGGATCGCAACCGGGCGGTCGGCGTCCAGGCCGCGGTCGAGCAATGCCTGTCCGATGCTGCGCGCTTCCTGAAGAGCTTGCACGTAGGACACGCGCAGCCAGTCGCCGGTGCTGCCGTCGGCCAGTCGCTCGCGGCGGGCGATGAAGGTGCGGTCGGGTGCGTGTTCGGCCCAGTGCGCGAGGCGGTCGGTCATGCGCTCGCGGTAGGCCTCGAGCTGTGTCTCGGCTTGCAGGTACTGCGTGCCCGGCGCGCCGTCGCGCAGCACCGCGCGGGTCACGCCGAAAGCGAGCGGGCGATAGCGGATGGCGGTCATCCCTTGCTCACTTTCGCGGCACGGCCTTCGAGGAAGTCGCGCACGCGCTCCTTCGCTTCGGGCGCGGCCTGCACGATGCCGGACATCAACGCCTCGGTGAAGAAGCCGTGGTCGGCCGACTGTTCGGCGATGCGCGGCAGCGCGTGCATCAGCGCGTAGTTGGTGAGCGGCGCATTGGTGGCGATGCGCTTGGCGAGTTCGAAGGCCTTGTCGAATGCCGTGCCTTCGTCGACCAGGTACTGCGCGAAGTTGGCGCGCTCGCCGTCTTCGGCGTTGTAGACGCGGCCGGTCATCATCATGTCGGTCATGCGGGCCACGCCGATCAGCTTGGGGATGCGCACCGAGCCGCCGCCGCCCACGAAGATGCCGCGCGAGCCTTCGGGCAGCGCGTAGAAGGTGGAGCGGTCGGCCACGCGGATGTGGCAGGCGCTTGCCAGTTCGAGGCCGCCGCCGACCACCGCGCCGTGCAGCGCCGCGACCACCGGCACCGGGCCGTGCTGGATGAGGTCGAGCGCGGCGTGCCACAGGCGCGAGTGCTGCATGCCCTGGCCGGCGTCGCGCTCTTTCAGTTCAGAGAGGTCGAGGCCGGCGCAGAAGTGCGGGCCCTCGCCATCGAGCACCGCGGCGCGCACGCTGGAGGGCAATTGCTCGAAGGTGTCGCGCAACGCGAGGATCAGGCCGTCCGACAGCGCATTGCGCTTGGCGCCGCGCGCGAGGCGAACGATGGCGACGTCGTCGCGAATGTCGAGTTGGAGGTCGGGATTGGTCATGATCGGGTTTGAGTGTGAATCGAATTATGGTTATGATAAATAATCAACTCAAGGCATTTGAATGCCTCGGATCCTAGGGATTTACCCGCATCGGAGACAACGACATGGACCACCGGAACCTGATCGCCATCGACATCCACACCCACGCCGAAGTGAGCTGCTGGAATCCGTTCGACAACTACGGCGAGGAGTACGACCGCGCCGCCGACAAGTACTTCGGCTCCAGCGGCCGCCCGACCATCGCCGAGAGCGTGGCGTACTACCGTGAAAGAAAGATCGGGCTGGTGATGTTCATGGTCGATGCCGAGTCGAACATGGGCCGCCGCCGCATCCCGAACGAAGAGATCGCGGAGCACGCAAAAAACAACAGCGACATGATGATTGCCTTCGGCAGCGTCGATCCGCACAAGGGAAAGATGGGCGCGCGCGAGGCCCGCCGGCTCATCGAGGAGCACGGCGTGAAGGGCTTCAAGTTCCATCCGACGGTGCAGGGCTACCACCCCTACGACAGGATGGCCTGGCCGATCTACGAGGTGATTGCCGAGTACGGCCTGCCGGCCATCTTCCACACCGGCCACAGCGGCATCGGCTCGGGCATGCGCTGCGGCGGCGGATTGCGGCTGGAGTACAGCAACCCGATGCACCTGGACGACGTGGCCATCGACTTCCCCGACATGCAGATCGTCATGGCCCACCCCAGCTTCCCCTGGCAGGACGAGGCACTGAGCGTGGCGACGCACAAGCCCAACGTGTGGATCGATCTCTCGGGCTGGAGCCCGAAGTACTTTCCGAAGCAGCTCGTGCAGTACGCGAACACGCTGCTGAAGGACCGCATCCTGTTCGGCAGCGACTACCCGCTGATCACGCCCGACCGCTGGATGAAGGACTTCGAAACAGCCGGGTTCAAGCCGGAGGTGATGCCGGGGATATTGAAGGGCAACGCCGTCCGGCTGCTGAAACTCGAAGGCTGACGACAGGAGGGCGGGCTACGAATCCGCCTCTTCCTTTTCGTCGATCCGGTCCCAATCGCGCCCCGAGCGGCGCTGCCGCTCCTCGCGCTCGCGCGCCATCTGCTCCTCGAACTGCTGGCGGCCCGCCTTGTTGGCCGCGATCAGCTTGGCCCGGTCCTTGTAGTGTGGATAGATCTCGTCGCTGAGCTTGATGTTCCGGCGGCGAAACCGCATCGTCGACTCACGTGCCTCGTGCGCCGGCCAGCCCAGCGCCTCGAGCGTGGCGCGGGCGCTGCGCAGCGACGACTCGAACACCTCGCGCTCCACGTCCGTCACGCCACGGTCGCGCAGCTGGAACAGGTGCGTCACGTTGCGGGCCCGCGCAATGATCCGGGCCTGCGGAAAGTTCTCCTTCACGAGGTCGACGATTTCCAGCGATTGCTCGATGTCGTCCACCGCCACCACGATGGCCTTGGCCGATCCCGCGCCGGCGGTGCGCAGCAGGTCGAGCCGCGTCGCGTCGCCGTAGAACACCCGAAAGCCGAACTGGCGCAGGCCCTCGACGGTGTCGGCGTCGTGGTCCAGCACCGTCACGCGCAGGCCCTGCGACATCAGCATGCGCCCGACGATCTGGCCGTAGCGGCCGAAGCCGCAGATCAGCACCTTGGCGTCCTGCTGCTCGGAAATTTCCTCCAGCTGCGGGCCGGTGTTGCGGCTGTAGCGCGGCAGCACGAACTTGTCGAGCAGCACCAGGAGAAGCGGCGACAGCAGCATCGACAGCGCCACCGCGCCAATCAGGAGCGATGTGATCTCGGGTGGCAGCACGTCCGGCCCCGCTGCCTGGAACACCACGAACGCGAACTCGCCGCCCTGCGCGAGCAGCAGCGTGAACACCGGACGCTCCTGGTAGGCCAGGCTCATCGCCTTGGCGAGCGCGTAGATCACGACCAGCTTGATGGCCATGAAGCCGAACACCAGCGCGGCCATCACCCAGGGGCTCGCGATCAGCACGCCGAAGTTGATCGACATGCCCACCGCGATGAAGAACAGGCCGAGCAGCAATCCCTTGAAGGGCTCGATGTCGGTCTCCAGCTCGCGCCGGTATTCGCTCTCGGCCAGCAGCACGCCGGCGAGGAAGGCGCCGAGCGCCATCGACAGGCCCACCAGCTGCATCAACGCCGCGATGGCCACCACGAGCAGCAGCGCCGCGGCGGTGAAGATCTCGGGCGTGTTGCTGCGGGCGATCCAGCGCAGGAGGGGGCGCAGCAAGAGGCGGCCGCCGAGGATGATGCCGGCGATCACGCCGACGATCTTCAGCGCCTCCAGTGCGCGGTCCAGCCCGCTGAGCGAATGCTCGGCGGCGGATGCACCGGCCAGCAGCGGCAGCAGCGCGAGGATCGGGATGGCCGCCACGTCCTGGAACAGAAGGATCGAGAAGCCGGCCTGGCCGCTCGGCGTTTTCAGCAGGTTGCGTTCGCCGAACACCTGCAGCGCGATGGCGGTGGAAGAGAGCGCGAGGCCCAGCGATGCCACCAGCGACACACGCCATTCAGCCCCGAGCGCGCAGCCCACGGCGAACAGCACCGCGGCGCAGCTCAGCACCTGCGCCGCACCCCAGCCGAAGATGGGCCGGCGCAGGTTCCACAGGCGCTTGGGTTCGAGTTCGAGGCCCACGAGGAACAGCATCAGCACCACGCCGAACTCGGCGAAATGCAGCACGTCTTCGACGCTGGACACGAGGCCCAGCCCCCACGGGCCGATCGCGATGCCGGCCACGAGGTAGCCGATGATCGAGCCGAGCCCGAGGAACTTCGACAGCGGCACCACCAGCACGGCGGCGCCCAGGTAGATCAGGCTGCTGGTCAGCCAGGCGGGTGCGTGTTCCATGCTCAGGCCGTGCCTTCCCGGTTGCCGTTGTTGTCGCTGTTCCGGGCTTCGTTGGCGGCGGGTATGGAGGCGATGCTTCGCGTCATCGCGGAGTGGAAGGTGCTGGACACCACCTGGCCCATGTCGTCCGATTCGGCCGGGCGGTCGGCTTCGGGCACGGGGCAGGCGATGCAGGCGTCGATCTCCTCGATCTCGGGCCAGTCGGGGTAGCTGCCGAGCCGCTGGGCGTAGGTTTCGACATGCGCTGTCACCTCGGCCTCGTCGGCGCTGCGCGCGCCGTAGAAGATGAGCGGCGGCAAGAAGCGCATGCCGCAGAGCGCGGCGGTCTGCTCATAGGGCGGCAGGAAGGCGTCGAAGAAATATCGGTGGTAGTTCTGGGGGTGGTAGCTGGCCTCGGGGCTGCCGGTGGTCGCGACCAGCCAGAAGTCCTTGCCCTGCAGCGCGGTGCCGCCGGGGCCGTAGGCCCAGCCGTAGCTGAGCACGTCGTCGACCCAGAGCTTCTGCAGCGCCGGCATCGAATACCACTGGATCGGGTGCACCAGCACGACGAGGCGGGCCTTCGCGAGCCGGGCCTGCTCGGCCTCGACGTCGATGGCGAAGTCGGGGTAGCTGCCGTAGAGGTCGCAGACCTCCACCCCTGGCACTGCGCGTGCGGCGGCGAGCATGCGGCGGTTGACGCGCGAATCGCGCCAGTGCGGATGGGCCGCGATCACGTAGATGCCGCCGGATTCGTCGGCGGGGTTTCCCGGGGATGTTGTTGTCGTCATGCCGCGAACATAGCGCAACCGGAGGCGATTCACCGCCCCCAAAAGGGCGAGGCACTACGATGCGGCCCTGTTCCAGCTCTGGAGGAGATTCCCATGCCGGTGGTTCTGGTCGCCAATCCCAAGGGTGGCGTTGGCAAGTCGACGATCGCGACGAACATCGCGGGTTACTTTGCGAGCCGCGGCCATGCCGTGATGCTGGGCGACGTGGATCGCCAGCAGTCCTCGCGGCTGTGGCTGGGCCTGCGCCCGCCGATGGCCCGGCCGATTTCCACCTGGGAAGCCTCCGGCGACAGCACCGTGGTGCGCCCGCCGCGCGGCACCACGCACGCGGTGCTCGACACGCCCGCCGGCCTGCACGGCTGGCGCTTCAAGGAAGTGCTGGCGCTGGCCGACCGCGTGATCGTGCCGCTGCAGCCGAGCATCTTCGACATCTACGCGACGCGCGATTTCCTCGATCGATTGATGGAACAGCGCCGCGCCGAGAAAACCAAGATCGGCCTCGTGGGCATGCGCGTGAACGCCCGCACCCTGGCGGCCGACCGGCTGAACGAATTCATCGCCGGACTCGGCGTGCCCGTGCTGGGCGAGCTGCGCGACACGCAGAACTATGTGCAGCTCGCAGCGCGCGGGCTCACGCTGTTCGACATCGCACCGGGCCGCGTGCAGCGCGACCTCGAACAGTGGCAGCCGATCTGTGAATGGCTCGAAGCCTGAGGTCAAGGCACCCGGTTTTTTCCTGACCCCGGTTGTCGCGATGCCGACAGCCGCGCCCAACCCCTTGGCACCAGAATGCCCCGCATGACCAAAAAGACATTCCAGACCCTTCAGGATCTCTCCGCCTGCGTCGGCCAGGAAGTCGCCGTGAGCGACTGGATCACCATCACGCAGGAGCAGGTCAACCAGTTCGCCGAGGCGACGGGCGACCACCAGTGGATCCACGTCGACATCGAGCGCGCCAAGGCCGGCCCCTTCGGCGCGCCGATTGCCCACGGCTTCCTGACGCTGTCGCTGCTGCCGAAATTCTTCGAGGCGGCGATCGATGTGGTCGAGTCGCGCATGGGCGTGAACTACGGCATGAACCGGGTGCGCTTCATGTCGCCGGTGCCGGTGGGCAAGCGGCTGCGGGCGCGCATGAAGCTGCTGAGTTCGGAGCCGATTGCCGACGATGGTTTCCAGATGACCTGGGAAACCACCATCGAGCTCGAAGGCGCCGCCAAGCCGGCGTGCGTGGCCGAGTCGGTGGCGCGCCGCTACCGCTGAAATAGCGGCTCGTTGCTTACATCCGGCGGTCGGTCACTTCGCCGTAGGTGGCGGCGCCTTGCCGGGTGATGCCGAGTGCGCTGGCGCGGACTGCTGCGCGGTCGGTGTTACCGTTGGTCTGCTGGGCCACGCCGGTGCCGCCGTTGCCGATCTTCAGCGGCTGGCGAGCCTGGGCCTGCACTTCGGCGCGCGACAGCGTCGACTGGAAGGGCGCCGGCGGCAGCGGGTTCTGTTCACCCTGGAAGGCCTGGGCGCCGGTGCTGAGGGCGAGCGTGGCGAAGGTCGCGAGGGCAATCGACTTGGCATTCATGATGGAACTCCTTGAGGCAAAGCGTTGAGGGACTCGATGCCGGAGCGAGATGCAGTGACTGCTGCTTTTCGCGCCGGCATGTCATCCATACGCTCCGCCGTTCCGACCGGATGCGCCCTTGCTTCCTGAAGGGTCAGTTGAATCCGTTTTGCCGCCAGGCTTCGAACACCGTCACCGCCACTGCATTCGAGAGGTTCAGGCTGCGCTGCCCTTCGCGCATCGGCAGCCGCAGGCGCTGCGGTTCGGCAAAGCCGTCGCGCACCGCGGGCGGCAGGCCGCTGGTTTCGGAGCCGAACACCAGCCAGTCGCCCGGCTGGAAGCGCACGTCGTGCACGGCGCGCATGCCTCGGGTGGTGAGGGCGAACATGCGGTCGGCGGCGGGGCTTTCCGCATCGATCAGCGCTTGCCAGTCGGCGTGGCGCTTCACCTCGGCGTACTCGTGATAGTCGAGCCCGGCGCGGCGCAGCAGGCGGTCGTCCATCGAAAAGCCGAGCGGCTCGACCAGGTGCAGCGTGCAGCCGGTGTTGGCGGCGAGCCGGATCACGTTGCCGGTGTTCGGCGGAATTTCGGGGTGGACCAGGACGATATGGAACATCCGGCGATTGTCGGCGGGCTTGCGCGGAAGGCGGTCAGCGCGGCGGGTCGGTGCGGGCCAGCACCACCGCGGTGATGTGGGCGGCGCCGGACAGCCGGAGCGTTTCGGCGGCGGCGAACAGCGAGGCGCCGCTGGTCATCACGTCGTCGACCAGCACGATGCGTTTTTCCCGCAGCCGGTCCGCGCGCAACGGCTCCACGGCGAAGGCGCCGCGCAGGTTGCGCAGGCGCTCGGCGCGCGAAAGGCCGCTCTGCGCGGGGGTTTCGCGGGTGCGCAGCAACAGCGTCGCGTCGGTCTTGGCCGGCGCCATGCGGCGCGCGAGTTCGAGCGATTGGTTGAAGCCTCGCTCACGCAGGCGGCCGGGCGCGAGCGGCATCGGCAGGACGATGTCGCACTGCTCCAACGCCGGTTCCACCCAGGGCGCACTGCGCAGCAGGGTCGCGAACGGGCCGGCCCAGCCGGCGTCGCCGCGGAACTTGAACCGGGCAATGGCATCGGGCCAGGGCCATGCGTAGGTGCAGGCGGCGAGGCAGGCATCCAGCGGCGGCGGGTGCAGCACGCAGTCGCCGCAGCGCGCCACGCCTTCGGGCACCGGCAGGGCACAGCTGCCACAGCGCATGGCCGGCGGCGCGAAGCGCGAGACGCAGGCGTCGCACACCGGTTGAGAAGGCCAGGCGCGGCAGACCTCGCACTGGCTGGGCAGCCGCGCGAGCAGGGAGGTGAAAGGCCTCAGGGCCCGGTGGCTGAACATGGTCTCAATATACTCACGGCCCCATGGCCACCGACCCCGCAAGAAGACCGCCGACCATCGACCCCACGGCGGCCGCACGCTGGCGTCGGCTCGCGCCCGCCGATGGCTCGCCTTGGTTGCATGAGGAAATCGGCCGGCGCATGGAAGACCGGCTGCAATGGATCAAGGCCCAGCCCCGCACCTGGGCCGACTGGGCGCCGCTCAGAGGCGGCCTCGAGGCGCATGAACTTGTGGCCCGCCGCTACCGCGATGCCGCTTCCTATGTGATCGAACCCGAGCCAGCCCTCGCCGCCAAGACAGGCGAGGCGCTGGCCGCGCCCTGGTGGAGCGCGCGCCGCTGGCAGGGCGGCAAGGCCCGCTTCGATGCGCCGCCCGAAGACGGTGTCGACCTGCTCTGGGCCAACATGTCGCTGCACATGGCGGCCGACCCCGAGGCGCTGATCTCGCAGTGGCACAAGCTGGTCGCGACCGACGGCTTCCTGATGTTCTCGTGCCTCGGCCCTGACACCGTGCGAGAGCTGCGCGCGCTGCATGCCCGGCTTGGCTGGCCTGCTGCCGGCCACGAATACACCGACATGCACGACTGGGGCGACATGCTGGTGCACGCCGGCTTCGCCGAGCCGGTGATGGACATGGAGCGCATCGTGCTGACCTGGGCCACGCCCGAGGCGGCGCTGGCCGAACTGCGCACGTTGGGCCGCAACCTGCACCCGGGGCGTTTCCCGGCGCTGCGCGGCAAGGCCTGGCACAAGGCGCTGAAGGGCGCGCTGCCCGAACTGGCGCCGGCCGAGGGCGGCAACGGCCACATCGCGCTGACCTTCGAGGTCATCTACGGCCATGCCTTCAAGCCGACGCCGCGCGTGTCGCTGTCGGCCGAAAGCGCGGTGTCGCTGCGCGAAATGCGCTCCATGCTGCAACGAGGTCGACCCGGCGCGTGATTGCCTAGTAGTAGTGACCCGTAGGCGTCCCACAGGGCCTGCGAGCGCCGGTATCTACCCGCTACAATCCGCCGTTGCGTGAAACTCGCGGGTATTGTCCCGCGATCGAGGGGCTGTCGGATCCCGTTTGTACGAGGGCGTACGAGGGGTTTGGCGACCGTCGACGCACCGATTTGCTGAACTCGCCCGTGTCGAATTCCGTGTTTCGTTTTGCCACCGTTTCAGGCCAGAGCATCCACTGGTTCCTGAAGCGAAATTGCTCGGTGACCCCGAGCCAGCTGGGCTGGCTCTACGCGTCGCTGTGCGTGGTATCGCTCGGTATCGGCACGGTGTTCTGGCTGCACGGTGCGCCGCTGGTTCTGCCATTCGCCTGGCTCGAACTCGCCGCGGTGGGTTTCGCATTCATGCTGTACGCGCGGCATGCGACCGATGGAGAGCGGATCGCATTGCAGGGCGGCCGGCTGGTCGTGGAGCTCGAGGACGGTGGGCACTACGAACGCACGGAATTTCTTCCGCACCAGGTGCGGATCGAACCGCAGACCAGCGATCGCTCGCTGATCGAGGTCTCGGGGCAGGGGCAATCAGTCAGGGTGGGGCGCTATGTACGCCCGGAGTTGCGTGCAGCACTGGCGCGCGAGATTCGCATGGCGTTGCGTGGCGCTTGAAGCGGCTTGCGCAGCGCTGCACGGTTGGGTTTGTCGAAAAAATTGAAGAAACGTGAACACGATGAAGAGCATTTGGCGCAACAAGTACAGGCCGGCGAATCTGTTGCTGGCGGCCGGCGCGGCTTTCAGCAGCGCGGCGCACGCAGTCAACGATCTGCCCGGCGGCCCTTCGGTTCGCCAGTTGAATCTTCCGGTCGGTGTGACCAAGATCGCGCAGGAGCAGCATCTGCTCCACACGATCATGATGATTCTGTGCACGGTCATCTTCGTCGCCGTGTTCGCGGTCATGTTCTATTCGATCTGGAAGCACCGCAAGTCGGTGGGCCACAAGGCCGCCAACTTCCATGAATCGGTGGTGGTCGAGGTCATCTGGACCATCGTGCCCTTCCTCATCGTGATCGTGATGGCGCTGCCCGCCACCAAGGTGCTGGTGGCCCAGAAGGACACCACCAATGCCGACCTCACCATCAAGACCACGGGCTACCAGTGGAAGTGGGGCTACGACTACCTGAACGGCGAAGGCGAGGGCCTGGCCTTCATCTCCACGCTCGACAGCTCGCAGCGCGCGATGTCCGATGCAGGCGCCAAGGGTGCGATGCCCGACGACTACCTGCTCAAGGTCGACAACCCGCTGGTGGTGCCGGTCAACAAGAAGGTCCGCATCATCACCACCGCCAACGACGTGATCCACGCGTTCGCCGTGCCGCAGCTGGGCGTGAAGCAGGACGCGATTCCCGGCTTCGTGCGCGACACCTGGTTCCGCGCCGAGGCCGTGGGTGACTACTACGGCCAGTGCCAGGAACTGTGCGGCAAGGAACACGCGTACATGCCGATTCACGTGAAGGTGGTCTCGTCGGCCGACTACACGACCTGGGTCGCGGCCAAGCGCAAGGAAGCCGCCGCCAAGCTCGACGACCCCGACCAAGGTCTGGGCGCTGCCCGAGATGCTGGTGCGCGGCGAGAAGGTCTACGCCGCCAACTGCGCAGCCTGCCACCAGGCCAACGGCAAGGGCGCGGGCCCGATCAAGCCGCTGGACGGCTCCGCCAAGGTGGTTGCCGCCGATCACAAGGTGCAGCTGGAAGTGCTGCTCAACGGCCAGAACAACGGTGCGATGCCTTCCTGGAAACAGCTGAGCGACACCGACCTCGCGGCCGTGGCCACCTACACCAAGAACAGCTGGTCGAACAAGACGGGCCAGCTGGTGCAGCCGGCCGAAGTGCTGGCCCTGCGCGGCAAGTGACACGCCAGCAGCAGCGCCCCGCGAAGAAGAAATTGCAAGGAACAACGAAATGAGTGCAGTCCTCGACCCCCACGGTCACGCCCACGGCGACCACGCACACGACGGCCACGACGAGCATCACGCGGCACCCACCGGCTGGCGCCGCTGGGTCTTCGCGACCAACCACAAGGACATCGGCACGCTCTACCTGCTGTTCAGCTTCACGATGCTGATGGTGGGCGGCATCCTGGCCCTGCTGATCCGCGCCGAGCTGTTCCAGCCTGGCCTGCAACTGGTGAACCCCGAGCTCTTCAACCAGTTCACCACCATGCACGGCCTGATCATGGTGTTCGGCGCCATCATGCCGGCCTTCGTGGGCTTCGCGAACTGGATGATCCCGCTGCAGGTGGGCGCCTCCGACATGGCGTTCGCGCGCATGAACAACTTCAGCTTCTGGCTGCTGATTCCCGCGGCGCTGATGCTGGTGGGTTCGTTCTTCATGCCAGGCGGCGCACCCGCTGCGGGCTGGACGCTTTACGCGCCCCTCACGCTGCAGATGGGCCCCTCGATGGACGCCGGCATCTTCGCGATGCACATCATGGGCGCCTCGTCGATCATGGGCTCGATCAACATCATCGTGACCATCCTCAACATGCGCGCCCCCGGCATGACGCTGATGAAGATGCCGATGTTCTGCTGGACCTGGCTCATCACCGCCTACCTGCTGATCGCCGTGATGCCGGTGCTCGCAGGCGCCATCACGATGACGCTGACCGACCGCCACTTCGGCACCAGTTTCTTCAACCCCGCCGGCGGCGGCGACCCGGTGATGTACCAGCACATCTTCTGGTTCTTCGGCCACCCCGAGGTCTACATCATGATCTTGCCGGCCTTCGGGATCATCAGCCAGGTGGTGCCGGCCTTCGCCCGCAAGAAGCTCTTCGGCTACGCCTCGATGGTGTACGCCACCTCGTCGATCGCCATCCTGTCGTTCATCGTGTGGGCACACCACATGTTCACGACCGGCATGCCGCTCACCGGCCAGCTGTTCTTCATGTACGCGACCATGCTGATCGCGGTGCCCACGGCCGTGAAGATCTTCAACTGGATCGCCACGATGTGGCAGGGCTCGATGACCTTCGAGACGCCCATGCTCTTCGCGGTCGGCTTCATCTTCGTGTTCACGATGGGCGGCTTCACCGGCCTGATCCTCGCGGTCGCACCGATCGACACGCAGTTGCAGGACACGTATTACGTGGTGGCCCACTTCCACTACGTGCTGGTGGCCGGCTCGCTGTTCGCCATGTTCTCGGGCTTCTACTACTGGGTGCCCAAGTGGACCGGCGTGATGTACAACGAAACGCGCGGCAAGGTGCACTTCTGGTGGTCGCTGATCTCGTTCAACGTGACCTTCTTCCCGATGCACTTCCTGGGCCTCGCGGGCATGCCGCGTCGCTATGCCGACTACCCGATGCAGTTCGCCGATTTCAACGCGCTCGCGTCGGTCGGTGCCTTCTTCTTCGGTTTCGCCCAGCTGTACTTCTTCCTGTTCGTCGTGCTGCCGACCATGCGCGGCAAGGGCGAGAAGGCTTCGCAGAAGCCGTGGGAAGCGGCTGAAGGCCTCGAGTGGGAAGTGCCGTCGCCGGCCCCGTTCCACACCTTCGAGAACCCGCCCAAGCTCGATCCGACCGCCACCAAGGTGATCGGCTGATCGACCGCACGAAATGACGACGCCTGAGCAAAGAAGGAACAACCGCCGCATGGGGCTCACGCTGGCCTCCATCGCGGTGATCTTCTTCATCGGCTTCATCGTGCGCATGGTCTTCTTCAGCGGTCGCTGACCGCTGGCCAACGAACCGGAGCAGCACGCATGAGTCTCGGCCAACGCATCCGCCGCGCCAATGTCCGCATGGTGGGCAAGCTCGCCGTCGTGACCTGCGGCATGTTCGCCTTCGGCTATGCGCTGGTGCCCATGTACCGCGCGATCTGCGAGATGACCGGCATCAACATCCTCGCGCTCTCCGAGCTCGAGGTGCCGGGCGGCGCGAGTGGCGGCAAGAACGTGCGCGTGCCAGACAACACACAGGTCGACATGACCCGCACGATCAAGGTCGAGTTCGACTCCAACGTGCGTGGCGGCCTCTGGGACTTCAAGCCCGCCGAGCGGACCATCGAGGTGCACCCGGGCCAGCTCAACACGGTGATGTACGAGTTCCAGAACGTGCAGAACCGCCGCATGGCCGCGCAGGCGATTCCGAGCTACGCGCCGCAGCAGGCCGCGCCTTACTTCAACAAGCTCGAGTGCTTCTGCTTCAACCAGTACACGCTCGATCCGGGCGAGAAGAAGCAGTGGCCGGTCGCGTTCGTGATCGACCCGAAGATCTCCAAGGACGTGAAGACCATCACGCTGTCGTACACCTTCTTCGAGGTGGGCGGCAAGACGCCGGCAGCGCCGGTGGCCGCAGTCACAAGCACCGCCAATGAGCCGCGCTCGTGATGACCGTTCCGCCATCGAACAAGCCGAAGGCCACGCTGTGGGACACGGTGAAGGCGGTGGGCTGGTCGTTCTTCGGCGTTCGCAAGAACAGCGCCTACCAGGAAGACCTGGGCAAGCTGAATCCGTTGCACATCATCGCGGTGGCATTCATCGCGGTGATCGTCTTCGTCGTCGGGCTGGTGGTGCTGGTGCGGTATGTGGTTGCCACGGCCTGACGAACCCCACGACAAACAAGAATCCATTGAATCGAGAGAAGAAAGAAAGCCAGGAGCTGATATGAGTTCAACCACCCACGGCACCACGCCCTACTACTTCGTGCCCGGACCCTCGGCCTATCCGGTCATGGCCGCGACCGGTCTGTTCTTCGTGATCCTCGGTGCGGCGCAATGGATCAATGGCCACGAGTGGGGCGCCTGGTCGCTCGCGGCCGGCATGGTCGGCTGGCTCGCCACGCTCTTCGTGTGGTTCCGTGCGGCCATCGGCGAAAGCGAGAGCGGGCAGTACGGCCACAAGATCGACCTCTCGTTCCGCTGGAGCATGAGCTGGTTCATCTTCTCGGAAGTGATGTTCTTCGGTGCCTTCTTCACCGCGCTGTGGTGGGCACGCACCCATGCGCTGCCGACGCTCGGCAGCCTGGACAACGCGATCCTCTGGCCCGACTTCAAGGCCGTCTGGCCGAGCGTGGCCGCCGGTGCGACCGCTTCGCCGGCCGACATCGTCGAGCCGTTCCAGACCGTGGGTCCGTTCTGGCTCCCCACCATCAACACCGCGCTGCTGCTCAGCTCGGGCGTGACGCTCACCATCGCCCACCACGCGCTGCGTGCCGGCCATCGTGCGCAAACCATCCGCTTCATGTGGCTCACCGTGCTGCTGGGCATCGTCTTCCTGGGCGTGCAGGGCTACGAGTACCACCACCTGTACACCGAGCTGAACCTGAAGCTCAGCTCGGGCACCTACGGCTCGACCTTCTTCATGCTGACCGGCTTCCACGGCCTGCACGTGTTCATCGGCATGCTGATGCTGCTGTTCATCACGCTGCGCTTGCAGAAGGGCCACTTCACGCCCGAGCGCCACTTCGGCTTCGAGGGGGCTGCCTGGTATTGGCACTTCGTTGACGTGGTGTGGCTGGGTCTCTACATGCTGGTTTACTGGCTTTGAGCGAAGA
Source organism: Variovorax sp. W2I14 (assembly GCF_050435205.1). Classification (NCBI taxonomy): domain Bacteria; kingdom Pseudomonadati; phylum Pseudomonadota; class Betaproteobacteria; order Burkholderiales; family Comamonadaceae; genus Variovorax; species Variovorax sp. W2I14. The sequence goes on along the minus strand of NZ_JBNDJX010000001.1, from coordinate 4,037,556 downwards.
GCCTCGCGTCATTCCAGAAAAAAGGCGCCGCAAGGCGCCTTTTTCATGGTTCTCCTGGAACGAGCACCATCTACTTGCCGAGCGGGAGCCCGGTGGGCTGGATGTAGCCGAATTTCCAGGCGAGCAGCATGCAGAGGAACAAAAACACCGACAGGCCGATCCGAAAGGTGAGGGCGCGCGCCATGCCGCCACTCTTGGCGCGCCCGTTGCGCCCGTCCTTCAGCATGAAGTACAGCGCAAATCCGAGGCTCGCGAAGATCCCCAGGAACACCAGGGTGACGAAATATTTCATGACCCGCATTATCGGCCGCACGCCCCGTCCTCTCCAGTGATCCCTGAACCCCTGAACGCCGAAGCACCGCGACGCCGCGGCCGTTTCTGGCTCGTCACCATCGCGGCCATCCTGACGCTGGCCGCCACCGTCTCGCTGGGCCGCTGGCAACTCTCGCGGGCCGCGCAGAAAGAGGCGCTGCAGGCCAGCATCGATGCCGAAAAGCAGAAGCCCGCGCTCGACCAGGCCGCGTTCCTCGCGCTGCCGCAGGCGAGCGATGCGCTGCACCGCCCGGTGCGCCTGCGCGGCCTCTGGCTCACGCCGCAGACGGTCTACCTGGACAACCGCCAGATGCACGGCGTGCCCGGCTTCTATGTACTGACGCCGTTCGCGCTCGAAGGCACCGAGCAGACGGTGATGATCCAGCGCGGCTGGGTGCAGCGCAATTTCGTCGACCGCACGAAGCTCGGGGCGGTCGAAACGCCGGCCGGCATCGTCGAGGTCACGGGCCTGATCGAGCCGCCGCCGAGCCATCTGCTCGAGCTGGGCACATCGTCGACAGCGGCCGCCCCGGCACCCGCCTCGGCGGCTTCCGCGCCCGTGCCGCCACCGGCCGCCGAGGGGTCTTCGGCCATCCGGCAAAATCTCGACCTGGAGGCGTTCCGTGCCGAAACCAAGCTGCCGCTGCGCACTGACGTGTCGCTGCAGCAGACCGGCCCGGCCTCCGAGGGCCTGCAGCGGGACTGGCCGGCCCCGGCATTGGGGCTGGAGAGGCACTACGGTTACGCATTCCAGTGGTTCGGCCTTTCGGCCCTCGTCGTCATCCTCTATGTCTGGTTCCAATTCATCACCCCCTTCCGCCGCTCGCGGCGCCGCGCACGCGATGAGCGCCGCCTCTGACGAGCCGCTGGGCCTGACGGTGCACTCGATGCCGTCGCCCAACCAGGCGCTCGACGGCGCCGAGGGCCGGCGCACGGTCGTCGGGCGCTGGAAGATGATCGCGGTGCTGCTGATGTGCGCCGCACCCGTCATCGCGTCGTACTTCACCTATTACGTGATCCGCCCCGAGGGCCGCAGCGTCTACGGCGAGCTGATCAACCCGCAGCGCGAATTGCCCCGGCTGACCGCCACCGACCGCAACGGCGCGCCGGTCGACGTCGCCACGCTCAAGGGACAGTGGCTGCTGGTGGCGGTGGCGGATGCGGCCTGCGATGCGCTGTGCGAACAGCAGCTCTACCTGCAGCGGCAGCTTCGTGAGAGCCTGGGCCGCGAGAAGGACCGCATGGACCGCGTCTGGCTCGTGAGCGATGCGGCGCCGATCCCCGAGCGCCTGAACAATGGCCTGCATGGCGCGACGGTGCTGCGCGTGCCGGCCGACCAGTTGGCCAAGTGGCTTGCGCCCGTGTCGGGCCACTCCCTCGCCGAGCACCTCTATGTTGTCGACCCGATGGGCAACTGGATGATGCGTTTCCCCGCGCGCATGGATGCCGCCGGCGCGAGCCGCGCCAAGCGCGACATCGATCGCCTGCTGCGCGCCTCGTCCTCGTGGGACGAACCCGGCCGCTGATTTGCCCATGACCGACACGAGCTCCCTGTACGACCTCGCACCGATCGCCTGGCTGATGGCGGCCGGCGTGCTGATCGCGCTCGGGCCGCTCGTCTGGGTGTGGCGCCGCAACGCGGGGCATGGCCCGGCGCGGCGGCTGCATGCGCTGACGGTGCTCACGCTGTTCCTCACCTTCGACCTCACGCTGTTCGGTGCCTTCACGCGCCTGACCGATTCGGGCCTCGGCTGTCCCGACTGGCCCGGTTGCTACGGCAACGCCAGCCCGGTCGGCGCGCGGCACGAGATCGCGATGGCGCAGTCGGCCCAGCCAACGGGGCCGGTGACGCACAGCAAGGCGTGGGTGGAGATGGTCCATCGCTATCTGGCGACCGGTGTGGGCGTGCTGATCCTCACGCTGGCCGGTGCGACGTGGATCGTGCGGCGCCGCCAATTCCGAAAGCCGGTCGAGCCGGGCGACGGCGACCACGCCACGCTCAGTGCGTGGTGGCCGGCAGCGACATTGGTCTGGGTCTGCCTGCAAGGTGCTTTCGGTGCAATGACCGTCACCTGGAAACTCTTCCCCGCGATCGTCACGCTGCATTTGCTCGGTGCGATCGCCCTGCTCGCGCTGCTGTGCATCCAGGCGGTCCGTTATCGGCAGGTTGCCGCAGACCGTTTGCCGACCCCGGTGTCGCCGGCCCTGCGTAACGGCCTGATCGCGACCACCGTCTTGCTCGTCCTGCAGATCGCGCTCGGCGGTTGGGTCAGCACCAACTACGCGGTGCTCGCCTGCACCCAGTTCCCGACTTGCCAGGGCAGTTGGTGGCCGCCGATGAATTTCGCGCAGGGGTTCGAGATCTGGCGCCACCTCGGCGTGACCGGCGACGGCCAGCCGCTCGATTTCTCGGCGCTCACCGCCATCCACTACGCGCACCGGTTGATGGCGTACGCCGTCTTCGTCGCACTCGGCGTGCTCGCCTGGCGCCTGCGCCGCATCGACGCGCTGCGCCCGCAGGCCCATTGGCTGGCGGGCCTCGCTTTGCTCCAACTCGCCACGGGTCTCGGCAACGTGCTGCTCGGCTGGCCGCTGGCCGCCGCCGTGCTTCACACCGGTGGTGCCGCAGCGCTCGCCGTGGTGCTGACTTGGGCCCTGTGCGAGAGCCGCCGCGAAGCCGTCGAAACCGCCACAACGCGTGCCGACGACAATGCACGCGGTACGTCCACGACCCCCACCTCGAAGAAAGCCCCCGCGTGAGCACCCCGATCCCCGTTCAGCACACCAGCACCGCGAACGTGCTGCGCCAGTTCTACGCGCTGACCAAGCCGCGCGTGGTGCAGCTGATCGTGTTCTGCGCGCTGATCGGCATGGTGCTCGCCGTGCCCGGCTTGCCCTCGTGGTTCGACGTGCAGCGCGCCGTGCTCGCCTGCATCGGCATCTGGCTGGTGGCCGGCGCGGCGGCGGCGTTCAACTGCCTGGTCGAGAAGGGCATCGACGCCAAGATGAAGCGCACGGCGTGGCGTCCCACGGCACGCGGGCAGCTCAGCGACCTGCAGGCGCTGGTGTTCTCGGCGCTCCTGTGCGCGGCGGGTTCGGCGCTGCTGTGGTTCACCGTCAACCCGCTCACCATGTGGCTCACCTTCGCCACCTTCGTCGGCTATGCGGTGATCTACACCGTGATCCTCAAGCCGCTGACGCCGCAGAACATCGTGATCGGCGGTGCCTCGGGCGCGATGCCACCAGTGCTGGGCTGGGCCGCCATGACCGGCGACGTGGGTCCGGAGGCGCTGATCCTCTTTCTCATCATCTTCCTGTGGACGCCGCCCCACTTCTGGGCGCTCGCGCTCTACCGTGTCGAGGACTATCGCAAGGCGGGCCTCCCGATGCTGCCGGTCACGCACGGCAACGAGTTCACGCGGCTGCAGGTGCTGCTCTACACCTTCATTCTTTTCGCGGCCTGCCTCATGCCCTTCATCTACGGCATGAGCGGCTGGCTGTACCTGGCGGTCGCCGTGGCCGTGAGCATCGGTTTCACGGGCTATGCGTTCGCGCTCTGGCGCAACTACTCGGACACGCTCGCGCGCAAGACCTTCCGCTTTTCGCTGATCCATTTGAGCGTGCTGTTCCTGGCGCTGCTCGTCGATCACTACCTCCATTGAATCGAACACTCCTCGTCCCATGAACAAGCGCAACGCTCTCCAACTGATCGCCGGCAGCATGGCCGTGGCGGCACTGGGCGTGGGGCTTTCGGCCTGCAGCGAGACCAAGCAGAGCTTCAATGCGGTCGACATCACCGGTGCCGACTACGCCAAGGACTTCTCGCTGAAGGACGCCGACGGCAAGGTCCGCACCATGGCCGACTTCAAGGGCAAGGCGGTCGTGCTGTTCTTCGGCTACGCGCAATGCCCCGACGTCTGCCCCACCACGATGACCGAGATGGCGCAGGTCAAGCAGCAACTGGGCAAGGACGGCGACAAGTTGCAGGTGCTGTTCGTCACCGTCGACCCGGCGCGCGACACGCCCGAGGTGATGAAGGCCTACATGGGCGCATTCGATCCGAACTTCGTCGCGCTGATCCCGACGCCCGACGAGCTCGTCGCGACCGCCAAGGACTTCAAGGTCTACTACAAGAAGGTCGACGGCAAGACGCCCACCAGCTACTCGATGGACCACTCGGCCGCGAGCTTCATCTACGACCCGCAGGGCCGGCTGCGTCTCTACGCGCGCTATGGTGCGGGCGTGCCGTCGATGGTGTCGGACCTGAAGACGCTGCTGGGTTCCTGAGGAGGACCGGCCCGTGGACGCTGTAGCCGTCGTCACGTCGGTCGATCACCTGAAGACGCGCAAAGGCGCCTTTCGCATCGCGCTCATTCCGCCCGAGGTACTGCGCGCTCTCAACGACGGACTGCTCGAGACCGTCAACCTCAACGAATTCCTGGCGCTTGAACTGCCGCAGTTGGCGCGCAGCGTGGCAGGGCACGTCGGGCTCGATGCAACAAGCGAACGTCTGGTGGACACCATTGCCATGCTCGGCGCCTTCAAACCGATGCAGCGCCATACGCACATTGCCCGTGCGCTCTACGACCTGACGGCGCTTCACGCCGAGCGCGATGCCGTCGCACACCGGTTGGCCACGCACGCGAGCGACGTGGCGCGCTGCTGGGCCGCGCAGTGGGTCGCGCTTTCCGGATTGCCTTTGCCGGCGCAACTCGAAGCGGTGCGCCGCTTCGCCGCCGACTCGCATTTCGGCGTGCGCGAGATCGCCTGGATGGCGGTGCGGGACGCGGTCATCGTCTCGCTGGAGGAAGCGCTTGCGCTGCTGCAGCCGTGGGTGTTCGACGCCGATCCGAACATCCGCCGTTTCGCCAGCGAACTCACGCGTCCGCGCGGCGTGTGGTGCGCGCAAATCGAGGCGCTCAAGGCGGAACCTTGGCGCGCATTGCCGCTGATCGAGCCGCTGCGGGCGGATGGCAGCCGCTACGTGCAGAACTCGGTCGCGAATTGGCTCAACGATGCGAGCAAGACGCAAGGGGAATGGGTCGACAAGTTGTGCAAACGATGGGTCGCGGAATCGGACACCGATGCGACGCGCTACATCGCGAAACGGGCGCTGCGGACGCTCTCCAAAGGCCCATGAAAAAGCCCGGCATTGCCGGGCTTTTTGCTGAAAGAGGGCGGCGGCTTACGCGTAGTCCGCCAGTGCCTTCTTCATCTTCTTCATCGCCGCGACTTCGATCTGGCGGATGCGCTCGGCGCTCACGCCGTACACCGCAGCCAGGTCGTGCAGCGTCATGCCGCCCGAGCCGTCGTCGTTGACCTTGAGCCACCGCTCTTCGACGATGCGGCGGCTGCGGTCGTCCAGCGCTTCGAGCGCGGTGGCGATGCCGTCGCTCGACAGGCGGTCGCGCTGCTGCGATTCGAGCAGAGCGGTCGGCTCCTGTGTGGCGTCGGCCAGGTAGACGATCGGGCCGAAGGCTTCGTCGCCGTCGTCCGACGGACCCGGATCGAGCAGCACGTCGCCGCCCGACAGGCGGGTTTCCATCTCGAGCACTTCCTCGGGCTTGACGTTGAGCCGGGTCGCCATCTGCGACACCTCGTCGGGGCTCAGCGTTTCGCGGTGCGTGCCGTTGTCGGACGCGGCCGAGTCGGCCTTGAAGCCCTGCTTCATCGAGCGCAGGTTGAAGAACAGCTTGCGCTGGGCCTTGGTCGTCGCGACCTTGACCATGCGCCAGTTCTTCAGGATGTACTCGTGAATCTCGGCCTTGATCCAGTGCATGGCGTAGCTCACCAGCCGCACACCTTGGTCAGGGTCGAAGCGCTTCACGGCCTTCATCAGGCCGACATTGCCTTCCTGGATCAGGTCGCCGTGCGGCAGCCCGTAGCCCAGGTATTGGCGGGAAATGGAAACCACGAGGCGCAGGTGCGACAGGATCAGCGCGCCGGCGGCGTCAAGGTCGTTCTGGTCGCGCAGCTTGCGAGCGAAGCCCTGCTCTTCTTCGAGCGTGAGCAGCGGCAGGCGGTTCGCGGCCGAAATATAAGCATCCAGGTTGCCCAGCGGGGGGACCATCGACCATGGATTGGCGACGGCCAGCTGGTTGGCAGAGACTCCAGACAGCGTTGTCATCAGGGGAAACTCCTTTGTATTGGCCATATTAGCACTCGGTTAGAGGGAGTGCTAAACCAAGGGTTCCCTTGAGTTTTTATCGCGTTGATAGGCAAAAGCTACTACCAACGAATCCCCATCTTCAGGAACAGCTTCGACAAAACGAACAGCGGGCCGACCCAGAGATATTGGATGTCTTCAAAGAACGAAGGTTTCTTGCCTTCGATCTTGTGGCCCACGAACTGGAATATCCAGGCCATAACAAAGATTGCGGCTGAAATCGGCAAAACAAGCCCGCCCATCGCATGCACCAGCGCCAGGGCCAGCGCGGTGAGCACCAGCATCGTTACCAGGAAGGCCGCTGAGCGCAGCAACGCGTAATAGACGAGGCTCGCAGCCACGAAAACATAGGCCACCCATGGGTGAACCGCGAAAAGCAGCCCGACGATGCTCAGCATGATGGCCGGGATGGCGATGTAGTGGATCAGCTCGTTGGTCGGATTGCGGTGGCTTTCCTCGTAGTGCGCGAGCAGCCGGTCGACCTTGCGGTCGCTCGATGCCAGCGGGGCGGCAGCGGTGTGCATCATGGTGAGTCTCCTGAAGAAGCGCCGTTCGATGCGGCGAGAGTTCGATGGTGCCCACGGCACTCGCGGATGGCAAGTGCGGGCAAGCGCTGCGAATGCTACTGAAAAAGTAGCAATTCCGGCCCAGTGGGCGCACCGCGCCATGACTTAGGGCACTGTCGCGGGCCCTTTGCCCCGCTAAGATCAAACGCGTGACTCCCTTCGATTCTTCTTCCACGCCTCCGCCAGAGACAGCGGGGGCGGGTCTTCCGGTTCGCGCACCGACTGCGATCCTGGTCGTGGACGACCACGATCTGCTCCGCCTGGGGGTCTGTGCGCTGGTGCAGGCCCAAGCCAGCTCTTCGGGCGGGCGCATCGAGGTCTTCGAGGCCGGCAACGTCACCGACGCCCTCGCGCTGTACGAAGCCCATCAATCCGCCATCGGCCTCGTGCTGCTCGACCTGGCGCTGCCCGACACCCACGGACTGAGCGGCCTGGCGGAATTTCGGCTGCGCTTTCCGGCGGCGCGCATCGTGGTGCTGTCCGGCACCGGCAACAGCACGCTGGCGCAGGGCGTGCTCGCACTGGGTGCCAGCGCTTTCCTCCCCAAGTCGGCCGACTTGAAAGAGGTGGTGAGCTTCATCCGCGCCTGCGGCCTCTTGGACCCCGATGCCGCCGACAACCCGCCGCCCACCGTTCCGAAGGCGCTCACCGGCTATGCCGAGTTCGCCCACGCCAGCGCATGGCAGGAGCTCACGCCGCGCCAGATGCAGGTGCTGCAGTGGGTGCTCGAGGGCAAGGCCAACAAGGAAATCGCCCAGCTCGCCAACCTGAGCGAGGGCACGGTGAAGAACCACGTCTCGACCATCCTGCTGCTGTTCGGCATGCGCTCGCGCGCCCAGTTGATCAGCACGCTGCATTGACGAGCTTCTGAGCTTGCCGGCCGTGGCGTCCAGCGACCCGTCCGCCGACCACACCCTCGGCCAGCGGGTGCTGCGCGAGCACGTCGCTTCTGTCTACGACACCTACATCGTCTCGACGCTGACCCACATGGCTTTCGTGGTGGTGTTCGGCTGCATCATCTATTCGCAGCTGCGCAACCTGAGCCTGTTGTTCTGGATCGGCGGCCTGGTGATTGCCGACATCTACGTCTTCTTCACGCCGCGCTGGACCCCGCTGCGCCCTGCGCGGGAAAGCGCGTACTGGGCGCGCAAGATCTCCCGCATGGTCACGCTGGTCAGCATGATCACGGCGGTGGTGCCCTGGCTCATCGTGCCCTACGACAACCTGCCGATGACCTCGCTGCTGATGGCGGTGATCGTGGGCAGCTGCGCGCGCGCGGCGCAATCGCTCTGGCCGCTGAAGTCGGCGCTGTTCGGCTACACGCTCCCCATGTCGCTGGGCCTGATCACCGCGTTGGCATGGCAGGGCGACGGCCTCCATCTCTTTCTGGCGGCGGCCGGCGCGGCCTACCTGCTGCTGACGCTGCGCGCGGGCATCGGCCAGCACAGGCTCCTGACCGAGTCGCTCATGCTGCGCTTCGAGAACGAGGCTCTGGCCGCGCGCCTGGGCGAGCAGATCGCCGCCACCGAGCGCGCCAGCGAAGAGAAAACCCGCTTCCTCGGCACCGCCAGCCACGACCTGCGCCAGCCGCTGCACGCCATTGCGCTTTTTGGCGCCGCGCTCGAGAACGAGCTGCGCGACCGCCCCGAGGGTCGCAATGCCGAGCGCCTGATGCGCGCGGTGAATGCGCTCGGCGCCTCGCTGGACACCATGCTCGACGTCTCGCGGCTCGATGCGGGCGTGATCACGCCGGTGCCGCAGCCGGTGCAGCTGGACGCGCTCTTCCTGCCGCTCAACCACACCTTCTCGGCGCGCGCCGAGCAGAAGCAGCTGCAATTGCGGGTGCGTGCCAGCGGCCTGTGGGTGCACAGCGATCCGCAACTGCTGCACCGCATGCTGTCCAACCTGATGGACAACGCGCTCAAGTACACGGCCCACGGCGGCGTGACGGTGATGGCGCGCGAGCGCGGCGATTCGGTGTGGGTCGAGGTGCGCGACACCGGCATCGGCATCGCGCCCGAGCAGTCGGGCCGCATCTTCGAAGAGTTCTATCAGATCAACAATCCGGGCCGCGACCGCTCCCGGGGCCTGGGCATCGGGCTGTCGATCGTGCAGCGGCTGTCGCGGCTGCTCGGCCATCCGGTGCAGATGCATTCGCGTCCGGGGCGCGGCACGCACTTTCGCGTCGTGCTGCCGCTCGCCCGTGCGCAGGCCAGCGGGCTGCAGCCGGCCTTTCCCTCCGAGACGGGAGACCTGGCGCAGGCGCCGCAACGCAGGATCGCGCCGCCGCTGCCGGGGCGCGTGCTGCTGCTGGACGACGAACTCGAGATCCGCGAGGCCATGGTGGGCCTGCTGCGCTCGCACGCGGTCGATGCGCACGCCGTGGCCGACGAGGCCGGCGCTGCCGCCGCCCTGCAAAAGGCGCACGGCGAAGGGCGCCCGTTCGATCTGCTGCTGTGCGACTACCGCCTGGCCGATGGCGTCGACGGCCTCGATGCCGGCCTGCGCCTCTGCCAGGGGCCGAGCGAGGGCCGTGCCGAAATCCCGCTGCTGCTGATCACCGGCGAGACCTCGCCCGCCCGCCTGCAGCGTGTGCGGGAGTCGCAGGTGCCGGTGCTGTTCAAGCCCGTCGTGGCGGCTGCGTTGCTCCAGGCAATGGCCGAGCTTGCCGGGTCGAAGGTGGCGACCCGGCCCTCAATGGTCGATGCCTGAACACATTGGTAGTAATTGCAATCCGATCGCCGAAGTAAGGATCGAATGGCATGACTTTCGGCACTGGTGAGCATTCGCTCCGCCGAATATCTTCACTGCATTCCGACGCCGCCCAGGGGGCCGTACGGCACAAGAACCAGGGGGAAGGGAGAGAAGAAGAAAAGTGAAGAGCGGCCCCGGCGCAAGCGGGGGCCGCTTTTTTTTATTCCCGGATCGGCCCGAAGTCAGCCCAGAAGTGCCTGCGCGAATTCGCGCGCGTTGAAGGTCTCCAGGTCCTCGAGCTTCTCCCCCACGCCGATGAAGTAAACCGGGATCGGCCGTTCGCGCGCAATGGCGCACAGCACGCCGCCCTTGGCCGTGCCGTCGAGCTTGGTCACGATCAGGCCGGTGAGGCCCAGCGTCTCGTCGAATGCTTTCACCTGCGCGAGCGCGTTCTGCCCGGTGTTGCCGTCGATCACCAGCAGCACTTCATGCGGCGCGCTGGCGTCGGCCTTGGTGACCACGCGCTTGATCTTCTTGAGCTCGTCCATCAGGTGCAGCTGCGTCGGCAGGCGTCCGGCGGTGTCGACCAGCACCACGTCCTTGCCGCGCGCCTTGCCGGCGTTCACCGCGTCGAAGCTCACGGCCGAGGGGTCGCCACCCTCGTTGCTCACGATCTCGACCGTGTTGCGGTCGGCCCAGACCAGCAGTTGCTCGCGCGCCGCCGCCCGGAAGGTGTCGGCCGCCGCCAGCAGCACCGAGGCGCCTTCGGTGGCGAGGTGCTTGGTGAGCTTGCCGATGGAGGTCGTCTTGCCCGCGCCGTTGACGCCGGCCACCATGATCACGGTGGGCGTGAACTGGCCGATGAACAGCGGTTTCTCGAGCGGGCGCAGCAGATCGGCGATGGCTTCGGCCAGCAGCACTTTGACCTGCGCCGCATCGGTGGCCATCTGGCGCTTGACGCGGACCTTCAGGTCGTCGAGCAGGTATTCGGTGGCCTTGACGCCGGTGTCGGCCATCAGCAGGGCGGATTCGAGCTCTTCATACAGCGCGTCGTCGATCTGCGCGTTGACGAACACCGCCTGGATGCCGGTTCCCGTTTTGCGCAGGCCCGTCTTGAGCTTGTCGAACCAGCCCTTGCGCTCGGTCGCGACAGCGGTTGTCGCGACGGGCGCAGGGGCCGGAGCGGGCGCGGGTGGCGGAGGCGGTGGAACGAAGACGGGCGCGGGTGCTGGCGCCGGAGAGGGTGCCGGCACGACTGGGGCCGGCACTGGTGTGGGCGCCACAACGGGGGCCGGGGCGGGCGAGACAACCGGTGCAGGTGCCGCGACAGGTGTGGGCGCTGGCGCTGGCGGGGGCACGGGTGCCGGAGCTGGCACCGGCGCAGGCGTCACAGGGGCTTCTTCGGCCGCCGGCTTCGCGCCGAACCAGCTCGAAGGCGAGAACACCGAGCGTGCGGGCGCGGGCTCCAGGGCAGGGGCCGGCGCGGCCGGCGGTGTGGGCGCCGGCGTGTCGGGGGTTTCGGCAGGCGGTTTTTTCTTGAAGAAACTGAACATCAGGAGCTTTTTACAATCCGACCCATTCTATGAAACACCTCTCGCCACGCAGTGCTGCGTCTGGTGCGGTGCTGGCGGTGGCGCTGATGGCGTCCGGGGCCATGCCTGCGCTGGCCCAGTCCACACCGGCCCCCGTTGCATCTTCCGCCGCCACCGCGGCCGCACCGGGTCCCCAGCAATTCACCCTCGCGAACGGCATGACGCTGATCGTCCAGCCCGACCGGCGCGCGCCGACCGCGGTGCAGATGGTCTGGGTCCGCGTCGGCTCGATGGACGAGGTCGACGGCACCTCCGGCGTGGCACATGCGCTCGAACACATGATGTTCAAGGGCACGAAGGACATCAAGCCCGGCGAGTTCTCGCGCCGCGTGGCGCAGCTCGGCGGCCAGGAAAACGCCTTCACCACGCGCGACTACACCGGCTACTACCAGCAGATCCCGGTCGGCAGCCTCGAGCAGGTGATGAAGCTCGAATCCGACCGCTTCGCCAACAACCAGTGGCCCGACGACGAGTTCAAGCGCGAGATCGAGGTCGTCAAGGAAGAGCGGCGCCTGCGCACCGAAGACCAGCCCCGCGCGTTGCTCGGCGAACAGCAGAACGCCGCCGTCTTCATCGCCTCGCCCTACCACCGTCCGGTGGTCGGATGGATGAGCGACCTGGACGCGATGACGCCCGACGACGCGCGCGAATTCCACAAGCGCTGGTACGTGCCCGCGAACGCGGTGCTCGTGGTGGCCGGCGACGTGGACGTCGCCAAGGTCCGCGCGCTCGCCGAGAAGTACTACGGCGTCATCCCGGCGCGTGCCGTGCCCACGCGCAAGCCGCGCGTCGAGCCGGTGCAGCGCGGCATCCGCCGCCTTGAATTCAAGGCGCCCGCCGAGCAGGCGTACGTGTCGCTCGCCTACCGCGTGCCGCAACTGGCGAACATCGACGACACGAACAGCGATTCGTGGGCGCTCGTGGTGCTCTCGGCCGTGCTCGATGGCTACGCCGGTGCGCGCCTGGACCGCTCGCTCACCCAGGGCCCCGACCGCGTGGCCGATTCCGCCGGTGCCTATTCGGGCTTCATCGGCCGCGGCCCGCAGCTCTTCGTGCTCGACGGCGTGCCTGCCCACGGCAAGAGCGCCGAAGTGGTCGAAGCCGCGCTGCGCGCCCAGATTGCGCGCATCGCCAAGGACGGCGTGGGCGAGGCCGAACTGGCCCGCGTCAAGACCCAGTGGGTTGCGAGCGAAACCTACAAGCGCGACTCGGTGATGGCGCAGGCGCGCGAACTCGGCAGCAACTGGGTCCAGGGCCTGCCGCTCGACGCGAGCGAACGCATCGTCGCCCGGCTGCAGGCCGTCACCGCCGCCCAGGTGCAGGCCGTGGCCGCCAAGTACTTCGGCGACGACCAGCTCACGGTGGCCACGCTGCGTCCCTTGCCGCTCGAAGCCAAACCCCGCGGTCGCGGCTTCGCGGCACCCGCGGGCGAGATGCGCTGAAAGACCGGAACACATGATGACTCTCAAGAAACTGGCGCTGCGCGCCGTGTTTGCCGGCACTGCCGTTCTCGGCCTCGGTCTTGGCACTGCGCAGGCCGTGCTCCCCATCCAGCACTGGACGCTCGCTAACGGCGCCAAGATCTACCTCGTGGCGACCAACGCGCTGCCGATCGTCGATGTGCAGGTCGACTTCGACGCCGGCAGCCGGCGCGATCCGGCACCGCAGGCGGGACTGGCCAGCGTGACCTCGGCGATGGTCGAGAAGGGCGTGCGCGCAGGCAAGAACGGCGAGCCCGCGCTCGACCAGAACGCCCTCGGCGAAGCCTGGGCCGACCTGGGCGCGAGCTTCGACGTGAGCGCGGGCACCGACCGCATGAGCTATTCGCTGCGTACGCTCTCCGACCCGGCGCTGCTCGGCAAGGCCGTGGCGCTGGCCTCGCGCGAGATCGGCGAGCCGTCGTTTCCCGACGACGTGTGGCTGCGCGAGCGGGAACGCATCAACGCTTCCATCAGGGAGTCCAACACCAAGCCCGCGACCATCGCCGGCCGCGCGTTCGCACAGGCCGTCTATGGCGTGCATCCGTACGGGCAAGAGGTCACCGAGGAAACGTTGGCGCGCATCGACACCGCCGCCATGCGCCAGCGCTACCAGCAGCTCATCGTGCCGTGCCGCGCCAAGCTCAGCATCGTGGGCGCGGTCACGCGTGCCGAGGCGGAATCGGTGGCGACCACGTTGCTGTCGCGCCTGCCAGCCACCGACAGTTGTGCGCCGCTGCCCGCGATCGCACCGGTGGCCGCACTGACCGGCCCGAAGGACGAGCGCATCCCGTTCGATTCGGCCCAGGCCCACGTCTTCATCGGCCAGCCCGGCTACCCGCGCAAGGACCCCGACCACTTCGCGCTCACCCTCGGCAACTACGTGTTGGGCGGCGGCGGTTTCGTCTCGCGCCTGACCAACGAGGTGCGCGAGAAGCGCGGCCTCACCTACAGCATCTACAGCGGCTTCGCGCCGGGGCTCGATGCGGGCGCGTTCCGCGTCGGTTTCCAGACCCGGCCCGACCAGGCCGAAGAGGCAGTGAAGATGTCGCGCGAAGTGCTGGCGAAGTTCGTGGCCGAAGGCCCGACCGAGAGCGAGCTCAAGGCCGCGAAGGACAACCTGATCGGCGGCTTCCCGCTGCTGCTGGACAGCAACCGCAAGCTCATCGGCAACGTCGCCAACATCGCCTGGCACGACCTGCCGCTGGACTATCTCGATACCTGGACCACGCGCATGAACGCGGTCACGGCGGCCGATATCAAGGCGGCGTTTGCACGCAAGCTGCAGCCGCAGCGGATGGTGACAGTGGTGGTCGGCGGAAAGTAACCGTCAGGCCAGCGCGTGCGGACCGCCGGTGGCGGCCGCACGCACCGTTGCGCCGAGCCGCTTGAGCAACTGCGGCGCGGCGCGCGCCTGCTGCCAATAGAGCGGTACCGGCAGCGTCGAACCCGGCACCAATTCCACCAGCGCGCCCTCGCGCATCGCATCGGCCACCATGCTGGCCGGATGCATGCCCCAGCCCATCCCCGCGCATGCGGCCTCGACGAACGCGTGTGCCGATGGAATCCAATGCCGCGGCGTCTCGACGTTGCGGTGGCAGACGCGGCGCACCCATCGCGCCTGCAAACGGTCCTTGCGGTCGAACACCAGGCTCGGCGCGCTTGCCAGTGTTCGGGCGCCCACGCCCTTGGCGAAATGCCGCTTCACGAACTCGGGGCTCGCGGCGGCCACGTAGTGCATCGTGCCCAGCGCCTCGCTGTTGCAGCCGGCCACCGGCTCGGCCAGCGCGGTCACCGCCGCGAGCACGGCGCCGCTGCGCAAGCGCTCGGCCGTGTGGTCCTGGTCATCGACCGAGAGATCGAGCAGCGCGGCTTCTTCCTGCGTGGCGAAGGCCGCGGCCGCGGCCATGAACCAGGTCGCCAGGCTGTCGGCGTTGACGGCCACGCGCACCGTGACGCGTTCGTGCGCCTCGCCGCCCATCCCGAGCGCGGGAAGGGCGTCGCGCAATTCGTGCTCCAGCATGCCCACGCGCTCCACATGCCGGCACAACTGCAGGCCCGCTTCCGTGGCGACACAGGGCTGGCCGCGCACCAGCAGCGCCCCGCCGATGCGCTCTTCGAGCAGCTTCACGCGCTGCGAGACGGCCGAGGGCGTGACGTTCAACGCGCGCGCGGCGCGCTCGAAGCTGCCTTCGCGCACGACGGCGGCCAAGGCGTTGAGGGCGGCGTAGTCGAGCATCGTTGTGGATTAAGTAAAATTGAATTGAAGTTAGAAGGTTTAGTTTGAATTAATCCGCGGTGCGCGGCAAGCTAGCACCATGTCTGCCGAACTCGCCACCCCTGCTTTCCTCAACGGGCTCTTCATGAGCCTGGTGCTCATCGTCGCCATCGGCGCCCAGAACGCCTATGTGCTGCGCCAGGGATTGCGGCGCGAGCATGTGAGCGCCGTGGTGCTGTTCTGCGCGGCCAGCGACGCGGTGTTGATCGGCGCTGGCGTGGCCGGCATGGCGCAAGCGCTGAAGGGCCGGCCGATGCTGGCGACGGTGCTCGCGGGGCTCGGCGCGGCGTTCCTGTGTGCCTACGGCTTGCGCGCACTGTGGCGTTCGCGCCAGCCCGGCGCCCTGCAGGCGTCGGCGCAGGGCGTGTCGCTTTCGCGCGCGGCCGTGGTGGCGCAGGCGGCGGGCTTCACGCTGCTGAATCCGCATGTCTACCTGGACACCGTGCTGCTCGTGGGCAGCGCGGGTGCGCAGTACGCGGGCTCGCTCAAGGTCTGGTTCGTCGCGGGCGCCGCGATGGCGAGCGCCCTGTGGTTCACCGCGCTCGGCTTCGGCGCGCGGCTGCTCGCGCCTGTGTTCGCGCGTCCGCGCGCGTGGCAGATGCTGGATGCGCTGATCGGCGGCACCATGCTCGTGCTGGCCGCGATGCTGGCGCGGCGTGCGTTGACGGGCGCCTGACCGGCCGGCCGCCGATGCCGCGGCGTTAAGCTCGCCGCATGCCCCAAAAGAAAGCCACCGCAGCCCCTCGTCCACCCGCAGCCAAGCGCCCCGCGCGCCCTGTGCGACCCAACGAGGTCCGCATCATCGGCGGCCGATGGAAACGCACCCGCCTCGCGGTGGCCGACAAGCCCGGCCTGCGCCCCACGCCCGACCGCGTGCGCGAGACGCTCTTCAACTGGCTCGCAAGCCTGGCCGGCGCGGGTGGCGGCGAACTGCCGGGTTGGCATTGCGTTGACGCCTTCGCGGGCACCGGCGCACTGGGCCTGGAAGCCGCATCGCGCGGTGCCGCCAACGTGCTGCTGTGCGAGCAGGACGCTGGGCTGATCACGCAACTGCAGGCCGCGAAGGCCAAGCTGTCGGCCGAGGCCGTGCGCATAGAGCGCGGCAACGGCGTCACGGCGCTCGAGCGCACGACGGCGGGCAGCCTGCACGCCGTCTTCCTCGACCCGCCCTTCGAAAGCATCGCGCTCTACGAACCGGCCTTGCGCGCCGCAGCCCGCACGCTGCGCCCCGGCGGCGTCGTTTATCTCGAAGCCCCGCGCCAATGGAACGACGAGGAACTGACAGCCGTCGGCCTCGCAAGCTTTCGTTACCTGAAAGCCGGCGCGGTGCATGCCCACCTGTTGCGGCTGGCCTCGGAGGGGACTGCATAATCCGCCGAACAAGCCGCACCGGCTGCATGAGGAAGAAGCAACCATGGCCAGCAACGTCATCGCGGTTTATCCGGGCACATTCGATCCCATCACCCTCGGCCACGAGGACGTGGTGCGGCGTGCAACCCAACTCTTCTCCAAGGTGATCGTCGCCGTCGCGGCGGGCCATCACAAGAAGGCGCTGTTCACCCTGCAGGAACGCATGGACATGGCGCGCGAAGCCGTCAAGCCCTACAGCGACCAGGTCACCGTCGAGAGCTTCTCGGGTCTTTTGCGCGACTTCGTGGTGGCGCGCGGCGGCAAGGCCATGGTGCGGGGCCTTCGCGCCGTGACCGACTTCGACTACGAGTTCCAGCTCGCCGGCATGAACCGCTCGCTGATGCCCGATGTCGAGACCGTGTTCCTCACGCCCAGCGACAAGTACCAGTTCATCTCCAGCACCTTCGTGCGCGAGATCGCCATGCTCGGCGGCGAGGTCAACAAGTTCGTCTCGCCGAATGTCGAGCACATGCTGGCCGCCAAGGTGCGCAGCCTCGGCCGTGAATAAGCCGCGATGAGCGGCTTGCCGCCACCCCGCCTGCATCTGCTCGGGGATGCAGCGCTCCTGTGCGAGTTGCCGGCACCGGCCACGCTGGTTCAGCAGCAGCGCATCTGGGCGCTGGCTGCCGAGGCCCGCGAATGGCCCGGCGTCGGCGAAGTGCTGCCGGGCATGAACAACCTCACGCTGACCTTCGACCCGACCGCGATCGAGCTCGATGCGCTCACCGCGCAGGTGCTCGAAGCCTGGCCGAAGCTTTCCGCCAAGGCCGTCGAAGGCCGGTTGGTCGAGATCCCCGTGGCCTATGGCGGCGAACACGGCCCCGACCTCGGCGACGTAGCGGCCCACACCGGCTTCACGCCCGCGGAAGTCGTGCGGCGCCACAGCGCGGGCGAGTACGTGGTGTACCTGCTCGGTTTCCTGCCAGGTTTCGCCTTCATGGGCGGCCTCCCACCCGAACTCGCCACGCCTCGCCGCGCGGAGCCGCGCACCGCCGTGCCCGCGCGCTCGGTCGGCATCGGCGGCGAGCAGACCGGCATCTACCCACTGGTGTCGCCGGGCGGCTGGCAGCTCATCGGCCGCACGTCGCTCGAGATGTTCGACCCGACCGCCGCGTCGCCCACCCTGATGCGCCCGGGCGACCGCGTGCGCTTCGTCGTCGAGAGCGTGCAGACATGATCGTCGTCCAGAAGCCCGGCCTGCTGGCGTCGGTGCAAGACCTCGGACGGCACGGCCACCGCCAGTTGGGCATCTGTCCCGGCGGCGCGCTCGACGTGCTGGCGCTCACGCTCGCGAACCGGCTGGTCGGCAACGTGGATGGCGCCGCGGGCCTCGAACTCACGATGGGCGGCTGCGAAGTGCGCTTCGAAACCGACACGCGCATCGCGCTTGCCGGCGACGACTTCGGCGCGCTGCTCGACGGCCTGCCGCTCTGGCCCTGCTGGAGCGTGCCGGTGGCCGCGGGCCAGGTGCTCAAGCTCTCGGGTGCCAATGCAGCCGGCGCTAAGAAGGCGGGCCTGCGCAGCTGGCTCGCCATCGCGGGCGGCATCGATGTGGTGCCCGTGCTCGGCTCGCGCAGCACCGACCTCAAGGCCGGCTTCGGCGGCCACGAAGGCCGCGCGCTGCGCAAGGGCGACAAGCTGCGGCTGGGCGCATCGCGGCTCGATGCCGCGCAGCGCGCGCGCAAGCCCTTCGGCCTGCGCGGGCCCGACTGGGGTCCCGAAGAAGCCGATGGCGCCATCGCCCTGCGCGTGCTGCCCGGTCCCGAATTCGAACAATTCACGCTCGCCGCGCGCGAGGTGCTGTGGGGCGAACGCTGGCGCATCACCTCGCAGAGCAACCGCATGGGCAGTCGGCTCGCCGGCACCGAACTCAAGCGCAAGCGTGCGGGCGACATGCTTTCGTCGGGCGTGATTCCCGGCACGATCCAGGTGCCGCCCTCGGGCCAGCCGATCATCCTGATGGGCGATGCGCAGACGACGGGCGGCTATCCGCGCATCGGCGTGGTGATCCGCGCCGACCTCTGGAAGCTCGCGCAGGCGCCGCTCAACGGCAAGCTGCGTTTGGTGCAGGTCGACATCGCGGAGGCGCTCGCCGCCTGGGCCGGCCAGCAGCGCTACCTCGCACAGGTGGCACAAGGGCTTGCCGTGGCAGGCTGGCCAGGCACGGCATAGACTGTGCGAGCACCCGCCAGCGGGCCGCGCCGGTGCCGGCCCGCTGAAGAAGAAGGAACCTTCCCCATGCACATCGACCTCAATGCCGACCTCGGCGAAGGCGCAGGCAGCGACGAAGCACTGCTCGCCCTCGTGAGCTCCGCCAACATCGCCTGCGGCTGGCACGCGGGCGACGCCAAGACCATGCGCCAGTGCGTGCGCTGGGCCATCGAACATGGCGTGGCCATCGGCGCGCATCCGAGCTTTCCCGACCGCGAGAACTTCGGCCGCAGCACCATGCATCTGCCGCCCGACGAGATCGTCTCCAATGTGCTCTACCAGGTCGGCGCGCTCGCCGCGATCGTCAAGGCCGAGGGCGGCCAGCTTGCGCATGTGAAGGCGCATGGCCAGCTCTACAACCAGGCGGTGAAGGAGCCCGAGCTCGCCGATGCGCTCTGCGAGGCGGTGCGCCGCTTCGACCCCACGCTCAAGTTCTTCGGCCTCGCCGGCAGCAACATGATCGACGCCGCGCGCCGCGCCGGCCTCACGCCTGTCGAGGAAGTGTTCGCCGACCGCGGCTACATGCCCGACGGCAGCCTCGTGCCGCGCAGCCAGCCCGGCGCGCTGATCGAAAGCGAAGAGCAGTCGATCGCGCAGACCCTCGCGTTCGTGCGCGACCACCGGGTGACCGCCATCGATGGCAGCACGGTCGCAGTCAACGCGCAGACCGTGTGCCTGCACGGCGACGGCGCGCACGCGCTGGCGTTTGCGCGCCGCATTCGCGAGCGGCTGCAGGCAGAGGGCATCGCGGTTCGCGCGATGGCTTGAACAGCATGAGCAAGACCGAAGCGAAACGCACGAGCGTGCTGCTGACCGGCTTCGACCCGTTCGACCGCGAAGCGATCAACCCGTCATGGGAGGCCGTGCGCGCACTCGACGGCGCGAAGATCGGCCGCGCCACGGTGCATGCCCGCCAGATGCCGTGCGTCTTCGGCGATGCCCTTGAAGCGCTGGCGAATGCCATGGACGAACTGAAGCCGCAACTGGTGCTCTGCGTCGGCCAGGCCGGCGGACGCTCGGAGATCACGCCCGAGCGCATCGCGATCAACATCGACGACGGGCGCATCGCAGACAACGCGGGCCATCAGCCGATCGACCTGCCGGTGGTGCCGGGCGCGCTGGCTGCGTATTTCTCGACGTTGCCGATCAAGGCCATCGTGCGCGACCTGCGCGCGGCCGGCATTCCGTCTTCGGTGTCGAACAGCGCGGGCACCTTCGTCTGCAATCACATCTTCTACGGGCTGATGCACCGCATCGCGACGCATCCGGTATCCGGTTTGCCGGGCGTGCGCGGTGGCTTCATCCACATTCCGTACCTGCCCGAGCAGGCAGCGCGCTTTCCGGGTGCGCCGAGCATGTCGCTCGCCATGATGACCGAGGCGCTGCGCATCGCGGTCGCCACCGCGCTCGCGGTGAAGCAGGACGTGGCCGAGACCGGCGGCCAACTGCACTGAGCCTCTTCAGGCCGACGGGAAGGTCTCCGCGAGCCAGGCGTTCAACGCCGCATTGACGAAGCCGGGCTTCTCCATCGTCAGCATGTGGCCGCACTGCGGCACCCACACCATCTCGGCCTGCGGCAGAAGCGCCGCCATTTCTCGGGTGTGCTCGGGCGGGGCGAGCTTGTCGTCGTCGCCGCACATCAGCAGCACCGGAGCGCGCAGCGAGGCCAGGTGCTGGCGCGCGTCAGGGCGCCGCATCACCGCGCGGTTCTGGGCGATGAGCTGGGCGGTGCCGGCATCCAGAACGATGTCGAGGTAGCGCTGCACCAGCACCGGGTCATTTGCTTGCGTCGGGTGGAAGGCGAAATAGACATTTGCCTCGATCACGTCGCGCGCCTCGCCGCGCTCGAACAGTTCGATGGCGGCTTCGCGCAGCGTGAACATCTCGGGCGTCTCGGGCCGCGCGCTCGTGCCCAGCAGTGCGAGCCCGGCGATGCGTTCGGGCGCTTGGCGGGCCGCTTCCATCGCGACCATGCCACCCATGGAAGCACCGCAGAGCACCAGCGGCCCCGCGTGCTCGCGCAGCACGGCGGCGGCCATGGCTTCGATGGTGGCGTTGCGCGTCTGGACGTCGCTCACGCGGGCGTCGAAGGCGGGGGAAAGGGCAGGCCGCTGGGCCTCCCAGAGGCGCTCGTCGCAAGCGAGGCCGGGCAGTAGAACGAGGTGAGGCATGGAGGGATTCTGCGCGATCGAGGCAAGCGGCGTAACGGCATAGGTCGCGGCATAGGACACGGCATAGGCTTCATGGCCAGCAGCCATTGCGGGTCTTGATCGACATACTTTCCGGCGCTGCGTGACGCACCCGCGCGCGCATTCGCGCTTCAAGTCGAGGACAACAAATGAACCTGGTTCAACGCGTGCAGGACATCCTGCTCAAGCCCAAGGCCACCTGGCCCGTGATCGATGCGGAGCCGGCCGATGCCGCTTCGCTCTACAAGAACTACGTGATGATCCTCGCGCTGATTCCAGCGGTGGCGAGCTTCATCGGCCTCTCGGTCGTCGGCCTCGGCATGTTCGGCGTCAACTTCCGCGTGCCGATCGTCGCGGGGCTCGCCAACATGGTCGTGGGCTACGTGCTGTCGCTGGTGATGGTGTTCGTGCTCGCGCTCATCATCGATGCGATGGCACCGACCTTCGAAGGCACCAAGAGCCAGATCAGCGCGCTCAAGCTGTCGGCCTATGCAAGCACGGCCGGCTTCATCGGCGGCATCTTCAGCCTGCTGCCTTCGCTGTCGGTGCTGGGCGCAGTAGCGGCGCTCTACGGCATCTACCTGATCTACCTGGGCCTGCCGGTGCTGATGAAGTGCCCGCCCGACAAGGCCATCGCGTACACCGCGGTGGTGGTGATCTGCGCCATCGTCGGCGGCTTCGTCATCGCGTGGGTGCTCGCGCTGCTCACGCCGTCGCCCGCGCGCGTCGGCATGGGCACGGGCATGGGTTTCGTGGTCGAGGCGGTGGCGGCCGTGCAACAGCTCGCCACCACAAAGGCCTGAGCGTCACGCGCCCGGTGGAAAATGGGCGGCAATGCCAACGCCCAAACCCGACACCACCACCGACATCATCCTGATCCGTCACGGCGAAACCGCCTGGAACCGCGAGCTGCGCTTCCAGGGGCATGCGGATGTGCCGCTGAACGACATCGGCCATGAACAGGCGCGCCGCATCGGTCTGCGCCTGGCGAGCGAGACGGCGCAGCACCTGATCAGCAGTGACCTCATGCGTGCCCAGCAGACGGCGGCGCCGGCGGCGCTGCAGCTGTCGCTGCCGGTGGTCACTTCGGCGGGGTTGCGGGAGCAGTACTTCGGCATCGTCGAGGGCATGCGCTCCGACGAGATCCAGAGCCTGCACCCGCGCGCGTGGGAAGAATGGCTGGAGTTCCGCGAAGACCACGCGATGCCCGAAGGCGAGACGGCACGCGAGTTCCACGCGCGCATCGTCGCGGCGCTCGGCACCATCGCCACCGCCCACAAGGGGCAGCACCTGATCGTCGTCACCCACGGCGGCGTGCTCGACATGGTGTGGCGCACCGCCAAGGGGCTGAGCCTCAGCGGGCCGCGCCGGAGCGACATTCCCAATGCGGGCTTCAACCGCATCCGCATCGCCGACCCGGCCGCGCCGGATGCGATCGAGATCGTCGAGTGGGCCGACACCCGCCACCTCGCCGACCTGCCGCCGCAGCCGACCTACGACCAGACGCGGCACTTGAAGGACAAGGGCTAAGCGCCCGCGCGCTCAGGCGATTCCTGCGGCGAGTTGCCCGAGGCCGAGGCGCGCATAGACG
This sequence comes from Variovorax sp. W2I14, assembly GCF_050435205.1. Classification (NCBI taxonomy): domain Bacteria; kingdom Pseudomonadati; phylum Pseudomonadota; class Betaproteobacteria; order Burkholderiales; family Comamonadaceae; genus Variovorax; species Variovorax sp. W2I14. The sequence goes on along the minus strand of NZ_JBNDJX010000001.1, from coordinate 4,015,069 downwards.
GCCCCCGCCTGCCGCTGCAGCCGCAGTGATTCGGGCTGGCTGTTGAGCTGCTGCTGCAGGATGCCTTGCGCCGCAGCGAGCGTCGATTCGCTGCCCGTGCGCACCAGCGCATCGAGGTACACCTGCTCGAAGAGGTCGCGCTGCGCGTGGCTGCCGCCGATCTCGATCATGCGCGGCAGCGCGACGCCCAGCCCTTCGATGGCGCCTGCGAAATCGCCACGCGCATGGGCCACGAGCCCGTTCGCGGCAGGCACGCAGACGCGCTGCCATGCGGCGCGCGTCGAAGGCGGTGCGTCGGGCGCGAAGGCCTCGATGTTGTGCAGCAACGCATCGGCCTCGGGGCGTCCAGCGCGTGCGAGTCCGTAGAGGTATTGCAGGTCGAGAAAGGGCAGCACATGGTCAGCCTGCCGTTGCAGCAGGTAGCCGGCGACGTCGTTCCAGCGCGCACCCACGTCGATGCCCGCGAGTTCGAGGCGCGCGAGCAGCGACACGGCGCCGATCTGGTCCTGCGAGTAGTCCTTCACCACGCCCCACGCGTGCTCGTCGTACACAGCGAGCGCCTCGGCATCGCGGCCCAGGTCGATGAGGAAGAGCGCCACGTGCCACCAGTTGTGCGTGACCATGAAGGAATTGAGCCCGATCCAGGTGTCGCTCACGCTTTCCATGAACGCGAGTCCTTCGGCAAGCCGGCCTTCGGTGAGCATCACGTGCGCGAGCGCGTGGTGCGCCCACGGCTCCTTGCGACACATGGCGATGGCCAGGCGCGCGCTGGCCTCGGCCTCGCGCATCAGGTGGCACTGCTCATAGCCGAAAGCCGCCATGCCGTGCACATAAGGCACGTCGGCGGCCGAGGGCAGAACCGCGAGCGCGAGCCGCAGCATGCCGGGGCAGTCACCGGTGTTGAAACAGTGGTACTGGCCCAGCTTGACCGACACGAGATCGCGCGGATGTTCGCGCGCCTGCTCCGCGTGCAGTGCGATGGCGCGGGCGATGTCGCCATCGGCCCACGCCTCGACGGCCGCGATGTAGCGCTGCTCGCGCGGCGTGGCGCGCGCGGCGCCGGCACGGGCCTTCGCGAGATACGGCCTTGCATTCGCCACGGCATCGCGCGATTCGGCAAAGAGGTGCAGCGTCGCGCAGTACGCCTGCACGATGGGGCTCGCATCGGTATCGGCCAATGCGATGAGGTTGACGGCGCGCGACTCGGTCGAGATGAAGCCCATGACGAAGTCGTCGACCAGCGCGAGGCTGGCGGGGTCGTCCAGGGTGAGCGGATTGCCGAGGCTGTCGGCGGCGTGCGGGTTTCCGGAGGGCATGGCGGCATGGTGCCATGCCCCCGTGGATGGTTCAAACCCCGGCCTGCTGGTGGCGGTACTCCTGGGTCTTTCCGCCATAGCCATAGGCCGCGCCGCGCGCATCGATCACGTGGATGTACGAGACCTCGTGCAGGTTCGGCCGGATCTTCGCCATGGCCGCATGCACCTCGCGCAGGTAGCGCGCCTTTTCGGCCTTGGTGTTGGTCTCGTCGGTGACGCTGATGTCCAGGTGAAAGGCCGACTTGCCCAGCGACGCCAGCGTCTGGCCACCGATGAACCAGGTGTCGGCGGCGATGTACTGCACCGTGATGGCAATCACCGGCAACTGCTTGCCGAGCACGCTTTGCGTGAGTTCGGCGACGGTATCGACGGTCTTGCGGGTGAGGGCGGCATCGGGTTCGCCGGAGAGGTGGACAACGATGTGGGGCATGGTGGACTCCTGTGGAATGAATGAACGATGGGGTGATTGTGGGATTCCGATGGTCATCGGAAAAGCGGGAAGATATGATGGATTCCATCGGTTAAACGGATGGATAGCGCCATGCAGTCCTTCGACCTCGAACAACTTCGCACCCTCGCCGCGGTGATCGACGCGGGCAGCCTCACGGCTGCCGCGCCCCGCGTGTTCCTCTCGCAGTCGTCCGTGAGCGAGCAGATGCGCAAGCTCGAGGAGCGCGCGGGCCAGTCGCTGCTCACGCGCAGCAAGGCAGGGGTCGCGCCCACCGAGGCGGGCACGCGGCTGCTGGCGTACGCGCGGCGCATCCTCGCGCTCAGCGACGAGGCGTTTCGCGACCTGCACGGCGAAACGCTGCAAGGCGAGCTGCGGCTGGCGGTGACCGACTACTTCCGTCCCGGCGATCTCACGCAGTTGCTCGGCCGTCTGGGCGAAAGCTATCCGCAGGTGCGGCTGAACGTGAGCATCCTGAAGAGCGATGCGCTGCGGGCCGCCTATGCACACGGCGACTTCGATGTGGGCTTGGCGATGGACATCGCGGGTGCGTCGTCGTCTTCAGCTTCGGCGCAGGCCGCGAAGGGTTCCCTGGTCCGGCGCGAATCGCTCGCCTGGCTGGGCGCCATCGGCCTGCGGGTGGCGCGGGGCGAGCCGGTGCGGCTGCTGGCGCTGCCGGACACCTGCTCGCTGCACCAGTTCACCGTGGCGCTGCTCCGGCGGCGGCGCGTGCCGTATGTGCTCGCGCATGTGGCGTCGGGCGTGGCGGGGTTGCAGTCGGCGGTGGCTGCGGGGCTGGGCGTCGCGTGCCTGAACGAATCGGCTGTCTGCGAAGGCGTGACCCGGCTGGCGCCGCCGCACGGCCTGCCCGCATTGCCCAAGGTCGCGTTCCAGCTTCTGCCCGGTCGCCGGGGCGAGACGGCGTTCGTGACCCGCGCCCGCGAGATGCTGGCCACCCATCTGGTGTGAAGCCAGAGCCAAACGGGGGTGGCGCGGGATTTGCGTCGCTCCCGCCATGGACGCGCCACAACCCACCAACTTGCCGGATTTGCTGCGCCATTCCCGCTTCGATGACGCTCAGGCCATCTTTTCGGGCACCTTGTTCGTCGCGATCGCCATGATGCTGTTCGGCCAGGCGGGCCTGCTCACGGGCGGCACCGCGGGCGTCGCCTTCCTGCTGCACTACGCCACCGGTGTGAGCTTCGGCAAGCTGTTCTTCCTGGTGAACCTGCCGTTCTACTGGTTCGCCTGGCGCCACATGGGGCGCGCCTTCACCCTCAAGACCTTCTCGGCGATCGTGCTGCTCTCGGTGATGACCGACTGGGCGCCGCGCTATCTGTCGATCGATTCACTGCACCCGGCGTTTGCCGCGGTGCTCGGCGGCCTGCTGTTGGGAACCGGTTGCCTGTTCCTCGCACGCCATCGCGCCAGCCTCGGCGGCGCGACGGTGCTGACGCTGTACCTGCAGGAAAAGCGCGGCTGGCCGGCCGGCAAGGTGCAGATCGGCATCGACTGCACGGTGGTGCTGCTCGCACTGTTCGTGATTCCGCCGCAGCGCGTGGGATGGTCGGTGCTGGCTGCGGTCGTGATGGGGCTCTTCTTGTGGATCAACCACAAGCCGGGGCGCTACGCGGCGACTTGAGTTCGGGGGAGCGTGCGCAGGCCACCGGGTACTCCCCTCCGCGAATGTCCCCCGCCTTCGGCTCCTCCTTTATTTCGCTGCGTGGAGCACCCGATGCCCTGCGCACTTGGGCACGCTGCTGGTGTTTCGCTGATCAACGACTGCTCTGAAAACGAGCACGCCGATGGGGTGCCTTGCGCAGCGAAATAAAGGAGGAGCGAAGCGGGGGACATTCGCGGAGCAAGGTACCCCGTCGGCGTGATCGCCGCCCTGAACGACCCGCCCTCTAGCGTTCAGGCGCCACAGGCCAAGGCCGTTGCGTCTCGCGAATCTGCTCGAACGCGCGCGACACGCGCAACACGCCGAGATCATCGAACCGGTGCCCCGCGATCTGCAGACCTATCGGCAATCCGCTCGCCGCATACCCGCAGTTCACCGACGACGCCGGCTGCTCAGACATGTTGAACGGCACCGTGAAGCCGATGTGCTCCAGCGGCCGCAGCGGATCGTTGGTCGGCGAAGGCGCTTCGGCCGCCGCAGGCATGTTCGGCGACACGGGCGAGATCACGTAGTCGAAGCGCGCGCAGGCCTGCACCGCCGCCACGCGCGTCGCATGGAACTGGCTGAAGCTGCGGAACACATGCTCGCCGCTGAACTCGGCCGCGCTCTCGGCCCACTCGCGGATGTAGGGCAGCACCTTGGCGCGCTGGTCGGCGCGCAGGGCCTTCATGTCCACCAGCGAGCGCATGCGCCACAGGTGGTCCATGCCGTCGAGCATGGCCTGCGACATGAAGGGCTGCATCGGTTCGACGATGGCGCCGGCTTTCTCGAACAGGCGCGCGGCGTGTTCGACCGCCGTCTGGATCTCCGGCTCGACCGCGAGGCCGCAGCCCGCGTCGAGCAGCAGCCCGATGCGCAGGCCCCGCAGATGGTCGGGCGACACGTCGAACGCGGCCCAGTCGATGTCTTGCGCCGGCAGGCTCATGCTGTCGCGCGCGTCGGGCCTGGAGAGCGCCTGCATCATCAGCGCTGCATCGCCGACGGTGCGGGTCATCGGCCCCGCGGCGCGGCCCATGTAGGGCGGATCGATCGGAATGCGGCCCAGGCTCGGCTTGAGCGTGAAGATGCCGCACCAGCTTGCGGGCAACCGCAGCGATCCGCCGATGTCGGTGCCCAAATGCAGCGGGCCGTAGCCTGCCGCAGTGGCGGCGCCCGCACCGGCGCTGGAGCCGCCCGGCGTCTTGCCGAGGTCCCACGGGTTGCGTGCCAGCTTGTGGAAGCTCGAGAGGCCCGAGGACAACATGCCGTAGTCCGGCATGGTCGTCTTGCTCACGATCACCGCGCCGGCTTCCTTCAGGCGCGCGGCCGGCGGTGCGTCGGAAGTTGTGGGCTTCAGGTCGACGGCAGCCGTGCCGGCGGGCATCGGGTCGCCGCGCGTGGCGATGTTTTCCTTGATGGTGGCCGGCACGCCGTCGAGCGGACCGAGCGCATCGCCGCGCTGCCAGCGCGCTTCCGACGCGCGCGCCTGTTCGAGCGCGGCCTCTGGGCGGAAGAGCCAGGTCGCCTGCAGGTGCGGCTCCCAGTGCTCGATGTGCGCGATCACGGCCTGCGTCACCTCGACCGGCGACAGGCGCTTGTCGCGGTAGGCGGCCGAGAGTTCCTGCGCGGAGAGTTCGTTCAAAGGAGCGGAGGAAGACACGTCTTTCTTAGCCCCAAGAAAGCGCCGACAGGTCGTTCACGAAGATCGGATTTTCTTTCCAAAGACCCTTCACGTTCTTCTTGGCGATCGTCGGGAACTGCGGCTGGTACAGGAAACCGTTGGCCGCGTCGGTGGCCAGCATCTTCTGCGCGTCGCCCAGGAGCTTGTTGCGCTCGGCGGCGTTGGGGGTGGACTTGATCTTGTCGAACAGCGTGTTGAAGGCCTTCGACTGGTAGCCCCAGTAGTAGTCCGACTTGGCGTAGTTGCCCAGGTCGAAGGGCTCGACGTGCGAAATGATCGACAGGTCGTAGTCCTTGTTGCCGTAGGTGCCGCTGAGCCACTGCGCCCACTCGACGTTCTGCACCTTCACCACGATGCCGATCTTGGCGAGCTGGGCCACGATCACTTCGCCGCCCTGTCGCGCGTAGGGCGGGGGCGGCAGCGTCATCTTGAGCTCGAGCGGCGTCTTCACGCCGGCCTCGGCGAGCAGCTTCTTGGCCTTCTCGATGTCGAAGGGGTTGACGCCCGTGGTGTCGACGAAGCCTGCCGCGCCCGGCACGTAATGGCTGCCGATCGGCACGCCCAGGCCATCGGCCGCGCCTTCGATCACGGCCTTGCGGTCGATCGCCGCGAGGATGGCGCGGCGCACGCGCACGTCGTCCAGTGGCTTCTTCTGGTTGTTGATCGACAGGATGGTCTTGGCGCGCGAACCGGCCAGGATCACCTGGAACTGCGGGTTCATCTTGAACTGCGGCACCACCCGCGTGCCGATGCGGGTGAACACGTCGACGTCGCCCGCCATCAGCGCGGCCGCCTGCGCGGCGGTGTCGGCGATGAAGCGGAAGGTCACCTTGTTGATCTTGGCGGTGGCGGGGCTGCGGAAGCCATCCCACTTGCTCAGCGTGAGCGACGAGCCCTTGGCCCACGCATCCAGCTTGTAGGGGCCGGTGCCGACGGGCTTGGTGGCGTTGGCGTCGGCGCTCTTGGGCTCGACGATCACCGCCGTGGCCTGGCCCAGAACGAAGGGCAGGTCGGGATCGATTTCCTTGTTGATGACCACCACGGTGTAGTCGTCCACCACCTGCGTCGCGAGGTTGGCGAAGGTGCGCTTGTCCTTGTTGGTGCTCTTCTCGCCGCCCGCGCGGTCGAACGAGAACTTGACGGTGGCCGCGTTGAAGGGTTCGCCGTTCTGGAACTTCACGCCGCGCTTGAGCTTGAAGGTGTAGGTCTTGAGATCAGGCGAGATCTCCCAGCTCTCGGCGAGCAATGGCGTGACGCTGCCGTCGGCGTTGATCTTGGTGAGCGTCTCCAGGATGTTGTACTGCACGATCTCGGCGATCGCGGCGGCGGCGCCGGCCGTCGGATCGAGGCCCGGCGGTTCGAGCGCCATGCCGATCACGATGGCGTCCTTCCGCCCTTGGGCCATGCCGGCCAGCGGGGTGGCCAGCGCGACAGTGGCGCCGGCGGTGGTGAGGAGGGTGCGACGGTTCAACATAGGTGGGTATCTCCGGAAAACGGCCAGGGTCGAATGACTGCTTCGGCGCCGACCGTGCCCCGAAGGGAGGCGCGGCGCCACGAAAGACAAGGCACGCAGCACGAAAGATGCCACGTGCGCAGCGGATCATTCTCTCGCAGCGAGTGGCCCGGCGCCTTGCTCCCGGAGCGGTTTTTCCTCGGGACGTACCCGGATGCCGGGGCCTGGCGCAGACCCTTCACCCAACCGTCTCGCTAGGCCCAGTACAGCGCGGCGATGTCGTTCACGAAGATCGGCGTGTCCTTCCAGAGACCGCGCAAGTTGCGCCCCGCCACGGTGATGAACTGCGGCTGGAACAGGAACACGTTGGCCGCGTCCTCGGCCAACACGCGCTGCGCATCGCCGAGGTAGCGCGCCCGGTCGGCCGCGCGCGGCGCATTGCGCGCCTTGTCGAAGGCCTCGTTGAACTTGGTCGACTGATAGCCCCAGTAGTACTCGGGCTTGGTGTAGTTCACGAGGTCGAAGGGCTCGACGTGCAGGATCAGCGAGAGGTCGTAGTTCTTGTTGCCATAGGTGCCGCTCATCCACTGCGCCCACTCGACGTTCTGGATCTTCGCGACGATGCCCACCTTGGCAAGCTGCGCGGCAATGAGTTCGCCGCCCTGCCGCGCATAGGGCGGGGGCGGCAGCACGAGCTCCAGTTCGAGCGGCGTCTTCACGCCAGCTTCGGCCAGGAGCCTCTTCGCCTTCTCCACGTCGTAGGCGTTGATGCCCGTGGTGTCGACGTAGCCCGGCGCGCCCGGCACGTAGTGGCTGCCGATGGGGACGCCGCGTCCGTCCATCGCAGCCTCGATCACCGCCTTGCGGTCGATGGCCGCTGAGATGGCGCGGCGCACGCGCACGTCGTCCAGGGGCTTGCGCTTGTTGTTGATGGCCAGGATGGCTTTTCCGCGCGAGGCGTTGAACACCACCTGGAAGCGCTTGTCGTTCTGGAACTGCGCAAGGCTGCGCGACACCGAGGCATGCGGGAACAGATCGACGTCGCCCGAGAGCAGGGCGGTGGTCTGCGCGGCCGGCTCGGAGATGAAGCGGAAGCTCACCTTGCGGATCTGCACGGCATCGGCGAGGCGCCAGCCGTCCCACTTGGCCAGCACGATGGCCGAGCCCTTGGCCCAGTTGTCGAGCCGATAGGGGCCGGTGCCGATGGGCTTGGTGGCGTTGGTCTCCACCGTCCTGGGCTCCACCACGATGGCTGACGCCTGGCCGAGCAGGAACAAGAGGTCGGGTTCGATCTCCTTGTTGATCAGCACCACGGTGTGCTCGTCGAGCACCTGCGTCGCGATGTTGGCGAAGGTGCGCTTGTCCTTGTTGGTGCTGTTGGCCGCGGCCGCGCGGTCGAACGAGAACTTCACGCTCTGCGCATTGAAGGGCTCGCCGTTCTGGAACTTCACGCCGCGCTTGAGCTTGAAGGTGTAGGTCTTGAGGTCGGGCGAGACTTCCCAGCTCTCGGCGAGCAGCGGCGTGACGCCGCCGTCGGAGTTGATTTTGGTGAGCGTCTCGAAGACGTTGTAGAGCACCACTTCTGAGATTTCGGCGCCGGCCTTGGCGGTGGGGTCGAGGCCGGTGGGCTCGAGCGTGAGGCCGATCACCAGCGTGTCTTTCTTCTTTTGCGCGAAGGCGTCGAGCGGCAGTGCGAGCGGTGCCAGGGCGGCGGCGCTGGTGGCGAGCAGGGAGCGTCGGTTGAGCATGAGGCGGTGTCCTTGGTGTCCTCGGGAAAGGGCAAGCATCATCCGCGAGACGAGGGCGTTCGCGCAACCAGATGCTTATGACCCACTCATCCTACGAAGGGCGGGCGACGCTTCGGTGTCAAGCCGCGAGCAGCGTGCCGCCGGTGGGCGTGCGTGGCACCGCGTCGAGCAGCGTGCGCGTATACGGATGCTGCGCGTTGCGGAACAGCTCGCCGGGCGGACCCTGCTCGACGATCAGGCCCTTCCACACCACGCACACGTCGTCGCACAGGTGGTTGACCACCGCGAGGTCGTGGCTGATGAGCAGATAGCTCACGCCGAACTGCTGCTGCAGGTCCTGCATGAGGTTAAGCACCTGTGCCTGCACCGACACGTCGAGCGCGCTGACGGGCTCGTCGGCAACGATGAGCTTGGGCCGCGTGATGAGCGCGCGTGCGATGGCGATGCGCTGGCGCTGTCCGCCCGAGAACTCGTGCGGGTACTTGTCCATGTCGGTCGTGCGCAGGCCGACTGCGGCGAGCGATTCGGCGGCGCGTTCGCGCTGTTCTTTTCGCGACGCCTCGGCCAATGCTTCGAGCGGTTCCGCAACGATGCGCGCAACTGTCTGGCGCGGATCGAGCGAACCGTAGGGATCTTGAAAGACCATCTGGAAATCGCGTCGCGCATTGCGCAGTTCGCTTTTGGGCAGCGTGTGCAGATCGCGCCCGAGCAGCTTCACGCTGCCCGAGGTCGGCGTGTCGAGCGCCATCACGAGGCGCGCGATGGTCGACTTGCCCGAGCCCGATTCACCGACGATGCCGACGCTGCGGCCTGCCTCGACCTTGAAGCTCACGCCGTTGAGTGCCTTGACGGTGGGAGGTGGTCCGAAGAGTTTTTCGCGCGGCAGGTCGTAGTGCCGCACGAGGTCGGTCACTTCCAGCAGCGGCGAGGCGAGGGTGGATTCACTCATGGTGCAACTACGGTCTCCGCCGCGATGTCGTCCAACCGGATGCATCGCGACGCATGGTTGTGCAGCAGCATCACCGGCGGCGGCCGCGTGATATGGCAGGCATCGATGGTGTAGCCGCAGCGCCCGGCGAACGGGCAACCCTTCGGCAGGTCGACCAGTTCGGGCACGCTGCCGCGGATGGTGGCCAGGCGCACGCCGCGCGGTGCACCGAGCGCCGGGCGGGCTGCGAACAGGCCCTGCGTGTAGGGATGCGCGCGGCGCGCGAACACGGCCTCGGTCGGGCCGCTCTCGACCACGCTGCCGCCGTACATCACCAGCATCTTCGAGACGGTCTGCGCGATCACGCCGAGGTCGTGCGAGATCAGGATCAGCGCCATGCCGCGCTCTTCAACCAGACTCTGGATGAGTTCGAGGATCTGCTTCTGGATCGTGACGTCGAGTGCGGTGGTGGGCTCGTCGGCGATCAAGAGGTCAGGACCGCAGGCCAGCGCCATCGCGATGCCGATGCGCTGGCGCTGTCCACCGGAGAACTGGTGCGGATACGCGTCGAGCCGCGAAGCCGCATCGGGAATGCCCACGCGCTCGAGCAGCGCCAGCACTTCCTTGCGCGTCTCGGCCTTCGAAAGACCGCGGTGCAGTCGCAGCGGCTCGCCGACCTGGCGCACGATGGTGTGCACCGGGTTCAACGCCGTCATCGGCTCCTGGAAGATCATGCCGATGCGGTTGCCGCGGATCTGGCACATGTCCTTTTCGTTGCGGCCGACGAGCTCGGTGTCGTCGAAGCGGATGCTGCCGGTGACCTTGGCGTTCGATGGCAGCAGGCCCATGAGCGACATCACGGTGATCGACTTGCCGCAGCCCGATTCGCCGACGATGCCCAGCGTTTCGCCGCGCTCCAGCGTGAAGTCGATGCCGCGCACGGCCTCGGCGGGGCCGCGCTGCGTCTGCAGTTCGATGTGCAGGTCCTTGACTTGGAGAAGGGGCATGTCGCTTACCTTGCTCTCGCCAGGCGAGGGTCCAACAGATCGCGCAGGCCGTCGCCGAGCAGGTTGAGGCCCAGCACCGCCATCGCGATGGCCATGCCGGGAAACACGGCCAGCAGCGGCGACTGGAACATCATCGTCTGGGCTTCGCTCAGCATGCGGCCCCATGAAGGCTGCGGCGGTTGCGTGCCGAGGCCGAGGTAGGAGAGGGCAGCTTCGGCGAGGATCGCGATGGCGAAGCGGATGGTGATCTGCACGATCAGCACCGCCGAGATGTTTGGCAGCACATGCTGCATCGTGATGGAGAACGAGCCCTTGCCGCAGGCGCGCGCGGCGGCGATGTACTCGCGCGACCAGATCGCGTTGGCCGAGGCGCGCGTGATGCGCGCGAAAGTCGGGATGTTGTAGATGCCGATCGCGACGATGGCGTTGACGATGCCGGCGCCGAACACGGCCGTCATCATGATCGCCGACAGGATCGCTGGGAACGCGAGCGAGAAGTCGGTGAGCCGCATGATGGCTTCCTCGACCCAGCCGCGCTTCGCGGCGGCGAGCAGTCCCAGCGCCGTGCCAACCACAAGGCCGATGCCGACCGCGATCACGCCCACCAGGATGGACGCGCGCGCACCCACCAGCAGCAGCGAGGCCACGTCGCGGCCGTAGGTGTCGGTGCCCAGCCAGTGCGAGCCGGTGGGGGGCTTGAGCTTGTTGGCCATGTCCATCTCGTAGGGCGACCAGGGCGTCCAGACGAGCGAGAGGGCGGCAGCCAGCAGGAGCAGCAGCGTGAGCACGCCGCCGATGACGAAGCTGCGGTGATGCAGCGCGCGGCGCCAGAAGCCCGGCACCTTGAGCGCGGCGGCGCTGGGAGCGACGACGGTGCTCATATGTCGCTCGCCTTGATGCGCGGATCGATCACGGCATAGAGCACATCGACCACGAAGTTGACGATGACCACGAGCGCCGCGAGCAGCATCACGCAGTTGCGCACCACGATCAGGTCGCGGTTGCTGATGGCCTGGAAGATGAGGCGGCCGAGACCCGGCAGGTAGAACACGTTCTCCACCACGATGGTGCCGGCGAGAAGCTCGGAAAACTGCATGCCCATCACCGTGATGACCGGGATCATCGCGTTGCGCAGCACATGGGTCCACAGCACCATGCGCTGCGACACGCCCTTGGCGCGCGCGGTGCGAACGAAATCTTCGCGCATCACTTCGAGCACGGCCGAGCGCGTGATGCGCGCCAGGATCGCGGCCTGCACCACCGCCAGCGACAGCGCCGGCAGCAGCAGCGACTTGAGGCCCGCGAAGATGCCTTCGCCCCAGCCCTCGAAGCCGCCGGCCGAGAACCACTGCAGCTGCACCGAGAACACCAGGATCAGCATGATCGCGAACCAGAAATTCGGGATCGCGATGCCGACCTGCGCCAGGCCCATCAAGCCCACGTCGCCGAGCTTGTTGTGGCGCGCAGCGGCGGTCACGCCCACCAGCAGCGCGATGACCACGGTGAAGGCCATCGCCAGCAACGCGAGCGGCACGGTGAGGGCGAGGCGTTCGAGGATGAGGTCGAGCACCGGCGAGCTGTAGGCGTAGCTGTCGCCGAGGTTGCCGGTGAGGAGGCCGCCGATCCAGTGCCAGTAGCGGGTCCACGCGGGCTGGTCGAGGCCCAGCTTGGTGGCCAGCGCCGCGACGGCGTCGGGCGATGCGTCGGGGCCCATGAGCATCTGCGCGGCGTTGCCGGGCAGGATCTCCAGAACGAGGAAGACGATGACCGAAGCGCCGATCAACGTGCCGATCAACGTGGCGAGGCGCTTGAATAGAAACAGGCTCATGGGGCGGGGCGCAGCATAACTGACTAGTGCAACAAGTGTGCCGTGAATGTGGCCTTTGTCATTCACGGGCGGGGGCCCTGGCGGGTCCGCCGATAATCAGGGGATGGCCCTCATGATCACCGACGAATGCATCAACTGCGATGTCTGCGAGCCCGAGTGCCCGAACGATGCGATCTACATGGGCGCGGAGTACTACGAGATCGATCCGCACAAGTGCACCGAATGCGTCGGCCACTTCGATGAGCCGCAGTGCGTGCAGATCTGCCCGGTGGCGTGCATTCCCCTGAACCCCGAGCATGTGGAAAGCCGCGAGACGCTGATGCAGAAATACCAGCGCCTCACGGCCATCAAGGTGACGGCGGTTACTTCACCGCCTTCTTCTTCAACCGGCGTCTGAGTCGCGGGACTTCCGCTTCTTTTTCTTCGCCGGAGCATCGCCGGCCGGTTTGCCGCTCGATCCGCCGCTGCTGAAACTCATGGTCGATTTGCGCGGGTCGCCCGCCGCCTTGGTGGCGCGCTCGCGGGCTTGCTGCTCGGACAGGGCCATGCGCCGTTCGGCCATCTCGGCGCTTCTGGCCTCCCGCGCCGCCTGGCGATCGCGGTCGTAGGCCGCTTTCTCCAGAGACAGGCGGGAGCGCTCCAGGTTGTCGGCCTGTGCACCGTTGCTCTTGGCGCCGGCTTCGGCTGCCCTGCGGTCCGCATCGCTGCGGTGATCGTCGACCTTCACCGTCTTGCCGCCTTCGCAGGGGCGGTCCGAGTAGGTGCTGCCGCATCGCCAGGTCTTTGCGGAAACCTGGGCGGCCACGCTGCTGGAATAGGCGCAGGCTGCTATTAAAAATACAGCCAACCCGAATTTCCCGACCCTTTTTTCTCTTCTTTTTCTCGTCTTCATTTTTATTTCTCTCTCCCTCCTGCGCTCCGGTTGCCGGCTAGGTGGCGGCAGGCGTGCCCCCGTCGCCGGGCTCCCGCCGCGGCGGTTTGGGCCGGGGCGGTTTGCTCGTGTGGATGAGCATGGTCGCTTTCTCCATCTCGCCGGCCACGAGCGCGGGCGCGGCATGCAGCGTGCGGATGATGGTGTCGTCGATCAGCTCACGCTGTTCCTTCAGTGGCTTCTTGAGCACCCAGTTGACGACCTCCGACTTCACGCCGGGATGCCCGATGCCCAGGCGCAGCCGCCAGTAGTCGCCGGTACCCAGTTGCGCGTGGATGTCGCGCAGGCCGTTGTGGCCGGCGTGGCTGCCGCCGAACTTGAGCTTGGCCTGGCCGGGCACCACGTCGAGTTCGTCGTGCACGACGAGGATTTCTTCCGGCGCGATCTTGAAGAATCGTGCGAGCGCAGCCACCGACTTGCCCGAGAGGTTCATGAAGGTCTGCGGCTCCAGCAGCCAGACGCTCTGGCCGCCGATGTTGGCGCGCGCCGCGAGGCCGTGGTAGCCGCGCTCGGGCACGAGGTTGAGTTTCCAGTCGCGCGCGAGGGCGTCGATCCACCAGAAGCCCGCGTTGTGGCGCGTGGCTTCGTACTCAGGGCCCGGGTTTCCGAGGCCGACGAACAGCTTGATCATGGCGGGAATTATCTCGCCGCCCCCAAAGCAAAAGGCCCGCACGAGGCGGGCCTTTTGCAGGGGACGGGAAGAATTGCTTACTTCTTCGCGGCGGGCTTGGCCGTCTTGGCGGCAGCCTTGCCACCGGCAGCGGGTGCGGCGCCTTCAGCAGCTGCGCCTTCGGCGGCAGGTGCCGGCTCTTCGGCGACCAGCGGCGGCACGGCCGACACGATGACGGGGTTCTGCTTGCCGTGGCTCACGTACTTCACGCCCTTGGGCAGCTTGATGTCGTTGACGTGCAGCGTGGCGTTCTTCGTGAGACCGGAGAGGTCCACTTCGATGAACTCGGGCAGGTCGGACGGCAGGCAGCTGATTTCCAGCTCGGTGATCACGTGGTTCACCAGGTTGTGCGCGGTCTTGACGGCTTCGGACTCTTCTTCACCCTTGAAGTGGAGCGGCACCTTCATGTGCAGGCGGGTCTTGGCATCGACGCGCTGGAAGTCGATGTGTTGCACCAGCTGGCGGAACGGGTGGTACTGCACGTCGCGCAGCAGCACTTTGCTGGTGGCGCCGCCGAGTTCCATTTCCAGGATCGACGAGTGGAAGGCTTCCTTCTTCAGGGCATGCCACAGCGCGTTGTGATCGATTTCGATCAGTTGCGGCTGCAGGCCTTCACCACCGTAGACGATACCGGGCGTCTTGCCCGAAATGCGGAGACGGCGGCTCGCACCCGTGCCCTGCTTGGCGCGCTCAAAAGCGACGAATTTCATAACTAGCTCCTGTGAGAGTCCACCGCGACCAGTGCGACTCCGATTCAAAAAGGCTTCTTCGAAAAAAGAAGCCCGCTCTTTGGTTCTCAGGTCAGAACAGGTTGTCCTGGTCCGAGAACAAACTCATCACCGACTCGCCCTTGGCAATGCGCTGGATCGTCTCGGCGATCAGCGGTGCCACGGAGAGCTGGCGGATCTTTCCGCATGCGAGGGCCGCATCGGAAAGGGGAATGGTGTTGGTCACGACCACTTCGTCGAGGGCCGTGCCCTTGGTGATGCGCTCGATGGCCGGGCCCGAGAAGATCGGGTGCGTGCAGTAGGCGTAGACGCTCTTGGCGCCGCGCTCTTTCAGCACTTCGGCCGCTTTGACCAGCGTGCCGGCCGTGTCGATCATGTCGTCCATGATCACGCAGTTGCGGCCGTCGATCTCGCCGATCACGTTCATGACTTCGCTGACGTTGGCCTTCGGACGGCGCTTGTCGATGATGGCGAGGTCGCAGTTCAGTTGCTTGGCCAGTGCACGGGCACGAACCACGCCGCCGACGTCCGGCGAGACCACGATCAGGTCTTCGTAGTTCTTGGCGCGCAGGTCGCCCAGCAGAACCGGCGAGGCGTAGATGTTGTCGACCGGGATGTCGAAGAAACCCTGGATCTGGTCTGCGTGCAGGTCCATCGTGAGCACGCGCTCGACGCCGACGGTCTCCAGCAGGTTGGCCACGACCTTGGCCGAGATCGGCACGCGGCTTGAACGCGGGCGGCGGTCCTGGCGCGCATAGCCGAAGTAGGGAATCACGGCGCTGATCCGCTCGGCCGATGCGCGCTTGAGCGCGTCGACCATGATCAGCAGTTCCATCAGGTTTTCGTTGGTCGGTGCGCAGGTCGACTGCACCACGAACACGTCGCGTGCGCGGACGTTCTGATTGATCTCGACGGTGACTTCGCCATCGGAGAAGCGACCGACGCGTGCGGCGCCCAGCGAAGTGCCGAGGTTGTGCGCGATTTCTGCGGCGAGGCCAGGATTGGCGTTGCCGGTGAAAACCATGAAATCAGGGTGATTAGCCTGCATGAGCGCGTCCCGGCAGTGCGAAATTGGCTTGGAGGAAGCCGCCAAAAGGTTTTGAGTCGTGGCGGCCCGTGGGCTGCCGATTATTGCAGTGGGTGTGCTGCAGAAGAAACACTGCGGCCATCAGGCCGCAGTTTTCAAAAAGCACTGCGGCGGGTTAGACCGCAGTTTCAATAGATTTGGCAGGGGAGAAAGGATTCGAACCTTTGCATGCTGGAATCAAAATCCAGTGCCTTAACCAGCTTGGCGACTCCCCTACACGGGTCGATGGTTTGCACCATCAACCGATATATGTCGCGTCGGACCGCAAAAGCGATTCGACCATTTCAGGTTGCCCAACCTACCAGAGGATGAACAGCCAGATTGCTGCATTGACGAACCTGCCAGCCCGCGGGGGCTTCGACCAGTTCCGCTTCATGCGGCCCTTGCGGCAATTTTGCGAACACCGAACTTCCGGAGCCGGTCATCCGGGCCTTCAATCCTTGGGCGCCGAGCCATTCGATGGCATCGGTGACCGCGGGGCAAAGTCGCTGGGCAACCGGCTGCAGGTCGTTGTGGCCGAAGTCGAAAACCTGGTTGCCTAGGTTCTTGGCTTCAAGCTGTTCGCTATCTGCAGCAAAGCCCGAGATTATAGCAACAGGAGTTGAGCGTTCAAGGTCATCTGCAGAAAAAATTAAGCGGGTATCCAAACCTTCGGTGGGCTTGACCACGGCGAAGCGTGCCGGCGGCAGCGTGACGGGCGTGATTTCCTCGCCGATTCCCTCGACCCATGCGTGGTGTCCACCAAGGAAGAAGGGCACGTCTGCGCCCAATTTCAGTCCGATCTGTGCGAGCCGTGACAAGGGCAGGTTCAGGTTCCACAGGCGGTTGAGCGCCAGCAGGCAAGTGGCCGCATCCGAAGACCCTCCGCCCATCCCCGCCTGAGCCGGCACATGCTTCGCCACGCCAATGTGTACGCCCTGGCCGGGCGCGGCATGCATTTGCAGCGCACGGGCAGCACGCAGGATCAGGTCGTCGGCGGGCAGTTCCGTCGTGAGGTCTTCGCGGGTCAGTTGGCCGTCGCGCCGCAGCTCGACGTGCAGCGTGTCGCACCAGTCGATCAGCATGAAGACCGACTGCAGCAGGTGGTAGCCGTCGTCGCGCCGGCCGGTGATGTGCAGGAACAGGTTGAGCTTGGCCGGTGCGGGAAGGTCGTAGAAGGCCTTCATGACCGTTCGAACACGATGCGCAGGTCCGCCCGAGGGCTCGGGGATTCGCGCGTGGCCTGCAGGCGCCCGTTCGCGAGTTGGCCCAGATCCGGACGCCAGCCGGGCACGCTTTCATTACGTCCCGCCAGCCAGCCGAACAGCGCGCCGACCGGGATCGCCGCGCCGGTGGCGGCTTCGATCAGCGCATCGACGGATTCATAGCGGCGGGTGTCGCTGCCGTTCTTCAGCAGGGCCTCGCCCGGCGACCAGTGCAACTGCGCCAGCGTGTTGCCGATCGGCGTCGTCAGCGTGAGTTCGCCGGTATCGGCCGAGCCGCGCAGTTCGAAGAGCGCGGAAAAGGTCTGGACGGGCTCGCTGTCGATGCGCAGCGACATCCGGCCGCTCCAGCTGTCCGCGCCGCGCGGTGCCGAGGAGCCGCCCGTCAACTGGGCGCAGCCTGCTATCAAAAGAAGAGTCGCCCCGCCCGTCGCCAGAAAACCGCGGCGACCGGCCTGCAGCTCGGAGGCGAGCATGGTCACGGCTTGACGCGCAGGCGCTTCAGCGTTTCCTGCAGGGTTTCATTCTCGGCATCGCTGAGCAGCGCTTCCTTCCAGATCGTCACTGCGCGATCTTTCTGGCCGATGCTCCACAGCACTTCACCGAAGTGCGCGCCGATCTCGGGATCGGGCCGGGTCTTGTAGGCAGCCTCGAGGATGCGGATCGCCTCGGCCGTGTTGCCGAGCCGGAATTCGACCCAGCCCAGGCTGTCGGCGATGAACGGGTCTTCCGGCGCCAGTTGCACCGCCTTCTGGATCAGCGTGCGGGCCTCGTCCAGTCGGATCTTGCGATCGGCGAACGAGTAGCCGAGTGCGTTGTAGGCATTCTGGCTTTCGGGCTTCAGCTGGATCAGCCGGCGAAGCAGCCGCTCCATGTCGTCCAGCCGGTTCAGCTTCTCGGCCACCATGGCCTGGTCGTAGACCAGGTCGCCGTCGTCGGGCGCAGCCGCGGAAGCCTGGGCCAGCATGTCGTAGGCGGCCTGGTATTGCTTGGCGTCGCGCAGCAACTGCACTTCGGCAAGGAATTTCTGCTTCTTGTCGTCGGCCGTGCGCTCGGGCAGGGCGCGGATGATTTCGCGTGCCTGCGGCAGCTTGCCCTGGCGCGCCAACAGGCCCGCGCGACGGGTCTGGGCGATGGTCAGGTCCTCAGTGCTGTCGATGCGCGAGAGCCAGCGCTCCGCACCCGCAAGGTCCTTGCGCCGTTCCGCCAGTTGCGACAGAGCAAGGTAGGCCTGCGTCACGCCGCGTTTGCGATCGGCCGCGTCGGTGTCCTTGTTGCTCTGGCTGGAGGAGAGGTCGATGTAGCGCTTGAGCGATGTTTCCGCCGCGCCGTCCTGCCTGGCCTGCATCTGCAGGCTGCCGAGCAGCAACCAGGGCTCCGCCAGTTCGGGGCGCGCCGTGGTGAGTGCCTGCAGCTGCGTCTGGGCGTCGTTGTAGCGACGGTTCTCGACCAGCACGCGCGCATACGCGATGCGCAGGTCGGGCGTGGCCTTGGTGTTGCTTGCGAGATAGCGCGTCACGATCGGCTCGGCCAGCGGCTGGCTGGGATCGATCAGTTCAAGCGCCAATGCTGGAGGGGCGTCGGAGGCCGGATCGACTTCCTGGCCCTTGCGCGCAGCCTCCAGGGCGCCGGAGTTGTCTCCGGCATTGAGGCGCAGCCGCCCCACGGTGGCCCAGGCCAGGCCGCCGGTGGTCGGGCTCTTGAGCTCGTCGACCAGTGCCCGCTCGACCACCGAGGCGGCCAGTTTCTTGTCGGAGGCGCGCGAGTAGTTGCGTGCGATCACCGCCATCAGGAGCGGGCGCTCGATCTGCGAGGTGGCCGCCACTTCGGCGCGCAGGGGCTCGACCGTTTCGCCGATGCGGTTGAGCGCAATCAGGATCTGCAATTCGATGCGCCGCGCATCGCGCGACGTGGGCAGCGCCTCTTGCCAAGCGCGGGCTGCAGCCAGCGCGGCATCGCCCGAACGCGATTGCAGCGCGATCTCGACTGCCCGCTGGAACAGCTTGCCGTCCCGCAGCCGGCGTGCCGCGTCGAGCACCAGCGCATAGCCGGAGCCGGGGTCGCCGGAACGGGCGGTCATCTCGCCCATCAGGATTTCGTAGAACAGGTCGGCGGTCAGCGCCGAGGGTTGCGCGGCAGGCTCGCTGGCGGGCTTCGGGGCTGTGACCCGGGGCCGGACCGCCGGCCTCGGCGGTGCGTTCCGCTCGATGATGGGCGCCGGGCTGTTGGGGGCGGCGGGATCGGAGGTTTGCGCATGCACCGCGCAAGCCAACAACACGAGAGATGCGGCCGCCGCAAGGCGGTGTCGGCGGGGCGATGGAATCATCGAATCATGATAATCGAGGCTTTTGAACGAGCGTCGCGTGGGGCTTCGTCTTCGCCGGAGTTTTACTTTCATGCCTGAGTTACCCGAAGTCGAAGTCACCCGCCGCGGTTTTGCCGATCGCATCGCAGGCGCGCGCATCGAATCCGTGCGCATCGGAAAACCATTGCGATGGGCGCTGATGGTCGTGCCCGAAGCGCTGATTGGCCGGCATGTGCGCGAGGTGCGGCGGCGCGGCAAGTACCTGCTGATCGACCTGGACCAGGGCCTGCTGC
Source organism: Variovorax sp. W2I14 (assembly GCF_050435205.1). Lineage (NCBI taxonomy): Bacteria > Pseudomonadati > Pseudomonadota > Betaproteobacteria > Burkholderiales > Comamonadaceae > Variovorax > Variovorax sp. W2I14. Next base: position 3,995,784 of record NZ_JBNDJX010000001.1, on the reverse strand, counting down.
TGTTGCACCTGGGCATGTCGGGCAGCCTGCGCTTCGATACCGCGTTGCCGCCGCTCGGCACGCACGATCACTTCGATCTCGTTACCGACCGCGGCACTTTGCGCCTCAACGATCCGCGTCGCTTCGGCGCCGTGGTCTACGTCGACGACGAGGCTGCGCCCTGGGCCATCAAGCTGCTCGGCGGGCTGGGCATGGAGCCGCTGGGCGATGCCTTCGACCTCGATGCCTTCCATGCAGGCCTTCGCAAGCGCAAGACGGCGGTCAAGCAGGTGCTGCTGGCGGGCGACGTGGTGGTGGGGGTCGGCAACATCTATGCGTCCGAAGCGCTGTTCCAGGCCGGCATCCGCCCGACGCTGTCGGCGGCGCGCATCAGCCGGCCGCGGGCCGCCAGGCTTCATGCGGCGGTGCGCGAAATCCTGGCCAGGGCGGTGGAAAAGGGCGGCAGCACGCTGCGCGACTTCTCCAACGTGGACGGCCAGAACGGTTATTTCCAGCTCGAAGCCACCGTTTATGGCCGCGCCGGCGAGCCATGTCGGGTCTGCGCAACGCCGATCAAGCAGCTCCGCCAGGGGCAGCGCTCCACTTATTTTTGTCCTAATTGTCAAAAGTAGCGCGTCGCGCCTGCGATTGAATTCCCATAAACGGGCGCTGCCCGGTTTGCGATGCTATATTTGTAAGCTCTTTCTTACATATTTCCCTTGAGCCGCTCTTTCAACCAACAACTCGATCAGCACGGTGCGTGGCGGAGCAATTTCGCCCATCGGCTGCAGTGGCTGTCCCGCTGGCTGACCGAGAACGAGCTGCTCGACCAAGCCGTGGCCGAGCGCCTCCGGGGCCTCGAACAGCAGATCCGCACCAGCAAGGTGATGGTCGCGTTCGTGGCCGAGTTCTCACGCGGCAAGTCGGAGTTGATCAATGCGATCTTCTTTGCCGACTACGGGCGCCGCATCATGCCCGCGAGCGCGGGGCGGACCACGATGTGCCCGACCGAACTGGGCTACGACCCGGCGATCGCGCCCAAGCTGCGGCTGCTGCCGATCGAAACCCGCCTGGAGCCGCATTCGCTGACCCATTGGCGCGAGAAGTCGACCCGCTGGACCGAGATCCCGATCGAGGTGGGCAACGCCGAGCAACTGGCCCAGGCCATGGGCAAGGTGGCCGAAGTGCGCTGGGTGAGCAAGGACGAGGCCCGCGCACTGGGCTTCTGGAACCCCGAGACGCCCGACGACAACCCGGTGCAGGACGCCGAAGGCCGCGTCGAAATCCCGCGCTGGCGCCACGCCGTGCTCAACATGCCGCACCCCTTGCTGGAGCAGGGGCTGGTGATTCTCGACACCCCGGGCCTGAACGCGATCGGCGCCGAGCCCGAACTGACGGTGAGCCTGATCCCGCAGGCGCACGCCGTGGTTTTCATCCTGGGCGCTGAAACAGGCGTGACCCGCTCCGACCTGTCGATCTGGCGCGAACACCTCATCACCGAGGACGAGGGCGGCGACACGCGCTTCGTGGTGCTCAACAAGATCGACACGATGTGGGACTCGCTGAGCACCCACGCGCAGATCGAGGCGCAGATCGAGCGCCAGCGCGACAGCGCGGCCCGGCTGCTGGAAGTGCCTCTCGCTCAGGTGCTGCCGGTGTCCGCCCAAAAGGGCCTGCAAGCCAAGATCCAGCACGACCCACGGCTGCTCGAAGCCAGCCGTCTGCCGGCGCTCGAAGCCCTGCTGGGCGAAGGCGTGCTCGGCAAGCGCGAGACCATGCTGCGCCTGGCCGTGGATGCCGGCATGACCGCGCTGCGCACCGAGGCAGAACGCATCCTGAAGGTGCGCCAGCGCGATTTGTCCGAGCAGGCGCTCGAATTGCAGGGCCTTCGCGGCAAGAACGTCTCGGTGATCCGTCACATGCGCTCGCGCATCGACCAGGAGCACGCCGAGTTCGAGGGCAGCAATACCCGCATCCTGGCGTTGCGCTCGGTGCAGGGCAAGCTGCTGCGCGAGGTGTATGCCGTGCTCGGGCGCACCGCGCTCAAGGCCGACATGGTGCGGCTGTCGGCCGCGCTCAAGCGCCCCGGCATCAAGCTCAACGTACGCAAGGTGTACGGCGAGACCTTCGATTCGCTGCGCAACAACCTGCGCGAAGTGCAGGCGACGACGGCCGAGATCCAGTCGATGCTGCACGCTACCTTCCGCCAGCTCAATGCCGAACAGGGCTTCACCCTGCAGGCGCCCGCTGAACCCGACCTCACCGGCTTCGAGCAGGAGTTGAGCCAGATCGAACGCAGCCACATCCATTACCTGGGCGTGGGCAACCTGCTGAAGCTCGCGCAGGCCGATTTCTGCGACAAGTTGGTCCGTGCGCTGGCCAGCCGCCTGCGACTGGTCAACGAGGCCGCGATGACCGAGGTGGAGCGCTGGAGCAAGGGCGCCAGTGCGCAGATCGATGCGCAGCTCAAGGAGCGCCGCCGCAATTTCAGCAAGCGTATCGAGGCAATCGAGCGCATCCAGAATGCCGCCGGCAACCTCGACGAACGGCTGCTCGAACTGGCCGCGCAGGAAACCAATTTGGCCGAACTGCACGCCCGCTTGCGTGAATTCACATCGCTGATCACGCAGCAAGGCAAGTCGCAGGCTGCTGCAGCAACGCCGCCCTTCAGCGAGTTGCGTGCGGCCTGAGCGTTCCGCCCCCGCGGCGGCAGCCGGTTCGCAGATGCCACCGGACTTCGCCAAGCAGATCGTCAGCTGGCAGCGCAGCCACGGACGCAGCGAGCTGCCGTGGCAAAACACGCGCGATCCCTACCGTGTCTGGCTGTCGGAGGTGATGCTGCAGCAGACGCAGGTCACGACAGTGCTCGGCTACTTCGCGCGCTTTCTCGAACGCTTCCCCGATGTGAAGGCCCTGGCCGCAGGCACTGAGGACGAAGTGTTCGGCCTGTGGAGCGGCCTGGGCTACTACAGCCGCGCGCGCAACATGCATCGCTGCGCGCAGGAGGTGGTCGAGCGATTCGGCGGCGAGTTTCCGCGTACCGCGGCGGAGCTCGTGACCTTGCCCGGCATCGGCCGCTCCACCTCGGCGGCGATCGCGGCGTTCTGCTTCGGCGAGCGCGTGGCGATCCTCGATGGCAATGTGAAGCGCGTGCTGACGCGGGTGCTCGGTTTCGGCGGCGACATGTCTTCGTCCGCGCAGGAGCGTGCGCTGTGGGACCTGGCAACGCAACTCCTTCCGCCCGCCGAAGAGCGCGAGGCGATCGCGAGCTACACGCAAGGTGTGATGGACCTCGGCGCCACCGTCTGCCTGCCGCGCAAGCCCAGTTGCATGATCTGCCCGGTCAACAAGATTTGCGTGGGCCTGCATGAAGGCGCGCCGGAGCGCTATCCCGTCAAGACCCGCAAGCTCAAGCGCAGCGCTCAGTCGCTCTGGGTGTTGCTGGCGCGTGATGCGGAGGGGCGCGTCTGGCTGGAAAAGCGACCATCGAAGGGCATCTGGGCCGGACTTCATTGCCTGCCGGTGTTCGACAGCCGCGACGACTTGCTTGCTGTGCTGCCATCGGCCGCACAGCGTGGCGCGCAAGACCTCCCGCCCTTCGTCCATGTGCTGACCCACAAGGACCTGCACATGCACCCGGTGCTGCTGGAAGGCGCGCAGCCGCTGGGTGAGGTTGCGCGTTGGGTCGAAGCGGAAGAATGGGCTCGCCTGGGACTGCCCGCGCCGGTGCGCAAGCTGCTGGAGAGCCTTGGCGCCGTCTAGGGCTTAGTTCGCGTCGAGCTCGCGGTGCCGCATGAGCGCACCCCAGCGGGCGCCGAAGGTGTGCGCCAGCTGCTCGACAAGAAACACCGAGCGGTGCTGCCCGCCCGTGCAGCCGATGGCCACCGTGACATAGCTGCGATGGTCGCGCGCCAGCGCATCGATCCAGTGCGAAAGAAATTGCTCGATGTCGTCGTACATGCGCGCCACGTCGTCATGCTCGCGCAGCCACTCGATCACCGGCGTGTCGCGGCCTGTGAGCTGGCGCAGCGCTGGCACGTAGTGCGGGTTGGGCAGCATGCGCACGTCGAACACGTAATCCGCATCGAGCGGCACGCCGCGCTTGAAGGCGAACGATTCGAACACCAGCGTGAGCGCGTTCTGCGGCGCGGAGATCAGCGCCTTGATGTAGCTCTGCAGTTGCGCGGGGCGGATGAGGCTGGTGTCGATCACGTCGGCACCGTCGCGCAGGTCGGCCAGCAGTTCGCGTTCGAGTTCGATGGCCTGCACCAGAACGCGGTGCTGTTCAGGGACGTCGGTGCGGCTTTCCTGGCGCGAGAGCGGGTGGCGCCGGCGAGTTTCCGAATAGCGGCGCAGCAGCGCGTCGGTGGTTGCGTCGAGGAACAGCGAGCGAAGCGACACGCCGTCGCGGCGCAGCGCTTCGAGTTGCTGCGGAACGATCGGCAGCGACACGCCGCTGCGCACATCCATCGCGATGGCCACGCGCGTGGCCTGCTGCTCATGCTGCAGCGCGATGAACGAGGTGAGGAGTTCGGGCGGCAGGTTGTCGACGCAGTAGTAACCGGCGTCTTCCAGCGCATGCAGCGCCACGGACTTGCCCGAGCCCGACATGCCGGTGATGAGCACCAGGTCGAGGTTCATGGCGTGGCCGCCGAGGTCGTATGCCCGAGCATCTCGCGGGCGTGCGCAAGCGAGGTCTGCGAGACTTTCTCGCCGCCGAGCATGCGGGCGATTTCCTTGGCGCGGTCGCCGTCGTCGAGCCGCGACACGCCGCTCTCGGTGCGCGGACCGTCCTTGCCGGCACCCGCCGTCTGGCGCTTGGCCACGACGAGGTGATGGTCGGCGCAGGCGGCCACTTGCGGCAGGTGGGTCACGGCCAGCACCTGGCGGTCGCGGCCGAGTTGCTTCATGAGGCGGCCGACGGTTTCGGCGACCGCACCGCCGACGCCGGCATCGACCTCGTCGAAGATCAGCGTCTGCGCGGCGCCGAGTTGGCTGGTCGTCACGGCAATCGCCAGCGCGATGCGAGAGAGCTCGCCGCCCGAAGCCACCTTGCCGATGGGGCGCGGGGTGCTGCCGGTGTGGCCGGCCACGAGGAAGGCGATGTCTTCGAGGCCCGCGCGGCTGGGTTGCGCCAGCGGCTGCAGCTCGACCTCGAAGCGCCCGCCCTGCATGCCGAGGCCCTGCATCGCTTGGGTGACGGCTTGAGCCAAGCGCGGTGCGGCTTGCTTGCGGGCCTTGCCGAGCGCCTTGGCTTCTTTCAGGTAGGCCTGCTGCGCGTTCTGCTCGGCACGCTCCAGGCCGTCGAGATCGCTTTGCGCATCGAGCGCCTGCAATTCTGCTTGCCAGCCGGCCAGCAGCGCGGGCAACTCGCTCGGCGTGCGCTTGTAACGGCGCGCGAGCGACATCCAGAGGCCCATGCGTTCGTCCAGTTCGGCCAGGCTTTGCGGATCGGCCTCCGCGTCGCGCAGGTAGCCGTGCAGCGTGTGGGCTGCGTCCGAAGCCTGCGCCACGCAGGAGGCCAGCACCTCGCCCAGCGCGCGGAATTCGGGCTCGATGTGCTCGCAGTTCTGCAGCAGCGTGGCCGCGCGCGTGAGCGCGGAGAGGGCGCCGTTGTCGTCGTCTTCGAGCGACTGGCTCGCGCCCTGCGCCGCGTCGATCAGCGCCTGGGCGTTGGAGATGCGCGAGTGGTTGGTCGAGAGCTCTTCCCACTCGTCGGCGCCGGGTGCGAGCTTGGCGACCTCGGAGATCTGCCACTGCAGCCGCTCGCGTTCGCGCTGCAGCGAGTCTTGCGCCGAGCGCGCATGTTCGAGGGCGGAGAGGGCCTGGCGCCAGCCTTGCCACGCGGCGTCGAGCGCGTCGGTGCGCACGCCCGCGTAGGCGTCGAGCAGGCCGCGCACAGCCTCGGGGCGCGTGAGGCTTTGCCAGGCGTGCTGGCCGTGGATGTCGAGCAGGCGGTCGCCGAGTTCGCGCAGTTGCGTGGCGGTGGCCGGGCTGCCGTTGATCCAGCCGCGGCTGCGGCCCTGCAGGTCGACGGTGCGGCGCAGCAGCAGCGCGTCGCCGGCCTCGAAGCCGCCTTCGTCGAGCCAGCTGTCCAAGGCTGGATCGGCGTCGAATTCGGCGCTCACGTCGAGGCGCTCGGCACCTTCGCGCACGGCACCGGCATCGGCCCGGTTGCCCAGCGCCAGCTGCAGCGCGTCTATCAATATGGATTTGCCCGCGCCGGTTTCGCCGGTCAACACCGTGAAGCCGCCGGACAGGTCGAGTTCGAGTGATCGCACGATCACGAAGTCGCGCAGTGCGATGCGTCGCAGCGCCATGTCAGGAGCCCCCTTCGTTCCAATGAAGTTTCTTGCGCAACGTGTCGAAATAGCTCCAGCCCCGCGGGTGCAGAAAGCGCACCCTGAAGTCGGAGCGGCGCACCACCACGCGATCGCCGATCGCGAGCGAGGCCAGTGACTGCATGTCGAAATTGGCGCTGGCGTCGCGCCCGCCGACCAGCTCGATCACGATCTCGTCGGCGTCGGGCAGCAGCACCGGGCGGTTCGAGAGCGTGTGCGGCGCGATCGGCACCAGCACCCATCCCGGCACCGCCGGATGAAGCAAGGGCCCGCCGGCCGACAGCGCATAGGCGGTCGATCCGGTGGGCGTGGCGATGATCAGGCCGTCGGCGCGTTGGTTGGCCACGAAATGGCGGCCCACCGACACGCGCAGCTCGACCATGCCCGAGGTGGCGCCGCGATTGACCACCACGTCGTTCATGGCGAGCGCATCGAACACCGAGACGCCGTCGCGCATGACCTGCGCGTGCATCAGGCTGCGGTGGTCTTCCTCGTATTCGCCGGCCAGCATCGGAATGAGGGTGGCCTGGAAGTTGTCGAGCGGGATGTCGGTGATGAAGCCGAGCCGTCCGCGGTTGATGCCGATCAGCGGAATGCCGTAGCTGGCGAGCTGCCGGCCGATGCCCAGCATGGTGCCGTCGCCGCCGACCACGAGGCCGAGGTCGCAGCGCTGGCCGATTTCCTCGACCGCCAGGGCTTCGTAGCGTGGATGCGCGGGTGCGTCGGCATCCACCTCATCGCAGGTCGAACGCTCGACGAAGACCTTGCAACCCTGCGATTCCAGGAAGGTGCCGATGGTCTCCATGACGCCGTCGCGCGCATCCGCCTGCGCTCTGGCGCCGGAAGCCTGGTATTTGCCGATCAGGGCGACGTGACGGAAGCGGGAGGTCATATCTCACAAATTACAACACTAAAATCTTGCAATGCTGGACGACCGTGCCAAGTTGCTGCTCAAGACGCTCGTCGAGCGCTACATCGCCGACGGGCAACCCGTCGGGTCACGCACGTTGTCGCGTTCCTCGGGGCTGGATCTGTCGCCCGCGACCATCCGCAACGTCATGTCCGACCTCGAGGCGCTGGGGCTGATTGCCAGCCCGCATACCTCGGCCGGCCGCATCCCGACCCATCGCGGCTACCGGTTGTTCGTGGACACCATGCTGACTGCGCAGCGCGAGCAGATGAGCACCCCGAGCCTCGCGCCCGACCAGCCGCAGAAGGTGATCGCCAACGCGGCGAACATCCTGTCGAACCTATCGCAGTTCGTGGGCGTCGTGATGGCGCCGCGCCGTGCGTCGGTGTTCAAGCAGATCGAATTCCTGCGGCTGTCCGAGAACCGGCTGCTCGTGATCATCGTCTCGCCGGATGGCGATGTGCAGAACCGGGTGATCTTTCCAGAGGCCGACTATTCGCAGTCGCAGTTGGTCGAGGCCTCCAACTACATCAACGCGCACTACGCGGGTCTCACGATCGAACAGGTGCGCGATCGCCTGCAGTCCGAGGTCGAGAAGCTGCGCGGCGAAATTGCCGCGCTCATGCAGGCGGCGGTCCAGGTGAGCTCCGAAGTGCTGACCGAGGCGCAGGAAGACGACGTCGTGATCTCCGGCGAACGCAACCTGCTCGCTGTGACTGACTTCTCCAGCGACATGGGGCAGTTGCGCCGCGCGTTCGAGCTCTTCGAGCAGAAAGCGCAGTTGATGCGCCTGCTCGACGTGTCGAGCAAGGCCGAAGGCGTGCGCATCTTCATCGGCGGTGAAAGTCAGGTGGTGCCGTTCGAGGAGCTCTCCATCGTCAGCGCCAACTATGAGGTCGACGGCCAGGTGGTGGGCACGCTGGGCGTGATCGGACCGACGCGCATGCCCTACGAGCGGATGATCCAGATCGTCGACATCACGTCGCGGCTGGTGAGCAATGCGCTGAGCCATCGCAAGTAGGCTGCGGCGGCGAATAGAATCGTGGCCCAGTGGGCCGTTAGCTCAGTTGGTTAGAGCAGCGGACTCATAATCCGTTGGTCGATGGTTCAAGCCCATCACGGCCTACCAACATGCTTTTTCAACTTTCGATCATGCAAGTCCAGAAGGTCAAAAAACGCATGCTATAATTGCAAGCTGTGCGGCTGTAGCTCAGTTGGATAGAGTACTTGGCTACGAACCAAGGGGTCGTGGGTTCAATTCCTGCCAGCCGCACCACTCTCTTGATGGCCTAGAAGGTTTACCTTCTAGGCCATTTTCTTTTGGGTGGCGTGAATCACAGAAAAGCCGCCGATCAAACGGCTGCTGCCGTCTTGCCGTGCGGGACGCTAAAGTCCCGTTCAAGTCAAAACGGATCAGGGCGACCATGAACATTCGAACGGCGCGATGCGCATGCCAACTGCTGTTGCTGCTTTCGGCGGCAGATTCGGCGTTCGCGGGAACCATCGCATGTGTGCCGAGCCCGAGCAACGCGGCTGGCGCCTTCAACTGGATTCGCAGGATATCGATCGACGAGCACTCACGCACCGTCAACATGGACATCGTGCGCTCCAGAACGAAGGACACGGAAACCATGGGCAAGATGCGCGCCGAGCTGGTGAGCATGGACGGCACGTCCTCCGGCGAGCCTGTCTATCTCTTCAATGCCATCCCTGCTGCCGGGGAAGAGGTCACGAGCCTCTTCAAGTTGTTCAAGTCCGGCGAATGGCAATTGGCGAGGGCAGGGGTGGTCTTCGTCAACAAAGTGCCCGCCTTGCGAAGTGTCGAGCCGAACTTGACCTTCGACTGCAAACGCTCGGATCTGGGCTGATGCGACACGGATCACTCGTATTTCCTGATCAGTAAAAAGGTTCTTCGTTGAACAAGGCATTCACCAAGGAAACCGACAACGACGCGGATGACGACGGCGCCGACGGCGCTGCGCCTCCACTGCCGGCCGGCACCAAGAACTACATCACGCCATCGGGCTATGCGCGCCTGCGCGACGAGTTGCTTCAACTGATGGACGAGGAGCGCCCGAAGGTCGTCGAGGCTGTGCATTGGGCCGCCAAGAACGGCGACCGCTCGGAAAACGGCGACTATCTCTACGGCAAGAAGCGCCTGCGCGAGATCGACCGGCGCATTCGTTTTCTCACCAAGCGTCTCGAGATCGCGGAAGTCACGGACCCGTCGGTGCACCACGGCAGTGATCAGATCTTCTTCGGTGCCACAGTTCGCTACGTCGACGAGACGGGCGAGGACGAGCGCACCATCACCATTCTCGGCATCGACGAGGCGGACAGCGCGCAGTCGCAAGTCAGCTGGATCTCCCCGATCGCGCGGGCCTTGCTCAAGTCACGCGAAGGCGACGTGGTGAAGCTCGTGACCCCGGGCGGGGCGCATGAGGTGGAGATCCTGTCGGTGAGCTACCCGGCACCGCGCCTGGCAGCAGGCTGACGCGCCGAGCCGCCTGCTGTTCTTCAGGGCGCTGGAACCGTTCGCGCCGCGGTCAGCACAGAGGCGGTTCGTCGGGCGGCGCGCAGCACGGCATCGAGATGCGCCCGATCGCGCACCGCGATCACGAAGCGAAGGTCTGTCGAGTCCTGCGGCGTCTCATCGGCCATTTCCACATGCGTGATGTCCGCTTCCGCGTCCGCCAATGTGGCGGCTACGCGCGCCAGCACGCCCTTGTCGTTGCGCACGGTGATCACGACGCCGGTTTCGAACGCACGCGTTGGCTCGTCCGCCCATTCGACCGCGAAGAACCGCTCGCTGTCCTTGTGACGCAGCCGTTGACCGACGCCGCAATCCTCGGTGTGCACCACGAGGCCTTCGCCATGTCCAAGGTACCCGACGATCTGGTCGCCCGGAATGGGGCGGCAGCACAGCGCAAAGCGCACCGACGAATTTTCACTGCCGTCGAGCGTGACCGCGCCCTGCGATACGGCTTCGTGCGGGATGAGGCGCTCACGACTCAGCAACAGGGCGTCGGGGCGTTCGCCCAACTCGGCCAGCAGCGCCATGAGCCGCTTGGCGACGATGCTCGCGATGCGTTTGCCGAGGCCGATGTCGGTCAGCAATTCCGAGCGGGTGCGGTTGCCGGTGAAGCGAAGCAGCTTTTCCCATAGGGCTTGGTGCTCGTCGTCCTCTTCGGGCAGCTTGCCGAGACCTTCGGCGCGCAGCGCCTGTGCGAGCAGCTTTTCGCCGAGGCCTTCGGATTCGGCATGTGCCAGCGTCTTCAGGTAATGGCGGATCTTGGAGCGCGCCCGGCCGGTCCGGACGAAGCCGAGCCAGGCGGGATTTGGGGTCGACACAGGCGCCGTGATCACCTCGACCACGTCGCCGTTCTTGAGTTCGGTGCGCAGCGGCACCTGGTCGCCGTTGATGCGAGCGGCCGAGGTGTGGTCGCCGATGTTGCTGTGGATGGCGTAGGCGAAGTCGACCACCGTCGCGCCGCGCGGCAGCGCCATGATCTGGCTCTTCGGCGTGAAGACGTAGACGGCGTCGGGGAAGAGGTCGACCTTGACGTGGTCCCAGAACTCGGCGGCGTCGCGCGTCTCGTCCTGGATGTCGAGCAGCGACTGCAGCCACTTGGTGCCCAGCCGGTCGTTGCTCGCCCCGTTCGGCTCGGCAGCCTTGTAGAGCCAGTGCGCGGCCACGCCGGATTCGGCGACGACGTGCATCGCTTCGGTACGCAGCTGGAACTCGACGCTTACGCCGGCTGGACCGACCAGCGTGGTGTGCAGCGACTGGTAGCCGTTGAGCTTGGCGATCGCGATGTGGTCCTTGAACTTGCCGGGCAGCGGCTTGTACATCTGGTGAAGGATGCCGAGGCCCGTGTAGCAAGCGATGACGTTCGGCACGATCAGGCGGAAGCCGTAGATGTCGGTCACCTGGGCAAAGCTCAGGTGCTTTTCTTCCATCTTGCGGTAGATGGAATAGAGCGTTTTCTCGCGCCCGGCGATCCGCAGCGTCATGCCGGCGGCAGAGAAAGCGGTCTCGACTTCTTTCTGCACCTTCTGAATCAAGTCCCGTCGTCGCCCGCGCGCCTTGGCCACCGCCTTGGACAGCGTGGCGTAACGCCACGGCTTGAGGTGCCGGAACGACAACTCCTGCAGTTCGCGGTAGGTCTGATTCAGCCCGAGGCGGTGCGCGATGGGCGCGTAGATCTCGAGCGTTTCGCGCGAGATGCGGGCCCATTTTTCACGTGGCGCGTCGGCCAGCGTGCGCATGTTGTGCGTGCGGTCCGCCAGCTTGACAAGGATGACGCGCACGTCGCGCGCCATGGCCAGCAACATCTTGCGGAAAGACTCGGCCTGGTTCTCTTCGCGCGTGTTGAACTGCAGCTTGTCGAGTTTGGTGAGCCCGTCGACCAGTTCGGCGACCGGGGCGCCGAAGCGCTCGATCAGCTCGGGCTTGGTGACTCCGCAGTCTTCGATGGCGTCATGCAGCAGTGCGGCCATCAGCGCCTGGGCATCGAGCTTCCACTCGGCGCATTGCGCGGCCACGGCGATGGGGTGGGTGATGTACGGCTCGCCGCTGTTGCGCAGTTGACCCAGATGGGCCTCGTCGGCGAAGCGGTAGGCGCGGCGTACCAGCTCGGTGTCTTCGGTACCCAGGTAGTCGAGGCGCGCGGTCAATGCGGCAAAGCTTGCGGCGGCAGCATTCAGCGCCGCCGGACTCGGCTTCGGCGTGCCCGATGGGGCATGGGACTGATGTTTGGCGACCGCGCTCATGGCTACCACTTTAGCGTGACCGTTCCATGGGCGCGTCCAGACATAAAAAAAGCACCGCTTTGCGGTGCCTTTTCGTTGCAGGGCTGCGTCAGATCAGCCCGGCACCTTCTTGAGCATTTCGATGCCGATCTTGCCTTCGGCGATCTCGCGCAGGGCGGTCACGGCGGGCTTGTTCTTGCTCTCGATCTTGGGCGCGTGGCCTTGGCTCAGCATGCGCGCACGGTACGTGGCGGCCAGGACGAGCTGGAAGCGGTTCGGAATCTGAACCAGACAATCTTCGACGGTGATGCGGGCCATGATGGGTATCTTTCGGTCGGTGAGCAGGAGATCAGGGAATGTTCAGTGCGGCAAAGGTGTCGGCACGTGCGCGGCGCTGTGCGGAATACCGGAGCCGTTGAGCGTGGACAATCGCCTTGAGATCAAAAAGCGCCCGCTCAAATAACTCGTTGATTATAACGAAGTCGAATTCCCCGGCCCGGGCCATCTCTTCTGCGGCGTTTTTCAGCCGCAATTCGATGACCGAGGCGCTGTCCTCGCCGCGTCGCTCGAGCCTGGAGCGAAGTTCTTCCCAACTGGGCGGCAGGATGAAGATCATCACCGCGTTGGCGAAGGTCTTGCGGATCTGCAAGGCGCCCTGGAAGTCGATCTCGAGGATCACGTCGGCCCCTTGGGCGATCCGCTCCTCGATGGCCTTCTTGGAGGTGCCGTACCGGTGGCCGTGCACATGGGCCCATTCCACGAAACCGTCGGCCGCGATCAGGGCGTCGAATTCGGGAGGCGAGGCAAAAAAGTACTCGCGGCCGTGCTTTTCCTGCCCGCGCGGCGGCCGCGTGGTGTGCGACACCGACGGCTGAACCGCCGAGTCGAGCTCCATGAGCGCCTTGACCAGGCTCGATTTGCCGGCCCCGCTGGGCGCGGCGACCACGAAGATGTTGCCGGGGTAGTCCATTCTTTCGCTCGTCGTCGTCATTCGATGTTCTGGACTTGTTCGCGCATCTGCTCGATCAGGACCTTCATGTCCACGCCGATGCGCGTGAGTTCCAGGGCTGCCGACTTGGAGCCCAGGGTGTTGGCCTCGCGGTGCAGTTCCTGGATCAGGAAGTCCAGGCGCTTGCCGATCTCGCCGCCCTTCTTGAGCAGCCGCTCGATTTCGTCGAGGTGCGAGTTCAGCCGGGTGAGCTCTTCCGCCACATCGATGCGGATGGCAAAGGCAGTGGCCTCGGTCAGCGCGCGGTCTTGAGCGGCTTCGGGCAGCGTGCCGCCCGTGCCGGCGGTCAGGCCCATGGCCTCTTGCCAGCGCTCAAGGAAGCGGTTGCGCTGCTGCTCGACCAACTGGGGCACCAGTGGACCAGCCTGCTGCACCAGAACGCGCAATTGGGCCAGGTGCGCCTCGAGCATCTTGGCGAGCCGGGCGCCTTCGCGCTGGCGGGCCGACATCAGCGCTTCGAGCGCCTTGCCGGCCACGTCGAGCAGGTCGGGGCCCCAGTCGCCGCGGGTGGCGCCGTCGCCGCCAGCAAGGCGGATCACGTCGGCCACGCTCAGTTCGCGCGCTCCTGGGAGCCAGGCCTTGATGCCGTCCTGCACCCCGTTGAGCCGCTGGAGCAGCTTGACGGAAGGCTCGACGACGCCCGCCTGGGCAGTGTTCTCTATCGCTGCGCGAACCTCGACCTTGCCGCGCTTGAGCTTGCCCGTGAGCAACTCGCGCAGCGCCGTCTCATGCTGGCGCAATTCCTCCGGCAACTTGAAGGTGAGGTCGAGAAAAGCGGCTGTTGACCGAGCGGATTTCTACCCCGAGCCGGCCTGCGGCGGAAGGCCGTGCATCGGCTTCGGAGTGGCTGCCTGCGGACCCGTTCTGGCCGCTGGCGTAGCCGGTCATGCTGTAAACTGGCATTGCGCCTCACTGTGGTTTTTGCTTGCATGCACCGAGGCGTCGGTACAGCGTTCGCTTGCCGCACCATCGCCTTCGGGCGAAACTCCCGGATTATGTCAAAGGTCAAGCCTTCGCCCCTGTTGCCCGATACGGTCATTGGCGGTTACCGCGTTGTTCGCCGGCTTTCCGCAGGTGGTTTTGGCGTCGTCTACCTCGCCATCGACCCCAGCGGGCAGCAGGTGGCCATCAAGGAATATCTGCCGTCTTCGCTGGCCACCCGCGGGCCCGGCGAGCTGCATCCGCAGGTGCCGCCCGAAAAACTGTCCCTCTACCGGCTGGGGCTCAAGAGCTTCTTCGAAGAAGGCCGCTCGCTCGCGCAGATCTCGCATGCCTCGGTCGTCAGCGTGCTCAATTTCTTCCGCGAGAACGAGACCGTCTACATGGTCATGAACTACCTGGAGGGCGCGACCCTGCAGGACTTCGTGGTCACCGCGCGCGACCTGAAGCGCCAGAAGGTGTTCCGCGAATCGACCATCCGCTCGCTCTTCGACGAGATCCTGCGCGGCCTGCGCATCGTGCACCAGTACAAGATGCTGCACCTGGACATCAAGCCGGCCAACATCTTCGTCACCGACGACGACCGCGCCGTGCTGATCGACTTCGGCGCCGCGCGCGAAGTGCTCAGCAAGGAAGGCATCTTCATCCGCCCCATGTACACGCCGGGCTTCGCCGCCCCCGAGATGTACCGGCGCGATTCGTCGATGGGTCCCTGGACCGACATCTATGCCATCGGCGCCTGCATCTACGCCTGCATGCAGGGCTACCCGCCCAACGATGCACCCAAGCGCATCGAGAAGGACCGCCTGAGCCTGTCGCTGTCGCGCCTTCGCGGGCGTGTACTCCGACAACCTCATCGAGGTGGTCGAGTGGTGCATGTCGCTCGATCCGCTCTCGCGCCCCCAGTCGGTCTTTGCGCTGCAAAAGGAATTGAGCCGCGAGGGCGAGCGCCGCTACACCAAGCTCACCGTCGGCGAGAAGGTGCGGCTGTCGTTCGACAACATCCGCTCCTTCGACAAGAAGAGTCTGCCCCGGGCTGCGGCCCCCACAACGCGCCCCGCATGACGCCATGAAATTCTCTGTCTTCCAGGTCAGCCGCAAGGGCGGGCGTCTCAAGAACGAAGACCGCATGGGCTATTGCTACACGCGGGAGTCGGGGCTGTTCGTGCTGGCCGACGGCATGGGCGGCCACCCCGAAGGCGAAGTGGCGGCCCAGCTGGCCCTGCAGACCATCGCCGCGCTCTACCAGCGCGAGGCGCGGCCGACCGTGAAAGACGTGAAGGGTTTCCTCGCCGAATCGGCCATGGCCGCGCACCAGCAGATCATGCGGTACGCGAGCCACAAGGCGATGCTCGACACGCCCCGCACCACCGTCGTCGCGGCCGTGCTGCAAGGCACGAGCGCCACCTGGATGCACTGCGGCGATTCGCGCCTCTACGTCGTACGCGACGGCCGCCTGCTGACCCGCACGCGCGACCATTCGCACGCCGAGCGCCCCAAGCCCCATGGTTCGGACATGCCGGTCAACAGGAACCTGCTGCTGACCTGCCTCGGTTCCCCGACCACGCCGCTGTTCGACATCTCGCCGCCGCTGCAGCTGCAGCGCGGCGACCGCATCATGCTGTGCTCCGACGGCGTGTGGGGCGTGCTCGACGATGCGCTCATCGTCCACACGCTTTCCTCCGGCAAGCCCGTGTCCGATGCAGCCCCCGACCTCGCCGAGATGGCGCTGCGCAAGGGCGGCGCGCACAGCGACAACGTGACCCTCATCGCGCTCGAGTGGGAGATGTCCGAGACGCCCGGCGAAGACCGCGGCATTTCCACCGAAACCATCGACGACGGCGTGTTCGCCTCGACCATCCAGGCCGGCATGCCCTCGGACGGCGAGATCGAGGACATGGACGAAGACGCCATCGAGCGCTCCATCGCCGAGATCAACGAAGCCATCCGCCGTTCGGCTGCACGCAAGACCTGAGTTCCGGGTCGCGCGCCTTTCCCTTTTTTCCTTTTCGAGCTTCCAACAATGACTGCTTTCACCCGAAGCGGCGGCCGTGCCGCCGACCAGCTGCGCCCCGTTCGCATCACCCGCGGTTTCACCATCCACGCCGAGGGCTCGGTGCTCATCGAGTTCGGCCAGACCCGCGTGCTCTGCACCGCCTCGGTCGAAGAGCGCGTGCCCCCGCACAAGAAGGGCAGCGGCGAAGGCTGGGTGACGGCCGAATACGGCATGCTGCCGCGCGCCACCCACACCCGCAGCAGCCGCGAGGCCGCCAAGGGCAAGCAGACCGGCCGCACGCAGGAAATCCAGCGCCTCATCGGCCGCTCGATGCGCGCCGTGTTCGACCTTGCCGCCTTGGGCGAGCGCACCATCCACCTCGACTGCGACGTGCTGCAGGCCGATGGCGGCACTCGCACCGCGGCCATCACCGGTGCCTTCGTCGCCGCGCAGGACGCGGTCAACAAGCTGATCGCCGCTGGCACCCTGGCCGCATCGCCGATCAAGGGCCACGTGGCCGCCATCTCGGTGGGCATCGTCGGCGGCACGCCGCTGCTGGACCTCGAATACACCGAAGACTCGAGCTGCGACACCGACATGAACGTCGTCATGACCGGCGCCGGCCACTTCGTCGAAGTGCAGGGCACGGCCGAAGGCGTGGCGTTTACGCGGGAAGAAATGAACCTCCTGCTCGGCCTGGCCGAAAAGGGCATCGGCGAACTCGTCACCCTGCAGAAGCAGGCATTGCAGTCGAACTGAAATCCTCCCAGCTACTGACGTCCGCCAGCCGGGCGTCACAGCCACTTTGATCGATCCATGAAACTGGTCCTGGCCTCCAACAACCAAGGCAAGCTCGCCGAACTCCAGCAACTGTTCGCGGCGTTGTCCGTCACTCTCGTGCCGCAGTCGGCGCTGGGCGTGGGCGAGGCTGAAGAACCCTTCCGCACCTTCGTCGAAAACGCGCTCACCAAGGCGCGCCACGCGAGCGCCGCGACTGGCCTGCCGGCCATCGCCGACGACGCGGGTCTCTGCGTCGATGCCTTCGGCGGCCTGCCGGGCGTCGACACCGCGTACTACGCCACGCAATTCGGCTACGCCAAGGGCGATGCCAACAACGTGAAGGCGCTGCTGGAACAGCTCGACGGCGTCGTCAATCGTCGCGCCGCGCTCGTCAGCACGCTGGTCGCGCTGCGCAGCCATGACGATCCCGAGCCGCTCATCGCCGTCGGCCGCGTGGTCGGCGAGATCGCGCTGGCGCCCATCGGCGACAACGGCTTCGGCTTCGATCCGGTGATGTTCCTGCCCGCCTTCGGCAAGACCTTTGCGCAGCTCACGCCCGAGGTCAAGAACGCCAACAGCCACCGCGGCCGCGCGGCAGAGGCGATGCTCGCGTTGATGCGCGAGCGCTGGCTGTAGGCGAGACATGGCCACCGTTTTCCCGATTAAACCGGCGCAGCCCACCGGCGCGCCGCAAGCCAACGACGTGCTGCATTGGATGCGGCCCGGCCCGCTGCAGCTCTCGGCGCTGCCGCCGCTGTCGCTCTACATCCACCTGCCGTGGTGCCTGCGCAAATGCCCGTACTGCGACTTCAACTCGCACGAGTGGCGCGCGACTAGCGCAGCCGATGCGGAGGGAATTCCCGAGGCGGCGTACATCGATGCGCTCGTGGCCGATCTCGATGCTGCATTGCCGCTGATCTGGGGCCGCACCGTCCACACCATCTTCATCGGCGGCGGCACGCCCAGCCTCTTCTCGCCCCAGGCCATCGACCGCCTGCTCGGCGACGTGCGCGCGCGCCTGAAGCTCGCGCCCGATTGCGAGATCACGCTCGAGGCGAACCCCGGCACCTTCGAGCGCAACCGCTTCCGCGCGTACCGCTCGGCGGGCGTCACGCGCCTGTCGGTGGGCGTGCAGAGCTTCAACGACGAGCACCTGACCGCGCTGGGCCGCGTGCACGACCGCGCCCAGGCCATCGCCGCGGTGGAGGAGGCCGCGAGCGCCTTCGACACCTTCAATCTCGACCTGATGTATGCGCTCCCCGGCCAGACGCTCGAGCACCTCGAGGCCGACCTGTCGCAAGCGCTGGCGCTCGCGCCGCCGCACATTTCGGTCTATCACCTCACCATCGAGCCCAACACCTGGTTCGCGAAGTTTCCACCGACGCTGCCCGAGGACGACATCGCCTACGCGATGCTCGACCGCATCACCGAGCGGACCGGCGAGCAGGGCATGTCGCGCTACGAGGTGTCGGCCTATGCGCGCGAAGGGCACCAGTGCGCGCACAACCTCAACTACTGGCAGTTCGGCGATTACCTGGGCATTGGCGCCGGCGCGCACAGCAAGCTGAGCTTTGCGCACCGCATCGTGCGGCAGGTGCGCTATCGCGAACCGCGGCTGTACATGGAGAACGCGCGCGCGGGCGCGGCCGTGTCGCAGAGCGACGAGGTGTCGCTGGCCGATTTGCCGTTCGAGTTCATGCTCAATGCGCTGCGATTGAAGGCGGGGTTCACGCTGCCGCAGTTCAGCGAACGCACCGGGCTTGCGATGACGTCGATCCAGCGCGGGCTTGAAGAGGCGGAGCGCAAGGGGCTCGTGGCGCGCGACCTGTTTCGCGTGTGGCCAACCGAGCGCGGGCTGGACTTTCTGAGCGATCTGCAGACGCTGTTCTTGCCGGATGGAGATTGAGGCATCGCCGTCGGCATAAAATCCGCGGTTCCGGAGAGTTGGGTGAGTGGTTTAAACCAGCAGTCTTGAAAACTGCCGACGAGAAATCGTCCGTGAGTTCGAATCTCACACTCTCCGCCAGATTCAATCCCTGGCAGTTTTTGAAAGTCCCGCGCAGCCCTTGCGACGGGACTTTTTCATTGGGGGAACTGTCCTTATGAGGCTAGCGCGATCTGCCCCGGACCGTCCCTAACCAAGCGCCAAACATGGCATCAGTCATGGTATTTTCTAGCCGATACCATGACCCTTACTGCTAAAGCTGTTGACGCCACCAAACCCCGCGAAAAGGCCTACAAACTTGCCGACGCGCACGGCCTGTACTTATTCGTCTCCCCTACTGGCGCGAAGAGCTGGCGAGCGAACTACACCGCTGGTGGAAAGCAAAAGACAAAGACCTACGGGCTCTATCCTGCAGTGAGCCTAGCTGACGCCCGAAAGGCGCATGCGTCTGCTCGTGACGGGCTACCGGCTGCGGCTGCAGCGCCGACCTTTGAGGCGGTGGCGCGCGATTGGCTAAAAGCGAAGCTGCCGACCCTTTCCAATGGGAAGCATCAGATTCAGGTGGAGAACACCTTGGAGCGCTATGCATTCCCCGCGCTCGGGTCGCGGCCTATCAATGCAATACCGCGTGCTGAGTTGGTCACCGTGGTGCGGGCTGCGCAGGCTGGCGGGAAGATCGAAACCGGCCACCGGGTGGCGAGTCGCATCTCCGCGGTCTTCGACTTTGCACAAGACACGGGAATACTGCAGCAGCATGGCGCGGCCGGGCTTACGCGCGTGCTCATCGCGCGAAAAACGAAGAAGCCGATGGCGAGCATTCCGGCAGAAGAAGCCGGGGAGTTGATGCGTGCCATTGGCGGCTATGAGGACTCGGTGACTCGGCTTGGCCTACAGCTTCTAGCTCACACTTTCGTTCGGGTCGGCGAGCTGCGGGGCATGCTGTGGGGAGAGCTGAAGGAAAAGGGGGCCGTGTGGGTTGTGCCCGAGGTTCGCATGAAGATGCGCATTCCGCATGTGGTACCCCTGTCGCGGCAGGCACAAGCAATCCTTGCGACGCTGCGCAAGATGAGCGGGGACGGCCTGCTCGTGCTGGATTCGCCGATTCGTCCCGGCCATCCACTCTCTGAAAATACTTTCCTGTTTGCCTTGTACCGGCTGGGCTATCGTGGTCGCATGACGGCACACGGCTTTCGGGCGTTGGCATCGACGGTGTTAAATGAGCAATCGGGTTTTCCGCATGATGTGATCGAGCGGCAGCTCGCGCACAAGGAGACCGATTCAGTCCGCGCGGCATACAACCGCGCGGAATATCTCACGCAGCGGCGCGAGCTAATGCAATGGTGGTCGGATTGGCTAGAAGCGGCTGCCTTAAATAAGCTGTCGAGCGCAATTAGTCGAAAACTCTAAGGAACTTCGCCCGTGCCAATTCCCAACGAAATGCAGCAAAGTATGGCTGCGGCGTACCGCTCGAATAACTTGCTCTACAAGGAATATGCAAACTTGGTGAGCGGGTTGGTCGGGACATTTCTCGAATCACGGGGTATATCCATTCACTCAGTTGTGTTTCGATCAAAAACCCCCGAGAGCTTGGTCGAAAAAATTGCTCGGCCCGAAAAAACATACACCTCACTGAAGATATTACAGATTTGGCTGGAGTTCGGATTACTACGTATTTTGCAGATGATGTAGACCGGGTGGCGGAAACTTTGCAGTCTGAATTTGAAATAGATCAACGTTCATCGATTGATAAAAGACAGTACTCAGATCCGGATAGGTTTGGTTATCAATCTCTTCATTATGTTCTGAGCTTGCAACCAAAGCGTGCCGAGCTCGCGGAATATGCAAAGTACAGAAATTTGAAATGCGAAGTGCAGGTGCGCTCAATACTTCAGCATGCATGGGCTGAAATTGAGCATGATCTTGGGTATAAGTCAACCGGCGGCGTGCCTTTCTCACTTAGGAGGAGATTTGCCAGGATCGCCGGACTTTTTGAGCTGGCGGATGACGAGTTTCAGGCCATCAGAGATTCCCTTAAAGGGTATGAAAAATCTCTGCCGGAAAAGATAAGAGTTTCTCCTGCTTCGGTTGATCTTGACCTTCTTTCATTGAAAACTCTTTTCAGTTTGCCCTCAACTTTGACGGGGTTGGATGATGCCGTGGTTCGAGGGGCCGGCGCCACGCTCGTAAACAGTGGGCACCTCGCGCTCGACTCGTTCGTGGAGCGATTGCAAGATCTGGAAATCAAATCGATCGAACAGTTAGAGAGAGTTGCTGTTGCTGAAATGGCGAACGTCGAGGCATTTTCGAGATATTGGGTAAAAGCCCCTTTGGGTACGGTACTTCCCGGGATCGGATTGTTTTATTTGATCTATGTGTTGTATTGGCGGAGCAAAGACAGGCAAAAGATAATGCATTATTTGAACAAGCATGCAGTTGGAGGTTCGGTTGCTGATCGGAAGGGAATGGCAGATCGGATCTTGAATTTCCAGCCAGCGAAAAATTAAAACCACGAAAATTTGCAGCAACCGGCTTCGATTTTCGCGGCTACCTACATTGAGATGTTTTTTACAAAGTCTCGAAGATCAGCGACTCGCCAGCGAGTCACGCCCGCAATTTTTACCGGCTGGGGTAACTGTTTGAGTTTGACCTTATTCCAAAAAGTCGAGCGTCCAAGCGAAAGCATTTTTGCGGCTTCTAAAGCGGGGATGAGAAGTTTTTGCTCGTTTTGAGATTCGGTCTTCATTGCGGAAGTTGCGGTTTTGGAATTTAGGCATTGGCCATCGGCCGCGACTGCGGGTGCCGCCGTGCCAGTGAAATGGGGGCGCGAGTTGCTGCGACTCACGCGGCTCTCCGCAAGCCGAGCTTCGCTGCGAGGTTGAGGGCGAATTGAGGCGTCAGCATGTTTCGGGCTCCATGCTGAAGGTCATTCGGTCCCGATCAAGGCCGAGTTCGCGAGCAATGAAGTGCGACAGCACTTCGACCTGAAGCTGCCGCGCGTCGTGGGCGTTGGTGACTATCGCCTCGGGGTTGAAGCGACTTCCGTCGGTTGCACTGATGTGATCGCCTTCCAGGGCGCCGTCGTGTCCTGGGCGGATGACTTGCCAGAGCACGGCACCAGCCATGCGCAGCGCGTGGGCCTCGTTGTCGAAACGCACATCGGTGACCACGAAGCGGGTTTCGCCATCGCGGCGGTAATCGGCGAGTCGCTTGATGAGCTGCGAGGTCCAATAGCGCGGCGACTGCGCTCGACGGTACTCGGTACCCCACCATTGCAGGATCTGCCGTGGGCTGCGCGGCTCGTCGAGCCATTGGTCGCTGAGTGGTGTCCGGTGGTCGGGTGCAGCGGCACTCAGGGCCAAGATCACGGCCGCGAGGAAATCGTGTGGTGCGCGGCGCATGCGGAGCGCGACGGTCGGAACGTTCTTTAGATGAGGGTTGCTGAGGTCGGAAAGCGAGAGATTGAATGCATTGGCGACCTCGCCGCGCAGCGCGTCGGCGAAGGCGAGTTTGCGAAAGCGCGCATGTGCGACGAGCAAGTCGGCTGTGGTGTCCTTGCCGACGCCGGCGTGACCGGTGAGCGCGATGAGATGGTGAAGGGCGGGCCGCTTCACAGGCGGTGAATTGGTGTTCATGTGTCCGGGTCGTAGGGATGGGCTACTCGGTTTGAGCGGCAGCAGGGGTGCGTGCGGGCAGCAGCTCGCACGAAGAGATGGCGGCGTGCGTTTCCGGCGACATGGCACCGGGCATCGCGCGCGGATTGCTGAGCACCAGGCGCAGCGCATCGCCGGCCTTGAGGTCTCTGTGCTGCGCACGCCAAGTCGCGGCGGCCGGGCCAACCCAGCGCGTCACGTAGACCTCGACCGCGCGCGGCCCTTGGTTGTCGATGAGGCGCATCTTCAAAACGAACTCGCCCTGATCGGACGTGTGTTCGCTCACGGCAGGACGCCCAGGCCGGTCCTTGCCGACGAAGAAGACACCGGTTGTGGTGGTCGTCATGGTGTGCTCCAGCCGTAGACGCACATCGCGGCCAGCACGATGAGCAGGACGATGAAGACCGCGAGCACGGCAGCGGTCGCGAGGAGGCCCGGAGCGGGCGCGACAGGCGATGTCCTCATGAGGCCAACGCCGGTTTCTTGGAACGAGGTCGAGCGCATGGCCGGCCTTTCAGAAGGGGCAGCGCAGGGCAGGGCGCCCGCGCGTGGTCAGGACGATTTCGAGCGCAATGTCGATCACCTCTTCGTCAGAGGCGCCGTGTCGGCTCGCGAGCAGTGCCGCGCTCATGGCGTTGCGTTTGCAGAAGGGCGAACCCGGGCGATGCTCGTAGTGGTAGCCGCCGCACCGGCACAGGCGATGACCGGTTTCGCGCAGGTGCTGCGTGAACAGGCCATGGCTGCGCCGCCGCGTGCGGCACTCGGGGCAGCGGAAAAGGAAGGCCATCAAGCAGCGCTCCCCGCAGCCCTCAGGGCGTCAGTGCGCGCGCGTTCGAAGGCTTCGATTTCCTCCGACAGCGAGGGGTGCTCGCTCGACAGGAAGCCGACCACGTAGTGCCAGTTCAGATGCCCGCATTCCTTGCCCGATTTCATCGCGCGAATGAGGGCCTGAGCTGCGGTCGTGCGCCGCACTCGCGCCGTCTTCATGCGTCGCCTCGCGCGGAGAGGTTGAGCGCGTCAATCTCCCCGTTGAGGGCACGCGCACGCTCGGTGAACGCGACAGCCATTGGGTGCGCCGGTGCGTCTTCGGTGTAGGCCTCGACGGTCGCGTCGGAGATGCCGGGCAGGCTGATGCTGCCGAGCTTCAGCGCCTTGTCGGCGAGCGGCACACCCATGGCCTGCCACGTCGAGACGCCCACGGCGGGGCAGCGGTAGAACGCTTGGCGGCGGCGGCCAGTCGTGCGAATCCAGATGTCCACGCGCGCCGAGCGGGTCGCGGCGTAGCCCGGCGCTACGCGGCTGCTCGTGGCGTGGTGAGCTTGAACGCGGGCCACGTCTTCAGCCCTCGATGCGGGTCGCGTCGATCACCGGGCAACCGGTGACTTGCTGCGCGATGTCGAGGGCCTGTTCGGCGTTAGCCGCGAGGAACTGCACGTACGGCGCCGCGCCGGTCTCGGACGGGTTCAAGTGGCCGAGCGAGTCTCGGGGCGTGTACGTGCAGCGGTAGCGTCGGCTATGTGCCTCTGTGGGCGAGACGCGCGGGAGACGTCCTGTAGCTCTTGCCGAGTGGGTCTTTCCAGAATGGTCCATGTCCATCTCCAAGTTGGGATGGATGAATTCTCACGAACGTGACTTCTTGTGTCAACACGAACGTGACAAATTATTCTGTTCGTGACTTCCGGCAGTTATCGCGGGTTGATCGACAGGGTGGGGAGCGGCGACGGCCCGCTAGGCGCCTCGGAACATGTGCTCGCGATGAAAGCCCATGAAGGCCTCGTGCTTTGGCGCGAGCTTGATCTTCATGTCAGGAGTGATCCCGAGCTTGTATGGTTGAGTAAGCAGCACTGAAAAAACAATCCCCCCGTCCTTGGAAAAGGTCACCAATCCGCCATCGAACGCCCGGTCCAGATTTGGGGTGAGTAGAAGGCCATTGAAAGGATCTAGCCGCTCTGCGTTCGTGCACGCGCGCCAGGGCTTGATATGTGAGGCCAGCAGAACACGCGTGTCGGTGTAGCCCGTCACTGAGCAAGATTTCCAGTAAGTCACCACCCGTTGTCGGAAGGTGCCCTGACCGATCCTGCATTTCACCAAGTCTGTCCGCTCCGTCCGAGTCAGCGAGGAGTCTTCGAGAATTTGCTCAATATCAGCTTCTACATCGCTTGCGAAGCTATCGCCGAGGTATTCGCCGAACTTGACGAGTGCACTGCTGTACATGTGGTGGCCCCGTGCGTTTCGCTCTTGAAATACGGACAGACCTCGAACCAGCGCGTCAACCCGGTCGAACGCGACTTTGCTTGTAAGCGCAGCGAGGGGGGTCGATGTCAGGCCGGCTTCGGTGGCCCACGTTGAAAGAGCGCCCTCGATGGCGCCGACATATTTACTCGCGGATGAAGGACTCAGGCCGCGATGCCGCAGCCACGCGTAAAAATTCATAGGGGTTTGGCGGTAGCGAGGTCGCTGAGGAAGGTGAAACGCAGAGGCGGGTCAGCCGAGTCAAAGGCGCAGCCCGTGCTCGCATTCGCGCCGGCGTTTGGTTAGCCCTCTTCCCACTTCCCAATCACCGTGCCGAGGGTACGAAAGGCTTCCCGGATTGGCTCATGCGACGGGTTAAGGGGCTGCAACCATTGGCGGCCATCTTCGTTTTTGTAGACCTTGAACGTCACCTCGTTCTCGCCTTCCAATTTCGCAACGATGCGGTCGCCATTGAGAGGCGACCGCTTCTCCGGATCCACAAATATCAAGCACCCCTCGGGGTAGGTGCGAGTATTGCCGTGGGGCGCGGTCATGCTGTCGCCCTTGACGCGCAACACGTACGTGCTTGTGCTGTGTGGCGAGGGGCATGCAAGCCATTGCTCGGCGTCGCCAGGCTGCAGTGGGTCGCTGGCTTCGTCCCAGTACCCTGCGCGGATCCACGAAATTAGTGGCACCAGGCCACGGACCTCTGGGCCTTCTTCGACATTCGGGTCGTTGGCCCATACCCCTTTCCCCGATTCAAGCCACGAACTCGATGCGCGCAATGCGCGCGCCATCGAGTTCAACTCGCGGGGCTTTCCCCGCAAGCCTGATTCGAGATTGCCGATGGTGCTCGTTGAGACGCCGGCCGCGGTCGCGAGCTGTTGCTGCGTCATGCCTCGCTGTTGACGTGCCCATTTGATTCGTTCGCCGATGGTATTCACGTTTGTGATTAAGCCGGCGACTTGCATCACGTTGGTGTCAAATGCATAATCACGAACGTGACAAATTGGAGCGAGCATGGAGCCATTGCCTGAGGGGATCATTGCGTTGAATGAGGCCGTCGCGATTGCGGGGGGCGAGCGCCGCCTAGCGCAGCGCGTAGGCGCATCGCACAGCGGCCCGTACATGTGGCGGAAAAGAATGCGGGTGCCCGCTGAATACTGCCCCGGCATCGAGCGTGAGACCGGCGTGCAGTGCGAGCGGCTGAGAAGCGACGTTCCCTGGGGCGTTCTGCGTCAAACCGGGGCCACGCCGGACGTGAGAAGGCCGCGGCATGCCTAACCGCTCCCGACCAAGCTCGAAGCGGCACGTTGTGCCGCTCAATACTTTCCTGTCGCTCACGAAAGCCATCCCGACGACGGCCGTAGCACGTCTACGGCGGGCGCAAGCACGCGCTCGCACAGTTGCGCCATCGCTGCGCGCTGACGCAGTGCAGCCAGCTCTTGGGCGCCTGCGCTTGCCGTCGTTATCTCGATCCACGCCGCAATGCTCTCCCGGTTCAGGTCTGGTTCGACCTCCAGCAGTAGCACGAGCTGCTGCAGGAATTGCTCGATGGCGTCGATGCGCTCCGCCAGCGTCGGAGCAGGACTCGCGTCTGCGTGTGTATTTGCGAGGCATTGGCTGTTTTTCTCTGAGGTCTGCATGAGAACGAATATCTCAATTGACGAGGCGCACGGCTATGGCGCCGATGAACCCGTGCCCGCCATCCGGCGCGGCCACGATGCCGCGGTAGCGGCCTATGACACCGCGCACGGCTACGAGGGCGGCATCTCGGCCCTTGCCAAGCGCATGGGCCAGAACGCCAACACGTTGACCCACAAGGTCAATCTGCAGAACACGACCCATCACCTCACGCTGCGCGACTCCATCGAGATGCAGTGGCAGAGCCGGGACTACCGCGTTCTGCACGCCATGGCCGACGAGCTGGGGCATGTCTGCATCCGCTCGACACCGGCGCATTCCGAGGGCGACCCACTCGACACCTTGATGCGGCTGCAGATGGAGTTCGCCGACTACGTGCAAGCGCTCGGCGAGGCATTGACCCGCCGCGCTGGTGGTGTGTCGCGCAACCAGATGCGCAAGGCTGAGCATCACGCAGCCGAGACGGTCGCCAGCGTGGGGCATGCGCTGGCGATGGTGCGCGGCCTGATGCGGGAGGAACCGAAGGCATGAGCACGGCGGTTCGACCTGGGCGGGGAGGGCGCGCGACCCCATGAGCATCAAAGTCATGTCGATGGTCTTTGACCGCTATCCATCGGGCGGCATGGAGCGGTTGCTCGCGCTTGCGATGGCCGACCATGCCAGCGACGACGGCCGGCGCATTTGGCCCTCGGTGGACGAACTGGCCCGCAAGACCATGCAGAGCCGCAGCAGCGTGCAGCGGCAGATCCGCCGGATGATCGCCATCGGATGGTTGATTCAGGTCCGCTCCGCGACCGGGCGGCCGGGCATCACCAACGAGTACCGCATCTGTCCCGAATGGATCGAAGGCGGCGAAGTGCCAACACCAAAGAGGGGTGTCAATTTGACACCCCTCGACGATGAATCCCCAGCTGAAGTTATCCACACGGGTGTCAATCTGACACCCGTCCCAAGACCCGAGAGGGGTGTCACCACAGCCGCGAGGGGTGTCACCAGAGACGAGAGGGGTGTCACAGCTATGACACCCGAATCTTCAGAACCATCATTGAACCAATCCCCCCTACCCCCCGGCGGGGGGGCGAGCGGGTTCGATGAGCTTTTTGCGATTTACCCGAACCACGACAACCGGGCGAAGGCAGAACGCCGTTACCGCCGACTTGCGCCCAACGCCGCGCTGCAGCAGACGATGCGCTCGGCCATCGAGGCCCAAAGGCTTGGCAAAAGGTGGACCAAGGACGATGGCGAGTTCGTGCCCGAGTTCGCGACCTGGCTACGTAACGAGCGGTGGCGCGACGAGCCTCGTGCGACTGGCGCCAATGCCGGCACCAGCGCAAACACCAGCGACGACGCATGGCGGGAAACGCGCAGCGGCATCGATGCCAAGGCGCGTGCCCTCGGCCTCACCGCTTGGGACGAAGCGGCCTTCTCGGTGGGCCGCGGCGAGAACTACATGGCGTTCACCGCACGGGTGAAGCGTGCCGCAGAGAAGGCAGGGGAGGCCGTATGCGCGTGACTGTGGGCTTCAATGGCAGCGGCCTCGCGAGCGTGCAGTCGCAGCTCGCCAAGCTGTCGGGGCAACAGGCCAAGCAGGCCTATGCCGATGGCCTGAGCGATGGCGGCTTCCGTGCGCGGCGGGAGTGGCAGCGCGAGATGCGCGAACAGTTCGACCGACCCACCGCCTACATTCTCCGAAGCGTGTCCGTGCGCAAGGCCACGCCCGAGCGGCTGAGCGTGGAGATCGAGCCGACCTACTTCGGCGGCAAGGGCGTGGACCCGCAGAAGATCCTACAGGCGCAAGAGTTCGGCGGCGCACGTCGAGACAAGCGCAGCGAGGCAGCGCTGCGCCGCATCGGCATCCTGCCTGCTGGCTATCAGACGGCCATCCCTGCCACGTCATTCCCTGGCAGCGACGACGGGCGAGGCAACGTGCGCGGCGGCTTCCTCGTGCGCCTGCTGTCGTACTTCCAGGCGATGGGAGAGCAGGGCTACAAGGCCAACATGACGGACAAGCGCAAGGCCCGTCTGCACAAGGGCACCAAGGACCGCGAGGGCGTGCGCTTCTTCATTGCGTACGGTCGCCTGCGCAGTGGCCCGACCCAGCACCTCGCGCCCGGCATCTGGGCAGCAACAGGCCAAGACGGCTTCATCGTGCGACCCGTGCTGATGTTCGTGCGTGATGGCACCTACGAATCGCGGATCAACCGCGAGCGCGTGGCAGAACGTGCCGACCTTGAGCCCTACATCGAGCGGCGCATCCGCTACCGCATCCGAAAGATGGTGGGCGAATGAGCTTCAACGCACCGTCACGCCTGCTGTCCCATGCGATTCATCGCTTCTGCCCGGATGCGGCTCAGGCCGCTTTGCACGATGTCGTATTTGACGCCTTCGGCCCCTCGCGCATGGCTCGCCCACTTGCGCGCGCTGAAGTACCTGTCGGCCGCGGCCTCGATCTTGTTGAGCCGGTCGTTGATGTAGTTCGAGGACCCGCGCATGCGTGCGCACAGGCTGCGCACCTGAGCAATACCCGAGGGATTCACGCCCGGGCTGTGCCCATTCATCAATGCGGCGAGTTCATCGCACAGAGAGAGAACCCGCTGCCACTCGGAGCTGTCCATGTCTACGCCTACATCCGTTGAGATTGTGGAGGTGATCTTTGTGAGCACGTCGCGCGGCGATGGCACGTCCTCCAATCCATTGCGATCCGTGTATCAGTACTGGTCGAAGGACGGGCGATTGCTCGCTGACACCGACGCGCTGTTTCATTGCCCTGAGTCGGCATCGTACATGGCGGCCGAGCGCCTTATGCAACTGCGGCAAGCGGGGGCGTCCGACGCAACCGAAGCGGGGGAGGTCGCATCCGATGCCGCATAAGAAATCGGATGGTGAACGCTCGCGCGCGATGCCCCGTCGAGGTGCGGCGACGAGGGGCACGGGTCCTTCCGCAGAGGTATGCGTTACGGGTAATTCGAACCCCGACTTCGGACTGTTCGGCGGAGTCGCCAAGGGGGTTAAGTGAAGGCCATCGAAGCGATGCGGCAGGCGATTTCTCAAGCCGAGTTCGGCGCGTGGGTCGGCATCAGCGAAGCGCGCGTGAGCCAGCTCATGGCCGAGGGCGTGCTCACGCGCGGCGAGACCGGCCACGAATGGCTGATTGCCTACTGCGAACGGATGCGCGATATCGCCGCCGGCCGCGCGTCCTCGGAGACGGGCGGTCTCGACCTTGTGCAAGAGCGCGCGGCGCTCGCGCGCGAGCAGCGCCTCGGGATCGCGATCAAGAATGCCGTCGCCCGCGGCGAGTACGCGCCGATCACGCTCCTGGCCGAAGTGCTCGCGACCGCGAGCCAAGCCGTCTCCGAGCGCTTCGAGCAACTGCCCGGCCTGATGCGCAAGGTGTGCCCCGAGCTGCCCGACACCGCGCGCGACAAGCTGATGTCGGCCTTCGCCGATGCGCGCAACCAATGGGTGCGCTTGACGAGTCGCCTTGTCGCCAAGGCCATCGTCCAGGTTGAGAGCGATGGCGACGATGACTACGGCGACGACGAAGAAGAGGACGTGTCGGAATGAGCTTGGCGCCCACCGAAACGCAACGCGCCATTGTCCAGGCCGTGAGGTTGGGCCTCGTGCCACTCAAGATGGAGCGGCCGCAGCCGCTGAGCACCTGGGCCGAAGACAATTTCTACTTGTCGCCCGAGGCCAGCCACACGCAGGGCGAATGGAAGGCCTACCCGTTCCAGAAGGGCTGGATGGATGCCTTCAGCAATGACGACATCGAAGAGGTGACGGTGCGCAAGGCCAAGCGTGTCGGCTACACGAAGACGCTGCTGGCCTTCATCGCCTACAACGCAGCGCACCGCCGGCGCAAGCAGGCGCTGTGGATGCCCACCGACGACGACCGCGACAGCTTCGTGAAGTCGGAAGTCGAGCCGATGCTGCGCGACGTGGACGCCTTGAAGGCGGTCATCGTGCCGGGCAAGGAAGACACGATGAAGCTCAAGAGCTTCTTTGGCTCCGTGCTGCATCTGCTCGGTGGCAAAGCCGCGCGTGCCTACCGCCGTATCACGGTGGCGGTCGCGGTGCTCGACGAAGCCTCGGCTTTCGACCAGAAGATCGAGAAGTCGTCGGACCCGATCACGCTCGCGCGCGGCCGGCTCGAAGGCGCGCCGTTCCCGAAGCTAGTCGCCGGCAGCACCGTGCGCATCAAGGACTTCGACCACATCGAGACGCGCGAGAAGAACGCCGATGCGCGCATGCGCTATCACATCGTCTGCCCGCACTGCGATGCCGAGCACCCGCTCATTTGGGGCAGCAAGAAGGTGCGGCACGGCTTCAAGTGGGACGGCCACGACTACAACACGGTGCGGCATGTCTGCCCGCATTGCCACGAGTCGATCACGCAAGCCGACTACCTGCGCATCTGGGACACCCGGGCGATGTGGGTCAGCGAGTGCGGCCGGTATCGCTACGACCACGATCTGCACGTCTGGACCGATGCGCAAGGCGTCGTCATCCGCGCGCCGCGACATGTGGCCTTCGTCGAGATGTGGAGCGGCTACAGCCCGCAGCGCGCATGGTCCGACATCGTGCGCGAATTCCTCGAAGCCACGATCAAGGCCAAGGCAGGGGACACGGCGCCGCTCGAAGGCTTCGTGAACGAGACCCTTGCGCAGTATTGGGAGGCCGTGGTCGAGCGCGCCGACGAGCACGCGCTCTCGCGTCGGGCCGAAGGCTACCGCCGCTTCACCGTGCCGTATGGCGGCCTCGTGCTGGTCACCGGCGTGGACGTGCAAGACAACCGCTTCGAACTGGTGACCTGGGCCATTGGTCGCGGCGAGGAAATGTGGTGCATCGATTACAGCGTGATCTATGCGAACCCGGCCGACGAGCGCGATTGGTCGCACCTCGATGCCTACCGCAAGACGATCTTCCAGCACGACAGCGGGCAGGCGATGAAGATCGAAGCGATGGCCGTGGACACCGGCGGTCACTTCACGCACCAGGCCTACAACTACTGCCGTCAGCGCGAGCGCGAACGGGTCTTCGCGGTGCGCGGCGATCCGCAGCCGAGCAAGATGGTCAAGAGCAAAGCCACCGTTCAAGACGTGAACTGGGGCGGCAAGATCATCAAGCGCGGCGTTCGCCTTTGGTATGTCGGCACCGACACGGCGAAGGATCTGATGTATGGGCGGCTGTGCGTAGAGAAGAGGGGCGCCGGCTTCGTCCACTTCAGCAAGGATCTGCCGCCCGAGTTCTACACGCAGTTGACCTCCGAGGCACGCGTGCCGCAGCGCGTGGCCGGGGGCGAGGCCTATCGCTGGATGAAGTCGCCCGGTGCGCGCAATGAAGCGTTGGACTGCACCATCTACGCGATCTTCTGCACGCACATGCTCGGGCTGCACCTGTACACCGGAAAGATGTGGGAGCGGCTGGAGTCCATCGTGCAGCCGCCGAACGGCGATCTGTTCGGCGGTGGGCAGCAGGAAGAGGCGGCGCCCCCAGATGTTTCACGCGAAACGCAGTCGCCCGAGAGCGGGTCGGCGAATGTTCCACGCGAAACGCAATCAGGCGAGCAGCCCTCCAAGCACGCAAGCGCCGAGCCGAGCGCGACGGCTTCAAGCCCGCCAGCGCCGGCCCCCGCACCGCCACCGCCGGCGCTGCCGCCCGTCGCACCTCCTAAGCCGGCGCCGCCGCGCCGCACCGTTCAACGTCCCTCCCGTCAATCCTTCCCCGCTAGATCATGGTGAACAAGAGCAATCCAAACGACATCGTTCTCGACATCCTCGGCCGAATTCAAGAGGCGGTCGCCGAGGCCAAAGGCGAACTAACGCCCGAGGTCGTGAAGAGCGTGGAGGCCGGCATCCGCGCGGACTGGGGCGGCGACCGGGTGAAGATCGCGAAGCGAACGGGCGAGGGACACAGCAGCCGGAACAGTCGCATCTACCGGGACTACCTGGCGGGGGAGCGCGTCAAGCTGCTGTCGCGTCGATACGAGCTTTCCGAGCGTCAGGTTCTGCGCATCATCAGAACCCCGAGCAGGTGACATCCTGGGCCTCCTCGATGTCACCTGAGCGCATCGATAGTTCGGTCAACACTGACCAAAGGTCCGACCGTGGCTATCGACACTTCCAACACCGAACCCATCTCCATCATTCCGGGCGATACCGTCAAATGGGCACGACGGCTCGCTGACTATCCGGCCTCTGCCGGTTGGGCATTGAGCTATGAACTGCTCAACGCGATGCATCGCTACGAGATTCACGCGAGCGCTGACGGCGATTCGTTTCGCGTCGTAGTCGCCGCACAAACCACGCAGGCCTATGCGCCTGGCTCCTACGACTGGCGAGCGCGTGTGACGAATGCCGATGAGGTTTACACGGTCGCCACCGGCCGGCTGACTGTCGCGCCATCGTTCGGCGCCGCGGGCGATGTCCGCTCCCATGCGCGGCGCACGCTTGATGCCATCGAGGCGGTGCTCGAAGGCCGGGCCACCAGCGCGACGGCCGAATACGAAATCAACGGCCGGCGCCTGAAGTACATCCCGCTCAACGAGCTGCACGCGATGCGCACGAAGTATCAGCGGGAGGTGGCGGCGGAAGAGGGCAAGAGCGGGCCGCGGGGCGTGTCGGGCCGCATCATGGTGAGGTTCGGCGCATGAAGGCGCCCGCATTCCTTCGCAATCTCTTTCGTGGCAAGTCCATCGCGAAGAAGACGCAGGTTCGGCGCTTTCAGGCTGCGCGCATCGACCGTCTCTCGGCCGACTGGATCGCGACCTATTCGAGCATCAACGAAGAGCTGCGCGGCGACCTCGACCGGCTTCGCGCGCGCGGGCGGGAGCTGCGCAACAACAACGACTATGCGCGCAAGTTCTGCGGCATGGTCGAGACCAACATGGTGGGGCCGGCCGGCTTCGTCATGCAGGCGCGCGTCGAGAACGCGCCGGGCAAGGCCGACAAGCTCGCGAACGATGCCATCGAAGCGGCGTTCGTGCGTTGGCAGGCTGTGTGCGATGTCACCGGCCGGCAGTCGCTGCGCGACATGTGCGAGACGCTGGTCGGTGGCCTGCCGAGCGACGGCGAGTTTCTAGTGCGGCTGGTGCGCGGCCCCGACGCGCGCAACGAATTCAACTTCGCGCTGCAGCTCATCGACGTAGACCGGATCGATACCACGTTCAACGGCGTGGAGCATTCGACGGGTAACACCGTCATCATGGGCGTGGAAGTGGACGCCTATCGGCGTACGGTTGCGGTACACATCTTCGAGGCGCATCCGAATGATGGCCCGCGCACGTCGCGCCAGCGCGTGCGCCTGGCGGCTGAAGACATCATCCACGGGTTCAAGGTCGAGCGCGCCGAGCAGGTGCGCGGCATCCCGTGGATGGCGCCGGGCATGTTGAGCCTGCATCACCTGGGCGGCTTCATGCTGGCCGCGGTGCTGGCCGCCGAGCACGGTGCGAATCACTTCGGCTTCTTCACGCAGAACCAAGATGCGGCGCCGGGCACATTGCCTATTGGCGAGCGCGACGATGACGGCGACGCGATCACGACGAGTCAGCCCGGCGTCTACGACACGTTGCCACCTGGCTACGACTTCAAGCCGCACGAGAGCAAGTATCCGAACGAGGTCTTCGGTCCGTTCGTGAAGACCGCGCTGCAGCGCGTGGCTAGTGGTTGGCGTGTGTCGTATCACGCGCTCGCGAATGACCTCGAAGGCGTCAACTTCTCCAGCATCCGCAGCGGCACGCTCGACGAGCGCGACCGGTGGTCGTCGGATCAACAGTGGTTCATCGACATCCTGCTCAAGCGCGTGCGCGCCGAGTGGATGGTGATGTCCATGCTGTCGAATGCCATCACGATGCCAAACGGGAGCCCGCTGCCCGCGGCCAAGATCACGAAGTTCGCCCCGCACGATTGGCTCGGCCGTCGTTGGGAATGGGTGGACCCGCTCAAGGACATGAACGCTCGTATCGCTGGTGTGGGGGCCGGGCTGGTTGCCCCTCAGGATCTGAGCGCGCAAATGGGCCGCGACTTCTACGACACGATGGTGAAGATCAAGGAAGCGCAAGACCTCGCGCAACAGCTCGGAATCGTATTGCCCGCATATGCCGCGAAGGGTGCAAGTCCCCACGCAGCTCCTGCTTCGAAAAACGAGGCTGGTCGCGAACCGCTGGATGATGCTGAAGACTAGATTCAACGCACCTGTGAACTGCGCACTTACGACCTGGCTCGCTGGTCGGTCCTGATGTTGGCTCTCCCTCCGGCATAGCGGTCCGCATCGGGCGTCAACGCATCCATGTACGTCCTCCAAAGATCCCGTTCATGCGTCAGTAGTGCCGTCATCAACGGGGCCAAACCTGTGTAGCAGCGGTCGCCGCTTTGACGCAGATTTTCAATTGCCAGACGCTGTACGGCTGATGCAGCGGAAGTAGCCGCCCTTGCGGCTGCTCGCATTTGTGCCAGACGCTCAAGTTTGCTTGGTGTCATCGAGCGCATTGGAGCAAATGGGTAGCGATTGAGACATCCTGTTTTGCCCGACTGTGCGCAAGAGTTCGCCTACATCGCGTTGTGTGGAGACGACGCCGGGCGAGCATTAAGTAGCGACATGGTGACATCGCGGGCCTCCAAAATGTCAGTGCATCGCCGTTGCAATAGCGGCATGACTTCAAGTCTTCCTCAAGCTCTTCGCGAGCATCTGCCCACCGGTCAACTCAAGCGCGCTTTCGTTGTGGAGCGTGCCTCCATCGACGAAGAAGCGCGCACCGTGAAGCTCGCCTTTGCGAGCGAGACGCCCGTCAATCGCGGCTGGTTCATCGAGGTGTTGGACCTCAGTCGCAAGTCAATGCGCACCGGCCGCCTCATGGCCGGCGCGAACCTCCTTTGTGACCACGACACACGAGATGTTGTCGCGGTCGTCGAGTCTGTGGAAATCGGTTCGGACAAGGTAGCCCGTGCCGTGGTGCGCTTCGGTCGAAGCGTGCGCGCAGAGGAAGTCTTCCGAGACGTGATCGACGGCATCCGCGTCAACGTTTCGGTGGGCTACATCATCCACGAAGCCATTCTGGAAGGCACGAAGGACGGTTCTGACACCTACCGCGTGACCGACTGGGAGCCCTTCGAGTTGTCTCTGGTCAGCGTGCCGGCGGACGCGACTGTCGGTGTCGGCCGCAGTCTCCCCGCCGAGCTGCCGGCCGTTCCTTCCCTTCCTTCCATTTCCCCATCTTCTACGGAGAACCGCGCCATGACGACGCCTGCAACCACGCCCGCCGCTACCCCGGCACCCATCATCGAAGTTCCCGCGCAGCGCAACCACGCCAGCGAGATCAGCAAGATCGCATCGGCCATGCCTGGCGGTGCCGAGCTGGCGATGCGTTCGATTCAAGCCGGCCACACGGTCGAGCAATTCCAGGCCGAGGCCCTTCGCTCGCTCGCATCCAAGCCCGTGCCCACGGCCGACATCGGCCTGACGCCGAAGGAAACGCGCCGCTTCAGCATGGTGCGCGCACTTCATGCGCTCGCGAACCCGGGCGATGTCGCTGCCCGCAATGCCGCGGCCTTCGAATTCGAATGCTCGGCTGCGACTTCGCAAAAACTCGGCAAGGCCTCGCGCGGCATCCTGATTCCGTTCGATGTGCAAAAGCGCGACATGGTTGTCGGCACCCCCACTGCCGGCGGCAACCTCGTGGCCACCGACCTGATGTCGGGCGACTTCATCACCATCCTGCGCGATGCAATGGTGCTTAACACCTTGGGCGTTCGCTTCCTGTCGGGCCTGGTGGGCAACATCGCGATTCCGAAACAAACCGGCTCGGGTAGCGCCTACTGGGTGGCGGAGGGTCAACCGCCGGACGAAAGCAGCGCTGCCATCGGTCAGGTGGCGATGTCGCCGAAAACGGTCGGTGCCTTCACCGACATCAGCCGCAAGCTGCTGCTGCAGTCGAGCATCGATGTGGAGAGCTTCGTGTCGGCCGACTTGGCAATGGTGCTGGGCCTGGCGATCCAGCGCGCGGCCATCGCTGGCGGCAGTGTCGCGAACGAGCCAAGCGGCATCCTCGCGAAGATTGCGGCAAGCGTGATCGGTGGCGCCAACGGCGGCGCGCGCCGACCTGGGACAGCGTGGTCGATCTGGAAACGGCTGTGTCGGTCGCGAATGCCGATGTGGGCACGCTGGCCTACCTCACCAACGCCAAAGTGCGCGGCAAGCTCAAGAAGACCTTTGTCGATGGTCCCGGCACCGGCGAGCGCGTATGGCAGAAGGGCAGCGAGCCGTTGAACGGCTACCGCGCTGCCGTCACCAACGCTGTGCCGTCCAACATCGCTAAGGGCACTGGCACCGACCTGTCGGCGCTCATCTTTGGCAACTTCGCCGACCTCGTGATCGGCATGTGGGGCGGCCTCGACCTGATGGTCGATCCGTACACGCACAGCACCACGGGCACGGTGCGCGTCACCGCACTGCAAGACGTGGATGTCGGCGTGCGCAACGTCGAGAGCTTCGCCACGATGGAAGACGCGCAGACCGCGTAAGCCCATGTTCGCCGAAGACCTGTCTGTTTTCTTCAGCGACTTCGCGGTGAACGCCTCGTTCACCGTCGAAGGCGTGCAGAAGACCGCGCGCGTCCTCTTCGATCACCCGTATGCGGCGCCATTTGGCGTGCAGGTCGATGCGGATGCGCCGGCGTGCCAAGGCGCGACGGCGGATCTCGTCGGCCTGCAGCGCGATGACGCGATCACCGTAGACGGGCGAGCGTTCGAAGTGGTGCGCGCCGAGGCGGACGGCACCGGCGTGACCAACCTCGTTCTGCGGAGCGTCTGACATGTTCCTGCTCGAAATCAACATCGCTGAGCGCTTGCGCGAGTCCCTGCCTGCTTGGGAAGTCTTGGGCTTCTCCACGGGCAAAGGCAATCGCGATGCCGCGGCGCTGGTGTCCGTCATGTTCGCCGCCGGTGCCCTGGCGGATGTGAAGGAAGGCGCTGTAGCGCTTGCGCCTGGCTGGAGCGTCCTGCTGTCGGTCAAGCGAGGGCCGGCTGCGGCGGCACTGCTCGACACCGCAATCGCAAAGGTCGTCGAGCGGCTTCACAACTGGGTGCCGGGCGAGGCGGGCGGGCGCAAGTGGGGCGCGCTGAAGTTGGCGCGCTTCTCGCCGCCCGAGTTCGCAGACGGCGGGCTCATCGGCATCGAACTTCTCTTCTCCACGACGGGCCGTTACTTCGGCCAAGAGTGAAACCAATCAACGGAGCCACCATGGCAAACATCTACGAAAAGAGTCAATACATCATCCCGCGCGGTCGCGTCTTCTTCGACGTGCTCGACGCTGCCGACCAGCTCACGGGCGAGCGCCACCTCGGCAACTGCCCCACCGTCACGCTCAACATCGCGACGGAGAAGGCGCCTCACTACAGCGCCGAATCTGGGCCGGGCGTCAAGGACGCGAATCGCGTCGTGCGCATCGATCGCACCGGAAAGATCACCTGCGACAACATGAGTGTGGACAACCGCGCGATGTTCATCTCGGGCGAAAAGTCCACCGTCTCTCAAGCGACCGGCGCTGTGGCCGCGGAAGAGATCACCGTGATTCCCGGCCTCTTCTATCAGTTGGGCCGCACCGATGCGAATCCTGCGGGAGCGCGCAAGGTCACGCAGGTAGTGGTCACGCCCGATGCTGGCGGCGAGCCCTTCGTGCTGGGCGATGACTACACCGTGGACGCCGCGCTCGGCCGTCTGCAGATCCTCGCCGGCGGCGCCATCGAAGCCGGAAAGATCAAGGTCGCCTATTCGAAGCCGGCCACCACCTGGCTGCGCATCAAGTCCGGCGAAACGATCGATCTGCGCGGCGCGCTGCGTGTTCTGTCGAACGTGGCCGAAGGCGAGCAGAGCGATACCTATTGCCCGCTCGTGACGCTCTCGCCCACCGGCGATATATCGCTCATTACCAGCGATGACGCCTATGTGCAGATGGAGTTCGACATCGAGGTGCTGACGCCGCCGAACGGCGCCGCGATCTTCGTCGATGGCCGTCCACTGGAGGTCTAACCCCGCACCTCGCTGCCGCTCTCGCTGAGCGGCGGCGACGCCTGGCGCTTCCCTAGAGGCGCCAACCGTCGCCGTACCAGTTCCCGTTCGCCACTCTCTCAAAGGTTCCCCAGTGGGCTTCAAGCCGATTCAGATCGTTATCAATGCCAAGGACGATGCGTCCAAGGTATTCGACAAGCTGCAGACACGCCTTGCCGCGTTTGTGGCCGTCGTGCTCGGCTACTTCGGCATTCAAGCGTTCGCCGGCTGGATCAAGGGCGGTGCGGACTTCGAGCAGGCACTGTCCCGCGTGCAAGCCGCCACCGGCGCGACCGCATCCGAGATGCGCGCGCTGCGCAAGGCGGCGCAGGAAGCTGCGGCGGATGCGCGCTACGGCTTCACCGAACTGGAGGCCGCCGGCGCGCTGGAGAACCTGGCTAAAGCCGGCCTCGGCGTGCGCGACGCCATCGCCACGCTGCCCGCCGCAATGCAGCTCGCTCGCGCTGGCGATATTGAACTGGCAACCTCGGCCGAGTTCCTGACGAAGATCGTTAATGGGCTGGGCCTGGCCTTCACGGACTCGGGCCGCGTGGCCGACGTGCTCGCCAAGGGCGCGAACGCCACGAACACCAGCGTTACGGGGCTGGCGCAGGCGCTGAGCTATGCGGCGCCGCTCGCGAACACGCTCGGGCTGGGTCTCGAAAGCACGGTCGCGATCATTGGCAAGTTCGCCGACGCCGGTATCGATGCGAGTCGCGCCGGCACGGCGTTGAACAGCATCCTCGCGCAGTTCTCGGACCCGGCCAGCAAATTCCGCACGGAGCTGGCTGCGGCCGGGATCACGACGGGCAACTTCGAGAAGATGCTGCACGAGCTGGCTGCGGCCGGCCCGGCGGGGCAGCGGGCCATTGCGGCCGTGGGTCAGGAAGCCGGCCCGGCACTGCGCGCGCTGCTGAATCAGGGTGTCGACAAACTCGATGAGCTGAAGAAGGCGCTGCAGGGCGCGACGGGCAGCGCCGCGGAGACGGCCGCCATCATGCAGTCGAATCTCAATGGCGCACTCAATGGGCTGCGCACCGCATGGGATTCGACGGTCAACGCGCTGACGACACCCATCCTGCCGGTGCTGAAAGAGGGCGTCGAGCAACTATCTGGCGCGCTGCGTGCTGCGGTCGCCGATGGCTCGGTGGGGCGCTTCGGGGCTGCGCTGGCGTCGGCCTTTCAGAACGGCATCAAGTGGGTGCAGGCGTTCGTAGCGAGCGTCGATGTGCCTGCGCTGGTTGCGAAGGCGCAGGCACTGGCCGACCGCGTGGGCGCGCTGCTCGACAGCTTCGGGCAGAAGGCGCAGACCACGGGAAGCATCGTTCAGACGGTGTGGGGCGTCATGTCGGCCGGCGCGAACATGGTCATCGCGGCCATCTTCAAGATTGCCGAGACCATGGCGAATGTGGTCAGTGCGGTGCAGTCCGGGCTTGCCACCATCATCTCCGGCCTGGCGAAGATCACGTTCGGCGACCTCTCGGCAGCGTTCAAGGCGGCGGCCGAAGAGGTGCGCATCTCGGCCGAGGCCACCGGTGCGGTGGCGGATGCGTTCGGCGAGAAGGCCAGCGAGGCTTTCGACCGTGCGGCCGAGGGCGCCGAGCAGGCGCGCGCCGGATGGGCCGGCCTGACCGACAGCGCCGCAGAGA
Organism: Variovorax sp. W2I14; assembly: GCF_050435205.1. Taxonomy (NCBI): domain Bacteria; kingdom Pseudomonadati; phylum Pseudomonadota; class Betaproteobacteria; order Burkholderiales; family Comamonadaceae; genus Variovorax; species Variovorax sp. W2I14. The sequence goes on along the minus strand of NZ_JBNDJX010000001.1, from coordinate 3,955,916 downwards.
CGACGGCGGCGGCCACGAGCAGCGCCGCGGCGTTCACCAACATGGCGGCCGAAATGAAGGCGGCCGGTGACAGTGCGCAGGAAGCCGGCCAGAAGGCCGCCAGCGCGGCCGAAACGCAGCGGGCAAAGGCGGAGGAGGTCCGAGAGTCGGTCAAGCGCCTGCACGCCGAATACGACCAAGCCATCGCGACCGGCAATCTTGAACTGGCGGTGCAGAAGCTCGACGAGCTGAAGAAGGCTAATCTCGCCGCCGCCGATGCGGCCGGGGCCAACAAGCGGGCGCAGGCCGAAGCCGCGGCCGAGCTGGCCGCAGCCTTCACGCGCGCAGGCATCGAGACGAAGGAGCAGCTTGAGACCACGGCGAAGACTGCGCTGCGCGACTTCGAACTGATTCGCGACAGCGGCAAGGCGACCGCCATCGGCCTGGGCGAAGCATGGAAGCGCGCCGCAGAGGCGGCCATCGCTGCCGGCAATGGCGTAGCCCCCGGCTGGGTGGAGGCGCAGGCCGCGATGCGCGGCTTCGAGGTCGTTCTCGACAGCGCGGGCCGCTCCACCCTCAGGCTGCGCGATGCGCAGAACGACGCAATGCAGTCGGCCCACGGCTTGGCCGGCGCGCTGCGCGAGGTCACGAACGCACGCGAGCGCGACATCGAAACGCGTGAGAAGGCCAACGCGCTCAAAGAGCGCGAGAACGCGCTCGAAAACAAGCGCCTCGGCCGCGACGCGAGCGGCTTCTCGACCGACAAGGACGGAAAGACCGTCAATGCCGGAAGCGACCTCGGCACTCTGACCGGCATCGCCGCTTTCCTGAAGGCTGCAGGCGTGGCCGACGAGAAGAGGGCGCGTGCCATCGCAATGGAGTTCGCCGACGCGAAGGGTGACATCCCGTTCTTCAACAACCCCGGACAGAAGAAGTACGGCGGGGACGGCGGCACGCTGAGCATGGCGCTGCTGAAGGCTGCCGAGAAGGAAACGTTCTTCGGCAAGGGGCAGACGCCGACCACGATCCCAGTGCCCGAATCGAATCGCACCGTAAACCTGCATCTCAACCTCAACGGCCGGGACTACGGCACGGTCAACACCGATGCCGCCGGCGCCGATGCCATCGAGGGGCTGCTGGCGCAGCTCGGCGCCGCGGCCGGCACGTCTTCCAACCGCCCGAGCCGATAGACATGGTCACTTCAAAGTTTCACACGCTCGCCGGCCTGCAGATCCCGCGCGGCATGGTTTGGTCCGACGAGTTCGGCTGGACCCGCGTCGAGAAGAGTCTCGAGTATTCGCTCACGGGCGCAGCGTTGATCGATGCCGGCGTTCGCCTGGCCGGCCGTCCGATCACCTTGCAGGGCGAGGTCGAGGCCGGATGGATTCAGCGCGGCGCGCTCACCGCACTGCAGACCCTGGCCGATGCGGATGCCACCGGCGAGCACTCCCTCGTGCTGGCCGATGGCCGCATCTTCTCCGTGCAGTTCGCCCCCGGGCTTGCCGTCGAGGGCAAGCCGCTCGCGCGCCCCGAGCTGCCCGTCGAGGACTACCCCTACATCGCCACCGTGCGGCTCATCACTGTTTGACCATGACCATTCTCGAATCCGATATCAAGATCGTTGCCACGCAAGTGATGGACGACGTAGACAACGGGGGCGGCGCACCGACCTCGAAGGTCATCGAAGACGGCAAGAGCAATTCCATCTTCAAAGACATCTCGGCCGTGGATCGCGCGCAGGGCGACGTGTCGATCATGAAGATTGCGGCGGTCATCCAGACCATGAACACCGACACGGCGCTCGGGGGTGTCGTCATCATCTCGCGCCCGCCGGCCGACCCGAAGGTGAGCGCGACGCTTTTCGCGACCGGCGACTTCTTCGACCGCCGCGCGAGCATCCAGAACCGGATCGAGGCCTACACCTCGCCGGGCGAAGAGTTCAATGGTTACCTGCTGTCGAACCATGTGCAGGGGCAGCGTTCGCTTCAGATCTTCCAGCGACCCGGCGCGACACCGCCGAACACGAACGGCACGCTGCAGATCAGCGGCGGCGGGAAGACGGAATACGTTCGCGTGGCGGATGTGTCCGTGGAACAGCGCACGTACAGCTACAACGCGGGAAATTCCTTCGTTGACTATCAGGCGCAGGTTTGCATTTGCGAGCTGGTGGACGGGCTGAAGAACGACTACGCGGGCACGCCGGCAAGCCGTCTCTTCGAACGCACGCCAACCTCGGCGGCCATCAGCAAGATGTTGGTCGCGAACGCCTCGCGGTTCTACGGCATCTCCAAGCTCGCGCAGAACGTCACGACGGGCGACCTGTCGGCCGTTGTCGATCGGATCGACACGCAGCTCGTGCCGAGCGCGACGACAGAAATCCCCATCGTGGACACCAGCGCAGCGGGTTCGGCGACTTCCATCGTCGCCTCCGGTTCGGGCACGGTGTCGCTCACCACCGGCGTGGCATTCGGCCCGAACTCGATCATCGTCTTCGGCAATCCCGCCTATCCGGGCTCGCTGTCCGTCTCGACCTCGGCCGGCACGCTGACCGACGACGGCGGTCGGCTCAAGCTCGGCGCGTTGACCATCGGCAGCGTGAACTACGCCGGCGGGTCCATGACCTTCGCCAGCGACGCGCCAGCCATCGCCGGAAACAAGACCATCACTTTCCGGCCGGCGGGTGCGCCCATCGAGCTGGCTGATTCGGCATCCATCGTGGTGACCGTCGAGAGCCGGCGCATCAACTACCCGTTGACCATCCTCCCGCCGCCGGCACCTGGCTCGTTGCGCGTGGCATACCGCGCCGGTGGCAATTGGTACGAGCTGGCCGACGACGGCGGCGGCCGGCTCTCGGGCAGCAGCTCCAGCATCGGCAGCGGCACGGTGGACTATGCAACCGGCACCACGTTGCCGACGCTCGGCTCGCTGCCCGACGTGGGAAGCGAGGTCATCTACACCTGGGCTGCGAAGGTCAACTACAAGGACCGCAGCGGCACGCTCACGGCGGCGCTGTCGATCATGCTCGCACTCGACAACCAGGCGGCGGAATCCGGCTCGGTGTCGGTGGACTGGAACGACGGAACCGCCCGCCATGCCAGCGACAACGGCAGCGGCGCGCTCACGGGCGACGCCACCGGCCCGGTGTCGTATGCGAGCAGCACCATCGAGGTGAGGCCCAAGGTGCTGCCGGCCTCTGCGGTCGCCTTCACCGTGGGCTACAGCCACGGCGAGCCATCCTCGAAGGCCTTCCCGGCACCCGCCCGAAACGGCGATGGCTCGATCACGCTCAATCTCGGGAAGACCAACATCGCGCCGCGCTCGCTCGCGCTCGATTGGAACCTTATCCTGCAGTCCACCGGCGGCGTGCCGGCCGATCAGTGGGTGCCGCAGAATTTCGCGGCCACCAAGACGGTGACCGATGACGGCGCGGGCAATCTCAGAGACGGCCTCGGTGTGGTCTTCGGATCGCTCGACTACGCCGCCGGCGTGGCGACCCTGTTCCCCGAGGCCGTCGTCACGGTGGCCGTGCCGCAATGGTCCGTGAATCAGCTCGGCATTCTCGGCACCGTGTTGTCGCCGAACTTGCCCGGCGCCTACCGGAACACACTCACCGGCTACAGCTATGTCGCGTTGCCTGCGTCGCTGCCTACCGACGCAACGGCGCTCGTGTCGGCGAATTTCCGGGTGGTGGGTGCCGGCACGACGAAGAGTCAGGTCTTCAATCAGCCGAAGCTCTCCATCAAGCTGCTGCCCAACTTCAGCGAGGCGGCGGTGCCGGGCACCGTGAATTTCACGCTCGGCGGGAAGACCTACTTCGACCGCGCCGGAAGCCTCTACACCGACCTCGATCCGTCGAACGGTTCGGCGACGCTGGCCGGCACTTACGACTACGCGACGAACCTCGCATCGCTCAACACCTGGCCGGCGTCGGCGTCGAGCACGGTCGTGGTGAACAGCCTGCTCACGAGCCTCGACGGTCAGCCCGTCGAGTACGTCGTGTTTCGCACGCCCGTGGCCCCGGTCCTGCCGGGCTCGCTGCAGCTCCTGGCGACCAAGCTCAACGGCGGCACGGTCAACGTGACGGCCGACGCCTCGGGCTTCATCAACGGCACGAACGTGCATGGCACTTTCGACGCGGCGACCGGCGTCGGCAAGGTGCGCTTCGGCGACTGGGTGACGGCCGCAGGCAACGAAGGCGCGATCTGGTATTCGCCCGATGCGGTGGGCAGTGACGGCAAGATCTGGAAGCCGGTCCCGGTGTTTGCCAGCACCATCCGCTACAACGCGGTCGCCTTCACCACGTTGCCCGTGGATGCCACGCTGTTGGGTCTTGATCCGGTGCGCTTGCCGGCGGACGGCCGCGTGCCGATCTTTCGCAAGGGCGAACTCGCCGTAATCCACAACACCAAGCGCCTGCCTGCTGCGGTCGTGGCGAATGGGCAGACGCTCAACGCGGGGCGCGTGCGGTTGTCGCGCGTGCGGATCGTTGGCGCCGACGGCCTGACCATCGAGGGCGGCTACACGCGCAACCTCGACGCTGGAACGGTCACGTTCACCGACGTGTCGGGCTATGCGCAGCCGGTCGTCTTCGAGCACCGCATCGAGGACATGCTCACGGTTTCCGATGTGGGCATCGATGGCCGCCTCGCTTTCGCAGGCCGGGTGTCGCACGACTATCCCGCCGCCGACAGCTACGTCAGCAGCGGCCTTCGCATGGGCGACGTGAAAGCGCGCGTGTCGCTGCTGTTCGATCAGCAAACGTGGAGCGGCGCTTGGTCGGACAGCCTCATCGGCAACGCCGCCGACCCGACGTTCAACGACATCGACTATCCGATCACCGTCACGAACAAGGGCGCGGTCACGGAGCGCTGGCGCATCCAGATCAACAGCAGCGGCACGGCCTACAACTTGATCGGCGAGCACGTCGGCCAGATCGTCACCGGTCAGAGCATGACGGCCGACTGCTCGCCGCTCGGCCCGTCGGGCGTGCCCTACATGACGATTCCCGCGGCGGGCTTTGGCTCGGGCGGCTGGCCTGCCGGCTCGCTCATCCGCTTCAACACCATCGCCGCGACGTTTCCCTTCGTGCCCATCCGCACGGTGCAGATGGGCGCCGAGACCGTGCTCGATGACAGCTTCGAAATTCTGGTCCTGATTGGCGTGGACCGCCCCTAACGAAAGAGCAAGAGAAAGAACATGACTTCAGTTGTCGACACCAGCGTCAAGTATTTCAGCAGCCAGATGTCGGGTGCCCCTGTGCTGTCCGGCACAGCAGGCTCCATCATTGCGCTGTTGGATGCGTGCCTGAAGGACGGCTTCGACATCAAGACGCTTGCCTCGCTCACCGTGGCGGGCGGCGTGGCGACGGCGACCTATACGGGTTCGCACTCTGCAGTGGTCGAGAGCGTCGTGCAAATTGCTGGGGTGACGGGCGAGCTCGATGTGCTCAACGGCGAGCAGAAGATCACGGCCAAGCCTGGCGCGGGGTCGGTGCGGTTTGCTACCTCGGCGCCCGATGGGACGGCCGCGGGCACGGTCACGATGAAGATGGCGCCGCTCGGCTGGCTGAAGCCCTTCAGCGGCCCCAATCTCGGCGCGTACAAAAGCGGCGACCCCGCGAGCACAGGAATGTTTCTGCGCGTGGACGACACCAACGCCGCGACAACGCGCGTCGTCGGCTACGAGTCCATGACCGACATCTCCAGCGGCGTGGGGGCATTCCCGCGCAACGAAGTGGTGGTCAATGGCGGGGCCTGGGGCAAGTCGCCCGTTGCCAATTCGAACCCAGTGGGATGGGTGCTGATCGGCGACGGCCGGATGTTCTATTTGCACATCTCTGCCTACATGGGCAGCGCCGTGGGAACCTATGACCGCTACACCGTGGGCGCGGTGCGCGGGTTCGGCGACATGATCGCGCTCAAGCCTTCGGGGGACGCCTTCGCCTGCGCACTCTCGGCGTTCTTCAACGACCCGGCCCCTCAATGGCTGAGCTATCCCCAGTACAGCACCTTCGACAACGCCTCCCAGAGTGTCTACACGGCGCGCAACCACTCGGGGCTGGGCACGGCCTATGCGATGGCCTCCTACCCCTACACCGGGCAGCCCTCCACCGTGTCGGGGATGGATGGCACTTTCGGGGCGTTCCCGAGCCGGATCGACGGCAAGCTGCGGCTGTCTCCGCGCTACTTGCGTTCGTTCGATACCTTGCAGCCTGAGCCACGCTGCGAAGTGCCGGGTTTGCTCACCATCCCGCAGAACTTCGTCTACGGCCAGATCAGCCACCGCGACATCGTGCCGGCGACGGGCGAATATGCAGGGCGCAAGCTCTTGGCTCTGACAGTCGGGAACGGCTACAGCAGTGATCCGACCACATCCAATAACACGGGCGTGACGTTGATCGACATCACCGGGCCGTGGCGATGAGCTTCGTTGTCGATTTCGGGAGCCTGCGCTTCACCATTGACGTGGCCGACTCGGCCGCGCCGGGATTGCGCTATGCCGCTTGGGCGCAGGCGCTGGGGGTGTCCGAGACACAGACCCTGCAGGCGTTGGAGGGCGAAGACAACTCCTTTGCGGTGACGCTGGGCGCCTCGCCCTACGCGGGTGGTTCGACAACAGCCATGTTTTCGAGCGAGGGTGGTTTCGCACCCTACAAGGTGGCGCCAGTCAGTACCGTCAGTACGAGCTACATCCTGCAGACCGTCAGTCGGATGTTCGGGTTCGCGAGCCGACCTGATGCACTGCTCACGTTTCACCCGAATACCGATTGCCGTTCGGTGGGTGTGCTGTTTCAGCGCGCCGGTGCGGTGTCGATCTTCAAAGGGCGAATCAAGAATCTGAGCACCGAAACCTATCGTCTGGATTTCGCGCTGCGCGTCGATGCTGCCGGTTGGGAGCTGGTGGTGCAGCCGCTGGATCTTCCGCAGCCCGTCAAGCTGCTGGCTAATAGGTTCTCGCTGGTCGAGTTGTACTCGGTGGATGTGGCCGTGGGTACGAGTCAGGCCTTCACCTTCACGCCCTCGGACATTGTTCCCGCGCCCTTGCAGACCGCAGCGCGCCGGTTGGTCCATGTCGCAAGTCTCGGCGCGACGCCGCCCTATGCGGGCACCCGAAGCCGCCCTGTCGTGCTGGGGCGCAAGGACTACCTGACGGGCGTGCTAGGGCAGGGCAATGGCCGTCTGCGCGGCAAGACCGTCGAGTATTTCAATCCCACGAACAAGCCCTACCGCTGCCGCGTGCGATTGGTCCGGGATGTGGATGGCCTGCAGGTCCGCGAGCTGTGGACCGCTGCAGATGGCAGCTACGACTTCCAATGGATCGACGAGCTGCAGAGCTATTCCGTGTGGGCGCTGTACCTCGACCACGCGAAGCGCGCCGTTGTTTCGGACGGCCTGACCCTTGCGAATGGCAAGGTGGAGCTGATGCCATGAACGTGCTCGCCATCAACGCGATGTTGGGCGGGCCTGGCCTTGTGGCCTACCTCGGTGCGGGCGCGCGCTTTCTGGTGTGCGGCGGTGTGCAACCGGCGGAGGGCGGAAACATTGCCACCCTGTTGGCCGCTGCGGTGCTGGCCCTGCCGGCCGGCGCGGTGGCGGGCGGCAAGCTCACGCTCGCGCAAGCGGACATTGCGGGCGACCTGGCGCTCGCGACCGGGATCGCGACGTGGGGTCGCGTCGAGTTGGCTGATGGCACATGGGTGGCCGACTTCAGCATGAGCGGCCCGTCTGGATCAGGGCAGATCAAGCTCGTGGTGCAGAACCCGCCCGAAGGCGACCCGGAGGCAAAGCTCTATCAGGGCGGAACCTTCTTCATCGGTGAGGTCGTCATCGGTGGCTGAAGACCTCGTTTTCAGGAAGCTGCCGCTCGACGGGCCACCGAACGTTCTCGTTTTCGGAGAGCCGGATGAACCCGTGAGCAGCGGGGCCTACGCGCTGGGCAGGATCGCGCTGCCGGTGTTCATGGTGTTCGGCGTTGCCGTGGCCACGATGCCGCCTCTTGCGACGGCCGTCGGCAACGTTCCTCTGCCTGCCTTCATGACGCGCGGAACTGCGACGTACACCAGCGCGGTATCGCGCCCCCTCACGAGCACGATATCGGCGAGCTGGCAAGTGGCTGCGCAGATCGAGGGCGGGATCGCAGTGAAGCACCAAGGCGCAGCGCGCGCGCTGGTCGGGCGGATCGACGCCTGGCAGAAGGCCGAGCCGTTGGCCGCTGGCGTCTCGCCTGCATGGCAAGACGTGCTTCGCGCACGCGCCAGCGTCGCGGTGCGCCATCAGGTTGCAAGTGAGTTGGCGTCCGAGGTGGGGCTGCGCTATCAGTCGGTCGTGCGGGCGCGAGCTGGTGTTGCCGCTCGCTGGCAGGAAGCGGTTCGCCTGGCGACGGCGCCGCTCGGCGCGCGCCATCAGGAAGCCGAGCGGATGCGCCGCGGCTTGCATGTGCGCTGGCAAGACGCGGTGCGCGCACAGGCGCGTCACGCAGAGGGCTTCGGTGCCGCGGCGCAGCTCGACGTCGGTCGGTTTTCGAAGTGGCAGGCAGCCATGCATCCGCTGCCGGGCCGGGCGGTGGTCGTGCCGCCGACCTTGGACCCTTGCTATGAGCCATCGACAACGCTCGTCTTCAGCAAACCGCAGAAGTACAGCACCACGCTCATTTTCGTTTGCGAGCGGCATGGGCCGCCACCTGGCACCGGCGCAACCGTCGTCGTGCCAATCTTGGAGGCCTACACCGTGCAGAACAGTATCAGCCTCGTGCGCCTAGACAGTGGCGAGGTTCTTGAGGCGTTGGCCTTTTCGATGAGTCTCGATGCGGACTCGTGGACATGGCGATGGAGCGCGACGCTGCCGGGCGCGGCGTGGCCTGTCATTCGGCGCGGCATCCATGCGGCGCCCGTTGACATCCTGGCGACCGTCAACGGGGTGCCGTATCGCCTGAGCGCGACCGACTGCAACCGCGACCGTCGCTTCGGGCAGTCGCGAGTGCAGGTGCAAGGCAAGGGCCGCGGGGCGCTGCTCGACGATCCCTATTCGCTGAAGCTCAACCATGCGTCGCCGACGCTGCGCAGTGTCGAGCAGTTGCTCAACCTTGCGTTGACCTACAACGGGGTGAGCATCGGATGGGGCATCGACTTCGGTCTGACGGATTGGGCGGTGCCTGGCGGGACGTGGGCCTTTCAGGGGAGCCACATCGGCGCAGTGCTCGACATCGCAAGCGCCGCGGGCGCCATCGTGCAGCCGCACGCGACCGAGCCGACGCTGCGCGTGCTGCCGCGCTATCCCGCAGCGCCGTGGCACTGGGACACGCTGACGCCTGATTTCGTGCTGCCGTCCGCCGCTGTCGCCGTTGAGGGCATCCAGCCACTGACGAAGCCGGACTACAACCGCATCTTCGTGGCCGGCACCAACGGCGCCGGCGTGCTCGGGCAGGTGACCCGCAGCGGCACGGCCGGTGACCTCGTGGCGCAGATGGTGACCCATCCGCTCATCACGCACAGCGATGCGGTGGCGCAGCGCGGCCTCTCGGTGCTCTCGGACACCGGCGCGCAGGCAAACGTCAGCCTGCGGCTTCAGGTGCTGCCCGAAACGGGCGTCATCCAGCCGGGGGCATTGGTTCGCTACGAAGACGGCGCCGAGACGCATCTCGGGCTCGTGCGCAGCACCTCGGTGGACTGGCAGCGGCCAGTGCTTCGCCAGTCGATCACGCTCGAAACGCATGTGGAGGCCTGAGCGTGGCAACGAACGTCTATTCCGCTTTCCTTGCGCTGCTGCCGAGCTATCCGCTGCAGATCGCAACCATCACGGCCATCGATGGCGAGGTGGCTCTTCTTGAGCTGCCCGGCGGTGGTGTGCTCACGGCGCGCGGTGTCGGCGCGGTGGGCGATCAGGTCTTTGTGCGCGATGGCGTGATCGAGGCGACGACGCCCGAGATGCCGTTCGTGCAGGTCGAAATCTAAGAGAAAGAGTAGAGGCACCTCATGGACATGGGCGACATCGCCGGCAATCCGATCGCGCAGCTTGCGGCGCTGATTCTTTCCGTTGCCGGCGGCTACAGGGTATGGCGCGCACAGCAGCCGACCGAAGCAAAGGAGCGCGCCGACAGCGAGGGGCAGATCGCCGCACTCGCGACCTGGCAGGCATTGCTTGAAGGCGAGCGCGCCGCGCGTGTGAAGGCCGAGGAGCGCGCCGACAAGTTCGCGGCCGAGCGCAACCAAGCGATGCAAGAGCTGTGGGAGATGAAGGGCCAGCTCAAGGTCATGAACGAAACGCTCACCGCGCAGACCCTCGAACTGGGCTCGCTGCGCGACCTCGTTCGCCAACTGAAGGACCAACGAAATGCACAGTGAATCGCACATCGACGCCGACCGTGCGCCGAACGAAGAGCAGCCGCGCATGCGTGTGCCGCGCCAGTGGCGCCGCCTCTTCGAGACCGTGGGCGTCGTCGGGAGCCTGTTCCTCGGTGGCTTCGGCTCGGGCTATTTCTGGGCTACGCGCAATGCCGAGGTGCAGATGGCGCGCCAGCGCGAAGACCACCTCGCGGAAATCGATCGACTGCGCGAGGCATTCGGCAACGGCCTCAAGTCCCTAGCCGGCCGCGTGAACCAGGCGGCCGGCACCGCGGCGAGTGCTGCGCAGACAGCGGGTGAAGCCGCGAGCACTGCGCAGACCGCCGCACAGACCGCCAACCAGGCCGCGAAGACCGCGGCAAAGGAGTTCAAGAAACCATGATCGACACACAGACCCTTATCGACTGCACCGGCGCCACGCGCGCCAACGCCGAGCGCTACGTGCTGCACCTGGCGGACGGCATGAACCGCTTTGGCATCCATTCCGATAGCGCGGTGGCCGCGTTCCTCGGGCAGCTCGTGATCGAGTCCGAAACGTTGGAGAAGGTCGAAGAAGGCCTCAACTACAAGACGCCAGCGCGCTTGCGCGAGATCTTCCCGAGCATGTTCGTGCAGGGCGGGTATCGGGCTGAGGACTACGTGCGCAACCCGCAAGGGCTGAGCATGCTGCGCTACAAGGGCTTCCATGGCCGCGGCCTGATTCAGTTGACCTGGGAAGACGCATACATCGCCGCTGGGCGGGCAATGGGTGTGAACTACCGCGCCAACCCCGAGCTGCTGCTGCAGCCGCAGCATGCGGCGATGTCCGCGTGCTGGTTCTTTGCCGACTTTAAGGACTGTCTGCCCGCGGCCGAGCGTGGCGATGTCTACGACATCACCGGTCGCGTGAACGGCCCGAAGCGGCTCAAGCTGGCCGAGCGCAAGGCGGCTACCGCGCGCGCGTACAAGGTGCTGAGCAAATGAGCTTGCTGCAAGCCTTGTTGGTGGCGCTGGGGCTGAGCGTGGCGGGCAATGCTGCGCTCGGATGGGCGTGGGTTAGTGCGCGCGAGAAGGCTGCGACGACGGTCCTCGAGCGCGACAGCGCGCGGTCGGCGGCGTCGGCCTGCAGCGACGCGACCGAAGACCTCCGCGACTTGGCCGACAAGCGCGGCGCCGAAGCGAAGAAGGCGCAGGCCGCGGCACGCAGTGCGGCGACTGAGCGACAGCAAACGGCGAACACGATTTTGAGCACGCCGGCGGCCGTGCCGGGCAACGCCTGTGCGAGCGCGCAGGTGCGCGTCGATGCGTGGCTGAGGGGTAGGGAGCAGCCATGAGGCGTTACACGTTCCTGACGGCCCTCGTAGGCCTTGCCGGCTCGCTCTCTGCGTGCGGGGTGGCTCCGATTCAGACGGTGAAGGTGCCGGTTCCGGTGGAATGCAGGGTGGAGACGCCTGCGCGGCCGGCGATGCCGACCGAATCGCTTTCGCCTGGCGTGGATCTCGACCGATTCAGCGCATCGGCACTCGCTGAGATTGAGTTGCGCGAAGGCTACGAAGGCGAGCTACGGGCCGCGCTCGCCGAGTGCGTCAAGCCCATCAACGCCGAGAGCCTTGTGTCGAGGCGAAGGGGCGGCCGATAGCCGGCTCTTCCGTGGCGACAGGAATGCACCACCAAACCTGCCGCCAATACTCTCTGTAGCCGTGTTGCTGTTGGCCTTCGATGCGTAGGCCGCCGCGCTTGATCTTCTTTACCCGCGCGTAGTCCACGAAGGCGACTACCTCGGTCGGGTCTGTCCTGCTTCGGTACAGGTGCGCTTCCTCGTGTGGGTAGCTCCGGCCCGCATCCCCGAAGCACAGCCAGCCGCGAACGGGGTGGGCTTTCACCTCGCCTTCAGGGAGCAGTTCGCCGGACTGGTAGAGGATGTAAACGTCACATAACACTGTATGAATATACAGTAATATGTGCGCATGGAAAACGTGCCCGCATCCCTCTGGATTGCCGCCTGCGCGCACCGGTTGCAGCAGCAATGGCATACCGTTGATCCTCTCCAACTGGAGGAAGTCGCCCACGATCTTTGGCGCGACGAACGTCTTCGAGCGCTGCCGCCAGATCAAGCTGCCGTGGATTGGCTCAGGCCGATCACGGACGAGTAAAGAAGGTGTTCCGGCCTGCAAGTAAGGGGGCTAGACATTGATTCAATAATTCGACTATTATTGAATCATGGAAGAAAAGAACGTCATTCAAGCCTTAGCCGCACTCGCCCAGCCTGTGCGTCTGCAGGTCTTTCGTGCGCTGGTAGTCGCGGGGCCTGCCGGGCTCACGCCAAGCGTGCTTGCCGAACGGCTGAGCGTGCCATCGACCAGCCTCTCGTTCCACCTGAAAGAGCTGACGCACGCCAACCTGGTAAGTCAAGAGCGTGACGGCCGAAACCTGATCTACCGCGCGGTGTTCGAGCAGATGAATGCGCTGCTCGGCTACCTGACGGAGAACTGCTGTCAAGGCGAGGCGTGCCTCACCGACAGCGCCACTGCCTGTGAATGCTGAAGGAGAAACCCATGAAGCGCTTCCACGTCCACCTGCATGTCGATGACCTCACAAAGAGCATCGCCTTCTACTCAAACCTGTTTGATTCGGCGCCAACGCGCGTGGAATCAGACTATGCGAAATGGATGCTCGACGATCCGCGCGTCAACTTCGCGATATCGACAGTTGGGCACGCAAAGGGCATCGACCACCTCGGCTTTCAAGCAGAAAGTTCGGACGAGTTGATCGAGCTGAAGCGCCGCGCCGACGCGGCCGACCGCACTGTGTTCGATGAAGGCGCGACGACTTGCTGCTACGCGAAAAGCGAAAAGCACTGGGTCACCGATCCTCAAGGTATCGCTTGGGAACACTACCAAACCTTCGAGGACAACCAGAGCTTCGGACAGCGGCGTGACCTGGTCAGTCAGCAGGTGCAAGGTTGGTGCGAGAAAGCCGCTGATCGCGTCGGCCTCACCAAGAGCAGGAACGCCTGCTGCTGACGGCTGCGCCATGTCCCAAGAAACTGCCGCTACGCCACCGGAGTCGGTGCTCAAGTCCCTCTTTGTGCGTGCTGAAGCTGAGTCGCTCGCATCCGTGCGAACGCTGCTTCGGGAGGCCGGCCTGCCCGAATCCGATCTGCAGGAACAGCACATGGAGGCCTTCTTCGTGAGCCGCGCCGGCGACGAAGGAATCCTTGCCTGTGTCGGTTTGGAGCGCTTCGGTGAAGCCGCCTTGCTTCGCTCTCTCGCGGTTCGCGCCGATGCACGCAGTCATGGTGTGGGCGACAAGGCTCTGCAAACCATGGAAGCCTTCGCCGTGTCGAAAGGCGTGAATCGACTGTGCATCCTCACCACCACGGCAGAGCCATTCTTCGAGGCCCGAGGCTTCGAGCGCTGCGACCGCACGGCGCTGCCGGCGTCCGTGCAGGCGAGCAGCGAATTCAAGAGCCTGTGTCCGGCCTCGGCTGTCTGCATGTTCAAAGAGATCACCCCGACTTCCCCCACCGAGAAACATCGTCATGGCTGATAAGACCTATAACGTGCTCTTCATCTGCACCGGCAACTCCGCTCGCTCCATCCTGGCCGAGGGTTTGCTCAACCACTTGGGCAAAGGGCGATTCAAGGCGTACTCCGCTGGCAGTCATCCTGTCGGCAAGGTCAACGCCCACGCATTGCTCACTTTGGACAAGATGCACCTCCCGGCCACCGGCTATCGCAGTAAGAACTGGGACGAGTTCGCGAAGCCCGATGCGCCGGCGATGGATTTCGTCCTCACCGTCTGCGACAAGGCCGCGGGTGAGATGTGCCCGGTGTGGCCGGGCCAGCCGATGACCGCTCATTGGGGCGTGGCTGATCCTGCAACCTTCGCAGGATCGGAAGAGGCAGCCGAGCGTCAGTTCATGGATACGGCGCTCACGCTCAAGCGTCGGATCGAACTGATGCTGGCTCTACCTCTGGCGCGGCTCGATTCAATGGCGATCCAGCGCGAGATCCGCGACATCGGCAAGGTTCAGAAGGCTGCGCAATGACGCTCAACGTACTCATTCTCTGCACCCACAACTCGGCCCGCAGCGTGCTGGCCGAGGGCATGCTCAACCACTGGGCACAGAAGCTCGGCAAGGACGTGAAGGCATTCAGCGCCGGCAGTGCACCGAGTGGAAGAATCAATCCGTTCGCCATCGACGTGCTGCAAGCCGCTGGCGTGAACACTGAAGGCTTTCGGAGCAAGAGCTGGGACGAGTTCTCCACGCCGGCTATGCAGGTGGTCATCACCGTCTGTGACAGCGCGGCGCAGGAGACTTGCCCCTACTGGCCGGGTACTCGCGTCAAGGTTCATTGGGGTTATCCGGACCCGTCGAACACCGAGGGCGGCGAGGCCGCCAAGCGGCAGGCCTTCGAGCTGACCCGACAGGCGATTTCCTACCGCATGTTGCAGTTGCTCGCGTTGGACAACCCAGAGGCGATGAGCGACGCCGAGCTGCAAGAGCGGTTGCGACACATTTCTGTGAGCTGATCCATGAGCGCAGTCATTGATAGCCCGCGTGCCAACGCGGCCCCCATGAGCGTTTTCGAACGCTACCTGACGGTATGGGTGTTCTTGTGCATCGTCGTCGGTATCGCACTGGGGCAATTGTTCCCGGCGGCATTTCAGGCCGTAGGCCGCTTGGAGATCGCGAAGGTCAACATCCCCGTGGGCGTGCTGATATGGGTGATGATCATCCCGATGTTGCTGCGAGTCGATTTCGCAGCCCTTGCGCAGGTGAAAAATCATTGGCGCGGCATCGGGGTAACTTTGTTCATCAACTGGGCAGTAAAGCCGTTCTCCATGGCCTTCCTGGCGTGGCTTTTCGTGCGTCAGGTCTTCGCCGGCTCACTGCCGGCCGACCAGCTCGACAGCTATGTCGCCGGCTTGGTCTTGCTGGCCGCGGCGCCCTGCACGGCAATGGTCTTCGTCTGGAGTCGACTGACTGGTGGCGATCCAGTCTTCACGCTGTCGCAGGTAGCATTGAACGACGCCATCATGGTGTTCGCCTTTGCTCCCATCGTCGGCCTGTTGCTGGGCCTGTCGGCCATCACGGTGCCGTGGGACACGCTCATCACATCGGTGGCGCTCTACATCGTCCTGCCGGTGATCTTTGCGCAAGTGCTGCGAAAGCAATTGCTGAAGAGCGGACCTGCCGCTTTTGAACGAGCGATGCATCGCATTGGGCCTTGGTCGATTGCCGCGCTGCTGCTGACGCTCGTGCTCCTGTTCGCGTTCCAGGGCGAAGCCATCATCAAGCAGCCGCTGGTGATAGCGATGCTTGCGGTGCCGATCCTGATACAGGTGGTGCTCAACTCCGGCCTTGCCTACTGGCTCAACCGAAAGCTCGGTGAGAAGCACAACATTGCGTGTCCTTCCGCGTTGATCGGCGCTTCTAACTTCTTCGAGCTGGCGGTGGCCGCCGCCATCAGCCTCTTCGGCTTCCACTCGGGCGCGGCGCTCGCTACGGTGGTCGGCGTGCTGATCGAGGTGCCGATCATGTTGGCCGTGGTCAAGGTCGTGAATTCGTCGCGAGGTTGGTATGAGTCGTGAGTCTCCGACCATCAACCGGTACAGCGGGCGGCGCGCGAGCGCGAAGGCGCTTTCAAAGCAGTTCAACCTGCGAAGCATCTGAGCGAGGCCGGAACCGAAGTGCAAGGTAGAACCACGACAACGGTGATTCTGGGTGTGACTCAGACATTAGCTTGGGCCTCGTCTTACTACCTGCCAGCGATGCTGGCCGCTCCCATTGCGCGTGATTTGGCGATCACCACCCCAACGGTGTTTGCGGCCTTTTCATTTGCATTGGTGGTCTCTGCGTTTTTGGGGCCGTATGCAGGTCGCATGATCGATCGTTGGGGTGGTCGCCCTGTCTTGATGACCACGAATGTTGTTTTTGCAGCTGGCCTTGTGCTGCTCGGGATTGCCGACAGCATGGCCGGGCTCTTCGTGGCATGGGCGGTGCTGGGTGTCGGGATGGGGAGTGGCCTCTACGAAGCCGCGTTTGCAGGATTGGTGCGTCTGTACGGGCGAGACTCCCGCGGCGCGATCACTGGTATCACGCTGTTTGCTGGCTTCGCGAGCACGGTTGGATGGCCGCTTTCGACCCTTCTTGAAGCGAATGTCGGGTGGAGGGGAGCGTGTTTCGGTTGGGCGGTGCTACACATCGCAATCGCACTTCCTTTGAACTGGCTGTTGCCGTCCGTCGAAGGGCAAATCCCCACTGCAACGCAGAACGCCGAAATTCAACAATCCACGCCGACGGATGGACGCGGCCGTTGGGTCGCCTCGTTGATGCTTGCAACTGTGTTCGCCGTCACTTGGTTCATCAGCACTGCCATGGCGGCCCATCTACCTCAATTGTTGGTGGCCGCTGGTGCCACGCTTGGAGCGGCCGTTGCGATGGGCGCTCTTATTGGCCCTGCGCAAGTGGGAGCGCGAATTCTCGAGTTCAGTGTTCTAAGGCAGGTGCATCCGCTGCTATCCGCGCGCCTGGCAGCGCTAATGCATCCGCTGGGGGCTGCGATCCTCGCGCTACTCGGGGCACCCTTGGCCGCAGCTTTCGTGGTCCTTCATGGTGCGGGAAACGGCGTGCTGACGATTGCGAAGGGCACATTGCCGCTGGTGCTTTTTGGGCCAGACGGTTACGGGCATCGGCAAGGATGGCTGATGGTTCCGGCGCGCATTGCGCAGGCCCTGGCGCCTTGGCTTTTCGGCATCTCTATTGAACGATGGGGAATCGGCGCGCTTTGGGTATCCGGCGGCCTTGGCATCATTGCATTCGCGGCGCTGATGATCCTACGGACCGGGGAGGCGCCGGAAGATCGTCATGCGGTAGAACACGGGTGAGAAGTCATGCCGCCCGAGCAGGAGATAGAGTTCTCTTGTTTGTGGCATCGGGCATGGTATCTGAAGCGTAAATGATTGATTCGAAAGAGCTTTTCGCTTCCACACTCTCCGCCAGAATCAATCCCTGGCAGTTTTTGAAAGTCCCGCGCAGCCCTTGCGACGGGACTTTTTCATTGGAGGCAAGTCCTCCGCGCCGGACAGCAGCCGATGCCCGCTCAACCTCGCGCTCGGCCTACCGCCATTCCACCGGGAAGCCGCTTCGCAGCGTACGCGCCCGATGCGCTTCGGTGGTCGTGCGGCACCACCAGCACGTCGCTCGCGCAGTCCCGTAGCACGCTCTCCGCCACGCTCCCGAAAAAGAAGTCGATGGCTGCCGATGAGGGGTGCTTGCTGAGGGCAAGCAAGGAATGAGGAGTCAAGGCGATGTGCTTTCAGAACGGCTTGCGCCGTGCCATGCAGGGCGCTGGCGACGACACCGCGTGCGCGGTGCAAATGGGAGGTGGCGAGACGAGGGGAGAGGGCCGCGGCACGGCCCAGCTACTTCTGGTAGTCCCCTGCGGCCTCGGGCTGGAACAGGACGGTGGCGACTTCGGCCGCGCAATCGGCGCCATTCGGCGTGTGCCACCTCGCGATGTCTCCGACCCTCAGGCCCAGAAGGCTGCTTCCCACCGGCGAAAGCACGGAGATGAAGCCGGCCGCGGGTTCCGCATCCTTGGGAAAGCAGACGGTCAGCGTCTGGCGTCGGCCGGTGTGCACATCGACGAGTTCTGCGCGCGAATTCATCGTCACGACGTTGCATGGCACGGCGCGCGAACTCATCACCTCCGCGCTTGCAAGCAGGTCGGCCAGATGGGCTGGAAGAAGGGCGCGCCCGGGCAGCAGTTTGCTCAGGCGGGCGAAGTCAAGGTCGGTGAGCGTGCGCTCGCCGTGGATCGTTGCATGCATTGGACGCACTCCATCGATGCGGGCGCCGTCCCGGACCGAGGGACGGCGGCCGCTGCCGCGCAAGAGCTGGTGCCCGGCGGTGGATGGTTGCGCTGAAAGAGGAGAGGAGCGGACCGCCGGGCTTAGGAATGTGCTGGCGTCAGCTGACGCCGCGCGCGCTTGGCGACTGCACGCGCAAAGGTCGCTGCGAGAAGCAGCGCGGCCAGTGCGGCATGGGTGCAAACGAGGGCGGTGGTCATGCGGAGAGTCTAGGCCGCGATCGCCGCCGTGCTGCCAATGGCCTCACGCTTCTTGCCAGATTGAGGCCCCGGTGCACCGGAGTCCTGAACCTGTGATCGCAGCGTTGCCGCCGCGGTCATTCGTCAATACGTGCTCGGCATGCACACTCAGGTCTGCACGATCGCAGTACCGATGTCGGCACCAGCATGCCTCGAAAATCCTTGAGCATCGCCGCCATTGCCCCCGGTACTCCTTGCTCAGCACCAACTCGTCTCTTCCATACCCATGAGTTGCCTTCCTGGTCTGGACCTGCTTCGCGCCATCCGCGGCGCCATCGTTTGAAGGCCATGCGGATCAACGGCCAGCCGTGCATGCCTGCCAAGAGGTGAATCTGGCATCTCAGAACGCATAGCACTCGGCGTCACTGGCAATTGCTTCGAAAAATGCGCGGCTGAATCCCATTTTTCATGGCTATCGGAAAGCAGACGTTTCAGCAAACAATCGGCGCGCAAGGTTCCCGAATGACACATGGGGTCCGCATCGCTCGCAAGAGCCGAATCTCTTGCGAGCGATGCCGGGCATGGATGCGAACGCCACTCCCCAAGGATTGGCGAAGCAGCAACGGCGTGTGATCGACATCGAAATTCAAACCGCCGTTGGCGTCGTACCCCCATGCTCCCTTTTCCCGCGCGGCTGCCGCGTGCCGCAATGATTCCCCCTGGTGCTCGGCCATTCGATCCGAGACGAATCTCCTGCCAGTGAAAGGCCTCGGCGCACGGGGCGCGCTCCGGTTCCGATTGCTCCTTCAGGCCGCGTGCCTGGGCCTGCTTGCGGCCGGCGCGGTCGGCACGGCCTGTGCGCAGAACGCGATCAAGGCGGTCGCAAGCGCCATGCAACAGGGTGCGGAAGTGATCCAGATCGACCTGGCACGACCGCTCGCCGCACCGCCCGGCAGTTTTTCGGTCGCGAGCCCCGCGCGCATCGCACTGGACTTCGTTGGCGCCACCAACGATGTCGGACGCGCAGCGATCGAAGTGAATCAACCCAACCTGCGCTCGATCAACGTGGTGCAGGCCGGCGAGCGCAGCCGGGTGGTGTTGAACCTGCGGCAGCCGGTGCCGTACACGGCAGAGCTGCAAGGCAATTCGGTGCGGGTCACGCTTCAGGCGGTTGCCGTTGCCGAGCCACGGATGGTGGAGACGCCCGGGCCAACCGATGTCGCGGCAGCGCCCGTTGTTCGCAGCAGTCCGATCACGCTCAATTTCTCCAACGCCGACATCGAGGCCGTAGCCCGCACCATGGCGGTGGTCACCGGGCGCAACGTGGTGGTCGATCCGCGCGTGAAGGGCACGATGGACCTCGTGACCGACCGCCCCGTGCAGCCGGCTGCTGCCTTCAACCAGTTCGCCGCGGCGCTGCGGCTGCAGGGCTTTGCGGTGGTGGAGACCGATGGCCTCTACAAGGTGGTGCTCGAATCCAATGCCAAGCTGCAGAGCGTTGCCGTGAACACCTCCATCGGCGCCGTGCCTTCGTCGGCCAGCAACCAGGTCGTCACCCAGATATTCAGGCTCAACCACGAGTCGCCCAACGCCCTGCTGCCGGTGCTGCGCCCGCTGATTCCGCCGAACAACACCATCAACGTGAACCCGGGCAACAACTCGCTCGTGATCACCGACTACGCCGACAACATGCGCCGGCTCGCGCGCATCATCGCGGCGCTCGATGTGCCGAATGCCTCCGATGTCGAGGTCATCCAGCTCAAGCACTCGATCGCCACCGACCTCATTCCGCTGGTGCAGCGGCTCATCGATGGCGGTGCATCGGGCGCGCCGAACGTCAGCGAAGCACCGGGCGGCGCCGACGCGTCGTTCCGCACCACGCTGCTGGCCGATGCGCGCAGCAACTCGGTGCTCATGCGCGCAGCCAATCCGGCGCGCGCGCAGCTCGTGCGCACGCTGATCGAGAAACTCGACCGCCCGCCCGCGGAGAGCAGCAATGGCGTGGCCGGCAACATCTACGTGGTCTATCTGAAGAACGCCGATGCGGTGCGCCTCGCGGCCACGCTGCGCGCCGCGATGGCGGCGAACCGGCCATCGGGCACCACGGGCGCGGGTGCGGCCGACGGCAGCAGTGCCGTGCCGCAGCAGGCCATGCAGAACAGCACGGGCGGCCAAAGCGGCTCGCCGGCGGCCAACGCACCGCTCAACAACGCCAATCAGCCCTCCACCGGCGGACAGATCCAGGCCGACCCGTCGACCAACTCGCTGATCATCACGGCCCCCGAGCCGCAGTACCGCCAGATGCGCGCGGTGATCGACAAGCTCGACGGCCGCCGCGCGCAGGTGATGATCGAAGCGCTGATCGTCGAGGTCAGCGCCAACAAGGCGGCGAACTTCGGCGTCCAGTGGCAGAGCGCGCTGGGCAACAACGCGGTCATCGGCACCAACTCCAGCCTCAACAGGAACAACATCCTGGCCCTGACGCAGGCCTTGGCCACCCGCAACGCCGCGGGTCTGGCCTCCTCGATCCAGCCGGGGCTGAACCTGGGCATTGCGGGCAAGATTGGCGGCCAGTACATCCTGGGTGCCATCGCCAACTTCTTCAACAGCGATGGCGATGCCAACGTGCTCTCCACGCCCAACCTGCTGACGCTGGACAACGAAGAGGCCAAGATCATCATCGGCCAGAACGTGCCCTTTCCCACCGGCTCGTACGCGAGCACCTCGGGCTCGGTGGGCGTGAACCCGTTCACCACCGTGGAGCGCAAGGACGTGGGCCTCACCCTGCGCGTGCGCCCGACGATCAACGAGAACGGCACGGTGCGCATGACGATCTTCCAGGAGACCTCCACCGTCGACCAGAACTCGCTGGCCAACCCCAACGGCCCGACCACCAACAAGCGCTCGATCGAATCGAGCGTGCTGGTGGAAGACGGCGGACTGGTGATGCTGGGCGGGCTGCTGTCGGACACCTACAACAACAACATCGAGAAGATCCCGCTGGCCGGCGACATCCCGGTGCTGGGCAACCTGTTCAAGAACGAGAACCGCACGCGCAACAAGAGCAACCTCATGATGTTCCTGCGCCCGGCGGTGATGCGCGACGGCGCCTCGACCGAGGCCTTCGCCTACGACCGCTACGACGAGATCCGCGGCCAGCAGCTGCAGGTGCAGCCCAACACCGACAACGTGATGCTGCGCGGCGTGAACGCCGCCCCGGTGTTGCCCGAAGCGGCGCTGCAACGCTCGAACAACCGCGGCAACGGCAGCACCCGCATGGAGGGCACGCAGCTGATTCCGCCGCCGCAGCCTTTGGCCGACACGCGCAAGCTCGCACCGAGCCCCCTGCGCGGCGCGCTGCCGCCGACGGCCGACCCGGTCAGTGCACGGGAAATGCCATAGGAGGGTCGATGCGCCATCCATCGCGCATCGGGTTCGCTACGGCTTGGAAACGAACAGCCCCAGTTCGGCGAGATCCGTGAGGGTGCCGTCGCCGTTGTTGGCTGTGATGTTGAGCCGGTAGTAGCGATAGGCGGCCGGATTCGCGATCGTGTAGGTCTTCAGCCCCAGGCGGATGTCGAACGCCTGGTCGTTTTGCGTGTCGAGCGTGGTCCAGGTGGTGCCGTCGTTGGAGGCTTGGAACTGCCAGTCCTTCGGATCGCGCGGGACCGGGTTGGTGGTGCTGGTGACCGAATAGCGCTGGACGCGCTCCGGATGGCCGAGGTCGTACTGCAGCCAGCCGGCCGTGCCCACGTAGAGCCATTGCGACAGCGAGTTCCGGTCGAAGGCGCGTTTTGCCTGGGTCGCATTGCCCGCGCTGTCGGTTGCGGTGCCGCCGGTGGCCACGTTCACCATCGTACGGACCGGCGTGGCGCTGTCCATGGGAGAACGGCCGCTCGTTCCGGCGGAGTTGCTCGCCGTGACGGTGTAGTAGTAGGTGGTGCCATTGGTCACGGACGTGTCCGTGTAGCTGCTGCCGGTGACGCCCGATGCGATGGCCTCGTAGGGCCCGCCGCTGAACTCGGAACGGCCGACCGTGTAGCCGGTGGCCCCGAAGGACGCCTGCCAGCGCAGCGGGACGGCGCCGTCGCCCGGCGAGGCCAGCAGCATGGCGGGCGCTGCCGGGATGACGGCCGGCGCACCACCGTCGCCGCCGGTGATCTGGACATTGCTGAAGACGCTGTTGTTCAGCTTGCTTGTGACCGACGAGACCACCATCCCGACATAGATCGTGTCGGGAACGGGAGCGACGATGCGGCCGACATCGGTAGCGGCCCAATTGGTGCCATCGGGAGAAACGTAGCCGGTGATGATGTTCCCGATGCGCTCGAGCTTCACCCAGTGAGTGGGCCCGGCGCTCACACCCTTGTTCGCGTAGTTCGCGCCGCCATACACCGCCAGTTTCGTCATGTTCTGCACGACTTCACTCTTGTAGTTCATCGCCATCCAGGCGCGCGGAGCGCCTGGTTCCAGGCTTGTGCGCATCATCACGCCCGCCACTGCGGACGGGTGGGTGTTCTCGAGCGACTCGACTTTCGCGATGATGGTGCTGTTGCCGGTGAGGGCCTTGTAGACGAAGTGGGAACTGTCGAGTGCGTCCCAGATACCCCAGCCTGCCCCAGCCACGTTCCATTTGCCGTCGGCGTAGGTGGCCGAGCCGGCCGGGCTGGCGCCTCCGATGTCGACACTGCTGAATCCCAATGTGATCGAGGTCGCCGAAGGAATGGGCAGTGCCGGCGGCGGCGTCGCCCTGGAGGTGTCGGCCTCCCTGAGGAACATGAAGCTGCCGCCGTCCACCGGCATCCGCAGGCGCCTCTGCGCGATGAAGGGTGCCTGGAGACCCTTGCGCAGGACGTAGGCGTTGTAGATCTGGGTCAGCGCCACGGCCCCGCCATTGGCGCCGTCCCAGCCGTGCCCGGTGACGTCGGTGAGGTAGTAGCGATCGGTGGTGCCGAAAGGAAGCGCTGTCGTGGGCACGCGCTCGTTCACCCGCGCGAAATATTCACCCGCGGCCAGCAGGCGGTTGTCAAGATCGGAATAGATGTCAATGCCTTGGCTCCAGAGCGCCTCGGCGAGCACGGTCAGTGACTTGAGCTGTCCATAGGCGTGCCCCTGATCGCGGAGGTAGTCGCCAAGCATGCCGATGTCGTTGGAATTTCTCAGCCCGATGTGGGCGAGCGTGCGCGTTTGGTAGACGACCCTGTCCAATGTCTCGATGTCGTCGTTGTAGATCGCCATCAGCCCCAGCGCGGCGACGGACAGTGCGCCCTTGTTGGCGGCGCCGAACATGCTTTCGCCATAGGGGTTCGCCGCCGGCATCAGCACGTCCTTGAAGTACTTCTTGACGGTCGCCGTGTCGGCCTCCTTCCAGCCCGGCCAGGTGGTGCGCAGGATTTCCGCTCCGCCCACGAACTGCAGCGCGTAGTCGCCCAGGTCGAGCATCGACTCGCGGCCCGAGAACTCCGTGTGGGTGTTGGCCCACCCCAGCAGGAACTTGCTCGCGTTCTCCGCGTATCGCTCGTCACGGGTGAAGTACCACATCAGCGAGAGGTTCGAGATCGCGACCATGTCGTTGCGCCAGGCCCAGAGGTTCTCGTCGGGGGCGCGGCTCACTTTCGCGAACGGGCCATACCCTCCGTAGCTGAGCCTGGACTGGGGACTGCCCGCCACTTGCGCGAAGCCGGACGTCCATGGCTCCCTGCCCTGGTCGATGTATGTCTTGAGCGTCGCGAGATCCGAGAGGCTGACCCCAACGCCCGGGTGCTTGATGACGCGGGCCACCGGGGTGCTGTCTCCCGGGGCAGCGGGGACTTCGGGGGTGCCTCCTGTGGCGGCGGGAGTCTCCGGCGTGCCTCCCGCGACAGCGGGGACTTCCGGGGTGGTCCCCGCGACAGCAGGGACCGTGGCGGCTGCCTGGAAACTCCCCGAATCTCCGCCCCCGCAACCCGGGAGCACGACCGCGATCAGCACGAGCAACGCAGCAGCAAATCTGGTTCTGTCAAACATGGGAACCTTCTTGGTCAATGAACGGAAAAGTCGCGGAAACCACTGCCTTGGTTGCCGCCACCTCTACTGCCACAGCCAGAAAGGAGCACCGAACACATCAGGGCGAGAACCCATCCTCGAGGAAACATCATCATGGGAGAAATTCTTTTACGGTTGAAGAAACCAGCCGGCGCACACGTCGCGTACTTCGCATGCAGGAATTGCTGTCGTGGTGCATGGCCAGCGGCGTGCCGCAGGCCGGGCCCGGATCCACTCGCCGGCCGCGCCATGAGGCGCACGATTCATGCCTCGGTTACCTGCCGGGAAGAACACGTCAATCGAGCCGGAATGTGACGCGGAGCGTCGCTTCGGATTCACCGTGCGACAAGTTATGGCCAGCTCTTAAGTGACGTCCGACAAAAATGGAAGTACCGGCGCATCAGGCCAAACCTGAACTAACACTTGCGCCTGACAAGACACTCCATTCCTGATGCGGCGATCGACGGATTAGAGCAGCCGAGAGCTCGTCCCTTGCTTTTCGACTGCATCGAAAATCGAGATGCACTCACTCATTTTTCAGGGGAATGGCGTTGCCCTCTCACGCCGTGCGCACAGCCTCTGAACGGCATGCACCGGAGGCCGGCGCTCAATCCTGGCTTGCGGCGCCAAACCGCAGCCAGAGAGAGCGTTGGAGCAAAGGAATTCAATCCGGCCTGGCTTCTGTCCATTGCGCCCCTTCGGTTCCGCCTTCTCCAAAACCAATGCTCGTTCGGCGCGGACTCTTGTTGACCATGAGGCGTACGACATCGCCGCGAGCGTAGTGACCTGATGGGTCATAAGCGGCTTTGGCAACAGCGATGTTGGCGAGGTCGATCTCCGCGTAGAGCAGGCCTTCCTGGTCCTGAGGCATGTGTGCCACCAGAGGCTGTCCGTCCGGGCCGAAGATCATCGAGTAGCCGCCACCAGGCTTGCCTCCGTCGGCATTGAGCAGCTCCGCTCGCTCGGGGGTATCGCACAACACGTCGAACATGTCTTGCCCGGTGACGGCGCAGGAATGAAGCACGTAGCAGCCCCCTTCGAGCGCGTAGATCTGGCTGGCGGCCAGGTTGACCTCGTGCCCGAGGGCAAAGGCCTTGCCGCGGTACAGCGTGAACGACGGCCAGGACGCGACGTGCACTTGCTCGTGCATCGAGTACATCGCGTACTTGGAAAGCGGTTGGATGTGCTCCGCGCAACACAACGCACCCAGCCGGCCGACGCTGCTGTCGGCGACCTGGAAGTCCGATCCATCGCCCTCGCCGAACAACGTGCGCTCGACGTGCGTAGGTTTCAGCTTTCGGCGCTTGAACACCATCTCGCCCTTGTCGCTGATGAGCGCCTGGCTGATGTACAGGGAGCCACCTTCGATCTCGGAAAAACCGATCACGACATTGATGTCCGATGCCTTGGCGGCGGCAGCGATTGCAGCCAGCTCGGGCCCGTTCGCCCTTAACGAATTCGCGTGATATCTGGAGACGAACCGCATCCCCCATGCAGGCGTGCCGAGCCACAGCCACCACGGGTAGCCCGGAATGAAGACCTCGGGAAAGGCCACGAGCTTGGCGCCGTTCGCACCCGCTTCGGCGATCAAGCCGATGGCTTTTTCCGTGGACGCCTTCGCGTCGAGAAAGACCGGGAAAGCCTGGACGACGGCGACCTTGAATGTTGTTTCGGACATCTGGATTTCCTTGACCGGAAGTGAACTGAAGTAAGGGGAGACGAGGTCAGCGGCGAGGCATGTCGCGCCGCACGCCAAAAGGATCGATGGCCCATCGCCGGGTGACGAGGCTCCAGGCGCCGCCAGGGGCGAACACCATGGTGGCGATGGCCAGCGAGCCGAGGCCGATGAAGTACCAGGAGCCGTAGCTGGCGAAAGACTCGCGCAAGAGAAAGTAGAGGATCGTTCCCAGGATCGGGCCTTCCAGTGTTCCGATACCGCCCAGGACTGCAATGAAGATGGCTGCAGCGGACCAGTTCAACGAGAAGCTCGCATCCGGCGTCACCTGCAGCGTGTTCATGTAGGCCACGGCTCCCGCGAGCCCCGTGATGGATCCCGCGATGACCCAGAGCGCAAGCTTGGCTCGCTGGATCGAAACGCCGGATGCGGCCGCCGCGGCCTCCGAATCCCTCACGCTCATCAGCGCCAGGCCCAGCTTGCCCCTGAGCATCAGGCGGGCGACAAAGAGTGCGCCAACGCCAGTGACCAGCGCCGACCAATAGACACCCGCGTTGCGTGTCCAGCGATCGAAGCTTGCGAGTGCCTCGAGCGGCATGCCGCCGCCGGCTCCGAGCCATTCGCTGTTGAGCGTCAGGATTCGCAGCATCTCCGCGAGCACCCACGTTCCCACCGCAAAGTGGGCGCCGCTGAGCCGGAACATCGGCAGTGCGCTCAGCAGTGCGAAAAGCGCGGTCGCCGCCGCTGCCAGCGGCAGCATCAACCACGGGTTGATTCCCAGCCTGTTGGAAAGGGCGAACAAAGCGTAGGCCCCCACGCCGACGAACATCTGGTGCCCCACGACGATGAGCCCGCCGTAGCCTGCGAGCAGATTCCAGGCAAGGGCCATCGCAAAGACGGTGAAGATTTCTACAAGGAGACGCTGCGTTGCGAAGCTCGTGAACCACGGCGCCAAAGCCAAGGCACCCACCACGACGAGCAAGGCGACGCCAACTACCGCACGCCGCGCTTTACCGGACCGTGCCCCGTCCATCCATGCGACCGAGTTCATCGGGAACCCTTTCCAAAAAGCCCTTGTGGACGCGCCAGCAGCGCAATCAAGAAGACCAGGTGTCCAAAGAAGGGGCCAAGGCCCGACGACACCTTGGCACCAAGAAGCTGCGCCACGCCGATGATCAAGCCACCAACGAACGTGCCCCAGACATTGCCGAGGCCGCCGAGCACGACGGCCTCGAACGAGTAAAGAAGCCGCTCAGGGCCCGCCGTCGGGGAAAACGGCGTCCTGATGCCGTACATCACAGAGGCCAGCGCGATCACGGCGAGGACAAAGCCGGTGACCAGCGCGAAGAAGTTGCGGTCATTGACGCCAACGAGACGCGCGGTGCCGGGATCGTCCGCCACGGCACGCGCCTGCCGACCCAGATGCGAGTGACCTATCAGCCAACTGGTGCCCGCAAAGATGGCTACGCTGATCAATGTCGAGGCGAGCGGCAGCAGGCCTATCGACACGCCACCCAGATCGAAGCCCCGCAAGGCAAACTCGCCGGCCTGGAGACTGCGCGTATCGGCCGTATAGACCTCCTGCAGGACGTTCTGCACGACGATCGAGAGGCCGAACGTCAGCAGCAGCGGCGAAAGCGCGCCCCTGCCGACCACGCGGTTGAGCAACACCCGTTGCAGCACATAGCCGATGACGAACATCATGGGAACCACGGCGAGCAACGAGAGAAACGGACCGACGCCCAAGAGCTGCATCGCGGTGCTGCACAAATAAGCCCCCAGGACGATCAGATCGCCGTGCGCGATGTTGATCATCTTCATGACGCCGAGGCTCAGGCTGAGGCCCAGTCCGAAAAGGGCGTAGAGCGCACCGAGCATCAGCCCACCTGCGATGGTCTCGATAAATGCTTGCATGTCAGATTCCAAAGTAGGCTTGGGCAACTTGCGCATGGTCCGCGTGCTCGGACGTTCCTTCCAGCACCACGCGCCCCTTCTGGATGCAATAGAAGCGATCGGATTCGGAAAGCGCGCGCTTGACGTTCTGCTCCACCAGCACGACGGCCAGGCCATCGCTTCGGGCCCGTCCCAGGAGTTCGTAAACCTCGTTGACGGCAACCGGAGAGAGGCCCAGCGAGATCTCGTCGCACAGCAGATAGCCGGGGTTGCAGACCAGCGCGCGCGAGAGCGCCACGAGTTGCTGCTGACCACCCGACAAGGCTGTCGCCGGGCGGTGCTGAAACGCTTCCATCACCGGAAACTCCTTCATCAGGCGCTCGATGGTCCATGGCCCCTTGCGTCCGTTGCGCATGGCCAACTGAAGGTTTTCGCGAACCGTCAGGCTGGGAAACAACCGTCGGCCTTCCGGCACCAGTGCGATGCCGCGATCGAGCTGCTTGCGCTCCGGGTCGCCGCCCACGGGCCGGCCGTCGAGCAGAACCCCGTCGGGGCGTGCGCGGACCGAGCCGACGATCGAACGAAGCAGCGTCGATTTGCCCGCACCGTTCGATCCGATCAAGGACACTGTCTCTCCCGGCTTGACCTCGAAGGTGAGACCGAACAACGCCTGGAAGAGGCCGTAGTACGCATCGAGCCGTTCAGTGCGCAGCACGGTCCACCTCCTCGCCGATGTCGGAGCCCAGGTATGTGTCCCGCACGGTCTGGTCGTCCATGACCGACCGGGGATCGCCATCGCAGATGACGGCACCGCTTGCAAGCACCACAAGACGATCCGCCGCCGAAACCAGGGCGTGCACCAGATGCTCGATCCACAGAACGGTGACACCGCTCTGATGAATCGTGACGATCAGCTGCAGCAGCTGCTGCATCTCGCCGTCGGTCAGCCCTCCGGCCACCTCGTCGAGCAGCAACAGGCGTGGCTGCGTGGCGATCGCACGCGCAAGCTCGAGGCGTTTTCTCTGAAGCAGCGTGAGCGTGCCTGCCAGCTTGTTCGCCACGGGAGCGAGGCCGCAGCGTTCGATCGCGTCCACCGCCAATGCCTGTGCGGCACTCCCGTTCCCGCTGCTGCCGAAGGTCGCGGCGACCAACGCGTTTTCGTAGGCCGTCATGCCTTCGAACGGCTGCGGAATCTGGAAGGTGCGCCCGATGCCCGCGCGGCACCGCTGCGCCGCGTCCAGCGTGGTGACGTCCAGGCCGTCGAGAAGCACGCTGCCGCTGTCGCAGCGCGTGCTTCCGGAAATGAGCCCGAACATGGTGCTCTTGCCTGCGCCGTTGGGACCGATCACGCCGATGAATTCGCCCTCCGCGACGGAAAGCGAGAGCTTCGGGATGACGACCATGTCGCCGTAGCGCTTGGTCGCGTCGCGCAGTTCAAGCAGCATGGCAGTTCCTCAGGCGAGCTTCAGGAGTTCGAACTTGCGCTGCACGGGAATCTCCGGCGCCGTCCTGTTGTTCGTGATGAAGAGCTCCGGCTTGCCTGCGGCGTTCACTCGCCATTGCCCCCCGACGACGCGTATCTTGGAGACGTTCTTGATGCCGCTCGATGCGAAGTCGAGCTTGCCGATGATGGTGTCGTGTTTCATCACGCGCACGGCGTTGGCCACCTTGACCGGGTCCTTGGGGTCGCCGCTGGCCCTGAGCACCTGGATTCCTGCTTCGAACAGCGCGTGAACGACACCCAATGGCTGCGTCCACTCGCGCTTCGTAGCGGCGGTATAGGCATCGGCAAACTGCCTGGCCGTCTGGCCGGTGAGGCTCGACTTGAACGGGTAGGCAGGCGTCCACCAGATCTCGGTCGACATGCCGTCGGCACGCGGACCGAGTGCAGCGACCCCGCCGGGGAAGAGCAAGGCCTTGGCCACGGTCGCGACCTTCGGCTTGAAATTCATCTGCGCGGACTGCTTGACGAACGAAGCCCACTCGGGCGGATTGAACAGGCCGGTGACGATCTCTACGTTGTCTTTCTTGAAGGCCTGGATGTAGGAGGAAAAGTCGTCGGCACCGGCGGGGAACCGGCCGATGTCCACGATCTTGTAGCCGGCCTTGGCGAAGGCCCCGGGCATGCCGAGCTTCATGTCGCCCATGGCATTGCCCGGCACGTCGTTGCTGAAGACCGATCCGACGACCTTGTTCGACGGCACGCCGGACCAGATGTCCAGGTACACGTCGGCGATGTCTTCAAGGCCCCAGAAGAAGTGGAAGACGCTCTTGAAGCCCTTGGCCGGATCGCCCTTCAGCGGGAACAGCCACGCCTGCCACGGACCTACCGTCGAGATGCAGGGAACGCCGTTGAGCTCGCATTGCTGCGATGCGTTGGGACCGATCGACACCTGCGCCAGCATGAGGTCGATGTTCTCCTTGTTGATGAGTTCGGCCGCCAGGTTGGACTGCCGGTCCGGGCTGCTCTGGTCGTCGCGCGCCAGGATCTCGACCTTGTATTTCTTGCCGCCGACGGTCAGCCCGTCCGCAAGCGACTTGCGCACCTGATCGAGGATGAAGTCATCGGCCTCGGCGAACGGCGAGAAGGGACCCGTCTTCGGGCTGATGTAGCCGATCTTGATCGTGTCCTTGTCGGCCGCCCAAGCCGAACTGGCCTGGCCAAGGGCCGCTACCGCGCCGAGCGCCGCCGCGCCGCGAAGCAATTGGCGGCGGTTGCCAGCAAGGCCTGTGTCGCCGGCGTTCGGCATGTGAGTCGATGTCTTCAAGGTGCGCTCCGTTGCGGTTACAGCCCTCCGCGAAGGCCTGCCCAACTTTCCTTTTTTCCGGCACGCGCGACTTTGTTGGCCCGGCCGGAAAAGTTGACTGGAACGGCCCTTCGCAGGGGCTGCAGATGCGCTCCGCCGAGGAGTGACCTAGGGTTTTCTTGGCATCAACCTTGCATGATTTCAATCAGACTCCGGACATCCGGATCAATGCACCAGGCCTGCGTTGCCCGGGCACCGAGCAAGTGCAACGTCAGCCCCAGGCGGGCCGCCATGTCCACCTCAACTGCCACCTCGATCCTCGCTTCCACTGCCGACTTCGATCACCACGACAAATTCGGCTATTGGCAGGACGTCGTGTGCCGTGCATTGGTCGATCTCGAGTGCAGGCCGATGGACGGAATGGCCTTCGAGGCGTCCGTCAGGGGATCGCATCTCGAAGGGTTGAGCGTTGCCCAGATCGAAGCTTCAGCGCACCGCGTCGCCCGCCGGCCTTCGGCCATATCGCGTTCCGGAGAAGAGTCGCTGATCTTCAACTTCGTGCTCTCGGGCACAGCCTTGGCGGAGCAGGACGGAAGAAGCGTTGTGTTGAGGGCCGGCGATGGCGCCGTCTGCGACGCTCAGCGTCCTTATTCGCTCAGATTCGACGACGCGTTCAAGCTCATCACGATCAAGCTTGCGCGATCGGCCATCGCACACCGGGCCGCGAGCATTCATCGCATCACAGCGAGAAGCCTGGCGGAATCGAGCCAGATGTGCCCGATCCTCTTCGGGTACCTGGTCAGCTTCAACAAGCAGGCCTCGCTTCTCGAACCGGCCGCGTCGGAAAAGGTGGTCAGGAACTTCACCGAACTGCTGGCTGCCGCCCTGGACGAGGTCATCCTGGCTTCACCACTTCCGCTCTCGGAATACCGGGCCACCGCATTGATGCGCGTGAGGGATTTCGTGGAGCGCCATCTCGACGTGTGCGAACTTGGCACATCGATGGTGAGCACTGCGCTGAATCTGTCGCCGCGCTATATCAACAAGTTGTTCGAAGCCGAGAACACTTCCTTGACGCGGTATATCTGGCGCCGGCGTCTGGAACGTGCAGCATCCGATCTGCAGGATCCGACGCGCGCCGGTCTCGGTATCTCCGCGATCGCGATGGCACACGGCTTCAACGATCTGAGCCACTTCAGCCGGGCATTCCGGCAACGGTTCGACCTGTCGCCCCGCGCGTACCGCGCAAGCGGCGCCGCCTCGACCGCCTGAGGCCTCAACGCCCGCCCAGCGAGCCGGGCAGATCGCGCACTGTTGTCGCGCCGAGCAGGGTCATGCTGCGGACAAGTTCGTCGGCCAGGATTTTCAGGACGGCTGCCGCGCCCTGTTGCCCGCCCACCGCCAAGCCGTAAAGCGTGGGCCGGCCCACGAACACAGCCGTCGCACCCAGGGCCAAGGCCTTTGCGACGTCGCCACCACGACGAATTCCGCCGTCCATGAACACGGGGAGGCGTCCGTCGACGGCACGCACGACACGCGGCAGCGCCGAGATCGCCGAAGGAGATGCATCGTTCTGGCGACCACCATGGTTCGACACGATCAGGCCGTCGATGCCGTGGTCGAGCGCCATGCGTGCGTCGTCCGCATGGAGCACACCCTTGAGAAGGAGAGGCCCCTTCCACAGTCCACGAAGCCACGCCAGGGATTCCCAGACGAGCGACCGGTCCATGGCGCGGGCCAGCAACGCTGCCTGCATGCTGGTCGAACCCGCGCCGCTTCCGGACGGCGTCAGATTGGCGAAGTTCGGTGCGCCCCGCCGGGCCATCCGGAGCGACCAACTGGGGTGACTCACCAGGTCCCAGGCCAGGCGGGGCGTGGGCCGGAACGGCATGCGGAATCCGTTGCGCAGGTCGCGCTCGCGGTTGCCGCTGACGGGAACGTCCACGGTCAGCACCAGCGCCTGGTAATCGTCCTTCTGGGCACGCTCGACGATCTGGCTCGCCATCTCGCGGTGCATGACGTACAGCTGCATCCACTGCATGCCGCCCGGAGCGGCTGCGCGCACATCCTCCAGGCGCATGTTGGAGGCGGTCGACAGTGAAAAAGGAATGCCTGCAGCGGCGGCCGCGCCCGCCAGCAGGCGGTCGCCCTTGGGCCGAACCAGGCCGTTGAGCCCGGTAGGCGCAATGCCGAAAGGCAATGCCCATTTCCGGCCGAAGACCTCGACCGACGTATCGACCTGCGTGGTGTCGCGCAACACGCGCGGCGTGAGTTCGATCGACGACAGATCGCCTGCGTTTCGCCGCATGCAATGTCCATCGTCGGCAGATCCTTCGATGTAGTCATAGACGAATCGCGGCAGCACCGAGCGGGCTCGGCGCCGATAGTCTTCGATGTTCAACAGCATGAGAGTTACCCAAGGGTCCAGTGAGCGTGTCTTGTATCGATGCGGCGTCAGGCGTTGGCGCGCATTTCCGCGAGGCGCACGAGCGACAGCAATGTCTCCGTGACAGGCAGTTTGATGCGCAGGCGATCGGCTGCTGCCACGACCGCGCCGTTGATGCTCTCGACCTCGGTGCGGCGGCCTGCCAGGATGTCCTGCAGCATGGATGGCTTGTGGCCGATGTGTTGCGCGATGGCGCTCGCCACGTTGGCTTGGCATCTGGCAGGGTCCACGTCGATGCCCATCCGCAATGCGACGGACAGCACTTCCGTGACGACGTCGTTTGCAAGGCGACTGCCGTCGGGTACCTTGCCGAGTTCATCGACCGTGCATCCGGATACAGCGCAGATGCTGTTCAGTGCGGCGTTGAACGCGACCTTCTCCCAGATCGCCGCCCACACGGTGCCGTCCGAGGTGCAATCGAGCCCGGCTCTCGTGAGCATTTCGGACACTTGGGCAACGAAGGGTCGATCGATTCCATCGGACGCCATGAGCCGCACGACGCCCTTGCCGTGCGAATGCACGTGGCCGGGGCCGACCATGTCCGCCGGCCACGTGGTGACACCGATCAGGATGCGCTCCGGTGACGCGAACCCGGCGATCTTCTCGACATTGCCCAAGCCGTTCTGCAGCGACAGCACATGCACGCCCGGTCCGATCAGATGCCGCACCCCCGACAGGGCCGCACTGGTGTGCAGCGTCTTGGTGAACACCAGGAGCAGATCAGGAAGATCGGCGGCTTCTTCCGGCCTTAGAGCCTTGAGCGCCGTGACCTGCCGGTCTCCGCTGTCGGTGGCCAGCCGAAGCCCCTTGGCGCGGATGGCTCCGATGTGCGCGTCGTTCACGTCGATCAGCGTGACTTCGTTGCCTGATTCGGCGAGCAAGCCACCGAACAGGGACCCCATGGCGCCTGCGCCGACGATCGAGATTTTCACGATGGCTTCATCTGTGAGGTGGTTGGCGGTGGCAACACACCGAGCAAGGTTTCCATGGACATCCCGATCCCGACCAGCTTGCGGTCGCTGCCAAGGGGCCCATCGATCGCCAATCCGACCGGCAGACCCGCGGGGGTCAGACCTGCCGGCAAGGTAATGCCGGGGATCCCGGTCGTGCTGCCAGGGTCGGTGTTGCGGATCGTGGTGCCGAACGTGTCGACGAGCGCGCCGCCATTGACCGAAATCTTCGAAGATCCGTTCACCGGATCGATCACGGGAGCCGGCACGATCGTGGTCGGGAAAATCATTCCATCCAACCGGTTGTCCGCGAAATAGCGGGCATAGAGCGCTTGCATGCGCGGGCGATGGATCCTGATTGCAGCGTCGTATTCGGCGCCGGCGGCATCGCTCAGCACGGCGCCCATGGCGCCCTTGACATCGGGACTTGCGACTTTGGCGCCGACGTCTGCCAGCGTGATTCCTTTTGCGCCGGTTGCGGCAAGGTACTTCGGGATGTCTTCGTGCGCTTCATGCAAAGCAATCGGGAACGCCGCCTTGCTGTTGAGCTCGGCCAGACCCACCGTGTCGACATCGACCAGGACGATGCCGGCCGAGAGCAATCGCGCCTTCGCGCGCTCCATGACTGCGGCCACCTGCAGGTCCATGCCCGACCAGAAGCTTGCCGGGACACCCAGACGCAAGCCAGACAGAGGCACCGGTGTCGCAACGGGCGACCCGCTCATGACGGCGTCGAGCAGCGCGACGTCTTGCATCGTCCGGGCTATCGGCCCGATCGTGTCGCGCGTGTGGCTGATCGGGAGAACACCGGTACCGTCGTAGCGCCGGTCCGGACCCCCGTTTCCTACCGAAGGACGCAGGCCGGCCAGTCCACAGAACGATGCCGGGATTCGCACCGAGCCACCGGTGTCGGTGCCCAGGCCGGCCGGCGCGATCCGCGCGGCGACCGCGGCTCCCGTGCCACCTGAAGAGCCGCCAGGTACGCGCGCGGTGTCGTAGGGGTTGCGCGCAATGCCCGCGAACGCGGAGAGGTTCGTGTTGGTGGCGCCGAATGCAAGCTCGTGCATGTTCGCCTTGCCGAGCACGATGACGCCCGCATCCAGGAGCTTCTGGAGGGTCGGTGCATTGGCGGTGGGGCGAAGCTCGCGCAGCGCGAGTGTTCCCCCCGTGGTCGGCAGGTCGCTTGTGTTGATGTTGTCCTTGACCACGATCGGCAAGCCCGCCAGCGGCGGCAGCTTCTCGCCACGGGCGCGCTTGGCATCCACGGCCTTCGCCGCCGCGAGGGCCCCGGCCTTGTTCAGCGTGATGAGGCTGTTGAGATGGGAGAACTCTTCGGCTTGGGCAACAAGCGTTGTCACATACGCCTCGGCTGAAAGTCGACCGGTGCTGATGGCCTCCACCGCCTGCGACGCTGTCAAACCAAGTTGATCGGCCTTGGACAGACCGCCGAGCGATGTGGAAGCGCAACCACTCATAACGCCGCCCAGCAACGAGGAGGCTGTGACGGCGCTGGAAACTTTCAGAAAGCCTCGACGTGAAGATTCAATGGACATGGGACACCTATGGAAGTTGATGGACGGAAACCTGGAAGTACTCACGAGCGCTCGGCATTGCCTGGCGCTCAGGGTGTGCAGCGCCAACGATTGGCTGCCGCCGAAAAGCCAGCGTTCCGGGAGAGGTGCTCTCCGGGGCCTTCCCCGACCTTCGATTGCTTCCGCCTCTTGATGGCGGTCGTGCACGAATCAGTCGACGGGTTCGTCGAAGGGCAGCCCGACGTAGTTCTCCGCCAAGGCGGTCGATGCAGCGCGCGAGCCCGTGACGTAGTCGAGTTCCGCGATCTGCACCTTGTGCTGGAAGTCATCGGCACCCGGGAAGCGATGCAGCATCGAGGTCATCCACCAGGAGAAGCGCTGTGCCTTCCAGATGCGTCGCAGCGCGGTGTCGCTGTAGCGTTCGAGAAGGTCTTCCCGGCCTGACTTGTAGAACTCCGCGAAAGCACGAGCAAGAACCCGCACGTCGGCTACCGCCAGGTTCAACCCTTTTGCGCCCGTTGGAGGGACCACATGCGCGGCATCCCCCGCCAGGAAAAGACGGCCGTACTGCATCGGCTCGGTCACGAAGCTGCGCATCCCGACAACGGTCTTGCTGAAGATCTCTCCTTCCATGGGAGCCCAGCCGTCGCGAGTTGCCAGGCGCGCGCGGAGCTCGCTCCAGATGCGGTCGTCCGACCAGTTCTCGATCTTGTCCGTCGGCTCGCATTGAAGGTACATGCGCTGCACTTCGGGCGAACGGGTGCTGACGAGCGCAAAGCCGCGGTCGCTCAGTGCGTAGATCAGCTCGTCGGACGAGGGCGGCGCCTTGCAGAGGATGCCAAGCCAGCCGAACGGATAGAGGCGCTCGAAGCCCTTCAACACGCCTTGTGGAATCGAGGGCCGGCTGACGCCTTGCGTGCCGTCGCAGCCGGCAACGAAATCGGCCTCTATGGTTTGCAGTTCGCCACCGGGCTGCCGAGAGCGAACGCTCGGCGACGTGGATTCCAGTCCATGCAGGCTCACATCCGAGACTTCGAACCGGATGTCGCCGCCCGAAGCCAGGCGCGCTTCCACCAGATCCTTGATGACCTCGTGCTGTGCGTAGACCATCACGGCCTTGCCGCCGGTCAGCTCCGGAAAATCGATGCGGCGATCAATGCCGTCGAAACGCAGGATCGTTCCTTCATGCCGAAAGCCCTCGCGTTCCATGCGAGCGCCCACACCGATCTGTTTCATGAGATCGACGGTGCCCTGCTCCAGCACGCCCGCGCGGATCGTGGCCTCGATCGCCTCGCGGCTGCGCGTCTCCAGGACGATCGACTCGATGCCCTGGAGGTGGAGGATGTGGGAGAGCATTAGCCCTGCAGGGCCTGCTCCGATGATTGCGACTTGCGTTTTCATGACCTGGGCCTTCAGTCGAGGCGGATCTGGTTCTTGCGGATCACCGCGCCCCATCGGTCGCGCTCCGCACGCACGTAAGAAGTCATCTGCTCCGGCGTACCCGGCAATGCTTCGAGCGACAACGTTTCCAGCCGCGCCTTCACCGGCGTGGAGGCGAGCGCGGCCTGCAGCGTTTTGCTGAGGGCGGCGATGGTCTCGGGCGGGGTTCCCTTGGGAACGACCAGGCCCTGCCAGGCAGACGCATCGAAACCGGTCAGCCCCTGCTCGGAGAGCGTCGGAATGTCGGGGAAGTTCTTCAGGCGGTCCTTGCTGGCCACGCCAAGCGCCTTGAGCTTGCCCGACATCACGTACTGCTGGACCGTGGCGCTGTCCATGAGCGCGAAGGGAACCTGGCCGCCCACGAGGTCGATGACCGCCGGTGCGCCGCCGCGATAGGCCACATGCTGCAGCGCGAGACCGGTGCGTTCCTTGAACAGCTCAGCGGCCAGGTGCTGGGGACTGCCGGCACCCGCCGATGCGAAGTTCGCACCGTTCGGGTTGGCTTTGGCCCACGCGATGAACTCTTTCAGGTTGTTGGCCGGGTTGCTCGGATGAACGACAAGCAAGAGCGGAAAGCGTGCAAGCATGCCGACCGGCATGAAGTCCCTCTCCGCGTCGTAGGGCAGCTTGGCGAACAGCGCGGGATTGGCCGCCAGCGTGGCGAAGTCGGCGGTGAACATGATGTTCCCGTAGTCCCTGGATTTCGCAACGTAGTCAGCGGCGATGTTGGTTGCGGCGCCAGGCTTGTTGTTAACGATGATCGTGCGCTTCAACGACTTGCCCATCTCCTCGGCAATCGTTCGTGCCACGGTGTCGGAGCCGCCGCCAGCGGCATAGCCGACAACCCATTCGATCGGCTTTTGATCTTGTGCAAGTGCGACGAAAGGCGCGGCGCCCAGGCCGATCAGGGTGCAGGCGAGAAGCCGGCGGCTCATTGAGCAAAACTTCATTTCTTGTCTCCAGTTTTAAAAAATCGGGATGCAGCGGCTCGTTCACCTCGGCGCATCGCCGAAGTGACATGGCGTCCGACAAGGACGCTTGTGCGTTTGTGCGTTGCCTAGAAGGGGTATTGGCGCGGCGTGGTCTGCACGGTCAGCCAACGCAGTTCGGTGAAGGCGTCCACGCCGGCCTTTCCGCCGAAGCGGCCGATACCGCTGCCCTTGACGCCACCGAACGGCATCTGTGCTTCGTCGTGGACCGTGGGTCCATTCACATGGCAGATGCCTGACTCGATGCGCCCTGCCACCTGAATGGCTCGCGCCACATCCCGACCGAACACCGCGGCCGCAAGGCCGTACTCGTTGTCGTTGGCGCAGGCAATGGCCGCTTCGACACCTCTGACGCGAACGATGCCTTTCACGGGGCCAAAAGCTTCCTCCCGGAAGATGCGCATTTCCGACGTGACGTGATCGAGCAGCGTCGCGGGCATCAGCGTGTCTTTCGCCCTTCCGCCGGTGACGAGCGTGGCGCCCTTGGAAAGCGCATCGTCGATCAGCGCGTTGCAGCGGTTGACCGTGCCCATGTCCACCACCGAACCAAGCACGACGGGTCCCAGCCGCGGGTCACCCAGCGGAAGACTCGCGGCCCTTGCACCGAGCTTGGCGACGAATTCATCGGCGATGCTTTCGTCGACCACGACGCGTTCGGTCGACATGCAGATCTGCCCGGAATTGGCGAATGCACCGAACACCGCTGCGTTGACGGCGGCGTCGACGTCGGCATCGTCCAGGATGACCAGGGGGGCCTTGCCGCCGAGTTCGAGCACAACGGGCTTGAGGTACTTGGCACAGGTGGCGGCGATGAGCTTGCCGACGTGGGTCGAACCCGTGAAATTGACGCGTCGGACGGCAGGGTGCGCCACCATCGCTTCGACGACCGCAGCGGCGTCGGCAGGCGCGTTGGTCACGAAGTTCACCACGCCCTTGGGGAAGCCGGCCTCTTGCAGCGCCTCGACGATCAGCCCATGCGTGGCTGGGCAGATTTCGCTGCCCTTGAGAACGACGGTATTGCCGCAAGCCAGGGGCGTCGCGATGGCACGCACGGCCAGGATCACGGGCGCGTTCCAGGGCGCAATGCCCAGAACGACGCCGGCCGGCTGCCGCACGGCCATCGCCAGATTGCCCGGTACGTCCGAAGGGATGACTTCGCCGCTGATCTGGGTCGTGAGCGACGCGGCCTCCAGCAGCATGCCTGCCGCCAGGTGGACGTTGAAGCCTGCCCAGATTGCCGATGCGCCCGTCTCGGCCGCGACGACTGCGGCGAAGGCCTCTGCCTTGGCTTCCAGCGCGTGCGAAGCCTTCATGAGCAGCGCGCGGCGTTCGCCGGGCCCGGTGGTCGACCAGGTCTTGAAGGCCTCGGCCGCGGCATCCACTGCGGCAACGGCGTCTTCCGTCGTGGCGGCGGGTGCGGTCGTTGCCACGCTGCCGTCCAGGGGGTTGCGCCGCTCAAAGGTTGCGCCGTTGCGAGCGTTCGTGGGCTCGCCATTGATCAACATCGAAATCTTCATCGGCTTGTCTCCGTAGGGTGGTTTGAAAGAATGCGTCGGCCGTTGGAACCGGAGCGATTGGCTGGGGTCAGGCGACCCGGACCTCCACGACGCATGGCGTGTCACTGGACAAGCCCTGGTCGAGTGCCTTGCGCAGATCGGCCGGATCGGTCACGCGCAATGCCGCGCATCCCATCCCTTTGGCCAGCGACTGGAAGTCGAGGTCGGGGAGTTCGGTGCCCTGCACGACATCGGTGGGCGAAAAGCCAAATACCGGTGCGAAGTCCTGGAGTGCGGCGTAGCGCCGGTTGTTCAGGATCACGAAGGTGATCGGCAGCTTGTTCTGCGCCGCGCTCCAAAGCGCCTGGATGGAGTACATGCTGGATCCGTCACCGATCAGGCAGATGACCCGGCTTCCCGGTTTGCCCAAGGCAACGCCCACGGACGCGGGCATGCCGTAGCCAAGGCCGCCGCTGTCCATCGTGTAGAAGGTTTCGCTGCGCGTGAAGGGCAGACAGGCCTGCATCACCGGCCTTGCGCTCGGCGCCTCTTCGACCACAATGTCTTCCGGCCTTCTTGCTTCGGCGAGCGTCTGGAGCACATAGGCCACCGACATCAAAGGCGTCGGCTCTGCGCGCGGCGCGGCCTTTCTCGCGAGGGGAAGCGGACGGGTCTTCTTCGGCGGCAGGGCCAGCAGGTCGAGCACGCCCAACCGGATGCTGCCGACTGCCGAGATGCCGACAGGCGCCCAGGCGGCCGTATCGGGATCCTCGGTCAACTGGCAGAGGGCTGCGCCGGCAGGCACATGGGGTCCCGCGCCTTCGACGTGATAAGCGAAGGCCGGCGCGCCGATGGCCAGGATGAGATCGTGGCCGTCGAGTAATTCGACGATCCGCTCGCGCATTGCCGGAAGGAAGCCGGCGAACAAGCGATGGTCTTCCGGAAAGCTGCAGCGCCCGGACATCGGAGCGACCCACACGCGTGCGTTGTGGGCCTCTGCCAGTGCGACGACTTCGTTCCACGCGCCGTCCCGGTCGGCTGCAGCGCCCACCACGAATGCCGGGCGCTCGCTTGCTTCCAGCGCGGCCGAAATCCGGGCAATCAGTTCGGGCTCCGCACGCATTCGGGTGCTCACGACCCGGGTCGGAACCAACTCTGCGCGTTGGTCCCAGTCGTCGACGGGCACCGAAACCAGGACCGGACCGCAAGGCGGCATCATGGCCAGGTAGTAGGCCCGGGCGATCGCAAGCGGCACGTCTTCTGCACGGGCGGGCTCGATGCTCCATTTGACATAGGGCTTCGGCAGTTCGGTCGCCTGGGCCGAAGACAGGAACGGGTCGAAGGGAAGGATCGAACGCGCCTGCTGCCCGGCCGTGATCACCATGGGCGTGCGGTTCTTGTAGGCGGTGAAGATGTTGCCCATGGCGTTGCCCACGCCGGCCGCCGAGTGAAGGTTCACGAACGCAGCGTTTCGAGTCGCCTGCGCGTAGCCGTCTGCCATGCCGACCACGCAGGCTTCCTGCAGACCGAGGATGTAGCGGAAGTCGCTCGGGAAGTCGCGGAACATCGGAAGCTCGGTCGACCCCGGATTCGCGAACACGGAGGTCATCCCCAAGCGGCGCATCAAGTCGAACACGGCCTCGCGGACGGTGATGGTGTTTGTTGCGGGCGGCGTGGCCTTTGCGACGACGGCGTGCGGTACGGGTGCGGTCATTTCGTGCTCTCCTGCTGTGCACCGCGAACTCGCAATGCTGTCTCGATGGCGGGAGTGTGAAACCGCACACCCATCTTGAAAATTGCCTTTTCGAGAGAAAGTCATTACCGTTGTGCATGACTTTCGATCTGCAACAGCTCGTCGCTTTCAAC
The DNA here is from genome assembly GCF_050435205.1 of Variovorax sp. W2I14. NCBI lineage: Bacteria > Pseudomonadati > Pseudomonadota > Betaproteobacteria > Burkholderiales > Comamonadaceae > Variovorax > Variovorax sp. W2I14. The sequence continues at coordinate 3,914,504 of NZ_JBNDJX010000001.1, read as the reverse complement.
GCCATCGTGTCGTCGGGCAGCCTTGGGCGAGCGGCCGATGCGCTGAACATCACTCAGCCTGCGCTGAGCCGCACGATTCGCAGATTGGAGGAGCAAGCCGGTGCACCGCTGTTCGAGCGCCATTCGAAGGGGATGCAGCTCACCGATGTGGGCCGCGCGCTGCAGCCGCATGCACTGCTGCTGCAGCGTGAATCGGAGCACGCGAGCGAGAACATCAAGGCCATGCTCGGGCTGGCGAAGGGCACCATCCGCGTCGGTGCAGTCGGGAGCATCGCTTGCCTTGTGCTTCCCTTGGCCATCGGCCGGACTTGCAAGAAGTGGCCGAACCTTCAGGTTCAGATCATCGAAGGCGTGTGGGATCGGCTGGCGGACGCGCTCGTCTCGCACGAGATCGACCTGGCGCTCGGGGTCGACACCGAGGACACGGGCGAGATCGTCGCCGTCAAGGACTGCCGATGGGAAGACACCAGCTACGTCGTCGCGGGCCGCCACCACCCCCTGCGCAAGAAACCGAAGCTGAAGCTGTCAGACACGCTGGCCGAGCGCTGGGCGATCCTTCCAAAGGGAACCGGACCCTTCGAGCACATGAAGAGCGTGTTTGCGCGGCAGAACCTTGCGCTGCCCAACGTGGTCGTCGAGACCCGTTCGGTGATGGCGCTCAAGAGCTTGATCGGCCACTCGGGTTTTCTTGGGTGGATGCCGGCACCGATGTACGACGCGGAGCGAAAGGCCGGGCTGATCGATGCCTTGAACATCCCCGGCGCAAGCGACAAGAGAATCCTGACGGCTTTCAGGAGGCGGGCGGGCATGCTGCCGGAGCCCTCGACCAAGCTTCTCGAGGAGCTTCGTAGGCTGACATCGGCATGATGAAGCGTCATCAACACGCAGTGCGAACACTCGCACAAACGCCAAAGGCGATGCCGACTGCCGCTGTCTTCGACCCGCCGCCACTATCGGCTGCGCTCTTCTTCTTCTTCTTCTTCTTCTTCGTGGCGGGGCGCATCAGCTGGATTCTTGAGGGCTTATCTCGCGTCGCTCAAGTTCTGAAGGAATACCGCCGCGATCATGGCGGCCGCTCGAGCGTCTTCGGCGATGTCCTCCAGGCGCAATCGAGACCCGTTTTCCCGGCGAAGTTCGATCGTGTATCGCAGAACAAGATCTCGGTCGGTCCTGAAAGAAGGGCTGCTTTCCAATAGCCAGTGATTCACTTCCGAGCGAGATGCGAGACAGAACAATGCACTTACCGGACAGGCCGCGCGATATTCTTCGCCTGTCTGAAAGTGCAGGTTGAATCGACAAGGGATCGTGTCGTGATCTGACGGGCGTGACGACCAGGCGGCTTCATAGTCGGTCGATACACCCACTGACCGGCCTTGCGGTCTCGAGTTGCTTATCTGCATGGAAGTGATCTGGATGCGTTTTGACGCAATGAAACACAATGCATAAGAACCTGACTATAAATTTCGAAGGCGGCACCCGGGTTGGGCATTGCGTTGTTTCTCAATGCACTTGTGATGCAGGACACACATCCGGGTGGTTGCGGTGACGCCTGTCGGGAAATTCGAAGAACGGATGAGACTTCTTGAAATTGGGCTTCCGACGATCCGGGCTTGCGCATCTAACCAGAGGCTGTTCGATGTCGATTCGTTGGATGGCAGTTGCGATCTGAGGTCTCGCAAGTTGCATGGAAGGCCTGATCCTCTCGCGTTGAACTGCTTCGACGCTGACGCCTTGTCCTAGGCATCGTCGGGCAGCGTGGAGGGAGGCGCATTTCTGGGATCCATTCGAAGATATACAGCGTGATCGTCTTTCCACAGCAAGCCACGTAGCTCCAGGCTGCGCATGGTCTTATTGACGATTTCGCGCGAAAGTGCTGCGTACGAGGCAATCACTTCCTGCGAGATTCTCTTGTCGTAGCCTCCTTGGCGAGCCGGTGCCAAAGAGGTGAGTTCATGAAGAACGCGGGTGATCAGCGGTTCCGACGAAAGTGACGAGACGCGGTGCAGATGGAGGCGAAGGTTCGAGATGCGGTTGGTGATGAGTGCGAGAAATTCGAAGGCCACCGAGGGATGTCTTCTGCAAATTTCCCAGATGTCCTCCGCCGGAATGAAATAGACGGAAGCGGGCAAGGCTGCGACGAGCGCCGCAGTGGTGTGCGGTCCCGCGTCGCTCGTCTCGAGGGCCAGGCAGAAATCTCCTTCGCGAATGAAGTCGGTTGTGACATCGTCGTCCACCACCACCCGAAGCAGGCCGGCGGCTACCAGACAGATCTGCCCAGTCCGCTCACCCCTTACGGCGACGGTTTCGCCACGCCGATATGTTTTTCGTTCGCTGCGGCTTATCAGTAGCTCTCGTTCGGACGCCGGAAGGTCTTTGAGGAGGCTGTGTAGATACATGAGGGTTAAAAAATCGTTGCGGAACGCGTGCTTGATCAGCTGCCAGGGGTTCCAAGGGCATCGCCGGCTGGAACTGCGGATGTGGTGTCTGCACGGATTGCTCGTGAGTGCGCAAGGCGATCTGTCATCGGGATGCGCTCGCCGCGGGAGGCCGCAGGCGCTTTGAATGAGAGATCGATCGGCGTTGATGGCGAGCCGGCAGTTCATGGCACTTGCAGCCGCAGCAGCAGCGCCGAGGCCGCGCACACGATCAGGAACGGAATGCTGATGCGGTGGAACTCGCGCAGCCCGTTCGGCAGCTTGGCGAGCCGCAGTGCGATCAGGTTGGCGAGCGATCCCAGCACGCAGCCGAAGCCACCCACGCTCACCCCGGCCGCCAGCGCGGGCAGGTCGCGCACGTGGCCGTCCAGCAGGATGGCGGCCGGCACGTTGCTGATGAACTGCGAAGTGACGATGGCCGCGAGGTAGGCGCGCCATCCCTCGGTGATCGGCCAGTGGCCCAGCAGCGCGGTGATGGCGGGCAGCTCGGCGAGTTGGCGCAGGTCCACGAACATCAACGCGATGATCGCGAGCAATGCCCAGTCGATGCCGCGCAGCACGCGCGGATACGTCACCAGGAACACACCGAACACCACGCCAAGGCCCGCCAGCAGCCAGTCCCGGTCGAGCGCGATCACGAAGCCGATGAACAGCACGCCCGCCAGCGCCAGCAGGCGCGGCTGCACCGGTGCCGCCTCGGCCGCGGGCTTGAGCGCGATGGGCGTGCGCGGCACCAGCAGCCACACGGCCACGAAGAGCCAGAACAGCATCACCGCCACCGTCGGCCCCATCATCCCCATGAAGGCGAAGAAGCTCTCGCCCGAGCGATGCCAGAGATAGAGGTTCTGCGGATTGCCGATCGGCGTGAGGGCGGAGCCCGCATTCACCGCCAGCGCCTCCAGCACCACGAGCCGCGCGAGCGGCAGGTGCGCCTGATTGGCGAGCACGCGCGTCAGCGGCACCAGGAGGAACAGGCTCACGTCGTTGGTCACCAGCGCCGAGAGCAAAGCCGCGCTCGCGGTCAGCAGCATTGCGAGGCTGCGCTGGTTGTGGGTGCGCGCGAGCAGGCGCTGCGCGGCCGCCTGCAGCATGCCGCTCTTCTCCACGCCCTGCGTGATGGCCAGCAGCCCGGCGAGCGCGCCCACCGTCTGCCAGTCGACCAGTTGCAGCCAGTCCATCGGCGCGCGCGGGCGCAGGAACGCAAACAGCACCGCGACCGCGACCAGCACCCACAAAAGGCCGTTGCCGCCGCCCTGTTCTTCGGACGGCGCCGTTTCGCTGCCGGCAGGAGCGAATGAAGAGGAAGGCATTGATGCCGGCGCGGTGTCCTTGGTCATGGCACCACAGCGTTCAATGCACCGGCCGATGCCGCGCCCGCCACCGCATGGCGGCGGTCGCGCGTCTCCGGCATCGCGAATGCGAACAGCATGAGCGCACAGGCCGCAATGCCAGCCAGCAGCACGAAGGCCGTGCCGTAGCCCGCCATGTGCGCAACCGTACCGCCCACGAGATTGCTCAGCGCCGCGCCCAGCCCCACGCAGGCTGCGCCGATGCCCAGCGCGAAATTGAAGTGGCCGCTGCCGCGGGTAAGGTCGCCGATCATCAGCGTCAGCATCACGCCGAAGATGCCCGCGCCCAGGCCGTCGAGCACCTGTAGCGACAGAAGCGCGGTCGGGCTGTCGGCCAGCAGGTACAGCAGCCCGCGCACCGGCAGCACAGCGAAACCCACCAGGAAGATCGGCTTGCGCGCCAGCCGCGGCGCCCAGCGCCCGACCGCCAGTGCGATCGGAATGGTGACCAGCTGCGTGACGATGACACCGCCCGACAGCCACAGCGCGGACGACGTGCCGGCCTGCGTGCCCACCTTCTGCGCCACGAGCGTGAGCATCGCCGCGTTGGCCAGATGGAAGAGGAAGGCGCAGCCCAGCAGCACCATGAGGCGGTGGTCGTACCAGCGGCCGGGAGAGGGCGCCAAGACGACCGCCGTGTCGGCATCCACACCGGCATCGGTGTCGGCACCGCGCGCCAGCCGCTGATCGACGTCGCGGTTGCGGATCAGCATCGCCGCGGCCATGGTCGGCAGCGCCATCGTCACCGCATAGAAAAACATCGCATGCGGACCGAACGCATGACCGACCCAGCCGGTGCCCAGCGCCCACAGCACCGTGCCGGCCGCGGTGATCGCGGCATTGCGCCCGATCCGCGCGTCCAGCCCGGCGCGGCCCACCATGCCCAGGCTGGTGGCCGCGATGGCGGGCGCCACCAGCGTGCCCGCCGCGCCGATGAGCGACTGGCCCGCCAGGATCACGCCATAGCCCGGCCAGTTCGCCATGGCCACGAGGCATGCCGCGATGAGCGCGATGGCGCCCGCGATCCAGCGCGGCTTGTGTCGCACGCTGTCGATCAGCGCGCCGGCGGGCGCCTGCACCACGAGTCCCACCAGCGCCGAGACGAACATCACGGTGCCGATGCGCTGCGGGTCCCACGCCAGCGTGCCGGCCATGAAAACGATCAGGAAAGGTCCGACGCCGCCCTGTATGTCCGGTGCGAAGAAGGCCAGCGCGTCGAGGGCGCGCAGGCTGCGGCGCGACGGTGCAGGGGCAGCGGTGTGCATGGTGGAGCGGTCCGGCGGATCAGGAGGCCGGCAGCGGGGGCGGCGGCGCCATCAGCGGCGTGGGCGGCGCAGGCGGCACGCGCGACGCGAGGCCGGCACCCCTCGGGCCCCGCGGTGCGCCGGGACCGCGCGGTCCGGGCTCCAGCCCCGGTCCGCTGAACACGTCGTGCAGCGAGTCCGCGGTCTGGCCGAGGCTGCTGGCTTCGAGCGCCGTGCCCTGTGCGCCGCGCGTTCCCCAGCCGCGCGCCTGGAACTGCGCGCCCGGTTGCAGCTGCGCGCCGTACATCGCGCCGATGTGCGGCGGAAAGCGAACGATGGTCTTGTCCGCAAGCACCACGCCGTGTACGTCGCCGCGGTCGGTGTACAGCAGGCGCTCGATGCGTCCGCCCGCCGACATGGCGCTCAGTGCGCCTGGCTCGCGCAGGGCCGGGGCCATGCCGGGCGCCGGCGGCTGGTCGGTCAGGCTGCGGCCGTTGGCGACCAGCGCCTGCATGCGCATCACCGGCACGTCGAGCGCACGCCAGCCGCTGACCTGCACCGTGTCGCCAGGCTTGAGCATCTGCATTGCCGCTGCCGAGAGGTGAGGCGGAAAAGCGACTTGCGTGCCGTCGGCCAGCAGCAGGCCGTCGGCGTCGCCGTTCGGGTTGAGGAGCCATTGCTGCACAGGGCCGGTGGCCACCGTGCCGGCCTGGGGTGCGCCGATGGACGCGGCACCGCGAACGCCGGGCGGCGCTGGAGGCAGCGGCCCGTCCGGCGGTGGCGGCACCTGGGCGAAGGCGAGGGTGGTGCTGCCCGCCAGCAAGCAGGCAGTGGCGAAGAAAGTGAGGCGGGATGTCATGGACGGCTCCTTGGTGATGGATGTCCAAAGACATCTCACACAACGTGCCAGCGCATGAATCCTTTGATATCAACGACTTGCGCGCGCCCGCCCCTGCGCGGCTGGATGATCCCGGGACGGCGGGTGTCCGGTTTGCGGACACGTCGTGGCGCACGAACAGGGGTCAGTCGAGCCCGTACTGCGTCAGCTTGCGATACAGCAACTGCCGGTGAATGCCCAGGCGCCGCGCCGCCTCCGCGCGGTTGCCCTGTGCCTGTGCGAGGGCGCGGGCGAGCATGAGGCGCTCGAGCTTCTCGACAGCGGCGGGCAGTTCGCCGTCGAGCCAGTCCGCGGGCGGCGCGTCGGCGGCTTCGTCGCGTGGCGCGGCACCGAGTGCAATGGCAAGGTCGGCACCGCCGATCACGCGGTGCCGCACCAGCGCATGGCAGCGCTCCATCACATTGCGTAACTCGCGCACGTTGCCCGGCCACGCATGGCTCAGCAGCCGCTGCGCCGCATCGGCCGACAGCGCCTTCGGCGGTTCGCCGCCGTCGGGCGCGGCGGCGCGGCGCAGGAAGTGCTCCGCCAGCGGAATGATGTCGGCCAGCCGCTCGCGCAGCGGCGGCATGCGGATCGACAGCACGTCGAGCCGGTACAGCAGGTCTTCCCGGAAGTGCCCCTCGCGCACGGCGGCCGACAGGTCGCGGTGGGTGGCGGCGATCACCCGCACATCGACCTTCACCGTCCGGTGGCTGCCCAGCGGCGTGACCTCGCCCTCCTGCAGCGTGCGCAGGATCTTGGCCTGCACATCCAGGGCCATGTCGCCGATCTCGTCGAGCAGCAGCACGCCGCCGTCGGCCGCGCGAAAGCATCCCGGGCGCTCGCCCGTGGCACCCGTGAACGCGCCGCGCACATGGCCGAAGAGTTCGCTTTCGAGCAACTCCTTCGGAATGGCCGAGCAGTTGACGGCCACGAAGGGCCGGTCGGCGCGTGCCGAGTGGCGGTGCAGCGCGCGCGCCACCATTTCCTTGCCGGTGCCCGTTTCGCCGAGTACCAGCACCGGCATCGAATTCGCGGCGGCCAGGCCGATGCGCTTGTGCACCTCGCGCATCGCGTGGCTCGGGCCGATCAGGTCGCCGTCGTCGTCGCCATCGGCCGCACCGGAAGGCGAGACCGCCGTGCTTTGCTGCAGTGCGCGTTCCAGCACCTCGCGCACCGCGTCGCGGCTGATCGGCTTGGCCAGGTGGTCGAAGGCGCCCAGGCGCATCGCCTCGATGGTGTTGCCGGCGCTCGAGAACGCGGTGAGCACGATCACCGGCGGCAGCCGCGCCAGCCGCGCCTGCAGGGCGGCGAGCGTTTGCAGCCCGTCCATGCCGGGCATGCGGTGGTCGAGGAACACGGCGTCGAAGCGTTCGCGCGAGGCTGTCTCGACGCCCTCGGCGCCGCTCGCGACCGCGACCGTCTCGTGGCCGAGGCCCTGCAGCGTCTCGGCCAGCGTGTCGCGAAAGGCGTGGTCGTCGTCGACGATCAGGAGATGCGCCATGGAAGCTCCAGTTCGAAGCGGGTGCCCGGTGTGAGCGGCACGTGATGCAACTCGCCGCCGTGCGCCAGTGCCACCTCGCGTGCCAGCGCCAGACCCAGGCCGGTGCCGTCGGCGCGGCCGGTGGCGAAAGGCTCGAAGAGGCTCGCCCGCAGCGGCGCGGGCACGCCGGGGCCGTCGTCGTCCACGCGGATGGCCAGCGTGCGCGCTTCGCGCAGCGAGGCCGAGAGCACCACATGGCCGCCGCGCGGCGCATGGCGAACCGCGTTGTCGAGCAGGTTGTCGACCGCGCGCGCGAGGTGGACCGGATCGAACGAGGCGCTGGCGGGCATGTCGTGCTGCAGCGTGACCTGCACGCCTGCCGCGTCCGCCTTGGACGCCACGGCAGAGATCCGCTCCTCGAGCCAGTGATGCAGCACCACGTCTACCGGCGCGAGCGTCAGCGGCTGCACCAGCGCCAGCAGGCTGCGCACCAAGCCGTCGAGCCGGTCGATCTGGCCGACGATGACCTGCAGCGCGGCGCCCTGGCGTTCGGGGTCGGCGGCCAGCGCGTTTTCGGCCCTCAGCCGCATGGTGGCGATGGGATTGCGGATCTCGTGCGCGATGCCGCCCGTCATGCGCCCGAGCGCCGCCAGCCGCTGGTCGCGGCCGCGCTGCTGAGCGGCGGTGCGCAGATGCGCCTGGGCCTCTTCGAAGCGCAGGCGGTAGCGGTTGAAGCCGTCCACGATGCGATCGAGCTCGCGCACGCCGGTGCGCGGCAGCTCGGGCATGGCGCTGCCGTCGGCATCGGCCTCGGCCAGCCGGTTTTCCAGGCGTTGCACATGGCGCAGGCCCCGCAGCAGGATGAACCCGAGCCACAGGCCCGAGGCCAGCACCAGCAACAGCAGCACGCCCAGGCCGGCGCGCAGGCTGCCTTGCGCGGCGAGCGCGCCGCCGTTGGTGCGCGTCATGGTCCAGGCGGCCAGGTCGTGGCCCGGCGCGGCCAGCGGGCAGGCCGAGACGATGAGCGCTTCGCGGCTGCCGCGCACCACGTCGGTCTGCGGCTGCTGCGTGCGTGCGGCGAGCTGCGCCATCTCGACGATGAGCGGCTGCTCGGCCGCGGGCACGTCGCGCTTGACGCCGCTGCCTTCATACGTGGGGTAGGCGTAGGCCAGGTGGCCGCCGGCGCCCTGCCACACGCCGCCTTCGACGTGCGGCGTCTCGATCAGCACCAGTTGCAGCAGCACCTGGAGCAGGTCGACCTGGGGCTGGACGGGCGCGGGTGCGGCGGTCGACTTCGCGTAGCGCGCCGCGATGGCCCGGCACGACTGTTCGGTCGCGCCGCGCCCCGCCGCCACCTGCGCGCCCGCGCTGCTGCGGTACAGGGTGAGCATCACCACGGCCAGTGCGATGCACATGCCGAACAGCAGCACCCAGAAGAAGATCAGTTGAGCGCGCAGCGATTTCATGGGGCGCGATTCTGCCCGTGGCGTTTGGCGCCTTCGTGGATGAAGCGCCGTGCCGGCGCCATGAGGCAGGTGCGGCGACTGCCTCGTCACGCAGCGGGAACCGGAGGTTCATCGCCTCCAGTTGTGAGCTGGGACACATTCAAGAAACAAAAGTGAATGCGAAAGCCTACTGAAATCCGTAGTATCAATTTGTTTGTTGGTTGCCTGCGGAGTTCGCGGCGTGGAGGTCCTTGGAGCCAGCTTTCATCGACAACACGGGCAGCAGGGGCTCGCTGCGAGGATGTTCCGCCGATCGGCTGTACTGCCTGTCTGGAGGGCAGTGCGACGGCGCCCTTCTGAATTCGGATCTCGTGCAGGCAGAACCCTCCGTCGATTGCGCATGTGCCTCTCTCGACCGTTTCGGCCTCAACAGATGTGCGGGTGCGAGGGGCAGGAGGGTACTCCCGCGTCTGATCGCGCCGCGAGCTCCGTTCGCCCAATTGGGCGGGCGGAGAACCATCAACTGAAGTTCGCGTTCTCCAGCTGTGAAGAATTCTTCCATTGAGGATCCTATGTCCGCTCTCCCGCAGATCGCCGATGTGCCCCTTCGGGCGGCCATGCCGGCCGTGCCGGCCCAGGCACCAAAGAATTGCTCCTTGCGGAAGGTCGCGCAGCCTCGACCCCGCGCGCCCATCCGGAGAGCTTGCGCCTTCGTTCTTATAGAGAATCTTCCGCAACTCGCCGAAGCATATGACCTGGACTTCGCGAGCCGCGTGAGTCGCGAAATCAGGCAGCGCCTTTGCGCTCGCTTCTCGACGTCGGTCAAAGCCGACCTTGCGTGTCTACGCGATGACTGCTTCTTGTTGTGGAGCAATGATTTCTTCATGAAAGACGATTGCTCCGCGCCCGAGCAGTCCACCAGTGAGCAGCTTGAATCACTGCTTTCGGCCCTCGGGAGTGAGCCCATATGTGCCCGAGGGTTCACGGCGCTGGCGCGATTGCATGTGAACTGGATCGATGTGCAAGCGCCGGACCAGATGGGCGATTCGGAGAGAGAGCTCACGCTGTGGACCGCCCAGCCCTTCCCCGATCTCCATGAAAAACCCACCGATGGTTGGCGGCAACGCTATCGCGCCGACATGGATGTGGCCGTACGGCTGAGTGAAGCACTGCATGCCGGGCGTCTCACATTCGCATGGCGACCCGTCGTCAACGCCTACGCGTCGGCATCGATGCTTTACCGGGAAGCACGCCCGGAGGTCTTGCCTTGCCCAGGTCAGCAGACATCGCTCGCACCGGAGGTGTTCCTGCCGTGCTTGCAGCGCCTCGGCCTGACTCGCGCGTTCGACAGGCTGGTGGTACGCGAGGTCATCGACGCATTGCGGCATCAGCCCTTGGCCAAGCTCGGGGTGAGTCTCTTCGCGCAAAGCGCGCGGATCGATCACTGGTGGGGATCCGTCCTGGCAACTTTGAAGTCTTCCCCCGAACTGGCATCCCGTCTGACCGTGGAGATTTCCGACTCGATGGCGTTCTCGAGTCTGCAGCCCGTACGAGACTTCTGCGCCAGGCTCCGGTCGCTTGGCTGCCGGATCGCCATCAAGGATTTCGGTGCCGGACGCGGCAACCTTGCCGCAGCTCAAGCCTGCCGTCCTGACATCATCAAACTCGATGCATCGTTCGTTCGTCGGGCACGGGAGAGCGAATGGGGCGGCGAGTGTCTGCGTGACATGCTGACGCTCTGCGGCCACCTGGCAGCGTACGTCGTCGTTGACGGGGTCGAACGCGAAGATGACCTGGGCGTCGCACTCGACGCCGGTGTGCAATGGGTCCAGGGCTATCACATGCGCGGTACCGAAGGCCCCGCAAGACCCGCTGCGCCACTGAATTCGATGCAGCGCAGCCTGGCATGACCACATCGCTGGACCTGCACATGGGCTTGCTTCGGCTGCGTGCGGAACCGAGCAATCTGCAGCGCATGTTCGATGAGGTTCCGAGCGCCAGCGGCGTCGCGCGGCAAGGCGACGGATGACACTCGTTGTGCGCGCTGCGTGGGAAGCTATCGTCCGGAACGTCGAAGGAGTAGATGGTCGACGGCCTCGATCCCTCGGAACGAGGTCGACGGCCATCTGCATCTTCATTTGCGCCAGATCAGCAGACGAGCGTGTCATCGCGACAGCCGCCCTCACGGTGATCCGGGCCCACAACTGCGATGCCGCGGCGCATCGACCGAAATGAAGTGCCGATCGATCCAGGCCTGGCTTCACCAGAGAGCGCGGAGCGGTGATGTTGTATTCGATGCGCTGCAAGCGCTTGGCGGTGAGCAGGCGCAAGCGGCCGAGCAATCCGGCAGTCGAGCCGTATCCCTCTTCTGTCATGTATCTGCACCCACTTCTTAGCAGCTTGAGTACAACAGACCGGACGGCATTGATCCAGCGCAGTGAGTTTCGGTCTTACCGGCGCAATGACCTGGTGCTTGAGTCCGACGAATGGACGGATCGCATGTACTGCGTCACCGGCGGGTTGCTGCGGGTCGTGGCACGCGGCAGTGCCGGCAACGCTGACGTCACGACCGACTTCATCCGGCGGGGAGACATTTTCCACGGCCCTTTGCTCAGCGAAGACGGCTATCAAGCCGCGTCTACGCTCATCGCCGCGCTGCCTTCGTCGGTGTACCTTGTCCCGGTAGCAGCGGTGCGCGAGCTTTGCGCGAAGCATCCCGAAATGGCGCTCGGCCTGGTCGATCTCACGCTGCGGCGCACGGGCCTGCTGCGCAGGCAACTGCGACGCGTCTCTTCGCTGTCCGCGGAGGCATTGGTTGGCCGTGTGCTTCATGAGTTGACCCAGCTTGCACCTGTCGGTTCAGGCGGGTACGACAAGCGCATCACGCAGGCGGTGATTGCCTCCTACTCCGGGCTCTCGCGTGAAGTGGTCAACAAGACCATGCGCGATATGGAAAGTCGCGGCCTCGTCCGACGGGACGGGGAGGGCATTCATGTGCCACCCGATTTCGCGTCGACGGACGTTGGCAACTTGCCGTCCGCAAAGAACGAACCGTCCAACGGCGATTCGCGATAGCGGGTGCCTCGCCTTGTGCGGCTTCGTGTGAATCGGGCGACCGAGATGCCTCTTCGCTTGCAGTGATGACCTCATGTGTCGTTGCGTATTCAATGAATCGATCTCCGATGAATAGTGATGCTCGTCACTTCCGATGCGCGATATCCGCCTGACCTCAAACAGACGAAAGCAAAATCTTTTTTCGGAGATTGCGCACGTGCGCGCCCTTCCGTAAATCCGGTACCGGATCAATTCATTCCTGTTAGCCGATTCCAACAAAGAACCAATGCCTCTCATGCTTCACCTGTTTTTCCGTTGCGGGTGTGATGCTAGGAAGCTGACGCGCATACATCGAAAGATGTGGATGCGTCTGCTGCCCGGAATGCGCTTCTATCTCTGTGCCAGCTGCCGAAGATCTCAACTTCTTTTCAGGCGCCTCGCCGACAGGGCACGTGTGATTCGGGCTGACGCCAATGCGCCTCGAGGGAACTGATATGGCCGGCGACTTCGAAGTCGATGCGATTGCGATGGACCGCGGCTTCTCAGAACGCTTGAAAAATCTCGTGGCTGCCGAAGGCAGAGGATGCAAAGCTGAACTGGCACGTCATTGCGGCGTTACACGGCCTGCGATTACGCATTGGCTCTCGGGGCGGAACAAGGGCGTCGAAGCGACTTGCCTGTTTGCCATTGCGGATTACTTCAATGTCGATCCCCGCTGGCTGGCCGTGGGCACGGGCTCCGAATGGCCCGTTCCTCCGATGGAACGGAAAGTACATCCCCCTATCGGTGAGGTGCTGTCCAAGATCGAGGAAGTAGCTTCTCGGTGCAGACACATAACCCATGAGGAACGCGTCGGAATCTATATGTGGCTGACCGGCGAAAGCTGCTGCTGCGCTTCATCTTCGGAATCCGCTTGAGTCCCTGAGGACCGGGCTTTCGGAAGGTGGACCGTTCGTGCAGGCGCGTGGAAAAAATCGGCTCAGCTGAGCTTCAAGGACTTATCGAGTTCGACTGAGTAGATCGTCTCTGTCGCCACCGATGGTGGATTACTTGGAAACCTGAAGCAAACCAACTTCCTGGAAGAGCTCATGTCGCCCGGCCTGGGATCAGGGATCGCGGGAATTCAACTTCCAAGCGCCGCAACCAGCACGTCGGCCAACCCACGCCCGGCCTCGCCATCCTCATCAAGGCGCGGGTTGTAGATGGTGATCTCGAGCCCGACCGCCTTGCCGCTCGCCAAGGCAATCCTTAGCGCGGTCCCCAGTTCGTCCCACGACAACCCGTCCGGCACGCGGAAATCGACGGCCGGCATGAGCGCGTCGTCCAGGCAATCGGCGTCCAGGTGGATGAAGAAGCCATCCAGCCCTTCTCGCGTCAGGTGGTCGATCGCCTTGCGCGCGGAGGCCTCGACGCCCATCGCGCGTACGGCGGGGAGGTCGATCGCCTTGAGCTCTTTGGGAAGCGGCTGGCTTCCGTACTCCTGCTGATCCTTGTGATCGCGATACGCGAACGCGACAGCGTCTTCGGGGCGGACCAGAGGACCGCGACCTTCGATGTCGGTCACGAGCGACGGGCCGCAGCCGGTGACGAGCGCAAGGTCCATCGATGCGCCCTCGCCATTGGGTTCCGCTTCGGGCTGGAAGAAATCGGCGTTGCCGTCGATGAAGAACAGGCCGTAGCGGCCGCGCCGTCGCAACGCGAGCATCGAGCCCAGCACGATGGTGCAGTCGCCGCCCAGCACGATCGGGAATTCGCGCGCGTCGAGCACCGCTTCCATCGCGTCGGCGAGTCGGGGTGACCATGCCGCAATGGCACTGGCATTCAGGATGCCGGTGTCGGGGTCGGGCACGGGGTTCCTCGGCGGCACTGCCAGCCGCCCGGCGCGTCGTGCATGGATGCGCTCTGCAAGACCGAGCTCCAGGAGCCGGTCGGGCAAGCGCTCCACGCCGTCCGTTGCCAAGCCCAGCGTGGAAGGGGCTTCGAGAATTGCATAGGGAAGTGTCGGCATGGCGCCTCCGTAAGCGACTGCTTTTTGCGGAGAAGGTCACTGTCTCGATGCTGTGACCTCTAGTCCGCGGACGAACGCCCATGCTAGTCGGCATCGCAATTCGGCCGCAACCCTGGAGCGCCATCGTCGGCGCGTGCACCGCCAGAAAAAACGGCAGCGGGTGCCCGACATCTTTCTCACGCGACTTCGCTGGCCTCCGACCACAGCTTGTTGAAAAAGGACTCCCGCGTCCTCTCGAAGACAAGCCTCGAATGCAGTCCGATGGCCGATTCGATCTGCGTCGTCTTGCCGAAGTCGGTACTGGAAACCCAGACCGTGTCCGGCGCCACGAGCACCGCCTTGGCATTGGTGTTGCGATGCAGGGCGATGCGTACATCGGGGAAGCGGCGCTTGAGCATGCTCGCCTCCTTGTGCGCATCGGCGTTGGCAATGATGAAGATGTCCCGTGGGCGCTTTCCCAATATCTGCGAGATGTAGTCCGGCTCCGGAAGTGAGCCGGTCATGATCAGGATGGGCCCGACGATGCGCGCGATGTGGGAGAGGCGCCTGCTCCAGCTGTTGGCGCTGATGGACATCTTCGCGTCTTCACAGGAGAACGCGAATCCAGAACTATCGTCACTGAAAACCATGGGTGTTGCTTCGGCTCCTTGTCCTTGAATGGCCTGCTTTCTCCAATCCGCCGCGTGTCTTCAGACGACGGACACAGCAGCACTGGCAGCAGATGCAGCAGACCTGCCGCCGCCCGGAAACACCGGCGGCGTCTTGACGATCGAGGTCAGCGCGGGATCGGCCGCGCGCAGCGCAGCCAGGTCGGGCCGCGGGCGGCGCAGTTGCGCATGGGCCGAGAAGGCTTCTTCCATTGCCCGCGCCGCGCCCAGCACCTGGTGGTCGGCCCTAAAGCCGCCCACGATCTGCAGGCCGAACGGCATGCCGGCGTGGTCGAGCCCGCAGGGCAGTGAAATGGCCGGGTGCGTCGTCAGCGTGACCACATAGGTGAGCGCGAGCCAGCGGTAGTAGTTGGCTTGCTGCTCGCCATTGATGTGGCCGGCGTACAGCTGCGTCCATGGAAAGGGCGACACCGGCGTGGTGGGCGACAGCACCAGGTCGTAGTCGGCGAAGGTCGCCTGAAAACGCTTGATGAGCCGCGTCTGCTCGGCCTGCGCCCAGGCGCTGTCGAGCAGGCTCATGCGCGCGCCCATCTCGTAGTTCGCGCGCGGGTTGGGCCCCAGGCTGTCGGGGTCGCGTTCGTAGGCCGTCTGCATGCCAGCCACGAAGGCTTCCGCGCGCAGCACGTCGAAGCAGCGGTGCGCCTCGCCCATGTCGAAATCGACCTTGTCGCAGCGGCGAAAGAGGTGCTGCATGGCGCTGATCTTTTGCCGGAAGGTGGCGCGGATGCCGTCGTCCACGGCGCAGGTGCCGAAGTCTTCGGTCCACGCGACGCGCAGGCCGGCGAGGTCGACCTGCGCGGGCGCGAGGAAGGACATCGGATCGAGCGGATAGCTCAGCGGATCGCCCGCATGCATGCCGGCGGAGGCGGCCATCTGCAGGCACGCGTCTTCCACGGTACGGCCCATGGGCCCGACGACCGAGATGGGCGTCCAGCCCAGGGGCTTGCGCACGCTGGGCACGATGCCCGGCGAGGGCCGGAAACCCACCACGCCGCACTTGGCCGCCGGAATGCGGAGCGACCCGCCGGTGTCGGAGCCGGTGCACACCGGCAGCATGTCGCAGGCCAGCGCGGCCGCCGAGCCGCCGGAGGAGCCGCCGGCATTGAGGTTGGGATTGAAGGGGTTGCCCGTGGCGCCCCACACGTCGTTTCGCGAGTTGGCGCCCGCGCCCATCTCGGGCACGTTGGTCTTGCCCGCCACGATGGCGCCCGCGCGGCGCAGGCGCGCCACCAGTTCGATGTCCTCCGTGGGCACGTGGTCGCGGTAGATGGGCGAACCCCAGGTTGTCAACAGGCCTTCGGTGGGCTCGAGGTCCTTGACGCCCAGCGGCAGGCCGTGCAGCAGGCCGAGCGTGTCGCCGCGCATCACGGCGCTTTCCGCCGCCGCGGCTTCGGTGCGCGCGCGCTCGAAACAGGTGGCGGTCACCGCGTTGACGAACGGGTTCACGCGCTCGATCCGCGCGATGCACGCTTCCAGCAGATCGACGGGCGAGATGACTTTGCTGCCGATGAGCCGGCGCAGTTCGACGGCGGATTTCTCGACGAGCTCCGAGCCGGCGGTTGGGGATGTGTTGTTCAGGTTCATCAGTCGGCGGTGATGTTCGCGCGCGCCGCAACGGCGCGCATCAGGGGCAGTTCCCGGTTGATGAGTTCGCTCGACGCAGCGGCGTCGCTGAAGGCCGGCTCCAGCCCCTGGCCCATGAGCTTGGCGCGCGTGTCGGGGTCGGCAATGGTCGCGGCCAGCGCCTTCTCGAGCTTGGCCTTCACATCGGCGGGCAGGCCTTTCGGGGCTGCCAGGAGCAGCCATGAATCCATGTCGACGCCGGGATAGCCGCTCTCGGCGAACGTCGGCACATCGGGCAGCAGCGCCGAGCGCTTTGCCGTGGTCAGCGCAATGGCCTTGATCTTGCCGTTCTTGAGTTGCGGGATCGCGGCACTCACCGTGTCGATGCTGAACGGAATCTGGCCGCCCATCAGGTCGGTCATCGCGGGGGCGCTGCCCTTGTAGGGCACGTGCGTCATCTTCAGGCCCGTCGCATGCAGCATGGTCTCGCCGGCGAACTGCGCGGTGGTGCCGGTGCCGTAGGAGCCGTACGCATACTTGCCCGGCGACGCCTTCACGTAGTCCACGAACTGCTTGACCGTCTGCACCGGCACCTCGCTGTTCGCCAGCAGGATCAGCGCGACGCGCCCCGCAATGCCGATCGGCTCGAAGCTCTTCACCGGGTCGTAGGGCAGGTTGGGGCGGATCGCCGGGTTGACGGTGAATGTGGAGCCCGAACTGAGCAGCAGCGTGTAGCCATCGGGCGCGGCCTTCGACACATAGCTGGCCCCAACCACCGTGCCGGCACCCGCGCGGTTCTCGATGACGACGGGCTGCCCGAGTTCCTTGCCAAGGCGCTGCGCGATCACCCGTCCGTTGACGTCTGTCGCACCACCCGGCGGAAAGGGAATGACCAGCGTGACCGGGTGCGTGGGAAACCCTGCGGCGGTGGCCAGTGCGGCCAGCGGCAGGGCGCCTAGGCCGAGGCCGCACAGCAGTGCCATGCGGGTCATGAACGGGAGATGCTTCATCGTGAACTCCTGGAGATTTCGGCGGGTATTCAGGGGCGGTCGGATTGATCCTAGGAGCGTCATGCGGGTGTCACAAGCGCAATGTTTAGAATTCTTCGTTGCCGAATCGGCAATCGACGCCACCTGCCTGGCCCTGTGCCCGAGGAGAGATTCATGCAGCTTCGTGCCTTGCAAGAGACCGCCGTGCGCTACTTTCTCGAGGTCGTGAAAACCGGCTCGGTGAAGGAGGCCGCACTCAAGCTCAACGTGGCGCCCTCGGCGGTGAGCCGGCAGGTGGCGCGGCTGGAACGCGAACTGGACACCCTGCTCTTCGAGCGCCATGCGCGCGGCATGGAGCCCAATGCCGCGGGCGAGTTGCTGGCGGCGCATGCCAAGCGGGCGCAGCAGGAGATCGAGCGGGTCGCGAACGACATTGCCAGCCTGCGCGGCCTGCGCAGCGGGCATGTGCGCGTGGCGAGCACCGAGGGCTTTGCCTTCGACTTCATTCCCACGCTGATCGCGCACTTCCGCCGCAAGCACGAGGGCATCCGGTTTCACCTGGAGGTCTGCTCGCTCGCCGATATTTCCAGGCGGGTGCGCGACGGCGAAGCCGACGTGGGCGTCACCCTGAGCGCCGTGCCGGAAGCCGGCATCGAGATCGAACTGCGGCACCCGAGTCCTGTGCTGGCCTTGATGGCAAGGGGCCATCCGCTGGCCGCGCAGCGGCAGCTGTCGCTGCGCCAGGTGGTGGCGTATCCGCTGGGATTGCCGCAGGAAGACAGCTCGATCCGCCGCTTGCTCGACGCCAGCTGTACGCGGCAAGGCCTGCGCTATGCACAGGCCATGTCGAGCAACCATGCGAATGCGTTGCTGAGCTTTGCGGCGGCCGGTGGCGGCATCGCGTTCTATGGCGCGCTGTCGATACGCACCTTGCTGCAGAGCAAGGCGCTGGTGGCCATCCCTTTGAAAGACCGCGAGATGAACGAGCGGCACCTGCAGATCGAGACCATGGCGGGCCGCTCGCTGCCCGATGCCTCAAAGGCCTTCGTGCGGTACCTGGTGGAGGCGGTCGAGGCCAGCGGGTGATGCCCGCGCGGCCTTGAACCGAGACAAGAGAGCCGGCCGCGCCGAATGTCAGGTCAACCGGCCTTGCGCGCCGTCAGCCATTGCGCCGGCGCGAGCGCCCCCGCCACCACGCGCACTTCGCCGATATTGCCGAAGAAGCCATCGGCGCGCTTACCCTCCCACGAGCCGCCGCCCACCACCCACTGCGAAGTGGCCGAGAGCGTGGCAAGCCCCGGAGCGGCTGCGGCGTTGCGCAACACCGGCGCGCCTTCGACGTACATCGTGGTGTCGTGCGACACCGGATCGTTCACGATCGCGATGTGCACCCAGCTGTCTGCCATCACCTCGCCCGACCAGTTGGTCTTGAACGTGTGGGGAGCGCCCGGACTCGGCACCGGCACCACTTCCCACTGCACCTCGCGCAAGCTCGAGATGGCGAACAGCATCGGCGGTGATTCGACGTCATCCTCTTTCGGAAAGCCCGCGAGATCGCCGCGTTGACCATCGCGGGTCATGATGTTCATCCATGCCTGTTTGTCGCTGGTCCAGCTCTTGTCGATCTTGACGAAGGCCTCGATGGTGTAGCCGCTCTCCAGCGTCTGCGCATTGATCGGCGCCGCCGCGTCGGTCAGGAAGTAGCTCAGGCGCGGCGTGTTCTTGTTGGTGTTGAGAAAGCGCACCGAACCCGGCGCGGCCGAGAGGTGGTGGCGGTCGTCGGTCCACACGATGTCGCCATCCGCCGCGCCCAGCACGCCACCCTGGTTCAGCGCATCGCGATGCAGCGGGTTGGTCCCCGTGACGTCCGCGATCACGGTGCCCGGCAGCACCGGCTGGTTGACCACGCCGCCGAAGAAGCGCCAATGCGCCAGCGTGTTCGCCACCTTCGGATAGTCGTCCGGGCCCGTGGCGGGGCGCTGCGCCACCGTAGCCGGGTCCGTGTAATTGGCGAGAATCATCGCGCGCGCCTGGTCGACCAGCGAGCTGTCGATGGTGGCGCTGCCCGTGCCGAAGCTCTTGTTGAAGCCGGCGAAGCGCTGCGCGAAATCCATGTCGATGACGAAGGCCTCGTTGGGCGTGGTGAGCACGGCCTGGTCGAAGCTGTTGAGCGTGGCGGCCGGCTTCTGCGGCACCCACGGCGAGAACGACAGCACCTTGATCTGCTTGTTCGTCAGGTCGAACTCATAGAGGCGCATGAGGCCGTTGCCGCCCTGGTAGGCCATCTGGTAGTCCACCACCATCTCCTCGACCTTGTGGCCGAAGTCGTTGGTCTTCGTGAGGTGCGCGGCGCCGTGGTGATGGCCGTTGAGCGTCATGAAGATCTGGTCGTTGCCGCGGATGAGCTTCTCCCAGATCATCTTGCCGTACTCGGTCTCCAGCAGGCTGGTGCCGTCGGCATCGATGTTGAGCAACTGGTGGTTCACCAGGATCACGGGCAGCGTCGGATTCTTCGCGATCACCTGGCGGGCCCAGGCGATGCCCGCGTCGGAGATGCGCCACGACAGCGACAGCACCATGAACTTCTGGCCCTGCGCCTCGAACACGTGGTACTCGTGGAAGCCGCTCGCATCGCGCGCACCGAAGGTGGCCTGCTTCTTCGCACGCTCGGCGCCGAACCACTGCAGATACGGCTCCTTGGCAGGATCGCGGCCGGCATCGGTGCCGTCGGTGGGGTTGAGGGCGTAGTCGACATCCCACAGCACGTCATGGTTGCCGGCGAGCACGCTGTAGGGCAGCTTCGCGTCTTCGAGCACCTTCATGGCGGCATCGGCCACCTTCCACTGATCGGGCTTGCCGACCTGGTCGACCACGTCGCCCAGGTGAATGGTGAAGGGGATGTTCAGGGCTTTCGCGTTGGCCGCGATCCATTTCGTCTGCGCCGCGAAGGGCGCGCTGCCGAAGCGCTTGTCGTACTGGTCGCTCTCGTCGGTCGTGGCGTAGCGGGCATAGAACTGCGTGTCGGGCATCACGGCCAGCGCGAAGCTGGAGATCTTTGCCGCGGCCGGCGGCGCGGTGGCGGGCGCCGGAGGTGCGGGTGCAGGCGCGGGGACCGGCAAGGGCCCGAGCACAGGCAGGCCTGCGCTGCCACCGCTACCGCCCCCACCGCACGCCGCCAGCAAGGCGCTGCTGCCACCGACGGTCAAGAGAGACGCACCGAGCTTGAGCACATGACGGCGCGGGGACGCGTGCAATTCCAGGTTGGGTTCGGTGTTCGACGCAGCGGGTGCGGCAATGCGCGGCGCGCGAGGGCCGCGCGAATTGTTGGAAGCAGACATGGAAGTAGGGCCAGACGTTGCGAAGCGCGCAAGCGTAGAAAGCGTCGATGACGTTTCCGTGTAGGACCGATGACAGGTTGCTGGCCGCCCGCTGCTTCGGAGGTTTGGCCGATCGATCCGGTGCAATGGCGAAGCTTTGAAGACGTCGACTTTTCGACGCTGGCCTTGGCGTTCCATTCGACCGTCGTCCCCTCTGATGCGAGCGCTCCACGGACCCGGTAAGAAGTCACCGCCGGTGCGCAACGAGGTAGCTGAAGGGCGGACGTCGTTTCATCGATTGCATGGATAAGTGAGAGGCTTGATCTCATTCTTCAATGCAATGAAGAAAGCACCCTGCGAAGGGGCCGATTTCCATCGCGGCGAGAGGGGTGCGGGTGGCGAAAGACGATGATGAATTAGGTCAACGATCTATCGCAAACATATAAAAGCACGACAGCTCCTCCTGGCGCTGGAACAGGAGAGATCGTGCGACTTAATGTTTCCCAGCTTCCTTTCGAGACCGCCTTGAGCGGCTCCTTTCTCGGCGCCGGCCATGCGCGCGCTGTCCAGATCGATGACGAGATCGATCCCCTGCGCATCCTGCTCATCGACCACCAGTCGACCCAGTGCAGATCGTTCAGCGAGGGGTTGGAGAGCAACGGGTTTGCCATCGACATCGCGACCGGCGACAACGCCACCGCGAACGCGGCGCTCGCGGAAGACTACGCGCTCATCCTCCTGAATTCGATGCGAACCGGACATGCAGGATTCAGTGCCGTCCAGGCGATCCGGCGCAAGACCGATGCGCCGCTTCTGGTCTTGACCGAACGCGACAGCGTTGCCGCCCGCATCGCAGGCCTGGAACTGGGCGCGAGCGACTACCTGGTCAAGCCCTTCTCGCTCTCCGACCTGCTCGGCCGTGTCACGGCGTTGGCCCGTCGCCCGCGCGTGGTGCGCCAGCCGGTGCTGCGCCTGGGCGATCTGGAACTCGACGAGCGCACCACGAGGTGCACCCGCGAGGGCGTGGAGCTCGATCTGACCCGGATGGAATTTGCGCTGCTGCTGGTGCTGCTTCGCAGCCAGGGCGAAGTGCTCTCCCGGCAGCAGCTCTCGCAGCGCGTGTGGAACAGGGAATTCGACGGCAAGAACAACGCCGTCGATGTGGCCGTGCTGCGCCTGCGCAGCAAGCTCGACGCACCGTTCGAGAAGAGACTGTTGCATTCCGTGCGGGGCGAGGGGTATGTGCTTGAAGAGCGTCCCGGCGCTTGATCGCGCATGTCGCGCGTTGCTCGAATTTTTCGAGAGCGCCAGCTTTCAGCCAGTCTTGAATGCAATGAATGAGTGAGCGGAAAAACCTGTTCATCGCGCTGTATGACAGCGATGGCGTGCGCAGTGCCGCGCTCGAGCGCCGGCTGAATTCGATGGGCCACCATGCCGTCGTATTCACCCATGAGGACAACCTGCTGGAATTTCTGGAAGAGCACCAACGCTTCGATCTGCTTCTGGCGCCTTTGCAGAACGGCCTTCCCAGAAGGGTTCTTTCCGGCGGCAGTCATGCGCAGGGAATGCCCGCGCTGCTTCTTGTCGAGGGAACGCAGTGGAGGGATCTGCTGCTTCGCAATGAAGACGCCGAGGCGGTCGATGCCATCGAGTTCGACGCCTTGCGAACGACCAACGACGAATTGGAGTGGCGCATTCGCTCGCTGCTCGCGCGAGCGAAGGGAACTTCGGGGCGATCGGCCCGGGTTCCGGAACTCGCCTGGGGCGATTACCGGTTCGTCGTGCACCACCGCATCGTTCTGCATCGGGGGCGCGAGATCTTTCTCCAGCCGCGCCAGTTCGACTTCGCGCTGGAACTGTTCCGCAACATGGACCGCGTGGTGACGCGCGACTGGCTCTGGAACGCGCTGTGGAGGCCCACGACCCGCCGCAGCTCGCGGGGCTTCGATGTCTGCGCCACCAACGTGCGGCGGAAGCTCGCGCTGCACGAAAAGAACGGCTTCGTGCTGAAGGCCGTGTACGGGCAGGGCTATCTGCTGTCGAAGTGCGTTGACGTGCACGACGAGGTTCGCGAGTCCGGCTCCTGAAGACCGTGCCCTTCACTCCATGCGTATCGATGCGCATCGCTGCGCATCGCTGCGCATCGACGTGCAGCAAGCGCCTCAGCGCGGACCGCGCTCGTCCATGCGCTCCAGCAGTTCGGAGAGCAGCGCGCGTTCCGCGAGGCTCATGGGCGCCGGTCGTCCGGTGTCCATGCTGGCTGCGACCGCTTCGGTCTTGTGCACGAGTTCGCGGCCCTTGCGGGTGAGATGGATGCAACCGGACTCGCTGTCCGCTGCATCGAGATCGCGGCGCAGAAGGCCGCGCGCTTCGAGCCGATCGGCGCTGAAATCCAGGCGGGGCATCGAGATGCCGAGTGCCTTGGCCAGCGAGGCGGGCGTGACCTCCTGGCCGGCATTCACCAGCACCAGCATCAGCAGCGAGTATTCGATGGTGGCCGGCTGAAGCGGGCTCTTCGGCGGTCCGGCCTGGCTGCGAAATCGGAATTCGCTCGGCATGGTTTGAAGAGGAAGCGGGGATGCAGCAGATTGCATGGGTTCTCCAGGTCAGCGCCCGACGGCGCCGTCATCCCCTTTTTTATTCACGAGGCCGGTTGTTGACCTAATTCATCAGTTCGCGCCGAGGGGAACGCTGCTTCCCTGCTTCTCTGCCTTGGCGCAAGCGGCGTTTGTTCATGCCGTATTCATCTTTCGCTCAGCACCGGTTAATGCGTGCTTCATGCCGGGTGCATCTGGCGCTGATGCAATCGAGTTCTCGGTTCAGGTATCTCCTGTATCGATGGGAGGTATCGAGGAGAACGGCTTTGCGTATACAGGCCGTGCTCCTATATTTGCCACCCGATTGCATTAACCCGATTACTCCAACCACTCCAAACGGAATTGAAAATGAAGAAGTTCACGCAAGTCGCCATCGCCAGCCTTTTGATCGGGGGCGCAGTCCTGCCGGCCGCAGCCAGGCAGAAGCACATCGACCACAGCATCACCGAGACCGAAGTCCTGGTGGCTCAGAAGGCCTGGTGCAAGGCGTTGGTCGACATCAGCGCCGCGAACGCAAGCGGTGGCCAGGAAGCGGCCAAGGCGCTCGCCGAGAAGGTCATCGACAGCGCGTATGCCTACCAGTCGGGCGCGGTGCTGTTCAAGCCCACGCTGGCAGCGTCGCCGCAGACCTTCCGCACCGCCCGCGATGGCGCACTGGCGTACTTCGTCGGCGGCAACCCGGCGTTTCCGAACGACACGGGCTTTGCGCTGAAGGGCTGGACCAAGTGCGAGATCGAGAACAGCGCGGTGCTCATCCACCGCGACACGGCCAGCACGATGGGCAATGTGCTGTTCACCGGCCCCGACGGCAAGGTCACCACAGTCGACAAGACCTGGAGCTTCGTGAAGGACGATGCGGGCAAGCTGCGCATCGTCGTGCACCACTCGTCGCTGCCGTACGCCAGCCGCTGATCGGCGCGGTCAACCGGGCAGGTTCTGGTCCGGTTCGGTATCCATGCGCACAACGGCTTCGTGCATCAGCCCGCGCAGCCAGATCAGGCCCGGGTCCCGGCTGCGGTGCTTGTGCCATTGCTGCATCTGCTGCATGCGGGGCATCGGCATCGATGTCGGCAGCGGAAACAGCGTGAGCGGCAGCGACTTGCGCAGGAGGCGGGCGAGCCTGACATGCATGGTGGCAATGCGATCGGTGCCCACCACAAGGTACGGAGCGCCCGCGAAGCTGAAGGTCGTGGCCTCGATGCGCTTTGCCTTGAGGTACCGCTGCTTGAACCAGCTGTCCAGGGTCGGCTTGTCCATCGCCGGAGGCTGTACCGCGACATGGCCGGCGGCGCCGTATTGCTGGAGCGTCAGTTCGCCGGACCGCGCGAAGCGGCTGCGGTTGCACACCACGCAGCAAAAATCTTCCTCGAACAGCAGCTCGGTGGGATGGTCCGGCAAGGCATAGGTGCGAGGAATCACCATGAGGTCGGCATCGCCGCTCTCCAGCGCGCGCTGGGGCCGGTCCAGCAACGGAATCAGGTCGAAGCGCACGGAGCGGGATTGCCTTGCGGCCAGCGCGAGTACGTGCGGCATCAGGGCGATCACCGTGTAGTCGGAGACGATCAGCTGGAACTTGCGGTCCGACGCCGAGGGGTCGAACGCCGGCGGCGTTGCGATGGCGGTGTCCACGCGCATGAGGACATCGCGCACGGCTTCCTTCAGCACCTCGGCCCGGCTGGTGAGTTCGAGCTTGCGGCCCACGGCGACCAGCAACTCGTCGCCGAAATAAGTCCGCAGCCGCGCGAGCGCGCTGCTCATTGCAGGCTGGCTCAGGTGCAGCTGTTTCGCTGCCCGGCTGATGCTGCGTTCCCGCAGGAGCGCATCGAGGGCCACCAGCAGGTTCAGGTCCAGATTTTGAAATCGCATGATCGTTCTTTCTCCTCCTCCTCGCGCATCGGACGATGCCGGCCGCCGGGCGGTGCGTTCAGGCCGTCGGGCCCTGGTCGGGTTCGGCATCCATGCGCAGGACGGCTTCGTGCAGCAGCCCGCGCACCCAGATCAGCCCGGGATCACGGGTGCGGTGCCTGTGCCATTGCTGCACCTGCTCCAGGTGGGGCGTCGGTGTCGGCAGCGCAAACAGCGTGACCGGCAGCGACTTCCGCGCGAGTTGCGCGAGCCTGGCATGCATGATGGCAATGCGTTCGGTGCCCATCACAAGATAGGGCGCGCTCACGAAGCTGAAGGTCGTGACTTCGATGTGCCTTGCCTTGACGTAGCGTTCCTTGAACCAGTTCTCCAGGCTCGGCCTGTCCATGGCCGGAGGCTGCACCGCGACATGGCCGGCTGCTTCGTATTGCTCGAGTGTCAGCTCGCCGGCCCGCGCAAAGCGGCTGTCGCTGCACACCACGCAGCAGACTTCTTCCTGATAGAGCGTCTCGGTGGGATGGTCCGGCAAGGCATAGGGGCGCGAGATGACCATGAGGTCCGCATCGCCGCTCTCCAGGGCGCGCTGCGGCCGGCCCGGTACCGGGATCAGGTCGAAGCGCACGGCGCGGGATTGCTTCTCGGCCAGCGCGAGCAAGTGAGGTATGAGCGTGGCCGCGGTGTAGTCGGAGACGGCGAGCTGGAACTTGCGGTCCGACTCCGACGGATCGAACTCCGGCGCGGTGGCAATGCTGGTGTCCACACGCATGAGGACGTCGCGCACGGCCTCCTTCAGCACCTCGGCCCGGCTGGTGAGTTCGAGCTTGCGACCTACGGAAATCAGCAGGTCGTCGTCGAAATAAGCCCGCAGCCGCGCCAGCGCACTGCTCATCGCGGACTGGCTCAGGTGCATGTGTTCCGCTGCCCTGCTGATGCTGCGCTCCCGCAAAAGTGCATCCAGCGCCACCAGCAGATTCAGGTCCAGCTTTTGAAATCGCATGGTTTTTCTCCTAGTGGATCGATACACCTTGCCCGTTATGCGGGTTTGGCTGCACGACGTCTCCAAATCGATTCTGGTGTATCTCCAGAATCGATACGAGGTATCGATCGAAACAATTTTGCGTATGCATCCCGGCCTCCTATGCTTCGCCACTTTGTTGCATTACCGTTTGTTTCACATTTTCTCGCATGCTGTCTTTCCCTCAGGTCGCTCTCTTCGCGAATCGATGGTCGACATAGCAGGCGGTACCGGCTCTTCTGAACCAGAGCCCCTGTTTCCCGGCTGAGGCCGGCGCGCGCCCCGGTTGCGCTCGCTCCGATGGCCGCTGCGTCGTGCGATACCGCCGGCGCCTGGAAGCCATCCGGAAATCATTTCATTGCACAACGAAGAACAACAAGTGATCGCCAGCCCCATGCATTTCGAAGGCAACAGATGCCCAGGTTGAGGCTTGGCCTGTTCAGGTTGCCGGCCGTCGAAATCGTCGTCGTCCAGACGATCGTTCGGCTGTCCGCGCAGAACGGCTCGTTCCCGTGGAAGCTGGTCGACGAGCCGCCGTTCGACGCATTGCTCGTCGATGGCACCCTGATCGAAGACCATCTGGCGGAGGTCGAACAGATGGCGCCCGCGGTGCTGACCGTGACGCGCCTGCAATCGGAAGGCATGGCGAACACGCTGGAGCGCCCGATCCGCGCCGAGAAGCTCCAGCAGTGGCTGCTGGACACAGGCCAGGAACTTCTCGAAGCGCGGCGATGGACGAGCCCGGCGGCGCTGGTGTCGGCGATGTCGCAGGAGCTTCTCGACTCGGCCCGCTTCTCGCTGTGCCGCTGGCCTCCGGCCGCCTTGATGGGGCGCAGCGAGTACAGCGACCGAATGGCGAATCTGCTCTGGCGGCGCCAGCTGAGTGCGAGCGAGTTGGCCGATCGCTGCGGGCAATCGGTTTCCCGCTGCGTGCGTTTCCTGCAGGCATTGCGCAACGCAGGCGTGCTGGAAGTGCATGCATCGCTGTCCGCGGGAAATTCCCAGCATCAACCCTTTTGATCCTTCTGATTCATATGCGCGCTTTTCCCGACGCGGCTGCCTTGCGCACCCCCCAATCACTGGACGACCTGCTCCTCTACCGGATATGGCGCGCGGCATGCGTGAGCAACGGCATGGTGACCCGCATGATCGAAGGCGGCTTCGGCATCACGCGCCGCGAGCTGGGAATGATCGGCGTGCTCGAGGAGCTGGGAGAGATCCCCGCCTCGAAGTTCGCCGAGCGCCTGCAGATGGACCGTGCGAGCGCTTCGCTGGCCCTGCGCAGCCTGACCGAGAAGAAGCTGGTGGAGCGGCGGCAGGACGCGGAAGACGGCCGCATCGTGCATGTGCGCCTGAGCTCCGCGGGCCAGCAACTCTTCGATGATCTGTTTCCACGTCTCTCGCAACTGAACGTCGATCTTCTCGATGGCATCGATGCCAGGCAACTCGAGGTCTTTCTCGACTGCCTGGAGGATCTCGAACTGCGCGGAAGCGAACTGAGCGAACGGGGCGTTGCGCGAAACAAGTACCGGCCGCCGATCGAGCGGCAGCACGCGTCGTTCGCGGCGCGGGCGTAGCGCCCGGAGACGCCGGCGCTTCCGTTGCGCTGAAGCTCCGTCATGCAGGAGACAGCCAGACGAGCCCGGGCCGGGCACCATGGCGCACGTCCATTCCTCGACACGCAACCCCGAACCCGGAAGACACCTGCATGGAATTCGCCTACACGCCCAAGGTCCAGGAACTGCGCACGCGCCTCGTCGCCTTCATGGACGCGCACATCTACCCGAACGAAAAGCGCCAGGCCGACGAAGCGCACCAGTCGTACCTGAACGCGCAGAAGAACGGCGGCTTCTACACCGGCCTGCCGCTCCTGGAAGAGCTCAAGGAGAAGGCCCGCGCGGCGGGCCTGTGGAACCTGTTCCTGCCCGAGACCGCGCATGGCGCCGGGCTCACGAACCTGGAATACGCACCCCTGTGCGAGATCATGGGCCGGCGCTACTGGAGCGCCGAGGCCTTCAACTGCAGCGCGCCGGACACGGGCAACACCGAGGTGATCGAGCGCTACGGCTCGGCCGCGCAGAAGGCGCGCTGGCTGCAGCCGCTGCTCGACGGAAAGATCCGTTCCGCGTTCGCGATGACCGAGCCCGCGGTCGCATCGTCTGACGCCACGAACATCTCGTGCAGCATCCGGCGCGAGGGCGACGAGTACGTCATCAACGGGCGCAAGTGGTACATCACCGGCGCGATGAACGAGCGCTGCAAGCTCTTCATCCTGATGGGCAAGTCCGACGCCGACAACGCCGATCGCCACCGCCAGCAGTCGATGATCATCGTGCCCGCGGACACGCCCGGCATCACGGTGCTGCGCGACATGGCGCTGGTCAACCACTACGACGCGCCCTTCGGCCACCCCGAGGTGCTGTTCGAGAACGTGCGCGTGCCGGTGGACAACATCCTGCTGGGCGAAGGCCGCGGCTTCGAGATCGCGCAGGGGCGTCTCGGGCCGGGGCGCATCCACCACTGCATGCGCATGATCGGCATGGCCGAGTCGGCGCTGGAGATGATGTGCGAGCGCGTGGTCTCGCGCGTGGCCTTCGGCAAGCCGCTGGCCGAGCAGGGCGTGTGGCGCGAGCGCATTGCCAAGAGCCGGATGCTCATCGACCAGACGCGCTGGATGGTGCTGCACGCGGCCTGGCGCATGGACACGGTGGGCAACAAGGTGGCGGCCAAGGAGATCGCGATGATCAAGGTGATCGCGCCCAACAACTGCATCCAGGTGATCGACGACGCGATGCAGGCCTTCGGCGCGATGGGCCTGAGCCAGGACACGCTGCTGGTGAATTTCTGGGCCTATGCCCGCCACCTGCGCATGGCCGACGGCCCGGACGAAGTGCACCGCAACGCGATCGCCAAGCACGAGCTCGCGGGGTATCGTCCGAAGCAAGAGGCCTGAGGCCCTCAGCCTCTCGCTGGCCCAGCCGCATCAGGCGCGGGCCAGCGCAGCAATCTCTGCCGCGCCGAGCGCGCCGCTGTAGAAGCGCAGATCGTCCACCCGTCCCTGCAGATCGGGGTCTTTGGCAAACTGCGAATGGCCGAGCCAGTTCTGCGTCGTCTCGCCCAGGTCGGCGGGCGTGAGCGTCATCGCTGCATTGGTACCGGCGACGGCGCCGTCCACGTACAGCGTCCCGAGCGTGACCGACAGGGTGACCGCGACGTGCACCCATCGTCCGGTGGCAAGCGCCGACGTGCCATCGATCACTTCCTCGTTGAAGCCGTGGACCGTGGAGATCCCGTAGCGGACCACGCCGCCGCCGTTGAGGACCGTGAGCATCATGTAGCGGCGCGTGCCGGAGCCGAAGTCGAACACGCGGGCCCACGTCGCGGCGCTGTCCAGGAAGACCCGGACCGAGACTGTGAAGTCGGCGGCGTTCTTCGCAAGGCCCGTCGGCAGGCGGACGGGCGTGCGCGCGCCGCCATCGGGCTTCCACTGCAGCAGCAGCTCGGGCGCCACGGACACCCGCGCTTCGGTGGACGGCGCGCTGTCGCCCGAGGCGGTGGCCGCGACGATCACGTAGTGGTAGACGCCAGTCGCGCTGAGCGCGGTGTCGTTGAACGTGAGCGCGTCGGTGATGCCCGATGCGATCACGCTGTAGGGGCCGCCCGCCCGCTCCGCGCGGCGCACCGAGTAGCTCTGCGCACCGGTGCAGCCCCACCACGACAGCACCACCTGCGTGCCGCGCAAGCGCGCGGTCAACCCGCTGGGGCGTCCGGCTGCCGGCAGCGGATCGCGCGTGAAGGTCAGCGTGCCGAAGCCCAGTTCGTCGCCTTTGCCGCCGTCTCCCTCGGGGCGCATCTGGATGGCTTGCAGGGCGGTGTAGGGCGTCGCGATGCCCAGGCGATTGGCATAGTGGTTGTGCACGCTTTCCCAGATGCCTCGCCGATGGCCCTGGGCTCCCGTCGACAGCTCGGCCTGCTTGCCTTGCTTGTTGATGTTGGTGAAGTAGGGCATCGTGTAGAAGGCGCCGGTGCCATCGCGAAGATTGGTCTTCGCCACGTACTCGGCGCCGGCCAGGAAGCGGTTGTTCTCGTAGCCGTAGATGTCGTCGCCCTGGTTCCAGGCCATCTCGCAGAAGGCGCCCGCGAGGCCGATGCCGAGCGTGCAGTGGCCCTGGTCGCGCCCGCTTTCCTGCCATTGGCCCAGGTAGCCGGGATGCACGTAGTAGACCGCCTGCAGGCCCGCACCGTTGCCCTGGCCGGCCTTGTAGTAGCTGATCGCCTCGTCGTAGATGTCCTGGCGGTCGCAGAGCACGCCGATGGCCAGTATCGAGGCCATGCTGCATTGGTCCCAGTTGGCCCAGTAGCTGCTGTACTGGGTGCCGTTGTGGATGGTGAGGAACTGGTGGTTGAGCGGATAGAAGATGTCCAGCATCATGGTCTGGAAGCGCGCGAAATCGGCCGGCGCCCAGCCTGGGTACGTGCGCATGATCTCGGCCGCGTTCGCGAACTCGTAGCCGTAGATGCCCGCCGCGAGAAAGCGGTCCGCATTGCCCGTGACCTCCTTGAGCGTGGAGGACCACTCGTTCAGGAAGACCACCGCAAGGTCGGCATAGCGCGTGTCCTGCGAGACCTTCCAGCGCAGCGCGAGTTGGTAGGCGCGCGCGACGTCGATGTAGAACTGCGCGAAGTTCTGGCCCGGGACGTCCCCCCGAATCACCGTGGCCAGCGGACGCGGCTTCGCACCGAGTTGCGCGCGGCCGTTGCCCGTCAATGCATTCCAGCCGGCGAGCCACGGTTGCGCCTGTTCCTTGACCTTCTGGCGCATGCGCTCGAAATCGCTCTCCGTGTGAAGAAGGCCGGGGTGGACGAACTTGCGTGCCTGAGGGGAAGAAGGCGGGGGCGGGGACACCGCCGGGTCGCCCGGATCGCTGGATGGATCGGCGGCGGCGGGAGGGGCCGGCGCAATCGTGGCCTCGGGTCCTGCGGCGACGCCGCCACCGACGAAACCGCTGCCGCCACTGCCGCCACCGCAAGCCGTTGCGCCGAGAGTGGCAAGACCGATCGCGCTGAGGCAGAAGATGCGGCGGTCCAGGGGCGTGCTGTTTTCGTTGTCGAATGAATTCATTGCGAAGAAGAATGTGTGATGCGTGTGGACCGCAACATGCGCGCCGTGCTTTTCTTCCTCATCGATCGCGTGCGCCTTTAAGGCGAAACGGTGCAAGGAGAACGCCCGGGCTGACAAGGCATGTCTTGCCGCTGACGTTTCGTGGCACATGGCACTGCCACACGCCGTGAAATGTCAGCCGGTGCCGAACCCGTGAAGCCGTCGGGCTGCTGCCCACTCACTCCCGCTCAGATCGAATGGCCGAGCACCATCGCAACGCCGGGCTGCTTGTTCGGCCGAACAAAGCTGTCGCGTGTGAGGCGTCCCATCTTGATGGTGAGCGTGCTGGTGTTGAACCACTTGTCGTAGAGCTTGTTGATCTCGCCGCTCGCATACAGCTGCGCGAGGCTGCGGTCGACGGCGGCCAGCAATGCGGTGTCGCCCTTGCGCGCCATCACGGCGTACGGCTCGACCGACAGCGCAAGCCTGCTCAGGCTGAGCGTGTCGATTGTCTTGTCGTTCGACACGAGGCCTTGAAGGAGCGAATCGTCCTGCGCGAACGCGCGCACCTTGCCTTCCTTCAGGGCCTTGAAGGCCTCGCCGTTGTTGTCGTAGGTGGTGAACTTCGCGTCGCGCAGCTCACCCTCGGCGAGTTGCCTGAAAAGCTTCTCCGAGGTCGTGCCCTTGGTCAGCGCCACCGGCTGCTTCTGCAGGTCCTTCACCGTGTCCACATGAAGGTTCTGGCTCGTCAGCACACGCATTCCGGCGACGAAGAAGGTGTAGCTGAAGTCCACCTTCTCCTGGCGCGCCATCGTGTTGGTGGTCGAGCCGCACTCGAGGTCGATTTCACCGGAAAGCAGCTTGGGAATGCGGTCCGGGCCGGACACGGGCTTGTACTGAACCTTGATGTCGGGAAGCTTGAGCTCGCGCTTGATCTCCTCGACGGCGTTCATGCACAGGTCCACCGAATAGCCCACGGATTGCTTTTGCGCATTGACGAAGGAAAAGGGTGCTGCCGCTTCGCGAACACCGAGCACGATCGTGCGTGTTTCGCGGATCTTGCTCATCGTGTCGACGGCAGCTTGCGCCGGGGTTGCCGACAGCGCCGCCAACGCCGCCAGCGCGAGGGAAAAAGGAATCAACGTGGCGCGCAGCAGATGCGCGGAAAGAGGGGACATGAGTTACGGCTCGCATGTGTCGCACAGGAACGTGAGCATCGATTGTTTGGAGAAGCGTGTACTTTTCACTAGCGATGAAAATGGAAATCAGACACTCAGTTTTCAGTGCAATAGGCGCGAATGCCGAGTGCCAAAGGCAGAAGCCGCCATTCAGCTTCCGCGTCATCCGCTCCGGGGAAGCAGCACCATTTCCCTGAAAAATGAGTGGCTGTATCTCATGCGGCCACCTAGTCGAAAGCACGCTCACCTCAAACAATCGTCACCCTCGGTGGCGCGGGTGGGTTGCTTGTGGCTGCGGCGGTCGGCCGATCGCAAGCGAGAGGTCCTGCGCCACATCTTTCAAACTAAAAAAACGATTTCCATGAACATGTGTATTCGGCGATGTGTTGCCGTGCTGATGCTTTCAGCGTTTCTGTCGAGCTGCGGTGGCGGTGGCAATCAAGGCGGTGGCTTCGCGGGCCTGCCAGTGCCGGGCGGCGGCAACGCCGGGGCCCAGGGCGGCGATGGGCAAAGCGGTGGCGGCAGCGGTGAAGGCAGCGCAGGCAATGAAGACGGCGGCGCCTCGTCCGTCGCGGCGACCACCGCACTCGTGACCAGGCTGGGCAAGCCGGCCCGGGTGCTGGTCGGACTCGGCTCGAGCAGCATCGAGCAGATGAAGCTTCAGGACATTCGCCCGGACATCGTGGACACCTACCTCGTGGGCGTCGGCGCAGGTGCGTGGCCCACGTGGAACAGCCCGGAGGGTGCATACCTCACGTTCACCGCGCAGGCCATCCGGGCCTACGGTGCGGTTCCCATGTACACGCTCTACCAGATGACGGCGGTCGGCGAGGGCAATCTGAGCGGCATCAACGATCCGGTGTTCATGGACAAGTACTGGGCGCAGGTCCGGCTCATGTACCAGCTCATTGCAAACCTCGGCGGGCCGGTTCTGATCAATCTGGAGCCGGACTTCTGGGGCTTTGTTGCATCGCAGGCGCCCGGTCGCGATGCGACGCGGCTGCCGGCCTCCGTGAACAACCAGCCCGAGTGTGCGGGGTTGCCCAACACCGCCGCGGGCATCGGCCAATGCCTCGTGCAGATGGGCAGGCAGATCGCGCCCAAGGCGCTGGTGGGGTTCCCGCCTTCCTTCTGGAGCGGCACCGCTGCCGAGATCGGCGCGCAGATGCGCGCGGTTGGGGCGGGCAAGGCGGATTTCATCGTGGCCCAGACCAGCGACCGCGATGCGGGCTGCAGAGAAGTTGCATCGCCGCCCGCAGAGTGCCAGAACGGAAGCGCTCCGTTTTATTGGGATGAAACCAGTTTCCGCGACTCCCAGAGGCAGATTTCGGACTACCGCGCAGTGCTGGGCAACGACCTCCCGATCCTGTGGTGGCAGACGTCGATGGGCGTGCCGTCCGACACGCCTGGCACCGACCAGCACTACCGCGACAACCACGTCGATTACATGCTGCGCAATGCCCAGGAATACGGCGACATCCACACCTTCGCCCTCGTCTTCAGCCCAGGTGGCAGCCATCAGACCTCGATCGCCACCGATGGCGGCCAGTTCGCCCGCCTCTCGGGCCAGTACCTCGCGCGAGGCGGTGCCGCCTTGAAGTAGCGGTCAGCTCTTTGCGGGACAGATCACTAGATCAGGCAGATGTCGATCTGCCTGGACCAGTGATGGCGCGTGCCGCCCGCGCGGCGATCGGCTTTCTCCGGCACGGCGCGCTGCGCATTCAATGCGTTGCCGCGCGACTCGAGCTGGTACAGGCACTGGAGAAGGATGTCGTGGTTTTCGGCATCGAGGCCTTCGAGAAGGTCGACGTTGAGACCGGCGATGCGCGGGAACAATTCTTCGAACAGCTGCTGGCCGGCGTCGCTCAATTGCACGTGGACTTCGCGGCCGTCATCGGCGTTCTGGCGCCGTTCGATCAGGCGCTTCTCGAAAAGGCTTCGCAGGCCGCGCGATGTGCGCACGCGGTCCAGCTGCAGATGCTCGGCGAGCGCCGAAGGCCTGATCTCTCCGACCTGCGCGAGCATGCCGATCATTCCCCACTCGCGATGCGTGATGCCAAAGCCTCCCTCCACGATGCGCGTCGCCATCGCCCTGCTTGTTCGCGTGGCGTTCCACAAGCGGTAAAGCAGGAGGTCGTCCAATGCGCGCGGCGCACGCAGTGCTGTCGTATCGGGAGGGGCTTGCATGTGGGTAAGGGCTCGTAATGAAGCTGCCGGTAGTTGATTAGGTCAATTGATCGTTATGTTTCTATAACAAGCAACGGACCACATGCTGCGGCAATTTGCTGCGAACGGCGAGCTTTTTCGCAAAGTACATCGCCCTTGCGGGGATGTCAGCTCCCGTTCAGCGTGTTGCGTGAGGGACGTACCTCAAATGAACCGCCTGGCATCTCTTTGATGCGCCGCGAATGCCCCTGATTGGTGCTTCCCGAGCCCTCAGGAAGTTGGAGACGTATCGAAAAAAAGCCGGCTCGAACCCGGCAACAACAACAGGAAGAATCCCATGCTCGATCTGAATGAAGTGGCGATGTTTGTGCAAGTGGCTCGCAGCGGCAGCTTCGCCGAGGCGGCGCGGCGGTTGAGCGTGCCTTCCGCCACGGTGAGCCGGCGCATCCAGCAACTCGAGGCGCGGCTGGGCACGCGGTTGATGCAGCGCTCGACCCGCAAGCTCACGCTGACGAGCGCAGGCGAATCCTTCCACGAGCGATGCGGCCCGGCGGTGGAGGAGCTCATCGAAGCCGGTCAACTGCATGTGGCGGACAACTCGGAGCCGTCCGGCACGGTGCGCGTGACCGCGCCGACCAGCTTCTTCGATTTCTTCCAGATGGAATGGGTGGACACGTTCCTCGCCGAGCATCCCCAGGTGCGCCTGGACTTCGTGCTCAGCGATCTGCTGGTCGACCTGATTGCCGATCGCATCGACATCGCATTCCGCGGCGGCCCGCTGCAGGACTCCTGCTATGTGGCCCGGCGCATCTTCGCGAGCTACGGCGAACTGACCGCCAGCCCGGCCTATCTGGCGGCGCATGGCGTGCCCATGTCCCTGGAGGACCTCGGCGAGCACGAGTGCGTGGTGCAGCCCGATGCCAGCGGCAGCGCCATCTGGCGTCTCCAGGACGCAGAAGGCGTGGAGAAGGACGTGCGCGTGAAAGGGCGCTTCAACAGCAACACGCAGTCGGTGCTGCGCCAAGCCGCATGCGCGGGCCTGGGCATCGCCGCGCTGCCCTCGATCCTCACGGCCCCCGAAATCGCCGCCGGCAGGCTGGTGCGGGTGCTGCCCGGGTACACGCGCGCCGGTCGCGGCCTGAGCGTTGTCTACCCCAGCCGCCAGCAGCGTCCGCTGGCCGTTTCGATGTTCGCCGACATGGCGGTGGAAAAGCTGAGCCAGCAGGGTTGGGCGCCCGCATCTGGTGCATAGCGCTCGGCCACGGCATTGCCCTGAAAACTGAGTGGCTGCATTTCATTCATCGATCTAGTCGAAAGCATTCGTTGCTGCAAACAATTGTCACATCAGTTTCTTGGTGACACCGACAAGAAGTCGGTTTTTTGTGGTTGGAAAACAGCAATGCAAATTCGAATCTTGGGGGCGGCGAGACAGCCACGTGCGGCCGTTGTTGCGGGACGGCGCATTGCCGGCTTCACGCTGATCGAGGTGATGATCACCGTGGCCATCGTGGCCGTCCTCGCGTCGATCGCGCTGCCCAGCTATCGCGACTACGTGCTGCGCGGCCAGCTCGTCGATGGCACCAATGGCCTGGCGGCCATGCGTGCGGACATGGAGCGCTACTACCAGGACAACCGGACCTATCTCAAGACCGGTGCGTTCGTGCCGCCTTGCACCGCCACCGCCAGCAGGGCCAACGTGTCGGGCACCTTCCAGTTGTCGTGCGCGGCGGCGCCTGCTGCCACATCGACCACCTACACATTGCAGGCTGTCGGCAGCGGACCGACCAAGGGGTTCACTTTCACGGTCGACCAACTCGGTCTTCAAGGCACCACGGTCGAGGGCGTCTCCGGTTGGACGGGTTGCGACAAGGCCTGGGTGACCAAGCGAGGCCAGGCGTGCCCGACATGAAAAACCACCGGCGCCATGCGTCCGGTTTCACGCTGATCGAGATGATGGTGACCGTCACGCTGCTCGGCATCCTGACGATGCTGGCCATGCCGTCGTTCACCACCTGGATCGCCAACAACAAGGTCCGCACGGTGAGCGACTCGCTGCAGAACGGCTTGCGCTTCGCGCAGTCCGAAGCGCTGCGCCGCAGCCGGCCGATGGTGTTCTCGCTCACCAACAGCGCCGCGCCGCAGAACGCGCTGACCGCCGTCGTCGACGGAAGCAACTGGTCGCTCAACGTTGCCAAGTCGAGCCTGGATGCCGGCAACGTGTTCGTGCAGGCCGGCGTGCTGTCGGATGTGGCGGCCGGCGTGCAGGTCAAGGGCCCGGCGGCCGTCTGCTTCAACGCCGTGGGCCGCCTCGTGGCGAACACCGACACCGGCGTGGACGGCGCGAGTTGCAACACCGGCTCGGCGGTCTTTGCCTACGACATCGCCGCGAATGGCTCGGACCGCCCGCTGCGCGTGCTGCTCGGCCTGGGCGGGCAGGTGCGCATGTGCGATCCGGCCCGAAAGCTTGCAGATTCTCCCGACGGTTGCCCATGAAGAAGTTTTGCTTGAAGAAGCCCTCCGGCGCGAGGCAGTCCGGCGTCGCCCTGCTGGAAGTGCTGGTCTCCGTCCTGTTGTTTTCGCTGGGCATCCTCGGGCTGATCGGCCTGCAGGCGCGCGCCATCAGCCTGTCGACGGATGCGCAGGACCGCAACCGCGCCGCCCTGCTGGCCAACGACATCGCCAGCGCGATGTGGCTGGGCAAGTCGGTCGCGGTGAACACGGGCACCGGATCGACCTGGCAGAAACGCGTGAGCGACGCCGCCAACGCAGGCCTGCCGAACGGCGCGGTGACCGTCACCGCGGTATCGGGCACCACCAACAGCGCCGACATCGCGATCACCTGGAAGGCGCCCGGCCGCTCGGGTGCGAAAGCCGAACAACAGAGCAGCACGCTCACCACGCGGGTGACGCTCCCATGAAGCAGCGCGGTCTCACACTGATCGAACTGCTGGTCGCGATGCTCATCGGCCTGATCGTGACGCTGGCGGTGGCCAGCATCGTCGTGGTGGGCGAGACGCACCGGCGCGTCACCACCTCCACCAACGACATGGAGCAGGCCGGTGCCTATGCGGCCTATGTGCTCGATCGTGCGCTGCGCAGTGCCGGATCGAGCCTGGTCCAGTCGGTCCAGCCGATCGACCGGGGCGTGTTCGGCTGCAAGCTCAACGCGGCGGCCCTGCTGCCCGCTGGCGCATTTCCCGCGCCGTTCAAGAAGGCCTTTCTGCCCGGCTCCACGTCCGACCTTCGGGTGGCGCCTGTGCTCATCGGCAAGAGCCAGTCCGACACCGGCTCCGACGTGCTGGTCGTCATGGGCGGCGATGCGGTGGCCGGCGGCGTGCCGCGCGGCCTCACGGACCCGGGCAGCGCGACGACGCTCGCGATGGACAACACGGTCGGCGTGTCCGCGGGCGACCTCGTGCTGGTCAGCCAGCAGGGCACGACGGACTGCCTGCTCGAACAGGTCTCGGGCACCACGGCGAAAGTGCTGACGTTGGGCGGCGCCTACTACACGGCCGGCAAGTCCACCTCGCTGGAGACATTGGCGGCCAGCACCTCCACCTACGTCACGCCGCTGGGCAATCCCGCGAACGGCAACGTGCAGTTCCAGCTCTTCGGCGTGGGCGACAACCGCACGCTGGTCGGCTACGACCTGCTGCTGGGCGCGGCCGGCGCGCCGCAGGCCCTGGCCGACGGCGTGGCCGAACTGCATGCCATCTACGGCGTGGACACCAACGGCGACGGCATTCTCGACAACTGGACGGACCCGGGCGCCGCGGGCTTCGACATCGCCACCGTCATGCAGACGCCCGAGACGATGCGAAAGATCGTCGCCGTTCGCGTGGCGCTGGTCATGCGCAGCGCGAACAGGGAAAAAGAGGCGGTGTCGCCCACCAGGCTGAAGCTCTTCGGCGACGACTTCCAGGACGCCGCGAAGAACCCGATCTCGCAGACCGTGACGCTGGGCGACGACGACCAGCACTACCGCCACCGGGTCGTCGAATTCACCATTCCGCTGCGCAACATGCTGCTGCTGCCATGAAGATTCCAAGCTCCTTTCCGCGGGCCCGGCACCAGCGCGGCGTCGTCCTGCTGCTGTGCCTCATCGTGCTCGTGATCCTCCTGGCCGGCGGGGGTCGCGGTGGTGCGGTCCATGAACACGTCGCTGACCTCCGCCGGCAACCTGGCGTTCCGGCGCGACCTGGTGAACCAGGGCGAGCGGGCGGTGTCCTTCGTGCTGGCCAACAAGCTGGCCAGCGGCGGTGCGCTCGCGAACGCGACCGACGATCTGCCGGGCGAGAACTTCAAGGCGACCAAGCTCGACACCAACACGCAGGGCGTACCGCTGGCGTTGCTGGACGACAAGGCCTTCGGCAGCGTCGGCAAGGCTTCCAACGACCTCACCGACGCGGTGGCGCAGGTCAGCATCCGCTACGTGATCGATCGCCTCTGCAGCAGCACCGGCCCGGCCACCAGCACCGGCTGCGTGCAGTCGTCCGCCGCTCCGGCCGGTGGCACGGCCAGTCCCACGCCGCCGCCGGCGCCACCCACCGCCACGATCTACCGGCTGAGCCTGCGCGTCAGCGGTCCGCGCGACACCCAGGTGTTCATGCAGTCGACGTTCACCAAGCCAGACCAGGAAGGCACCGCATCCCCATGACAAACGCTATTCGCCGTTCATCGACGGTGGCCTCCGGCCTCGGGGCGATCGCGGCCGTCTGTCTGGGCCTGGCGTCGTGCCCGGCCGCGCTGGCGGCGACCGCCAAGCTGTCGGACCAACCCGTGTTCGCCTCGTCCGACGTGCCGGGAAATCTTGCGCTGGCGCTGTCGGTGGAGTACCCCACCGCAATCAGCGTGGCGAACCTCAACGACTACGCGGATGCCACCGAGTACCTCGGCTACTTCGATCCGCGCAAGTGCTACACGTACACCTACGTCGAGCCGGCGGCGAAGAACGGCGCTGCATCCGCCAGCTACTTCCAGCCGGCCGGCGCGTCCACCGGCACCAACAAGCACAGTTGTTCGGGACAGTGGAGCGGCAACTTCATGAACTGGGCCACGATGCAGACCATCGACCCATTCCGCTGGGCGCTCTCGGGTGGTTATCGAAGCGTGGACACCACGAGCGAAACCATCCTGGAGAAGGGGTGGGGCTCCGCCCAGGGCAACATCACCAATTTCCCGCTGCGCGGCACCGATCAGGGAGGCGGGCACAAGCTGCCGAAGGCATCGATTTCCTCGGTCACGCCATTCGGCAACTGGAGCAACTTCAACACGAGCATCTGGTCGCGCGGCAACACCATGGTGTTCACCGGGACAGGCAACCCCAACGGCACGGGAGGCGACCTGAAGGATGTCGGCGCTGCCAACGACGCAAAGAAGACGGATGCCCTCTACCAGGTCTATGTGCGCGTCAAGGTCTGCGACACCTCGGCCGGTGCCGGCGGCGTGGAGGCCAACTGCGTCAAGTACGGCACCAACTACAAGCCCGAAGGCTTGCTGCAGCAGAACGCCAACAAGATCCGCTACGGCACCTTCTCGTTCCTGAACGCCGGCGGCATTGCGCAGCAGGGCGGCGTGATGCGTGCGCCGATGGGCTTCATCGGCCCGACGTATCCGCAGCCGCTGTCCACCGCGGTGGTCACCAACACGCGCGGCGAGTGGGATGCCACCACCGGCATCATGAACACCAACCCCGACGCGGTGTCGGCCACGGCGAGCGGCGTCGTGCAGAGCGGGGTGATGAACTACCTCAACAAGTTCGGCCAGTCCGCCAAGAACTACATGATGTACGACAACGTCAGCGAGCTTTACTACGCTGCCGTTCGGTACTTCGAGAACCTGGGCAACGTCCCCGAATGGACCAATTCGGTGGCGGCCAACGTGGAGGGCAGGGAGGCCAAGCTCGACGGTTTTCCCGCAGTGACCGACTGGAGCGGCAAGGACCCCATTTCCTATTCGTGCCAGAAGAATTTCATTCTGGGCATCGGCGACGACCACACCCACTACGACTACAACGTGGGCGGAAGCGCGGTGACGAGCTGGCGAGGCAATCCCGCGACGGTCGCCGCGGACTCGCTGAACAAGGCGGATGCCTGGACGAAGAACCTGCAGGTGATGGAAGGTTTCAAGGCGCCGACGCCGTGGTGGAAGGCCGGCGGCAGCGATACGACCTACTACATCGCCGGCCTGGCCTACGGCGCGCACGTGAACGACATCCGCCCCGACCTGGCCGGCATGCAGAACATCTCCACCTACTGGATGGACGTCATGGAGTACCAGCGGGCCGAAGACCTGAACCCGTACTACCTGGCGACCAAGTACGGCGGCTTCAGCGTGCCCGCGAACTACGACCCGGCCGCCACCGCGCCGCTCGCGCAGGAATGGTGGAACACCTCGGGCGACAGCATCGACATGAACGGCAAGAGGCGCCTTCGCCCCGACAACTATTTCCTGGCCGGCAATGCAGGGCAGATGGTGAGCGGCCTCAGGGCGGCATTCACCGACATCGCCAACGCCATCAAGGCCTACACCACGTCTTTCTCTCTTTCCACCGCGCAGGTCGCTTCCGCCGGCAGCGCCTCCTACGCATCGCAGTACGACTCCAAGGGATGGACGGGCGTGGTCACCGCCAGCAAGCTCACCTTCGCCAGCGATGGCACGCCGTCGGCCGCACCCGTCTGGACCACCAGCACCACGCTCGAAGCCCAGTTGGCCAACGGCGGCTGGGACACGGCGCGCCGCGTCGCGACATGGGACGGCCGCAAGGGCGTGGCATTCCGCGCCGGCAGCGTGACGTCGGCGCAGTTGGCCGCCCTCGCACCGGCCTACGCCACCACCACGAGCAGCACCGATTACCTCAACTACCTGCGTGGCGACCGCAAGAACGAAAGCGCCTCGACGGTGGCCGAAAGCACACGGGCGCTGCGCAGCCGGTCCCTGCTGCTGGGCGACATCGTCAATTCGAAGGTCATGCCCGTCGGGCCGCCCGCGACCGGCTTCTCGGAGAAGAGCAACCCGGGCTACACGGCATTCAAGACCAAGTGGGCCGCGCGTCCCACCATGGTCTACGTCGGCGCCAACGACGGCATGCTGCATGCGTTCAATGGCGCCCTCGACGGCACCAACCCCGGAACCGAGCAGTTCGCCTACGTGCCGAGCGCCTTGTTCCAGGGACCGAACGGCACGCCGCAGGTGGATGGGCTGGCGCAGCTTGGAAATCCCAGGTACGCCCACCGCTACTACGTGGATGCGACGCCACTGGCCTTCGACGTGGACCTGAACAGCGCCGGTGGCGCGTTCACCACCGCGAGCAGCGGCAACGGCGCCGATTGGCACAGCCTGCTGATCGGCGGGCTGGGCAAGGGCGGCAAGAGCTACTACGCCCTCGACGTGACCGACCCGGCAGGCATGGGCAGCGAAGCCGCGGTGGCCGGCAAGGTGAAATGGGAATTCACCGACGCCACCATGGGTTACAGCTATGGCGCGCCCATCGCCGTGAAGACGAAGAAGTACGGCTGGGTCGTGATCCTCACTTCGGGCTACAACAACAGCGACGGCAAGGGCTACCTGTACATCGTCGATCCGAAGACCGGCGCGCTGCTCGAGAAGATGGCAACGCCCACCGCCTCCAGCGGCCTCGCGCAGGCGTCCGCCTATGTCGCCGACCATGCCGACAACACGGCGGATGCCGTCTATGCGGCGGATCTGGACGGCCAGCTCTGGCGCTTCGATCTCACCGCCGCCAAGGGCAGCAGCGCCGCCTACCCCGCGCCGACCTTGCTGGCCACGCTGACCGACGGATCGGGCAACGCGCAACCGGTCACCATCGCGCCGCTGATCGAGATCAACCCCGTCACGCGCAAGCGCTTCGTGCTGCTCGGCACCGGCAAGCTG
The DNA here is from genome assembly GCF_050435205.1 of Variovorax sp. W2I14. Classification (NCBI taxonomy): domain Bacteria; kingdom Pseudomonadati; phylum Pseudomonadota; class Betaproteobacteria; order Burkholderiales; family Comamonadaceae; genus Variovorax; species Variovorax sp. W2I14. The sequence goes on along the minus strand of NZ_JBNDJX010000001.1, from coordinate 3,872,256 downwards.
CTGGACGCCTCGGACGTGAATTCGAAGGCACCGCAGTCGTTCTACGCCATCGTCGACGGAACGGCCGGGAGCTTCAATGCAGTGACCGCGCCCATCACGCGCAGCCAGCTCACGAAGGTGGACGATGTGCTCAAGGGCATCAGCCTCTCGAACACGTCGCCGGGCTGGTATCTGGACCTGGGTGTCGACAGCAGCGTCGGCTGGCGCCTGGTTTCCAGCCCGGCGGCCTTCAACGGCATCGTGGCTTTCTCCAGCCTGCTGACCACCGGCGATGCCTGCAGTCCTTCGGGGCAGAGCCGGGTCTACGCCATCAACTACGGAACCGGGAGCTCGGTGCTGTTGCCCGCCGGAACCGCCTACCAGAGCTTCCCGAGCGCCGTCACCGACCTCAGATTCGTGAGCGTGGACGGCTCCACCCGCATCGTCGTCGGCACCGACGGGAAGCCGGTGCCCGTGAAAGCCGATCTGTCCAAGGGCGTCTCGCTGCGGCTCTTGAACTGGCGCGAAGTCCCGGCGGTGAACTGATGCGGATGTTCATGCAACCGGGAGGCAAGGCATGTCCGTTCTGAGAATGGGTGTCTACGGATTGCCGGCGGCCGAAACCGCCGTGATCCGGACCATCGTGCAGCTGTACGCGAGCGATCTTTCCTTTCCGTGGACCTTCGTCACCGCGCCGCCGTACGACGCGTTGCTCGTCGACGAGAGCGCGACGGCGGCCGAGCGCGCGGGCTTTGCCCGCATGGCCGGCTCGCTGCTCACGCTCACGCGCAGGAACTCCGGCAGCCATGCGCACACGCTGGAGCGGCCGATACGCGCCGACCGTCTGCAGCAATGGTTGAAGAGCACCGAGCGCACCCTGCTGGCGGGGCAGACCGTGCCATCGGACGAGCCGGAGCAGATGGCGCCGAAGATCGAGGTTTCCGAGTCGGTGCGCTTCACGCTGCGCCGCTGGCCCTCGGCCCTGCTGCTGCGCAACGACCCCGAAAAAGTGCGGATGGCCAGCCTGCTGGCGCGCCGTGCATTGAGTGCGACCGAGCTGTCCGATCTCGGCGAGCTCCCGCTGTCGCGCTGCGTCACCTTTCTTCAGACGCTGCGCTCGGCGGGCGTGCTGGAACTGCACGTGGTGCCCTCCAGCGCGCGGCCGCATGCGGACCATCTGCCGCGGGCCCAGGGGTTGTCCGCCCCGGTGCGCGGCGCGTTCGCGCGCGGCCTCATCAGCGGCATCCGCCGGCACCTGGGGCTGGGTGCGCCATGAGGGAATACAAGATTCTTTTCACCGGCACCGTGGGCGCCGGCAAGACCACGGCGATCGGGTGCGTGAGCGATGTGCCGCCGGTCATGACCGACGTGCGGAACTCCGACACGTCGATCGCCAAGGAGCGCACCACCGTCGGCCTGGATTTCGGCGAACTGACGCTGGACAACGGAGACCGCGTCCGCATGTTCGGCACGCCCGGGCAGGAGCGTTTCGCCTTCCTCTGGAAGATCCTCGTTCGCAACGCGCTGGGCCTCGTCGTCCTCATCGACAACTCGCGCCCCGATCCGCTGGCGGACCTGGCCCTCTACATGACTGGCTTTTCCGAGGCGCTGCGCACCATCCCCTGCGCCATCGGCGTGGGCCGCATGGAGACCCATCCGGTGCCCAGCCTGGACGACTACGCGCAGGCGATCGCAGGCACGGGCCGGGTGTTTCCGATCTTGAGCGTGGACGTGCGCAACAGGAGCGACGTGATCCTGCTGCTCGACACGCTGCTGATGCAACTCGAAGCCGATCTGGGAGGGGAGAACGAATGACTGTTTCACATGGCCTGTCGAAGACCGCGACCGCGCTCGCGCAGCGCGAGGCACGCAAGCTGGTCGACGAGCTGAACGGCGTGACGGCCGCGGTGATCGCCACCATCGACGGATTCAGCGTGGCCTCCGCGGTCACCGGCGACGTGGACCCCGCCCGCGTGGCGGCCATGGCCAGTTCCATCGTGGCGATCAGCGGAGTGGTCTCCGAAGAGGCGCGCCTCGGGCGCCAAAAGAGCGTGATCGTGCAGACCGAGTCTGGCTTCGCGGTTTTCTGCAGCGTGTACCGGCGCGACGTCGAACTGGTCATCAACGTGATCGCCCGCGACTCGGCCGTGCTGGCGCTGGTGTCGTACCGGGCCACGCAGCTCGCCAGGACGCTTGCCGACACGTCCCCCTTTCATGCCTGACACCTGATTTTTTTCTGACGCTTTCTTATTTTTTACTGGAGAACGAATTGGCATCCATCAAGCAAACCCTCGAAGACATCCTGTCGCTGGACGGCGCCATGTGCGCGGCCATCGTCGATTCCGCCAGCGGAATGATCCTGGGCTCCGCGGGCTCGGGCCTGGACCTGGAAATCGCCGCGGCCGGCAACACCGAGGTCGTGCGCACCAAGCTCAAGACGATGCGGGCCCTCGGGTTGAACGATGTCGTCGAAGACATGCTGATCACCCTCGGCAAGCAATACCACATCATCCGCCCCTCGATGTCCAAGGAAGGCGTGTTCATCTACGTCGTGCTGGACAAGCTGCGCGCCAACCTCGCGCTGGCGCGCCGCAAGACGCAGGACGCGGACAAGCAGCTGGATTTCTGAGCCCCGCCATCCCGCCGGCGCCGGCCAGGAACATGCCGCGAAGAATCCGCCTCCCGGGCGGCCTGTTGCTGGTAGCGCCGCATGCTGCATGCCGGCCCCACGCGCCATGGAGGCCGGTGGCTGAGTGCCTTTTCAAAAACCCAAGTGCCGCCTCATGCCTTCTCGCCAAATCCCCTTTCCTGTGAAGCCGTCTGCTTCACGGACCCGCCGTTTCCTCCTGGTGTCCGGCGTCGCCGCCTCGCTGGGGCTTGCCAGCCTGCCGGGCGTCGCCAAGGACAAGGCCGTGGAAGACGCGACCATCGTGATCGGCCAGTCGGCGCCGTTCAGCGGCCCTTCCGCGCAGCTGGGCACGGAGTTCAATGTGGGTGCGCGCGTCTACTTCCAGATGGTCAACGAGGCGGGCGGCGTCCACGGGCGAAAGATCGAGCTGCACGCCAAGGATGACGTCTACGACCCGAAGGTGACCGCAAGCAACACGGCCGACCTGCTGGAGCAGGACCGCGCCGTGGCGCTGTTCGGCTATGTCGGCACCTCCACCACCCTGGCGGCGCTGCCGCTGGCCGTGGCTGCGCAGGTGCCGTTCTTTGCACCGGTGACCGGTGCCGAGGCGCTGCGCCAGCCGTTCAATCGCGTCGTCTTCAACGTGAGGGCGAGCTATTTCGACGAGTCGGAATACATCCTCGAGCAGCTGGCGGTCACCGGTGCCAAGAACATCGCGGTGTTCCACCAGAACGATGCCTACGGCAAGGCGGGGCTCGAGGCGATGAGCAAGGCAGCGGCCAAGCGCGGCTTCCCGATCGTCGCCACCACCGCCATCGAGCGGCACAGCACCGAGGTGGCGGCCGCCGCCAAGGCGCTCCAGGCGGCGCATCCCGATGCGGTGGCGCTGATCAGCTCCTACGTGTCCAGCGCGGCACTCATCAAGGAAATGAAGAAGGCCGGGTACGCCGGGCGCTTCGTCAGCGTGTCCTTCGTCGGCGGCAAGGCACTGGCCGACGAGCTGGGCACCCTGGCCGCGGGTGTGATGGTTTCGGAAGTCGTTCCCTTTCCATGGGGCCGGGCGTCCGTGCTGCAGAACGAATATGCGCTGGCCATGCAGAAGGCCGGCGTGCCGCACATGAGCTTCGGATCGATGGAAGGATTCCTTGCCGCGAAGACGCTGGTCGAAGGGCTGCGCCGCACGGGCCGCGATCTCACGCGCGCGAGGCTTCTGGCCGCCCTGGAAACGATGAACAAGTGGGACGCGGGCGGCTTCTTCGTGTCCTTCACTCCCGACAACCACAGCGGCTCGCGCTTCGTCGAGATGACGATGATCGGCACCGGCGGGCGTTTCGTTCATTGATGGAATTACCCCGAAAACCTGCGGCCCTTCTTCGTTGCCGCATGCGCCCTCGCAGGTGAGAATCCGCGCAGCTTCGCTCTCCGGTGGGGCCGTCTGAAAGAACCCCGATGCTTGAACTCCTGACAGACCCGCAGGTCTGGATTGCCTTTGCCACCCTGACGGCGCTTGAGCTCGTGCTGGGCATCGACAACATCATCTTCATCTCCATCCTGGTTGACAAGCTGCCGCCCGACAAACGCGAGTTCGCGCGGCGGGTGGGGCTGTTCATGGCCATGTTCATGCGCATCGGGCTGCTGCTGGTGCTGGCCTGGATCGTCGGGCTGGTCGCGCCGCTGTTCTCTGTGTTCAGCCAGGAGATCTCGGGGCGGGACCTCATCCTGATCCTGGGCGGCCTGTTCCTCATCTGGAAGAGCACGACCGAGGTGCATCAGTCCCTGGAGGGTGCGCACGAGCAGAAGGCGAGCGTGGCCAAGGCGACCTTCACCTCCGTCATGCTCCAGATCATCGTGATCGATCTCGTGTTCTCGCTGGACTCGATCATCACCGCGGTCGGCATGGTGGACGACGTGCGCGTCATGATCGCCGCAGTGGTGGTCTCGGTGCTGCTGATGATGGTGTTCGCGGGCCCGATCGGGCGTTTTGTCTCGGCCCATCCCACCATCAAGATGCTGGCACTGGCCTTCCTCGTGGTCGTGGGTGTCGTGCTGGTCGCGGAGGGCTTCGACCACCATGTGCCCAAGGGCTACGTGTACTTCGCGATGGCTTTCTCGGTGGGCGTGGAGCTGCTCAACATCCGGATGCGCAAGAAGGCGTCCAAGACCGTGGAACTGCATCCGCCCCACATGCCCGGCTCCTGAATTCCGGATGCTGACCTGCCCCTCCGCCTGTGCGCAGGGGCGGGCGCATCAGGCGCCGCGCGGTCCCCGCGTCTCGGACGGCCGCTCCCCGAAGCGCGCACGGTACTGCGCCGCGAAGTGCCCTAAGTGAAGGAAGCCGTACTTCTGCGCCACCTCGCGCACGCCGGTTCCGGCGACGCCGGCCGACGACCGCAGTTCGGCCCGCACCCTGTCCAGCCGCATCTCCCGCAGGAACTCCATCGGCCCCTGCCCCGCATGCTGGCGAAACGCCAGTTGCAACGCACGCGCGCTGCATCCGACTTCCCGGCACACGTCGGCCAGCGACAGCGGCTCCTCTGCATGCGCGGCCATGTATTCCTGGGCCCTGCGCACCACGCGCGGCAATAGTCGCCGCTGCGCATCGCCAGCGAGCGCACGCGAGTGGTTGTGCCCCGCCGACATCAACAGGCTCGACATCAAGTAAGCCTCGGCATGCTCGGCCAGCGGGCTGCCAGCCTGCAGCGCATTTCCCGCATCGAGCGTCAGCCGCAAGTAGTCGATGAAATGCACCAGCGGCGCCAGCACAGGGTTGTCCAGCGGCACGCCCAGGTCGAACACCAGCGCCTGCCCGACGGGCGCCTGCAGCAGCGATTCGAGCCGCGAGAGCAGCGCGGAGCGCGCGAGCTGCACGATCAAATGCGGACTGTCGTCGGCCCAGCGCATCGAAAGCGGTTCGGTGGGCGAGGGCAGCGACGCGAGCCGCGGCGTGGCGTCCACCTGCTGCGCGCCGCAGCGGATCTCGGCGCCGCCGCGCAGCGGAATCTGCAGCAGGAAAAATTCCTGCAGGTACCCGGGGTCGATCTGCACGCCGGGCCCGTACTGCACGTAATTGAGGCTCACGTCCCGGTGCAGCCGCGCGCTGTGGTGGCAGGCGTCCAACTCGGTGCGCGGCTTGAGCATCACCAGCCCGTGCGGACAGAACACGCGGGCGACGCTTTCGCGTGCCTCGTCCATGTCGTGGCTCTCGAACAGCCGGTAGCGCTGCAGCGGCAACGAGGGGGTGGTGAGGGGTTCCATGGGGCGAAGGCACCGTAGCAAAAACCATCCCCGCCCACAATTCGGGCCACCCCTCGGAAAAACCTGCGCGGCAGGGACATCGCCTGCGTTTGCGGGATGCTCCCAAGGCCCGTCCCCTCGTAGCGTTCGCTCCACACACAGGCCCACAGGGTCTGCCCGATCGATCCACCGAGGAGAGCAAGCGTCATGTTCAACGGACTCGCAGGCAAGAGCGCCATCGTCACCGGTGGCGCCACATTGATAGGCGTGGGCGTGGTGCGTGCGCTGCACGCGGCCGGCGTGAAGGTCGTCGTCGCCGACATCGATGCCGGCAACGGCCAGGCGCTCGCCGATTCGCTCGGCGCCGGCGTGCGGTTCGTCCGCACCGACATCACCGACGACGCGCAGGTGCACGCCTGCGTCGCCGAAGCGGCCGAGCGGCACGGCGGCGTGCACTTTCTCGTCAACCTCGCCTGCTCGTATGTGGACGAGGGCTTCAAGTCGCCGCGCGCCGACTGGCTCACCTCGTTCAACGTGAACGTGGCGAGCGCGGTGGCGATGCTGCAGGCGGCGCACCCGCACATGGTGGCGGCCGGGGGCGGTGCGGTGGTCAATTTCACGAGCATCTCGTCGCGCGTGGCGCAGACGGGGCGCTGGCTCTATCCGGTGAGCAAGGCCGCGATGGCGCAGCTCACCCGCAACATGGCGATGGACCTCGCGCAGGACAACATCCGGGTGAACAGCGTGTCGCCGGGCTGGACCTGGTCGGCCGTGATGGCGCGCCTGAGCGGCAACGACCGCGCCAAGACCGACCGCGTGGCCGCGCCCTTCCATCTGCTCGGGCGCGTGGGCGATCCGGACGAGGTGGCGCAGGTGGTGCTGTTCCTGTGCTCCGACCACGCGAGCTTCGTGACCGGCGCCGACTACGCGGTGGACGGCGGCTATTCCGCCATGGGCCCCGAGCAGGCCGTGCCCGCCATTCCCCAGTTGATGGACTGACTAGCTCCTCGCGGAGCATCAAGGAGCAAAGCAATGAAGCGAATCGCCATCGTCGGCGCGGGCCAGTCGGGCCTGCAACTGGGACTCGGCCTGCTCGCGGCAGGCTACGAGGTCACCATGTTCAGCAATCGCACGGGAGAGGACATCCGCCGCGGCAAGGTCATGTCGAGCCAGTGCATGTTCGACACCTCGCTGCAGATCGAACGCGACCTGGGCCTGGACCACTGGGCGAGCGACTGCCCGACGGTGCACGGCATCGGCCTGGCCGTGCCGCACCCGGAGCAGAAAGGCGCCAAGGCCATCGACTGGGCCGCGCGGCTGAACGCGAGCGCGCAGTCGGTCGACCAGCGCGTGAAGATCCCGGCGTGGATGGACGAATTCCAGAAGAAGGGCGGCGAGCTCGTCTTCAAGGATGCGGGCATCGACGAGCTCGAAGCCTGCACGCAGAGCCACGACCTCACGCTGGTGGCGAGCGGCAAGGGCGAGATCTCGAAGCTCTTCGAGCGCGATGCGCACAGGTCGCCCTACGACAAGCCGCAGCGCGCATTGGCGCTCACCTATGTGAAGGGCATGGCGCCGCGCGAACCGTTCTCGGCGGTGTGCTTCAACCTGATTCCGGGCGTGGGCGAGTACTTCGTGTTCCCGGCGCTGACGACGACGGGGCCGTGCGAGATCATGGTGTTCGAAGGTGTGCCCGGCGGCCCGATGGACTGTTGGGCGGATGTGAAGACGCCCGCGGAGCACCTCGCGCGCAGCAAGTGGATTCTCGACACCTTCACGCCGTGGGAGGCCGAGCGCTGCAAGGACATCGAGCTGACGGACGACAACGGCATCCTCGCGGGCCGCTTCGCGCCGACGGTGCGCAAGCCCGTTGCGACATTGCCCTCCGGCCGCAAGGTGCTGGGCCTGGCCGACGTGGTGGTGCTCAACGATCCGATCACGGGGCAGGGCTCCAACAACGCGGCCAAGTGCGCCGACACGTACCTCCAGAGCATCCTCGCGCGCGGCGACGAGGCGGCCGATGCGGCCTGGATGCAGCAGACCTTCGACCGCTACTGGTTCGGCTATGCGCAGTGGGTCACGCAGTGGACCAACATGCTGCTCGCACCGCCGCCGCCCCATGTGCTCAACCTGCTCGGCAGTGCCGGCGCGGTGCCGCCGCTGGCGAGCGCCTTTGCCAACGGCTTCGACGATCCGCGCACCTTCTTCCCGTGGTTTGCGGACGCCGCGGAATCGGAGCGCTACATCGCCACCTGCGCGGCTGTCGCATAGCCCGGAGCGAAACCATGAAGCGACGCGTGGCCATCGTCGGCGCCGGACAGTCCGGCATGCAGCTCGCGCTCGGCCTGCAGCGCGCGGGGCACGAGGTGACGGTTTTTTCGAACCGCTCGGCGCGGGAGATCCTCGAAGGGCCGGTGATGTCCAGCCAGTGCATGTTCGAGACCGCGCTGCAGACCGAGCGCGAACTCGGCCTGGACGGGTGGGCGGACGAATGCCCCGCCATCGAAGGCATCGGCATCGCGGTGCGCAACCCCGAAGGCGGCAAGGCGATCGAATGGCGCGCGCGGCTCGACGGGCCGGCGCAGTCGGTCGACCAGCGGCTGAAGATTCCCGCGTGGATGGCCGAGTTCGAGAAACGTGGCGGCCAGCTGGTGCTGAAGGATGTGGGCCTCGACGACCTGGAGACCTGCGCGCAGACGCACGACCTCGTGGTCGTGGCGAGCGGCAAGGGCGAGATATCGAAGCTCTTCGAGCGCGACGAGGCGCGCTCCCCGTACGACCAGCCGCAGCGCGCGCTGGCGCTCACCTATGTGAAGGGCATGAAGCCCGCCGAGCCGCATGCGCGCGTGTGCTTCAACCTGATCCCGGGCGTGGGCGAGTACTTCGTGTTCCCGGCGCTGACCACCTCGGGGCCCTGCGAGATCATGGTGTTCGAAGGCGTGCCCGGTGGCCCGATGGATTGCTGGGCGGACGTGAAGACGCCCGAGGAACACCTCGCGCGCAGCAAATGGATTCTCGAGACCTTCCTGCCGTGGGAGGCCGAGCGCTGCACCCACATCGAGTTGACCGACGACAACGGCATCCTCACCGGTCGCTTCACGCCCACGGTGCGCCAGCCCGTCGCCACGCTGCCCTCGGGTCGCAAGGTGCTGGGCCTGGCCGATGCGGTGGTGCTCAACGACCCGATCACGGGGCAGGGCGCCAACAACGCGGCCAAATGCGCCGACATCTACCTCAAGCGCATCCTCGAACACGGCGACGCAACGTTCGACGCCGCATGGATGCAGGAGACCTTCGACCGCTATTGGGAAGGCTACGCGCGCTGGGCCACCGACTGGACGAACAGCCTGCTCGCACCGCCGAAGCCGCACCTCTTGAAGCTGCTGCAGAGCGCGACCCACATGCCCGCGGTCGCGAGCACCATCGTCAACGGCTTCGACGATCCGCGCGCCTTCGCGCCCTGGTGGTTCGATGCAGAGGAGGCCGATCGCTTCCTGGAAGCGCGGGCACGCGAAGCCGTGGTCGATCGTTTCGACCGGCGCGACTTCCGCAAGGCGCTCGGCCAGTTCAGCACCGGCGTGACCGTCATCACCACGCGAGCCATCGACGGCCGCCGCGTGGGCATGACCGCCAATTCGTTCTCGTCGGTGTCGCTCGATCCGCCGCTGGTGCTGTGGAGCCTCGCGCGGCAGGCGCCGAGCGTGGCCGACTTCACCGGTGCCAGCCACTTCGCGATCAATGTGCTCGCGGCGAACCAGCATCACCTGTCGCGGCAGTTCTCTACGCCGCAGGCCGACAAGTTCGGCGGCGTGGACTGCTGCGAGGGCACGGCCGGCGTGCCGCTGCTGGACGGCGTCATCGCCCGCTTCACATGCCGCAACGTGAAGCAGTACGACGGCGGAGACCATCTGATCTTCATTGGCGAGGTCGAGCGCTACGATCGCTTCGACGGCGAGCCGCTGGTCTTTCATTCAGGCTACTACCAGGTGACGACAAGGCACCCGGAATGCATGCAGCAGTGAGCAGCACGCGGCCCGCTTCACCACCCCACCTCATCCACGGAGCAGTTCACATGCAGCAAAAAATCCGCATCCAGGCCACCGACGGCAGCGGCAGTTTCAACGGCTACCTCGCATTGCCCAAGTCCGGCAGCGGTCCTGGCCTCGTGATCGCGCAGGAGATCTTCGGCATCAATTACACGATGCGCGAGGTGGCGGACTACTACGCGGAAGAAGGCTACGTGGTGCTGGTGCCCGATCTCTTCTGGCGCCAGGAGCCCGATGTCGAACTCGGCTACAGCGAGGCCGACTGGCAGCGCGCCTTCGCGCTCTACGGCGGCTTCGACGAGGCCAAAGGCATGGAAGACATGCAGGCCGCGATCACCGCATTGCGCCAGCGGCCCGAGGTGCAGGACAAGAAGGTCGGCGTGCTCGGCTTCTGCCTCGGCGGCAAGCTCGCGTACCTGGCGGCGTGCCGCACCGATGCGGACGTGGCCGTCGGCTACTACGGCGTGGGCATCGATGCCGCGCTAGGCGAAGCCGACCACATCAAGCGCCCGCTCACGCTGCACATCGCCGAGCTCGACAAGTTCTGCCCGCCCGAGGCGCGCGACCGCATCGTGCAGACGCTGCAGGGCCGCCCGGGTGTGTCGCTCTATGTGTACCCCGGCATGGACCACGCCTTCGCACGCAACGGCGGCGAGCACTTCCACAAGCCCTCCGCGCTGATGGCGCACGAGCGCAGCATCGCTGCGTTGAAGGGCGCGATCGGCCCGAACTACGACCTCTCGGCGCTCTGGGACAAGCACTGCGAGTACGAGTTCGGCACGCGCAACGTCGACGACACGATGGGCACCATGGTGGCCGAGCCGTATGTGAACCACATTCCGACCATGACCGGCGGCGTGGGCTACAAGGCGCTGCACGCGTTCTATACGAACCACTTCGTCAACAGCAACCCGCCCGACACCTCGCTGGTGCCGATCTCGCGCACCGTGGGCGCCTCGCAGGTGGTCGACGAGATGCTGTTCTGCTTCACGCACACGACCGAGATCCCGTGGATGCTTCCCGGCGTGGCGCCGACCGGCAAGCGCGTGGAGATTCCGCTGCTCGCGGTCATCAAGTTCCGCGGCGACAAGCTCTATCACGAGCACATCTACTGGGACCAGGCGAGCGTGCTGGTGCAGGTTGGCCTGCTCGATCCCAAGCTGCTGCCGGTTGCCGGCGTGGAGACGGCGCGCAAGCTGCTGGACGAGACGCTGCCGTCGAACACGTTGATGGAAAAAACGCGCTGACGCGGCGTCGCGTCGCCCTTCGCCTCAACTGCTGCGCCGCACCACCAGGTCGAAGCCCAGGTCGACGGTGCGCTCGGACACCGGCGCCGCGCGCATCAGCGCCAGCAGCATGCTGGCTGCGCGCCGGCCGATCTCGCGGCGCGGGGTGCGCACGGTGGTCAGCGGCGGCAGCATCTGGTCGCTGCCGCCCAGGTCGTTGAAGCCCGCAATGGCCACGCGTTGCGGCACCGGCACGCCGGTGCGCAGCGCGGCGAGCAGTGCGCCCTGGGCGAGGTCGTCGTTGCAATAGAAGATGGCGTCCACGTCGGGGTGGCGCGCGAGCAGTTCCTCGAACTGCCGGCCGCCCAGCGCGATGGAGGTCGGGCCGGGCACCAGCAGCTCGAGCGCCGGGTCGTGGCAGCCGGCCGCGCGCAATGCCTCGCGATAGCCCTCCAGCCGCATCATCACGCGCGGATCGAGCTGGCCGGCGGCATAGGCGATGCGCCGGCGGCCGCGCTGCAGCAGGTGCTCGACGATCGTGCGTCCCGCGTCCCGCTGCGAGAAGCCGACGCTGTAGACGCCGGGCGCGTCCGAGGTTTCCATCAGGTGCACGCAGGGCGTATTGCTGCGCTCGAGCATCCGCAAGGCCGCCTCGCTGCGGTCGAAGCCGGTCAGCAGCACGCCCGCCGGCCGCTGCGAGAGGTAGCTGCGCAGCAGTGCTTCTTCCTGCGCGGGGTCGTAGTGGGTCACGCCGATGAGCGACTGGAAACCATGCGGCGAGAGCGCGTCCTGCACCGCCTCCAGCAGTTCCACGAAGAGTTGGTTGGTCAGCGACGGGATCAGCACCGCCACATGCGAACTGCGCGCCGAAGCCAGCGCGCGGGCCGCCACGTTGGGCACGTAGCCGAGCTGGTCGACCGCCGCCTGCACGCGGGCCTGAAGCTCGGGCGCCACATTGCGCGCGCCGCGCAAGGCGCGCGACACCGTGATCGGGCTCACGCCGCAGGCGCGGGCCACGTCGTCGAGCGTCACCTGGCTGGAGGAACGGGGGCGGGGTCGGTCGGGGGCGTCGGCCATGGGCGATTTCTAAGGGTTATTACCAAGATTGAATTGGACAGCGCTGTCCTAGGATAGCGCTGTCCAGCCCTGCGCCGATTCGGGACAAACCCGGGCGCGCCCAGAGTGCTGTTTTTTTGGACCGCGCAGGATAGCGCTGTCCCACTCGCCGGCGGCCCCTGTTGCGGCAGCCGGTTTCAGGAGACACACACATGTTCGGAATGAGCAAAGAGGTTTTCCTGCTCGTCGACGCCCTGGTGGCGATCCTCGGGCTGATCCTTCTGATCACGCGCTGGCGCGTGCACCCCTTCATCGCGCTGACGCTGGCCGCCGGCTTCCTCGGCCTCACCTCGGGCATGCCGGTGGACCTGGTGATGAAGTCCTTCCAGGAGGGCTTCGGCGGCGTGCTCGGCTTCGTGGGCATCGTGCTCGGCCTGGGCACCATGCTCGGCAAGATGATGGCGGAGTCGGGCGGCGCCGACCGCATCGCGCGCACGCTCATCGACGCCTTCGGCAAGGAGCGCGTGCACTGGGCCATGATGTTCGCGGCCTTCCTCGTGGGCATTCCGCTCTTCTTCGAGATCGGCTTCGTGCTCCTGATTCCGCTGGTGTTCATCGTGGCGCGGCGCACCGGCGTGTCGCTGATCCGCATCGGCATTCCGCTCCTGGCGGGCCTGTCGGTGGTGCACGGGCTGGTGCCGCCGCATCCGGGGCCGCTGCTGGCCATCGGCGTGTTCGGCGCCGACATCGGCAAGACCATCTTCTACGGCCTGCTCGTCGGCCTGCCCACCGCGATGATCGCGGGCCCGATCTTCGGCAAGTACATCTCCAAGTACGTGCCGGGCGAGGCCTCGCCCGAACTGATGGAGCAACTGGCGCGCGAACCCGAGGCGCGCGAGCTGCCGGGCTTCGGCATCACGCTGGTCACGATCCTGCTGCCGGTCGCGCTGATGCTCTTGAAGACCTTTGCCGATGTGGCGCTCGACGACAAGAACATCGTGCGCCTGTGGCTGGACTTCATCGGCCACCCGATCACCGCGCTGCTGGCGGCGCTCTTGCTGTCGCTCTACACCTTCGGCTTTGCGCGCGGTTTCACCAGCAAGCAGATCATGAAGTTCGTGGACGACAGCCTCGCGCCGACCGCGGCCATCGTGCTGATCATCGGTGCGGGCGGCGGCTTCAAGCAGATGCTGGTGACCAGCGGCGTGGGCAACGCCATCGGGCACATGGCGCTGAATGCGCAGGTCTCGCCGATCCTCCTGGCCTGGCTGGTGGCGGGGCTGATCCGCATCGCGACGGGTTCGGCCACGGTCGCCACCATCACCGGCGCGGGCATCGTCGCGCCGCTCGCCACCCTGGTGCCGGGCGTGAACCTCGAATTGCTGGTGCTCGCCACGGGCGCGGGGTCGCTGATCCTCTCGCACGTGAACGACGCGGGTTTCTGGCTGGTCAAGCAATACTTCAACATGACGGTGGCCGAGACCTTCAAGACCTGGACGGTGATGGAAACGCTGATCTCGGTCGTGGCCCTCGCGTTCATCATGCTGCTGAGCATGTTCGTCTGATCGTGTTCGCCTGAATGTGATCACTTAAGGAGACAAGCCATGGGCCGCACCGTCATCGGCGTCGACATCGGAACCACCAGCACCAAGGCGGTGGCCTTCACGCCCGCGGGGCGTGTGCTGGCCCACCACGCGGTCGACTACCCGCTGCTGCAGCCCGAAGCCGGCGCCGCCGAGCAGGATCCCGAGCAGATCTTCCAGGCGGTGCTCGCGGCCATCGCGGGCTGCGTGCAGGAGAGCAAGGCCGCGCCCGCCGACGTGCTCGCCGTGTCCTTCAGCGCGGCCATGCACAGCCTGATCCTGGTCGACGGTGCGGGCGCGCCGCTGACCGCCAGCATCACCTGGGCCGACCAACGCGCTGCGCGTTGGGCCGAGCGCATCCGCGACGAATGGGACGGGCTGGCCATCTACCGCCGCACCGGCACGCCGATCCACCCGATGTCGCCGCTGGTCAAGCTGGTGTGGCTGCGCCACGAGCGCGCCGAACTCTTCGCGAGTGCGACGCGCTTCGTCGGCATCAAGGAATACGTGTTCTTCCGGCTCTTCGGCCAGTGGCAGGTCGACCATTCGATCGCCTCGGCCACGGGACTCTTCAACATCGAGCGGCTCGACTGGGACGAAGGCGCTCTCGCGCTGGCCGGCGTGCGCGCCGACCAGTTGTCGCGCCCGGTGCCGACCACCTGGCACATCGAAGGGCTCACTGCCGATGTCGCGGCGCAGTTGGGGCTTGCAACCGACACGCCCTTCGTCATCGGCGCCAACGACGGCGTGCTCTCCAACCTCGGCGTGAACGCGGTGGCGCCCGGCGAGGTGGCCGTGACCATCGGCACCAGCGGCGCGATGCGCACCGTGGTCGACCATCCGATGACCGACCCCGAGGGCCGCACCTTCTGCTATGCGCTCGCCGAGCGGCGCTGGGTGGTGGGCGGCCCGGTGAACAACGGCGGCATCATCCTGCGCTGGGTGCGCGACGAGTTCGCCTCCGCCGAGGCCGAGACCGCCAAGCGCCTGGGCATCGACACCTACGAAGTGCTCACGCGCATCGCCGAGCGCGTGTCGGCGGGCTCCGAAGGGCTGGTGTTCCATCCCTTCCTCACCGGCGAACGCGCGCCTTACTGGAACGCCGACCTGCGCGGCTCCTTCTTCGGGCTGGGCATCCACCACCGCAAGGAACACATGATCCGCGCGGTGCTCGAGGGCGTGATCTTCAATCTCTACAGCATCCTGCCGGCGGTCGAATCGATTGCCGGGCGCAGCGCGCACATCAAGGCCACGGGCGGCTTCGCACGCTCGGGCATGTGGCGCCAGATGATGGCCGACGTGTTCGACCGCGAGGTGGTGGTGCCCGAGAGCTTCGAGAGCTCGTGCCTGGGCGCCGCGGTGCTCGGGCTCTATGCGCTGGGCCATGTCGATTCGCTCGACGTGGTCGCGGGCATGGTGGGCGCCACGCACCGCCACACGCCCAATGCGAAGAACGCCGCGCTCTACCGGCAACTGCTGCCGGTGTACCTGTCGCTGCCGCGCAAGCTCGGCGAGGAATACCGGCTGCTCGCCGCGTTCCAGCAGCAGACGGCGATGCCGCCGCCGGCCCGCAAGAGCTGACGCCCGCCACCCACCGTTCATCGTTGTCGTCCGTTGGAGATTTGGTCTTGCCGAACACGATCCCGCCGGCCTCCGCCTCCCGAACGCATGCGGCCGCAGCGCGCCCGTACACCAACGCGCGCGCCCGCCCACTCGATGCGCGGCGCGGCGCGGCATCCGAGTCGGCAGTGCCTGCACCGGAGGAGACCCGGGTCACCATCCACTGCGAAACCTCCCCCGCGGCCTCGGTGCGCGGCAACGAGACGAACTGCCTGCACGAGCACGAGCTGCACCTGATCGGGGCCGCGCCGGCGCGCCTGCGCGTGGGCAGCGGCATCGACGAGGAAACCCATCGCTTTGCGCCTGGCACCGTGGTGCTGCTGGGCCCGCGGCTGCCGCACAGCCTCGTGTTCGAACACCGCCCGCTGCATGGCGCGGGCAATGCCGGCAGCCTGGTGCTGCGCTTCGGCGACGAGCCGCTGCGCCGCGGCATGGAACTGTTTCCCGAGCTTCGCGACGCGGCGCCGCTCCTGGCGCGCGCGCGCCAGGGCGTGCAGTTCGTGGGACTGAACGAAGGCATCGTTTCGCGGCTGCGGCGCATCGAGATGCTGCAAGGCCTTGCACGCTTCGCGGAATTCACCGTGCTGCTCAACGAGCTCTCGCAATGGTCCGAGTACCGGCTGCTGGCCGATGCCGCGTTCACCGACGATTCGCTGGGCGAGCACATGGCTGCAACGCGCATCCACAAGGCGCTCGACCACATCCGCGACAACTACGTGGACGAACTCTCGCTCGCCGAGGTCGGCGCGATCGTGGGCATGAGCGAGAACGCCTTCTCGCGCAGCTTCCGCCGTGCCACGGGCCAGACCTTCACCGACTTCGTGATCGGCCTGCGCGTGGCGCGTGCCTGCCGCCTGCTGGCATCGACGCGCCAGCAGGTGAGCAGCATCTGCTACGAGGTGGGCTTCAACAACATCTCGAACTTCAACCGGCACTTCAGGCGCATCAAGGGCATGACGCCGGGAGAGTTTCGCGCGGAGACTCAGAGGCCCGTCGCCTTCGCTGCCCCTGCACCATAGGCCATAGGCCGCATCCGGTCTCAGGCTTCGGTCGCGGCTTTCGTGTCATGACCGCGCCGGCGGCGCTCGGCGCTGGTGCGCTCCAGCGTGGCCTGGCTGCTCCTGGCCGCTGCTTCGCATTTCTCGTGCAGCGCGGTCAGCTCGCGGTCGGTGAGCTTCTCGATGCCCATGAATTCGTTCTGGGCGTTGGACGACCGGATCAGTTCGTCGAGCTTGGTTTGCAGCGCCACGCCGTCGCGGTTCTGGGTGTTCTGGATCAGGAACACCATGAGGAAGGTCACGATGGTGGTGCCGGTGTTGATGACCAGTTGCCAGGTTTCCGAGAAGCCGAAGAACGGTCCGGCAATCGCCCAGGCGACGACCACGGCCACGCACACCAGGAAGGTGAGCGGGCTGCCCGCGATATGTGCGGTCTTGCTGGCGAACAAGGCGAACAGGCGATCCATGAATGACGTTGCTCCTTCTTGCACGGAAGGTGCCCGCGGTGGTGCCTGGCGTGTGTCGTCCGGCGCCGCGAGAAGGTGTTCATGAAGATGCAATGGGTGTGTCGGCGCGCGCCCCTGTCGGCACAAAAAGCCCCGCTGTCTGGAGCACGCCAGGGATATACGAAGCATATATACTTTGCGTATATTTCATATAGAGGCCGCCGATGGGCATCGTAAAGATTTCAGACCTGATGCACGAGAACCTGCGCGTGGCCGGCAACGCCCTCAGCCGGTCCATCAACTCGCAGGCCGAGCACTGGATGCGCGTCGGCATGCTGACCGAGATGCACCCGGAGCTGGACTACCGCGAAGTCTGCCAACTGCTGATACAGGCTGAACTCGCGGGAGGGCTGGACATCGCCTCGGCCGTCACGGCCCAGGCCGGCAAGCCTCGCTCACCTGCGGCTGTGAACGGAAAACGCTGATGGCGCGCGACATCGTCATCAAGTCCGCCGAGGACATCGAGATGTCGCGGCGGGCGGCCCAGTTGGCCGCGGAAGTGCTCGCCATGATCGAGCCCCATGTCGTGCCGGGTGTGAGCACGGAAGCGCTCGACCGCATCTGCCACGACCACATCGTGAATGTGCAGGGCGCCATACCGGCCAACGTGGGCTACCAGGGGTATCCGAAGACCATCCTCACCTCGGTCAACCAGGTGGTCTGCCACGGCATTCCTTCGCCCGACAAGATCTTGAAGAAGGGCGACATCGTCAACATCGATGTCGCGGTCATCAAGGACGGCTGGTTCGGCGACACCAGCCGCATGTACTTCGTCGGCACCCCCAGCGTGCTGGCGCGGCGCCTGGTGGAAACGACCTACGAAGCCATGCTGGCCGGAATCCGCGCGGTCAAGCCCGGCGCGACGCTGGGCGATGTCGGCCATGCCATCCAGTCGGTCGCGCAGCGGGAGCATTTCAGCGTGGTGCGCGAATACTGCGGCCACGGCATCGGCCGGGTCTATCACGAGGACCTGCAGGTGCTGCACTACGGGCGGCGCGGGGAGGGGATCAAGCTGGAGCCGGGGATGGTCTTCACCATTGAACCGATGCTCAACGCGGGCCAGCGTGACGTCAGGCAATTGCCCGACGGGTGGACCGTCGTGACGAAGGACAGGTCCCTGTCCGCCCAGTGGGAACACATGGTGGCTGTAACGCCCGAGGGATACGACGTGCTGACGACCTGGCCCGGCGGCACGGGTAGCTACGCGCCGGTTTGAAGCCCGGCGCATGCGAAGCGCGCGGCACTCGCAAGCGCCTGCGCCAGCCTCAAGCCTTCGACAGCTTGCGCCGCGCCTTGACCGCCGAAGCCAGTCCCTCGAGCACCGGCACCGTCTGCGCAAAACCGATGCAGGCATCGGTGATCGATACGCCGTGCTTCAGCGCGACGCCGGGCTTCAAGTCTTGCCGCCCCTCTTCGAGATGGCTTTCGATCATGAGGCCCGTGATGCGATGCTCGCCGCCTGCGATCTGCGCCGCCACGTCTTCGGCGACCACGATCTGCCGCTGGTGCTGCTTGCTGCTGTTGCCGTGCGAGACGTCGATCATCACCTGCGGCCGCAGGCCGTTCGCCAGCAGCGCCTGGCAGCTGGACTCCACGTCCGCGGCCGAATAGTTGGGCGCCTTGCCGCCGCGCAGGATGACGTGGCAGTCGTCGTTGCCGCGCGTCTCGAAGATCGCGGCCATGCCCATCTTGGTCATGCCCATGAAGGCATGCGGCGCGCGGGCCGCGAGGATGGCATCGGCGGCCACCTTGACGCTGCCGTCCGTGCCGTTCTTGAAGCCGACCGGGCAGCTCAGGCCCGAGGCCAGTTGCCGATGGCTCTGGCTCTCGGTGGTGCGCGCGCCGATGGCGCCCCAGGCGATCAGGTCGGCAATGAACTGCGGGCTCAAGAGGTCGAGGAACTCGGTGCCGGTCGGCAGGCCCAGTGTGGTCAGCTCGAGCAGCAGGCGCCGCGCGCGCTCCAGCCCTTCGTTGATGGCGAAGCTGCCGTCCAGGTGCGGGTCGTTGATGTAGCCCTTCCAGCCGACGGTGGTGCGCGGCTTCTCGAAGTAGGCGCGCATCACGATCAAGAGGTCGTCCTGCAGCGAATCGGCGACCTTCTTCAGGCGCTGTGCGTATTCGATGGCCTGGTCGTGGTCATGGATGGAGCAGGGACCGACCACGACCACCAGCCGGTCGTCGCGGCCGTGCAGCACATCGGCGATCGCCGCGCGGCTGCTCTCGACCAGCGCCAGCGTGTTGTCGCGCACGGGCACACGCTCCTGCAGCAGCGCGGGGGTCATGAGCGGGCGAACGGCGCCGATGCGCACGTCGTCGATGCGGGTGGTGTCGAGCGTGCTGTCGCGGGAGCCGATTTCGGCGTCGTGGAGGGGGTCGTCGAGGCGGGGCATGGTCGTGGCTTTGATTTCGAATGGGGCTCCTGCGATTGTCCGTCCGAAGGCGGTCGCCCCAATCTCCACGCGTTTTCAGTCCCGATTCATGCCTCGGTTGCTCCGCCATCGAAGCCATGGAAGACGGTGAACGCTTCCACCGGCTCCCTCGGCATCGCGAGTTGGCGCAAGGCCGAACCCTCCTGCGCCCAGCCGAGCGACATGCCGCACACGACGGTCTGACCCTCGGGCAGCGGCAGGCATTCGCGGATGACCGGCTCGTGCCGCACGAACGACACCTGCGGACAGGTGTCGAGCCCGCGCGCTCTCGCGGCGAGCATGAATGTCTGCAGGAACATGCCGAAGTCGGCCCAGCTGTGCGGCATCAGCCGCGCATCGATCGTGAAGATGAGGCCCACCGGCGCATCGAAGAACAGGTAGTTCTGCGCCGTCTGCCGGTAGCGTGCCGCCGCATCCGCGCGGTCGATGCCCAGGGCTGCGTAGTAGCGCGCGCCGAAGTCCGCCTGCCGCGTTTTGCATGCGGCGGGCAACTCGGGTGGAAAGTGCTGCGAGGCGGGGAGTTCGTCGCGTTCGTGCGAGCGCAGCAGCGCCTCGCTGAACCGGCGCTTGGCGTCGCCTTCGAGCACGTGCACGAACCACGGCTGCGTGTTCGAGTTGCTCGGCGCGCAGCGCGCGACATCGAGCATTTCCACGATAAGCGCCTTGGGAACCGGCGTCGGCTGGAAGGCGCGAACCGCCGCGCGCGAGCGGATGACCGCGTCGACGGCGTCTCGCGCTGCGCCGTCCGTAGGGGATGCTTTCATCATGGCGCGATGCTCGCACGCAGGTGCGCGGCTGCCCATTGAAACTTGCGCAGCATGGGTATGCACGGCATCGGATTTGGGTGGGTCAGTCCTGACGCGCGCCTTGCTCGCCGCGCGTCGATTCCGCGGTTTCCGCGAGCTGTTCACGGAGCCAGACATGGGCCGGATCGTGCTCGTGCCGCCGGTGCCATATGGCGCGCAGGCTCACGTTCGCCACCTCGTAGGGCAGCGGCTTCGCATGCACGTCGCCGCGGCTTGCGAAGGCTTGTGCGAGGGGTGCCGGCACGATGGAAAGCATGTCGCTGTCCACGAGCAGATCCGGCACCGCGAGCGAATGCGGCACGGTGACGCGGTAGCGCGGACGCTGGCCAATGGCCGCGAGCGCATCTTCCAGCGCCTGCCGGTCGAACATCTCGGACTGCCGCGCCAAGCCGCGCTCGACGATGTAGCCGCTGACCGCGCCTTCCTCCTGCCCGCCGAGCGACACGGTCACCAGCGGAAATTCCGCGAGGTCCTCGACGCGCAGCCGGCGCCGCCGCAGCGGATGGCCCTTGCGCATGACCAGCACGTCTTCCTGCGTCCACACCGGGCCGCTCTGGAAGCGCGGCGGCACCTCCGCGAAGATGCCGATGGCCAGGTCGATGCGGCCCACGTCGATCTGCTCGGCGAGGTCCAGCCGGGTGGACGGCCGCACGACGAGGTCCACCGCCGGCGCGATGGCGGCCACGCGGCGGCTGAGGCCGACGAGCAGTACCGAGGTCACGTAGTCGTTCGCGGCCAGCACGAAGGTGCGCGAGGCTGTCGCGGGATCGAAGGGCTGCACGCCGAGCGTGTCGTGGATGCTGCGCAGGGCCTCCCGCAGTGGCGCGGCCATTGCGAGTGCGCGCGCGGTGGGTTCCATGCCGCGGGCGGTGCGGATGAAGAGTTCGTCCTGCAGCGCTTCGCGCAGTCGCGCCAGCGCATGGCTGATGGCGGACTGGCTCAGGTGCAGGCGCTTGCCCGCACGCAGGAGGTTCTGGTCCTCGAAGACGGCGTCGAACACGCGAAGCAGGTTGAGGTCCATGCGGTTCGGATTCACTGTGGCCATCTTTTTCTCCTCATGTTGCACGCGCTGCATTGTCGTGTTGCAGATTGATCGCTTCCAGTGACAGATGCGCGGTGGCACCGTTCGCCCATGCGTTCCTGGCGGGACATGGGCGAGACAAACAACTGGAGCAATCGATCATGGTGCATCACATTTCACGGCGGACTTTCGCAGCGCGCGCCGCGTGCCTCGTGCCGGGCGCGGCGCTGTTGCCGGCACTTGCAATCGCGCAGACCGATGCAGCGATCGGGCGGCTCTTCGTCGGCTATCCGCCCGGCGGCACACTCGACCAGACCGCGCGCCGCCTCACCGAATCGTGGCGCACGCAGGGCCGGCCGTACCTCGTGGACAACCGGCCCGGCGCCGCCGGACGCATCGCCAATGCGCAGCTCAAGCGCGAGAAGCCGGACGGCAGCGTGCTGCTGTGCACGCACACCTCGGCGATGACGATCTACCCGCACGTCTACGCCAACCTCGCGTACGACCCCGCGAAGGATTTCAGGCCCGTCGCATTGCTGGCCTCGGCGACCTGCGTGCTGGCCGTGAGCACGGCCGTGCCGCCTGAAGTGAAGACGCTGGCCGACTACGTGCGCTGGCTCAAGAAAACGGAGACGGGTCGCACCTACGCATCGCCCGCGGCCGGCTCGCTCGCGCAGTTCCTGGGCTATCGCTTCTCGCAGGCGGCCGGCGTGCCGCTCACGCACGTGGCCTATCGCGGTTCCGCGCCCGCGGTGCAGGACCTGCTCGGCGGTCAGATCCCCGCCTACATCGGTTTCGTGGGGGACTTTCTCCAGTACCTGGAGGGCGGCAAGCTGCGTCTCCTGGCCGCGAGCAGCGAGCGCCGCTCGCGCTTCTTGAAGAACGTGCCGACCTTTGCGGAGCAGGGCTTCGACAGCGTGACCGGGCTCGAGAGCTATGGCGTCTACGCGCCCGCCGCCACGCCGGAGAAAACCGTGGCGACGCTCGCCGAAGCCACGCAAACCGCATCGCGCGACAGCACGCTCATTGCAGGCCTGTCGCAGATCGGGCTGGAAGCCGCCTACCTTGGGCCGGCCGAATGCACTCGCCTCATCGCCACCGAGCGGGAGCGATGGAAGCCGGTGGTCGCGGCCTCCGGCTTCCGGGCCGACGAGTGAAGCAGCCAAGAAGAACTCTCGAAGCAAAAAAGGTAAAACCATCCATGACCGACCAGGAACAACTGATCGAAACCAGCCTCCCGTTTCTCGCGGAAATCCAGAACATGACCACGGGGACCGAGGTGGAGCA
This sequence comes from Variovorax sp. W2I14, assembly GCF_050435205.1. Lineage (NCBI taxonomy): Bacteria > Pseudomonadati > Pseudomonadota > Betaproteobacteria > Burkholderiales > Comamonadaceae > Variovorax > Variovorax sp. W2I14. Next base: position 3,849,836 of record NZ_JBNDJX010000001.1, on the reverse strand, counting down.
ATGGCTCAACGCCACGTATCCACCGGGCTCGCCGCTTTATGACGAGCTGGCCAGGCTGGTGAAGGCCGGCGTGCGCGACGGCTGGGCTGCGAATGTCGAGATCCAGGGGCGCAAGTACCGGCGCGCGCGGCTGTGCGACCCGTCGGCGCGCACGTTCAACTTCAGCATCACCGCGGTCTACATGGACAGCGCCGACAACACGCAAGGCAACCCCGAAGAGAGCTTTCGCGGCGACTACCACGCGCACCCCTACGGCGAATTCAACATGGTGGTGCCGCTCAATGACGGCGCCGCGCTGGCGGGTCCCAACGGATGGTGCTACGGCGGATGGACCGCGCCCGCGCCGGGGAGCCATCACTATCCGGAGGCGAAGAACGGGGCTGTCATCGCGCTGTTCTATCTGCCGGCGGGTCGGATTTCCTACGACATGAAGGCGCCGGGCATCTCCTCGTAGCGCAGGTCGCTCAAGCCTCGCTGGTCGCGGCTTCCGCTGCGATCCAACTCTCGAAATCCCGCACCCGCTGCGGCACCGGCCGGTCCGCGCGCCAGGCCATGAAGTAGCCGCCCTCGGTGGGAACGCGCAGGTCGAAGGGCGCGATCAGCCGGCCGCTGGCGAGGTCGTCGCGCACGAAGGCGAGCAGCCCGACCATCACGCCCAGTTCCTCGGCGGCCGCCTGGTAGGCCATGGCGGCGTTCTCGAACTGCAGGCCTCGCCGCGTGTCGATGCCGGGCGCGCCGGCCGCCGCAAGCCAGGTCTGCCAGTCGTGCGGCCGGTTGAGCGAACTGAGCAGCGCCTGGTGCGCGAGGTCGCTCGGCTGCTCGAGCGGCGGTTCGCGGCGCAGCAGCGCCGGCGCGCACACCGGCAGCAGCGTTTCGCGGAACAGCAGCCGGTAGCCCGGGCCGACCGGCGGGCTCGGCTCCGAATGAATGCTCACGTCGATGTCGTCGCGGTCGAAGTCGGTCGGCTTGTGCGACGTGGTGATCTGCACATCGATGCGCGGATGCAGCGCATGAAAGCGCGCGAGCCGCGGAATCAGCCAACGGATCGCGAAGGTCGGCGGCAGCTTGATGCGCAGCAGCCATTCGTCGGGGCTTTGCTGCTGCAACTGACGGGTGCCGTGCTCGATCTGGTCGAGCGCCACCCGCATGCTCGCGAAATAGCGCTCGCCGGCGGGCGTGAGCCGGATGCCATGCCGTCCGCGCTCGAAGAGCTGCACGCCGAGCCAGTCTTCCAGCGTGGCGATGTGCCGGCTGACGGCGCCCTGCGTCACGAACAGTTCCTGCGCGGCGCGCGTGAAGTTGCCGCAGCGCGCCGCCGCCTCGAAGGCGCGCAGGGCGTTGAGCGGGGGGAGTTTGCGTGTCATGGGGTATGAAGTTTACTCATGCCTGCATGCCTTTATTGTGATTGCGAGGCGGGCAGGTCGAGGCATAGCATGCGCTCATTACAAAGACAGGAGACACCGCCATGACGATGAAGAAACTGCATGCCTGCATGCGTTCTTGCCTGATGACCGCCGTGCTGCTCGGCGCGCACGCCGCCGCCTCGGCCGACGACGCGGCCGTGAAGAACTATCCCTCGCAGCCCATCAAGCTGATGGTGCCGTGGCCCGCGGGCGGCGGCGTGGACACCACCGCGCGCATCGTGTCCGAGCTGCTCGGCCATCGCCTCGGCCAGCCCTTCGTGGTGGACAACCGCGCAGGGGCGGGCGGCAACATCGGCACCGAGCTCGCGGCGCGGCAGAAGCCCGATGGCTACAACCTGCTGATGTCCTCGATCAGCCCGAACGCGGTGAACATCAGCCTGTACACCAAGCTCGGCTTCGATCCGGTGAAGGACTTCGAGCCGATCGTCTACGTCTCGGCCGTGCCCAACATCCTCGTGGTGCCGGCCAACTCGCCGTTCAAGACCGTCAAGGACGTGATCGATGCGGCGCGCGCGAACCCGGGCAAGCTCAACTACGGCTCGGGCGGCATCGGCTCGTCGCAGCACCTGGCGGCGGTGCAGTTCGCCGCGGCCGCGAAGATCGACATCGTGCACGTGCCCTACAAGGGCACCGCGCCGGCCGAGGCCGACCTCGCGGCGGGCCATGTGTCGCTGATGCTCGACACCACGACCTGCCTGCCCTTCATCGCCGGCGGCCGCATGCGCGCGCTGGCCGTGGCCTCCAAGATGCGCAACCCCGCGCTGCCCGATGTGCCGACCTTCGACGAGGTGGGCCTCAAAGGCGTCTACGCCTCGTCGTGGTACGGCCTCTCGGCGCCGGCCGGCACGCCGCGTCCGATCATCGACAAGCTCAACGCCGAGGCCAATGCGGTGCTCAAGTCGCCCGAGCTGCACAAGCGCATGGCCGCCTTCGGCGCCGAGGTCGGCGGCGGCACGCCCGAGGACTTCGGGCGCTTCATGGCGAGCGAGACCAAGCGCTATGCGGAGATCGTGCGCATCTCCGGCGTGAAGCTCGACTGATCACTCCTTCATTTCTTTCTTTCCCCATGTCCCTCGCTCCCCGCACCCTCTTCGACAAGATCTGGCAGCCGCACGTGGTGATGCAGCGCGACGACGGCCAGAGCCTGCTGTACGTCGACCGCCACCTGGTGCAGGACGGCTCCGCGCCCGCCTTCGAGATGCTGCGCCAGCGCGGCCTTCCGGTGCGCCGCCCGGACCGCGCCTTCGCCACGCCCGACCACTACGTGCCCACCGGTTCGCGCGCGCTCGCCGACATCGCCGACCCCGAGAAGCGCGCGATGGCCGAGGCGCTGCGGGACGACAGCGCGGCCGCGGGCATCCGCTTCTTCGGCCTGGACGATCTGCGCCAGGGCATCGTGCACGTGGTGGGGCCGGAGCAGGGCCTGAGCCTGCCGGGCAGCGTGATCGTCTGTGGCGACAGCCACACCGCCACGCACGGCGCGCTGGGTGCGCTGGCCTTCGGCATCGGTGCCTCGGAAGTGGCGCATGTGCTCGCCACGCAGACGCTGTGGCAGCGCAAGCCCCGCACGCTGCGCGTGACGATCGATGGGCGCTTGTCCGAAGGCGTCTCGGCCAAGGACATCATCCTCGCGGTCATCGCGCGGCTCGGCGCCGCGGGCGGCACGGGGCACGTCATCGAATACGCGGGCGAGGCGATCCGCGCGCTCTCGATGGCCGGGCGCATGACGGTGTGCAACATGTCCATCGAGGCCGGCGCGCGCGCGGGCATGGTGGCGCCCGACGACACCACCTTCGAATGGCTGGCCGGCCGGCCCGAGGCGCCGCAGGGTGCCGCGTGGGACGAGGCGGTCGCGCGCTGGCGCCAGTTGCCGAGCGACGAGGGCGCGGTGTTCGATACCGAGTTGCGTCTTTCCGCCGACGACATCGCGCCGATGGTCACCTGGGGCAACAGCCCCGAGGATGCGCTGCCGATCACCGGCCGCGTGCCCGACCCCGCCGAAGCCGCCACCGCCGAGCGCCGCGCATCGATGCAGCGCACGCTCGCCTACATGGGCCTGGAGGCAGGGCAGATGCTCGACGAGGTGGCGGTCGATCGCGTCTTCATCGGCTCGTGCACCAACGGCCGCATCGAGGACATGCGCAGCGCCGCCGAGGTGGTGCGCGGGCGGCGCGTGGCCGAGGGTGTCGAAGCCTGGGTCGTGCCCGGCTCCGGCCTCGTGAAGCAGCAGGCCGAGGCCGAGGGGCTCGATGCCGTGTTCCGCGCGGCGGGCCTGCAGTGGCGCCATGCCGGCTGCTCGATGTGCCTGGGCACCAACGGCGACCAGGTGGCCGCGGGCCAGCGCTGCGCCTCGACCTCCAACCGCAACTTCGTCGGCCGGCAGGGGCCGGGTTCGCGCACGCACCTCATGAGCCCGGCGATGGCCGCGGCCGCCGCCATCACCGGACGGCTGACCGACGTGCGCAGCCTGCTCGCATCGCACTGACAGACAACACTGAACAGCAACTCCCATGGAAGCCTTCACACGACTCGACGCGCTGGCGGTGCCGCTGGCGCGCGCCAACATCGACACCGACCAGATCGTGCCCGCGCTCTACCTGCAGAAGCCGCGGTCCGACAACTTCGGCGACTATCTTTTCCACGACGTGCGGCATGACGCGCACGGCCGTCGCCGCGACGAATTCGTGCTCAACGCGCCGGTGTATGCCGATGCGCGCATCCTGGTGGCCGGGCCCAACTTCGGCTGCGGCTCGTCGCGTGAGCATGCGGTCTGGGCGTTGTACGACGGAGGCTTTCGCGCGGTGATCGCGCCGAGCTTCGGCGACATCTTCTTCAGCAACGCATTGAAGAACGGGCTCTTGCCGGTGCGCCTGCCCCAAGCCGTGGTGCAGCGGATGCTGGACGACCTGCTCGCGGCGCCGGGCACCCGCATGACCGTCGACTTGCGCACGCAGACCGTCGCCGGTCCGGGCGGCCGCGTCGAGCCCTTCCACATCGATCCGTTTCCGCGCCAGTGCCTGCTCGAAGGGCTGGACGAGATCGACTACACGCTGGCGCAGCACGCCGCCATCGACGCATTCGAGCAAGGCCGCGCACGCGGCGCGGCTCCTCTTTGAAGCAGTGATCCTGAAAGGTTTGAAATGAAGATTGCAGTGATGCCGGGCGACGGCATTGGCCGCGAAGTCACGGCGCAGGCCGTGAAGGTGCTCAAGGCGGTGGTGGGCCACGGCCAATCGCTGGAACTGGTGGAAGCGGCGATCGGACAGGCCGGCATCGATGCCGCCGGCGATCCGCTGCCCGCGGCCACGAGCGAGATTGCGCAGAAGGCCGACGCGATCTTGTTCGGCTCGGCGGGCATGCCCGGCGACGAGGAGATTCCGTTCATGATGCGGCCCGGTGCGAGCCTGCTGCGCCTGCGGAAGGAACTGGGTTTGTTCGCCAACTTCCGCCCGGCCTTCCTGTTCCCCGAACTGATCGGCGCCTCGACCCTCAAGCCCGAGGTGGTCGATGGGCTCGACCTGATGATCCTGCGCGAACTCACCGGCGACGTGTATTTCGGCGAGCCGCGCGGCAGCGGCCTCAATGCCAGCGGCGAACGCGAAGCCTTCAACACGATGCGCTATTCGGAACCCGAGGTGGAGCGCATCGCGCACGTCGCATTCCGCACCGCACGCACGCGCGGCCGGAAGCTCTGCTCGGTCGACAAGGCGAACGTGCTGGAGGTGATGCAGCTGTGGCGCGAGGTGGTCACGCGCGTGGGCAAGGAATATCCCGACGTCGAGCTCACGCATCTTTTCGTCGATGCGGCCGCGATGCAGTTGATGCGCGCGCCCAAGCAGTTCGACGTGATCGTCACCGGCAACATCTTCGGCGACATCCTCTCGGACGCCGCCGCGATGCTCACCGGCTCCATCGGCATGCTGCCCTCGGCGTCGATGGCGGCGGGCAGCTTCGGTTTGTACGAGCCGGTGCACGGCACCGCCCCTGACATCGCGGGAAAGAACCTCGCGAATCCGCTGGCCTCGATCCTGTCGATGGCGATGATGCTGCGCTTCTCGTTCGACCAGCCCGGCAATGCAGGGCGCGTGGAAGGCGCGGTGCGCCGCGTGCTGGCGGACGGCCTGCGCACCGGCGACATCTTCCAGCAGGGCTGCACCCGCGTGGGCACCGAGGAGATGGGCGATGCGGTGGTGGCGGCGCTTGGAAAGGCCGTCGCCTAAGGTCTGACGCAGCACCAGCACCAGCACCGGGATGTGCCGGTGCATGAGCAGGCGCGCGAGGCTTCGGGCGCGAACGCGCGCCGCTCAATTGCCGCGCTTGGGCCAGTGATGGCGCGTGCCGCCCGCGCGGCGGTCGGCCTTTTCGGGCACCACGCCTTGCGCGCTCAGTTCGGTGCCGCGCACTTCGAGCCGGCGCAGGCACTGGAGAAAGATATCGATGTGCGCGGCATCGATGCCGTCGAGCAGTTCGCTGTTGAGACTTGCGACGCGGGGAAACAGCTCGCCGAAGAGTTGCCGGCCCGAAGAGCTCAGGCGCACATGCACTTCGCGGCGGTCCTCGGTGTCCTGGCGGCGCTCGACCAGTTTCTTCTCGGTGAGGCTGCGCAGGCCCCGCGAGGTGCGCACGCGGTCCAGGTCTAGGCGCTGCGCGAGCGCCGAGGGCGTGATCTCGCCGACCTCCGCGAGCGTGCTGATCATTCCCCACTCGCGGCGCGTGATGCCGAAGCCGCCCTCGACCATGCGGGTCACCATGCCGCTGCCGGCGCGCGCCGCACGCGACAGCCGATAGAGCAGCAGGTCGTCCAGGGAACGGGGAGCGCGCAATGCGCCCGCATCGGGAAAAACTGACATGGGGGAGATCGCAAGGGGTTGTGGCTGCGCCGCCTCGGCGGCCGATGGTGGATTAGATCAACTATTTGTTACTTGCGTATAAACAAAGTAACAGAAACCGGTCTGTCGCCGGAAGCAGGACATCTCGTGGCCATTCTTTTTCCCCGGCGAAAAATCACCGCATGGTGCGTCGCCGCTCTTGCCTCTCTCGCGGCTTGCGGCGCCTTCGTGCCCGCGCATGCGGAAAACCTCGACGCACCGCTCGTGCTCGTCGTCGGCTATGCGCCCGGCGGCAGCACCGACCGCATGGCGCGGCTGATCGCGGAGCGCCTGAGCCCCAAGCTCGGCGTGCCCGTGACGGTCGAGAACCGCCCCGGCGAAGGCGGCCGGCTCGCGGCCAAGCAGATCAAGCGCGCACCCGCCGGCGAGAACGTGCTGATGCTCGGCAACCCCGCCGTGATGGTGGTGGCGCCCCTGGTGTTCAAGGACCTGGGCTACGACCCCGACAAGGACTTCGTGCCGGTCTCCCAGGTCAGCAGTTACGACTTCGCGCTGGCCGTGGGCAACAAGCTGCAGCTCGACCGCGCGATGTTCCTGGTGGGCCGGCTCTGGGCGCATCCGGAAGAAGCGGTCTTCGGCGTGCCCGCGACCGGCAGCCTGCCGCACTTCTTCGGCCTCATGGTGGGCGATGCGCTGAGCGTGCAGCCGCAGATCAAGGGCTACGGCGGCTCGGCGCCGCTCGCGGCCGACCTGAGCGGCGGCTCGCTGCCGATCGCGATCGACACCATGGACTCGCTCTACGCGCAGCACGTGGCCGGCAAGATCCGCATCCTGGCCGTGTCGGGCAAGAAGCGCGCGAGCTTTGCGCCCAACGTGCCGACCTTTCGCGAGGCCGGCATGAAGATCGATGCCGACGGCTGGAACACCTTCTTCGCGCCGAGCACGATGCCGCAGCCGAAGGTGCAACTGCTGGCCACGAAGATCCGCGAAGTCATGCAGGACCCGGGCCTGCAGAAGGCGGCCGATGCGCTCTACATCACGCCCGTCGTGAGCACCGCCGCGGAGACCGCGCAAATGCTCAAGACCTACCGCCAGCAATGGGAGCCGGTGGTGCGCCGCTCGGGCTTCGCGCCCTGATGACCCTCGCCGCGGGCGCGGCGGCGTTCAGCGGCCGGAAATCTCCGGCGGCCTCAGCGGCGGCAGCCGCCTCGCAATGGTGTGCGCCTTCACGATCGCGGTGTTGGTCTCGGCCTTCGCCGCGATGTGGTCGAGGATGCCGTCGAGCTGCTCGATCGATTGCAGCAGGAGCCGCGCAATGAAGCAGTCTTCGCCCGTGACCTTGTCGCACTCGCAGAACTGCGGCGTATCCTCGATCAGCTTCTGCACCGCCTGCAACTGGCCCGGCAAAGGGCGGATGCGCACGATGGCCTGGAACTGGTAGCCGAGCGCCTTCGGATTCAGCGCCAGCGTGTAGCCGCGGATCACGTCGCGCTCTTCCAGCCGCCGCAGCCGCTCGGCCACGCTGGGGGAAGAAAGCCCGACCTGCAGCGCGAGCTCCTTGAGCGACATGCGGGCGTTGGTGCCGAGGGCTGCGAGGATGTTTTCGTCGATGTCGTCCAGCATGGGTCGATCTCCGTGGTTGGCGGGTTGTACCTAATTTTCGATGGCAACCGGCCGTCTTTGCCTTTTTAAAAGCATTCTCTTTCGACGCGGAAGCTGGCACGCTCGGCACCATGCAAACCAAGCTTCGCGGCGCGCTCGAGATGAGCGCCGCCATGGTGATTTCCGGAACCATCGGCTGGTTCGTGGTGCGCTTCAACCAACCGCTGGTCGACGTGCTGTTCTGGCGCTGCGTGTTCGGCGCCGCCACGCTCTTCGTCGCATGCGCCGCGCTGGGCGTGCTGCGCCGCGGCCTCACGCCGCGCACCTTCGCGCTGGCCGCGTTCGGCGGCGTGGCGCTGGTGGTCAACTGGCTGCTGATCTTCGCGTCGTTCTCGCGTGCATCGATCTCCATCGCCACCGCGGTCTACAACACGCAACCCTTCATGCTCGTCGCGCTCGGTGCGCTGCTGTTCTCCGAGCGGTTGACGGCGATGAAGGTGGCGTGGCTCTGCATCGCATTCGCCGGCGTCGTGCTGGTGGCGCAGGCGAAGGGCGGCGGGAGCGCCGACGGCTCGGCCTATCTCACGGGCGTGCTGATGGCTTTGGGCGCCGCCTTCTGCTACGCGGTGGCCGCGATCGTCGCGAAGAAGCTCGGCGACATGGCACCGCATCTCATCGCGCTGATCCAGGTCTGTGTCGGCATCCTCATGCTCGCGCCGTTCGCGAACCTGCGGGCGCTGCCCACCGACGCGGGCACCTGGGGCGTGCATCTCACGATGGGCGTGATCTATACCGGGCTCGTGTTCATCCTCTTGTACGGCGCGATCCAGAAGCTGCCGACGACGGTGGCCGGCGCGCTGTCGTTCATCTATCCGCTGGTCGCGATCGGTGTGGACTTTGTGGCCTTCGGCCAGCGGCTGACGCCGGCGCAGCTTGTCGGCGCGGCGGCGATTCTGGTCGCGGGCGGCGGGCATGACGTTCGGATGGCAACTGCCCGGGCTGTCGCGCGGCGCCGCCGCGGCCCGGCCGCGCTGAGACCGCGCCGACCCGCGCCGACCTGCGCAGTTGATCAGCCCGCAGGCACCGCCTTCGTCTTCGGTCCGCCCCATCGCACAGCCGCCCGCTTCACCAGCAGATAGAACAGCGGCACGAAGAAGATCCCCAGCGCCGTTGCCGCGAGCACCCCGCCGAACACGCCGGTGCCGATCGCCGTCTGGCTGCCCGAACCCGCACCGGTGGCGAGCGCCAGCGGAATCACGCCGGCCAGGAAGGCGAGCGATGTCATCAGGATGGGCCGCAGCCGCAGGCGCGCGCCTTCGGCCACCGCGTCGAGCAGCGGCACGCCGCGCCGCAGCGCCGCTTCCGCGAACTCGATGATCAAAATCGCGTTCTTGGCCGACAGCCCGATGGTCGCGAGCAGCCCGACCTGGAAGTAGATGTCGTTCGACAGCCCACGCAGTGCCGCAGCGATCACCGCGCCGAGCACGCCCAGCGGAATGACCAGCATCACCGAGAACGGCACCGACCAGCTCTCGTACAACGCCGCGAGGCACAGGAACACCACGAGGATCGACAGCGCGAACAGCAGCGGCGCCTGCCCGCCCGACAGGCGCTCCTGGTAGGAGAGCCCGCTCCATGCGTAGCCCGTGCCACTCTGCTTCTTCGCGACCGTCTCGATGGCGGCCATGGCCGTGCCCGAGCTCACGCCCCGCGCGGCGGCGCCCTGGATCTGCACGGCCGGCACGCCGTTGTAGCGCTCCAGCTGCGAAGCGCCCTGGCTCCAGCGCGTGGTGGCGAAGGCGGAGAACGGCGTCATCGCGCCGGTCGCGCCGCGCACCGACCACTGGCGGATGTCTTCCGGCGCCGAGCGATAGGGCGCATCGGCCTGCACGTACACGCGCTTCACGCGGCCGCGGTCGATGAAGTCGTTCACGTAGTTGCCGCCCCAGGCCGTGCCCAGCGTGGTGTTCACATCGTCCAGCGAGAGCCGCAGCGCCGAAGCCTTCAACTGGTCGATGTCGACCTGCAGCTGCGGCGTGTTGGCGATGCTGTTGGCGCGCACGGACTGCAGGCGCGTGTCTTTCTTCGCGTCGCGCACGAGCTTCTCGCGCGCCTGCACGAGCCGCGTGGCGCCCATGCCGGAGGTGTCCTGCAGCCAGAACTCGAAGCCGTTGGATTCGCCCAGCCCTTCGATGGGCGGCGGCACCATGCCATGGACCTCGGCGTCGCGCTGCTGCGCCGAGAGCGCGGTGCCGGCGCGTTCGCTGATGGCCTGTGCGCGCTTGTCCGCACCGCGCCGTTCCGACCAGTCCTTGAGCGAGACGAAAGCCATGCCCTGGTTCTGCCCCGAGCCACCGTAGCTCCAGCCCGAGATGGTGAAGATCGTGTCGGTGGTGTCCTTCTCGGTCTCGAGAAAGTGCTTCTCGACGGCCCGGTTCACTGCGTCGGTGCGGCCCTGGGTGGCGCCCGCCGGCAGCGTGAGCTGCACCATCACGCTGCCCTGGTCTTCCTCGGGCAGGAAGCCGCCGGGCAGGCTGAGGTAGAGCACGCCCATGCCGGCCACGATGGCCAGGTAGATGGCGGCAAAGCGCCAGGGCTTGCCGAGCATGCGGCCCAAGAGGCCGACGTAGCGCCCCTGCGCCGCATCGAAGCGGCGGTTGAACGCACCGAGAAAGCCGCGTGTGCGCGGCGCCGTGCCCGCCTTCAGGAAGCGCGCGCACAGCGCGGGAATCAGCACGATGGCGACCACCACCGACAGCGCCATCGACGCGATGATCGTCACCGAGAACTGCCGGTAGATCACGCCCACCGAACCGCCGAAGAACGTCATCGGCAGGAACACCGCCGACACCACCACCGCGATGCCGATCAGCGCACCGGTGATCTCGCCCATCGACTTGATCGTGGCGGCCTTGGCGTCGAGCCCTTCCTCATGCATCACGCGCTCGACGTTCTCCACCACCACGATGGCGTCGTCCACCAGAAGGCCGATGGCCAGCACCATGCCGAACAGCGTCAGCACGTTGATCGAATAGCCGAAGCCCGCGAGCACGCCGAAGGTGCCGAGCAGCACCACCGGCACGGTGATCGCGGGAATCACCGTGGCGCGCCAGTTCTGCAGGAAAAGGAACATCACGACCACCACCAGCGCGATGGCTTCGAGCAGCGTCTTGATGACCGACTGGATCGAGATCTTCACGAAGCGCGTCGTGTCTTCCGCATAGGCCACGCGCAGGCCCGCGGGCAGCGAGGCTTCGAGTTCGGCGATGCGCGCCTTCACCGCATTCGCGGTGGTGAGCGCATTGGCGCCCGGCGCCAGCATCACGGCCGAGCCTGCGGCCGGATGGCCGTTCAGGCGCGTGGTCTCGCCATACGACTCGCTGCCGATCTCCACGCGCGCCACGTCGCCCAGCCGCACCACGGCGCCATCGGCCTGCGTCTTGAGCACGATGTCGCGAAACTGTTCGGGCGTCTGCAGCCGCGAGAGCGCGGTGACCGTGGCGTTGAGCTGCTGCTTCGCCGACGAGGGCCGCGCGCCGATCTCGCCGACCGACACCTGCGTGTTCTGCGCGGCCACCGCGGCCGTCACGTCCGAGGGCATGAGCTGGTAGCTCGCGAGCCGGTGCGGATCGAGCCAGATGCGCATCGCATACGCCGCGCCGAAAGCCTGCACCGAGCCCACGCCGTCCACGCGGCTGATCGCATCGCGCAGATTGCTGGCCATCCAGTCGGCGATGTCGGTGTCGGTGCGCTGGTCGGTCTGGTCGTAGAGCGCCACGATCAAGAGGAAGTTGTTCTGCGACTTCGCGACCGTCAGGCCCTGCTGCTGCACCGCCTGCGGCAGGCGGCTCGCGGCCTGGTTGACCTTGTTCTGCACCTGCACCTGCGCGGTGTCGGGATCGATGCCCTGGCGGAAGGTGACGCTGATCTCGGCCCAGCCGGCGGAACTGCTCGTCGACTTGAAGTACAGCAGGCCGTCGATGCCCTTCAACTGCTGCTCGATGACCTGCGTGACGCTGGTCTCGAGCGCCTGCGCCGAGGCGCCGGGGTAGTTGGCGGAGACGACGACGGTGGGCGGTGCGATGTCCGGGTACTGCGACACCGGCAGCGTGCGAATGGCCACGCCGCCGGCCAGCATGATGAGGATGGCAATGACCCAGGCGAACACCGGACGCTGGATGAAGAAATTCGCGATCACTGCTGTCTTCTTGTCTTGTGTTTCATTCGGCGGCCGTGGTGGCAGCGGTGGCCGCCTCGAGGGACACCGGCACCGGCTTCACCTTCTCGCCGGGGTGCGCGCGCTGCAGGCCGTCGACCACGAGGCGGTCGCCTTCGCGCAGGCCCTTGCTCACGATCCACTGGTCGCCCGCCGCGCCGCGCACTTCGAGCGGCCGCAGCTCGACCTTGTCGTCCGCGCCGACGACCAGCGCGGTCGGCTCGCCTTTTTCGTCGCGGCTCACGCCGCGCTGGGGCGCGAGGACGGCGTGGCGTTCCACGCCGGCCTCCACCTGCGCGCGCACGTACATGCCGGGCAGCAGCAGCCCTTGAGGGTTCGGAAATTCCGCGCGCAGCGTGACCGAGCCCGTCTCGGCATCGACGCCGACCTCGGTGAACTTCAGCGTGCCTTCGTGCGGATAGGGCAGGCCGTCTTCCATGCGCAGCGTCACGCGCGTGCTGGCCGGCGCCATGTCGCCCGAGATGAAGCGGCGCTTGAGCTTCGTGAGTTCCAGGCTCGACTGGATGACGTCGACGTAGATCGGATCGAGCCGCTGGATCGTCGCCAGCGCCGTCGCCTGACCCGGCGCGACGAGCGCGCCTTCGGTGATCGCCGAGCGCCCGATGCGCCCCGCGATGGGCGCGGTGATGCGCGTGAATTCGAGGTTGATGCGCGCCGCCTTCACCGCCGCCTGCGCGGCCTTCACGCCCGCCTGGGCCTGCGCGAGCGCGGCCTGGGCTTCATCGTGCTCCTGCCGGCTGACTGCGTTGGCCTTGACGAGTTCGCCATGGCGCTCGGCCTTGCTGCGCAGGCTCGCGATGCTGGCCTGCGCGGTGGCCAGCGAGGCCTCGGCCTGCTCGTGCGCGGCCTCGAACGGGCCGGGCTCGATCTCGTAGAGCACCTGCCCCGCGCGGACCATGCCGCCTTCCTCGAAGAGGCGCTTGCGGACGATCCCGTTGACCTGTGGCCGTACCTCCGACACGCGGAATGCCGCAGTGCGGCCGGCCAGTTCGGTGAGCACCGGCACGTCGCCGGCGTGCAGCGTCACCACGCCGACTTCGCCCGGTGCGTCGGCGGCGGCGGGGGCCGGCTTGCCGCCGCAGGCCGCGAGCGCGAGAGAGGCGAGCAGGGAAAGAGAAAGCAGCAGCTTGGAGGTCATGAGTGTCTGTAATCGCAGTGCGAGGCTGTCCGGCGCAGCCCGGGAAAACCCCGGTTGCGCATCGATTTCGCACCTGAATGGTGCATTCTGCCTGGGGCGCTGCGGCGCGAGACGGCGCATGGCACGGCTTTCTGTAGGGGCAAGCAAACGAAAAAAAGCCAACGCTGGCACAGCCTTGCGGCTGCCCGGATCGTTGGCGGGGCGTCGGCGCGGTGGCCGGCGATCTGGCTGGGGAGAATCTCCGCCTCGCCGCTTGCGCAGTGAGGCGGAACCGGTGCTAACCGGCGCGTTGCTGGCGCCGGCCCAGTGCGAACACCGAGTTCGGCGCGTCCACGACGAACGGCTTGCGCACCGGCGTGCCGACCACGGTGGTTCGCCTGCTGCCGGCCACGCTGGTGGCGGCCTGCACGCCCTTGGCTTTCTGCTCGTCGACCAGGCTCTGCAGCGAGATCGATTTCAGGAACTCGACCGCCCGCAGGTTGACCGAGGCCCAGAGCTCCTCGACCTCGCAGCGGCCGCTGTCGTCCACATCCGCGCCGGCACGGCGGCGCGTGGTCTCGTTGCCGTGGTCCTCGATGGACAGCACGATGTCCGCCACGCTGATGAGCGCGGCCTTGCGGCTGAGCGAATAGCCGCCGCCCGGACCGCGCGTCGATTCGACCAGGTCGTTGCGGCGCAGCTTGGCGAACAGCAGTTCCAGGTACGACAGCGAGACCCGTTGGCGCAGGCTGATCGAGGCCAGCGTGACCGGGCCCGAGCGGCCGTGCAGGGCGATGTCGATCATCGCGGTGACCGCGAAGCGGCCCTTGGTGGTGAGGCGCATGGAAGGCTCCCTTCTTGACGTTACTCGTCCCGGCCGCCGCCCATGCCCAAGAGGGCCAGCAGTGCCTGGAACACGTTGTAGATGCTGAGATAGACGCCCAGCGTGGCGGAGATGTAGTTGGTCTCCAGGCCGTCCTTCACGCGCTTGAGGTCATGCAGGATGAAGGCCGAGAAGATGCCGATGGCGGCGACCGCCAGCGTCATCATCAGCGCGCTCGACTGGATGAAGAAGTTGGCGATGCCCGCCACCAGCAGCAGCACGGCGCCGATGAAGAGCCACTTGCCCATGGCCGACAGGTCGCGCTTGATGACCGACGACAGCGTCGCCATGCCCAGGAAGATCGCGCCGGTGCCGGCAAAGGCCGTCATCACCAGGTTCGCGCCGTTCGAGAGGCCCAGCACCGAGCCCACGAGACGCGACAGCATCAGCCCCATGAAGAAGGTGAAGGCCAGCAGCACCGGCACGCCGGCGGCCGAGTTCTTGGTCTTCTCGATGGCGTACATGAAGCCGAAGGCGCCGCCGAGGAACACCATGAGGCCGATGCCCGGCGACATGGCGCGCGCGAGGCCGGTGGTAACGCCGATCCAGGCGCCGAGCACGGTGGGCACCATCGACAGCGCGAGCAGCCAGTAGGTGTTGCGAAGAACGCGGTTGCGTTCCTGGGCCGACGCGATCGGTGCGTCGAAGCCGGGGTGGTAAGTGGGTTGTCCGTTGTTCATTCTGATTCCTTGATCGGGCGTCCCGACGAAGCGGGGACGCGGTAAATGGCACGAGAGGGGGCGGTGTTCGCGATGCGGGTGCGCTTGCCGGAATGCGGCGACGCGGTCGGATCGAGAAGAAGGCGGGAGCCGCAAAGGCTCCCATCGCGGCGAAGCCTTAGGCGACGACCAGGGCGGCGGCGCGGGGTGGCCGCTTGGGCCGATCGAGGAGCGGCGAGAGCGCGGGCGTCAGGGCGAGGCCGCGCGGTTGCTCGGAGAGAAAAAGCGGCACCGCCAAGGGGTGGCGGGCGTCGACCAGTTCGACGTGTTCGGAGCCTGCCTCCTCATGCGAGGGCAACTCGTCCGACAGGTCCATGGCATCGCTCACGAGTGCGTCGGCGAGCGCCGTGCTGGTGGTGCAGATCTGCATGTCGGCCGTGGCATGCGCGGGATGACCGGCGCCCACCAACCCCTGCGCGAACACGGCGAAGCCGTAGAGCGACAGCATGAGGGTGAGAACGGTAGCGGCGAACCAGCGTGACATGAACCGCCATTTTACCCGTCGCCCCTTGCCGGGCTTTTGGGCGGGTTGTTTCACCGACCGGGGCGGTCGGACGTTTCAGGCGCCTTCGGTCGCCGGCGCCGCGTCGTCGTCCGGCTGCAGCCACTCGCGCGCATGGATGCGCAGCGCATCGATCTGAAGCCAGACCAGGGCCAGTTCGGTGTGGATGGTGCGTTCCGCCGCGCCGGCATCGCCGGCCGGGGCCACAGCCGCCGCAAGGGCCGCGCGGACGGCGGGTTCGGTGGCGGGACCGTCCCCGATCGCGCCGCCCTGCAACCCGCCGGCCAGCGCATCGAGCGCCGCAGCCGCAGCTTCGGCCGCGTCGCGCAGCACCGCCATGTGCGGCGAATCGGGCAGCGCGGCGCGGTGCGCGCCGAGCGCCGACAGATAGCTCAGGAGCGTGTGCGAGCGGATCAGAAAGCGCAGCGCGATGCCCGCGCGCGGCCGCACGTAGCCCGGCTCGCGGAACATGTCCGACACCGCCGTCGACAGCGCCGCATCGGCGTTGTGGTCGTTGCGCCGCGCGAGGCGGTAGTCCAGATGGTCGCGCGGACCTGTGCCGTATTGCTCGACGATCCGGCGCAGGTACCCCGCATGGCTGCGCATCGCCGTGGCCGCCAGCTCGTTGATGCGCCGCGCCTGCCAGTGCGGCAGCACCAGCAGCACCGCGAGGCCGGCGATGACACTGCCGATGGCGGTATCGACCAGCCGCGGCACGAGCAGCAAGCCGCTGTCGCCCACCTGGTTGAAGCACATCAGCACCAGCAGCGTCATCGCGGCCGTCGCGAGCAGGTAGCGCGTGGCGCGCGTCGCGAAGAACAGCACGCCGGCCACCACCGCGATCACCGACTGCACCAGCGGCTGCGGAAAGAGCTGCAGCAACGCCCAGCCCGCGACAACCCCCAGCGCCGTGCCGGTGATGCGCTGGCCCATGCGCGAGACGGTGTCGCCGAAGGTCTGCTGGCAGACGAACAGCGTGGTCAGCAGGATCCAGTAGCCCTGCGCGGGATGGATCAGGTGCATCACGCCATAGCCCACGGCGAGCGCAATCGCCAGCCGCAGCGCATGGCGGAACAGCGGCGAGCGCGGCGTGAGCTGCCGCCGCACGCGCTCCACCGCATCGCGCCACGAACGCGGCGAGCGGTTGAAGAGGCCCATCTCGGTCCGTCCGGCGCGGGCGGATGGCTGGCTTGCTCCAGCGAGTTGCCCGTCGAGTTGCGCGAGGTTGCGCGCCAGCGCTTCCACTGATGCAAGCAGCGCGAGGCGCTCCGGCGTGATCGCCCGCGTCCGCTCGTGTTCGATGGCGCCGCGCAGGTCGGCCAGCGCCTGCACGGTTTCCTCGCCCACCTCGAAAGGCTCACGCCGCGCGATCGAGCTTGCCAGCCGCTGGCAGGCCAACCCCTGCAGGCCGAGCACGCGCTGGCAGCGGTAGAGCAGATCGCTGTGGAAGAAGGCGTCGGCCAGCGCGTTGTAGTCGTCGTGCGAGGAGCTTGCGCGCTCGTGCACGTCCTGTGCGATCAGGTAGAGCCCGCGGTAGCGCGAGATGCGACCGGTCGGCGCCCGCGCGCCGATGCGGCGGAAGATGCTTTCCTTCGCGGCGTTCAGTTCGGTCACCACCTCGGCGTTGAGCTGCGCGAGCGAGAGCCGCTTCTGTTCGATGTCGATGCCGCGCAGCGGCTCGAACAGCGACGCCTTGAAGCGCAAGAAGTTGCCGAGCACGGTGAACAGCGTCACCAGCCGCGCCTGCACCGGCTGCGCTGGAAAGGCCGCGCACCAGAGCACCGAGAAAACGCCGTACCAGGCGGCACCGGCCAGCAGCAACAAGGATTCGCGCCCGCGATCATGGCCGTGCGCGCTCTGGTTCTCGATGCCGAGCGTCGCGTACATCGCAAGGATCAGCGTCGCGTAGGCGATGGCCTTGTAGCGCGCTTCCACCGCGCCCAGCATCGTGAGCCAGAAGGCCGCGAACGCCAGGCCAGCGATGAAGAGCACCGGCCGGCCGAACAGCGCCTCGACCGAGAACGACAGCACCGCGAAGCAGGCGAGCGTCACGAGCTGCGCCCGAAGGCGGCCGCGCCAGCTGTCGTCGGTTTCGGCGAGCGCACTGGCGATGGCGCCGAGAAACAAGGGGATCACCGCATCGGTGTGGCCGGTGTAGCTGCACACCGCCATCAGGCTGCCAAGGGTGAGAAGAATGCGCAGCGGCTGCGCGCGGGAAGCAAAGGAACGCAGGCGCTGGCGCAGCGCATCGGAAGACAAGGGGAGCATGGCTGCGATCTTGCACGATGCATGCCACGAGGCCGCGAACCTTCAGGCCGTCAAGTCAGGCCTGCGGCGGCGCCTCCCACGCGAACCCGACGCCATACACCGACCGGATCCAGTCGTGCGCGGGCGACACCGCGCCCAGCTTGCGACGCAGGTTCTTCACATGGCTGTCGATGGCACGCTCGGTCACGTCCACCGTGTCGTCGTAGGCAAGCTCCAGCAGCCGCGCACGCGAGAAGATGCGCCCCGGGTGCCGCGACAACACCTGCAGCAGCCCGAACTCGCGGCGCGTGAGGTTCAGCGGCGTGCCTTCGAGCGATGCGCGCCAGTGCACATCGTCGAGCACGAGGCCCGGCGCATCGCACTGCGGGGCTTGTCCGGGCCCGCTGCCGGGTGCTGTGCGCCGCAGCACGGCACGCACGCGCGCCACCAGCTCGCGCGGCGAGAAGGGCTTGCACACGTAATCGTCCGCGCCGAGCTCCAGGCCGAGCAGGCGGTCCACCTCCTCGATGCGCGCGGTGAGCATGATGATCGGATGCGCCGTGTGCTCGCGCGCGCGGCGCAGCACCTCGATGCCGTCCAGCCGCGGCAGCATGATGTCCAGCAGCGTCAGGTCGGGCGGCGAGGCCACGATGCTTTCGAGCGCGCTCTGCCCATCGGCGAAGTGCGCGGTCTCGTAGCCGCTGTGGCGGAGGTAGTCCTGCACCACAGAGGCGATGTCGATCTCGTCCTCGACGATGACGATGCGTGTCATGCGGATGCCGCCAGTGGAAGGGTGAGGGTCATGCGCAGTCCGCCGAGCGGCGACGGGGCGGCCTCGATGCTGCCGCCATGCGCCTCGATGGTCGCGCGACAGATCGAGAGTCCGAGGCCCGAGCCGCCGAGCGCGCGGCTGCGCGAGGTTTCGCCGCGGAACAGGCGGTCGAAGAGCCGCGGGATTTCTTCTTCGGACACGCCCGGCGCGCTGTCGTCGAACAGCAGCGTGAGGCAGTTGCCGGTCCACGCGCCTTCGATGGTCACGTCGAGGCGCAGCCGGCCGCCCGCATCGGTGTAGGCCAGCGTGTTCTCCAGCAGGTTCATGAAGACCTGGTGCAGCCGGTGCGCGTCGCCATCGATCACCGGCTGGGCCGATGCGGCGATGCGGTCGATCGCTTCCCGGTCGACCGCGATGCCGCGCTGCGCGAAGCGGTCGCGCGTGTGGTCCAGCGCCTCCTTCAGCAGCGTGAGCGGAAACACGGCGGTGGTGAGCAGATCGTTCTGCGGCTCGCGCATGCTGCTGCGCAGGTCATCGACCAGCTGGCCGAGGCGGATCACCTGCCGGTGCATGCGCAGCGCGGTGCGTTCGTCGAAGGTGCGCACCCCGTCCTGCAGCGCCTCGATCTCGGCGCGCATCGCCGCGAGCGGCGTGCGCAGCTCGTGCGCCGCGTCGGCCAGCCAGGCGCGCCGCGAGGCCTCGACCTTGTCCAGGCGCTGCGCCATGTCGTTGAAGGTCTTGCCCAGCAGCGCGAGTTCGTCGGAACCATGCACGGCCACGCGCGTGGAGAGCCGCCCGCGCGCCACGTCCTGCGCGGCCTGCGTCAGCGCGTCGATGGGCTTGAACCAGCGGCGCGCGAGCAGCCACGACAGCACGAGCGCGAACGCGAGTCCGCACAGGCCGGTGAGCGCGATCACGCCGGACTGGCGCGCGATGAAGGCGCGGTCGGCCTCGCTCTCGAGGCCTTCCATTGGCGCAAGCGCGAGATAGCCGACCACCGAGCGCCCGCGCCGGATCGGCATGCGCGCGGCGTTCTCCAGGTCGATGGTGGCGCCGACCACCAATGCGCCTTGCGCATCGAGCACGGCCAGGCGCTGGTAGATCGAATCGGCCGCACCGCGCGGATCGGGAAAGAACCAGGGCGGCGGCGGCATCGAGAAGCGCCGCGGCAGCAGGTCCAGTTGCGGCGAGCCGGCGGGCGACGAGGAAGGCGGAGCCGGCGGCGGTGCGCCGTTGTCGGTATCGCCTTCGAGCCTGCCCGTGCCTGGCGCGCGGCGCTCGTACCAGGGCGGAAGCCGCCGGTCGTCGGGGCTGGCTGCGCCGTCGAGCACGCCCGCCAACTGGCCCATGCGGAGGCGATGCCAGGCCTCGTCGTTGTCGCGCAGTTTCTTCCAGTCGCCGTTGGCAGCGTAGTGCTTCAAGAGAAGTTGCGAGAGCCAGTCCATGCGCCGGATCTCGATCTCGGCGACGTAGGCCCCCAGGCCCCGCTGCAGCGCGATGATGGAAAAGCCCACGAAGCTGAGCAGCAACACGACCAGCAAGGCGGCCAGCGCCAGGAAGATCTTGCGGGAGAGTGTCAGACGCGGCATGGGCTCTGGGCAGGCATGGCCGCATTCTGCGACATGCGTTTCGGGCAGGCGGGCGTCATAGGCAAGCGGCGGATCATGACGGCCAAATGGGGAGAAATCTGGGAGGAATCCGGATGGAATCCGGTGGGCGGCCCTCCCACATTTCTCCCGATTCGAAACGCACGATGCGGGCCCATGAACCCGGCCACCTTTAGCTCACCGAAAAAGTTCCTCTCCGCCTTCGTGGCCGCCGTGCTGGCCTGGGCCAGTCCGGCGCACTGCGCGCCGACGCGCCCCGCCTGGTCGTGGGCCGATGCCTGGTCCGAGGACGGCATGGGCTTGGTCCTGTTGTGGCTCACGGCGGTCTTCTGGGTGGTCACCCATGTGTGGACGCTGCTGGTCGTCTGGGCGGAGGCGCGCGCCACCCGGGCCAGGGAGCCGGGCGTCGAAGCCGAGAAGGAAAGCGCATGAGCGGCGTCGCGCAATTCACCGAAGACTGAGCGTTGCAGACCGCGATGCCATCTCACAGCGAAACCGCCTGGGTGCATCCCGTGGCGACACCATCGACCGGCGGGTTGCCGCCGATGCAGCGCCTCATGGGCCTGCTGGCCTTCGGCGGCCTGGCGCTGGGCGCCTGCATCGCCGCGCGTGGGGGATGCGGCGAGCGCCATCCAGCCGAGGGACGCAGCGCAAGCCTCTCGACCCTGGCGCCGATCATGCGCACGGGCCCGGCCACGCAACGCGACGCCGTGTGCCGTGCTCAGGCCGGCCGCTCCGCGAAGCTGAAGCCCACGCCATAGATCGAGCGAATCCAGCCGTGCGAAGGCGCCGCGGCCGTGAGCTTCTTGCGCAGGTTCTTGATGTGCCCGTCGACCGCGCGCTCGTTCACATCGAGCGCTTCCGGAAACGCCGCCTCCAGCAGCTTGGAGCGCGTGAACACCCGACCCGGATCGCGCGACAGCGTGCGCAGCAGCAGGAACTCGCGGCGCGTGAGATCGAGCGCGTGCCCCTCCAGGTGCGCGCCGCCGTGCGCGTCCCGGAAAGACACCGACTTCGACGGCGCCCCGCAAGCACCATCGCGCTGCGCATGCCGGCGCAGCACCGTGTGCACGCGCGCCACCACTTCGCGCGGCGAGAACGGCTTGCAGACATAGTCGTCGGCGCCCAGGTCGAGCCCGCGCAGGCGGTCGACCTCGCGCGTGCGCGCCGTGAGCATGATGATCGGATGATCGCTGTGCGAGCGCACCTTCTGCAGCACCTCGAGGCCGTCGATCCGAGGCAGCACCACGTCGAGCAGCGTGAGCGCGGGCGGCGAGCTCAGGATGCGGTCCAGCGCCGCCGCGCCGTCGCCGATGTGCTCGACCTCGTGGCCCGCGTTGCAGAGGTGGTCCAGCAGCGCAAAGGCGCTGTCGCGCCCGTCTTCGACCATCAGGATGCGGCTCATGGCGTTGTCCTTTCTTTCTTCAGAAGGAGGTGCCGATCTGGAACTGGAAGCGCTGCGTGCGGTCCGCCGCGATGCCGTTGGCGGTGTCCGCCTTCTGGTAGGCCAGCGGCACCGCATACGCGAGCCGCAGCGGGCCCAGCGGCGAGATCCAGCTGATGCCCAGGCCCGCCGAGGCGCGGATGCGGTTCTGCGCTTTCCACTGCGCATCGGTCATGCTGGCCGTGCGGTCGGCGAACACGTTGCCCGCATCGAAGAAGGTGTAGAGCCTGAGCGACCGGTCGTTGCCCGCGCCGGGGAAGGGCGTGCTGAACTCCATGTTGAAGATCGCCTTGCGCGTGCCGCCGAGCGAACCGCCCGTGACCGCATCGACCGGCCCGAGCGAGTTCTGCTCGAAGCCGCGGATCGAGCCGAGCCCGCCCGCATAGAAGTTCTTGAAGATCGGGAAGGTGCTGCCGCCCAGCGCCTTTGCATAGCCGAGTTGGCCGTTGATGGCCAGCGTGTATTGCTTGGAGAGCGCGAAGTACTGCTGGTACTGGTAGTCGGTCTTCAGGTAGCGCAGTGCGCTGCCCACGCCCACTTCGAGGTTCGCGCGCTGCAGGCGCCCGGTGGTCGGCACCAGCGCGCTGTCGCGGTCGTCGCGCGACCAGCCCACCGTCGCGGGAATGCCCAGCACGTTGCTGCCGGTGCACATCACGCTCGGCGCGGTGCCCGTGCACTTGAAGTAGTCGAGATAAGCCTGCGGCGTGCCGGTGTAGACGTAGGAGCCATCGACCAGCGTGTACGAACCGTTGGTGCCGGGCGTGAACGAATAGCGCTCCACGCCGATGCCGAGGAACACCGTGTCCAGCTCGCCCACCGGCAGCCCGAAGCGCACCGAGCCGCCGTCGCTCGCGAGCTTGTAGTTGCCGTCGGCCTCGTAGTAGGGCCGCGTGGTGGTGTGAAAGACGTTGAGCGTGCGCGAGATGCCGTCCTTCGTGAAGTACGGATCGGTCGCGGTGAGCGAGATCGTGCGGTTGTACGAACTGGTATTGACCTGTAGCCCGAGGTAGTTGCCCGAGCCGAACACGTTCTCCTGCGTGATGCCGAAGGTGAGCGAGACCTTGTCGGTCGAGGAATAACCCGCGCCCAGCTGCAGCGAGCCGGTGGGTTTCTCGGCCACGTTCACCGTGAGGTCGATCTGGTCGTTGCTGCCCGGCACCTCGGTGGTCTCCACGTTCACCTCGGTGAAGTAGCCGAGGCGGTCGACGCGGTCGCGCGAGAGCTTGATCTTGTTGCCGTCGTACCAGGCGCCTTCGAACTGGCGGAACTCGCGACGGATCACCTCGTCACGCGTGCGGGCGTTGCCGCCGATGTTCAGGCGCCGCACGTACACGCGGCGCGCGGGTTCGGCCTTCAGCACCATCGTCACGCGGTTGTTGGCCCGGTCGATCTCGGGCTCGGCCTTCACGCGCGCAAACGCGTAGCCGAAGGTGCCGAAGTAGTCGGTGAAGGCCTTGGTGGTGGCGGCCACGTCCTCGCCGTTGTAGGGCGCGCCGGGGCGCACCGTCACGAGGGTCTTGAACTCGTCTTCGCGGCCGAAGTAGTTGCCTTCGAGCCGCACGCCGGCGACTGCGAACTTCTCGCCCTCGGTGATGTTGAGCGTGAGGTCCAGCGACCGCCGGTCCGGCGAGATGGCGACCTGTGTGGAGTCGATGCGGAACTCCAGATACCCGCGCGTGAGGTAGTAGGAGCGCAGCGTTTCCTGGTCGGCGGCGAGCTTGCTGCGCGCGTACTGGTTCGACTTGGTGTACCAGGCGAGCCAGCCGCCGCTGTCCTGGTCGAACAGGTCGAGCAGCGTGCTTTCGCCGAAGGCCTTGTTGCCGACGACGCGCACGCTCTTGATGCGTGCCGAGTCGCCTTCGACGACGGTGAAGGTGAGGTTGACGCGGTTGCGCTCCAGCGGCGTGACGGTGGTCACGACCTCGGCGTTGTAGAGGCTGCGGCTCACGTACTGGCGCTTGAGCTCCTGCTCGGCGCGGTCGGCGAGGGCCTTGTCGAAGGGGCGGCCTTCGGCGAGGCCGATTTCGCGCAATGCCCTCTGAAGTGCGGACTTCTCGAATTCCTTGGTGCCGACGAAATCGACATCGGCGACGGTGGGTCGCTCTTCCACGATGACGACGAGCACGTTGCCATCGGTATCGATGCGCACGTCCTTGAACAGGCCCAGCTCGAACAGCGCGCGAATGGCTGCGCTGCCGCGCTCGTCGCTGTAGTTGTCGCCGGCCTTGATGCCGAGGGTGGTGAAAACGGTGCCGGGTTCGACACGCTGAAGGCCTTCGAGCCGGATGTCGCGAACGGTGAACGGGTCGGCGGCCCATGCGGGAGGGGCGGCCATCGAAACGAGCAGTGCAGCGATGGCCGCGACGGACTTGGGGAGATGCATCGCCGCATGGTCTTCGCCAATGTCGGAGAAATATGGGACGCTCTCCAGGGCCTTTGGTAAAGCCTGTAAAGGCTATTACTGCAATCCCATGGCACGCATGACGGGCCACCGCATGGGCGGTTGCTGCTCGCTTCTTTCGCGGCAGTTCTGCAGATGCGTCTCCATCGACAGGTCGCCCTGGATGTCGAGCAGGCGCTGCACGGTGCGTTCGACGGCATGGGCATCGAGCAGCGGATAGGTGCGTGCTGTGCGTCCGTTGTTGCGCACGAGGCGTGCGATGTAGGGCAGGTCTTGCTGCGTGATGACGGCGGCGGGCATGACGCCCTCGAGCTCCACGCCTTCGCAGGGCAGGAGCACGAAGTACTGCAGGCGCAGGTCGTCGGGCAGCAGGCTGCGCAGTTGCGTCGTCTTGCGGCCGCCTTGCCATGCGGGGTCTTTCACTTCGCGTGCTCTTGTGCATCCGTTGAGTCGAAGGAACCAGCGCGGCGGGGCTTCGTCGGACTTCTTTCGGTAGACGAAGGCGTTGCGCCACGCCTTGATCTCGAACAGGTACACGCCGGTCTCGCACACGATGACGGCGTCGATGCGCGCCGTGGGAACCGCGCATCCCGAAGGCATCGGGATGATGAGGTTGCGAAGAATGCGCAGGTGGGAGAAGGCGGGTGTGAATGCATTCGCCAACTGCTGAATGCCTAGCGATGCGGCGACGGTGCTTTGCAAAACAATGGTCATTTCGGACTCCTTCGGAAGGCCGAGCATTGCTTGGCTTTTGGGAGACTTTTAGTACGTGCTTGTTTTGGAGAGGCGCACGGTCTGCGCTGCGGCGCTGCGAACCCCGCTGTGCCGGCCGCTTCGCGGCTTCCCTGCGGTGCTCGCGTTTCGCGGGGGCTCGCAGAACTCGCTGCGCTCAGACAGCTGCGAGCCCTGATCCGCGAAACGCTGCGCTCCTCGGCGGCACAGAGGGGTTCGCAGCGCCGCAGCGCAGACCGCGCGCCTGTCGTGGCGTTGATGCTGTCTGCCGCTTGCGTCGCGGCGAGTGCGCTCAAAACAACACCGCATGCAAAGCATGCGGCGTCCACCAGATTCCTCCAAATTTGGACGAGACCATCCGTTCAGCCGCTCGATGTAGAGCAGCTGAAAACCCGGAGAAACCTGAATGAAGAAATCCCTCACGGCACTCGCCGCGCTGGCCGTCACCGGCCTGGCCTCTGCCCAATCGACCGTTACCTTGTTCGGCGTCATCGATGCCGGCGTGAGCTACCAGAGCGCCACGTCGCGCGACCCGGTCACGGGTGCGAGCAGCAAGCAGAGCCAATGGAGTCTTGCCAACTCCGGCTACAACTCCAGCCGCATCGGCTTTCGCGGCACCGAAGACCTGGGTGGTGGCCTGGCCGCCAGCTTCTGGCTCGAATCGCCGATCAGCAACGACGACGGCGCCACCGGCATCGCGAGCTTCAACCGCCGCTCCACCGTCAGCCTCTCCGGTGGCTTCGGCGAGCTGCGGCTGGGCCGCGATTACACGGCCACCTTCTGGAACGACACGGTGTTCGATCCGTTCGGCACCAACGGTTCGGGCTCCAGCGCGATCTATTCGGTGAGCAGCAGCGCGGGCCTTGCCAACTCGAACTATGTGCGCGCGAGCAACATGGTCGGCTACTTCCTGCCGCCGAACCTCGGTGGCTTCTATGGCCAGGTCCAGTACAGCCTGAACGAGAACACAAAGACCAGCGCCACGGACACGACCGCCGAGATCAGCAGCAGCGCGGGCCGCTACGTCGGTGGCCGTTTCGGCTACGCGAACGGGCCGCTCGACGTCGCGTTGGCGGTGGGCCAGAACGTCGCGATCGACACCGCCTCGCTCACGCGCAAGGTGCAGACGATCAACCTCGGCGCGTCGTACGACTTCGGGCCGGTCAAGCTCTTCGGCGAACTCTCGAACGTGAAGAACAAGTTCGACCTCGCCGTCGGCAACAGCCACGACAGCTACAACGGCTACCTGGTCGGCGCGAGCATGCCGGTGGGCGCTGGCTTGATCCGCGCGTCGTACTCCACGGTGCGCTACAACGAAGGCGCCGTCGGCATCACCGGCGAAGACCCGCGCGTCAACAAGTTCGCGATCGGCTATGTGCACAACCTCTCCAAGCGCACCGCGCTGTACGCCACCGTTGCACGCGTGAACAACCGCAACGACGCGGCCTACACCGGCAGCCTGACGGCCGCGGCCACCACGGGCTACGGCAGCACGGGCGTGGGCTACACGGGCCTGCCACGTTCGTCTACGGGCTACGACTTCGGCATCCGCCACGCTTTCTGACGACGAGCCCGGCCGGTGCGACGGGGCACTCGCCCCGTCGCATGCGGACGGGCGGCCAATGCTTTGAATCGATTCAACAAATGACGCGACGAATCCCTCACTTCGCGGGCGTGCTTGCAGCCGCCGGCCTGTCGGGCTGCATCATGCTGCCGCCGCCCATGCCACCCCGTCCCTCACCGATGTTTCGCGGCGGACCGCCGCCTTTCCCGATGTCCTTAGAGCATCACGGGTCGCCGATGGCGCGATGGGATCTGTGCGAAGGCCAGCCCGAAGGTGCGCGGCCTGCGCTGCCGGGGCCGCGTGCGGATGCACTGTCGGGCAGCTGCGAGCGCGGTGTTTCGGGGGCGCTGGAATTCCGTACGCCCGGGCCGCGTTGAGGAAAGGCCGCACACACATGTATTCCGGCAGTCTTGGGTTCTTCATTGCGGTGGCCATTGCGCTGGGCCTTGCCGGCGTGGTCGCGATGATGGGTTCTCTCTTCGTCGTGAACATGCGGGCGGGCGCATCGGCCCGCACCATGGCGCAGCAGGCGCGCGACGATGCGAGGCAGAAGCTGCTGGCCAGCAGCGTGCAGGACCTGCGGCCGCTGCTCGGTGTGGCGCCGCACATGACGGGCATTCGCGTCGACATCAAGCTTCCGCCTGAGGCCGTGCACGTCTTCGCCATCAAGGCGGAACTGTGCGAACTGCTGTCCAAGGTCGCGGCGCATGCGGCGAGCGTGATGCGTGCCGGTGCGACGCTGCAGGTTTCCGCGCGCGTGGAGCGAGGGCATGCCGTCATCCATTGGCGCGATCTCGATGCAGACGATGTGCGTCCGCCGCTCGCGCGGTTCTTCGATGCGCTCGACGCCGCTTCGCAAGCCAGTGCGCGTGTCTGCGAGCGCATTGCGAGCCGCCATGGCGGGCGCATCTATTCGGCGCCGCATGCCGATGGCGCGCTGGGCCTGACGCTCCGGCTGCCGTTGCACGAGTTCATCGCCGGGGCTTGAAGGGCGTGCGCTGCCGCGCCGTGGAACTCCGCGTCATACTCGCGGTCCCACGGTGCCGCCGCTTTTCCTTCCGATGCCGAACGTGCGAATTTCAGCCTCTTCTTCCATTCTTCGTGTGCTCGCCGCGAGCGCGGTTTTTCTTGCTGCCGGTGCGCTGCATGCGCAAGCCTTGCCGCCGGGCGTGCGGCTCGGCATGACGGCCGATGAATTGCAGGCTGCACTGCCTGCCGCCGAGCGTGTGCACCGCCCACAGCGGCTGACTGGTGGCCTGCTCGGAAGCTGGCGCGCAGCGCCCGTGGAGATGGCGGGGTTGATGTTCGAACCGACCTTCTTCTTTGCGGCATCGGAATTGCGGCGCGTCGAATACGTGGCCACGGCGCAGTCCGCGCCGGACAGCGGCGCATCGGCATTCGGACAGCTCGTGCAATGGGGTCGCGGCGTGTTCGGCAACGAACTCGCGTCGCGCGATCCGGGCAGCGCTTATGCCGCGTGGACGAGCGGCGATGCCGATGTCTATGTGCAGCAAGTCAGCGACCCGCGCCGTGCGAGCGTGCGGCTCGTCTACAAGGCGCGGCAGTTGCGGGACGGCAGCGAACTCTGAGCGCTGAAAGAGCCTGTCAGCCTTCGGTGAGCATGCCGCGCTGCTCGATGAAAGCCACCACCTCGGCCACGCCGGTGTGGGTCTTGAGGTTCGTCATCACATAGGGCCGCTGGCGGCGCATGCGTTGCGTGTCCTGCTCCATCACTTCCAGGCTTGCGCCGACGTAGGGTGCAAGGTCGATCTTGTTGATCACGAAAAGATCGCTCTTGGTGATGCCGGGACCGCCCTTGCGCGGAATCTTCTCGCCGGCCGCCACGTCGATCACGTAGATCGTGAGGTCCGACAGCTCGGGGCTGAAGGTGGCCGCGAGGTTGTCGCCGCCGGATTCGACGAACACCACGTCGGCATCCGGAAAGTCCTCGAGCATGCGATCGATGGCTTCGAGGTTGATCGATGCGTCTTCGCGGATCGCGGTGTGCGGGCAGCCGCCGGTTTCCACGCCCATGATGCGTTCGGCGGGCAGTGCGCCGGCCACGGTGAGGAGGCGCTGGTCTTCCTTGGTGTAGATGTCGTTGGTGATCGCGACGAGGTCGTACTTGTCGCGCATCGCCTTGCAGAGCATTTCGAGCAGCGTGGTCTTGCCCGAGCCGACGGGGCCGCCGATGCCCACGCGCAGCGGGGGCAGTCTCTTGGTGCGGTGGGGGATGTGGTGCAGGGCGGAGGTCATGGGCGTTGTCCGGTTCGGTCAGCTTCGAAAGAGGCGGGAATATTGTGTTTCATGGCGGGCCGACAGCACGGCCAGGAGGGGCGCGAAGGCCTGGCGTTCGTCGTCGCCCAGTTGCATCGCACGGTCGACGGCCGCGGGGATTTCGTTTGCCAGCCGCGCGAGGATGCGCTGGCCCGCGCTCTGGCCGAGCGGCACGGCCTTGACGGCGGCGGCCACCATGTTCTCGGCCCAGCCGAAGGCGAAGGCCAGGCACCCGTCGTGCACCGTGGCGCCGCTGCGGCTGAGCGCGAAGGCGAAGGCCACGGGGTAGCTCGCGGGCAGGTCTTTGAAGACCTCGGCCGTGTCGGCGTGATGCAGCTTGAGCCACTCGACGAAGGAGCGGCCCATCTGTTCGGTCTGCAGAAAGAACTCGGCCGATTCGCGGGTGGTCATGACCCACGCGTTGAGTTGGCGGATGCGGGGCGCGTCGTTCGCCTGCCAGGCGGGGATGGCCTGCGCGACCAGTGCGAGGTCGCCGCGCGCGAAGCTCAGGTGCAACTGGTCGGCGAGCCATTCGGTGGCCTTGGCCTCTGAATCGATGCCGGCCCATTCGACCGCTGCCTCGACGCCCTCGGAGTACGAGAAACCGCCCACGGGCAGGGCGGGGGAGGCCAGCCAGATGAGTTGCAGGAGGCTGTGGGCGCTGGCCGGCTCGGGCATGTCAGTGGGAGTGGCCGTGGTGGCCGTGGTCGTGACCGTGCGGATGGTCGGCATGGTCGTCGAGCAATTCCGGCGCGAGCACGAGTGGCTTCGGGCCTTTGCTGCTGCCGTGCGAATGGCCGTGATCGTGGGCATGGTCATGACCGCCGCCATGCGAATGCGCGTGCGAGCCATAGGCGCCGCCCTCGGGCTCGAAGGCTTCTTCCGCCGCGACGACGATCAGGTGCATCGAGCGCAGCATGTCGGCCAGCACGTGGTCGGGTTCGATCTTGAGGTGGTCGGGCTTGAGTTCGATCGGCACATGCCGATTGCCCAGGTGATAGGCCGCGCGCGTCAGGTCGAAGGGCGTGCCGTGGGCCGTGCAATGGGTGATGCGAAGCACGGGCTGCGGTGCCGCGATGACGCGGATCAGCGAGCCGTCTTCGGCCACCAGCACGTCGCCGCCGCGCACCGCGGTGCCGCGTGGCAGAAAGATGCCGATTTGCCGGCCCTGCGAGTCGGTGGCGTCGAAGCGGCTTTTCTGGCGGACGTCCCAGTCGAGCTCGATGGTGGCGGCGCGCTTGAGCAGCACGGGCGCGAGGCCCCGGCCCTGCGGCATGAGTTTGTTGGCGGTGAGCATGGTGCGAAAAGGGAGCGCCCGGAGGCGCCCGTTGGCTGGATGAATACCTTCGAGGATACGCAGCCTGTCAAGCGGGCGAATGCCCCGGCGTCAGAACAGGAAATACCGCTGCGCCATCGGCAGCAGCTTCGCCGGCTCGCAGGTCAGCAGATGCCCGTCGGCGCGCACCGCGTAGGTCTGCGCATCGATTTCCATCTTCGGCGTGTAGCCGTTGTGGATCAGGTCGCTTTTGCGCACGTTGCGGATGTTCTTCACCGCGCAGAGGTGCTTGGCCAAACCGTAGCGTTCCTTGATGCCCGAGGCCAGCCCGGCTTGCGAGACGAAGGTGAGCGAACTCTTCGCAAGCGAACCGCCGTACGCGCCGAACATCGGGCGGAAGTGCACCGGCTGCGGCGTCGGGATCGATGCGCTCGGGTCGCCCATCGCGGCCATCGCAATCGTGCCGCCCTTCAGGATGGTGAAGGGCTTCACGCCAAAGAAGGCGGGCTTCCAGATCACGATGTCGGCCCACTTGCCGACTTCCAGCGAGCCGACTTCGTGCGCGATGCCGTGCGCAATCGCCGGGTTGATCGTGTACTTGGCGACGTAGCGCTTTGCGCGGAAGTTGTCGTTGCGTTCGCTGTCTTCGGGAAGCGTGCCGCGCTGCACCTTCATCTTGTGCGCGGTCTGCCAGGTGCGGATGATCACCTCGCCGACGCGGCCCATGGCCTGGCTGTCGGAGCTGAACATGCTGATCGCGCCCAGGTCGTGCAGCACGTCCTCGGCGGCGATGGTTTCCTTGCGGATGCGCGACTCGGCGAAGGCCAGGTCTTCGGCGATGCCGGCGTCCAGGTGGTGGCACACCATGAGCATGTCGACGTGCTCGTCGAGTGTGTTCACGGTGTAGGGCATCGTGGGGTTGGTGGACGATGGCAGGAAGTTCGCCTCGCCCACCACGCGCAGGATGTCCGGCGCATGGCCGCCGCCCGCGCCTTCGGTGTGAAAGGCGCAGATCGCGCGGCCGCCCACGGCCGCGATGGTGTTCTCGACGAAGCCCGATTCGTTGAGCGTGTCGCTGTGGATCGCCACCTGCGTGTCGGTGGCGTCGGCCACGTCGAGGCAATTGCTGATGGCCGCGGGCGTGGTGCCCCAGTCTTCGTGCAGCTTCAGGCCGATGACACCCGCGTCGATCTGCTCGTGCAGCGCATCCGGCAGGCTCGCATTGCCCTTGCCGAGAAAGCCGAGGTTCATCGGGAACGCGTCGGCCGCCTGCAGCATGCGCTCGATGTGCCAGGGGCCGGGGGTGGCGGTGGTCGCGAAGGTGCCGGTGGCGGGACCGGTGCCGCCGCCGAGCATCGTCGTCACGCCGGAAGACAGCGCCTCCTCGATCTGCTGCGGGCAGATGAAGTGGATATGGCTGTCGATGCCGCCCGCGGTGACGATGTTGCCTTCGCAGCTGATGATTTCGGTGCCCGGGCCGATGACGATGTCCACGCCCGGTTGCACGTCGGGGTTGCCGGCCTTGCCGATGGCGGCGATGCGGCCGTCCTTCAGGCCGATGTCGGCTTTCACGATGCCCCAGTGGTCGAGGATGAGCGCGTTGGTGAGTACGGTATCGACGGCGCCTTGCGCGCGGGTGCGCTGCGATTGCGCCATGCCGTCGCGGATCGTCTTGCCGCCGCCGAACTTCACCTCTTCGCCGTAGCCGCCGGCACGCAGCGTGTAGTCGGCCTCGACTTCGATCAGCAGTTCGGTGTCTGCCAGGCGGACCCGGTCGCCCACGGTGGGGCCGAAGATTTCTGCATAGGCGCGTCGCCCGATGGTGGCCATGTTTTAGAGCTTTCCTTGAACCAGGCCGCGAAAGCCGTAGACGATGCGATCGCCCGAGTAATCGACCAGTTCGACCGTGCGCTGCTGCCCTGGCTCGAAGCGCACCGCGGCGCCCGAGGCGATGTTCAGCCGCATGCCGCGCGCGGCTTCGCGGTCGAAGCCGAGGGCGCCGTTGGTCTCGGCGAAGTGATAGTGCGAGCCGACCTGGATCGGCCGGTCGGCGGTGTTCTGCACCACCAGCGTGAGGGTGCGGCGGCCGGGGTTGAGCGTGTGGTCGCCGTCGTCGGTGAGGAGTTCGCCGGGGATCATGGCGATCAGACGGCTTGTGCCAGGAGCGTTGCGCCAAGCACTACAACTGCGGCGCCGGCCACGCGGGGCAGCCAGGCGTTGGCGTGGCGCAAGGCCCAGCCGAACGCGATGCCTGCGAGGTGCAGCAGCACGGTCGCGCTGACCATGCCGGCCAGCGTGAGTGCGGCGCCTTGTTCGCTCGCAAGTTCATGGCCGTGGGCCACGCCGTGGAAGACAGCGAACATGCCCACCACCGCCATCGCAACAGCCGCCGGGAGGTGCACGCGTGTGACCACCAGCAGGCCCAGCACCAGCAGCGAGGCCGCGATCATCGGTTCGACGGCCGGCAGTTGAATGCCGGCGAGGCCCATCAAGGCACCCACGAGCAGCATGCCGGCGAAGGCCAGCGGCGCCCACAGCAGGTCGGGCCAGGCGCGGCGCGCGGCCAGTGCGCTCCAGAAGCCGACCGCGACCATGGCGGCCAGGTGGTCGGCGCCGGTCAGCGGGTGCAGGAAGCCGGTGGTGAAGCCGTGGTGCAGGCCGCCGTCGACGCCGGTGTGGGCGCTGGCCGCGAGCGGCAGGAGGAGGGCGAGCAGGGCGAGGGTCTTGGAAGTGGTTTGGCGCATGACGGTTCTTTTTTTGCGATCGGGTCAGACGATGGGCTGGTGGACGGTGACCAGCTTGGTCCCGTCGGGAAAGGTGGCTTCGACCTGGATGTCCGGAATCATCTCGGCGATGCCGTCCATGACGTCGGCGCGGGTGAGCACCGAGCGCCCGTCGCTCATCAGTTCGGCAACGCTCTTGCCGTCGCGGGCGCCCTCCATCACGGCGGCGGAGATGAGGGCGATGGCTTCGGGGTAGTTGAGCTTCAGGCCACGGGCCTTGCGGCGTTCGGCGAGCAGCGCCGCGGTGAAGATCAGCAGCTTGTCTTTTTCGCGCGGGGTCAGTTCCATGGGAGCGGCATCGGGTGGCTGGGGAAGGGTCGGCCATTATGGGCAAGCCTTCTTCTTTGCAACAGTCGTGCCGGTGAAGGCCCAGGGGCCGCCGCGCACGGCCGCCCGAAGCGGCCGGCCCGCCCCCGGTAGGGGGTTGGCGAAGCGACACGAAGTGCGCGCAGCCTGGGGGCGAGCAACGATTCAGGCACGAAAGATGCACCGAAACGGTGTGAATCCAGACGCCCCGCCCATCCCCTCCGACGATGCCCCGCAGCGCATCGTCAAGGTCCGGCGCGACTACAACAGCTGGGTCGCGAGCGAAACGCTCGAAGACTACGCGCTGCGCTACACGCCGCAGCGCTTTCGAAAGTGGTCCGAATGGCGGGTGGCCAACACGGCTTTCGGGGCGGCGTCGTTCCTTATCCTCGAGGCGGTGGGCGCCACGCTGCTGGTGAAGTACGGCTTTGCCAATGCTTTCTGGGCGATCCTGGTCACCGGGCTCATCATTTTCCTGGCGGGGCTGCCGATCAGCGTGTATGCCGCGCGCTACGGCGTCGACATGGACCTGCTCACCCGCGGCGCCGGTTTCGGCTACATCGGCTCGACGCTCACCTCGCTGATCTACGCGAGCTTCACCTTCATCTTCTTCGCGCTCGAGGCGGCCGTGATGGCCTATGCGCTGGAGCTGGCGCTGGGCATTCCGCCGGTCTGGGGCTATCTGGTGTGCGCGCTGGTGGTCATTCCGCTGGTCACGCACGGGGTGTCGGCCATCAGCCGGCTGCAGTTGTGGACGCAGCCGCTCTGGCTGCTGATGCTGGTGGTGCCTTTTGTGTTCGTGCTCGTGCGCGATCCTGGTGCGTTCGCGGGCATCGTGCACTACAACGGGGTCAAGGCAGGTGCCAAAGGCTTCGATCTGCACCTGTTTGGCGCGGCCCTGACGGTTGGCATCGCGCTCATCACCCAGATGGGCGAGCAGGCCGACTACCTGCGCTTCATGCCCGCGCGCACCGCCACCACGGGGCGGCGCTGGTGGGCGGGCGTGCTGGCCGGCGGCCCGGGCTGGGTGGTGCTGGGCGTGTTCAAGATGCTGGGCGGGGCGCTGCTGGCGTACCTGGCCATCACGCACATGGTGCCGGTGGAGCGCGCGGTCGATCCGAACCAGATGTACCTCGCGGCCTACGAGTACGTGTTCCCGAACTACGGCTGGGCGGTGGCGGCCACGGCGCTGTTCGTGGTGATCTCGCAGCTCAAGATCAACGTGACCAACGCCTATGCGGGGTCGCTGGCCTGGAGCAATTTCTTCTCGCGCGTGGCGCACAGCCATCCGGGGCGGGTGGTGTGGGTGGTGTTCAACGCGCTCATCGCCTTCATGCTGATGGAGATGAACGTGTTCGAGGCGCTGGGCGATGTGCTCGGGCTCTTCGCCAACATCGCCATCGCCTGGATGATGTCGGTGGTGGCCGACCTGGTCATCAACAAGCCGCTGGGGCTCTCGCCGCCGGGCATCGAGTTCAAGCGCGCGCACCTGTGGGACATCAACCCGGTGGGCGTGGGCGCGATGGCGCTGGCTTCGGTGCTGTCGATCACCGCGCACCTCGGGGTGTTCGGGCCGCTGGCGCAGGCGTTCTCGGCGCTGATCGCGCTGGGCACCGCGCTCATCGCCTCGCCGCTGCTGGCGTGGGCGACCGGCGGCAAGTACTACCTGGCGCGGGCCTCCGATGCGACGGGTGCCGTGCCGTTCACCCCGGCAGCGGGTGGCCGCACGGTGCGCTGGGCGAAGGTCGAATCGGACGAGAGCGGCAGCTACCAGCGCCTGAAGGTGCAGCACTGCGTGATCTGCGAGCGCGAGTACGAAGGGCCGGACATGGCGCATTGCCCGGCCTACCAAGGCGCCATCTGCTCGCTGTGCTGCACGCTCGATGCGCGCTGCGGCGACCTGTGCAAGCCGCATGCGAGCCTGTCGTCGCAGTGGTCGGCCGCATTGCGCTGGCTGCTGCCGCGGCGCAGCTGGCGCTACCTGGACACGGGGCTCGGGCACTTCCTGCTGCTGATGCTGATCATCGTGCCGCTGCTGGCGGTGGTGTTCGGCGTGCTCTATCAGCAGGAGCTGCGGGCGCTGGCCGAAAGCGCGGTCGAGCTCGCGTCGCAGGCCGGCGTGTCCGAGGTTTGGGCAGGCGTGCAGCAGTCGGCGCTGCGCTCGGGGTTTCTCAAGGCGTACATGGCGCTGCTGGTCATCGCGGGCATCGTGGCGTGGTGGCTGGTGCTCGCGCATCAGAGCCGCAAGGTCGCGCAGGAAGAATCGAACCGGCAGACCCATTTGCTGTTGCGCGAGATCGAACTGCACCGCGAAACCGATCGCGCACTGCAGGCCGCCAAGCAAACGGCCGAAGAGGCGAGGGCGGTGGCCGAGCAGGCCCAGCGCGCCGCCGACCAGGCCAACCAGGCCAAGAGCCGCTACATCAGCGCCATCAGCCACGAGCTGCGCACGCCGCTCAACAGCATCCTGGGCTATGCGCAGCTCATGGGCGAAGACCACTCGGTGCCGCCGCATCGCCGGCAGGCGGTGGCGGTCATCAAGCGCGGCGGCGAGCATCTGTTGTCGCTCATCGAAGGCACGCTGGCGATCGCGCACATCGAGGCCGGCAAGCTCACGCTGCATGCGCGGCCGATGCGCTTTGCCGACACCATGCGCGAGTTGGCCGACATGTTCGAGCTGCAGGCGGCCGAGAAGGGTTTGCAGTTCCGCTTCGAGGCGGCAGGCGCCTTGCCCGAGGTGGTGCGCGCCGACGAGAAGCGGGTGGGGCAGATCCTCATCAACCTGCTGGGCAACGCGATCAAGTTCACCGTGGCGGGGCAGGTCACGCTGCGCCTGGCCTATGCGCGCGAGTTCGCGGCCATCGAAATCGAGGACACCGGCCCCGGCATGACGACCGAGGACATCGACCGCATCTTCGAGCCGTTCGCGCGCGGCAATGCGGCCGCCTCGTCGGCGCCGGGCGCGGGCCTGGGCCTCACCATCGCCAAGATGCTGACCGACCTGATGGGCGGCGAGATGAAGGTGCAGAGCACGCCGGGCGTGGGGTCGCTCTTCTGCGTGCGGCTCTTCCTGCCGCGCGTGCACGACACGGCGGTGGGCGCAAGCCGGCCGGTGCCGGTGGCACGCGCGCGCCGCGGCTATGAAGGTGCGCGCCGCCGCCTTCTTGTGGTCGACAACGAAGAGGCCGACCGCGACTTGCTCGAGCACGTGCTCGCGCCGCTCGGCTTCGAGTTGCGCACGGCAGCCAGCGGCCACGATGCGCTCGACCTCATCGCCGCGGGCTACCGGCCTGATGCGATGTTCGTGGACCTCGCGATGCCCGGCATCGACGGCTGGGAAACGATCCGCCGCGCGCGCAAGCTCGGGCTGACCGACGAGGCCGTGGCCATCGTCTCGGCCAACGCCTTCGACAAGGGCCTGGACAACGACGTGGGCATCGCGCCCGAAGACTTCTTCGTGAAGCCTGTGCGCCACACCGAACTGCTCGACTGGCTCGAACGCCGGCTCGGCCTCAAGTGGACCGACACCGCCGCCGCGTTGCCCGCGCCGGCCGCGCCGAAGACGATGCAGCCGCCCTCGCGCGAGCGACTGCGCGCACTCGAAGACGCGGTGAGCCTCGGCTACTTCCGCGGCATCATGAACCATCTCGACGACATCGACACCGAACAGCCCGAGTGCATGGCATGGACCGAGGCGCAGCGCGTGCTGGCGCGCCAGTTCCAGTTCGAGGCCATGAGCCGGGCGCTGGCCGAAGCAGTGAGTGCGCCATGACAACCACCCCGCCTCCCGAACCATCGCCCCTCGCACGAAGCTTGCGCGACGAGGGCGTCAACGCCGACCTCGTGCTCATCGTGGACGACGTGCCAGACAACCTCGCGGTGCTGCACGACGCGCTCGATGAATCGGGGTACACCGTGCTCATCGCCACCAACGGCGAGCAGGCGCTGCAGCGCGCCGCACAGGCGCGGCCCGACATCGTGCTGCTCGACGCGATGATGCCGGGCATCGACGGTTTCGAAGTCGCGCGCCGGCTCAAGGCCGATGCCGCCACCGCGCACATTCCGATCGTGTTCATGACGGGGCTTACCGAAACCGAGCACCTCGTGGCCGCGCTCGAGGCGGGCGGCGTGGACTACGTCACCAAACCCATCAAGCCCAAGGAAGTGCTCGCGCGCATGAACGTGCACCTGCAGGGCGCGCGCCGCGCGCGGCAGGACGCGCGGCAGGCCGGGCAGGCCCGCAATGCGCTCGATGCCTTCGGGTACGCGAGCATCACCGTGCGGCTGCCCGAGGGACGCCTCATCTGGCAGACGGCGCTCGCGCGCGACCTGCTGCACCGCTACTGCGAGACGCGCGCGCCCGAGACGCCGCCTGCGGTGCTCGAATGGCTGCTGCGCCACACGCCCGATGCGCGCCAGCGCGGCATCGAACCGCCGGCGCTCTCGATCGCGCAGGGCGCGAACAGCCTCACGCTGCGCCTGCATCAGCAGACCGGCCAGGACGACGACGGCGACGAGTGGATGATCATCATGCGCGAGGTGTCCGACACCGGGGTGATCGAAGCGATGAGCCTGAGCCTGAAGCTCACCGCGCGCGAGGCCGAGGTGCTGTACTGGGTGGTCAAGGGCAAGACCAACAAGGACATCGGCGAGATCCTCGGCAGCAGCCCGGCCACGGCCAAGAAGCACCTGGAGCGGGTGTACGTGAAGCTGGGCGTGGAAACGCGCACCGCCGCGGCCGGCGTGGCGATCAAGCGCATCCGCGAGTTGCAGCCGCAGTTCGAAATCTGAACGCACCCTGCTGCGGCGCGTCACCGCGCCGACTTTCCGCCTCCCTAGAATGGTCCGAGGGCCTTGGGATGCGCGATGAAGAACAACAGGCAGAGAACAACAATCCGTCGATCGAACCACTGCTGGCATCCCGGCTGGCTGTGGATGGCTTCCTGCGCGATGGCGAGCCTGGGCGCGGAGGCCGCAGGGCATTTCGACGTAGACGACGCGGGCACGCTCGATCCTGGCCAGTGCCAGTACGAGACCTGGTGGGGCCGCACCGGCGTCGAGCCGGTCACGGGCTTTCACATCGGGCCGTCGTGCCGCGTCGGGCCTGTCGAACTGGGGCTGAACGTCGACCGGCTCTCGATTCAGGACGTACAGCGCGTTCATTCGATCACCGCCGGGCCGCAACTCAAGTGGACCTTCCTCGGACAAGCCGGCGACGCGCCGCTCAGCGCGGCCGTGTCGGCGGGCACCGTGTCCGATCTCCGCCGCGGTGGCCGCATGGGCGGGCAGTTCGTGGTGCCAGTGACCTGGCGGCCGGTCGACAGCCTGCAATTGCACGCGAACCTCGGTGCCGATTGGGCGCTCGGCACGGGCGTGCGCACGCCGCGCGGTGGCCTGGCCGCCGAGTGGGCGCTCGACGATGCCGTGTCGCTGATCGCCGAGCGCAGTCGCGCCTCGGGCATCTGGACCTCGCGCATCGGCGGGCGCTTCAGCCTCACGCCGCTGATCAGCGTGGACATCAGCGCCTCGCGCAGCCGCCCGCTCGGCGGGCGAAGCGTCACGGGCTTCGTGGTCGGCCTGAACCACGAGTTCAGCTGGAAGTGAATCGATCGGCCTAGCGCAGATAGCGCTGCATGCGCTTCTCGTCCTCGGCCAGCTGCAGGCGCATGAGCGAAAGAAAGTCGCGCGCCGTGGCCGACAGCACCTTGCCCGCCGGCAGCGCCAGGATGCAGGTGAAGTGCACGTCGATCGACAGCCGGCGCACTACCAGCCCGCGCTCCGCGTAGTCGAGCGCGGTGATCGGATTGACCAGTCCCACGCCCAGGCCGCGCAGCGCCATCTCGCACACGCTGGCCGCGTAGGGCGTCTGCACCAGCACGCGCAGCGCCACGCCGTAGGGCGCAAGCGCTGCTTCGAGCCGCTGGTGCGAAGGGTCCTCGGGATTGAGCGCGAGAAAGGGCGCTTCCGCCAGCTGCTCCGGCTTGATGGTCTTGAAGCGCGCGAGCGCATGGCCTTCGGGCATCACCACCACGCCGGGAAAGCGCGAGAAGGTCGAGTGGTCGATGCCTTCGAGCGAGAGCTCGTCGGCCATGAGCCCGAAGTCGGAGATGCCCATCGCCACCCGGTCGCGCACATCCTTGGAACTGAGCACCTGCAGCGACACCTGCGGCCAGGGGCTGGCGCCGCGGTGCGCCTTCAGACGGGCGAGGGCGCGCGGCATGAAGCCGAGGCCGTAGGCGGGAAAGCAACTGAGTTCCAGTTGGGTGAGGCCGAAGTCGCGCAGGCTGCGCACGCGGTGCTCGATGGCGTCCATGCCGATGAACACGCGCTCCACCTCGATCCACAGCGCGCGCGCCTCGGGCGTGGGCACCAGCCGCCCGCCCGTGCGCTGGAACAGCAGCATGCCCGCCTGCGCTTCGAGCCGCTTGAGCGACTGGCTGATGGCGGGTTGTGTCACATGCAGCAAGGCCGCAGCCTTGCGGGTGGAGCTGCCGCGCATCAGGGCCCGGAAGGTCTCGATTTCAGCGAATCGCATCGATGGCCACCGATAAGTTTATTTATCGATTGAGTATCTAGGGGTGCGTAATTTTATTTCCGATTGCATAAGATTTGGGCACAACTCCTACACCTCCTTCCCCGTGACGCCTTCGCCAGTACTGGACTTCAAGTTCGCCGCCTTGCCAGCGGAACCCTCGGCCCATCGTTCGGGGAATCCCGCCGCCTCCGCCCTGGCCCGCACGCTCAAGCCGGTGCGCAATCCGCGCCTGCGGGGCCTGCAGTGCCTGCGCTGCGATGCGGTCTACCCGGTCACGCTGACGCACGACGGCTGCCCCGCCTGCAAGAAGGCGGGCTTTCACGTCGCACTGCGCGCGAGCTACCTGCCTGACCTCGGAGACGCGACAGAGCGAGCAGAAGGCCACGATGCGATTCCCATGCCTTACACGTCGGGCTTCACCCTCGGCGAGGGCCAGACGCCGATGCTGGAGATGACGGAACTGGCGCGGCATTTCGACGTCGCGCGGCTCGGCCTCAAGGACGAATCGAGCAA
Source organism: Variovorax sp. W2I14 (assembly GCF_050435205.1). NCBI lineage: Bacteria > Pseudomonadati > Pseudomonadota > Betaproteobacteria > Burkholderiales > Comamonadaceae > Variovorax > Variovorax sp. W2I14. The sequence continues at coordinate 3,810,066 of NZ_JBNDJX010000001.1, read as the reverse complement.
TCCCACCGGCTCCCACAAGGACCGGATGACGGCGGTGGGCGTGGCGCAGGCGCTGGACTTCGGCGCCCACACGCTGGTGCTCGCGTCGTCGGGCAATGCGGCGGTGTCGGCGGCGCACTATGCGTGGGCGGCGGGCCTGCGCTGTGAGGTGGCGACCTACGAAGGCATGCCGGCGACCTATTCGCGCCAACTCGATGCGCTGGGCGCGCGGCGCTATGTGTTCGCCGACAACGCCGGCCGCTGGGCCTTCGTGCGCGAGCGCTCGCAGTACCCCGGTTACTTCGCGCTGACCAATTACCGCCTGCCCGCGCTCGGCAGCGCGCCGCTGGCCATCGAGGGCTACAAGACCATCGCCCCCGAGTGCGTGGCCGACGCCGGCCTGCCGGACCACATCGTCATTCCCACCGCGCGCGGCGACCTCGCGTGGGGCATCTACGCGGGCTTTCGCGACCTGCTGGCCGCGGGGCGCATTCCGCGTCTGCCGCGGCTCTGGCTGGTGGAGCCGTTCCCGCGCCTGGCGCGTGTGTTTGCGGGCGGCGCGATCAACGGCAGCTACCCCGGCCACACCGCGCAGTTTTCGACGGCGGGCGCCACCGTGACCTACCTGCAGTGGCAGGCCGCCAGCGCCACGGGCGGCGGCGCGGTGGTGGTGAGCGACGACGAGGCGCGCGCGGCGCGGCGGCTGCTCACGGCTGCCGGCGTGAGCGCCGAACTGTGCGCGGCCGGCGGCCTGGCCGCGCTGCGGCAACTGCGCGAGAGCGGTGCCATCGCCGCCGACGCGCATGTGGTGCTGATGCTCACTGCGAACGCCTCGAGCGATCCGAGCTGGCCCGATCCGGCCGTCTGACCCCTAAAGGAACCCTCATGCCGACGATTCATCGCCGGGCCTTTCTGGCCGCCGGCTGCACAACCCTGCTCGCCGCCGCGCAACCCGCGTGGGCGGGCTACCCCGAACGGCCCATCAAGCTCGTCGTGCCATGGGCCGCCGGCGGCAGCACCGATGCCATCGCCCGCGCCATGGCGCAGCGCATGGGCCAGACCATCGGCAGCCCGGTGATCGTCGACAACCGGCCCGGCGCGGCCGGGATGATCGGCACCGACGCGGCCGCCAAGGCGGCGCCCGACGGCTACACCATCGCCATCGTCGAGCTGCCGCACGCGATCGCGCCGGCGGTGACGGCCAAGCTGCCCTATGACTTGCTGCGCGACTTCACGCCCGTGACCATGATCGGCACCTCGCCACTGGTGTTCTTCGCGGGCATGGACGAAGACAGCAAGGACTTCAAGACCTTCATCAAGTCGGCCGCGGCCAAGTCATCGCCACCGGCCATGGCGCACAGCGGCGCGGGCACCGTGAGCCATCTCGCGGCCGAGATGCTCGCGAGGCGCACGAACATCCGTTTCAACATGGTGCCGTACAAGGGCTCGGCGCCGGCGCTGACCGACGTGGCGGCCGGCACGGTGGCCGGCCACTTCGCGACGCTGGCCAGCGGCTCCAGCCTCGCGGGCGGCAACAGGATCCGGCCGCTGCTCGTCACGAGCACGCAGCGCGTGAACATCGCCGGCCTGCAGAACGTGCCCGCGCTCGCGGAGAACAACCTCAAGGGCATGGAGATCGACCAGTGGTGGGCCATGGTGGCGCCGGCCACGACGCCGCTCGAGGTGATCGAAAAACTGCGCCGCGAAGCCATCGCGGCACTCGAGCATCCCTCGATGAAGGAGCGGATGGCGGTGCTGGGCGTGCAGATGAAGGGCTCGACGCCGGGCGAGCTGCGCGCGTTTCTCCGCTCGGAAGCCGAGCGCTGGCAGAAGGTGGCGCACGAGGTCGGCTTGCAGCCGCAGTAGACCCCGACCCGCTGCTGCTTACTTCGCGTCGCTGTACACGGTGGCGCGCGAGACGCCCATGTGCGCCGCTGCAATCTCGGCGCCGCGGCGAATCTCGAGGAAGCCGGCTTTCTTCAGCTCCTGCACGAGTTGCTTCCGATCCGCCGGCTTGAGTGACCGCGAACTCGTGGCGCGCGACGCGGCGAATTCGTCGATGCGCGCATGGATGCGCTCCGAATGGCCAGCGCCGGTGTCCAGGCTCTCGTGCACCTCGCGGTCGTCGATGCGCGTGAACTGCGAGATCGCGCCCTGGAAGCTCTGGAACAGCGTCAGGTCGACGTTCAGGCACAGCGCGGCCACGTACTCGCCGCTCTCGTCCTTCACGCCGATGGAGGTGCTCTTGACCTTGCGGCCGTCGGAAAAGGTGTTGGCGTAGTTCGTGATCACCGCCGGGTACTCGGGGTCGCGGATGCGCGCGAGGCCGAGTTCGGTGACTGCCTGGCCTACCTCGCGGCCGCTCAGGTTGTTCTCGATCGCGTAGATCGCATTCTTCGGATTGCTGAGGTCGTGCACCACGACCTCGCAGAAGGGCGCGAAGGTTTCGCCGAGGCCTTCGGCAATGTTGCGCAGCATCTCCAGGAGCTGCTTGTTGGACTTCTTCTTCATGGCGGGAATGTATCCAGTTCTGGACGAAGAATCCAAGTTGTACAGAAAGTCCATATCTGGATGTATTATCCAAATCCAGAAAGATCCTCCAGGAGAACCGCGCATGACACGCCAGGAACCCGCACGCTATATCGATCCGCGCACCGGTCGGTATTACGACCTTTCGGAACGCCGTTGGCGCTCCGACGACGGCAATCCGATGATGGTGACGCCGCTGCCGGGCATCACGCGCGACGACATCGATGCGCGCGAGCGCTCGGTGTGGCGCTATCGCGCGGCGCTGCCGGTCGTGATCGACAAGCCCGCGAGCATGGGCGAGGGCTGCACGCCGCTGGTACAGAAGCGCTGGGGCGCATTCGAGCCCCACTTCAAGCTCGAATGGTTCAACCCGACCTGCAGCTTCAAGGACCGTGGCGCGTCCGTGATGATTTCGTTCCTGCGCCAACTGGGCATCGACGCGGTGCTGGAAGACAGTTCCGGCAATGGCGGTGCGGCCATTGCTGCCGCGGGCGCGGCGGCGGGCATCAAGGTGAAGGTGCTCGCGCCCAGCTACACGCCGGCGCCGAAGGTGGCGCAAATCCGTGCCTTCGGCGCCGAGGTGCAACTGGTGCCGGGACCGCGCGAGGAGTCCGAATACGAAGCGGTGCGCCAATCCGAATCGATCTTCTACGCGAGCCACAACTGGCATCCGTTCTTCCTGCAGGGCACGAAGACGCTGGCTTATGAATTGTGGGAAGACCTGGGCTTCGTCGCGCCCGACAACGTGGTGATTCCGGCCGGCGCGGGCAGCAATGTGCTCGGGTGCTGGATCGGCTTCAAGGAGCTGCTGGCCGCGGGGCAGATCGCGAAGCTGCCGCGGATCTTCGTGGCGCAGCCGCTGAATTGCTCACCGGTGGATGCGAGCTTTGTCGCGGGTGTGGACACGCTGGTCGAACGCATCGTGAAGCCGACGATCGCTGAAGGCACGGCGATCAAGCGGCCCGTGCGCCTGCAGGAAATTCTTCAGGCGCTGCGGGAGACGAACGGCAAGACGGTGGCGCTGACCGAAGAGCAGATCGCGGCGGCGGTGCGCCGGTTGGCTTCGACGGGGCTGTATGCCGAGCCGACGTCCGCGACGGCGGCTGCGGCCATCGATGTGCTGGCGGAGCGGGGTGAGATCCAAGCCAGCGAAACGACGGTCGTGCTTCTGACCGGCACCGGCTTGAAGTCGACGCAGTTCATGACCGAGCTCTTCGGCGGCGCTGCCGCCTGATCTTCGGCGGCGCTGCCGCCTGAATTACCAGGGCCAGGCGAGGCGTGTGCCTGTGCCCGTGGCGGCCGCGCGTTCGTGAAGCAGGCGCGCGACCGTCAGATCCTGGAGCGCGAGGCCGGTCATGTCGAAGACGGTGATGTCGCCTGGGGCGCGCTCGAATGAAGTCTTGCCGCTCAGCAAATCGCCCAGTTCTGTGCTCGGCGTATCGGGCGCCCATTGGGTTTCGCCGATCTGCTGCGCCTGGGTGCGGTCGTCGACGAAAAGGCGCACGCGCGGCAACAGGCCTTCAGGGAGTTCGCGCTTGCCTCGCGTGTCCGCGCCGACGCAGTTCAGGTGCGTGCCGGGCTGAACCGCGTCCAGGTCGAACAGTGCGCCGCCGCCCGGTGTCGCTGTGATCACGATGTCGCTCTCTGCGACTGCGGCGTTGCGGTCGGCGGCGGGCGCGATGCTGCAGCGGGCTGTGAAGTTGTCTTCGAACGCGGTGTTGCGCTGTCCATTGGCGCTTACATAGCGCACCTCGCGCAGGGAGGGCAGCAGACGCAGCGCGAAGTCGAGTTGGATGCGCGCCTGCACGCCGGTGCCGAAGATGCAAAGCCGCGTGCTGTCGGGCCGCGCGAGTTGCTGCAGGCCGAGCCCGCCCGCCGCGCCGGTGCGCACGGTCGTGATCGCGTTGCCGTCGATCACGCAGAGCGGCCGGCCCGTGGCGGGGTCGATCAAAAGGATCGTCGCCTGGTGCGGCTCGCCCCCGCGCTGCCGGTTGGCGGGCCAGAAGCCGGCGGCCTTGAAGCCGAGCAGGCCCTGCGTCTGTACGTCGCCCGACTTGATGCCGAAAACGCCGCCCGTGGCGAGCGGTTCGCGCACGACCGGGAAGACGCGGCCTTCGCGGTCGCTGTGGAGCACGAAGGCCTCGCGCACGGCCTGGAGCACGTCGTCGGGAGAGAGGAGGGCATTGACCTGGTGCTTGTCGAGCAGCAGGAGGAGTGCGTCGGCGGGCGACGTCAAGGGTGTCATCTGGAAATATTATCTACTTTCAGACGAAAAATCAATTCAAAGCGCCGGCCGGTCGATCAGCGGCCCGTGTGCACCTTGATGCGGATCGTCGCCACATCCCAACCCCTGTTCTTGAGCCGCGTGACAAGCATCGGCGCGAGCTGGCGCAGCTTGGCGGCCGCGGCGCTGCCTTTGACCAGCAGGCACCACACGTCGCCCTCGGCAGGGCCGGCCTGCACGGCGCCGCGCATGGCGGGTGGAATCAGTCCTTCCACGGCTTTCAGGCGCTCGGCGCTGTCGCGCGCGCGCGCCATCAGGCCGCCCAGCGTGGGCGAGCCTTCTGCAGCCTGGTGCAGGCTGATGGCGGGGGCGAGGCGGCGATACATGAGTAATCCTGAGGACAGAAACAAGACAGCTAAAATGCCCGGTTTGCCGGCGTTCGCGCCGGGAAAAAGGCTGCTCGAGGCCGAACTTGATTTCGAAACGAGCGCGCCCAACTGCTTTCACCATATCTTAGGGAATCCGGTCGCAGTGCCTGTCGTGTCAGGCGCCCGCCCATCTCCACCCAATGGCAACCAACTTCCTGACCCAGATCTTCGGCAGCCGCAACGACCGGCTCCTCAAGCAGTATCGCAAGACGGTGGAACGCATCAATGCGCTCGAACCCGAGTTCGAGAAGCTCAGTGACGACGCGCTGCGCGCGAAGACGCAGGAGTTCAAGGACCGCGCGGCCAAGGGCGAATCGCTCGACGCCCTGCTGCCGGAAGCCTTTGCCACGGTGCGCGAAGGCTCCAAGCGCATCATGAAGATGCGCCACTTCGACGTCCAGCTGCTCGGCGGCATGGCGCTGCACAACGGCAAGATCTCCGAAATGCGAACCGGCGAAGGCAAGACGCTGACCGCCACGCTGCCGGTGTACCTGAATGCGCTGTCCGGCAAGGGCGTGCACGTGGTCACGGTGAACGACTACCTCGCCAGCCGCGACGCCAAGTGGATGGGCCGGCTCTACAACTTCCTGGGCCTCACGGTGGGCATCAACCTGCCGCAGATGCCGCGGGAAGAAAAGCAGGAAGCCTACGGCAGCGACATCACGTACGGCACGAACAACGAGTACGGCTTCGACTACCTGCGCGACAACATGGTGTACGAGCCGGGCGACCGGGTCCAGCGCGAGCTGAATTACGCGATCGTCGACGAGGTGGACTCGATCCTGATCGACGAAGCCCGCACGCCGCTCATCATCAGCGGCCAGGCCGAAGACCACACCGACCTCTATCTGGCCATCAACAAGGTGGTGCCGCTGCTCAAGAAGCAGGAAGGCGAAGCCGACCCGCGCACGGGCGAAGGCGTCACGGTGCCCGGCGACTTCACGGTCGACGAGAAGACGCACCAGGTCTTCCTGACCGAAGACGGCCATGAAAACGCCGAGCGCATCCTGGGCGAGTTGAAGCTGATTCCCGAAGGCGCGTCGCTTTACGACCCGGCCAACATCACGCTGATGCATCACCTGAATGCGGCGCTGCGTGCTCGTCACCTCTACCACCGCGACCAGCACTACGTGGTGCAGCAGGGCGAAGTGACCATCGTCGACGAATTCACCGGCCGCCTCATGACGGGCCGCCGCTGGAGCGACGGCCTGCACCAGGCGGTGGAAGCCAAGGAAGGCGTCGAGATCCAGGCCGAGAACCAGACGATGGCCTCGATCACCTTCCAGAACTACTTCCGCCTGTACGGCAAGCTGGCCGGCATGACCGGCACGGCCGACACCGAGGCCTACGAGTTCCAGGAAATCTACGGTCTCGAGACGGTCATCATTCCGCCCAACCGCATCAGCAAGCGCGAAGACCAGCTCGACCGCGTCTACAAGACGACGCGCGAGAAGTACGAGGCAGCGATCCAGGACATCCGCGAGTGCTACGAGCGCGGCCAGCCGGTGCTGGTGGGCACCTCGTCCATCGAGAACTCCGAAATCATCGACGGCCTGCTCACGCAGGCGGGCTTGCCGCACCAGGTCCTGAACGCCAAGCAGCATGCGCGCGAAGCGGACATCGTGGCGCAGGCCGGTCGCACGAAGATGATCACCATCGCGACCAACATGGCTGGCCGCGGTACCGACATCGTGCTGGGCGGCAACATCGAGAAGATGATCGAGGCCATCGAGAACGACGAAGGCCGCGACGAAGCGACCAAGCAGGCCGACATCGCGCACGTGCGTGCCGAGTGGACCAAGGACCATGAATTCGTCAAGTCGCTCGGCGGCCTGCGCATCATTGCCACCGAGCGCCACGAGTCGCGCCGCATCGACAACCAGCTGCGCGGCCGTTCGGGCCGTCAGGGCGACCCCGGTTCTTCGCGCTTCTACCTGAGCCTGGACGATCCGCTGATGCGCATCTTCGCGGGCGACCGCGTGAAGGCGATCATGGATCGCCTGAAGATGCCCGATGGCGAAGCCATCGAAGCGGGCATCGTCACCCGCAGCATCGAGAGCGCGCAGCGCAAGGTCGAGGCGCGCAACTTCGATATCCGCAAGCAATTGCTCGAGTACGACGACGTGTCGAACGACCAGCGCAAGGTGATCTACCAGCAGCGCAACGACATCCTCGATGCCACCGACCTCACGGCGCAGATCGCCGCGCTGCGCGAAGGCTGCTTCATGGACGTGGTGCGGCAGTACGTGCCGGCCGAATCGGTCGAGGAGCAGTGGGACCTGGAAGGCCTCGAGAAGGCGCTCTTCAACGAGTGGGGCCTGGACATGCCGATCAAGAAGGAGGTCGAGGCCTCCGACGCGATCTCCGACGAAGACGTGCTCGAGAAGGTGGTCAAGGCCGCCAACGAAGCCTTCGACGCCAAGGTGGCGCTGATCGGCCAGGAAAACTTCACCCAGTTCGAGCGCATGGTGCTGCTGCAGAGCATCGACACCCACTGGCGCGAACACCTGGCCTCGCTCGACTACCTGCGCCAGGGCATTCACCTGCGCGGCTATGCGCAAAAGCAGCCCAAGCAGGAATACAAGCGCGAAGCCTTCGAGCTCTTCGGCCAGTTGCTCGATTCGGTGAAGAACGAAGTCACGCGCCAACTCATGACGGTGCGCGTGCAGTCGGGCGAGCAGCTCGAGGAAGCCGCCGAAGCCATGGAAAGCCGTGGCGAGAACGTGGCCAACATCACCTACTCCGCGCCGACCGAGACCGGTGAGGTCGAGGTGCGCGTCGACGAGGACAACCAGCGCCGCCTCGCGGCCATCGGTGCGGGCGCCCTGAGCGCCGAAGCCGCCGCCTTCGCGCGCGTCGGCCGCAACGACCCGTGCCCTTGCGGCAGCGGAAAAAAATACAAGCAGTGCCACGGCAAGCTGAGCTGACGTCCCGAACCTTTCATTGAGAGAACCCCCATGCCCGTGAACCTGTCCGCCCCTGATCCCGCCGCCTTGTTCGCGGTGCCTGGCGTCCGCATCGGCGTGGCCGAAGCGGGCGTGCGAAAGGCCAATCGCAAGGACCTGACGGTCGTGCTGATCGACGAGGGCTCGGCGGTCGGTGGGGTGTTCACCCAGAACCGCTTTTGCGCGGCGCCGGTGCAGGTCTGCCGCGATCACCTGGCTGCCAACTACGGCATCCGCGCGATGGTGATCAACACCGGCAACGCCAACGCAGGCACGGGCGAAGACGGCCTGATGCGCACGCGTTCCACCTGCATCGCGCTCGCGCGCAAGCTGGAGATCGCGCCCGAGCAGATCCTGCCGTTCTCGACGGGCGTGATCATGGAGCCGCTGCCGGTGGACCGCATCGAAGCGGGCCTGCCCGCAGCGCTCGCCGACGCTTCGGAAAACCATTGGGCACGTGCCGCCGAAGGCATCATGACCACCGACACGATCCCCAAGGCGTTCAGCCAGAAGGTCCAGATCGGCGGCGCCACCGTCACCATCACCGGCATCAGCAAGGGCGCCGGCATGATCCGCCCGAACATGGCGACCATGCTCGGCTTCATGGCGACCGACGCGAAGATCGATCCGTCGCTGATCCAGCCGCTGGCCAAGCTGCTGGCCGATGGCTCGTTCAACCGCGTGACCATCGACGGCGACACCTCGACCAACGATTCGTTCGTCGTCATTGCCACGCAGAAGGCGGCGCACGCGACCATCACCTCGCTCGAATCCGCTGACGGCCAAGCGCTCGTGGCAGCCATGCAGAACGTGGCGCGCCTGCTGGCGCAGGCCATCGTGCGCGACGGCGAAGGCGCGACCAAGTTCATCACCATCCAGGTCGAAGGCGGCCGTGACGCTGCCGAGTGCAAGCAGGTGGCCTACGCGATCGCGCATTCGCCGCTGGTGAAGACCGCCTTCTACGCCAGCGACCCGAACCTGGGCCGCATCCTGGCAGCAGTCGGCTATGCGGGCATCGCCGACCTCGACCAGACCGGCATCGACCTGTTCCTGGACGACGTGCACGTGGCGGTCAAGGGCGGGCGCAACCCCTCGTACCGCGAGGAAGACGGCCAGCGCGTGATGAAGCAGAGCGAGATCACGGTGCGCGTCGGCCTCGGCCGCGGCAACGCCAGCGAAACGGTCTGGACCTGCGATTTCAGCCACGAATACGTGACCATCAACGCCGATTACCGGTCATGAACGAGCAGTTCCAGAAGCTGATCGAGCGCGCCGAGCAGCTCATTACCCGCATCGAATCGATCCTGCCGCAGCCGCTGGCGGCACCGGCGGACTGGAACGCCTCCATTGCCTGGCGCTACCGCCGCCGCAACTCCGGCCACGGCGTGCTGGAGCCGGTGAAGCACGTGGCTGCGATGGCGCTCGATTCGCTCAAGGAAATCGACGTCCAGAAGGAAAAGATCGAGCGCAACACGCGCCAGTTCGTCGAGGGCAAGCCGGCCAACAACGTGCTGCTGACCGGCGCGCGCGGTACGGGCAAGTCGTCGCTGATTCGCGCCTGCCTGCAGGCCTATGCGCCACAGGGGCTGCGCCTCATCGAGGTCGACAAGGCCGAACTGGTCGACCTGCCCGACATCGTCGAGGTGGTCTCGCAGCGGCCCGAGAAGTTCATCGTGTTCAGCGACGACCTGAGCTTCGACGAGGGCGAGCCGGGCTACAAGGCGCTGAAGTCGATCCTGGACGGATCGATTGCGGCATCCACGCCCAATGTGCTGATCTACGCGACCAGCAACCGGCGCCACCTGCTGCCCGAGTACATGAAGGACAACCTCAGCTACACCCACACCGAGGACGGCGAAGTCCACCCGGGCGAGGTGATCGAGGAGAAGATTTCTCTGTCCGAGCGCTTCGGCCTCTGGGTGAGCTTCTATCCCTTCAGCCAGAACGAATACCTGACGATCGTGGGGCAGTGGCTCTCGTCGTTCGGCGTGGACAAGGCCGCCATCGAGGCGGCGCGGCCCGAAGCGCTGGTCTGGGCGCTCGAGCGCGGTTCGCGCAGCGGCCGCGTGGCTTATCAGTTCGCCCGCGACTACGCGGGCCGGGGGGCCGCGTGAGCGCAGGGGAACAGAACGGCGCGCGCAAGCACACCGAGGTCGCGGTCGGCGTGCTGATCCGCCTGAGTGACGATGCCTTGCTGCTCTCGACCCGCCCCGAAGGCAAGGCCTACGCGGGCTACTGGGAGTTTCCGGGCGGCAAGATCGAAGCCGGGGAAACCGTCGAAGAGGCGCTGCGCCGCGAGCTGCAGGAAGAGCTCGGCATCACCATCGAAGGCGCTTCGGTCTGGAAGGTCACGGAGCACGACTATCCGCATGCGCTGGTGCGCCTGCACTGGTGCAAGGTGACCGCCTGGACCGGCGAGTTCGAGATGCGCGAAGGCCAGGCGATGGCGTGGCAGCAACTGCCGCTCGATGTGGCGCCGGTGCTGCCGGGTGCGCTGCCGGTGCTCGAATGGCTGGTGCAGGAGCGTGGCCTGCCCGCTTCGGCGGCGTTGGCCGTTTCGACGCTGGCCTGATGCGCGCGACCGGTCGGCACGACGGCCGCGCGTTGCCCGAGGCCTGACCCCGAAGATGCATCCCAAGTACCGCCCCGACATCGACGGCCTGCGCGCCGTCGCCGTCGCGTCGGTGCTGGCGTTCCACGCGTTTCCCGATGCGCTGCCCGGCGGCTTCATCGGGGTCGACATCTTCTTCGTGATCTCGGGCTTCCTGATCACGACGATCCTCATGCAGAGCCACGCGGCGAGCGACTTCAGCTACCGCGACTTCTATGCGCGGCGCATCCGGCGGATTTTTCCGGCGCTGATGCTGGTGCTGGCGGCCACGCTGGCCTTCGGCTGGTATGCGCTCTTGCCACGGGAGTTTGCCGAGCTCGGCAAGCAGGCGGCGGGCGGTGCCGCCTTCGTGGCCAACTTCATCTTCTGGGGCGAGTCGGGGTACTTCGATACGGCGGCCGAGACCAAGCCATTGCTGCATCTCTGGTCACTGGGCATCGAGGAGCAGTTCTATATTTTCTGGCCGCTGCTGCTGGGCGTGGCGTGGCGTCGGCGCTGGCCGATGGTGCGGCTGCTGTGGGTGATCGCAGTGGCGTCGTTCCTGGTCAACGTGACGACGATCCATCCATTCCGCGAGGCGGCGTTCTACTCGCCGCTGTCGCGCTTCTGGGAGCTGATGGTGGGCGGCATCCTGGCGTGCATGCGCCTGAAGCCTGTCGCGCCGAACGTGTGGCGCAGCCATCTGCAGTCGGTGCTCGGCGTAGGCCTGATCGCGCTGGGGCTCGTGCTGACGCGCAGCGACAAGGCCTTCCCGGGCTGGTGGGCGCTGCTGCCGACGCTGGGGGCCGTGAGCTGCATCGCGGCAGGTCCGACCGGGCTGCTGAACAGGTACCTGCTCTCGAACCGGGTGATGGTGTGGATCGGCCTCATCAGCTATCCGCTCTACCTGTGGCACTGGCCGTTGCTGGTGTACGCGCGGATCGTGGAGGAGGGCCATCCGTCGGCGTGGGTGCGTGCGGGCGCGGTGGTCGCGAGCGTCTTGCTGGCGTGGGCCACCTATCGCTTTCTCGAGCGTTTCACCCGTGCGCGCACGGGCGTCGGCATGCTGCGCGTGCTGGCGGGTTCCGGCGTGGCGGTGGCGCTGGTCGGCGTGCTGGCGTTGGGCGGCATGCCGCCGCGCAACGGCAGCGACCTGCTGCGCAAGGTGACCGATGCCACGGTGGACGACAACTACTACGACGGCTTCAAGCAGGAAAAGCTGGGCGCGCACAAGGTCGAGCGCACCGGCAACGGCGCGCGCAAGGTGCTGCTGATCGGCGACAGCCACGTGCAGCAGTACGCGCCCCGCGCCTTGGAACTCGCACGCAGCGCGCCCGGGCAGATGGCCACGGCGTACTTCGCGACCTACGGCGCCTGCCCGCCTGTGCCGGGCGTGCTGTCCGATGGCAACGAAGGCTGCGACAAGGCGCGCACCGGCATGCTCGAACTGGCGCTCGATCCGCAGATCGACGCGGTCGTGGTCGGCGCTTGCTGGAACTGCTACTTCACCGGGAATTTCCCGCTGGCTTTCTACTTCCAGGACGGCGCCTCGGCCTATCCGATCAACAACGGTGGCCCGGGGCTCGGGCGTTCGCTCGACGCGCTCGAGAAGCTGCTGACCACGCTGGTCCAGAGCAAGAAGAGGGTTTATCTGCTGCTGGACAACGCGCGCAGCGTGGAGTTCGAGCCGCGACGCCTGATCGAAGGCAGCCGCATGGGGCAGATGACGGCGCTGACCAGCACCACCACCGGCCCCTTGCCGCTCGAGCAGGCGCAACTCAACGGGCAGTTGAAGCGCATTGCCGCATCGAGCGGCGCGGAGGCCATCGACGTGCTGGCGCAGCTTTGCAAGTCGGGCGAGTGCGTGCGGTCCATGCCGGACGGCACGCCGGTCTACAAGGACCGCGAGCACCTGCGGCCCTTCTACGTGCGGGAGCACGCGGGCTATCTGGACAAGGTGTTTCTTGGGGACGGCGGCCGCTGAAGCGGCGGCGCTCTGCCTACTTACTGGAGCTTGGGGTCGCCGAACGGATCGTCGTCGGGCGGTGCTTCGGCGGGCATCCGGAATTCCTCGCTGGCCCAGGCACCGAGATCGACGCCCTTGCAGCGCGCGCTGCAGAACGGCCGGTAGGCATTCGAGGGTGCGTAGACGCTGTCGCCGCCGCACGAGGGGCAGCGGACGATCCGCTCGCCTTTGTCGTTCACCTTCCCGGTCATGCGCAAAGCGTCAGTTCGAAGGGCGCGTCTTCGGTGCTCTGGTGCAACCGGTCGTCGGCCTCGTGCCGCATGAGCCGGACCGACACCATGAGTCGGTTGCCGCTGATTTCGGGGACCAGGCCCAGCCGGGGATCGATGCGCAGGCGCAGCAACTGAAAGCTGCGCCCCTGCGGCAGGTTCTGCTGGAACTGCCCGTGTGTGGCGATGACCTTGTAGGGCACATCCGCGTCGCGCAGCAGCTTGAGCAAGAGGTAGATGGAGGAGGCCAGCGGCGAGAGCGTGTTCGACCAGCGCTCCAGGTCCGCGCGGCGGCTGGCCGGCGTGCGGTGCTGCCAGGCGTAGTAGGCGGGGAGGTCGAACTCGCAGGTGCCGCCCGGAATGCCGGCACGGCTGCGGATGCTCATGAGCCACTCGTTCTCCGTCAGCGACTGGCCGGCCTTGCCAGTGACGCCGTTGAGGGCGGCGAAGTTGCCTTCGAGCTGGCCGACCACCTGGTCGAGCACGGTTTCAGCGATGGCCGGATTGCCCCGGTAGCTGTTGAAGACGTTCTTGTGCTTGTCGAGATCACGCAGCACATCGGCTTTGAGATCGGCGCGCGCCGCCACGTCCATGATCTCGAAGATCGTGACCAGGGCGTAGTGATGGGACAGCGGCGATTCCGAGGGCACCAGTTCCCCGAGGCGACGGAACAGGTGTTCCAGCCTCAGGTAGGTGCGGATGCGCTCGTTGAAGGGGTACTCGTAAAGGATCACGCGTGTTTGCCGGTTTCCTGTCGCGGGATCATAACTTCAGGGTGATTTGGAAGGGGGCGTCGGAAGCACCTCGCGCACGGCGGCCAGCATGCGGTCGCCGAGCAGGAGCTGTCCGTGCATCGACATGTGAGTGTCGTTCGAGAAATAGAAATCGCGAACCTGAGAGTGTTTCTCACGTGTAAAAGCGAAGAGGTCAGGTCCCGTCAGCTTCGATTCACGGAAGGCCGTTTCGAAATCCTTCGAGTAGTCGGGCTTCAGGTACACGGTGGTCTTGTTGGGAATCACCATCCAAATGATCGGGATGGCCGTGTGCGCCGCTGTGAAGTTCTTCATCCACTCCAAGTGCGCGAGGGTCAGCGGACCGTTGTCCTCGTCCTCGGCGAAGAAGGGCATCTTGTCGCATGCGTGGTGCGAGAAATACTTGCAGCCGTTGGGCACCGGGCGCACCCAGGTGTTCCAGTCGAAGTAGGTGTCGGTTGCAGACTTTTTCGCTTTCCACGTGTTGTAGTACGTGGTGATGCCGGTCATGAACTGCACGTTCCAGTTGGGCGCGGGGTCGGGCACAGTCTCGTCCGGCTTGACGAGCGGATGCAGCATCGCGTCGTAGGGCATGCGCATCTTCTGGCACTTCGCGCTGTCTTTGGTGCGGTCGCCCAGCAGGCGCTCGACGCTCTCGATGATGATCAGCTTGCCCTTGAAGCCCGAGCGCTGGATCCATTGGTCGAAGTCGCCGCACAGCGCGTTTTCGTACTGGCCCCAGTAGCTGGTCGAGACGCGGTAGCCGGCCGCAACCAGTTTGGACTGCCAGCGGAAGGTCATGGAGAAGCTGTCGCCGATGACCATGATGTCGGCCTGATCGACTGGCGTGCCCTTGAGCAGCGCGGGGGTCGACCTTCGGTGGGGGGGCGGTCCAGCCGAATTCACGTTCGGACAGGCGGCCGATCCGCGTCAGGTCGCCGTAGGGAATGGGGCTGGTCAGCGAAACGATCCACAGACCCATCAGCACGATGTAGCCGATGAAGAAGAACCGCAGCCAGACTTTCGCGGGCATCGTCATGTCGAATCAGAATTGGAAGTAGAGGAACGGGCTGTAGTTGCCCAGCTTCGAGACGCACCAGGCGAACAGCGCGAAGGTGCCGATGGCCAGGACCGCGGTGCAGAGCCACGCCATGACCGGGCGGCCTGCCACGGCCTTCGGATGCGGAATCCAGCGCTCCAGCGTGATTGTGGGCGGCAGCGCCAGGCAGATGACGATGCCCACCAGCAGCGTCTGGAAGAACTCGGGCTTGCGGAACGGCACCGGACCCAACTCGCTGAACGCCGACGGCGGCGCACCGTGCAGGCCGAGCATGCCCTTGTAGATGGCCATGGCCGTGTGCATGCCGTCGGCGCGGAAGACGATCCAGGCCACCACCACGCACAGGAAGGTCAGGAACCAGCCGAGCACGCGGGCGATGCGGCCGGGCGTCGCGTTGCGCCGCACCTTGGCGTTCCAGAGGTGGTTGATCATGAGGAAGATGCCGTGCAGGGCGCCCCAGATCACGAAGGTCCACGCGGCACCGTGCCAGAGGCCGCCCAGGAGCATCGTGAGGAACAGGTTCAGGTAGCGCCGCGCCGGGCCCTTGCGGTTGCCGCCGAGCGGCACGTAGAGGTAGTCGCGCAGGAACGTCGACAGCGAGATGTGCCAGCGGCGCCAGAACTCGATGATGTTGGTCGATTTGTAGGGCGAGCGGAAGTTGAGCGGGAGCTGCACGCCCAGGCACAGCGACAGGCCCACCGCCATGTCCGAATAGCCCGAGAAGTCGAAATAGATCTGCAGCGTGTAGGCCAGCGCACCGAACCACGCGGTGTAGAGCGTGGGCTCGATGCCCTTGTGCACGCCGTTGAACATCATGTCGGCGTACTGGCCCAGCGGGTCGGCGATCAGGAGCTTCTTGGCGAGGCCGAAGACGAAGATCGCGATGCCGATCGCCACTTTGTTCGGGTCGAGCCGGTAGGTGGCGCTGTTCGCGAACTGCGGCATCATCTGCGCGTGATGCAGCACCGGGCCCGCGATCAGGTGCGGGAAGTAGGTCACGAACAGCAGGTAGTGCACGAAGCTGCGCTCGTGCACCTTGCCCTGCCAGCAGTCGACCAGGAAGGCGATCTGCGTGAAGGTATAGAACGAGATGCCGATCGGCAGCACGATGTGCACCAGCTCGATCGGCGTGAGGCCCGCCGCGACCAGCCCGGCGTCGACGTTTTCCAGGAAGAAATTGGCGTACTTGAAGACGGCCAGAACGCCCAGGTTGACCACCAGTGCTGCAATCAGCAGCGTCTTGCGCTTGCGGTCGTCGCGGCCCGGCGCGGGCGACAGGTGCAGGCCGAACCAGTAGTTGACGCAGATCGAGGCCAAGAGCAGCGGCAGGGCCTGCACGCTCCACCAGCCGTAGAAGAAGAGCGAAGCCAGTGCGAGGAAGCCGGCTGCGGCGCGGGCGTTGCGCTTGCCGATCAGAAAGAACCCGATCAGGACCAGCGGGAAAAAGACAAAAATGAAGGGATACGAGTTGAAAAGCATCTCGGGGAGGGCACTGCGGCGAGCGCCTTTTTGTCGTAATCGTTATGCAGCCGCGGCGGCGGCAGGTCTCGGATTATCGCGTGGTGGCCGCAGCCCACTGCTTCCAGAGACCCTGCACTTCGGTTTCGAGTTCCGCGAGCGTCAATGACTCGTTGAAGATGACCGCGTCCGCGGCAGCCCGGCGCAAACGGCGCGGGGCCTGCTGGGCGATCACCGCATCGACCGCTTCGGGCGTCCAGCCCGAGCGCGCGACGACGCGCAGGCGCTGGGTGGCTTCGGTGGCGTCGACGACCAGCACCCGGTCCACGATCGCGCGCCAGCGGCCGGATTCGACGAGCAGCGGTACATCGAACACCACCACGGCGTTTTCGCCCGCGGCTGCGGCTTGGCGCTGGGTTTCGGTGCCGATCAGTGGGTGCAGGATGGACTCGAGGCGGCGCTTGGCGTCCGCATCGGCGAACACGATCTGGCGCATGGCGGCCCTATCAAGGCCCCCGTCCGCGGCAATGACGCTGCGGCCGAATGCGGCCTCCAGAGCTGGCATTGCGATGCCGCCAGCTTGCGCGATGCTGCGCGCGATCGCGTCGGTGTCGACCAGCACGGCGCCTTGAGCGACCAGCAGCCCGGCCACAGTGCTCTTGCCGCTGCCGATGCCGCCCGTCAGGCCTATTCGCCGAACCATGCCCGGCCTCTCAATGGAGGAGCGCGCCGAGCGGGAACGCGAAGGGGACCCATTGCCTCACGAGTTCGGGACCGATCACCAGGCAGACGAGGCCCGCACCGGCCAGGAAGGGCCCGAAGGCGATCGGGATGTCCTTGTGCGCCAGCTTGCCGACGAAACGCAGAGTGAGACCGATCACCGCGCCCACCAGCGAAGAGACAAGGATGATGGCGATGAGGTAGTCGGCCCCGAGCCAGACACCCAATGCCGCAAGCAGTTTGAAGTCCCCATAACCCATGCCTTCCTTGCCCGTGACGAGGCGGTAGGCATGGTACACAAGCCAGAGGCTCAGGTAACCGAACACGGCGCCCCACACGGCCGAGCTCAGGGGCACGCCGGTCCAGCCCATGGCTGCGCCGATGAGGCCGAGCCAGAGCAGGGTGTAGTTCAGCGAATCGGGCAGGAACTGGGTGTCGAAGTCGATCAGGAACTGGCAGATCAACAGCGCGGCGAACGCCGCCCACAGCGCGCCGGTCGGCGTAATGCCGAAGCGCCAGCCACACAGGGCGAAGAGGGCACCGGTGACCAGCTCGACCAATGGATAGCGCGGGCTGATCGAGGTCTTGCACGATGCACAGCGGCCGCGAAGGAACAAGTAGCTCAGGACCGGGATGTTCTGGTACCAGCGGATCTTGTGGCCGCAGGCGCCGCAGCGCGAGGCGGGGCGGGTGAGGTCGAACGGCGGAAGCTTCTCGATGGCAACGGCGGCCTTGTCTGCTGCCGCCTCGAGTCCCTCGGGCGGTGTGGCCTTCGGGCCGAAGACCAGCGACCAGAGCGAGGGCACATCCTTCGACGTCATCAGGTTGGCCACGGCATCGGACAGCCACTCGCGATACATCATGACCGGCGTTCGGTAGATCACGACATTCAGGAAGCTGCCGATCAATAGCCCCAGGACGCCGGCCAGGACGGCGTCGAACCCTTGCGAAACCGGCATCAGACGACTTGGCCGAGCTTGAAGATGGGCAGGTACATCGAGACCACGATGCCGCCGATGATGGTGCCGAGGAACACGATGATGATGGGTTCCATCAGGCTGGAGAGGCCGGCGACCATGTCGTCCACTTCGGATTCGTAGAAGTCCGCAGCCTTGCCCAGCATGTGGTCGATGGAGCCGGACTCCTCGCCGATCGCGGTCATCTGGATCACCATCGAGGGGAAAAGATTGACGTTGGTCATGGCCGCGGTGAGGCTGGTGCCGGTCGAGACTTCCTGCTGGATCTTGGCCGTTGCATCGCCGTAGACGGAGTTGCCGGAAGCGCCTCCCACCGAATCCAGGGCTTCGACCAAGGGCACGCCGGCAGCAAACATCGTGGCAAGCGTTCGCGTCCAACGTGCGATGCAGGATTTTTCAATCAGCGTGCCAAAAATCGGAATGCGCAGAACCAGGCGGTCCATGAATTTCTGCATGCGCTCGTTGCGTTTCCACGCCTGCATGAAAAAGTAGAGCCCGCCGCCAATGCCCCCGAAGATCAGCCACCAGTAAGACACGAAAAATTCGCTCATGGCCATCACGAACAGCGTTGGCGCCGGCAGATCAGCGCCGAACGAAGTGAATACCTGCTTGAAGGCTGGAATCACGAAGATCATGATGATCGCGACCACCACGAACGCGACGACGACAACGGAAGTCGGATACATCAATGCCGACTTGATCTTGGACTTGATCGCTTCGGTCTTTTCCATGTAAGTGGCAAGACGGTCCAGCAGATCCTCCAGGATGCCGGCCGCCTCGCCTGCTTCCACCAGATTGCAGTACAGGTTATCGAAATACTTCGGGAACTTGCGGAAGGCTGCCGAAAGCGATGTGCCGGTTTCCACATCGCTGCGGATGTCGTTGAGCAGCTTCGCAACGCTGGCATTCGCATTGCCGCGTCCAACGATGTCAAAGGATTGAAGCAACGGCACGCCAGCCTTCATCATCGTCGCCAATTGGCGCGTGAAGATCGCGATGTCCTTGGGCTTGATGGCCTTGCCTGAGCGCATGCGGCGCTTCTTGATCTTGCTGGCGAGCACCCCCTGGCGTCGCAACGCAGCCTGCACCTGGTTTTCGCCTGCGGCCCGAAGTTCGCCGCGCACCAGCTTGCCGTTGCGGTCCTTGCCTTCCCACTCGAAGACAAATTCCTTGTGCGTGACCTGGGAGGAGCGGGAGGATGCCACTGTTGCCATTCGATCTCCGGTATTCAGTGTTCGTTATTCATTGGTGCAGGCCACCACTTCTTCGAGTGAAGTGAGACCCTGCTTGACTTTTGCGAGGCCCGACTGGCGCAGCGAACGCACGCCCTCGGCTTCGGATTGCTGCGCGATGTCGAGCGCGCTGCCATCGCGCAGGATGATTTCCTGGATGGCCTCAGTGATCGGCATGACCTGATAGATGCCGACCCGGCCCTTGTAGCCGCTGCTGCACGCAGAGCAACCGACTGGGCGGTAGGGCTTCCAGGTGCCGTCCAGGTCCGCTTCCTTGAAGCCGGCATCGAGCAGCGCTTCACGCGGAATGTCTATAGGCACGCGGCACACGGTGCACAGCCGCCGTGCCAATCGCTGCGCAGTGATGAGGATCACGCTCGATGCGATATTGAACGGCGCGATGCCCATGTTGCGCATGCGCGTGAGCGTGGTCGGCGCATCGTTGGTGTGCAGTGTCGAGAGCACCAGGTGACCAGTCTGCGCGGCCTTGATCGAGATGTCGGCTGTTTCCAGGTCGCGGATTTCGCCGACCATGATGATGTCCGGATCCTGGCGCAGGAAGGCGCGTAGCGCTGCGGCGAAGGTCAGCCCGGCCCGTTCGTTGACGTTGACCTGGTTGACGCCCGGCAGGTTGATTTCGGATGGGTCTTCAGCGGTTGCGATGTTGACGCCCGGCTGGTTCAGCAGATTCAGGCAGGTATAGAGCGACACCGTTTTGCCCGAGCCCGTGGGACCGGTCACGAGCACCATGCCGTAGGGACGGCCGATCGCATAAAGGAGCCGTTCCTTCTCGACGGCGTCGTAACCCAGCGCATCGATGCCCATCCGCGCGCTGCTCGGGTCAAGAATACGAACCACGATCTTCTCGCCGAACAACGTGGGCAACGTGCTCACGCGAAAGTCGATCACGCGGTCCGGACCGATCTTGAGCTTCATGCGACCGTCTTGCGGCACGCGCTTTTCGGAGATGTCGAGCCGGGAAATAACCTTGATGCGGGACGCCAGCTTGTCCTTGATGACCGTGGGTGGGCTGGCAATTTCGCGCAGCTCGCCGTCGACCCGAAAGCGCACGCGGTAGTGATGCTCGTAAGGCTCGAAGTGAATGTCCGAAGCCCGCATGCTGACAGCGTCGAGCAGCATCTTGTGCAGAAAGCGCACGACCGGCGCATCTTCGACTTCGGCGACAGCCTGCTCGCTGACATCGCCCGATGTATCCGCACTGACGTCATCGAATTCGAATTCGCTGCCGACGATGCTGTTGATGCTCTCCGCCGCAGTTGCCGCGGCGGCTTCGATCATTCGCGAGAGCTTGTCGTATTCCGCGATGACCCAGTCGACCCCCATCTGGGAGGCGAACTTGATCTTTTCGGCCGCCTGCTGGTCCGACGGGTCGGCCGTCGCAACGATGAGGCGGTTATTGCGTTTGCTGAGGACGACGATGCGGTATGCGAGGCACAGCTTCGGATCGAGCAGGTCCTTGGGCAGGCGCTGGTGATCGATCGCATCGAGATCGAGCAGCGGGGCGCCGAATGCGGTGGAAAGCGTGTGGGCGAGGTCCGCAGCCGAGACGGCGCCGGTGCCGGTCAACTCGGCGATGAAACTCGTGCGGCCGCTCAGGGACTTTTGATAAATGTCCTCTGCGATCTTTGCGGGCAGCTTGCCTGCCGAAACGAGAGCGCGCGCCAAGCCCGGGAGGGCGATTTGCGAGAGTTCTTTAACTGGAAGTTCGGCAGCGGCCATTCAGCGAATGCAAAAGATGTGAGAAAGTGCTTCACGATCATCGCTCATCGCTCCTGTGCTGTAAATCGCTACACAGCAACAGGCATGGCCATTTATTTGTGCCAGCCAAAGGCTGGTCGGGGTGAGAGGATTCGAACCTCCGGCCTCTACGTCCCGAACGTAGCGCTCTACCAGGCTAAGCTACACCCCGATTGGTTGCAAGAAAAAAACTCGTCCTAGATGCCAACTCTTGTGAGGTGTTTCAGGCACGTCGCTCAAGCAACTGAGCCGCTAATTGTAGCAAACCGGAGGCATGCGAATTGGACGGAAAGTCGCGCAAAGCATCGATTGCGCGTTTTGCCTCGGCTGCTGCTGCTGCACGGGACGCATCCAGCGCGCCAGTTTCTCGAACTATCTCTACCACCTTGCCCAGCTGAGCTGTGTCGCCGGCCTCGATGGCGGCGCGCACCAACCCGCTTTGCGCCGGAGTACCGCGCTGCATGGCAAAAATGAGCGGAAGCGTTGTCTTGCCCTCGCGCAGATCGTCGCCGACGTTCTTCCCAGTTTCATGGGCGTCCCCTGCGTAATCAAGAACATCGTCGATCACTTGGAACGCAGTGCCCAGCGCCTGTCCATAAGTGGCGCAGGCTTCCTCGACTTCCGGTGCCGCACCGGCCAGCACGGCGGCGAGCCGGGTGCTGGCTTCGAAAAGCTTGGCGGTCTTTGATCGAATCACGCGCAAGTAGGCTGTTTCGTCCAGCGATGCGTCATGCATGTTCATCAACTGAAGTACCTCGCCCTCGGCGATCACGTTGGTTGCTTCGGCCAGGATTTCCATGACGCGAATGTTGTTTGCGTCCAACATCATCTGAAACGCGCGCGAGTACAGAAAATCGCCGACCAGAACACTGGCCGGATTGCCGAACGATTCGTTGGCGGTTGCACGGCCACGCCGCAGCGTCGATTCATCGACCACATCGTCGTGCAGCAATGTGGCGGTGTGAATGAACTCCACAACGGCTGCGAGATTAAAGCGCTGCTCGCCCGTATAACCCAGTGCGCCCGACATCAGGAGCAGCAGCGCAGGCCGGAGGCGCTTACCGCCGGCAGAGATGATGTATTGGGAGACTTGGCTGACCAGCGGCACGCCCGTATCGAGGCGACGCGCGATCACGCGGTCGACTTCGACCATGTCGCCGGCAATCAGGTCCAGCACGGTGGCGGTGGGGGAGGTGTCGGCGGCGGGGACTGGCAAAGCGGAGGCGCGGGGCGCTGCTGAAGGGGAGGGCGGCCCAGGGGCCGGAAGGCGCAAATTATAGGGAGGGTCGTCTGCTTGCCTGTGCTCGGCGGAGGCGATGGGTGTTAGCGGGCACAAACCGCGCTATAATCTTGGGCTCTGCGGAATTCGCCGCGGAGACTCATTTCTAAGAGGTTATACATGTACGCGGTCATAAAAACCGGTGGCAAGCAGTATCGCGTTGCTTCCGGCGAAAAAATTAAAGTAGAACAGATTGCTGCGGACGTAGGCCAGGAAATCGTGATCGACCAGGTTCTGGCCGTCGGAAACGGCGCTGAAATCAAGGTTGGCACGCCCCTGGTGTCCGGCGCAACGGTGACAGTCACGGTACTGTCGCACGGCAAGCACGACAAGGTCGGCATCTTCAAGATGCGCCGTCGCAAGCACTATCAGAAACGTCAAGGCCATCGCCAGCAGTTCACCGAACTGCAAATCGGCGCGATCGCCGGCTAAGGAGCACATTCCATGGCACAGAAAAAAGGCGGCGGCTCAACGCGAAACGGGCGCGATTCCAAGCCCAAGATGCTCGGCGTGAAGGCGTTCGGCGGCGAACTGATCAGCGCAGGCTCGATCATCGTGCGCCAGCGCGGCACCCAGTTCCACCCCGGCGTGAACGTCGGCGTGGGCAAGGACCACACGCTCTTCGCCCTGGTCGACGGCCACGTGTCGTTCGGTCACAAGGGTGCGCTCAACAAGCACATGGTCAACGTGACTCCCGCGGCGTAAGCCTCGCGTCACTTCGATCAGCCCGAGGCCCCGCTTTGCCGGGGCTTCTTCATTTGTAAACTGGACATCCCATGAAGTTCGTCGACGAAGCCTTCATCGACATCGCTGCCGGCGATGGCGGCAACGGCTGCGTGTCGTTCCGTCATGAGAAGTACAAGGAATTCGGCGGCCCCAACGGCGGCGACGGCGGCCGCGGCGGCCACGTGTTCGCGGTGGCCGACTCGAACCTCAATACCCTGGTCGATTTCCGCTATTCGCGCCGGCACGAAGCCAAGCGCGGCGAGCACGGCATGGGCTCCGACATGTTCGGCGCTGCGGGCGACGACATCACACTCAAGGTGCCGGTCGGCACGATCATCAGCGACGCCGAAACGGGCGAAGTGCTGTATGAGCTCCTGACCGAAGGCGAGGTCATCACCATCGCCAAGGGCGGCGACGGCGGCTTCGGCAACATGCGCTTCAAGAGCGCCATCAACCGTGCGCCGCGCCAGAAGACGCCCGGCTGGCCTGGTGAAAAGAAGAGCCTGAAGCTCGAACTGAAGGTGCTTGCCGACGTCGGCTTGCTCGGCATGCCGAATGCGGGCAAGTCGACGCTGATCAGCGCCATCTCGAATGCGCGGCCCCGCATCGCGGACTATCCCTTCACCACGCTGCATCCGAATCTCGGCGTTGTGCGCGTTGGTCCGGAGCAAAGCTTCGTGGTGGCCGACTTGCCCGGCTTGATCGAAGGCGCATCAGAGGGGGCCGGCCTCGGCCACCTCTTCCTGCGCCATCTTCAACGCACGCGGCTGCTGCTGCATGTGGTCGACATGGCACCGTTCGACGACGCCGTCGATCCGGTCGCCCAGGCCAAGGCCATCGTGGGCGAACTGAAAAAGTACGACGCGGCGCTGTACGACAAGCCGCGCTGGCTGGTGCTGAACAAGCTCGACATGGTGCCCGGCGACGAGCGCGCGGCGCTGGTCAAGGACTTCGTCAAGCGCCTGCGCTTCAAGGGCCCTGTGTTCGAAATCTCCGCGCTCACGCGCGAGGGCTGCGAGCATCTGGTGCAGGCCGTCTATCAGCAGGTCAAGGCCCAGCAGGTGGCGGAACAGGAGCCGGTCGAGATCGATCCGCGCTTTGTCCCGCTGCCGCCCGATCCGGCCTGAGTGCGGCATGGCATCGAAATCGATGCCCTTCCATAGATAGCAAAATCAGCAGCAGCATTCACGACCGCGACACGCTCAATGACCTCGAATTCCGGATCCACTGCCTTGCGGGATGCCCGCCGTATCGTCGTCAAGGTGGGCTCCAGCCTCGTGACCAACGAGGGGCGCGGTCTCGACGAGGCGGCCATCGGTGAGTGGTGCCGGCAGCTCGCGCAACTGGTGCGCGACGGGCGAGAGGTCGTGATGGTGTCCAGCGGTGCCATCGCCGAAGGCATGAAGCGCCTCGGCTGGCGCACCCGGCCACACGAAATCCACGAACTCCAGGCCGCTGCGGCCGTCGGCCAGATGGGCCTGGCCCAGATGTACGAAACCAAGCTGCGCGAAAACGAAATCGGCAGCGCCCAGGTCCTGCTGACCCATGCCGACCTGGCCGATCGCGAGCGCTACCTCAATGCGCGCTCGACGCTCGTCACGCTGCTGCGCTTGGGCGTGGTGCCGGTCATCAATGAAAACGACACCGTCGTCAACGACGAGATCAAGTTCGGCGACAACGACACGCTGGGCGCGCTTGTGGCCAATCTGGTCGAGGCCGATGCACTGATCATCCTGACGGACCAGAAGGGCCTCTATACGGCCGATCCGCGCAAGGACCCGGACGCGAAGTTCGTGCACGAAGCGGCAGCCGGCGATCCGGCGCTCGAGGCCATGGCCGGCGGCGCGGGCTCCAGCATCGGCCGCGGCGGGATGATCACCAAAATCTTGGCCGCCAAGCGAGCTGCCGGCTCGGGCGCGTCGACGGTGATCGCCTGGGGTCGCGAGGCCGATGCGCTGCTGCGCCTGACGCGCGGCGAATCCATCGGCACGCTGCTGGTGGCGCAGACGGCCAAGCACCAGGCGCGCAAGCGCTGGATGGCGGATCACCTGCAACTGCGTGGCGCTGTCGTTGTCGATGCGGGCGCCGCCGCCAAGGTGCGCGCCGAAGGCAAGAGCCTGCTGCCCATCGGCATGACTGGCGTGTCGGGCGAGTTTTCGCGCGGCGACGTGATCGCAGTGCGCGATGCAGAGGGCGTCGAACTGGCCCGGGGGCTGGCCAACTATTCGAGCGTCGAGGCGCGGCTGTTGTGCCGCAAGCCGTCTGCCGAATTCGAGCGCCTGCTGGGCTACGTCGCTGAACCGGAGATGGTCCACCGTGACAACATGGTGCTGATGCCTAGCTGATCGGCAAAAGAAAACGGGGCCCATGGCCCCGTTCGTTTATCTCGGAATTGCTTTGCTGCTTATTGCACTTCGCGAATCGGATTGCGGATGTTCTGCACCATTTCCCCGACCGAACTGCGCGGCGCATTGCCGCGGCAGATGCCTTGCCTGGACAGTGCCATCGTGTAGCGCGAGTTCAGGTCGTTGATGCGCTTCCACTCCTGCTTCGTCACTTCCTGCCATACGCCGCTGTTGTAGCGCGCGTAGCTCTTCATCTCGGCGGTCGAGCAACGCACGCCTTCGTAGAAGGCATTGACGGCACCGCCGCTGCGGTTGCTGGCCACCACCACGTAGCGAACGATGCCGTCGGGCGTGATCGTGATGGTTCCCGGATCGATGCCGAACTTCAGGCTCATGTACGGAGGCATCTCGATCGGCAGCAGACGGCTTTCGCTGAAGGCCGGCGGCGGCGGGGCCACGGATTCTTCCCACTCCTTGTCCGTTTCCGACCGCTTTGGAGGAGGGGGCGAACCCGCCTGTGCCCAGTCGGGGTTGTCGGTGTCGTGCTTGCCAGAGGCGCAGCCGGCGAGGATGCCGAAGCACGCAAGCAGCAGGATGCGCTCAGCGTTGCGTCGGAAAGAAGGGCGCTTTGCCGTGCGTGTCGTTGGGAAGAGGAGGTTCATCGCTCGCAGAAGGAATGTCGGGATGCGGATCGAAACTGCCGCCGGGCGGCAGGTCCAGACCCGCGGGCGCTCCGGCGTCCAGCGAATGGCGCTCGAATTCTCGGGCGCGCACGTTGCTGCGCAGGAAGCGGTTGCGGAAGTCCTGCCGTGGCAGGTAGCGAGCAAGCTCGGTGAGCGCCATCTCGTAGACGCCGCGCTTGAACTCGACGACAACGTCGAGCGGCACCCAGTAGTCATGCCAGCGCCAAGCGTCGAATTCGGGATGGTCGGTTGCACGCAGGTTGAGATCCCAGTCGTGGCCGACGAGTTGCAGCAGATACCAGATTTGTTTCTGGCCCTTGTAGTGGCCCCGTGCGTCACGGCGGATGAACCGATCCGGCACCTCGTAGCGCAACCAGTCGCGGGTACGGGCCACGATGCGCACATGCTCCGGATGGAGCCCCACTTCCTCGTGCAGTTCCCGGAACATGGCTTGCTCGGGACTTTCGCCGCGGTCTATGCCGCCTTGCGGAAACTGCCAGGAATGCGTGCGTATGCGTTTGCCCCAGAAAACCTGGTTTCTCTGGTTGAGCAGGATGATGCCGACGTTGGGCCTGAAGCCGTCCCGGTCGAGCATAATCAAACCCCAATTTTTGAACTGAGTCGATTATGCATGCCGGGTTGCCCTCGGCAAGCGCGATGCCAGTCTCTCAGGGTCTCTCCGGGGGAGCAGTTCCCCACTTCCGAACCTCGAATCCAGCGAATCCATCACCCACCGATCCCGATGAAAGCTTCCCGATTTTTTGTCTCCACCCTCAAGGAAGCGCCCGCCGATGCAGAGGTGGCGAGCCACCGGCTGATGATGCGGGCCGGCATGATCAAGAAGCTCGGCACGGGCATCTACACCTACATGCCCATGGGCCTGCGCGTGATCCGCAAGGTCGAGGCGATCGTTCGGGAAGAAATGAACCGTGCCGGTGCCGTCGAGCTCACGATGCCGGTGGTCCAGCCGGCCGAGTTCTGGCAGGAGACCGGCCGCTTCGACAAGATGGGCCCCGAGCTCTTGCGCATCAAGGACCGGCATGACCGCGACTTCGTGATCCAGCCGACCAGCGAAGAGGTGGTGACCGACATCGCGCGCCAGGAGATCCGCAGCTACAAGCAGCTGCCGAAGAATTTCTACCAGATCCAGACCAAGTTCCGCGATGAGCGGCGTCCCCGCTTCGGCCTGATGCGCGGGCGCGAATTCATCATGAAGGACGCCTACAGCTTCGACCGCGACCTCGACGCGGCCAAGGCCAGCTACCAGATCATGGCGCAGGCCTATCGCAACATCTTCGACCGTTTCGGCCTGCGCTACCGCGCCGTGGCGGCCGACAGCGGTGCCATCGGCGGCGACCTGAGCGAAGAGTTCCAGGTGATCGCCGCGACGGGCGAGGACGCCATCGTCTACTGCCCCGACAGCAATTACGCTGCCAACCTGGAAAAGGCCGAAGCGCTCGCTCCGGCCGGCCCGCGCCCCGCGGCCGCCAAGGCGCTCGAGAAGACGCCGACCCCCGGCAAGAGCACCTGCGCCGACGTGGCCGAGCTGCTCGGCGTGCCGCTCGCAACCACCATCAAGTCGCTGGTGCTGGCCACCGACATCCTCGACCAGGCCGGCAACCCGAAGGGTTCGCAGGTCTGGCTGCTGCTGCTGCGCGGCGACCACGACATGAACGAGATCAAGGTCAGCAAGGTGCCGGGCCTGGACCAGGGCTTCCGCTTTGCGACGCTCGCCGAGATCGACGAGCACTTCGGCTGCAAGCCCGGCTACCTCGGCCCGCTGAACCTCAAGAAGCCCGTCAAGCTCGTCGCCGACCGCGAGGCTGCCGTGCTGGCCGACTGGATCACTGGCGCCAACGAAGTCGACTTCCACATGACCGGCGTCAACTGGGGTCGCGACCTGCCCGAGCCGGAAATCGTGGCGGACCTGCGCAACGTGGTGGCGGGCGATGCCTCGCCCGACGGCAAGGGCGTGCTGGCGATCGAGCGCGGCATCGAGGTGGGCCACGTCTTCGTGCTCGGCACCAAGTACAGCAAGGACATGAACGCCACCTATCTCGACGAAGGCGGCAAGCCGCAGTTCCTCGAGATGGGCTGCTACGGCATCGGCATCACGCGCCTGCCCGCCGCCGCCATCGAACAGAACCACGACGAGCGCGGGATCATCTGGCCCGACGCGCTGGCGCCGTTCACCGTGGTGGTCTGCCCGATCGGCATGGACCGCAGCCCCGAGGTCAAGGTGGCCGCCGAAGCGCTCTACGAAGAACTGCTCGCCAAGGGCGTCGACGTGCTGCTGGACGACCGCGGCGAGCGCCCCGGCGCGATGTTCGCCGACTGGGAACTGATCGGCGTGCCGCACCGCGTGGTCATTTCCGACCGTGGCCTGAAGGAAGGCCAGCTCGAATACCAGCATCGCCGCGACACCGCTGCGACGAAGGTGCCGTCGGCCGGCATCGCCGACTTCATCGCCGGCAAGCTCGCCGCATGAGCTTCACCGGCCGTCGCAACGACGACCCAGGGGCAGCCGCCGCGGCGGATGGCATGCCCATCTCGCGGCGCAGGTGCATCGGCGTTGCCGCGGCTTCGGGCGTTCTGTCGCTGACGGCGTTGCCGCAGACCGCTTTCGCCGGCGCACAGATCGAAGAGCCCTTGATCGACTCGGTGCGCACCGCGCTGAGTTCGGCGATCCACAACAAGGCGCCGCCGGTGCCCGAGTTCACGACCACCGAGGCGCGCCTGGCCTACCTGCGCTGGCTCGGCGAAATGAGCGAGCGGCTCAAGAAGAAGATCGCCGACTGGCCCTCGCGCAAGGAATTCCTGCAGACCGCCTGGTACGAGGCCAAGCGCTCGGGGCTCGACGTGAGCCTGGTGCTCGGGCTGGTGCAGGTCGAGAGCAACTTCCGCAAGTTCGCGGTGTCGAGCGCCGGTGCGCGTGGCTACATGCAGGTGATGCCGTTCTGGACACGCGTGATCGGCGACAGCGACTCGGCCAAGCTGTTCCACATGCAGACCAACCTGCGCTTCGGCTGCGTGATCCTGCGCCACTACCTCGACCGCGAGAACGGTGACCTGTACATGACCCTCGGCCGCTACAACGGCAGCCGCGGCAAGTCGCCGTATCCGAACGCCGTGTTCGCGAACCAGCGGCTCTGGGCCTACGACGACAAGGCGCGAGAACGCGAAAGAGACCGCGAGCGCGAGAAGGACCGTTCGGCAGCTTGAATCTCACTTTCGCGAATAGGCGAAAGCGGCCCTGCCCAGCGGGGCGCGCCAGGACTTCGCGCTAGGTTTTTGTGACCATCACCTGGTCGATGCGGTAGCTGTCGACGTCCATCACCTCGAAGGTGTAGCCGCCCCAGGCGACGCTGTCCGTCCGCTTCGGCACGCGGCGCAACATCACCATCAAAAAACCCGCGAGCGTTTCGTACTCTTCCGAATGCGGCAGCTCGTCGATGTGCAGCGCACGCTGCACATCCTGGATCGGCGTGATGCCGTCGATCAGCCACGAGTTCTCGTCGCGCTTCACGATCTGCTCCTCGTCGGGCATCGAGACGAGGTCGCCCATCACCGTGCTCATCACATCGTTGAGCGTGATCACGCCGACCACCAGGCTGTATTCGTTGACGATGATCGCGAAGTCTTCATGCGCCTGCTGGAACTGCTCGAGCACCTCGGTCAGCGAGAGCCGGTCGGGAATCACCAGCGCCTTGTGCAGCGTGAGGCCCTGGTCGAAGGCGAGCGGCTGGCCGCTGAGCACGCGCTGGAACATCTCCTTGGCATCGACATAGCCGAGCACATGGTCGATATCGCCATCGCACACCGGGTAGGCCGAAAACGGCTCGGCCACGATGCGCGCGCGCAGCACCGATTCGGGGTCGTCGTGCAGGAACCAGGCGATGCTCTCGCGCGCCGTCATCACGCTGCTCACGAGGCGCGTGTCGAGCTCGAACACGTTGGCGATCACTTGCTGCTCGCGCACCGCGAGCACGCCGGCCCGTGCGCCGGCCTCCGTCATTGCGAGGATGTCGGCGGAGGTGATCTTGTCGTCGCGCGCCATCGGCATGCCGAGCACCTTGAACAGCAGATCGGTGCAGCGCGTGAAGAACCACACCAGCGGCTTGAAGGTGGTGATCAGCACCAGCATCGGCCCGACCATGCGGACAGCGATGCGCTCCGGGTCGCTCATGCCGAGGCGCTTGGGGAACAGGTCGGCGAACACCAGGAACACCGCGATCACGATCACGAACGAGCACAGAAAGGCCACGTTGGCAGACGCTTCCACGCTCAGCCAGCTCTCGAAGAATCGCGCGAAATACGGGCTGAGCGAGCCCTCACCGACCACGCCGCCGAGGATCGCCACCGCGTTGAGGCCGATCTGCACCACGGTGAAGTAATGGCCCGGCTGCTCCTGCACGCGCAGCACGCGTTCGGCGCGCGCATCGCCCTCGTCGGCCATCTGGCGAAGGCGAAGACGCCGCGAGGCGGCCAGGGTGATTTCGGCAAGGGAGAAGAACGCGCTCATCGCGATCAGCAAGACGATGATGAGCAGGCTTTGGGTGAGGTTCATGGTGGCACAGCGAAGAGTGCCATGGTGCCATGACTCGGCCCGCGAAAGACCCTCAGACGCCGCCGTGCGGATGGGTCGGATCGACCCACAGGACCGATTCGGGTTTCTCTACAGGTTCGATGTCGAGATTGACGGCCACCGCCTCGCCGTCGCTGCGGCACAGCACGCACTCGAGCGTCTCGGTCGCGCTGGCGTTGATTTCCTGGTGCGGCACAAAAGGCGGTACGTAGATGAAGTCGCCCGGCCCCGCCTCCGCGGTGAACTCGAGCTTCTCGCCCCATCGCATGCGGGCCCGGCCGCGCACGACGTAGATCACCGATTCGAGGTGCCCGTGGTGATGGGCGCCGGTCTTGGCATCGGCATGGATGGTCACCGTGCCGGCCCAGAGTTTCTGCGCGCCCACGCGGGCGAAGTTGATGGCGGCGGCCCGGTTCATGCCGGGCGTCTGCGCCGTGTTGACGTCGAGCTGGTTGGCGCCGATCACGCGCACGCCGTCGTGCTTCCAGGCCGGGGTTTCATCGCCCTCATGCGAGTGGCCGTGGCCCGCGTGATCGTGGCTCATGGCAAGCCTCGGGGAATCAGGCGGGATTGCCGTTCAGCACCTGTTGCAGCTCGCCCGACTCGTACATCTCCATCATGATGTCCGAGCCGCCGACGAATTCGCCCTTCACGTAGAGCTGGGGAAT
The DNA here is from genome assembly GCF_050435205.1 of Variovorax sp. W2I14. Classification (NCBI taxonomy): domain Bacteria; kingdom Pseudomonadati; phylum Pseudomonadota; class Betaproteobacteria; order Burkholderiales; family Comamonadaceae; genus Variovorax; species Variovorax sp. W2I14. The sequence continues at coordinate 3,778,893 of NZ_JBNDJX010000001.1, read as the reverse complement.
CGTGGGCCAGTTGCTGTATTCCTTGATGCCCTGGCGGATGCCATCGTCTTCGAGCACGTTGACGGTCTTGAGCGTCTTGGTGTCGACGCCGACGGCCTTGAGGATCTGGATGGCGCGGCCGGAGAAACCGCACATCGGGAAGCTGGCATTGCCCTTCATGAAGAGCACGAGTTCGTTGGTTTTGACGAGGTCGTCGATGCGTTGCTGGGCGTCGGACATGGGAACTCCTGAAAAGTGGGGGCTGAAGGGGATTATTTCACCGCGCGCCAGATTCCGCCCGAGCAGCGCTGGATGCCTGCCAGGTCGTCCCGGCTTTGGACTTCTGCGAAGCCGAGGGTTTCGAGCAGTTGGCGCACGGCGGCGGCCTGGTCATGGCCGTGTTCGAGCAGCAGCCAGCCGCCCTCGGCGAGGTGATCGGGCGCGTTCTGGACGATCTGGCGGATGTCGTCAAGCCCGTCGGCGCCCGCGACCAGCGCGGACGAGGGCTCGTGCTTCAGCGCAGGCAGATGCGGGTCGTCGGCGGCGATGTACGGGGGGTTGCTGGCGATGACCGTGTAGCCGTCGGCGGCGCCGGCGAGCCAGTGAGCCTGGGCAAAGCGAACCGGGAGGCCGAGGCGCCGGGCGTTGGCTTGCGCGACGGCCAGCGCGTCGGCGCTGGCATCGACCGCATCGACCTGCGCATCCGGGCGCGCATGCTGCAGCGCCAGCGCGATAGCGCCGCTGCCTGTGCCGAGGTCGAGCACGCGGGGTGCGTCGCGGCCTTCGAGGCATTGCAGGGCCCAGTCGACCAGCGTCTCGGTGTCCGGGCGAGGCACCAGCACCCGCGCGTCCACCTGCAAGTCGAGGCCGTGGAATTCCTTCGTGCCGAGCAGATAGGCCACCGGCTCGCCCGCGAGGCGGCGCGACAGCTGCGCCGCGAGCGAAGCCCAGGCGGCATCGGACATGGCATCGGTGTCGTGCGCGAGCAGCCAGGCGCGGTCGTGCGGCGCACGGCCCAGCGCATGCAGCAGCAGCAACTGCGCATCGAGTCGATCGACGCCCAGCGCCACGGCCGCGGCCAGCGCCTGCGCCACGGTCGACGGTGCGGTGGATTCGGTCATCACGCGGGAAGGCTCGATTCCAGCTCGGCCAACTGCTCGGCCTCGCGCGCGGCACGCAGCGCCTCCAGCACGTCGCCGAGGTCGCCTTCCATGATCGCCAGCAGCTTGTAGAGCGTGAGGTTGATCCGGTGATCCGTGAGCCGCCCCTGCGGAAAGTTGTAGGTGCGGATGCGGTCCGAACGGTCGCCGCTGCCGATCAGGCCCTTGCGCATCGCCGCATCCTTGGCGGCGCGCTCGCTGCGGTCCTTTTCCTGGATGCGCGCCGACAGCACCTGCAGCGCCTTGGCCTTGTTGCGGTGCTGGCTGCGGTCGTCCTGGCACTCGGCCACGATGCCGGTCGGGATATGCGTGATGCGCACGGCCGAGTCGGTCTTGTTGATGTGCTGGCCGCCGGCGCCGCTCGCACGGTAGGTGTCGATGCGAAGGTCGGCCGGGTTGATCTGCACCGCCACGGTTTCGTCGGGCTCGGCCAGCACGGCGACCGTGCAGGCGCTGGTGTGGATGCGGCCCTGCGTCTCGGTGGCCGGCACGCGCTGCACGCGGTGGCCGCCCGATTCGAAGCGCAGCTTGCCGAAGACCTCGTCGCCCACGATGCGGATCACCACTTCCTTGTAGCCGCCGAGTTCGCTCGCGCTCTCGCTCACAATTTCGCAGCGCAGGCCGGCGCGCTCGCAGTAGCGCGTGTACATGCGCAGCAGGTCGCCCGCGAACAGGGCCGATTCGTCGCCCCCCGTGCCGGCGCGGATTTCCATGAAAGCGTTGCGTGCGTCGTCGGGGTCCTTGGGGAGCAAGAGGCGCTGCAGCTCTTCCTCGAGCTGCACCAGCTCGGCCTCGGCGCCGGCGATTTCGTCGCGCGCCATCTCGGCCATGTCCGGATCGTCGAGCATTTCCTTCGCACCGGCGATGTCGGCCTCGCGCTGCTTGTAGCGCTCGTAGCGGCCGGCGATCTGCGTGATCTCGGCGTGCTCACGCGAGATGGTGCGGTACTGCGCCATGTCGCTCATGATGTCTTCGCGCGAGAGCAGGAAGTCGAGCTCGCCGAGGCGCTGGACGTAGCGTTCGAGTTGATGGCGAAGAAAGGATTTCACGGAAGAAGGAGCTCGGGAAAATGGGAGATGAATGCCGCGTGCAGCGGCAGGGCGCAGGGAGGCCGCGGCACGCAGGACCGGGCCACTGACGAGCGTCGCTAACGCTCTTTGCGCAGGAACAGGCGCGAGATGGTCTGCGCGGTCTGCTCGCGCGATGCGGCATCGCCCGAATGCAGCTCGGCCATGGCGCCGTGCATCATCTTTTGCGTGAGCCCGCGCGACATCGCCTCGAGCACCGCATCGACCGATTCGCCCTTGGCCAGGAGCTTGCGGGCGCGCGTCATCTCGGCGGAGCGCCACTCGTCGGCCTGTGCATTGAGCTGCTGGATCAGCGGCACCGTGCTGCGCTGGCCGAGCCAGTGCATGAAGCTCTGCACGCCGGCATCGATGATGACTTCGGCCTGCGCCACCGCGGCCTGGCGATTGGCCTGGCCCTGCTGCACCACGTGCGCGAGGTCGTCCACGGTGTAAAGGTAGACGTCTTCCAGCGCCTTCACTTCGGGCTCGATATCGCGCGGCACGGCCAGGTCGACCATGAAGATCGGGCGGTGCTTGCGTGCCTTGAGTGCGCGCTCGACGGCGCCCAGGCCGATGATCGGCAGCGTGCTCGCGGTGCAGCTCACCACGATGTCGAATTCGGCGAGCCGCGCCGGCAGGTCGGCCAGCCGCATCGCCTCGCCGCCGAAGCGCGTGGCGAGCTTTTCGCCACGCTCCAGCGTGCGGTTGGCGATGGCGATGGACTTCGGCTCCTTGGCCGCGAAGTGGGTGACCGCGAGATCGATCATTTCGCCCGCGCCGACGAACAGCACGCGCGTCTTGCGCAGGTCTTCGAAGAGTTGCCCGGCCAGCCGCACGGCCGCGGCTGCCATGCTGATGGAATGCGCGCCGATCTCGGTGGCGGTGCGCACTTCCTTCGCGACGGCGAACGAGCGCTGGAACAACTGGTTGAGCGTGGTGCCAAGGGCGCCGACGTTCTCGGCCGCGCGCACCGCGTCTTTCATCTGGCCGAGGATCTGGGCCTCGCCGAGCACCATCGAATCGAGCCCGCTGGCCACGCGGAAGACGTGGCGCGCAGCCTCGTCGTCGTGCAGGGTGTAGGCGTGGGAGCGCAGCAGCGTGGGCGCCACGCCGCCGCTCTCGGCCAGCCAGCCGAAGGTGTGGTCGAGGGCGATGTGTTCGGAGGCGCAGTAGATCTCGGTGCGGTTGCAGGTCGAGATGATCGCGGCTTCCACCTGAGGGTGGCGGCTGCTGGGGAAGGAACTGCGCAGGCTCTGCAGCGTCGGGGCGATCTGATCGAGCGCAAACGCAAAACGACCGCGCAGATCGAGCGGCGCGGTCGTGTGGTTCAAGCCGAGAGCCCAGACAGACATGGGCGTGATTATAAAATCAGCAGCGGCCCGGGGCTTGCCGAGGGACAAATGGCTTTCCCTATAACAGCCATAACCTTCGCCACATGGTGGCGCCCCCTCCCAACCCTCTCCGATGGACCTGCTGGCCCTCCTCAATCACCTGCTTAATTTTGTGGCACCCGCGGCCTTCGTCGCGCTGGTGCTGGCCCTGGTGGGGCGGTTCCTGGGCGGGCGCCGGGCCGGCGTTCCGCGCTGGTGGGTGCAATGGGCGATCACCTTCGGGGCCGGCGTCGGCGTCCTTGTCGTCGGGCTGATGGTGTTCGGGCGTGACGGCGTGATGACGACCTATGCCGCGCTCGTGGCGGTCTGCGGCACCGTGCAATGGCTCGCGATGCAGGGCTGGCGCCGCTGATCAGTCCAGCCGGCGGGCCATGTAGACAGAAGTGCCGGGGTAGGTCGCGAGCCGGGCCTGCTGCGCCGGATCCGCCGGCTGCATCACCGCATAGCCCTGCCGCTCCCAGAAGCCGACGGACGCCTGCACCGACACCAGCGTCGATTGCCGCCAGCCGGCCTTCGCCGCGTGCGCCCACGCATGGCGCACCAGCCGCGGCCCGAGGCCCAGTCCCGAAGCGGCCGGGTGCACCGCGAGGTCGTGCAGGTACAGCGTGTCGGCGTCCGGCGCGACCTCGAATTCGCCATGCAGCGCCGTGAGCTTGCCCGCGACCGAGGGGTAGGCCGCCAGATAGGCCTTGACCTCCCCCGCGTGCCCAGCCACCCAACCCGTCCCCGGCGCCGCAGCCAACCGCCGCGCAATCAACGTACCGTCTTCCACGAAGCCCGCGCCGTAGCAGGCGAACTGGATCGCGAGCACCGCGTCCAGATCGTCCGCGCGCATCGCACGCACGAAGACGGCATCTGTCGCCATCAGGCCAGCAGCAGCTTGTCGTCGTCGAGCTTTTCGCCGCGCGTCTGCTCGAACATCCGCAAGAGGTCGGGCACATCGAGCCCCGAGCGTTCCGGCCCGGCCACATCGAGGATCACCTGACCCTCATGCAGCATGACGGTACGCGAACCGTAGTCCAGCGCCTGCCGCATGCTGTGCGTCACCATCATCGCGGTGAGCTGGCTGCCTTCGACGATCTTGGCGGTCAGCTCCAGCACGAAGGCGGCGGTCTTCGGGTCCAGCGCGGCGGTGTGTTCGTCCAGCAGCAGGATGCGCGAGGGCTTGAGCGACGCCATCAAGAGGCTCACCGCCTGCCGCTGCCCGCCCGAGAGCAGGCCGATGCGGTCGGCCAGCCGGTTTTCCAGGCCCAGCTTCAGGATCGACAGCTTCTCCCGGAACAGCTCGCGCAGACTCCGGTTGAGCGAAAAGCCGAAGCCGCGCCGCTCGCCGCGCTTCCACGCCAGCGCCATGTTCTCCTCGATGGTCAGCGCCTCGCAGGTGCCGGCCATCGGGTCTTGGAACACGCGGGCCACCATGCCCGAGCGCCGCCAGGCGTTCATGCGGGTCACGTCCTTGCCGTCGATCTCGATGCTGCCCTTGTCGACGATCAGATCGCCGCTCACCGCATTCAAGAAAGTCGATTTGCCCGCGCCGTTCGAGCCGATCACGGTGACGAACTGGCCGGTCGGAATTTCCAGGCTGAGCCCGCGCAGCACGCGGTTCTCGATCGGCGTGCCCGGGTTGAAGGTCATCTCCAGGTTTTGAGCGCGCAGCATCAGTTCTTCCCCTTGAAGAGGCCGCGCAGCTTGCGCTTGTAAGCAGGGATCAGCAGCGCGACCGCGACCAGCACGGCGGTCACCAGGTTCAGGTCCTGCGCCTGCAGCCCCATGAAATCGGTGTTGAGCGCCATCGCGATGAAGAAGCGGTAGAGCAGCGCACCCAGCACGCAGGCCAGCGTGGTGATCACCATGCTGCGCGCCGGCAGCAGCGTCTCGCCGATGATCACCGCCGCGAGGCCGATCACGATCGTGCCCACGCCCATCGAGATGTCGGCCGTGCCCTGGCTCTGCGCGAACAGCGCGCCGGCCAGCGCCACCAGCGCGTTGGAGAGCGCCAGGCCCGCCATCGTGTGGAAGTCGGTCGAGATGCCTTGTGCGCGCGCCATTCGGGCGTTGCCGCCGGTGGCGCGCATCGCGAGGCCCGCTTCGGAGGCGAAGAACATGTCGACCACGATCTTCGCGACGATCACGATGAAGAGCAGCAACAGCGGCTTGGCCCACTGCTCGGGCATGCCGCCGAAGTCGACCATGGTGAACACGGTCGGCTCGGTGATCAGCGCCACGTTGGGCTTGCCCATCACGCGCAGGTTGATGGAGTACAGCGCGATCATCACCAGGATGCTCGCGAGCAACTGCATGATCTTCAGCTTGACGTTGAGCCACGCCGTGACCCAGCCCGCAGCGGCGCCGGCCACGCAGGCGACCGCGGTGGCGGCCACCGGATTCCAGCCCAGGACGATCAGCGTCGCGGCCACGGCGGCGCCCAGCGGAAAGCTCCCGTCCACCGTGAGGTCGGGGAAGTTGATGATGCGAAACGACATGAAGACGCCCAACGCGACCAGTCCGAATATCAGACCGATCTCGATGGCGCCCAGCGAAGCGATGAGCGACATAAAGAAGCGCGCTTCTTACTTCGTGGCCACGACCTTGGCGCTCTTCAAGAGCGATTCGGACAGCGTCGCGCCCTGCGCTTTCGCGGCCGCGGGGTTCACCACCAGCTCGAAGTTCGTGCTGGTCTGCGAGGCGATGGTGCCGGGCTTCTCGCCCTTCAGGATGCGCACGACGATCTTGCCGGTCTGGCGGCCGATGTCGCTGTAATTCAGGCCGAGGGCCGCCACGGCGCCGCGCTCGACGGTGGCCGTGTCGGCGGCCACCACCGGCAGCTTGGCTTGCTGGGCGACCTTCACGATGCCTTCGAAGGCCGAGACCACGTTGTTGTCGGTCGGCGTGTAGATCACGTCGGCCTTGCCCACGAGGCTCTGGGCGGCGGTCGGCACGTCCACGGTGCGGGCAGCGGCGGCTTCGACGACGGTCATGCCGGCATCGGCGGCGGCCTTCTTCAGCGAGGCGACGATCACCACCGAATTGGCTTCACCGGGGCTGTAGATCACGCCGATGCGCTTGGCGTTCGGCACCACCTGCTTGATGAGGCCGATGTGCTTCTCGAGCGGCGAGAGGTCCGACACGCCGGTCACATTGGTGCCGGTGGCGTCCCAGTTCTTCACCAGCTTGGCCGCCACCGGGTCGGTGATGGCCGAGTACACGACCGGAATCGTCTTGGTGGAGGCCACCACGGCCTGCGCCGACGGCGTGGCGATGGCGACGATCACGTCCGGCGCATCGCCCACGTACTTGCGGGCGATCTGGGCGGCGGTGCCCACGTTGCCCTGTGCGCTCTGGTAGGTGAACTTGAGGTTCTTGCCTTCTTCGTAGCCCGCCGCCTTGAGCTCGGCCTTCACGCCGTCGCGCACCGCATCGAGTGCCGGGTGCTCGACGATGGCGGTCACCGCCACCGACTTGGTCTCTGCCGCGAACGAAGGCGCGGCGGCCAGCATGCCGAGGGCCAGGGCGACAGCGCTGAAGGGGGTGCGAAGCAGGGCGTTTTTCACGTGAGGGTCTCCGGGTGGGGATGGGAATGTCTGAGGTGGAGGCCGCGGCGTGCGCCGGGGCGGGGAATTCAGCGGCGTCGGGAACTGCGTGTGCAGTCCCGGCAGCTTCGAAGTCTAGATCGTACTTTGCACAATTAAGGTGCATGGACGGCTAGTGCTTACCCCGCTTTAAGAAACATAATTGCATCCAATGGAGGATGTAAGAGATGAAATTGCATGAGATCGAACTCGACCGCATTGACCGGCGGATTCTTGAGCATTTGCAGGCGAATGGCCGCGCATCGAACCTGGAACTCTCTGAAATCGCCAATCTCTCGCCCGCCCAGTGCCTGCGGCGGCACCGGCGGCTCGAAGAACTGGGGCTGATCAGCGGCTATGCGGCGCGGCTGAACGCGCGCCACGTCGGCCTCGGCGTGATCGCCTTCATCCACGTGACCATGGCGCGGGGCCACGTCGACGAGCTGCCCAAGTTCCAGGACCTGATCGCCGACCTCAAGCAGATCCTGGAGTGCTACTCGGTGACCGGCGACTTCGACTACGTGTTGAAGGTGGTCGCGCGCGACCTGGAGTCGCTCTCGCAGTTCCTGATGCACACGCTGATGCACATGCCCGGGGTGTCGGCCGTGCGGTCCAGCGTGTGCCTGAATGAGATCAAGTGCACCACGGCGCTGCCGCTGGAGTGATGAGCCTCAGGTCGGCATGCCGGGGATCGGCGAGTTCTGCGTCGCGGGCGCCGGCGCGGCCGCGGCGGGCTCCGTCGGCGCCATCATGAAGGTGGTCGGCGTCGCCATCGGCAGCCCGGCTTTCTTCAGCTCGTCGAGGATCACGAACAGCAAATCGCTGCGCACGCCGCCCGCCAGCCGCGGGCTCGCCACGTAGGCGATGGCCTGGAAGATCAAGAGCCCGTTCTCGATGCCCTCCAGCGTGAGCGACGGCGCCGGCGTTTCCAGCACCCCTTCGTGCGCGCGGCAGGCTTCGAGGATCAGCTCGCGCACCCGCTGCGCATCGGTCGTCAGCGGCATCGGCAGGCGAATCAGCACGCGGCCCTCGGCATTGGAGAGCGTCATGTTGCGCACGGTCTTGGTGATGAACTCCGAGTTCGGCACGATCAGCGTGGAGCGGTCGCCCAGCACGATCTCGGTGGCGCGCACGTTGATGCGCCGCACGTCGCCCTCGGCCGTGCCCAGCACCACCCAGTCGCCCACCTTCACCGGCTGCTCGGCCAGGAGGATCAGCCCCGAGATGAAGTTCTGCACGATCGCCTGCAGCCCGAAGCCGATGCCCACCGACAGCGCGCTCGCCACCCACGCGATGCGCTCGATGCCGATGCCCAGGGCCGAGAGCGCGAACGCGATCACCAAAATTCCGCCCACGTAGCCCAGCAGCGTGGTGATCGAGCTCTGCATGCCCGGCTCGAGTTGCGTGTTGGGCAGGTAGCTGCGTTCGAGCCAGCGCTTGAACACCCGCATCACGATGAAGCCGACCACCGCCACCGCGATGGCGCTCAAGATGGCGCCCGGCACCAGCTGGAACTCGCCCACCTTCACGCCGGTGCCGAACTTGCCGCTGCGCTGGAACACCTCGCCCGGCCCCGTGCCCAGCGGCGCGGCGAGCGCGATCAACATATAGAAGAACAGCCCGACCCGGCTCAGCCCCGAAAGCACCGTGGCCGCCTGGTCCAGCGTCTGCGGCGCGAGGTTGAAGCTCTTCTGCAGCCGCTGGCCGAAGGTGCTGCGCGACGACACCAGCGCCATGAACACGTCGTCGGCGAACTTGAACAGCACATAGAAGGCCGCGGCCACGATGCCGCTCCAGGTGAGCTGCGAGGCCAGGAAGCTCGCGAGCGCCACGTAGCCCACGGCAACCAGCACCCAGATCGCGATCATCAGCACGGCGATCAGCGCCACCAGCAGGCCGACCCACATCGGCCGTTCGGGCAGGCCGGCATCGGGCGCGTCGGCGCGCAGCGGCTTCACCAGGTAGAGCACCGCGCCCACCAGCGTGGTGAGCACCAGTGCCGTGAGCACGTGCGTGGCGATCACGGCCGCGAAGCTGGCGTCGATCAGCGCGTTGACCTCGGCGGGTGTCCAGGCCAGCGCCGCGACCAGCGCGACCAGCCAGGGCAGCGCGGCCAGGCGGGTGGCCATCGCATCGGGGATCGGCGGCAGCCGCCACGAGGGGCGGCGGGTGGCGAGCAGGCCGCGGCCTAGCCCGATCACGAAGGCCATGAACACCAGCGCCTGCGCCGACGACTGCAACGCCTTGCGCGCCTGCGGCTCCCAGGTGGCGTATGCCTTGAGCACTTCCACGAAGCCGTGCGCCGCGATCGCGACCAGGAGCACGTGGCTGCCCACGATGGCGATCACCAGCACCGAACGCCGCAGGCGCCCGGCCGGCAGCCACCGCGCGGCGAGGCGGGTGAGCAGGTGTTCGGCCGCCCAGTTGCCGAACACCGCGAGCAGCAGCGCGGCAATCAGCGCGGCGATCACCCGGGTGCGGGTCTCGGGCTGGAGCGCGGTCTGCAGGCCGTCGTTCAGGGCGGCCGTCATCGTCTTCAGGCGCTCCAGGTCGTCGGGCCAGGCCTCGCGCAGGTCGTTCCAGAACTCGCCGCCGAGCGGCGAGGCCGCGCGCTCGGTGAGTTGCGCCTCGAACAGGGCGCGGCGCTGGGTGACGAGGTCGGTGCCGCGCTGGCGCACGTCGACAGACAGGAGCCGAGCGAGGCGGATGTCGGCATCGAGCGCATTGCGCTCCTTGGTCAGGCGCGCGCGCTGGCGGGTGATGTCGGGGTCTTCGGTGGCGCCCGCGGCAGGCGGGTTGCCCAGTTCGCCGAGCCGGGCGTTCAGGTCGGCCAGCTCGCCGGTGCGGGCGGCGACGAACTTGTCGGCCTGCGTGCCGATCGCGTTGATCTGCGCAAGCTGCTTGCGCACGTCATCGTCGGTGTCCGCCGTGGCGGTGATCTTGGTGAACTGGTCGCGCAGCTCGGCCACCGTGGGGGCCGGCGCGGGCAGCGAGGTGGCGCTGCCCCCGAGGTCTGGCTGCGCCATGGCGCTACCGCACATCAGCAGGGCGGCAAGGCAAAAGGTCGCTAGGCGGGGGATCCAATTCATGGCTGCATCATAGGAGCGGCCCCCGCGGCGATTTTCGTAAGAGCGAGTAAGCGTCGCGAGGCTCAGCCGGCGGGGCTGAACAGGTCCACCCGGTCCGTGATGATGCCGTCGGTGCCCAGCGCAATCAGCCGTTGCGCGGCCCAGTCGTCGTTGACGGTGTAGTTCAGCGAGCGCATGCCCGCGCCATGCACCTCTGCGACGGTGGCGGCGTCCCACAGCGCGTGGTTGCAGACAATGGCCTGGCAGCCGAGGTCGAGCGCCGTGTCGAGCCAGCCCTTTCGGAGCGAATCGAGCAGCAGGCCGCGCGGCAGCTCGGGCTGCACCGCGGCCGCGCCGCGCAGCGACTCGACCTGAAACGAGGTGAGCAATGGAGGAATCGCAGCGCCTTGCCAGAGGCGCGCTGCTTCCCGCGCCACGACCTCGCCGGTTACGCGCTCGGTACCGGGCGTCGGCTTGATCTCGATGTTGAGCAGGTAATCGTTGGCCAGGCAGAAGCGCGCCAGGTTCTCCAGCGTGGGCAGCGGCTCGCCGGCGAAGGCGCGCGAATGCCAGCCGCCCGCGTCGAGCTGCGACAGCGCGCTCCACGTCTGTTCGCCGCCGATGCCGCGGCCGTTGGTGGTGCGCTCCAGCGTGGCGTCGTGCATGAGGAAGGGCACGCCGTCGGCGCTCAGCTTGGCGTCGCACTCGAACATGCGGTAGCCATGCGCCGCGCCGAAGCGGAAGGCTGCGAGCGTGTTTTCAGGGGCCAGCTTCCCGGCGCCGCGATGCGCGACCCAGCGGGGATAGGGCCAGGGACTGCGTTCGGCCATCGCTCAATCCGCCCGCTTGCCCGATCCGGCGTCGAACCAGTGCAGCTTGTCTTCGCGCGCTGCGATCTTCACCGTGTCGCCCGCGACCGGCGGATGGTCGCCTTCATCGGTCCGCATGATGATCTGCTCGTCGCCGATGCGGCCGTACACCAGGCGCTCGGCGCCCAGCAGTTCGACCTGCTCGACCTGCACCGTCCAGCCGCTTTCGTCGAGCTTCATGTGCTCGGGGCGAATGCCCAGGATCTGGCCCGCGCGCACGCCCGGGGCGTGCTTGAGCAGGTTCATCGGCGGCGAGCCGATGAAGCTCGCCACGAACGTGGTGGCCGGGCGCGAGTACACCTCTTCGGGCGTAGCGAACTGGTCCATCACGCCGCCGTTCATCACGATGATGCGCTGCGCGAGCGTCATCGCCTCGACCTGGTCGTGCGTCACGAAGAGCGAGGTGATGCCCAGCTCGCGGTGCAGCTTCTGGATTTCGAGGCGGGTCTGCGCGCGCAGCTTGGCGTCGAGGTTCGACAGAGGTTCGTCGAACAAAAACACCTGCGGCTGCCGCACGATCGCACGGCCCATGGCCACGCGCTGGCGCTGGCCGCCCGAAAGCTCGCGTGGCTTGCGCTCGAGCAGGTGGCCGAGTTCGAGGATCTTGGCGGCCTTGTCGACGCGCACCTTGATCTCGGGCACCGGCACCTTGGCGATCTTCAGGCCGTAGGCCATGTTCGCGAACACGCTCATGTGCGGGTAGAGCGCGTAGTTCTGGAACACCATCGCGATGTCGCGCTCGGAGGGTTCGAGTTCGTTCACCACGCGGCCGCCGATGGCGATTTCGCCGGCCGAGATTTCCTCCAGGCCCGCGACCATGCGCAACAGCGTGGACTTGCCGCAACCCGAGGGCCCGACGATCACGATGAACTCATGGTCGGCGATCTCGGCGCTCACGCCGTGGATGACCTGGTTGGCTTTCGGCCCGTGGCCGTAGCGCTTGATGACGTTGCGTAAGGAGAGAGCTGCCATTTGTTATTTCTCGGTATCCACAAGGCCCTTGACGAACCATTTCTGCATGAGCACCACCACCAGCGCGGGCGGCAGCATCGCGAGGATGGCGGTGGCCATCACGACGTTCCATTCGTTCTGCCCGTCGCCGCCGGCAATCATTCGCTTGATGCCGACCACCACGGGGTACATGTCTTCGCTCGTGGTCGCCAGCAGCGGCCAGAGGTACTGGTTCCAGCCGTAGATGAACTGGATCACGAACAGCGCCGCAATCGAGGTTTTCGACAACGGCAGCAGCACGTCGAAGAAAAAGCGCATCGGGCTCGCGCCGTCCATGCGCGAGGCCTCGGTGAGCTCGTCGGGTACCGTGAGGAAGAACTGGCGGAACAGGAAGGTCGCCGTGGCTGACGCGATCAGCGGCACCGTGAGGCCCGCGTACGTGTTCAGCATGTTCAGGTCCGACAGCACCTTGTAGGTGGGCAGGATGCGCACCTCCACCGGCAGCATCAGCGTCACGAAAATGGCCCAGAAGCAGATCTTCTTGAACGGGAAGCGAAAGTACACGATGGCAAAGGCCGACAGCAGCGAGATGGAAATCTTGCCGATGGCAATGACCATCGCCGTCACGAAGCTCACCCACATCATGTGTGCCACCGGCGCGTTGGAGCCCGCGCTGTTCTCGCGCCCGAAGAGCGCGCCCTTGTAGCTGTCGACGATGTTGGCGCCGGGCAAAAGCGGCATCGGCGCCTGCACGATTTCCTGCGCGGTGTGGGTAGAGGCCACGAACGCCAGGTAGAGCGGGAAGGCGACGATGAAGACGCCCAGGATCATGATGACGTGGGCCAGGATGCCGTGGGTTCCGCGCTTCTCAACCATGCCGTGCTCCGCCGGATTTGTCTTGTTGTTGCTTCATCATCAGTACTGCACTTTCTTCTCGACGTAGCGGAACTGGATCACCGTCAGCGCCACCACGATCACCATCAGCACCACCGACTGCGCGGCCGAGCCGCCGAGGTCCAGGCCCTTGAAACCGTCGTGGTAGACCTTGTAGACCAGGATGGTCGTGTCCTTGCCCGGGCCGCCCTGCGTGGCCGCATCGACAATCGCGAAGGTGTCGAAGAAGGCGTAGACCACGTTGATCACCAAGAGGAAGAACGTGGTGGGCGAGAGCAGCGGGAACTGCACCGTCCAGAAGCGGCGCCACGGGCGCGCACCGTCGATGGCCGCGGCCTCGATCAGCGACTTCGGAATGGACTGCAGCCCGGCCAGGAAGAACAGGAAGTTGTAGGAAATCTGCTTCCACACCGAGGCCATCACGATCAGCGTCATGGCGTGGCCGGAGTCCAGCAGGTGGTTCCAGTTGATGCCGATCTTGCCCAGCGCATAGGCCACCACGCCCAGCGAGGGCGAGAACATGAAGACCCACAGCACCGCCGCCACGGCGGGCGCCACGGCGTAGGGCAGGATCAGCATGGTCTTGTAGAACATGCCGCCGCGCACGATGCGGTCGGCGAACACGGCGAGCATCAGCGACAGGCTGATGCCGATGCCGGCCACCAGCACCGAGAAGAGCGCCGTGGTCTTGAACGACTCGCCATAGGCCGGGTCGTTGAACAGTTCCCTGAAGTTCTGCAGCCCGACGAATTCGACCGAGGTGCCGAATGCATCCTGCTGCTGCAGCGACTGCAGGAGGGCCTGCCCCGCCGGCCAGAAGAAAAACACGAGGATCACCGCCATTTGCGGCGTCAGCAGCAGCCAGGGCAGCCAGCCCGAGCGAAAGAAAACGCGTTTTTCCATGATCCCTCTGAATAAAAAATCCCGCCCGGCCCGCCCTTGTGCAAGAGCGAACGGGGGCGGGCGATATTAGCCGGACGCAAAGGCCCGGCCATCAATCGTTAGCTTTTGTTCGCCTTCTGGAAACGTTCCAGTTGCTCGTTGCCGCGGGTCACGATGGCGTCCAGGGCTTCCTTGGCGGTCTTCTTGCCGTTCCAGACCTGTTCGAGCTCTTCGTCCTCGATGGCGCGGATCTGCACGTAGTTGCCCAGGCGGATGCCGCGGCTCTTGTCGGTGACCTTGCGGATCATCTGCGTCACGGCCACGTCGGTGCCGGGGTTCTGCTTGTAGAAGCCCGAGTCCTCGGTGAGCTTGTACGAGGCGGTGGTCACCGGCAGGTAGCCGGTGCGCTTGTGGCTGGCGGACTGCACTTCAGGCGTCGAGATGAAGCTGAAGAACTTGGCCACGCCCTTGTACTCGGCCGGCTTCTTGCCCGACATGACCCACAGGCTCGCGCCGCCGATCACCGTGTTCTGCGGTGCGCCGGGCACGTCCGGGTAGTAGGGCAGGGGGGCCAGGCCATAGGCGAACTTGGCGTTCTTGGCCACGTTGCCGTAGAAGCCCGACGACGTGTTGATCATGGCGCACTCGCCCGAGACGAACGAGGCCTCGGGCACGTTGCCGCGGCCCTTGTAGATGAAGAGGCCCTGCTTGGCCATGCTGGCCAGGTTCTCGATGTGGCGCTGATGCAGCGGCGAGTTCACCTTCAGGCGGGCGTCCAGGCCCTGCAGGCCGTTGGCCTTGCTCGCGAACTCCACGTTGTGCCAGGCCGAGAAGCTCTCGACCTGCGTCCAGTTCTGCCAGGCGGTGGTGAACGGGCACTTGTGGCCGCTCGCCTTGAGCTTGGCCGCTGCGGCCACCACTTCGGGCCAGGTCGACGGTGCCTTGTCGGTCGGGAGGCCGGCCGCCTTGAAAGCATCCTTGTTGAAATAGAAGATGGTGGTCGAGCTGTTGAACGGGAAGCTCAGCATCTGGCCGTTGGGGGCCGTGTAGTAACCGGCCACGGCGGGGATGTAGGCGGCCGGATCGAACTTCTCGCCCGCGTCCTTCATGACCTGTCCGACCGGAATGACGGCGCCCTTGCTGGCCATCATGGTGGCGGTGCCCACTTCGAACACCTGCAGGATGTGCGGTGCGTTGCCCGAGCGGAAGGCCGCGATGGAGGCCGTCATGGATTCGTCGTACGTGCCCTTGAAGGTCGGCACGATCTTGTATTCCTTCTGGCTCTCGTTGAACTGCTTGGCCAGGTCGTTGACCCACTCGTTGTTGACGGCGGTCATGGAATGCCACCACTGGATCTCGGTCTGGGCCTGCGCCATGTTGAACAGCGTGGTCGCGGCCAGCGCCGATGCCAGCGCGAGCGTCTTGAATCGCATGAAGACTCCTGAAGGGAAAATGAAAGCGCGGATGCTAGGGCATGTGAATGACACAGCCGCGTCACATTGGCGCACGGACCGCCGTCATCTTCCAATCGGGAAAACCCCTTTGGCACCAAGCTCTGCGCGGGTTGCGGGCCTGCATGCTGCGCCGCAGCATGCTAGCATCGCCCTCCCTTTTTTGGCCCAGCTTGTCGCCACGGCCAGGGCCCTTTGCGAGACCGCCATGAGCAGCAAAACCTCCCTCGACAAAAGCAGGATCAAGTTCCTCTTGCTCGAGGGCATCCACCCTTCGGCCGTGGAGGTGCTGCGCGCCGCCGGCTACACCAACATCGAGTCGCTGCCGGGTGCGCTGCCCGACGCCGAGCTCAAGGCGAAGATCGCCGACGTTCATTTCCTGGGCATCCGCTCGCGCACGCAACTGACGGCCGAAGTGTTCGCCGCCGCCCACAAGCTGGTGGCCGCCGGGTGCTTCTGCATCGGCACCAACCAGGTCGACCTGGAAGCCGCCCGCGAACACGGCGTGGCGGTGTTCAACGCTCCCTATTCGAATACACGCTCGGTGGCCGAACTGGTGCTGGCCGAGGCGATCCTCTTGCTGCGCGGCGTGCCCGAGAAGAGCGCTGTCGCGCACCGCGGGGGCTGGCTCAAGTCGGCCGACAACGCCTTCGAGATCCGCGGCAAGACGCTGGGCATCGTGGGCTACGGCTCCATCGGCGCGCAGCTGTCGGTGCTGGCCGAGGCGCTGGGCATGCACGTGGCCTTCTTCGACGTGGTCACCAAGCTGCCGCTGGGCAACGCGCGCCAAGTGCGCGACCTGCACCAGTTGCTGGGTCAGAGCGACATCGTCACGCTGCACGTGCCCGAGACGCAGGCCACGCAATGGATGATCGGCGCGGCCGAGATCGCGGCCATGAAGCCGGGTTCTATCCTCATCAACGCCTCGCGCGGCACGGTGGTCGAGATCGACGCGCTGGCCGGCGCGCTGAAGGAAAAGAAGCTCCTGGGCGCCGCGATCGACGTGTTCCCGGTGGAGCCGCGCAGCAACAAGGACGAGTTCCAGTCGCCGCTGCGAGGCCTGGACAACGTGATCCTCACGCCGCACATCGGCGGCTCGACCATGGAGGCGCAGGCCAACATCGGGCTCGAAGTGGCCGAGAAGCTGGTGAAGTACAGCGACAACGGCACCTCGACCTCGTCGGTCAACTTCCCCGAGGTGGCGCTGCCCGCGCACCCGGGCAAGCACCGGCTGCTGCACATCCACCGCAACGTGCCGGGCGTGTTGTCGGAGATCAACAAGATCTTCTCGGACAACCACATCAACATCTCCTCGCAGTTCCTGCAGACGAACGAGAAGATCGGCTACGTGGTGATGGACATCGACGCGGCTTCTTCCGACCTGGCGCTGGAGAAGCTCGCGAAGGTTGCCGGGACGATCCGCAGCCGCGTGTTGTTCTGAACTTCTGACTTGCTCCCTCTTCCCTCGGGGAGAGGGTTGGGGTGAGGGCTGCGGCATCAAACCCCGCTGGGGTCCTAGCACAAGGACAAGCGGCGCGCCACGCGGCAAGACCCCAAGCCCTGTCCTAAAATCCCCAGCCCGGCTATGGGCGCGCAGCGCCCGGCCGAGGCGCCCCACCCGATGAATGCTCCGACTGCGTTGAACACGCTGTTGGCACAGGCCGCAGAGCCTGTCCGACTGCGCGAGATCCCGTACAACTACACCAGCTTCTCCGATCGCGAGATCGTGATTCGCCTGCTGGGCGAACGTGGCTGGGAACTGCTCCAGACCCTGCGCGCCGAGCGCCGCACCGGCCGATCGGCGCGCATGCTCTACGAAGTGCTCGGCGACATCTGGGTGGTGCAGCGCAACCCCTACCTCGTCGACGACCTGCTGGACAATCCGCGCCGCCGCGGCCAACTGGTCGAGGCGCTCAAGCACCGCCTGGCCGAAGTCCAGAAGCGCCGCACCCCCGACAGCGACATGCCGCGCGACCAACTGGTCGGCGAACTCACCGCGCTGGTCGGCGATGCGGTCGCCGCCTTCGACACCAAGTTCCGCGACGTCGCGGCGCTGCGCCGCAAGGCCACGCGCGTGCTGGGCCGGCTCACCGCCAAGGACAACATCAAGTTCGACGGGCTTTCCCGCGTGTCGCACGTGACCGATGCGACCGACTGGCGCGTGGAGTACCCGTTCGTCGTGCTGTGCCCCGACACCGAGGCCGAGATGGCGCTTCTGGTCAAGGGCTGCATCGAGCTGGGCCTGACGATCATTCCGCGCGGGGGCGGCACCGGTTACACCGGCGGCGCGATTCCGCTGACCTGGAACAGCGTCGTCATCAACACCGAGAAGCTTGAGGCGATGACCGAGGTCGAGCACATGCCGCTGCCCGGCCTTGCCGACCCCGTGCCGACCATCTGGACCGAAGCCGGCGTCGTCACGCAGCGCGTGGCCGATGCGGCCGAGCGCGCGGGTTTCGTGTTCGCGGTCGACCCGACCTCCGCCGAAGCCTCGTGCGTCGGCGGCAACGTCGCGATGAACGCCGGCGGCAAGAAGGCCGTGCTCTGGGGCACGGCGCTGGACAACCTCGCCTCGTGGCGCATGGTCACGCCGCAGGCCGAATGGCTCGAAGTCACGCGCATCGGCCACAACCTGGGCAAGATCCACGACGCCGAGAGCGCCCTGTTCGAGCTGCAGTACTTTGCGGCCGACGGCAAGACCAAACTGCGCACCGAGCGCCTCGACATCCCCGGCCGCACCTTCCGCAAGGAAGGTCTCGGCAAGGACGTGACCGACAAGTTCCTCTCGGGCCTGCCGGGCATCCAGAAGGAAGGCTGCGACGGCCTCATCACCAGTTGCCGCTGGGTGGTGCACAAGATGCCGTCGCACACGCGCACCGTGTGCCTCGAATTCTTCGGCAACGCGAAGGACGCGGTGCCCAGCATCGTCGAGATCAAGGATTTCATGTTCGCCGAGCAGAAGCGCTCGGGCGTGCTGCTGGCCGGCCTGGAGCACCTGGACGACCGCTACCTCAAGGCTGTGGGCTACGCCACGAAATCGAAGAAGCACGGCGGCCTGCCGAAGATGGTGCTGTTCGGCGACATCGCGGGCGACGATGCCGATGCGGTGGCGCGCGTCACTTCGGAAGTGGTGCGCATCGCCAACTCGCGCAGCGGCGAAGGCTTCATCGCCATCAGCCCCGAGGCGCGCAAGAAATTCTGGCTCGACCGCAAGCGCACGGCCGCCATCAGCAAGCACACCAACGCCTTCAAGATCAACGAAGACGTGGTGATCCCGCTGCCGCGCATGGCCGAGTACAGCGACGGCATCGAGCGCATCAACATCGAGCTGTCGCTGCAGAACAAGCTCGCGTTGACCGACGAGCTCGAAACCTTCCTCACGCGCGGCAACCTGCCGCTGGGCAAGACCGACGACGCGCACGAGATCCCGGCCGCCGAGCTGCTCGAAGACCGCGTGGCGCAGGCCGTGGCGCTGGTGCACGAGGTGCGTGCGCTGTGGGCGAGTTGGCTCGAGAACGTCGATTCGCTGTTCCCGCAACTGCAGGACCACAGCCTGCGCGCGAGCTGGAAGACGCAACTGCGCCAGCCGCTGCAGGAAATTTTCTCGGGTGCCGAGTTCGCGCCGATCCTGGCCGAATGCACGGCCATCCACAAGCGCGTGCTCAAGGGTCGCGTGTGGGTCGCGCTGCACATGCACGCGGGCGACGGCAACGTGCACACCAACATCCCCGTGAACAGCGACAACTACGACATGCTGCAGACCGCGCATGCGGCGGTGGTGCGCATCATGGCGCTGGCGCGCAGCCTCGACGGCGTGATCTCGGGCGAGCACGGCATCGGCATCACGAAGCTCGAGTTCCTGAGCGACGAAGAGCTGCGTCCCTTCACCGAATACAAGGCCCGCGTCGACCCCGAGGGCCGTTTCAACAAGGGCAAGCTGCTGCGCGCGCCGGCGGGCGAGGCGGTCACGCTGCACGCCGACCTGACCAACGCCTACACACCGAGCTTCGGCCTCATGGGGCACGAGTCGCTGATCATGCAGCAGAGCGATATCGGCGCCATCGCCGACAGCGTGAAGGACTGCCTGCGTTGCGGCAAGTGCAAGCCGGTGTGCGCCACGCACGTGCCGCGCGCCAACCTGCTCTACAGCCCGCGCAACAAGATCCTCGCGACCTCGCTGCTGGTCGAGGCCTTCCTCTACGAGGAGCAGACCCGGCGCGGCATCAGCATCAAGCATTGGGAAGAGTTCGAGGACGTGGCCGACCACTGCACCGTGTGCCACAAGTGCCTGACGCCGTGCCCTGTGAAGATCGACTTCGGCGACGTGTCGATGAACATGCGCAACCTGCTGCGCAAGATGGGGCAGAAGAGCTTCCGTCCCGGCAACGCGGCCGCGATGTTCTTTCTCAACGCGACGAATCCGCAGACCATCAAGGCGGTGCGCGCGGGCATGGTGGGCATCGGCTTCAAGGCGCAGCGCCTGGCCAACGACCTGCTGCGCGGCCTCGCGAAGAAGCAGACCGCGGCGCCCCCGGCCACGCTGGGCCCGGCACCGGTCAAGGAGCAGGTGATCCACTTCATCAACAAGAAGATGCCGGGCAACCTGCCGAAGAAGACGGCGCGCGCGCTGCTCGACATCGAGGATGCGGACTACGTGCCGATCATCCGCAACCCGAAGGCGACCACCTCGGAAACCGAGGCGGTCTTCTACTTCCCGGGGTGCGGCTCGGAGCGCCTGTTCTCGCAGGTGGGCCTGGCCACACAGGCGATGCTCTGGCACGCCGGCGTGCAGACAGTGCTGCCGCCGGGCTACCTGTGCTGCGGCTATCCGCAACGCGGCAGCGGCCAGTTCGACAAGGCCGAGAAGATGATCACGGATAACCGCGTGCTCTTCCATCGCGTGGCCAACACGCTCAACTACCTGGACATCAAGACGGTGGTGGTGAGCTGCGGCACCTGCTACGACCAGCTGCAGGGCTACCAGTTCGACAAGATCTTCCCGGGCTGCCGGATCATCGATATCCACGAGTACCTGCTTGAGAAGGGCATCACGTTGGCTGGTGCGGGCGGTGGCGGTTACCTCTATCACGACCCCTGCCACTCGCCGATGAAGCTGCAGGACCCGATGAAGACGGTGAAGGCGCTGGTCGGCGACAACGTCCTCAAGAACGACCGCTGCTGCGGCGAGTCGGGCACGCTGGGCGTGTCGCGGCCGGACATTTCGACGCAGATCCGCTTCCGCAAGGAAGAAGAACTGAAGAAGGGTGAGGCTGAGCTGCGCGAGAGCGGAGCCGTCGGCGCCAAGGACAACGTCAAGATTCTCACCAGCTGCCCGAGCTGCCTGCAGGGCCTCTCGCGCTACGGCAACGACCTGAACAACGGCCTGCTCGAAGCCGACTACATCGTGGTCGAGATGGCCAACAAGATCCTGGGCGACGACTGGATGCCGAACTACGTGGCCGCGGCCAACCAGGGCGGCATCGAGCGGGTATTGGTATGACGGCGCAACAAGGCTGCCCCTTCTGCGAAGGCCCTGGTGGCCGCGTCGTGTTCGAGGGCGCGAAGCTGCGCGTGATTCATGCGGAGGAGGCGGGCTTCCCGGCTTTCTATCGCGTGATCTGGCGCGAGCATGCGCCGGAATTTTCCGATCTCGATGTCGCGGACCGCGTGCTGTGCATGGAGGCGGTGACCGCGGTCGAGCAGTGCATGCGCGAGCAGTTGAAGCCGACCAAGATCAACCTCGCCGCGCTCGGCAACATGGTGCCGCACCTGCACTGGCACGTGATCGCGCGGTTTGAGTGGGACAGCCACTTTCCTTCGCCGTTCTGGGCGGCTGCGCAACGCGCGGCGCCGGTCGATCGCGTGGCGGAACTGCAGGCGCTGCTGCCGGAGCTCGAGGCCGAAATGGTCCGCCGGCTGGTGCTGCTGCCGGGCTGAACGCGGGGGGCGATGGCGCCTCAGCGCGCGGCGGCCGTGCGCGTCGTCGCCAGCTTGCGGTTCGCGCAGGTCTCCTTGAATTCCGGCGTGGCGCGCATCTCCTTCGAGAAGCGCTTCGATGCGACGCTGCCATCGCGGCACACACGGTCCAGTTCGGCCTGCGCGTCGCGGTTGCCCGCTTGCGATGCATGGGCCAGCACGCGCAGTGCGTGGATGGGCAGCGCGGACGGCAGGCCGCTCGATGCGGTCGTCGCTTCGGTTTTCGCCGGGGATGTGGCCGGCCTTGCCGTCTCGTTCACCGGCAGTGTGCGGCCCGAGCCCGCCGATGTGGGCAGGCGCTCGACCGCGGTGAAGTCGCCGCTCTTGCCCGCGCGTTCGACCATCTGGCGGTAGCTGTCCATCATTCGTGACGTATCCTTGGGCGTCAGGTCCTTCGCGGGCTTTGCGAGATAGGCCGCGACCTCGGGCGGCAGCGCGGCGTTCACTGCGCTGAATTCGGGGCCCGCAGTCCGCGTCCCGAACTGTGCGGCATGCGCCGCGTCGTCGCCCAGCGCTGCTGCGCCTTTGCCGGCAACACCCGCCACGCCTGTTGCGCTCTCCGCTGCGACGGCGCCTGCACCTACCGCCGCACCCTTGCCAGCCGTACCCGCCGCCTTGCCGGCGGTTGCGGCCTTGCCTGCTGCCTTTCCGAGCAAGCCCAAGAAGGCATGCGCCGGCACGACGGTGCCTGCCGCCAGCGCGGCGCAGAGGACAAGTGCTGCCCAGTTCGGGCGCGATGATCGATGGCGTTGAAGTGTCTGCATGCCGCAATGCTAAGCGCTGGTATTCGTGGGCCCAGGCGCATGCAAGCGCAGCCGCGCGGCATACTGCGCGCCTCCCGAAAATTTCCGAACGGAATCCCATGGCAGGCTTGAAACCAGGCGCCCCGACGCCGCAATCGATCACCGTGCACGGCCAGTCGCGCGTGCTCGAAGTGGGCTTCTCGGACGGCGCGACCTTCCGCATTCCGTTCGAGCTCATGCGCATCTACTCGCCCTCGGCCGAAGTGCAGGGCCACGGCCCGGGCCAGGAAGTGCTGCAGACAGGCAAGCGCGACGTGGAGCTGGGCGACCTCGAACCGGTCGGCAACTACGCCGTGCAGCCGACTTTCAGCGATGGTCACAACACCGGCATCTATTCATGGGACCTGCTCTACGAACTCGGCGCGAACCAGGCCGACCTGTGGGCGCAGTACGAGCGAAGGCTGGCCGAGGCGGGCGTCGATCGCGATGCGCCGATGATCGACAAGGGCGGGTCTGCGTGCAGCAGCCACTGACGCCCCAAATTTCGTTGGGTGCTATTGAAAAGATAGCTCTGTAGACAGCAGGGACGGGCGTTGCAGCGCCTCTTCATTTGAAGAAAAAGCAACAAATGCCCGCCGTGGGTGCGGGGTCGTCGGCTTGATGTGTAGGCTTCCGGCCTAACATCGGTTGCATGAGTACAACCCACTTCGGCTTCGAGAAAGTCGACGAAAGCGAGAAGGCGCAACGTGTCCGCGGCGTCTTCGATTCGGTGGCGTCGCGCTACGACGTCATGAACGACCTGATGTCCGTAGGCCTGCACCGCGCGTGGAAGGCCTATACCGTGATGGTGGCGAACGTGGGCGAAGGCTCGCGCGTCCTCGACATCGCGGGCGGCACCGGCGACCTCGCGCTCGCCTTCTCGAAGAAGGTCGGCGCCACCGGCCAGGTGGTTCACACCGACATCAACGAAGCCATGCTGAGCACCGGCCGCGACCGTCTGCTCGATGCCGGCGTCGCACTGCCCACGCTGGTTTGCGATGCCGAGAAGCTGCCGTTTCCCGATGACCATTTCGACGTCGTGACCGTGGCCTTCGGCCTTCGCAACATGACGCACAAGGACATCGCGCTCAAGGAAATGAACCGCGTGCTCAAGCCGCGCGGCAAGCTCCTCGTGCTCGAGTTCTCCAAGATCGCCAAGCCGCTCACCAAGGCTTACGACTGGTACTCCTTCAACGTGCTGCCACGCCTTGGCAAGCTCGTGGCCGGCGACGACGCGAGCTATCGCTACCTGGCCGAATCCATCCGCATGCATCCCTCGCAAGAGGAGCTCAAGACCCTCATGAAAGAGGGCGGTTTCGGACATGTGGACTATCACAACATGACGGGTGGCATTGCTGCCCTGCATGTTGGAATCAAGTGTTGATTGAAGCGAATTTTTCGCTCTAGAGGAGACGACATGAAAAGTTTGAGTTCTTTGTTTTTGGCGGCTGCGTTGGTGCTCGTGAGCGTGCAGGCCGATGCCGCCCGTGTGGGCGGCGGCAAGTCCCTCGGCCGCCAATCGTCCAACGTGACGCAG
The DNA here is from genome assembly GCF_050435205.1 of Variovorax sp. W2I14. NCBI lineage: Bacteria > Pseudomonadati > Pseudomonadota > Betaproteobacteria > Burkholderiales > Comamonadaceae > Variovorax > Variovorax sp. W2I14. Next base: position 3,755,317 of record NZ_JBNDJX010000001.1, on the reverse strand, counting down.
CGCCAGTCCACGCCGCCTGCCGCCCCTGCGCAGCAGAACGCGACCAACTCGGCAGCCAAGCCCGCAACGCCTGCGCCCGCCGCTGCTGCACCGAAGCGTCCTTGGGGCGCGATGCTCGGCGGTCTCGCCGCCGGCCTTGGCCTCGCATGGCTCGCGAGTTCGCTCGGCCTGGGCGCCGGCTTCGCCAACATCCTGCTGATCGGTCTGCTGATCTTCGCGGCGCTCGCCGTGTGGCGCATCTTCAAGGCGCGCTCGGCCGCGTCGGGCGGTGCCAACCGCCAGGGCGGCTTCGCATTCCAGGGCGCGGGCGCCAGCCCCTCCAACGCCAGCGCGCCGGCGCAGTACAGCCCGAACAACGTCGGCAACGATGCCTCGGCGCGGCCATGGGAGCGTTCGGCCACGGCTTTCGACGCCACTCCGGCCGACGGTGATCGCCATGGCAGCAGCCTCTCTGCAGCAGGCGCCGCAGCCGGCGGCAGCATGATCGGTTCCGCGCTGGGCGGTTCGCAATCCTGGGGCATCCCCACGGGCTTCGATGTCGACGGTTTCCTCGGGGCCGCCAAGCGCAACTTCGTGACGCTGCAGGACGCATGGGACCGCGCCGACGTGTCGATGCTGCGTTCGATGATGACCGACGAGATGGTCGAGGAAATCCGCACGCAGCTGGCCGACCGTGCAAGCCACACCGGTGGTTCGTCGAACAAGACCGAAGTCGTGATGCTCGATGCCAAGCTGCTCGGCATCGAAGAACTGCCTGACGCCTACATGGCGAGCGTGGAGTTCTCCGGCATGATCCGCGAGGACGCCTCGGCAGGCCCGGGCCCGTTCCGCGAAGTGTGGAACATGACCAAGCCGACCAGCGGCGGTGGCGGCTGGCTGGTTGCCGGCGTGCAAGCGCTGCAGTAAACGGCAGACGTTCGCGGCCGCCGGGCCGCGTACAGAAACGATAATGGGGACATGGCCACACCATCGTCCCCTTTTTCTTTTCTCGGCGACCTCTTCAACCGCATCGGCGAGCGTCTGCAGCCGCCGGACTGGGCGGTCCACGAGATCCAGCACCGCGCGGTCCTGTTCCTCAACCACGTGCTGCAGCAGGAGCCCGAAGCCCAGCAGCGGCTGCTGCGCCAGCAGGGCAGGGTGGTGCGATTCCAGTGGCGCTTCGTGACCATGGAACTGGTCGCCACGCCGGCCGGCCTGCTCGACCTGGCACCCGCAGGTTCCACACCTGAACTCACCCTCACCGTTACCGACGATTCCCCCTTCGAGATCGCCCGCGCCACGCTGCGCGGCGACAAGCCGTCGGTGCAGATCGTCGGCGACGTGCAACTGGCCGCCGAAGTCAACTGGCTGGTCGACCATGTGCGCTGGGACGTCGAGGACGACCTCGCACGCGTGATCGGCGATGTGCCCGCGCACACCCTGGGCAATGGCGTGCGGCGCGTGGTGACGGCGCTTCGCCAGTTCGTCGGCGACCGCACGGCCAAGGCCGGCGGTTCGGCGGGCCAGGCCGAATGAGGCGCTTCTACCGCGGCCTGTTCATCGTCTGGGTCGCGCTGCGCTACGGCCTGGACGAGCTCGTGCTTACGAGTTTCCAGAAGCCGTGGCTGCGCGTGGTGGCCCGTGTGATTTCCATCGGACGCGACCTCGATGCGCCGCGCGGCCAGCGGCTGCGCGAGGCGCTCGAGCGCCTCGGCCCCATCTTCGTGAAGTTCGGCCAGGTGCTGTCGACACGGCGCGACCTGCTGCCGCCCGATATCGCCGACGAACTCGCCTTCCTTCAGGACCGCGTGCCGCCGTTCCCCTCGGCAGTGGCCATTGCCACCATCGAGCGCGCGTTCCGCCGGCCGGTGGGCGATGTGTTCGTGCAATTCGACGAGACGCCGATCGCGAGCGCATCGATCGCCCAGGTGCACTTCGCGACCATCCGGACCAACGACGGCGAGATCCGCGATGTGGCGGTGAAGGTGCTGCGCCCGAGCATGCGCGGCATCATCGAGAAGGACCTGGCGCTCATGGCCATGATGGCCGGCTGGGTCGAGAAGCTCTCGCCCGACGGCAAGCGCCTGAAGCCGCGCGAGGTGGTCGGTGAGTTCGACAAGTACCTGCATGACGAGCTTGACCTGGTGCGGGAGGCCGCCAACGCGGCCCAGCTGCGCCGCAACATGGCCGAGCTCGATCTGGTGCTGATTCCCGAGATGTTCTGGGACTTCTGCCACCCCGAGGTGATCGTGATGGAGCGCATGAACGGCGTGCCCATTGCCCAGCTCGACCGCCTGCGCGCGGCCGGCGTCGACATTCCCAAGCTCGCGCGCGACGGCGTCACGATCTTCTTCACCCAGGTGTTTCGCGACGGCTTCTTCCACGCCGACATGCACCCGGGCAACATCCAAGTGAGCCTGGCGCCCGAGACCTTCGGGCGCTACATCTCGCTGGATTTCGGGATCATCGGCACCCTCACCGAATCGGACAAGGAATACCTCGCGCAGAACTTCGTGGCCTTCTTCCGGCGCGACTACAAGCGCGTGGCCGAGCTGCACCTGGAAAGCGGCTGGGTGCCCGAGGGCACACGCATCGACGAGCTGGAGGCGGCGATCCGCACCGTCTGCGAGCCGTACTTCGACCGGCCGCTGAAGGAAATCTCGCTCGGCATGGTGCTGATGCGTCTGTTCCAGACCTCGCGCCGCTTCCACGTGGAAATCCAGCCGCAGTTGGTATTGCTGCAGAAGACGCTGCTCAACATCGAGGGCCTGGGCCGCCAGCTCGATCCCGAACTCGACCTCTGGCACACGGCCAAGCCTTTCCTCGAAAAGTGGATGGTCGACCAGATCGGGCCGAAGAAGCTGCTGCAGCAACTCAAGGCCGAAGCGCCGCGCTACGCAAAATTGCTGCCGCAATTACCTCGATTGCTTCACGATTTCCTGGAAAATCGGCCGCCCGATCATCGCCGCGAGTTGCTCGAACTGCTGGCCGCTCAAAAGCGCACCAACAGGCTGCTCCAGACCATCATTTACGGTGGCATAGGTTTTGTATTGGGGTTGCTCGCCATGCAATTGCTGGTGCGTGTGAAGTTGTTCTAGAGGAGATTCCCCCGTGCTGCTGACGTTGGTTGTCGTCTATCTGCTGGTCACCATCGCCATCGGGCTCTATGCCGCCAAGCGGGTGAAGAACACCACCGACTTCGCCATCGCCGGGCGGCACCTGCCGCTCTTCATGATCGTGACGACCACCTTCGCGACCTGGTTCGGGTCCGAAACGGTGCTCGGCATCCCGGCCAAGTTCATCGAGGGCGGGCTGAACGGCGTGGTGGAAGACCCGTTCGGCGCCGGCACCTGCCTGATCCTGGTGGGCCTGTTCTTCGCGGGCAAGCTCTACCGCATGACGCTGCTGACCATCAGCGACTACTACCGCGAGCGCTACGGCCGCACCGTGGAAGTGGCCTGCACGCTGATCATCATGCTGAGCTACCTGGGCTGGGTCTCGGCGCAGGTCACGGCGCTGGGGCTGGTGTTCAACGTGCTGTCGGCGGGCGCCATCAGCATTCCGCTGGGCATGGTGATCGGGGTGGTCTCGATCCTGGCCTACACGCTCTTCGGCGGCATGTGGTCGGTGGCGGTGACCGACTTCATCCAGATGATCATCCTGGTCGCCGGCCTCGCGATCATCGCGATGTTCGCGGGCAACATGGCCGGCGGCGCTGACAAGGTGGTGGCCTTCGCGGTCAGCAAGGACCTCTTCAAGTTCTGGCCCGAACCCAACTGGCACGACATGGTGTTCTTCTTCGCGGCCGCCATCACGATGATGCTGGGCTCCATTCCGCAGCAGGACGTGTTCCAGCGCGTGATGTCGGCCAACAGCGTGAAGGCCGCGACCCGCGGGCCGGTGATCGGCGGCGTGGCGTACATCCTCTTCGCCTTCGTGCCGATGTTCCTCGTGGCCAGTGCGCTCCTGATCATGCCGGACGAGGTGGCCGTGCTGCTGAAGGAAGATCCGCAGAAGGTGCTGCCCACGCTGGTGCTGCAGAAGATGCCGTTCGTGATGCAGGTGCTGTTCTTCGGTGCGCTGCTGTCGGCCATCAAGTCGACCGCCTCGGCCACGCTGCTGGCCCCGAGCGTCACCTTCACCGAGAACATCTGGCGCCAGTTCCGCCCCTCGGGCACCGACCGCCAGAACCTGATGACGATGCGCATCACGGTGCTGGTGTTCAGCGCGGCCGTGCTGGCCTACGCGATCCGCATGCAGGGCACGCCGATTTACGAACTGGTGTCGGACGCCTACCAGGTGCCGCTGGTGGGGGCCTTCGTGCCGCTGGTGTGCGGGCTGTACTGGCGCCGTGCCACCACGCAGGGGGCGGTGGCGTCGATCCTGCTGGGCATCGGCACCTGGCTGTTGTTCCTGGCGTTGCCCTGGGGCGCCGTTTTTCCTGCGCAGTTGGCGGGCGTTCTGGCCTCGTTCACCGGCATGGTGACCGGCTCGCTGCTGCCGCAGTGGGTAGCGAACACTCACACGCCGCATCGGCCGCTGGCCACCGAAGCGGCCTGAGAGCGCCCCGGCGGCGGGGTGGGCCCTTATAATCGAGGGCTTTGCGAGCGGCAGCTGCGCCGCTTCTGGACCCTATTTCCCCATGCCCATCTACGCCTACAAGTGCAGCGCCTGCGGCTTTGCCAAGGACGCTTTGCAGAAGATGTCCGACGCGCCCCTCACGGTGTGCCCGGCGTGCGGCGCCAGCGCTTTCGAAAAGCAGGTGACGGCCGCCGGTTTCCAGCTCAAGGGATCGGGCTGGTACGTGACCGATTTCCGCGAAGGCGGCGGCAAGAAGGCCGAGCCGGCCACTGCTCCCGCAGCGAGCGAGGGCGCCAAGTCCGCCGACTCTTCATCTTCTTCCTCCAGCGCCGCCGCGCCGAGCCCTGCTCCTGCCCCGGCGCCCGCTCCCGCCCCGGCTCCTGCCGCCAAGAGCGGCGACTGAGACCCCGTCCATGCTCGCCCTGCGCAAATGGTTGTTCTCCGGCTTGCTGGTGATTGTTCCGCTGTTCATCACCTTGGCGGTGCTGAAGTGGATCATCGACACGCTGGACCAGACGCTCTGGGTGCTGCCGGCCGTCTGGCAGAAGTGGCTGTTCGAGAACAACATCCGCGGCCTGGGCGTGCTGCTCACGCTGGCGATCCTGCTGGTGGTCGGCGCCATCGCGAGCAACTTCGTCGGCAAGCGCCTGCTCGGCTGGGGCGATGCTGTGGTGCGGCGCATTCCGGTCGTGCGCTCGATCTATTCGAGCGTCAAGCAGGTGTCGGACACGCTGTTCTCCGAGAACGGCAATGCATTCCGCACAGCGGTGCTGATCCAGTGGCCGCGCGAAAACGTGTGGACCATCGCCTTCGTGACCGGCGCGCCGGGCAACGAAGTGGCCGAGCACCTGAGCACCGAGGAATTCCTCAGCGTCTACGTGCCGACCACGCCCAATCCCACGGGCGGCTACTTCGTCATGCTCCGCCGCAGCGACTGCGTCGAACTGAAGATGAGCGTGGACGAAGCGCTCAAGTACATCGTCTCGATGGGGGTGGTCGTTCCAGGCGGCCCCGCCACGGTGGCGATCAAGCCATCCAACTCATAAAAACGAACGCGCCACGACGGCGCCGGAAGTCATCCCTATGGCCATGCGTACTCACTATTGCGGTCTTGTGACCGAAGCCCTGTTGGGCCAGACCGTCACCCTGTGCGGGTGGGTCAACCGTCGCCGCGACCACGGCGGCGTGATCTTCATCGACGTGCGCGACCGCGAAGGTTACGTGCAGGTCGTGTGCGACCCCGATCGCGCCTCCACCTTCGCCGTGGCCGAGAACCTGCGCAACGAGTTCTGCGTGCAGATCACCGGCCTCGTGCGCTCGCGCCCCGAGGGCACGACCAACGACAGCCTCAAGAGCGGCAAGATCGAAGTGCTGTGCCACGAGCTGAAGGTGCTCAACCCGTCGGTCACGCCGCCGTTCCTGCTGGACGACGACAACCTCTCGGAAACCACCCGCCTCACGCACCGCGTGCTCGACCTGCGCCGTCCGGCCATGCAGCGCAACATGATGCTGCGCTACAAGGTGACGATGGAAACGCGCAAGTTCCTCGATGCCAACGGCTTCATCGACATCGAGACGCCGATGCTCGGCAAGTCCACGCCCGAAGGCGCGCGCGACTACCTCGTGCCCAGCCGCGTGCACGACGGCAGTTTCTTCGCGCTGCCGCAGTCGCCCCAGCTCTTCAAGCAACTCTTGATGGTGGCCGGCTACGACCGCTATTACCAGATCGTGAAGTGCTTCCGCGACGAAGACCTGCGCGCCGACCGCCAGCCCGAATTCACGCAGATCGACATCGAGACCTCGTTCCTCGCCGAAGAGGAAATCCGCGAGATGTTCGAAGGAATGATCCGCAACGTGTTCCGCAACGCCGCGGGCATCGACCTGCCGGTGTTCCCGACCATGACGTACGGCGATGCGATGTTCAAGTACGGCTCGGACAAGCCCGATCTGCGCGTGAAGCTCGAATTCACCGAACTCACCGAACTCATGAAGCGCGTGGAATTCAAGGTGTTCTCGAACGCCGCGACGCAAAAGGACGGCCGCGTGGTCGCATTGCGCGTGCCCGGTGGCGGTGGCGAGGGCGGCCTGTCGCGCGGTGAAATCGACGCGTATCAAGAGTTCGTCAAGATCTACGGCGCCAAGGGCCTGGCCTACATCAAGGTGAACGACGCGCAAGCCGGCCGCGAAGGCCTGCAGAGCCCGATCGTGAAGAACCTGGACGACAACACGCTGGCCGAGATCATCGCCCGCACGGGTGCGCGCAACGGCGACATCCTGTTCTTCGGCGCCGACAAGGAAAAGGTCGTCAACGACGCCATCGGCGCGCTGCGCGTGAAGATCGGCCACAGCGCCTTCGGCAAGAAGAGCGGCCTGTTCGACGACCGGTGGGCGCCGCTCTGGGTGGTCGACTTCCCGATGTTCGAGTTCGACGAGGAAGGCCAGCGCTGGAGCGCCGTGCACCACCCGTTCACCGCGCCGAAGGACGGCCATGAAGACCTCATGGACACCGCGCCCGAGAAGTGCATTGCCAAGGCCTACGACATGGTGCTCAACGGCATCGAGATGGGCGGCGGCTCGGTGCGTATCCACCGCGAGGAAGTGCAGAGCAAGGTGTTCCGTGCGCTGAAGATCAGCGCTGAGGACGCACAGCTCAAGTTCGGCTTCCTGCTCGACGCGCTGCAGTACGGCGCCCCACCGCACGGCGGCATCGCCATCGGCCTGGACCGCCTGGTCATGCTGATGACCGGCGCCGAGTCGATCCGCGACGTGATCGCCTTCCCCAAGACCCAGCGCGCGCAAGACCTGCTGACGCAGGCGCCGAGCCCGGTCGACGAGAAGCAACTGCGCGAACTGCACATCAAACTGCGCAACACGCCGCAAGCCGCAGCCTGAGGCCGGCGGCAGGTTGGAGCGGGCAGGGTAATTGGCTAAAATGGCTAATTACTCCCCGGAGCCAGCCATGCAGATCACCGCCACCGAAGCCAAGAACCGATTCGGCTACTACCTCGGCCAAGCCGAGCGCGAACCGGTGCATGTGATGAAGAACGACCGCGTGGCGGTCGTTCTTGTTTCCGCTGCGCGTTTTGCGGAACTCGAAGCGCTGGAGCAAAAGAAATCGATGGCTCAGCGCAAGCGCGAGTTCAATGCGCAATACAAGGAATGGATCGCCGCACAGAACGAACTGGTGGAGAAACACGGGCTGTGGTGCGAGGGCATGGTTGCCTGGCAGGATGCACCTTGAATGGCACAGTTCGACATCTACGAGAATCCTCGGCTCGAAGCGCGCCGGACGGTTCCCTACGTCGTTGACGTACAAAGCGGCCTGCTAGATCATCTATCGACGCGCCTTGTCGTTCCCGTATTTCGCGTCGGTGCGCGCCAGGCGCCGGGCAACCTGTGCCCGACCGTGGAAATGGACGGAGAGACTTTGTCTTTGATGCCGCACTTGGCTGCCCCTCTGTCAGCAAGACTTCTCAAGCAACCAGTCGCCTCGCTTGCGCCCCGCGCTAGTGAGGTGGCAGCCGCATTGGATGCTGTGCTCAGTGGGTTCTGACACGCGCCCCTTCAAGATCCCTGAATCGGTGCTGGTCGTGATCCACACGCCGGCGCTCGACGTGCTGCTGATCCGGCGTGCCGATGCCCACGAGTTCTGGCAATCGGTCACCGGCAGCAAGGATGCGGTCGATGAGCCTCTCGCGCTCACCGCTGTCCGCGAGGTGGCCGAGGAAACCGGCATCGAATGCGGCGAGGGCACCGCGCTGGCTTCGAAGCTGATCGACTGGCAACTGAGCAACATCTACGAGATTTATCCAGGCTGGCGCGCGCGTTATGAGCCCGGTGTCACGCATAACACCGAGCACCTGTTCGGCCTCTGCGTGCCTGAGCGCCTGACGCCCCGTCTCGCGCCGCGCGAGCACACCGACTGGCAATGGCTGCCGTACCGCGAGGCGGCCGATGCATGCTTTTCCCCATCGAACGCCGAAGCCATTCTGTTGCTGCCAGAATTTGTGCGATGAACCAGCCGCCAGCCGCATCCGCAGCCAACAACCTCCGGGTCGCGACCTACAACATCCATAAAGGTGTGCAGGGCATCGGGCCCGCCCGGCGGCTCGAGATCCACAACCTCGGCCACGCCATCGAGCAGCTCGACGCCGACATCGTCTGCCTGCAGGAAGTGCGCAAGATGAACCGCCAGGCCGCCGCCCGCTTCGCGCGCTGGCCCGAGCTGCCGCAGGCCGACTTCCTCGCGCCTGAGGGCTACACCGCCGTCTACGAAACCAACGCCGTCACGCGCCATGGCGAGCACGGCAATGCGCTGCTCACGCGCTGGCCGGTGATTCGCACCGGCCACCAGGACATCTCGGACCACCGCTTCGAACAGCGCGGACTGCTGCACGTGGTGATCGAAGTCGAGGGGCAGCCGGTGCATGCGATCGTGGTGCACCTGGGCCTCATCAAGGGCAGCCGCGTGCGGCAGATCGCGCGCCTACGCGAATTCATCGATCGCGAAGTGCCGGCCCATGAGGCCGTGGTCGTGGCTGGCGATTTCAACGACTGGGGCGCGCGCATGCGCTACGCCATGAACGCGATGGGCCTGCGCGATGCCAGCGACCTGCGCGGCCCGCGCACGCTCACCTATCCTTCGCGGCTGCCGGTGGCGCAGCTCGATTTCGTCTACGGCCGCAAGCTCGAGCCGCTTTCCTGCACTGTCCCGCGCGGCCCGATCTGGGCGCGGATGTCCGATCACCTCCCGTTGGTAGCTGACTTCACGCTACCTAATTGATAGCATTGCTCCAAGAAGGGACGGGCGTTACAGCCCGAATGTCCTGGAGCCATTCACTGGTACGATCCCCGCCATGCTGAGGAAAACCGACGTCGAACCGCTCCCCGATCGAAAAGACGATGACGAGGGCACGCCCGTCTCCGTCAAGATCCGCGAGCGCCTGAATGCAGCGCGAAAGCGCTTCAATGCCAACGACAACATCGCCGAGTTCATCCAGCCGGGTGAACTTGAGTCGCTGCTCGACGAGGTCGAGGTCAAGATGAAGGCCGTGCTCGAGAGCCTCGTCATCGACGTGGCGAACGACCACAACACCGACAACACCGCGCGCCGCGTCGCCAAGATGTACCTGAACGAGGTGTTCCGCGGCCGCTACGTACCGCCGCCTCCGCTCACCGAGTTCCCCAACGCCGAGCATCTGAACGAGCTGATGATCGTCGGCCCGATCACCGTGCGCAGCGCCTGCTCGCACCACTTCTGCCCGATCATCGGCAAGCTCTGGATCGGCGTGATGCCCAACGAGCACACGAACGTGATCGGCCTGTCGAAGTACGCGCGCCTGGCCGAATGGGTCATGGGCCGTCCGCAGATCCAGGAAGAGGCGGTGGTGCAACTGGCCGACCTGATCCAGGAAAAGACGCAACCCGACGGCCTCGCGCTCGTCATGGAAGCCGAGCACTTCTGCATGGCCTGGCGCGGCGTGAAGGAGATGGACAGCAAGATGATCAACTCCGTCATGCGCGGCGTATTCCTCAAGGACCCGAGCCTGCGCCGCGAATTCCTTTCCCTCTTGCCCCGAAAGAGCTGAACATGCTGGTCCGTCTTCTCTACGCAAGCCGCGCCGTCGACACCAGCCCCGCGGCCATCGAGGCGATCCTCACGAAATCGCGCACGCACAACCCGGCGTGTGGCATCACCGGCATCCTCTGCTACGGTGCCGGCACCTTCCTGCAGGCGATCGAAGGTGGGCGCGACGCCATCAGCGATCTGTACGGCCACATTCAGCGCGATGCGCGCCACAAGGACGTGGTGCTGCTGCATTACGAAGAAATCTCCGAGCGCCGTTTCGGCGGCTGGACGATGGGGCAGGTCAACCTCTCGAAGCTCAATGCCTCGACGCTGCTCAAGTACTCCGAGAAGCCCGAACTCGACCCGTACAAGGTCTCGGGCAAGGTCTCGCTGGCACTGCTCGAAGAACTGATGGCCACCGCCGCCATCGTCGGCCGCCACTGATCCCGGTTCCACCGGGTGCCACTCTCCGCCTTCGCACTGATCCTGCTGGCCGGGGTCATTCACGCCAGCTGGAACATCGCCGCCAAGAAGGCGAACGGCGACGCGCGCTTCGCGTTCCAGAGCGGTGTGTTCATGGCCGTGGTGTGGGCGCCCGTGGGCATCACGCTCGGCTGGAGCGTCGTGCCGACCTGGGGCGTGAAGGAGTGGGGCTTCATCGCGCTGAGCGGCGTGCTGCACGTCTTCTATTACGTCATTCTTCTGCGCGGCTACCGCAAATCCGATCTCACCGTGGTCTATCCGCTGGCGCGCGGCTCGGGGCCGCTGCTGTCGTCGCTGGTCGCGATCCTGTTCCTCGGCGAGAAGATCAGCTTGGTCGGCGTGGCCGGCATCTTCGGCGTGGTGCTCGGCGTGTTCCTCGTGGCCGGCGGCCCGCGCCTCTTTCACAGGAAGCATGACCCTGTGCAGCGCGAGCGCGTGCAGAAAGGCATCCGCTACGGCGTGCTGACCGGCGCCTTCATCGCCGCCTACACCGTGACCGACAGCTATGCGGTCAAGTTCCTCGCGATGTCGCCGATCCTGCTCGATTACATGAGCAACTTCGTGCGTCTCGCACTGCTGCTTCCCGCCGCGCTGCAGGACCGTGCCACAACCGCGCGCATGTGGCGCGAGCAATGGAAGTACGCGCTGCTGGTGGCGGCGATCAGCCCGGTGTCCTATGTGCTCGTGCTGTATGCGGTGCAGCAGGCGCCGATCTCGCACGTCGCGCCGGCGCGCGAGGTGTCGATGCTGTTCGCCGCATTGATCGGCGGGCACCTGCTGCGCGAAGGCGACCGGCTGCTGCGGCTGTTGGGCGCGCTCTTCATTGCTGCCGGCGTCGTGGCGCTCGCGCTGGGCTGAAGGAAGACGGCCATGCTCTTCGGCTGCGATTTTTCGAGCGCACCGACTACACGCAAACCGATCGTGGTGGCCATCGGTGAGATGGCTGGCGCAGACAGCGTCGCGCTGACCGGCCTGCAGCGCTTCGCGACGCTCGAAGCCTGGGGCCAATGGCTGCTTGATACGCCTTCGTGGGTCGGCGGCTTCGACTTTCCATTCAGCCTGCCGCGCGAACTTGTCGAGCACCTGAAATGGCCGCTCGAATGGGCGCCGCTGATGGCGCACTACGCGAGCCTCGGCCGCGCCGAGATCCGCGATACCTTCGCTGCCTTCTGCGCGGCACGGCCCATTGGCGGCAAGTTCGCGCATCGCGCGGCCGATGCCCCCGCGGGGTCGAGCACGTCGATGAAGTGGGTCAATCCGCCGGTGGCCTTCATGCTGCACGCCGGCGTGCCGCCGCTGCTGGCAGCCGGTGCCAACCTGCCGGGCCTGCATGTGGGCAGCCGCGAGGACCGCATCGCGCTGGAGGCCTACCCGGGCCTGCTGGCGCGCGAGCTGATCGGCCGCCGCAGCTACAAGAGCGACGACCTTGCGAAGCAGACGCCCGAGCGCCTTGCGGCCCGCACCGACCTGCTCGCCGCACTCGAGGCGGGCACGACGCGGCTCGGCCTGCGGCTTCAGCTCGATGCCGATCAGCGCGCCGAATTGCTGGCCGACGCGCGCGGCGATCACATCGATGCGGTGCTGTGTCTCCTGCAGGCCGCCTGGGGCCTGCAGCGCGCCGCAAGCCCCGGTCCGGGCTACGGATTGCCCGTGCAGTTCGATCCGCTGGAGGGATGGATCGTCACGGCTTGAGCTTTGTTGTCCTACACCGCTTCGGGGTGCCGGCGATACCCCGCGGCTTGTAGGTGGCGACTAGATTGAAATGAGTGGACCATCCCGGTCCACCTGTCTCGATTTATCGATATCTACTCAGGAAGGAAACGACATGAACAAGGACCAAGTGGCAGGCCGCGTCGAAGAAGCCAAGGGCAAGCTCAAGGAAGTGACCGGCAAGGTTGTCGGCAACGAGAAGCTCGAAGGCGAAGGCGTCGCCGACCAGGCCGCCGGCAAGGTGCAAAAGACTTATGGCGACGTGAAGGAAAAGGCCAAGGACGCCATCAAGTCGGGCGCCGACAAGTTGTGACCGACCCAGGTTGCGCCTCCAAGGTGCAACCTGTTTTTCTCGTTCCATTTCCATGCGAAGCATGCGAGCGATCGACTGGAGGATTTCAATGAAAAAAACCCAACAACCCATGGCCATGCCGCATTCGCGCGCATGGCTAGCCGTGCTCGTGGCCGGTGCCGCGCTGACGCTGGCGGCCTGCGACAAGTCCGATAACCGCACGGCCGGCGAAAAGCTCGACAGCGCGGTGGCCAAGACCGAGCAGGCGGCCGAAACCGCCGCCGCCAAGACCGGCGAAGCCGTGAAGGACGCCAAGGCGAAGTTCGATGCCTCCGGCACCACTTCCGAGATGAAGGAAGGCATGGCCAACGTCAAGGAGGCTGCCAAGGACGCCGGCGCCGCAGTGAGCGCGACGGTGGACGATGCGGCCATCACCGCGTCGGTGTCCGCGAGCCTCGCGAAGGACCCGGACCTGAGCGCGATCAAGATCAATGTCGACACCAAGGGTGGCGCGGTGAGCCTGAAGGGCCCGGCACCGACAGCAGCCGCGAAGGCGCGCGCCGAGGAAATCGCCAAGGGCGTGCAGGGTGTGACCTCGGTAAGCAACGAGCTGGAAGTGAAGGGCTGATCGTTCTTCTTTCTTTCGGCCCCCATGAAAAAGCCCGGTTCGTCCGGGCTTTTTCATGGGGGCCGGGCCGCTCGGACCCGGATCTTTCTGACGCTCAGTGGCCGAGCCAGTCCTTCAGCTCATCGGCGTGTTCTTCCTCGTCGGAAAGAATGTCTTCGAGCATGCGGCGGGTGGTCGGGTCCTTGTCGCCGATCAGCACGATCATCTGGCGGTACGACTCCACCGCGATGCGTTCGGCCACGAGGTTGGCGCGCACCATGGCCTGCAGGTCGGTCGATTCGTCGTAGCCGGCATGGCTGCGCTCCAGCAGGTGCGTCGGGGCGAAATCGGGTTCGCCGCCCAGTTGCACGATGCGCTCGGCAATGCGGTCGGCGTGGGCCGATTCTTCGTTGGCGTGCACCAGGAATTCTTCGGCAATCGCCGGGGACTCGACGCCGTTGGCGGTGAAGTAGTGCCGCTTGTAGCGCAGCACGCACACGAGTTCGGTGGCGAGCGCGTCGTTCAGCAGCTTGACGACGTCGTCGCGCCATGGGCCATAGCTGGGCGTCACGGCGCCTTCGTCCAGGCTCTTGCCGGCAGCGTCGATGGCGGCCTGGTCGAGCACCAAGTGCTCGTACGGCTGCGCCGCGCTGCGGGAGGAGGAAGCATCTGCATTCATGGAGGGTCCTTTCGTGGGGGGCTTGGGGTCTTCTGCATCAACGTGTTGACGACGTCGGCCACGTCGGATGTCTTCAGGACCGCTGCCAGCACGGCAGTGAGCGACAGCAGTCGCCACGGCTTCACGAGCACCAGCAATGCACCGGTGGCCGCGGCCGCGGCCATGAGCTTGGCCGGCTCCTTGCGCGCGTAGTGCTCCAGCAAGGGGCGAGCGAGCTGGCCCATTGCATGGGCCGGATGGCGGCGCCACCAGCGCTGCACGACGCTGCGGGCCACGCCGCCCCAGATGTTGTTGCCACCGCCACCTCTGCGGGAAGCGTGCCGTTCATGCGCCGGCTCGCCCGATGCGTCGTGGTGCGCGTATTCGAGTTCGTCGTCGGTATCGCCATCGAGCGCCGGACGATCGTGGTCGCGAGCCTCGCCGCCTTGGAGTTGCCGCACCAGCGCGCGGCGCGAATTGGCCAGGCGCTGCTGCGGAGTCAACGAGGAGCGTTCGGTATTACCGGTCATGGTCGGCTCCAGCAGTGCGCAAGGCCTGGAGGTCGGCCTCCAGTTGCGTGCGAAGGTCGTCGAAACCGTAGCTCTGGCTGGGGCGCGTTGCATACCAACCGCACACAGCCGCGATCACCACGGCCACCGCCGGCACAGCCACCAGCACCCAGTGAAAGCTGCCATGAAGCACGCCCAGCAGCACGGCCACGCCGATCAGCCCGAGGGCCAGCATGACGCTGGCTGCCGCGAGCACGCCCGCGACGATGCGGGCGACGAGGCCGCGTCCCGCCTCTGCGGATTCCTGGCGGACGAGGGCGGCGTAATTGGCGAGGTGTTCAGCGACGAGGTCCGGATGCCCGAGCACCGTGGAGAAAATCGGATGAAGCATGGTGCCGGGGATCGAGGGAACGAAGAAAAAAACTCAAGCGATCAGTAGTCGTCCCGGCTGCGGCGGCTGGCCAGCACGATGAGCGCGGTGATGGCAGCGCCTGCAGCGGCGGCCAGCAGCACCGAGCGAACGGGCTGGTCGGAGATGTAGCGGCCGGTGACGTCGGCAGCGGCCTCGAGGCGGCGCTGCGCACGTGCGCTGGTGGTCGATGCGGCGTCCAGGCCGCGCTGAACGGCCTGCTGCACGCGGGCTGCGAGCTGCTCGACGGCAGGCTCGGTGTCGCGGCGCAATTCGCGGACCTTTTCGCCCGCCGCATTCACCGCGTTCTGTGCGTAGGCGCGGGTCGATTCGACCGCGTCGTTGGCGGTCTGGCGCGCCTCGTCGGCGAGTTGCGAAGGGGTCTTGGTCGTCGTGTTCATGGGAGAGTCCTTTCCGGGAAGATGAAATGCGGGAGCCTGTTGATCGTAACTACGCTACTTGCGTCGTAGCAAGCCAGCCAGGAAGCTCGCGATGGCGAGCACGGCGAAGATCACGAAAAGAATCTTGGCGATCCCGACTGCGCTGGCTGCAATCCCACCGAAGCCGAACAGGGCGGCAATGAGTGCGATGACCAGAAACACCACGGCGTAATGCAACATGTGGAACTCCTTCGAGGCTTCCCTCGTTGTTTTTGAGAACGGCGCATCCGGTCTTCATGGGAAGCATCGGATGGCACAGGAGCAACCTTAAGTGGGGCCTCTTCGGCACCCTGTCAGCGACCGGGGGCGGGGAGCGTAGGAGACGACCGAGTCCGCCCGCGCGGGGGTGTGACGCAATGCCGTTCTGCGGATCGCACTCAGGCCGGCTTGACCGCCGGCAGCATCGCGCTCAGGCGCGTGCCCCGGCCGGGCGTCGACGAAATCGTGAGCTTGCCGCGCGCCGCTTCCACCCGGTGGCGCATGCCCGCCAGGCCGTGCGTGGACGGGCGCATGCGCTGCGTGTCGAAGCCCTTGCCGTTGTCCGAAACCTCCACGATCACGTGGTTCTCGTAGTTCTTCATCACGATCGTCGCTTCGCCGGCCTCGGCGTACTTGCCGATGTTGGTCAGGCTCTCCTGCACCATGCGGTAGATCGTGAGCTGGCGAGATTCGTCCAGCGTCACCGGCTCCAGCGCCATCTCGACCTGGAGCCCCGAGCGCTCGGCGAACTCGCGCCCCAGGATCTCCAGCGATGCGACCAGCCCGAGGTTCGACAGCGACGAGGGTCGCAGGTCCTCGATGATGCGGCGCTTGAGCGCGATGCCGCTGTTGAGCAGTTCGGTCAGATGCTGCAGGCGCGTGGTGGCGTCGGGCGACTCCACCAGGCGCGACTTGAGCCGCGCGACGTCCAGCTTGGCGGCGGTGAGCAGCGAGCCGAGCTCGTCGTGCAGCTCGCGCGCGAGATAGCCGCGCTCGGTTTCCCGCACGTCCTGCAGATGGGTGGCCAGCTCCGCCAGCGAGGCGGTGCGCTCGCGCACCTCGTCTTCGAGCGCGTTGCGCTCGCGCTGCAGGGCTTCCTGCTGGCGCTCGCCGATGGAGCGCAGCGCATGGGTCTGCCGAAGGTAGAGAAAGAAGGCGATCAGCGCCGCGAGCGCCACCACGGCCGTGCCGATGCGCGCGAGCTGCAGTGACCGCAGCACCTGCGTCTGGCCGTCGTGCAGGGTCTTGTTGCTCACCTTGACCAGCTGGAGCGCGGTGGCGCGGATCGCCTCCATTTCCTCCCGCCCCACATCGGTCGTGATGACGAATTTCCAGGCGTCTTCCTTGCCGTCCTGGCGCAGCCGCACGCTCATGTCCATTTCGGCGACCTTGCGCAGCACGTGCTTCGAGAGTTCGGCGATCTGGGTCATTTCGGCCGGCCGTTCGGCGTACAGCTGCCGCAGGGTTGCGAGGTTGCCGTCGACCTCCTTGATCGCCGTGTCGTAGGGCTGCCGGTAGCTGGCCTCGCCCGTCAGCAGGTAGCCCCGCTGGCCGGTTTCGGCGTCCAGCATGTTCTGCAGGATCTGGTTGACCACGCCGCGCCCCCTCTGCGCCTCGTCGATGTCCGCCAGGGCGCGGGTGGACTGGCGAAATCCGGCCTCATTGATGCCGACGAGGGCCAGCGCGGCCAGCGCCGCGAGCAGCAGGCTCAAGGCCATTCTTGGAGGGGCTAGCCAGTGCATGAAACTTTCAAAGCTGAGTTCAAGGCAAGTTCGTCAATAATTGACGACATTCAGGGACCGGCATGTTGCGGCCGAGATGCGCGCAACACAACGACGAAAGTAACAGATGATCAAAATTGGAATTGTGGACGACCACGCCATCGTGCGATCTGGGCTCCGGCAGTTCTTCTCCGAGCACGTGGACCTGCGCGTGGCGGGCGAAGCTGCCAGCGGGCGCGAAGCCATTGAACTCGTACGCACCACCGAGCTCGACGTGCTGGTGATGGACCTCTCCATGCCCGGGCAGAGCGGCATCGACGCCCTTGCCATGATCCGCGCCAAGGCGCCGGATGTCGGCATTCTGATCCTGAGCGGCTACCCCGAGGAGCACTACGCGATGAACCTGATCCGTCAGGGCGCGAGCGGCTACCTGAACAAGGAATGCGATCCGATCGAGATCGTGAACGCCATCCGCACCATTTCGCTGGGCCGCCGCTACATCACGCCCGCCGTGGCCGAACTGCTCGCACGCCAGCTCGACCGCAAGGACGACGCCGCGCCGCACGAACAGCTCTCGGAGCGCGAGTTCCAGGTGTTCCTGAAGCTGGCCAAGGGCGAGACCGCGGGCGATATCGCCAAGACGCTGTCGCTGTCGGTGAAGACGGTGAGCACCTACCGCACGCGCCTGATGGAGAAGATGAATCTCTCCTCCAACAGCGACCTCACGTACTACGCGCTGAAGAACAAGCTCATCGACTGAGCTTTCAGGCCTCGGGCTGGTTTCAGGGCGAAGCGCGCAATGCCTTCGCCTGCCCGATGCAGAAATCGACCAGTGCGTCGATCTCGTTCGATTTGTCGAACACCGCGTCCACACCGAATTCGGCGCAGCGCCGCCGGATGTCGGGTGTCGCGTAGTTGCTGAGCACGACAACCTTCTGCGTCGGCTTCCGTGACTGGCAGGCCTGCAGGACGCCCAGCCCGCTTCCCTGCTTGAGAAAAAGATCGACGATGGCAAGGTCCCACTCGTTGTCGGTACCGAGCAGCCAGGCACGCGCGTGGTCTTCGGTCTCGGCGAATCCGACGACCGTGGTGCAGGTGAGTTCTTCCAGAGTGCCAATGAGGTTTTCACGGATCGTGAGGTTGTCTTCGACGACGTATGTCTGCAATCTGGAGTCCATGCCGAGCCGCGCTTCCTCTCACGTTGGCGGATGCATCCCTAGCGTCCCGCTGACGGGAATGCCTGCGCAGGAAGCTTGGGGCTTTGCCGAAGCGCATCATGCAGGGTTCATGGACCGGGCGTTGTAGGCGTGTTCCGACGAGGCAGGTCGCGGTGCGCTGCCCGTAGGCAATACCGCACGGTTGTTGCGGTTCGTTGCCGACCCGGCGACCGACTCAGGAAGGTTATTCAGACGATATGGCTACGAACATCCTTCGCACTCGCCCGCTGTGGCAAAAACTGCTGGCTTCGCTCGTGCTGCTGTTCGTCGCCTTGCTGCTTGTCCTCATGTTCTTTCCGTGGGACGCGCTGCGCGAGCCGGTCAACCGCTACGTGAGCGAGAAGACGGGGCGCAAGTTCGAGATCACGCGGCGGCTCGACGTCGATCTCGGCTGGCGCGCCGCGACGGTGAAATTCGATGGCATCGAATTCGCCAATCCTTCGTGGGCGCGCGATCCCTATCTCGTGAAGGCGGACCGCGCCGAGTTCGACATCCGGATCTGGCCGCTGGTCACAAGCAAGATCGTCATTCCGCGTCTTGCGCTGTTCTCGCCCACGCTCGGGCTGCAGATGGAGCAGGACGGGCGCCGCACCTGGGCGTTCGGCAAGGACACTTCCGACGGCGGCACCGTGCCGAGCATCGGCCTCATGCAGATCGACAGCGGGGCCATCGATTTCCTCGCCAAGCACCTGGGCGTCGACCTGCACGCCGACGTCAAATACGACACGAGCCTGGGCGCGATGCCTCTCAGCTACCGCATCAAGGGCCGCTACAAGGGCCAGCCGCTGACGGCCGACGGCCGCACGGGCAACGTGCTGCAGATCAACGCGGCGGGCGCGCCGCCGTTTCCGCTCGAGATCAACGCGGCGGCGGGCCAAACCAAGCTCAAGGCGTCCGGCACCGTGGCCGAACTGGCGAGCCTCGACGGCGTCGACGCCAAGTTCCAACTCAAGGGCCAGACGCTGGGCGCGCTGTTCCCGTTGCTGGGCATCGCGCTGCCGCAAACCTCGCCCTATGCGCTGAGCGGCGACCTGAGCAAGCGCGGAACGCTCTGGCAGGTGGCCGGGCTCAAGGGCAAGCTGGGCCTGTCCGACATCGCCGGCGACATGCGCTTCGACCAGGCCACCCAAGTGCCCTACCTCGCTGGCGACCTGCGCTCGAAGGTGATGGACATGGACGATCTCGGCCCGCTCATCGGCCTGCCGCCTACGTCGCGATCGGCCACTGCGGTCGAAGGCGTGGCGCCGCCGCCGAGCATCACGCAGGTCAGGCGCCCGGCCGGCGCCAAGGTGCTGCCGACGGCGCCACTGGATTTCGAGCGCCTGCGCGCCATGAACGCCGACGTCAAATACACGGCCGACCGCATCCAGAACGTGCGCGAGATTCCCCTCGACCGCGGCAGCGTGCAGGTGAAGCTCAAAGACGGCGTGCTGACGCTCGATCCGCTCGACCTGGGCGTGGGCGGCGGCAAGCTGGCCGGCGTGATCCGCATCGACGCGGCGAAGAACCCGGCGGACATCCGCGCCTCGCTCGACCTGCGCGGCATGCAGCTCGCGCGCCTGTTCCCCAAGCTGGAAACCACGGGCAACAGCGTCGGGCGGATCGATGGGCGTCTCAACCTCTCGGGCTCTGGCAACTCGGTGGCCACGTGGCTCGGCGGCTCCTCGGGCGATGTGGCGGTGCTGGCGGGGCGCGGCCAGTTCGGCAACCTGCTGCCGGTGTTCGCAACGCTGGTGGGCGGCGACATCATCAAGTTCCTGCTGCGTGGCGACCGCAATGTCGAGCTGAGATGCGCGGCCGTGGCGTTCGACGTGAACAAGGGGCTGATGACGGGCCGCACGCTCGTGGTGGACACGACCAATGCCTTGTTCACCGCCACCGGGCAGGCCAGCCTCGCGAACGAGACGCTGAACTTCGAGGTGCACCCGGAGCCCAAGTCGAAGAACATCCTTTCGCTGCGCACGCCGCTGGTGGTCCGCGGCACCTTCGGCGATCCCTCGGGTGGCGTCGCGGTGGGTCCGCTGGCCGGACGCGGGCTGGCCGCGCTCGCGCTGGGCGCGGTCAATCCGCTGCTGGCGCTGGCCGCGACCATCGAGACCGGGCCGGGGCAGGATGCCGATTGCAAGGATGTGGTGGCGGGCGCCAACAAGCCCACCGCTGGTGCCGCGGCTCAGGGTGCAGCCCGGGCCAAGGGCGCGAAGCAGCCTTGAGTCTTTAAAGGAGCGGGCCGGCGGCGCGCTGCGCGCAGACGCTGCAGTGCGGATCGCGCGCCACGCGCAGGGTGTCGAAGCTGGTGCTGCGCCCGTCGAACATCAACAGCTTGCCCGCAAGCGATGGGCCGATGCCCGCGAGCAGCTTCAAGGCTTCGCTGGCCTGCAGCGTGCCGATTGTGCCGACCACGGGACCGAACACACCCAGCACCGCACAACGCGTTTCCTCGAACGCCGCATCGGGCGGGAAGAGGCAGGCGTAGCAGGGGAAGGCCGCGTCGCGGGTGTCGTACACGCTCAACTGGCCGTCGAAGCGGATGGCGGCGCCCGCCACCAGGGGCTTGCCGTGCGTCACGCAGGCGCGGTTGACGGCATGGCGGGTCGCGAAGTTGTCGCAGCAATCGACCACCACGTCAGCCGCTGCAACGAGGCGCGACAGCAGGGCCTCATCGGCGCGCAGGGCGTGCGTTTCGATGGCAATGTCGGGATTGATGTCGCGCATCGCCTGCGCGGCGGATTCGACCTTGGGGCTGCCCACGCGGGCGTGGGTGTGTGCGACCTGGCGCTGGAGGTTGGTGAGGTCGACCTCGTCGTCGTCCACCAGGGTGATGTGGCCGACGCCGGCCGCTGCCAGATAGAGCGCTACCGGAGAACCCAATCCACCCGCACCGATGACCAATGCGCGGCCGGCACTGACGCGCGCCTGGCCGTCGATGCCGAACTCTTCCAGAAGAATGTGCCGCGAATAGCGCAGCAGGTCGTGATCGTCCATGCGCGCCCGGGTCTTCGCGAATGAAGAAGCCGCCGCCGGGTCGAACCGCACCTTTTTGCGTGCGGTTCGGTCACCGGCTTCAGTTTTCCTTCTTCTCGTCCTTGTTTTCCACGATGACCTGTGTCTTGCTCACGAGCACAGGCTGGCCCTTGAGGCGGTTGAGCGCCTGCACCAGCGGGAAGTCCTTGTCGGTGCCGAATTCGGGCGTCTTGCGGTCCTGCGGCGGCTTCTTGGCTTCTTCCTCGAGGCGCTTGCGGGCTTCGTCGCGGGCCTTTTCGCGTTCCGGGTCCTTGGTCTCGGGGCCCTGGCCGCTGGCCAGGTGCTTCTCGAGGTCGGCTTCTCGCATGCGGAGAGCCGCGAACGGGCTGCCCTCGGCGCTCTCGTCGACCAGCACGTTGGGCACGATCCCCTTGGCTTGGATCGAGGTGCCGCTCGGCGTGTAGTAGCGCGCCGTGGTGATCTTGAGGCCGGTGTCCGGACCGAGCGGGCGCACGGTTTGCACCGAGCCCTTGCCGAAGGTCTGGCTGCCCATGACGATCGCACGCTTGTGGTCCTGCAGTGCACCGGCCACGATTTCGCTCGCGGAGGCCGAGCCTTCGTTCACCAGCACCACCAGCGGCACGTTCTTCAGGGCCGCGGGCAGGTTGCGCAGCGGGTCGCTGCCGGAGCGGCGCTGGTAGAACTCGGGCGCCGCCTTGTAGACCGACTTGCTCTCGGCCAGCTGGCCGTCGGTGGTCACCACCGTCACGTTCTCGGGCAGGAAGGCCGAAGACACCGCCACCGCCGCGTCGAGCAGGCCGCCCGGGTCGTTGCGCAGGTCGAGCACCAGGCCCTTGAGGTTCGGCTCTTCCTTGTACAGGTCTTCGACCTTCTTCACGAAGTCGTCGACGGTGCGTTCCTGGAACTGCGACAGGCGGATCCACCCGTAGCCCGGCTCCATGATCTTGCCGCGCACCGACTGGGTACGGATTTCTTCGCGCGTGATCGTGACCGGGAAGGTGCGGCTCTCGTCCTTGCGGAAGATGGTGAGCAGCACCTTGGTGTTGGCCTCGCCGCGCATGCGCTTGACCGCCTCGTTGAGCGAGAGGCCGCGCACTGCCGTGTCGTCGATCTTGGTGATCAGGTCGTTGGGCTTCAAGCCTGCACGGAAGGCCGGGGAGCCTTCGATGGGCGAGACCACCTTGATGAGGCCGTCTTCCTGGGAGATCTCGATGCCGACGCCGACGAAGCGGCCGGTCGTGCCTTCCCTGAATTCCTTGAAGGACTTCTTGTCGAAGTACTGGGAATGCGGATCGAGCCCGGCGACCATGCCGGAAATGGCGTCGGAGATGAGCTTCTTCTCGTCGACCGGTTCGACATAGTCACTCTTGACCATGCCGAACACGGCAGCGAGCTGCTGCAATTCCTCGAGCGGGAGCGGCGCAAGCGATCCGCGTGCGACCGTCTGCAGGGAGACGGTGGTCAGGACGCCAGCTACGGCGCCGGCGGCGACCCAGCCGGTGATCTTCAGTTTCTGGCCCATCATGAGTGGTTGTCCTTGTCGGCGGCTGTCGAACCAATATACACAGCTTGGAAGCAATTTGTTTGCCGGGGTTCCACGGGGGACCGGCACGCGGGGGTTTTCTTTTCAGCCCTTGCCTTGCGAAGCCACGGCGGCGGCGGCCTTTTCGGCAGCGGCTGCATCGCCGAGGTAATAGTGGCGCAGGGGCTTCAAGTCGTCGTCCAGTTCGTAGACCAGCGGAATGCCGTTCGGGATGTTCAGCCCGACGATGGCGTCGTCCGAGATGCCGTCCAGATACTTCACCAGCGCCCGGATCGAGTTGCCGTGGGCCGCCACGACCAGGCGGCGCCCGGTGCGGATGGCCGGCGCCATCGATTCGTTCCAGAACGGCAGCACGCGTGCGACCGTGTCCTTGAGGCATTCGGTCAGCGGAATCTGCTCGGGCGAGAGCTTGGCGTAGCGCACGTCGCTGCGTTCGCTGCGCGGATCGTCCGCTTCCAGCGGCGGCGGCGGGGTGCTGTAGCTGCGGCGCCAGACCAGCACCTGCTCGTCGCCGTACTTCTTGGCGGTTTCGGCCTTGTTCAGGCCCTGCAGGCCGCCGTAGTGGCGCTCGTTCAGGCGCCAGGAATGCACCACGGGCAG
Organism: Variovorax sp. W2I14; assembly: GCF_050435205.1. Taxonomy (NCBI): domain Bacteria; kingdom Pseudomonadati; phylum Pseudomonadota; class Betaproteobacteria; order Burkholderiales; family Comamonadaceae; genus Variovorax; species Variovorax sp. W2I14. The sequence goes on along the minus strand of NZ_JBNDJX010000001.1, from coordinate 3,732,038 downwards.
CCAGGTGCGGTCGAGTTCGTCCAGCGTGTGCCAGAGCGTGCGGGTGGCGCGCTTCAGGACGCTGGTGTAGGCCACGTCGAAGTCGTAGCCCTCGGCCTTGAGCAGCCGGCCGGCCTGCTTGGCTTGCTCCACGCCGGTCTCGGTCAGGTCGACGTCGGTCCAACCGGTGAAGCGGTTTTCGAGATTCCAGGTCGATTCGCCGTGGCGGATCAGTACCAGTTTGTGCATGTCGGAGGCCTTTGGATGCGCTTGGGAAAACCAGCATTCTAAAATCCCGGGTTTGCCATCCAAGGAACCCCCGTGAAATTGATCGAATTCGTCACCGCGAACTGGATGCTGATCCTGATCGCACTCAGCTCGGGCGGCATGCTGGCCTGGCCGCTGATCCGGGGTTCTGGCGGCGGAACGCTCACGGCCCAGGGCGCCGTGCAGCTCATCAACCGCGAACGCGCCGTGCTGGTCGACGTGCGCGAGCCTGAAGAATTCGCCACCGGCCACATGATCGGCGCCAAGAACGTGCCCCTGAACCAGCTCGACGAGAAGCTGGCCAGCACGGTCAAGAACAAGAACGTGCCGCTCCTCCTGGTGTGCGCCACCGGCGCCCGCGCGCAGCGCGCCGTGGCCATGGCCAAGAAACTCGGCTACGAGCAGGCCCAAGCGGTGGCCGGCGGGCTCAAGGCCTGGAAAGAAGCTAATCTGCCTGTTGAAAAGGCCTGAAACTTCCCCGAGATAGAGCGTATGCAAGCCGTCAAGATGTACACCACCGCCGTCTGCCCCTACTGCATTCGCGCGAAGCAGATCCTCAAGTCCAAAGGCGTCGAGCAGATCGAAGAGATCCGCATCGACACCGACCCGGAGGCCCGCAACACCATGATGGAGATCACCCAGCGCCGCACGGTGCCGCAGATCTTCATCGGAGACACGCACGTGGGCGGCTGCGACGACCTGATGGCCCTGGACAGCCGCGGCGGCCTCGTTCCGCTGCTCCAGTCAGCCTGAAACAGGGCGTAGCCAAAGCCGTCTTGCGGGCGGGCGATAATCGCCTGCTCATCCATCTGCAGCCCGCTGCGGGAACCTCTCCCCGGCGGGCATTGTTTTGATCCTCGAAAGTTCAGCCATGGCCGACCAGCAAGCCCAAGATCCCATCTTCCAGATCCAGCGCGTCTACCTCAAGGACCTGTCGCTCGAGCAACCCAATTCGCCCGCCATCCTGCTGGAGCAGGAACAACCCACCGTCGACATCCAGCTCGGCGTGGACGCCCAGCCCGTGGCCGAAGGCATCTTCGAGATCACCGTGTCGGCCACCGTGCAGACCAAGATCCAGGACAAGACCGTGTTCCTGGTCGAAGCCAAGCAAGCCGGCATCTTCGAGATCCGCAACCTGCCCGAAGACCAGATGGGCGCCATCCTCGGCATCGCTTGCCCGCAGATCGTCTACCCGTACCTGCGCGGCAACGTGGCCGACGTGATCCAGCGCGGCGGCTTCCCGCCCGTGCACTTGGCTGAAATCAACTTCCAGGCCATGTACGAGCAGCAGCAGGCACAGGCCGCCGGCCAACCTGCGCCGACCCTCGCGCAGTAAACACGGCACAACGCCGCCAACGCCGATGAAGATCTGCGTTCATGGCGCCGGTGCCTGGGGCACGGCAGTGGCCGTCAACGCCGCTGCCCGGCACGAGGTCACGCTCTGGGCGCGCGATACGGCCCAGGCCGATGCCATCTCGAAGGCGCGCGAGAACACCCGCTACCTGCCGGGGCTGGCGCTGCCTGCCTCGCTCGCGGTGCGGGCGGGCGATATCGGCCAGGCGCATGCCGGTGCCGACCTTGTCATCGTGGCCACACCGATGGCCGCCTTGCGTGAACAGCTCGTCGCGCTGCGCGGCTGCACCGCGCCGGTCGCATGGCTGTGCAAGGGCGTCGAGCCCGCGCGCGATGCCACATCTTTTGGCCTGCTCGCCCACGAAATATGGGCGCAGGTTGCTCCCGATTTGATAGCTGGCGTTCTCAGCGGTCCGAGCTTCGCGCAGGAAGTCGCCGAAGGCCGTCCGACCGCGCTGGTCGCCGCCAGCCCGCATGCCGCGGTGCGCGATGCGCTCGTCGGTGCCTTCCACGGGCCGGCGCTGCGCGTTTACGCCAACGAGGACATCGTGGGCGTCGAGGTCGGCGGCGCGGTCAAGAACGTGCTCGCCATCGCCACGGGCCTGTGCGACGGCCTCGCGCTCGGACTCAACGCCCGCGCGGCGCTCATCACGCGCGGCTTGGCCGAAATGACCCGCTTCGGCCTCGCGCTCGGCGCCCGCGCCGAAACCTTCATGGGCCTCTCGGGCCTCGGCGATCTCGTGCTGACTTCCACCGGCGACCTGTCGCGCAACCGCAAGGTCGGCCTGCTGCTGGCCCAGGGCCGCACGCTGGCACAGGCGGTCGATTCGCTGGGCCACGTGGCCGAAGGTGTGTACTGCGCGCGCACCGTGGTGCAGCGCGCCCGGGGCTTGGGGCTGGAGATGCCCATTGCTGAAGGCGTGGTCGCGCTGCTCGACGGCCGCGTGAGTCCCCAGGACGCGGTCGCCGCGCTCACGGGGCGCGACCCGGTGCCCGAATCGGTCCAGCCCGGCGCCGCGGCTTCCCCTCGTCAATCCTCTTAAAAAACGCAGAGACAAAGAGCCATGAGCCTTCGCTTCGATTTTTCAGCGTCGGCCGTGGCCGCGCTGGCCCTGTCCGACGCCACGCGCGCATTGCAGGAAGACGTCGCCGATGGCGACCTCACCGCTTCGCTGGTCGATCCCGCCCGCAAGGCGCGAGCCCGCGTGCTGGCGCGCGAAGCCGCCGTGGTGTGTGGCGCGCCCTGGGTCGAGGCGACGATCAGGCAGCTCGATCCCGAGGCCCGCATCACCTGGCTCTGCGCCGAAGGCGAACGCTGCGCGGCCGACCAGACCGTGCTGGAAATCGAAGGCGCCGCCCGCGCGCTGCTGACGGCCGAGCGCACCTCGCTCAACTTCCTGCAACTGCTGAGCGCCGTCGCCACCAAGACCGCGCTGTACGCCGATGCCATCGAGGGCACGCGGGCCCGCATCGTCGACACCCGCAAGACCTTGCCTGGCCTGCGCCTCGCGCAGAAGTACGCGGTGCGCACCGGCGGGGGCCTCAACCACCGCATCGGCCTCTACGACGCGGTGCTCATCAAGGAAAACCACATCGCCGCGGCCGGCGGTGTTGCCGCCGCGCTGCGCGCGGTGGCGCCGGTGGCCTCGCAGGCCGACTTCGTCGAAGTCGAGGTCGAGACGCTGGCCCAGTTGCGCGAGGCGCTGGGTGCCGGCGCGCGCATGGTGCTGCTCGACAACATGGACCTGCCCACGCTGCGCGAGGCCGTCCGCATCAACGACGAGGCGGGCGCCGACGGCAAGGCCGTGCTGGAGATTTCGGGCGGCGTCACGCTCGAGGGCCTGCGCGCCCTGGCCGAGACCGGTGTCGACCGCATCTCGGTCGGCGCGTTGACCAAGGATGTCAAAGCCATCGATTTCTCGATGCGGTTCCAGGAAAGCTGATCCGCCCATGTCGTCCCCGGTCATCGACGTCGACTACGAGCAACCCGCCGCAAAAAACGGCACCGGTACTGGCGCCGCCTGCGACACGCGCCACGCCTGGGCACGCGTGCCCGCCGAGCCTTCACCCGACCAGCGCGTCGCACTCAAGGAACGCATCCGCCGCCTGCTGCGCGAGCGCAATGCGGTGATGGTGTCGCACTTCTACGTGCATCCCGACCTGCAGGACCTCGCCGAGGAAACCGGCGGCATCGTGAGCGATTCGCTCGAGATGGCGCGCTTCGGCCGCGATCACGCGGCCACCACGCTGGTGGTGTCGGGCGTGCGCTTCATGGGCGAGACCTCCAAGATCCTCTCGCCCGAAAAGCGCGTGCTGATGCCCGACCTGGACGCGAACTGCTCGCTCGACCTGGGCTGCCCGGTCGACGAATTCAGCGCCTTCTGCGACCAGCATCCCGACCGCACCGTGGTCGTCTACGCCAACACCAGCGCGGCCGTGAAGGCGCGCGCCGACTGGCTGGTCACCTCGAGCTGCGCGCTCGACGTGGTGAGCGCACTGCATGCACAGGGGCGCAAGATTCTCTGGGGCCCGGACCGCCATCTGGGCGACTACATCCAGCGGCAGACGGGTGCCGACATGGTGAGCTGGAACGGCGCCTGCATCGTGCATGACGAGTTCAAGGCGCTGGAGCTGGAACTGCTCATCAAGGAACACCCGTCGGCCAAAGTGCTGGTGCATCCGGAGTCGCCGGCCGACGTGATTGCGCTGGCTGATGCGGTGGGCTCGACCTCCGCGATCCTGAACGCGGCGCAGCGCATGGACGCGAAGGAGTTCATCGTCGCGACGGACACCGGCATGCTGCACAAGCTGCGCACGCTGAACCCCGGCAAGACCTTCATCGAGGCGCCCACCGCCGGCAACGGCGGCACGTGCAAGAGCTGCGCGCATTGCCCCTGGATGGCGATGAACGGGCTCGCCGAACTGGCGAATGCGCTGGAAACGGGTGCTGGAGAAATCCATGTCGACCCGAGGCTGGGCCTGCGTGCGCGGCTGCCGATCGACCGGATGCTGGCGTTTACCGCCGGCCTGAAGAATGGCCAAGCGCCCGGCAGCTTGATCGCCGGCATCGGCGCCGCCTGATCCCGTATTGCTCCTTCCCCCTCTGGGGGGAAGGTTGGGATGGGGCGGGCAGAGCGCTCGATGGATACGCCGCTTGCCCCCACCCCAGCCCTCCCCCGGAAGGGGAGGGAGCAAAAACCTAGAACTCCAGCGTGCAGGAATCGCCCAGCGCCTCGCGCCACACGCGCACCCGCGCAAGCGACGCCCGCAACTCCGGCAGCGCATCCGCAATGAACAGGCAGAGGTTTTCGAGCGTCGGCGGGTGCAGCCCCGCTACATCGTCCAGCAGGTGATGGTCGAGCAGCTCGCGCACATCGTCGAGCCGCCGCCTCAGCAACCCGAGGTCGATCACCATGCCCGTGACCGGATCGCGTTCCCCCGCAAGCCAGACCTCCGCGTGATACGTATGGCCGTGGATACGGCGGCTGCCTTCCACTTCGATCTCGCGTTTCAGCGTGTGAGCGGCGTCGAAGAAAAAGCGTTGACTGATGGTGAAGCGCATAAAAGGCGGCCGGCTATCGGATTCCGGTGATCTTGTGGGTCTGCACGCTGAGGCGCCAGACGGGCTGGCGCATGCATTCGGCAATGCAGAGTTCGGTATTGGCCACGCGGTCGGGGCCATCCATCGGTTGCAGAAAGCGGTGCGTGAATTCGCCGGTGCGCGCCATCGCGTCGAGGTCGAACGCGGTCTGTGGCCACACCAGCTTGAGCTCCTGCCCGCGCTGCTGCACCCACGGCGCGCCGGCCTTGGGGCTGATGCAGAGCCAGTCGATGCCTTCGGGCGCGGCGACCGTGCCGTTGCTCTCGACCGCAATGCGAAAGCGCCGCGCATGCAGCGCATCGACCAGCGCGGCGTCCACCTGCAAGAGCGGCTCGCCGCCGGTCAGCACCACCAGCCGGTGCTCGGCATCGGTGGCGGGCCACTGCGCGGCGATGGTGTCGGCGAGCTGGTCGGCGGTCTTGAACTTGCCGCCCAGCGTGCCGTCGGTGCCGACGAAATCGGTGTCGCAGAAACGGCAGACGGCACTGGCGCGGTCTTCCTCGCGGCCCGTCCAGAGGTTGCACCCGGCGAAGCGGCAGAACACGGCCGGCATGCCCGCCTGGCCGCCTTCGCCCTGCAGTGTGTAGAAGATTTCCTTGACGCTGTAGGTCATGCGGCCGGCGCCTCGATCTCGAGTTTGTCGATCAGTCGCGTGCTGCCCAGCCGCGCCGCGGCCAGCGCCACCAGCGGTTCGCCGTGCAGGCCGAAGGAGGGCGCCTGCAGGTCGGTGCGCCGACGCAGCACCAGGTAATCGGGTTGCCAGCCGCGCTGCACCAGCGTCTGCATGGCCTTCGCTTCGATCGCGGCCAAGTCGCGTTCGCCCGATTGCACTGCGGCGGCCATCGCCTTCAGCGCCTTCGACAACTGCACCGCCTCTGCGCGCTCGGTCTCGCTCAGGTAGCCGTTGCGCGACGACAGCGCGAGCCCGTCGTCGGCGCGGAAGGTCTCGCTGCCCACGATCTCGATGGGCAACGCGAACTGCCGCACCATGTGGCGGATCATCATCAGCTGCTGGTAGTCCTTCTTGCCGAACACGGCCACGCGCGGCTGCACGCAGGTGAAGAGCTTCATCACCACGGTGCACACGCCGATGAAGAAGCCAGGGCGGAAATGCCCTTCGAGGATGTCCGCCAGCGCCGGATCGGGGTGCACCTTGCAGGTCTGCGGCTCGGGGTAGAGCGCCTTCTCGTCGGGCGCAAACAGCACGTCGCAGCCGGCGTCGCGCAGCTTTGCGCAATCGCTTTCCCAGGTGCGCGGGTAGGTGTCGAAGTCTTCGTGCGGCAGGAACTGCAGGCGGTTGACGAAGATGCTCGCGACCGTCACGTCACCCAGCGGCTTGGCCTGCGTGATGAGCGCGATGTGGCCGTCGTGCAGGTTGCCCATCGTCGGGACGAACGCGGGGCGCTTGAAAGCCGAGAGATGGTCGCGCAGCTCGGCGATGGTGTGTGCGATGTACATGGAGTCGGTCCCCTTTTTTCTTTACCAGGCGTGGAGTTGATCGTCGGGAAAGCTGCCGTCCTTGACGGCCTGCACGTAAGCCTTGAGCGCGGGCAGCACGCCCGGCGCATCGGCCATGAAGTTGCGCACGAACTTCGGCATCTTCCCGAGGTTGATGCCCAGCATGTCGTGCAACACCAGCACCTGGCCGGCGGTGGCCTTGCCCGCGCCGATGCCGATGGTGGCGCAGTGCTTCAGCTCGGCGGTGAGTTCGGCGGCGAGCGCGGCCGGCATCATTTCGAGCACCAGCATCGCGGCGCCCGCGTCCTGCAGCGCATGCGCATGTTGCTTGAGCAGCGCGCCCGCATCGCCCTTGCCCTGCACGCGGTAGCCGCCGAGCGCATGCACGGTCTGCGGCGTGAGGCCCAGGTGCGCGCACACCGGAATGCCGCGCTCGACCAGGAAGCGCACCGTCTCGGTCGTCCAGCCGCCGCCTTCCAGCTTGACCATGTGCGCGCCCGCCTGCATCAGCACCGTCGCGCTGCGCAGCGCCTGCTCGCGCGATTCCTGGTAGCTGCCGAAGGGCAGGTCGGCGATCAACCAGGCCGTGCCCTGCACGCGGCGCAGGCCCCGCGAGACGCTGTCGGTGTGATAGCGCATGGTCTCCAGGCTCACGCCCACCGTGCTGTTCAGGCCCTGGCAGACCATGCCGAGCGAGTCGCCGACCAGCAGGCAGTCGACACCCGCCGTATCGGCCATCGCCGCGAAGGTGGCGTCGTAGGCGGTGAGCATCGAGATCTTTTCGCCGCGCGCGTGCATGTCGGCCAGGCGCGGCAGGCTCACGGGCTTGCGGGAAGCGGGCGTCGAGGCCGGAGGCAGCGTGCCGTAGGGGGATGCTGGCGTGGTGTCTGGCGATGGGGTGGTGGTGCTGTTCGACATGGTTGGGTTTCTCCCTGCGGGCGTCGGTGGCCGGGCATCCTTGAGTGAAGACAAACGCGAGATGGGTGGGTCGTCAGTCCGCCCGTGGGATCAGCACGGTGGGGGCCGTCGGTTCGGCGAGCGAAGGATAGTCGCGGCTGAAATGCAGCCCGCGGCTCTCGTGGCGGGCCTGGGCCGATCGCACGATCAGCTCGGCCACCTGGACCAGGTTGCGCAGCTCCAGCAGGTCGCGCGTGACATGGAAGTTCGCATAGAACTCCTGGATCTCGGCCTGCAGCAGCGCGATGCGGTGGCTCGCGCGCTCCAGGCGCTTGTTGGTGCGCACGATGCCCACGTAGTCCCACATGAAGCGGCGCAGCTCGTCCCAGTTGTGCGAGATGACGATGGCCTCGTCGGCATCGGTGACGCGGCTCTCGTCCCACGCGGGGATGGCGGCGCTGTCGTGCGTGGGCGCATCGGCGATGGCGCCCGCCGCGGCGCGCGCGAACACCATGCACTCGACCAGCGAATTGCTTGCGAGCCGGTTGGCGCCGTGCAGGCCGGTGCAGGCGGTCTCGCCGATGGCGTAGAGGCCCGGCACGTCGGTGCGGCCGGCAAGGTCGCTGAGCACCCCGCCGCACGTGTAGTGCGCGGCCGGCACCACGGGAATCGGCTCGCGTGTGATGTCGATGCCCAGCTCCGCGCAGCGCGCGAGGATGTTGGGGAAGTGTTCTTTCAGGAACGCGGTGGGCTGGTGCGAGATGTCGAGGTAGACGCAATCGAGGCCGTGCTTCTTCATCTCGAAATCGATGGCGCGCGCCACCACGTCGCGCGGGGCGAGTTCGGCGCGCTCGTCGTGTTTCGGCATGAAGCGTGTGCCGTCGGGCAACTTCAGCAAGCCGCCTTCACCGCGCACCGCCTCGCTGATCAGGAAGGACTTGGCATGCGGGTGGTACAGGCAGGTCGGGTGGAACTGGATGAACTCCATGTTCGACACCCGGCAGCCCGCGCGCCACGCGGCGGCGATGCCGTCGCCCGTGGCGGTGTCGGGGTTGGTCGTGTAGAGGTAGACCTTGCCCGCGCCGCCCGTCGCCAGGATGGTGTGCGGCGCGCGGAAGGCAAGCACCTCGTCGGTGGCGTCGTCCAGCGCGTAGAGGCCGACGCAGGCCGGGTCTTTCAGTCCGAGCTTGGTGCCGGTGACCAGGTCGACCAGCGTGTGGTGTTCGAAAAGCGTGATGTTCGGCGTGCGGCGCACCCGCTCGATCAGTACCTGCTGCACGGCCGCGCCAGTGGCGTCGGTCACATGCACGATGCGGCGCTGGCTGTGGCCGCCTTCGCGGGTCAGGTGCAGGTCGCCGCCTTCTTCGGAAAACGGCACGCCCAGCTCGCGCAACCAGCCGATGGCCTCGGGCGCGTGTTCGACGACGAAGCGCGTTGCCTCGGGATCGCACAGGCCCGCACCGGCGACCAGCGTGTCTTCCACATGCGCATCGAAGCTGTCGCCCGCGGCCAGCACCGCGGCGATGCCGCCCTGCGCCCAGGCGCTGGAGCCGTCGTTCAGCGCGCGCTTGGTGAGCACCGCCACGCGGTGCGTGGGTGCCAGGTGCAGCGCGGCGGAAAGGCCTGCGAGGCCGCTGCCGACGATGAGGACGTCGAAATCGAGCACTGCGGAATCCTCGGTGGTGGGGCGGTGTCAGGCCGGCGAATACGCCAGGCGAACGTAGATCGGCGCGAAGGCTTCGGCCTGCGTGATGTCGATCAGCGTTTCCTTCGCGAGCTCGAGCATCGCGATGAAGGTGACGATCAGCACGGGCGCGCCGCGCGACACGTCGAAGAGTTTTTCGAACTCCACGAAGCGCTGCCCCTGCAGGTGGCGCAGCACGATGCTCATGTGCTCGCGCACGTTGAGCTCTTCGCGCGAGATCTTGTGGTGCTGCACGAGCTTGGCGCGCTTCATGATGTCTGCCCACGCATCGCGCAGGTCAATCACGTTCACGTCCGGAAAGCGCGGCTTGAGCGACTGCTCGATGTAGACCTGCCCCTTCCAGAAGTCGCGGCCGTAGGTCGGCATCGCGCTGATGGCGGCGGCCTGCAGCTTGGTCTGCTCGTACTCGAGCAGGCGGCGCACGAGTTCGGCGCGCGGGTCTTCGGCCTCTTCGCCGTCGGCCACCTTCTTGGGCGGCAGCAGCATGCGCGACTTGATCTCGATCAGCATCGCGGCCATCAGCAAATACTCGGCCGCGAGTTCGAGGTTCGTCTGGCGGATCTCGTCGACGTAGCTCAGGTACTGCCGCGTGAGGCCCGCCATCGGGATGTCGAGGATGTTGAAGTTCTGCTTCCTGATCAGGTAAAGCAGCAGGTCGAGTGGACCTTCGAAGGCTTCGAGAAAGACCTGCAGCGCCTCGGGCGGGATGTACAGGTCCTTCGGCATCGCGAACAGCGGCTCGCCATAGAGCCTGGCGAGCGCGACCTGGTCGACCACCTCGGGCATGGCCATCACCGGCGTGTCGTTGTCCTCGTCTCTGCTGCTCATGGGGCGATCGCTATCAATTCAATAGCTATCGGCGCAATGCGGACGAGGGCTGGATGCCGAACCGGCACCATTTACTTGGATTGGGTCTGGTAGACGTACGGCTGCATCGGCACGCGGGCTTCGCTGTACTCCTCGAGCAGGCTGCGGTCGAGGTGCTTGTCCCAGAGGAGGGCGCGGCCGGCGCGCTGTTCGGCTTCCAGCGTCGGCTTCTTTTCTTTCATCTCCTCGATGAAATTGGTGATCTCGGAAGAGTAGTGGGGGCGGCGGAAGATGGACATAGACTGGACCTTTGTAGCCTGAATTTTACCGGGGACGGCATGGGACATCGGCAACAGTGGCAGATCGGCATGGCAACGGCGTTGCTGGCGGTGGTGATCGGGCTTGCGGGCTGCGACAACCAGCGCATCGCCGAACTCGAAGAAGGCGTCGCCACCGAAGCCGACGTGCGCACCAAATTCGGCCAGCCGGAGAACATCTGGGACGCACCCGACGGCGGCCGCGTCTTCGAATACAACCGCCAGCCCCAGGGCCAGAAGAACTACATGATCACCATCGGCCGCGACGGCAAGATGAGCGCGCTGCGCCAGGTGCTCACGCCCGAGAACTTCGCCAAGGTGCAGCCCGGGATGATGATGGAAGACCTGCGCAAGCTGCTCGGCAAGCCCGCCAAGGTCACACCCTATGCGCTCAAGCGCGAGACCGAATGGGAATGGCGCTGGGTGCAGCCGCCGAATTCGCCGATGGTGTTCACCGCGACGCTGAACGACGACCAGCGCGTGGTGCGCAGCGGCTCGTCGCCGGACCGGGCGACCGAAGCCAACTGATCAGCCTTCGGGCGTGTGCGGCCTTCCGGCCACCAGTTCCTCCGCGAACCCGGAGCGCTCGATCACCTCGCGCGGCTGCGGCTGCAGCGATTCGATCCGCAACACCCCGTCGCGCGCCAGCACCGCGCGATGCAACTGACGCAGCGCATCGATGCCGGTGGCATCCAGGTAGATGAGGTGTGTGGCGTCGAGCACCACCGTCATGCCGCGCGGCGCGCGCTCGGCCGCATTCACCGCCTCGTCGAGCTTGGCCGCCGCGCCGAAGAACAGCGCGCCGTAGATGCGGTAGGTGAGCACCGGCGGCTGCAGCGTCTCGAGCTCGACGCTGAAGAGCCCGGTCATGCGCCGGATGAAAAGCGCGCACGCGAGCACGATGCCCACCTGCACCGCCACCGTGAGATCGAACACGACGGTGAGAAAGAACGTGCCGAGCATCAGCAGCCGGTAGTGACGGCTGAAATGCCGCAACTGGCCCGGCGTGAACTCGCGCCACTCGCCCATGTTGAGGCCCACAAACACCAGGATGCCCGCCAGCACCGCAAGCGGCACATGGCGCGCGAGCGGTGCGGCCAGCAGCACCACGATCATCAGCGTCACCGCATGCACGATGCCCGCGATGGGCGAGTTGCCGCCCGAACGGATGTTCGTCACCGTGCGCGCGATGGTGCCGGTGGCCGGCATCCCTCCGAAGAAGGGCGTGACGATGTTCGCGATGCCCTGCGCCATCAGTTCCTGGTTCGGGTCGTGGCGCGGCTGGCCGCTCAGTTGGTCGGCCACGCGCGCGCACAGCAGCGACTCGATGGCGCCGAGCAGCGCGATGGTCAGCGTCGGCGTGACCAGTTGCTTGACCGTCTCCCACGAGAAATCGGGCAGCGCGAAGCCCGGAACGCCCTCGGGAATGCCGCCGAAGCGCGTGCCGATGGTCTCCACCGGCAGCGCGAAACCCCATGACACCAGCGTGAGCGTGACCAGCGCGACGATCGGCCCCGGCACGCGGGAGGCCATCTGCACCGCGCGCGTTTGCGCCAGATGCAGCGGCAGACGAGGCAGCCGCGGCCACAGCACCAGCCCTGCCACGCAGACGACGCCGAGCGCGAAGGCATACGGATTGAAGGTGCCGATCCGCAGCGCCATCGCATGGAGTTGCGAGAACACGTCGGCCGGCATCTTCTCGACCGAAAGGCCGAGCAGATCTTTCAGTTGCGACAGCAGGATCAGCACCGCGATGCCGTTGGTGAAGCCCACCACGATCGACAGCGGCACGAAACGCACCAGCCGCCCGAGCCCGAAGAGTCCCGCCGCGAACAGCAGGACGCCGGCGCAGGCGGTCGCGATGAGCAGGTTAGCCACGCCATAGCGCTCGACGATGCCGTAGACGATCACGATGAAAGCGCCGGCCGGCCCGCCGATCTGCACCGCCGAGCCGCCCAGGAGCGAGATCAAGAAGCCCGCGATGATCGCCGTCCAGATGCCGGCCTCGGGCTTGAGCCCCGACGCGATGGCGAAGGCCATGGCCAGCGGCAGCGCCACGATGCCGACCGTCGCGCCCGCGCCCAGGTCCTTGAGGAAACGCTCCCGGTTGTAGTCCGCCATTGCGTCCAGCAGGCGGGGGCGAAAGCGGGTGAGGTTCAGCGGGGATTGCATGGATGACCGATTGTGGCCCGCGTGCCCCGCCGAGAGGGCCGCAGGCCCCCATGCGTACTTTCGATGAACTTATCCGGAACGAAGGATGCAGATACAGTTTTCACATTAATTGACATTTAAAACTGGCATCACAGAGGGAGCCGGGCCCATGCACATCCTGCTTGTCGCAAGCGCGTTCAACAGCCTGACGCAGAGGGTTTTGGCCGAACTCCAGGACCGCGGCCACACCGTCGGCGTCGAGCTGGCCCTCGGCAACGACGACGCCTTGCGCGATGCGGTCCGCACGCATGCGCCTCAACTCATCGTGGCGCCGATGCTCACCACCGCGATCCCCGAGGACATCTGGCGCGCTCACACCTGCCTGATCGTCCACCCCGGCCCGCCGGGCGACCGCGGCCCGTCCTCGCTCGACTGGACGCTGCGGGAAGGCGCCGAAAGCTGGGGCGTCACCGTGCTCGAGGCCGTCGCCGAGATGGACGCGGGCGATGTCTGGGCCTGGTCGCCGCTGAAGGTGCCGCCGCTGGCCGGCAAGAGCGATCTCTACCGCGGCGAGGTGGCCGATGCGGCCATCGATGCGGTGCTGCTCGCGGTCGAGCGCTTCGCCTCGGGCACGTACAAGCCGAAGCGGCAGAAGGCGGCCGATCTCGCGGCGGGTTGGCGTCCGTTCCTGAAGCAGGCGGAGCGCCGCATCGACTGGACCACGGCGTCGACCGAGTCGGTGCTGCGCGAACTGCGCGCCGCCGACTCGCAACCCGGCGTGCTCGACGAACTGCTCGGCACGCAGTGGTACCTGCACGGCGCGTACCCCGAAGACGAGTTGCGCGGCACGCCCGGCGAACTGATCGCCACCCGCGCCGGCGCCATCTGCCGCGCCACGACGGACGGCGCGGTCTGGATCGTGCAACTGCGCCCCTGGCGCGCGCCGGGCTCGGGGCTCGCCAGCTTCAAGCTGCCGGCCGTCGATGCGCTCAGCGACCTGCTCCCCGCCGGCCTGCCCGAAGTGTCCGCGCCGCTGCAACTGCCGGCTGCGCGCCGCACCTGGACCGACATGCGCTACAGCGAGCACGGCGAGCATGGCGCGGTGGGCGTGCTGAACTTCTCGTTCCCCGGCGGCGCGATGAGCAGCGTGCAATGCCGCCGTCTGCTGGAGGCCTATCGCTTCGCCTGCACCCGACCGACGTCGGTGCTGGTGCTTGGCGGGCTGCGCGACTTTTTCTCGAACGGCATCCACCTCAACGTGATCGAGGCCGCGCCCGATCCGGCCGAGGAGTCGTGGGCCAACATCCACGCGATGAACGACCTGGTCGAGGCGGTGATCACCACCACGGACCGGCTCACCGTTGCGGCACCCGGCGGCAACGCCGCGGCCGGCGGCGTGATGCTCGCGCTCGCGGCGGACGAGGTGTGGTGCAGGGACGGCGCCATCCTCAACCCGCACTACAAACTCATGGGCCTCTACGGTTCCGAGTACTGGACCTACACCCTGCCGCGCCGCGTGGGCGGGGCCGAGGCCGAGCGGCTCACCCAATCGGCGCTGCCGGTGAGCGCGAAGCGCGCGGTCGAACTCGGCATGGCCGAGCGCGTTCTGCAGGCCGCGCCGGAAGAACTGGGCGATGAAGTGATGCGGCTCGCCACGCAGCTCGCGGCCTCGCCCGACCTGGCCGCCCGCATCGCGAAGAAGCAGGCGAAGCGCGCGGAAGACGAAGCGGTGAAGCCGCTGCAGCAGTACCGCGATGAAGAACTGACGCACATGCGCCGCAATTTCTTCGATCGCAGCGAGCCGCACGCGGCCTTGCGCTCGGCGTTCGTCCGCAAGGAAAAGGCGCAGCACACGCCCGCGCACGTCGCACGGCTGGGCCTGCCGCGCTGAATCCAGTGGCTTACTTGCTGTCCGGAATGACCGCGTCGGCCGCGGCGCCGACGGCCTTGCCGGTGATGCGCGCGGTGCCGATGGCTGCGTCGGCGGCCAGACCGACCGCGCCGGCACCTACGCTCACGGCGGTGCTGGCGACGGTGACCACCGCACAGCCGCTCGACAGCATGGCGCCGAGCAGCGCAAGAACCAGAAGTCGGGAGCGGGAACGGAGGCTTTGCATGCGCGGATTTTGCACCCGGCCCGGCGTTCGAACCTAGCCCTGCTCCAGCCCCGCCAGGATCGCCTCCCGGTCCTGGTCCAGCCGTGGTGGCTGCCGCAGCAACTGGGTGCGGTGTTCGCCGACGTGCACCGGATTGCCCGCGACCGTGAGGGAGCGGCCGCCCTGCGTCTTCACCTGCACCAGCATCTCGCGCGCCCGCACCTGCGGGTCTTTCACCACCGCGGCGACGTCGTTGTACTCGCCGGTCGGAATGTTGTGCGCCATCAGCAGCGCCTGCCAGTGTGCGCAGGGCGCGCAGGCCAGGCGCTGCTCCAGCAACTGCTTCAGCGTTTCGTGGTGCTGGCAGCGCGCGGGGTTGGTGGCAAAGCGCGCATCGTCCAGCAGCGCCGGCAGTTCGAGCGCAGCGCACAGGCGCTGGAACAACGCATCGTTGCCCGCCGCGATCACGAACCAGCCGTCCGCCGCGCGGAACACATCGAACGGCGTGATCGATGGATGCCGCGAGCCGATCGGGCCCGGTGCGCGCCCGTCGGCTTCCATGCGCGAGATCGCGTTCTCGAGCAGCGCGACCTGGCAATCGAGCATCGCCACGTCCACCCGGTCGCCGAGACCGGTGCGCCCGCGCTGCAGCAGCGCGGCTTGCGTGCCGATGGCTGCGTACAGGCCGGCGCCCAGGTCGCCGATCGACACGCCCACCCGCGTCGGCGGCGCACCCGGGTGGCCGGTGAGGCTCATGATGCCGCCCATCGCCTGCACCACCATGTCGTAGGCGGGGCGCTTGCTGTAGGGGCCCGTCTGGCCAAAACCCGAGACCGAGGTGAACACCAGTTTCGGAAAGCGCGCATGCAGCGTCGGCCAGTCGTAGCCGAGCTTCTCCATCGTGCCGGGCCGGAAGTTCTCGACCAGCACGTCGGCCGTGGCCAGCAGCCGTTCGAAGATGACTCGGTCGGTCGGCGCCTTCAGGTCCAACGCGATCGACTCCTTGTTGCGATTGACCGACATGAAGTAGGCCGAGTCGCCCTCCACGAACGGGCCGATCTGCCGCGCATCGTCGCCGAGGCCGGGCTGCTCCACCTTGATGACGCGCGCACCGAGGTCGGCGAGCAGCAGCGTGCAATAAGGCCCCGCGAGCACGCGCGTGAGGTCGACGACGGTGAAGCCCTGCAGCGGGCCGCCCGGCGTCATTCGACGGTCGCGCCGGAGCGCTCGGTGAGTTCCTTCGATTTCGCGCCTTCGGCCAGTGCCCAGGTGCGGAATTCGGCGAGCGACTTCGACGGCGCCGATTCGTTGCCCGACTTCTCCAGCCGCGCCTTCACATCAGGGTCGTTGAGCGCCGCCACGCTCGCGTCGAAGAGCTTCTGCGCCATCTCCGGCGGCAGGCCCGCGGGTGCGAAGAGGCCAAACCAGAAGGTGTAGTCGTAGCCTTTCACGCCCGCCTCGGCGACGCTCGGCACATCGGGAAAGAGCGGCGAGCGCTGGCCCGAGGTGACGGCCAGCACGCGCAGCTTCTGGCCCTGCGCCATCGGCAGCACCGAGGGCGGCGTGCCGAAGGTCAGTTGCACGTCGCCGGCGGCAACCGCCTGGATCGACGGGGCGCCGCCCTTGTACGGCACGTGGAGCATGGTCACGCCGGCTGCCTTCTCGAACGACAGGCCCGCCAGATGCGTGACCACGCCCGTGCCCGACGAGGAATACGCGAGCTTGCCGGGGTTCTGCCGCGCTTCGGCGATCAGCGCCTGCACGGTCTTGGCGCTCATGTCCTTGTTGACCGCGAGCAACATCGGCGCCGAGCTCCAGCGCGAGATCGGCACGAAGCTTTTCGCCCCGTCGTACTTCACGGCCTTGTAGAGCAGCTTGTCGCTGCCGTAGAGATTGCCGCTGCCCAGCAGCAGCGTGTAGCCGTCGGGTGCCGCGCGCGCGACCTGGTCCGATGCGATGGTGGTGCCCGCGCCGGGCTTGTTGTCGATGACGATGGGCTGCCCGAGAACCTTGGCGAGCTTGTCGCTCACGATGCGCGCCACGGTGTCGGCACCGCCGCCGGCGGGGAAGCCGACCACCAGGGTGATCGGGCGCGAGGGGTAGGTGTCCGCAAGGGCGCCGGCCGAGGTGAGCAGGGCAACGGCTGCAAAGGAAATGGTTCGAAGGGTGTTCACTTGTTGTCTCCTGTGTCGGGTCGAAGGGGAGGCCGCGCTCAGCGGCCCTTGAAGACCGGCGGGCGCTTCTCGCGCCAGGCACGGCCGCCCTCGGCCAGGTCTTCGGAGGCGACGGTGCGCTGCACCTCCCGCGAGATCGAAGCGGCATCGGCGGTGCCGCGCGCGATCTGGTTCAGGTGCTTCTTCATGCCGAGCAGCGCGAGCGGCGCCATGCCGGCGAGCGTGGTGCGAAGGCGCAGCACTTCGGCGTCGAGCGCCAGCGCGTTGTCGACCAGTTGCGTGAGAAATCCGCAGTCGAGCATCGCGGGGCCGTCGAGTTTTTCGGCAGTCAGGAAGAGGCGCTTGGCCGTGTCGAGCCCGAGCCGCGACACATAGCGCTCCATGCCGCTCTGGTAGTAGTGCAGGCCGAGCCGGGCCGCGGGCATGAACATCTCGGCGCTGCGCACCCCCACACGGAAATCGCAGGCCAGCACCAGGTCGGTGGCGCCGCCGAAAACGCCGCCATGCACCGCGGCGATGGTGACGGCACGGCAGTTTTCCAGCGCATCGACCATGTCACCGAAGCTGCTGCCCTCGGTCTGGCTGCTGGCGGCCACCTCTGATATATCGTAGCCGCTGCAAAAGTACTTGCCTTCGGAACGCAGGATCAGCACAAGCACCTCGGGCGAGCGATTCACCGTCTCCACGTGGCGAACGAGCTCGGGTAGATCCGCCGGCGTCAGCTTGTTGGCGGCGCTGGGGCGCCGCAGCGTCAGGTAGGCGACGTGGCCGTCGATCTCAAGTGAGGGAAGCATTGATGTACCAAACGAATGAATTGATATATCTGCAAGGTTAGCTAATATCCCGACTCCCATGCAACCCGCGAAAACCCTCGACACCAGCAGCCTGCAGGACCAGATCCGCAGCCGCCTCGAACACGACATCCTCGGAGGCACGTTGTCCCCCGGCATGCCCATCGATGAAAAGGCGCTCGCCCTGAGCTTCAACACCTCGCGAACGCCGGTGCGCGAGGCGCTGCTGTTGCTCAGCGCGCGGGGGTTGGTCGACATCGTTCCGCGCACCGGCATCTATGTGCGCCAGCTGCGCGCGAACGAACTCGTCGCGATGATGGAAGCGCTCGGCGAACTCGAAGGCGTGCTGGCGCGGCTGGCGGCCCTGCGCATCGGGCCGGCGCTGCGAGCCGAACTGCAACTTGCGCTCGACGGCACGGCGGCCCATGGCAGAGGCGGACGACGCTGAGGGCTACCAGCGCGCCAACGCCGCGCTGCACGACGTGATCTATCGCGCGAGCGGCAATCCGTTCATCGTCGAGCAGGCGCAGACGGTGCGCCTGCGCATCGCGGCCTACCGGGGGCGGATGTTCGAGAAGCCCGGCCGGCTCGCCGCTTCACAGCGGGAGCACGAGCGGGTGGTGGAGTGGATCCTCAAGGGCCATGCCGACAACGCCGCGGAGGCGATGCGGGACCACATCTCGGTCGGTGGCAAGGTGTTTGCCGACCTCGTGCTGAACAACAAGTTCAGCTAGTTCCTGGTTCGTGGTCAGCGAACCCGCATGCCCGGCGTTGCGCCCGGCCACGGTTCGAGCACGTGGATGCCCGGGTTGGCTTTTTCGTCGCCATGGCTCGCGGCCAGCACCATGCCTTCGCTGATGCCGAATTTCATCTTGCGCGGCGCGAGGTTCGCGACCAGCACCGTGAGCTTGCCCACGAGCTGCTCGGGCTGGTAGGCCGAGGCGATGCCGCTGAAGACGTTGCGGGTCTTGCCTTCGCCCGCGTCGAGCGTCAGGCGCAGCAGCTTGGTCGAGCCCTCGACCTTCTCGCAGGCCACGATCTTGGCGATGCGCAGGTCGATCTTCACGAAGTCGTCGATGGTGATCGTCGGCGCGATGGCTTCGCCGCCGGGCAGCGCATCTGCTGCGGCTTCCACGACAGCGGCGGCCACGGGTTCAGGCGCATCGAACAGCTTGTCGACGACCTTCGCATCGGCACGCTGCATCAGGTGCTTGTAGTCGCCGATCGCATGGCCTGCGGGCAGAGGCTGCGCGGCATCGGACCAGACCAGCGGCGAAATCTTCAGGAACGCCTCGACGTTCACCGCAAGCGCCGGCAGCACCGGCTTCAGGTACAGCGTGAGCAGGCGGAAGGCCTCGATGCACACGGTGCACACATCGTGCAGGCGCGCCTCGGCGCCTTCCTTCTTGGCCAGCTCCCAGGGCTTGTTCTGGTCGACGTATTCGTTCACCTTGTCGGCCAGTGCCATCACCTCGCGCAGCGCACGGGCGTAGTCGCGGCCGTCGTACAGCGAATGGATCTGGCCGGCCGCCTCGCGCAGCGCGAACAGCAGCGCATCGCCATCGGCCGACACGTCGCCCAGCTTGCCGCCGAAGCGCTTGCCGATGAAGCCCGCCGCGCGGCTCGCGATGTTGATGTACTTGCCCACGAGGTCGCTGTTGACGCGCGCGACGAAGTCCTCGGGGTTGAAGTCGATGTCTTCGTTGCGGCCGTTGAGCTTGGCCGCGATGTAGTAGCGCAGCCACTCGGGGTCCAGGCCGATCGAGAGGTACTTGAGCGGATCGATGCCGGTGCCGCGGCTCTTGCTCATCTTCTCGCCGTCTTTCAGCGTGAGATGGCCGTGCACATACACCGCATCAGGCGCCTTGCGGCCGCTGAAGTGCAGCATCGCGGGCCAAAACAGCGTGTGGAAGGTGATGATGTCCTTGCCGATGAAGTGCACCTGCTCCAGGTCCGGGTCGGCCATGTACTCGGTGTACGAGATGCCGTCGCCGCCCAGTTCGATGCAGCGCTTGTCCAGCAGGTTCTTGAGCGACGCCAGGTAGCCCACGGGCGCGTCGAGCCACACGTAGAAGTACTTGCCCGGCGCATCGGGGATCTCGATGCCGAAGTAGGGCGCGTCGCGGCTGATGTCCCAGTCGCCCAGGCCTCCCTTGCCTTCGTCGTCCTTGTAGAGCCATTCGCGGATCTTGTTCTGCACCTCGATCTGCACATGGCCCGGGGCGGCGGTCCATTCCTTCAGGTAAGCCTCGCAGCGCGGGTCCGAGAGCTTGAAGAAGAAGTGGTCCGAGCTGCGCAGCTCGGGCTTGGCGCCCGAGAGGGCCGAGTAGGGGTTGATCAGCTCGGTGGGCGCGTACACGGCGCCGCACACTTCGCAGTTGTCGCCGTACTGGTCCTTCGAATGGCAGTTCGGGCACTCGCCCTTGATGAAGCGGTCGGCCAGGAACATGCCCTTTTCAGGGTCGTAGAACTGCTCGACGCTCTTGGTCTCGATGAGGCCGTTGGCGCGCAGGTCGCGGTAGATGTCCTGCGCGAGCTGGTGGTTTTCTGGCGCGTCGGTCGAGTGCCAGTTGTCGAAGGAGATGTAGTAGCCGTCGAGGTAGGGCTTGCGGCCCGCGGCGATCTCGGCCACGAAGGCCTGCGGCGTCACGCCGGCCTTGTCGGCCGCGATGGTGATGGCCGCGCCGTGCGCGTCGTCGGCGCAGACGAAGTTGACCTCGGCGCCATTCATTCGCTGGTTCCGCACCCAGATGTCGGCCTGGATGTATTCCATCATGTGGCCGATATGGAACTTGCCGTTGGCATACGGCAGGGCGGTGGTGACGAAGAGCTTGCGCGGGGCGGACATCGGGGAGGGCGCTTTCGGGGAGTGACGAACTGGCATCGGAGGCGGCGAGCGCCGCGCATCCGGGAACCGGGCATTTTAGGTGGGCGCGTGCAGCCTGTGCCCGACCCCGTGTTTGAGGGCGCGAGTGACCCACGAAACCGCGGGGTGTCTCGCGCGCGACGTATGCTTCGACCCCCGATACAGAACGCCAGAAAGCGAGCCGCAGCCGATGACCACCCCCATTCCCGCAACCCTCATTCCCGGCGATGGCATCGGCCCCGAAATCGTCGACGCCACCCTCGCCGCGCTCGATGCGCTGAAGGCGCCCTTCACCTGGGACACCCAGATCGCTGGCCTCGGCGGCGTGAAGGCTTCGGGCGATCCGCTGCCCAAGGCCACGCTCGACAGCATCCGCACCACCCGCCTTGCGCTCAAGGGCCCGCTCGAAACGCCGTCGGGCGGCGGCTACCGCTCGTCGAACGTGCGGCTGCGGGAGGAATTCCAGCTCTACGCCAACCTGCGTCCCGCGCGCACCATCATTCCGGGTGGCCGCTTCGACAAGATCGATCTGATGATCGTGCGAGAGAACCTCGAGGGCCTCTACATCGGCCACGAGCACTACGTGCGCATCGACGGCGACCCGCATGCCGTGGGCATGGCCACCGGCATCAACACGCGGCAGGGCTGCCGCCGGGTGCTCGAGTACGCGTTCGAGACCGCCATCGCCACCGGCCGCAAGAAGGTCACGCTGGTGCACAAGGCCAACATCATGAAGGTGCTGACCGGCCTGTTCCTGGAGACGGGCGAGCAGCTCTACGCGGAGAAGTACAAGGGCAAATTCGAACTCGACTCGATCATCGTGGACGCCTGCGCGATGAAGCTGGTGCTCAACCCCTGGCAGTTCGACATGCTGGTGACGACCAACCTGTTCGGCGACATCCTCTCGGACCTCGTGGCCGGCCTTGTCGGCGGCCTGGGCATGGCGCCGGGCGCCAACATCGGCACCGATGCGGCGATCTTCGAAGCGGTGCACGGCTCGGCGCCCGACATCGCCGGCAAGGGCATCGCCAATCCCACCGCGCTGCTGCTGGCCGCCGCGATGATGCTCGACCACACGAAGATGCCCGAGTTGGCCACGCGCCTGCGCACGGCGATCGACCAGACGCTGAACATCGACAACGTGCGCACCGGCGACCTGGGCGGCACTGCGAACACCGCCGCGTTCACGAAGGCGCTGGTCAGCCGCATCAACGGCGGTTGATCGGAACGCAGGCGAAGGCGCAGCCGGCCATGAGAAAGCTTCTGCTTCTGCTGGCCGTCGTCCTTGCGAGCTGCGCGTCCGTTGCGGCAGACCCGCGCTACACGGTGGTGAAGGTCGACCTTCGCACCGAGAAGCTCGCGCTGTTACTGAACGATGAAACCGGCGTGGCGTTCAAGCGCTTCGACCGCCTCGATGCCTGGCTGAAGGCGCACGGCCGGCAGCTCGTCTTCGCGGTCAATGCCGGCATGTATCACGCCGATTTTTCGCCGGTCGGGCTCTTCGTGCGCGATGGCCGCGAAGAGGCGCCGCTCAACCTCGCGAGCGGCACCGGCAACTTCTTCCTGAAGCCGAACGGCGTGTTCCTCGTCACCGACGACGGCCCCCGCGTGATCGAGTCTTCGGAGTACCCGGCGCTCGCCAAGCGCGGCGGCGTGCGGCTGGCCACTCAATCCGGCCCGCTGCTGCTGCGCCACGGCGCGCTGCACCCAGCGCTCATTCCGAATTCGGACTCGCGCAAGATCCGCAACGGCGTCTGCGCGATCGGCCACACGGCGATCTTCGTGATGAGCGAGACGCCGGTGAACTTCCACGATTTCGCGCTGTACTTTCGCGACGTGCTGCACTGCCGCGATGCCCTGTACCTCGATGGCACTGTCTCGGCGCTGTACTCGAAGGCATTGGGGCGCAGCGACTTCGTGCGCGACCTGGGGCCGATACTCGGCGTGGTGTCGCCATGAACCCGTCGGCGGCCCCTTGTGTCTTCACTTTCGAATCCTGCCTCTGAGCCATGTCCACACCGCTGCCCATCCTGTCCCTCCTTGAAACCCGCGTGCTCGGCGTGCTCGCCGAAAAGCAGCGCACCGTGCCCGACAGCTATCCGCTCACGCTCAATTCGCTGGTGTCGGGCTGCAACCAGAAGACCAGCCGCAACCCGGTGCTCGAACTCACCGAATCGCAGATCCAGTCCGCCATCGACAGTCTGAAGGGCTACAGCCTTGTCGCGGAAAGCAGCGGCGGCCGCGCGTTCCGCTACGAGCACAACATCGACCGTGTGCTGCGCATTCCCTCGCAGTCGGTGATCCTGCTCACTGTGCTGATGCTGCGCGGGCCGCAAACGGCCGGCGAACTGCGCATCGCCTGCGACCGCATGCACAACTTCGCGGACATCTCCTCGGTCGAGGGTTTCCTCGACGAGCTTGCGGAGCGGCCTGCCGGTGCGCTGGTGGTGAAGCTGGCGCGTCTGCCGGGCGCGCGCGAAAGCCGCTGGGCGCATCTTCTGAGTGGGCAGCCTGCGGAAGAAGTGGCGGGCCCGGCCGGCGCTTCGGGCGACGGGGCCTATGCCTCGCACGACGCATCGCTCGGCGAGGTCGCGGCGCTCAAAGCCAATGTGGCGCGGCTCGAAGCCGAGTTGGCATCGCTGAAGGCGCTGGTGGCGAGGGTGTGCTCGGAACTCGGGATTTCCGAGGCGGGCTGACCGCGCTGATTTCGCGTTGCGGCGGACCTGCGTTATCTTGCGCAGCACATGAAACCTCCGGTCTCGCTCATCCTCACCTGCGTCGCGGCTTTCCTGGCCATGGGCGTCGGGCTCATCGTGATCTCGTTGGTCGCTGCTGCCGTGCTGCCCCGGGGAAATCGCGTGGCCGACCACCTCCGGGAATTTGCAGGACGGGTCCCGCTGTTCATGCTCGGCGGCCTCGCGCGGCTGAGTGACCTCATTCCACTGGCCATCATCCTGACGGTGATCGTGGCGTGGCTCTTCCTGTGAAGCACGCCTGTCCACGTTGCCGGAAGCCGGGCATCGACGGCCTCGCGAAGCGCTGGTCCAGCCGCGGCTCCCCTGCGAAGTGCGAAGCCTGCGGCGGTCTTTGCCATGTGCTCGCAAGCACATCCAGCGGTATCTGGGCGGCAGGCGTCCTGACCGTCCTGGTATCGCTGATCGCCGCTGTCGGTCTGCATTCACCCTTGTTCGTCCCCAGCGGCCTGGTGCTGGCCTTGGCCTGCAACCTCTGGGCATGGAAGCGCGCCAAGCTGTGGCCGATCTCCAAGGAAAGCGCGGCCAGTGCGACGACCGCGAACTGGTTCATCACGGGCATTGCGGTGCTCCTCGGGCTTTCCTGAGGCGAATCCACCGCCCGCGCAGCCCGTGCGCTGCCTACCCCACCGGTTCCGGCCGCACCGGCACATCCAGGCTGACCTTCACCGGGTCCATGGTGACCAGCGTGCGAAATCGCTTCACGTTGTTGCTCTGGAAAAAAAGCTGCCGGCTCAGCGCGGTGTACTGCGCCATGTCCTGCACGACGAGGATGAGGATGAAGTCCCACTCGCCCGTCACGTAGTAGCACTGCTGCACCTGCGGGCAGGCCCTGAAACTCTGTTTCATCGCATCGAGCAGATCGATGCGCTCGCTCTCGACTTCCACCTCGGCCACGATGGACAACGGGTGGCCCAGCGTCGCAGGGGCCAGCACCGCGCCGTAGCGCCGGATCACGCCGTCGTCGCGCATGCGCTTGAGCCGCCGGTTGACGGCCGCCGTCGACAGGTGGACGCGCTCGCCCAGTTCGCTTTGCGACATGCGGCTGTCGATCTGGATCAATTCCAGCAGGCGAAGGTCGAGGGCATCGAGGGGAGAGGAGGTCATGCAGGCCGTGCACGCAAAAACGTTGCGTCTGAGGGGCCGATTTTGCGTGCCCGTATCGCTGCATTGTCAATAGCATCGCGTCATGAAATTCCCCGACGAGCCCCTGCGCGACCAGCTCTCCGGCTGGCGCCGCCAGTTGCATGCGATGCCCGAGACCGGCTTCGAGGAGGCGAAGACCTCGGCTTTCGTCGCCAGCGTGCTGAAGGCGCTGGGCCTGGAGGTGCATACCGGCATTGGCGGCACCGGGCTCGTCGCGAACCTGAAGGTCGGCCATGGCAAGGGCGTGATCGGCCTGCGCGCCGAGATGGACGCGCTCAACATCACCGAGGTGCCCACCGACCGCGCCTACGCCTCGGCCACGCCCGGAAAGATGCACGCCTGCGGTCACGACGGCCACATGTCGATCGTGCTCGGCGCGGCGCGCCTCTTGCGGGAGCGGCAGGATTTCGACGGCACCGTGCGCTTTATCTTCCAGCCCGCCGAAGAACACGGCCGCGGCGCGAAAGCCATGATGGACGACGGGCTCTTCGCGCGCTTTCCGGTCGACGAGATCTACGGCCTGCACAACATGCCCGGCATGCGCGCCGGCACGATCGCCACGCGCACGGGCGGCCTCATGGCGAGCGAGGACAACTTCGTCATCCATGTGAAGGGCCGCGGCACGCATGCCGCGCGGCCGCACATGGGAATCGACCCCATCGTCATCGGCGCGCAGATCGTGCTCGCGCTGCAGACCATCGTTTCGCGCACGCTCGATCCGGGCGCGCAGGCGGTGGTCTCGTGCACCGAGTTCATCACCGATGGCATCCGCAACGCGATTCCGTCGAACGTGGTCATCAAGGGCGACACGCGCAGCTACGACCCCGAGGTGCAGAAAATGCTGGCCGCGCGCATGCGCGAGATCAGCGAGGGCATCTGCCGCATGCACGGCGCCGAATGCGAGTTCAGCTACACGCACGAATTCGCGCCCACGGTGAACTGGGCCGAATGCGTGCCCGTCGCGGTGGCGGCGGCCACGGCCGTGGTGGGGGCGGAGAACGTCGATGCCAACGTGGCGCCGATGATGATTTCCGAGGACTTCGGCGCGTTCCTCAAGGTGGTGCCGGGCGCCTTCGTGTTCCTGGGCAACGGCGCCGAGGGCGCACCCGGCAGCACGCCGCTGCACAACGGCAGCTACGACTTCAACGACGAGGTGCTCGCGACGGGCGCCCGTTACTTCGCGGAAATCGTCCGCCTGCGCCTTCCGCGCTGACCGACAACGCACAACCCTTTTCTTTTCTCCCCATGCTGGTCATCAACAAGAACGCCATTCGCAGCGCCTACCCCGGCGAGCTTCGCGACATCCTCAGCATCGCCGAGGCGAAGCGCACGCGCGGCTGGCTCTCGCGCTGGTCGCAGCTCGCGCCCGAACCGACGCCGCTCTGGCAGTTGCCCGATCTGGCGGAAGAACTGGGCGTGGCCGGCATCTTCGTGAAGGACGAGTCGAAGCGCTCGTCGCTCGGCAGCTTCAAGGCACTCGGCGCGCCGGCCGCGCTGGTGCGGCTCATCCTGCGGGCCCATGCCGCATGGGACCCGGTGGCGGTGCTGCGTGGCGCTCACGCGGCGCAACTGGAGTCGCTGGTCGTCATCAGCGCCACCGACGGCAACCACGGGCGCGCGCTCGCGGCCGCGGCGCAAAGCATCGGCGTGCGCTGCGTGATCGTGCTGCACAAGCATGTGAGCGTGGAGCGTGAAACGGCCATTGCGGCCTTCGGCGCGGAGATCGTGCGCATCGAGGGCAACTACGACGCCTCGGTCGCGCACGCGGCCGCGCTGGCGCAGGCGCACGGTTGGCAGGTGGTGTCCGACACCTCCTATGCCGGCTACGAAGACATTCCGCGCGACGTGATGCAGGGCTACGGCATCCTGGCCGACGAGGTGATGGAGCAGCAGGAGGGCACGGCGATGTTCACGCACGTGATCCTGCAGGGCGGTGTCGGCGGGCTGGCCGCGGGCGTGGCGAGCTACCTGTGGGAGCAGTACGGCGAGAAGCGGCCGACGCTCATCGTCATCGAGCCGCGCCAGGCCGATTGCCTGCTGCAGAGCGCGATCAACGGCCATGCGTCGAATGCCACCGGCAGCGTCGACTCGGTGATGGCCGGCCTTGCGTGCGGCGAAACATCGCCGCTGGCCTGGCGTTTTCTGGCGCCCTCGGTCGATGCCTTCCTCACCATCGAGGACGGCGACGCGGTCGAGGCGATGCGCCTGCTGGCGCGGGGCTCGGCGCACGACAGCCCCATCGTGAGCGGCGAGTCGGGCGCGGCGGGCATCGCGGCATTGCGCGTGCTCACGCTGTCAGACGATCTGTGGCGAAAGGTGCGCCTCGATGTGCGCTCGAAGGTGCTGCTGATCAGCACCGAAGGCGCGACCGCACCGTCGGTGTACCGCAATCTTGTTGGGCTGGATGCGGACGATGTCCTGCGCAGGCAGCGTGCGCCAGTGCGGTTCTAGCTCAGACCGCGTTCCAACCGAAGAACCGCAGCACCTCGTCGCGCTGCTTCATCGCATCGGCCCGCCCGAGCGCCATCAGCTCGCGCGTGTAGCCCGACTCGAACAGCAGATAACTTGCCAGCGCGCCGCCCTTCACGTCGGCCGCGACTTTCGAGCCGCCCAGCAGGTGCCGCACCGCGCCGGGAAGCGAATCCACATGGCGCGCAGCGATCACGTCCAGCCGCTCCGAAGGCGAGATCACCAGCAGGTCGAGCGGGCGCAGCGAGCTCGATGCGCGCACCTCCTCGGGAATCAGCCCCAGCGTGTGATTGATGCGGCGCAGCCGTTCGATGTCCACTGCCAGCGCATCGAGAAAGATGCTCGAGAGCGCATGGCCCGCGATCTGCGCCATCGTCGGATAGCCGCTGTGCGTATTGGGCGCATCGGTCTCGCGGGGCTCGTGCATGCGGCCCGCGCCGATCACCAGGATGCGCTCGGCGCCCAGGTGGATCGCAGCCGCGATGGGCGCCGACTGGCGCATCGAGCCGTCGCCGAAGTACTCGGTGTGCCCCTGCATCGGCAGCGCGGTCGCCGGAAACACGAAGGGAATCGCCGAAGACGCGAGCAGGTGGTGGTGCGTGATGCGGTCGCGCACCGCCAGGCGCTGCGAGCGCACCCACGGCTCCATCGGCACCGCGGCCTCGAAGAAGGTGACGTGCTCGCCCGAGCTGTAGCTCGATGCGGTCACGGCCAGCGCCTTGACGTGTCCCTCGTGCATGAGCTGCGGCAGCCGATCGAGCGGCACCATGCGCTGCAGCAGGTCGGCCAGCGGGGCGTTGTCCAGCAGTGACTTGGGCTTGACTCGCATCCAGTTGGCCGCAAAGCGCCCGAACCCCAGCAGCATGCGCCAGCGCGCGCCGCTGCCGATGACCGAGAGCGAATCGGCGCGGTACACCTGCTCGGCGCGAAAGCTGCTCCACACCTGGGCGATGTGCGCCACCACGTGGTCGAAGTCGTCCGCGCCGCAGGCCAGCGCCGCGGCATTGATGGCGCCGGCCGAGGTGCCGGTGATGACGGGAAAGGGGTTGCCGGTGCCGGCGGCCGGCCCGGCGGCGCGGCGCATTTCGGCAATGGCTTCGAGCACGCCGACCTGGTAGGCCGCCCGTGCGCCGCCTCCGGTGAGCAGGAGGCCGGTGGCGGGGCTTGTCTCTGTCATTTTTTGGTTTTCTGGTCTATTGCGAGCGGGCCGGTGAGGGCTTGGAGAGCGCACTAGACTACCCGCCATTCAGGAGTTTGATCAATGGCCATCACCCAAGACGCGATCATGGGCGCCCTCAAGAGCGTCACGGACCCCAACACCCACAAAGAATTCGCGGCGACCCGCTCGCTCAAGAACCTGCAGATTGCCGACGGCGACGTGTCGTTCGACCTCGAACTCGGCTACCCCGCCAAGAGCCAGCACGCGGCGATCCGCAAGGCGCTGGTGGCGGCCGCCAAGACCGTGCCGGGCGTGGAGAACGTGTCGGTCAACATCGTCACCAAGGTCATCAGCCACGCGGTGCAGCGCGGCGTGCAGCTGATGCCCAACGTCAAGAACATCATTGCCGTGGCCTCGGGCAAGGGCGGCGTGGGCAAGAGCACCACGGCCGCCAACCTGGCGCTCGCACTGGCCGCGGAAGGCGCGAGCGTCGGCCTGCTGGACGCCGACATCTACGGCCCCAGCCAGCCCATGATGATGGGTATCGAAGGCCGCCCCGACAGCGCCGACGGCAAGACCATGGAACCCATGCAGCGCCACGGCGTGCAGGTGATGTCCATCGGCTTCCTGGTCGACCAGGACCAGGCCATGATCTGGCGCGGCCCGATGGCCACGCAAGCGCTGGAGCAGCTCCTGCGCCAGACCAACTGGAAAGACCTCGACTACCTGATCGTCGACATGCCCCCCGGCACCGGCGACATCCAGCTCACGCTGAGCCAGCGCGTGCCGATGACCGGCGCGGTGATCGTCACCACGCCGCAGGACATCGCGCTGCTCGATGCCAAGAAGGGCATCAAGATGTTCGAGAAGGTCGGCGTGCCGATCCTGGGCATCGTCGAAAACATGGCGGTGCACATCTGCTCGAACTGCGGCCATGCCGAACACATCTTCGGCAGCGAGGGCGGCAAGAAGATGGCGGCCGAGTACCAGATGGAATACCTCGGTGCGCTGCCACTGGACATCAAGATCCGCCTGCAGGCCGACAGTGGTGCCCCCACGGTGGTGGCCGACCCCGAAGGCGAAGTGGCCGGCATCTACAAGGCGGTCGCGCGCCAGGTGGCCGTGGGCATCTCGGAGAAGGCGAAGGATTTCTCGTCGAAATTCCCCACCATCTCGATCAGCAAGAACACCTGAAGATGAACCTGCTCGCTTCGATGCGATATCTGGTCGCGCTGAGCGAGCACAAGCATTTCGGCCGCGCCGCCCAGGCCTGCCACATCACCCAGCCCGCGTTGTCGAATGCGCTGCGCGCGCTGGAAACCGAATTCGGCGTCGTCATCGTCAAGCGCGCCCGCGTCTACGTCGGCCTCACGCACGAGGGCGAGCGCGTGCTGGCCACGGCGCAGCGCATGCTGCGCGACAACGAGGTGCTGCTGCAGGAACTGCGCAGCGACGTGGACAACCCCCACGGCCGGCTGCGCATGGCCGCGGTGCCCACCGCCATCCCGATCCTCTCGCGCTTCGCGGCCATGCTGCACCAGCGCCACCCGGGCATCCTGCCCGCCGTGCTGTCCATGAGTTCGCAAGAGTTGGAGACCGGCCTGGAGAGCCTCTCGATCGACCTCGCCCTCGGCTACACCGAGCGCATGCACATGCCGGGCATCAAGCTCAAGGCCTGGCCGCAAAGCATCGAGCACTACTTCCTGCTGCGGCGCGCCGAGACGCCTTCGGCAGACGAATTGCGCATCGGCCAGCCCATCACCTGGGCCGAGGCCGGCAAGCTGCCGCTGTGCCTGCTCACCACCGACATGCACAACCGGGCGATCATGGACCAGTCCCTGCGCGAGGCCGGCGTGCCGGTGTCGCCGGCCATCGAGACCAACTCGGTGCTCACGCTCACCCTCGCCGTGAGCGCGGGCACCGTCAGCAGCGTGCTGCCGGGTGCGATGGTCGCGGCCGTGCGCACGCACCGCGAACTCGAGGCATTGCCGCTGGTGGCGCCCGAGGTGCGCACGCCCATCGGCTTCATGACGCAGGACGGCGTGCGCGCTTCGCGCGCGCTCGATGCGGCACTGGCCTTCCTGCAGACGCCCGAATGGGCCGAGCAGGTGCGCCTGCACAGCGGGACGCTCGGCAGCGATTGAGCGGCCAGCCCCCGGAGCCGGGCATTTAATTATTGAATCGGCCCATGCGCCGATCGAATTTGACGGCGTGTAAAACGTTCGGACACACTCCGCGGCCCGGATCCAACACAAAAGTTACTCGTCCGGTCAATTAGGAGAAATATGGCAGGCTCAACTGCGGGCGTTCTCGATGGAGAACGCCTGGCTGGAGAAGGGGTGCAAGCGCAGCCCGGCTTCCTCGATAAAGAACGCATCATTGCGGGCCGCGGTTTCAACCGCTGGCTGGTTCCTCCGGCCGCCCTGGCCATTCACCTGTGCATCGGCATGGCCTATGGCTTCTCGGTGTTCTGGCTGCCTCTGTCGAAGGCGCTGGGCACCGCTGGCACTGGCGCGCAGGCCTGCGCGAAGGAGATGAGCTTCTTCGCCGAGCTCTTCGCCACGAACTGCGACTGGCGCGTGGCCACGCTCGGCTGGATGTACACG
The DNA here is from genome assembly GCF_050435205.1 of Variovorax sp. W2I14. NCBI lineage: Bacteria > Pseudomonadati > Pseudomonadota > Betaproteobacteria > Burkholderiales > Comamonadaceae > Variovorax > Variovorax sp. W2I14. The sequence continues at coordinate 3,701,443 of NZ_JBNDJX010000001.1, read as the reverse complement.
CTGTTCTTCGTCTTCCTCGGCTGCTCGGCGGCCCTGTGGGGCGGCTGGCTCGAACGCGCGGGTCCGCGCAAGGCCGGCGTGGTGTCGGCCGTGTGCTGGTGCGGCGGCATGCTGCTCTCGGCGCTGGGCATTCACCTGCACCAGTTCTGGCTGATGATCCTCGGCTCGGGCGTGATCGGCGGCATCGGCCTTGGCCTCGGCTACATCTCGCCGGTGAGCACGCTGATCAAGTGGTTCCCCGATCGCCGCGGCATGGCCACCGGCATGGCGATCATGGGCTTCGGCGGCGGCGCGATGATCGGTTCGCCACTGGCGGTCGACCTGATGAAGCGCTTCTCCACGGCCACCGACGTCGGCGTGATGCAGACCTTCGTCGTGATGGCGCTGGGCTACTTCGTCTTCATGATGGCCGGCGCGCTCGGCTACCGCGTGCCGCCCTCGGGCTGGAAGCCCGAAGGCTGGACGCCGCCCCCGGCGCAGACCAGCAACGCCATGATCACGCAGCGCCATGTGCACGTGAAAAAGGTCTGGGGCATTCCGCAGTTCTGGCTCGTGTGGCTGGTGCTGTGCATGAACGTGAGCGCCGGCATCGGCGTGATCGGCATCTCCTCGCCGATGCTGCAGGAAGTGTTCGGCGGCGCGCTGATCGGTGTGTCGCAGAAATTCGGCGGGCTCGACAAGGCGCAGCTCGCGGCGATTGCCGTGGTGGCCGGCGGCTTCACCGCGCTGCTGTCCCTGTTCAACATCGGCGGGCGCTTCGTATGGGCCAGCTTGTCGGACAAGCTCGGCCGAAAGCTCACCTACACGGTGTTCTTCGTGCTCGGCGCGATCCTGTACGCGAGCATTCCGTCGTCGGCGGGCGCGGGCAGCAAGCTCCTGTTCGTGGGTGCGTGCTGCATCATCGTGTCGATGTACGGCGGCGGCTTCGCCACGGTGCCGGCCTATCTGGCCGACCTGTTCGGCACGCAGTTCGTGGGCGCCATCCATGGCCGCCTGCTCACCGCGTGGGCCACGGCCGGCATCCTCGGCCCGGTGGTGGTGAACTACATGCGCGAATACCAGCTGGGCCTCGGCCTCCCGCGCGAGCAGGTCTACAACCAGACCATGTACATCCTCGTGGGCATGCTGGCGATCGGCTTCATCGCCAACCTCTTGGTGCGGCCGGTGGCCGACAAGCACTTCATGACCGAGGCCGAGCTGGCCGTCGAGAAGAAGCTCGCGCACGAAAAGGCCTCGGCCGCCGAAGTGGGCAGCGGCTCGGGCCGCGCCGACACGGTGAGCCCGGCGGTCGTGGTGCTGGCCTGGGCTGCAGTGGGCATTCCGCTCGCCTGGGGCGTCTACAAGACGCTGGGCAGCGCGGCGAAGTTCTTCCACTGAGCTTCTACCGAGTCGCAGACGCACGGCGTTTCGATGACGATGCGGCCGGCCGGGTTCACCCCCGCCGGCCGCATCGCCGTTTCCGGCGCGACATAACGCCGGTGGCCGCGGATGGTTTACCCTTCGCGCCAAGATGAAATCCAAAGTCCAGTTCCGTCTGCGCGTCTACAGGGACGACGCCATCGCCATCGGCCCCGGCAAGATCGCGGTGCTCGAGGCCGTGGCCGAGACGGGTTCGATTTCCGCGGCGGCCCGTTTGCTCGGCATGTCGTACCGCCGGGCCTGGATGCTGGTCGACGAGATGAACAAGGCCCTGGTCTCGCCCGCGGTGAATACCGCAGCCGGCGGCTCGCGCGGCGGCGGCACGGCGCTCACGCCGGTGGGCGAAGAAATCGTCAAGCACTACCGTGCCATCGAGAACGCCGCGAAGCTGGCCACGTCTGCCGACATTCGCGCGCTGACGCGGCTGCTGGCGCCGTAGCCCGGCACACGCGTTAACGCTCGCCGGGCTCTGCCCACGCCGCCCTGCGGCGCAGGACCTCGCCGATGTCATGCGCATCGGCCTGCGCCACCAGGAACGACTGGCTCTCGCCGCCGGGAGCGACGATGGAAATCACGAGGCTGTCGGAATCGAGGGTCCGCTCGATGCGCCACTCCTGCACCTGTGTCACATGGCGAAGCTCCGGCCTGCCGGAGATCGATCGGACGACGGTGTCGTGGACGGGTGGGCGCATGGAACTTTGCGGACGGGGCAACGCTATGTCGGCCAGTATATGGAGGCCGGGCATTTTGCGCACCTCCTGCAAGAGCGAATTCGCCCGTCGTGCAACAATCCCGCCGTATTCAAATGAACACGACGAGCTCACTCATCGCCTCGACCGACTGGTCGCCCCTGGTCCTGTCGCTCAAGGTCGCGGCGGTGGCGACGGTGCTCGCGCTCGTCGTGGGCGTGGCGCTGGGCTGGGTGTTCGCGCGCAAGCGCTTCTTCGGCCGCAGCGTGCTGGAAGCCGTTTTCATGCTGCCGCTGGTGCTGCCGCCCACGGTGATCGGCTACGCGATCCTGGTCGCGGCCGGTCGCCGCAGCCCGCTGGGCGCGTGGCTGCGCGAGCACCTCGACTACACCATCATCTTCAGTTGGCACGGCGCCGTGGTGGCCTCGGCCGTGGTCGCGCTGCCGCTGGTGCTCAAGTCGGCGAGCGCCGCCTTCGAGAACGTCGACCGCTCGCTCGAAGCCGCGGCCAGCACGTTGCGCCAGTCGCCGTTCTCGGTGTTCCTGCGCGTGACACTGCCGCTCGCCTGGCCCGGCATCCTGGCCGGCACGCTGCTCGCGTTCGCGCGGGCGATGGGCGAGTTCGGCGCTTCGCTGATGGTGGCGGGCTCGATCCCCAAGCAGACCCAGACGCTCTCGATGGCCATCTACGACGCGGTGCAGGCCGGGCACGACGACCTCGCGCTGCTGCTGGTGATCGTGACCTCGGTGCTGTCGATCGTCGTGCTCGTGCTGTCTAACCGGTTTTTTTCTCTTCGCTGATTTCGCTCTTCCGTCATTCCCAGGAGTTGCCCATGCGTCCGTTCCGTCTCTTGCCCGTCGTGCTTGCACTGGCCCTGCCGCTGGCCGCCGCCGCGCAGCAGATCACCGTGTCCGCGGCCGCGAGCCTGACCGATGCGTTCAAGGAAATTGGTCCCAAGTTCGAGGCCGCCAGGCCCGGTGCCACGGTGCGCTTCAACTTCGCCGCTTCGGGCGTGCTGCTGCAGCAGATCGGGCAGGGCGCGCCGGTCGATGTGTTCGCGAGCGCCGACCAGGAAACCATGAACCGCGGCGCCGAGCAGAAGCTCATCGACACCGCCACCCGCAAGAATTTCGTGAGCAACAGCCTCGTGCTGATCGAGCCCGCGAAAGACGGCGCGGGCGTCAAGTCGGTGCAGGACCTCGCCGGCGCCAGCGTGAAGAAGATCGCCGTCGGCAAGACCGCCACCGTGCCCGTCGGCCGCTACACCAAGCAGGTGCTCGACGGCGCCAATCTCTGGACCGCGCTCGAGCCGAAGTTCGTGCAGGCCGACAGCGTGCGCCAGGTGCTCGACTACGTGAGCCGCGGAGAGGTCGAGGCCGGTTTTGTCTACCGCACCGATGCGGCCGTGGCGGGCGACAAGGTGAAGATCGTGCTCTCGCCCTCGGGCAGCAGCCCCGTCACGTATCCGATCGCGGTGGTGGCCGAGAGCAGGCAGAAGGCGCTGGCCGGCGACTTCCTCAAGTTCCTCGCGAGCGATGCTGCGCAGGAGGTGCTGACCCGCTACGGATTCGGCAAGCCATGATCGACGTCGATCTGAAGCTCACGGTCGAGGACGGGGCGCGCCGCTTCGACCTGGCCGCGCGCTTTCAGACCGACGTTCCATTTGCCGCGCTCTATGGCCCGTCGGGCGCGGGCAAGTCGCTCACGCTGCAGGCCATCGCGGGGCTGCTGCATCCTTCGTCGGGCCATGTGCGGCTGGATGGCCGCACGCTCTACGACTCGGCGCAGCGCATCGATGTGCCCGCACCTGAGCGGCGTATCGGCTATCTGTTCCAGAACTACGCGCTGTTCCCGCACCTCACGGTGCGCCAGAACGTGTCCTTCGGCCTCACCTCGTGGCGCCGCCGCCGCTTGCCGCCGAAGGAGGCGGAGACGGTGCAGGCCCTGCTCGAAGGCTTCGGCCTCGCGGCGCTGGCCGACAGTCGGCCGCAGAAGCTCTCCGGCGGCCAGCAGCAGCGCGTGGCGCTCGCGCGCGCGTTGGCCTGCCAGCCGCAGGTGCTGCTGCTCGACGAGCCCTTCGCCGCCCTCAACCCGATGCTGCGCAGCGAACTGCGCAACGAACTCGCGCAGGTGCGTCGCCAGTGGGGCATTCCGGTGCTGATGATCACGCACGACATCGAGGACGTGCTCGCGCTCGCTGACGTCGCCTTCGTCTACAAGGACGGCCAGGTGGTGCGCGAAATCGACCTGCACACCGCCGAGAGCCGGGACATCGCGCTGCGCGAGGTGGCGGGCGTGCCGGTGGTCGAAGAGACGCCGCTGCGCAGCAAGCTGCGTGGTCTGCTGACGCAGGACACCCGGGATACATAGGGCTGCTTTCATTTCCTTTTTGAATCGCCGCATGTCCCGATTCAATTTGACGCTCCTCATGCCCGCGGCGAACACTCGCCCGCATGAGCAGTGAGCAGAAGATCGAGTTTTACAAGGGCCCCGCGGGCGGCTGGGGCGCACTTCGCAGCGTGACGAACGCGCTGCTGCGGCAGGACATTCCCCTCAAGGGCGCCAAGACGCTGCTCTCGGCCAATCAGCCCGACGGCTTCGACTGCCCCGGCTGCGCATGGCCCGACCGCAACCACGCCTCGACCTTCGAGTTCTGCGAGAACGGCGTGAAGGCCGTGGCCGCCGAGGCCACTGCGCGCCGCGCCGGCCCCGAGCTGTTCGCCAAGCACACCGTGGCCCAGTTGGCCGAACAGAGCGACTTCTGGCTTGAAGACCAGGGCCGCCTCACGCACCCGATGGCCTACGACGCGGCGAGCGACAAGTACGTGCCCATCGATTGGGACGATGCCTTCGCATTGATCGCGCGCCACCTCAACGCGCTGCCCGATCCGAACCAAGCCATCTTCTACACCTCGGGCCGCGCGAGCAACGAGGCCGCGTTCCTGTACCAGCTCTTCGTGCGCGAGTACGGCACCAACAATTTCCCCGACTGCTCGAACATGTGCCATGAGCCGAGCGGCAGCGGCATGCGTCCGCAGATCGGCGTGGGCAAGGGCACGGTCACGCTCGAGGATTTCGAGAAGGCCGACGCCATCTTCATCTTCGGCCAGAACCCCGGCACCAACCATCCGCGCATGCTCGGCGAGCTGCGCGCGGCGTCCAAGCGCGGCGCGCGCATCGTGAGCTTTAACCCGTTGCGCGAGCGCGGGCTGGAGCGCTTTGCCGACCCGCAGGACAAGCTGGAGATGGCCACCATGGGCTCCACGCCCATCAGCACGCACTACTTCCAGCTGCGCGTGGGCGGCGACTTCGCGGCGGTCAAGGGGATGATGAAGCACGTCATCGAGCGCGAAGACGCGCTCGTCGCGCGCGGCGAAGCCTCGGTGCTCGACCACGCCTTCATCGCCACGCACACCACCGGCTTCGAATCGCTCGCCGACGACCTGCGCGCCGAGTCGTGGGACGTGCTGGTGCAGGAGTCGGGCCTCACGCAGGAACAGCTGCGCGCCGCGGCCGAGGTGTACCTCGGTGCGAAGAAGGTCATCGCCTGCTGGGGCATGGGCATCACGCAGCACCAGCACTCGGTGGCGACGATCCAGATGATCGTCAACTGGCTCATGCTGTGCGGCCACATGGGCCGCGAAGGCGCGGGCGCCTGCCCGGTGCGCGGCCACAGCAATGTGCAAGGCGACCGCACCATGGGCATCTGGGAGAAGCCGCCGGTGGCGCTGCTCGACCGGCTGCAGCAGGTGTTCGGCTTCGAGCCGCCGCGCCAGAACGGGCTCGATACGGTCGAGGCGATCCAGGCGATGCTCGACGGCAAGGGCCGCGTGTTCTTCGCGCTCGGCGGCAACTTCGCGGCCGCAACGCCCGACACCTACCAGACCTGGAAGGGCCTGCGGCAGTGCGACCTCACGGTGCACGTGACCACCAAGCTCAACCGCAGCCACATCGTGCACGGGCGCGAGGCGCTGATCCTGCCGTGCCTGGGCCGCACCGAGATCGACATGCAGGCCGCCGGCCCGCAGGGCGTGACGGTGGAAGATTCGATGAGCATGGTGCACATCTCGATGGGCATCAACCCGCCCGCGTCGGAGCATCTGCTGTCGGAGCCGGCGATCGTGGCGCGGCTCGCGGCCGCGACCATCGGCGCGCGCAGCAAGACGCCGTGGCTCTGGCTCGTCGAGGACTACGCGCGCATCCGCGACAAGATCGAAGCGGTGTTCGACGACTTCAAGGATTTCAACGCACGCGTCGCCAAGCCCGGCGGTTTTCGTCTTCGCAACACCGCGAGCGAACGCGTGTGGGCCACCGAATCGAAGAAGGCCGTGTTCTTCACGCACGCCGTGCCGCGCGACACGCCTTCGCACCGGGCGCGCGCACGCATCCGCGACACGCAGGTCTTCACGCTCTTCACCACGCGTTCGCACGACCAGTACAACACCACCATCTACGGCATGGACGACCGCTACCGCGGCGTGTTCGGCCAGCGCCGCGTGGTCTTCATCAATGCCGAAGACATACGCGCGCTCGGAATGAAGGACGGCGACTGGGTCGACCTGCAGACCGTGTGGAACGACGGCCAGGAACGCCGCGCCGATCGCTTCAAGCTGGTGGCTTACGACATCCCGCGCGGGAACATCGCGGCCTACTACCCCGAAACCAATCCGCTGGTGCCGCTGTCGGCGGTGGCCGAGAACGCGGGGACGCCCACGTCCAAGTCCATTCCGGTGGTGCTGGTGCCGCATGAACTGCCGATCCAGAAGCTGTCGGAGGACGAAGCAGGCGGAGTGGTGGCTGCATGAGTGCGCTGCTGGAAGACAGTCTTTCCGTGGCCATCCTGCGCATGCTCGCGCAGGAACCGGCGGGCAGCGGCGTCTCGCTGCCGCGCCTTGGCAAACGGCTGGGCCAGGGCGCGAGCGTCTTGATGCGCCGGCTCACGCTGATGGGCGATGCCGCCATCGGCGGCGTGCGCGGCCCCGGCTGGGTGCGCGTGGAGCAGCACGACGACCGCTGGGTCGCGCACCTCGAAGCCCCCGGCCGCGCGCAGGTTCAAACGCTGCCCCCGGCTGACGAAACCGGCGGCTGAGCGGACAATGGCCGGCCGACCCGGAGCCACCGCCACCATGTCCCAGCCAGACCTCGCCGATTCCGAAGACACCCTGCCATCGCTTTCACGACACGCCGTGCATGTGTTCGGCGAACGCGGCATGGGGCCCGAAGGCGCATTGCGCGATGACACGCTGGCGGCCGAGGTGCCGGTCGCGCTGGTCTTCAACGGCGTCTCGCACGCGGTGATGATGGCCACGCCGCTCGACCTCGAAGACTTCGCGCTCGGCTTCGCGCTGAGCGAAGGCATCCTCGACAGCGCCGCCGATTGCCGCGGCATCGAGGTGAAGACCATCGATGCGATTTCGGCCGGCCTTCCCGAAGGCATGCCCGGCATCGAAGTGCAGCTCGATATTTCCACCCGCAGCTTCGAGCGCCTGAAGGGCCGCCGCCGCAGCCTCGCCGGCCGCACGGGCTGCGGCGTGTGCGGCGTCGAAAGTTTCGCGGGCCTCGACATCACGCCGCAGCCCGTGCCGCCGCGCGCCTGGATCGAACGCGTCGACCTCGCCACCGTGCTGCGCGCCTTCGCCGCGCTGCCCGCGCGCCAGGTGCTGAATGCCGAAGCTGGCGCCATCCATGCCGCGGGCTGGGCCACGGTGGACGGCGAACTCACCGACGTGATGGAAGACGTGGGCCGGCACAACGCGCTCGACAAGCTGCTCGGCCGGCTCGCGCGGGCAGGGCGTCTCGAAGAGCCGGGTTTCGTGCTGATGTCCAGCCGCGGCAGCCACGAGCTCGTGCGCAAGTGCGGGCGCCTCGGCATCGCGGCGATGGCGACCATCTCGGCGCCCACTGCCATGGGCGTGCGCATGGCCGAGCTCAGCGGCCTGCGCTTCTGGGGACTGTGCCGAGCGCCGCGCGGCGTGCTCTATGCCGACGGGCTGCCGCCGCCTTCGAACGCGCGCACCGCATCGGCCACCGCCTCGATGCCCTGATCGCTGAGATCAGCCGTCGCCACGCTGCGGCGGCGCTCCCAGGCCTTGAAGTGCAGCTCCTGCGACTTCTGGTAATGCGGGTCGTAATGCAGCGCCATCAGCTCGGCGAAGAGCTTCGGCAGGTTCGCTTCGTGCGCCCATTGCTGCCACCGCGTCACTGTCTCCTTGCCCTGCATTTCCTTGAGCACGCCGAGCTTGTCGGCGAGCGCCTCGCGGTCGTCGCCGAGGTAGGCATAGTCGCGCAGCAGGTAATCGAGCCGGGCCTCGGGCGTGGCCGCCACTTCGATGCAGGGCGCCGCACGCATCTGCGCCACCAGCGACAGCGGCAGCGAGAGCCGGCCGATGCGGATGCTCTCGCCTTCGACGTACAGCGGGCGCTTCAGGTCGATGGCTTCGAGCACGGTGGCGATGCGCGTCTCGAAATGCTTTTGCGAAGGCTGCGGCACGCCGGGCAGCGAACCGAGCAGCGAGCCTTTGTGGCTCGCGAAATCTTCGAGGTCGAGCACCTGCTCGCCGCGCTCGGCCAGCGCATGCAGCACGCGCGTCTTGGCACTGCCGGTGGCGCCGCAGATCACGCGCAGGTCGAGATGCGGCGTCAGCGAATCGATCTGGGTGATGACATGGCGGCGAAAGCTCTTGTAGCCGCCGGCGAGCTGCTGCGCGTCCCAGCCGACGAGCCGCAGCCACGTCACCATCGAGCCACTGCGCATGCCGCCGCGCCAGCAATAGACCAGCGGCTTCCACTTCTCGGGCCGGTCGGCCAGCGTCTCGCGCAGGTGCTTCGCGATATTGGCCGCGACCATCGCGCCGCCGATGCGCCGCGCCTCGAAGGCACCGGTCTGCACGTAGACGGTGCCCACGATGTGGCGCTCCTCGTCGTCGAGCACCGGGCAGTTGATGGCGCCGGGAATGTGGTCGAGCGCGAACTCGGCCGGCGAGCGGGCGTCGATGATCGTGTCGAAGGCGTGGCGGTCGCCGACCCGCACGGGCTGGCGATGACTCATGGCAGGAACCTCATGCCCCCGATTGTCGCCGGAGGCCTCAGGCGTAGGCCGGCCCTAAGCCTCTGCGCAAGCGAGCGCTCGCAAAGTCCACCAGCGTGACCAGAACAAACATCGCGATCAGCACCGTCATCGCCTGCTGCTGCTGAAAGATCGACAGGTGGAAGTACAGCAACTGTCCCAGCCCGCCGCCGCCTACGAAGCCGAGCACCGCGGCCATGCGGATGTTCATCTCCCAGCGGTAGAGCGTGTAGGCGACCCACTGCGGCAGCACGATCGGCAGGCTCGCGTAGCTGAAGGCGGCGACCGGGCCGGCGCCGGACAGCGTGAGCGCGTGCTTGGGTTCGCGCGGGGCGTTTTCCAGCGCCTCGGCAAAAAGGCGCCCGAGCACGCCGGTGGTGTGCAGCGACAGAGCCAGCGCGCCTGCGAACGGGCCGATGCCGGCGGCCAGCACCATCAGCGCGGCCCAGACCAGCTCGGGCACGCTGCGCAAGAAGTTGAGGACGAAGCGCGCCACATGCCGCGGCAGCCAGCCGGCGCGTCCCGACGCCGGTAGCGCGAGCACGGCGCCCGCGATGGCGGCCAGCACCGTCCCGAGGGCAGATACCGCCAGCGTCTGCAGCGCACCGCTGCCGACCTTCGCGAGAAAGTCCGGCGACACATCGGGCGGGAAGAACTCGGCGATGAACTTGCCCATCAGCCGCAGCGATTCGGCCGAGCCGAGCGCGCGGTAGTCGATGCCGAGGTAGACGAAGCTTGCGACCACTGCCACCGCGATCAGCCCCACGGCGAACCAGCAGCGAATGCACGGAGGCGGGCGGGGTGGGAGGTTCTTCATGCGAGCAGCTTCCGCAGCGCGTTGCTCATCACATCGGCCAGCAGCACGAGCACGAGGAACACGAGCAGGATGCTGCTCGCCTCGCCGCCATTGAGCATCTTCATCGACTGGTCCATCAACTGGCCGAGGCCGCCCGCGCCGACGAAGCCCATCACCACCGAGGCGCGCACCGCGCATTCCCAGCGGTAGACGGTGTACGAGGCCAGCTCCTGCGCCGTGTGGGGCAGCAGGCCGTAGCAGAGCGCCGCTAGCCGGCTGCTGCCGCTCTCGAGCAGCGCACGCGCGGGTCGCGTGTCGGTCGATTCGAGAATTTCGGCGTAGACCTTGCCGAGCATGCCGCCGTAGGTGATCGCCAGCGCCAGCACGCCAGCGGCAGGCCCGAGCCCGAGCGCGCGCACGAAGAGCAGTGCCCAGACGATTTCCGGAATGGCGCGCAGCACCATCAGCAGCCAGCGCGCCGCCTGCCGCACGATGCCGGCCTGCACGCGCCCTGGCCCCGGGCCGATGCGGGAGATGGAAAGGGCGTGCGTCGTGACGAACGCGAGCGGCGCGCCGATCAGCAACGCGAGTGCGGTGCCGGCCGTGGCCATGGCCAGCGTCTCCAGCGTGGCCTTGGCGAGCAGCGCCAGGAAGGCGGGCGAGCCATCGGGCGGAAAGAAGCCCGCAAGAAATCCGCCGATCACCGCGAGGTTGCCGCTGCCGAACAGCGCCCACGGCTTGAACTCCGAGAGCGCCAGCATCGGCCAGGCGATGACGAGCGCGGCGAGCCAGCCGGCCAGCCGTCGCATCGCCTGGGGATCGCGATGGGCGACGGTGGTATTCACGGGCAGTCCGGCCGCTGGAAGGCCATCTCGGCAGCGACGGGCTGCGGCGCACGCTGCACCGCCACGCCGCCTTCGCTCGCATAGAGCGCATCGAGCATCGCGGGCGTGACCTCGGCGGTCGGCAGGTCGAACATCACCTGCCCGCTGCGCATGCCGACGACGCGGGGAAACCAGCGCAGCGCGAGGTCCACCGCATGCAGCGAGGCGACCAGCGTGGCGCCTGTGGCTTCGCTCTGCGCGACGAGCTGGCCGATGGCGGCGTCGGCCAGCGTCGGGTCGAGCGCGGAGACGGGCTCGTCGGCCAGCAGCAGGGCGGGCCGCTGGTACAGCACGCGTGCGATGCCCACGCGCTGCAGCTGCCCGCCCGAGAGGCGGTCGCAGCGATCGAACAGGCGGTCTTCGAGCGAGAGGCGCGACAGCACCTCGTGCGCGCCCGCGATATCGGAAGGATGGAAGAGCGAACCCAGCGCGCGCAGTACAGACCACTCGCCGAGCCGCCCCGCGAGCACCGCGGTGACCACGCGCAGCCGCGGCGCGATCGGCGGCGCCTGGTGCACGGTGCCGATGCGGGCGCGCAGCTTCTTCAGCGCACCGGCGGGCAGTTGCCAGGGCCGCGCACCGAGCGTCTGCACCTCGCCCTCGCCGGGCCGCAATGCGGCGCCGAGCACGCGCAGCAGCGTTGTCTTGCCTGCGCCCGAAGGACCGATGACGGCGATGCGCTCGCCATCGCGCGCGGCCAGCGCCACCCCGGCCAGCGCACGCTGGCCGTTGGGATGGACTACGCCGATGGCATCGAGGGAGAAGCTCACGCTGCGGGACTTTCCTGTGCCGTTCCCTCACCCCAACCCTCTCCCGCAAGCGGGAGAGGGGGCCAACACCCGGGCCCCGAATTGCTCCCTCTCCCGCCCACGGGAGAGGGCTGGGGTGAGGGTGCCCCCCACCTGCTCATCAAAGTCACTTGTGAGGGCGAACCCCCCACGCCCAACAAAGTCACTTGATCAGCCCAGCCGACTTGCCCGCCGTCTCGATGCCGTCGTAGTTCGACGACTTCGTCGGGATGAACTTGCTCGCGCGCTGCAGCGCCATGATTTCCTTGTGCGCCGGGTTGGCCGGATCGAGCTTCAGGAACGCATCCGTCAGCTTCTTCTGCAGCGCCGGGTCCATGCCCGGGCGCACCGTCCAGTTGTAGTCGTAGTAGGTCGGCGTGGTCGCGAGCACGCGCACCTTGGCGGCGTTCGGGTTCTTGGATTCGACCAGCTTGTCCCACACCGACGCGTTGAGCACGCCTGCTTCGGCGCGCGAGGCGGCGACGAAGGCCACGGTGGCGTCGTGTGCGCCGGAGAACGCGACGGTCTTAAAGTCCTTCTCGGGGTTGATGCCGGCCTGCAGCAGGAAGTAGCGCGGCATCAGGCTGCCCGAGGTGGAGGAGGGCGCGCCGAACGCGAAGGTCTTGCCCTTCAGGTCGGCCAAGGTCTTGGCGGTGCTGTCCACCGGCACGATGAACTTGCTGGTGAACACCTCGTCTTCCGCGCGCTGAACGATCGGCACCGCGCCGCCGTTGGTGCGGATGCGCGCCTGCACGAAGGTGAATCCTCCCAGCCAGGCCATGTCTATCTTGTTCGTCGCCAGGCCCTCGACCACGGCGGCGTAGTCGGTCACGGGCGTGAACTGCACGTCCATGCCGGTTTCCTTCTTGAGGTAGTCGCCCAGCGGCGTGAACTTGCGCTGCAACTCGGTGGGCGCTTCGTCGGGAATGGCCGAGACGCGCAGCACGCCCTGGGCAAGCGCGCCGAAGCTGGCGAGGGAGACGGTGAGCGCAAGCGCGAGCCGGGAGAGCGTGTTCATGAAAGGATGCCTGTGAGGGTGATGAAAAAAGGGGTGTATCGACGGCGGCGGGCGTGGCGTGGGCGGGGCTTCGATAATCGCGGCTTGTCTCATCCGACCCGATAGCCGCCATGACCGATGCCGCATCCTCCAAGCTCCTGAACCCGCTGGCGCCGCTGCGGCTCACCAGCTTCTCACATGGCGGCGGCTGCGGCTGCAAGATCGCGCCCGGCGTGCTGTCGCAGATTCTCAAGAACCACGCGGGGGGAATGATCCCGCCCGAGCTCATGGTGGGCATCGAGACCGCCGACGACGCGGCAGTCTACAGGCTCAACGACCAGCAGGCGCTGATCGCGACCACCGACTTCTTCATGCCCATCGTGGACGATCCCTACGAGTTCGGGCGCATCGCCGCCACCAATGCCATCAGCGACGTGTACGCGATGGGCGGCCGTCCGATCATGGCGCTGGCGCTCGTGGCCATGCCGATCAACCAGCTGCCGGTCGAAGTGATCGCCGAGATCGTGCGCGGCGGGCAGGACGTGTGCCGCGCGGCCGGCATCCCGATTGCGGGTGGCCACACCATCGATTCGGTCGAGCCCATCTATGGTCTCGTCGCGATGGGGCTGGTGCATCCGGACCGCGTGCGCCGCAATGCCGATGCGAAGGCCGGCGACGTGCTGGTGCTGGGCAAGCCGCTCGGCGTGGGCGTGCTGTCGGCGGCGCTCAAGAAGGAACAGCTCTCGGAAGCCGGCTACCGGCAGCTGATCGAGAACACCACCAAGCTCAACACGCCCGGCATCGCGCTGGCCGCGCTCGAAGGCGTCCATGCGCTGACCGACGTGACCGGCTTCGGCCTCGCCGGCCACACGCTCGAACTGGCGCGCGGCGCGAAGCTCTCCGCCGTGGTCGAGTGGTCGAAGGTGCCGTTGCTCGACGACGTGGCCGCGATGGCCGCCGAAGGCTTCGTCACCGGCGCCTCGGGCCGCAACTGGGCGGGTTACGGCACCGACGTGGAGCTGGCCGCGGGCTTGCCGCCCACCGCGCAGAACCTGTTGAGCGATCCGCAGACATCGGGCGGCCTGCTCGTGAGCTGCTCGTCTGAAGCGGTCGATGCGGTGCTGGAGATCTTCCGCAAGGAAGGGTTTGCGCAAGCGGCTGTGATCGGCCGTGTCGAAGCCGGAAGGCCCGCGCTGCGCGTCGTGTTCTGAATCGAGGGCGTTCACACGCCGGCGCGTCGAGTGGGCAGTCGCCGTCGCGAGCGGTTCGAGCTTGTGCCGAGAAGCGCAGACGTACATAAGTACGTCGAGCATCGCAGGTGCAAGATCGGACCGCGCAGCAGGCGAATGCCCGCTCGACGGCGGAAGGGGGAAGGAGTCGAACCTTCCCGGCGACGCATGGCGCCACCCACTGGGTTTGAAGCCCAGCCGCCCCACCAGGGACGATCCCCTCCCATAAGCGCTGTTCACGGGTTCGCCCCGAACAGCGACGTATCGGGCCGCAGCAGGTGCGTGTCTTTCACGCGCCGCGTATAGCCCACACGATCGAAGAATTCCAGCAGCTGGATCGCCCGCTTGCGCCCCAGCCCCGTCGCGTCGCGAAAACTCGCGGCCTGCAAACCCTCGGGCTGCGCGAGGCAATCGTGTGCCAGTGCAGCCAGCCGCTCGACAGTCGCCAGCGGATAGTACAAGTCCTTCACCACCTGGAAGGTCTCGCCGCGTCGCGCAAGGCTTGCGAGCGTCTGCCGCACCATCGCCTCGCTCGCGCCGCTGTCCTTGGCGAGGTCGCGCACCCAGGGCGGATCGAAGCCGCCGTCGGCGAGTTTGGGCAGCAGCTTCTGCGCGAGCTTCTGCTCCACTTCGTTGAGCCGCGCCGCATGGTCGGGCAGGTGCAGCCAGGTGCCGCTGCGCATCAGCGCGCCGCGCGCGACCAGCGCATCGAGCGCATGGCGCCACAGCGCATCGTCGGTGCGCGGCGCGGCGAGGCGCTTGAGGCGGCGCGCGTCAGGGCCGACCTCATCGGGCGCCGTGCGATGGAATTCCGCGAGGCGCTCGGTGATCTGCGTTTCCAGCGCAGCCAGGTGTTCCTGCGCGATGGCTGTGTGCACGATGCGCACCGCGTCGTCGGGCAACGGCAGCGCAGCTTCGTCCGCCAGCGAGAGCGCACGCGCGAGCTGCGCGACATCGACACCGAGCGGCGCGTTGTGCAGCAGCGCCGCCACGCGCGGCGCACGGTCGTCGATGGCCCAGGCCGCGAGTGTGCGCAGCCGCTCCGGCGTGCGCCGGTAGCGCACCGGCGCGAAGGGATCGAGCACGCGCACGCCCGCCACCGTGCGTGTGGCCGAGGCATCGCGCAGCACGCCGCGGTCGCCATGCCATGCGCCGACCTTCTCGCGCAACACCAGCTGGGCCAGTGCCGTTTCTCCCGGCGCGAGCGCATCGCGGTCGAGCAGCGCGACCGAAGCCATCACGTCGCTCGCGCCGAGGTGCGCATGCACGATGAAGCCCGAGCGCAGCGGCTTGGCCTCGTCGGGCCACAGCGTGAGCAGCACGTCGATGCGGTCGGTCGCGAGCGCAATGGCCGGCGTGCAGACCCAGTCGCCGCGGTGCGCCTCGTCCTTCGTGACACCGGCCAGTGCGAGCGCGCAGCGTTGACCCGCATGGGCCGTTTCGGCCTGCTGGTTCTGCGCGTGAATGCCGCGCACCCGCACTGTGTGCTCACCGGGCCCGAGCCGCAGTTCGTCGCCGATGCGCACCGTGCCGCTGAAGACCGTGCCGGTCACGACGGTGCCGACGCCCGCGAGCGTGAAGGCGCGGTCGATGGCAAGGCGGAAGGCGAGGCCGTCTTCGCGCGCACGCTCCTCGCGTGCGACGTCGAGCAGCCGCGCGCGCAGCGCGTCGATGCCGTCGCCGGTGGTGGCCGACACCGCGAGCATCGGCGCGCCCGCGAGCGGCGTGGGCGCGAGCAGCGACTCGACTTCCGCCCGTACCTCAGCGATCCTCGCCGCATCGACGCGATCTACTTTCGTGATCGCCACTGTCGCATCGCGCACGCCGAGCAGCGCCACCACCGCGAGATGCTCGCGCGTCTGCGGCATCACGCCGTCGTCGGCTGCCACCACGAGCAGCGCATGGTCGATACCGGTCGCGCCGGCCAGCATGGTGTGCAGCAGGCGCTCGTGGCCGGGCACGTCGACGAAGCCGAGCGACACGCCATCGGGCGCGTGCAGGTACGCGTAGCCCAGCTCGATGGAAATGCCGCGCCGCTTTTCCTCGGGCAGCCGGTCGGTGTCGACGCCGGTGAGCGCGCGCACCAGCGTGGTCTTGCCGTGGTCGATGTGGCCTGCGGTGCCGATGATCATCGTGGTGCCGGCCTCATCACATGAAGTTGCGCGTGTGCAGCGCGGAGAGCCGCTCCGCCTCGTCGCGCTCGAAGCCCAGCCGCGCGAGGCGTGCACGCCGGCCCGCGGCCATGTCGCGCTGCAGTTGCTGCACGGCCGCGTGGCCGCGCGCGATGGCGCCTGGCGACAGCTCGCCCGCCGCGAGCAGCACGATTGCATCGAACACTTCCTCGTTGAGCCCCGCGGTGCTGGCAAGGGCGTCGTAGCGCACTTCGATCGCGTTGCGCAGCTTCGATTGGTAGTCGGGCTGCACCGAGAGCCGGTATTCCAGGTGCGCCATGCCGAAGGCCACATGCCGCGCCTCGTCGCGCGCGGTGAGCCGCGCGATCTGCCGCGTCACGGGGTCGGGCGCGTTCGCCTGCAGGAAGTTCAGCAGGTTCACGAAGCTGCCCTCGCCCAGCACGGCGAGCAGGAAGGTGGCGACCGAGAAATCCGGCGCATCGAACAGCGTGCGCAGCGATGCTTGCCCGCCAGCAGTCGAGAGCGCCGGCTCGTGGCCGCGTAGCGTGGCACGTCGTGTGAACACCTCGACATGCCGCGCCTCGTCGGCGCACTGCAGCGCCAGCAGCTGCAGCACTTCGCGAAAGTGCGGGTGGATCTGCCCGAGGTGACGCGCAGGCACCAGCAGCGCGGCGTTCTCGTTCTCGATGAGGTACGTCATCACCTGCACCACGGCGGCTTCGATGGCGGGCGGCAGTTCGAACGCGGCGTCCCATTCGATGGCGGTGCCCGGGTCCCACTGGGCAGCCGCGGCCTGCCGGTAGAGCTCGCCCGCCGTCGCGGCCCAGAGTTCGTGGCGGCGGTGCAATGCAAAGAAGAAGTTCGGACTGCCCGCCTCGACGGTGGCGCCGCGCGCGGCCAGGCCCCAGCCGGCTTCGGCATCGTCGGCGGGCGCACCGTTGATGTCGCCGAGCGCGGTGCCCGTCGCCTGCGCATCGCGCCACCGGCCTTCGGCATGCGGGCCGCGCGTGATGCGGGCTTGCGGCTGTCCCTCCACGGTGTCGAAGCGCAGTGGATGCCCCTGGCTGCGGCACCAGGCCTCCAGGTGCATCTCCCAGTCCGGCGAGCGCCCGCGCACCTGCAGCTCGCCCCCCACCGGCCGTTCGGCCAGCGCGCGGCGAATGAGCAGCAGGGCGCCCTGGTCGAGGCCCAGCGACTCAATATCGATAGTCGGGGTTGAGGATGGCGCCATCGCGGCTGTAGAAGTTCTCGTCGTCCACCGCGCGCTCCAGCAGCGCGTAGCCGCTGGTGCGGCCGGCGCGCCATTCGCGCAGGCCCTCGAGTTCGAGCAGCGGCCGCACCTGTGGGTCGTCCCAGCGCATCGCCATCAGCAGCGAGACGAAGCGCTCGATCAACTCCGCGGGCGCGCCGGGGCTGGTGGTGAAGTTGCAGTGGTCGTAGGCACCGGTGCGCGCGATGACGCGGGTGCTGCCCGAAGGCAGCGTGCCGTCCAGGCCGAAGGCCAGGTGGTTGCCGTCGATGAGGCAGCAGGCATCGATCTCGCCCGCCATCAGCGCCAGCGCCGCATCGCGCTCGCCGCCGATGTGGTCGCCGTGCTTGCCGCCGAGCACATCGAAGCAGCGCAGCAGGAAGTCGCGCGGCTTCACGAGGCCTTTGCTGCGCAGGTGGTCGAGCGGGATCAGCGTGGCCTGCGGCGAATCGAGCGCGCCCATGCCGACTGTCTTGCCGCGCAGGTCGGCCAGCGTCTGCACGGGGCTGTCGGCGCGCACGACGATGGCCGAGCGCAGGTCGCAGTCGGTGTCGCGCATCGCCACGGCCTGCACCTGCTGGCCGCGGCTGCGCGCGATGCGGTCGGCGCGCACCCAGGCCAGCGGCGAGTTCCATGCCAGATGCAGCGTGCCGTCGAACTGCGCCTCGACCTGGCGCTCGTAGTTCGAATACAGCACGTAGTCGAAGGGCAGGCCGTTCTTCACGAAGAAGGCCTTGAAGCCCTCCCAGATGGTGACGACCTTGGGCGCGTAGGCGACCGCGCCCATGATCAACGTAGGTTCGGACATCGGGGGAATCCTTCAGAACAATGGCAGGCCGGTGATGGCCTTGCCGATGAAGTCGTAGAGCACGTCGGAGGTGGGCGCCATCACGCTCGAGGCACGCGCATCGCGGAACAGCCGCTCGATGCCGGCCTCCTTGCGGAAGGCCGCGCCGCCACACACGCGCATGGCGATGTCGGTCACTTCGAGCGCGGTCTCTGCCGCCGCCGCTTTCACTTCGAGCACGCGCAGCATGGTGTCGGCACGACCCGCGCCGATGGCAGCCACGGTGTCGTCGAGCAGCGTCTGCACCATGTCGGTCTTGATGCGGCCGCGTGCGAGATAAGCGCGGATCGTGGGCAGGTCGGCCAGCGACGAATCGAGGTGCACATGCTTCGTCTGGCTCACATGACCGATGGCGCGGCTCAAGGCGCCTTCCATGAGGCCGACGGAGCAGGCGGCGCTGAGAACGGAGAACCAGGGCAGCACCACGCCCATCATCGTGTCGAAGCCCTTGCCGTCTTCGCCCAGGCGCGCGTCGGCACCGATGCGAACGTTCGTCGCGGTGATCGGTGTGGAGGCGTTGCCGCGCAGGCCCAGGCCGTCGAAGCGGCCGGGCTGGGTGAGGCCGTCGGACTTCGCATCGACCAGCCACAGCGTGCTCGCGCCTTCGGCCGCGAGCGGCTTGCTCGACCACACATAGCTGTCGGCCTCGAAGGCCGAGGTGACCCAGCTCTTGCGCGCATCGAGCACCACGTTCGCGCCATCCGCGCGCGCGGTGCCGGTGGGCGCCCAGAAGTGGCTGCGCGAATCGGCTTCGGAAAAAGCGAGGGTGCCCAGGTGCTTGCCTT
Organism: Variovorax sp. W2I14; assembly: GCF_050435205.1. Classification (NCBI taxonomy): domain Bacteria; kingdom Pseudomonadati; phylum Pseudomonadota; class Betaproteobacteria; order Burkholderiales; family Comamonadaceae; genus Variovorax; species Variovorax sp. W2I14. Next base: position 3,682,562 of record NZ_JBNDJX010000001.1, on the reverse strand, counting down.
GGGCGATGGCCTTGCGCACGGCCTCCGGACCCTGCTGCTCCAGCACGGCCGTGGCGCAGTAGTGCATGCACACCACCATCGCGGTGGAAGGGCAGGTCTGCGCGATGCGCGAGACCACCTGCGCCGCTTCTTTCAAGCCGAGTCCCTGGCCGCCGACCGAGGTGGCCGAGACCAGCCCGAGCAGCCCCGCCTTGCCCAACGCCTGGATCGTCTCTCGGGGAAAACGTGCCTCGCTGTCGGTGCGCAGCGCCAAGGGCTGCAGCGTTTCCGTTTCGATACCGGCGAGCACGTCGAGGGGATTCATCGCTTTTCCTGAGGGGTTGAGGGTTGAGGTTGGGGAAGGGAACTACACCAGCCGCTCGCGCAGTTCGGCGAGCTGGGCCGTGAAAGGGGCGCTGTCTTCGAGGCAGCGCAGGTCGAGAAGGAGGCGGTCTTCCGCTATGCGGCCGATCACCGGCAGCGGCAGTCCGCGCAAGGCGGTGGCGAGCTTGTCGAGCGCCGTGCCCAGGCCCTTCTTCGCGGTGCCGGCCGGTGCGAGCGCAAGGCCGGCGGAGGGCAGGCGCTCGACCGGCAGCGAGCCCGAGCCGATCTGGCCCAGCAGCGGCACCACCTCGACGGTGAAGCGCGGCGTCACAGCGGCTTGCACGGCAGGCAGCAGCGCCTCGGCCATCTCGCGGATCGCATCGGCCGGGCGCGTGAGCAGGCGCAGCGTCGGCAGGTCTTTCGCGAGCCGCTCGGGCCGCAGGTACAGCGAGAGCGTGGCTTCGAGCGCCGCCAGTGGCAGCTTGCTCATGCGCAGCGCGCGCTTCATCGGGAACTTGCGGATGCGGCCCACGGCCTCCTTGCTGCCGACGATGAGCCCGGCCTGCGGACCGCCCAGCAGCTTGTCGCCCGAGAAGGTGACCACGTCGCAGCCGGCCGCGAGCATCTCCTGCGGCAGCGGCTCGCGCGGCAGGCCGTAGTGCGCGAGGTCGATGAGCGAGCCGCTCCCCAGGTCCGTGGCCAGCGGCACGCCGCGCGCGTGCGCGATGCCGGCGAGCGTGGCCTCGTCCACGGCGGCGGTGAAGCCCTGCACCGCGTAGTTGCTGGTGTGCACCTTCATCACGAGCGCGGTCTGCGCATTGATCGCGCGCTCGTAATCCTGCGGATGCGTGCGGTTGGTGGTGCCCACCTCGACCATGCGCGCGCCGGCGCTGGCCATCACGTCGGGCATGCGGAAGGCGCCGCCGATCTCGACCAGCTCGCCGCGCGAGACGATCACTTCGCGGTCGCGCGCGAGCGCCGCGATGGTGAGCAGCACCGCGGCCGCGTTGTTGTTGACCACCGTCACGGCTTCGGCGCCGGTGATGGTGCACAGCAGCTCCTCGACCAGCGAGTCGCGGTCGCCGCGGCTGCCGGTGGCGAGGTCGTATTCGAGGTTGTTCGGCGAGGTCATCACCGCGAGCAGCCGCTGCAGTGCCGCATCGGCCAGCAGCGCGCGGCCGAGGTTGGTGTGGATGACGGTGCCGGTGAGGTTCAGCACGGCGCGCATGCGCGGTGCGAGGCGGTCTTGCACGCGGGCGGCCAGGGCAACGCTCAGCGCTTGCGGCTGCACATCCGCGGTGGAGAGCTTGCCGGCCACGGCCCGCGCGCGAAGCCCTTCGAGGAGCGCGCGCGCTTCACCGACAACAAGGGTGCGGCCATGCTCGGCCAAGAGGGCGCGCGGCGCATCGGCGCGCAGCAGTTGATCGACAGAAGGCAGATCCTGGGGCCTTGCCGTCGAGCCGTGGACCACGGACTCTTCGGGCGCTGCCATCAGCCGCCTCCGCCGTCGTCGAGGATTTCTTCGGGGTCGCCGAACAGCAGCATCAGGTTGTGGCCGCTGCGTTGATGTCCGGCTTCGGAAACGAGCAGGTCGAGGGTGACGCTGGCGAGGTCATCGGCGACGGGTTCGACCTCGGGGTCCCGCTCCATCGCGATCTGCTTGAGGTAGTGGCCGCAGCTGTCGCAGCACTCGGCCTTCACCGCGCCTTCGCGCGCGCCGGTGGCGGGCAGCTCGATGCCTGGCTCGGGCGCGAGCGATTCGAAATGGATGCCCTTGGTGCTCTCGCAGTGCGTGCACTTGATGCGCACGTAGTGCCACTCGGTGCTGCACAGCGAGCAGTGCAGGTAGCGAAAGCCCGCCTCGTCCGCGCCGATGCGCGTGATGCTCGCGGTGGGCGCGCTGCCGCAGCACGGGCACTCGTTGCCGGGGTCGGTGCGGCCGTAGATGTTCTCGCCGTTGCGCTCGGCCACCTGCAGCACGAGCTGCGTCCAGTAGGCCTGGAGGCCAGAGGCGATCAACGGTGCCGCGGCGAGGTCGAGCCCGAACATGATGCGGCGCGAGAGCAGGTCGGCCTGCTGGTCGAGCCAGGCGTCGTCGGCGGCCGCCACGCGGTCGAGCGTGTCGCGCGCCGGGCCTTCGTGCAGGCGCACGCGAAAGAGGCCGAGCAGGCGCCGCAGCTGCGCGCGCCACACCGCATCGCGCGTCCAGCCGAAGGCGGGCATCGGCGGCTTGAGCACCTTCGCGGCGGCTTCGAGCGCTTCGGATTCGGGGAGGGCGACGGCCGGGTAGTCCTGCAGCACCTGGTGCTGCGCCTGCGCGAGGTCGGCGATGAAGATCAGGTACTCGCGCATCGGATGCGAGGCCGCGAGCTGGCGCAGCCGAAGCTGCCGATCGGAGAACACCGCGGCGCGCACCGGCAGGCGCAGGAACGGCATCTGCCGCCCGGCCTGCATCGCGATCTGCTCGGGATCGAGAACGCGCGTGGTCCGGATCGGCGGTGGGGTGCCGGTGGAACTCGTCATCGGCGCAGTATCACTCACCGCGCGTCATTTTGCGATGCCAAAGCGGGTGGTTTAGCTTGGCCCATCCTTCGGTGACGGTTCCGCGCGTCATGGCGCGCATGCTGCCCTTGACCCACAGCGCGGCGTAGATGTGCGTGATGACCGAGAGGATCAGCACCACGGCCGAAGCCGCATGCACCACCACAGCGATGCGCCGCACGACGATCGGGAAGAAGCCGACGAACCACGGGCTCCAGAACATGAAGCCCGTCACCAGCAGCAACAGGAGGCTGATGCCGAAGGCCCAGAACACCAGCTTCTGCCCGGCGTTGTACTTGCCCACCGCCGGCATGCTCGACTTGTCGCCCTTGAGCATCTTCGGCGCGTTGGCGAGCCAGTCGCGGTCGCTGCGGTCCAGCAGGTTCTCGCGCCACATCGTGAAGAACAGGAACACGAAGCCCAGCACCATCAAGAGGCCGAGAAAGGGGTGCAGGATGCGCGTCCACGGCCCGCCGCCGAAGAGCGTGCTGAAGAAGTAGAGGCTCGGGTGGAAGAAGGCCAGGCCCGAGAGCGCGGCCGCGAAGAACATGATCGCGACGAACCAGTGGTTCATGCGGGTGGCATCGCGGTAGCGGCGAAGGTAGTAGCGGGTCATCGCGTGTCTCCTCGGGCTTCGGTCGCGCGGGGTGCTGCCGTCGTGGCCGGCGGCTCTTCGATCACCACCACGTCGTCGGGCTTGCCGTCGGCATCGGCATCGGGGTGCTCGTCCTTCGGCTCGATCGGCCCGGTCTTCATGTAGTGGAAGAAGCTGCCGACCACCGCGCCGATCATCGCGACCACCGCGAGCGGCTTGGCCACGCCCTTCCACAGCGACACCAGCGGGCTGATGTGCGGGTCCTTCGGCAGGTTGGCATAGAGGCCCGGGCGGTCGGCATGCTGCAGCACGTACATGACGTGCGTGCCGCCGACGCCGGCCGGGTCGTACACGCCGGCGTTGGCAAAGCCCCGGTCCTTCAGGTCGACGATGCGCTCCGAGGCGTACTCGTGCATGTCTTCCTTGGTGCCGAAGTGCAGCGCGCCGGTGGGGCAGGCCTTCACGCAGGCCGGTTCCAGGCCCACGCCCACCCGGTCGGAGCACAGCGAGCACTTGTAGGCCTTGTTGTCGCCCTTGCTGATGCGCGGCACGTCGAACGGGCAGCCGGTCACGCAGTTGCCGCAGCCCACGCAATGCTCGCTGATGAAGTCGACGATGCCGTTGCTGTACTTCACGATCGCGCCCGGCGCCGGGCAGGCCTTCAGGCAGCCGGGGTCGTCGCAGTGCATGCAGCCGTCCTTGCGGATCAGCCATTCGAGCTTGCCGGCCTCGGGCTCGACCTCCGAGAAACGCATCACGGTCCAGGAGGCGGGTGTGAGGTCGTTCGGGTTGTCGTAGGTGCCGTGCGTGGTGCCGACCTCGTCGCGCAGGTCGTTCCACTGCATGCACGCGACCTGGCAGGCCTTGCAGCCGATGCAGGTCGACACGTCGATCAGCTTGGCCACCTCCTGCACCTGCGGGCGATGGCGGATGTCGGGCGACGGCGTGGTCGTGGCCGAGCGCGCGGCGATGTCCAGGGTTTGGAGGGATGACATCGCTTATGCCTTCTCGATATTCACGGTGAACGACTTGTACTCGGGCGTCTGCGTGTTCGCATCGCCCACGAACGGCGTGAGCGTGTTCACCAGGTACCCGGGCTTGGCGATGCCGACAAACCCCCAGTGGTTCGGCAGCCCCACCGTGTGCACCGTGCGCCCATCGACCTGCAGCCCGACGATGCGCTTGGTCACCAGCGCCACCGCCTTGATGAAGCCGCGCTTGCTCGACACCTTCACCATGTCGCCGTTGGCGATGCCCTTGTCCTTCGCGAGCTCCTCGCCGATCTCGACGAACTGCTGCGGCTGGATGATGGCCGAGGTGCGCACGTTCTTCGTCCAGTAGTGGAAGTGCTCGGTGAGCCGGTAGCTGGTCGCCACGTACGGGAAGTCCTTCGGCACGCCCAGCCGCTCGAGGTCGCCCTTGAAGATGCGTGCCGCGGGGTTGGCGCGCGCCTTCGGGTTGTTCGGGTGCATCAGGTTGTTGACCAGCGGCGACTCGAAGGGCTCGTAGTGCTCGGGCAGCGGACCCTCGGCCATGCCGGTGGGTGCAAAGAGCCGCGCCACGCCTTCGGCCGTCATGATGAAGGGGCGCACCGCCTCGGCCTCCATCGGGTTCGCATCGGGCCGGATGTCGGGCACGTCGGCACCTGTCCACGCCTTGCCGTTCCACGCGACGAGACTGCGTTTCGCAATCCACGCCTTGCCGGTGGCCGGGTCGGTGGAGGCGCCGTTGTAGAGGATGCGCCGGTTCGCCGGCCACGCCCACGCCCAGTTCTGCACCATGCCGATGCCGAACGGATCGGCGTTGTCGCGCCGCGCCATCTGGTTGCCGGCCTGCGTCCAGGCGCCGGTGTAGATCCAGCAGCCCGCGGCGGTGGAGCCGTCGTCCCGCAGGAGCCCGAAGCCCGAGAGCTGTTCGCCGGCCTTGGCCGTCGGCGGCTTGGTCGGGTCCTTCGGATCGAGCAGGTCGGTGAGCGCGCGGCCGTTGTATTCCATCGCCAGCTCTTGTGCCGAGGGCGAATGCGGAATCTTGTAGGGCCACGTCAGCTTGACGATCGGATCGGGGAAGGCGCCGCCGTCCTTGATGTAGGCCTGGCGCATGCGGTTGTAGATGCCCGCCACGATCTCGATGTCGCCCTTGGCCTCGCCCGGCGGCTCCGCGCCCTTCCAGTGCCACTGCAGCCAGCGGCTGGAGTTGGTGAGCGAGCCGTCTTCCTCCGCGAAGCAGGTCGACGGCAGGCGGAACACCGTGGTCTGGATGTCGGTGGTCTTGACGTCGTTGAACTCGCCGAAGTTGCGCCAGAACTCGCTGGTCTCGGTCTGCAGCGGATCGATGGTGACCAGGAACTTGAGCTTGGAGAGCCCGTCGATGATCTTCTTCTTGTCGGGGAAGGAGCCCACCGGGTTGAAGCCCTGGCAGATGTAGCCGTTGAGCTTGCCCTGGTTCATGAGCTCGAAAGCCTGCAGCACGTCGTAGAGCTTGTCGATCTTGGGCAGGTAGTGGAAGGCCCACTCGTTCTCGGCCGTGGCCGCGTCGCCCCACCACGATTTCTGCATGCTGACGAAGAACTTGGGGTAGTTCTGCCAGTAGCTCATCTGGTTGGGACGCAGCGCCTTGAGCGCGCGGGTCTTGTAGTAGTCGGGCAGGTTCTGCTCGCCGTCCCGCGCGAGCGACATGTAGCCGGGCAGCGAGTTCGACAGCAGGCCCAGGTCCGTCAAGCCCTGGATGTTGCTGTGACCGCGCAGCGCGTTCATGCCGCCGCCGGGCACGCCGATGTTGCCGAGCAGCAGCTGCACGATGGCGCCGGTGCGGATCATCTGCGAGCCCTGGCTGTGCTGTGTCCAGCCGAGCGCGTACATGATCGTCATGGTGCGCGTGGGCACGCTGGTGCTCGCGATGTACTCGCAGACCTTCACGAACTTGTCCTGCGGCGTGCCCGTGATGCGGCTCACCAGCTCGGGCGTGTAGCGCGCGTAATGCCGCTTCATCACCTGCAGCACGCAGTTCGGGTCCTGCATGGTCATGTCGACCTTGGCCATGCCGGCTTCGTCGAGCGCATAGCCCCACGACTTGGGGTCGTAGTTGCGCTTCTCGGCGTTGTAGCCGCTGAAGAGGCCGTCCTCGAACTTGTAGTCAGGCCCGACGATGAACGGCGCGTTGGTGTAGTTGCGCACGTACTCCGTCTGGATCTTGTCGTTGCTCAAGAGGAAGTTGATGACCCCCGCGAGGAACGCGATGTCCGACCCGGCGCGCACCGGCGCGTAGTAGTCGGCCATGGCGGCCGAGCGCGTGAAGCGCGGGTCGACCACGACAAGGCGCGCCTTGTTCTGCTTCTTGGCCTCGATGACCCACTTGAAGCCGCACGGATGCGCCTCCGCGGCATTGCCGCCCATGATCAGCACGACATCCGCGTTCTGGATGTCCTGCCAATGGTTGGTCATCGCACCGCGTCCGAACGTCGGGGCCAGACTGGCCACCGTAGGTCCGTGTCAAACGCGTGCCTGGTTGTCGAACACCAGCATCCCGGTCGAGCGGAATGCCTTGTGCGTGATGTATCCGGTTTCGTTGGACGAGGCCGAGGCGCAGAGCATGCCCGAGCTGGTCCAGCGGTTGACGGTCTTGCCGTCGGCGTTGGTGGTCTGGAAGTTGGCGTCGCGGTCGGCCTTGAGCAGCTTGGCGATGCGGTCCAGCGCCTCGTTCCAGCCGATGCGCTTCCACTCGGTGCTGCCGGCCTCGCGCACTTCGGGGTACTTCAGCCGCATCGGACTGTGCACGAAGTCCAGCAGGCCCGCGCCCTTGGGGCACAGCGTGCCGCGATTCACCGGGTGGTCGGCGTCGCCCTCGATGTGGAGGATGTCGGACACCACGTTCTTGGCCTTGTCGCCCAGGCTGTACATGATGAGCCCGCAGCCCACCGAGCAGTACGGGCAGGTGTTGCGCGTCTCGGTGGTGCGCGCGAGCTTGAAGTTGCGCGCCTCGGCCAGCGCAGCGGTCGGCGAGAAGCCGAGCGCGACGATGCTCGAGCCGATCAGGCCCGCGCTGCTGACACGGAAGAATTGCCGGCGGCTTATGTCCATGACATCACCTCCTGCACAACTGAAGTGGGTTGTTTCATCGGGGTCTTCTTCTGTTTTGCGTGGGAAAAGGAAACGGGGCTGTCTGCTCGCTATCTGCTCGTTATTTGGGCGCAGTGCCATCGCCGCCGCTCGGCGCAGGCGCACCTCCGGTCGAGGCGCCGCCCTGGCCGCTCATGCCGCCCACGGCTGCGCCGCCTTCGGACGGGCCTTTGTGGGCGGAGGAGGGATCGATCTTGTCGCCGGAGTCGGCGGGCTTGACGCCGCTGGGGCTGGCCCCGGACGAAGAGGATGCGCCCGCTGCCGACGCAGTCGGCTTGGGATCGCAGGCACTCAAGAGCAAACTCAGGGCCAGGCACAGGCCGACGGTTTGCAAGCGCTGACATCGTGACATCGACACTCCTTGTGGGGGAAGGCGGTCCGGCTGGTTTTTTGGCTTCCGTTGTTGCCGGCGGGGTAGTCCCGGCGCGGTAACTGGATGCTTTTTTCGCATCATGCGACAGCATGCCGCCGCGATCAAGGGCCCGGAGGGCGCAATAACCCTTGAATCCGTCCGTCGCCTTAGGCGTCGGCTATCGTTCGCGCCATGACCGACTCCCTCCGCCTTGGCTGGCGCACCCTCTGGCGCGACTTGCGCGCCGGCGAGCTGCGCCTCTTGATCGTTGCCGTGCTGCTGGCCGTGGCCGCACTCACGGCGGTCGGCTTCTTTGCCGACCGGCTGCAGGGCGGGCTGAAGCGCGATGCGCGGCAACTGCTGGGCGGCGATGCGGTGATCGTGAGCGACAACCCGACGCCCGATGCCTTCGTGGCGCAGGCGAAGTCGCTGGGCCTGGAAGGCACCGCCACCTATGGCTTTCCCACCATGGCGCGGGCCGACGACGTGCAGGGCGGCGCGAGCAAGCTGGTGGCGCTGAAGGCGGTGACGGCGGGCTATCCATTGCGGGGCAACCTGCAGACCTCGACCAGCTTCGCCGGCCCCGGCGAGATCACCCGCGACATCCCGCCGGCCGGCGAGGTGTGGGTCGATGCCTCGCTGCTCGATTCGCTCGGCCTGAAGATCGGCGACCCGCTGCTCCTGGGCGACACCAGCCTGCGCGTGGGCCGCATCATCACGCTGGAGCCCGACCGCGGCGCCGGCTTCATGAGCTTCTCGCCGCGCGTGATGCTCAATCAGGCCGACGTCGCCCGCACCGGGCTCGTGCAGCCGGCCAGCCGCGTGGGCTACCGCTATGCGGTGGCGGGCAGCGATGCGGCGGTCAAGCGTTTCACCGAATGGGCCGAGGCCACCATCAAGAAGGGCGAGCTGCGCGGCGTGCGGCTCGACTCGTTCGAAGGCGGCCGGCCTGAGATGCGCCAGACGCTTGAGCGCGCCGAGAAATTCCTGAGCCTCGTCGCGCTGCTCGCGGCGCTGCTCTCGGCCGTGGCCGTGGCGCTCGCCGCGCGCGGCTTCGCGGCCAGCCACCTGGACGACTGCGCGATGCTGCGCGTGCTCGGCCAGAGCCAGCGCACCATCGCGATGGCCTATGCCTTCGAGTTCGCGGTGATCGGCCTCGTGGCGAGCGGCCTTGGCGTGGCCATCGGCTTCGCGGTGCACTATGTGTTCGTGCTGCTGCTGGCCGGGCTGGTCGAGACCGCGCTGCCCGCCGCCACGCTGTGGCCCGTGGCCTTCGGCCTTGGCATGGGGCTCACGCTGCTGTTCGCCTTCGGCCTGCCTCCCGTGCTTCAGCTCGCGCGCGTGCCGCCGCTGCGCGTGATCCGGCGCGATGTGGGTGGGCTCAAGCCAGCCTCGCTCGCGGTGCTGGGCATCGGCGTGGCGGGCTTCGCCGCGCTGTTGATGGCGGCGAGCAGCGACATCAAGCTCGGCCTGATCGCGGTCGGCGGCTTCGCGGGTGCGGTGGCCGTGTTCGCACTCCTGAGCTGGCTCGCGGTGAAGGTGCTGCGCCGAAGCGTCAACGAAACGACCGCGCCGCGCTGGCTGGTGCTCGCCACGCGGCAGATTTCGGCGCGGCCCGCCTATGCCGTGGTGCAGGTCAGCGCGCTCGCGGTGGGCCTCCTGGCGCTGGTGCTGCTCGTGCTGCTGCGCACCGACCTCGTCGCGAGCTGGCGCCAGGCCACGCCGCCCGATGCGCCGAACCGCTTCGTCATCAACGTGATGCCGGACCAGAGCGATGCCTTCCAGAAGTCGCTGCGCGATGCGGGCGTGGGCAAGTTCGATTGGTATCCGATGATCCGCGGCCGCCTCGTCGCCATCAACGACAAGCCGGTGACTCCCGACGATTACGTCGAAGACCGCGCCAAGCGCCTGGTGGACCGTGAGTTCAACCTCAGCAATGCGATGGAAGCGCCCGCGCACAACAGCATCACGGCCGGGGCATGGAAGCCCGGCGCCGCAGGCGAGGTGAGCGTGGAAGAGGGCCTGGCCGAGACGCTGGGCCTGAAGCTCGGCGACACGCTGCGCTTCGACATCGGCGGCATGCAGAACGACGCGCGCATCACCTCGCTGCGCAAGGTCGACTGGGGCTCGATGCACGCCAACTTCTTCGTGATGTACACGGTAGCCTCGCTGCCCGACGTGCCCGTGACTTACATGGGGGCCTTCCGCGCGCCCGAGACGCGCGGCTTCGACAACGCGCTGGTGCGCAGCTACCCCAACGTGACCAACGTGGACATGAGCGCGACCATCAACCAGGTGCAGCGTGTGCTCGACCAGGTGATCCGCGCGGTCGAATTCCTGTTCGGCTTCACGCTCGCGGCGGGACTCGTGGTGCTGTTCGCCGCGGTCACGGCCACGCGCGAGGAGCGGGCGCGCGAGTTCGCGGTGATGCGTGCCGTCGGCGCACGCGCGAGCCTCTTGCGGCAGGTGCAGCGCGCCGAGCTGATCGGCGTCGGCCTGCTCGCGGGCTTTCTCGCGAGCATCGTGGCCTCGGTGATCGGCTGGGGGCTCGCACGCTACGTGTTCGAGTTCACCTGGACTGCATCGCCGATCGTTCCCGTTGCGGGTGCGCTGGCCGGTGCGGTGCTCGCGCTGGCGGCGGGGTGGTGGGGCCTGCGCGATGTGCTGCGCCGGCCGGTGGTCGACACACTGCGGCGCGCGGCCGAATAGGAACCGACGACGCCGTACAGTTTTTTTCTTTCGCGATCGGCAGGACGGGGCCGGGGATGCAATACATTCCCCGGCCCCGTATCCATTTCAAGAAGAGAAATTCCTGCATGCGCTTGGCGTCATTCCAGATCACCAACTTTCGCTCGATCAACGACAGCGGCTCCATCGACTCCACGCAGATCACCGCGATCCTCGGCCGAAACGACAGCGGCAAATCGAACCTGCTGCGCGCGCTTCACAGCCTGAACCCGGCCGAAGGCCTTGTCGAACTCAGTCCGATCAAGGACTTTCCGCGGCACCGCCGTCTTGAAGAGTGCCAGGGCGACACGCCCGTCGTTTCCACGCGCTGGGCGCTCGACGACAGCGAACGCGCCGAGCTGAAGGCGATTCTTCCGCGCGCATCCGAGGTGCGCCACGTCACCGCGGGCCGGGGCTACGCCGCGACCCGCTGGACCGGCCTCGAAGGCCTCGGCGAACTCTCGCTCGACGTGTCCGACATCAAGGGCAAGGTCCGCAAGATCGTGCCCGCCGTCAAAGCTGCGGCCGAGAAGGTCGCCGAAGCCGCCCGCGCCACGCTGGAGCAGGAGGCCGACGCTTTCGACGCCGCGATGATTCCGAGCCCCGACTACATCCGGTGGTCCGAAGGCGCGGTGAAGGCGTTGCAGGCCTTGCGCAAGGCGATGGCCACCGCGGATGCCGAACTCAGCGACAAGCAGGAGCAGATGCTGGTCGAACTCGAGGACATGGCGCACGCCATCGCCAACGACACGCCCGCGCTCGCGAAGGCGAAGCAATGGGTGCTCGGAAAGCTGCCGCGTTTTGTCTACGTGGATGAATACCCCGCGCTGCCCGGCCGCCAGAACATCGCCGACTACCTCGTGCGCAAGGGCTGGGGCCAGGCGACGCCCGAGCAACGCAGCTTCGAGAAGCTCTGCAAGGTCGCAGGGCTCGACCCGCAGCAGTTGCAGGACTTGCTGGAGAAGAACGACCAGGCCACGCGCAACCAGCTCGTGAACCGCGCCGGCTCGGTCGTCACGTCGGAAATCCGCCGCGTGTGGAAAGACCGCGAACTGAAGGTCCGCTTCAACCTCGACGGGCCATACATGGACACGCTGGTCTCCGACCCGAACGGCGCCTACGAGGTCGAAGTGAATCTCGACGAACGCAGCCGCGGCTTCCAGTGGTTCTTCTCGTTCTACATCACGTTCTTTGCGGATACGCGGGGCGCGGGCGATGCGATCCTGCTGCTGGACGAGCCCGGCCTTCACCTGCATGCGCATTCGCAGGCCGACCTGCTCGCGCACTTCGAACACGACTTCGGCAACCAGATCGTCTACACGACGCATTCGCCGTTCATGGTGCCCACGCATCGGCTGGACGCGGTGCGCACGGCCAGCATGAGCGAGGGCGCGGGGACGACGGTGAGCAACAAGGCCGAAGGGGATGCGCGGACGCTTTATCCGTTGCAGGCGGCGATTGCGCTGAGCCGGATGGGGAGTGAGCCGGTGAAGGCGCAGCCCAAGGAGAGCGTGCCGCGCGTCGAGGCGCCACCCCGCGAGGTCAGCGAGTTGGCGGCAGCGCTTCCCTGAACATGTGCTCCCCCGCAAAGTCCACAAACGCCCTGACCTTCGGCGACAACTGCCGGCTCGATGACCACAGCGCCGAGAACTGCCCCTGGCGCACGAGGTGCGTCTCCAGCACGCGCTGCAGTTCGCCGCGGCAGAGCGAATCGCGCGCGAGGAAGTCGGGCATGTAGGCCACGCCGAGGCCGGCGACGGCCGCGCCGAGCATGGCTTCCATGTTGTTGCACAGAAGCCCGGGCGGCAGTTGCGTGGGCAGGCCGGGCAGGTCCCAGTCCTCGATCTTTCCGCCGGTCACGAACTTGTAGCGGAGGCAACTGTGCCGCGCGAGGTCGGCCGGCACCTGCGGCACGCCGTGCTCGGCCAGGTAGGCAGGCGAGGCGACGAGCACGAAATTGAACGGGCCGAGCCGGCGCGCCACGAGCTGCGAGTCGCCGAGCTCGCCGCTGCGGATCGCCACGTCCACGCCTTCGGCGATCACGTCGACCAAGCGGTCGTTGAAGTCGAGGTCGAGTTCGATCTCGGGAAAGCGTGCCTTGAAGGCCGGCAGGATCGGCAGCAGGAAGCGATAGCCGATGGTCGGCAGGCTCACGCGAACGCGGCCGCGCGGGGCTGCGACCGCGTCCTGCATCATGGCCCGCGCATCGTCGAGCTCGTCGAGGATGCGCCGGCAGCGCTCGTGGAACATCGCGCCTTCCTCGGTCAGCCGTACATGCCGCGTGGTGCGGTTGAAGAGCCGCAGGCCCAGCTGCTGTTCGAGCCGCGCGACGTTCTTGCCCACGGCCGAGGCCGAGATGCCGAGCAACCGCCCGGCCTTGGCAAAGCTCAGCAGGTCGGCCGCCCGCACGAAGGATTCGAGTCCGCTGAAGCTGTCCATGGATTAACAACCCTGGGTTGGGAGTGTGAGGATCAATGGCGCCATTTTCATTCCATTGATTCCTTTCTATCTTCGGTGCTCCTTCTTCCCTTCGGCGTGAAAGCCCTCGATGTCTTCGCCTTCCTCGCTTTCCGACAACAAGAACTGGCTGCTCGCCGCCGTCTGCCTCGCGGCGCTGGGCATGCCGCTCAGCTTCACCGGCCCGGCGGTGGTGCTGCCCGCGATCCGCGATGCGCTGGGCGGCAGCCCGGTGCAGCTCAACTGGGTGACCAACGCCTTCATGCTGAGCTTCGGCGCGACGCTGATGGCCGCCGGCGCGCTCGCCGATGCCTATGGCCGCAAGCGCGTCTTCCTCATGGGGCTTGCGGTGGTGGCACTCAGCAGTTCGCTGCTGACGCTCGCGCCCGGCATCGTCGCTTTCGACCTCGCGCGTGCCCTGCAGGGGCTGGGCTCTGCGGCCGCGTTCGCATCGGGCACAGCGGCGCTGGCGCAGGTGTTCGACGGCCCAGCGCGCACGCGGGCGTTCAGCTTCATCGGCACTTCGTTCGGCGTGGGGCTGTCGTGCGGGTCGATCCTCTCGGGCGGGCTCGCCGAGAGCTTCGGCTGGCAGTCGGTGATGCTGAGCCCGGGCGCGATCAGCCTCGTGGCGCTGTGCATCGCCTCGCTGAGCATGCGCGAGTCGCGCAACCCGCATGCGATGGGGCTCGATGTGCCGGGCACGCTCACCTTCACCGCCGCGCTGACGCTGCTCACGCTCGGCGTGCTGCAGGCGCCCGACAGCGGCTGGGGCAGCCCGTGGGTGATCGGTGCGCTGGCAAGCGCGGCGCTCATGGGCGCGGCCTTCATCGCCATCGAGCGGCGCGTGGCGCATCCGATGCTCGACCTGACGCTGTTCCGCTTTCCGCGCTTCGTCGGCGTACAACTGCTGGCCGCGGCGCCGGCCTATGGCTTTGTCGTGCTGCTGGTGCTGCTGCCGATCCGCTTCGTCGGACTGGAAGGGCGCAGCGCGATGGAGGCGGGCGTGTTCATGTTCGCGCTCTCGGGACCGATCCTCGTGGTGCCGACGCTCGCGGCGTCGCTCGCGCACCGGTTCTCGGCCGGCGTGATCTCGGCCGTGGGGCTGCTGGTGTGCGCGGTGGGGTTGCTCTGGCTCAGTTACTGCGCGCCGGGCACGCCGCTGCACGCGATCGTGTGGCCGCTGCTGCTGATCGGCGCGGGCATCGGCCTTCCCTGGGGCCTGATGGACGGGCTCGCGGTGAGCGTGGTGCCGCGCGAGCGGGCGGGCATGGCGTCGGGCATCTTCAACACGGTGCGGGTGGCGGGGGAAGGGGTTGCGCTTGCGTTGGTCGGGGCGGGGCTGACGGCATTGGTTTCGCTGCAACTGTCGCGGCTGCCGGCGCATCCCGGAGCGACATCGCAGGCTGCGCAGCGGGTGACGACGGGCGATCTGTCGCAGGCGCTCGCGCTGCTGCCCGGCGTGGACCGCGCTGCCCTGCTGCACGCCTACGGCGCGGCGTTCGGCACCTTGCTGTGCGTGCTGGCCGGCGTGACCGTGTTGACGGCGCTGGTGGTGTTCGTGTTCCTGCGCGGCGAGACGCACGTCGAAGCGGGCGCGGTGGCGTTGGAATCGTCTGCCTGTTGAACGCGCGTCTTGCTCCTTCCCCTTCCGGGGGAAGGCTGGGATGGGGGCACGCGGCCTTCGCAACGCCGCTGGTGCTTGATGCGCCGCCAGCCCCTACCCCAGCCCTCCCCCGGAAGGGGAGGGAGCAAGGCAAGGCGTCACAAAGAACAAGCAAGTCTTCCTGTCCAATAGCGGCATGGAACACCTACCGAACGACGTGACCGAGCGGCTGACCGAACTAGAGATCAAGTCGAGCTACGCCGACGACCTGCTGGAGCAACTGAACATGACGATCTACCGGCAACAGCAGCAGATCGACGGCCTGATCCAGCAGGTGGCGCACCTGCGGCAACTGAGCCAGAACGCGGGGCAGGATGGAGCGGCGCGCAATCTTCGCGACGAGCTACCGCCGCACTACTGATTGCTGAAAGAGAAAGCTCAGCCGTGCGAGTGCCAGAGCACGGCAAAGAAATGGCAGGTGCTGCCGGCCAGCACGAACAAGTGCCACACCGAATGCGCGAAGCGGATCTTGTTGTCGAACAGGAAGACGACGGCGCCCGCCGTGTAGAACAAACCGCCCGCCACGAGCCAACCCAGCCCCGCCGGTGACATGCGCTCATACAGCGGCACCGCCGCCATCAGCGCCATCCAGCCCATCGCCACATAGAGCCCGGTCGACCACAGCGGATGCTGCAGCCGGTTGAACAGCTTGGCGCCCACGCCCAGCGCGGCCGCCGCGCAAATGGCACCGAACAGCGTCCAGCCCCACGGCCCGCGCAGCACGCCGAACAGAAAGGGCATGTAGCTGCCCGCGATGAAGAGATAGATGGCCGCGTGGTCCAACCGGTTGAACCAGGCCTTGGCGCGGCCGATCGGCAACGCGTGGTACAGCGTGGAGATGAGATACAGCACGATGGCCGTGCCCGCGAAGAGCGAGACGCCGACCACGCTCGCGGCCTGGCCCTTCTGGGCTGCGCTGTAGATCAGGATGGGCAGCGAGGCAATCGCCAGCACCAGGCCGAGGCCGTGGCTCAGCGCATTGAAGAGTTCTTCCATCCCGGTCTGGTCGCGGGCGGCAACGGGCGCCGGCTTCTTCGGACCGGCGGAAAGGGGCTGCGGCTGCATGGGTGGGCTATTCGTCATCAGGAACAGAACCTCGAGAATCGGTTTGGTTCCGCGCGAATTCGCGAAACCGGCAGATCATGTTACTTGACCTGCTGTTTGCCGAGTTTGCGTGCCAATGTGCGCCGATGCATGCCAAGACGCCGCGCGGTCTCGGAGATGTTGAAGCCGGTCTCGGCCAGCATCTCGTGGATGCGCTCCCACTCCAGCGTCTTGATCGAGGTCGAACGGTTGGTCAGCTCCACCTCGGTGGTGCCGTTCGCGCGGCCGAAGGCGGCCTCGATGTCGTCGGTGTTCGAGGGCTTGGCCAGGTAGTGGCAGGCGCCCAGCTTGATGGCCTCCACTGCGGTGGCGATGCTCGCAAAGCCAGTGAGCACCACGATCAGTGTCTTCGGGTTGTGACGGTGCAGCATCTGCACGCAGGCCAGGCCCGAGGCCTCGCCGTTGAGTTTCAGGTCGACCACCGCATAGCCCGGCGATTGCTCCGGCGAGCGAGTCTCCAGCAGCGCCTCGACTTCCTCGGCATTGCTCGCGTGCATCACTGTGTAGCCGCGGCGCTCGAAGGAGCGGCTGAGCGTGCGCGCGAACGCCTCGTCGTCCTCGACGATCAGCAACTGGCGTGGGGCTTCGGCGGTTTCTTCCGTCATGGCTTTGCGTTGGCGATGGGCTCGGCCGGCGAGACCGCTTCGTCGTCGGCTTCTTCCTCTTCCAGCACGACGGCCGCGAGCGGCAGCGTGACGGTCACGATGGCGCCGCCTTCGGGCCGGTTGCGCGCCGCGACGCGGCCGCCCAAGGTGCGCGCCACGTTGGCGACGAGGAACAGCCCGAGCCCGCCGCCGGGGCGGCCCTTGCTCGACTGGTAGGGCTTGCCGAACTCCTTGAGGATCGCCGGCAGGAAGCCCGGGCCTGCGTCGGTGACGGTGATCGTGAGGTTGTCCGCATCGTGCGCCGCTTCGAGGCGCAGCCAGTGCGGCGAGGCCTCCAGGGCGTTGTCGAGCACGTTGCAGATCATCTGCTTCAGGGCTGAGTCGGAAACCATGGGCAGGTCTTGCCCGAAGCGGTTGTCGTAGTCGAACTCCTCGACCGGGCGGGTGGTGCGCCATTCCTCCACGAGGTCGTCCAGGAAGGTGCTCACTGTGGTTTCTTCCGACGATTCGCCGCGCGCCTCCCCGGCCGACAGCAGGATGCCGCTCACGATGCTCTTGCAGCGCTGGATCTGCAGTTCCATTTCCGCCACCTCGGTCAGGAGTTCGGGGTCGGAGCTGAAATGCGGCAGGCGCCGCCAGTCTCCGAGGATCACCGCCAGCGTGGCAAGCGGCGTGCCCAGCTCGTGCGCCGCGCCCGAGGCGAGCAGGCCCATGCGCACGATGTGTTCTTCTTCCGAGGCGCGCTGGCGCAGGTCGGCCAGCCGCGCATCGCGGGCGCGCAGGTTGCGGCTGATGCGGGTGATGAAGATCACCAGCAGCGCCGCATTGAGCGCGAAGCACACCAGCATGCCCTGGATGTAGGGGCTCCAGAGGCCCCGGTTGTGGTCCAGCGGCAGCGCGAGCGGGCGCGAGAAGAGGGCCAGCCCCGCGAAGCACAGGCTGGTGATGACCACGATTGTCCAGGTCGACCAGGCCTTCAGCAGCACTGCGCCCAGGATCACCTGCAGCAGGTACAGAAAGACGAACGGGTTGGTCGCGCCGCCGCTCAGGTAGAGCTGCGCCGTGAGCGTGGCCACGTCGACCAGCAGCGCGAGGAACAGCTCGCCGTTGGTCACCCGGCGGTGGGTGCGCGAGCGCAGCAGGCTCACCATGTTGAAGAGCGCGAGGCAGGTGAGCACCTGCAGCATGTTGTCCAGCGGCAGCCGGATGCCGAAGCCGTAGTGCACCACCAGGATGGTGGCGACCTGCCCGACCACCGCGAACCAGCGCAGCTGGATCAGCTGCTGCATGTTCTTGTGGCCGGTGGCGTTGTCCAGGCTCACCACGCCTGCGCGGGGGGCGGGCAGCTCGCCCGCGACCGCTTCAGTCGCGGTACGCATCGGAGCGAGGGCTGGGGTCGGCATGGGCCGCATTTTCGCTGCTGCCGCCGGGAGCCCGCCCGGCGCGCTTGCGCCCGTCGCGCCAGACGAACCAGGCGGCGCCCAGGACCATCAGTGCCAGCCCGTACCAGGTGAGGGCGTAGACGAGGTGGCTGTTGGGGAAGGCGATGACCGTCAAGCCACGCACGGGGTAGTCGGCCGTTTCTGCAGAGAGCGACGGATCGGCCTCCGCATCGACGAAGTACGGCGCCACGTCTTTCAACCCGCGTGCCGCGCCGATGGCCTGCACATCGCGCGAGAACCAGCGGTCTGCGGCGGGGTCGTTCTTGCGGAGGAATCCGCCCTTGGGCTCGGTGATGCGCAAGAGGCCGGCGACAGTGACTTCGCCCTTCGCCTTGGTGGCCGCGCGGCTCGCGCGTTCGCGGGCTTCGGGCGGCACGAAGCCGCGATTGACCAGCACCACGGTGCCGTCGGCCGTCTGCAATGGCGTCAGCACCCAGAAGCCTGCGCCGAGCCGGGTGCTGGCCTGGGTCAGGGTTTCCTTGTCGTGCAGGAAGGTGCCGGTGACGCGCACATGGCGGTATTCGTCGTTGGCCGCGTTCACTTGCGGCCAGGCGGCGCGCGCGGGGGGCTCGGCGGCCGGGGCATGCACGCGCTGGTCGACGCGGGCGATGAGATCGAGCTTCCAGGCCCTGCGCTCGACCTGCCAGGTGCCGAGCGCGAAAAAGCCGGCAAAGGCAAGCACCGCACAGACCGCCAGTGCCACCCGGGCGGCCGCGGAGCGCGGGCGGCCTGCCGGTTTGTCGTGGCTGGGGAGGAGGTCTGGCGGCAGGGGCGTCAAGGCATGTTCTTCATGTCGTGCACCGACATCGGCATCATGTTGGTGTTCATGTGATACATGACCCAGAGCGATCCGGCCAATGTGATGACGACGAGCACGATCGTGAAGATCAGCGCCAGCATGTTCCATCCGCTCTCGGACTTGGCGTCCATGTGCAGGAAATAGATCATGTGCACGACGATCTGCACCGCGGCGAAGCCCAGGATGATGAGCGACGTGGTGTTGGTGTTCGCGAACACCTTGCCCATCACGAGCCAGAACGGAATTGCCGTCAGGATCACGGCCAGCACGAAACCGGTCATGTAGCCCTTGAAGGTGCTGTGGCTCACGGGGCCATCGTCGTGATGGTCGTCGTGGGCGCCATGCGCGTCGTGACCGTGCGCGGCGGTGTCGGTGTGGGCGCTCATGCCATCGATCCCATCAAATACACGAAAGTGAAGACGCCGATCCACACGACGTCCAGGAAGTGCCAGAACATCGACAGGCACATCAGACGGCGGCGGTTCGCGGCGGTGAAGCCGTGCTTGGGCAGCTGGATCATCAGGACGATGAGCCAGATGATGCCGAAGCTCACGTGCAGCCCGTGGGTGCCGACCAGCGCGAAGAACGACGACAGGAACGCGCTGCGCTGCGGGCCCGCGCCTTCGTGCAGCAGGTGCGCGAATTCGTACAGTTCGAGGCCGATGAAGCCCGCGCCCAAAAGGCCCGTGATGGCCAGCCACACGAGCACGCCGCCCATGCGCTTCTTCTGCATCTCGAGCATCGCGAAGCCGTAGGTGATCGACGACAGCAACAGCAGCGAGGTGTTGATCGCCACCAGCGGCAGATCGAACAAATCGGCGCCCGAGGGGCCGGCCGCGTAGCTGCGGCCCAGCACGCCGTACACCGCGAACAGGCACGCGAAGATGAGGCAGTCGCTCATCAGGTAGAGCCAGAAGCCCAGCAGCGTGCCGTTTTCCGGGTGATGGTCGTTGCCGACGTGGAACAGCTCGAACACGGGCGGCTTGCCGGTGTGGTCGCTGTGGGCGTGGGTGCCCGCGGGGGCGTGGAGGGCGGTGGTATCAGACATGGGCGGCTCCCGAGACTCCCGAGACACCCAAGAGGCGCGTGCGTTCGCCCTCGGTGCGAACGACGTCTTCCGCGGGGATGTAGTAGTCGCGCTTGTAGTTGAAGGTATGAATGATCACGGCGGCCAGCATGGCGACGAAGCCGATGCCCGCCACGAGCCACATCTGCCAGATCAGCGCGAAGCCGCAGACCGCCGCCAGGGCCGCGATGATGAAGCCGGCGCTGGTGTTCTTGGGCATGTGGATCGGGGTGAAGCCCTCGAGCGGACGCTCGTAGCCGCGGCGCTTCATGTCGGTCCAGGCATCGTTGTCATGGATGCGCGGCGTGAACGCGAAGTTGTAGGCCGGCGGCGGCGAGGAGGTCGACCATTCGAGCGTGCGGCCGTTCCACGGATCGCCCGTGGTATCGCGCAGCGAATCGCGGCGGATGTAGCTCACCACCAGCTGGATGATGAAGGAGGCGATGCCCAGCGCGATCAGCACGGCGCCGAAGGCGGCGATCTGGAACCAGATCTGCAGCGACATGTCCTGGAAGTGGCTCATGCGGCGGGTGACGCCCATCAGGCCCAGGATGTACAGCGGCATGAAGGCGAACCAGAAGCCGATGATCCAGAACCAGAACGAGCACTTGCCCCAGAACGGATCGAGCTTGTAGCCGAAGGCCTTGGGGAACCAGTAGGTGATGCCCGCCAGCATGCCGAACAGCACGCCGCCGATGATCACGTTGTGGAAGTGGGCAATGAGGAACAGGCTGTTGTGCAGCACGAAGTCGGCCGGGGGAACGGCCAGCAGCACGCCGGTCATGCCGCCGATCACGAAGGTGATCATGAAGCCGATGGTCCACATCATCGGCAGCTCGTAGCGGATGCGGCCGCGGTACATGGTGAAGAGCCAGTTGAAGATCTTCGCGCCCGTCGGGATCGAGATGATCATCGTCGTGATGCCGAAGAACGAATTCACGCTGGCGCCCGAGCCCATGGTGAAGAAGTGGTGCAGCCACACGAGATACGACAGGATCGTGATCACAACCGTGGCGTACACCATCGAGGCGTAGCCGAAGAGGCGCTTGCCCGAGAAGGTGGAGACCACTTCCGAGAAGATGCCGAAGGCAGGCAGGATCAGGATGTACACCTCGGGGTGGCCCCAGATCCAGATCAGGTTCACGTACATCATGGCGTTGCCGCCCAGGTCGTTCGTGAAGAAGTTGGTGCCGACGTAGCGGTCGAGCGACAGCAGGGCCAGAACGGCGGTCAGCACCGGGAAGGCAGCGACGATCAGCACGTTGGTGCACAGAGCCGTCCAGGTGAAGACGGGCATCTTCATCATGGTCATGCCGGGCGCGCGCATCTTCACGATGGTCGCCAGCAGGTTCACGCCAGAGAGCAAGGTACCTACCCCCGCTATCTGCAGTGACCATATGTAGTAGTCGACCCCCACGTCGGGGCTGAAGAGAATGCCCGACAGCGGCGGGTAGGCGAGCCAGCCCGTCTTGGCGAACTCGCCGACGAACAGCGACGCCATCACGAGGCCGGCGCCGAAGGTGGTCATCCAGAAGCTGAAGTTGTTCAGGAACGGGAAGGCCACGTCGCGCGCGCCGATCTGCAGCGGCACCACGAAGTTCATGAGGCCCGTGACCAGCGGCATCGCCACGAAGAAGATCATGATCACGCCGTGGGCGGTGAAGATCTGGTCGTAGTGGTGCGGCGGCAGGAAGCCCGCGTTGTCTCCGAAGGCGAAGGCCTGCTGGGCCCGCATCATGATCGCGTCGGCAAAGCCGCGCAGCAGCATCACCAGCCCGAGGATGATGTACATGATGCCGATCTTCTTGTGGTCGATGCTGGTGATCCAGTCGCGCCACAGCACACCCCACACCTTGAAGTAGGTGAGGGCGCCCAGGAGGGCCAGGCCGCCCAGCACCACGGCCGCGAAGGTCGCAAGCAGGATGGGCTCGTGGTAGGGAATCGCCTCCCACGTGAGGCGGCCGAAGACGAGCTTCGTCAGGTCAAGGTTCGCAAGCATCGTCATTCTTCGGTGGTGCACATCGCCGTCACGTACTTACGCTTGGGCGAGTTGAGGGTGTCGGGTTGCCAGCTCTGCATGGTGGCGACGTTGAATGCGCCGGGCTTGCCCAGGCCGCCGTCGGCGTCGATGGCCATCATCTGGCTCATGCACATCTTGTTGCGGTCGACGCAGCGGTTGAGGATGGCGTTGTACAGGTCGGCATCGACGCTGGCGTAGTGGCGCACGGGCTCGCGCTCGCTGGGCACTTCGAGCTTCGTGTAGCCCTCGCGGGTGAGCTCGCCTTCCTTGCCGGCCTTGACCTTGGCAACCCACTGGTCGAAGTCGTCCTTGTTCAGGCCGTGGAACTTGAAGCGCATGCCCGAGAAGCCCGCGCCGCTGTAGTTGGCCGAGAAGCCTTCGAATTCGCCCGGCTTGTTGATCACCGCGTGCAGCTTGGTTTCCATGCCCGGCATGGCGTAGATCTGGCCGGCCAGCGCGGGGATGAAGAAGGAGTTCATCACCGAGGAGGCGGTGATCTTGAAGCTGATCGGCACGTCCACCGGCGCGGCCAGTTCATTCACCGTGGCGATGCCCTGCTCGGGGTAGATGAAGAGCCACTTCCAGTCGAGCGCCACCACTTCGACCACCAGCGGCTTGGTCTCGGGCGAGATCTGGCGCTTGGCGTCCAGGCGCGTGAGCGGGCGGTACGGGTCGAGCGTGTGGGTGCTGATCCAGGTGATCGCGCCCAGCGCGATGATGATCAGCAGCGGTGCCGCCCAGATCGCCAGTTCGAGCTGGGTGGAGTGGTCCCAGTCGGGGCTGTAGGTGGCCTCTTTGTTCGACTGGCGATAGCGCCAGGCGAAGAAGATGGTCAGCGCGATCACCGGGATGATGATGATCAGCATCAGCACCGTGGACACGACGATGAGTCGGCCCTGCTGGTTGGCGATGTCGCCGGAGGGGTTCATGAGCACCGTGTTGCAGCCCGCCAGCAAGGCGAGGGGGAGCAAGACGAGCCATCGGCGAAGGGAGTGGAGGGTGGGCATGCCGAAGAGAAAGAAAGAAGTGCGTGGGCTGCGCTAAGACTCCACAATCTACGACCAAAGGGACTTGGCGCCTATTGGACGTTTTGTCCTATGGCGGGAAACTGCTTTCGGTGAGACGCTCGGGGCATTCCTGTTAATGGCCTACCTTTGTCACTGTCGGTGACACCCGAATTACAAAACGCAATGACGACGACGTCCAGCATCAGTCCGCAAGGCGCACAGCCTGTGCCGAACACGTCCGGAAACGGCGCCGGCCCGAGCCAGAGTGGCAATGCCGATCACTCGCACATCGCTCCGGGCGAAATCGCCGTCGGCGTGGTCATCGGCCGCGCTTCCGAGTATTTCGACTTCTTCGTCTACGGCATCGCCTCGGTGCTGGTCTTTCCGTACGTATTCTTCCCGTTCGAGCAGCGCCTGGAGGGAATCCTCTACGCGTTCGTGGTCTTCTCGTTCGCGTTCATCGCCCGGCCGTTCGGAACTGTCATCTCGATGGCGATCCAGCGACGATTCGGGCGCGAAACCAAGCTGACCATCGCGCTGTTCCTCCTGGGCACGTCCACGGCCGGCATCGCGTTCCTGCCGGGCTACGAGAGCCTCGGGTTCACCGCGATCGTGCTGCTGTCGGTGTTCCGCTTCTGCCAGGGCCTCGCGCTCGGCGGCTCGTGGGACGGCCTGCCTTCGCTGCTGGCGCTCAATGCGCCGCCGAACCGCCGCGGCTGGTACGCCATGCTGGGCCAGCTGGGCGCGCCCATCGGCTTCTTCATTGCCAGCGCGCTGTTCGCGTACCTCTACGCAAGCCTCTCGATCAAGGAATTCCTCGACTGGGGCTGGCGCTACACCTTCTACGTGGCCTTCGCGATCAACGTGGTGGCGCTCTTCGCGCGCCTGCGTCTCGTGGCGACCGAAGAATATTCGCGCCTCCTCGAAGAGCGCGAACTGCAGCCGACCAGCGTGGTCGAGCTGACCCGCTCGCAGGGCGCCAACCTGCTGATCGGCGCGTTCGCCGCGCTGGCCAGCTATGCGCTGTTCCACCTCATCACCGTGTTCCCGCTGTCATGGATCACGCTGTACTCGGACCAGTCGATCACCGAATTCCTGGTGGTGCAGATGATCGGCGCGGTGTTCTGCGCCGGCGGCATCGTGGCCTCGGGCCTGATCGCCGACCGTGTGGGACGCCGTTTCACCTTGGGCGGCCTCGCCGCGCTGATCGCGGTGTTCAGTGGCTTTGCCCCCACGCTGCTCGACGGCGGGCCGCATCGGGCAGGACGTCTTCATCCTGCTGGGCTTCGTGCTGCTGGGCCTTTCGTATGGCCAGGCCGCGGGCGCCGTGACCTCGAATTTCGAACCCAAGTACCGCTACACCGGCGCGGCCCTCACGGCCGACCTGGCCTGGCTGATCGGCGCTGCGTTCGCACCGCTGGTGGCGCTGGGGCTGTCGGCGAACTTCGGTCTGGCGTATGTCAGCGTCTACCTGCTCTCCGGCGCGGCGGGCACGCTGGCGGCGCTGGGATTGAACCGGGCACTCGTGCGCGACTGAGAAGGTGTGAATAAACCTGCTGCGCGGTCCGATCTCGCACCTGCGGTCCTCACCGTACAGAGTACGGCTCCGGTCCTCGGTGCAAGCTCGAACCGCTCGCTACGGTTTCTTCACACCTTCTGAGCACATCAAAAGCAGTTTTTGAAGAGGGGCCTTCCGGCCCCTTTTTCTTTTCCGATGCGGCGGCGCACGCTGGCTTAGGATTCGCCCATGTTCTCCGCCGCCATCTTCGACATGGACGGGCTCCTCATCGACTCGGAGCGGCCCATCATGGCCGCCTGGATCGAAGCGGCCCGCACGCTCGACATCGAGCTTTCTCACACGCAGTACCTGCAGGTCGTGGGCCTTGCCACGGTGGAGTCCGAGGTGATCCTCGGTTCGCTGCTCGGCGGACCTGAGGCCTACCGCCATGCCATCGCGCATGTCCGCAAGCTGCTGCAACTCGAGCGCTCCGACGGCACGCCGCTCTTTCCCATCAAGCCCGGCGCGGCCGAGTTCCTCGCCGCATTGCGCCAACGCGGCACGCGCTGCGCCGTGGCTTCGTCTTCGACGAGCGCCCAGATCCAGGCCTGCCTCGGGAGCCTCGACGTGCTCCATCACTTCGAGGCCTTCGCGGGCGGCGACGAGGTGGTGCGCGCCAAGCCCGATCCGGCGCTCTACCTGCTCGCAGCTTCGCGCCTGGGCGTCGACCCTGCGGAGTGCATCGCCTTCGAAGACAGCGAGAACGGCGCCAAGGCCGCGCTGGCGGCGGGGCTCCGCGTCGTGATCGTTCCCGACCTCAAGCACCCGCCGGCATCGATCGTCGAACAGGCCTTCCATGTGCTGGCGTCGCTGAACGACGCCACGGCGCACCTGCCGCGCTGGTTTCCCGGCGAACTGGTGCGGCCCTGATCCGAGACCGCTTCGCCCTGGTTCACGCCACCGGCGGCAGTCCTGCGAGCAGCTTGTCGAGCGTGATCGGGTACTCGCGCACCCGCACGCCCGTCGCGTTGTAGATCGCATTGGCCACCGCGGCCGCGACGCCGCACATGCCCAGTTCGCCGACGCCCTTTGCCTTCATCGGCGAGGAGATCGGGTCGGTCTCGTCCAGGAAGATCACGTCCTGATGAGGGATGTCGGCATGCACCGGCACCTCGTAGCCGGCCAGGTCGTGGTTGACGAAGAAGCCATGCCGCTTGTCCAGCGCCAGCTCTTCCATCAGCGCGCCGCCGACGCCCATCGTCATTGCACCGATCACCTGGCTGCGCGCGGACTTGGGATTCAGGATGCGCCCGGCGGCGCACACCGCCAGCATGCGCCGCACGCGGATCTCGCCGGTGGCGGCATCGACGCCGACCTCGACGAAATGCGCGCCGAAGGTGGACTGCTGGTACTTCTTGTCTAGATCGCCGTACTCGATGCCGTCTTCGGCCGCGAGGCCCTCCGCACCCGCCGCTTCGGCAAGCGGCACCGAACGCCCGCCGGCCCGCACCATGCCGTCCGAGAACTGGGCTTCCGCCGCGGCCATGCCCAGCTTCGCCGCCACGGCCTCGCGCAGCTTCATGCAGGCCGCGAAGACACCCGAGGTCGAGTTGTTCGCGCCCCATTGCCCGCCCGAGCCGGCCGAGACCGGGTAGGCCGAATCGCCCAGGCGCACCGACACCTTGTCGAGCGACACGCCCATCGTTTCGGCGGCGGTCTGCGCAATGATGGTGTACGACCCGGTGCCGATGTCGGTCATGTCGGTTTCCACCGTGACCATGCCGCGGTTGTCCAGCCGCACGCGCGCGGCCGATTTCGTCAGCAGGTTGTTGCGGAACGCGGCGGCGACGCCCAGGCCCACGAGCCAGCGCCCGTCGCGCTGCTGTGCCGGCGTTGCGCTGCGCTTGCCCCAGCCGAAGCGCTCGGCGCCCATGCGGAGGCACTCGTTGAGCCTGCGCTGCGAGAACGGGCGCTCGGGCTTCTCGGGATCGACCTGCGTGTCGTTGAGCACGCGGAACTCGACCGGATCGAGCTTGAGCTTCTCCGCCATCTCGTCCATGGCGATCTCCAGCGCCATCAGTCCCGGGGCCTCGCCCGGTGCGCGCATCGCATTGCCTTCGGGCAGGTCGAGCACGGCGAGCCGGGTGGTCGTCAGGCGGTTGGCGCCGGCGTACAGCAGCCGCGTCTGGTTGACCGCCGTCTCGGCCTGGCCGCCGGGCAGGTCGCCCGACCAGCCTTCGTGCGCGATGGCGGTGATCTTTCCGTCCGGCGTGGCACCGATGCGGATGCGCTGGATGGTCGCCGGCCGGTGCGTGGTGTTGTTCATCATCAGCGGCCGCTGCAGCGCCACCTTCACCGGCCGCTTGGCGGCGCGGGCACCGAGCGCGGCGAGCACCGCGTCCGCCCGCACGAACAGCTTGCCGCCGAAGCCGCCGCCGACAAAGGGCGAGACCAGGCGCACCTTGTCCTTCGGGATGCCGAGCGTCTTGGCGACGTCGCCGACGCCCCAGGCGATCATCTGGTTGGAAGTCCAGATCGTCAGCCTGTCGCCCTGCCATTGCGCGATGGAGGCATGCGGCTCCATCATGGCGTGCGACTCGTCGGGCGTGGTGTAGGTGGCGTCGAGCTGGACCGGCGCCGCGGCGAACGCGCCCGGGAAATCGCCGGTCTTGGTTTGCGGCTCGCCCGAAAACGGATTGGGCTTGGGCATCTGCGCCGCATCCTTTTCGGCGGCGAGATCGAAGCGTCCGGAGCCACGTTCGTACGTGATGCGCACCAGCTGCGCCGCGGCGCGCGCCTGCTCGAAGGTGTTCGCCACGACGACGGCCACCGCCTGGTGGTAGTGGTCGATCTCGGGGCCGCCCAGCAGCTTGGCGGTATTGAAGTCGCCCTTGGCCAGCTTGCCGGCATTGCGCGCGGTCACGACGGCCAGCACGCCGGGTGCGGCCTGCGCGGCGCCCAGGTCCATCGACGCGATGCGGCCCTTGGCGATGCCTGCGCCCACGACGTATCCATGGGCCGCGCGCGGCACTTCGGCGTTGCGTTCGTAGGCGTAGCGGGCGGTGCCGGTCGTCTTGACCGGACCGTCGATGCGGTCGGTCGGTTTGCCGATGACCTTCAACTGGTCGATGGGATTGGTCGTGGCGGGTGTGTCGAATTTCATGCTCAGCTCCTCGCCTGCACCAGGGCGGCGGCCAATGCGCGCTCGGCCAACGGCAACTTGAATGCGTTCTCGTGGGTCGGCTGCGCATCGGCCAGCAGCCGTGCCGTCACGGCCTTGGCACCCTGCGGCATCGTGGCCTCCGCGGCCTCGAGCCGCCACGGCTTGTGCGCGACGCCGCCGAGCGCCACCCGGCCCGATCCGTCGCGCTGCACGATCGCCGCGACGGAAACCAGCGCGAAGGCATAGGAGGCGCGGTCGCGCACCTTCCGGTAGATGTGCGTGCCGCCGATGGGCTTGGGGAGCGTGACGCCGGTGATGAGTTCATCCCGCGCCAGCGTCGTCTCGATGTGCGGCGTGTCGCCGGGCAACCGATGGAAATCGGCGATCGGAATCACGCGGGCACGTCCGTCGGGGCGGATGGTTTCCACGGATGCGTCCAGCACGCGCATCGCCACGGCCATGTCGCTCGGATTCGTCGCGATGCAGGCCTTGCTGGCGCCGACGATCGCAAGCTGGCGCGTCACGCCGCCGATGGCGCTGCAGCCGCTGCCGGGCCGGCGCTTGTTGCAGGGCTGGTCGGTGTCGTAGAAGTAGGGGCAGCGCGTGCGCTGCAGCAGGTTGCCCGCGGTCGTCGCCTTGTTGCGCAACTGGCCCGATGCACCGGCCAGGAGCGCGCGGGACAGCACGCCGTAGTCGCGCCGCACGCGCTCGTCGGCCGCCAGGTCGGTGTTGCGCACCATGGCGCCGATGCGAAGGCCGCCTTCGGGCGTGGGCTCGATCCTGTCCAGCGCCAGGCGGTTCACGTCGACCAGGTGCACCGGGGCTTCGATCTGCAGCTTCATCAGGTCGAGCAGGTTGGTGCCGCCTGCGATGAACTTGGCGCCCGGGTTGGCGGCGACGGCCGCCGCGGCTTCGGTCGCAGACTGCGCGCGCTCGTAGGTAAAAGGTTTCATGCCCTGCTCCCGGCCACTTCGGTGATGGCTTCGACGATGTTGGAGTAGGCGCCGCAGCGGCAGATGTTGCCGCTCATGCGCTCGCGAAGTTCCTCCGCCGAGAGGATGGGTCTTGCCGTGAGATCGGCGCTCACATGGCTAGGAATTCCGCGCTTGACCTCGTCGATCACCGCCACCGCCGAGCAGATCTGGCCCGGCGTGCAGTAGCCGCATTGGTAGCCGTCGTGCTTGACGAAGGCGGCTTGCAGCGGGTGCATGTTCTGCGGCGTGCCCAGGCCCTCGATGGTGGTGACCTGCGCGCCGTCGTGCATGACGGCGAGCGTCAGGCAGGAATTGATGCGCCTTCCGTCCACGATCACCGTGCAGGCGCCGCATTGGCCATGGTCGCAGCCTTTCTTCGTACCGCTCAGGTGCAGGTGCTCGCGCAGTGCATCGAGCAAGGTGGTGCGGGTGTCGAGTTCGAGCGCGTGCGCTGTTCCGTTGACGTTCAGCGACAGCTTCGCCTGGGGTATCGGCCCGGTGCCTGTCGTTGCCGGGGCCGGCGCCGCAGTGGCGGGCGCGGGCGACGACACCGCCGCGGCGGTGGCGGTCGCGGCGCTGACGATGAGGGCGTTGCGCCGCGAGATCAAAGTCAATGGGATCGTGGGACTGTCCATGTCGGCTCCTGTTGTTCGGGGTTCGGGTGTGCGTCGGCAATCACTGCTGATATCGCGAGCCTGCTGCGATGGCAATAGGAGACCGGCTGTTATTTCCGGTCGATTTCCCGACATCGTGGAGCCCCGCCGTAAGCGAGGTTTGACTGGCCATTCTTCTGGAGCTGCACGCCGACCGATAGCGCATTTCGCTCCGTTTCTTGCCTAATCCGATGAACTCGCAGCCGCTTGCAGTTCGAGGTCTGCAGTCGTCGTGTTCGGTGCGCCGGCCACAGGGGCTTCGATGTTGCGGGCACCGCCGCGCAGCACCTCGATGTCTCTTCGCGGTGGTGCACCGAACAGCCGGCTGTATTCGCGGCTGAACTGGGACGGACTTTCGTAGCCGACCTTGAAGGCCGCGCTGGCGGCGTCGCAGTGCTCGTTCAGCATCAGCCGTTTCGCTTCGTTCAACCGCAGCCATTTCTGGTACTGCAGCGGACTCATCGCGGTGAGCTGGCGAAAGTGATGATGAAACGTGGGCGCGCTCATCTGCACGCGCGCCGCGAGTTCATCGACGCGAAGCGGCGAGGTGTAGTTCAGCTTGAGCCAGTCGATGGCCCTGGCGATCCGGTGGCCCTGGCCGTCCACCGAGGCGATCTGCCGCAGCTTGTCGGCCTGGTCGCTCATCAACAGGCGGTAGTGAATTTCCCGGTGGATCAGCGGTGCGAGCACAGGAATGGCACCGGGTTCTTCCAGCAACTCCAGCAGGCGCCCGATGGGCGCGAGCAGGGCGGCCGTGGCCGTGCCGATGCCCACACCCACGCCCGAACTGCCGCGGCGGTCGCGATGCGGCGGCAGGCCGCCCTGGGCAGCCAGTTCGGCCAGCGTGCGCACGTCGAGCTTCAGCACCAGGCCCAGGCACGGCTGCGCCGCGCTGGCCGCCTTCACTTCCGAATTGGCGGGCATGTCCAGCGAGGTGACGAGGAACCGCGAGGTGTCGTAGGGGTAGGCCGCGCCGCCCACCCACAACTGCTTGGCGCCTTGGGCAACGAGAACGATGCTGGGCTCGACCATGCAAACAACGGGCGGGGCCGGGGCGTCGCGCCTGAAGAAGCTCAGGCCGGGGATCGGCGTCTCGTAGTCACCCATGCCCGGCGTGCGCGCGCCGATGACGTGCGCCATCGCTTCGTGCGGCGATCTGCCTGGAGCGACCGTGTCGTGGGGTCTGGGTGTCATGTCGGAGGTGCCTCGCGCGAAGCACTCTACTCGCCAGGCCCGGCGCGAATCGCGAAAGGGGCTCGTGCTCAGAGGAACAGGCAAGAAATCCAGCGATCTGCGCAAGCACGCAGCTTCGCTCCGCGAGCCCGGCTCAGAGCACTTCGTCGCGCAACTGCGGAAACACCTTCGACACCTTCGCGAGCAGGTAGTCGCCATAGCGCCCGCTGAAGGCGTGCACGTTGGCGCGGTCCCAGCGCTCGGCGCTGTCATCGAGCGCCTCGGCGCCCGCGAGGCCCTCGATGCGCTGCACGCGCGCCTCGAAGTTCGGATCGAAGAACAGCGGAAACGACAGCCGGTCGCGCCCCGAGGTGTTGCGCTTCACGCGGTGCGGCGTCGACTTGTAGAGCCCGCCAGTCATGCGGTCGAGCATGTCTCCGATGTTGCAGACGAAGGAGCCGGCAACCGGCGGCGCGTCGATCCAGCCGCTGGGCGTGTGCACTGCGAGGCCGCCCACGGTGTCCTGGTGAAGGATGGTGAGGAGGCCGTAGTCGGTGTGCTCGCCGACGCCCCATTGCACGTCGAGCCCTTCGGGCACGGGCTGCGAGGGGTAGTTGAAGAGGCGGAACAGGATCAGCGGATCGGCCGTGTAGCGCTCGGCGAAGTACGTGGCCGAAAGGCCGAGGCTCAGCGCGATGCCTTCCATCAGCCGATGACCGAGCTGCGTCACCGCGGCCATGTAGTCGAGGATGGTTTCGCGGAACCCCGGCACCTCGGGGAAGAGGTTCGGCCCGTGCACCGGCGTCTTCGCCAGCACCAGCGGATGCGTCGCGGGCAGCTCGGTGCCGAGGTACAGGCCTTCCTTCCAGTCGGGCCGGCCCGAAGTCAGTTCGCCGCCGAGCGGGAAGAAGCCGCGCCACGCACGACCGCCGAGGGCCATGCGCCATTGCATCTTGGTTTCTTCGGGCAGGTCGAAGAACTGGTGGCTCAGGTCTTCGAGCCGCTGCACCAGCGCCGCATCGATGCCATGGCCCGTGACATAGAAGAAGCCGTGCGCGCGGCAGGCGGCGCCGATCTGCGCGGCCACGTCGCTGCGCTCGGGCGTGCCGGCCACGAGCGGCGCGACGTCGATCACGGGCAGCGAAAGAAAAGGGGCGGTGGTGGTCATGGTCGAAGAGAGCATGTCACGCGTCGCGCGCGAACGGCGAGCGGATGTCCGAAAGAAACTGCTGCGCACGCGGATGCTGCGGCCGGTTGAAGAAATCGTCGGGCGTCGCGCGTTCGAGCACCTTGCCTTCGTCCATGAAGATCACGCGGTCGGCCACTTCGCGCGCGAAGCCCATCTCGTGCGTCACGCAGACCATCGTCATGCCGTCGCGCGTGAGGTCGCGCATTACGAGCAGCACCTCGCCGACCATCTCGGGATCGAGCGCGCTGGTGGGTTCGTCGAACAGCATCAGCGGCGGCTGCATCGCAAGGGCGCGCGCGATCGCCACGCGCTGCTGCTGGCCGCCCGAGAGTTCGCTCGGCCATGCGTCGGCCTTGTTCGCGAGGCCCACGCGTTGCAGCAGCGCCATCGCGCGCTCGTCGGCTTCCTTGCGCGTGAGGCCGCGCAACTGCATCGGCGCCATCGTGCAGTTCTGCAGCACCGTGAGGTGCGGGAACAGGTTGAACTGCTGGAACACGAAGCCGATGCGCGAGCGGAACGCGTTCACGTCGGTGCCCGGCGCGTGGATGTCCTGGCCCTCGAAGAGGATGCGGCCCGACTGGATCGGCTCCAGCCGGTTGAAGGTGCGGATCAGCGTCGACTTGCCCGAGCCCGAAGGCCCGCACACCACGACGACCTCGCCCTTGTGGATGGTCTCGTTGATGTCGACCAGGGCCTGGTAGCTGCCGTACCACTTGTTGACGTTCTGCAGTTCGATCATGCGGACACCTTGGGGGCCGAGGCCGAAGAGGTAATGCTGGACATGCCGCGGCGCGCGAGCCGCCGCTCGAGCCAGTAGGCGAAGCGCGACAGGCCGAAGCAAAGAATGAAATACGTGCCGCCCAGGATCAGGTAGATCTGCGCGGGTTTGGTGAACACCTGCGTGTTGATCTGCGTCGCGATGAACGACACCTCCGCGAGGCCGATGATGTAGCCGAGCGAGGTTTCCTTGATGGTCGAGACGAACTGGTTCACCAGCGAAGGCAGCATGCTGCGCAGCGCCTGCGGCAGCACCACGAGGCGCATCGCGCGGAAGTAGCTCAGGCCGAGCGCACGCGCGGTTTCCATTTGCCCGCGCGGCAGGCCCTGGATGCCGGCGCGCACGATCTCGGCGAGGTAGGCGGCATCGAAGATCACGAGTGCGATCAGCATGGTGGTGAACTGGTCGGTCTTCACGCCCGTCACACTGGGCAGGAAGAAGTAGGCCCAGAAGATCACCATGAGCAGTGGCAGGCCCCGCACCACGAACACGAAGCCCGTCACCGGCCAGCGCAGCCACCGCCACGGGCTCACGCGCGCGAGGCCGAGCACGATGCCCAGCGGCAGCGCGAGCACGAGGCCGCACGAGGCCAGCAGCAGCGTGAGCACCAGCCCGCCGAGCGGACCGTTCGGGTACTGCCCGATGAGGAAGTAGACCCAGTAGTCGTTGATGATTTCCAGCATCGAATCAACGCCTTCAGATGGTCCGCACCGGGAACCGGTGGTGGTACCAGGTGGCGAGCCCGGTGATCGCGAGCGACACCGTCAGGTAAGCCGCGCTCGCGAACGCGAACGACTCGAAGCTGCGGAAGGTCGCGCTCTCCACTTGCCCGGCCTGGTACATCAGCTCGGCCACGCCGATCACTGTGGCAATGGAGGTGTTCTTCCAGAGGCTCAGTGTCTGCGAGATGAGCGGCGGCACCGTGATGCGCAGCGCCTGCGGCAGCACCACGCGGCGCATGGTGTCCATGAAGCCGAAGCCCAGCGCACGGCCCGCCTCGAACTGCACGGTCGGGATCGCGCGGATGCCGCTGCGGATGTCCTCCGCCATGAAGGCGGCCGTGTAGAGCGCGAGCGCGACGATGGCGCTGTAGGCCTCGATGTGCCCCGCATAGAGCCATTGCTTGATGCCCTCGGGCAAGAGCTCCGGCGCGCCGAAATACCAGAAGAGCATGTGCGCGAGCAGCGGGATGTTGCGGATCGATTCCACATACGCAAAGCCCAGCCAGCGCAGCGGCGCGACCGGCGAGAGGCGAAGCAGCGCGACCACCAACGCGATGGGCAGCGCGAGCACGAGCGAGGCCGCGAGCAACTGCAGCGAGAGCAGCAGGCCCGCGACGAGCATGTCGTGGTACTTGCCGGTCAGCAGCAAGGAATAGTCGAACAGGGGCATGGGGGGCGACAGTATCACCGTCGCGAGGGAATTTGCTTGGCTCCCTCCCCCGCTGGGGGAGGGTTGGGGTGGGGGCACGGCGGCGCTTGATGCGCCGCGGCCTGTTCAAAGGCCGCTGGCCCCCATCCCGGCCTTCCCCCGGAAGGGGAAGGAGAAATGCAAAGACAGGAAGCTCAGTCGATCTTGTCGGATTCGAACTTGAAGTCGCGCGTCTCGAAGCCCGATGCCGTCGTCGGCCCGTACCACTTCACGAAGATCTTCTGCGCCTCGCCCGACTTCTCGAGTTCGCGCAGCGTGTCGTCCACCACCGCCTTCAAGCCGCTCTCGCCCTTCTTGATGCCGATGGCCAGCGCCTCGGTGCTCAGGTTCTGCTTGAGCACCACGTACTGCGCCTTGGCCGGGCCGAGCTTGGCGTAGCTGCGCAGCAGCGCGGCTTCGTCGTCCACGTAGCCGACGCCCTTGCCCTGTTGCAGCGCCTGGAAGGCTTGCTGGCTCGTGTCGAAGGTCACGACCTCGGCGGTGGGCACGGCCTTGCGGATGTTGGGTTCCTGCGTGCCGCCGCGGATGGTCAGCACCTTCTTGCCGCCCAGTTGCGGCACATCGGTGATGCCGCTGTTCTTCTTCACGATGGCCTTCTGGCCGGTCACGAAGGTGGTGAGCGAAAAGTCGATCTGCGCCTCGCGCTCCTTGTTGTGCGTGAGGCCCGCGGCCACCAGGTCCACGTGGCCCTGCTGCAGCTCGGGAATGCGCGCGGCCACCGCGATTTGCTTCAACACCGGCTTCACGCCGATCTTCTTGGCGATGGCGTTCACCAGGTCGACTTCGTAGCCGACGATCTGGCGCGTCTTGGGGTCGACGAAGGTGGCGGGCTCGTCAGTGCCGAGCACGCCGACCACGAGTTCGCCCTTCTTCTTGATGTCGGCGAGCTGGTCCGCGTGGGCGACGGTGCCCAGGAGGAAGGTGGAGGCGGCGAGGGCCGCGGCGAGCAAGGTGTGGCGCATGGTTGTTCTCTCTCCGGTTGGAAATTCAGGGCCGAACCATATCAATAAAACCGCAGATTATTAAATCGTCAATCGACATATGCATATGGCTCGCATGGGATGCCTTTGCGACCGGCTGGGTTAAATTCGCGTGCTTCCCCGGCATCACATCCAGCGAGGTCTTCATGATCATCAAACCGCGCGTGCGCGGCTTCATCTGCGTCACGACCCACCCCACGGGTTGCGAAGCCAATGTGAGGCAGCAGATCGATTACGTGCTGGCCCAGGGCCGCATCGCCGGCGGGCCGAAGAAGGTGCTCGTCATCGGCGCATCGACCGGCTACGGGCTCGCCGCGCGCATCACCGCGGCCTTCGGCAGCGGCGCCGACACGCTGGGCGTGTTCTTCGAGCGGCCCGGCAGCGAGACGAAGCCCGGCTCGCCCGGCTGGTACAACACCGCGGCCTTCCATCGCGCGGCGGCCGAAGAAGGCCTCTACGCAAAGAGCATCAACGGCGACGGCTTTTCCGACGAGGTGAAGCAGAAGACCATCGACGCGATCCGCGCGGACATGGGCCAGGTCGACCTCGTCGTCTACAGCCTCGCCGCACCGCGGCGCACGCATCCGAAGACCGGCCAGGTCTTCAACTCGACGCTCAAGCCCATCGGCAAGGCCGTGACCCTGCGTGGCCTCGACACCGACAACGAGGTCGTCAAGGAAACCGTGCTGGAGCCGGCCACGCAGGAAGAAATCGACAACACCGTCGCCGTGATGGGCGGCGAGGATTGGCAGATGTGGATCGACGCGCTGCAGGACGCCGGCGTGCTGGCCGAGGGCGCGAAGACCACCGCCTTCACTTACCTCGGCGAGCAGATCACGCACGACATCTACTGGAACGGCTCCATCGGCGCCGCCAAGAAAGACCTCGACCAGAAGGTGCTCGGCATCCGCGCCGGCTTGGCTGCGAAGGGCGGCGATGCGCGCGTGTCGGTGCTGAAGGCCGTCGTCACGCAGGCGAGTTCGGCCATTCCGATGATGCCGCTGTACCTGTCGCTGCTCTTCAAGGTGATGAAGGAGAAGGGCACGCACGAGGGCTGCATCGAGCAGGTGCAGGGCCTCTTCGCCGAGAGCCTTTACGGCAGCACGCCGCACCTCGACGCCGAAGGGCGCCTGCGCGCGGACTACAAGGAGCTCGCCCCCGACGTGCAGGCGCGCGTGGTCGAACTCTGGCCCCAGGTGACGAGCGAGAACATCCACGAACTCACCGACTTCGCGGGCTACAAGACCGAGTTCCTGCGGCTCTTCGGCTTCGCGGTCGAAGGCGTGGACTACGAGGCCGACGTGAACCCCGATGTGGGCATTCCGAACCTCGTCCAAGCCTAGAAACGCTCAGAGGGATACTCCCGCCCATGCAGATTCAAGAAAAGCCGCCCGCCGGCACGCCCTTCGAGTGGATCGGCGGCGAGCCGAAAGTGGAGGCGCTGGTCGAGCGCTTCTACGACCTGATGGACCTCGAGCCCGCCTACGCGCAACTGCGCGCCGTGCACGGTACGAACCTGGACAACGCGCGCCAGCGCCTCTTCTGGTTCCTGTGCGGCTGGCTCGGCGGCCCGCAGCACTACACGGACCGCTTCGGCCATCCGATGCTGCGCGCGCGGCACCTGCCGCAGAGCATCGGCGGCCACAGCATCGGCATCAAGGAGCGCGACCAGTGGCTCGCCTGCATGGACCAGGCGATGGGCGAGACCGGCGTGCCCGATGACTTGCGCGCAAGGCTGCGCACCTCGTTCTTCCAGACCGCCGACTGGATGCGCAACCGCGGCGAGTAGCCGCGAATTGCGGCGAATAAAACAGACACCGATCCCGAAAGACTCTCCCTCATGAATTCCATCGTCATCATCGGCGGCGGCCACGCCGCGGCCCAGCTTTGCGCCGGCCTTGCCGAAGCCGGGCAGGGCGCGCGCGTGCACCTGGTCTGCGAAGAAGCCTGCGAGCCGTACCACCGGCCGCCTCTCTCGAAGGCCTTCCTCAAGAGCGCCGAAGAAACCACGCAGCCGCACAAGGCCGCCGACTGGTACCGCGAAGCGGGCATCACGCTGCACCTGGGCGATGCGGCCGTGGCCATCGACCGCGAGGCGCATACCGTCACGCTGCGCTCGGGTGCGGTGCTGCCTTGGGAGCGCCTCGTGCTCGCGACCGGCACGCGCGCACGCCAGATGCCCGACCTGAAGCCGGGGCTCGAAAACGTCGCGAGCCTGCGCGCCGCCGACGAGGCGCATCGCCTGCGCGAACGGCTCGCGAAGGCGGAGCAGGTCACGGTACTCGGCGGCGGTTTCATCGGCCTCGAAGTGGCGGCCACTGCCAAGGCGCTCGGCAAGAGCGTGCAGGTGATCGAGAGCGCGCCGCGCCTGCTGGGCCGCGCCGTGTCGCCCGAGCTGTCGGCGCACGTGCTCGCGACGCATCGCGCAGCGGGCATCGACATCGTGCTCGGTGCGCAGACGGGCGCGTTCGAGGTCGAGGGCGATCGGCTGGTATCGATCCAGGTCAACGGCGCGAAGCAGCCGGTGGACCTGCTGCTGCTCGGCATCGGCGCCGTGCCCGAGACCGCGCTCGCGCAAGCCGCGGGCATCGAGTGCGCCGACGGCATCGTGGTCGATGGCCACATGCAGACCAGCGCGGCCGACGTGCTCGCCGTGGGCGACTGCACGCGCTTTCCCGATCGTCGCGCGGGCCGCGCACTGCGGCTCGAATCCGTGCAGAACGCGAACGACCAGGCACGCACCGCGGTCGCCACGCTGACTGGCGCGCCGCGACCGCACGATGCCGTCGCGTGGTTCTGGTCCGACCAGGGCAGCATGCGCTTGCAGATGGTGGGACTGATGCCTGCCGAAGGCATGCCGGGCCTCGTCAGCGTGCGCCGCCCCGGTCCCAAGCCCGAGGCGTTCTCGCTGTTCCATTACGTCGATGGGCAGCTCGTGTGCGTCGAGTCGGTCAACGCGCCGGTCGATCACATGATGAGCCGCAAGCTGCTCGACGCGGGCCGCAGCCCTGACCCGGCGGCAATTGCGGATGCGTCGGTGCCGTTGAAGAATCACCTGGCATAGCGCATTGCTCTTCCCCTAGCGGGGAAGGAGCAAGTCAGCGGCGCACGGGCGCCAGCAGCACCACCAGCGCGCCTGCACCGCCTTCGGCCGGCTTCGCCTGCACGAAGGCGATCACCTCGTTCTTCTGGATCAGCCAGCGCTGCGTCTTGGTCTTGAGCACCGGCTGCTTGCCGGGCGAGCCGAGCCCCTTGCCGTGAACCACGCGCACGCAGCGCAGGCCCTGCTTGTGCGAGGTGCGGATGAAGCCGCCGAGCGCCTCGCGCGCCTCGTCGCTGCGCAGGCCGTGCAGGTCGACCTGCGCCTGGATCGACCAGTCGCCCTTGCGCAGCCGCGCCGTCACGTCGGTGCCGATGCCGGGACGGCGGAAGCTCATGGCGTCGTCAACGTCCAGCAGCGTGGTCACGTCGAACTCGTCGGAGAGCGATTCGCGCAGCACGCGCTGCTCGTCGAGCTGGTGCTGCACCGGGATCGGCGCTGGCGGCTCGGGCGCGAGCGGCACGGCGGCCTTGCGGCGCAGCGGTTCGGTGGCGCCGATGGCGCGCGCGAACAGGTCTTTCTCGGCCGCGCGCTTGCGTTCTGCAGCGGCTTTGGCCGCCGCTTCCGCCGCTTCGCGCTCGCGCGTTTCGGCCAGTGCACGCTGCACCTGCTTGAGGTCGGCGAGGTTCTTCAGCGTTTTCGGCGCGGAGGAGTGGGAGGGAGGGGTGGAACGCGAGGCCATCAGAGCACTCCTTTTTCGGCCATCGAGAAGCTCTGTCCCGGGCTCACGATGACATGGTCGATCACGCGCACATCCACCAGCGAGAGCGCGGCCCTGAGCGTTTGGGTGAGCGATTCGTCGGCGCGCGAAGGCTCGATGCTGCCGCTCGGGTGGTTGTGCGCCAGCACCACGGCCGCGGCCTGGTGGTGCAGGGCGCGCATGACGATTTCTCGCGGATAGACGCTCGCCTGCGTGAGCGTTCCGCGAAACAGCTCTTCCAGCACGATCAGCCGGTGCTGCACGTCGAGGAACAGCACCGCGAACACCTCGTGCGGCCGTGAGCCGATGTGCAGCTGCACGTACTGCTTGACGGCATCGGGCGAGTCGAACACCGTGCGCTCCTTGAGCTGCTCGGCCATCGCGCGGCGGGCCAGTTCAAGCACCGCGATGAGCTCGGCGCGCTTGGCATCGCCGCCCATGCCCTTGACGAGCTTCAGTTCCTCGGGGCCGGTATGCAAGAGGCCCGAGAGGCCGCCGAAGCGCTCGAGCAGTTCCTGCGCCATCTGCAGCACGTTCTTGCCCGCGACGCCGGTGCGCAGCAGCAGCGCCAGCAGCTCGGCGTCGGCCAGCGCGGCGACGCCCCGTGCGATGAGCTTTTCGCGCGGGCGAGCGTCGACAGGGAGATCCTTGAAAGCCATCGAAACCTTGGGAAACCTTGAATGGAACGGGTGGAAGGCCCCCGTCCTTAAAATGCAGTCCAGTTTATCGGGACACCTCCCTTGTCTTTGCCCACCTCCGCTTCCTCCATGTCCCACGTCGTGACTTCCGGCTCGTTCCTCACCCTGCACTACCGGCTGGCCGGACCGGCGGGCGACATCATCAACACCTTCGCCGACAAGCCCGCGACCCTGTCGCTCGGCACCGGCGAGCTTTCGCCTGCCATGGAGCAGCGCTTGCTGGGCCTCGAAGAGGGTACGCACGCCACCTTCGAGCTGCCCGCCGGCGAGGCGTTCGGCGATCGCAATCCCGAGATGCAGCAGTGGGTCGCGAGGAAGCTGCTCGCGCAGATGGGCGACCCCGACGAGAAATACGCAGTCGGCGACGTGGTGCAGTTCCCCACGCCCGATGGCACCGGCAGCTATGCCGGCGCGGTGATCGAATCGAGCGAGACCGCGGTGCGATTCGACTTTAACCACCCGTTGGCCGGCCAGCCCGTGACCTTCGAGGTGAAGCTGATCGGGGTTCTATGAATCCGAACATCGAAGAAGTCCTGCTCGCCGAGCCGCGCGGCTTCTGCGCGGGCGTGGACCGCGCCATCGAGATCGTCGAGCGCGCCATCGCGAAGTTCGGCGCGCCGATCTATGTGCGCCACGAGATCGTGCACAACACCTACGTGGTGAACGAGCTCAAGGCCAAGGGCGCGATCTTCATCGAGGAGCTGTCCGACGTGCCGCCCGGCGCCACGCTGGTGTTCAGCGCGCACGGCGTGAGCAAGGCGGTGGAGCAGGAGGCGCGCGACCGCGGCTTCGAGATCTTCGACGCCACCTGTCCGCTCGTGACCAAGGTGCACGTCGAGGTGGCCAAGCTCGCGAAGGAAGGCTACGAATTCATCATGATCGGCCACAAGGGACACCCCGAGGTCGAGGGCACGATGGGCCAGCTCTCCAGCGGCATCCATCTCGTGGAAGACGTGGCCGATGTCGCGAAGGTCTCGCCCGGGCAGACCGACAAGCTCGCGGTCGTCACGCAGACCACGCTCAGCGTGGACGACGCCGCCGAGATCGCCGCCGCGGTGCGCGCGCGCTTTCCGAAGGTGCGCGAGCCCAAGCAGCAGGACATCTGCTACGCCACCCAGAACCGCCAGGACGCGGTGAAGATCATGAGCCCGCAGGTCGACCTCGTGATCGTGGTCGGCAGCCCCACCAGCTCCAACAGCAACCGGCTGCGCGAACTCGCGCAGCGCCTGGGCACCGAGAGCTACATGGTCGATTCGGCCGACGAGCTCAAGCCCGAATGGTTCGAGGGCAAGGGCCGCGTCGGCATCACGGCCGGTGCTTCGGCCCCCGAGGTGCTGGTGCGCGAGGTGATCGATCGCGTGCGGGCCTTCGGCGCGGTGTCGGTCCGCAAGATGGACGGCATCGAGGAGACCATCAAGTTTCCGCTCCCCAAGGGCCTCAAGCTCGACGACATTCCGCCTCCGGGACATATCTCTTGAACAAGCAAACGACAAACTGGCGCTCTGAAATAGAAAGCGCCTCCCGCAGGCTGCGCGAACGCGCCGCCGCCTTCCTGCGCGAGACGCCGCTGTGGAAGCTGCCCGCGTCCGCCTTCGGCATCGCAACGCCCGGCGTGGAGGTCTGGCTCAAGCTCGAGCACCTGCAGGTGAGCGGCAGCTTCAAGGCCCGCGGCATGATGAATCGGCTGCTCGCCAACGACATTCCCGAGAGCGGCGT
Source organism: Variovorax sp. W2I14 (assembly GCF_050435205.1). Classification (NCBI taxonomy): domain Bacteria; kingdom Pseudomonadati; phylum Pseudomonadota; class Betaproteobacteria; order Burkholderiales; family Comamonadaceae; genus Variovorax; species Variovorax sp. W2I14. Next base: position 3,641,713 of record NZ_JBNDJX010000001.1, on the reverse strand, counting down.
GGTCGTGGCCTCGGGCGGCAATGCCGGCATCGCCACCGCAGCCGCCGCCAAGGCGCTGGGCGTGCGCTGCCAGGTGTTTCTGCCCGGCGTGTCGTCCGAAGCCAAGCGCGCGCGCCTGCGTGCGCTGGGCGCCGAAGTGGTCGTGGTCGGCGAGCTTTATCCCGATGCGCTGGCTGCGTGCCTTACGCGGCAGAAGGAAACCGGCGCCTTGCTGACCCATGCCTATGACCAGCCCGAAGTCGTGGCCGGTGCCGGCACGTTGGGCCACGAGATCGAAGCGCAGGGCGGACTGCCCGATTCGGTGCTCGTGAGCGTGGGCGGCGGCGGCCTCATCGGCGGTCTTGCCGGCTGGTTCGAGAAGCGCGCCCGCGTGGTGGCGCTCGAGCCCGAGAAGGCACCGACGCTCTTTCGCGCACGCGAGGCCGGCGAGCCGGTCGACGTCGAGGTCGGCGGCATCGCGGCCGACTCGCTCGGCGCACGCCGCATCGGCGCGATCTCATGGGAGATCACGCAACAGCAGGTGCAGGACGCGCTGCTGCTGTCCGACGAATCCATCCGCGCCGCCCAGCAGTGGCTGTGGAAGGAAATGAAGTTCGCCGTGGAGCCGGCCGCCGCACTGCCGCTCGCTGCGCTGCAGACCGGCGCCTACATGCCGCGCGAGGGCGAGAAGGTGTGCCTGATCGTCTGCGGGGCGAATGTGGATCCGGCCACCGTCGCCTGAGATTGCTTGCGGGGTGGGGCGGTGCGACACCGCGCCCCACCTAAAATCGGCGGATGCTCGACATCACCCTGCTCCGAAAAGACCTGGCCTCCGCTGTGGCCGGCCTCGAAAAACGCAAGAAGAACCAGCCTTACCTCGATGTGTCGGCGTTCACCGCGCTCGAAGCCGAGCGCAAGACCGTCCAGACCCGCACCGAGGAAATCCAGGCGCGCCGCAACGCTCTGAACAAGCAGATCGGCCCGCTCAAGGCCAAGGGCGAATCGACCGATGCGCTGATGGCCGAAGTCAACGCACTCAAGGCCGAGCAGGAATCGCAGTCCAAGCGCCTCGACGAGATCCAGCCCGAACTGCAGGCCTTGCTGCTCGCCGTGCCCAACCTGCCGCACGCCAGCGTGCCGGTGGGCGAGGACGAGACCGGCAACGTCGAAGTGCGCCGCTGGAGCCCGCAAGGCGGTGCCGGCGCCAACGCCACGCCGCTGGGCTTCGCCGCGAAGGATCACGTGGACCTCGGCGCACCGCTGGGCCTCGATTTCGAAATGGGCGCCAAGCTCGCCGGCTCGCGCTTCACCGTCATGAAGGGGCCGATCGCCCGCCTGCACCGCGCGCTCGCGCAGTTCATGCTCGACACGCAGACCGAGAAGCACGGATACGCCGAGTGCTACGTGCCCTACATCGTCAATGCCGCCACGCTGAGCGGCACCGGCCAGCTGCCCAAGTTCGAAGGCGACCTCTTCGCCGCGAAGAAGGGCGGCCAGGACGGCGAGCCCGCGCCCGACCATTCGGCGCTCTACCTGATTCCGACCAGCGAAGTGCCGCTGACCAACTTCGTGCGCGACGAGGTGGTGGCCGAGTCGCAATTGCCAATCAAGCTCACGGCGCACACGCCGTGCTTCCGCTCCGAAGCCGGCAGCGCGGGGCGCGACACGCGCGGCATGATCCGCCAGCACCAGTTCGACAAGGTCGAGATGGTGCAGATCGTTCATCCCGAGACGAGCTACGACGCGTTGGAGCAGATGACCGGCCATGCCGAGGCCGTGCTGCAAGCGCTCGAATTGCCCTACCGCGTGGTGCTGCTGTGCACCGGCGACATGGGCTTCGGCGCGACCAAGACCTACGACCTGGAGGTCTGGCTGCCGGCGCAGGACACCTACCGCGAGATCAGCTCGGTCTCGAACTGCGAGGCCTTCCAGGCGCGGCGCCTGCAAGCTCGCTTCAAGAACGCGCAAGGCAAGAACGAACTCGTGCACACGCTCAATGGCTCCGGCCTGGCGGTGGGGCGTGCGCTGGTGGCGGTGCTTGAAAACCACCAGAACGAGGATGGCTCGATCAACGTGCCGGCCGCGCTGCGGCCGTACCTCGGCGGACTGGAACTGTTGCGCGGTTGAGTGCGAAGGCTTCAAAAGCCCAGTTTTTATCCGCTATAATCGTGGGCTCGACAGCACCGGAGAGGTGGCAGAGTGGTCGAATGTACCTGACTCGAAATCAGGCGTACTAGCGATAGTACCGAGGGTTCGAATCCCTCCCTCTCCTCCAGACATGCTTGCAAGCCATGGATTGATCGAAGCTACTCAGCTCGTCATTCCTCCGCTGGCAAAGCTACTAAAAAAGCCGCAGTGATTTCTCACTGCGGCTTTTTGCTTTTTGGGTGCCACTCATTTGTCAGTTGGCTCGCTTGTCGATGCAGCAATGCAGATCGCAGGGCGCTTCGAGCGCAATGCAGGCTAATGCTTGAGCGAACCCGTCGCTCCGGTGCGGGGCTTCGTTGCGGCACGTGCCTGCGCCTCTCTCTTGGCCTTGGCCACATCGATCTCGCGTTCGGAATGGAGCTGGTGCTTGCCGCAGTTGTCGCAGCGATACAGCCGCAACCACGGCAGCATTCGCATCCACGCGCTGCGGTGCGTGCGCTTGAGATGGTCGATGCCGCATGGGCAGGCGGAAAACAGGTTGTGCATAGCGAGGCCGATCCGGATGTCATGGGCCCCCCTTGCCAAGCTCTACGGCTTATAGGCAGACGTGTACTGCAGCGCAGCATTCTTCCAGCGATCTATGACCACGCCACTACCATGTTCGCGGTATTTGTAATCTTTGCTACTACATGCAGACTACAGCTTGCCGTAGGGCCTGAAGGCGCGCTGCAGCTTCAAGAGCGCTCAATGCGCGGTCTTGAACAGGAGTCAACTCTTCAAAATCACCCCGCATTGCTCCCTGGCCAATCAGTTCAGATCGAGCTCTAAATGGTTGGGATACAGAGGCATATCCACACGCACCTTTACCCGTCCGCGGGCATGCCAAGGCGACCAGCGGCGTATTGCGCTGGTACGATCAGGGAGAAAGTTAGCAATGATTAGCTTGGTAACGACTCTTCGGAGAGAGCCAAGCGACTCTGATGGCGACTTTGGCGCCATCACTACCTTTTCACCAACTCACGCATCTGTTTGTGAGTTTTCAGTGTGAAGCGTAAACGATTTTTTACAAAAAATTCGTCGATAGCCACTGAGCCTGAAAATTGTGTGAAGAAACTGCGCACGGCCTCTCGCGTGCGTTGCTGGTAAATATTGACTTCTGGGGGATCAGATTGAGAAGAAATTCGAACGTCTTGGCATGGGCGTTGGCACTTGCAGGTGCGATGGTGCTTCAAGGTTGCGCAATCGTGCCGGGCATGGGTACCGTGGAGCCCTACGACGGCCGGGAAGAGTTGCCATCGCAGTTCCGCTACCTGCCCGACGCGGCCCCAGAAGGCGCGATCACCCCCATTTCCCTCGCGCTCGTGCGCACGCTGAACGAGACCGCGCCAAAGGGCGTGCCGCCCGAAGTGCAGGCGCTGTTCGGCAAGAGCGAGCGCTACACCATCGGTCCTGGTGACGTGGTGGGCGTGATCGTTTATGACCATCCTGAACTGCTGCCCAACGCGGGCGCCGTCATCTCGCAGTCCGTGGACCCCACCGGCGTGCAAGTAGCCCCGGGTTTCATCGTCGACCCCGACGGGGAAATTGCCTTCCCATACATCAGCCGTGTGCGTGTTGCCGGTTTGAGCGAAGCCGGCGCTTCCGACCTGATCCGCGACTTGCTGAAGCCGCATGTCGAGAACCCGCAGGTGACGGTGCGCATCCAGTCCTTCAGAAGCCGTCGTGCTTATGTAGAGGGCGAAGTGCGCGTCCCCGGGTCTCAGATCTTCACCGACGTGCCGATGACGCTGAACGAGGCCATCAACCGAGCCGGCGGCATCACGACCAACGGCAACCTGTCTGCCTTGACGCTCATCCGAAATGGCAAGTCGATCCCGATTGACATGACGCGGCTGCGCGAGGCCGGTTACGACGGCAACAGCATTCCATTGAAGAGCGGCGACACCGTTCGCGTGGCGCACCGCGAAGATTCCAAGATCTTCCTCATGGGCGAGGTCGTGGCGCCGCTGGCTTTGAACATGCGAAGCAACGGCCGCCTGAGCCTGAGCGAGGCGCTGGGCGAGGCCGGTGGTCCCCAGAATGCAACCGCCAACGCGGGACAGATCTACGTCATTCGCCAGGGCGCCACGGGCGCGCCTGCCGTTTTCAATCTCGATGCCAAGAACCCGGCCGCCATGGCGATCGCGAGCCAGTTCCGGCTGCAGTCGCAGGACGTGGTCTATATCGACCCCGTGCCGCTGGTCAAGTGGAACCGCGTGGTCAGCCTGATCCTGCCGTCGGCATCGGTGGCCAACAGCGCCAGCGAGATTTACGTCAGGCATCGCTAGTCAGTCAGGGGAGCGGAGAGGGTTCACCACCGCCGCAACGGCGGGGCATGGACTCACCTGAATCGAAAGACATCAGCCGTGGGCGCTCGAATGAGCACGCGCGGCATGGCGGCAGGGCTTCTTTATCCAGGAACCAGGCCGTCAATTTTTTTGTTCCAGCCATCCATCATGCAAGCAGCAGCCATTCATTCAAATCAACCGATCGCGATCATTGGCCTGGGCTACGTAGGCCTTCCCCTCGCCGTGGAGTTCGGCAAGAAGCGCCAGGTTGTCGGCTTCGACATCAACGTCAAGCGCATTGCCGAGCTGCAAAACGGCCAAGACCACACGCTCGAGACCACGCCCGAAGAACTGAAGGCCGCTGCACAACTGGCCTTTACGTCGCACCTCGACGACCTGCGCGACTGCGGCGTCTTCATCGTGACCGTGCCGACGCCCATCGACAACGCCAACCGGCCCGACCTGACGCCCTTGATCAAGGCCAGCGAATCCGTCGGCAAGGTGATGAAGGCCGGCGCCATCGTGATCTTCGAATCGACGGTGTACCCGGGCGCGACGGAAGAGGTTTGCGTGCCCGTGCTGGAAAAGTTCAGTGGCAAGAAGTTCAACGTCGACTTCTTCTGCGGGTACAGCCCGGAGCGGATCAATCCGGGGGACAAGGTCAACACGCTCACCAAGATCAAGAAGATCACCAGCGGAAGCACGCCCGAAGTGGCCGACCTCGTGGATGCGCTCTACAACGAGATCATCACCGCCGGCACGCACAAGGCCACCAGCCTCAAGGTGGCCGAGGCCGCCAAGGTGATCGAGAACACGCAGCGCGACCTGAACATCGCTCTGGTCAATGAGCTCTCGGTGATCTTCGAACGCCTGGGCATCGACACCCTCGACGTGCTCGAGGCCGCGGGCAGCAAATGGAATTTCCTGCCCTTCCGTCCAGGACTCGTGGGCGGCCATTGCATCGGCGTGGATCCGTACTACCTCACGCACAAGGCAGAGCAGGTCGGCTATCACCCGCAGGTCATATTGGCCGGGCGCCGCATCAACGACAACATGGCGCGGTACGTGGCGCGCAACACCATCAAGTTGATGCTGAAGAACGGCATGGACGTGCCGCGCTGCCGCATCGGCGTGCTGGGCATCACCTTCAAGGAAAACTGCCCGGACATCCGCAACAGCAAGATCGTGGACATGGTGCGCGAGTTCGAGGCGTGGGGCGCTTCCGTGGAAGTCGTGGACCCGTGGGCGGAAGCCGAAGAAGTGGCTCGCGAGTACGGCCTTCAACTCGGCAAGGTCGATGCAGACCACCCGGTCGATGCGCTCGTCGTTGCCGTGGGCCACAACGAGTACCGCGGCGCGACGATGTCCGAACTGCGCGCCCTGTGCCGAGGCGAGCAGCCCGTGCTGGTCGACGTCAAGAGCCTGTTCAACGCACAGGAAGCCCGCGACAGCGGCTTCTCCGTGTTCCGCCTGTAAGCCCACTTCCTGTTTCTCCGTTTCTTCCTCGACATGAAAAACTTTGCTCTCATCGGCGCCGCCGGCTACATCGCTCCGCGCCACATGCGTGCCATCAAGGACACGGACAACCGCCTCGCGGTGGCCTACGACATCAACGATTCGGTCGGCATCATCGACAGCATCTCGCCGCAGAGCGAGTTCTTCACCGAGTTCGAACGCTTCTACGAACACGCGCAGCAACTCAAGCGCAATCCCGCTACCGCGCTCGACTATGTGGCGATCTGCAGCCCCAACTACTTGCATCACCCGCACATCGCTGCGGGTCTGCGCCTGGGTTGCGACGTGATCTGCGAGAAGCCCCTGGTGCCCACGCCGGACCTCGTCGACGAACTGCAACGCGTTGAAAAGGAAACCGGCAAGCGCGTCTTCAACATCCTGCAGCTGCGCCACCACGACGCCATCCTGAAGCTGCGCGACAAGGTGGCAGCGGCGCCCGCGGACACCAAGTTCGACGTCGAGCTGACCTACATCACCTCGCGCGGCAAGTGGTACATGGAAAGCTGGAAGGGCGACAACCGCAAGTCGTTCGGTGTGGCGACCAACATCGGCGTGCACTTCTACGACATGCTGCACTTCATCTTCGGCAAGCTGCAGCGCAACGTGGTGCACTACAGCGGCACGGCCAAGGCGGCGGGCTACCTCGAATACGAACGCGCGCGCGTGCGCTGGTTCTTGTCCATCGACGCCAACGATCTGCCGGCCGATGTGAAGGGCAAGAAGACCACCTTCCGCAACATCGACATCAGCGGCGAGAAGCTCGAGTTCTCCGAAGGCTTCACCGACCTGCACACGGTGAGCTACAAGGAAATCCTGGCCGGCCGCGGCTATGGCCTCGAAGATGCGCGCCATTGCATCGAAACCGTCAACGTGATCCGCAGCGCCACGCCCGTGAAGGGCGAGCAGGGCGAAGTGCATCCGTTCGTGCGGCAGCTCGCCTGACGCCCCGCGAGACCGGCATGGCATACAAGGCCCATCCCACCGCGATCGTCGACGAGGGCGCCCGCATCGGCGACGGCACCCGCATCTGGCACTGGGTGCACGTCAGCGCACAAGCGTCCATCGGCGAGGGCTGCTCGCTCGGGCAGAACGTGTACGTCGGCAACGACGTGACCATCGGCCACAACGTCAAGATCCAGAACAACGTCAGCGTCTATGACGCAGTCACCCTGGAAGACGATGTGTTCTGCGGGCCGAGCATGGTCTTCACCAATGTCTACAACCCGCGCTCGGCCGTCACGCGCAAGGACGAATATCGCCGCACCCTCGTGAAACGCGGCGCGACGCTGGGGGCCAACTGCACCATCGTCTGCGGCAACACCGTGGGCGAATACGCCTTTGTCGGCGCCGGCGCCGTGATCAACAAGAACGTGCCGGCCTATGCACTCATGGTCGGCGTGCCTGCCAGGCAGATCGGCTGGATGAGCGAATTCGGCGAGCAACTCGCGTTGCCGCTGCAAGGCGCAGCAGAAGCCATTTGCGCGCACACCGGCGCGCGCTACGTACTCGACGGCAATGCCGTGACCAAGTTGGATGCCAAGACGCCATGATCGAATTCATCGACCTCAAGACCCAGCAAGCCCGCATCAAGGACCAGATCGACGCGGCGATTCAGCGCGTGCTGGCGCACGGTCAATACATCCTCGGGCCTGAAGTGGCCGAGTTGGAAGAGAAGCTGGCTGCCTATACGGGAGCCAAGCATTGCATTACCGTGGCAAACGGCACCGATGCTTTGCAGATCGCGCAGATGGCGCTTGGCATCGGGCCGGGCGATGAAGTCATTACGCCGGGTTTTACGTATATCGCCACTGCCGAGACGGTGGCGCTGCTGGGCGCCAAGCCGGTGTACGTGGATATCGATGCGCGCACCTACAACCTGGACCCGGCGCTGCTGGAAGCTGCGATCACGCCGCGGACTAAGGCCATTGTTCCGGTGAGTCTGTATGGGCAGTGCGCGGATTTCGACGCGATCAATGCGATCGCCGCTAAACACGGAATTCCGGTGATTGAGGATGCGGCGCAGAGTTTTGGCGCTACCTATAAGGGGCGCAAGAGTTGCAATCTCAGCACCATTGCTTGCGCCAGTTTTTTTCCGAGCAAACCATTGGGGTGTTATGGGGACGGTGGGGCGATCTTCACCAACGATGACGAATTGGCGAAGGTGATGCGGCAGATTGCGCGGCATGGGCAGGATCGGCGGTATCACCATATTCGGGTGGGTGTGAATAGCCGGTTGGATACGTTGCAGGCTGCGGTGCTTCTGGCGAAGCTTGAGATCTTTGATGACGAAATTGCTAGTCGTCAGTGGGTGGCTGCGGAATATGGACGCTTGTTGAGCGAGAGCGATATTGTTGGCGCTCCCTACGTCGAGCCGCACAACCAGAGTGCGTGGGCTCAATACACGGTGTGTGTGGCTGACCGCGAAGGTGTTCAGGCTCGCATTAAGCAGGCTGGGGTGCCGACAGTCGTGCATTACCCCATTCCATTAAATCAGCAGCCTGCTGTGGCAGATGAAAAGGCCATCCTGCCCGCGGGCGACAAGGTGGCGCAAGCAGTGTTGAGCTTGCCTATGCATGCATATCTAACATCGCCTGACCAAGCTGTGATCGTGGCGGCGCTGCTATCGCGCTGATTTGCCGATGTTTGTTCCACAGGCCCTGCGAGTACTGCGCGCCAAGCTCCAGTCGCTCAACCGAGCAGGGTTCGTGCGTTCGGTTGGTGTGCTGGTGGGTGGCACTGCATTTGCCCAAGCGATCACTGTATTGGTGCTGCCTCTTCTCACCAGGCTTTACACCCCTTTTGATTTCAGCCTGCTCGCAGTCTTTGCTTCGATCCTCTCGATCATTTCTGTTGTCGCGTGTTTACGTCTTGAGATCGCCATTCCAATGCCTGAAAGCGATGACGAAGCCGCAGATCTTTTGGCACTAGCTTTTTTTAGTTGCACCATAGCGGCAGCAACTACCGGGATAACGGTCGGCCTGTTCTCTAAAGAAATTACTGAATTAATCGGGCAACCTTCGTTGCAACCCCATTTGTGGCTCTTGCCGTTGGCCGTATGGTTGGCCGCCGGCTACTCTGCCACTCAATTTTGGTCGACGCGTAAGAAGAGATTCGGAATTATTGCTAAGTCTCGTATAACTCAATCGGTCGGCGGAGCTTGCACTCAAGTCGCCTTCGGCTGGATTGGAGTTGCTCCGATGGGCCTATTGTTGGGGCAAACAATTAACAGTGGGGCGGGCCTTCTGAATTTACTGATCTCCGCCATTCGCAAGGATGGAAATTCTTTAAGAAGAATTAGCTTGCGGGGAATGCGGCGGACCTTACGGAAATATGATCGATTCCCAAAATACTCCACTTTTGAGGCATTTGCCAACAACGCAGGGCTTCAATTGCCGATCATTCTCATTGCGGCAGCTGCTATCGGACCAGAAGCAGGATATTTGATGCTGGCAACCCGCGCAATGGCTGTGCCGATGGGGCTGATTGGAGGCGCGATTGCACAGGTTTACCTATCTAGAGCACCTGAGGAACTGCGCAACGGGAAGCTCGGCTTATTTAGTGCGGAGATACTCGCGAATTTGCTTAAAACCGGCATAGGGCCTTTGCTCTTTATAGGGATTGTCGCGCCGCCATGTTTTGCCATAGTGTTTGGCGAAAAGTGGGAAAGATCGGGTGAAATCGTGACATGGATGATTCCATGGTTCATTCTTCAATTCATGTCTTCACCGATCTCTATGGTGATGCACGTGGTGAATAAACAAAGAATGATGCTTGCTCTTACCTTATTTGGTTTGATAGTGCGTCTGGGATCCGTCATCTTGGCCTCTCACTATGCGACCAAATATCTTTCTGAAATCTATGCGCTTTCTGGCGGAGTGTTTTATCTAGTCTGTTGTTGGGTGTTTTCGCAAGCGGCAGGAGTGAGCGGCGCGGCCATAAAAAATATGTTTAGGGCCAACTTCCCTCAACTGGTTTGCTGGGTGTCCATTGCCTTTGTTTTGCGAATATTTTTTTATATGATATGACAGCCAGAAATTTTCTCAAATCGATCGTAATTGGGTCTCGTCCAATCTTAAATATTTTCCTATCATTTTTTTTTGATAAAAAATATTTGAGAGGACGTCATTTTGAGTCGGGTTATGCCGGTTACTTCTGGGCCATTAGATCAATCTGGATAAAAAATATACTTCGAATTTCGATGCCTCATCCTTGGCCCACAGCACTGAGTTGTACGTTGTCAAGTTCAAAAAACATTGAATTCCATTGTGACGATCTAAATAATTTTCAGTCACCAGGGGTATATTTTCAGAACTTCAAAGGGTGCATATTTATTGGACGAGGGAGTTACATTGGCCCGAATGTGGGACTTATTACCTCGAATCACAAAATGGACAGTCTTGATAAACACGAAGAAGGTGAAGACATAGTTATCGGTGAGCACTGCTGGATTGGCATGAATGTAGTGGTATTGCCCGGGGTAGTGTTAGGTCCGAAAACAATAGTTGCTGCGGGAGCCGTGGTGACAAAGAGCTTTCCAGAAGGGAATTCGGTTATTGGCGGCGTTCCAGCTAAGTTGCTAAAAAGATTGACCTGAAGGTCGCGTTGTCTCGGATCGAAAAGAAGATCGGGGTTGTATTGCCATAGCGGCACAACTGAGTTTTGCGGGACTTATGCGGCGGAGTTGATCCTAAGCTTTTTTTAACCGTGATCGCAAGATCACTAGCCCATCACACCACTGTGAGGATGGGCGAGAAATTAACTGATATGAAGATTCTGACTGTCATCGGCGCTCGCCCGCAATTTATTAAAGCTGCGGTCCTATCACGAGCTTTTAAAGAACATCGTCAAGACGTTGAAGAAATTATTGTTCACACGGGTCAGCACTACGACGCAAACATGTCGAATGTGTTTTTCGATGAACTGGATATCCCAAACCCTGCGCATAACCTTGGAGTTGGTGGAGGCTCGCATGGTGAAAATACAGGCCGCATGCTCGAGAAGCTAGAAGCGCTATTTTTAATAGAAGAGCCGGATTGGGTATTGGTCTATGGTGATACCGACAGTACTCTCGCGGCGGCGCTGGCTGCAAGTAAATTGCACGTTCCTGTTGCGCACGTTGAAGCAGGACTCCGATCATTCAATCGCCGCATGCCGGAAGAAATTAATCGTGTACTCACGGATCACATGGCGACTTTGCTCTTTGCACCTACTGAAACGGCACGCGTTAACCTTCTGCGAGAGGGTATTGCCGCCGAAAAAATCCATGTTCTGGGCGATGTCATGTACGACGCGGCGCTTTTCTACAAAGCACGGGCTTCTGAACCGGCTTGGTTCGCCGGTTCAGGAATTACTCAAGATCAATTTGTACTTTGTACCGTTCATCGTGCTGAAAATACCAATGATCCGGCGCGCATGGAAGGAATCCTTAACGGACTGAGCGCGTCTAATTTGCCTGTTGTACTACCGTTACATCCGCGGACACGCGGCAAATTGTCGCAAGCAGGCCTCGCAATTCCAGGGAATGTAACAGTAGTCGATCCGGTCGGGTATTTGGAGATGGTCTGGCTGGAAGCTCACTGTAAATTGATCGCAACGGACTCCGGTGGGGTGCAAAAAGAGGCTTATTTCCATCGAAAGCCATGTGTTACTTTACGCGACGAAACGGAATGGATTGAACTCGTTGAGTGTCGAGTTAATACCTTGGTAGGAACTAATGCCAATGCTATTGAAGCCTCAATCTTAAATGCAAGTCTTCCGGCCGATTTTGATGAGTGGCTTTATGGCGATGGAAATTCAGGAATGAAAATCGCATTAGCGATTCTTTAAGCAATTATTCAAAAAATGATAATGCGATAAGCAATTCGCCACGTTGCGAATTTTGAATAATATTTTGTATGAAGTTTCGCATAAACTGCGCTTGGTTCGCTTAGATGGCCAAAAGATTTAACTCTGTATGGATGCTTGAGCCGAAAAATATCATAGCGTTGTTATTTTTTGGGCAGTTCATTCTTTGGCTTTTGTTTTTCCCCGAGGTCAGCTCAGTGGAGAATGGCGAGCCGAAAATATGGAATTTTCTTTCCATACTGTTTTTTTGCTCTGCCACGTTAGTTATTGTTTTTGGAGCCTTCATAGGGCAAATTTCCTTTAGAGTGGCATCGCCGCCACGAATAAGGCCAAAAACCTATTACCGTTTTGCTATTGGATCTTTGCTTCTGTCAACGGTGGCGACACTTTTAAAGTTTCAGCCAATTTTGAGTGATCCGGCAATGCTGTTGCTATTTTTGCAACCGAGCGGCGCCAATATGATTTACGTAGCGGTTTCCGAAAGCGATTTTGGAGTTGCTTCGCTACAAACTCTTTGGGTAATCCCAGCGATTGTTTTTTCTTTTTTTCTTTTTTCGGGTGTTCATAAAGAATTCAAATATTTTAAATTCTTTTACTCGATTCTTTTGTTAGATGTGCTTTCAGTGGCAGCGATAAATTCCAACCGAATCGCTGTCATCAACTTTATGCTGGTCTCCGCGGTCGTTTACGTATATTTACGACGTCCTCGTTTGAGGGTGGGGCGGGTGATCACGGCGATCTTAGCGGTTTTGATCGTCTACTGGATTGGCTCGCTAATGCGAGACGGATTGGTTTTTGCGGACGAAAATAACTTAAGTGTGTTGGATCCTCAGGTTTTTCTTTATATTTTTAAAGTTTTTCTTGAAAAATACAGCGTTGGAGAATTGAATAACGCGTTCGTGATAATGGAATATGTGGCTGATCCCAGGAATTTCGCGTACGCCACTATGTTTCAAAGATATTTTCCAGCAGACGCGCCTTTGAGAAACATCAATACGCTTAATGTCATTGGAATTTGGTACTGGCAGTTTGGTTTCTTGCTCGCGTTGGTAGTTGCCCTAGGCTTTGGCTTCATTGTTGGAGCGCTATACAGGAAGTCAATGCATTTTGCTAATACGAGAGATATCAGTGCATTTAAGTTGTTTTACGTCCTTTTTTATATCGGTATTTTTAATATCTTGCGCGTCAATTATTACTTCCTCCAGATTTTCCTGGTGCCGTTTGCAGTCGTCTGTTTGTTTTTTGTCGTCAATTCGCTGTTCAATTTGCGGCGTTAAATATATATTCGCCGTATTAATTGAATGTTGATCCAGCATTTGAGGTGTATGGGCGAGCTAGTTTTAATTTTGTATCGAATATCATGAATAAGATAATTGTTTTTACGACTCATGTCCATAATTCGAAAAGAAAAGCAGGCTTTCATTGGATTGCTGATGCCTTTTATCGGCGCGGGTGGGATGTTACTTTTGTCACCTGTATTTCTTATATCGAAACGTCGCGAGGCGATTATCGCGTCGAATATATAGATAAGTCTAAATACAATAAGCTTGAAAAAGTTCGCGACAGGTTTACCTCATACGTGATGTTTAACCTAGTCCGTCCTTTTGCCGTCAGCCCATTGGTTGATAAGCTCACCCAATATGTTTTCACGCTATACGGGAAAACCGGGTTTGGGGAGCTGACTGAACGGCTTGCTGCCGCTGATTTGATAATTCTTGAGTCGATATACGAAATCATGTATTTCGAAAAGATTAGGAAAATAAACCCGACCGCAAAAATAGTCTACAGAGTGTCGGACGATATGGACGTCGTCAACGTGCATAAGGTTTGCAGGGATTATGAGCGAAAGATTTCTCCGAAGTTCGATTTGGTTAGCTGCCCCACCGAAATGATCTTTAAAAAGTTTGACCGACTGGAGAATTCGGCAATCCATAAACACGGCGTGCCCGTGCATCTTTACGATGAGCCTTGCAGCAATCCTTACCCAGAGAATTCCATAAATGCCGTATTTATTGGAACATCAGCATTCGATTTTGAATTCCTCGAAGTTGCGAGTAAAAATTTCCCCCGAGTTAGCTTTCATGTAATTGGACCAATTGAGAAGCGTTTTTCAGCTCCGAACATCATTTACTACGGGGAGATGGCGTATGTCGACACCATTCCTTATGTAAAGCACGCGAATATTGGGCTGAGTCCTAGAACATTGGTCGGGCTGGGCGAGAGCAACAAGATTCAGCAGTATGAATATTGCAAGTTGCCGATTGTCATGTCCTCGATCAGTGAGTCGAATAACAAAAGGATAATCTTTTATAAAATAGGTTCGGAGGCCAGTGTTATCGAGGCGATGCACGCCGCTTTAGAGTGGGTTCCGTCTGATTCGATTAGCTCTTCGGTGCGGTCGTGGGACGATTTACTGGATGATATTTTGTCATCCATAGACGCTGTAACTTCACCGCTTGTCGAGCTGCAAAGTTAGATATGACTGAAATTATTGTGCGCGATAACTGGTGTGTTGGACGTGGGTGAGAATAAATTGGAAAATGAGATGACAGCATTGCTTAAAAAAAAGAGAAGAATCGGTTTTGATTTCACTCCTTTTGTTTACGGTCGCGCTGCAGGATATAACGAATACGCTTTGTCTCTCATCGAAGGCTTGGTGTCTTGTGCGAGAGAAGACTGCTCAATAATCTTGTTCGTGCGACAGGATCAACGTCAACACTTTATATCTTTGCCGTCGGATTTTGAAGTTGTCGGAATCAACGTTTCAAGCGTGGTAAGACGCGTTCTTTGGCAGAATCTCAAATTGCCGTTTATAGGGGATATCGATTTTTTTGTGTTTACTGGAAACTTCGCTCCACTGTACATTGGAACGCCTTATCTTCTCATTACGCATGATCTGAATTACAAAAAATACGCCGCCAACTTCAGTGCTTTGGGCTTGGCCTATAGGCGCTTTATTTCTAAACGGTCCGTATTGAGAGCCGCAGTTTCTGTTACAGGTAGCGAAGTGGTGCGAGAGGAAATTTCCAATGAGTTCGGGCGAGTTGCTTCGGTCGTTTACAACCCAGTGAGAGTTTCCGTGGAAGATGCGGTCGAGGACAGAAAAATTGTGGTGTGTCCAACCTCTTTAGCGCTACACAAAAATGCTGCCGCCACGTACGACGCTTGCATGCGGTTTGCGGCGCAATTTCCCGATGTCAAATTCTATTTTATCGGCAATTGGGCAATTGAAGATTTTCCTGTAAAGCAGCGGATTCCGAATATTGAGCTTCTCGGGTATGTCGACGATGCGGTGAGGTCAGCAATTTTTGCTAGTGCTTGTTGTATTTTAACCGCCAGCGTTTATGAAGGTTTTGGCATGCCCTATGCCGAAGCTATGTTGATGAATAAGTCTTTGATCTGCAGCAACATACCAATCGCAAACGAGGTGGCTGTTGGATATCCCTTTTATATCGAAGCGCCTTTTGATGCAGACGCAATTTATAGCGCACTCTGTAAAGCATATATTTCGGAGTTTTCCCCTGGCATTGTGGATTCCTTCGTGATCGATCGATTTCGCCCCCGGTGTGCAGCCAAATCCTATCTCGAGCTTATAAATGAACATCTTCAACAGTAGAACTCTTTGCATTACAGGCGGTACAGGGTCCTTTGGGGATGCCGTCTTAAAGCGCTTCTTGCATAGCGGCTTGGCCGAAATTCGGATCTTCAGCCGAGACGAAAAAAAACAGGATGACATGCGCAAGCGCTACAACCATCCCAAGCTCAAGTTCTATATCGGCGACGTTCGCGATTCGCGCAGCGTAAGTTCCGCCATGCGCGGTGTGGATTACGTCTTTCACGCAGCGGCACTCAAACAAGTCCCGTCCTGTGAATTCCACCCCATGCAGGCAGTCCGCACCAACGTCCTCGGCACTGAAAACGTCTTGGAAGCCGCAATCGCCGCAGGCGTAAAACGCGTCGTCTGCCTCAGCACCGACAAAGCGGTCTATCCCATCAACGCCATGGGCATCAGCAAGGCCATGATGGAAAAGGTGATGGTCGCCGCCAGCCGGAATCTGGAGAGCACCAACACCGTGATCTGCGGCACCCGCTATGGCAACGTCATGGCCTCCCGCGGCTCGGTCATTCCGTTGTTCGTGGAGCAGGTGCTGGCGGGCAAGCCCATCACCGTCACCGACCCGTCCATGACCCGTTTCATGATGACCCTGGAGGACGCAGTCGAACTGGTGCTGCATGCCTTCGAGCACGGCAACAACGGCGACATCTTTGTGCAGAAGGCGCCCGCCGCCACGGTGCAGGTTCTCACGCAAGCCATCCTGGAACTGATGGGCAAGCCCGATCACGAAGTGCGCGAAATCGGCACTCGCCATGGCGAGAAGCTTTATGAGGCCCTGCTGAGCCGCGAAGAAATGGCCTGTGCCGAAGACCAGGGCGATTACTACCGGGTGCCGCCCGACGGCCGCGACCTGAACTACGCCAAGTACGTGGAGCAGGGCGAGAAGCGCATCACTCAAAGCTCGCACGGCGAAGACTACAACTCGCACAACACCACCCGTCTCGATGTCGAAGGCATGAAGAAGCTGCTGCTCAAGCTCGACTTCATGCAGCGCATCGCACGGGGTGAATCCGCCGTGGCGGAAGGATAAGACGATGAAGGTGTTGATTACCGGCGCCAGCGGTTTCGTGGGCAAGAACCTGCAGTTGCACTTGGCCGAGCGCAAGGGCATGCAGGTGGCCTGCTTCACCCGCGACCACAGCGTGGAGCAACTGCCGGCGCTGCTTGAGGGTGTGGACTTCGTGTTTCACCTGGCAGGCGTCAACCGCCCGCAAGACCCGCAGGAATTCGCCACCGGCAACGCGGAGCTCACGCAGAGCCTCTGCCGCGCCGTCGGCGACATCGCGAAAGCAAGTGGCAAGAAGGTGCCGATCGTCTACACGTCGTCCACGCAGGCTGGGCGCGACAACCCGTATGGCAACAGCAAGCGTGGTGCCGAAGAAGCGCTGCAGGCCGCGGCCGCCAGCCACGGCATTCCGGTGCACGTCTTCCGTTTGCCCAACGTGTTCGGCAAGTGGTGCCGGCCCAACTACAACTCGGCCGTGGCCACCTTCTGCCACAACATCGCGCGCGACCTGCCGATCCAGGTCAACGACCCGGCCGCGCCGGTCACGCTGGTGTATGTGGACGATGTCATCGAGCGTTTCGTCCAGCTCATGGATGGCGCCGATGCCACCGTAGACGCCGACGGTTTCGCGACGGTCACGCCGCAATACACCACCACCGTGGGCGAGCTGGCCCGGCAGATCCAGTCGTTCAAGGACAGCCGCAACACGCTCATGACCGACCGCGTCGGAACGGGCCTGGTGCGCGCGCTCTATTCGACTTACGTGAGCTACCTGCCGCCCGAATCGTTCGCCTACACCGTGCCGCAGCACGGGGACGCGCGCGGTGTGTTCGTCGAAATGCTCAAGACGCCGGACGCCGGCCAGTTCTCGTTTTTTACAGCGCACGCGGGCATCACGCGGGGCGGCCACTACCACCATAGCAAGACCGAGAAGTTCCTCGTCATCAAGGGGCAGGCGCGCTTCAAGTTCCGGCACATGCACACCGGCGAAACCCACGAACTGGTGACCGCGGGCGACAAGTCTGAAATCGTCGAAACCGTGCCCGGCTGGACGCATGACATCACCAACATCGGCACCGAAGAAATGGTCGTGATGCTCTGGGCCAACGAGGTGTTCGATCGCGCGCGGCCTGACACCTTCGCGTGCCCGTTGTAGCCACTGGACTTTGGATACTCAATGAAAAAACTCAAAGTCATGACCGTGGTCGGCACCCGGCCCGAAATCATTCGCCTGTCGCGCGTGCTGGCCCGCCTCGACGAGCACTGCGATCACGTGCTGGTGCACACCGGCCAGAACTACGACTACGAACTCAACCAGGTCTTCTTCGACGACCTGGGCGTGCGCAAGCCCGACCACTTTCTGAACAGCGCGGCCAACGCCACGAGCGCGGCGCACACCATCGGCAACCTCATCATCGCGGTGGACCAGGTGCTGGGCGAAGTGCAGCCCGAGGCCATGCTGGTGCTGGGCGACACCAACAGCTGCCTCTCGGTGATTCCGGCCAAGCGCCGCAAGATTCCGATCTTTCACATGGAAGCGGGCAACCGTTGCTTCGACCAGCGCGTGCCCGAGGAAACCAACCGCCGCATCGTGGACCACACGGCGGACGTCAACCTCACGTACAGCACGATCGCGCGCGACTACCTGTTGCGCGAAGGTCTGCCGCCCGATCTGGTCATCAAGACCGGCAGCCCGATGTTCGAGGTGCTGACGCACTATCGCCCGCGCATCGAGGCGTCCGACGTGCTGGAGCGGCTGGGTCTGCAGGCGGAGCAGTACTTCGTGGTCAGTGCCCACCGCGAAGAGAACATCGAGTCGCCGCAGTCGTTCGGCAAGCTGGTGGCGGTGCTGAATGCCGTGGCCGAAGACCACGACATGCCGGTCATCGTCTCGACGCACCCGCGCACGCAGAAACGCATCGATGCGACCGGCGCCCGCTTTCATCCGCAGGTGCGTTTGCTGAAGCCGCTGGGCTTTCACGACTACGTGAAGCTGCAGCTCTCGGCGCGCGCCACGTTGTCCGACAGCGGCACGATCAACGAAGAGTCGTCGATCCTGAATTTTCCGGCGCTCAACTTGCGCGAGGCGCATGAGCGGCCCGAAGGGATGGAAGAGGCAGCCGTGATGATGGTGGGCCTCGAGGTGGAGCGTGTGCGCCAGGGCTTGGCCATCCTCGCGGGCCAGCCGCGAGGCGATGTGCGCGGCCTGCGCCAGGTGGCTGACTACAGCATGCCCAATGTGTCGGACAAGGTGCTGCGCATCGTTCACAGCTACACCGACTACGTGAATCGCGTGGTCTGGAAGAAGTACTGACGCATGGCAATTCGCGTGTTGTTGCTGATGCAATGGTTCGACCCCGAGCCCACGTTCAAGGGCATCGTGTTCGCCCGCGAACTGGTGCGCCAGGGCTTCGAGGTCGAGGTGTTGACGGGCTTCCCCAACTATCCGGGCGGCAAGGTGTACCCGGGCTATCGCATCAAGCTGCTGCAGCGCGAAACGATCGACGGCGTTCAGGTGACGCGCGTGCCGCTCTATCCCAACCATGACCAGTCGGCGATCAAGCGGGTGTTGAACTACGCGAGCTTCGCCGCGTCGTCGCTGTTCTATGGCTTGTTCATGGCGCGGCGGCCTGATGTGATCTATGCCTACCACCCGCCGCTCACGGTGGGCATCACCGCCGGCCTGCTGCGGCTGTTGCGCCGCGTTCCCGTGGTCTACGACATCCAGGACATGTGGCCCGATACCTTGCGTGCCACAGGCATGGTCAACAACGCCCGCGCGTTGCGTGCGGTGGCTGCGGTGTGCCAATGGGTGTATCGCCGTGTGGACCACATCGCGGTTCTTTCCCCGGGGTTCAAGCGCTTGCTGTTGGAGCGCGGCGTGTCCGAAGCCAAGGTCGAAGTCATCTACAACTGGGCCGACGAAGTCGCGCTGGCTTCGCCACAAGGCCATCCGCCGGACAGCTTTCCGGGGCCGGATCAGTTCCGCGTTCTCTTCGCGGGAAACATGGGCAAGGCTCAGGCGCTGGACGCCGTGCTCGAGGCGGCCGTTCTGCTGCAGGCGCGCAACTCGCGGGTGTGCTTCGTGCTGCTGGGCGGCGGCGTGGAAGTGGGCCGGCTCAAGCAGCGCGCCGCAGACCTGCGGTTGCGCAACGTGGTCTTTCTGCCGCCGGTGCCGATGTCGGACGTGGGTGCGTTGCTGAATGCCGCCGACACGCTGCTGGTGCACCTTCGCAAGGACCCGCTCTTCGAGATCACCATCCCTTCCAAGACACAGGCCTACATGGCCGTCGGCAAGCCGCTGTTGATGGCGGTCGATGGCGATGCGGCCGGGCTGGTTGCGCAGTCGGGTGGCGGCGTGGTCGTCGAATCCGAAAACCCCAACGCGCTGGCCGATGCTGCCGATGCGCTCGCAGCGATGCCGTCCGATGCCTTGGCGGCCATGGGGCAGCAGGCGCAGCGCTACTACAGTGAACAACTGGCCTTGAAGGTTGGCGTCGCAAAATTCGGCGCCATCTTCACGCGGCTCGCGAACAGGTCGAAATCCAGATGAAGCGCTTTTTTGACATCGTGCTCGCTTGCGTGGCGTTGCTGCTCCTTGGCATTCCGCTGCTGTTCCTGACATGGCAGGTGCGTCGCAAGCTGGGCAGCCCGGCGTTCTTTCGCCAGACGCGCCCGGGCATGCAAGGGCGGCCGTTCAACATGGTCAAGTTCCGCACGATGACGGATGCACGTGGTGCCGATGGAGCGCTGTTGCCCGACGCGGACAGGCTGACGCCCTTCGGCCGCTTCCTGCGCGCGAGCAGCCTCGACGAGTTGCCTGAACTCTGGAACGTGCTCAAGGGCGACATGAGCCTGGTCGGCCCGCGCCCGTTGCTGATGGACTACCTGCCGCTGTATTCCACCGAGCAATCCCGTCGACACGAGGTGCGCCCCGGCATCACAGGCTGGGCGCAGATCAATGGGCGCAACGCATTGAGCTGGGACGAGAAATTCAAGCTCGACGTCTGGTACGTAGACAACCGATCGCTCTGGCTCGACATCAAGATCCTGTGGCTGACGGTGCGCAAGGTGCTTGTGCGCGATGGCATCAGTGCGGCGGGCGAGGCCACGATGCCTCGATTCGTTGGCTCTCAAACTGGAGACAAGCAGTGACTCTTCCTCTTTTTGCCGTTTATGGTGCCAGCGGGTATGGCCGCGAAGTGATGCCACTGGCGCGCGAGCAATTGCGGCGCCAAGGAATTCCGGCCGAGCAATTGGTGTTCGTTGACGACCATCCCGAGGCGCAGATGGTCAATGGTCAGCGCGTGCTCCGCTATGCGGAATTCATGAAGGCCGATGCCAGCACGCGCCATGCGGTGCTGGCTATTGCCAACAGCACCGTAAGAGAAGAACTGGCCGCAAGATGCGCCGCAGATCAGGTGTTGCCGTGGACCGTGACGGCCGCCAACGTGGTGATGCTCGACGATGCCGTTCTGGGAGAAGGGGCCATATTGAGTCCCTTCGCCATGCTCACCTCCAATCTCCGGATCGGGCGGCACTTTCACGCCAACATCTATAGCTATGTAGCCCACGATTGCGTGGTGGGCGACTTCGTGACCTTCGCGCCCGGCGTCAAATGCAATGGCAATGTCGTCATCGAAGACCACGCCTATATCGGAACAGGCGCGGTCATCAAACAAGGCAAGCCCGGGCAGCCGCTGGTCATCGGCCGTGGCGCGGTGGTCGGCATGGGTGCTGTCGTCACCCGCGACGTACCGGCGGGTGCCACCGTGGTCGGAAATCCCGCCAAACCATTTGTCAAAGGCTGAACTCTTGTGTTGAACACTTCTTTCTCCCCATGGCCGAGCTTCACGACCGAAGAAGCCGATGCCGTGCAACGCGTGCTCCTGTCCAACAAGGTCAATTACTGGACGGGGCAGGAATGCCGCCTGTTCGAAAAGGAATTCGCCATATGGGCAGGCACCGCGCATGCCCTCGCGCTGGCCAATGGCACGCTGGCCCTGGACGTGATTCTCAAGGGCATGGGCATCGGCCCGGGTGATGAAGTCATCGTCACGCCGCGCACCTTCATCGCGAGCGTCTCGTGCGTAGTGAATGCGGGCGCGACGCCGGTGTTCGCGGATGTCGATGCGGAAAGCGGCAACCTCTCGGCCGAGACCATCGCCAAGGTCGTCACGCCGCGCACCAAGGCTGTCATCTGCGTGCACCTGGCAGGCTGGCCCTGCGATATGGACCCCATCATGGCGCTCGCCGCCACGCACGGCTTCAAGGTCATCGAAGACTGCGCGCAAGCGCATGGCGCGCGCTACAAGGGCCGGTCGGTCGGCGCCATCGGCCATGCGAGTGCCTGGTCTTTCTGCCAGGACAAGATCATGACCACGGGCGGCGAGGGCGGCATGGTCACCACCGACGACGAGGCGCTGTGGCGCGCGATGTGGGAATACAAGGACCACGGCAAGAGCTACGAAGCCGTGTACGAACGCAAGCACGCGCCGGGCTTTCGCTGGCTTCACGAGAGCTTCGGCACCAACTGGCGCATGCTCGAGTTGCAGGCCGTCATCGGCCGCATCCAGTTGCAGCGCATGGCCGAGTGGACCGCCGCGCGCAGCCGCCATGCACAGGCGCTCTGCGATGCGGCGCGTCCGCATTCGGCGGTGCGGGTGCCGTCGTTCGCGGCTCACGCGGCGGCTGGCAGCGTGCACGCCAACTACAAATGCTATGTGTATGTGCAGCCCGAGCGGCTCGCGCCCGGTTGGAGCCGCGACCGTATCGCCGATGCCGTGCAGGCCCACGGGGTACCTTGCTATCAAGGCTCCTGTTCGGAGGTGTATCTCGAGCGGGCTTTCGACGGCACGGGCTGGCGCCCCACTGAACCCTTGCCCGTTGCGCGCGCGCTCGGCGAAACGAGCTTGATGTTCCTCGTGCACCCGACGCTCACGCCGACCGAAATCGACAAGAGCTGCACGGTCATTGCACAGGTGCTGGCCGAGGCCTCTGCGTGACTGCGCTCGGGCGGCTGATGGCGGGTACCGCGCTTTGGCGCGGTCTGTTGCTGGCCGCCATGCTCGTAATGCTGGTGCTCTGCCTAGCGCCTGCGTCGCCTTCGTTGCCCAGCACCGGATGGGACAAGGGCAACCATGTCATTGGCTTCGTGGTGCTGGCGGTTCTGTCGCATTGGGCTTGGCCCGGGCGGACGCTTATTGCATTGCTGGGACTGCTTGCTTACGCCGGGCTCATCGAGGTCTTGCAATCCTTCACGCCTGACCGGTTTGCCGAATGGGGCGACATTGGGGCGAGCGGGGTAGGGTTGCTGATCGGCGAGGTGCTGGCGCGAGGGGTTTGGCATTGGTTACCCCAACGCTCGTGACCGTGCCCGTATGCGGGCCGAAGGGATAGTTACTGTTGGCAACTAAAATGAAATCTGTAAGGGAGTTCTTATTGTGATGAACCGTTCTGCGCTATCGCCACCCTCGGAGGCCGCCGGTCTGATGCTCGGCCACATGCGATGAAGTCTGTCCTGGTCATTTGCATCGGCAACATCTGCCGCAGCCCGATGGGGCAGGCGCTGATCGCTGCCGCGCTGCCGCACCTGGAGGTCAAGTCGGCAGGCATTGGCGCATTGGTGGGCCACCCCGCAGATCCAGTGGCGCGACAGCTCATGGCCGAACGCGGGATCGACATCGAACACCACCGCGCGCGCCAGCTCACCAACCAGATGTGCCAGCAGGCTGACTTGATCCTCGTCATGGATGAGGAGCAACGCTTGCATGTCAATCAGACCCACCCGCTCACACGCGGCAAGCTGTTTCGTCTCGGTGAAGTCGCGCGCGTGGACATCCCCGATCCCTATCGCCTGGGCCGGCCGGCCTTCGAGCGAGCCCTGAAACTCATCGACGACGGCGCGAGTGCGTGGGTCGAACGCATCAAAAAACTCTCATGACTGCTCTTGCTTCTTCTACGGCGTCCGTTGTCACATCTTCACGCGAAGATGACGACGATATTCGCCTGTCCGAATACCTTGATATCTTGATCGACCGGAAGTGGCTGGTCGCATGTGTCACGCTCATCGCCCTCGTACTGGGCGCTGCTTATGCGCTGGTCTCCACGCCCATCTATCAGTCCAACTTGCTTATTCAGGTCGAAGACTCGGCTCCAGATGCGAAAAACTTTCTCGGCGACACAGCCAACTTGTTCGATGTAAAGACGCCCGCAACCGGCGAAATTCAGATCATTCGATCACGCATGGTCATGGGCGGAGCTGTGGAAGCAACTCGGCTGTATATCGATGCTCGCCCGCATCGAATCCCGTTAATTGGCGAATGGCTTTCGCGGCGCGCTAAAAATTTGTCCGAGCCTGGGTTTCTTGGCATGGATGGTTACGTATCGGGCACGGAGTCAATCAGTATCGGTAAATTCGACGTGCCCGCTGCACTCGAAGATCAGCAGCCCTTCATGATTACGGCGCAGGCTGGTGGTCAGTACACGCTAATACATCCTGACCTTTCAGCGCCACTGACAGGTACCGTTGGCGACCTCCTGAATCAAGAGACGCCCGATGGCACGATCACGCTCATGGTGTCGAAACTCGACGGAAAGCCCGGAGCAGAGTTTGTTGTTTCGCATGGCTCCGTGCTCGCAACCACTGAGTCTTTGCAAAAACGGGTGCAGCTGAGCGAACAGGGCAAGCAGTCGAACGTAATCAGCGTGACACTTGAAGACAGCGACCGCGACCGTCTGCGGCGAATTCTTAATGCAATCGGTGAGCAATATGTGCGCCAGAACATCGAGCGTAAAGCGGCCGAGGCGGAGAAGACGCTTGAGTTCCTTGATCAGCAACTACCCGAGTTCAAAAAACAACTCGAAGCTTCTGAAGACGCCTATGCAAGCTTCCGAAACAAGAACGGCACCATCGCGTTTGACGATGAGGCCAAGGCCATGCTCAATCAGGTAGTGGATTTGCAGAAGCAACTGCTTGAGGCGGAGCAATTGCGGCGGGATTTGCGCTCACGCTTCACCGCGACGAATCCCAAGGTAGGCGTGATCGATGGTCAGATATCCGCCATCCGCCGGCAACTTGATCAGATTGACAACCGTGTGAGCGCCATGCCGGTCGTTCAGCGCGATGCATTGCGATTGGAGCGCGACGTCCGTGTGAATGGCGAACTCTACAAATCGCTGCTCAATAGCTCGTTGCAGTTGCGCCTCGTCAAGGAGGGTAAGGTAGGCAACGTGCGCCTGCTCGACAAGGCCACCGAGCCAAAGAGGCCTGTGAGGCCGCAAAAGTCTCTGATCGTAGCGCTGTCACTGGTGCTAGGCCTGCTCGCTGGCATGACCTTTGCCATCATTCGCAGCAAGATGGCCAGCGGCATCAACAACCCGCAGGAGATCGAGGACCGCCTCGGCCTGAACGTCTACTCCGTCGTGCCCCTCGCCATCGAGCAGGAGCGGATTGGGCAACGCATTGCAGGCGGCGTCGGTGGTGTCCAGGTGCTGGCCATCAACGAGCCGGAGAGCCTGGCCGTGGAAAGCTTGCGCAACCTGCGCATTTCTCTGCAGCTGGCCTTGATGGAGACCGACAACAACCGCGTGCTCATCACCGGCGCCACGCCAGGTGTCGGCAAGAGTTTCGTTTCAGGCAACTTCGCGGCGATCATGGCCGAGGCCGGTCGGCGCGTGCTGCTAGTCGATGCTGACTTGCGAAAGGGCCACCTCCACACCGCCTTCGGCTTGCCGCGCAAGGGCGGGCTGGCCGACATCCTCTCAGGTGACATGACCAGCGAGCAGGCGATCCACAGCCAGGTGACGCCGAATCTCGACGTTCTCACGACGGGCAACTACCCGTTCAATCCGGCAAGCATGATGCTGTCGTCGACGCTGAGGGAGTTCCTGGAAGCCATGTCGGCCCGCTACGACCTCGTGGTGATCGACAGTCCGCCCGTGCTGGTGGCGGCCGATGCCGCCGCGGTTGCGGCGCACGCTGGCGCGATCCTGTTGGTGGCCCGCGACAACCTCACGCAGATTGGCGAACTCAGCGAGAGCGTCAAGCGCCTGGCCCATGCAGGTCAGCGGGTCAGCGGCGTTGTCTTCAACGGCATGGATCTTTCGCGCCGGCACTATGGTAGCTATGGCTATAAATACGGTGGTTACCGGTACACCGAATACAAATACAAGGATGCCGCCTGATACGTCAGTCGCGTCCTACCGGTTGCGGTGACGTCATCTGACAATAGATACATAGGCTCACATTTCAGGAGGGTTTGATACCCTGAATAGGGGAGGCAAGAGCGAGAGCTTCGGGGAAAATTGTTATCAGCCAAAAACAATTAATCACCCAAAGTGCGATCCCTGATCAACTGTCTTGCAGCACCCTTGCTTGCGATGCCCCGCCCTGCCAAACGCCTGCTGGCGCTGGCTGTCGATGCCACGCTTTGCGTCCTGTGCGTGTGGGTAGCGTTCAGTCTTCGTTACGAGCAGTGGGTAACCCTTCGCGGTGTTCAATGGACGGCGGTCGGTGTGGCGATCGTCGGCGCGCTTCCTCTCTTCATTGTTTTCGGGCTGTATCGGGCCATCTTCCGTTATGCCGGTCCCGCCGCATTGATGGCCATCGTGCGTGCCTGCGCGTTCTTCGGCATTGGGTACGGGCTCGTGTTTTCCGTGATCGGTGTGAGCGGGGTGCCGCGGACGGTCGGGTTCCTCATGCCCATGATGCTGTTCCTGACAGTGGCGAGTTCGCGCATGCTGGCGCGCTACTGGTTGGGCGGCATGTACATGAGCGCGCTCGACCGGAAGGCACTGCCCCAAGTGGTTATCTACGGTGCCGGCGGTGCCGGGGTGCAATTGGCTGCTGCATTGACCCAGAGCCGCGAGATGTCGGTTCGTGCCTTCATCGATGATGCAAGGCACCTCCAGGGCAATACCCTTCATGGCCTGCCGATCCACTCCCCCGATTGGCTCAAGGACAACGCCGCAAAACTGGGCATTACCGATGTGTTGTTGGCAATGCCTTCGGCCAGCCGTGCGCGCCGGGCGGAGATCCTGAATCAACTGCTGCCTCTGTATCTTCACGTGCGGACGCTCCCGGCACTCGCCGATCTGGCCAACGGCCGAGTGCAGGTCCACGATCTGCTCGAGGTCGACATCGAAGACCTCTTGGGTCGTGACCCGGTCGCGCCGAGAGGCGATTTGCTGCACAAGAACATCCGCCATCAAGTCGTGCTGGTCACGGGAGCGGGCGGTTCCATTGGCAGCGAGCTGTGCCGGCAGATCGTGCAGCTCTCGCCGAAGACGCTGCTGCTGGTGGAGATGAACGAGTACGCGCTCTATGGAATCCATCAGGAGCTCGAAGCCTTCGTGCCACACATCCACGTGGTTCCTCTGCTGGCGTCGGTGTGCGACGCGGCGCGTTTGCGTGAAGTGATGCGCGCCTGGCACCCGGACACCGTCTATCACGCCGCCGCCTACAAGCATGTGCCATTGGTCGAGCACAACCCCATCGAAGGCGTGCGCAACAACGCGCTGGGCACGCTCACGGCGGCGCAGGTCGCCATGGAGTGTCAGGTTCGCCGCTTCGTGCTCATCAGCACCGACAAGGCAGTGCGCCCGACCAACATCATGGGCGCCAGCAAGCGGTTGGCCGAGATGACTTTGCAAGGGCTCGCGCAACAAAAATCGGGCACCTGCTTCTCGATGGTTCGTTTCGGCAATGTGCTGGGCTCGAGCGGTTCGGTGGTTCCGCTGTTCCGCCGGCAAATCGAAGCGGGTGGCCCCATCACGCTGACGCATGCGGACATCACCCGCTACTTCATGACCATTCCCGAGGCGGCGCAACTGGTCATCCAGGCCAGCGCAATGGCCGAGGGCGGCGATGTGTTCGTGCTCGACATGGGCGAGCCGGTGCGCATCATCGACCTGGCGCGCCGCTTGGTTGAACTGTCGGGCCGCACGGTGCGAGACGAGAACTCGCCCGATGGCGACATCGAACTACAGATCACCGGCCTGCGGCCCGGCGAGAAGCTGTACGAGGAACTGCTGATCGGCGACAACGCCTTGCCGACTTCGCACCCGCGTGTGATGAAGGCGCACGAGCCTTGCCTTCCCGAGGAAGAGCTTTGGCGCCAGTTCGACGTATTGACGGCCGCGCTTCGTAACGGCGACGTGCCGGCCCTCAAGCGCACGCTGCAGCAGATGTTGCCCGGCTACCGCGCGCATGCGGAAGTGGTCGACTGGGTGCACATGGAGCGGGAGCGGAATCGCTTGGCAGTGACCGTGGTGGGTCGCGACGAAGAAAGCGCGAACTCGGACATGCCGATCGCCATCGCGCTGTAAAGCGTCGCGTCGGTCGGACCCGTGCAGCGAATCTACGTGGGCATTTGAAGAACTCCCTTCAGTTGCTCTTCATGCGTGTTGGCGTCGTGTGATGCCGCTATCGGCTGCCGACCATGGCGGTCAATCAACGATGTGCGCGCCTCAGATACTGCTAGAAAGTTCATGGGCAAGCGCTTTCCCGCCTGAACACTCCCGCCTTTTCGCCGGCCTTGCCGCGCTCTATTTTTACCGCGCGTTCTCGAAATTGAGAATGTTGTCTCCAGCCTTCGGCTGCTTGTTCTCCGGCGCCGCGAAGCTGAAAGCCTTCGGGTCGCGGACAGACGTCATTTCGTAGAGCGGGTTGATCCGCCCCAGCTTCGCACCGCCGTCGCGCGTCAGCGGCGACCACGCAAAGCCCGCGGAGTACTTGCTGGACTTCGGCAGGAATGCATCGAACGGCACGGAGATATAAATGCCCTTGTCGAAACTGCCTTCGCCGAATTGGGCCGCCGACACATTGGTCTTGGTTGCATAGACGCCAACCATCACGCCATTGTCGAAACGTCGGCTGATGTCGAGCGTGACCCCGCGATCCCCGGCCAGGTATTGGCCGGCGCTGATCCTTGTCATCACGCCGTTCCAACCCGTGTCCCAGTACAGCGTGGCATGGCCGGTGTTGACCTTGTAGTCGCGCAGGCCGAAGTCTTGCTGGAAGTCGCGTTGGCGCACGTGGTTGATGTCGATGCCCAGGGCGAACTTGCTGCGCCATGGGCGATACAGCCATTCGGCACCCACGCCGGCGAACATCGATTCAAGGGCGCCGCCGTAAACGCTGTAGTACTGGTCTTCGCTCAGCCGGCCCACATGGGTCAGCTGGAACACCGGCATCGTCACCCGCGAAGTGGTGACGTATTCGCGTTGGAAGGTGCGCACGCGTGGAAGATTGCTGGGCGCGGTGTAGGTGAACTTGTCGAAGTTGTCCAGCAGGCGCCAGTTCAGCGCACCGTTCACCCATGTGCTCGGCGTGAAGCGGTATTCCGCCGTGGCCTGAACGCCGATCTGGTAGAGCATGAAGGCGTCGGGGCCGCCAATGATCTGCGAGAAATACGGCGTCACGCCGTAGGTGAATTTCTCGGTGCGGCGCTCCCATGGCGCTAATGCCGCCGTGTACTGCTGCTGCGCGGAAGCGGTTGCCGCGTTGTCAGTGGCGGTGGCGATCTTTTCCGGCGGCAGGAACAGCCGGTCTTCGCTCGCGTCCTGGTGCGGCGCGTAGTCGCGCTGGCTGGCTGCGCGCGCTTCGGCGGGCGACTGCGCCTGGTAGTGCTCGGCAACCCATTCACCCCGGTCGACGACCTGTGCGTGCATCGCGAGGCCGCGTTCGTTGTAGTGCAGGATGAAGCTCTTGATCGACGCGGGCGAATCGCGATGCAGCACGGCAATGATCTGCTCCACCCCGTGCTTGGCGGTAAACGGTGTTGCTCTCGGTGATCCACACGTGCACGCCGCTGCCTTGCGGTGCGATGCGCTGGACCGTCCATTCGGTTCGGGCTTCGATCTCGGCCGCTGTCGACGCCCAGCCCGGCGGGTTCTGCGGCGCCTGGGGCGTGAAGCGGGGCTGTGGCGGATCGGCCGGCTTGGGTGCCCGCAGTGATGCCACGTTGGTGGACAAGGTCACGCCGACCATCAGCTTGTTGCCGCGCTCCAGGCCAGCGGAGAAGGCAACGCCAGGTGAATAGCGGTACTCGAAGCCGATGTTGAAGGGGGTGCGCTGCTCCTGGTTGTTGGCGAACGGTTCGTTCTTGTAGTTGTTGCCTTCGTATTCGAGCTTGACCGTCAGTGGCTCCCACGGCGTGCGCCATTCCACACCGCCGAAGAGCGCGGCAGGGCCGCGGAAGAAGGCGCCGAAGTTGGTTTCTCCGCCCTGCGCCGAACTCACCCTGCGCCTGTCGAAGCGGCTGCTCAGGAGCGTCAGGGGATTGCGGATGTTGCCGCTGTTGCCGAGATATCCCCAGCCGACGCCGAGACTGAAGTCGAAATCGCCATATCGCTTGTTCGCAACCAGGTATTCGGCGGAGAACAACCCGGTGCCGCCGATATCTCGAAAACCGAGCGCAAGTTCGGGTACATAGGCGGACTCACGGATGAGTCGCACCTTGAGGTCGATGCTCTTGTCTTTGGTGCTCTGGCCGGTGGTGCTGGCGGTGTAGGGCACGTTGCTGATCGACGTGTACCGAAAGCCGCCTTCCATCCAGTCCAGCGGCTGGAACATCACGTTCAGCCGGGTGTACGGCGAAACATGGGTGATCGATGTCCGGAAGTCGCCGGCCTGGCCCATGCGTGCGGTGGGGGTCTGGAGCAGGCCGGTTTCGCCCCAGTCGTTGCTGCTGGTGCGAATGGCGTTGTACTGCGGCGCCACTTCGGGGCGCACGGAGACGGTGGTCGACGGCGTGATCGTCGGCACCGGCGCTGAAGGTTGCTGCGCCCCCGATTGCGCGGAAATTCCCGCTGATGAAACCTCGCCTTGAGGCGAGGGGCCTTGCGTGGCGAGAAACTTGATGATCCCCTCGGACGCGGCGACCAGGTCGGTCATCTCGCGGGGAGCCGCCCAGATCCACGCGCCTGGCGCCGGTTCGTCCGAAGGCTCGCTGTTCCAGGGGGCCACGCCCACGCGGGCGGTGCGGCCATCCGGCTGCGCGACCCAGGCCCAGTCGGAGGGGCCTCGAGGCTCGCAGGCCGCCACGTAGTCCCAGGCGGTTCGGCCGGCTTCATGCGTCACATGGCAAAGCTCTCCGCTGGGGCGGACCACCACGATGGTCTTCAGGTTCGGCGGCGCGGCAACCAGCTGCTGGCCGGCCGCAAGCACCGGGTCTTCTTCGGGATGCGCCTGCAGCCAGCGGGGGTCCACGATGCCGAGCGCCACCCGGCCTGTGACCGGCAAGGCCTGGAGCCAGGTAATCAGGCTCAGGCGATCGGCTTGTTCCGAACGCGGCGCGCGCCGGTTGATCGACTCGATGCGAACCAGCAAGGTGTTCTTGAGAAACTGCTGCGCCAGCCGTTCCTGGGGCACACGCCACGCAAGGCCGGGAGAGGCTGCATCGGCGGCCTGGCGCAACAGCCAGGTGCTCAGGCGCTCACCGGGGCGCACGTCGGCGTCATTTGTCGCCTCAGTTTTCGTGGCCGTGCTGAGTGGTTGTGCCGAGACGCCGAAACTTGCCGCCAGCGCGCACGCGATGGCCGCTCGACGAGGCCAATGCCGTTTGCCAATACCGCGAACCCAGGGATTCATGTGCCGGAACTTGCCGATCTACCGGCTGCCGGTGCGGGGGGCGTCCATTGTTCGAAGCTCATGCAGAAGTCGCTGGTGAGGCACTGCTCTGAATACACGACCTGCGGTGTTCCCGAAGAGTTCGATATGCCGAAGCGAGCTGCAGGCAGTGAAGCCGTGGATGGCCGCGACACGCTGCGCTCTTCGTACCAACGCAAGGAAGCGGGATTCGCGCCTGCGAGGGAGGTGTTCTGTGGTGGTGAGATGGGAGTTCGAACGATTTCGTCGCGAATTCCGAAGCGATAGCCTGGCATGAGATCACGCAGGCGTGTGTAGCTTTGGCCCGAACCGCCTGAGGTGCTGGTTGTATCGGGAGTTGGCCACACAGGCAGTCCAGTGAATCGAACGTTTCGCCAGTCGGTACTGAGGCCGGTGGTGCCCACAAGCTGACCATTCAGAAGCCTGACAACTTCACCGCTGCCGCTGTACCAGACTTCGACAGGGCCTTCGGCGCGCTGATCGATATAGCCGAGAACCATGAACAGGGTGCGATCACCGACCTGTGTGCGCAGATAGCGGTAGGCGGGATTGAAATCCGGCTGGGCCGCAGTTTGGCCCTTGTATACGAGCCGAGCGGCATCCAGCATGGCTGAAGACCCGGAGGAACAACCGCCAACGCCCAAATAAAACGTTGCCCAAAGGCAACGTTTTAAAAGTCGCGTGGCGAAACCAACGCGCGGAGCTCTCAGCGAATGCCCTCCCAGTGGGAGGGCACGCAGCATTTAACGCGTGCCGGTGGTGCCTGTGCCAGTACCGGTGCCGGGGATGATGACGAAGCCACCACCGCCGTTGCCACCGTTGCTGCTGGCGACTGCCACCAGCAAAGCGGTGCTGCCTGCAACAGCACCCCATTGGCCGGGGGTCAGACCGCCGGTCGTTGCGGCGGTTGCGCCGGCTGCACCAGCGGGTGCGGGTGCCGGCGTCGTGTTGCTGGCGGGTGCCGGTGTTTGGGCAAATGCCGACGAAATTGCCAGGGAGGCAAGGGCGGCTGCGAGCTTGATCATCTTCATGGAAGTCCTCTCAAATTTCTTTGTGGTCGAGGGTAGCACGCCTCACAAGTGCGCCGCAACCCATTTCCCTCTCGTGGGCGCGTGCGAATGTGTAGCTTTTCGGGGGTGTTGAATTCGCCTTCATGAGCCTTTCCTGCGAGATAGGGCCAGCCTGTACTTCGTCCTGCGCAGAAACCGTCTCGAGCCGATAGCCGAATCCGCGCAGGGCCGCCAACAGAAAGCCATTTGCCGGCCACAGATCGAGCTTGGCCCTCACGCGCGACAGATGCGTGTCCAGCGATCGCGAAAGCACCTCGAAATCGGCGCCCCAGATCGCTTGGTACAGCTGCTCACGTGACAGCAGGCGGCCGGTGTTCTGGAAAAGAAACAGCGCGAGGTCGTACTCGCGGCTTCTCAGTTCGACCCGCACCCCGTTGAGCTTGACGGTGCGCCACGCCGGAAGGAACTGATAGGGCCCGAAGACCAGTTGGGGCTCGTGCAACGCGGGGTACGACCGGCGCAGCAGCCCGCCGATGCGCGCTTCGAGTTCCACGTCGGAGATGGGCGAGATCAGGAAATCGTCGGCGCCGGCATGCAGGCTCATGGCCATGTCCGCGGCGTCGGCCCTCCGGGTGGTGAAGAGAATCGGAAGGCGGTTGCCGGCAGCCCGGCGCAGCGCTTTCACCAGGGCCGGACTGTCGATGCCGGGCAGGCGCCAGTAAAAGATGAGCAGATCGAACCGCTGGGCCTGCACGGCCTGCAGCAGCAAGGCTCCGTCCGCGTATTCGTGGCATTCATGGCCGAGGTTCGTTGCGGTGTGGGTAACCAGTCGCAGCTGATCCCGCTCGTTGCCGAGTATTGCTATGCGCATTCCGTCCCTTTGCTTCACGCGCTCCTTGCGAAGGCGTGCCTCATCTTGGACGAAGCGGGCTCCATCGGCAATGCCTGAGAGCCTAAAAGACGGAAATAGCGCTCTAAGCCGTGATTTGGTCGATTTTGCCGACCGTATGGAACACCGTTCCATCGAAATTGCGAAAAGCCCTGGCTGAACTCAGAGCCAGTTGCCACTCTGCGGCATCTGCACCTTCTCCGCCGGATCATCGCTGGTAACGAACGAGCCGATGACGATGCTCAGGAGCGAGATGAAGATGCTCGCAAAGAGCGCGGTCCAGAAACCCGAGACCTTGAAGCCTTTCACCAGCGCGGCCACCAGCAGGATCATCAGCGCATTGATGACCAGCAGGAAGAGGCCGAAGGTCACCAGCGTCAGCGGCAGCGTGAGCACGATCAGCAGCGGCTTCACGACTGCGTTGGCCAGTCCGAGCAGCAAGGCCGAGATCACCAGCGCGCCGGTGCCGTCGAACTTGAGCCCGCGAAAGAGAAGGCTGGCGACCCAGAGCGAGACGGCGGTGATGGCCCAGTGGACGAGGAAGGGAGTGATGTTGTTCAGCATGTGATCGGTGGTGTGTGGCAGCAGACGCAGAGTTTGTTTCCGTCCGGATCGCGGAAGTACGCGCCATAGTAGTCCGGGTGGTAGTGCGGCCTGAGCCCGGGCGGGCCTTCGCAACTGCCGCCGTTGGCCAGCGCGATGGCGTAGGCGCGGTCCACCGTGGCGCGGTCGGCGGCCAGCAGCGCCACCATCTGGCCGTTGCCGTGCGTGGCCTTCTGGCCGTCGAAAGGCGCGCCGACCAGAAAGAGGGGACGCGGTGCATCGGGGCTTTGCCAGCCCGCCCATGGCTTCGTGTCGTCGCGAAAGCGCAGCTTCAGGCGCAGTTCGCCCATGAGCGCCGTGTAGAAGCCGAAGGCCCGCTCGAAGTCGGTCACGCCGACGAAAACATGGGACAGCATGCGGTTGGGTTCCTTCTTGTTCGGCGAATCCGCGGATTCCTGGGGATTATCGCGAGCAGAACTTCTGCGGTTACCTTGGGAAACATTGCATGGCAGCCCGTTAATATCGCCATCTCTCGGAGCCCCTGCAGGGGCCCATTTTCAATTGCCGGATAAGAACAAGGGGCCTTTGCCATATGGCCAATCCGTCGATCGCGAGCTTGACACCGGCACCGGCTTCGGCCGATGAGGCCGAATCGTGGGTGCGTGGCGAGCTGATCCGCAGCTTGATGCGTTCTTCGCGGAGCTCCTACATCGTTTCTGTTGCGCTCATACCGGCCATGGTCGGGCTGAGCTGGGTCGAAGTGCCGCGCTGGGAGCTGCTCACGTGGCTGATGGCCGGCGTCATCGCCACGATTTGCCGGGCCTGGGGCTCGCACGTCTACACGGTGCGCTACGCCGGCCGGAGTTCCGCGGCGCAGCAGCAGTTCACCGAGCGGTACGGCTTCATCTGGAGCACGACCGCGGTGGTGTGGGGGTCGTCGATCCTGCTGTTCTTCGAGCGCACGCCGCAGGTGAACCAGTTCATGAGCTGGCTGATCGTGGCCGGGGTGGGCACCTTTCCGCTCAACGGGTTGGCGCTGCATCCGCCGCTGCTCAAGCGCTACGTCAACACGCTCTTCATCACGATGCTGGGGGCGGTGGTGATACGGCTTGTGAGCGTCAACATGCACGAGCCGCAGTTCCACTACGGCTACCTGATGCCGATCCTGCCGATGCTGCACTGGTTCCTGCTGCTGCGCGCGGGGCGCCACATCCATGAGACGGCGCGCAACAGCCTGGAGCTTCTGTTCCACAACCACATCCTGATCAAGTCGCTCACGCAGCAGCGGCAGGCGGCGGTGTCGGCGGTGGCGATGAAGAACCGCTTCCTGGCCAGCGCCGCGCACGACATGCGCCAGCCGGTGCTGGCACTTTCGCTGTACGCGGACTGGCTGCGCAACGAGCCCGAACTGGTGCTCGAGCTCGCGCCGAAGATCGTGCGCGCCACGCACGCGGTGAATGCACTTTTCGATTCGATGTTCGACTTGGCGCGCATCGACTCGGGCCAGGTGCGGCTGCACATCGAGCGCGTCGACGTGCCCGAGTTGCTGCACGACCTGGAATTGCAGTACCGCCCGGTGGCCGAGAGCCGCGGCCTCGACTTCCGCGTGCACGTGACCGAGGGCTCCTTTCTCACCGACCCGATCCGCGTGCGCCGCATGATCGGCAACCTGCTGGCCAACGCCATCAAGTACACGACCGAAGGCGGCGTGCTGCTGGCTGCGCGGCAAACGCGCGACGGCATGCGCGTGGAGGTGTGGGACACCGGCATCGGCATCGCGCCCGAGCACCTGCGCGATGTCTTCCTGGAGTTCTACAAGGTGGCCGACCATGCGGGCACGTCCGACGGTTTCGGCCTCGGCCTGGCCATCGTCGCGCGGCTCTCGCACGTACTGGGACACCCGATCAGCGTGCGCTCGCGACTGGGCAGCGGCAGCGTGTTCCGCGTGGCCCTGCACGACGCCGACGAGGCGGTGGCGCAGGCGCGCGTGAGCGCCTCCGGGGGCTGAAGAAAAAAGTACTGCGAGAAAGTGCGGCCCAAAGAAAACCGCGCACGAGGCGCGGTTTCGAAGAGGCAGTTTCTCGCCGGGATCAGCCCGACAGCAGACCGTTGGTGCGCGCGTAGTGCAGCGCCTGTGTGCGGCTCTTCACACCGAGCCGGCGGAACAGGCGCCACAGGTGAACCTTCACCGTGTGTTCGCTGATTTCCAGGTCGGTCGCGATGTCGCGATTGCTCATGCCCTTGTCGAGCATGGCGATCAGCTGCGTCTGGCGCTTGGAGAGCTTGCTGCTCGCAAGCGGCGGCTCGTCGGCCTCTTCGGAGCCCGCCATCAGCAGGCCGCGCAGGGCGGCTGCCAATTCATTGGAGCTGGCCGACTTCTCGATGTAGGTGTCGGCACCCGCTTCGATGCAGGCGTCTTCCATGTCCGCGGCCGGTGCCGCCGAATACACGGCGATCGGCACGTTGGGATAGACCTGCTTGACCGCGATCACGCCCGAGACGCCATTCGTGTCCGGAAGCTTCAGGTCCAGGCAAAAGAGGGTGGGCGCGCCACGCTGCTGCACCGAGCTCGCGAGCTTGTCGAGCCGCTCGAGCTCGACGATGTTCTCGGCGGGTCGCAGGCGTCGCAACACCATCACGATCGCGTCGCGCATCAGGGGGTGGTCGTCGATGACATAAATGCTCATGTTTTCTTCCTTTGTGATCGCACCGTCTTCTCTCGTCGCTCACCGGCGGATAAGCCGATGGGCCCTTGCCGGTTCAACTTCCATCTGTGGTGGTCGTTGCTTCCGCCAATGCCTCCAGCGCCTCTGTCACGGCGCGTGATTGTTCTGTGTCGATGGGCTCGAGCTGCGCGGCCAGCGTCGCCAGTGCCGCATCGCGCTCGGCCTGCAGGAGCGCGATGGTACGGCCGGCTTCCTGCGGCGAAGCAAATCCACGGCTCTGCAGCAGGGTTTCGCCGCGCGCATCGAGCAGCTTGAAATAGAAGAGCCCGTCGGCGCGTTCGCGGTACTGCTTGAAGCTGGGCTTCGCAACCTTGGCCGCCTTGGCGCTGCCCTTGTCGCGGCCCGCCGCGAGGTTGCGCAGGCCCACCGCATGGCGCAGGCGCGTCATGAAAGGCTGCGACAGCGCGCTGGCCTTCTCGGCGCCGATGAGCAGGATGCGCTCGATCTCCGCAGGGTCGCTCATCAGTGCTTCGTAGCGCTTTCGCAGCGGTGCCACTTCGACTTCGATCCGCTCGAACAGCAATTGCTTGGCATCGCCCCAACCGATACCGTCGGCATAGGCCTTGCGGAGCATCTCGGTCTCGTCGGCATCGGCAAAGGCCTGGTAGATCTGGAAGAGCGCGGAACCCTCTGTTTCCTTGGGCTCGCCGGGCGCGCGCGAGTCGGTCACGATGCTGGCGATCTGCTTTTGCAGGTATGCGCGCGACGCGAACAGCGGGATCGTGTTGCCGTAGCTCTTGCTCATCTTGCGGCCATCGAGGCCGGGCAGCGTGGCAACGGCATCGTCGATCTCGGCTTCGGGCAGCGTGAAGTGCTCGCCGTACTGGTGGTTGAAGCGCTGCGCCATGTCGCGCGCCATCTCGATGTGCTGCACCTGGTCGCGGCCCACGGGCACCTTGTGGGCGTTGAACATCAGGATGTCCGCGCCCATCAGCACCGGGTACATGAAGAGGCCGGCGGTCACGTCGGCATCGGGGTCCTCGCCCTTGGCGATGTTCTTGTCGAGCTGGGCCTTGTAGGCGTGCGCGCGGTTGAGCACACCCTTGCCGGTGACGCAGGTGAGGAACCAGGTGAGCTCGGGAATCGCGGCGATGTCCGACTGGCGGTAGAAGGTCACGCGCTCCGGGTCGAGCCCGCAGGCGAGCCAGCTCGCGGCGATCTCGAGCGTGGAGCGCTGGATCACGGCCGGGTCTTGCACCTTGATGAGCGCGTGGTAGTCGGCCAGGAAGAAGAAGCTCTCGACACCGGGCGCGACGCTCTGCCGCACCGAGTGGCGGATCGAGCCGACGTAGTTGCCGAGGTGGGGCGTGCCCGACGGGGTGATCCCGGTCAGGACGCGCAGCGGAGCGGAAGAAGACGAGGCCATGAAACGACAGACTTAGAGCAGCAATGCCTTGAGCGGCGTGATGATGAGATTGATGACGAAGTAGCCGACGTCCATCAGGGGGCGCAGCCAGTAGGTGCTGACGACGCCTGCAATGACCAGGGCCATCACGATGAAGAAGCCGTAGGGCTCGATGCGCGCGAGGAAATTCTGTGCGGGCCCGCTGGGCAGCAGACCTGCCAGCACGCGGCCGCCGTCGAGCGGAGGCAGCGGAAACAGGTTGAAGGCCCACATCACGAGATTGACCAGGATGCCGCCACGCGCCATCTGGATGAAAAAGTTTTCATTGTCGAAACCGGCCGCAACCAGCACCACGAACAGCAATGCCCAGAGGATGGCCTGGATGAAGTTCGACACCGGGCCCGCGAGCGCCACCCAGATCATGTCGCGCTTGGGATGGCGCAGCCGCCCGAAGTTCACAGGCACCGGCTTCGCATAGCCGAACAGGAAGGCGCCCGAGGTCGCGAAGTACAGCATCAACGGCATCAGGATGGTCCCGATGGGGTCGATGTGCTTCATTGGATTGAGGGTGACCCGGCCCATCACCTCGGCGGTGTTGTCTCCGAAGTGCCGGGCCACATAGCCATGGGCCGCTTCGTGCACGGTAATCGCGAAGATCACGGGCAGTGCGTAGATGAGTACGGTCTGTATGAGATTGGAAATATCCACTGGGCGATTGTGTCAGACGTGCATTAGTTATCGGTCCCAACTTCTTTCAGAGACCGAGCACCGCAAGCGCTCCGCGTCCCTGCCGCACCACGACCGGATCGTCGCCCGTGCCCATGGGCGTGAGGTCGACCACGGTGGTCGGCTGCGAAGGGCAGGCGCCGGCATCGATGACCGCGCCGATCTGTTTTTCGAAGCGCTCGCGAATGGTCTGTGCGTCGTTCAACGCCTCGGTCTCGCCGGGCGCGATCAGCGTGGTGGCCAGCAGTGGCGCGCCGTGCAGCGCGAGGAGTTCCAGCAGCACCTTGTGATCGGGCACGCGCAGGCCGATGGTCTTGCGCTGCGGATGGCTCACGCGGCGCGGCACTTCCTTCGTGGCTTCGAGCAGGAAGGTGTAGGGGCCGGGCGTTGCGGCCTTCAACAAGCGATATTGTTTGTTGTCGACGCGTGCGTAATTGGCCAGCTCGCTCAGGTCGCGGCACAAGAGCGTCAGGTGGTGCTTTTCGTCGACCTGGCGGATGCGGCGCAGTTGGTCGACGGCGTCCTTGTCGTCGAGGTGGCAGGCCAGCGCGTAGCTGGAGTCGGTGGGCACGGCCACGATCTCGCCACGCGCGAGCAGCGTCACCGCTTGCTTGAGCAGCCGCTGCTGCGGGTTCTCGGGATGGACTTCGAAGTACTGGGCCATGAAAACTATCTCCTGATCAGGATTCCGCCGGTTCGATGGGCACGCGGCGCTCCCGCACCGTGAGCCACGCACCGGCGGCGCCGCAGACCGCGATCATCGAAATGCCGATGAGCGAATAACGGTCGGGCACTTGCGAAAAAACAAGCCAGCCGCCCAGCATGGCAAAGGCGATCTGTGCATACAAATACGGCGTGAGCGTGGAGGCCGGCGCGCGCTGATAGGCGAGGATCAATATGAAATGACCCACTGTGCCCATGAATCCCATGAGGCACAGCAGCGCCCACCATTCCCATGAGGGCAGGGCGGTCCACACGAAGGGCAGCGCGAGCGACGCAATGAGCGCGCCGACCCAGCCGGTATAGAAATGCATCGTGAGCGGGTTCTCGGTCTGCGCGAGCTTGCTGGTGAGCACCTGGAACCAGGCGTTGGTCAGCACCAGTCCGATCGGCAGCAGGATCGCCCAACTGAAGGCTTCACCGCCGGGCCTGAGGATCACCAGCGTGCCGATGAAGCCGCCCGCCACCAGGGCCCAGCGCAGCGGCGAGACATATTCCTTGAGCGTGGTCGCCGCGAGCAGCGTGATGACCAGCGGGGCGATCAGCACGATCGAGGTGAACTCGGCCAGCGGCATGTAGCGCAGGCTCAGGAAGGCCAGCGTGCTCGACACCAGCAGCAGCGCACCGCGCAGCAACTGGTAGCGCGGATGCCGGGTGCGCAGCAGCGCCGTGCCGTGAAGCGGCAGCAGCACCGCGGTGGTGGCGACGGCCTGGAAGGCATAGCGGAACCACACGCCCATCAAGATCGGCACGCCGGCAGTCGACGCCTTGGTGGCCGTGTCGAGCGTGGCGAAGCAGGCCACCGCGACGAGCACCAGGCCGATGCCCGCGAGGATGCGTTCGGATTCCTTGCTGCGGCTCGTCTGCTGCGCGGCGCGTGCATTCGCGAGTGCAGCGCCGGCCGCGCTGTCGATGCCGGGCCCTGGGCTCTGGCTCACTGCTGGATGCGGTGGCCGAGCAGTTCCCACACCGGCGTGAGGGCGCCAGGCAACGGTGGCAGCTTGCCGAGATCGCAGTGGCTCTCGTCGGGGCTGTGGAAATCGCTGCCGCGGGATGCGGCGAAATCGAACTCGAGCGCCTTGTCGGCGTACTCGACATATTCGGCCGGGGTGTGGCTGCCGGTGACGACCTCGATCGCCCGGCCGCCATGCGCCTTGAATTCGAGGAACAGCGCGTACTCCTCGTTGGCCGTGAACTTGTAGCGGCCAGGGTGCGCGATCACGGCCATGCCCTTGGCGGCGGTGATCCAGTGCACCGCGTCCTTCAGCGAGGCCCAGCGGTGCGGCACGTAGCCGGGCTTGCCTTCAGTGAGGAACTTGCGGAACACCTCGGGCGTATCGCGGCAGTGGCCTTGCTCGACGAGGAAGCGCGCGAAGTGCGTGCGCGAAATCAATTCGGGATTGCCGACGAACCTGAGCGCGCCTTCATAAGCGCCGTGGATGCCGACCTTGGCCAGCCCCTCCGACATTTCTTGCGCCCGCTTGCCACGGCCGCCGCGCGTGTCGTAGAGGCCTTGGGTCATCGCGGCGTCGTCGGGGTCGAAGCCCAGGCCGACGATGTGCACGGTTTCGTTCGCGAAGGTCACCGAGATCTCGGTGCCGGTGAGATAGCGCATGCCGTTTTCGCGTGCCGCAGCGGCTGCGCGGTGCTGGCCGCCAACCTCGTCATGATCGGTGAGGGCCCACAGTTCGACCCCGTTGGCGGCTGCGCGTGCAGCCAGCGCTTCGGGCGTCAATGTGCCGTCGGAGACCACGGAATGGCAGTGAAGATCGGCATTGAGAATGGAGGACACCCCGCCATTCTAGGGGGTCTGGATCACCGATGCGGGCGCATGGATGCTGCCTAAGACGCTACTAAATAAATAGCATTAACGTGACGCCGCATGCGGCTCAGCGCTTCTTGCGGAATGCGGCCCACGCCGCCACCGCGGTAAAGCTCGCAACGATCGCCACCACGATCCAGAACCCGTGCTTGTGCTCCGCGAGCGGAATGCCGCCCACGTTCATGCCGAACAGGCCCGCGAGGATGTTGATTGGCAGCGCCAGCACCGTCACCACCGTCAGCACGAAGAGGCTGCGGTTGTTGTCCTCGTTGACGTTGGCTGCTATCTCTTCCTGCAGCAGCTTGATGCGCTCCTGCAGCGCCTGCATGTCGCGCAGCACCACCGAGAACTCCTCGGTCGATCCGCGCAGCTCCTGCACATCGGGTTCGGCCATCCAGGCGGGCGGGCCCTGCAGCAGACGAAAGAGGGCGGCCGGCTCCGGCGCCAGCAGGCGCTGCAGCCGCACCAGCAACCGCCGCAGCACGCCGAGCCGCGCACGCTTGTGATCGAGGCGGCCAGCGAGCAACTCGTCTTCGATGCGGTCGATGCGCGAAGTGACGCCGCGCACGATCTTCACCAGCACGTCGGCCTGCGCACGCAGCAGGTGCTCGAGCAGCTCGGTGCTGGAGCGCGGCGCATCGCCTGCCTTCACCGCCGTGCGCAGCGCATCGACCGAGCGCAGGGGCTTCGTGCGCGCCGTGACCACGAGGCGCGGGCCCACGCTGATCCACAGCGTGGAGATGTCCGAGGGCTCGAAGCTGAACTCGAAGTGCACGTCGTTGATGACCGCGATCAGCGAATCGTCCGCACGTTCGATGCGCGTGGAAGGCAGGCCTTCGTGCAGCGTTTCGTAGAAGGTGTCGGAGAGATTCGCGTGCCGCACGAGCCAGCGCTCCGCTTGCGCATGGCTCAGGTTGAAGTGCAGCCACACGTACGCACGATGGCCGTCATCGACAACGGCGTCTTCGGGCTGCGCGCCGAGCCACGCCGCCGCCTGCGCCGAATCGATCGATCGCGCAGGCTCCGGCGCCGCAGCGTCGAAAAGGTAGCCGCAGATCAGCCCGGCTTCGTCGCCGCCATAGGACTGGGCGGCGAGATCATGGAATGCCGACGACAAGGTGCGTGATCAGAAAAGACGGGTGAAGAGCCAGTAGAGCGAGCCCGACAGCAGCATGGCCACCGGCAGCGTCAGCACCCAGGCGAGCGCGAGGTTGCGCAGCGTGGACATCTGCAGGCCCGAGCCGCTGGCCGTCATGGTGCCGGCCACGCCGGAGGAGAGCACGTGCGTGGTCGAGACCGGCAGGCCATACATGTCGGCCGCGCCGATGGTGAGCATCGCCACCACCTCGGCCGACGCGCCCTGTGCGTAGCTCAGGTGCGTCTTGCCGATCTTCTCGCCCACGGTGACCACGATGCGCTTCCAGCCGATCATCGTGCCGAGGCCGAGCGCGATGGCCACGGCGATCTTGACCCACAGCGGAATGAAGCGCGTGGCGTCGTCCAGCTCCTGGCGGAACGCGCCGACGCGCAGCCTGGTCTCGTCGTCGAACTTCGCGGCGCCGCTCTTGTCGAGGTGGCGAATGGCTTCGGAGGCCAGGTACATGTCGTTGCGCACGTTGGCGACGGCTTCGGCCGGCACCGCCGCAAGGGAACCGTGCTTGCGCACCTGCTCGCCGATGCTGCCGGCGGTCGCGGCCAGCGCGGGCACGACCTTGTCGTTGAACTCGCGGGTGCGCACATAGGTGGAGAGCGCGTCGCGCGCCGCGGCCGGCTCCAGCGCCGGCAGCGAGGTCGGCGCGCTGCGGTTGAGCGCGTTCTGCGTCATCTCGGCCACGGCGACGAACTTCACCGTTTCGTTCGCGGGCATCGTGCGGTTCAGCGCATAGGCCATCGGCACCGTGCCGACCAGGATCAGCATGATCAGGCCCATGCCCTTCTGCCCGTCGTTGGAGCCGTGCGCGAACGACACGCCGGTGCAGGTGAGGATCAACAGGCCGCGAATCCACCACGGTGGCGGCGTGCTGCCCTTGGGCTCTTCATACAGCGCGCGGTTCTTCACGAAGGCGCGCAGCGCAAGCAGCAGCAGCGCCGCGCAGCCGAAGCCCACCATCGGCGAGAGCAGCAGCGAATAGCCCACCTTGGTCGCCTGCGCCCAGTCGACGCCGCTGGTGCCGTCGCGGCCATGCATGAGCGCGTTGGCGATGCCCACGCCGATGATCGAGCCGATCAGCGTGTGCGACGACGACGCCGGCAGTCCGAGCCACCAGGTGCCCAGGTTCCAGATGATCGCGGCGATCAGGAGCGCGAACACCATCGCGAAGCCCGCGCCCGAGCCCACCTGCAGAATCAGCTCCACCGGCAGCAGCGCGATGATGCCGAAGGCCACCGCGCCGCTGGACACCAGCACGCCCAAAAAATTGAAGAAGCCCGACCACACCACCGCGAAGTTGGGCGGCAGCGAGTGCGTGTAGATCACCGTGGCCACCGCATTGGCCGTGTCGTGGAAGCCGTTGACGAACTCGAAGCCCAGCGCGATCAGCAACGCCACGCCCAACAAGATATAGGGCACCCAGGTCGTCGTGGGCGCGCCCGAAGCCGTGACGTCGCCCACCAGGCTCCATGCCGTGAAGAGCAGGCCGGCAGCCAGGAGGCCCACGAAGGTGATCAGCGTGATCGGGCCGGGCTTGGCGTCGAGCTTGGGCCGGTGCGCCGCAGCGGGCGCGGCCGGCATCTCCGTGGTCGAGGCGGCGAGCGTGTTCATGGGCGATTTTTTTGCTGTTGGAATGGCCGCCCATGGTGTTCGTGGCATGTGACAACGGCGTGTCGGCCTACGAAAACCCGCCGCCAAATCGTCACGCCGCAGTCATATGGGGCGTGCAGCATGCTTTTTTCTTCCTCCCACTTATTTCTTCCTCATCATGTTGACGAGCGCACTTCCAGACCACGAAGACCTGATGCAACGCATCGCCCGCGACCTGATCGACAGCTACGACGAAGAGCTCGAGCTGGAGATCGAAGACCGCAACATCGACGGGCTCGACGCCGCCAGCGTCAACACCCCGACCGA
The DNA here is from genome assembly GCF_050435205.1 of Variovorax sp. W2I14. NCBI lineage: Bacteria > Pseudomonadati > Pseudomonadota > Betaproteobacteria > Burkholderiales > Comamonadaceae > Variovorax > Variovorax sp. W2I14. Next base: position 3,597,819 of record NZ_JBNDJX010000001.1, on the reverse strand, counting down.
CAAGGCGGCCCGGCAGGCTTATTTCAGGGAGCTCTTCCGCCTGCAGGGCGAGCTGGTCAAGCTGCAGGACTGGGTGCAGCACAGCAAGCAGAAGGTCGTCATCCTGTTCGAAGGCCGGGATGCGGCGGGCAAGGGCGGCGTCATCAAGCGCATCACGCAGCGGCTGAATCCGCGCGTGGCCCGCGTGGCCGCGCTGCCCGCGCCGAACGACCGCGAACGCACGCAGTGGTACTTCCAGCGCTATGCGGCGCACCTGCCGGCGGCCGGCGAGATGGTTCTGTTCGATCGCAGTTGGTACAACCGCGCCGGCGTCGAGCGCGTGATGGGTTTCTGCAGCGACGACGAGTACGAGGAGTTCTTTCGCACCGTGCCCGAGTTCGAGAAGATGCTCGTGCGCTCGGGCATCAAGCTCATCAAGTACTGGTTCTCCATCACGGACGACGAGCAGCACATGCGCTTTCTCGGCCGCATCCACGATCCGCTCAAGCAGTGGAAGCTGAGCCCGATGGACCTGGAGAGCCGCCGCCGCTGGGAGGAATACACCAAGGCGAAGGAAATCATGCTGGAGCGCACCCACATCCCCGAGGCGCCGTGGTGGGTGGTGCAGGCGGTCGACAAGAAGAAGGCGCGCCTGAATTGCATCAGCCACCTGCTGGGCCAGTTGCCGTATCAGGAAGTGGCGCATCCGCCGGTCGAACTGCCCGAGCGCGTGCGGCACGACGACTACTTGCGCCAGCCTGTGCCGGCCAACATGATCGTTCCGGAAATCTATTGAGGAGGGCTTCGCGGCCGTTTGGCCGCCCGGCGCTTTGCCTGCACACTGCGCCATGGCCCGTCGTTCCACCGCTTCCGTCTTCGCCCGCGCCTATGAGCGCAACCTGAAGGCGCTCACCAAGATCACGCTCGGCAACAGCAAACGCGTGGCGGGCCAGGTGCAGCGCGCGACCGCCAAGCGCCTGAAGCCGCCGCCCGGCAAGGGCGACTGGCTCAGCGGCATGGCGATCGGTGCGGGCGGGGCGCGCGGCTATCACCTGTTCCGCCCCGCGGGCCTGCTGCTCAAGCCCGGCGAAAAGCTGCCGCTCATGGTCATGCTGCATGGCTGCGGGCAAACCGGCCGCGACTTCGCGGCCAGCACGCGCATGAATGCGCTGGCGGCGCGCCAGCGCTTCCTGGTGCTCTACCCCGAGCAGGACCGGCTCGCGCATCCCCAAGGCTGCTGGAACTGGTACGAGCGCCGCTCCGGCAAGGCCGACGCCGAAGCCGCGACGCTGATGGCCGCGGTCGACCAGGCCTGCATGCTCTATCCGGTGGACCGCGAGCGCGTCGCGCTGGCCGGCCTCTCGGCCGGTGCCAGCATGGCGGCGCTGGTGGCCACGCGCTATCCGCAGCGTTTTCGCGCCGTCGTCATGCATTCGGGCGTGGCGCCCGGTGCCGCGAAGTCGTCGGCCACAGCGCTCGGCGCGATGCGCGGCCAGAACGTGCCGCCGATGCCCGTCACCGCGGTCGGCAAGGCGATGGGCGCCGCGGCCGTCTTCGCGACCCTGCCGCCGATGCTCGTGCTGCACGGCGATGCCGATGCGGTGGTGGTGCCCAGCAACGCCGTCAACAGCGCCGCCGTGTGGGCCACGGCGATGGGCGCGCGGCCCGGCTTGCCGCGCGACGTGCAGCGCGGCAAGCGCCGCCCGATGCGCGTGACCGATTTCAAGCGCAAGGGCCGCATCGTGGTGTCGCTGTGCGAGATCGCGGGGCTCGGGCATGCGTGGAGCGGCGGCGCGTCGAAGCTGCTGTTCAGCGATGCGGCCGGGCCCGATGCCACGCGCATGACCTGGGCGTTTGCGATGACGCAGTTCAAGCACGCGGCCAAGGCGGGCTGAAGAAGCCTCTCAGGCCGCGACGCTTTCGCGCGCCGCCGCGCGCCATGCACCGGGCGCCATGCCCTTCTCGCGCTTGAAGGCCTTGCTGAACGCGGCTTCCGATTCGTAGCCCACCGCGCCGGCGATGGTGCCCAACGCCGCGTTGCCCTGGCCGAGCATGTTGCCGGCCTTGAACATGCGCCACTGCGTGAGGTACTCCAGCGGTGCCTGGCCCACGCGTTCGCGAAAGCGCTGCGCGAAGGCCGAGCGCGACAGGCTCGCGGCAGCGGCCAGCGATTCGACAGTCCAGTCGCGTGCCATGTCCTTGTGCATGGCGCGCAGCGCCGGGCCGATGCGCGCGTCGGCCAATGCGGCCAGCCAGCCCGTCTGCGATTCGTCTAGGGCCGCGACGTGGGCGCGCACCGCCTGCACGAACACGATGTCGGCCAGCCGGCTCACGAGCAGGCTGGAGCCCAGGCCGGGCTCGCTGGTTTCCATCGCCAGCAGTTGCAGCGTGCCTTGCAGCGCGAGCGCGCGTGCCCGTTCCATCTTCACGTGCAGCAGCACCGGCAGCAGGTCGAGCAGCGGTCGCGCGGCGCGCTGATCGAAGTGGAACCAGCCGCAGATCACCGAAGCCGTCATGCCCGTGCCACCCAGCTCCACGAGGCCGCCGATGCGGTCGCGCACGACCGAGACGCAACTCACCGTGGGTGTGTCCGGATGGTCGCGCAGCACATAGGGCGTGCCGTGCGCCAGCACATAACAGTCGCCCGCGGCCAGCGCCACGGGTTGGTCGACGCCCTCGACTTCGAGCAGGCAGCCACCGCGCACCACGAGGCCGAAGCGCGCGCTTTCTCCGCCGGCCAGGCTCACGCCCCAGGGCGCACCGGCTTCGAGGCGGGCATACACCGCGCTGCGCACGCGCATGGCGGCGAAAACATCGTCGAGGGGGTCCATGGAGGCTCCTGCAGAAGTGGACGAATGGACAAGATTGTCGGCCTTTCAGGCATTCACTGTCCATTGATAGCGGAAGAAACTGCGGCCTCACCCTTTCGCCGCACTGGAGAAGACCCATGAACGCCACCACCGCTTTTGCCGAACTTGCCGACCGCTATGTCGCGGTCTGGAACGAAACCGATGCCGCCGCGCGCCGCGACGCCATCGCCAGCCTTTGGGTGCCCGAAGGCGAGCACTACGTGCGCACGCTGCAGGCCAAGGGCTACGAGGCGCTGCAGCAGCGCGTCACCAGCTCGCACGAGAAGAACGTGCGCGGCGCCGGCTTTCGCTTCGTTGCCACCGGCGACGCCCAGGCGCTGCACAACGCCGTGATGTTTCATTGGCAGATGGTCCCTGCCGCCGGCGGCCCCATGGCTGCACTCGGGCTGGAGTTCCTGGTGCTGGCACCGGACGGTCGCATCGCCATCGACTACCAGTTCATCCTGCCCACGCCCGCTGTCTGATCGCCTGAAGAAACCCGGCCATGACCTTCGAGGTCATTGCCGCCACGCGCCATCACCCCAACACTCGAGCCCATCATGACCCCCTCCAGCCCCGCTGCTTCGGCAGCATCGCTTTCCTCCACAGGCATTCAAGGCGGGGCTGCAACAAAGCCCGGCCCGCTCGGCCTGTGGGTCATGCTCAGCGGCACCTTCCTGGTGGTGCTGGACTTCTTCATCGTCAACGTCGCGCTGCCCTCGATGCAGCGCGAACTGCAGGCCGGCACCGCCACCTTGCAACTGGTGGTGGCCGGCTACGGCCTTGCCACCGCCGCCGGCCTGATCACCGGCGGCCGGCTTGGCGACATGTTCGGCCGCCGCCGCATGTTCATGCTCGGCCTGCTGCTCTTCACGCTGGCGTCGGCCGCCTGTGGCTTCGCCCCCAACGCCGAGCTGCTGGTGGCGGCCCGCGTTCTGCAGGGCCTGGCCGGCGCGCTGCTGCAGCCGCAGGTGCTGGCGATGATCGGCCTGGCCTACACCGGCGAAGACCGTGCGCGTGCCTTCGCGGCCTACGGCCTGACGCTGGGGCTCGGTGCCACGTTGGGGCAGCTCGTGGGAGGCTTGCTGATCCATGCGGATCTGGCGGGGCTCGGCTGGCGCAGTTGCTTTCTCATCAACGTGCCTATCGGTCTGCTGGCGCTGGTGCTCGCACCGCGCGTGATTCCGCCGACCGCAAATGGCGGCAGCCACAACAGCAAGCTCGACCTGGTCGGCATGCTGCTCGTGGCCGCGGGCTCGGTCGCGGTGGTGCTGCCGCTGGTGGAAGGCCGCCAGCAAGGCTGGCCGCTGTGGAGCTGGCTGTGCCTTGCCGCCGCGCTGCCATTGCTGGCCGCGTTCGGCTTCCAGCAGCGCCGGCTTGCTGCGCGCGGCGGCGCGCCGCTGGTGGCGCCGGCCTTGTTGGCGAACCGCCGTTTCGTCATGGGGCTGCTCACCGTGCTGGCGTTCTACGTGGGCAACGCCTCGCTGTATTTCGTGATGGCCCTCTATCTACAGCAAGGGCTGGCGCTGGACCCGCTGACCTCGGGCATCGTCTTCACATCGCTGGCAATCGGCTTCCTCGTCACCTCGATGGCCGGCGCGCGCCTGGCACGCCACTTCGGCGGCAAGCCGCCGATCGCCCTTGGCGCGCTCGTGCTCGCGACGGGCCATTCGCTGCAGTTCGTCAACGTGGCGGGATGGGCCGGCCACACGCATGTGGTCGCCTGGATGGTGCCGTTGCTGCTGGTGCAAGGCGCGGGGCTCGGCATGGTGATGGCGCCGCTGGTGTCCACCGTGCTCGCCGGGTTGCCGCCGCAGCATGCGGGCGTGGCGTCGGGTGTGCTGTCGATGGTGCAGCAGGCCAGCAACGCGCTGGGCGTCGCGCTGATCGGCATCCTGTTCTATGGCCGGCTGGGCAGCGCACCGGATGCGGCCGGCTACGACGCCGCACTCCGTGTTGCGCTGCTGTATCTCACGGTGTCGGCGCTGGTGGTGGCGGTGCTGCATCGCAGGGCAGCGCGGCAGCACTGACTGCGCGGCCGACCGCCAAGGTCACGAACTCGCCGGCCGCGGCCCCAATGGCTTGCCGCCGGTGCCGCCCCTGAAAGTCATCGGCGCCACCGTCTGAACCTGCCCCACGCCTGGCTTGCTCCAGTCGCACACGCCTTGCGCAAAGGCGGCCTGCAGACGCGACCACTGGCTGGGCGAGAAGGCGACAGGCGCATAGTCGGAAGCGGCCAGCGGCTTCAACTCGCACTTGAGGATGTCTTCCGTCAGCGGTCCACCGGCAACCTGGCGCGGCGAGCCTTGCGGCAGCAGCACCGGATCGGCATCGCAGGTCGCCATGTCCCGCACCTTCGTCGAGAACGTCGTGTCGGCCGACAGGTAGCACAGGTCCGAAGCGGCCGTCGGTTTCGCGGCGGCCACCTGCTGCTGGGTGCGCTCCGCGTTGGTCCATTCCTTGGGGCTCGATATCGCCAGCTTCGTGAGCCACGCATCCATCGCGAGGAACGATTCGATACCGGCGGAAGGCGGCACGCCCGCCGGGCCGAATCGCCACAAGGCATGGCTCGCGTGCCCGCCCGCCGCTGCATCGATGCGGGCCCGCTGCGAGTAGCTGCGCCAGTACTGATGGATGCCGAGTTTCTTGAGCGGAAGGCTGTAGGTCTCGTCATAGGTACGAGTGTCGATCGTGGCCACCTTGGCGAGGTTTCCGCCGGGCGAGACGAGTCCCGCTCGATAGGCGATCGACAGCGAGTCGGCATCCGCGACGGCACGTGCGGTGGAGGGATTGCCGTCCGTGTCCGGACCGCCGATCTTCTCGTTGAGCGTGACGAATTCCTCGGCGGAGATTGCACCCGACTTCAGTGCCTTGAGACCGTACTGGATGCCGACGTTGTCGAGGTTGCTCAACCCGCGCACGCCACCGGGCGCCAGCGCATTCGCCGTCGTGCCGTAGACACTGGATGAGCCGTCTGCCATGCCGCAGCGCGGCCCGGCGGGATTGGTTGCGGGGTCGTAGACCAGTGCGGCCGGAAGCTGGCAGTTGTTGGTCGGCGCGCCCGTCGGCACGATTGCGCCGGTGGCGTTGTCGGCCACGACCAGCGGCGTGTAGTTGCCGGCCTTCTGGAGTCGGCCGAAGGAGGAGAACCAGCCGTGGCAGGCGGTGTGGTCCAGGTGTCCGTTGATCGCTTTCTTCTTCGCGTCGACCTGTGCCGGGGTCGAACCCGCCTGCAAGGCCGTCCACGAGGGCGACTGGTAGAAGTTGACGAGCTGGACGCAGTCCAGCACCTCCATCGCGGTCGTCTCGGAGTCGGCGAAGTCGACGTCGAGCTGCGTGCCGTCGATCACGCCGGGCAGCAGCGAGGCCACGCTGTTCTGGTTGATCGCGCCACCCGAGCCGCCGTTGCCCATCATGTAGAGCACCTCGCCGTAGCTGTCGATGATGTGCTCCTTCATCATCAGCGCCGTCTCGGCGGCCAGGTAGCGGTTTCCGTTGAACCTGGAGTCGGTCATGCTGTTGTCCACGACCATGAAACCGCGCGACAGCGCCGCATCGTCTGCCCAGTTCTGCGACGAGCGGAATTGCAGCCGCGGAAAGCCCGTGCTGGCGCCGAACGAGTAGAGGAGCTTCCCGTTCCATTGCGGCTGGGGAGCGGTTGCGGTCCAGGGGGCGGACGGGTCGAACAGCACGGCGATGTCGTAGATGCCGCGGTTGATGGTGCCGCGCTCCACGCGAACGATGTACGGCACTGTCGCACCGGTCGTGGTGGTGGTACTTGCGACAGCGGATGCGGGCGTGGTGCCCGATACATACGGCTGCAGGCACGAGTTGGCCGGCGTCGGCGGAACCGGGCCGCCCACCGTGGTGGGGCTCGGATCGGGCAGCACGAACGAGCAGCCGCCGTCGCCCGGCGCTGCCGTCACCGGCGTGAGCGTGCGATAGAACAGCTTGAACTCGGTGGCGATGCTGCACTGCGCATCGGTGGCGTTGGCCGAGAGGCCGCTGGCGTTCGACGCGGGCGTTGCTCCCGCGCCGGTTGTGGGCGCAGGCGTGGCGCAGACGTACGGCATGAACTGCGTGCTCGACAGCACCGGCCCGCTGCGCGGCGCATTGACGACGGTCAGCGTGGCTTCGCGGCTCTGCTTGGTGCTCGCCTTGATCGTGTTCGGTCCCACCGTCAGGCCGGCGGCAAGGCCGGTGATGCGGCCGTCGGCGCGCTTGGCGAATGCGCCGGTGATGTCGTTGCCGTTCAACGTGACCTTGAGGCCGCCGGCATTGCCGCCTTCGGGAACCAGCTCGACCAGCACATCGCCACCGCTGACCAGATCGGCGCGGGTCGACAGCGTGCGCACTTCCATGCGGCCAGTAGCACCACCGCCACCGCCACCGCCACCGCCATCTCCGAAGTTCCAGGGGAAGCCGCCGCCGCCACCACCGCCGCCCCCGCAGGCAACAAGCAGCAGGGACAGGCTTGCCGTCGAACCGGCCAGGAACATCTGCCCGGGAATGCGCATCGGCGCGCGCGTCGTTCTTGTCATGGTTTGTCTCCGGTCCTGCACTGCAGCGCACGCCCTTCGGGCCGGCCGGCCCGAACGAGGCGGCGCGCATCTTGGACGTGGCGATTCTTGGATGACTCGGTGCCGCCCGTCCTATCCCGACGATGCCATTGGCATGACTTTCGGGACGCGTGAGGGTTTGTCCGGGGCGAGAGGTTGCCCCGCAGGCCAAGCCATCGTCGGATTGAAGCCTTCAAGCCGCCGGAAGAAACTTCCTGACATGCGCCGCGAACGCCGCCGTCAACGCCGTGGGCGCCTCGCGGTCGAACGCCAGCGTGACGCCGACGCTCGGCAGCTCGGGGAATCCCTGGTCCGGCGTGAGGATCTGCAGGTCGTCGGGCACGGCCGTGCGCGTCAGCACGATGACGGCCTGTCCCGAGCGCGCCATGCCGACCAGGCCCGAGAGGCTGCTGCTCGCATAAGCGAGCCGGTAGGAGCGGCCCGCGGCTTCCAGCGCCTGCCTCGGCAGCCGGTGGTCCAGCGCATCCGGTGCGCCCAGCGCCAGCGGCAGCGGGTCCAGCGACGCGGCGGCGCCGTCGCGGTGCGCCACCCAGACCAGCGGCTCGCGGCGGATCACGTCATCGCCGGTCGCATCACCCGCCACGGACACCAGTGCCAGGTCGACCGCGTGCCGCGCCAGCAGCTCGTGCAGCCGCGGCGTCGGCGCGCACATCACTTCCAGTTGCACGCGCGGATGCAGGCTCGCAAAGCTCTGCAGCAGGTACGGCAGGAAGACGACTGCATAGTCGTCGGGGCAGCTGAAGCGCAGCACACCGGACAGTTGCTCGCCGCGCAGTTCGGCCAGCGCCTCGTCGTGCTTGCGCAGCAGTTCGCCCGCGCGCACGAGAAGCCGCTCGCCGGTCGCGGTGAGCGTGACGCCGCGCCCGGTGCGGTGCAGCAGCGGCTGCTCGACGATGCCTTCGAGCCGCTGCATCTGCATGCTGAGCGCCGACTGCGTGCGCCCGACGCGCAGCGCCGCCTGGCCCAGCACGCCCGTCTCGGCGATGGCGACGAAGCTGCGCAGAAGGTCGATGTCCAGCGACTGGCTCACGGCATGAATTCTCCTGATAGCTGATGTCAAAACAATTCGCTTCCCGGCAGGTGCGCCGCTGCGTAATGTGCGTCATTTTGATCGGCACGCATCCCTATGAGCAGCAACGACGACCCCAGGTTCTGGCAAGAGGCGAGGCAGCATCTGGTGCGCTACGGCGGCAGCTTCGAGCCATTGATCATCGAGCGCGCCGAGGGCTGCTTCGTCTACGACGCCGATGGCCGCGGCATCCTCGATTTCACCTCCGGCCAGATGAGTGCCCTGCTGGGCCACTCGCATCCCGACATCGTGGCGGTGGTCACCGAGCAGATCCGCTCGCTGGACCACCTCTTCAGCGGCATGCTGTCGCGCCCGGTGGTGGCGCTCGCCGCCGAAATCGCGCGGCACGCGCCGCCCGGGCTGGAGCGCTGCCTGCTCCTGAGCACCGGCGCGGAGTCGAACGAAGCGGCGCTGCGCATGGCCAAGCTCGTCACGGGCCGGCACGAGGTGGTGGCCTTCACGCAGTCATGGCATGGCATGACGGGCAGCGCGGCCGCGGCCACCTACAGCGCCGGGCGAAAAGGCTACGGTCCGGCGGCAGCAGGCTCGTTCGCCATCCCGGCGCCGAACGCCTACCGCCCGCGCTTCACGACCGCGGAGGGCGCGCTCGATTGGCGCCGCGAACTCGACGACGGCTTCGAGCAGGTCGACCGCCAGTCCACCGGCGCGCTCGCCGCCTTCATCGCCGAGCCCATCCTCAGCAGCGGCGGCATCCTCGAACTGCCGCCGGGCTACATGGCGGCGCTCAAGAAGAAGTGCGAGGAGCGCGGCATGCTCTTGATCCTCGACGAGGCGCAGACCGGCGTCGGCCGCACCGGCCTGATGTTCGCGTGCGAGCGCGATGGTGTGGCGCCCGACATCCTGACGCTCTCCAAGACGCTGGGCGCGGGCCTGCCGCTGGCTGCGATGGTGACGACCGCCGCGATCGAGGAAGAAGCCCATGCGCGCGGCTTCCTGTTCTATACGACGCACGTTTCCGACCCGCTGCCGGCGGCAGTCGGCCTGAAGGTGCTGGAGGTGGTGGAGCGCGACGGGCTGGTCGAACGCGCACGCGTCGCCGGCGAACGCCTGCAAAAGGGATTGCAAACGCTGCAGTCGCGCCATGAATGCATTGGCGACGTGCGCGGCCGCGGCCTGCTGCTCGGCCTGGAAGTCGTCGCAAGCCGCGAGACCCGCGAGCCCGCCTTCGAGCTCGGCGAGGCCGTCACACGCGAATGCATGAAGCTCGGGCTGAGCATGAACATCGTGAAGCTCCCGTCGATGGGTGGTGTCTTCCGGATCGCGCCGCCGCTGACGATCAGCGACAGCGAGATCGACCTGGGCCTGGAGCTGCTCGACAAGGCGATCGCAACGGCGGTGCGGGGCGCGTAGGAAGCGGAGAGAAAAAGCACGTCTGCGCCGCAGGGCACTGCCTCGAAGGCGGAGGGAAGCTGCCGACGGTCTCGGCCATCGCGCCTGAACATGTCCGCGGGCGCTGCGTGTGGACGCGCGCCCGCAGCGGTGATGAGTCGACAATCCTCATCGCACGGCACAAGGCGTGCGCTGTGTCCTGTATAAGATTCGCAGGCCACGAAAGCTCGTGGCCATCGCCAGAGATTCTTTCTTGATCAACAGCACTGGATTGCGCTACTTCGCAGGCGTCGCGCGGGTCGGATCCATCCGGCGCGCGGCGGAGGATCTGCATGTTGCAGCCTCCGCCATCTCACGGCAGATCCATCTGCTGGAAGAAGACCTGGGCAGCCCGCTCTTCGAGCGGCACCGCGGACAGAAGGTGATGAAGCTCACCGCCGCGGGCGAGGTATTGCTCGTCTACGCACGCGGTGTCGAGAACGGACTTGACCAGGTCAGAACGGACATCCGGTCCATCGAGACGATGCAGCGCGGGACGGTGCGGCTGGGCATCTCGGAGTCGTTCACGAGAGAATTTCTTCCGCAGTTTCTGCGGACGTTTCATACGCAGTACCCGGGCATCAATTTCGAGGTCGTGGTGGCCGGAGGGGCCAAGCTGATGGAACAGCTGTCGAAGGACGAGCTCGACATCTCGCTGTCGTACATCAGCCCCGACACTTTCGACGTCACGGTCGTCGAGCAACGGTTCATCAAGCCATGCCTTCTGGTGTCCGGTAGCCATCCCTTTGCCAAGCGCGCCTTCGTCGACATCAGCGAGTGCGGCGATGAAGAGATGGCATTGCCGGATGAAACACTGACCATCCGCGGCAGCTATGTGAGGATGTTCGCAAAGGCGAAGATCAAGCCGCGCGGCGTCATGGTGACGAACTCCTTCGAGCTGATGCGTGCATCGGCCGCCGCAGGTCTTTGCGTCGCGATCGTCAACAAATACTTCGGGGGTCCGAAGCCTCCACGCGGCCTCAAGTACGTGCCCCTGCGGGGCAAGGGCGTCGAGAAATGGCCGCTCAACATCTGCGTGCACACGGACCGCAATCTCCCGGTCGCAGTCCGCATCTTTCTCGAGCATCTGCAAGAGGCCGTGCGGCGCGCCACCGCGGACGACTGATTTCCGGATCGTTGTCCAGGCCAGCGCCCCTCGATGCCCTCGGGCAGACACAGGCTCCGAGGCGGGTGCGTCGTCCGGATGAAACGCCATCCCCTGGTGTCAGCGCACGTCTTCCAGGCGCACTGGCTTGCCACGGGGTGTGGTGCCGATGCCCTGTTGCACAGCTTCGATGTCTTCCTCGCTGGGATATTCGCCTTCGAGCAGGTAGTCGAAGATGCGCCGCGCGATGGGCGCGGAGACTTGGCCGCCTCCTCCTGCGTTCTCTACGATCACCGCGACCGCCACGCGCGGTGCGCCGGCGGGCGCAAAGCCCATGTAGAGCCCGTGATCGCGCTCCTGTTCCTGCATCTTCGCGGCGTTGTAGCGATGGCCTTGCTTGATCGTCACCGCTTGCGCCGTACCGGTCTTTCCGGCACTGACGTACTTCGCTCCCAGGAATGCCTTTCTGGCGGTGCCCTGCACCGTCACGCCGATGAGCGCGTCGCGTACGAGCGCGAGGTTCTCGGGTCGCAGCTTCAGGTCGCGCGGCACTGGCGGTGCGATGGGATGGATCGCATGCGTGTCGGGATCTTCGAGGCCCGTCGCCATCCGCGGCGGATGGAGGAGACCGTTGTTCGCCAACGCGGCCGTGGCGGTCGCAAGCTGCAGGATGGTGAAGTTGTCGTACCCCTGGCCGATGCCCAAGGAGATCGTCTCGCCAGCCTGCCATTTCTGCTGCGCCGCGGTGCGATAGGCCTTTCGCTTCCACGCCTGATTGGGCAGCACGCCGCGCACTTCCCCATCAAGATCGATGCCCGTCAGCTGTCCGAAGCCGAAGGGCGACATGAAATCGTGGATGGTCTCGACGCCCATCTCATTGGCCAGCGTGTAGTAGTACACGTTGCTTGAATAGACCAGGCTGGTGAAGAGGTTCATCGGACCGAGACCCCCCTCGTGGCTTCGGAATCGGTGATTGCCGAAATCCCAATAGCCGGGATCGTTGATGAGAACGCCCGGGGCGCGCTTGCCGAGTTCGAGTGAGGCCATGGCCATGAATGGCTTGTAGGTCGATCCGGGCGGATAGGTGCCGCGAAACGCGCGGTTGAGCAGCGGACGGTCGGTTGACTCGTTCAAGGTCTTCCACGTGTCTCGATCGACCCCGGTCACGAAGATGTTGGGATCGAACGTCGGCGTGCTGACAAAGGACAGCACATCGCCGTTGCGCGGATCCAGGACCACCGCCGCACCGCGGCGGTTCCCGAGCAGGCGCTCGATGAGCCGCTGCAGTTGAAGGTCCAGCGCCAGTTGCACGCCCTGGCCTGCGCGGGCAGCTTGCACCGACAGGCTGCGCATGGCTTGGCCGGACGCCGCGGTCTCCACCCTCTCGAATCCTGTGGTGCCGTGCAGTTGGGTTTCATAGCGCTGCTCGATGCCCAATTTGCCGATGTGGTCCGAGCCCAGATAGTTCTGGCGCGTTGGCTCGGAGTCTTCCAGTGCGCGGCGGTCCGCGTCGTTGATGCGGCCTATGTAGCCCAGCGCGTGGCTGGCAAGCTGTCCGAAGGGATACGTCCGAAGACTTCTCGCGTTGATTTCCACGCCCGGAAAACGAAAGCGTTGAGCGGAGACGATCGCGATCTCTTCCTCGCTGAGCATGGTGCGCAACGGGATGGGACTCAGCCCTTTCGATTCCGCCAGCAGCGTGCGAAAGCGGCTGATGTCGCGTGCCTCGATTCGAACCACCCCGGCGAGGTCGCTCAGCAGATGGTCAAGATCACCTTGAATCTTCGCTGGCGTGATCTCGAGCGAGAACACGGGCTTGTTCGCCGCCAGCACCACGCCTTGGCGGTCGAAGATCAGCCCCCGCTCGGGCGGGATGGGAATGATGGCCGTGCTGTTGCGCTCGGCCTTGGCGCTGAGAGACGCGTGCTCCTGAACCTGCAGGTAGAACAGGCGCGCAATGATCAAGCCGAAGCAGATCAGGGTGACTGCGCGCGCGACGGCGACGCGCCGCTGAAACTGGGCTGACTCGGCGCCCGGATGAGAAAAGCTGTGCATGGACATGCGATGCGCCCGCCCCAAGCGGGCGATGCAGGAAGTTCGGCGAGAGGTGTGACGCGCTGCCGAGCAGTGCGCGGCTTTCAGAACTGTGGGTTCTGTTCTGCGTATGCATCGATGCGAGACAGATAGCGCGTCTTCTCTGGCTCGTCGATGAATGCAGCGCGGAAACTGTTCTTCGCCAGCGTGACGATGTCGTCGCGGGTGAGGTCGAGGCTGCGCTGGACTTCGATCAGGTTCTCGTTGACGTAACCGCCGAAGTAGGGCGGATCGTCTGAATTCACCGTCGCGAACAAGCCCTTCCGGAGCATTTCGCGCAACGGGTGCTGCGCGAGCGAACTCACGCCTTTCAGACGGAGGTTGGACAGCGGGCACACGGTCAGGGGGATGGCTCGCACTCTCAGCAATTCGACCAGTGAAGGATCGTCCAAGGCGGAGTTGCCATGATCGATCCGATCGACATTCAGCAGTTCGACGGCCTCCCGCACGTAGGCAGCCGGTCCTTCTTCTCCGGCGTGAATGGTGGTCTTGAACCCGCGGCGCTTGCACTCGGCGAAGAAGTCGATGAACTTCGAAGGTGGATTTCCCACTTCGGGGCCACCCATGCCGATGCCCGCAATGCGGTCTTGCCACGGGGCGATGCTGTCCAGGAGCGCAAGGGCATCCGCTTGCGTTCGGTGGCGATGGGCGCTGATGAGAAGGCCGGAACTGACGTCGTCTTCCCGGCGCGCATCGTCCATCGCACCAAGTACACCCGCCATCAGCGATTCGATCGTCACGCCCCGTTCGGTGAAGCTTTGCGGGCCGATGAACATCTCGGCATGCAGCACGTTGTCCGTGGCGCACCTGTGCAGATAGGCACGCGTGATGTCATGAAAATCCTGCTGCTGCACCAGCACCTTGCAGCCTTCGAAGTACAGGTTCAGGAAGTCTTGCAGGCTCGAAAACTCGTAGGCGCTGCGGAGGGCATCCGCGGTTTGCCAGCGCAATTCGAGGCCATTGCGCTTGGCGAGGCCGAGCATCATCTGGGGCTCGATGCTGCCCTCGAGATGCATGTGAAGCTCCGCCTTGGGAATGTGTCGAATGAATTGGGCGCGGTCGGTCATGTCCGGGATTCGGGTGTCTGGGCGATCGCTCGGGTGACGCGAATGCATCGCCGGAGCGTTCAAAGATTAACCGCCGGCACCGTTGTCGTGGCATCAGATTTGCGGAAGAGGTGCTCGAAAAAATAGAACACCTGGCCGTGCATCGACGCTCAGGCGCCGCCGCGTGCGCGCAGCACCCACGGCGTGGCGAGCAGCGCCAGCAGCCGCACCAGCGCGATCTCTTGCGGCATCCAGCGCGCTCGCGTGCCCAGCACGTTGAAGGTCGCGGCGCACCGGCCGTCCTCGAGCAGCGGCACGTTCACCACGGCATGCAGGCCCAGCGCGGCAATGAGCGCGTGGTCGTCGAACACCTCGGCCAGTGCCGCATCGCCTTCGCCGATGAAGACCTCGGCGCGCACGAGCAGTTGCCGGGTCCACGGGGTGAGCGTCTTGCGCTTGCGGCCGGCCACCGGGTAGGCCTGCGTATCGGACGACCAGAGGCGCTGCAGTTGCACTTCGCCCGACGGATCGGCCGCGGTCGTCGCGTTCAGGTTCACCGTGAGCAGGCCCGGGCCGAGCAAGGCGAGGCGTGCCGCCTCGATGTGCGCCATCGCCGCATCGAAGGTGGCGGCGCGCGGCAGGGCGTCGCAGAGCCGCTCGCAGACGGCGACCGAAAGCAGGTTCGCGTCAGTCAAGCTTGATTCCCAGGTCCCTGATGATCTTGTCGTAGCGCTGGGTGTCCCTGCGAAGCGAGGCGGCCAGCTGCTCGGGCGTGCTCTTCACGAGTTCGACGCCCATCGCATCCATGCGCGCGCGGACTTCGGGCACCGCCAGCGCCTTGTTGATCTCGGTGTTCAGGCGCGCGACCAGTTCGGCGGGCATGCCCGCCGGGCCGAACGCGGCGTACCACACGCTCATGTCGTAGCCGGGCAGCGTCTCGGCGACGGTGGGCGTGTCGGGCAGCAGCGAGGAGCGCTTGGGCTCCGTCACGGCCAGCAGGCGCAGCTTGCCTGCCTTCACGTGCGGCAGCGTCTGTGTGCCGGCGGAGAACAGCACCTGCGTCTGGTTGGCCACGGTGTCGAGCACGGCGGGCGCGCCGCCCTTGTAGGGCACGTGCAGCATGTCGATGCCCGCGGCCTTCTTGAACATCTCGGCGCTCAGGTGGTTGGTGGAGCCGCCGCCGGCCGAGGCGTACGCCAGCTTGCCGGGGTTGGCCTTGGCATAGGCGATGAACTCGCGCAGGTTCTTGGCCGGAACGGACGGATTGATCACCATCGTGTTGATCACGTTGGCCACGAGAGCGATGGGCGTGAAGTCGTCCGTGCCGTTGAAGGGCATGCCGGGCATCAGCGTGGGGTTCATCGCGTGCGTGCTCATCGAACCGATCAAGAGCGTGTAGCCGTCGGGCTTGGCCTTGGCGACGAAGTTCGAGCCGATGTTGCCCGAGGCGCCCACGCGGTTGTCCACCACCACCGCCTGGCCCATCGACTTGGTGAGCTGCTCGGCGATGGCGCGCGCCAGGATGTCGGTGGAGCCGCCCGCGGCCCAGGGGACGATCAGCGTGATCGGCTTCTCGGGATAGGCGGCGAGGCCGGCCTGCGCAGTGCAGGTGAGGGCCAGCAGAAGCAGGCCCCGCAGGACGCGTTGGAACATGGTGATGAAGTCCTTGGAACGAAAGTGAAAAAAGCGAAAGAAGCGCCTCAGCGGCCCACCGCGTAGCCCTGCATCCCGCGCGGATTGGCGCCGGCGCGCAGCACCAGTCGGCCTTGTGCGTCGCGCTCGCGGCTGCAGGCGGACATGCGGCTCTCGGACCAGGCATCGCCGACCTGCACGCCGTGGCCCATGGCGCGCAGCGCCTCGAGCGTTTCGGGCTCGAAGCGCGATTCCAGCGTGAGCGTGTTGAGCGTGGTCTGGCGCGGCCAGAAGGAACTGGGCGCGTGCTTGACGTGCCAGGCCGGCGCGTCGATGGCCTGCTGCAGGTTGAGGCCGTGCACCGCATGGCGCAGGAAGAAGCCGACCGACCACTGGTCCTGCTGGTCGCCGCCGGGCGTGCCGAACGCCATGTAGGGCTCGCCGTCGCGCAGCGCCATCGACGGCGACAGCGTGGTGCAGGGCGCGACGCGCGGCTCCACGGAACCGGGCAGGCCCTCGTCGAGCCAGCTCATCTGCAGCCGGGTGTTGAGCGCGAAGCCCAGCGCCGGAATCGTCGGACTCGACGACAGCCAGCCGCCCGAGGGCGTGGCCGCGACCATGTTCCCGTGCCGGTCGATCACGTCGATGTGGCAGGTATCGCCCACGAAGATTTCGCGCTCGGCCCATTCGGCGACCGGCGGCAGCGCGGCGAAGGTGGGCTCGCCGATGCCGAAGCGCGTGTCGGCGGTGCGCAGCGTTCGCGCGCTCACGTCCAGGTCGGGCAGGCGCGGCGCGAGGCCCAGGGGCGCGCCGGGGCGCAGCACCTCGGACGCGCGCTGCAGATCGACCATCGCCCAGCGCTCGCGCAGGTACGCCTCCGACAGCAGCGCCTCTTGCGCATCGCCACGCGCGCCAGACGCCGTGCCGTACCACGCCAGGCGGTCGGCCAGCGCGAGCTTGGCGGCTTCGGTGATGCGATGCACGAAGCCCGCGGCGCCGGGCACGTGGTGTTCGAGCCCTGCGTGGCGCAGCATGCCCAACTGCTGCAGGAAGGCCGGCCCCTGGCTCCAGAAGCCGCACTTGGCGACCGTGTAGCGCCCGAAGTCCGCCGTGAGCGGCGCCTCGGTGGCAACGCGCCATTCGGCCATGTCGTCGAAGCGCAAAAGGCCCGCGTGCGCCTCGCCGCTGCTGTCGCGCACGGCGGTGTTGCGGCAGTAGCGATCGATCTCGCGCGCGACGAAGCCCTGCTGCCAGGTGCGGATCGCCGCATCGATCACGCCGGTGCGGCCGCTGCCTTCGCGTTCGGCCGTCTCCACGATGCGGCTGTAGGTCGCGGCCAGCGCGGGTAGCCGGAAGAGCGAACCGGGCTGCGGCAGCTTGCCGCCGGGCAGCCACACCTCTGCCGACGAATGCCAGTGTTCGAGGAAGAGGCCGCGCACCGCGAGGATCGCCTCTGCCACCCGCGGCACCAGCGGAAAGCCGTCGCGCGCATAGCCGATCGCCGGTGCCAGCACATCGGCCAGCGACCACGTGCCGTGCTCGCGCAGCATCGTGAGCCAGGCGGAGAAAGCGCCCGGCACCGTGGCGCCCAGCAGGCCGATGCCCGGCACCTGCTCGAAGCCAAGGGCGCGGAAGGTCGAGGCGGTGGCATCGGCCGGTGCGCAGCCCTGTCCGCGCAGGGCCTGCATGCGCTGCTCGCGCTCGCTCCACAGCAGGATCGGTGCCTCGCCGCCGGGGCCGTTGAGATGCGGCTCCACCACCTGCAGCACGAAGCCGCCCGCCACGGCGGCATCGAAGGCGTTGCCGCCGCGTTCGAGCACGCCCATCGCGGTCTGCGAGGCGAGCCAGTGGGTCGATGAGGCGACGCCGAACGTACCGGCGATTTCGGGGCGGGTGGTGAACATGCGGCCGAGTTTAGAAATACCGGATAGCCGGAAGCACATATTTGCTGATGAATGCATGCAGCTACTGCTATGGCTCTGGATTAGCATCGCCGTATGTCCGCGCCGACGCTCCAGCACCTCACACCGCGGCTCAAGCTGCGCCATTTCGCGCTGCTCGCCGAGCTCGAGCGGCAGCGCTCGGTCAGCCGGGCGGCCGAGCACCTGGGCCTGAGCCAGCCGACCGTCACGCGCGCCCTCGGCGAGATCGAGAACATCTTCATGACCCCGCTGTTCACCCGCAGCCGACGCGGCCTGGAGCCCACGGCCGCGGGCCTGCTGGTGCTGGCGCGGGCCCGCGTGGCGCTCGCCGATGCGCAATCGCTGGGGCAGGACCTGGCCGCGCTCGGCACGGGGCTGCAGGGGCGGCTGCGCATCGGTGTGCTGCCGTTCCTTGCGCGCGCGACGCAGGACGCGGTCTGGCAGCACCTCCTGGCGGTGCGGCCGCGCCTGGGCTTCGTGGTCGAGGAGGCCACGACCCACGCGCTGGTTCAGGCGGTGCGCGCACGCACGCTGGACTGCGCGATCTGCCGCTTCACCTCGGCCAGCGCCGAAGCCGGGCTGGCGCAGGAGTTCCTCTACACGCAGGAGCCGCGCCTGGTGGTGTCGCGCGCGGCCGCGCAGCGGCTGGCGCGGCGCGGGCTGGACTGGGAAGCCTTTGTTTCCCTGCACTGGATCTTTCCGCCGGAGGACACGCCGATCCGCCAGATGATCCATTCGATCTTCGCCTCGGCGGGGCAGCCGGTGCCGGTGCCTTTGCTGGAGGCCTACGCGCAGAAGACGCTGGTCTCGGTGCTGCGGCACATGCCCGACGCGATCACCATCCTGCCCGACGACATCGCGCAGGAAGTGGCCGATGCGAGCGGCGCCCGCGTGATGCCGCAGCGCCTGCAATGGAACCTGCCGCCGGTGGGCGTGGTGCGGCTGCACGATGCGGCCAATGCGGGGATCGTGGATGCGATGACGAAAGCGTTGCGAGGCAGCCGGCGGGGGGATTAGGTCCGCGACACCGCGGGCACCGCATCCTTTCCGCGGTCCCGAACGTCCTTGTCGCATGTACCGCGACAAAGGAATATCCGTGGCCACTGCCGCCCCCCCGATCGACACGACCATCCGCACCGGCGGCCCCAATGCCGTGGAAGCCCGGGAGGCGGGCCGAAGACGCTGGGTCCTCCTGCTGGCCTCCCTCATCTCCTTCATGATCGCGCTCGATGCGCTGGTCGTGACCACCGCACTGAGCGCCATCCGGCTCGACCTCCACGCGCCGATCGAAGCGCTCGAGTGGATCGTCAACGCCTACAACCTGAGCTTTGCCGTGCTGCTGCTGACTGGCGCGGCCCTGGGCGACCGGTTCGGAAGGCGGCGCGTGCTGGTCGCCGGCCTCGCGATCTTCATGGCGGCGTCGATCGCCTGTGCGCTGGCCGGCAGCGCGGCCTGGCTGATCGCCGCGCGCGGCCTGCAGGGCATGGGTGCGGCGCTGGCGATGCCGCTGGCCATGGCGCTCCTGAGCGCGGCCTTTCCACCGCAGATGCGCGCCCGGGCGCTGGGCATCTTCAGCGGCATCACCGGGCTCGCGCTCATCGCCGGACCGGCCGCGGGCGGTGCGGTGGCGCAAGGGCTCGCCTGGCCGTGGATCTTCTGGATCAACGTGCCTGTCGGCCTCGTCGTCATGGTGCTGGTCCTTCGCCGCGTGCCCGAGAGCCGCGAGCCGGCCGCCGCACTCGATGTGTCCGGCGTGCTGCTGGCCACGGGCGCGGTCCTGGGCGCGGTGTGGGGCTTGACCCGCGCGCACGAGAGCGGCTGGGACAGCCTCGAAGTGTCCGGCGCACTGGCGGCAGGCGTGCTGCTTGCGGTGGCCTTCGTCGCGCATGAACAGCGGGCGGGCGCGCCGATGCTGCCGCTCAGGCTCTTTCGTTTGCGCGCGTTTTCCGCGGGCATTGCCGCGAGCTTTCTCTTCTACGCGCCGATGTATGCCACGGTGTTCTTCCTGCCCCAGTTCCTGCAGGCGCAAGGCGCCGGCCCCCTCGGCGCGGGCCTGCGCCTGCTGCCGTGGACGGCCACGCTGTTCGTCGTCGCGCCCTTCGCCGGCCGCCTCGTGGCGCGCTGGGGCGAGCGGCCGCTGGTGGTGTGCGGCGTGCTGATGCAGGCGGCGGGCATCGGGTGGATCGCGCTGAATGCGGCGCCCGAGTTGCCTTACGCCGCGCTCGTGCCTGCGTTGGTCCTGGCGGGCGCCGGCGTCTCGATGGCGATGCCCGCGGCACAAAACGCGGTGTTGGGCGCAGTGGCGCCCGTGGAAATCGGCAAGGCCTCGGGCGCCTTCAACATGTTCCGCTATCTCGGCGGCATGTTCGGCATTGCGCTCCTGGTCGAGGTCTTCACGCGCTTCGGCAGCCTGGCCTCGCCGCAGGCGTTCACGCAAGGTTTTTCGCACGCCATGGCGGTGGGCGCCGCGATGTCGGTGCTGTCCGCGCTGGCTGCCTGCTGGCTGCCCGCCAGACGCAAAGGTTGGTAACCACCACGAAGGAAACGATCATGAAACGCATGGTGCAATACAGAGTCAAGGCCGATCGCGTGGCCGAGAACGAAGACCTCGTCCGCGCGGTGTACGCGGCGCTGAGAGAAGCAAGGCCACCCGGCCTGCGCTACGCCAGCTTCAGGCTGCCCGACGGGGCGAGCTTCGTGCACCTCGTCGCGTACGACAGCGCGGAGGGCGGCAGCGCGCTCACGGCATTGCCCGCGTTCAAGGCGTTCACCGAAGGCATCGGCGAGCGCTGCGACGTCGGGCCGTCGAATGTGGAATTGAAGGAGATCGGGTCCTATGGGTTCTTCGAAGAATGACAACACCGGGGAGACCGGCGCACACGCCGCACAAGCCGCGCCGTCGATCCTCGTCACGCTCGAAGAGGCCCGCCGGCAGTTCCTGGCCCTCGTGGAGGATGTGCGCCCCGAGCTGCACCGCTACTGCGCGCGCATGACCGGCTCCGTCGCCGATGGCGAAGACGTCGTGCAGGACACGCTCGCGCGCGCCTACTACCAGTTGTCGGAGCACAAGGAGTTGCCGCCGCTGCGCCCATGGCTCTTTCGCATCGCGCACAACCGGGCCATCGACCGCTGGCGCCATGAAGCGCAC
Source organism: Variovorax sp. W2I14 (assembly GCF_050435205.1). Classification (NCBI taxonomy): domain Bacteria; kingdom Pseudomonadati; phylum Pseudomonadota; class Betaproteobacteria; order Burkholderiales; family Comamonadaceae; genus Variovorax; species Variovorax sp. W2I14. The sequence goes on along the minus strand of NZ_JBNDJX010000001.1, from coordinate 3,577,006 downwards.
CGCGCGGCCGAGCCTCTCGATGCCGCGGCCGAACTGGCCGCCGACGCAGCCTTCGAGCCTGACCACGCGATGGCGAGCCACCAGGCCGTGAGCGCCGCCATCTCGTGTTTCCTGCGGCTCGCCCCGGCGCAGCGCGGCTGCGTCATTTTGAAAGACGTGCTGGATCATTCGCTCGACGAGATCGCCGTCGAGCTCGAGCTGAGCGTGCCCGCAGTCAAGGCCGCGCTGCATCGTGGGCGCGTGCTGCTGCGCCAACTCTCCGCAGAGGCGGCGCCGGCCCGCTCGCCGCCTCCGGCGTTCCAGCCCGCGCTGCTGCGCTATTCGAGCTTGTTCAACGCGCACGACTGGGACGGCGTTCGCGCCATGCTGGCCGACGAGGTGAAGCTCGATCTGGTGTCGCGCAAGAAGGCAGCCGGTCGCCGCGAGGTGTCGCTCTATTTCACCAACTACGAAAGGATTTCGGACTGGCAGCTCGTGCCTGCATGGCTCGACGGCCGCGAGGTGATCGCGGTGTTCGCCGCGTCGGGTGCCGTGCAGCCGGACTACTTCATCGAACTCGCGCTGGCGCAGGACCGAGTGACCGCGATTCGCGATTTCCGCTATGTGCCGTACATCGCGCGCGATGCCGCCATCGCGTTCGGCGGACCGGGTGCCGCTGTGTAGGATGGTTCTCCCCTGTGCAGCCGCTGCGCCAGCGGCTCGCCGAACCTCAGGTGCCCCATGGAATCCGAACTCAAATCGCTGGTCCAGGCCCTGCGCGACTTCGCGCAGGCCCGGGCCTGGGAGCCGTACCACTCCCCCAAGAATCTCGCCTCGGCGCTGTCGGTCGAAGCGGCCGAACTGCTCGAGCATTTCCAGTGGCTCACCGAAGCACAGAGCCGATCGCTCGACGCCGAGAAGCGCGCGGAGGTCGGCGCCGAGATGGCGGATGTGTTCCTCTATCTGCTGCAGCTTGCCGACAAGCTCGGCATCGATCTGGTCGACGCGGCCCGAAGCAAGATGCTCGTCAACGCGCAGAAATATCCGGCCGACAAGACACGCGGCCTCTAGCACCTGGGTCTTCCTGGCGTGTCCTCCAGGTATCGCGTGGCGATGCTTTCCTGAATTAACGGCTCGTGCCGCAAGGCGCTCACTAGTCTGCCCCGTCCTTTCATCAAGAACGAACAGGGAGACTCGAATGAAACGTCTTTGGATCGCCATCGCAGCCTCGTTGCTGCTCACCGCCGCTGCCGCATCCGCCGACCCGCTGCCGACCAACCAGCTGCCGATGTACGGCGGTCGCGCGAAAACAGAAGCGATGAAAAGCGCCGATGCCGACTTCATCGCATTGATCGAGAAGCAGGGCCTCTCGCGCGCCGAGGGCGCCGGGCAGATGCTCAAGCTGGGCTGGACGGCCTGGGCCAAAAGAGACATGGCGACGGCCATGGCGCGCTTCAACCAGGCGTGGCTGCTGGACCCGGAGAACGGCAATGTGTATCACGGCTTCGCGCTGGTGGGCGCTGTTCGGGGCGATGCGCCATCCGACGTGGAGCCCCTGTTCCGGTTGGCAACGTCGAAGCGGAGGGTCGATGCCGAGGCCTTTGTCGACTACGGCTATTTCCTTGCATCGGAGAGTCGCCTCGACGCCAGCCTGCTGCAGTTGAACAAGGCACTCGAAGTCTCGGCAACGGCCCGCAACGCGCGCTCCAACATCGCGTTCGTGTACTACCTGAAGAACGACTTCGCCAGTTCCTGCGCCTGGGTTCGAAAAGCCGCGGCCAACGGCGACAGGATGGAAGCAGCGTTTCCTGAAGACATCTGCGCCCGCGCCGACAAGCCGCTGGACAGGAAGGCGAACGACAGCGCACGCCCACCCGCCTGAGTACCTCCGTGTACGCCACCCGGCGTATTTCCCCTTGTTGGTGCATTCCGCAGACTCCCCTCCATCGCCAGACAAGCGTCGGCGAGAAGGTTCAACCCACCGGAGCAGGAGTCCACATGCAACGTCGTTTCACACTCAAGGCGCTTACCGCCGCCGTCGCGCTGGCCAGCATTTCTGCTGCGCCCGCATTCGCTGCCGACACCATCAAGGTCGGCGTGCTGCACTCGCTGTCGGGCACGATGGCCATCTCGGAAACCGTGTTGAAAGACACGGTGCTGATGGCCATCGACGACATCAACAAGAAGGGCGGCGTGCTGGGCAAGCAGCTCGAGCCCGTGGTGGTCGACCCGGCCTCCAACTGGCCGCTGTTCGCTGAAAAAACCAAGCAGTTGCTCGGCCAGGACAAGGTCTCGGTGATCTTCGGTTGCTGGACCTCGGTGTCGCGCAAGTCGGTGCTGCCGGTCGTCGAGGAAATGAACGGCCTCTTGTTCTACCCCGTGCAATACGAAGGCGAAGAGCTCTCCAAGAACGTGTTCTACACGGGCGCCGCGCCCAACCAGCAAGCCATTCCGGCCGTCGATTACCTCATGAGCAAGGAAGGCGGCGGCGCCAAGCGCTGGGTGCTGCTGGGCACCGACTACGTGTATCCCCGCACGACCAACAAGATCCTGCGCGCCTACCTCAAGAGCAAGGGCGTGAAGGACACCGACATCGACGAGAAGTACACCCCCTTCGGCCACAGCGACTACCAGACCATCGTCGCCGACATCAAGAAGTTCTCGGCCGGTGGCAAGACGGCTGTGGTCTCGACCATCAACGGCGACTCCAACGTGCCCTTCTACAAGGAACTGGGCAATGCGGGCCTGAAGGCCAAGGACGTGCCGGTCGTCGCCTTCTCGGTGGGCGAGGAAGAACTGCGCGGCGTGGACACCAAGCCGCTCGTGGGCCACCTCGCGGCATGGAACTACTTCATGTCGATCAAGAACCCGACCAACACCGCGTTCATCAAGCAGTGGAGCGACTACGCCAAGGCCAAGAACATCGCCGGCCACAAGGACAAGCCGCTCACCAACGACCCGATGGAAGCCACCTGGATCGGCATCCACATGTGGAAGCAGGCGGTCGAGAAGGCCAAGTCGACCGACACCGACAAGGTGATCGCGGCGATGGCCGGCCAGACCTTCACGGCTCCCTCGGGCATCGTCTCGAAGATGGACGAGAAGAACCATCACCTGCACAAGAGCGTGTTCATCGGCGAGATCAAGGCCGACGGACAGTTCAGCGTGGTGTGGAAGACGCCGGGTCCGGTGAAGGCGAAGCCCTGGAGCCCGTACATCGAAGGCAACGACAAGAAGCCTGACTACCCTGCTGGCAAGTCGATGTAAGTGTGTTTCTTTCTCCCTCCCCTCCGGGGGAGGGCAGGGGTGGGGGCTAACGGCGGTCGATTCGAGCACTGCGCTTGTCCAAGCGCCGCGTGCCCCCATCCCAACCTTCCCCCGGAAGGGGAAGGGGCCAACCCCAACTTCCAAGTTCATGATGCTTCGACGAACCCTTCACTGCGCCTTCGCCGCCATGCTGCTCATGGCAACGGCCGCCCACGCGCTGACCGCCGACGAAGCCCGGGCCATCGCCTCCGGCGAATCCGAAGCCCGCATCGCCGCCCTCAACAAGGCCGTGCTCACCGCCGACGACAAGACCGCCGCGTTCATCCAGGCCATGTCCGATGACGCCGTGAAGTACACCGAAGACAAGGTCTTCGTGATGAAAGATGACAAGGGCTTCGACCCCGTCACCGGCGCCGAGCTGAAGGTGCCCGACACCGCCGAAGACGTCGTCAACAACAACCTCATGCGTGGCGCGCTCGATGCCGCGCAGGCCGCGCTCAAGCTCACGAGCAAGGATGACGCGGTGCGCGCCGAAGCCGCGCAGGCGCTCTTCAAGGAGCCCGACGAATCCCGCATTCCCATGGTCGAGAAGGCGCTGGCTGCCGAGACCAACCCCAAGATCAAGGCGCAGCTCGAACTCGTGCGCGCCGCCGGCATGCTCACCAGCGCCGACAAGGCCAAGCGCCTCGCGGCCGCCAAGGAACTGGGCGCCAACCGCAACCCCGATACCAAGCTGCTGCTGAATCAGCGCCTGGCCGACGAGACCGAGGCCGATGTGAAGACGGCGATCGCCGCCTCCATCGCCAACATCGACGGCGCGCTGGTCTGGGGCGACCGCATCAACGCCGTGTTCAGCGGCGTCAGCCTGGGCTCGGTGCTGCTGCTCGCGGCGCTGGGCCTTGCCATCACCTACGGCCTCATGGGCGTCATCAACATGGCGCACGGCGAGCTGATGATGATCGGCGCCTACGCCACCTACGTGATGCAGGGCATCTTCCAGAAGTACATGCCCGAGGCGGCGTTCGGCTGGTACCTGGTCGCGGCCATTCCCGTGTCGTTCCTTGCATCGGCGCTCGTGGGCGCGGTGCTGGAGCGCGGTGTGATCCGCTTCCTCTACGGCCGGCCGCTCGAGACGCTGCTGGCCACCTGGGGCATCAGCCTGATGCTGCAGCAGCTCGTGCGCACGCTCTTCGGCGCGCAGAACGTCGGCGTGGAAAACCCCGGCTGGATGAGCGGCGGCTTCACCATGCTCAGCAATGTCACGCTGCCGTGGAACCGCATCTGCATCATCGTCTTCGCGGTGCTCGTGCTGCTTGCGATGGGCTGGCTCATCGGCAAGACGCGTCTCGGCCTCTTCGTGCGCGGCGTGACGCAGAACCGCCCGATCGCCTCGTGCATGGGCGTGAACACCGCGCGCATCGACACCTACGCCTTCGCGCTCGGCTCCGGCATCGCGGGTCTCGCGGGCTGCGCGCTGAGCCAGATCGGCAACGTCGGGCCTGACCTCGGCCAAAGCTACATCGTCGACAGCTTCATGGTGGTCGTGATGGGCGGCGTCGGCCAGCTCGCGGGCACTGTCTATGCGGCGCTGGGGCTGGGCATTCTCAACAAGTTCATCGAAGGCTGGGCGGGCGCGGTGCTCGCGAAGATCGCGGTGCTTGTCTTCATCATCATCTTCATTCAGAAGCGGCCACAAGGCATCTTCGCGATGAAGGGCCGGAGCGCGGAAGCATGAGCCGCCGGGCCGCTCCCAAGGCGAATAACGCAGCGCGCAGCGCGGAGAATTTCGAATGAGCAAGGTCACATTGCCAACCAAGGGCCCGCTGCTGAGCGGCAAGGGCTGGACAGCCTTCTTCGTCGCGCTGATCGTGGTGTGCGCCGTGGCGCCGGTGCTCAACATGTGGGTGCCGGCCGACAGCCCGCTGCACATGAGCGACTACGCCGTGGCGCTCGTCGGCAAGATCATGTGCTACGCCATCTGCGCGCTGGCCATGGACCTGATCTGGGGCTACACCGGCATCCTCTCGCTGGGCCATGGCCTCTTCTTCGCGCTCGGCGGCTACATGATGGGCATGTACCTCATGCGCCAGATCGGCCGCGACGGCAACTACAAGAGCGACCTGCCGGACTTCATGGTGTTCCTCGACTGGAAGACGCTGCCCTGGCACTGGACCTTCAGCGACAGCTTCATCGCCACGCTGATCCTCATCGTCGCGGTGCCGGGCCTGATCGCCTTCGTGTTCGGCTTCTTCGCCTTCCGCTCGCGCATCAAGGGCGTGTATTTTTCGATCATCACGCAGGCCATGACCTTCGCGGCGATGCTGCTCTTCTTCCGCAACGAGACGGGCTTCGGCGGCAACAACGGCTTCACCGACTTCAAGCGCATCCTGAACATCCCGATCGCCACGCAGGAGATGCGCATGACGCTCTTCGCGCTCACCGGCCTCACGCTGCTGGGCTTCTTCCTGTTCGCGAAGTGGCTCATCGGCAGCAAGTTCGGCCGCGTGCTGCAGGCCATCCGCGATGCGGAAACGCGCGTGATGTTCTCGGGCTACAACCCGCTGCCGTACAAGCTCACGATCTGGGTGATCTCGGCCGTGATGTGCGGCGTGGCCGGTGCGCTGTATGTGCCGCAGGTCGGCATCATCAATCCGGGCGAGATGAGCGCGGCCAACTCCATCGAGATCGCGATCTGGGCGGCTGTTGGTGGGCGTGCCACGCTGATCGGGCCGATCGTCGGCGCTCTTCATCGTCAACGGCGCGAAGAGCTGGCTCACGGTCGCGTACCCCGAGTACTGGCTGTATTTCCTGGGCGCGCTGTTCATTGCTGTCACGCTGTTCCTGCCGAACGGCATCGTGGGTCTGGTGAAGAAGTGGTTGTCGCGCGAGAAGGCGGCACCGGCCGCGCCGAGCGCAGGCCGCGAAGAAGCGCAACGCGCCATGGCCGCAGGGCAGGGCATGGAGCCCGAGGCGCTGCACGCCCCGCTCGCCGCCGACGTGAAGGGAGCCCGCGCATGACGCCCGATCTGATGGAAGCCGGCGCCGAGCGCGCCGCCCGCGCAAGCGGCATTCACTATGCGAGCGGCAGCACCGAATCGGGCGGCCGCGAGGCCGGCTTCGGCCGCATCGCCACGCCGGGCGAAGTCGACATCACGCACGGCCGCATCCTGTACCTGGAAGACGTGAGCGTGAGCTTCGACGGCTTCAAGGCGATCAACAAGCTCTCGCTGGACATCGCGCCGGGCGAGCTGCGCTGCATCATCGGCCCCAACGGCGCGGGCAAGACCACGATGATGGACATCATCACCGGCAAGACCCGGCCCGATTCGGGCACGGTGTTCTTCGGCAGCACCATCGACCTCTTGCGCCACCGCGAGGCCGACATCGCGCAGCTGGGCATCGGCCGCAAGTTCCAGAAGCCGACCGTGTTCGAGCACCTCACCGTGTTCGAGAACCTCGAGCTCGCGTTGAAGACCGACAAGGGCGTGCGCGCATCGATGCTGTTCAGGCTCGACTCTGCGCAGAGCGACCGGCTCGCCGAAGTGCTGGAGACCATCCACCTGGCCGACAGCGTGTCGCGCCTGGCAGGCAACCTGAGCCACGGCCAGAAGCAGTGGCTCGAAATCGGCATGCTGCTCATGCAAGACCCGAAGCTGCTGCTGCTCGACGAGCCCGTGGCAGGCATGACGGACGAGGAAACCGCTCGCACGGCAGAGCTGTTCCTCACGCTCAAGGGCAAGCATTCGCTGATGGTGGTGGAGCACGACATGAGCTTCATCCGCACCATCTCCGAGATCGTCACCGTGCTGTGCGATGGCTCCGTGCTCGCGCAAGGCACGCTCGACGAGGTGCAGGCCGACGAGCGCGTGATCGAGGTCTACCTGGGCCGCTGACGGAGGAACCGAAGCCATGCTGACAGTCAAGAACATCCACCAGTACTACGGCGGCTCGCACATCCTCCGGGACGTGAGCTTCCAAGCCACGCTCGGCAAGGTCACCGTGCTGCTGGGCCGCAACGGCGTGGGCAAGACCACGCTGCTCAAGTCGCTGATGGGGCTCGTGCCCATCAAGAGCGGCAGCATCGAGCTCGAAGGCAAGCCGATCCAGAAGGCCACGCCTTACGACAGGGCGAGGGCGGGCATCGGCTTCGTGCCGCAGGGCCGCGAGATCTTCGCGAGGCTCACGGTCGAAGAGAACCTGCGCATGGGGCTGGCCTACAAGAGCGGCAGCACGCCGATTCCGTCGGAGCTGTTCGAGCTGTTTCCGGTGCTCAAGCAGATGATCAACCGGCGGGGCGGGGATCTCTCGGGCGGGCAGCAGCAGCAGCTGGCCATTGCGCGCGCGCTCGCGCCCAAGCCCAAGCTGTTGATCCTCGACGAGCCCACCGAAGGCATCCAGCCGAGCATCATCAAGGACATCGGGCGCGTCATCCGCATGCTGGCCGACCGCGGCGACATGGCCATCGTGCTGTGCGAGCAGTACTACGACTTCGCGCAGGAGCTGGCCGACGACTACCTCGTGATGGAACGCGGCGAGGTCATCGCGCGCGGCCTCGGCAAGGACATGGAAGCGCAGGGCGTGCGCCAGCTCGTGGCGATCTGATCGACCATCGGCAGGGCCTCGCGAGGCCTCGCCGATGCAGGGTCTTGGAATCTGCGTATCGGCTTCGATTGAGGGTTTACCCTAAAATCCGGGGCTGCCCGTCGCCGCCGGGCGCCCTCCCAGGAGCCTGGCCTTGAACGCCTCCCCACCCGCGCTGGACAGCGCGGACACCGCCATTCCCGTTTCTTCTTCCCCGTCGTCGAAGCCCGTCAATTTTCTGCGGGCCGTGCTCGCACTCGGCGTCGGCGGCTTCGCCATCGGCACGGGCGAATTCGTGATCATGGGCCTCTTGCCCGAGGTCGCGCGCGACATCGATGTCAGCATTCCGCAGGCCGGCCACGTCATCAGCGCCTATGCGCTCGGCGTGGTCGTCGGCGCCCCGGTGCTCGCCGTGCTCGCGGCAGGGTGGGGCCGCCGCGCCTTGCTGATCGCGCTGATGGCCGTGTTCGCGGCCGGCAACTTTGCGAGCGCGATGGCGCCGGGCTACCTCTCGCTCAACCTGCTGCGCTTTGCCACCGGCCTGCCGCACGGCACCTACTTCGGCGTCGCCGCGCTCGTGGCCGCGACGCTCGCGCCGCCCGGCCGGCGTGCACGCGCCGTGGGCCTCGTGATGCTCGGCCTCACCGGCGCCACGCTGGTCGGCGTGCCCATCGCCGCATGGCTCGGCCAGTTCTTCGGCTGGCGCGCGGCCTTCGTGTTCGTCGGTTTGATCGCGCTGTTGGCCATCGTGCTCGTGCGCCGCGACGTGCCCGACATCGCCGCCGCGGCCGGTGCCAGCCCATGGCGCGAACTCGGCGCGTTCAAGCGCAAGCAGGTGTGGTTCACACTCGGCATCAGCGCCATCGGCTTCGGCGGCATGTTCGCGGTGTTCAGCTACATCAAGCCAACGCTCACCGAGGTGGCTCACCTGTCGGTGCACAACGTGCCCTTCGTGCTCGCGCTGTTCGGCCTGGGCATGGTGACCGGCAACATCGTGGGATCGCGCCTCGCGGACAAGTCGCTGATGCGCACCATCGCCGGTGTGCTCGTGTACGCGTCGGTGGTGCTCGCGCTCTTCACCTTCGCGGCGCAGCACGTGGTCACGGCCGCCATCGGCGTGTTTCTCATCGGCACCACCGTGGCCATCGGCCCGGCCCTGCAGATCCGCCTGATGGACGTGGCCGGCGATGCACAGACGCTCGCCGCCGCGCTCAACCATTCGGCCTTCAACATGGCCAACGCGCTCGGCGCGTGGCTCGGCGGCGTGGCCATCTCGGCGGGTCTGGGCTGGACCTCTACCGGCTGGGTGGGTGCCTTGCTGGCGATTGCAGGCATAGGCATCTTCGGCTGGGGCGTGATGAGTGCGCGGGCCGATGCGCGCCTGGGCGCCGTTCGGCGCGCGCCGAGCGCTTCCTAGTCCGCCGGCGCGCACCCCGCGCGCCTGAAATCTCCGGTGCCTGCAGGATTGCGCGGCCGTGCCTATGATGGCCGCCGCCCCCCAATCCCTCCCTCATCTCCCTCGGAGCGCGCCCCCATGAGCATTCCCACCACCCGCCTCGGCCGCACGGGCCTCACCGTGTCGCGCCTCGCCCTCGGCACCATGACCTTCGGCCTGCAGACCGACGAGACGGTGTCGCACCAGATCCTCGACAAGGCGGCCGAAGGCGGCATCAACTTCCTCGACACCGCCGACGTGTACCCGCTCGGCGGCACCGTCGAGACCACCGGCCGCACCGAAGAGATCATCGGCAACTGGCTCGAGAAGCAGGGCCCCGCGGGCCGCCGCCGCTTCGTGGTCGCCACCAAGGCCGTCAACAAGGTCGGCCCGAATCCGTGGGACCAGGGCGCATCGCGCAAGCACCTGCTGGACGCGATCGACCTCTCGCTCAAGCGGCTGAAGACCGACCACGTCGACCTGTACCAACTCCACATGGACGACCGCGAGACGCCGCTCGAAGAGACGCTCGAGGCGCTCGATGTCATCGTCAAGTCGGGCCGCGCGCGCTACATCGGCGTGTCGAATTTCCTGGCCTATCGCCTGGCCCGCGCGCTCGGCAAGTCCGACCTGCACCGGTTCACGCGCTTCGTGTCGGTGCAGCCGCGCTACAGCCTGCTGTTCCGCGAGATCGAGCGCGAGCTGTTGCCGCTCGCGAGCGAAGAGGGCCTGGGCGTGATTCCCTACAACCCGCTGGCCGGCGGCCTGCTCACCGGCAAGTACAAGCCCGGCGCGAAGCCTGAAGAGAACACCCGCTTCACGCTCGGCACGGCCGGCGGCATGTACCAGGACCGCTACTGGAACGAGCGCAGCTTCAACACCGTGACGCAGTTGCACAAGCTGGCCGACGAGGCGGGCGTGCCGCTCGCGACGCTGGCGGTGGCGTGGGTGATGGCGAACCCGTTGATCACCGCGCCGCTGCTCGGTGCGAGCCGGCCGGAGCAGCTCGACGCGACGATTGCGGCGGCCGAGTACAAGCTCGATCCGGCGCTCAAGCAGAAGCTGGACGAGCTGACTGCCGAGTACCGCAAGGGCGACGCGCCGCGCTGATTTTTGTCTTGCTCCTTCCCCTTCCGGGGGAAGGTCGGGATGGGGGCGAGCGGCCTTGGATCAGCCGCTGGTGCTTGATACGCCGCGAGCCCCCACCCCAGCCCTCCCCCGGAAGGGGAGGGAGCAAAAACGGAAACTGTCAGAACTGTCAGTTAGTCGACAGCGAGGGGTTTGAACCGGGTTCTTAGAGTGAACCCACCATGGTTCTCTCTCACGTCCACTCCCCATCTCGCAGGGCGCTTGCACCGACAGCCATCGCGCTGGCCGCACTGCTCCTCGCAGGCTGCGCCGTCGGCCCCGACTACGTCCGCCCGCAGATGGACGTCCCGGTCGCCTACAAGGAAGCCGGCCCCTGGAAGGCCGCGACACCGCAGCTCATCGACGCCAGCCATCCCTGGTGGAAGGCCTACGGCGACAGCACGCTGAGCGCGCTGGTCGTGAAGGCCAACGCCGCCAACCAGAACATCCGCGTCGCCGAAGCCCAGTACCGCGAAGCACAGGCCATCGCCGCCGCAGCGCACGCGGGCTTCTTCCCGACCATCGGGCTTGATGCAGGCGCCAACCGCGCGCAGACCAACAGCACCGGCGTCACGAAGCGTGCGACCACCGACACCCTCGGCCTCGCCGCGAGCTGGGAGCCCGACCTGTGGGGCGCCGTTCGCCGCTCCGTCGAAGCCGGCAATGCCGACGCGCAAGCCAGCGCCGATGACCTGGCCGGCGCCCGCCTCAGCATCCAGACCACGCTCGCGCAGGACTACCTGCAGATCCGCGTCATCGACCTGCAGCGCAACCTGTACGCCAGCACCACGGCCGCCTACGCCAAGGCGCTCGAACTCACGCAGCACCAGTACGCGGCCGGCACCGTGCTGCGCTCCGACGTGGCGCTCGCGGAGAGCCAACTCAAGACTGCTGAAGCGCAAGCCGTCGATCTCGAAGCGCAGCGCAGCCAGCTCGAACATGCGATCGCGGTGCTGACGGGACAGGCGCCCGCATCCTTCTCGCTGGCGCCGCTCGCCTCGTCTGCAGAGACGACGGCCGCATCGCTCTCGTCCACCGCCGCGCTGTGCGTGCAGCTCCCGGTCACGCCCGCAGGCCTGCCTTCGGAACTGCTCGAACGCCGCCCCGACATCGCCGGCGCCGAGCGCCGGGTGCAGGCCGCCAACGCCAACATCGGCGTGGCCAAGGCTGCGTACTACCCGCAGATCGTGCTGAGCGCGAGCGGCGGTTTCAGCGCCGGCAACCTCGCTTCGCTCTTCAACACGCCCAGCCGCGTGTGGTCGCTCGGCGCCGCGCTCGCGCAGACGGTGTTCGACGGGGGCTTGCGCAAGGCGCACACCGACCAGGCCGTAGCCGCGTACGACGCCTCGGTCGCGCAATACAAGCAGACCGTGCTCGGCGGCTTCCAGCAGGTCGAGGACAACCTTGCGACCCTGCGTGTGCTCGACCGCGAATCCGCGCTGCAGGCGCAGGCCGTGCAGGCCTCGCAACTGGCCGAGCGCCTGGCGCTCAGCCAATACCGCGCCGGCACCGCCACGTACCTCAGCGTGGTGACTGCACAGCAGCTCTCCCTTACCAACCAGCGCACCGCAGCGCAGGTGCTCGGCCGCCAGCTCGCGGCCAGCGTCTCGCTGATCGCGGCCACGGGCGGCGGCTGGAACGCCACCACTGACGCTGCAACGACTTCCGGAAATTGATGCCATGACGACGACAACCCCAGCTCCTCTTCAGCGCCGCTCGACCTGGGTCGCGGCCGCCACGCTCGTGATCGTTCTCGGCGGCGGCGCCTGGGCGATCACGCACCACAACGCCTTCGGCGCCAAGCCCGAAGCACCGAAGACGCCGCCGGTGCAGGTGACCACCGCGCGCGTCGCGCCGCAGAACGTGCAGGTCTACCGCTCGGGCATCGGCACCGTCGCCTCGATGGCCACGGTCACCGTGAAGGCGCGCATCGACGGGCAGCTCGACAAGGTCGGCTTTACCGAAGGGCAGGACGTGAAGGCCGGCCAGCTGCTCGCGCAGCTCGACCCGCGCACGCTGCAGGCGCAACTCGCGCAGGCACAGGCCACCAAGGCGAAGGACGAGGCGCAGCTCGCCAATGCGCGTGCGGACCTGAAGCGCTATACCACGCTCATCGCGCAGGACGCCGCCACGCAGCAGCAGGTCGACACGCAGAAGGCGCTGGTCAACCAGCTCGCCGCCACGGTGCAGACCGATGCCGCGCAGGTGCAGTTCGCCGAGGTGCAGTTGAGCTTCACGCGCATCGTCTCGCCGATGAACGGCCGCGTCGGCGCGCGGCTGGTGGACCCGGGCAACATCGTTCATGCGGCCGACACCAACGGGCTGGTCGTCATCAACCAGATCGACCCCATCGCGGTGCAGTTCACGCTGCCCGAGGAAGCGGTGCAGGACATCAACCGCGTGCAGCAACAGCAGAGCAACCAGCCACTCGCGGTGGTGGCCTACGACCGCGCGGGCAACCAGATGCTCGGCGCCGGCAAGCTGATCCTGCTGAACAACCAGATCGACACCACCAACGGCACGGTGCAGCTCAAGGGCAGCTTCGCCAACCCGCAGCACACGCTGTGGCCCGGCCAGTACGTCAACGTGCGGCTCGACCTCGACCGCCGGCCCGATTCGCTGACCGTGCCCGCCGCCGCGGTGCAGCGCGGCCAGGACAGCACCTACATCTGGGTGGTCGATGCAGAGAACAAGGTCAGCAACGTGCCCGTGCATGTGCTGCAGATCGCCGACGGCGTGGCCGTGATCGACAAGGGCTTGGCGGCCAACCAGCGCGTGGTGGTCGACGGCCAGTACAAGCTGCGCGCCGGCGCCACCATCGTCGAGCCGCCTCCCGTGGCGAAGACTGGTAGCGCCGCCCAGGTCGCGACCCGCACCGGGAGCGGCAATTGAGCATTTCCGCCGGATTCATCAAGCGCCCCATCGGCACCACGCTGCTCGCTCTGGCCATCCTCCTGGTCGGCGCGGCGGTGTTCCCGCTGCTGCCGGTGGCGCCGCTGCCGCAGGTCGACTTTCCGACGATCCAGGTGTCGGCCAACCTGCCGGGCGCGAGCCCGGAGACCATGGCCTCCAACGTGGCGCAGCCGCTGGAGCGGCAGTTCTCGCTCATCGCGGGTCTCTCGCAGATGACCTCGACCAGCGGCCTCGGCTCCACGCAGATCACGCTGCAGTTCGACCTGGACCGCAACATCGACGCCGCCGCACTCGACGTGCAGGCGGCCATCACCGCCTCCACTGGCCAGCTGCCCGCCAACTTGCCGAGCCCGCCGAGCTTTCGGAAGGTGAACCCGGCGGATTCGCCGATCCTGATTCTCTCGGTGCAATCCAAGACGCTGCCGCTCACCGAGGTGAACGACTACGCCGACAACATCCTCGCGCAGCAGATCTCGCAGATCGCGGGCGTGGGTCTCGTCAACATCGGCGGCGCGCAGAAGCCCGCGGTGCGCGTGCAGCTCGACCCGGCCAAGCTCGCCGCGCTCGGCCTGAGCCTGGAAGACGTGCGCACGGTGCTCTCGTCCGCCACGGTGAATGCGCCCAAGGGCACCATCGACGGACCGAACCAGAGCTTCACCGTCTACACGAACGACCAGTTGCTGAAGGCGCAGCCGTGGAACGACGTGATCCTCGCCTACCGCAACGGCGCGCCGATCCGCGTGCGCGACCTGGGTGTGGCCATCGACGGGCCCGAGAACGCCAAGATCGCCGGCTGGGCCTATGCGGGCGCGGCGGCACCTGAGGGCAACACCATCCAGAACGGCCGCTCCATCGTGCTGGCCATCACCAAGCAGCCGGGCGCTAACGTGATCGAGACGGTGGATCGCATCAATGCCGCGATGCCGCGCCTGAAGGCGTCGATTCCGCCGACGGTGGAAGTCAACGCGCTGGTCGACCGCACGCAGACGATCCGCGCCTCGGTGCTCGACGTGGAGTTCACGCTGCTGCTGACCATCGCGCTCGTGGTGGCGGTGATCTTCGTGTTCCTGCGCAATGTGCCGGCCACGCTGATCCCGAGCGTGACGGTGCCGCTCGCGCTGCTGGGCACGGTCGCGGTGATGTACCTGCTGGGCTACAGCCTCGACAACCTCTCGCTCATGGCGCTCACCATCGCGGTGGGCTTCGTGGTGGACGACGCCATCGTGATGCTGGAGAACATCTACCGCTACGTCGAAGAGGGCATGTCGCCGCTCGAAGCCGCGTACAAGGGCGCGGGCGAGATCGGCTTCACGATCATCTCGATTTCTGTGTCGCTGATCGCGGTGTTCATTCCGCTGCTGCTCATGGGCGGCATCGTGGGGCGGCTGTTCCGCGAGTTCGCGGTGACGGTCACGCTCACCATCGTGGTGTCGGTGGTCATCTCGCTGACGCTCACGCCGATGCTGTGCTCGCGCTTCCTGAGGAACGAGCATGCGCGCGAGCACGGCCGGCTCTACCTGTTGTTCGAGCGCGGCTTCGACGCGATGCTCAACGGCTACAAGCGCGGCCTGCATGTGGTGCTCGGCCACCAGTTCATCACGCTGATGGTCTTCATCGCCACGGTGGCGGCGACGGGCTTCCTGTTCATGGTCATCCCCAAGGGCTTCTTCCCGCAGCAGGACACGGGCTTCATCTCGGGCTTTGCCGAGTCGGCGCAGGACGCTTCGTTCGCCTCGATGAATGCGCGCATGCTGGAGCTGGCCGACGTGGTGCGCAAGGACCCGGACGTCTCGGCCTTCGGCATGAACGGCAGCTCGTCGACCTTCAACACGGGCAACTTCTACATCAACCTGAAGCCCAAGGACGAAGGCCGCACCGCGAGCGCCGACGAGATCATCACGCGGCTGCGTCCCCAACTGGCCAAGGTGCAGGGCGTGAACCTGTTCCTGCAGGCGGGCCAGGACATCCGCGTGGGCGGGCGCTCGTCGCGCACGCAGTACCAGTACACAGTGACCGACTCGAACCTGGACGAGCTCAACACCTGGGCGCCCAAGCTGCTTGCGCGCTTCCGCCAGATTCCCGAGATCACCGACCTCGCCTCCGACCAGCAGAACGCCGCCGCCTCGGCCGTGCTCACCATCGACCGCGACCGCGCATCGAGCTTCGGCATTTCGCCGAGCGTCATCGACGCGACGCTGTACGACGCGATCGGCCAGCGCCAGGTGGCGCAGTACTTCACGCAACTCAACAGCTACCACGTGGTGCTCGAAGTCACGCCCGAACTGCAGAAAGACCCGGCGCTCTTCAGCAAGCTGTACCTCACCTCGCCGCTCACCGGCCAGCAGGTGCCGCTCTCGACCTTCGTGAAGGTGGACACCAGCAAGACCGCGTACCTCTCGATCAGCCACCAGGGTCAGTTCCCGGCGGTGACGATCTCGTTCAACCTCGCGCCGGGCCATGCGCTGGGCGATGCGGTCAATGCCATCAACAAGGCGCAGGCCGAGATGGGCATTCCGCAGTCGCTGAGCGGCGCGTTCCAGGGCACGGCGCAGGCCTTCCAGGATTCGCTCTCGTCGCAGCCCTACCTCATCGCCGCGGCGCTGGTGGCGGTGTACATCGTGCTGGGCCTCCTGTACGAGAGCTACATCCATCCGCTCACGATTCTCTCGACGCTGCCATCGGCCGGCGTGGGGGCGTTGCTCATCCTGATGGCGGGGGGCTATGACCTCAGCGTGATCGCGCTGATCGGCATCATCCTGCTCATCGGCATCGTGAAGAAGAACGGAATCATGATGATCGACTTCGCGCTCAAGGCCGAGCGCGAGCAGGGCATGGCGCCGCAGGAAGCGATCTACCAGGCGTGCCTGTTGCGCTTCCGCCCGATCATGATGACCACCATGTGCGCGCTGCTCTCGGGCCTGCCATTGATGCTGGGCCACGGCTCGGGCTCCGAACTGCGCCGGCCG
The DNA here is from genome assembly GCF_050435205.1 of Variovorax sp. W2I14. NCBI lineage: Bacteria > Pseudomonadati > Pseudomonadota > Betaproteobacteria > Burkholderiales > Comamonadaceae > Variovorax > Variovorax sp. W2I14. Next base: position 3,560,737 of record NZ_JBNDJX010000001.1, on the reverse strand, counting down.
CTGGGCTACGCGATGGTCGGCGGGCTGATACTCTCGCAGGCGCTCACCTTGTTCACCACGCCGGTGGTCTACCTGTACCTGGACCGCGCCCACTACTGGTACCTGCGCCGCAAGGAAGCGCGCAAGGCCGGGAAGGCAGCCCGGGCCGGCGAGGCCCCACCAGTGGCCGAGGCGCACGGATAGGTCGCCGTTCGAACGGAGCGAGACAAAAAGAAATGAAGATCCTGATTGTCGAAGACGAACTGAGAACCGCCGACTACCTCAGCAAAGGCCTGACAGAGCAGGGCTGCACCGTCGACGCTGCGCACAACGGCATCGACGGCCAGCACCTCGCACTCACCCACGACTACGACGTGATCGTGCTCGACGTCATGCTGCCGGGGCAGGACGGCTTCGCGGTGCTGCGCGCATTGCGCGCCGTGAAGCAGACGCCGGTCATCATGCTCACCGCGCGCGACCGCGTCGAAGACCGCATCAAGGGCCTGCACGAAGGCGCGGACGACTACCTCGTCAAGCCGTTTTCGTTCCTCGAACTGCTGGCGCGCCTGCAGGCGCTCAACCGCCGCGGGCGCAAGCAAGAGCCGGTGCAGTTGCGCATCGCCAACCTGCAAGTCGACCTGCTCGCGCGCAAGGCCTTCCGCGGAAGCACGCGCATCGACCTCACGGCCAAGGAGTTCGCGCTGCTCGCAGTGCTCGCGCGCCGCCAGGGCGAAATTCTCTCGAAGACCGCCATCGCCGAGCTGGTGTGGGACATGAACTTCGACAGCAACACCAACGTGGTCGAGGTGGCGATCAAGCGGCTGCGCGACAAGATCGATGCGCCCTTCAGCCCCAAGCTCCTGCACACCATCCGCGGCATGGGCTACGTGATGGAGTTGAGGGACACGGAGAGCGAAGCCCAGGGGGAGGGCGGCGCCCTGTGAAGCTCGTGAAGGGCTCCATCACCGTGCGGCTGGTGGCGATGTTCGCGGCGGCGGCGCTCGCCACCTTCGCGCTCATCGGCGCCGCGCTGCATGGCGTGCTGGTGCGCGAACTGGAGCGCCACCAGTACGAAGAGCTCGACACCACCCTGAAGAGCCTGCAGTACTGGATCGGCGCCATCGGCACCGCCGACCGCTGGCCGCGCGTGCAGGCCCGCATGGATGCGCTCACGCCCGAAGACGGCAGCGTGCGCTTCTGGGTGCTCAGCGACGATCCGCGCTTCCAGTACGGCAAGGGCCTGGCCGAGCTCGATGGACTCACCCGCGAAGCCAACGGCCGCAGCAGCAGCATCCTGCTGCCGGGGCAAGAGCGGCCGTTCCGCACGCTCTCGGCACACATCCCACCGTTCGAGGGTCGGCCTGCGGTGCGGCTCATCGTGGGTCGCAACTCGGAGCCCTACGAGCGCACCCGCAAGACCTTTTTGAGCGCGCTGCTGATGCTCGGGCTCGGCGGCGTGCTGGTGGTGGTGCTGGCGGGCTACTGGATCGCGCGGGTCGGGCTCAGGCCGCTGGAGCGCCTGTCGGGCGAGGCGCAGGCGCTGCGGCCCAAGACACTGTCGCAGCGCTTGCAGACGACGGCACTGCCGGTCGAACTCTCCGCGCTCGCCGATGCTTTCAACGGCGCGCTCAGCCGGCTCGAAGAGGCGTACGGCCAGCTCGAGGCCTTCAATGCCGACGTGGCGCACGAGCTGCGCACGCCGCTGGCCAACCTCATCGGCAGCACGCAGGTGGCGTTGTCGCGCCAGCGCAGCGCGGGCGACTTCGAAGAGGTGCTGCAGGCCAACCTCGAAGACCTGGAGCGGCTGCGCTCCATCGTCAACGACATGCTCTTTCTGGCGCGCGCCGACCGCGGCGAAGTGGCCACCGGGCTGGTGCTCACGCCTTTGGCGCTGGAGGTGCGCAAGACCATCGAGTTCTTCGAGTTCGTGCTCGACGAGAGCCGCACGCAGGTCGGCATCGCGGGCGACGTGCAGGCCGAGGCGCGGCTGGAGAGCGCGCTGTTCCGCCGCGCGATGTCGAACCTGCTGCAGAACGCCATCGAGCACTCGCCGCCGGGCGCGCAGATCACCGTCACGCTGCGCGAAGAACCTGCGGCGACATGGATCGCTGTGTCGAACCCTGGCGCGGCCATCGACGAGGCGCACCTGCAGCACCTGTTCGACCGCTTCTACCGTGTCGACGCTGCCCGCAACGACGGGGGCGGCGAGCACCACGGGCACGGGCTGGGCCTGGCCATCGTGAAGGCGGTGGCGAGCATGCATGGGGGGCAAGTCAGCGCGTCGAGCGAGGGAGGATTCAACGTATTCGCCTTTAGCGTGTCGCGGTAGGCATCCACGATACGGCTAGCATTCGACGGAGGGTTTTCTTAGAACTTGAAGTCCTGGGAGGGACATGTCGATATGCATGTTTGAAAGCGTTGTGGCGTCCGACGGTTCGGCTTCCACTTCGAGGCAATCAAATCGATGGATGAAGGGCTGGTTGCTGCTGATTGCAGGTACGGTTCTTTTGCCGCTGCTGGTGGCTTGTGCGCCCGACAAGAGCACGTGCCGTCTCTTCGATCCCAATGACCGCCTGCCTTGCGATGCGACCTTGGTCGGGCTGCTCGTTTTTGGCCCCGTTTTTCAGGCGATCGACAGTGCATTTTTTGAAGAATCCCGTCTCGCAGAGCGAGAGCAAGCTTTGGCTGAAGAAAAGGCTCGACGCCTGCCCATCTATGAAAGCCTGCGCGATCGCGTGCGTGCTGGAGACAGAAGTGCGCTGCGCTCGTGCGTGGCGCAGTGCGATGACATAGGCCGCATGCTGGTATCTCAAGAGGAGATCCTTGCCCTTCGAGTCGAAGCCGCGACAACCTTGATACGGGTAGCCGGCGCAACACCTGATACTGACGATGTCACTTCGCTGGTGATTGCTGCCGCGTTGCTGGCAGAGCAGAACTTCGATCTGGACCCCAACATCATTCGCATGGGATTTGCGCTGAGTCAGCGCCCTGACTTTTCAACATTGGCGGAGTTGAATCCGTATACACGCAACGAACTGGTGTTCGTGCGAGCGCTATCGATCATCTATGGTCGTCACCTCGCCATACGGGTCATGTCGGAGCCCAAGATGCGGGCCTCTTTCAACGTCGACTGCGTTGGTACTGTGCTCGCGAACTATCGGATTTCGGATGAACCACGTGCTGTGACAGCGAATGCTCGCAGTGCTTGTGGCGCGGCGCAGCAAGTTCTGAACCCCAGGGAGCGCTCGCCCAAAGAGGAATGACCGCCTTGGAGTTTTCTGGGCCAGCATTGAGTGGCCCGCAAATGGCCTGTGCCTGGTACGTTCATGGGCCATGCTGGAGAATCGCCGGTGGCATGAATCCCCCACCTCGCTCGCAAAATTCTCCCATCTGCTCGACCGAAAGGCTGGCATGGCACAGCTGATGTCGCTGCTGGTGCAGAACGCGATCCTGGTGGTGTTCGTCGCCAGCTTCGCCGCACGCCTCGGGCTGCCGGTGCCGGCGGCCGCGGTGCTGGTGGTCACGGGGGCGCTGCTTGCGGCGGGCGATGTGTCGGTCATCGGCGTGGTGCTCGCCGCGGTCGCTGCCAACCTGCTGGGCGACGGCGCCTGGTTCTATGCGGGCCGCCGCTTCGGCTACCGCTTCATGCGCCTCCTGTGCCGCATCTCGCTGTCGCCCGATTCGTGCGTGCGGCGCGGCGAATCGCTCATCACCGACTGGGGCGGCCTGTCGCTCGTGGCGGCCAAGTTCGTGCCCGGCGTCTCGGTGGTCGCGCCGCCGATGGCCGGCGCGCTGGGCATGTCGGTGCGGCGCTTCGTCGGCTTCGACGTGGGCGCCGCGCTCATCTGGACGGGCCTCTTCCTCGGCCTCGGCTGGGCCTTCCGCGACCAGATTCAGGAAGTGCTCGCCGTGCTGGCCCAGGCTGGCGGTATCGCCACCGCCGCCATCGCGGTGCTGCTGCTGGTGATCCTCGCCGTGCGCTACTGGCGCCGCCGCGCCTTCATGCGGCTCACCGGCATGCCGCGCATCTCGGTCGAGGAACTGCACGAACTCCTGAACGGCGAGGAGCCGCCGTTGATCATCGATGTGCGCGGCAAGGCCGGCGTGCAGGTCGATCCGCGCCGCATTCCGGGCGCGCTGCCGTACACGCTCAAGGCGCTGCAGCACCGCCACCTCGACCTCGCGATCGACCCGAACCGCGACGTGGTGCTGTACTGCAATTGCCCCAATGAAGTGTCGGCCGCGCAGGCCGCGCGCGTGCTGCTGGCACGCGGTGCGCGGCGCGCCTTGCCGCTCACCGGCGGGCTCGACGCGTGGGTCGCATCGGGCCGTCCGACCAGCCTGCACTGATCGGGCTTGCGCCTGCAGAAACCGAACCTGCGTGCTATGGTCAGTCGGCTTCGGGTTAACCCCTAAGTCGGCCCTCTCTCGAACGGGATTCCTCGTGTCTTCTTCTTCCAATGCTTCCCATCCGCCCGCAGCCGGACTCACGCCCGCGCTGACCTTCGTCTTCGCCGTGGCCTGCGGCCTCTGCGTGGCCAACATCTACTACGCGCAGCCGCTGATCGGCCCGATCTCCGACGCACTGGAGCTCCATGCGGGCCTGGCCGGCTTGATCATGACGCTGACCCAGCTCGGCTACGGCGCCGGCCTCTTGCTGCTGGTGCCGCTGGCCGATGTGGTCGAGAACCGGCGCTTGATCGTCGGCGCGCTGTTCGGCGCGGTCATCGGCTTGGCAGGCATCGCGCTCTCGAACTCGGCCGTGACCTTTCTTGCGGCGTCTTTCATGGTCGGCGCCTGCGCGGTCGCGGCGCAGGTGCTGCTGCCCTTTGCCTCGCACCTCGCGCCCGAGGCCACGCGCGGCAAGGTGGTCGGCAACATCATGGCGGGCCTCCTGGGCGGGATCATGCTGTCGCGCCCCTTCGCCAGCATGGTGGCCGCGAGCCTGGGCTGGCGCGCGCTCTTCTGGATATCGGCCGTGCTCATGGCCACGCTCATCGCCGTGCTGTGGCGCGTGCTGCCCGAACGCCGGCCTCATGCGTCGATCGGCTATGCACGCACCATGGCTTCGCTCCCGGGCATCGTGTGGAACACGCCGCTGCTGCGCCGGCGCGGCTGGTACCAGGGGATGATGTTCGCGGCCTTCCAGGCGTTCTGGACAGCCGTGCCGCTGGCGCTGGTGCATGAGTTCGGGATGGGGCAGCGCGGCATCGGGCTGTTCGCACTGGCGGGTGCGGCGGGGGCGCTGCTGGCACCGGTGGCCGGCCGACTCGCGGACCGTGGCTTGACGCGTCCTGCCACGGGCGCGGCCATCGTCGTCGCGCTGTTGTCGTTCGTGCTGGGCGCCGTGTCGATGCACTTCCATTCGCTGGCCGGACTGGTCGCGGCGGGCATCCTGCTCGATGGGGCGGTGCAGCTGTGCCAGGTGCTGAACTTCCGCAGCCTCTTCATGCTGGCGCCCGAACTGCGCGGTCGGCTCAATGGCCTTTTCATGACGTTCATCTTCATCTGCGCGGCGGTGGCTTCGGGCATTGCGGCGGCGGTGTATGCCTTCCACGGTTGGACGGGGTTGTGCCTGCTCGGCGGTGGCTTCGTGTCGCTGGCGTTGCTGCTGTATGTCACCGAATTTCGCCGACAGCCCGTGGCCGCAGGCATTCGATGAGCTCGCCGGTTTTTTCACGGCGCATCCAGGTCACCCAGCCCGACGCGAGCGGTATCTGGCCCATCCTGTCGCTGTGCGCGGCCTACACCGCATTGATGGGTGTCGCCGCCGCGTGGCTGTTGGACCCGGATGCAACGGGCTGGTACATCGCGCTGGGCATGGTGGGCATGATCGGGTTCCTCGCCGCGTGGCTGGTCGGGCTGGTGTTCGTCGTGCGCGCATGGATCTGGGTCGAAACCCATTGGCTGCGTCCTGAGAAAAGCCGACCGAAACCGTTCAACGAAAACACCCAGGTCGACATCGGCGAGGAAGGCTTCTCGGTGCAAGGGCTCGGCCGCGTCGAATGGATCGACGTACTGGGCATCGAGGCGATTCCCGACAGCGACAACTACCTGATCGTTCACACGCGGCCCTTCAGGAAGCTGATGCTGACGGCGCCTGTCGATGAACTGGTGCCGGTCATCAACCACTACCTCGCGCTGAGAACCCATGCCAAGGCGATGCCCAAGGGCACTGTGCAAAGCCGCGCCATGCTTTTTTGCTGGCGGTGTTTTCTTGCGTGGGTCTGGGCGGGATACGCGCTGGCGGGCGCCGCGGGTATCGCCCTGCTGCTCAATGCATCCGACGCGGGATTCCTGAAAACCATGGTGGGGCTCTGCGTGTTCATGCCGATGGTCGCCTGGCTGGTCTGGACCATCCCTTTCTCGCGGATCAGCCTCTTTTCGCGTTCGCGGGTGCGCGCCTTCCAGCTCGACAACACGCAGTTGCGCAGCATCGACGGAGATTGGCAGGTCGACTTGCGGCAGGCCCGGGTCAGTCATCGCCGTGCCAGCGGCATCGGCTACGAGTTCGACTTTCTCGCCATCCGGCCGAAGGCGGGAAAGCGCCTCGATCTCCTGCTGGAAGGCGGGGCCGATCAAGAGGCGCTTCTGGAGGCCTTGAGCGAGCGCGGTCTTCTGCCGCGCGAGAACCCCGAACGCTAGACGCGCTCCGGCAGCGGCATCGCAGAACCGCCCCTGCCACCCGGTGGTAGCCTTCCCACCCCATGAACCTCCGCACCAAGATCGTCGCGCTGGCCGTCGCCCCGCTGCTCGTCGCACTGGTGCTCGTGGCGCTCGCTGTGCGCCATCAGGAGCACGACCTCGCACAGCGCGAGCGCGCGCTCATCGAGCGCAGCTACATGGCCCAGCGCCGCAGCGAACTGCGCAGCTATGTCGAGCTGGCCGTGAGCAACCTGCGCCCGCTGTACGACTCGGGCCTGGACGACGAGGCCACCCGCAACGAGGCCCTGCGCCGCCTGGCCGCGCTCGACTACGGCGACGACGGTTACTTCTTCGTGTACGACCTGGAGGGCAATTCCCTCATGCATTCGCGCCAGCCCGAGCTGGTCGGCCAGAACCTCTGGGGCATGCGCGATTCGCGCGGGCGCTTCACGATCCAGGAGCTCATCAAGGGCGCGAAGGAAAACGGCGGCGGCTACGTCGAGTACGAATGGCGCAAGCCCTCGAGCGCGCAGATGGCGCCCAAGCTCGGCTACGTGACGGCGCTGCCGCGCTGGAACTGGATGGTCGGCACGGGCCTGTACCTGGACGACATCGAGTCCACCATGGATGCACTCGACAAGCAGATGAACGCCAACGTCACCGCCACGCTGCTGTGGATCGCCGGCATCGCGGCGCTGTGCCTCGGCGTGGTGAGCGCGGCCGGCGTGTTTTTGAACCTGAGCGAGCACCGCGTGGCCGAAGCCAAGCTGCGGCTGCTCGCGCGGCGTGTGGTGCAGTCGCAGGAAGAAGAGCGCGGCCACCTCGCGCGCGAGCTGCACGACGGCACGAGCCAGACGCTGGTGTCGGCCAAGCTGTTGATCGAATCCGCCGTCGATGCGCTTGGCCGCGACAACCAGCCGGCACCGCCCGCACTCGGCAAGGCGCTGCAGCGGCTCAACGATTCGCTCACCGAAGTGCGCCGCATCTCGCACCGCCTGCGTCCCGCGCTGCTCGACACGCTGGGCCTGCCCGCCGCGCTGGAACGGCTGGGGCACGAATTCGGGGAGGAGGGCAGCGTCGATGCGTCCATCATGGTCGAGGGCGAACCTTTCGAGCTGTCGCAAGAGACCAAGACCGCGCTTTTCCGCGTGACGCAGGAGGCGCTCACCAACGTGCGCAAGCATGCCGAGGCGCATCGCGTGCACATCTCGCTGGGCTTCAACGAAGATGCCGTGCGGTTGGAGGTGAACGACGACGGCGTGGGCTTCGACGTCGAGGCGATGCAGCTCGATCCGCGCCACGGCATCGGCCTTCGCAACATGCGCGAGCGCATCGAGGCGATCGGCGGGCGCCTGGTGATGCGCTCGGGCCGCGGCCACACATCCATCGTGGCCGAAGTGCCGGCCCGTAGCGCGAGGCCCGAATGACGACAACCACTGCAGCAGAAACGACGGTGCAGCAGCCACCGAAGCCCATCCGCCTCTTCCTCGTGGACGACCATCCGCTGGTGCGCGACGGCCTGCGTGCGCGCCTGGGCGCCATGCCCAATCTGGAGATCGTCGGCGAGGCCGGCAGCGGTGCCGAGGCGCTGGCGCTGCTCGACACGCTGCGGTGCGATCTCATGCTGGTCGATGTCGGCATGAAGGACATGAACGGCATCGACCTCGCCGCGCTGGTGCTGCAACGCGATCAGCAAGGGCCATCACGTCCCGCGCCGCACATCGTGATGCTCAGCATGTACGACAACCCCGAGTACGTGCAGAAGGCGATGCAGGTGGGCGCGCGCGGCTATGTGCTGAAAGACGCGCCCGCGGCCGAAATCGTAGCCGCCATCGAGGCGGTGTCGGCGGGCGGCACCTTCCTGAGTCCGGCCGTGTCGAAAAAACTCTTTCGCAACCAGGCGCCGCGTCCGCTGCTCACGCCGCGCGAGAGCGAGATCCTCACCGCGCTCGGCAGGGGCGAATCGAGCAAGCAGATTGCGCGCGACCTGGGCCTGAGCGTGCGCACGGTGGAGGCGCACCGCCAGAGCATCAAGCGGCGATTGGGCATCGAGGGGCAGGCGGAACTCATCAAGTACGCGGTGGAGCACGCGCGGGAGTTCGGGCAGGGGTGAGCGATGCGCTTCGGGATGCCTGCCATGCGAAAGCGCCACCGAGCGCTCGCGCCATGGCGACCACTCGGTGGCGCTGCATCGCAATGGCAGCGCGGGGATCGCGCTAGGCCGCCGCGTTGAACCGGCCCAGGTTCATCACCTTGGTCCACGCCGCGATGAAGTCCCGCGCGAACTTCTCTTCTGCATCCGAACTGCCATAGACCTCGGCCAGGGCGCGCAGCACCGAGTTGCTGCCGAAGGCCAGGTCCACGCGCGTCGCACTGCCCCTGCGCTCGCTTGTCGTGCGGTCAACGCCTTCGTACAGGTTGTTCTCGCCGGGCACGGCCTTCCAGGTCGTGTTCAGGTCGAGCAAGCGAACGAAGAACTCGTTGGTCAGCGCGTGTTCCTTCTGGCTGAAGATGCCGTGCCTGGTGGCGCCGACATTGGCGCCCAGCGCGCGCATGCCGCCCACCAGCACTGTCATCTCGGGCGCCGTCAGCGTCAGCAGCTGGGCCTTGTCGACCAGGAGCGCGTCGGCGGGAACCGCATAGTCCTTCTTCAGGTAGTTGCGGAAGCCGTCGGCCACGGGCTCGAGCACCTTCATGGCCTCCACGTCGGTTTGTTCCTGCGACGCGTCCGCGCGGCCGGGCGTGAAGGGCACCGTCGCGGCATGGCCCGCGTTCTTCGCGCCTTGCTCCACACCGGCGCAGCCGGCCAGCACGATCAGGTCGGCCATCGAGATCTTCTTGCCGCCCGATTGCGCCTTGTTGAACTCGGCCTGGATGCCTTCCAGCGTGTTGAGCACCTTGGCCAGCTTCGCCGGCTCGTTGACTTCCCAATCCTTCTGCGGCGCCAGGCGGATGCGGCCGCCATCGGTGCCGCCGCGCATGTCGGAGCCGCGGTAGGTGGCGCCCGACGCCCAGGCCGTCAGCACCAGGTCGGAGACCGACAGGCCCGACGCAAGAATCTTGGCCTTGAGCGCAGCAGCGTCCTTGTCGTCGACCAAGGGGTGATCGACCTTCGGGATCGGGTCTTGCCAGATCAGCTCTTCCTTCGGCACTTCCGGGCCCAGGTAGCGCGAGCGCGGACCCATGTCGCGGTGCGTCAGCTTGAACCATGCGCGCGCGAAGGCGTCGGCGAACTGCTCCGGGTGCGCGAGGAACCGCCGCGAGATCTTTTCGTAGGCGGGGTCCAGGCGCAACGAGAGGTCGGTGGTCAGCATGGTCGGCAGGCGTTTCTTCGACGTGTCGTGCGCATCCGGAATGTCGGCCGCAGCGCCCTTGGCCTGCCACTGTCCGGCGCCGGCCGGGCTCTTGACCGGCTCCCATTCGAACTTGAACAGGTTCTCGAAGAAGAGGTTGGTCCACTTCGTCGGCTCCTGGGTCCAGGTGACTTCCAGGCCGCTGCCGATCGCGTCGCCGGCGATGCCGCTGGCATGCGTGCTCTTCCAGCCCATGCCCATTTCTTCCAGGTCGGCCCCTTCAGGCGACGAGCCGACGAGGTCCGCCGGACCGGCGCCGTGGGTCTTGCCGAAGGTGTGGCCGCCGGCGATCAGGGCGACGGTTTCCTCGTCGTTCATCGCCATGCGGGCGAAGGTCTCGCGGATGTCGCGTGCCGCCGAGACCGGGTCGCCGTTGGCGTTCGGGCCTTCGGGGTTGACGTAGATCAGGCCCATCTGCACGGCGCCGAGCGGATTCTCCAGGTCGCGGTCGCCGGTGTAGCGCTTGTCGTCGAGCCAGGTGGTCTCGTTGCCCCAGTAGACGTCCTGGTCGGGCTCCCATGTGTCGGGGCGCCCGCCGGCGAAACCGAAGGTCTTGAAGCCCATGGACTCCAGCGCCACGTTGCCGGTGAGGATCATCAGGTCGGCCCACGAGATCTTGCGGCCGTACTTCTGCTTGATCGGCCACAGCAGGCGCCGGGCCTTGTCGAGGTTGACGTTGTCGGGCCAGCTGTTGAGCGGCGCAAAGCGTTGCTGGCCACGACCGCCACCCCCACGTCCGTCGCCGGTGCGGTAGGTGCCGGCGCTGTGCCAGGCCATGCGGATGAACAACGGTCCGTAGTGGCCGAAGTCCGCCGGCCACCAGGCCTGCGAATCGGTCATCAGCGCATGCAGGTCTTGTTTCAGCGATGCGTAGTCGAGGCTCTTGAACTCCTTCGCATAGTCGAAGTCCTGGCCCATCGGGTCGGACTTGGAGGAGTGTTGGTGGAGCAGGTCCACCCGCAACTGGTTGGGCCACCAGTCGCGATTGACGGTACCGCGACCGACCGCATGGTGGACGGGACACTTGGCTTCCGTTTGAGGCTGGGTCATCGAGGTTTCCAGTTCTTTGTTTGAGGGCTCTGCATTCTGAATCCGTAACGACGAGCAGGGCAAATCCTTTGGCTATGACGACCATAGCGTTCGATACTCTTCAACCTGCCTTCATCCGATCTCAATCCGCATGCCCGAACTCCCCTACAGCCCCGCCGCCGATCGCAACAAGCAGCCCATCCTCGATGCATTGACGCGCATCCTCGGAGAGCACGGCACCGCACTGGAGATCGCATCCGGCACGGGCCAACACGCCGCGTGGTTCGCAACCTCGATGCCCCGATGGACCTGGCAACCCACCGACGCAGACCTCCGCACCTTGCCCGCGCTCGCAAGCCGGGTCGCGGAAGCCGCACTGCCCAATCTCCGGCCGCCACTTCTGCTCGACGTGATGTCGCCGCGATGGCCATCGCAGGACACTGCATTCGCTGAAGGAGAACAAGAAAAGTTCGATGCGATCTACTGCGCCAACATGCTGCACATCGCGCCGTGGGCCACATGCGCCGCCTTGATGCAAGGCGCCGCGCGGCATCTCCGTTCCGGCGGATTGCTGATCACCTACGGGCCTTATCTCGAACGCGGCGTCCCAACGGCTTCGAGCAACATGGCGTTCGACCAGGACCTGCGTGCGCGCAATCCCGCCTGGGGCATCCGCCGCCTGGAAGACGTCGCTGCAGAGGCGCGTCGGGCGGGCCTTGCGTTGCGTGAGCGGCATGCGATGCCGTCAAACAACTTGCTGCTGGTCTTCGGCCGCTGAAATCAAGGCTCGCGAACCATGATCCAACTCTCTGCCCCGCCGCCCATACCCGGCTCTGCTTCTCTTCACACCATGCAAGAGCGCTTCATCGCCGACATCCTCAAGAACCGAAACAACCAGGCAATCCTCGCGCGATGGGATGCGCTGGCTCTCCCCGACGGATGGCTGGTCGCCGGCTGCCTTTTTCAAACCGTGTGGAACCTGCGGTCCGGCGCTGCGCCGGAAGCGGGCATCAAGGACTACGACCTGTTCTATTTCGATGCCGACGACACGAGCGAGGCGGGGGAGCGTCGTGTGCAAGCGCGAGCCGATGAAGCGCTGGGCGATCTCGGCATCATGGTCGAAGCCTCGAACCAGGCGCGTGTTCACCTCTGGTACGAATCGTATTTCGGCCACTCCTACGAGGCGCTCGGCAGCGCGCGCGATGGCATCGACCGCTTCCTTGTTCCAGCCACATGCGTCGGTGTTCGGCCGGGCGAGCTCTATGCACCGAACGGTCTCTCCATGCTGTACGACGGCGTGCTGACGATGAACCCGCTGATGCCGCATCGCGAGCTGTTCGACAAGAAAGCGGCGTCGTATCGCGCGCGATGGCCGTGGCTGCAGATTCAGCCGGGCGGTCTTCCTCACGCCAGGACGGGCTCGACATGCTGAAGAAAACCCTTGCCGCATTCGGTCTGCTGCTGCTCGCCGCCATCGCCTACCTCGCTCTCTGGCCCGTCCCGGTCCGGCCCGTCGTCTGGTCCGCGCCTACCGACCCCGGCTACACCGGCGCCTTCGCGGTCAACGATCATCTTGCGCAGCTCAACATGATCGACCTCGGCCGCGAAGAGGGCCCGGAGCACATCGTCATCGGTCCCGATGGCAAGCTCTACACCACGGTGCTGAGCGGCAACATCCTTCGCATGAACCCAGACGGCAGCGCGCAGGAAGCCTTCGTCAACACGGGTGGCCGCGTGCTCGGCTTCGACTTCGACTCAAGCGGCAATCTCATCGCGGCCGACGCCATCAAGGGGCTGCTGTCGATCAGCCCTTCGAAGCAGATCACCGTGCTCGCCAACCAGGTCGACGGCCAGCCGATCCGCTATGCCGACGGCGTGGTGGTGGCGCGCGGCAGCGGCACGATGTATTTCACCGACGCATCGACCCGCTTCGCACCGGCCGAGTGGGGCGGCACCTTCGAGGCCAGCGTGCTGGACATCCTCGAGCAGTCCGCCACGGGTCGCGTGCTGGCCTACGACCCCGCCACCAAAGCCACGCGCGTCGTCGCGCGCGGCCTCGCGTTTGCGAACGGCATCGCATTGAGCGCCGACGAGAAAAGCCTGTTCGTTGCCGAGACCGGCAAGTACCGCGTGTGGAAGATCGGGATCGACGCGAGCAACCTCGACGTGGGCGCGGGCACCGCCAACCCGCAAGCCGCCGTGCTGCTCGACAACCTCCCCGGCTACCCCGACAACCTGATGCGCGGGCTCGACGGCAAGATCTGGGTGGGCCTCGTGAAGCCGCGCAACCCGACCATCGACAAGCTCGCCAACAAGCCGTTCCTGCGCAGCGTGACGATGCGCCTGCCGCGTTCGCTGTGGCCGGTGCCGAAGGCCTACGGCCATGTGGTCGCGTTCAGCGAGGACGGCAAGGTGCTCGCGAGCATGCAGGATGCGACGGGTGCGTACCCCGAGACCACGGCCGTCACTGAAACGCGTGATCGGCTCTATGTGCAGAGCCTGCATGCGAAGGGGCTGGGGTGGTTGAAGCGCTAGCTGGGTTCTGAACGGACGGCGCAGATCGAGAAAGCCGTGGCACCTGCAGGAAGGGCTCGCTCAATGCCCGCGTCAATCCATGTGCGCCACCGCCTTGACCTCGATCAACTGATGCGGAAACGCGAGCCCCGAAACGCCAACGAGCGTCACCGCCGGCCGGTGCGCTCCCATGTACGCCTTGAACACAGGCACCAGCGCTTCCGTGTGGGCCTGTGGGTCGGTCACATAGATCACCAGCTCCGCAAGGCTCGCCTTCGTCACGTTGAACGCCGCGAGCACGCGGTCGAGGTTCTCCAGCGTCTGGGTTGTCTGCGCCGCGATGTCGCCTTCGCCGACGAACGCGCCCTGCATGTCGTGCGAGAACTGCCCCGATATGTAGAGCGTGCCGTTCACGCTGTACCCTTGGCCGACGCCGAAGGCTTCTTCCCACGGCACGCCATGGCTGTAGAGGACGGGCTGTTGTTTCATGTGTGCTTTCTTTCCTTCCGGACAGTGACTGATGAAGTGATGAACGACTGTAGTCACGCCATTGGCGAAGCGGCTTCTACACAGACGCGAAGCGCATTCCATCCCGACCACCTCCATCCCCAGCCATGCAGCGCACGAACCTGAACGAGATCCTGGTCTTCATGGCTGTCGTCGACGAAGGCAGCTTCATCGCCGGCGGGCAGGCCATGGGCCTCACGCGCTCGGCGGCGGGCAAGGCGGTGGGCCGGCTCGAAGACAGGCTCGGCGTGCGCCTCTTGAACCGCACGACGCGCACGCTGAGCCTCACCGACGAGGGCCGGGTGTTCTACGAGCGCGGCCTGCTGATCCTCTCGGCGGTCGATGAGGCAGAGGCGAGTGTGGCGGGCCCTGGCGGCGCGCCGCGCGGCGTGTTGCGTCTCACCGTGCCCGACGCCTTCGGCCGGCTGGTGGTGCTGCCGCTGCTGCAGAAATATCTCGCGGCATGGCCCGAGTTGCAGGCCGAGGTGAGCTTCAGCGACCGGCTGGCCGATGTCGTCGAGGATGGTTTCGACCTGGCCGTGCGGATCGGTGCAGGCGGGGAGAGTGCGGACACGGGGCTGGTCTCTCGCGTGGTCGCCAGGTACAAGGCGCTGTTGTGCGCGTCACCTGCCTACCTTGCGCGACAAGGCGAGCCGATGGACATCGACGCGCTCGCGGGCCACGACTGCCTGTTCTTCAGCAGCCGCAACCAAAGACAGAGCTGGCGCTTCCGAAGCGAGGGTGGCGACTGGATCAAGGCACAAGGGCGCAGCCGCCTGCGGCTGGACAGCGGAGAGGCCTTGCGCGATGCCGCCGCCGCCGGGCTCGGCATCGCACTGCTTCCGGACTTCCTCGTGGCCGAAGACCTGGCCGCGGGGCGCCTCCGGCAGGTGCTGCCCGGGCTCGATGCAGGCGATGTAAATATCTTCGCGCTGTATCCGACACGTCGGCTGCTGGAGCCGCGCGTGCGGCGGTTCATCGACCTGATGGCCGAAGAACTTCCCCGCTGAAGCGGGACACATGGATTCCTTGATCCACGTCTTCGTGTGGCTCCTGATCGGCATCGCCATCGGCCCGCTGCTGCTGCTCGGCATCTAGGCGATCGCCAGCTACTTCGGACTCGGGATCGCCGACCGCATCCTGTTGCTGACCGGTCGGGTCCTCGCCCTGCAGTGGTTCAGCGGCGGCGTGCTGAACGCCGTGGGCGGAATCGCGCTCGCTGCGCTGTGGGTGTGGGCCGTGCTGCACTTCGATCCGCTCCCGCACCGGCTGCTCGCTGCCTTGCTGGTGCCGTTCGGGGCCTGGAGGGCTTACCTGGGCGTCGCGGTGCTCAACGCGATCTCGAAGACGGAAGACTTGCCCTGAATGCCAGCCCACCTGCGCGGCGGGCACTTCACTGACCCTGAGAGAGTGCGATCGCATCGGCGCCCGCCGGATACCGCAGCTTCGTGCTCGCATCGTTCGCGGCATGCCACACGGCCTCGGCCACATCCGCTTCGGTCGTCACCGCAGCCGGACTTCCCAGCGCAGCGAAGATCGACTGCGCAAGCGGTGCATACGCCTCGGGAATCAGGCCCTGCATGCGCTCCGCCCCATTCGCCGTGAAGCGCGTGCCCGGTCCATAGCCCGGCTCGACGAGCTTCACGCGCACGTTGAATGGCTCGAGTTCGAACGCGAGCGATTCGGTGAAGCCCTCGATCGCGGTCTTGCTCGCGGTGTATGCCGCCACGAGCGGCATGGGCGCCAGCGTGACGGTCGAAGTCACGTTGATGACCAGCCCCGATCTGCGCTGGCGAAACTGCGGCAGCACGGCGTGGGTCGTGGCCATCATGCCGAAGGTGTTGGTCTCGAAGATCTCGCGCACGGTGGCCATCGGCGTGGCCTCGAATGCGCCGAACAGGCCGAGACCTGCGTTGTTCACGAGCACGTCGATGGGGCCGGCGGCTTCGAGCGCCGCCGCGATGCTCTCGGGCTTCGTCACATCCAGAGGCAGCACGCGCAGGCGCTCCGAGCGGGGCAGAAGTTCGGTGCGCGGCGTGCGCATGGTGGCGACGACATGCCAGCCCTGGGCGAGAAAGTGGCGCGCGGTTTCGAGGCCATAGCCGGACGAGCAGCCGGTGATCAGGACGGTCTTCATTGGGTTTCTTTCCTTGGAGGTTTGGGTAGAAGGTGCGTCACGATATCGGCGATGGGAAGGACTTTCTATAATCAAAGATCCATAATTTGTTCGCAGGAGTCCTGATTGACCGATCCGCTTGCAGAGGTCGTCTCGTTGCTTCGGCCGCGCGCGGTGTATTCGAAGGTGATCGGCGGCGCGGGCGCATGGGCGGTGCGTTACTCGGCCTTCGGAGAACCCAGCTTCTGCACGATGCTGGAGGGCGAATGCACCCTGGCCGTGGACGGGCAGGCGCCCATCACCCTCATGGCCGGCGATTTCGTGCTGATGCCGTCCACGCCCGGCTTCACGATGTCGGCCCTCGAGACGGCAGAGCCTGTCTTCGTCGATCCCAGGCTGGCGCCCGCGCCGACGGACGAAATCCGCCACGGCAGGCAAGACGGTCCACCGGATGTGCGAATGCTCGGCGGCTACTTCGCCTTCGATTCGCCGGACGCCTCGCTGCTGGCGTCGCTGCTTCCGACGCTGCTGCACGTGCGCGACGTGGGGCGGCTTTCGGTGCTGGTGCAGTTCGTGCGGGAGGAGTCGATCGAAGCGAAGGCTGGGCGCGATCTCGTACTCGAACGATTGGTCGAACTGCTGTTGATCGAAGCGCTGCGCTCCACGCCCGGCGAAAGCGCGCCGCCGGGGCTGCTGCGCGGGTTGGCGGACCCGCGGTTGTCCGTGGTGCTGCGGCACCTGCACGGCGACCCGGCGCAACCCTGGACGGTGGCCGAGCTCGCGAAGAAGGCGGCGCTGTCGCGCTCGGCATTCTTCGAGCGTTTCCTGCGCGCGGTCGGGCTGCCGCCAATGGAGTATTTGCTGGCGTGGCGCATGGCCGTCGCGAAGGATCTGCTCGCTCGCGAAGATGTCGGCATCGCCGAAGTTGCAGAACGCGTGGGCTACGGGTCGGCCAGCACGTTCAGCACGGCGTTCAGCCGGCATGTGGGGCAATCGCCGGGGCGGTACGCGCGGCAGCACTAGCCGGCGCTGCATTGCCGGCCTCCGCTGTCGTCAATAGCGGCGCAGCGCCTTGGGAATGGTCGCGACGATCAGCTTCTTGTCGCCCAGGATCATCAGGGTCGTGCCGTCCTTGCTCACTTGCATCCTGGGCCTGTAGCAGGAGTATTTGGGATAGGTCGACGCCTGGCAGGCGGGGAAGTCGGCCAGCGTGAAACTCCCGATCTGAGACAGGTTGACTCGGGTGCCGGCCGATGGGGTCGTATCGAAGGCACGGACAACCGGCAGCGCGGGCGATCCGGGTTCGACGACGTAGTTCAGCGTGTACGCCCGGCGCCCATCCGGCGAGATCCGGGCGGCCCTCATGTCATTCACCAGAGGCAGCGTACCCACCGTGCCGAACGCGCGGTCATAGACCGTTTCGCCGCTGAACAGGAAGCGATTGCCATCGTCGCTCAGGCTCGTCATCCAGTAGAAAAAATCGAGCCCGACGGGATTCGTCCGGAGCACGCCGTCGCCCCCGTCCATATAGAGCATCGGCGGCCTTGGCGTGAGGCCCGCGGTCTGGGTCACCATCAACCTGGACCCATCGCCCGAGACTGCGAAGTACGGTCCTGAGTAGCACATGGGGCAGGCGACGGTTCCGAAGGCCTGGGTGCGCAGATCGAAAAATCCCAGGTTGTGCCAGTTGTAGCCCTCCCCCGATGGCATCCACAGCTTGCCGTCGCCGGCGAATGCGATCGCCACCTCGATGTTGCTGCCCTGGTCGCCAATGCCGAAGGGTGCGATATGGGTGCTCTTCACGCTGAACGTCGCCAGGTCGATCAGGTGAACCTGGTTGCTGCCATCTGTCGCAGCCAGCACGCTGGCGTCGGGCGCGAGCGCGATGTCCTGCAGGCCGGGCAGGGAGAGCGACGTGCTCGTCCAGTTCATGCCGTTGGTGCGGAACCGCACGATGGCACTCAGACCGATCGATTCGTAGGTGGTGGGATACGAGGCGTAAATGTCGCCATGCACCGCGTCATAGACTAGGGTCCGAGGCATGCCGAAGGCGCTGGTGTCGAGCGTTCTGTACACCACAACACCATCGCTGGCTGCTCGCTGTGCGAGAGCCGCAGAGACATCCGCACCCGATGAACGAAGGGCGGCGACTCCTCCCAGCGAGTCGGCGGCTCCGGCGGACAACTGTGTCGCATCGGCCGCGTCTTCCTTCTCCAACTTGTTCGCCACCGCAGGCGAAGAGGGCGACTGTCCGGACGACAAGCCGCCCAAACCCCCTCCGCCACCATCACCTCCACCGCCGCAAGACACGAGCGCTGCAAGCAGCAATGTCAGGGCAACCCTGCAAGTAAGTGTTCCCATCCCTCACACTCCTACTCTTTGTGAATACTTTTCGTCTTTGTGATTGCGCGCGTTGAGGCGGTTCCACTTATATCGTCGGCGCGGCGTATTCTGCACGAGGCCAATGAGGGAAACGTGCTTCGGTGCCGGCACCCTGGTGTTTGTGCCAGTGGAGTCTGTATCGATCGGGGGGGCGACCGGTCGGGGTTCCGGATTTCAGGCCAGGTGCCCGAGCGCGATGCGAAACCGAAGCTCCGGCGTGCCCCCCAACTCCGCCGTCTTGATGAACTCCTCCGCAAGCACGCCGCCATTGGCGCGAATGACGTGTTGCGAGGCTACGTTGTCCGGGCTGGTCGTGATTTCGACATAGCCTAGCCCGACTGACGCAGCCTCTGGCAGCAGCGAACGCAGCGCTTCCTTGGCATACCCTCTGCCGCTCTTCCAAGGCACGACGCCGTAGCCGATGTGCCCGAGGCAATAGCCGGGCAGGGCGTTCGTGCCGTGCTGCCAACGCAGGCCGATGCTGCCGCAGAACTCGCCGTCCCACAGCCATCGCCGATAGCCGGGCAAGCGCGGGACCGTGCTGCCATCGGGAAGCGCGACTGGTGGCCCCTTGGCTTCGCGGTCGACAAGGCTCTTCAGAAACCCATCGGCGTCCGCTCGTATCAGCAGGAGTTCTTCTTGGGTGGCCTCGGGCCGAAGGTTGTTGGGCGACCATCCGCGTTCGAGCGCGGCGACATAGCCCGCCAGATACTCGTGTGACGGCCAGACCAGCCGGGCTGTTGAAGTGGCTTCGGGAATCGGCATGAGATCAATTTTCGGTGAGAAGGCTGGCCCTCACACCACCTGCGGCCGCCACGCGATGACGCCCTGCGTCCGCGCCCGCACCTCGGGCGAGGCCAGGCAACTGGCAACCGCCTCGTAGCCCGGCGCACCCGGCCAGGGCGCGACCCGGCTCGGCGGGCTGTGGTTGGCGGGGCAGAAGATGATCGACTCGTCGGTGCCCACCGCGGCCAGGTCCAGGATCACGCAGGAGCGCGTCAGCAGAAAGAGCGGTCGGGCATCGGGGTCCCGGCGGCGCAAATGCGCGCTCACGGCTTGCTGCGTGGCCGAATCCAGCCCTTGCTCCACCATGTCGACAACCAGCGCGGCCGGGCCTTGGTTTTCCAGTCCGGCGAACAGCGCGATCAACGCATCGGACACCGTAGCGCCATCGTCGGCAAGCCAGGCCAGCGTCTGTTCGACGCGCGACCTGAGCGCCGTGTTGGCATCGAGCCGTGCCGCCGCATTGCCGCCCTCGAGCCGCTCCAACCCGAGGAACGCAGCGGACGGCAGGGTCTCGGCAATGCGCAGGGCCAGCCGGGTCTTGCCGCTGCCCAGCGGTCCGACGATGTAGTTCAGTGGCCGCACGTCGCACAGCCTGAACAGCTCGCCGCCCCAGGGCCAGGGAAGTTCGAACTCGACATCGATCCTCGCGGCAGCGCCCAGCAGTTGCGTCAACGCCTCGGCTGTCGGTGCCCGGCCTTGGGCGAGGTCGGTCCGCAGATGGCGGACTTTTCCGATGGTCTCCGTCAATTGACGGGCGCGACCCTCTAGTGCCGCTTGGTGCGCGGCCAGCGCAGATTCGAGCGTCGCTGCATCGCCTGCCAGTACGCGCGCCACCTGCGCAACGCTCAGGCCCAGTGCGCGCAGGGCCACGATCTCGGCGCCGCGGGTCATTTCGTCGGGGCTGTAGGAGCGCCATCCAGCGGCATTGCGCGCCGGCGCCACCAGGCCGCGCTGCTCGTAGAGACGCAGTGCCTTGGCGGAAACGCCGAGCCGCCGGGCCGCCTCGGCTGGGTTGAGGAATCGGGTGGAAGCGTTCAAGAATCACCTCGTGGTTGGATCGGACACTGCCTTTATCGAGGCGGCCGCAGGGGCCGGGTCAAGTGGATTCCACGCGACGCGTCCGAAGGCCCGCGCCTACGGCCGCGCCTGAACCAACGGCTCCAGCTCCGCCCGCAAGCGCCGGATCGTCACCTCATGCCGCAGCGTCTGCGCACCGCGCCCGTACGTCATCGCCTTGCGAACCAGCCGCAGCTGCTCGCGCTGCAGTTGCGTCTTCAGCCGCCTTGCCCGCAGGCCGAAGGTCCAGCCGATCTCGCGGCGCACCTTGTAGCGCTGCAGCGGTGCGCCCAGGCGCATCCATTCGTCGTCGCGGATCAGCTCGCGTTCGGGCACGAAATACGCCGCGAGCGCATGGAGGTACGCGCCGTTCTCGCGCGCGGCAACGCGCCAGAAGAGCCCGGCCGCGATCATCGCGGGGATGCCCTTCACGGCGAGCATCACGGCCATCTCGCGGTAGCTGCCGTCGAAGAGGTCTTCCAGCCACGGCGAGTTCCAGATGAAGTGCATGGCCCAGGCGAGCGCGAAGCACAGCACGGCCACGGCGATCCGCGTCAGCTTCGATCGCTCCGGATGCAGCAGGAACCAGGCAACGCCGAAGGACGCGATGGTCGTGTAGGCCGCGTGGCTCCAGAGGCCGCTCAGCAGCCCGCGCGTGAACAGGTTCAGCAGCACCGGATACACCTGGTTCTCGAGCGGAAAGTGCATCGAGGCGTTGACGGTGTAGCTCAGGTTCTCCACCACCTGGAAACCGAGGCCCGCCATGGCGCCGACGATCAGCACCGAGAGGTACGTCTGGAACTGGTTGCGCGCCACCAGCACGAGCAGGATCACGCCCGCGAGCTTCAGGAACTCCTCGGTGATCGGACCTGCGATGGCTGGCCCCCAGGCCGCCACGAAGTCCGGCGACACCAGCTTGGCGCACAGGCCCTGGATGGCGATGTTCGCCGGCGCGGCGAAGTACACCGCGCCCATTCCGCCCCATGCGAACGCGAGCACGAAGGCCTCGGGCGGATGTTGTTCGAGCAGGTCCAGCGTGCGAAAGACGAGCAGGAAAAGCAGCGTGTAGATGCCCCACACCAGAAGGCCCAGCAACGCGGTGACGGGCACCACGCGAAAGCCCATCGAGAACATGTTGACCGTGTAGAAAAGGCCGTTGACGATCATCGCGGCCAGCAGCCAGAACGCTGCGCGATGCGGTTGCCAGAACGAGTCGGTGCCCACTGGCCATTCGCCGCGATCCTGTTCGGGGCCGGCGAGTCTCTCTGTGCCCTCGGAACTCATGGCGAAGCCTCCAGGTCCATCGACTCCAGCATGCTGCGGGCCTCGGCCATCGCTTCGTTCAGGCCGTCACTGGCGCCGTAGAAATCGATCTGCACGAGCGACTTTCGCTGCAGGTCGACCACCTGCCAGAACCGGCCGGCGAGCTTCGATCCGTAGTACGCGAAGGTCTTGCCCTGCAAGCCCCATGGTGTGACGAAATCGGAGATGTCGCCGTCGATCTCCAGGTGCTGGCCGCGCTCCATGAGGCGCTGCTGCCGCACCAGCGGCCCGTCGGGCCCGCCCACCCAGGGAGCGGTGGAGACCAGGAACTTGTGGCCGCCCTTGAAGAGCATCAACGACCTGCCGGCCTTGGAGCGGTCCACGTCCATCTCCCATCCGGCGGCGGGCTCGAACCGCGCATGGCCGACGGACACGGTCTGCCCCACGGGCAAGGGCCGCGCGCCGGGCGTGTGGTTGTTCCAGAAAGTGAGGCCGCCCACGTAGGCGGCGATGGCCAGGAGCACCGCGAGTGCGCCTGGCCAGGTGCGGTACGGAATGCGGCGTGACGGCTCGGGCATGCCGCGATGCTGCCATACGGCAGGCGCCGCTCGCTGCTCAGCCCTGCGTGCGCGCCTGCTTTCGGCGCCAGTCCCCGGGCGGCAGTCCGAAGCGCCGCTTGAAGGCCCGGCTGAACGCCGCTTCCGATTCGTAGCGCGCGTGGTCCGCGATGGTCTTGATCGGCAATTCGCTGCTCTTGAGACGCCGTGCCGCCAGCTGCAGGCGCCAATGTCCCAGGTACTGCATCGGCGGCTGGTCGAGGAAGTGCTTGAACCGCTCGCCGAGCACGGTGCGGGAGACGCCCACGCCGCGTGCCAGCCGCTCCAGCGTCCAGTCTTCGAGCGGCGCCGCGTGCAGCAGCTTCAGTGCCGGTCCGGCCACCGCATCGTTGCAGGCCGCCAGCCAGCCCACCTCGCCGGCCGTCAGGGTCTGCATGTGCTTGCGCAGGATTTCCACGAACATCAGCTCGGTCAGGCGCGGGAGCATGGTCCGCCAGCCGGGTTGCGGCTTGCCGGCTTCGTTCACGGTGTGCCGGATGGTGGTCGCCAGCCACTGGTCGGAGGGCGTGCTGTCGGGCCGGATGTGCAGCACCTCCGGCAGGTGCCCGAGCACGGGATGGAACAGCAGTTCGTCGCAGCGGATGAAGCCGCAGACGATGCTGGTGGATGCTCCGCCTCCGCCATGCTCGACCACCGGCATGCCGGTCCATGGCAACTGCGGCAGCAGCTGGCCGATGTGCACCGGCGCGGCGCTGTCGGCGCATCCGCCCAGACGGTGGACGCCACCCGATGGCAGCACCACCGCGTCGCCGCTGTCGAGCCGCACCGGTTCGCGGTCGGGCAGTGCCAGCAGGCAGCTGCCTGCTCCGACGATGTGAAAGGGAATCACGCGGCTCGAACCGAGCGCGAGCATCGCCGCGAGCTGCCCCGAGTCGGCGCTCGTGACCGACCAGGGCTCGCGAAACTCGGCGCGGAACAGCACCATGCCGGTGACGTGCATGCTTTCGAGCAGGTCCGAGAGCAGGTCGCCTGCCCCCGGCGCCATGTCGGGCGGCGTGCCCGGCGTTGTTTGGATCAAGACTTCCGGCATTTCGGTCATGGCCTGCCTCCTGCACGAAGCGTACGCTGGCCTTTCTTCAATCACTCATCCGAAAGGAAGGCCGCAATGAACACCGAGACACGCGATCTGGTTGTTGTGGTGACGCATGGCATCGACCACGAATTGTCCTCCGTCGGGCTGGTGATCGCACTGGGCGGCATGACATCGGGGCTGAAAGTCTCCATCTTTCTCACGAGCTCGGGCGTCGACCTGGTCCGGCGCGGCGCCGCCGACACCACGCACGTGAAGCCGCTGGAGCCCCTTGCGGACATGCTGCGCGACTTCGTGGCGCGCGGCGGCACGCTGTGGGCCTGCACCCCGTGCGTGAAGAGCCGCGGCTACACGCAGGAGAACCTGATGGAAGGCGTCGTCATCGCGGGGTCGAGCGTGATGCACGAACTCATCAAGCGAGGCGCCGCGACCCTCAGCTTTTGAGAGGCGCGGCAGCCGGGCCGCTACAGTCGGCCCACGTCCACCCGACCTGCCGCTCCTCCATGCCAGATACCGCCGTGCCCCCGCAGCGGGCCGAACGCCCGCGACGCCTGCAACCTTTCCGAGTGCCGCCGTTGCGTTGGCTCTCCATAGGGGTCTTCCTGCTGATGGCGGGTTGCGCCAGCCCTCCCGCGCCGCAGAGGACGCCGGTCTCCAGCATTCCACCGCTCACGGCCGAGCAATCGAACAGCATCACGATCCATGCGCTGGGGCTCGTCGGCACGCCGTACCGCTATGGCGGCAACACGCCCGAGGGCGGCTTCGATTGCAGCGGGCTCATCGGCTATGTGTACCGCAGCAGCCTGGGGCAGGTGCCGCCACGCACGGTCTCGCGCATGGCGTCGTTCGGCCGGCCCGTGGCGATGTCGGAAATTCGTTCCGGCGACCTGGTGCTGTTCGGCAACTCGACGCCGTCGCATGCGGGCATCTACGTCGGCGACGGGCGCTTCGTGCATGCGCCATCGACCGGTGGCGAGGTGCGGCTTGACCGGCTCGATGGCGTGTACTGGTCGCGGCAGCCGACGCAGGCGCGGCGGCCCTGAGCTGCTGAACCCGGCTGGCTAGATATTCAGCGCCGGGAACGACTTCACCAGATCGTCCAGTGCCTTGAGCTGCGTCAGCAGCGGCTCCAACTGCGCCAGCGGCAGCGCGCTCGGGCCATCGCACTTGGCCTCGGCCGGGTTCGGATGGGCCTCGAGAAAAAGACCGGCCAGGCCGACCGCCATGCCGGAACGCGCCAGGTCCACCAGTTGCTCCCGCCGGCCGCCGGAAGCGGCGGCGCCGGCCTCGCGTTGTTGCAGCGCATGGGTCACGTCGAAGATCACCGGCAGGTCTTGCGTCACCTTCTTCATGACGCCGAAGCCCAGCATGTCGACCACGAGGTTGTCGTAGCCGAAGCAGGTGCCGCGGTCGCACAGGATGATCTGTTCGTTGCCGGCTTCCTTGAACTTCTCGACGATGTTCAGCACCTGCGACGGGCTCAGGAACTGCGGCTTCTTGATGTTGATGACGCGGCCGGTCTTGGCGAGCGCCACCACCAGGTCGGTTTGCCGCGCGAGGAAGGCCGGCAGCTGCAGCACATCGACCACCTCGGCGACCGGAGCGGCCTGCCAGGGCTCGTGCACGTCGGTCAGCAGCGGCACGCCGAATTCGGTCTTGACCTCCTGCAGGATCTTCAGGCCTTCGTCCAGGCCGGGGCCGCGGTACGAATGGATCGACGAGCGGTTGGCCTTGTCGAAGCTGCCCTTGAAGACATAGGGAATGCCCAGCTTGCCGGCAACGCGCACGAATTCGGCCGCGGTGCGCAGGGCCAGGTCGCGCGACTCGAGGACGTTGACGCCGCCGAACAGCACGAAGGCGCCGTCGTTGCGAACATTGATCTGGGGATGGATGGTGACGGTGGACATGGGGGAGTTCTCCGGATACGTGGCGGCATTCTCGCGCCCCGCGGGGGCGGGCGATCCGGCCGGGCCCGTGCGCACCTCGGGTTTTCCTCGGGTTTCCCTCGGGTTTTCCATTACGCAGTGCCACGCAACCCGCCCACGCGGTCCGACGGATGCCAATGCGCGCCCTTGCGGCAAGACTCCCGGGTTCCAATATCGAGGAGACATCCGCATGCAAACCCTCCGCCGCCACCTGGTGTGGCTGGTCGTGGCCGTCGTCGGCGCATTCGCGCTCGGCACGGTGGCCCTGACCCGTGGTGAAAGCGTCAACGCCCTCTGGGTGGTGGCGGCCGCGATCTGCACCTACCTGATCGCCTACCGTTACTACAGCCTCTTCATCGCCGACAAGGTGCTGGGGCTCGACGGCAACCGCAAGACGCCCGCGCACCGCCACAACGACGGCCTGGACTACGTGCCGACCGACAAGAACGTGCTGTTCGGCCACCATTTCGCGGCCATCGCGGGCGCGGGTCCGCTGGTGGGCCCGGTGCTCGCGGCGCAGATGGGCTACCTGCCCGGATTGCTGTGGGTGCTGGCCGGCGTGGTGTTCGCCGGCGCGGTGCAGGACTTCATCATTCTCTTCATCTCCACGCGCCGCGACGGCCGTTCGCTCGGCGATCTCGTCAAGCAGGAGATGGGTGTGGTGCCCGGGATGATCGCGCTCTTCGGCACCTTCATGATCATGATCATCATCCTGGCGGTGCTGGCGCTGATCGTGGTGAAGGCGCTGGCCGAATCGCCATGGGGCACCTTCACGGTGGCCGCGACGATCCCGGTGGCGCTCTTCATGGGCATCTACCTGCGCTACATCCGCCCGGGGCGCATCGGCGAGGTCTCGCTGATCGGCTTCGTGCTGCTCATGCTCGCCATCTTCGGCGGCCAGGCCGTGAGCCAGAGCGCCGAATGGGCGCCGCTCTTCACCTTCGACGGCAAGGCGCTCACCTGGATGCTCGTGGGCTACGGCTTCGTCGCCGCGAGCCTGCCGGTGTGGCTGCTGCTCGCGCCGCGCGACTACCTCTCGACCTTCCTGAAGATCGGCACGATCATCGCGCTGGCCATCGGCATCGTGTTCGTGATGCCGACGATGCAGATGCCGGCCATCACGCAGTTCGCGCAGGGTGGCGGGCCGGTGTGGTCGGGCAGCTTGTTCCCGTTCCTGTTCATCACCATCGCCTGCGGCGCGGTGTCGGGTTTTCATGCGCTGATCTCCTCGGGCACCACGCCCAAGATGCTGGACAACGAGCGCCATGCGCGCTTCATCGGCTACGGCGGCATGCTGGCCGAATCGTTCGTGGCGGTGATGGCGCTGGTGGCAGCCTCGTGCATCGAGCCGGGCATCTACTTCGCGATGAACAGCCCGGCTGCGCTGGTCGGCAGCACCGCGCAGCAGGCGGCGCAGACCATCTCGAGCTGGGGCTTCGTGGTCACGCCCGAGATGCTGCTGCAGACCGCCAAGGACGTGGGCGAGACCACCATCCTCGGCCGCGCAGGCGGCGCGCCGACACTGGCCGTGGGCATGGCCCATATCCTCCACCAGGTGATCGGCGGGCAGGCCATGATGGCCTTCTGGTACCACTTCGCGATCCTGTTCGAGGCGCTCTTCATCCTCACCGCCGTGGACGCCGGCACGCGCGCAGGCCGCTTCATGCTGCAGGACTTGCTGGGCAGCTTCGTGCCCGCGCTCAAGCGCACCGATTCGCTGCCGGCCAACCTCGTGGCGACAGCGCTGTGCGTGGCGGCCTGGGGCTACTTTCTCTACCAAGGTGTGGTCGATCCGCTGGGCGGCATCAACACGCTGTGGCCGCTCTTCGGCATCTCCAACCAGATGCTCGCGGCCGTCGCATTGCTGCTCGGCGTGGTGGTGCTGTTCCGCATGAAGCGCGAGCGCTATGCGTGGGTGGCCATCGCGCCGGCCGTGTGGCTGCTGGCGTGCACGCTCACGGCGGGCTGGCAGAAGATCTTCTCGGCCGACCCGAAGATCGGCTTCCTCTCGCATGCGGCGAAGTACACCGAGGGCCTCGCCAACGGCGTGTTGGTGGCACCCGCGAAGACGCCCGAGGCGATGTCGCGCATCGTCTTCAACGACCGCCTCGACGCGGCGCTGTGCGCGCTCTTCATGTTCGTGGTGCTGAGCGTGCTGGTCTACAGCATCAAGGCCTGTCTTGCGGCGCGCGCGGCCAACCGGCCGACGACGCAGGAGACGCCGTTCGAGCCGGCCGGCGCATCGGCCGCGGCGGCCCACTGAGCACGCCCATGGCCCTCGCATTGCCGGAAGCCGGGCGCTACTTCGCCCGCTCGCTCAAGCAGTCGCTGCGGCTGATGGTCGGCCTGCCCGACTACGACGCCTACCTCACTCACATGGCGGCCACGCACCCGGACCGACCGCCGATGAGCTACGAGGCCTTCTTCCGCGAGCGACTGGAGGCGCGCTATGGGGCGGGCAAGGGGCGTTGCTGCTAGGCGCATCAGTTGTGCGACCCATCCGTTCGGGCTGAGCCTGTCGAAGCCTTGCACACGGCTTCAGTCACCTGTTGTTGTTCGCTTGACCCGCGCGGAACGCGGGTGCTAGCCTGCTCCGCCTGCAAGGAGCAGGCTTTCTTTTTCGTGCCGGGCTGATGCCGCACATCGAACGAACAACAGAAACGGACCTCATGACTTTTCCCAAGCGCCCATCCCCCTTCAAGAATCCCGCGCCGATGCGCGCCGCCTGCCAGAGCGCGCTGCTTGCCTGCGCATTGCTCGCCGCGGCCGGCAATGCCATGGCCCAGAAGCCGCATCAGGGTGCGCTCGATGCGGCCACGCAGCAGAAGGACGAGGCGCTGAAGCTGCTGGAGCGCATGGTCAACATCGACTCCGGCTCGACCGTCACCGAGGGGCTCGACAAGGTGCGCGAGATGGCTGTCGAGGAGCTGCGCCAGCTCGGCGCGCGCATCGAGACCTTTCCGGCCGATCCTCACCCCGGCACCAACGTGGTCGCCACGCTGACGGGGCAGGGCAAGAAGAAGATCCTGATCCTCGCCCACATCGACACCGTGTTCAAGGACGGCACCGCCGCGGCCAAGCCGTTCTACATCAAGGACGGCCGCGCCTACGGCCCCGGGGTGATGGACAACAAGGGCGGCGTCGTCGCCGGGCTGCAGGCCCTGAAGGTGCTGCAGAAGATCGGCTTCAAGGACTACGGGCAGATCACCTTCCTCATCGACACCAACGAGGAGATGGGCTCGGTGGGCACCACCGCGCTCATCGAGCGCGTGGCCAAGCAGCACGACGTGGCACTGAACCTGGAGCCGGGCCGCCCGGCCGATGGCCTCGTGGTGGAGCGCAAGGGCTCGGCCACCGCGCTCGTCGAGGTGAAGGGCCTGGCCGCGCACGCGGGCGTGGCGCCCGAAACCGGCCGCAACGCGGCGATGGAAGTCGCGCACCAGGTGCTGCAGCTCTCCAAGACGGCGGATGCCGCGAAGAAGACCACGGTCAATTTCACCGTGCTCACGGCCAACGGCGCGACCAACGTGATTCCCGCCGCCGCGAGCGCCAAGGGCGATGTGCGCGTCGCCACGCCCGAGGAGTTCGACCGCGTCGAGAAGGACATGGTGCGCATCTCGCAGAACAAGCTGATCCCCGACACCGAAGTGCGCGTGCGCCTCGTGCGCGGCCTGCCGCCGATGCCGCGTTCGCCCGCCTCGGACAAGCTGGTGAAGATGGCCGAAGGCATCTACGCCGAGATCGGCAAGAAGCTCACCATCGAGAGCAGCGGCGGCGCGGCCGATGCGAGCCTCGTGGCCGGCGTGGGCGTGCCGGTGCTCGACGGCTTCGGCATCGTGGGCGGCGGCATCCACACGCCGGAGGAATACGCCGAGGTCGAGAGCGTGGTGCCGCGGGTGTACCTGCTGTCGCGCATGCTGATGGACCTGAGCGCCAACTGATCGACGGCGGGCTGACCGGCAACTGACCGTGTAGGACGGCTGCTTACAATCGCCGGCTCGCGCGAATGCGACCCCCTTCACCGATCCACCGGCCGCTGCGCCGGTTCGGATCGGCAAGGGAACCCAACCCAGATTTCTCCAGGCAGGGCCCGTGCGTTTCGTCATCCGATGGATGGCGGGATGGCATGGCGCTTCGCGATTTTTTTTATCGCCCTGAAAGAAACCCGATGCCCGTTCGTTCGCGCGCGCCCCGCCTGTGCCTCCAGCCCCTGCCTGTTGCAGTCCTCGCCGCCCTGGCCGTTCTGCACTTCGCCGCACAGGCGCAAAGCGGCACCGCGCTCAAGGAAGTGACCGTCAACGCCGAGCAGGACGCCGGCTACGCGCCCTCCGTCAGCAGCACCGCCACCAAGGGTTCCGCGCCGTTGCGCGACATTCCCCAGGCGGTGAACGTGCTGCCCGCGCAGCTCTTGCGCGACCAGGGCGCGACCTCGATGCAGGACGCGCTGCGCAATGCGCCCGGCGTGTCCTTCAATGCCGGCGACGGCCAGCGCGACCAGGTGGTGATCCGCGGCTTCTCCGCAATCGCCGACTGGTTCGTGGATGGCGTGCGCGACGACGCGCTGTACTTTCGCGACCTGTCGGACACCGAGCGCATCGAAGTGCTCAAGGGACCGGCGGCCGTGCTGTATGGCCGAGGCTCGTCGGGCGGGCTGATCAACCGCGTGACGAAGAAGCCGGTCTTCGAGCGCCCCTTCGGCGAGGTCTCGCTCGGCCTGGGCAGCAACGATTTCAAGCGGCTCACCACCGACCTCAACCGACCCATCGGCGAGAACATGGCGTTCCGCCTGAACGTCGCGCGCGAAAAGTCGGGCAGCTACCGCGACCAGCAGTTCATCGACCGCTACAACATCGCGCCCTCGCTCGCGATGAAGTTCAGCCCGCAGACCGACCTGCTGCTGCAGTACACCAATGCCTACGACCAACGCCTGACCGATTTCGGCATTCCTGCCCTCAACGGCCGGCCGGTGAACGTGCCCATCGGCACCTACTACGGCTCGGCGCTCGCCAGCCGCGACGACACCACCACGACGCGGGTGCAGTCCTTCACCGCCACGCTGAACCATCGCTTCAGCGATGCGCTGAACCTGCGCAACACCACCCGCTACTACAGCTACAAGCTCGACCGTTTCAACACCCTGCCCAGCGGCACCACCGATCCGGTGCGCATGACCGTGGGCCGCACGCGCGGCTTTGTCGACCGCGACGAGAGCGGCTGGTTCAACCAGACCGACCTCACGTGGCGCAACGACCTCGGCGGCTTCAAGCAGGAGTGGCTGGTCGGTGCCGAATTCGGCAAACAGGACAAGCGCCTGTACTCGGTGTCCTCGGCGACCGGCTACGAGCGCGTGAGCATCCTCAACCCGGTGGCCGTGCCCGCGCCCATTCCGTTCGCCAGCTACCAGGCCACGAGTGCGATTCCGAGCAATTCCACCTTCAAGACGGCGGCGCTGTATGCGCAGAACCAGATCACGCTGGCGCCGCAATGGAAGGCGCTGGTCGGCGGGCGCTACGACGTGTTCGACCAGGAGACCTCGTTCGAGCGCTCACTCGCGCCGATGTCGCGCACCGACCGCAAGTTCAGCCCGCGCGCGGGCCTGGTCTGGCAGCCCACCGACACGCAGTCGTACTACGTGTCGTACAGCCGCTCGTTCCAGCCGTCGGCCGAGACCTTCGCGCTGTCGGCCAACAACGCGGCCAACGAACCCGAGATCACGGTGAACAAGGAGATCGGCGCCAAGTTCGATTTCCTGGACGGCACGCTCAACCTCACCACGGCGCTCTTCAACCTGGAGCGCTCGGGCATGAAGAACACCGACCCGGCCAACCCGGCGCGACAGATCAACGTGGGCACGCAGCGCACCAACGGCATGGAGCTCGCATTGGCCGGCAAGCTGCCGGGGCGCTGGGACGTCAGCGCGGGCTATGCGTACCTCGACGGCCGCATGACCAAGTCGCTGGCCACGGTGAACGCGCTGCAACTGCCCGTGGGCGCCCCGATACCGGTGCAGGGCAAGGTGGCGGCGCTCACGCCGCGGCACTCGGCCTTCGTGTGGCTCATGAAGGACCTGGGCAACGGCCTGAGCGCGGGCGGCGGCGTGAATTACGTGGCCGCGCGCTATGCCTCCCTCAGCAACCTGGTGACACTGCCTTCCTACGTCACCGGCGACCTGGCGGCCAGCTACAAGACCGAGCGCTACGAACTCTCGGTGAACCTGAAGAACATCACCGGCAGGAAGTACTACGTGTCCGCGCACGGCAGCGTGGACAACCTGATCATGCCGGGACCGGGACGCGAGCTGCAGGTGTCGCTGACCGCGAAGTTCTGAGCGCGCGCCCGTGAGGGCGAGCCTCAGGCGCCGGCTGAGGCGTCCTGCGCGAATTCCAGTTTTTCTTTTGGCGCGCGCGAGGCCACGATGGCTCCACATCAATGACATGAGGAGAACGTCGATGGCATCCGAACTCAACCAGGTCGCGAGCTGGTCGCTGCGCTGGCGCATCTTTCTCTCGGGCGCGCTCTGCCTCATGGCGGCGTTCGCCGCGGCGGGCCCGTCGGACCGCAGCCTCGAACTGCATGCGGCGCAGCGCTTCCAGCTTGCGCTCGAAGCCCAGACCGCCCGCGACTACCGCACGATGCTCGTGCAACTGCGCGAGGCCGCCACACAGGGCGATGCCGAGGCGCAGGAAATGCTCGGCATGGTGTTGCTCACAGGACCGGTGCTCTATGGCATGTCGGTGCGCGCCGATCGCTGCGAGGCGCGCCAGTGGATGCGCCAGGCGGCGATGCAGGGCAGTGAAACGGCGAAGGTGCAGCTGACGTTTCTCAATCGCTTGCGCAATTCGCCGGTGGGCGTGAGCGCTTGCGATTGATTGACGTGAAGCGAGCGGGCACGAGCGGCCCGCTCGTTGCGCTTCAGGGTGCCGTGGACGCGCCGAGCAGGTAGTCGGTCACCTCGTCGGAGAACCACGTGAGTTGCCCATCGACGATCACGCCCTCCGAGCCGCCCGGGTCGGGCTGCACGGTGGGCATGCCGTGGGCGACCAGTGCCTCGGCGCAGCCGACCCAGTCGCCGTCATCGGTCGGCCGGTTGAGCGAGGCCCACGACAGCGAGCCGCGGACGTTGTCGCCGAAGCCATGCCGCTCGGTCCAGGTGGCGCCGTGTGCGAGCAGGAAGCGCGCGAGCGCCGCATCGCCGCGGAACACGGCCTGGTTCAGCGCGGAGCCGTCCCAATCGCCGCCGGTCGTGGCGATCGGCCAACCGAGCTCGACCATGAGCTGCACGGCCGCGCCGCAGCCCGGCTGCGCGGCGAGTTCGGGGAGCAGGCGCAGTTGCGCGGGAGACAGCGTGGAAAGCACCGTTGGATGTTCTTGCTGGAGGCGTCGTGCGGTGTGCCCGTCGCCGCGCGCGCATGCGGCGACGAACTGCTCGTCGAGCGGCAACTGCGCATTTCCGCCGGTGCGTTGAGCGAGCAGTTGCGCCACCTCCGTCAGCCCGAAGCGCAGCGCCAGCGTGTGCGCATCGATGCCTTCGGGCGTGCGCGCCGACGCATCGGCACCCGCGTCCAGCAGCGCCTCGATGTGCGCGGCCGAGCGACGCCGCCGGATGGCCCACAGCAGCGGCCATCCCCAACTGCTCGAGGGTTCTCCGGGCGCGACCTCGTTCGGATCGCCGCCGTGGGCGAGCAGCAGCTGCAGCGATTCGAGCTGGTCGAGGTCGAGCACGCGGTAGAGCGCGTTTGTGCCTGAGACACGCGCACCGGCCTTCAGCAGCAGGCGCGTGCAGGCGGGTTCTTCGACCGAGTGATAGAGCGATTCGCCGTCGTTCGGATCTGCGCCAGCGTCCAGCAGCAGTCGCGTGATCTCCGCGTCGCGGTTCTGGCCTGCTGCGCCGTACAGCGCGGACAGGCGGTCTGTCCCGGACGGCGCAGCGAGCGACGCGGGCGGCCAGCGGCTGCCGATGGCCTGGTTCGGATCGGTGCCGGCATCGAGCAGCAGCTTCGCGCAAGTGCGCAGGCGCTCGCGAAAGGCCGGCAACTGCACCAGGCTGGAGTACGTGACGGCGTTGAGCGGCGGCAGCAAGAGCGGACCTCCCGCGCGCCGGACCCAGTCCGGATCGCGCGCGATCGCCTGGCGCAGCACGTCGGCATCGCCGATGGCGCAGGCGAGGTACGGATCGTCGCCCAGGAGGCCCGGGCTTTCTTCGAGCAGGCGCGCAGCCACCGCGGGCTTTGCAACGTTGTTGCCGCCCGAGATATCGCCCGCATACGCGGCGCGCAGCCAGAGCAGCACCGCGCGCGCCGGGTCGTTCGCCTGCGCGATGCGGGCAAGCACGAAGCCCTGCAGATCGACCCACGACACGAAGCCGTACTCGCGCGCGAGGCACGACTGCGCATCGTGCAGGCGCAGGCCGAGCGCTGCAATGGCGGGGTCGTCCTTGCCGGCGGCAAGCGGGAGCGATTCGCGGAATCGGGAAAAGCCGGCGGGGTCGCCGCTGCGGTAGCTGGCAAGCAGCTCTTTGGCTTGCTTCTTGAGATGCCCGAGATCGGGCCGAGCGGGAATGCGTTTCACATCAACCTCCGTGCATGAAGCGCCGACGACCCGCAAATCCGGCTGCACAAAGGAGCTGGTGAATGGCGCCGCGCGAGCGCGCGGCAGCATGCAAAAGCAAGTGGGTTCAACCCTTCCCGCGGGCCCGGGCGCGGCTTGCACCGCGGGGGCGATGTTAGGGCATGAGGCGCAAGAGGGTCAACGCGAACCGGCCATCGCCGCGAATCCGCGTGTCAGGTCGGCCCTCAGGTCGGCCGGCGCTTCCAGGCCGATATGCAGCCGCACGACGGCGCCGCGCGCGCTCCAGTCGGTCACGCTGCGTGCGGCGCGCATGTTGGTCCACGCCACGAGGCTTTCGTAGCCGCCCCATGACGAGCCACGGCCGAAGAGATCAAGCGCATCAACGAAGCGCTCGACGACCGCGTTCTCGGTGCCCGGCTTGAACTCGAAAGAGATCAGCCCGTTGGTGCCGCTGCAATCGCGCTTCCAGATGTCGTGGCCGGGGTGCTGCGGCAAGGCGGGGCAGAACACCGTCGCCACTTCGGGCCGCGCTTCGAGCCAATGCGCCACTTCGAGCGCATGCCGCTCGTGCATCTGCAGCCTTGCGGAGAGCGTGCGCATGCCGCGCAGCACCAGCCAGGCATCGTCGGGGCTCACGGTCATGCCGAAAGCGTCGCAGCGTTCGTTGAGCGGCCGCCACGCTTCGCGCGTGGTGGCGACGGTGCCCATCATCACGTCGGAGTGGCCCGAGAGGTACTTGGTGGCGGCCATCGTGGAGATGTCCGCGCCGAGAGCGAGCGGCCGGTATTGCACGCCCGAACCCCAGGTGTTGTCGGCCGCGAGCAGGGCGCCGCGTGCATGCGCGAGTGCGGCGAGCTTGGGCAGGTCGCACATCTCGTAGACCAGCGAGCCGGGGCACTCGGCATACACGAGCCGCGTGGTGGGCTCGAACAGGTCTTCGATGCCGCTCCCGTCCGCCGCGAAGAAGCTGCTGCGAATGCCGTACGGCTCGAGGAACGAATGCACGAGGTTGCGCGTCGGCTCGTACACGCTGTCGGACATCAGCACGTGGTCGCCCGGCTGCAGGTACGACAGCAGCACCATGCCGATGGCCGCGAGCCCGGTCGGAAAGAGCCGTGTGCGGTAGGCGCCTTCGAGCTCGCTCACCGCGTCTTCGAGCGCGAAGGTGGTGGGCGTGCCGCGCGCGCCGTAGCTGAAGGCGCGCTCTTCATCGCGGCGTGCGCGGGTGTCGCGCATCGCGGCCACGCTGTCGAACAGCACGGTGCTCGCTCGCACCAGCGGCGTGTTGACGGGCGTGCCGCCGAAGTACGCCGGCGCTTTGCCGGTGCGCGTGAGCCGCGTATCAAGGGCCTGGGCCGCGGGGTCTTCTTTGTGCGAGTCGGACATGGTGGTGTTCTGTCGAGCGTGGGCCAAGCCTCTATGGTGCGTCAATCCGCCTTCGCGCCGGAGAGCTTGACGATGCGGGACCAGCGGTCGATGTCCTGCTTCAGCTGCGCCGCGAAGGCGTCCGACGAGTTGGCCACCACTTCGCTGCCGCCGTCGTTCACCAGCTTGGTCACTTCGGGCAGGCGCAACGTGCGCACGATGGCTTCGTTGAGATAAGCCACGCGTTCGGGTGGCGTGCCGGCCGGGGCGAAGAATCCGTACCAGTCTTCGAAGCGCGCGCCGGCGTAGCCCAGCTCTTCGAGGGTCGGCGACTTGGCGAACACGCCGATGCGGCGCGGGCTGGTCACGGCGAGCACGCGCAGCTTGCCGTTCTGCACGAGGCCCGCGACGGAGGCGGTGGAAGTCACGAGCACATCGACCTGTCCGCCGAGCAGGTCGGTGAGTGCAGGGCCGGCGCCCTTGTAGGGCACGTGGGTCATGTCGATGCCGTTGTCCTTGGCGAGCACCACGCCCACGAGGTGCGAGAGCGTGCCGTTGCCCGGCGTCGCGTAGGTCACCTTGCCGGGCGTCGCCTTGGCCTTGGTGGCGAGGTCGGCAAAGCTCTTGAGCGCCGAGTTGGCATCGACCACGAGTGCGAGCGGCGCTGCGTTGATCTGCGTGATCGGGATGAAGTTCTTGATCGGATCGAACCCGGCCGAGGCGTAGAGCGTGGGGTTCACCGCCATGATCGACACCTGCGAGGTGAGCACCGTGTAGCCGTCGGGTTTGGACTCGGCCACCGTCTTGGCGCCGATGTTCCCGCCGGCGCCGCCGCGGTTGTCGACCACCGCGGCCTGGCCCATGATTTCCGGCAGGCGCGTGGTGACCAGCCGCGCCGTCGCATCGTTGCCGCCGCCGGGCGGGAAGGGCGAGATGAACTTCACCGTCTGTGAAGGGAAGCCGTTCCGCGCGGGCAGCGGGTCGGCCGATGCGGGCTGCAGGGCCAGCGCCGCGAGCCACGTGGCGGCAAGGGCGAGACGAGCGAGATGCGGAACGCGGAAGGCAGACGACATGGCAGGACTCCTGAAATAGGAACGGACAACGACGAGCGGAAATGGAGAAAGCGGTGGCTAGGCGTGCGATGCGGCCGAGGGCAGCCTGAACGCGGCGCGCTCCTGTGCATCGAGCTGCGCGACGAGGCCGGTTTCCCACGCGAGGTAGCGGCGCGCGGCCTCCTTGTTGCCGTCGTGCCGGTCGTGCACGAAGAAGAGGTAGTCGATGCAGTCGCTGTCGGCGGGCAACGCGGGCGTGGCTTCGACGGGCAGGCCGGCGGCGCGCCATGCGGTCATGCCACCTTCGAGCAGGAGCGGGGCGTGATCGGCGAGTTCGGACGCGGCGGCCCATGCGGCGAGCGCAGCGTCGTCGGCAATCAACACGATCTGACGCATCTCGCCCTGCACGTCTTCGGCAAGGCGCGGACGAATCGACCAGCGCGCCTGCGGGATGTGACCCGCGCGAAATTGCATGCTGCCGCGCAGGTCGATCAACGCGACGTCGTTTTGCGCGAGCCGCGCAGACAGCGTTTGCGCATCGATCGTCTTCAATTCGGGGGCAGTCGACGTGGCTGCGGGCGCGAGCGAGAGCCCGCTCGCGAGCCCGCCTTCGAGCACGCTCGCGTCGTGTCCCATCTGCCGCAGCCAGCTCGCGATAGTGGGCGCACGTACGCCGTCGTTGTCGATCAGTACAAGCCGCGCACCGCGCACGCCGAAGTACTGGTCGCCGGCCTGCATCAACTGGCCGCCGGGCGTGTGCTGCGCGCCGGGCAGGCTGCCGGCCGCGAACTCCTCGGGCGTGCGCACGTCGCAGAGGAACAGGGTGTGGTCCGTTTGCGCTGCCCATTGCTGCACGGTCTTCGCCGTCACCGTGGGCACATCGAAGCGCTTGGCCAGCGCCTTCGCGGCGGGGCGCAGGTCGGTGGTGCCGCTGTCGGCCGCATAGCGCTGCGTGCCGCCGTGTTCGAGTGTGTGGTCGTTCAGGTACCAGCCCTGCGTGCCGTTCTCCAGCGCATAGACCGGGTTCGGCGAGCCCGAGGTTGATGAGCGTCTGCGCGCCGATGATGCTGCGCGTGCGGCCCGCGCAGTTGATGACGATGGGTGTGGTCGTGTCGGGCACGAGCTGCCGCACGCGGTAGGCCAGTTCGCCGTTGGGGCAGCAGGTGGCGCCGGGGATGTTCATCTTGTGGAACTCGCTGACGGGGCGGCCGTCGAGCAACACGACCTTGTCCTTGCGCGCGAGCATCTCGGCCAGCTGGTCGGCGCTGACGCGGGGCGTGTGGTACGTCTCCTCGGCCAGTTCGCCGAAGGTCTTCGAAGGCAGGTTCACGCCCGCGAAGAGCACGTAGCCCGCGGCCTTCCACGCGGGTGCGCCGCCTTGCAGCACATGCACGTCGGTGTAGCCCAGCGTGGTCAGCCGTTCGGCCGCGCGCAGGGCCACATCGGATTCGCCATCGTCGTACGCGACAACCCGCACGCTGCGGCGCGGCAAGAGGCGCGGTGCGTCGATTTCGAGCCGGCTGAAAGGCAGCGGGATGCCGTAGAACAGGTGTGCCTCTCCGTACTGGCCGTGCTCGCGCACGTCGAGCAGCGCGATCTCGCCGCCGTCGTGCAGCCAGGATTTGAGGGTCTTCGGGTCGATGTGAGAAGTCATGAGGCAAGTCGTTGGGACGAACGAGGTCCTGCGAGGCGCGCGCCTCGCATGAAAGAAGGTGAAGCGAAAGGAGGAAGAGGCCTAGCGGCGCGTCTGCACGCCGATGCCCATCGTCTGGTACGTGCCCGCAGCCATGTCGTACGCGGTGCGCTGGTTCAGCGTCTCGAGCGCGCGGCCGTACATGTGCAGGTGGCGAATGACCTGCTCGCCCTGGATCTCGACCGAGTGGATGTCTTCAGGCATCAGCGCGATGCCCTTGCCCGGTGCGACGACAACCAACTCGGTCTCTTTGAGCTTGCCAACGCCCGGCACGGAGCCATCGTCGGTGCGCGCATACACGCGGTTGTGCTCGGTGCCTTCGACGGCCGCGATGCAGGCCCAGGTCGTGTGGTTGTGCGGCACGATCTTCTTGCCCGGGCGCATCACGTTCAGGTAGAGCGCGTAGCTCTGGTCCGGGTCTTCGGCGATCAGGTAGCGGGCCTGGTGTTCGCCGGCTTCGGGCGGCGGAAAGTCGGCGGCGCCCCAGTACTCGGTGTGTGCGGCCAGGCCTTGCAGCGAACCGAGCACCGCATCGAGCTTTTCGCGGGTTGGTTCAGCGCCGCCGATGGCTTTCTTCATTTCGGCGATCGATGCCTCGACCGCCTGGCGGCGTTGCTCGGATGGGGTGCTCATGCGGTTTCTCCAGTGGGGTTGCCTGTTTCGTGTGCATTCACTGTAGTGACGGCGGCGTGACGCAACAATCCAAGCGCCAGAAGAAACACATCAATAAAATTAATGTATGCCCACGCTCGATCTTGAACTGCTGCGCTCGTTCGCGGCCGTTGTCAGTCTCCACAGCTTTGCGGCCGCGGCCGTTCACCTGGGGCGCACGCAATCGGCGATCACGCAGCAGATGCAGCGGCTGGAAGAGCAGATCGGCCATCCGCTCTTCATCAAGCAAGGCCGCCAGAAGCGGCTGACCGAGCACGGCGAACGGCTGCTGAGCTATGCGCACCACATGCTCGCACTCAACGACGAGGCGCTCCGGAGCCTGCGGCAAGGCCAGCTCGAAGGCAACCTGCGCATCGGCGCGCCGCACGACGTGGCCGAGACGATGCTGCCGCTGTTGCTGACCGAGATGGCGCGCACTTCGCCGCTGTTGCAACTGGACATCCACATCGGCCGCAGCCCTTACTTGATGACCTCGCTCAAGAGCGGCGAGGTCGACATGATCATTTCCAACCGCGCCGATCCGCAGTCGCAGTTCGAAGGCGTGGTGCTGCGCAACTCGCCCACCGTGTGGCTGTGCGCGGCCGGCTATGTGCACGACCCCACGAAGCCGGTGCCGCTCATCATGGCGGACGGGCCCAGCATCTTCCGGCGCATCGGGCACGAGGCGCTGGATGCCGCGGGCGTGGCGTGGACACCGCGGTACACATCTTCGAGCCTGATCGGCATCAAGGCGGCGCTCAGGGCAGGGCTGGGCGTGACGGCGCGGGGCGTCGAGCAACTGGATGCGGGGCTGAGGGTGCTGGGCGCGGGCGACGGCATGCCGCGGCTGCCCGACCTCGCGTACTACCTGTATGTGCGCAGCCATGTGGTGAACCCGGTCACGCGGCAGGTGTTCGAGACACTGAAGAAGCACCTGCGGTTGCCTCGGACGGACATGCCGGCCTGACGGCGTTTGCGTCGGTGCCGAATCCGCCGGCCCCTTCCTCGCGTAACTGATGGGCGTGTGAAGAATCCCGTCGGTTTCGAGACAAAGGTGTTCATGAAATTTCCCTCTGGCCTGGGTTCGAAGCCCTGGCTGCTTGGCGCGCTCTTGGGCAGCGCCGCAGCGTCCGCCCAGCAGGCCCACCTGCCTGCCATCGAGATCGTCGGTCCGCGCGATGCCTCCATCGGTGTGGCGGACAGCGCCAGCGAAGGCGCGGTAGAGCGCGAGTCATTCCAGAGGCGGCCCAAGCTGCGGCCCGGCGACATCGTCGAAGCGGTGCCGGGCGTGGTCGCCACGCAGCATTCGGGCGACGGCAAGGCCAACCAGTATTTCCTGCGCGGCTTCAACCTCGACCATGGCACCGACTTCGCAGTCACGGTCGACGGCATGCCGGTGAACATGCCTACGCACGGACACGGCCAAGGCTATGCCGACCTGAACTTCCTCATTCCCGAACTCGTGTCGGGCGTGCGCTACCGCAAGGGGCCGTACTTCGCCGAGAGCGACGACTTCTCGCTCGCGGGCAGTGCGTCGCTCGACTACTTCAGCGTGCTCGATGCGCCCTTCGCCGAACTCACGCTGGGCGCCAACAACTTCAGGCGCCTGCTGGCCGCGGGTTCGCAGACCCGCGAGGACCAGACCTGGCTGGGCGCCATCGAGATCGAAGGCAACAACGGGCCCTGGGACGTGCCGGAAAACCTGCGCAAGGTGAGCGCCGTGGCGCGCTACTCGCAAGGCTCGCCCACGCGCGGATTCAGCGTCACCGGCATGGCCTACAAGAGCCGGTGGACCTCGACCGACCAAGTGCCCGAGCGCCTGATCGACAGCGGCCAGCTCTCGCGCTTCGGTTCGCTCAACCCCACCGACGGCGGCAGCACTGAGCGCGTGAGCCTGTCGGGCAAATGGTTCGACAAGGGACCGGATGGCGAGACGACGATCAGCGCCTATGCGATTGCCTACCGCTTCGGCCTGTTCTCCGACTTCACCTATTTCCTGAACAACCCGGTCAACGGCGACCAGTTCGAGCAGACCGACCGCCGGCGCATCTTCGGCGCGCAGGCGGCCCGCACGATGCCGACGAAGTTCGGTGGCCTGGACGGCGTCCTGAGCTTCGGTGCGAGCTGGCGCGGCGACCGGATTTCGGAGGTGGGCCTCTACGACACGCAGGCGCGCGAGCGGCTCTCGACGGTGCGCAACGACAAGGTCTCGCAGGACCTGTTCTCCGTGCACGGCCAGCAGCTCGTGTATTTCACCGACCGGCTGCGCGGCTACGCGGGCGTGCGCGGCGACATGCTGCGCTACCGCGTCGACGGGCGCGAGCCCGTGTACGGCGCCATCAACAGCGGCAGGGGCCGTGATTCGATCGCGAGTCCAAAGGCCGGCCTCGCCTTCGCGCTGACGCCGCAGCACGAGCTCTACCTGAACGCCGGCGTCGGCTTTCACAGCAACGACGTGCGCGGCGCGACCATCGCCGTCGACCCCGCGAGCGGCGCGGCCGCCGATCGCGTGCCGGCGCTCGTCAAAGGGCGCGGCGCGGAGCTGGGCTGGCGCTTTCAACCCGACGAGAACTTCACGGCGACGGTGTCGCTGTGGCAGCTCAAGCTGGATTCGGAACTCGTGTACGTCGGCGACGCCGGCACCACCGAGCCCGGACGCGCCAGCAGCCGCCGCGGCATCGAGGCGACGATGCGCTGGAGGCTGAGCAGCGCCTGGCGCGCGGAGTTCGACGGCGCGGTGTCGCGCGCGCGCTTCAAGGGGCTCGCGCCCGAAGGCGAGGGCAACTACATCGACAACGCGGTCGAGAAGGTGTTTGCCGCCGGGATCACGTACACGCAAGGCCCGCTCACCACGTCGCTGCGGCTGCGCTACCTGGGCCCGCGCGCGCTCGACTCGCGCAACGTCGAACGTTCGAAGGCCGTGACGCTGCTCAACCTGGGTGTCCGCTACGCCGTCAACCCGCGGCTCACGCTGGGCCTGGACGTCTTCAACGTCGCCGGCAAGAAGGGCAACGACATCGAATACGCCTACGCTTCGTGTTCGGCGGGCGAGATCGCGAGCGGTGCCTGCGGCGAGGGCATCGACGGCCGGCATGTGCATCCGATGGAGCCGCGCAGCGCGCGTGTCAGCGCACGGTGGACTTTCTGAACGCCGAGCGGTCGGGCGTCAGTTCAACGGCGTGAGGTGCGAATGCGGATGTGCCGGTGCATGCGCGTGGGCATGCGGTGTTGCGTCGTCCGTCAGCGCCACCACATTCACGTGGCCGTGGCGAACGCCGCGCAGCGACATCAGCTGGTCCGCCACATCTTGTACGGCTCCTACCGGACCGCGCAGCACCACGCACTCCATGCAGCTGCCGTGATCCAGCGGCGTCTGATGGCAGGCGACGGCCATGCCATGGTGCGCATGGCGCAGGGCCAGGAGCCGCGCGGCCAGTGCGAGCTCGCGCGTGTCGTACACATAGCTGACGTTCGCGATGCACGACGACACCACGGCGTCGAACTGCATGCCCCTGAGCCCCGCGCGACCGAGCCCGTAGCGGATCAGGTCGCGCACGGCCTCGGAACGGCTCGTGTAGCGCTTCTGCGCAATGAGCATCTCGAACTGCCGTGCGAGTTGCTCGTCAAGGGAAATGGTGAAGCGGTTCATCGGCGGTATGCCTGCAGGTACGCGAGCCGCCATCTGCCGGATTCAGCGCGCGTGCCTTCCTTTCCCTTTCTCATCTTTGCTCTTTTCAGGAGAACGGCAGCACCTTCACGTCGAGCACGCGTTCGCACAGCCACACCGTGGCGAGGGCCACCGCGGCGACCGAACCGCCGTGCAGCACCAGTGGCGGATACCGCCGCCAGTTGCGCAACCCCAGGAGCACGACGAGCGCCACGACCACCACCGCCAACTGGCCGGCTTCCACCCCCAGGTTGAACTGAAACAGCGCGAGCACGAACTGCCGCGTCGGCAGTTCAAGCTCGCCCAGGGCGCCCGCGAAGCCGAAGCCATGGATCAGGCCGAACAGGAAGCTGAAGAGCTTGCGGCGCCCGCGCAGCACGGGCCAGATGTTGTCGAGCGCCGCCACGATGATGGTGAGCGCGATCGCGGGCTCGATGATGCGCGGCGAGATCGTCACGATCTTCAGCCCCGCGAGCGCCAGCGTGATCGAGTGCGCGATGGTGAACATCGTCACGATGCCGAGCATCGGCAATGCGGCGTCCTTCCATGCGCGCACGGGTGTCCAGCCGCCGCCCTGACGCTTGAGCACGGCGGGCAGCAGGAGGCAGATCAGAAACAGGATGTGGTCGTAGCCGATCAGGATGTGGTGGATGCCGTCGCGAAAGAAGCTGGCCGGAGGTGCGGCACCTTGGGTGTCAGCCCATCCGATGGAGACGACGCCGGCCGATGGGTCCAGCGAGCGCAGCAGCGGCGCGGCGGCGCCTCTGGTTTCCGCGCGCAGCAGGCCGCGGTGCGTCGGGTCCACGTCCTGGAAGAGACGGTACTCGATGGACAGTGCATCGGCCGCGCCGCACGGTGCGCGCATCTGCAGCACGAGGTAGGCGCCGTCGATGCGGTTCTCGATGGCGGGCGCCTGGGTTTCGGCAGGCGCGCATTGGCCACCCTGAAGCCGCAGCCGCCCCAGCGCAAAGGCCTTGATGTCGTCCAGGCGGGTGCGTACTTCGCCCCAGGAAAGTTTCTGGTCGGCATTGGCGTCCAGGTCCAGCACTGCATCGAGGTCGCGCAGCGCGATGTCCCAGCGCAGGTCGATGCGGTCGCCGTCGCGCGAGAGCTGAAGGTAGGCGTCGCTGGCCTTGTGCGCATGCGCCGGCAGCACGAGCAAGGCGAGCATCCAGAAAAACAGCGAGACCGGCAAGGAGCGAAAGATGCGCGAGGTCATGGCATGGCGTTCAAAGCAGCGCATCGACACGTGCATCGCGCAAGCCGATCTGCTGCACCAGGGCCTTGACTTCGGCGCGCGCCGGCTCGTCCTTCGCCGCGACGGCGGCGCGGGCGAACAGCAGCAGGTCGATGGGTTCGCGTTGCAGCTTCACGTTGAGCCTGGCGAGGTCGAGCGCGCGCTTTGCATTGCCTTCGACGTCGAGCGCGAACATCGCTTCCTCGCGCGCATGAACCGCGGTGGTGCCGGGCCGCTCGGCGGCCGCGCCGAAGCGGGCCTTGAGTTCGTCCGCGTCCGCGCGCGCGCCCTCGAGGCCGCGCGCGGCGATGGCCATGCGCAGCAGCACTGCATCGCTGCGTGCTTCCGTCTCCAGCAGCGGGGGGATCTCCTTGGGCCGGCCGGCGCGCTGCAGGTAGTCGCTGTAGGCGAGCAGCAGATAGCCCGAGCGCTCGACCTGCAACGCGCGGCGATAGGTGGCGTCGGCCTCGGCGGGGCGGCCGGCGAGCTCCTCGATTTCGGCCAGGCTCGTGAGCAGCCACTGGCGCGTGCCGGCCTGCTCGCGGGCCTGGAGCTGCGGGTCGTCCAGCAGCTTCTTCAAGGTGCCTCGCGCCTCGTCATGGTTGCCCCGCAACCCGGCGTTCTCCGCCATGCACGCGAGGCCGTAAAGTGCCGGCCCGACCCGGCCGAGCGCGCGGCAGGCCGCGTCCGATTCGTTGTAGCGGCCGCGCACGCGATAGATGGTGGCCAGCGTGATCCAGGCCTGAGCGTTGGACGGTTGCCGGGTGAGCGCGGTCTTCAGCAGGGCCTCTGCGCCGTCGAAGTCGTGCAGGAACTGCGCGATGGTGGCGCGCATCACCAGCACGGCCGGTGGCGTCTCTCGGGGCGGCAGGGCGGCCCAGTGGGCGAGGGCGCCCATGGCATGGCCCGCGTAGCGCGCGTCGCCCTGCGAGCGCGCGAGTTCAAGGTAGCGGGTGGCCGCGGTGACGGCCACTGTCACGTCCGTGGGCCGTTGCTGGAGTTCGCGGCGCAGCGTGCGCGCTTCGCGCGACCATCCGGCGACGGAGGGCAGCGATTCCACGACTTCGTTGTCGTCGGTGGGAACGCGGGGTGCGGCGCCGACGCAGGTTGTCGCCGCAGCCATCCAGAGGGCTGCGGCGCATGCCTGCAATGCGTACCGCGCGGACAGGCGCCG
Organism: Variovorax sp. W2I14; assembly: GCF_050435205.1. Classification (NCBI taxonomy): domain Bacteria; kingdom Pseudomonadati; phylum Pseudomonadota; class Betaproteobacteria; order Burkholderiales; family Comamonadaceae; genus Variovorax; species Variovorax sp. W2I14. The sequence goes on along the minus strand of NZ_JBNDJX010000001.1, from coordinate 3,516,128 downwards.
GCGCATCGCCGTCACTCGGTGGAGACAGGGTCCTTGGTTTCAGAGGTCGGCGGCGGATCGAACATCGCCACGTCCGCGGCCTCGGCCGTGTCGAGTCCGCCGCCGGTCACCAGTGCCTTGACGTAGGCGATGAAGGTGTCGTATGCATCCGCTTGCGGCGGTGGCGTCGTCGGCGGCTGTCCCCCTCCGGCGGGCGGGAACGGATAGAAGCTGAAACCCCCGCCGCCGCCGCCACCACCACCGCAACCCGCGAGGATCGCGGCGACCAGGAGCGGGCCGGCGACGCGATAGAACTTGTTCTTCGTCATGACGTTCTCTTTATTGAGCGCCAGGCAGCGGCGTGTTCAGGTAGGGGAAGGTTTCCGGGAACTGCGCCGCGCTCTGCATCGCGCCGTCGGTGATCGCCGCCGAGCCCGCGGGCGCGTCGGACGGCTTGCAGCCGACCTTCAGCGTGTCGGTGGCGCCGGTGGCCACGCACAGCACGCCCATGGCCACACGCAGTTCCGCATCGACAACGTCGTCGCCCGGGCGACGGCCGTTCGGGAAGCCGGCCGTGTCGCCGCCCAGGACGCCCAGGTTGTTCTGGCCTGCCTTGGGTGTCGGCGCGATGCCGGTGTTCAGCCGGAGCATTTCCGAGGCGGTCACATTCGCGGGCTTGTTGACGCCCTCCACGCCTGTCAGGAACGCGGCCACGAGGTCGGTGCGCGGGAAGTTCGTCGGCGCCGGTGCCGAGGGGAACAGCGTTTGCACAAGCGCGGGCAGCGTCGGATTGGTCACGTAGTCGGCGAACTGCCCGTCGTCCTTCGGCTTGGAGCTGTTGAAGCGGTCCTTGTCCTTCAGGCCGATGACGACCTCGTTGACCAGGGGCATGCCCAGGCGCGAGACCTGCGCCCATGCGCCGCCGGCCAGCGTGGTGGTGCCGTGGCCACGCTTGGGCGGGCTCGCGACGAGCTGGCCCTGGCGCACGCTTGCGGTGGTCCAGCCGCCGATGATCGGCTTGCCGGCGGTGGTGACGCAGGCGATGGGCACTTCGAGCGCCATGGTGGTGACGTTCTTGCCGGCGAGTGCGTCGGGGTTGCCGTTCGGCGTACCGAGCGGGTTCAGGTTGATCAGGTCGAAGACCTGGCCCAGGGCCACGCTGAACGGGTCCTTGCGCTGCCCGACGAACACGCGGCCCGGTGCCGCGCAGCCCGGGATGTTGACGTTGTAGAGATGCTGGGCCGCATAGGCGGCATAGCCCGTGGGGCCGCCGAAGGTCTTGTCGCCGATGTTGTCGGTCGGCTTGTCGAATTCCTTGACGCCACCGGCCGCGGTGACGGCCTCGCTGGTGCCGGTGCGGCGGTCCCCGCGCACGATGTTCAGCGTGAAGGTCTCGCGCAGGTTGCTGGTCGCCTGGTTCGGGCCCGTGATGCCGCCGGCCTGCACCAGCGGAATGGAGACCTGCTTGCCGGCGATCGGCAGCTGGATGTCCCGCAGCGTGTTCTTGAAGCGGAACTGGAAGGTGATGTTCTCGACCGCATCGCCGTCAGTGTCCAGGTGGATCTCGTAGAGCGCGTTCGGGTCCATCGCGAAGTAGTTCGGGCCGCCGTACGGACTCTGGTCGGGCTGGTAGTTCGCGATGAGGGTGACGTAGTCCTGGCGACCCGTCTCGTAGCTGCGGAACATGTAGAAGTCGGTGGCGTCCACCTTCGGCGTGCCGGCGATCGATGGCGCCTCGCGGTGGCTGGAGGCAAAAGCGCCGGATGCCGTCATCGTGCAGGCCGCGAGAACGCAGGCATGCAGGGGAATTCGAACGAAATTCATTGCTGTCACCCTCGGTAGGAGTCGGTTGTTGGAAGGAGTCCAACTCCAATACGGAGGCAATGGCTGAACGGTTTGTCGGACAGCCGCCCGTGAATTTCATACGAAACGGGCATGGCGTCATACGCCCGGCGATGCTGCCCTCAGGTCGACCAGATCCGGGGCGTGGCTGCTGGCAACTGCCACAACTCGGCCCGCCAAGCCTGCCAAATCTCCCGCAGCAACTGCATCGCAGGCTCCACCACAGGCGCCAGCACACGCAGCACAACAACTTCCGCATGCGGGCTGGTCGCGCCAGCGCTGTCGAACAGCTCATGCGCTTCAAGCAATCTGCGCGCATGCGCCAGCAGCGTTTCGCGCCGCGCCCGTGTCGCCGGCGAGCCCGACACGAAGAACAGCGATGCAATGCACTTGTGCCCGCCAAAACCCAGCGGACTCTGCAGCAACCGTTGATCCGCCGCATCGATGCGCCCACGCTCCAGCCACACCCCAGGCACTTCGATGTGCTGCAAGTAGCTGCCCCGCTCGAACGGCTGGTTCGCATTCGGCAACCCAAGCGCCGTCACATCCCATCCGATCATCTCGGCACCCGGCTCGACCTCGATCGTCAGCCGGTTCTCCGCCTGGCATCCGCTGTAGCAAATGGCTTCCAGTGGCAGCCATTCGAGCCGCGCGCCCCTGGCCAGTCGAATGCGCGTGCGTTGCAACGCAAGCTCGCCTTCGGAGCGATAGAAGCGCGAGGCCCCCGGCGTGGTGATCAGCCCGTGGCTGCCATCCGCCCCTTCGATGTCGATGTCGAGCGTGTCCCCCCCGACCAAGCCACCCGGCGGATGCACCAGCACGTTGTGGCAGATCGCATCGCCTTCGGGGTACAGGCTCTGCAGGATGCGCAGCGGCCCGTCGTGACGGAAACGGGCGACGGTGCGGTCGGATTCTTGTTGGTAGTCGAGGTGGAGACGGGCGTGCCAGGGCATGCGCCGAGTCTATCGAGCCATGACGCCGCTCTCGCCGCTCAGACTTTCCAGGCCCCGTCGTGTGCCGCGGCGGATTCGTCCAGCAGCGCCGGCCCGATGCACTCGATCGGGTGCGGCGATGCGCGGAACACGTCGCGGCACGAGAGCTCCGCATCGCGCTGATCCTGGCGCTCCCCGCGGAACACGCGCAGGCGTTCGGCGTCGATGCCGAACACCACGCGGCCGATGTTCGACCAGAAGATCGCGCCCGCGCACATCACGCAGGGCTCGCCCGAGGCATAGAGGGTGGCGCTCGCGAGCGTGTCGCGCGAGATGCCGCGGCCGGCCAGCGCGCGGATCGCGTTGGTCTCGGCGTGGCCGGTGCAGTCGCCCGTCTCGCCCGTGTTGTTGTAGGCCTCGGCCAGCACCTCGCCGTCGGCGGAGACGATGACCGACCCGAAGGGGCGGTTGCCCTGGCGGCGCGCAAGGTGCGACCAGCCGATGGCCTTGCGCAGGTACCGCCCGTCGCGCTCGTCGAGCGCGGTTTCTTCGGGGAGCGAGGTCGTGTTGTTTGTGTTGCTGAAGTTCATGCCTTGGTGGAAATCATGCGTTCGTTGCGTGATGGGAGCATCGAGGTGTTGAAGATGGCGTCGGCCGCGGGCTTGACCTTGAGTCCGAAGACGTCGGCCACCTCGTCGACCTGCTGCTCGAGCGTGAGCTTTCGGATGTCGCCGAGGCCGTGGCCGCGCGTGTCCGCCGCGCCCACATATTGCGCCGTGACGCTCCAGCGTTCAAGTTCGATCTTCTCGTCGAGGATGGGCTCGCGCTGGCGCATGGCGGCGATGCTGGGCGCCGGGTTGGCAAAGGTCTCGACGATGGCGCGGTTGGTCGCGCGCAGGAAGGCGGCGACGACCTTCGGGTTCTGCGCGACGAGATTGCTGCTCGCAAGGATCGCGTTGCCGTACAGGTTGACGCCCGCGTCCGCGTACTTGAGCACCGAGAGTTCCTCGGGCTTCATGCGCGCGAAGAGCGAGATCGCCGAGTCGTGGAAGTAGGTGGCGGCATCGACATCGCCGCGCACCATCACGTTGTCACGCGCGCTGAAGTCGGTGGTCTGCCACTGGAAGGCGTCGGCACGCATGCCCTGCTTGCGCGCGACCATCGGCCAGGCGCGGCGGGTCGATTCGACCGCCGCGGCCGCCACCTTCTTGCCCTGCAGGCTCTTGAACTCGCCGGTCACGCCGCGGTCCTTGCGGCCGATGATCACGAACGGTGCGCGGTTGTAGTACTGGTACACGGCCTGCACCATCGGTGTGCCGGGGTTCTGGGCATTGAACTCGACCAGCGAGCTGATGTCGCCCAGGCCCATCTGGTAGACGCCGCTCGCGATGCGGGTGATCGAGGCGACCGATCCGGCGCCGGTGTCGATGCTCACGTCGAGCCCTTCGTCCCTGTAGTAGCCCTTGGTATGCGCGAGGAAGAACGGCGCGGTCTGGCCGTTGATGCGGAAGTCGAGCGTGAACTTGATCGGGGTGAGCTTGCCGGTGCCTTGGGCCATGACGGACGGAACGGCAAGGGTCGCGGCACTGGCCGCTAGAAAGAATCGACGTTGCATGTGGGGCCTCGGAATCTTCGGGTCTTGAAAAAACCTTCCGCTGCAAGAACAAAGCAGAAGGCGCTTCAAGAGCAATTTCCGGGCGGGCGCACGTTCATGGTGCGTGCGCTGCTGAACGCTTCTACTCTTGCCATCGCTGTTGCACGACGCATGCCAAGGGGTTTTTCTCGGGCTTTGTCGTCGTGGCTTGGCGCATCGGCCGGGCTGCGCGCACAATCCGGGCGCGCAATTTGCAAGGCAGGTTGCGCAGAGTAGAAGCGTTCAGCCGCGCGATGCCCCACGCAGCATCCAGGCAGGAAATTGCTCTTTCAGGTTCGTTCGTACCCACGCGCAACAACAGAAGGAGTCCACGCATGCTCGTTACCCAACAACCCGTCTTCCGCAAGTTCTGGCATGCCGTCATGCCGCTCACCGAACTGGCCGATGGCCCCAAGCCTTTCAGGCTGCTGGGCGAAGACATCGTTCTCTTCATCGACGCCAGCGGCGAGCCGGCCGCGCTGCGCGATCGCTGCTGCCACCGCACGGCGAAGCTCTCGAAGGGCTGGTGCGTCGATGGCCAGGGCAAGGCCTGCGGACAAGGCGCCATCCAATGCGGCTACCACGGCTGGACCTACGACCGCAGCGGCCAGGTCATCCGCATTCCGCAGTACGAGGCCGACCGCAAGATATCGCCCGAGTACCGCACGACGGCTTATCGCTGCACCGCGCGCTACGGCTATGCATGGGTGGCACTTGAAGAGCCCATCGCCGACATCCCCGAGATTCCGGAGTTCACCGACCCGGCCTACCGCACGATCTTCCAGTTCCATGAAGAGTGGCAGACGAGCCCGATGCGCGCGCTCGAAAACTCTTTCGACAACTCGCACTTCAGCTTCGTGCACCGCGCCACCTTCGGCGTGGCCGCGAGCCCGAAGCCGAGCAAGTACGAGCTGGTGGAAAACGAATCAGGCTTCTACGCGGAGACGGTCATCGAGGCGAGCAATCCGGTGAAGTTCCACGCGATCAGCGGCGTGACCGATGCGATCACCACGCGCCACATGCGCAACGCCTATTTCCTGCCGTTCTCGCGCCGCCTCGACATCGAGTACCCGAGCGGCGTGCGGCACATCATCATCAATTGCTTCACGCCCATCGACGACGGGCGCATGCAGCTGTGCCAGTGGCTGTTCCGCAACGACACCGAGGCCGACTGCGCGGCGCAGATGCTGATCGATTTCGACGCGGAGATCACGCGCGAGGACAAGGACATCCTCGAATCGACCGACCCCGATGCGCTGGTCGACACGCGGCGGCGCGGTGTCGAGTATTCGATGGAGTCGGACCGGCCCGGCATGCTGATCCGCAAGCACCTGATGCAGCTGCTTGCGAAGCATGGGGAGGCGGAAGTGCACCGCGGGAATGCTGCGCGCCGAGTCATTACCACCCCCGTTCGGGCAGAGCTTGTCGAAGCCTCGCGCAGCGGTTCGACAAGCTCAGCGTGAACGGTTTCGGGGGCGGTGCGCTACTCAGGCCGTTGCAGTGACGGGGCTCGGGCGCGCGCCGCGCGATGGCGCCTGTTCGTAGCGGTCCATGCCGAGCCCGTCGGTGCGGATGTCCGGCTGCTGGCCCATCACCATGTCCGAGATGAGCTTGCCCGAGCCGCAGGCCATGGTCCAGCCCAGGGTGCCGTGGCCGGTGTTGAGGAACAGGTTCGCATAGCGCGTGGCGCCGACGATGGGCGTGCTGTCGGGCGTCATCGGACGCAAGCCCGTCCAGAAGGTGGCGCGCGGCAGGTCGCCGCCGGGGAACAGGTCGCTCACCACCTTCTCCAGCGTGGCGCGGCGGGCCGGGTTCAGGCGCAGGTCGAAACCGCCGAGCTCGGCCATGCCGCCGACGCGGATGCGGTTGTCGAAGCGCGTGACCGCGACCTTGTAGGTCTCGTCGAGCACGGTCGATTGCGGCGCGAGCGATTCGTCGAGAAGCGGCACGGTGAGCGAGTAGCCCTTGACGGGGTACACGGGAATGTCGAGGCCCAGTGAGGCGATGGCCGCACGCGAGTAGCTGCCGAAGGCCATCACGTAGCGATCGGCCGTCAAGATCTTGCCGGTGGTGGTGCGCACGCCCGTGATGCGGCCGCCGTCCGTTTCGAGGCCGTCGATGGATTGGCCGAAACGGAAGTCCACGCCCAGGCCGCGCGCGATGTCGGCGAGGCCGCGGGTGAAGAGGTGGCAGTCGCCGGTTTCGTCGTTGGGCAGGCGCAGGCCGCCGGTGAGGCGATCGCGCGCGCCGGCCAGCGCGGGCTCGATGCGGGCGAGGGCGTCGCGATCGAGCAGTTCATAAGGCACGCCGCATTCCTCGAGCACCGCGATGTCACGCTGCACCGCATCGAGCTGCGCCTGCGTGCGGAACAGCTGCAACGTGCCGCCGGTGCGGTGTTCGTACTGCAGGCCGGTGTCGGCGCGCAACTGCTGCAGGCAGCCGCGGCTGTATTCGGCCACGCGCATCATGCGTTCCTTGTTGACCGCGTAGCGCTCGGGCGAGCAGTTGCGCAGCATCGCCGCCATCCATCGCAATTGGAACAGCGTGCCGTCAGGGCGGATCGACAGCGGCGCGTGCTTCTTGAACATCCACTTGATTGCCTTCAGCGGAATGCCCGGCGCGGCCCACGGCGTGGAGTAGCCCGGCGACACCTGCCCGGCGTTGCCGAAGCTGGTTTCTTCCGCGGGGCCGGACTGCCGGTCGAGCAGTGTCACGTCGGCGCCGGAGCGCGCGAGGTAGTAAGCCGTGGTGGTGCCGATCACGCCGCCGCCCAGAACGATGACTTTCATGGTGTATCCGCTGATTCAGATGGAATACATGGAATCTAAAGTGCACAATGCAGTGGCTTCCATTGTTTTTCAGGGTTTCGCGGTGAAATTCGCTGCCGAAAATCCCCCAACGCAGCCCGAGGAGTGAAATGCCGGAACTCGACCGAATCGACCGCAAGATCCTCGACCTGCTGCAGCGCCAGGGCCGTGTTTCGATGACTGAATTGGCCGAGCACATCGGCCTCTCGGCCTCGCCTTGCGCCGAGCGCGTCAAGCGCATGGAGCGCGACGGCGTCATCACCGGTTACCACGCGCGCGTGTCGCCGGAGGCGCTGGGCAAGACGCTGCTGGTGTTCGTGGAGATCAAGCTCTCGGCCAAGTCGGGCGATGTGTTCGACAAGGTCAAGCAGGAGCTGCTGCACATGCCCGAGGTGCTCGAATGCCACCTCGTCTCGGGCAGCTTCGACTACCTCGTGAAGGCGCGCCTGAGCGGCATGAGCGAATACCGGCACCTCTTGGGCGACATCCTCAAGAAGCTGCCGGTCGCGGCCGAGTCGCACAGCTATGTGGTGATGGAAGAGATCAAGGAAACGCTGGTGCTCGCAGTGGACCGCTGACGACTACGGATCGCCGCGACTACCATCCGGTCGCGCCAACGAATCTCTTTTCATCCCCAAGGAAACCGGCATGAGCATTTCGATCCGCCGCGACGGCACCACCGGCACGCGCCACATCCTCAAGATCCGCAACCACGAGATCCCGGTCGATGCTTCGCCGGCCGGCGGCGGCGCCGATGCCGGCCCCGAGCCACACGACCTGTACGACGCTTCGCTTGCTGCCTGCAAGGCGCTCACGGTGCTGATCTACGCGCGCCGCAAGGGCATTCCGGTGGAAGACATCGAGGTGGTGGTCGATCGTGACGACAGCGAGGAGCGTAAGGGCGTCTATCGGCTGAAGTCGGGCCTGCGCCTGACCGGCGATCTGACCGAAGCGCAGCGCGACGAGTTGCTGCGCGTGGCGGGCAAGTGCCCGGTGCACAAGCTCATGACCGAGGTGAAGACCGAGATCGAGACCGGCTGGGCCGACTAGCCTTCGGATTTTTTGCGCGCGGCCTCCACGCGCTTCGCATAGCGATCTCCCCAATCGGCCAGCGGCCCGAGCGCCGCATTGAGCGTGGCGCCCAGCTTCGTTTCCGAGTATTCGACGCGCGGTGGCACTTCATGAAAGGCCTCGCGGTTGACCAGACCATCGGTCTCCAGCTCGCGCAGTTGCTGGATCAGCATCTTCTCGCTGATGTCCGGCAGCAATCGCTTCAGCTCGCCGAAGCGGCGCGGCTGCACATGCAGCTCCCACAGGATGACGGCTTTCCACTTGCCGCCGATGACTTCGAATGCGGGCCCGATGCCGCAGTTGTAGGGCTTCATTGCCTTCATGCCTCGATCCAATACATGCGTTTTGGTAAGTACCGCACTTTATGGTAGGTACTTGACCGTTTGCAAGTGGAATTCCTACGATGCACCCGTCATCACAAGCGTGCAATATCTGCATTGGAATCGCCATGAGCAACAAGGAAGTTTCGGTTCTCGGCCTCGGTTCGATGGGCATCACCATCGCGCGGCTTTATCTCGCGCAGGGCTACAAGGTCACGGTGTGGAACCGCACGGCTGACAAGGCCGATGCGCTGGTCGCGAAGGGCGCCGTGCTTGCCCGCAGCGCGGCCGAGGCGGTGCGTGCCGCCAAGGTCGCGGTGATGTGCGTCTACGACTACCGGGCTGTCGAGGCCATCCTCGCGATGGAAGGCGTTGCGGCCGCGATGGACGGCCGCCTGCTGGTTCAACTCACCACCGGCAGCCCCAGCGATGCGCGCGATGCCGAGGTGTGGGCGCACCGGCACGGCGCCACTTACCTCGAAGGCGCCATCCAGGCCGCGCCGGACCAGATGGGCCAGCCCGACACGCCGATCCTCATGTCCGGTGCGGAGGCTGTTTTCCGCGCAGCGCAGCCGCTCCTGAAAGTGCTGGGCGGCGGCACCGTGTACCTGGGCGAGAAGGCCAGCGCCGCCGCAGCGATGGACCTTGCAACGCTCTCCACCATCTACGGCACGCTGCTCGGCTTCATGCATGGCGCGCGCATCGCCGAGCACGAAGGCTTCGACGTGGCCGAATACGGCCGCATCGTCGCCGGGATCATGCCGACCTTCGCCGGCTTCCTTCAGCATGAAGGCGCCGTGATCCAGTCGGGCGACTTCAAGATCTCGCAGAGCCCGATGCGCATCTCGGTCGAGGCGACACAGCGCATATGGCAGACGGCGCAGGAGGCGGGCATCAACACCGAGTTCCCGGCGTTTGCCGCGGGCCTCTTCAGGCGCGCGGATGCGGCGGGGCTCGGCGGCGAGGAAATCGCAGCGCTGATCAAGCTGCTGCGCTGACCAGCACGCATGCGCGTCATGCCCACGTCACATGGCACGAAGTTCGTGCCGGCGCCGGGGTTGAAACCAAAGCGGTGGGGTCAACGAGGAAGGAGGGCTGTTCACGTCGATGCGCTTTCCGGATGAGCGCGTTCCAGTGTGGTTTTCGCGTCTGAAGAGCACCTGCGTTCTTCATGAAGGTTTCCTGAAGTCCCCGCGTGGGGCTTGGCAGATACTTCGCCCCATTCCGGCCAATGGGCGACTCCGCCCTGCACACCCCATGAACCTTCTGCTTGTTGAGGACGATCTCGATCTCGGCAACGGCGTGCGCATCGCGCTGGCCAACCAAGGCATGGACGTCGTGTGGGTCCGTCGCCTCGACGACGCCTTGCGCACCCTCGCTGGCGGCACCTTCGACATGGTGCTGCTGGACCTCGGCCTGCCCGACGGCGACGGACTCGACCTCTTGTTCCGCCTGCGCCGCGACCGGCAGATATTGCCGGTGCTCGTGCTGAGTGCGCGCGATGCGCTCGACGACCGCCTGCGGAGCCTGGACGACGGCGCGGACGACTACCTCGTCAAGCCCTTCGCGCTGGCCGAGCTGCTGTCGCGCGTGCGGGCATTGGCGCGCCGCAGCTACGGCTTCAACGACGAGACCATCCGCATGCGCGGCCTCGCGCTGCACGAGCCCACGCGCGGCGTGATCGTCGATGGCGAGCCGGTCGAGTTGTCGCGCTGCGAGTTCGACCTGCTCGCGCTCCTGCTCAAGCGTACCGGCCGCGTGGTCACGCGCCGCGTGATGGAAGAGCAGGTGTTGCCCGGCGGCCAGGCCAACGGCAGCAACTCGCTGGAGGTGCACATCTCGAACCTGCGCAAGAAGATCGGGCAGGGCTACATCCGCACGGTGCGCGGCATCGGCTACGTGATCGATGTGCAGTCGCTGGTGCGGAGCACGCCCAGATGATGCAGGCGCTGGCGCTGCGCTGGAGGAAGTGGAAGCAGCCTTCGCTGATGCGGCGCCTGCTGCTCGCGCAGATGGTCGTGGTGGCGCTGTTGTGGACCATGGCCATCGCGCTCCTGCTCTACGACTCCTACGAAGACCCTGAGCTCTTGAAGTACCAGAAGATCTTCCACGCCATCACGACGATTGCGGAGAACCTGGCCGACCGGCCCGATCGCCAGCAGGAGACGCTGGCCGCCTTCGACCAGGTGCTGGTCGAAGCCTCGGGCGACGGCGACGCCGCCTCGGACACGGCGGCCGTGCTGCAGGTCTGGCAGAAGGATCGGCTGATCTACCGCTCCACCGCTGGCGTGCCGGTCATCCTCAACACGGTGCCCAACCGCATCGAGACCGTGGAGGCGGGGGGCCGTGCATGGCGTGCGCGCACGCACGTCTCGCCCAATTCCGATACGCGCGTGACGCTGGCCGAGCCGAGCGTCTGGCGCCTTACCGTCACCATGGCGTACCGGGGCTACTACCTGCTGCCGCTGGTCATCAGCCTGCCGTTCCTGATCTTCCCGGCTTGGCTCTCGATGCGCGTCGCGCTGCGCCCCTGGCGGCAGGTGACCAAGGAAACCTCCGAGCGCGGACCCGCCGACATGACGCCGCTGTCGTACACGCCGCCCCACAAGGAATTGCAGCCGCTGGTGCAGAGCATCAACAGCCTCTTGCAGCGCGTGCGCGACAGCACCTCGCGCGAGCGCAGCCTGATCGCCGATGCGGCCCACGAACTGCGAACGCCGCTCGCGGCCATGCGCGTGAACGTCGAGGCGCTGAAGGAGCAGAGCACCGACGAAGGCCAGCGCGAGCTCATGGGCAACCTCTTGCGCAGCAACGACCGCGCCGCGCGGCTGGTGGGGCAACTGCTGCAGCTCATGCGCAGCGATGCGGTGCTGCATGGCGACCTGCCGGTCATGCTGTCGCTCGACGCGCTGGTGCAAGACCGGCTGGCCATGATCGAAGGCCTCGCCAGCGCCCGCGGCGTGGAGCTGGAACTCGAATGCGAGGGGCACGTGCCGGTGCTGGGCGAGCGCGAAAGCCTGGTCTCGATGATCGACAACCTGATCAACAACGCCATCAAGTACAGCCCGGCGAACGGAACGGTGCTGGTGAAAGTGGCCAGCGAAGGTGACCGGGCGGTGCTGACCGTGGCCGACCAGGGCCCAGGCATTCCGCCCGCGCTGCGCGAGCGGGTGTTCGACCGGTTCTTCCGCAACCCCGACCAGACGCAGAGCGGCAGCGGGCTGGGCCTGGCCATCGTCAAATCGGTGGTGGACCGGCACAGCGGCGAAGTGGTGCTCGAAGAGGCCGAGGGCGGCGGCCTGCTGGCTACGGTGCGCCTGCCGCTGGCGGTGGCCGAGGCGCCCCAGCCCCTGCTTTCCCTCTGAAACCTCCCTCCGGGCACGGCCAAAGGGCCTGGTCAGGTCCATTTTGGGGCGGAGATTTACAATGCCCGGCTACCCCCGGCGCCGTCTACAGGACACTTTCACCAATGAAGTGGGTCATTCTTGCAATCTTCGCGCTCAGCGCGCTCTACGTTCACTTCCGCGGGCAGGTCCGGCATCGTTTCTTCAGACAGCTTTCTGATCACTCGACCTTCCTCGCGCCGCTGAACGTCTTCATGTACCTTTTCTCGAAGGTGCCCGGCACGCCGTACCTGTCGCCCGCGCAGTTTCCCGAGATGCGCGTGCTCGAAGAGAACTGGGAAGTCATCCGCGAAGAGGCGCTGGCCATGCGCAACGGCGGCAGCATCAAGGCCTCGAGCCAGTTCAACGACGTGGGCTTCAACTCCTTCTTCAAGAGCGGCTGGAAGCGCTTCTATCTCAAGTGGTACGACGAGGCGCATCCTTCGGCCGCCATCCTGTGCCCGCGCACCACCGAGCTGCTCAAGGGCATCGGCACCATCAAGGCCGCCATGTTCGCCGAGCTGCCGCCGGGCAGCCGTCTCGTGCGCCATCGCGATCCCTTCGCCGGTTCGCTGCGCTACCACCTGGGCCTGTGGACGCCCGGCGTCGAAGGCTGCTACATCGACGTGGACGGCCAGCGCTACCACTGGCGCGACGGCGAGGCCGTGGTGTTCGACGAGACCTTCATCCACTACGCCGAGAACACCACCGATCACGACCGCGTGATCCTGTTCTGCGACATCGAGCGCCCGCTGAAGTACCGCTGGGCCAGCGCGGTGAACCGCTGGTTCGCCAAGAACCTGCTGGCCGCTGCGAGCTCGCCCAATGACGCGGGCGACAAGACGGGCGGCATCAACCGCGCATTCAAGTACATCTACCAGATCCGCGTGATCGGCAAGCGCCTGAAGGCCTGGGACAAGCGGGCGTACTACCTCGTGAAGTGGTCCATCTTCGGCGGCCTGGCGCTCTGGATCTTCTGGTAGTCGTGAAGGGGGATCACCCCTAGTCTTCGCGCACTTGGTGTCGCTTCGCCTACCCGCTGCTGGGGGCAATACCCGAGAGTCGGCAAGGCCGGTTCCTCGGTAATCCCGAAGGATCAGGCCTCGGCCAGCACCAGCCGCTTGCGCTTCGTGCGTGCCCAGCCGACAAGCACCGCCAGCAGCGTGCCGCCGACCACGTCGAGCAGCACGTGCTGCCGTGTCGCCAGCGTCGAGTAGACGATGCCGAAGGCCCACAGCAGGTTCAACCATTGCGTCCACGAGGGCGCATCCACGCTGCGCAACTGACGGCCCAGCAGCATGGCCGTGAACACCGCGAAGGCCACGTGCAGCGATGGGAAGGCATTGCCGCCCACGTCGGTGGCCTTGAGGAACTGCAGCGCCGGGTACTGCGACCAATCGACAGCGAACACCGGCACCGTGGTCGGAAAGAACCAGAACACTGCAAGACCGACGGCCGCCATGGTTGCGGCGCCCCGCGCACAGGCCCACAGCTCTGCCTTGTCTTTCGCGAAGGCGGGGGCGAGCGAGATGTAGAACCACAGCGAGCCATAGAGCAGCATCGCGTCGTCGCTCACGTCCACCCAGTGATCGAGTGGCGTGAGCGGCATCACCGTCGGCGTCGACGGCGGGTTGTGCATCACCCAGAAGTACAGGAAGAAGAAGCCCGAGATGCCGAGCGTGGTGCCGATCATCTTCACGATCCAGAGCGTCGCGAACCGCTGTCCCAGTGCCAGGTACCACGGTACGGAAGGAAGGGCTGCGGGGCTTGAGCGGGATGTCATCACCGATGCGGCTTTCGGGGAGGGGGGAGCGCCACAGCTTATGCAGCCGCATTGCGTGAACATTGCGCAGCCCGACAGGGCGCGGCAGGGGGCCTCTCCTAGAATGTCCCGCCCATCCGTTCGCACCGCCCACCTCTCATGAGAATCCTGCTCGTCGAAGACGAAACCGATCTGGCGCAGGCACTCGCGTCTGCCCTGCGTCAGAACCAGGCGGTGGTCGATGTGGCGAGCTCCCTGCGTGAAGCCGAAGAGGCCGCGCTCGGTGCGCAGCACGACGTGATCGTGCTCGACCGCGGCCTGCCCGACGGCGACGGCCTCTCGCTCGTGGCGTTCCTGCGCCAGAACGACATTGCCGCCGCGGTGCTGGTGCTCACCGCGATGTCCGATGTGGCCGAGCGCGTGCTGAGCCTGGATGGCGGCGCCGACGACTACTTGGCCAAGCCCTTCTCGATGGACGAACTCATGGCGCGCGTGCGCGCACTCGCGCGCCGCCCCGCGGTGCGCGCCAACCTCATGATGACGCTCGGGCAACTTCGCTTCGAGCATCACACGCGGCAGGTTCATGTGGGCGAGGTCGGCCTCACGCTCCCGCGACGCGAACTCCTGGTGCTCGAAGCCCTGCTCGAGCACCGCGGCCGCACGGTGCAGCGCGAAGCACTGCAGGACCGCGTGTACGGCCACAAGGACGACATCCAGTCCAATGCGCTCGACACGCACGTCTCGCGCCTGCGCTCCAAGCTCGACAAGGCCGGTGCGCAGGTCGAGATCCATGCGATTCGGGGCGTGGGGTATCTCATCTGTGCGGCATCGGCGCTGTGAGCGGCATGAGCCTGTTCTCCCTGCGCTGGCGCCTGATCTGGAGCTTGATCCTGCTGCAGGTGGTGGTCGGCTCGCTGGTGCTGGGCGGCTTCCTCGGGCTGGCCTGGGTGCTGGGGCGCGTGGTCGACGAAAACGGTCAGGAGACGGTGGCGGTAATCGGGCGCGCGGTGATGCGCGGCGCCGATGGCCAGCTGGCCATCGAACCGACACGGGAGCTGCGCGGCCTGCAGCAAGCCGATCCGCCGCTCTGGTTCATTGCGCGCGACGAGCACGGCTCGGAGCTGCGCAGCGGCGATGTGCCGCCCGTCTACGCGGCGCTCATGCAAGCGTTCGGCGATGTGGAACGCGTGGCCATCAACCCCGAGGACGACAACACCCGGCCCAAGGCCCGCTTCGAGCGCGTCGAGACCCGCGCGGGCCCCATCGCCGTGATGGCGCAGACCGGCGGCCCGCTGACGATGAAGAACACGCTCAAGGGAACCGGCATCGCTTTCCTGTGGCTGGTGGCGCCGATGGCACTGCTGACGAGCCTGGGCGTGATCCTGGCGACGCCGTTCGTGGTGAAGCGCGGTCTGAAGGGTGTTGTGGCCACGGCCGAGCATGCAGAGGGCATCGACGTGCACGAGCGCACCACGCGCCTGCCGCTGGCCAATGTGGCGAGCGAAATCCGACCGCTGGTCAATGCCGTCAACCGCGCCTTCGACCGGCTCAACGAAGGCTACGACCGGCAGGAGCGCTTTCTGGCCGATGCCGCGCACGAACTGCGCACCCCGATCACCACGCTGCAGATCCATCTGGAGGGCCTTCCGAACGATCCGCTCAAGGTGAAGCTGATGCAGGCCTCTGCGCGGCTCGCCACGCTGGCCGAGCAGTTGCTCGACCTGCAACGGCTCGACCACCTCGTGCCGCAAGAGCAGCAGGTGGACCTGAAGGCGCTGTGCGAGCGCGTGGCGGCCGACATCGCGCCGCTCGCGATCCAGAACCGCTGCACGCTCTCGGTCGATGCACCGCAGGCGCTGACCGTGCGCGGCGATGCGCCGTCGCTCGAACGCGCGCTCAGCAACCTGATCCAGAACGCCATCGAGCATGGCGGGCAGGGCTGCGACATCGAGGTGCGGCTGTGCGAACCTTCATGCATCGAGGTGCTGGATTCAGGGCCCGGCATTCCCGAGGCGGACCGCGAGCGCGTGGTGGCGCCGTTTCACCGGCTGGTGCCGCGTGGGCGAGGTGCGGGGCTGGGGCTTCACCTCGTGGCCGAAGTCGCGCGCCTGCATCGCGGGCAACTGACCATCGGATCGAGCGAATCGGGCGGCGCGAAGATGCGGCTCGAACTGAACCTCAGCGCCTGAGAATCTCGTCGCCATGAACCTCATCGACCGGCTGCCCGAGCCCACGAATCTCGCCAGCGCGCAGGCGTTGATCGCGCGCGTGCAGGCGGTGCTCGATGCCCAGGGGCTCGCCATGCGCCCACCGCCACCGGAGCCCACCACCTGCTGCGGGCGCGGCTGCAACGGCTGTGTGTGGGAGGGCTGGCTCGCCGCGGTGAACTACTGGCGCGACGAGGCCTCGCTGCTGCTGGCCTAGCGCCCGAAGCCCTAGCGGGTCTCCCAGAACCCGCGGTGCGTGGCGATCATTTCCTCGGCCGCTTCAGGCACCGGTCCGATCACTTCGACCTTTTTCTGTCCGCGCGCGAACACCTCGCGGCAGGGCAGGCTCAGCGTCGGGTTCTCGGGGTGGTCGCCGGTGAGCGCGAGCAGTGCCGATTCCTCGGCGCCGTAGACGACGCGGCCGATGTTCGCCCAGTAGCTCGTGCCTGCGCACATCGCGCAGGGCTCGAAGGTAGTGACCAGCGTGCATTGCCACAGGTACTCGGCCGGCCAGTTCTGCGCGGCGTGGCGCGCGAGCGTGGCCTCGGCGTGATTCACCGTGTCGATGTTGCCTTGCGCGGCGAGGATGGTCTCGCCATCGGGCGCGACGAGCACCGCGCCGAAGGGATGGCGGCCCATCGCCATCGCGCGGCGGGCCACTTCGTCGGCACGCCGCAGCGCGCGAATGATTTGATCCTGATTCATGCGCGCATTATTGGTTTTGCGAACCGCGGTGCGCCCAGCCGGTCGTGTGCTTCTCGATCACGCTGAAGAGTTCGTACATCAGCATCGCCATCGCGCCCACCACCATCAGTCCCGCGAAGGCCAGGCCCATCTGCATGGCCGAGCCGGCGGAGATCAGCAGGTAGCCGATGCCTTCGTTGGCGGCAGTCATCTCGCTCACCGTGGTGCCGACGAAGGCCAGCGTGATCGCCACCTTCAGCGAGCCGAAGAAGTAGGGCATGGAGCGCGGCAGGCCGATCTTCATGAGCACGTCCCAACGCTTGGCGCCCAGCACGCGCAGTACGTCTTCGAGCTCGGGCTCGAGCGTGGCAAGGCCGGTCGCGATGTTGACCATGATCGGAAAGAAGCTGATCAGGAAGGCCGTGAGAATCGCCGGCCCAGCGCCGATGCCGAACCACACCACCAGGATCGGCACGAAGGCCGCCTTGGGCAGCGCGTTGAAGGCCGTCATCAGCGGATAGATCGCCGCATACGCGATGCGCGAACTGCCGATGACGAAGCCCATCAGCACACCCACCACGATCGCAAGGCCGAAGCCAGCCATCGTGACCCAGAAGGTGCGCCACGCATGGCCCGCGATGATTTCCTTGAACTCCCAGAACTGCGTCCAGATGCGCCAGGGGCTCGGGAAGATGAAGTCCGAGACCTCGAAGCCCGCGCAGATGATCTGCCACAGCAGGATGACGGCGACCAGCAGCAGCCAGGGCGCCCAGCGTTCGATTTGCTTGGTGTTCTTCATGGCGCGCCGTTCAGTGGGAAACAGCCGCAGCGGTTTGCGCTGCACTGATGCCCGTGTTTCGGATCGCACCGATGTGCCCGCGCAATTCCAGCACGATGTCGGTGAACTCCTTCGTGTAGGTGAGTTCGAGCTCGCGCGGACGCGGCAGCTCGATCTCGCGCTTCACCACGAAGCGGCCCGGGCTCTTGCTCATCACATACACCGTGTCGGCCAGAAACACCGATTCGCGCAGGTCGTGCGTGACCAGGATCACGTTGAACTGCTGTTCGGTCCAGAGGTCGCGCAGGATGCACCACAGCTCTTCGCGCGTGAACGCATCGAGCGCGCCGAAGGGCTCGTCGAGCAGCAGCATCTTGGGTTCGTGGATGAGTGCGCGGCAGATGCTCGCGCGCTGCTGCATGCCGCCCGAGAGCTGCCACGGGAACTTGTCTTCGTAGCCCGCAAGCCCGACCTTCTGCAGCAGCTTGCGCGCACGCTCGATGTATTCCTTGCGCTTGGCCTTGAAGTTCGAGCGGTAGGGCTCGACGATTTCCAGCGGCAGCAGCACGTTGTCGACCGTGGTGCGCCACGGCAGCAGCGAGGGTGCCTGGAAGGCCATGCCCGAAATCTTGAGCGGCCCGGTCACGGGCGCGCCATCGATGCGGATCTTGCCCATCGACGGCATCTTGAGCCCCGTGGTGAGCTTCATGAAGGTCGACTTGCCGCAGCCCGAAGGCCCGACGATGGCGATGAATTCACCGCGCTTGACCTTCAGGTCGATCGCCTCGACCGCGAAGTGGTTCTCGCGCAGCAGCTCCTCGTTGTACGCGAGCCAGACGTCCTGGAATTCGACGAAGGGGGCGGCGACGTCGCTCGGTGCGCCTGCCATCACTTGCGCAGGATTCCGCTGAGTTCGGCCGCCGGCGGCAGCAGGGCGGCCGTCCACACGGCATCGGGGCTCACGCGGGTCTTCGTGTTGAAGGCGTCGGACACCTGCGACGCCATCAGCGACATGCGGCCCGCGTTGACGCCGCCGAAGCCTTCGGCGCGCGCATCGGCGCTGTTGATCACCGTGTCGATGGCCAACTGCAGGCGGCGGGTTTCCAGCTTGCTGTCGATGATGCCGTCGCGCGCCTTCACCGATTCGATGGCCACGGCCGGGTTGGCGATGACTTCCTTGGCACCCTTGGCGAAGGCCGAAAGGAATTTCTTCACCGCCTCCGGGTTCTCCTTGATGAGCTTGGGCGACGCGATGATCACGTTGCCGTAGAGCTTCACGCCGTAGTCGGGATAGGGAAGGATCACCACGTCGGCCGCCTTGGCGCCGCGCGCCTCCAGGTTCAGCAGCGAGGTGAAGGTGAAGCCGGTGATGGCGTCGATGTCGCCGCGGATCAGCATGGTCTCGCGCAGCGTCGGGTCCATGGCGGTCCAGTTGACCGCGCCGACGTTGTTGGCCTTGGCGAAGATCGGGAATGCGCGGCGGCCCGCGTCGAACACCGGCGCGCCGAGCTTCTTGCCGGCGAGGTCGGCGGGCTTGGTGATGCCGCTCTTCTTGAGCGCCATGACCGAGGCCGGCGTGTTGTTGTAGACCATCATCACCGCGACCGGCTTGTTCGGGCTGTCGGGGTTGTTGGCGTGGAACTCCATCAATGCCGCGAGGTCGGCAAAGCCCATTTCGTAGGCGCCCGAAGCCACGCGCGTGACCGTCCCGCCCGAGCCGTTGCCCGCGTCGATGGTCACGTCCAGCCCGGCCGCCTTGAAGTAGCCCTTGGCGGCCGGATGCAGGAACAGCGCCGCCGGCCCTTCGAAGCGCCAGTCGAGCTGGAACTTGATCGGCGTCGGGGCTTGGGCAAAGGCTGGTGTGAGGCCGAAGCTGAAGGCCGAGGCGGCGAGGAAGGACTGGAGCAGTAGGCGCTTGTTCATGCGGGAATCCGTGAAGGTGAATGCTTCGGCATTCAAGCAAAAACGGTGCCCGCACGCGATTGGTGCGAACCCTTCCGCACCTTTCCTTGGCGTTGCCGGGGCGTCCGGCTTAGAGCGCGGCGCCGATCTTGCGCAACTCGGCGATCTGCGGTGCCTTGGGCAGCCAGACCTTGTCGAATTCCGCAATGATCGACGCGGGGTTGTAGCCTTCGCCGCTCTTGATGGCGATGCCGCTGCCCTTGAACTTGTCGATCAGGCCGAGCTCGGTCGTCACGATGTCCTTGATCTGTGTGTCGAGCGACTGCTTGACCAAGTCGGTGATAAGCGCCTTGTCCTTTGCGTCGAGCGTTTGCCAGATGCGGCCCGACACCAGCGGTGCGAAGGGCATGAACAGCGCGTTCATCGGCAGCATGGTCTTGGCGACGCGGTCGAAGCGCTGGTTCCAGGAAAACTCGATGTCCGCCTCCAGCCCGTCGACCTGGCCGTTGGCCATGGCGTCGAATACGCCCGGCGTCGGAATGGGCGTGGGCGCTGCGCCCAGCAGTTGGTAGAAGTCGCGGTACACCGGCGTGGGGTTGATGCGCAGCTTCATGCCCTTGAGGTCGGTGGGCGTCGAGATGTCCTTGGTTGCGAACACCACGCGCATGCCGGTGATGCCCCAGCCCAGGCCGACGGTGCCGGTCTCGCGCGGCAGCACATCGAGCAGCTTCAGCGCGGCGGGCGTGCGCACCAGGGAAGCGACGTTGGTGGTCGAGCGTACGAGGTACGGCGCGTTGATGGCCGCCACGCTGGCCACGCGCGAACCCAGTTCGGCCGCCTGGATCCAGCCCATGTCCAGCGCGCCGGACTGTAGCTGCTGCATCATGGCCGACTCGTTGCCGAGCTGGCCCGAATGGAACACCGTGGCGCTCAGGCGCCCGCCGGTGGCCTTCTTGAGCGCTTCGCCGAAGCCCAACGCGGCGCGGTTCCATGAGTGGCCCGCGGGCGTGATGAGACCAAGGCGGAATTCCTTGGTCGTCGCGGCACGCGACACGGTGCCGAAGAGGGCGGTCGACGCGGCGGCGGTGCCGGCTGCGGCCTTGACGAACTGGCGGCGGGAGAAGGACATGCGAGGCTCCGGTTGAGTGAAGAGAAAAGGAAGGAAAGGCAAAAAAGGGGGGTGTTACTTGATGAGCGCGAGCGACAGGCCGGGATACAGCGACAGCAGCACCAGCGCCACGCAGCAGATCACGAAGAACGGCAGCGTGACGATGAACATCTTTCCGGGCTTGGCGCCGGTCACCGCGGAAGCCACGAAGAAGCTCAGGCCCACCGGCGGCGTCATCAGGCCGAGCACGAGGTTGATCACCACCACCACGCCGAAGTGGCGCGGGTCGATGCCGTAGATCTCGGTGGCGATGGGCAGCAGGATCGGCACGGTCATGATCAGCCCGGGAATGCCGTCGATCACGGTGCCGATGACCAGCAGGATCAGGTTGACCAGCAGCAGGAAGGTGATCGGGTCCTTGGCGACGGTCTGGATCCATGCGGCCGTGGCCTGGGGCACCTTGCCGTAGATCAGCAGCCACGAGAACACCGCGGCGGCCGCGACCAGGAACAGCACCACCGCCGAGTAGATCGCCGCCTTCAGCAGGATCTGCGGAATCATCGCGAAGCGGAATTCCTTCGTGACGTAGCGGCCGACCAGCACCGCGGCCATTGCGCCCACCGCCGCCGATTCGGTCGGGTTGGCGACGCCGCCCAGGATGGAGCCGACGATGACGATGGGAATCAGGAGCGTCGGGCAGGCTGTGAGCACAGTGTGCAGCCGCTGCTTGAGCGTGCGTTTCTCGGTGCGCGGATAGTTGTAGACCATGCCCATGCACGCGATCACGATGAAGAAAAGCACCGTGAGGATGACGCCGGGAATGATGCCGGCGATGAGCATGTCGCCCACCGCCACCTGCGCCAGCACGCTGTACACCACGAACATCACCGACGGCGGAATGATCGGGCCGAGCATGCCGCCGTACACCGTGATGCCGGCGGCGAAGGTCTTGTCGTAACCCTGCTTTTCCATCTCCGGCACCATGATCTGGCTCATGATCGCCACTTGCGCCGTGGCAGAGCCGATGATCGACGACACCAGCATGTTGGCCAGGATGTTCACGTAGGCGAGGCCGCCCTTGACCGAGCCGATGAAGGCCAGCGCCAGGTCGACCAGTCGCCTGGTGATGCCGCCGCCGTTCATGATCTCGCCGATCAGGATGAAGAGCGGAATGGCGATGAGGCTGTAGCTGTCGACGCCGCCGAACATCTGCACCGGGAACGACTGGAACAGCACCGTGTCGCCCGAGTTGAGGATGTAGACGATGCCCGAGAGGCAAAGGCAGGCGCCGATCGGCACGCCGATCAGCATGATCGCCAGGAAGAAGAAGGAGGTCAGCATTTCAGTTCACCGCATCGGCGTTGGCGACATGGAACTCGTTGTGCACCCGCTTGGGCTGCAGGCCGAGGTCTTCGATGAGGTTGGACAGCGCATGCACGCTGAGGGTGAGCGAGAAGACCGGCAGGATGATCTGGACCAGCCATGTCGGCCAGTCGAGCGTCTGCGTCTTCTCCGTGTAGAGAAAGTTGAAGGTTTCCGCGGCGAACTCCTTCGCGTCGAAGCCGTGGCGCACGATGCCGATGGGGTCCATCCAGAGCCAGCACATCGCCAGCAGCGCCAGGCCGAGCAGCAGCACCCCGCCGGAGGCGCAGGCCTTGACGATGCCCGCGGTTTTGGCGCCCAGCTTGTCGGTGAGCAGCGTGACCGCGAAGTCCAGCCGCAGCCTGGTCATCGCGGAGGCGCCGATGAAGGTGAGCCAGACCACGCAGTACACCGCGGCCTCGTCCACCCAGTAGAGCGGGAAACCGCTGTAGCGGGTGACAACGTTCAGCAGCACGAGCGCGATGAGCAGACCCATCAGGCCGGAGAGCAGATGGCGCTCGCAGCGAAGGACGAAGTCCGACACATCGAGCATCCGGCGGGACAGCCGCCCGCGTTTCAAGGCGTGTTCTTGCATGGTGTTGCGGCCCTGGTGGCAAGAGGAAGGAGGAGTCGCTGGCTCAGGCAACCGACTGGTACTGGGCCGGGCGCGTGGCGAGCGCCTTCTTCACGATGTTCTCGATGAAGGCGCGCTCCTCGCCAATCAGCGGCAAACGCGGACGCCGCATGTGCTCCGTGCCCACGCCGACCAAGAGGTCGATGAGCTTCAGGTTCTGCACCAGCTTGGTCGATACATCCAGGTGCAGCATCGGCGTCATCCACTGGTAGAGCTTCAGCGCCTCGGCGAACTTGCCCGCCTTCATCAGGTCGTAGAGCGCCACGGTCTCGCGCGGGAAGGCGCAGCCAACGCCCGCGAGCAGGCCGTCGCAGCCGAGCGCCAGGCCTTCGTAGGCCAGGTCGTCCACGCCCAGGAACAGCTGGTAGCGGTCGCCCACCGTGTTGCGCAGGTCGGTGATGCGGCGGATGTTGTCGGTGCTCTCCTTGATGGCGGCGATCCACTCGCAATCGGCCAGCTCGACCATGTGCTCGGGCTTCAGATCGACGCGGTAGGCCACCGGGTTGTTGTAGACCATGATGGGTTTCTGCGCCGCGTTCGCGATGGTGCGCACGTTGAGCATGGCTTCGCGCGCGTCGGCCACATAGATCACCGAGGGCATCACCATAAAGCCGGCCACGCCGAGCTTGTTGGCGCCGTCCACGTAGCGCAGCGCCTCGCGGGTGCTGGTCTCAGACACGTTGGCCAGCACCGGGATGCGGCCGTCGGCGGCTTCGAGCGCGATCTTGGCGACCTGCAGCTTTTCTTCGAGCGTCAGCGTGCTGGCTTCGCCGAGCGAACCGCAGGTGACGAGGCCGTGGATGCCGTTGCGGATCTGGAAGTCGATGTGGCGCGCGGTACCTTCCGCATCGATGCTTTCGTCGGCGTGGAACTTGGTGGTGATGGCGGGAAAGATGCCTTGCCAGCGGGGATTGGTCATGGTGCTGCTGCTTCGAGTGAGTGAGTGAAGGGAGGGATTTAAATATATTAGTAAGATATTTGAAATATCCGCTCAGGGTATTAGCAGATTGCGTGCCAGCCGAATTGGTGGTTGGAGGCGCCTGAAAAGGGCCGAAAGCGCCTCGGGCGGCACCGTCCTGGCGCACCGGGCGCCGCCACGGATGCCTCGGGCGAAAAAAAGCCCCGCCTGCGTTCACCGCAGCGGGGCGTGTAGGTCCGGAACCGGACGCCGGGCTGTTACTTCAACGCCGTCGTCGCATTCGCCACAGCCAGCGCCGTCATGTTGACCACGCGCCGCACGGTCGACGAAGGCGTCAGCACATGCGCCGAGCCCGCGCCGCCCAGCAGGATCGGGCCGACCGTGATGCCATTGGCACCGGTCATCTTCAGCACGTTGTAGAGGATGTGCGCCGAGTCGAGGTTCGGGCACACGAGCAGGTTGGCCTCGCCGGTGAGCGTGGTCTCGGGCAGCGCGGTGCGGCGCACTTCTTCCGAAAGCGCGGCGTCGCCGTGCATCTCGCCGTCGCACTCGATGTCGGGTGCCATCTGTGCGAAAAGGTCGCGTGCGAGGCGCATCTTGCGCGCCGAGCCGCGGCTGGAGGTGCCGTAGTTCGAGTGCGACAGAAAAGCCACCTTGGGCGGCAGGCCGAAGCGGCGCACTTCCTCGGCGGCCATCAGCGCGATGCTCGCGAGCATCTCGGCGCTCGGGTCTTCGTTGACGTTGGTGTCGGTGATGAACACCGTGCGCTTCTCGAGCGTCAGCGCGTTCAGCGTCGCGAAGCCCGGCGCGCCGCGCTTCAGGCCGATCAGGTTGCGGATGTGCTCCAGGTGCACGTCGAAGCGACCGACCAGGCCGCAGATCATCGCGTCGGCATCGCCCAGGTGCAGCATCAGCGCGGCGATGGTGGTGTTGGAGCGGCGCACCATGGTCTTGGCGGCCTCGGGCGTCACGCCGCGGCGGCCCATGAGCTTGTGGAAGGCCTCCCAGTACACACGGAAGCGCGGGTCGTCTTCGGGGTTGACGATCTCGAAGTCGGTGCCCGGGCGGATGTGCAGGCCAGCCTTCTTGATGCGCGCCTCGATCACGGCAGGGCGGCCCACCAGGATCGGCTGCGCCAGGCCTTCATCGACAGCCAGCTGCGCAGCACGCAGCACGCGCTCGTCTTCGCCTTCGGCGTACGCCACGCGCTTGGCGGTGGCCAGCTTGGCGGCGGTGAACACCGGGCGCATGAACATGCCCGTCTGGTAGACGAAGCGCGTGAGGTGCTGGCGGTAGGCCTCCATGTCCTCGATCGGGCGGGTGGCCACGCCCGAAGCGGCGGCCGCCTTGGCCACGGCCGGCGCGATGCGCAGGATGAGCCGCGAATCGAAGGGCTTGGGAATGATGTAGTCGGGGCCGAACGAGAGCTCCTGTCCCGCGTACGCCGTGGCCACTTCCTCGCTGATGTCAGCCTTGGTGAGGTCGGCGATCTCGCGCACGCAGGCCAGCTTCATTTCTTCCGTGATCTTGGTGGCGCCGCAATCGAGCGCGCCGCGGAAGATGTACGGGAAGCACAGCACGTTGTTGACCTGGTTCGGGTAGTCCGAACGGCCCGTGGCGATGATGCAGTCCGGCCGCACGGCCTTGGCCAGTTCGGGGCGAATCTCGGGCTCGGGATTGGCCAGCGCCAGGATGATGGGCTGCGTGCCCATGGTCTTGACCATCTCGGCCGTCATCACGCCGGGGGCCGAGCAGCCGAGGAACACATCGGCGTCCTTCACCACGTCGGCCAGGGTGCGGGCGCCGGTGTCTTCCTGGGCGTAGCGCGACTTCGATTCGTCAAAACCGCCCGCGCGGCCGATGAAGATGAGGCCCTTGGAATCGCAGGCGTAGATGTTGGCGGGCTTGGCGCCCAGGCCGACCATGACGTCGAGACACGCGATGGCTGCAGCGCCGGCGCCCGAGACGGCGATCTTCACGTCCTCGATCTTCTTGCCGACGAGCTCCAGGCCGTTGATCAGCGCCGCGGCCGAGATGATGGCCGTGCCGTGCTGGTCGTCGTGGAACACCGGGATGTTCATGCGCTCGCGCAGCTTCTTCTCGATGTAGAAGCACTCGGGCGCCTTGATGTCTTCCAGGTTGATGCCGCCCAGCGTCGGCTCCAGCGCCGCGATGATGTCGACCAGCTTGTCGGGGTCGTTCTCGGCCAGTTCGATGTCGAACACGTCGATGCCGGCGAATTTCTTGAACAGGCACCCCTTGCCTTCCATCACCGGCTTGGCGGCCAGCGGGCCGATGTTGCCCAGGCCCAGCACCGCGGTGCCGTTGGTGACCACGCCCACGAGGTTGCCGCGGGCGGTGAATTCGACCGCCAGCGACGGGTCGGCCGCAATGTCGAGACAGGGATAGGCCACGCCCGGCGAATAGGCCAGCGACAGGTCGCGCTGGTTCAGCAGGGGCTTGGTGGGGGTGATCGAAATCTTGCCCTTGACGGGCGAGCGGTGGTATTCGCGCGCTGCCTCGCGAAGTGCTTCTTCTGCGGGGGAGAGGGGTGCAGCCATGAAATGTCTCCTTGTTTCTGACGGGCAATGAGGCTACCGCAAAAGCGCGGCCCGCTCCCGCGGGGGGAATGCCGAAAACGCCTAGACCCATAGCCTGCGCGAAACCGGGTCGGCCGGTTCGCTAAACTCCGGCGCTGTTAACCAAGGTGAATCAAGGTTAACCAGTTAACCATAACAAGGCCGAGCCTTGCCGCGACGGCGGCCGGCATCGTCAACCCAGACACGAAGACAACGGAGGGGCAGCGCATGACACCCGGACCTTTCACCACCACCGACCCCGATGTCGTGGTCATCGGCGGCGGCCCTTCGGGCTCCACTGTGGCCGCGCTGCTGGCGGACAAGGGCCACGACGTGGTGCTGATCGAGAAGGCGCAGCACCCGCGCTTTCACATCGGCGAATCGCTGCTGCCGATGAACATGCCGCTCTTCGACCGGCTGGGCGTGCGCACCGAGGTCGAGGCCATCGGCATCAAGAAGCACGGCGCCGAGTTCGTCTCGCCCTGGCACGACCACACGAGCCATTTCGATTTCGGGCAGGCGATGGACAAGAGCTTTCCGTACGCGGTGCATGTGCGCCGCTCGGAGTTCGACGAATTGCTGTTCCGCCACGCCGGCAAGCGCGGCGCGCGCACCTTCGAAGGCCAGCGCGTCACCGGCGTGGACATGGACGCCGGCAAGGGCACGCCAGACAACCGCCCGCTGGTGAAGATCAAGGCCGACGATGGCACCGAGACCCAGTGGCGTCCGCGCTTCGTGATCGACGCGAGCGGCCGCGACACCCTGCTGTCGAACCAGTTCGACGCCAAGCAGCGCAACCGCAAGCACGCGAGCGCGGCGCTCTATGGCCACTTCGCCAATGCCGAGCGCCGCCCGGGCCGCTTCGAGGGCAACATCTCGCTGTTCTGGTTCGACCACGGCTGGTTCTGGTACATCCCGCTGAAGGACGGCACCGTGAGCGTCGGCGCCGTGGCCTCGCCCGCGTACTTCAAGCGCCGCCAGGGTGCGTCGCTCGAAGACTTCCTGATGGAGACCATCGCGCTCGCGCCCAAGCTGGCCGCGCGCCTGAAAAACGCCACGCTGATGGAGGGCGCCACCGCCACCGGCAACTACGCCTACGACTCGAAGTTCTGCCGCGGCGACCGTTTCATGATGGTGGGCGATGCCTACGCCTTCGTCGACCCGATGTTCTCTTCGGGCGTGTACCTGGCGATGAACAGCGGCTTCGAGGCCGCGAACGCCGCCGACCTGTGGCTCAGGGGCGAGGCGAAGGAGGCTGAAAGGGCTTTCCGCCATTACGAGAAGGTCATGAAGCGCGGCCCGAAGATGTTCTCGTGGTTCATCTACCGCATCACCTCGCCGGCGATCCGCCGGCTCTTCATGGCGCCGCGCAACATCTGGCGGATGCAGGAGGCGCTCTTGTCCATCCTGGCCGGCGACCTGTTTCGCGACACGCCCATCGGCCCGCGCTTCTGGGGCTTCAAGGTGACGTACTACGCCTCGTGCATCGGCATCCTGCCGCAGGCCATCAAGACTTGGGCATGGCGGCGGCGGAACCTGAAAGAGTCACTGGAAACGGCCAAGACCTGAGGTCTTCACCGTTCTCCCTGAGCCTGTCGAAGGGCCGGCGCGTGATCGCGCAAGGCTTCGACAAGCTCAGCCCGAACGGTGGTCGTGAAGGGAACGCCTCTGGCCTCGATAGCAGCCCGTTCACACTGAGCTTGTCGAAGTGCTGGCGAGAAGCTTCGACAAGCCGAGCCCGAACGGTGGTGACCGATCAGTCCGGTGTGACGGTGTGCTGCGCCAGTGCTTCGAGCGCCTTGACCAGCGCCGAGTGATCCGACTGCCCATGGCCGAGCGCCGCGCAGGCGTTCATCAGCTGCGCAGCACCCGCCGTCTGCGGCAGCGCCACGCCCAGCGAACGCGCGCTCTGCAGCGCGAGGTTCAGGTCCTTCTGGTGCAGCGCGATGCGGAAGCCCGGTGCGAAGGTGCGCTTGATCATCCGCTCGCCGTGCACTTCGAGAATGCGCGAACTTGCGAAGCCGCCCATCAGCGCCTGGCGCACCTTGGCCGGATCGGCGCCGGCCTTCGATGCGAACAGCAGCGCCTCGCCCACGGCCGCGATGTTCAGCGCCACGATGATCTGGTTGGCCACCTTGCAGACCTGGCCGTCGCCCACGCCGCCCACCAGCGTGACGTTCTTGCCCATCTTGTCGAGCAGCGGCTTCACGCGTTCGAAGGTGCCTTCGTCGCCGCCGCACATGATCGTGAGGCTCGCGGCCTTGGCGCCGACTTCGCCGCCCGAGACCGGCGCGTCGATGTAGCCGCAACCCAGCGCCACGATGCGCTTGGCAAACGCCTTGGTGGCGATCGGGTCGATGGAGCTGCAGTCCACCACGATCTTCCCGCGCGAGTCCTTCAGGCCTTCGGCCACGCCGTGCGTGCCCGGCTCGCCGAAGAGCACCTTCTCCACGTCGGGCGTGTCCGGCACCATGATGAAGATGATGTCGGCCTGGCGCGCCACCTCGGCGGCCGAGGCGCAGATCTTCGCCTTCGAGATGAAGGGCTCGGGCGTGTTGCCCTGCGTGTTCACGAAGAGCTGGTGGCCCGCGTCGAGCAGGTGGCCCGCCATGGGGGCGCCCATGATGCCGAGGCCGATGAATCCGATTTTCTGGGGTGTGGTCGTCATGTCTGTCGTTTCCGATTTGAAGTTGTCTTTGTCTCTTATTGCGTGAGGGCTTCGCGCCACCCCAGGCCATCGACCGTGTCCTTGCGCGGCTTGTATTCGCAGCCGATCCAGCCGTCGTAGCCGATCGCATCGATGTGCTTGAACAGCCACGGGTAGTTGATCTCGCCCGTGCCCGGCTCGCCGCGGCCGGGGTTGTCGGCCAGCTGGATGTGGCCGATCTGCGCAAGGTGCTTGGTCAGCGTGTTGCCGAGCTCGCCCTCCATGCGCTGTGCGTGATAGATGTCGTACTGCACCTTCAGGTTGGGCGAGCCCACCGCCTCGATCAGCGCGAGCGCCTTGTCGGTGCGGTTCAGGTAGAAGCCCGGAATGTCGAAGGTGTTGATCGGCTCGATCAGCATGCGGATGCCGGCCGCTTCGAGCTCCCGCGCGGCCAGGCGCAGGTTGTCGATCACCGTGCGGTTGACCGCATTGATGTCGGCGCCCTCGGGCACCTTGCCGATCAGGCAGTTGACCTGTGGGCAGCCGAGCGCGGTCGCGTAGTCGATCGCCATGCCGATGCCTTCGGCGAATTCGCCGGTGCGGTCGGCAAGGCACGCGATGCCGCGCTCGCCCTTGTCCCAGTCGCCGGCCGGCAGGTTGTGCAGCACCTGCTGCAGGCCGTTGGTGCGGAGCGCCGCGGCGAGTTCCTTCTTCTCGAAGGGGTAGGGGAAGAGGTATTCCACTCCCTTGAAGCCCGCCTTGGCGGCGGCTTCGAAGCGTTGCATGAACGGCAGCTCGGTGAAGAGCATCGTGAGGTTGGCTGCGAACTTGGGCATGTTGCGTGTCTCCTTGCTTGTTCGCTTGCTCAGTCCAGCATCTCGGCCGCGACCGCGGTGGGCGCATCGGCCGGGTGCTCGGCCAGCGGCTCGAACTCGGTGATGTTGTCGATCTCGGTGCCCATCGCGATGTTGGTCACGCGCTCGAGCATCACCTCGATGACCACCGGCACGCTGAACTCGGCCATCAGCGCCTCGGCGCGCTGGATCGCCGGCGCGATCTCTTCCTGCTTGTTCACGCGAATCGCCTTGCAGCCCAGGCCTTCGACGACCTTCAGGTGATCGACGCCGTAGCTGCTTTCGATGCCGGCATCAGGCCCCGCATTGATGTTGTCGAACGCGAGCTGCACGCAGTAGTCCATCTCGAAGCCGCGCTGCGCCTGGCGGATGAGGCCGAGGTAGGAGTTGTTCACCACGATGTGGATGTACGGCAGCTTGAACTGCGCGCCCACGGCCAGCTCCTCGATCATGAACTGGAAGTCGTAGTCGCCCGAGAGCGCGACGATCTTGCGCGTCGGGTCGGCCGCACGCACGCCCAGCGCGGCGGGAATGGTCCAGCCCAGCGGGCCGGCCTGGCCGCAGTTGATCCAGTGGCGCGGGTTGTACACGTGCAGGAACTGCGCGGCCGCGATCTGCGAGAGCCCGATGGTGCTCACGTAGCAGGTGTCGTTGCTGAAGTTGTTGTTCATGCACTGGTACACGCGCTGCGGCTTCATCGGCACTTCGTCGAAGTTGGTCTTGCGCAGCATCGTCTTCTTGCGCTCGATGCACGACTTGGCCCATTCGCGGCGGTCGGTGAGCTTGCCCGCGGCCTTCATTTCCTCGGCCACTTCGACGAAGAGCGTGAGCGCGGCTTTCGCGTCCGAGACGATGCCGAAGTCGGGCGTGAACACGCGGCCGATCTGCGTGGGCTCGATGTCCACGTGCACGAACTTGCGGCCCTTGGTGTAGACGTCGACCGAGCCCGTGTGGCGGTTGGCCCAGCGGTTGCCGATGCCCAGCACGAAGTCGGAAGCGAGCATCGTCGCGTTGCCGTAGCGGTGGCTGGTCTGCAGGCCGCACATGCCGGCCATCAGCGGATGGTCGTCGGGGATCGCGCCCCAGCCCATCAGCGTCGGGATCACCGGCACGCCGGTGGCTTCGGCAAAACGCACGAGCAGGTCGGACGCATCGGCGTTGATGACGCCGCCGCCGGCCACGATCAGCGGGCGCTCGGCCGCTTGCAGCATGCCGATGGCCTTCTCGATCTGGGCGCGCGTGGCGGCCGGCTTGTAGGGGGTGAGCGGCTCGTAGCTGTCGATGTCGAACTCGATCTCGGCCATCTGCACATCGAAGGGCAGGTCGACGAGCACGGGGCCAGGGCGGCCCGAGCGCATCAGGTGGAAGGCCTGCTGGAACACCTGCGGCACCTGGCCGGGCTCGCGCACGGTGACCGACCACTTGGTGACGGGTTTGGAGATCGACTCGATGTCGACCGCCTGGAAGTCTTCCTTGTAGAGCCGCGCGCGCGGCGCCTGGCCGGTGATGCAGAGGATTGGAATCGAATCCGCCCAGGCCGAATAGAGGCCCGTGATCATGTCCGTGCCCGCCGGGCCCGAGGTGCCGATGCACACGCCGATGTTGCCCGCGACTGCACGCGTGTAGCCCTCGGCCATGTGCGAGGCACCTTCGACGTGGCGCGCAAGGATGTGCGAGATGCTGCCGCGCTGGCGCAGCGCCGAGTACATCGGGTTGATGGCGGCACCGGGCACGCCGAAGGCCTGAGTGACGCCTTCTTTTTCCATCACAAGCACGGCGGCTTGGACTGCTTTCATTTTTGCCATGAGACTGTCTCCATTAAGTGGAGCCCACTGTAGGAAGTGGGAGCCATTCGAAGAAGACGGCTGCGGACCATAAAACCTATTCCGTCGCAGAATAACTGGCTACCATCCGCGAATGGACAGACTCTTGGCAATGGAAATGTTCGTGCGGGTCGTGGAGACCGGCAGCTTCTCGAAAGCGGCGCGCGAATTCAACACCACGCAACCCACCGTGACCAAGCAGATCGCGGCGACTGAAACGCGGCTGAAGGTGCGCCTTCTCAACCGCAACACGCGCGGCGTGAGCCTCACGGAACCGGGCGCGCTCTACTACGAGAAGTGCAAGACCATCGTGCGCGATGCCGAGGAGGCCGACAGCATCGTGCAGTTGCGGCAGAACCAGGCGCAAGGGCTGCTGCGTGTGGGCACTTCGGTGGCATTCGGGCGGCGCGTGGTGGTGCCGCTCGCGCTCGAATACATGCGCCGGCATCCGCAGGTGCAACTCGACCTGAGCTTCGAGGACCGTTATGTCGACCTCATTGCGCAGGGCATCGACGTGGCGATCCGCATGGGCAAGCTGGCCGATTCGTCGCTGGGTGCGCGCTACCTCGGCGCGAACCCGTGGGTCATGGTGGCGGCGCCCGGCTATCTGAAGAAGCACGGCACGCCGAAGCGTGCGCAGGACCTGAGCGCGCACGTGGCGCTCATCTACAGCAGCGTGGTGGGCGATGAGTTCTGGCGCATGCACACGCCCAAGGGCGAGCCGGTGACGGTGCCGGTCTCGGGTCGCTTTCGCTCGAACAATCTCTCGGCTGTGCTGGCGGCCGCGCGCGACGGGTTGGGCATCGCGCTCATGCCGCGCTACGTGGCGAGCGAGTCGATGGCAGCCGGCAAGGTGGTCGCGGTGCTCGGCGACCACGCGTTGCCCGAGCAGGAGATCCACGCCGTGTTCCCGTCGCCCAAGCTGGTGCCGGGCAAGGTGTCGGGGTTCGTCGCGTTCCTGCAGGGGCGGTTCGATGAAGGCTGGTGGGCGGCCTGATACGGACTTGCGATTCATCGACATCCGTTCGGGCTGAACCCACGCGCCCGTTCGGGCTGAGCTTGTCGAAGCCTTGCGCCGGCACTTCGACAAGCTCAGTGCGAACGGATCGGGAAGCGGCGGTAAACCCGGCCATCGTTCGCGTTGAGTTCAAAAACATCCGTTCGGGCTGGGCCTGTCGAAGCCTCGCGCGGCGCTTCGACAAGCTCAGCGTGACGGTTTGATTTTTTCAGGCCGGAACGAACGCCCCGTGCAGACCCAGCGGAAGCGCGTACGGCAGCGTGGCCTGTGCCACCGGCCCTGCTGCCAGGTGATCGGCAGCGAAGCACGACAGCACCGTTCTCTGCCGGCCGAAGTCGAGCACCGTGCCCAGCACCCAACCCGGCTTCGAGCCATCGGGCACGAAGACGTGCTCTTCCACGATGGACCGCGGCCCATAGCTGAAGCGCTGGCTGCGACCGGTCTCGACATCCGTGCGCGCGACCGCACCGAAGCCCGGCAGGCCGGGCCGCAACTGTGTCGCGTGCACCACATGGCGATGGCGCAGGCCGACGCGCCGCGGATCGATGCGCGGAAACTCCGCTTCCAGCGGCAGTGCTTTCTGCGCGGCCTCGCCGGTGCCGAGGTTCAGCGTGGCGACGGTCAGGTGCGGACGGGTGCTTCTTGCGATGCGCGCCCGCATCAGTTCGCGGTTGGTCGTGAACACTGAGTCGGCGTTGTCGGAGCGCACGTAGTCGATGTGGATCTGTGTGCCGCGCGGCGTGTCTTCTTCCCAGGCATTGCCCACGTGGAACAGGAAGCCGGCCGGCAGCGTGAGCATCTGGCGCTTGTCCCAATTCTGTTTGTCGACCACCAGCGCGCGCATGCCGAGTTCGGGCCGCCAGACATGCGCGTCGAGAAAGCTCGCGCCGGCTTCCTTGCGCTTGCCGTCGTAGACCAGCGGTGGCATCAGGAACACCAGGTGCCGATCGGTCACGGCGAAGTCGTGGACCATCCCGATGTCGGGCACGGGCAGTGCGGTCGCGCGGCGGAGGGCCCCGTCGGCGCCGATCTCGTACAGCGCCATCAGGCCTTGGCTGCTGCTGACGCCGAAGTTCCAGACCGTGCCGTCGGGGTCCACCTTGGGATGCGCCGAGAAGGGCATGCCCGCGAGGTCGGGCCGCCAGGTCTTCACGCCGAGCGTGTCCAGCGTGCGCGCATCGACGCGCGTGGCCGAGCCGCCTTCCCACAGCGCGAGCACTTCGCCCTGCAACGGCAGCACGCTGGTGTTCGCGACGTTGATGCTGTCGGCCGAGGTCGGCGGCTCGACGCCTGGCGGCATGGTTCCGAAGGCCTCGAACAGCCGGCGTCCGGCCCGCACCTCGGCCACGCGCTTGGGCGTGGCGACGTAGCGGCCCTGATGGCGCACATCGGACCCATCGATCACGAAGCGATGCACCATGCCGTCGCCATCGAACCAGTGGTGGTAGCGCTCGCCGCCCAGGTCATGGCCCGCCGGACCGATGCGGAACAGCGTGCCGGCGACGGCGTCGGGGAAGCGCCCGCGCACCGTGGCGCGGGTCAGCGGCAGGTCGCCCGGCGGCGTGGCGAAGCCGGTCTTCCAGGGCGCGTCGGCCGCCTCGAAGTCGGTCTGCCAGGTGTCCTTGCCCGCGGCGCGCGCCAGGGGCGCAAGAAGGGAAAGTGCGCCGGCCGAAGCCAGCAGGCGCATGAGTTCGCGTCTTTGCATGGCGGCCTCAGCGCAGGTGGATGACGGTCTGCAGGTCGGCATCGACGCCGATGGTGGCAGCGTCGAATTCGGGCGCGCCGCGGTTGCCCTTGGCGTCGTTCGAGAAGCCGTAGCGTTCGGTCGGCATGCCCAGCAGGTTGGTGTCCAGCTTGCCGTTGCCGTTCTCGTCCGCGAACACGCGCACCGCATAGCGCCCCGGCGCCAGGCCCGGGAACACGAGCTGCGCCGCACCGGCGCGCATCGGCACCATCTGCGAAGCCAGCGCGGTGCCTGCGAAGCCGGCGGCGCTGTCGTAGAGCGCGGCGTACAGCGTGGCGTCGGCGGCGGGGCCGTC
Organism: Variovorax sp. W2I14; assembly: GCF_050435205.1. Lineage (NCBI taxonomy): Bacteria > Pseudomonadati > Pseudomonadota > Betaproteobacteria > Burkholderiales > Comamonadaceae > Variovorax > Variovorax sp. W2I14. Next base: position 3,481,845 of record NZ_JBNDJX010000001.1, on the reverse strand, counting down.
GGCCACGCTCAGGCGCAGGTCGGCGGCAAAGGCGCCCAGCGGCGCGAGGAGGGCGGCGGCGCACATCGCGCGCACGGCCGGGCTGGAAGGGAGAGCGAAAGGTTGCATGGCGGGCCTCGTTGCAGTGAAGAGGCCCCGACGATCCCGCAGGCGCCGAGCGGCGCCCAGCGGCATGCGACGAAATGCGGAAATGCGCGCGCCAAATGCAGCGAGTGCGCGCGACCGGCGGCGGGTGCGCCGGCTTGTGGCGGGGTCAGCCCTTCTTGCGGTTCTCGGGCAGGACTGCCGGGTCGGCTGCTTCCGGCGTCTGCGGCGGCTCGATCGTCTGGTGGCCGTTGCCCACATGCCCCGAGTCCGCGAACAGGCTCCACGCCGCCATGAACAGCGCCGCGATCACCGGCCCGATCACGAAGCCGTTGATGCCGAAGATCGCCATGCCGCCGATGGTGGACATCAGCACGATGTAGTCGGGCATCTGCGTGTCCTTGCCCACGAGCACGGGGCGCAGGATGTTGTCGACCAGGCCGATCACGAACACGCCCACGAAGATCAGCACCCCGCCCTGCCAGAAGTGCCCTGTGGCCAGGAAGTAGATCGCCACCGGGCCCCAGATGAGCGCCGCGCCCACGGCGGGCAGGAGCGACAGGAAGGCCATCAGCACCGCCCACAGCAGCGCGCCCTGCACGCCGAGGAACCAGAATGCCAGCCCTCCGATCGTTCCCTGCGCGATGGCCACGGCCACGTTGCCCTTCACGGTGGCGCGGATCACGGTGGTGAACTTGTTGAGCAGGTAGTGCGTGTGCGGCTTGGCGAGCGGCACCGCGTCGCGCATGGTCTTGGAGAGCGTCGAGCCGTCGCGCACCAGGAAGTACAGGAGGTACAGCATCACGAAGAAGCTGATGACGAAATCGAAGGTGTTCTGCCCGATGGCCAGCGCCTGCCCTGCAATGAGCTGGCTGCCCTGGCCCGCGATGGCCGAGATGCGCGCCTGCCAGGCCGCCACGTCGCCCAGGTTGAAGCGCTCCACCAGGTTCAGCAGCCACTGCGGCGCGGCGGCCAGGATCTGCTGGAAGTAGGCCGCGAAATTGATCTGGCCCGAACGGATGTTCTGCGTGACCAGCGCGACCTCCTGCACCAGCGACACGCCCACCATCGCGAGCGGCAGGATGACGATGAACAGGCAGATGGCCAGCGTCGAGAGCGCGGCGGCATTGCGCTTGCCGGGCATCTTCCTGAGCAGCCACTTGTAGAGCGGCGTGAACAGGATCGCCAGCGCCACGCCCCACAGCACAGCGCCGAAGAACGGCAGCAGCACCCAGACGAAGGCGACAGTGACGGCGGCGAGCAGGGCGAGGAACACGCCGCGCTGGAGTTGGGGTGAATTCATAGGTGTCTCGGACTGTAGCCGAGCAGGGCGGCGCCATCCTGTCAGCGGGCACGCTCTTGTGCAGGGGCGCGCCATGAGCGGGCGATTTCGCCCGCAGCTGTTGCCGGGCCGTCGCCGCGTGCTATCTCATCGATAGCGTGCCGTGGCACTAATGCACGGACGGCTTCAGCGCTTGGCGCGCGGCAGCGCGACCGGCGCCAGCGTGGCGCGCAGGCGGCTCGGCGCATCGGGCTCGGCGGTGGCTTCCACCTCGAGCGCACGCTCGACGTTGCCGATGTGATCGAGCATCAGGCGGCGCGCCTTGTCCGTGTCGCCTTCTTCGAGCGCCGCGACGATGGCGCCATGCTCCGCGCACGACTGCCCGGCCTCGTGCTTCGACTGGTAGAGCGTGGCCGCGAGCGTGGTGCGCGCCGTGAGGTCGCGCAGCACGTCGACCAGCAACTGGTGCCCCATCTGCTCGGCGAGGCAGACATGAAAGTCCGCCAGCAGGAAGGCGCGCGTTGCGGCATCGGCGCCTTCGATGGCGCGCTGCTCGTCGGCGATGTGGTCGCGGAGCTTCCGGATCACCTTGCCCAGCGGCCGGCCTTCGCTCGCGGCCAGGATGCCGGCCTCGACGATGCGGCGCGCCGAAAACGCATCGCGCGCTTCCTCGGCCGAAGGCTCCACCACGTACCAGCCGCGGCGCGACTGCACCTCGACGAAGCCGCGCGCCTGCAATTGCATGAGCGCCTCGCGCACCATCGTGCGGCTCACCGCGAAGTTCTCGGCCAGGGCCTGCTCGCCCAGCCGCTCGCCCGGCGCGAGCTTCTGCGCAAGGATCGCCTCGACGACGCGCTCGGCGATGGCGGTGGGACTGACGTCGTTGGCCATTGTTTTCAGTGGGCGGTGGAAGTGGATGCAGCGACGGTGTTTGTCACGGGCGCGTCGGCGAGCGGCTCGTCGTCCGGCGTGTACGTGCCGTCGAGCACCGCATGCGCGCGCTCGCGGTCGATGTCGCCTTCCCACGCGGCAATCGCCACCGTTGCCACGCAGTTGCCGATCAGGTTGCCGAGCGCGCGGGCGATGCCCATGAACCAGTCCACCGACAGCACCAGCACCAGGCCGATGGCGGGGATCGCCGGAATCGCATGCAGCGTCGCGGCCAGCACCACGATGGCCGAGCCCGGCACGCCGTGCGCGCCCTTGGAGGTGACCAGCGCGATCGCCAGAATGGTCAGCAGGTCCGCCATCGAGATCGGCGTGTTGGTCGCCTGCGCGATGAACACCGCCGCGAGCGTGATGTAGATCGAGAAGGCATCGAGGTTGAACGAGTAGCCCGTCGGGATCACCAAGCCCACCGTCGAATCGCGGATCCCCATGCGGCGCAGTTTGGCCATGATCTGCGGCAGTACGCTGTCCGACGAGGTGGTGGCGAACACGATGGCGAGCTCTTCGCGCAGGTACCGCAGCAGCTTCCACAGGGTGAAGCCCGAGAAGCGCATCACCAGCCCCAGCACCACGAACACGAAGACCAGCACAGCGCCATAGAAGAGCGCGACCAGCATGCCCAGCTGCTTGAGCGAACCGATGCCGTACTGCCCCACCGTGAACGCGATGGCGCCCAGCACGCCCAGCGGCGCCAGCTTGATGATGATCCCCATGATCTTGAAGAGCACCAGCGAGAGCGCGTCCACCACCACCGCCACCGGTTTGCCGCGATCGCCCAGGAGCGACAGCGCGCAGCCGAACAGCACCGCGAACAGCAGCACCTGCAGCACGTCGCCCGTGGCGAAGGCGTTGACCACCGTGGTCGGGATCAGCTTCATCAGGAACTCGACCGTGCCGCCGCTGGTGAGCTTGTCGGCGTTCGACGCATAGGCGCTCATGGCGGCCGGGTCGAGCTTGGCCGGGTCCACGTTCATGCCCACGCCCGGCTGGAACACGAAAGCCAGCACCAGGCCCATGGCGAGCGCGATGGTGGTGAGCACCTCGAAATAGATCAGCGCCTTGACGCCCACCCGCCCCACGCGCTTCAGGTCCCCCGCGCCCGCGATGCCGTGCACGACGACGCAGAACACCAGCACCGGGATGATCATCTTGATCAGCTTGATGAAGCCGTCACCCAGCGGCTTGAGCTTGACGGCGTACTCGGGCCAGAAGAGGCCGGCGAGCACGCCGAGCACCAGCGCGATGACCACCTGACCGAAGAGCGATTTGGCGAAGCGAGGCATGGAGTCTCCTGTCTTTATGTCTTGTCGAGGTTGCATGCAAGCGTCGCTTTGTCTTGCATACAAGAAATGTAGGCAAGAAGGGTTCAAGGGCGGCAGAGGGTATTCCCGGGCGTCTGGAATTGCCTACGGGATGGCGATCGAACCTTTGCGCCCCGGGGCTGTCTGACCGGCCAAGCTGGAGCATCAGCGAATCGGTTCGAAGTGCGTGGACGGACGCACATGCAGCGACAGGAGGAACGCATGTCCATCAGGCCCCTCGTCGGGAGCGGTGAGATCGTCGAGCGCGTTGCGTCGACGAGGTCGGCGCTCGATAGGTCCTGGCTCGGCGGAAGGGTGCGCCTGGACCATCGGCACTGGCAGTCCGCGGAGAGCGATGTCGTCTGGACGGCGCCCCAGCACCTGCTGGTACTCACCGACAGCGGGCGCACCGGGCGAACCCTGATTCGCGCGAACGGCAAGGTCGTCTACGACGGCGCCGACTACGCGGGCGCGCTGACCTTCGTGCCGGCAGGGACCGAGCGGCGCAACGCCTATCTGGAGGCCCGACTGTCCTATACGGCACTGTGGATCGACCCGAGTTTCGGAAGCTCGGCCTTGCCGGACGGCATCGGCATCATCGCCAACGCGCGCGACGAGGTCCTGCGTGTCCTGATCGCCAGCTTGCGCGACGAACTGCTGGCCGGCTGGGGCCCGTCGGCGGGCTATGTGGAGCATCTGACCGCGCTCGTCCTGGATCGGCTGGCGGTCGTCGGCGGCCGGGCCGCATCACCGCTCCCGCCGACCCGGCACGCCGCGCTTTCTCGCCCGGCCAGCGAAAGGGTGCGTGACTATGTGCGTGCCCATGTGGGGACGGATCTCTCGATCAAGGACATGGCCGCCGTCGCCGGCCTCGCCCCGGACAGCTTCGCGCGGCGTTTCAAGGCGACGACCGGCATGTCTCCCTATGCGTTCGTTCTGGAGGAACGCGTGCGGCAAGCCGAAGCCCTGCTGGCCGAAACCCGCGAGCCCATCGGAGGCATCGCCATGCAGCTCGGCTTTGCCAGCCAGAGCCACCTGACGTCCACGTTCCGGCGGCAACGCGGGATCACGCCGCTGGCTTTTCGCGCGAATTTCGTTCCGCGATCCTGACAAGCCTCCGGGTTTCTGAAAGACGGCGTGCCAGGCGCCTTCGCATACTTTCATCGCAGGAACAAGCCGGCTTCCGTCGGTGAATGGGCTCGATGCCCGATGCCGCCGATCCCGGGATCTGGCGAATCAACCCTTCTCAAGATGACGGACACACGATGACTCCATCCGACGACGATGCCCTGACCCGCAACGCGCCCGTCACGCGCCGCGAATTCCTGGCCGACACCGGCATGGCCGGCGGTGCGGCAGCGCTGATGCCGATCTGGCCCAACCCGGCGCGGGCGCAGGCCGGACGCGAAGACGGCGCGGCCGCCTTTGCCGAGATCGCATTGCGCATCAACGGCCGCGAGCACCGGCTGAACGTGGACACCCGCACCACGCTGCTGGACCTGCTGCGCGAGAACCTCGCACTGACCGGCACCAAGAAAGGCTGCGACCACGGGCAATGCGGTGCGTGCACCGTGCTGGTGGAAGGGCGCCGGATCAATTCCTGCCTCGCGCTTGCCGTGCTGCATGACGGCGCGGCGCTCACCACCATCGAGGGCCTGTCGCGCGGCGATGCGCTGCATCCGGTGCAGGCCGCCTTCATCGAGAACGACGGTTTCCAGTGCGGCTACTGCACCCCGGGGCAGATCTGCTCGGCCGTGGGCATGCTGGACGAAGCCGCCAAAGGAGCGGCGAGTTTCGTGACGCCGGACGTGCGGGCGAGCGGGCGGGTAGACCTGACCGATGCCGAGATCCGCGAGAGGATGTCCGGCAACATCTGCCGATGCGGTGCGTATCCGGGCATCGTGTCCGCGGTCAGGTCGGTGGCCCTGCCCGCGAGCCGCCGGAGGGCTCGCGCATGAAGCCCTTCGCCTACCTTCGCCCGGCCGACGAAAGCGCAGCCATCGAGGCGGCCAGCCGCGAACCCCGCTCGACGATGTTCATCGCCGGCGGCACCAATCTCGTCGATCTCATGAAGGAGGGCGTGGCCATGCCCGACCGGCTGGTCGACCTGAACCGCTTGCCGCTCTCGCGCATCGAGACCACGGCCCGGGGTCTGCGCCTGGGAGCGCTTGCGCGCAACAGCGACACGGCCAACCACGCCGCGGTGCGGCAGCGCTACCCGCTGCTGAGCCAGGCCATCCTTGCGGGCGCGTCGGGCCAGTTGCGCAATGTCGCCACCAACGGGGGCAACCTGCGGCAGCGTACGCGCTGTCCGTATTTCTACGACGTGAACCAGGCCTGCAACAAGCGCCTGCCGGGCTCGGGCTGCGGCGCGCTGCAGGGCTTCAATCGCCACCATGCGGTGCTGGGGGCGAGCGAGCAGTGCATCGCCACCTACCCGGGCGACATGGCGCAGGCCCTGCACGCGCTGGAGGCGACGGTGCAGGTGCGAGACCCGGACGGCCGCCGCGCCATTCCCATCGCCGATTTCCACCGGCTGCCCGGCAACGAGCCGCAGCACGATGCGAACCTCGCGCCCGGCGAACTGATCACCGCGATCGACCTGCCCGCCGATGCGGCGCGCTTCGCTTCGCGCTCTGTCTACCTGAAGGTCCGCGAGCGCGCGAGCTACGCCTTTGCCTTGGTGTCGGTCGCCGCCGCGGTGGACATGGACGGCAACCGGATACGCGAGGCGCGCCTGTGCCTGGGCGGCGTGGCGCACAAGCCCTGGCGGGTGCGGGAGGCGGAAGCGATGCTCAAGGACGCCCGCCCCGACGCAGCCACGCTGCGGGCCGCCGCCGAGGCCGGGCTTGCCGAAGCCAGGCCGCTCGCGCACAACGGGTTCAAGGTCGAGCTCGCCCGGCGCCTGCTGGTGCGTGCGATCTCGCAGCTGACCCTCGACCACGCGACGGAGCGCCGCGCATGAAGCCCAATACGCAACCGCTCGTCGGCCAGGCCGTCTCGCGAATCGATGGCCGTCTCAAGGTGACGGGCCAGGCGCGCTATGCCGCGGAGTTCCCTTTCGACGGGCTGGTGCATGCGGTGGCGTTGAACAGCAGCATCGCGGCCGGCACCATCCGCGACATCGACACCCGTGCGGCCGAACGCCTGCCCGGCGTGCTGGCCGTCATCACCCACCGGAATGCGCCGCGCATGCCGGCGCAAGAGAGGGCAGACGCCGCAGAACCGGCTGACCCGCGCGATCCCGGTGCTGCAGGACAACCGGATTCACCACCACGGGCAGTTCATCGGCATCGTGGTGGCCGAGACGATCGAGCAGGCCCGTCACGCGGCCAGGCTGGTGGCGGTGAGCTACGACGCGCGGCAGCCGGCCATCGGCTTCGATGACCATCTCGAGAACGCATATGCGCCGCCCATCGTGAATGCGGGGATCAAGACCGACTCGGCGCACGGCAACGCGGATGCCGGCCTGGCGGCGTCGGCGATGCGCGTGGATGCGGTGTACGACACGCCCATCGAGCACCACCACCCGATGGAGGCGCACTCGACCATCGCCGTCTGGAACGGCGACCGCGTGACCGTGCACCACTCGCTGCAGATGGTGGTGGAAGCCGTGCCGACGATTGCCGCCACCTTCGAGATCCCGCGCGAGAACGTGCGTGTGCATTCGCCCTTCGTGGGCGGCGGCTTCGGCAGCAAGATACAGACGCGCGACAACGCGGTGCTCGCCATCCTGGCGGCGCGCATCGTGCGCCGGCCGGTGAAGCTCATGCTGACGCGCCAGCAGATGTTCATGAACGTCGGCTTGCGCCAGCACAACCGGCAGCAGATCAGGCTGGGCGCGGACGCCGACGGCCGCCTGCAGGCCGTGGTCCACGAGACGATGACCCACACCTCGATGACCGAGGAGTTCGTCGAGCAGACGGGTGTGATGGCCCGGATGATGTATGCCACGCCGAACTCGCGCGTCACGCACCGCGTGTTCCGGTTGAACGTGCAGACGCCCAAGTGGACGCGCGCCCCGGGCGAGGCGCCGGCGAGCTTCGCGCTCGAATCGGCGATCGACGAGCTCGCGGCGGCGATGAAGCTCGATCCGATCGCGCTGCGGCTGCGCAACGACACCCCGATGGACGCCGACACCGGCCTGCCGTTCTCGTCGCGCTCGCTGGCCGAGGCCCTGCACCTGGGCGCGGAGCGATTCGGATGGCATGAACGCAAGGCCGAGCCGCGTGCCACCAAGCGCGGGCACTGGCTGATCGGCCATGGGGTGGCGGCGTCGTCGCGCGGCGCGCCGTTCCGCGGCGCATCGGCCAGGGTGAGCATCACCCGCCGCAGCCGCGTGGACGTGCATGCGCTGGTGGAGATGGCCGCCACCGACATCGGCACCGGCAGCTACACCATCGTGGCGCAGGCGGCGGCGGACGCGCTGGGGCTGCCGCTGGACCGCGTGGAGGTGCGGCTGGGCGACTCGGCCCTGCCGCGCACGCCCGGCTCGGGCGGGTCGTGGGGGGCGGGCACCTTCACCGCGGCCGCGCAGGCGGCGTGCCGCCAGGCGATGGATGAATTGCAGGCGCGCTCGACCCTGAAGTTCGTGCGCCCGCCCACGGTGGCCGAACTGATGCAGGCCGCCGGCGTGAACGCCCATTCGGCCAGCGTCGACATGCCCGGCCCGGAGCCTGCCAAGGCCACGCATTCGCACTACACCTTCGGCGCGAATTTCTGCGAGGTTTGGGTCGACGAGGACCTGGGCATCGTGAAGATCCCGCGCTTCACTGCGGCGATCGCCGCCGGCCGCATCCTCAACCCGAAGACCGCGCGTTCGCAGATCGTGGGCGGCATCGTCTGGGGGCTCGGCAACGCGCTGATGGAAGAGTCGGTGCTCGACACGCGGGACGGCAGCTTCATCACCCGCACGCTGGCCGACTACCACGTGCCGGTGAACCTGGACATCGGCGACATCGATGTCGTGTTCGTGCCGGAGACCGATCCGCGCGTGAACCCGATGGGCGCCAAGGGCATCGGCGAGATCGGTGTGATCAGCGTCGCCGCCGCGGTGGCGAATGCGGTCTACAACGCGACCGGGCGGCGCGTACGCTCGTTGCCGCTGACGCCGGACAAGCTGCTTGCGGGAGCCGCGGGCTGAGCTGTGGGATTTCGCCGATCTTTGTCCCGAGAGGGGGCGGTAAAAGCCTGTACTTGTTGCAGTAAGGATGCTAGTCCGGAACATTAATGCTTGTGCCGCTGCCACTTGCCGTTTGGTATCAGACATCTCGTACTCTCGACGCAGCGGACTTTCACATCAGACAACCGACATGCACGCCATCCTCATCCACGGCCTCGGCCGAACGCCCGTCTCGATGCTGCTGCTCGCCAGGCGCCTGCGCGCCAAGGGAATCACGACCCATCTGTTCGGCTATTCCGCCGCGTTCGAAGGCTGGGATGCGTGCGTCGCACGGCTTCGCGGATTCATCGCCACACGCACGCATGGCGAGCGCTTCATCGTGGTCGGGCATTCGCTGGGCTGCGTGTTGACCCGGGCCGTGTTGCCGACCTTGGCGCACGCGCCGGAACTCGGCGTTTTCCTGGCGCCGCCGAGCACGGCATCCAGCCTGGCGATCAGGCTGTCGAGGCGGTGGTTGTTCCGCGTGCTGACCGGCGAGATGGGCCAGTTGCTGGCCAGCCGGAACTTCATGGACGCCTTGCCGGTGCCCGACATTCCCTTGCGCGTGTACGCCGGCACCAAGGGGCCGCGCGGCAAGTGGATGCCGTTCGGCGACGAACCGAACGACGGCATCGTCTCGGTGAAGGAAGTTCAACTGGCATCGATCCCGGTGCAGCTGCTGCCGACCATCCACACCCTCATCATGAATTCACGCCAGGTGGCGGCCGATATCGGAGCGGCCTTGAAGCAGTGACATGCGCCGCGTCCGGCGTTGCGGCCGTTCGCCGCGATGCAAGCATGTCCACCGATCTTTCAAGGCCCGTCAGGTCCTTCCTGTGCCGCAGTGCTTCTTGGATGGTGTCTAGGCAGCCCCGGGGCGAACGACGATGCCGAGCGCGAGCCAGGCCTCCAGCGCGTCCACCACATCCCAGTGCTCGACCAGCAGGCCGTCTTGCAGGCGATAGCGGTCCGCCGTCGAGAAGTGCAGTGCCTTGCCCGTGGCCGGCACGCCGAAGAAGACGCCGGTGTGCGTCGCCTCCCATTGCGTCATCGCCATGAGGCCCTCATCCTCGACAAGGACCTCCTGGTGCACCGGCTTCAGGTCGGGCAAGCCCGTGTAGAAGGTCTTCACGAATTCCTTGTAGGCGGGCCGTACATCGATGTGCGATGCACCGCTCGATCGTGCCGCCTCCAACAGCGGACGGACATTGGCGCTGTGGCTCGAAAATTCCGGATGCAGATGGTCGTCGACGGCTGCTAGATCGTGCAGGTTGTAGAGCCGGCTGCGAAAGTCGAGAAAGCGTTCCCTGATGCGCGCGATGGGTGTCATTCGGTGGTCTTCCGTTGGTTGAAAAACCCAGCGTAGAGGGCCTAACATCCCTCGACAAGACAGGAAGTTATCCGGGTATAAAAAACACCGGTCTCACGCAATGACCTCACCGTCCAGCATCCCGGCGCGCGCCGAAATGGCCGCGTTCCTGCGCAGCCGCCGCGAGCGTTTGCAGCCCGCCGAAGTCGGCCTTCCGACCACGGCGAGGCGGCGCACGCCGGGCTTGCGGCGCGAAGAGGTGTGCCACCTCGCAGGCGTCGGCCTTGCCTGGTACACGTGGCTGGAGCAGGCGCGCGAGATCGAGGTGTCGGCGCATTTCCTCGACCGCATCGCCCAGGCACTGAAGCTCGATGCGACCGAGCGCGCGCATCTTTTCACCTTGGCGCACAACCGGCCGCCGCCGATCGTGCCCGGTCCTTCGCTCGCGGTCACGCCGCACCTGCGCCGCATGCTCGATGCAGTCACCGGGCCGGCCTATCTCGCCACCGCATCGATGCACGTGATTGCATGGAATGACGCGCTGTCGGCGGTGTTCGGCGACCTCTCGGTACTCGCGCCCGAAGACAGGAACATGCTGTGGCTGGTGTTCGCAAGCCCAGCGCACCGTGCGGCGATACCGCAGTGGGAAACCGATGCACGCGCCATGCTCGCGCGCTTTCGCGTCGAGTTCGGGCGACATCGCGACGATCCGGTTTTTCTCGCGTTGATCGAACGCCTGCAGGCCGCCAGCCCCGAATTCAGGCAATGGTGGCCGGACCACAACGTGAGCATGCGCACCGACCGGGCCAAGCGCTTCGAGGTGCGCGGTGTCGGGCGGATGGAACTGGAGCAAAGCTCGTTCATGGTCGAGGAGTCGCCGGACATGCGGCTCGTGGTCTACACGCCGGTCGATGCCCAGAGCGCGCGGAAGGTGAAGCTGCTGCAACGCCGCTGGAATGAACGTGATGCGCAACATCTCGGTTCAGCCCATCGTTAGCGAGCACGGCCGATTCCAGTGCAACTGCGTCGCGCGCAGCGTGGGTTCGTTACTGGTCCCGCTCCCGCACCGTGATGTAGCCATGCCCGAGTGCCTCCATCTGCGCAAGCATTCCGACCGCCTGCGCGAAGAGCGCCGGTTGCTCCTTGAAGGTAAAGCGCACGTGCTCAGGCAACTCGAGCGCCCCGGCGCCTTCAGGCGTGAGGGCGAGTGCGAGGCCTTCGCCCCGCACCGCGAGCGCCAGGACTTCCCCGCTACATGCCAGGTCCTGGCTCGTACGCTCCAGATACAGCGCGTCTTCTTCCAAGATGCCGGTGGGCGTCTTCCCACAGACGACGTGCAGTACGTCCAGCGGCTCGCCCAGCGAGGCAAAGCCGAGCGTGAGCCACAGCATGCCGTCGTCGTCGCCCACGAAGAGTTCAACCACGTCGAAAGCGGTGATGGCTACAGGTTCCGGCACGGCGTGATTCATTCGGAGTGGCGTGAAGGTTTTCGCGGGGACTCTAGGAGGCCGATGGCCGGCTCGCCAGTGTCGGAAGTCACCCCTCCCGGGTCGCGGGCATGCCTGCCGCTTGCTTGCATCGCCCTCGTACCATTGCCCACATGCGAACACTCCCACTCCCCACCGGCGGCGAGATGCCGGTCCTCGGCCTTGGTACCTGGCGCATGGGCGAGGTGGCCTCACGCCGCGCGGCCGAGGTCGCCGCGGTGCGCGAAGCCATCGTGCTGGGCTACCGGCTCATCGACACCGCCGAGATGTACGGCGAAGGCGGCGCCGAGACCGTGCTCGGCCAAGCCATCGGCGAGGCGCTGCGTGCGGGCGATGTGCGGCGCGATGAGCTCTTCATCGTGAGCAAGGTCTACCCGCACAACGCGAGCCGCCGCGGCACGCGCGAGGCTTGCGAGCGCAGCCTCAAACGATTGGGGCTCGATGCCATCGACCTCTACCTGCTGCACTGGCGCGGCAGCCATCCATTGCGCGAGACGGTCGAGGCGATGCATGCGCTGGTGTCTGACGGGCGCATCGGTCACTGGGGCGTGAGCAACTTCGACACCGACGACATGGAGGAGTTGGAGGGCGTGATCGGCGGCGGACCCGGCTGCGCAGCGAACCAGGTGTACCTGTCGCTCGGCGAGCGCGGCCCCGAGTTCAGCTTGCTGCCCTGGCTGCGCGAACGCGGCATGCCGTTGATGGCCTACAGCCCGATCGACCAAGGTGCATTGGCCGAAGGCGATGGGCTCAGTGAAATAGCCGAGCGCCTCGGCGTGACCGCCGCGCAGCTCGCGCTGGCCGCGGTGATCGCGCGGCCCGGCGTCGTCGCGATTCCGAAGGCGGTGCGCAGCGCGCATCTGAAAGAAAACCTTGCAGCCGCCGAACTGAAGCTCGATGCGGCGACCCTTGCCGAACTGGATCGCCTGCACCCACCGCCGCGGCGCAAGACGCCGCTGGCGATGATCTGATTTCCCTTAGTGCGCGTCAGCGTGCTTGGCCGCCGCAATCACGGCTTGCTCGTCGTGCTTCGCGCCGTTGAGGAACAGGTTCAACAACACCGCCGCAATCGACGCGAGCAAGATGCCCGACTCGATCAGCGAGTGGATCGCATGCGGCATCCACTGCTTGAAGTTGGGCGCGATCAGCGGAATCATCCCGACGCCGATCGACACCGCGACGATCATCGCGTTGTGGCGATTGTTCTTGAAGTCCACGCCCGAGAGAATGCGGATGCCGGTGGCCGCCACCATGCCGAACATCACGAGGCCCGCGCCGCCGAGCACCACGGTGGGCAATGACTCCACCAGCGCTGCCATCTTCGGCAGCAGGCCCAGCACGATGAGAATCACGCCGCCCGCCACGCACACATAGCGGCTCTTGATGCCGGTGACGGCCACAAGGCCCACGTTCTGCGAGAAGCTGGTGTACGGAAAGGTGTTGAAGATGCCGCCGATCAGCGTGCCCAGGCCGTCGGTGCGCAGACCCTTGGCCAGGTCCTTCTGCGTGATCTTGCGGTCGGTCATCTCGCCGAGCGCGAGGAACATGCCGGTGGATTCGATCATCACCACGATCATGATGAGCGTCATCGTCAAGATGAGGATCGGGTCGAACTGCGGCATGCCGAAGTGAAAGGGCAGCACGATGTCGACCCACGCGGCCTTGCCGACTTTCTCGTAGGTCATGAGGCCGGTGAACGTGGCGACGACCGCGCCGATCACGATGCCCAGCAGCACCGAGATGTTGGCGACGAAGCCCTTGGCGTACTTCACGATCAGAAGAATCGACACGAGCACCAGCGCCGCGACGCCGAAACCCGAGAGGTCCGCGTACTTGGGGTTGGGCACGGTGGGCATGATCGCGAAGCCCTTGGGCACCGCGGGAATGGAGCTGCCCGGCGAGGTGACTTCGGCGAGCCACTTGGCATACACCGGGTCGACCAGCGCGGGCGCCGTCGGCCCCACGGGGTTGCCGAAGATCCAGTTGATGCCCACGCGCATCAGGCTGATGCCGATGACCGCGATGATCGTGCCCGTGACCACCGGCGGAAAGAACCGCAGCATGCGGCTCACGAGCGGCGCGATGAGGATCGACACCACGCCCGCGCCGATGATCGCGCCGAAGAGCAACTGCGCGCCGTTCTGCCCGGGGTTGGCATTGGCGATCGCCACCATCGGTGCGACCGATGCGAAGGTCACGCCCATCATCACCGGCAGCTTGATGCCGAAGAACTGCGTGGCGCCCAGCGCCTGGATCAGCGTGGCGATGCCGCAGCAGAAGAGGTCGGCCGAAATGAGCAGCGCGACTTCATCGGGCGAGAGCTTGAGCGCGCGGCCGACGATGAGCGGCACTGCGACGGCGCCCGCGTACATCACCAGCACGTGCTGCAGGCCGAGGGCCGCGAGCTTGCCGGAGGGCAGGCGCTGGTCCACCGGATGGACTGTTGAAACAGCGGAAGAATCGGAAAGGGTCTCGGCCGTCATCGTGTATCTCCTGGCGCAGGCAAGGGGAGAAAAGGCGCGGACGGCGCGGCGTTTCGCGGCGTCCACAAAGTGTGTACGCGAAACTGTATACAATTTATGCGGCAATACGGATGCAGGAAAACCCGCATCGCAGCGCGCAATGGTGTCGGGCTGTTTCGGGTGGTTCTAGGCGAGCAGGGCCTTGACCAGGTCGAGTTGCCGGTCGGGCTTGTCGGTGCCCAGTTCGAGGCTCGCTTCGATGCGTTCGAGGTGCTCGGCCATGCAGACCACGGCACCTTCCACGTCGCCCTTGCGGCAGATGCGAAGGAAATCGGAGTGCTCGTCCGACGAGCAGTGCGGATCGTTCGACGAGTGATACAGCATCGCGATCAGCGAGCTGCGCGCCACCAGCTCGCGCACCAGTTCCGTCAACGTGTGGTTGCCCGTGGCTTCGGCCAGCGCCACGTGGAAGTCGCCCAGCACCTTCTCGCGCACCGTGCCCATCGCGGGGCTCTGGCGAAGCGCGGTGCGCTCGAACTTGATGTGCTGCTCCAGCACCTGGTAGTCGCGCGGCCGCGCATTCGCGATGAAGAGGCGCACCACTTCGCTCTCGAGGATGCGGCGCACCGCGAACACCTCGCGCGCCTCCTGCACCGTGGGCTGCGAGACGAAGGCGCCCTTGTCGGGAATCATCTCGATGAGCTTGTCCTTCGACAGCATCAGGAGCGCCGCGCGCACCTTCGTGCGGCTCACCGAATAGACGCGGCCCAGCGCTTCTTCGCGCAGCCACGTGCCGGGCGGCAGGCGCTTCTCGACGATCGCGGTGGCGATGTCCTGGGCGATGCGCTCGATGGAGCTTCCCTTGCCAACGGCTACACCGTTCTCGGCCGGCGTGGCGATGGGTTCGGTCGGGGCGGGGGTTTTGGAACTGGCGCGAGGCATGCGGCAATTGTGGCTCAGCGTTCGATGGCTTTGCCCGCACACGCTTGCATCACCCGCGCAGCGTGAAGCTTTCGAGCGCGCCCGTCATGGTCTTGGGCAGCGGCCGCGCGAGTTCGCCGCGCTTGCTGGTCCTGAGCTTCAGCGTGACCAGCGATTCGATGAGCTTGGTGCCCGCGGCCACGCCATCGATCACCGGCACGCCGAGCAGGTCGCCGATGTGCTCGCACAGGTCTGTCATGCCGGCGCAGCCGAGCACGATGCAGTCGGAGCCGTCTTCTTCGAGCGCGTGCCGGCATTCGTCGACGATGCGTTCGCGCGCGTTGGAACCCGGCTCTTCAAGCTCGAGCACCGGCAGCTCGCAGGCGCGCACGTTGGCGCAGAAGCGCTCCATGCCGTAGATCTCCGCCAGATGCCAGGCCTGGCCCATCGTGCGGCCCAGCGTGGTGACCACGCTGAAGCGGCTGCCGATCATGCTGGCCAGGTGCATCGCGGCCTCGGCGATGCCGACCACCGGACCGCGCGCGAGTTCGCGTGCAGCCTTCAGGCCCGGGTCGCCGAAGCAGGCGATCACGTAGCCGTCGATGCCCTCGCGCTCGCCCGCGGCAATCTCCTGCAGCAGGCCGGGCACGGCCAGCGCCTCGTCGTAGTGGCTCTCGATGGAAACCGGCCCCATGGCCGGGCTGACCGCGACGATTTCCGTGCCGGCGTGCGCCACCGCGCGGGCGCAGGCGCCGATCTTCTCGGTCATGCTCCAGGTGGTGTTGGGGTTGATGATCTTGATGCGCACGGCGCGGCCCTTTCTTTCTCTTCAGTGTTTCTTCAAGTCTTGTTGCTGCGGTTCAGGAGCACGTAGAGCACGAAGCCCAAGCCCATGCCGATGAACCATGCATAGTTCGCGCCACCGCGCAGCGCCGGCACCATCACGCAGAGGATGGGCACGAGCGCCGACGGCACCAGCGCCTGGATCGCCTTCGGGTTGTAGCCGCCGCTGTACCAGTACTTGCCCTGCTTGCTCATGGTGTAGAGCGCATCGACGTCGATCTTCTGCTTGCGCACGATGTAGTAGTCGGCAATCAAAATGCCGAACAGCGGGCCGATGAACGAGCCCAGCACGTCGAGCGTGTAGTGAATGACTTCGGGGCTGTTGTAGAGGTTCCACGGCGTCAGGAACACCGAGCCCACCGCGGCGATCATGCCGCCCGTGCGCCAGCTGATGTGCTGCGGCGCCACGTTCGAGAAGTCGAAGGCCGGCGAGACGAAGTTGGCGACGATGTTGATGCCGATGGTGGCGATCATGAAGGTCAGCGCGCCCAGCACGACGGCGGTGGTGCTGTCGATCTTGCCCACGGTGTGCACCGGATCGGTGATGAGTTCACCGAACACGGGCAGCGTGGCGGCGGTGGTGATCACGGTCAGCAGCGAGAAGAACACGAAGTTGATGGGCAGGCCCCAGAAGTTGCCCTTCTTCACCGCGTCGAAGCTCTTGCCGTAGCGCGAGAAGTCGCCGAAGTTGAGCATCGGGCCGCTGAAGTAGCTCACCACCAGCGCAATGGCCGAGAGCATCACCGGCAGCGCGTCCCAACCCTGGAACTTGATGCCGCCCAGGTTCAGGTCGATCTTGCTCCAGCCCGCCTTCCACACCAGCCAGCCGCACAGTACGGCCATCACCACGTACACGGCCGGGCCGGCCCAGTCGATGAACTTGCGGATCGCTTCCATGCCGTGCCAGAACACGAAGGCCTGCAGCACCCACATGACCATGAAGGCGACCCAGCCGAGCGCGGAGAGGCCGACAAAGCCGTACTGCGCGACATCGGCGTACGGCGCGAGGCCGGGCGCCATGTGCAGCGCCAGCACCATGAAGGCGGCCGACGCGAGATACGTCTGCACGCCGTACCAGGCCACCGCGATCAGCCCGCGGATGATGGCCGGGATGTTCGCGCCCAGCACGCCGAAGGACGCGCGGCACACCACCGGGTAGGGCACGCCCGTCACCTGGCTGGGCTTGGCCACGAGGTTGCAGAAGAACTGCACGATCACGATGCCCACCAGCAGCGACACCAGCACCTGCCAGCTCGACAGGCCCAGGGCGAACAGGCTGCCGGCGGTGATGTAGCCGCCCACGCTGTGCACGTCGGACATCCAGAACGCGAAGATGTTGTATTGCCCCCAGGTCTGCTTCTTGAGCGGCGCGAGGTCCTCGTTGGTCAGGCGCGGGTCGTAGCCGGGCTTGATGAGGGCGTTCGATTCCGCGTGCGGCGCAAGGCCCGCTTCGCTGGCCCCGGCGGGGGCGTGGCTCACGACTGTGCTCATGGTCTTTTCCTCGTGCAAGTGTTGGGAAGATGAAGCCCGTTTTTGACGCAAATATCGCGCCACATATCGAGTGCGTTATTTGTATACAAAAAATGCACGCAATCAAGACCATTCGGGGAATCATATATCCGTAGATTCCCTGATGCGGCTGGCCGTCAATGAAGTGCGTCGCCATTTCGCCCCCCAACGGCCGCAGTCAGGTTTGACTTCGCCAAGCGGGCGAAAGCCTACGGACGCTGCATTTACTGCGCGCGCGGCTCTTTGTCGCCGGCTCGCAGGTACTTCTTGAAGGTATTGCGAGACAGGCCTGTACGCCTGGCTCTCTCGCGAATGCACATCTGCTCGCGCAGGGCCCAGCGTCTACCGGTTGTTTGCCAGCCGAACTCAGAGCCCCTGGACGAGGTCTTCCTGTTCAAGGCCGGTGGGCGCCTCGATCACTCCGGACAGCCTCGATTGCCAGCCAATCAACCAGAGGTGGAGTTCGGCGTGTTCTGCTTGCGTGAGCTTCGCTCCTCGCAAGGCCACCTCGTCGAATTTGGTCAGCACCTCGCCCACGGGCAGCTGGACTGTCTCCGAGAGTCGCGTCGGGCGCTTTGCCCACTTGGGCGCGTCACCTGTCGCCAGCCACCGCGCATGGACACGGAAGTAGTCCGCGATGGCAAACAGATACGACGAGTTGATGCCGTTGTTGCGGCCGGAGAGCCAGTTCGAGATCGCGGGACGCGACACGCCGCAGTGTCGCGCCAGATCGGCCTGCCACCCCCGGTCAGCATTTGCCGCGAGCTCGTTCAATCGTTCGCTGAAACTGCCGCTCATCTGCATCGCTCCACAACTTTCAAGTCGAAACAAGGGGTGGGATCGGCCGCAACGGACCTTTGAAAATTGCGCTTTGACCGAGGCGGCCGAACAGAAGGTGCCGCCGCTTGCTCAGGGAACCGGAGCCGCAGCAATCCTGTTCGCAAGACGGCAGCAGTCGGCGGACATCGCGGCCCTTCGCACGCCTGCACGTTTGTCGAAAAAAGGTGAACTATTCCCGCTACTTCCTGAATTTGCTGTGACAAATGTTAACAGTTTCAGGCTCTTCGTTTGAAAATGTGAACCAAAGGTTTCCTGGAAAACCTGGACTCCCTGGCCCCGCGGCGCAGCACAGATGCTCTCAAGCCGCCGGAATGTTTCACGGAAAAAACAAACAAACGGACCTCCGAGCCGAAGATGCGAGACTTTTCTTTGTCCGATGTGCGGCTCTTCACGAAAGCCGCCCAACTCGGAGGATTGACGCCGGCGGCCGACGCCCTGAGCGTGCCCAAGGCGTCCGCTTCGCGCCAGCTCCAGCGGCTGGAAGCGATGGTCGGGCACCAGCTGCTGCATCGCGGCTCCGCGCGGTTTGCACTCACCGAAGAGGGGCGCGAGTTCCTGGTGGCGGCCCAGCATGTGCTGACCGTCCTGGACGACGTCATGGTGAGCCTTTCTTCAGGCGGTGGCACGGTGGCCGGGCGGCTGCGCGTGATCGCCCCTCAGTACTACGGCAGGGACCTGCTCGCGATGCACCTACCCCAATTCATGTCCACCTATCCGCAGCTCGAGGTTGCAGTCGAAACCGGGAACGACCTTGACGAGCTGTCCCGCGGAGAGGTCGACGTGGCGATCCGGCGCGGGCGGGAGGGCTGCGACGAAATGGTGGCGCGCCACCTGATGGACGAGCCCATGGTGCTGTGCGCCGCACCGTCCTACCTTGCGTCGCGCCTCGCCATCGAGAAAGTGTCCGACTTTGCGTCGCATGCATTCCTGGTCAGCGAATCCGAAGGGCGCAAGAAGGAAATCAGCCTCCCGACGATCGGCGAAACCCACCGGCTGAGCGTGGAGAGCGTATTTCAATCGGACGACCAGGAATTGATCCTCAAATTGACATTGGCGGCCAAGGGAATCGGGATGTTGCCTTTGTCGCTGGCGCAGTCGCATATCGACAGCGGCGCATTGGGGCCGGTATTGCCATCCCTGAATTTGTCGCCTCAGGAAATCAATCTGGTTTATTTGCCGTCGCGCCGCCATTCCCCAAAGATCAAGATTTTTGTTGATTACGTTGTGAATATCTTCAAACAGCCTTGATGCCCACCGGGCACTCGACCGGCGGTCGCTCCGCCCCGGACAGGCTCCCTCCCTTCCAGCCTTGTCGCCTGCATTCCGCAGGAGACCCGGCGTGCGCCACGAAGGTTCTTCGGGTGACGCCGGCTCACCAAGCTCGGAGTTGTCGAAAACGGGACTGTCGTTCCATACCGATAATTTTGTGGAAAGTTAACACAAAACTACTCATTTGAACGCGCGCTCAGTAACATTGAGAAATACTCTATAACAATCTGAGATCGACTGACAGCGACAGAGAAATCGTGCAGTCCTGCGGATGGCGGCCCTTTCGAGGCAATTCGAAAGAGGGCGCCGATCGCTCTTCCAAGCACCGGCCGTTGCAAAGGCCGGTGCTCCTCCCGCGGCCCGAGCCGCTCAAATTCATCACCGGCCCGAGCTGGAGGTGGACCCCTGTGTGTCTTGAATCTGGAGCAACCATGTCCATTAAAAAACTGACTCAAATCGTGTCCCGTCGTCGAATTTCCAATTTGGGAGCGTGCGCGTTCCTGCTCGCCGGTTTTGCCGGCTTTATCGGTTTTTCCGGACCGGCTGCGGCCCAATCCGCGCCCACCCTGGAGGCCGGCCAGAAGAAGGCCGTTGCCGTCGTCCTCACCCAGTCCAAGGTGGTGAAGGACGCACAGGGGAGGGAGCAACTGGTCGATGCCAGCTCGGTCAAGCCCGGCGACATCGTCGAGTACCGGGCCGTCTATACCAACAACACCGGCAAGCCGGTCACCGGCCTGGTGGCGGACCTTCCGATTCCCGAAGGTCTGGAGTACCAGCCGCGCAGCGCCAAGCCGGGCGCGGGCCTGGTCCAGGCCGCCGCCAAGGACGCCGTGTTCGGCGCGGAGCCGCTCATGCGCAAGGCCGCCGGCAACAACAAGACCGAGCCGGTGCCCTATGCCGACTACCGGTCGCTGCGCTGGACGCTGGGCCAGCTGCCCGCCAACGGCAGCACCGCCGTGAGCGCGCGCGCCAAGGTGGAGACGGTCGCGCCGGCCGCAACGCAGGCCTCGGTGGCAGCGCCGACGTCGCCGGCCGCGCCGGCACAGCGCTGATCCGGCGCCCCGCCTTCTTCACCGTATCCCCAGCGACCGATTTTTTCGAGTGCAGCCCGGCTGCCGCGATTTCGAGCAACGAAACACGGCAACCGGGTTTTTTCATGTCCCACCGCCTTTTTGACCACCGAGGAGAAACCACGTGATTTCCACCCTGCCAACCCGGCGCGGCATCGGCTTCAAGCCGACCGTGTCCTGGGCCGGCGCCGCAGCCTTGACGCTGGGCTTCCTGTTCGGAAGTTCAGCCGCCCTGGCCGCGGCCCCGCCTGCCAATACCGTCATCGGTAACCAGGCTTCAGCCACTTACTCCGACTCGGCCGGCACCACGCAGCTGGCCACGTCCAACCTGGTCCAGACCACGGTCCAGCAGGTGGGTTCCTTCACGCTCGACTCGGTCAACCAGGTCACGACGACCATCGTCAACACCAAGATCGGCGCCGCGGGTTCCATCGTCTATGCACCGCACACGCTGACCAACACCGGCAACGGTACCGACACGTTCACGCTGACGGTCGATGCCGACGCCGACAAGTTCTCCAAGGTCGAGGTCTACGCCGATGCCAACGGCGACGGCGTGCCCGACGGCACCACCCCGCTGTGCACGGCCGCAGCCGCGGGCGTCTGCAGCGTGCCCGCCCAGAGCGTGGCCGGCAACAACGGCGTGTTCCGCTTCGTCGTGGCGTACACGATCCCCGGCACGGCCAACGGTGCCGGTGCTTTTGAAACGGCGACCATCACCGCCACTCCGGGTACCACGGCGCTGTACACCGCGCCCAACACCTCGGCGGCCGACAAGGATCAGGTCACGCTGACGACGGACGCGGCGTTCAATGTCACCAAGTCGATCGGCATTCCGTCCGTGGCTGGTCCGGGCAATGGCGCCTGGCCGACCGCGACCAGCGGTGGTCCGCGCTCGACGGCGGCATGCGCCACGACCTGGTCGGCCGGCCTCGCTTCCAGCGCGACCTGCCAGTACACGGTCTACACGCTCACGTTCAACAACACGGGCGGCGCGCCAGGCAGGTTCGCAATGTCCGACGCGCTGCCGAGCGGCATGACCTACGTCGCGGGTTCCGCGGTGTGGAGCAGCGCACCCGGCACGGCACTGGGCGACGGCGTGGGCGGCGATCCGGCCGGCATCGACTTCCAGGTGAGCGGCAATACGCTGAACACCGTGGTTGCCGCGCTGGGCCAGAACGTGACGCAGACCGTGAGCTTCGTGGTGCTGGTGAACAGCAACGCGGCGATCGGCACCTCGACCACCACCAACGTGGCGAAGTTCGAGCCGGCCAACGTCCCCTTGACGATCACGGCGGCAGCCATCGGCACGCCGGGCTCGAGCACCAACCCGTCGGCCTACACGGTCGTGGCGAGCTACAGCATCGCGGTGGGTACCAACCCATCGACCGCTGCCACCGCCGTCGACACGACGCCCGGCACGCCCAACGGCACCGCAGCCGACCTGACCACGCGTCCTTCGGTCGTGGCCGGCGGCAGCGTCAAGTTCGCGCAGTCGGTGTTCAACGCGGGCACCGGCACCGACACCGTGAACCTCACGGTGGCGGCAGGCACGTTCCCGGCAGGCACGACCTTCGTGCTGTTCGCGGCCGACGGCGTCACGCCGCTGCTGGACACCACCGGCGACGGCGTGCCCGACACCGGCCCGATTGCGGCCGGCGGCAGTGTCAACATCGTGGTGCAGGCCAACGTGCCGTCCGCCACGGCAGTGGGCGCCGGTCCGTTCGCGGCCACGGTGACCGGCCGCTCCGCAGGCGACGCGACCAAGATCGATGCCACGCTCGATCGCGTGACCATCGTCGTCGGTTCGCTGGTCGACCTGACCAACACCGCGGCAGGCACGGGCACCGGCTCGGTGGCTGACGGCGACCTGGGCCCCGGCCCGAGCCCGCTGCCCACCTCGACCAATGCAACGGCCGCCGGCACCGGCACCGTGTTCGCGCTGTTCGTCAAGAACAACGACTCGGTCAACAACACCTACAGCCTGGCTGCCAGCCAGTCGACCAGCTTCCCCGGCACCCTGCCGACCGGCTGGACGGTGAAGTTCGTGGCGTCGGGCGGCACCTGCGCATCGGCGGCGATCACCAGCGTGGCCGTCAATGCCGGCGCGCAAGGCCAGGTCGCTGCCTGCGTGACGCCGCCTGCCACGCAGTCGCCCGTCACCGCGCAGAAGGTCTACTTCCAGGTGCAGTCCACCGCCGTCGCCTCGACCGGTGTGATCGTGTCCGACACGAAGACCGACGCCGTGACCGTGACCGCCGCACTGGTGTCGAGCGCCACGCTCACGCCGAACAACAGCGGCCAGCTCGCACCGGGCGGCACCGTGGTGTATCCGCACACGCTGACCAACACCGGCAACCAGAGCTGCGGTGCGTACACGCTGACGGCCACCGTGCCGGCGGCCGACGCCTCGCTCGGCTGGACCACCGCGATCTACCTGGACGTCAACGGTGACGGCCAGATCGACGCGGGCGACACGCTGGTGACCGGCCCGCAAGCCGGCCCGCTGGCCGTGGGCGCATCGCAGAAGCTGCTGGTGCGCGTGTTCGCACCGGGCGGCGCCAGCGCCGGCGCAACCGACACCACGACCGTGACCGCGACCTTCAGCGGCCCAGGTGGCTGCGGCGCCCCGTCGGCCACCGACATCAGCACCGTGATCACCGGCCAGATCCGCGTCCTCAAGACGCAGGCTGCCGACGTCGCCTGCGATGGCACGGCGGACGGCGCATTCGCGGCAGCACCGCTGTCGCTCAAGCCGGGCCAGTGCATCGTCTACAAGGTCGTCGCCACCAACGAAGGCACCTCGCCGGTCGCCAACATCGCGATCAACGATGCAGTGCCTGCGTACACCTCGCTGAGCGCCACGCAACCCACGGCTGCAACGCAGTGCACCTCGACCGGCGTGTCCGGTACGGCACTCGTCTACGCACAGACCGCCACCGCGGTGAGCTGCGGCAGCGCCAGCAATTCCGTGGCCCCGAGCGGCACGGCCACGTTGACCTTCGCCGTGAAGATCAACCAGTAACGACAAGGGTTTGAGTCGCCGGCGGGCCTTGCGGTCCGCCGGCTTTCGCGAGGCGCTGCCGCATCGGCTCGCTTCGCCTTTTTCCCTTGCCGCTTCCAACAAAGCAGCACGCAACCGCACCTGTATTTGCAGGCGGCAGAGGAAAAAGTTTTTTGAGTTTTGACGGCTCGCGCCGCGTGCGAGGGGCCGACGGAAGGTTCGTGGCGTGCAATTTCTTCTGGCGTACCTGAGCACCCGCTCGCAGCAATGGCGAGGCGGCATGGCCGCTGCCGTCGCTGCGATGGCGGTTCTGTGCTGCACGGTCGCCGGACCTGTCGCGCACGCCGCCGCGCCGGCCGGCGGCACCGTGCTGCGCAACGTCGCCACCGCCACCTATGTGCCGGCTGGCCTTGCGCAGACCGAGATTTCGAGCTCCAACAGCGTCGTCGCCAGCGTGCTGCCGGTGGAGGCGCTGGTGCTCACGCACGACCAGTCGGTCGACCGCCCGCCGGCCTCGGTCGTCACGCTGAGCCACCTGCTCACCAACACCGGCAACGTGCCGTCGAGTTACACCATCGGCCTGGCGAACAACGGTGCGGGCTGTCCGGCCGATGCGCTCGATCTCTCCGCGCTGCGCGTGGTGCGCGACAGCAACAACAACGGCGTGGTCGATGCGGCCGATCCGGTGCTGCCGCTGGGCGCCGGCGGCGCGATCGCACTGCAGCCCGGCGAAACCGCGGCGCTGCTGGTGCAGGGCACCGTGCCCGCCACGGCCACCGGGAGCGCCTGCGTGGTGCTCGGCGCCACCACCGCGCTGCAGAAACTCAGCGCGGTCAACCGCGACACCGTCACCGCGGGCGACGTGGCGGTGCTCGCGCTCACCAAGTCGGCCAGCTATCCGGGCCTCGTGGTGCCGGGCAGCACGCGCATCGACTTCACCGTGTCGAGCACCAACATCGGCGCGCGCGACGCCCGCCCCGGCAACACCGCCGCACCTGCCGGCACGCCGGTGCTGGTGAACGGCACGCCCACCGCCCTGTTGCTGGTGCGCGACCTCGTGCCCGCGGGCACGCGCTACATCGCGGGCAGCCTGCAGAGCACGGCGGCCGGCGCGGTGCGGCTGTTCCGCCTGCCGGGCGATGCGGACTTCAGCTATCGCACCGTGGACGACGCCTCGGCCGTCGAAGTGGCCATCGGCGTGCCGGCACCGCTGGCGCGCAATGCGTCGATCGCGATGCAGTTCGCGGTGCAGGTCAAGGCAGACCAGGCGGGGGACATCCGCAACACCGCGCAGGGCTACTACAACGACGGCGTGGCGCCGGCGGCGTCGCCCTCGAACACGGTGGTCATCACCTCGAGCCAGAACCGCATCGGCGTCGCCAAGGCGGCCTCGACGCCGCGCATGAACCACGGCGCTGACGGCCAGCTCGACGGCACCGCCACCGTGAGCTTCAGCGTCAACGTGCGCAACTACGGCGCCGTGTGGCTCTACGGCGTGCAGGTGGCCGACCTCATGGAAGGCAGCGGCACCACGCAGTTCGGCGCCTTCACTCCGGCGGCCGTGCCGGCCGCGAACCAGTACACGATCGTGCCGGGCTCGCTGGCCATCGCCAGCAACCAGGGCAATGGCGTGAGCGGCACCGTGGCCGCCGTCAACAGCGCGTTCAACGGCACCGCCGGTGCAGAGAACCTGCTCGCACCCGGCGCGGTGCTGCCGGTGGGTGCGCAGTTCACCGTGCGCTTCGACGTGCGCTTCAATGTCGGCGGCCGCGCCGGCACGCTCCTGAACACCGCGCGCGCGCAGGGTGCGCTCGCGCCCGGCGGGGCACCCGTGGCCTTCGACGATTCGGTCAACGGCAGCAACCCTGATGCCGACGGCGACGGCAATCCGAACAACGACAGCTCGCCCACGCCGGTGTCCACGCAGTTGCCCACGCTCTCGCTGGT
Organism: Variovorax sp. W2I14; assembly: GCF_050435205.1. Classification (NCBI taxonomy): domain Bacteria; kingdom Pseudomonadati; phylum Pseudomonadota; class Betaproteobacteria; order Burkholderiales; family Comamonadaceae; genus Variovorax; species Variovorax sp. W2I14. Next base: position 3,456,408 of record NZ_JBNDJX010000001.1, on the reverse strand, counting down.
CAAGACCGCCTCGGCGCCGCGCCGAGTGGCGCAGGGCGTGTACGAGCTCGACTACCACCTGAAGGTGACCAACACCGGCGTGGCCGCGGCGCCGAACCTGCGGCTCATCGACAACCTGAACTGCACCTTCGACATGGACAAGCCCGACGGCCTCGTGGCCGCCTGGGAACTGATCGCACCGCCGAAGGCGCGCAACGGCGTGCTCAACGCGGCGGCCGGCTTCACGGGCCGCGCGAGCTGCGACCGCGAGTCGCTGGCGAGCAGCGATCCGTTCAAGCTGCCGACCGAGGCCGTGCTGAGCGTGACCGACGGCAGCCGCTCGCTCGCGCCGGGCCAGAGCGAAGAGCTGTCGTTCACCGTGCGCATGACGCAGAAGCCCGCGGCCATCGGCGGGCGCATGGCTGTCACCAACAAGGGCTGGGCCGCGGCCTTCGACCAGAACACGGTGAACGTCACGCCGGCCATGCTGGTGGTGGCGAGCGCGAGCTCGGTGCAGTCGCTGCTGGTCGATCCGCAGGGCGTGGTCTACAACGCGGTCACGCGCGAGCCGGTGGCCGGCGCGGTCGTCACGTTCACGCGCCAGTCGTGCAGCAGCGGGGCGGTCACGCCGATCACCACGGACCAGTTGTACGGCGGCGCGTCGGGCCTCTACACGGTCAATGCCAACGGCAGCGTCTCGATGGTCACCGGCGCCGACGGCGGCTACCAGTTCTACCTGCAGTCGCCGCCGGTCACCGGCTCGTGCACCTATGCGATCGGCGTGGTGCCGCCCGCGGGCAGCGGCTACGTGGCGCCGTCGCAGCTCATCCCGGCCACGGCCGGCACCTTCAGCCGCTGCGGCGCCATCGTGCCCAATGCCGGCGCGCCGCAAGGGGCGGATGCGACAACCCATTACTTCTCGGTCAACGCAGGCCTGGACGCCGCGGGCGCCGCCTGCGACGTGGTGCACAACCACATCCCGCTCGATCCGGGGAATGTGCTCGGGCTGGTGCTGCGCAAGGAAGGCAGCAAGCGCCAGGCCGAGTTCGGCGACTTCATGGACTACGCCCTGGTCGTCACCAACAAGACCGGATTTCCGGTCACCGGCGTGCGCCTGTCCGACACGCTGCCGCCGGGCTTTGCTTATGTGACCAAGAGCGTGCGGCTGAATGGCGCGGCGGCGGTCGATCCGGTCGGCGGCGCGGGCCCGCAGTTGTTCTTCGACTACCCGGCGCTGAAGCTGGGCGTGGACCAGTCGGCCACGGTGCGCTATCGCGTGCGCATCGGCGTGGGCGCGCCCACCAACGGCGACGCCGTCAACCGCGCGCGCGCGAACTCGGGCCCGATGCAGTCGAACCTGGCGAGCTGGACCGTGCGCGTGACCGGCGGCGTGTTCTCCGACGACGCCTTCATGTTCGGCAAGGTCTACATGGACTGCAAGCGCAACGGGCGGCAAAAGGGCGACGATGAAATCGGCGTACCCGGCGTGCGCCTCTACATGGAAGACGGCACCCACGTCATCACCGACGTGGAGGGCAAGTGGAGCCTGTACGGCCTGAAGCCCCTCACGCACGTGCTGCGCATCGACCAGACCACGCTGCCCCGCGGGGCGCAGCTCGCGGTGCTCGACAACCGCAATGCCGGCCGTCCCGAGAGCCGTTTCGTCGACCTGAAGAAGGGCGAGTTCCACAAGGCCAACTTCATCATCGGCAACTGCGACGCACCCGACGTGATGAACGACGTGATCGCGCGCCGCGCGGCCATCGCCGCCATCCCTGACACCGAAGCCGAAGCGCAGGTGCGCATGCGGCTCGACCCCGAAGGCCGCATCGTGCCGGTGGGCGACGTGCGCTCGCTGCCCGCCAGCGGCCAGTCGTCGGTCACGGGCAGCACCGGCAGCACCGGTTCCACGCTCGCCAACTCGGCACCGCTCATCGCGATGCCGGTGGCACCGTCGGGCGCAAGCAGCTTCGTCAACGGCGCATCGGGCACGGCGAGCGGCACGCTCGGCGCCAGCGCCGCGCCGGCACCCACGCCCGCCGGCAGCCTGTTCGCGGCATTGAACGGCCTGCCCACCAACGCGCAGGGCGCTTCGGCCACGGGTGGCGGTGCGGCCGGCGTGGGCGCCTTCGCCAGCCGGCCGGTCAACACCAGCACCCAGATGCTCGAGCCGCGCGCCAACCCGCTGCTGCCGCAGGCCGTGCCCAGCCTGGTCGAACTTGAAGCACTGCTGCCGCGGATCGAAGGCAACGCCCTCGGCTTCATCGACCTGAAGGACGGCGACACGCTGCCGGCCCAGTCGGTCAATGTGCGCGTGAAGGGCGAGGCCGGCCTCGCGCTGCGCCTCACCGTCAACGGCAAGGCCATCGAGGAGCGGCGCGTCGGCAAGAAGACCCAGCTCGATGCGAAGAAGCTCGGCGCCTGGGAATACATCGGCGTGGTGCTGCAGCCCGGCGCCAACCGCCTGTTGCTGGAGGGCATGGACCCCTTCGGCAACGCGCGAGGCGCCGCGCAGCAGATCACCGTGGTCGCGCCCGACAAGCTCGGTGCGATCCAGGTCGAGCTGCCCGCGTCCGCGCAGGCCGACCTGCGCACGCCCGTGATCGTGAAGGTACGCCTGACCGATGCCGCCGGCGTGCCCGTGACCGCGCGCACCCAGCTCACGCTGGAAACCGACCGCGGCCGATGGCTCGACGAAGACCTGAACCCCGCCGAGCCGGGCACGCAGGTCTTCATGGAAGGCGGCGCGGCCGAGTTCCGCCTGCTGCCGCCCGGCGAACCCGGTGATGCGCGCCTGCGCGTGACGGCCGGCAGCTTCGTGAAGGAAGTGCGCCTCGCGCTCTTGCCCGAGATGCGGCCAATGATCGGCGTGGGCATCGTCGAAGGCGTGCTCGACCTCACCAGGCGCGGCGGCGTGCCGTTGGGCGCCATGCCTGCCGGCGCCGCCTTCGAGGCCGAGCTCGCCGGCCTGGCCGACGAGAGCAACAACCGCCGCGCGGCCGCCCGCAGCGCCTTCTTCTTCAAGGGCACCGTCAAGGGCGAGTACCTGCTCACGGCCGCCTACGACTCGGCCAAGGCGCGCGACGACCGCCTGTTCCGCGACATCCGGCCCGACGAGTTCTATCCGGTGTACGGCGATTCGTCGGTCAAGGGCTTCGACGCGCAGAGCACGCAGAAGCTCTACGTGCGCATCGACAAGAACCGGTCGTACCTGCTGTACGGCGACTTCACCACCGCCAGCAGCACCGAGGTGCGCAACCTGAGCCAGAACAACCGCGCGCTCACGGGCGCCAAGCACGTGTACGACGACGGCAACGTGCGCGCCACCAGCTTCTTCTCGCGCACTGCGCAGACGCAGCAGGTGGAAGAGTTCCGCGCGGTCGGCACCTCGGGCCCGTACTACCTGAGCGCCACGGGCGGCGAGTTCGTCGACAACAGCGAGCAGGTCGAGGTGGTGGTGCGCGACCGCAACCAGCCCAACCTCGTGCTGCAGCGCACGACGGTCGCGCGCTTCGTGGACTACACGATCGAGCCGCTCACCCGCCGCATCCTGTTCACGCATGCGATCTCCTCGGTCGATGCGAACCTCAATCCGCAGTCGATCCGCGTGACCTACGAGGTCGATGCCGGCGGGCCGAAGTTCAACGTGGCCGGCACCGACGTGCAGGTGAAGGTGACCGACAACCTGCAACTGGGCGTGGTCGCGAGTACCGACGAGAACCCCGAGAACCGCCGCAAGCTCGGCGCGCTCACCGCGGTGGCGCGCGTGGGCGAGAACACCACCATGGCTGGCGAGTGGGTGCGCACCGAGTCCGACAAGAACGGCAAGGGCAGCGGCGGCCGCGTGGAGCTGCGCCACCAGACCGAAGACCTCGCCGTGGTGGCGCTGGCCAACAAGACCAGCACCGGCTTCGACAACCCCGGCGCGAGTTTCTCGGCCGGGCGCACCGAAGCCTCGGCGCGCGCCGAGTACCGCATCGACACCAGCACCGCGCTGCGCGGCGAGGCGCTCTTCAGCCAGGACGCGCTGCTCGGCGGCAGCCGCCGCGGCTTCACCGCCAGCGTGCAGAAGAAGGTCGGCGAGCAACTGGTCGCCGAAGTGGGCCTGCGCCACGGGCAGAGCGGCGCGGGCCTGGGCACCAGCTCGGGTTTCGACTACGGCCAGATCTCGACCTACAGCGGCAATCTCGGCAGCGGCGTGGGCGCGGGCAACGTCACCGCGTTGGGCGCCGCGGCCGCCGCGAATGCGAATGTGGAAGACCTGACGACCGTGCGCGCGCGCATCTCGGCCCAGGTGCCGGGCCTGCCGCAGGCCAATGTGTTCGTCGAGGGCGAGCAGGACATACGCAAGTCCGATCGCCATGTGCTGGCCATCGGCGGCAACTACGCCGTGACCGACAAGACGCGCATCTACGGCCGCTACGAATTGGTCTCCAGCCTCTACAGCCAGGACGAACTCGGCACGACCGGCTCGAACAACGTCGGCATCCTGGGCATCGAGAGCAGCTACATGGAAGGCGGCCGCGTCTACAGCGAATACCGGCTGGCCGACAGCATCGACGGCCGGGCCGCGCAGGCGGCCACCGGCGTGCGCAACACCTTCAAGCTCAACGACCAGTGGCGCCTGACCGGCGGCATCGAGCACACGCGCCAGCTCGGCGGCCTGGCCAACAGCGGCAACACCGGCACGGCCTATTCGGGCGGCCTCGGCCAATCGACGGCCATCACCGGCGGCGTCGAGTACGGCACCGAGCGCGTCAAGGCGAGCGGCGTGCTCGAAGGCCGGCGTGGCGACGATGCGAACACGCGCCTGTTCAGCGCCGGCTTCGGCTACAAGATCGATCGCGCGTGGAGCCTGCTCGCACGCAGCGTGATGAGCGACAGCGAAGGGCAGGGCACCAACGCGGGCAACGAGCATCACCTGGCGCGCCACCAGATCGGCCTGGCCTACCGTCCCGTCGACACCGACAGCTGGAATGCGCTGATGCGCTACGAGCGCCGTTCCGAGCGCGTGGTGGGCACCGGCAGTTCGACCGGTGCGCTCGACGGCGCGAGCGTCTTCGGTTCGGGCTCGGGCAATGCGAGCTTGCCGGGCAGCACGAGCGCCGACATCGTCTCGGCCCACCTCAACTACAACCCGCGTCCCGGCACCGTGATCAACGGGCGCTACGCGGCCAAGTGGTCGCGCGCCGACGACGGCTGGCTCAGGAGCACCTACTGGGCGCACCTGCTGCAGGCGCGCTACACGCAGGACATCGACAAGGACTGGGACTTCGGCATCCAGGCCGGCCTCTTGTACGGCAAGGGCGGTGCGCTGCAGAAGACGCTGGGCGTCGAAGTGGGCTACCAGGCGATGACGAACCTGTGGGTCTCGGTGGGCTACAACGTCGTCGGCCTCAAGGACCGCGACCTCACCGCCAACGAATACACCAGCAAGGGTGCGTACATTCGCCTGCGCTTCAAGTTCGACGAGACGGGGCTCGGCTTCCCCTCGGCAGGCGCCGCGAGCGCGAATGCGGCAGCCCGCCCATGACAAGAAAAGATTCGGCCGGCATGGCAGGACAGATGACTCAATTCCTTTTTTCGGGCGTCCTGCGCGCGCGCGCCGTGCTGGCGCTCGTTGCGCTTTTGGCGCTGCTCTCACTGCTGCTCATGCCGGCACCGGCGCAGGCCGCGCAGGCCACGTGCACGCCGCAATCGGGCTACAACTCGTGCGTGCGGATGACCTACTCCGGCGACGACCAGACCTTCACCGTGCCGACCGGCGTGACCTCGGTGTTCATCAAGGCCTGGGGCGCCGGCGGCGGCGGACCCAACAGCAGCTACTTCCCCACGCAGCGCGGCGGTGGCGGCGGCGGGTTCGCCTCCGGCACGCTGACGGTGACGGCGGGCAGCGCGCTCGGTGTTCGCGTGGGCGAGGGCGGCGGCGTCAACGATACGTCGACGACCTACGGCGGCGGCGGCGCGGGCGGCACCTCGCAGGCGACGGCCATCGGCGCGAGCGGCGGCGGCCTGTCGGGCGTGTTCGCCACCACGACCTACACGCAGGGCAACGCGCGCCTCATTGCCGGCGGCGGCGGCGGCTCGTCGCCGGGCGGAGACGTGGGCACGCCTGCCGGCGGCGGCGGCGGAGGCGCGAGCGGAAGCGACGACGGCGTTGCCGCCAGCGGGCGGCCCGGCACCCAGGCGGGCGGCGGCGCGGCCGGCTCGGGCGGCACCTGCAACCTCGGCGCACCGACGGCCGGCTCCGCGCTGCAGGGCGGCAACGGCGGCTCCACCAACGAGAACCAGAACGAGGGCGGCGGTGGCGGCGGCGGCGGCTACTTCGGCGGCGGCGGCGGGCTGTGCCAGGGAAGTTCGCCCAACGGCATGGGCGGTGGCGGCTCCGGCTATATCGGCGGCGTCACCGGCACGACCTCGACGGCGGGGGCGATCTCTACGTCCAACAATGGCGGCGGCGCGGCGGCCGGCACGGGCGACACCCACTACGCGGCCGGCATCGGCAACGGCGGTGGCGGCGACGCCAGCGGCGGCAACGGCCAGGTGGTGATCCAGTTCAATGCGCCGCCGTCGATCACGCTGTCCAAGACGGCGCCGGCCACGGTGGCACCGGGCGCGGCCATCGCCTACGTCCTGAGCCTCACCAACAACGGCCCCGCCGCCACCGGCACTTCGGTGGTCGTGCGCGAGCAACTGCCGCCGGGTGTCGTCGCCGTTTCGGCGAGCGGCGGTACCGGCGTCAATTCGGTGAGCTGCGGCACGCTGCCCAGCGCAGCCGGCGCAGCGCTGACCTGCACGTTGACGCTGACCAACGCCGGCATCGCCGCCAACGGCGGCGCGCGCAGCTTCACGCTCAATGCCACGGCGCCGCTGGTGGCCGCGGGCACGGTGCTCACCAACTACGCGAACACCAACGTGGCCGGCAGCGGAACGCCGGCCACGGCGCCGGGTGCGGCGTGCGTGTCCAACGCCACGGTGAGCTGCGCCAGCGCCGCGACCACCGTGGTCACCGGCGCCGCGGCCCTGGCGCGTTCGGGCGAGCGCACCGTCACCGACAACCAGGTGGCCAACGGCAGCGCGCAGGACGTGCTCGAAGCCATCGTGCGCGACGCGGCCGACAACCCGGTGGCCGGCACGGTGGTGACCTTCGCCGCCACCACTGGCGTGGCCTTCAATGGCGGCGCCGTGGGCGCGGCAGGCACCTGCACCACCGCCACCGACGGCACCTGCCAGGTCAGCGCGACCAGCACCGTGCCGGGTACGAAGAGCACCGTGGTCAGAATCCCGCTCGGTGTGTTGACCGGCGTCTTCACCGCGAACGGCCAGAGCTACGGCGCGAGCCCGGCGAGCTACAGCTTCGTGGCCGGCACGCCGAGCGCCGCCCAGTCGGGCCTGCGCGTGGTCACGGACAACCAGATGGCCAATGGCACCGCGCAGAACGTGCTGCAGGTCTTCGTGCGCGACGCGAGCGGCAACCCGGCCGGCGCCGGCGTGGTCGTGAACTTCGGCGCCACGCCCGACGTGGCCTTCAACGGCGGCGCGGAGGGCGCGGCGGGAAGTTGCACCACCAGCGCCGCCAGCACCTGCCAGGTGACGGCAACGACCACCGAGGCCGGGAGCTACAGCACCACCGCAGTCACCCTGGGCGGCGCGGCACTGGGCGGCACCTTCACGGCCAGCGGCAGCAGCTACCTGCCGAGCCCGCAGACGTACCGGTTCCTGGCACTGCCGACGGTGACTATCCGCGCGATCTCGACCAACGGCGTCGGCACCTTCGATTTCACCGGCACCAACGGCCTGGCCGCGCAGAGCATCACCACTACCGTGGCCGGCACCGCCGCCAGCGCAACGACCCAGACGCTCACCGCCGCGAGCACCGCCACCACCATCACCGAAAGCGTGCCACCGGCGGGCTACACACTGACGGCCGCGTCCTGCACTGGCCTGCCCTCCGGCGGCACCGCCACGTTCTCGGGCCGCACGCTCACGCTCAATGCCGCGGCCACGGTGCCCGGCACCAACCTGGTCTGCACCTTCACCAACACGGGCGCCACCGGCACCACCTCGCCGCCGGTTCCGCCAACGGTGAGCTGCCTCTCGAACGCCGCGATCTTCAACACCGCCTACAACGGCGCGAACGGACCGCCGCTCACCAGCGGCCGCGACACGGTGTGGGAGTCGGGCGAGGGCGCTGCCAGCGGCGGCCCCGGCACCGTGAGCTCGTGGCAGCGCGCCTACGTGGGCAACAAGGCGCCCGGTGCGTGGATCGACTCGCCCTTCGGCAACGCCAACTGGAACTCGAACTACAACCCGAACCACACGGGCAACGTCGACGTCTACCACCGCTTCACCTTCAACATGGCGGCCTCGGTGAACCCGGCGACCTTCTCGCTGAAGCTGGACTTCTATTCCGACAACTCGGTGGCGGAAGTGTTCGTCAACGGCGTGCTGCAGACCGTGCCCGGCGTGCCGCAGGGCGGCAGCGATCCCTACAACTTCCGGGGGTTCGATCCGGGCCGGCAGGCGAGCGCGACGCTCGCGAGCAACTGGCGCGCCGGCAGCAACACGGTGGTGGTGCACATCAAGAGCGGAGCGAACGCCGAAGGCTTCCTCGCGCAGGCGACCACCACCGCGGTCTGCGCGCCGCCGACCGTGGTGCTGTCGAAGACCACCACAGGCGGCGCCGGCGGCCCCTTCAACTTCACGCTGAGCAACACCACCCAGACCAACGGCGTGGTCAGCACGGTGGCAGCGGGCACGGCGGTGCAGGTCGACGGCAACACCGCGACCGCCGGCACGCAGCCCTTCTCGGCCACGACGCAGGGCGCCGCGATCACCATCGCCGAGCCGGCGGTGCCGGGCTGGAACCTGGCGGGCGCGACCTGCACCGATGCCGGCACGCCCGTCGGCAGCCTGGGCAGCGGCGCCGACGCGCGCACCTACACGATCCCCGCGGCCAGCGTGCAGTACGGCCGGCCGCTGGTGTGCACCTTCACCAACGCCGCCTCGGCCACGGTGACGATCAGCAAGGTGAGCAACGGCGGCGTGGGACCGTTCGGCTTCGCCGGCACCAACGGCCTCGCGGCGCAGACGATCACCACGGTGACGGCCGGCACCGCGGTCGCGGGCGCGATCCAGACGCTGACCGCGCCCGGCGTGGCCACCACCATCACCGAAGACCCGCTGCCCGCCAACTACGCGCTCACCGGCGTGAGCTGCACAGGCCTCGGCGCGGGCGGCACCGCCACGCCCGACCTGCCCAACCGCAGGGTGACGCTCGATGCGGCGGCCACCGCGGCGGGCAGCAACATCGCCTGCACCTTCACCAACACCTTCACGCCGCCGTTCCCCCGGGTGCAGATCGTGAAGACCACCACCGGCGGCACCGGCACCAACCTGTTCGGCTTCGCGCTCAGCGGGCTCTCGGCCGCCACCGACAGCATCAGCGTGACCGGTGCCGGCACCGCGAGCGGCGCGGCCAACCTGACCGGCACGGCCGGCCAGTTGGCCAAGATCAAGGAAAGCGCGCCCGCCGGCTGGCCCGCCAACCCGGTCAGCGCGAGCTGCCTCGATGCTTCCAGCGCCACGCCCACCGTGCCCTTCGGCACGCTCGCGGGCAACGAGCTCACGATTCCTGCGGCCAACATGGTGGCCGGCGCCAACATCACCTGCACCTTCGTCAACAGCTTCGGCTTCAGCGTGACGGGCCGCGTGTTCCTCGACAACGGCACAGGCTCGGGCGTGGCGAACGACGGGCGCATCAACGGCACCGAAGGCGGCATTGCCGGCGTGAGCGTGCGGTTGACCAACTGCGCGGCCACCGTGCTCTCGAGCGCCACCACCGACGGCGCCGGCAACTACGCGCTCGACGTGCCCTTTGCCACCGCCGCCAATGCGCCGCTGTGCGTGGAAGAGACCAACACCGCAGCGCGCCTGTCGACCGGCGCCTCGTTCGGCAGCGTGGCGCTGCCCTCGGGCACGGCGGTGGCGGGCGGCGGCACGAGCTACACCTACACCCGCACCGGCACGCCCGACCGCATCGCCTTCACTTGGAACGGCACCGGCCACGCCGGCCTGAACTTCGGCGACGTGGACCGCAACACCTTCGCGGCCGACGGCGCCAAGAGCGGCATGCCCGGCAGCACCGTGAGCTACGCCCACACCTTCATCGCGCGCACCGGCGGCACGCTGCGCTTCGGCATCTCGAATTCGGTCGACACGCCGGCGGTGAGCGGCTGGAGCGGCAAGATCTTTGCCGACACCGGCTGCACCGGCGCGCAGCAGCCCGGCGCCGCGCTGCTGTATCCGCCCTCGGCACCGCTCACGGTGGTGGCGGGGCAGAACGTCTGCATCGTGATGCAGGAGTTCATTCCGGCCAACGCGGCCAACGGCAACAACAACCAGAGCACGGTGCAGGCAAGCTTCGACTTCACCAACGCCGGCCCCGCGCTCAGCGCGAGCTACACGGTGCTGGACACCACCACCGTGTCGAACAGTGCGCTGGAGCTCAAGAAGGAAGTGCGCAACGTCACGCAGGGCGCGAGCTTCGGCGTGAACAACCAGGCCAAGTCGGGCGAGACGCTGGAGTACCGCGTGACCTACACCAACAACGGAACCACGCCGATCTCCGGCATGACGGTCAACGACACCACGCCCCAGTACACCAGCTTCGTGGCCGCGCAGGCCGGCACCACGCCGGCTTCGCTCACCGCATGCAGCAAGAACACGCCGGCCAATGCGTTGCCTGCGCCGGCTGTGGCCTGTGCGGCCTCGCAAGCGGCGGGCGGCACCGGCGGGCTGCGCTGGTCCTTCACCGGGTCGCTGGCGCCGGGCGCCACCGGGGCGGTGCTGTTCAGCGTGAAGGTGGACTGAGCCAGGTCGCCGCGAGGGCGCTCGGCCCGCGCGCCTTCATTCCGCGGTGTGCGAGCCTGCTGTCCCTTGCATGCTCAGCCTTTCGCCGGCCAGCCAGATGTAGAGCTCGATGCGCTCGGCCTCGTTCATCTGCTCTTGCCGGGCGACCACTTCCTCGAACTTGCTCAGTACCTCGCCCACGGTCGGGTGCACATTCTTTGACAGGTCCATCGGGATTTCGGCCCACTTGGGGCCTGCACCGGTGGCCAGCCATCGCGGGTTGACCCGGAAATAGTCGGCAATGGCGAACAGGTGCGTCGATTCGATGCCCTTGTTTCGACCCGAAAGCCAGTTGGTGATGGCTGCACGCGTCACCCCGCAGTGGCGGGCGAGGCTGGCCTGCCAGCCGCGGCCGACGTCCGCCGTGAGTTCCTTCAGACGCTCGGTGAACGTACCGCTCATCACGCGTACCCCGGGATCCGACCTCGCCTTTGCGGCGAGGCAAAGAGGCGCAAGGAGCGCCGCGGCGAGGCCGCGATGGGGCAACACTGCAGGAGCAGCCAGGGGAACGGGCGCGTCCCTGTGCGTCGGGGGAGGTGATTCACCGGATGAAAAGCGCTGCCTGGGAGGGCGAAGGACGGAGACATGAAATCCAGGGGTTGGGAACGGTTCCGTGACGCTCTCCCTGCCAGGCTCTGCGTCCATGGTCTGCGCCGATGCATCTGTGCATTTTTTCACGAAGACGGTTATTTGCCATCATCAACTAGTGACATCTGCGATGAATTGATCAGGCAAGCAACACTGGTCCGGATCGCATGCGCTTTCGCTGGCGTTCGTGGGCTGGCAAGGGCACTACCTCCTCACGACACCACGGGTCCGGGCGTCTCTTTTGACCTTGGCCGCCTCGAGCTCTCGTTCGGAATGGAGCTGGTGCTTGCCGCAGTTGTCGCAGCGATAAAGGCGCAGCCACGGCAGGAGTCGCATCCACGTGCTGCGGCGCATGCGCTTGAGATGATCGATGCCGCAGGGGCAGGCAGAAAACAGGTTTTGCATGAAGAGGGCGATCTGGATGTGATGGACCCCCTTGCCAAGCTCTGACGGCTTATCGGCAGATGCACTGCAGTGCAGCATTTTTCAGCGAGCCCCTGAGTGCCGCACTCCCATGTTCACGGTATTTGTAACTTTGTTACTACATTCGTGTCCATTGAACCGCGAGGCTCTGGCTGCACTCCAGCTCCTCGGAGCAGACGAGCCGCGGACATGCCCGGATCGCGCATTTCGCCGTCGGTTGGTCTTGGCTCGCTCGACGCGCGACGTCAAGCAGCCTTCACCGGCGCACATCGGGCCGGAAGATGCGGATCTTCGACAGACCTGACCGGAACACCCGGCCGGTTGCCTCTGCCGTCAGGCACCTCTCAAGTGAGATTCGCGTTCCTCGGCCAGTGACGGCGCGTGCCGCCCGCGCGGCGGTCGGCCTTTTCGGGAACGGCGTCCTGTGCATTCAGTTCCTGGCTGCGCAACTCGACGCGGCGCAGGCATTCGAGAAGCACGTCGTGGTGCCTCTCGTCGAGGCCATCGAGCAGGCCGGTGTTGAGATCGGCGATGCGCGGAAACACGTCCTCGTAAAGCTGCCTGCCGGCGGCGCTCAGCTGCACGTGCACCTCGCGGCGGTCGTCGGTGTCCTGCCGCCTCTCGACCAACGCCTTGTCGAAGAGGCCGCGCAGGGCGCGCGAGGTGAGCACGCGGTCCAGCTTCATTCGCTCGGAGAGTTCAGAGGGCCTGATCTCCCCGATCTGCGCAAGCATGCCGATCAATCCCCACTCGCGGTGGGTGATGCCATGGCGCTCCTCCACGATGCGCGTTGCCAGTTTGCTGCCCGGACGCAAGGCGCGCCACAGGCGGTGGAGCAGGAGATCGTCCAGCGCGCGGGGCGCGCTCGGTTCGGTCGTATCGGCAAGGGCTTGCATGCGATTTCGGGGTCAGTTGGTCACACGGAACGTGGCATCGGCGCGACCCGTCGGGTTGCCGATCGTGTCCATGCGCAATGAACCAGCAGGTAGCCCGCCGACTGCGCTTGCGCGCCGTCCCATGCGGCGACCGGCATGACCGCGGCAAAAAGCCGAACGGATCGATTTCAAGTACGTCTTCACCAGTGAATTCCTGTCTCCATATAAAGGCAGCCCGTTCGCTCGCTGCCGCTTGCCGGCGAAGGCGCTGAAGGCTTGCCCAAATCCCGTGATCGCCAACCCAGCCTTGTCGAAAGGACGGATTCACGAGCCAAGGGGTTCGTTGCCCCTCGCTTATCCGGCGAGTAGGCGACGGCGATGCTAGGGAAGCATCCGCAGGAGCACCAATCGTTTTTTCGCTTGCTGAGATACCTAAAGTTCAGAAGTCCCAAGGAATTGAATCGCCGTATCAGAAATCGGCGAATCCAACTGCAAAAAATTGCGCGTCATAGAAATACTGGCCCACGTGCAATTTGCCTGGCAACTGATTGCAATGTTATTGGCAAAAATTCATTGCCGATCTCAATGATATGGAGCGAGGGAAGGCTCCTTTGGCTGCCGAGCCGCGAATCAGACGGTCGTCCGGGGGAATACGCCGCTAGCGTTTGATTGAATTGCATTGAGTAATTGCGTGCATCAATTTCCGAGGGAAATGTACAAGCCGAATTTGTCGAGTTGGTTCTGATGCCGAGGACTCGAATCGAAGCGCTCCACGCCTGCTGGTCAGCTACGGAAGGGCGGTCACCCCCGACGCGCAAGCCTTGCGCCGGACCCACCGCAATCAGCGCCCTAATTCTTTCCTAATTAACAGGTCAGCCCATGGTCAGGCCACCTGTGGCTGCGAATTGTCACGCCGCAAATGTATGCATTGAATTAGCCAGAAATTAGCAAAAAGCCAAATCCTCTTTTGACACATAGATGTCACCCGCTATTTCTACATTGCTCCTCGATGTGGCGTTTCGTACTCAAACGCACGATGCCCGCATGGCTCATGCAGGCCGGTCAAAACCATCGATAACCAACAGCCCCTATATATGATGATTTTCCAGAAAAGAGTTTTGCTCTCGTCATTGACGACGGTTGCAGCCTGCGTGCTCGCCGCTTGCGGCGGCGGAAGCGACGGAGGGAGCGGCTTCTTCCCGATCGTTCCTCCGCCGAGCAATACGAGCAGCACGACCTACAGCGGCGTGGTCGCCGCCAGCGGCTACGTGCCGGGCAGCACCACCGGCAACCCGGCCCTGAAGCCCGGCTATTACCAGAAGGCCACGGTCTTCGTCGATGCCAACGGGAACGGCGTGCTCGACAGCGGCGAAACCTCGACCGTGACCGATGCCAGCGGCAAGTTCACGCTCACGACCAGCGCCAGCGGACAGCTGGTGGCCGACATCGGCACCGGCACGACGAACACCGCCACCGGCGCCGTCGTGGCCAAGCACCTGATCCTGCGCGCCTCGGCCGCCCAGATCGCCGACCAGGGCACGGACAAGATCGTCATCAGCCCGCTGTCGAGCGAAGCGCAGCGCCTGGTGGAAGCCAACGGCAGCGACTACGCGACCGAAAAGGCCAACCTCGCCGCACGCATGAACGGCCCGGCCTTCAACCTCGGCGATGCGAAGTTCAGTGACCCGCTGGCGGACGTGAACACCCTCGGCGGCGCCACCCAGTACGCCGCGCTGTATCAAGACAACGAGCTCACGAACCGCTACACCTACGCGACCGCCAAGCTCGACCGCAAGGACATGTTCCCGGACAACCTGGCCATCGCCGGCGGCGACCCCCGCCTCGTGGGCCTCGCGGGCGTGACCCTCACCAACTCCGACGGCACCAAGGCCACCCCCTCGGCACCGACGCAGAAGCAGGCGGTCATCACCTTCGCCCAGGCGCAGCAGGCGGCCTTCGATGTGGAAGGCGTGCCGGCGTACGACAACATCTTCGTGATCATCGAAGAGAACAAGTCGACCGATGCGATCGTCGGCAACCCGCGGGCCGTGAACATCAATCACATCCTGAACAACTACAACCAGCTGAGCACGTACTACTCGACCGGCAATCCGTCCGAGCCGAACTACACCGCGCTGGGCGGCGGCGACGACTTCGGCATTCACGACGACAACTGGTTCGGCTGCGGCGCCGTCGCGCCCTACGACATCAAGGACGTCGCATTCGCCGGCGGCACTGCCTCCGACGGCCAGCCGCTGCCGGCCCAGGGCGACCGCCCGCCGACGAACACGCGCGCGGGCTGGAGCGGGACCGCTGGCGCGACCTGCAGCGACACGCCGACCGGCGGCACGGTGCACAACGTCCCCGGCGACAACCTGTTCACGCTGATGTCGAGAACGGGCCGCACGATCCGCACCTACAGCGAATCGATGAACCCTGGCCAGGACGTGCGCGGCGACAGCATCGCCGATGCCAACGTGGTCGCCACGTACGACACGAGCCGCCTGAAGGGCGTGACCAACCTCGATGGTTCCGCCATCCCCGCCCTCGTCGGAACGTCCAACTTCGCGGTGGTCAACGGCCTCTACAAGGTCAAGCATGGTCCGTCGATCGCCTTCCAGGACGCGCGCAACCTGCCCGAGTTCGCGGCCACCAACCGCACCATCTTCGGCACGCAGTACCAGGAAGCCGACTGGCTCAAGACCACGGCCTACAAGGTGCCGGGCGGCTGGGTCTACGACCAGTTCAGCAAGGACCTGGCCGCGGGCGACGTGGGCAACATCAACTTCATCGTGCCGGACCAGTGCGACGACATGCACGGCGTGGGCAGCGATTCGAGCTGCCAGGGCGGCAACGACGGCCAGGGTCCCAACATCAAGCGTGCCGACATCTACCTGGGCATGACAGTCAAGGCGATCCAGAACTCGGCGCTGTGGAAGAACCCGCACAAGCGCGTGGCGATCGTGGTGATGTTCGACGAAGGCGAAGGCGGCAGCAACGGCTCGTGCTGCGGCTGGAACGCGGGCGGCCCGAATTCCGGCGCCGCGCCGGTGACCGTGGACGCGAGCGGCAAGGCCGTCGCCACCACACCGCCGGCCAACTACGCCGGGGGCAAATTTCGGCCACGGCAATTCGATCTTCGGCATCCTCACGAACCAGCAGGACGTGGGCACGGCGAAGAAGAAGGTTGCCGACAGCGACGCCTACAGCCACTTCTCGTTCCTGCGCACGCTGCAGGACATGTTCCAGATCGCCGACCCGGCGGTCGATGCGACGTACCTGAACCGCGCCAAGTACTCGGAAGCGTTCATCACGGCCAACATCCTGGCGCTGCCTGAGTACCAGAACAGCGCGGACACGCACTTCGACTCGGTGCGTCCGATCAACCACGCCTACGTGATCCCGGCCAACTACAAGCAGAAGCTGTACGCGAACGACATCGTCGGCGTGAAGGATCTGGAGACGGGCCAGACGGAAGGCCAGATCACGCCGCAGGTCGGTGCCGATGCGAGCCAGAGCAGCGTCTGGGCGACGAAGTAAGTCAACCGAAGACCGACGACAGAAAAGCCGCGGAGGGTGCGGAGGCGGGACGCGAGGCGTCTTGCCTCCGCGCCCTCCGCGGCACAAGCTTGAAGCGATCTCTCTTTTGATGAATCTGGCAACGGACAAGATGGTCCCGCTCGTCATGGCGCTCTCTGTAGCGCTGTTGGCTTTGACGGCGTGCAACGGCAACGGCAATGCGGTGGCGACCGCCCCCGCCCCGCGCAAACAGGTGCTGAGCATGCCGGCGCAGGTCGGGCAGCTGGCCTTCTTCGACAAGAACCTCTCTAGCGGCAGGAACATGTCGTGCGCGAGCTGCCACGAC
Organism: Variovorax sp. W2I14; assembly: GCF_050435205.1. Lineage (NCBI taxonomy): Bacteria > Pseudomonadati > Pseudomonadota > Betaproteobacteria > Burkholderiales > Comamonadaceae > Variovorax > Variovorax sp. W2I14. The sequence continues at coordinate 3,439,767 of NZ_JBNDJX010000001.1, read as the reverse complement.
CCGCAATACGCCTACGGTCCGCCGAACAGCATCTCGGTGCAGCTGGGATCCGACATCAAGCAGACCGGCGCGCGCGCCGTGCCCTCGCTGCGCTACAAGGAATCGACGCCGCCCTTCAGCGAAGACGCACCGAACCCCGATGGCGTGACCTCCAACTCGCCGGGCGGCGGCTTCATGTGGGACGGCCGCGGGACGACGACGATGGCGGCACAGGCCGCACTGCCGCTGCTCAACCCGGTCGAGATGAACAACAGCTCGAAGGAGGCGGTCGTGAAGGCGGTGCAGAACGGCGCCTATGCAGGCCTCTTCAAGCAAACCTTCGGCGCCAACGTGTTCGACAACACCGATGCCGCCTTCGACGCCCTGGGCACCGCGATCCAGGCGCTGGAGACCGAAGACCTGAGCTTTCATCCGTACAGCAGCAAGTACGACCTCTATGTCTTCAACAAGATCGGCGGCGTGCTCACGCCGGCCGAGCGGCGCGGCGAGGTGCTGTTCCACAGCACCGGCGTTACCAACTGCTCGGGCTGCCACTACACGGGCGCCAACTTCAACGGCAACAGCGGCCTGATGACGGACTTCACTTATCAAGCCCTGGGCGCGCCGCGCAACGACCGGTCGATCCCGAACAACCCGGACCCGATTCCGGCGAACGACGACCCGGCGTATTTCGACATGGGCCTCTGCGGCCCCTTCCGCACCGACTACATGCCGGCCCCGGGCAAGGCCCATCCGTACTGCGGCATGTTCAAGGTGCCGGTGCTGCGCAACGCGGCGACGCGCGGCGCCTTCTTCCACAACGGCGTGCTGCATTCGCTGGAGCAGGTCGTCAACTTCTACAACACGCGGGACACCAATCCCGAGTACTGGTATCCATCGCATGGCGACGGCACCGGCAAGCCGCAGGCCAATCCGGTCTGGGCGCTGCAGCCCACCGCCGTGCCGGGTGCGACGGTCGACAAGTACAACGACCTGCCGCCAGTGCAACAAGGCAACGTCGACGAGGAAATGCCGATGGGCACCGGCGAGGGCGGCGAGAAGACGCTCGCCAGCGGCACGAAGCCGCGCGCGCCCGGCGCCACCCCCGTCATGACGCCGCAGCAGATCGCCGACCTGGTCTGCTTCCTGGGCACGCTGAGCGACGGCTACCAGCCTTCCTCCGCGCCATCGGCCAGCGGCAGGTGCGTGAAATGAAGACGAATGCAAGCGCCATCCTTCGGTGCATCGGCGGTGCGGTGTCCCTGCTGGTGGTCCTGGTCTCGTTCGCCGGCTGCGACAACGAAGCGGCGCGCATGCCGAGCCAGGAGAACTTCACCGCGACGACCAACGACTACCTCGCGCAACGAGGCCATGTGTGCCTCGCCAAGTACGAGTGGCCGATCAAGGTGCTGGCCGGATCGCGCGAACCCGATGCGCAGCAGATGCTCGTGCTCGAGAAGCTGGGGCTGGTGACGGGCAAGGATGTCGTCGCCGCCACCCCCAAGGACACGACAGCGACCGCGCCGGCCCGCGAATACGCGCTGACCTATGCGGGCCGCAAGTCCTATCTGCAGGTGCCGGTGGTGATCCGCACCACGACCGAGAACATCACGCACCCAGCCGACTTCTGCGCGGCCACGCTGAGCCTGGACCGCCTCGTCGGCTGGGACCCGCCGCAAACGCGCGATGGCCGCACCGCGACCTCGCTGCTCTTCACCTACCGCATCGCGCTCGAACCCTGGGCAGCGACCCCCGAGGCGCAGCAAGCCTTTCCGCTGCTGGCGCGCGCCATCCAGCGCGAGGGAACGATGCAGATGCGCCTGGGCGTCCACCTGACGCAGCGCGGCTGGGTCGCGGACGAACTCGATGCGCACTGACCGAATCCACGACCGCCACGCTTTCCGTCAATCCACAACAAGACTCCGCATGAATTTCCGTTCCATTCGCCCGAGCCGCCATGCCAAGACCCTGGCGGGCATCGCCCTGGTCTCTGCACTGGCCGCATGCAGCACCAGCCACGATGCCAACGCACCCACTGCCGAGAACCTCGCGGCGCCGCTGGACGACTACCTGGCCCAGCGCGGCGACATCTGCCTCGCGATGGCCGACTGGCCGATCGACCTGACCGAAGCCGAGGCCGGCGCCGGTGCCCGCCATGCCATCCAGTTTCCGGTGATGGAGCAACTGGGCCTGGTGCACAGCACCATCGTCGCTGTGCCCAAGAGCACAGAGAACCCGGATGGCGCCGTCAAGCGCTTCGAGCTGACCGATGCGGGCCGCAAGTTCTACAAGCCGCATGCGTCCGTAGTGCAGGGCGCCGGACAGCAAAAACAACCGGCCAACGATTTCTGCGTGGCGCATCTCAAGCGCGAGCAGATCGTCGACGTCAAGGTCGATGCCTCCAACGCGCAGCATCCGATGGCGGTGGTGAGCTACACCTACCAGATCGACACCGCACCGTGGATGCAGGACGCCGATGCGCAGCGCGTGTTTCCGATGGTCGCGCGCATCGCCAACGGCGCGGGCGGCAAGCTGCAACTGCGCCAGGGGTTCACGCGCGGCGACAAGGGCTGGGTCGCCCAGACGGGGCCGGTCTGATTCGGCAACGCGCATGAGCACCGTCGTCCGTTTCTCGCCCGACCTGGGCCGCTGGCTCACGCACAACCTCAATGCCGGCCAGATGCCGCAGGCGCTGGTGGCCACGATGCGAAAGCAAGGCATGAACGAGCGGGCCGCGCAGGCCATCGTCGCGGCCTACCTCGACGCGCGGCAGCGCGGCGGGCCGATGCCGGCCGATGCCATCGAACTGCCGGACGAGACGCCGTCCAAGGCGGTGGCGCGGCTCGCGCCGGGCACGCGAATCCTCGCGGCCGACCGCGAGATCGTCGTGCACTCGCGCGGCGAAGACCCGGTCTTTGCGGCACTCGGCAACGTCGTGGATGCCCACGAATGCAAGGCCCTCATCGAGATGGCGAAGCCGCGCCTGAAACCTTCCACGCTGGTCGATCCGATGAGCGGCCGCGACGTGGTGAGCGACAAGCGCGCGAGCTGGGGCATGTTCTTCCGCCTCGGCGAGAACGACCTCGTCGCCCGTCTCGACCGGCGCCTTTCGGCGCTGATGAACCTTCCGCTGGAAAACGGCGAGGGGCTGCAGTTGCTGTACTACCCGACCGGCGCCGGCAGCGAGCCGCACCACGACTACCTGGCGCCCACCAACGCCGCCAACCGCGAATCCATCGCGCGAAGCGGCCAGCGCGTGAGCACGCTGGTGACCTACCTGAACGACGCGCCGGAAGGCGGCCAGACGGTCTTTCCGCAGCTCGGCCTGGCGGTGTCGCCGATACGCGGCAACGCCTGCTACTTCGAATACTGCGATGGCAACGGCCGCGTCGATGCACGCTCCCTGCACGCGAGCGCGCCGGTGACGCGGGGCGACAAATGGGTCATGACGAAGTGGATGCGCGAGCGCCGCTTCGTGGCCGCCGACGACGCGGCGCGTTGAAGCGGCCATGAAAGAAGCGCCATGCCCCCGGCGAGGGACATGGCGCTTCGTGTCGGGCAAAAACTACTGCGCCGCGACCTTCACGAACACCGGGTTCGAATAGAACCACAGGTCGCTGTAGTTGCGCGCGTTGATGGCGTTGAAGCGCGCCACGTTGTCCGCGCCGCTTGTCTGCGCATCGAACAGCGGCTCGCCGCCCGCGGTTTCGTTGGGCACGTCGGTGCCGAGGTTGGTGCCGCGCAGGCGGAAATACTGGTTGCTGCCGGCCTTGACCGTGTAGCTCACCGAGAAGTAGCCGTCGGCATCGAGCTTCCAGTCGCTGCGCGTGAAGCGCTTGACCACGCGGGTCGATGGATTGGTGTCGCGCGCATAGCCCGGCGTGCCCGGGGTTTCGCGGCCGATCACGTCGCCTGCGATGAGGTCGACGTGATCGACCACGGGCTTCACGTTGGCGAACACGCCGCTGCCCAGCTGGAACTCGTAGTTGTTGCGCTCGGGGCTCTTGAAGCGGATGGTGATCTTCAGGTCTTCGCCCGGCACGGCCGGCACTTCGGCGCCCATCTCGCCCGTGGCCTTGGCGCTCTGCACCTTGAAGTCGAGCGCGTCGATCAGGCCGCCGTTCACCGCGAAGAGCTTGCCCGCGCGAAAGGCCGCGAGCAGCGACTTCGGGTCCTTGATGTCGCCCCAGAGGTGGTTCTTCGCGTACTCGCCAGGTGCATAGCCGCTGCTGTACTGGCCCTGCGAGACGGTGAAGTGGTAGTCGGAATCCGCCACGTTCCAGATGTGGCGGCCCTCGGACAGCAGTGCGTCCCAGGTGCCGCCGAGTTTGGCGACCAGGTAGTCCACGCCGCCGTAGGTGCGCGAGGGCAGGTTGGCCGGCGTGTAGGCGCTGTTGTAGCCGCCGCGGTCGGGCTCCATCTGGTTGCCGACCATGCCTTCGAGCGAGAACACGATGTTCGGCGCGGCATCGTTCATCTCGCGCAGCTGCGCGGCCGTGTACTTGCCCGGGTTGCGCGAGGGATGGTTGATCTGCAGGTAGCTCGTGTCCGGATAGTTCTTCTTGAGCCAGGCGATGGCCGCAAGCACGTCGGCGTGCGTGGAGAAGGCGCGCGCATCCTTCGCATTCCACGCCGTCACGTCGTCGGCCGGGAACAGCGCGGGGTCGCGGTTGGTGAACAGGTATTCGAACTGGTTCGCGGCCTTGAGCGCGGCATCGGACATCGGGCTGTCGGTGAGGATGCCCACGTTGCCGTGGTCGTGCGTGGCCATGTCCCATTCGAAGGACGCGAAGATCGTCTTGTCGGCGTACTTGCCGCCGGCCTGCAGCGCCTTGATGCGCGGCACCTGGTACTTCGCCATGCCCTCCGAGAAAGGAATCTGCTTGGCCAGCTTGTTGCCGTTGTTGTCGTAGGAAGACAGGCGCAGGTGATCGGAAAGTGCGGCCCAGTCGAGCCCGAACTGGTCGAAGGCCTTGGCGAGCACTTGGTCAAGCGTGGAGATCTGCTGCGTGTCGTCCGACTGGATCGTGTGGACGTGCAGGTCGCCGACGGTCCAGCGGCCGGTGGGTTCCGAGGGCGGCGCCGGCGGCGCGGGAGGTGGCGATGCAGCAGGGGCCGGTGCGGGCGCCGGTGCCGCCGGAACGATGGGCAGCCCCGCGAACGGGTTGCCGCCGCCAGAGCCGCCGCCGCAAGCGGTCAGGGCGGCCGCGGCGAGCGCGAAGGTGGAGAAGCGGGCGGCGGGGGAGCGGGAGGAAAGAGGATGGGATTTCATGACGGCAGACACGGCGACGGCCAGCAAAGGCTGGCCGTCGCTCCAAGGTTTCAAGAGAACCCCGAGTCTGGAATCCTGTCGTGACGCGGCGATGAAACTGAAGTGAAAGGTTTGAGCGGGAAAGGCCGAAGTCTCGTCCGCGGGAACGCTCGCTACAGTGAATCACCGGCCGACGTCATCCGCCGGACAAGGACGACACGTGCGACATCTTCTTTCATCGGTTCTTGCCGCAACCATTCTCGCGATGCTCCTCTCCGCGAGCGCGGCCGCGCAGCCGATCACCAGCGAAAACTGCAACGCCAAGCGCGAAGCCATCGAGCGCGACATCGACGCGGCAAAGGCCAAGGGTCAGGCGCAGCGGGTGCGTGGGCTGGAGCGGGCGTTGAGCGCCAATCAGCGCAACTGCAGCGAGGAGCGGCTGCAGGCCGAGCACCGCAAGCGGGTGAAGGCCCAGGAGCGCAAGGTGGCTGAGCGACAGCGCGAGCTGCAAGAGGCCAAGCACAAGGGCCGCGCAGACAAGATCGCGCAGCGCGAGGGCAAGCTGCGCGAGGAGGAGGCCGAGCTCGAGCGGCTGAAAGCCGCCCACTGAGCCCGCCGAGGGCCGCCCTCAGGCCAGCAGGTCGCTCAGCGTGCGCGCAATCACCTTGGTCGCGCGGCGCAGGTCTTCGAGCACCACGCGCTCGTCGCTGCGCTTGGCGTGCGACTCGAGCACCGTGCGCGGGCCGGCGCCGTAGATCACGCCGGGAATGCCGGCTTCGCCGTAGAGGCGCACGTCGGTGTAGAGCGGCGTGCCCATCGCCTTGACCGGCTCGCCGAACAGCTCGCCGCCGTGCTTCTGGATCGCATCGACCAGCGGCTTGTTGCCCGCGAGCGGCTTCATCGAGTTGGCGAGCAGCAGTCGCTTGATGTCGACCGTGATGCCGGCGCTTTCGGCGGCCGCATCGGCGATCACCTTGCGGATAGTCGCTTCGACCTCGACCGGGTTCTCCTCGGGGATCATGCGGCGGTCGAGCTTGAACACCACCTTGCCGGGCACGACGTTGGTGTTGGTGCCTCCTTCGATGCGGCCGACGTTGAGGTACGGGTGCGTGATGCCCTCGACCTTCGACGTCACCTGCTGGTAGAGCGTGTTTTGCGCATAGAGCGCGTTGAGGATCTTCACCGCGCCTTGCAGCGCATCGACACCGGTGGTCGGAATGGCCGCGTGCGCCATCTTGCCGTGCACCGTCACTTCCATCTGCAGGCAGCCGTTGTGCGCGGTGACGACTTCGTAGCTGAAGCCGGCCGCGATCATCAGGTCGGGCTTGGTCAGCCCCTTCTCGAGCAGCCAGCCCGGGCCGAGGATGCCGCCGAATTCCTCGTCGTAGGTGAAGTGCAGCTCGACGCCGCCCTTGCTCGGCTTGGCGACCGCTTCGAGCGCACGCAGCGCGAAAGTGAAGCTCGCGAAGTCGCTCTTGCTCACCGCGGCGGCGCGGCCGTAGAGGCTGCCGTCGGCGATCTCGCCACCGTAGGGGTCGTGCGTCCAGCCTTCGCCGGGAGGCACCACATCGCCGTGGGCATTGAGCGCGACCGTCAGGCCGTCGTTGCCGTACTTCCGGCGCACGATCAGGTTGGTGATCGATTCGAGGCCGTAGTCCTTCACCTCCTGCGCGGGCACGGCGTGCTTCTCGGCGTCGAGGCCGAAGTCCTTCAGCAGCTCGGCGGTGCGCTCGGCGTGTGGCGCGTTGTTGCCCGGAGGCGTGTCGGTGGGCACGCGCACGAGTTCCTGCAGGAACTTCACTTCTTCGTCGAAGTGGGCGTCGATCCAGGCGTCGAGCTTGGCGTAGTCGGTCATGGGTGTTCTTCTGAAAGTCAATGAGCTTGTTCGGCTGCGAGGTCGTTCAGCAGGTTCTGGAAGGCCTGCACCGCGAGCTGGATGTCGTCGTTGGTGCTCGATTCGAGCGGGTTGTGGCTGATGCCCGAGTTGATGCCGCGCACGAAGAGCATGGCCTGCGGCATCACCTCGTGCAGCTTCATCGCGTCATGGCCGGCGCCGCTGGGCATGCGGAAGAGCGGAATGCCCAGCGCATCGACCGCTTTCTCCCAGCGCTGCTGCCAGTCGGGCGCGCTCGGCGCGGCGGAGGCGCGCATGCTTTCCTCGATCTCGTAGCGCACGCCGCGGCGTGCGCAGATGGCCTTGAGCTCGGCGAGCACGTCGTCGGTCAGCGCGTCGCGCTGCGCGTTGTTCGGCGCGCGCATGTCCAGGCTGAACTTGCAGCGGCCGGGCACCACGTTGATGGAACCGCTGGGCACTTCGAGCATGCCGACGGTGCCGACCGAGTCGCCGTCTTTCGCGGCGCGCTGCTCCGTGTAGAGGATGAGTTCGGCGACCGCGGCGGCGGCGTCGCGGCGGCGGTCCATCGGCGTGGTGCCGGCGTGGCTGGCCGTGCCGATCACTTCGCCCACGAAGCGCACGCCGCCGTTGATGGCGGTGACGATGCCCAGCGGCAGGTCGAGCTCGGTGAGCACCGGACCTTGTTCGATGTGCACCTCGACAAAGCCGAGGTAGCGTGCCGGGTCGCGCTGGATCTTCGGAATGTCTTCCGGCTTCAGGCCCGCGTGCTGCATGGCCTCGCGCATGGTGATGCCGTCGGCATCCTTCTGGTCGAGCCAGCGCTGGTCGAAGTGGCCGATGAGCGCGCCCGAGCCGAGGAAGGTCGCCTTGTAGCGCTGGCCTTCTTCTTCCGCGAAGCCGACGACTTCGAAGGCGAAGGGCAGGCGCTTGCCTTGCCGTGCGAGTTCGCGCACGCAGGCGATCGGCACGAAGATGCCGAGGCGCCCGTCGTACTTGCCGCCGTTGCGCACGGTGTCGTAGTGCGAGCCGGTGAGCAGGGTCTTCGCATCAGGAGTCGAGCCCTCGTAGCGGCCCACCACGTTGCCGACCGCATCGACGTGCACCGAGTCGAAGCCCACGTCGCGCATCAGCGCGCTGATCTGCGCGGCGCAGGCGCGGTGCGCGTCGGTGAGGTAGGTGACGGTGAGCTGGCCCTTCTCGGCATAGCCGGGGTCGGTGTGCACCGAGAGCTGTTCCTGCCAGTCCCACACGTCGTTGCCGAGCGTGACGTCGGCGGCGAACTTGTCGTCGAGGCGGATCTCGGCGATGCGGTGGATGTTGCGCAGCGCTTCGCCGAGTTCGAATTCGGGGTGGTTGAAGAGCCGGCGCTCGAAGGTGTCGATGATCTCGCGCTTGGCGAGGCCGGTGCCGCGCGGGCCGCGCACCGCCAGGATGAACGGAAAGCCGAACTTCGCGTTGTAGTCGGCATTGAGCTTCTGGATCTTGGCGAACTCTTCGGGCGTGCAATCGGTGAGGCCGGCCTTGCTCTGTTCGTTGGTCGATTCGGCCGTGAGTGTCTTGCTGACCATGGCCTTGCCCGCGAGCTCGGGGTGGGCGCGGATCAGGCCGATCTGTTCGTCGACCGAGGATGCGGCCAGTGCTTTCACCAGCGCGTGCTTCAGGTGCGCGAGCGAGCGGAAGGGGCGGGCGGGCAGCGCGCGTTGCGCGATCCAGGGCGAGTGTTCGTAGATGCCGTCGAGCAGGGCGACGGCTTCGGCGGGCACGGCCGCGTTGAGTTGGGCGATGGTGAGGCTCATGGTCAACTTCCTGTGACGGCCGATGCGGCGTCCGATGTGTAGGGATGCGCCTGCTTCCAGTGCCGCGCGATGTCCACGCGCCGGCAGACCCACACGCGCTCGTGCTGCGCGATGTGGTCGAGGAAGCGCTGCAGCGCGGTGATGCGGCCGGGCCGCCCGAGCAGGCGGCAGTGCATGCCGATGCTCATCATCTTGGGGCTGTTGTCGCCGTTCGCGTCGCCTTCTGCGTAGAGCGCATCGAAGGTGTCCTTCATGTACTGGAAGAACGGGTCGGCGTGCGAGTAGCCCTGCGGCAATGCGAAGCGCATGTCGTTCACGTCGAGCGTGTAGGGCACGATGAGCTGCGGCACCACCGTGCCGTCGGTCTTCTGCACCTTCATCCAGAAGGGGAGGTCGTCGCCGTAGTAGTCGCTGTCGTATTCGAAGCCGCCGTAGTCGGCCACGAGGCGCCGGGTGCGCGGGCTGTCGCGGCCGGTGTACCAGCCGAGGGCGCGCTCGCCGGTGAGCTTTTCGATGGCCTCCATGCCCAGGCGCATGTGCTCGCGCTCGGTGGCTTCGTCGAGGTTCTGGTAGTGGATCCAGCGCCAGCCGTGGCAGGCGATCTCGTGGCCGAGTTCCTTGAACGCTGACGTCAGCTCGGGGTAGCGCTCCAGCGCCATGCCCACGCCGAAGACGGTGAGCGGCAGGCCGCGCTTTTCGAACTCGCGCAGGATGCGCCAGACGCCCGCGCGCGAGCCGTATTCGTAGATGCCTTCCATGCTGATGTGGCGGTCCGGAAAGCTGGCCGGATTGAACATCTCGGAGAGGAACTGCTCCGAGCCCGCGTCGCCGTGCAGCGTGGCGTTTTCGCCGCCCTCTTCGTAGTTGAGAACGAACTGCACCGCGATGCGCGCGCCGCCCGGCCATTGGGCATGCGGCGGGTTGCGGCCGTAGCCGACGAGGTCGCGCGGGTAGGGCAGGGTGGTGTCGTAGACGGTCATGAGGTCAAGGGCTTTTCAGGACAGTGCGAGAGCGATGTCGTTGGTCGGAACCTTGCGGTCGAAGGTCAGGTTGGCCTCGACGTGTTCCAGGTGTTCGGTCATGAGGCGCACGGCGCGCTCTTCGTCGCGGGCGGCCAGCGCCTTCACGATGTCGGCGTGCTCGTCGTTGGAGTGCTCGGCCGCGCTCACGCTCTGGTACATGAGCGTGATGAGGGCGCAGCGCGAGATCAGCTCGCCGAGGATCTGCGCCAGCACCTGGTTGCCCATGAGCTCGGCCATGCGCACATGGAAGTCGCCGAGCAGCTCGGTGCGGCCCGAGATGTCTTCACCCGACACGGCGGATTTCTCGAGCGCGACGTGTTCCTTCAGCGCCTTGATCTTGGCCGGCGTGACGGTGCGCACGAACTCGCGTGTCATCTCGGCTTCGAGCATGCGGCGCACGGCGAACACCTGCTTGGCCTCGTCCACCGCCGGTGCGGCCACGAAGGCGCCGCGCGCCGGCTCGAGGCGGATCAGCTTGTTCTGCGAGAGCTGGAACAGCGCCTGTCGCACCAGCGTGCGAGAGACACCGAAGTGATCGGCCAGCTTCTGCTCGGCGAGCTTGGTGCCGGGCTGCAGGCGATGCTCGACGATGGCCTTGGTAAGGGCATCGACGATCGAACGGGTGGTGGAGGACTCCATGTTTTTCATGATAGACCCAAAGCCGGTAACTGTATACACTTTTGTCCACCGGAATTTCCCGCCCCCGATCCGAGCCCCTCGCTCGATCTTTCTCGATCTTTGAAGGAGCGCCCCATGGGCTTGAGCACTCACGTACTGGACACGATGCACGGCGGCCCCGCGGCCGGCATGGACGTGGCGCTGTACACCACCGACGGCGATGCCGCGACGCTGGTGAAGCGCTTCACGCTGAATTCGGACGGCCGCAGCGACGGGCCGCTCTACGACAACCACTCGATCAAGGTCGGCACCTACCGGCTGGTGTTCGACGTGGCGGGCTACTTCAAGGCGCGCGGCGTGAAGCTGCCCGAGCCGAATTTCCTCAACAAGGTGTCGCTGGATTTCGGCGTGGCGCACACCGATCAGCACTATCACGTGCCGCTGCTGGTCAGCCCGTGGAGCTACTCCACGTACCGCGGCTCCTGAGGTCAGTCGCCTTGTTGCTGACCTTCGGTGAGCGTGTCGAGCTGGAATCGGCCGCTCTTGTCCCAGAGCCAGGTGTCCGTCCACGTCACCGCGCCGAGCCGCGTGGCGGCAGGGAAGGGCGCGGCCTGCAGCACGGCGCGCTCGATCTCGGCGATGACCTCGGGCGCATGCTGCGGTGCGCGCAGCCAGTGCATCGAGACGACCTTGCCGCCCGTATCGAGGTTCACCTGCAAGGTGCCGACCGCGTAGAGCATGGGCGGCATCTGCCCGCTGTAGATGCGCGACCGGTTGAGGTCGTACACGTGGCGGGCCGCATCGCGCCGATAGTCGCGCGCGGTGGCCGCATTCGATGCGCGAGGAACGGCACCGGATGCGCCGCCTTTGGCGCTGCTCAACTGACCGGGAACCGCGCCGGGGCTGCCGCAGCCGGCGAGCCAGAGTGCGGAACAAAGAACGGATGCCGCCAGTGCAAGGCGGCGCGGCGTAAGCTGGGCATTCATCGCCGGGTTTATACCGTGAGTCCTTGCGGGCCCGGCAACCGAAGGTATCGGGCATGAGCGGTGCGGTCGATCAATTGCTGGCACGTCTTCGCACCGAAGACGCCGTGCTGGTGCGTGTCGAGTCCACGCAGGGCTCGGCGCCGCGCGAGGCGGGCACGTGGATGGCAGTGTGGGCCGATGCGCTCACGGCCACCATCGGCGGCGGGCAGCTCGAATACCAGGCCACGCAGGAGGCGCGCGAACTGCTCGCGGGCAAGCGCGCCATCGACGGCATCCAGCGCTATCCGCTCGGCCCCAGCCTGGGGCAGTGCTGCGGCGGCGTGATGTTCCTGTCGTACCGGCGCATCACTGCAGCCGATGCACCCGCATTGCAGCGCGAACTGGTCGCACAACTCAAGCCCGTCGCGCTGTTCGGCGGCGGCCATGTAGGCGCCGCGCTCGCACGGCTGCTCGCCGCGCTGCCGTTTTCAGTGCGCTGGATCGACAGCCGCGACGGCGTTTTCCCCGACGAACTCCCCGCGCAGATCGACACCGAGCATTCCGAGCCGGTGCAGGACGCCGTGGCCGCGCTCGCCCCGGGCAGCCGCGTGCTCATCATGAGCTTCAGCCACGCCGAAGACCTCGACATCGTCATCGCGTGCCTCAAGCGCCTGCGCACGCGCAACGACCTGCCCTACATCGGCCTCATCGGCAGCAAGACCAAGTGGGCCACCTTCAGCCACCGGCTCGAAGCGCGCGGCTTCACGACCGACGAACTGGCACGCATCACCTGTCCGATCGGCGTGCCCGGCATCACGGGCAAGGAGCCCGAGGTGATCGCCGTCGCGGTGGCGGCACAGTTGTTGCAATCTTTGGGCTGATGTGCGGGACGTTCGGGAATGACAGAGCCGTTCACGCTGAGCCTGTCGAAGCGCCGCGCACGGCTTCGACAAGCTCAGCCCGAACGGCCGTCATCGGTCTCGCATAAAAAAGCACCCCGACCTTTGCCAAAACTGTATACACTTTCGGTCCACAACAAGCCGCAGCGGAGCGAGGCCCATTTCATGGAGCCTGCGTTCGCGGCACTTTCTCTGCTTACAGCGCCCGCAGTGGTGAGCAGGCTGAAACCCCTCATCGACGCCCCACGCGTCTAGAGGGTTGAGAGAGAGCACATGGAAAGCTATTACCTCGACTGGGCCAACCTGCTGCTGCGCTGGGTCCACGTCATCACCGCCATCGCCTGGATCGGCGCCTCCTTCTACTTCGTGATGCTGGACAACAGCCTCGAGAAGCCGCAGGACCCCGAATCGCTCGACAAGGGCGTGGGCGGCGAGCAGTGGGCCGTGCACGGCGGCGGCTTCTACAACATGCAGAAGTACGCGCTGGCGCCCAAGAAGCTGCCGGACCACCTGCACTGGTCGTACTGGGAGAGCTACTCCACCTGGATCACCGGGTTCACGCTCTTCACCATGTCGTACCTGTGGAACGCCAGCACCTACCTCATCGACAAGTCGAAGATGGACTGGCAGCCCGGTGCCGCCATTGCCGTGGCGCTGGCTTTCTTCGTCGTGTTCTGGATGGTCTACGACGGCATCTGCCAGGTGTTCGGCCGCCGCAAGAACGGCGACACCATCGTCGGCGTGCTGATCGCGATCTTCATCGTCTTCGCGACCTGGCTGGCCTGCCAGTGGTTCGCGGGCCGCGCGGCCTTCCTGCTCGTGGGCGCCATGATGGCCACCACGATGAGCGGCAACGTGTTCTTCTGGATCATCCCAGGCCAGCGCAAGAACGTGGCGGCGCTGCGCGAAGGCAAGCCGGTCGATCCGGTGCACGGCCAGCGCGGCAAGCAACGCAGCGTGCACAACACCTACTTCACGCTGCCGGTGTTGTTCGCGATGCTGAGCAACCACTACAGCTTCACCTACACGCACAAGTACAACTGGATCGTTCTGCTGCTCATCATGCTCGGCGGCGCGGCCATCCGGCAGTTCTTCGTGGTGCGGCACCGCTTCAAGCTCGGCAACGCGGGCAACCCGCTGCCGTATGCGCTGGTCGGCATCGTGGTGCTGGGCCTCACGATCGTCTGGATGAAGCCCGAGCCGGCCGCCGCTCCCGTGGCTGCCGCAGCGGCGCCCGCGGTCGCGTATGCCGACGTGCAGAAGGTGCTCGAGCAACGCTGCTTCATGTGCCACGGCGCGGCCGTGCAGATGAAGAACGTGCGCGTCGATTCGCCCGACCAGGTCGCGGCGCATGCGCAGGCGATCTACCAGCAGGTGGTGGTCACGAAGATCATGCCGATGAACAACGCAACCGGCATCACCGATGAAGAACGCGCATTGATCAGCCGCTGGTTCCAGGCTGGCGCAAAGACGAATTAAGACGAATCGGATAGACCGCGGTCAAGAGAGCGGGCCCACCGCTCCCCGCACAATTGCCGGATGGAGACAAAGCAAGCCATGACCGCATCGACCTCGTCCTTCGGGCCCGCGCCCGATCCGCGCGAAGCACCCCGCGCCTTCCTCGAACACCTGTACCGCGTGGCGGTGGACCGCGCGCTGCCGCTGTCTACGCTGGGCGCCCACCTGCCCAAGCCGCCCAAGGGACGCACCGTGGTGCTGGGCGCCGGCAAGGCAGGCGGCTCGATGGTGCAGGCGCTCGAAGCCCTGTGGCCGGCGGATGCGCCCCTCTCGGGCCTCGTCGTCACGCGCTACGACCACATTCCGCCGCGCCCCGAAGGCGTGCCGCAGCGCATCGAACTCGTCGAGGCCGCACACCCCGTGCCCGACGCGGCCGGGCAGCAAGCGGCCGAGCGCATCCTCGCACTCACGCAGGGGCTCACGGCCGACGACCTCGTGCTGTGCCTGATTTCGGGCGGCGGCTCGTCGCTGCTGGTGCTGCCCGCCGAAGGCCTCACGCTGGCCGACAAGCAGCGCATCAACAAGCAACTGCTCGACAGCGGCGCGCACATCGGCGAGATGAACTGCGTGCGCAAGCACCTCTCGCGCATCAAGGGCGGCCGGCTGGCTGCGGCCTGCGCGCCGGCGCGTGTCGTGACGCTCACCATCAGCGACGTGCCGGGCGACGACCCGGCCGTCATCGCGAGCGGCCCCACGGTGCCCGATGCGACGACGTGCGCCGAGGCGCTCGCCATCCTCGACCGCTACGGCATCGAAGTGCCCGCACCCGTGCGGGCGCAACTGCAAAGCGGCGAACTCGAAACGCCCAAGCCGAACGACAAGGCCTTCGCCGGCCACGAGACCCACATGATCGCCACGCCCCAGCAGTCGCTCGAAGCGGCGGCCCAGGCGGCGCGCGAGGCCGGCATCGAGGCGCACATCCTCAGCGACGAGATCGAAGGCGAATCGCGCGAAGTCGGCAAGGTGCATGCGGCCCTGGCGCGCGCCGCGGCCCAACGCGGTCAGCCGTTCGCTCGGCCCTGCGTCATTCTTTCGGGCGGCGAGACCACGGTCACGATCCGTCCCCGCCAGCCGGGCCAGGCCAAGGGACGCGGCGGCCGGGCCGGCGAGTTCTGCATGGGCCTGGCCGGTGCGCTCATGGGCGTGCCGAACGTGTGGGCGCTGGCCGCCGACACCGACGGCATCGACGGCGTGGAAGACAACGCCGGCGCCTTCGTCACGCCCGACACCCTGGCGCGCGCCACCGCTGCGGGGAAAAAGCTGTCGGACCACCTCGACCGCAACGACGCCTACGGCTATTTCGACGCCATCGGCGACCTGTTCGTGACGGGGCCGACGAACACCAACGTCAACGATTTCCGCGCGCTTTTGATCCTGTAAAGGGGCAAAAGGGCGATTTGTGAGCCCCGGCGAAGACTGTTAACTCGGGTTAATCTACGCACCCGGCGGCAATTTGCCGCCGCTGTCGCATGCGCACCTCCCAAAAGGTGCCGCGCCGCGCACCCAGATTTCCCCTTTTCATCATCCAGTCCTCGAAGGAAAAGCTCGTCATGACCGCCACCTACACCGACACCCGCCTGCTGATCGACAACGAATGGGTCGACGCCACCGGCGGCAAGACGCTGGACGTCGTGAACCCCGCCACCGGCAAAGTCATCGGCAAGGTGGCGCATGCCAGCATTGCCGACCTGGACCGCGCCCTGGCCGCCGCCCAGCGCGGCTTCGACAAATGGCGCAACACCCCCGCCAACGAGCGCGCCGCCGTCATGCGCCGCGCCGCCGGCCTCATCCGCGAACGCGCCGGCGACATCGCCAAGCTGCTGACGCAAGAGCAGGGCAAGCCGCTCGCCGAAGCCAAGGGCGAGACCCTGGCTGCCGCCGACATCATCGAATGGTTCGCCGACGAAGGCCGCCGCGTCTACGGCCGCGTCGTTCCCTCGCGGAACCTGGCCGCGCAGCAGCTCGTGCTCAAGGAGCCGCTCGGCCCCGTCGCAGCGTTCACGCCGTGGAACTTCCCGATCAACCAGATCGTGCGCAAGCTCGGCGCAGCGCTGGCCACCGGCTGCTCGTTCCTGGTGAAGGCGCCCGAGGAAACCCCGGCGTCCCCCGCCGCGCTGCTGCAGGCTTTCGTCGACGCCGGCATTCCCCCCGGCACCGTCGGCCTCGTGTTCGGCAATCCCGCTGAAATCTCGAACTACCTCATCGCCCACCCGATCATCCGCAAGGTCACCTTCACCGGCTCGACGCCGGTCGGCAAGCAACTGGCCGCGCTGGCCGGCTCGCACATGAAGCGCGTCACGATGGAACTGGGCGGCCACGCCCCGGTGATCGTGGCCGAAGACGCCGACGTTGCCCTGGCCGTCAAGGCCGCCGGTGCCGCCAAGTTCCGCAACGCGGGCCAGGTCTGCATTTCGCCGACCCGCTTCCTGGTGCACAACAGCCTGCGCGAAGAGTTCGCCCGCACGCTGGTCAAGTACACCGAAGGTCTGAAGCTCGGCGACGGCCTTGCCGAAGGCACGACCATCGGCCCCCTGGCCAATGCGCGTCGCCTCACCGCGATGGCCTACGTTCTCGAAGACGCGCGCAAGAAGGGCGCCACCGTGGCGGCCGGCGGCGAACGCGTCGGTGACTCGGGCAACTTCTTCGCGCCCACCGTGCTGACCGACGTGCCGCTGGACGCTGACGTGTTCAACAACGAACCCTTCGGCCCCATCGCCGCGATCCGTGGCTTCGACACGCTCGAAGAAGCGATTGCCGAAGCCAACCGCCTGCCATTCGGTCTGGCCGGCTACGCCTTCACCAAGTCGATCAAGAGCGCGCACCTGCTGAGCCAGAAGCTCGAACTCGGCATGCTGTGGATCAACCAGCCTGCCACCCCGTCGCCGGAAATGCCGTTCGGCGGCGTGAAGGATTCGGGCTACGGTTCGGAAGGCGGCCCCGAGGCGCTCGAGGCTTACCTGAACACCAAGGCTGTCTCGATCCTCGGCGTTTAATCAGTCCTCGGCGCTGGCGTTCCAGAAGGCCTGCTGGACGCCATTCAGCGCTTCGAGTTCCGTGATCACCTGGTCGAGCTCCAAAGGCTCGACCGCGGTCGCATACAGCGTCGCTTCGATCTCCGTGTCGGCCGGCCCGAAGGCGTGCTGGTCGACATCACGCACCGGGTAGTTCGCGGCTTCGAGCAAAAGCAGCAGCTGGTCCATCACATCGGGCCGTGCTGCGCGCGAGCAGATCACCCGCACCGTGTAGGTCGCCTCGCTCGATTCTTCATTGATCGGCCGGCGGTTGATGCGGTTCACCACCGGCAGCAGCAGCGTGTTGCTGGCCAGCACGAACATCGCGGCGATCATCGCTTCGCCGATCAGATCAGCGCCCGCGCAGGCCCCCACGGCCGCCGACCCCCACAGCGTGGCCGCCGTGTTCAGGCCCGTGATGTTGGTGCCTTCTTTCATGATCGCGCCCGCGCCCAGAAAGCCGATTCCGGAGACCACGTAGGCCGCCACATGCACGGCCCCATCGTGGCCATGCAGCCGGTTCGCCATGTCCACGAACACAGCAGCACCCACCGCCACGAGCGTGTTGGTGCGCAGGCCCGCGGCGCGCTGCCGTATCTGGCGCTCCAGGCCGATCAGCGAGCCGAGCGTGAAGGCGACCGCCACGCTGACGAAGGTGTCGAGCAGCGAGGGCAGGTTGAAGTTTTGAATGGCTTGCATCCGATATGTCTTTCGATGTTTTGCGCCAGTGTGCGGGGCTTGGGTGTCATCTGCGTGTAGCTTTGTTCAGGGCGTCGATCACGCCGACGGGGTACACGGCGAAGCGAATGTCCCCCGGCTTCGCCTCCTCCTTGATTTCGCTGCGCAAGGCACCCCATCGGCGTGCTCGTCTTCAGAGCCGTTGTTGATCAGCGATACACCAGCAGCGTGCCCAAGTGCGCAGGGCGTCGGGTGCTCCCCGCAGCGAAATAAAGGAGGAGCGAAGCGGGGGACATTCGCGGAGGGGAGTACCCGGCGGCCTGTGCACGCGCCCTGAACAAAGGCGCTTGATGCTCACTGCCACCCATACCGCCGCGCATACCAACCTTTGACCGTCTGCGTCAGCACCGCATACCCCACCAGCATCGCCACCAGCCACGGGAAGTAAGCCAGCGGCAGCGCCTGTAGCTTGAAGTAGTGCGCGAGCGGCCCCATCGGCAGCCAGATGCCGACAGCCGCGATCGCCGCACCCATCGCCAGCAGCGGCCAGGCCGCGCGGCTTTGCAGGAACGGGATCTTGCGGGTGCGGATCAGGTGGACGATGAGCGTCTGCGACAGCAGCCCCTCGATGAACCAGCCCGACTGGAACAGCGTCTGGTGCTCCACCGTGTTGGCCGAGAACACGTACCACATCACCGTGTAGGTCAGGATGTCGAACACCGAGCTCAGCGGCCCGAAGAACACCATGAAGCGCCCGAGGTCGGCCGGGTTCCATTGCTGCGGCGACTTGAGGAATTCCTCGTCCACGTTGTCGAACGGAATCGCGATCTGCGACACGTCGTACAGCAGGTTCTGCACCAGCAAATGGAGCGGCAGCATCGGCAGGAAAGGCAGGAATGCGCTCGCCACCAGCACCGAGAACACATTGCCGAAGTTCGAGCTCGCGGTGAGCTTGATGTACTTGAGCATGTTGGCGAACGTGCGGCGACCCTCGACCACGCCTTGCTCCAGCACCATCAGGCTCTTCTCCAGCAGGATGATGTCGGCCGACTCCTTGGCCACGTCCACCGCGCCGTCCACCGAGATGCCGATGTCCGCTGCACGCAATGCCGGTGCGTCGTTGATGCCGTCGCCCATGAAGCCCACCACGTGCCCGTTGGCATGCAGCGCGTGCACGATGCGCTCCTTGTGCGCGGGCGTGAGCTTGGCGAACACCTGGTGCTTTTCGACCAGCACCCGCAGTTCGTCGTCGCGCAGGTTCTCGATTTCGCGGCCGAGCACGATGTGGCCGGCCTCGATGCCCACGTCGCCGCAGACCTTGCGCGTGACCAGTTCGTTGTCGCCCGTCAGCACCTTCACCGCCACGCCGTGCTCGGCCAGCGCGCGCAGTGCGGGCGCGGTCGATTCCTTCGGCGGATCGAGAAAGGCCACGTAGCCCAGCAGCGTAAGGCCCGATTCATCGGCCACGCTGTACGCGGGCTTGCGTGCATCGGCAGCCATCGTGCGACTGGCCACCGCCACCACGCGCAGGCCCTGCTTGTTCAGCTCCGAAGCGACGCTGTGGATGCGCGCGAGCAGCTCGGCATCGAGCGCCAGCACCTCGGCGCCGCGCTCGACCGAGGTGCACACCGACAGGATCTCTTCCAGCGCACCCTTGCAGATCAGCAGGTGCTCGCTGCCGCCGTTCTCCACCACCACCGACATGCGGCGGCGCGAGAAGTCGAAGGGCACTTCGTCGATCTTGCGGTAGGCCGTCTGCAGCCGGGTCTCGGGCTGCATCTCGGCGTGGTTCAGCACCGCCTTGTCGAGCAGGTTCTTCAGGCCCGTCTGGTGAAAGCTGTTCAGGTAGGCGAGTTGCAGCACATGGTTGGAGCCCTCGCCCCATGCGTTGGTGTGGCGCTCCAGCACGATGCGGTCCTGCGTCAGCGTGCCGGTCTTGTCGGTGCACAGCACGTCCATCGCGCCGAAGTTGTGAATCGCTTCGAGGCGCTTGACGATCACCTTCTGGCGCGACATCACGACCGCGCCCTTGGCGAGCGTGGCGGTCACGATCATCGGCAGCATCTCGGGCGTGAGGCCGACTGCGATCGACAGCGCGAACAGCGCCGCTTCCCACCAGTCGCCCTTGGCCACGCCGTTGATCACCAGCACCAGCGGCGCCATCACCAGCATGAAGCGGATCAGCACCCAGCTCACGCGGTTGATGCCGGCCTGGAAGGCGCTGGTGCCGCGGTCGGTGGCCGTCACGCGCTGCGCAAGGGCGCCGAAGAAGGTGCGGTCGCCGGTGTGAACGATGAGTGCAGTGGCGGTGCCGCTGATCACGTTGGTGCCCATGAAGAGCAGGTTCTCGCGCTCCAGCACGCCGGCCTCGTGGTCGCCGCGGTCGATGGAGAACTTCTCGACCGGCATCGCTTCGCCCGTCAGCGCCGATTGGCTGATGAAGAGGTCCTTGGCCGTGAGCAGCCGGCAGTCCGCCGGAATCATGTCGCCGGCCGAGAGCGCGATCACGTCGCCCGGCACGAGGTCGCGCATCGGCACCTCGACGCGCACCGTGCCCGCGTGCGTGGCATCGAAGCCCTCGTCGCCCGCGGCGCCGGCCTTGCGACCCGGCGCGGGCCGCAGCACCGTGGCCGTGTTGCTCACCATGGCCTTGAGCCGGTCGGCCGCCTTGTTGGAGCGCGACTCCTGCAGAAAGCGCAGCACCGTCGAGAGCACCACCATGCTGCTGATGACCAACGCGGCCTTCATGTCCTCGGTCACGTACGAGATCAGCGCCAGTACCGTGAGCAGCAGGTTGAAGGGGTTGCGGTAGCACTGCCACAGGTGCGTCCACCACGGCAGCGGCTGCTCGTGGCGCACCTCGTTGCTGCCCAGGCGCTTGCGCAGCACCTGCGCGTGGCCTTCGCTCAGGCCGCGCGGCGAGCTGTCGAGCTTCACGAGCATCTCGCCGGCATCGGTGCGCGATGCCGTGGCCAGCGCCTTCGCGATGTCGGGCGGCATCGCAACCGAGCTCACGCCGACCGGCTTGGAGCCCAGCAGCGTCTGCCAGCGCTCGAAGTGATGCAGCATGTGGCGGCTGCGCAGGAAGCTCTCGAAAAAGGACTTCAGGACGTTCTTCATTTTTTTCTCCTCGCGGCGCAGGCCGGGCAGGAGAAGAACGCCCACGCGTCAATCAATCAGACGTGCGAGTCTCTCCGCAGCACGGCGCGCTGCGCTGTTGTTGCAATCGACAGGAACCGGTGGGGCGCGCAGGGGCGCCGATGAGGGGCTGGGTCCATGGAAGGCCTCCTTCGTGGCGTGCGGCCGGGTTTCAGCGCTGTGCTGCGCGCAGTGGCTGATCGAGCAGCAGGAAGAAGCTGCGGATGCGCCGCGTGGTCCAGAGCGCGGCGGCCCGGTCCAGCGTTTCGTTCTCGACGTCCTGCGCCGTCACCGCGCGCGCAGGCTCGTGCGCCGACGGGCGAACGGGTTCCTGCACCGGCTGCTGATGCTGCTGCTGCTGACGAGTTTGAAATTGACGCATGACAAGGCTCCTTCGTGTGGAAGGGCCTCGCGCACGAACACGCAAGCTGACTGAACAAGTCAGTGACGGAGAACGACGGATTTCGGGAGGGGAGAACCGCTGGCCTGATTGGCGAACGGGTCACGCTGCGTGCACGGCGGCCACAGCGCGAGAGAGCCTGCGCTAGAGGGCCGGATGTGTCACGCCTGCCGAGGCACGCGTCTTCTTGTCACTGATCCAACTGGCACTGTCCACGCACGGGGCTCCGAAGTAAAGATGCAGGATTGTTGCACCGCGTCACAATGAGCGTCAACCTTTTTGGGCTTGTCCTGCAATGCCAGCAGGGTCGTTATCGCCTCGTTGTTGCGATTTCGCCTCGGCCTGCGTTTCAACCTTTCAACAGGCTTTCAATTCGATGACTCAACCCTGCGTCTTGTTCATTTGCACCGGCAATATCTGCCGGTCTCCCACTGCCCATTCGCTCCTGCTGCACAAGGCCCGCCTTGCAGGTATCTCTGTCGATGTCGACAGCGCGGCCATCTCCGACGAGGAGCGCGGCAACCCGCCCGATCCGCGCTCGGTTGCCGAGGCGCGCCGGCGCGGCATCGAGATGCACGCGCATTGCGCGCGTCAGGTTCGTAGCAGCGACTTCGAGCACTTCGACTGGATCGTCGGCATGACGGCGCAGCATTGCGCCGCGCTGCGACGCCTCGCACCTGCGGGCACCGCTCACAAGGTGCACCTGCTCACGGACTTCTCCGAGGACGACGAAGGCGATGTGCCCGACCCCTGGTACGGCGGCCGGCAGGCCTTCGTCGAAGCCTTCGACCTGATCGATCGCGGCGTCGACGGTCTGCTCGCGAAGCTCCAGGCCAAGACCTGCTGAGCGGCTATTCGCACAGCGCGCGAATGCTCGGCGGAATCGGCACCGCACGGATGCCTCCGCCTTCGCGCTTCGCCGCGAAGATCCGTACCTCCTCGCATTCGAGGATCAGCTCTTCGCCGCGCGTTACGCGGTAGGTCTGCACAAAGCTCTTGTCCCGCCACTCGGTGATGCGCACCGCAATTTCCAACGTGTCGCCGTAGCTCGCGGCTTTCACGAAGCGCGTGTGAGTGTCGACCAGCGGCGTGCCGATCACGCCGAGCGTCTTCGTGGTTTCTTCCCAGCGCGGCACGCCGCAGCCGGCGAAGAAATGCCGCGAGGCCGCATCGATCCAGCGAAAGAAGTTGGGAAACCAGACGATGCCGGCCGGATCGCAATCGCCGAACTCGACGCGTGCGGTGTAGACGATTTCCTTGTGTGTGCTCATCAGCCCATTCTCGTCGGCAGCCACAGCGCGATGACCGGGAACGCGATCAGGATCACCAGGCGCACGATGTCCGTCACGATGAACGGGAGCACGCCCTTGAAGATGGTGGTGAAGCTCACGTCCTTCACCACGCTCTTGATGACGAAGACGTTCATCCCCACCGGTGGATGGATGAGGCCCAGCTCCACCGTCATCACGATGATCACGCCGAACCAGATCGGGTCGAAGCCCAGGTGCACGATCACCGGAAAGATGATGGGCACCGTGAGGATGATCATCGCCATCGCGTCCATCAGGCAGCCGAGCACCAGGTACATCACCATGATGAGCGCGAGCACGCCGTAGCGGCCGATGCCCAGGCCGGTGAGGAACTCGGTGAGCTTCTGCGGGCTTTGCGTGATGGTGAGGAAGTAGCCGAACAGCAGTGCGCCGATCAGCACCGTGAACACCGCCGCCGCCGTGCGCGTGGCAGAGAGCAGCGCCTCGCGGATCTTCGGGCCGTCGAGCTTGCGCCGCACGAGCCCGAGGATGAACGCGCCGCTCGCGCCCACGCCGCCGGCTTCGGTCGGCGTGAAGAAGCCGCCGTAGAGCCCGCCGATCACGAACACGAACAGCACCAGCGGCGCCCACACGTTCTTCAGGTCCTTGAAGCGTTCCGACCACGGCTTCACCTCGCCGCCGGGCAGCCAGTCGGGCCGCAGCTTCACGATGATCGCGATCGTCAGCACGTACATCGCCATCGCCAAAATGCCCGGCACGATGCCCGCCATGAAGAGCTTGCCGATGTCCTGCTGCGTAAGGATCGCGTAGACCGCGAGCACGGTGGACGGCGGCAATATCGCGCCCAGCGTGCCGCCCGCGGCGATCACGCCGGTAGAGAACGACTGCGGGTAGTTGAAGCGCCGCATCTCCGGATACGCCACCGCCGAGAACGTGGCCGCCGTGGCCACCGACGAACCGCAGATCGCGGCGAACCCGCCGCAAGCTACAACGGTCGCGACGCCGAGGCCGCCGCGCAGGTGGCCGATCATCGAGTTGGCGGCCTTGAAAAGTTCGCGGCTCACACCCGACACCGACACCAGCGCGCCCATCAGCATGAACATCGGGATCACGCCGAAGGTGTAGTCGGTCACGGTGCGCATGGAGGTCTGGCCCACCAGCTTCAGCGCGGGCCCGGGGCCCACGAGGTAGCTGTAGCCGACAACGCCCACGAGGCCCATCGCCATGCCCACCGGCACGCGCAACAGCATCAATACGAAGAGGGCGACGAAGCCCAGGATGGCAACTGCGTCGGGGCTCATTCGTCGGCCTTCTGTTCAGCGTGAACTTCTTCTAGCTGCTCGGGATGAAAGATCAAACGGTAGGTGCGAATGGCGATCAGCAGCACCGCACACACGTCGCCGAACCAAGCCACCTCATAGAACGGCCAGGTCGGGATGTTCATGTCGTAGGTCAGCACGTTGTCGACGTAGGTGCTGCGCACCTTGTCGAACAGCATCGCGGTCTGCACCGCCACCACGAACAAAAGAACGAGCGTGGCGAACACGTCGATCACCCGCTTCATGCGCGGGCCCGCCGCCGTCCACACCAGGTCGACCGTGATGTGGCCGCCGCGGTAGCTGGTGGCCGCTATGCCCCAGAAGATCAGGATGCCCAGCAGCATGCGGCCGAAGTCGTAGGCGTCGGGGATCGAGGTGTCGAAGAACTTGCGCAGCACCACGGCCACGAAGATGTTGAGCGCAACGATCCCCACGAAGATGGCGGCGAGCCATTCAATGGTGTTGATCGCGCGGTCCATATAGCTGGCGGACCGGGCAGCCATCGCTCAGAGCGCCGACTTGTATTTCGTGAGGCTGCCCTTCAAGGCATCCATCACCGCCTTCGGGTCTTCGCCCACCTTCTTCACGCTCTCGGCCCATTGCGCCTCCGAAGGCGCGGCCGCCTTGCGCCATGCGTCGAGCTGTTCCGGCGTGAGCTTGTAGACCTCGTGCCCCGATTGCGCCGCGATCTTCGCGCGCCCGCCGAATTCGAAGTCGGCCCAGGGCCCCGCCACCTTCTGCGCCCATTCGCTGGTGCAGTGGTCGTCGATCACCTTCTTCTGCCCGGCGGACATCGCGTCGTACTTGCCCTTGTTCATCACCCAGACGAAGGGCGTGACGTAGAGCGGCGCATCCATGTGGTACTTCACCACCTTGTCGATGCCGAAGAGGCCGATCGATCCCCACGGGAAGGTGATGGCATCGGCCACGCCGCGCTCCAGCATGTCGCGCGACTCGGGCGCCGAGGCCTGCACGTTGGTTCCGCCCAGCGAAGTGATGAGCTGGCCCACGGTGCTGGTGGCCGGGCGCACCTTCATGCCCTTGATGTCGGTGGGCAGCGTGATCTTCTTGCGCGAGTGGAAGGTGCCGGGGTCGTGCACGAACGCGAAGCAGTACTTCACGTCCTTCATTTCCTTGGCCGCGTAGTTGCGATACCAATCGTCGATGGCGGCCGAGCCTTCCTTGCCATTGGCGAAGAGGAAAGGCAACGATGCGCCGGCCATCACCGGGAAACGGCCCGGCTGGTAGCCCGGGTTCACGTACGAGAAGTCGGCGATGCCGTCGCGCGCCATGTCGTAGTGATCGAAGGCCTTGCCGAGCTGCTCCGACGGAAACAGGATCGCGGTGAGGGTGCCGTTCGATGCCTTCTTGATGTCGTCGGCCCAGGCCTGCAGGGCCGGGTTGAGCGGGTGTTGCGCGGGCACCCAGCTCGAGAGCTTGAGCTGCACGGGCTTGTCCTGCGCGTGCACGGCGGGCGTGCCGAGCACGAGCGCCGCGCAGGCTGCGAGCAGGGCGGCGGGCGAGGGGCGCACGCTGCGGCGATGGGAGTGGCGGTCGGTGGTTTTCATGGTCTCCTTCTTTATGGTCTGTTTGAAATCGTCGAGACCGGTCAGCCTAGGCAGTGGCGTGGACCGGGTAAATGGAGGCTTTCCCGCGCGGGATTTCCTTGGGGGGTGCGGTGGCGCGGGCAGGCCGACGTGGCGCCGGCGAGTTCGCCCCCCCCGCGATGCGCCGACGAGCGTCATCGTGCGCGCGGCGGCGGTGGTCTTCGACGTTGATCGATGCCATCGTGTCGCCTCCCGCCTCAGGCGCCGCCGTTCGGCTTGCGCTTCATCCAGCGGATGGGCTGGGCCCTGACCGCGCGCGCGGGCGCACCGTGCGCGACCAGCGCGGCATCGAGTGCGCGGCCGGCGTCGTCGGTCAGGGCGGCGTTGCGCGCCGCCGCCACGGATTGCGCGCGCACGGACGGCGCCACGCCGGGCTGTGCCGCGAGATGGTCGGTCACGTGCAGCAGGTTCTCCTTGCCGCGTTCGTTGGTGCTGCCGTAGCCCTTGATGAGCCTGCCGCACAGCGCAAGCTCGTGGCCCAGTGCCCAGGCCTCGCGCGTGCCGGCTTCCACGGCCGCGAGCCAGCGTTCGATCAGCGCCTGCTCTTCGGCGAAGCGGCTGCCTCGGCGGCGCAGCCACTTCAGCGACGACAGGAGCCGCAGCGACGCCATGCCCAAGACCGAGTGGCTGCCCACCTTGAGCGGCAGCGCCCAAGGCTCGCGGCCGCGCGCCTGCCGGCCGCGGTCCCACGCGGTCACGCGGCGCGACAGCGCGGGCGGCAGCAGCGCGGCGAACTCGGCGGCGCCGGGTTTGAAGTGGTCGTAGAGCTTCACGATGTCCTCGTCGCCCGCGCGCACTTCCTGCCGCACGCGCTGGGCGCGGCTCGCGCGCCCCTTGAGCGCGGCCACGCGCACGATGTCGTCGAAGGCCATCCACAGCGCGAGCCAGCGCGCGGCCTCGCGGGTGAGGGCAAAGCCGTGCGCGCCGGCCGGATCGGCGGCGCGCTCGGCATCGAGCA
Organism: Variovorax sp. W2I14; assembly: GCF_050435205.1. NCBI lineage: Bacteria > Pseudomonadati > Pseudomonadota > Betaproteobacteria > Burkholderiales > Comamonadaceae > Variovorax > Variovorax sp. W2I14. The sequence continues at coordinate 3,413,482 of NZ_JBNDJX010000001.1, read as the reverse complement.
CCTTGCCCAATCGATCGGCGTACAGCGCCGCGTAGGCGGCGTCCTGGTAATCGAGCACACGCGCGTGGCCGAGCGCGAGCAGGTCGTGCACGGCCGGGGGAAAGCGGCGCGCCAGTTCGTCGGGCAGGGCGCGCGCGGGTGGCGGCGCATCGGCGGTGTCGCCGGCCATCACGCTGTTCACGAAGGCGGCCTGCGTGCGCGGTGCGCTCACCGCATCGAAGGCGGCCGCGAAGCCGCGGAGGCTGGCGGCGGCCATCTTGTTGAGCTTCTCGGGCGCGCTCGTGTCACCGCCGCGCACCACGTGCTCATAGGCTTCGCGCGGAAACGGGAAGAGGCCGCTGCCCGCGATGGCGCCGAGCATCACGGCGCTGACCACCGTGCCGGTGTCGCGCGCGATGGCGTTCATGTCGAACACATGGTGCTCGCGGCTGAAGGCTTTCACCACATCGACCAGCCGTTGCGCATCGGCGCGCCCGTCGCCGGGCTCCATGCGCTCAGCGGTGGTGAAGATGCGCGCCGACGAGCTGATGACCAGCGTGCGCAGCGGCGCGCTCATGCCATTGCCGATCTGCCGCGCGGTCTCCAGCAGTTCCGACGAAACGATCGCATCGAGCGCGCCGGGCACCGGGCTCAGGCTGAACACCGGGCGCCTGCCGCCCAGTTGCGCGAGCGGCACGGGGAACACCTCGATGTAATAAGTGGTGGCGCCGGTGCGCTGCGCGACGCCGGGGATGGAGGTGCTTTGCGCGGCGTAGCCCGCATGGCGGGCGATGTCCACCAGCCATTCGGTGAGCACGCCGCCGCCTTCGCCACCGAGGGCGCAGACGAGGAGGGTGAGGGGACGATTCGTTTCCATGGCGCGGCTCATGTGGCTCATGCGGGTTGCAGTGCGCGAACGACCGCGCCGCGCAGCGAGTGCACGAGGCGTTCGTGCCACTTCGGGTTCTGCACCACCTCGGCGCGATAGAAGCTCGGGCACAGCGTGGCCGCGTGCGCGTTCTCGCCGCACAGGCCGCAGCCCACGCAGCCGTCGATCACGGTCGCGACCGGGTCGACCTTCAGCGGATCGGGGTTGTCCTTGAGCGTGAGCGTGGGGCAGCCCGAGAGGCGGATGCAGGCGTGGTCGCCGTTGCACACGTCTTCATCGACGCCGTACTTCACGCGCACCACGCGCTCGCCCTTCTTGAGCAGGCTGGCGATCCACGGCTTGATGCGCCGCTGCCGCTCGAGCTGGCACTCGCCCTCGGCGATCACCACCTTGAGGCCGTTGAAGTCGCTGGTGAGCGCCTCGGTCAGCGTCTTGCGCATGCGCTCCACGTCGTAGGTGGTCACGGTGCGCATCCACTTCACGCCCAGGCCGGTGAGCGTGGCCTCGATGGTCTGGTTCTTGTCGACCAGGCTCTGCTGCTTGTCGACAGCGCGCTCCTTCATCTCATCGTCGGGCGTGGAGATGATGTCCTGCGTGCCGGTGGCCGAGGTGTAGCCGTTCTTGAAGATCAGCAGCACCGCGTCGTCGTCGTTGAAGAGCGCGCTCTGCACGCCGGTGAGCAGACCGTTGTGCCAGAAACCGCCGTCGCCCATGATCGAGAGCGTGCGGCGGTTCATCATCGGCGCCACGCCCGCGCGGCTCGCGAGGCTCATGCCATAGCCGAGGATCGAGTGGCCCATAGAGAACGGCTCGAAGGTGCCGAAGGCGTGGCAGCCGATGTCCGCCGCGATGTGCACCGGCCCCGTCTCCTGCTGCGCGAGCTTGAGCGCGGAAAACACGGGGCGCTCGGGGCAGCCGATGCAGAAGCTCGGCGGGCGGTTGGGCAGCGGCGCGGTGAGCTGGCGCGCGACGGCCTCGCGGCGCTCGCGGTTGCCCGCGAGCCAGACCTGTGCGGACGACAACGCCTCGCCGGCCTCGATGTATTTCGCGGCGAAGGCGCCGATGCCGCCCGACAGCACTTCGACGCCGTACTCGCCGGCCGCGGGCAGCATGTCCTTGCCGTGCAGCGGCGTCTGGATGTCGCGTCGGCGCAGCAAGGTCGCGATGTCCTGCTCGATGTACTCGGGCTGGCCTTCTTCCACCACCAGCACCGCGCGCTTGCCGATGCAGAAGTCGGCCACTTGCTCCGGCACCAGCGGGTAGGTCACGTTGAGCACGAGGATCGGGATGTCGGTCTCGCCGAACGCATCGGCCAGGCCTTGCTGCTGCAGGCTGCGGATCAGCGCGTTGTAGAGCCCGCCCTGCACCACGATGCCCAGGTCCGTATGGCGATGGCCCGGCATCAGCTCGTTGAGCCCGTGTTCGACGATATAGCGCCGCGCCGCCGGAATGCGCGCGTCGCCCTTGAGCTTCTCGTGGCGGAAGGTGACGGGCGGGTGCGCGAGGCGCATGTAGTCGAAGCCCGCGGGCTCGGTCATCAGTGCGCGCGTGGAGACGGCGGGCGCGATGTTGTCCTTGCACTCGAAGCTGCCGCGCACATGGCAGGTGCGGATGCGCAGCTCCATGAGGCAGGGCATGTTCGAGGTTTCCGAAAGGCGAAAGCCTTCTTCGACCATGCGCACCATCACGCCGAGGTCGGGCCGCGGATCGAGCAGGCACATGCTCGACTTGAGCGCGTAGGCATGGGTGCGTTCCTGGATCACGCTCGCGCCTTCGCCGTAGTCCTCGCCCACCACGACCAGCACGCCGCCGGTCACGCCCGGTGAGGAAAGATTCGACAGCGCATCGGCCGCCACGTTGGTGCCGACGATGGATTTCCAGGTGACCGCGCCGCGCAGCGGGTAGTGGATGGAGGCGCCGAGCATCGCCGCGGCCGAGGCTTCGTTCGAGCACGCCTCGACATGTACGCCGAGTTCATCCATGTAGGCCTTGCCCTGGACCATCACGTCGAGCAGGTGCGACACGGGCGCGCCCTGGTAGCCGCCCACGTAGGCCACGCCCGACTGCAGGAGGCCCTTGGTGATGGCGAGGATGCCCTCGCCGTGGAAGGTGTCGCCGGCGCCCAGACGCAGCATTTCCACTTCCTTGCTGAATGAGACTTCCAAGAGATTCGGCTCCGATAGGGGGGGTTGATGGGTGGTTGGGGGGAATTTCGGGTGCGCGGTGCGCTGCGTCCGCATGGCGCACTCGCAGATGTCGTACGGCGGTGTTACTTCGGTGGAGGCTTCGCGGGTGCGCCGGGAAAGCGCGCGACGTAGTAGGCGAGCGTGTCCAGGTCCTCCGGCGCGACGCGGCTCACCGCCTCGCCCATGGCCTGCGTGTAGCCCGGGCGCTTGCCCGTGCGAAAGCCGTGCAGCGTGAGCTGCAGGTAGTCCTCATGCTGCTGGCCGATGCGCGGCACCTGCTGGCCACCGCTCAGGTCGGCGCCGTGGCAGATCACGCAGCGATGCTCTTGCGCCAAGGCTTGGCCGCGCGTCATGCGTGCGACATCGGGCGGCGCGGCGGCCGGCGGTGCGGGCACCGCGGGCAGCGTGGCGATGTAGTCCGAGAAGCCGCGCAGGTCGGCGTCGGTCATGGTCTTGGCCACAGCCGTCATCACAGGGTTGTCGCGCCGGCCTTCTCTAAAGAGAAAGAGCTGCGTGATCGCATAGAACGAATGCTGGCCCGCAAGCACCGGCGTTCCGGCCATGTCGCTGCGGCCGTTCGCGCCGTGGCACGAGGCGCACAGCGATGCGTAGCGCTGCGCATAGCTAGGCTGCGCTGACGCAGCCGGCTTCGTGCCCTGCGCAACCGCCGACGACAGCGCCACCGCCATGAAGCCCGTCGCTAGCGCTTTCGCAATGACGCCGGCTCTCGTCATCTGCCGCCGTAGCTGATGCGATAGATCGCACCGGCGTGGTCGTCGCTCACCAGCATCGAGCCATCTTTCAGCACGAGGAAGTCCACCGGCCGGCCGAGGTAGGTGTTGTTCTCGACGAAGCCCGTCATGAAGGGCTCGACCTTCGCGCCGCCCTTGCCGTCGGGCCACGCGACTGCGATGTCGGCGTACTTCGTGGTGCGGTTCCACGGGCCGTGGCGCGCGATGAACATCGCGCCGCGGTACTTGGCCGGGAAGCTCTTGCCGTTGTAGAACGTGAGGCCCAGCGCCGCGGCATGCGCGCCGAGCAGGGCCGCGGGCTTCTGGTAGTCGTCGCAGCGCTTGCCCCAGCCGAACTCCGAATCGAGGATGTTGCCCTGGTGGCAGTACGGATAGCCGAAGTGCTGGTCGGGCTTGGTCACCACGTTGAGCTCGTCGTTCGGCAGGTCTTCGCTGAGCCAGTCGCGGCCGTTGTCGGTGAACCAGAGGTTGCCGGTCTTCGGATCGAAGTCGAAGCCCACCGTGTTGCGCACGCCGCGCGCCACCGTCTCGATGCCGCTGCCGTCGGGGTTCATGCGGAAGATGCGCGCATGCGCGTCGTCGGGCTCGCAGAGGTTGCAGGGCGCGCCGACCGCGTAGTAGAGCTTGTCCTTGTGCATGCGCAGGTACCGCCAGCTGTGGTCCTGGCCGCCGGGCAGCTTGTCGTTGAGCACCACCGGCGTACCGGGGTTGTCCAGCTTGTCCTCGATGCCGTCGTAACGCACGATCTGCTTGTGCGTGGCCAGGAAGAGCGCGCCCTTGTAGAACTCGATGCCGGTGGCGAACTCGGTCTTGTCGATGATGGTCTTGGCCTTGCGGTCGCCCTTTTCGGCAATGGCGTAGACCTTGTTGCCCACGAAGAGCGTGCTCACGAAGACCGTGCCCTTGGCGCCCTGGCGCAGCTCGCGCGCATCGAGCACGCCGGAGGCCCAGGTCTCCACCTTGAAGCCCGGCGGAAGCTTGAACTTGGCGGTGGGCAGTTGGTCGGGTGCGGTGGGAATCGGGAAGGAAGGCACGGGTGCGAGACGCGTGGCGGCCTCGTTCTTGGGTCGGCCCTTGGCCCACCCCGGTTCCTCGGCCGGGGGCTGTTGGGCCCATGCGGCGGTGGCTGTGAAGAGCAGGGCGGCGAGGACCGCGTGCGAACGGCGTAGGGCCATGTCGTGTCTCCTTCTTGTCGTGGGGTGTTCGATCGATTCGGCTTTGGGGCCGACTGAAAACCGCTCACCAGTGTGCGTGCCATGGGGTCCGTGCTCAATAAAATAATCAAGCTAAGCAATATGAATGGCATGCATATCGACTCGGTCGACCTCAACCTGCTGCGCTTGTTCGATGCGGTCTATCGCGAGCGCAGCGTGAGCCGCGCGGCGGAGTCGCTGGGCCTCACGCAGCCTGCGGCAAGTCACGGTTTGGGGCGGCTGCGGTTGTTGCTGAAAGACGCGCTCTTCACGCGCACCCCTGGCGGCGTGGCGCCGACACCGCGCGCCGACCGGCTCGCGGTCGCGGTGCAGGCGGCGCTCAGCACGATCGAGGCGGCGCTGCACGAGCCCGATCGCTTCGAGCCGCAGGTCTCGCGCAAGAGCTTTCGTATTCACATGAGCGACATCGGCGAAGGGCGCTTCCTGCCCGCGCTGATGGCGCGGGTGGGCGAGCTGGCACCCGGCGTGCGGCTGGAGACCCTGCCGCTGCTGCCGGCGGATGTCGCGCCCGCGCTCGACAGCGGCCGCATCGATTTCGCCTTCGGTTTCCTGTCGAACGTGCGCGACACGCAGCGCACGCATCTGCTGAAAGACCGCTACATCGTGCTGCTGCGCAAGGGCCATCCGTTCGTGAAGCGCCGGCGCAAGGGGCAGGCGCTGCTCGAGGCGCTGCAGGAGCTCGACTACGTGGCCGTGCGCACGCACGCCGACACGCTGCGCATCCTGCAGCTGCTGAACCTCGAAGACCGCCTCCGCCTCACGACCGAGCACTTCATGGTGCTGCCGGCGATCGTGCGTGCCACCGATCTCGCGGTGGTGATGCCGCGCAACATCGCGCGCGGTTTCGCGGAAGAGGGCGGCTACGCGATCGTCGAGCCGCCGTTTCCATTGCGCGACTTCAGCGTGTCGCTGCACTGGAGCAAACGCTTCGAGGGCGACCCGGCCAATCGCTGGTTGCGGCAGGTGATCACGGCGCTGTTCTCCGAGCGCGCCTGAGGCGACGGCGCGTTCGACAACCAAAGTACGCGCCGTGTTGCGTGTACGCGCGGGCATCTGCGATTAACACGATGAGCGATGCCCCTACAACTTCCTCGCCAAGTTGCTGCATCGCAACAAGCTTTTGGGGTGCACGGCGCCCGAAATACGATGAAAGCCTTCGATTCCGAAAGCCGCGATTCATGTCGCAACGCAAGGATGAAATCTTTCGCGCTCAAAGGCGTTCATGAAATGTTTTTACCCCAAAAACCGTCATTGAAAGTGTTGCAACCACTTGTACAGTGGACTGGCAATGTGAACGGATTGTTACCGCGGAGCACCGGCATTTCTCCTTGAGCGGCCGATGCACGACGCGTCCATTTCACGCGCACATGCATCGTTGCCAATTTCACTCAAGACCTGGAGAAGTGCATGAGTACCGTCGATCAGCTGGGCCGCACCGCCCCCCTTACCTCGGGGCAGATGGCGATGTGGCTCGGCGCAAAGTTCGCCTCGCCCGACACCAATTTCAACCTCGCCGAAGCCATCGACATCGCGGGCGAGATCGATCCCGACATCTTTCTCGCCGCCATGCGCCAGGTGGCCGATGAAGTCGAGGCCACGCGATTGAGCTTCGTGGATACCCCGCAAGGACCGCGGCAGGTGGTCGCACCTGTTTTCGCTGGGGAAATTCCGTACCTCGACCTCAGCGGCGACAGCGATCCGCTGGCCGATGCAGAGCGCTGGATGCGCGCCGACTACACCCGCAACATCGACCTCGCGCATGGGCAACTGTGGCTGTCCGCGCTGATCCGCCTCGCGCCCGATCGCCACATCTGGTATCACCGCAGCCACCATATCGTGCTCGACGGCTTCAGCGGCGGGCTCATTGCACGCCGCTTCGCCGACATCTACACCGCGATGGCCGACAACAACGCAGCGGTGCCCGAAGACTCGCGCCTCGCACCGATCTCTCAGCTCGCTGACGAAGAACATGCCTACCGCGAGTCCGGCCGCTTTCCGCGCGACCGCCAGTACTGGACCGAGCGCTTCGCCGACGCACCCGATCCGCTGAGCCTCGCCTCGCGCCGCTCGGTCAACATCGGCGGCCTCTTGCGCCAGACGGTGCACCTGCCCGCGGTCAGCGTGCAAGCCTTGCAGGCCATCGCGCAGGAGCTCGGCACCACGCTGCCGCAGATCCTGATCGCCACCACCGCCGCCTACCTGTATCGCGCAACGGGCATAGAGGACATGGCGATCGGCATCCCCGTCACCGCGCGCCACAACGACCGCATGCGCCGCGTGCCCGCGATGGTCGCCAACGCGCTGCCGCTGCGCCTCGCGATGCGCGCGGACCTGCCGATTCCGGAACTGATCCGCGAAGTCGGCCGGCAGATGCGGCAGATCCTGCGGCACCAGTCGTACCGCTACGAGCACCTGCGCAGCGACCTCAACATGCTGGTGAACAACCGGCAGCTCTTCACCACCGTGGTCAACGTCGAGCCCTTCGACTACGACTTCCGTTTTGCGGATCACCCCGCCAAGCCGCGCAACCTCTCGAACGGCACGGCGGAAGACCTCGGCATCTTCCTGTACGAACGCGGCAACGGACAGGACCTGCAGATCGACTTCGACGCCAACCCCGCAGTGCACACCGCAGAGGAATTGGCCGACCACCAGCGCCGCTTGCTGGCGTTCATCGATGCTGTGATCCGCCTGCCGCTGCAGGCTGTCGGCCAGATCGACCTGCTCGGCGCCGACGAACGCAAGCAGTTGCTGGTCGAGTGGAACGACACGGCCCACGCGGTGCCCGACACGCACCTCACTGCGCTCATCGAAGCGCAGCTCGCCGCCAACCCGCAAGCCATTGCGTTGCGCTTCGACGGCGACGCGATGCCCAACGAAGAACTGAACCGCCGCGCCAACCGTCTCGCGCACCTGCTGCGCGCACGCGGCGCAGGCCCTGAGCGCACCGTGGCGCTCGCGATTCCGCGTTCGATGGACCTGATGGTCGCGTTGCTCGCCACGCTGAAGACGGGCGCGGCGTACCTGCCGGTCGACCCGGACTTCCCGCAGGACCGCATCGCCTTCATGCTCGGCGATGCGCAGCCCGTGTGCCTCGTCACGACCGAATCCCTCGCGGAGTCGCTGCCGGCAGCCGCCCCCACATTGCTGATCGATGCAGCGCAAACGATTGCCGAGTTGGTGACTTGCGACGACAAGAACCCCGGCGTCGCGATCGATCCCTCGCACCCGGCCTACGTGATCTACACCTCGGGCTCGACCGGCATGCCCAAGGGCGCGGTCGTGTCGCACCGCGCCATCGTCAACCGCCTCTGCTGGATGCAGGACCGCTACGGCCTCCAGGCCGACGACCGCGTGCTGCAGAAGACACCCTCGAGCTTCGATGTGTCGGTGTGGGAATTCTTCTGGCCGCTGATCGACGGCGCCACGCTGGTGCTCGCGAAGCCGGGCGGCCACAAGGATGCGGCGTACCTTGCTAGCCTCATCGCCGACGAAGGCATCACCACCATTCACTTCGTGCCGTCGATGCTCGAAGTCTTCCTGCTCGAACCCACGGCTGCCGCGTGCACCACGCTGCGCCGTGTGATCTGCAGCGGCGAGGCGTTGTCGCCCGCGCTGCAGTCGCAGTTCCAGCAGCGCCTTTCGTGCGAGCTGCACAACCTCTACGGTCCGACCGAGGCCGCGGTCGACGTCACTTCGTGGGAATGCGAACGCACGGCCGAGGCGGAAGCCACGAGCGTTCCCATCGGCCGCCCGATCTGGAACACGCAGATGCACGTGCTCGACAGCGGCATGCAGCCCGTGCCGGCCGGCGTGACCGGCGAGCTGTACATCGCAGGCGTCGGCCTCGCGCGCGGCTATCTCAAGCGCCCGCTGCTGAGCGCCGAGCGCTTCATCGCCAACCCCTACGGCGCGCCCGGCAGCCGCATGTACCGCACCGGCGACCTCGCGCGCTGGCGCAAGGACGGCAGTCTCGATTTCCTCGGCCGCGCCGACCAGCAGGTGAAGATCCGCGGCCTGCGCATCGAGCCGGGCGAAGTCGAATCGGCGTTGTTGCAGCATCCGCAGGTCGCGCAGGCCGCGGTGGTGGCGCGCGAAGACGTACCGGGCGAGAAGCGCCTCGTGGCCTACGTCGTCGCCGCCGATGCGGCAGATCCGCAAGCGGCCGAACTGCGGGCACACCTCGCGCAATCGCTTCCCGAGTACATGGTTCCGTCAGCCTTCGTCAGCCTCCCGTCGCTGCCGCTGGGCCCGAGCGGCAAGCTCGACCGCAAGGCGCTGCCGCCCCCCGAAGTGCAGGCCGCAACACCTTATGCCGCGCCGCGCACGCCGACCGAAAAGATCCTCGCCGGCCTCTGGGCCGAGACGCTGCACCTGCCGCGCGTCGGCGTGAACGACAACTTCTTCGAACTCGGCGGGCACTCGCTGATGATCGTGCAGCTCATGTCGATGATCCGGCAGCAATTCATGATCGACCTGCCGGTCGACACGCTGTTCCAGGTCTCCACCATCGCGGGCCTCGCCGAACTGCTCGACCAGGAATCGATCACACGTCCGAGCCTCACTCCGATGCCGCGCCCCGCGCGCATTCCGCTCTCGTTCGCACAGCGCCGCCTGTGGCTGATGAACCAGCTCGAAGGCGCGAACCCAGCCTACAACATGCCGCTCGCGCTGCGCCTCTCCGGCACGCTCGACCGCGCCGCGCTGCATGCGGCGCTCGGCGACCTCGTGCAGCGCCATGAAAGCCTGCGCACCGTCTACCCGAACGAAGACGGGCTGCCGTACCAGCACATCCTGGACGGCGCGGATGCGCGCCCGGCGGTGATTGAGGCCAACAGCAGCGAAGAAGAAATCGCCGCGCAACTTCACACCGCTGCAGGCCATGCCTTCGACCTCGGCAACGCGGCGCCGTTGCGCGTCTACCTGTTCAAGCTCGTGGCCGACGAGCACGTGCTGCTGCTTCTCACGCACCACATCGCCGGCGACGGCGCGTCGCTGCTGCCGCTGGCGCGTGACCTCAGCGTGGCTTATGCCGCGCGCTGCGAAGGCAAGGCGCCGGGCTGGGAGCCGCTGCCGCTGCAATACGCCGACTACGCGCTGTGGCAGCAGGAACTGCTCGGCAGCGAAGACGACGCCGACAGCATGGCCGGCCGCCAGCGCGAGTTCTGGCGTTCCTCGTTGGGCGACCTGCCCGAGCAACTGGCATTGCCCGTCGACCACGCACGTCCTCTCGTTCCCACCTACCGCGGCGACGTGGTTCCGCTGCAGATTCCGGCGCACGTGCACGAACGCATCCTGCAACAGGCACGCGACGGGCAGGCGAGTGTTTTCATGGTGCTGCAGGCCGCGCTCGCGGGTCTCCTGAGCCGTCTTGGGGCGGGCGACGACATCGTCATCGGCAGCCCGGTCGCCGGGCGCAGCGACCACGCGCTGGACGAGCTCATCGGCTGCTTCGTCAACACGCTGGTGCTGCGCACCGACACCTCGGGCCAGCCGAGCCTGCGTGAACTGGTCTCGCGCGTGCGCGCCACCAACCTCGCGGCCTATGCGAACCAGGAGTTCCCGTACGACCGCCTCGTCGAGCTGCTGCGCCCGGGCCGCTCACGCGCCAACCTGCCGCTGTTCCAGGTCATGTTGGGCTTCCAGAGCACCAACCGCCTGTCGTTCAGCCTGCCGGGCCTGTCGATCACGCCGCAGCCGGTGGCCATCGATACCGCGAAGTTCGACCTGTCGTTCATCCTCGGCGAGCAGCGCAGTGCCGATGGCCTGCCGGGCGGCATCTCCGGCGGCATCCAGTACAGCACCGACCTGTTCGAGCGCAGCACCATCGAAGCCCTGGGCGCGCGGCTGGTGCGCTTGCTCGAAGAGGCTTGCGAGGCACCCGACGACGCGGTGAGTGGGCTCGCGATCCTGAGCGCGGAAGAAACCGATCGCCTGCTCTCCGACTGGAGCGGCCGCACGCGCGCTCTCGCACCGCTCTCGTTCGCCGACATGGTGGCTTCGCACGCCGCCGAGCGCCCGCATGCAGACGCGGTGGTGCTCGACGACGCGACCGTGAGCTACGCCGAACTCGATGCGCGCGCCAACCGGCTCTCGCACCTGCTTCGCGCACAGGGCATTGCGGCCGGCGCCATCGTCGCGACGGTGCTGCCGCGTTCGCTCGACCTCATCGTGGCGCACCTGGCCATCGTGATGGCCGGCGCGGCCTATCTGCCCATCGACCCCAACCACATGGCCGCGCGCAGCGCCTTCGTGTTCGAGGAGGCCGCGCCCGCCGCCGTGCTGACGCACGAGGCGCTGCTGCCCGAGCTGGCCGGTGTTCTCCGCTGCATCGCGCTGGACAGCGACAGCATGGTCGCCGCGCTGGCCATCCAGTCGGACGAACCGCTCGCGCAAACGGCCGCGCCCGACGATGCCGCCTACATCATCTACACCTCCGGCTCCACCGGCGTGCCCAAGGGCGTGGTCGTGCCGCATGCGGGCCTCGCCAGCCTTGGCACCGCGATGGCGGAACGGCTCGTCATCGACCACGACTCGCGCGTGCTGCAGTTCTCCTCCAGCGGCTTCGACGCGTCGGTGATGGATCAGTTGATGGCCTTCCGCGCCGGCGCCGCACTGGTGGTGCCGGGGCCGGAGCAACTGCTCGGCACGGACCTCGCCGACCTGCTCGAGAAGCAGGCCGTGACCCACGCGCTGATTCCGCCCGCCGCACTCGCGACCTTGCCGCATGGCGAGTTCCCGCACCTGCGGACGCTGGTGGTCGGCGGCGATGCCTGTCCCGCCGCGCTGGCCGCGAAGTGGTCAGAGGGCCGCCGCATGATCAACGCCTACGGCCCGACCGAGATCACCATCTGCGCGAGCATGAGCGCGCCGATGACGGCCGGGGAGCTGCCTTCCATCGGCCAGCCGATCTGGAACACGCGGATGTACGTGCTCGACGACGCCCTGCAGCCGGTGCCGCCGGGCGTCGCGGGCGAGCTCTACATCGCTGGCAGCGGCGTGGCGCGCGGTTATCTCAACCGGCCGGCGCTGAGCGCGGAGCGCTTCATCGCCGACCCGCACGGCGCCCCCGGCAGCCGCATGTACCGCAGCGGCGACCTCGCGCGCTGGCGCGCCGACGGCACGCTCGATTTCCTCGGCCGCGCCGACCAGCAGGTGAAGATCCGCGGCTTCCGCATCGAGCCGGGCGAAATCGAATCCGTGCTGCTCAAGCATCCGCTGGTCACGCAGGCCGCAGTCATCGCCCGCGAAGACGTGCCCGGCGAGAAGCGCCTCGTCGCCTACTTCGTCGCCGGCTCCGAACCGCAGCCGACCGAGCTGCGCGCCCATATGGCGCAGGGCCTGCCTGACTACATGGTGCCCTCGGCCTTCGTGCGCCTGCCTTCGCTGCCGCTCACGCAAAGCGGCAAGCTCGACAAGAAAGCGCTGCCGGTGCCCGACCAGCAACCCGTCGCGCTGTATGTGGAGCCCCGCACGCCCACCGAGAAGCTGCTCGCGGACCTCTGGGCCGAGACGCTGCACCTGGAGCGCGTCGGCATCCACGACAACTTCTTCGAGATCGGCGGGCATTCGCTCATGGCCATCCAGCTCGGGATGCGCATCCGCCAGCAGGTGCGCGCGGACTTCCCGCACGCCGAGGTCTACAACCGCCCGACCATCGCCGACCTGGCCGCGTGGCTCGACAACGAAGGCGGCACGGCCGAGGCGCTGGACCTGTCGCGTGAACTCGACCTGCCCGCGCACATCCGCCCACAGGCCACCGCGCCGAAGCTCGCACCGCGAAGTGTGTTCCTCACCGGTGCCAGCGGCTTCGTCGGCAGTCACTTGCTCGCAGCGCTGCTGCGCGACACCGCGGCCTGCGTGGTCTGCCATGTGCGTGCGCCCGACGAACAGGCCGGCGAAGCGCGCCTGAAGCGCACGCTGGCCCAGCGCCAGCTCGGCGCGATCTGGGACGACGCGCGCATCAAGGTCGTGACCGGCGACCTCGGCAAGCCGCGCCTGGGTCTCGATGACGCGGCCGTGCAGTTGGTGCGTGATGGCTGCGACGCCATCTACCACTGCGCCGCGCAGGTCGACTTCCTGCATCCCTACGCGAGCCTCAAGCCCGCGAATGTCGACAGCGTGGTCACGCTGCTCGAATGGACGTCGCAGGGCCGCGCGAAGAGCATGCATTACGTCTCCACGCTTGCGGTGATCGACCAGAACAACAAGGAAGACACCATCACCGAGCAGTCGGCGCTGGCCTCGTGGAGCGGGCTGGTCGACGGCTACAGCCAGAGCAAGTGGGTCGGCGATGCGCTGGCCCGCGAGGCGCAGGCGCGGGGCATGCCGGTCGCGATCTACCGGCTGGGGGCCGTCACCGGCGACCACACGCACGCGATCTGCAATGCCGACGACCTGATCTGGCGCGTGGCGCATCTCTATGCCGACCTGGAAGCGATTCCCGACATGGACCTGCCGCTGAACCTCACGCCGGTGGACGACGTGGCGCGCGCCATCCTCGGCCTCGCGGCGCAAGAGGCCTCGTGGGGCCAGGTGTTCCACCTGATGAGCCAGGCGGCGCTGCGGGTGCGCGACATTCCGCACGTCTTCGAGCGCATGGGCATGCGCCTCGAGCCGGTCGGGCTCGAACCCTGGCTGCAGCGCGCACATGAACGGCTGGCGGTGGCGCAAGACCGCGACCTGGCCGCCGTGCTCGCCATCCTCGACCGCTACGACACCACGGCCACGCCGCCGCAGGTGAGTGGCGCGGCCACGCATGCGCAGCTCGAAGCCATCGGCGCGCCGATCCGCCCGGTGGACCGCGACCTGCTGCAGCGCTACTTCGTCGACCTGGGCATCGACACCAAGGCGCGCCGCGCCTTGGAAACCACCACTACATAGGAGCAAACGGAATGGCACGCTATCTCATCGCAGCAACCGCCTTGCCGGGACACGTCCTGCCGATGCTGGCCATCGCGCAGCATCTGGTGGGCCAGGGGCACGAGGTTCGGGTGCACACCGCGAGCCAGTTCAAGGTGCAGGCCGAGGCCACCGGCGCGAGCTTCACACCGTTCGAGCGTGCGATCGACTTCGACTACCGCGACCTCGACAAGCGCTTTCCCGAGCGCCAGCGCATCGCCTCGGCGCATGCGCAGATGTGCTTCGGCCTGAAGCACTTCTTTGCCGACGCGATGGCCGCGCAGCACGCGGGCCTGCGGTCGATCCTCGAAGACTTCGAGGCCGACGCCATCCTGGTCGACACCATGTTCAGCGGCACCTTCCCGCTGCTGCTGGGCAAGGCGCGCGAAGACCGTCCGGCCATCGTCGGCGTCGGTATCTCGGCGCTGCCGCTGTCGAGCTGCGACACCGCCTTCTTCGGCACCGCGCTGCCCCCGTCGGCCACGCCGGAAGGGCGGGTGCGCAACAAGGCGATGAACGCCAACCTCAAGCAGGCGATGTTCGGCGAGGTGCAGCGCTACTTCGACACGCTGCTCGCGCGCGCGGGCCTGCCCGCGCTGCCCGATTTCTTCGTCGATGCGATGGTGAAGCTGCCCGATCTGTACCTGCAGCTCACCGCGCCTTCGTTCGAGTACCCGCGCAGCGATCTGCCCGCGTCGGTGCATTTCGTCGGCCCGCTGCTCTCGCCTGCGAGCCGCGACTTCACGCCGCCCGAGTGGTGGCATGAACTGGACGACGGGCGCTCGGTCGTGCTGGTCACGCAGGGCACGCTGGCCAACCAGAACCCGTCGCAACTGATCGGCCCGACGCTGCAGGCGCTGGCGGGCGACAAGAACATCCTCGTCATCGCCACCACCGGCGGCCCGGTGCCGCCGGCGCTCACGGTGAACCTGCCCGCCAACGCGCGCGTCGTGCCTTTCCTGCCCTACGACCGGCTGCTGCCCAAGCTGCACGCGATGGTCACCAACGGCGGCTACGGCTCGGTCAACCATGCGCTGAGCCTTGGCGTGCCGCTGGTGGTCGCCGGCACTTCGGAAGAAAAGCCCGAGATCGCCGCGCGCGTGGCCTGGTCGGGCGCCGGCATCAACCTCGCCACCGGCCAGCCGACCGCGCGCCAGGTCGGCGACGCGGTGCGCAAGGTACTGGGCAACTCCACCTACCGCCAGCGCGCGGCGGTGCTGCGCGAGGACTTCGCGTGCCATCGCGCGCTGACCGGCATCGCGGAAGCCCTCGAGGCGCTGCCGCAAACCTCCGCATCCGCGGAAATGGCCTGAGCCTGAACCTCACAAGACAACAAGGAAATTCGAGATGAGCAATCCCTTCGACGACAAGAACGCCAGCTTCCAGGTGCTGGTGAACGACGAGGGCCAGCACTCGCTGTGGCCCGCCTTCATCGCCGTGCCCGCTGGCTGGCAGGTGGCGCTGGCGCCGACCGACCGCGACGCCTGCAGCGCCTACATCGAGGCGAACTGGCAGGACATGCGGCCGCGCTCGCTGGTGGCGGCCACGGCGGCTGGCTGACGCCGAGGATGTCCGTCCCGTTCGGTGCCGTCGTCGTCACCTATTTCCCGACCGACGAGCAAGTGGCGAACCTGCATTCGCTGGCCGCCTCATGCCCGCGCCTCTGCGTGATCGACAACACGCCGCAGGTCGACGGCTGGCATCCGGCGCTCGTCGAGGCGGGCGTCCCGGTGCTGCACAACGGCAACCGCGGCGGCATCGCGGGTGCCTTCAACTGCGGCATCGCCGAACTCGAAGCGCGGGGCGCCGAACTCTTCTTCCTGCTCGACCAGGATTCGAAGTTGCCGCCCGGCTACTTCGATGCCATGTGCGAGGCTGCGACGGTGGCGCGGGGCAGGGAAGGTGAGCGTGAAGACGACGCGGCGTTCCTCATCGGCCCGCTGGTGCACGACACGAACCTGGATGCGCTGATCCCGCAATTCGGCCTCGAGGGCAAGCGCGTCTACCAGTTCGACCTGCGGCAGCCCTTCACCGAGCCGTTGATGCGCTGCGCCTTCATGATCTCCTCGGGCTCTTTGATTTCGCGCGGCGCGTGGGCCAGGGTCGGCCGCTTCGACGAGCGCTACGTGATCGACCACGTGGACACCGACTACTGCATGCGCGCCCTCGGCAGCGAGGTGCCGCTGTACCTGAACCCGCACGTCGTGCTGCGGCACCAGATCGGCGACATCCAGGCCCGGTCGCTGTTCGGCTGGAAGATCCATTTCATCAACTATCCGGCGGCGCGGCGCTACTACATCGCGCGCAATGCGCTGGACCTTTCGCGGGCGCATGTGCGCGCCTTTCCCGCGATTCTTTTCATCAACGTCTACACGCTCAAGCAGATCCTGCCCATGCTGATGTTCGAGCGCGACCGGCTGAAGAAGACCATCGCGCTCGTGCTCGGCTGCTTCGATGGCCTGTTCGGGCGGCTCGGGGGGCTCATCGAGGCGCATCCCCGCGTAGGCAAATACCTGATGAGTCGCAGCGAGTGAGCGCCACCCTTCCAGCACCGCGCGTGCGCCGTGCCGCGCTCGCCTTCATCTTCGTGACGGTGCTGATCGACTTCCTGGCGTTCGGCCTGATCCTGCCCGGCCTGCCGCACCTGGTGGAGCGCCTGGCCGGCGGCAGCACCGCGACGGCGGCGTACTGGATCGCGGTGTTCGGCACTGCGTTCGCGGCAATCCAGTTCGTGAGCTCGCCGATCCAGGGCGCGCTGTCCGATCGTTTCGGTCGGCGGCCGGTGATTCTGTTGTCGTGCCTCGGGCTCGGCGTGGACTTCGTGTTCATGGCCCTGGCCGACAGCCTGCCGTGGCTGTTCGTCGGTCGGGTCGTGTCCGGCGTGTTCTCGGCCAGCTTCACCATTGCCAATGCCTACATCGCCGATGTGACGCCGCCGGAAGATCGCGCCCGCAGCTACGGCATCGTGGGCGCGGCCTTCGGCATGGGGCTGGTGTTCGGGCCTGTGCTCGGCGGGCAACTGAGCCACATCGATCCGCGCCTGCCGTTCTGGTTCGCGGCCGGCCTGACGCTGCTCAGCTTCTGCTACGGATGGTTGGTGCTGCCGGAGTCGCTGCCGCCGGAGCGACGCGCCCGCAAGTTCGACTGGTCGCATGCCAATCCGCTGGGGTCGCTGCTGCTGCTCAAGCGCTATCCGCAGGTGTTGGGGCTGGCGGCGGTGATCTTTCTCGTCAACCTGGCCCAGTACGTCTACCCGAGCGTGTTCGTGCTGTTTGCCGACTACCGCTACCACTGGAAGGAAGACGCCGTGGGCTGGGTGCTCGGCGCGGTGGGCGTGCTCAGCGTGTTGGTCAATGCGCTGTTGATCGGGCCGGGCGTGAAGCGCTTCGGCGAGCGCCGTGCGCTGTTGTTCGGCATGGGCTTCGGCGTGCTCGGCTTCATCGTCATCGGCCTGGCCGATGTGGGCTGGATGCTTCTGGCCGCACTGCCGTTCGGCACCTTGCTGGCGTTCGCCGGGCCGGCGGCGCAGGCGCTGGTCACCCGGCAGGTTGGCGCGGCCGAGCAGGGCCGCATCCAGGGCGCGCTGACGAGCCTGGTGTCGGTGGCGGGCATCGTCGGGCCGGCGATGTTTGCCGGCAGCTTCGGCTATTTCATCGGCACGGACGCGCCCGTGCACCTGCCGGGCGCGCCGTTCTTCATCGCCGCGCTGTTCCTCTGCATCGGCACGCTGATCGCGTGGCGCTACGCACAGCCGAAACCCACGGCGACAGCGGTGCCCGAGCCGACCTGACGCGAGCGGCCCGGGGTGCGCCCCGCGCCCATGGCCCGGTAATTGCTCCCGCCTTCCAGGGTTTCCCCCTAGGTCGCATACCCGCGCCCACATACGCAATATGGCTCCCGCGGTATGTGGGTTGCGGCCCAAGCGACTAACGTCCAGGCTTGGCCGGAAACACCGAGCCGCCCACGAGCGAAGCGCATGAGTACAGAGCCCAACAATATCCAGCCCGTCCGTTTTTTCCATCGCGGCAAGATCGTCGACGTCAGCGGCGTGCATCCGACCCGTTCGGTGCTCGACTGGCTGCGCGAGGACGCGCACTGCACCGGCACCAAGGAAGGCTGCAACGAAGGCGACTGCGGTGCCTGCACCGTGGTGATCGGCGAGCTGGCCACCGACGCGAATGCACCCGGCGCCATCGGCGGCCTGCAACTGCAGACGGTCAACGCCTGCATCCAGTTTTTGCCCACGCTGCACGGCAAGGCGCTCTTCACGGTCGAAGACCTGAAGGCGCAGTGCGCCGCCCCGGCGCTGCAGGACAAGAAGCACCCCGTCCACACGCTGCATCCGGTGCAGCAGGCGATGGTCGACTGCCACGGCTCCCAGTGCGGCTTCTGCACGCCGGGCTTCGTGATGTCGCTGTGGTCCACCTACGAACACCACCAGGCCGAGGGCACGCAGCCCACGCGCCAGCAACTGGCCGACGACCTTTCGGGCAACCTGTGCCGCTGCACCGGCTACCGCCCGATCCTCGATGCGGGCCAGCGCATGTTCGACCTGCCGGCCGTGCGGCTCGACACGAAGCCCGTGGTGGCCGCGCTCACCGCGCTGCAGAACGGCGGGCAAGACCTGAACTACGCCGCGCCGCTCGGCGCCCGCATCGACCACTTCCACGCCCCCAGGACCATCGCCCAGCTCGCCGCGCTGCGTGAGCAGAAGCCGCGTGCCCAGTTGCTGGCCGGCTCCACCGACGTCGGGCTCTGGGTCAACAAGCAGTTCCGCGACCTCGGCGACATCATCTATGTGGGCGACGTGGCCGAAATGAAGACCATCGAGACCCGACAGACCACCGATGGCGGTGAGCTCTACATCGGCGCAGGCGCCTCGCTCGAATCCGCGTTCGAAGCCTTGGTGCAGCGCGTGCCCAGCCTGCAGGACGTGTGGCTGCGCTTCGCCTCGCCGCCCATCCGCCATGCCGGCACCATGGGCGGCAACGTGGCCAACGGCTCGCCCATCGGCGACTCGCCGCCGGTGCTGATGTCGCTCGATGCAGAGATCGAACTGCGTCGCGGAGACGCGGTGCGCCGCATGCCGCTGCCCGACTTCTACATCGACTACATGAAGAACCAGTTGCAGCCCGGCGAATTCGTGCAGGGGCTGGCGATTCCGCTGGCCGCCATGCGCCGCCAGGTGCGTGCCTACAAGATCAGCAAGCGCTTCGACTGCGACATCTCGGCGCTGTGCGCGGGCTTCGCGATCGAACTCGAAGCGGGCAGCGACACGGTGAAGGCCGTGCGCCTGGCCTTCGGCGGCATGGCCGCGACGGTGAAGCGCGCGGCGAATGCCGAAGCCGCGCTCGTCGGCAAACCCTGGACGCAATCCAGTGTCGCCACCGCCAAGCTCGCGCTGGCGCAGGACTTCAAGCCCCTGTCGGACATGCGCGCGTCGGCCGACTACCGGTTGCAGGTGGCGCAGAACCTCATCCAGCGCCTCTGGCTCGAAACCCGCACCGAAGACGCGCTTTCGCTCGAAGAAACCAGCGTCTGGAGCGTGATGCCCCATGCCTCCGCCAAAGCGCAGGCGGAAGGAGTCTGACCATGAACAAGCCCATCGACGCCCGCCTGCTGCAGCCCGCCGAGGCCTTTGCCGATTACCTGAAGAACACCGCCGCGCGCATCGACCCCGCGGCCGAAGCGGTCGCGCACGACCTGGGCGCACGCGTCGGCATCAGCCGGCCGCACGAGTCGGCGCACCTGCACGTGGCCGGTGAAGCGACCTACATCGACGACATTCCCGAAATCACGGGCACGCTGCATTGCGCGCTCGGCCTTTCGCCCGCCGCCAACGGCCGCGTGACGGCGCTGTCGCTCGACGCGATCCGCGCGATGCCCGGCGTGGTGGCGGTGCTGACGGCCGAGGACATCCCAGGCACCAACGACTGCGGCTCGATCATTCACGACGATCCGATCCTGCTGCCTGTGAACGACGGCGGCGAGATCCGCTACCTCGGCCAACCCGTGTTCGCGGTGATCGCCGAAACGCGCGAGGCCGCGCGCCGTGCTGCCGCCAAAGCCAAGGACGCGCTGACCATCGAGGCGCAACCGCCCGTCATCACGCCGCAGGACGCGCATGCGCGCGGCCAGTACGTCGTGCCGCCGATGCACATCGTGCGCAGCGGCGGCAGCGCCAACGAAGGCGACGAGGCCGCTGTGCGCGCCGCCATCGCCAAGGCGCCGCATCGCCACAAGGCCACGCTCGACGTGGGCGGGCAGGAGCAGTTCTACCTGGAAGGCCAGATCAGCTACGCCATTCCTAAGGAAGGCGGCGCGCTGCATATCCACTGCTCCACGCAGCATCCGAGCGAAATGCAGCACTTGGTGGCGCATGCGCTGCACCTGCAGTCGAACGAAGTGCATGTCGAATGCCGGCGCATGGGCGGCGGCTTCGGCGGCAAGGAATCGCAGTCGGCGCTGTTCGCCTGCGTGGCGGCCATCGCGGCGCGGCAACTGCAGCGCCCCGTGAAGCTGCGGCTGGACCGCGACGACGACTTCATGATCACAGGCCGCCGCCACTGCTTCTGGTACGAGTACGACGTCGGCTTCGACGACGAAGGCCGCATCCTCGGCGCGGAGATCACCATGGTCTCGCGCGCCGGCCACTCGGCGGACCTCTCGGGCCCGGTGATGACGCGCGCGCTCTGTCACTTCGACAACGCCTACTGGCTGCCCAACGTGGCGATGCACGGCTTCTCGGGCAAGACCAACACGCAGAGCAACACCGCGTTCCGCGGCTTCGGTGGCCCGCAGGGCGCCATTGCCATCGAGAACATCATGGATTCGGTGGCGCGCGAGTTGAAGTGCGACCCGCTCGACGTGCGGCGCGTCAACTTCTACGGCAAGGCGGAGAACAACGTCACGCCCTACCGCCAGACCGTGACCGACAACATCGTCCATGAACTCGTGGCCGAGCTGGAGGCCAGCAGCGACTACCGCGCGCGGCGCGAAGACATCGCCGCGTTCAACAAGAAGAGCACGGTGCTCAAGCGCGGCCTGGCGCTCGCGCCGCTCAAGTTCGGTATCTCGTTCAACGTGAAGCACTTCAACCAGGCCGGCGCGCTGGTGCACGTGTACACCGACGGCTCGATCCTCGTGAACCACGGCGGAACCGAGATGGGGCAGGGCCTCAACACCAAGGTGGCGCAGGTGGTGGCGCACGAGCTGGGCGTGAGCTTCGAGCGCGTGCGCGTCACCGCGACCGACACGACCAAGGTGGCGAACACCTCGGCCACGGCCGCATCGACCGGCGCCGACCTGAACGGCAAGGCCGCGCAGGATGCGGCACGGCAGATTCGCGAGCGCCTCGCCGACAGCGCGGCGGAGCGCCACGGCGGCAAGGCCAGCGACGTGCGCTTCGCGAACGACAAGGTCGAGGTCAACGGCAAGTCGCTGACCTTCAGCACCGTGGTCGGCGAGGCGTATCTCGACCGGAAGCAACTCTGGTCCGACGGCTTCTACGCCACGCCCGGCCTGAGCTGGGACAAGGACAAGATGCAGGGCCGCCCGTTCTACTACTACGCCTACGGCGCGGCGGTGAGCGAAGTGGTCGTCGACACGCTCACCGGCGAATGGAAGCTGCTGCGCGCCGACATCCTGCACGACGCGGGCAAGTCGTTGAACCCGGCGGTGGACATCGGCCAGGTCGAAGGCGCCTTCATCCAGGGCATGGGCTGGCTCACGACCGAAGAGCTGGTGTGGCACCCGCAAAGCGGCAAGCTCACCACGCACGCACCGAGCACCTACAAGATCCCGACCGCCAACGACTGCCCACCGGTCTTCAACGTGCGCCTGTTCGAAGGCCAGAACTTCGAGGATTCGATCCACCGCAGCAAGGCCGTGGGCGAGCCGCCGCTCTTGCTGCCGTTCTCGGTGTTCTTCGCGATCCGCGATGCGGTGTCGGCGGCCGGCGGCCACAGGGTCGATCCGCCGCTGAAGGCGCCGGCCACGAGCGAGTCGATTCTTCGTGCCGTCACCGCCGTGCAGGCGGGGCCGGCTGCATCGGCCGAATGAAAACGGGCCGTGCTCGCACGGTCCGAGCTTCACTCCCACACCCGGTTTCGCCAAATGCTGCGCTGTATAACTGTTCGCACAGACAAGAAAGGTGTGAACAGCCATGAGAGACCAAGCGCTTTTCGACAAGATCGATCTCCACCTGATCCGGGTGCTTCACACCGTGCTGACCGACCGCAGCGTCTCGCGCGCCGCCATTCGCCTGGGGATGTACCAGCCGGCCGTCTCGGCTGCGCTCAAGCGCCTGCGCGAGCTGTCGGGCGATCCGCTCCTGGTGCGCTCGGGCTCGGGCATGGTGCCCACCGATGCGGGGCTGCGGATGATCGAACCCGCGGCCAGCATCCTGCGTGCGGCCGAGATGCTGTTCTCCGATGCGCGCGGCTTCGAACCGCAATCGGCGGCCACCACCTTCCGCATTGCAGCGAGCGACTACATGGACCCGCTCTTCCTGCCGATGCTGGTGGCGCATGTGAAGCGCGAGGCGCCGCTCTGCCAGATCGAGATCCACGCGCTCTCGCCCGATTCGGACTACCACGGACATCTCGCGCTCGGGCAGGTCGACCTGGTGATCGGCAATTGGTTGAAGCCGCCGGAAGACCTGCACATGGCGCGGCTCTTCGGCGACGAGGTGGTGTCGCTGGTCAACCAGGACCATCCGGCGGTGCGCCGCGGCTGGGACCTGGAGACCTGGCTCGCGGCCGAGCACATCGCGCCCACGCCCATGCATCCGGGCGGGCGCGGCATCATCGACCAGATGCTCGACGAGCTGGGCCGGCAGCGCAACATCACCGCGCGCTGCGCGCACTTCAGCCTCATTCCCGACATGGTGGCCTCGAGCCTGCTGGTACTCACCACCGGCCGCCAGTACTGCGAGCGTTTCGCCGCGCGGCTGCCGGTGACGATCATCGATTGCCCGGTGGCGCTGCCGCGCCTCATGTATTACCAGCTCTGGCACGAACGCACCCATTCGTCGAGCTCGGCGCGGTGGCTCCGCGAATGCATCAAGGAGGTGGCGGCGTCGCTGCGGCCTCCGGTTTCCGCGATATCCGGCGCGGCCCGCCCGTTCGCCGCCCCTGAAACCCCGGATCCCTGAAAAACCCCCGTTCGCGCCGGCGTCGTGAGCGGGGGAACGATGAAACCGCCACTACAACAGCTGGAGACAAGCGAATGAGTACGTTGGAACAGGCGCCCAAAGGCGCCGAGCCCCACACCCCGGGGCATGTCGAGTCCGCGCGTCCGCGTGCGGCTGTGGGCAGCGCAAGCGGCTCGGGTCTGCTTGAGCGGGTGTTCAAGCTCAGTGCGCACAACACCACGGTGCGCACCGAGGTCATCGCGGGGCTCACGACCTTCCTCACGATGGCCTACATCATCTTCGTGAACCCGACCATCCTCGGGGACGCGGGCATGCCGAAGGGCGCGGTCTTCGTGGCCACCTGCCTCATCGCTGCGCTGGGCACGCTGATCATGGGCCTCTATGCCAACTACCCGATCGCCATGGCGCCGGGCATGGGCCTGAACGCCTACTTTGCCTACGTGGTGGTGCTGGGCATGGGCTACACGTGGCAAATTGCGCTGGGCGCGGTGTTCATCTCGGGGTGCCTGTTCCTCATCGTCACGGTCACCGGATTGCGGGAGCTGTTCATCGCGGGCATACCGCAGTCGTTGCGAACGGCGATCACGGTGGGCATCGGCATGTTCCTCGCGCTCATCGCGCTGAAGAGCGCGGGCATCGTCGCGGCATCGCCCGCCACCTTCGTGACGCTGGGCGACCTGCACTCGCCACCGGTGGTGCTGGCCACGCTGGGCTTCCTGGTCATCGTGGCGCTCGACAAGCTCAAGGTGCGAGGGGCGATCCTCATCGGGATCCTGCTGGTGACGGTGCTGTCGTTCTTCTTCGGCGGCAACAAGTTCCATGGCGTGTTCGATGCGCCGCCGTCGATCGCGCCCACCTTCATGCAGCTGGACATCCTGGGTGCGCTCAAGGGCGGCATCCTGAACGTGGTGCTGGTGTTCTTCCTGGTCGAGATGTTCGACGCCACCGGCACGCTGATGGGCGTGGCCAAGCGCGCCGGCCTCCTGGTGCCCGGCAAGATGGAGCGCATGAACAAGGCGCTCCTGGCCGACAGCGGCGCGATCTTCGCGGGCTCGCTGCTCGGCACCTCGAGCACCACGGCGTACGTGGAAAGCGCGGCCGGCGTGCAGGCGGGCGGCCGCACCGGCCTCACGGCCGTGGTGGTGGCGGTGATGTTCCTCGCCTGCCTCATGATCTCGCCGCTCGCGGGCTCGGTGCCGGCCTACGCCACCGCCCCGGCGCTGCTCTTCGTGGGCTGCCTCATGCTGCGCGACCTCGTCGAGCTCGATTGGGAAGACACCACCGAGGTGATTCCCGCCGCGGTGACCGCGCTGGCCATGCCCTTCACCTACTCGATCGCCAACGGCCTGGCCTTCGGCTTCATCACCTATGCGGTGCTCAAGCTGTGCACCGGGCGGGCACGGGAAGTGCATGCGATGGTGTGGGTGATCGCGGCGATCTTCCTGTTCAAGTTCGCCTACATCGGCGGGCACTAAGAGATTGAGAGGCACTTCGGCATGACCGCTCATCCCCCGCAAACAGACCCGCTCTGCGTTGCAAATGCTCGCCATAGCCCTAGCCATGGCTGCGCTTTGCGCCTTGATCGGCCCCGTTTGCGGGGGCTGCTCGGCCACGCCGAAGCGCCTCTCAACCTCTGAGCTGAGCGCCGTCGGGCGCCGCTGGTCGCGGGAGCAGTCGTCAGTGCTAATAAACTGACAACTGTTCCCGCTTTGTTGCTGTTGAACGAGACAAACCCACGAAACCCGGCATGACAACCCCCCGACTCCAGCTCGCGCACATCACCAAGCGGTATCCCGCGGTGGTGGCCAACAGCGACATCTCGCTGGCCGTCGCTCCCGGCGAAATCCATGCCGTTCTCGGCGAGAACGGCGCGGGCAAATCGACGCTGATGAAGATCATCTACGGTTCGGTCAAGCCCGACGAAGGCACCGTCACCTTCGACGGCCAGGCCGTCAACCTGCGCAATCCCCAGCAGGCGAGGGCGCTGGGCATCAGCATGGTGTTCCAGCACTTCAGCCTGTTCGACACGCTCACGGTGGCCGAGAACGTGTGGCTGGGCCTCGACAAATCGCTGCAGCTCGCGGAAGTGGCGCGCAGCATCACCGCCAAGGCCAGCGAATACGGGCTGGACATCGACCCCTCGCGCCCGGTGCATACGCTCTCGGTGGGCGAGATGCAGCGGGTCGAGATCATCCGCGCACTGCTCACCAACCCCAAGCTCCTGATCCTGGACGAGCCGACCTCGGTGCTCACGCCGCAGGCGGTCGTCAAGCTCTTCACGGTGCTCAACAAGCTGGCGTCGGAAGGCTGCAGCATCCTTTACATCAGTCACAAGCTGCACGAGATCCGCGAGCTGTGCACCGCCTGCACGGTGCTGCGCGGCGGCAAGGTCACGGGCGTGTGCAATCCGCAGAACGAGAGCAACGAATCGCTCTCGCGGCTGATGATCGGCAGCGAGCCGCCGCCGCTGCAGCACCGCCCTGTGCACGCGGGCGCCGTGGCGCTGCGCGTGAAGGGGCTCACGCTGGCGCGCGAAGACCAGTTCGGCGTCGACCTCGACGGCATCTCGTTCGAGGTGCGTGCGGGCGAGGTCGTCGGCATTGCGGGCGTCTCGGGCAACGGCCAGAAAGAACTGCTCTACACGCTCTCGGGCGAGGACGTGCGCGCCGATGCCTCGATGATCCAGGTGTTCGACAAGCCCGCCGGCCGTCTCAGGCCACGCGCACGCCGCGCACTGGGCCTGCACTTCGTGCCCGAGGAACGCCTCGGCCGCGGCGCGGTGCCCACGCTGGGGCTCGCGCACAACCTGCTGCTCACGCGCGGCAATGCGGTGGGCAAGGGCGGATGGATCCGCACCGCCGCACTCGAAAAGCACGCCAAGGGAATCATCGAGCGCTTCAACGTCAAGGCGGGCGGCCCGAATGCGGCGGCGCGTTCCCTCTCTGGCGGCAACCTGCAGAAGTTCATCGTCGGCCGCGAGATCGACGCCAACCCCAAGCTCTTCATCGTCTCGCAGCCCACCTGGGGCGTGGACGTGGGCGCGGCCGCGCTCATCCGTGGCGAGATTCTCGCGTTGCGCGACGCCGGCTGTGCGGTGCTGGTGGTGAGCGAAGAGCTCGACGAGCTGTTCGACATCAGCGTCCGCCTGCACGTCATCGCCAAGGGTCGGCTCTCTCCGTCCATCGACCGTGCCGCGGCCACGCTGCCGCAGATCGGCGAATGGATGAGCGGACTCTGGAACAAGGAAGCGGCTCATGCTTAAGCTCGAACCCCGCCCGGAGCTTTCGCGCTTCTGGACTTTTGCCTCGCCAATCCTGGCGCTGCTCATCACGGTGCTGATCGGCGTGGCCCTCTTCGCCGCGCTCGGCAAGGACCCGGTCAAGGGCCTGATGGTGTTCTTCTACGAGCCGATCAAGAACGGCTATGCGCTCGGCGAGCTGATGATCAAGGCGACCCCGCTGCTCATCATCGCGCTCGGCCTTGCGGTGTGCTTCCGCTCCAACGTGTGGAACATCGGCGCCGAGGGGCAGTTCGTGTTCGGCGCCATCGTCGCGGGCGGCGTGGCGCTGCTGGCCGACAAGAACACGGGCTCGTGGATCGTCGTCGCCATCCTCGTCGCGGGCACGCTCGGCGGCATGGTGTGGGCGGGCATCGTGGCGTTCCTGCGCGACAAGTTCAACGCCAACGAAATCCTCGTGAGCCTGATGCTGGTCTACGTGGCCACGCTGCTCCTGAGCTACATGGTGTTCGGCCCGTGGAAGGACCCGCAGGGCTACAACTTTCCGCAGTCCAAGACCTTCGAGGCGGTCACGCAGATCCCGCGGCTCTTCAAGGGTTCGCGCGTGAGCATCGGGTTGATCATTGCGCTGGTGGGCGTGGGCGCGCTGTGGGTGTTTTTGTTCCGCACGCGCGCGGGCTTCGCGCAGCAGGTCGGCGGCCTCGCTCCGGCGGCGGCGCGCTATGCCGGCTTCTCGGCACGGCGCGCGGTGTGGATCGCGCTGCTCACCTCGGGCGGCGCGGCGGGTCTCGCCGGTGCGCTCGAAGTCGCCGGCCCGCTCGGCCAGCTCACGCCCTATGTGCCGGCCGGCTACGGCTTCGCGGCCATCATCGTGGCCTTCGTCGGGCGGCTGCATCCGGTGGGCATGGTGTTCTCGGCCATCCTCATGAGCATGTTCTACATCGGCGGCGAGCTGGCGCAATCGCGCCTCGGCCTGCCCAAGTCGCTGACCGGCGTGTTCCAGGGTCTCTTGCTCTTCACGCTGCTGGCCTGCGACACGCTCATCGCGTACCGCATCCGCCGGAAGGCCGCGGCGAAAGCCATCCTCGCGACGAGCTCGCTGCAAGCCAGCACGCCGCTGACCGCGCCTGTTGCGCGTTCGAACGAAGGAGCCCTCTGACATGGACAGCTACGCACTCCTCCTCGGCTCCACGCTGAGCGCCGGCACCGTCCTCGCCATCGCCGCACTGGGCCTCCTCATCAACGAGAAAGCCGGCATCGTCAACCTGGGCGCCGAGGGCATCATGCTGTGCGCCGCCATCGCCGGCTTCGCGACGGTGGTCACCACGCACAACCCCTGGCTCGGCTTCCTTGCGGGCATGGCGGCAGGCGCATTGCTCGCCGCGTTCTTCGGCGTGCTGGTGATCTGGCTCAACACCAACCAATACGCGACCGGGTTGGCACTCAGCTTGTTCGGCGTCGGTTTCTCGGCCTTCGCCGGCATCAACTTCGTGCAGGCCAAGCTGCCCGAAAGCGCGAGCTATGCGATCCCCGTGCTGGCCGACATTCCGCTCGTCGGCCCCGCGCTGTTCCGCCATCACCCGATGGTGTATTTCGCGGTGGTGCTGACGGTCGGGCTCATCTGGTTTTTGTACCGCACGCGCGCGGGCCTCGTGCTGCGCTCGGTCGGCGAATCGCCCGAGTCCGCGCACGCGCTCGGCTATCCGGTGCGGCGCATCCGCTTCATGGCGGTGATCGCGGGCGGCGCGCTCTGCGGGCTGGCGGGCGCGTACCTCTCGACGGTCTACACGCCGCTGTGGGTCGAAGGCATGGTCGCGGGCCGCGGCTGGATCGCCTTGGCGCTCACCACCTTCGCCACCTGGCGGCCGATCCGCGTGCTGCTGGGCGCGTACCTCTTCGGCGGCGTCTCGATGCTGGGTTTCCACCTGCAGAGCAGCGGCGTCGATGTGCCGCCCCAGTTCCTCAGCATGCTGCAGTACATCGCGCCGATCGTGGTGCTGGCGCTGATCTCGCGCAACCCCGCGTTCATCCGCATCAACATGCCGGCTTCCATAGGGAAACCGTTCTACCCCGGCTCATAATCGCGTTTTTCGTTTTCCCGCCAACCCGTCCTTTTTGAGGATTTCCGACAATGAATGATCTGAACAAGCGCTCCCTGCTCAAGCTGGCCGCCCTCACGGCGGTCGCTTCGGCGGCCCTGATCGGCTGCGGCAAGAAAGAAGAAGCGGCAGCACCGGCCGCGGCCCCCGCGCCCGCTCCGGCCCCCGCAGCAGCCGCACCGGCTCCGGCAGCGCCGCTCAACATCGCATTCGCATACATCGGCCCGGTGGGCGACGGCGGCTGGACCTTCGCGCACGACAACGGCCGCAAGGCGCTCGAGAAGGAATTCGGCGACAAGATCAAGACCACCTTCGTGGAAAGCGTGCCCGAAGGCGCCGACGCCGAGCGCGTGTTCCGCGACATGGTCGGCCAGGGCAACAAGCTGATCTTCGGCACCACCTTCGGCTATATGGAGCCAATGCTCAAGGTCGCCACCGACAGCAAGGACGTGAAGTTCGAGCATGCCACCGGTTACAAGACCGCCGACAACATGCGCACCTACGACAGCCGCACCTACGAAGGCGCGTACATGGCCGGCATCATTGCCGGTGCCATGACCAAGAGCAACACGCTCGGCGTCGTCGGCTCGGTGCCGATTCCCGAGGTGCTGCGCAACATCAACAGCTTCACGATGGGCGCGCAGTCGGTCAACCCGAAGATCACCACCAAGGTCGTGTGGGTCAACGAATGGTTCAGCCCGCCCAAGGAAACCGAAGCGGCCACCGCGCTCATCAACGGTGGCGCCGACATCCTGTTCCAGAACACCGACTCGCCCGCCGTGCTCAAGACGGCGCAAGAGAAGGGCAAGCGCGCCTTCGGCTGGGATTCGGACATGACCGCCTACGGCCCGAAGGCCCACCTCGGCTCGGCCACCATCAACTGGGCGCCGTACTACATCAAGGCCACGCAGGACGCGCTCGACGGCAAGTGGGCGACCGGCCAGGCCTGGTGGGGCGTGAAGGAAGGCGCCATCGACCTCGTGTCGATCGCCGAGGACGTGCCGGCCGAAACCAAGGCCAAGGTCGAGGAAGTGAAGAAGGGCCTGAAGGACGGCAGCTTCTCGATCTGGAAGGGCCCGATCCTTGGCCAGGACGGCAAGGAAGTGGTTGCCAAGGACGCGGTGGCCGACGACAAATTCCTGACGGGCATCAACTTCTACGTCAAGGGCGTCGAAGGCAAGGTGCCCGGCAAAAACTAGGCTCGCCCCCAGGCTGCGCGCACTTCGTGTCGCTTCGCCAACCCCCTACCGGGGGCAACACCAGCGGCCCGGCGAAGCCGATTCCGCGGTGTTCGCCAAGGGGCCTTGCGCCGATAGAAAGCTGCCATCTGTTGGCAGCTTTTTTTTTGAAGAAGGGATTCGCACCATGAAACCGATGTTCATCGCCGCAGGCGCCGCACTGCTGTCGGCCTCGCTGTCGTTCGCGGCCGAGCCCGCGAAATTCTCGAAGGACGAGAAAGCCCTGCAGAAGGCCGTCTCCGACACCGAGATGTGCTTTCACTTCGCCGGCGAGTTCAATGGCGACGGCTCCGCGCGCGACAAGGAAATCAACCACATGCAGCGCAAGAACTGCAACAAGGCGGGCCAGCAGCTGCTGCAGAAGGCGTATCGCGCGAACCCGCAGGACGCGCGCCTCTATCCGGCCGTGCTGATGCTCAACAGCTTGGCCACGGAGTTCCTGTCGAAGGCCGAGGTGGCCAGGCTGTGCGCGGCGTCGAAGACGGAACTGGTCTGCCCCTGAGCCCAGGGGCAGACGGCGGCGCCGTGCCCTACTTCGGCGTGTAGGTGATCTGCGTGGCGACGACCATCCCGAAGTCCTCGCCGATGCGGGTCACCAGCTTGAGCATCTGGCCGCGGTAGGGGCCGTCGGCGGCGATCCAGTTGTCCTGGTTCTGGATGAGGTCCGTCCCGTCCACTTGCCGCACGCGCGTGATGCCAGAGAACTTGCAGGCACTGAACGAGCCCATCGGCGTCACGAGGGTCTCGCGCCCGACGAAGGTGTCCGTTCCCGAGATGGGCTGCTCGTTCCGGATCTCTCCGTTCGCGCCGCTCACGGACTTGACCACGTAGTTCAACTCCAGCGTCTGGCCCGGCGACATGACGGGCATCGCGAACGTCGGCACGTTGGTGTTGGTGCCGAGCGCAGGGTCGGCGCCTTCGCCACCATTGCGGGAGCCGTATCGCAGGATCTTGCCGTCCACGAAGTCGATGTACTGCCGCTCCGTTCCTTCCGAGTTGTTGAAGTAGTTGAAGGTGGTGCGCAGCAGCCGCACCGGGTTCGCGTCGGCAAAGGACTCGCGGGTGCGGGTGACGGTGGTCACGCGCTGCTTGAAGGTCTGGTCCTTGGCGGTGACGTCCAGTTCCACCACAGACGTGGTGCCCTCGTGCAGGTCGGCTTCGTTGAAGCAGGCTGCGGACGAGGTGTTGTCGGGGTTGGGGGCCGGTGCAGGTGCGGGTGCGGGGGCCGGAGCAGGGGCCGGAGCTGGCGGGCTGACCGGAACGATCTGGAATGGGCTTGGGCTGCTATCGCCGCCTCCACCACAGGCAGCCAGCGTCGCAACGGCCACGGCCGCCAATACAAATCTTGTGTTCATGAGCTTCCCTCTTTGTTCTAGAAAAAGAAGCCCGGAGGTCTGGATTCGCCTCCGGGCGCGCCGAACTATGGCGCGGGAGCACCCATGTTCACCAGTGCCATAGGTCACGCAAACTTTGGTGTCTACGGCTTGCCGGTGCACCTGTCCGCAAGCACGATTTCCGCCCTCGAAGCGCTCGAAGCCCCCCTGCGGCACGTCGCTTGCTGCGACCGGTGCGCAAGCACGGCCGCAGGGAGTAAAAAAACGCTTACATTGGTCGCCTCGCACTCCCGCCAGAACGCCTCCCATCCGAACCGCGAGTCCCATGTCCGCGACAGCCCAAAACCTCGCCGATGCCTGCTTTCCCGGCTTCGGCTCGGCGTTCACCATGGCGTTCCAGCCGATCGTGGATGTCGCGCGGCGCGAGATCTTTGCGCACGAAGCGCTGGTGCGCGGTCTTTCGGGACAAGGCGCCACCGAGGTGCTCGCCGGCATCGACGACTCGCAGCGCTTTGCGTTTCATGAAGCCTGCCGCGTGAAGGCCATCGAGATGGCGGCGGGGCTGGGCATGGCATCCAGGCTCAGCCTCAACGTGCTGCCGAACGATGTGGCCGGCCGGCCCGAGTGCTTTCGCACCGCCATGGCCGCCGCGCAGCATTGCAATTTTCCGGTGGACCGCCTGATGTTCGAGGTCACCGAGGGCGAGCGGACGATCGACCTGCCCGGACTCGCGGCCGTCTTCCATGACTTCCGGCGCCACGGCTTCACCTCGGCCATCGACGATTTCGGCGCCGCCTATGCCGGTTTCGGGATGCTCGCCGCGTTCCAGCCCGATGTCCTGAAGATCGACATGAGCCTGGTGCGGAACATCCATGCCGACCCGGTTCGGCTGGCCATCATGAGGGGCTTCGTCGCCACCTGCGACGAACTCAACATCCGGGTGATCGCCGAAGGCGTCGAGGTGCCGGAAGAGGTCGGCGCCCTTCATGCGCTCGGCGTGGACCTGTTCCAGGGCTACTTCTTCGCAAGGCCCGCCATTGCCGCATTGCCGGCGGTGGCCTGGGGCACCGCCTGACCTGACCTGACGGGGCGGGGCGGGCGAGTCCCGCTCACACGTTGCTGGTCGCGCGCACTTCCTCGATGGTCGTCTGCCCGGCCAGCACCTTCTCGATACCGTCCTGACGCAGCGTGCGCATGCCTTCGCGCAGCGCCGCTTCCTGCAGTTCCTCGGCACGCGCCCCGTTCTGCACCAGGCGCCGAAGCGTCCTGGACACCACCATCAGCTCGTGAATGCCCACACGGCCCTTGAAGCCCGTATCGCCGCAATGCGGGCAGCCGGTGCTGGTGAAGGTGTGCAGATGGCCGTCGCGCCCATGGCGTGCGATCCAGTCGCCGCGCACCGCCTCGCGTTCGGCGGGCGTGGCCTCCGCGCCGAAGGCATGCATGTAGTCGGCCAGCAGTTCCTCGACCTTCTCGGGGCTCGCGGGGCTGCTGGTCGTGCACTGGGTGCAGAGGCGGCGCACCAGCCGCTGTGCCAGCACGGCCAGCAGGGAGTCCGCGAAGTTGAAGGGGTCCATGCCCATGTCAAGCAGGCGCGTCACGGTCTCGGGGGCGCTGTTGGTGTGCAGTGTCGAAAGCACGAGGTGGCCGGTCAATGACGCCTCGATGGCCGTCCTGGCGGTTTCCTCGTCACGGATTTCGCCCACCATGATCACGTCGGGGTCGGCGCGCACGAAGGCCCGCAGGGCCTTGGCAAAGGTCCAGTCGATGCGCGGATTGACCTGCACCTGCCTGAGCCCCGCCTGCGTGATCTCGATCGGGTCTTCCGCGGTCCAGATCTTTCGCTCCGGCGTGTTGATGTGCATCAGCGCCGAGTGCAGCGTCGTGGTCTTGCCCGAACCCGTGGGGCCGACGCACAGCACCATGCCGTAGGGGCGCTCGACCGCCTGGGTGAGCTGCGCGAGATTGCGCGGCGAGAGGCCCAGCGCGTTCATCGCGATGGGCTTGGCCGATGCAAGGATGCGCATGACCACGTCTTCCAGGCCATTGCTGGTCGGGATGGTGGCAACGCGCAGCTCGATGCGGTGCTGCGGCGAGTACTTGCCGAAGTTGATCTTGCCGTCCTGCGGCTTGCGTTTCTCGCTGATGTCCAGGTCGCACATGATCTTGATGCGCGCCACCACGGCGTTGCGATAGCTGGACGGAAGCTCCAGGTACGTATAGAGCCGGCCGTCGCGGCGAAACCGGATGCGGGTCTTTTCGTCGCCGGGCGAGCTTTCGACGTGGATGTCCGATGCGCCTTCGCGATGCGCCTCCAGGATCATGCTGTTGATCATGCGCACCAGCGAGTTGTCCGACTGCTCGATCGGCGCCTCGGTGCTGGCGATCGAGCGGCCTTCTTTCTCGAGCGTTTCGAGCAGTTCGCTGGTGCCGGCCATGTCGAACTCCAGTGGCCGCATCGGATCGAAGCTGGCCGGGCGCGGCGTTGCCGGGTCGCCGAGCTTCTCGTAGGCCTTGTGCAGCACGCCGTCCAGGTCGAGGCATTTCCCGACCACCGGGATCACCTTCGACTGGGCAATGAATTCCACTTCGTCGATGGCCGAACGCCGGTTCGAGGGATCGTCCAGCGCGAGGACCAGGCGGCCCTCGTGCAGCATCAGCGGCATCACCTGCAGGCGCTGCGCCGCGCTGTGGCCGATCTTGCGCAGGGCCTCGGCGGACGGCGCGAACAGGTGCAGGTTGACCAGCGGATAGCCCATCTTGTGCACCAGCGCCGCCTGCAGCTGGGCACGGTTGATCAAGCCCATGCGCACCAGCATCTCGCCCAGCGGCACCGTGGGGGCGAGCTGCTGCTGAACCAGTCCACCTTGCAACTGCGCCGCGGTGATCATGCCCAGCGACATCAGCGTCTGGCCGATCTGCGCGATCGGCATGCGGGTCTGGGCATCGAGTTCGGTCAGCAGTTGTTCCGGTGTGGTGACTTCGGCGGATGGCATGGATGGAATCTCCTGTTCTGGTTTCTCTGCGCTGGCACGCAGCGAGCGTTGGCGTGCAGTGGTGCTGCGGCCGGAGCCGCGGTTCATGGGCAACGGATCAATCGGAAAACTCGAACCTGTTCCTCCCCGCCGACTTGGCGGCGTAGAGCGCGCTGTCCGCATGCGCCAGCAATTCTTCGGCGGTGACCGGTGCATCGCCGCCCTGGCGGAATGCGATGCCGATGCTCGTCGTGACCTGCAGCAGCTGGCTGTCGAGGCGAAACGCGGGGGCGCGAATCTGCGCGAGGATTTTCTGTGCAACGGCTGCCGCCCCATCCCGCGCAGGCAGGTTTTCCAGAACGACAACGAACTCGTCCCCCGCCAGCCGCGCCACGGTGTCGGTGGCGCGCACGCTGGACCGCAGGCGGTTGGCGTATTCGGCCAGCACGCTGTCGCCGCTCGCATGGCCCAGCGTGTCGTTGATGGTCTTGAACGCGTCGATGTCCAGGAACATCAGGGCCATCGCGCTTCCGGTGCGCTGCGCGCGCAGGAGCGCCGCGGGCAGGAGCTCGTTGAAGGCGAGCCGGTTCGGCAGGCCGGTGAGCGTGTCGAGCCGGGCCAGCTCGATCAGCTGGCTCTCCACCGCCTTCAGGGCCGTGATGTCCAGGCAAAGCGAGAAGATGCCGTTCGTGGCGCCGTCCGCGCCGACATCGGGCACCAGGCTGATGCGGGCGACACGACCCGCGCCGACGGCCCGGGTCTGGTCCTCGAACTCCACACGCTCGCCGGCGAGCGCCCGGTCGATCAAGGCCTTGCGCTTGTGGTACACGCCATGGCCCACCACATCGTGGAGCGGCCGGCCCAGCAGTTGCGAGGGTTCGAGTCCGAACCACTCGCGATGGGTGGCATTGGCGAAGGTCACGATCTCGTCGCGGTCGATGTAGGTGATGAGCGCGGGCAGGTTGTCGGTGATGGTGCGCAGCCGGTTCTCGCTGTCGGCGCGCTGCAGTTCCGCCTGCTTGAGCGCGGTGATGTTGAAGGTCATGAGATAGAAGCCCAGGACGCGGCCGCCAAGGTCCTTGTCGGGAATCAGGTGGGCCTGGAAGTGGCCATCCTTGCCGTGCAGCGGCGCATGCAACGGAAAGCGCACCTGCTTGCCCGCGAGCACCACCGGGATGTAGGGCGCGTGCTGTGCGTACATCGATTCGCCCAGCGCCGAGCGCAGCGTGACGCCGTCCAGCGGGCGGTCGCCATGGTCTGCCATCTGCCGCGCGCGGCTGTTGGCGTAGAGGCAGTTTTCCTCGGTGTCGAAATAGCCCACCAGCGCGGGAATGCTGTCGGTCACGTCGCGCAGCCGCTTCTCCTGCTCGGTCAGGGCCTTGCGCACGTTCACTTCGTCGGTGATGTCGAAGGTCATCGCGAACACGCCCTGCACCGCGCCGCTCGCATCCTGGTCGGGAATGTAGTGGGCCTTGTAGGTGCGCTCGCCGATGCCGCGCGCAGGATCGCCTTTTTTCTCGACGACCACGGCCTCGCCGGCCAGGGCGCGCCGGATGTAGGGCTCGACGATGGCGAAATCCGCCGCACCGCGCGCCTCGGGCATCGACTGGCCGACCATCGAATCGTTCCGGAGCAGCGCCCGGATGTGCGCGTTCACGAAGGTGTAGTTGAGCGATGCGTCGACATGCGACACCAGCGCAGGAATGTTGTCCGCAATGATGCGGACCTTCGCCTCGCTGTGCGCCAGGCTCACCTCGATGCGCTTGCGCTCCGTCACGTCGAAGGTCATGGCGTAATAGCCGCGGTACTGCCCGGCGTGGTCGAGGTCGGGAATCAGATCAGTCTGGAAAAAGCGCTCTTCTGCATCTGGCCCCGAGGTGTCGCGGCGCTCCAGGCTGACCGATTCGCCCATCGCCACGCGCCGCAGCCCGGCTTCGAGTGCCGCGTCGTCGCCGGGGCTGCGCATGCTCTGCACCCGCTGCCCGATAAGCTGCGCGGCGCTCTGGCCCAGCTTCTCGCACAGGCGGGCATTCACGAAGGTGTAGCGGCCTTGCGCGTCGGCATGCGACACCAGGGCCGGGAGGTTGTCGGTGATGTCGCGCAGGAATTTTTCGTCCGCCTGCCGTTGCCGCATCAGCCGGTCGAAGGTGCGCGAGAGGTCGCCGATTTCATCGTTGGTGTACCTGCGCAGCGCCGCCACTTCGGCCGGTGCGGCTTGCGCACGCAGCATGTGGCGGTGCAGCGCGGTCAGGGGCTTGAGTTGCTGCCGCACGACAGCCAGCGCGATCGCACCCGCCAGCAACGCGAGCACGAAGGCCCCCGCCCAGGCCGCCCGCTCGATGGCATCGACGTGCGCAAACGCCTCGTCGCGCGGATACATGGCGCCCATGATCCAGTCCGCCTGCCGCAGGCGCCTGAATGCATACAGGCCGTGCACGCCCTCCCGGTTGACGCCTTCGGTCGCGCCCTCGAAGCCTCTGATGGCGCGCTCTATCTCGGGGTTGCGCGCCGTGTTCGGGCTGGCTGCTTCGAGCACGCGCTCTTCGCGGGGATGGTCCACGACGATGCCGTTCGTCGTGGTGATGAACAGGTACCCGGTCTCGCCGAACCTGACGCTCGCCAGCTCCCCCAGGATGTTGCGCTCCTTCAGGTTGATGGAGGCCGTGATCACGAACTGCACGCGCCCTGCGCTGTCCAGCACCGGTTCGGTGATGGCGACCTGCGCCAGGCCGTTCAGCCGGTTGCGGTAGGGCTCCGAGATCACGCCCTCCTTGAAGGCCACCGTGTCCCGGAAATACGCACGGTCCTTGATGTTGATCCGGCGGACCTGGTTGGCGTTGTTGAGGTTTGCCACCAGGTTGCCGTCCATGTCGATGAAGGCCACGTTGTCGAACGCCTCGCGCAGCGACGCGTGCCGTTCCAGAAAAGCCTGCAGCGGCGCCGCGTCCGCCAGCGTGAGCGCCTCCGCGCTGTCGCCGAAGGTCTTCAGCAGCGTGCGCCGGCTGATGAACTTCTGGTCAACCGCATCCGCCAGCGCCGAAACCCGCGCGAACTCCTCCTGGGCAATCGACTCCCGCATGCTGGTCTTGACGAACTGCAGCGCCATCGTGGCAATGGCGAACGTCGCTGCCAGCACCACTGCCGCCACGCCGAGGCTCATGCGCGTGTTCAGACCGATGCGGAATTTTCTGGAACCTGATGGATTCATTGACCTGCATAGTGCATCGCAACCAAGGAACGGGTGCAGGCCCGCAAGTTAGGCGTTCCGGGAGAGAAGCGCAAGTAGCCATTCACCTGACCGGGCGTAGAGCGCAGGTTGCTTCAGGTCGGCACGCCTCTCGTCCGGATCACGCCTGCCGCGCTGTCGACGAACCCCTGTATCAACCGCTGCCGGGGCGACGCCCGCAGCCACAGCACGCCGAAGCGCCGCGGCTCCGAGGGCAGCGGCAGCGGGATCTTCACGATGCGCTGGCCGTCGAGCAGCGGCGATGCGATGTCGGGCACCAGCGAAACGCCCAGCCCCCGGTCGACCATCATCGCGATCGCCAGCAGCGAGCTGAGCTCGAAGCGCTCCTGCGGCACGATGCCCGCGGCGCGCAGGTACCGGTCGGCCTGCTTGCCGCCGCCGAGCGCGCGGTCATAGCGGATGAACGGCGAGGTTCGCAGCAGTTCGTGCGGGTCGCGCCTGGCAAGGCGGCTTGGCGCGAGCAGCACCAGCGGTTCCTCCCGCAGCAGCGACCAGTCGAAGGTCTTGGCAAGCACATACGGCGGATAGAGGCACACGGCCGCATCGAGCTCGCCTTGCTGCACCGCCTTGTGGAGCGTGGCCGTCGTGCCCGATTGCAGGAAAACCTTGACGCCCGGATGCGTCTTCACGAAGCGCGCGAGGATGTCCGGAAGCAGGCTGTGAATCGCCGTGTTGATGGTGCCGATGAGCAACTCTCCGCCGGCCGCGTCGCTGTTCAGCAGCGTCTTGATGTCGCCCACCTCGCGCAGCAGGTTGCGCGCGCGCTGCAACAGCAGGTGCCCTGCCTCGGTCGGCTGCACCGTGCGGCCCGCGCGGGCGAGCAGCGGCGCGTTGAGTTCGCGCTCCAGCGTGCGTATTTGCTGGGCCACGGCCGCGGGCGTCAGATCGAGCCGGCGTGCCGCTTCCGACATCGAGCCCGACTCGACCACCAGGAGAAAGCTTTGCAGGTAGGCGGTTTCCATGAAGATAGATTTTCTATGAACTGATCATAGAAAGCATGTGTTTTTCTTTTCTCACGCGCTGCGCACACTGCGGCGCATGAGAAGCAAACTGTTCGTTCCCGGCACGCGCCCCGAGTTGTTCGCCAAGGCGCTGGGCGGCGCGGCCGATGGCGTGTGTTTCGACCTGGAAGATGCGGTGTCCGAGCCGCGCAAGGGCGAGGCGCGCGATGCCGTGCGGCAACTGCTGCAGGGCGATGGCGTGGCCGCATCGGGCAAGACCGTGATCGTGCGCGTCAACGCGATGGACACGCCGCACTTCGCGGACGACATCGCGGCGGTCGCCCAGCCCGGCGTCCACCTCATCAACATCCCCAAGCCCGAGAGCCCGGCGCATGTACGTACCGCCGTCGAGGCCATCGAGCGCGCCGAGCAGGCCAACGGCGTGCGCGCGCCCATCGGCCTGTTGCTGAACATCGAAGCGCCTTCGGCGTTGCGCACCGCGGCGCAGCTTGCGTTGGCGCATCCGCGCGTGGCGGGGCTGCAGTTGGGGCTCGGCGATCTGTTCGAGCCGCTGGGCATCGCGCGTCGCGAGCCGGCCGCGATCCAGCAGGCGATGTTCGCGATGCGCATCGCCGCGGGCGAGGCGGGTGTCTATGCCTACGACGGCGCGTTCGCGGACATCCGCGATGCCGAGGGCTTCCGCGCCGAAGCCATGTTGTCGCGCAACCTCGGCTTTCTTGGCAAGACCTGCATCCATCCGAGCCAGATCGCGATCGCCAACGAGGTGTTCCGGCCGACCGATGAAGAAATCGCCCACGCCTGCAAGGTGGTCGAAGCCGCGCGCGACGCCGATGCCAAGGGCGTGGGTGCCTATGTGGTCGACGGAAAAATGATCGACATCCCTTTCGTGATCCGCGCACGCGCCATCGTTGCGAGCGCGCGCAGCCTGGGCCTGCTGCCGGGTTGAGTTTTTCGCTTTCTTTGAAAAATCAGGAGACAAGACAGATGAAGATTTCCCCGTTGTTTCGCTTGCGCACGCTCGCTGTTGTTGCAGCTGCCGCTGGCGGCTGCCTGTCGAACGGCGCCGCCTTCGCACAGGCCGCGTATCCGACCAAGACCATCACCATCGTCGTGCCCTATCCGGCGGGTGGCTCGAACGACACCTTTGCGCGCCAGGTGGCCAAGGAACTGGGCGACGAGCTCAAGCAGCCGGTGATCATCGACAACCGCCCCGGCGCGAGCGGCAACACCGGCACGGGGCAGGTCTCGAAGGCCGCGCCCGATGGCTACACGCTGGTGGCGGTGTCGTCGAGCATGACGACCAATGCGGCCGTGCAGTCGAAGCTGCCGTTCGATCCGGTCAAGGGCCTCGCGCCCATCGCGATGTTCGCCAAGGGGCCCTTCATCGTGGCGGTGAACAACGAGTTCCCGGCGAAGACGCCGGCCGAGCTCATCGCCGCCATCAAGGCGAAGCCGGGGCAGTACAACTACGCCTCTTCGGGTGCGGGCAGCGTCAACCAGTTCGGCACCGAGCTGCTCAAGGCCAAGGTGGGCGACCTGCAGATCGCGCACATCCCCTACAAGGGCATGGGGCCGGCCGTGACCG
The DNA here is from genome assembly GCF_050435205.1 of Variovorax sp. W2I14. Classification (NCBI taxonomy): domain Bacteria; kingdom Pseudomonadati; phylum Pseudomonadota; class Betaproteobacteria; order Burkholderiales; family Comamonadaceae; genus Variovorax; species Variovorax sp. W2I14. Next base: position 3,373,729 of record NZ_JBNDJX010000001.1, on the reverse strand, counting down.
ACCTCGTCGGCAACCAGACGCAACTGCTGATTTCGAGCGGGCCCTCGCTGCTGCCGATGGTGCGTGCAGGCAAGCTGCGCGCCGTGGGCATCACGAGCCTGAAGCCCAGCCCGATCGCGCCCGACCTCACACCGGTTTCCACGGCAGTGCCGGGCTATGAATTCGAACTCTGGTGGGGCCTGCTCGCACCGGCGGGCACGCCGCCCGACGTGGTCGCCAAGCTCAACGGTGCCGTGAACAAGATCATCACCAAGCCCGAGATCGCGGCCAACTTCCTGCGCGAAGGCGCCATCGCCACGCCGCTCTCGCCGGCGCAGTTCGGCACGGTCATCGCCGAGGACGTCGAACGCTGGAAGAAGCTGGCCAAGCAGCAGAACATCACCGCCGACTGAGCATTGAAGAAAGAAGAATCCATGAGCCTCGACGTCCCCCACGACGACACTCGCCTGCCCGCGCGCACCGGCCCCGCGGGGCCATTGAGCGGCCTGCGCGTGCTCGACCTGAGCGCCTACATCGCGGGCCCCTACGGCTGCTCGCTGCTGGCCGACCAGGGCGCCGAGGTCATCAAGATCGAGCCGCCCACGGGCGACAACCTGCGCAAGTACCCCTCGACACTCGAAGCCGAGAGCCGCGCCTTCATCGGCGTGAACCGCAGCAAGCTCGGCGTGGTGCTCGACCTGAAAAATGCGGAAGACCTTGCCGCGTTGATGGCGCTGGTGCGCACGGCCGATGTGCTGGTGCACAACTTCCGGCCCAGCGTGCCGCCGCGGCTGGGCATTGCGTACGACCAGCTGAAAGTGGTCAACCCGCGCCTCATCTATTGCAGCCTCACGGGCTATGGCGAGACCGGTCCGCTGCGCGAGAAGGCCGGCTACGACCAGGTGCTGCAGAGCATGACCGGCATGTGCGCACTGCAGGGCAAGCGCGGCGAGCCGCCCGAGATCATCTACGGCTCGGTGGTCGACTACTACGCGGCCGCGCTGGTCGCCGCGGGCGTGGCCTCGGCGCTGTACGAACGCGAGAAGAGCGGCCAGGGCCAGTTCGTCGGCGTGTCGCTGTTGCGCTCGGCGCTCACGATGCAATCGGCGCGCATGGTGTGGGCCGAGGGCGAGCCGAAGGAGGTGGGGCGCGACATGCGCTCGGGCGGCATCACCGGCCTGCATCCGACGCGCGAAGGGCACCTCTACATCTCGGCCAACACGCCGCACTTCTGGCAGGCGCTGTGCGCCAAGGTGGGCCTGCCCGAACTCGCGGCCGACGAGCGCTACGACTCGGTGCGAAAACGCGCGCTGCACTTTGCAGAGATCGTTCCGCGCCTGCGCGAAGCGCTGGCTGCACGCACCGCGCTCGAATGGGAAGAGCTGTTCGGCGAGGAAGTGCCTTGCGCGGCGGCACGCACGGTCGAGGACATGTTCGACAACGAGCAGGTGTTGGCCGAGGACATGGTGGCGAACTTCGCGCATCCTACGCTCGGCTCGTACCGCGGATTCACGCGGGCGGTGAAGTTCGGACGCACGCCCGGCCCCGAGCCCTTTGCGGCGCCAACGCTGGGGCAGCACACGGACAAGGTGTTGAAGACCACGAACGCAGCGGACTGAAAACGCGCATGGACGTCAGCTACCCCAACAGCAGCGGAACGCGCCGACCCGTTAGCGTGGCGCCAGAGGGCGCGTGCGATGCGCACATGCACATCTACGACCGCCGCTTCGAGCTGCACGGCTCGCCCGACGCGATGGTCGACAAGGCCACGGCCGACGACTATCGCCTGTTGCAGCAACGCATCGGCACGCAGCGAACGGTCGTTGTGCAGCCGCGCGTGCATGGCACCGACAACAGCGTGACACTGGACGCCATTCGCGCGCTCGGTGCCGAGAACACGCGCGGTGTCGCGGTGGTCCGGCCCGACGTGACCGATGCCGAACTGGAGCGTCTGCACGCGGGCGGCATTCGCGGCATCCGCTTCACGCTCTATACGAGCGCCAATGCGGCCACAGATTTCTCGATGGTCGAGCCGCTTGCACAGCGCGTGCATGCGCTCGGCTGGCATGTGCAACTGCACTGGAGCGCCGACCAGATCGCGGCGCATGCGGACCTGCTTGCGCGGCTGCCGTGCACGATCGTCTTCGACCACCTCGCGCGGTTGCCGCCGCCCGACGCGCTTTCGCATCCCGCGTTCGATGTGGTCAGCCGGCTGCGCGACAACGGCCGCACGTGGATCAAGCTGTCGGGCCCTTATCTCGATTCGAAGCTGGGAGCTGCGGGCGGCTACGCTGACACGACGGCCATCGCGCAAGCCTGGGTCCGCCAGGCCCCCGAACGCGTGGTGTGGGGCAGCGACTGGCCGCATCCGACCGAGCCTCTTATCAAACCCGACGACGCGGTGTTGTTCGACCTGTTGAGCCAATGGGTGCCCGACGCGGGCACACGTCACCGCGTGCTCGTCGACAACCCGGCGCTGCTGTACGACTTTGCTGAAATGACGACAAAGACCGAGACACCTGAAAAATGACGAAGAGACGCTTCCTGAAATCCATCGCCGCGCTGGCCGCGTGCACTCCGCTGCTCGGCTGGGCCGCATGGCCCGACAAACCCATCCGCATGGTCGTGCCGTACGCCGCGGGCGGCGGCGCCGACAACACCGCGCGCGTCGTCGCGCAGCACATGAGCACCGCGCTCGGCCAGCAGATCGTCATCGACAACAAGCCCGGCGCCGGCGGCGTGATCGGCGAGGACAACGTGGCGAAGGCCCCGGCCGACGGCTACACCGTGCTCTACGACGCCTCGGCGTTCTCGGTGAACCCGTCGCTGCGCAAGCTGCCATTCGATGCGACGAAGGATTTCATTCCCGTCTCGCTCGTGGCCACCGCGCCGCAGATCCTCGTCGTGCCCGCCACCGCGCCGTACAAGACGGTGGCCGAGTTCCTCGACTTCGCGCGCAAGAACCCCGGCAAGCTGAGCTTCGCCTCGGCGGGCGGCGGCACCGGCTCGCACCTGGCGGGCGAGGCGCTGAACGAGCAGGCGAAGGTCAACCTGATGCACGTGCCCTACAAGGGCGGCGCACCGGCGCTGACCGACGTGATGGGCGAACAGGTGTCGGCGTACTTCGGCAACGTGGCCTCGACGCTGGGCTACGTCAAGTCGGGCAAGCTGCGCGCGCTGGCGGTGAGCTCCAGCAAGCGCGTGAACGGGCTGCCCGACACGCCCACGCTCGCCGAGTCGGGCCTGCCGGGCTACAACGTGGTCGAGTGGAACGGCGTGTTCCTGCCCAAGGGCACGCCGGCCGATGTCGTTCAGCGGCTGGGCAAGGCGGTGCAGGCGGCGGTGAACGATCCCACGGTGAAGCAGAAGCTGCTGCAGTTCGGCCTGGAACCCGCGGGCACCACGCCCGAGGCGTTCGCGAAGTTCGTACAGGACGAGATGGGGCGGGTGAGCGCGTTGGTGAAGGCTCGGAACATCCGCGTCGATTGAGCGCGGCCACGGCGCAGCGGCTCAGGCAGGGAAGGCGTCCCAGCGCTTCTTGAAGGCTGCGAACACCGCAAGCGGATTCAGCTGCTCGGCCGACCGGTCCTCCAACGCTTCGGCTTCGTCGGAATCCGAGATGCTGCAAAACAGGGTCAGCGCCTGCCTGTCGGCCCCCGCGCCGAAGAAACCTTCCTGGTCCAGATCGGCCAGCGCCTGGGCCATCGTGTCGTGCAGTCGCGAGCGGAAGGCACCGAAGGCACGGTCGTCGTCCAGCGTCAATAGATGGATACTCAGACGCTTGCACGGTGCGTCGAACCGCTCCGCGTGCACGGCTTCGTAGGCCCACTCCGCAGTGCCCCAGCGGGCGTACGCGACATCGGCGGGGTCGGTGAATTCGCCGTCCAGCAGGATGCGTTGAAAAGCCTCCTCGCTGTTGGCGCTCGGGCAGACCGTCATCGCGCCGTCGTCGGTGTAGAGGGCCATCGCATAGAACCGCTCGTTCGGGTGCGCGGCACGCAGCGTGCCGAAGGCGTGGCGGGCGGCATCGCGGATCTGGACGCGGAGCGTTTCGAAATCGAAAGAGGTCATGTGGGCTGAGGGCAAGTGAGCCAGCCGCGATGTTAGATGGGCTCTCGCTTTCATCGGCCTCCGCCGCTCGGACCACGCTGGCGCAATCAGCCTGCGCAAATTGCCGCGGCTGGCCCCGGGTACTCCATCTCCTGCATGACCCAGTCATGCTGTGCCTCGCCATGGCGCGCGGCGATCTCGCACAGCGTGCGATCCAGTTGCTGCACCGGCTTGAGCGAGGAAGTCAGCAGCAGGCGGGTCGATTTTTCGCGAGCTGGCTGCGTAACGAGCACGAGCCCGCTGCGCAACGTGACCGAACCGGACGCAGACGCAGCATCGACTTTCATATGCCCCGTGCGCGTCCACGCATCCGCCGCCAGCGCAAGCGCGATGTCGTCGGTGCCGTTCCGCACTTCGATTTGTCCCTGCTCGCCGCGCCAGAACGCGGCCTTGTTGAGCAGGTAGCTGCCGCCGCGCTTCACGTCCAGGCCGAAGGGTGCACTGTCGTGTGCGGGGCTCCACGACGCCACGCCGAGTTCGTCGGCCATCGACTTCGCCTTCTCCGGCCCGCCGATCGCTTCGACCAGCGCCAGCATCGTCGGCACCGAGGCGGTGATGCCGGTGGTGGTCGCGACATCGCGGTCCATCACGTAGCGTTGATGCGGCACATGGGTCGCACCGGGGTGGCGCTTCAGCAGCGTCTTGCGGTCGTACCAGTGGCCTGCGAAACGCCGCCCGTCGAGCAGCCCGGCATAGCCGACCACCAGCGCGCCCGAGCAGACGCCGATCACCCGCGCGCCCCGCGCGGCCTGCTGCTTCAGCCAGTCCGCCACCGCTGGATCGTCTTCGACGATCATCGCCGGCACGATCACGTAGTCCGGCCCCGAGGGATGCGCACGATCGAAGCTCGCGAAGTCCTGTGCGCCATCCACCTGCAGCGCGGGATACAGGGTCACCCGGCCGCTCTTCGGCGCGACGATCCGCACATCGGCCACGTCGGCGCGCTGGAGCACCGCGTGGGGCAGCAGCAGGTCGGTCGTTTCGGTGCCTTCGTTCAAGGCGAGCACGGCGATCACCGGCCTGCCAGCGCGACGCGGCTTCAGGGCTTCGACGAAGGCCTGCTGCTCGCGCTCCCTCGCGGAGGCGTCGGCCGGCGTGGGCGGCAGCGGCGCGCCCGCGCCGCATCCTGCGAGGGCAAACGCTGCAATACTGGCGCCGATCAGCGCCCACACCGCTCTCCACATGGCTCTGTTCTCCTGTCAACCCGACGATGCCCAGAGATTAAGAATGCCGACCCCGACCCACAAGGACGAAGACACCGCGGTTCCTGCCAGCAACGTCGTGCTGGTCGTGTTCGACGGCGTCGAGGTGCTCGATGCCGCCGGCCCTTCCAGCGTGTTCAGCAAGGCCGAGGAGATGCGCCCCGGCACCTACCGCCTGCACATCGCATCGCCCGGCGGCGGCACGGTGTCGACGAACGGCGGCTTGCAGTTCGGAGGCACGCTGGCGCTGCAGCAGTTGCCCGCCGCCATCGACACGCTGATCGTGGCCGGCGGCGACGAGCCCGCGGTGCGCGAAGCGATCGTCGAGCACTGCATCGGCGCGTGGCTGAAAGACGCCGCACCGGGCATCCGCCGCGTCGCGAGCGTGTGCAGCGGCGCTTTCGCGCTCGCGGCGGCGGGCCTGCTCGACGGTCGGGATGCCACCACGCACTGGCGCTGGTGCGACCAGCTGCAGGCGCTGCGGCCGCAGACGCGCGTGCAGCGCGAGCGCATCTATGTGCGCGATGGCCCGGTGTGGACATCGGCTGGCGTCACGACCGGCATCGAATTGGCGCTGGCGCTGGTCGAAGACGACCTCGGCCATGGCGTGTCGATGGACATCGCCCGCACGCTCGCGCTGCCGATGCTGCGCGGCGCGGAGCAGCCGCAGCTGAGCCAGGCGCTACAGGCGCAAGGCGCGGCGAGCCATCGGCTGCGCGAGCTGGTGGCGTGGATCGGCACGCATCCGCAGGAGACGCTGTCGGTCGAGTTGCTGGCCGAGCGCGTGCAGATGAGCCCGCGGAATTTCGCGCGCGCGTTCGCGGCGGAAACAGGCTGCACACCGGCGCGCTTCGTCGAGCAGACGCGCGTGGCCGCGGCGGCGCAGTTGCTGCGGCAGACGGAGTGGCCGCAGGAGCGCATTGCAGCGCGCAGCGGTTTCGGGTCGGTCGACGCACTGCAGCGTGCGTTTGCGCGGCAGCATGGTGTGACGCCGCAGCGCTATCGAGATGGTGGCGATGGCGAAGGGCGCCATGCATCCAGGTAGCGGACTGCCATTCCACCCGGCGCGGCCGCCCCCGATGAACCGTCACGCGCAGATCGAACTGAATGAACAATGACAACGAGGAGCACCATGACCCTTTCGACGAAGAACCTGAAGCCGCTCCCGGGCATCCAGGAACTGAAGCGGCTGACGCAATCGCTCGCCATGCTCGACGCCATCCTGTCGCCGGAGTGGGAGTACCGCTACTACTCGTTCAACCAGGCGTGGTCGGATGGCGGGATGATGGCCTCGATGCGTAATGGCTCGGGGGACCACTGGTTCGCCATCTTCTGCGCGGCGGGTGCTGCCATCCATGGCCTTGCGCATGAGGCGCCGATTTTCAGGCACGGCAATCCGCAGCCCGCGATCTTCGAGGGCCTGCCTTCGGCGTTCCACGCGAACCTCTTGCACGAGCCCGCATTCGCCACCCACGACAGCACGTTCTGCATCTGGCGCCTGAGCGACGACGAACACTGGTCCTGCGGAAATGTCGAACTTCCGGCGGGTGAAGACCCCGATGGATCGGCTGATTTGCTCGGAATTCTTGCGGGGCGCCCCGAGCAATACGCAGCGTTCGCCGGTGAGTACTACGAGCGCGATGTCGCCGTGGGCGACGTCGCCGCGATCTACCGCCACGAGCCGCTCAGCGTGGAACTCGTTCGGCGGCTCAATTCCGATGTCGATCTGGCGTCGCTCGCCGATGACATTGCCGAGATCGGGTATCCGCGTTGAGCGCGCGCTAGATCACGACCACCAGCTTGCCCTTGGCCTCGTTCTGTTCCATCGCCCTGTGCGCTTCGGCGATGTCGTCGAACGCATAGGTCTTGTCGATGGGAACGGAAAGCTTGCCCGACGCCACATCGTCGAGATAGCCTTGCAGGACGGGTGACGGCAGGTCCGCCGCCTCGCCCGAATAGGCGCACAGCCTCACCGCATCGGGCAGATAGCCGATCGGGTAGAAATCCTTGACGGTCCATTCGTTCGACAGCATGCCCGTGAAGCACGCGACACCGCGCCGGCGCAATGCGCGCAGGGTGTCGGGCAGCGTGGGCGTTCCGACCAGTTCAAGGGCGAGATCGACCCCTTCCGGGAAAAGCTTGCGGACCTGCGGCGCCACGGCGCCGTCGTCGATCAGCACATGATCGACACCGGCTGCGGCCAGCGCGGACTGCTTGGCTGCGCTTCGCGTGGTCGCAAGAACGGTCAGGCCGCGTTGCTTCGCAAGGCTCGCCGTGGCCAGCCCCACCGATGAGGTTCCGCCCCGGATCAGGATCGACTGGCCCGCCTTTGCATCGAGCGCCGACACGAGCGAGCCGTACGCGGTCTGCAGCATCTCGGGCACGGCGCCCACCACGTCCCAGGGCAGCGTGCTCCTGAAGGCGATCACATTCGACACGGGCACGCAGGTGTATTCGGCATAGCCGCCGTCGTAGGTGCGGCCCATGTTGCCCATCATCGCGACGACTTGCTGCCCGACCGCGAACTCGTTGCCCGGGCACGCGGCGACTTCGCCGCACGCCTCGATGCCCAGCACGCGCGGAAAGGTCACGCCCTCGGCAAGGCCGATGCGGGTGTGCAGCTCGGAGCGGTTGAGCCCGAAGGCGCGCACCTTGATGAGCACCTGCGCGGGACCGGGCACGGGAATGGGCAGGGCGCGAATCTTCAGGGCCTCGGGCGGGCCCGGGGCGTCGAGCACGACGGCGCGCATGGTGGGGGTCATGGAAGTCCTTGGAGTCGAGGACCGAAGCGTAGCGTTGTCGAGTTGCCGATGCGACTCCGCTGGGGAAAACTCATTTCCACCAGCGCGGGTAGTCGTTCCTCGGGTGACGTGTTCCCCGGTGCGCCGGGAAACGCCTGAAAACGCCGCTCAAGCCAACCGGTCCAGCAAGCTGTACCAAGCCACCCCGCCCGCCACATAGAACCGCTGCAACCGATGCAGCGGTATCGGCTGCATCTCCGTCACCGGATACGGAAACTCCGCCTTCGCATCCACGAGCCGCGCCGCGAGGTGCTTGCCCATGCTCGTTGCGAGCGCGATGCCGCGCCCGTTGAAGCCCAGCGCGATCGTCATGCCCGGTGCGGGCGTGTGCACATGCGGCATGAAGTCGCGCGTGACGGCGATGCGGCCGGCCCAGCGGTATTCATAACGCAGCGGGCCGAGTTGGGGAAACAGCAGTTCGAGCGAGCGCTCCAGGTGCGCGAAGTCCGCGGGCCCTTCCGGATCGGCGAAGTGTCCGCGCCCGCCCATCAGCAGGCGGCCCTGCGCGTCCTTGCGGAAGTAGAGCAGCAGCCGCTGCGAGGTCGATGCCGTTTCGCCGCGCGAAAGAATCGCATCCGCGGCGGCGCCTTCGAGCGGTGTCGTCGCCACGATGAAGCTGTTCGCCGCGAGCACGGTGCGCGACAGCCCCGGCCACAGTGGCCCGGTGTAGCCGTTGGTCGCCAGCACCACCTGGTCCGCGGTGACGGTGGCGCCGGTCGATGTGCTCGCATGCCAGTGCGCGCCCCGGCGCTCCAATGCCGTGACTTCGGTGCCGCCATGCACCGCCGCACCGAAACCCTGCGCGGCGCGCACCAGCCCGCGCGTGTAGGCCAGCGGCTGGATGCCACCGGCGCGCGGGTCGAGCCAGCCGCCCGCGAAAGCCTCGGTGCCCAGGCGCGCGCTGACGGCGGCGTGGTCGAGCATTTCCGTCTTCACGCCGCGTCGGGCCCATTGTTCTGCGCGCGCATGCAGCCCGGCCACCTGCTTGGGCGAATAGGCCACCTGCAGCCAGCCGTTGCGCACCGGCTGGCAATCGATGCCGTGCCGCGCGATCAGGTCGAACACGACATCGGCCGAGCGGGAGACGGCGTCGATCAGCGGCGCGGCGCGGTCGCTGCGGTAGAGGCGCGTCAGCTCGTCGGGGTCGTGCTTCAGCGTGGGATTCACCTGCCCGCCGTTGCGCCCGGACGCGCCCCAGCCGGGCTCGTTCGATTCGAGCACGCAGACCTGCACGCCCGCCTCGGCGAGGTGCAGCGCGGTCGAGAGGCCCGTGAAGCCGCCGCCGACGATCAGCACATCGACCTTGCGCGATTCGCGGAGCGGCGGCGTCGGCGGGGCAGGGGGCGCGGTGGCAGCCCACAGCGACGGCGGAAGCCCTGCGCTCATGCCCGCACCTCGGCTGGGACGGCCGACGACGGATGCAGCACGCGCCGCAAAAAGTCCTGCGTGCGCGGCTGCTTCGGTGCGCCCAGCACCTGCGCGGCGGGGCCTTCCTCGACGATGCTGCCGCTGTGCAGGAAGCACACGCGGTCGGCCACCTCGCGTGCAAAGCCCATCTCGTGCGTGACCACGATCATGGTCATGCCTTCGTCGGCCAGCGCGCGCATCACGCCGAGCACGTCGCCGACCAGTTCGGGGTCGAGTGCCGAAGTGGGCTCGTCGAACAGCATGGCCTCGGGCTTCATCGCGAGCGCGCGGGCGATTGCCACGCGCTGCTGCTGGCCGCCGGAGAGCTGCGCCGGATAGGCGCCCGCCTTCTCGGCGAGCCCGACCTTGGCGAGCAGCGCGAGCGCCTCTTCGCGCGCCTCGGCGGGCTTCTGGCCCAGCACGTAGACGGGGCCTTCCATCACGTTCTCCAGCACCGTGCGGTGCGGAAACAGATTGAAGCGCTGGAACACCATGCCCATGCGGCTGCGCAGACGGTGGATGGCGCTGCTGTCGCGGTCGACGCGTTCTCCGAAGGCGCGCACCTCGCCGCCTTCGTACGACTCCAGCCCGTTGATGCAGCGAAGCACCGTCGACTTGCCCGAGCCCGAAGGCCCGATGAGGCACACCACCTCGCCCGCATCGACATGCAGGCTCACGCCCTGCAGCACGCGGTGCGTGCCGAAGCGCTTCTCCAGTCCATCGACGCGGATCATGGCTGCTTCCTTCCGGCGCCGAAGCGCTTCTCGAGCCGCCGCAGGCCGTAGACCAGCGGCAGGCTCATGAGCAGGTAGAGCAGGGCAACGAGCGTGTAGACCGTCATGTTCTGGAAGGTGGACGAGGCGATGAGCTGGCCGGCGCGGGTCATTTCGGCCACGGTGATGGTGGAGACGAGCGAGGAGTCCTTGAGCATCATCACCAGCGTGTTGCCGTAGGGCGGCAGCGCGATGCGAAAGGCCTGCGGCAGGATCACGCGCCGCATGATCAGCGCCGAGCGCATGCCCATGGCCTGCGCGGCTTCGCGCTGGCCCGGGTCGACCGCCTCGATGCCGGCGCGGAAGTTCTCGGCCTGGTAGGCCGAATAGGCGATGCCCAGGCCGATCACGCCGGCCTGGAAGGCCGTGAGCTGCACGCCGAACTCGGGCAGCACGAAGTAGATGTAGAAGAGCTGCACGATGATCGGCAGCCCGCGGATCACGTTGACGATCACCGCGCCCGTCCACGCGATCGCGCGCACGGGCGAGAGCTTCATCAGCGCGAGCCCGAGGCCGATCGCGCTGCTCAGCAGGAACGAGAGCACGGTGACCTGCACCGTGACCACGGCGCCCTGCAGGAGGATCGGCAGGAAGTCCTGCGCGTTCTGGGGAAAGGAGGCAGCCATGGGTGCGATGCGTCGTCAGATGCCCCACTTCTGGACGATCTTCGCCAGAGTGCCGTCGGCCTTGATCGCGGCAATGGCCTTGTTCAGCCGCGCCATGGTTTCGGTGTCGCCCTTGCGCACGACCAGGCACACGTCGCCCACGTTCACCGGCTTGTAGCTCTCGACCAGCTTCACGCCGGGAAAGGTGTTCTGCCGCAGCTGGTAGGCAATGATGGGCTGGTCGCCCAGGCCGGCCTTGATGCGGCCGAGCGAGAGGTCGCGCGTCATGTCGGCCACCGAGTCGTAGCTGCGAACTTCTTTGAAGATGCCCTTCTTGGTGAGCATGTCCAGGAACACGGTGCCGACCTGCGCACCGACCACCTCGCCCTTGAGCTCGTCGAGCGAGACGTACGCGCGGGCGTCGTCGGCCTTGACGATCAGGCCCTCGCCGTACGAATACACCGGGTCGCTGAAGTCGACCACCTCCTGGCGCGCCGCGGTCTTGAGCATTGCGGCCGAGACGATGTCGATCTTGCGGGCGGTGAGCGAGGGAATGAGTGCCGAGAACACCGTCTGCTGCACGTTGACGCCGAAGCCGCCGGCCTTGCCGACGGCAGTGACGGTGTCCACCATCATTCCCTGGATGGTGTTGGTCTTCACGTCCAGAAAGGTGAACGGCACGCCGGTGGCAGTGGCGCCCACGTTGTAGGCCGCGGGCGCCGCGCCCTGCGCCCCGGCCAGCGAGGCGGCACCAGCGACGCAGAGGCCCAGGGCAAGCTGGCGAAGCTGGTGCAGTTGGCGAAGGCGGTGAACGATGCGATGAACGATGGAATTCACGGAAGCACTCCTCGGAAAGGTGGATGAAAGAGCAGAAGGAAAACTGTCGATAGGGGCGATGGGCCGTTGCAACATGTATGCCAATAATCGATTCTTTCAAATCTCATATCAATAATGAAAAACCACTAGACGAATCATTGGTATCGATATTCGATATTTCAGGGCGACATAGCTATACTTCGCAGCCATGGACGCCACACCCGAATCCGCTCCCGAAGACAGCCCGAGCCTCTTGTTCAACCAGTCGCTGGAGAAAGGCCTGGCCGTGCTGCAGGCCTTCAGCGCCCGGCGGCGCACCATGACGCTGGCCGACGTGGCCGAGGCGACCGACATCACCAAGAGCTCGGCGCAGCGCATGGTCTTCACGCTCGAAAAACTTGGCTACGTGCGCAAGCACCCGAAGACGCGGCGCTACCAGCTCACGCCGCGCGTGATGGAGATCGGCTTCAACTACCTGGCGGCCAATTCGCTGATCGACGCGGCCAATCCGTTCCTCGCGGAACTGACCAAGGTGACTGCCGAGACTTCGTGTCTCACCGAGCCCGACGGGCTGGACATGGTCTACGTCGCGCGCTTCGTGAGCGCGCAGTTCGTGCCGGTGCACATGCCGATCGGCAGCCGCATCCCGATGTACTGCACCGCCTCGGGGCGCGCCTACCTGGGCGCGCTGCCCGAAGACGAGGCGCGGGCGCTCATCGAGGCGTCGGATCGCGTGCCGCACACCGCCCACACCCGCACCGACGTCGACGAGATCCTCGAGGTGCTGCGCCAGGCGCGGCGGCAGGGTTTCGCCACCAATGCCGAAGAGCTGTTCCTCGGCGACATGACGATTGCCGCTCCGGTGGTGGGCAGCCAGGGCCGACCGGTCGCATCGGTGCACATCGTCGCGCCGACCAGCCGCTGGACCATGGAAGAGGCGGTGCGCAAGCTCGCGCCGACGCTGCTGCTGTGCGCGCGCTCGCTCACGAACTCGGCCCGCGGCATCGACTGACGGCTATACGTTTCGCACGATGGCGCGGGCCGTGCCTGCCTTTATGCTGTGCGGGATCACAACGCACAGCCCCACGCCATGACCGACTTCCGCCCTGTCTACGACCCGCGCTTCGACAACATTCCCGCCGACCGGCTCCCCGAGCTGCTGCGCGCCATGCCCAAGGCCGAGCTGCACATGCACATCGAAGGCTCGCTCGAACCCGAACTGATCTTCGCGCTCGCGCAGCGCAATGGCGTGGCCATTCCGTATGCCAGCGTCGAAGACCTGCGGAAGGCCTATGCCTTCACCAACCTGCAGAGCTTTCTGGACATCTACTACGCCGGCGCGAGCGTGCTGCTGAAGGAGCAGGACTTCTACGACATGGCCTGGGCTTATCTGGAGCGCGCCGCGGCCGACAACGTGGTGCACACCGAGATGTTCTTCGACCCGCAGACGCACACGGCGCGCGGCGTGGCAATGGAAACGGTGGTCAGCGGCTTGCACCGCGCTTGCGTCGATGCGCAGCCGAAGCTCGGCGTGAGCGCATCGCTCATCCTCTGCTTCCTGCGCCACCTGAGCGAAGAAGAGGCTTTCGAAACGTTGGAGCAGGCGCTGCCGTTCCGCGACTTGTTTCTCGGCGTGGGCCTCGATTCGAGCGAGGTCGGCCATCCGCCCGAGAAGTTCGCACGTGTGTTCGCACGCTGCCGCGAGCTGGGCCTGCACCTCGTCGCGCATGCGGGCGAAGAAGGCCCGCCCGAATACGTGTGGAGCGCGCTCGATGTGCTGAAGGTCGAGCGCGTCGACCACGGCGTGCAGAGCGCCAAAGACCCGGCGCTGATGAAGCGGCTCGCGCAAGACCGCGTTCCGCTCACCGTGTGCCCGCTGTCGAACCTCAAGCTCTGCGTGTTCCCCGACCTCTCGAAGCACAACCTCGGCGCGCTGCTCGATGCGGGGCTCGTTGCCACGGTCAACTCGGACGACCCCGCCTACTTCGGCGGCTACATGAACCAGAACTTCACGCAGACCTTCGAAGCCACCGGGCTCAAGGTGCAGCACGCCTGGCAGCTCGCGGCCAACAGCTTCGAGGGCAGCTTCATCGACGTGGCAGCCAAGCGCGCCTACGTGGACCGGCTCAACGCCGTCTTCGCGAGCTTCTGATCGGCAACGGCGGTCCGCGGCACCAGCAGCGGCATCGCCACCAGCGCGCAAGCGCTCGCCGCGAGCCACACCATCGGCCAGCCCTGCAGCGCGAGCAGGTGCGGAATCGAGAAGGGCGTGACGAAGCACACCAGGAACACGCTGGTGTTCGCCATGCCCAGCGCGGTGCCGGCGCGCGCCGCACCGGCCAGCGTGGCGAGCTCGGTGTAGGCCACGCCGTGCCAGGCCGACACGCACACGCCGCTCACCCCCAGCAGCACGACCAGCGCAATGCGCAACGCCAGTGAATCGGCGGTGTGCGTGCCCGCGGCCATCACCAGCACCGCGAGCGCTGCGAAGAGCAGCACGCTGAGTGCGCTGCAGGCGCGCAGGTAGGCGGGGCGGTTGCGGCGGCGGTCGGTCCAGCGGCCGCTCCACACGCGCATCACCATCGCGCCGACCTGCGTGAAGACCATGGTCGCGGTGATCGTCGCGAGGCCCGCATGCCCGAAGTCGTGCAGGAACACCGTGCCGAAGGACAGCACCGCGAATTGCGGCGCGCAAAGGATGCCGATGCCCAGCACGATGCGCCAGACGCGGGCGTCGCGCAGCGGCCCGGTCTTCGGAGCTTCGGCCGTGGCCGCTGAGGTGCGTGGCGCATCCTTCGCAATCGGCGGCTCGTGCACCCATGCCCAGCTCATTAACGCACTCAGCGCACACAGTAGCGCGAGCAGGCCGTAGAGCGCAGCAAAGCCGAAGTGCAGCGCGACGAACGGCAGCACGAGCGCGCCGATGCCGCCGCCCAGCGGCACGGCGGTCTGGCGGATGCTCATCGCGAGCCCGCGCTCGCCCGCGGCGAACCACGTCATCACCGCGCGGCCGCTCGCGCCATTGACGCTGCCGCCCAGGAGGCCGACCAGCAGCAAGCCCGCGGCAAGCCAGCCGAGGCCGGGGATGTGCTGCGCGCTCGGAGCGGCCCAGAGCGCCATTGCCACGAGCGCGATCGCGGTGCTGCCGAGTCCGGTCAGCAGCACCGGCCGATCGCCCCAGCGGTCGGTCAAAAGGCCCCACGGCAGCTCGCTCACCGCGATGCCGAGGCCCATGAGGCCGAGCACGAGGCCGAGCGTCGCGTTGTCCAGTTGGTAGCCGGTGCGCATCAGCACGGCAGTCATGGGAATGCCGCTGAAGGCCACTGAGAACGCCGCATTGGCGGCCACGCCCGCGGCCAGCACCTTCCAGCGGTGGCGGGGCGAATACGAAGGAGAAAGAGACGACTGGGTCATGGTGCGGCGAAGTTTCCGCCGTTGCCAAGGTTTTGAAAATCAGAAATAATGAGTGAACCGTCCCAAAAATCAGGATGATTGAAAAAGGATGAATCCATGTCCCAGGTGATGTTCGATCTCGACGTGCTGCGCAGTTTTTCCACCGGCATCGCACTCGGCAGCTATGCCCGCGCGGCCGACCGGCTGGGGCGCTCCACTTCCGCGGTGAGCGCGCAATTGAAGAAGCTGGAGGCGCAGGCCGGCACCGTTCTGTTCCGCAAGGCCGGCCGTGGCCTGGAACTCACCGATGCCGGCGAAACCTTGCTGGCCTACGCACATCGCATGCTCGAGCTCAACGAAGAAGCGAGCGCCGCCATGCGCGGCGCCGACCTCGAGGGCTGGGTGCGCCTGGGCCTGCAGGAAGACTTCGGCGAGACGCTGCTGCCCGCGGTGCTCGGGCGCTTTGCGCGTGCGCATCCCAAGGTGCGCATCGAGGCCTGCGTGGCGCGCAGCGCCGAATTGCGCGAGCGCCTCGAACTCGGCAAGCTCGACCTCGCGCTGGCGTGGGACGCGGGCGACCAACCGCCGTCGCTGCATGCCGAGCGCGTGGCGCGGCTGCCACTGCAATGGATCGGCCCCGCGTCCGGCGACATGCTCGATGCGGCCTGGTGGAAGGAGCGCGAGCGCCGCGATGGCGCAGGCCGCGGCGCGCGCAAGTCGAAGGAACCGCTGCCGCTGGTGCTGCTCGATGCGCCGTGCCCGCTGCGCGACATCGTCACCAACACGCTCGACCGCGCCGGCGTGCCGTGGCGCCATGCGTTCACCAGCGCAAGCCTCGCTGCACTGTGGGCCGCGAGTTCGGCGGGCCTCGGCCTCACGGTGCGCACGCCTTTCGGGCTGCCATCGCATGTGCGCGCCATTGACCGCACGGCGGTCGGCCTGCCGGCGCTGCCGCAGATGTCGATGGCGCTCTATCGCGCGCAGGCCAATGCCGAGGCCCCGGTCGGCCGGCTCGCGTCACTGCTGCTGGAGGCTGTGCGACAGCATGTGCAGGTGGAGGCTGCGCAGTTTCACTGAGTCGCGCTGGACACCAGCGGGCCTGCGCGGCGGGTGCCGACGGTGATCGTCAGCGCTCAGCTGATGCGGCCGCTCGCTGGGCGAGCCAGTTCCATCCAGCGCCTGCGGCCATCAGCACACAGGTGCCGAGGAACACCGCCCGCATGCCGATGTGCCCGCCCACGAAGCCGCCGAGCAGCGGCCCGGCGACCTGCCCCGTGTACTGCGCCGAGGTCGAGTACCCGAGCATGTTGCCGGCCACGCGCTCGGGCACGTTGTGGCGGATCACGCTCGCGATGCAGGGCAGCAGCCCGCCGAGCGAGAGCCCCATCAGGAAGCGCAGCACCACCAGCTGCCAGCCCGAGGTGACGAAGGCCTGCGGAATCAGCAGCAGTGCCGACACCGCGAGGCACCCGACGATCACGTTCCAGTGCCCGATGCGGTCGGCCAGCTTGCCCAGGCGAGAGGCCGAGAGGATGCTGCCGAGCGCGGCTGCGGACATCACGAGGCCGGCCATCATCGTCACACGATCCGGGTCTTCGACCAGCGTGGCGACGTAGACGGTGATGATCGGTTCGATCGACATGTTGGCCAGCATCAGCAGCATGCCGGTGAAGAGCATCGCGATGAGCGGGCGCTTGTCGGGAATGGCGGCCCAGCCGGTGTCGGAGGCGTCGCCGTGCTTCGAGGCCGACGGTGCCTTCTTCTCTTCGCGGATCATGAAGGCGGTCGCGAGAAAGGCCACGAAGATCATCGCGCCCGCCGCGAAGAAGGTCGCCCGGATGCCGATGAGCGGCGGCAGCGCGCCACCGACCAGCGGACCCACGAGGTTGCCGGCCATGATGGCCGAGGACATCGTGCCGAGCGCCCAGCCGGTGCGGTCCTTCGGCGTCTGCGTGGCGACCAGCACCATCGAGCCCGAGGCGTAGCCGCCCAGCAAGCCCGCGAGCAGACGCAGGCCGACCAGTTGCCACACGTTGCCCGCCATGCCGATGAGCGCCATCGCCACCGCCATGCCCAGGCTCGCGCGGATCAGCATCGGCTTGCGGCCATAGCGGTCGGCCAGGCGCCCCCACAGCGGCGCGACCAGCGCAGCGCTGAAGAAGGTGGCGCCGTAGGCCGCGCCGGACCATTGCACGATGGTCGCATGGTCCTGCACGCCCAGTTGCTCGACGTAGAGCGGCAGGAAGGGCAGCAGCAGCGTCATCGCCACGATGGTGGTGAAGGAGCCGAACATGCAGACGGCGAGGTTGCGCTGCCAATGCGCGTGCGCA
The DNA here is from genome assembly GCF_050435205.1 of Variovorax sp. W2I14. Taxonomy (NCBI): domain Bacteria; kingdom Pseudomonadati; phylum Pseudomonadota; class Betaproteobacteria; order Burkholderiales; family Comamonadaceae; genus Variovorax; species Variovorax sp. W2I14. The sequence goes on along the minus strand of NZ_JBNDJX010000001.1, from coordinate 3,356,313 downwards.
GCGACGCTGCTGGCGGAAATTGTCGGGTTCGTCATGGGGCGAACCATTGTCCCGCCGCATGGGCGAAGGCGCGCCTGCCGATTCGCGGCGGCACCCATCGTGGCGTTGCATGGGTGCGCGCCGCGCGCGCCGTTCGTGTGACCGATCGGCCGCCGGTCAGGCCGTCTTGAGCTGCTCGGGATCGATCGGCAGCTTGCGCACCCGCTTGCCCGTCGCCGCGAAGACGGCGTTCGTCAGCGCCGGCGCCAGCCCCGAGGTGCCGGGCTCGCCCATGCCGCCGGGCGCTTCCTTGCTCGCGACGATGTGGGTCTCGATGATGGGCGTCTCGTTCATCCGCACCACGCGCACGTCGTGGAAGTTCGATTGCTCGATGCGTCCGTCCTTCACCGTTGCCTTGCCCCAGAGCGCGGCCGAGATGCCGAAGATGACGCTGCTCTGCACCTGGGCCTGCACGGTGTCGGGGTTGACGATCACGCCCGCGTCGAGCGCGCAGACCACGCGCTTGACGCTCACGTCGCCCGACTTGGTGACCTCCGCATCCACCACCAGCGCCATGAAGGTGCCGAAGGCGAATTGCAGCGACACGCCGCGCCCCTGGCCCGCCGGCAGGGGCTGGCCCCAGCCGGATTTCTCGGCGGCGAGCTTCAGCACCGCCAGCGCGCGCGGGTTCTGCGCGAGCAGCGCGGTGCGAAAGGCGACGGGGTCGGTCTTCGCGGCGGCCGCGAGTTCGTCGATGAAGCTCTCGACCACGAAGACGTTGTGCGTCGGACCGACGCCGCGCCAGAACGCGGTCGGCACCGGCGGCTCGTGGTTCACGTAGTCGACCAGGATGTTCGGCAGCGCGTAGGGCGGCTTCTCGGCGCCGTCGATGGTCTCAGGGTCGAAGTTGTTGTTGTAGGCCGGCGGCAGCCAGCGCTTGAGGATCGAGGAGCCGGTGATGCGGTGGCTCCACGCGACCGGCTTGCCCTGTGCGTCGAGCCCGGCGCTCACGCGGTCGTAGAAGTAGGGGCGGTACATGTCGTGCTGCGTGTCTTCTTCCCGCGTCCAGATCACCTTGACGGGGCCGTCGACCTTCTGCGCGATCTGCACGGCGCGCGTGACGCTGTCGACCTCCAGCCGCCGGCCGAAGCCGCCGCCGAGCAGGTGGTTGTGCACCGTCACCTTCTCCACCGGCAGGCCCGTGACCGCGGCGGCCGCGGCCTGCGCGCGCGTGAGCACCTGCGTGCCGACCCACACCTCGCAACTGTCCTTGCGCACGTGCACGGTGCAGTTGAGGGGCTCCATCGCCGCGTGGATGAGGAAGGGCACTTCGTAGACGGCCTCCAGGCGCTGCGCCGCGCCGGCCATGGCCTTGGCGTTGTCGCCTTCCTTGCGCACGACCGCGCCTTGCTTCTGCGAGGCCGCAGCCATCGCCTGCACGATGCTTTCGGTGCTCACCTTGGCGTTGGCGCCGTCATCCCATTCGATGACGAGAGCGGCCAGGCCCTTTTTCGCCGCGCCCATGTGGTCGGCGACGACCGCCACGCAGTCGTCGAGCCGCACGACCTGGCGCACGCCGCGCACCTTCAGCGCGGCAGCGTCATCGACGCTGCGCACGCGGCCGCCGAACACCGGCGACTGCTTGAGCGTGGCGACCCTCATGCCGGGCAGGCGCGCATCGATGCCGTACATCGCGGTGCCGTTCACCTTGGCGGCGCTGTCCAGGCGCCTGGCCGGTGTGCCGATCAGTTTGAAGTCGGCTTGCGGCTTGAGCTCGACCTTCTCGGGCACGGGGAGCTTGGCGGCATCGGCGACCAGCGCGCCGTACTTTAGGCGGCGTCCGCTCGCGGTGTGGACCACCTCGCCGCGCACGGCGCGGCACGAGGCCGGCTCGACGCGCCAGCGCTGCGCCGCGGCCTGCACGAGCACCGTGCGGGCCGTGGCGCCTGCGCGCCGCATCGGCTCGTAGGCACCGCGGATGGTGGTGGAGCCGCCGGTCACCTGGAAGCCCAGCAGCGGGTTGCCGTAGAGCTTGTCGCTGGGCGGCGCGTGTTCGAGGCGCACGCCGGCGAGGTCGATCTCCAGTTCCTCGGCAATCAGCATGGGGATGCTCGTGTACGTGCCCTGGCCCATTTCGATAAAGCCCATGACCACTGTCACCTGGCCATCGGGGGCGATGCGCACGAAGGCATTGGGTGCCCAGGCCGCAGCAGTGGGACCGGCCGCATCGGCGGTGGAAGGGGCGACGCCGAAGCCGACGCCGATGAGCAGGCCGCCGCCGAGCGCGGCGCCCACCGAGAGAAAGCTGCGGCGCGACAGCGCGGTGTCGGCTTCAGGGGTCGTCAATCGATCGAGGATCATGTCAGGCCGCCTTCTTTGCTGGTGCTGCTGTCTTGCCGGAAAGAGCGAGTGCCGCTTCCTTGATGCCGGCGCGGATGCGCACATAGGTGCCGCATCGGCAGATGTTGCCGCTCATGGCGCCATCGATCTCTTCGTCGGTGGGGGATGTGTTCTTGCTCAGAAGGGCCGTGGCCGACATCAGCTGGCCCGATTGGCAGTAGCCGCATTGCACGACGTCCAGGTCGAGCCAGGCCTTCTGCAGTGCGCGTCCGACGCGCGTGCCCGCGAGCGATTCGATGGTGCCCACGTTCGCCTTGTTCACCGATTCGACCGGCGTGATGCACGAGCGCGTGGCCACGCCGTCGATGTGCACCGTGCAGGCCCCGCACATGCCCAGGCCGCAGCCGAACTTGGTGCCCGTCATGCCGAGCACGTCGCGCAGCACCCAGAGCACGGGCGTGTCGCCGTCGACGTCGACCGGCCGTTCGATTCCATTGACTTTCATAGCGGTTCTTTCTGTTGTATGCCGCGTGGGACGGCTGATTGACCGGTCGGAGGATGTCACGTAGCCTTTCGGCCGGAATGTCGAAATTACCTCTTTTCAGGACATCATGCAGAAGCGCATCGCCGTCGTCGTTTTTCCGGGCTTCCAGATCCTCGATCTGGCCGCCGTCGCCGCCTTCGAGCTGGCCAACAAGCACGCGGGCAAGCCGGTCTACAAGGTCGAGCTGCTATCGGAAACCGGCGGCGTCATTCCCAGTTCGTCGGGCATCGGCGTCGAGACGAAGCGGTTGACCGCATCGAAGTTCGACACGCTGGTGATGACCGGCGCGCTCACCATCGAGCCGACCTCCGAAGGGCTTTGCAGGATGCTGCGCACGGGCCAGCGCAACGCTCGGCGCATGGCCAGCATCTGCACCGGCGCATTCGGTCTTGCGGACGCGGGGCTGCTGGACGGCCGGCGCGTGACCACGCACTGGGCCTTCGCGCAGGAGCTGCAGAAGCGCCATCCGCTGGCCAAGGTGCAGCCGGACCGCATCTTCATCAACGACGGCTCGCTCTGGACATCGGCCGGCATGACCGCGGGCATCGACCTGATGCTCGCGCTGGTGGAGGAAGACCTGGGTGTGGAGGCCGCACGCATGGTCGCGAAGAACCTTGTCGTCTACCACCGCAGGGCGGGCGGGCAATCGCAGTATTCGGCGCTGCTCGAACTGGAGCCCAAGTCCGACCGCATCCAGCAGGCACTGGTGCATGCGCGCGCCAACCTGCGCGGTGCGCTCTCGGTCGAAGACCTTGCCGAAGTGGCGCACCTGAGCCCGCGCCAGTTCAGCCGTGCCTTCAAGTCGGAAACCGGCCAGTCGCCCGCGCAGGCCGTCGAGCACCTGCGCGTAGAAGCGGCGAAGGCGTTGATCGACGCGGGCGGCCTGGCGCTCAACGTGGTGGCCGATGAAACGGGCTTCGGCGACCCTGAGCGCATGCGCCGCGCGTTCCTGCGCACGCTGGGCCAGCCGCCACAGGCCGTTCGCCGGGTGGCCAGGCAAATTTCGGAAGTGGCGTAAAAAGAGGTTTATATGACATTTACGCCATAACCTTGAAGGGGGAAACTTCCTTTCATGCCGCACCGACGCGGCTTCCAAAGGAACCTCCAATGACTGCAACACCCAAGGGCACAGCCCTCATCACCGGCGCTTCTTCAGGCATTGGCGCCGTCTACGCCGACCGGCTCGCCCGCCGCGGCTTCGACCTCGTGCTGGTCGCGCGTAGCGGCGATCGACTGCAGGCGCTGGCCGCCAGGCTCACGACGGAGACGGGCCGCAAGATCGAGACGATCGCTGCCGATCTCACGGACAAGAAAGACATCGCGCGCGTCGAAGCCGCCATCCGCACGAACCGCGAGCTCACGCTGCTGGTGAACAACGCCGGCGTCGGCGCCACCGCGCCGCTGCTCGCCTCGGACATCGAGAAGATGGAAGAGATGATCGCGATCAACGTGAATGCGCTCACGCGCCTCACGTATGCGGCCGTGCCGGGCTTTGTGGCGCGGGGCGCGGGAACGCTGGTGAACATCGCGTCCATCGTGGCGGTTTCGCCCGAAACGCTCAACGGCGTGTACGGCGGCAGCAAGGCCTTCGTGCTCGCGCTCAGCCAGTCGCTGCAGCATGAGGTGGGCGACAAGGGCGTGCGCGTGCAGGCCGTGCTGCCGGGCGCGACCGCCACCGAGTTCTGGGGCATTGCGGGCTTGCCGGTGGAGCACCTGCCGAGCGCGATCGTCATGAGCGCGGAAGACATGGTCGATGCCGCGCTCGCGGGTCTCGACCAGGGCGAGAAGGTCACGATCCCGTCGCTGCCCAACCAGGACGAGTGGGACGCTTTCGATGCGGCGCGGCGCGCCATGTCGGGCCGGATTTCCAGTTCGGTGCCTGCCGCTCGTTATGGCGTGAAAGGCGCGAGCGCAGAGGCAGCAGCGGTGGCCTGAAACGGTCGCACTAAAATCCGCATCCCGCAGTTGGGCGTCCCGGCCGACTGCGGGTTTTTGCTTTTCCGGGGCCATGTAGAGGACCACCATGTACAAAAACCTCGCGGGCCGCGCCGTTCTGGCGTGGGTGACCGCCTGTTTTTTATCTCCCGCTTTTTCGCAAACGCCGGCGCCCAATGCACCGCTGAAGATCGGCTTCGTCTACGTCACGCCGGTCACCGATGCCGGCTGGGTGCGCCAGCATGAAGAGGGCCGCAAGGCCGTCGATGCGGCGCTCGGCGCGAAGGTGAAAACCACCTTCGTCGAGAACGTGGCGGAAGGCGCCGATGCGGAACGCGTGATCCGTGATCTCGCGCAGCAGGGCAACAAGCTCATCTTCACGCCCAGCTTCGGCTACATGGAGCCGACGCTGAAGGTGGCGCGCGATTTCCCCGATGTGAAGTTCGAGTCGATCACCGGCTACAAGCCCGCGGCCAATGTCGCGACCGCCAATGCGCGCTACTACGAAGGCCGCTATCTCGCGGGCATCGCGGCAGGGCGCATGACGAAGACGAACGTCGCGGGCTATGTGGCGGGTTTTCCGATTCCGGAGGTGCTGCAGGGCATCAACGCGTTCACGCTGGGCATGCGCTCGGTGAACCCGAATGCGAAGGTCGTCGTGGTGTGGCTCAACGAGTGGTTCGATCCGCCGAAGGAGCGCGATGCGGCCATGGCGCTCTTCAACCAGAACGCCGACGTCGTCGCCTTCCACACCGGCTCCACGGCCGTGATGGCCGCGGCGCAGGAGCGCGGCAAGATGGCCATTGCGTACCACTCCGACATGCGCAAGATCGCGCCCGATGCGCAGATCGTCGCGGTCACGCACCAGTGGGGCGGCTACTACACGCAGCGCGCAAAAGCCGTGCTCGATGGCACCTGGAAGAGCGGCAATCTCTGGGGCGGCGTGAAGGAAGGGATGATCCGCGTCGGCGACTTCGGCACCAAGGTGCCCAAGGCCGTGCAGCAGGAAGTGCTGGCGCGGCAGCAGGACGTCGCGGCCGGCAAGCTGCAGCCGTTTCGCGCGGTAAGCGCCGATGTGCGCGACAACGAGGGCCGCGTCGTGATCGCCAAGGGCGCGCAACTGAACGACGAGCAGATCCTCAAGATGAACTGGCTGGTCGAGGGCGTGCAGGGCCGCGTGACGCGCTGATTAGCCCAATCGCTCCACAACGAAGTCGACGAAGGTCCGCAGCTTGGCGCTAGGCCGCGCTTCGGGCAATCGCATGATGTGCACGGCGCGCGTCGGCAGTTGCCACTCGGGCAGCAACTGAACCACCTGCCCCGACGCCAGGGCAGGGCCGAGGAGCGCATCGGCCTGCACGATCACTCCCACGCCGGCCATTGCGGCGGCGAGCAGCGCTTGTCCGTTGTTGGTGGTGAGCGGACCGCGCACCGGCACATGCACCGTCTGGCCGTCGCGCGTGAAACGCCATGCGTGGTCCGGGCCCCAGGTGGCAAAGCCCAGCAGAGGAAACGCTTCGAGGTCCGACGGGTGCTTCGGCTGGCCGTGACGCGCGACCCATGCGGGGCTTGCGACCGCGAACATGCGCGCCAATGCGAGCGGCCGCGCGATGAGGCGTTCATCGACCGCCGCCCCTGAGCGGATGCCGCAGTCGAAGCCTTCTTCGGCCAGGTCGACCACGCGGTCGTTGAGCACCAGGTCCACCTTCACCTGCGGATAGGCGGCGATGTAGTCGCCGATCACGGGCGTGAGCCGGTGCGCGCCGTAGGCCACCGGCGCCGTGACGCGCAGCACGCCTTGCGGCATCGCGCGCAGCGATTCGGCCACGCCGTCGGCGGTGTGCACGCTCGCAAGCACGTCGCGGCAGCGCTCCAGGTAGGCGGCGCCGATTTCCGTGAGCGCATGGCGGCGCGTGGTGCGTTCGAGCAGGCGCGCACCCAGTTGCGCCTCCAGCGCGCGGATGTGCTTGCCGACCATGACGGCCGAGAGATCGAGCGCCTCGGCGGCCGCCACGAAGCTGCCCGCGTCCACTGTGGCGACGAAGACTTCCATGGCGCGCAGCTTGTCCATATTGAGAACCAAAAGTTTCGAATTGCCGAACCGAACGGCAATTTATCAAACTATCCGTTCGCAAAACAATGGGCTCCTCTTGATTCATTTGGCGAGGTTTTTCATGAAGATTCTTGTTGTGGGCGCCACGGGTGCCATTGGCGGTGCGGTGGTCCAGGTTCTGGCCGAACGCGGGCACGACGTGGTGCGCGCAGGGCGCACGCGGGGCGACCTGCAGGTCGACATCACGAGCGATGCGAGCGTCGAGGCGCTGTATGCGGCGGTGGGGCGCGTGGATGCAATCGTCTCGGCGGCCGGTGGCCTGTTCTTTGGGCCGATTGCCGAGATGCGGCCGGCCGACTTCAACGTCGGTCTGCAGGACAAGCTCCTAGGCCAGGTGCGGCTCGCGTTGCTGGGGCAGCACGTTTTGGCCGATGGTGGGTCGATCACGCTGACCACTGGCGTCGCGGCCGAAGACCCGGTTCGCGGCGGGAGCAATGCGGCGGCGGTGAATGCCGGGATTGAAGGTTTCGTGAAGGGAGCGGCAATCGAACTGCCGCGCGGCCTGCGCATCAATGCGGTGAGTCCGACGCTGCTGACCGAATCGCTGGCGGCGTATGGCGCGCTCTTTCCGGGCGTCGAGACCGTGCCGGCCGCGCGTGTGGCGCTGGCATACGTGCGCAGCATCGAAGGCCCGCTGACGGGGCGCGTGTTGCGCGTATGGCAATGAGCGGGCGCGCACGGCTGGCCGGCGCGTTGCTCGCGCTTGCCGCGACGGCGGCCACTGCCGCACCGCCCGCGACGCAGGCGCTGCCCGAGGACTGGTATCCGGAGAGCGTCGCCATCGGACCGGACGGCGCGTTCTACGTCGGCAGCTGGCGCCAGGGCGCGGTCGCGCGATTGAAGCCGGGCGCCGCGACTAAAGCCGAGGTGCTTGTGAAGCCCGGTGCCAACGGCCTCGCGAACGGGCAGGGCGTGCTGGTCGATGCGAAGCACCGGGCCCTGTGGGTCTGCTCGGGCAACAGCGGCTTCACCACCGTGCCGCAGACGCCGAGCGCGCTCAAGCGCTACGACCTCGCCACCGGTGCGCCGCATGCGAGCTATGCGATGCCCGATGCGGGCTACTGCAACGACCTGGCGCAGGACGCGCACGGCAACGTCTACGTGACCGACTCCTTCCATCCGCGCGTGCTGCGGCTCGCGCCGGGCGCGGTCGCGCTCACGGTCTGGAAGGAAGACCCGGCGCTTGCCGGCGAAGGTCCCTACAAGGGACTGAACGGCATCGCCATCGATGGCGGGCGCGACGTCTATGTGAGCCTCGTGGCGGAGTCGTCGCATCTGCTGCGCATCGGGTTGGGCGCGGACGGCCGGGCGGGCGAAGTCACGCGCATCGAGGCGCCGCGTGTGATGAAGAACGTCGACGCGATCCGCGCCTGGCAACCCGGGCGGCTGGTGCTGTTCGAGAGCAATGCCTTCGGCGACGGGCCGTATGGCGGGCAGGTCACGGTGGCGCGCGTCGATGGCGCGAAGCTCGGGCTGCAAACGGTGGTGACCGGGCTCAACGATCCGTCGTCGGGCGCAGTGCTGGGCGACCGCGTCTACTTCATCGAGTCGAAATACGCGCTGCTGACCAAGCGCAAGGATGGCGACGGGCCCGTGCCGCCCGGCGTGCCGTTCGACATCCAGTCGCACGTGTTGCCGCAAGACTGAGCGGCCGCCGGGGAGTGCATTCGCATATAGCACTCATATGCGCATGGAAATTGCGACTGCGCGAGGCTGGATTACCCTCCGCAGCCACGATGAAAAAAGCCTACCGCGCCTCCCTCCTGCGATTCGACAACGCCGGCCTGCCCCTTTTCGATGAAGACGGCCTGCTGGTCGTCGGCCCCGACAACGCTGGCCGGCAGCGCGTCGTCGATGCCGGCAGCCACGCCGCCGTGTCGCCGCGCCATCCCGATGCCGAGGTGACGCACCTGCCGGGCCGCATCCTCGCGCCGGGCTTCGTGGACATGCACATCCACTTTCCGCAGACCGACATCATCGGCGCGCCGTCGCCGGGCCTCTTGCCCTGGCTCGAGAACTACACCTTTCCGGCAGAGAGCAAATTCGCCGACCCGGCGCATTCGCGCGAAGTGGCCGACGTGTTCTTCGACGAGCTGCTGCGCAACGGCGTGACCACCTCGCTCACCTTCGCGACCTCGCACGTGGCCTCGGTCGATGCCTTCTTCGAGAGCGCGCAGCGCCGAGGCCTCCGAATGATCACCGGCAAGGTGCTGCAGGACCGCAACTCGCCCGACGGCGTGCGCGATGAAACCGAGCAGAGCCTGGTCGATACCGAGTCGCTGATCCGCAAGTGGCACAACGTCGACCGCCTGGGCTACGCCATCACGCCGCGCTTTGCGCCGACCAGCACCGACGCGCAGATGCGCGGCGCGGGCGAGCTGGCCGCGAAGTACGGCGACACCTGGATCCAGTCGCACGTGGCCGAGAACAAGGACGAAGTGAAGTGGGCGCGGGAGCTCTATCCGAAGTCGCGCTCCTACCTCGACGTGTACGCCGGCTTCGGCCTGATGCGCGAGCGCGCCGTGTACGCGCACTGCATCTACATCGACGACGAAGACCGCCGCCTGATGCGCGAGACGAAAACCGCGGCCGCCGTAAGCCCCACCAGCAACCTGTTCCTGGGCAGCGGCTTCTTCGACTTCGGCGCGGCCGACCGCATCGAGTCGCCGTACGGCCTCGCGAGCGACGTGGGCGGCGGCACCAGCTTCAGCCCCTTCCACACCATGCTGGCCGCCTACTACGTCGGCCGCGAAGGCCAGACCAAGACCGGCCTGAGCATTCCGCCCTCGCGGCTGTGGTGGCACCACACCGGCGGCGCGGCGCGCTCGCTGGGGCTCGATGGGGTGGTCGGCAACCTGCAGCCGGGTTGCGAGGCCGACTTCCTGGTGCTCAACCCCGCCGCCACGCCGCTGCTGGCGCGCAAGACGAAGCTGGCGAACACGCTGGAAGAAATGCTCTTCGCGATGATCGTGCTGGGAGACGACCGGCTCATCGAGCGCACGGTGATCTCGCAGGCGGGCTGACCTCTGCGGGGGAGGGCGCCGAGGGCGCCCGTGCCACAATTCGGCCCCGATTCCCCCGCAGCAGCAGCGAGCGCATATGAGCATCAAGAGCGACAAATGGATCCGGCGCATGGCCGAGCAGACTGGGATGATCGAGCCCTTCGAGCCCGGTCAGGTCCGCGAAGCCTCTGGCCACAAGATCATCAGCTACGGCACCTCGAGCTACGGCTACGACATCCGTTGCGCGCCCGAATTCAAGGTCTTCACCAACATCCACAGCACCGTGGTCGACCCGAAGAACTTCGACGAGAAAAGCTTCGTCGACATGCATGGCGACTACTGCATCATCCCGCCCAACAGCTTCGCGCTGGCGCGCACCGTCGAGTACTTCCGCATTCCGCGCAACGTGCTGACCATTTGCCTGGGCAAGAGCACGTATGCGCGCTGCGGGATCATCGTCAACGTGACGCCGTTCGAGCCCGAATGGGAAGGCTACGTGACGCTGGAATTCAGCAACACCACGCCGCTGCCCGCCAAGATCTACGCGGGCGAAGGCTGCGCGCAGGTGCTGTTCTTCGAGAGCGACGAAGTCTGCGAGACCAGCTACAAGGATCGCGGCGGCAAGTACCAGGGCCAGCGCGGCGTGACTCTGCCGAAAACCTGACGCGCCACCGGGCCCGGCACTGACGCCCGGTTACCCCGGGCCGCCCTGAGGCAAGTACCATCCTGCAACGGTCCGGCAACACTTCTGCAATGCCGGGAAGGAGACTGCGATGAGATGGGAAGGCAACGAACAATCCGACAACGTTGAAGATCGCCGCGGCGAAGGTGGTGGGGGCGGCGGTGGCGGCTTCATCGGCGGACGCGGCATCGGCATCGGCACCATCGCGGTCGCGCTGATCGCAGGATGGATCTTCGGCATCAACCCGCTCACCGTGCTGAGTTTGCTCAGCGGCGGCGGTGGCACCGAGCAGGTGCAGCAGGCACCGCAGGGCCCCGCGCCCAGGCCGCCTTCGGGCGACCGCGAAGCGGCCTTCGTCTCGACCGTGCTCAAGAACACCGAAGTGGTGTGGACCGACATCTTCCGCAAGAACGGCGGCAACTACCAGGCGCCCCGGCTCGTGCTGTTCCGCGGCGCCACGCCCACCGCTTGCGGCACCGGGCAATCGGCGATGGGGCCGTTCTACTGCCCGGGCGACAAGAAGGTCTACATCGACCTGGGCTTCTACGACACGCTCAAGAACCAGCTCGGCGCGCCGGGCGAATTCGCACAGGCCTACGTTATCGCACACGAGGTCGGCCATCACGTGCAGGACGAGCTGGGCATCACCGCGAAGGTCGACGGCATGCGCGGGCGGCTGAGCCAGTCGCAGAACAACGCGGTGAGCGTGCGCGTCGAGCTGCAGGCCGACTGCTTTGCGGGCGTGTGGGCGCACCATTCGCAAGAGTCGAAGAAGTGGCTCGACCCGGGCGACATCGAGGCCGCGATGAACGCCGCGCAGAAGATCGGCGACGACGCCCTGCAGCGTTCCGCGGGCCGCGCAGTGGTGCCGGACAGCTTCACGCATGGCTCCAGCGCACAGCGGCAGAAGTGGTTCGGCGCGGGTTATCAAAGCGGCGACATGAAGTCGTGCGACACCTTCAACGCGCGGAATCTTTGAACTTCATGGGGCCGAAGGCCCGATGCTTGTTGACTTCGATGCTATTGAATAAGTAGCAATGCCGGCGGCGCGGACGTTGTCACCGCGCCGTCACTGCCGTTTTTTGCGGCAATGCGACAATAGCGGGCTCAATGACAAGCTCCTTCTCCAATCTTTCGCTGGCAGAACCGCTGGCCCGCGCCGTAGCCGAAATGGGCTACGAGACCATGACACCGATCCAGGAGCAGGCCATTCCGGTCGTGCTGTCGGGTCAGGACGTGATGGGCGCCGCGCAGACCGGCACCGGCAAGACGGCAGCGTTTTCGCTCCCGCTGCTCCAGCGCATGCTCAAGCACGAAAACGCCTCCACCTCGCCTGCGCGGCATCCGGTGCGCGCGCTCGTGCTGCTGCCCACGCGCGAGTTGGCCGACCAGGTCGCGCAACAGGTCAAGCTGTACGCCAAGTACACGAACCTGCGCAGCACGGTGGTGTTCGGCGGCATCGACATGAAGCCGCAGACGCTGGAATTGAAGAAGGGCGTCGAAGTGCTGGTCGCCACGCCGGGCCGGCTGCTCGATCACATCGAAGCCAAGAACGCGGTGCTCAACCAGGTCGAATACGTGGTGCTCGACGAAGCCGACCGCATGCTGGACATCGGTTTCCTGCCCGACCTGCAGCGCATCCTGAGCTACCTGCCCAAGCAGCGCACCACGCTCCTGTTCTCGGCCACGTTCTCGCCTGAAATCAAGCGCCTGGCCGGCAGCTACCTGCAGAACCCGGTCACCATCGAAGTGGCGCGGCCGAACGAAACGGCTTCTACGGTCGAGCAGCATTTCTACAGCGTCTCCGACGACGACAAGCGCCGTGCGCTCAAGCAGATCGTCAAGCAGCGCGGCATCACGCAGGCTTTCGTGTTCGTCAACAGCAAGCTCGGCTGCGCGCGCCTCGCACGCTCGCTGGAGCGCGACGGTCTGCGTACCACCGCACTGCACGGCGACAAGAGCCAGGACGAACGCCTGAAGGCGCTCGCCTCGTTCAAGGCCGGCGAAGTCGACCTCCTGGTGTGCACCGACGTCGCGGCCCGCGGCCTCGACATCAAGGACGTGCCCGCCGTCTTCAACTTCGACATTCCGTTCAACGCCGAAGACTACGTGCACCGCATCGGCCGCACCGGCCGCGCCGGCGCCTCGGGCCTGGCGGTGAGCTTCGCGAGCGGCGGCAACGATGCACGCCTGGTGGCCGACATCGAGAAGCTGATCAAGAAGAAGATCGAGCTCGAACCCGTCGAGTTCGAAGAAGACCGCCCGCGCGGCCGCATCAACGACGGACGCCGCCACTGGCGCGAAGAAGGCGAAGCCGGCGACGCACGCGACGTGCTCGACCAGCCGCGCGAACGCAGCAGCAGCGGCTTCGGCGCCGACGCTCCCCGTCGCAGCAGCGGCGGTGGCGGCGGACGCCCGCACCGTGCGCCTTCGGCGCCGCGCGATCCGTTCTTCGACAAGCCCTACGAGCCGGGCGCGGCCGATGCCACACCGGCATGGGAAGCCGCCGCCAAGGCAGCGCCTGCACGCGGCATCTCGAGCAACATCAAGAGCAAGCGCAAGGTCGCGGCGCTGTTCAAGAGCGCCGAGCCGAGCTGATCCGGCTCGTGCCGTGCAAAGCCGCGGCATCCCTTCCAGAAACACCGAGGAACCGGCTTTGCCGGGCCTCTGGTGTTGCCCCCGGTAGAGGGTAGGAGAAGCGACACGAAGTGCGCGCAGCCGGGGGCGAGCCTTGCTCACCGCCAGCCGCGGTGCCAGCCGTATTGCGGATGGTGCCAACCCCAGCCGTAGCGCGGGTGGTACGCCCACACGAAACCAATTCCTGGCGACACATACGTCGGCGCCATATAGGCCACGCCCGGAGGCGCCGAATAGACGGGTTGGGCCGGTGCAACGACGCAACCGGTAAGGGCGGCTGAGAGCGCAACGGCCGACAGCGCAAGAACAACAGGAAATCTCATGGCGAAGCTCCTTGGGGGCGAGTTGTTGTGGGTGTGCACAACCAACGCCTTGCAGAGCCCTCGGATGACGGCCTTTACGCCTGCGACACAGTGTCACCGGCGTGTTGTCATCCTTTCAAAACGCTTTCTCAGATCACCTTGAAATGATGCGTGCCGTCGCGCCCCAGTTGCGCGACCAGGCCGTACTCCCAGTCGAGGTACGCCTGCATGGCTTCCGCCGGTGCATCGGTCCCTTCATAGGGCCGGCGATAGCGATCGGTGCGCGCTGTCGCAAGGCGCGTCTCGCCGGTCTCCGCTTCGAGCCCTGCGGCGAACCATGCCGCATTGCCACCGGCGAGCACCAGTACTTCGACATCGCGTTGTCCGCGTGCATCGAGCAACGCGCGCAGGTCGGCCGCGGCATAGCGCGCGAGCAGGCTGCTGCCGCAGGTCAGTACGTAGCGCTGCGATGCGGGGATGACCACATCGATCGCACCCGCGAGCTGCGCGCGAATCACATACCAGGCGCCCGGAATGTGGCGCTTCACGTAGTTCGCGCTGGTGGTCACGTCGAGCACGGCGGTGCCGGGCTGCTTCAGCAACTCGGCCAGTGCCTTGGGCGCGATTTCTCCGACCGTTGCGGCGACTGGCGGATAGGCGGGCGAGGGCGCCGCCTTCTCGGTGAACGCCGAAGCAGAAGGCGCTGTGTCGGGCACATAGACCTCCCACCCCATCTGCGCGAGCCACGATGCGCTCATCGATGCGCGCACGCCATCGTCGTCCGCCAGCACGATGCGCGCGCCGCGCACCGGCACCTGGTGATCGGTCTCCTGCACCAGCTGTCCGCCGGGCGCGCTTGCAAAGCCGGGCAGATGGCCTGCCGCATATTCCTCAGGCGTGCGCACGTCGAAGCGATAGACCGTGCGGCCCGGCGCCTCCAGCGTCTGCACCGCATCGAGCGGGATGCGGCGCACGCCGGCCTTGTCGGCCACGCGGCGCGCATCGGCCTCAGCCTTCGCGCGAAGCGGATCGGACACCGCAGCCGGCGCTTGCCGGCTCGCGCCATGGTCCAGCACCTGCCCCGCAAGCTTCCAGCCGATCGTGCCGTTGCGCAGGGCCGCCACCGGGTTCGGAATGCCCGCATTCACCAGCGACTGCGTGCCGATGATGCTGCGCGTGCGGCCCGCGCAATTGACGATCACCTGCGTAGCCGGATCGGGCGCGAGCTCGCGCACCCGCAGCACCAGCTCCGCGCCGGGCACGCTGGTGGCCGAGGGAATGCTCATCGTCTGGTACTCGTCGAAACGGCGCGCATCGAGCACCACCACGTTGGCCTTGGCCTCGACCAGCGCCTTCACCTCGGGCGCGGAGAGCGAGGGCGTGTGCCGCTCGTGCTCGACCAGTTCGCCGAACGACTTGCTCGGCACGTTCACGTCGCGAAACAGCTCGCCGCCCGCCGCGCGCCAACCTTCGAGGCCGCCTTCGAGCAGATGAACGTTCGTGTAGCCGAGCGCGGCGAAGGTGCGCGCGGCAAGCGGTGCGAGATCGACGCCTTCATGCGTGCCATACAGCACGATGAAAGTGTCGAGGCGCGGAATGCGCCGCCAGGCCTCGATCTCGATCTTCGAGAGCGGCAGGTTCGCGGCCCACAGCGGGTGCTCCTGCGCGAACGGATCTTCCTCGCGTACGTCGACGAGCGCCGTTTCTTCGCGCGCAATGAGCCGCTCGCGCACGGCGGAAAAAGACACGAGGGGGAAGGCAGCGGTCGTCGTCATGCGAAGGTCGATCTGAGTTCTTCGGAGCGGTCCCAGAGGTTGGGAAGCAGCGTGTTGGAGTAGCCCGAGACAAACGGCTTGCGCCCGCCCTCGGCCGGGTAAGTATGCCGCCGTACCGCACCGATGTTGGCGCCGTAGACGTGGATGCTGATCGACACGCGGTCCGCATGCGCGTTGTGCACGCGGTGCAGGTCGCCGACGGTGGGCGACAAGGCCTCCACGTCGCCGGCATCGAGCCGCACCGCGTCGCCCTGCGGCTGCGCGCGGCCTTCGTCGTCGAACACATGGCCCTGGCTGTACTCCGCGCCGCGCAGCATGCCGATGAGGCCCCACACCGTGTGGTCGTGAACCGGCGTGGCCTGCCCCGGACCCCAGACGAAGCTCACGACCGAAAAGCGCTCGGTGCTGTCCGCATGCAGCAGGAACTGCTGGTAGCGCGCCGGGTCGGGCCGTGCGAAGGCATCGGGCAGCCAGTCGTCGCGCGCGACCAGCGTGCGCAGCAGCGCGCCGCCTTCACGAAGGATGCGGGGCTCGTCGGGCGCGCTGTCGAGCAGCCGGCCGAAGGCGCCGACGAAGTCGCGCAGCGGCGCGATCACGCGGGGCGCTTCCAGAGTTGTGTGTCGGTGATGGCGCGCACGTCCACGCGCACCGGCAGGATGCCGTCGCGCGCCGAGCGGTCGGCCACGGCCTGCAGCGCGACGATGTCCGCCTCGCTCACCGGCCTTCCCGCGACAGAGGCGCGCGCCGTGATGATGCGTGCCGACTCGATCGGCAAGCGCGTGAGCTGGCTGTAGGCCTGCGCATAGGCCTCGGGGTTGGCCAGCGCCCAGTCGCCCGCGCGGCCCAGCCGGTCGAGGAACTGCACGATGGCCGCGCGCTTGGCCGGATCGGCCAGCGAATGCTCGCTGGCGGTGATGAAGCCCAGGGCCGTGTTGATGCCGCGCCCGTCGCGCAGGATGCGCCCACCCTGTTGCAGCGCAATCGCGTAGTACGGATCGAAGATGGCCCACGCGTCGATCTGCTTCGAGGCGAACGCGGCCGCCGCATCGGTCGGGAGCACGAACTTCACCGTGACTTCGCTGCGCTGCACGCCGGCCTCTTCGAGCGCGCCGTAGAGCTGGTACTGCGAAATGCTGCCGCGCGCCGACGAGACGATCACCGTCTTTCCGCGCAGGTCGCTCACGCTGCGCAGCGGTGAATCGGGCTGCACCACGATGCCCAGCGAATCGGCCTTGCCGACGCGCGTGGCGACGATCTTGAGCGGTGTCTTGCCGACGGCCGCGGCGAGCACCGGCAGATCGCCGGCCATTGCCGTATCGACCGCGGCGCTGCGCTGCGCCTCGAACAGCGGCGCGGCGCCCTGGAAGTTGGCCCAGCGATAGGCAAACGGCGCGCCCTCGAGCGCCTTCGACGCCTCGAACAGCGAGCGCAAGCCGCCCGCCTGGTCGCCGAGGATCAGCGTGGTTTGCGGCTGCGCCCACGCACGCAACGAGCCGGTCGCGGCCAGCGAGAGTGCCGCGCCTTGTTTCAACCAACTGCGGCGAGATGCTTTGGAAAACAGCAGATTGGTCATGCGGCAACTCCCGTCGACAGCAGCGCTCGCTTGCCCGCGCCCACCAGGATCGCATCGTCCTGCGGCGTGTGGATGCGGCTGCACAGCACGTCGCGGTAGTGGCGCTCCAGCGGGTTCTGCCGCGTGAGGCCGTGGTTGCCGCTCAGCTGCAGCGCGAGTTCGACCACGCGCACCGCGTTGCCCGTTACCGTGTGCTTGAGCAAGCCACTGTCGGTGGCTGGCTGCGCGTGGCCGTTGTCGACGGCCGAGGCCGCGTCGTCGAGCAGCACGCGGTTGGTGCGCAGCAGCGCCTCGATCTCGCCGACATGCTCCTGCACGCGCGGCAGGCTCGCGAGCGGCGCGCCCAGACTGCCGGGCGCGCGCTGGTTCAAGAAGCTCACCAGCCAGTCGCGCGCGGCCTGGGCCACCGCGTCGTAGAGGCTGCCGAGCAGCACGACCATCCAGGCCTGCTGGGTCGCGTGCGCGTCGATGTCGGTCTGGCTGCCGGCGTCGGGTGCCCAGTCGGCTGGTGCGCGCAGATCGACGGCGTGGTCGATGTCGATGGCCACGTTCTCGAAGATCACCTCGTGGCTGCCCGAGGCGCGCAGGCCCAGGTGGTCCCAGCTCGCGATCACGCGCACGCCGGGGGTGTGGCGCGGCACCAGGAACACGCCGGTGCGCGGCACCGCTTCGTCGGTGCGCGCCCACACGGCGAGCCATGTGAGGCCTTCGATGCCGGTGGTGTAGAGCTTGTGGCCATCGATGGCCCAGCCGTTGCCGCTGCGCCTTGCGACGGTCGAGGGCAGGCCGCCGCGCGAGGGCGAACCAAGCGCCGGCTCCACGCGCAGCGCGTTGATGAGCGCGCCGCGCTCCACCGCATCGCGCGCCACGCGTTCGCGCAACTGCGGCGGCCAGCGGTTGTCGCCACGTGTGAGCGCGTGGTGCTGCAGGTAGGTCATCGTGAGGATGAGCGCGGTGGCCGGCTCGCCGCGCGCGACGGCCGCGATCACGCGACGCGCTGTCGCCAGCGTGGCGCTCCCGCCGCCATGCGCCGCGGGTGCCACCAAGCCGACGAGGCCGTTCGCCTGCAACGCCTCGAAGTTTTCCTGCGGGAAGGCGCCGCTGCGGTCGTAGTCGGCCGCCGTGGCAGCGAACTGGGCCGACAGCCGGGCCAGCAGCGCGGCATCGACGGTGGCGGAAGGGGTTTCTTCTTCAGGCGTGGCCGACGGGCGGCGCAAGGGGAGTGCACTCATGGTCCCGCACGGTACCGACCCGCCGGCCGTCCGAAAACTACGCATCGCGCATATGCAAACTCGTTTTTCTGCGTTCGCTTTTGCGGGGTACCTCGGTACGGTCTCGCTTCTCTCCTGCGGCTCCCGTGGGCAGGGAAGAAGAAAGACCGCAACGCATGACACCCGATTTCCCCCTCGATCGCCGCAGCCTGCTGCAGGCCGCCGCCGCATGGGGCGCATCAGCCGCCTCTGGCCTCGGAGTGCAGGCGGCACAGGCCGCAACACCATCGCGCGACCTTTCGGGCGTGACCTTGCGCGTCGGCACCTACAAGGGCCTGTGGCGCCCGCTGCTGCAGGCCTCGGACCAGGCGAACACGCCCTACAGGATCGACTGGCGCGAGCTCAACAACGGCGTGCTGCACATCGAAGCGATCAATGGCGACGCGCTCGACCTGGGTTCGGGCAGCGAGATCCCGCCGGTGTTCGCGGCACGCCAGAAGTCCAGCGTGCGCCTCGTCGCCGTGACGCACGAAGACCTCAACAACCAGGCCACGCTCGCGCGCAAGGACTCGCCGATCCGCACCATCGCCGACTTCAAGGGCAAGCGCGTGGGTTACGTGCGCGCCACCACCTCGCACTACTACCTGGCCAAGCAGCTGGCCGAGGCGGGGCTCTCGTTCAGCGACATCCAGGCCGTGAGCCTCACGCCCTCGGACGGCCTCTCGGCCTTCGCACGCGGTGACCTCGATGCCTGGGCGATCTACGGCTACAACGGCCAGATCGCGCGCACCCAGTACGGCGCGCGGGTCATCAAGACCGGCGTGGGTTATCTCTCGGGCAACTTTCCGATCTACGCCAATCCGCGCGCGCTCGACGACACGCTGCGCCGCGCGGCATTGAGCGACCTGCTGCAGAGGCTGCAGCGTTCGTTCGCATGGATCAACGGCAACTACCTGGCCTATGCGCGTGCGCAGTCGGCCGAGACGCGTGTGCCGGTCGGCGACATCGTCGAGCTCTTCAACGGCCGCAGCGGCGACTACAGCCTCGGCCCTGTCAGCGACGCCGTGGTGCGCAGCCACCAGGACGTGGCCGACACCTTTTTGAAGATCGGCGTGCTCGACGGCCCGGCCGATGTGAAGCCTCTGTGGGATCGCAGCTTCGAAAGCGTTCTGCGCCTGCCCGCCGCCTGATCGACCCCCAAACCTCGACAACAAACAAAGGACTCCCATGAGCCAGAACACCCAGAGCGACGTTGAATTCATCGGCATGATCCAGGGCCAGAAGGTCTCGGAGATCCACCCCGCCAAGGGGCCGGCCATCGACCGCGACTACGTGCGCGCATTCGCACAGGCGCACGAGAACGCCGGCTTCGACCGCGTGCTCGTGCCGCACCATTCGACCGGCCCCGACGCCACGCTCACCGTGGCGTATGCCGCCTCGGTCACCGAGCGCATCCACTTCATGCTCGCGCACCGCCCGGGTTTCGTTGCGCCCACGCTAGCGGCGCGGCAGTTCGCCTCACTCGACCAGTTGAGCGGCGGCCGGCTCGGCGTGCACTACATCTCGGGCGGCTCCGACGAAGAGCAGCGCCGCGACGGCGACTGGCTCGACCACGACCAGCGCTACGCCCGCACCGACGAATACCTGGAGGTGCTGCACAAAGTGTGGGCCGCCGAAAAGCCCTTCGACCACGAAGGCGCGCACTACCGCTGCCAGAGCGCTTTCTCCGAAGTGAAGCCGCTGCAGACGCGCAACGGCAAGCCGCATGTGCCGGTGTATTTCGGCGGTGCGTCGGAGGCGGCGATCCCGGTCGCCGGCAAGTACGCCGACGTGTATGCGCTGTGGGGCGAATCGCTCGATCAGGCCCGCGAGCTCACGACGCGCGTGCGCGCCGAGGCCGCCAAGCACGGGCGCAGCGTGCGCTTCTCGGTGTCGTTCCGCCCGATTCTCGCGGAGACCGAAGAGGCCGCCTGGGGGCGCGCCGAGAACATCCTGGCCGAGACCAAGCGCCTGCGCGTGGTGCAGGGCTACAACCGCGGCGGCCCGCAGCAAAGCGAAGGTGCCAAGCGCCTGCTGGCCGCGGCCGACAAGGGCCCGCGCGTGGACAAGCGCCTCTGGACGGCCATCGCGCAGGAAATCGGCGGCCGCTCCAACAGCACCGCGCTGGTCGGCACGCCCGAGCAGGTGGCCGACGCGCTGCTCGACTACTACGACCTGGGCGTGACCACCTTCCTCATCCGCGGCTTCGATCCGCTGGAAGACGCGACCGACTACGGCCGCGAGCTGATTCCGCGTACGCGCGAACTCGTTTCGCAGCGCGCAGTCTCCGTTCGCAAAGCGGCATGACCTGACTTTCTCCCTCCCCCTCTGGGGGAGGGCAGGGGGTGGGGCAAGCGGCATTCACGACGCCGCAGCCTTTCGAGCGCCGCTTGCCCCCATCCCAACCTTCCCCCGAGGGGGAAGGAGCAAAAACCGAACACGAGGAATCCCCATGAGTGCCGTTCTCTCCATCGACCGCAGCGCGGCCCAGCCGCTCAGGCTCAATCCGAATCCGCAGCAGAAGTACTGGTTCGACCCGGTCCCGCCGCGCACCAGCGTGCAGGCCGAGCGCCGCCACCGGCAGGAGCGCCTGGCGGGCGCGTTCCGCCTGTTCGCGCGCTTCGGCTTCGCGCAGGGCCTGGCCGGCCACATCACCGCACGCGACCCCGAGCTCACCGACCATTTCTGGGTCAACCCGCTGGGCATCCACTTCTCGCGCATCAAGGTCTCCGACCTGCTGCTCGTCAATGCGCAGGGCGAAACCGTGATCGGCGACAAGCCGCTCAACAAGGCCGCCTTCGCGATCCACGCGGCGATCCACGAGCACAACCCGAAGATCGTCGCCGCCGCCCACACGCACTCGACCTACGGCAAGGCCTGGTCCACGCTCGGCCGCAAGCTCGACACGATCACGCAGGACAGCTGTGTGTTCCACGAAGACGTGGCCCTTTTCGACGACTTCACCGGCATGGTGGTCGACACCAGCGAGGGCGACCGCATCGCCGAGGCGCTGGGCGACAGGAAGGGCGCGATCCTCAAGAACCACGGCATCCTGACCGCGGGCCCGACGGTGGAGGCGGCCGCGTGGTGGTACATCGCGCTGGACAACGCCTGCCACACCCAGCTCCTCGCCGAAGCCGCCGGCAAGCCGCAGCCCATCGACGAGGAAACCGCGCGCCACACGCACAGCCAGATCGGCGGCCCGGAGGGGGCGATCCATTCCTTCGACAGCCTCTATGAAGGCCTCGTGGAAGCGGAACCCGAGCTGCTGCTTTGAAACCCGGTCGCGCACGGAAACCCATGGACCCGCTCGACCCATCCCGCCGCAAGCTCCTCGCCCAAGGCCTCGCCGCCGCCACGGCCGCTGCCTTGCCCGCCTTCTCTCTGCCGGCCCGCGCACAACAGGGCCGCCCGGTGCTCAAGGCCGGCGACCAGAAGGGCGGGCTGCGCGCGTTGCTCGAAGCGGCCAACGGGCTCGAAGGGTTGACCTACGACATCCAGTGGTCCGAATTCCCCGCTGCGGCACCGCTGGCCGAAGCGCTGAACGCGGCGGCAGTCGATTCGGGCCCCATCGGCGATGCGCCGCTGATCTTCGCGCTGGCCGCGGGCACGCGCGTCAAGGCCATCGGCGCGAACCGGTCCGATTCCTACGGCACGGCAGTGCTGGTGCGGCCCGATTCCTTGCTCAAGACCGCGGCCGACCTCAAGGGCAAGAGCATCGCCACCAACCGTGGCTCCATCGGCCACTACGTGACGCTCAAGGCGATCACCGCGGCGGGACTGAAACCCGAGGACGTGAACATCCGCTTCCTCGCGCCGGCCGATGCCAAGCTCGCGCTCACGCAGGGCTCGGTCGATGCCTGGGCCACGTGGGAGCCCTACACCGCGCTGGCCGAGGTGAGCAAGCACGCGCGCGTGCTGGTGAGCGGGCGCGGACTGCTGCCGGGCCTCAGCTACCTCGCGGCGACGGACTCAGCCATCGCCGCCAAGCGGCCGGTGCTGCAGGACTTCCTGCAGCGCGTGGTGAAGGCGCAGCTCTGGTCGTACCGCAATGTCGACGCCTACTCGGCCGCGCTGGCCCGCATCATCGGCATCCCGCCCGAGGCGGCGAAGCTGCAGTTCGAGCGCCGTCAGCAGAAGTGGGTGGCCATCGATGCACAGGTGGTCGCCGACCAGCAGGGCACGGCGGATTTCTACCGGCAGGTAGGGCTCATCAAGCAGCCGCTCGATGTGAAGGGCACCTTCGACACCAGCTTCGGCGTGGCGGGTTAGGCGGACGGCGCCTGCGGCACCTGAGGCATCTGCCAGGGGTCCGGACGCTCGAGGCGGTACGTCTGCGACAGCGCGCGGAACTCCTGCGGCGCCATGCCGTGGGCCCGGCGAAAGGCGCGGGTGAAGTCCGACGCGCTCTTGAAGCCGACCGCATAGGCCACGTCCGTCACCATCATGTGCGGGTAGCGGGCGAGTTCGTCGGCCGCCTGGCGCAGCCGCAGGTGGCGGATGTAGGCGCCCAGGCCGCCTTCGTGCTGGAACATGCGGTAGATGGTCGGGCGCGACACATGCAGGGCGCCGACCACGCCTTCGGGCGTCAGCTCGGCGCGGTGCAGGTTGGCCTGGATGTAGCGCCGCACCCGGCCAAAGAGCGCCGCCCGCGCCGCCGAGCGTGCATTGCCGCTCAGGCCGGCCTGCTTGCCGAAGGCAGCGACGACCAGGTGCGCGGCGTTGCGCACGGCGCTGTCGGCCGCGGCGGCGGTCATGCCGCCGATGTTGGCGCCCAGCGCCGCCGCGTGTTCGAGCGCCAGCCGCGTGAGCGGGGTCGCGTCCTGGATCGTGCGGCCGTGGATGGCTTCTGGGTCGGGCAGGGTCTCCTGCACCAGCGAGGCTGGCACGAAGAAGGTGAGCACCCGGCAACTGCTGCGCCGCATGCGCACCGGCTGGTTCATGTCCAGCGCGAGGATCTTCGTGGTGGCGCTGGAAGAGGGGGCTTTGTGGCGCGGCGACGAGGCGCGCAGCGCGACGTCATCGACGCCGCCCTCTGCGAACACATGGAACACGTAGTCGCGCACGCTGTCCGTCGAGATGCGGGCCAGCGAGCGCTCGAGCAGCATCGCGTCGGAGCGGCAGTCGGTGAAGAGGAGGCCATCGACCTTGTAGCGGTCGATCTCCGCGCTGAAAGGCTTCCCGATGTCCGCCTTCGAAGGCAGCACGTCGATCACGTGGCCCACCCGCTCCCGCCAGGCCAGCAGTTGCCGGTGCGCCGGCTCGCCATGCACGCTGAAATGGCTGCGCGCCACGGTGCCTTGCGCGGGAAGGGCGGGAGCCTGGAGGTCGCCTCGACGGGCGCGGGAGTTCATGGGTGAGGAGAAATTCGCGAGGTGCGACCGCTGCGATTGCGCGATCGCGGCACCCAATGAATGGAAAAAATCGTTAAATAAGGCGCAAATTCGAATGAATTCTCTCAATAACTGAGACGGACGGTCAAGTCCGCCGGACCGGCTCCACGACTCTTGCCTTCGAGCGGCCGCATGGCCGAACGAACCTGATTTCTTGAGCGAGTACCGAAATGTCCACAGGAAAAGCCGATCCCGCCGCAGCAGCCACCGGTGCCTTCGGTCATCTCTTCAACGAGGCCAGCGAGGACGAACTGGCCGCCCTGATGTTTTCCATGGAGCGCAGCAATTCGCCCGGCGCCTCGCGCATCGCGCGCCACATGCTGGCGCTGATCGCGGCGGCCGCGAAATCCCGGCCTCCTTCGGCCATCGCGACGAAGCCCCGCACGGGCGCCGCGCCGCCGGCGGCGAACGTTTCGCTGTCTCCGCGAGAACTGCAGGTGCTGCAGCTGGTGTCGCAGGGCCTGAGCAACCGCCGGATCGCCGAGGCGCTCAGCCGGTCGGCCAACACCATCGACACGCAGATCAAGAGCATCTACCGCAAGCTGGACGTCAACTCGCGGACCCGGGCGGTGCGCGCGGCGATGGAGCAGGGCTTGCTGAGCTGGGACGGCAGCCGTCCGCAGTAGCCCGGCACTGCAAGTGCTCCATACAGCGTTGCGTTCGAAAAGATAAAACCGTTCACGCTGAGCTTGTCGAAGCGCCGCGCGAGGCTTCGACAAGCTCAGCCCGAACGGTTCTCATGGATTGATCGCCAATTCGTATCAGGCGCCGCTGCCGCTGTCGCCGCATTCCGCAGCCCGCGCCAACTGCGACAGGCGCTTGACCAGCGGCTCGAAAAGCTCCGCCGACGTATTGCCATAACCCAGCACCAGCCCGTTGTCCGAGGGCAGCGGCCGCAGCGCGAAGCTCGACAGGGCCACGGGCGCGAGCTGGTGGCGCAGCGCCTCGGCGGCGATCCGCCGGTCGTCGAAGCGGGGCGGCAGGCGCACGGTGAGGTGCAGCCCGCAGTAGCCGCCGTCGATCTCGTGCGGCACTTTCAGGTGCCGGGTCAGCGCGAGCCGCAGCGCCTGCTGCCGGTCGCGGTACAGACGCCGCATGCGGCCCAGGTGCCGGCCGAACTGGCCGCTCTCGATGAAGTCGGCCATCGCCAACTGCTCGTGGCGGTGGCCGCCGCGCAGCATTTCCTCGAGCGGCGCCTGCACGCTGGCCAGAAGCGCTTCGGGCAGCACCAGGAAACCCAGCCGCAGCGACGGAAACATCGTCTTGCTGAAGGTGCCGATGTAGAGCACGGGCGCGTCGGGCACCAGCCCCTGCATCGCGCCGATCGGCTCGCCGGTGTGGCGGAACTCGCTGTCGTAGTCGTCTTCGATGATCCAGGCGCCGTGCCGGCGGGCCTCGGCGATCAGCGCGAGCCGGCGCGCGATGCTCAGCACCGCACCGGCCGGATACTGGTGCGAAGGCGTCGTGTAGATGAGGCGGGGCGGGTGCCTCCGCCAGTCTTCCGCGCTCGCATGGAGGCCTTCCGCATCGACGCGGATCGGCACCATGTGCATGTCGCCCGCGCGCATGGCCGCCTTTGCGCCGCGGTAGCCCGGGTCTTCGATCCAGCCGGTTTCGCCGGGGTTCGACAAGAGCCGCACGCACAGCGAGATGGCTTCCTGCGCGCCCTCGGCGATGACGACCTGCCGCGGCTCGCAGCGCACGCCGCGCGCAATCGCCAGGTGCCGCGCGATCGCCGCGCGAAGCCGGGGCTCGCCCAGCGGATCGCCGTAGCCGAGCGTGGCCGGGCTCGCGGTGCGGATGGCGCGGTCGAGCGCGCGCCGCCAGGCGGTCGCGGGAAAGTGCGACAGCGCGGGCACGCCGGGGCGAAAGGTGGCGTCCGGCTCGGTGAAGGCGGTGCGCGGCTGGATGCTCGCGAGGCGGTGCGCGGTAGTTGGCGAGCCCGTGGTTTTGTTGCGCGGGCGCTTTGTCGTCGTGGTCGCTGCCGGAGACGACAGCTCGGTCACCCGCGTGCCCTGGCGGTCGGGCTGCACGTAGCCCTCGGCGGCCAGGTGCTCGTAGGCGGCGGTGACGGTGTTGCGCGAGATCGCGAGCGCCTCGGCCAGCGCGCGCGAGCCGGGCAGGCGGCTGCCCGGGGCGAGGCGGCCATCGAGGATGGCGCGCTTCAGGCGCTCGTGCAGCTGGCGCTGCATCGAGTCCGCGTCACGGTCCCGCGCAAGCGGGGACTCGAGCAATGCGGCCAGGTCTGGCGGGTTGGGCATGAAGCGATGGACGGAGCGTGGCACTACGAAATGAATGCCTCGTGGCACTTCTCGTAGAGCCACGGCGGGCGTACTTTACCGTTCTCCGGCATCGCCGCTCTTCGCTCCTGAAAGACTCTTCATCCCATGCCAGCCCGCCACAACGAATTCGGCCAATCCCTCGGCCCCCTCATGCCCGAATGGAGCGCCCGCCCGCTGCCGCCGCGCACGCCCGTCGAAGGCCGCTACTGCACGCTCGAGCCGGTGAACGCCGCGAAGCACGCCGACGACCTGCACGCCGCCTACGCGCAGGCCCCCGACGGCCGCGACTGGACCTACCTGGGCGCCGAGCGGCCCGCCGACCTGAATGCCATGCGCGCCCATGTCGAGCGCCTTTCGCAAACCACCGACCCGCTGCACTTCGCCGTCATCGACAGGCAGAGCGGCCGGGCCGTCGGCACGCTGTCGCTGATGCGCATCGACGCCGCCAACGGCGTGATCGAGGTCGGTCATGTCAATTTCTCGCCGCTGCTGAAGCACACGCCGATGTCGACCGAAGCCCAGTACCTGCTGATGAAGCTCGTCTTCGAGGGGCTGGGCTACCGGCGCTACGAATGGAAGTGCGACAACTTCAACGAGCCGTCCAAGCGCGCGGCAGGCCGCCTGGGCTTCCAGCCCGAGGGCCTGTTCCGGCAGTACAGCATCTACAAGGGCCGCAGCCGCGACGCGGCGTGGTTCGCGATCCTCGACAGCGAATGGCCCGTTCTGCGCAAGGCGTTCGAGCGTTGGCTCGCGGCGGAGAACTTCGATGCGGACGGCCGGCAACGCATGGCGCTGGACAAGTTCCGGCTGCCGCGCGCGGATTGAGGGGAGAGAGATGCGGCGCCGGGCTCGCGCGGCCTTGCGGCAGCAGGCGCGGGAAATGCTAGATGGTTCCGGAAAATAACGATTGTTGAAAGCCCGGCAGCTTTCTATGCTGGGCGAACGCCGCATTTTTTCGCTGTTCCGTCTTCCCCCTTTGCCACCCATGCCCATCGATTTCGCATCCACCCCTTCCCCTCGTCAAAACCGCCGCCAGCGCCGCCTGTTCGCGCTGGTGCCCGCAGCGTTCCTCTTCCTGTGCAACGGCCCCGCGCAGGCCGCCGAACTCTCTCCGGCGCTTGCCGAGCGCCATGCGCAGGCCACCTACCGCGAGTACTTCGAACTGCTGGCCCTGCCCAACGACGCCACCGTGCCGGAGGACATCCGCAAGAACGTCGACTGGCTCGAGCAGGCCTTCCGCAAGCGCGGCTTCACGACGAAGCAGTTGCCCAACAACGGCAAGCCGATGCTCTATGCCGAGTTCCCGGGGAGCGACCCTGCGCGCAAGACGGTGCTCTTCTACATGCACCTCGACGGCCAGCCGGTGATTCCCGCGCAGTGGGCGCAAAAGAGCCCATGGACGCCGGTGCTCAAGCGCAAGACGGACAAGGGCGACTGGGAAGAGATCGATTCCGCCCCGCTCTTCAGCGGCCCGCTCGACCCCGAATGGCGCGTGTTCGGCCGGGCCTCGGCCGACGACAAGGGCCCGATCATGATGATGCTGGCGGCCATCGATGCGCTCAAGGCTGGCGGCGGCCAGCCGGCGGTCAACGTGAAGGTGATCCTGGACAGCGAGGAAGAAAAGGGCTCGCCGTCGATCAGCCAGGTCATGCAGGCGCACCGCGAGCTCCTGCGCAGTGACGCCATCGTGATCCACGACGGCCCGATGCACGCGACCAACCGGCCCACGCTGGTGTTCGGCAACCGTGGCGCGGCCGATGCGCGGCTCACCGTGTACGGCGCCAAGGTGCCGCTGCACAGCGGGCACTACGGCAACTACGCGCCCAACCCGGCCCAGCGCCTCGCCAGCCTGCTGGCCTCGATGAAGGACGACACGGGGCGGGTCACCGTCCCCGGCTACTACGACCGCGTGAAGATCGGCGAGGCCGACCGCAAGATCATGGCCGCCGTGCCCGACGACGAGGCCGCGCTCAAGCGCCGCCTGGGCATCGCGCAGACCGACAAGGTCGGCGCCAACTACCAGGAGGCGATGCAGTACCCCTCGCTGAACGTGCGCGGCATGGCTTCGGCAGCCGTGGGCGACAAGGTGGCGAATATCGTCCCCGACAAGGCCGAGGCCGAGATGGACCTGCGCACCACGCCCGATTCCGACGCACCGTACCTCGGCAAGCTGATCGAGGCGCACATCGCCAAGCAGGGCTACCACCTCGTGAAGGGCGCACCGACGGACGAGGAGCGCGCCCGCTACGACAAGATCGCGAGCTTCACCTACCGCAGCGAGGGCGCCGACGCGGCGGGCTCGCCGATCAATTCACCGATCGGGCAATGGGCCTACAAGGCCTTGACCGACACCTTCGGCACCAAGCCCGAACCGGTGCGCATCCGCATGATGGGCGGCACCGTGCCGACGGCGGAAATCGTGCGCGTGCTGCAGGTGCCGTTCGCGATCATTCCACTGGTGAACGCCGACAACAACCAGCACGCGGCCAACGAGAACCTGCGCATGGGCAACTACGTGACGGGCGTGCAGACGGTGTACGCGTTGATGACGCACGGGTTCTGAGCGCGCGGCGCGCTCGCTCGTCAGGCTTGCTTGCCGGGCTTCTGCGCCGCTTCGCACTTCACCTGGATCAACTCGCGCTCGTCGAGCGTCGCGCCGATGCGAACGGCGCTCAGGCACCCGCCCCACACGCAGCCGGTGTCGGTCGAGAGGAGGTCGGGTCGCGAGAGCCAGCCAAGCGTGGACCAATGGCCGAATGCGACGGTGGCTGCCGCAGTCTTGCGGCCCGGCACATCGAACCACGGCAGGAGGCCTTCGGGGGCGGGGATCGCGCCGTCCTTGGTCTCGAAGTCCATCACGCCCTCGGGCGTGCAGTAGCGAAGGCGCGTGAGCGCGTTGACGATCACGCGCAGGCGCGCGCTGCCGGTGAGCGTATCGCTCCATTGCGCCGGCTCGTCGCCGTACATGGTGAGCAGGAAGTCGCCGAGCGCCGGACCGCGCAGCACCGATTCGACCTCTGACGCCAGCGCGAGCGTGTCGCCGACCGTCCACTGCGGCAGCACGCCGGCGTGGACCATCAGCAGGTCGCTAGCTTTGTCGCCCTGGCCGATCTGCATGTGCAGCGCCATGTGCTGGTGGCGGACCCAGTCGAGCATCGCCTCGCTGTCGGGCGCGGCCAAAAGATCGGCCAGCGTGTCCTTGCGGCCGGCCTTGCGCGCGCCGTGCGCCACGCCCAGCAGGTGCAGGTCGTGGTTGCCCAGGAGGCTCCGTGCCGAGGCGCCGTAGCCCTGCACGCGGCGCAGCACGGCGGCCGAATCGGGGCCCCGGTTGACCAGGTCGCCGAGCAGAACGAGGGTGTCGCGGCTGGGGGAGAAATCGATCTCGCCGAGCAGCCGCCCGAGGGCAGGGTCGCAGCCCTGCACGTCGCCGATACAGTAAAGTGACATTCCCTCATTCTCTCCCCCTGTTCATGGATGTCTTCCTGCTGGCCTTGCTGACCACCCTCAACGCGGTGTTCGCAATGTCCGAAATGGCCCTTTCAACCAGCCGGCGCGCACGCCTCGCAGCCCTGGCCGAAACGGGGGACACCGGCGCGGCCGCTGCGCTGAAATTGATGGAGGCGCCCACCCAGTTCCTCTCGACCGTGCAGATCGGCATCACCTCGATCGGCATGCTGAGCGGCATCGTCGGCGAGGCCGCCTTCGCCGCGCCGCTGGCGGTGTGGATGGAGAGCGTGGGCATGGGCGCGGGCACCGCCAGCATCGTCTCCACCGCAGTGGTGGTGACCTGCATCACCTTCTTCACCATCATCTTCGGCGAGCTGGTGCCCAAGCGCATCGGCCAGCTCTACCCCGAGCCGGTGGCGCGCTGGGTGTCGCGCCCGATGCGGGGCCTCGCCAAGGGCGCCAAGCCCTTCGTGTGGCTGCTGGCCGGCGCCACGGCCACCATGCTCAAGGTGCTGCGCATCGATGCCAATGCGGCGCGCTCGGTGACCGAAGAAGAAATTTCCGCAAGCCTCGAAGAAGGCGTCGATGCCGGCGTGATCGAGCAGCACGAGCACCAGATGGTGCGCAACGTGTTCCATCTGGATGACCGTCGCCTGTCGTCGCTGATGATCCCGCGCGCCGACATCGAATGGCTCGACGCCTCCAACACCGTGTCGCAGGCGCTGCAGAAGGTGGCGGATGCGGCGGCGCTCAACCTCGTGCACTCGTGGTATCCCGTCTGCCGCAACTCGCTGGACGACGTGGTCGGCGTGATCAGCGTGGCGCACCTGCTGCGCCTGGGCTCCGCCCACAAGGGCGTGCTCGGCCAGGAGGCCACGCCGGCCGTGTTCGTGCCCGAAACGCTCACCGGCATGGAGCTGCTCGAACAGTTCCGCGCCCGCGCCGGCCGGTTGGTGTTCGTGGTCGACGAATACGGCGTGGTGCAGGGCCTCATGACGCCCCGCGACCTGCTCGAAGCCATCACCGGCGAGCTGCAGCCCGGCATGCAGACCGACGCCTGGGCGCGCGAGCGGCCCGATGGCGTGTGGGAGCTCGATGGCCTCATGCCCGTGTCGGAACTGCGTGCGCGCCTGGGCATCCGCGAACTGCCCGAAGAAGACCGCGGCCGCTACAACACGGTGGCCGGCTTGCTGATGTCGGTGTCGGGCCGGCTGCCCGCGGTGAGCGAGCGCATCGAATGCGCTGGATGGATCTTCGAGATCGTCGCGCTCGAAGGCCGCCGCATCGACCGCGTGCTGGCTTTGCCCGACCCCGCGGCGCCGCACGAAGAATAAGCAACAGGCACCGCACGGCCATGCTGTCGCTGCTCGCACTGAGCTGCCCGCAATGCTCCGCGCCGCTGCCCCGCGCCGCGCGCTGGCGCACCGTCAACTGCAGCTACTGCGGCGCGACCATCACGCGCGGCGAGGAAACGGTGGAGCGCGAGAGCTTCCGCGCGGCCTTGCGGCGAGCCAACGCCGACGTCGCAGGCGGACGCATCGTGCAATGGTGCGGCGCGCGCTATCGCGTGCTGGCACCGCTGGGCTTCGGCGAGCACAGCGAAGTGCTGTTCGCCGAGCGGCTCGGTGCGGTGCCTGAGCGCGTCACGCTGAAGCTGGCGCGCGAAACCTCCGACAACGATGTGCTGCTGCGCGAGGGCGCGGTGCTGCAGGCGCTGCAAGACCTGTCCGTTCCAGGCGCCGCCTACTTCACGCGCCGGCTGCCGCAGCCGTTGGGCACGGGCATCGCCGAAGGCCTCGGCGACGGCAAGCGACAGGCCCTGGTGCTGCGCCATCCCACCGGCTTCTGGGGCAGCCTGCAGGATGTGGCGCAGGCCAACCCGCAAGGCATCGACCCGCGCCACGCCGTCTGGATCTGGCGCCGCATGCTCGAGGTGCTGGCCTTCCTGCATGGCGCCGGCTGGACGCATCGCGATCTTTCGCCCGCGCATGCGCTGGTGCATCCGCGCGACCATGGCGTGCTGCTCATCGGCTGGTCGCAGGCGCGGCAGGCCTCGGGTTCGGCGCATGCGGCCGCTGCGGCGCGCGATCTCGCGCAAGCCGCGTGGACCGTGCGTGCGGTGCTGCACGGCGGCTCGGCCGGAGAGCCGGGGCTCGGTGCGCGCACACCCGCGCCACTGGCTGCGCTGCTGCGCCAGTGCAGCGAAGACGCCGCCTTCTGCGAACGCCTCGGCGCGCAGGGCATCGAGCAGGCGCTGTCGGCCGCATCGCGCGAAGCCTTCGGCGCACCGCAGTTCGTTCACTTCGATCCCGCACCGCGCCTCGGCGGCTGACTGACAGACAGACTGACATTCCAAGGAGCACCCCATGGGTTACGGAAACTACTCGCACGCCGCCCACACGGCGCTGATCGCCGACCGCGCCGCCAAGCCCGGCGCCGAGGTGTTCACGCAAACGGCCACGCATGCGCTGATGAACCCGCACGGCCTCAAGGTGCGCGAGTCACGCGACAACGCCGACCACCCCAACTCGCTGGGCATCGTGTTCGCGCTCGACGTCACCGGCTCGATGGGCGACATCCCGCAGACCCTCGCGCGCCGCGAGCTGCCCACCTTCATGAAGTTGCTGACCGACTGCGGCGTGGCCGACCCCCAGCTCATGTTCATGGCCATCGGCGACGCCACTTCCGACCGCGCACCGCTGCAGGTCGGCCAGTTCGAATCGACCGCCAACCTCATGGACCAGTGGCTCACCTGGAGCTACCTCGAAGGCGGCGGTGGCGGCAGCGGCGAGGAGAGCTACGAACTCGCCTTCTACGTGATGGCGCAGCACACCGACATGGACTGCTGGGTCAAACGCAAGAAGCGCGGCTACCTGTTCGTGACCGGCGACGAGCTGCCGTACCCCGCCGTCTCGCGCCACCAGATCGAGGGCCTCATCGGCGAGAAGCTCGACGAGGACATCCCCATCGAGGAAGTCATCGCCGCCGCTGCCGAGACCACGAACCTGTTCTTCCTGATTCCCGACGCGCAGCGCCGCCGCCGCTGCGAGCCGCGCTGGCGCGAACTGCTGGGCGATCACGTCATCTGCATGGATTCGCCCGACGACGCCTGCGCCGTGGCCGCCGGCATCGTCGCGCTCACCGAGAAGGCCGTGCCCAACCTCGACGGCCTCGCCAAGGTGATGGGCGCGACCGGCATGGCCAAGGAGCGCGTCGGCGGCGTGCTGCATGCGCTCGATGCGTATGCGGCGCTGCTCGACCCGACTGCGCCGCGCCGCGCGCCGCCGGCCACGAGCGCGCCACAGTCGTCGTGGTGGAAGCGGCTCTTCGGCTGAAGGCTGCGTGAGCATCACCGCCGCGGCCACGCGCTACGTCTCGCTGCTGGGTCTGGGTTTCGGGGACTGCGGCAAGGGCCTCTTCACCGATCACCTGTGCGGCGCGTGGCAGGCGCACACGGTGGTGCGCTTCAACGGCGGCGCGCAGGCCGGCCACAACGTGGTGCTGCCCGGTGGGCGGCACCACACCTTCTCGCAGTTCGGCGCCGGCAGTTTTCATGCGGGCGTGGCGACAGTGCTCGCGAGCCCGGTGGTGGTGCATCCGACGGCGCTGCGTGTCGAGGAAGAGGCGCTGCGCCGCGTGGGCGTGACCGATGCGTTCGCGCGCTTGCTGATCGACGCGCGCTGCCGCGTGACCACGCCATTCCATCAGGCCGCGGGCCGGCTGCGTGAATGGGCGAGGGGAGCGGCGGCGCATGGCACTTGCGGCGTGGGTGTCGGCGAGACGGTGCAACAGGCGCTGGCTGCACCCGGCGATGCCTTGCGCTACGGTGACTTGTTGCATCGTGCGCGCACGCTTGAAAAGCTGGAGGCTTCGCGCACGGCACTGCGCCGCGAGTTCGCAGACATGGCGCCACCGCACCCCGAGGCCGCGCAGGAGCTGGCGTTGCTGGCCGACGCTTCGCTCGGCCAGCGCTGGTTCGACGCCGCGGCGCCGTGTGTGCGCCTGTCGCCGCCTGCAAGCGCCGACGCCATCGGTGCAAGGCTCGCGCGTCCCGGCACCGTGCTGTTCGAAGGCGCACAGGGTGTGCTGCTCGACGAATGGCGCGGCTTTCATCCGCACACCACGTGGAGCACCATCTCGGCCGCCGCTGTCGAAGCCGTGCTGCATGACGCGGGGATCGATGCGCCCGTGCAGCACCTGGGCGTGCTGCGCAGCTACCTCACGCGCCACGGTCCGGGTCCGCTGCCCACGCACGAACGTGCACTCGATGCGCGATTCGCCGAGCCGCACAACGCCGATGAAGGCTGGCAAGGCGCGTTCCGACGCGGCCACCCCGACGCGGTGCTGCTGCGCTATGCGCTCGGCGCGGCCGGACCGCTCGACGGTTTGGTGGTGAGCCATCTCGATGCCGTTGCGGGTGCGGGTCTGCATTGGTGCACCGGCTACCGCGCCGCTGACGGCACCCACGTTGCGTCGCTGCAGTTCATCGACAAACCAGACCTCGACCATCAGCACGCACTGACGCAGTTGTTGCAAGGCGCACAGCCCGTCTACGAACTGCCCCCCGTCGACAGCGCGCAAGCGTGGCTGGAGCGCGCCGAAGCCTTCAGCGGCCTGCCCGTGCGCTTCGGCGCCTTCGGCCCGACGCGCGACACCGTACGGGCGCGTGAGCACATCTGAAAGACCGCGTGATGCTCAACATCTTCCTGATCGTCGGCGCCGCGCTCAGCGTCATTGCAGCGCTGCTGCACATCTGCGTCATCTTCGGCGGGCCCGCGTGGTATCGCTTCTTCGGGGCGGGCGAGCGCATGGCCAGGGGCGCGGAAGCGGGGCACTGGTATCCGCCCATCGTCACGCTGTTGATCGCCGGCGTGCTGGGCGTGTGGGCGGCGTACGCGCTCTCCGGTGCGGGTGTGTTGCAGCCGCTGCCGTTGCTGGCGTTCGTGCTTCCCGCCATTACCGCGGTCTACCTGCTGCGAGGGCTCGTTGCCGTGGCGCTGTTCGTGTTCGACCGGCGGCGGCTGAGCGCCTTCTGGGTGTGGAGCTCGGCCATCTGCTTCGCGTT
This sequence comes from Variovorax sp. W2I14, assembly GCF_050435205.1. Taxonomy (NCBI): domain Bacteria; kingdom Pseudomonadati; phylum Pseudomonadota; class Betaproteobacteria; order Burkholderiales; family Comamonadaceae; genus Variovorax; species Variovorax sp. W2I14. Next base: position 3,321,994 of record NZ_JBNDJX010000001.1, on the reverse strand, counting down.
TGGCCTCGTCCATCTGATCGGACTCGTTCAGGTCTGGGAGACGCTCTGAACGAGACCCTGATCGATCAGCGTGACAGCAGCGCTCGCAGCCAACGAAGAAGCGGCCAGCCGGCAACGATCAGGACTGTCGAGACCAGCAGTGCTTCAATGGTGAGAGACCGCTCTGCCAACTGCGCCAGGTCCGGCTGATTCTGGTATTCGAGGTAGTAGCCGCCGCGCCTGAAGAGCCTGATGAATTCCGCTCCCACCTGGACAATGCGATGCAACCCGAGCACGGCAAGGAAGGCGAAGGTCACATAGGCCCAGGGCTTCTGCAACTTGCCCCACCAGAATGCAGAGGTGATGCCGACCAGCAGCACGCACACGGCGAACGGCAGCACCAGCGAGAGAAGGAACGACACGATCGCGTCAGCCTTGCGCTTCGAACCCAGGCGCCTGGCTCATCTCCGAAGGCTTGTAGATCTTGTGCTGCGCAATCGCAGTGCCTGCGTCGGAAACCACCAGCAGCCGCCAGAGCGGCTCGCGCACCGAGCAGGCCTGTTCCTCGCTCGTGAGCTGGAACTTGGGCGATCCGGTGGAGGTGCCCTTCACCACGACGCGCAGGAGCGTCGCGCCCTTCGCGTTCGACACCTCGATGCTGTAGCCGATGTTCTTGCCGGTCAGGTCTTCGGCGTTGTAGCCGTAGCCCTTGAAGTGACGCATGACGTAGTCCATGGCGGCGGCCTGGACCTCTTCGGGCGAAACCGGCGCGGGCGGGGCGGCGACCTCGGGCTCGACCTCGGCCACCACCGGCACGCTGCCGCGCGCCGTGGCGGCCTTCACTTCCGCCTCGTCGGGCGTCCAGCCGCGCGGGCCGCGGACCAGCACCGCGAGCTGCTGCTCGGGCTCCCAGCTGGCGACGTGCCATTCGGCATCGTCGCGCACGCGCGTGGAGACCTTCGCGGCCTTGTTGCTTTCCAGTTCGGCGATGGCGACCCGGTTGGTCTGCAGCACTGCCCGGAAGCCCTGGCCTGCGTCGAAGGTGCGCTTGAGCAGTGCGAGGCGGTCCTTGGCGCGCTGGACCTGGAAGGCGGTGCGCGTGCCGCCGCCGGCGCGAAGCTGCGTGTCGAGCGATTCGAGGCAGAACCAGCGCCCGCCGCTGCCGACGCTCACGTATTCCGCCCAGATGGTGGCGATGACGTTGTCGCCGGTCGCCAGCCAGGCCTGGTCGAACGGCTTTTCCCGTGCGTCGAACACCCCCATCTTGGCGACGATCTCGACCGGCGTGAGCCGGGGTCCTGAGAGTCGCATCTCATCGATGACGGTGAGTACGTGGGGGTCGACTTCCTTGTCCATGCGGGTGGTTTTGTGGCGTGTTTGGGGGGTGGGAGTATGCCGCATCGGGTGCGCGCGACGTCGTGTGGCGGGCCGTCGCACTTGTCTCGGCGGCCGCAATGGGCCATTCTTTTGCCATGCCGGGCGTCCGTTCGGCGTTCGGAAAAAGGAATTGCCATGACCGGGGCCGACCTGCCCACCCTCTACCGAAGCTACATCGCCTGCCTCAACGCGCGCGACTGGGCGAATCTCGACAGGTTCGTTCACGCGGAGGCTCATTACAACGGCCGGCGGATCGGCCTCGCCGGCTATCGCGAGATGCTGGAGAAGGACTGCGACGAAATCCCCGACCTGCGCTTCGACATCCGCTTGCTCGTCTGCGATCCACCCCGCATTGCCAGCCGGCTGCAGTTCGATTGCACCCCGAAGGGCGCGTTTCTCGGGCTGCCGGTGAACGGCCGGAAAGTCTCGTTCGCCGAGAACGTGTTCTATGAATTCCGGGATGAAAGGATCGCAAGCGTCTGGTCAGTCATTGACAAGGCGGCCATCGAGGCTCAACTCGCCGGCGACAGCAGAAAAGGCGCGGCACCGGAACAGGCAAGGCAATCCCCATGAAGGTGTCGGCCCGAAGGCACCGACCGCGCTGCAATCTCACATCGGCGGCATCCTGTCGAACTTCGGCAACGCCGGGTCCAGGAAATCCCATGCGTGACCGCGCACGCCGTACGTGATTGCCTGCGGCCGGTAGCGGGCTGGATCGTCCAGGCTCGCGGCATGCACGGCGAACATGTCGGGCATGGCGGCAAAGCTCACGTACACGGGCGATCCGCAGCGCGGGCAGAACGCGCGGGTCTTCACATGGCCGCTGTCGCTCACCATGTCCCACAGCGTCGCTTTGCCGCTGTGCTTCACGCCGGCGCGGGGAAAGGTGAGGTACGAGCCATGGCCGGTGCCGCTCTTGCGCTGGCAGTCGCGGCACTGGCAGTCGTTCTGGAAGACCGGCTTGCCCGAGATCTCGTAGCGGATCGCGCCGCATGCGCAACCGCCTGTGTAAGGCTGGTCGATCTCTGCTGTTTTTTCGATGATGTCGGTCATGGGGCGCTCCGTTCCGTTGGTTCCAAAAAATCCACGCATGCCGCATGGCGTGAGGACCAATCTATTCGAGGGAGCGCACCGCGAGGGAGTAACAAGATCGTCGCGAATCGCCGGGTCGGGCCGCGCGGTGGTGCGCGATCTTGAGGAGATTTCCGCTGGATATCATCGCGCTCCAGAACAAAGGAGCGGATTCATGGGGAACAAGGTGCAGGGCGTGATCGCCGTCGTGTGGGGTGGCTGGGCAATCACCCGCTGGATGAATCTCCCGCAGGCTGCTGCCGGCGCCGAAGCCGGCTATTCGGCCGGAAAATCCGCCGGCATGCTGGTCTTCGCCGTCGTGTTGCTGGCGTTCGGGGCGTACAAGCTGTTCAAGCGCTAGGCCGCGCAGTCAGTCATCTTGCGGGGTGACCCTCATCGGCGATGGATGGGTCCGAGGGAAGCACACGAAAGCGCTGCTGCACCCGTCATGTCACATCTTCCTGATGTGCGTCATTCCGTGCTTGCTGGATCGATCGTCTTCGTTGCGATGCCATAGAGCGCCAGCATGCCCAGCACATGCCCGATGGCCACGCCGGGCTCGCCCGATTCGATGCGCGCGATGGTCTGCACATGCACGCCGAGCCGTGCAGCGGCTGCCGACTGGCCTTCGCCGGCGCGCGTGCGTGCCAGCTTGGCCTGCGCCCCCATGTGCTTGATCGCCTGGAGGGCGTCGCTGTCGATGTCTGCCGAGATGCGTTTGCCTTGAGCCATGGCGGAATTGTCGCTGCACAATCCGGCCGTGCCCCGAACCCAGCCAGACCCTCAGCCCACGCCCGCGGCCGTCCTCACCCCCACGCCGTATTGGCTCTATCTCCTGGAGTGCGAAGGCGGCGTGTACTACGCGGGAGTCGCGCTCGATGTGGAGCAGCGCTTCTTCCAGCATGTCTTCGGGCTGGGCGCCAAGTTCACGCGCGCGCGTCCGCCGTTGCGCGTGCTTGCCGCCCGCGTCTATCCGGACAAGGGGGCCGCATTGCGGGCGGAGCTCAAGGTGAAGGCACTGCCTCGAACCCGCAAGCTCGCCTTCTTCGAGGCCGATACCTAGTCGCGGTCCGCCGCAGGAAGAGAACAGCGCATGGCGACAAAGGTGCTCCTGGATTTCCTCGCTTCGGTCCGCGACAAGGCCTTGCTGCGAATCGACGCCAGGTCGGTGCTTCGCCCTGTTATCGCGCTGGTCCTCGCCGCCGTGCTCGCGGCCTGCTCCAGCTTGCCTCTGCAGATCGCCACACCGCCGACCGCCGCCATCGGCGACTACGCGCAGACGCCCCTCGGCGCCATCACGCAGAAAGTGCTCCCCACCGATGGCCGCTCGGGGTTCCGTCTCCAGCCCTACGGCCCCAATTCGTTCGCCACGCGCATCGAACTCACGAAACTCGCCACCCGCAGCCTCGACGTGCAGTACTACCTGCTGCCAGGCGACAACACCGGCCGCGCGCTGATGCGTGCCATGCGCGATGCCGCCGCACGCGGCGTTCGCGTGCGGCTCCTGGTCGACGACCTCTACACCTCCGGCGAAGACGACCTGCTGCTCGGCCTTGCGAGCTACCCCAACGTCGAGGTGCGCCTCTTCAATCCGTTCCCGGGCGGCCGAAGCAGCATGGCCACCCGCTTCATCAGCTCGGGCTTGTTCGACCTCCGCCGCGTCAACCGGCGCATGCACAACAAGCTCTTCGTTGCCGACAACGCGGCGGCCGTGGCCGGTGGCCGCAACATGGCCGATGAATACGTGATGAATGCCGAGGGCAGCAACTTCATCGACATGGACACCTTCGTGGCCGGACCGGCGGTGCGCGACCTGTCCGCCGAGTTCGACCACTACTGGAACAGCGAGGTCGTGTATCCGCTCGAGCGCATCGCGCACAGCGGTTTGAGCCGCGCGCAGTTGCAGGACCGCTTCGAGCGCCAGACCGCGGCGGCCAAGCCTCCTGTGGCGGCCGAGATTCCACTGGACGGCAAGCCGCTGCATCCGAGCCCGGACGATCCACCCTTGCTGCCGCTAGAACTCGTGCCCATGCTCAATCTGCCGTTCGAGCTGGCGAAGCGCCAGCTGAGTCCGCTGCTGTGGGCCAATGCACGCGTGCTGTTCGATCCGCTCACGAAGACGCAGGGGCTCAACGAGCGCGAAGGCTCGATCAAGGGCACCGTCACCGAAGGCGTCGTGCAGTGGCTCATGACGGCCGACAAGAACATCAAGATGGTGTCGCCGTACTTCGTGCCGAGCGACGAGGCCGTGGCGAACCTCGTGCGGGCGCGCAAGGCCGGCCTCGGCGTCGAGCTGGTGACCAACTCGCTCGCATCGACCGACGAGCCTTGGGTCTACGTGGGCTACTGGCCGCACATCAAGGATCTGCTGGCCGCGGGCGTCGTCATCTACGAGATCAGCCCCTCGCTGAGCGTGAAGCGGCGCAAGCTCGGCGTCTTCGGGCACCGCACCGGTGCGCTGCACATGAAGAACGCGATCCTCGACCACAAGGAAGTGTTCCTCGGCTCGATGAACCTCGACCCGCGCTCGGCGAGGCTCAACACCGAGCTGGGCATCATCATCCAGAGCGAGGAAATGGCGCGGCAGCTGGAGAGCTTCGCGGATGCGGGCAGCGGCTACACGCTGCGCCTGGGCGCCGATGGCCAGGGCATTGAATGGGTGGAGGAAGACGACGGCAAGCAGACGGTCTACGACGTGCCGCCGGAGACGACCGCGTGGCAACGCCTGCGGCTGCGCCTGCTGGCGCCGTTCATCCCCGAGCAGGAGCTCTAGCAGGCCCGGCGATGTTCCCGGCTCTTGGGGACGAAGGCCTGTTGCCAATGAACACGTCTTTCGCGCGGCACCCGTGAATAAACTGCTCCGATGAAACGCAAGAGCCTGGGCATCGGAACGGGCCTGGCCGTGGGTGTGGCCACCGGCCTGGCGATCGACAACATCGGCATGGGGATCGGCATCGGGCTCTCGCTCGGCATCGCGCTGTCCCTGGCCGTCGACGAGAAGGACAAATGAATTCATGAGCACCGCGGACGATACGGACGACACGGACGACATGGAAACCTGGCTGCTCGAAGCCGGCGACGCAATCATCGAGAAAAGGGCGGCGCAGGGCGAGGCCTCGCTCTCGCCGTCCGAGCATGCGATCTATTGCATGTGGGCTCTCGACTACGCCGTGAGGAATGCGGGCTCTCTCGATGCGTTGGAAGACGTGCACGAGACGGCGATCGCAGAGCTGGCTGACTTTGCCCGCGCGCACAAGATCGACATGCTTTCCACGCTGCTCGACATGACTGCGGATGAGGATGAGGAAGCGTTCGTCGATGCCTACTACGAGCAGTTTGACACCGCCTGCACCGAACTGAGACGTTTGAACGAAACACGGCATTGAGCGGAAAGGGCTGCGCTCGTGGAGTGCATCGATATGATCGCCGCCACACAACCGCGGAGACCGGCGATGCGCATGCACCGAAAGATCAATTCTTCACTGGCCCATCTCGCAACCGCATTGCTGTTCGCGGCCATGCCGCTCAAGTCCGCATGGGCAGATGAGCCCGCCGCATGGCCCACCGCCGGTTGGGCGACGAGCACGCCCGAAGCACAGGGCATGGACTCTGCGGCGCTCGCCAAGCTGGTCGAACGCGGCGAGGCGAACAGCCTGGACAGCATCCTCATCACGCGCAACGGCAAGCTGGTCGCCGAGGCCTACTACGCGCCGTACCGCGCGGGCCTCAAGCACGCGGTCAACTCCGTCACCAAGGCCGTCGTCGGCACGTTGACCGGCATGGCGATTCAAGACGGCCTGCTGGCCTCGCGCGACCAGCCCGTGCTCGAGTTCTTTTCCGGTCGCACGGTGGCGAACGCCGATGCCGCCAAGAAGTCGATCACCCTCGGCCACCTGCTCGACCAGACCTCGGGCCTCGACTGGAAAGAAAAGCTCGACGCCAGCGTGCCCGAAAGCATGATCCAGATGCGCCGCAGCCGCGACTGGCAGGGCTTCGTGCTCGACCGGCCGATGGCACAGGCGCCCGGCAGCAGCTTCAACTACAACAGCGGCAACTCGCACCTGCTGTCGGCCATCGTCGCGAAGAAGACGGGCGGCAGCACGCTGGCCTATGCGCAGAAGCGCCTGTTCGAGCCGCTGGGCGTCGCCGACGTCCGCTGGATCAAGGACCCGCAGGGCATCGAAGCGGGCGGCTTCGGCCTCTACCTGCAGCCGCGCGACATGGCGAAGATCGGCTACCTCTACCTGCGCAAGGGCCAGTGGGCGGGCCGGCGGCTGCTGCCCGCCGAATGGGTGGAGAAGGTGTTCAGCGCTTCCGTCGACATGGGCTTCGGCGCCAAGCCGGCCTTCAGTTATGCCAACGGCTGGTGGACGATTCCGGAAAACCGCGCCTACATCGCGGCGGGCTACAACCGGCAGCTGATCATCGTGCTGCCCGAGCTCGACGTGGTCGCCGTCACCACCAGCCGGCGCAACTTCCCGCTGCCGCCACTCATCGACGCGATCACCGCGGCCGCACGTTCGGCCACGCCGTTGCCCGCGGACACCGTCGCACAGGCGCAGCTCGCCGACCGCATCCGCGATGCGGCCGTCGAGAAGCCGAGCGCGGTCGCGTCTCCTTCCGAGCTCGCGGCGGTGGTCTCCGGCAAGGTCTGGCAATTCGATCGCAATGTGCTGGGCATCAGGAGCCTGATGCTCGACCTGAAGGCTGTGACGCCGGCCTACGAGATCGTGTTCGACAGGAAGGACGCCGATGCGCCCGCACAGCCCTTCGCGGGGCCGATCGGGCTCGACGGCCTTTTTCGCATCAACGACAAGGCCGCCAACGCGCCCGTTGCAGTCAAGGGCGACTGGCTCGATGCGCAGAGCTTTCGCATCGTCTCGCGCGAACTGGGCGAAGACATGGTGGTGACGTACACCCTGCGCTTCGACGGGCAGCGGGTGAACGTGGCCTTCGAGAACAGCCGCGGCTTCAAGGCGCAGATGCAGGGCCGGGCGGAGGAGTAGCAGCGCACGCGCAGCGCACGTGGTTGCCTCAGGCTTGGCCGCGCGCCTTCGCATCGATCTTCCAGCAGGCGGCCGCAAAGCGCACTTCATCGCCATGCACGAACGGATCGAAGGCGGCGCGTAAGGTGCCGATGACCTGCCGGCGCGTCGCCTCGTCCGCGTCCTCGAGAACCTGGCCGACGACGCCGAGCCGCGTGAAATAGCCGACGAGGTCCTTCTCGGGATAAGCGCAGCTCGCATCGATCGGCTGGATGTCGATTTCGCCCCATCCGCTCTCCTGCAGGATGGACGCGACCCGATGCCGGTCCGCAAAGGCGAACTGCCCCGGTGCGCCCGGCTGGCGCACCGGCAGGTTCGGCAGCAGCGGCGCCGCTGCGCGCTCGGCGGCGGTCATGTAGGGGTTCTCGGCGGCGCTTCGCCATGCGATGACCTGGAGCCGCGCATTCGCGCTCGCCGCACGGCGCAGGTTCGCGAAGGCGGCTACCGGGTCGTTGAAGAACATCACGCCGAAGCGCGAGATGACGAGGTCGAAACTCGCGGGCTCGAAGGCGTGGGTCTGCACGTCGGCGGCGATGAAGCGAGCCGTCGAGCCTAGCTGCGCGGCGCGTGCGCGGGCGACCGCGACCATCGGCTCCGAGATGTCGATGCCGAGGCAATCGCCCTGCGCGCCCGCTGCCCGTGCAGCGGCCAGCGTGGTGCTGCCCGTTCCGCAGCCGACATCGAGCACCCGCCGCGCGGAGGTGGCGCGCACCGTGTCGGCGAGCAGGTCTTCGAACGAGGCGAACATCCGGTCGAGCGTCGCCTGTCCGTCGATCCAGGCGCGGCCTGCGCGTCCATTCCAGAGCGTGGCCTGTTCGGTGGGATTCGATTGCGTGGCATTCATGGGGTCTGGTCCTTTCTTTGCATGCCCCCGGGAAAAGAGGCGACGACTAGACTGTGCAACTTCAAGTCGACTTGAGGTCAAGCGGTGCAACATCTGGACATTGCCGAGGTGGCGCAGCAGTCGGGTATTCCGGCTTCGACGCTGCGGTTCTACGACGAGAAGGGGCTCATCGCCTCGACCGGCCGACGCGGGCTGCGCCGCCTGTTCGATGCCGGCGTGCTGGAACGGCTGGCGCTCATCACCGCAGGGCGCGCCGCCGGTTTCTCGCTCGATGAAATCGGCCGCATGTTCGCGCCGGAGGGCTCGCCGCGCATCGACCGGCAGATGCTCGCGGCCAAGGCCGACGAGCTCGACCGCACGATCCAGAAACTGAGCGCCATGCGCGACGGCCTGCGCCACGCGGCCGTGTGTCCCGCGCCGAGCCACATGGAGTGCCCCACCTTTCGCCGCATCCTGAGGGCGGCCGGCTCGGGTGCCATCGGCGGGAGAAGGAAGAAGAAAACGCCTCACCCGCCAGGGAACTAAATCCTGACACAACCCTATCCAGGAACGAGGCGAAACTAGGGCACCGCTCAAGTACACAAACACAGGCCTCGCGCCACCTGCCTCGCTGCTCAGGAAAAAACCTTGCTCTCCAAAGCCAAAGTCGCCCGCATCGCGCTCTCCGCCTCGGCCGCCGCCATCGGCAGCCTCGCCGCCTACTGGACCCTTCTTGCCACGCGGCAGGGGCACATCCTCTTCAATGCCCGCAAGCACCCGGTCGTCCAGCTGTCGGACGACTTTTCCACCTACTCGCACACGGTGCCGGGCGGCATGGTCCGCGGCTATGTCTACCACCCCCAGGGCGAAGAGGCGGTGCAGGACCTGTTCATCTATTTCGCGGGTCGCAGCGAAGACGTTCGCGCCACCGCGCAGACCTTGCACTGGCTGCCGGAAGGCTTCGGCTTCGCCGCGATCAACTACCGCGGCGTGGCCGACTCGCAAGGCCACCCTTCGGAAATCGCCTCCGTCGAAGACGGCGCGCAGTTCGCAAAGCACCTGCGCCGCGCCTTCCCGAATGCGCGGCTGCACGTCGTCGGCCGCAGCCTCGGCACGGGCGTGGCCATCCAACTCGTGGCGCGGCAGGAATTCGCGAGCCTGCAACTGGTCACGCCCTACGACTCGATGCTCGAAGTGGCGAAGAAGCGCTTCCCGCTCGTGCCGCTGTCGCTGCTGCTGCGCAACCGCTTCGACTCGCTCACGCACTGCGCGGAGGTCGCGGCCAAGACCCAGGTGCTGCTGGCCGAGCACGACGATGTCGTGCTGCCGGAGCGCTCGCAGAAACTCATCGCGGCATGGCCGACGCCGGTGTCCGTGGAGACCGTTCCGGAGTCGGACCACTACAACATCATGGGTCTCGAAGAGACGTGGCTGCGGCTGATCGACTTTGCGTTGACGGCGATATTGCCGGAGCCGAAGGCGGCGTAGCTGCTTTATTCGAGAGGACCGCGATGAAGTTTCAACGCCCCGGCAAGCTGGAGGGATTCCTCCACCTGGTGGATGGCGCAATCGGCATCGGATTGATCTCCGGTGCCGCGCTGGCCGCGATCGTCGGTCAGTTCATCCTGGGCGGAATACTGACGGCACTCGCAATCGGCATGTTCTTGCGATTCAAGCGCGGGCGCGTTCGCAAGTAGAAGCTCCGAAGCCAGCGCGCACCCGCATCGAAACCACGGCAAACACCACTGGCGATCAAGCCTGTGACGGCGAGCATTGCCGCCGTGTGAACACCCACCGCCGCGAACGCGAGCATCAGTGAATCGGATGCAGCGATCTGCTTGCCCGCGCCGTCTGTCATGCACAGCGGAATCAACGCCGGCACCAGCATCAACCCCGCCCCGTGCGCGGTGGACATCATGAAAGACCAGAGCGCGAGCCCGGCATGCCCTGCCGGCGCACGCGCAGGCTTGGGCGTCCGGTGCCAGAGGTGAAGCACCACGGCCGCAACGAACAGTCCACCCGCCAACACCTGCATCGCCACACGGTCCATCGCGAGGCCCAACGCCACTGCGCCAGCTACCAGTGCAATCGATGCCGCATGCCCGACCGCGATCGGCATCAGTGCCCGCAGCGCCTGTGCCCGGTCACCCGAGCGCACGCCCCACGCGGCGGCCAGCATCCAGCCGGTCGCGGGGTTCAGCCCGTGAAGGGCGCCGACTCCCGCGACCGCGAGCCATGGCCAGAGGTCCGCGGCTGCCATGGCATCGTCTCCGCGCGTTCAGTGGTTGCCGTGGTCGTCGCCGTGGCAGCACGAACCCGCCGCGGGCTTCGCGGCCACCGGCTGCGGCTCGTAGCGGTCGTGATGCCGCACCCAATCCATCGCGTAGACCGGGTTCTGCTCATCGCGCCCCTTGGGCGTGAGGTCGAGCAGGTTGTACGTGCCCATCATCACTTCGACGCCGCGCTCGTAGGTCGAGTAGGTGTGGAAGACCTCGCCCGCGTCGTCCTTGTAGAACACGCTGATGCCGGGCGCCTCCTGCGCGGGGAAGGGGCGCACGCTGTAGTTGTAGTAGACCTCGCCCTTGCCTTCAGCCCATTCCTGCGGCTTGAAGCTCACGCCGAAGTCGTAGTTGAAGTCGCTGTCGTGCGCCGACACCCACTTGAACTGCCAGCCCATGCGTTCGCGAAAGCGCTCGATCTCGGCCAGCGGCGCGCGAGAGACGACCAGCAGCGTCACGTCGCGGTGCTCCAGGTGCACCTTCATGCCCGCGATGTGATCGGCCATGTACGAGCAGCTCGGACAACCTTGCTCCCAGTCCGGGCCGAGCATGAAGTGCTGCACCACCAGTTGGCGGCGGCCTTCGAAGAGATCGGCGAGCTTGCGCGGTCCTTCGGGTGTGTCGAAGCTGTAGTTCTTCTCGACGCGTGTCCACGGCATGGCACGGCGCTCGCGGGCGATCTGGTCGCGCAGGTGCGTCAGTTCCTTCTCGCGCGCCAGCAGCGCCTTGCGCTGGGCGAGCCATCGGTCCTTCGACACGACGGGGTGGTTCTTCAGGCTGCTGGTTACTTCTGCAACGGCGGTGTTCATGGTGTGTTCTCCTTGAGTGAGTTGGGGAGCGCGAAGGCCTGGGTTCAGGCCCTGGCGGATTTCGGACGGCGCACGGCGCGGATTTTTCCGGTGCCGCCGCCACCGCAATAGAAGAGGTCGGCCCCGTCGGACTCGAGCCCGCTGATGTTCACGCCGCGCGGCATTTCCAGCCGTTCGAGCACGGCGCCGCTCTGGGGATCGATGTGGCGCAGTTCGCTCTCGTCGCCTTCCCAGGTGGCGTGCCACAGCTCGCCGTCGACCCAGGTCACGCCGGTCACGAAGCGGTTCGATTCGATGGTGCGCAGCACCGCGCCGGTGGCGGGGTCGATCTGGTGGATCTTGCGGTCGCGGTACTGGCCCACCCAGAGGCTGCCCTCGGCCCAGGTGAGGCCCGAGTCGGCGCCGTGCCCGGGCGCGGGAATCGACTTGAGCACGTCACCGGTGGCGGGGTCGATCTTGTCGATGCGCTCCTCGGCGATCTGGTAGAGGTGCTTGCCGTCGAAGGCGGTGCCGGCGTCGGCGGCGCGGTCCAGCGTGCGGGTCTGTTCGCCGCTTTTGGGGTCGAAGGCGATCAGCCGGGCACCGGTGGCGGCCCAGACGCGCTGGCCGTCGTGCGTCACGCCGCCCACCTTGTCGACGCCGTCGAAGGGACCGTACTCGCGCACGACCTCTGCCATGCGCACGGCGGACTGGGTGCTGCTGCTGTCTTTCTTGCTGTTCATCGTTGGCTCCTTGGGGAGGCACCGCGGATCGGCGCCTTGGAGACAACTTTAGGCAATCGGCAGCGAAGAGGGGAGTAACAAGATCGTCGTGAATCCCGCGAGCGGCGGCGCGAGCCAGCGCTGCGCCCGCGCCCGGCCGATGGCGCGCACGCGCCCCTCGGCCTCCAGTTCGGCGAGCGCGCGCTGCACGGTGCGCTGGCTGGCGTCCAGGGCGAGCGCGAGGGCCGAGGTCGACCACGCCGCGCCATCGGACAGCAACGCCACCAGCGCGCCCTGCTCGCCGTCGATGGGCGGCGCCAGCAGCACCACCTCGCGCCCGTCGCGCGGCTTGAGGGCGAAGCCGCGCGCGGTGGCCTCGATGCCCGCTTGTGCCGCGACGAGCGCGCGCAGTCGGCCGATCTCGACGCGCAGGCGCGCGCGCAGCGTTTCGTCGGGGTGGCGGGTGTTGAAGGCGTAGGCGATCAGCGCCTCGCGCTCGACATCGCCGGGCCAGGCTTCCGCGAGCGCACGTGCCAGCGCGAACAGCACGGGCCGGCGCGCGAGCGGCCGCCATGCATCGCCGGCACCGACGCCGCGGCGGCAGGCATCGACCACCAGCGCGTCGGAGGCCAGGAGCGCGGCGACCTCGTCCAGCCGCAGCGCCTGCTCGCCGCCGGGAAAGAGCCGCCGTGCGGCGGGGCGGTCGAGCGCGGCCAGCGCTTCCGCCACCTCGGCCGCGAGCGCCGGCACGCGGGCGCGCCCGGCCGCTTCGTGCGCACGGGCGAGCGAGGCACGCGCGGGGCCGATGCGCAGCGAGCGCAACGCCAACTCGGCCGCGGTGAGTTCGGCCACCGCCGCGAGCGGCGGCGACAGCGCCTGGCCATCGAGCAGCGCCAGCGCGGCGGCGGCCTCGTCCAGGCGCCCGAGCAGCAGCAGCCGGCGCGCCGCGATGAGCCGTGCCTGCCGCGCGTTGGCGAAATCGTCATGCGCTTCGAGCGTGGCAGCAGCCGCTGCGAGCGCGCGTGGCGTGCCGCCCAGGTCGCGCATCGCCATCGCCACTTCGGCCTCGGCGACGACGCAGCGCGCACGCGCCAGCTCTTCGTGCGCGCCGAAGGCACGCGCGGCGCGGCGCAGCAGTTCGCGGGCGCGTGGGTGTTCACCGAGCTGCGCCATCGCGATGCCGCGCAGGGCCAGCGCGGGCGGATCGTCGCGCAGCGCGATGCGCTTGAGCGCGCCGAGCGCGTCCCCGCCGGCGAGGGCGCGTGCGGAGGCGGCGATCAGGGAGTCCATGGGGGCCGAGGCTACACCGGCAGGGGCGCCATCGGCCTCCATGTCCGGCCGGCATGCTTCCTCCCGTCCTACACGGATCGCGCGCCGCGGTCCTCAGGATCGCCGCATGAACAAACTGATCCTTGTGGGCGTGAGCGTGGTCGCGTGGTCTTCGTTCGCCGCCGCGGAAGAGGTGAAGGTGCCGATCGACAGCAGCGACAAGGGCACCGTCTACGTCGCCCCCAACGTCAACTCGACCGAAACCTCGGCCTACACCAAGGGCGCAACCGTCGGCGTGCAGCGGCCCGACGGCAGCGGAACGTACATCGGCACCGACACCTCCATGCCGCGGCCGGTCTATTCGCTGGGTGGGAGCACGGGCGGGAGTCTCTCGTTCAACGGCGGCGTGACTTCCGACGGCAAGGCCAACAACGGAGTGAAGGCGGGCGTCACCATCAAGTACTGATCCGGTCCGACGGATAGACTCCCCCGCACCATTGCTTGAGGAGACCCTTGATGCCGATCGACACCCTCGCCACCTGGCACCGGCTCGTGAAATCGCATGACGCGAAGGGGCTTGATGCCCTCCTGGACGACAACGCCGTCTTCCTCTCGCCCGTGGTGCACAAGCCGCAACTGGGCAAGGCCATCACCGCCAAGTACCTGGGCGCGGCCTTTCATGTGTTCTTCAACGAAAGCTTCCGCTACGTGCGAGAGTTGAAGGGCGAGCGCGATGCGGTGCTCGAATTCGAGGTCGAGATCGACGGCATCTCGGTCAACGGCGTCGACATGATCAAGTGGAACGACGCGGGCCTGATCACCGAATTCAAGGTGATGCTGCGGCCCCTGAAGGCCGTGAACCTGATCCACGAGAAGATGGGCGCGATGCTGCAGGCGGCATCGTCGCTGTCCTAGCCGGCGCTCAGACGGAATTGCGTTCGATCCACCCAAACCGTTCGGGCTGAGCTTGTCGAAGCTTCGCGCTGCGCTTCGATCCTTCGACAGGCTCAGGACAGGCCAAGCTCGGCATGAACGGTTCTCGGGCATCAGACCAGTGTGCCGTACACGATGAACCCGTCGTGCGTGGCCACCTTGTCGTAGAGCGTGCGCCCCGCTGTGTTGGTCACATGCGTCTGCCAGTAGACGCGGTGGCCGCCCACGCGCTTCACATGCGCGTACACGCCCTCGATCAATTGCCGGCCGACACCCTGGCCGCGCTCCGATGACAGCGTGAACAGGTCGGACAGGTAGCAGGTCGGCTCGATGCGCGTCATGCTGCGGTGAAAGAGGTAGTGCGTGAGCCCCACGAGCTGGCCATCGCGCTCCGCGACGAGCGCATGCACCGGCTCGTACACATCGAAGAAGCGCTGCCACGTGATCTGCGTGATTTCGTCGGGCAGTGCGGTCGGCCCCTCGCGTCCATAGAAGGCGTTGTAGCCGTCCCAGAGCGGCTTCCAGCCCGCGTAGTCATCGGGCACCGGCGGGCGGATCAGAAGAGGGGAAGAAGAGGTCGTCGTCATGCGTCGGCTGCCTGCACGTTGTTGAAAAAACGTGCGATTGCAACACGACCCCAGCCTCAGCGCGAGAAGAAATCGCTCAGTGCCGCCTCCGGAAGCCGTTCGCGCAACCCGATCGCCACCACGGCCGCGCGCGCGTCGTCCGGCGGCGCGGCCTTGCGCAGCGAGCCATGGCGGCCCGCGAACTGCACCTCCGACCATTCGTCGCCGCCCGCGCCATGGCCGGTTCGCAACACGCCCTTGAGCCGCAGCACGCCCGCGGGCACCTCGCGCAGCCAGGTGCGCAACGCGGCGGCGGGAATGACCGCCTCGGGCTGCGCGCTCCAGGTCGCGAACAGCGCGCCATGGTCCGGCGCGTGGTCGTGATGCTCATGGTGGTCGTGATGGTCGCAGCCGGGACCGCAGACGTGAACCGCCGCGTGCGCAGTCGCAGGCAACGCCAGGCCGCTCAGCAGCGACAGCGGCACCGTCGCCTGCGCGGTCTGGATGCACGGCGTTCCGGGCGCGGTGGCGTCCACCCAGGCCCGCGCTTCGGCCAAGACCGTTTCGCTCGCCAGGTCGATCTTGTTGACCACCACCAGGTCGGCCGACTTCAACTGCCGCGCCAGCGTGTCCGCCAGCAGGGGGTCGCGCGACTGCCGCGCCGCGGCGCTGGCATCGACCAGAACGATCACGCCTTCCAGGCTCAGTTCCGGCGCGGCCATGCCGATCTGCGCGATGCGCCACGGGTCCGACACGCCGCTCGCCTCGATCACCACCGCGTCGAACGGCGTCTTCGCCTCGATCGCCTCGACCAGCGCGCGGCCCAGGTCGTCGCCGATCTGGCAGCACACGCAGCCGTTGGTCAGCGCGAGCGTGTCGCCGTGCGTGGCGGCGATGAGGTCCGCATCGATGTTGAGCGCGCCGAAGTCGTTCACCAGCACCGCCATGCGCAGGCCCTTCGCCTCGCGCAGCCAGCGGTTGAGCAGCGTGGTCTTGCCGGCGCCCAGGAAGCCGCCGATGACGGTGAACGGCAGGCGCTTTCTTGTCGGCATCACGCGTGCGCCCCGTTCAAGCGTATTGCGCCTTGAAGACGCGGCCCGAGAGCACCGTGCCCCACACGCGCGCATCTTTCAGGGCCATCGGGTCCATCTCGAGCGGGTCGTCTTCGAGCACGCAGAAATCGGCGCGCTTGCCGCACTCGATGCTGCCGATCTCGCCGTCCAGCTTCAGCGTCCAGGCCGCGCCGAGCGTGATGGCGCGCAGCGCCTCGGCCACGGTGATGCGCTCGGCCTCGCCCAGCAGCCGGCCCTTCGGCGTGACGCGGTTCACCGCGCACCACGCGGTGAAGAGCGGCCCGAGCGGCGTGACCGGCGCATCGGAGTGAATGGCCAGCGGCACGCCCGCGGCCAGCGCGCTGCCGCAGGCATCGAGCCGGTTGGCGCGGTCGGGGCCCATGGTCATCTCGTAGTGCTGGTCGCCCCAGTACCAGATGTGGTTGGCAAAAAGGTTGGCGCACAGGCCGAGCGACGCCATGCGGCGGAACAGCGGCGCATCGATCATCTGGCCGTGCTGCAGCGTGTGGCGGTGGTCGGGCCGCGGCGCACGCGCGAGCACGCGTTCGATGGCATCGATGGCCACCTCGCTCGCCTCGTCGCCGTTGGTGTGCGTGTGGATGGTGAGGCCGGCGCGGTGGTAGGTCTCGAAGTCGGCCTCGTACTGCGCGGGCGCCGTGACCCAGATGCCGTTGGGAGCGCCGTTGAAATGCCCCGGCCAGCGCAGCCGCGCCGAGAACCCCTGGATCGAGCCGTCGAGCATCATCTTCACGAGGCCGTAGCGCAGACGGTCGGTGTTGCGCGGCACGAGGCTCTTCACATGCTCCGCGCCCAGCGCCGCGCCGTGCGTGCCGTGAAAGGCCTGGAATGCGGGGAGGATGCGCACGCCGAAGCCGTCGTCGCCCGTCGTTGCCTCCAGCACGCCGCAGTCTTCGGGCGTGAGCTTGTTCACCAGGTCGGTCGCGGTGGTCACACCCTGCAGGCAGGCCAGTTTCGCGAAGGAGCGCACGCCGGCCTCGGTCATCGGCGCGAGCAGGCCGGCGTTGCCGATCTTGCGCAGCACCAGGAACATGGCGGCCGGCTCCTGCAGCTCGCCGGTGGGCTCGCCTTCGCTCGGGCCTTCCGCGAACTTGACCACGCCCTCGACCTCGTTGTCGCGCGTGATCTCGGCGATGCGCAGCATCGCGCTGTTCACGTTCATCAGGTGGCCGTTGGCATGGCCGATGACGATGGGCCGCGTGGCGCTCGCGCGGTCCACATGGCGCACGGTCATGCGCTCGCCGCCGAAGTAGATCGGGTCGAACCCCCAGGCGATCAGCGGCTCGGTGTCGGGCACGCCTTCGGCGGTCATCTTCGCGGCCACCTCGGTGAGGCGCGCCACCACTTCGTCCATGGAGCGCAGGCCGCTCCACACCTTGCCCGCGGGGTCGCGGCGGTCGAACCAGCCGAGGTACGTCCAGTCCCACATGCTGCCTTCCTTCAGGTGGCAGTGGCCTTCGACGAGGCCGGGCATCAGCACCTTGCCGGCAAAGCGCTCGTCCAGCGTGAACGCGCCCCAGGCCTGCATGTCCGCGAGCGTGCCGACGGCCAGCACGCGCCCGTCGCGCACCGCCACGTGGGTGGCGTGCGGCTGCATCGGGTTCATGGTGATGATCTTGCGGGCGGGATAGACGGTGGTGGTTGCGTTGTTGAGGCTCATGGCGACTCTGGAATCGAAAGAGGAGGGCGCGGCAGTCCGTCGACGATGTCGACGCGCCTGCAGCGCACCCAGTGATCGGGCGCGACCTCGCGCAGCGGCGGCAGCTCGGCCGCGCAGGCCGGCTCTGCCACGGGGCAGCGCCCGGCGAAGCGGCAGCCCTTCGGCGGATCGATGGGGCTCGGCGGATCGCCGCTCAGCTTGATGCGGTTCGCGGCGCGGCGGCGGCCACCGCTGACCGTCGGCACCGCCGACATCAGCGCCACGCTGTACGGATGCAGCGGCCGCGCGAAGAAGCTGCGCCGCGGCGCGCGCTCGACGATCTGGCCGAGATACATCACAGCGATGTCGTCGCAGATGTGTTCCACCACCGCCATGTCGTGCGAGATGAACAGATAGGTCAGCCCCAGCTCGCGCTGCAGCCGCGCGAGCAGGTTGAGGATCTGCGCGCGGATCGCGATGTCCAGCGCCGACACCGGCTCGTCGCACACCACCAGCTCGGGGTTGGTGGCCAGCGCCCGCGCGATGTTGATGCGCTGGCGCTGCCCGCCCGAGAACTGGTGCGGAAACAGGTGCTGCTGCTCGGGCCGAAGACCCACGGCCTCGAAGAGCTCCGCCACGCGGCGGGTGCGCTCCTCGGGCGTGCCGACGCGCATCAGGTCCAGCGGTGCGCGCACCGCCGCGCCCGCGCGCTCGCGCGGGTTGAGCGAGGAGAACGGGTCCTGGAAGATGATCTGCATGCGCGTGCGCGCCTGCCGCAGCGCCTCGCCCTGCAGCGCGCCCAGGTCGGTGTCGCCCAGCTGCATGCGGCCCGAGGTGACGGGCGCGAGCCGCATCACCGCCAGCGCGGTCGTCGTCTTGCCCGAGCCCGATTCGCCGACCACCGCGAGCGTGCTCCCGCGGCGCACCGCGAACGACACGCCATCCACCGCCTTCACCACCTCGGGCGTGCGGCCCCAGCCGGACTTGCCGCGCGGAAAGTGCACCTTCAGGTCTTCGACCGAAAGCAGCGTGTCGGTCTTGCCGATGAATGTCATGCGGCCTCCCGTTCGCGTGCTTCGAGGGTTTTGAAGGCCTCGCCATGCAGCCAGCAGGCAGCGCCATGCGGCGTGCCGGCCGCCACTTCGCCAGTCACCGCGAACATCGGCGGCACCTCGGCCGCGCAGCGCTCCATGGCGCGCGGGCAGCGCTCGCGAAAGGCGCAGCCCGTGCCTAGTTCCCAGATCGAAGGCACCACGCCCGCGATCTCGGCAAGGTCTTCGCGCACGTCGCCTTCCCGGGCCGCGCTGCTGCCGAGCTCGGGCAGGCAGTCGATGAGGCCGCGCGTGTAGGGATGGCCGGGCTCGGACAGCACCTGCTCGGTGGTGCCCTGTTCGATGACGCGGCCGGCATACATCACCATCACGCGGTCGGCCATCTCGGCGACCGCGCCCATGTCGTGCGTGATGAGCATGATGGCCGTGCCCTTCTCGCGCTGCAGCTCGCGCAGCAGGTCGAAGATCTGCGCCTGCACCGTCACGTCCAGCGCGGTGGTGGGCTCGTCGGCAATGAGGATGTCGGGCCGGCAGGCCAGCGCCATGGCGATCATCACGCGCTGGCGCATGCCGCCGGAGAGCTGGTGCGGGTACTCGTCCACGCGCCGCTCGGGTGCCGGAATGCCCACCTGGCGCAGCATCTCGATGGCGCGCTGGCGCGCCTCGCGCGCGTTCATGCCGGCATGCAGCTGCAGCGACTCGCCGATCTGGTCGCCCACCGTGAACACCGGGTTCAGCGAGGTCATCGGCTCCTGGAAGATCATCGAGATGCGGTTGCCGCGCACTTCGCGCATGCGCGCGTCGCTCGCCTGCACCAGGTCTTCGCCCTGGAACAGCACGCGGCCGTCGCGTATGCGCCCGGGCGGCGAGGGAATGAGCCGCAGCAGCGCCAGCGCCGTCATGCTCTTGCCGCAGCCCGATTCGCCGACCACGCACAGCGTTTCGCCGGCGCGGATTTCGAAGTCGACCCCGTTGAGCACCAGTGCCTGGCCGCGCCGGGTCTTGAACTCGACGTGCAGGTCCTGCACGCGGAGCAGTGCATCGCCGTTGTTGTTGTCGTTGCCCGTTGCCATCAGCGTTCCCTCAGCTTGGGGTTGAGGGCATCGTTCAGCCCGTCGCCGATGAGGCTGACGGCCAGCACGGTGATGAAGATCGCGGCGCCCGGAAAGGCCACCGCCCACCAGCACGAGAGCACGTACTGCCGGCTGGAGCCGATCATCAGGCCCCAGCTCATCTGGTTCGGGTCGCCGAGACCGAGGAACGACAGGCCCGCCTCGAACAGGATCGCCGCGCCGATGGCCAGCGTGGCCGACACCACCAGCGGCGGCAATGCGTTCGGCAGGATCACCTTCCAGATGATGCGCGCGTCGCGCGCGCCGATGGCCCGCTCGGCGCGCACGAACTCCAGTCCGCGGTACTTCATGAACTCGGCGCGCGCGAGGCGCGCGGTGCCGGTCCAGCTCACGATGCCGATGGCCAGCGTCACCGTCACCAGCGTGGGCGAAAAAAGCGTGACCACCACCATCGCGAAGAGCAGCGCGGGCAGCACCTGGAAGAACTCGGTGAGCTTCATCAGCGCGGCATCGACCTTGCCGCCGTAGTAGCCCGCGAAGGCACCGAGCGTGATGCCGATCACCACCGACAGCAGCGCGGCCACCGCACCCACCAGCAGCGTGGCGCGCCCGCCGTAGATGAGCGCGGTGAGCACGTCGCGCCCGAGGTAGTCGCTGCCCAGCCACGCGTCTTCGCTGAAGGGCGGGGTGAGCGGCGCGGTCTTGATCTCGAACGGGTCGGCCGGATAGAGCCAGGGCCCGGCGATGGCCACCGCCAGCATCAGCACCAGCATGACCATGCCGGCGATGGCGGCGGGATTGCGCAGGAACATGCGCATCGCTTCCGTGCCCGGGTGCTCCACCCGCACCGCGGGCGAGGTCTTGGGCGTCTTTGAAGATGCGGCAGCGACAGAAGGCATCGTGATCACCTTGCTCATGAGGCCTTGATCCTCGGGTCGATGAAGCGATAGCAGAGGTCGGTGAGCTGGTTCATCACCACCACCACGATCGAGGAGAACAGCAGCACGCCCAGAATGGTCGGGTAGTCGCGCCGCAGCACCGACTCGAAGGCCAGCCGGCCGAGGCCCGGCCAGTTGAACACCGTCTCCACCAGGATGGCGCCGGCCAGCACGTTGCCGAACTGCAGCCCCAGCACGGTGACCACCGGCAGCAGCGCATTGCGCAGCGCGTGCTTGTAGAGCACCACCCGGTCGGCCAACCCCTTGGCGCGCGCGGTGCGGATGAAGTCCGAGCCCAGCACGTCGAGCATCGAGGAGCGCGCCAGGCGGCTGTACTGCGCGAGGTACACCAGGCTCAGCGTGAGCGTGGGCAGCACCAGGTGATGCGCCACGTCGAGCATGTCCTTCAGGCCGCCGCCGCCCGTGGAGTCGATGGAGCGCATGCCTGCGACAGGAAGAATCGGGAACACCGAGGCCAGCAGGATCACCAGCATGATGCCCAGCCAGAACACCGGCGCCGCGAACCCCACCAGCGACAGCACCGTGATGAACTGCGAGAGCCAGCCATTGGGCTTGCGCGACGACAGCACCCCGAGCGCCGTGCCCGCGAAGAAGGCCAGCAGCACCGAGCTGAGCACCAGCAGCAGCGTGGCCGGCACGCGCTCCGCGATCATGGCCGTCACCGGCAGGTTGAAGAAGTACGAGTAGCCCAGGTCGCCCCGCGCCACCTTGCCGAGGTAAACGCCCAGTTGCACCGGCAGCGATTGGTCGAGCCCGTACTGCGTGCGCAGTTGCGCCATGAGTTCGGGCGACATGCCGCCGCTGGCACCGGCGATGGTCTCCACCGGGTCGCCCGGTGCGGCGTGCACCAGCACGAAATTGAGCACCACCACCGCGAGCACCAGGCCGATGGCCTGGAGCAGTCGCGAGGCGGCGTAGCGAAGCGTGCCCATCGCGCCCGCCTTACTTGAAGTAGACCTCGTCCATCGGCGAGAGCGGCCCCCAGATGGTGGCGGGCACGTTGCCCAGCTTCTTGCTCGCGATGGTGTGGTAGGGCACCTGGTTGATGAACTCGATCGGCAGGTCGTCGGTCACGATCTTCTGGAAGGTCGCGTAGTAGGCCTTGCGCTGGGTCGCATCGATCAGCCCGCCCGCGGTGTTGAGCAGCTCGTCCACCTTCGGGTTGGCATACGACTGCGTGTTGGTCCACACGATCGGCTTGATGTTGGTCGACAGGTACGTGCGGTGCACGCCGATGATCGGGTCGCCCCAGTTGAACACCAGGTCCATCGACATGTCGAAGTCGTGCGAGGCCAGGCGCTTGGCCCACGCCGGAAAGTCGGCCGAGGCGCGCACCTCCACCGTGATGCCCACCTTCTTGAGCTGGCCGCGGATGTATTCGGCCACGTTCTTCTGCTGGTCGTCCGCGCCCGGCAGGTAGTCGATGGTGAGCTTGAAGCGCTCGCCGTTCGCGCCGGCCTTGTAGCCCGCCGCATCGAGCATCTCGGCGGCCTTCTTCAGGTCCAGCGGATAGCGCACCAGGTCGTTCACCGCGAAGGGGCTCGCGGCCACCAGCGGGCCGTCGGACACGGTCGCGAAGCCACCCATGAGCGCCTTGGCGATGAAGTTCTTGTCGATGGCCGTGGCGATGGCCTTGCGCACCTGCACGTCAGAGAGCGGCTTCTTCGCCGTGTTGAAGGCCAGCCAGTTGAGCGCGCCGATGCCGTCGTAGCCCTTGGGCGTGATCGACACCTTCGGGTCGGTCGCCATGCGGCGCAGGTCGGTGGGCAGCGTGGCAAAGGGCAGCATCTGGATGTCGCCGCGCTCCAGGCCCAGCATGAGGCTCGCCATGTCGGGCGTGACGTTGACGATCACCTTGTCCAGGTAGGGCTTGCCGGACAGGAAGAACTTGTCGAAGCGCTCCAGCACGATGCGCTGCGCCGGCTTGAACTCAGTCACGCGGAACGGGCCCGAGCCCACCACGTCG
The DNA here is from genome assembly GCF_050435205.1 of Variovorax sp. W2I14. Classification (NCBI taxonomy): domain Bacteria; kingdom Pseudomonadati; phylum Pseudomonadota; class Betaproteobacteria; order Burkholderiales; family Comamonadaceae; genus Variovorax; species Variovorax sp. W2I14. The sequence continues at coordinate 3,299,362 of NZ_JBNDJX010000001.1, read as the reverse complement.
GTCGTGTTGCGCGGATGGTTCTTCAGGTCCTGCCCGTCGCCGTAGATGTGCTTGGGAAGAATGGGGCACAGCGCCGGCGACATCGCCAGCACGATGGCCGGGTGCGGCACGCTCATGCGGATGATGGCCGTCTGCGCATCGGGCGTCTCCACCTTCTCGACCGGGCCGAGCATGGTGGTGAACGGATGGTTCGCCTTGATGGCCATCACCGAGAACGCCACGTCGGCCGAGGTGACCGGCTTGCCGTCATGGAACACCGCGTCCTTGCGCAGCTTGAGCGTGAGCGACTTGCCGTCGTCGGCGAGCTTCCACGATTCGGCCAGGTACGGCTGCGGGTTCCACTTGTCGTCGAAGCGCAGCGGGCTCGCGAAGATCTGCGTGGAAGGCATCGCCGTCGCAATGCCCGACTGCACCGCGCCGTTCAGGTGCCGCGGCGTCTGCGTGCTGCCGATCACCAGCGTGCCGCCGCGCCTGGGTTCGTCGGCGGCCGATGCGGGCAGCGGGAGCAGCGTGCTCGCGGCCACCGAGGCGGCCGAGAGCAGGGTGGCACGGCGCGTGAAACGGGGAAGGGACATGGCAGGACCTCAGGAAGTTCGACACAGGCAACAGGCTTCGGCCGCTTCGGCCTTGCCGTCGAAGATAGGCGCTGGCTGCGTGGGGGCGAAGAGCCAATTGCGCGCGACTCGCAGGGCCAGAAGCCACGGGTTTGCCCCGTTGTGCACCAGCGGCATGCGCCACTTCGGTGAATGCGCGCGGGCGGTGCGCGGCTCGGCGCTCCTTGTTGCTTGCTTGTCTACTTCTCGTCCCGCAGCCAATACCACTTGTAGAGCGCGCGCTGCCCGATGCGCCGGAACGGCGCGAACGCGCGCGACTCCACCAGCCCCATCACGTTCGGAAACGGCAGCGGCGAGTGGTAGATCGGGAGCTCGAACACGTCCTTGCCCGCGTCCTTGCCCGCCATGCGCTCGGCCAACCGCTTGCCCGCCCATGTCGAGAACGACACGCCGTTGCCGCCGTAGCCCACCGCGTACCAGATCTTCTTGGCCGCATCGGGCTGCGTGATGCGCGGCATCATGTCGTGGCTCATGTCGACCCAGCCCCACCACGAGTAGTCGATGCGGATGTCGGTGAGCGGCGGAAACTTGCGCGCGATCGCGTCGGTCAGCAGCTTCAGGTGCACCGGGTCTTCGGCATCGGCGCCGCTCACCGCGCTGCGGCTGCCGATCTGCAGCCGGTTGCCCTTGAGCAGCCGGTAATAAAAGCGCAGCGTGCGCGTGTCGGTCAAAAAGGTGTGCGACTTGAAGTTGGTCGCGGCCAGCTCCGCATCGGAGAGCGGCCGCGTCACCACCGAGTTCGAGAGGATCGGCATGATCCGGTTCTTCAGCATCGGGCTCAGCGCCTGCCCCGTGTAGCCGCCGGTGCACACCGCCACGCGGCGCGCGCGCACCGTGCCGGCGGGGGTGCGGAGGTGGTGCACGCCGTCGATGGTGTGCCAGCCCTGCACAGGGCTCGATGTGTGCACCGTCACGCCCAGCGCACGCGCGCGGCGCATCAGCCCGAAGGTGAATTTGAGCGGATGGATGCCCACGCCCTCGGCCTCGAACATCGCGCCCTTGGCCTCGCGCTCGTCGCAGTAGTCGCGCCGCAGTTCCTCGGTGCCCATCATGCGGGTCGCGTAGCCGAAGGTCTCGCGCATCAGGCGGGCCTCGGCTTCCAGGCCGACCAGCTTCTCGGGCCGGTGCGCAAGATAGAGATGGCCGCCATCGAAGGCATCGCAATCGATCTGCGTCGTGAGGTGGCGGAAATTCTCGAAGCCCTTGCGGATCTCGGCATCGAGCTTCTTCGCGGTGTCCAGGCCCCAGCGCTCGATCCACTGCGAGCGCTTCAGCCGCCCGCTCGCGTTCTGGCCCTGTCCGCCGCTGCGGCTGGAGCAGCCCCACGCGGCCTGGTTGGCTTCGAGCACCGTGGCCTTGATGCCGTGTTCCTCCGCGAGGTACAGCGCCGTCGCCATGCCCGTGGCGCCCGAGCCGATGATGGCCACGTCCACGTCGATGTCGTTCAGCAAGGGCCCATCGTCTTCGGGCGGCGTGCCCGCGCTCGCCACCCACCAGGTGGGCGCGTACGCGCGGCCGGCGCCAGGGTCGGGCGCAAGCAGCGGGTCGTATTGCGGGTCGTAGGGGCGGAACGGGTCTTGCGGTGGTTGCATGGGGGCGGCGCCGTCGATGGTCGCGGCGCTGGCGTCACTGGTGAATCGGGTGGTCCCTGCTGCGATGGTCATGAGAGGGCTCCAGGTGAGGAAGGCAGGTCGTTGCCGCCCAGCTACTTCGCCGCGGGCAGGTTCGGCCGGGCCTTGCGGAACACGTTCTTCAGATGGATCTTTCCGTCCCTGAAGGTGAAGACGTCGATGCCGTCCGTCTCGATGCGGCTGCCGTCGGCGGCGGTGCCGGTGAAGGTCCATTGCGAGGTGCCGAAGTCGCCGTGCACGAAGTGCTGGCCGTTGACCCACTGCGCATCGGGCACCGCCTGCCAGGCGCCAGCGAAGGCCTTGCGCACCGCTTCCGTGCCCACGTGGCGGGCGCCGCAGGCGTCGGGTCCGGCGGCCGTCTGGAAGATGCAGTCCGGTGTCATGAAGCTCATCAGCGCGTCGATGTCGTGGCGGTTCCAGGCGTCGCTGAAGGCGGCGAGGGTGTCGGTGGTCACTGAGGAAGAAGATGAAGAGGGTTGGGCGGTCAAACGGAACTCCGGAGCGGAAATGAATGGCACAAGCGTAGGCAGCCGGGTGGCGGCGCGATAGGGCCAGATGGGGTGATTCGACCGAGCCAGAGCGCCATCGGGCATTGCCAGGGCACCACGAAGGGGGTGCCTGTCCTAAACTGCGGCGCACCATGCCTCCGAACCCGCGATCCACCCAGTGGGCGCAGCTTTTTGCGCTGCCCGACCAACCGGCGCTGCCGCTGCAGGCGCGTTTGCGAACCGCCGTGGTGCAGGCGATCCTCGAAGAGCACCTCGCGCCCGGCGCGCCGCTTCCTTCGTCGCGCGAACTGGCGGCGCTGCTCGGGCTGAGCCGAAACACCGTCACCTCGGCGTACCTGCAACTGATCGATGAAGGCTTTCTGGAAGCGCGCCCGCGCAGCGGCGTGTTTGTGGCGCACAACGCACGGCCGCTCACTGCGGTGCATGCCGAACCGCTGGTCGGCCGCAGCGGGCAGGCGAGCCAGCCGCCCGACTGGTCGGGCCGCGTGCTGCGCTCGCTGGTCGACAAGCCCACGCTCTCCAAGCCGGACAGGTGGCGCGACTACCCGTACCCCTTCGTCTACGGCAACTACGACCCGCAGTTATTTCCGACCGAAGACTTTCGCGAATGCTGCGCGCGCAGCCTGGCCCGATCGCAGTTGCCGCACTGGACGCCCGATTTCGAAACCGACGATGTGCCCGACCTCATCGAGCAGATCCGCACGCGCTTGTTGCCCAAGCGCGGCGTGTTCGCGCTGAAGGAAGAGATCCTCGTGACCATGGGTGCGCAGCACGCGTACTACCTTCTGGCCGAGGCGCTGTTCGACGAGCAGACGCGCGTGGGGCTGGAGGAGCCGGGCCACCCGCATGCGCGCAACAGCTTTTCGCTGCGGCAGCCCAAGTGGGTGGAGGTCGATGTCGATGAAGACGGGCTCGTGGTCGATGCGCTGCCCGCGGCCGACTACCTGTTCGTCACGCCCTCGCACCAGAGCCCTACGACTGCGACGCTGAGCCTGGAAAGACGGCAGTGGCTGCTGCGCAAGGCCGAGCTGCAGGACTTCGTGATCATCGAGGATGACTACGAGGCGGAGAACCTGTACGAAGGTGCGCCGATGCCTGCGTTGAAGAGTCTCGACAAGACGGGGCGGGTGATTTACGTGGGCTCGGTGTCGAAGAGCTTGTCGCCTGCTTTGCGGCTGGGGTTCATCGTGGCGCCTCGGGCGTTGATCAAGGAACTGCGCGTTATTCGGCATGCGATGGTTCGGCATCCGAGTGCGTTTTTGCAGCACGCGTATGCGCTGTTTCTTTCGCTGGGGCATCACGAGTCGCATGCGCGGCGGGTGAACCATGCGATGCAGGAGCGGCTGGCGATGGCGGCGCAGGCGCTGCGGGATCATTTGCCGGATTTTGAGTTCCGGCTGCCTTCTGGGGGGGCTTCGATCTGGGTTCAGGCGCCTACCTGGGTGGATGCGACGGAGCTGTCTCTCATGGCTCGGAGCCATGGGGTGCTTATTGAGGCTGGTGATGTGTTCTTTGCACGGCCGCCGTATCCATGTCCGTTCTTTCGGCTACGGCTTTCGTCCATTGCGGCTTCACAAATTCCGGCTGGTATCCGTGCGCTAGGGATGGCGGTTGAGGAGCTGGCTTTGGCGCGCGGCGAGAAGAGAACCGCTGGGTTTCGTACGCATTGATCTAGTTTTCTTTCCGAGGCCGGGTCTCGCCCCGGCGGGCGACTTACTTTCTTTTGCTTCGCCAAAAGAACGTAAGCAAAGAAAAGGCGACCCCACTGTCTGCGACCCCTGCGCTTCGCTACGGGGCAACCTGCGGTGCTCGCGGTTCGCGGGGTCTCGCAGAACTCGCCTTCGGCTCAAACAGCTGCGAGCCCTGATCCGCGAAACGCTGCGCTCCTCGGCGCAGCCAGAGGGGCTTGGATACCGAACGGGCCATTGCTTCGCTCGGCTTGGCAATCGGGCCATTGCTTCGCTCGGCCACCGTGCCCCCACCCCGGCCCTCCCCCGGGAGGGGAGGGAGAAAGACAAGACATGCGACACCGGGCCTGATGCATTGCTCCTTCCCCTTCCGGGGGAAGGCTGGGATGGGGGCACGATGGCGCTCGCTACACGGCAGCGCCTCATCAAGTGCCGCATGCCCCCACCCCAACCCTCCCCCGGAAGGGGAGGGGGCCAATCCGGACTCAGTGGGAGCAAAAGCTCGTCGCCGCAGAGAAAACCAACTCAAGCCGAGCAAAGCGAAGGCCCGAGAGCTGGCCGAGCGCAGCGATGGCGCGTTGGTCCCCCAAGCCCTTCTGTATGCGCCGAGGAGCGGAGCGTTTCGCGGATCAGGGCTCGCCCTTGTTTGAGCGAAGCGAGTTTGGGCGAGACCCCGCGAAACGTGAGCACCGCAGGTTGCCCGCAGCGAAGCGGAGGGTCGCAGACAGCAGGGTCGCCTTTCTTTTGCCTACCTTTCTTTGGCGAAGCAAAGAAAAGTAGGTCGCCTGCCGGGGCGAGACCCGGCCTCGGAAAGCAAAAGAAAGCAAGTAACTCAAAGCCCAGCCAGCGCCGCGGGGGCAGCAAGAACGCCCCGTCTGAGTGCCATATGCACCACAACAAGGGTATTCACGGACAAGCTGGCTCCATCCCCCCAACCTCGCTGGTACTTCCTGGCCGCACGCGTTAAGTGCAAAGTCGCTCCGATCACTCAATTGGAGAAACCCGATGACCACGTCCCGCCGTCTCCCCCTCCAACTCGCCATCCTGGCCGCCACCCTCACGCTCTGCGGCATCTCCTCCGCACAGCAAGCCAAGGAGGTCACCTTCGCCCACCAGGACATGCTGGTCCCCCTGCGCCTGGTCATGGAATCCGGCGAGGTCGAAAAGGCCACCGGCTACAAGATCAACTGGCGCATGTTCTCCGGCGGTGGCGACGTCATCCGCGCGATGGCTTCAGGCGACGTGCAGATGGGCGAGACCGGCTCCAGCCCGCTCACCGCGGCAGCCAGCCAGGGCCAGGACATCAAGCTCTTCTGGATCTCGGCGGACATCGCCAACGCCGAAGCGCTCATTGCCCGCAACGCGTCGGGCATCAACAGCATGAAGGACCTCGCGGGCAAGAAAGTGGCCACGCCCTTCGTCTCGACCGCGCATTACCAGCTCATGGCCGGCATGAAGATGGACGGCGTCGACCCGAAGAGCGTCAACGTGATGAACATGCGCCCGCCCGAGATCGCCGCCGCATGGGAGCGCGGCGACATCGACGCCACCTTCATCTGGGACCCGGTGCTCTCCAAGATCAAGGGCACGGGCAAGACCATCGCCACCTCGGGCAGCATCGGCAAGCGCGGCGCGCCGACCTTCGAGGGCATCGTCGTCAACGCCAAGTGGGCCGCGGCCAACGAGCCTTTCATGATCGCGTTCGTCAAAGCCCTGAACCGCGCCAACGAGGAATACAAGGCCACCGGCAAGAGCTGGACGCCCGATTCGCCGCAGACCAAGGCGATGGCCAAGTGGACCAAAGCCGACCCGAAGGACGTGGGCGCGGCCATGTCGCTCTACACCTTCCCGACCATGGCCGAGCAGGTCTCGCCCACGTGGCTGGGTGGTGGTGCGGCCAAGGCGATGGCGGGCACGGCGGCTTTCCTGAAAGAGCAGGGCCGCGTGCAGGAAGTCAAACCCGACTACGGCGCCTATGTGACCACCGTGTACGTCGACAAGGCGATGGGCAAGTAAGAGCGGGGCGCACATCCGATGCCCACGCTCGACATCCGCGACCTCACGGTCAACTACGCCGTCAAGGGCGGCACGCTGCAGGCGCTGGCGCCCGTCAACCTCACGATGCACGACGGCGATTTCGTCGTTGCGCTCGGTGCTTCGGGCTGCGGCAAGACGACGCTGCTCAACAGCATCGCGGGCTTCCTGCCGCCATCGACCGGCGAGATTCTTCTGGATGGCAAACCCGTCGTCGGCCCCGGTGCGGACCGCGGCGTGGTGTTCCAGAAGCACGCGCTCATGCCCTGGCTCAACGTGCGCGACAACGTGGCACTCGGCCTGCGCCTGGCCGGCACGGGCAAGGCCGAACGCGACCGCATCGCCGAAGACAAGCTCGCGCTCGTCGGCCTGCAGCAGTACGCGGACCGCGCGGTGTACGAACTCTCGGGCGGCATGCAGCAGCGCGTGGGCATTGCGCGCGCGCTGGCCAGCGACCCGGCCGTGCTGCTGATGGACGAGCCCATGGGCGCGCTCGATGCGTTCACGCGCGAGCAGGTGCAGGAGATATTGCTCAAGGCCTGGTCCAAGTCGAACAAGATGGTGTTCTTCATCACGCACTCGGTGGAAGAGGCGCTCTTTCTCGCGACGCGCCTCATCGTGATGAGCCCGAGCCCGGGGCGCATTTCGCACGTCTACGACAACGTGCCGTTCTCGCGCCAGTACCTCTCGCACGGCGATTCGCGCAAGGTGAAGTCGGAGCCCGAATTCATCCGCATGCGCGAAGAGGTCTTGTCGATCATTCACCATCGCGAGGCCGCCCATGCCTGAGGTCACCATCGCATCGCCCAACGCTGCTGCTGTTGTTGCCATGACGCCGCCTTCGAAACCCGCCGCATCGCCGCCGCCCGCGCCGGGCGCCAAGCTCAAGACCAGCGCCTTCAAGGTGCCGGGCGAGGGCTCCAGCGTCGTCATCAGCGTGGTCACCGTGGTGACGCTGGTCGCGCTGTGGTTCGTCGTCACGAACATGGGCTGGGTCAAGCCGCTCTTCTTGCCGACGCCGCAGGCCGTGTTCCAGCAGTTCTACGAATACCTCACGGGCCAGGCCAACGACAAGCCGCTGTGGCAGCACTTCCTCGCGAGCATGTTCCGCGTGTTCTCGGCGTTCTTCCTTGCGTGCGCCACCGCCATTCCGGTCGGCATTGCGATGGGCATGAGCCGCTTCTGGCGCGGCATCTTCGATCCGCCGCTGGAGTTCTATCGGCCGCTGCCGCCGCTCGCGTATTTGCCGCTCATCATCATCTGGTTCGGCATCGACGAGCTGCCCAAGGTGCTGCTGATCTTTTTGAGCTGCTTCGCACCGCTGGCCCTCGCCGCGCGCTCTGGCATGCGGAGCGCCTCACAGGAGCAGATCAACGCCGCGTACTCCATGGGCGCGAGCTACATGCAGGTGATCCGCCACGTCATCCTGCCCTCGGCGCTGCCCGACATCCTCGTGGGCATGCGCATCGCCATCGGCTTCGGCTGGACCACGCTGGTGGCCGCCGAGATGGTCGCGGCCAACATGGGCCTGGGTCAGATGGTGCTGAACGCGTCGAACTTTTTGCGCACCGACATCGTCATCATGGGCATCATCGTCATTGGCGTGGTGGCGTATCTGTTCGACCTGCTGATGCGGTGGCTCGAGCGACGTCTCGTGCCCTGGAAAGGGCGCATGTAACCGGGGGCGAGACCGGTGACGCCGGTGGCGATGCCGGCATCGTGGGCGGGTCGCCCAGCGGCTCCATCGACTTCTCCAGGAAGTCGAGCATCGCCCGCATCGCCGCGCTGTTGTGGCGGCGCTGCGAATAGGCCGCATACAGCCAGTGGTCGCGCGGCATGTGCTCGCGCAGCACCGGCACCAGCGCCCCGCGCTCCAGGTGCGATTGCGCCAGCGGCTCCGGCACATAGGCCACACCCACGCCGCGCAGCGCCAGCTCGATGAGCGCCATCGCGTCGTTGGCCTCCATGCGGCTGTGAACCGCCACCTCGTGCGGCCTGCCCTCGGTCTCGAAGGGCAGGTGCGTGGTCGGCATCGACGCATAGCTCAGGATGTCGTGACGGCCCACGTCCTCGGGCACCTGCGGAATGCCGCGCCGCGCCCAATAGGCCGGCGAGGCGCACACCACCATGTCGTACTGCACCAGCCGGCGCACGATCAGGTTCATGTCGTCGATGCGCCCACCCGTCAGGTGGATGTCGATGCCTTCCTCGATCAGATCGATGTCGCGGTTGGTGAACACCAGGCTCACGTACACGTCGGGATAGAGGTTGATGAATGCGGCCATCACATCCGAGAGCCAACCCGCGATCATCCCGTTCGGCGCGCTCATGCGCAGGCGACCCTTGGGGTGCGAGCCGTGCGCCTGCAGGTCGTTGAGCGTGTTCTCGGCCATCGCCACCAGCTCGGTGCTGCGGTCCAGCAGCACCTGCCCGGCATCGGTGAGGCTCAGCGAACGGGTGGAGCGGTTCAGGAGCCGCACGCCGCTGCGCGTTTCGAGCTCGGCCACATAGCGGCTGACCGTGGCCTTGGACATGCCGAGCGAATCGGCGGCGCGGGAGAAGCTGCGGCGGAAGGCAACTTCGCGGAAGGTTTTGATGAGGTCGAGGCCGTCCATGGTGGGGCATTGTTCCAGCATCGGGGGAGGGGCCATGGACAGTAGGGGCATCCCCGGTTGACGGGGGCGAATGACGAGTACTGCGTGGCTATACTGCGCCGGTCATGTCAGAAAAAGGCGTGACCGGGATTGGACTCCTGAAGCATCTCTGCGACGAAAGCCGCAGTCACCCGCAAGGTCTGCGGCTTTGTCATTCGTGCCCCCAGTTTTGGCGGCTCGACGGGCGGGCGCAAGCCCGGCCGGTTCTCGCAAGAGGTGCCCGGTAGTCCAACCCGTCGAGCTGCCGCCCCGTTTGGACTCGGAGGCGGCGGTTTCTGCAAACCGCACCTCTTGGAGGCCATACATGGCTCACGCTCCCTCGTTCCCCGAATCTTCTGAAACTCCCAGCGCAGGATTGCTCGCGCTGCGGGCTTGCGATGACATCGACAGTCTTCGTGTTGTGCAGCGCGCATATGCGTGCCTCGAAAAACTCATCGGTCCTCCGCACCCGAACGATGCGGAAGAGATTTATCCGAATCGCACGGAGTTCAGTGCGTTGATGGGGTTGATCAATGAGGAGTTGCAACGACGGATTGAGTCGGTCGATGCCACGATGCAATCACTGCATGTTGCCTTGAGCGGAGGCGGTGCGAAGACTGCCCCTTGAGCGCGAGGTATCGCCATCGAAGGCTCTTGGCCGATTTCATGCACCAACTCTCGTCCGGGAAGTGGGCGGCTTTGAGGTCACGGACTGTGACCTCAAGGCTTGACTAAGAAAATCAGAACCTGAGTTTTACTCTAGCTGGGGGTAGGCCTCCGGAAATTGCTCCAACTCAATCAGGCGCACAGCCCAAGCGCGAATCCGACCTCTCCATGCCATCCAGTATTCGCCGCTATCTCTAAGTTCCTCTGCAGTGGATGGGTCCTGAGGCGTCACAGTGATTCCCTGGATCGCCCACTCGTTCAGCGGTTCAAAAGCGAAAGTTTTTTCAGCCTTTTTTATCGTGAGCCTGCCAATCGGCTGCCATTCACCCTCTGGGTTGAAGTCCAGCGAAACCACTAGATAGCTGACAACTGTCTCGTCCTCAGCGTCCTTCTTCAGAAGCATGTGGGTAGTAAAAGCCATGTTTCACTCTACCAATCTTTTCCAAAGACACTTCGATTTCTGAAAACAACATCTGGGTGATACAGGTCCTTTTCTCGATTTTGCTGATTGCGCAGCACTTGCTCGTGGCTCTGTTTTTGTATTTTCAATGCATCTTCGAGCGGGAGCTTGCGAGCAGGCCTGCATAGATCAGCTTCTGCCATCTCATGCCGATAGAACGCAACATCCCATGGGCTTTCTTCACCCCGGCGCAGACGGTCTAGCATCTCTCGATTTGGAGCATCAAATGGGTCCTTATCGAAGTCCGCTCCTTGAATGCCCGAGAGCCATCGCAAGTGGCCTTCAACCGTTGGTAGCCCGAGATACTCGGCGAGTCCCAACGGATCGCTGTACCGAAGAGGATTTGCACCAACGTACCCGAATCTGTTCCACCCGCCACCAAGCCCAATCGGATCAGGCTGGCTGTATCTCCCGGTCCTCGCGTCATAGCTGCGGAAGTAGTTGTAGAACAACCCCGATTCCTCATCCGCATACTGCCCCGGATACCTCAGGTTGAACTTCACCTCCGAGATGCCCGTCGTGCCCGGATTCGGCGTCACTTCCAGATTCGCAAACCGGTTCTTCGCCACCGTCGGCTTGTCTTCCCCGAACGCGCTGTAGCTCCACTGCCAGACTGCTTGCCCGCTCGCGTTCGTGAGCTTGCGCGGCGTGTTCAGGTGATCGCTGTGCACCGCATACGTGGCGCCGTCGATCACCGCCGCAATCGGCATCGGCCCGTTGGCCGTGGGCAGGTAGATGTACTGGCTCTGCCCCGCGCTGTTCGTGCCGCCGCTGCCCACCTCCGCAATGAGGGTGCCCTGCTCGTCGTAGACATACGCATAGCCCAGTTGCTCGGCCTGTGTCGTGCTCGGGCTCCACAGTTTGGTGAAGAACGCGATCAGGCTCTGCATGAAGCCCGGGTCGGCCTCGTCGCCCTGGCTGGGCGGGTACAGCGGCTCGGTCTTGAAGACGCGCTGGCCCAGCGCGTTATGCGCGTAGCGCGTGGTCGGGCTGGTATCGGTGGCGCCGGTGGTGGAGGCGGCCAGGCGCCCTTCGGCGTCGTAGGTGTAGCTGCGCAGGCCGTCGGTGAGGAGGTCGCCGTTGGCGTTGTAGGCGTAGGTGACGCTGGTGTTGCTCGCGCCGTTGATGCTCTGGGTGAAGCCCGCAAGGCGATTGCTCGTGGCGCCCACCGTGTAGGTGCGGCTGGTGCTCAGGCTGCCGAGCATGCGCGTGCTGCTCGAGCGGTTGCCGTTGGCGTCGTAGCCGAAGCCGGCGGTGTTGCCGGTGGCGTTGAAGCCGGTGATGCGGCCCACCGCGTTGTAGCCAACGGTCCAGGTGACGTTGCCGCTGCCGATGGTGTTGTGCGTGGGATCGGCGTCGCCGGGCTGGTAGAGGTTCTGCGTGAGGCTGGTGATGCGGCCGGCGGCGTCGTAGACGTAGCTGCTGAACTCGGTGGTGGTCAGGCGGCCCGCGGTGTCGTAGACGCGGTAGGCCGCGAGGCCCGGGCTCGGAGTGAAGGCCCAGGTCCAGGCGATGGGTTGGCCCAGCGGGTTCCAGGCGACGTTGGTGACGAGCGGCGTGCCGTTCAGGCTCAGGCCCGTGAGGCGGCCGGTGCTGTCGTACAGGTGCGTGAGCGTCGGGCCGGCGGGATAGATGATCGCCGCCAGCGTGCCGTTGGCGTTGTACTCGTACTTGACCTGCTGCACGTTGCCCGTACTTGCGCCTGTCGCCAGGGTCTGCTTCTTCAAGGTCACGCGGCCGAAGGCATCGCGGGTGTACTCGGTGGTGCCGCTGCGGTCGATGATCTCGGAGAGATAACCCTTGCTGTTGGTCGTGAGGTCGTAGCGCAGCGTGGTGGTCTTGCCGTCGGCGAAGACGAGGCCGGTGGGGCGGCCCAATGCGTCGCGCGTGATCGTCGTCGCCTGGCCGAGCGCATCGGTGATCTGGCTGGGGAGGCCGAGGTTGTCGTACTGGGTGCTGGCGGTGCCGATGTCGGTGCTGGCTTCGGCAGTGGCGTTGCCTTGGGCGTCGCGGGCGTAGGTGGTGGCCACGCCCTTGAAGTCCTTCGCTTCGGTGACGGCGTCCAGGGCGTTGTACTTCAGCGTGGCCGTTGCGTTGGCCGCATCGGTCACGGCCTTGACGCGGCGCAGGCCGTCGAGGCCGTACTGGGTGCTTTGGTTCAGGCCATTGGTTGCGGTGATCAGCTCGCCGTTGGCGTCGTAGCCGAAGGAGCTGGCCTGGTTCGGGCCTTCGGTATTGGCGCTGAGGCGGTTGATGTTGTTGATGGTCCGCGCCGTGTTCCACGCGATGTTGCCGGCGCTGTCCTTGATCTGCTCGGCCGTGCGGTTGCCCATGCCGTCGAGGGTGTAGGTGCCGGACTCGCCGCGGTTGTTGCTCCAGCCCGTCAAACGATGTGCCGCGTCGTAGGTGTAGGTGAGCACGAGGCCGGTGGGCAGCGTGATGGTCTCGACGGTGCCGTAGGGCTTGTAGGTGAGGGTGGTGGTTCGGGCACCGATGGTTTGGGTCAGCAGGCGGTCGCGCGGGTCGTAGGTGTAGGTGGTGGTGAGGCCGTTGGGGGCAGTGGTGCTTGCTACGCGGTTGGCGGTGTCGTAGGTGTAGGTGGTGACGTGGCCGAGGGCGTTGGTTGAGGTGAGGGCGTTGCCTCGTGTGTCGTAGGTGTAGCTTGTGACTGCGCCGTTGGGCTCAATCGACGTGTTCACGAGGCTTCGAGCGTCGTAGGTCCACTGCCAGAGTTGGGCCTTGCTGGTGGCTGTGTCTGTGACGGTCTTCGACAGGGTGTTGCCGAAGGCGTCGTAGGTGTAGGCGGTGGTGCGGCCGGGCTCTGTGACCAATGCAGGCAGGCTGAAGGTGGGGTGCCACTGGGTGGTGACGGTCCGGGCATCGGGTGTGCCGGAGGTATAGGCCACGGACGTGGGCAGGCGACGGGCGGTATCCCAGGTTGTGGTGGTCACCGCGCCGTTGAAGTCGGTCTCGGAGGTGATCAAGCCGTTGGCGTTCTGCACACGACTGGCTGCATCGCTCTTGCCCTCGCCCGAAGGCAATGAGCCTCCAGTAACGGCGAGTTTGCCCATCGTAGTGCCGTAGCTGTAGTTGCGGCTTGTGCCCAACGGATCGACAACCGTGGCGGAAGTTGTGGATGGATAGCTCACCTGATAGCTACTGACAGAGCCGGCGAGTTGTGTGCTGATTGCGCGGCCCGTACTGTCGAATGCAAACGTGCCCCAGCGAACACCGGCCTCATCGAAGATGCCTGTCAGCGCTTGAGGGAACGATGCGTTCTCGTAGACGAAGCTGCGGGCCTTGCCGTCGGGGTACAGAACCGAGGACAGACGGCCGGTGCCGTCGTAGCCATAGACGATGACGCGCGCATCGGGGGCGGTGACAGTGACCAGTTGACCAGAACCGTTGTACGAAAAGACGAGAGTGCGCCCGAAACCATTCGTGACGGAGGCCAGTTGGCCGGCGCCGTTGTATGTGTAGGCGGTGGCCCAACCGTTGCGGTTCGCTTCGGTTTGCAACTTGCCGGAGCCGTCGAAACTGAGTGCGGTGTCGTCATCGGCGCGGTGGTAGCTCCAGGTGCCGGAGGAGAGTTGCACCAACGTGTCAGCGCTGTTGCTGGCAGTCCAGGTGGTGGCGCCCGCTAGCTTGCCAAAGGTGCGTACGTACCCTTCGCCAGTGGTGATGGCTACGCCCAAAGGAGCCGTGCTGGGCGTGGCAACTAGCTTGGTGCTGAAGTTGTGCGACCAGACTTGGCCGAGTGGATTGCCGACCCGGGCCGGATCGCTGGCCCAGTTGCTGTGGTAAGTACGCGTGAAGGACAAGGCCTCGGGGCCGGAGTCGGACCAGTCGATTTCGGAGCGGTATTTTTCGCCGGTGACGGGAAGAATTGGAGTTGCGGTGCTTGCGCCATCTACCCACGAGGCTGAAGCAGGAATTCTGCAGATACGCGCAGGCTCCGGGTTAGTCGCGATGCAAACCGCATTCGTCGCATCCTCCTGAAAACCTCTCTTGCAGCTACACACGCTGCCAGCCTGAATAGTGTTTTCGGGGCACAGGAAAAAAGTGTTCAGAGGAACGAACCACGTAAAAGTCCCGCTCCCACTAGCTGGGAATCTCGTGGCTGTTGCGGTGCAGTGAACTCCGTCATTTGTGAGCGGCGTCAACGTTGCAACGCTAGTGATTCGTGGATCGCCAACGAAAACAGAGCCCGCTGCGCACGTGGCCGACCATGAATCAAAAGCCCCTGAAGTTGTTCCATCGGGCCAGCTGGTCTTGTAGACGCGCTTCGCATCAAAGCCGTATCCACAGGTACAAAAGCTGGCGAGGAGGAGCAAGGTAAGAAAGAACCGTTCGAACTTCCAGTTAGTCGGCCTTTGCGAAAGACAACTCGGGACCCAGTTTTTTTTTGTGCTTCTCGCAACAGCTCCCGGGTACTGCAGCCGTTGGAGCTTCTTCAGATCTCTCATTGCACCCACCCCTCATGCCTTTTCATTTACGTGTCTGAGCATCGACAGCTCGCTCTTCGCGAACTGCGGCAGTCAGCATTTCTTAAACAATCAACCACCCCCTCAGGTGATTGCGTGTCGCAAAACAGCGAACCCGTCCAAGTCGTTTCAGGCTAGTCGAAAGGCTACATGCAGACAACGACAGATGGATGATCCGGGAGCGTTGATGAAGAAATGGCGACTAAAAGTACTCACTAGATTGACGGTGTTGTGGTCGATAGGCGACTGCATTTCCTGTCAACGCGCTAGCGTCGGAGGCCAGAGCCTCATCCAAAAGAGTTCTACCTGCGTACATCCCTCAACAGCACCCGTCCCGACGTGCCCGTGTCCCCGAGGAGAACCGCTCATGCCCCAAGACCTCACCTCCGCCCTCCACTGGGTAGAAAAAGGCCTAGTCCCCGACCCCTTCATCCGCCGAGGCATCCGCCGCCTCCTCAAGGCGCGCCTGACCGAGCTCCACGCCGGCAACCCCCTCGCGACAGCCGACCTGACCCAAGCCTTCCTCACCCAGATGCGCTCCGCCCACCTGGCCCCGCTCCCGGAGAAGGCCAACGAACAACACTACGAAGTCCCCGCCGCCTTCTTCGGTGAGGTTCTGGGAAACCACCGCAAATACAGCAGCTGCTACTGGCCCGAAGGCACCCACACCCTCGAGCAAGCCGAATCCGCCGCCCTCACAGCCACCTGCGAACGCGCCGGCCTCGTCGACGGCCAGGACGTCATGGAACTGGGCTGCGGCTGGGGCTCCCTCACCCTCTGGATGGCCGCGAACTACCCGAACAGCCGCATCACGGCCCTCTCCAACTCCAACTCCCAACGCGAATACATCGAAGCCCAGGCCACACAACGCGGCCTCGCCAACGTCCGCGTGCTCACCCGCGACATCAACGCCTTCGACACCGAAGAGCGCTTCGACCGCATCGTCTCCGTCGAGATGTTCGAGCACCTGCGCAATTGGCCCCAAGCCTTCGCCAATGTCGCGCGCTGGCTCAAGCCGGAGGGCCGTTTCTTCATGCACGTCTTCGCGCACCGCGAGGCGCCGTACCCGTTCGAGGTGCGCGATGCGAGCGACTGGATGAGCAAGTACTTCTTCTCCGGCGGCATGATGCCCAGCGACGATCTCGCGCTGCACTACCAGGACGACCTGCGCCTCCTGCGCCGCTGGCGTTGGGAGGGCAGCCACTACCAGCGCACGGCCGAGGCGTGGCTGCGCAACATGGACGCGCGCCGCGAGCAACTGCGTCCGCTGTTCCAGGCCACCTACGGCGCGGAGGCCAACGTGTGGTGGACGCGCTGGCGGCTGTTCTTCATGTCGGTGGCGGAGCTGTTCGGCTTTGATGGCGGACAGCGCTGGTGGGTGAGTCACTACCTCTTCGAGCGCCGCGCATGACGACAGGGGGAGTGACTGGCATCGCATTCGCAGGACTCGCATGGACCGCACTGGTCGTGCTGCTCACCTGGCTCGCCAGCCTCGTGCGCCATGACGTGAGCCTGGTCGATCGCGTCTGGTCCGTCTGCATCGTCGGCGCAGGGCTCGTCTATTTCGTGCTGCTGCCGGGCCACACGCCGCGCGGCCTGTGCATGGCGGTGCTGGGCACGGCGTGGGCGGTGCGGCTTTGCCTCTACATCACCTGGCGCAACTGGGGGCACGGCGAAGACCGCCGCTACCAGGCGATGCGCGCACGCAACCAGCCGGGCTTTGCATGGAAGAGCCTGTACCTCGTGTTCGCGCTGCAGGCGGTGCTCGCGTGGATCGTCTCCGCACCGTTCCTGCCCGGCATGGCGGCGGTGCAGCCGATGAGTTTCATCGACCTCGCCGGCATCGTGCTCGCGCTGTTCGGGCTTTTCTTCGAGGCCATCGGCGATGCGCAGATGGCGCGCTTCAAGGCCGACCGCGCGAACGAAGGCAAGGTGATGGACCGCGGCCTCTGGCGCTACACGCGCCACCCCAACTACTTCGGCGAGGCCTGCGTCTGGTGGGGGCTGTGGCTCATCGCCATCGGCGGCGCGGGCTGGAGTGGCGCGTGGACCGTCATCTCGCCGCTGCTCATGACCTGGCTGCTGCTGAAGGTCTCCGGCGTGCGCATGCTCGAAGAAGACATCGGCGAGCGCCGCCCCGCTTATCGCGACTACATCGCACGCACCAATGCCTTCGTGCCGGGGCCAGTGCGCAACAACCGGAATCGCTCATGAGAAAAACGCTCTTCGTGCTGGCCGCCCTGTGGTGCGGCGCTGCTTCGGCCGCCGGCCCCGCGAGCGGCGAATGGAATTTTCGCGTGCTGCTCGACGACTCGCCCATCGGTGAGCACCGCTTCGCGCTCGCGCCCAACGGCGAAGAGCGCAAGCTGACGAGCGAGGCGCAGTTCGCGGTCAAGCTGCTGGGCGTCACGGTCTATCGCTACAGGCATTCGGCGACCGAGCAATGGCGCGGCGATTGCCTGCGCCATCTCGCCTCGAAGACCGACGACGACGGCACCCCCGAGAAGGTGGACGCCGGCGCGACCGGCGACAACGCGGTCACGGTCACCACGGCCAAGGGCACGCAGTCGATCGACGGCTGCGTGATGAGCTTCGCCTACTGGAACCCGGCACTCCGAAAGCAGGAGCGCCTGCTCAATTCGCAAAGCGGCAAGCTCGAAGCGGTGCAGGTGAGCCGCGCAGGCAGCGGCACGGTGGAGGTGCGCGGCCAGCAGGTCGCGGCCACGCGCTGGCGCATCGCCACGCCGGCGCAGCCGATCGACATCTGGTACTCGCCGGATGGAGAGTGGATCGGCCTCGACTCCACCGTGAGCGGCGGCCGCAAGCTCAGTTACCGGCTGAAGTAGAGCGCCGCCTCAGCGCGAAGCGGTGACAACGGGCGCATCCGCCGTATCGACCGCATCCGCCGGCGACGGGCTGCGCCCGATCATCCACGCGCACAGCGCCGACACCACGCCCGCGAACAGCACGTATATGCAGATCTGCCACGGCTCGCCGCCGCCTGATTTGAGCAGCGCGGTCGCGATGATCGGCGTGATGCCCGAGGCGAAGATGCCCGAGAACTGGTAGACGAAGCTGATGCCCGTGTAGCGGACCTTCGCATCGAACAGGTCGCAGAACAGGGCGGCTTCTGGTCCGTACACCGAGGCATACAGGATGCCGAAGGGCACGATGATCGCGAGCCACACCAGCAGCACGTTGCCCCCGCTGTGCGTCATGAGCCAGAAGCCCGGAAACGCCGACACCGCGGTGATGAGCGATCCCCACATGTAGACCTTGCCGCGTCCCACCTTGTCGGACATGCGGCCGAAGAAGGGGATGAAGAAGATCATCACCACCGCTGCCGCCATCACGCCCAGCAGCGCGTCGGTGCGGCTGATCTTGATGGTGCTGGTGAGGTAGTTGATCGAGAACACGCCGAAGATGTTGAAGAACACGCCGTCGATGTAGCGCGCGCCCATGCCCTTCAACACATTGCCCGGGTAGCGGCGCAGCATGTCCATGAACGGAATGCGCAGCTCGGCGTTGCGCGCCTTCACCGCCGCGAACTCGGGGGTTTCCTGCACGTGCAGGCGGATGTACATGCCCACCAGCACCATCACGCCGGAAATCAGGAACGCGATGCGCCAGCCCCACGACATGAACTGCTCGTCGGTGAGCAGCGACGACAGCAGCGCCACCACGCCCGAGGCTAGGCAGAGGCCAATGGCCAGCCCGATCTGCGGCAGCGATGCGTAGAAGCCGCGTTTGTCCTTCGGCGCGTATTCGTACGCCATGAGCACCGCGCCGCCCCATTCGCCGCCAAGGCCGATGCCCTGTGCCACGCGAAGCAGCAGCAACAGCACGGGTGCCGCGATGCCGATCTGCGCATAGGTGGGCACGAGGCCGATGAGGAAGGTGGCCACGCCCATGATCATCAGCGTGATGATGAGCATGCTCTTGCGGCCGATCTTGTCGCCGAAGTGGCCGAAGATCACACCGCCCAAAGGCCGCGTGACGAAGCCCACCGCGAAGGTGGTGTAGGCCAGCAGCACCGACACCACCGGGTCGCTGCCCGGAAAGTACAGCTTGCTGAACACGATGCCGGCCACCACGCCGTACAAAAAGAAGTCGTACCACTCGATGGTGGCGCCCACCAGGGCGGAGATGACCACCCTGCGAATCGCTTTCTCGTCGGTTGCGCTCATGTGTTTGTCTCCAATGCGTTGTTGTATGCGGCGGCCTCTTCGGGCCTTCGATATCAGGAACCCTTGGCGTCCTCTCTGATCATGTCGACGGCCTTCTCGGCCATCATCACGGCGGGTGCGTTGGTGTTGCCGGACACCAGCGTCGGCATCGCCGAGCAATCGATGACGCGCAGGCCCGCGATGCCGTGCACGCGAAGGCGCGCATCGACGACGGCGAGCGCGTCGCTGCCCATGCGGCAGGTGCCGGTGGGGTGGAAGATGGTGGCGCCGTTGTTGCGGCAGAACTCGAGCAGGTCTTCGTCGCTCGCTGCCGTGGGGCCGGGCTTCACTTCGCGCTTCACGTAGGGGCGCATCGCGGGCGCATCGGCAATGGCGCGCGCGGCCTTGACGCCGGCCACGGTGGTCGCGCGATCAAGCTCGGTGGCCAGGTAGTTGGGCTGCATCTCGGGCGGCTCGGCCGCATCGAGCGAACGGATGCGGATGTGCCCGCGCGACTCGGGCCTCAGCTGGCACACCGACATCGTGAAGCCCGAGTACGGATGCACCTTGCCGCCGGCCATGTCGGCCGAAAGCGTAGCGACGTGAAACTGGATGTCGGGCGTGGCGGCCACGGGTTGGCCGTGTTCATCCTTCAGCGCGCGCATGAAGCAGCCGCCCTGGTTGATGCCCACGGCCAGCGGGCCGGTGCGGTGCATCAGCCACTCCATGCCCATGCCGATCTGGCCCGACCAGGCGTTGAGCTGGTCGTTGGTGGTGATGGGTTTCGTGCACTCGTAGCCGAGGCGGATCTGCAGGTGGTCTTGCAGGTTCTCGCCGACGCCGGGCAGGTCGTGGACGACGGGAATGCCCAGGCGATCGAGCAGCGCGCGCGGCCCGATGCCCGAGAGCTGCAGCAGCTGCGGCGACTGGATCGAGCCTGCCGAGAGCAGCACCTCGGCGCGGCAGCGCGCGGTCTTCAATTCACCGCCTTGCCGGTAGGTGATGCCGACGGCGCGGCGGCCTTCGAACACGAGCTTGCTCGCGAGCGCTTCCGTCTCGATGCACAGGTTGGGGCGGTGCTTCGCGGGGGTGAGGTAAGCCTTGGCGGTGCTGCAGCGCCAGCCCTTGTAGGTCGTCAGCTGGTAGTAGCCCGCGCCTTCTTGCGCGGCGCCGTTGAAGTCCTCGGTGCGCGGCACGCCGGTCTGCCGCGCGCCGTCGATGAAGGCTTCGATGAGTTCGTGCTTCGCTGCGATGTCCGACACCTTGAGCGGCCCGTCGCCGCCATGGAAGGCATCGCCGCCGCGCTGGTTGCCTTCGGACCTGATGAAGTAGGGCAGCACGTCGTCGTAGCCCCAGCCGGCGTTGCCGAGCGCGGCCCAGTGGTCGTAGTCCTCGCGTTGGCCGCGGATGTAGATGAGGCCGTTGATCGCGCTCGATCCGCCCAGCGTCTTGCCGCGGGGCCAGTAGATGCGGCGGCCGTTCATGTTCGGGTCGGGGTCGGTCTCGAAGCGCCAGTTGTAGGTGGGGCTCCACATGGTCTTGCCATAGCCGATGGGCAGATGAATCCAGAGCGACCGGTCGCGCGGCCCGGCTTCGAGCAGCAGCACCCGCGTGGCGGGGTCTTCGCTCAGCCGGCCGGCCAGCACGCAGCCGGCCGATCCGGCGCCGACGACGATGTAGTCGAACTCTTCATCACGCATGCTTGGCACCGCTTGGCATCACTTGGCATTCGGGGAGTGGAACAATCGCTTCCGATCCGCCGCATCCTAGGTTATTGTTTTTCGGAACGCAATGTTCCATTTTTAAGGTTTACCCGCATGCCACGAGCCGCGCGCGCGCCTGCTGAAGTGATTCCCGCCGTTCCTGACGCCCCGCTTGTCGAGGAGTCGGCCTCCGGTTCGTCCGCCGAGCGCAGCCTGCGCTTGCTGGCGCTGTTGGCCAATGAAGGCCGGGCGCTGACGCTTGCCGAGTTGGCCGCGCAGCTCGGGCTGCCCAAGGGCACAGCACACCGCATCTGCACGCAGTTGCTGACGACGGGGTTCCTCGCGCGCGATGTGGACGAGCGCTCGTTCAGCGTGGGCCCGGCGTTGCGCAAGCTCGCCTTCGACACGCTGAACCACGGCGTGGTGCGGGGGCTGCGGCACGAGGTGCTGTCGGAGCTCGTGCGCAAGGTGGGCGAGACCTGCAACCTGACGACGCTCGACGGCGCGCAGGTGCTGTACCTCGACCGTGTCGAGGCGCAGTGGCCGCTGCGGTTGACGCTCGATGTGGGCTCGCATGTGCCGCTGCATTGCACCGCGAGCGGCAAGCTCTTTCTCGCGCTGATGCCGAAAAAGGCGCGCGACGTGCTCGTCGACAACCTGCCGCTAGAGCGCATGACGGCGAACACGATCACCAAGGCCGATGCGCTGCGCGCCGAGTGCGACGAGATCGCGAAGCGCGGCTACTCGCGTGATCGTGAGGAGTTCATCGCGGGGCTGGTGGCGGTGGCTGTGCCGGTGCGCGACGCGGCGGGTGAAGTGCGCGCGGCGCTGGCGGTGCATGCGCCGACGGCGCGGATGTCGATGGAGGATGCGGTCAAGCGCATCGATGCGTTGAAGGCTGCGGCGGGGAAGATGAGCGGGTTGCTCTGAAGGTTCTTGTTCGCGCTGTGTTCAGGGCGTGCGCACAGGCCACCGGGTACTCCCCTCCGCGAATGTCCTCCGGCCTGCGGCCTCCCCCTTGATTTCGCTGCGGGGAGCACCCGATGCCCTGCGCGCGCAAGGCGCTCTCGTTGTGTCGGGCGATTGACCGCGGCGCTCACTGTTCGTAGCAGATGTCCAGGCGGATCAAGGTGCCTTTGCTGTCGATGCGGTCGGCGCGGAAGTAGTAGCGGCCGCGGTAGCTGTCGAGGTGAAGGGGCAGGTCGACGGGGTCGCCCCAGCTCGTGAGTGCGAAGCCTTGGTCGCGCAGATATTGCAGCAGGGCATTCAGGCGCTGTGGGTCTGGCTCTACGCGGATGTCGGCGTCTGCGGGCGGCGTGCTGTGCGGGGCTTCGGGGGCTTGCAGCCATCGCGCGAAGCTGCCGAGCAGGGTGAAGGCATGGCCCTGTGTGCGCACGGTTTCGAGCAACGCGGCGGTGGCTTGCAGGTCGATGCGCTCGCGCTGCTTGCGGAAGACCAGTGCGTATTCGTGGCGACGGTCGGTGCGTGCATCGGTGCTGGGCCCATCGCTTTCGTGCGGATAAATGAGCACACGCTCGTCTTCCATGACGAAGAGCGAACCCAGGATGCGTGCGAGATCGAACGCGAGGGGCAGCACGCGGTCGCCAAGGCGGATGTTCTGCACCATCGCAATGCAGGCGCCGCCTTCGCGCAGGCCTGAGCGAACGCGGTGGAACACGTTGCGAAGGCCGTCGAGGTGTTGGGCGTAGCTCTGGCTGTCGTAGAGCTGCGAGGCCGCGGGCGCGCCCGTCCAGCCGCAGCCGAAGTAAGGCACGTTGGTGAGGCAGAGGTCGAAGGGAGGGAGCGCGGCGTCGTCGAGCGCATCGCACGAGCCGTGCAGGAGCGTTGTGCCCTGCGCGAGATCGTGGCGTGCCAGGCGCTCGCGGATGAGAACGATGCGGCCCGCATCGACCTCGCAGCCCGAAGCCAACCGGCCTTCGAGCCTCGCCGCCAGCAATGTCGTGCCGAAGCCTGCGAACGGATCGAACACCGTGTCGCCCGGCTGCGAGAACTGGTGCACGAAGGGCAGCATCTGCTCGACCCATCCGCAATCGCGACCGCCCATCGGGTCGCGTGCGCGCAGGTCGTCGGGCAGCCGGTAGCGCGGCGATTCGCGGTCGAGCATCAACCAGCTGTGGCTAGCCATGGGCGAGGGCCTGTTGTTCGGTGCGGGTGTCGAGCAGCACGTCGTGCCCCGGCTCCCAGCCAGCGCAGAGTTGGCCGTCGGCAAAGTAGACGAGCTTGTAGATGTCGCCGGTCGCGTGGCGTTCGTGCATGGCGCCGTAGTCGGCGCTTTCGAAGACGACGTTCAGCCCGCTGGCGGTGCGAAGGCGCAGGTTCCAGAAGTAGTAGCCCTCGGTGAGGGCGTCGAGTGTCCATCCGCGCGAGACCTCGGGGTTGCCGAGGCAGGCGGTCAGCAGGGCGTCCATGGACACGCGTTCCGCGCGCAGGTAGCGTGCGGTGGCGTTGTCGCGGTAGCCGTCGTCCAGGCGCGAGAACTCGCGGAAGACGACGGTGCCGGCGCCGCATTGCCGTGCCCACGAGAGGTACGCCGCCACGTCCTGCGGTTGCGCGACGCCGCCGCGCTGCAGGATGCACACGAGGCGCAGCGGAAGCGCATCGGCCAGTTGCCGCGCGGTGCGTTCGAACACCGTCTGATCGCCGATCGCCACCTCGGGGCGGAATCGCATGATGGCCTGGTTGGTCGCGCCGTCGTGGTGATGGCGGGACAGCTCCAGCCAGCTCAGCCCGAAGGCTTGCACGGCGCGTCGCAGCGCCTCGCCTTGCGGCGCGGCGAAGCCGGCGCCGTTGGTATAGAGCACGCGGTCTTCGATGAGCGGGCCGTCTTTTTCGCTCGCGGTGAGCGTGTGAAGCAACTGAAGCATCCAGCCGGCGTCGTCGCTCGTTTCAAGACCCGAGAGGGACCACGAGAGCGGCACGCCGCGCAGGGCCCGCAGCGCGCGAGCGAGGCCATCGAAGTAGTCGGACGCGGGGCGCAGCCGCGATGCCGGCGTTCCGCCCTCGGTCTTGCGCAGGTTTTCCGAGCAGAAGCTGCAGCGCGCCGAGCAGGGCCGCACCGACGCATACGGCGTGAAGGTGATCGGCTGCGCAAAGCGCCGCGCGACGCCGCCGATGATGTGCGTGTGCCAGCGCGCGGCTTCATGCGCCAGCGGGGTGCGCCGGGTCACCCGGCTCACCGAGGCGCGCAGCCGCTCGAAGAGCGGGCAGCTCGCGCTCCGTGGCAAGTCGGCAAGGGCAATTTCGACGGGAGGGGCGGGGTGCATCGCGGGTGGTGGAGGGGGCGGAAATGGCTGCAGCCGCAACGATACGACAGCGCCGTCTCCGATTGGGAATTCGTGCGCGATCTGTTAGAACCGCCCCATGCGCACCTCCCTCGTCCTCATCCCGCTTTTCTTCGCCGCCCTGGCCGCGAATGCGGACGTGGTGCGCTGCACCGATGCCAACGGCAAGATCTCGTACACCGACGGCAAGTGCCCGACCGACACCAAGCAGTCGCGGCAGGTGGCCATCGACGAGACACCGCCTCCGCCGGTGCCTGCCCCGCGCCCGCAGGCCGAGGAATCGCGCCAGCCGGCCTACACGCCGCCGCCGGTCGCTGCGCCTTCGGGCCCGGCCATCATTCCGCGCCACCCGGTCGCCGAGGCGCCGCCCGTCGATCCGCCGGTCTACATCCTGGGGCCGGAGCCTTACTACGACGGGCCGCAGCGGCACGCACAGCGTCCGCCCCGTATGCGCGACCAGGGGCCACCGCCCGGCCAGCGGCCATGCCAGAACCTCGCGGGCATCAAGCGCAACAACTGCTGAAGGCTGAGGGGCGCCGGCCCTGCATTCGATCCATGACTCTTTCTGCTTCCGCGCCGGAGCGCCACTGGACCGTCCATTGCGACGGCAGCGCCATGCCCAACCCGGGCCGCATGGGCATCGGCGCGGTCATCACGCAGCCCGATGGCACCCGCCACACGCTCTCGCAGGCCACGCACGCCATCGGCTGCAACAACGAGGCCGAGCTGCTGGCATTGACCTTGGCCCTGAAGGAACTGCGCGCCCGCGGTGCCAGCGCCGTGGTGGCGTACAGCGACAACAGCATCCTGGTCGAGCAGCTCGGCGCGGCCGATGCCCGGCCGATCGCGCGGCTGGCACCGTTGTTCGACGACGCGCGCGCGCTGCTTGGCGAGTTCGAAGAAGCCCGCGTGCAGTGGATTCCGCGCCATCGCAATGCCGAGGCCGATGCGCTGGCGCGCGCGGCCCTTGGCATGGGGCCGAAGCCGCCGCCCAAGCCCTGGAAAAAGCGGCGCTGAAAAGCGCCGCTGGTCGAGGTCCTTATCATTCGGGTCGTTCCCGAACCACAGACTCCCATGACCGAAGAAACTACCCGCCCGCCGCTTCCCGATCACCTCTCCACCGATGCGCGCAGCCCGCACCATGTGGCCGCCGTCTTCGAATTCCCCATCGGCATCCGCTTCAACGGCAAGGAGCGGCTCGACGTGGAGGAGTACTGCATCAGCGAAGGCTGGATCAAGGTGCCGGCCGGCAAAGCAGTGGACCGCAAGGGCTATCCGCTGCTGCTGAAGCTCAAGGGCACGGTCGAGGCCTACTACCGGTAAGACAGAAGGAAGGGGCCTGAAACCCCTTCAGCGCCACTGCAGCAACAGCGACCACGGCTGGCGGCTCATGTGGCGATCGATGCAGCCGGCCGTGCCAGTCGTTCCCGTCGTGCTGGCCGCGCATCCCTCGGGCAAATAGCTCCGATCCAGCAGCCGCGTGCCGGGCGCGAATGCCAGGCGCCGCAAGGTGACCGACTGGATCACGTTGCCGCCGATGGTGTCGAAGCCCGTGGCATCGACACCCACCACCACATCGCAATGCATCGGCAAGGCCTCGCCGCCTGTAGGGCGCTGGGCCAGCACTTCGCCGATCCGCTCGAAGGTGTCGTAGCCCGCGCCGGTGCCGCGCGCCTGGCAGACGAGGTCGCCCACGCGCGGCGGCGTGCGCATCAGGTCGCAAGCGCGCATTGCATAGCGCGTCGGTCGGTTCGCGGCTTCGTCGAGACCCGCTCTCCACGCGGCGCCGGCGTAGTCGGCATGCGCTTCCGAAAAAACGAATTCGTCCGCGCCGAGCCCGGCCCGCTGCGCGATCCAGCTGATGAAGGCGGCGGACCACGGCGCATCGATCACCGCGACGCGGCTCAATGCGTTGTCGATGGACTGCGGCTCCGATGAATCGGGCGCGGCATCGGGGTCGGTGCCACGCAGGCGCACGCCGGTCGCCTGCCAGTAGCCGAGCACGCGCTGCCAGGGCGCAAGGTCTTGCGCGGTGGCGCGGAAGTTCTCTGCCTCCCAGGCGCCGGCGTAGGTGAGGCGGCCTTCGGCGTCCATGGTTTGTGCGCCGAAAGCCTGGTGCTCCTGTTGCGCGAAGGTCGCCATGGCGAGTGCGCGGGAGGGCGACGGGATCTGCGTGGAGGTGTCGAGGCAGGCCGCCGCCGACGCGGCGCCCGACGCCACCAGCCAGGAAAGAAAAACAAGAACGCCCACAGCCAGGCTCTTCGGAGATGAAGAAATGGCGGTGGGCGAATTCATGGCGAAGGAGCATAGCCCGTCGGGCCATGCGCCTGTCGCCATGCGCGTGCTAGTTGCAGTACTGCGCGTCGTTGTCGGTGTTGATCGGCGCGGGCGGATCGGCCAGGAACTGCTGCACCGGCACGATGGTTGCCTGGCAGTTCGCATCGGTGGTCATGTCGAACACATGCCAGATACGCGTCGACGAGGTCTCGCCGGCCGGCGGAGCGAAGATCGACTGTGCGCCGCGGTTGGCCACCTCTATCCGTGCCGGAGAGCCGGTCTGTCCCGGATCGAAGGTGTCGGAATAGTTGTGCACGACGAACCGGTAGGTGCGGTTCTTCGCGAGCTTCGCGAACGTGGTGACCTCGGGGCCGAAGCTGTCCCGGTCGTCCACGTCGAGGCCGATGAACGGCGCCTCGGTGAGCGAGCCCTTGTTCTCGAAATACACCAGCTCGTTGGCGTTTGCACCGAAGGTGTACGAATCCAGGTCCAGCGGGCGCGAGCCCCAGGTCAGCTTGACCGACACCGCCGAGCGCGTGAGCGTCAGGCAGGCGCCCAGCGAGACGTCTTCGTCGCCGACAGACACCGTGGGTGCGTTGGAGATTTCGGTCGCGGTGTTGGCGATGACGTAGGCCTCGCTCGTGCGTTTCACCGCCACCGAGAACTCGCCGTTCGCGTTGGTCAGTGCGGTGGCCAGGCCGGTGTAGGTCTTGCCTTCGCTTGCGACCAAGGCGCCGCCCACCCGCTCGCCGGCCGCGTTCTGCACGCAGCCGTTGATGCGCACGGTGTTGTAGATCTGGTCCGCGTTCCAGGTCGTGAAGTGCGTGACCGTGCCTTCGTAGTACTGCGACGGTGCCGTGCCCTGCAGCGTGGCCGTGCCTTCCTGCACCCAGAGGCCCGTGGTGGTGTTGTAGTGGAAGAGCGGCACGCTCGGCGGCAGCACCGTGGCGCGCGATGAGGGCGCGATGCGCAGTGTGGCGTCCATGCCGGCCGCGAGGTTCAGCGGTGCGCCGTCCGCATCGACGAAGCTGGCGTCCAGTGCGCCGAAGCTCTCGATCGGAGCCGCGCCGCCGTCCGTGCCGGCGAGGTAGTTGCCGGGCATCACGTTGACGTCGCTCGCGGGGGCGATGGGCGTGACGCGTGCGGTCGCAGGGCCGGTGGGCGCGCTGCCGTCGGCGCGGCGCAGCGAGTTCGCGCGCAGCCGCACCATGGCGGTGGAGCCGGGCACGACGACGTCGTACGCGGCCTGCGGGTCGAAGTTCACCGTGACCGCCACCGGCAGCATCGGGATGTTGATGACCGTCGAGGAACCCGAGGCCGACAGCGCGGCGGTGGCGCGGCTCTGCGGCACCATGCCGGCCTTGGTGAAGCTCAGCAGCACCGATGCGGCGGGCGCAATTTCGGTGAGGGTGTAGCTGCCGTCGTCGGCGGTGAGGGTGGACGAGGAACCGGTGCTGACCGTGACCTGGCCCACGCCCTGGCCGCCGAGTGCGTTGGTGACGCGGCCGGTGACCTTGGCTTTCTGTTGCTGAGGTGGCGGTGGTGGCGGCGGTGGGTTCTGATCCGGCGGCGGAAGGATGATCGGCGGGTAGTTCACGTCGTCGCGACCTCCACCTCCGCAGGCTGCGACGGTCAGGGCGGCCAGAACGGCTGCAGTGGCCGCCCATGGTTTGAATTTCATGATGATCCCCTCTTCTCTTTGATAAACGATTTGTTGAGCCGTGTCGCAGGCTCGAATCGCCAGCCGGCAGGGCTGCCCGATGGTGCGGAACACGGGGGCGTCATGCCAGTGCCGAAGGGCACGTGTCGAAAGACACATGCCGAAAGTCACTTCGAACGAGAGAGAGGAGACGAGAAGAGCGCTGCGGCCCGCAAACGCAGGCCCATGGAACTCTGTTTCAGGCCATCAGGCTGAAGAGTGAACGCAGCACGCTCACCGTGGCGAGCGCGATCAGCAGGTTCAGCACGTGCTTTCTGAACTGCTCGGGCGACACGCCCTTGAACGAGCGCTGCCCCCACCAGATGCCCGCGAGCATCGCGGGTGCGAGCCACACCGCCCACTTGAGCGTGGCCGGTCCGAGCAGGGTGCCCGACGCATGCGCGGAAGACGGCATGAGCGCCGCGGCAATCAGCGACACCACGTCGCTGAAGAGCAGCAGCGCGATCAGCGTGGCGCGCAGCGCGGCGGGCGCCATCTTCGCGGTGCTCAGAAGTACCGCGATAGCGATGCCGCCGATGGCCGCCACGCCATTGATGAAGCCCGAGGCCAGCCCCGCCGCGAGCCGCACGCCGCGCGTGGGCACGAGGGTGACGTGCGCGCCGCCGCGCAGCAGCAGCGCCGCGGCCATCAGCAGCGCACCGATCAGAAGGCGCAGCGGCGTCTCGGGCAGCCATGCGAGCAGCGCCACGCCGAGCGGAATGCAGATGAAATTCCCCACCATCAACCAACTGAGCCAGGGTATGTCGACATCGCGCGCGATGCCGCGCAACTGGCTCAGGCTCGCGAGGATCTCCAGCATGAAGATGGCCGGCACCACGAGCGCGGGCGACACCACCAGCGACATGCCCGCCACCGTGATGGCAGAGAAGCCGAAGCCCGCGAAGCCGCGCACGATGCCCGCGGCAAACACCACGCACAGGCTGTAGATGAGCAGCGCCGGCGCGAGCGGCGGAACCAGCAGTTCGGCCGCCGTCATTCCTCGAAGAGCGGCAGCAGCTTCAGGCGCTGCACCTTGCCCGAAGGCCCGCGTGGCAGGTCGGCGACGAAGCGGTAGTGGCCCGGCGTCTTGTAGCGGCCGAGCGCGGTGGCGCTGAAGGCGCGCAGCTCGTCCTCGGTGCAGGCGCAGCCTTCGCGCAGCACGATGCACACGCCGATCTCCTGGCCGTAGTGGCGGTCGGGCACGCCCACGGCCGCGGCTTCGAGCACCGCGGGGTGCCGCAGCAGCGCCTCGTCGATCTCGCGCGGCGCGATGTTCTCGCCGCCCTTGATGATCAGCTCCTTGATGCGGCCAGTGACGAAGAAGAAGCCGTCTTCGTCGCGATGGCCAAGGTCGCCGGTGCGCAGCCAACCGTCGGGCGTGAAGCTCGCGCGCGTGGCCTCTTCGTTCTTGTAGTAGCCGAGCATCACGTTCGGCCCGCGGATCACGAGCTCCCCGGTCGTGCCGTCGGGCACGGCCGCAAGCTCTGCATCGACAACACCAGCCATGCAACCCGAAGCGCGGCCGACCGAACCGAGCTTGCGCGCGGCCGGGTCCATCGGGTTGGAGAACGAAGGCGCCGCCGTCTCGGTGAGGCCCATGGTCTCGACGATGCCGATGCCGAACATCTGCTCGAACGCGCGGTGATGTTCGGGCGGCAGCGCAGCCGAGGCCGAGCGGCAGAAACGGATCGCCAGCGTCTGCGCGAGCGGCGGCTTCGGGCCTTCGAGCAGGTACGAAATCATGGTCGGCACCACGTTGATCCAGCTGCACTGCGTTTGCGTCGCCTGTTCCCAGAAGCGGCCGGCCGAAAACTTCGGCGGCATCGCGAGGCTGCCGCCGTGCGCGAGCGGCGCGAGCATGGTCACGGCGAAAGCGTTGATGTGATAGAGCGGCAGCACCGCGAGCACGCGGTCCGCGGGCTGCAGCGCATGCTCGGCGCTGATGGCATGCGCATTGGCCGCGAGGTTGCGCTGCGAGAGCATCACGCCCTTGGGCATGCCGGTGGTGCCGGAGGTGTACATCAGCAGCGCGACGGCGTCGGGGGCGGGCGGTGGCGCATCGGCTGCTGCATCGGCTTCGTCCGGCAAGGCATCGGCTTCCGGATCGACCACGATCACCGTCACCGCCCGGTCGAAGGCCTGCACCATCTCGCGCACACGCGCTTCCCATTCGGGCGCCACGCAGACCACACGGCAGTCGGAATGCGCGAGCACATAGCGCATCTGCTCGGGCTGCGACAGCAGGTTGACCGGGTTCACGCAGTAGCCCGCGTGCATCGCGCCCAGCAGCAGGCGCAGCGTCTGCAGCCCGTTGGGCATGACCACGGAGATCGTCTCCCCGGGCTTGGCATGCCGGGCCAGCACACCCGCCACGCGACGGCAGCCGCGCGCGAGTTCGCCATAGGTGATGTGGCGATCGCTCTCGGTGGCGCGCGCATACACCGCATGCGGCTGGCGTGCCGCCTGGCGCTCGATCAGCGCATGGACTGTCGTGGAAGCCGCGGCGCCGCTCATTTCGCTCCGTGCTTGGCGAAGTACGCGCCGAAGATCTCGTCCTCGCTCGGCACCTTCTCCGGAATCGGCCGCGACACGCGCGTGATGTTGAGGTAGTGCCGGTAGTTCATGTTGTCGGAAAAATTGTTCTTGCCCCAGGTGCCGCAGCCCATCGAGAGCGAGAAGGGCAGGCCGTTGTCGAAGCTGCCGCCGGTGGCGATGCAGTGCGCCTGGTCGACGATCACGCGTGACACCGGCAGCGTGAGGCCCAGCGTCGTCGCGCGTTCGGGCACGGCGCTGTGCAGGCCGACCGAGTGGCCGGCGCCTTCGTAGGCGTAGATGCGCTCGACCGTGGCCGCTGCTCCTTCGAAATCGCGCGCGGCGTAGACCGCGAGCACAGGGCTCAGCTTCTCGCCTGAAAACGGATGGTCGTGGCCCACGCCGTCTTCGGCCACCATGAGGATGCGCGGGTCGGTGGCGGCAATGGCAAGCCAGCCTTCGCGGTTGACACCAGCTACTTCCGCCGCGCGCTCCGCGATCGTGCGTGCCGATTGGCCGATGACGGCCGCCGAGAGCTTGCCCTCGGGCCACATCAGCGATTGCAGCGTGGCTTTCTGCGCGGCCGCGAGCATCACGGCGCCGCGGTCCTTGAGCGCGGCGAGCATCGAGGCGCGCACCGCATCGACGATCACCAGGCTGTTCTCCGACGAGCAACTGGTCGCGTTGTCGAAGGTCTTGGAGCGCACGATGCGTTCGGCCGCCGCGTTCACGTCGGCCGTTTCATCGACGATGCCCGCCACATTGCCCGCACCCACGCCGAAGGCCGGCGTGCCGCTCGCATAAGCGGCGCGCACGTTGGCCTGCGAGCCTGTCGCCACCACGAGGTCGCACAGGCGCATCAGCTCCGCTGTCGCCTGCTTGTTGATCGGCAGCGGCAGCAACTGCACCAGGTCGCGTGGCGCGCCGATGCGGTCGAACTCCGCATGGATGAATTCGATGAGCCGCGCCGCCGTCGACCAGCCCTTGGGCGAGGGCGCGACGATGACCGCGTTGCGCCCCTTGAGCGCATTGATGATCTTGTTGGCCGGCGTCGCGCCCGGGTTGGTCGAGGGCGTGACCGCGCACACCACGCCCACGGGCCGCGCGATCTCCACGATGCCGCGTGCCGGGTCTTCACCGATCACGCCGACCGAGCGCGCGCCGTGCAGGTCGCGCAGCAGGCCGAAGGTCTTTCTGTAGTTCTTGCGGACCTTGTCCTCGACGTTGCCCACGCCGGTGTCGGCCACGGCCAGCTCGGCCAGCTCGCGGTTGCGCGCCGGCTCGATGATGGCCCAGCCGGCCGCGACGACCGCGGTGTCGACCTGCTCCTGCGACCAGGTTTCGTAGATGCGCTGCGCGGCGCGTGCGCGCGCCACCAGCTCGGCGATGGGGGAAGAAGAGGTTGCTGCGTTTTCCATGGATCTGCTTGTCTGTCTGCGTCGATCAATCGACCTTGATGCTGGCTTCTTTCGCGAGCTTCTGCCAGCGCGCGAGTTCAGTGGTCACGACCTTGCCCAGTTGCTCGGGCGTACCGCCGACGCCTTCGCTGCCTTGCGCCAGCAGCTTCTCGCGGATCTCGCGCTCCTTCACCACGGTGTTGATCACGCGGTTGAGCTTGTCGATGACGGGCTGCGGCGTCTTCGCGGGCACGAACACGGCGTACCACGAGTCCACGTCGAAATCGGGAATGCCGGCTTCCTGCATCGTCGGTACGTCGGGGAAGGCGGCGCTGCGCTTGGTGGTCGAGACCGCGAGCGCCTTGAGCTTGCCGGCCTTCACGAATTGCGCCGCAGCGGGAATCGACACCCACAGCAACGGTACCTGCCCGCCCATCACGTCGGTCACGGCCGGGCCGCCGCCGCGGTAGGGAATGTGGGTCATGTGCGTGCCGGTGCGCAGCTTGAGCAACTCGCCCGCGAGGTGGCCGGGCGAGCCGTTGCCCACCGAGGCGAAGGAGACGCTGTCGGGCTTGGCCTTGGCGAGCGCGACCAGCTCTGCCACGGTATTCGGCGCGAACTGGTTGTTGGCCACCAGGATCTGCGGCAGCGAGGCGACCAGGCCGACCGGCGCGAAGTCCTTTGCGGTGTCGAAGCTCAGCTTGGTGTAGATGGCCGGGTTGATGGTGTGCGACGACAGGGTGAAGAGCACCGTGTAGCCATCGGGCGCGGACTTGGCCACGACCTCGGTGCCGATCGAGCCGGCCGCGCCGCCGCGGTTGTCGATCAGCACCTGCTGGCCGAGCAGGGTCGAGAAGCGCTCCTGCACGATGCGTGCGATCACGTCGGTGCCGCCGCCGGGCGGGTAGGGCACGACCAGGCGGATCGGCTTGGCCGGATAGTCGCTGCCGTTTTGCGCCTGCGCGGCGAAAGGTGCTGCCAAGGCTGCCAAAGTCGCAGCGGCCAAGAGGCCGGCGCGCAGCCAGGGGGCGGGGAACAGGTTCATTCGGATCTCCTTCTCTTTATGGTGGATGTCGGCAGCGCGCTCGCGCGGTAGCCCAGCGTCACGCTCGCATCGCGCGCGCAGGCCATGAGGCGGTCGGCCAGGCCCCGCGCCTGCGTGCGCGCGAAGCGGATCGAGGGCACGCTCATGCCGACGGCCGCGACCGCTTCGCCGCGTGCGTTGAACACCGGCACGCCGAGGCCGCAGACGCCCAGGCGCCATTCCTCGCGGTTCTCCGCGTAGCCGCGCGTGCGCGTGCGTTCGAGCTCGAGAAGGAGTGCATCGAAGTCGGTGATGCTGTTCTTCGTGTGGGCGGCCAGCGTGCCGAAGCGCTCGTGCAGCGCGGGCGCATTGGGCGCCGCTGCGGCCAGCAACGCCTTGCCCGATGCCACGCAGTAGGCCGGCGCCCGGCCGCCGATGCGCGAGTAGGCGGCCACCGGCAACGGGCTGTCGAACTTGTCGAGGTAGACGATCTCCGCGCAGTCGAGCACGGCGAGGTGGATGGTTTCGCCCGTTTGCTGCGCGAGCGCCGCCAGGTGCGGCCGCAGCAGCGCGCCGACATCGGCCGCATCGCCGACCAGTGCGCCCAACTCGAAGAGGCGCAGGCTCGGCCGGTAGGCGCTGGTGTCCGGGTCTTGAACGGCCCAGCCGCAATCGACCAGCGTCTGCAGCGTGCGGTGCGCATTGCTGCGCGCCATGCCGAAGGCTTGCGCCAGGTCGGTGACGCGGCAGGGGCGTTGCTGGCGCGTCATCCATTCGATGGCGGCCAGACCTTTGGCGAGCGTGGAATCCATGAGGCTTTCAGATGTGTTCCAAATATCGGAACACTGTTCCCGGATATGAAACCCAATGTAAGAACCATGGGTGCCCTTTGTCAATCGGGACTTGGATGTAATCCGAAAAGCCTCAGCCCTGCCTCAGCCTTCGCTTCAACGCCGGTGGCGGCCCGCCATGAGGTCGATCACTTCGCGAAAGATCGTGTTGCCCGTGGATGTGGCCAGGTCGAGCACATGGCTGCGGCTGTAGTACGGGCTCAGGTCGAGCCCGACGCCGATGCCCGCGATCTCGATGTCGCCGCGCTGCTCCTGGCGCGCGACCACATCGCGCAGGTGGTGGTCGAGGTAATGCGCGTCGTTTGCGAGATGGGTGGCGCTGTCCATCGGCGAGCCGTCGGAAATCACGAGCAGCAGCTTGCGCGCCTCGGAGCGTTGGCGCAGGCGCTGGCAGGCCCAATCGACCGCCTCGCCGTCGATGCCTTCGCGGAACAGGTCGGCTTTGAGCAGCGCGGCCATCGCGGGGCGGGCGCGGCGCCATGGCGTGGCAGCGGCCTTGAAGACGAGGTGGCTGCGCTCGTTGAGTCGGCCGGGATGGGAAGGCCTGCCGGCGCGCACCCATTCGCGCTGAGGGCGTCCGCCAGTCCATGCGCCGGTGGTGAAGCCCAGCACCTCGCTGGTCACCCCTGCTTGTTCGAGCGCACGCGCGAACACGTCCACCATCATCGCGGCCGATTCGGCGTGCTCCTTGATCGAGCCCGAGCAGTCGATGAGAAAAGTCACCATGCAGTCGGCCACCGGCTCCATGCGCTCGGTGCGGAACAGGCGGCGCTCGGTCGGCGAGGCGACGAGTTGCGCGAGCCGGCGGCCGTCGATGAGCCCTTCTTCCTGCCCGCCGTCCCAGCCGTCGCGCGTGGGGTTGGCGAGCAGCGCGCGCAGTTCTCTTGCGAGGCGCGCGATGTTCACGCCTTGGGCGGCGATGCGGCGGTCGAGCTTTTCGCGGTGGTCGGCGAGCACTTCCTTGCGCGCGAGCGCGGCCGCGTCGTGCTCGCGGTCGTAGGCGGTGGTGAAGACGCGGTAGGCGCCGCCGGCTTCTTCCATCACCGCGCTGCGGCCCGACTCGGCGGTGGTGAAGCGCTCGATGATCTCGCGGTCCATGTCGGCGACGAGCATGAACACGCTGCGCTTGTCGTCCACATGCGGGTCGCGCGCGTCGGGGCTTTCTTCGCCGGCCTCGTGCAGCATCGCGGCGACGGTGCGCGCGATGGCGAGTGCGTGCACGGCGTAGGCGGCCTGGTTGGCGCGATCACGTCGGAGGCCCGCGAGCGCGTGGCCGATCAGCGGCGCCAAGTGAAAGCGCGTGGCCTCGAGCATGTCTTCGGTTTCTTCCACCACCTGCTGGCCGCTGACGCGCGCCCTGCAAATCTGCGCGACGGCGTAGAGCAGCAGGCCGCGCGCGGTGTCGGTCAGACCCGAGTGATGGAAGGCGAGCGACCACTGTTCATGGCGGTGCCGGAGGTTGTGGCGCATGCCGGCCATGACCTCGGGCGCGAGCGCCTCGACGCGGAACTGCTCGAGCATTTCGAACAGCATGCGTTCGACCGGCTCTTCGGGCCGAAGGCTTTCATGCAGCACCGCATCGGACACGGTGAGCCGCAGTGCGAGCCCATCGGCCACGCCGCGGAACGAAGCGAAATCGTCGGTGTCCGCCGAGGGATGCAGATGCGGCGCGAACCACGGCAGCGCCACGCGCCCGCGGTGCAAACGCTTGCCGCGAAAGTGCAGGTCGCGCTCGCCGCTGAAGGCCCGCACCACGCCCGCGCAAAGTTCGGCGACCTGCTCCTCCTGCCGCACGCGGCGCTGGGCATCGCTCATATCAGTGGGTGTTTAGAAAGGTGAAACCCAAGCCGTTCACGCTGGGCTTGTCGAAGCCGCGCAAGGCTCCGACAAGCTCAGCCCGAACGGTTCTTGTCGATCGACAGAAAGTCCGCATCATCCTGGACGGCCGAACTGGTGCGACTCCGCAAGCTCCTGGTCGAAGCAGCGCTGGAAGTATTCCGCCACGAGCGGCCGCTCGGCGTCGTCGCACTTGTTGACGAAGGAGAGACGGAACGCGAGCGCCGGGTCCTTGAAGATCTCGACGTTCTCGGCCCAGGTGATGACGGTGCGCGGCGACATCAGCGTCGAGAGGTCGCCTGCCGCGAAGCCCTTGCGCGTGAGGTCGGCCACGGCCACCATCGCCGCGACGAGCTTGCGGCCCGCGTCGTCGGCGAGCGAGGGCACGCGCGCCTGCACGATCGCGATTTCTTCATCGGGCGGCAGGTAGTTGAGCGAGGCGACGATGTTCCAGCGGTCGATCTGCGCATGGTTGAGCCGCTGCGCGCCGTGGTACAGGCCGTTCAGGTTGCCCAGGCCCACCGTGTTCGCGGTCGCGAACAGCCGAAAGAACGGATGCGGTCGCAGCACCTTGTTCTGGTCCATCAGCGTGAACTTGCCGTCGCGCTCCAGGATGCGCTGGATGACGAACATCACATCGGGCCGGCCCGCGTCGTACTCGTCGAAGATCAATGCCACCGGCCGCTGCAGCGACCACGGCACGATGCCTTCCTGGAACTCGGTGACCTGCTGGCCCTCGCGCAGCACCACCGCGTCCTTGCCCACGAGGTCGAGGCGGCTGATGTGGCCGTCCAGGTTCAGGCGCACGCAAGGCCAGTTCAGGCGCGCGGCCACCTGTTCGATGTGCGTCGATTTGCCCGTGCCGTGCAGGCCCTGCACCATCACGCGCCGGTCGCGCGTGAAGCCCGCGAGGATCGCGAGCGTCACGTCGGGGTTGAAGCGGTACACCGCATCGACCTCCGGCACGTGGTCGTCGCGCTCGCTGAAGGCGGGCACCTGCAGGTCGGTGTCGATGCCGAACACCTCGCGCACGCTCAGCATGCGGTCGGGTCGCAGGTCTGCGGTATCGGTCACGGTGGGCTTTCGAAAAAAAACGGAGGGATCAGGCCGAGGCGCGGTCGTTGCCCGCTTCGGTGTCGATGCGGCTCAATGCGAGCGCGGCGCGTTGCAGCGCGGGCAGCAGCGTCTTGGCCTTCGCGGCGTCGAGCCGCATGATCGGCGCCTGCACCGCGATGCACAGGTTCGAGGGCGCCTCGTCGCCCGAAGGCACCAGCGCGGCGATGCAGAGCAGGCCTGGCAGGAACTCCTCGTTGTCGATCGCGAAGCCGTCCTTGCGCACGCGCTGCACTTCCTTCTCGAGCGCGGCGGGGTCGGTCAGCGTCTTGGCGGTGTACGTTTCGAGCGGCGCGTTGGACAGCAGTCTTCGGCGCTGCGCCGCGCTCATCTGCGAGAGAAAGATCTTGCCGCTGGCCGAGCAATGCACCGGCACGCGCGAACCCGGATGCAGGTAGAAGCGCAGCGGCGCGGCGGTCTCCACGCGGTCCAGGTACACGACCTCGCTGCCCGAGAGCGAGGTGAGGTTGCAGCTCTCGCCGATCTCCTCGCCCAGCTGGCGCAGCACCGTGTGGCGCGCGCCGTGCAGGCTGTCGTTGAAGAGCAGGTTCTCCGACAGGCGCCGAAGCCGCGTGCCGATGCCGTAGTGGCGCCCGTCGCCTTCGCGCTGCAGGAGCCCCGCGGCTTCGAGCTGCTGCAGCATGCGGTGCAGCGTGGGCTTGGGCAGGCCGGTCTCTTCGACGAGGCCCTGCAGCGAGTAGCGCTGGTCCTTGGCGGCCATGACTTCGAGCAGGCCGAAGAGGCGCATGGTGGGCGTGTCGCCCGCCGGTTCGGACGCTTCCGGACGCGCTTCAGAGGAAAGGCCTTTGACGATCTTCATGCGGCGGATCATAGTTGTTTTACAAAAAACAAGACAAGGCGTACCGATTTTTGTAAATTGTTTGACGCCACGGCATTGCCGTCCTATATTCCGCCGGAAAGAAATTCGGAACAAGCAGTTCCGACTTTCGAGCTTCAGCATCCCGCCCGACCCCGCCTCATTCCCATCAGGAGACGCCTTCCATGAGCCAGAAGAAACCAGCAGCACCCGCCCGCGAAGCCGTCACCGGCGTGCAGAAGATGACGCCCTCCGAGGCCTTCGTCGAGACCATGGTCGCCAATGGCGTGACCGACATCTTCGGCATCATGGGCTCGGCCTTCATGGACGCGATGGACATCTTCGCGCCCGCCGGCATCCGCCTGATTCCGGTGGTGCACGAGCAGGGCGGCGCGCACATGGCCGACGGCTATGCGCGCGTCTCGGGCCGCCACGGCCTCGTGATCGGCCAGAACGGCCCCGGCATCAGCAACTGCGTGACCGCCATCGCGGCTGCCTACTGGGCGCACAGCCCGGTCGTGATGATCACGCCCGAGACCGGCACGATGGGCATGGGCCTCGGCGGCTTCCAGGAGGCCAACCAGCTGCCGATGTTCCAGGAGTTCACCAAGTACCAGGGCCATGTGAACAACCCCAAGCGCATGGCCGAGTACACGGCGCGCTGCTTCGACCGCGCCATCTCCGAGATGGGCCCGACGCAGCTCAACATTCCGCGCGACTACTTCTACGGCGAGATCACCACCGAGATCCCGAAGCCGATGCGCGTGGAGCGCGGCGCGGGCGGCGAGAACAGCCTGAACGCCGCGGTCGAACTGCTGGCCTCGGCCAAGTTCCCGGTGATTCTTTCGGGCGGCGGTGTCGTGATGGGCGATGCGGTCGAGGAATGCAAGGCTCTGGCCGAACGCCTCGGCGCGCCGGTGGCGAACGGGTACCTGCGCAACGACTCGTTCCCCGCGAGCCATCCGCTGTCGGCTGGCCCGCTCGGCTACCAGGGTTCGAAGGCCGCGATGAAGCTCATCGCGCAGGCCGACGTGGTGCTCGCGCTCGGCTCGCGCATGGGCCCGTTCGGCACGCTGCCGCAGCACGGCATGGACTACTGGCCGAAGGACGCGAAGATCATCCAGGTCGAGGCCGACCACACCAACCTCGGGCTGGTGAAGAAGATCACCGTCGGCATCCACGGCGATGCGAAGGCCACTGCCAAGGAACTGCTCAAGCGCCTGCAGGGCAAGACGCTCGCCTGCGACGCCACCAAGGCCGAGCGCGCCGACAAGATCAAGGCCGAAAAAGCCGCGTGGGAAAAAGAACTCGACGAATGGACCCACGAGCGCGACCAGTTCAGCCTCGACGCCATCGAGGAAGCCAAGGGCGAGAAGACGCCGACCGGCGGCACCTACTTGCACCCGCGTCAGGTGCTGCGCGAGTTGGAGAAGGCCATGCCGCCGCGCGTGATGGTCTCCACCGACATCGGCAACATCAACGCGATTGCCAACAGCTACCTGCGCTTCGAGGAGCCGCGCAGCTTCTTCGCGCCG
The DNA here is from genome assembly GCF_050435205.1 of Variovorax sp. W2I14. Classification (NCBI taxonomy): domain Bacteria; kingdom Pseudomonadati; phylum Pseudomonadota; class Betaproteobacteria; order Burkholderiales; family Comamonadaceae; genus Variovorax; species Variovorax sp. W2I14. Next base: position 3,260,391 of record NZ_JBNDJX010000001.1, on the reverse strand, counting down.
ATGAGCTTCGGCAACTGCGGCTACTCGCTGCCGACCATGATGGGCGCCAAGTGCGCCGCGCCCGACCGGCCGGCCGTGGCCTATGCCGGCGACGGCGCCTGGGGCATGAGCATGGTGGAAATCATGACGGCCGTGCGCCACGACATTCCAGTGACCGCCGTGGTCTTCCACAACCGTCAATGGGGCGCGGAGAAGAAGAACCAGGTCGATTTCTACAATCGCCGCTTCGTCGCGGGCGAGCTCGAAAGCGAAAGCTTTGCGGGCATCGCCAAGGCGATGGGCGCCGAGGGCATCGTGGTCGACAAGCTCGAAGACGTGGGCCCCGCGCTCAAGAAGGCCATCGACATGCAGATGAACGAAGGCAAGACCTGCGTGATCGAGATCATGTGCACCCGCGAGCTGGGCGACCCGTTCCGCCGCGACGCGCTCTCCAAGCCGGTGCGCTTCCTGGACAAGTACAAGGACTACGTCTGACCGAATCGCTGCTCACGCTGAACGCCGGGTCGTCGTCGATCAAGGTCGCGCTGTTCGCGGCCGCCGGCGACGGCGATGCGCTGCCGGCCGCGCGCTGGTCGGGGCAGGCCGATGGGCTCGGCGGCGGGCTGAAGGCACGGCTGCGCGTGCGCGATGCGGAGGGTCGCACGCTGCACGATGCGGCGCTCGATGGCGACCGGCGCTCGCACCAGGGCGCGCTCGCGGAGCTGCTCGAATGGCATGCGCAGCAAGGCGGTGGCGATGACCGCATCGCCGCGGTCGGCCATCGCATCGTGCATGGCGGCGTGAATTTCGTGGCGCCGGTGCGCATCGACGATGCGGTGCTCGCCGAGCTGGCCGCGCTCGAACCGCTCGCGCCGCTGCACCAGCCGCACAACCTCGCGGGCGTGCGTGCCGCGATGAAGGCTTTCGATGGCGTTCCGCAGGTGGCGTGCTTCGACACCGCTTTTCATTCGACGCAGACCGAGGTCAATCGCCGCTTCGCGCTGCCACGCGCATTGCATGATGCGGGCGTGCGGCGGTATGGATTCCACGGGCTTTCGTACGAATCGATCATTGCGCAGTTCACGCGTCTTGCGCCCGAGCTGGCGGACAAGCGTGTGATCGTCGCGCACCTGGGCAATGGCGCCTCGATGTGCGCGATGGCGCAGGGGCGTTCGGTCGCGACGACGATGAGCTTTTCGCCGCTCGACGGCCTGACGATGGGCACGCGCTGCGGGCACCTCGATGCGGCTGTCGTGCTGTACCTCATGCGCTCGCACGGCATGTCGGCCGAGCAGGTCGAGACGCTGCTGTTCCGCGAATCGGGGCTGCTCGGCCTCTCGGGTGTCTCGAGCGACATGCGTGAGCTCGAAGCCTCCACCGCACCCGAAGCCGCCGAGGCGATCGCGCATTTCACCGAGCAGGTCGTGCAGCACATGGGCAGCCTCGCCGCCGCGCTGCGCGGTGTCGATGCGGTGATCTTCACCGGTGGCATCGGGGAGAACGCCGCGGCATTGCGCGAGCGCATCCTCGAAGAATGCGATTGGCTCGGCGTGCACGTCGATGCCGCCGCCAACGGCGCGGGCCATGCGCGGCTCACGACGCCCGAGAGCCCCGTGAGCGCCTGGATGCTGCGCACCGACGAAGAGGCGGTCATCGCTCGCCACACCGCGCAGGTGCTGCGCGGCTGAACGCTAGCTCGGCTGGATATCCGCCGCCTTGATGACGTGCGCCCAGCGCGCGATCTCCTCGGTGAGAAAGGGCGCGAAGCGCTCCGGCCCGCGCGCATCGATCACGAAGCCTTGCTGGCGCATGCGCTCCTCCAGGCCGGGCTGCGCGAGGATCTTCATCACCTCCGCGCCCAGCTTCTGCACCGCGGCATCGGGCATGCCGGCCGGCGCCATCATCCCTGTCCAGTTCTCCACCTGCAGCGTGGGCATGCCGGCCTCGGCCGTCGTCGGCACGTCGGGCAGGAGCGGATAGCGCGCCTTGCTCGCGATGGCGAGCGCGCGCAGCTTGCCGCCCTTCACATGCGGGATCGACTCAGGGATGTTCGAGAACACCACGTCGAGCTGTCCGCCGATGAGGTCGGTCATGCAGGGCGCGCCGCCCTTGTAGGGCACGTGCTGGATGGCGGACTTGTTCAGGTCGTTGAAGAGCGCCAGCGTCAGGTGCGGCGGTGTGCCGCTGCCGCTCGAACCGGCGTTGAGCTTGCGCTGCTCCTTCGCCGCGGCGATCAGGCCCTTCAGGTCCTGGATCGGGCTGGCCACCGGCACCACGATCAGCATCGGGCTGCCGGCGATCAGCGCGACCGGGCGCAGGTCCTTCTGGAAGTTGAAAGGCGACTTCGGGAACAGCGTCACGTTGGCCGCGTGCGTGAGCGTTATCGCGAGCAGCGTGTTGCCGTCGGGCGGCGCCTTGGCCACGAGGTCGGCGCCGATCTGGCCGTTGCCGCCCGGGCGGTTGTCCACCAGCACGCTGACCTTCCAGCGCTCGCCGAGCTGCTGGCCGATCTGGCGCGCCATCACGTCGGTGAGGCCGCCCGCCGGGAACGGGACCACGTAGCGCAGCGTGGCATCGGGCTTCGGGTAGTCGCCGCCTTGTGCTCTCGCAAGCATCGGCATGCCCAGCGAGCCGGTCGCCGCCAAAACGGCGGCGCCTTGCATCCATTCACGTCGTTTCATCGTGTTGTCTCCTGTTGTTGTGTTCGGGGGAGTTGGCGCTCTGCGGCGCCTCTCGGGGTCTACCGTCGCCACTGCGCGAGCAGCGCGTCGGGCACCTCGATGCCCTCGGCTTCCGCACGGCGTCTCAGGTCTTCGCGCCGCGCGCCGGGCAGGCGCACGCCGTCGTCGCGCAGCATCTCGGCCACCAGCACCTCGACGCGGTCGAGGTAGCTCGCCGAGCCCGCCAGCGCGCCAGGGTCGATGACGATGAAGGCCTGGCCGATGCGCGGCCGGTTGCCCGCATCCTCGAAGAAGCTCGAGGCTTCGAAGCCGAACTGCGCACCGATGAGCGCCGTGACCAGCAGCTCGACGACCAGCGCCAGCATCGCGCCCTTGGGGCTGCTCGCGGCGCCGATGGGCAGCATCGCGCCTTCGAGCGCGGCCTGCGCATCGGTGGTTGGCTGGCCGTCGCAGTCGACGGCCCAGCCGAGCGGGATCGGCTTGCCCTGCTTGGCGGCGACCATGACCTTGCCGCGCGCCACTTCCGAAAGGCTCAGGTCGATCATCAGCGGCAGCGTGCCGCGACGGGGAAACACCGCCGCCACCGGGTTGGTGCCGAAGATCGGATGACGCCCGCCCGCCGCCGGCATCGCAGCCGGCGAGTTCGCAAAGCCCAGGCCGACCATGCCCGCGTCGGCCACAGCGCGGAGGTGATCGACCACCACGCCGCAGTGATGGCTGTCGGTCACGCCCGCGATGGCGATGCCGAAGTCGCGCGCGCGGGCGATCGCTTCGGCCACCGCCATCTCGCAGGCGGCGAAGGCGAGGCCTTCGTGCGCATCGATGAGCGCGGCGGCGCCTTTCTCGCGGCGCAGCGTCGGCACCGCATCGCCGTTGACGCGGCCGTTGCGAAGGTGCGTGGCGTACTGGGCGACGCGGCCGAGGCCGTGCGAGCCCAGGCCTTGCGCCTCGGCCAGCACCAGCGCGCGCGCGGTGGCCGTGGCCATCGCTTCGTTGGCGCCGGCTGCGCGCAAGGTCTCGGCCACGGCCCGCCGTGCTTCCTGAAGACTCAGCATCGTCATGGTTCGAGCGCCTCCAGCACCTTCTGCGCGATCAGGCTGCTCACGCGCTCGTTCGATTCGGCCGTCACGCCCGCGATGTGCGGCGTCAGCAGCAGGTTGGGACAGCCTTCGAAGTGCGCGCTGGCCGCGAGCGGTTCGGCATCGAACACATCGAGCGCCGCACCGCCGAGCCGGCCTTCGCGCAGCGCGAGCGCCACCGCGGCTTCGTCGACGATGCCGCCGCGCGAAGTGTTGATGAGCACCGCGCCGCCCTTCATCGCCGCGATGCGCGCCGCGCCGAACAGGTTGCGCGTGCCATCGACCAGCGGCACATGCAGGCTCGCCACGTCGGCCTGCGCCACCAGTTCATCGAGGCCGAGCGGCTGCGTGCCGTTTTCCGCGAAGGCCGGATGGCCCGCATCCATCATCGCGTCGAACGCCACGGTGCGCATGCCCAGCGCCCTGGCGAGCCGCGCCGTCAGTTGCCCGATCGCGCCGAAGCCGACCAGCCCGAGCGTCTTGCCCGACAGCTCGCGCCCGTTGGAAAGCGCGTTGCGCGGCCACCGGCCCGCGGCGACATCCGCTGTCGATGCATAGGCGCCGCGCAGCAGCAGCATCGCGCTCGCGATCACGTACTCCGCCACGCTCAACGCATTCGCGCCCGTAGCCGGAATCACGCGGATGCCGCGCGACTCGCAGCCCGCCACATCGATGTTGTCCAGCCCCACGCCGAGCCGGCCCACCACCGTGCACTGGGCCATTGCATCGAGCAGTTCGCCGCGCACCTGCGTGCGGTTGCGAACGATGAGGGCGTTGGCCCACTTGGCTTCGCGGTACAGGCGGGCGCCGTCGTCCACCAGGGCCACGTCGTAGAGAACGTCGTGCCGCGCGCGCAGTTGCGCGACCGCGGCGGCGTCCATGAACTCCGCAATGACGATGCGCTTCATGGCGCGCTCAAGCCGATTCGTACAGCCGCGTCATCACGAACTCGCGGTGGCCCAGCGCCTCGGCCGCGGTGAGCCGGCCGTTGGCGGTGCGCAGCATGCACTCGAGCAGCTGGTCGCCGGCCTGGTCGAGCGTCATCTCGCGCTGCAGGAGGCCCGAGGTGTCGACATCCACGTGCTCGCTCATGAGGCGCACGGTGCGCGGGTTCGCGCAGATCTTGATGACCGGCAGGATCGGGTTGCCGATCACGTTGCCCTGGCCCGTGGGGAAAAAGTGCACCGCGTAGCCCGAGGCGGCGCACAGCGTGACCATCTCGGCCGCGGCGCTGGACGAGTCCATGAACCACAGGCCCGGGCCGGTGGGCACCTCGGCCTTGTCGAGCACGCCGTCGACCAGGCATTTCTTGCCGATCTTCTGGATGTTGCCGAGCGCTTTTTCCTCGATGGTCGTGAGGCCGCCCGCGATGTTGCCCTTGGTCGGCTGCGAGTCGGAGAGGTCGCTGGTCTTGTGGCGGTTGATCATCTCCTGGTAGCGGTTGAACATGAACATGAAGCGCTCCTTCACGTCGGGCGTGCGGCAGCGGTCGGCCACGATGCGCTCGCCGCCGGTGATCTCGGAGGTTTCGCCGAACACCAGCGTGTTGCCGGTCTCGTAGAGCTTGTCGAAGGCGTTGCCCACCGTGGGGTTGGAGCCGCAGCCCGAGGTGGTGTCGCTCTCGCCGCACTTGGTGGAGACCCACAGCTCGTGGATGCCGCAGGGCTCGCGGCGCTTCTCGCTCGCGTTCTGCACGAACTCGCGCGCCACCTTGCTCGCGCGCAGGATGGTGTCGTGGTCGCCGTGGCCCTCGATGCCGAAGCCGGCCACCGGCTTGCCGGTGGCGGCGATGCCGTCGACCACCTTCTGCGTCCAGCTGTCCTCGATGCCGATGACGACCACGGCCGCCACGTTCGGATTGCAGCCCGCGCCGATCAGCGTGCGGAAGTGCAGCTCCAGGTCGGCGCCGAACTGCAGGCGGCCGTACGGGTGCGGAATGGCGAGCGCGCCCTTGATGTTGTGCGCCACCGCTTCGGCGGCGGCGTTGGAGAGGTCGTCCAGCGGCAGGATGATGACGTGGTTGCGCACGCCGACGCGGCCGTTTTCGCGGCGATAGCCGAGGAAGGTGGTGTCTTTGGAAATGATGGACATGCTGTGCTTTCGGATGCGTGGGTGATGAAAGTTGGCGAAGCGCGGCGGCTGCTTACCAGCGCTTGGTCTTGATGTTCTGGACGTGCGCGTGCTCGCCCGCCTTGATCGGCGCGACCACCTTGCCCATGTCGATGCCGTACTTCCACACGGTGTCGCCGGTGGCCATGTCCTTGAGTGCGACCTTGTGGCCGATCGGGATGTCCTGGCGCGCATCGACGCTGGTCATCCGGTCCTCGTCCATGATCCAGCCGGTGAGCGACATGCCGGCTTTCACGCCTTCCACCACCACGACCGCGACCGTGTCCTTCGCGTCGTGCAGAACGAAATGAATCATCGTTGTCTCCTGTTGTGACTCGCTGAGAATTTGCAGCCGGGCCAGTGTCCGAGTGCGTGTCTCCGGGTGTCAAACAGGTCATATGGATGACTTGAATGAATCGCGATGTGGTCGAACAATCGCGCCATGCCACGCTCGACCGACCTGTCCGCGTTCGAACCGATTCCGCCCGATGCGGGAGGCGCGCCGCTCTACCGGCTCGTGAAAGCGCTCGCTGCTGCGCGCCATCGAATCGGGGCGCTGCGCGGCGGGCAGCACGCTGCCGAGCGAGAGCGAACTGGCGGCAGCGCTCGGCGTATCGATCGGCACGCTGCGCCATGCAACCGACGACCTCGTGGCCGAGCACATCCTCGTGCGGCGCCAAGGGCGCGGCACCTTCGTTGCGGTGCACAACTCGGACCGCTTCATGTTCCAGTTCTTCCACGTCGAGCGCAGCGATGGCCTCAGGCAAGCGCCGCAGGTGGAGTTCGTCGCCTTCGAGCGCGTGCGCATGGAAGAAGAGCCCGCGCAGGCATTGGGCCTGCGCACCGGCGAGCCGGCCATCCAGATCGACAACCGCCTGCTGCTGCAGGGCAGGGCGGTGATCCACGACCGGCTCACGCTGCCGGCGATGCTTTTCAAGGGGCTGACCGAGAAGCGTTTTCGCGACCGGCCGAGCACCATTTACCACCTCTACCAGACCGAGTTCGGCATCACCGTGACGCTGGCGCGCGAACGCGCTCGCGCGATGACGGCCGACCGCAGCGTGGTGCGCATCCTCGGGGTGGCGCAGGGCGCGCCGGTGATGGAGGTGCGGCGCACCGCGCTCACCTTCGGCGACAAGCCGGTGGAGTACCGCGTCTCGACCATCAACACAGCGCAGTACGAGTACGTGCACCAGCTGTCGCGGCCGGCCTGACCGCGTTGCTGGGCGCTAGCGTGCGGCGGGTGTGCGCGGCACCGTGGCGCCGCAATGGCGAAGGAAATCGGCGGTCGCGCGGCCGAGCAGCTTGTCGCGGTGCATCACCGTCGCGAGTCGGCGCATGCCCGCCGGCAACCGCGTGCGCAGCTCGACCAGATGCCCGTCTTCCAGCGCCTGCGCCACCGTGTAGCGCGAGAGGCAGGCCAGGGCCGTGCCCGAGGCCACCACGCGCTTGATGGCTTCGGTGCTGCCGAGTTCGAAGCCCACATGCACCTGCTCCAGGTTCTGGATCAGCCAGGCATCGGTGACCTGCCGCGTGCCCGAGCCAAGCTCTCTCAGAACCCAGGTGGCCTGCGAAAGCTGGCGGTGCGTTGCGATGCGGTTCGCGAGCGCATGGCCCGGCGCGGCGACGATGACCAGCTCGTCTTCGCGCCATGCGCGCACCACGAGGTCGGGGTGCGTCTGCGGGCCTTCGATGAAGCCCACATCGACCTCGAAGCCCGCGACCGCCTCGATCACGTCGCGCGTGTTCGCGATGTGCAGGTGCACCTGGCTCTGTGGATGCAGCGCGGTCCACTGCGACACGCGCTCGGGCAGCAGGTATTCGCCGATGGTGAAGCTGGCCGCCACGCGCAGCGGCGCGGCGTGCTCGCCGCTGAAGAGCGCCTGCACCTCGCCGGCCTGGTCGAGCAGCGCCTGCGCCTTGGGCAGCAGCGCGCGTCCGTTCTCGTTGAGCACCAGCCGGCGGCCGATGCGGTCGAACAGCAACACGCCGACGGACGATTCCAGGTCGGCCAGTGCGCTGCTCGCGGCGGACTGCGAACGGGCCACGCGGTCGGCGGCCGCCCGGGTGCTGCCGCCTCGCGCCGTGGCCACGAACACCTCGAGCTGGCGCAGGTTCAGGCGCAGGCGCTGAGGGAGGTGTTGATCTGATTTTCCGGTCATGGTGAGCGATATTCTCCGCTTTTCCGATTGATCACGGCTCCCTAACATCGGCGCTGCCCCGCTTGAAAACAAAGGACCGCCAGTGTTCAGTTTCCTGTCCAAAGAGCCCGTGCACGACCCGCTCACCGCGCCGACGCCCACGGCGGACACCGAGGTCAAGACCACCACCTGCTACATGTGCGCCTGCCGCTGCGGCATCCGCGTGCATTTGCGCGAAGGGGAAAAAGGTCCCGAGGTGCGCTACATCGACGGCAACCCCAACCACCCGCTGAACCAGGGCGTGATCTGCGCCAAGGGCTCCTCGGGAATCATGAAGCAGGTATCGCCCGCGCGCATCACGCAGCCGCTCTTGCGCAAGGCGGGCAGCGAGCGCGGGGCGGGGGAGTTCGAGCCCATCAGCTGGGAGCGCGCCTACGACATGCTGACCGAGCGGCTCGGCAAGATCCGCGCGACCGATCCGAAGAAGTTCGCGCTCTTCACCGGGCGCGACCAGATGCAGGCGCTCACCGGCCTCTTCGCGCGGCAGTTCGGCACGCCCAACTACGCGGCGCACGGCGGCTTCTGCTCGGTCAACATGGCCGCGGGAATGATCTACACCATCGGCGGCAGCTTCTGGGAATTCGGCGGACCCGACCTGGAGCGCGCCAAGCTGTTCGTGATGATCGGCACGGCCGAAGACCACCACAGCAATCCGATGAAGATCGCGATCAGCAAGTTCAAGCGCGCGGGCGGGCGCTTCATCTCGATCAACCCGGTGCGCACGGGCTACTCGGCGATCGCGGACGAGTGGATTCCGATCAAGCCGGGCACCGATGGCGCGCTGTTCATGGCGCTGCTGCACGAACTCATCGGCAACGAGCTGGTGGACCATGCGTTCCTCAAGCGCTTTACCAATGCACCGCAGCTCGTGGTGCTCGACGACTGCGAGCGTGAAGGGTTGTTCGCGTTCGACCCCGAGCGCGGTGCGCCGGGCGACGGGCGCAATCCGCACAACAAGCTGGTGTGGGACAAGGCAAGCGGCAGCGTGATGCCCGCGTACCCCGAGGGCATTGCCGAGGGTTGCGACCCGGCGCTCGAAGGGCACTACACGCTGGCCGATGGCACGCGTGTCGCGCCTTCGTTCCAGTTGCTGCGCGAGCGCGTGGCGCTCTGCACGCCCGAATGGGCAGAGGGCATCACCGGCATCGATGCGGCGCGCATCCGCAAGCTCGCGCGCGAGATGGGCGAGACGGCGCTGAAGCAGGCCTTCGAGCTGCCGATTCCGTGGACCGATGCGTGGGGAAAGAAGCACCCGACGACGCAGGCGCGGCCCGTGGCCTTCCATGCGATGCGCGGCCTCGCGGCGCACTCCAATGGCTTCCAGACCGTGCGCGCGCTCGCAGTGCTGATGAGCGTGCTCGGCACCATCGATGCGCCCGGCGGCTTTCGGCACAAGGCGCCGTATCCGCGCCACATCGTGCCGAACTACCGCGCCTTCAACGATCCCGGAATGATCCAGCCGAACACGCCGCTCAACGCCGCGCCGCTGGGCTTTCCGGCGAATCCGGAAGAGCTGGCGATCAACCCCGACGGCTCGCCGATCCGCATCGACCATGCGTTCTCGTGGGAGCACCCGCTGTCGGCGCACGGGCTCATGCACAACGTGATCACCAATGCGGTCAAGGGCGACCCCTACCGCATCGACACGCTGCTGATCTTCATGGCCAACATGGCGTGGAACTCCAGCATGAACACCATGGGCGTGCGCGAGATGCTCAACCGCAAGGACGAGAAGGGCGAGCACATGATTCCCTTCCTCGTGGTGTGCGATGCCTTCCAGAGCGAGACCGTGGCCTTTGCCGATCTCGTGCTGCCCGACACCACCTACCTGGAGCGGCACGACGTGATGGGCATGCTCGATCGGCCGATCTCGGAGTTCGACGGACCGGTCGATTCGGTGCGCGTGCCGGTGGTGCCTCCGACCGGCGAGTGCAAGCCCTTCCAAGAGGTGCTGATCGAGCTGGCCTCGCGGCTGAAGTTTCCGGCCTTCACCACGCCGGAGGGCGGACGCAAGTACACGGGCTACCCGGACTTCGTCGTCAACTTCGAGCCGCAGCCGGGCATCGGTTTTCTCATGGGCTGGCGCGGCAAGGACGGCACCGAGCATCTGCGCGGCGCGCCGAACCCGAAGCAGTGGGAGGCCTATGCAGCGAACAATTGCGTGTTCCAGTACCACATGCCCGAGACCATGCACTACATGCGCAACTGGAACCGGGAGTACCTCGATTTCGCGAAGGACAAGGGCTGGCGACAGCGCAACGACCCGGTGCAGCTGGCGCTGTACTCCGACACGCTGCAGAGCTTTCGCCTCGCCGCGCAAGGCAAGAGCCCGGGGCGGCAACCGCCTGATGCGCTGAGGGAGCGCATCGACACCTACTTCGATCCGCTGCCCTTCTGGTATCCGCCGCTCGAGGAGGCGGCGACCGACCTGGAAGCCTATCCACTCAACGCACTCACGCAGCGGCCGATGGCGATGTACCACTCGTGGGATTCGCAGAACGCATGGCTGCGGCAGATCCACAGCCACAACTACCTGCATGTGAATCCACTGACCGCGCAGGCCGCGGGCATTGCGGACGGCGGCTGGTGCTGGGTCGAGAGCCAGTGGGGCAAGGTGCGCTGCATGCTGCGCTACAGCGAGGCGGTGGAGCCGGGCACGGTGTGGACGTGGAACGCGATCGGCAAGGCTGACGGGGCGTGGCAGCTCGCACCCGGTTCGGACGAGGCGCGCAAGGGCTTCCTGCTCAACCACCTGATCAGCGAGGAGCTGCCATGCGAAGGCACGGCGAGCGGGCGCATCAGCAATTCCGATCCGATCACGGGGCAGGCGGGCTGGTACGACGTGCGCGTGCGCATACGGCCGGCCGAGCCCGGCGAGCCCGAAGAGAGCTATCCGCAGATCGCGAGCATGCCGAGCGTGCCCGGGGTGCTGGGCAAGGCGGCGAGCGTGTTGACGTACTTTGCGGGGAGGGGCAAGAAATGATGCAGTGGCTCAAGGACTTGATGGCGTCCGCTCCCGTCTTGCCCCCTCTCCCGCTCGCGGGAGAGGGCTGGGGTGAGGGCGGCGGCGCTGAAACTGCAAGCCGCGGTGCGATGAAGGCCGCACCCTCACCCCAACCCTCTCCCGCAAGCGGGAGAGGGAGCCAATCCAGACGCGCAGAGCCCGGCGAAACCCTCGCCAAGCAACTCGCCCTCGTCATCGACCTGAACGTCTGCGTCGGCTGCCACGCATGCGTGACCTCGTGCAAGCAATGGAACACCTCCGGCAGCGCGGGTCCGCTCGCTGACGAGCGACCTTACGCCGCCAACCCGACCGGCACCTTCTTCAACCGCGTGCAGACCTACGAGGCCGGCGCCTTTCCGGCGACCGAGACGGTGCACCTCCCCAAGAGCTGCCTGCACTGCGAAGACCCGCCCTGCGTGCCCGTGTGCCCGACCGGCGCGAGCTACAAGCGGAAGGAAGACGGCATCGTGCTCGTCGACTACGACAAGTGCATCGGCTGCAAGTACTGCGCATGGGCCTGCCCCTACGGCGCGCGCGAGCTCGATGAAGAACGCCAGGTCATGACCAAGTGCACGCTCTGCGTGGACCGCATCTACGACGAGCTGCTCCCCAAGGAAGACCGCAAGCCCGCCTGCGTGAAGGCCTGCCCCACGGGCGCGCGCCTCTTCGGCGATGTGAAGGACCCGGACTCCGAGGTGTCGAAGGCGATCCGCGAACGCGGCGGCTACCAGCTGATGCCCGAATGGGAAACCAGCCCGGCCAACCAGTACCTGCCGCGCCGCATCACGCAGTCGACGGACGCGCAGGGCCAGTAGGGTAACGGCATGCATCCCGCGTTCTCGATTCTTTTCTTCACCACGCTGGCCGGTGCGGCGCAGGGCCTTGTCTTCACGCTGGCACTCGCCGCACTGTTTGGCCTGGAGATGGCGCCGGGCTTTCTGACGTTGGCGTTGGGCGTGGCCGAGGTGCTGCTTGTGGCGGGGCTCGCCGCATCGTTCATGCACCTGGGCCGCAAGACCCGTGCATGGCGCGCGGTGCTGATGTGGCGCACCTCGTGGATGTCGCGGGAGGTCATCGTGCTGCCGGCCTTCATCGCGCTGGTGGCGCTGTGGTGGTTGTCGCTGCGCTTCGGCGTGGGCGCGCCGTGGTCATGGCTGCTGCCGGTGCTGGTGCTGCTCGGTGCTGTCGCGCTCTGGTACTGCACCGCGATGATTTATGCGTGCCTGCGCTTCATCGAGGAATGGGCGCATCCGCTCACCATCGTCAATTTCACGCTGATCGGGTTGTCTTCGGGGCTGGTGCTGGCCTGCGCGATGGCGGCCGTCGCCGGGGAGGCGCGCTTCGTGCAGGTCTTCGGACCGTGCGCGCTCGTTGCCACGCTGGCGGCGTGGGCGGCGCGCGGGCAGGCATTGAGGCGCAACGCCGGCATTCGCCACAAGTCGACGCTGCAATCGGCCACGGGCATCCGCACCGAGAAGCTGGTGCAGAAGTCGATGGGCATGTCGGCCGGGTCGTTCAATACGCGCGAGTTCTTTCATGGCGCATCGTTGGCAGCGTTGAAGAACATCAAGCTCGGCTTCCTGCTGTTGGCCTTCGCGCTGCCCGCGCTGCTGCTGGCGTGGGGCCTCGCGAGCGCGACCGTGCTGCCGTGGCTGCTCGCGGTGCTGGTGCAGGCGCCTGGCCTGCTGGCCGAGCGCTGGTTCTTCTTTGCGCAAGCGAAGCATCCGCAGAACCTGTACTACCAGGTGGTGTCCTAGGCCTCGTAGTTGAGCGCCAGGCCCGGCGTCGGCCAGTCATCGATGGCAATCAACCTTCCGCTGCCCGAGAGCGTGATGTAGGCCGTGCGCCGATCGCGTCCGCCGAAGCAGATGTTGGTGGTGTAGCGGTCGGGCAGCGGCACATGCTCGACGGTGCCGCCATCGGGCGCGACGATGCTGATGCCGCCGTGCAGCAGCGTGGCCACGCAGAGGTTGCCGAGCGCATCGACAGCCATCGAATCGAAGCGCTGGTAGTGACCGCCCGGCGAGGCGCAGAGCATGCGGCCGCCATGCGGCGAAGGCCAGCCGTCCTTTCGCACGCGGCCCGGCGCGGTGATGTCGAAAGCCCAGACGCGCGCGCCCTCGGTCTCGGCGTAGTAGAGCGTGTCGCCATCGGGTGAGAGCGCGATGCCGTTGGGCGTCATCACCGGCCGCGCGATCACGCGGGCTTCGCGGCCGTCGGCGTGGCCGTAGAAGAGGCCGCCCCGGTCCATGTCGCGCTCCCGGGTCTTGCCGAGGTCGGTGAAGTAGAAGCCGCCGTGCGCATCGAACACGATATCGTTGGGGCCGCAGAGCGCGCCGCCTTCGACGGTGTCGAACAGGCGCTCGGTGCGGCCGGTCGCGAGGCTCACGCGCTCGATGCGACCGCCCGAATAGTCCGCGGCCTGCCCCACGGGGCGATGGCAGCCGTCAGCCTCGGTGTGCCATCTGAAGCCGCCGTTGTTGCACACGTAGACCGCGCCGTCCGGCCCGATGGCCGCGCCGTTGGGGCCGCCGCCGAGGTCGACCACTACTTGCACCAGTCCGTCGTGCCGCACGCGCGTGAGCGTGCCGCGCGCGATTTCGACCAGCAGCACCGAGCCATCGTCCATGGCGATCGGGCCTTCGGGGAATTGCAGGCCGGTGGCGAGTTCGCGGATGTGCATCGGTGTCTCCATGCGCTGGCGTGTGCGGGGTTGCGAGTTTGCGGCTTCCGGCCGCGCTTTGCACGTTTCATCGAGACGTCATGAATGCGTCACCGCGCCTTTATAGATTGCCGCCTTCGCTTCAACACAACGAGGAGGGCATTCATGACCCGAGGATTCATCGATTCGATCTGGCAGCGCCGCCTGGTGGCGGTTGCCGCCTGCACCGTGATCGCCGCATGTGGCGGCGGCGGCGAGGGAGGAGGTGGTGGTTTTCCATTCGTGGTACCGCCGCCGGCACCCGCGCCCGCTCCCGCCCCGGCACCACCGGCTCCGCCCCCTGCGCAAGAAGGCGCCGGGTTGTCGCACCAACTGACCGGCTGGGCTTCGCTCTCGGACACCGCGCGCTGGCCCGGCCCGACGACCGGGCAGTTCATCACCGCAGCGCTCGGCGTCACGCCGCCCTTCATCGACGGCCAGCCGATTCCCGGTTTCTCCGCGCTGCTGAAGAACGACGACGGCACCTGGACCGCCATGGCCGACAACGGGTACGGCAGCAAGGGCAATTCGGCCGACTTCGTGATCGGCATCTACAACATCGGCATCGACTTGCGCACGGCGTCGAACGGCACCAGCGTGCCGGGCGCGATCAAACTGAACAGCCGCATCGATTTCAACGATGCCAAGGGCTTCCTGAAAGACGGCAAGGGCGTCGACCTGAAGATCACCGCCGACTTCGCCAACTATCAGACCGTCTCGGGCAACAACCTGGTCGACAGCGGCAAACCGGTGGATGCGCGCATCCGCAACGGCCGGCTACTGACGGGCTTCGACCTCGACGTGGAATCGATTGCACGCGCGAGCGACGGCACCTACTTCGTGGGCGAAGAGTTCGGCCCCTACATCCTGCACTTCGACAAGGACGGCACGCTCATGAGCGACCCCGTGCCGCATCCGTTCCTGCGCAGTCCTTCGAATCCCGAGGTGATGAACAACGGCGCGAGCGTCACTTCGCTCGCGAGCCGCGGCTTCGAGAGCCTCGCGTTCAACGGCGACCGCAGCCGGCTCTATGCGGTGCCCGAAGCCGCGCCCTCGCTGGCCTCGCTGCGCCCTGTGGCCGACGACGAGCGCTATCTGAATATCTTCGAGTTCGATCCGGCCGCGATGCTCTACACCGGCAAGAACCTGGTCTACAAGAAGGACGGCCCGGCGAAGGACAACCAGATCGTGATCGGCGATATGACGCACGTGGGCGGCAGCCGCTTCGTGCTGATCGAACGCGACAGCCTGTTCGGTGCGAAGGCAGTGGTCAAGCGCCTGTACATGATCGATCTGAACGTGAAGGACGCCGATGGCGCGCTCAAGAAGACGCTGCTGGTGGACCTCTTGAACATCTCCGATCCGAAGGACATCGGTGGACCGCTGGCCGGTGTGGCCGATGGCAAGTTCAATATGCCCTTCGATTCGATCGAGAGCGTCGAGGTGGTGGACGAGCACACGCTGGCAGTGGCGATCGACTCGAACTTCCCCACCGAAGACGGCCGCGTGCCGGGCAACCCGGACGACACGGAAGTGATCACGCTGCGTTTCGACCAGGCGTTGTTCAACCGCAAGGCGCCGTAGTTCGTGTTGAAAATAATCGACTGAACTTGTTGACGATCGGGTAAAGACTATTTACAGTCCAACCCACTCGCGGTTCAGGCCGCAAAGATTTTCAGCAAACACACACAGCAGCATCGACCAGGAACCATCGTGAAGACCGCAGCCATCCGCATCCACAGCATTCGACCCGCATCGGGCCGTTCGCTCGTGCGCGTCGCGCTGTGCGATGGCCTCGGCGTGCTGCCGCGGCAGCGGCTGCTCAATCAATACCCGGATTCCATTCAAGCGCTGCAGGCCAACCTGTGGGATTGCGCTGATGAGGATCGGGTGACACCGGGTGGAGGAAGCGCTTAGGCGCGTAACTCCCAAGCTCTCTCACAAAGAGGCCCGGACACCGCAAGGTTCCGGGCCTTTTTGTTTTGTTGTTCGACGTTCAACACACACGCAGTGATCGCGCTGCATGACACCGTGCTTCAACTCGGTGGACGCTCATTAAAAGTTCGCGGCGCATCCATTCATTTATCCACTGCCCCGGTGACGGAACCGGCATACGTGTCCGCCTTAGAAGCGGAATTCTGGGAGTTCGAATCTCCCCTGGGGCACCAACCTTTTCTTGTTCGATTTTTCTCTGGGTGTAGTGTCAATCTGGTAGACGGCCTGCCTTGGAAGCAGGAGGCTGCAGGTTCAAATCCTGCCACTCAGACCAATCATTTTTTCATCACGCGTGTGTAGCTCAATTGGCAGAGCACTGGACTCCAAACCCAGCGGTTGAAGGTTCGAATCCTTCCGTGCGCGCCACCTGTTTCTCATCAACGTCTCGTTCGTCTAGCGGTCAGGACCCCGGGCTTTCATCCCGGTGATCGTGGGTTCGAATCCCACACGAGGCTCCAGTTCGATGGCCCTTCGCCTGATGGCCCTAGGCACCGGTTTTGATCCCGGCATCCAAGACTCGAACCCTTGGGGGCCTGCCATCGTTTTCTTTCTCTTCGTTCCGCTAACTCAGTGGCCAGAGTGCCTCCCTGTCCAGGAGGAAGCCAGGGGTTCGACTCCCCTGCGGAACGCCACATACAACTTGGATCGTGAGCAGCACTGGCGACTGCAGCGGGCTGTAACCCCGTCTCTTCGGAATACTTCGTTCGACTCGAAGACGATCCACCATTCATTGATTGCTTCTTCGGCGCGGTAGCAAAGCGGCCATGCAGCGGATTGCAAATCCGCAGACCCCGGTTCGAATCCGGGCCGCGCCTCCATTCCTTTGTTCTCTTTTCCCCGGTAGCTCAGCTGGTAGTAGCGGCGCACTGTTAATGCGCAGGTCACACGTTCGACTCGTGTTCGGGGAGCCAGTTGATGGTCATTTCTTGCTCTGCATGCGGCTGATGATCTTGCCGGTCTCGTTGCCTTCCTCGCGGCCATCGGGATAGCGGCGGATGTAGTCGAACACCTTCGCCTGAGACACCTTGACCATCTGTCCGGCGTGCAGGCCCGGCACATCGACGGGCTCGTTCTTCAGCAGCCCGTCGATCGCGTCACCGGGCCAGCGCGTGACCTCGACCCCACATCCACTCGTTGCCTCCGCGCCTTGCGAAGGCCGCCTTCACGAGGATGTATTCACCCGGCTGCAGTCCCTTGTTGAAGGCCTCGCGCAGCTTGGGCAATTGCGCGACTGCGGTCTTGCTGGCGGCGATCACTTCGTCGTTGTGCTGCAGGCGGGTGACCGAATCTTCCTCGGCGCCGAATGTGGCAATCAGCAAGGCGGTTTGACGCGCGTAGCGGTCGGGCCCGGGGTAACGGTCGAACTGAATCTCGTAGAGGCGGTTCTGTGGATCGCCGCTTTCCCACTTGCCGCTCACCAGCGAAAGCTTCGCGACCGCCGCGGCATTGGTCTTCTGATTCGAAAGGTGGGCGTTGCGCAGGCCCGCATGCCGGATTGCGCGCGGGTCCAGGTCGTACTGGCCTGCGCACGCAAGGCTGGCGCCTTCGACCATCGCTTGAGAGAACATGACGACCAGGCTGCCCATCGACTTGCTGCTGGACCACGAGAAATCGCTCACCACCACATCGGGCAGGCCGAACTTCACCATGCCCAGCGTGATCGCGCGGACCATGTTGTCGCTGCGGTATGCATGGATCGTCGTGTGGTCTGCCACGTTGGGGATGCCGTTTGCCCAGGAGTCGATGCGGCGCTTGCGCCATTCGTCGGGGGTGAAGAGCTCGCGCGTTTCTTCGTCCCACAACAAGCCATTGGTGTCGCGCGCGACCTGCAGGGCCAACTCGGTTGCCTTGAAAAGCGCGGTGCGAGCCTGCGGTGCCTGATGCGCGAAATCGAGAATCAATGCCTTGTCGGCGTTCTGCAGGGCTTCGGCCTGCTCCCGCGAGAGGCCGTAGCCGAAGCGTTGCAGCATGTCCATGCTGGGCGGCCGGTACTCCTTTTGCACTGTGGTCGTGTTCCAGTTCGCGAAGACCACCGCCTCGCGCACCGAGGCCGGCGCAGGCATGGTTGCGGCGAGCTTCGGCGCGCCATCGAGCGTTGCGATGCGGTTGCGCAGCGCCGTCATCGGATCCGTTGTGGGGCGTGCCGGATAGTAGATGGCGAACTGGAAATGGATCGGCCCTGCAACTGGCGAGCCTGCGGGCGCGGGCTCGCCGGGGGTTGCGCGAGGAGGCGCTGCGCTGGCCGATGCAGCCATGAAGGAAGACACCAGGCAGGCGAGTGCCGCGGAGAGGAAGGAGGCGCGAAGCAGCTTGAGCATGGGCGCCATTCTCTGGTTTCACGCCGTCGGCGAGAAGCGAGGCACTGCCCATTCGCATCGTGGCGCGGGACACGGTGGAGGTCGAGATTCCAGGCTTGGGGCTGCTGCGCAATCGCTTCGTTGCCCAGCGGGACTGAGACGGCCGCGCTTCGGTGCACGGTGTTGTGTAGGGCTCGCCCCACAGTTATGTCGTGGTGATGGCGCTCTCGGTAATCTGAAAGTATCAACGCGGCGGAGCTGAGTCCGTGCTGCGTGCGTTTCGTCTTTGCCGAGAGGAATGCGACGGATATCATTTGCAAACTGCATGCAGCCTGCGGCTGCGCACGCGGTGCATTCGTGAAATAAAAAAGACAACAGACCGGCCCGGGATTCGCCCATCGGAGGCCGACAGAGGCAAGCAAGAGCGACGAATTGCGCCGAAGGATCACGGGGGAGGCGCCGCGGTATGCGGCGGTGGATCGAGAGTCACAGGGAGAGAGAGAAATGGCGGACTTCAACTCTGCGTCGCTGGGCGCACAGCTGCGCGCGAGTACTTCGCAGCGCGACCGCCTGTTAGTGCTGCATACGCCGCTGGGTGCCAACAAGCTCTTGGCCGAACGTCTTGATGGCGTGGAGTCTTTGGACGATGGCGGCTTCCGCTTCGAACTCACCGCGTTGAGTGACGACGCGAACATCGAACTCAAGACGTTGATGGGGCAGGGCGTGCGTCTTGATCTGCAGACCGCGCAAAGCCGCACTGACCTTCGCCCCTTCCACGGCCATGTGACCGAGGCCGAATGTGTTGCGAGCAACGGCGGCATGGCGCGCTACCGGCTCGTCATCGAACCCTGGCTCGCATTCCTGCGCCACCGCCAAGACAGCTGCCTCTTCCAGCACCAGAGCGTGTTCGACATCGTCGATGCCGTGTTCGCGCGCTACCAGAGCCAAGGCAAGCTCGCCGTGCAATGGCGCTGGGAGATCGCGCAGCGCGACATCTATCCCGTGCGCGGCATCACCACGCAGTACCACGAGAGCGACTTCGCTTTTGTTTCGCGGCTGCTGGCCGAAGAAGGCCTGTACTACTGGTTCGAACATGCGACAAGCAAGGACGGCAGCCTCGGTAGCCACACCCTCGTCATCGCGGACCACAACGGCGCCTTCCGCGCGAACACGCAAGCCACCATCCGCTTTCACCGCGCCGACGCGAGCGAGCGCGAAGACACCATCCAGCAATGGCGCGGCAGTCGCCAGCTGCAGACCAACAGCCTGGCGCAGCAGAGCTGGGACTACAAGAGCGTGAGTGCGAGGCCCGTGCAGCAGCAAAGCCGCGGCGCAGGCCAGCGCACCCTGCGGTGGAGCGATGACCCTGGTGCCTACGGTTGGGAGACTTCGGCCCAGGGCGAACGCCTCCTGTCCAACGCCCTGCAGGCCTTGGAGCTGCGCAACAAGCGCTTCGAAGGCCAGAGCGCCGTGCGCACCCTGGCACCCGCCACCACCTTCAGCCTGAGCGGTCACGAGCAGCATGACAAGGACAGCGAAGAGGATCGCCGCTTCGCGGTACTGGCCGTGCGCCACATCGCGCGGAACAACTTCGATGAAGACCTCAAGGCCGGTGTGAGTGAGCGCCTGGGCCTGCCGGACATCGCCAGCGTGTTCGATGCATCGCATGAGAGCGGCAACGCCACTTCCAGCCCCGACCAAGTCACCCACTACCGCAACGACTTCACGACCGTTCGCGCAGCCATCCCCTACCGCCCGCTGAGCGTGGACGGCCACGGCCAGCGCATCCACCCCAAGCCCAGCGTGCACGGCAGCCAGAGCGCCATCGTCATTGGCGTGGGTGAGAACGCTCCCGTGCACACCGACCGCGACCACCGCATCAAGGTGCAGTTCCACTGGCAGCGCGGCAGCGGCTCCAGCGCAAGACAACCGCGCCCCGACGGACAGGACAACGCCCCCGCGGCGGATCGATTGGGCGCCTGGGTCCGCGTGGCCGCCGGCGCGGCCGGCGACAACTGGGGCCAGGTCACCCTGCCGCGCGTGGGGCAGGAGGTGCTGGTCGAATTCCACCATGGCGACATCGACCGTCCCGTCGTCGTCGCGGCCCTCTACAACGGTGCTGGGCAGATCGATGCCCAGCACAACGAGAAGTCTGCGGGTGCGGCCCAATCGACCGGCAATGCGCCAGCGTGGTTCGCGGGCGAGGGCAAGGACGCCAAGGAGCATGCGCACAACGCTGTGTTCTCGGGCATCAAGACCCAGGAGCTGAGCGCCAGCCAGAGCGGCGATGGCGGCTACAACCAGTTGGTCTTCGACGACACGCCCGGGCAGGGCAGCACGAGCCTCGCGACCACGCAGGCTATGAGCCGGCTGCACCTGGGGCATCACAAGCAACAGGACGACAACGCGCGCGGCAAGGCGCGGGGGCACGGCGCAGAACTCGCGACGACGGCGCAGGGTGCCATCCGCGCTGGATCGGGATTGCTCGTGAGCGCCCACGCCCAGCAGAACGCCAAGGGTGCGTTCATGGCCAGCCGCGAGGCGCAGCAGCAGACCAAGCAGGCCGAAGAGCTGGCGACCTCGCTCGCGAAGAGTGCGCAGACGCAGAAGGCGCAGATCAAGGGTGAGGGTGCACCCGAACAACTCCCCGCCATCGAGGCGCTGAAGCACGTGTCCGAGGTGCTCGGGGCGACGCAGGAAGGCACGTCAGCAAGCGGTGCAAACGGCAGCGGCGGCGACATCAAGGCCACCGAAGGTGGCCAAGGCAGCGTCACCGCCTACAGCGAGCCGCACCTGCAGTTCAGCGCGCCGATGGGCATCGGCTTCGTCACACCGAAGGAGGCGATTGCCGTTAGTGGCAAGAACACCGCCATCGTCGCCAACCAGGACATCGACCTGCCCGCGCAAGGGCAGATCGCGGTGAGCGCGGCCAAGGGGGTGAGCATGTACACCGTGGGTGCGAAGGCTGCAGAAGACGGCGAGCCGAATCAGGAGCGCGGCATCACGCTGCACGCAGCGAGTGGCAGCGTGACGCTGCAGAGCCAGAAGGGCGCGACCAAGATCGCGGCCGACAAGACGGTGACGATCGCCAGCACGACGAAGAACGTCGACGTCGAGGCGCCCACGCACCTGTTGCTGACCAGCGCAGGGGCGTACATCAAGCTGGAAGGCTCGAGCATCAAGATCCATGCGCCGGGGAAGGTGACGTTCCGGGGGATGCACAACTTCGTCGGGCCGCAGGGTGATAGCAGCAGCAACGCGGCAGCCAAGAGAACGCTGACGCTGTGCGACTACAAGATGAAAAGCGCCGATGCGGGTGGCGACGCACTTGTATCGATACAGGCCTAACGAGCGTCATGGACCACCGGTTTCTTTTTGCGCACGATTACGCACTCATCAACCCCTTGCAGGTCGAGGCGTCAGCATGGGAGGCTTGGCCTGCCAAGCCGATTGCAGTGCCTCAACTGGGCACCCAGTCTCTCGTATTGCCGCGTTTGTTGAGTCTGCGTGTGTTAACTGATGCCGAATCCACGACGCTGTACGAGCAAGTTCTCAAGTGGGAAAAAGCCAACCCGGATCGTCCTTTTTTCACCGCGCTGTTTGCCACTGATTTGTCTGAAGAGCGAGTGTTGAATCGTTTGGGGAGCCGGTTTCTGCATCGTCGTACGCCCCAAGAGCATGTGTTGCTGCGGTGGTACGACCCCCGTGTCTTTTGCCACCTCTTGTGGCTGCTCGACAAGGCGCAGTTGGCCCAGCTTCTCGGGCCATTGCATGTCTGGTCATGGCGTGACGCCGCACGTGTCTGGCACCAGTACGAACGTGCGGCGATTCCCACGACCTTCGCTCTTTTCAGGCCGAGCCCCGCGCAATGGGCGACGCTGGGTCGCATTGGTGTGCTGAACCGCATCCTGGTCTATCTCGAGAGTGAATACCCAGGCCTGCAGGTGAAACCCGCACAGGCAGAGCAATTTCTGGCTCAGGCCTACGAGACCTGGGACATGGAGGACGAGTCCGACTGCCGCCTCTTCGTCGAGCAGGCTCTGTGCATTCATCCGGAAATCCATCAACACCCTGCAATACGCGAGCGCTTGCAGCAGGTGCGAAGGCGCGAATGCAGCTACGTCGGTGCCTGTGCCGATCTTGACCCAAGCGATCTGCAAAGCATGGCATCGCGATTCCCCGGTTCGCTCTGATGAACTTCAAAAATTAACGGAGTGCAAATGGCCTGCGACCCCTCTAAAAAATGTCCGATCTGCGACCAACAGGGCTTGGTCTTCCTGCCGGTGCGCTACAACCTGGCGCGCACGGACGGCGTGCAGGAAAAAGCAGCTGCGCCGAGTTTGAAGTTGCCGTTCGCCGCCACGAGCAGCAAGGTGCCTGGATCGAAAGCCGATTTGCCTGTCGAGAGCATCGAGTTGCCTGGAGGCAGTGCCAAATACACTCTGCGCCTCCTGCGACAAGGCTTTTTGTACGTCTACAACGAAAAGCGCAGGGAGTGGAAGGGCTACGCCGTCACCAAGGACGCTCACTTGGTTGAATACGACATGCGTTCCGCGCCGCCCAAGCTCGATGAAGCGGAACCCTGCGCGCGCATGGCCACTCAGCAAACGGGGCGCTACCTTGTGATTCCCGATGCGCATCGTCCTGACCTACTGGGAGACATCTGGCTGGCTTTTTCGCCCATTTCATGGACAAAGAGCACGTGGGACAAACACAAGTCCCTGGCGCATCGGGAACGCCACATGCGCCGTATCGACGCCAAGGCATGGGCGACAAGCGGATCCGCGCAGACGCATCTGGATGTGCTGTACGGCGCCAAGGACCAAGTGGCGGAATTTCACCTTGCCCATGGCTACCAAACCATCTCCCGCAGGGAGGGGCGTCTTTCCACGCCGGCAACGGTCACCGTGTATGCCGGCAACCAGCCGTTCGATCACAGCCTTGAGGAATGGATGCCGTGGACCCGCATGCAGGTAGATGCGATGGTCATGTCGGCCCGAGGTGCCGCAGGTCAGATCACCCCCGCCGAAAAGAGACCGCCGCCGGGCCTCGTGGCGTTGGACGACCCCATCGGCATGGTCGCTGACCTGAACCAGCTGATCATTCAGCAAGGAATGGATTGGGCCAATGAGCCGGACCGGCTGGAGAAATTCGAAAGCGCTCAAAGCCTCATGGCCGTGCGTGAAGCCATCAAGAATGGCGCAGTGACTTCCGAAGAAGCTTGGCGCAAGGACAAGGCCTTGCTGGGGCGTGCTTTCATGGGCACCATTTTTGGCCGTACCCATACTCAGCCGTTCATTCGGCCCGTGCAGGAGTGGGACGATGAATGGTTCAAGATCGAGGACGAAGAAGAAGTGCAGCGATTGGGGCGTGAGGCATGGGAAAAGTACGAAAAGCGCCTAAAAGGCAAGAACGACTACGAAACCTATTTCAACAAGACCTACCCCCGCGAGCTGAGAAAACTCACCCAAGACGTGCTCAAGCCCTTGGACGCGGCTTTCATTGCCTGGCTCGACAGCGCCATCTTCAAGCAGCACATGATCTGCAACTTCGACCCGCAGAGTGCCAGGGACGGCATGCAGTATCAGGAAGCGGCGCTGGCAATCCTGACCGACTCGCTTGGGCGCACAGCCATGTTCGAGCACGTGGGCAAGCTGCTTCGGCAAGACCCTGAAAACCCCGAATCCATTTTCATGCGTGCCTTTGTGTGGAATCTGGACGAAGCCGTTAAGCAATGGAAGGCTGCCAGCGAAAAGGCCGCCGAGCCAACTGAATGGTTGGGTGCATTCAGCACTTTTTATAGCGGACTCAAGGAAATTCTCGAAAAAGGCGCAAATGGTGGGCTGGACGGTAAAGACTTCTTTACCACCACCGCCAAATTGGTCTATCAAGCGGCGGGCTCGTTCACTCACATGATGGGCGAGGTGGTGGACAGCATTGCGGGCAAAGCCACGATGCTGATGCCCCACAAGCTCCAATTAACGCTCCTGGGCGCCGTGGCCAAGTCCGGCAACCCGAAGATGGAACTCATGGATTTGAGTGGCTACACCCATCCCAAACAGGCCGCACGCGCGCTGGCTGCTCAAGTGGCCGTCAAGGCCGGCATGTCGTCGTCACAGGGTATGCGCAGCGCTGCACGCGCGGTGCTGGAACCCAGCGTCAGCACGGATCGCGTCACAGGCACAAAGTTGTTCAAGTTCAACACGATTGTGTTGATGGACGGCGAAAAGCTGGAACGCATGAAGTCCATAAACCTGGAGTCCAGGGCGATGCAGAGCGTGCGCGCCGATGTAGTGGCCAAGGCTGTGCGTGCAGAAGATCTCGACCAATTGCTGTACCACAGCGTGGGCAAATTGGGCGGACTGGAATTCAAGACAGGTGTGGTGGCTCTCGTTCTTGCGGGGGCGAGCCTGCCCAAGCTCATCAAGGACCAGGAAGATGCGGCACCCGGCGGCGCCAAGATAGTCAAGACCACGGCGCTCGCCGCGGGCGTCATGGGGTTGCTGGGCAACGCCGTCGAGTTGACGGGGACGCTGATGAAAAACCTTCCTTGGGGTTCTCAGAAGCTGGCTCAACCCATGGGCCGTTTGATGATGGGTTCGACCACGCGCGCCGGGGTGGTCGCTGTAAGCGGAAAATGGCTGGGGGCCGCTGCCGGATTTGTGGCAGGCGCATTGACTCTGAAAGAAGGGATGGAGGATATCGATTTGGATTTCAATTACGGATTCGCCATGCTTTCAATTGGTGCCGTTTCAATGGCACTCGCCATATTTTTGCTGTTCGGCTGGTTTCTTCCATTTGCCGGTATTGCCTTCATTTTGCTTGCAATAGTGACGGTGATAGTGGGCTGTTTCAAACCAGACGACATAGAGCGCTGGCTCGACAAGACCCTGCACTGGGGAAAAAATGCCAGTGGAAAATTCTCATCCATGCTGGACCAGACCAACGCCATCAAGGCGTTGCGAGAGGCAGCTCAAAAGGCAGCTCTCGAAGCAGCCAAGGCAGGCTGACCCATGTTGACCGGCTGGTATCCGCAATTCTCAAAAAATCGTCCGCTGACTGCGCAGGAGGAAACAGACCATCTCCCGTTCGGGCGCAAGCAGGACGTCATACCCGAAGACGGCGTGGGATTGATCCACTTCAATTCGACCTGGATGGAATTCGTCGATCGAGGATTCAAGATCAAGGGGAGCTCGGCGACCCTGGCCTTCCTGTTTTGCGAATTGATCGTTCTTGGCGCTTTTTTTGGCGGCATTTTCCTGGCCGTTAGATCGACTCAAGAGTTCTCAGTCGCGACGTACGTCATATTGGCTGCGGGTGAAGGCACGTTCCTCTTCCTCGCCTATTTCGTCTGGAAGAATTTGCTTCGCTTCGACCTCTTTGCCTATACCCACAACCCTGTTCGATTCAATCGCAAGACCGGCAAGATTCACGTCTTCCGCCATAACGGCCCCGGTGGTGTGCTGAGCATGCCTTGGAATGACGCCAGCCTCTATTTCCACATTGGGCACGGCATGCAAAACAAGGCGCTGCGCGACCTGCGCTGCCATGTGCTCGATGCAAGCCAATCGGTTCAGGACACCTTCACCGTAGGTCATAGCACCGACGAAGACCTGCGCATCCGGGAGCAATGGGAATTCATCCGACGCTACATGGAACAGGGCCCTGCCCACGTGGTCGACGATCCGCTCGACGGCGTGATCACCCTTTCGCTCAAGTCGAGCTGGAAGAACTGCTACATGTGGGTGTGCTTTGCCTTGGGGCAAAGCCTGTTTCCGATGCGGCATGTGCTGTTTCCGCTGTACGGCGCGCTCACCCTGACACGTTGGCTGAGCTTCAAGACCTGCAAAGAGCCCGTGTGGCCCACTGACATCCAGGCCGAAGGCGCCATGGAACCCGGTGATCCGCATCATTGGCCCGAGCCCGAGTTCATGGGCGCTTTTGCCGAAGACGATGCGATCTACCAGCGCGCAGTCCGCCGCAATGAACTGCGCAAGCCGCGGCCTTAAGTTCAGGCATCGAGCGAAGGCTGAGAGGGCACCAGAGGTGCAAGCGAACGGAGTAGGGGAGGGGCGGGCGTCACCCGCGTCGTGGTGACCTCGACCTCACGCCCCACTCCGCTCATCGCCAGTGCCCGCTACGAAGTGATTTGCGCATTCGCCTGGAGGCTCGGCCGACAAGTGACCGCAGAGTATTTCGAAAAAAGGCGCCGTGGAGGAATTGACCGAACTTGAAAAGGCTGCCCAGGCTGTTGGGGCTGGAGGTTGAACATGCGAGCAAAGAACGCTTTGTCTGACAACGATCAGGCCGACATGTTTTTGATCGAAGGAGTGCTCAGCGAATTGCATGTGGAGCATGGCGTGGAGAACCTGTTGCAAAAAATCAGCCGTCACTACAGGGGACGCAGTGTGTTGACAGGCGCGGCTGCTGCGGCGAGCGGGCTGTTCGGGCAAACGGCCAACGCTGCCATGCTTGCGATGTACGACGGGGAAGCAACACAAAACTTTGCCTGCATCATCAACGGCCAGGTCGTGTGCGGCCAGTTTTCAGGTGCCCAACTGCTTCAGGAAGGAAGCCGGGTGCGAGTGGCGGCCTCACACAAGGGCGACGTGATCGTCGCGCGCGGCATCCTGGATGAACGGCAGGGATTGGTGTGGGTCGCGCATGCCTGGGGGGCAGGGGCCGAGAAGGCCGCCAACTGGAAAATGGCGTGGTGGTTCTTCGGCCTCGGCAATGCTTTCTTTGCGGCTACTTATTGGTTTATCGGAGGGCGAGGCAGTTTTCTCGAGAACCAGCTGCTGTATCTGGCCGGTCTGGCAGTTCTTTGCTTCGGCATGGCCCTCTGGGCGAACAAGGACATGCAGGCACTGGCTGCACCATCTACTGAAGTGTTCAGATTGCTTGGATTTGCAGAGCCCGCCAAGGTCAACCTCAACCGTTATCTGCTTTCCATTGTGGGCAAGATGGGGCGCACGCCCGATCGACCGGGACGGCCCTCGGTTTCGAACATGTTGGACGAGGACATTCGCAACGTGCACGATTACAAGCAAGCCGTCGAAGATGGCCGGGTGGCGATGGTGACTTGATGGCCATCGGGTCCCGCGACGCTCAGATCAAGACCCACTCCGATCCCGCGAAGACACAGCCGTCTCATCTGCATATTGGGCACGTTGTCCGCGCCATCGGATGCCCCGTCGATCGTGAAGGTCGATTGCCTCTTCAGCGCCTTCTGCTCGAACGCATCGAAGATCGTGAATCAGTTCGCCATCCGCAAACGCCCCGGTGCCGAGGCTTTCAGCAGCGTCGACTTCGCGCTGTTGGAGCAGGTGAATCCGCTCGCCCAGTTAGGGGCTGCCACCATGACGCCAAGCGAAATGGAGAAATGGGCCAAGCGCACTCGCTTCGGCAACAGATCCAGCGGCAAGTTCAAGAGCTGGGCAGAAGAGGAAGCCGAGCTGAACAAGTTGTTCTCGCCGCCGGAGAAGAAAGCACCTGCAGCGCCGAGCATCCCAACCATGATCTTCCCGATCATGATTCCCGGCAATGAGCCACCACCCGGGCCACAAATGGCATGAAAGAACTCAAACTTCTCAAGCACGGCGAGCGCGTGCGAATTGAATATCAGGCCCCCTCTGGAAGCGCCGAAGGTGCGATGGGCGCCAGCACCGAAGAGGAGCGTCCTGGCGGAAAAGTCTCCGGAATCGTCAAACGATACCGAAAGGACCGAACGGCTGAAGGTTTCCCGCAAGCACTGGGTTGGATCAAGGCAACTTACAAAGATGCCGTTAAGTACACGGGAATGACGAAGGAATTGCGCGGGTACGGATTCTTCTTGGCGGTGTTTTTTGGGGGAGTTGGGTTTGCAGTAAGCGTGATAGCAGCGATCGATTTTTTCACGACCAACGATTGGTTTCTTGCGCTGCTTGATGCGGTATTTGGTCCTGTAGCGCTGGTTTTCGCGCTTTGGATAACGACCTTCGGCTTGCGCATCGATCTATTTAAACCAACAGACCTTCCGATCATCTTCGACCGCAAACACGGCAAGGTCTATCGCATCCTGCGCGAGGAGCAACCCGGTTGGCGCGGCCTTTTCAAGCCCTGGCCCGTGCTGGCTTGCGAGTACGACTGGGAGCTCGTCGATGCCGAGCACGAGGCGGAAGTGCTCTCAACGGGTGCGACCGTCGTGCGCAACCATTTCCTGATGTTCATCGTGCGCAAGAGTGCGAGCGATCCGACCATCATCGACAGCTTTCAGATCGCCAATGCCAGCTCCCTGAGTGAGCATCTCGTGCCGGCCGTGTGGGAGCACATTCGTCGCTTCATGGAGGAGGGCGGCCCGCATCTACCGTCGCTCACCGAGCCGTTGGCCAATATGGAAGCGCCGCTTGACTGGTGGCACAGCGTGGGTGCGACCGGCCCCTTTGGGCCGGGCTATATGAAGCGCTGGAACGAACAGCCTGGGTACATGTGGTTCATGCACCTGGCGCTGCCGGTGACCCTGCCGATGTTTCTGCTATGGGGAACGGGAAATTGGTTGAGCTACAAGACCGCGATCACCGTCGATTGGCCACAAGAGGTGAAGCGCGCTGTAGGTCCGAGCATGAAGTCGGAACCAGTATGAAGAGCGCTCAGGCGGGCGACTGGCCGCACCGAGACGATCGATCCGATCTCAAGACCCACTCCGATCCCGCGAAGCCACAGCCGTCCGCACCTTCGGCACAGCTACCACCGCCGCCGGCGCTGCCGCCTGCGTCATCAGCTGCTCAGCCACATCCTTCTCCCCCTCCTTCAACGCCAACGCCCGATACGGCGTGATCTGCGCATTCACCTGCATGTTCGCCGACACGCTAGCGATGTTCCCCATCGCATCCACAGCCCGCGCCTCGATGCTCGCGTAGCCAGCCGCCCCCGGCGTCCAGTTGCACGTATACGGCGCCGCCTTCACCGTGCACAGCGTCTTCCCATCCACGATGAACTGAAGCTCCGCAATGCCCGAGTTGGCTTGCGCCGCGGCTGACAGCGTCGTCGTCCGGCTGACGCCCGTCGCCGCTGGCACAGCCACCGACACCACAGGCGGCGCCACATCCGCAGGCGCATTCACCATCACATTCGCAGTCGCCATCGCCGAGTTGCCCGCCGCATCCACGCCGATCACACGAATCGTCTGCATGCCCGGCGTCATCGGCGTCCAGGTGCAGGTGAAGGGCGGTGCTTCGAAAGTGCAGATCGGAATGCCATCGGCCCCTGCCACCTTCACGCCCCACACGCCCACGTTGTCCACCACGGCCGGCGCGATGGTCACTGGCTGCCCCAGCGTGGCCATCGCGGGCGCTGACACCGA
This sequence comes from Variovorax sp. W2I14, assembly GCF_050435205.1. NCBI lineage: Bacteria > Pseudomonadati > Pseudomonadota > Betaproteobacteria > Burkholderiales > Comamonadaceae > Variovorax > Variovorax sp. W2I14. The sequence continues at coordinate 3,231,004 of NZ_JBNDJX010000001.1, read as the reverse complement.
CACCGTCGGCGGCACGTTGTCCACGCCGCCCAGCGACATGTCGATCGTGAACGTCGATTGCCCCTTCACCGCCTTCTGCTCGAACGCATCAAAAATCGTGAACCAGCTCGCCGTAGGCGAACGCCCGGGCGCCGATGCCTTCACCAGCAGCGTCGATTTCGCGCTGTTGAAGCAGGTGAAGCCGCAGGCCCAGTCGAAAGAAAAGCGCCCCGCCTCATCCACCACGCCCTGCGCCAGCAACACCATCGGCTGCTCCGTCGATGTGCCCGCATTGCGCCACACCGACACCTGCGCGCCCGGCAATGCGGCGCCCGTTCCGCGATCGGTGATGCGCACCTGCGTCGCCGTCGTGCCCGCCATGAACTTCGAGGTGCCGTACTTCGGCCAATCGCTCCAGTCGGTGTTGATGTTCGCCTTGGTGCCCGCGGTGAAGCGGATCATGTTCAGCGTGATGACGCGGTTCGTCGCCGGGTCGCGCCGCTGCTCGAACACCGTGCCCAGCAGCGGATCGAGCCGCCAGCTCTGGCGCGTCCACCAGTAGCGGTCGGTGTCGCTCATCAGCGCCAGGTCGGCCTGCGGTGCGGTGCCGGTGGTGTCTTTCACCGCCGAGGCGTTGTAGTACTCGCCCGCGCCGGCGCCGAACACGTGCTCCAGTTCGTGCAGCAGCGTCTTGAGCTGGCGGCCCAGGTAGTCCTTTTCGGTGGACTCGGGCGCGGCCTTGGTGATGTCGCGCGACAGCCGCAGCGGGTCGTGAATCGCGATCCAGTTCAGGTTCCAGGCCACGCCCTTCTGCGGAAAGGTCCAGCTCGCGGCAAGGCCGCCGTGGCTGTAGCCCCGCGCCGACTTGGAGATGCACACCGCGATCTCCCCGTTCACCAGGCCGTTGTGGCTGCATGCCGGCGCATCGGCAGGGGCGATCAGCTGCAGGTCGTTGACCGGATCGAAGACGAAGCTGCGCACCGTCTCGCGCGTGAACACCGTGTTGACGTCCGCCACGTACTGCGCCAGGCGCCGGCCGGCTTCCGCGGCGCCGATGCCGTCGGCCAGTTGCGGATCAACGAAAAGCTTCAGCCGATGGATGCTGGGCGTGGCCTTGCCGACTTCGTTCAACCCGGCCCAGGCGGCCGGCGGGCCGAAGAACACGGCGCAACAGCCAAGCACCACACCGAGGCGACGCGCACCTGCAATCAGCGAAAAAGAAGTGCGCATCGAACACGTGAAGTTGTTTCAAAAATGTAAGTTTAGTGTGTGGAAAGTGTCACAAGCATCTGTTACTTACATTACAGAAACACTTTTTGTGTGTTTTATGCAACTTAAATGTAGATGGGAGCCGAGTCGCGACCGACGCCAGCAGCAGCCGGCGGGGCGGAACTCAGGTGATCAAAGTGCGGGGCTGGGCGGTAGAGCGGCGTCAGTGACGCTCTTGGTCACCGCGGGCCGCGTGTGATCGCACCGCGAGGCAGAACCTCGCTCTCCCTGCGCTATCGGTGGATCGGCGCCGCCGACATCCTGCGCCGCGTGGCGTCGTCGAGCAGTTCGCGCAGCGTGCTGAAAAGCGGCGCGGTCCCCGTGTGCTTGCGCCCGTACTCCAAGTTGAACGCGTAGTCGAAGTCGTCCGGATTCGCGCCCTGGCTGTGCTGCAGGATCGTCTCCAGCTTGTCGAGCGCCTTCACCGCCTTGGCCTCGGGCGAGTCGGCGGCTTCGTACTCGTCCCACGGCGCGAGCAGTTCGCCGCGCAGCTTGGCATCGAGCGGCGCCATCAGCGTCAGCAGATCGTTGCGCTCGCGCTCGCTCTTGTCGGGATGCGCGTGTTGGCTGATCGCCGGAATGTCGCCATGAATCGCCTCGCCCAGGTCGTGCACCACGCACAGCTTCAGCACCCGCAGCAGGTCGAGCCCGGCCAGCTCTTCTTCGAACGCCATCGCCATCAGGCACAGCCGCCAACTGTGCTCGGCCGTGCTCTCCGCGCGGCCGGAGGAGGTGTGGCCGCTGCGCAGCACGTCCTTGAGTTTTTCCGCCTCGCGCAGGAAGGCGAGCTTGCCCTTGAGTTGCTCGATGTTCATCGGCGGGGATCGTAGGGAGGCGATGGGGCGATGTCCACGCATGAGATATGCGCGCGCGCGTGGCGTGGCGTGCCGGCTACTTGCTCACCCCACCGCCTTGATCAACCGATCCCTCCCCGCCTTCACCAACATCGAAGCCACCGCACAAGACGCCAACCGCGCCGATTCCGAATCCGCCCGGCTCGTCAAAATCACCGGCACCTTCGTGCCCAGCACGATGCCCGCCGCGTAGGCGCCGCCCAAAAAGGTGAGGCTCTTGGCGAGCATGTTGCCCGCGTCCAGGTCGGGCACGATCAGCACGTTGGCGCGGCCGGCCACCGGCGAGACGATGCCCTTGATGCGCGCGGCCTCGGCGTCGATGGCGTTGTCCATGGCGAGCGGGCCGTCGAGCTGCGCGCCGGTGATCTGGCCGCGGTCGGCCATCTTGCAGAGCACGGCGGCGTCGAGCGTGGAGGGCACCTTGGCGTTCACCGTTTCGGTGGCCGAGAGAATCGCCACCCGCACGGCCGGCATGTGCAGCGCATGCGCGAGGTCGATGGCGTTCTGCACGATGTCGACTTTCTCTTCGAGCGTCGGCGCGATGTTGATCGCCGCGTCGGAAATGACCAGCGGCTGCGCGTGGCCCGGAATGTCCATCACGAAGCAGTGGCTGATGCGCCGCGAGGTGCGCAGGCCCCCTTCGCGCCGCACCACCGCGCCCATCAGCTCGTCGGTGTGCAGGCTGCCCTTCATCAATGCATCGACCTCGCCGCGCAAGGCCATCGCCACAGCGGCATCGGCCGCGGCGTGGCTGTGCGGCGCATCGACGATGGTGAGGTGCGAGATGTCGGCGCCGGCCTCGCGCGCCGCGGCTTCGATCTTCGCGCGCGGGCCGACCAGCGTCGGCGCGATGAGGCCCAGCGCCGCCGAAGCCAGCGCCGCTTCGAGCGACACCGCGTTGACCGGGTGGACCACCGCGACGCGCAGCGGGGGGAGGGCGCGGGCGGCGGCGATCAGGCGGTCGTAATGGGGATGGGAAGCGGGGGGCGAAAGCGCCATGCGGACTCCAGGGGGTCGGTGGTCCGGAGAGTTTGCCGCAACTGGTTGGCCGGGAGGCCGGCCCGTCAATCTCCCCCGCACCCGCTTTGCTGGAGCACCGGCAGCAACTGCGGCCCCAGCGACTTCAGCAACTGGGTCGGCAGCGCGCTCGTGAACCGATAGCGCGCGGCATGGGGCTCGTGCACGTAGACCATGATCGTGCCGAAGTAGCGCTCGCCGATCATGAACACGAAGGTGGCCGAGCGGTTGATCTTGCGCTCCGAAACCACCCGCCCGCCGCGGCCGATTTGCCCGTAGCGATGGTCGCCGGTGCCGGTCTTGCCGCCGATCTCGGTCACGCGGCCGTTCTCGTCCACCAGTGCGTCCTTCAGGCGCCGTGCCGTGCCGCCGTTCACCACCTCGACCAGCGCGCGGCGCACCGTCGCGGCCACCTCCGCGGGCAGCACCTGTTCGGCGCTCGCGCTGCGCGGCTCCAGTCGCGTTTCGTAAGGCGTGTCGCGCGCGAAGTGCAGTGCGCCCACCCGTTGCGTGGGCAGCCGCATGCCGTCGTTCACGATGATGCCCATCAGCTCCGCCAGCGCCGCCGGCCGGTCGCCCGATGCGCCGATCGCGCTCGCGTACGACGGCGTCAGCGACGCGAACGGGTACCCCACGCGCTGCCATGAACGATGAATCCGCGCGAAGGCGTCGAGCTCGATCAGCTCGCGCACGCGTCGGTCCTGCGCGCTCTTGTGGCGCGTCTTGAAGAGCCAGGCGTAGACCTCCTGGCGTTCGCTCGCGCTCGCCTGCAGCACCTCGGTCAGCGAGGCGCCGGGGTGCCTGCGCAGGTAGCCGACCAGCCAGAGCTCCAGCGGATGCACGCGTGCGACATAGCCGCGATCGGCCAGCGACAAGCCCGCGTAGGTGTTGCGCAGCGCCGCGAGGGCGCGCGGCGAGCCGGCGCCGCGGCCCAGCCGCTGCACCAGGAGTGCATCGAGCCGCGCGTCGCTGGCCTCGGGCTCGATCGTGAACAGCACGCTCGCCAGGCGCGGTGCCGACGGCCTCAGGCCGCGCAGCAGCAGCGCTTCGGCGCCCGCGGCCGACTGGCGCTGGTATTTGCGATGAAAGCGGATGAGATAGGCCGAGCCTTCGCGGTCCGCAAAGCGCGCGAGCAGTTCGCGCCGGCCCGGCGCGGCAGGGTCCTTCAGCAGGCGCTCGGCCTCCGAAGCGCCGCCGAACATGCGATGCCGCACCAGGTCGCGCATCAGGCGAATGAACACCAGGTTGACCGAATGCTTGAAGGCTTCCCGCACCGTCATCGAACTGCCGTTGCTCGAGCGCTCGAAATTCCCGAACCGGTGCAGCCCGCCGCCGGTAAAAAAGGCCTCGCCCGGGCTCGCCGAATACTTGCGCTCCATGGCCGCCTCGAGCATCGGCATGAGGCGCCGATCCTTGGCGCGCAGCAGGTACTGCCGCGCCCACGCGCCCAGCGGGTCGCGCAGGCTCGGGGCCAGCGCCGACAACTGGGCCGGGCTCAAGTCGGCCCAGCCCGCGTGCAGCTCGGCCACCAGTTCCAGGTAGCTCACCAGCGTGCGCAGCTTGGCCGTCGAGCCCAGGTCCAGCCGCGCGCCCTGGTTCAGGTCGAACGGCTGGTCGATGTTGTCGGCCTGAACGCGCAGCAGGTTCGCCCCGGCGCTGCGCTCGAACAGCGTGAAGCTGTAGATCAGCGGGCCCGGGTTCGCGCCCGGGTCCAGCATGTGCGAGCCGAACAGTCCCGCCGCCTTCGCCGCGGCGGGTGTCCGCAGGCCCGCCAGCACCCGCGCCACCAGCGCCTGCGCTTCGCCGTCCAGGCTGCTTTCGGCGTCGAGGTCCAGGCGCTCCACGTCGTAGGCGCGCGGCACGTCGAGCAGCGCCGAGATGTGCGTGCGCAGCGCGCTCGCGGCCTTGCGCTGCACGAAGTCCGGCCGCGGCACGGGCGGCAACTCGGGCTGCAGGTGCAAGGCCAGCGGCAAGGCCGCATCGCGCAGCGCGGGCGTGATCAGGCCTGCCTCGGCCATCAGCCGCAGGTAGCTGTCGGTCAGCCGAGCCAGGCCCACGCCATCGCCCAGCAGATGCTGCGACGGGCGGCGCTGCGCGATCATGAGCGACAGCGCCTGCTTGAAGGCCTCGGCCTGCTGCCGGAGCGCTTCGTCCGTGGGCGCCGCCGCCTCCTCCGCGTTGTCGGCGAGCAGGCGGTTGACCTCGCCGAAATCGCGTCCGTACCAGGCCCACAGCCCATCGCCCAGGCCGTGCACCTCGCCCATGCCCGGGCGTGCGGCCAGCGGCACCGTGTCGAGGTAATCGACCACGATCTGGCGGCGCCGCGCCTGCGTGTCCTCGCCGTCTTGATAGGCACGCAGCGAGGCCGATGCCATCTGGCGCAGCTTGTCGCCCACCGACCCCGTGCGGCCCTGCGGCGAATGGCGGTACTTCTCGATCTGGGTGGCCAGCGTGCTGCCGCCCGTTGCCGACTGGCCCAGGCCGACCGCCCGCAGCGCCTGCTCCAGCGCTGCCTTCGCGAAGCGTTCCGGATCGAGCGCCGGGTTGCGCTGCAGCGGCTCCGCGTCCAGCAGGTGGCGGTCTTCGACGAACAGCAGTGCACTCACCAGCAGCGGCGGCACCTCCTCGAAGCGCTCGTAAGCCCGCTTGGGCACGCGCGTGTGCAGCAGCGCCGCATTGCGGCAGTCGCGCACCGTCAGGCCGGCCTGGTTTTTCTCGCGGTAGGGGGCGTAGAGCCCGTAGTCCTGCAGCGCGATGAGCCGCGGCGACATGCGCGCCTGGCGGGTGACCACATAGCCCTGCGGCTGCAGGCGCTCGATGTAGCCGGGAAGGCCGTGGTAGCCCAGCCGCTCGTCATAAGGCCCGGTGTGGGGGAAGCGAATCGCATCGCTGGCACCGACGTCGACGCTGAAGCCGGCATCGCTGGCAAGGTCGCGCCACAGGGCCGATTGCAGCCGGGAAGTCTTCAATTCGTCTGCCGCGAACAGGGCACAAACACCCCCCGCGGCGAGCCCAGCGCCGACCCAGAAAAGCTTTGAGAACCTTCTTGTCATGCTCTGCCTCGCGAACAGTCTGCACTGCGGGTCCGTCAGTGAAGATGATGCGCTTTTTGCGGTGATTTGGGGTGGGGTTCACCACCATCACCGAGCCGGCCATTCGGCCTAGGCCGGGTTCGACCGGCACGACAACAAGCAGGCGTTCAGCGCGAAGCCTGCGGCGCAGCAGCGTCGCCGTGCCCGCTCACACGTGCGCCCGCATTGCGCGGCAAGCCCGCTGCATCGATCAGCGCCAGCAACGCCAGCGCCGCCACCAACCCCAGCGCGATCCGAAAGTCCGCCACGCCCGGATGGCCCGCGTGCCCCGTGAAGCGTTGGGCCACGCTCAGCGCGATCGCACCGAACGCGATGCCGATGCCTGCGCTCAGTTGCTGGAACATGCTGAACAGCGTCGTTGCGCTGCTCGTCTGCGCGGGCGTGGTGTCGCAAAAGGCCAGCGTGTTGAACGCCGTGAACTGCATCGAGCGGCACATGCCGCCCACCACCATCACCGCGGCCATCACCGCGCGCGGCGTGTCCGGCGACAGCGCCGCGCAGGCCACGAACCCCAGCGCCACCAGCACGCCATTGACCATCAGCGTGCCCCGAAAGCCAAGGCGCCGCATCACCCAGCCCGTGGCCGGCTTCATGCCCAGGTTGCCCGCGAACAGCGCCAGCATCATGAAGCCCGAGGCGACCATGCTGAAGCCGAAGGCCAGCTGAAACATCAGCGGCAGCAGAAACGGCGCCGTGCTGATCGCCACCCGAAACAGCGACCCGCCGAACACCGACACCCGGAACGTCTGCACGCCGAACGCCGACAGATCGACCAGCGGATGGCTCGTGCGCCGCAGGTGCCACAGCGCCCACGCGAGCGAACACGCCCCGCCCGCCACGAAGGCCAGCGCCTGCGGCCAGTCGATCGCGGTGTGGCTCAACAGATCGAGGCCGTACATCAGCGCGGCAAGACCCGCGCCGCTCGCAAGGAAGCCGGGCCAGTCGAATGGCCGCCGCTCCCCCGGTGCGCCGTCGATCCAGCGCAGGGCCAGCACCAGGGCCACGGCGCCCAGCGGCACGTTGAGAAAGAAGATCCAGTGCCAGGTCCATGCGCTGGCGATCCAGCCGCCCAGCGGCGGGCCCAGGATCGGCGCGACCAGTCCGGGCCAGGTGATCGTGGCGATGGCTTTCACCAGCCCGCTCTTGGGCGTGCTGCGCAACACCACCAGCCGACCCACCGGCACCATCAGCGCGCCACCGATGCCCTGCAGGATGCGCGCCGCCACGAACACCGGCAGGCTCTGCGCGAGGCCGCAGGCCACCGAGGCCAGCGTGAAGAGAAGGATCGCGCTCGCGAACACCTGGCGCGGACCGAAGCGGTCGGCCACCCAGCCGCTCACCGGAATGAACACGGCCAGCGCCAGCAGATAGGCGCTGATGCCGATCGACAGCGCGACCGGCGCCACGCCGAAGCTCTGCGCCATGGCCGGCACGGCGGTGGTGATGACGGTGGCGTCGAGGTTCTCCATGAAGAACGCGGCAGCGACGAGGAAGGCGACGCGCCGGCTGCGGGGCGGGTCGACGGCCGGCGCGTCGGGAGCGGCCGGCGCAGTTGGATCGGGGGGCGCAGAGGTCATGGGCTTGGCGAGCATAGCGACGCAGCGCCAGTCGCGCAGGAGCCTCTGCGCATGCCTAAAGCGTTTCGACCAACCGCGCCGACGTCCCATCCGACAGCGTGAGCCGCGTCCACCGGCAACGGCTCTGCGCAATGGGCACGAGCTGCGAACTGTTGGTGCCCGTCGCGAACTCCAGCGAGGGCGGCGCGAGCGCATCGCGCCAGCCGATGCCATCGAGCATCGCTTCCTTGCCCGCGATCTCCGGCGTGGCATAGCGCCAGAGCGAGCGGCCCAGCAGCAGCGAGAGCGGCGCGCCGAACTCGGCGGCCCTGCGCGCGGACGAGGCCAGCAGGCGATGCGTGATGTCGCACACCAGATGCACCGGCCGCGGGCTCTCGTTGACCAGCCTGGCCAGCGCGTGGTCGGCGGCCGCATCGAGCCGCGCCGACAACAGCGCCTCGGCACGTGCGCGCTCGGCGGGCTCCATCGCCTGCGTGCCGGACTCCCAGCGCGAGATGGTCGATTGATTCACGTTGAAGAGCTCGGCCGCGTGCGATTGCTTCACGCGATGCAGCAGGCGCCAACGCTTCAGGGCCGCGCCCAATTGCGGATGCGTGGCGGGGGTGGTGATGGTGATGACCGGGTCTTGCATGTCGTCGATTCATTGCCGATTTATTGCCGCGACCAATGCCGAGACAAAGGGCATTTTGTTTTGGTTTGCCGATGTGGGCAAAGTTGGCGCGATGCGCGATTTGCTCGCCGCACAAGCGCTCCGTTGAAGCGCTTCTGTTCGTATATTTGTCGACCGCCGCGCCTCACGGCGGGACATCGAAATGCACACCGCAGCGATGTCGATGTGAGGCAGAAAAGGCGACGGCCAAGGTGCGCTAACACCATGGCCGTCTGACCAATCAACGTGCAAATCTTTGACAAGGAGCACATCAAATGGCTGATCGAATTATCGCCGGGCAAAATTCGCCCACTTCTCACGACGTAACCCAGGGCTCGGACGCGTCGGACATTCTTGAGAACAAGTTGACCCAACTGCAATCTCTGCTGCACTGCTGCTACGGGGAGGAGCAGGAGTTGTTCGAGGCAATTGGGGCGAGGCACCGGGGCAACCTCATGTGGCTTGGGGCGGATCTGGCGGAAGACATCGCCCGGCTCACGCAAGGCCTCCTGAAGAGGCTTCGCGTGCTAGATCAGCAGAAGGCCTGAAGGATCGAGGTGGGCATCACCGCCCATCTCCGATCCTCATGCCGGGACCGCAGCGATCGCACCGGGTGACAGCCGGGCGCGGAAATAAGCTGCGGTCTCTTCGTCGCTGCAGTAGACGTAGCACCCCTTCATGCCTCGCGTCATCAACGTGCGGTAGGTGTTTTTGATGATGAGGTCGGCTTCTGCAGCGGCCTTTTTGGGATCGGCCTTGGCTCGTACCTTGTAGCCACGCAATGTCTTGTCGTATCGATCTCGTGCCGCCGGCACGGTCTTGACGTTTCCATCGCGCACGATCAGGTCCGGCCCGATGATCACCCCGATGTAGTCGACCTCCAGCCCTTGGCAGGTGTGGATGCAGCCGACTTCGTTGATCGAGTTCGGCGCAATGATCCACAGGCTGCCATCGACATCGAGGTTCCAGCGCTTACGGTAGTCACCGATGACGATGTCGAAAGCCTTCGGGTCTTTCTTGCTGGTCCACGGCCAGCAATAGCCGGCCACGACGCGCGCAGTGCCTGACGTGTTCTTCGCGGCGATCGATGCATGAAGCTCGTCGGGTGTGCCGAAGACCTTGAAGTCGAATTCGGCGGGAGTGAGCGTCTGGTTCGCAGTCGTTCGAACGTCCAGCGTGTCGTCCAGCCATGCGATGTAGCCGGCTGAACCACTGCACCTGAACTGAGAGGCCAGTTCGTGCTCCGACACCTCCGCGCCCTTGCCGATGCCGAAGTCGCGAATGGTCTTCTTGGTGCCGATGTCGCTCAGCGTCACGCGCTGATCCTCGTCAATGAAGAACACTGTGCACTTGGCGGCGGCGATGAGTTCCTTGACTTGGTTCTCGCCCAGGTTGCCGTACAGGCCGCTCTTCTCGTTCAAGCGGTGGGCCTCGTCCACGATCAGCACATCGAACTGGTCGGCGGGCGTGTCGATAAAACCACCAGAGCCCGTGAAGAGGTTGGAGTAACGCGTGCGCGTCATCGTGCCGGCTAGCTTGGTCTCGTAGACGCGCCTTGGTGCGGCGTTTTTCGAAACGTACTTGCAGTTCAAGCCGGCACCCATCAATGTGACGAGCGCATTGATGGCGAGAACCGTCTTGCCAGTCCCCGGCCCGCCTTCAACGATCACCACCTTGGGACTCGCGCTCGATGCGGCTCGACCTGCGGCCAGGATGTTCTCGTAAACCTCCTTCTGGTCGTCGATCAAGATGAACTCTGCATTTCCCTTCAGCAAGCCTGCGAGGCTGTCGCTGAGCGCCTTCGATGGCCTGATGCGGCCGTTCACCAATTCGTAGAGCACGCTCGGGTCGCCGAACTTGATGTGCTGTTTGATGAAGTTGCGCAGCAAACCTCGCTCGGACTCGCCTCGGAGGAACAGCGGCGCCTTCGCGATGTAGCCGGCGTAGTGGTCCGAGTCGATGACGCCATCGCGCTCGTAGTTGTGGAGGTACGCGCAAGCCTGAACCGAGATGCCGCCGGAATAGACCGCTTCGTTGAAGCCCTCCATCAACGAGGCATAGGACCACGCTTGGTACGAGGGATGAACCACCTCCCGATGTCCTCCGCCAAGGTAGGTGTTGACCAACGCGTCCTTGGTCGAAGCCTTCACCTTGTCCCACTGCTTGAGCTCGACGATGACGACGTTCTTCGAGTCGTCGTGACCTCGGCCGGTCAGGCTGATGTCGATGCGCTTGGAGCTTTGCGGGATGTGCAGCTCGACGGCCACACCGACGTCATTCGGGATTTCAGAATCGCTGAGGACTCTCGACATGTAGCCGAGCGAATCCCTCCACGACCTCATCTCTGCCGCTGGCACCTTGCGGCCGGTAGCGCCGAAGTACTTGGCGAGGATGACGTCCTCGATGTCCCTGTCGTTGTTGTCGCTGAGAAACTGCTTCTTGTCGGCCTCGTAGACGATCACGTCAGTCCTTCCCAGATTCGCCGACTTCGGGCTGGCTGTGCTTCTTGCTGCTGCCCCGCACCTTGTCTGCGGGATAGCGCATGGCGTTGTCCTTCAGCTTCTGCTGGACCGCTGCGTCGAGGTCCACGCCCAAGACTGAGGAGAGGCGCACGAGGTAGAGCAGAACGTCCGCAAGCTCGTCTTGCACGGCCTTTGCGGTTTGGGCATCTCGGCCGGCTTCTTTGGACGCGGCCTCGGACATCCACTGAAAGATCTCGTTCAGTTCGCCGACTTCGCCCGTCAAGGCCATCACCAAATTCTTGGGTGAGTGGAACTGCGCCCAGTCGCGCTCCGTGGCGAATTGATCGAGCTTCGCGGCAAGGCGGGTGACATCGACGAGGAGAGCGCCTTGCCCTGAACTGCCTTCCTCGGTCACACGCGTTCTCCTGGTTTTCCCGAGTCCGTGCGGAGCTGGGCGCGAGCGGTCAGACGGGATTTCATGAAACGAGTGTATCTAGCGTCGAGTCGCGAATTGCAGGCTCTCCTCTGAGAAATGTCTGAATGGGGCCCGAAATCGGTCAAGATTGTCAAATCTGATGCTTGCAGGCATATCGCGAGGAATGGTTCTGACCAGCCTTCTCGAGTTCGCTCTGGCTGCCCTTTTTGACTTCCGCTCGGACCATGACCCGCATATTCAGCTTCGAGGACTTGCCGACTGCCGACCTTGTGGTGGATGCGATCTATGAGGGCGGGAGTGCTCGCAATACGGGGAGCGATCCCATCGCCAAATTACTACCGGGTTCCGGCAACCAAGGCGGCTTTCGCGCATCCGGTGCGGGCGCAAAGAAGAAGTTCGTCGTCCTCTACTCGAGTGGTGAAGAGGGCGATTGGCCGGATCGCCTTGATCTGAATACGGGCCAGTTCGTTTACTACGGCGACAACCGGACGCCGGGCCACGACCTTCATGACACGACGCGTCGCGGCAATCTCATCCTGAAGGCCGCCTTCGAGAGCGCGCATGGCGATGCGACAAAGCGATCGCAAGTCCCTCCGTTCTTTGTCTTCACCAAGTGCCCCACGGCAAAGAGCAACAGGTCCATTCAATTCAAGGGGCTCGCCGTGCCGGGGTTTCCCGGTCTTCCCATGACGGAGGACTTGGTTGCCGTGTGGAAGACGACCTCGGGCGAACGGTTTCAGAACTACCGCGCGGTCTTCACCGTGCTCAATGCAGCCACCATTCCGCGCGGGTGGATCAACAGTCTCAATTCGCAAGAGATCGCCTAGGCAACGGCGCCGAGTACGTGGCGCTCTTGGGTCGAAACGGGCGCGTACAGCCCGTTGACCTCCGAGCCCACGAAGGTGATTCGAACGGAGAGTGAACAGACGCCAGACACGCCGCTCAAGGCCGCGATCTTGGAGCGCGTATGGGCTCATTTCAAAGACTCGCCGCTTGCTTTCGAGTCCTTCGCTGCGCGGGTTTATCAGCTGACGGATCGGCGCGTGATCATTGATGAGATCACCAGAGGTAGCGTCGATGGCGGACGAGACGTTATCGGAAGGTACTTGTTAGGCCTGAGTGCTGATCCCGTGTACGCAGAGTTCGCTTTGGAGGCCAAGTGCTATCGACCTAGTTCTGCAGATGCCCCAGCAAACACGGTTGGTGTGCGTGAAGTGGCGCGATTGATCTCTCGCATTCGCCATCGCCAGTTCGGCGTGTTGGTCACCACGTCGGTGATCGCTCGGCAGGCCTACACGGAGGTGCGGGATGACCGGCATCCCATTGTTCTCATCAGTGGACGAGATATCGCCGAAATCTTGATTCAGGCGGGCTACGGATCAGTCGAGCGAGTAGGGGAACTGCTCGGAGAGGGGTTGGCTTGACGAGTGCGCACGCCCGTAAAGGACGCCAAAGCGTCCGCCCAATTGAGCAGACAGCCGATCGAGCATCCTGAGGATGCGAAGACATTCTTGACTGGATATTTAGTAGTTTGAAGGCGCGGAACCTAGGCTAACTAGCTGCGCAGCATAGTTCGGGCGAACCCCGTGTTCTTTCGGTTTAAAACGCGGTTACATTCGCCTTTTTATCCAAGCTGCTGTCAGCAGGATTTCATCTATGACGTTAGCAGTAGCAAATTCGAAAAGCACAACCTTGCAAGCTACAGATAGAAATCTTCGCTTTCTTCATTTAAGCGATATTCACGTTGGCATGGAATTACAAGGCTGGCTTTGGCCCACCTTCAAAAAACATTTTCTTGATGACCTGGAACGGACTTTTAGAAAAAGCGGGCCATGGGACGTCGTCATATTTTCCGGAGATTTGACCCAGCGCGCTGATCCAAAAGAATATGCGAAGCTCACAGAAATTCTGCTTGAGATTTGGGCGAAATTCGGTGAGCTTGGCTGTCAACCGTTCTTCTTTCCGATCCCTGGAAATCATGACTTGCTACGCCCCTCTCCGATGGCTTCGACCGCAAGAGCATTCAAAGATTGGTGGGATGAACCAGAAATTCAAAAGGCGTTTTGGAAATCTGACCCAATTGAGTACAGGGGGCTAATAAACTCGATATTTGATAATTACTCCGTTTGGTTCGCATCTCTCCCAGAGACCGGATTGCCAATGCCAAAAATAAAAAATGGGATTCTTCCGGGTGACTCATCGGCGCGAATTGAATTGGAGAATGCAACAATTGGTCTCGTTGGACTTAACTCTGCGTGGCTCCAGCTTGGAGACTGGAACTACGAAGGGCAATTGGAAGTTCACCCAAAACAGTTGCTCGGTGTTACCGAGGATGACGCCGATTCTTGGTGCGCGAAGAACGACTTCAATTTGTTAGTAACTCATCATCCGGTCTCTTGGCTAAATCCGAAGAGTCTAGCTTTGTGGCGTAGCGAAATTTATTTAAGTCCTCGCTTCGATTGCCATCTCTTCGGACACATGCACCAATCGATGGCGACTTCGATTTCTGAGGGAGGAGCGGCTCCAAGGCGCATGCTTCAGGCAGCATCGATATTTGGCCTTGAAAGTATCTCGAAGCAAGAAATACAGCGAACCCACGGATATTCCGCTTTTAGGATTAGCAAAAGCGGTGCAAAGACCATAATCCGGCAGTGGCCCCGATTGATGGTTGACCGAGCAGATGGAACACGATGTCTTGTTCAAGATTTTAATTTCGCCATTGATGAAGATGGTTCTTATGAGGTGGATTCTGCTTCGAACGAGGATCAAAAACTAGGTTCTCAAGTGGCGCTTTCGGAAATCATCACGAATATCGGGAATGAAAACAACCTAAAGACGGTTCAAAAAACTCTGCCAGAAGAACAAGCGCACATCGCGGTTAGAAAGGCGGAACAAGGAGTTGCCGCAGCTACGCTCGAAAATAGGACGCTATTGTGGGTGGTGTCAGATTGGGGTGCGGGTTCGCATGAATTTCTAAGGTCGGTGACAAACCGGCTTAATTTGGGAAAAGCACCAGTCTATCAAATCGATGTGAGTCGTTGCTCAAACATCGCTGAAATGATGGCAGCGGTGGAGGAACAGGTCGGAGTGAAATTTCCTCAATTTTGCGATCAACTTGCATTGCAACCACCATGTTTGCTGATTCTTGAAGATGCGGCAAACAATGAGGAGATTGAGGAGCGAAGGAAAGTATTGGAGCTTGGCATTTCTGAAATTGCCAAAATATTGTTGGAGTATTGCGATGATTTGAAGTTGGTCGTGACTTCACGCACCACTCCAATTTACTCTCAAATTAAAGTAGTCGAATTAAAGCCGCTTGATCAGGCAGATACGGCCACGTATGTTGCGGAGCATCCACTCTGGGCTAAACGCCCCACAACACCTGAATTCATTGCGAGATTTCACAGATATACAGGCGGAATACCAACTCGAATTGACGCCGCACTCCGAGATATTCCACTCGTTGGGGTAACGGAGCTGTTAAGTTTAGATACTGACTCTACAGGAAAATCAAGCGCCGTTCACACCGCACCGCCAGGGTTAGCTGAAACTATAGAGGAATTACGGACTTCTTCTGATCCAAATATAAGAAGAGCTTTTGAACTTCTAAGAGTGTTAACTCTATTTCCTCGCGGGGAGCAGTTGGCGACTGTTAAGAGATTTCATTCAACCAAGCCCTTCTACCCACAGGATGCGCGCTTTCTCGCGAATTCCGCCTTAGTTGATGTGGTGGAAATTCCGATCGTCGCAAACGAATTTGAGATTGCTGCCGGTAGCGCCCTTGTGGTTCGGCGTCAGGTTCGAGACTATATCTATGCGATTGCCGCAGACACAGAATTGCGAGCGCTTAATCGCCGCGCTTTTGCAATTTACTTCGGTGAAAATTGGTCGTTGAAGGGCATCAAGACTCCGAAGGAGTTGAAATTTGATGACAGAAACTGCGGTGACTGGAAGATTGGAAACGCATCTATGCTCATATTGAGAGCAGTTAAAGATGCCGTTTTCCAAAATACGTCGCTAAAGGTGAAATCGGCACTTGACCTTGCAACATCGTATTGCACGTCTCTTATGGGTGGGGATCGTTGGAATAGTATCGTGATGCTTTGCGCCGATTTGATGCCTGTTTTTAGAGATAGCAACCTCAGCTCCACGGATTTATGGATACTGAATTCTCTTCATGCTCAGTCTCTGCGAATGATCGGCAAAACTCAGGACGCATTAGATATTTACTTGAGCATTGTTCCAATCGGATCGTCGAGTGGGGCTTTAAAAAGGCAAGAAAATCTTTTAAATCTGGCGTTGTGCTACGAACGACTCGAAAAAAGTGGCGATGCCGTTTCTGCGGCAAAAAAATGCATTGAACTAAATTCAAGAAATTCACTGGCGCTTCAGGCACAATCTATAGTGCTTGAGCATGATGCTAATAGCTCGACAAAAGATGCTCGCCTTCAAAAGCTCGAAGTTACTGCTAGAAAAAAAGGAGCAGCAACGGTGGCAAGCACCCTGGCGCTCGAAAGGGCAAGAAAAGAAGTCAATAAGAATAACAAACGAGAGATTTTGAATGCCATTGTGAATATTAAAAATCGGCAAGATGACCAATACAATGTTATGAGGGCAACATTGAGTCTGGCGGAAATGGATCTGGATGATGGAAAACATCTCGGAATCGGTTTGCTCGGTGAAACCATCGAGGCCTACCATTATTTATATAGCGAAAACCTATCCTCCATATTTGAGCAATGTACGGAAGTGCTATGGAAGGAATTCGAAAATTCCGGACAAACAGATAACTTACTGAGTTTATTTCGTCATAGCTCATTGATTTGGAGGCTGCGCGGCGTCAGAAGCATAGAAGAAAAATATCTCTTGAAATTGAGCCGTAAAATCGGTGCCAGTGGAAATGAACTTCTCCGTGGGGCGAGCCGGGAGTTGGCGTATTTTGTATCAAGAGCCTCAGAGCTAATTAAAAATTCTTCGGATGGAATTGAAGCGGCATAGAGCGTGCCGTGGTAACAAGGATCTCGTGCCGCCAATAGGCGGTAGCGCGATTTTGAAAAATTTGAACAATCCTACGCTGGCTCTAATTTGAGTAGCTGGGCGCGCGCGAGGTACGCGCTCCGCGAAAGCGATCCCGGAAGAAAAAAAGCCCCTGACTCTTGCGAATCAGGGGCTTTCTATTTGGTGCCGGAGAGATGAATCGAACACCCGACCTTCTCATTACGAATGAGCTGCTCTACCGACTGAGCTACACCGGCGAAGCCTCAGATTATAGCCACCTCATCAGGCCTTTTCGGCGTGGTACTGGGTCAAACGCTCAACTTCGTTACGCGAACCCAACATCACGCTCACGCGCTCGTGCAGCTTGGTGGGCTTCAGGTCCAGGATGCGCTGCTTGCCGTTGGTGGCCGCGCCGCCGGCCTGCTCGACCAGCCAGCTCATCGGGTTGGCCTCGTACATCAGCCGCAGCTTGCCGGCCTTCTCGGGCTCGCGCTTGTCCCACGGGTACATGAACACGCCGCCGCGCATCAGGATGCGGTGCACGTCGGCCACCATGCTGGCAATCCAGCGCATGTTGAAGTCCTTGCCGCGCGGGCCTTCCTTGCCGGCCAGGCACTCGTCGATGTAGCGCTTCATGGGCTCGTCCCAGTGGCGCATGTTGCTCATGTTGATCGCAAACTCTTTGGTGTCCGCCGGAATCTGGATGTCTTGCTGCGTCAGCACGAAGCTGCCTTGCTCGCGGTCGAGCGTGAACATGTCCACGCCGTTGCCCACGGTGAGCACCAGCGTGGTCTGCGGGCCGTAGATGCAGTAGCCCGCGGCCACCTGTTGCGTGCCGGCCTGCAGAAAGTCGGCCTCCTGCACGCCGGGGGTGTCGTCGGGCTTCTTGAGCACGCTGAAGATGGTGCCGATGCTCACGTTCACGTCGATGTTGCTGCTGCCGTCCAGCGGGTCGAACATCAACAGGTATTCGCCCTGCGGGTAGCGGTTGGGCACCACGTAGATGCTGTCCATTTCCTCGCTGGCCATGGCCGCGAGGTGGCCGCCCCATTCGTTGGCCTCGATGAGCACTTCGTTGGCGATGATGTCCAGCTTCTTCTGGATCTCGCCCTGCACGTTCTCGCTCTCGGCTGTGCCGAGCACGCCGCCCAGCGCGCCCTTGTTGACGGCCTGGCTGATGCTCTTGCACGCACGGGCCACCACTTCGAGCAGCAAGCGCAGCTGGCCCGGAATGAGGCCGTCGGCGCGCTGTTGTTCGACGAGGTAGCGGGTGAGGGAGATCTTCTGTTGTTGAGCCATGTGCTTCTGTGTTCCTTGCTTGTCTGCTTGATAGCTAGCTTGGTGCTTGATCAGTTACCGGCGAGCGCGCGGGTAACGACTTCGTGGGTGTCCTTGCTGAGGTCGGGCTTGGCCGCCACGCGCGCAATCGCTTCGCGCGCCGCGCTGCGGTACGGCTCGGCCAGCTTGCTCCAGCGGTCGAGCGAGCGCGCCAGGCGTGCGGCCACCTGCGGGTTGATGGCGTCCAGCTCGATCACGCGGTCGCTCCAGAACACATAGCCGGCCGCGTCGGGGCGGTGGAAGGCGCCGGGGTTCGCGCTGCAGTAGCTGAAGATCACGCTGCGCGCGCGGTTCGGGTTCTTGAGCGAGAAGTCCGGGTGCTTCATCAGCTGCTTGACCAGCGGCAGGATGTCGCCGCCGCGGTCGCTGGCGCCGGCCTGCAGCGAGAACCACTTGTCGATGACCAGCGCCTCGTCCTTGAAGATGGCGTGGAACCGGGCGAGCGCCTGCGCCGCGAGCGTGTGGCCCGACGACACGAGCGCGTTGAGCGCGTTGAAGCGGTCGGTCATGTTGCCCGCGTCCTTGAAGCGCTGCAGCGTCTTGCCGGGCCACACGGTGTCGCCCGAGGTGCGCGCCGCCAAGCACAAAAAGTTGAGCGCCATGCCGGCGAGCGCGCGGCGGCCCGAGGAGGTCGGGTCGGGCGTGTAGGCGCCGGTGTCGTGGTTCTCTTCGTACACCTGTTCCCAGTCGGCAAAGAGGGCGGTGGCCAGCTGGGCGCGCATGGCTTCGCGCACGAGGTGCACGCGCTGCGGATCGACCACGTCGAGCTGTTCGGCGATATACGTTTCCGACGGCAGCGTGAGCACCAGTTCCTTGAAGGCGGCGTCGAGCTGCGGGTTGCGCAGCACGCTGCGCATGGCGTCGATGTAGGCGTCGTTCAGCACCGGGGTGGTGTCGGTCGCCAGGGCCGCAATGCCCTGCAGCGCGGCGCGCAGGCCGAGGCGCTGGCCGGCTTCCCAGCGGTTGAACGGGTCGGGGTCGTTGGCCAGCAGGGTGAGCAGCTGGGCGTCGGTGTAGTCGAAGTCGAGGATCACCGGCGCGCTGAAGCCGCGCAGGATCGACGGCACGGGCTCGGCATCGAGGCCGACGAAGGTGAGCTGCTCGCCGGCACGCGAGAGCACGATGGTGCGGGTGCCGCGGGTCACGTCGCTTTCGCCTTCGAGCTGGATCGGCAGCTCGCGCCCGTTGGCATCGAGCAGGCCGATGTTCAGCGGAATGACGAAGGGCTCCTTGGTCGGCTGGCCCGGCGTGGGAGGGCAGCTTTGCACAACGCTCAGGGTGTAGCTGCGGTTCTGCGCGTCGTAAACGCCATGCGCTGCAAGGCGGGGCGTGCCGGCCTGGCTGTACCAGCGCTTGAACTGGGGCAGGAGGCGGGCCAGTTCCGAATCGGGGTTGGCATCGGCAATGGCCTGCGCGAAGTCGTCGCAGGTCACGGCGTGGCCGTCGTGGCGTTTGAAGTAGAGGGTGATACCCGCCTCGAAGCCCTTGCGGCCGACCAGCGTCTGCATCATGCGAACCACCTCGGCACCCTTTTCATAAATGGTGACGGTGTAGAAGTTGCTGATCTCGATGTAGCTGTCGGGCCGCACCGGGTGGGCCATGGGGCCGGCGTCTTCGGGGAACTGGGCGGTGCGCAGCACGCGGACGTCTTCGATGCGCTTCACGGCGCGAGCCGACGCATCGGCGCACAGGTCCTGGCTGAACTCCTGGTCGCGGAAGACGGTGAGGCCTTCTTTCAGCGAGAGCTGGAACCAGTCGCGGCAGGTCACGCGGTCGCCGCTCCAGTTGTGAAAGTACTCGTGGCCGACGACGCTCTCGATGTTGCTGTAGTCGGCATCGGTGGCGGTGGCCTGGTTGGCCAGAACGTACTTCGTGTTGAAGATGTTCAGGCCCTTGTTCTCCATCGCGCCCATGTTGAAGTCGCTGGTCGCAACAATCATGAAGCGGTCGAGGTCCAGCGGCAGGCCGAAGCGGGCTTCGTCCCACAGCACGGAGTTGATGAGCGAATTCATCGCGTGCTCGGTCTTGTCGAGGTCGCCGGCGCGCACGTACACCTGCAGCAAGTGCTCCTTGCCGTTGCGCGCGGTGATGCGCTGCTCGCGCGCCACCAGCTTGCCGGCCACCAGGGCGAACAAGTAGCTGGGCTTGCGGAACGGGTCGACCCATTTCGCGAAGTGGCGGCCCTCGGGCAGGTCGCCCTGCTCGACGAGGTTGCCGTTCGACAGCAGCACCGGGTACGCGGCCTTGGCGGCGCGCAGCGTGACGGTGTAGGTCGACATCACGTCCGGGCGGTCGAGAAAGTACGTGATGCGGCGAAAGCCCTCGGCCTCGCACTGCGTAAAGAACGTGTCTTCGCTCACGAACAGGCCCATCAGCTTGGTGTTCTTGATGGGGCAGCAGGTGGTGAAGATCTCGAGCTCGAAGTCGCCTTCTTCGGCGTAGGGCAGACCATCGATGACGAGCTGGTCGCCCTCCATGCGGAACGAGGCGCCCTGGCCGTTGACGAGCACGCGCGCCAGGTTCAGCTCGTCGCCATCGAGCCGCAGCGGCTGGATGGGCGCATCGGGGTTGCGGCGAAGGCGCATGCGGTTGAGCACGCGGGTCTTGGCGGGGTCCAGGTCGAAGGTGAGGTCGACGGTGTCGATCCAGTAGCCGGGCGCCGCATAGTCTTCGCGGCGAATGGCAATGGGTTGCCCTTGGGCATCACGCAGCATCATCGAGTGTCTCCAGAAAATTCGAATGGGCGAGTTCGTCGTAGTCGCGAACCGCGGCAATCACATGGGGGCCGGCCAGCTCGGCGGCGGTATGGGTGCTGCACACGGCCACGGCACGCATGCCGCCGCGGCGGGCTGCTTCGATGCCGAAGGGCGCGTCTTCGAACACGATGCAGCGCTCGGGCGCCACGCCGATGCGGCGCGCGGCTTCCAAGAAGATCGCGGGCGTGGGCTTGCCGCTGAAGCCTTCGTCGCCACCGACGATGGCGAGCGGCAGCGGGTCCATCTTCAGGCGCGACATCGCGAACTCGATGTTGTGCTTGTCGCCCGCCGTGCCCACCGCCACCTTCAGGCCGCGCGCAACGGCGGCCTTGGCGAAGGCGGTGAAGCCAGCGACTTCGGTGAAGTTGTCGCTGAACATGGCGCGGTAGATCTCTTCCTTCTCGTGCACCAGCACCTGGGCTTCGTCGTCCGAGAGCTTGCGGTCGAACAGCTCGTGCATGCACTCGACGCCGGTGCGGCCCGTGGTGCGCGCGAGGATGTCGCTCACATCGAGCTTCAGGCCGTGGCGCGCCACGAACTCCACCCACGAGCGCGCATGCCAGGGCATGGAGTCGATCATGGTGCCGTCCATGTCGAAGATGAAGGCTTCGACCTTGCCGTGCGTCAGAGTCATTGGGTTTACACGCCTTGCTTCAAAGAGGCTTCGATGAACACATCCAGGTCCCCATCGAGCACCTTCTGCGTGGCAGAGACTTCGACATTGGTGCGCAGGTCCTTGATGCGGCTGTTGTCCAGCACGTAGCTGCGGATCTGGTGGCCCCAGCCCACGTCGGTCTTGCTGTCTTCCAGCTTCTGCTGCTCTTCCTGGCGCTTGCGCATCTCGTGGTCGTACAGGCGCGAGCGCAGGCGCTTCCACGCCACGTCGCGGTTGCTGTGCTGGCTGCGGCCGTCCTGGCACTGCACGACGATGCCGGTCGGAATGTGCGTCAGGCGCACGGCCGAGTCGGTCTTGTTGATGTGCTGGCCGCCCGCGCCCGAGGCACGGAAGGTGTCGGTGCGCACGTCGGAAGGGTTGATGTCGATTTCGATCGAATCGTCGATTTCCGGGTACACGAAGATCGATGCGAAGCTGGTGTGGCGGCCGCCCGAGGAGTCGAAAGGAGACTTCCGCACCAGGCGGTGCACGCCGGTCTCGGTGCGCAGCAGGCCGAAGGCGTAGTCGCCCTCGACCTTGATGGTCGCGCCCTTGATGCCGGCGGTGTCGCCGGGAGTTTCGTCTTCGATCTGCGTCTTGAAGCCCTTGCGCTCGGCGTACTTGAGGTACTGGCGCAGCAGCATGCTGGCCCAGTCGCAGGCCTCGGTGCCGCCGGCGCCGGCCTGGATGTCGACAAAAGCGTTCAGCGGGTCGGCCGGGTTGTTGAACATCCGGCGGAATTCGAGCTGCTTGATGTCGGCTTCGAGCGTGGCGGCGTCATCCGAGATGGACTGCAAGCCGTCCATGTCGCCTTCTTCCTTCGACATCTCGAAGAGCTCGGAATTGTCCGAAAGGCCGTTGGTGAGCCGGTCGAGCGTGACGACGACGTCATCGAGCGACTTCTTTTCCCGGCCCAGTTCCTGGGCCTTCTTCGGGTCGTTCCAGACGTTCGGGTCTTCGAGCGATGCGTTGACCGTCCTCAGTCGTTCAGCTTTGGCATCGTAGTCAAAGATACCTCCGTAAATCGACCGTGCGGGCGCTCAGGTCCGCGAGCATTGCGCCGATTTGGTTGATCTGTTCTGCGTCCATGGGGTGTCCTGACTGTGTGAGGTTGGTGTTCGGGGGAACCCGGCATTTTCTCACGCTCGGGAAACCGGCTTTGGAGAGGCCCGGTATTGCGCCTTCCCCCTCTGGGGGAAGGTTGGGATGGGGGCCAGCGGCTCAATGCCATCGCGGTGTTCGATCGTCCCGCCCTGATCCTTCACTCCAAGACTACGGTTGCCGCCTCGGGATACAGATTCGGAAAAAGGATGTTCAATGAGGCAAGCGGAAAACCGATGCTCAGTTCCGCACGATGGCCATCGCTTGTCAAAAGTCCATCCTTGATGAATCGCGAAATCACCTTTCGGGCCGTCCGCTCTTCCAGCCCGGTCATGCGTATGAAGTCACCGCGCGATACCGAGCCGATGCCCGCGACGGTATGCAGCGGAAGCAGCGCCTCTTCGCGATATTCGGTAATGCCATCGGTGGCCCCTCGCACCAACAAATAAGCACGAATGCGGTCCTTCAGCTTGGGAAGGTCGAGCATCGATGTCATGAAATCGACCTGGTCCTCGCACAGCGCCAGGAAGTAGCGGCACCAGGCCCAGAGCATCTTTTCGCTGAGGTTTCCTCGCCCATCGAGATCTCCGTGCCTTGCGCTGTCCGCGTTGTCTAGCATCTCGTAATAGCGGTCGCGATGGCGCGCCAATCCGCGATTGGCAGACCACAGTCCGCCGCTGATCAGGTGCAAGGCGCAATGCGTCTGGAGCCGGACGGCACGTCCGTTTCCATCTTCGAAAGGATGTGTCCAGGCCATCCTGTGGTGCGCTGCGGCGATCGTGTAGATCACCGCATCGACACCCTGGAGGCGGCCGTAGACCTCATCCATCCTTTTCAGGAACCGCGGAATCGACGTCCATGTCGGCGGCTGATGCCGTCCCACCGCAACGTCGTGCGTGCGCAAGGCCCCCGGAGCGATGAGCCGACCATCGTCCGTGAGGCGATCCGATTCGGGGAGTCGGCGATACAGGCTTTCGTGGGCCTGGATCAGGAAGCTGCTGCTCAACGCGCCTGCCTCGGTGACGACGATCGCTTCCAGTTCCCGTTCGGCTTCGATGTGCGCCAGTGCGACGCGCTGGCGCTTGGCCACGTCCGGCTTGTCCGAGAAGTCCGCTTTCAGCGCCCGTTCGATATTCACAGGGTGGGTGCCTTGCCCCTCGATGCGATTCGAGTAATACGAGTTCATCGAGCGCACGATCTCGCGCAACGCGGCCCGTGCTTGCGGGCTCGCGGAGCTTTTCAACGCGGATGATTTTTCGAATATCCGGCGCGTGATCTCGCTCAGCTCGCCGAGCTTTTGCGTTGGCAGCAGTGGCTCGATCTGATGAGGCTGGTCATAGACCAGCAAAGACTTGGGTTTGACGGACATGGATTCCGGTTGAAATTCCGTCCAGTCTATTAGAAAAGTTGTTATTAATCAAAGGGTTATAGCCGACTGAGAAATCGCAATTTTCTGGTTTCGATTCCGGTTTCTTTGCCCGTTGAAACGCATGCTCAACCAAAAAGGAAGAAGCCTCCCGGGCACGCGGCGCGCACCCAGGGGGCAAGGGGGAAGACTGTGTCCGTGCGGATCAGAACGCCGGTACCAGCGACCCCTTGAACTGCGTCTCGATGAAGCTCTTCACCTCCGGCGATTGGTACGCCGCCACCAGGCGCTTGGCCCACGGCTTGTCCTTGTCCGCGCGGCGCACGGCGATCAGGTTGGCGTAGGGGCTCTTCGCGGCTTCCTTGATCACAGCGTCCTTGTTCAGCGACAGGCCCGCCTTCTCGGCGTAGTCGTTGTTGATCGAGGCGATGGTCAGGTCATCGAGCGAGCGCGGGAGCTGGGCCGCGTCGAGCGCCACGAGCTTCAGTTTCTTGGGGTTCGTCACCACGTCCAGCGGCGTGGCGTTGTTGTTTTTCACCGCTTCGGGCTTCAGCGTGATGAGGCCGGCCTGTTGCAGCAGCAGCAACGCGCGGTTGCCGTTCGACGGATCGTTCTGGATGCCGACCGAAGCGCCGTCCGGCAACTGGTCGATGGACTTGATCTTGCGCGAGTAGAAGCCCAGCGGCGCGGTGATGGTCAGGCCCACGGGCACGATGTCGAAGCCGCGCGCCTTGTTCTGGTTGTCGAGGAAGGGCTGATGCTGGAAGGCGTTGGCGTCCAGGTCGCCCGAGGCCAGCGCCGCGTTGGGCAACTGGTAGTCGTTGAACACGACCACCTGGATGTTCAGGCCATCCTTGGCGGCGACCTTCTTGACCACTTCGAAGATCTGCTCGCCGTTGCCGACGGAGACGCCGACCTTGAGCGTGTTCTTGTTGTCCTGCGCGAAGGCGGTGCTGCCGGCGAAAAGAGCGGTGGCCAGTGCGGCGAGGGCCAGGGTGCGGCGGCGGAAAGTGCTGTGCATGTTGTTGTGCGCGAATCAAAAAATGAAGGCGCGAATGTGGCACCGCCGCACGGATTTAGGAACGAACCAATCCGCATATCGTTATGGCGCTCGCAGCACGCACATTGGAATGCTTATGCGATTTCATGCATAAGCAAGCGCCGATTTGTTCGTTCCCTTTTGGGGCCGTTCTTTTCATACTCGGCACCTTTTTGCGAACTCCGCGACCGGCTTTCACGCTGGCTGCGCCTCCTCTCCATGACCAACCATTCGCCTGATACGGCCCGCGGCGACGCGGAGCAGCCGGTCATCCGTCTTCAATCGGTGCAGAAATCCTTCGCCCTGCCCAGCGGCGAGGTGTTCGACGCCGTGCAGTCGCTCTCGCTCGACATCCACCAGGGCGACGTGTTCGGCCTGATCGGCAAGAGCGGCGCCGGCAAGTCGACGCTCCTGCGCCTCATCAACCTGCTGGAGCGGCCCGATGCGGGCCGTGTGCTCGTCGGCGGGCGCGACCTCACCACGCTCTCGCGCCGCGAACTGCGCGACACGCGCCAGAACATCGGCATGATCTTTCAGCAGTTCAACCTGCTGCAGAACGCCACGGTGTTCGACAACGTGGCCTTCCCGCTGAAGATCCACGGCCGCCACTCCAAGGCCGAGATCAACACGCGGGTGCGCGAATGCCTCGACCTCGTGGGCCTCGCCGAAAAGATCGACACCTACCCGGCCCAGCTTTCCGGCGGCCAGAAGCAGCGCGTGGCCATCGCCCGCGCGCTGGCGCCGCGCCCGCAGGTGTTGCTGTGCGACGAGCCCACTTCGGCGCTCGACACCGAAACCACCCGCTCGCTGCTCGAAACGCTGCGCGACATCAACCAGAAGATCGGCGTGACCATCGTGATCGTCACGCACGAGCTCTCGGTGGTCGAGGTGCTGTGCCGCAACGTGGCCATTCTTGAAAAGGGCCGGCTGGTCGAGCAGTTCGCTGTTGTCGATGCGCCGAGTGAAGAGCGCAAGACCGCGCTGGGCCGCGAGATCGACGAACTGGTGCGCCGCCGCGAGCGCGAGGCGCGCCTGCCGGTCGAGCCGCGATCCTCATCCGCCGCGCGCAATGCACAGGAGGTGGCCTATGTTTGAAAACATCACCCCCATCCTTCCCGAGCTCTGGACCGCCACGGGCCAGACTTTCATGATGCTGGCCATCGGCCTTTCGGCCGCGGTGCTGATCGGCGGGCCGCTGGGCATCCTGCTGTTCCTGCTGGGGCCGGGGCAGTCGCTGGAGAACAAGCCGGCGTTCCTCATCCTCAACTGGATCGTGAACACGGTCCGCTCCTTCCCTTTCATCATCCTGCTGGTGGCGCTGGTGCCGTTCACGCGAATCATCGCGGGCACCTCCATCGGGCCGCTGGCGGCCGCGGTGCCGCTGTCGTTCGCAGCCATTCCGTACTTCGCGCGCCTGGTGGACCAGTGCCTGCGCGAAGTGCCGCGCGGCGTGATCGAGGCTGCGCATGCCATGGGCGCCTCGGAGCTGCAGATCGTCTGGCGCGTGCTGGTGGTCGAGGCGCGCTCGGGCCTGGTGCTCGCGCTCACGGTGCTGGCGGTGAGCTTTCTCTCGTACTCGGCGATTGCCGGCGTGGTGGGCGGCGGCGGCATCGGCGACCTGGCGATCCGCTACGGCTACTACCGCTTCCAGACCGACGTGATGGTGCTCACCGTGGCGCTGCTCGTGGTGCTGGTACAGATCCTGCAGTTCGTGGGGAACACCACGGCGCGCAGGCTGGACAAGCGTTGATTTCCTTCGTTCTCCCTTTCTCTTTTCTCCTGTTGCTCACTCCATGAAAACCGCATTGCTGCGCCGCTCCGTCCTCGCCGTTTCCCTCGTCGCGCTGTCGTTCGGCGGCCTCTCGCTCGCGCAGGCGCAAGACGCCAAGAAGAACCTCGTGATCGGCGGCACCGCCGGCTCGAACATCGACCAGCTCAAGGTCGGCATCGTCCCCATCCTCGAGAAGAAGGGCTACAAGGTGAAGCTGGTCGAGTTCAACGACTATGTGCAGCCCAACCTGGCGCTCGCCCAGGGCTCGCTCGACGCCAATTTCTTCCAGCATCAGGTCTACCTGAAGAAGTTCTCTGCCGACCAGAAGCTGGACCTCGCCGAACTGGTGCAGGGCCCGATCGCGCCGCTGGGTGTGTACTCGACCAAGCGCAAGACGCTGGCCGATGTGAAAGAGGGCGACCGCGTCACGCTCCCGAACGACCCGAGCAACCTGGCGCGCGCGCTGGTGCTGCTGGAGCAGAACAAGCTCATCACCATCAAGGCCGGCGTGGACCCGATCCGCGCGTCTGAAAAAGACGTGGCCGAGAACCCGAAGAAGCTCAAGTTCATTCCGCTCGAAGCCGCGCAACTGCCGCGCTCGCTGGGCGACACCGAGTACGCCATCGTCAACGGCAACTTCGCGATCTCGTCGGGCCTGAAGCTCAACGAAGCCGTGGTGCTGGAGAAAACGCCCGACTACTACCTCAATGTGGTCGCGGTGAAGACCGGCGACAAGAATTCGGCCTGGGCCAAGGACATCGTCGAGGCCTACCACTCGAAGGAATTCAAGACGGTGGTCGATACCAAGTTCCAGGGCTACGCCAAGCCCAGCTTCCTGCAGTAATCCAACCTCGACAAAGGACGCCCCATGCCCGTGCTCGCCGTATTCGATGCCCAAGCCAACTGGCGCGACACGCATGTGTGCGACGGATGGATCACCGAGCATCTGGCCAAGCAGGGCGTGAGTTGGGGACGGGGCAAGGCGAGGAAGGGGCAGCGCGCGCTCGATGGGGCGGGGCTGTTCTACCTGCCGACTGCGGACGGATATCTGGGGCTGCTTTTCGAAGGGGGCGAGTGGGTTTCCATTCCCTCTGAGAAGCTGCATTTCTTCGATGCTGGGGAGGCGGAAACCCTTGAGGGACTGCCTGCTGAGCTGCCGCTGTTCGAGGCCTTTGTCGAAGAAGTGCTGTCGCTGACGGGAAACGACGCCGACGACGAGTAAAGACGGGATCGGGGGGCCGGTATTGCTCCTTCCCCTCCGGGGGAAGGCTGGGATGGGGGCAAGCGGCGCTTGCAAAAGCCGTGCATGCGCGAATGCCGCTTGCCCCCACCCCGGCCCTCCCCCGGAAGGGGAGGGAGAAATACAGCAAGGCCTTCAAGCCGCCAGCCGCTGCGCAGCCCGCCCACCCGGCCGCGCCAGCCCGAGGTGATCGCGCAACGTGCGCCCCTCGTACTCCGTACGAAAGAGTCCGCGCTTCTGCAATATCGGCACCACGCCATCGACAAATTCCTGCAGCCCATGCGGCAGCGCATCGGGCATCAGGTTGAACCCGTCCGCCGCACCGCCCTTGAACCAATGTTCGATGTCGTCGGCAATCTGCTCCGGCGTCCCCACGATCACTCGGTGCCCGCCGCCGCCCGCGAGTTCGCGGATCAGCTGGCGCACCGTGTAGCCATGCGTGCGTCCGGCCGCGACCACCGCGTTGAAAAAAGTGTGGTTGCCGTTGCCATTGCCTGGGAGTGGCAGGTTGTCGGGCAGGCGCTCGTCGAGCTTCAGGCGGTCGGGCGTGATGCCCAGCGTGCCGGCCAGGCGCGTGAGGCTGTAATCCCACGGAATCAGGTCGACGAGCTCGTCGCGGCGGCGGCGCGCCTCGGCCTCAGTGCCGCCCACGATGGTGGTGAGGCCGGCGAGCACCTTCACCGCATCGGGGCCGCGGCCCAGTTCGGCGGCGCGGGTCTTGAGGGCGCGCGCGTAGGCCAGCGATTCTTCGAAAGACTGGGAGGCCGAGAACACGGCTTCTGCATGGCGTGACGCAAGCTCGCGCCCATCGGCTGATGCACCCGCCTGCACTAGCACCGGATGCCCCTGCGGCGCACGCGGCAGGTTCAGCGGACCTTGCACCGCAAAGTGCTCGCCACGGTGCGCAATCGCATGCACCTTGGCCGGGTCGATGAAGCTGCCGGTGGCCTTGTCGCCGATGAAGGCGTCGTCCTCCCAGCTGTCCCACAGCGCTTTCACGATGTCGGCGAACTCCGAGGCGCGGGCGTAGCGCTTCGTGTGGTCGGGCGTGGTGTCGAGGCCGAAGTTGCGGGCCGAGGGCAGGTCGGCCGTGGTCACCATGTTCCAGCCCGCGCGGCCGTTGCTCACATGGTCGAGCGTCGAGAAACGGCGCGCGATGTTGTAGGGCTCGTTGTAGCTGGTGGAGGCGGTGGCGATGAGACCGATGTGCGTCGTCGCCGCTGCCACGCAGGCCAGGAGGATAGTGGGCTCCAGTGCGGTGATCGGGCGGAAGTGGATCTGGTCGACGATGGCCGCGTTGTCCGCGAGAAAGATCGCATCGAGCTTGGCCGCTTCGGCCATCTGCGCGGTGCGGATGTAGTGCTGGATGTCGGCGAACGCCCACGGGTCGCTCTCCGGCAGGCGCCACGCCGAGGGCACGAAGCCCGAGTGCAGGATGTTGACGTTGAGGTGCAGTTGCCTGCGCGGTGTGGCGCTGTTGTTGTTGCTCATTGGTTGAAGTAGTCCGGCAGCCTGTAGCCCGCCCAGACCGGGTTGGCCCTGAAGAACTTCTGGAACTCGGGCGACTGGTAGGCGGCCACGATGTCTTTCGCGAACTTCGCGTTCTCGTTGCTGCGCTTGACGGCGACCACGTTCACGTAGGGCAGCGTCATGTCTTCGAGCTTCAGCGCCTCGGTGAGCTTCAGGCCCGAGGCGACGGCGAAATTGCCCTGCACGGCGGCGAGGTCGGCATCGGCCAGCGAGCGCGGCGCCTGTGCGGCGTCGAGCGGAACGATCTTCAGGCGCTTGGGGTTGCTCGCGATGTCCCGCTCCGACACGCTCAGCGGACTCACGCCCGGCTTCAGCGTCACCCAGCCGATGGCCGCGAGGATGTTGAGCGCGCGCGCCGCGTTCACAGGGTCGGCCGGCAGCGTGACGGTCGCGCCGTCGGGCACCGCGGCGAGCGACTTGTGGCGCTGCGAGTAGAGGCCCATCGGCGGCGTCGGCACATGCACCACCGGCACGAGATCGAACCCCTGCTGCTTGTTCGTGGCGTTGAGGTACAGCGTGTGCTGGAAGATGTTGGCGTCGATCTGCCCGCGCTCCACCGCGTCGTTGGGCTGCACGCCCTGGCTGAATTCGACGTACTTGATGGTGTAGCCGAGCTTCTTGAGCTGGGGCTCGATGCCGTGGGTGAAGGCGTCGCGGTACGGGCCGGGCATGAAGCCCACGCGCAGGTCGTCGGCATGGGCGGAAACGTGCAGCAGCAGGCTCAGTGCGAGGCCGCCGGACAGCGGCGCGAGGCGGCGCAGCCACGACGGCGCGCGCGAAAAGAAAGGCATGACGACAACTCCGAGAGACGGCAACAGGAGTCGGGCACTCTAGGCGGCGGTGCCTGTCGCGCGAACGAAGATTTGCGCGCTTGGATATCCGGTCGGCGGATATCGGAGTGAGGGCGATGACGTCGATCCGCACCTTTTGTAGGATGCCGCCATGACCCAGCACATCGGAATCGTCGGCTGCTCCGCCGAAGGCGCATCGCTTTGCTACCAGACCATCTGCGTGGAGGGCGCGAAATTCCTTGGGCCGCACGCGCACCCCGAGGTCTCGATGCACACGCCTTCGCTCTCGGACTACATGGAATACATCTATCGAAACGACTGGCGCAGCGTGGGCGAAGTGATGCTCGCCTCGGCGCACAAGCTCGCGAAGATCGGCGCGGATTTCCTGGTCTGCCCCGACAACACCATCCACCAGGCACTGCCGTTCATCGAGGGGCGCTCGCCGCTGCCCTGGCTGCACATTGCGGAGTGCGTCGCTGAAGAGGCAGTGCAGCGCGGCTTTCGGCGCATCGGCATCACGGGCACGCGCTGGCTGACCGACAGCGAGGTGTATCCCGAGAAACTTTCGGCGAGCGGCCTGGAATACGTTCGCCCCACCATCGAGGAGCGAGACGAGGTTGCGCGGATCATCATGGAAGAGCTGGTCTACGGCGTCTTCAAGCCCGAGGCCATTGCCACTTTCCAGCGCGTGATGCAGCGCATGAAGGACGAGGAGGCCTGCGACGCCGTGGTGCTCGGCTGCACCGAGATTCCGCTGATCATGAGTGACGCGAATTCACCGCTGCCGACGCTGGATTCGACGCGGCTGCTGGCGCGTGCGGCATTGCGCAGGGCGACCGGTGGCGGCAAGTAAGCCGGTGCGTTTCTTCACGTCTTGCCTTGCGGCAGCTTTCTTGCTGCTCGCAGGTGCGTGCACGGCGCCCCCTGCCGGTCACGCGAGTGCCGCGGTCTTTCCGCTTTCGTCGTGGGAGACCGTTCCCCCATCGCAACTGAGCGCCGCATGCAGCCGCGAGCTCGATGCAACCCGCACCTACCTGAAGACGTTGGACACCACCGCCCTGATGGCGGCGCAGGACGGGCGCGTGCTGTTCAGCGACGGTCCGGTCGATGCTGTCAGCATCGTGTTCTCCGTGCGCAAGAGCCTGCTCTCGATGATGTACGGAAAGTACGTGGCGGACGGCACCATCGACCTCGATCGCACGCTGGCTGACTTGGGCATCGACGATGTGGGGGGCCTGCTCGCGAGCGAGCGCGAGGCACGCTTGCGCGATCTGCTGACGGCGCGCTCCGGCGTCTATCACCCGGCGGCCAACGGCGGGGACGATCTGGCGTTTGCGCCCGCGCGTGGATCGCAAAGGCCCGGCAGCTACTTTCTCTACAACAACTGGGACTTCAACGCCGCGGGCACCGCCTTCGAGAAGCTGACCGGACGCAGCATCTACCCGGCCTTTGCCGACGATCTTGCGGCGCCGCTGATGCTGGAGGATTTCGATCTCGCGCGACACAAGCGCAGCGGCGACGGCGCGAAGTCCGCGCACCTGGCCTATCCCTTC
Source organism: Variovorax sp. W2I14 (assembly GCF_050435205.1). NCBI lineage: Bacteria > Pseudomonadati > Pseudomonadota > Betaproteobacteria > Burkholderiales > Comamonadaceae > Variovorax > Variovorax sp. W2I14. The sequence continues at coordinate 3,199,531 of NZ_JBNDJX010000001.1, read as the reverse complement.
TTCCTGTCGACGCGGGACATGGCGCGCCTGGGCTACCTGATGCTTCACCAGGGCAACTGGCGCGGGCAGCAATTGGTTCCCGCGGCCTGGGTCGCACAGATCACGCAGCCCGTGACCTCGTCGGCGCAAATGCACCCGCCCCATGTGGCCAGGCGCGGCTTCGGCTATGGCTACCTGTGGTGGCTGTTGGAAGAGCCACCGGACTCCGTGCTGAACGGCGCCTACATGGCCTGGGGCGTGCACGGCCAGTACATCCTCGTGATCCCGAAGCGGCACATGGTGATCGCGCACAAGCGGCAGGTGCCGGTGGCGGGCAACTGGAATCCGAGCACGGTGGTGCCGAGCGACTTTTTGCGCGCCGCAAGGATGCTTGCAGCAGCGCCCTGCGGCTGAGTTCAGCCGGCCAGGAAGTCTTCGATCAGCCGCGCCACGCGCTGCGGCTGGTCGTGGTGCAGCATGTGGCCCGCGTCGTCGAGCCGTTCGATGCGCACCGAGGGCACGGACTTCAGGCGCTCGTGGAATTCATCGAGCGTGTAGCGGTTCTTCCACCAGCCCTGCAGGCTGTCGTCGGAGGCCTCGACCATCAGCGTCGGCGCGGTGATGCGCGCATAGAGCGCGAGGGTTTCATCGACGCGGAAGATGTGCGCATTGACGATCTTGTGCGCCGCCTCGCCGAGGATCTGCCAGCGCGTGCTGCCATCGGGCTGCTGGTGGCCGGCCGACCAGTGGCTTGCGAGCCAGTCGGCCTTGTCTTGCGAGAGGCGCGGGTTGGTCTTCATGAGGCGGCGGGCCACGCCGTCGACGGCCGAGTAGCCGGCGAGCGCTTTCTCGCCGCGGTGCAGGCCCTTGAGCTCGTCGATCCACTGGCCATAACGCGCGGGCGCTTCATCGGGTTTGCGCGCGGGCATGCCGAAGCCTTCGAGATTGACGAGGCGGCGGATGCGCGCGGGCCGCACGCCCGCGTAGTGCATCGCGACGTTGCCGCCCATGCTGTGGCCGACGAGGTCGACCGGGCGCGCATCGTCGCCCTCGCCCGCGTAACGGTCGAGCAGCCATTCGAGGTCGGCGAGGTAGTCGGCGAGCCAGTAGTTGTCGACGCCGCCGCCGTCGGTGAGACCGAAGCCGCGCCAGTCGGGGGCGATGATGAAGCGGTCTTCGGCCAGTGCATCGACGACGAACTGCCATGAGGCGGCGACGTCCATCCATCCGTGCACCAGCACCAGCGGCGGGCGTTCGGCCGAGGGCTGGCCCCAGAGGCGCACGTGGTAGCTGAGGTTGCGCACGGGCACGAATTCGCTGCGCGAGGGACGGAGGGCTTGGTACATGGGCGCCGATGATAAGGAGCGGGGCGCATTCGGGCAGTCCGGCAGACGACAGGTGCGGACGGCCGCGGGCAACTGCCGCTCGGGCTTTGGCCGCGCGGCCAGCGCGTTGCGGGGGAGGGCGGTAGCATCCCGCGCATGAAAAAGATCCAACTCGGTCAGAGCGACCTGCACGTCACCCCGATCTGCCTCGGCACCATGACTTTCGGCGAGCAGGTGGACGAACCCACCGCCCACGCCATCCTGAGCCGTTCTCTGGAACGCGGCGTCGACTTCATCGACACCGCCGAGATGTACTCGGTGCCGACCCGCGAGGAAACCTACAGCGTCACCGAAACCATCATCGGCAACTGGTTCGCCGCCAATCCCGGCGCGCGCCAGAAGCTGGTGCTGGCCACCAAGGTCGCCGGCCCGCTGCGCAACACGCCCTGGGTGCGCGAAGGCGTGGGCATGACGGCCGCCGACATCGTGGCCTCGTGCGACGCGAGCCTCAAGCGCCTGAAGACCGAGACGATCGACCTCTACCAGATCCACTGGCCCGAGCGCCACGTGCCGGCCTTCGGCAACATCTACTACGACCCGGCCAAGGAGGTTTCGCAAACCCCGATCCACGAGCAGCTGGAAACTTTCGGCAAGCTGGTGAAGGCCGGCAAGATCCGCGCGATCGGCCTGTCGAACGAAACGCCCTATGGCGTGCACGAGTTCGTGCGGCTGGCCGAGCAGCACGGCCTGCCGCGCGTGGCGACGGTGCAGAACGTCTACAACCTCGCGAGCCGCGGCGTGGAAAACGGGTTGGACGAAACGATGCACCGGCTGGGCGTGTCGCTGCTGGCGTATTCGCCGCTGGCCTACGGCCTCTTGACCGGCAAGTACGACCAGAGCGGCATCACCGGGCCCGACGCGCCCGCCGAAGCGCGCATCACCCGCTACGAGTCGGTGCGCAAGCTGCGCTGGGGCCGGCCCGATGCGCTGAAGGCCGCGCGCCTGTACAACCAGCTCGCGCGCGACAACGGCCTGGCGCCCACGCAGCTCGCGCTGGCCTTCTGCTACACCAAGTGGCAGGTGGCGAGCACGATCATCGGCGTGCGCACGCTCGAGCAGCTCGATGAGGACATCGACGCCTACGGCACCACGCTGTCGCCGGAAATCCTGGCCGAGATCGACAAGATCCGCTGGGACATCCGGGACCCGGCGGCGTGAAAGACCAGAAGGTGAAGAAGGTCCATGTTTCCGAAACGCCCGCAACGCAGCTGCTGCGGGCGAACAAGATCGCCTTCACCGAGCATCCGTACGAGTACATGGAGCACGGCGGCGCGCAGCGCGGCGCCGAGATGCTGGGGCTCGATCCGTTCACCGTCATCAAGACGCTGGTGATGCAGGACCAGGACGCCAGGCCGCTCATCGTGCTGATGCACGGCAACCGCACGGTGTCGACCAAGAACCTCGCGCGGCAGATCGGCGCCAAGTCGGTCGAGCCCTGCAAGCCCGAGGTGGCGCAGCGCCACAGCGGCTACATGGTGGGGGGCACCTCGCCCTTCGGCACGCGGCGCGAGATGCCGGTGTACATCGAATCGACCATTCTCGAACTGCCGAAGATCGTGCTCAACGGCGGGCGGCGCGGCTACCTCGTCGGCATCGATCCGCAGGTGTGCGTGGCGCTGCTGGGGGCCAAGCCGGTGCAGTGCGCGCTGGCAGAATAGCCGCCGCGGCGCGTCGGCCCACGACGGCGCCCTTCGACAAAAAAGAACAACCATTTCCCCGCGGAGCGCTGCCTTGAGCTTTCACCTGCCTTCCCTCATTGCCATCGTGGCGTCGTACCTGATCGGCTCGCTGTCGTTCGCGGTCATCGTGAGCAAGTCGCTCGGCATGGCCGATCCGCGCAGCTACGGCAGCGGCAACCCTGGCGCCACCAACGTGCTGCGTTCGGGCAACAAGGGCGCGGCGCTGGCCACGCTGGTGCTCGATGCGGTCAAGGGCTGGCTGCCGGTGTTCTTGATTCGCCACTACGGCGCGCAGTGGGGCCTGGGCGATGGTGTGGCCGCCGTGGCGGGCCTTGCTGCCTTTCTGGGCCACCTGTACCCGGTGTTCTTCGGCTTCCAGGGCGGCAAGGGTGTGGCGACCGCGGCGGGCGTGCTGGTGGGCATCGCGCCCTGGCTGGGGCTCGCGACCGGCGCCACCTGGCTGATCATCGCGGTCTTCTTCCGTTATTCGTCGCTGTCGTCGCTGGTGGCGGCCTTCTTTGCGCCGGCCTATTACCTCCTGGGCGGCAACATCGTGTGGCCGCTCGACCGCACGGTGCTGATCGCGATCATCATCATGAGTCTGCTGCTGGTCTGGCGGCACCGCGAAAACATCCGCCGGCTCGCGGCCGGCACGGAGTCGAAACTCGGCTCGAAGAAAAAGGCTTGAAGAACACCATGGCAAACATCACCCGCTTTCACGTCGGCCCGCGTCTCTCGGAGACGGCCGTGCACAACGGCACCATCTACCTCGCCGGCCAGGTGCCCGACGACACCACGCAGGACATCCGCGGCCAGACCGCGCAGGTGCTCGCCATGGTCGACCGCCTGCTGGCCGAGGCCGGCAGCGACAAGTCGCGCATCCTCATGACGCAGATCTTCCTGGCCGACATCACCGACATCACGGCCATGAACGAGGTGTGGGATGCGTGGATTCCGGCCGGCAACACGCCGCCGCGCGCGACGGTGCAGGCCAAGATGGCCAATGCGGCCTACAAGATCGAGATCGTCGTTACGGCCGCACAGGCCTGACGCGCAATTTCAGTACCGCTTTTCCAGGACCATCTGGTCCGCGTCGCGGCGCATGGAGAAGCGGTTGATGAAGCTGTTGCCCAGCAGCACGAACGGCATCGGCTGCGGCGACACGACCGCATCGATGTCGTACACCTCCACATCGCCCACGCGCACCGACTGCAGCCGCAGCTTGTAGCCCTGCGACACACCATTGGCGGTGTTGATCTGGATGCGCTGGCCTTTGCTGTAGTCCAGGCCAATGCGCTCTGCATCGGCGGCCGAGAGCGCGATCGATGTGGCGCCGGTGTCTAGCATGAACGTGACGGCGCGGCCGTTGATGGCCCCCTGCGTCATGTAGTGGCCGCGGCTGTCGGCCGGCAGCACGATGCGGTTGCCGCCACCGCCTGAACCGCCGCCCCCGCCGATGCTCACCGGCGTGTCCATGCGCAGGTTGACGCGCTTGCCTTCGAGCTCGACCACCGCCTGCTCGGCCTGCAGCGACACGAGCTTGACCCCCTGAAAACTCTCGCCGACCGCGACCGTCTTGGGCGGTGCGCCGTTCACGATCAGGATCGCGCGGCTGCCGATGGTGCCGGTGAGCATCACCGAGCTTGCAGCGTACGCCGCCGCAACGGCAGCCAGAAGACACGCTGCCGTCGCAAGGGCGAGGGGTTTCATGAGGAGATCAGTCGCGGAAGTTGTTGAACGACAGGGGCATGTCCGGCACGTCCTTCTTGATCAGCGCCATGGCGGCCTGAAGGTCGTCGCGCTTGGCGCCGGTGATCCGCACCGCGTCGCCCTGGATCGCGGCCTGCACCTTGAGTTTGCTGTCCTTGACGATGCGGGTGATTTTCTTGGCCTGCTCGCTCTCGATGCCGCTCTTGACCTTGATGACCTGCTTGACCTTGTCGCCGCCCATCTTCTGGACATCGCCCTTGTCGAGGAAGCGCACGTCGACGCTGCGCTTGGTGAGCTTGCTGCGAAGGATGTCCTCGACCTGCACGAGCTGGAACTCGGCGTCACCGATCATGGTGATTTCCTTGTCCTTGAGGTCGACGGCGGCGGCGGTGCCCTTGAAGTCGAAGCGCGTCGCGATTTCCTTGGCGGTGTTCTCGACTGCGTTCTTCACTTCGGGCAGATTGGGCTCGCAGACGGTGTCGAAAGACGGCATGGGCTCTCCTGAATTCTTGCGGGTGCTGAATGCGACAATTCTCCCATGATCGTGGAGCACAACGTCCCCCTGCAGCCGTACAACAGTTTCGGCATCGTCGCGCGCGCGCAGCGCCTGGCGCGCATCACGGACGAGGCCGATATCGCCGAGCTTCTGGCCGGCCCCGACTGGCAGGGCGCCCCCCGTTTCGTGCTGGGCGGCGGCAGCAACATCGTGCTGACCGGCGACGTCAAGCCGCTGGTGCTCAAGGTGGAAATCAAGGGTCTGCGGCTGGTCGAAGAGACGCCCCGGGCCTGGATCGTGGAAGCCGGCGCGGGCGAAATCTGGCACGACGCGGTCGAATGGATGGTGCGCAACGGCTACCCGGGCCTCGAGAATCTCGCGCTCATTCCGGGCACCGTGGGCGGCTCGCCCGTGCAGAACATCGGCGCCTACGGCGTCGAGCTGCAGGATCGCTTCGAATCGCTCGACGCCATCGACCTGGACACCGGCCGCAGCTTCACGCTCGATGCCGCCCAATGCGCCTTCGGCTACCGCGATTCGGTGTTCAAGCACGTGCGCAGCGGCCCGAACGACTTCGGCCTTGCGGGCCGGGCGCTCATCACCCGGGTGCGCTTCCGGCTGCCCAAGCCCTGGAAGGCGGTGGTCGGCTACCTCGATCTCGAACGCAAGATGGAAGAAACCGGCAACTTCACGCCGAGCGCCGTCGACATCTTCGATTGGGTCTGCGCCATCCGCCGCGCCAAGCTGCCCGACTGGCGCGTGCTGGGCAATGCCGGCAGCTTCTTCAAGAACCCGACCGTCACGCCCGAGCAGTGCGCCGACATCATCGCGCGCGATCCCAAGATCGTTCACTACCCGATGGCCGATGGCAGCATCAAGCTGGCGGCCGGCTGGCTCATCGACGCCTGCGGCTGGAAGGGCAAGTCGGTCGGCAATGCCGGCGTGTACGAGCGGCAGGCGCTGGTGCTGGTCAACCGCGGCGGCAGCGAGAACCCGGTGACCGGCGGCGAGGTGATGACGCTGGCCAAGGCGATCCAGACCAGCGTGTACGAGCGCTTCGGCATCCGGCTGGAGCCCGAGCCGGTGGTGGTCTGATGAAGTAATCAATGGATCTCGACTTCCTGCACCTGAACTACCGCCGGCGCATCGCCGCGCTGGTGTGGGCGCAGCGGATCGTCATCGTGGCTGGCATTGCCTCGGTGTTCCTGGTGCCGGCGCGCTGGTGGGGATCGGCGCTGCTGTTCATCGCAGCCTTCTGTTTCGCGGCGCTCCTGAGCCGCATCGAAGTGAGCCTGCGCCGTCAGTTCATTCGTGAAGCGCGACTGCCGCCCTTTCTGATCGGCAAGCTGCGCGAAGCCCATCCGCAACTGAGCCGCCGCGACGCTGAGCTGGTGCTGCGGGGCCTGCGCCAGTTCTTCATGGCGCACCTGCGCAGCGACCGCAAGTTCGTCGCCATGCCTTCGAAGGTGGTCGACACCGCCTGGCACGAATTCATCCTGCACACGCAGGGCTACCAGAACTGGTGCAAGGCGGCCTTCGGCGGCATGCTGCACCACAGCCCGGCCGAGGTGCTGGGCAAGGACCCCAAGCGCAACGACGGCCTGCGCCGCACCTGGTACTGGTCGTGCAAGGAAGAGAGCATCGATCCGCGCAAGCCCGCGCGCCTGCCGCTGCTGTTTGCGCTGGACATCAAGTTCGCGATTCCCGGCGGCTTCGCGTACGTGCCCGATTGCAAGGCGGTCGACCGGCACAACGGCTCGACCTCGCAGTGCGGCAGCGAATTCGGCGAGTCTTCGTCGGATGGCGGAAGCTCGGGCGATGCCGGTGGATTCGGTGGCAGTGAATCGAGCAGCGGCAGCAGCGATGGCGGAGGCGGGGACTCTGGAGGCGATGGGGGTAGCGGTTGCGGAGGTGGCTGCGGCGGAGGCGGCGGCGACTGATCGACACAGCGGCGCACCAAAGAAAAACGGGCCCATCGGGCCCGTTCGTCATTGAAGCGCGTTCGGCTTACTTGGTGCCGCTCTCGTCGTCGTTCGCGAGCTTGGGCAGCGATGCGCCCTGGCTCGACGACAGCAGCCCGGTGCGGGTGTAGATCGCCAGCTTCTCGCGCGTGTCGATGATGTCCAGGTTGCGCATCGTCAGCTGGCCGATGCGGTCCAGCGGCGTGAAGGCGCCTTCGACCTTTTCCATGCTCAAGCGCTCGGGCTTGTAGGTGAGGTTCGGCGACTCGGTGTTCAGGATCGAGTAGTCGTTGCCGCGGCGCAGCTCGACCGTCACTTCGCCGGTGATGGCGCGCGCCACCCAGCGCTGGGCCGTTTCGCGCAGCATGATCGCCTGCGGGTCGAACCAGCGGCCCTGGTAGAGCAGGCGGCCGAGCTTGCGGCCGTGGTCGCGGTACTGCTCGATCGTGTCTTCGTTGTGGATGCCGGTGACCAGGCGCTCGTAGGCGATGAACAGCAGCGCGAGGCCCGGAGCCTCGTAGATGCCGCGGCTCTTGGCCTCGATGATGCGGTTCTCGATCTGGTCGCTCATGCCCAGGCCGTGGCGCCCGCCGATGCGGTTGGCTTCCAGGATCAGCTCGACCATGTTCGGGTAGGCCACGCCGTTCAGCGCGACGGGCACGCCTTCTTCGAAGCGCACCGAGACAGTCTCGCGCTTGACCTCGACCTCGTCCTTCCAGAACGCGACGCCCATGATGGGCTGCACGATCTGCATGCCGCTGTTCAGGTGTTCGAGGTCTTTGGCCTCGTGCGTGGCGCCCAGCATGTTCGAGTCGGTCGAGTAGGCCTTTTCGGACGACATCTTGTAGGCGAAGCCGGCCTTTTGCATGAACTCCGACATCTCCTTGCGGCCGCCGAGCTCGTCGATGAAGACCTGGTCGAGCCATGGCTTGTAGATCTTGAGCGCGGGGTTGGTGAGCAGGCCGTAGCGGTAGAAGCGCTCGATGTCGTTGCCCTTGTAGGTGCTGCCGTCGCCCCAGATGTTGACGTCGTCTTCCTTCATGGCCGACACCAGCATGGTGCCGGTCACCGCGCGGCCGAGCGGCGTGGTGTTGAAGTAGGTGACGCCAGCGGTCGTGACGTGGAAGGCGCCGGCCTGCAGCGCGGCGATGCCTTCATTGGCGAGCTGTGCACGGCAGTCGATCAGGCGGGCGTTCTCGGCACCGTAGAGCATCGCCTTGCGCGGAATCTCGTCGTAGTCGGGCTCGTCGGGCTGGCCGAGGTTGGCGGTGTAGGCGTAGGGGATCGCGCCCTTGTTGCGCATCCAGTGCAGCGCGGCGCTGGTGTCCAGGCCGCCGGAAAAGGCGATGCCGACCTTCTGGCCGGCGGGAACGTTTTGGAGAATGGTCGACATGTCAGGTCCCGGTTCAGCCGAAGTGGCAGATGTAGCTGTAGGGCTCGCCGGTCACCCGGATCTGGAAGCTGGAATTGGCCGGCACGTTGAACTTCTGGCCCGGACCGGAGGCGACCCATTCGCTGGTGCCTGCGAGCAGGTATTCGCAGCTGCCGGCGGTGCCTTCCATGATTTCAGCCGCGCCGGTGTTGAAGGTGAGGGTGGACGGCAGGATCACGCCGACCGATTTCTTGGTGCCGTCCGCGAGCGTGAGGCTGTGGCTCACGCATTTGCCGTCGAAGTACACATTGGCCTTGGTGGCCACTGCGGCGCTGTTCAGAGTGTCGGTAGTCGTCGTCATTGGGTGGCGCCGGCGCGCGGGCGGTCGGCTTGTCGAGGACGCACCGCGCAGGCGGCGCACCCCTCAGGGGTTGGAAAAGTCCTCGATTTTAGGGGCTCGTCCGGCCCCCACCCGCTCACACCTTCTCAGCGGTGCCAGCCGCCGCGGTAACCGCCGTAGCCGCGATACCCGTAGCCCCGGCCGTAGTAGCCGCCACCCCAGCCGCGCGAATAGCCCAGGTTCAGCGAGATGCCCACCGGCGGGTACACGTAGGGCTGTGCGTACGGGTAGGTGTAGGCGGGCTGCACGTACACGGGCGGCGCATACACCGGCGCCGGCTGCACGTAGACCGGCGCGGGCGCGTTGGACACCACCACGCCGGGTTCGGGCACGACGCTGTCCCAGGGCGAGCCGCTGCCCTGGCTCTGGTATTGCTGCTGCGACTGCGGGTCTTGCTGATACTGATACTGCTGCTGGTATGGCTGGCCGTTGTTGTTCGCCTCGACTGGATAGGGCTGCAACTGCGATTGCGGCTGCACGGGCGCGGTGGTCGCACCCGAAGTGGTCACGCCGTAGGCACTGGCCTGGACCGGGATGGTCGCGCCCGGCCGGCTGGTGGTGCGGGTCGTGTACTGGCGGCCCTGGTATTCGTAGGTGACGTTGTAGCTGACGTCGCTGCCGGTCGTTTCGCGGATCGGCGTGGCCGAAATCACCCGGGCCTGGACCACTTGCTGGGCCTGCGCGATGCCTGCGCCCGTCGTCAAAAGCCCGGCCACCGAAAGCCCCGCGAGGGTGCGAAAAACGTGTCTGTTCATGGTGTTCTCTCCTGCAGATCGGGTTTGGAGGCCGGCCGGCGAGGCGGGGTTCCAGGGTTTACAAGGCGTTCACAGCCCAGTTTTCGGCGTCGAATCCTGTCGTAACGCCGGTTTTCGGGCCCCAGTTGACCACCGGCCGCTTGATCAGGCTCGGGTTGGCCAGCAGCACGGCGCGGGCCGAGGCGGCATCGACCACGCTGTTCTGGGTGGCTTCGTCCAGCTTGCGCCAGGTGGTGCCGCGGCGGTTGACCAGCGCCTCCCAGCCGGGCTGCTTCAGCCACTGGTCGAGCTCTGCCTCGGGCACGCCCTGTTTCTTGAAATCGTGGAAGGTGTAGGCCGCGTTGTGTTCGTCGAGCCAGGCGCGGGCGCGCTTGACGGTGTCGCAGTTCGGGATGCCGTATAGGGTTGTCATGGCCGCCATGATGCCGCGCCCGGCGGGTCGGCGACAATGCCGGCCTCCATGGAAACCCTTAACGACTGGCTCGCGCGCGCCGAGCAACTCCATCCCAAGAACATCGAACTGGGCCTCGACCGCGCCAAGGAGATGGCCGGGCGCCTCGGGCTGAAATTCGACTGCCCCGTCATCACGGTGGCGGGCACCAACGGCAAGGGCTCGACCTGCTCCATGCTCGAATCGATCTTGACGCACGCCGGCTACCGCACCGCCGTGTTCACCTCCCCGCACCTTGTGCGTTTCGAGGAGCGGCTGCGCCTGAAGGGCGAATCGGTCGATGCTTCCAAACTGATAGCAAGCTTCGAAGTGGTGGAAAAGGCGCGTGGCGACATGGCGCTGACCTACTTCGAGTTCACCACCCTCGGCATCCTGCACCGGATGATCGAGGAAAAGCCCGATGTGGCGATCCTCGAAGTCGGGCTCGGTGGCCGGCTCGACGCGGTCAACATCATCGATGCGGACTGCGCGGTCATCACCAGCATCGACCTGGACCACATGGATTACCTCGGCCCCGACCGCGAAAGCATCGGCTTCGAGAAGGCCGGCGTCCTGCGCGCCGGCAAGCCGGCCATCGTGAGCGATCCGATGCCGCCGCAGAGCGTGATCGACCACGCGAACGCCATCGGCGCCGACCTCTGGCGCTTCGGGACCGACTTCAACGTGTCGGGCGACAAGCAGCAGTGGGGCTGGTCGGGCCGCGGGCGGCGCTACAGCGGGCTGGCCTATCCGGCGCTGCGCGGCGCCAACCAGCTCATCAATGCCGCGGGCGTGCTCGCCGCGCTCGAGGCGCTGCGTCCGCAGTTGCCGATCACCGCGCAGGCGGTGCGCAATGGGCTGGCAATGGTCGAGTTGCCGGGCCGCTTCCAGATCGTGCCGGGCGAGCCCGCGCTGGTGCTCGATGTGGCGCACAACGCGCACGCGGTCGCGGCGCTCGCCGAGAACCTCGATGCGATGGGTTTCTTCACCACGACGCACGGCATCTTCGGCGTCATGGCCGACAAGGACCTCGCGCCGATCCTCGCGCGCATCGGGCCGCTGATCGACCGCTGGTACTTCACCGACCTGCCGACCGCGCGGGCCGCCACGGCGGCTGATCTGCAGGCCGCCTGGCAGGCGCAGAACACCCGGACCGACGCATCCGCCAGCGTGCATGCAGGCCCCATGGACGCGCTGCGCGCAGCCATCGAGCACGCAGACCCCGCTGATAGAATCGTGGTCTTCGGATCGTTCTTCACCGTGGGTGGCGTGCTCGAAAACGGCACCCCCCGGCTGCAAGCCAAACACCTGTCGCCGGGCGGCTGACCGACAGGTCTCCGCACCATCTGGCATCACCTCGCTGCACTCCTTCAGGGATCGAACTTCATGGCGTTTTTCAAGTTCCGCACGCGCGGCCCACAAGGCAACGAAGGACGCAGCGCCCCGGCGGCCGTCCCTGCGGAAAGTGTCGAAACCATGCGTCGGCGCGCGCGCCATCGGCTGCTGGGCGCCGCGGTGCTGGTGCTGCTGGGCGTGATCGGATTCCCGCTGCTGTTCGACACCCAGCCGCGTCCCGTGTCGGTCGACATCCCCATCGAGATTCCGGACCGCAACAAGGTCAAGCCGCTGCCCGTGCCCGCCGCACCTGCAACGCCTCCTGCGACGAGCAGCGCACCGCCCGCACCCGAAAGCAGTTCCCGCGTGGCGGCCGTCTCCTCGGCCGGCGGCATGATCACCGAGACCGCCGACGGCACCGTGATCGATTCCGGCAAGCCGGTGGCCAGCACGCCGCCTGCCGCCGAGGCCAAACCCAAGCCCGAGCCAAAACCCGAGCCGAAGCCGGAGGTCAAGCCAAAGCCGGAACCCAAGCCCGAAGTCAAGCCTGAACCCAAGCCAAAGCCTGAACCGAAACCCGAGGCCAAGCCGAAGCCGGAGCCCAAGCCAGCCGCCTCGGCGGACGATGGTGCACGCGCCCGTGCCTTGCTCGAAGGCAAGCCCATCAGCGCCACGCCCAAGCCTGCCGCCGCCGACGAGGCTGCCGGCCGCTTCATCGTGCAGGTCGGCGCCTTCGCCGATGCGGACAAGGCGCGCGAAGTCCGGCAGAAGCTGGAGCGCGCCGGCCTCAAGACCTATGTTCACGTTGCCAAGACGGCCGATGGCGAGCGCACGCGTGTGCGTGTCGGCCCCTTCGCATCGCGTGCCGAAGCGGACAAGGCTGCGGAAAAGGTCAAGGGCTTGTCTTTGTCGGCCGCGATCCTCACGTTGTAAGCGCGGGCGCCTGTTGTCGTGGCCCTGCTCGACTGGATCGCTGTCACGCTCATCGTGGTGTCGATGCTGTTCGGCCTCATGCGGGGGCTGGTGTTCGAAGTGATTTCGCTGGCGGGCTGGGTGGCTGCATTCATCGCGGCCCAGTGGCTGGCTTCCGATGTGGCGGTGTGGTTGCCGTTCGGCGAGCCGCAGGCGACGTGGCGCTATCCGTTGGCCTTCGTGCTGGTGTTCGTGGGAGTGGCGTTCGGTGTGGGGCTCATTGCGGCCCTCACGCGCAAGCTGATCACCGTGGTGGGCCTTCGGCCCGTGGACCGGATTTTGGGAGCTGCCTTCGGTGCGGCGCGGGGCGCAGTGGCCCTGCTCGTGCTGGCAGTCATTGTTCATTTGCTGGTGTTGAGCGACAGTGCCTGGTGGCGCGACTCGCTCAGTGCCGGTGTTCTCGATGCGGCATTGCAGGGCCTGAAACCCGCGCTGCCTGAAAAGTTGGCAAGCTACCTGCCCTGAAGGAATCGCTCATGTGTGGAATCGTCGGCGTTGTCAGCAACGCACCCGTCAACCAGTTGCTCTATGACGCGCTGCTGCTCCTGCAGCATCGCGGCCAGGACGCGGCCGGCATCGTGACCTTGCTGGAACGCAAGTTCTTCATGCACAAGGCCAAGGGCATGGTGCGCGATGTGTTCCGCACCCGCAACATGCGCGCGCTGCCGGGCAACGTGGGCCTGGGCCAGGTCCGCTATCCGACCGCCGGCAATGCCTACAGCGAGGAAGAGGCGCAGCCCTTCTACGTGAACGCGCCCTTCGGCATCGTGCTCGTGCACAACGGCAACCTCACCAATGCGCACGCGCTGCGCTCGGAGCTGTTCTCCACCGACCATCGCCACACCAACACCGAGAGCGATTCGGAAGTGCTGCTCAACGTGCTCGCGCACGAACTGGAGCGCTCATCGCGCGGCGTGCCCCTGCATCCGGCCGAAGTGTTCGCCGCGGTCAAGAACATGCACAAGCGCCTGCGCGGCTCGTACGCCGTGGTCTCGCTGATTGCCGGCCACGGCCTGCTCGCCTTCCGCGATCCGTACGGCATCCGCCCGCTGTGCATGGGCCGCAACGAGAAAGACGGCACCGTCATGGTGGCCAGCGAATCGGTCGCGCTCGAGGGCTCGGGCCATGTGTTCGAGCGCAACATCAACCCGGGTGAAGCGGTGTTCATCGACCTGGAAGGCAAGGTCCATTCGATGCAGTGCGCCGAGGCGCCCACGCTGAACCCGTGCATCTTCGAATTTGTGTATCTCGCGCGTCCGGACTCGGTGCTCGACGGCATCTCGGTCTACCAGGCGCGCCTGAACCTGGGCGAAACGCTGGCCAAGCGCGTGGTCTCGACCGTGCCGCCGAACCAGATCGACGTGATCATCCCGATCCCCGAATCGAGCCGTCCGAGCGCCACGCAACTCGCGCATCTGCTGGGTGTGCCGTACCGCGAAGGCTTCGTGAAGAACCGTTATGTGGGCCGCACTTTCATCATGCCGGGGCAGGGCGTGCGCAAGAAGTCGGTGCGCCAGAAGCTCAACGTGATCGCGAGCGAGTTCAAGGGCCGCAACGTGCTGCTGGTCGACGACTCCATCGTGCGCGGCACCACCAGCCGCGAAATCGTCCAGATGGCGCGCGATGCCGGTGCCCGCAAGGTGTACCTGGCCAGCGCCGCGCCCCCGGTGCGCTACCCCAACGTCTACGGCATCGACATGCCGACCAAGGACGAGCTGGTCGCGCACGACCGCACTGTCGACGAAATCCGCGAACTGATCGGCTGCGACGCGCTGATCTACCAGGACGTCGATGCGATGAAGCGCGCCATCGGCTCGCTGAACACCAAGCTCGACGGCTTCGACGCCTCGTGCTTCGACGGCGTGTACGTGACTGGCGACATCGACACCGACGCCATCTCGCGCATGAACGGCAACCGCCCGCGCATCGAAGAGACCGAAGAAGATTCTTCGCGCCTCGCGCTCCCCAATCACAGCGAGTGAGAGCTGAAGTGACCGACGAACGAACCCTGCCGCCCGGACTGCACCGCGACACGCTCGCGCTGCGCACCGGGCTGGCGCCCAGCCAGCATGGCGAGCATTCCGAAGCGCTGTTCCTCACCAGCGGCTTCGTGCAGCCCGACGCCGAAACCTCGGCACGCCGCTTCGCCGGCACCGAGCAGGGCTTTACCTACTCGCGCACCTCCAACCCGACGGTGACCAGTTTCGAGCAGCGCCTTGCCGCGCTCGAAGGCACCGAAGCGGCCATCGGCGCGTCCACCGGCATGGGCGCGATCCTCATGATGTGCATGGGCCTGCTGAAGGCCGGCGACCATGTGATCTGTTCGCGCTCGGTGTTCGGCTCGACGCTGAACCTGTTCGGCAAGGAGTTCGCGAAGTTCGGCGTCGAGACCACTTTCGTCTCGCAGACCGACGTGGCCGAGTGGCGTGCCGCGATCAAGCCGAACACCAAGCTGCTGTTCGCCGAGACGCCGACCAATCCGCTGACGGAAGTCTGCGACATCCAGGCGCTCGCCGATCTGGCTCACGGTGCGGGCGCGCTGCTTGCGGTCGACAACTGCTTCTGCACGCCGGTGCTGCAGCGGCCGGCCGAACTCGGCGCCGACCTCATCATTCATTCGGGCACCAAGTACCTCGATGGGCAGGGCCGCGTGATGGCGGGCGCGATCTGCGGTCCGTCGAAGCTCATCGTCGATGTGTTCGGCCCGATCGTGCGCACCGCCGGCATGGCGCTGTCGCCGTTCAATGCATGGGTCGTGCTGAAGGGCCTTGAAACACTTGGAATCCGCATGAAGGCGCAGTGCGCGAATGCATTGGCCGTGGCGCAGTGGCTAGAGCAACAGCCGGGCGTCGCGCGCGTCTATTACCCCGGTCTCGCTTCGCATGGGCAGCATGAGCTCGCAATGCGCCAGCAGTCGGGGCAGGGCGGGGCGGTGGTGTCGTTCGACGTGATCGGCGACACGCCGGAAGCGGCGCGCGCCAATGCCTTCCATGTGATCAACAGTACGCGCGTGGTGAGCATCGCCACCAACCTGGGCGACACCAAGACCATCGTCACGCACCCGGGCACGACCTCGCACGGTCGGCTCGCCGAAGTGCAGCGCCAGGCGGCTGGCATCAGCCAGGGACTGATCCGCGTTGCGGTCGGCCTCGAATACATCGACGACATCACGGCCGACCTCGCGCGCGGCCTGAGCACCCTGAATTCCTGAATCGAGTTTCATGACCGGCAAAGTTCGCACCCGCATCGCTCCGTCTCCCACCGGCTTCCTTCACTTGGGCACGGCCCGCACCGCGCTCTATTCGTGGGCCTACGCGCGCCACCACGGCGGCGAGTTCGTGCTGCGCATCGAGGACACCGACGTGGCCCGCTCCACGCAGGACTCGACCGACCAGATCCTCGCCTCGATGCACTGGCTCGGCCTCGACTACGACGAAGGCCCGATCTACCAGATGCAGCGCCTGGAGCGCTACCGCGAAGTCATCGCGCAGATGCTCGCGGCCGGCACGGCCTATCACTGCTACTGCACGCCCGCCGAGCTCGACGAGATGCGCGAGGCACAACGCGCGCGCGGCGAGAAGACACTGTACGACCGCCGCTGGCGCCCCGAGCCGGGCAAGGTGCTGCCGCCCGTGCCCGAAGGCGTGCCGCCGGTGGTGCGCTTCTGCAATCCGCCCGAAGGCGACGTGACCTGGAACGACCTCGTCAAGGGCGAGATCACCATCAACAACCGCGAGATCGACGACCTCATCATCCTGCGGCCCGACGGTGTGCCCACGTACAACTTCGCGGTGGTGGTCGACGACTGGGACATGAACATCACACACGTGTTCCGCGGCGACGAGCACATCAACAACACGCCGTGGCAGATCAACATCTTCCGCGCGCTGGGCGCACCGCTTCCTCAGTTCGGCCATGTGCCGGTGATCCTGGGCGACGACGGGCAGAAGCTCTCGAAGCGCCGCGGCGCCGTGAGCGTCACTGCGTATGAAGAGAACGGCTACCTGCCTGAAGCGATGCTGAACTACCTCGCGCGCCTGGGCTGGAGCCACGGCGACGACGAACTCTTCACGCGCGAGCAGATGGTGAGCTGGTTCGACGGCTCGCACCTTTCCAAGAGCCCTGCGCAATGGGATGCGGCAAAGCTCGCATGGGTGAACGCGCAGTACATCAAGGCGAAGGCCGATGCGGAACTCGCGCCGCTCGTGGCCGCGCAACTGAAGAAGCGCGGCATCGAGGCGGACGACCGGCTCGTCGCCATCTGCGCGCTCTTCAAGGACCGTTGCGAAACCACGGTCGCGCTGGCCGATTGGGCCACGGCGTTCTACGCGGACGTGGCGCCGAGCGAAGCCGATCTCGCGCAGCACGTCACCGATGCGGTGAAACCCGTCATCGCGACGCTGGCCGAGAAGCTCGCGGACGTGCCATGGGAAAAAGTTTCGATCGCCGCAGCCATCAAGGAAGTTCTGGCCGCGCATTCTGTGAAAATGCCCGTGTTGGCCATGCCGGTTCGCGTCCTCGTGATGGGAACACCGCAGACGCCATCCCTCGATTCGGTGCTCGCACTCTTTTCTCGCGAAAAAGTTGTGGAGCGTTTGAAAAGGGCCTGATTTTTCGGTCTATAATTTGAGGCTCGACACCGACACAAGGTAATTCTGAAAAGAAGAACCTGAAAGTCAAATTGGGGGTATAGCTCAGCTGGGAGAGCGCTTGCATGGCATGCAAGAGGTCATCGGTTCGATCCCGTTTACCTCCACCATCAAAAGTGTCGAGAAGAAGATAAGTGCTGATCGCAGCACGGTTCCTAAGGTTTTGACCCTATCGTCTAGAGGCCTAGGACACCACCCTTTCACGGTGGCTACCGGGGTTCGAATCCCCGTAGGGTCGCCAGTTTCATGCAAGTGAAGCAGGCACAAGTCGTCAGCACTTGGCTCCGCAAGGAGTGAACGTTGTCTACCAGGAGTGGTAGTTCAGTTGGTTAGAATACCGGCCTGTCACGCCGGGGGTCGCGGGTTCGAGTCCCGTCCACTCCGCCAGATAAAACCCCTCGCAGCTTTCGAGCCGCGAGGGGTTTCCTCTTTGTGGGCTGCCCCAAACGTTGGCAATACACATGGACCTTCGCGCGCTTCGCTACTTCATCGCAGTGCTAGAGGCGGGAAGCCTCTCCCGGGCCGCGGCTTCGCTCTACGTGGCCCAGCCTGCGCTCACTGCGCAGATAAAAAAGCTCGAAAACGAACTCGGCACCCAGCTCTTCGAACGCTCGCATGCAGGCGTCACGCCGACGACCGCGGGCATGCAGCTCTATCACGACGCGCGCCGGCTGCTGTCCGATGCGGCTGCGCTGCGAGAGCGCTTCCAGCGGCCGCCGAACGGTCTCGAAGGTTCGGTCACGCTGGCAATTCCCTCGCTGCTTTCATCCTTGCTGCTCGGCCCTGTGCTGATGCGGCTGAAAGACCGACATCCGCTCGTGCGCGTCTTCGTGCTGGACGACCTGAGCCTCATGGTGAAGAAAGTCATGCTCGATCGCCGGGCCGATGTCGGCATCCTGGTGGACACGCCGGCGCTCGAAGGCATGGCGTGCGAGCCGCTTGCGGAAGAGTCGATCTTTCTCTGCGGCTTCGATGTCGGCGGCATGGCGGCGCCGCTGGTGAAGCGCCCGCGCAAGTCCGCATCCGGCAAGGCGGTCACGCGACGCGGCATCGGTGACATCGCCTTCGCAAAAGCCGCGCAGCTCCCGTTGGTGCTGCAGTCGCGGCGCTTCAACATCCGGCAGCAGGTCGAAGGCGCCGCATCGAACCTCGGCATCGAACTCAACGTGGCCTACGAACACGATTCGGCACGCGTGCTGCGCTCGCTCTACCAGGCCGGCGCAGGCTTCACTTTCACGCCCGGATGCGCGCTCGACGCCTCGGCATTGACGAACGAACACTGGATCTGCGCCCGCGTGACCGAGCCCGAACTCAAGCGCAGCTACACGCTCGCGACGCCCGCGAACCGTGCGGTCGATCCGGTCGCACAGGCGCTGATCGATGTGCTGCGCCAAGAGATCGAGCGCATGGTCGGCGAAGGAATCTGGAAGGCCGAACTCCCGGCCGGCCATCAGAAAGATTGATGCCTTCGCATCAGCAAACGGTATTTCCTCCTCGAGCGCCTGCGCCGCGATAGTGGCGGCAATCCACCCGAATGCAGAGGTGGCGCACAGGAGATAGCTTTTGAATTCCACATCCTTCGAGGTCGCCAACGTCGGCGGCCTCGTCTCTCGCGCCTCCCGCGCGTTCTCGAAACAGATCGCGATCAAGAGCCCGGCGCGATCGATCACCTACGACGCACTCGAGCGGCGTTCCAACCGCCTGGCCCATGCGCTGCTCGCACAGGGACTCGCACGCGGCGCCCGGGTCGGCGTGTACCTGCCCAATTGCATCGAGGTCGTCGAGCTCGAACTCGCCTGCTACAAGGCGGCGCTCGTGAAGGCGCCGATCAATTCGCGGCTCTCGCCCGTCGAAGTGGCCGAGGTCATCGCAAACAGTGAGGCCGAGCTGATCGTGACCACCGCCGCGCGGGCCGAAGCATTCCTTCCCTTGCTGAAAATCTCAGCGCCGCGTCTTCTGTTGATCGACCAACCGGAAGGCGCATCGAACAGCTACGAGGCTGCATCGGCCGCCGCAAGCGATGTGTTCGAAGCCGTGCGCGTGCGCTCCGACGAACTGGCCGTGCTGCACTACACCTCCGGCTCGAGTGGCGTGCTGAAGGCGGCCATGCAGACCTTCGGCAACCGCCTCGCGCAACTGCGCAAGTTCCTGATGCGCGCCGACGGCATGCGCCCCGGCGAACTGCTCGGACTCGTCGGTCCCATCACGCACGCCTCGGGCATGCAACTCGTGCCGGCGCTTTGCAGCGGCGCGACCATCCGGCTGTTCGACGGCTTCGAGCCCGGACGCTTTCTTGCGGAGATGCGCGCCGACCGCGTCGCCCACACCTTCATGGTGCCGACGATGATCAACATGCTGCTCGCGCACCTCGAGGGCCAGTACCTCCCGCTGCCCGATCTGAAGCGGCTCGGCTATGGCGCGGCGCCGATGGCGCCCGCGCGCATCCTGCAGGCGATGGACGTGTTCGGCCCCGTTCTTTCGCAAGGTTACGGCGCAGGCGAAACTACGTCGGGCGTGTGCGGCCTCTCGGTCGAAGACCATCTGTTCGCACGTGCCGCGCGGCCCGATCGGCTCGCGTCCTGCGGCCGGCCGTTCCTGGAGTCACGCGTCGAGATCGTCGATGACGAAGGCCAGCCCGTCGCAGTCGGCGAGATCGGCGAGATCGTGGTCAGCGGCCCCGACATCTTCGCCGGCTACTGGCGCGCGCCCGAACTCACGGCCGAAGTGCTGAAGAACGGCGGCTATCACACCGGCGACCTCGCGCGCGCGGACGACGACGGCTACATCTACATCGTCGACCGCAAGAAGGACATGGTGATCACCGGCGGTTTCAACGTCTATCCGTCGGAAGTCGAGGCGGTGCTCTACCAGCATGCGGCCGTCGCGGATGCCTGCGTGTTTGCGGTGCCCGACGACAAATGGGGCGAGGCCGTCGCCGCGCACATCGTGCTCAAGCCCGGCGAGGCGCCCGATGCGGCCGTGCTCGACGCCTTCTGTGCCGACCGGCTCGGCGGTTTCAAGCGTCCTCGGATGATCGAGTTCGTTTCGGCGCTGCCCAAGAACGCCAACGGCAAAGTGGCGCGCAAGACCATCCAGGCCCCGTACTGGGCCGACCGCGCGCGGCGCGTCAATTGAAGAACGGAGGACCCATGACTTCATCCACCCCGGCAACGGCCCCGTTCGAAGGCTCGGCAGAGGCTGCCGAACTCTCCGCCCGCATCGGCGATTTCATCCACGGCGAACTGGCCGCGATCGTCCGCGAGCACGGCATCAACCATGAGCGCAGCCCCGACCGCGAGACGCTGCGGCGTGTCTGGCGGCGCTCGAACGAACTCGGCTTCTACGGCATCACCTTGCCCAAGGCGATGGGCGGCCTCGGCCTGTCCGTGCTCGACCACGTGCTGATCAAAGAGGCCATCTACGCCAGCGGTTCGCCGCTCGCGCCGCATGTGTTCGGCGAACTCAGCGGACCGCCCCGGGTGGGTGCGCTGGCGCGGCAGGCCACGCCCTACCAGCTGGAAGCGTTCATCCAGCCAGTGGCGAATGCCGACAAGGCCATCTGCTTCGCGTTGACCGAGGCCGAAGCCGGCTCCGACGCCGGCGCCGTCCAGACGCGTGCCGAGCGGCAGGGCGACGACTACCTGCTCACCGGCCGCAAGCGCTTCATTTCGGGATCGCCGTTCGCGGACTTCGCGCTGGTCATGGCCTCGACCGCGACCGATCCCGCCCAGCGTGAGATATCGGCCTTCTTCGTCGACCTGGGCCAGCCTGGTGCGCGCGTGGAGTCGGGCTACAAGACCATGGCCGGCCAGTCGCACACCGGCGACATCGTGCTGGAGGCCTGCCGCGTGCCGGCGCGCAACATGATCGGCGAGCCGGGGCGCGGGCTCGCGCTCGCACTCGGGCGCATCACGGTGAACCGGCTGCTTCATTGCCCCGCGATGGTCGGGCTCGCGCGCGTGGCGTTGAACGATGCGCTGGACTACGCGCGCGGCCGGCGCCAGTTCGGCCGCGCGATCGCGCAGTTCCAGGCCGTGCAGCACATGCTGGCGAACATGGCGACCGACCTAGCCGCCGCGCGCGGGCTGATGATCGCCACCGCGCGCCAGATCGATGCCGGCGGCGAGGCGCGCGCCGAGGCTTCCATGGCCAAGCTCTTCTGCTCCGAAGCCGCTTTCCGCATCGCGGACTCGGCCGTGCAGATCCATGGCGGCGAAGGCATCGTGCAGGGCCGGCGCGTGGAGTTCCTGTTCCGCATGCTGCGCATGTACCGCGTGCTCACCGGCACCAGCGAGATCCAGCGCAACACCATCGCGCGCGAACTGCTGGGCGACCCAGCCGCCTGACGGCAAGCGCCTCGCCGCCTACAAGAACCAGATCGAGAGACAAGACAGACATGAACCACCAGGATCACCTAGCCACCCGGCGACAACTGTGCAAGGTACTCGCCACGTCGCTGCTGCCGGCCGCTTGGCCGGCGTTCGCCGCGGACGCCGATTGGCCCAGCCGCCCCATCAAATGGGTGCTTCCCTATCTCGCGGGCACGGGCCCCGACAACACCGCGCGTGCGCTGGCCGAGGCGGTCGGCACGCTGCTGGGGCAACCGGTGGTCATCGAGAACCGCGGCGGCGCCGCCGGCAACATCGGCGCGCGGCTGGTGGCGCGCGCGCCGGCCGATGGCTACACCTGGATCTACTCGGCCGCACCGATGGCGGCCAACATGCGCATGTACGCGAACCCCGGCTACGACGCGATCAAGGACTTCCGGCACATCATGCGATTGACGACCTCGGACATCCTCCTGATCGTCCATCCCTCGTCGGGCATCGACACCGTGCGCGATCTCATCGACCGCACGCGCGCCAACCCGGGCAAGCTCGACTACGCGTCCGGTGGCGTGGGCACGCCGTCGCACCTGGGCATGGAGCTGTTCCTGAGCGCGGCCGGCGTGCAGGCGATGCATGTGCCCTACAAGGGCGCCTCGGAGCTGGTCAATGCGGTGCTCGGCAAGCAGGTGCTCTTCGCGATGCCGATCTTCAGCGTTGCCTATCCGCACGTTCAGGCCGGCCGGCTCAAGGCGCTGGCCGTCGCCGGCAGCCAGCGCAACCCGGCGTTGCCCGAGCTGCCCACGCTGGCCGAGGCGGGCGTGCCCGGCGTGTCGCTCACGTCGTGGGGCGGCATCTCGGTGCCGGCGCGCACACCCGATCCGATCGTCGCGAAGATCCATGCGGCAGTCGAAGAGGCGTTGCGCCAGCCGGCCGTGCGCACCGTCATCGAGGTCTCGGGCGGGAGCGTCAGCCCCTCCAGTTCGCAGGAGTACGCCAAGGGCTTCGTGCAAGAGATCGCGCTGACAGAAACCATGATGAAGAAGGCGCATCTCGCGCCGATGTGAGGCCCGATCGGACCCTCAAAGCCTTCTTGAAAATAGAAGGCTGAAGCGATTTCAGGACCAAGCAGAGTCATGAAATGCCTCTGCGATGCGCTCGTAACGCCTTCTGATATTGGCAATACAAAGTACGTGCCAACCCCGATCCTGCGGCACGACTCCTGCTTCTAGACTTGCTCGCGAAACAGTCTTCAAGCAGGTATTCGATGCAGCAAAGAAAACACAAAATCGCCGTCATCCCGGGTGACGGCATCGGGATCGAAGTGGTGCCCGAAGGCCTTCGCGTGCTCGACGCGGTGAGCCGCAAGTTCGGCATCGAATTCAGCTTCGATCACTTCGACTGGGGCTCCGACCACTATGTGCGGCACGGTCTCATGATGCCGGCCGACTGGGACGAGCGCATCAAGGGCCACGACGCGATCTACTTCGGCGCCGTCGGCGCGCCCGACAAGGTGCCCGACCACATTGCCGTGTGGGGCCTTCTCATCAAGATCCGCCGCGAGTTCGACCAGTACGTGAACCTGCGCCCCGTGCGCCTGATGCCCGGCGTGCCCGGACCGCTCGCGCATCGCAAGCCCGGCGACATCGATTTCCTCGTGGTGCGCGAAAACACCGAAGGCGAATACACCTCGGTGGGCGGGCGCCTCTTCGAAGGCACGCCGCGCGAAATGGCGATCCAGGAGGCCGTGTTCACGCGCCACGGCGTCGACCGCATCCTCAAGTACGCCTACGAGCTCGCGAGCAAGCGCCCGCGCAAGAACCTCGTGGCGGCGACCAAGTCGAACGGCATCTCGATCACCATGCCGTACTGGGACGAGCGCCTGGCCGAGATGGCCAAGCGCCATCCCGACATTGCGACGAGCAAGTACCACATCGACATTCTTTGCGCGCACTTCGTGCAGCACCCCGACAGGTTCGACGTGGTCGTGGCCTCCAACCTCTTCGGCGACATCCTGTCCGACCTGGGCCCGGCATGCACCGGGACCATCGGCATCGCGCCTTCGGCGAACCTGAATCCCGAGCGCGCGTTCCCGTCGTTGTTCGAGCCGGTGCACGGCTCCGCGCCCGACATCGCGGGCAAGGGCATCGCGAACCCGATCGGCCAGGTCTGGTCGGCCGCGCTGATGCTCGACCACCTGGGCAACGGCGACCCCGTGTATGCAGAGGCGTCGGCCGCCGTGCTCGCGGCCATCGAGACGGTGCTGAGCGAAGGTCCGCGCACGCGCGACATGGGCGGCACGGCGAACACGGTCGACGTGGGCCGCGCCATCGCGAGTTGCATCGAATGACGCGCCACCGCCGCACGAAGCAACGAGACCGATAGATGGGCCTCTTCCTGCTCAAGCGCCTGGCCACGCTGGTCGGCACGCTGATCGGCGCGTCGATCATCGTGTTCCTCGTCCTGGAGATACTGCCCGGCAACGCCGCGCAGATGCTCATGGGCCCCGACGCATCGCCCGATGCGGTGGCCGCGCTCGCCACGAAGCTGGGCCTCGACCAGCCGGCGTGGACGCGCTACTGGCACTGGATCGGCGGCATCCTCACCGGCAACCTCGGCGACAGCTACGCCTACGGTTCGCCGGTGCTCGACCTCATCCTCGAACGCCTTGCGCTCACCGTGCCGCTGGCCGTGCTCGCGATGACGCTCACCACCGTGCTCGCGCTCGTCGTCGGCGTGACGGCGGCCGCGCGCCACAACAAGATGGGCGACGTTGGCTTGATGGGCATGACGCAGGTCGGCATCGCGATCCCGAATTTCTGGTTCGCGATCCTCTTGATTCTGGTGTTCTCGGTGAAGCTGCAGTGGTTCTCCGCGGGTGGCTTCGACGGATGGGGCGAGGGCGTGCTGGGCGGCGTGAAATCGCTGTTGTTGCCGGCGCTGTCATTGGCGGTGGTGCAGGCCGCGATCCTCGCGCGCATCACGCGTTCGGCGGTGCTCGAGGTGATGCGCGAAGATTTCGTTCGCACTGCGCGGGCCAAGGGCGTGTCGCAGCGCGCCGTGTTGTGGCTGCACGTGCTGCGCAACGCGATGATTCCCGTCATCACCGTGATGGGCATGCAGTTTTCCGAACTGCTGGCCGGCACCATCGTGATCGAGAACGTGTTCTACCTGCCGGGCCTAGGCCGGCTGATCTTCCAGGCCATCAGCAACCGCGACCTCGTCGTCGTGCGCAACTGCGTGATGCTGCTCGCGGCGCTTGTCGTCATCGTGAATTTCGTGGTCGACGTGCTCTATGCCGTGATCGACCCGCGCATCAAGGCGAGCGACATATGAACACCATCGCCGCTCCTGCAGTTCCCAGCGCAGCCGCGCTCACCGTGCCGGGATTCTGGCGTCGTGCGCGGCATCACCGCAGCTTCGTCATCGGCGCCGTCCTCGCGCTGCTGCTGCTCCTTGCCGCGCTCGTGTCGTTCGTGTGGACGCCGTGGTCGCCGTACGAGATGGACATGGCCAGCAAGATGCAAGCGCCCTCGGCCGCGCACTGGCTGGGCACCGACGCCTTCGGGCGCGACGTCGCCTCGCTGCTGCTCGTCGGCGCGCGCGCTTCCATCCTCGTGGGCGTGATCGCCGTGGGCATCGGCCTCGTGGTCGGCACGGCGCTCGGTTTGCTGGCGGCCGCTCGGCGCGGCTGGGTCGAGGAGGCGATCATGCGTTTCGCCGACTTCTCGCTCGCGTTCCCCGCGATCCTCTCGGCCATCATGATGACAGCGGTGTTCGGCGCGGGCATCGTCAACGCCATCGTCGCGATCGGCATCTACAACATCCCGACCTTCGCGCGCATCACGCGCGCCTCGGCCAATGCGATCTGGTCGCGCGAATACATCGCTGCGGCACGCGCATGCGGCAAGGGTTCCTTCTCGATCACGATGCAGCATGTGCTGCCGAACATCTCGGCCGTGCTGATCGTGCAGATCACCATCCGCTTCGCCATCGCGATCCTCGCGGAGGCGGCGCTCTCGTACCTGGGCCTAGGCACGCAGCCGCCGCAGCCTTCGTGGGGCCGCATGCTCAGCGAAGCGCAGACGCTCATGTTCCAGCAGCCGCTGCTGACCGTGTTCCCCGGCATGGCCATCGCGCTGGCGGTGCTCGGCCTCAACCTGCTCGGCGACGGTCTGCGCGACCTGCTCGATCCGCGCCTTGCACGAGCCCGCTGAACCATGCCTCTTCTCGAAGTCAACGACCTGCGCATCGGCCTGCAGACCCAGCGCGGCCCGGCCGAAGCGGTGCGCGGTATTTCCTTTTCCCTGGAGCGTGGCGAAACGCTGGGCATCGTGGGCGAGTCGGGCTGCGGCAAGTCGATCACCGTGATGTCGCTCATGGGCCTTCTGCCTTCGACCGCGAAGGTCGGCGGCAGCATTCGCCTCGACGGGCAAGAGCTCGTCGGGTTGCCCGAGAAGGCGATGTGCCAGATCCGCGGCAACCGCATCGGCATGATCTTCCAGGAGCCGATGACGGCACTGAACCCGGTGCACACCATCGCGCGCCAGGTCGGCGAGCCGTTGCGGCTGCATCGCGGCCTCTCCAAGGCCGAGGCGCGCAAAGAAGCGCTGGGCCTGCTGGAGCGCGTGGGAATTCCCGATGCGGCGTCGCGGCTCGATGCATATCCGCACCAGTTCTCGGGTGGACAGCGCCAGCGCATCGGCATCGCGATGGCGCTGGCCTGCGGTCCCGACCTGCTGATCGCCGACGAGCCCACCACCGCGCTCGACGTGACTATCCAGAAGCAGGTGTTGGACCTGATCCAGAGCCTGGTCGCCGAGATGGGCATGGCGCTGATCCTGATCTCGCACGACCTCGGCGTGATCGCCAACAGCGTGCAGCGCATGCTCGTGATGTACGGCGGCAGCATGGTCGAGAGCGGGCCGACGAAGGCCGTGTTCGCCGAGCGCGCGCATCCCTACACGCGCGGCCTGTTCGCGGCGCGTCCGGTGCTCGGTGGGCCGCGAACCGGCCGGCTGGCCACCATCCGCGGCAGCGTGCCCGAGCTGGTGGACCTGCCGCGTGGCTGCGCATTCGCAGGGCGCTGCGGCTTCACGGCCGAAGCCTGCTACACCACGAAGCCGCCGCTGGCCATGAAGCCGAGCGGCCATGCGGTGCGATGCCTCCGTCTCGAAGAAATCGCGGCGCAGAGCGCTGTTCCCGCATGAGCAGAACCGCCACAACCCAGCCGCTGCTGGAGGTGACCGACCTTGTGCGGCACTACGACCTGCCGCGCGAAAAGCTCTTCGCACCGCCGCCGACCGTCAAGGCGCTCAACGGCGTGAGCTTCAAGGTCGAAGCCGGCCGCAGCCTCGGCATCGTCGGTGAATCGGGCTCGGGCAAGTCGACCATCGCGCGCCTCGTGATGGCGCTCGACACGCCGACCTCGGGCAGCGTGAAGCTGCTCGGGCGCGATCTGCACACGTTGCCGAAGAGCGAACTGCGCAATGCGCGACGCGATTTCCAGATGGTCTTTCAAGACCCGTACGGCTCGCTCGACCCGCGCCAGACCGTCGCACGCATCGTCGCCGAGCCGCTTGAAGCATTGGCCGAGGTTTCCCGCAAGGAACAACGCGAGCGCGCCGCCGAATCGCTCGCCGCCGTGGGCCTGCGCACCACCGACATGGACAAGTACCCGCACGAGTTCTCGGGCGGGCAAAGACAGCGCATCGCCATCGCGCGTGCGCTCATCACGCGGCCCAAGCTCATCGTCGCCGACGAACCCGTCAGCGCGCTCGACGTGTCGGTGCAAGCGCAGGTGCTCAACCTGATGCAAGACCTGCAGCAGCAGTTCGGCATCAGCTACCTGCTCATCAGCCACGACCTCGCGGTGGTCAACCACCTGTGCGATGACGTCGCCGTCGTCTTCAAGGGCCAGATCGTGGAGCAGGGCGCGCCGGGCCACCTGTTCCGCCACGCGCAGCACCCCTACACGCGGACCCTGCTGTCCGCCGTCTTGCAGACACCCGCCGGTTGAGCCGCGCGGGGTCGTTTCCCCTTACTTTCAGGAGAGATATCGAATGTTGAAGCGACGCACCCTCATGGGCACCGCCATGGCCGCGGCGATCCCGGGCGCCTTTCTCCCGCTCGCGCAAGCGCAGACGGGCAAGAACACGTTGAGCATCGGCATGCCGCTGGAACCGCCAGGCCTGGACCCGACCGCCGGTGCCGCATCGGCCATTGCCGAGATCACGCAATACAACATCTTCGAGACGCTCACCAAGGTCAACGCCGACGGCTCGGTCACGCCGATGCTCGCCGAGAGCTGGTCGTCGTCGCCCGACATGAAGACCTTCGTCTTCAAGCTGCGCCGTGGCGTGCGCTTCGAGAACGGGCAGCCTTTCAACGCCGCGACGGTCAAGTTCTCGTTCGACCGCGCAGGCGGCGCCAAGAGCACGAACAAGGACAAGCGCTTCTTCAGCGAGATCGGCACTGTCGTGCTCGACGAGTACACGGTGGGCGTCAACAGCACGCTGTCGAACCCCGACCTGCCGTTCATGCTGGGCCAGTCCACCGCCTGCATCGTCGAGCCCAAGAGCGCTGAGACGAATGCGACCGCGCCCGTCGGCACCGGCCCCTACAAGCTGGCCGCCTGGCAGCGCGGCGCCTCGTGCACGCTGGTGAAGTCGCCGACTTACCGCGACCCGGGCCTCGCGAAGGTCGAGAAGTTCGTCTTCCGCTTCATGTCCGACACGGCCGCGCAGACCGCGGCGCTGATGGCCAACGACATCGACATCTTCCCGCGCGCGGGCACCCGCTCGGTGGCGCAGTTCAAGGGCAACCCGCGCTTCCAGGTGCTGGAGGTGGGCACGCGCGGCAAGGTGATCCTCACCATCAACAACCGCAAGAAGCCGCTGGACGACGTGCGCGTGCGCCGCGCGATCCTGGCGGCGCTGGACCGCAACACGATCATCCAGGGCGCGGCCGACGGCTTCGGCAAGCCCATCGGCAGCCATTACGCGATGGGCGCGCCGGGCTTCATCGACACGACTGCGATGAACCCCTACGACATCGAGAAGGCCAAGCGCCTGCTGGCCGAAGCCGGCGTGAAGACGCCGCTCGAGCTGCGCCTGACGCTGCCGCCGCCTTCGTACGCACGGCAGGGCGGCGAGATGATTGCGGCGCAACTGGCGCAGATCGGCATCCACGTGAAGATCCAGAACGTCGAATGGGCGCAGTGGCTGAGCGGCACCTTCGGCGGCGCGCACGACTTCGACCTCACGATGGTCGCGCACGTCGAGCCCTTCGACCTGGTGAAGTACACCGAGCCCGATTACTACTGGGGCTACGACTCGAAGAAGTTCCGCGACATGTTCGTCGCGATCCAGAACGAGGAGAACAAGAAGCGCCGCGCCGACCTGCTGGCGGATGCGCAGCGGCAACTCGCGACCGATGCGGTCAACGGCTTTCTCTACCAGGCGGTGTTTCCCACCATCGCGCGCAAGGAGGTCAAGGGCCTGTGGGCGAGCATGCCGATCGTGGTGAACGACCTGGCCGCCATTTCCTGGAGCTGATGCCATGACGAAACCCCTGTATGCCCTGAGCGCGGCCGAGCTCGGCACGGCCTACCGCAGCAAGGAACTCTCGCCGGTCGAGGTGGTGCGCGCAATCAACGAGCGCATCGCGGCGCTCGAGCCGAAGCTGCATGCGACCTGGCTCTTTCGCCCTGAACTTGCGGTCGAGCAGGCGCGCGCCTCCGAAGCGCGCTGGCTGGCCGGCACGCCGCGCGGCGTGCTCGACGGCGTGCCCGTGACCATCAAGGACAACCTCGCAACCGCCGGCGATCCGATGCCGCTGGGCACCGCGGCCTACGACCTCGTGCCGATGCCGGAGGATTCGCCACCGGCCGCGCGCCTGAAGGAAGACGGCACGGTGCTCGTCGCCAAGACCACGATGCCCGATGTCGGCATGCTGTCGTCCGGCCTCTCGACTTTTCATGAACTCTCGCGCAACCCGTGGGACCTGTCGCGTACGCCCGGCGGCTCCAGTGCGGGCGCCGGTGCGGCCGCGGCCGCGGGGCTACGGTCCGCTGCACGCGGGCACCGACATCGGGGGGTCGCTCCGCCTGCCCGCGAGCTGGTGCGGCATCTTCACGCTCAAGCCCAGCTTCGGCCGCATCCCGTTGAGCACGCCCTACATGGGCCGCTGCGCCGGCCCGATGACGCGCACGGTGGAAGACGCCGCGCTGATGATGCAGTCCGTCGCCCAGCCCGACAGCCGCGACTACTCCGAGCTGCCGCCGCCCACCATCGACTGGCTGGCCTTCGATGTCGATGCCTCCTTTCTCGCGGGCAAGCGCGTGGGCCTCCTGATGGACGCGGGCTGCGGCCTGCCGCTCGATCCGCAGATCCGCAAGGCGGTGCTCGCTGCCGCGAAGAAGATCGAGGCGACCGGCGCCCATGTCGAGGAAATGAAGCCCTTCATGACGCCGAAGATGCTGCAGGGCATGGACCACTTCTGGCGCATGCGCTCGCTGGGCGACCTGCGCGCCATGGCGCCCGAGCGCCGCGCGAAGATGCTGCCCTACATCGACGCCTGGGCCGAGAGCGCGGCCGGCTTCTCGGGCGAGCACATCTTCGATGCCTACAGCCAGTTCGTCGCCACGCGCGCGGCCACCATCGCCGCGACCGTGGGCTTCGACTTCGTGATTTCACCGGTGTCGCCCAACATGCCCGCGCCCGCGGAGCACGCCTCGCCGACGAACGACCCGATGCGCTCGCTGGAGCACATCGGCTTCACGGTGCCCTACAACATGTCGGAGCAGCCGGCGTCGTCGGTCAACTGCGGCTATTCGGATGCGGGGCTGCCCATCGGGCTGCAGGTGGCGGGTCGCCGCTTCGACGACCTGGGCGTGCTGCAGTTCAGCCGCGCCTTCGAGCTGATCCGCGACGCGCAGAAGCCCTGGCCCGAACTTCAGTGATCCGCTTGCCAAGAGGAGACAAGAAATGACAGCAACCCATTACATCGACGGCGGCCGCATGGCCTCGCTCGGCACCGAAACCATCGCCGTGATCGACCCGAGCGACGGGCAACGCTTCGGCGAGATCGCACGCGGCACCGCAGCCGACGTGGACGCCGCCGTGCGCGCCGCGCGCAAGGCCATGGGCGAGAACTTCGACGGCCCCTGGGGCGCGATGACCGCGCTCGAACGCGGCCGCCTGCTCGCGAAGCTCGGCGCCGCGGTGATGCAGCACCACGAGGAGCTCGCGCAGCTCGAAGCGCGCGACACCGGCAAGGCGCTGCGCGTGGCGCGCAACGACGCCACCG
The DNA here is from genome assembly GCF_050435205.1 of Variovorax sp. W2I14. Taxonomy (NCBI): domain Bacteria; kingdom Pseudomonadati; phylum Pseudomonadota; class Betaproteobacteria; order Burkholderiales; family Comamonadaceae; genus Variovorax; species Variovorax sp. W2I14. The sequence goes on along the minus strand of NZ_JBNDJX010000001.1, from coordinate 3,168,774 downwards.
CACTCGCGCGCTACTTCGAGTACTACGCCGGCGCCTGCGACAAGCTGCACGGCGACACGCTGCCTTACGAGCGCGGCTACACGGTGCTGACGGTGCGCATGCCGCATGGCGTGACGGGGCACATCATTCCCTGGAACTACCCGATGCAGATCGCGGGCCGCAGCGTGGGCGCATCGCTCGCCGCGGGCAACGCCTGCGTGGTCAAGCCGGCGGAGGATGCGAGCCTCTCGCTGCTGCGCCTGGCGGAAATCGCGACCGAGGTGGGCTTTCCCGCGGGCGCGCTCAATGTGGTGACGGGCTACGGCAGGGAGGCAGGCGCGGCGCTGTGCGCGCATCCGGGCATCGACCACATCTCGTTCACCGGTTCGACCGTCACCGGCCGCAGCGTCGGCCTCGCGGCGGCCGAGCGGCATTGCCCGGTCACGCTGGAATTGGGCGGCAAGTCGCCGCAGCTCGTGTTCGCCGATGCCGACCTCGATGCGGCCGTGCCGGTGCTGCTCAACGCGATCATCCAGAACGCCGGCCAGACCTGCTCGGCGGGCAGCCGCGTGCTGGTCGAGCAGTCGGTGTACGAAGAAGTCGTGAAGCGGCTGACCGAGCGCTTCTCGGCCGTGCGCTCGGGTCCGCCCGCCGACGACCTGGACATGGGCCCGCTCATCAACGAAAAGCAGTTCCGCCAGGTGCGCGACATGGTCGCGACCGCCGAGGCGAACGGCGTGAAGGTGGCCGCGCGCGGCACGGTGTCTTCGAATGCATCCGCAAATGGCTACTACCAGGAGGCCGTGCTGTTCCGCGACGTGCCCGCCGACAGCGAACTCGCGCAGCGCGAAGTCTTCGGCCCTGTGCTGGCCGTGATGCCCTTTGCCGACGAGGCCGAGGCAATCCGCCTTGCCAACGGCACCGATTTCGGCCTGGTGGCCGGCGTGTGGACCCGCGACGGCGCGCGGCAACTGCGCGTGGCGAACAAGCTGCATTGCGGGCAGGTCTTCATCAACAACTACGGTGCGGCGGGCGGCGTGGAACTGCCGTTCGGCGGCGTCAAGTCGAGTGGCTTCGGTCGCGAGAAGGGTTTCGAAGCCCTGCTAGGCTTCACGACCCTCAAGACCATCGCCATCAAACACGGATGAACGAACCCATGAACACGAACGCACAACAAGTACAAGAGCCCCGCCGCGTCGGCCTGGTCGGCGTCGGCCTGATGGGCAGCGGCATCGCGCAGAACATCGTCAAGCACGGCCACAAGCTGACCATCCTCGATCACCCCGGCAATCAGCCCGTGGGTGCGCTGCTCGCGGCGGGCGCCACGGCGGTGTCGGACGTGACGGCATTGGCCGCGGAGGTTGACGTGCTGATCCTCTGCGTGACCGGCACGCCGCAGGTCGAGGCCGTGATGCTGGGTGACAAGGGCGCGCTCGCAAGCCTCCGCCCCGGCACCGTGGTGATCGACTGCTCGACCGCCGTGCCCGACTCCACCACCAAGGTCGCACAAGCCGTGCAGGCCAAGGGCGGCAAGTTTCTCGATGCGCCGATGACGCGCACCGCCAAGGAAGCCGCCGAAGGCCGGCTCAACCTGCTGGTGGGCGGCGATGCGGAGGTGTTGGCCTCGTGCCTGCCGCTTCTGCGCTGCTTTGCCGAGAACATCACGCACGTGGGCGGCATCGGCGCGGGCCATGCGATGAAGCTGCTGCACAACTTCGTGTCGCTCGGCACCGTTGCGCTGCTGTGCGAAGCGGCTGCCTGCGCGGAGCGCGCGGGCGTGGCGCCCGATGTGTTCGTCGATGTGCTGGCCAAGGGCGGCGGCAACGGCGTGGCGCTGGAACGCGTCAAGCCCAAGCTCCTGACCGGCAGCACCGATTCGCTGAAGTTCTCGATGGCCAATGCCAAGAAGGACCTGGGCTACTACAACGACATGGCGCAGCAGTCGTCGGCCAGCCACGGCATCGCAGAGGCCGTCGAGAAGTTGCTGACCCACGGCATCGACACCTTCGGCCCCGACCGCATGGTGCTCGACCTGGTGGAAGCGCTGAAGAAGTAAGACGCGGCGCCTCGCGCTACGGCACGTAGCGCGAGAGCAGGTGATCGACCAGGCGGCGCTGCGGAAACGTCAGCGTCTCCTGCCGCGTGCAGAGGTACATGCGGCGCGACGCCCAGGCGTCGGACAGATTCAAGAAGCGCAGGCCCATTTCCTTGCGATAGGTGGCCGCCGCGCCCTCGGGCAGGATGCCCACGCCCATGCCGGCTTCGATCATCCGGCACACCGCCTCGAAGCTCTTGACCTTCACGCGCAGGCGCAGCACCTTGCGCGCGGCGACCGCCGCATCCTCGATGGTGCGTGCGATGGCCGAGTCGTTTTCCAGGCCCACGAAATCGAAGTCGAGCAGTTCCGCGAACGACACCTCGCGGTTGCGGTACGGGTGCTTGCGATGGACGATGGCCACCAGCCTGTCCATGCGGTAGGGAATGAAGTTGAGCGTGGTGTCCGCGGTGTCGCCGGTGATCACGCCGACATCGGCCTGCCGGTCGCGGATCGCCTGCACGATCCACACGCTGCGGTGCTCTTCCACGTCGACGCGAATCTCGGGATAGCTGCGGCGAAAGCTCGCCACGTCGTCGGGCAGGAACTGGCCCATGGCCGATGCATTGGCCTGCAGCCGCACACGGCCGGTCGCGCCCTGCGCGTAGTCCGAAAGATCGGCGCGCATGCGATCGACGTCGCGCAGGATGAGCCGCGCATGGATCGCCAGCGACTCGCCCGCACCGGTCACCGTCACGCCCTTGGAGGTGCGCTGGAAAAGCGGCACGCCGAACTCGGTCTCGAGGATGCGGATGCGGCGGCTCGCGGCCGACAGCACCATGTGATGCTCTTCGGCGGCCTTCGACAGGCTGCCGGATTCGAGGGCGCTCAGGAAGAGCGCGAGGGAATCGAGGTCGGGCCGCATCGGTCCGTTCAGCGCAAGGTGATGGACAGCGAGTCGAACGGCGCCTCGAACTCGGCGCGCCAGGTTTCGCCAGGCGCGATGGGCCAGGCGTCGGTCCATGTGCCGGTGGTGACCACGTCGCCGGGTTGCAGCGCGGGTGCGCCCGGGCAGGTCTGCAGTTCCTGCACGAAATGGCGCAGCGCATGCAGCGGACCGTCGAGCACGTTGACGCCGGTGCCTTGGTCGATGGCCGCATCGCCTTTGAACAGCGTGAGGTGCGTGGCGGCCAGCTTGTCGTCGAGCTCGGCGCCGGTGTTTGCGAACTGGCGAACGGGCGTTTGGCGGCCGACCAGGAGGCGCGCATGCAAGGCGCCGTCGGCCACGGTTTCGGCGGCGGTGAATTTCCAGTCGGCGCAGTGCGATTGCACGATCTCGAAGCCGGGCGCCAGCCACTCGATGCAGTCGAATACCTGTTCCAGCGTGGCATCGCGCGGCGGTGTCGCTGCAATGCCGAAGACGATTTCCGGCTCGATGCGGGGTTGGAGCGTGCCGATGAGGTCCACCGTTCCGTGGTCCTCGCAACGCGTGAGCGTCGTGTTCCACACCGGACCCCAGATCGGCCCGAACACGCCGTAGCGTTGCCAGATCGTGCGGTTGGTGAAACCGATCTTGTAGCCCACTGGCCGCTCGCCGCGTGCGAGCCGGAGGGCCCGCAGCGCGAGTGCATCCTGGTAGGCGGCGGCAACATCGGCAGGGCCGCGGGCAGGGCGGTCGGCAGGCCACAGCGCGGTCTTGTCGTAGTGGGCGAGCAGGGCTTCGGGGGTCATCGAATCAGTCTACATGCGACGAAGGGGCGGTCACAACCATGTCACGCTGCGCGTGGCACCCTCGCGGCCTTGGAACCAACACGCCGCTTTCACCTGCGACCCGCTCTCATCGCATCGGCGGTCGCCTGCCTGATCGTGCTGGCCATTGCGTGGCACTTCACCGCGAGAACCTCGCAAGCGGCAGGCCCGCCGCTCGAGATTCGATGGCACGGCAACGGCATCATCCTGCAGGGCCAGGTGAGAGACGTGGCCACGCAGCGCGTGCTGGCCGAGGGCGCCGCCGCACGGCTCGGCGGCGAGGCCGACCAGGTGGTGGACTGGCTCGACATCGTGCCTTCCGCATTGCCGGTGGCGGACGCCGCGGCGCTCGCCGAACTCGTCCTTCTCGGACAGGAAGGCTGGCACCTGCAGCGGCGGCCGAAGGACGGATGGCTGGCTGTGCAGTCGCTCACCGACGAGCGCAGCGCGAAAGCTCGCACGCTGCTGCGCACCGCGTTCGGCCCCGGGGTTTCGATGGAGCTGGTGGCCCTTCCCTGAGTCCCCGCGCGGACGAGGGATGGTCACGCCATCGTCATGCCGCGTTGCCAGCATGCGCTGCATTCCAAACGGAGGAGAAGATCCATGCATGCATCGCTGAAACATCTCGCGCTCGCGGGTGTCGTCCTGGCCACCTTGTCCGCTTGCGGCGGCAGTGGCAGTTCGAGCAACTTCTTTCCCTTTCTTCCGTCGGCACCACCGCCCGCACCGGCGCCTCCGCCTGCGCCGGCCACGCCGGGCAGCATCGACGTGAAGCTCATCGCGTTCAACGACCTGCACGGCAACCTCGAGCCGCCCAAGCTCTCCATCACCGCGCCCGCTGCTGGCGGCGGCACCGTGCCGGTGCCCGCGGGCGGCGCGGCCTACCTGGCCTCGGCCGTCGCATCGCTCAAGGCGAAGAACGAGAACAACGCGGTGGTCTCGGCCGGCGACATGATCGGCGCCTCTCCGCTGGTGTCGGCGCTGTTCCTCGACGAGTCGACCATCGAGGCCGTGAACGCGATGAAGATCGACTTCAACGCCGTCGGCAACCATGAGTTCGACAAGGGCCAGACCGAGCTGCTGCGCATGAAGAACGGCGGCTGCGCCAAGAACACCGCGCTCGAACCCTGCCGGGTGAACAAGGCCTTCCCGGGCGCGAACTTCGGCTTTCTTGCGGCCAACACGGTGAAGACCGACGGCAATACCCTGTTCCCCGCCACCGGCATGAAGAGCTTCACCAAGGACGGTGCCACGGTGAAGGTAGCCTTCATCGGCATGACGCTCAAGGGCACGCCCAACATCGTGACGCCCGCCGGCGTTGCGGGCCTGAGCTTCAAGGACGAGGCGGACACGGCCAACGCGCTGATTCCGCAACTGAAGGCGCAGGGCGCGGACGCCATCGTCGTGGTGATCCACGAGGGCGGCACCACCACCGTCGGCTACAACGACAAGAGCTGCGCCGGTTTGAGCGGCGACATCCTGCCGATCCTGAACAAGCTGGATGCGGCGGTCGATGTGGTGATCTCGGGCCACACGCACCGCTCGTACGTCTGCGACTACGGCAAGACCAACCCGGCCAGGCCCTTCCTGCTGACGAGCGCGGGCCAGTACGGCACGCTGCTGACCGACATCAACCTCACCATCGACACCCGCACCCGCAAGGTGACGGCCAAGGCGGCCGACAACGTGATCGTGCAGGGCGAGGCCTTCACGAGCGGCGCGAACACCGTCGCGTTGACCGACCAGTACCCTGTGTTCGGCAAGAACCAGGAAGTGGCTGCGCTCATCAGCCAGTACCTCGCGATTGCCGGGCCGCTGGTGCAGCGAGTCGTGGGCTCGCTCACGGCCACTGCCACGCGCACGCCGGCGTCATCGAGGGAAAGCGCGCTGGGCAACCTGATCGCCGATGCGCAATTGGCGGCGACCAGCCCGGCCGGCAAGGGCGCAGCGCAGATCGCCTTCATGAACCCAGGCGGCGTACGCGCCGACCTCGCGCCGGCGCAGGATGGCAGCGTGACCTACGGCCAGATCTTCGCGGTGCAGCCCTTCGGCAACAGCCTGGTGGTGAAGACGATGACGGGCGCGCAGATCAAGGCGGTGCTCGAGCAGCAGTTCAACAGCGGCTCCAACACGGTGGCCGCGCCGAAGGTGCTGCTGCCCTCGCGCGGGCTGACCTACAGCTACAGCGCCTCGGCGCCCGGCGGCGCGCGCATCGGCAACCTGGCGCTGAACGGCACGGCTATCGATCCGGCGGCGAACTACCGCGTCACGATGAACAGCTTCCTGGCCACCGGGGGCGACAACTTCACCGTGTTCAACCAGGGCACCGACACGCTCGGCGGCGACCAGGATGTGGATGCGCTGGAGGCCTACATCAAGGCGAACAGTCCGCTCGCGCCGCCGGCGACCGACCGCATCACGGTGCTTCCCTGAGCGGGGACGGCCTTGGCCGGGTGATTCGTTGAAGGCGCGTCGGCGCGTTGGCGATCGCGGCCTTGCCCCAACGTTGCATTGCTCGCCTCGATGCTGCGGTGCAAAACCGGGCTCCAGAACCCCGCCGTCATCCGTGGCCAGTGCCTTCGCAGGTACGCGGCCTGACTTCGCGTAGGCGAGATTCCCACGTCGGATTTTTCGTGTTTTGGCCGCCGTAGCATGGCTCGATCTGCCGCTGCAGGCAGAGAGCTTTACTGCCGATCCATGTTCTTTCTTTTGCAAAGGAATTCATCATGAACACCATGAACCTCCGCACGCTCGCGCTCTCTTCGGTCGTTGCAGCGTGCAGCCTTGCCTTCGTTGGATGCACCACGACGCGCCCGCAGGACCAGGGCACCAGCGCGACCTCGCGCACGTCGATCGATGCACAGGTCGACGCCTCGCTGTCCAAGCTGTACGACACGGTGAAGGGATCGCGCGAACTGGTCGCCAAGTCGAGCGGCGTGCTGGTGTTTCCGGCGGTGGTCGGGGCGAGCCTGGGCGTCGGTGCCGAATATGGGCGCGGCGCATTGCGCGTGAACGGCCGCACGCAGTCTTACTACAGCACCACCGCGGGCTCGGTGGGCTTCCAGGCCGGCGCGCAGTCGAAAGCCGTGATCTACCTCTTCACCACGCAGGCGGCGCTCGACAAGTTCCGCAACAGCAGGGGTTGGACGGCCGGTGCCGATGCCACGGTGGCGCTTGCCACCATCGGCGCCAACGGCAGCGTCGACACCAACACGATCCGGCAGCCGGTGGTGGGCTTCGTGCTGACCAATGTGGGGCTGGAGGCGGGCGTCTCGCTGTCGGGCGCGAAGATCACTGAGATCCAGCTGTAAGAGGGTCGATGGCGGGGCTCTCGCCCCGTCGTCAATCGGCCAACTGCACAGCCAGTTGCGCCTGAAGATCGGCGACCTGCTTGCGCAGGGCGTCGTTCTCGCGCGTGAGTTCGGCCACGCGGTGCTCCAGTGCTTCGACCGCATCGGGCTTGGCGGCCTGATCGTTCGATGCGGGCTCGGGTGATTCTTCGCGCGGCTTGCGCTTGGCCTCGCGCACGCGCTTGGCGGCCTGCTTGAGTTCGTCCTTGCCAGCGTTCGCTGCGGAGACTTGTTCTTCGGCAGGCAGGCTGGCCACGGCCGCGGCGGTATTGATCGAGATCACACCCGACTTCACGGCCGCCACCAGTTCGGGCGCGGCCTGCTTCTGGATCTTCTCGATCATCACGACCTGGCTGCTGCTCAGGCGCGCGGCCTTGGCGATGGACTCGCGGCTGTTCAGCGGCGCTGGCGGCGGCAGCGCGCTGGCGTTGTCGGCGGGGGATTCGCCGGCGGGCGTGTCGACATCGAAAGGCGGATCGTCCGACGACGTTTCCGACAGCGCGCGGGAGCGTTGGTCGTCGACGATGACTTTCTTGCGCAGTGCCAGCACGCCGCGCTGGTAGTCCGAGATGCTGCGCCGGCCGAGGTGCTGGTCGATCATCCAGAGGTGCACGTCCTCCATGGTCTTGAAGTGCGTGTTCTGCACCGTCTGGAACGGCAGGCTGTGCTTCTGGCAGATGCCATAGCGGTGGTGGCCGTCCACCAGCACGTCGCCCCACAGCACCAGCGCGTCGCGGCAGCCCTCGGTGAGGATGCTGCGCTCCAGCGCCGCGTATTCCTCCGGCGACATGGGATCGATATAGGCTTTGAGTTCTTCGTTGACGACGATGTTCATGAGGGAGGGATCGGGGAAAGGGGCGAAATTCTAGATGCGCGCGTCGTGCGGACTTCCACCACGCGCTCCGATTGCAGGGGCGCTGTTTCGTGGCAAACGATGCGCGCGGCGGTCGAGGTGCAGAGGGCCACCATGTGGTCGGGCGTGGGCTGCAGTTGCTGGAAATGCCATGCGGCGTTGCCGTGCGGATCGGCGAGGGAGAAGCCGATGTCGCCTGCGTTGTCGAGGGCGAAAGCGAAGCTGTCGAGCGGGATCTGCAGGCCCATGCCGCGTGCCTTGATGTAGCTTTCCTTCAAGGTCCACAGTTCGAAGAAGCGATGCGGCTGCAAGGCGGTTGGCAATGCACCCAATGACTTGGCCTCGGTGGGCGCGAAGAAGTGATCGACGGCTTCGAGGACGGCGGGGCGGCGGATGTTCTCGACGTCGACACCGAGCTCGATACCGCGGGCAATCGCCAGCACGATGAGGCCGGCGGTGTGGCTCAGGTTGAAGTCCAGGCCGCGTGTTTCTTCGATGTCCGGGCTGACAGCGATGCGCGGGCGGCCGAAGGGGCCGTTGGCGAAGTGCCAGTTCTGCGCCTCGATCGGCGCGTAGCGCGAGAGGACCGTGCGCACCAGCACTCGGGTCAGCAGGTAGCGGTACCGGTCGCGTGGGAAGTGGAAGCGATCTTTTTGTTGCAGCTCCTGCGGCGTCAACAGTGCGCGATAGCTTGCATCGAGCGCGGGATCGCCGGAGTCGCCATGGGGGCAGAGCCAGAGATGGATGTCGCCCGCGGGCAAAGGGAGAAGAGGGGCGGGGCGATGCATGGTGGGCGGCAGCGCTTCCCCGTAATCCTGCTTTGCAAATGTTTGCACGAAGCGCAAGTCGGCTATTATCGCGACCCCCTGTGCCGGGTTCCGCGTTCTCTCGTTGATCGCTCGGCCATCCGATTCGCCGCTGCGGATTTTCTGGGGGCTCCTCATGTCGTTTGTTTGAGTGTCGATCCGGAAGGGTCATGGAAATGCCTCAAAATCCGCCTATAAATAGCAATGATTCTTATTTCGATTTGTGCATCGAAAGTAGTAAATCGGATCTGCGGCCCGTCTCGGCTCGCTCACTGGAACTGGAGGAAGAGGTGTTGAACATGCCGTTGCCGCATTCATCCGAGCCTTCGCTCGCCGAGGTTTTCATCGCGCACCGGGCGCAGCTCTGGCGGGTCGCTCGGAAGATCGTCAACACGGCGGACCTGGCCGACGACGTCGTGCAGGACGCCTACCTGAAGATCGCCGACGGCCCCTGCGTGCGCCAGGCCGAACGTCCCATCGGCTATTGCTGCCAGGTGGTGCGCAACATGGCGCTGGACTACTGCCGCCGCCACCGCGTCGAGGCCAGCTATCGCACCTTCGACGTGGACGTGGAACTGCTCGACATGCCGACAACCGCTTCGACACCCGACCGCATGATGTGCGAACGTCAGGTGATCACCGCCATCGACAAGGTTCTGGCCGGCCTTTCGCCCCGCACGCGGCTGGTGTTCGAGCTTTACCGTCTCGAAGGCCTCACGCAGCGCGAGATCGCGACGCGCCTGGGCTGCGCGCTGGGCCTCGTGAACGGGCTGATCGCCGAGGCCGCCAACGCGATCAAGTCGTGCGGCTACCTGCTGCTGGAGAGCGACGCGCACTAGCTGCGGCTTCTACGCAGCGGGGCCGCGCTCGTTTGCCGCGAGAATGCGCGTTTGGACCGGCCGGGTCCGTTCAACAGCAACGACAGCACCCGGCCTCGACGGACAACGCGAACAGTTGGCTTCACGAATGACACAGGAAACGGGCGATCCCATCTGGAACACCGCATGGGGCTGGGTGCAGCGCGAGCACGACAGCGAAAGCTTCGACGAAGCCGCGCGCGCCGAAATGACAGCCTGGCTCCTCGCGGAGCCCGCGCACCGCCGGGCCTATGACAAGGCCGCCCGGCTCTGGCTCCTCGCGGGGTTCGTCCCGCCGGCCAACGACTTCGGCGACGACCTGCCGGACGACGACGCCGAGCCTCGCACCGGCAAGTAAAAAACTGCATCCAGCGTGAAACGCGCGCCTCCTGCGCGCGTTTCGGCACCGGCACGCCTGCGGCGTTCGCCGTCCCGCCGTGAGAAATGAACAGATCGACCTCTGAAGCGTCCTCTTGGCAGGGGCGCTGAGATTCCGTCCGGTCCGCGACCGGCCGCGGTGCGCTCCTTCTCTCTGTTCAATCACACAAGGATGCACCGATGTCGACCAGCTGTTTTGACCGCGAAGACGAGACCTTCATCGTTCTGGTCAATCAAGAAGACCAGTACTCCATCTGGCCGCACTGGAAGGCCGTCCCGGGCGGATGGACCGCCGTTGCGGGCGTGCAGGGCGACAAGAAGACCGTGCTCGCCTACGTCGAGAGCCACTGGACCGACATGCGTCCCAAGTCGCTGCGCGAATGGATGGCGCAACAGGCGGATGCCGCACCGGCCACGGAATCCGCGGCAGGTTGATGAGCGCCCCGGCGCCCCTGGCGCTGCTGTGCCTGCCCTGCGCAGGCGCCAGCGCCTCCATGTACCTGCGGTGGCGGCGTTTCGTGCCGTCGTGGGTTCGCATCGTGCCGGTGGAGTTGCCGGGGCGCGGCGCGCGCATGGGCGAGGCCTTCGTCGAAGACTTCGATGCGCTGGTCGCGCGCATTTGTGCCGAGCAGGCCGAGGCCATGCGCGGCGATTTCGCGCTCTTCGGCCACAGCATGGGCGCCTTGCTTGCACACGGCGTGACTCGCCGACTTCAGTCCTTGCGCCGGCCGCTGCCGCGCGCGCTGCTGGTGTCCGGCTGCGCAGCCCCCTCGCGGCGCGATCCTGAACGTTTCGATGGCAGCGAGGACGACGCCTCTCTGACCGCCGAACTGCGCAAGCAGGGCGGCACGCCCGAAGAGGTTTTCGAGAGCGAAGAGCTCATGCGCATCACCCTCGACACGCTGCGTGCCGACCGCCGCGTCTGCCGCAGCCACGCCCATGTCGCCGCCTGGCCGCCGCTTCCGTTGCCGATCCATGCCTTTGCGGGACGCGAGGACGACATCGAGGTGCCTGCAATGGCGGCCTGGTTCGAAGAGACCGGCGGCATCTGCACGCTCGACTGGTTCGACGGTGGGCATTTCTTTCTCCGGCACCACGAGCCCGCATTTCTCGCGGCGCTCGCACGGCGTCTGCCGACGCACCTTCATCAAGCGCACCCTGCGGCGCATCAAGGCCAGATATGAATGAACTGCTCGCGACCGCGTCCGCCGGCCGGCAACCGCGCAATTTCGTGGCGCACCTGCGCGCGTTGGCCGAACGGCGTCCGCACGACGTCTGGCTCACCGTGGTCGACGAGGTCGATGGTGTCCACAGCGAACTGCCCTTCACCTACGCATTCTTCGAACAGCGCGTGCGCGCGCTCGCGGCCCGCCTGCAGCAGCAGTTCGCCAAGGGCGATCGCGCGCTCGTCATGCTCGACAACGGCGACCACTATGCGGTGAGCATGCTGGCCTGCTTCTACTGCGGCGTGATCGCGGTGCCGGTGTTTCCGCCCGAATCGACGCGGCCGCAGCACCTGGCGCGGCTCACCGGCGTGGCGAGCGATTCAGCGGCGCGATGCGTGCTCACGTCTGCCGCCTTGAGCGACGCGATGTCGGCGGTCGGCAACCAGTTCGGCGATGTGCAGATCGTCGCCGTCGACGCGGTCGACATCGCGCTCGCCGATGCCTGGCAGCCCTTCGAGCCGGCCGATGACGACGTCGCCTTCCTGCAATACACCTCGGGCTCGACCTCGGCGCCCAAGGGCGTCATCGTCACGCACCGCAACCTGATGGCCAACGAGCACGCGATCCAGGTCGGCATGGGCATCGGGCCTGATGACAAGTTCGTCTCGTGGGCGCCGCTCTATCACGACATGGGCCTCATCGGCGGCCTGATGCAGCCGCTGTACAGCGGCATCCCACTGGTGCTGACCTCGCCGCGCTATTTCCTCGAACGCCCCGTGCGCTGGCTGGAGCTGATCTCGCGCCACCGCGCCACGCTCAGCGGCGGTCCGGACTTCTCGTTCCGCCTCTGCCTCGAACGCGTGAAGGACGCGCAGATCGCGCAGCTCGACCTCTCGAGCTGGCGCGTGGCCTATACCGGCGCCGAGCCGGTGCGCGCCGACACCGAATTCGATTTCATCGAACGCTTCGCCCCTGCGGGCTTCGATCCCGGTGCGGTCTATGCCTGCTACGGCCTCGCCGAAGCGACCCTGTTCGTGACCGGCGGAAAGCGCGGTTCCGGCATGGTCGCGCGCGGCTTCGGCGCTGACGGCCTGGCATCCGGCAAGGGCACGCCGAGCGAAGGCGGCACGCTGCTCGTCGGATGCGGCGCGGTAGCGGCCGAGCATGTGGTCGAGATCGTGGATCCCGCCACGCTGTCGGTGGTGGCCGAGCCCGGCCGCATCGGCGAAATCTGGGTGAGCGGCGCGAGCGTCGGCGCCGGCTACTGGGGCAAGCCGCGCGAATCCGCCGAGACCTTCGTCGAACGCGCGGGCCGCCGCTGGCTGCGCACCGGCGACCTGGGCTTCGTCTGCGATGGCGAGCTCTACGTGACCGGCCGCATCAAGGATCTGATCATCGTTCGCGGCCACAACATCTATCCGCAGGACATCGAGCGCGTCATCGAGGCCGAGGTCGATGCGGTGCGCAAGGGGCGCGTGGCGGTGTTCGCGGCCAACGGACCCGGCGGCGAGGGCATCGGCGCCGCGGCCGAGGTGTCGCGCAGCATGCAGAAGCTGGTGCCGCCGCAGGTGCTGGTCGAGGCGCTCAGCGCCGCGGTCAGCGAAGTGTTCGGCGAGGCGCTGTCGGCCGTGCTGCTGCTCAACCCGGGCGGTATGCCCAAGACCACGAGCGGCAAGCTGCAGCGCAGCGCCTGCCGCGCGGGCTGGCTCGATCGCAGCGCGGATGCGTATGCGATCTACGAGCGCGGTGCTTTCGTCAAGGGCGGTCCCGTCGAGTCGCAGGCCGAAGCGCCGGTGCTCGATGAGACGGAGCGCGCCGTCGATGCGATCTGGCGCGAAGTGCTCCGGCCCGCTGACGCGAAGCCTTTCGCGCGCGACGCCCATTTCTTCACCCGCGGTGGCAGTTCGCTCACCGCCACGCAAGTCGCGGCCCGCGTGTCGGATCACTGGGACATCGACTTTCCGGTGCGCCTGATGTTCGAACAACCGCGGCTCTCCGAGTGCGCGGCCACCGTGCGCCAGCGCCTGGCCGAAGGCGCGCGTGCGCGGCCCGCGCCCATCGCGGTGCCGCCGGCCGAGCGCCGGCTGCATGCGTTGCCGCTGTCCCATGCGCAGGAGCGCCAGTGGTTCCTCTGGCAACTCGACCCGACGAGCGCGGCGTACCACATGAGCGGCGCGCTGCGCCTCACTGGTGCCTTGCAGGCTGATGCGCTGCGCGCGGCGCTGGACGATCTCGTCATGCGCCACGAGTCGCTGCGCACCGTATTCCGCGCGGGCAGCGACGGCGTTGCCGCGCAGTGGATCCAGCCGACCGGCACGCTGCCGCTCGAAGTGGTCGACCTGCGCGACGCGCCCGCCGATGAACGCGACGTGCGCCTGGAGAGCGAGGCCCGCCGCATCAAGAGCGCGCCCTTCGATCTCATCCGGGGCGGCCTGCTGCGCGCCGTGCTGCTGCGCCTGGCGGACGACACGCAGGTGCTCGCCCTGGTGATGCACCACATCGTGTCCGACGGCGCCTCGATGCAGGTGCTGATCGACGAACTGGCCGCGGGCTATGCGGCGCGCCTGCAGGGCCGTGCCGCGGCGCTGCCCTTGCCGCGCGCGCAGTACGCCGACTACGCGGTGTGGCAGCGCGAATGGCTGGCCGCCGGCGAGGCCGAACGTCAGCTCGCCTGGTGGCAGAAGGAACTCGGCGACGAGCACCCGGTGCTCGAGCTGCGCACCGACCACCCGCGCAAGCCGCAAGCCAGCTACCGCGCCGCACGTCACACCTTCGAACTCCCCGTGCCTTTGCTTGGTCAACTGCGCGGCGTCGCGCAGGCCGACGGCGCCACGCTGTTCATGGTGCTGCTCGCTGGCCTGCAGGTGCTGCTGCACCGCTACACCGGGCAGGAAGAAATCCGCGTCGGCGCCGCGATCGCCAACCGCAACCGGGTGGAGTTCGAGAACGTCATCGGCCTGTTCGTCAACACGCTGGTACTGCGCAATCCGATCAATGGCCGCACGTCGTTGTCGCGCGTGCTCGCGCAGGCCCGTGAGGCCGTGCTGGGCGCGCAGGCGCACCAGGACCTGCCCTTCGAGCAACTGGTGCAGCGTCTGCAGCCCGAGCGCAGCATGAGCCACAGCCCGCTGTTCCAGGTGATGTTCAACCACCTGTTCGAGGATCACCGCGCACTGCAGCGGCTGGACGGCATCCAGGTGCAGGACCACGCGCTGCCCGACCTGCAGACCCAGTTCGACTGGGTGCTGGAGGCGCGCGAGCGGCCCGATGGCCGGCTGATGCTCGATGTGATCTATGCCGAAGATCTGTTCGAGCGCGACACCATCGTGCGCATGGCGCAGCACTACGTCGCGGTACTCGGCGCGCTCTGTGCCGACACCGGCCGCGCGGTGGGCGACATCGCCTTGCTCGACGCCGCGGAAAACGCGCAACTTGCAGGGTGGAGCATCAACGCACGCCGCGAGCCGCAGCCGCAACCCGTGCACCACGCCATCGCGCAACATGCGAAGCAGCAGCCAGACGCCATCGCGCTGCTGTTCGACGAACAAGCGCTGTGCTTCGCCGAACTCGACCGTCGCGCCAACCGCCTCGCACACCGCCTCGTCGCGCTCGGCGTGAAGCCTGACATGCGCGTGGGCATCGTGATGGAGCGCTCGGTCGAGATGGTGGTGGGGCTGCTCGCCATCCTCAAGGCCGGTGGCGCCTATCTGCCGCTGGACCCCGACTACCCGCTGCAGCGCCTGGCCTACATGGTGGAAGACAGCGGCATCGCACTGCTGCTGACGCACCGCGCCACCCGCGAGCACATCGCCGAGCGCGTGGGCCTCGCGCGGCTGGAGGTCGACAGCACCGATCTCTCGAACGAGCCCGACACGGACCCCGGCGTCGCGTTGCACGGCGAGAACCTCGCCTATGTCATCTACACCTCCGGCTCCACCGGCAAGCCCAAGGGCGCGGCCGTGCGTCACGCGGCGCTGCACAGCTGCATGGCCTGGATGCAGGACACCTACCGCCTCGGCCGGGAGAACACCGTGCTGCACAAGGCGCCGTTCGGCTTCGACGTGTCGGTGTGGGAGATGTTCTGGCCCCTGACCGCGGGCGCGCGGCTGGTGGTGGCCAACCCCGGCGACCACCGCGACCCGGCGCGACTGGTCGAGCTGATCCGGCGCCACCAGATCACGACGCTGAATTTCGTGCCCTCGATGCTGCAGGCCTTTCTGTCGCACAAGGACATCGAGTCGAGCACGCGGTTGCAGCACATCATCTGCGGCGGCGAGGCCATGCCCGCCGAGACACAGAAAGAGACGCTGCAGCGCCTTCACGGCGCCACGCTGCAGAACCTCTACGGCCCGACGGAAACCACCATCCACGTCACGCGCTGGACCTGTCGTGACGACGGCCAGAGCCTGGTGCCGATCGGCCAGCCGATCAGCGACACCCAGTGCCACATCCTCGATGCCGAGCTCAACCCCGTGCCGCGCGGCGTGGCCGGCGAGCTGTACCTCGGCGGCGTGAGCCTGGCGCGCGGCTACCTCAACAAGCCGGGCCTGAGCGCTGAGCGCTTCGTGGCCAACCCCTTCGGCGCGGGCGACCGGCTCTACCGAACCGGCGACCTCGTGCGCTGGAACACCGAGGGCCAGATCGAATACCTGGGCCGCATCGACCACCAGGTGAAGATCCGCGGCTTTCGCATCGAGCTCGGCGAAATCGAGGCGCAGATCCTCGCGCAGCCCGCGGTGCGCGAGGCCGTGGTGGTGGCGCGCGAAGGCGCTGCCGGCGCCTCGCTCGTGGCCTACATCGCGGCGCACGCGCAGCAGGCGGTCGACACCGCCGCATTGCGCGAGCAACTGGGCCAGGTGCTGCCCGACTACATGGTGCCGCGCGCCGTGGTGGTGCTCGAAGCCCTGCCGCTGAACGCCAACGGCAAGGTCGACCGCAAGGCGCTGCCCGAGCCTGAAGGCCTCGGCCGCGCGGCCACCTACCAGGCGCCAGAGGGCCATGTGGCGCGCACGCTCGCGGCCATCTGGTCGGAGGTGCTGCAGGTCGAGCAGGTCGGTTTGCACGACAACTTCTTCGACCTCGGCGGGCACTCGCTGCTGCTCATTCGCGCGCACCGCCTGCTGGAAGACCGGCTGCAGGGCAGCTTCCCGCTGGTCAATCTCTTCAAGTACCCCACCGTCGAATCGCTCGCGCGCTGGATCGAGCAGGGCGGCGCGCAAGCCGCGGCCGTTTCCGCGGCAAGCGCCGACGATCGCGCGCTGCGCCAGCGCGCCGCCATGCTTCAACGCCGCAAAGTGGCAGAGAGAGTCAATTGATGACCACGTCCTTCAACGAATCCGCCGAGCCAACCGGACTGGAAATCGCCATCGTCGGCCTGTCGGGGCGCTTTCCCGGTGCCGATGATGTGGACGCCTTCTGGCGCAACATTCGCGATGGCGTGGAGTCGGTATCGCGCTTCACCGACGAGCAACTGCGCGAACGCGGCGTGCCGCAAAGCCTGCTGGACGACCCCGACTACGTGAAGGCCGGCGTGATGTTCGAAGGCTTCGACCAGTTCGATGCCGGCTTCTTCGGCTACACGCCGCGCGAAGCCGAGAACCTCGATCCGCAGCAGCGCGTCTTTCTCGAATGCGCCTCGGCGGCGCTCGAACACGCCGGCTGCGACCCCGAGCGCTGGCCTGGCAAGGTCGGCGTGTATGCGGGCGAGGGCGCCAACGTCTACCTGATCCGCAACCTGCTGCCGTCCTTTGGTCTCGGCGCGCACACGGGCATTGCCGACCTGCTCGGGCTCATGAGCGGAAACTCCGGCGGGTCGCTCTGCACGCGCGTTGCCTACAAACTGAACCTGCGCGGCCCGGCCGTGAGCGTTCAGACCGCCTGCTCGACCTCGCTCACGGCAGTGCACACCGCCTGCCAGGCACTCTTGAGCCACGACTGCGACATGGCCCTGGCCGGTGGCGTGTGGCTCAACCTGCTGCAAGAAGGAGGCTACCGCTACCAGGCCGGCGCGATCCTCTCGCCCGATGGCCATTGCCGCGCGTTCGACGCCGACGCCGCCGGCACGGTGATCGGCAGCGGCGCCGGCGTGGTCGCGCTCAAGCGCCTCGATGAAGCGCTGCGCGACGGCGACACCATCCATGCGGTCATCAAAGGCACCGCGGCCAACAACGACGGCTCGGCCAAGGTCGGCTTCACCGCGCCCAGCATCGACGGGCAGGCCGAGGTCATCCGCGCGGCACAGCTGATCGCAGGCGTCTCGGCCGACACCATCGGCTACATCGAGACGCACGGCACCGGCACCACGCTGGGCGACCCGATCGAGATCGCGGCGCTCACGCAGGCCTTCCGCGCCGACACCGAGCGGCGCGGCTTTTGCGCCGTCGGTTCGGTCAAGACCAACATCGGCCACCTCGATGCGGCCGCCGGCGTGGCGGGGCTCATCAAGGCCACGATGGCGCTCAAGCACGGCGCGCTGCCGCCCAGCCTGCATTTCACGAAGCCCAATCCGCAGATCGATTTCGCGAGCAGCCCGTTCTATGTGAACGCGCAGCGCCAGCCCTGGCCTGAAAGCCGCACGCCGCGCCGCGCGGGCGTGAGTTCGTTCGGCATCGGTGGGACCAATGTGCATGTGGTGCTTGAAGAGGCGCCGGTGGCGCAGCCCAGGGCTCAGAAGACCGCGCAGTGGCAGGTGCTGCCGCTGTCGGCGAAGGAAGAGGCTGCGCTCGCCCAAGGCCGCGAACAGCTCGCGAAGCACCTGCGTGCGAACGACGGGCTTGTGCTCGAAGACGTGGCGCACACGCTACAGAGCGGACGTCGCAGCTTCGCCTGGCGCAGCGCCGTAGTGGCGAATCAATCCGGGCTGGCCGCGGAAATGCTCTCGTCGCCCGCCGTGGCGGCAACCCGTGCTGCCGCCTCTCCGCCCGAGGTGGCCTTCCTCTTCCCCGGTGGCGGCACCCAGCATGCGCGAATGGGCGAAGACCTCTACCGCACCAGCGCCGTCTACCGCGAGGCGCTCGACCGCTGCGCCGCCGTGCTCAAGGCCGACAGCGGCATCGACCTGCTCGCGCTGCTGTTCCCCCCGGCCGGCGATGAGCAGGCCGCCAACGATCGCCTGTTCCGCATTGAGTTCGCACAGCCCGCGTTGTTCGCAGCCGAGTACGCCATGGCGCGCTGGTGGATGAGCTGCGGCGTGCAGCCTGCGGTGCTGCTGGGCCACAGCCTGGGCGAATACGTCGCGGCCTGCCTGGCCGGCGTGTTCACGCTGGAAGACGCGCTGCGCATCGTGGCCGCGCGCGGCCGCCTGATGCAGACGCTGGCTCCCGGCGCCATGACCGCCGTGCCGCTGTCCGAAGCGGAACTCGCGCCGTTCCTCGCCACGGGATGCGACCTGGCCGTGATCAACGGCGAGCAGCTCTGCGTGCTCGCCGGTCCGGCCGACGCCATCGCGCGCGCCGAGGAAGAGCTGCTCGCGCGCCAGCATCAACCGCGCCGCCTTCATGTGTCCATCGCCTCGCACTCCCGTCTGGTCGAACCCATGATGGCCGAGCTGGAACGCCTGATCGCCGCGGTGCCGAAGCAGGCACCTCGCATTCCCGTAATTTCCAACGTGACGGGCAAGCCGATCACCACCGAAGAAGCGACCAGCCCCGCCTATTGGGGCCGGCACCTGCGCGGCACGGTGCGCTTTGCCGACGGCCTGCGCGAGATCTTCGCCGTGCCCGGCCGCGTGGTGCTCGAAGTAGGCCCCGGCGAAACGCTGGCCGGGCTGGCGCGCCAGCACCCCGGAGGCAAGTCGGCCGCGGGCATCTGGGCCAGCCAGGCTCATCCGCAGCAGTTGGCACGGAATGCGCAGCAACTGGCGAACGCCATCGCTGGCCTCTGGACCGTGGGCGTCGATATCGACTGGGCGGCGTGCCGCACTGGTCCCGCGCCGCGCCGGGTGCCGTTGCCTACCTACGCGTTCCAGCGCCGCCGTTTCTGGGTCGAGCCTGGTGACGCCGCGCAGCCGGCAAGTGCTGCCGTGCCCGGTCTCTTCTATGCGCCGGCCTGGAAGCGCACCACGTTGCCGCCGGTGCAGGCGACGGCTGGGCCGTCGGGCTGCACGCTGGTGCTCGGCGATGCGAACAGCTTCACCGACCGCTTGGCGCGCACGCTGCGCGAACAGGGCGGACGCGTGATCCTGGTGCTGCGCGGCAAGAAGTTCTCGCGCACCGCCGAAGGGCAGTACGCCGTGCGGCCGGCTGAACGCGTCGACCACGAGGCAGTGCTGCGCGAGGTCGAATCCGAGGCCGGGCCGGTCACGCGGCTTTTCCACCTGTGGAGCCTGGACGGCGACGCCCCGGCACCTTCGCACGCCGCGGCATTCGAGGCCGGCTACTTCAGCCTGCTCGCGCTGGCGCAGGCGCTGGACAACGTGGGGGGCGCGTTTCGCCCCCCGCTTGCGCTCGCCGTCGTCACCGACCGCGTCGAGGATGTGGCCGGCACCGAGGCGCTGGCACCGGAAAAGGCGACCGTGCTGGGCATCGCCAAGGTGCTCGGACAGGAGTCGCCCACCATCGCCTGCCGCATCGTCGACGTGGTGCTGCCCGCGCCCGAAAGCACCGCTGAAACCGACCTCGCACGCCGCGTCATCGAGGAGGCTGCGGCCACGCAGGAGGACTTTGTCGTCGCCTACCGCGGCCCGCATCGCTGGACGAAGTCGTACGACGCCTTGTCGGCGCAGGTTCCGGGCGCGCAACGGCTGCGCCAGGGCGGTGTGTATCTGATCACCGGTGGGCTGGGCGGCGTTGGCTTGGCGCTCGCGCGCTATCTCAGCAAGACGTGGCAGGCCAAACTGGTGCTGCTGGGCCGCACGCCGTTGCCCGAACGCGCCGAGTGGTCGCGCATCGCCGCATCGGCCGACCAGCCCGCGCCGCTGCGCCGCAGGCTGCAGCAATTGATCGAGCTGGAAGCGAACGGCGCGGAAATGATGCCCATCGCGGCCGACGTCACCGATCCGGCGCAACTGCGCAACGCACTGGCCGCGGTGCATGCGCGCTTCGGCGCGGTCAACGGCGTGGTCCACGCCGTCGTCCAGCCCGACCGCGGCATGATCGCCCAGCGCACCCAGGCCTTGGTGGAGGCCGCATTCGCGCCCAAGATCGCGGGCACGCTCGCGCTGCTCGATGCGCTGCGCGCCGAACCGCTCGACTTCGTGCTGTTCTGCTCCTCGGTGGCGAGCCTCATCGGTGGTCTCGGTCGCAGCGACTACGCGGCCGCGAACGCCTACCTCGACGCGCTGGCCCATGCGCATCGGCGCAGTTCGTCGCTGCCGGTTTTCTCGGTGAACTGGGATGCCTGGCGCGATGTGGGCGTGGCGGTCGACATGGACATGCCCGAAGGCGTCGGCCTGGACGAACGCACCGGCGTATTGGCTTTCGAGCGCATCGCGAACGGTCCCGACCTGCCGCAGACGGTGGTGTCCATCTCGCCCTTCGCGCCACGCCTGCGCCCGCTGGACGGCCTGTTCGAGTCGCTGGACGACGAGCCCGCGCCCGAGGCCCGCACGGGGCATCCGCGCCCGGTGCTGCAGACCGCGTTCATCGCGCCCGAAGGCGACCTGGAAGAAGGACTCGCCGAGCTCTGGACCGAAGCGCTGGGCATTGCGCCCGTGGGTGCCAACGACAACCTGTTCGAGCTCGGCGGCGATTCGCTGCTCGCAATCCGGCTGCTGTCGCGGGTGCGCAAGGCCTATGGCGTCGAACTGCATCCCGCCGCCTTCTTCAAGGCTCCCACCATCGCCGAGCTGGCCGCACTGGTCGAATTGCGATTGATCGAGGAGATCGAAGGCGATCCCGAAGCCGAAGAAGCCCAAGCAGGCGCAACCACCACGAGTCTTTGATCATGAGCGAGCGCAACGATCTTTCCGAACGCCGGGCGAAGCTGTCGCCAGCCCAACTGGCGCTGCTGCAGCGCAGGCTGCGGCGCGACAGCGATGCAAGCGCGGCCCCATCCCAGCCCTCGCGCGACGCCATCGCGCGCAGCGTGGACGACGGCGTTTTCGTGCCGGTCTCCTTCACGCAACAGGGGCAGTGGTTCCTGTGGCAACTCGATGCGGGCAACACGGCCTACCACGTCGGCGGCGGCCTGGGCTTTGCGGGCCCGCTGGACGTCGCGGCGCTGCAGCATGCGGTGCAGGCGCTCGCGATGCGCCACGACACGCTGCGCACCGTGTTCCGCTCGGGACCCAACGGATTGCCCGAGCAGCGCGTCGAGCCCGAGAGCCGCATCGCAATTCCCTTCGTCGATCTCAGTGGGCTCGATGCCTCGTCCCGCGCGTCGCGCTACCGCGAGATGGTGCACGAGGTCTGCCGCACGCCGTTCGACCTGACGGCCGGGCCGATGCTGCGCGGCACGCTGCTGAAGATGGCGGAAGGCGACCACCAACTGCTGCTGACGATGCATCACATCGGTTCCGATGCATGGTCCGTCGAACTCATCCTTGATGAACTGGCACGCTTCTACGCGCAGCGCGTGGGCGAGGCACCGGCCGGTACGGACCCTGAGCCCGAGATTCGCTACGCGGACTTCGCTCGGTGGCAGCGCAAGTGGCTGGAAAGCGCCGAAGGCGAACGGCAACTGGCCCATTGGCAACGTCGCCTTGGCGGCAGCCAGCCGGTGCTGGAACTCACCACCGACCGGCCGCGCTCCGCCGACGCGAAGTACAGCGCTGCGCAGTACACGCTCGACGTGCCGTCGAATCTGGCGCGCGAGCTGAAGCAGCACGCGCGCGCACAGGGCAATACCTTGTTTGCAGTGCTGCTTGCGGCCTTCCATGCCTTGCTTTTTCGCTACACCGGCCAGGACGAAATCCGCATCGGCGTTCCCGTCGCCGGCCGCAACCGGCCCGAGACCGCTGGCGTAGTGGGCGCCTTCATCAACACCGTGGTGATGGACGCCCGGCTGCATCCGCGCATGAGCCTGGCCGAGTTGCTGGCGCAGGTGCGTGACACCTCTCTCGATGCGCAGGCGCACCAGGAGCTGCCCTTCGAGCGCCTGGTGCAGGTGTTGCGCCCGGACCGCGCGCATGCGGGCTCGCCGCTGTTCCAGGTCATGTTCAACCATCTCGGCGAAGGCAACCGGCCGTTGCGCGGATGGCCCGGCCTTCAGGTGCGGCGCATCGACCTTGAGGAGCGCGCGGCGCCGTTCGAACTGATTCTGGAGACCATCGAGTGCGAGGACGGCAGCATCCGCGCCGCGTTCCGCTACGCGGCCGAGTTGTTCGACGCGCTCACCATCGATCGGTTGGCCGGCCACTACCACCGTGTGCTGGAAGCCTTCGTGACCGACCCGACGTGCGTGCTGGGCGAACTGGCGTTGCTGGATGAAGCGGAACTTGCCGAGCTCGCTCTGCGCGCTGGATGGGACGGGCGCACGCGCAAGACCCCCGCAACGCAGACGGTGCATGGCCTGATCGAGCGACAGGCGGCGGTGCAGCCCGAAGCCATTGCCGTGGTCTTCGAGCAGGATGCGCTCAGCTATCGCGAACTCAACCAGCGGGCCAACCGGCTCGCGCACCGGCTGATCGCGCAAGGCGTGCGGCCGGAAACCCGCGTCGGCGTCGCACTGGAGCGCGGCACCGATCTGGTGGTCGCGCTGCTGGCGGTCATGAAGGCCGGCGGTGCCTATGTGCCGCTGGACCCGGACTACCCGGCCGACCGCATCGCCTACATGGTGGAAGACAGCGGCCTCGCGCTGGTGCTCACGCACGACCATCTGCGCGGGCGCATGGCCTTGCCCGTAGACATCGATGTGCTCGTCATCGACACCGCGGACCTGGCCGGTTGCCTGGCCACCGACCCCGCCGTGACGGTGGACGGCGACAACCTCGCCTACGTGATCTACACCTCGGGCTCCACCGGCCGTCCCAAGGGCGCGCAGCTGTGCCACCACAACGTGACCCGGCTGCTCGCTTCCACCGAACCATGGTTCCGGTTCGGACCGACAGATGTATGGACGCTGTTCCATTCCTACGCCTTCGACTTCTCGGTCTGGGAAATCTTCGGCGCGCTGTGCACTGGCGGTAAGCTGGTCGTCGTGCCGTTCTGGGTGAGCCGTTCGCCGGTGGACTTCCTGCAGTTGTTGCGGACGCAGCAGGTGACGGTGCTCAACCAGACGCCCTCGGCCTTCGGCCAGTTGATCGCGTTGCCGCAGGCGCTGGACAAGGGCCTTTCGCTGCGTACGGTGATCTTCGGCGGCGAGGCGCTGGAGCCGCAGCGGCTGCGCGCGTGGATCGAGCACCACGGCGACCAGCATCCGCAACTGGTCAACATGTACGGCATCACCGAGACGACGGTCCACGTGACCTGGCGACGCATCACCGTGGCGGATATCGGGCAGCAGCGCAGTCCGGTCGGCATCGCCATCCCGGACCTGGGCCTGCGGGTACTCGATGCGGACCTGAACCTCGTGCCGTCGGGTGTGGCCGGCGAACTGCACGTGTCGGGCACCGGCCTGGCGCGCGGCTACCTGAACCGCGCGGGCCTCACGGCCGAGCGCTTCATCGCAGCGGAAAACGGCGATCGCCTGTACCGCACGGGCGACCTCGTGCGCTGGAACGCGCAGGGTCAGCTGGAGTACCTCGGGCGCATCGACCATCAAGTGAAGGTGCGGGGCTTTCGCATCGAACTCGGCGAGATCGAGACGCAACTGCTCGCGCAGCCCGAGGTGCGCGAGGCCATCGTCATTGCAAGGGAACACGCGGGCGCGACGGTGCTCGTGGCGTACCTGTCGGCGCAGGCCGGAAAGGCGATCGATGCGGCACAGGTGCGTGTGAGGCTGGGTCGCGCGCTGCCCGAGTACATGGTTCCCGGTGCCATCGTGGTGCTGCAGACGCTGCCGTTGAATGCAAACGGCAAGGTCGACCGCAAGGCGCTGCCCGAGCCCGGCTTCGGCAGCGAGCGCGCCTATGCCGCGCCCGAGGGCGATGCCGAAGAGGCGCTGGCGCGCATCTGGTGCGAAGTGCTGGGCGTGGAGCGTATCGGCCGCAACGACCACTTCTTCGAACTCGGCGGCCACTCGCTGATGTCGATGCAGGTGATGGCGCGCGTGCAGGGCGTCCTGCACGTTGACCTTGCCGTCAGGGACATCTTTCAAAACCCCGTCCTGATGGACATGGCCCGGCTGATCGCCGAGGCGGGCGAGCGCAAGCCGCATGCCGATGCCTTATCCGACATCGACTCCTTCATTGACAGCCTCGAGACCACTTGATGGAAACCACGGCCACCCACGACCACATCGGCCGGCGCTTCCTGCGCCTGACCCCGGCCCAGCGCCGCGCGGTGTACCAGAAGATCCGCGCCGAGGGCCTCACGATCGGGCAGTTTCCGATCGTGGCGCGCGAGGAGGCGGTGCGCGCGGCTTGTCCGCCTTCGTATGCGCAGTTGCGGCAGTGGTTTCTCTGGCAACTGGAGCCGGCGAGTTCGGCCTATCACATCGCGGGCGGATTGCGGCTCGAGGGACGGCTCGATGCCGTGGCACTGAAGGCAGCTTTCGATGCGCTGGTGGCGCGCCACGAGTCGCTGCGCACGGTGTTCAGCGTGAATACCGTGGGCGAGGTAGAGCAGCGCGTGCAGACGCACTTGGCGCTCGATATTCCGCTCGTCGAACTTGCTCATCTGCCGGAGGCTGAGGGTGAGGCGCGAGCGCGCGAAGAGGCGCGGCGCATCGCGGATGCACCCTTCGACCTGACCACCGGACCGCTGCTGCGGGTGGTGCTGATTCGCCTGGGTGCGGAGGTGCACATGCTGGCGGTCGTGATGCATCACATCGTGTCCGACGGATGGTCGATGCGCATCGTGGTGGACGAGTTCGTCGCCGAGTACCGAGCGCGCGTGCAGGGCCGCACGCCGGAGCACGCTGCGCTGCCGGTCCAATACGCCGACTACGCGCTCTGGCAACGGCACTGGCTCGAAGCGGGCGAGAAGGAGCGGCAGCTGGATCACTGGAAGGCGCAGCTCGGCGCCGAGCATCCGGTGCTGCAGTTGCCGGCGGACCGCATGCGGCGCGCCGACGGCAAGTACCGCGCCGCGCGCCACGCCACGGCACTGCCGCCCTCGCTGGTCGAGGCGCTGCGCCGCCGTGCGCAGACGCGTGGGGCAACGCTGTTCATGATGCTGCTCACCGGTTTCCAGGTGCTCTTGAACCGCTACACGGCGCAGCCGGATGTGCGGGTCGGCGTGCCGATTGCTAACCGCCATCGCGTCGAGTCGGAGCGGGTGGTCGGCTTCTTCGTCAACACGCAGGTGATGCGCAATGTGCTCGAAAGCCGCACCCGCCTGCACGAGGCATTGGCCGCAACGCGCGAAGCGGCGCTGGGCGCGCAGGCGCACCAGGACCTGCCGTTCGAACAACTGGTGGAGGCGCTGCAGCCTGAGCGCAGCTTGAGCACGGCGCCTCTCTTCCAGGTGATGTTCAACCACCTCCAGCAGGATCACAGCGCGCTGGAAAATCTTCCGGGGCTCGTGCTGCAGACTTGGGAATTCGGTGAGCAGACGGCCCAGTTCGAACTGACGCTGGACGTGGTCGAGGACGGCCGTGGACAGGTGCAACTGGTCTTCAACCATGCCCGCGAGCTGTTCGAGCCGCAGACCATCGAAAGGATGGCGGGGCACTACGTGGTGATCCTCGATGCGCTGGCGGCGGATGACACGCGTGCGGTCGGCGACATCGACCTGCTGGGGGCGCCGGAGAAGGCGCAGCTCACGCAGTGGAGCGTGAACGCAAGTCGGGAGCCTGGTGCGGAGCTGGTGCATGACAGCATCGCTCGACACGCGCTGCAACAACCCGATGCGACAGCGCTCTTGTTCGACGAGACATCGCTGAGCTTCGGTGAGCTGAATGCGCTCGCGAACCGCCTGGCTCATCGACTGATCGCGCTGGGCGTGCAGCCGGACATGCGCGTGGGCATCGTGATGGAACGCTCCATCGAGATGGTGGTGGGGATCCTGGGGATATTGAAGGCCGGCGGCGCCTACCTGCCGCTGGACCCCGAGTACCCGGTGCAGCGGCTGGCCTACATGGTGGAGGACAGCGGCATCCAATTGCTGCTGAGCCACCGGGCCACCCGCGAG
The DNA here is from genome assembly GCF_050435205.1 of Variovorax sp. W2I14. Taxonomy (NCBI): domain Bacteria; kingdom Pseudomonadati; phylum Pseudomonadota; class Betaproteobacteria; order Burkholderiales; family Comamonadaceae; genus Variovorax; species Variovorax sp. W2I14. Next base: position 3,142,491 of record NZ_JBNDJX010000001.1, on the reverse strand, counting down.
CTCATCGCGCCGCGTGCCGGTCTCAGCATGCTGGAAGTCGACAGCCTCGATGTCTCGGGCGAGCCCGACAGCGATCCTCAGGTCGCGCTGCACGGCGAGCACCTGGCCTATGTCATCTACACCTCCGGCTCCACCGGCAAGCCCAAGGGCGCCGCGGTGCGCCACGAGGCGCTTCGCAGTTGCATGGCCTGGATGCAGAGTACCTACGGACTGAGCGGCGACGATACCGTGCTGCACAAGGCCCCGTTCGGCTTCGACGTCTCGTGCTGGGAGATGTTCTGGCCGATGACCTCGGGCGTGAGGCTGGTCATCGCCAATCCCGGCGACCACCGCGACCCCGAGCGGCTGGTGCAGCTGATCCAGCGCCACCAGATCACCACGCTGAACTTCGTGCCCTCGATGCTGCAGGCCTTCCTGGCGCATCCGGGCATCGAGGCGAGCACGCGCCTGAAGCACATCATCGTCGGCGGCGAAGCCATGCCCGCGGAGACGCAGAGAGAAGCATTGCGGCGCCTGAGCGGCGCGACGCTGCAGAACCTGTACGGCCCGACCGAGACGACCATCCACGTCACGCGCTGGACCTGCCGGGACGACGGCCAGAGCCTGGTGCCGATCGGGCGGCCGATCAGCGACACGCAGACGTGGGTGCTGGATGCAGAGCTGAACCCGGTGCCGCGCGGCGTGGCGGGCGAGCTCTATCTGGGCGGGGTGAGCCTGGCGCGGGGGTATCTCAACAAGCCGGGCCTGAGTGCCGAGCGCTTCGTGGCCGATCCCTTCGGCAGCGGCGGGCGCTTGTACCGCACGGGCGATCTCGTACGCTGGAACGCCGAGGGGCAGATCGAATACCTGGGCCGCATCGACCACCAGGTGAAGATCCGCGGCCTTCGCATCGAACTCGGGGAGATCGAAGCCCAGTTGCTCGCTCAGCCTGAGGTCAAGGAAGCCGTGGTGGTAGCCCGGGAGGGTACCGCCGGTCCCTCGCTGGTGGGCTACGTCGCCGCGCACGCGGGGCAAGCCATCGATGCCGATGTGCTGCGCGAGCGCCTGGGCCAGGTGCTGCCCGATTACATGGTGCCAAGGGCCGTCGTCGTGCTGGATGCCTTGCCGCTGAACGCCAACGGCAAGGTCGAGCGCAAGGCGCTGCCCGAGCCGCAGTTCGCCGAGGGCCGGGGCCATGAAGCACCGCAGGGCGAGATGGAAGAGGCTTTGGCGGCCATCTGGGCCGAGGTCCTCGGGTTGCCGCGGGTCGGGCGCAACGACAACTTCTTCGAGCTGGGCGGCCATTCGCTGCTGGCGCTGCGCCTGCTCGAGCGCATGCGTGCGCGCGGCTGGCAGGCGCAGGTGCGCACGCTGTTCCAGCACCCCGGGTTCGCCGCCTTCGCCAAGGCGCTGGCGCAGGACACGGGCCGGCCCGAGGTGCAGGTGCCGGACAACGGCATTCCGGCAGAAGGGTGCGAGGCGATCCGCCCGGAGATGGTGACGCTGGTGGCGCTGAGCGAAGAGGAGCTGCGCCGCATCGAGGCGGCGGTGCCGCGGGGGGCGGCCAACATCCAGGACATCTATCCGCTGGCGCCGCTGCAGGAGGGCATCTTGTTCCATCACCTCATGCAGGCCGATGGCGATGTCTACATCACGCCGCAGTTGCTTTCCTTCGCATCGAAGCAGCGGCTGGAAGATTTTGTCCGCAGCCTGAACCAAGTGATCGCACGCCACGACATCCTGCGCACCGCCGTGCTGTGGGAGGCACTGTCCGCGCCCGTGCAGGTCGTGTGGCGCAAGGCGCAACTGGATCTCGAATGGCTGGACGTGCCGGCCTGCGACGACGTGACCACCCGCCTGACGGCCGATGCGGGCGGGCGTCGCATCGACGTGCGCCGCGCACCGATGATCCGCGCCATTGCCGCCGAGGACGCGGGCAACGGGCGCTGGCTGCTGCAGCTTCCGAGCCACCACCTGGTGCTCGACCATGCCACGCTGGAACTGATCGTCGAGGAAATCGGTTTGCTGGCGAGCCATGGCCCCGACGCGTTGCCCGCGCCCGTGCCGTTCCGCCGTTTCGTGGCGCAGACCCGGCTGGGCGTGAGCCAGGCCGAGCACGAGGCCTTCTTCGCCCGGATGCTCGGCGATGTGGACGAACCCACGACGCCCTTCGAGCTGCTGGATGTGCGAGGCGACGGCGCTCGTGCCGAAAAGGCCGAACTGATGCTGGAAGCGGAACTGGCCGCATCGCTGCGGCACGAGGCGCGGCGCCATGGGGTGAGCGCGGCGTCGCTCTTGCACCTGGCCTGGGCGCTGGTCCTGGCCAAGGCGACCGGCAGGAACGACGTGGTGTTCGGCACGGTGCTCTTCGGTCGTATGCAGTCAGGCGCGGGCGCGGACCGCGCGCTGGGACTGTTCATCAACACGCTGCCGCTGCGTATCAAGCTGGGTGCGCTCGGCGTTGCGCAGTGCGTGCAGGAGACGCATGCGACACTCACGCAACTGCTGCACCACGAGCACGCCAGCCTCTCGCTCGCCCAGCGCTGCAGCGCATTGCCGGGGAGCACGCCGCTGTTCTCTGCATTGCTGAACTATCGGTACAGCGCCGCGGTAGAGAAGAAGGATGCCGCCGCCTGGCAAGGCATCGAGTTCCTCGGCGGGCAGGAGCACAGCAACTATCCCTTCGACATGTCGGTGGACGACCAGGGCGACGGCTTCTCGCTGACCGCGCAGGTGCATGAATCGGTCGATGCACGGCGCGTGTGCGGGTTCATGCACGCGGCCGTCCGCTGCATCGTGGAGGCATTGGTCACGGAGTCACAGCAGCGCGTGTGCGAGCTCGACCTGTTGTCGGGAGAGGAGATGCGCTGGCTCACGCAGTGGAGCGTGAACGCAAGTCGGGAGCCTGGTGCGGAGCTGGTGCATGACAGCATCGCTCGACACGCGCTGCAACAACCCGATGCGACAGCGCTCTTGTTCGACGAGACATCGCTGAGCTTCGGTGAGCTGAATGCGCTCGCGAACCGCCTGGCTCATCGACTGATCGCGCTGGGCGTGCAGCCGGACATGCGCGTGGGCATCGTGATGGAACGCTCCATCGAGATGGTGGTGGGGATCCTGGGGATATTGAAGGCCGGCGGCGCCTACCTGCCGCTGGACCCCGAGTACCCGGTGCAGCGGCTGGCCTACATGGTGGAGGACAGCGGCATCCAATTGCTGCTGAGCCACCGGGCCACCCGCGAGCTCATCGCGCCGCGTGCCGGTCTCAGCATGCTGGAAGTCGACAGCCTCGATGTCTCGGGCGAGCCCGACAGCGATCCTCAGGTCGCGCTGCACGGCGAGCACCTGGCCTATGTCATCTACACCTCCGGCTCCACCGGCAAGCCCAAGGGCGCCGCGGTGCGCCACGAGGCGCTTCGCAGTTGCATGGCCTGGATGCAGAGTACCTACGGACTGAGCGGCGACGATACCGTGCTGCACAAGGCCCCGTTCGGCTTCGACGTCTCGTGCTGGGAGATGTTCTGGCCGATGACCTCGGGCGTGAGGCTGGTCATCGCCAATCCCGGCGACCACCGCGACCCCGAGCGGCTGGTGCAGCTGATCCAGCGCCACCAGATCACCACGCTGAACTTCGTGCCCTCGATGCTGCAGGCCTTCCTGGCGCATCCGGGCATCGAGGCGAGCACGCGCCTGAAGCACATCATCGTCGGCGGCGAAGCCATGCCCGCGGAGACGCAGAGAGAAGCATTGCGGCGCCTGAGCGGCGCGACGCTGCAGAACCTGTACGGCCCGACCGAGACGACCATCCACGTCACGCGCTGGACCTGCCGGGACGACGGCCAGAGCCTGGTGCCGATCGGGCAGCCGATCAGCGACACGCAGACGTGGGTGCTGGATGCAGAGCTGAACCCGGTGCCGCGCGGCGTGGCGGGCGAGCTCTATCTGGGCGGGGTGAGCCTGGCGCGGGGGTATCTCAACAAGCCGGGCCTGAGTGCCGAGCGCTTCGTGGCCGATCCCTTCGGCAGCGGCGGGCGCTTGTACCGCACGGGCGATCTCGTACGCTGGAACGCCGAGGGGCAGATCGAATACCTGGGCCGCATCGACCACCAGGTGAAGATCCGCGGCCTTCGCATCGAACTCGGGGAGATCGAAGCCCAGTTGCTCGCTCAGCCTGAGGTCAAGGAAGCCGTGGTGGTAGCCCGGGAGGGTACCGCCGGTCCCTCGCTGGTGGGCTACGTCGCCGCGCACGCGGGGCAAGCCATCGATGCCGATGTGCTGCGCGAGCGCCTGGGCCAGGTGCTGCCCGATTACATGGTGCCAAGGGCCTTCGTCGTGCTGGATGCCTTGCCGCTGAACGCCAACGGCAAGGTCGAGCGCAAGGCGCTGCCCGAGCCGCAGTTCGCCGAGGGCCGGGGCCATGAAGCACCGCAGGGCGAGATGGAAGAGGCTTTGGCGGCCATCTGGGCCGAGGTGCTCGGGTTGCCGCGGGTCGGGCGCAACGACAACTTCTTCGAGCTGGGCGGCCATTCGCTGCTGGCGCTGCGCCTGCTCGAGCGCATGCGTGCGCGCGGCTGGCAGGCGCAGGTGCGCACGCTGTTCCAGCACCCCGGGTTCGCCGCCTTCGCCAAGGCGCTGGCGCAGGACACGGGCCGGCCCGAGGTGCAGGTGCCGGACAACGGCATTCCGGCAGAAGGGTGCGAGGCGATCCGTCCGGAGATGGTGACGCTGGTGGCGCTGAGCGAAGAGGAGCTGCGCCGCATCGAGGCGGCGGTGCCGCGAGGGGCGGCCAACATCCAGGACATCTATCCGCTGGCGCCGCTGCAGGAGGGCATCCTCTTCCATCACCTCATGCAGGCCAAGGGGGACGTGTATGTCTATCCGTTGCTGATGAGCTTCGACAGCAGGGATCGGCTGGAGCGCTTCATCGAGAGCTTCAACCAAGTGATCGCGCGCCACGACATTCTTCGCACGGCGATCGTGTGGGAGGGGCTCCGGGAGCCAGTGCAGGTCGTGTGTCGCGAGGCCCGGCTGACGCTGCAATGGCTCGAAGGTGATGCCGCATCGGCGGGCGTGAGCGTGGCCGAGCGGCTCAACGCCCACGTCGATCCCACCGGCTACCGCATCGACGTGCGGCGCGCGCCGATGATCGATGCGGTGGCGGCGCACGATGCGGCGCAACAGCGCTGGCTTCTGCAGTTGCCCAGCCATCACCTCATTTCGGACCACACGACGTTGGAACTGCTGATGGGCGAGATCACCTCGATCCAACAAGACCCGGATATCGCCCTGCCGCCACCCGTGCCATTCCGCCGTTTCGTGGCCCATGCCCGGCTCGGCGTGGCACAGGCCGAGCACGAAGCTTTCTTCACTCGCATGCTGTGCGATGTGACGCAGCCCACCACGCCTTTTGGCCTGACCGATGTGCAATGCGACGGGTCCGATGTCGACGACGCGCAGCTTCCGATCGATGCTGCACTGGCGTCGCAGCTGCGGCAGCAGGCGCAGCGCCATGGCGTGAGCCCGGCGACGCTGTTCCACTTGGCGTGGGCGCTGGTGCTGGCCAAGGCCACCGGACAGGACGATCTCGTGTTCGGCACCGTGCTGTTCGGCCGCATGCAGGCTGGCGAGGGCGCCGGGCGGGCCATGGGCCTGTGCATGAACATGCTGCCGGTGCGCATCAAGCTGGGTGCGCTCGGCGTGGCGCAATGCGTGCAGGAAACGCATGCGGCATTGGCGCAGTTGATGCACCACGAGCACGCCAGCTTGTCGCTCGCGCAGCGCTGCAGCGCGTTGCCCAAGGGTGCGCCGCTGTTCTCCTCGCTGCTGAACTACCGCCACAGCCCCCGCCGCGCGCCGGAGATGGACTCCGCGTGGGACGGCATCGAGTTCGTCTCGGGCCAGGAGCGCAGCAACTACCCGGTTGGCGTGTCGGTGAGCGATTTCGGTGACGGCTTTGCGCTGACGGCGCAGGTCAGCCGGTCAGTGGGCGCCGCGCGCGTCTGCGAGCACATGCGCGCGGCCGTTGCCGAAGTCGTCGAAGCCCTTGCCATGCAGCCACAGCGGCCTGCACGCGAGCTTGGCGGGGTGGCGTTGCAAGCCGGGCCTGCCGTCGCCGCCTTGCCGCAAGCGGTGGTGGTCAGCCGCAAGGCCTACGAGGCGCCACGGGGTGAGTCGGAGCAGGCGCTGGCCGCGCTCTGGGAGCAGTTGCTGGGCATGCGGCGAGTGGGCCGCCATGACAGCTTTTTCCAGTTGGGTGGGGATTCGCTGTTGAGCCTCAAGTTGTTGCTCGGCCTGCGGGAGCAGGTGCCGGGCGGCAGCCGGCTGATCTTGGCGGATGTGATGAAGGCCGACAGTCTTGCGGACCTGGCGGCGCGATGCCTCCCGTCCTGATCTGTTGATTCACCCGCCGGCTGGCGGAATGCAAAAAGGTCCGGCGCATTGGATGCGCCGGGCCTTTTCTATTCAAGGGCCCACTCAAGGCGCATTCGCGCCTACGGAGCCTTGCCTGCTTACCAGCGGTAAGCTGCCGTCGCAACGATCGAGCGTGGAGCGCCGTAGTAGCACTTGCCGAACTGGTCGCAATTGGCGATGAAGTCCTTGTTGGTCAGGTTGCGCAGGTTCAGCGCCAGGCTCCAGCGTTCGAAGTCGTAGCCGATCATGGCGTCGAACACCGTGGAGGCAGGCACCTTGTACGGCGCAACCTTCTCGCCGTCGCCGTAGTTCGAGCCGGTGTATCGCGCACCCAGGCCCACCTTCACGCCACTGGTGAAGCGGTAGTCGGCCCAGATCGCGAACCGGTGGCGCGGCACCGCATTGGCTTGCTTGCCGACTTCGGCAGGGTTGGCGCTGGCCGTGACGATGGCGCGCGGCGTGTAGCCATAGGACGCGGTGACGTTCACGCGCGAGGTGAGTTCGGCGGTGCCTTCGAGCTCCAGGCCGCGGACCTGGATTTCACCGGTCTGCTTGGGGATGAAGTTTGCGTCGTTCGAGATGTAGTTCTGGCGGCGCAGGTCGAAGATTGCCGCGCTGTAGCTCTGCTTGGTGCCCGGCGGTTGGTAGCGGATGCCCGCTTCGTACTGCTTGCCGGTCTCGGGCTTGAACGGCTGGCGACTGACCGGATCGAGTCGGCCGGTCGGCGAGAACGACTCGGTGTAGCTGAGGTAAGGTGCCACGCCGTTCGGCGCCAGGTAGACGAGGCCTGCACGCTTGGTGAACTTGTTCTGCGAGATGCTCGTGCTCTTGGCCGTCAGGCGGTCGAACACGTCGCTGTCGCCGCTGTCATAGCGGCCGCCCAGCGTGAGCGCCCAGCGGTCGCCCCACTTGATCTGGTCCTGGATGTACAGGCCGGTCTGGGTCAACCGGGTGTCGGCGTTCATCCACGGTGCGCCTTCCTTGATCGGGCCGACGTATACGGGTGCATACACATTGATCGTCGGCGCGGTGCCGGTGGAGAAGCTGTACTGGTCGATGCGGTTGCGCTGGTAGTCCAGACCGACCAGCACCTTGTGCTGCCAGTCGCCCGAGCGCAGGTCGGCCTGCACCTGGTTGTCGATGCTGAAGGAGGTGACGCGCTCGCGGCTGCCGGTGGGGTAGCGGCCCAGGAACATGAAGTTCTGCGGATTGAGCGGATTGCGGGCGTCCACGGTGGTGAGGCGGCGCAGCGGCCAGACACCGGCGTAGTCGACCTTCAGCTCGCCGTAGCGCGCGTTCTGGCGCACGGTGATGGTGTCGTTCACTCGGTGCTCGAACTCGTAGCCCACCAGCCACTGGTCGCTGTTGAAGTGGTCGTAGTTGGCGTCGCCGGTCGCCAGCGATGGCGAAAGGCGGGTGCCTATCGCAGTTGGAATCAGCGAGCCGACCTGCGGCTGGATGCGGTTGTAGACACCGGCACGCGTGCGATCGATTTCGGCGTGCACCGTCAGCTTGGTGTCGTCCGAGGGGCGCCAGGTGATGGAGGGCGCGAAGTACGAGCGGCGATCGGGCATCTTGCCGGCGGGAAGGTCGCCGTCGCGGATCAGGCCGACCACGCGGTAAAGCACCTTGCCGTCGGCGTCCAGCGGACCCGAGAAATCGCCGGCGATCTGCTTGCGGTTGTGGTCGCCGATCTGCATCTGGAGCTCACGCAACGGTTCGGCCGTCGGCCGCTTGCTCACGACATTGACCACGCCGCCTGGACCGCTTGCGCCATACAAGACCGAAGCGGGGCCGCGCAGCAGCTCGATGCGCTCTGCACCGTAGTTCTGGGTACGCCAGACACCCCAATTGCCGTTGTTACGCAGCGGCAGGCCATCCAGGTAGAAGCCCGGTGCATAGGCGTCGAAGCCGCGCAGCGTGAGCCAGTCGTAACGCGAATCGGCACCGAAGGTCGTGATGGCCACGCCTGGCGAGTAGCTCAGCGCATCCTTGAGCGTGGTGGAGCCCGTGGCCTGCATGCGGTCGGAAGTGACGACCGAAATCGACTGCGGCGTTTCGATGATGGGCGTATCGGTCTTGGTGCCCGTGCTGCTGCGCTTGGCGACATAGCCGTTCACGTGGCTGGTGGCGCTTTCCTCCGACTCGGCATTCACCGTCACCGCCGGCAGCGTGGCGATGGCGGGATTGCCGCCCGCGGGTGCCGCCGCGGGAGCGGGCGTCTGGGCATGGCTGCCGACGCTCCAGAGCGCAGCGGTCGTGCCGAAGGCTGCCGCAAGCGAGGCATGCAGCAGGCGTTGGCGGGGGAGGAAAGGAAGTTGCATGAAAGGACTTTGAAAGTATTAAAGGGCGGCCGGATTTTAATGAGAATTGTTCTCATTTCAAGCCGAAACTTCGTCCAAAGAGATGCGCCTAGCGAGTTTGCGGACCCAAGACGTGGGGCGCCAACAACGACATGCCTTGATGCATGGCCGGAAAGAGGCTCCGGTTGAAATTGTTCCAGCGCAATTCAAGGATCGTGTCTTCCGGATCGATGGGCGTGTCGAGCACGTCAAAGATGACTTCGCCCGAATCGATGCCGTTGTCCACGTAGTGCAGCGAGGCACCGGTCCGGTCGACCACCGGGACTTTCACCTTCGTCATCGCGGCCCAGTCGACCACCTTGTGGCCCTGCGCACCGTGCAGCGCATCGAGCGTGGCATAGGCGCCGCGGCGCTGGAAGGGCGACTCGAGCCGCGTGATGCCCGGATGGATGTTGACGATCTTCCGGTAGTAATGACTGCCGGGCCGCACCAGTTCGTCGAGGATGACCAGCAGTCCGTCGAGCAGCACGACGTCGGCGCCCAGCGTGAGCAGCTTGTCGAACAGCGCGCGTTCGAACGCGCTCTTGCCCGCCGCCCGCCCGGGCGCATTGAGCGGCAGCCGGCGGTAAGCCGAGGGCACGGGATGCAGCATGTCTCGAAGCAGCTTGCCCTGCGCGCGCAACTCCGCGGGAAAGATCCATTTGCGCTCCGGATGCCAGGCGAACCCATAGTCCGCAAGGGCTTCCTGATCGCGCGGCGATTGCGCGTCGTCGTCGTAGACGATGCCTTCGAGCGAATACGCGTCGCCCAGCGGCGTGGTATCGAGCGCTTCTGCCAGGTACTCGAGCGGCGACTTCATGTAGCGCGGCGCGCCCTTGTAGTCGACGTTCTGGCCGGCCTTGTCGGCGGCGGCGTTTCGCAAGGACATGATGTAGACGAGCTTGGCCTTGGGCATGGTGGTGTCTTTGTAGGGTGGGTGATGTTGAACAGGGCGGGCCGGCGCCACTCAGGCGCGCACGTTCCCGTGCTTCCCCGCGCCGCCCCTTGAGGAGACGAAACGCGGCGCGATCTGTTCACCGGTGTTGCGGCGCCAGCGGGCAGATGCTGCAGTAGCCCTCGTCGGGCAACAGGTGGTTGAGGCAGCACTGGCGGTGCAACTTGACCGGCACCGCGCGGCGGTTCTCCCACCGGGTGATTTCGCGCCGGCACCCGTGCAGCGGATTGGCCGCTCCTTGTGCCCACGTCGCACGGTGCAGCAAATGCTCGCGGTCCTGCACAAACGGCGCCGAGCCGCCGGTGAGCGCCACGCCTTGGTCAAGGATCGGCTCGAGAATCCGCGCGGCATTGCCCCAGAGGATCTTCGGCGCGATCCGCGTCAGCCTAGCGATGGCCGAGAACAGCGGCGACAGGTGCTGCGACAACAGCGGCGCATAGCGCTGCGCGGTGTCGGCACCGTGCTGCGGCGTGCCCAGTTCCCGAATGTGAAAGCTCACGGCCTCGGCGCAGCCGTCGAGCTGCACCCACATCTGCGATGCCGCGGCTGGAAAACCGTGATGGAACACACTGGCGCCCGCCACCAGTGGCGGCAACAGCACGGAAAGATATTCGAGGCTCCAGGCCGAGGCGACGGCGCGCAGGTCTCCGTCCGTCACGCGATGCACGGCCGCATGCCGGTTCAGCACCTCGGCCAGCAGCGCGGCGGACGCCACCAACTCGGACACGCGCAGCGCCCCCGAAGGAACTTCCGGCGCGCACACCAGACGTTCGCCGAGCGGGCGCCAGTTCACCGCGGAAGATGGGCTCCAGCAGGGCAATCACGGAAGGGCGCAGCAGTGCTCGGTGGGCATGTCTCCAAGACGTTCTCGCGCTGCGCATGTTCATCGCGGCGAATGCCGATGAACATCGGCCACGCCCGACCGTCTATGCAGAAGGTGGCCTCGTGCCGCCCGCATCCTGCCCGCCGGGCCGGATGGCTCCCAGCTGTTTTCCGGGTCCCGTCGCGGGGCCTTCGTCGCCCCGCGGGCGGAAAGAGTTTGCATGACATCGACCCCTGGCAGTGAAAGCCGCGAAGGCAGCGGCGGCGCCCAAGGCGGCGGCAACGGCGCGGAAATCGCGCAGCTGCTCAAACCCTTCCTTCCGTGGATCGTGCTGTCGCTGGTCACAGGCGTGTGCGCGGGCGCGGCCACGGTCGCGCTGCTGCGCACCATCAACCTGGTGCTCAACCAGGAGGGCGGCATGGCCGGCGGCCTGCTGCTGACCTTCATCGGCCTGTGCCTCGTTGCGCTGTTCGGCCGCATGGCCTCGGACGTCTCGACCAATTTCGTTGGCCAGCGCCTGGTGGCCCAAGTGCGCAAGAGCCTGGCGCAGAAGATCCTCTCGGCACCCATCGATGCGCTCGAGCGCTACCGCACCCACCGACTGATGCCTGTGCTCTCGCAAGACGTGGACATGATCAGCGATGTCGCCTTCGTGCTCTCGTCCACCTTGATCGCCGTGGCCGTCGCACTGGGTTGTCTTGGCTACCTGGCCTGGCTGTCGCTGCCGCTCTTTGGCCTGTTGGTGGTTGCGCTCGCAATCGGAGCGACGATCCAGGTCGTCGCCCAGACACGCGGCAGCGCCGGCTTCTGGAAGGCGCGCGAGCACGAAGACCAACTGCACAAGGCCTACCGCGCGATCAGCGAAGGCGCGAAGGAACTGCGCATGCACCGCGACCGCCGCACGCGCATGTTCGGCGACCAGGTCGAGCGCATCGTCGACAACATTCGCACCGTCAACAGCCGCGCGATCAACACCTACGTGATGGCCACGGCCTTCGGCTCGGCCTTGTTCTTCCTCCTGATCGCGATGATCCTCGGATGGGCCGCATTCCGCGCCACCGAGCCCGTGGTGCTCAGCGGCTTCGTGCTGGTGCTGCTGTTCCTGAAGGGTCCGATCGACATGATCGCCGGTGCGCTGCCGAACGTCGGCCGCGCCAAGGTGGCGTTCCAGCGCATCGCCGATCTCTCGGCGCGCTTCGCGACGCCCGAACCCCACCTGCACCTGGAGCGCCCCGAGGGTGGCGCGAAGATGGAAGAGGGCATCGGCATGCGCGGCGTGCGATACGCCTTCGATGCGCCCGAGGGCAGCGAGCCCTTCGTGCTCGGCCCCATCGACCTGCAGTTGCGCCGCGGCGAAATGGTGTTCGTGGTCGGTGACAACGGCTCGGGCAAGACCACCATGATCAAGCTGTTGCTCGGCCTCTACGCGCCACAGGGTGGCCAGGTGCTGCTCGACGGCGAGGCCGTGACGCCCGAGACGCGCGACGATTACCGCCAGCTCTTCACGACCGTGTTCTCCGACTTCTACCTGTTCGAAGACTTGGCCGCCAGGAAAGGCGAGAAGGGCGACATCGGCGGGCAACCGCTGCCGCAGGCGGCGCTGCCCTACCTGCAGCGCCTGGAAATCGCCCACAAGGTGAGCATCAAGGACGGTTCCTTCAGCACCGTGGACCTGTCGACCGGCCAGCGCAAGCGCCTGGCGCTGGTGCATGCCTACCTCGAAGGCCGTCCGGTGCTGGTGTTCGACGAATGGGCCGCCGACCAGGACCCGACCTTCCGCCATCTCTTCTATACCGAGCTGCTCCCCGAGCTGCGCGCCAAGGGCCATCTGCTGGTGGTCATCTCGCACGACGACCGCTATTTCCACCTGGCCGACCGCGTCATCACCATGAAGGCCGGCCGCATCGCGGAAGACCGGGTCCGTGCTCCCGCGAGCCTTGCTGCATGAAGGCCCGCACTTTTCGCCTGCATCCACACACTGAGGAGTTGACATCCCATGCAACACATCCATGACCTGATCGGCGTCGGATTCGGCCCTTCGAACGTCGCACTGGCCATCGCACTCGAAGAAAAACGCCACGGCGGCAAGCCGCTGGACGCCCTGTTCATCGAGCGGCAACCCAGCTTCGCCTGGCACCCGCACATGCTGCTGGAACAGGCGCATATGCAGATCTCCTTCCTGAAGGACCTCGCAACGCTGCGCAACCCGACCAGCCGATTCACCTTCATCAACTATCTGCACGAGCAGGGCCGGCTGCCGGACTTCATCAACCTCAAGAGCTTCTTCCCCAGCCGCCACGAGTTCAACGACTACTTGGGATGGGCCGCGGGCCAGTTCGAGGATTCCTGCGCTTACGGCGAGGAGGTGTTCGAGGTGCTGCCTGAAAAGCAGGGCGGCGAGGTTTCGCTGCTGCGCGTGTGCTCGCGCGGCGCCGACGGACGCGTGCAGGAGCGGCTCGCGCGCAACCTGGTGGTGAGCATCGGCGGCACGCCCAACGTGCCCGAGGCCTTCCGTGCCCTGCGCGGCGACGGGCGGGTGTTCCATTCGAGCACCTACCTCAAGGACATCGCGCGCCATGCCGATGCGCGCCGCGTCGCGATCATCGGTGCCGGCCAGAGCGCAGCGGAGATCTTCATGGACCTGCAGGGCCGGCCGAACCAGCCGCAGGTCGACCTCGTCATGCGGGCGCGCTCCATCCGCCCGTCGGACGACAGTCCGTTCGTCAACGAAGTCTTCAACGTCGACTTCACCGACTACATGTACAGCCGGGCGAGCGACGAACGCGCCGCGCTGCTCGATGAGTTCTCGCAGACCAACTATGCAGTCGCCGATCTCGATCTGATCCAGCAGATCTTCGGAGTCTTCTATCAGCAGAAGGTCGCGCGCGGCAATCGACTGCGCATGCTGCGCCAACATGACGTGCGCGCGGTGCGTGCCGCCTCCGACGGCATTCACCTCACGCTGCGCGACCAGGACGCGCAGTGCGAAAGCACGGTGCGCTACGACGCGGTGGTGCTCGCAACCGGCTATGCGCGCGAGCAGCACAAGGACCTGTTGAAGCCGATCGCGCCCTACCTGGGCGACTTTTCGGTCGATCGCTATTACCGCCTGCAAGCCGCGCCGGACTTCCATCCGGGCGTCTTCCTGCAAGGGGCCTGCGAGGACAGCCATGGATTGAGCGACACGCTGCTCTCCGTGACGTCCGTGCGCACCGGGGAGATCGGCAACGCGCTGCTCGCGGCCCAGCCGCGTGCGCGCAGCAGCAATGCTGTGCGAGAAGAGGCTCAGGCCGTTCAGCTCTAGCTGGTCAAGTCGGTCGGCTGATCATCCGTCCGGATGCCGGAGCGTGCGAGGTGATCCGGCCTCGCCTGCACGCAGCGACACAGAACCCGCGCATCCATCAAAGGCAGTCGAGGATGACTTCCAGAACCCACGTTCCCGCAGAGACCGCCTTCGACACAGCATGGACGCTGTTCTGCCAGCTGCACGACAGGCCTTCGCCCGAGCTCGCAGGCCAACTCGTCCACTGGCTTGCCGAGGACCCGGGGCATGTGCGTGCGCTCGACGAGGCACTCACGCTGTGGGCCCTCACCGGCGCAGCGCTGGTCAAGCCCGTGCTCGAAGAGGCTCAGCGCCGCGGCGCCGACTTGCAGTAGCCAGCTGATGCGGCGCGGACTTCAGCCCCGCTTGGGAATATTGAGCCCCTTCACCACCGCAGGCCGCGCCACGAACGCCTCGAGCACCCGCGCCACGTTCTTGAACTCGCTGAACCCCACCAGCTCGCCCGCTTCATAGAAGCCGATCAGGTTGCGGATCCACGGGAACGAGGCGATGTCCGCAATCGTGTACTCGTCGCCCATGATCCACGCGCGGTTCGCCAGGTGCTTGTCGAGCACGCCGAGGAGGCGCTTCGATTCGGCCACGTAGCGGTCGCGCGGGCGCTTGTCTTCGTAGTCCTTGCCGGCGAACTTGTTGAAGAAGCCGAGCTGTCCGAACATCGGACCGATGCCGCCCATCTGGAACATCACCCACTGGATGGTTTCGTAGCGGCCGGCGGCATCCTTCGGGATGAACTTGCCGGTTTTCTCCGCGAGGTAGATCAGGATCGCGCCCGACTCGAACAGCGCGAGCGGCTTGCCGCCGGGCCCGTCGGGATCGAGGATCGCCGGGATCTTGTTGTTCGGGTTGAGCGACAGGAACTCCGGCGACATCTGGTCCTGGGTCTCGAAGCTCACCAGGTGCGGCTCGTAAGCGAGGCCGGTTTCCTCCAGCATGATCGACACCTTCACGCCGTTGGGCGTGGGCAGCGAATAGAGCTGCAGGCGGTCAGGGTGCTGGGCGGGCCACTTGGCCGTGATGGGGAAGCTCGAGAGATCGGTCATGGGTGTTCCTGAAAAAGCGCAAGCGGGGGATTCTGCCCCCGCCTGTGTTTTTTTCAGACGCCGGGCTTCAGATGCCCAGCCAGCGCATCAGGTCCGCTTCCGAGTCGTTCGTGGCTGCGACGAATCCCGTGTAGTTCGATGCGGCAAGCGCGCGCTTGCCGGCATCGCTCTGGCTGAGGCCGAGCAAGGTTTCGCGCACGGTCGCGACGGTGGCCGCATCGGTCTTGGTGGACACGAGCCACTGCTTGATCGGCACGCCGCGCGATTCTGCGCAGACCTTGCCGCCCCCGTCGGTCCAGGTCTTGATCACGCCGGCCGATGCGGTCGCGCCATACGCGGCGAAGCCGTTGGTCACGTAGAAGGGCACGGCCTCCTGGAAGCGCGTGTTGGTCACCTTGACCGCGGACTCCGCAACGCCGTGCTCGCGCAGCATCGCGCGCGTGATCACCGAGGTGATCGAGTCCACCTCGGGCAGCACCAGGCTCTTGCCCGCGACGGCCTTCCAGTCGGAGATGGGCTGCGCCTGCTTGCACAGGAACGAGACCTTGTAGTCGGTGTAGCCCGCGGTGAAGGCCAGCGCCTTGTAGTTGCCCGACTTCACCGCTTCGAGCGCGACGTGCGCCGGGTGGATGAACACCAGGTCCACCTCTTTCTTCTTCAGCGCCTCGCGTGCCAGGTTGTACGAGATCAGCACCTTGATCGTCACCGGCTGCTTGAGCGCCTTGCTCAAGGCTTCGGCAATCGGCTCGAAGCGCGGGGCGATCTGCGCCTCGGTGACCTGGTAGCTCACGCCTTCGGTGACACCGATCACAAGCGCATGGGCCGAGGCGCCGGCCGTGAGCAGGAGCGCCGCGAGCCCGCGTGCGGCCATGCGAAGCGACGAGGGGAGGGTGCGGAATTCCATCGGGGGCTTTCTTTCAGAGCGGTCCAAGATTGTTACAACATGTTGAATTCGATCATAGACAGCCGAAACGTTTGCGCCCTCACGGGTTAGTACCAAGGTGAACATTTCTGATGCGCACGGGCAACGCCTGCAGCCATCTCGTTCGGAGATATGCAGGTCTTCAATCCATATGAATCTTGCGTGTTAACCCGCTGCGGCGAGGCCGCCCGGCGCCGCGACCATCGTCTCCACAACGAAAGCGAGACACAAAACCCCATGAGCACACCCGCAATGACACAGCCCTACGAGGGCCGCTTCGACAGCACCTCCGACGCGGTCTACCGCAAGGTCAGCTGGCGCCTGATTCCGCTGCTGTTCCTCTGCTACATCGTGGCCTACCTGGACCGCGTGAACGTCGGCTTCGCCAAGCTGCAGATGCAGGGCGACCTGCAGTTCAGCGAGGCGGTGTATGGCCTGGGCGCCGGCATCTTCTTCGTCGGCTACTTTCTCTTCGAGGTGCCGAGCAACGTGGTGCTGCACCGCGTGGGCGCGCGCCGCTGGATCGCGCGGATCATGGTCACCTGGGGCCTGCTGTCGGCGGCAACGATGTTCGTGAGTTCGCCGATGTCGTTCTACGTGATCCGCTTTTTGCTCGGCGCGGCCGAGGCGGGCTTCTTCCCCGGAATCATCCTGTACCTCACCTACTGGTACCCGGCCGCGCGGCGCGGCAAGGCGACTTCGCTCTTTCTCGCGGCGATTCCGTTCGCGGGCATCCTCGGCGGACCGATTTCGGGCTGGATCTTGCAGGGCATGGGCGGCGTGCATGGCTGGGCCGGATGGCAGTGGCTCTTCCTGCTGCAAGGCCTGCCGACCGTGGCGCTGGGCGTGGTCGTGTGGCGCTACCTCGACGACCGCGTGAAAGACGCGCAATGGCTCACGCCGGCCGAGCGCGAGCTCATCGCACGCGACATCGCGGCCGAAGACGCGGGCAAGTCCGAAGCGAAGATCCTCACCGTGCTCGCCAATCCGCGTGTCTGGCTGCTGGCGCTGGTGTACTTCTCGTTCGTCTCGGGGCTCTACGGCATCTCGTTCTGGCTGCCGAGCATCATCAAGGCGATCGGCGTGAAGGGCGCGCTGGACATCGGCCTCGTCAGCGCGATCCCCTGGGCGTTCGGCGTCGTCGCGATGTACCTGGTGGCGCGCAGTGCCGACCGCCGGCTCGAGTACCGCTGGCACAGCGCCATCGCGGCCGTGGTCGGTGCCATCGGGCTGGTGCTGAGCGTGGCCTTCCATGGCAACGCCGTGTATGCGATGGCCGGGCTCACGCTGGCCACCATGGGCATCATGGCCACGCTGCCGATCTTCTGGGGCATGCCGACCGCGTTCCTCGGCGGTGCGGCGGCCGCGGCGGGCATTGCCTTCATCAACTCGTTCGGCAACCTCTCGGGCTTCAGCGCGCCTTTCATGATCGGCTTGATCAAGGACGCGACCCGGAGCACCGACGCGGGCCTGCACATGCTGGCCGCGCTGCTCGTCATCGGCGCAGTGCTCGTGCTCTTCGTCAAGCCGGAAGCCGCTTCTTCGAAGAAGCGCTGAGGCATTCGTTCCCCGCACCGCGGCATTCGCCCGCGGTGCTTTCCCAGAGTTCAGGAAAGAAGACCCCATGGATGCGGTTGTGAGTCCCCCTGCGCGCGCGCGAAAAAACGCCGCGCCCCCTCGAGCGAGCTGCTCGGGTTGCTGGAGCGCCGCTTCGGCGAACGCTGCTCGACCAGCCAGGCCGTGCTGCTGCAGCACGGCACCGACGAATCGGCGTACCTGCCGCAGCCGCCCGATGCGGTCGTCTTCGTGCAGAGCACCGACGAGGTGGCCTTCGTCGTCAGGGCCTGTGCGCGGGAGCGCGTGCCGGTCATCGGCTTCGGCGTCGGCTCGTCGGTCGAAGGGCATCTGCTCGCGGTGGAAGGCGGCGTGTGCGTCGACTTCTCGCAGATGAACAAGGTGCTGGCGATTCGTCCCGACGACCTCACGGCCACCGTCGAGGCCGGTGTGACGCGTGGGCAACTGAACACGGCGCTGCTGGAAACCGGCTTCTTCTTCTCGGTCGATCCGGGTGCGGACGCATCCATCGGCGGCATGGTCGCGACCGCCGCCTCGGGCACGAACACGGTGCGCTACGGCACGATGCGCGACAACATCGTGAGCCTCACCGTGGTCACCGCCAATGGCGACGTGGTGCGCACCGCATCGCAGGCGCGCAAGAGCTCGGCGGGCTACAACCTCACGCAGCTCTACTGCGGCTCCGAAGGCACGCTGGGCCTCATCACCGAAGCGACCGTGCGGCTGCATCCGCACCCCGAGGCCTATGCGGCGGCGGTGGTGCACTTTCCGACGGTGGCCGCCGCGGTCGACTGCGTGATCGAGTCGATCCAGATGGGCGTGCCGCTCGCGCGCGCCGAGATGCTGGATGCGCTCACCATCCGCGCCGTCAACGCGCACAGCCGCACCGCGCTCCACGAAAGCCCCACGCTCTTCCTCGAATTCGGCGCGAGCAAGGCGCAGATCGACGAGCAGTCGGACATCGTTCGCGAGATCGCGGCCAATCACGGCGGCGGCGAATTCCAGTGGGCCAATCTGCAGGAAGAGCGCTCGCGGCTGTGGACGCCGCGCCATCACGCTTACTTCGCGTGCCTGCAACTGAAGGCCGGCAGCCGCAGCCTGACCACCGATGCCTGCGTGCCGCTGTCGGCCCTGGCGCAGTGCGTGGAAGAAACCCAGGCGGACATCACCGAGCACGGCCTGCTCGCACCCGTGTTCGGCCATGTCGGCGACGGCAATTTCCACTGCCTCGTGCTGGTCGATCCGAACGATGCGGCAGAGAACGAAGCGGCCGAAGCCTTCAGCCACCGGCTCGTGCAGCGCGCGCTGCGCCATGGCGGCACATCGACCGGCGAGCACGGCGTGGGCCTTCACAAGATGCAGTACCTCGTCGAGGAACACGGCGTGCACACCGTCGGGCTGATGCGCGCGATCAAGCAGGCGCTGGACCCGCACGACATCTTCAACCCCGGAAAGATCATCGGCCCGGCCGAGTCTCTTCCTCTTCATCAGGAGACATAAAAAATGAAAGCCAGGCACACGCTGGTCTCGATAGCGGTTGTCATGTTTGCGGCCGGTTGCGGCGGAGGCGGGGCCAACGGGGGCTTCTCGCCGCTGCTGCTTCCGGCCGCTCCTGCTGCACCCCCGCCCGGGGCACCGCCGCCGCCGGCCATGTCGCTCGCCGAGAAATGCCCCACGTTGAAGGGGCAGACGCTTGCCGCAGGAGCCGTCGCCATCGACGATGCGAAGGTCGCCGCCGCATCGGCGCCGCAGCCGGAGTACTGCGTGGTCACCGCGAGCTTCAAGGGCTCCACGCTGCGCTTCGAGGCGCGGCTGCCGACCTCGGGTTGGAACGGCAAGCTCGCCTTCATCGGCGGCGGCGGTTTCGACGGCCAGATGCCCACGGCCACCGCCGCGCAGTTCAGTGAATCGATCTTCACCGAGCGCTACGCGACGGTCGGCACCAACGGCGGCTACGACTACCCCGGCGCCACCGACCTCAACTACTTCAAGGGCGAGTTCGCCCTCGATCCGGTCAAGCTGCTCGACTTCACGCAGCAGTCCGAACACCGCGCGCTGCCGCCGGGCAAGGAGGTGATCGCGCAGTTCTTCGGCACCGCGCCCACGCGCAGTTATTTCGAAGGCTGCTCGATGGGCGGACACGACGCGATGATGCAGGCCCAGCGCTTTCCCGAAGACTTCGACGGCATCGTGGCGCGCGCGCCGGCCGGCAACATCATGGGCCTCTTCATGCAGTTCAACCGCATCGCCAAGCAGGTGCGCGTGCCGGCCAACACGCTGAATCCGGCAAAGCAGACGCTGCTGGCCGACGCGGTGCTGGCGCAGTGCGACGGGCTCGACGGCGTGGCCGACGGCATCATCTCCAGGCCAGCGGCGTGCACCTTCGATGCGATGTCGCTGCGCTGTGCAGGCGGCGCGGACACCGGCGACAGCTGCCTGTCCGATGCCCAGATTGCCACGGTGAACACCATCACCTCGCCGATCGCCACGTCCGATGGCGCGTGGTCGCACACGGGCTACAACTTCGGCGCGGAGAACTCGCCCAAGGGCTGGGGTGAGTACATCTGGCCGCAGGCGGCATTCGGCGGCGCTTCGGTGCAGGGGCTCTTCTCCGACGGCTTCGTGCGCTCGTTCATCACGCGCGATCCGCTGTTCGACACCTCCACCTGGAACCCCGACCAGTGGCTCTCGCGCATGGGCGTTATCGGCGGCATGTTCAGCGCGGCCGATCCGGACCTGGGGCGCCTGCATGCACGCGGCGCGAAGCTGATCATGTGGAACGGCACCAACGACACCTCGGTGAGCGCGCGCGACAACGCGCGCTATTACGAGCAGGTCGTCGGCACTCTGGGCGCGCAGAAGGCGGACGAGACGGTCGAGCTCTTCCTTGCGCCCGGCGTGGGCCACTGCTACGGCGGCGCGGGCCCCGACAAGGTCGACCTGCTGAAGGCGATGTCCACCTGGGTGGAGCAGGGCGTGCCCGCCTCGGCGCAGAAGCTGGTGCACCGCAAGGTCGATGGCGCAGGCGCCACCACGATGGCGCGCCCGATGTGCAAGTACCCCGCGTACCCGCGCTACAAGGGCGCGGGCGACGTGAACGATGCGGCGAGCTTCGATTGCGTGAGCTGACGAGCGGTTGGCCGAGAGCGCGGTCCTAGAATGACCGGCCGCCCGCTGCACCCCCGCATCGGGCGGCCGGAGACACGCCGATGGAGTTGCGCCAGTTCAAGTATTTCGTCGCCATCGTGGATTGCGGCAGCCTCTCGCGCGCGGCGCAGCAGCTCTTCGTGGCGCAGTCGGCGCTCAGCAAGCAGATGGCCGAACTCGAAGGCGAACTGGGCACGCCGCTGCTGCTGCGAAGCCGCAACGGCGTCACGGTGACCGAGGCGGGCAAGGTGTTCTACGAATACGCGCAGGGCATCACCAAGCAGGTCGGCGATGCGAAGGCCGCGGTGCACGTGGCGGCGGATTCGGTGGTCGGCTCGGTGGTGGCCGCGCTGCCGCAGAGCGTGTCGCCGATGATCGCGCTGCCGTTGATGCGCGCGGCCGCCAGGCGCTACCCGGACGTGGTGTTCCATCTCAACGAAGAACTCACCGGCAACATGGCCGACCAGTTGCTGCGCGGACGCGTCGACGTGGCGATCTTCTCGCCCACCATGCCCGCGGAAGACATCGCCTTCACGCCGCTCGTCGAGGAGGACTTCGTCTTTCTCGAATCGCCGCAGGACCCGCGCGCGCTGCCGCCGGGCGACGTGAGCATCGAAGAGGCCACAGCGCGTCCGCTGGTGTGGCCTGCCAATGCGCATGGCCATTGCACACGCTGGCTGGTGGATGCGGTGCTCGAAGCGGCGGGTCAGCCGC
This sequence comes from Variovorax sp. W2I14, assembly GCF_050435205.1. Lineage (NCBI taxonomy): Bacteria > Pseudomonadati > Pseudomonadota > Betaproteobacteria > Burkholderiales > Comamonadaceae > Variovorax > Variovorax sp. W2I14. The sequence goes on along the minus strand of NZ_JBNDJX010000001.1, from coordinate 3,121,240 downwards.
CGGCGCGCGTGGCGGCGGAAATCAACTCGGTCTACACGCTGAAGGCGGCGGTCGAAGCCGGGCTCGGCGCGACCATCATGCCGCTCGGTCTTGCGCAGCGCGAGGTGCGCGAAGACCGGTTGAGGGCGCATCGCATCGATTCGCCTGCGATGTTCCGCACGCTCGGGCTGTGCGTGTCGGTGCACCTGCCGACGACGAATGCAAAGCGTGCGATCTGCAACCTGATCGGCGACGTGATCCGCGACCTCTGCACCAGCGGCCAATGGGAAGGCACGCGGCTCGCGGCGCCCGCAGGCAAGTCGAGAAAGGAAGTGCGCGCCTCTGCACCGCGACCGCCTTCACCGCTTCAGCCGCGCCGATAGTGGTCCTGGTGCGCCTGGCGCAGTTCGAACTTCTGGATCTTTCCGGTTGAGGTCATCGGCAGCGCAGGCAGGAAGACGATTTCCTTCGGCACCTCGAACCCGCCGAGGTGTTCCCTGCAATGCGCGGCGAGGTCCGCCGCGGTGAGCTCCGCCGCCGCATCGGGCCGGCGCGTGACGAAGGCGGTGATGGCCTCGCCCCAGTGGTCGTGCGGCAGCCCGACCACCGCCGCGTTGAGCACGGCGGGATGCCGCAACAGTACCTCCTCGACCTTGAGCGAGGGCACGTTCTCGCCGCCCGACTTCACCATGTCCTTCAGCCGGTCGAGGAAGATCAGTTGCCCGTCGTCGTCGAGCTTGCCGAGGTCGCCCGAGTGGTGCCAGCCGAAGCGCTGCGCGTTCGCCGTCGCCTCGGGGTCCTTGTAGTAGCCGAGCATCACGTTGGGACCGCGAAAGACGATTTCGCCGACCTGGTTCGCGCCGAGCAGTTCGCCGCTGTCGCCCATCACCGCGACCTCGTTCACCAGCGTGCCCACGCCCCAGTAGGAGCCGAAGCGCTGTCGCTGCTCGTGCACCTCGAAGATGGTGGCGCCGGGGTACATCTCGGTCTGGCCCGAGACCAATGCGAAGTTCGGGCAGAACTCGTCGAGCAGGCGCAGCAGCAATGTGCGTGACATCGGCGCCATCGCGTAGACGCACAGGCGCAGGCTCGAGAGGTCGCGCGCCTCGCGCTGCGGATGCGCGAGCAGCGCGCCGTACATCATCGGCAGGCCGACCACGACGGTGATGCGGTGGCGCTCGATGGCTTCGAGCAACGCGGCCGGATCGAAGCCCCGAAAGATGACGAGCGCGCCGCCGACCGCGAGCGCCGACATCAGCACTGTGTGTTGGCCGCAATGAAAGAGCGGCAGCACGCTGCTCCACACGTCGCAGCGCTCGGGGCTGCTGCCCCATTCGACCATGTTGCTCAGCAGCACCGAGTGCACGGAGGCGTGCGAATGCATCACGCCTTTCTGCCGGCCGGTGGTGCCGCTCGTGTACATGATGAGCGCAAGCTGCGTGCTGTCGATGTCCACATCGGGCAGCGTGGCGGCGCCCGTAGCGATCGCTTCTGCCACGGTGGGAATTCCCTCGGGCGGCGCATCGCCGTCGAGCACGCAGAGCATCGGCGCGACGCCTTGGTCCTGCAGCAGGTCGCACAGCGCGGGCTTGGCGTGCAAGGCCGTGTCGATCACGATGTGACGGATCTCCGCATGCGCGAGGATGTAGCCGATGGCATCGACCGCGAGCGCGGTGTTGATCGGCACCCACACCATTCCGGCCTTCTGGATGCCGAGCATCGCGACGACCATCTGGATCGAGTTGTTGCACAGCATGCCCACGCGCTCCCCGCTCGGAAGGCCGAGGCCCAGCAGGTGGTGCGCGAAGCGGTTCGATGCGGCGTCGAGCTCGCTGTAGCTCATGCGGTGCGCCCCGTCGATCAATGCGGTGCGCGCGCCGAAGCGCCGCGCGGAACGGTGGAGCACGTCGCCCAGCGCAATGCGCGAGATGCGCGAGATGCGTGCTATGGAGGGGGATGGCTGGGGCGTGGGCGCGGGGCGGACTGCGGGCATGGCTTCGTGTCTCCGGTCTTCGGTCGGTCGTTGATCGATCTCGCGGCCAGAGGCTAGGGCCCGCCCGGCGCCGCGTCTTGCGAAGAGTGGCTACACGAAGAAAGGCCCGCCGAAGCGGGCCGCCTGCCGATTCAGGATTTGGCTCGACCGCGCGTCAGAAGCGCGCCTTCAGGAAGGCCGAGGGGCCTTGCAGCCGCACCTTGAGCCGCGAGTCGGCGGTGCTGCCGTCGCGCGTCAGGTCGATGTTGGTCACGCCATAGGAGACCACGAGGCCCACGTTCTTCACAGGGAACCACTCGACGCCGGCCGATGCGTTGTAGATGTTGCCGTGGAAGCGGCCGCTGCTTTTCCACACGCCCGAGGCGTCGGCGAACAGGCGCAGGTCGGGCGTGATGGCGTGGCGCACGCCAATTTCGAGCAGCGGCGCGACCGCGTTGTCGCTCGAGCTTTCGTTCAGCGTGCCAACCTGACCGTTCACCGCGGCAAATGCGGTGACGCCCAGCGTGGCGCGGTAGTAGGCCGCGCCGGCACCGAGGCCGAACACCGTGTTGCCCGAGCCGAGCCACCACTTGTACGAGAGCTTGGCGAAGTCGAGCTTGGTGTTGAGGTTCGCGTTGCCGAGGGTGCTCAGCGTGCCGAAGGGGCCGAGCGAGGTGTTGTTGCCGAACTGGCCGCCGTACTCGCGCTTGTACTGGTAGTAGTCGAAGGAAATGCCGTGGCTGTCGCCGATCAGCAGGTCGGCGGTGATGCGGGGCATCGTCACCCGGCCGGGCTTGATGTCGCCCGTCTGCAGCGTCCCGTAGGGCGTGGCCACCGAGGCGTCGAGCTTCGGATCGGCACTGAAGCCGCCCACCGAGAAACTGAACCGGTCCAGCGCCGGCGAAGGGTCGGCCAGCGCGGGTGCGGTGGCGAAGAGGAAACCGGAACCCACCAGCGCACCGAGGGCGCCGAATCTGAACGTCCAGTCGAGCGGACGGGAGCGGAACGACAGCATGAAAAATCCTTCGGAAATTGAAGAAGCCCCGGGCATTGCCTCGGGGCCAGACTCCCTTGAATCGCAGTACCTTAGTGAGGCGTCAGAACGCGTCGAATGCGCGGAATGCGGCTCTTCTTGTAGGAATTTCTTGATGGTGCGGAGGGCGGCGCTACAGTGCCGCATGCGCAAACACCTCTCCACGACCACGGGCCCGCAGCGTCTTCTCTACGGCTCCGTTGTCGGGATCGCCGTGGCGCTGGCACCGTGGCCCGTCGGCGGCATGGCGCGCGGGCTGGCGGGCTGGTGCGCGGGGGTGCTGGTGTACCAGGTGCTGACCTGGTGGCTGATCGAGACCTTCGACGCGCGGCGCACGCGCGAGCGCGCGCAGTCGCTGGACCAGCCCAACCTGATGATCCTGGTGTCGATGCTGGTGGTGGTCGCCGTGAGCGTGATCGCCATCGCGATGCTGCTGCAGCAGGTGAAGCAACTGACGGGCTGGGAGCGCGCGGGCCACGTCGTGCTCGGCGTGGTGGCGCTGGTCGGCTCGTGGCTGATGATGCACACGATCTACGCCTTTCACTACGCGCACCGCTACTACATCGACCAGAAGGGCGGCTCGCCCGATGGCGGCCTCGACTTTCCGGGCAAGGACGACCCGGACTACTTCGACTTTCTCTACTACTCGTACGTGATCGGCATGACCTCGCAGGTGTCCGATGTGCAGGCCACATCGCGCGAGATGCGGCGCATCACGCTGATCCACAGCGTGCTGGCCTTCGCGTTCAACATGCTGGTGCTGGCGCTCTCCGTCAACGTGGTAGCGGGCGCCATATAAAGCTCGGCCCGTCTTACTCCCTCCCCTTTCGGGGGAGGGTTGGGGTGGGGGCACGACGGCGCCACCATCGGGCGCTCTGCCTGCCCCCATCCCAACCTTCCCCCGGAAGGGGAAGGAGCAAGACAAAAGTCAGGCCGTCTTTGATTTCGGGCCGAGCCGCACGATGCCCGTCGAGAGCGCCACGCCGCACACGATCACCACGGCGGAAATCAGCATCCACTGCGTGATGCTTTCGCCGAGAAACACCGCGCCGTAGAAGAGCGCGAACACCGGGACCAGAAAGGTCACGGTCAGTGCGCGGGCCGGCCCGGCGCGTTCGATCAGGCGGAAGAACAGGATGTACGCCACGCCCGTGCAGGCGATGCCCAGCGCCAGCAGCGCGAGCCATGCGCGCAGGCTCGGCATCTGCGCGGGCCAGAGCCAGATGGCCGGCAGCGCGAGGAAGAGCGTGGCGCCCAGCTGGCTGCCCGTTGCGGTGGCCAGCGGCGGCACACCGCCCAGGTAGCGCCGCGTGGCGCTGGCCGAGATGCCGTAGCACAGGCACGCCCCGAGGCAGGCGATGACGGCCCACAGCGCGGCGTTGCTGCTCGCGCCGGCGTGCAGGCCGGCGCTCCGGCTCGCGAGCATCGCGACGCCGGTAAAGCCGATAACGAGGCCGACGATGCGCGAGCCGCTCGGCCGCTCTCGGAACCACGCCCACGCGACCAGCGCGCCGAACATCGGCACGGTGGCGTTGATGACGGCAGCGAGGCCGGAGTTGATGGTCAGGAGCGCAAAGCAGAAGAGCGCGAACGGCATCCCCGAGTTGAAGACGCCGACGCCGAAAGTGGCCTTCCAGTGCGTGGCGATGGCCGGCCCCTGGCCGCGCACCAACGCGATCGGCAGCAGGAACAGCGCGGCGATCGCCACCCGCACCGCGGCCGTCGGCAACGCGCCGAATTCGGCCGCGCCGATGCGCATGAAGAGAAAGGATGCGCCCCAGAGCGCACCGAGCAGCACGAGGTCGATGAGCCAGGGCTTGGCGATGCTGGTGGCAGTGTTGTTCTGTGTTGTTGTGCTCATGCGTCTCTCGGTTCTTTTCTTATCTCGCGCCTTCCAATTCGAGGAGGGCGGTCTTGCGGTGAAGCCCGCCAGCGTAACCGGTCAGCGAACCGTCGGAGCCGAGCACGCGGTGGCAGGGAACGATCACGCTGATCGGGTTGCGCCCCACGGCCGCGCCCACCGCGCGCACCGCGGCCGGGTTGCCCACATGCACGCTGAGCGCACCGTAGGTCATGGTCTTGCCGGCGGGAATCGCGAGCAGCGCCTGCCACACGCTCTGCTGGAACGCGGTGCCGTGCGACAGGTCCAGCGGCATGTCGAAGTCGCCGCGCTTGCCGGCGAAATAGTCGCGCAGCTGCGTGCCGGCCTCGATGAGCGCCGGATGGTCGTCCTTCGCGATCCAGCCCGTGGTGTCGGGCCAGTGGCGCTGCTGGTCGAACCAGACGCCGGCCAGGCCCTGGTCTGTGGCCGCCATCGTGATGCCGCCGAGCGGCGTGTCGATGTGCGAGGTGTAGATGGTCTTGCTCTTGAACTTCATGACATTTCAGGCTGCGACGCCTGCCGTTGCGATGTGGGGAGAATCCGCCGCCATTTCTTCAGTGGCGGCTGGGGGAGAAGAGGGCGCGTGCCAGGCCCGCAGCACCGCATAGCTGCGCCAGGGCCGCCATGCCTGCGAGGCCTCGCTGGCCGCGCGCGCGGTGGTCACGCCCAGCGCCTTCTGCAGGGCGACGTCGCCGGCCGGAAATGCATCGGGCCAGCGCAGCGCGCGCATCGCGATGTACTGCGCGGTCCAGGCACCGATGCCGGGGAGTTCCTGCAGCGCGGCGATGGTCGCGGGCACGTCGGCGCCCGCATGCAGCGCCAGCTTGCCGGCCGCCACTTCGCGCGCGATGGCCTGCAGGGCGGCCTGGCGTTGCCGCACGATGCCGAGCTGCCCCAGCGCATCGCCGCTCGCCGCCGCGAGTGCCGCGGGTGTGGGAAACAGCTTGTCCAGCCCGTCGATGGGCGTGGCGATGGGTTCGCCGAACGCCTCGACAAGCCGCGAGCCCAGCGTGCGCGCCGCGGCCACCGTGATCTGCTGACCCAGCACCGCGCGCACCGCGAGCTCGAAGCCGTCGACCGTGCCGGGCACGCGCAGTCCGTCGCCGTGCGGGAAGGCCGCATGCAGCGCCGCGTTGATCGCCATCGGTTCGGCATCGAGATCGAGCATCGCGCGGGCCCGGCTGATCACGATCGGCAGCACCGCGGCGAGCGAATCGCTGACCGACAGCAGCATCTGCTCGCGTTCGAGGTCGAAGCGCAGCTGCAGCCATCCGGCGTTGGCCTGCCCGCGTTGCTGCACGCGCAATGTGCGGGCCAGGCGCACATAGGTCGGCGTGCTGCCCTTGGCGGGCGCCTTGCCGTCGGCTGTGGTCGCCACCTCGACACCACGCAGGGCGCGGCGCGCGAAGAAGCCGAGCATCGCGTTCACGTCGTAGGGTGGACGAAAGCCCAGCCGCACTTCGATCGCCTTGCCTTCGCCACCCTGTGTGCCGCCCGCGCGCCGCAGCGCACTGGGGTTGAGGCCGTAATGTTCGACGAACGCGGCATTGAAGCGGCGCACGCTCGCGAAGCCGCTGGCCAGCGCCACCTGCGTCATCGGCAGGCGCGTGTCGGCGATCAGCTGCTTGGCGGCCAGCAGGCGCCGCGTCTGCAGGTATTGCAGCGGGGAGACGCCGAACTGCGCCTCGAAGATGCGCCGCAGGTGCCGGTCGCTCACACCCAGTCGCGCCGCGATCTGCGCCGCGCCGGGGCCGTTGTCGTCGCCGTGGGTCCATGCGTCGGGCTCGTCGATCAGCCGTGCGGCCTGCAGCGCGAGGATGCGGGAGGCGTCTTCGGTCGACCAGCTGGCCGCGCGCGGCGCCAGCTCGGGCCGGCAGCGCAGGCACGGGCGGAAGCCCTCGGCCTCGGCCTGCGCCGCATGCACGAAGAACCGGCAGTTCTCGCGCCGCGGCAGCTTCACGCGGCAGACCGGCCGGCAATAGATGCCGGTGGAGGTCACCGCAGTGAAGAACGAGCCGTCGAAGCGCGCATCGTGCGTCTTCATCGCCAGGTAGCAGGCGTCGCTCTCGAGCGCTTCAGAGGGGGCTTGGGTGGAAGGCATGGACAAATGATACGGTTTCGAGTCGTTTCAACTGGCCGTTTTCGGACATGTGGGCAGGCGGGGCGTTGCCTACAATCCCCGTTCCAAAAACCCACAGGGAAACGCCTTTTATGCAGCTCAGCGCGTCGATCTTCAAGGCCTATGACATCCGCGGCGTCGTGCCCGTCACCCTCGATGCCGAGGTGGCCGAAGCCCTCGGGCGCGCGTTCGGCAGCGCCGCCCGCGCCGCTGGCGAGAAGACGGTGGCCGTGGGGCGTGATGGACGCCTGTCGGGCCCCGCACTGGCCGAGGCCCTGATCAAGGGCCTGGTGGCCACCGGCGTCGAGGTGATCGACGTGGGCGCGGTGACCACGCCGATGCTCTACTTTGCGGCCCACACGCTGTGCACCAGCGGCATCCAGGTCACCGGCAGCCACAACCCCAAGGACTACAACGGCTTCAAGATGGTGCTGGCCGGCCGCGCCATCTACGGCGACGAGATCCAGGGCCTGCGCAAGACCATGGAAGACGGCACCGCCAAGCTGGCACCGGGCGGCAGCGTGCGCAAGGTCGATGTGACCGACGCCTACGTCAAGCGCATCGCGGGCGACATCAAGCTGGCGCGTCCGATGAAGATCGTGGTCGATTCGGGCAACGGCATCGCGGGTGCCACGGCCCCCGCCATCTTCCGCGCCATCGGCTGCGAGGTGGTCGAGCTCTTCAGCGAGGTCGACGGCGATTTCCCCAACCATCATCCCGACCCGAGCAAGCTGGAGAACCTCAAGGACCTGATGGCCGAACTGGCCAAGGGCGAAGCCGAACTGGGCCTGGCCTTCGACGGCGACGGCGACCGCCTGGGCATCGTCACCAAGGACGGCCAGAACATCTTCCCGGACCGCCAGATGCAGCTCTTCGCACAAGACGTGCTCTCGCGCGTGCCCGGCGGCACCATCGTCTACGACGTGAAGTGCTCGCAGCGCCTCGCGCCCGCCATCGAGGCCGCGGGCGGCAAGCCGATGATCTACAAGACCGGCCACTCGCTCATCAAGGCCAAGATGAAGGAAATCGATTCGCCGCTGGGCGGCGAGATGAGCGGCCACATCTTCTTCAAGGAACGCTGGTTCGGCTTCGACGACGGCACTTACGCTGGCTGCCGCCTGCTGGAAATCTTGAGCAAGAGCCCGGACGCGAGTGAGGTGCTCAACGCGCTGCCCACCAGCTTCTCTACGCCCGAACTCAACGTGGCCTGCGCCGAAGGCGAGCCGCACGCGGTGGTCGACACGCTCGTGAAGGGCGCGAGCTTCGCCGCACCCGCCAAGGTCTCGACCATCGACGGCCTTCGCGTGGACTGGCCCGATGGCTTCGGGCTGATCCGCGCTTCCAACACCACGCCCGTGCTGGTGCTGCGCTTCGAAGGCCAGACCGATGCCGCGCTCCAGCGCATCCAGGCCGAAATGCTCGCGCTGCTGCGCACCGCCAAACCCGACGCCAAGCTGGCCGAAGCTTCCCACTGACACCTGTGCGTTCCCTGCTGCTGCGCCTGTACGGCGCCTTCACCACCGTCGTGCAACCGCTGGTGCGCCGCAAGCTGCGGCGCCGCGCGGAGGCCGAGCCGGGCTATGCCGTGGCCGTCGAGGAGCGCTTCGGCCACTACGACGAATCCATCACCGGCGAGGCCCAGTGCTGGGTGCACGCGGTGTCGCTCGGCGAAACGCGCGCGGCCGCCATCCTCATTGCCGAACTGCGGCGGCAGTACCCGGGCATTCCGATCCTGCTCACGCACGGCACCGCGACCGGCCGCGAAGAGGGCGCCAAGCTGCTCGAGCCCGGCGACACGCAGGTCTGGCAGCCGTGGGACACGCCGGGTGCCGTCGCGCGGTTTCTCGACCGCTTCAAGCCGCGCATCGGCGTGCTGATGGAAACCGAGGTCTGGCCCGAGATGGCCGCGGCCTGCGCCGAGCGCCGCATTCCGCTGGTGCTGGCCAATGCGCGTCTCAACGAGAAATCGCTGGCCGCGGCCGAGCGCCTGGGCTGGCTCGCGCGGCCCGCGTACTCGGCGCTGGCGGCCGTGTGGGCGCAGACCGAGGCCGACGCGCACCGGCTGGTGTCGCTCGGCGCCAAGGTGGCCGGCATCTACGGCAACCTCAAGTTCGATGCGACGCCGGATGCACGGCAGCTCACCGCCGCGACCTCGCTGCGCGAGCGCCTGCCCAAGCCCATGGTCGTGCTCGCGAGTTCGCGCGACGGCGAGGAACGGCTGCTGCTCGAGGTGCTCAAGCGCTTCGGCGCGACCTCGCCCGTGCCGCCCGAGCAAGGCGCGATCCGCTCGATCGCCAAGCGCGTGCACGACGTGCAATGGATGATCGTGCCGCGCCATCCGCAACGTTTCGACGAAGTGGCGGCGCTGATCGAATCGCAGGGTTTCGCGGTCGCGCGCCGCAGCGCCGCGGGCCAGCCGACGGATGCGGAAATCTGGCTAGGCGATTCGCTCGGCGAGATGGCGCTGTACTACGGCCTGGCCGACGTGGCGCTGCTGGGAGGCAGCTTCGAGCCGCTGGGCGGGCAGAACCTCATCGAGCCGGCCGCCTGTGGCTGCCCGGTGGTGATGGGGCCATCGACCTTCAATTTCGCCGAGGCGGCGCAGCTGTCGCTGGCGGCCGGTGCGTCGCTGCGGGTCGAAGGCATGGAGCAAGCGGTGACGGCGGCGCTGAAGCTGGTCGAGAACCCCGAGCGGCGAGCGGCGATGGCCGAGGCTGCGCTGGCGTTCTCGTCGTCGAACCGCGGAGCGGCCGAGCGCACGGCGGCGGCTGTGCTGGCGATTGCGCAGGCGGCGGAGCCTGTGGTGGCGGAGGGCGTGCCGTTGGCCGCCGAACCCGAGCGCGCGGAACCAACTCTGGACTGAGCCCGCTTTGCTCCTTCCCTTTCCGGGGGAAGGCTGGGATGGGGGCAAGCGCCCAACGAGCGCTGTGCAGGGGTTGAAGCCGTCGTGCCCCCACCCCGACCCTCCCCCGGAAGGGGAGGGAGAAGAAAAGATCTAACCCTCGTTCAGCGCACCGGCGGATTCACGATCACCGGCGGCACCGGAGCCGTCGGCATCGCCGGAGGCGTCGGGTTGAACGGCTGCACCGGCACTGGCGGCACCACCGGAATGCTGGGCGGCGTCACCGTCGTCGAGGACGGCGCAGGCGAACGATCCGGCGTCGTCGTGACCGAGGGCACCGCCGGCGTGCTCCCGTTGCTCGCCAGCGTCGCGTTGATCGCGTTCATGTCCGCGGTCGTCAGCGTCCCGTTGGCCTGGCGCAGTTTCAGGTTGCCCAGCAGCACGTTGTAGCGCGCCTGCGCGAGGTCGCGCTTGGTCTGGAACAACTGGCTCTGCGAATTGAGCACGTCGATGTTGATGCGCACGCCCACCTGGTAGCCGAGCTTGTTGGCATCGAGCGCGCTCTGGCTCGAGGCCTCGGCCGCTTCCAGCGCCTTGACCTGGCCCGCACCCGACACGAGGCCGAGGTACGCCGCGCGCGTGGCCTGGGCCACGCTGCGCCGGGTGCCGTCGAGCACGCTGCGCGACTGGTCTTCGAGCGCCAGTGTTTCCTTGATGCGGTTCTCGGTCGCGAAGCCCGCGAAGAGCGGCAGGTTGAACGTGACGCCGACCGTGGCGGCGTTGACGCGCGTGCCCACGGTGCTGGTGCTGGTGCCGGTCGGGTTGCGCGTGACGTTGTAGCCCAGGTTGGCGTCGAGCGTGGGCTTGTGGCCGGCCTGTGCCTTCTGCACTTCGAGCCCGGCCACATCGAGACCGAGGCGCGCCTGCTGGATCGCGGGATGCACCTCGTCGGCCTGCGCGACCCAGGCGTTGATGTCCGCGGGTTGGGCAGTGGGCAGCACGACGGGCACGGCCAGCGGCACCGGCACGCTGCCGGGGCGGCCGACGAGCTGGTCGAGCATGATCTTCTTGACCTGCAGGTCGTTCTCGGCGGCGATCTCCTGCGCGATCACGAGGTCGTAGCGGGCCTGGGCTTCGCGCGAATCGGTGATGGTGGAGGTGCCGACCTCGAAGTTGCGCTTGGCCGACGCGAGCTGTTCGGCCACGGCGACCTTTTGCGCGCGCACGAGTGCCAGACTGTCCTGGCTTGCGAGCACATCGAAGTACGCCTGGCTCACGCGCACGATCAGGTCCTGCTCGGCGGTGGTGAGCACCGCCAGCGCGATCTCCGTCTGGCGCTTGCCCTGCTCGTAGGTGGCCCAGTTGGCGGGGCGGTAGAGCGGCTGCGTGGCGTTGATGCCGACGTTCTGCGTGTTGAAGTCGCGCGAGGCGCTGGCGCCTCGGCTGGTGCCCGTGAGGGTGTCGATGTCCAGGTTGCTGCGGTTCACGCCGGCGGTGAGCCCGACGGCCGGCAGGATACCGGCCTTGGCCTGCGCGGCGCGCGCGACGTTCGCGTCGTACTGCGCCCGGGCGCCCTGGTACGTAGCGTCGTAGCCACGGGCGGAGTCATAGAGTTCGTTCAGTGTCTGGCCTTGGGCCGGCAGTGCAAGCAGGGTCGCGATAACGCTGGCGAGTGCTGCGGAAAGTGGCAGAAGCCGGGGCCGTGGAGGCATTGAACGTCCTTGAGGGAAAGAATCAGTAGCGCGGGACCGTAGGGTCGTGCGACGACCAGGCGTCGATGCCGCCCGCCACGTTGGCGAGCTGGTCAAAGCCGTTCTGGTTCAAAAACGCGGCCACGCGCTGGCTGCGCGCGCCGTGGTGGCAGAGACAGGCGACGCGTTGACCTTCGCCGAGTTCGGCGAGGCGGCCCGGAATCTCGTTCATCGGGATCGCCAGCAGCGTGAAGCCCGCGGGCGTGACGCTCGCCGTCTGCAGCTCCCACGGTTCGCGCACATCGAGCAGCACCGGGGTGGCATCGGCGTCCTGGGCGAACCAGGCGGCAAGGTCGGCGGGGCGGACTTGGTCGATCATTCGTGCGGCCCGCTCAGAACGAGAAGCGCGAGGGCTCGGGGAAGTTCAAGAGGCGCGGCGCCACGGTGTCCCAGGGCTGGACCGTGTCCCACTTGCTTTCGCTCGAGCGGGTGACGAAGTGGGCGCGCATCATCGGCTCCTCGCCCACGATGGCGGCGAGGCGGCCGCCGACCTTGAGCGATCCCAGCAGGTTCTGCGGAATGCGGGCGACCGAGCCGCTCAGCACGATCACGTCGAAGCTCGGGCCGCTGGGCAGGGGCACGGCGCCGTCGGCGTGGCGCACTTCGACGTTGCTCACGCCGTTCTGGCGCAGCGTCTCGGCGGCGCGGGCGGCCAGCACGGGATTGATTTCGAGCGACAGCACCTGGGCGGCGCGGGCGCCGAGGAGGGCGGCCATGAAGCCCGAACCGGTGCCGATTTCGAGCACCGACTCATGTTTCTGCACTTTCAGGTCGTGCAGCATGCGGGCCTCGACCTTGGGGGACAGCATGATCTCGCCAGGCACGGAGCCGTCGAGGAGGGGCAGTTCCATGTCGAAGAAGGAGAGCGTGCGGTGGGCTTCCGGCACGTAGTCTTCCCGGTGGATGGTGGCCAGCAGGTCGAGGATGTCCAGGTCCAGCACATCCCAGGGGCGGATCTGCTGTTCGATCATGTTGAAGCGCAAGCGCTCGAGGGTGGGGGTGGGGTTCATGGCGTGGCTTTCCTTGTGGGCTCAGGACAAACCTTCAATTTTAGGTGGCCCGGATGACGCCATCGGCCCGCTCGGCCATACAAACGACTTCTTCATGCCTTGTCTCCCGGGCGCACGCTGAGCCCGTAGAGCACGGTTTCGGCCTGGGTGGCGAGGAATTTCTCTGGGTCCAGGGCGCTTTCTCCGTCGACGCAGACCATGGCCGAATGCTTCCAGAGCATGAGAAAGACCATGGGTGCGATCACCGAATAGATCGCATGGTCGATGTCGACCGGCGCGAATTCGCCGCGGTCGATGCCGCGCTGAAGGATGCGCCGCAGCAGGTCGTGGCCGGGGCGCACCACCTGCTCGCGGTAGAACTCCGCCAGATCGGGGAAGTTGCCGCCTTCGCTCATCATGAGCTTGGTCAGGCCCGATGCCTTGGTCAGGCCCACGCGCTCCCACCACACGTTCATGCAGTAGCGCAGCATCTCGGCGGTGGTGCCCTCGAAAGCCTCGAACTCGGCGTTCCACTCGGTGAAGCGGCCGCCGAGGTTCTCCATGATCACGGCCTTGAAGAGCTCTTCCTTGCTCGGAAAATACAGAAAGAGCGTGCCTTTGGAGACCCCGGCACGCGCCGCCACTTCTTCCGAACGGGTGGCGGCAAAGCCTTTTTCGACGAACAGGTCGAGCGCGGCAGCCAGCAGTTCGCCGGGGCGCGCTTCCTTCCGGCGTTCGCGCTTGGAGCGCACCGGGCAGAACTTGTCGACAAGGGAACGGGGAGTGGGCATGTGGGTTAATGACTCGCGGGTTAGTAATGTAGTGACCGGCATCCGTCACGTCAAGCCGCGACAATATCGGGTTCGCCGTTTTCCAACCCAGCCGGAGCCGTGCCCATGTCTTCTTCACCGTCGCCCACCGAAACCATCGTGATTGGCGGGGGCTGCTTCTGGTGCACTTTAACAGCCTCCATTGGGACAACTAACCAATAGACGGGCGTTTGTCGAATTTTTGTCAAATTTCCTGAAGCTGTGGCGTCGCCTTAAGGGAAGAGGAGGCGCCACTGGCTGACATTCACAAGGGTTGCCTGGCACGTAGCGCAGCTAATCCGAAGGATCGAGACGACAGGCGGGCGTAGAAGGGAATCCCGCTTGCGAAGCAATGTGCAGAATGACTCAGACTCTTTGGAAGTAGGCCGTCTTCTCGTTGATAAGGTCTTGTATGTGCTTCGTGCCGAGTAGTACTTTCACAAGATTTGAGCCACTGACGAAAACTACGTTCTTTGCTTCGTTGATAACCAACTTCGACTTGTCGCCCGTCTTGCCAGTGTGAACAAAGATACCCAGGTGGTGTTTGCCCTCACGGACTTTCAAGGTGAGTTCTTCTACGTGTTTGGGATTGATGTGGCTGCTGTAGCGCTTACATTGAATAAGAACGCTGCCTAGTTTCAAATGAAAAATCCCGTCGATACCGCCATCCCCCGTGTACCTGGGTTTCGAATGATTCGAACATTGCTGTCCTCAATCGCTGAAAGAATGAGTTCTTCGAAGACAAAGGGGTTTATCTTTCTTGTGTAGCCAATGATTCGAGGTTCATGATTCGACTCTCTTGAAATTTCAACTAGCTTGATGTGAACTCGTTTGGCTTGCTTGATGAGGCGTTTATGTCGAAACTTGCGATAAAGTCGAAAGTAGTTGAGCGCCTTTGATATCCATTTTTGTAATTTCATTTTCCTTCGGCCAATCTTTGTTGGCCTTTCCTCCTTTGTTGTTATACAAAGAAGTTAGCGGAAATAAATGTGAGTCAAGTTGAGGCAATGAGCGGTGAGAATGAAAAAGGGCCAAACGGCCCTTTCTTGTTTACATGCTCATCACTGGTTGCTTCTCCTGCTTCGAGGTTCTGGATTTCTTACTCAAAGCAGTAAGCTCAACCTTCTGCTTTTTGCTGGGTGCTGCTTGTTGCTCGGGGTCAACTGTTTGAGCCTGAATCTGTTTTTGGATCCGCTTGGGAATACCAATAGATTCAAGCAAGTCATTTTGCTCGGGGGTAGCAATGTGCTGTTCGTTGAGCCCATATAGAAACTCTCTCAGGTGCTCCATGGCATAGTTAATCGCTCTTGAGGCCTCAGCAATGGTTTTCACCACATAGCTCTTGTCATTGACAATCGCTTTCTTCCAGCTTTGTAGATAAGATATGTGCATGTCGTGTTGGTAGTCGTCAGTTGGCATTCCCAATTCACGAGCGGCTAAGACTGTTGATGTTTCAGCTACGAATTCTTCTTTGGCATATGTCTCAGTGCCAAACTTCCCGTCCATTGGTCTTTCTAGCACGGGGCCAGTGGCGTGAGCTATTTCGTGGAGCGTTGTAAGCGCATGGCCCATGGCGGATTTGAACTGCTCGACGTGGGGAAGGCGTATCTCGTTCTTGCTAGGTATGAAGCAAGCCATATCGCCGCCGTCGATGAACTTGATGCCCATTCTGGCTTCGACCGCTTTTCTCATCTGCTCCACAGCAAATATCGGTTCGTGCTTGAAGACGCGCTCTTCTTCTGGCGGTAGTCCCTTTACCTGTTCTGCGTTAAATACAGTGAAGTATTTTCGAACCATGAACATTTTCGGTGTCCCATCGTCGTTCATAAGTTGCTCGCCTGTTTGCTTATTGCGAGCTCCAACTTTCAATACCTTGAACGCGGGGTATCCGGTTTGTCCTCGCCAATCTAAGGTAAGGCCGGTTTCTTCGACAATTTTCTTTAGTTGTCTGTGCGTGTAAAAACGAGAGTCAGAATAGCCTGCTGCAATTAAAACGGCAGTGTTCTCGCCTTGATAATTTTCATTGGTGTGCCCGTTTCTCGGTAGGCCACCTTTGAGTGGGAGCCAAGGGCGCTCCCACTCGCCCGCAATTGCTTTGTCTACCAGTTCAAGAAATTTTGTTCCAACTTCTTCGTGAATCTTTGAGATTTCTTCTTTTTCCATGACGGCCTCACATGCTCATTGCTTGAGCTTGGCGTTTCTTGCGAACTGGTGCTTTCGCCTTCTTCTCTTCGGATACTGGAATCTGAGCTATCACTTCCACTCTGACTTGCTCTTCAACCACCTGGGCTGGTGAAAGCTCTTTTCGGGCTTTAGGTGAGTGAATGTTCTTGTCGTACTCGAAGACCATGGCCTTCATGTAGGAGTTGTACTCAATGCTCTTCCATGGGCGCTTTAGCGGTTCGTTTTCGTCATCGCCTTCCCATCGTCCCAAAGCGCGTGCCACTGCGGCCTTGGGTTCAAGCCAATCCTGGCGTGTATGTAGAAACTTTTCGGTTGAGTGAAGAGTTATCCAGTGATTGGGGTCTTTGCTAACTTGGTCGCCTTGTAAATTGCCTCTACTGCTGTACTGAACCACGAAATATTCATTCACATCAATGATTGGCCCGTTGGAAAACTTTCCTTCCCTTGTGTCGGCGACTCGCTCATTCAGAACGGGATGTTCATAGCGCTGGGGTAGAGGGGGGAGGCTTGGAATTTCTTCTGGGCGTTCAGTGCGATAAGCCATCGCTTGGGTTAACCGGTTGTTGAATCCTGGCCTCTCAATATCGTCTATGGCTTTCCAGAGATTCTGCTTAACACCTGCTAGCCAGGTGCCCCGCATCTGCTCAAACTGGACCGCAAGTCTTCGTGCGCATTTAACGGCTTCCCTAACCTTGGGTAGTTCTGCAACGGGGACGGCGAATGCCTTTTGCTCTGAGTCCCATTTGGTAGGTTGTGAAAAGTAGCTGGTGAATTCTTTCCTGAACGCTGTGCTGGTCCGAAGTGAGTAGTCATGAGGGGTGATGAGAAAACGGTCCCGGTCATTGTCAAAAACTACCTTGACGTGATCTCTATCGCCCAAGGTTTCCCGTATGACGATTCTGAGTTGTTCTTTTTCTTTTAACTGCGATTCACTTTCGGCTTCCTTTTTCTCTTGCTTTTGCATGGCTGCTCCCCTTTATAAATGTTATGCAAATAAAGTAGCAGAACATTTTCAAAAAGCAAGCATTGAAAAAGCACCCGAAGGTGCTTCTTGTTTATCCGCCGCCACCAAGGGCGACAGCTCTACCTCTAATTATTTGTCTGTCAGCTGGGCTGTAGGTGATGGTCATAGGAATGCGTCTGCCAGTGCGGTCCATCTCTGCTTTCACTTCGCCGATAGGATCGTCAATGTCGTTGTCGGAAATTGAAGACTTGCCTGAGACTTTGAACTCAGGAAGAGTGGCAACGAAGGTGGAGGCTTTCCCGCCAATGAGGGCTGCGTAGGCCTCAGGGTCATTCCACAGGGCTTGCATGTAGACGCTGGAGCGCAAGTCGGTCTTCACCTCTCCCTTGAGCTTGTACGTGTACTGAAACTGCGCTCCAGCGGCTTTGGTTGCCTCTGGTGTGGGATTCGCCAACATTGCAGCAATTTTGGCTTTGAGCGTCCTGTACTTCACTGCGCCGCCAGGACCGACTTTGTATGCGTGGTAAACCAACACTGCTTGTTGGTGAGGCTTCAGTTGGTCAAAGCCTGGAATCCACGCTCTCATGGGATCTTCATATCCTGGCTTGAGGAGCAAGCTCATGCCCATGGCCTGCTCCGGGCTCACCTGGATTGCTGGCAAGCTTGGTGGGTCCATCTGTCCAGTCAAGCTCTCCAAGGTCCTTGCGGCCTGCTCGCTCTTCAGCACCTCGATACCCGCTCTGCGGTTTGTTTGTCTCGTCTGGTGGCTCGCGTTGAAGCCGAAACCAACGGCAAGGCCCACGTTGTCTCTGTAAAACGAATTTTTGAAACCCTCAACCTGGGCAACCAGACTTTCCCAGGGCTTGCCTTGGCCGAGGGCATAGCGGGAATACTCTGTGGCCACATTGCTTGACCTTGCGAAGGAGACCCGCTTCGCCTTTCCCTGAGGCTCCGGTGTACCTGATTGAGCTGCCGGCTGCGGAGCAACTGGCGCCACCGCAGCAGGGGTTTGGACGGTCGCCGCAGGAGTAGGTGTGCCTGGCACCTCGGGACTCACAGGCGCCTGTACGGGTGCTGGAGGAGGGCTGCTGACTGGTGGGGATACCCTGGGCGGGGTAGCGGGCGCAGAGGGCGGCTGCGCAGTGGAGGGGCTGAGGTCCTCCAGGTCGGGAAGGGCTGCCGAGCTACTGGCCTTCTCGCCACAGCCTACAAAGCACAGAGAGAGGAGAACGCCACAAACGAGATTTACTCGTCTGTGAGGTTTCATAAGTCCCCTTTCATAGCAAGAGCGGTTGCCTCGGCGACTTTCCCCTCATTGAGGAGCGGCACAAGGACCAATGCGCGTCTTACCTCCTCGCGGCCTTCAATTCTTCTGAATTCCTTGTCAAGCTCAACCTCTGGATACGGATTGCCATCAGGGTCAACACCCAGAAGCTTCACATAATCAACTCGGCGTAAGCCTGCTCTCAAGCACAAGAACAATCCAACACGGCTTATGTTGCTGAACTTGGTGTACGTCTTTTCATCGAGAATTGAAATGTTCTGGTCAGGTTTGGTAATGCCAATGGTGATCACGGGGAACTTGCCAACGTCTCTTTTCTTGTGGTCATACCCTCCGTCTAGGCCGAGAAGGCCATAGGCGTTCTTCATCGCGGCCATATTTGGATTCATCTCGTCATACATCGGCGCAGCCGCTTTGCGATTGTATGTACTCAAGAAGTCGATGCTCTCTGAGGGCATATTGTCTTTGATATAGCGAGGGGCAACACCAAGGCGCTCGCGCAAGTAAGCTTCCGTTTTAGGGTCGTTTGAGCCAAGGTCTAGGAAGTTGTTGAAGTTTCCCCAGTAGCCGTGAACAACAGCTTCTGAGAAGCGCCCCAATAACTGCGACATACTTTGGCTACAGTAAATCAGGTGAACTTTCCATTCGCGACACAGGGAAGCGAAAACATCGTCATCCATACGAGTTGGATTGGCTGTGTTAAGAGCGACGATAGAAAAGCACTCGTCAAAAACGTAGAAGCACTCGAATTTCTTCTCTTCTGTGGGGGTTTCGAAGGCTGCTCGTTTGAACTCACGGTTAATAAAGTGAAGATACAAAGAGCCACAAGCGCCTTTGTCCTCACCAAAACCGATACCGATGCGTTTGCCCTCCGTGAAGCACTCTTTCATTGAGATTGGTTCTGCGTCGGCGGACGCCCAGCCTGCCATATCGGGGTTGCTGGTGAAGTGAGAAAGCCAAAGGTTGGCGGTCGCCAAAATCGATTCCTTGGTCTGCTCGGGAAATGCGTCAAACTTCTTCTCAATGTAGTAGATAGCTGAAGCTAGGGGGGTGAAGCCAGAACTCATCTCAGGGTGAAGTTTTCTGATTAAATCAATAATCTGTGCATTGGCGTAGCCGGATTGAAGAAGACGGCTCATCATTACCAAGCCTTGAGGGTTGTACTTGACGTATTCCTCCCCTATGACGAGCTCCTCCTCTGCAATCTTGCTGTGGCACAAGGCGTCCATAAACTCCCAACACACGTTGATAAACGACAGTGCAGACTCTGGCCAAAATGGGTCTTTCACATCTCGGCTTATATATCTAGCTCGCAAAGCTTCGCAGCCATCAGTGGGTGTGAGTTTGGCGAAAATGTTGTATGGCTTATCGGGGGTGATAAGGTAATGGAGAGTTTTCTTCAATTGAAATGGCAAAGAGCCTTTGCCACAAGCCACCAGCATCCCGAATTGTTCGGAGCGAGCCACGGTGTAGGCGACTTGGCGTATCGATCCAGATTTGCCTTTGCCAGTAGCGCCGGTAATCCAGGTGTGATAGTTCGTGTCCTTGGTGCTCATACCGAGTTTGAGTCCTGGGTCTGCAATCGACGGGCTAATTACATCCCTGAAAGCACCTGTCGAAATGCCTATGTCGATTTGAATGGCGCCTGCGTCCATGTCCTTTTTGGCCTGGATTGCTTGAAGCTCACGCTGTTCTTTCCCAAGCAATCCTTTGATAACCAAAGCGCCAGCACTGTTGTGAGATTGGATAATGAGCTGGTCTAAGTGCTTCTTCTCCCTGTAGTAGGCGTAAACAACAGGTCCAAAAGCAAAAAACATTAAAAAGATAACGCTCACGTAGTGGTTTTCAAAGACTGATGCTCTGGCAATGAGAGTGTTGCCAAACCCCAAGAAAGCGATAGCCACACCAGCCAAAAGAAGGATTGAAGCTATTCGTCTGGACGCAAAAATGAAGTGTAGAAGCGAATAAATTGAGAGAACCACACCGAGTGCTCCAATGATTGCTCCTAGCTTGATGCTAGAGAGGGCAAGGATTAGGCCGGTAAGCACTGCTCCGATACCGAGCACGCCGTGGTAAAGAACAATTGAAGCTGGGCTGAGCGACATTCCCTCAATGTCTTCAGGTGTTGTGCGAGTGCTCATTAGAGAGCCACTCTTCGTTATCAAGAAGTTGGGCAAATAGTCTCGAAGGTCAGGCGCTACCCATTTGTTATCGGGTACGTCCCATCTTCCGATGAGGTCCTTCACGATGGCTTGGGTCTGCTCACCTATAGTGTGAAGTGGTAAAAATACATATGCCCCGGCATGCCAATTTATCATTGGCGATATCAGTTTGAGTTTTGAGACTAGCCTCTTAAAAAATTCCTTCATTGTTGTCCTCCTTATTTTCCTGTTAGTTCTTTGATTTGTTTGTATCGTGATTTTTCTTGTTCGGTTAGAGGTGTGGTTTTCGCCTTGGTGAGAAGATTGACTCCCTCGAAGTAGGCCTCTACCTTGGTGCGCCGAATGCCATCAGCAATGTCCTCGTTAAGAATGTCTTTGATTTTGGAAAGTTGTGTGGGGCTAATTTGAAGTGTTTTCTCTAATTGAGAAATTTGAGCTTCAATTTGGACTGCTTCGTTTGAGCCGACTGGCGACTGGGTTTTGGCTGTGAGCATCACTCGCAAGGCGATGAGATTCTTAAATGTTCCCTCATCAAGACCGGCTGCTGCTTCCTCCAGTCGTTTGCTGTTCAAACCAATCTTGTCTTTAAGGTATTGAAGGCATCCAGTGCTGTATTCCTCACCTGAACAAGAAGCGGTAGAGCCGAACCCACGTGCTAAGCCAATCTTTACTTTATTCGTTGTGCTTCGCTCCAGGCTGCTCACTCCTGAAATCAATCCGCTCACTACAGGTGGGAACACAAAGACCCAGAACAGAACGTTTGCCAACGATATTGGAGTCATATAAATGGCAATCCACTTTGTGAGTCGCCTGCGATAATCGTTGTCTTCGATTCGTTTAACCATCTGTCCTGGTTCGATGGACGTTAGGTGAATGCTTCGTCTTGGTAAATAGAAGCTTCCAAAAAGATTGACTCCAGAACGCTTGCTTAATTCCTCTATCGGTCCAATAAATCTGTCGCCAGCCCAGTCGTGTAATCTCTGCATCAAGCTGAATTTAATTCCAATCATATAAAACCTCCCTATTGTTGTTCTGTTATCAAATTAGCAGATTTCATGCTGAAGTCAAGTGATGTCTTGACATTGCATGTCTATTCGCTATATTAAAAATAACAACAAAGGAGGAGGGCCCGACAAATAGGGTTCAAATTATGAGCAATAGAATTGATTTGGCGAACCTGAACGAGAAGTTAAAAACAAAGCGCGTTGAGAACGATTTAGAAATGACCCCTGGCTTTGGAAGAGGGGGAGGGCCATCGAAGCGACAGACAGAATCAACCGTCCCCGATACCTCTGCGCAAAGACGGGGCGGCGAAGTGGAAGCGGTTGAGAGTGAGCCTGTGTCAGGTGCATTGCCTGTGAACCCGCAGGACGTGATTGACCTTGGTCAACGCTACGCGCAGAGGTATGGTGCGCAGGCCTCCCAATGGGCTAGAAAGCACCTGGAGGCGCTACCAGTAGAGGCGCAGCTCTTCTACTTGAAGTTCGCGGAGGACTCCAACGCCCGCATCGAGGACATAGCGATTGAGATCTCTGCCGCGCACGAGCTCCACAAACTCAGTGAAAAGACGATTGCCAACCTGCGGTCTGTGGTTGAGCGACAGTCCTCCAATTTGGCTGGAATGCTGGAGCAAGAAGAGAAAATCTTCGAAACGATAGGTAGAAGGGTTGAGGCCGTGAATGCTGAGCTCAACGAAAGCCTTGATGCAGTTCTTCAACACGTTGTGCAGGCTATGGAGCTGCTTGATAAGAAGAATGCTGAGATTGAGGAGAAGGCCAAACAGACACTTGCCAACCTCTCCTTGAACCTGGAGCCTCACAAGCTCAGCCAGAGTATTGTGGCTGAACACTCCGAAGCCGCTGGGGTGATAATCGGAGAGAAGGTACTCGGCTATATTAAAAGCATTGCAAAACGAGAGGCGGCAAAGCAAGTAGAAAGTCAGTGGCACAGGAAAGGTTGGCTTGTTAACCTCATGTGGCTTTTAGGTTCGATTGCGGCCTGCACTGCGACCTACATTCTCAAATAGCCTTTTGACAGGTCCAAGAAAAACCTCCGAATTGGAGGTTTTTTTGCTTTCACGCTTGGGCTCGTGTCGGATTGATCTTGTTAGCAACTACGTTGATGCGATTGGGTGAGGGCTCGGCAGCAAACTTCTCCGCTTCCTTCTCAAAAGAGACTCGTCTGGCAGGGTGAACTGTTCTGCCGCCCTTTTGCTCAATCTTTAGAGCCTCATGAAGTTTCATGAGTGCGTTAAAGTTGTGCACCTTTGAATCCTTCTCTGGGCTCAACTGCGCCTGTTCACGGTACGTCCATAGAGCTACTTCAATCTTATGGCGCTTTAGAACTTCTGGGTCGTTGCGACTTTCTTGGCGCTCCCGCTCATGCGCTTTCACCATATTTGTATGCGTGGCGTCGTGCAAGTTTCGCAATGAGGTGGTGTTGAACTTGTTCTTGTACTCGTATTCACTGAGACGTGTCAGAGCGGCACTTGGGTCTCCAGTCAGTGGAAGGTTGAGATAGTTTTCCTTGTCAATTACACGAAGTCTACTCTCTTCATCATAAGAAACGTTGAAGAAGTCTCGAATCCCATCCTCAGGATTTTTTAGACTTTTGCTTATGTCTCTGTTTATCCCGAACGAGCCAATCTCGGCTGGCGACAGGTTTTTCCCAAAATCTATGACAATCATTCGTTTGCCATCTGCCCTCGTTATCAAATTTGCTTCCGGCGTTAGAGCTACCTCGGCAACACCACTAGAGAACGCTGCACGCGATTCAGATTTTAGTTTATGCAGGTCTTCCTGGCTCAAGCCGTCTACCACTGATGGAGCCAGCAATTCGTTGTTATCGTTAGGCAGAGAAGTAGCCTGAATTGGCACTTCCTCAACGAATGGTTGTGAACTCGAATCATTGACGATGGCTGTGGGTACTGGATCTGATAGGCGGGTCGCATCAATCTTTTTTCCAAAAATTGTGGTTGGGCGCTCACTCATTCCATTCTTGTGGTCAACCGCCCCCACGGTTGCTTGTTCTGATTGCTGAACTTCTTCATGCTCAAAACTGTTTTTGAATTCAACTTTCTTCCTCAGTTGAGCTTCAATGCGAGTTAACTCTTCGTCAAAAGTTGTTTGATTGTGATTTTCCATCTTGCCTCCCTATTTTTGTTGTATGTTAGATAATGATATTAGTGAATTCCTTGCCGTTGTCAAGTCTTTGGCTTTTGGTAATTCCTTTCTCCTCTGATTCAGTGTTTCGTTGATGTTGATTTTTCTGCGGGTTAGTGCCTTGGATTTTGGTGTGCTGAGAGCTTCTTCAACAAAATCAATAATCGTGAGTGCGTGCTCTATTCCCGAAGAGCCAGCCAGACATGCAACTGGTGAGGCCATCTCGTCTAGGTCGAGGTAGTAGGGCTCGTCCTCATCTTCAGAATCGTCAGGGAGGTATTCGTAGCCAGGTGGGAGCTCGTCAATCTCGTCAGGGAGCTCCTCGTTCAGCATTTGCTCAACCTCTTGCGTGCTGGCCTTGCTGGCCGCTCTACCCACCGCGCCAGCGCCTGGTTGAGCTGCTGTGGCTGCTGTCATTTCCTTCGTCGCCCTGGGTACGCCCAACACCCAATCTGCGGGTGAGTACAGAGCTGAGAGCTGTGGAAAGCTGATTGGCGGCTGCTGGACTATGTAGACGTTCTTGTTTCGACTGAACCGGTAGAGCACTCGTGTCCTGCCGTGCGTGAAGCCCATCTTGTCTATTATTTCAGCTGGTGTGAGTACAAGCTCGTCGTGTTCTTGCTCATCATGCGATTTACCGCTCTCACTGTGGGTTATGTGCTTCTTTGTGAATGAGAGCTCACCAATGTTCTTGCTGTAAATCTCAGTCGTTTCACCTTGATTGGCGCCAGCCAAAATACTTACGCCCACGCTGCTCATGAGGGTCGCCACGAGGTTTTCGCTGTACACCTCTTTTAGCTGCGCAATGTCTTGTACGCCTATGCACAATCGCGCTCCTCGGTCGCGTCCGCGTTCCAAAATGGCATCAAGAAACTTGGCAAGGTTTCCGAAGCTTTGAAACTCGTCGCAGAAGAACCAAAGCGGAACGTTGTGCTTGCGGGACCACTCTAGATACCTGTCGCTATCTATGTAGCCAGCAATCATATTTAGGCAGCCGCGAAACATTGGGTCGTTCTGAGCGCTGTAGCCGCCAGTTTGAAAGATAAGGCAGTTTCGCTCGGGTGCTGGGTCGTCTAGCCACTCGGTGAAGGAGAACTCTGGGTAGTCAGAGCCCTTCCACTCACGAGCGAAAGATATCAGTGGGGCCAGGTAGGTCGCGATGTTGAACATCACGCTTGAAATGGTGTTCTCGGCGCTGGTGAAGATTTTGTAGGCTTCCGGGTACGACACTTTGCAGAGGTTCGCCAGTTCCTCATTGGGAAGTAAGTACAAGTCCTGAAAATCACTCCAGTCCCATTTGAGCGGCTTGGTGTTTATGAGGTGAGCCATGATTGCCACTGAGGACAACTTCGCCGCGTCGCTCCAGATCTTGTCTCCCTCGGAGGAAGGGATAACGCCTTCAATGAACTGAAGCGCAGCCGGTATGTTGCGAATATCCCTGCCTGGTATCCACTTGAACTGGCGCCTATCGTGGAAGCCCATCAAGAAGAAGTTATCTGGCGCGACTTCGGCGAGGTATTCGCCCTTTTTGTCCAGCACAACCAGCTTGTGTCGAAACTTGATGGCTTGGTGGAAGATGGGCTTCAAGGTCAAACTCTTCCCTGTACCAGTTCCACCCACCACCAGAAGGTGGGTGGAACTGCGGTTATCTGAGAGAGGAATACATTGGCTGAAGAGCGTGTTGTGGTTCGGCCCCTTACGTCTCATCAGCCGGTCTAGAAGTCGTAGCTTGCGCGGGAGCTCTCCTTTCACCTGGAGGAGGTCCACGCCTTTTGGCGCCGCCAGGACAAGTGGTGCGCTCTTGCCAGGCTGGTGCCCAAACTCGTCGTCCAAGAATTCCTTGAGGGCCTTGAAGCCGTCGCCACCAATCTCCCTGTCCTCATAGAGCACAGCGCCCCGAGTTTGGTTGAGCTTCTGAGGTTTCACGCTGCGCCCAAAGCGCCACGCAACAAGGCACGAGAGTGCCAGGTCGAAGTAGGTGAAGCCACTCTTGAAGCCGGCGTGCCAGGTGTCTGCAGGAAGGCCTACGAGCTCACCCAATTTGATGGCCGCGAACATCAGCGCCGTGAAGGTGAGGACAAAGCCAAAGCCAGCGGCAACGGCCCAGTCCTCGTAGTAGATAACCTGTGTGCCTCTGGGAATGTTCGCTTCGTTGTTGCGACTTCTATATAGGGTCCTCATCTACACTCCCTTAGATTTTGAACGTGTTGGATTTCGTTTGCGTTAGAGCCTTTTCCTTCTTCGCTTGGTTGTAGGCCGCTTCGTTCCCCAGCGCGGCTAGGTCGATTCGAACGGGCTTGCGAGCGACAGTAGCCTCCAGGAGGTTTTTCTCGCGGGTGGGAAGTGTTGCTTGATTGAAGGTGGCGGCAGGTACGTTAATCCGGTTGAAATCGTTTGGCATCACGTCTTTGAACTCCCTGATGCCGTACAGCCCAACAAATGATTTTCCAACCAACGTGTCAATCTGACCTACCGTTGAAACGTTGTTTTCCGAGCAGTTGAATATTCCGCCTATCTTGCTTGGTGCACCTTCCAAGCTAGTTATTCCTGAATGCTCGCAATCGAAATCGCCCCCGACCTCCTTTGGACATCCTTTCAATGAGGCAAGCCTGTTCTGAGAGATGCAGAAATCCCCTGAAACTTTGTTGAACCGTACGGGAAGTGTGTAGGGTTTAAAACGCTTTTCCTCAAACGCAAAATAGGAGCCTCGCCTTTCATAGGTGCCGTCATCGCAAAGCTTGAGTTCTTCGCGGTTCTCATGGTCGGTGTGCTCTTCATACCCTGCCATTTGTTCTAACCATTCGTTTTTATTCTGCGGTCTAAAACAATGGTCCAGATAGACGCTTCCTCTGACATCGACGCTTAGGTCATGATTTATTGTCCAGTTTTCAACTCCATACTCCTTGAGCCATTGACCAATCTCCTCTTTGGTCAGGCCGGAAGAGTTCATGCTCTTGCCAATGCTGTCAGAAGCCTTGCCTGGGTTTGACGCTTCTCTGTGTTGTGGGTGGTTGAATCTGAACGGTGTGCTTGTTTTGTTGTTCATGTGTCTTCCATATTAATCTTTAAAATAAGTTAGCATATATAAACTCTCGAAGTCAAGGATGCGGTATAAAAAAGCCACCTCTGAGGGCGGCTTCTTTGTAGTTATTGATTGTTTACATGGTTTGAACCAAGTCTTTACTCCTTCTCCTCACGGCTGCTTTGCCTAAAGGTGAAAGCGCTCCTAAGTCAATTTGTCGTGCCTGACTTCTCTTTTCATCGATTGTCGGAATCTCAGATGTTCTGACTATCGTTGATTTGATTACGGGCAAGCTATTTTTCACACGCGACTTTGTCGTCAGAGCCTTCATGAAGTCTTTGAGCTTCTCTTGGACAGGGGCGCTAAGTACGGATATGTCGAAAGTGCTTTTCTTGTAGTTAGCGCGCCCCATCGCTTCGAAGATTTGCACGAACTGGGCGAGTGTTTTAATTTCCATGAGCTTTTGCCTGGAAGACTGGCTATCAGCCGTCCACGCTTCACGGTGCGAGTTCAGATACTCACGGCAACCCTGGAATGTCTCCGTGAGCTCGTGCAGGCGCTTCGCTCTGGCCTCGTCAATGACCTGATTGGCCAAGTCCTTGGCTATCAAATCTCGAGCCCAGCTTTGCTGAGCCGGGGCGGGCTTCACCAACTTGCGGTCGCGGGCGATACGCTCCACCTGGTCTTCAGACAGGTACAGCTTCGTGTTCTCCTTGTGGCGCGAGACCTGGACATAGAAGCTGTGGAGGTTGTTGAGCATGTTGCTGGCGAAGAGGTAGCTGTTCTTTACGGTGTCGCCCTGGCTCTTGTGCGTCGTGAGACATGAGCCCAGCTTCAAGCTCTTGGCCTTCTCCGCCCCGAGGGTGAGAGGTTTGCCGTTGTCGAGCTCTATGGTGATTGCTCTGAGCTTTCCTGTGCGAGGGGAGTGCTCGATTTGCAGCACTCGGCCCACGTCAGCATTGTTCGCACGCCACCGAGCTGATGGGTCATCACTGTCGGTGGTGCGACTGAACACAACGCGCTCACCCACGTGAAACTGCCTGCTGATTCCGTCCTCGTCTTCGACAACCGCAACACCCAGCGCTCGGTTGAGTTCACCTCGCTCGATACGCTGGCGCTGAACCTCGTTGTTGATGGTGTCTGCGTCCTCGTTCAAGCTCGCCACAATGAACTTGTTCGACTCACTGGTAGGGTCGTCAAGGTAGTCCTTGGCGATGAGCTTCACGCGTTCCTCAGTGGTCTTCGTGACAGCAACACGCTTCTTCTCGTAGAGGGCAAGAATCGTGTCCATGGCCTTGCCCTGGCTCGCATTTGAAACCATCTCGCACTGCCAGGCTTCGCTTTGGCGCTGAATCTCGTTGAGCTCAACGCAAGTGAAGTTTTTCGTGAAGTGCCTGAATAAATTGCTCGCACCCACAGCCTGGATTTGGTCGCCATCTCCCAGCATGACGAGCTTAGCGCCTGCTGCGTGAATGAAGGCACTTATCTCCCACAGCTCCTGAGCTGAGGTCATACCGGCCTCGTCCAGCAAAACAATGTCCTTGTTAGTGAGCTTGAGCTTGGGTGGCTTGCCCTCTTTTCCCTTGAGCTGCATGAGAAGCGCTGCCGTATTTGCCCCGTCCTTGATGCCGCTCTCGGCCATCAGAATGTTGTTGGCCTTGCCTTGGGTGGCGGTGCCAATCATTCGATAGCCCTGGCTCTCGGCAATCTCCTTGGCAGCTTTCACCACGCTGGTTTTTCCGGCTCCAGCCTTACCCTTGATGCACATAACGGCGCCAGGCTCGCTCAGCATCGATATGGCAGCATTGAGCTGGCCTGCGTTGAACTTGAAGGCCTTTTTGTTGGCTTTGCTCATGCGCTCTTGATAATCTTTCAAGCCCTTGAGCACCGTGGTGCGGGGAATGACGAACCCTAGAGACTCTTCACGCGCTTTGTACTCGTTGAAAGTCTTGAGCTCGTTTTCCAGGTAGTAGTGAGAGACATACTTGGCACTCGCAGCAAGCTTGTGCTGGAGAGCCATGCGCTCCTGCGGGTTTGTCGACGTTTCGAGGCCCTCATAGAGTTCCTTCGTCTCGGGCGTTGTCGCAGCAAGGAAGTGCTCTTCGAAAATCTTCGCGGCCTTGCTCTCCACCACATCAGGGGAGTAGTGCAGCAAGAGCTGCTTGAAGAGGTGAGCCTTGATTTGTGCCTGGGAGCCGAACGCTTCACCGGTCCTGCGGTGGAAGCCCTTCACGAGCTCGATATCTGACTGCGGCTGGCGCTTCGGCGTCTCAGTCTCAGGACGCATAGCAAGCTCCTGAGCACGTTCCTGGTCGTACCCAAATTTCTCTCTGAGCTCCTTGTTCCACTGGTTGCGAAGCTCGGTCGAACTCAGCTCTGTCTTCTGCGCACGGGTGCTCGCCTGGGCTATCTCGGCCGCTTTGTGCCCCTTCTTGCCCTGCTTTTCGAGCTCCTTCTCAATCTCGACGCTGCGCTTGGAGTAGAGGGCTATGGCCTCCTTGGGAACGCCGGCGATAGCAAAGCTCTGGACGTTCTTCTGTGAGGCGTCAAGGTGCTGATTTTTCTTGTCTGGCTTGGTGTCGCTCACCACCAGTTGGGCGCTGAAGCGCTTCTTCAGGTAGTTCGCCAGGTGCATGTGAAACGCGGCGTCCATGAGGGACACGTTGTCGTGCAACCCCTTGTTCTCCAGGGCGTACAGCTTGCCGTCATGGCCCACCACTGAGTTGGCTACGCAAATGTGAAAGTGAAGGAATGGCTCGACTGCGCGGTTCTCGATGTGAGCAAAGGAAGTTATGAAGGAGAGGTTCTCTGCGTAGTATTTCTTGTTGTCCTTCTCGTACATTGCAAACTGTCGAATCATGGGGTAAAGCTCTTCTTGAACGATCCGATTCAGCTCTAGGAGCATCTCGTCTTGAACGGCTTTGCTCTGGGCGGCGAAGAAAATGCTGATTGACTTGTCGAAGGTAGGGATGAGCTCCGTCATGGGGACGCGTTCCTTCTTCTTTACACCAGCTTCGATTTCCTCTTTCGTGAGAGGTGGCTCAACGATTGGCTCGTGGCTCTCGTCTAACTTCTGAGGATTTCCGTTCAGTGGGTGATTGAACCAGTCGTCCTTGAAGGGGTTGTAGCCCATACAAAGCCTGTCCCACTCTTTCTCGGTGAAGGGCGTTCCCTCACGCCCTGCGGCCAGGGCCAATGCCCCCGTGGCAAGAGGTATGAGGGGGTCGTCCAGGTTCGCCCCTTCGTCAATTTGCTTTGTGTAATACGCCAGCTGGGGTTTGTGATAATCCATGTTGCGCATGTTTTTTATATTTATCATGCGCGTTCCTTAGATTTTGAATGTCTTGGTAGCTTCTTTAGTCTGTACCTTTTGCTTCTTAGCAGCGTTGTAGGCTTGCTCATCACCAAGTGCTGCCAAGTTAATGCGAACGGGTTCGCGCTTCGTAGCCTCAGGAGTAGCGCGGCTAAGGGAAATTTTCTCGCTCAGAGACTTCACATGTTCCGGTTCAAGATGTGGGTTGCCCTCGGTTTTGAAGTCTTTGCCAACATAGCTGGGTGCGCCCTTAACGCTGGACAGTTCGTTGGAAGAGCAGTCATAGACTCCTCCTACCTTCGCAGGGCCACCTTCCAAGCTGGACAAGTTGTTGCGAGCGCATATGAAGTCGCCTCCAATCTCGTGAGGTGAGCCCTCCAGAGAGCGTAGTGCTGGCAGGGTCTGGTGGACGGTCGCGTACTCACCATTTACTCCATTTGCAGAGATATCGAAGTTCCCTGAAACCTTCCCGAACTGGAAGGGTAGGTGGGTAAGAGGAATCTGATACTCCACGGGGCGAGATTCAATCCCGTCAACTTCGAGGACGTTATCTAAACTACGTTTGCTTCTTAGATTCACGTCTCCACTCACGTCCACTGTGAGGTCGTCATTGATGGTGAAGTCTTCAACCCCGTAGTGCTTGAGCCAAACCGCAATATCTTCCTTGTTGGTTAGGTCGCTCTGAGTCAGAACCTTCTCTAGGTGCTGCTCCTGAGCTTGAGCAAGCGCCTCCTCTTTCTGATTGCGTTCAAGCTCGACCTTGTAGCCGTTGAAGCTTTCAAGAAGAAGGTCGCCCATAACTTCATCGAACCTGGCTGGGTGTGCATCCTCATTTAAAATACGGTCCCACTCCTCTTTAGCTTCTTTCGAAAAACGGCCTGTGAGAATCTCAAACATTTCATCCGTTGTTTCTATCAACGCCCTGGGATCACCCTCTGCTGCTATTGTCAGAATTTCTATGTCTTGTCTTAATTCATCAGGCAAGCACTGTATAGCCTTGGGTTCTTGTTGAACGGCGTGAATGGCAAGGTATCGATTGTTTCTCAACTCTTCACTTGCATACTCGATTGAATATCCGTCGAATTCGCATGCCGCATAGACAAGTGATGGGTCATTCTTCAGTCGCTCTGAGCAATGTTTCAGTGCGTTCGACTTGGGTTGCGATACTGCGAGGCGTGCCAAGGCGTAATCGTCTTGATTTGCTTTGCTTGTGTACTGCAGTTGATTGCCGTTCAAGCGGATGACATTTTCTACAAATTCGCTGTTTGCTTGTAGATGCTCAGGGAGCTTGTCCAGTGTAATTGAGTTGGTCTTCGTGAGATTGAGAGCGACTTGACGGTCTTTAATCAATGTCTCACGCGAAACGTCGACTTGGTATTTCTCCGTCATGTCCAAGATAAACTTCTTGTCTTTACGGAGTTCTCGACTCGCAAAGCGCAAGGCGTTGTTATCCCACTTCAGAAGAGCTTCTATTACTTCTTTGTTGTCCCTGATGCTTTGTGGGGTGTCTTTGACGGAGAGTCCGTAGAAGCTCTCTTGCTGAGCAACGAGAAAGTTCCTTGGATTTTCTTTGATGTTCTTTTCGGCGAAAGAGTAGTTCTCTGCAAAGAGTTGCTCGGCGTCTTTGCGCCTAGGGTGCCCTATTTCTATATCCCAGTATCCCTTCAGTGATTTCTCAAAGCTCTCTTGATCAGAACGTACTGCTTTGCTTGCGACTTGGAAGAAATAGGGTGATTCCTCAAGGCAATCTTTCATAACGGCGTCGTTGTCACGAATGTGCTGAGGAAGATTGCCAAGATTGAAGCCGGACATATCTAACGCTAGAAGGAAGTCTTTATTGGTGAGAACGTCATCGCTGAGGGCTTCGACAGCTCTTGTCTGAGCACGCTCTTTGAAAATCTCGTCTAGTTTTTCCTCGGCTATGAATTGTTTTGGTAGGTCCTTGTTTATGAACTCCAGGGCTTCTTCTGGTCCCATTCTGCGAATGACCTCTATAGCGTGGCGTTTGTCTCTTTCGCTGAATTCTTGTTCATCGTCCAAGTCTGTTAAAGGCAACTGAAGGCGTTCCTGGTCATGGCGAAGCGCAGCGTTGAGGAATCCGTAGCCGTGGGCTACACCCGCTTGGTATTCGGTGCTACGTCTGACTTCCAGCGGCACTACTCGGTTAGCAACCTCATCGCCAAAGCTCATATTGAGGCGGCTAGCAAACTCAGCGTCGTTGAGCAGGTGGCTTGGCAGGTCAGTACCAAATTCTTCCCTTGAGCGTTCAATAAAAGGCTGTTTGGAGAGCCAGTTGATTGCATTTTCTCGCTGTGCCTCAATGCTAAGCTTGCGTGCACTGTAGCTGCCAGGGTCTTTGGGTACTAATGTCTGAATGCCTTCGCTGACTCGTTTCCATAATGAGCGTTTGTCTTTGGTATCTGCCATATATCCTCCTTGTAGTTATCTATTCAAATTAGCAGAACTCTCTCTGAAGTCAAGTGCAGGCGATAAAAAAGCCACCGTGGTGAATGGTGGCTGGTTTATTGAGAATTACTTCTTCGCCTCATGAATTGCTTCTGTTATGTGTATCAGAAGTGCGGGAATACTGTTGACGGCATCCTTGAGTTCTTCGAGTTCTTTCTTCAAGGTCACGTAGCTGGTGCGTATCTCTCGAAGTTCCGGATAGGCCCGGACACAAGCTTTAACCTGGGCAGATACGTTGGGTTCGCCTGTCAGGTTGAGGGGGTACTCCAGGTCTTGTGCTTCGTCCTCGGTGATACGAATGGTGAGCACTCCAGAGAGTTTTGTGGTTCGAACCTTGCGCACCTTCACCAAGTCGGAGAGGCGTTTACCTTGCTTGGCAAGCAGGAGCTCCAGCTCAGCTTTTCGTGCGGCAATCTCTTCCCTGGCAATTTCTCGCTCGTGAGCTGCTATGGCGGTTTTGAGGCTCCGCAGGCCGAACCAATAGTGCTCGCCACTGTTCCTGAGCTCCAATCTCTCTGCGGCGGTCTTGAAGGCCTCGGGGCTGACTTGGAGCTCGTGTGAGAGCTCGGCCAGGCCAACCTTCCTATCAAGTCGTCCAAGTGGTCTGACGCGCGACAGAACGGCGGTTGCTCTTTCGATCTGATTCGTCATTGCGGACTCCCAGAGGCAACGTCGAGTTCGTACTTCATAGAGCAAGACCTGTTGAATACCTAGTGAGATTGACCCGTTGGCCTTTGCGAACCTTCTTGAGCCAACTTCGGACCATCGCGCGCAGTCCTTTCATGGGATCTTCGGTGTGAGACTTTCTCACCAATAGATATGCGCCCACTAGTGCTCGCAGAACCTTGTAGGCATTCAATCCTTGTTTGGCGGCTGCTCTATGAAGGTGTGCGGAAAGCCCTTCTTCAATCGGCAAGACAACCACTCGTGAAACTTCGTTAGTAGACAGAAGTTCGTTTCTTAATTCTGCGTTGACTGTAAAAGCGATGTAGTTCGTGTTGCTCATGTTGTCCTCCAATTTAAATATCAATGTTACATAACCAACATATCAAATTAAAGTTGATTGTCAATATGTAATACAAGATTCTTTCCAAATATTTTGAAATGGATTGGTTTCCCCATTGGGAAGTTTGTGGAAATTAGTTTGAAAAGCACAATCTGGACCTCTGGTCCGTAGGGTGCTTAGGTATTTTTAGAGCCTTGAAGAGGCACCGCATGGAACGGGATATGCACTGTTCTGCACTACATCTATTCCTTTTATGTGCTGCTTCTTCTTCGAGCGATAGCTCTTATCCAGCACTTCTATATCAAATATCCACTACTTATATTGACAATCGGCAGTGGTTCTGCTAATTTCTTTGAAAGAATAATAAGGAGGTGAGATAAATGGATATTTTTAAAAGAATAGAGGGGCTGACAAGCTCTCGTATCGTTCAGGAGAAGGAAAGCTTGCGAAGTCATACTCTGACTTCATTAGTGAAACGCTTTCTACCTACTTGGGACAAGGAACTCAGCTCGTGCCTTCGTTTGCAAGGGAAGTCTCTTGACAGGGCCGTTCACGAGATACTCATTGAGGCTGGGTATCCGGCTTCTCTTGATACCGTTCGCAAGACCATTCAGCGCGTACGTGTGGGAGTCTCAAAATGATTAGCGCTGGCATGGACGCCATTGCGCAATTGACGGCCAAACGTCTACAGCAAGAGACAGAGCAACGCGATATGGGCGCCTTGAAGCTGCGCGCCATGGTGGACAGAAACTACGAGCAGTGGCAAAAGCTCTTCGATATCCTTCAAGAACGAGGCATCTACCGGTATCCATACCTGGCAGCGATGCTCAAAGAGGTGGGGGTGCAAACAAATCCAGACGCTCTCGCAAAGGCTTTCAAGTACGTGCGAGACAAGCGGGCAGAACAGGCCGGAAAAATCGTTACTCCAGCTGGTCAGACGGCAACCGAGACTGCCGATCGCCAGCGTTACTCTTTCGCCAGTAGGGCGCCCGTACAGTCGTCTGCGGAGGCTCGTCCAGAGTCTGCCAAGACAGTTTCCCCTCCACCTATCAAGGCTGCATCACGTGCCGTGCTGGGCGAGATCTCCTGGTCTAGCAACCCCTATGTGTTCTGTGGGGTCGAGCTCGATAGGAGCAAGAGCCTGGTGGCTATGGTCGAACCCGTAAGGGGGGTGTTTGACGAGGTGTTGATTCGTGGAAAGAGGCAAGACGCGCTTGCGTGCCTGGACTTCCTCCAAGCCATCCATAGCGAAGCCTTCCACAGCCAGGGGGAGGGTGAGTCGTTGGTTCCCCAGGACTGGCTTCCTTATTTCCGGCGCCTGGTTGAAGGCTTCAAGCGAAGATTGTGAGCCACGTAAAAAAAGACCCTTCGGGGTCTTTCTTGTTGGCAGAGCATTTCAGAAGATAGTCTTCAGGAAGTTCACCACTGAGGCGCTGCTCATACGCAGTCTCATGCGGCAAGCTAATTTCAGCTCGGGGTGGATATCCAAGTCTTTGGATAGTGTGCCTATGCCATATTTTTCAGATAGCTCTTTGACTTCAGGGTCAAAGTAAGGAATGGTCCATTCTGAGAACGTCTTCCCCTCAAAGATTTTGCTTCGCTGTTCCTGGTACTCATTCATAACACGGTCAAACTCACTCGTGTTCGATTTCTGAGGGTTGAACGCAACGATGTAGTGCGGCTTGCTTCCAAAGATTGCTGCGGCTTGGATGATTGAGCTGAGTGAGTCGATCTGGTGGTCCATGGGCAGAATCAGATAGTTGTCATAGCCATGCTGAGCGAATATCTCAAAGTAAACACTTGGGTCGTCAAAAACTTGCCCAATCACATTCAGCGAGTTGGCGGGAAAGTCGTTGATTAGAACGCTGGCGTCCTTGTACGTTTCAACCATATTCACCAAGTCGTCCAAACCCTGACGTGTGGTCAGGTCGATACGCGCAATGGTTTTGAACGGGTCGCCTTCGCCTCCTAGGCGTTTGACAGCGTTCCAATTTTCCGTGTCCCCAGTGAAGACCCCCACTTGCATGTCTTTGCGTTGGTCAAGCTGCTCCAAGATAACGGGGTTTCTCAGAGCTGAAGCAACAGCGATGGTTGCTTCGCTTTTTCCTAACCCCCCTTTGTTCGACACGATATTAAGGTTTTTGCGTCTGTTGATACCGTCTACCCGTTGTTGTAGTTCCTTTTTCATTGTTATCCTCCTTGGTTTAGTTGTTGTTGGTTGTTTTCCTCATTGAAGAGTGGTCTGAATACGTCGAACATTTCCCACAAAGGGAAAATTGCTTCTGTGTTCGTGAAGAGGTGTAGATACCGCTCCGGGTCATAGCTGTAGATGTAGTACTTGAGCGTCTCAAAATCGTCTGCCTCCGCACAGCGTGCCCAGAGCTCTTTCAGTTGCTGACGCTCTTTGCTGGTTGGCTGCATCAAGAGTTGCCTTCAAAAGGGTAGTCAGCGATGGAGTCGTCCACAGGCTTCTTGCTCTTCGACTTCTTGAGAACAAACTGAGCAACGAAGGGTTTGGGACTTCTCTCTTTTCCGTCATTCCCGATAATGCGGTTGTGAATGCTCTCTTTTTCTATTTGTACTGTTTTCATATGGTTGACCGTCTGAGCGGTCTTTCCTCCTTTTCTAGTTATTGTTCGATTACAACCCTGTACTTGTTTTGGTCATAGTAGTTGATGGTTCCGCCGCCGGTCGAGCGCACATTGCGTATGTCGCTGGGCTTCGACCCACGTGGGAAAACCATGACACGTTGGCAGTTGGCGTCAAACCACTCTTGCTGTTCACCCCACATAGCCGGCCTGCCCGATGCAGTTGGAATATGTGAGAAATCTGAGCTCTTCCCCATTGACAACCAATGCGTGGGATTGGCCGACTAAGCAGAACGCCGAGGCGATTGCTGCCAGTATCTTTGTTTTTATTGTTTTCATACTTTCTCCTTTTTTTAGTTATCTATCCAAAGTAGCAGAACTCTTCGTGTTGTCAAGAGAATGCTCGAAGAATTGCGCTCCAGTGGGTGTAGGCCACGACTGCGCCAAAGCTCACTACAACAAGAATGACAGCAGCGCACATAGCGATAGCCATCCCATACTGTGTTCGTGTGCTTTCCTCCAACTTCGGACCGAAGTCCAGGGTTCGTGGTTTGTTATTTTGGTTGTCCATAGTTCTCCTTTAATTGTTGTTGTGTGTTTTGACATTGCTGAAGCTGAGCGGTTGCCGTGTCAGCCTCTTTCCATTTCTCAATCCCCATGTCAGTGAGGGAGCTTATATGTGCGAATGCTCCAGCGAGGACTAAGAGCACGAGCCATAGAGGGATAGAAACTGTGGTGGTGAGGAAGGCTTTCATAGGAGGCCTTCCTTTGCCGTCCAGGAGTCCCAGAACTTCGTGTCATCGATGAAACCGTCCTCATAAGCACGCAAAGCGGACTCCGCATCGATGTCGTTCTTCAGGCCTTCTCGGTGAGCAGCTCGGCACCTGGCACAGTAGATTTCGATCTTGATTGCGTTCGCAATGGCTGTGTGTACGTCTAGTCGTTTCCAGACATACACCAAGAGCCTGCGGCCATCTGAGTAGCTCGCCTTCAGGGTGAACTTCTTCCAGGACCGTGGGTAGTGCTCGGGTCGAATCTCGTCAATGGTGAAGCCGTAGCGAGCCTCAATTTGGCGGTAGGTCGAGGGCTTCATACGCTCACCTCAACCTGGTGGCGGTGTTCGGCGTCCAGGGTGTCCACCAAGAGGCCTGGAGCGGGCAGGTAGTCAGCCAGGCTGGGCAGGCTGTGGACCGTAGGTACTGCGCACGTGTGAGCTGGAAGCTCAGAGATCTGGGTTTGGTCTTCGGCTTTCGTATCCCTGTTTGGCAGGGTATGCGCAGCCGCGCCATAGGCCGCTGCGAGAGCGAGTAGGGCGATACCGATTGTTGTTGTTCTATTTTTCATACTGTCTGACCGATTGCTTGCGGTCATTTCCTCCTTTTCTGTTTGTTATCTAAGCCAGTTCGAGCAGAAGTTGCTGCTGAGTGTTCGTTGGCAAGTTGCCTCCTTGGTCGCAGAGCTCACATCTCTGATTTCGCTGCGATAGGTGTTGTAGTCGCCATGAACCTTGTCGATTTGATTGAAGGCGGCAGTGGTAAATCCGATGACGAATGCTAAGTAGTACAGGGAGCTCATAACTTGCCCCCATTCCGGTGTGCATCTAATGCTTGGTGAAATAGGTGCCGCGTCTGTGGAGATACTGTGTTGCGCTCCTCAAGCTCCAGGGCTTTCATGAATCTCTCTCGCTGTTCTTTGCTCGGCTGTTGCTTGTCGTTGAGACTCTCCTCTGGATTTATAGAAGCTAAGAGCTTCAAAATTGTTTTAAGAAGTTGTTTCATTGTTGTCCTCCTTGTGGTTGTATAAGTGTTTCTTCTTTGTGGTGTTGTTGGTCAGTTCATTTTTGAGTAGTAGCGAGCAATCTCCATGTGCATACGCTGGCTGAGTGAGACGATTGCCTTGGAGAGCTCGGTATCCGCGCTGGAATGCTTGAGGGCTTCAGAGAGCCAGCACTCGGCGTCGATCAAGGTGTCTAGCAAGCCCTTGGCCTTGTTGTCTGCACGGAGCTGCGCGAGGGAGTCGGTGAGCTCACTGTTGCGCATGGCCCAGAGGTCGCGCTCGTAGTCATCGTCTGAGTCCCGGTACTGGTGTGCTCCGTGAAAGGTCTGAGCTGAGCTCAAGAGCTCGATGAGGTTCTGGCGCTCGTGGGTCGTATAGGCGCTCTTGCGGTGAGCGGGGAACACGTCCACCTTGCGCACGACCTCTGTAGGAATTCCGTTGGCTGTGCCGAATGCCAAAAGTTTGGCGATAAGGTTGGTTTGCTCTGTTCTGATTGTTGTTGTCATTTTGTTGCCTCCTGATTGTTGTTTTGGTTTGTTGTTGTCTTATATTGCCTTCAGATTTTCAAAGGTTTAGTTGCTACTTCCGCTGTGGACACTTGTCCTTGAAGGGCGTCTCGTTCAAGACAGGCCTTTATAGCTTCAGCAACAGTTTCAACCATTGAGAGTCTTGCCAGAGCTCTATCCAAATGGGTGTTCACTCTTTTGCTTGATAGAGCTTCGGTTAAAGTGCTTGCTGTTCTATGGCCGCTTGTGAATGTCACCCAATCACCTGTGCGTTTGCCGTTCTGGGTTAGATAAATTCTTGCCATAGCCGAGTCCTGCGATTTGATCTCAATATCAAAACCTGCTTTAAGAATTTTTGCGTAGTTGTTGTTCATCGTTGATTCCCTTTAATGTGTTGTTGTAATATTCATTAAATCAGATAAAAAGAATAAAGCAAGTTTCTGAATCAAATAATTGGAATTAAGTTTGGGTTCGGTTGAGATTTGGAATGAATGGCTTGAGGCGAACCCAATAAAAAAGCCAGCGGGTTAGGGTGGCTTGGTGTTCTAGAGAAATCAGATTTTGTGGGTTCGTCTTGGCTTTGGCTCCTGAGGTTTGGCCACAACGAAGAGTGATTGTTCAAGTGCTTTCCTTTCTTCTTGGGCTACTGCGAATGCTTTGAGCTTCGAGCCAATTTCGGCGTACAGCTCCTCATTTGATGGAAATCCAAGCGAAACAAACGCTGACTCCAAGATTGCCAAACCTCCTTCGTAAGGGGCGCTGCCGCAGTACTGCTTGATTTCCTCAGAGGCTTGCAGAAAAGTGCTGTTCTTGCGATTGAACGCCTTCAGCATAAATCGACCATTGCCCCTTAGCTCAAGGCTCAGATTGCCGGTCAACTGTGGGTAGGCCTTCACTATCAGAAGTGAAAGGTCAAAATCCTTGGAAACCTCTGGGTGCTTGGAAAGCTTTTGAAACTCCCGAAACTCCTCATATGGGTCGAACGGGTTTACGAATGGCGCCCGTCCCGCTGACAAGAATTCGCTGATTTTCAGGTATTCCTTCTCGTTCATAAAGTTCTCCTTTGTTATTGTTTTTACTTGCACTGAAGTGGTTTGCCCTGCTTGTCCACTGCCACAGTCATACCCTTCGTGTTGGAGAGGTAGAGAACGCCCTCGAAACAGAAGATGTTCACTGACTCAGGTTTGGGGAAATCGACAGCAGTGGGGGCGCTGTAGGTCTTGGCGAAGCAAGAGATCGAAGTGAGTAGGGCGAATGCCGCGACGATTGATTTTGTTTTCATTGAGTCTCCTTTGGGTTAGTTGTTGTATTTGAGAGGTGAGGATTCAAACCATTGGCCATGGCTTCCTCCAGTACGTCTGGGTAGCAGTCAGGTTGCCCGCCATCCTCTCTATCCCAGGTGTGGCAGGGGTGAGGTATGCCCTCGAAGAAGTGAGTCTTCCTGAGGTTCTTGCGACCCTCAAAGTCGATTGACACAGTGGTGGGAGTGAGGTTGCCCCGTGAGTCGCGTATCAGGAGGATGACGGTTTCAATGCTCATAGCGTTCCTCTGGTCTATCTAGGATTATTTGAAGGCCCTCTATGTCTATATATGCGTACTGGCAAAACACAATCGTCTTGGTCGCGCCAAGTAGGTTTCGCGACTTGACGAACTCACGATACTTATCGAAGGTCAGTTCATCAATTTGGAAAACTGCCTTCTTGGCCGCTGGCGTTTCCACCAGGCAGACTAGTTCGCCTTGCTGAATGGCGGTGACAGTGTTCTTCTTCGATTTTGTGTAGCGCTGAATGATTTCATGTTGGTTCATGATGTGCGCCTTATTCAAACTAAGTCCTGAGCTTGCTCAAGTAATTTGAATTCGATTGTTTCGTCTAAGCGAGCCAGCACTCGTTCGATGGCTGCGTAGATTGGCTCGTTGGCTTTCACTTGGACGTTCATCCAGCGGTTGTAGCCCGCTTGGTTGGGCTCTAAATAAATGTCGAATGACATTTTGAGGTAGTCGCCGCTGAAATTCTGAATGCTGGGGGTGTCAATCTCAATGTTGTATTTTGTGTTGAGTTGAGAGATATTTGATTTGTTCATAATTTGCTCCAATGTTTGTGTTGTTGTAATATTCATTAAAGCAGATTAAAAGCAAAAAGCAAGTTTATGACTGGGCAAAGTTAATGTTCGGTTGAGATTTGGAATGAATGGATTTATTTGACATTGATGCATTTTTTGATTAAATTGGTGCTGGATGATTTGTTCTGAGAAATTCTCATTTACTGCATTTTTCGGTGTATAGGGTTGGCAGGGTTCCCGGGTTCTGTTGTGTTAAGAGGGGGAGTCCTGTTAAAGCTCTAAGTGCGTCTTGTGCGGTCGAGTAGGTCGCATGGGAATAATTTTTGATCGTTCACGGGTGCACAGCCCAAAGAGAAAAGCCCTCGTAATGAGGGCTTCTTTCTTTGGCAAATGGATTTGCTGGTTGTTGGTGTTCTAAGAGCTTGCTCAAAGGAGCGCTGAAGGCGCGGTTGTGCGTTTGGGGCGGCCACGGGCTGCTGCTGTGCATGGGAGCTGGTGCTTGGCGACGTAGACGCAGGTAGTGGGATAGGAGAGCCCATACATCTGAGCGATTTCGCGCCTGGTTAGCGGTGAGAGGTCGTACCCGTTCTCACGCACGTCCTTGAGGAGCTGCAGCTCTTGCTCACGGCTCTTGCGTACCCGAGGGGTGGGCTTGGCCTGGCGAGGTGTACAGAACCTGGCCGCTCTCTTGATGGAGATCTGGTGGTCGTACAGAAACTTGGCGAACGACACTGGGTTGGCCCAGTTGGCGCCAAAGCGGCTGTACAGCTCCTGGAGAGTCAGGTTTGCCCCCTCAGTGCGTATGCGCTCCTCAATGAGGCTGAGCGACTCGCTGTAGAGCCTGGTGGGCATCCCTGCGTCGGTGAGTAGGTGCCAAGTGCCTGATATGGACCGGCCTATGCGCTCTGCCACGAGCTTGAGGGTTGACTTGCCCTCTCGTTGGCGAACCGTCTCAATGATTTTGTAGAGCTCTGAGCTCGTATGCGTGTTGTGGTTGTTATCTGTGTGCATCTTTCCTCCTGGTTTTTAGTTTTTGTTCTATCGGTTTTCCTCTTACGCGCCTCGTGTTTCGCCTTGGTTTTACGTAGGTAATCCTCCGAAGATTGTGGTATCTCTATTTCGTTGGATTGTTCGTGTTGGTCTTGCAATTTCAACTAACTTGTATACCTTCAAAGTGAAATCCTCCTTG
Source organism: Variovorax sp. W2I14 (assembly GCF_050435205.1). NCBI lineage: Bacteria > Pseudomonadati > Pseudomonadota > Betaproteobacteria > Burkholderiales > Comamonadaceae > Variovorax > Variovorax sp. W2I14. The sequence continues at coordinate 3,080,184 of NZ_JBNDJX010000001.1, read as the reverse complement.
CTTAACGACTCCTCGATTCTCGAATTGACTTGGGTGTATCCGGAAATAATATCGAAGGATTTAGTGGTTTCGTTGAACAATACAAATTGGTCTTCTAGTTGATTGGCAGCAGGCTCAACATTCGCTGCCGGTGCGAGTTGCTCTTTCTTAACCTCTGGCGTGGATTGAGGCCTGGGCCTGGTATCGGTTATTCCCCTGTTGAACAACCCTGGTTTATTGGGTAGCTCAAGAATCGCACCAGCGGCTTTGAGCTTGTTGATCGCTTGCTGAAATACTGAAGCTTTGAAGTTGCGAACATTGACCATCATGTCTTGTAAAGCGTCTTCAATCTCCTCAGTGTGGTGGAAGTAATGTTCGTTGATGTAGCTCGCATAGCTGTCCACGTCATTGCCCACCGTATCCTGATTTGATTGGGCCGGCTCAACGGCTATTTTCTTGCTGCGTGAGGTTGGCTTCACGAAGGCGCGAACCAGCTCGTAGTTGTACAGCGTTGGGAGGCTTATGCCTGTCAGATCGCTGATTGCTTTCACACTCAATCGCTGATCATTATCTTTGAGTGTCGCAATGGCAATTCTTACTTGCTCCAGATTTTTTGTTGTTTGTTCAATTTTTGTATTCATATCGTCTCCTTGTTGTTGTTGTTAGATTTTCTGTCTTGCTCTTATTGCTTGGGAGCTTGACCGTGAAATTATTGAATTTAGCTTTTTGCGTTCTCTTATGACACGCTCTAGATTCAAACGCTCAAAGAATGCTTGCGAATACAGTAAGCCATCCGTATAGTCGTTTATCTCTGGAGGCAAACAAAAAATTTCGTTGTCTGTTTCTGCGCACCATTCATTCAAAAAACAAAACTTCTCGATGCCCCATTGATTTAGCATGTCTTGCAGCCGTTCCTGCGTCGTTCTAGTCTGTGGTAAACGTTGCAAATCACTTGGTATCCTATGCTTACGCGAACGCACGGCATAAACCTTCAAGTCAGACATAAATCTAGAAAAATCTTCTAAACTGGAGATTGCGGTAAAATTGGCGCTGGCAGAGAAGCCTTCATAAACAAAGTCGCAAATCGCTTGATTTTCTTTTTCTGAAGCTAATCCTCTGGTCCAGCGTTCAAATTCTTTGATATCTAACCCCAGCTTCTCGAAATAAAACTTTGTTATTTCGTTCCAGTGAAAGTTCATTGCCAACTACCTGCGTTGAACTCATTCTTGGCTTCTACCAAGACTATTGATTTGTTTGTCTTCATCTCGTCTCCTTATTGTTGTTGTTAGATTTTCTGTCTAGCTCTCTTCATTGGTGCGGCTTCAGGTATCTCATTCAGCAGGCGTTTTTGTTCGTCAAGAATCATTCCCTCATCGCGCTGCCTCATGATCCGTAGCAGGCGAGGGCATTCTTTGTACTGCTCTGGGAAAACTAGAATTTCAGAGCAGGCGCACCTAACGAAGTTTCGAAAACTCTGAAAGTCTGCTGGATATCGTCTTTGCCCCTCGATTTGGAGGAATGCGATGACCGTCTGAGCTACGACTATGTCAAAGTGGAAGTAGATCGATGGAGTCGCGAGCAATTCTTCCAGTAGTTGCTCTGAGCTTAATGATTCAAATGGTGGTCTGTTTTGAACACTGGCCCTAAGGTCTGAGACATCGCTAAAGTCGTATGACAAAGGGTTTGTCACCAGTTTAGAAAACATCATTTGAATATCGCGCAACTCTTTCTCTTGGTCTGTTAGTGAAATGTTTGGGTCGAACCAATAATTCATGCGCTGACCAAGCTCGGCTGTTAGGGGGCGGGAGGCCTTTTTGAATACCAGCCTCTCAAAGACTTTGAATGGTATGTAGGTGATGAAATAACCAAGTGCTATTAACGTAATGAGCTGCCCAATAAAGGGCAAGGCCACCAAAAAGGATGTGAAGTTCATTTCTCACCCCAACTAGGTGCGGCTTTAATTTTGTTAATTTGGTCCATTGCGCATTCAAGGTTGAAAAGAATTCTTGGAGCTCTTGTGGAGTCGTGGTTAAGCGCCCTCTGAAGTTCAACAAAGGAAGAGTCGCCGATACGTTGAATTTGGGAGAGGTCTTCGTCAGATAGAGATTCGGCTCTTGATATGATTTCATCGAGCATTCCAAGGAAGACCCGTGCTTCGCTTAGAACTTTTAGTGATTGTTGTTTGTCCATTCGGTGCTCCAATGTTTGTGTTGTTGTATAAAACAGTAAAGCAGATTAAAAGCAAAAAGCAAGTTTTTGAGAGTAGAAAGTAATCGAGTGGTTGAACTAGGGAATGATTGGCAAACTAATAGACGTAAAAAAAGCACCTCAATGGGTGCTCTCTTTATGTATGAGGTTGGACTAAATCTTGAACTTGGCTTCTTCCGGCTTAACATGTTCAAAAGCGGGTAGACTCTCAGAAAGATATTTTGATTCTTGCCAGGCGGATAAATATTCAATGTCGCAGCACGATTTCAAAGCCTGCCTGAAATCTTTTGGATATACGAACAACACCTGGCCGTCAGAACTTTCTAAAGTTCCATATTTCAACCTGGTAAGCAGTGGAAGATGGTCGCCATAAGTGTTTATCTTTACAAACTCAAGCTGACCTATGGTTTCAGTGGGTTGGAAATCCGCTAAGTAATCGTTTACTAGTTTCGCTTCCGATTCAATCCACATATTCGGCGCAGTAGTGTGGGCGATAAATTCGCCTAGTGCTTCAAGTTCCGAGAATTGTTCGCTGAGCGTATACGTGCGCCATGCTAAAGATCTACCAAGTGGATAGTCTTGAGGGAGAGGTGCTTCATGGAAGTGAATACAATCGGTTCCTAAAACGTGAATTACCATATCCACAAAACTATTCTCTACAACAATGTACTTGTAGCTCCCGCATGTGCTTGTCTTGATTATCTCTCTGGCAAAGCTCAAGTGAGACAACGGAAGGTGATAGTCGGGCTGCTTACATAGTTGAGCCTGGACATCACTCAACTGTTTGTAGATTTCCATGTCGCTGAACTGGGGCGTGCTCATATCTTGAACCTCGCTTTAGCGGGTTTGACTTCTTCCACCGTCAGGCTCACCAAACTTCTCTCCAGCTCAATTAGTTGCTCATCAGTTGTGGGGAGGGATATGAGAGCGGTGCTGTAGAGCCAGTCCTCTGCGGCCTCCGGCGTCTTCACGTGGGCGCTCGCCACATGAGCTGCTGTCAGGGGGTGGGCCAGGAAGGCGAAGTTGACCTGGTGGGTCGCTATGACCTTGGCCTGTACGTCCTTCAACCACTCCAGGCTGACCACGAGACGTTGAAGAGCTTCAGCGCTCCTATCGGTGAGGGTTGAGGTCGCCATGAGACTTGCTGTGCTGAGCGTGTCGGCCAGCACCTCCACCACGGTCTTGCCGTCGAGGTTGTAGGGCGTCAGCATTGCCTTGAAAGTGGGGCGCAGCTCTGCTTGGGCGGTAGCCGCTGCCTGGCGAGTCTTGGCAACCGTTGCGCTGATTTTGTCGAGGAGCTTTCTGGCTGATTTGAGCTCCTCTTCGTAGATCCGAGTCCTCTCAATTTCTTTGAGGAAGTGGCGCTTCTCGGCGTAGAGCGCAGACACCTTGGCATTGAGCACTTTCACTTCTTCAACAGTGAATCCGGTGTCGTCTATGTCTCTCATGTACTTCAGTAGCTTCTGCACTTCGAATGACTGCTCGAAGGTGGCAAGCTTTCTTTGATTGGCCGTGGTGTTCTTCACCCAGTAGAACTTGTTTGCAAAGTCGAACTTCGCTGTCTTGAAGAAATCGCGAAATAGGTCTTTCAGTTCGTATGGGGTATGTATGTGTATTTTGTCTCCAACTATGTTTGATTTGATTTCCATGGATTGCCTCTTATTGTTGTATAAATCAGTAAAGCACATTAAAAGCAAAAAGCAAGCTTTCGAAAATAGGAAGTAATCGAGTGGTTGAGTTAGGGAACGATTGGCAAACTGATAGACGTAAAAAAAGCACCTCTGGGGTGCTTCGTATTGGATTGACCGGGAAGTCCTATGCGCTTCTCACAGTTCTCAGAAGATGTAGGAAGTCGTCATCTGACATGTCGCTCTTCCAGCGATTGATAAACCTCGCAACTATCTGGAGGTTGCCTGGCTCGTAGTGGCCGTCAGAACGCTTCCTATCGAGTGAAGGGCTGAGCTCGGGGTGGTCGCCAGTGAGGTCAAGCTGAACGTTCGACAAAGAGCACCGGCCTTGAGCCAGGTCGAGGAGGGCGTTCACCTCACTGAGGAAGTGCTCGTCATCGCGAAAGCGCCATTCCTTGTTCTTGGCAATGACGGTTGACTGCGATCCGGACTGAGCACAGGTCGCCTTCACTGTCTGAAGCATTCGATTCGCGATTACCTGCGTGGGGTTGTCAGTGGCAATGCTCTGGACCTGGGTGAGCTCAGGCGCTGCGTCGGGAGGGGTTGTGGTGGAGGCCTCTACAGGCCCGTGGGGCGGTGCAACCGTAGCTGGCTGGGGCAGTTGCCAACGGTTCTTGGAGAGGGTCAGCTCCTGGCGAAGCGCAGAGACAAACTGAAGTGCCGCGTCGTACTTGAATCCGATGCGAACAGCATTGGGTGGTTTGGTTGAATGAACACCCGATTCGAGGTGCTGTAGTCGCTCTTTCTGTGCCTCAAGCCAGCGGCGCGCTGGTCGTTGGTCGTCGTCTGGCCAGGCGAGGCGTCCAGGGTCCACCGCCATCTCAAAATCGTTGCCCTCTGTCTTCACGTTGCGGTAGACGGACAGCACCCATGTGCCTGTCTTGAGCATCTTGTGGTCGTAGTAGAGGCCGTCTACGAGCTTGGGGTCGTTGGCCGAGCCCTGAGTAAATTTCAGAAGCGCGCAGCCGTCCAGGACAGCTTTGATTTGAGAGAGGCGCGTGTCGTTGATGTCCGTGGGCATATCGAATCGTACTAGAAGCGTGTCCCTTTATGGACTCAAATTTTCTGTACTTTTGGTTTGCTAGATGTAGGACCTGGCGGAAGCGCGGCGCCCAATTCTTTAGACTCTTTCCAAGTTTTCAAGAAGTGCATGTCTAGGCAGTTCAGTAGTGCTTGACGGTGTGTGCTTGGGTAAACAAAAAGTGGATTGGAACCGATATGAGCTAGCTGGCCGAATTGAAGGAAAGGCAAGACATTGAACACCTGGAGATAGTTCGATTGTGTTTCAATTAGCTCAATCCATTCATTCCCATAATCGCCCATGTTTTCAGGCTTGTCTATGGTGCCTAGATACTCTTCTAGCAAGTCTAGCTCTTGTCGAATCCACATTCTTGGAGTAGTACTTAAAGATAGGTTGCGCTCCACAAACTGCGCTGTTTTATATTGATTCGTTAGCGTATAGGCATTCCATGCTACAGAAATCCCATACGCACATCCTTGAACTACTTCGTCGGCGTAGTCTTTGTGAACTATTTCGCAATTTGATTCTCCGAGAACGTACCGGTAATTTTGCCCTCCCCCATACGATAATTCGACATACTTGCGAGAGCGAGTCTCATCGTATTTAGTAATCTCTTCTGGAAAATCCATCCAAAGTAGTGGAATGGAAAAATCACGTGTCGCGTGTACAGAGTGATGATATTCAGTATGGATATTGAAAATTTCCTCTTCAGTGAAGTCTCGCCCAAACTCAGGGCGTAGTCCTTTGGGATTTAGCGGGTTGACTTGTGCCATCTCGAATAAATCAATCACTATAGGGTAATTTCCAACACGAGTCGGTTGCTGAGCCAAATGGAACAAAGCCTTCTTCGCCTTTGGTCTTCGAAACAGCTGGGATAACCATTTTAATATTTCCATAATCAGAGCTCCTCAATGACGTGTGCGTTTGGGTTTGCTTTCCATGGCTCTGCGGTCATACCCCTCGGTCTTGGAAGAGCTGGTGCTGAGAGAGAGGATTGCGAGCTCGGAATCTTCATACTGAGCAAAGAGCTTCTCGAAAGCTCGTGCTTCAGCCGTCTCTCTGTCCTTAGCTTCGCTCTTGTAGGTGTGAACCTCAAGGCCTCTGCCATCGGGTTGAACTCGGAATGTGGTGGTGAATGTGTGCATAGTGTTCTCCTGGTTGTTGTTATGCGGTTGTTTGTTTGCTATCTCTGGGAAGTTCGCCTTTGTAATCAAAAATGAAAATGCGTTGCGCTTGAGGTCGAAGTAATTCAGCCCTTCGCCTTGCTTTGGAGTCCTCTGCGCGTGAAGCTTCTTCGGAGTCTCGGGTGGCTTCTTCCATGAGGGCTGAAAAATCGGCCTCAAGTGCTTTGTAGTGCTCGGTCATTTTGTGCCTTCGATACGAGCTTTGTTTCTCTCGTAATCTTGCTTGTGAAGTGTTGTTGGATTGTGGTTCGTCTCGCCTGATTGAACCTGAGCTTCTTTCTTTCGTTCGCTGGCCGTAATTTTTGTGTCGTCAAGAAAGCCTTCGCGGCCATTGAGTGGAAGAACTTCTAAAGTAAGGGTTGAAACGTTTTGATTGCGTTTTCGAAAACTGGAAAGAATCTCCTTGTGTGTGTACGAAATAATCTTCTGCTTGAACTCAATTCTGAGGAAGGCCCATTCCAAATCTGATTGTTTGCAAGCCTCCTCGGCGTAGATGCTTTGCAAGTACGATTTGTCTTTGGCGCTTGAATAGCTTTTCCTTTGGACGGCTGGTAAATGCTTCTGGACCACCTTTGCAATTTCTTCTTTAATTCTTTTATGCATGTTGTTTCCTTATTGTTGTAATATTCATTAAAGCAGGTAAAAGAAGAAAAGCAAGTTTTCGAAACGGAAAGGTTAGAGTTAGGCTGAGATTTGGAATGAGTGGTAAGCGGTAAAAGGCAGTAAAAAAGCCACCGGTTTAGGGTGGCTTTCTTCTGTCTGCTGTGTTTCCTGAGCCTGCTCAAAGAAGCGGCTGGCCGCGCTGGGTTGTGGTGTTGGTCTTGTGCCCTCGGCGTTCGTGCTTGCCAGGAGAAATCTCTCGAAACGGTATGCCGTGGCGCTTGAGGGTCTGGCCTGGTGTGGGGTGGTCGATGCCGGCGAGCTCGGCAATCTGTCGGCCAGTAAGTTGACTGGTGTCGTGGAGGGTGAGAGCAAATCGCACGAGCTCTGACATAGGCCCACCTTTGCGCTGCGCCTGGTAGGGGATACCTGCCACTTGGAGCGCTTGCTCAGCCCTGTCGTAGCTGGTGTATCCCGCCATACGGGCGAGCTCAGTAGGGCGGTAGCCCCTGGTGTTCACCTGGAGAGATCTGACCGCTTCTGCGAAGGCGTTGTCGGCCTTCTGGTGCCTCACTGCCTGGATGTCCACCTCGGCCAGAGCGCAGGCCTGGCGAACCGCCTGAGGGGAGACGTTGGCGAGCCTGGCAATCTCCCTGGAGGTTGGTCTGTCCAGAGCCAGGGCCATCCGCAGGTACGTCAGCCCTTTGAGGTTTTCTGGGCGCTTCATAGCTGACCTCCTTTGCCAGGCTGCGCCTTACGCCTGAGGTAGGGCACACCGATGCGAATGAGTGTGCCGCAGGGGTTTGTATGGGCTGGGAATCCCGCCAGGTGTGCAATCTCCTTGGGGGTGTACTTGCCACTGTCCTTGAGCGTCAGAGCAAACCTGGTGAACCGACTCTTGGGCTGGAATGAGCAGTCCAGGTACGGGATACGCAACTCCTGGAGGAGCTTGAGAAACGCCTTTTCTTGGTGGAGGTATGCGTTGTCCTTCACGCCTGCCAAGCGGAAGATTTCCCGAGGCCGCAGGGTTGCCGTGTTCGTGCGCAACCTCTTCAATCTTGATTGAGCGGTGGAAAGCTGGTGGTCAGCCTGTAGCCTGGTTAGGTCAATGCTGTACCTGGTGCAAAGCTGAATCGTCCATTCTTTGGATATGCCAAGCTCTCTTCCAATCGCTGCGAAGCTGAGCCGCTCCCCTCGGCGTTGAAGATTTCTTATTGCTTCGTTTATCTTTTCTTTTTTCATGCCTCCTCCTTGTTCTTATATTTGTGTGTCGATCTACTAAGATAGCAAAACGCCGTCCTAAGTCAAGGCAGCACCTCATATTTGACTTTGGAATGAAATTTGATTATCTTGAAGTAAGTCGAACAACTATCCTCCTGTTAAAAAGTTGCTCGCCTAGGCCAATGGTTGTTTGTTGTTCAAGGCCGAGAAATACCTCAGTGTTGTAGAAGCTGGGGTTTTTCTTTTTGCGGTGAGCCACCTGAATAATCAACCGCTTGAGAGCTCCACAGGCCAGCCCTGTAGCTAAATTTCGTTACGTCTGGCTACAATGGTTCGGACAAACTTGGAGGGGAAATGTCGAAGCTCAAGCGCTATATCGGCCTACTGGTCGCAGTGTTCGTGTTGGTGCTGACCTTCGGGCCAGCCAGGAACGACTACCGGGACTACTACTACCCGAGTGCCGCTCGGCTGACCTTCCTGACCGACACCATAGTGGCCGACCTGGTGAAGCCAGAGAAGGAGTTTGAGGAAGCCTGGAAGGCGGTGAGCGACTACATGAACCGCTGTCCACCGTTCACCTCAGTGAAGCTCAACCAACGTGGGTCTGGCGGCTCCAATAGCTGCGAGGGGAATGGTTGGATTTTCTCGGCTCTGCCACAGCGCCACCTTACTGAGCTCAAGGCCTATGAGCCCGACATTGAGAAGCTGGTCGAGCAGTACACCGCTTGGAATCAGAAGTACGTCCCCAAGCCCAGGGATCTCTTCAACGCAGAGCCGGCGAGGGACCCCAAAATTCTGGCGATTGAGAAGCGCATTGGCACGGCTGAGGCGAAGTACTTGAACGACAACAAGAGCAAGCTGCTCGTGCCCCTGTACTTCCTGCACGGCTTCCTCGTCCTGATAGCCCTCTTCATTGTGGTTTTCAGGGAGGAAATTGGAGCCCTTGTGCTCTCGCCACTGACTTTGCTCTTCGGCTTGGGCAAGGTCGGCACGAAGGCGGCAAAGAGTCTTCACGACAAGGTTTGAGCTCAACCTGATTGGCGCACTTTCCTGTCTGCTCACCACAACTTCAATGACGTTCTCCAAGTACAAGCGCCTCTTTCTCGTTCTGCTTCTTCCACTGCTGTGCTGTGGATTCGTGCTGTCGCTCCTGAGCCCTTTTCGATCAGAGTACAGCGTCGTTTGTGAGACGGTTTTCAAGGCAGAGATCTGCAAGCGCACGAGGGGTGCTGAGAGCACGGAGTACAAGGTCGCGAAGGCGAACTACCGCGCCCCCTTGTTCACGGTCCAGGCGACTGAGCCCGACGCATTCATTCGTCCCTTGGTCGAGGCATCTCCTCGATTGCTGAGCAAGGTTCAAATCGTTGGCTTCACGCCGTACAACCTGAGCGGTACTCCAGAGGCGAGTAGCGCCATTCAGGCGATGACTGGGAGAACTGGCTCGCTGCAGCTGGGCGTCCCTCCTAGCAGGCAATCAACGATTGAAGCAAACGACTTCTTGATTTACTGCACGGAGCTCGATGTTCGTTCGCCTGGTGATACCTACGAATCGGTTTGCTCAGGCAAAGACTGGCAAGGGCGCCTCAAGTTCACCGCACTGGAGCAATCACAAGAGGTGCTCCAGGCGCTGCGCGCAGCAGTCAACAGGGAGCTCGACAGAAAGACGGGTGATTTCGTCGGCTACGCGGCATTGGTCTACCCGTTCTTCGTCTACCTCTTCTTGCTTGTCTCCCTCCTGGTGTACTTCGCTTCCAAGGTCAGAAGAGGCGCGAAGCCATGAACGTTGGTGAGCAACTCGTCTCGTCATACCTCCAGTACCTGAAGAGCTGCGATTTCATTCAGACCAACCTCTACACAGACGTTCAGGGTGAGATTGATGTGGTGGGTATCAATCTGAAAGAGAAGAAGGTCTACATCTGCGAGGTTGCCATTCACCTCACCACGGGCCTTCAGTACACCAAGGACAAGCGGCCCAACAACGTCAACAAGCTGGTCGAGAAGTTCAGTCGAGACATTGCGTACGCGAAGAAGTACCTGGCGGAGTACGAACACGAATTCATGCTCTGGAGCCCTATCGTGCGCGACAGCAAGGGCGACCCTCAGTACAACCAAATCGGCCACCTTGAAGAGGTCAAGCGCAAGCTCTTCGAGGCGGAAGGGGTCGAGCTCCAGTGTGTGGTGAACGAGCACTTCTACGAGGCGCTCAAGGACCTTCGCAAGTTCGCTGGTGGGCAGACTGCGGAGCTCAAGTGCCCCCTCATGAGACTCCTGCAGATCGAGGAGCTCCTTGGCCGGCACGTAAAGCGAAAGATGACCGCTGGGAAAGCTGAGGTTCTCACAGAGCTTCTAGACGGGCCGGCCATTGGTGCTGGCTGAAGCCCGCGAAACCTCTTGTCACACTTGCTGGGCTTGGGGTATTCTGTTTGTGCGCAAAAAGTGTGCGTTTACCAATGGATGGAGAGAACTCGCTATGGCTCGTTATGTTGTTTTCTATGAGATGAGAAAAGGCAATGCTTCCGCTTCGAGCAACAAGACAGTGGAGTGCGAAGACGAGCGTACTGCCGTTATGGCTGCTGAACAGCAAGGCAAAGCGCAACGTCCTGACTACACCTTCGTGTTGAAGAAGGTGGAGAAGAGAAGTTGACCGAACCAAAGTTTTTCGAAGATGGTGAGCCGCTTTTCACAAGCAAGCACTATCACGATATTCCTGAAGCTTATAAGCGAGCAAAGAGGGCCTTTGTCAAAAAAGAGCCTGCTCTCGACAAAGCTGGTTTCACTGCCCTACTGGTCGGCAAATCGGTGTCGAATGCTGCAGTGTTCTCCCTTAAATTAGGAAGTGCTTTTGCTAAGTCAATGATTGAAGAAGCCAAGAAACAGAAGAAGTAGAGTTCTTGGAGTACTAGCAATCAAGAGAACCCGCACTGGCGGGTTTTTGTTTGTTTACTTCTTGCCAGTGAGTGAGCTGACAATCCCGTTAGCAAGTCCAACGACCAAGACAAAGGTGCCCACTGCTGCGCCGACCACAAGGCCAGTTTTCGCGGCATTCGTTGCCCACCTGCCAGTTCGCGACTCAAACGCCTCTGAGGCTTTCTGACCGACTGACTCCGCCGCGCCCGAAGCAGCCTCCTTCACCCTCTCGACAGGGTTCTTCGCTTCGTCGTCGTACAGAAAGTTGAAAAATTCAGCCATTGGTCTTCGTCCTGATTGTCGAGAGGGTGAGCTTAAGCGAAGTAAGACATTTGGCGCCTTGGCTTACTTGGGCTCATGGCGACATACCTACGATGCTAAATCTTCTCGTGGCGCTGGTGGCGCCCTCCACCCGCCTTCCATAAAAGTTGGTCGAATACTCGGTGTCGAAACCACAGCTTACTCATAACCTCTTCAGGCTGCCAGACTGGTTGAGCGGTCGAAGAATGACTGATCCATTTCGCTAGATTTTCCTCTATCGCGGTTTCGATGTATTCAGCTATGTAATCATTGAAGTAGCGAAACTCAGTTTCCCAGGATTCGTAGAATTCTGCGTATGTGTGCTTAACTTTTAGACCATTAATCGAACGAAGTGCACCTACGGCTTGGGTGTCGTAAATGCGTACCTCATGGTCTCCCATGAGCCATAAAAACTTTGATGCTGCTGACCGGAGCTCGCTCGAATTGGTTTTGTTTGGCGTTGCATGTCGTCCTAGGTCTTGTGCAACAAGGTCAATCCGTTCAGTAATTTTGGCTTTTTGATTCTGGCGGCAGATTGCGATTATTCTGTTCCAGAATTGTTTAAACTTTTCTTCGTTTTCGATTGAATGTCCCTGTTCGGCCTTTGGGAAGTGCCGGGCAACACGATATTTGCATGCCGCATCGTGCATCTCCTTTGCTTTTGCGGCTTGCTTATTCAGGTTGCTGCATAATTTAGCATCTGTGTCTGACCATACAAGAAGATATCCAAGTACAGCTCGTGGAATGTCGCGTACCAAAATCTGTTTTCTTTGAAGTCGTTTTTCTTCTATTGATTTTTCGGTCATGGGTCGCAGAGCGCCGCTGTTGGCAGGGCAGAGGTTGCAAGCAATGAAGTAATAGCCTGTCAGCTAAGCATTGACTCACCGTCCATGCCGCGAGGCGGATTAAAGGTCCCATGCCAGCCAACAAGAATCCGGCTGAGTGAGTCAATGAAGTGTGGTGTACCCATGGGAATTCTGACCGTCGCGCCGCCATAGGCGACGTAGATATCAGTGCTGGCAAGTGTGGCTGTTGCCTCACGCCACCGACTGCTACTTGGAAGAACATCGGGGTCTGACGATGGCTCCCAGAGTCGATCAACTTCGGCTGCTCGAAGTAGCCGTTCGACTTCTAGGTGGCCTTGCTGCTTCGCTACGTCTGCCGGTGTCCGTGATTTCTTGTCGCGCGCTTCCAGGTTCGCGCCTTTACCAATCAGAACTTTGCAGCCAGGCTCATTCCCAAAGTGCGCTGCCTGGTGGAGGAAAGTCCATGAGGAGCTGGGCTTGGAATATCGGCTGCAACGAGCTAGCAGGATAGGGGAGGTGGCCCACACATCCAGTAGCTCGGCCCACCGTCCAGCCTTGGCGTCCTCATACGCTTGCGCTACATAGTCTTGAATGTTCTTCATGTTGGGTTTAAAGAGCGGGGAAGTCGATGCTAAGAGTCGTGAGAGACTACACGGTCGCTTCACGGCGTGGACAGATCCGGTGCCCTTCGTGCCCAACAGTTCGGTGAACGCGTTATCGAATTTACCTCTGAACTGTCTTATGCCCGCACTTTCGACTGCGCTGCTCATCGAGCGTCCTCTTATCTACTCGTCGCTTTACGACCTTGCAACTGTCGTATTTGCAAGTCAAGGACTGTCAAACCTTTCGACGGGTGATGAGAAGGACGAGTTCGACAAGCTACGACTTCGCCACGAGGTTGCTCAGGCGACGAAGCTCCTCATTGAAATTGCCGTTGTACTGAGAAATCTTTCGGACGGCGGCAATTGGCCCATGGATGTCGTGCACGAGGCGAGGGTCAGTGCTCGCCCGGAATCTACGGTCGGGATTCTTCAAGACCATGGAAGGCCAGATATCGACCTGCGGTTCAGGGAGGCCTGCAACAAGCTCATTCACGCAGATGGTTTCGAGTTCGGAATGTCTTCAGTTGAGGGCAAGATGGCGTTTCTGAATGGCTTGGTTCAGCTCCACGGGAAGAGGAGCACCCGCCCTTGGGTGGCGGAGATCCGAATCGCTGACTTTGTTCGTATGGCTGTGCGCCAGCTCTGAGCTTGACTACATTGCTTTCTTGTGTTTTTTCAGTAGAGCCTCGGGCACGAAGGTCAGGTTTCCTCGCGCGCGAGAGCAGGCTACGTACAACTTGTTCTTCGTTTCCGGGTTGATATCCTTCAAGGTGCCGCTTTTCCATGCTTTGACGTTGGGCGCACTCAGCACAACACATACATCTTGGTAGTGGTCCAGCCCTTTCGATGCGCCCCAGTTCTCCGAGTAGCAGCCGTACTTGTAGTGCTCTTGGTAGAACAGCTTGACTACTGATTGGTCTCTGTAGATTGCCTCAGCAGCATCTTTTTCCTCTTCGAAGCGAACGAGGGACTCGCGTTCGCCGCTGGATTGGATAGATATTCCAATCTGTTGTGTTATGAAGTCGCAGACGCTTGTGCTACATCTTCGACTTGCCTTGAGGGTGTCCAAGTCCACCCGCAGGCCTGCTTTTTTGAATCTGCCCTGGTACTTCGTGTAGTCGCTGTGCAAGCTCTTGTTGATGATGCCGTCTCGGCTTGTATCGTAGGTGTGCTGGTAGAAGTCCCCGACGAAGAGATACTCGACATTGGCCGGAATCAACTGCATCAGTAGGTTGAAATCGTGTCCAGCGAAGTCTTGAACCTCATCGACGTACACCGCATCGAAGTACTTCTCTAGACGAGCGATGACGTGCGGCACGGTGCCCGTCTGCTCGACAAACTTCGCAAGACGATTGGAGTACAGCCGGCGACTTGCTGTCATGAAGCGGCGGTCCTCGGTGAGTTTGAAGCCGTCCTTGGCAGGCGGCAGGGTGAACAGCAGACCTCGGGTGTTCTTCTCACTGCGAAGGAAAGGTCGATAGCAGAAGCTGTGGAGAAACTTGAAGTAGCTCAGGAGCTTTATGTTGGTCGGGAAGTGCCCGAACCGCTCGATGATTTTCCTGCGGAGATTGTCTCGGTTCGCATCGGTGTAAGTTATGAGCAGGTGCCGGCGTTGCTCATCGAGTTGCTGAACAATCTTCGTCGTCTTGCCCGACCCAGCAACTGCGAAAACTACGCTCTTATCCACTCGACAGCTTTCGCTATGTAGGATGGCACGGCGAGGTCGGCTCCGCGTTTTTCAAGCAACTGGAAGGCGGCATCCGTCTTGTTCTTCAACATGTAGTCCTCAACGGTCAACGACACTCGCCCCGCCAAGAACTCGTCGTCGCAGATCGCCGTGTTGTCCTGGTACATGCAGACCTCAAAGGTGTTTCGAGCATTGTCCTCGTCAGCAAAAATCTGAATCGAGTGCGAGACGTGTTCTTTGTAGTTGTCTACGCAATTTGCTTGGTAGTCTCGGTCGTTATCGCGTATCGCCGCCACGCGTATGCCTAGGAGGCGGGCAAGCTCCAGGTATCGCTTGAAACTCGTCCCATCGACTGATATGACGTGCACGCTGTCGCTGTCGGTGCTGAACCCGGGCGCCGCCTTCTTGTAGAGGGCGTCCATCAGAATGAACTCAGCGTCGCCTTCGACCAGTATTGCCTTGCTGCACAGGGCGAGCTCTAAAACGTTGTTGTCAGGCGCTTTCATAAAGAACTCAGCGGTTGACTTGCTCAGGTCCTTCAGTGTCGTGGGGTGCGAGGGCTCTTGCTCGCTGAGAATCAGCACATTCTTGAGGTTCAGCCGAGTTGCGATAAAGCTGCTGTGCGTTGCTATGAAGAGTTGCTTTTTGGTAGACGCATGAATGCGGTCAATCAACTTTTTCAAGTGGACATGGCTCAAGTGGTTCTCGGGCTCTTCCAGAAGAAGTACGTCTAACGCGTGTTCTCTGTCGCGCAGTGCGAACTCGGTCTTGATGAAGCACTGGCGACCCTTCCCACGAGCATCAATCGGTATGTCGTCCTCGGTGATTATTATGTCCGCCTCAAGATTCGCCTTCGGGTTGGTCCTCACGTCGAACTTGTATGTGTCGTTCAGCGCATCGTTGACCGACTTCAGGTGTTCATCTCGAAACTTCGACTTGGCACGGCGGTACTCAAACGCGTGCAGGTTGCGCTCAACCACGCTGGCGTGAGCGGCATACATCGACCGCGTGTATGAGTTTGTCGCGTATTCGTTGTTGATCTGCGCGCTGTCAATCAAGACGTGCTTCAACGGCTTCATGTGCGGGAAGAAGGGCTCTTCCGAGAATGAATGGAAAAGGATGCCGTAGTACTCGAAGGGGAAGCTGCCGTGGTCCTCGTCCAGAATTGCTTTGATGTTGGGCAAGAACTCGTCAATCGGCTTACAAACCAATTTGATACCCACAGCGTCTCTTCGGGTGCTGTTGTTGCGACCATCGAAATCAGCATCTGCCAACCCTGAAATGAACACTTCGACAATCATCTCTGGCAAGTTGACCAGCGATTTATCGCCGGCTAGGAAGTCCGTAATGCAGTCCTGATTGAACAGGCTCTCCAGGCCGACAGACTCCACCTTGCTTCGGCTGGCACTCATGACAAGGTCTAGCGCTTGCAGAACAGAGCTCTTACCTGCCTCATTTCCCCCGACAAGAATGTTGAGTTCGCCGTCGAAGTCAAGCTCAAGGCTTCGAAAGCGCTTGAAGTTCTTGAGCACAAGTTTTTTGATAGTTGCCATTTGCCTCCCTTCGAGATTTGAAGTGCTTGAATTACCTGAACAGGGATTTCAAGAAGCTGATTCCTGCGGCAATGATTTTTGGCGCAGACTTGATAACTTCTTCTACCACTTTGTCTTTCACAGAGTCCCAGGCGCTTCCCGCAAAATCTTTCACACTTTCCCAGATGCCACGCTCAGCGTTTGCTCTTGCTTCTTGGCTTACGTGTTCGTCTTTTGCCTCGCGAGTAGCTGAGAACTTTTTTTCGTTTGGGAGTGCCTCCACCACTCGGTCCATAAGACTAGTTAGGTTGTAAGACCTCCCCTTCTTGGAGACAGCGACAGAGACGATGTTCTTGCTCGATATGTCGAACCTTTTTGAAACGTCGTTCTCTTTGACAGATATGTTTGTAAGTTGGCTAGAACCTGGCCGATACTCCTGGTGGTCCCAGTCTTCCATATCGTTGGTTTTGTCCGTTTGCGTGATGGCGAAAACAACTGGGGTTTTGTTCTCGGCGTTGAAGACTGCGCTGTACGCGTCGAGGCCTGAGGCATAGTTTCTGTCGTCAGCTTTGATAGTCCAGAGAACCAAATCAAGTTTGGGCACAAGGCTCTTGTAGAGCTCTGTGTATTCTTTCTGGTGAGACGGGTCTTCCCCAATGCCAGGAACGTCAATCAGAACGATGCCGCCTTGGCCGTCAGTCCCATTGAGCAAGATTTCTTGAGGTTCACGGGTGCAAGCTTCAACGTCGCTAATCTTTGCTACTTCTTTGCCAAAGAGGGCGTTGCAAAGGCTTGACTTGCCAACACCAGAGTTCCCGAAAACTCCAACTCGTGGTGTGTATGACCGAATCTTGCTGATTTGCTCTTTGATTTGTAAGAGCAACTCTTCCTGGTTCACTGCTTCTGCCAACACTGTCTCCTAGAAATGTCCCCTTCGGGTCTGGGCTTAGTCCCGAAATGTGACATTTCGTAGCATATCAGCCGTCTGCGGTAATTGAGTGCGGATGGAGGCGGAATTTGCTTGGTGGGCAGGGGAGGGGATGACCTGCTGCGCTTCACCCCGTGGTGGCCGGCCACTACATCCGGCCTGTAGTCTTCGTTATGACCCACCAGCCTTCAGAGGAGTGCTTACGCGCCCGAGCTAAGGCGCGAGCGGAGCATTTCGTCTTGGAATGGAGGTTGCGCAAGCGCAGGGAGCGAAGGGAATAGTCCGCCCAGGGCTTGCACGAGACGCAGGAGTACGCCTCCTATAAACGAGGTATTTCTTACTCTCCCCAACGGCAGTAGAAAGCTTGGCTCGCCGTGCTATCGAGAACCGTTGAGGAGAAGTCATGAACTGCAAGTTGATTGCCCCGTTGCTGGCATTGCTCTTTGTTGTTGGGCTTGCCAATGCGCAAAGCCTCGGCTCTTCCAAAGGAACTGACGGCCAGCCGGGTCCATCGACGACTCGACCTTCACAGCCATATTCTGGAAGCTCCTCTCGAAATTCGAACTCGGGCAACACCGATAAAGGAGCGGCAATCAGGGCTCTTGGTGATGCACTAACGAAGAGCTGGCAAGAAGGAGAGCAGGCTTCGACCAGTGGTGGCGACAGTGAGCCGCAGAAGGTCAGTAGGTGCTTAACCGCCACGATGAGCGATACCGGTTATCTCAGCTTCAAAAACGTGTGTAGCTCAAAGATAACGGCAGCATTTTGCATTGAGCGAGGAAATCCTACCTTCAACTGCCAGGGCGGCAACGTCTATCGCCTTAGGTCCTTGGACCCTGGAGACAGGTCGGCAATGCTAAATGGCCACCCTACCCAGTCTGGCTATGCTCTGAGTATCGGTGAGTGTGAAGGCGACTCGATTTCCGCTGAGATGAGCAACGGCAGATTTCGATATTCTTGTGGTTCACCCACAGCCACGGCAAGTCCAGAGAACGATAGAGGACAGCAGAAAGTAGTCACGTCCCAAGAGTATGCAGGAGACGGAAATCACAATCCTGTTTCGCAATGCGTGTCGCTTGGGCGTGATGCGCGAGGAGCATTTAGAGCCACAAACATGTGTGCAGAGAATGCTGTATTTGTATTCTGCGTAAAAACCAGAAGTTCGTTGCCAAGCGAATACTCATGTGCCGAAGGAAAATACAGAATTTCTGAGTTCCCCGCGAAACGTGATGTACTTCTAGGAACTGGAGAGTCCTCGGAGCTTGCTGAACTTAGCTGGGGAATATGCGCTGCAAGATTTTTGAGCCTAAGCAGCAAGCCACGATTCTCCAAGGTGACGGCAACCGCAGCAGGCCTTCGATACGTTTGCTCTGACACGGTATCCAACTAAGTTCGACTTCTACACACCCACTGCCAAGCGCTTCCCGATGGCATCCATTGCCTTCTGCTGACCTCTTCGGTGGTGGTGTGCTCTGAGCGTCGCCACGGCTATCTCAACCATATCGGGGTCGAAGACTGCTTGGTAGCCTGCCTGCGAGCTCGGCTCAAGAAGAGCGTTGCCCCATTGAACCTGGAGGCCACCCAGCGCAACGTTGTGGAAGACGGCTGAGTGGAAGATTTGGACTGCTGTGAGCTGAACCATTGACGGGTCCATATCGCGCGCCACCACAAAGACACGCTCAAGAGCGGCAGGCCCAAAACGTTCCGAGGAGGCTTTCAGCCAAGCCAGGAGGAGGGAGCCTGCGCCACAGCCCATGTCGTCCCCCACAGTGATTGCCTCACCAGCCTTGAACTTGGACTCCAGGTTGTCGTCCGTGAAGATCAGCTGGGCCAGTAGCGCTGCCAAGTCTGGAGGGGTGAGGAACTGTCCCAGCTCGTGCCCGAGGTGCTCGTCGTAGGAGCTGCCCAGTACGTCTGTGAAAGGAGCTGAGTCCTTGATGGCAGAGAACCACATGACCACTGCTCTGCCGAGCTCGTTGAAAAGCTCAGGCTGGACTTTGTAGGGGGCCATCTCCACGAAGAGGGAGGGGTGCCATTTTGCTTGGTAGGGGTGGTACTTCATACCCTGAATCACAGAGTTGAAGCCAATTTGAATAACGTCTTTGAACACTTGCTGTTTAGAGCTAGTGTGCTTCGCCTTGCGGGCTACATTTTCAATGATTCGATAAAATTCCTTGTCTAAAGTCATAGTGGTTCCTCCTGTTTAAATTTTGTGTGTAGTGCGTTTCGCGGGCCTTGATTTTGGTATGGCGGTCTGAAGAGCCATTTTTTCAACATGTACGAGATAGTCCTTGATTAACGGAAAATCATGTAAGTTGTCGTCTTTGCTTGGATAGTCTTCATCGCAAAGCCAATCGTCTTGGTTGTAGCCTCTAAGCCATTGACCGAGACTATCCAGATGAAAGTCTGGGGGGCGATTCGCAACATACTTCATAAAACAATCTTCGCCACCGTTTAAAGTAGCAAACTCGCTCAGCTCAGTGATGCGTGGACCAAATGCCCATGTTTCTCGCTCTAGGAACCTTCTCATTTCGGAATTTGGCTCATCCGTCATAACGAACGTGCCAGTTTTCGAAAGCCCAAACTCCGTATAAAACAGGTTGTAGTCGCAAGTGGTTCTTTTTGTACCCATAGGCACATAGTCATAAAAGTGCTTGGTTAACGTCTTTATTTTGATTTCCATAATATGTCTCCCTCAAATTTTTGATGTTCGTTTGGTTTGTTGTGCCTTCGGTGCTTGAGCAATCCCAGACGAGAGAGCTTGCTTCGCTTCCCAAGCATTGAAGGTCTTGAAGAGCTGAAGTTGGTCTGCTGATGTGATTGGAGAGTCCCAATCCTCGGCTTGTAGGAAGAGCTGAGCCTCTTCGATGTCGTCGGGTCGTTGGTCCTGGATAGCTTCAATGAAAACTTGAAGCTTGGCCCAGTCCTTTACTTGAGCTTTGAAGTCCTCGAAGCGGTACTCCACTGCCCAATTGGCCTTGTAGTCGGTGATGATGCTTAGTTCTTCGTCAGTGGGGTTGTCGTCCACAATGAACGTACCGTACTGCGTCAGGCCCAATGGGGTGAATCTGAGACTCACTTCATAGTCGAAGTCTTGGCCTGAGCACTTCTCAATCGTGCTGAACGTCTCTGTGATAGTTTGATAGCTCATGGGGCCTCCTTAGTTGTTGTTCTTTGTTGGTTTGTCGATTACTCGGTGAAAGAGCTCAACAATCTGTGGCTCTTCCTGAAGGCGCTTACTCGCGTACTTCAAGAGAAAGGGCGCTTTGGCGACAACCGCAAGAACAATGTCTTTGTCGTCGCGAAGGCTGCTGGCAAGTTTTGGGAATACCTGTGGGTTTGCCTTCACCGCTGCCAAGGTCGAAATCTTCTGGCGCCTGAGAGCTGCCTCTCGTTCGACGTTGGCAACCTTGCGCTGTGCTGTCGAACTCTCTGATAACTCAGCTGGAAACACCGGAACTTCCTGAGCGGGGCGGGGGTTGTCGATACCTTGGTGAAACAGTGCGACGACTTCAGGGTCTTCCTGGAGACGCTTACTTGCGTGCTTAATCAGAAGAGGGTTTGAGGCCAGCGCAGCCAGGACAATTTCTTTGTCGTCCTGAAGGTCCTTGGAGAGTTTCTGAAAAACCTCCGGTGAACTCTTGACGGCAATCAGCGAAAGCTCTTTCTGTGTGTTTCTCAGGCGGGTAATGCTGGCTGTACGGCGTACAGGTGGATATGACAATGGTTCGTCATAGAAAATACCCCCGACACCACAGAGCAAGTTTCCGTCTCGCTGGACTTCTTCTTTTACTGACTGGTAATTTGTTTTATTCATATTCCTCCTGTTTGATTTTGATTAGAATATCAAATTAGGTATTTATTGTCAATACATGTTAATACATTTATTGATTTAAAAGTGTCCAGGGTGTCCAGGCCTGTCCAGGGTAGTAATCAAGGGGGGCGGACACCATATTTCCTTTTAAAATCAACAACTTATGATTTGCTGTCCAGGGTGTCCAGGGGGTAACCAAAGTTCCACATGAGAAATACCTCTATATAGCTATAGAACTCTAGACTTTGCAAACCACCTGGACACCCTGGACACTTGTTTGTAAGTTAATGATTTCAAATAACATTTCAGTGTCCAGGGGGTCAAAGAAGAGGGTTGGACACACCTGGACAGCCTGGACACTTTCAAGGCGAAAAAAAAGAGCCAGACGGCTCGTTTTCTTTGGATGTTGAGAGATTACTCAGTGAGGATTGATTTGAGCTCACAGAAAACCATACGTGTTCTCTCTTTCTCAACCATCACTTTCTTTTCAAGAAGGTTGGGATAAGCGCGCTTGAGGTCTGTGTAGAAGCCTTCGTTGCTCACTGGCTGATTTCCTCGGTCCACGCAGAACTTGCGATAGCGCTGGTAGAGCTCAACCTTGGGTAAGAAGGCCGTGGGGTGGAGAGCAAACTCAACCTCCTCCAAGAACTGGGCCACGGTGTTCTGAGAGGTCTTCCATTCGGCCAAGCCAGCTTCGAGCTCAGGCACGTTGGTGAAGCCGTTTTGCTTGGTCAGGCGCTGCAGGCCCGCCAATGCCCAGTCGAGAACAATCTTCGATTCCTTCGCAAGGATCTCCCGCGAGAGGTTCACATTGATTTTGTTTGCGGGAATTTTGTTGGTGAGCTTGAACAAGATTACTCGGCGCCAGAAACCATTGGTCTTGTCATTGACAATGGGGAAGTTGTTGAAGCTGAAGACGCACTTCGCTCCAATGACGGTGCTGATTTCATCCTGGTAGAGGTTGCGCAGCTTCACCTTGTCGCCAACCACAATCGACTTGAAGAACTCAAGCTGGAAGTTCTGCTTGCCAACCTCCGGGCAAATAATCAAGCTGGCTGCGGCCAAGCTGGCGGGTTTCCTGGTGTCTTTGTCGCTGACATCGATAACCTCAACCTTCTGGTGTATCCCGCTCAGAATGTCGATAAAGACTGATTTGCCCTCACCCCCCTCGCCCTGGAGCAAGAGAGCCTTCTGGCGCTTGGTGCCTGGAGTGAGCGTGTAGCCTGCGTACTCTTGGAGGAGCTTTTGGTGCTCAGGGTTTGCCATGAACACGTCGAGGTAGCCCTTGAACAAGCTGCCCTCTGGCAGTTCGCCTGGCACATACTCACCCTCTGAAGGGGGAAGGCTCACCTTGAGCGCATAGGTGATACCGATTGAGCGGTCGGGGTTCTTGTAGACGATTGAGCCGTCATCCTTCACCTCAAGCCAGGTGCCAATCAAAGGAATGATTGTCTTGTCGGTGTCTTTGGGAGACTTGGGCAGGTCGGGGAGGGAGTATCTTGCGATAGATACAGAGGAGTTCACGACTGAACTTGCCACTCTGTCTGGGGCGTGGACTGACAGGTAGCGGGTGGCTTGCTTCTTTGCCCAATCCTTGGCAATGTCTTCAGTATCCTGCCAATACCAAGAAGACCAGGAATAGATTGAGCCGTTGCCGGCGCAGTATTGGTTCTGTTGAACTAGGCTATTTGAAAAGTTCAGCTCAGCTGAGAATTCTTCGTTGTAAGTTGCGACTGGGCCAAGAGGTTTGGTTTTTGGCGAGGTAGCGGGTTTCGTTCTTGCTTTTTTTGTCGAGGCGCTCGTTGAACCCTTGACTTTAAATAAATCATCGGCTAGCATAGGTTTAATCCTTCTGGGTTGTTATATCTTTCCTTTGGCGAGTTGAGATATTTGGTTTATGGTTTGGAAGAGGTCGCTTTTGAGCGGCCTTTTTTACGTCCGTCGTTTAAGCGGATTGAGTAGTAGCTTGAGAAGCTTTGTTGGCGTTGGCAATAATCTCAATGGCGCGACGCTTTATTAAGTCCCGCCCTTCATAAGACCAATTCGTCCCGCAAAGCTTTCTTGCTTGCTTCATAAGAAATAGGATTTCTTCATCAAGTTGAAGAGTGGTCATGCTTCTTGGGTTCTTGTCATTTCTAATTCCTTTTTTGTTGTCTTGCATATCAATGCTCCTTTCATTTATATATAAAGTAGCAAAGAATTGATTTAATGTCAATAGTTGTCAATACATTTATTGACTTGCTTGATCTGTCTATCAATTTCCTTTTGTCTAGCCTGGCAACGCCAGCCCAGGCAAAAAACCACTGAGGGTTTTTGGGATAGAAGTTTTCACTTCAGGCTCTCCTGGTTAAATCTTGAATGTTGGCTTGGGCTGGGTGTTTGAACTTGCGACCTTCAGCACATCTTTGCTTTTCAGAGCTTTGCGAAGGCCGGTCGCCATCAGCCACTGATAAACTTTCTGTGCGCTTTCTTGAGAGGTTCCCCAGTTGGCGTCAGCTTTCGTCAAGACTTTTCCTGTCGCCCAGTTCGCACATTCAGGGTTGATTTCGCACAGCGTCCTCATAATCGTGATATTTCCAGTGATATGGGCAAGTGCGCTGTTGAGAAACCTCACATCTTCCTTGATGCATTTCTTAACGACCTCCATATCCAAGGTCGCCTTGAGTGAAAACATACTCCAGCACAAGTCAAAATCACCATAGGCGAGCAAATTTTTGCCCAGCTCAGCGTTTGATTTGATTTGCTCATCTGTCAAGCGTTGGAAAAATGCGAGATAAATAACGTGCTTTCCAGCATTGAGGCTGTTGAACTCTTGAATCCACTGAATCGCTTGGGCTGAGCTAATCTGGGGGAGGTAAAAGTAGTGCTTGTTCATGTAAATTCTCCTTTGGTTAAATTTTTTGGATTGACAGCTGTTGTTGTGCTTGCTTCATTGGAAGGATTCCATTGAGCTTAATTTGCTCACGAGTAATCCGCAGTTGCCGATATTGTTCCTCTGCCAACTCCTCCAAATGTTGCACCACTGGGTTGAAGGGCATCTTGTTGCCTTGGAAAATCCAAAACAAAAAAGTGCCAATGTGTGCCCCGGCGAAGTTTTGGTTAAACCCAGCAGAGTTGAAGAGGTTGTAGGCCTCTTGGTGCGCTAAGATAAAGCGAATAGTCATTTCGACACTAGCTTCATACTTATCCTGAAAACAACCTGCTGCATATGACACTAGTGCGCCAGGGTCCACAACTTCTTCATCGAAGAGCGGTTCCCAGTGAACGGCCATCAGCGGATTGGCTCTGAGCTCTTCGTAAACTTTTGCCGTATCCAGTTCACCTTTTTTATCAGCAGTCCGCTTTACAAAGGCGGAAGCAGAATTCAGGCTTTGCCTAATAAGACTGGCGGTCTTGTTTTTACTGTAAGTCTTGGTAGTTCGATATTCATTGGCGTTGATGGTGATTTGTTTCATGTTGATTCCTTTTTGTTAAGTTAAGTACCGTTGTTGCGGTGTGTGTAGTTAACAGGAAACACGTATTTTTCGTCAAATTTAATTACAAATGGTCGGGTTCATTTGCAGGTTATAAATATCGTGCTTGACCGTAATTCAGGCACCACAAACCTATTGACAGTAATTCCCACGCCACAAAAACAAAGATTTCTGATTTGTTTTTTAGATTTCACTTGACCATAAATCCCGCTCAGGTATTCGTAGGGGCTTTGGGAAGACGAAAAAAAAGCCACCTACTGGTGGCTTTGCTAACCCAAGCGAGTTGGGATTGGCCTATCAAGGAGAGAAGAAAAACTAGTGGAGGGTCGTCCCGTAGAGGGAGGCGTCGAGCACGGGCTTGAGGTCGGCCTGGTGCGTGCGGGAACCTGGTTCGAAGGTGAAGCGGTAGAACGTGCCTCGCAACGTGCCGTCCTTGTTCTGTGCCACTGAGGCTGGAGCCTCCACCACGCCGGCCCTGAAGCGCTCAATGAAGTC
This sequence comes from Variovorax sp. W2I14, assembly GCF_050435205.1. Classification (NCBI taxonomy): domain Bacteria; kingdom Pseudomonadati; phylum Pseudomonadota; class Betaproteobacteria; order Burkholderiales; family Comamonadaceae; genus Variovorax; species Variovorax sp. W2I14. The sequence continues at coordinate 3,055,739 of NZ_JBNDJX010000001.1, read as the reverse complement.
GGGAAGGGTCATTTGCTGGGCTACAGCTTCGAAGGGCTCCTGGAGGCTATAGAGCCGTGCGGCCGGGTCGAGCTCAGCGAATGTGGGAACCACGCGTACGCTCACCTTCAGGGGCTCTGGGTAGCGAACCATATTCACGCGGCGCAGCTCGCTCACAAGGGCATTGAAGACCGCTGAGAGGGTTTGGGTGGTCGCCCCCTCCACGGCCACGACGAAAGGCCCCAGGTCAGATTGAATGACGGCCTCGAAGATCTCGGCTTGTGGTCGCAGCTCACCTGGCACGTCGATGCCGAACGCTTCCAAGAGGATTTTGAGCCGGCCCGTTCTGATTTGACTGGGCTGCGGGTTGTCGGTGAGGTGCTCGAAGTCGAACGCGAATGAGTGAATCGACGCTCGAAGTTCATTGGCCGCGTCGTCTACCTGGTAGACGCACCAGAACTCTCCTTCATCGACGGCATCCACCACGGCCTTCATAAGGTCCTCTTGCGAGCTGAAGGTTTTCTGGTACGTGGCAACGTAGGTGAGCATCACGTCTGGCGTCGGGGCAACACTCGGGTCAACCTCAACTGCGGACACGTTCTCTGAGAATGGGAGGAGGGGGTCAACGAAGTGGCCGAGGATTTGCATAAGGCTCTCAAACGACTGCTGAACCTTGAGCCCGTCAGCCCCTTGAATCCCCAGGAGCACCACGGAGCCTTGCTGGTCCTTGAGTGGCATAACGAACATGGCCAACCCCCTTCAAATGAGTTCTGCCTGAGAAGGCTTTGGCGCTGCAGGCTCAGCTTTGAGAAGCTCGGCGGGGAGCTGGCGCATAAAGCGCTGTGTCTCTTCCCCGGTGGCGTCGAGCCAGGGCTCCCACTCTTCTTCCTGGAGGAGCACGAGCATTCGTTTCTCTTTGCCTGGTCGGTGGAAGCGATTCATGAGCGGGTGGTCGTCCGCGTTCACCGTGAGCATAGTGAAGCTGTGCGTGAGCTCCTGCGTGATTTTGCTGCGCCAGGTGTCCCACAGGCCCGCAATCATCACGGGCTCCCCATCGACTCGAGAAATCTTCGTGTCCACGCTTTTGCCAGAGGTCCAGTCCGGCTCGTTGAACCACTCTGCGGGTATCAGGCAGTGTTGCCGGTCCCAGGGGCGGGCGAAGGAGTAGCTCTTGGCGGCAGTCTCGCTGCGGGCGTTGAGGGTGTCGTACTTTTTGTAGAACTCGTCAGGGTCAGCCGCTCGATAGGGCAAGAGCCCAAACTGAGCGTTGAGGATTTCAATCGCCGGCACTGCCTCGTCGCCGCTGCTGAGCTCAGGCGGTCTGCGCAGCACCGGGGCCAGGTACTTCTTGTAGACGTGGCTCGCACGAGGGGGCTCCCAGTTGGGCGGTATGGTGAGCCGCAGCCGCTTCAGCCTGTCGAGCTCCTTGAGGTACTGGTAGTGGCTACACATAGCGCTCCTTGTGCGCCAGGCACGGTTCGCACCTGGTGAGGGTTGGAACTGTCGCTTCGTTAAAAGGAAATACTGTATGGACGTACAGATATTACCGAGAATCAACCTGAAGCGCTATGCCCTGCGGAGCCGTCCTTCCTACTTGCGCTGCGAGTTCTGAATCGCCTCCCGCAACTGAGCGTCGAGTCGGTCTTGAATCTCTTTTCTTTCGCGAGCATCTTCCTCTGGGGTTCGCTTCACAAGGGACGGCATTGGTTGGACGCCCACTATTGGGACCGTGACTTGCTTGACTCCCGCTTGAATGAGAACGGGGGCGTCCTTGCTGGCCACTCGCGCAACGGATACGACACCTCCAGGGGCGACCGAAACGCTGAAATACCCCACTTCTTTGGGCTTGAGGGTCGAGGCAGCTCTTGACGTCTCGTTTTGAATTTCAACCATCGTCCTGAGGTCTGTCACGTACCCCGCGAACTCCAGCACGGCTGAAACACCACCCACTGCCTTTGCCAAAGTGGTGTCCTTCGGAAAATCGATCCTTGGGTTCTTCGTCATGTTGTCGAGCACTGTACTTAGCGCGCCTATCAAGGCCTGGGCGTCCATGCCAGGCTGCGGCACGGGAGAAACAGCTTTCTTTTGCGCAACAGGAGCGGGAGCTGGCGCAGGAGCGGGGGCAGGTACTTTCGCTGGTGTGCCACCTTCGTTCTGAATGGGTCTTCGACTCGGCTCGACCATCTTGGGCTCCCTCCTGCGTGCTCCATCGTTCACGGCGGCATTGCCGCTAGAGTTTGAAGTATCACCGCTGGGGTGTTGCCCAATCGTTCCTCGCGCAGTGGCTTGGGCTGCGCCAAGAAGCAAGATGGCCGAGACGGTTGCCCGCAGTGTTAACGAGTGCATAGAAATTGCCCTGTGAATGCCTTGCGAAGTCGCGCGCGATTGTAGGAACGCATTTCGTTACGCACGCATCCCCAATTTAAGGGAGGGGTTCTCGTCTGCCAGGCACTACCCGCTCAAGCGGCGCTACCTGGTGGTGTAGGTGCCGTAGGTGGCGCGGCTCTGAAATGAGCAATGAGGCCCAGCTCGAAGGCTTCCATGATGTCGGCAATCGTAATCTTCACCAACACCAAGTCCTTGCCCTGATATTGAATGTGATCGTTGGAGTGGATAGAAACCGCTGGCTTGCACTCATGGGCAAACTTGCTTCTCATGTCGTACAGGAACTGAGCGAGTTTCTTTATGTTCTCCATGGGCTGTCTATGTTTCGTGAGGAGCCCGCAAAGCTTTGCCTGGTGATCGGTAGTCAGTTGCTCGAAGAACTTCACCACCTTCTTGATTGAGCCGTGCTCTACCTTGTATTTCTGGTGAAGCTCGTTCAGAGATTTCTTCGATTCAATGGGGAAGGTGCCCTGGAGCTTGAGCCAGTCGTAGAACTCAATGTGCTTGACATTGCTCAGCGACTCAATGAGGGCAAAGATTGCCATGAGCTTGTTGGAGTTCGTAAGATAGTCAATCACTCGGCTCTCGTTGTTGACTGTCGAAACCCAATCCCCTTCCTTCACCATGTACCGGTACGTGGCGCATACCAGTAAAAATTGTTCTCTCTCAGCTTGAGTGGGAATCGCCCAGTAGAAAGCCTTAAGAGCCTCTTCGGAGTCGAAGTGCTGGAGCAACACGGCACTGGCGTGGGGTGAACCGATTTCCTCCAGATTTAAGGTGGTGATCTCAAGCGTCATCGCGGCTTTGGACCAATCAGCTTTCTCTGTTGTCATTGAGAGCCTTCGAGAACGCCAGCCAGGGTGACGTGAAGCCCGAGAGGTTTGGCAAACTCAGCAACGATTTTCTTCTGACTCTCGTGGAGCCTGTCGCCTGGCCCTTTGACTTCCACGAACCTGAGCTCATGACCTCGCCACATGGTTATGTCAGGCCAACCCCTGCGATATTCATAGGGGTTCTCGGCGAACTTGCTTGCGATTGCGTGTAGCAGTGTGTTGCCGGCAACTGCGAGGAGTTCTACAAACATCCAGCGCTCAAGGCCTGGGAAGAAGTCGAGCATTGAAGTGGATTCAGAACTTCTGCTTCCTGCGTAGCGTTCGACTGTCATCTCACGATAGGCCATCACATCGAAGTTCTTCACGACCGTCGCTTGGTCGGCCTTCAAGACTTGCGCAATCAATGTCGCTGGCGCGAAGCGGTCTTCTTCGAACGCAACGTTCTGGAAGTAGAGGGCCTCGATGTAGGTGGCTCGGTTGCGATGAGGCACCTCCTTGAACGACATCGCTTTTATGAGGTTCAGAAGAAGCCCACCTTCACCGCTGTAGCCGCGCCAGCCGTCCTTTTTGTAGTGGGACAGCACTGCCTCTTCGACGCTCAGAAATCCACCACTCTGGGGGCACGTCCAACCCTTCTCCGGGCCTCGGCAAAGCGAAATCTCTTCGAACGGTATGCCAAGCTTTTCAGCAGAGCGCGCAAGCGCAGAGGGTTTGCTCATAGGGCAGGGCTACTTTGTGTAATCCATTTTGAAGTCTGCTTTCGAATCGACGTGGCGAGACATAACGTAAGTTCGATAGTTGCCGTCTTTCCCGATACAACCCACTCGAAACGCCGTGTGATTTGCGAGCGGCATAGGGGATAGAAAATCAAGGTTGTCGCAGTTCTTGTTGTTCAGAAGGGCAGAGACGGCAACAAGCTTGACCATGTTTTCCCACTCAGCCGGGAACTGGTCAGCCAGCGTGCTTGTCTTATGAAAATGGTCCGTGAGGGGTTGCCATATACCAGGCCCATCAGCAATCGGTTTAATGACCTGAACTCTTGCCGGGTAGACGAACTTGGCCTTTGGTGGCTTCGGCGGTGGCTGCTTCTCACAAGCGCTGAGGGACAGGGCGGCGAGAGCGAAGAGGAAAGGCAGCTTTGAAATCACTTTTGTACAGCTTGAAACACCTGGGCTCAGTATCCCTGAAACGGTTGCTGGGGCCTACTGCTGCGCCCATGAAAAAGCCCTCCGTAGAGGGCCTCAGACGTAGTGGGTTGGGTTGCCCCCGTCTACTTGCGCTGCCGCTCCTGGACAGCCTTTGCGAGGTCGTTCATAAGGCCGTTGGCGCCGGCTTCGGTCATGCCCTGAGCAAGAGGGTGGGCAACACCAGAGGCTTCGGCCAGCACCTGAAAGCACACCTTCGAATACTTGCCCATGCGAGCTGCGTGAGCCTGAGCCGCCATATTGGCTGCGCCTGCTAGAACGCCAGTTGTGGCCATCGACGCAGCGCCCAATGCGCCACTACCGCCAGAGAGCACAAAACCCCCCGTGGAAGCGCCCACGTACTCACCCTCCAAGCTGTTCTTCACCACGAGGCGGTGAAGGTTCTCATAGGGGATAACAACCTGGTCTGGGCCTGCGTCGCCAACCCTCAAATCGGAATCGCCCACGTGGACCTTCACCTGGCGGCGCTCCTGGGCGTTCTCGCGCTGGCGGCGCTTGAATCGGCGGTAGGGAATGAAGAACATCACGGCACACACTGCCAGGCAAATGAGCAGCAGCATCGTGCCAAAGCTCTTGTCGCTGGTCTTCCCCAACATGGCCGTACATGTCGAGAGGAGGAAGAGGCAGGCCCCGCCTTGGAGCACGAGGCCAAACCTTCCCCCCACGTCGAAAGGCTCAGGGTTCACAGTGAACGTATCAGCGTCGAAATCACGCTCGATAGAGTAGGGCGCAGCCATAGTGGGTCCTGGTTTTGCTAAGTGTTGAGGTATCTCTGTGCAGCGGCTTTAGGTAGCTTTTGTCTTGAACGAGAAGGACTTGTTGAAGTTCTTGCCGTTGGCAGTGCCCTCGAAAATGACGTTGTAGGTCGCACCTGGTTGAAGTGGCGAAGAGGGGACCATGAAGAACTCGTGCTTTCCGATGGCGCCCACGTCTGTGCGGACTGTTATTTTTTCGCCAGCACTGTCCTTCAGCACGAAGCTGTTCACCTTCAAGATTGCGTCTGCATCGGCTCTGATGTAAATCGGTGGCCCGACCTTGACGAGTGGGTCTGTAATTTCAGGGAACGGGTTCGGGTCCTCCGTTGCTGGCGCAAACGCAAAGTCAAGGTCAACACTCGTTGCACACGGGTATGTGGCTACATTGCCAGCTCCCAGGAGCTGGGTGCCTTGTTGAGAGCCAACCAGTAGACCAAAACGATAGTCCACTCGAAGGCTGGTGAATGTACCGTTCGCGGCTTCGTAGTTTTTGATATCTGAACCGAACCCCACTTCTTGGCCGGCTGACATCACGCCAGACAAATGGGCGACTGTGTTCAGGAGCCCTCGCATAGCAATGGCTCCTCGCTCGGAAGGGCTGGGAAGTTGAGCTTGTGTTTTGTCGCTGAACAGATTGGTGTAGGCGCTCAAATCTTCGGTGACGTTCTGGCCATAGCCCGCGAATGCTCCACGGTCGGCAGGAGAGTTTCCAGTGAAGAAGGGGTTGGCCGTATCAACCTCGCCGTGGCCCGTCACAGTTTTTGTTTCATCACCAGCAGCAATCAGGTAGCGGGAGTGAGAAAGGGCAGCGGCGTCCAGTTTGACGTTCTGGCGCAGAACACCAAACCCACAAGCGCTGCGTGCTGATTGAAGATATTTAAACGCGGCGAGCTCGCCAGAATCAGCAGAGTAAGTCGGAGCTGGGGCTTCAGTTTGCAGCGTGTTGGTCGCGGGAGGAGGGGTTTCCGGCTGGGTGGTCGGTTGTGCTGGAGTTTGCGTAGCCGGCAGCGCAAAAGGCAGGGCACTGCCCCCACCACCACCACCTCCTCCTCCACAAGCAGTAAGCACAATCGCTGCAATGATCGAAATCGCCGGAACCCTCATGGTCTTTTCCTTCTTTAATTTGTTCATGGTGTTAGGTTGTTCTTCAGAGCACTGCGGCCTCTAACGCCGCAAGTGTTTTTTCTACGTTGCCTTCTAGCGAGGTATGAACTAAAAATGCCAGATCAGACTTGTTCTTGATATCTAGTTTTCGATATACAGCTTCTATGTGCCGTCGAACAGTTGAACCAGAGATTTGGAGCTCGTCAGCAATCTCAGAATGAGTAAGGCCAGTGCCAAAAAACTTGGCAATTTCTTTTTCCCGTGCGGATAGCTTGCTCATGCCAGAGGTGAGTGCTGCAGATATAAAAAGAAGGTGAGAGACCTTCTTGCAAGTGAAGATGAGTCTGCCGTCCTGCCAAGTTGCCCTCCCTTCGGACAGCAGCGGTTTGGCAAGCGCCTCAGGAAGCCGATAGGTATTTCCATCACGAAAGAAAATCGTGCGAAGTCTCTCGAAAGAATGGTCTTGGAAAACAATCGTTCCTTTGTCATTGCAGACGCAAAGACCTTTCACCGGTTCCTCGCTCAAGCCCTGAATCTTGCCGGCCATAATGGTTCGGTTAATCCTGATTGCCTCCCAGATATGAGGGGCGAGGAGTTGAACTAGAGCGTCATCCTCAAGTGAGAATTTCCAATTTGTATCAGCGCGGCGAATCGAAAACGCACCAAAAAATCCGCTTGGGCCGTATTTGTTTGCGACCGCCATCAGATTGATGTGTCTAGTGCGAATCGCAAAATCTAAGATTTTTGCGTCTTCACTTCTGGAAAAAGCAGAGGGGACGTGGTAGGACTTAGCTCTACCCAGGTACGCCATCATGTTTTTCAAAACATCGTCGCCTGCGCAGATGCCCATCCACTCTTCAATCATGTTGGTTGGTTCGCGGTGAACGTGAGCCCATGAGCACTCGATTCCCGCTGCCATTCCCGTGTTTGGTCGAATCAGCCCAAAGAGGCCCATATCGAAGTCCACGAATGACTTGAGCGATTCAATGGAAAACTCTGGGAACTCAGCAACAGTTTTCTCCCGTGCTGCGCTGTAGAGCGACAGAAGAAAGTCTGCAACTGAGGCAGCGTTTGATTGATTCACTTCCCCTCCTTTTTCTGCTCCCGCTAGGCCCCATTCATTGGTCTTATGGGAGCCGGCGCGACTATGCCTTGAAGATTTGCTGTGTTGTATAGGGCAGCTGCCCTATCCCAAATCCGTGCGTGTTTACTTGGCGGTGAGGTCGTAGCCCTGGACTTCTTCGTCCGCCCAGGCCTGATTGGGCTTCTTGCCCATGAGCTGCTGCTGAACTCCACCCGTGCCGTCCTTCTTCACCACGAGGCGAATGCGCTCACAGTTGCCAAAGAGGGGCTCAGGGGTGATCGTGAGCGTGATGTCCGTCTCTTCCACCTGGGCGGTCTTGAAACTCTTGTAGCAAGGCGGAGCGGTGTTGCCGCGAACGCGGAACTCGTAGCTCCCGTCCTTTTGCTGCTCCAGCTCAGCCAGGTTCTTCCCGCTGGTGGGGCGCTGGGTGCCGCTCGCGGGGCTGGTGCTCCCACGGCCCATCTCGTAGTTCCACTGCCAGTCCTTGGCGATGGCATTGGTGGTGAGCGTGGTCATTGCCACGGTGAGGGCTACTACTGCGAGCTTCATTGGATTTTCTCCTCTTGGTTGGTCGTAAGGCACATGCTACTTGCAATTAGTCGGGGTCGGACTATTCCGATATGGACTAGACGATTGGACCCATGTCCACCTCGCTGTATGACGCTGATTACGAAGCTCTGAGAGCTTTACTGAAAATTTTGCGTGTGAACGCCAAGCTCACCCAGGTCCAGCTGGCAAGCGCCATGAGGGTGGGGCAGTCGTACGTATCCAAGATTGAGCGCGGCGAAAGCTTCGTTGACGTGCTCTTGTTCGCGAAATGGTGTGAGGCGTGTGGCATCTCGCCTGGTGTCGCCCTTGACGGCCTTCGCGACCAGAAGAGGCCTGGCCGGGCTCGCTGAACGTCGAGCGATGCCGCTCGATCTCCCCAATTTTTCTTTTCTCACTCTCGCTCCTACGGCATTGACCGGTGCTCGGTGTATTTGTGAGTGATTGTTCTGGGTCACCACTATGCAGTCAAACAAGCCTGTGGAATACCAACTATCGAAAAACGAAATAGTAGTTCACCAGCCTCTCGAAGCTGCTGTTGATATAGTCGAAATATGACTATTTCGGCGCTGAGGGCTACTGCTTTTGGGGATTGTCAAGAATGGGCAGGCGGTGGTAGCGAAGCGCACGAGCGAAATGGGCTCGGGCCGCCATGGTTAGCTCGATTTTTTTGGTGCCACCAAATGGGCGGTGAGCTTGTCCCAGGTGTCGTAGTCGAAGACCAACACGCGCCGAGAGCTCGGAGCTTTTCGCCGAGGCATTTTTATTTGCCTTCGAGCAGTCTTTTCTTTTTCGAACTCCAACGAGGCTTGCTTGGAGGTTGCCATACCGAGGTCTCCACTGAAGGTCGTAGCGCAACTGCTGACCGGGCAAAACAATGTGGTCCTACACCCCATTCACTTGTCGGTGAGAGCATAAAACCTTCATTCAATTGGAGAGCACACCCATGAGCGACAACAAGGAAAAAACTGGACAGGACCGCAAAGAAATCTCCCTGGGGGAAGACTATGAGGTTCGCGATTGGACAAAGAGCCTGGGCTGTACTGAAGCCGAGCTGCGCGCTGCCGTGAAGGCGGTGGGGAACTCCGCTGAGAAGGTCCGCGAGTACCTCAAGAAGAAGTAGCCGTGAACCACCTTCGCCACCTCACGGTGTTCGTGGACGAACCGGAGCCGGGGCATTTCCACTGGGTGCTGATTGAGAGCACGGAAGACGCCACTGTGTGGAACGATATCGAATCGTCTGAGGAGAGCTTCGATATGTGGCTAGACGCCTGGGTGGAGGGCGGCAAAGCATTGCTCAAGCACGTCGAGGACGAACGCATTGGCCCTAGGCATTCAGGTGAAGACGAAGACGCCTCACCCGTGGGTTGAGCGCAAGCTCAGTGAAGCGCCGACATGAGCCCAATCAAGGGCCTTTTCTGTTTGAGGCGCTGGGTGTCTTCATACCCTGCTGTAGCACCGGCGGCGTAGTGCGCATCTCCACTGACGGCCAGGTCTTCATACTCGGTCAGTATCAGCTCGGCATTGAACGTGTTCTTCAGCACTTTTTGGCTGGCCTGGACACACACCAACATGGCCTGTGGTCCACCTGGGTCATTCGTCATTGCCTCGCCTGCAGCTGCGATATACCCCAGCACTGTAGAGCGTGTTCTCGCTGACCATTGTGAAGGTTCGCTAAGCTCGATCATGGTGAGCTGGAGCTCAACCGCTTCAGCTATGAGGGAAACAATTCGCTCCGATTGGGCTGTGCCAAACGTAATGTTCTTGGGCGGGGCCTTACCGAAAAGCCTCTTGAGTTTCTCAAGCATCGCTTCCTCCATTGCTCTTCAACCGAGCTGTTATGTATGCGATTGAGCTCCCAGCGAATTCGAGGAAAAACTCTGCTTCGAGCTTTGTCAGTGTTGAGGGCTTTGTGCCTCCGTGGCGCACTGCATCTCTGTTGCTCGCATAACCATAGGCTTGACTGATAAGGCGCTCGATATCGCTGTCAAGGTTCGCCTCTTTCAACAGATTGCCCAGCGTCGCCTTGGGTTGCTGAAGCAAGATTCTCAGTGTCGATTCAACGCAGCTGATCGACTCCTTGACTGAGTTTTCGAAGTCGGGGGTGTTGCTCTGAAGGAAGTTGCGAGCCTTGAGCCACTGAACGCGCACAAGCGCCAGTTCGTCTTCTAGGGCGTCGTTTGCCTTCGCCCAAACCTTCGAGGGTTTCTCTTGTCTTTCTGCGCGACTGAGCTCCAGTAGCAGGTCTTCATAGAGCTTGCTGATACAGGTGCGCCGCGAGGCATACGTCTTGAGCTCTTCACTGCGCACGTAGCCGTAGAAGACCTCCAGCGACTTGTAGGGGTTGGGGTTCCCGTACTTCGCGTCTTCCAGGTCCAGCGCCACCTCGCGATAGAGCTCTTCGTACTCATGGGGCTGCTCTGGTCGTCGCCCGTCTGTGGAGTAGGCCGTCATGAGGCCCTTGAGCTGCGCAATCTTCTTCTTGAGCTCAGAGGCTTTGTCGGGGGTCATGGCGCAAGCAACAAGGGTCTACTTCGGCGTGAAGACAAACAACCGCTCGTCAATGGCCGGTCCACGGTTGTAGGTGTACTTCACATCCCAGGCGTCAGTCGAAAAAGTACCGGGAGCTTTGCCTTCGAACGCCTTGAGCATCTGAGCGGTGAGCGCTGGTGTGAAGCGTTTGCTCAGCAGGTTGATAAACCCTGTAGCTTCTTTTTTGTCCGGGTGAACGCCGTAGCCTCGGTCCTTGAACCAATCATTCCACATGATTTTGAGGTTCTCAACCTTGCCGGTTTTCTCATCCTTGTTGATGAACACCTTGGCCGTTTCAGCTTTGCCCGCGATACACATGTAGAGAGTGCCGCCGAGCTCGTCTGGTGGGGTGGTCTTCGTGTAATTGCAGGTCAGAACGTTGTTCAGGTCAGAGGCGAATTTCTGAAACGCTGGGGCGTCTGCCAAAGACAAGCTGCTCAATCCGGCGAGGGCCAGGCCGACTGTGAGTTTTTTCATTTCTATCGGCACCATTGTTGTTCGCAGGGCACGCCGTCATTGTTGCCGTCCATCTTCACACCTGGACAGTTCTTCAAGAAGTAGGTGGCTTCCTGGCAAGAGGTCATCTGTGAACAGTACGTTCGACCGTCGCAGGAGAAAGAGGCAGAGGGCTGGCTCGTGGAAGAGAGGCTGAATGGCGCTGCGGCAGGCGCGCGCTCAGCGAGTTTCTTGGCTTGGTAGTGCTCGTACCCTTTCCAAGCACCAAGGAGCAAAGCGGCTATCACCAACAACCTGAACATTTTTTCCTCCTGGCGCCCTTACGCCTGTTTACACTAGCTTACAGCCTTTTGTTTTCGTCGGGACGGGGGGAGTGCGTGAGATTTGATCGTGAACAGGTCGCCAAGGCCTATCAAACAGCTTTGCGGGTCAGCCGTGCCCAGTTCTTCGAGACGAACGCGAGCTTGCCGGTGTCGCTGACCGACTCAGCCCATACCCCCTACCTCGGGTGGGTGGGGAAGAACTACCGAGGCGGGACGGTGCTGATTGCCAAGAATCCGGGAGGTGGTGGCGACAGCCAGGTTGAAACCACTGCCTTGGACGCGAGTGTTATTGCCAGGCTCAAGGCCCTGCGCGACAGCGAAGGCGACCACGCCACCCTTTTGCTGGACGAACTGACTGACGCATACCACTCCCAGCTTCCCACCATTGGCATGGGCGTGCTGCTCAACCGCGTGTTGTCGAGAGCTGGCGAGACCCTGGACAGCGTTGCCTTCTTCAATGCTTGCCCGTACCGCACGCGCAATGACGAAAAACTCGGAGCTCGAACGCAGAAGAAGTCTCGTGAACTCGTTGCCGCACCACTGCTAGAGGCGCTATGCCCAGACACGATTATTTATCTGGGTGTGGAGGTGGGGCGCGAAGCTTCGAAGACGTTGAACGCCAGGTGGACCTATGTTCTTCCCAGGGCCATCAACGACAAGCAGATCAACAAAGACGCTGAGCCGGTATTGGCTCAGATTGAGGGCGACACGCCGGCACGCCTGGTGTATCGGGGTAGCCATGGCTGAACCAACTCTTCTGGCCGTGGTGGAGGTTGAGCAAGAGCAGCGTATTCGCTGCCAGGCTCCTGGGTGCAACCACGGGGTCTATCGCGCCATACATGTCATTCAAACTGACGAAGGCTTGAAGCTCTACGGTTCGCAGTGTTGCGCAAAACTGTTTGGCTGGACCTCGAAGCAACGTGCTGCGGCGTACACGACCACTGACAGAAGGTTGACTGCTGAGGAGCGAGCACAGCTTGAGACAAACACCGAAAGTCTTCTTCAAAAGCTGAAGGCTGAACACGAGAAGAGCAGGGAAGAAAGCCGCCAGAAGCTGCGCGCATTGAAAGCAGTTTTCGAGCAGCGCACGCAGGCCCCCGCCATTGGCAGTGGGATGTACCGCCCCGCAAAGAGAACGCTCGGCACTGTTCTTGACCCGGAGGTTGAGCGGCGTGCCAAAAAAATAGTGAGTGAGAAATATCAGGTTGACGCGGACCTTCCTGGTTGGCGTGGCCTTGTGCTCCAGGAGGCCAAGAAGATTGAAGACGAACACGAGAACAACGACTGACCATGCTTCTCTTTGACCTACTGCGCCTTCAAGAGCCACTTCTAGAGCCGACGCAATGCAAGGTTCACCTGGCAGGGTGGACGGGTATCGAAAACCCGCTGCGGGTGTACTCCGAGGGGAACTTCGACGCCTGGCAGGCAGGGCAAACACGCAAGAATTTCGAGCGCCAGTACGTGGTGTCGTTGATTCAGATGGCAGACAAACGCCGTTGGCTCTACGTGGGCGTGTACGAATCATTGGGCAGCAAACCCAACGCGAAAGGTGGCGTCACCTACAAGCTTCGCTTCCTGCCCAGCTCTGAGGACCTGGCTGGCCGTGTGGTGGCAACCTTCGAGCGCCCGAGTCGTCAGTCATACCTCAGAGGTGAGTCTGTTGCGCCGTCCTGCGAGGTCTACCAGCTCAACCCGGAAAAGCTTCACCTGGCCGAGTTCCCTGGCTTTAAGAAGGTGAACGTCTCGTTTGGCGACCTGGGTGTCATTGTTCGCCAGGCCATTCCCTCCTGGAGGGCTGCACTCGAGAACGTTGCTGGGGTGTACCTCATCTCGGACCATTTGGAGGGCAAGCTCTATGTGGGCAGTGCCACAGGTGCAGGTGGCATATGGGCTCGGTGGTGCGAATACCTCAACGGCCACGGCGAGAACGTGCGCCTTCGAAAGCTCATAAAAGAAGGTGGCGCTGCTCGTGCTGAGCACTTCCATTTTTCCGTGCTTGAGATCGCTGACACACACACGAGTGGTGCTGACGTTCTTCTGCGTGAAGGGCACTGGAAAGAAGTACTGCTTACTCGCCTTCACGGTCACAACGGCAATTAAAGGGATTAGGAATGACTAGAGAGCTGACAACTGAAGATTCTTCCATCATGAAAATGGTTCAGGCGATTGCGATGTCGCCAGACGACGCAAGAGCAGTTGTGGAGAAATATAAAAAGCAGGTAAAGAAAGCTAAGCCTGGGCTCTCCGAGGCGGAAGTTGGTGAAATCGTTTGTTCCAAGCTAATTTCACATTACTCCAAGCTGGCTGGAACTGTGGGTGGCGCAACAGCCCTGGCTGGAGTAGTGCCAGGTGTAGGAACAGCGGTGAGCTTGGTGGGTGGGACACTTGCTGACATATCCGCCTGCATCAAATTCCAAGTTGATATGTGTTTGTGTTTAGCCCTCGCGGTCAATGGTGAAATTACCAATGAAGATGCAAAAAACATGTCTTTCATTATCGCCTTGTGGGGAGCACTAGAACAATCCGGCTCCAAAGGGGCAACCGCGTTGGCTTCAAAAGCTGGCGTTAAGATGCTTAACAAGTATCTCAAAGGGCCAGCACTTGCCACTATCAAAGAGCTCTTTAAAAAGATTGGCATCGAGTTTACGAAGAAAGGAGCTGCCAAAGCAATTCCGTTCGGAGTCGGTGTAGTGATAGGTGCTGGCGCAAACTATGCTTTGACTCGCTACGTTGGCAAGAACGCTCTGGACACGCTGCGGATTCGCGATAGCGAAATGGAAACACGAACTTGAATGCAAAAAGGTAGAGGAATCAGATAGTTGTAGTAATGGAACTCTGGTGCTAAGAATGAAATACTTTTCAGTTGATAGGCGGGGCGTGTACGTTGCAGGCGAAAGCATTTCACTTGCGGCTAATACTGATAATGATGGCGATGAAATAAGAACGCATATAAATAAGAAGTATCCGTCTGGATTCTCGCGTCATGGCGCTCAGTATTTCCGAGACGCCTGGCTGGAGCGAACACCATTGGAGACCCAGAGCGGAATTCTTGAGTTGCTCTTGGAATGCACTCGCATAGCCTACTACCCAGCTAAACCCTGCAGGTATCAATCAATGTTCGCCTGCGACTCTATTGAAGCTGCTCTTAAGTTCAGAACTGAGCGCGGCAAACCGGAGGACCCCATTCATGAGTTGAGTCCCCAAGCTGAGCCCCATCGAGGAGATATGTCCATCTATACGCTGGGCGGGACTTTTGCAAGCATTGATTGTCGTCTTCATTTGTACTGGCAAGGAAAGACGCTGAATATTCCGGGCCATTTGACTCAATGGGAGTATGTGCTGCCTCTTCCAGTCGTTGTCGGAAGCAGGGTTGCTTAAGCCGTATTGCTGACGAGCCTGCTTGGTGTAGATACGAATAAAGGGATTGTGAAATGCGGCTGGAGAAAAAGATAGTGAAGGCCATAGTTGCTCTAGCGTTAAGCGTTCTTTCTGCTTCTGCCTGGTGCGATGGTTGGTCTGGAACCTATATTGCCAGCGGTCGCGATGTAATCTTCATTGTTCAGTTGGTTGAATCATCTGGAGGCGGTGTTGTCGGTCGTTTCAAGCAAGTTTCGATAAGTAAAGACTACAAGCTTGATACGGTGGACGCTCCTCTCAGCGGCGCTGCCGCGAAAGATCTCTTTGTCGGGAAGATTGAAGGGCCTTGGTACGCTGGAGGGAATATGGCAATTTCGGGCCGTCGCACTCCAGCGGGCATCGAGCTCACTGGTGCTGGTGGGCTTCGCGCATACCTTCGACCTGCCACAGATGCCGACGAGGCCAGGGCGTTAGCAGTACTTCGCCAGAGTGCTGAGCAAAACATTGCGGCTGTCGAACGTCAGAAGACGCGAGAGCAGCAAGAAGCTAAGCTGAAGAAAAGGGTTGAGGCCCTCCAAGGTGTCTTGGCTGGCGCCGCTGCCTATGCTGAGAAGGGAAGCCTCACTTACCTCAACTACGCTGCATATCCTCAGCGCGGTATGAGGCAACCACGGTCAAGCTCGAAGGCACGCTGGAAAAACTGAAGGCGACACCTGGGAGCAATGGTGAGGCCGGTGGTCGTAGAACACAGTTGAGCTCTTCAATGCTCCACGAGAAAATCGACGGCACTGAACACCCCCACATCGACGTGCGGCACGCGTATGAGAAATCCATGAGGGATTGGAAGGATTCCGAGAGCAAGCTGAGCGCTGCGGCGAAGGCGTGTGCTGAAAGCTCACCTGCTGGCCTCAATACCTCCTCATTCAAAAGCCTGTGTGAATGGGTGCCAAGGGCGAGTGAATCGATTGCGAAAGCAGGGGAGCAATCCCGCGCCGAGTTCTTCAAGATTCGCGATATCTACAAGAGCGAGCTCGCCAAGCAAGAAGCACTTGTGGCTGAAGCCAATCGAGTCAGCCGCAGGTTCGACGCTCGATGAGCAACTAGATTTTGAATTTCTTCTTGGGGGCCTGCGCTGTGGGCTCAGGCGCCTTCACCTCAGCCTTGATGAGTTTTCTCTCACCTGTGGACATGAGCCAGTTGTAGACCTTGGTGAACTTTTTTTGGTCACTGTCGCGCGTTCCGACGCCAGCATTGGTGGTGATCGGTGAGGTTGCGAAGTAGGCGCACTTTGGGGCGATAGCCACGAGCTCACGCATCTTGAGAACTCGTCCGGTGACGTCGGACCTCACGTTGTTCATGACCTTCGGGTTCACTGCCACGAGCTTCTTGAGCATCTCGAAATCTGAACAGTGGTCCAGCACATTGCGGTGGTGAGCTGCTGCGAGCTTCAAAATGACTTCGAGATTATTGGTGCGAGCAACATGCCGCATCTGACGTTCTTTGAGGTCTGTACTCAACACCTTCTGTTCGAACAGCTCATCGAAAGCGCTGAAAAATGGAGTTGGTCCGCTTCTTGACTTGTGGCTCACAAGCTCAACAAAGTCGGCAGATTCCGAGATGAGTCTGAGGTAGAAGGGCTTGCTGTAGTTCTGGTGATCCTGCCAGGCCACATATCCCTCAACGGCACTGAGCTGCCCACCATCGAGGAGCTTGGTGAGTATCTCTTCAGGAGCAGGGCCGTTGCCCGTTTGGTCGAACCAAACCTTTAGATTTTCAGACGTGACCTCGTTGCCTTGCTCGATGGCGAGCTCAGCAGTTGCTCTACCAAGAGCAGCTTTGGTTTCTGCCATTTCCGTGATAAGCACTTTGTAGCGTTCCTTCATCCCTGTCTCTTCGGCCTGATGAGCCTCAAGGCGTTTGGTGAGCTCGGAAACTTGCGCGGCGAAAGTTGTCATTGTGCTGTCTTCAGCTTCGGTGAAGCCTTCTTGTCGTTGAACTGAGGCAGTCGGTTGAAGCGTCTTGAGAACTCCGCAAAGCACTGGAATTCAGCGTAGGAAACCTCACCCATTTTCAGAAGGTTATCAGGGCTGATTGACTTCACGTCGCAGTCAAAGGGCCAGACCGACACATAGAGGCGGTGGAGGAGGGTTTCTGAACCCGCAGGGTAGCGAGGCAAGAAGCGCTGCGCACCTCCGTGCCCTGGTCCACCATTGATACTGCTGTCGAACTGCTTGAGTCTGCCGGCCAGCCCTGAGAGCGAGTTGGTCATGCCGAAATAAACAATCTCAGGCATCCAATCGAAGGGCTTGCCCGTAAGAGCTACATCAGAAATCGAAAGGGCGTATATGCCAGGGAGCTTCAAGCGCTCGTGCGTATGTCGCTCTGCCCATAGTCGCCAGGTTGAGAAAGCTGGCTCACTGAGCATTCATGTCTCCGCTTCGCGAATCTTGAGGAAACTGTAGAGCGTCGAAGAAGGCATGCAAGATATCTCTGTTGCGCCCTGCGTTGTAGTCGTAGCTGGCGGCTTCAAGGCCTGCCAAGTAGTACTTGTCATTGGACGCTTCCAGCCGCGCAAGTCTGGCAAAAAGTTCCGCTTGAACAACCAGCGAAGCGCATAGGCGCTGGTACGCGAGAGCCGTAATGGTCTCTTGTTCTGTCATGCTGCCCCTGGGGAAAACTTCTTTGGCCGAGCCTACAAGGTAGCCAAGCAAAGTGAAGCGGGTCCGGTCGGTCCAGCTGCTTTCATTCGGTCGTGCCGCGTCAATCAAGACTCCATACGCCATATCGGCAATGACGGTGGCGAAGAACTCAAGCCGCTTCTCTTCATCGGTTTGGGTGTTCCTGCGAAGTATGCGGTTAATGGCCCTACCGAGGAGGTTTGGCTTTCGCTTTGTCATTGATCTCGATGGCCTCCTCAAGGCTTCTGGTGCGTCAAGCCGCACGGCAACCAAAATGATTTTGTTCTGCTGCGAATCGTAAGGGGTTCTCCCGCCCTAGTCTGGCTTGAAGCCCAGTTTTTTCATGGCCGTGCCAAGCGGTTGTGCGCTCTTGCCGTAGTCGGCCCAAGGCAGGTTTCCTTTGTCCAGCCGCGTATGGATATTTTTCAGATGCCAGTGCGCCCCACTCGATATCGTTTGCACTTCCTCCCAGGTGATTGGCACTGACACACCAAGGCCTGGTCTGGCGCGCGCACTCCACGCTGCTGCAGTGGTCGAACCGAAACCGTTCCTCAAGTAGTCAATGAAAATTTTGCCCACGCGATTTTTTGGCCCGAGCTTGGCAACAAAAAGCTGGGGAAGGGTGCGTGCCAGGTGAATGACGATAGCTTGAGAGAAGTCTTTCACGGTGTCCCAGCCGTGCTGACGCTTCAGGGGAACAACCACGTGCATACCTTTGCCGCCGCTCGTTTTGACGAACGACACGAGTCCGAGCTGTGTGAGGAACACTCTCACGAGCTCTGTAGCCTGCTGCATGGTCTTCCACTCCACGCCTTCACCTGGGTCCATATCAAACGTCATACGGTCAGGCTTGGCTATCGAGCTCTTCACCGTGTTCCAGGTGTGAAACTCGATGACGTTCATTTGCGCTGCTGACAGAAGACCTTCGGGCTTTGCGACAGCGATGTATTGGTCGTGGCCGGGGTGAATGGCAGGGTCGAGCTGCTCGATACCCGCCATCTTGTAGCTCTCCAAATGCTTTTGAAAGAAGAGCTGCCCCTTGATACCGCTTGGCGCCCTCACCAGAGACACTGGACGGCCCTTCAAGTGTTCCATCATGAGGTCGGCAACCAGTGCGTAGAACCGCACCACTTCGATTTTGGTGATACCGGTGGAGGGGTCGATAACGCGCTCAGGATTCGAGATCTTCAGCTTGGCTGGAATCTTCGATTTTTCCTCTACATCGGGGCCGGTCATGTGAGTCGGCTCTTCTCGAATGATTTTCTTCGCTGGCTTGTCGGAGCGAAGACCATGGAACACCGGGTGCCTGATGTGCTGGTCCTTCGTCCACTCGGAGAACGACACCTCTGCCAAGAGCTTAGGTTCCACCCAGTGGGCGCGCCGGTCGTTTTCTGTTGTGGTGCTGAACGGGCTCTTCTTCGCGCCGAGTGCTTGGAGTTTTTCTAGGGTCGCAGCCAGCGATTTGTCAGTGAAGCCTGAACCGACGCTGCCGGCGTACACGAGTTCACCGGCCTCGTTGTGAACGCCCACCAAGATTGAACCCATGCCAACACGTCCACCCTTTGGGTCGGTGTAGCCGCCAATGACGAACTCCTGACGCTGCGTGCATTTGAGCTTTATCCAGTCCGGCGAGCGGGAACCGCTTCCATACAAGCTCTCTTTCTTCTTTCCAATGACACCTTCGAGGCCGAGCTTGCAAGCCGAGAGAACAATGTCGCGTGGAGGCGCGTCGAACGTCTCTGAAAATCGAATGCCCTCTGGCGCTTCGTTCAACAAACCGTCCAGAAACTCTCTGCGCTCGATGAGCTGCACGCCTCGAAGGTCATGGCCTGCGTAGAAAGGTACGTCAAAGAGGAAGTAAACAATGCTGCTTGTTCGACCGCGTTGAAAGGCGTTCTGCAGCGCTTGGAAGTCGGTCCCTCCCTTTTCTCCGAGCACAACAATTTCGCCGTCAAGCCAACCTGGCTTGAGCTTCATGCTCGCAATCGCGTCGGCCAGGTGCTGAACCTTGCTGGTCCAGTCGTGCCCGTTTCTGGTGAAGAGCTTGACCCCTGCTTTGTCGATGCGGGTGAGCATTCGATAGCCGTCAAACTTGATTTCAAAAATCCAGTCGTCGGCGTTCGCAGGAGGGCCGTCTACAAGGGTGGCGAGGACGGGTGAGAGCTTGTCTGGCATTGACGCCTTCACAGCGTCTGCGGGGAGACCATTCTTCGACACCGCTGCTGACTTCTTTGCGACGGCAGGTTTTCTTGCTGTCTTTTTGGAAGCGCCAGGGAGTTCCGGCATCGGCAATGAGGCCACACTGTCTGGTAGCTCATCGACCAAGCTGAACTCGCTCGCTGGCTTTATGAGACTGTCGTGCTCCTTGATTAGAAGCCAAGCGTCTTGCTTGTCTGTACGGCTTCGAATGCGAACAAGAGCCCAGTGGCCGTGCATCTTGTGGCCGTGCATTTCGAACTTGAGCTTGCCCGCTTTGTAGCCCTTCACTGGGTCTTCGAGCGGTATCCAGTAGCCCTTGTCCCAAATGATGACCTTGCCGGCCCCATACTGCTTCTCGGGGATCTGACCTTCGAAGGTGTTGTATGAAATGGGGTGGTCCTCGACGTGGACCGCCATACGTTTGTCTTTTGGGTCGTAGCTTGGGCCTTTGGGCACGGCCCAGCTCTTCATAGTGCCTTCGAGCTCCAGTCTGAAGTCATAGTGGAGACGTGAGGCCCAGTGTTTTTGAATGACGAACTGAAGCGCGCCCGCCTTCGATTGGCCACCCTCAGAAGGCTCAGGGGTGATGGCGAAATTTCTCTTTGCTTTGTAGCGCTCAAGTCCTGAGGTGGAGCTAGTTTTGGGCATCGTGTCTCCCTTGGCAGTGGGAATTCATGATTGCCAAGCTCCCGCGAAACGATGTCGGCGCCACCACTTATTTCTCGTAGGAAATCACTTCATGCCGCCTATCCCTCGACACCCCTTGGCCTCAAGTGAAGCGAAATTTGCCGTCTTGGTCGAAGAGGTCGTCCAGGCCGAATCGAAGGGGAAGAAAACCATCGCCCTCAAGAGCCTTGTTGAAGACCTGAAAGTACGCCCGAATGAAGGACTCCTCAGAATCGCAGAACGTCATGTACTGGATGAGCTCGCTATAGTCGATTCCAATGCAAGGAAGGCGAGATTTTTTGTGTAGCTCATAGAGGGCTTGGCTGTACTCGTGCCTGCCGTTATCAAAGAGCTCGCGCACCACAGCCAAACTCATGATGGTTCGCTGTCCGAGGTCAATGGTTTCTTCTCTATCGCCCATTTTCATAACCAATGGCCTGTGCTGACGCAGATAGGCGACCGAGCGCGCAAGCTGCCCACACGCCTTCGCCAAGTGCTTTTTCGCAGAAGCCTGCTTGCGCTCCATTTCGTTCCCCAATTGCTCCTCTGTGTTCGGGGAATCCTTGGCCTGGACAATCAAGCAGATTCGGTCGGTGATGATCAGTATGTCCGCGATCTCTTTGTTGTTTGTGGGCTTCTTCGGTGAGTGATAGATGTGCTCTGGCTTGAACAAGCGCTGGAGCAACAAAATAATATCTATCTCCTGAAGATCTTCAGGAGTGTCTTTCTCAAGGCGGATCTCTACCGAGCCCTTCGAACCCTGGTACTTGAAGAGCTCGGTACGGTCGTCCACGTACGCGAGATTCTCCTCATAGAGAGCTGATTCGAAGACAACTGATATTGCATCGTCGTCGTCGGGACTTTCTCGATTGCTGAACCAAAGTTTCCCCTGCTCGTGCATGTAGTGAGCCAAGTCTTGAGTGAGGTTCAATAGCTTCGCGTGGTCAAGGCGAACCCGAGGCATGAGCGGCACCTCTAGGCGCGCCGCATACGCTAGGAATTCACGGTTGTGCTCGTCAAAAAGGCGAACGGTCAGGGCTGAGCCTCTCAGCGCCTTCAGCAGACTCGTGGTGTCATTGCCAGGGCTCAGGGGGCTCCAAATTGTCAGCGGCTCGTCATGGTCTTCGAAAAAGGCCGACATGAGGCCAACTGTTGGACCTGCCGGCGTGTCTAGTGGCACCACATATATCTTGAAGCCTCTGTTCATTCGAGCCGTTAGCAAAAGCTGCTGCGTCAGCTTTAAGAGGAGAAGCGGACGGGTATCGCGTGGCAGCTCGACCACAGTCAGGCCGAAGGGGTAGCGAAGCGCCTCCGCCCAGAGCGCTGGGTCAGTGTCTCGAAGGAGGGAGGTCATGGTGTTGGCGGCTCGATCACGTCAGGAATGCCATTGTGCGTCCCTCTTCATGGTGTAATAAATAGTCAAATCCTGACTTATTTTGGAGCGAGGTATGAGGCTGATTTCTGTTTTGGTGGTGGCGGCGTGTCTCCCCCTGGCCGCCTGCTCGGGTGGTCCAAAAGACGAAGACGTGGTGAACGGTATGAAGGCCCTGGGCGGGGTGCGGGGCATGGTCATCACGTCCGTGAAGAATCTTGGCTGCGAGAAAACGAAGGCGGGTGAGGTCAAGGACTCTGGTGAGTTCTACCGCTGCAGGGTCGAAGCCACGTTGGACAACAGGGTGGGCAAGGACACCATCTACTTTCAGAAGGTCGGCGACGGTTGGGTGGCGCAGGGCAACTGAAACCACTCCAGGGTGCTACAAACGCACTTCGAAGAACAATGCTGGAGGCATATGAACGTTCAACGTTTGCTGGTGGCTGTCGCCCTCTGCGCCGGCATGGGGAGTTCCCTGGCGCTGACGGCAGGGGATTGGTACAAGGCGCCCAACGACCAAAAGAAGGCTGAGGTTGCGCGAGTGCTCGGCAACATTGGTGCGAAGCCTGGCTGTCGTGTGAAGCTCTCCACCGATTACTACCTGAGAGCACTGAATGCCATGTTGGTGAAAGACACCAGTGCGCGCAGTCTTCAGTTCGCTGAGGCGCTGGCCCTCATAGGTACTGCTGCAGAAGGCGATTGGTGTCCTGGCAGTTGATTGAAGTACCCCATGAAAAAAGGCCCCGTTAAGGGCCTTCTTTTTTTCTCAGGTGTTTTACCAAGCAATGCCTGCTGACACACCGATTGTCTTGCGTGCTGCCGCAACCTTGAAGTTGTAGTGGACGCCTTCGTCTGTCTTGCTGGCCCAGCGTTTCCCCCAGGCAAGAGCGGGCTGACCTTGAACGATTGCGGCTTGAACACCGTAGCCTTTGGGGCCGTACTCCAATGAGCCTGCGGCCATAGCCATAGCGTCCCCAGCGTGCATGTCTTTCTTCAAACTGTTGATTTTCGAGTCGGTGTACGCGTTCGCTTGGTTCAACGTCTGATTGCTGCGAGCATCGGTGTAGCTGTTCGCCTGGTTGAGGGTGTCGCCGTTCATCTGACGAGCCTGACCGAGGTTCACTGCTTGGTCGTTGTAAACCGCGTCGTTCACGCCACCAATGGTGCGTCCACCCACATTCACTTCGTTCTCGCGAGACGCCACCGTGCCATTGCCGAGAGCAACACTGTTCGCCACGGTCGCTTGAGCACCGTACCCCAGGGATACTGCGCTCACGCCTGTTGTGGAGCTGTTCTCACCAATAGAAATAGAACGGTCGCCTGTCGCCACTGCATTGCCTCCCACGGCCACACTTTCACTGCCCACCGTGTTACTGTCAGCACCAGTGCTGTTCGCATTGAAGTACGGGGCCTGGTTGTTCACTACGTTGTTGTAGTTGTTCACCACGGTTGTTGGGCCACCACCGCCACCAGTCAAAGACAAGTTGTTGACCTCACCAGCGAGGGCGTTGTACTGGCTCATGTTCACCGCATCGGTGTCGCGAACGCCAGCAGCAACTCCTTGGAGCTGACGCTCTTGACCTGGCGCAGCTATAGCGAAAACACCAGCGGGATTACTTCCCGCGAATGTGTAGGCAATACCACGTATTGTCATTCCGGTGCTAGCCATCGCTGCTTGGGTTGTCGAGCCATTGCCTATCGCCACGCTGTTGATTTCAGTGGCTAAAGTATTTGCGCCAATCGCTGTTGCGTTGTCGGCGCCAGCAAGGGCACGGAAACCGGTTGCAGTGGAGTTAGCACCCAGTGCGCCTGCTTGAGCCCCGAAAGCTGAGCTACCGTTTCCTGACGCAATTGCGTTGGGTCCTACCGCTGTGCTCTCTGCGCCAGTCGCTTCAGCTTTCGCAAGCGTGCTGTTGAACTGAACATACTTGTCGTCGTAGGGGAGTCCACCGCTGGAGGCAAGCCCGTTGATTGCCTCCTGAAGTGCGTAGCCTTGAGAGCCATTTAGAGCATCGGTCGAGGTCGCATTGATTTGGCCAGGGGCGACATTGTTAATTTGCCGTGTTTGGAATGAGCTGCCGACACTCACGGTGCCCACCATAGAAGAAGCACCTGCCAGGTTGTAGTTTGTCCCGTGCAATGTCATTGTGGAAACACTTGTGCCAGTGCCAGTGGTCGCCGAGTTCGCACCGAGGGCAACACTGTTTGCGTCAGCAGCAGTCGCACCGTAGCCGAAAGCGGCCGAGTTTTGTGCTTGAGCGTATGACAGTGATCCAACTGCTGTCGCACCGTTGCCCCGAGCTCGTGCGCTACTACCAATCGCTGTCGTGTTCGTAGACCCATCTGAACCGGCGTTTGCGTTGTAGCCGATTGCGGTGCCGTCAGATCCGGAAGCGGTGCTCGATGTGCCATAGCTTGTCGCATTGGTGGCGGTCGCCTGGCTGAACGTGCCGCTCGCTGTGGAGTAGTCCCCTGAAGCTGTTGAGGCGTACCCCATTGAGCTTGAGCTTTGGCCTGTCGAAGAGCTCGAAGAGCCGAGGGCCGTGCTCTGCTGGCCGCTGGCGGTAGACATTGAGCCGACTGCGGTTGCGCCGGCATTGAGGGCCTTTGCATCACTACCCATTGCGAGAGCTGGCGTGCCGCTTGGAAAGCCTGTTGCTAAGGGGTCGCTGTTTGCAGTCGCATTCGTGCCAAACGCACTGTCGTTGAAAGCGTTGGCTGTGCTGTTGAGGCCTATGGCGGTTGACTGCTGGGCATTCGCTTTCGATGTAGTGCCGATTGCTATGCCGTTGGTTGAGGTTGCGTTAGAGCCCATGGAAACGCCACCATTCGTTTTGGCATTGGGGCCTATTGCTGCGCCGCCAGTTGAAGAGCTCCCTGCGCCAATGGAAACACCACTTCCTGTGGTTGCCGTCTGGCCGATTGCCACTCCGCCATTGCCGCTTGCTGTGGCAGAAGAGCCGATAGCGGTAGAAGACACACCTTGAGCCTGCGCTCCTGTGCCGACTGCCGTTGAGAAGTCCAGGACTGCCTTGGCATCTGCGCCGACTGCTGTAGCGCCGTTATGACTCGTTGTGCCATTCCCAGCTTCCGCGCCAGCCCCAACGGCAGTGGAGTTCGCGCCAGGGGCGATGGAGCCTGTACCGACCGCAGTTGAAGTGGGTTGAAACGTGGTTCCCTCAGGTATCGCGGCAAGAGCTGGAGCAGCCATTGAGAAGAACATACTTGAGACTATGCTCCAAACAATTGTTTTTTTGAATTTAGAAGCAGCTTGCCAGTCTTGAGATAAAAAGAATCTTGGTTGTTGATTAGACATAAATAAACCTCCCTTGTTAATTTTGGTTGTAAAAATAACGTAGCAGGTTTTTGTCTAATGTCAACTATTTGTGCGTATTTAGTTTAATTTAGGCAATAAAAAAGCCACCCGAAGGTGGCTTTGTTTTGGCGGATTCTTAATTAAGCGGCTTGATGAAGCCAGTCCACAATGCGCTTCATTTCTGCCTTGCCATTCTCCGACGCCACAAAATCTGCTTGATCAGCCTTGACCTTCTCTTGGAGGTTCTTCTCGGTCTCGCCCTTGTTTTTGCCCTTGAGAGCTTGGAAAGCAGCAGAGATCGACGCGGGAAGCTTCTGGCCAATCACCCAAGTTGCTGCCCGCTTCGCACCTTCTGCCTTAGCTTCAATCAGAATTCCAGCGGAAGTGTCTTTGGGAGTACGCGTGCCGCCCTTCTTAGCGCCCCGTGTCGATTTCACGGCCTGCGGGAAGAGTTCGCTGTAGGCTTGCTTAACTTGAGTGGTTTCGAAAAGGTCCAGAGGTTCAAGTCCCAGAGACACGACCTGAGCCTTAAGGCCGGCCAAGCTCTTGGCGCGATTGTCCGTGAGTGCCTTGATCTTGTCGGCAATCTCACGAACCTTGTCAAAATCTTCGGCCGTCGCGGTGCCGTCGCCAATTTTCACGCCCAACTTTTGGCGCTCTGAAACCAACTCGGCCAGTTCCGCTTTGTGAGTGAGAGCAGGGGTCTTTTCAGCAGTTGCCACTTCAGTACCTTTGTTGTTTGCCGCATTTGACGCGGGCTTGTTTGCTTGAACCGTTTGCACGGTGGTTTGCTTGGGACTCTTGTCAGCGCCCTTGTCCAGTTGTGCGACTGCGGCAGGGGCATTGGTCTTCGTGTTCATTGATTACTCCACTTTAAAAGGGTTGCCTAACTCAGTAGGCGGGGTTGTTAGGTTGCCCAATCGGGCGAAGGAATCAATGTTGTGAAGCGATCATGGCAAACATCAAACACAAGGTCAACTACTTTCAATCAAGAAAACAAAAATAGTTGAGGCAGAGCTACAAACTCAAGCTCTGACTATGGGTATGTCAGCCCATTTTGTTGTGTAAGCGGGGGTTCTTCTCTCTTGTTTCATAGAAAAAGCTCTGCTGTCTCCTGAAAGGCCACCACTGGCAATTTGTACAGTTCCCTTGCCAAACTTGCGGTTTAGTTTGTCCAGAGCTGTCATGAGCTCGCCTTTATCTTGTGACTCAGGTTCAAGGTCGAGTTCACCTTGGAAAATCCCCGCGTCCTGAAGGTCGAGCAACATAACGCCCGCCTTGGCGAAGTTGTAGCCAGGACGATAGATATAGCGAAGCGAGAGGAGGGCAGCTTCCACTATGTGCCTCGTGTCGCAGGTAGGCCGCCTCAGAGGAATGGTGAGTGCTCGGGAGTACTGGAGGTCTTTGCGAAACGGGCTTGTACGAATGAATGTGAGCACCTGCCCCGTGTGGCTACCTTGGCGCCTGAGCTTCTCTGAGGCCCTCGTGGCGAACTCTGAGACGGCTTCCTCAAGGTCCTTGAGCTCAGTGATTGGTCTACCAAAGGAGCGCGTACAAGCAATCTCTTTCTTGTTCGCTGGGGCGTCGTCCAGGTCGATACAAGACGTGCCCTGGAGCTCTCGCGCAGTCCTCTCAAGGACAACACTCCACCTGGAGCGAATGGTGGCTGGGTCTATCTTCACAAGCTGCGCAACGTTCTCAATGCCTGCTTCTTTGAGCTGTTCACTGATACGCCTGCCGATACCCCACACCTCACCCACCGGGGTTGCCTCAAACACCTCTTCAAGCTCAGTGGATGAAAGTGTGGATAAGTCGCACACCTGGGCAAGCTTGGCAGGGTATGAGCCAGGTTTGCGCTCTACTGTCTTCGCAATGTGGTTGGCAAGCTTGGCAAGAGTTTTGGTCTTCCCAATGCCGAAGCCGCAGGGTATGCCGACCCACTGAATGATTCGCTCTCTGAGCCGGTGGCCGCGCTCTACATGGTCAGCCTTGATGCCTTCAAGGTCTACGAAACTTTCGTCTATCGAGTAGATTTCTGTTCGGTGCCCATAGCCACCCACAAGGCTTGCTACTCGGTCTGAGAGGTCGCCGTAAAGAGCAAAATTTGCTGAAAGGGCAATGAGGCCGTGAGACTGAGCCAGGTGTTTAATTTGGAACCACGGCGCACCCATGGCAATGCCCAAGGCCTTGCTCTCGTTTGACCTAGCGATTGCACAGCCGTCATTATTCGAGAGAACAACCACCGGCAACCCGTTGAGGGAAGGGCGGAAGACCCGCTCACAACTTACATAGAAGTTGTTGGCGTCCACCAAGGCGAACATGGGTCAAACCTTGAATCGCTTGAAGGCCGTGAGCACGACACCCCATATCTCAAGGGTCTGCCCATCACGAGGCACGATGTCGGGGTAGGTGGGGTTGCCTGCCTTGAGCTTGAGCACGCCGCCACGTTTGTAGAGGGACTTGCAGACAAACTCGTTGTCCAGGACGGCCACCACGATATGCCCGTGTGTGGGGCGAATGGCACGGTCAACGAGGAGGGTGTCCCGGTCCCAGATCCCAAATTCCCTCATGGAATCGCCACGAACGGTCATCCAGTAGCTGGCCTGAGGGTGAATGAGGAGCTCCTCCAGCACGTCTACGCGCTTGGCTCCCAGGTCCTCTGCAGGAGAGGGAAACCCAGCTCGCACCTGGCCTTCGAGCTCCACAAGTAGGTGAGGCAGGAGGCTGACAGGGACGGGCAAAACACTGGACATACATCCAGTATATGGCGGCAGCCTGTGCCTGGCGAGGTCGAAAGTGTATGCCTAGCGGTAGGAGCTCGGGAGGTGCTCTCGGCCCACGCCCCGCAGGACGACAGAGAACACTCCTTGATAGGGTCCTTGCGTGCTGGCGACCTTGAAATACCCTTGGGTATGCACAGAATCGTGGAACCTAGTGTTCCAGTGAATCTCTTTGTCGGTCTTATCGAATCCAAACTCCCGAGCATTTTCGTCGTGGAGTACGCCAAACCAAATCATCGGGTCTGAGTCTGGAGCGTTAAGCCAATCGGATATCTCTTGACTTTGCTGTTCATCGAAAACGAGCTCTAGCCGGAAAACGGAGCTGTCGTGCTTGTCGATAAATTCTGTGAGGCTGTAGTCCAAGGGGCCTTGGAAGGTCGGAATGACGATACGGTCTTTTCGTTTGTGCAGCCAAATTGCGAGGCCGGCGAACCCCACGGCCAGCACGGCAGAAATGGTTGCCCAAACATAATTTTTAGAAGAGAGAAAGAAAAAGAGAAACCCTGTAGCGAAGAGGCTGACGAAAGCCCAGGCTAGATTGGTGTGCCAGTCAGCAACCTTGATTTTCTTCATATCTTATGAGCGGAAATTATGGGCCTTCATGACATGCGGGGCGTAGGTGGCCTCGTAGAAGAGGCGCCTTTCCTCGTCAATCGTCTTGAGGTTGTGCATGGCTAGGGCGTCCAGTGGGTGGGGATAGTTTCCCAACGTGGCTTGTGCCTGGCTGATTGCCTCAATGAGCCGTGAGCTCAAGTTCTGCTGCACAACTTCATAGAGTTTGCCTAGCACTTGTACGCGCTGCTCATCGTCCGGCTCCTTGCCGATTTTCACGCCTGCTTTGTGCAGAGCAATGTTCTCTTCTCTCAGGATGAGCTTGCGTGCCTGCTCTTCGTCGTCAATGAGGTTCGTCATAGTTTGAAAGTGGATTCCTCTTAGGTTGAACTGATGGGGCTTCCATTGGGCATGGTGGCTCGGATAAATGCACCCTGATACGAACTGCGGTGCGATTTTTCAGGCCCTACTGCGCCGCGCTATTCGTTGTCCTGCTCGGTAGCTTGGGTGGCTTGCTTGAAATCCGGTGTGTAGTAGTGCTTGTTCGCAACTTCGGCACTCGAATGGCCGCCACTCCTTTGAATGTCCTTGGCTGTCTGAAACCCCTTGGGAATCCTTGGTGCGTGGAGCTCGTCCATTTTTCGAACACTCCTGACTCCCAAAAACTGGGCAATCAAGGTTGAGTTCTCGTCGCCTAGCGCGTCGTAGAAGATTGAGAATGCGGTTTTTCTGAAGACGTGGAAGGTAATGTGCTTAAGACCAATCCTCTCCATGAACTTGCTGAACGAGCCTTCGAAACCGGCAATGGTGGAGTATGAGTTGAAGACCCTCGGCTCGTCAGATTCTTTTTGTACCGTTCCTAGAATTTCCAGCGCTTCCTGGGTCAGGTAAACATTGCGAGGCCCAGTCTTGGAGCGAGGGAATTCGATATGAGTATCTTGAATCCAGTCCCACCGCAAGTTGATAATCTCAGAACGCCTGCAAGCTGTCGCTAGGGCGAACTTGCAGATTTTCTTCATATGTGGGTTTGGATAGGTGTCCAGCTCCAACATGATTTTTTCGTAGTCTTCCTTGCTGAGGCGGACCTTCTTCTTTGTCGGCTTGTTTGCGAGCAGCTTTTTGTTGTAGTTCAGAGCAGGATTGGGGATGGCGGCAATCTCTTTGAACTTCCCCCGGTCGTTCTCGATAATTTGGGAAATGATACTGACCTCACGGGAGACTGTGCTCTTCTTTCTGCCGAGCTTCAGCCTTGCTTCAATGTACTTATTGATATCAATGGGACCGAGCTTGACGGTTTCGAACTCGCTAAACGGTTTCGATTTTTCTGAGAACTTGCTGAGGTCGATAGGGCTCAGAGCTGAGCCGCCATCAACAGAAATCTTTGTGTTTTGTATGGTCCTCAGGAAGGACTGAAGATTAGATTTCTTGCGCGCGTCAAGCTCTTCCTCATCGGGGAGGGTGTCAACGTGCTCTTGCTTGTAGGTCGCAAGGGAGTGTTTGAAGAGCCGCGTGGTCACCTTCTCGTGTACCCACTTGGCAATCAGCTCTTTCTCCTTCTTCTCAAGCTCCGTCTTGCGGTGCTGTTCCTCTGTGCTCAGCGCCTGCCTGCCTCGGTTGCTCTTCGTGAGGTTGAGGAATAGAACGGCCTCGGCCAAGTCCTCGTAGAGGTTGTCAGCCTTGAAGTCTTTGCGCTCAATGCGAACCCGATAGCGCACGCTTACACTACCGTCAGCGTTCGTCCAGCGGACCACTCGGATACCTCGCGGCAGGGCTGACATAGCGTCCTTTGTCGAAATTTTGTCAAATTCTAGTGGTTTTTGGCGATTCGGAGCTGGCACGGTGCGCCTCCTGCAATGTGAAAACTGGAGAAAATCATGAATGAAATCAACGAGAAAGGAGGTGTTCTACAGCCCGCGCTTGAGACTATTTGTCTCGGTGGGGGCTGTAGAACACCCCAAACTGCTTCTGGTGCACCGAAGCGGTCTTCGACCGTGTGCAGGGCGTACTCGATGTGGAGTCGGGTTATTGCAACGGTCAGGTGGTCAACCCGACCTACGAGCAGGTCTGCACCGGCCGCACCGGCCACGCCGAGGTCGTGAAGCTTCAATTCGATCCCGCCCAGATCAGCCTGCGCGAGATCCTGGAGATCTTCTTCGTCGTGCATGACCCGACAACGCTCAACCGCCAGGGCAACGACGTCGGCACGCAATACCGAAGCGGCATCTACTACACGAACGACGCCCAAAAGCAGGTCGCCGAAGACGTGATCCGCGAGATCGAGGCCAGCAAGACCTACAGCGCGCCGGTCGTGACCGAGGTGGCGCCGCTCGCCAACTATTCGACGGCCGAGGCCTACCACCAGGACTACTTCCTGAACAACCCGAACCAGGGTTATTGCGCGTTCGTCGTCGGCCCCAAGGTCGAGAAGTTCCAGAAGACCTTCGCCTCGCGCGTCAAGGCCTGATCCACCAGCCCTCCTTTTCCGTGCAACTCGCTACCCGCCAGTCCCCCCGCTTCTCGACCCGCGCGATCCTCGCCGTGCTGGCGATCGCGTTGTGGTTCGCGGGCACGCTGGGTGTGATGCACCGCTCGCTGCACGTGCCCGGTTTGCCGGCCGCCGCGGCCACGGTCCAGGCGGCACAGGCCGACAAGGGCGCTCATGTGCATGCGGGCCACGGCGTCGTCAGCCTCTTCGGCGACCACACCGACGCCGAGTGCCGCCTGTACGACCAGCTCTCGCACGGATCGAGCGCCCCCGGCGTGCCGCTGGTGGTGCTGCCGGTGCTGTTGCCCTCGGCCACTTTTGCTTATCTGCAGGGCGAGGCCATCGCCCGCTGGGTTGCGCTGTTCGACGCGCGCGGCCCGCCTTCCACTCGCTGAATCCCCCCGTGTTCCGGTCGCTTCGCCTGCCTTGTGCGGGTGACGGCGTGCCGTCCATTGATTCAACGAGTGTTCACCATGATTCCCAATTTCCGTCGCAACGCCATCGGCGTCGCCGTTCTCTCGCTCGCCTTCGCCGCTGCGTCCCACGCACAGGACACCACCCAAGTCCAGGTTCAGGCCCAGCCTGCCGATGCGGCCAGCCTGCCCGCGGTCACCGTCACCGGCAATCCCCTCGGCGCCAGCGACCTGATCGCGCCGACCGTCACGCTCTCGGGCGACAAACTCCTGCTGCGTTCCGACTCCACGCTCGGCGAAACGCTCAACAACCTGCCCGGCGTGAGCAGCAGCTACTTCGGCCCCAATGCGAGCCGCCCGATCATCCGCGGACAAGACGGCGACCGCATCCGCATCCTGCAGAACGGCGGCGGCGCCCCCGACGCCTCGGCGCTGAGCTACGACCACGCGGTGCCGGTCGACGCGCTGGTCACCGACCGCATCGAAGTGCTGCGCGGCCCCTCGGCGCTGCAGTACGGCGGCAGCGCGGTGGGCGGCGTGGTCAACGTGATCGACAACCGCATCCCGACCGAGCCCATCAACGGCTTCGGCGGCCGCGCCGACCTGGGCTTTTCCACCGGCAACAAGGAAAAGAGCGGCGGCGTGGTGCTCGAAGGCGGCAACGACCGCTTCGCGCTGCACGTCGATGCCTTCAACCGCGACTCGAAAGACGTTTCGGTGCCCATCGACCTGAACTGCGAGAAGCCCGGCTCGCCCTGGCGTGCCCGCAAGATCTGCAACTCGGCCAACGAGGCGAACGGCGGCGCGGTCGGCGGCACGCTGTTCTTCGACAAGGGCTGGATCGGCGCCTCGGCCAGCACCTACCGCAGCAACTACGGCACCGTGGCCGAGGACGACGTGACCATCCGCATGAAGTCCGACCGCTATGCGCTCGAAGGCGAGTGGCGCCCGGGCGGCATCATCAGCAGCATCCACGCGAAGGTGAGCCACACCAACTACCGCCACACCGAGTTCGAAGGTCCCGAGGCCGGCACCACCTTCTCGAACATGAGCAACGACCTGCGCATCGAGGCGCGCCACCAGAAGATCGGCAACTTCGAAGGCCTGGTCGGCTTCAGCAGCGAAACCAACCGCTTCGCCGCCGACGGCGAGGAGGCCTTTGCACCGCACAGCCGCACGCGCTCCAACGCGCTCTTCCTCTATGAAGAGTACGGCGCCTCGTGGGGCAAGCTGAGCTTCGGCGCGCGCACCGAGAAGGTCCGCATCCGCTCGCTGGGCTATCCGGACGATCCGTCGGTCACCCGCTTCGCGATCGGCGAGCGCACCTTCAATCCGCACAGCGCGGCATTCGGCGCGCTGGTCAACCTCACGCCGCAGTGGCAGCTGACCTCGAACCTCGCCTACACCGAGCGCGCACCGAAGGACTACGAACTGCTCGCCAACGGCCCGCACGTGGCCACGGCCGCGTGGGAAGTGGGCGACCCGAACCTGAAGAAGGAAAAGTCGACCGGCCTCGACCTCGGCGCGCAGTGGAAGTCGGGCCCGAACACGGCCCGCGTGAACGCCTACGTCACCCGCTTCAGCAACTACATCGGCCTCACAGCCTCGGGCCGCACGCTCGACGAAGAAGGCCAGGTGGTGACCGACCCCGCCGCGACCGACACGCTGGCCGAGTACGTCTACAGCGGCGTGCGCGCGCGCTTCACCGGCATCGAGGCGAGCGGCAACCTGCGCCTCCTGGGCGACGACGGTTTCGCGCCGATGCCCGATGCCTCGACGCTCGATCTCGAATGGCGTGGCGACGTGGTGCGCGCGAAGAACCTGGACACCGGCGAGCCGCTGCCGCGCATCGCGCCGTTCCGCACGGGCGCGACGCTGGTCTACGGTAACGGCCCGTGGAGCGCGCGCCTGGGCTTCGACTACAACGCCGCGCAGCGCCATGTGCCCAGCGTCGGTGCGCGCGAGACCGATGCCTACACGCTGTGGAATGCCGCGATTTCCTACCGCATGAAGGTGCAGCGCGCGAACCTCACCTGGTATGCGCGCGTCGACAACATCACCAACAAGCTGGCCTACAGCCCGACGTCGATCCTGACGACGACGGTGTATCCGAACTCGCCGTTGCCGGGGCGTTCGCTGAAGGTCGGGCTGCGCGTGACGTTCTGATCGTGGTGTGTCTCCCTCCCCCGCTGGGGGAGGGCAGGGGTGGGGGCTCGCGGCCTGTGATGAGGCCGCAGCTTCCACAAGCGCCGCTTGCCCCCATCCCAACCTTCCCCGGGAGGGGAAGGAGCAAGACAACAGAAATCGCTCGGCTATCCTCGCCGCGTGAACTCCTTCGTCATCTCCTCGCTGCTCCCCGTCGTCATCCTCATCGCGGCGGGCTACCTGGCCGGCAGGCGCCGATGGATCGGCGCTAACGCGGTGAAGGACCTGTCGAACCTCATCTTCCTGCTACTCGCACCCGCGCTGCTTTTCCGCGCGATGAGCACGGTGCATGTGCAGGAGCTCAGCCTCAAGCCGGTTGCCGCCTACTTCATCGCCTCGGGCCTGCTGTTCGCCGGCACGCTCGCGTTGCGCGGATTCAACCGCACGGCCGCGGTGATTGCGCTCGCCAACACCTACAGCAACACCGTGATGATCGGCATCGCGCTCGTCGGCCTCGCCTATGGCGAGGCGGGCATGGTGGTGCTGCTGACGCTCATCTCGTTGCACTCGCTGGTGCTCATGACGAGCGCCACGCTCGTGCTCGAACTGGCTGTTGCACGCGAACACGCGGTGGTCAGCGGCGAAGAGAAACGCTCGATGGCGCGCACCGTGCTGCGTGCCTTGCGCAACGCCATCATCCACCCGGTGCCGCTGCCGATCATCGCGGGCCTGCTGTTCGCGCAGACCGGCCTCGTGATGCCCGAAGTGATCGACAAGCCCATCCAACTGCTCGGCCAGGCCTTCGGCCCGGTGGCGCTCGTCATGGTGGGCATCACGCTCGCGCTCACGCCCATCGGGCGGCACTGGCGCGGCGCGCTGGTGCAGGCGCTCGTGAAGAACCTGCTGCATCCGCTGCTGGTGGCCGGCATCGGCTGGCTGCTCGGCGTACGCGGCATTCCGCTCACCGTGATGGTGGTGGCGGCGGCGCTGCCCATCGGTGCCAACGTGTTCCTGTTCTCGCAGCGCTACCGCACGGCCGAAGACCTCGTCACGGCCAGCGTTGCCGTGTCGACGGTGCTGGCGCTGGGCACGCTCACGCTCGTGATGGTCTGGGTGCAGTGGCTGCCCTGAGTGCGTTTCAGCGTTTGAGTCCTTCGGTTCTCGCCACTTAGCCGGCTCGCGGCCTTTCGCTTTACCGGCCACCCGCTGGCCCCTATGCCGTTCGGCAGGGGTGGCCGTTTGGTGGAATGGCGCGCGGCGCCTGCCGCCCTACATTTGCCGGCTGATGATTTACCCGGCGTGCTCTTCGCCCCTTGTTGCTATGGCGGTGGTCGCGACGGTGATCGCGCTCTTCGGCCCCACCGCGCAGGCGGCGGCCGATGCCAAGCCGTGCAGGACGCCGTGCCTGTCGGCCGGCGTGCCGCGCGAGGCGCCCGACAAGCCGGCAGAGGCCGACGCGAAGCCCGCACCTGCGCCCAGGCCCAGTGAAAGGACCAGGCCCAGGCCGCAGGCCACGGCGTCGGCCGCGCCCGCACCGCAGCAGCAGCAACACGAAGCGCAGAGAGAACCGATGGCGAAAAGACCTGCGCCGTCGAAACGCTGCACCGACATCAACATGCGTGCCGCCGTCGGCGAGCCGCTGTCGGACGAAGACATGAAGACATTGAGGAGCCAGTGCTGATGATGAACACCACCACCATTCGACGTGTCCGCACCGCGCTGCGCGTGCTGACCCTGTGCGCCGCCGCGCTCGCCGCCGCCTGCGCGAACCGCCCCACGCCCGGCAACGCCATGCCCTTCGACCAGGCCGTCAACCAGGCGGTGGACGACCTGATGGTGCAGACGCAGAAGCTGCCGGCCTTCCTCGCGAAGGTGGAATCGACGCTCTCGCAGCGCCGCATCGTGATCGACCCGCTGCTCGAAGGCGCGAGCGGCCAGCAGACCGAGGTGACGCGCGTGGCCGAGCAGCGCATCGTGCAGCGCATGCAGGCGCAGTTCAAGCAGTTCACGGTGACGCCGTTCAACACCGCCGAGATCGGCAACGCGCAGTACGTGCTCAACGGCACGCTGATGCGCGACAAGGATGCCACCGCCGGTGGACGCTACCGCCTGAACCTCGCGCTGACCGAAATCAAGAGCGGCATGGTGATCGCGCAGTCGGTCGCGCGCATCAGCGACGCGACGCTCGACACCCGGCCCACCGCCTTCTTTCGCGACAGCCCGGTGAACGGCAAGGACCGCGGCGTGGAGGGCTACATCCGCACCGCCGAAACCCAGCCGGGGCAAGCGGCCGATGCGCTGTACCTCGAGCGCCTGCCGACCTCGACCGTGCTGCAGGAAGCAACTGCCGCGTACGAGGCCGGGCGCATGAGCGAAGCCCTGGGCCGCTACGAGGCGGCGTCGAAGCGGCCCGACGGGCAGCAGTTGCGCATCTACAGCGGGCTGTATCTCACGCAGTCGCAACTGGGCCGCACGGCCGATGCGGAAAAGACCTTCGGCACCATCGCGCGCCTGGGTCTGGAAACCAACAATCTGAGCGTCAAGTTCCTGTTCAAGCCGGGCTCGACCGATTTCCTCGGCGACCCGAAGATCAGCGCCGCCTATCCGATGTGGCTGCGGCAGATCGCGCGCCAGGCGGCACAGATCGATTCGTGCGTGGTGGTGACCGGGCACACGAGCCGCACGGGCTCGGAGTCGGTCAACGAGCGGCTGTCGCTGCAGCGCGCGGTGAGCGTCAAGTCGAAGCTGGTGACGGAGGCGCCGCCGCTCGCGAAGAAGCTGCGCGAATCAGGCATGGGGTTTCGGGAGAACATCGTCGGCACCGGAGCCGACGATGCGAGCGACGCTCTTGATCGTCGCGTCGAATTCAAAGTCGTCGGCTGCGACACCTGAATCTCCCCCAGGCTTCGCGCACTTCGTGTCGCTTCTCCTTCCCCCTGGCCGGGGGCAACACCTGCGGCCCGGCAAAGCCGGTGCCGCGGTGTTTCACGAACGGATCAGGGCGCGAGCCGCTCGCGCACCCAGTCGCTGCCTTCGAGCCGGTAGCGCAGCCGGTCGTGCAGCCGGCTCTTGCGGCCCTGCCAGAACTCCCAGCGGTCCGGCACCAGCCGATAGCCGCCCCAATGCGGCGGGCGCGGCGGCGAGAGCAGGTGCTTCGCCGCGGCCACGGCTGCGTTCTTCACCAGCACGTCGCGTCCGCTGATCACTTCGCTCTGCGGGCTGGCCCAGGCGCCGATGCGCGAATCGAGCGGGCGGCTCGCGAAATAGGCATCGCTCTCGTCGGCACTGGCCTTCTCGACGCGGCCTTCAATGCGCACCACGCGCTCGAGCTCGACCCAGTGGAACTGCAGCGACGCATACGGATTGCCCGAGAGCTCGCGGCCCTTGCGGCTTTCGTAGTTGGTGTACCAGACGAGGCCGCGTGCGTCGTAGCCCTTGATGAGCACGATGCGGCTCGAGGGCCGAAGGTCGCTGCCGACGGTGCACAGCGTCATCGCATTGGGCTCGGGCACCTGCGCGTCGATGGCCTCGGTGAGCCAGCGTTCGAATTGCTTCAGCGGATCGTCCGCGCTGTGGGCCTCGCCGAGCTCGGCGCGCTCGTAGCTCTTGCGCAGCGCGGCGAGCGCTTCGTTGGAGAGAGGGGAAGTCATGCCGGGATTGTTGCGCACATACTCCGCCCATGACGATGAAGGCGACAAAAGCGAACTCTCCCTTGGTGATCGTGCTGGCCTCGGGCCGGGGCGAACGCTTCATTGCCGCCGGCGGCACGGGCTCCAAACTGAAGGCCCTGCTCGCGGGCAAGCCGGTGCTGGAGCACACGCTCGATGCCGTGCGCGCGAGTGGTCTGCCGTGGCACCTGGAAGACGCGGGCCATGCGGGCATGGGCGACTCGATTGCCGCCGCGGTGCGCGCCACGCCCGATGCTGTCGGCTGGCTGATCCTCCCGGGCGATCTGCCGCTGGTGCGGCCCGAGACATTGCAGGCCGTGGCCGGTGCGCTCAACGGCCGGGTCAATGCCGTGCAGCCTCAGTTCATGGGGGAGCGGGGCCATCCGGTCGCCTTTGCCGCCGGATGCCGCGCACAGCTCGCGGCGCTGGAGGGAAACCTGGGCGCGGCGCCAGTGTTGCGCGCCATGCGGGCCATCGATTCGGTCGCCGACCTCGCGGTGGACGATGCCGGCATCGTCATCGACATCGACACGCCCGAGGCCCTGGCGCGCGCCGAGGCGCTGTGGCTCGAGCGCGCGGGCCGTTAATCGGCTGGCGTCGGCTGGATCAGCCCTTCGGGATCACCGCGCAGGCGATGCGCGGGCCCGAGTTGCCGGCCGGCTGCGTCGTGAAGTCGTCGCGGTCGCGGTGCACCACCAGCGCGCGGCCCACCACGTTGTTGGCGGCGCCGTCGGTCAGCGAAATCGAGTGGTCGTCCACGCTGAAGCGCGCCACGCCGCCGGCATCGGCCACGAGGCTCGGCAGTTCGCCGGCATGGCTTCCCGGCGCGGCGAACTTGCCGTGCGTGCCGCCGGTCGGGTTGAAGTGGCCGCCCGAGGCGTTGCCGTTGTCGCCGCAGTCGCCCTTTTCATGGATATGGAAGCCATGCTCGCTGCCCGGCACGAGGCCGCGCACTTCGCCCGAGACGCGCACGCCGTGGTCCAGCGCGGTGAGCTTGACCGTGCCGCGGGTCGGGTTGGGCGTGATCGCGGCGGTCGGCACCAGCTCGACGGCCGTGCTGGGCTTGCCGCCCATGCTGCCGCAGGCGGCGAGCACGGCGGTGGCGAGGAGGGCGGTGCCGGTGGCGAAGAGACGACGATGGTTCATGGTTTTTCCTTGGACGGTCCGGACGACGGCCCGGATGAAGGTTGGGAAGAAGAATTGTCGGAAGACCCCGGAACATATACCGAAGGCGCGGGCGTGTCGCAATCAGCGGCTGCCGCGGATGCCTGTTGTTGCGCCTGCAGTTCCTGCTTCGCCTCGGCCAGGGCCAGCAGCCGCGCCAGCGCCGCATCGTGGATCGAATGCCGCTGCAGCTCGAGCAGCGTCTGCTGCGCGTAGTCGAGCGAACTGCCGTAGCGGCCGACCGCATTGGCGAAGATGTGGCGGTAGCGCTCCTCGCTCAGCTCGCCGGTGAAGTTGGGGCTGCGCCGCGAGAGCGTGAAGGCCAGCGCGCGCACCGGGCCCTCGGCGGTGTGGCAGTGCAGCCACTTGGGGTCGTACACGCCGGTGGGCATCTCGCGCAGCCAGAGGCGCTTCAGTGTTTCCAGGCCCTCGGCCCTGGGAATCCGGAACACCATGCCGCGGCAACTGCCGCCCGAGAGCAGACCGAACACGAGGCCCGGCGTCTGCACGCTGCCGCGGTTGACCCGGCTCCACATCTTGAGCGCCCGGTGCCAGCCGTGCACCCAGGCCGGGCGCCGCTCGATGAAGCCGAACTCCGGTCGCCAGATCAGCGAGCCATAGCCGAACAGCCAGAGGTCGTCGTGCCCGCCCCAATCGGCAATCGCGCGCTCGAGCATGGGCTGCGGATCGCGCAGGGGCTTGGGCATGGGATCGAGGCCCGGCGGTCCGGGGTCCGGCACGGGATTCGGCGCGGGGTCCGACACGGGCCTGTCAGGAGCGCCGCCTACAATTTCGGAGTCATGGTTCACCGCACCATTATTTACCGACCCCTCAATTACGGAGCACGCCCACCCATGAGCGACGACGACGGCCAGCAGAATTTCATCCTCGGCTTTCTCATGGCGCTGATCGCGCTGGTCATCTTCTTCGTGGTGGGCATCGTCATCTGGCACAAGGGCCACAGCGCCTCCGGTGCCGCGGTCGCTGCCGAGGGCAAGCCACCGGCCGTGGTGATCTCGTCGCCCGCACCCGGCGAAGCGCCCAAGCTGGC
The DNA here is from genome assembly GCF_050435205.1 of Variovorax sp. W2I14. Taxonomy (NCBI): domain Bacteria; kingdom Pseudomonadati; phylum Pseudomonadota; class Betaproteobacteria; order Burkholderiales; family Comamonadaceae; genus Variovorax; species Variovorax sp. W2I14. Next base: position 3,016,691 of record NZ_JBNDJX010000001.1, on the reverse strand, counting down.
CGAAGTGACCGAAACGGTGACGGTCACGATCCCCGACGGCGCGAGCATCCGCGTGGTCAATGGCGTGGTGAACTTCTACTTCGCGACCGGCAGCGCCGACCTCGCACCGGGCGCCGCCGAGGCGCTGGCCGCGGTCATCAAGGGCGTGGAGAGCGGTCGCAAGGTGGTGGTCTCGGGCTTCCACGACACCACGGGCGATGCCGCCATCAATGAGTCGCTGGCGAAGAAGCGGGCCGAGATGGTGCGCGACGTGCTCGTGGGCCTGGGTGTTCCGGCCGCCAAGATCGACCTGCAGAAGCCCGAGGTGACGGCGGGTTCGGGCAACAACGCCGAGGCGCGCCGCGTCGAGGCCAGGCTGGTGGACTGAAGCCTGCCTGCCAGGTAGACCCTAGACCCCGCTCCGATTCAAGCTGCTACGATCCGCCGCACGGGAAAACAGCCTCCCGTCTGAAAAGATAGACGGTGTCCCGTCCAAGTGCTGGTGACGCACAACGGAGCCTGCCGTGGACACCGACTTTCCTGACGCCCCTTCCGCACCCCCCGCGCTTCCTGCACCCCTCCAGCCCGTTTCCTTTGCAGAGGCCCTGCGCTTCTGGCTCAAGCTTGGCTTCATCAGCTTTGGCGGCCCTGCCGGACAGATCGCGATCATGCATGCCGAGCTGGTCGAGCGGCGGCGCTGGATCAGCGAGAAGCGCTTTCTTCATGCACTGAACTTCTGCATGCTGCTGCCCGGACCCGAGGCCCAGCAGCTCGCCACCTACATCGGGTGGCTGATGCACCGCACGCGCGGCGGCATCGTGGCCGGGGCGCTGTTCGTGCTGCCTTCGCTGTTCATCCTGATCGCGCTGTCGTGGATCTACCTGCGCTTCGGCCATGTGCCGGTGGTGGCCGGCATCTTCTACGGCATCAAGCCGGCCGTCACCGCACTGGTGCTGCACGCGGCGCACCGCATCGGCAGCCGGGCGTTGAAGAACCGGTGGATGTGGGGCATTGCCGCCGCTGCGTTCGTGGCGATCTTCGCGTTCGACACGCCGTTTCCGGCGATCGTGCTGGCAGCCGGCCTGATCGGTCACTTCGGGGCGCGCTGGGCGCCCGGGGTTTTCGCACTCGGCGGCGGACATGGCAGTGCCAGTCAAAGCTACGGTCCGGCGCTGATCGACGACGACACGCCGACGCCGCCGCACGCGCGTTTCTCGCGCTCGCACCTCGTCAAGATCCTTGCGATCGGCCTGGGCCTCTGGCTGCTGGCCATGGGCGTGCTCGTCGCCACGCAGGGACTGCAGGGCACGCTCACGCAGATGGGCTGGTTCTTCACCAAGGCGGCATTGCTGACCTTCGGCGGCGCCTATGCCGTGCTGCCCTACGTCTACCAGGGTGCCGTCGAGAACCACCAGTGGCTGTCGGGCGCACAGATGATCGATGGCCTGGCCCTGGGCGAGACGACGCCGGGTCCGCTCATCATGGTCGTGGCCTTCGTCGGCTTTGTCGGCGGATGGCTGAAACAGGTGCTGGGGCCGGATTCGTTGTTCCTGGCGGGGGCGCTGGCCGCAACCGTCGTGACCTTCTTCACCTTCCTGCCCTCGTTCATCTTCATCCTTGCCGGCGGGCCCGCCATCGAGGCCACGCACGGCAAGCTGGGCTTCACGGCGCCGCTGTCGGCAATCACGGCGGCGGTGGTGGGCGTGATCCTGAACCTGGCGCTCTTCTTCGCGTACCACGTGCTCTGGCCGCAGGGCTTCGGTGGCCGCTTCGACGCCGTCTCGGCGCTGATCGCCGTCGCGGCGGCCATCGCCTTGTTCCGTCTCAAGATCGGCGTGATGCCGCTGCTCGCGGCCTGCGCGGCCATCGGGCTGGCGGTGACCCTGTTGCTGCCCTCGCTGCGCTGACATGCCTCCGATGCATATCGCCAGCGCGCCTCGCCCGCGCACGGGTCTCGCGCGCCTGTTGCCTTCCGGTGTCGATCCGGAGGCCTTGCCTTTGCTCGTGGCGCGCGGGCTTCGCGCCTTCGCGGACGGATACATGGCGGTGCTGCTGCCAGCCTACCTGCTGTCGATCGGATTCGGGACGCTGGAGGTCGGCATTGTCAGCACGGCAACGATGCTGGGCTCGGCGCTTGCGACGCTCGCGGTCGGCGCCTGGGGTTACCGGTTCGGAGGCGGCCGGCTGCTGCGCTGCGCGGCGTTGCTGATGGCCGCCACGGGCCTGGGCTTCGTGGGCCTGACCTCGTTCTGGCCATTGCTGGTCGTCGCGTTGGTCGGCACGCTCAACCCCAGTTCCGGCGATGTCAGCGTGTTTCTTCCCCTGGAGCACGCCCGCCTGGCCGCCGCCGCCCAAGGCCACGCCCGAACAGCCCTGTTTGCGCGCTACAGCCTCTTGGGCGCCCTGTGCGCCGCGCTGGGCGCATTGGCCGCTGCCGTGCCGGACTGGCTGGTTCGCCACAGCGGACTCGCGCGGCTCGACGCATTGCGCGGGATGTTCGTGGTCTACGCCGTGATCGGGTTGATCGTCTTCTGGATCTACCGCAGCCTTCCCGCCCAGGCCGGCGCAAACAATGCGAACAGCCCGCCCGTGGCACCGGCACCCCTCGGGCCATCGCGCGCTGTCGTGAGGCGACTGGCGGCACTCTTCAGCGTCGATGCCTTTGCCGGCGGGCTGGTGGTCAACGCGCTGATGTCCTTGTGGCTGCTGGAGCGATTCGGTTTTTCTCTCACGCAGGCCGGCATCTTCTTCTTCTGGACCGGCTTGCTGGGGGCGGCGTCGCAGCTCGCCGCGCCTGTGGTCGCGCGGCGCATCGGGCTGCTCAACACCATGGTCTTCACGCACCTGCCGGCCAACGTTTGCCTCGTGCTGGCCGCACTGTCGCCCAACCTGCCGGTCGCCCTGGTCTTGTTGACGATTCGAAGCGCGCTGTCGTCCATGGACGTTCCCACACGGACGGCCTACGTGATGGCCGTTGTGACGCCGCCCGAGCGCACCGCGGCCGCCAGCTTCACGGCGGTGCCCCGGAGCCTGGCGGCCGCCATCAGTCCGACCATCAGCGGCGCGCTTTTCGCAGCCGGTTGGATCTCGCTGCCGCTCATCGCGTGCGGGCTGCTGAAGATCGCCTACGACCTCACGCTCTGGCGCGCCATGCGGCGGGATCGACTCGACGGGGAATAGCCTCGGGGCACCCGAGCGAACTGGCGATACGGGGCGCAGCGAATCCGCCCGGCGATGCCCGAGTAAATTCGTATCGTTTGGCGCCCGGATTTCATCGGCTGTTTGCGCCTGCCTTGGTACGATGAGCTTCCAGGCCACCAGTCGCTCCGGCGACACGCAGCAAGAGCCATCTACCCCCATGAGCAGCACACACCCCACCGTCCGCGACGTCACCGATCGCATCCGCGAGCGCAGCCATGGCACGCGCAGCGCCTACCTCGCACGGCTCGCCGAAATCCGCGGCCGCGACCGCGGTTCCGAGCGCATGGGCTGCGCCAACGTGGCGCATGCCGTGGCCGGCATCCCGGCCAACGACAAGTTCAAGGTGGTGACCGAGCGCGCGCCCAACCTCGGCATCGTCACCGCCTACAACGACATGCTCTCGGCCCACGCGCCGTACCAGGGCTACCCGGACATCATCAAGCAGGAGGCGCGGCGCCTCGGTGCCACCGCGCAGGTCGCCGGCGGCGTGCCGGCGATGTGCGATGGCGTCACGCAGGGCACGCCCGGCATGGAGCTGAGCCTCTTCAGCCGCGACGTCATCGCCATGAGCACCGCGATCGCGCTCACGCACGACATGTTCGACGGCGCGCTGATGCTCGGCGTGTGCGACAAGATCGTGCCCGGCCTCCTGATCGGCGCGCTGCACTTCGGGCATCTGCCGACCGTGTTCGTGCCCGCGGGGCCGATGCCCTCGGGCCTCTCGAACAACGCCAAGTCGAAGGTGCGGGAGCAAGCGGCGCAGGGCCTCGTGGGCCGGCAGGGCCTGCTCGATGCCGAAATGGCGGCGTATCACACGGTAGGCACCTGCACCTTCTACGGCACCGCCAACAGCAACCAGATGTTGCTCGAAGCCATGGGCCTGCATGTGCCGGGCACGGCCTTCATCCAGCCCGGCGATGCGATGCGCGAAACGCTCACGCGCGAGGCGGTGCGCACCGTGCTGGGCAAGGCGGGCGAGACTGCCTTCAACTGCCCGCCCATCGGCGAAATGGTCGACGAGCGCTGCATCGTCAACGCCATGGCCGCACTGCTGGCCACCGGCGGCTCGACGAACCACCTGATCCACTGGGTGGCCGTGGCCCGCGCCGCGGGCATCGTGATCGATTGGGACGACTTCTCGAAGCTCTCCGACATCATTCCGTTGCTGACCCGTGTGTACCCCAATGGCAGCGCCGATGTGAACGAGTTCCAGGCCGCGGGCGGCCCCGGTTTCGTGATCGGCGAACTGGTCGATGCGGGCCTGATGCACGGCGACGTGCTCACGGTGCGCGCCGGTGGCATCCGCGAATTCGCCAACATCCCGACGCTGGCCGACAGCGGCGAGCAGCGCCTGAGCTGGACGCCCGCCGCGCCGTCGAAGAACGACGCGGTCGCGCGCCCGGTGGCTGAGCCGTTCAACGCCACCGGCGGCCTGAAGCTCCTCAGCGGCAACCTGGGCCGCAGCGTGATCAAGGTCTCTTCCGTGCCCGACGACCGCCACGTGATCGAAGCGCCCGCCCGCGTGTTCGATTCGCAGGCCGCCCTGCACAAGGCCTTCACCGCCGGCGAACTGGAGCGCGACGTGGTCTGCGTGGTGCGCTGGCAGGGCCCGCAGGCCAACGGCATGCCCGAGTTGCACAAGCTCACGCCGCCGCTCTCGGTGCTGCAGGGCAAGGGCTTCCGCGTCGCGCTGGTCACCGATGGCCGCATGAGCGGTGCGTCGGGCAAGATTCCGGCGGCCATCCACGTGTCGCCCGAAGCGGCGGCGGGCGGCCCGCTGGCCAAGGTGCGCGACGGCGACGTGATCCGCCTGGACGCCGTGGCGGGTACGCTCGCCGTGCTGCTGCCCGAAGACGAATGGGCCGCGCGCGAAACCGCGACGCTGCCCGAAGCGCAGCGTATCGCCGACGGACACGGCCTCGGCCGCGAACTGTTCGCCGGCATGCGCCGCAATGCACTCACCGCTGAAGAAGGAGCCTGCTCATGGCTGTAGACAACAACAAACTCACCGCCCTCGACGTGATGCGCGACGCGCCGGTTATTCCGGTCATCGTGCTCAACGACGTGAAAGACGCCATTCCGCTGGCGCGCGCGCTGGTGGCCGGCGGCATCCGCATGCTCGAGGTCACGCTGCGCACGCCGCAGGCGCTGCAGTGCATCGAGGCCATCGCCAAGGAAGTGCCCGAGGCCGTGGCCGGCGCGGGCACCATCCGCAGCGCGGCCGATGCTCAGGCCTCGGCACTGGCCGGCGCGAAGTTCGGCGTGAGCCCGGGCTACACGCGCGCGGTCGGCAAGGCCTGCCACGACCTCGGCCTGCCGCTTCTACCCGGCGTGGCGACCGGCAGCGAAATCATGACGGCGCAGGAGGACGGCTACACGCAGCTCAAGTTCTTCCCCGCGCTGCAAGCCGGCGGCCTGCCGATGCTCAAGGCCTGGCAAGGCCCCTTCGGCGACGTCACCTTCTGCCCCACGGGCGGCATCCATGCGGGCAACGCGGCCGAGTTCCTCGCGCTGTCGAACGTGGCCTGCGTGGGCGGCTCGTGGATCGTGCCGACGGATGCGATCCGCGACGGCGACTGGGCACGCATCGAACAGCTGGCACGCGCCGCGAGCCAGCTGTCCCGCTGACATGCGCGCCGAGTTCGACGCGAGCGACCTCAAGGTCATCGCGTTCGACGTGTTCGGCACGGTGGTCGACTGGCACAGCGGCATTGCCGCCGAAGTCGAGCGCGTGCTGCCGGGCGTGGAAGGCGCGACGTTCGCGCTCGCATGGCGTGCCGGCTACCAGCCCGCAATGAAGGCGGTGATGGAGCGCATCGCGGCGGGCGAGGGCGGCTTCACGCTGCTCGACGAGTTGCACCTGAGCATGCTCGAACAAGTGCTGCGCGACTTCGACCTGACCGACCGCCTCGACACCGCCGCCAAGCGCGACCTGAGCCGTGCGTGGCACCGGCTGCCGGCATGGCCCGATTCAGTGGCGGGGCTCGCGCGGCTCAAGAAGAAGTTCACCATCTGCACGCTCTCGAACGGCAACATCGGCTTGCTGACCGAGATGGCCAAGCGCGCGGGCCTGCCCTGGGACTGCGTGCTGTCGGCCGAGGTCTTCAAGGCCTACAAGCCCGACCCGCGCACCTACCTAGGCGTGGCCGGCGTGTTCGATGCGACGCCGGGGCAGGTGATGCTGGCGGCTGCGCACCACGACGACCTGGCCGCCGCACGCGTGTGCGGCTTGAAGACCGCCTACATCGAGCGCCCCCACGAGTTCGGCCGCGCGCAGCCGAAGGATGTTTCGCCGCAGCCGGACAACAGCCTGCATGCGCGCGATATCAACGAACTGGCCGATCTGCTGGGCTGCTGATCAGTCCGTCAGAAGTTTCTCGACCGTGCGCAGGTTGCGCGCTGTCGTGCTCGATTTGTAGCGCGTCTTCGCCAGCAGCTTGGCCACCGGCGTGTCGGTGCTCTCGCCGCGCGGGCATTGCCAGTACAGCACGCCCTTGCCTTGCTTCAGCCGTTCAAGCTTGGGGTCGACGGTGCCGGCTTTTTCCATCACCTCGTCGAGCATCGCGGGATCGGAGCCGAACACGAGGTACGGATGCCGCTCCTCGTCGATGCGTTCGAAGGGATAGGCCGCGGCCATGTCGGCCACCTGCTTCTGCGTGAGCAGCACGATCCACGCGTCGTAGTCGAAGCGCTTGCGCAGCGCCTGCTCGATGCGAGTGCGCAAGGCGCCGGCATCGTGCTCGTCGGTGTCGAAGAGCACGTTGCCGCTCGCGAGCACCGTGCGTACCGCATCGAAGCCGAGCTCGACGAAGAGCGCCTTCAAGTCGGCGCTCTTGATCGTGATGCCGTTGACGTTCACGCCGCGCAGCAATGCGACGTGGCGAGTTGCTGTCATCGTTGTCTTCTTCTGTTCTTTCTTCGGGCTGGCCATGGCGTTACCCGAAGCGCTTCAGCGCAGGCCCGCGCCTTCAGCGGATTCAGCGCGCTGGATCAGCTCGATCTTGTAGCCATCAGGGTCCGTCACGAAGGCGATCACCGTCGTGCCGCCCTTGACCGGACCGGCCTCGCGCGTCACGTTGCCGCCCGCCGCCTTGATCTTCTCGCAGGCCGCATACGCATCGGGCACGCCGAGGGCGATGTGGCCGTAGGCGGTGCCCAGGTCGTAGCTCTCGGTGCCCCAGTTGTAGGTGAGCTCGATCTCGGCCTGGTCGGGGTTGCCCTTGTCGAAACCGAGGAAGGCGAGGCTGTACTTGTACTCGGGGTTCTCGGAGGTGCGCAGCAGGTTCATGCCGAGCACTTGCGTGTAGAAGTCGATGGAGCGCTGGAGGTTGCCAACGCGCAGCATGGTGTGAAGGAATCGCATCTCGTGGTGCCGTGTAGTTATGGGGAAATGGGAGGGGGAGCCGCTATTGTCGGCTTCCCGCCGCAGCGATCAAGCCGCCGCTGCCGTCAGCAGATGGGCCTCGTGGCGCTTGAGGAATTCCATCAGGTGCTGCGGATATTCCGGCACCACCGCATCGCGCACGCTCGGGCGCGCGGCCAGTGCCTTGCGCCACGCATCGACCTTGGGCAGTGCGGCGAAGATGCGCGAATCGATGAGCGTGTCGAACACCTCGAAGTAGCGGAACACCGGCGCGAACACCGCATCGACCAGGCTGAAATTCTTGCCCGCGAAGTAGGGGCCGGCGCCGAGTGCAGCTTCGACGCGCTCGAACTTCGCGACCAGCGCGAGGCGCTTCTGCTCGAAGACCGCCGCATCCTGTGTGGTCTCGTACCCCCAGAGGTCGGCGAGGATGGCCGAACCGAACTCCATCCACGCGCGGTGCTCGGCGCGGGTGAGCGGGTCTTCCGGGTGCAGGCGCGCGCCGGCTTGGGTCTCTTCGAGGTACTCGCAGATCACGTTGCTCTCGAACAGCACGGCCTCGGTGCCGTCGCCGCGCTGCACCTTCAGCAGCGGCACCTTGCCGAGCGGCGAGATGTCGAGAAACCACTGGGGCTTGTTCGCGAGGTCGATCACGACGCGCTCGAAGGGCACGCCTTTTTCACCGAGCGCGATGGCGGCGCGCTGGACGTAAGGGCACAGCAAGTGGCTGACGAGGGTGAGGGGTTGGGAGTGTTGGGACATGGGGGCTCTCCGTCTTCGGTTGTGTGGTTCGGTCGCCGCGATTCTTGCGGTCCCGAACAACCTTTTCCCGGAAAGCCCATTCGCCTTTTGAGCGCCTTGTGCTAGGTCGCGGTTGCCAGCTAGTGCGTGATGCGCCCGTTGTGCATCACGCCGATGCGGTCCGCCATCGCATGCGCTTCGACCTCGTTGTGCGTGACCAGGATGGCGGTCTGGCCGGCCTGCTTCAGGATGCCGCGCACCTCGGCGGTCAGGCGTTCGCGCGTGGCGCCATCGAGGTTGGAAAAGGGCTCGTCGAGCAGCAACAACGCAGGCGAAGGCGCGAGCGCGCGGGCCAGCGCGATGCGTTGCTGCTGCCCGCCCGAAAGCTCGTGCGGATAGCGCTCACCCGCATCGGCGAGGCCGACCAGCGCCAGCATCTCGGCCACGCGTGATTGCTGCGCCGCGCGGTCGAGGCGGCGCAACCCGAAGGCCACGTTCTTCGCGGCCGAGAGGTGCGGGAACAGTGCGTACTCCTGGAACATCATCCCCACGCGCCGCTGCTCGGGCGGCAGGTGCGAGCGGGCGGACGAGAGCACCACTTCGTCAAGGCGGATCGTCCCTGCGCGCAGCGGCTCGAAGCCCGCGATGGCGCGCAGCACCGTGGTCTTGCCGCAGCCCGAGGGGCCGAACAGGCAGGCGATGTCGCCGGCCGCGAGCGACAGCGAGAAGTCGTCGACGACGGTGTGCGGGCCGCGCGGCGTGTCGTACGCGAGCTGGATCGATTCGAGGTGCAGCGCTGAACTCATGTGTTTTCCGGAACGGGTGCCACTGGCGTTGTGCCCAGTTGATTGCGCGCCAGCAGCACCACAGGCAGCAGCCCCGCCAGCACGATGGCGAGCGCCGCGATGGCGCCTTCTTCATAGGTGCCGCGCGCGGCCTCGGCATAGAGCCAGGTGGCCAGGGTGTCGAAGTTGGCGGGGCGCAGCAGCAGCGTGGCGGGCAGCTCCTTCATCGCATCGACGAAGACCAGCAGCGCGCCCGCGGCAATGGCGGGCTGCAGCAGCGGCAGGTGCACGCGGCGCAGCGTGCCGGCGGTGGTTTCGCCGAGGAGGCGCGAGGCCTGCTCGATGGCGGGCGGAATGCGCGCGAGGCCGGCCTCGATGCCGCCGACCGGCATCGCGAGAAAGCGGATCGCGCAGGCCACCACCAGCACGATGCCTGCGCTCATCAGCGGCAGGCCCTGCCAGCCGAACGCGGTCGCGAGCGCGGCATCGAAGGCCAGCGCCGGCGTGAGCAGGCCGATGGCGAGCACCGTGCCCGGCACCGCGTAGCCCAGCGTGGCGGCGCGTGCCTGCCAGCGCGCGCGGTTGATGCCCGAGCCCTGGCTGCGCGCCGCCCACGCGACGACCAATCCCGCAGCGACGGCCACCACGGTGACGCCCGCAGCCAGTGCGAGCGTGTTGCCGAGGCTCGCGATCAGCCCTTGCGAAACACCACCGCCCTGACGCAGCCGCTTGGCGCTTTCCCAGACGAGATAGAGCGCCGGTGCCACGAAGCCGATCAGCACCGGCAGCGCGGTGACCGCCGTCGCGGCCCAGCCCGCGCCCCCATGCAGGCGTCGCGGCAGCACTGCGCGCATGCGCTGCGCCGAGCCGAAGCGCTGGTGCCGGCGGCCGTTGCGTTCGAGCCAGACCAGCGCCACCACCACGAACAGCATCGCGCACGCAATCTGCGCCGCACCGGCCAGGTCGGAGCGCGTGATCCACGTCGTGTAGACCGCCACCGTGAGCGTGTTCACGCCGAGGAATTCGGAGGCGCCGATGTCGTTCAGCGTTTCGAGCAGCGCGAGGCTCAGGCCCACCGCAAGCGCAGGGCGCGCGAGCGGCAGCGCCACGCGAAAGAACGCGCCGAGGCGGTTCTCGCCGAGCGTGCGCGCGGCCTCCAGCAAATGTGCCGGCTGCGTCATGAACATCGCGCGTGCCGTCATGTAGACGTAGGGATAAAGCACGAATCCGAGCACGAAAATCGCGCCCGGCATCGAGCGCAGGTCGGGCAGGCGGAACTGGCGCGGGCTGTCGAAGCCCAGCACCCAGCGGATCGCGCCCTGCACCGGGCCGATGGGATGCAGCAGATCGAGGTACGCGAAGGCGACGATGTAGGTCGGCATCGCCAGCGGCAGCAGCAAGGCCCAGTGCAGCACGCCGCGCCCCGGAAAGTCATGCGCGGTGACGAGCCACGCGCAGCCCGTGCCGATCACCAGCACCAGCGTGCCGACGCCGGCCAGCAGCAAAGCCGTGTTGAGCGCCGCCTGCGGCAGCACGTGCGCGAAGAGCGGCCCCCAGTGCCCGATGCCCGAGCCGAACGCGAGCCACAGGAGCGTGAGCACCGGCGCGAGCACGCCGATGGCGATCGCGAACGAGGCAAGGCGCCAGACCGGTCCTGCAGCTTGCAGGGCCGGTGGCTGGCGCCGTGTCATTTGCATTTTTCTTCAGGCGCCGGCAGAGCGGGCCCGACCGTCTCGATCACTGGTCGAAGCCGACCTTGTCGACGAGCGCACTGGCTTGCTTCCTGTACTTGGCGATCTCGGTGAGCGGCAGCGGATCGACCTTCAGCTCGCCGATCGTCTGGCCGATGATCGGATCGAGCGCCACGCCCTTGCGCACCGGGTATTCGTAGTTGGTCTGCGCGTAGAGCGCCTGCGCCGGCTCGGACACCAGGAACTCGAGCAGCTTGACCGCGTTGGCCCGCTGCGGCGCGTTCTTCGCCACGGCCGCGCCGCTGATGTTGACGTGCGTGCCGCCGCTCTTTGCGTTGGCGAAGGTCGGGCGGATCACCTTGATCGCATCGCCCCACTTGCGCGCGTCGGTGCCTTCCTTGGCGCTCTTCATCTGGCCGACGTAGTACGAGTTGGCGATGCCGATGTCGCAGATGCCGCCGAGGATGTCGCGCGCCACGTCGCGGTCGCCGCCCGTGGCCTTGCGCGCGAGGTTGGCCTTCACGCCGCGCAGCCACTGCTCGGCCTTGGCTTCGCCGTCGTGCGCGATCAGCGCCGCGACGAGCGCCGTGTTGTACGGGTGCTGGCCCGCGCGGATGCAGACCTTGCCCTTGTATTTCGGGTTGGCCAGGTCTTCATAACGGAAGCTGGTGAGCGGCTGCGCCTTGTCGGCATACAGCACGCGGGCGCGCAGCGAGAGCGCGAACCACTGGCCATCGGCACCGCGGAGGTTGGCGGGAATGGCCGAGTCGAGCGCTGGCGATTTCACGGGCTGGGTCACGCCGCCATCCACCAAGTCCATCAGGTTGCCGATGTCCACCGTCATCAGCACGTCGGCCGGCGAGCGCGCGCCTTCGGCCTTGACGCGCTCGAGCAGCCCGTCCTTCACGAACACGGTGTTGACCTTGATGCCGCTCTGCGCGCTGAAGGCGGAGATCAGCGGCTGGATCAACGCGGCCTCGCGCGTCGTGTAGAGCGTGAGCTCTTCGGCTGCGTGTGCGGGCAGGGCGGCGAGGGCCAGCCAGGCCGTGGTGGCGCCGATCAGGGCGTGCGCAGCGCGGGTCGAGGCGCCGGAGCGTCGGGTCATGGGAGTTCCTCCAGTGGGTTGATGTGTTCTTGCGGAGATACCGGCGGACCAGGGCGAGGGGCGCCGATGCGAACGATTATCAGCAGGCGGGGAGAGGGGCGAGTCTTTTGGACTTACAAGGCGAAGGCCTACTTGAAGCGTGTCGCGGCCTTCGGCCGCATCGCACCTGGTGAAGGCCTTGTAACTTCAGAGAGCAAAATATCGCTTTTCAGACGCTTGAGGTCCGTCCTGTGAACATCCGGCAACGCAACAACGTCCACGTCTTCGGCGCTGGAGACCGCACGATGATCTTCGCCCACGGCTTCGGCTGCGACCAGAACATGTGGCGCTTCATGGCCCCGAAATTTGCCGAACGCTTTCGCGTGGTGACGTTCGACTTGGTCGGCTCCGGGCAGTCGGACCTCGGCGCCTATGACAAGGCCAAGTACGCGACCCTCCAGGGCTACGCCGACGACCTGCTGGAAATCGCGAACGAATTCGCGACCGGTCCCGTGATGTTCGTCGGCCACTCGGTGAGCGCCATGATCGGTGTCCTGGCCGACCTCAAGGCGCCGGGCACCTTTGCCGCGCACATGATGGTCGGCCCCTCGCCGTGCTACATCAACGACGGCGACTACACCGGTGGCTTCACGCGCGAGGACATCGATTCGCTGCTCGACACGCTGGAGAGCAACTACCTCGGCTGGGCCTCCAGCATGGCGCCCGCGATCATGGGCGTGCCCGAGCGGCCCGAGCTGGGCGCCGAGCTCACCGCCAGCTTCTGCCGCACCGACCCCGAAATCGCCAAGCAATTTGCCAAGGCCACTTTCCTCTCTGACAACCGCCAGGACGTGGCGAAGCTGCAGACGCCCACGCTCGTGATCCAGTCGTCCGAAGACCTGATCGCTCCCCTGGCGGTCGGCGAATACATGCAGCGCACGCTGCCCAACGGAACCTTGCGGGTGGTGGTCAACACCGGGCATTGCCCTCATTTGAGCGCGCCCGACGCGAGCTGCGAGGCGATCGAGGATTTCCTCGGCGCGCTTGGCCTGCCGCGCGCCCAATGAGCCAGCCCCTTCCCGAAGCGGCCGACCTCTTCGAAGATGCGCCTTGCGGCCTGCTGGTCACGGCGCTGGACGGCACGATCCTCAAGGTCAACACCACCTTCTGCGGCTGGGTCGGCTTCGCACGCGAAGAGCTTGTCGGCCTGAAGCGCGTGCAGGACCTGTTCACGATGGGCGGCCGCATCTTCCATCAGACCCACTGGGCGCCGGCCCTGCAGCTTCAGGGCTCGCTGGCCGAGGTGAAGTTCGAGGTCCGGCATCGCGATGGCCAGGGCATTCCGATGATTCTCAACGCCCGTCGGCGCAAGCGCGAAGCGGGCGAGTTCGACGAGATCGCCGCCTTCGTGGCGGAAGACCGCAACCGCTACGAGCGCGAGCTCATGAGCGCGCGCAAGAAGGCAGACGCCTTGCTGCAGGTGGAGCGCGACACGCAGCATCTGTTGAGAGACCGTGCGCTCTTCGCCGAGCAGATGGTGGGCATCGTGAGCCACGATCTGCGCAATCCCCTGTCGGCGATTCTCATGGGCATCCAGTTGCTGGGGCGGACGGAAGGCGAGCGCCAGGTTCGCGTGCTCGGCCATGTGCGCAACTCGGCCGAACGTGCGCAGCGCCTGATCGAGGAACTGCTGGACTTCACCCAATCGCGCATCGGCAAGGGCTTGAGCGTGAAGCCGGGCGCCACCGACCTGCATGCGATCGCGGCGCAAGCGATCGACGAGTTGATGCTCGCCTATCCGGCGACAAGAATCGTTCATTTGCAGGGCGGACCGGGCGCGTGCATTGCCGATACGGATCGGCTGGCGCAGCTCATCGGCAACCTCGTGAGCAACGCCGTGGCCTACGGCCATCGCGGCACGCCCGTCACCGTGCGCTCGGAAATAGAAGGGCCGAAAGCCACGGTGGTGGTGCACAACGAAGGCGACCCGATTCCGCCCGACATGCTCGCCACGGTGTTCGAGCCGATGGTGCGGGGTGCGACCGAAGGAAGTTCGGCCCGCAGCGTGGGCCTCGGCCTTTTCATCGTGAACGAGATCGCGAAGGCGCACGGTGGCGCAATGCAGGTGGCGTCGTCTTCTGTCGGCGGCACCGTGTTCACGCTGCAATTCCCCACGCACCACCAGCGCGCTGAATAGCGCCTCGCTCCAGATTGCCGGCTAATTAATTCACACCGGCAACAAGTGATTGGGCCGTGCTTCTGGAAATCGATTTGATATAGCTATCGATCGAGGCGGCCACGGGCGAGAATTCGGTGGTGGTCAAACGCTTGAAATCGCGCGGGTCCGCAAAGTCATTCAATTGCCGGACTCGGGTTCTTTGAATTGTTTTCAGCGGTTCGTAAGCTGTGATTTCCAATGGGTTATTCAGCGTGAAGATCTTCAATTCCATGGCGGGCACGGCAAAATATCTTGTGGATGTAAACATGCCGCGGGTGAAAAGACCGGAATTTTCCATATAGCTCTCGGCGCAAGGTCCACCCGTGCATTCCATTCGCGTGAGTGTTCTTTTTCCCTCTACCACGACTACGGCCGATATTTGCTCTTCCTTCAATTTCTTCGCTGACCATTCCTGTCTTGGATTGGCAATCCAGCGGCCGTCTTTTTCAATGGCGAGGGCATTCACGCTGGTGGTTGCGTAGCTTGTCAGTCTGACGACCTGGAATCCCGCTTTCTCCAGGTCAGATTGAAATGCCTCGTAGGTTCTGACGGTCGGATTCCAGGGGAATTGATAAGGCGTCGAGAAATTATTGAAAACGGTGGTGCCGACGTGCATATGCTGCGCCGGTGCGGGCATATAGACGAGCAATCCGACTTTCGAGCCTTTGGCGATTTTCCCGGAATTGGGGGAAATCGCTGGTGCGGTGGTGCAGCCGGCCAGAATCAAAAGACAAATAATTGCAAAAATCCGATTCAGCATTGCGTTTCTCCTCGTATTTATGATTGCGAAAATCATTGGCACTTCGGGCGATCTGAAAGCCGCGCGGGGCAATGATTTCCTGCAGCGCATCATAGCGACGGAGCGGCTGCTCCGTATTGCAGGCGAGGAGAGAAATGCTTTAAAGCACGCTTGAAGCAGGAATTGAATAAATCGCGGTCTTTGGAATTCAGGCCACTTGCTCTTCCAGTTGAATAGCAGCGGCGTGAATCTTCAACGGCCCGCGGGAATCTCGAACACCAGGCAGGTCGTCGTCGCATGCGCATACAGCGTGCCGTCGGCCCCGACGAGCCGGGCCTCGGCGGTCGCGAGTTGCCGGCCGCAGTGGATCACCTTGCCTTCGGCGCGCACCCGCTGCACCTTCGGCGTGAGGCCCTTCACGTAGTTCACGCTCAGCTCGGCGGTCGTGTAGCCGCGGCCGGGCGGCATCATGGTGTGGACCGAGCAGCCCAGGGCCGAATCGAGCATCGTGGCGACCCAGCCGCCGTGGATGGTGCCCAGCGGGTTCAGGTGCTGCGCGAGCGGGGTGCCTTGGAAGATGGCGACGCCCTTGCTGACCGAGACGATCGTGAAGTCCAGCGTCTTGGCGATGGCCGCGTAGGGAATCTCGCCGTTCAGCATCGCCTGCATGACTTCGAGCCCGGTCTTGCCGGCGATCTGCTCGGGGCGGGCGAGTCCGGGGCCGGGGCCGCCCTCGAGGCGGTCGATGATCGCGCGTTCCTCGGCGATCCATGCGTCGATCTGGCTGGTGGGTTGCGTCATGCCTGTGCTGCTCCTGGGGGCTTTGAATGAGGTCGTGAATTGTATATGCAACAGTTGCACCTACAATCGTCGCCCATGGACATCCAGACCAAGCCCCGCGGCTGCACGAGTTTCAAGGTGCGACAGCTCATGCGTCGCCTGTCGACGCACTACGACGCCGAGGTGTCCAAGAGCGGCCTCAAGACCACGCAGTATTCGCTGCTGTCGCAAGTCAAGCGACTGGGCCCCGTTCGCCCGGTCGATCTGGCGGGCGAGCTCAAGATGACCGCCTCCACCTTGAGCCGCAACCTGCAGCCGCTGATCGCCGCCGGCTGGATCGTGCAAAGCGCCGGCGCCGATGCGCGCAGCCTCCTCGTGGCGCTCACGCCCGAAGGCGAGGCCAAGTGGCGCGAAGCCCAGCATCACTGGAAGACCGCGCAGCAGAAGCTCAATGCGCTTTTGGGCGTGGAGCGCGTGCTGGCGCTGCACCAGCTCATCGACGAATCGCTCGAACTGCTGGGCGCGGACGACGCCGCTGATCTTCACGACTGAAGGCGCACCCAACCCACACCAGACAGTCGCGCCGATCGCAGCGCGGACCGGATTTCTTTTCCTCCTCCACACCCCACTCCAACAGCAGAGGCCCCATGTTCGCCACCCAAGTTTCCGCATGGCTGCAGCGCCGCGGCATCCACTACGGCTGGATCGTCGCCGCCATCACCTTCCTGACCATGCTGACGATGTCGGCAGCGCTCGGCCTGCCGGGCGCGATGCTGCAGCCGCTGGGCAAGGAGTTCGGCTGGAGCACCGAGCAGATCTCCTCGGCACTCGCGCTGCGCTTTGCGCTCTTCGGCCTCATGGGGCCGTTCGCCGCGGTGCTGATGGAGCGCTACGGCCTTCGCGCCGTGATCTGCACCGGCCTCGCGCTGGTGGGCCTCGGCATGGCGCTGGTCACGATGGCTTCGCAGCTCTGGCAGCTTTTCGTGCTGTGGAGCCTGATGCTGGGCCTGGGCACCGGCATGACCGCGCTGGTGCTCGGCGCGGTGGTGGCCAACCGCTGGTTCGTCGCGCGGCGCGGGCTGGTCATCGGCATGCTCACGGCCAGCTCGGCGACGGGGCAATTGGCGTTTTTGCCGTTCGCGGCCTGGATGATCGAGCACTGGGGCTGGCGCTCGGCCATCGTGCCGATCGTGATCGGCAGCGTGCTGATTGCCGTGCTCGCGCTGTGCCTGGTGCGCAACCGGCCGTCCGATGTCGGCCTCTTGCCCTACGGCGAAAAGCCCGGCACGCAGCCCGCAACACCGGCCGCGCCCGCGGTGGTGATGAACTTCGCCACGCCGTTCCGCGTGCTGAAGGAAGTGGCGACCAACCGCACCTTCCTCATCCTGGCCGGCACCTTCTTCATCTGCGGCCTCAGCACCAACGGCCTCGTGCAGACGCACTTCATCTCGCTGTGCGGCGACAACGGCATGGGCGCCGTGCCCGCGGCCTCGGTGCTCGCGATGATGGGCGCCTTCGACTTCGTGGGCACCATCCTCTCGGGCTGGCTCTCGGACCGCTACGACAACCGCAAGCTGCTCTTCTGGTACTACGGTCTTCGCGGCTTGTCGCTCTTCTGGCTGCCGCATTCGGAATTCACGATCTACGGCCTCGGCCTCTTCGCGATGTTCTACGGCCTCGACTGGATCGCCACCGTGCCGCCGACCGTCAAGCTCGCGGGCGCGACCTTCGGCCCGGCCAAAGTGGGCCTCGTGTTCGGCTGGATCTTTGCCGCGCACCAACTGGGCGCCGCCACCGCCGCATACGGCGCAGGCTTTGCACGCACGCTGCTCCTGACCTACACGCCGGCGCTGTACGCAGCCGGTGCCGCCTGCCTCGTCGCGGCGGTGGTCGTGATGATGATCCGCCGCCCGGCCGCGAAGGCCGGCACGCCGGTGACGCCTGCTGCGGCAAGCGCACGCGCCTGACGACCGGGACGACACAGCCATGACCACCACCGCCAACACCGAGCTCGACCCGCGCACGCGCCTCTTGCTCGAAGCGCCCATCGTGCCCACGCTGCTGCGCCTGGCAGCCCCCAACGTGCTCGTGATGGTGGCGCAAGCCTCCGTCGGGCTCATCGAGACCTACTTCGTCGGCAAGCTCGGCACCGATGCGCTCGCCGGCATGGCGCTCGTGTTCCCGATCGTGATGCTGATGCAGATGACCTCCAGCGGCGCGGTCGGCGGCGGCATCGCTGCCTCGATTGCACGCGCGCTCGGCGCCCGCCGCCGCGACGACGCCAATGCGCTCGTCTGGCATGCGGTGGTCATCGCACTGGGTTTCGGCCTGTGCTTCACGCTCGCGCTGCTGTTCGGCGGGCGCTGGCTCTACGGAATCATGGGCGGCACGGGCGCTTCGCTCGATGCGGCGCTGACGTACTCGAACTGGGTGTTCGCGGGCGCGGTGCTGGTGTGGCTCTTCAACTCGCTCGCCGCGATCATCCGCGGCACCGGCAACATGTCGGTGCCGGCCAATGTGACGGTGGTGGGCGTGGTGTTCCTCATTCCGGCATCGCCGCTCCTCATCTTCGGCTGGGGTCCGATTCCGGGCATGGGCATCGCCGGTGGTGCGATGGCGCTGCTGCTGTACTACCTGCTGGGCTCCATCGCGCTCATCGTCTACCTGCGTTCGCCGCGCAGCCTGCTCAAGCCGACGCTCTCGGCGTTGAAGCTGCGGTGGCCGCTGTTCCGCGACATCCTGCGCATCGGGCTCGTGGGTGCGGTGTCGACGGTGGCGACCAACCTGTCGATCGGCATCGCGACCGCACTTACCGGGCACTTCGGCCCGGGCGCGCTGGCCGGCTACGGCACGGCGTCGCGGCTCGAATACCTGCTGGTGCCGCTGGTGTTCGGCCTCGGCGCGCCGCTGGTCGCGATGGTCGGCACCTGCATGGGCGCGGGGCAACGCGAACGCGCGCTGCGCGCCACCTGGGCAGGCGCGGCGCTGGCCTTTGCGCTGACCGAGACCATCGGCCTCGCGGCCGCGCTGTTCCCGCGTCCCTGGCTGCTGCTGTTCGGCAACGACCCGGCGATGCTGGAGACCGGCGCGCACTACCTGCGCGTGGTGGGGCCGTTCTACGGCTTGTTCGGCGTGGGGCTCGTTCTGTACTTCGCCTCGCAGGGTGCAGGCCGGCTGATGTGGCCGGTGCTCGGCAACATCGCGCGGCTCGCCGTGGCCGGCACCGGCGGCTGGCTCGCGCTGCGCTGGGGCGGCGGGCTCACCGGCGTGTTCGCTGCCCAAGGTGTGGCGCTGGTCGTGTACGGCATCGTGATCGCATCGGCGATCGCAGGCGGCGCATGGTTCGGGCGCGTAGGCTGGCCACGCACGCCGACGGGTCTGCTGCGGCGGGTTGCGCAAGCCTGATTGCGCAACGCCGCATAAAAAAACCCGGGCGCTCGGCCCGGGTTTTTTCGTTCTGGTGGATCAATAACGGTAGGGGTTGTTCGGCCGGCGGTCGTAGCGGTTCGGCACGCCGTCATGGTCGTTGTCGCGGCGGCCGCCGTAGTGGCGGCGGTCGTCCCAGCGGCGGCCATGGTCGTAGTGACGGCCATCGCGGTAGTAGCCCGGGTGGTAGTGGCGCGGCGGAGGCGGCGGCGCGTAGTAGCGGCGCGGGGGTGGCGGTGCGGGCACCACGTACACCTGGGCCTGAATGAAGCGGCCACCGGTCTGTGCCTGCGCCGGTGCGCTGAGTGCAGCCAGCGACATCAGTGCGGCTGCGGCGAATGCAAAAGTGAGCTTTTTCATGGCAACTCCCGTGGAGTGGTTGGAAGCCTCATCGTCGTCGCCTTGTGTGAACCTTGTGTAAGGCTGAGGCGAAATCGGATGAAGAGCTGTAAGCAGCCCGTAGACGTGTGACGTGGCGTCCTCCGGTGCGCGTGCGACGATGCTAATGCGTCGTGAGCCCGCCGGGCGCTGTCGCAGGTGTGCCGTTGGTTGTAGGCCGAGAGGCCGTGTGCACGTCCGCTTGCGCGCGCGTGCTCACACCTTCTCAGGCTTGCGGCGCGGGCAGCATGCGGCGCAGCGCTTCGAAGAACAGGTCCGACTGTTCGCGCTCGCCCTGAATCTGCGCCGCCACATGCGCGGCCAGCTTGGCATCCACCGGCACCAGCGGCCGCCCGGTCGACTGCGCGATCACCTGGTGCAGGCACGCCCGTTCGAGGTAGTACAGATCGTCGTAGGCATGGGCGATGGTCGCGCCGCCCACGATCACGCCGTGGTTCGCGAGGAACGCGATGTCCTTGCCGGCCATCGCATGGGCGATGCGCTCGCCCTCCGCATCGTCGAGCGCGAGGCCGTTGTAGACCGCGTCGATCGCGATGCGGTTCATGTAGCGCATCGCGTTCTGGCTCGCCGTCGGATCGAGCGCGCGGTCGACCGTGATCGTGAGCGCGGTGGCGTAGGGCATGTGGCAGTGCAGCACGACCGCATGGCCGCTGAGTCGGTGCACCGCGCCGTGGATGAAGAGGGCGGTGGGCTCCACGCGGTGCCGGCCGGCGAGCACTTCGCCGTGCACGTCGATCAGCACGATGTCGTCGGGGCCGATCTCGCTCCAGTGCAGTCCGCGCGGGTTGATGAGGTAGCGGTCCTGCGCGCCCGGCAGCATCACGCTGAAATGGTTGCACACGCCTTCGGAGAGCCCGTGGTGGGCGGCGGCGCGCAAGGCCAGCGCGAGGTCTTCGCGCAGCTTGCGAACGGCGGGGCTGGCGTAATCGGATTCTGCGGTCATCGTGTCTCCTTCTTTTTTCTTGCGAACAGGTGCTGGGTCAGGCTTGCGATCAGGCGTGCGATCAGGCGTGCGATCAGGCTTGCGTGATGCCCGTCCAGGCCGAGATGAATTTCTTCGCATCGTCGCGCACGGCCGGGGCCTGCTTGCCCGGCTTGTAGAGCGCGGACCCGATGCCGAAGCCGGCGGCGCCTGCCGCGCGCCACTCGCCCATGTTCAACGGCGTGATGCCGCCCACGGGCATTACCGGCGTGCCGGCCGGGAGCACCGCGAGCAGCGCCTTCACCACCGCGGGCGATGCCAGCTCGGCGGGGAAGAGCTTGAGCCCCGTGGCGCCGGCAGCGAGCGCGCCGAAGGCCTCGGTCGGCGTCATCACGCCGGGCAGGCACACCATGCCGAGCTTCACCGCTTCGGCGATGACCGCGGCGTTGAAGTTGGGCGAGACGATCAGCTCGCCGCCGGCCGCGTGCACATCGCGCACCTGCTGCGCATCGAGCACGGTGCCCGCGCCGACCAGCGCCTCTGGGAAGCGCTTGCGCATCAGCGCGATGCTGTCCAGGGGCTGCGGCGAATTGAGCGGCACTTCGAGCAGCCGGAAGCCGGGCTCCACGATGGCATCGCCGACATCCGCGGCCTCGGCCGGCGTGAGGCCGCGAAGGATGGCCACGAGCGGCAGGTCGCGCACCGCGGCGTTGAATTTTTCGAGGGGGGTGGTCATGGCTGGATTCCGTTGCTGTCTGCTGCTGCAAGAAAGCCGGACAGCGCATGCAGTCCGGCCCAGGTGGCTTCGGCGCCGAGCGTGCGCGTGGCAACGCCGGCGGCGCGCAGGGCCAGGGTGTAGCGCTCGGTGAGCACGGGCGAGCCGATCAGCACCACTTCGCCGACGGCTTGCAGCGACTGGGTGCGCAGCTCTTCGCCGATGAGAAGGCCCGAGAGGTAGCTCGACAGCTCCTCCTTCGGCATGCGCTCGAACAGCGCGAGCGTGCGCGCGCCGAAGGCGTTGTGCAGCAGGCCGTGGCCGTTTTCGGATTGGGTCACGCCCTGGAGGAACGCCGCTTCGTCGAGCGGCGCGGCGGCATCGAGCGTGCGCGAGAGGATCGAGTGCTGGCTCAACAGCGCATAGAACTCGCCCGTCATGCAGGTGCGGAAACCCGCCACGCGGCCCTTTCGAACGGTGGCCCATTTGTTGTGGGTGCCGGGCAGCACGAAGAGACCGTCGCTCGCACCGGTGAGCGCCATGGCGCCGAAGATCTGTACCTCTTCGCCGCGCATCACGTCGGGCACGCCGTCGTGCTCGTCGCTGAGGCCCGGCACGATCGCGATGCGCGCACCGGGAATGGCGTCAATGCGGATGATCTTGCGGCCCACCTCGACGCGGCCCGCGGGGCAGGCGCAGTACGGCGCCTCGACCCAGCCCTGCTTGCTGCCGGCCATGCCGGAGATGAGGCACTGCGCGCCTTCGAGGCGCATCCAGTCGCCGAACAGCGCCTCGAAGACGGCGGGGAATCCGCCTTCGGGGACCTTGAGGATGCCGCGCGCATCGCTGCGCTCTTCGATCACCTTGCCGTCTGCATCCAGCAAGGCGCCGCGCAGGGAACTCGTTCCCCAGTCGATTGCTACCAGTCTTGTCATCTCAATGATTGTCGCGCGGTACGAATGCCCCCCTTCGTCCGCGCAGGAAAGCCAGGTCCGCGCCCTGGTCGGCCTGCAGCACCGTGTCGACGTAGAGCTTCCAGTAGCCCGAGTCGAGCGGCGCCTTGGGTGCGACCCATTTCTCGTGGCGCTTCGCCAGCTCTTCGTCGCTCACATGCAGGTGCAGCTTGCGGTTGGGCACATCGAGCTCGACGATGTCGCCGTTCTGCACCAGCGCCAGTGGACCGCCGGCCGCAGCCTCGGGCGCCGTGTGCAGCACCACCGTGCCATAGGCCGTGCCGCTCATGCGCGCATCGCTGATGCGGACCATGTCGGTGATTCCCTTGCGCAGAACCTTCGGCGGCAGCGGCATGTTGCCGGCCTCGGCCATGCCGGGGTAGCCCTTGGGTCCGCAGTTCTTCAGCACCATGATGCAGTGCTCGTCGATGTCGAGGTCTTCGTCGTCGATGCGCTTGTGCAGGTCGTCGGCGTTCTCGAAGACCACCGCGCGGCCCTTGTGCACCAGCAGCTCGGGCGTGGCCGCGCTCGGCTTGATGATGGCGCCGTTGGGCGCGAGGTTGCCGCGCAGCACGCAGATGCCGGCGTTTTCCTTGAAGGGCTCGGCCAGCGGGCGGATGACCTGCGGACCGTAGTTCTCGGCGTCCTTCACGTTGTTCCAGAGGCTCTGGCCGGTGACGGTGAGGATGTCCTTGTGCAGGTGCTGGGCGATTTCCTTGATGACCACCGGCAGGCCGCCTGCGTAGCAGAAGTCTTCCATCAGGAACTGGCCCGAGGGCTGCAGGTTCACGAGGCAGGGCAGCTCGGAGGCGAGGCGGTCGAAGTCGTCGAGCGTGAGGTCCACGCCGATGCGGCCCGCGATGGCCAGGAGATGGATCACGAGGTTGGTCGAGCCGCCCACGGCCGCGTTCACCTTGATCGCGTTCTCGATGGCCTGGCGCGTGAGGATCTTCGACATGTTCATGTCCTCATGCACCATGTCCACGATGCGCCGGCCCGCTTGTCGGGCGAGCACGTTGCGGCGACCGTCGACGGCAGGGTAGGCCGCATTGCCCGGCAGCCCGATGCCCAGCGCCTCGACCATGCAGGCCATGGTGCTCGCGGTGCCCATCGTCATGCAGTGGCCGTGGCTTCGGTGCATGCAGCTCTCGGCCTCGAAGAAGTCCTGCAGCTTGAGCGTGCCGGCGCGCACCTGCTCGCTCATCTGCCACACGCCGGTGCCCGAGCCCAGCTCCTGTCCGCGCCACTTGCCCGAGAGCATCGGGCCGCCCGAGACGCCGATGGTCGGAAGGTCGACGCTGGCCGCGCCCATCATCAGCGCGGGCGTGGTCTTGTCGCAGCCCATGAGCAGCACCACGCCATCGAGCGGATTGCCGCGAATGCTTTCTTCCACGTCCATGCTCGCGAGGTTGCGATACAGCATGGCGGTGGGGCGCAGCAGCGTCTCGCCGAGCGACATCACGGGGAACTCGAGCGGGAAACCGCCTGCCTCGTACACGCCGATCTTCACCTGCTCGGCGAGCGTGCGGAAGTGCGAGTTGCAGGGCGTGAGTTCGCTGAAGGTGTTGCAGATGCCGATGACCGGGCGACCATCGAACTGGTCGTGCGGAACGCCCTTGCCTTTCATCCAGCTGCGGTAGATGAAACCGTCGCGGTCGTGGCGGCCGAACCATTGCTGGCTGCGCAGTTCGCTCGCCTTTTTCTTGGGGGAATTGCTCATCGGTCTTGTCTCTCTTTGTTGCCGATTTCGACGGCAAACCTCAGGGTTTGTCCTGCCGAATCGCGTTTTCAATCATCATATGATAAGAGTTGAGACAGGCCCGGAGCCTTGATGTTTTCAGCCTCCGGGATATCGAAATTCACATCGCACCCATGATCAAGAACATCCACGGTCGCACGCTCGAATTGCTCGGCGAAGCCATCGTGGCCGGACGTTATGCGATCGGTGCGTCGATACCTTCGGAGCCCGTGCTCGGTGAAGAACTCGGCGTGAGCCGCACCGTGGTGCGCGAGGCCATCAAGTCGCTCGCGGCAAAGGGTTTGATCGTCACGGGGCCCAAGGTCGGCACGCGCGTGCTGCCGCAGGACAAGTGGAACTGGTTCGACCCCGACGTCATCACCTGGCAGTCGCGCGCGGGGCTCACGCCCGAGTTCCTGCGCGACCTGCAGGACCTGCGCCGCGTGGTGGAACCGGCGGCCGTGCGGCTCGCGGCCGAGCGGGCCGAAGAGCAAGACATCGAGGAAATCGAGCGCGCCTACGCGGGCATGAAAGAGGCCATCGAGAACGGCGGCGACTACGTCACCTTCGACCTGCGCTTTCACAACGGCCTCCTCGCCGCCGCGCGCAATCGCATGCTGGCGCAGATGAGCAAGGCGCTCAACGCGCTGCTGCGCACCAGCTTCGAGATATCGACCGCCAAGCCCGACGGACCCGCGCTCTCGCTGCCGATGCACCGCGCGGTGCTCGATGCGGTGATCCTGCGCAACCCCGACAAGGCGGAGCGCGCGGTCATTCGCCTCATCGACGGCGCGCGCCAGGACATCGAGGACGTGCTCGGTTCGCGCGGACGACGGCGCCTGCCGCGGCTCAGCCGCCCGCCTCCAAGACTCAAGGCCAGCTAGCCGGCCGCGCGGCTTGCGGCACCGGCCAGCGCACATCGATCGCATTTGTTTTCCACCCAACGCTCGCACCCCCGAGCACCACCAACCCAAGAAGAAGGAGACACCATGAGAGTCGTGAAATCGCTGATAGCGCCGACATTGTTCGCGCTGGGATTGCTCGCATCGGCGGGCCCTGCCGCCGCGCAGGAAAAACTCACCGTCTGGTGGGTCAAGGGCTTCTACAAGGCGGAGGACGAAGCGCTCTTCGCCGCCATCAAGAAGTTCGAGGACAAGAACAAGAACGTGAAGATCGAGCTGTCGCAATACCCGATCCAGGACATGATCCCCAAGACCGTGTCCGCGCTCGACTCGGGCAGCCCGCCCGACGTTGCCTATGCCGACGTGTACGACTTCCAGGTCACCGGCAAGTGGGCCTACGACGGCAAGCTCGAGGACATCGGCAGCGTGCTCACGCCCATGAAGGACCGCTTCGCGCCCAACACGCTGGAGACCACCTTCCTCTACAACGAGCAGACCAAGAAGAAGGCGTACTACGCGTTCCCGATCAAGCAGCAGACGATGCACATCGAGTACTGGAACGACATGCTGACGGAGGCCGGCTTCAAGGAGTCCGACATCCCCACCACGTGGAAAGACTACTGGTCGTTCTGGTGCGAGAAGGTCCAGCCCGCCAGCCGCAAGGCCAGCGGCAAGCGCACCTTCGCCATCGGCCAGCCGATGGGCGTGGATTCGAGCGATTCCTTCTATTCGTTCCTGACCTTCATGGACGCCTACAACGTCAAGCTGGTGGACGACAACGGCAAGCTGCTGGTCGACGACCCGAAGGTGCGCGCCGGCCTGATCAGCGCCGTGACCGACTACACCAAGCCCTACCTCACGGGCTGCACGCCGCCTTCGTCGACGAGCTGGAAGGACCCGGACAACAACGTCGCGTTCCACAACAAGACGACCGTGATGACGCACAACGCGACCATCTCGATCGCCGCCAAGTGGCTCGACGATTCCAACAACGCCACGCTCACGCCCGAGCAGCGCGAGGAAGCCCGCAAGAACTACACCGAGCGCATCCACACGGCCGGCTTTCCCAACAAGCCTGACGGCAGCAAGATGGTCTATCGCACCGCGGTGAAGACCGGCGTGGTGTTCAAGGACGCGAAGAACAAGGCGCGCGCCAAGGAGTTCGTGGCCTTCCTCATGCAGGAGGAAAACCTCACGCCGTATGTCGAGGGTTCGCTGGGCCGCTGGTTCCCGGTCACCAAGGCCGGGCAGGCGAGCGAGTTCTGGAAGGCTGATCGGCATCGCCTGTCGGTGTTCAACCAGTACGCCGCGGGCACCGTGACCTTCGAATTCACGAAGAACTACAAGTTCACCGTGCTGAACAACGAGAACGTCTGGGCCAAGGCCATGAGCCGCGTCGTCACCGACAAGCTGCCGGTGGACAAGGCGGTCGACGAGATGATCGCGCGCATCAAGACGGTGGCGGCGCAGTAAGCCGCACGCGGGCACCACCGAAGTCACGGACACCAGCTTCCATGAGGCGAACTGCATGAGCACTACCACCGCCGCGCCGGCTTCGGCGCCTGTTGCCAATCTCGGAGCGCGTCACGCGCGCTGGCAGTTCTGGGGCGCTGTGATGGTCGTGCCCTACCTGCTGGTGTTCGTGGTGTTCGTGCTCTATCCGGTGGGGTACGGGCTCTGGCTCGCACGCCATCCGCAGAGCTACGTGAAGCTGGTCGAAGACCCGATCTTCTTTCGCTCGGTGATCAACACGGCCATCTTCCTGATCGTGGCGATCAACCTGAAGATGATCGTGGCGCTGGTGCTCTCGGGCTTCTTCGTGACCTCGCGCTGGTGGATCAAGATCGTCTCGGCGATCTTCATCCTGCCCTGGGCGATGCCCTCGATTCCGACCATCCTGTCGATCCGCTTCATGCTGAACCCGGAGTGGGGCGTGATCAACAGCACGATCTTTCGCCTGACCGGGGCGGATGGCCCCAACTGGCTCAACGACCCCTCGCTGGCGCTGGCCTTCGCGATGGTGGTGCATATCTGGAAGTCGCTGCCGTTCTGGACGCTGATCCTGGTGGCGGGGCGGCTGGCCATTCCCTCCGAACAGTACGAGGCCGCGTCCGTGGACGGCGCCTCGAACTGGCAGAAGTTCCGCTTCGTGAGCTGGCCCGCGTTGAAGACGCTCTACATCACCTCGCTCATCCTCTCGATGATCTGGACGCTGGGCGACTTCAACAGCGTCTACCTGCTCACCGGCGGCGGCCCTGCCGACCTGACGCACGTGCTCGCCACGCTGGGCATCCGCTACCTGCGGCTCGACCAGGTGGACCTGTCGATGGCTTCCATCGTGGTGGCGATGCCGCTCGTGTTGCCCCTGGTCTATTTCATGATGAAGAGGCTCTCGAAATGAAGCGCTGGACTCCCAAGGCCGTCGCGACCGAGGCCAAGCTGCTGCTCATCGGCATTCCGGTGCTGCTGTGGACGCTGATCCCGGTCTACCACATGGTGCTCTTCGCGATCTCCTCGAAGGACTCCGCAACCTCGGGCCACCTGTGGCCCAAGAACCCGACGCTGGACAACTTCCGCATCGTGTTCCAGCAGAAGCACTTCTACCTCGACCACTTCTGGCTGCAGCTGTGGAACTCGCTGCTGATCGCGGTGTCGGTGGGCGCGCTCACGCTCTTCGTCGCGACGACTGCGGCATTCGCGATCAGCCGCCTGCGCGTGCGCGGCGGGCGCACGGTGATGAACCTCGCGCTCTTCACCTACTTCATTCCCGCGGCCTTCCTTGCGGTGCCGATGTACAAGACCATGGGCAACTACGGCCTGCTCAACAGCCAGTGGGCGCTGATCCTCGCGATGGTGACGATCGCCTCGCCCTACTGCATCTGGGTGCTGAAGCAGGCGTCGGACAAGCTGCCCTACGAACTCGACGAAGCCGCGCGCATGGACGGCGCTTCGCCGCTGCAATTGTTCCGCCTCGTGTACCTGCCGCTGATGGTGCCGTCGCTCGTGGCGGTGGGCACGTACTCGCTGCTGCTCGCGTGGAACGAGTACCTCTATGCGTTCCTGCTGCTGTCGAACGACAAGAGCGTGACGCTGGCGGTCGCGCTCGGCAATTTCCTCTCGGCCGACGATTCGCCGTGGGAGCTGCTGATGGCCACGGGGCTGATCTACGCATTGCCGCCCGCGGCCATCTACTACGCATTCAAACGCTACATGGTCGGCGGCCTCACTGCCGGTGCCGTGAAGAGCTGAGCGAACCCAGGAATCACAAATGGCATCCGTATCCTTTCGCAATATCCAGAAATCCTTTGGCAAGGTCCAGATCATCCAGGGCCTGAGCTTCGACATCGTCGACGGTGAGTTCGTGGTGCTGGTCGGGCCTTCGGGCTGCGGCAAGTCGACGCTCCTGCGCATGCTCGCGGGCCTGGAGGACATCAGCGGCGGCGAGATCCTCATCGACGGCCGCGTGGTCAACGACCTTGAGTCGAAGGACCGCGACATCGCCATGGTGTTCCAGAGCTACGCGCTCTATCCGCACATGACGGTGGGCGAGAACATGGGCTTCAGCCTGCGCCTGCGCAACGCCGAGAAGTCGGTGACCGACGAGCGCGTGATGCGCGCGGCAAAGATCCTGAACCTCGATGCGCTGCTCGGCCGCTATCCGCGCGAGCTCTCGGGCGGGCAGCGGCAGCGCGTGGCGATGGGGCGCGCCATCGTGCGCGACCCGAAGGTGTTTCTCTTCGATGAGCCGCTCTCCAACCTCGACGCCAAGCTGCGCGTGGCGATGCGCGCCGAGATCAAGGCGCTGCACCAGCGGCTGAAGACCACCACCGTCTACGTCACGCACGACCAGATCGAGGCCATGACCATGGCCGACCGCATCGTGGTGATGCACGACGGCATCGTCGAGCAGATCGGCACGCCGCTGGACCTGTACGACCGGCCCGACAACCTGTTCGTCGCGCAGTTCATCGGCTCGCCGTCGATGAACGTGATCGAGGGCACGGTGCGGCGCTCGGGCGGCGAGTGCCATGTCGAGGCCCAGGGCGCGCGCTGGCCTGTGCCGGCCGGCACGTCGGCTGCCGACGGCCAGCCGGTGCACTACGGCATCCGGCCGGGCGATATCACGCTGGGCGCGGCCGGCAGCGGCGTGAACGCTCAGGTGGTCGTTGTCGAGCCCACGGGCGCGGAAACCGAACTGCTGGTGCAGGTCGGCGAGGCGAAGCTGGTGCTGGCCGTGCATGGCCGCGTCGATGCGAAGCCCGACGAAACCGTGGGCCTCGCGATCGATGTAGAGGCCGTGCACCTGTTCGACCGGCAGACCGGCAAGCGCATGGGCCGCTGAGCGAACCTCAGTCCGTGCGCAGGCGCAGCAGTGCGCGCACGAAGCCGTGGTCCGAGCGCGAGCGGTCGCGCCCTTCGTGCAGGTGGTCGTTGAAGTAGTCGACCCGCCGCACGTCGCCCAGGCTGTGCCGGCTGCTGGCGATGAATTCCTCGCTCACCAGGATCTGGTCGAGCACGTCCGGAAAGCCCTGGTGGATGTGCGAATAGGCCACGTCCTTCTTCAGCGCCGACTCGCCCTGCATCTCGTAGGCATTGAACAGCGCCACGTCGCGCGCGGCCTTGTCGTAGGCGACTTCGGAGGTAGCAGCCACGAGCTGCGTGGTCACGCTGTGCGGGTTGTCGTTGAAGTCGCCCATCACCACCAGCGGCGTGTTCGTGCCCTGCAGCAGGTCGATGACGATGCAGCGCAGGGCGGCGGCCTCGGCACCGCGCATCAGCAGGGAGCGCAGCGAAGCCATCACGCCGACCTTGCGGTCGTCGCGGTCCTCCAGGTGATTGCCTTGTGCGTCCTGCAGGAACTTGGGGCGCTTGGACTTGAGGTGCACCGTCAGCACATGCACCTGCTGGCCGTGCTTCATGCGCAGCGTGGCCAGGAGAGGAGGGCGCTCGAAGCGGGTGTGGGCACCCAGCCCCGGCACATCGACGCCGAAGCCCGGCGGAAAATCCGTGAAGGACTGGACGTTGTCCACCTGCAGCCGCGTTGCGATGCCGACGCGCGGTGTGCCTTGTGCGCCTGCTCTGGGCGGGGTGCCCGGCGGGCTGCCGGGCGGCGGCGTGTTCTCGGCGCCCGGCACCGAAACGAAGTCGTAGCGCAGGCCGCTGCGCGCGATAGCGGCCTTGAGCGCCGCTTCGTCCCACACCTCCTGCACCGCCAGCACATCGGCATTGAGCGCATGGAAGCGCTCGCCGATCCAGTCGATCTTTCGCTCGTACTCGCGCTCGTTGTAGCCGTCCTGGTTCTCGTAGTACACGCGGTTCGGGTTCGCGAGGTTGAGCAGGTTGCAGGTGGCTACGAAGAGGGTGGCGTAGTTGGGTGGGATGTATTGCATGGCGACAGGATTGTGTCCCGAGTTACGATTCCAGACGAGGCGTCGCACGCCGCGCCGCCCGGCGCACAGGCGCGGCGCGATGCAGAAAACAAAGAAACAAGGGAGCCGCCAATGCGCGGAAAAACATGAAGCGTCATCACGCCCCGCCACGTCGCGTTCTTTTGGCCGCCGCGCTGGCAGCCACCCTGTGGCTTGCGGCCTGCAGCTCCGGGCCGAGGACCCCGCCGCCGCTTCCCACCATCGCTCGCATCATGGTGATCCCGGTGGTCCCCATCAACAAGCTTCACACCGAGAACAAGGGCATTCCCATTGGCGTGCTGTGGCAATCGATCGCCGACCGCGTGAAGGGCTCGGAATTCAATGAGCGCATGGAATCGGTTCGCAAGGACATGGGACCGAAGCTGACGGCGGCGCTGGTCGAGCAGCTGAACGCACAGGGCTACCAGGCGCAGGCGCTCGAGGGCGTAGTCAGGCCGGCGGCATCGCCCGACAACCTCGACTACGGGAAGCTTCCGACCTCCGAGCCGGTGCTGCACGTCTACTTCAACGAGGTCGGCATGTACTCGGCACGCTTCTCGACGGACTACGTGCCGCGCGTCAACCTCAGCGCCTACCTGATGGATTCCAAGGACGGCGACACCGTCTACTCCGAGACCATCTATTACGGCGCGGATGCCAGCGGCGACACCTCCGGCAGCGTTCCTGCAAACGCCCGCGATCGCTGGGGCAGCTTCGGCGAACTGGTGGCGCGTCCGGGCGACGTGGCGCGCAGCTACGACGATGCGGTCACCGCGCTGGCCACCCGGATCGCCCGGAACATCCGGGCGAACACCGCGCCGCCGCGCTGACGCGGCGCCCAAAAGAAAAGGGCACCGAAGTGCCCTTGTTCATTTCCGCGGCAGGTGTCCCTGCCCGCAGTGCTCAGCGCCCGAAGGAGCGGCCACCGCCGCCACCGCCGGAACGGTTGCCACCACCGCCACCGCCGCCGTAGCCGCCGCCACCACCCGAACGGCCACCGCCGCCCGAGCGGTTGCCGCCGTAGCCGCCACCACCACCGCCACCCGGACGGCCGCGACCGCGTCCGCCACCCATGTGGTCGACGCTCGTGCGCAACGGATCCGGCTGGCCGTCGCCACCGGCGACCGCTTCGGCACGCAGGTGCGCGACCTGGTTGGCTTGCGTCGGGCTGTGGCTGTTGCCGTGATGGCGCGGTTGGCGCTCGTCGTGCGGCAGGTGATTCTGTTGTTGATGCTGCGGCGCATGGTGCGGCGTGCGTGCCGGACCTTGCGGACCGCGGCCTTGCGGCGCGCGTGCACCCTGGCCGCGCGGGCCTTGGCCCTGGCCTTGACCGCCGCTATTGGCGTTGCGGCCTTGACCGCCGCCGCCACCTTGGCCGCCACCACGGCGTTGACCGCCGCCGTTGCCGCCACCACCGCCGCCAGCGCGTTCACCGCCACCCTGGCCAGCCTTGTTCTCTCGGATGCGCGACAGCATCTCGGTGCGTGCGGCCTTGGCGGCCGCCTGCATCACGTCGCGGCTCGGCGGACGGCCGGCGCCGCCCCAGATCGTCTGGCGACCCATGGCGATCGGCTCGGCGCGCTCGCCGTCTTCAGGGCCGTAGCCCTCGACGATCTGCACCGGGATCGTCTGCTTGGTGAAGCGCTCGATTTCCTGCATGAAGCCTTCTTCGTCCAGGCACACGAAGCTCACGGCCTCGCCGCTCGAACCGGCACGGCCGGTACGGCCGATGCGGTGCACGTAGTCTTCGCTGACGTTCGGGATTTCGTAGTTCACGACGTGCGGCAGCTCGTCGATGTCGATGCCGCGGGCCGCGATGTCGGTGGCCACCAGCGCGCGGATGTCGCCGCTCTTGAAGCCGGCCAGCGCCTGCGTGCGGGCGCTCTGGCTCTTGTTGCCGTGCAGCGCCATCGCCTCGATGCCGTTCTTGGTGAGGAATTCGGCCACGCTGTTGGCGCCGAACTTGGTGCGCGTGAACACGAGCACCTGGCTCCACTTGTTCTCGTTGATGATGTGCGCGAGCAGCGCCTTCTTCTTGCCGCGGCCCACGGGGTGGATCACCTGGGTGATGCGCTGCACCGTGGTGTTGCGCGGCGTGACCTGGATGCTCTGCGGGTTCTTGAGCAGCGTGGCGGCCAGATCGCGGATTTCGTCGCTGAAGGTGGCCGAGAACAGCAGGCTCTGCTTTTCCTTGGGCACGAGCGCGAGGATCTTCTTCACGTCGTGGATGAAGCCCATGTCCAGCATGCGGTCGGCTTCGTCCAGGATGAGCATCTGGACCTGGCTCAGGTCGAGCATGCCTTGCTGCTGCAGGTCGAGCAGGCGGCCGGGGGTGGCCACGAGGATGTCGACGCCCTTCTTGAGCTTGCTGATCTGCGGGTTCATGCCGACGCCGCCGAAGATCACGGTCGAGTCGAGCTGCAGGTACTTGCCGTAGGTACGGACGGATTCCTCGACCTGCGCCGCGAGTTCGCGGGTGGGGGTCAGCACGAGGGCGCGGATGCCGACGCCGCCGAACTTGTTGGTGGCGCTGCGGCTCATGGTGAGCTTGTGCAGCATCGGCAGCGTGAAGGCAGCGGTCTTGCCGGTGCCGGTCTGGGCGCCGCCGAGCAGGTCGTGGCCTTCGAGAACGGCGGGGATGGCTTGCGCCTGGATGGGGGTGGGGGTGTCGTAACCGTGCTCGTGCACAGCCTTCAAGATGGCGGGAGCCAGCTTCAGTTCATCAAAATTCATTGGAAACAATAAGCGCCATACACGGCGCAGTGGCATCGGCCCGCTTGGCGTCTTATCGTGGACGCCGAGCCAGTCAAGGCAGATGAAGGTCAGGGGTGGGAGCCGGAAAACCCGTTGCAAGAAGGGTCTTCTTCGTCCCCGGCAGAGAGCCGGTGTTGCGGGCAACTGGACCCGGCAACGGTGCCAATTGTCGCATGAGTCGATAATCGGTGGTTTGCCGCGCCCGAATGCATCCCCGAATGCCTTGTTCTGGCACCCGCGCTTTCCCCTGATCTTTGTACCCAAGGTAACTATCCACAGATGGCTCAATACGTCTATTCGATGAACCGTGTCAGCAAGACCGTGCCGCCCAAGCGGCAGCTCTTGAAAGACATTTCGCTCTCTTTCTTCCCCGGCGCCAAGATCGGCGTGCTCGGCCTGAACGGCTCGGGCAAGTCCACGCTGCTCAAGATCATGGCGGGTGTGGACAAGGAGTTCGAGGGCGAGGCGCTGCCCATGCCGGGAATGACGATCGGCTACCTGGAGCAGGAACCCAAGCTCAACACCGAGCACACGGTGCGCGAATCGGTCGAGGAGTCCATGGGCGCGGTGTTCGCGGCCAAGGCCCGCCTCGAAGAGGTGTACATCGCCTACGGTGCCGAAGACGCCGACTTCGACGCGCTGGCCGCCGAACAGGCCCAGCTCGAAGCGATCATCGCCACCGCCGGCACCGATTCCGAGCATCAACTGGAAATCGCCGCCGACGCGCTGCGCCTCCCGCCGTGGGACGCGAAGATCGGTCTCTTGTCGGGCGGCGAAAAGCGCCGCGTGGCGCTGTGCCGCCTCTTGCTGTCCAAGCCCGACATGCTGCTGCTCGACGAGCCGACCAACCACCTGGACGCGGAATCGGTCGAGTGGCTCGAAGTGTTCCTGCAGCGCTTCACCGGCACGGTGGTGGCCATCACCCACGATCGCTACTTCCTGGACAACGCGGCCGAGTGGATCCTGGAAATGGACCGCGGTCGCGGCATTCCATGGAAGGGCAACTACAGCACCTGGCTCGAGCAGAAGGGCGAACGCCTGGCGCAGGAGCAGAAGAGCGAAGAAGCCCACGCCAAGGCCCTGAAGAAGGAACTGGAATGGTCGCGCCAGAACCCGAAGGCACGCCAGGCCAAGAGCAAGTCGCGCCTCGCCCGCTTCGAAGAGCTGAGCGACATGGAATACCAGAAGCGCAACGAAACCCAGGAAATCTTCATTCCTGTGGCCGAGCGGCTGGGCCAGCAGGTGTTCGAGTTCCACGGCGTCAGCAAGTCCTTCGGCGACCGCATGCTGATCGACAACCTGAGCTTCACCGTGCCGCCGGGCGCGATCGTCGGCATCATCGGCCCGAACGGCGCCGGCAAGTCGACGCTCTTCAAGCTGCTCGCGGGCAAGGAAAAGCCGGACACCGGCGAGGTCATCATCGGCTCGACGGTCAAGATGGCCTTCGTGGACCAGCACCGCGACGAACTCGCCAACAACAAGACCGTGTGGGAAGACATCTCGAACGGCCTGGACATCATCAACGTCGGCAAGTTCCAGATGGCCAGCCGCGCATATGCGGGCCGTTTCAACTTCAACGGCGCGGACCAGCAGAAGAAGGTCGGTACGCTGTCGGGCGGTGAACGCGGCCGCCTGCACCTGGCCAAGACGCTGATCGCGGGCGGCAACGTGCTGCTGCTGGACGAACCCTCGAACGACCTGGACGTCGAAACCCTGCGCGCGCTCGAAGACGCGCTGCTCGAGTTCGCCGGCACGGTCATGGTGATCAGCCATGACCGCTGGTTCCTCGACCGCATCGCCACGCACATCCTCGCGGCCGAAGGCGACAGCCAGTGGACCTTCTTCGACGGCAACTACCAGGAGTACGAAGCCGACAAGAAGAAGCGCCTCGGCGAAGAAGGCGCCAAGCCCAAGCGCATGCGCTACAAGGCGCTCAAGTAAGCCCGCACCGGTTCTTTCGAGACGCGAACGGCGCGCCGACCCTTGGAGGGCGGCGCGCTTTTTTCATGGGTGGGGCAAGCCGGCATTTCAACGCGGCCGCACCAACCGAAAGGCTGCGTTCGCCCCCCACGTGGCAACCAGCAGGTTCCCATCGGGTGTCCGGGCCAGCCCGACGGGGCTGGACAGGCCGTCCGCCACCACGACGCGGGCCCCTTCGCGGTCGATGCGGCTGACCGTCGTGCCGCCGTAGTCGACCACATAGGCGGCGGCGCCCTCCCGGTCCGCGACGATGCCGGGGCCTGGGCTGCGCAGCCCGCCGTGGATGCTTCGCGCGCGCTTGTCCTGTCCGACCAGCGAAATGCCGCCCGCGATGTTGCTGACCATCAGCTCGCCGCCCGGCAGTTCGACCGCGCCGACCGGTGTCTGCAATCCTTCCGCAGCGACTTCGATCCTGCCGTCGGGATGCGCCGCGAGGATCTGGTGGGTGCGGCGGTTGGCGATCAGCAGCCGGCCGATGCGGTCGAAGCTCAGGCCCGCCGGCGTTGCCAGGCCGCGCACGAACACGCTCTGCCTGCCGCCGGGCGTGAAGCGCCACACCAGGTCCTCGCTGTAGGACGCCACGAAGACGTCGCCGGAAGCGCCGATCGCCAGCCCGCTGGGGCCGCTCAAGCCCGAGGCGAACACCGAGCGGGTGCCGTCAGGCGCAAAGCGCAGGACGGTTCCGGCCGACCAGTTGGCGACATAGAGATGACCAGCCGCGTCGTAGGCCATGCCGACCGGCGAGGAGAGGCCGTCATGCGCGGGGCGTTGCTCCAAGGTCCAGGTCGGCAGGGCGGGCGGTTGCGCGGAGGCGGGCGCCTTCATCGCGGTTGCCAGCAGCGCCAAGCCTAACAGCGGCAGGCGGACGCGAAAGCTGCGGTGCTTCATGCGGGCTCCCCGCGCGGCGCGTCCGCCGCAAACACCTCGCGCGCGGCGCTGATGCCGTTGAGCGCCGCCGGAAAGCCCGCGTACACCGCCATCTGCATGATGATTTCGATCACTTCGGTGCGCGTGACGCCGACATTCAGCGCGCCCTGGATATGCACCTTCAGCTGCGGCGCCGCATTGCCCATGGCCGTGAGCGCGGCCACCACCGCGATCTCGCGCGAGCGCAGGTCCAGGCCGGGGCGCGAGTAGACGTCGCCGAAGGGAAATTCGATCAGCAGGCGGGCGAAATCGGGCGCGATGTCCGCCAGGCTTTCGACGACCTTGACGCCGCCTTCACCGTCGATTTCCTGCAGCTTGGCCAGGCCGCGCTCGTAGCGCAGGTTGCCGTGGCTGGTCTGGCTTGCTTGTGTGTTCGTCATCGCTCGTCCTTCTTTCCGGGGCTGTGCCCGACAACGAGGGACGCTTCGTCTTTGGCGTGGTCTTGACCTTGGTCTCGATCGCGCGGTAGTGCGCGATCTTGGTCGAAAGCGCCTGCATCGATTGCTGCAGCGCCTCCACCCGGGCCCGGACCTCGGCGAGATGCGCTTCGAGCATCTCGCGCCGTTCGCCGACGCTGGCGTCCCCCTGGCTTCGAAGCCCGGCGAAGGCCTGCATGCCCTGGATGGGCATGCCGGTCTCGCGCAGGCGCAACAGGAAGGCCAGCCAGTCCATGTCGGCGCTCGCATAGCGGCGCTGGCCGCCCGGTGCGCGAGACACCGTGGCGATCAGGCCGATTCGCTCGTAGTAGCGCAACGTGTGGGCCGTGAGGCCGGTGCGCTGTGCGACTTCCGCGATGGTCAGGCTGGTTTCCATGGCGTTGATTCTCAAAGTTGGAGCGCGCTCTAAGTCAAGCGCTTTGGCGAACTATTTTTGCGGGGGCAGAAGATCGGCGTCGAGCCAGCCGCGCAGGCTGTTCACGAAGGCGAAGGCCTGCACGCGGGGCAGATCGTCCACCCGCACGACGGCTTCGGCAAGCTCGCCGCTGTGCAGGCGATGGGCGCGGCCGATGCCGTCGAGCAGCCCGCAGCGCAGCGGTGGCGTGACCCAGCGGCCGTCCAGCAGCAGGGCGATGTTGCCGCGCGTGCATTCGGTGATCTCGCCGTGGCGGTTCCACAGCAGGGCGTCGAACACGCCCGGCGATGTGGGCGCGAAAGCCTCGTAGTGCGCGCGGCGCGTGGTCTTGAAGCGGGAGAACTCGCTGTCGGCTTCGTCGAATGCGCGGGCGGCCAGTTGCAGTTGCACGCGTGGCGGCGGAGCGTCCATGGCGAATGCTTCTGCACGCGGTTTGCCTTGCGCATCGAGCAGAAGGCGCACGCGCCAAGAACCCGTCGGATGCGCGTTGGTCAGGCGATCGAGGCATGCCGCCACTTCTGCCTCCTTCCATGCATAAGCGAAATGCGCAGCCGCCTTCTGCATGCGCGCCAGGTGCGCGGGTGCATCGCGCAAAGCACCGTCGATCAGTGCAAGGGTTTCGAGCAATTCGAAAGAACTCATGGCTTGGACGATACAGGCGCGTGGCGCTGTGCCAGGAAGGCTCGCTTGTGCCGCCATTCATCCCACTCCGCATCAGCCTGTGCATCGGCGGTGATGCCGCTGCCGATGCCGCAGCGCGCCTGATTACCGCACAGCGTCACGGTGCGGATCGGCACGTTGAAGGTCGCATGCCCGCCCGGCCGCACCACGCCGACAGCGCCGCAGTACACGCCACGCGCCTCGGGCTCCAGGTCGCGGATCATGCGCATCGCGCTGACCTTCGGCGCACCGGTGATCGAGCCGCACGGGAACAGCGCCGAGAACACATCCACCAACGTGATGCCATCGCGCACTCGCGCCTCGACGTCGGACGTCATCTGCCACACGGTGGGCAGCGCTTCGGTATGAAAGAGCCGTGGCACGCGCACCGAGAAGGGCTGCGCGATGCGCGAAAGATCGTTGCGGATCAGGTCCACGATCATCACGTTCTCGGCACGCTCCTTGGGCACGGTGCGCAGCCGCAGCGCCATCGCTTCGTCTTCGACGGCGGTTGCGCCGCGCGGGGCGGTGCCCTTCATAGGGCGGGCAAGAATCCGGTCGCCTTGCCAGTCGAAGAAGAGTTCGGGCGACACCGACAGCACCTGTTCGTCGCCGGTGTCGATGAAGGCGGCGTAGCCGTTGGGCTGCGCCTTCCGCAAAGCCATAAACCAGTCGCGCGCATTGCCCCGGAACTCGGCGCGCAGCGGCGCGGTGTAGTTGAGCTGGTACAGCTCGCCGTTCGCGATTGCGCGGTGGATGGCCTGCATGTTCCGGTCGAAGGCGGCGCGCGACAGGCCGGCTTGCCAATCGACAGCGGGCACGTGGCTGCCCGCTGCATCGGGCCACGGCACAGCGGCGTCATGCACACCGAACCACGCCAGCGGCCCGTCGCCCGCATGCGCCGCGAAGGCCGGGTCGAAGGCTGCGGACGCCTCGTAGCGCAGATAGCCCACGCACCAGCGACCTTCGCGCGACAGCGCCTCGACGGCCTCCAGCACCGGCTTCACTTCGTCAGCGGTGCGCGCAACGAGCACGCGCGAAGGCGCACCGAAAGTCACGCGCAGCCGAGCCGCTCCGTCGCCGCGCGGCTCGGCGAAATCGATCAGCGTTTGAAAGACCAAGGCGTCAGACAGATTCCGCAGGCTTTGGCGGCACGGCAGGCGCTTCCGTCGATGCGGCGGCGCCCTTCGCCGATCCGGCGAGCACGCGTTTGCGCACTGCGTAGATGTTGTTGCGCAGCGCATAGAGCTCGTCCGCATACGACAGCGGCACCGCCACCTTGTTGACCACGCGATCGAGGTCGTCGAGCTCCTTCAGCAGCGTGTCGCGCTCGCCCGTCTTGCCATCGACCTTGCCCTCGATGTCGCGCAGCCTCGCATACCAGCGGAACACGCGCCGGCGCACGCGGAACTGGTAGAGCGGCGGAATCACGCGGCTCAGCGGCAGCATCAGCACCAGCAAACCGCCAAGCACCAGCCACATGCGCTCGACGAGATTGCTGGCCCAGAACGGCAGGTAGCGCTGCCAGAACGGCGGCGTGCCGTTGATCGCGCGGTCGCCCTCGGGGCTCACCGGCAGTTCGCTGGTGCGCGTGTTCGGAAAATCGCGCGCCCGGTTGAACCAGCCCGCGTCGCTGTGCACCGTCTGCGCCGATTGAGCGAACAGCTGGCGCAGGGCAGGGTGGGTTTCCTCGCGCGACAGCAGCGAGGTGGTGGCCGCGAGCAGCGAGACGTCCGACGGCGGCAGGTCCTTCGACAGGTCGACCACGCCGCGCGGCAGCGTCACCGCCGAGAGGAAAGGAAAGCGCCGCGAGTACGCGTCGGCCTGGCCGAAGTCCATCAGCTTGATGTCACCCGCGCGCAAGAGCCGCTGCACCTGCGGCGATTGCGGCGCTGAAGACAGCACGATCGCATCGAGCAGTCCGGCCTGCAGCGCCTCGGCGGCTGCGGCTTGCTCCAGGTTCGACAGCAGCACGTCGTCGGGCCCGATCCGGTTGGCCTTGAAGAGTCGTTCCATGATCTCGGGCAGCCCGCTGCCGGGCATGTCGACGTTCACGCGCAGGCCGCGCAGTTGCGTCAGCGAGGTCAGCGTGCCGGTCTTCTTGTCGACCTTCAGCGCGCTGTCGGCGCGGTAGAAGAGCCAGATCGGCTCGTAGAACAGGCTGCCGAGCGAACTGAGTCCCGCCTCTTCGTCGGCCACCGGATCGGCGCTGCCGCCGCGCACGAAGCCCACGTCGGCGCCGCCCTTGCGCAGCAGTTCCAGGTTTTCCGAGGAGCCCGAGGTGGGCTTTAGCGCGACCGTGATGCCGTTGGCCTTGAGCGCTGCGGCATAGCGCTTGCCGAACTCCGCATAGGCGCTGCCGGTGGGACCGGTGGCCAGCGTCACGTGCTTGGGCGGCTGCGGCTGCAGGTACCAGTACGCGGCGATCAGGAGGCCGATCACGAGAAAGATGATGGGCCCGGCCGAGGCGATCAGGTCGCGGATCGACAGCAGGATCAGCTTCAGGGTTCTGGGGAACGCCATGGTGGTCCTTTCTTTGTTGGATGCGTCAGGGGCGCGCTGCGGCGAAGTCGGTCGCCGACGGAATGTGCAGGTCGCCCACCGTCACCGATTGCGCCGCGCGCACGGCGCGCAGCGTGGCGATGGCCACGGCCTCCGCGGCCATGGTGCCGAGCACCGTCATGCCGGGTGCGTTGCCTTCGAGCGGCACGCGGCCGGTGGCCAGCGCGAACAGCGTGTCGCCGTCGCTCATCGTGTGCACCGGGTTGATGGCGCGCGCGAGGCCGTCGTGCGCCACGTTGGCCAGGCGATTGGCCTGCACCTTGGTCAGCACCGCGTCGGTCGCGACCACGCCCAGCGTGGTGTTGGTGCCCGCGAGCAGGGGCTTGGGCAGGTCGCCGCGCAGCAGGGCGCGGCGGGTGTCGAGCAAGGCGGTGCCGTCTTCGGTGCGCGCGCCGGCCACGGGCTGCGCGGTGTTGTGGTCGATCACGTCGCCCAGCGAATTGACCGCGATCAGCGCCCCCACCGTGACGCCGCCGACGGTGACCGACGCGGTGCCGATGCCGCCCTTCATCGCGCGGTGAACGCCGAAGAGCTTGCCCACCAGCGCACCGCTGCCGGCGCCCACGTTGCCTTCGGCGGGCGCGGCGTTCGAGGCCGCATCGCAAGCTGCATAGCCGGCCGCCGCATCGGGGCGGATGCGCGCATCGCCGATCGGCAAATCGAACAGCACGGCCGCGGGCACGATGGGCAGGGTGCCGAAGCGCACGTCCATGCCGATGTCGCGTTCCTCGAGCCAGCGCATCGCGCCTTCCGCGGCCGCCAGGCCCCAGGCGCTGCCGCCTGCGAGCATCACCGCATGCACCTGCTGCACGAGGTTGCCGGGCGAGAGCAGGTCGGTCTCGCGCGTGCCGGGTGCGGCGCCGCGCACATCGACACCGGCCACCGCGCCTTCGCGCGCCATGACGACGGTGCAGCCCGTGGGGCGGCGGGTGTCGGAAAAATGACCGACTTCGATGCCGGCGACGTCGGTGATGGCACCGGCGGGATGGGAGGGGGAAGAGTGGGAAGACGGGGCTGGCATGGCGGCCGATTATGGGACCGCACCTTCGCGCCCTCTACGATGGGCGCCATGACAGTTGCAAGAAGTAGTTTCTCCTCCGGGGGCGATGAGCGCCGCCACGTGGTGGTCATCGGCGCGGGCGCGGTGGGTTGCGCCACGGCCATCGAGGCCTTGCGCGCGGGGCTGCGCGTGACCCTCCTCGAACCCGAGACACCCGGCGGCCCGCACGCAACAAGCTACGGCAACGCGGGCTGGCTCTCGTCGCACTCGGTGGTGCCGCCTGCGCTCCCGGGTGCCTGGCGCAAGGTGCCGGGCTGGCTGGCCGACCCGCTCGGGCCGCTCGCGGTGCGCTGGCGCTACCTGCCGCGCGCGCTGCCGTGGCTGCTGCGCTACCTGATCTCGGGGTGGACCGAGGCGCGCGTGCAGCGCACCGCCGATGCACTGCGCACCCTGCTGGCGGACGCGCCCGCACTGCATGCGCAACTCGCGGCCGAAGCCGGCGTGCCGGAACTCATTGAACGGCGCGGGTTGTTGCATGCGTACCGTTCGCGCGCCGAGTTCGAAGACGATGCGCTGGGCTGGCGCGTGCGCGGACGCGTGGGCGTGCAGTGGGAGGAATGGTCGGCCGACGAGCTGCGCCGCCGCGAGCCCGACCTGGATGCGCGCTACACGCTCGGCATCTTCGTGCCCGAGGCCGGCCACTGCCGCGACCCGGGCACTTACGTGGCGGCGCTGGCGCAGCATGTGGTGAATGCAGGAGCCGAGCGGACATTCGGGCGCGCCATCGGCTTTCGCATCGAGGGCGGCCGGTTGCGTGCGGTGCGCACGAACGATGGCGAGATCGTCTGCGATGCAGCCGCCATCTGCGCCGGCGCCTATTCCGGCCCGCTGGCCGCGGCCGCCGGTTCGCCGGTGCCGCTCGATACCGAACGTGGCTACCACGTGGTCATCGAAGGCGCGACCGTCGGTCCGCGCACGCCGGTGATGGTCGCCGACGGAAAGCTCATCGCGCACTGGATGGATGGCGGCCTGCGCGCAGCGGGCCAGGTCGAGATCGGCGGACTGGACGTAGAGCCCGACTGGCGCCGCGCGGAGATCCTGCATCGCCACCTGCTGTCTATGTTTCCCGCGCTTGCAACAACAGAAAGGGGCGGCGCCAAGACCTTCAACCACTGGCTCGGCCGCCGCCCCAGCATGCCCGACGGATTGCCCTGCATCGGGCCCTCGGCCGCAAGCGCGGACATCGTGCTCGCGTTCGGCCATGGGCATGTGGGACTGTGCGGCTCGGCGCGTACGGGGCGGCTGGCGGCGCAGTTGCTGGCGGGGATCGAACCCGAGACGCCGCTGGCGCCATTCGACCCGCGACGCTTCAGCTAGCCGGTTCCGGCTCGATCGACAGCACCGTGAGCGCCCCATCGACCTTGTCGGCCGTGAAGCGCACCTTGTCCCCCGGCTTCACCTTGCCCAGCAGCTCGGGGTCTTTCACACGAAAGACCATCGTCATGCCGGTCATCTCGAGATTCGGGATGTCGCCGTGCTTGAGCGTGATCTTCTTCGTCTCGGTGTCGATCTTGCGGACTTCGCCCTCGACGGCGGGCAGCGCGGCCTGCGCGAAGGCGGCTGCAGCAAGAAGGGCGGCGGAGAGGGCGGTGAGAAGTTTCTTCATGGTCATGGTGTTCCTTCAGCGATAGCTTTGATAGACGCTCGTGCTGCCATCGGCCAGCACGAGCAGCACGTCATACGGATCGCGCTGGTCGCCGTAGGCCGGACCGTCCATGCCGGGCGAGCCGACCGGCATGCCGGGCACCGCGAGGCCGACGGCCTTGGGCTTTTCCTTCAGCAGGCGCTGCACTTCGCGTGCGGGCACATGGCCCTCGAGGGCGTATCCGCCGATGAGCCCCGTGTGGCACGAGCCCAGCTTGGCGGGCACGCCGAGCCGCGCGCGCGCGGCGGTATTGCCTTCGTCGTGCACCTTCGTGGCAAAGCCGTTCTTGTTGAGATGCTTCACCCAGTCCTGGCAGCAGCCGCAGTTCGGGTCTTTCCAGATCTCGACCATCGGTGCTGCGGCCAGCGCCGTGAGCGGCAGGGTGGATGCGAGCGCAAATAGCGGTGCCGCGCGCTTCAAGAGGGTTCGTCGTTGCATGGTGGTGATCTCCTTGGTTCGTTCGTTCATTCGTTCAGGATTTCTTGGGCGCAGCGGCCAGCACGCGGATGCGGCCGGCCATGCCCAGTTCGAAGTGGTCTTTCACGAGGCAGGCGAAGTCGAAATCGCCAGCGCGGTTGAAGGTCCAGACCATCTCGCCGGTCTTGCCCGCGGGCACGTGCACCATCCACGGATCGTCGTGTTCCATGCCCGGAAACTTCTTCATCATGGCCGCGTGGTTCGCGATCTCCAACTCGGTGCCGAGCACGAGTTCGTGCAGCTCCTTGCCCTTGTTCTTCAGGCGCAGCCGGATGGTGTCGCCCTCGCGCACTTCGATGACCGACGGTGTGAAGGTCATGTCGTCGGCCATCGCGATGTCGATGGTGCGGCGCACGTCGCCGGACTTGCCTTCGATGCCCCAAGGCTTTTGCTCGGGCGCGAGCGCGGCGGTGCCCTTCGGTTTCGGCGCGTGGTTCTCGTGGGCCTGCGATGCGGTTGCCGCGGCGGCGAGCGCGAGGCACAGGGCGATGGACTTGAAGGTCTTGTTCATGAGGTGAACTCCGGAATGAAAGTGAATGAGGTCAGTGGTTGTTGTGCGCGCCCGAGGGCCTGCGCACAGTCGCGTCGGTGTTGTTGCTGCCGCCTGGCGATGGCGCATTGCGCGTGGCCGGCGGCACGGCGGCACCGGGCACTTCGCGCGCCACCGTGCCGGCCGGGTGCTTGAACCAGCCCGGGTCCCTGTAGTCCCCCGGTTTCTGGTCGCGCCGCACCTTCAGCAGCGTGAACATGCCGCCCATCTCGGCCGATCCGAAGGGGCCCGCGCCGGTCATCATCGGCATGGTGTTGTCGGGAATCGGCATCTCCATGCCGCCCATGTCGGCCATGCCCTTGTCGCCCATCACCATGTAGTCGGGCACGAGCTTTTTTATCTTCTCGGCCACGCCCTTGTGGTCCACGCCGATCATGGTCGGCACCTCGTGGCCCATCGGTCCCATGGTGTGGTGCGCCTTGTGGCAGTGCAGCGACCAGTCGCCTTCCTCGTCGGCGATGAATTCCATCTGTCGCATCTGGCCCACCGCCACGTCCACCGACACCTCGGGCCAGCGCGCGGTGCGCGGCACGGGGCCGCCGTCGGTGCCGGTCACCTCGAACTCGTGGCCGTGGATGTGGATCGGGTGGTTGGTCATCGTGAGATTGCCCACACGGATGCGCACGCGGTCGCCGCGGCGCACATTGAGCGTGTCGATGCCCGGGAACACGCGGCTGTTGAAGCTCCAGATGTTGAAGTCGGTCATCGTGTTGACCTTGGGCGTGGCGCTCCCGGGC
Organism: Variovorax sp. W2I14; assembly: GCF_050435205.1. Lineage (NCBI taxonomy): Bacteria > Pseudomonadati > Pseudomonadota > Betaproteobacteria > Burkholderiales > Comamonadaceae > Variovorax > Variovorax sp. W2I14. Next base: position 2,972,443 of record NZ_JBNDJX010000001.1, on the reverse strand, counting down.
TCCACGTCGAAGCTGCCGAGCAAAAAGCAGAAGTCGCGCTGCACAGGCTCGATGAGCGGATGGTTCTCCTTCGGGTGCGTGACCCAGAAACCCATCATCCCCATCGCCATCTGCACCATCTCGTCGGCATGCGGGTGGTACATGAAGGTGCCGGGGCGGCGCGCGGTGAATTCGTAGACGAAGGTCTTGCCCGGCGGAATGTGCGGCTGCGTGATGCCGCCCACGCCATCCATGCCGTTGGGCAGGCGCTGGCCGTGCCAGTGCACGGTCGTGTGCTCGGGCAGCTTGTTGGTCACGTAGATGCGCACGCGGTCGCCCTCGACCACCTCGATGGTCGGCCCCGGCGACTGGCCGTTGTAGCCCCACATGTTGACCTTGAAGCCGGGCGCCATCTCGCGCACGACGGGTTCGGCGACGAGGTGGAATTCCTTGACGCCTGCGTTCATGCGCCAGGGAAGCGTCCAGCCGTTGAGGGTGACGACGGGGTTGTAGGGGCGGCCGTTCGGCGGCGCGAGCGGTGGCGCGGTGGCGGTGGAGCTTTGCGTGACGGGTTCGGGCAAGGCGGCCATCGAGACGCGGCTGACCGTGGTGGCCGCGACGGCCGTGGCGGCGCCTGCGAAGAAGTTGCGGCGGTTCATGTCAGTGGCCTCCCGCTGCGGGTGCATCGCCGGCCGTGGCCGTCTGCAGTGCTGTCATGCCACCGGGCGAACTGCCCGTGAGCGCGAATTGCAGGTCGGTGTCGGCGAGCCAGAAGTCGCGCTGCGCCTCCATGCCCGCGTTCACCACGAGCATGCTCGCGCGGGTTTCGCCGAGCAGCTCCCACACGCTCGCGAGCATGCCGTTGTAGCGCAGCACCATTTCCTCGTTGACCTTCTTGCGCAGCGGCAGCACGTCGTCGCGGTAGCGGCGTGCCAGCGCGTAGGCGGTGTTCCAGCCCTGCCAGGCTTCACGCGCCTCGCTCGCGGCCAGCACGCCCACGTCGCGCACGCGTGCGGCCGCCTGCATGTACTGCGCCTCGGCGCGACCGGTGCGGGCCTGGCCCCAGTCGAACAGCGGGAGCGGCAGGTCGAGCTCGAAGCCGCGCTGGGTCGAGCGCGAGCGGTCGGCATCGTTTTCGAAGGTGGTGTTGCGCACCGCACCGATCTCCATCGCGTTGATCACGCGGGTGGCGTGCGTGAGGCCAAGCGAATCGGCCATCGCCGTGTTCTGCGCCTGCGCCGAACGCACGTCGAGCCGGTCGCGCAACGCGCGCGCCTGCACGTCGCCGAGGTCGGGCGCTGACTGCGGCAGCGGAGGCAGGCGATCAGGCAGCGTGTAGCTGGTGCGCTCGCCGCTCAGGCCGAGCAGCCGCGTGAGCTGCTCGCGCGTGGCAACGGCGGTCTGCTCGGCGCGCGCGAGCTGCGCTGCCGCGTCGGCCAGCAGCAACTGTTCGCGCGTGCGCTGCAGCGCGCTCCAGTTGCCGACCTGGGCCATGCGGTGCGCAAGCTCGGCGCCGGCTTCGGCTGCCTCTTTCGCATCGCGCAGGTACGCCACGCTCTGCTGCGCCGACACCGCGCGCACCCAGGCGCGGCGAGTGTCGGCGGCCAGCAACAGCACGCTTTGCGCGGCCTGCAGCTTGGCGGCTTCGTGCCGCTGGCCGGCCCAGCGCGCCTGCCACGGCAGCGTGACCAGCCCGATCACGTTGAAGCTCAGCATCCGCTCGAACTCACGCTCGCGGCCCTGCGCGAGGCGGCTGAACGAGAGCACAGGGTTCGGCAGGCTCGCGGCCTGCACGCGGTCGGCATCGCTGATCTGCAGCGTGGCAAAGGCGCCCTGCACGCGCGGGCTGTTGACTAGCGCGATGCGCACGGCCGCCTCGGCATCGAGCGGCTTGGCGAGCAGCGCGTCGATGCTCTTCTGCGAGGCCTCGTCGGGCACGCGTTGCGCGGTGCTGCCCGCCATCAGCGGGTTGTTGCCGACCAGCGCCTGCACGTCGGCAGCGCCGCCGTCGGGCGAAAGACTGGCGCAGCCGGCCAGCACGAAAGCGCTGCCGAGTGCGGCGGTGCGCTTGAGCAGCGCACTGCTACTTCTTCGATAGCAAAGGGGGCCGGCAAGCTGCCGGCGGACAAAGGGGTTCACGCTCGATCTCCATGAGCAATACGACCAACGCCGAGAGCCGTTAAAGGCTCACCGCGGACGGACTACGGGCAGGGAGATCAGGAAATGGGCGGCTTCAGGCCCAGGACGGGCTCTGCGCTCGCGAAGCGGGCCGCGTGGGCGGCCGGTGGCGCCTGGGGCGCGCTGTGTGCAATATCGACCAGAGGCATGCCGCCAAGCGCCACCGTGTGGCAGACCTGGCAGGCGGTGCAGGTGCCGCAGCCCTGGTGGTCGGTGCCGTGGTCGCTGCTGCTGTTGCCGTCGTCATGGTGGTGCGCCATGGTGTCCATGCCGCTGTCGTCGGCTGCGCCCATGGCTTCATGGCAGTGCGCCTCCGCCGCCACCGAGGCCGGGGAGGCCTCTTGTGCGACGAGCGATGCGGCCGGCAGCGAGTGCCGCACCATCTCCACAGCCATCGCATCGCCGAGCCAGCCGCGGATGGGCAGCAGGGCGATCATGAGGGCGAGCAGCAAGGTGCGCATGGGGCGGGATGATAAACCGGTGCCCTAAGACACCAGTTGGCCGCGGGCCTTGTCGACCCACACCTGCAGGTTGTCCAGCAAGTCCTTCTGGCTGAAGGAGCAGCTCTCCTCGCTGAAGAGCGCGCTCGATTCGAGGCGATCGAGCAGATTGAGCAAGACCTCGCCATAGCGCGGCGGCAGGGTGCCGAGCAGTTCGGTGCTGGCGCGGGCTTCGTTCGACAGCGCGGTGACCGATCCGCTGCCGCCGCCGAGCGCGGCGATGCGTACGGCGATGGCGTCGAGTTGCTGTGTCGCGCTGCTCATGACGATGCCTTTCCCGACGGCGGCATCGACAGCCCGCGCTCGCGCATCAGGTCGCGCAGCACGTCGGGGTAGTCCGTGATGATCCCGTCCGCGCCCCAGTCCATCAGCCGCAGCATGTCGGCGCGCTGGTTCACGGTCCAGGGCAGCACCTTCATGCCGAGCTTCTGCGCTTCCTTGATGACGGCGGGCGTCAGGTCCGCATAGGCCGGCGACCAGATCACCGGCCCCGCGCTCCTGCCCGCAGCGGCCTGGACCAACTGCGGCACCGAAGCGAAGCCGGCCGCATCGAGGCCCGCGGTCCAGCGGCTGTCCTTGAGCGTGCGAGCCGTGCTGAGGTAAGCGCGCGGCAGTTGCGGCGCGAGCTGGCCGACCAGCGCCAGCGTGCGCCAGTCGAAGCTCTGGATGGTCACGCGATCAGCCATCTTCGCCCTGTCGATTTCGGCGAGCAGCGCGCGCACCATGGGCTCGGGCGCAGCGGTTTCGTCGGGCTTGTTTGGATCGATCTTGGTCTCGATGTTGAAGCGCACCGTGCCTGCGGCGGCGCCGCGTGCCTGCACCATCGCGAAGAGCGAAGCGAGTGTCGGAATGCGCTCGCCGTCGCGCGGCTGCTGCAGCGCGAACTGCTTGCCGTAGTTGCTCGCAGGGTTCAGGCGCCCCACGTCGTAGGTCTGCAATTGCGCCAGCGTGAGCGAGCGCACGGCGGCGCCGCTCTTCGCCGCGAGCCAGTTGCCGTTGGCATCGCGCGTGTGATCGGGGTTGAGCGCGGTGTCGTGCGAGATCACGACCACGTTGTCGGCGGTGAGGCCGATGTCCAGTTCGAGCGTGGTCACGCCGAGGTCGATCGCGTTGGAGAACGCGGCCAGCGTGTTCTCGGGTGCGAGCCCGCGGCCGCCGCGGTGGGCCTGCAGGTCGAAGTGCTGCTTCGCGGTGGGAACGATGGCGGCACAGCCCGCAATCAGCAGCGTGGCGACGAGCAGGGGGTATTTCATTTGAGCTGCACCTTGATGCCGTTGTCTTGCACGGTGATGTCACCGATCTCGTAGGTCTTGCGGCCCACGGTGAGTTCGTCGGCGGTGAAGCTGCGCAGCACCTGGCCCTGCAGCAGTTCCTGCGCGACGATCGAGCCGACCTTCTGCAGCCGCTCGGCATCGCGGCCCTCCACGCCCTGCAGTTCGAGGCGCTCGGACTTCGGGTGATCGAGCCGCAGGGTGCGCGTGGGCGCGTCGTACCGCAGCGCGCTGCTCATCGACACGACACCCTGCACCGGCGACGCGGCCAGCAAGGGGCTTGCGATCGTCAACGTGGCGGTGAGCGCCGCGCGGTTCGCGCCGGCATCCAGCCCCAGTTGCGGATCGCGCAGCCCGACCATGAAGATCTCGGCATAGCGCTCGGCCACCGGAAAGCGCTTGGCGATCATCGCCTGCAGCTCATCGCGGCTCGCTGTGTATTCGCTGGTGAAGAAGTTGAAGCCGGCCAGCGCCGCGAACGGGGCCTGCAGGGCGGCCGTGCCGAGCAGCGCCTGCAGCATCCGGCGACGGGAGGTGGGGGACGGAGTGCGGAGGTTCATAGGGATTCCGAGCTTGCCACAGGCCGATGCGTTCCCGCCAGCGCTGGCGCGGCGCTACCGCCTGTCGGACGGTGAGCCGTCGGTACGCAATTCGTAGCGGGCGAAAGACCCGTTTCCCTTCTGGATGACGCTGTGCAGCACGAAGCCGAAGCCCTCGTACAGCGTGCGCAACGCCTGCCGGTCGGCCACGCAATCGAGGCGCAGGTAAGGGCGGCCCAGGGTGCGGGTGCGTTCGCGCGCGAAGGCCAGGAGGGCGGTCGACACGCCCTTGCCGCCCCACGACCTGCGAACGGCCAGCTTGTGCACGAACGCGGAGCTTCCGGGTTCGATCTCGGGCCAGAAGAACGGGTCTTCCACGTCGATCCGCACGACCCCGGCCACGTCGCCGTTCTCGCGAGCGATGAAGTAGCGGCCGGCATCGGTGTCGCGCTGGATGCGTTCGATGTCGACATCGGCAGCCGACCACAGCGGGCGGCCTGCGGTGGCGAGCCATTGGGCGGCTTCGCTCAGGACTGCGGCGACAGTGGCCGCTTCGGCGGGGAGGGCTTGGTCGATGTGCATCGCGGCGGATCTTAATCAGGCTTGCGCGGCGTGAACCACGTGAAAGCCTTCCGCCTCCGAGGGCGCAACGAAGTGGCGGGTGATGAGGTCGAACTCGGCATCGGTCGTCTCGAACGGGTGCTTGCCGCTTGCATTGCGCGCACGAAGCCGAGCCTTGCAGACCTCGTCGGGCACATCCAGGAAATGGAGCCGGTGCGCCACGCCCGCCTTCTCGAAGATGCCGCGCGCCCAGGCCCGGCTGCTTACGGTATTGGCAGGAAAGTCGAGCACCACGGACACCCCGGCTGCCAGGAGCGCCACGACGTGCTCCGCCATGACCTGCTTGAGCCGGGTTGAGGTCCGCACGTAGTCGGGCAGGTCGACGATCTCTCCGGGGTACAGCGCGGCAAGCCACGCATCCTCGCTGATGAGCACCGTGGCGGGTGCATCCGCCAGGCGCCGGGTGAGTGTCGATTTGCCGGCGCCGATCTTGCCGCAGACCATGTGGAGCATGGGGGTCATTTCTTTTCTCCTGTGAGATGGATCAAGACCCCAGGAGGCAAAAAGAAACCCGCCTCGTGGGGCGGGTTGCATGGCGTGAATCTCTGCCGGTTCGCGCGCTAACCCACCATCTTTTCGATGGTGCGAATAATCGACGCGTTCTGCAAAAAAGCCATGGACCGAGGATAGCCGAGGACAGTCGGAGGCGAAACCCTCAGTCGTGCAGCGACGAAAGAAACTGCCTCAACTCCGCCGTCTGCGGATTCCCGAACAGCTCCGCCGGCGGCCCCATCTCGTGCACGCGCCCCTGGTGCATGAAGATCACCCGGTCGCTCACCTTGCGCGCGAAGCTCATCTCGTGCGTCACCATCAAAAGCGTCATGCCTTCGTCGGCCAGCGACTCCACCACGCGCAGCACCTCGCCCACCAGTTCGGGGTCGAGCGCCGAGGTGATCTCGTCGCACAGCAGCACGGCCGGTTCCATCGCGAGTGCGCGGGCGATCGCCACGCGCTGCTGCTGGCCGCCCGAAAGCTGGTCGGGCATGGCATCGAACTTTTCGGTGAGGCCCACGCGGTCGAGCAGCTTGCGCGCCTGCGAAGCGGCCTCCATCGACCCGCGCTTCTTCACCAGCGTGGGCGCGAGCATCACGTTCTTGCCGACCGTGAGGTGCGGAAAAAGATTGAAGCTCTGGAAGATCATCCCCACGCGCTGGCGCAGCTCGCGCATGGCCATCGCGCTCTCGTGCAGCAGCGGCTTGCTGTCGACGGTGAGCGAGCCTTCCTGGAACACTTCGAGCCCGTTGATGCAGCGAAGCAGCGTGCTCTTGCCCGAGCCGCTCTTGCCGATGATGGCGATCACCTCGCCGCGCTTCACGTCGAGGTCGATGCCCTTCAGCACTTCGTTGGTGCCGTAGGACTTGCGCAGCGCCGTGATGCGCACGATGGGCGCGGCAAACGTGCTCGCGGGTTCGGTCTGGGGTTGGTCAAGCACGGCGGCCATGGGTCTTCCTCTCGAGGTTCTTGGCGTACAGGCTCACGGGAAAGCACAGCACGAAGTAAAGCAGCGCCACGCAGCTGAACACCACGAAGGGCTGGAAGGTGGCGTTCGAAATCATGCTGCCGGCCTTGGTGAGTTCGACAAAGCCGATCACCGAGGCGAGCGCCGTGCCCTTGATCACCTGCACCAGAAATCCGACGGTCGGCGCGATCGCGATCTTCACGGCCTGCGGCAGGATCACATGGCGCATCTGCTCGCCGAAGCTCAAGGCGAGGCTGCCCGAGGCTTCCCATTGGCCCTTCGGGATCGAGGCCACGCAGCCGCGCCAGATTTCAGTGAGAAAGGCGCTGGTGTAGAGCGTGAGCGCCACGCTTGCGGCGGTCCACGCCGACACGTCGATGCCGAACAGCGCGATGCCGAAGTAGGCGAGAAACAGCTGCATCAGCAACGGCGTGCCCTGGAAGAGCTGCACGTAGAGACCGACGGCCTTGCCGGCGATCCTGCCGCCGCGCAGCCGCAGGAACAGCAGCAGCCCGCCCACGATGCCGCCGCCGACGAAGGCGATCAGCGAGAGCACGACGGTCCAGCGAAGCGCCATCAGCAGGTTGCGCAGGATGTCCCACAGAGAAAAATCACTCATGACGATGGGTTTCCTTCGGTGGTGCGTTCAGCGGCCGAAGAAGAACTTCGGCCCCGCCCAGTTGAGCAAACGCCGCAGCGCCACCGACAGCGCGAGATAGATCAGCGTGGCGATGATGAAAGCCTCGAACGCGCGGAAGTTGCGGCTCTGGATCAGGTTGGCCGCGTAGCTCAACTCCTCGGTCGAGATCTGGCCGCACACCGCCGAGCCCAGCATCACGATGATGATCTGGCTCACCATCGAGGGCCACACCTTCTTGAGCGCAGGCGGCAGCACGACGCGCAGGAACACCTGCGACTTGCTGAGCGCGAGGCTCACGGCCGCTTCGATCTGCCCCTTGGGCGTGGCCTCGATGCCCGCGCGGATGATCTCGGTCGAATACGCGCCCAGGTTCATCACCATCGCGATCACCGACGCCACTTCGGGCGAGAGCTTCACGCCCGCCGCCGGCAGCCCGAAGAAGATGAAGAACAACTGCACGATGAAGGGCGTGTTGCGGATCAGCTCCACATAGGTGCCCACGATCGCGCGCAGCCACGCGGGTCCGCCCGAGCGGGCCCAGGCGCAGAGCGTGCCCACGATCATGCCGAGCACGGTGCCGATGGCGGTGAGGCCGATGGTCCACGCCACGCCGCGCAGCAGCAGCGGCCATTCGGCGAGCACCGCGCAAAAGTCGAACTCGATGTTCATGGCCGCGTGGCTCGATCAGACCGGCAGGTCGCCAGCGGCCTTGCCGAGCCACTTCTTCGACATGGCGTCCAGCGTGCCGTCCTTCTTGGCGGCGGCAATGATCTCGTTGACCTTGGTCTTCAAGGCGGTTTCGCCCTTGGCGACGCCCACGAAGCAGGGGCTGTCTTTCAGCAGCAGCTTGAATTCGGCGCTGACCTTCGGATTCTTGGCGAGCATGTCGCCAGCAACAGCCGCGCTGGTCGCAAGGGTTTGCGTCTGGCCGGCCACGAAGGCCGCGATCGTCGCGTTGTTGTCCTCGAAGCGGCGGTAGTCGACGTTCGCCGGCGCTACCTTGTTCAGCTCCTGGTCTTCCATCGCACCGCGCGTGACGGCGACGGTCTTGCCGGCCATGTCGGAAAACGCGGTGAGCTTCATGCTCTTGGCGGCGTACACGGCCTGGAAGAAGGGCGCATAGGCCGAGGAGAACTCGATCACCTTCTCGCGCTCCGGGTTCTTGCCGAGCGTGGAGATCACGAGGTCGGCCTTGCGCGTCTGCAGGTACGGAATGCGGTTGGCGCTGGTCACGGGCACCAGTTCGATCTTCACGCCCAGTTTGGTGGCGATGAGCTCGGCCATTTCCACATCGAGGCCCTGCGGCTTCATGTTCTTGTCGACCGAGCCGTAGGGCGGGTAGTCGGTCGGCACGGCGATCTTGATGGTCTTGGCCTTGAGCACGTTGTCCAGCGCGTTCTGGGCGTGCGCGCCGCCGGCCGTGGCCAGCAGGGCGACGGAAGCGAACGCGAGGGCGAGGTGGCGTTTCGATGCAGAGAAAGTCATAGCAGGGCTCCTAGGTAAGTCGATGAATCGGGGTCGTTGGTGGAAGGCGAGGGCTTGCGGCGCTTGGGTTTCGTCGAAGCCGTGTTCTGCAGCGGTGCCAGCGCATCGCGCAACTGGGCGAGCGGATCGGTCGGCGCCTGCACGCGCAGCGCCGACTGCACCGTGCCGATGTGCGTGGCCATCAGCGCCTCGGCGGCGGCATGGTCGCCGCGCTCCAGCGCCGCGACGATCTGCACGTGGTCTTCGCACGACTGCACCGCGTCGTGCGTGCTCTGGTAGAGCATGGCGATCAATGTGGTGCGCGCGGTGAAGTCGCGCAGCGTGTCGGCCAGGAGCGTGTTGCCCAGGCACTCGGCCAGGCACACATGGAAGTCGCCGAGCAAGAAGCTGCGGTTGCCGACATCGCTCTCTTTCAGTGCGGCCTTTTCACGCTGAAGGTGCGCCTTCAGTTGGCGCAGGGCTGGCTTGTCGAGCTTGCCGGTGGTGCCTGCGCTGCGGATAAGGCCCAGTTCGATGACGCGCCGCGCCTCGAAGGCTTCGCGCGCTTCTTCCTGCGAGGGCTCGATCACGAACCAGCCGCGCCGCGCGCTCACGGTGACGATGCCGCGCGCCGCCAGCCGGGTGAGGGCCTCGCGCACGATGGTGCGGCTGCAGTCGAAGAGCATGGCCAGTTGCTGCTCGCCCAGGCGCGAACCCGGCGCGAGCTTCTGCGCCATCACCGCTTCGACGATGCGTGCACTGATTTCGGATGCGGATGTAGACATTCGCCTGCATACCAGCAGCTTTTGTGCCAACTGGTATGCAAGATCTGTGCACCGAAATGGATCGGTGCCGTGCGCCGCTGGTGCGGCGCGAGCGCCGCGTGCGCGCTACCGCTTGGCCAGTGCGCTCGCGGGCAGGACCAGCAGCATGAGCAGTGCCGACAGCACCAGCGCCCCGCTCAGTACATACAGGCTGGCCGTGAAGCCACCGGTCAGCGTCTTGAGCGCGCCGACCATCATCGGTGCGACCAGCCCCGCGCTGCCGCCGATGGTGCTGATGAGCGCGATGCCCGCGGCCGCGGCGCTCCTGGACATGAAGTTGCCAGGAATGGCCCACAGCACGGTGAACGCGCTCGAGATGCCCATCGACGCCAGCGCCAGGCACAGCACGGCCGCGAACGGGCTCTGCATGAAGAGCGTGGTCAGCGCGAGGCCCGCCGCACCCACCAGCGCACCGATGGCGAAGTGCCAGCGCCGTTCCTTCTTTCCGGTCGGAGTGCCGCCCGACCACGATGTTGGCCGCGATGCCCGCGACCGCCGGAATGACCGAATAGAAGCCGATCTGCAGCACGCTCAGCCCCATCGACTTCAGGATGGTCGGCTGCCAGAACGACAGCGCATAGATGCCCAGGATGATCAGGAACGACATGAAGCCGATCAGCCAGACGCGCCCGTCGCGCATCGCCGCACCGAAGGTGTGCCGCTCGGCGGCTCCGTACGCGGCCTGGTCCTCGGCCAGCAGGCGCGCCACGCGTTGCTTCTCGGTGGCCGTGAGCCAGGGCGCCTGCGACGGGCTGTTCGAGAGCCAGCGGAAGGCCGCAATGCCCAGAAGCACGCTCGGCAGCCCTTCGAGCAGAAACAGCCACTGCCAGCCACGCAGCGCGAGCACGCCGTCGAGGTAGGTCATCGTGAGCCCGGCGATGGGCCCCGCGACGATCGGCGCCGCGCCGAAGGCCATGAAGAAGAGCGCGGTTGCCTGCGCGCGGCGGTGCGAGGGGAACCACAGCGTCAGGTAGAACAGCACGCCGGGCGCGAAGCCCGCCTCGAACACGCCGATCAGGAAGCGCAGCACATAGAACTGCGTGGGCGTCGTCGCAAACATCATGGCCGCCGACGCCAGGCCCCACAGGCCCATGATCCGCAGCAGCGTCGCGCGCACGCCGATCTTCGCGAGCATCAGGTTGCTCGGAATCTCGAACACCGCATAGCCGATGAAGAAGATGCCGGCCCCCAGGCCGAACACCGCGTCGCTGAAACCCAGCTGGTCCTTCATCTGCAACTGCGCATAGCCGACGTTGGTGCGGTCCAGGTAGTTCAGCACGTAGCAGGCGCACAGCAGCGGCATCAGCCGCCAGGTGATCTTGCGGAAAAGCGCGGCGTCGTCGCGCGCATCGGCCGAGGCGGGCGTGCGCGCATCGGTGGCGTCGAGGGTGGCGGTGTTCATGGGTGTGTCTCCTTCTTCTTTTTTCTCAGGGCCGGGCCAGCGCGCCAAAGCTCGTCTCGCCCCAGAGGTGACTCGTCGGCGCCCCCGGAAAAAGCCAGTGCGGCGAGCATTCGCTGGACGGCACCACGTTGCTGAAGCCATGCGACGACGAAGTGCCCGCGAGCGTCTTCTCCAGCACCATCGACAGGTACTGGTCGTTGCTGCTCTCCTGCGTGTTGCCGTTGAGGATCACCTCCGTGCCGGTCGCCTGCGCATAGCGGCGGATGCCGTTGTGGCGCGACTGCAGCGGCGCCCAGCTGTCGGCCGCCACGCCGTTCTCGCTGCTCACCCGCAGGCCGTCGACGGCGCGATAGACCAGCGAATGGTTCCCTTCGGTGTGCCCCGGCGTGTGCACCAGCGCAAGCCCCCGGCCGAGCTGGATGCTGCCGTCGAAAGCGACGATGCGCTCGGCCAGCACCCCATCGAGCCCATGCGGGCAGTACCACTCGGCCTGCACCGGCAGCAGGCCCTGCACGTTCGCAAGTTCCTGCCGGTGCACCAGCAGCTTCGCGTTCGGCAGCAGCCCGGGCGCATCCGCGCCGCCGAGCCAGCGGCGCACATCCTGCGTGTGCAGGTGGTCGTAGGTGATGTAGTCGATCTGCTCGGGCGCCACGCCGCAGCTCGCCAGTGCCTGCGGCACCGTCTGGTAGACCGGCGCGATGGTCTTGTGCAGGAACTTCGGCGTCTGCTCGCTCAGCCGCTTGAAGTAGGGCGTCTCGTTGCCCACCTCGAAGTCGGCCGGCGTGAACAGCAGCGTGCGCAGGCGCCCTTCGAAGTCGTCGTACTGGATCAGCACCGTGCGCGCCAGCAGATGAACCATGTGCGGCTTGAGCAGTTGCTGCGAATACACGCCGGTGAAGGCGAACCACGCCGGATACGGAATGCGCAGCAGATTGAAGCTGCGTGCAAAGCGCACCGGCGGCGCATCGAGCAGTTGCTCGCGTAGCGCCGAGGCCCCATGACGGATGGCGCGCAAGCGGTCTTGCGGCATCGCCGCGCTGCGCGCGCCGTCGAAGTGCGCCAGTTGCGCGAACCCGGTGGGTTCTGGATCTCGGATCATGGTCGTCTCCTGAAAATTGAGGACTTGTTTTCGATTCGATGCGGTTCGTCGACCGGCCGGCACAACAACAGCGCCTGGTGTACGCAGGGCATCGGGTGCTCCCCGCAGCGAAATCAAGGAGGAGGGCGAAGCCCGGGGGACATTCGCGGAGGGGAGTACCCGGTGGCCTGCGTACACGCCCTGAAGGGCTTCAATACACGGACCGCCCACCCGAGACATCGAACACAGCCCCCGTACTGAAAGAGCAGTCGTCCGAAGCCAGCCAGGCAGCCATCGCAGCCACTTCATCGACCTCGACAAACCGCCCCATCGGCACACGCGCAAGCAAAGCGTTTCGCAACTGCTCGCGATGCTCGACAGGCACCCCAGCGAACACAGCCGTATCGGCCGCCGACGGCGTGATGCAGTTCACCAGCACGCCAGACAACGCGAGCTCCTTGCCCAGCGACTTCGTCAGCGAGATCAGCCCTGCCTTGGAGGCCGAATACGCCGCGTTGAATCCGTTGCCTTCCTTGCCCGCCACCGAGGCGATGTTGACGATGCGCCCCCGCTGCCTTGCCAGCATCACCGGCACGATGGCGCGGCAACAGAGCCATGCGCCGGTGAGATTGATGTCCAGCACGTTGCGCCATTGCGCGGGCGTGTGCTCCCACGCGGACACCGTCGGCCCGAGCACGCCCGCGTTGTTGACGAGGATGTCGATGCCGCCGAAGCCTTCCTGCGCCTCCGAGGCCGCGCGTGCGATCTGGCCTTCGTCGCGCACATCCACGAGCGCCGAGGCCGCGGTGCCCAGCGGTGCGAGCTGCCGCACCGCTTCGGCCAGCGCCTCGGCTTCGACATCCCACAGCGTCACGCTCGCGCCATTCGCCATGCAGCGCCGCGCAATCGCAAGGCCGATGCCGCGCGCGCCGCCGGTGATGACGGCGTGACGGCCTTCGAGCGGCCGCGCGGTGGTCATGCGACGGCAGCCTCGGCCTTGGGCGCTGCGGCCGGCTGGCCGAGCAGCCCGGCCACCAGCGCGCCGACCATCTCCGGCGGCACGCCGACCAGCAACTGCCGCAGCATCGTCAGCGTGTCGAAGTACACGCGCTCGCAGACCAGCGTGTCGCCCTCGAAGATGAAGAAGGCGTTCATGCGGCAGCGGAAGGCATTGCCCGTCGGCGGAATGCCCTTCAGCGGCCCGCGGTGCGTGCCCAGCAGCCAGAACTCCACGATCACCGAATCGTCGGCGTGCCGCAGCTGGATGATCTCGTGGCGCTGGTCGGGGAAGGCGCGGCGCGTCTCGGCGTAGTACTGGCGCACGTCGTCGTTGCCGTCGTGCACCTCGCCGCTCGGGATCAGCTCGTAGTGCGGATGCGGGAAGGTGCCGAGCACGGCATCGAAGTCCTGCCGGGTTTCGTCGGCGAAGTGGTCGAGCACGATGCGCTCGCGGCGGGCTTGAAGTGCGGTGAGTTGCGTCTGGTTGTTCATCGGGGTGTGCTCCATGTGACAGGTGACATCGGGTTGCTGCGATTGCGCCGGCCCGGGCTCGCTGCGTACTATCGGCAGCCCCATGCACCAAGACTGTCCGGTGTTGGCATTCGCCACCCCGGACAAACCCGCGATGCCACGCACGCCCCCTTCATCACCCGCCACCGAAGCCCAGGCGGCGCCGTCACCGCCGCAAGGCAACGACATGCGGCTGGCCGAAGACGTGCAGGAGCGCCTGCTCGCCGTGGCGCATCGGCGCACGCTGGCGCGCGGGGAGTCGCTGTTTCACAAGGGCTCGTCGCCCGACGCACTGTTCGGCGTGGTGAGCGGATCGCTGCGGGTGAGCGTGGTCGCGCCGGGCGGGCGCGAAGCGGTGATCGCGATGCTCGAACCGGGGCACTGGTTCGGCGAGGTGTCGCTGCTGGTGGGGCGCGAGCGCGTCTACGACACCTTCGCGGTCGACGTCACCGAGATGGCCGTGGTGGCCGCGGCCGACTTCCATCGGCTGATTGCCGACCACCCCGATGTGCACATGGCCTTCACGCGGCTGGTGTGCCTGCGGCTGCGGCAGGCGCTCGCGTGGATCGACGACGTGATCCTGATGCCGCTGCCCGTGCGGCTTGCGCATCGGCTGCTGACGCTGGACGCGCGCGCCGCCGTGCCGGGCGATGCGAGCGGCGGCACCACGCTCGGCGTGTCGCAGGAAGACCTCTCGTTCATGCTCGGCGTGTCGCGCCAGAGCGTGAACCGGCAACTCAAGCTCTGGGAGGAAGACGGCACGCTGCGCGTGCGCTACCGCAGCATCGAACTGCTGAGCCGCGCGCAACTCGAGCGGCACGCGGCCGCGCTGCGTTGAACACTGGCGCGGTTCAGTCCATCCGCGCGCCCGACGCCTTCACCGCCTTGTCCCAACGCGGCGTTTCCGTCGCCAGGAAGCGCGCGAAGTCTTCGCTGCCGAGGTAGGCCGGGTCCGCGCCCTGGCTCACCATGCGATCGCGCACCTCGGGGCTGGTCAGCACCTGCCGGAACGCGTCGCTCAGTTTGGCGACCACGTCTTTCGGCGTGTCCTTCGGCGCGAGGAATCCGTAGAAGCCGACCACCTCGAAGCCCTTGACGCCCGATTCGATGACCGTCGGCACGTCAGGCAGCGCGGGGTTGCGCTCGCGGCTGGTCACGGCCAGCGCGCGCACCTTGCCCTGCTTGTGATAGTTGGCCGCCTGCGGAATCGACTCGGCCATGAACTGCACCTGCCCGCCCATCAAATCGGTGAAGGCCGGGGCACTGCCGCGATAAGGGATGTGCACCATGAAGATGCCCGTCGCGGTCTTGAACATCTCGGGCACCAGGTGGCTGATGCCGCCGTTGCCCGCCGAGCCGTAGTTGACTTGGCCCGGCCGCGCCTTGGCGTAGTCGATGAATTGCTTCAAGTTCTGCACCGGCAGCTTGGGCGTGACCAGCAGCGCCAGCGGCTGCATCGCCGTGCGCGCGATCGGCACGAAGTCGCGCTGCGTGTTGTAGGGCAGCTTGCTGTAGAGCGCCCCGTTGATCACCGCCACGCCGGTGTTGGCCAGCATCAGCGTGTAGCCGTCGGCCGGGCTCTTGGCGACCGCATCGGCACCGACCGATCCGCCCGCCCCGGGCTTGTAGTCGACGATCAGCGGCTGGCCGAGCACGGCCTGCAGCTTGTCGGTGAGCAGGCGCGCGTGCTGGTCGAGCGGGCCGCCCGCCGGGAAGCCGATGACGACCTTGATCGGCTTGTCGGGGTAGGCGGCCATCGCCGCCGTGGTGCCGACCGTGCCGAGAGCCAAAGAAAGGACCGCCAGTGCGGTCTGGGTGGGCTTGTTCATGATCCGTCTCCTTTTTTGTGGAGACGATCATAAGCAGCGCTGTCAGCTCGCCAGCGTGGCCTTCAGCGTGATCTCGGGCACGCTTGCGAGCGCCTTCGAGAGCGGGCAGCCGGCCTTGGCGGCGGCCGCGATTTCCTGGAACTTCGCTTCGTCCAGATTGGGCACGGCGGCGTCCAGCTCGAGCTGGATGCGGTCGATCTTGAAGCCGGCGCCATCCTTGGCCAGGCGCACGGCCGCCTTGGTGTCGATGCGCGTCGCGGTCAGGCCCTGCGCTTCCAGCGCGAAGGCGAAGGCCATCGTGAAGCAGGCCGCATGGGCCGCGCCGACGATCTCCTCGGGGTTGGTGCCGCGCTTGTCGTCCTCGAAGCGGCTCGCGAAGCCGTAGGGGTAGTCCTTCAGGGCGCCGGTCTCGGTGCTGATCTGGCCCTTGCCGGTCTTGCCGGCGCCTTCCCAGTGAACGCTTGCGTGCTTGTCTGCTGCCATGGTCGTGGTCCTTCGGTCGGGTGGTGGTGAGGTGGTGAAGAGAGGTGGTGAAGACGGAAGCCGCAGCTTCCCGCGGAAAGCTGCCGCTGTCTGTAGTCGCACGGCGCATGTGTGCGCGCCATCGGTGTCAGAAAAACAGGCGTCGCCTAGGTGACGGTCCGGGGGCTTCCCCCATTGGGCGGCAGGGGCCGCGCGGCTTAGGCTGGCGTGCCTCCGGCACTCATTTCCCTTTTTTCGCCCGTTCTCTTCCCACCATGCAGCAGCAAACACGCCCGCACCACAAGTTCTGGCCCAAGCGCCTCCCGCATTCGATCACCGTTCCCGCCACGTCGCTGTGGCACAACCTCGCCACCTCGGCCGCGCGCTATCCCGACAAGGCGGCGCTGGTGTTCTTCGGCCGCGTGCTGAGCTATCGCGAGCTTGCCGACCAGGTCGAGCGGCTGGCCGGCACGCTGCATGCGCTGGGCGTGCAGCGCGGCGACCGGGTGGTGCTGAACATGCAGAACTGCCCGCAACTGGTGATCGCGCATTTCGCGATCCTGCGCGCCAACGCGGTGGTGGTGCCCGTCAACCCGATGAACCGGGCCGAGGAGCTCAAGCACTACATCGTCGACCCCGACGCCAAGGTGGCGCTGACCACCGGCGACCTCGCGGGCGAACTGGCCAAGGCCAGCAACGCGCTGCCGCCCGAACAGCAGCTCTCGCATATCGTCGTGACCCAGTTCACCGACGCCTTCGACGCCGGCGTGACCGGCGACGACGCGCCCGCGCCGGCCTGGGCCGACTGGCTCGGCACGCGCCATCCGCTGCCATCGCTGGCGAACGGCAAGGCGATCGCGTGGACCGATGCGCTCGACGCCGGCCATCCGGCGCCGGCGCATGCGGTGGGCGCCAACGACATGGCGCTCCTGCCCTACACCAGCGGCACCACGGGCCTGCCCAAGGGCTGCGTGCACCACCATTCGAGCCTGATGCACAACGCGGTGTCGGGCCAGCTCTGGAGCCAGGCCTCGTCCGAAGCGGTGGTGCTCGCGGTGGTGCCCATGTTCCACATCACGGGCGTGGTGAGCATGATGCACACCGCCATCCTCGCGGCGGCCACGCTGGTCATCATGCCGCGCTGGGACCGCGACGTGGCGGGCCGGTTGATCTCGCGCTGGAAGGTCACGAGCTGGACCAACATCCCCACCATGGTCATCGACCTCATGGCCAGCCCGAACTTCGCGAACTACGACATGTCGAGTCTGAGCTACATCGGCGGCGGCGGTGCCGCGATGCCGCAGGCGGTGGCGCAGCGGCTGTTCGAGCAGTACGGCCTCAAGTACCAGGAGGGCTACGGCCTCACCGAGACCGCCGCGCCCTCGCACACCAACCCGTCGGACCATCCCAAGCAGCAGTGCCTGGGCATTCCGTTCATGAGCACCGACGCGCGCGTGGTCGATCCCGACACGCTCAAGGAAATGCCCATCGGCGAATCGGGCGAAATCATCATCCACGGGCCCGAGGTGTTCCAGGGCTACTGGAAGCGGCCCGATGCCACGGCCGCCGCCTTCGTCGATTTCGAGGGCAAGCGCTTCTTCCGCTCGGGCGACATGGGCCGCATGGACGAGGACGGCTACTTCTTCATCACCGACCGCCTGAAGCGAATGATCAACGCCAGCGGCTTCAAGGTGTGGCCGGCCGAGGTCGAGCTCCTGATGTTCCGCCACCCCGCGATCCAGGAGGCCTGCGTCATCTCGACCAAGGACGAATACCGCGGCGAATCGGTCAAGGCGGTGGTGGTGCTGCGCGCGACGCACATGGACACGACCGAGCAGGAGATCATCGACTGGTGCCGCGAGAACATGGCGGTCTACAAGATCCCGCGCAAGGTGCAGTTCGTGGATGTGCTGCCCAAGAGCGGCAGCGGCAAGGTGATGTGGCGGTTGCTGCAGGAAGCCGAGCAACCGGCGGCTTGAACACGGGCGGATGAGGCGGGGGGAGGCCGGTAACGCGGACTTTTTGCTTAAAATGAGAATAATTCTTATTTATAGGCGGAACTTCCGCCCCCGTGCCGCCTGCCATGCCCGTTGCCGAAGCCGCCTTCCAGCAAGTCCACACCCTCTACAGCCACCACCACGGCTGGCTCCAGTCGTGGCTGCGCAAGAAGCTCGGCAACTCGTGTGATGCGGCCGATCTGGCGCAGGACACCTTTGCGCGGCTGCTGACGGCGCGCAACCCCGAGCACATAGCGCAGCCGCGCGCCTACCTCACGAGCGTGGCCAAGAACATCCTGGTGAACTGGTACCAGCGCCAGGCGCTGGAGCGCGCCTACCTCGAGGCGCTGGCCGCGATGCCCGAGCCCGAGGCGCCGTCGCCCGAGCAGCGGCTGGTGATCCTGCAGACGCTGCACGAGATCGACGCCATGCTCGACACCCTCAAGCCGCTCGCGCGCCGGGCCTTCCTGCTGTCGCAGCTCGACGGCATGAAGTACGAGGACATCGCCCGTGAGCTGGGCGTGTCGCTCGTCACCGTCAAGCGGTACATGCAGCAGGGCTTCCGGGGCTGCCTGGCGGTGATGGAATGAGCGCCGCACCGGGCCGCCCCAAGCAAGCTCGCGCCGGAGTGCGAAGCACTAAGGCATTCCGATGAGCGCGCTGAAGTTCGAGACATCAACGCTTGCCCCGCGCGTGCTCGACGAGGCTGCCGAATGGCTGATGCGGCTGCACGACAGCGCCGTCACCGACGAAGACCGCCGCGCCTGCGAGCGCTGGCGCCAGAGCCATCCCGACCACGCCCGCGCCTGGGCACGCGCCGAGCTGCTGATGAACAAGCTCGGCGGCCTGCCGCCGGCGCTGGCCATGTCTTCGCTCGCGCGGCCCGCGCGCGGCAACGCGAACAGCCGCCGCGCCACCCTCGGCCGGCTCGCCGCGCTGCTGGCGGCCGTGCCCGCCGGCTGGCTCGGCTGGCAGGCAATCGAGATGGCGGGCGAACGCGGCTGGATGGCCGGGCACCGCACCGGCACCGGCGAGCGCCGCGACCTGCGGCTGGCGGACGGCAGCCGCCTCACGCTCAACACCGCCAGCGCGATCGACGTGCACTTCGACGGCACGCAGCGCCTCGTGATGCTGCGCGCGGGCGAGATCTTCATTGCCACCGCGCCCGGACCCCGCCGGCGTGCACCGCCCGTTCCGCGTGGCCATCGCCGGCGGCACGCTGGAAGCCTTGGGCACGCGCTTCAGCGTGCGCAAGGAAGAAGCGGGCGGCGCTACCCACATCGCCGTGCTCGAAGGCGCGGTGCGCATCACGCCCGACCGCGCCGCCGCTCGCGTGCTGCCGGCCGGGCAGCAGGCCCGATTCACCGCCGACGGCATCGACAGCATCACTCCAGCGGATGCCTCGGTGCTGGCCTGGACGCAGGGCATGCTGCTCGCCGACGGCATGCGGCTGGCCGACTTCGCCGCCGAGCTGTCGCGCTACCGCCCCGGCCTGCTGCAGTGCGACACGGCCGTTGCCGACCTGCGCATCTCGGGCGCCTTTCCGCTCGCCGACACCGACGGCGTGCTGCGCATGCTGGTGTCGACCTATCCGGTGGACGCGGCCACGCGGCTGCGCGGCTATTGGGTCACGCTCGTGCCGCGTGTGGCAGAAGAAGAAGGCGCGACCGGCGCCTCGAAAAATATTTCGACCCGGGGGTGAGACTTTTTTTCGTTTCGGCTGGCAAGGAGGGTGAAGAACCCACTGTCGTTGCCCAACCGAAAGGCCCGTTTCCATGTCCGTATCCCGCCCGCCCGCCTTGCGCCCGTTCGCAGAGCGCCGCCTGAACACCGTCCTTCGCCATGCCCTGATGGCGCTCGCCCTCGGCGGCCTGGCCGGTGCGGGAGGGCCAGCCTTCGCGCAGGCGTCGCCGTCGTCGCCTTCACTCGACGCCGCCGCGTCCCGTGCCTACGACATTCCCGCCGGCCCGCTCGGCCGCACGCTCGCCACCTTCGCGGCCGGCAACGGCATTGCGCTGTCGTTCGACCCGGCGCTGACGCAGGGGCGCAGCAGCCCGGCGATTTCGGGCCGCTACACCGCGCGCGAAGCCATCGAGCGCCTGCTCGCGGGCAGCGGCCTGCAGGTGGTCGCGCGCACCGACGGCAGCTACACGCTGAACCGCCGCGAGGCCGGCGCGCCCGCCGCCGGGGCCGTGGGCATCGACACGCTCGCGCCCGTCACCGTCACGGCCGAGGCCGACCGCAGCGGCACCACCGAAGGCACGGGCGCTTACGCCACGCGCGCCACGGCGGCAGCCACCGGGCTGGCGCTGTCGCCGCGCGAGACACCGCAGTCGGTCACCGTGATCACACGCCAGCAGATCGAGGACCAGAACCTGCTGTCGCTCGGCCAGGCCATGCAGAGCGTGCCCGGCGTGTTCGCGGTGAGCTCCGACAGCGACCGCACCGACCTGTACGCGCGCGGTTTCTACATCGACAACTACCAGTACGACGGCGTGCCGACCACGGTCACCACCGACTTCTTCGGCGCCTCCACCAACGATCCAGTGCTGTATGACCGCATCGAGGTCGTGCGCGGCTCGACCGGGCTGCTCACCGGCGCTGGCAACCCGTCGGCCTCGGTGAACCTGGTGCGCAAGCACGCCGACAGCAAGGTGTTCGCCGGCAGCGCGTCGCTCGCGCTGGGCTCGTGGAACCTGCGCCGCGGCACCGTCGACCTGCAGACGCCCGTCACGAAAGACGGCCGCGTGCGCGCCCGCATCATCGGCATGACGGAAGACCGCGACTCCTTCATCGACATGTACCACGGCCGCAAGCACGTGTTGTACGGCGTGGTCGACGCCGACCTCTCGCCGAGCACCACGCTGAGCGTGGGCATCGAGTCGCAGGCGACCCGGCCCACCTCGTCGACCTGGGGCGGCCTGCCGCTGACCTTCAGCGACGGCACGGCCACGAACTGGAACCGCCCCAAGTCCGTCGGCACGCGATGGACGCACTGGGACACGACCACCACCACGGCCTTCGCGAACCTCACGCACCAGTTCGACAACGGCTGGAAGCTCAAGGCCAACGCCTCGCACCGCGACAGCCAGCAGAACGCCAAGCTGCTGTACCTCTTCGGCGGCCTGGACCGCTTCACCGGCCGTGGCCTGGGCACGCTGCCCGGCTACTTCGAGCACGAGTTCCGCCAGAACAGCCTCGACCTGCAGGCCACCGGCCCCTTCACGCTGCTGGGCCGCACGCACGAACTCGTGGTGGGTGTCACCAACAGCCAGTCGCGCTACGTGGAGGCCAACCATCCGCGCACCAGCGCACTGCCCAGCACCGGCAACTTCTACGCCTGGGACGGCTCGTTCGCCGAACCGGCGTGGGAGCCGCTCAAGGTGTCGGGCATCACCAAGACGCGCCAGACCGGCTACTACGGCGCCGCGCGCCTGTCGCTGGCCGATTCGCTCAAGCTCATCGTGGGTGGCCGGCAGAACAGCTGGCGCTCCACGCGCCTGACCGCCGACGCCCCGGCCACGCGCAAGCACGAGGTGTTCACGCCCTACGCGGGCCTGGTGTACGACCTGGGCCAGAACTACTCGGTGTACGGGAGCTACACCGACATCTTCCAGCCGCAGAACTACCGCGACGCCACCGGTTCGTACCTCGACCCCGTGACCGGCAAGAGCTACGAGATCGGCCTCAAGGGCGAGCACCTGAACGGCAAGCTGAACACCTCGATCGCCGTCTTCCGCGCCGAGCAGGAAAACGTGGCGCAGCGCGACGGCACCAGGCTCGTGCCCAACTCGACCGAAGGCGCCTACTACGGCGCGCGCGGCGTGACCAGCAAGGGCATCGAGCTGCAGGTGTCGGGCGAACTGGCCCCGGGCTGGCAACTGAACGCGGGCATTGCGCGCACGCTCGGCCGCCAAGGCAACGGCGACCGCATCAACACCACCATGCCGACCACGCAGGCCACGCTGTTCACCACCTACCGGCTGCCCGGCGAATGGCACCGGCTCACGCTGGGCGGCGGCATCAACTGGCAGAACCGCGCGTACTACGCATACAGCGTGGGCGACCTCGACCTGCGCTACCAGCAAGGCTCGCGCGCGGTCGTGAGCCTGATGGCGCGCTACGCCTTCACGCCCAAGCTGGCGCTGCAACTGAACATCGAAAACATCTTCGACAAGAAGTACTACAGCAACATCGACGGCCAGGCCTACTTCGGCACGCCGCGCAACGCGGTCGCGACGTTGAGCTACGCGTTCTGACCGCGAATACGCGGTGAAAAGCGGGGCGCTTCACCAGCGCCTTCAGCGAAGACGAAAACAAATGCATCCGGAGGGCAGGGCGAGCACTTCGCGCCGAGAATCGGCGGTCGTTTTCATCACGTATTCCGTCCTCTTTCCGCATGCGCTTTCGTCCGGTCTTCCTGTTTCTTTTCTTCGGCCTTTCAATCCCGCTGCTGGCGCATGCCGCATCGCCCCGCAACTGCCTCGTCGTCGGCGTGACCGACGGCGACACGCTCACCGCGCGCTGCGGCCGCATCGGTGCCTACGAGCAGGTCAAGGTGCGCATCGCCGCCATCGACGCTCCTGAAAAGAAGCAGTCCTACGGCCAGCGCAGCCGGCAGGCGCTGAGCCGCCTCTGCTACGCCGAAAAGGCGGTCATCACCGAGCGCGACACCGACCGCTACGGCCGCACCGTGGCCGACGTGTCGTGCAACGGCGAGGACGCCGGCAGCCGCATGGTGTCCGAGGGCTGGGCCTGGGTGTACGACTACAACAAGATCGCGACCAAGCGCGGCGGCGGGCTCTTCAAGCTGCAGGACAGCGCGCGCTCGCGGCACCTGGGGCTGTGGGCCGACACGAAGCCGGTGCCGCCTTGGGACTGGCGCAAGAGCCAGCGCGAATCGCACTGGGGCGAACACTTCTTTTGAGACCGGCGTGACCGGGATGTGGGCTCGAAAGGGCGGCGGCGTTCAGCAGGCGCCGCCGCTCCAGCAGCGCAGCGAGGGCATGAACAGCCCCGCGACGAAGGTGATCGCACAGAACACCAGCAGGATCAGCGCCGCCATGCGCAGGCCCTCGGCGTTCCAGCGCGGCGCGAAGCTGCTGATGAAGCCCGAGGCCCACGTGCCCTCGAGCCGCTCCGCGCCGCCCCAGCGCAGCACCCAGACGAGGAAGAGCGCTTCGACGGCATGAATGGCGATCCACCAGATCAGCGACAACATGGCCCGGTTCCGCGTTCAGGACTCGCTCTTGCCCTGCACGTCGGCCACCACGCGCGCATTGCGCTGGAAGCTCCAGTAGGCGCCCGCCCAATCCATCATGACGACGACGCGGTTGCGAAAGCCGATGAGGAAATACGCGTGCGCAAACAGCCAGAACAGCCACGCGAGCCGGCCGCTGAAACGCAGCGGGCCGAAGGGCGTGCCAAGATCCACCACCGCCGAATTGCGGCCGATGGTCGCGAGGTTGCCGTAGTCCGCATAGCGGAACGGCAAGGTCGGCTGGCCCGCGATGCGGCGCAGGATGTTCGACGCCGCGGCGCGGCCCATCTGCTTGGCGCCGGGCGACACACCGGGCACCGGCTTCGGCGGCTTGCCGGGTGCGTGGCTCATGGCGGCCGCGAGGTCGCCCACCACGCTGATCTCGGAGTGGCCCGCGAGGCTCAAGTCGGGCTCGACCTTGATGCGGCCCGCGCGGTCGCATTCGACCCCGGTCGCGGTACCCAGCATGCGGCCCAGCGGCGAGGCCGCGACGCCCGCGGCCCAGACCACGCAACTGCTGTCGATTCGGTAGCTCGCGACCGGTGCGCCATCCGCGCCGCCACCGGTCTGCACTTCGAGGCCGGTGGCGTCGATGGCGGTGACGCGCGCATTCAGCCGCACTTCGACCCCGAGCTTTTCCAGTTGCTCGAGCGCCTTCTGGCTCAGCGATTCGGGCATGGCCTGCAGCACGCGCGGGCCGCCTTCGACCAGCAGCACCTGCGAGCTGCTCGGGTCGATATGGCGGAACTCGCCCGAGAGCGTGTGCTTGGCGATCTCGGCCAGCGTGCCGGCCATTTCCACGCCGGTCGGGCCGGCGCCGATCACCACGAAGGTGAGCAGGGCGCGGCGAAGCGCGGGGTCGGTGGTGGTCTCGGCGGTTTCGAACGACAGCAGCACGCGGCGGCGGATTTCGAAGGCATCGGCCAGCGTCTTCAGCCCCGGCGCGACGGGCGCCCATTCGTCGTGCCCGAAGTAGCTGTGCGTGGCACCGGCGGCGACGATCAGGTGGTCGTAGGGCACGGTGGTGCCGCTCGCCAGCTGCACCGTGCGGCCGGCGGGATCGATGGCGCTCACTTCGCCGAGCAGCGTGGTGATGTTCTGTTGCTTGCGAAACAACGCGCGCACCGGCGCCGCGATGGAGGGCGCGGCGAGCCCGGCGGTCGCCACCTGGTAGAGCAGGGGCTGGAACAGGTGGTGGTTGGTCTTGTCGATCACGGTGACATCGACGTCGGCGCGCTGCAGCTTGCGGGCCGCCTCCAGGCCGCCGAATCCGCAACCGACGATGACGATTCTGGGCCTGGTGGACGCGGTCGAGGAGGTGTTCGTTTGCATCGAACGGATGATACGCAGCCGCCCTGCACACCCAGCCATCTTGTGCCACAGTGGCTGCCCGTCGACTTTCCGGCGGCTCCCCCGCGGCGTTTTGTCCTACGGACCGCGCCGGCCCGGATGGGCTAAAACTTGCAGCTGACCCGACTGGAGATTCCATGACGCTTTCCCGGCCGATCGCACAGGCGGCGAGCGCACTGCGCGACAGGTTCCGCGACGTGCGCGCCACAAGCCTCGCACTTGCCGCCCCGCTTTCCGCCGAAGACCAGTGCATCCAGTCGATGCCCGATGCGAGCCCGACGAAGTGGCATCTCGCGCACACGACGTGGTTCTTCGAGACGGTGCTTCTGCAACCGCACGCCGAGGGCTACCAGCCCTTCGATCCGCGATTCCATTACCTCTTCAATTCGTACTACGAGGCGCTCGGGCCTCGGCATCCGCGTCCGCAGCGCGGGCTGCTCACGCGACCCTCGGTGGACGAGGTGCATGCGTACCGGCGGCATGTCGACGAGGCGGTGCTCGCGCTGCTCGAAGGCGGCGTCGGCGAGCAGGACTGGGCGGCGATCGAGCCCATCGTCACGCTCGGCCTGAACCACGAACAGCAGCATCAGGAGCTGCTGCTCACCGACATCCTGCATGCACTGTCGTGCAATCCGCTGCTGCCTGCGTACAAGCCGGCGAGCGGACCTGCATTGCGCTTGGCCGCGGTGCCGTCGCCGATGCGCTGGCTCCCGCAGCACGGCGGCATCGCCGAGGTCGGGCACGCGGGGCAAGATTTTTCTTTCGACAACGAGACGCCGCGCCACAAGGCGCTGCTGCAGCCGTATGCGATTGCCGACCGGCTGGTGAACTGTGGCGACTATGCGCAGTTCATTGCCGATGGTGGTTATCAACGTGCGGAGCTCTGGCTGTCCGATGGATGGGCTGCGGTGCAAGCCAATGGCTGGCGGCATCCTGCGTATTGGCTCGCGTCGGACGATCCGCGGCTCGGCCTCGGTTCGCAACAACAGCAACAGCAGGGCAGCACGGGCTGGCATGTTTTCGGCCTGCACGGCGTGCGGCCGATGGAAGCCGATGCGCCGGTGTCGCAACTGAGTTTCTATGAAGCCGCCGCGTACGCCGAATGGGCCGGCGCGCGGCTGCCGACCGAGTTCGAATGGGAGGCCGCGTTCGACGCGCCCGGCATCACGCAGATGACCGGCCACGTCTGGCAGTGGACCCGTTCCTCGTACGACCCGTACCCGGGCTTTCGCCCGATGCCCGGCATCGCGGCCGAATACAACGGCAAGTTCATGGTGGGGCAACTGGTGTTGCGCGGCGGCAGCGTCGCCACGCCGGCCGGGCATTCGCGGCCGAGTTATCGCAACTTCTTTCCGCCGGCAGCGCGCTGGCAATTCACGGGGCTGCGGCTCGCGAAAGACCTTTGATCATGCGCAATCCAACTTCTTCTTCGTCGCTGTCTTCGTTCGTTGCCTCGAAGTCGGCGAAGACGACAACGCCTCGCTCGTCGGCACCAGTCGTGCCGCTGTCCGAATTCGGGCGGGAGATGCAGGCGGGTCTTGCGCGTTCGCCGCGCAGCATTTCGCCCAAGTTTTTCTACGACGCGGCGGGCTCGCAGCTGTTCGACCGCATCTGCGAATTGCCCGAGTACTACCCGACGCGCACGGAGCTACGCATCCTCGGCGAATGTGCGGGCGAGATCGCCGAGCAGGTCGGGCCGAACGCGGAGATCGTGGAATTCGGTGCGGGGTCGCTGACCAAGGTGCGGCTGCTGCTCGATGCGCTCGAAACGCCCAAGCGCTATTTGCCGATCGATATTTCGGGGGAGCACCTGGAAGCGGCTGCGGAGCGGTTGAAGGCAGACTATCCGGCGCTCGTGGTGCAGCCCATTGCGGCGGACTACACGATGCCTCTTGTGTTGCCTGCACCTATGGCGGGGTCGGGTCGTCGGGTCGGATTTTTCCCGGGGTCGACCATTGGGAATTTCGAGCCTGATGAAGCGCTGGCTTTTCTGCAGCTTGCGGCGCGGATGCTGCGGGGCGGGGGGCTCCTGATCGGTGTCGATCTGGTGAAGGCGCCGGAGCGGTTGCATGCGGCTTACAACGATGCGCAAGGGGTGACGGCGGAGTTCAATCTGAATCTGCTGCGTCGGGCGAATACCGAGCTCGATGCGGACTTTGATCTGGATGGGTTTGCGCATGCGGCGTTCTATAACGCGCCTCGGCAGAGGATCGAGATGCATCTGGTGAGTCGCAAGGCTCAGAGCGTTTCTTTGAATGGGGAACGGTTTGGGTTCGAGGAGGGCGAGACTATTCACACGGAGTACTCGCACAAGTTCACTGTGGATGGGCTTCGTGCGTTGGCTGTTCGTGCGGGCTTCCGACCCGGGGCGGTTTGGACGGACCCGGAGAAGCTCTTCAGCGTTCACTGGCTGGCTGCTTAGTTTTCTTTCCGAGGCCGGGTCTCGCCCCGGCGGGCGACCTACTTTTCTTTGCTTCGCCAAAGAAAGGTAGGCAAAAGAAAGGCGACCCTGCTGTCTGCGACCCTACGCTTCGCTGCGGGCAACCTGCGGTGCTCGCGGTTCGCGGGGTCTCGCAGAACTCGCCTTCGGCTCAAACAGCTGCGAGCCCTGATCCGCGCACCGCTGCGCTCCTCGGCGCAGCCAGAAGGGGTGGAAACCAACACGCCATCGCTGCGCTCGGCGGGGCGCTCGGGCCTTTGCTTCGCTCGGCCACCATGCCCCACCCCGGCGCTCCCCCGGGAGGGGGAGAAAGACAAGACATGCGACACCGGGGCTGATGCATTGCTCCTTCCCCCTCTGGGGGAAGGCTGGGATGGGGGCACGACAGCGCTCGCTACACGGCAGCGCCTCAACGAGCGCCGCGCGCCCCCACCCCAGCCCTCCCCCGGGGGAGGGAGCCAATCCAAGTCGAGTGGAGCAAAGGCCCGTCGTCGCAGAGAGAGCCAACCCAAGCCGAGCAAAGCGAAGGCCCGTGAGCTGGCCGAGCGCAGCGATGGCGCGCGCGAAAGCCCTTCTGTATGCGCCGAGGAGCGGAGCGTTTCGCGGATCAGGGCTCGCCCTTGTTTGAGCGCAGCGAGTTTGGGCGAGACCCCGCGGAACGTGAGCACCGCAGGTTGCCCGAAGCGAAGCGTAGGGACGCAGACAGCAGGGTCGCCTTTTCTTTGCTTACGTTCTTTTGGCGAAGCAAAAGAAAGTAAGTCGCCCGCCGGGGCGAGACCCGGCCTCGAAAAGAAAACATCCAAATAGGGTTCATACAGCCAACGAAAAAGTGGCAGTGACAAGCAACGGCACAATACCCAAGCCCCGTGCGGTAGCGCACCGGAAAGCGCCCCCCGCACCCCTCCCCTTGGAGACCAAGACAAAATGAAAGCAACCTGGAACGGCGTCACCATCGCCGAAAGCGACGACACCGTGCTCGTCGAAGGCAACCACTATTTCCCGATGAGTTCGCTCAACCGCGATCACGTCACCTTCAGCAACCACAAGAGCACCTGCCCCTGGAAGGGCACCGCGAGCTACTACTCCCTGTTGGTCAACGGCGAGCTCAACACCGACGCCGCCTGGTACTACGCCGACCCGAAGCCCGAAGCCGAGGAAATTCGCGACCGCGTCGCGTTCTGGAAGGACGTGAAGGTCAGCGCGTGACCACCACCGCCTTCACGCCGCCGTTCATCGACCCTGTCGAACTGCCCGCAGCGCTGCGCGAACAGGGCTACGCGGTGCTGAGCCCCCAGGGCGTCAGCGACTGGCTCGGCGCACCGCTCTCGCAGCTCGAGGCACTGCATGCGGACTGGAACGACCTTCCACCCGACGAGTACCTGAAGGACGGCGGCCGCTACCGCACGCGCCGCCATGCATGCTTCACCGTCGAGGCCGGCGGCGACAACGCCGCGCTCGAACAGGTGCCGCATCGCGCGCACTGGCAGCCGGTCGAATACAACGCGCTGCACGGCGGTATGCAGCGCTGGTTCGCGCCGATGCTCGCCGAGACCATCGTGCAGCCGGTGTGGCAGCGCCTGCTGCAGCGACTCGGTACGGCCGCGAGCGACATGCGGGGTGCGCCGCAGAAATGGTTCGTCGAGGCGCATCAGTTCCGCATCGACACCGCCGGTGGCATCGGCCGCCCGACCCCCGAGGGCGCGCACCGCGACGGCGTCGACCTGGTGGCCGTCGCGCTGGTCGGCCGTCAAGGCATCAAGGGCGGCGAGACGCGCGTGTTCGAAGCCAACGGCCGTCGCGGCGAGCGCTTCACCATGACCGAGCCGTGGACGTTGCTCGTGCTCGACGATGCACGCGTCATTCACGAATCCACGCCGATCCAGCCGCTCGAGGAGGGCGGCGAAGGTTGGCGCGATACGCTCGTGATCACCTGCCGATCACAGGGTTTCCAGGGCGATTGACGTCCGTTGGCGGTACTTTGGGTGCCGCTGGCCCGAGTCCTACAGCCACCCATCGGCGTAGCGGTTAAATTCGGGACCCGGTTCGACTTCGAGCCGTGTCTGTCTGCGAACGAAAGCGAGGTCCGCCATGTTCAATCACATCCTGGTTCCCATCGACGGTTCTGAAACTTCCATGCTCGCCGTCAGCAAGGCCAGTGGCCTCGCACTGGCTTTCGGAAGCCGCATCACGCTGATTCACGTGATCGACAACTACCCCTTCATCGGCGTGGGCGCGGACTATGCGCTCGGCCAGAACGAATACCTCGCCGCCGCCACCGCGAGCGCGAATGCGGCGCTGGCACGCGGCGTCGCGGCGCTCGCGGCCGAAGGCCTGCACAGCGACCAGCGCGTGATCGACGGCCATGTGGTGCACGAAGGCATCGTCGACACCGCCATAGCCATCGCGGCCGACCTGATCGTGATGGGCTCGCACGGTCGCAGCGGCATCGAGAAACTGCTGCTGGGCAGCGTCACGCAGCGCGTGCTGCAGGACGCGACGATGCCGGTGCTGGTGGTCAAGGGCGGCTGAGAAGGTATGAATAAACCTACTGCGCGGCTCGATCTCGCACCTGCGGTCCTCACCGTACAGAGTACGGCTCCGGTCCTCGGTGCAAGCTCGAACCGCTCGCTACGGTTTCTTCACACCTTCTGAGCGAAAAGCCTGAAGGACTTTCGAAGCGAAGGGACTGCTGCGTCGCCGGATGCGCGAACGCCAGCTCGCTCGCATGCAGCATCAGCCGCGGCGCACGCGCCTGCATTGCGGCATCGCCATACAGCGCATCGCCAAGGATCGGATGACCGATCGACAGCAGATGCACACGCAGCTGGTGCGAGCGGCCTGTCTCCGGTTCGAGCAGCACATGGGTCGCGCCGAACTCTCCCTGCACCGATGACGCGAGCGCACGCCAGCGCGTGAGGCTGGGCTTGCCCGCGGGGTCGGTCTTCTGCAGCGGACGGCGCGGCCAGTCGGCCATCAGCGGTGCATCGATGATCGACCAGTCTTCGCGCACGGGCATCGCGCCATCGACGATGGCTTCGTAGCGCTTGCGCACCTGCCGGTCGGCGAAGGCGGCGCTCAATGCGCGCTGCATGTCGAGGCTGCGTGCCATCACCACGAGGCCGCTGGTCGCCATGTCGAGCCGGTGGACGATCAGCGCATCGGGCCATTGCCGCATGGCACGCGCGCTAAGGCAGTCCTGCTTGTCCTCGCCGCGGCCCGGCACGCAGAGCAGGCCCGCGGGCTTGTCGAGCACCAGCAGGTGGGCGTCTTCGTGGATCGGTTGGAGAGGCGGCGCGGTCATCGGGAAGCAGAGTGTAGAGAGGAAAGGCGCAGGGAAGGGCGCCGCACCCCGCTCATGCGCGGCTCATGGTGCCTCGGCTATCCTCGACCGAATGTCCGGCCCCGCTCCCGCCTCCGCTTCCTCCCCCCAGCCCAGCTTTTCCGACCTGACGCGCGAGCGCCCCTTCATGCACATGTGGACGGCGCGGCTCTTCGGAACCGCCGCCTCGCAGATGCTGCTGGTGGCCATCGGCTGGCACATGTACGAGCTCACCAACAGCGCCTGGGACCTCGGCCTCGTCGGGCTCTACCAATTCGTTCCCGCACTCCTGCTGGCGCTCCTGGCCGGCCATATCGTCGACCGCCACCACCGCGGCCGCATCGTGGCGGCGTGCTTCGCGGTGCAGGGGCTGGTGGGATTGGTGCTTCTGCTGGCCGTGATGGAGAAGCACGACACGCGCGGCCTCTTGCTGGGCCTTTCGCTGGTGCTCGGGGCGGTGCGCGCCTTCCAGATGCCGGCGCAGCAGGCGCTCACGCCGCTGCTGGTACCGCCCTCGATGCTCGCGCGGGCCATGGCCTTCAGTTCGGCCGGCATGCAGGGCGCGATCATCGGCGGGCCGGCGCTGGGCGGGCTGCTGTTCGTGGCGGGCATGTCGGTGGTGTACGGCGCCAGCGTGGCGTTCTTCGTCATCGCCTGCGTACTCGTGCTGCGGCTGCGCTATGCCTACACGCCGGCCGCGCGCGAGCCGGTCACGCTCGCCACGGTGTTCGCGGGCGTCGATTTCATCTGGAAGCGCAAGCCCGTGCTCGGCGCCGTTTCGCTCGACCTGTTCGCTGTGCTGCTGGGCGGCGCGGTGGCGCTGCTGCCGATCTATGCGAAGGACATCCTGCACACCGGTCCCTGGGGCCTCGGCCTCCTGCGCGGCGCGCCCGCCGTGGGCGCGCTGGTGATGTCGATCGCGCTCACGCGCCGGCCGGTCGAGCGGCACGTGGGGCGCACGCTGCTGCTGGCCATCGGGCTTTTCGGCCTGTGCATGGTGGTGTTCGGCATCTCGAAGAGCTTCATCGTCTCGCTGATCGCGCTCGCGGTGTCGGGCGGGGCGGACATGGTCAACGTGGTGATCCGCCAGACGCTGGTGCAACTGGAGACGCCCGATGCGATGCGCGGGCGGGTGAGCGCGGTCAACTCGATCTTCATCGGCGCGAGCAACCAGCTCGGCGAATTCGAATCGGGCGCCACGGCGGCGCTGCTCGGGCCCGTGGGGTCGGTGGTGGTAGGCGGCGTGGGAACGATGCTGGTGGCGCTCACGTGGTTCAAGCTGTTCCCGTCGCTGGCGCAGCGCGATCGGCTCGTGGTGGCGGTGCCTGCCGGCGCCAGGCCGGTGGGGCCGGTCGGGCCGGCCTCCTAGTCCCGGAAAACCGAAAAGGCTTTCGGTGCGTCGAGCACGAGGTCGTCCAGCGCCTCCGCCACGCAGGGCAGGATCCAGCCCTCGTCCTTCTCGTCGAAGCTCAGGCCGGGCCATTCGATGATGTGGCGCACATGGCCTGAAACAAGCTGGCAGATGCAGGTACGGCAGGTGCCGTTGCGGCAGGAGCTCGGCAGTTCGATGCCGGCCGCCTCGGCCGCCTTCAGGAGCGTGGTGCCCGCATCGGTCTCGAAGTCGAGGCCCGAGGGCTCGATTCGGACCTTCATTCCTGGGGAGGCTGTTGTTGCTGCTGCCGCTCGCGGCGTTGTTCGCGCAGCATGAAGAGATAGAGGCTCTCGACCTTCTCGCGCGCCCACGGCGTCTTGCGCAGGAACTTGAGGCTGGAGCCCACGCTCGGGTCGATCTGGAAACAGCGGATGGGAACGAGCTCGCCGAGGTGTTCCCAGCCGTACCAGTCGGCCAGCGAGGTGACGATGGCCTCCAGCGTGAGCCCGTGCAGCGGGTTGCGCGGCTGGGCCGGCTTGGCTGCGGGCGCCGGGGCCGGTGGGGCCCCGGCCGGTGCCTCGTCGGTCACTTGTTCTTGAGCTTGCCGCGCGGAATCACCGCGGTGGTGATCGTGCGGACCGGCTCGATGCCGCCGGTGCCCACGGGCTTGGGCGGCGAGGTGTCCTTCTTCGGTTTCTTGGCTTCCTTGGTGCTGCGTTGCTGACTCTTGGCCATGACTTTTCTCCAGTTGATGCTACGGATGCAGCGGGCAGTTTAGCGGTGCGGCGACAATAGCCGGTTCCATCCGATTTCCCCGCATTCATGTCCGATTACGAAGTTCGCCCCGCCACGATGCGCGACGCCAAGGCCGTCGCCGAAGTCCATGCCCTGGCCGCCAAGGCCGCCTACGAAGGCATCCTCCCCGAAGAAGAACTGCGCACGCTGGCCCCGGCCAGCCGCGAAGCCAAGTGGCGCGAAGCCATCGAATTCAGCGAACCGCAAGTGCAGGTCGCCACGCTGGACGGCGAAATCGTCGGCTTCGTCGGATTCGACCGCTCGCGCGACCCCAAGACGCCGTCCACCACGGGCGAGATCTGGGCCATCTACGTCAAGCCCGAGCACTGGGGCAAGGGCGTGGGCGTGGCCCTCTGGGACGCCGCGCGCGAAGGCCTCGACGAAGAAGGCTGCACCACGGTCACCATCTGGGTGCCGATTCGCAACGACCGCGCCATGCGCTTTCACGAACTCGCGGGCTTCAAGCGCGAGATGAAGACCGCCAAGACCACGCTCTTGGGCACGGTGCGCATCGAAGAAATCCGACTCAAGCGCAGCGTCGCCTGATTCCATGACGCCGCCGCTGCCGACAACGCCCGACGCCGGCCACAACGGCAACCACGCGGCGCGGGTGCTCGCGCATCGGCGCCGTACAACCGTCGTGCAGTGGATTCGCCGCACCCACGGCTGGTTCGGCCTGTGGGGCGCGGTCCTGGGGCTCCTGTTTGGTTTCAGCGGCATCTGGCTCAACCACCGCAACGTGCTCAAGTTGCCGCAGGCCCAGGAGCGCACGCGGGCCCAGCTGGCGCTGCCCGATCCGGTGCCCGACACCCCCGAGGCGATGAGCCAGTGGCTTCAAGGCGCGCTGCGCATGAGCGGGCCGCCCAATTCATCGCGCATCGAGCCGGCCAAGCCGGTGGCCTGGGCCGACAAGAGCGACAAGTCGGCGCCCGCGCTGACGCAGCCCGCGCACTGGGTCTTCAACTTCGGCGGCCCGAACGAAACCGTGCAGGCCGACTACTGGCAGGGCAACCGCTCGGTCGGCGTCAACACCACGCACAACGGCTTCGTCGCCACGCTCACCAGCATGCACAAGGGTGGCGGCATGCCGCTCGCGTGGATCCTGCTGGTCGACACGCTGGCCGGCAGCCTGATCTTCCTGTCGATCTCGGGCGTGGCGCTTTGGATGCTCACGCACCGCCGCCGTCGCGTCGGCCTCGCACTGTTCGGCGCCTCGCTCGCCGCGATGCTGGCCACCGCGTTCAGCGCGCTCTGATCGGCTTCCCGAGGCTGCCGCGTACGGTTATTGCAAGTGCCTGCAGCCGCTGCGGCTAAGCTCGCCGATTCTTTTTCAGACTGACCTTTTCATATGGCCACCAGCCTGCTCCTGCTGCTCGACGACATCGCAACCGTCCTGGACGACGTGTCGATCCTCACCAAAGTCGCCGCCAAGAAGACGGCCGGCGTGCTCGGCGACGACCTCGCGCTCAATGCGCAGCAAGTCTCCGGCGTCAGGGCCGAGCGCGAGATTCCGGTGGTCTGGGCGGTCTGCAAGGGCTCGTTCATCAACAAGGCCATCCTGGTGCCCGCGGCGCTCGCCATCGGCACCTGGCTGCCCTGGCTGGTGACGCCGCTCCTCATGGTCGGTGGCGCTTTTCTCTGCTTCGAAGGCGCCGAGAAGCTCGCGCACAAGTTCCTGCACAAGAAGGAACACGAGGCCGACACCCAGCGCCACGAGCAAGCCGTGGCCGACGAGGCGGTCGACGTGGTGGCGATCGAGAAGGACAAGATCAAGGGCGCGGTGCGCACCGACTTCATCCTCTCGGCCGAAATCATCGCGATCACGCTGGGCACCGTGCAGGGCCAGCCGTTCACCACGCAGCTGAGCGTGCTGGTCGGCATCGCGCTGATCATGACGATCGGCGTCTACGGCCTCGTGGCCGGCATCGTGAAGCTCGACGACGCGGGCCTCTACCTGAGCCAGCGCGCGAGCGCTGTCTCCCGAGCCCTCGGCCGCGGCATCCTCGCCACGGCGCCCTGGCTCATGAAGGCGCTGTCGGTCGCCGGCACCGCCGCCATGTTCCTAGTGGGTGGCGGCATCCTGGTGCACGGTGTGCCCGCGTTCGGCCATGCCGTCGAAGACTGGGCCAAGGCCACGGGCGGCGTGTTCGGCACGCTGGGCTCG
The DNA here is from genome assembly GCF_050435205.1 of Variovorax sp. W2I14. NCBI lineage: Bacteria > Pseudomonadati > Pseudomonadota > Betaproteobacteria > Burkholderiales > Comamonadaceae > Variovorax > Variovorax sp. W2I14. Next base: position 2,937,991 of record NZ_JBNDJX010000001.1, on the reverse strand, counting down.
ATGGGCGTGAACGCCGTCGTGGGCCTTGTCGCCGGCGCGATCGTTCTGGCGGTCGTGGAGCTCGTCGGCAAACTGCGCGGCAAGAAGGGCTGAGCCTGCTGCGGCGAGCACGTCCCTCTTACTGAAAACCCGCCGCAAGGCGGGTTTTTCTTTTTCTAGGAGCGCGGTTTGTTGCGCTGGAACAGGCCGACGCCGACCAGCGCGATGCCCAGCACCAGCGCGAACCAGCCGACGATGTACGCGCCCGCCACCATGTCGAACCAGCGTGTGCCTTGCAGGAAGCGGGGCGCCAGCAGCACGGCGGCGCCGATCACGAGGCAGAGGATGCCGCGTTCGAGCGTGCGGAGTTGTCGTTGGGGCTTGGCCATGGCTTTTTCTTCGATGGTGCGGGTTGATCTGTCAGCGCGTCATTTTCCGCGCATCGCCGCAGGATGCCCCTGCAGTTCAAACGACTTCCCCGTCGGCACCAGCGTGTCGCCATCGACGCGCAGGATCGTGATGTCCTGGTCGATGAAATTCCCCACGTAGAGGTACTTGCCGTCCGCGCTCCACACCGCGCCTTCGGGCAGGCCGCGCACCACCACCTCGTTGGCGCGCGTGACCTTCTTCCCGTCGATCTTCAGCAGCACGACCGAGCCGTTGCGGTTGTAGAAGTAGGCGTTCTTCGCCGAGTTGCTGCCGCGCAGGATCACCGCCACCGCATGCCGGCCGGTCGGGCTCACGGCCAAGCCCTCGGGGCCGTCGCCGACCACGACCTTGTCGATCACGCGCGGCGGCGCGGCTTCCATGTCGATCACGCTCACCGTGTCGACCTGTCCGTCCGACGCGCCCGAGTTGCCGTTGTCCGCCGTGAGCGCGAGCTTGCCGTCGGGCGTGACGTCCACGTTGTAGGGCCAGAGGCCGGCCGCGAGGTCCACCTTGTTGTAGCTGACCTTCTCGCCGTTCACTTCGAGCAGCGCGATCTTGTGGGCCGGAAACTTGGCGACCAGGGCCCGCTTGCCGTCGGGCGTGAAGCGCACATGCGCGACCGAATCGTTCATGGCCACGGTGTCGATGAGCGTCACCTTCTTGCCCGCGATGCGCAGCACGCTCACCGAGTTGTCGGCGCGATTGGCCACCAGCGCGAGCGTGCCCGCGCGGTTGATCGAGAGGCCCGAAGGCTGCTTGCCCAACATGAGCGTGTCGATGAGCCTGGGTGGTGTGGTGGTGAGGTCGATCACGAAGAGGCGGTTGTCGGGCACCTGCTTCCTCACGCCGTTTTCCTCGACCACGTTGAGCGAGTTCGCGACCAGCGCGAGCGTTTCGCCGGGCGTGATCGCGAGATTGGTCGGCGGGCCGGCGATGGTGTTGTCCAACTGCAGCGTGCCGACGAGCTTGGGCGCGAGCGGGTCGGTGCCGATGTCGAGCACCTGCACCGTGTCGCGTCCCATCGGGCCGAGGATGACGGCGCCTGCGTCGTTCCACGACTGCTTCTCGTCGTTGGCCACGATCATCAGCTGCCGCTGCGGGACGGTGGGCGTGAGGTTGGTGCAGCCCGAGAGCGCGACCAAGGCAAGGGCAGCCAATGCGGCCGGGTGGAACTTCATGGTGCGTGTCTCCGTTGTTGTGTGTCGTTGTCTCGCGCGCCGGGTGGCCGCTGCGCATCGTAGCGGCACAATCGTTCGCCTCAACACCCCAGAGCGAGCCGCATGACCATCGAGATATCCAAGGAAGCGCGCCAGCAGGCGATCACCTCGATCGAGCGCTACTTCAACGAGAACATGGAAGAGAAGATCGGCAACATCGCGGCCGGCGCGCTGCTCGGCTTCTTCCTGGAGGAGGTCGGTCCCCTCGTCTACAACAAAGCCGTGGCGGAGGTGCAGGAGCGGCTGCAGTCGCACATCTCGGAAGTCGATCTGGAAGTGCACGAGGAAGAGTTCCAGTACTGGCGCAAGTTCGACAGGCAGAAGAAGGGCCGCTAGACGTGGCGCCGTACCGCAGCCTCGATCACATCGTGATCCGCGCAAAGGCTGCCGAGCCGCTGTACACGCTCTTCGGTGAAGCCTTCGGGCTGCCCGTGTCCTGGCCGTTGCAGCACAGCGGCTTCGCGAGTTTCGGTTGGGTGAATGTCGGCAACACCAACCTCGAAATCTGGGCGTCGGCGAGCAATGCCGACCTGCCTTCGGACGTGCCACTGCCCCTCGTGCAAGGTCTCGCGCTCAACCCCGAGGACTTGCAGGCCAGCATTGCACGGCTGGCGCAGCGGGGCATCGAATGCAAGGCGCCGAAGGCGTTCCGCACGCAGAAGGACGATGGCACCTTGGTCGACAACTTCACCAACTCGGTGGTGCTCGATGTTTCTTCCGACGCATGCTGCGTCTTCTTCTGCGCCTGGAGTGCGGAAGGCACGATCTACCCGTGGAAGGAAAAGCTGGACGCCGTGCAGCGCAAGGCGAGGGACGAGGCCGCGTTCGGCCGGTGTGCGGGTGGCGCGCTGGGCCTTGTCGGACTGGCCCAGATACGGCTCGCGGTGCCCGACGTGCCGGCGGCCGAACAGGCGTGGCGGGCATTGACCGGTTCGCAGCAACTGCCCATCGCGTTGACGCCCGACATCGCATTGCACATCGTGGCGGGTGCGCGCGGCATCGCGACGATCGAGTCGCTGACCTTCGGCGTCCGGTCGCTGGCCGAAGCCAGGGCATTTCTGTCCGCGCGGCATTGGTTGGAAGGCTCCGCGCCCGATGAACTTGTGCTTTCCCGGTCCGCCTGCGAAGGGCTCGATCTGCGGTTTATCGAAGTTTCGGCGTAGCGCGTACGCATCGCCCGCCATTCAAAGATGCTTCCAAACGTTGCAGAATCCCAAGCCATGCAACTCCACCGCCCGCCCACCCGCTTTTCGCCTTCCTCGCTGCTGCGCACCCTCGTCGCGGTGCCGCTCGTGCTGGCCGCATCCCTCGCTGCTGCGCAGCAAGAGCCGCCCTCGGCGTTTCCCCTGGACGCCGCCGGCTATCTGAACGAGGAATTGCCGCGTATGGAGGCTGCCATCGCCGCCAGGGACCGCAGCTTCTTCCACGGCGCGATGGCGCGCACGGTGCAGTTCACCGAACGTTGGGGCTTCAAGGTGAAGGCCAATCCGGACCTCGCGGCCTACCCGATGTGCACCTCGGCGGTGATGGACTACGTGGTCGTCGGCATGTGCAAGCTCACGCCCGGCGACGAGGTCTGCGAGCCCGGGCTGGCGCCACGTTTCGATGCCAATGTGAAGCAGTGCCGCGAACTGGCGGCGCAAAAATAGCCTCCCGATCTTTCAACGAAGAAAAAAGTCCTCGTCTTCGGATGCAGGACGGAGACACCATGGACTACACCCGCTACCAGACCCTCGCCATCACCCGCCGCGGCGCCAACGGCACCGTGCTCGACATCCAGATGCGCGCGGCCAACGGGAAGCTGCCGACCGCCGGTCATGACGGCCACCGCGAGCTCGCCGAGATCTGGCGCGACCTTTCGGCCGACGACACGGTGCGCTGCGCGGTGCTGCGGGGCGAGGGGCTGGGGTTCTCGGGCGGCGGCGACCTTTCGCTGGTGCAGGACATGGCCACCGACGACGCCATCCGCCAGCGCGTGTGGAAAGAGGCGCGCGACCTCGTCTACAACATCATCAACTGCGACAAGCCGATCGTGAGCGCGATGCACGGCCCGGCGGTGGGCGCGGGGCTGGTGGCGGGCCTCTTGGCCGACATTTCCATTGCCACGAAGAGCGCGAAGATCGTCGACGGCCATACGCGACTGGGCGTGGCGGCGGGCGACCATGCGGCGATCGTCTGGCCGCTCCTGTGCGGCATGGCCAAGGCCAAGTACCACCTGCTGCTGTGCGAGCCGGTGAGCGGCGAGGAGGCCGAGCGCATCGGGCTGGTGTCGCTCGCGGTGGACGAAGCCGACCTGCTGCCGCGCGCCTACGAGGTGGCCGACCGGCTCGCTGCCGGCAGCCAGAGCGCGATCCGCTTCACCAAGTACGCGCTCAACAACTGGCTGCGCCAGGCCGGGCCGACCTTCGATGCCTCGCTGGCGCTCGAATTCATGGGCTTCGCGGGTGCCGACGTGCGCGAGGGCGTGGCGTCGCTGCGCGAGCGGCGCGCACCGAACTTCGGCTGAAGAAGACGAAGTCCGGCTTGCCGGATCAGGCCTTCTTCAGGCCTTGCAGCGTCTGCAGCAGTACGACGCGCGTCTGCCCGAGCACCATGCCCTTCCATTCGTCGTTGTCGCAGTAGAACGCGTCGCGCAGTCCCTGGCGGATCTCGCGCTTCTGCGCTTCCGGGGCCTCGGGATGGCGGCGCAGCCAGGTGTCGGCGCGCAGGCGAAGCAGCACTTCCAGATCGGGCAGCGTGCCGAACTCCAGGCCCATCGGCGCAACGCGGGCGTTCGGGCATTCGTCGTATGCGGTCGAGATGACGGGGCCCGACACGTCGGCCGATGCCGAGTCGCCGGCAAAGGGCGCGAAGACGTCGGCCCCCCACCAGGCATGCGCCAGCGCGAGGTCTTCGGGCGTGTTGCGGCCCGGATAGATCTTCTCGCCATGGCCGTAGGGGCCGAGGCCCGTGTGGACGTCGATCCAGCCGAGGTGGGTGGCCGATGCCGCGTACTTGCGCAAGATCGCGCGAATGGTCTTGTTGCTCCAGGACGGCGCGGTGCCACCGTAGAACAGGCCGTCGGGCGAGGTGTACTGGCCCTTGGTCACGGCCGCGCGGAAGGCGGTCATGCCGTGCTTGCCGATGTAGGCGGCCACGGCCGCGTCGTCGGCGGGCGTCGGCGGCCAGGTGGCGGGCAGCACCAGCGGCTCGACCTCGGCGTAACCGGCATTCACCGGCAGCGGCGCGTTGAAGTCGATGTGGTTGCGGTTCAGGTCGATGTTGTCTTCGTTCGTGCGGTGCAGGTGCGAAAACCCATGCGGGTTGACCGCATGCACCAGCAGCAGCGCCACGCCTGCCTGTTCGAGGCGCGAGAGCAGATCGGCATCGTGCAGCGTCGCGACCTGCGCGCCCGAACCGCAGAAGCCTTCGGGGCCGTGCGTGCCCGAGGTGACGAGCAGGACCTTCTTCGCGTCCTTCGCGCCGATCAGCGCCACGTCGGTGGCGAGTTCTTCGCCGAGCGCGCCGCGGTGCGCGGGATGCACGAACGATTCGATGGCCGCGCCGCGCTGTGCTGCGGCGTCGAGGAACTTGGCGCGGGCTTCGACATACGTGCCGGAGAAATAGCGCGTGGCGGCGGTGCGTTGTGTTTGCATGGGGTGGGGCTCCTGGGCGTGTACGTGGGAATCGTGGGAATGTTTTTTCAGGCCGGCGCGTGCGCGTCCGCGGCGTCGATGTCGCGGCCCGTGTGGTCGCGCAGCCAGATCAGGCCGAGCAGCGAAATCACCGTCATCGCCACGAGATACCAGGCCGGTGCGAGCTTGCTGCCCGTGGCGTTGACCAGCCAGGTGCTGATGAAGGGCGCGAAGCCGCCGAAGAGCGCCACGCCCACGCTGTAGACCAGCGACATGCCGCTCGCGCGCACCCGCTTGGGAAACATCTCCGGCAGCATCGTGATGCCCGGCACCGTCTGCACCACGAGCCCGACGCTGAACACGCCGAGCACGACGAACAGCACCAGCGGCGTGGGCGAGGCGTTGAGCCACAGGAAGCCGGGGTAGATCAGGATCGCCATCACGATGCGGCTCCAGAAGATGAGCGTCTTGCGGCCGACGATGTCCGAGAGCTTGCCCACGAACGGCGCGAGCGCGAACGAGAGCAACCCGGTGAGCGCCGCGCCGAACAGCGCCACCGAGGGCGTGAGGCCAAGCTCGCGCACGGCATACGTGGGCATGTAGAAGGTGACGACATACGCGGCCGTGGTGCCCCCGACGATCGCCAAGATTGCGGCCAGCACCGTCTTGCCGTGCTGGGTGCAGACGATCTTCAGGCTGCTCTCGCGCGGCGCCCTGGCGTCCTCGGCCGAGACGTGCAGCGACTCCTCGAGGTGGCGGCGGATGTACATGCCGACTGGCGCGATCAGCATGCCGATGACGAAAGGCACGCGCCAGCCCCAGCTCTGCATCGCCTCGGGCGTGAGCGAGAAGGTGAGCGCGCCCACCACGATGGCGCCGAGCATCACGCCCAGGCCCTGGCTCGCGAACTGCCAGCTCGCCATGTAGCCGCGGTTGGCGGGCGTGGCGTGTTCCACCAGCAGCGTGGTCGATGCACCCACTTCGCCGCCGGCCGAGAAGCCCTGGATGAGCCGCGCCAGCACGATGACGATCGGCGCCGCGACGCCGATGGCCGCGTAGGTGGGCGTGAAGGCGATGAGCGCGCAGCCCAGCGCCATCAGGAAGATGGTGAGCGTCATGGCCTTCTTGCGGCCCGCGCGGTCGGCGTAGGCGCCGATCACTATGCCGCCCAATGGCCGCATGACGAAGCCGACGCCGAAGCTCGCCACCGTCAGCAGCAGTTGGCCGTACGAATTGAAGGTCGGAAAGAAGAGCTTGCCGATCACGAGCGCGAGGAACCCGTAGACCGTGAAGTCGAAGAACTCGAGCCCGTTGCCGATGGTGGTGGCAACGATGGTCTGTCGCCGGCGGGCGGACGAGGGCTGCGTGCTTGGGATGCTCATGTCTCTCCAGTTGTGCTTTGGTGTGTGATCTGGTTGGAAGGTCGCTCGACCGACCGCGGCGGATGCTAGAGACTTGGTGCTGTCATGAAAAGACAATAATTGGGCGACAACGATAACTTTTGGTTGTCATAACCCAGTGCCTTGAGCGATGAAGCCCAATCAGTTGCATGCCTTCGTGGCGGTGGTCGAGCAGATGAGCATTCGCGCCGCCGCGCGCGTCCTGGGGCTCTCGCAGCCGGCGGTGACCAAGATCGTGCGCGAGCTGGAGCGCGAGGTCGGCGCTCCGCTGGTGGAGCGCAGCGTCAAGGGCGTGCGGCTCACCGAGTTCGGCAAGGCCTTTGCGCCGCGCGCGCGGCTGCTGCTGGCTGACATGGCGCGGGCCCGCGATGAGATCGCGCAGATCCGCGACGGCGCGACAGGCTCGGTGTCGATGGCGGTGAGCGCCTCGTTCGCGCTCACCGTGCTGCCCGCCGCCTTCAAGGATTTCCACACGCGCCTGCCCGCGGTCGACGTGCAGTTCAGCGAGGCGGTGCTGCCCTGGATGCTCGCGCGGCTGCGCGACGGGTTCCTCGATTTCGCGGTGGCCCACGTGGTGCCCGGCACGCTCGATGCGCAGTTCGAAGCGGTCGAGCTGTTCCCGGTGAAGCTGGTGGTGGGCCTGCGCGAGCGCCATCCGCTGCGGGACGCGCGTTCGCTGCACGACCTGTATGCCGGCGAATGGATCCTGCCGGGCGACGACCACCGCGGGCGCGAGGCCGTCTCGCCGCTCTTCACGCCGCTGGGCCTGCCGCCGCCGGCCCGCATCATCCAGGGGCAGTCGGTCACGGTGGCGCTCGGGCTGGTGGGGCACATGGACCTGATCGGCCTTTTCGTCGAGCCGCTGGTCAAGCTGACGTTCAAGCGGCACGGCATCCGGCGCATCGACGTGGTGGAAACGCTCCCCACGCTGAACGTGTGCGTGGTGCGGCGGCGAGGGCAGCTGTCGACGCCGGCGGCGCAGCATTTCATCGAATGCATCCAGCGCGCTTCGGCGGCTGCGATGGGTGGCTAGGGCGTTGGGAAGTCGATGCCCGGTTCGCCCGGCTTCCACGGCGCGTACTTGGCCATGGCGCTGGCGAACAGATCCGAGGTGGTCCATGCGCCGAGCCAGGCATGCAGGCGCGGCCACGGCTGGGCATCGAACCACGCCATGTCGACCATCGCGAACTGCCGCACGAAGGGCACGAGCGCAGCGTCGGCCAGGGTCGCGTGCGTGCCGCCCAGATGGGGCGACACCGAGAGCCTCGCTTCGAGATCGCGCAGGAACGCCGCACCGCGCTCGCGCGCCGCATGCTCCGCATCGTCGAATCGGTTGGGGTATTTGTAGCGGTCGAGCTGCGGCTTGAAATCGCCATCGCACGCGGCGACCAGCACGAGCAGGTCGTCAAGCGTGCCGGCGTCGGGCTGCAGCCAGCGCTGCGGATCGTTGCGCCGCAGAGCCCACAGCATGATGTCCAGGCTCTGTTCGATCACCGTGCCGTCGGCCATCACCAGCACGGGCACGGTGCCCTTGGGCGATGCGGCCAGCATCTCGGCGGGCTTGTCGCGCAGCACGATCTCGCGCAGCTCGCACGGCGTGTTGCTCGCGATCAACGCGAGCCGGGCCCGCATCGCATAGGGGCAGCGGCGGAACGAATAGAAAACGGGAAGGGCGGTGACGGAAGACATGCGAGCGGGCGATTTTCCGCCAGCGTGGCTGACTCGCGCCCGGCCGGGTTTTTCAACACAATGAGCCATGGCCGAACGCCTCTTCCTGCGCCTCGATGACGACCCGCTGCACGGCCCCGAATCGAGCGTGCCCGCCGGCACGCTGCGTGCGGTGCCGGTGAGCGCTGCGTTGCAGGCGCATGTCGCCCACATCCTGCTGTACCGCGAGACCTTCGCCGCGGGACACGAGGTGCATGAACGCGTGCTGCCCGATGGCGCTGTGCGCCTGGTCTTCAACCTCGGCGACGCGCCTTCTGCGGGCGATGGGGCGGGGCTGCCGGTGGAGGCGATCGGCGCCTCCGCCGCGCCGGTTGTGGTGCGTATGCGCGACACGGTGGAGGGCATCTCCGTCACGCTGCGGCCCGGTGCGGCGGCTGCGCTGCTGGGCCTGCCGGCTGGCGAGATTGCGGGCCAGGCCGTGCACCTGGACGAGCTCTGGCAGGGCGGTGCGGCCGAACTGCTCGAACGCATGGCCGAAGCCCCCGACGATGCCGCGCGAGCGGCGCTGCTTCAGTCCGCGCTGGAACGCCGACTGCGAGATGGCGGCGATGCCGTTCACGCCGCCGCGATGCACGCGGCCCGCCTCATCGCCGAATCGGGCGGGCGGCGGCCGTTGCGCGATGTGGCTGCGGCCGTCGGTGTCGGCGAGCGGCGCCTGCAGCAGCTTTTCCACGCACACGTCGGGCTGTCTCCGCGTGCCTGGGCGCGGCTCGCGCGACTGCACGACTGCCTGCGCGCGCTGCGGCTGCAGTCCGCGCCCGCCTGGGCCGATGTCGCGGTCGAGAGCGGCTTCTACGACCAGTCGCACCTGGTCAACGAATTCCGCGCGCTCTGCGGCGTCACGCCGACCGAGTTCATGGGGCACGCGATTTCGGGTTCTTCCAAGACGCCCGGCTGAGGGCGCACTATCTTCGTCGGCGTTCAAACCAAGGAGCACCGGATGACGCAGAACGAGAACACGAAGAACCGCCCGCTGAAGGATTGCATCGCAGTGGTCACGGGGGCCAGCCGCGGCGCGGGGCGCGGCATCGCGATGGAGTTGGGCGCCGCCGGCGCCACGGTGTACGTCACCGGCCGCAGCACGCGCGCGCAGCCCGCCGACACCTACGGCCAGTTGCTGGCGCTGTCGGACATGCCGGCCGTGCCCGGCAGCATCGACGACACCGCTGATGAAGTCACTCGCATGGGCGGACGCGGCATCGCCGTGCGTTGCGACCACACCCGCGAAGAAGACGTGAAGGCGCTCTTCGTACAAGTGGAGCGCGAGGCGGGCCGCATCGACCTGCTCGTGAACAACGCATGGGGCGGCCACGAGACCTTCACCGGCGTGTTCGACGCGCCTTTCTGGGAGCACTCGCTCGCCAACTGGGATTCGATGTTCGACCGCGGCGTGCGCAACCACTTGGTGGCCAGCCGCTCGGCCGCGCCGCTGATGGTGCGCGCCAAGCGAGGCCTGATCGTGACCACCACTTTCTGGGACCGCGGCCGCTACATGAAGGGCAATCTCTTCTACGACCTCGCAAAAGCCTCGATGACGCGGCTGGCCTTCGGCATGGCCGAGGAGCTGAAGCCGCACGGCGTGGCCTCGGTCGCTGTGTCGCCGGGCTGGATGCGCACCGAGTTCGTGTTGGCCGGCCACAAGACCGACGAGGCGCACTGGCAGGAGCGGCCAGCGCTCGCGGGCACCGAATCGCCGCGCTACCTGGGCCGCGCGGTGGCGGCGCTGGCGGGCGATCCGCAGGTGATGGCGAAAACGGGCGAGGTGCTGCGGGTGGCCGACCTGGCGAAGGCGTATGGCTTCACCGACATCGATGGTCGGCAGGTGAAGGCGTTCGAGATGTAAAGATGCAGCGCGAGCGGACGGGTGGGGAATCAAGTGCAACCGTGTTGCACTTGATTCCTATAATGCAATGCTGTTGCATATACAAAGAGCGCACCCCATGACCCATCGCCTCCCTGTCACCGTCCTCTCAGGCTTTCTCGGTGCGGGCAAGACCACCTTGCTCAACCACATCCTGCACAACCGCGAGGGGCGCCGCGTGGCGGTCATCGTCAACGACATGAGCGAGGTCAACATCGATGCGGCGCTGGTGCGCGACGGCGGCGCGCAGCTCTCGCGCACCGACGAGAAGCTGGTCGAAATGAGCAACGGTTGCATCTGCTGCACGCTGCGCGAAGACCTGCTGATCGAAGTGAACCGCCTCGCGAAGGAGGGCCGCTTCGACCAACTGGTGATCGAGTCCACCGGCATCTCCGAGCCGCTTCCGGTGGCCGAGACTTTCACCTTCGCGGGCGAGGACGGCAAGAGCCTGGCCGACGTGGCGCGGCTGGACACCATGGTGACGGTGGTCGATGCCTTCAACTTCCTGCGCGACTACGGCTCGCCCGACAGCCTGGGCCAGCGCGGCCAGTCGCTGGGCGACGAGGACACGCGCACGGTGGTCGACCTGTTGATCGAGCAGATCGAGTTCTGCGACGTGCTGGTGGTCAACAAGACCGACCTCGTCACGTCCGAGGAGCGCGAGCGGCTGATGGCGATCTTGCAGAGCCTGAATCCGCGTGCGCGCATCGAGGTGTCGCAGTTCGGCCGCGTCGCGCTCGATCGTGTGCTCGACACCGGCCTCTTCGATTTCGAGCAGGCGGAGCAGGCGCCGGGCTGGCTGGCCGAACTGCGCGGCGAGCATGTGCCCGAGAGCGAGGCATACGGCATCCGCAGCTTTGTCTATCGCTCGCGCCTGCCGTTCCATCCCAAGCGCTTCTGGGACCTGGTGCAAAGCGAGTGGGAAGGCGTGGTGCGCTCCAAGGGCTTCTTCTGGCTCGCGAGCCGCGCCACGCGTGCCGGTTCGTGGTCGCAGGCTGGTGGCGCTTGCCGTTACGGCGCGGCGGGCTTCTGGTGGGCGGCGGTGCCGCGGGAGCACTGGCCGACCGAGCCGGATGCGCTGGAGACGATCCAGAAGAACTGGGACCCGGCGACCGGCGATGCGCGTCAGGAACTGGTGCTGATCGGCATCGGCATGGACGAGGCCGCATTGCGTGCGCGGCTGGATGCGTGCCTGCTCACCGAAAACGAGATGCGCTTCGGCGCCTCGTGGTGGCAGAACCTGCCCGATCCGTTCCCATCCTGGAACGTCTGAAAGGACCTATCGGGCGCAGTCGCCGCAGGTGCCGTGAAGTGTGAGCGCGGTGTGGCGGGTGTCGATGCCTTGCTTGCGCAGCGCCTTGCCGAGCCGGCCCATCACCTTGGGCAGTTCGGGGTCCGACGGTAGCGCCAGCACCTTGTGGCACTGGTCGCATTCGAAGGTGTTGCCTGATGCCGCCTCGACATGCCGCGCAAAGCGGTTGACCCGGTCGGCGCCCACGCGGCGGTCGCACAGGCCCGCTTCGACGAGGCGGTCGAGCACGCGGTAGATGGTCACGCGGTCGGGGGCTTCGCCGGTGGCCGTGGTGTAGGCCGCGGCCATTTCTTCGTGCGTCAGGGGCTGGGAGGTGTGCCGGAGCAGCTCCAGCACCGTCTGGGCGGCGCGCGTGACGCGCAGGCCGCTTTCGCGCAGCAGGGTTTCGCTGTCGAATGCGGCGGCTGCGGCGGCGAGCGGGGGCTTCGGGTGCGGGTTCGGGGTCTTCATGGGAAACGCGATTGTGTTGCATCTCCGGCCCGAGGTGCGTAAGCAACGAAAAATCGCCTGCCTGCCAAGCCGGAAATCGCCGCCGCAAAGGCCGCGGTCAGCGGATCGAGCGGGACAGCGCCTTGGCGAAATCCGCGACATCGTCGTCGCGGCACACCTCGGCCGCCATCGGCGCGTGTCCGCCCGCCACGGCGACCAGCGCCATCGCCTTCTTGGGGCAGAGGCCCAGGCAGGTCGATTGCACGATGCGCAGGCGCCCCGGCACATGCACCAGGTCGCGCTTCAATTCCTTGCGAACCTGCTTCGCCTTGAGTTTCGTGGGGCCGTCGCTGCGCTCTTCGCAATCGCCGCAGACCAGCACCACGCCGGACAGCTTGATCTCGACCAGGGGAGGGGAATGGCTCACGTGCTTCTTTCCTTTTTCTTTCCTTTTGTTTCGGCCCATCTTGGGCGCCAAGGCACGCCGCGCAAGTCAGCCGAGCGCCCGAATGCGCTAAGGTGCGGCCATCCGAATCCCTGAATACCTTTGCCCGACCATGTCCCGCCTTCCCATCGAAATCGAAACCGCCCCGAACCCCACCGCCTCCGTGATCCTGATGCACGGCCTGGGCGCCGACGGCAACGACTTCGTGCCGATCACTGGTGAGCTCGACCTGTCCAGCGTCGGGCCGGTGCGCTTCGTGTTTCCCAACGCGCCAGTGATTCCGGTGACCCTGAACAACGGCTACCAGATGCCCGCGTGGTTCGACATCGCCGGCCCCGATTTCAATGTGCAGGAAGACGCTACCGGCCTGCGCCGCTCGCAGGCCGCCATCGAGGCGCTGATCGCCAACGAAAAGGCCCGGGGCATTCCCGCCCACCGCATCGTGGTGGCTGGCTTTTCGCAGGGCTGCGCGATGGCGCTGCTGACCGGGCTGCGCCACACCGAGCGCCTGGCCGGCATCGTCGGCCTTTCGGGCTGGCTGCCGCTCGCGGCCAGCACCGCGGCCGAGCGCCATGCGGCCAACCACGACACGCCGGTGTTCCTCGGCCACGGCCGGCAGGACCCGATGGTGCCGCTGGCACGGGCCACGCAATCGCGTGACGCGCTCATCGCCTTGGGCTATACCGTCGAGTGGCACGACTACGCGATGGCGCACTCGGTCTGCATGGAGGAAGTGGCCGACCTGAACGATTTCCTGCTGCGCGTGCTGGCCTGAAGCGCCAAAGGGCCAAAAGGCCGCCGCGGCAACCCACGAAGAAGGAGACACCCCATGATCCTCGTCATCGGACACGCGCTCGCCAAGCCCGACACCCTGCAGGCGATGCTGGCCATCAGCGTGGAGCACGTGCTGCGCTCGCGCGCCGAGCCCGGCTGCATCTCGCACGAAGTCACGACCGACGTTCAAGACCCGCTGCGCCTGACTTTTGTGGAGCGCTGGAGCGACATGCCCGCGCTGCAGGCGCACTTTCGCGTCGATGCCTCGCGCGCCTTCGGCAAGGCGCTCGCGGCCATGGCCGACGGCACGCCGGAGATCCACGTCTACCAGTCGGACGAGATAGACCTGCGGGCAGGCCGCGCCTAGCCCGCATTTTTCTCTACAGAAAAGGCCTTTGGCCTCCATGGCGCCTATGCAGGGAGCTATCAAAAAAGTAGCGGGCGAGAACCTAGCTGGAAACGGGATTCCCTGCACGAGCGTTGCCCGCGCACCCGTGCTACCTTCCAGCCCCTCAGAAGATTGATGGGTCATAACAATATGAGCAACAGATTGCAGGAGAGGCTGGGTGCCCTTTCAGCCGCACGCCTGAAAGGCATGCGCCGTGGCATCGAGAAGGAAAGCCTGCGTGCGCTGCCCGACGGCAAGCTCGCGCTGACGCCGCATCCGCTGGCGCTGGGCTCGGCGCTCACGCATCCGCACATCACGACCGACTTCAGCGAATCGCAGCTCGAGCTCATCACGGGCGTGCACGCCGGCGTCGAATCGGCGCTGGAAGAATTGACCCAGGTCCACCAGTTCACCTACCGCGTGCTCGACCAGCTGGGCGACGAGCGCCTCTGGGTTTCCAGCATGCCCTGCGGCCTGCCGACCGACGAGACCATTCCCATCGGGCGCTACGGCTCCTCGAACGTGGGCCGCGCCAAGAGCGTCTACCGCATGGGCCTGAGCCACCGCTACGGCCGCCGCATGCAGACCATCTCGGGCATCCACTACAACTGGTCGCTGCCCGATGTGTCGAGCGAACAGTACTTCGCGCTGATCCGCAACTTCCGCCGCCACGCCTTCCTCTTGCTGTACCTGTTCGGGGCTTCGCCGGCGCTGTGTTCGAGCTTCGTCGCGGGCCGTCCGCACGAGCTGCAGCCGCTGGGCGACGGCAGCATGTTCATGCCGCACGGCACGTCGCTGCGCATGGGGCGCCTGGGCTACCAGAGCGATGCGCAGGCCTCGCTGGCCGTGAGCTACAACAGCCTCGACGGCTACGGCGCCTCGCTGCAGGACGCGCTCACCCGCCCGTGGCCGGCTTACGAATCCATCGGCATCCGCAACCTCGGCGGCGACTACAACCAGTTGGGCACCAGCCTGCTGCAGATCGAGAACGAGTTCTACGGCACCATCCGCCCCAAGCGCGTGATCAACCCCGGCGAGCGTCCGCTGCATGCGCTGCGCGAGCGCGGCGTCGAGTACGTCGAGGTGCGCCTCATGGACCTCGACCCCTTCGAGACCGTCGGCATCAACGCGCAGACCATGCGCTTCATCGACGTGTTCCTGCTGCATTGCCTCCTGAGCGACAGCCCCGACGACACCCCCGAAGAAATCGCCGACCTGGCACGCAACCAGCACCTGACCGCCGCGCGCGGCCGCGAACCGGGCCTGCGCCTGTCGCGCGGTGGCCGCGAAGTGACGCTGACCGACTGGGGCATCGAGCTGGTCGACGAATGCCTGCCCATCGCCGCCGCGCTCGACGCGGCGCAGGGCGGCACGCTGCACACCGACGCGGTGAATGCCGCCCGGGCCGCGCTGCAGAACCCCGACAGCCTGCCCTCGGCCCGCGTGCTCGCGGCCGTCGAGCAGCAGCACGCCAACTCGTTCATCGGTTTCGTGCGTGCCCAGTCGGAGCAGACCCGCGCCGCGCTGCTGGCCCTGCCGTTCTCGGCCGAGCAGCAGGCTGCATTCGAGCGCATGACCGCCGAGTCGATCCAGGAGCAAAAGCGCATCGAGGCGGCCGACACGATGCCCTTCGAGATCTACCGCGAGCAGTACGTCTCGCCCGCGCGGCTGGGCATCGCCCGGGGGCGGATGGCCGTCGCGGCCTGATACCAAAGCCTTCAGCGTCGTTCGGCGTCCTTCGGCGCCACCATCCTCAGACGACAGCGGTGGTGGCCGATGGCCTACAGGCATTGGCCCGCATGGCCCACCGCGCGACACGCCTGCGCTGCGAGGATGCGTTGCATGCACAGCGCAAGTACCGTCCCCCTGGTTTCATCATGACGTTCAAGGCCTACCTCGTCGAGGACAGCCCCGTGATCCGCGAAAACCTCGTCGGATTTCTCGAAGACGTGGCCAATGCCGAGGTCGTGGCCTCCGCCAGCACCGAGGAAGAAGCCGTCGCCTGGCTGCGCCAGCACCGCGACGGCTGGGACCTGACCATCGTCGATCTCTTCCTCAAGCGCGGCAACGGGCTGGGCGTGATCAACGCCTGCCGAAACCGCTCGCCGCACCAGAAGGTGGTGGTGCTCAGCAACTACGCCACGGCCGACATGCGCGATCGCTCGACCCAGCTGGGCGCCGACGCTTTCTTCGACAAGTCGGCCGAGCTCGACCAGCTGGTGGCCTATTGCGCCACCATGCAGCCGTCGCCCGGGTGACTGGCACGCTCTGCCTGCGGCACTGGTGCCAGGATCTTTTGGGGTAAAACGCCACGCTGCCGCACAGCGGCAAGGCGCAGACACTCCCCCCAACGAAAGCAGCAGAGAAGAGAGCGACTCATGAGCAACAGCATCGACTTCAAGGGCCGCGTGGCCATCGTGACCGGCGCCGGCGGGGGCCTCGGCCGCCAGCATGCGCTGGCCCTGGCGGCGCGCGGCGCCAAGGTGGTGGTCAACGACCTGGGCGGCGCACGCGACGGCTCGGGCGGTTCGGTGAGCGCCGCGCAGGCGGTGGTCGACGAGATCGTGGCGGCCGGCGGTGAAGCCATCGCCAATGGCGCATCGGTGACCGACTTCGACGCGGTGCAGGCCATGGTGCAGCAGGCGGTGGACGCCTGGGGCCGCGTCGACATCCTGGTCAACAACGCCGGCATCCTGCGCGACAAGAGCTTCTCCAAGATGGAGATCGCCGATTTCAAGCTGGTGGTCGACGTGCACCTCATGGGCGCGGTGAACTGCACCAAGGCCGTCTGGGCGCTCATGAACGCGCAGAAGTACGGCCGCATCGTGATGACCACCTCGTCCTCGGGCCTCTACGGCAACTTCGGCCAGAGCAACTACGGCGCCGCCAAGCTCGCGCTCGTGGGGCTCATGCAGACGCTGAGCATCGAAGGCGCGAAGAACGACATCCGCGTGAACTGCCTCGCGCCCACCGCCGCCACCCGCATGACCGAGGACCTGTTCCCGAAAGACATGCTCGAGGCCTTCCAGCCTGACGCGGTGGTGCCCGCCATGCTGGTGCTGGCCTCGCAGGACGCGCCCAACCGCACCGTGCTCTGCGCGGGCGCCGGTGTCTTCGAGGCGGCGCACATCACGCTGACGCAGGGCGTCTGGCTCGGCAGCGGCCCGGACGCGCCCGAGCAGCTGGCCGCGCGGCTGGCCGAGGTGACATCGCGCGATGGCGAGGTCGTGCCGCAGAGCGGGGCGACGCAGGGCAGCAACGAAGTCGGCAAGGCGATGGCGGCGAAGGTCGACAAAGCCTGAAGGGCCTGAAGGGCCTGAAGGGCCTGAAGAGCCCGGACTGCCGCCCTGTTCATGGCGCTTGACCTAGAGCGCACTCGAGCATTTCCAATGAATTCACCGGGACTTCCGGTTCATTCAACTGCCGAGGAAAAAACCATGAACACGAGCTACAACAAGGCCCTGGTCCAGCACATTCACGCCGAGCTGGACAAGGGCAACGGCCAGGCCTTCATCGACAGCCTGGCCGACGATGCCAGCTGGACATTGGAGGGCACCACGCCCTGGTCGCGCACCTACGCGGGCAAGGAAGCCATTCGCGAGGAGCTGATCAAGCCGCTGTTCGCGCAGTTCGCCGCGCCGTACGCGAGCAAGACCGAGCGCGTCATTGCCGAGGGCGACCGGGTGGTGGTGCTCTTCAGCGGCGATGTGCCCACCAAGGCCGGCAAGCGCTACAACAACCGCTATTGCTACGTCTACCGACTCGAAGGAGGCAAGGTGAAGGAGCTGACCGAGTACTTCGATACCGCCTTGGTGCAACAGGCGCTCGAGGCGCCGCCGGTGGCCGCGCATGCCGGCTAGCGTGACTAGAGAGAAGACCGCACCGGCCGCACCGGTGGTGAAGGGCACGCCCTTCCACATCGGCGAACTGGCCACGCGCACCGGCCGCACGGTGCACGCCATCCGCTGGTACGAAACGCAGGGCCTCGTGCCCGGCGTGGCGCGCGACGAGGGCGGGCGGCGCCTCTACGGCGAGCTGCACGTCGGCTGGCTCGACCTGATGGAGCGCCTGCGCCGCACCGGCATGTCGATTGCAGAGATGCGCGAATACACCGCGCTCGCTTTGCAGGGCAAGGCCACGCTGCAGCAGCGCCGCGACATGCTCGCCGCGCACCGCGCGCGCGTGACCGAAACGATTGCCGACTGGAAGAAGGCGCTCACGCTGGTCGACCGCAAGATCGACTTCTACGACGCCTGGATGGCGAGCGGCCATCGCCCGCCGCTGATTCCCGCGGACACGCCGCGCGCCGCGCCGCCGAAGCGGCGCAAAACGGCCTGACCGGCGCCGCTATTCGGCGACGAAGCCGCTGTCCTTGCGGATCGAATCGCGGTCGCGGTGGTTGTTCAGGCGCCCCAGCGTGCTGTCGAGCAGCCGCTTGAGCTTGTCGGCCGCGCCGCGGAAGGCCTCGTCGAGCGTGTTGGCGTGCTGTGTCACGGCCAGCGGTTTGTGGTGGGCCAGGCGCGCTTCCATCACGCAGCGCTTGTCGCCGCCACCGGTCTTGTCGTGGTTTTCGTCGCTCAGATGCACCTCGACGCGCGTCACGTCCTCGACGAAACGGCTCAGTTGCTGCTTGATCTCGGTGTCGGCCCAGCGTTCCAGCGTGTCCTTGTTTTCAATACCGTTGCTCGTGTTGACCTGAATCTGCATGCAATGTCCCTGCTGGATGGATGAACGAAGGTCCACTGTGCGCCCTTGGGCACCATGCCGTGCGTAGGTCTATTCCCTACCCACGCGCCGGGCAGGGTCCGCAATGTCGCGATGCGGGCGGTTTTGCTCAGCCTCTCAGCTCTGGATGTAACTGGTGAGCTGGTCGATCGTCTGCTCGTGCTCGCTGATGATGTCGTCCATCAGGTCCTGGATGGAGATCATGCCCACCACCTTGTCGCCGTCGACCACCGGGAGGTGGCGGAACTTGCGCTGGCTCATCAGCGCCATGCAGGCGCGGGTGCGGGTTTGCGGGGTGACGGTCATCACGTCGGGCGTCATGATCTCCGAGACCTTCATTTCCTTGGAGTTCTTGCCCTGCAGCGCGACCTTGCGGGTGTAGTCGCGTTCGGAGAGAAAGCCCACGAGCTTCTCGCCGTCCATCACCATGAGCGCGCCGACCTCGAAGCGGGCCAGCGTGGCCAGCGCATCGAACACGCTGGTGTCGGGCGAGGTGCGCCAGGCGGCGGAGTCATGGCGCTTGAGCAGTTCGGAGACGGGTTTCATCGCGGTCACTCCATCAGAAAGTTTCGATTCGACCGACGCCGCAGGCGCCGCACTCGGTCAAATCATAGGGGCGGACAAGCCCCTCGCGATGCAAAACCCTCAAGTACGCCGCCCCAGAGATTTCGAAACATGACGAAAGCGACGGATTCGCGCCGAGGGCAAGGCGCAAGCCGCAGCGATACCCGCAGGTATCGCGAGGATTTGCAACGCCGCCATCGGCGCGAATCCGTCGCTTTCGTGTTTCGAAATCTCTGGGGCGGCGTACCTGGGGATTGCGCGTGTGTGCCACGCGCCAGAAGCCGGCGAGAACTTAAGGTGTCGCGGCCAGCACGCGGCTGAGCGCTACCGGATCGCCCACCACCGTCTTCACGAGGCCCTTGTCGTCGAAGTTGACCTGGTACTCCGACCAGCTGTCGCGCCAGTAGCGCCACGTTGTCGCCTCGAGGCTGGGGTTCTCGCCGGCCACGGGATAGCCAATGGCCATGAGCACCTGCTCGCGCGTCATGCCGGGCATCACCTTGCCGGCGCCGATGGCGGTGCTCACCGCGGGCGGGAAGGCCGCCATCTTCTGCTTCGGATCGTCGGTGACCACGTAGCGCTTGGCGAAGTCGATCAGCGTGATGTTGCGGCTGTAGTCGTTCTTGAGGCGCTGCGGCTTGCCCGCGAGGTCGAGATTGAAAAAGCGGAAGTCGTAGCCCGTGATGCGCGCCGGCGTGCCCACGGCCACGATGCTCGTGCCCTGCTCGTCGTAGTTGATGTCGCTGATCGAGTCGCCGTAGGTGCGCATGTTGCAGCACAGGAAGCCGCTGGTCAGCGGGCCGGGCGGCGGGGAAGGGCGCTGGGCATGGACGACGGACACGGGCACGACGGTGGCTGCCAGCAGGGCGGCAACGGCAAGGCGCTTGAACATGGATTTCCCTCGGAGTTTGTTGGAATGCTGCAGGACGCAGCGCCGCGGATTCTAGGGTTGCAGCTATTGAAAAGATAGCATCGGGTCGCTGTTCAGGTTCCCGGTTCACAATGCGCACCCGGCCTCCGAGCCGTCCCCTTCCAAGTCAGCGCGACAGAAAGAGCATCCATCGATGGCGATCCAGTGGTTCCCCGGGCACATGTACACGACCCAGAAGGCCATCACCGAGCGGGTGAAGGACATCGACGTGGTCATCGAGCTGCTCGACGCGCGCCTGCCCGGCTCCAGCGCCAACCCGATGCTGGCCGAGCTGACCGCTGGTCGGCCGACGCTCAAGGTGCTCAACAAGCAGGACCTGGCCGACCCCGCGCGCACCGCGCTCTGGCTCGCGCACTACAACGCGCTGCCCGACACGCGCGCGATTCCGCTGGACGCCAGCCTCACCACGCCAGCGCAGCAGATCGTGAAGGCCTGCCACGACCTCTCGCCCAACCGCGGTGGCATGGCCAAGCCGATGCGGGTGCTGATCTGCGGCATTCCGAACGTGGGCAAGTCGACGCTCATCAACACGCTGACCGGCGGGCGCAAGGCCAAGACGGGTGACGAGGCCGGCATCACCAAGCTGGAGCAGCGCATCACGCTGGCCGACGACTTCTACTTGTGGGATACGCCCGGCATGCTGTGGCCGCGCATCGTGGTGCCCAAGAGCGGCTACAACCTCGCGGCCAGCGGTGCGGTGGGGCGCAATGCCTTCGACGAGGAGGAAGTGGCGCTGGAGCTGCTCAACTACCTGAAGACGCATTACGCCGCCGGCATCGCGGCGCGCTTCAAGCTGATCGAGCTCGACGCAGCGACCATTGCCGGCATGAAGGACGAGGACGTGCTCGACACCATCGGCCGCAAGCGCGGCGCGCTGCTGGGCAAGGGCCGGGTCAATTTGCAGAAGGCGGCGGAAATCGTGATGCACGAGTTCCGCGCCGGGAACCTCGGGCGCATCACGCTCGAGACGCCCGAGGAATTTGCCGCGTGGCTGGCCGAGGGGCAGCGCATCGATGCGGAGCGTGCGGCGAAGAAGGCGGCGCGTGGGAAGAAGCGCAAGTCCGGCGACGAGCCCGCGGCATCCGACTGAACGGGCATCGGGCCGGCCGGCTGAACGCAAGCGGCCCGCCCACTATCATCGAAAAATGCAACGCCTCACGCGCCAACGCAACGCCGTTTTCTCCGCTTTCAGCGACGCCGGCCGCGTCCTCACCGCACCGGAAATCCTCGAACACGCTCGCGAGATCGTTCCCGAGATCAGCCTCTCCACCGTGTACCGCCAGGTCTCGCTGCTGCTGGCCGACGGGGAGATCGCGAAGGTCGAACTGCCGGGCGAACCGGCACGCTACGAAGTGGCCTGCAAGCCCGCCGCGCATCGCCACGCGCACCACGACGGCGAAGGGGCCGACCACCATCACCACTACTTCCATTGTTCGGGCTGCAAGCAGGTGTTCCTGCTGCATGCATGCCCGGGTCCGATGGACGACCTCGCGCCCAAGGGCTTCCAGGTGAAGAGCCACGAGGTGACGTTGCACGGGCTGTGCGCGGCTTGCGTCGACGCAGGCGGCAAGGCGAGCAAGCGCAAGGCGCACTGACGCGTTAGGTTGCGGTCAGCCTTGCGATGTTATTGGCGTTATTGAGAATGAATTCTCAATAACGTATAGTCGCGGGTCCAACTTTTCGGAACGACCCTATGCAAGTCCTGTCCTCGCTCAAGGAAGCAAAGAAGCGTCACCGCGATTGCCAGGTGGTGACACGGCGCGGCCGCACCTACGTGATCTGCAAGTCCAACCCGCGTTTCAAGGCGCGCCAGGGCGGCGCGAAGAACAAGAACAAGCGCTGATCCTGCGCTGACGACAAGGCGGGGCGCTCCCCGCCAACTCCCCCACGACTGAACAAAACCGCACCGGCGCACCCCGCGCCGTCGCAGGCCTGCGCGCGTCTGTCTGCGCCTGCCTTTTCTCCAACCGGAAACCTGTCCATGCTCCGAGCCATCGGCCTCACCAAACAGTACGGAACGCACACCGCGCTCGACCGTCTCGACCTCGACATCCGCGGCGGCGACATCTACTGCCTGCTGGGCGCCAACGGCGCGGGCAAGACGACGACCATCAACCTGTTCCTGAACTTCATCGCGCCGACCGGAGGCACGGTGGAGATCAACGGCGTCGACGTCACGCGCCACGCGGTCGCGACCAAGCAGGACGTCGCGTACATCCCAGAGCAGGTCACGCTCTACGGCACGCTCTCGGGCCTGGAGAACCTGCGCTTCTTCGCCGGCCTCGCGCTCGGCCACGAGCTGCCGCGCTCACGCTTGCTCGAGCTGATGACCGAGGTGGGGCTCGACCACGCGGCTGCCGACAAACGTGTCTCGGCGTATTCCAAAGGCATGCGGCAGAAGGTATGGATCGCGGTGGCGATCGCCAAGCAGGCCAAGGCGCTGCTGCTCGACGAGCCCACCTCGGGGCTCGACCCGCATGCCGCCGCCGAGTTCTCCGACCTGCTGCGCCGCGCCGCCGACACCGGCGTGGCCGTGCTCACCACCACGCACGACCTGTTCCATGCGCAGCAGACCGCCACCCGCGTCGGCATCATGAAACGCGGCCGCCTCGTCGAGAGCCTCGACGGCGAAGCGCAGATCGCGAACACCGATCTGCAGTCGCTCTACCTCCAGCACATGAGAGCCTGAAAATGCTGCTGAACTGGATCGCACGACGCGAATTTCTCGAACGGCTGCGAGACGGCCGCCTGTACCTGGCGGGCGGACTTGTGGTGATGCTGCTCTTCACCGCACTCGCCGTGGGATGGGCGCACCAGCAGGGCGCCCACGCCGAGCAGGTCGCCGCACAGGCCATGGACTACCGCGACTGGCTGCACCAGGACAAGCGCCATCCGCACGACGCCGCGCACCAGGGCATGCACGCCTTCAAGCCCGAGCCGCCGCTGTCGATGGTCGACTCGGGCATCAACCCGTTCATCGGCAGCACCGTGTGGCTGCAGGCGCACCGGCAGAGCGAGGTGAAGTTCAACGCCGCGCAGGACGCGACCGGGCTGCAGCGCTTCGGCAACCTCTCGGTCGGCTGGATCCTGCAGGTGCTCGGCCCGCTGCTGGTGATCGTGCTCGGCTTCAACGCCTTCGCGGGTGAACGCGAGCAGGGCATCCTGCGGCAGACGCTGAGCCTGGGCGTGTCGCCGCTGCGCCTCCTGGCCGGCAAGGCGCTCGCGCTCGCGGCATCGCTCGCGGTGCTGCTCGTGCCGGCCGCCATCGTCGCGGCCGTCGCGGTGGCCGCGGGCGCGGAGCAGGGCGAGCGCATCGATGCGCTGCTGCGCCTTGCCGCATGGTCGCTCGGCTATGCGGTGTACCTGGGCATCTTCGTGTTCCTCGTGCTGGGCGTGTCGGCGATGTCGGCCACCTCGCGCACCGCGATCACCGTGCTGCTCGCGCTGTGGATCGGGCAGGCCGTGATGGCGCCGCGCGTGCTCTCCGAGCTGTCGCGCACCTGGTTCCCGAGCCCGACGCGGCTGGAGTTCAACCAGCAACTCGGCGCCGAACTCAAGACCGTGTCCGACCAGGTCTGGCAGAAGAACTTCGGCACCACCGAGCGCTGGGGTCGCGACGTGCCGCTCAGCAAGTGGGGCATCGCGCTGCGGCTGGACGACCAGGCCTCGTACCCCGTGTACGACCGCCATTACGGCCGTTTGTGGGACACCTGGGAGCAGCAGCAGACCGTGCAGGAATGGAGCGGCCTCGTGCTGCCGATCCTCGCGATCCGCAGTTTCTCGATGGGCATGGCGGGCACCGATTTCTCGCACCACCGCCGCTTCACGACCGCGGCCGAACTGCATCGCCGCAACATCCAGGACCTGATGAGCAAGGACCT
The DNA here is from genome assembly GCF_050435205.1 of Variovorax sp. W2I14. Classification (NCBI taxonomy): domain Bacteria; kingdom Pseudomonadati; phylum Pseudomonadota; class Betaproteobacteria; order Burkholderiales; family Comamonadaceae; genus Variovorax; species Variovorax sp. W2I14. The sequence goes on along the minus strand of NZ_JBNDJX010000001.1, from coordinate 2,914,314 downwards.
CGTGGTGCATGCCGATCCGCTGGGCGACCGCCACTTCTCCTACCAGGCCACGACCGACCTCTGGGCCACCGTGCCGCCGTTCGACTACCACTCGCCGGGCGTGGGATGGGCGCTGTGGCACCAGGCGCGCAGCCTGGCCGTGCTGTGCGTCGGCCTGCTGCTGGCAGCGGCGTTCGCGGCCTTCGCCACTGTGCGCCAGCGCGCGCTCTGAAGAGGGATGCCGCACATGTCCATTCATCCTCCCCAAGGCCGCCGCCTGCTGGCCGTGATGCGCCAGGAAATCCGCTTGATGCTCGCCGAGCGCGGCCTCTGGGTCGTCGGTGCGCTGTTCCTTCTGCTCGTGGCCTATGCGCTCGGCAACGGCCTCATGCAGACCGCCAAGCGCGACCGCGCACAGGCGGCCGTCGCGCAAGCCGATCGCGACACTCGCGCCAATCAGCGCGTGCAGCTCGAAGCCATCCTCGCCGGCAATGCGCAACCCACGCCGTTCGAGAACCCGGCCGATCCCTCGCGCATGGCGAGCGGCTATGGCGGCCAGCATGCGCTGTTGCCGACCGCGCCGCTGGGCCCGGTCGCGCTGGGGCAGAGCGACCTGTTCCCGAGCCAGTACAAGGTCACGAACCAGAGCCGCGTCGTGTTCATGAACCCGAGCGACATCGAGAACCCGTGGCACCTGCTGAGCGGGCATTTCGATCTGGCGTTCGTCATCGTCTATTTGCTGCCGCTGCTGATCTTCGCGCTCAGCTACAACCTGCTGTCGGCCGAGCGCGAGAACGGCACCTTGCGCCTGCTGCTGTCGCAGCCCTTGCGCCTGCGCACGCTGCTCGCGGGCAAGCTCACGGTGCGCGCCGTGGTGCTGCTGGGGCCGGCCGTGCTGCTGCCTGTGGCGGTGCTGTGGATCGCGCGCCATGCGGGCTTCGCCGGCGCATCCAGCGCGATGGGCAGCGCGACGCTCTGGTGGGCGCTGCTGGTCGGCGCTTACGCGCTGTTCTGGTTCGCGCTGGTCGTGGCGGTGAATGCCTTCGGCGCGTCGTCGGCGACAAATGCGATGGTGCTGGTCATCGCGTGGGTGGCGCTGGTGCTGGTCGCGCCCGTGCTGCTCAACCTTGCCGTCACGCGGGACGCGCCGGCGCCGTCGCGCACCGAACTCGCCACGCGCCAGCGCGTGGTCACGGCCGAGGCGATGAAGCGCTACCAGGATCTGCTGGGCACCGAGTACCAGCACGTGGGCCATGGCGCGATCCTCGTGCCGCGCAACGGCAAGATCGAGATCGCCGGCCGCGCGCTGGCCAACTACAAGATCGAGCGCGAGGTCGACGAGGCGATCCGTCCCGCGCTCGAGCGCTTCGACGCGCAGCAGGCGCGCCAGCAGGAGTTGCTCGGCCGCTTCGGCGCGGTGTCGCCCGCCGCCGTCGCCTACGAAGGGATGACCGCGCTGGCCGGCAACGGCGTGCGGCGCCATGCGCGCTTCGAGGCGCAGACGGTGGCGCATCACGAGGCGTGGAAGGCCTTCTTCTTCCCGCGCATCGATGCGCGCGATGCGTTCACGCCCGCCGAGTTCGACCGCATTCCGGCCTTTGCCTGGCAAGAGGAGCCCGCCGAGTTGATGCGCGGCCAGGCCGCGCTGGCGGTGCTGCAGTTGCTCGTGCCGAGCCTGCTGCTTTTCGGCCTTGCGGCGTGGCGGCTGCGGCGCTTCTCTGTCGCCTAGCGCATCGCATCGCTTCTTCCGGTTTTTCGTTTCGTTCCAACCAGGCAGTCCAATGATCCAGTTCACCCGCACGGCCATCGCCGTGGCCGCCGTCACGGCCTTCCAGGCAGCGTATGCACAAGGCACCAGCGCCAACGCAGAGCTCGGCGCCGTCACCATCGAAGGCAGCCGCGATGCCAACAGCCTGCACCTCGAGGAATCGAGCGGCGCCGCTTCGCGCCTGGGTCTCTCGGTGCGCGAGACGCCGGCCTCCGTCGAGATCCTGTCGCAGGACGCAATCCAGCAGCGCGGTGCGCGCACCTTCAGCGAGGCACTGCGCGGCATGGCGGGCCTGTCGGGCGGCGGCCCGCCGTCGTCGCCGACGACGCTCTCCACGCGCGGCTTCAGCAGCCTCATTTACCTCTACGACGGTGTGCGCAGCTCGGGCGCGGGCGTGGTCAACCGCGTGCAGGACACCTGGAACTACGACCGCATCGAAGTGCTGAAGGGCCCGGCCTCGGTGCTCGACGGCGAGGGTGCCATCGGCGGTGTCGTCAACTTCGTGACCAAGCGGCCCGACCGCGATAACCCGCACAAGGAAGCGCTGCTTTCGTACGGCAGCTACGGCTCCACGCGCGCGGCCTTCGGTTTCGGCGGTGCGCTCGGCGATGCCAGCGCCTACCGGCTGGACTACAGCCGCAACGACAGCAAGGTCGGCACCATCGACCGCAACGGCGAGCGCATCGACCACTTCACCAGCGGCCTCGCGCTCGACCTCGGCGGCTCGGTGAAGCTGGACCTTTCCTTCGACTACCTGCGCGACAACAACGACGCCTACTGGGGCACGCCGCTCGTGCCGCGCAGCTTTGCCACGCAGCCGACGAACGTGGTGAGCACGCCCGATGGCCGCGTGATCGACCGGCGCATGACGCGCACCAACTACAACGTGCTGGACGACGACAACTCGTCCGAAACCTACTGGCTGCGCGCGCGCCTCACGGGCCAGCTCGACGGCGGCTGGTCGTGGCGCAACGAGTTCTCGGCCAACAAGTCGAACCGCGTGTTCCGCAATTCCGAGAGCGCCACCTTCCTGGCGCCGTCCGGCATCGCGCGCGACCAGACGCTGATCACGCACGACCAGGACTTCTGGCTCGACCGCATCGACGCCACGCACAAGGGCACGATCGGCGGCATGGACAACCGCTTCGTCGTCGGTGGCGAATACAGCGAGACGCGCTTCGGCAGCCAGCGCCGCTTCTCGAACAGCAGCGCGGGCACGGCGAACCTGCTGCGGGTGCCGGTGTTCGACCCCTACGTGGGTTACTTCAACGATGACCCGGCGCTCAGCGTGGGCGGCGGCAACCGGACCGACATGAACACCAAGGCGCGGGTCAGTTCGGTCTTTGTCGAAGACGCGCTCAAGCCGGTCCGCAATCTCACCTTGGTCGGGGGTCTGCGCCACGACCGCACCGAGGTGGATCGTTCGATCACCGACCTGAACCTGGGCAGCAACACGCGCTTCGGCAGCAGCTACCGCTCGACTTCGGGCCGTCTCGGCGCGGTGTACGACATCACGCCGCAATCGAGCATCTACGCGCAGTACACCAACGCCACGCTGCCGGTGAATTCGCTCTTCCTCCTGGCGGCATCGAACGCGGCATTTCCGATGTCGCGCGGCAAGCAGGCGGAGGTGGGCTTCAAGCAGAGCCTGCCCGAAGCGAACCTGGAGTGGACCGCGGCGGTCTACAAGATCGAGCTCGACAACGTGCTCTCCCAGGATCCGAACAACCCCGGAAAGCCTGTGAACAACGGGCGCCAGTCGTCACGCGGGCTGGAACTGTCTGCGGTGTGGAAGCCCACCCGCGAATGGACGCTGGCAGGCAACCTCGCGGCGCTCGATGCGCGTTTCGACACGCTGGTGGAAGCGGGCAACGTCTCGCGCGTGGGCAAGACGCCGCCCAACGTGCCCGAGCGCGTGGCCAACGTCTTTGCGACCTACCGGCCCGACAACTCGAAGCTCGAATACTTCGTGTCGCTCAACCGCACCGGCCACATGTTCACCGACACCGCCAACCAGATTCGCATCAACGGCTACACCACCATGGATGCGGCGGTGAGCTATCGGTTGAAGAACGCGTTGCTGAGCTTTCGCGTGCGCAACCTGACCGACAAGCTCTACGCCACCTGGGTGGGGCGTGCCACCAGCCAGGTGCTGCTGGCGCCGCGCCGTACCTTCGAGGTGTCGGCCAAGTTCGACTTCTGATAGGGAAACGCGTTCAAAAATATCAATCCGTTCACGCTGAGCTTGTCGAAGCGCCGCGCGAGACTTCGACAAGCTCAGTCCGAACGGTTCTGGTCGACTAACCGCAAACTCGTATAAGAAGGTGCGAGAGCGCGCGCTCAGCGCATCTGCAGCCGTGCGTCCTTCGGATAGCTGATCGTGTAGTCGGCCGCCACGCGCGCGGCCTTGCCGGCATCGAGGTCGAAGCTCCACATCGCGAGGCCCGGCTGCTTGTTCCACGCCAGCTCGCCCGGCTGCGGCGAGAACTGCGAGGCGATGCGCACCTGCTCGTCGACCGAGACCGGCGCCGCTTCGAGCACCTGCACCGCGATCGGCGTGCGGTGGCGGTTTTCGACGACGTAGGCGCGCTGCACCTTGCGCTCGGCGCGCGTGCCGGCGAAGCCGCCCGTGCCCTGGTTGTCCTTCTCCGGTTCGGCCTGTACGCGCACCAGTTCGTCGCGGCCGAAGGAGAGCGTCAGGCGCGCATCGCTCGGCGCCGTCCACTGGCCGTTGCCGACGAAGTTGCCGTCGCGATAAAGCTGCATCGGGCCGGCCGGCCACACGCCCGTGGGCTGTGCGAGGTCGGCGACAAGGAAGGCGCTAGCGTCCACACGCGGGCTGGTGCGCGAGGCGAGCTTCGCCGTGTCCTCGTACTGGCCGAGCGCCATCGTCACGCGCTGGCCGTTGGAGGGTACGTCGATGCTTTGCGGTACCGAGAATTCGGTGGCGAAGCTGTTGTCGAACACGCTCACATCGAACAGCGGCGCGCGGCGTTCCATGGCCGACTCCCTGAGCGACGGCGGTGCGCCCGCGATGGCTGGCGCAGGTGCCGCCATGTAGGCCATGTCGGTCTTTGGGCGCTGCGGCGGCGGCTCGATGCCGATGCGCCATGCGCCCGGCGTGCGGCCAGTGGTTTCGCGGCGCGGCTGGCCGGTGGAGAGCACCAGCTTCACGCCGCGCCAGTCTTCGCCCGTCGCCTGCGCCACCAGCGCCTGTCGTTCGATGCGCACCTTGCGCGTGGTGGTGTCGAGCAGCGCGCGGTAGGTGGGTGTCCAGCCGGGGCCGTTGACTTGATAGCTGAGCTTCACCTCGGCATCGGCGCTGGCGGCCAGCGTGACCGTCACCGCCACCACCTGCGCGCCGTTACCCTGCGAGCGGGTGCGCTCGGCGATCAGCGGGTTGAGTTGGCGGTCGATGTCGCTTTGCTTGCGCGCGAGCTGGTGCTGCTTCAGCAGCGAGTCCTGCCCGGTGCGGCGCATCGCGTCGGTCACCGCGGCGAGGTTGCGCGCGTCCATCGGCGCACGGGCGCCTTGTGATGAATCTCCGCCCGAGAGGCCCTTGAGGTAGCCGGTGACCATGCCCAATGCATCGCGCTCGGCTTGCAGCGCGGCCTTCTGGTCTTCGAGTTCGCGGATGCGGCCGTCGAGCGCGCTGGTGGCGCAACGCGCCGAAAGCTCGCGCTGCTCGTTGAGCACCGAGGTCTCGCCCACCCGCACCGACGCGTCGGCCGACACCTGCAGGCTTTGCACGTCCAGCCCCGCCGGCAGGCAGGCGAAGGTGACCGAGCGGCTGCCGGCCGCGACACGCGCCACGCGTTCCACGGTGGCGCTGCCGGGGTAGACCTTCACCTGGGTGATGCGCGAGTCGGCCGCCTGGGTTGGCAAGGGGGCCGGCACCTGCGCGCTGGCGCTCAACACCAGCCAGGTGGCGGCGACGACGGTGGCGCGGAGCAGGAGGGCGGAGGACGTTGCTTTCATGGAAGAGCCTTCGAAAGTGAGTGGGTTGACCTCCACTCATACGGCCGGGCTCGTTCAACGGGGTTAAGGCGCCTCAATAAATATTTCACGCCGATGGCGGCTGTCGCCAATGCAACCGCAACGGCGTTTCCGGTCACGCGTGCGACGACGCGCGAAGGCGCCGGTTCGTAGAGTGGATTCATCCACCCCACCAACGCACCCCCGTTTCAAGGAGAACCCCCGTGCTCGACACCATCCAGGCCATCAACCGCACCGCTTCGTTCAATCGCTGGGCGGGTTTCGAAGTCCACCATGCAGCCGACGGCGAAGCCGAGCTGCGCATGAACTGGCGCGAGGAAGACATGGGCCAGTACGCCGGCTTCCTGCACGCCGGCATGATCGCCGCGCTGCTCGACACCGTGAGCGGCTACGCGGCCTCCACGAAGGCAGGGCGCGTGCTGGCCTCGCACTTCTCCGTCAACTGCATCTCGCCCGCCATCGGAAGCGCCTTCGTCGCGCGCGGCCGGGTGGTGAAGGCGGGGCGCAAGCAAGTGTTCGTCGTGGCCGAGCTCTATGCGCAGCCCGAAGGCCAGGGTGACGACGCGCTCAAGCTCGTGGCGACGGGGAACGCCATCCTGGTTCCGATTGCGGCGGAAGAGCTTCAGCCGAAGCCCGCCGCCTGAGCTTCAGCCCGAACAACGGCCGCAGCCAGTTGATGCGGCGGATCAGCCCGTCGGTCAGCAGCCAGCAGCAGAGGATGGTCAGCGCCACCAGCAGCGCGGGTTCCAACACCGGGCCGAGCGCGAGCGGTGCCAGCACGGTCACGCCGACGATGATCAGCGTCTGGTGCAGCACGTACCAGGGGTAGACCGACTCATTGGCCCAGCGCAGCCAGGGCCACGGGCGGTTCAGGTGGCGGTGGCCGTGGCCCAGGATGGTCGCGATGGCCAGCCACATATAGAGCGTGCGCAGCAGGTCCATGAGCAGGCCGGGCGCCGACCTTCCCACGCCGACCCGCAGCGCGATGAGCGTGCCGATCGCCACGACCGCCAGCACCAGCGACGCGCGCCGCAGCCGCTCCAGCTCCTTCCAGATGCCCGTGTCCACGCCCATCCAGTAGCCGTAGAGGAACACGGTGAGGTAGATGGCGTGCAGGTAGAAATCGCGCACCAGGTTGTGCGTGGACGGGAAGTGCGGGGCCAGCAGGACCGTCCACGCGAGCAGCGGGAGCACCGGCAGAAGCAGCAACTTCCAGCCGCGCAGCGCGTTGAACCGGCGGCGCACCCACTGGCCGGCCGGCGATTGCCACAGCGGCAGCGTCAGCGCGACCAGCGCGGTGTACGCAAAAAGATAGGGCAGATACCAGAGGTGGTTCCAGGTGATGCCGAACTCCGCGCCGTCGAACGCCCGCTTGGGCCACGGCTCGGCCATCGACAGGTAGCGGAGCAGGAAGGCACCGAAACCCGGCGCGACCAGCCCGTTGGCGACGCCCTGCGCGTAGGCCTGGTAGGGCACGATCACGATCATTCCGAACACCAGCGGCAGCATCAGCCGGGCGCCCCGGCTGCGCAGCAGCGCCCCGGTGCCCTGGTGACGGGCGAGGAAGCCGAGCGACACGCCGGAGATCAAGAACACGAGGTCCATGCGCCAGAGGTTCAGTACCCGCATCGGCCACTGCAGCCATTCGGCCGCGTGCGGGCTTTTGAGGTGCCAGGGCCAGTCGGCCACGTAGTACATGGCCACGTGATAGAGGATCACGAACAGGAAGGCCAGCGCGCGCAGGGCGTCGATGTCGTGGCGCCGGTCCGTGCCAGGTAGGGGAGTCGGAAGGTTCACTTCAGGGTCCTCGAAGCAGAAAGTGCGGCCATCGTGTGGCCCGGCACCACCCGGCGGCGCGCCCATGGGGCGGATGGCCCGGCCTTTGTGACGAGTGGTGGCCCCGGTGGGACGAAATTCGCCCCGCCATCGCGCAGATGGCGAGAATCCCGGGCATGCAAGCGTCCCGCCGCAACCTGTACGAGCGCTACGAGCCGATCCGCCGCTACGTGGAGGTGGGTTTCTGGATCGTGCTGATGGCGCTGCAGGGCGTCTTCAGCACCATGGTCGCGGTGGTCGATGCCCGCAATCGCGCCGTGTCGCGCGCGACCTGGGAAATCGTCACCTGGGAAGGGTCGAGCCACCTGGTGCTGCTGATGCTGATCCCGGTGTTCGTGGCCATCGAGCGCCGCCTGGCGCCGCTGATGCCCGGCCGCTGGGTGCGCTTCGTGACCGGACACATCGTGGCCAGCGTGGCCGTCAGCGTGGTGCACGTGGCGGGCATGTTCGCTGTGCGCTCGCTGATCTATGCGCTGATGGGCGGCCGCTACGACTTCGGCGGCTGGACCGCTCAATGGGGCTACGAGTACCTGAAGGACGTGCGGGTCTACGTGTCGATCGTCTTCGGGATCTGGGCGTACCGGCTCTTCATGTTGCGGCTGCAGGGCGAGGCGAGGGTGCTCGATGCGCCGGAAGCGGGCGCGGCCGAACCGGTGCCGACCCCGGCGGAACCGGAGGAATCCGAACCCTCGATGCAGCCAGTGCCCCCACCACCGGCCGTCGCCCGCCCCGAACGCTTCCTCGTGCGCAAGCTGCGCCGCGAATTCCTGATCGCCGCCACCGACATCGACTGGCTCCAGGCCGAGGGCAACTACGTCGGCCTGCACGTCAACGGCCACGACTACCTGCTGCGCGCCACGCTCACCGATTTCCTGACCCAGCTCGACCCGGCCAGGTTCGTCCGCGTGCACCGAAGCCATGCGGTGAACCTCGCGCGCATCAAGGAAATCGAGCCGCTGGACGGCGGCGACGCCAAGTTGCACATGCACGACGGCACGACCGTGCCCTGCAGCCGCCGCTACCGCGACGCGCTGAGAGCTGGCGCAGGCTTGACGGGCTGAAAGCAGCCTGTTCCGGTGCGCGAACGCGCCGTTATGGCCCGTTTCGCACCATCAAAGAGCCTTCAGGCACCATTTTTGCTTCCTTGCACCATCGCCTCAGGCAATCCGGGTGCGATGCACCAATTCAAACCAAAAACTGCAAGAAGCTCCCATGGACGCACTTAAACAGGGCGCAGATGCGCTGTTCATCCTTCTCGGCGCCATCATGGTGTTGGCCATGCATGCCGGTTTTGCCTTTCTGGAACTGGGCACCGTGCGCAAGAAGAACCAGGTCAATGCGCTGGTGAAGATATTGGTCGACTTCTCGGTCTCGACCATCGTGTACTTCCTGGTGGGCTACGGCGTGGCCTACGGCACCCACTTCTTCGTGGGCGCCACCGAGTTGGCGGCCAAGAGCGGCTACGAGTTGGTGAAGTTCTTCTTTTTGCTGACTTTCGCCGCGGCCATTCCGGCCATCATTTCGGGCGGCATCGCCGAGCGCGCCAAGTTCTGGCCGCAGCTCATCGCCACCGCGGTGATCGTCGGCGTGGTGTATCCGCTCTACGAGGGCATCGCCTGGAACAAGGCCTTCGGCATCCAGGCCTGGATCGCCTCGGTCACCGGCCACGAGTTCCACGACTTCGCGGGTTCGATCGTGGTGCACGCCGTGGGCGGCTGGCTCGCGCTGCCGGCGGTCATCCTGCTGGGCGCGCGCCGCAACCGCTACCGCGGCGACGGCTCGCTGAGCGCGCATCCGCCGTCGAACATCCCGTTTCTCGCATTGGGCGCGTGGGTGCTGTGCGTGGGCTGGTTCGGCTTCAACGTGATGAGCGCGCAGAGCATCGACAAGATCTCGGGCCTCGTGGCCGTCAACTCGCTGATGGCGATGGTCGGCGGCACGCTGGTGGCGCTGGCCCTGGGCAAGAACGACCCCGGCTTCGTCTACAACGGCCCGCTCGCCGGCCTCGTGGCCGTGTGCGCCGGCTCCGACCTCATGCATCCGCTGGGCGCGCTGGTGGTGGGCGGCGTGGCGGGCGGCATCTTCGTCGTCATGTTCACGCTCACGCAGAACAAATGGAAGATCGACGACGTGCTCGGCGTCTGGCCGCTGCACGGCCTGTGCGGCACCTGGGGCGGCATCGCGGCCGGCATCTTCGGCACGCAGGCGCTGGGGCGGCATCGGCGGCGTGAACGTTTGGGCGCAGCTGATCGGTACGGTGATCGGCGTGGTCTGGGCCTTGGTCGGCGGCGCGGTGGTGTACGGCACGCTCAAGGCCACGATGGGCCTGCGGCTCTCGCAGGAAGAGGAATACGACGGCGCCGACCTGTCGATTCACCACATCTCGGCCACGCCGGAGCGCGAGGTCAACTGGTAAGCACGGCGCAGGGCGGGCGGGTTGGGCTATTCTTCGGCCCCTCTAAAGACAAGCCGGAGAAGGAAGACCCATGACCCAACCCACCCACTGGCTGCGCCGCGGCATCGCCGCACTGGCGAGCAGCGTGCTGATGCTTTCGTTCACGGCGGTGCACGCCGCCGCCCCCCAGATCAAGACCCAGGCGCCGGGCTTCTACCGCATGATGCTCGGCGACTTCGAGGTCACCGCGCTGTTCGACGGCACCATCGACCTGGAGGTGAAGAAGCTGCTCACCAACACCACGCAGGCGCAGGTCGGCAAGCTGCTCGACCGCTCCTTCAAGAAGGAACTGGTGCCCACCTCGGTGAACAGCTACCTCATCAATACCGGCAGCAAGCTCGTGCTGATCGACACCGGCGCCGGCTCGCTCTTCGGCCCCACGCTGGGCAACCTGCGCAACAACCTGCTGGCCTCCGGCTACAAGCCCGAGCAGGTCGACGACGTGTTCATCACCCACATGCACGGCGACCACGTCGGCGGCCTCATCGTCGACGGCAAGCTGGCCTTTCCCAACGCCACGATCCACGCCGGCCAGGAAGACGCCGATTTCTGGCTCAGCAAGGCCAACCTGGAAAAGGCCACGCCCGAGATGAAGGGCTTCTTCCAGGGCGCGCAGGCCTCGCTGAATCCGTACGTCGAAGCCGGCAAGTTCAAGCCCCTGGCGGGCGGTGCCGCCGACCTCGTGCCCGGCATCAAGGCCGTGGCCGCCCACGGCCACACGCCCGGCCACAACACCTACGTGATCGAGTCCAAGGGCCAGAAGCTCGTGCTGTGGGGCGACCTGATGCACGTCGCCTCGGTGCAGTTCGTGCAGCCGCAGGTGACGATTTCGTTCGACGTCGATTCCAAGACCGCCGCGGCCGAGCGCAAGAAGGCGTATGCGGATGCGGCCAAGGGGCGATACCTGGTGGCCGGCGCGCATCTGCCGTTCCCGGGGCTGGGGCGCATCCGGGCCGAGGGCTCGGGGTATGCGTGGGTGCCTGTGGATTACCAGCAGGTGCGATAAGCCGTTGATCTGAAGCGCATTTTTGGGGCGCCGCAGCGGCGGTGACTGGTTCGCGAGGTCGGGAAGCACGGATTTGCCTGCTGTAGCAAACTCCCCAGACCCCATCGCTTCCACGCCAACAACAGCCCCATGACCCAATCCCCACCCGCCCTCGAGGTCCTCCCCCGCGACCTGTCCGCCTACCGCCAGGGCAACGTCGGCATCGACTATGTGCACCGCTTCGAGTCCGGCAAGCCGGGCCCGCACGTGCTGATCAATGCGCTCACGCACGGCAACGAAATCTGCGGCATGACCGCCGCCACCCACCTGCTCGACAACGGCGTGCGCCCGAAGATCGGCACGCTCACCGTGGCCTTCGCCAACATCGACGCCTACGAGTCGTTCAAGGAAGAGTCCCCCTACGACAGCCGCCAGATCGTGCACAACCTCAACCGCATCTGGTCGCCCGAATGGCTGGACGGCGGCGAGGACAGCCCCGAGCTGCGCCGCGCGCGCATCCTGCGGCCGGTGGTGGACGCCGCCGACCACATCCTGGACATCCACTCGACCAGCCAACCTGTCGTGCCGTTCTGGGTCTACCCGGCGTTCGAGCGCAACGCCGAGGTGGCATTGGCCATCGGCCGCCCGTCGGTGCACCTCGTGATGCCCGACGGCCTGGGCTCCGGCACGCCGCTGATCCAGTACGGCAGCCACGGCGGCCCCGACGGCAAGGGCGTGGCGATGGTGGTCGAGTGCGGCCAGCACTTCCTGCGCTCGGCATCGGTGCTGGCAACCGCTGTCACGTATGACTTCCTCGCGTACTTCGGCTTGGTCGACAAGGACCCGGCCACGCCCGCGCCCGCGCCGCAGCGCCGCTTTCAGCTGCTGCAGACACACGTCATCAAGTCGGAAGACTTCGCGTTCGTGCGGCCGCTGATCGGCTTCGAGACCTTTGCCAAAGACGAGCTGATCGCGACCAACGGCCCGGACGAAATCCGCGCGCCGTGCGACGACTGCACGATCTTCATGCCTGCGCAGCGCGTGATCGTGGGGCGCGAAGCGGTTTATCTGACCAAGCCGATCTGAAGAAGCGCATGACGGATTCGCCCGTCATGAGCCGCTGGCGCGTGGCGGGCCTGGTGTTCGTCTTCCTGTGGTTCGCTCTCGGCGGCATCGCGCATTTCGTGGCGACCGAAGCGGAGATGCGCATCGTGCCGCCGTACATCCCCTGGCCGCGCGCGGCCGTGCTGGTGAGCGGCGTGTTCGAACTGCTGGGCGCGGCCGGGCTGCTGTGGCGGCCGACGCGGCGCGCCGCGGGGATCGGCCTCATCCTTCTGACCCTGGCCGTGACGCCCGCGCATTTCTACATGCTGCAGCGGCCGGAGCTTTTTCCGAGCGTGCCGTATTGGGCGCTGGTGGTGCGGCTGCCGGTTCAGGTGGCGCTGCTGGCGCTCATTGCGTGGAGCACGTCGGTGTGGCCGGGGTCGAAGAAGACGGTCAGCAGATGAGCAGGTGCGTCGGCTTGCTGGTGGTGCTGTAGTCGGCGTGCCAGTAATGCGGGTCGTCGCAGAGGCTGAATACGGCTTCGGAGGTCGCGTGGCGATTGTCGAAATGGTTGTGCAAGGTGACGTGCACGGAGCCCGCGTCGGGCCAGTCGATGCCGACATCGACGACGCGGTTGCCCGAGGCGATTTCGGCGGCGAGGATTTTCTGCAGGGCGGGGTGCAGGCGGGTGTTGAGGATGTCGAGGGTTTCGCGGCGGGTGGCGCGGGCGAAGGATGTGTCCAGGCAGGCTTCGGTGAACAGCGGTTGATTGGTCATGGCGCGCCTCGCGGTCAGACCGTTGCAGATGCCTTCGACTTCGGAATCGTCCTGCCCCGGCATTTCGGATAGTTGGCGCAACCCCAGAAGCTGCCTTCATTTTTGGACGAATTTTTCTCGACCATCTTCGTGCCGCAGCTTGCACAGGTGGGCCGCCAGTATTCGCCTTCGTAAGCCACGGCGAGCAATGCGGCCTGTTGCTCGGGCGTGCGCTGGCCGATCAGCTTGAGCAAGGCTGCGCCGTCCTGCGCGTGGATGCCGTTGGCCTTGGCGAACGCTGCGGCGTCGGCGGAGAAGGTCGAGCTCGTCACGTAGGTGCCGGTCTTCAACTGATGCGAAGCCATCACGCCAAGGAACTCCCGCATCTCCTTCACGCCCACGGGCTTGCTTCGCCAGTGCTTGCATTGAACGATGCGCGGCACGTCGCTGTGCTTGGAGTGAAGCCAGATGTCGATGCCGCCGTCCGCGCCGTGCGACTGGCTGCGCGTGGTGAAACCCGCCTGCGCGTAGAGCGCTTCGCACAAGGCCTCGAAGCGGCGCCATTCGATGGCCGCGAGCACGGCGGGGCTCCATTGCTGCTGCTGTGCAGGTGTGGGTACTGAAGGCGAGGGCGTTGGCTGGGAAAGATTGGAGTCCAACACGGGTTCGCGTCGCACGGCCGCAGAAGGCGCTGCCTTGACCGCAGCAGCCGATGGCTCGGCACGCTCGATGGCCTGAGGCACAACCTTCTTGCGAGCGACGAGATAGTGCAGCCCCAGCAAGGCCGCGCCAATCGCCAGTGCCGTCCAGCCTGCAGGACGAAGCGCCGGGCCGAGCGTGCCGATGATCGGCCCGCGCATGAAGGCCGGAAGTACCACCAAGAGCAGGACACCGACAACAATCGCCGTCCACCCCTTGCCCGCCAGTTCCATCCGCGCTCGCTCGCGGCGCCGCTCGGCTCTTGTCTGTTTGGTCATCGTCTCAACCCGCCCCTCGTTGGAATGGCGCGAGTTTATGAGGCGAGCGGAATCCGGAACTCAGGGTGATTACTCAAGCCGCGAACAGCGCGGAGTCAACCAACGGGATCGGATGGCGCCGGGCCTCGCGTTGCGGGTCGCCCGATTAGATGGGCATGGCGTCGCGAAGCACTCGGTCGCGGCAGCGGGAAGGCAGGCCGTCAGGCGTGACCACATCCACGTCCATTCCCAGCAGATTTTTTAGCTCGTATCGGATGGCGCCGATGCCCATGTACGTGGTTTGTACCGTGGGGTCGACCAGCAGATCGATGTCGCTGCCGGGACCGTCCTCGCCCCGCGAAACCGAGCCGAACACCCGCACGTTCCGGACGTGATGACTCAAGGTTATTTCGAGAACGCGGGCGCGGTGCCGGGACAGTGCTTCGGACGGGCGCATGAGCAGAGTGTGGTGCGGTGGCTTGCCAGGCTTCAAGCCGGAATGAACAACGCCGGGTCCACCATCGCCCGATTCAACATCACAGACCAATGCAGATGCGGCCCAGTCACCCGCCCGGTCGCGCCCACCGCAGCCAACTGCTCCCCCGTCTTCAGCACATCTCCCACCTTCACATCCACCCGGCTCAGATGGCAATACATCGTCAGCAGCCCGCCGCCATGGTCGAGCCACACCGTGCCGCCGTTGAAGAAATAGTCCCCCGTATCGATCACCCGCCCCGGCAGCGGCGCCAGCACCGGCGTGCCCGTGCCGGCTGCGATGTCCATCCCGCTGTGCGGATTGCGCGACTGCCCGTTGAACACGCGCCGCAGGCCGAACGAACTGGAGCGGCGACCCGGCACGGGCACACGCATCTGCAGCATGGCATCGGGCCGCAGGTCGGTGAGCGTGGCCATCACGCCAGTCAGGTGATCGCGCTCGCGCACGTAGCGCGCTTCGTCCTCGGGCGAGAGATCGACCGTGCGCGGCGCCACGGTCAGGCGCTGCTCGCGGTATTGCTTGTCGGTGACCGTGTAGGCGACCTGTCTTTCGCTCCCGCCGTTCTCTGCGCGCACCGTGATGCTCGCGTCGCCGGGTTTGGCTGCGAGCGGGATCCCGACGAGCGCCGTCCATTCGATGGCGTCACCCACAACGAGCAAGGGCACGTCGCCTGCAAAGGCCGCCGGGCGCTTGGCGCTCGGGCCGAGCGACAGGCGCGCCACGCCGCCCGGCACCTGGGACGCGTGCGGCCAGACGTCGGGGTGCTTCTGCGTTTGCGCCTGCTTGGACTTCGCGGGCGCAGCAGCGACGGCTTGCGTTGCGGGCAGCGCAAGCAGGCCCAACGTGCCGAGCAACGCGCTGCGGCGATTCATCGGTGCGGGCGTGAGGAGGTCGGGCGAAGTGGTTCGGATGTTGTCGTGCATGAAGAGAAGAAGAAATCGAATGAAACAGGTTCTGTCTGTGACGTCGCGCGGCGGCGTTCGTTGTTACTCGCGCCAGGTGCCGGGCGCCAGTCCATCGAGCGTGTGCGGCCCGATGGCGGCGCGGATCAGGCGAAGCGTGGGCAGCCCGACAGCGGCGGTCATGCGCCGCACCTGGCGGTTGCGGCCTTCGCTGATCGCCAGTTCCAGCCAAGCGGTCGGAATGCTCTTGCGCTCGCGAATGGGCGGTTGCCGCGGCCACACATCGGGAGGCGGGTCGAGCAGGCGGGCGCGGGCAGGGCGCGTGAGGCCGTCGTTGAGCTGTACGCCCTGGCGCAGTGCGGCGAGCGCCTCTTCGGTCGGCACGCCTTCCACCTGCACCCAATAGGTCTTCTCCATCTTGAAGCGCGGATCGGCGATGCGCGCCTGGAGCTGGCCGTCGTTGGTGAGGAGCAGCAGGCCTTCGCTGTCGGCATCGAGGCGGCCGGCGACGTAGACGTCGGGAATGTCGATGAAGTCCTTGAGCCCGCGCCAGCGGCCCTCGGGGGTGAATTGGCTGAGGACGCCGTAGGGCTTATTGAAGCGGATCAGGCGGGAAGGGCTTGGAACAGTCATGAATGCACAGGATAGCCCGGGTCTGCGGCCGGTCGCCGTCGGACGGCGGCGGCAGGCCACATCAGATCGCGCAGCCGTCCTGCAACGCGAACGTGTTCACGCGGCTTCCAATCTACCCAGACAACTGAACAACGGAGTCGGACATGACGATGCGAAGTTTCAACCGGTTGGCATGGGTGGTTGCTGCGGGCGTCGCGGTGACGGGATGCAGCAGCACTTCCTTGCGCGTCGGCGGCGCGCCCGATGCGAGCGTCAAGAACTGCGTGACTGCCGCCGCGCGCGAACTGCGGGTGCCGCCGGGCGGTATCGCAGTGGACAGCGGCTCGACGCCGCGTGACGGCGTCTACACGATCAACCTGAAGGTCGGCCCGCAAGGCCGCTCGGCGGTATGCACGACGGACGAAAACAGCGCGGTGCTGGGCGTGGTCTACAAGCGGCCGGAATAGATGAAATGAAAAAGCCGGAGCCATTGCGGCCCAGCTTTGTGCGGGGGAAAGAAGGCGGGTTACTTGCCCCAGCTATCCCGCATCCCCGCAGCCCGATTGAACACCCGCTTGCCGGGCGCATCCGTCTTCGTATCCACCACGAAGTACCCATGCCGCTCGAACTGAATCCCCACGCCAGCCTGGGCCTTCGCCAATGAAGGCTCCACGAACGCCGAGCAAATCTCCAGGCTCTGCTTGTTCAGCTCATCCAGCAGTTCCCCGCTCCCCGGATTCGCCGCTGCAAACAGTCGCTCGTACAGCCGCACCTCGGCCTGCACCGCATCCGCCGCGGCCACCCAGGTGATGTTCCCCTTCACCTTGATCGCGTCCGCGCCGGGCGTGCCGCTCTTGGTGTCCGGCACCAGCGTGGCCTGCACTTCGACGAGCTTTCCGGCGGCATCGCGCGTGGCGCCGGTGCATTCGATGACGTGGCCGTACTTCAGCCGCACCTTGTTGCCCGGGAACAGGCGGAAGAAACCCTTGGGCTGCACGTCCTCGTAGTCGGTGCTTTCGATCCACACCTCGCGGCCGAGCTTGAACTCGCGCTTGCCCATCTCGGGGTGGTGCGGGTGCACGGGGGCGGAGCAGTCGTCGAGTACGTCGTCGCCGCCCATGAGCTCGCCCCAGTTCGTGATCACCAGCTTGACCGGGTCGAGCACGGCCATGGCACGCGGGGCGATGGGGTCGAGGCTGTCGCGGAGCGCGGCTTCGAGGCTCGCGTAGTCGATCCAGCCGCCCGACTTGGTGGTGCCGCTGCGCTCGCAGAACAGGCGCAGCGCCTCGGGCGTGTAGCCGCGGCGGCGCAGGCCCGCGATGGTGGGCATGCGGGGGTCGTCCCAGCCGTCGACGTGGCCTTCTTCGACCAGCTGGCGCAGCTTGCGCTTGCTGGTCATGACGTGGGTGACGTTCAGGCGCGCGAATTCGTATTGGCGCGGATGCGGGCTGGCGATGAGGCCGCCTTCGGCGAGGCGGTCGAGCAGCCAGTCGTAGAAGGGGCGCTGGTCTTCGAATTCGAGGGTGCAGATCGAATGCGTGATCTGCTCCAGCGCGTCTTCGATGGGGTGCGCGTAGGTGTACATCGGGTAGATGCACCACTTGTCGCCGGTGTTGTGATGGTGGGCACGGCGCACGCGGTACAGCGCGGGGTCGCGCATGTTGATGTTGGTGCTGGCCATGTCGATCTTGGCGCGCAGGATGGCGGCGCCGTCGGCGACCTGGCCGTCGCGCATGGCGCGAAAGCGCGCGAGGTTCTCCTCGGGCGTGCGGGTGCGGAAGGGGCTGTCGGTGCCGGGCGTGTTGAAGTCGCCGCGGTTCGCACGCACTTCGTCGGCAGTCTGCTCGTCCACGTAGGCGAGGCCGGCGCCAATCAGGTATTCGGCGGCTTCGTACATGAAGTCGAAGTAGTTGCTCGCGAAGTACTCGTGCGGCTGCAGGGTGCCGGGGGCGCTGGGGCGGTCGGCCAGGTAGGTCTCGTAGCCGAGCCACTTCACGGCGTCGCGGATGGAATCGACGTATTCCTGTTCTTCTTTTTCAGGGTTGGTGTCGTCGAAGCGCAGGTGGCTCACGCCGCCGTATTCGCGGGCCAGCTCGAAGTTGAGCCAGATGCTCTTGGCATGGCCGATGTGCAGGTAGCCGTTGGGTTCGGGCGGGAAGCGAAGGCGGACCTTGGCGGGGTCGTTCATGCCCTGTGCATGGTGGGCGGCGTTGCCGGGAGAGCCGCCCCATTTGCGGCCGGAATAGGCACCCTGTGCGAGGTCGTTCTCGATCACGTGGCGCAGGAAATTGCTCGGTGCGGCGGCCGTTTTGGCACTGCTTTTGTCGGTCGGGGAGGTCATTGCTTCATTCTAGAGGCGACCCCCTGTGGGTTACCTTTGGCAACGTTCTTCACAATGGCCGGTGCACCCCGTTTGCAATTGCCGCGTTCAATACACACATGGGCGGTCCAGACCCGGACAGTGCCCCCGAAACAAGGAGTCAACATCATGAGCCTCACACGTTCCACCTTCTTCAAATGGGCTGCCGCGGGCGTCGTGGCAGCCGGTGCATTGTTCGCAGCCACCTCGGCCAGCGCTCGCAGCGATGTGAGCTGGTCGATCGGTGTCGGCGTCCCCGGCGTGGCGGTCGGCGTGGGCGGTCCCGCCTACTACCCGGCTCCCGTCTATGCACCGCCGGCCCCGGTCTATTACGCACCGCCGCCGCCGGTCTACTACCGTCCGCCGCCGCCGGTGTATTACCGTCCGGCCCCGGTGTATTACGCGCCGCCGGCTTACTACGGTCCCCGCTACTACGGCGGCGGGTACTACCGTGGCCACGGTCACCGTCATGGCCACTGGCGCTAAACAGCCACATCAATCGTGACTGAATGAAAAAAGCCGGCCCCCGAAAGGGCCGGCTTTTTGCTGGGCGTTCGCCGCGTGATTTCACATCGCGCGAAACAGATGCGCGTAAAGCCGGCTGACCGGAATCTTCTCGGCCCGCCCGCGCAGCGTGAGATGCAGCTTGCCGGCCTCGTCCCGGTGCACCGATTCGATGGCCGCGCTGCGCACCACCACCGCGCGGTGCACCTGCCAGAAGGTGTCGGCGTCGAGTTGCGTCAGCAACTGCTTGAGCGGCGTGCGGATCAGGTACTCGTGCGTCGCGGTGAGCACGCGAAGGTACTTGTCGGCCGCCTCGAAATACAGCACTTCGTCGATGGGCACCATGCGCACCGTGCTGCCGCCGGCGTCGCTGGCGGCAATCATCCGCAGCGGTGCAGAGGGCGCCGTTGCGGGCAGCGCCGCGCCGGTGCCGGCGGCGGCGAGCACCTGGCGCCATTGCGCAAGGGTTCGTTCGAGTGCCTCGTCATGGGCCGCAGCGGGGGAGGCCGATGGCGAAGGCTGTTGCTGCTGCGCCGCCAGCGCCTGCTGCAGCCGCGCCACGGTCTTCTGCAGCCGCCCGGGCTGCACGGGCTTGAGCACGTAGTCGATGGCTTCTGCCTCGAAGGCGCGCGCGGCGTATTCGTCGTAGGCGGTGACGAACACCAGCTGCGGCATCGGCGCCTCGTCGGTGGGCCAGCTGTCGGCCAGTTCGGCCGCGGCACCCAGGCCGTCCAGGCCGGGCATGCGGATGTCGAAGAACAGCACCTGCGGCAACAGGCGCAGCGCCTCGCGCACCGCGCTGCGGCCGTCGCCGGCGGTGGCGACGATCTGCAGTTCGGGCCAAGCGGCGGCCAGTTCGGCCTTGAGGGCTTGGGCCAGAAGGGGCTCGTCTTCGGCGATCAGTGCGGTGGGGTTCATCGTGGTTGTGGTCGCATTCATGAAGCAGCAATCGCCGGCAGAGGAAAGCTCAGCGTGGCGCAGGTGCCGCCGGACGGCGCGGCCGCAAGGCGCATCTCGCTTTGCGGGCCGAACACGGTGGCCAGGCGCTCGCGCACCTGTTCGAGCCCGAAGCCGCTGCCGCCTTCTTCAGAGTCAGAGGGCAACGCCGCATCGAGCCCGACGCCGGTGTCGTTCACTTCGATGACCAGCCGGTCGCCGCTGCGGCGCGCGCGCACGGCGATCTCGCCGCCTTCGACCTTGGGTTCCAGCCCATGGCGAATGCTGTTTTCCACCAGCGGCTGCAAGAGCAGCGGCGGCACCGGAACGTCGCGCAGGTCCTCGGGCAGCTCGAGCGTGTAGCGCAGGCGCTCGCCCATGCGCACCGACATCAGTTCGAGGTAGTCGCCCAGCCGGTCGAACTCGGCCGAGAGCGGATGCGCCAGCGCGCGCGAGCCGCTGAGCGTCATGCGCAGGTAGCTGTTGAGGCGGTCGAGCATCGCCACCGCGCGCGGCGGGTCGGCGGTGATCAGCACGCGCAGGTTCGCCAGCGTGTTGAACAGCATGTGCGGCTCGAGTTGCGTCTCCAGCAGCTTGAGGCGTGCCTCGGTGGCGTTGCGCTGCGCCAGATCGAGCTGGCCCTGCATGTGCTTGCTCTTGCCGAGGCTGAAGAAGAAGTAGCACATGCCGATGGTGGCAACCAGGGTGATGACGATGGTCGAGGTCATCTTTCGCGTGGCGAGATTGCGGAATTCCATCGGCGGCACACCGACCCAGGCGTCGCCGATCGCATTGCCGGCAAGAAAGCCGACGGTGACGCCCAGCGCCACCAGGCCGTAGCCCCAGAGGCCGTGCGGCCACAGCACCTCCTTGTTGCCGCTCAGGATCAGCCGGCCGGTGTCGATGACGAGCCAGCTGATCGTTCCGATCGACAGCGAATACACCATCTGGGATTCCCAACTGCCGTTGCCCGAGATGGCCAACGCCGAGCCGATGAGGCAACAGAAGGCGACGGTGATCAGGCCATGCCGCAGCATGTTGCGGAAGTTCTCCGCGCGAAACCGGGGCAGCGCTTCAGGCGTCACCCGCGCTCCCCGGCGCCCAGTGCGCGGCGCTCGCGTGCCACGAGCCGGTCGTAGAAACCGCCGCCGGGCGCAAGGAACCAGATCACCGCGCCGTGGATGAGAAGGCCGAGGCCCCAGCCCATCAGCGGGTACATCGCCCAGGTGTGCCCCTTGGCGGCCGAGAGCCCCACCAGCCCGATGTTGACCAGCACATAGACGAAGGCGTGGATGTACCAGCCCATCTTGGCGCCGGCGCGGCGGCGGGCGAGCTTTTCGAGGTCGGGACGCGAGGTATTGGAGGTGGTGGTATTCATGACAACTCCTTGATCGAAAGGGGAATGAAATCGGGTGCGGAAGGCGGCGTTGCGGGCCGGAGGGCGGCGCGCTGCCGCAGTTCCTCGGTGGTGTCGCCGGGCCCATCCGGACGCCAGCCCGGCGGCTTGACGAGGTATCCCACGAACGCACGCACCGAGCGCGCCGAACGCAGGTCGCGCAAGAGCCCGCGCCAGTGGGTGAACTCGATCTCCAGGATGTTGTTCGAGGTGATCGGGTTCACCAGCCCGTAGCGGCAGGGCAGGTCGGCGCGCTCGGGGATGTAGGTGCCGAAGAGCCGGTCGAACACGATGAGCACGCCGCCGTAGTTGCCGTCCAGGTATTCGAGGTTCGAGGCGTGGTGCACGCGGTGGGCCGAGGGCGTGTTGAGCACCCATTCGAGCGGCCCGAGGCGCGGAATCCACGTCGCATGAATCCAGAACTGGTAGAGCAGGTTGAGCGTGAGCATCAGCAGGATCACCTTCGGCGGCATGCCCAGCAGCGGCGCCAGCATGAAGAACAGCAGCGTGCCGGTGAGCTTGCCGGTCCAGCCGAAGCGGTAGGCGGCCGACAGGTTGAGCTGGTTCGGCGAATGGTGGATGGCGTGGGTGCACCAGAACCAGCGCACCCGGTGGGCCGCGCGGTGGTACCAGTAGTAGCAGAACTCCTGGCCGATGAAGCAGGCGACCCAGCCGCTCCAGTGGTCCATCGGCAGGGTGAAGAGCCGGTGGTTCCAGAACCAGTCCATCGCGCCGGTCCAGAAGGCCACCGGCAGCAGCCAGCGCAGCGGGTATTCGCGCACCAGGAAGTCGAACACCGAGACGCCGGCCGCCTTCCAGTCGTAGCTGGCCCAGCCGTTGCGCCAGGAGAGCACCAGCGCCTCGAGGACCGAGGCGACCAGCACCACCGTGACGGAGATCTTGAGGAGCAGAAAGAGCACTGTCATGGCGGTTCCTGGCTGGGCGGGGCGCTCGGGGCTGGGGCTCGGATCTTAGGCCGCACGGACGCCGGTGGCGACAGCATCGGTGCTGATCGCCAGCTTCCACAGGCGCACCGCGCGGGCCGCGAAGATGCCGCTGAAGGCGCCGTACAGCGTGGGGATCGCCAGGGCGAAGACCGCCTGATGGCGCAGCTCGGGGTGCATGGCGAGCGCCACGCCCACCACGTACTTGGTGCAGAAGATGCCCATCATCAGCGCGAGCGGCACGGCGCTGCCGGCCAGGTGGAACTGGCGGTTCGCCGCGTCGTAGCGGGTGGTGGCGGGCAGCGGGCGCTGCAGCACCAGCGCGATCAGCACCGCCGCTGCCGCCGCCCAGCCGAGCAAGGCACCCAGCGAATCGCCAAAGGCCGAGATCACGCCGAAGACCGACAGGCCGCCCATGAGGATGGGCATCAGCGTGACCCGGCTGAGGCTCACGCTGTTCGACAGCAATTGCTTGGCGCCGAGCCAGACGAGCAGCACGAAGACGGCGAACACCCACTTGGGTGTGTGAAGAAGGATCTGCAGCAGCATGGTGGTTCTCCGGTGAAAGGTATGGGTGTTGTGAACGGGGAATCGATGGGCGGACTGTGCCGGCGCTGCTTCTCCCCGGCCACAGCGATGCGACGAAATGCGGGAACGCGGCGCGAGGTGCATCCGGCCGGCGCGAACCGCAGGTGCCCGGTATCGATCGATCGGGCGGCCCATCAGCTTTACCGTCGCTTTACGGCGCAGCAAACAGCGGTACTACCATTCGGCGCTGTACTCTAGGCCGCAACCCTGCACCTCCCCACGCATCCCCATGGACCCCAAAACTCCCCCCGAGCCCCTGCCGCCCATCGTGTCGCCGACACATCCTCCGGCACAGAGGCGGCGCTGGCTGGGGTGGTTGCTGACCCTGGCGCTGCTGGTGGCCCTGGGAGGCGGTGCCTGGTACCTGATACAGCGTTCGAAAGCTCCCGCGGCGGGACCGGGCGGTCCCGGTGGTCCAGGTGCGGGGCGTCCCGGCGGCGGGCCGGGCGGACGGGGCGGCGGCGGTGCGTCCGCCAACACGGTCGGCGTCGCCACCGCGCGGCAGGCCGACATTCCGGTGCAGCTCGAGGCGCTGGGCACGGTCACTCCGCTGGCCAACGTCACCGTGCAGCCGCAGGTCTCGGGCGTGCTCACCGAGGTGCTCTTCAAGGAAGGGCAGATGGTCAAGAAGGGCGACGTGCTCGCCACCATCGATCCGGCGCCGTTCCAGAACGCGCTGGCGCAGGCCTCGGGTGCACGCCAGCGCGACGAGGCCCAGTTGGCCGCCGCGCGCGTCACCTTGCAGCGCTACCAGACGCTGCTGACCCAGGACTCCATCGCCCGGCAGGATGTCGACACACAAGCCGCATTGGTCAAGCAGCTCGAAGGCACGGTTGCCATCGACCGCGCCAATGAAGGCACCGCAAAGCTCAACCTCACCTGGAGCCGCATCACCGCGCCGGTGAGCGGACGCATCGGCCTCCGGCCGGTGGACGCGGGCAACTACATCTCGACCGGCACCACCGGCGGCGTGGCGGTCATCACGCAGATCGCGCCCATCGACGTCGAGTTCTCGGTGCCGCAAGACCGCGTGCCCGAAGTGCAGGAGCGTCTTGCGCAGGGCGCGCAGCTCGAGGCAACGGCCTTCGACCGCACCCGCACGCGCCAGCTTGCGAAGGGCATGTTCTCGACGCTCGACAACCTGGTCGACACGCAGACCGGCACCGTCAAGTCGAAGGCGCGCTTCTCGAACGCCGACGGCGCGCTGTTCCCGAACCAGTTCGTCAACCTGCGGCTGCTGCTGCGCACCGTGAGCAGTGCGGTGGTGGTGCCGGTGACGGCGCTGCGCCACGGCCCCAACGGCGACTACGTGTACGTGATCAACGAAGACAACACGGTGTCGCAGCGCCCCGTGACGCGCGGCGAATCGAGCGTGGACAACGTGGCCGTCATGTCGGGCCTGAAGGCCGGCGAGCAGGTCGTGACCGAAGGCGGCGACCGATTGAAGGACGGCGCGCGCGTGCAGACCCAGGCCGATCGGCCGGCCACGCCGGCTTCGGGGGCCGCGGCGGGAACCCACCGGCGCCGCCAAGGTGGCGGCAACGGTGCGGGCGCGAAAGCGGGAGGCCAGGCGCCTGCCGCAGCCACCGCGCCGGAACCCGGAGCTGCCGCAGCACCTGCCGCCGGTGCAGCCGCAACGCCACCGGCCGCCGCGGCAGCGCCGGCGCCTGCAGCCGCAGCCAAGCTCCCCACCGCCGAGCAGCGCCAGCGCATGCTCGATTCGGCCAGGGACAACCCCGAACAGCTCGAGCGCCGCAAGCGTTTCCTCGAAGCGCTCGACAAGGGCGATCCGGCGGCGCTGGAGCGCTGGCAGCGGATGTCGGAACGTCAGGGAAAAACGGAATGAGCGCGTGGGCGGACTTTTCCCTCCCCCGCTGGGGGAGGGTCAGGGTGGGGGCACGGCGGCCGTTGAACAGCCATGGCGTGGTTGGCGCCGCTTGCCCCCATCCCCGCCTTCCCCCGGAAGGGGAAGGAGCAAGAGCATGAGTCCCTCACGCCCCTTCATCCTGCGACCGGTGGCGACCTCGCTGCTGATGGTCGCGATCGTGCTGGCGGGCATGGTCGGGTTCCGCTTCCTGCCGCTGTCGGCGCTGCCGCAGGTCGACTACCCGACCATCCAGGTGCAGACGCTCTACCCCGGGGCCAGCCCCGAGGTGATGAGCAACACCGTCACCGCGCCGCTGGAGCGCCAGTTCGGCCAGATGTCGGGCCTGGACCGCATGAGTTCGACCAGCGCGGCGGGCGTGTCGATCATCACGCTGCAGTTCTCGCTCGGCCAGACGCTCGATGTGGCCGAGCAGGAAGTGCAGGCCGCCATCAACGCCGGCGGTTCGCTGCTGCCGGCCGACCTGCCTGCACCGCCGGTGTACGCCAAGGTCAACCCGGCCGATGCGCCGGTGCTCACGCTGGCCATCACCTCCGACACGCTGCCGCTTACCGAGGTGCAGAACCTCGTGAACACCCGGCTCGCGCAGAAGATCAGCCAGGTCTCGGGCGTGGGGCTGGTGTCGCTCAGCGGCGGGCAGCGCCCGGCCGTGCGCATCCAGGCCAACACGCAGGCGCTCGCGGCCAACGGCATCGGGCTCGATACGCTGCGCACCGCCATCAGCGCGGCCAATTCGAATGGCGCCAAGGGCAGCTTCGACGGCCCCAAGCGCGCCTACACCATCAACTCGAACGACCAGCTGCTCACGGTCGAGGACTACAAGAACCTCATCGTCAGCTACAAGAACGGCGCACCGATCCGCATGGTCGATGTGGCGCAGGTGGTCAACAGCGCAGAGAACACGCAGCTCGGCGCGTGGGCCGGAACCAAGACCGCCGAGAACGGCGAAAGCGCCGAACCCAAGCTCACGCCCGCCATCATCCTGAACGTGCAGCGCCAGCCCGGCGCGAACGTGATCGCCACCGTCAACGCCATCAAGAAGCAGCTGCCCGAGCTGCAGGCCGGCTTTCCGGCGGGGCTGAAAATCGAGGTGCTGAGCGACCGCACCGCCGGCATCCGCGCCTCGGTGCAGCACGTGGAAATGGAACTGGTGCTGGCCGTGGTGCTGGTGGTGCTGGTGATCTTCGCGTTCCTCGGCAGCCTGCGCGCCACGGTCATCGCGAGCATCGCGGTGCCGATCTCGCTCATCGGCACGCTGGGCTTGATGTACCTCCTGGGCTACAGCCTCAACAACCTGAGCCTGATGGCGCTGACCATCGCCACCGGCTTCGTGGTGGACGACGCAATCGTGATGATCGAGAACATCGCCCGCTACATCGAGGAGGGCGAAAAGCCCTTGCAGGCCGCGTTCAAGGGCGCGACGCAGATCGGCTTCACCATCATCTCTTTGACGGTGTCGCTCATCGCGGTGCTGATTCCGCTGCTCTTCATGGGCGACGTGGTCGGGCGGCTGTTCCGCGAGTTCGCGGTGACGCTGGCGATCACCATCCTGATCTCGGCGGTGGTCTCGCTCACGCTGGTGCCGATGATGTCGGCGCGCTGGCTCAAGCACGAGGAAAAGAAGAGCCCGTCGGGCACCGGTTTCGGCGCGCGCGCGCAGCGTTTCTTCGACGGCGTGATGGTGCGCTACGACCGCTCGCTGCACTGGGTGATCGACCACCAGCCGCTCACGCTCCTGGTCGCGCTGCTCACCATGGTGCTCACGGTGGTGCTGTACCTCACGATCCCCAAGGGCCTGTTCCCCACGCAGGACACCGGCCAGCTGCAGGCGCGCATCCAGGCCGCGCAGGACGTGTCGTTCGATCGCATGGCGCAGCTGCAACTGCAGGCGGCACGCGCGGTTCTCGAAGACCCGGATGTGGAGAACCTGAGCTCGTTCGTCGGCGTCGATGCCGCCAACAACACCATGCTGCACACCGGCAGCATGCTCATCAACCTGAAGGGCAGCCACGACAGCCAGCAGGAGGTGATGGACCGGTTGCGCGAGCGCGTGCGGCAGGTGGCCGGCGTCACGCTGTACCTGCAGCCCACGCAGGACCTGACCATCGACGCCGAGACCGGCCCGACCGAATACCGCGTGTCGCTCGAAGGCGTGAACAGCGCGCTCATCACCGAGTGGATGCAAAAGCTGGTGGCCAAGCTGCAGGAGTCGGACAAGGTGCGCAACGTGAGCAGCGATGCCGGCGCGCAGGGCCTGGCCGCGTTCGTGAACGTGAACCGCGACACCGCGGCGCGGCTGTCGATCACCGCGAGCACGGTGGACGATGCGCTCTACAGCGCCTTCGGGCAGCGCATCGTCTCGACCATTTTTACCGAGACGAACCAGTACCGCGTGATTCTCGAAGCGCGGCCCGGCATGGTGAACACGCCGCAGACGCTGGGGCAGCTGAACCTGATCGCCGGATCGGGCACGGCCACGCCGCTCGCTGCAATCGCCGACATCTCCGAGCAGCCGGCGCCGTTGCAGATCACGCACGTGGCGCAGTATCCGGCGAGCACCTTGAACTTCGACACCGCGCCTGGCGTGTCGCTGGGCCAGTCGGTCGATGCGATTCGCGCGGCGGCCAAGGAGATCGGGATGCCGGGGAGCGTGACGATGACTTTCCTCGGAGCCTCGGGGGCTTATGAGCGGTCGTTGTCGAACCAGCTGTGGCTGATTCTTGCGGCGATCGTTTGCGTGTACATCGTGCTCGGGGTGTTGTACGAGAGCTATGTGCATCCGCTGACGATCTTGTCGACGCTGCCTTCTGCGGGGGTGGGGGCGCTGCTTGCCCTGATGCTGACGGGCAATGACCTGGGGGTGATCGGGATCATCGGGATCATTCTGCTGATCGGCATCGTGAAGAAGAACGCGATCATGATGATTGACTTTGCTATTGATGCGGAGAGGACTGAAGGGAAGTCGGCTCGGGAGGCGATTCATCAGGCAGCACTGCTGCGGTTTCGTCCTATCTTGATGACGACGCTGGCTGCCTTGTTTGCTGCTGTTCCCCTGATGCTTAGTTTTGGCGAAGGTGCTGAGTTGCGGCGGCCGCTCGGGCTTGCGATCTTTGGTGGGTTGATCGTTAGCCAACTGCTGACTCTGTTCACTACGCCTGTCATCTATCTGGCGTTTGATCGGCTTGGAGGGGGTAGTTCGCGTCGGGCTGCGGTTGAGGAGGAAGCGGCTTGATCGGTTTTGCTTCCTGTTCTTTGTTTGCTTTCCGAGGCCGGGTCTCGCCCCGGCAGGCGACTTACTTTCTTTTGCTTCGCCAAAAGAACGTAAGCAAAGAAAAGGCGACCCTGCTGTCTGCGTCCCTACGCTTCGCTTCGGGCAACCTGCGGTGCTCGCGGTTCGCGGGGTCTCGCAGAACTCGCTTCGCTCAAACAGCTGCGAGCCCTGATCCGCGAACCGCTGCGCTCCTCGGCGCAGCCAGAAGGGCTTGGGGGACCAGCGGGCCATCGCTGCGCTCGGCCAGCTCTCGGGCCTTTGCTTCGCTCGGCCTCGTTTCGGTCGGTTCCGTTTTGGTGGGGTCGCTGTTTCGTTCGGCGGCCGGACTTGCTCCCTCTCCCCTTGGGGAGAGGGCGGGGGTGAGGGCGGCGGCATTCATGCGGGCGACGCGGTATTTCTGCGCTGCCGGCCCTCACCCCAGCCCTCTCCACAAGGGAAGAGGGAGCCCGAGCCGAGCGAAGCAAAGGCCCGATTGCAAGCCGAGCGAAGCGATGGCTCGTTCGGTATCCACCCCCCTCTGGCTGCGCCGAGGAGCGGAGCGTTTCGCGGATCAGGGCCGCAGCTGTTTGAGCGAAGCGAGTTCTGCGGACCCCGCGAAACGTGAGCACCGCAGGTTGCCCCGTAGCGGAGCGCAGGGGTCGCAGACAGTGGGGTCGCCTTTTCTTTGCTTACGTTCTTTTGGCGAAGCAAAAGAAAGTAAGTCGCCCGCCGGGGCGAGACCCGGCCTCTGCCCTCCGCAGGGGACCAAGCGATGAACCTCTCGCTCCCCTTCGTCAGAAGACCCATAGGCACAGTCCTGCTGACCATCGGCATCGCCTTGGCAGGTATAGCCGCGTTCTTCGTCCTCCCAGTCTCGCCACTCCCCCAAGTCGACTACCCCGTCATCTCGGTACGCGCCTCCATTCCAGGCGCAAGTCCCGAAACGATGGCAACGAGTGTCGCGACGCCACTCGAACGCCACTTAGGCACCATCGCTGGCGTCAACGAAATGACGTCCACGAGCTCCGTAGGCTCGTCCCGCGTAACCCTCCAATTCGACCTGAGCCGCAACATCGACGGCGCGGCAAGAGAAGTCCAGGCCGCCATCAACGCCAGCCGAGTCGACCTGCCGGCGACCCTCAGAAGCAACCCGACCTACCGCAAGGCCAACCCGGC
Organism: Variovorax sp. W2I14; assembly: GCF_050435205.1. Taxonomy (NCBI): domain Bacteria; kingdom Pseudomonadati; phylum Pseudomonadota; class Betaproteobacteria; order Burkholderiales; family Comamonadaceae; genus Variovorax; species Variovorax sp. W2I14. Next base: position 2,885,491 of record NZ_JBNDJX010000001.1, on the reverse strand, counting down.
GGCCTCGCCTGTCATCATCCTGGCCCTCACGTCCAAGACGAAGACCCCAGGCCAGATCTACGACGCCGTATCGAACATCGTCAGCCAACGCCTCTCGCAAGTAGATGGCGTAGGCGACGTCGAAATCGGCGGCGGCTCGCTCCCCGCCGTCCGCATCGAACTGCTCCCGTTCGCGCTCAACCGCTACGGCATCAGCACCGAGGACGTGCGCGCCGCCATCCAGGCCTCCAACGCCAACCGCCCCAAGGGCATGGTGCAGGGCGATGGCCGCAAGCTCCAGATCTACACCCAGACGCCGGCCCTGCGCGCCAGCGACTACGCCTCGATGGTCGTGGCCTGGCGCAACGGCGCGGCGGTGCGGCTGCAGGACGTGGCCGAGGTCATCGACGGCGTGGAAGACACGCGCACGCTCGGCCTCTTCAACGGCGAGCCGGCCATCGTCATCCTCATCACGCGGCAGCCTTCGGCCAACATCATCGAGACCGTCAACAGCGTGCGCGCGCTGCTTCCCGAACTGCAGGCCCAACTGCCGCCCGACGTGACGCTGCAGGTGGCCTCGGACAGCACCAACTCCATCCGCGGATCGCTGCACGAGGTCGAGCTCACGCTGGTCATTTCGGTGCTGCTCGTGGTGCTGGTGGTCAGCCTGTTCCTTCGCAGCGTGCGGGCGACCATCGTGCCGGCCGTGGCCACGGTGGTCGCATTGCTCGGCACTTTCGGCGTGATGCACCTGCTGGGCTTCAGCCTCAACAACCTGAGCCTGATGGCGCTCACGGTGGCGACAGGCTTCGTGGTGGACGACGCCATCGTGGTGCTGGAGAACACCAGCCGGCACATCGAGGCGGGCATGTCGCGCATGAAGGCGGCGCTGCTGGGCGCCAAGGAGGTGGGCTTCACCGTGCTGTCGATCAGCGTGTCGCTGGTGGCGGTGTTCATTCCGCTGCTTTTCATGGGCGGTCAGGTGGGGCGGCTGTTCCGCGAGTTCGCGATCACGCTGTCGGCGGCGGTGATGATTTCGCTGGTCATCTCGCTCACCACCACGCCGATGATGTGCGCGTGGCTGCTCAAGCCCGGCGGCGAGCACGACAAGAACAAGCCACAGGGGCGCCTGGGGCGCATGGCCGCGCGCAGCTACGACTGGGTGCTCAAGCGCTACGAATACAGCCTCGACTGGGCGCTCGACAGCAAGGCGCTGGTCATGCTGATCCTGGTGGCGGTGGTGGGGCTCAACGTCTATCTCTTCAGCGCCGCGCCCAAGGGCTTCTTTCCGCAGCAGGACAGCGGCCAGCTCAACGGGGGCCTGCGCGCCGACCAGAGCATCTCGTCGCAGGCGCTGGCGGCCAAGCTGCGGCAGGTGGTCGACATCATCCGCAAGGACCCGGCGGTCGACACGGTGATCGGCTTCACCGGCGGCTCGCGCGCGGGCGGCGGCTTCATGTTCGTCAACCTCAAGCCGGCGAACCAGCGCACCGAGAGCGGCCTGGCCGTGATCGCGCGCCTGCGGCCCCAGCTCAACGAGGTGACGGGCCTGCGCGTGTTCCTCGGCACCGTGCAGGACGTGCGCTCGGGCGGGCGCTCGAGCAACTCGACCTACCAGTACACGCTCAAGAGCGACAACCTCGCGGACTTGCGCACCTGGGCCACGAAGCTGTCGGACGAGCTGAAGCTGCAGCCGCTGCTCACCGACGTGGACACCGACCAGGACCAGAACGGCGTGGAGACGGTGGCCAAGGTCGACCCCGACAGCGCACGGCGCCTGGGCCTCACCTCCACCGCCATCGACAACGCGCTCTATAACGCCTTCGGCCAGCGGCAGGTGGCGACCATCTACACCGAGCTCAACCAGTACCACGTGGTGATGGAGTGGGCGCCGCGCTACACGCGCAGCCCCAATTCGCTGAGCGACGTGTACGTGCCGGCTACGCGCACCTCGGTGATCGGCGGACAGACCGTGACCACGCAGGTCGCGGCGACGACCACCACCACCTCGACCACCGGCGGGGCCGCATCGACCGCCACGGCCGCGAGCACCACGGTGCCCGTGTCGGCCAACGCGGGCCTGCGCGGCGCCTCGACCGGCAACGTGCTGAGCAACACGCCCACCACGCTGGTGCCGCTGTCGGCGGTGGCGAAGTTCGAGGAGCAATCGGTCGCCACTTCGGTGAGCCACGACGACGGCGAACTCGCGACCACGATCTCGTTCAATCTCGCCGAGGGCGCGAACCTCGGCGATGCGCGCGAGGCCATCGCCAAGGCCGAGGCCAACATCGCGATGCCCACCAACGTGCGCGGCGCCTTTGCCGGCACGGCCGCCAGCGCGCAGCAGTCGCAGGGCCAGCAGTTCATGCTGATCCTGGCCGCGCTGGTCGTGATCTACATCGTGCTGGGCATCCTGTACGAAAGCCTGGTGCACCCGATCACGGTGCTGTCGACGCTGCCCTCGGCCGGCGTGGGTGCGGTGCTGGCGCTCCTGATGTTCCGCATGGAGTTCTCGATCATTGCGCTGATCGGCGTGTTCCTCCTGATCGGCATCGTGAAGAAGAACGCCATCCTGATCATCGACTTCGCGCTGGAGGCCGAGCGCTCGCGCGGGCTCACGCCGCTCGAAGCGGTGCGCGAGGCATGCCTGCTGCGCTTCCGGCCCATCCTGATGACGACGCTGGCCGCCGCGCTCGGCGCACTGCCGCTGGCCATCGGTTTCGGCGAGGGCGCGGAACTGCGCCGGCCGCTGGGCGTGGCCATCATCGGCGGGCTGATCGCGAGCCAGTTGCTCACCTTGCTGACAACGCCGGTCGTCTATCTCCTGCTCGACAAGCTGCGCCGCCGTGGCAAGAACGAACACGAGCTGAGCCGGGTCACGCCCGCTTGAGAACAACACCAATGAACGCATCACCTACTTCAACTTTTGTGACGCCCGAAAAGAGCCAACCGTTCACGCTGAGCCTGTCGAAGCGCCGCGCAGGGCTTCGACAGGCTCAGCCCGAACGGTTTGTGCTCAGGCTCGGCGTGCTGGCCCTCGCCGCCGTGCTCGCAGGCTGCGCGGTCGGTCCGGCCTACAAGGTGCCGACCTCTGTGGCGTCCACCGCATGGAAGGAGCAGAAGACCGCCGAAGGCTGGCTGCCCGCCGCACCGGCCGATGCGCTGGATCGCGGCGAATGGTGGAAGCTCTTCGCCGACCCCACGCTCGACGAACTGGCTGGCCGCGTGCAGGTGTCGAACCAGAACATCGCCGCCGCCGTGGCCAACTACACGCAGGCCCAGGCGCTGGTGCGCGGCGAGCGCGCGGCGCTGTTCCCCTCGGTGTCGCTCAGCGGCAGCGGACGGCGCAGCGGCAATGTGAACAGCACCAGCGATACCGCCAGCCCGTCGAACAGTTTCTCCGCCTCGCTGAACGCGAGCTGGACGCCCGATGTCTGGGGGCGCCTGCGTGAAGCGGTGAGCAGCGCGCAGGCCAATGCACAGGCGAGCGAAGCCGACCTCGCGGCGGCGCGGCTCTCGGCCATCGGCGACCTCGCGACCAACTACTTCTCGCTGCGCGAGGCCGATGCCGAAATCGTGCTGCTCGACGAAACCATCGCGGGCTACCAGCGCGCCTTCGAGATCACGAGCAACCGCTATGCGGCCGGCATCGCCGCGCAGACCGACGTGCTGCAGGCGCAGACGCAACTGGTCAACGCCAAGGCCGACCGCGTGGGCCTCACGCGCACGCGCGCCACGCTCGAACATGCCATCGCGATGCTCGTGGGCGTGGCGCCCGCCGACTTCACCTTGCCCGCCGCGAAATGGACGCCCACGGTGCCTGGCGTACCGACCGGCGTGCCTTCGACGCTGCTGCAGCGCCGCCCCGACATCGCGGCGGCGGAGCGCTCGGTTGCATCCGCCAATGCGCAGATCGGCATCGCACGCGCTGCGTACTTCCCGAACATCCCGCTGACCGCATCGGTCGGCAGCACCAATGCGAGCCGCGTGAAGGACCTGTTCAGCTCGGCCAACACGCTGTGGTCGCTCGGCTTCTCGGTGGCGCAGGTGGTGTTCGATGCGGGCGCTATCGGCGCCAGCGTCGATGCCGCGAAGGCCGGCCACGAAGCCGCCGTGGCGCGCTATCGCCAGACGGTGCTCACCGCGTTCCAGGCGGTGGAGGACCAGTTGACGACGGGCGCCACGCTCGCCCAGCAAGAGGGCTTCCGCCGCGAAGCGACGCTCGCGGCCGACAAGACCGAGCAGCAATTGCTCAACCGCTATCGCGCGGCGCAGGTGAGCTACACCGACGTGGTGACGGCGCAAGCGGCCGCACTCAACGCGCGGCGCGCGCTGGTGCAACTGCAGGTCAACCGCCAGGCTTCGGCGATCGCGCTCATCCAGGCGATGGGCGGTGGCTGGCAGGCCGACTGGATGAACAACCCGGACGGCACGGCGGCCACGGCGCAACAACAACCCGCCGTCCCTCGCGCGCAATAAGAAGAACGCGGCGAGGGCGGTTTCGCGGATGGGCATCGTGCCCATCCAGTCGGCTCGCCGCCGGCGTCAAGCCGGACGCGGCGGGCTTCGTTTCACGGCGCAGTGTTTTCGTTCAGTGCGCCGGACGGTCCGTCATCCCGCCAAGGTAGTCCTTGTCGGTCACCAGCACCCAGAGGGCGAGCACCAGGATCAGCGCGGCCACGAGCACCGCGTTGACCATCGCCGTTTCCATCGCGGCGAAACCGACCAGCCACGGCGAGGCGGCAAGCCACACCGCGAGGGCCACTTCGGTCCACTCTTCCCACTGCTTGGGCACGAAGGTCGCGCCGAGGGCCACGGCGCCCAGCACGATGCCGGTTGCCACCATGGTCCACATGGCGGGCGAGATGCCCTGAAAGCCCAGGACCCAGGGCGAGACGATCAGCCAGGCGCCGGCGACGGCGTTGACGGGGTCTTGCCAATGCTTCACTTGCTTCATGGTCATTACCTCCTGTCGCGACAAGGCGCCGCGACAGAGGTTGGACACCCGCCACCGGGCGCGGTTCCGTCTTGCGGCAGTGCAGCACAGGGGCTCAGCGGTGCGGCCTTCTATCATCGGCCGTCCGGAAATAGCCCCCGACGACCCCGACGTCATCGGTCACAAGAACCCCACCATGACCCAACTCAAGCGCCGCCACTTCGTCCTCGGCACCCTCGGGGCCGTCGGCGCCCTCGTGGTCGGCTGGTCCGCTATGCCGGCTGCATCGCGCCTTGTGGGTTCCGAGCCGCTGCCCGCGGGGCCGGGCGAGGTCGCGCTCAATGGATGGGTCAAGGTGGGCAGCGACAACTCCGTCACGCTGATGATGTCGCAGTCGGAAATGGGGCAGGGCACGCACACCGGCCTTGCGATGCTGCTGGCCGAGGAGATGGATGCCACGCTCGATCAGGTCCGCATCGAGAGCGCGGGCGCCGACGCCATCTACAACAACCAGGCCGTGATCCTCGATGCGCTGCCTTTCAAGCCCGGTGACGAAGGCAGGGTCAAGCGAGCGACGGAGCACGTAGTGGGCAAGCTGCTGCGTTCGATCCCAGGGCTCTCGGGCACCGGCGGCTCGTCGAGCATCACCGACCAGTGGCTGCCCGTGCGCGAAGCGGGTGCCTCCGCGCGGGCCATGCTGATCGGCGCCGCTGCTGCCGCGTGGAGCGTGCCGGCCGGCGAATGCCGCACCGAAGGCGGCCGCGTGCTGCATCCGAATGGCAAGAGCGCGAGCTTCGGCGAACTGGCGGTGCGTGCCGCGCAGCAGCCGCTGGCCACCAACGTCGCGCTGAAGAAGCAGGCCGACTTCAAGCTGATCGGCCAGCCCTCGCGCCGTATCGAGAACAAGGCCAAGCTCGCTGGCACAGCGAAGTTCGGCATGGACACGCTGCCGCCCGGCCTGCTGTACGCGAGCATCGCCATGTGCCCGACCATCGGCGGCAAGGTCGCTCGCTTCGACGCCGCCGCCGCGCAGAAGCTGCCCGGCGTGCGCAAGGTGGTGGCGCTGGCGCCGGTGGGCGTGACGCTGATCGGCACCGGCAGCACCTCGGGCGGCGTGGCGGTGATCGCCGACACGCCGTACCACGCGATGCGCGCGCTGAAGGTGGTCGAGATCGAGTGGGACCACGGCCCCGCGGCCAGCCTGTCGAGCGGCGAGATGATCGGGCGCCTCTCGCAGACCTTGCGCACGAGCGAAGGCAATGCGCGGCTCGACGAAGGCGATGTGGCCGCTGCGCTGAAGTCGGCAGCGAAGACGCTCGACGTCGAATACCGCGTGCCCTTCCTCGCGCACGCCACGATGGAGCCGATGAACTGCACGGCGCAATTCAAGGACGGCGTGGCCACTGTCTGGGCGCCCACGCAGGCGCCGGGCTTCGCGCGCGGCGCGGTGGCTTCGGCGCTGGGCATCGACGCGAAGAAGGTCGACCTGCATGTGACCTTCCTGGGCGGCGGGTTCGGCCGCCGCTATTCGACCGACTTCGTCACACAGGCCGCGATGCTCGCGCGCGAGACCGACGGCGCGCCGGTGCAGCTGATCTGGTCGCGCGAGGAAGACATGGCGCACGACTACTACCGGCCTGCCTATGTGGCGCGCTGTAAGGCGGGCCTCGATGCGAACGGCGCGCTGGTCGCGTGGCAGACCACCACGGCCGGCTCCAGCCTGGGCGCGCCGTCGTTCATGGACACCTCGACCGATGGTGCATGGAACACGGCCTACGAATTCCCCAACGCCCGCGTGGCGCACGAGGCGGTCGAATCCGCCATGACCACCGGTGTGTGGCGCTCGGTGGCGCATTCGCAGAACGGCTTCTTCGTCGAGAGCTTCATCGACGAGTGCGCAGCCGCTGCCGGCAAGGACCCGGTCGCCTTCCGCGCCACGCTGCTCGCGAAAGACCCGCGCCATCTGCATGTGCTCAAGCGCGCGGCCGAGTTGTCGGGCTGGGGCCAACCGCTGGTCGTGGGACCCGACGGTACAAAGCGTGCGCGCGGCATTGCGATCCATCGCGCGTTCGGCAGCATCGTCGCGCAAGTGGCCGAGGTGTCGGTCGATGCGGAAAAAAAGATCCGCGTGCACCGCGTGGTCTGCGTCATCGACTGCGGCGTGCCGGTCAACCCGAACCTCATCCGCCAGCAGATGGAGGGCGGCATCGTCTACGGCCTCTCGGCCGCGCTGCACGGCGAGATCACGATCGAAAAGGGCCAGGTGCAGCAGAGCAATTTCCACGACTACATGCCGCTGCGCATGAGCGAGTGCCCGGTCATCGAGACCGAGATCGTCGCGGGCAGCGACCGGCCCGGCGGCGTCGGCGAACCGGGCACGCCGCCCATTGCGCCGGCGGTGGCGAATGCGCTGTTCGCGCTGACTGGCCAGCGACTGCGCAGCCTGCCGCTCAAGCTCGCGTGAACAAATAAAAAAAGGAACGCCCCATGACCACCACGATCAGGATCAACGGCAAGACCTCGACCGTCAACGCCGAGCCCGACACGCCCCTCTTGTGGGTGCTGCGCGGCGAGATGCAGCTCGTCGGCACCAAGTTCGGCTGCGGCAAGGCGCTGTGCGGCGCCTGCACGGTGCATCTCGATGGCGAGGCGGTGCGCTCCTGCGTCACGCCGCTCGAATCGGTGGGCGCACGCGAGGTCACCACCATCGAGGGCCTGCAGGGCAAGGAAGCCGATGCGCTGCGCAGTGCCTGGACCGAGGTCGATGTCGTGCAGTGCGGCTACTGCCAAAGCGGGCAGCTGATGTCGGCCTGCGCGCTGCTCAAGAAAGTGCCGCAGCCCAGCGACGACGAGGTGACGAATGCGATGAGCGGCAACATCTGCCGATGCGGCACCTACCCGCGCATTCGCGCCGCGATCCACATGGCGGCGGGCGGCAAGCCGGCCGCTTAACCGCCGCGCGAGACGGGCGGCAGCAGGTACGCGCCCGATTCGAACAACTGCGCCTCGGCCTGGTCGATGCGCTTGATGCCCGATTTGCCCGCACGGCTCGCGAGCAATTCCACCAGCGCTTCGGTCACCGCCACGCCGGCCGCGACAGACGGAAAGAACGACGGGCTGTTGATCGTGAAGAGCAGCGTTTCGTCGGCCGATAGCGAGAGCGGCGAGGTCACGCTGTCGGTGATCGCGACGATGCGGCAGCCCGCCGCCTTCGCGGCCTCGGCGACCTGCAGCGCCTCGCGCGAGTAGGGCGCGAAGCTCGCCACCACCAGCGCATCGCCCTTGGCGAAGGCGCGCTGCTGCATCTCGAGCGATCCGCCTTGGCCATCGACCAGGTGCACGCTGGCGCGGAACAATCGATACACATAGACGAACGAGAACGCGATCGGAAAGCACGCGCGAAAGCCCGCCGCATGCACGGCCGGCGCCTTCTCGATCAGCGCGCACGCCTTCTGCAGCGCCTGCTCGCTCTGCTGGTGCGTGGCTTCGAGGTTGCGGCGCTGCACCTCGAACATTTCGCCGGTGAGGCCGCGGTCCTGCGAGCGACCGACCAGTTGCTTGGCGCGCCCGCCGTAGGTCTCGGTGCCCAGGCCCATGTCGCCCGCGAAGGCCTCCTTGAGTTGCGGCCAGCCCGCGTAGCCGAGGTTCTGCGCGAATCGCACCAGCGTGGCGGGCGTGCTCTGCGCGCGCGTGCCCACGTTGCGCATCGAGGCGGTGACGACTTCGTTGGGGTGGTCGAGTACGTAGCGCGCCACCTGCTGCAGGGCGGGGCTGAGTTCGTTGAAACGCTGGCGGATCTGGTCTCTGGCGCCCATGGCGGTGTCTCTCTTCTGGCTGCTGTTGGAACGAATGTACCGGAGGCGGAACATCGAAACAGTTGACGGAACAAATGTTCCAAACAATAATTCGGCGGAAACGTTAGTTCCAGAAACTGTTCCAGGTTTTCGCCCCCATGACGCACGTCTTCCATCGCCATCTTCGCCAGACCCCGCCCGTTGCCGCCAGTTCGCAGGGCATGTTCATCCGCGACGCCGAAGGGCGCGAATACCTCGATGCCTCGGGCGGCGCGGCCGTGTCGTCGCTCGGCCATGCGCATCCCGAGGTGCTGGCCGCCATGCACGCGCAGCTCGACAAGCTCGCCTATGCGCACACCAGCTTCTTCACGAGCGAAGTGGCCGAGCAACTGGCCGATGAGCTCATCACTTCCGCGCCCGAAGGCATGAGCCATGTGTACCTGGTGAGCGGTGGCTCGGAGGCGGTGGAGTCGGCACTCAAGATGGCGCGGCAGTACTTCGTCGAGATCGGCCAGCCGCAGCGAACCCACTTCATCGCGCGTCGCCAGAGCTACCACGGCAACACACTGGGCGCGCTTGCGGTGGGCGGCAACGCCTGGCGCCGCGAGCCGTTCGCGCCGATCCTCGTGCCGGCCACGCATGTGTCGCCGTGCTATCCGTACCGCGAGCAGCGTGAGGGCGAAAGTGCCGAGCAATACGGCCTGCGACTCGCGGCCGAACTCGAAGCGGCCATCGTCGCGCAGGGCGCCGACCGCGTGATCGCCTTCGTCGCAGAGACGGTGGGCGGCGCCACGGCCGGCGTGCTCACGCCGGTGCCGGGCTACTTCAAGGCGGTGCGGGCCGTATGCGACAAGTACGGCGTGTTGCTGATCCTCGATGAGGTGATGTGCGGCATGGGCCGCACCGGCTCGCTGCATGCGTGCGAGCAGGAGGGCGTGGTGCCAGACCTGATGACCATCGCCAAAGGCCTGGGCGGCGGCTACCAGCCGATCGGCGCGGTGCTGGCGCAGCGGAAGATCGTCGAGGCCATGTCCAAGGGCAGCGGCTTCTTCCAGCACGGCCACACCTACCTCGGCCACCCGATGGCCTGCGCGGCGGCGCTCGCGGTGCAGCAGGTGATCCGCCGCGACGGCCTCGTCGCCAAGGTGCGCGAAGACGGCGTTGCCTTCGGCGCGATGCTGGCCGAGGCGCTCGGTAACCACGCGCACGTGGGCGACATCCGCGGCCGCGGTTTCTTCTGGGGCATCGAGCTGGTCGCCGACCGCGCGAGCAAGACGCCCTTCGATCCGTCGCTCAAGGTCAACGCGCTCATCAAGAAGGACGCGATGTCGCGCGGCCTGCTGTGCTACCCCTTCGGCGGCACCGTCGATGGCCGACAGGGCGACCACGTGCTGCTCGCACCACCATTCATCGCCACAAGGCAAGACCTGCAGGAGATCGCCGCACGGCTCGCGGCCTCCATCGATGCGGTCACGCGTGCCGCCGTGCGCTGATCTTTTCCGTCTTCGTTTTTTTTCTTCAACCCGCCGTTCCGAGGAGCACCTCCATGCCCAAGCTTCGTCTGCAGATTTCCTTCGGTGCTGCCGCTCTCGCGGTGGCCTGCACCCTGTCGCCGTTCGCTGCTGCGCACGCGCAGGAGAACGACACACTCGCCAAGATCAAGGCGAGCGGTGCCATCACCTTCGGCTACCGCGAGTCGTCGTTCGGCTTCTCGTACCTGGACGGCAACCTGAAGCCGGTGGGCTACAGCATCGAGATCTGCAACCGCATCGTCGAGGCGGTGAAGACGGAGCTGAAGCTGCCGGCCATCGAGATCAAGTACCAGGCCGTGACCTCGGCCAACCGCATGCCGCTGGTGCAGAACGGCACCGTCGACATCGAGTGCGGCTCCACCACCAACCTGGTCGAGCGGCAGAAGCAGGTGGCGTTTTCGCCCGATATCTTTCGCTACAACGTGCGCATGCTGGTGAAGGCCGGTTCGGGCATCAGGAGCATCGCCGACCTGCAGGGAAAAACGGTCGCGACCACCAGCGGCACCACGTCGTTCCGCCTCTTGCGCGAAGCCGACCGCGGCCGCAGCCTCGAAGTGACCAACCTCGCTGGCAAGGACCACAGCGATTCGTTCCTGCTGGTGGAAAGCGGCCGCGCGCAGGCCTTCGTGCTCGACGACATCCTCCTGGCCGGGCAGATCGCGAATGCACGCAATCCGAAGGACTTCATCATCACCGGCGAGAGCCTGCGCACCGAGAACCAGTCGCTCATGTTCCGCAAGGACGACGCGGCCTTCAAGGCGCTGGTGGACCGCGTGGTGTCGGGCATGATGAAGTCGGGCGAGATGGAAAAGCTCTATGCCAAGTGGTTCATGTCGCCGATTCCGCCGAAGGGCATCAACATCAACTACCCGCTCAATGCCGAGACGAAGGAGGCCTTCGCCAATCCGTCGTCCAAGGGCATCTGATGCCAGGCTGCGTTCGGTGAAGATGAGACCGTTCACGCTGAGCTTGTCGAAGCGCCGCGCAAGGCTTCGACAAGCTCAGCCCGAACGGATGTGCTTGTCGGAAGCGCCCGAATTCCTGCCAACCTCTCTGTTCCTCGCATGACACGCATCGCCCTCATCCACGCGCTCTCGCATTCGGTCGCACCCATCAACGAAGCCTTCGCGCGCGACTGGCCCGAGGCGGTGCGCATGAACCTGCTCGACGACAGCCTCTCGGCCGACCTCGCACGCAACAACGGGCGCGGGCTGGATGCGGCGATGCACGAACGCTTCCAGCGTCTGGCGCAGTACGCGGTCGATACCGGTGCCGAAGGCATCCTCTTCACCTGCTCGGCCTTCGGGCCCTGCATCGAGGCAGTGGCGCGGCGGCATGCGGGCATTCCGGTGCTCAAGCCCAACGAGGCCATGATTGCCGAGGCGATGCAGGTGGAAGGGCGGCTGGGATTGATCGCTACGTTCGCACCCACGCTCGCTTCGATGCCGCCCGAGTTTCCAGTCGGCGCCGCGCTGGAGTTGGCGTTGGCCGACGGCGCACTCGATGCGCTGAACGCCGGCGACACGCATCGGCACGACGCGCTCGTCGCCGCGCAGGCTGCGGTGCTGCGCGATCGCGGCTGCACGCGCATCGCGCTCGCGCAGTTCAGCATGGCACGCGCCCGCGCCGCATGCGAAGAGGCCAGCGGCCTGCCGGTGCTCACGACGGTCGACAGCGCAGTGCGCGCCTTGCGCCAGCGAACCGGGCAGCCGCGCTCAGTGTCAGTGTGAGCCGCCGTGGCCGATGGCGGTGACCAGCGTGGTCATCGCGATCTGCGCCGCGTCGCTACGTCCCAGCATGCGGTGAACGCCGGTCTCGCGGTCGGTCGCTTCCAGGCCTTCGGCCAGGCGCCGGTAGATGTCCGACGAAGGCATCGTGGCCGCGGTGCCGAGCGCATCGCAGTACGTGTCGGTGAGAAGGCCGGTGAGTGCTTCGCTCTGTTCGTTCGAGAGCTTCATCGTGTCGCCGCTGAACACGGCCGCGATGCAGTGCATGAGGTAGGCCTGCGTTTCGAGCGAGAAGGCCTGCTGCCGCACGTAGTCTTCGACGGCCGACCAGAAGAGCGGGTCGGAGGTGCGGCGCCAGCTCTCCAGCACCTTGCGGGCCTTGGCCACGAGATCGGCATGGGCGTCTTCGGGCTCGCTCGGGCGCAGCGCCAGGCCCTGCAGCGTGAGCGAGGCCACCGGGCCAGCCGCGCCGAGGATGAAGCTCCAGAACTTCCAGCGCGCGTACCACTTCTTGTCGTGCGCGGGGTTCAGCGTTTCGAGAAGGCCGAAGTCGATGCGCTGGCAGGCCTCGGCCTGCTGCCCGGCGATGCAGCCGTCGCCCAGGTCGAGCATCTGGACCTCGGCTTCCATCCGGTCGGCGGCGATGTTGCCCTGCGCGACGATGCCCGCGCTCTTGCCCGAGCGGTCGATGTCGACCAGCCGCTGCATCAAGAGCTTCAATTCATGGGCCGAGGCGCCGGTTGCGCCAGCCACGCGGCGCATCGACTCGCACTGCTCCCGCTCGATCGCAACCGGGTTCTTCAGCCGGTCCCGGCCGTGGTCTTCGGCAGTTGATTCGCGCTCGTCCGCGGCAGTCGACGTTCGCATGGCAAGACTCCTTCGGGGCACATGGATGTTCAGGTTGCAATATGTATCGACTCCCACAGGGTGAACATCCCCGAAATTAGGTATTCGGTACTCTTGCGCGCCTCTCACCTGAACCGGAGCTGACCGATGCCCTCGCCATAATTGACGCTCTTTGTTGAAGGAGTACGCGTGGATATTGTTTTGCTGGTCAAGGCCGCCATCATGGGCATCGTCGAAGGGCTGACCGAGTTCCTGCCGATCTCGTCGACAGGCCATCTGATTCTTGCGGGCTCGCTGCTCGGCGGCTTCGGCGACAACCGGGGCAAGGTGTTCGAGATCGCCATCCAGACCGGCGCGATCTTCGCCGTGATCCTGGTCTACTGGCAGAAGATCAAGTCGACCGTCGTGGCATTGCCGCGGCAACCCAAGGCGCGGCGCCTCGCGCTCAACATCCTCATCGGCTTCCTGCCCGCGGTGGTGCTGGGCCTCCTGTTCGGCAAGGTGATCAAGGCCAACCTGTTCATCCCGACCGTGGTGGCCAGCACCTTCATCATCGGCGGCTTCATCATCCTGTGGGCCGAGAAGCGGCCGCCCGGTTCGGTGCGTGTCGAACATGTCGACGACCTCACGGCATGGGACGCGCTCAAGGTCGGCCTCGTGCAGTGCTTCGCGATGATTCCGGGCACGAGCCGCAGCGGCTCGACCATCATCGGCGGCATGCTGCTGGGCCTGTCGCGCCAGGCGGCAACGGACTTCTCTTTCTTCCTCGCCATCCCGACGCTGATCGGCGCCGGCGCGTACAGCGTCTACAAGGAGCGCGCGCTGCTGTCGATGGCCGACGTGCCGCTGTTCGCGGTGGGCCTCGTGTTCTCGTTCATCAGCGCGTGGCTGTGCGTGCGCTGGCTGCTGAAGTTCATCAGCACCCACAACTTCATTCCGTTCGCCTGGTACCGCATCGCCTTCGGCATCGTGGTGCTGGTGACGGCGTGGACCGGCACGGTGGTCTGGGCGGAGTAATCCGCAAGTCGCTCAGGCTGCGGGCGCCGGCAGCGGCATCCGCAGCGCCAGTTGCGTTTCGCCGGGCCGCGACTGCAACTGAAGATCGGCCCCGAGGCGGCGTGCGCGCGTGCGCAGGCTGCGCAAGCCCGAACCGGCCGCCTTGTCGGCCCCATCGACCACGAAGCCACGGCCATCGTCGCGCACGCTGAGCTGCAGTTCGGCGCCCTCGCGCATCACCGCCACGTCCACGCGACGGCTCGCGCTGTGCTTGAGCACGTTGGTCAGCGCCTCCTGCAGGAAGCGAAGCAGGTCCAGGCTCTGTGACGGCGGCAGTTCGAGCGCTTCGAGGTTCGACACCTGCCAGCGGCAGTCGATGCCGTTCGCATCGAGCAGCTGCGAGGTGCGGTGGCGCAGCGGCGCGAGCAGTTCGCCGAACGCGCGTGCGCCATCGTGGCGGCCGGTGGCTTCGATGATCAGCCGCAGGTCGTCGAGCAGGCTCTTGAGCATCGCGAGCAGTTCGGGCGCCGAGAGGTTCTCGGGCGTGCGCTCCAGCGTCGCGATGCTGCCCACCAGCATGCCGCCGAGGCCGTCATGCAGGTCGCTCGCGAGATTGACGCGCTCGCCGATGCGCGCATGCGCGAGCTCCAGCGCGTGCTGCTGCGCGAGCGTGGCGGCGAGCTCGGCCTTGGCGGCGTTCACTTCCTCGATCAGCTCGGTGTTGAAGTTCTCGATGCGCTCGAGGCTTTTGACGAAGCGGCCGGCCTGGATCAGCGCCATGCCCAGCAGCAGCGCATAGGACGACATCGTCGTGTAGTAGATGTTGCTGTCGATCACCTGCGTGAACACCAGCAGGTCGTGCGTGCCGGTCACGGCGGACATCGCCATGAACGGCGCCAGCGCGAGCACCGCGCCCCGGCGCACGCGCAGGGCGTGGAGCAGTGCCGCGCAGCACACGGCAATCGTCATCAGCCCGCCCACCAATCCCCACACCGCCCGGTGCAGCGGCAGCGACGGCATGCCCGCGGTCCAGAGATCGACCCAGCCCACGCTGACCAGCAGCAGCGCCGCGATTTCCAGCCGCGGCATGCGCCGTTCGCAAAAGCGCAGCGTGAAGACCAGAAAGGCCACGCTGAACGCGAGGAACGCCGAGGTGTTTGAACGCCTGCCAGCTGTGGTTGTTCGTGAAAGGCCAGGGCGTCGTGGCGACGTGGTTGTAGCCGTACGCGAGCCAGAGCACCGACATCAGCGCGAACCAGCCGTAGGCCGTCTCGCTGCGGCGCAACACCCACAGGGCCGCGAAGAAGGCCGAGACCACCGCGCTCAGCGCGAGGCCCAGCATCGGCAGGTCGTGGCGAAAAAGGCGCTCGCGTTCGTACAGCGCCTGCATCGCGGCCGGCGCGCCCAGTCGCACCGGCCCCAGCCCCGGCTGATAGGGCGAAAGGCCCGAGACGCGCACCAGCAGCGTGTTGGTGGTGCCGGGGCGCAAGAGCGGCGCCGCCAGCAGCCAATAGCGCGGCGTGTTCCATGAGCGCGTGAGCGGCTCGACGAGGTTCGGGTCGCGAAGGACCGGCGTGCCGTTGAGAAACACCGCGCCGGCCATGTTGAAGTAGTTCAGCAGCAGCCCGGCTTCGCGCACCCCCGCGGGCTGCGTCCAGGTGAGCCGGTACCAGACCACGCCATCGAAACCGGGCCAGCGATCGGGCCAGCTGTCGGGCAGCGCGACGGGTGTCCAGCCGTCGGTGGGCGGCGTGGTGTCGTCCCAGCCGGTGCCGCGTACGGCTTCGGCATGGAGTTCGGGAGCAGGGGGCTGCTGCCCCTGGGCCGTCGCCATCGACAGGGGCGCCGCGAAGAGCACGAAAACAAGCACGCCCAGCGACGCGGCAAGCCATGCCTGTGCCCATCGGCTTCTGAGCGCGGGTCGAAGGCCAAGCGGCGGTCGATGTTGGGGGGAGGGCATTCCGTCTACCAGTTCTCGGAGATGGCTCCGTTGATAACAGAAGGGCGCGCTCCGCCCCGATCTGTCAGGCTCGTTTCAAGCGGGGTGGGGTAAGCAGCGGCGGCCAGCGAATCACAGCGTCTGTGCAGGCGGGCTACGCCTGGTGAGGTGGTGAAGCGGGCCGGTCAGCAGGCCGGTCAGCGCAACAGGCCGTGCCTGCGCCCCTGGAAGACCGCCTCGGTGCGCGAGGTGACGGCGAGCTTGCGGTAGATGTTCTTGGTGTGGCATTCCACCGTGAGGCGCGAGATCGACAGCGATTCGGCCATGTCGCGGTTGCTCAGCCCCTGCGCCACCAGTTCGAGGATCTTTCGCTCGCGCGGCGTCAGCGCCACAGGCAGTGGGGACGGCGCATCGGTGGCCAGCACCGCGGACAGCGAAGTCTGCTGCGCCGCGAGCCACCCGAGGATGCGGCGCGCGATGGCCGGATCGATGGGCGCGCCGCCTTGCTCGATGCTGCGCAGCGCGATGCTCAGCTCCAGGTCGTCGCGTTCCTTCAGCAGGTAGCCGATGGCGCCGGCCCGCAGCGCCGCGAAGATGACCTCTTCGGTCCGCCAGGCCGAGACCACCACCGCGGGAACCCTCGGGCGATGCGCCTGCATCCAGCCGATCAGCTCGACGCCGCTGCCGTCCGGCAGGCCGATGTCGACCAGCGCAACCCCGAAATCGCGGTCCTCCAGCAATTCCTTGGCCGCCATCACGCTGTCGGCCCAGGCGATCTGCGGCTCGTCGCAACCCAGGGTCGACAGCACGTAGGCGAGCCGCTCGCGCATGGCCGGGTCGTCTTCGACCACCAGCGCGGGGCTCAGGGAAACGACTTCGACGTCTTCCAGGTGCGAATTGGACATGTGGGCGGGATTCTGAACGGTGCCTGACTTTGGTAGGACGTTTTTACTTATATATGGGATTGTTGCAGAGTATTGCCATTTGTATCTTGGAGTCACCCAACTGAAAACAGGGGGAACCTGCGACTGGGCAGGAACTATCGCTCTATTTGGAATGTTTAGCTAGAAAGCGTGCGCCAGGGCCATTGGCGCGGTGCTCATGGACCACCGCGCGACCAGCGCTTCCGGAGCGTCAGTCCAGCGTGACGCCGCCGCTCAGGTTAACCATTGCTCCCGTCATGGCGCCCGCGTGCCCGGACGCCACGAATACCGCCGTATTCGCCACCTGATCGAGCGATGGCAGCCTTTTCACCAGCAGCCCGGCCGGTTTGGCCGCGAGCATCTGCTCGACCGTCATTCCCATGCGCTCGGCCGCAGGCCGAAAGACCTCGTGGCTGTGCGACCCCGCGGCGGCAGCCTCGGGAATCGCGTGGGAGCGGATGCAGACGCTGCGGATGTTGAAGGCCGCCAACTCGCCCGCCATGTGCCGCGTCAGCGCCTCGACGCCCGCGCAGGCCACCGCATGGCCGAGGTAGCCCGGCCCCGGCAGGCGAGAAGCCGGTGTGGAGACCGAAACGATCACGCCGCCGCCGCGCCGGGCCATGTGCGGCGCGACGGCCTTTGCGGTGAGGAAGTTGCTGCGCGTGTAGGCGTGCACGGGGAGGAAGTAGTCCTCCAGCGAGAGCTCCGACAGCGGCCGGTCCTGCACGTGCAGCACGCCGACGGCGTTGAAGGCGATGTCGATGCCGCCGGCCCGTTCGGCGACGTCGTCGGCATGGCGCCGCATGGCTTCTTCGTCGAGCGCATCGACCACCGCCACTTCCGCCAGGCCGCCGGCCGCGGCGATGTCCCGTGCGACGGCGTCGAGCTTGGCGCGCGTGCGGCCCGCAAGAAAAACCCTCGCACCCGCGGCCGCAAAGGCCCGGGCCACCGCGCCACCGATGGCGCCGCCGCCACCGTGAATGACCGCGCACTGGTCCTGCAATGAAATCGACGACATGAACTTCTCCTTGGTGTGCGCCCAGCGACATGCGGGCGTTCGAACCAAGGACGGCGGGCCGCGGCCCGATCCGACAATGCCGGCGAAAGTTTTCCGGTCAGACCTGCGGAATGCGCGCGGCGATCACGCCCGGGTCGTACCAGGTGACCGGCCGGATCTCGAACACCCCGGTCTCGAAGTCCAGCCGGCGGGCGGCGTCGCGGGCCTGCTCGAGGGTGTCGCAATCGACGATGTAGATGCCCATCAGCTGCTCCTTGGTCTCTGCGAACGGGCCGTCGGTCACGAGCGGATGCGCCGCGCCCGTGTGGCGCACCGTGGTGGCGGTGTCGGGCATCAGGCGCAGCACCGTGCCCAGGCGCCCCTGGGACTGAAGGTCGTCGCGCAGGTCGGTGTGCCGCTCGAGCATGTCGTCTTCCACGCCCGGCGCCCAGGCGCCCACGGCGGATTCGGAACCGTAGATCAGGATGGAATAAAGCATCGGTCTTCCTTGGTTGGCTGGTGCGCAGCGGTGTGGGCGAGGCGGTCGAGCTGGCTGCGGATGTGCGCGGCTTCGGCGGCGGTGCGGGCGAGGGCGATGGCGTCCGCGAACGCGGCGCGCGCTTCTTCCGCGCGGCCCATCTGCATCAGCAGCCCGCCCTTGAGACCATGGAAATGAAAGTACGCCGCGAGCGGCCCGGCCAGCGGGTCGATCATCGCGAGCGCCGCTTCGGGCCCGCGCAGCTTGGCGACAGCCACCGCGCGGTTCAGCGTGACCACCGGCGTCGGTTGCAGCGCTTCGAGCACGGCGTAGAGCCGGTCGATCTCGGCCCAGTCGGTGTCGGCTGCGCGTGCCGCCTGTGCGTGCGTGGCGGCGATGGCGGCCTGCACCTGGAACGGGCCGGGTTGCCCCCGCCGCAGCGCGTGGTCAACCAGCGCGAGGCCTTCGCCGATCTGCGCGCGGTTCCAGCGGCCGCGGTCCTGGTCTTCGAGCAGCACCACCAGGCCTTCTTCATCGAGCCGTGCCGCGGCGCGCGCGTGCTGCAGCAGGAGCAGGGCGGTCAACCCCATCAGCTCGGCATCGCCTGGGAACAGTTCGCGCAGCAGGCGCGCCAGGCGTATCGCCTCGTCGCACAGCGCCGCGCGCACATGCTCGGTGCCGCCGCTGGCCGAATAGCCTTCGTTGAAGAGCAGGTAGACGGTGGTGCTCACCGCGGCCAACCGCTCGCCGCGCTCCCGCGCGCCGGGCGCATCGAAGGGAATGCCGGCCGAGGCGACGCGCTTCTTGGCGCGCGTGATGCGCTGCTCCATCGCGCTTTCGCCGACAAGGAACGCGCGCGCGATCTCCTGCACCGACAGCCCCGAGACGATGCGCAGCGCCAGTGCGATCTGCTGCGTCAGCGGCAGCTCGGGGTGGCAGCAGACGAACAGCAGGCGCAGCACGTCGTCGCGGTAGTGGGCCTGGTCGAGCTGTTCGACGAGCCGGGCCTCGGCATCGTCGAGGTCGGAGATCGCGGCCTCGTCCTCGGGCAGCGTGTCGTGCAGCTTGCGGCGCCGCACCTCGTCGAGCGCGGCGTTGCGGCCCACGAAGATCAGCCACGCCAGTGCGTCGCGCGGCGGGCCGCTGCCAGGCCAGTGCTGCAGCGCGCGGAGGCTCGCTTCCTGGAAGGCCTCCTCGGCCATGTCGAGATCGCGAAAGTACCGCAGCAGCGCCGCCACCGCGCGCGGTCGCGAGGCGGTCAGCGTGGTGGCGATCCAGGACATGTCGGTCATGCGGGCGGGTTCCGTCTGGCGTTGTTCCCCCAAGGACGGGCGAGTATGCGTCGGGCCGACAGTGGGCGCAAAAAAGTCGCATGGACAATGCCCCGCATGCCCGACCTCCACGAACTGACCCGGCAATTCGCGCGGCCCGGCCGCCTCGACGCCATCCTGCTGCGCCCGGCGCGCCGGGCGCCGGTGCTGTCGGTGGACGAGGCCGTGGCGGTGGAAGGGCGCGGCCTGGAAGGCGACCGCTTCGCCGCCGCGCGCCCCGGCGGCAAGCGGCAGGTCTCGCTGATCCAGCAGGAGCACCTGCCGGTGATCGCAGCGCTCACCGGCCATGCGCGCGTCGACGCCGAAGGGCTGCGGCGCAACCTCGTCGTCTCGGGCCTGAACCTGCTGGCGGCGCGTTCGCTCTTTCGCGACCAGCCGCTGGTGCTGGCCATCGGCGCGGAGGTGCTGCTCGAAATCAGCGGCCCCTGCGAGCCCTGTTCACGGATGGAAGAGCTGCTCGGCCCCGGCGGCTACAACGCCATGCGCGGCCATGGCGGCGTGACGGCGCGGGTCTTGCGCGGCGGTGTGCTGCGCGTTGGCGACGGCATCGAATGCCGTCCTGCTGCCGCCTGAGGCTTCAGGCGCGACGACTAAAGCAGGTTGCGCAGCGCCGCCTCGACGGCCGCCGCGGTGGCCAGCGGCTTTTCCATCGGGAACAGGTGCGTGCCGTCGAGCATCGTGATGCGCCCCTTGGTCACCTGCTCGGTCATTGCCATGCCCACGCGCTTCATCTCGGCCGACTGCCGCCCGCCGATGAACGCCGCCTTGCACTTGAGCGGGTGCTTGCGCAGCAGCGCGCCCAGGTTGTGGGGCAGGGTGTTGTAGATCTTCGTCTCGACGTCTCGGTCGAAGCTCAGTTCCCGGGTGTCGTCGCCCTCGAACGTGCCGTGGTCGATGTAGTCGTGCAGCATTTGCTCGTCCCACTTCGCAAACGCCTTCTTGCTGCGGAAATGCTCGAACACCGCCTCGCGGTGCGCCCAGCTGTTCTTGCGCTTTTGGCTGATGGCGCCGGGCGAAATGCTCTTCATGAGCGGCGTGCGCTTGACCACGTTGAGCGTGTTCGCACGCCAGCCGCCGAGGATCGGTGAATCGATCAGCACCACGCCGCGCGCGAGCGCCGGATGCAGCGCCGCGCACATCAGGCTGAGAAACCCGCCGAGCGAATGGCCGACCAGGAACACCGGCCCGCCCGCGCGGTCGGCGCGCACCTGGGCGAAATCGGCCAGTTGCTGCACCAGGTGCGGCCAGTTGTCGGTGACGGGGTACTTCGGGTCGTGCCCGAATTTCTCGATGGCATCGACCTCGAAGCCGCGGTTGCGCAGGCTGTCGAGAACGACGCGGTAGGTGCTCGCGGGAAAGCTGTTGCCGTGCGAGAAGACGACGGGCGGCATGGCCATGGCCGATGCCGTGCTCAGATGAGCTTTTCGTCGGGGGTCGAGATCTTGCGCAGCGCGCCGTGCCGCGTGGCCGGCATCTTCAGCGGATGCTCGGTATGGCTGTCGTCCCACACCGGGTCTTCGATGCTGTCGAACACCTCGCGCAGCTTCTGGCCCCAGCTGTTGTGCATCATCCGGTAGTAGGGGTTGTCGGCGTCGATGCAGATCACCCGGTCGGTCTCGAACTTGTTGGCTTCGTACACCACCAGGTCGAGCGGCAGGCCCACCGACAGGTTCGACTTCATCGTCGAGTCCATCGACACCAGCGCGCACTTGGCGGCTTCGTCCAGCGGCGTTTCGGGCGTGAGCACCCGGTCGAGCACCGGCTTGCCGTACTTCGATTCGCCGACCTGGAAGTAAGGCGTCTCGGTCGTCGCCTCGATGAAGTTGCCCGCGGCGTAGACCAGAAAGAGCCGCATGCCTTCGCCCTTGACCTGCCCGCCGAAGATGAAGGACACGTTGAAATCGAGCCCCGCGTGCTTCAGCGCCTCGGCATCGCGGTCGTACACATGGCGCACCGCCGAGCCCAGCACGCGGGCCGCGTCGAACATGCTCTTGGCGTTCCAGATGGTGATCGGGTCGCCCTGCGAGCCGTCTTCACGGGTTTCGCGCAATTCCTCGATCTGCAGGATTTCGCGCACCGACTGCGAGATGCTCAGGTTGCCCGAGGACAGCAGCACCATCACGCGGTCGCCCGGCTGCTCGTAGACGATCATCTTGCGGAAGGTGCTGATGTGGTCCACGCCCGCATTCGTGCGCGAGTCGGAGAGAAACACCAGGCCGGCGTTGAGTTTGATGCCTACGCAATAAGTCATGAGTTCGTCTCGCATGAATCAGGCCCGCTCAGGCGGCACTGCGTTCACGCGTGTTCAGTTTCTGGAGGGCATAGAGCGCGTCGAGGGCCTCGCGCGGGCTCATGGTGTCGGGGTCTAGCGCGGCCAGCGCGGATTCTACGGCGCTGGCCAGCGGCGTCTCGGCCACCGGAGGGGGCGCGAACAGGTCGACCTGCGCACGCGTTTGCGCATGCTGCGATTCAAGCGCCTCGAGCGCTTGCCGCGCATGGTTGACCACCGCGGCCGGCATGCCGGCAAGCCGCGCGACCTGTATGCCGTAGCTCTTGCTGGCCGGGCCGGGCTGCATTTCGTGCAGGAACACGATGTCGCGGCCCGCTTCGGTTGCGCTCACATGCATGTTCACCGCGCCGTGGTGCGTGGCCGGGAACTCGGTCAGCTCGAAGTAGTGGGTCGCGAAGAGGGTGAAGGCCTTGCTGCGGTCGTGCAGCTGCGCCGCGATGCCCGCGGCCAGCGCCAGTCCGTCGAAGGTGCTGGTGCCGCGGCCGATTTCGTCCATCAGCACCAGCGACTGCGCCGTGGCGCTGTGCAGGATCTGCGCGGCCTCGGTCATCTCCAGCATGAAGGTCGACTGCGCATTCGCCAGGTCGTCCGCTGCGCCGATGCGCGTGTGAATGGCGTCGATCGGCCCGAGCCTGCAGGCCGCCGCCGGCACGTGCGAGCCGATGGAGGCGAGCAGCACGATGATCGCTACCTGCCGCATGTACGTCGATTTACCGCCCATGTTCGGCCCGGTGATGACCTGCATGCGCTGCTGCGGTCCGAGCTGCGTGTCGTTGGCGATGAAGCCGCCGGATGACTTCTCTGCGAGGCGCGCCTCCACCACCGGATGCCGCCCCTGCTGGATCTCGATGCACGGGTGCGACACGAAGGTCGGCGCGCGCCAGTGCAGCGTGTGCGAGCGCTCGGCCAGCGCGCACAGCGCATCGAGCGTCGCGATGCCGCCGGCCAGTTGCGTGAGCGCATGCACCGAGGGCTGCAGCGCATCGAGCAACTGTTCGTAGAGCCACTTCTCGCGGGCCAGCGCGCGGTCTTGCGCGCTCAGCGCCTTGTCTTCGAATGCCTTCAGCTCGGGCGTGATGAAGCGCTCGGCGTTCTTCAGCGTCTGGCGGCGGCGGTAGTTGTCGGGCACCTTCGAGAGCGCGCTCTGCGTCACCTCGATGTAGAAGCCGTGCACCCGGTTGAACTGCACCCGCAGGTTGCTGATGCCGGTGCGCTCGCGCTCGCTGATTTCGAGCTTCAGCAGAAAGTCGTCGCAGTTGTCGCTGATCGCGCGCAACTCGTCGAGCTCCGCGTCGTGGCCGGTGGCGATCACGCCGCCATCGCGCACCAGCGCCGACGGATCGGGCTTGATCGCGCTCGTGAGCAGATCGGCGCAGCCCGGCGGCGGTGCGAGACGTTCGGCGATGCGGGCCAGCAGCGGCGCAGAGGCGGGCAGCAGCGGCGCCAGTTGCTCCGCCTTCGCAAGTGCGAGGCGCAGCGCCAGCAGCTCGCGCGGACGCACCTGACGCAGCGCGATGCGCGCCGCGATGCGTTCGACGTCGCTCGTGTTCTTCAGTTGTTCCCGCAGCGTGCGCCAGGGCGCGGCCGTGCCCCCGAGCACCGTCGACTGCAGCGCGGCGATCGCCTCGAGCCGCGCCTGCGCTTCGCTGCGGTCACGACGCGGCGAGAGCAGCCAGCGTTTGACGAGCCGACTGCCCATGCCCGTCATGCAGGTGTCGAGCAGCGAGAACATCGTGGGCGAGTCTTCGCCGCGCAGCGTCTGCACCAGTTCGAGGTTGCGCCGCGTGGTGGGCGGCAGCTCGATCAGGTCGCCGTCGCGCTCAACGGAAAGCCGCTGCACGTGCGAGAGCGCGCGACCCTGCGTGTGCTCGGCATAGCCCAGCAGCGCGGCGGCCGCGGCATGCGCGTTGGTGAGCGATTCGGCGTTCCACGCAGCCAGGCTGTTGCTGCCCATCTGCTCGCTGAGCTTGCGCTCGCCGAGGCCGCCGTCGAACTGCCACGCGGGGCGGATCGAGAGGGTGAACGGCGTTGCGGTGCGAGCGGCT
This sequence comes from Variovorax sp. W2I14, assembly GCF_050435205.1. NCBI lineage: Bacteria > Pseudomonadati > Pseudomonadota > Betaproteobacteria > Burkholderiales > Comamonadaceae > Variovorax > Variovorax sp. W2I14. The sequence goes on along the minus strand of NZ_JBNDJX010000001.1, from coordinate 2,861,678 downwards.
TTCAGGCGTTGCTCGAAAGCCGGCGTCACCTCGGCGCTGTACAGCAGTTCGCTCGGCGCGATGCGCGCGATCCACGCTTCGAGCGCATCGGCCGGGCACTCGGCCAGCCGCAACTCGGCACCCGTCACGCTGAGCCACGCGAGCCCGCAGAAATTGCGCGTGCCCGCATGCACCGCGAGCAGCAGCGATTCGCTCTTGTCGCTGAGCAGTTCCGAATCGGTCAGCGTGCCCGGGGTGACCACGCGCATCACCTTGCGCTCCACCGGCCCCTTGCTCGCGCCGACCTCGCCCACCTGCTCGCAGATGGCCACCGATTCGCCGAGCTTGATGAGCCGCGCGAGGTAAGTGTCGACCGCATGGAAAGGCACGCCGCACATCACCACGGGCTGGCCGGCCGACTGGCCGCGCTGGGTGAGGGTGATGTCGAGCAGGCGCGCGGCCTTTTCGGCATCGGCCCAGAACAGTTCGTAGAAATCGCCCATCCGGTAGAACAGCAGGGTGTCCGGATGGTCCGCCTTGAGGCCCAGGTACTGCGCCATCATTGGGGTGTGGCCCAAATTTGAGTCGCTCGTAAGCGCTTGATCTGTATCGACTTTTTTCATTAAGTCGTTGATCCTATTGGGGAAACGGCCAATCGGGCGGCGTGCTTTTTGTCCATCGACACTTTTCAAAACTCTTCTAAACTCGCTGGGTTGGCGTAGCTTTTTCCTGCTTGGCCGCTCAAAGTTACGCCGCTGGGGCGAACCGGTCATCAGGAAAGCTACGCCGCTGGAGTGTGGCAATGCAATTCGATGCCCGAGCAGCCAAGCTGCTGACGCCTGGCGCGCACATTATGGTGGACGGGTGCCAAGGCCTACGCCTGGAGGCCAGCGCGTCCAAGCGCTCCTGGATCTACCGGTTCAAGTCCCCTGTCGACGGGCGCATGCGGCAGAAGAAGATTGGGGAGTGGCCGGCCGTCAGCCTGGCCAAGGCTGCGGTGGCCTGGGAGGCACTGCGGGACCAACGGAACGCCGGTACTGATCCGGTCCTCGAGACTCGGGCAACGGCGGCCGCGAAGGCCGCGCCGGCCAGCCGGGGCTACACGATCCGGCAACTCTGCGACGACTACCTGAATGGCCACATCAAGAAGCATCGCAAGGCCAAGGGAGCGAAGGAGGTCGAGCGCCTCTTCACCAAACGCCTCGATGCGATCGCGCACAAGCAGGCCGCGACGCTCACCCGTGCCGATGCCTTCGACCTGTTGGAGAAGCAATCGGGCACGCCGGTGAGCACGGCCTCGCTCCGAGGTGAGCTCGCCGGCGCGTGGGATCACGCGCTCGATGCCGGCCGTCTTCCCGACTCCTCGCCGAACTGGTGGCGCCTGATCATGCGCGGTCGGCTGCGAAGCAAGGGCAGGAAGATCGAAGGGAAGTATGTGGGCACCGCGAAGCGATCGCTGAGCCAGGCCGAAACGGGCGAACTCATCCGCTGGCTGCCGAACTTCTCTCGCACGATCGATGATGCGATGACGCTCTACCTGTGGACGTGCACGCGCGGGGCCGAGATCTGTGCGGTGGCGGCGGATGAGATCACCGAGGAGGACGACGGGCTCTGGTGGACCATTCCGAAGGCGAAGACCAAGAATGCACGCCACAAGGACGCAACCGACATGCGGGTGCCATTGGTTGGCCGGGCGGCGGTCGTGGTGCGCCGGCGCCTGCAGGACGCCGGCAAGAAGGGGTATCTTTTCCCCGCGGACACCGAGCTCGGGCACACCGAGCAGAAGGTCTTTCAGACCGGCGTGCACTACAAACAGCCTTACTCGAAGACGAACCCTAAAGAGGTGCGTACTCGGCTACCCGTGTCGCATTGGGCGCCGCATGATCTTCGGCGCACGAGCCGCACGCTCCTGGCCTCAATGGGCTGCCCGGATGCCGTCGGCGAGGCGATCCTCGGGCACATGCTGCCGGGAATGATCGGGGTCTATAACACCTACGAATACGACAAGGAACGCCGGCATTGGCTCGCCGCGCTCGACGTCAAGCTCGAGCAGCTTGCTTCTACGAGGTGACCTGGTCGTCGTCAGCGTCTCGCCCGAGCTGCATCTTCGGTGTGTAGCTCACTCGGGAATAGCGCCTAGTGAGATTGCTTTCAACTTCGCCTGCGGTTGTCCACCCTGACTGAGGCGCAACGACACACACAAAGTCCGCTGAGTCGCCCGCATCGCAAAGATTCGTGCAACGGTGCACGTCGGTGCCGTCGCGCGTGACGTAGTCACCTTCAGCAAAGCGCCCACCTGCTTCCATACGGTGGACCGGCGTTATCTGAACAACGGGAAGATGGCTGGTCTTCATGTGGCGATTCTCCTTCTAAAAATCCGGGTGAGGTTGCCGTCGACCGCGTGGCCACGCTTGAGCAGGGCCCGGGCGATCGCCACCTGGTCCTGGTGGCTCTGTTCTGCCTGCCTGGCCAGACCGAGGTAGCTGTTGCTGGCTGCGTAGATCTCCGGTGGCGGCATCGTCTCGAGGCGGTGCAGCGCCTGCCTGACGGTCCTTGGACGCGTCGTATGACGCCAAGGCTTGATCAGGTGCCCCACGAAGTCGATGCCGCGCTCCACGGGCTGCAGGATGGTCTTCCTCGGATTGAGCCTGGCGTGCAGTTGCTCGGGCAAGAACGCGGCAATGCGCTGGTGTGCCTGGTGCAGCCACTGGGGTGACTCGTGCAGCAGCACAAAGTCATCCACGTAGCGCACATAGCGGCGTGCCTGTAGCCGGTGCTTCGCAAACTGATCCAGGGCATCCAGGAAGACATTGGCGAAGAACTGGCTGCTCAGATTGCCGATCGGCAGGCCGGTGTCGGCGGGCGCGTTGAACAGGCTCTTGTGCGGCGCTACCTGGGCCAGCAGCGCCGGCGGGCTGCGCACGTCGACGTCGACGCGCGGGTCGTGGAAAAGCACCAGGTGCGTGAGATCTCGCCACCAGGGCTCGTGCACGCGTCTGCACAACTGCTCGAAGAGCACGTGCTTGTCGATCGCCACGAAGAAGTTGGCCAGGTCGCACTTGAGATACCACGCCGGGCGGCTCCAGTTCTGTGTGACGGACCGGACATCGTGGGCAAGCCGAGTCGCGGCGTAGAGCGTGCCTCGACCCGGAATGCAGGCACTGCTGCTCGCGACAAAGCCGGCATGAAAGCGCGGTGAGATCTGGTTGTACAGGAGGTGATGGACGATGCGGTCCCTGAAGTCGGCGGCCCACACCTCCCGATGCTTGGGACGCGTCACCACGAAACAGATGCTCCGCCCTGGCTTGTAGGTGCCTTCGAGCAACTGGTCGTACAACTCGCCGAGGTTTCGCTCGACGTATTGTTCGAAGGCGAGGGCGCTCCCTGTGTTGCGCTTCGTGCGGCGGCAGTCCAGCCACGCCTGCACGAGATCCTCGAAAGAAAAAGGGGCCCCGAAGGGCGTTGAATCTGCGGACGGCTCGAACTCGGCCCTCGTAGCTCTTGTCGTTGTTGTTCTGGTTGCCGTTGTTGAAGTTCTGGTTCCAGGCGTTGTTGCGAGAGAACTGCGTCGGTGCTCGCTATCTACGTCGCCCTGTCGAAGGCCGGAGCCGATCGGCGGGGTAACTGCATCGGACCACAGGTCGCCTTGGCGATGGGTATCCGTTACATGCATGTCGGTGCCCTCGTGAGGCAGCGGCGAGACCAGATTCAAAAAGCGCGCGGGCGTGGCCACCGTGGCGGTCACGCAGCAGGCGCTGCGGTGCGAGAGTGCTTCAGCCAGCCGCCGGCCTGCTTGCCGATGCGGTTGCTCAGTTCCACCGATGCCGCCCACTGGCCGTGCGAAATGAAGCGCTTGTCGTGCGCCAGTCGCAGCAGGAGCTCGACGACATGCTGGTGCTCGAGCAGCTCGGTGATGTGCGGCACCTTGTTGCGTGCTGCATTCGCGCGGCCGATGAGCACCAGCATGTCGATACAGCCGTTGTGGATCTTCCCGCCGAGCGAGGCCTTGACGTTGCGCGGCATGTTGTGCGTGATGTCGGTGGCCAGGCTGAGGAGATCTGTCGCGAGCTTGTAGAGCGGCAGTTCGGTGTGGATGGTCATTTTGCGAACGGCCGGCGCTTCGCGCCGGCGAAGGATTGAATTACTGAATGACTAATCTGCGGACGGCTCGAACTCGGCCCTCGTAGCTCTGGTCGACGCCGCGCTGGCCGCCGTGGCAGAAGTCCTGGTCCCAGGCGTCGTAGCGAGAGAACTGCGTGCTCGACCAGTACCACCGCGGCTGGAACAGCTCCGGCGTGCGGGCCCACAGCAGGCGCATCTCGCGGATGCTCGGGATGTAGAAATCGCGGTGGCCGTCGATCACCAGGCTGCGAGCCCACGTGGCGATCGGGTGATCCGTCTTGCTGCCGGCCAACGCGATGGTGTTGGACAGGCCATCCCATTGGTCCTGGGCGCCGGGCTCGTCGACGTCGCGGCCGCCCCAGGCGATGTTCTCTTTCTCGCCTTCGGGTCCAGTGGCCGCGATCAAGTACCAGCCGGGCTTGCCGCTCTGACCAGGTACGAAATCGACGACGACGCCCCCCTGGCCGGGCCAGACTTCGCCGTAGCTCGGCGGGGTGAGATTGCGCTGTGCTTTGCTCATTTGAATGCTTTCGAAAAATGGCCGGCGCTTCGCGCCGGATTGAATTACTGAAGGACTGAATCACTCAATGAGGAATCTGCGGACGGCTCGAACTCGGCCCTCGTAGCTCTTGCCGTGGCTGCCCTGGTAGCCGTAGCCGAAGCCCTGGAACCAGGCGGCGTAGCGAGAGAACTGCGTGCTCGACCAGTACCAGGCGTCGTCGAACGCGTCGGGCGCGCCGGCGCGGAAGCCGTCGATGCCGGTCTGCGCCGGCAGCGAGGCGGTGTAGGGGTAGCCGGCCGGCACGCTGCTCGGGTTGTCGCCAGCTCGGTAGACGTAGTTGGTCTCGGTCGTCGGCTTGTAGTGGCGGTACAGCAGCTCGAGCTCGTCGCGGCTCGGGATGTACCAGTCCTTGTGCCCATCGATCTCCAGGCCGGTTGCCCACAAGGCTACCTTGATGCCCACGTCGGCCATGGCCCGGGTGTTGCCCAGTCCATCGAAGCAGCTGGTGGCGCCGGCGACGACGGCGTTATCCGGCGACCAGGCGCTGATGCACTCGCCTGGAGTTTTGGGCGCGACCTGAAGGCCGTAGAGGGCTTCGCCGATGCGAATGACGAGTTGCGGACGTGGCTTGCTCATGATGGTGACTTTCTTGGTTGCGGGAAGGGACTGACCCGAGGGGTCAGGGATGGGAATGCGATGCCGCGGGTTGGCGCCGGCGGCTGCCGGTGTTCGGCGGTGGCGGGAGGTCGGAGACGGGCCGGGCCTCGGCCCACTCCTCGACCTCGCGCACCAGCCATGCCACGCGGCGGCCGGACAGCACGCGAGGCTTCGGGAACTCGTCCTCACGCACGAGCTTCTCGACGGTGGTCTCGGACAGGGAGACGAACTCGGCGACCGCCTGCTTGTCGAGGTAGAGCGGGCGGGCGGTCATTTGTCTTCCAGCGGCTGCATGGTGCTGTCCATGCCGTCGACCTGCTTGTCGGTGAGGTCCGGTGCGAGCTGCGGCGCCTGGCCCGCGACCTGGCGCACGCGGCAGCCTTCGCAGCCCTTGCGGAACTCGATCGGGTTGTTCCCGCGGCAGGCGGAGCAGATCGGTTGGTAGGTGGCGCTCATGCGGCGCTCCGATCACGCTCGATGACTCGGCCGCCGGCGGCACGAACGCGGCCTGTGGCCAGGTCGAGGGCCTTGGTGGCCTCGGCCGAGCTCAACTGCTCGAGCTGGAACCGATGCAACTCGACAGCCGCTTTGACGTCGTCGAGCTCCTGGTAGTACAGGGCGGTGGGCGCCCATTCGCCCGTGGCCATCGCGCGCAGCTTGATGCCCTGCAGCGCGCGCTCGGCGGCCTCGAGGTGGCCGCGCATGCCGCGGACGACGCCTTTGTCTTCAACGGCGATCGCGATCTCGACAGCGCTGGCCAGCATCGACCAGTCGAGCTCAGAGGCGACACCTTCGCGTAGCGCCTTCATGCTGGCTTCAATCGGGCCGAGCACATGGCCGAGCTCGGCGGCGGTGAGACGCGTGACCTGTCGCACGACCAGGCTCATCATGTGCGGGCACAGGTGCGAAGCGCACGCGGCGGGGAGGGCGGCCGTGGCTCATTGCTCGACTCCGGTTGCCTGCCCGAGAGCCGTCTTCGCCAGCGAGATTGCTTCTTGGTTGCTCGGATCCTTGAGCACGGCCTGCAGCACGCTTGCCAACATTTCGCGCTCCTGGCGGAGCTCGGAGCACAGGTCCGCATAGCTTTGTTCTGTCTGCAGCTGCTCGGGCGTGGCGGCTTCAGCACGCATTTGCACGAACTCGGCGGCCGCGGCGTTCCACGTCTTCGCGGCCTCTCGATACGTCGCCCGGTAGAAGCCCTCGGGCGGCATGTATAGCGGGCATCCCCCTGAGACGATGCCGTCGTCTGGCATGCAGACCAGCGGATCGCCATGTGAACAGCACACGGCCTTTGCGGCCGTCCCGTCCTCGGCGCGCTCCCACATCTCCGAGCGAGAGCCACAAAGCGGACAGGCGGTCAGCGCCTGGCCATGCAGAGCAGACTCGATCATCTTGAACGCGGTATCGATGGTCATATCAGTCCACCGTCGCGGGATCTGCCCGCTTGAGCCATCCGCTGCGGGTGTCCCCGAGGCGCTCGTCGAGCTGCTCTTCGGTCTCCGGCCACAAGTGGAAGTCGTTGACCAGGCGCAGGTAGAGCTGGTGCCAGAAATGGCGGATCACCGTATCCGGATGCTTGTAGCCGACGATCTCGACCGCGTGCATGAAATGCATCTGGTAGTGGTGGGGCAGCGCGTCAACCTGGCGCAGGTAGTCGTGCACGTGCTGTTGCATGCGCTCGCTCCAGTGGTCGAGATCGTCAGGGCCATCCAGCGACGGCCCGGTGAACGAGCCGCCGTTCTCGTCGATCGGATTGGCAAGGACCTTGCCGTCCATTGCAGACAGCAAGATGCATCGCCGGTACCACCGCAGCAGCATCTTTGCCCCACCCCCGTACTTCGCCAGGCCGTCAGGGCCTCGGATCGCAGCCAGCAGCACGCTCTGCTGCATCATGGAAATCGAGTGGACCCACGGCTGTGTGACCGGGCCGGGAGTGCGGGCCTTGGGGAGCTCGGCTGCGTCGTCATTGATGGTGACACCCATGCTGCCCCGCGGCGCGCATTTGTGCTCCATGTCCCAGATCAGCCCGAGGAGTTGCTGGGCACGGCCGTAGCCGATTTCCGCGCCGATGCGATGCAGGGTGCCGACGTGTGCTGCGTCGCGTTCATCGAATGGGTTGTCGCCGAGGAAGGGGTAACGATTGGAGGTCATGCCAGCACCTCCAACACGTCAGCCTCGAGCTCGACCAGCTTGGGGGCTTTCTTCGGCTTGGCCAAGTTGACGATCCACTTGGTACCGCCGGCGACGGCACTCTTCAGCTTGCCTTCCTTGCCGAAGTACTCGGTGTGGAGTCCGGCCATGAGGGTGCTGCGCACTTTGACCCGCATGCCTTCCTTGAGCTCGACGGCCGGCTCAGTGCGCTCGCTCGGATTGCGGGGAAATGGCCACAGTGCGGCCGCAACCACCTTCACCGATGCCGCCGGCATTGTGGGATCGTTGCCGTCTGCGAAGGTCACCCGAACTTTGCCGTTGCTCAGGACTGCAGTGACAGTGCCTTCCTCCTCGTGATAAAGGCTGTCGACGTCGATCACCATGACCCGATCGCTCACCTGCGGGGCCTCGGATGCCTCCTGCCCCTCCACTGGCCCAGCATCAAGCTCTTGCAGCGCGGCAGCGATGCTCGCTGCTGCCTCTTCCTTCGTCGTCTTGCCCTTGCGCGCGGGCGCCGCAGGCTTCGACTTCGATTTTTCTCCCTTCGCACTTCCCTCCGGCTGCGCAGCCAGGTCCTCGCCGGCGGGAGCTTGTGGAGCGCGCTCGGCGCGGATCTGCGCCTGCACATCTGCCTTGATCGCGGCGAGATCGAGCCCTAGCAGACTCGACAGCTCTTCAATAACCGGCGCGGAGTCGTCGACCATGCACTTGCCGTCTTCCCAGTCGTTGCGGCAGTTGCGATCGCCTTCGAGCAGAAGAAGGAGGACTGTGTAGCCGACCTGGTTGTCGTCGAGCGAACGCACCGAAGACTGGACGAGCTCGTCATCGCAGTGATATCCCTCCAGCTCGAGGACGTCACCCAACGTTCCCTCGTTGCATCGCTGATCGACGATGGAGATCTCCAGCAGCACGCGCCGCAGAAGGTTTGCGCTGAGCGACTGGATCTCCCCGGCCAGAATGCGCGGCTTGATCGCGTCGGTGGCTGCTTTGCGCCAGCGATCCTGATAGTCCTCTGCCAGCTGGAGGGCGTCGCGCTCTGCTTGGCGTTCTTTGTCCTTCGCCAGCTGCTTGGCCATCTGCTCGCTGACTTTGCCGCCGTTGGCTTTCCGCTCGGCTTTTTCGGCAAGGGCATCGGGCACGATCTCCCGCACTTCGCCGTTGTGGGGATTCACGAACAGCTTGACCTTGCCCTTGAGCTCACGTTCCGGCAGTGCCGTGCGAATCTCATCGTCCAGGTCGGTGTAGCCGTGAAGGTACGTGTCCCACCGGTGGGGCTGCAGTTCGAGCGCTTCCTTGCCCTCGATGACTTCCATGCCCTTGGCCTTCGCCCGGGCGATCAGCTGTTCGCTATGAGCAGCTGCCTTCGCATGGAAGCATGGCGGGTCGGTGCAGACGTCTGGACCATCGACGTCCGCGAACAGATCGGGGTTCGCGCCGGTGCGCTTCGAGCAGCTCGGGCAATCTCCTGCAGCGGGCACCAGGCTCGCGTCGGTGATCGTGAAGCGCGCGGCCGAAAGCTTCAGCATGACGTTCTGCTGCACCCAGGTCTGCAGCGCTCGGTAGCTCAGCCGCGGCGAACCCTGATGGTCTTTCTCCATTGCGGCCTCCAGGGCCTTGATCTGCAGCTTCTCGTCGGGGATGCGTGCGATGAGCAGCGCCTTGCTGCCGTCGATCTCGCCGGCGCGCAGTGCCTCGCGCGGGCCGCTGCTCAGGTCGAGCAGCTTCATGCGGCCGTAGACATAGCTGCGGCTCTTGCCGATGCGCTCGCCCACGAGCTCCTTGGCGAGGTTGGTCTCGTCGCAGAGGCGCTGATAGCCCTCTGCCTCCTCAAGCTCGGTGAGATCGTCGCGCTGAAGGTTCTCGACGATCTGGATCTCGAGCACCTCCTGATCGCTCAGCTGCCGGATCATCGCGGGGATCGTCGTCTGCTGTGCTGCCTTGCTGGCCCGGTACCGGCGCTCGCCGGACACGATCTCGTGTGTCGGCAAGGGCATGCCGTCGCCGCGGTTGCGGAACGTGTCGTCGAGGCGGTTGCCCGGCAGTGGCCGCACCAGGATGGGCTGGTGGACGCCGCTGACCTTGATGCTCTCGGCCAGGTCGAGCATCTTCGCCTCGTTGAACGCCTTGCGAGGGTTGGTCAGGCTCGGCGTGATCCGCGACAGGTCGAGCATTGCAAACTGCTCGTGGGAGGCTGGCTTCTCGGTCGCGGGTTCGTCCAGGAGGACGGCGCCGGTATCCGAAGCAAATTCTTTCATGGACATGGTGACTTGACTCCGCGGCTCAGGCCGCATCGGTGAGCCGGGGCGGCTCGGTGAGTGGGGAAAGGGGGAGGGCGCGGGTGACGTCGAAGAGCTGCTTGCGCAGCTGCAGGACCGCGATGTAGCCGAGCAGCAGGGCGAGCTCGGCCTCACGCAGGCTGAGTGCGTAGAGCGCGCTTAGCTGCTCGGGATCGAAGTCCGCGTCAAAGGTGGCGTCGCCGGCCACGTAGTCCTGGCCAGCAGGGCGATAGAGCGCGTCCGAGACCGTTCCGAGAAACGTCCTCAGCCCTGTCGCTTCGTCGTTGGTCAGCGGAGAAACGTTGTGCAGGTCCACTTGCCAGAAACGACGGTCGTGACATCCCGGCCGAATGGCATCCACGTGCCCGCTGGCGTGAACGATGTGCAATGGTCTTGGGCTTGCAGAGGCTTCGGGAGGCTGCCAGTCGGGGAGGGCGTACCCCACATGGCCGTCCACCAGGTGGCGTATCAGCGCGCCGCCCTTGAGCGCGGGCTTGAATACCGCCGTGATGTTCGTCCGATGGATGCCGAACTTCGCGGAGATCTCGAAGTGGTTCAGGAAGCCGCCGAAGGCACGCAGGTGCTCGATCACCTTGTGCGGCACGCTGCCCTGGTGCGGGCGGTATGGCTGCTTCTCACGGTGCACCGTGGGGAACTCGCGGGCTGGGCCGGCCTTCTTGGCCACGGGCGCCGCGAGCGGTGGCACCGACAGGTTCGAGAGCGGTTGCTCAGGTGGAGCGGGCTTCGACACGATGGCTTTCGGTGCCGCGGGATCGCGCTTCTGTCCGCTGAAGAGGCTCGGCAGGGCCATCGCGTCGTATGCGCCCGGACGGCTCGATCGCATGCTCAGGTGCTCGCCCATGTAGACACCGGTCATGGCCGAAGTGCGCGGTGCGGCCACCGTGCAGACAATCGGCTCGGGCCCGGCCTCGACGGCCTGGTCGTGCGCAGCTTGGAGAGGAGAGGTCACACGCACCCCACTTCCTCGTACGCCAGGTGCACGGCACGCATCGCGCGCGCGTCCTCAAGCGCGTTGTGCGGCACCAGCGATGGCGCGTCGAGATCTCTGCGGACCTCCATGGTCAGGGCCGGCGTTACGAGGCGCGTCCCGGGCCCGGTGATCAGCACGCGGCAGAAATGCGCGATGTCTTCGGGCCAGTCGGCCACCAGGTGCACCGCCTCGTAGCTGGAGAGCCATTGCGCGAGCGCGAACTGCATGCGGTGCAACGACCAAAAGTCGCGCGGATGCATGAACGGTGTAGACGTCGGCGCCCCGTCAGCGCGGTGCATGCCCAGCACCGGCAGCACGTTGCCGGCGACCCATGCGGCGGGTTCGGCGCACGGCAGGTAGTGATAGAACGATCTGCCCGCCTCGTCGACCAGTGCCAACGAAATCAGTTCGCCCTCAAACCCGTTGAACTCGGTGTCGATCCAGATCCTCATGCTGGCACCGTGACTGTTGCGCCGGAGATGCCGGACTCGATCGACAGGAACTCGCCGAGCACCAGTTGCTGCAGGTGGCGCACGTCGTGGTTGTTCGCGATGACCAGGTCAGGCGAGAACCGGCTGCCGTCCGTGGCACTGATGTGCGCGCCTTCGGAGGTTGTGCTGCTGTCGATGCCCGGGCGTGTGATCTTCCAGATGTAGCCCTCGAGCATGCGCACCGTGTCCGCTTCGTTCTGAAAGCGGCAGTCGGTAATGACGAAGCGCGTGGCGCCGTCACGCATCTGGTCGACGATGCGTTGCAGTAGCTGGCGTGACCAGTAGTGCGGATGCGTGGCGCGCCGGTACTCCGTGCCCCACCACTGCAGGATCTGACGCGGCGTGCGTGGCGTGTCGAGCCACTCGTCCGTCGGCTGGCCTGTGCCGTTGCGCGGGATGTCGACGCCGCCGAGCATCATGCCGGCGATCAGCGCACGTGGTGCCTTCCGAAGCGACAGGGCGCTCATGGGGTGGTTCTTCGTGCTCGGGTGCGCGAGGTGGATGATCTCCACGCCGAAGCCATTGGCGACTTCCCCGCGCAGCGCGTCGGCGAAAGCTACCTTTCGGAAGCTAAGGTGTGCGACCAGGAGGTCGGCGACGGTGTCCTTGCCGACGCCGGCGTAGCCGGTCAGCGCGATGATCTGCTTCTTCATTGATGGGCCTTTGAGGACGGGTGGAGATCCACGGCCTGGACGTGCGGCAGCACCGTGTGCACGTCGTGGAAGGTCGTGGTGAGGGTGACGTGTGCGCCCTTCTTGAGGGTCGCGGCCTTGCGCTCGGCCTGCTCGCGGGTAGCCTCGCTGAAGACCTGGCCAGCGTGGATCGTTCGCTTTGACCCGCTCAGCGGCTTCAGGTCCAGGCAGAGCACGGGCAACGGCCGTGCGTCGACACCGACGAGCTTCACGCGGACTGAAGCGTCCGCGATCAGCTCGCCGTGGATCTCGAAGATCATTTCGTTATGCGCGCCGTCGTCGAACATGTCGGGTTCGAGGACGGGTGCAGACGTCTGCACGGCGGCACTCATGGCGTGACTCCCGGCATGTCGGAGAGCGCGAGGGCGAGCGCGGTCAGGCCGAAGACGGCCACGACGAAAAGTCCGACCAGCGCACGAGCGAAGTCGCGCATCAGGTCGAACGGCGAGCGCAGCGGGTCGTCGCGGCGCGCGGCAAGCTTTTCGAGCTCGATGGGGTCGAGGAGCCGTCTCATGGCGTACTCCCTGTGGTCTTGGCGATGGCGGCGCGAGCTGCGTTCCACGCTGCGGGCGTGCGTTGGTCGAGCTCGGCCTTCATGTTGGCCACCTCCGAAACGGCTTCCGGATCTCGCCGAATCGCGCAACTCAATCAAGGCGGCTCGCTCGGCGCTCACAATGCGCTCCCGGCGACCTTGGCGATGGCGGCGCGGGCGATGTCGCCAAGCGCGGCCGGCACATCGACCAGATTGCCGTCTGCCTCGCGCGACAGCCGTTCGATCTGCTTCAACGCGGCGATCGCCTGCGCCATCAGCTCATCGCGGTCATCGAACGGCGCCAGCTCGTGAGCGGGAACATGCTGATGCCAAATGCTGATCGCTCGGTCTTCGGCACTGCGCGCCGGGATGACGATCGGGGCGTCAAGCACGAGGTCGGCTTGCAGCACGCGATCGCTGTCGAGTGAGAGCCCGCGCAATACGCCTGTGACGCGCTCTCCAAGGTGATCGCGATGGCGAACGCGCTGGCCGATGCGGAGCGAGATCTCGATGCCGGGCCCCGGCGTGTGCTGCGCGCTCATGATTGCGGCACCAGCTGGATGTCGCCCAACGCGACGCCGACCAGTGAAGGCGCGACAGGCGCGCAGCCCCACTCGACCAGCTTCATGTCCGCGAGGTGGCCGTCATACGGCGTCACGCACAGCTGGTGTTCCCCGAACGACGGAAGCTCGTGAGGCGAGTCGAACAGGAAGTGCGGCTGGTCGATCGAGACCGGCGCGGCCTTCTGGTCGCGGATCACCTTGTCCAGGTGCTTGAGAACGCGATGGGTGCTCATCGTGTGCATCCCGGTGCTCGCTGAGCCACGCGCGTGTCCCAGTCGGCTCTATTGGCTTCGTCGATGGCGTCGACCAGGCCATACAGAAACACGAGGCCCACGATCCCGGCAGCGACCGCGAGGGCCTTCATTGGGGCACCTCTACCAGGTTGCCGAAGTCATCGACGGTGCTGAAGCCCGTCGTCCGCCAAGGACGGCCACTCTCATCGAAACGCGAGGCGGTCCACTCGTACAGCCCAGGGCGGCTCCAATTTCCGTGTCGCTCCCACGTGAACGCCGCCGTGAACTGGAGGCCGGTGTGTGGCGTCCACGCGAAGTCGCTGTCTTCACGGATCCAGGGGGGCTCGGTATCGGGGACCAGCAACTGCAGCACGTCGCAGAGGTTGGCCCGGCGCAACTGCAGAAGCAGCGGCGCGACGCACTGCTGGGGATCGTCCTCGAAACCTTCGAGGAAGCCGATACACCTGTTGAGCAGCGTGCTTAGCGGCTGGGGTGCCGCGGCTGCGGCTGGGAAGGGTATGACCATTTCGGCCTCCGTCGTTGTGACGGGGCCGATTATGCAAACTCACCTAACCTATGTCAAAGCAAATTTGCATAAGTCAATCGCGACATCGGTTCAGTGAGGCCGAATCGTAGAATTTCAGCCTCCGCTGAAACTGGAGGACTTGGCCGGTTGTCCGTTTCCCGGCTCTCCCAGAAGACGGTCTATTCGTTCTGCAGCGCGGGCCGCATCATCGGGATCGTTCACCATGTCAGCGAGCAGCGAGGCGACGGCCTTCCGAGCGGGTGCATCGTACGGAGCCAGAGCCTTTCCAAGCTGAAGCACAAGCTCATGGATTGACAATGGGCGGGCCGCCGAGCGGATCGGCGTTGGCGCGCTGCTCGCGCGATTTTCGTTTGTATTGCCATCGCTCGCACTGAGCAATCCGCGAGCGATCGCAACTTCCTCGGCTGCCTCATCATCTAGAAAGGCCTCGACCCGTAGGCCGTAGTGCTTGGCCACTGGGTCCAGGGTCGACCATCGCGGGTTTCGCGTCTTGCCGTCAACGAAGCGCTGAATCTGAGATTGCAGCGAACGATTCTGAAGAGCGTCCGCGAGCGAGTTCGGGTTCTCGCCCGCCTGTGCCATCAGTGCCCGCAGTAGTTGCCGCCCATTCATTTGGCGACTATGCAGCATTGAGTAATGCAAAATCGTTGCCGATGCTAGGCAAACATGCATAATGCCGGCCATGAGCAAGACGTCGGAAATGATCAAGCGGCTTCGTCATCGGGGCCTGTCCGGTTCGGAAATCGCACGCCGCTCCGGGGTATCGCAATCTCGAATCTCTCGCTGGGAGAACGGGGCAGTGCCGGCTGCGGCCGACGACGTCTGGAAGCTCCAGGAGCTAGAGCAAACGCTCGGGACGCTCCCGCCTCCAGAACCCGACGCTGCCGCTGAGGCGTGATGGCGATCGCCCTCTGTTTTCACCCCGTCGCCGTGAACAACGGCGTGCTCGTTTCCATTCCTCCCTCCTCCTTCGCCGCGCGCGGGAAGGTGCGCGGTGTTGGGCTTGCCGAGGCGGCGGGGTCCTTGTGTTTTCGTCATGCAGGCAGTCTCCCGCACTGCAGCATGACTGTCAGTAACGATGAAAGAGAGCCGTCGTAATGGCCATGGATGTGAAGGTTGCCGCGTTCAACGTGGCGCACGACTTCGAGGGGGGCGTCGTCGCACTCGCCCCGCAGATCGGTAAGAACCACAACACGCTCAACGCCGAGGTCGCTGGCATTGGCAGCGCCAAGTTGGGCCTCTTCGACGCAGTGAAGATGACGTTGCGAGCCAAGGACTTCCGCATCCTGGATGCCTTCAACGCGGTGTGCGGCCGAATGTCCATCCCGCTGCCCGATATGCTGGACGTCGAAGGCGACGACTGCATGCGCGCGCTGGCCGAGTCGTCGCGTGAGTACAGCGAGCTCGTGTCCCTGACCTGTTCTTCGTTGGCCGACGACGGCGCCGTTTCTGACAACGAGCTGCAGAAACTGCAGACCGAGGCAGGGCAGGCCATCAAGGCGATCAATGCCTTGATGGCGGCCGCGACCAAGCGCAACCAGTTGGGCAAGCCGGCGGCGTAGAGGATGCCCGACGACATCCAGTTTCCACCGACAGACCCACCGGTGTGGGATGGCATACCCGCCTCTCTTGCGACCCGACAGCAATGGGTGTTGTGGAAGTTCGAGTGGAAGGACAAGTCCAAGCCCGGCGAGGGCAAGCCGGTCAAGATGCCGTATTACGTCCAGGGTGGGCGCCGCGCTGGTGGGCAAGGCTCTGACAGCGATCGCATGCGCCTGGCAACGCTGCAGGTCGCACGCCGAGCCTACGAGCGTGGCGGCTACGACGGTGTCGGTTTCGGATTCCTGCCAGGCGACGGGCTGATCGGCGTCGACCTGGACGGCCAACTCGAGGCGACCGGCGGATGGTCCGACCGCTGCCGCAACATCGTGGCCGCTTGCGACAGCTACACCGAGATCTCGGTGAGCGGCAAGGGCGTGCACTCGATCGTCGAGGGGCACACCGACACCAACAAGAGCAACGACATCGGTGTCGAGGTGTTCTGCGGTAGCCAGTATTTCATCTGCACGGGCAAGCGCTTCCCGAACACGCCCGACGAGATCCGCCCGATCAGCGAGCTGGCGTTGAGACGTCTGCACAAGACGATCAACGATGCGAAGGAGGCCGCGCAGGCGGCCAAGCGTCCAACGCCTTCGCCGGCGCGAGCACCGGCCGCCGCCGTACCAGGCGGGCAGGCGGGCGACGACTTTCAACGCGTCAAAGACGCGGCCATGCAGAACCTGGCTGCCTGGGTGCCGAAGCTGTTCGGCGGCCGCGAGCAGCCGCACAATTTTCCGAGCGGGCCCGGCTTCCGCGTCACATCGAAGGCGCTCAGCCGCGACCTGCAGGAGGATCTCTCGATCTCGCCGGAGGGCATCGTCGATTGGGGCGTGGCCGACATGGGCGACGCGAAGCAAGGTGCTCGCACGCCGATCGACCTGGTCATGGAGTGGCTGCCGGCAGCGAAGCCGGCCGACGCGTTGAAGTGGCTGGCCCCGCATGTCGGCGTCGAACTCACGAAGCCAGCGCGGAGCGCCAGAAATCGCGACACGCCGGCTCCCGCTGGGGGAGCGGGGGGTGGGGGTGATGGCGGCATGCCGCCGCCGCGCGACGACGACCAGGATGAAGAGTACGACCGCGAGGACGTGAAGGCTTTGCTCGTGAAGGGCAAGGGCGGTCGACCAGAGGACTGCCGCGAGAACGTCCTGTACTGCGTGCTCAACGATCCTGCACTCAAGGGGCTCATCAAGAAAAACGACTTCAGCCAACTGTTGGAGCGCACGAAGGATGCGCCGTGGGGTCGGCCCGCCGGCGAGTGGGACGAAGAGGACGATCTGATGCTGGGGGAGTACCTCCTGCGCATGTACCGCCTCGGCATCAAGGGCAAAGGCACCTTGCGCGACGGCGTTTTGATGGCCGCACGGCTGAGCAAGTACAACCCGATCCACGATTGGATCAACGCCGAGAAGTGGGACGAGACTCCCCGCATCGAGCATTGGCTCGTCGACGTGTTCGGCGTCGACGATCGACCATACACCCGGCTCATTGGCAAGTGCTTCATGATGGGCTTGGTGAAGCGAGCGATGCAACCGGGCTGCAAGTTCGACTACATGTTGATCCTGAAGGGCGAGCAGGGCCTTTCTAAGTCCACGGCCTTTCGGGCACTGGCGTTCCCTTACTTCACCGACAACGCAATTCGCGTCGGCGACAAAGACAGTCTGATGGCGATGCAGTTGGCTTGGATCGTCGAGTCGGCCGAGCTCGAGTCACTCAACAAGTCCGAGTCGACGCAGATCAAGCAATTCCTCTCCGCATCGGAGGACTGGTTTCGCCCGCCCTACGGAGGGCAGATGCGCAAGCAGCCGCGGCACTCGGTGAACGTCGGAACGACAAACGCCGACACGTTCCTGAAGGACGCGACAGGCGACCGCCGCTTCTGGCCCCTCGAGGTTCACGAGGTCAACGTCGAGGTTCTGATCGCCATGCGTTCGCAGCTGCTGGCCGAGGCCCTCCACCGGATCAATGCGGGGGAGCGGTACTGGCCGACTCGTGATGAGGAGCGGGAGCTTGTGTTCCCCGAGCATGCGCCGTTCAAGCGTGTCGACGAGTGGGAGAACGTGCTCGATGAGTATGTCAATGACACGAGCCGGCCGCACCTCAACGATGTGGCCCGTATCGATCGCGAGTTCTTCCCGAGCACCGAGATCTACGACAAGGCGCTCAGCATCAAGGCCGACCGCATCGACGGCAATGGCCAGATGGACACCCGCATCGTCAACTGCATGAAGGCGCTCGGGTTCAAGAAGCACAGGGAGACCACGGGCAAGCGCAGGCGCGGCTATCTGCGCCTGGCGCCCGACGTCCCGCAACCTTTGCCAGCGGCAGCCGGTGATCCGCCTGCCTTTGGCGACGAGGAGGGCAATGACCTCCCGTTCTGACATCAACACTGCGCGTCTGGCTGGATGCCACGCGGATCGGTCTCGCCCCGGCGAGGTGGACGTCTATGCGTCTGCCCCTCTGGTCCTGACGCCACCGCCGTCCAGCCCGTCCACCCTACGTCCACCCGGGGGTGGACGGCGCAAGTTGTTGATTCTGTTGGGCAAATACCCCATCCGTCCACCCGTCCAGCCCTTTCGGGGTTTCTCGCTCACACACCGGCGCAGGCGCGCAGACAGGCGGGCGCGTGTCTGCGCGCGTACGCGGGCGCAGCTCACCCACACACCTTGGTCGGGTTGGACGGATGGACGGAATGAGCAGCCATGCGGGTTTGCGCCGTCCACCTCACGTCCAGCACCGACCGTCCTCGAGAGGAAAGAACCATGAACCAACCAGCACCGAAGGTCGACATGCGCAGCACGATGCCCGACACGGCCGATTGGATCGGCCAGAAGCGGCTCGATTGGGGCAGGGCGCACGTTGACGACTGCCTGCGCCGCGCAACGATCGACAAGCAGCCGGGATTCTTCTACGCGATGGAGCGTGGGCACGTCGTCGGCACGCCGTTCCCTGCCGATCACCCGGCTGCACAAGCGCAGCGGTACGCGGTACTGAATGGCTGCACGTTCGCCGTGTTCATGCTGGAGCCCGCCGCCGTGCAGGCGTCTGCACCGGGGAGCGGATCATGAGGATTGATGTCCGCGACAACTTTCCCGAGGTCAAGCGCGCGCTGGCCGAGCAGCAGGCGCAGATGCCGTTCGCCTTGGCCCTCGCACTGACACGCACCGGCCAGGATGTGCGTGCAGCAGAGAAGGCTGAGATCACGTCGGTGTTCGATAGGCCTACGCGCTACACACTCAATTCCCTGTTCCTGCAGCCGGCGACCAAGCAGAAGCTTGAGGCTCGCGTGTGGGTCAAGGACACCGAGCGTCCGGACCACTACCTGCTGCCGCAGATCAACGGAGGCAACCGTCCGCTCAAGCGCTTCGAGCAGCTGCTCGTGCAGCGTGGGCTGATGCGCAGCAGCGAGCGCGCAGTGCCAGGGGAAGCCGCCAAGCTGGATGGGTACGGCAACATGGGCCGCGGCCAGATCGTCAAGATCCTGAGCCAGCTGCAGGCCTTCAACCTGGCGGGCTCCACAGCCAATGCGAGCAGCAGCAAGCGGAGCAAGGCCAAGAGGGCACGCGCGGTCTACTTCGTGAGCACCGGGCCCGGCACGCATCCCTATGGTCGCCACTCGTGGAGCAAGGGACGCATGGCGCAGACGCTGCCTCGCGGCGTGTGGGTGCGCAAGCCCGACGCCGTGATGGGCTCGAAGGTATCGCCTGTCCTGCTCTTCGTCTCGCGTGCCACCTACCGCCCTCGCTGGCGATTCGCCGAGGTGGCAGAGGCAACGGTGCAGCGTGTCTTCCAGGGCCACATCAACGCGGCCCTGGCCCAGGCCCTGCGCACGGCACGACCTGCAGGAGGGGCGCGATGACCCTCGGCCAGACGCACCAAGGTGGGGCGCCCCGCCCCCCCGTTACGGGTCCTTCCAAAAAACCCCTGAGTACGGGTAATTCGAACCCCGTTCGCGCGCCAGTGTGTGGCCGGCGACTAAGTTAACGGATAGGTGAACAGTGTCCAAAGTTAACTTGATGACCCTCGCCGACTATGCGAAGCATCGCGCGTGCTCGCCGGCCGCGGTCACGAAGGCTGCGCAGGCTGGCCGGATCTCGCTCATCGACGGCAAGATCGATCCGATGATCGCCGACGCACAGTGGAAGGCGAACACTCGCGCGCGAATGCCAGCTCGCGCAGCGCGCGACGATGCCGGCCTGCCGGCGGAGGGTGCAGTCGGCGGATCGGAAGTGGCGCCAGAAAGCGAAGGCTACTGGAACTCTCGCGGGCGTCGGGAAGCTGCGGAAGCCGAAATGGCGGAACTCAAGCTCGCCGAGCAGCGTAAAGAATTAATCAGGGTTTTGGCAGTCGAAACCGTCTGGGCTGGGCTGCTCGCTGCGGCTCGGGAACACCTGCTGCAAATCCGGGCCCGCCTGGCCCCGTTGCTGGCCGCTGAATCCGACGTGTTCAAGATCGAGCAGATGCTCGATGCAGAGCACAACCAGGCATTGCAGATGCTGTCGGCTGCCGACGTTCGCAGTGAAGGGGATTCCGCGTGAGCGCTCGCGATCTCCCTTCCGATGAAATCCGGGCTGTCGAGATCCTGGATCGTGTGAAGGCGCGCTATCTGGCACCGCCTCCTCGGGTCGACACGGCGCAATGGGCCAACACCTACCGAAAGATCGCGAAGGGCCCGGAGCGTGGGCAGTGGCGCAATTCGCGAACCCCCTACCTGGTCGAGCCGATGACTTGCGTCAGCGCGTTCTCGCCGTACGAGCGGATCGTGCTGATGTTCGCAACGCAGCTCGGGAAAACAGAGGTGCTCTACAACGGGATCATGCAGCGGATCCACACCGATCCGCAGGACATGATGATGGTCCAGCCGACGCTGCAGGACGCACAGGACCATAGCGGCCAGCGCTTCCTGCCGACCGTGATTCAGACGCCGATCCTCGAAGGCCTCGTGGCTGTCCAACGCAGTCGCGACGAGAGCAGCAGCTGGCGCGCACGCAGCATTCAGGGCGGCTTCGCGGTGTTCTTCGGCGGCGCGAACAGCGCGAGCTCGCTAGCCTCGAAGCCGCTGGGCTTTGCAACTGCGGACGAGGTCGACAAGTGGCCGGCCGACGTCGACAACCAAGGGCCACCGCTTGGCCTGCTCGAAGAGCGGATGAGCAACTTCAGTCGTCGGAAGCTGATTGTTGCCAGCACGCCCACCATCCGCGGAGCCAGCGTGATCGAGGCGGAATACCTGCTCACGGATCAGCGGCGCTATCACGTGCCGTGTCCACACTGCGGCCATCGGCAGATCCTCGTATGGGGAAACGATCAGGAATTCGGAATCAAATGGCTGCGAACGGCCAGCGGCGAGCCGCGGCCGGAGACCGCTGTCTACATCTGCTGCAATCGTGAATGTGGTGCAGCGATCGAGGAGCACTCGAAGAAGGAGATGCTCGCCGAGGGGATCTGGATCCCGGGCATGCCTGGGGCGGCACGGGGCCTGCGCGCGGGCTTTCACTTGAACAAGCTGTACAGCCCATTGGGTTGGAAGTCATGGGCATCACTCGTCGAGAAATGGAACTCGGCTCTCAAAGAGCAGAAGGCCGGGAAGATCGCGCCGCTGAAGGAATTCAAGAACTCGAGCCTGGCCGAGACTTGGAAAGACGAAGGTAGCGGTGCCGACAGCGAAGTCTTGCGACGACGCGCTGAAAGCTATGAACTCGGCAAGGTCCCGATGCGTGGCTTGCTGCTGGCCATGGGCGTCGATACCCAGCCGGATCGACTTGAAGCACGAGTCTGGGCGTACGGCCGCGGCGAGGAGAGCTGGCTAGTCGAGCGCTACATCATCTACGGCGACCCGAACCTCGACGAAAACACCGAGGGTTCGCCGTGGACCAAGCTGACCGAGATCCGTCGAACTCCGGTGTTGCATGCGAGCGGCGCACAGATGCTCATAGAGGCCACTTGTGTCGACTCCGGTGGCCACAACACGCATGCCGTGTACAGCTACTGCCGTAACCATGCACATGCGCACGTGCTGGCCATCAAGGGTGCGAGCCAGTACGGCAAGCCGGTGCTGGGCAAGCCCAGCATGATCGATATCAATTGGCGCGGAAAGTCCATCTCGCGCGGAGTCAAGCTCTGGCCGATCGGCACTGACACCGCGAAGCATCTGCTCTACGGCCGCATGCGACTCACCGCAGCCGGTCCGGGCTTCGTGCATGTGCCAAAAGCGGTCAGCGACACCGACGAATTCGAGCAGATGACCGCCGCCAGGTTGCTGCCCGTCGTGGTGCAGAACAAGCCGTCCATGCGGTGGATCACTCAGCAAGGGACGCGCGAGGAAGCGGGTGACTGCATGGTCTACGCCTACGCCGCAGCGTGTTTCCTAGGCATGGCCAACTTCCGAGAGCCCAGTTGGCTGCGCCGGGAACAACGGTACGCGCCGGTCAACGCAGACCTCTTCGGCTCCGACCTGGCCCAGCCCGAGACGGACAAGACCGAGGAGACGTCCGAAGGATCTCCCGTGCAGACGTCTGCACTGACAGAGCCGCCCCCGCCGGAAACGCAGCCGACGCCGCGAGGCAACCCTAACCGCCCTGCGTTTTCACGCGATTGGTAACCATGACGCAAAGACCCAACCCTACGCCTAAGCTGCAGGAGCTGATCGACCGCGAACCCGACCTGGTCGACCGGATCTTCGAGTACCTCCTCTCCGAGTTTCCCCAGATCGCCGGCGTGAAGCTCGAGGCGACAAAAAACGCCGTACGCGAAGAGTTCCGGGGCGAAGAGGTGTACATCGCTGCTCGGCCCGCGAGCGCCAAGCACCAGTTGGCACAGGACGTCCTGGCCCTCTTCAACGGCCGCAACGCCCGCGAGGTTGCGAGGCGTCTGAACATCAGCAGGGCCACCGTGTACCGGCTCATCAAGCAACCTGGAGAGCGCTGAAACAGTCTCAGCTTTCCGGGAAATGAGACGCCACGACCTGTACGGTCGCCGGCGTACCGACCGCACACTGAACCAGGATTCCACATGGCCTACACCACCGACGATCTCGACGCCATCAAGCGCGCTATCTCCAGCGGCGAGCTCACTGTCTCGCACAACGGGCGCACGGTCACGTATCGATCCATCAACGATCTGTTGAAAGCCAAGGCCGACATTGAAGGTGAGCTCAACGCCGGGGCAGGGAACCGGACCGGCGGCAGCTACCGCTTCAATTTCCAGACTCTGCGGGGCGAATGATGCGCAACCCAGTGGATATCGCCGTCGGCTTTTTCAGTCCCGAAGCGGGTCTGCGCCGCTTCTACAAGCGTGCCATGCTGACCCGCGCCTACGAAGGGGCCAGCAAGCGCGACGGGTGGAGGCCGAAGCGGCCGGGAGCGTCGGCGAACACCGATCACGCCGCCGACGCGGCAACGCTTCGGGCCCGCTCGCGATCCCTCGTACAGAACGTCCCCTATGTTGCACAGGGCATGCGATCGCTCGTGGCCAACGTGATCGGCACAGGGATCACGCCGCGATGGAAGGGTGTCGACGAAAAGAAGCTCAATGAGCTCTGGCGCCAGTGGGGGCCATACGCTGACGCGGACGGCCGCCTCGACATCTACGGTCTGCAAGCTGCGGCTTACCGCGCGGCTCAGCAGGACGGCGAGGTCCTGGTCCGCAAGCGCATGCGGCGCGTCAGCGATGGGTTCCCGGTACCGATCCAGTTCCAGCTGCTCGAGATCGACTGGCTCGACTCGTCGAAGAACGAAACGCGCAACGGCCGCAGTATCGTGAACGGCATCGAGTACGACGTGCTGGGCCGAGTGATGGGCTACTGGCTGTTTGATGCGCACCCGGGAGAAACGACTCCCCTCAGGGGCATTCGTGGTGCGAGCAGTTTCGTCGGTGCGGAAAACATCATCCACCTGTTCAAGCCGGAGCGACCGGGCCAAGGTCGAGGCTTCCCTCGCTTGTCGCCAGTCATCGCATGGATTCGTGACCTACGACTCTACCAAGACGCCGAGCAGCAGCGCAAGAACCTGGAGACCCGGTTGTCCGTCCTCGCGACCGGCGACGTTTCGGAGATGGCGAATCCACCGGAAGCCGGCGGTGCGCCCGATCAAGCAGAGGCACGAAGGACGGGCGAGCTCGGATCGCTGGCCAGCGGCGGCATCACCCAGATTCCGCAAGGCTTGAATCTGACGGTGGTCAAGCCGGAGGCCGCTCCTGGGTATGTCGACTATGTCGTGCACATGCTGCATCTGATTGCCGCCGGCTTCGGTGTGACCTACGAGATGATGACCGGTGACGTCTCCGAGGTGAACTTCAGCAGTGCACGCATCCGAATGATCGACATCCGGCGCGAGTACGAAATGGAGCAATGGACGGAGCTCGTGCCGATGCTCTGCAATCCAATTTGTCGCGCGTTCGCCGATGCCGCCGAACTGGCGGGATTGGCGCGGGCGAACTACGACGTCGACCACGCAATGCCAAAGTGGGACTACGTCAATCCTGCGCAGGATGTTCGCGCGGACCTGGACGAGATCGCAGGCGGCCTGTCCAGCATCAGCGAAAAATTGAGGCGCCGTGGCTACAAGCCTGATGAGGTGTTCGCCGAGCTCGCCGAAGACATCGAGAAGCTGAGAAAGCTGGGCCTCCTCGATGTGCTTCTTGCTTTGCAAAACTCGCGTTCGGTAGCCGATGGCAATGCACCGAAGCCAGCCAAGTTCGAGGCTTAAAAAGTTGTCTCAGTTTTCCTGAACTTGAGACAGGCGGTCGCGCACAGTCGCGGCCATGCCTGAAACCACCGCCACCATCGAACGCCGTCGCGAGGATCTCCCGCTCGCCGATCGCAGCATGGAAATTCGCAGTTTCCAGCGCGCCACGGACGAAACCGCGGATGGCAACGCGCCGCTCGCAACCGCTGAACTCGTCTTCACGACAGGCGCAGCCGTGCGGCGCTACGACTGGTTCCGCGAGCGCTACTACCTCGAGCAGCTCGTGGTGGAAGACGGCGCGATGCGTCTCGACCGAATGAAGCGAGGTGTCGCGCTTCTTAACTCGCACTCATCGTGGGACATCGAGGACCAGCTCGGCGTGGTCGAGAACCCGGTGATTGAAGCGGGGCAGGGTGTGGCCGACGTTTCTTTCTCCCGCCGTGAGTCCGTTGCGGGCTATGTCCAGGACGTCGCCGATCGAATCATCCGCAGCGTGTCGGTGGGCTATGTCCGCCACGCCATCGAGATGGTTCCGCCCGCCAATGAAAACGATCTCTGGGTGTATCGCGTCGTCGATTGGGAGCCCTACGAGGTCTCTCTCGTCGCGATCCCGGCCGATGCCGGTTCACAGATCCGCTCGGACGGACAGCACCCTGCCGGACAAGAGGACCGCGCGCTCGAGCGGCGGTTCCCTTGCGAGTTTCTCGAGCATCGCTCCCTCTCTGTTTCGCCCACGGTGGGCATTACCGCCGCAACTTCAACCCGAAAGGAACCTTCCATGACTGGAACCACTGCCGCCGGCGGCGCCCCCGCAACCGGTACCCCCACTGGCGCGCTGACCGATGAACAACGCGCGGCACAAGCGGAGACCGAGCGCGCAAACACCGAAGCGGCACAGCGCGCCCAGCAGGCCGAACAGCAGCGCTCGGCGGAAATTACAGACGTCTGCACGCGGCATGCGGTGGGCCACCTGGCCGCCGGGCTCATCCGTTCGGGCGGGACCGTCGAAGCCGCCCGCGCAGCAGTGCTGGACGAGCTGGCCCGTCGCGACGCCGCATCCGGCGGTCACCGCAACGTGCGGATCGAAACCGTCAGCGACGAGCAGCAAACGCGCATGGCAGGCATCCAGGAGGCCCTGCTCAGCCGGATCGACCCGCGCGCCCAGCTGACGGACAACGGCCGGCAATACCGCGGCATGAGCCTTGTCGAGATCGGCCGCGACATGTTGGAGGCTGCAGGCCACAGCACGCGCGGTCTGTCGCGCCTCGAGATCGCGGGCCGCATGCTGCAGGTCCGATCCACCGGCTACCAAGGCACGTCCGACTTTTCGGCGCTGCTCTCGAACGTGGCAGGACGTCGTCTGCGCGATGCGTACACGCAATCGCCGACGACTTACCAGATGTGGGCCCGCCGCGCGCCTAACGCGCCGGATTTCAAGGACATCACGGTCGTGCAGCTTTCGGGTGCGCCCGAGCTCCTGCGCACGAACGAGCATGGCGAGTTCACCTACGGCACGCTCAAGGATGGTGCCGAGACCTACAAGGTTGTCACCTACGGCCGCATCGTCGCGCTCACGCGCCAGGCCATCGTCAACGACGACCTGCGCGGCTTCGATCGCCTGCTGCAGGCTTTCGGCGACAGCGCCCGACGCTTGGAAAACCGCCTCGTCTATGCGCAACTCACCGACAACCCGACGATGGCCGACGGCGTGGCTCTCTTCCATGCAAACCACGGGAACCTCGGCACCGCCGGCACCGTGTTCGACGACATCACAAAGCTGGGCGTCGCGCGCACCGCGATGCGCAAGCAGACGGGCATGCAAGGCGAACTGCTCAACATCGCCCCGCGTTACCTGATCGTCCCGGCCTCCCTGGAACAGACCGCGTACCAGTTCACCAGTTCGAACTACGTGCCGATCGTCCCGGGCCAGGTCAACGAATTCCGCACCGGTGGCCGGACTGCGCTGGAGCCGATCGTCGAGCCGCTGCTGGATGCCAACAGCGCCACCGCCTGGTATCTGGCGGCGGACTCCGCGCAAATCGACACCGTCGAGTACGCGTACCTGGACGGTGCCGAAGGTCCGGTCATCGAGTCCGAGGTCGGCTTCGAAGTCGACGGTGTGAGCTTCAAGGCTCGCCTCGACTTCGCGGCGAAGGCCACGGACTACCGCGGTCTGCGCAAGTCGACCGGCGCGGCCTGATCGACCGAACCTGATTCAGGCGCCACAAGCGCCCTTGTCCATCAGCACTCAAACGAGGTACTTGAACCATGAACAACTTTCAACAACGCGGCGATGTAATTCGCCTCACTGCCATCGCTGCTGCGGTGGCATCCGGCCAGGTTGTGCGAGTCGGCAACCTGCTCGGTGTCGCCAATCACAAGGCCGCAATCGGGGCCGAGCTGGAGTGCAACCTGCGGGGCGTCTACGTGGTGCCCAAGGTCGCCGGGGCGGTCATTGCCCAGGGAGAAACGCTCACCTGGGATGCCTCCGCCGCAGCCTTCGACGACAACCTGGCCGTAGCTGCGGCGGGCGATGTGACCGGCGCGGCAGCAGTTGCATTCGAGGCGGCCGGCAACGGAGTCACTTCGATTGCGGTGCTGTTCACGGGCGTTCCCGGCACCCTGACCTGATCGCGCGATGCTCGCATCCTTTGCTGCCCTCGAAGCCCGCGTGAACGCGGCCGTCATCACGTATCTGTCCAACCGGATCGTGACGGTGGCGCCGTCGGCTTCTCCTTCGTTTGAGGGCATGTTCGAGGATGTGGGCGCGGCCGAGCTCGAAGGGCTTGTGCAGGCCACGCAGCCGCGGCTGACCGCGTCCCTGGCGGACTGGCCGGAACTGCCGCGCGGCACTCAGATTTCGCTGCTGAACCCGGCCACTCTCGCCGTCCACGACTTCGTGATTGCCGATTCCAACCGCGATGGCGCGGGCTTTGTCGTCTACGCGTTGCGTACGCCCTGAGCCATGGATCACGTCCAGCAACAGATCATCGACGGCGCGAAGGCGGCCCTCATTGCCGCCGCCACAGCTGCAGGCAACAACGTGTTCACCGATCGCGTCGATCCATTGCAGCCTTCAGAGATCCCGGCCTTGCTGATCGAAGAGGCCCCGTCCGGTGAGCAGGTCGAGCCGCAAACGATCCACGGGGGCGAGCAACGCACGTATTCCTTCATGGTTACGGCCGTTGTCGAGCATTCCAGCGAGTACGGCCGACGAGCGCGTGACCTGGGCCTCCAGGTCGAGAAGGTCCTTGGCGTTCCGACATACGCGATTCCAAAGCCAGGTCGAACCCGCATCGTCGCATCTCGAATGGTCTTGAGCGGCGAGGGCGATCGCGTGCTGGCCGCCCGCGAGCAGACCTGGCAAACCACTTACACAACCCGGCGCGGCGCGCCGGACATCGCCCTTTAACAGGAGCAATCTCATGTCCGAATATCAAGTCTGGTCCGAGGTACAGGTCGACGTGCAGTCCGCGTTGGCCGTGGCCACTCCGATCACATCCATCTCGAAGGCGAACCCGGCTATCGCCGCTGCCGTCGATCACGAGTTCGTCGCTGGCGACATCGTCTTGCTGCGCGTGAAGGGATTCAACGACCTCGACTACGCCGTGGTCCGCGTCGGCACGGTCGTGGCCGATGTGTCCTTCGCGCTTGAAGGTATTGACACCAGCGACTTCACGGGTGCCTTCATCTCCGGCACGGCCAGCAAGATCACCTTCGGTGTTAGCGCAGCGACATTCACCGAGGTGACGCCCAGCGGTGGGGAGCCCACGAAGGTCCTGTTCCAGACCATTCACATGAAGCGAGGCTTTAACAAGCCGGGCGCGGAGTCTCCGCTGGTGTACGGCTTCGGCTCGCTGTGGGATGTCGCCGATCCGGCGCTTCTCGCCCTGCAGGCGGCCTCGCGCAAGGGCCGCGTCCTAGCCGTGCGGTTCATGTTCCTCGACGGAACGACCGTCCTCTTCGCAGGGCAGCCGAGCGTGAACCTCGCGCCAGCCGGTTCCGCAGGCGCTGCGGTGACCACGCCCGTCAGCATCGACGTGCGTGGCTGGCTGCAGGCCTACGCAGGGGACGAGTAATGGTCCTGAACCGTCGCCAGGCCAAGGTTCCCCAGCTGCCGCAGCAGATCGAGCCTTGCGAAGAGCTGGGCGGCGATGTGGTCGTCCGCGGGCTGCTCCTGTCGAAGCGCATGGAAATCGACGAGATCAACGACAAGGCCAAGGTGCCGCTGGAGGGCGAAACCGATGAAGAAGCCCGCACGCGCGCCGGAAAGCTGGTCATTCCTCGCACGCTCCACGCTTGCGTTGTCGACGATGAGGGTGAGCCGGTCCTGTCGCCCGAGCAGTGGGACGTCTTCGGCGGCGCGCATCGAGCCACGACCTACCGGTTGTTCGAGATCGCGCTTCGGATGTGCGGCCGCATCACCGAGGACGTCCGAAAAAACTAGCGGCCCAGCCCGCGCTGCGGTTCGCCTTCGTGCTGGCGCGGGATCTGGGATGCACGGTCGAGGAACTGGGTCAGCGCATGAGCGCGCTGGAGTTTGCGCAATGGCAGTTGATGTACGAGAACGAAGCACTGAACCCGGAATCGCAGCGCATGCAGCACGCAGCGTTGCTCGCAACCATTCTTCAGGGTGCCAGCACCCGCAGGGACGGGAAGCATTGGTCGGCAGCGCACTTCCTCGGACCGGATCCATGGCTGCCAGCAGCTGCGACGGGGTCGGCGGCTGCACCTCGCCGCGTCAATGTGGTGCAGCAAGTCCGAGCC
This sequence comes from Variovorax sp. W2I14, assembly GCF_050435205.1. NCBI lineage: Bacteria > Pseudomonadati > Pseudomonadota > Betaproteobacteria > Burkholderiales > Comamonadaceae > Variovorax > Variovorax sp. W2I14. The sequence goes on along the minus strand of NZ_JBNDJX010000001.1, from coordinate 2,832,898 downwards.
ATGAATGCGCGTCGACGCGGGGGTGCGTGACATGGTGACCAGAGCGGAAATCATTCTTGCCGGGACCGATGCCACGAAGGCGATGTTCGCGAGCGCGAGCCGCGGCTTCGATGGACTCAAGGGCCAGGTCAGTTCGATCACGTCCGGCATCTCGACGCTGGGCACCACGATCACAGGGGCGTTGGCACTCGTTGGGGGCAAGGGTCTGATAGACACCCTGGACCGGCTCGACGATCTGCAGGAGAAGACCGGGATCAGCGTCGAGAAGCTCAGCGAGCTGCGTTTCGCGGGCGAGTCGGTAGGCACCCCCTTCGAGGTCTTGGCTGGCGGGGTGGGGCGGCTCAGCAAGCTGATGGCAGAGGCTGCCGGCGGCAACAAGGAGGCAACCGCCACCTTCAAGGCGTTGAACGTCGAGATCAAGAATGCCGACGGCACGATGCGCACCAACGAGGAGGTGCTCGGCGACCTGGCCGACCGCTTCTCCGGCTATGCCGACGGCGCCGTGAAGTCGGCCGATGCACAGCGGGTCTTCGGCAAGAGCGGCGCGGAGATGATTCCGTTCCTGAATCAAGGACGGGAGGGCATCGAGAAGCTGCGCAAGGAAGCCGAGCAGCTAGGCGCCATCTACGGCGGCTCGCTGGCCAAGGATGCCGCCGATTTCAACGACAACCTAACCAAGCTGCGCCTTTCATCCGAAGCGGCCGCAATCTCGGTGGGTGGCCCGCTCCTGAAGTCGCTGGTGAACCTCACCAGCCAGATCCTCGAGGCGAAGAAAGAGGCCGGGTTGCTCAATGCCGTGCTCATCGCGATCGGCGGCGGCTTCGCGCGCACGCTGGGGACCGATGAGATCGGAAAGGCCCAGGCCCGAGCACGCGACGCGACAGGTGAGATGGCTCGACTCCAGGGCGTTATGAACGGTGTCGAGTTGCAGCTGCAGCGAGATCCGACGAACGAGATGGCGCAGCGCCGCCAGGCCACTATCCGCGCGAAGATCGAGGAGCAGCAGCGGATCGCCGCATCATCCAGCGAAGAACTCAAGCGGTTGGCGAATCTTGCCGACCCAATGGGTGACCCCCAGAAACGCAAGGAGGACCGCGGCTTTACCCCCGCTGCACCCGGCAAGCCGGATGCGCCTGTGATTGCAGGTGGCGGCGGCAGCAGCAGCAAAGAGAAAGACCAGGAGGCCGCGGCCAAGCGCTATATCGACAGCCTCACCAAGCAGACCGAAAAGGTCAAGGAACTGAGCCAGGTCGAGATCTCCCTGGCCGAGATCCAGCGGATCCGCGCCTCCGGCGGCGAAGTGACCGAAGCGCAAAAACAGAAGATCCTGCAGACCGCCGCGGAGATCGACATCCTCAAAGAGCGCGAGGAAGCCGAGAAGACGGCGACCAAGGATCGCGAAAAGGATCAGCAGCGCTTGTTTGCCCTGCAGGACCAGGCGAAGCAAGTCTACGAAGCGTCCCTCACGCCGCTCGAGGCATACAACGCGGCAGTCGCGCACCTGAACGATCTGCGGAACCTGGGGCTGCTCAGCTCGGAAACCTACGCCCGCAGCATCAGCAAGGAAGGGGATGAGTTCTCTGCAGCCGAGAAGAAGCTTCGTGACCTGGCCAACCAGTCTGACGAGTTTTCCAAGCGCGCTGCGGAGAACATTCAGGACTCCATCGGGCAGGGCCTCGTCGACATCCTCGACGGCAACTTCGAAGACATCGGCCAGAAGTTCCTGAAGATGCTGAGGAACATGGCCGCCCAGGCCTTGGCCGCGAACCTCTCGCGGGCCATGTTCGGCGACCTCGTGGACGGCGGCAAAGGTGACGGTCTCTTCGGGTCAGCCCTCCGCAGCTTCGGTTCGCTCATCAGTCCAGGCAGCAGCACCATTAGCGCGGCCAATCAGCTGAGCTTCGACACGGTGATAAGTGGCCTCGCCGGCGCCCGCGCCGATGGCGGCCCGGTCGCTGCAGGCCGTGCCTACCTGGTGGGCGAGCGTGGCCAGGAAGTGTTCGTTCCGAAGTCCGATGGCACGATCGTGCCGAATCACGAGCTCGCCGGTCGTGGTGGCCTGACCGTCAACAACTTGACGAACGGCCGCGTCGACTTCGCCAGCGTGGACAAGACGCCCTCCGGCGATGTGCTGACGCTGCGGCAGATGGACCAGATCGCGGCGCAGTTCAACAACCCGAACAGTCGCATCAGCCGGAACGTCGGCCGCAACCTGGCCGTGCAGCGGAAGCGCGGATGACGAACCCGGTCATCCCCGACGGCTTCGTGCCGCAGATCCAGGGCTACAGCATCGGCGCGCCGATGGGCGCCCGGGCGACTTCCGTCGCCGGCGGCGCGCCGCGCACTGCGCTGCAGTTCTCGCGTGGTCCGCAGCCCTTCCAGGTCACCATGATCATGGGCCCGGACGAATTCAGCGTCTGGACCGCGTGGTTCTTCCACATCGTCAAGCTCGGCACCATTCCCTTCGAGATGCCGATCAACAGCGGCTTCGGCCCGCAGACACACGTCTGCACGGTCGTGCCCGACACCTACGCCGCCGTGCCGGTTTCGGGTCCGCTCTACTCGATCTCGTTCGTCGTGTCGGCTGTGAGCCGCGTGTACGACATGACGGCCGCGGATGCGCAGAACCTGGTCGACCTGTGGAATCTGTACACCGACGACCTCACGGCACTGTTCGACCGCCTCGAGCAGTTCGCCAACGTTGATACGACCGTGCTGGACTTCTGATGGACGACCTCGAATACCAGCTACGCGTCTTTCTGGCCTCGGCGCCATCGAACAGGTACGCCATCAAGACCATCGAGCTCAGCCACTCCGCCATGTCGAAGGTCTGGCGCCTGTGGAGCGAGCCCTATCCCGGCGAGATCACGACCGAGGCCGGCGTCGTCGAGGTGCTGCCCGTCAACCTCGACATCCAACTGGCTGGCAGCGACGGCAACCTCGACCAGAAGTTCGATGTGGTGCTCGACACCGTCGACATCAACGACGAGTTCCGTCGCGAGATGGACCTGATTCCCGTGGCCACGACCGAAAAGGTGCGGGCGGTGTACCGCGAGTACCTGAACGATGACCTCGACTCGGTGCAGACGTCTGCAGTGTTGCAGGTCGAGTCGATCGCCTACACGGCCGGCACCGCAACCCTGTCGGCCGTCTCGCCGCGGCTCAACGTCACCCGCACAGGCGAGAACTACCTGCCGCGCGACGTGCCCATGCTGAGGAGCTTCCTGTGAACGTTGATACCTACCTCGGCAAGCAATACGAAAACCCGCCCTGCTGGCGTCTGGTTGCGGATGTCTATGCCACCGAGCGAGGCGAGGGCGTCAACGAGTTCCGGACGATCAACAACTCGGTCCGGCAGATCGCGTCGACCTTCCGGCTCGCGCTGTTCAAGGGTGAGCACGGGTTCGAGCAGGTCGAGTCGCCTGCGGACTTCACCATCGTTCTGCTAAGTCGTTTCCCGAGACTTGGCTGGCATCACTGCGGCGTGTTCTACGACGGCAAGGTGCTTCACGGATTGGCCGACGGCAACCTCTACCAGGATATGGCCAGCCTGGGCGATACCTACTCGCAGATGCAGTTCTGGGGGCGCCCATGAGGATCCGTGTCTACGAACATCCCTTCGCGCCTTGCGCCCCGGCGCTGTTCGAGGTCGACAACCTCGCCCGCTGGCTCGTCTCGCACTACGGCGCGGCGCCACAGTTGCTTCCGCAGATCTTCGAGGGTGAGCCCAGCCTCGAGAACGAGATCACAGGCGACTTTGACGCCATCTGGTATGCCAGTGCACCGGAGTATGTCGTCCTCGAGACACCGGGCGAAGCGGCGGGCCTGAGCGCCCTTGCAGCGCAGCTGTTGGTGACGGCCGCTCTCACCGTGGCACAGATCATCCTGGCACCGACGCCCCAAGCGCTGCCGAACGTCAATCGCACCCAGCAGAGCCCCAACAACGCCCTCGGCGCACGAGAGAACCAGGTCCGCATGCTCCAGCGTGTGGAGGACATCTACGGCACGGTCAAGGCGATCCCGTCGCTGCTGATGCCGACGTACTTCAAGTACCGCAACAACCAGCGCATCGAGTACAGCTACCTGTGCCTCGGCCGCGGCTACTACAACGTGTCGGACGTGCGAGACGGAGAGACCGAAGTGGCCTCCATCACCGGCGCGAGCATTGCGGTTTATCCGCCGTTCCACTCGCCCAACGATGGCACCGCGCCCCAACTGCAGATCGGCCCGGCAATCATCGATGACATTGTCTCGGTGCGTCGTTCGGTAGAGACGGACGGCTTCACGCTGAAGGCCCTGAACCAGATTTCGCTGCCACCCCTCGACTACTACGTCTACGCAAAGGCAGGGCCGACGCGGACGGTGACCCTAGAGGGTGGCTTGTTCCCGAACTTCGAAATTCCTGGAAATGCCAACGACCAGATCCTGCAGCTTTCCACCAGGCCAAACTTCAACGCGATCAGCGAAGTCGGACAGACCGTCACGATCTCAGGCTTGGACGAGGCTTACTCGGCTGATGGCAATTGCGTGGTAGTCGGCGCGGACAGGCGCTACACCGACACCACGCCCACCGATCCGCACCTCTTCACGCGTCTAAGCGTTGGCGACCAGGTGACCTTCTCGGGCTTCCCCGACGCAGGCAACAACGGGACGTTCACGGTGGCCACGAAGCCAGCGTCGAACGAGATCACGGTGACAGCGGGAGCGCAGGTCGACTGGACCGGGTTTCCTTTCCCGGTCGACATCCACGTCGACGGCGTGATCCATCACCCGGGCTATGCCGGCACGCGCACCATCACCGCGGTGATCAACGGCGGGGTTGTGCTCGACGGCACGTCGTTTCCCGATGACTATGGCTTCGACCCGAAGGTCTACACCACTGTCGTGGTGAACAACGGGCTCAGCGATTGGACCAACTGGATAACGCTGCCGAGCCTCGATCGGTCGCAGGTCTGGATCAACGTCGTCGCGCCGCAAGGCATGTACGTCGACAACGGCGGGAAGGCGCCCACCTCGGTGATCTATCAACTTGAGATCGAGCAGCTTGACTCCGGGTTGAATCCGACGGGCTTCGTCGAGTCTGTGTATGGCGAGCTCGTCGGCGCGATCACAGACGAAATCGGCGAGACGTTGGAGCGCGTGACATCCTGGGTTGGTCCTGCCCGCGTACGGGTGCGCCGCTTCACCCCGTACAACTGGCTCTTCCAAGGGACGGTCATCGACGAAATCAAGTGGGCGGACCTCTACAGCGTGTCGCCCGTCACCAAGACGCATTTCGGCAACAAGACCACGATCCATTCGGTGACGATGGCCACGCCGCGCGCGACGGCCGTGCGGAACCGGCAGCTCAACTGCATCGCGAGCCGGCTGTTGCCCCGGTGGAATGACGTCACAGGTTTCTCCGGCGCATTCGACGCCGAGGGGCGGCACGTCTCCGGGACGCTTCAGCCGACGCCGTTCATCCACGACATCATCGGCGCGGTGTCGCTGGATCCGGAGATCGGCAATCGCAGCCTGGCTGAGCTGGACATGGTGCAGATGTCTGCACAGGTCGATCTCGTCTATGGCATGCACCCGGAAGCGCCAACCTTCAACTACACCTTCGACAGCGACAACATCAGCCACGAAGAGACGGTACTGACGATCGCCAATGCGGGTTTCTGTACGGCCTACCGTCAGAACAACAAGGTGCGGCTTTCCTTTGATCGTGCGCAAGCCTCCAACGCAGCCATCTACACCCACCGCAACAAGGCGCCGAACGCCGAGACGATCACACGTTCCTTCGCGAACGATGCCGACTATGACGGCGTCGAGCTTGTCTACCAAGACCCGGATACACAGCAACCCGAGACGATTCGGCTGCCGCTGGATGGGAGTTACTCAAAGCTGAAGAAGCTCGAGATTCCCGGCATTCGCAGCTTCGCCCAAGCGTGGCTCAGAGCCAATCGCGAGTACCGCAAGCTGCTTGGCCAGCGCATCGTGATCGAGACCGACACGACCACTGACGCTCGGGCGCTGCTGCCGAACCTGCGCATCGGCATCGTGGACAACACCCGCATGAAGAGCTTCGACGGCGAGGTGATTGCGCAGAGCGGCCTTGAGCTCACGTTGAGCTGCGACGTCGAGTTCACGCCTGCTGCGAATCACAGCATCGTGCTGATGCGCCGGGACGGCAGCGTCCAGACCATCAACGTCACCCAGGTAGTCGGCTCGCCGAACAAAGTTCTGCTGCAGAGCGTGCCCGGCGAAGCGATCGTCACCGACATATCGGCGGACGGTATTCGAACGATCTTCTCTTTCGCCGATGACGACACGCGCGCCGCCCAGTCCTACTTGGTGCAGACGCTGGTGCCGTCGGGCGATTACATCCGGCTGAGCGCCGTGAACTACAGCGACGACTTCTACGCAATGGACTTCGAGGCGATCCCGCCGAAAGAGTCAGTCATCAACTGATCCAACAAACGAGACATTTATGGCCATCTCCATTTCGGATCTCAACAACGCCGAGGTCGATGTCGATCACATCGCAGACCTTGCTACCTCGCCTGCGCTGACTGCGACTGATCGCTTCGGCAATACGAAGAAGACGTGGGCCGGCATCGAACAGGATCTCGGCGCAGAGTACGCAGAGACGGTCACAGGCCAGAATCGTTTGGCGTCCGACTTTGCGCGATCGCAAGCTGAAACGGCTGCCGACATCTCTGCCGCTCGCGGGAAAACCTATCCCAACGCTGCAGCCGGCGTGAATGCGGGGGGCACACCTCCAGGTGTTTCGCCCGGTGAGTACTTCACGGTCGTGAGCTCGGCTGACGGTATCTCGTTGGACCTTTACCGGAACGTCGGCGGTGCACCGGTTCTTCAAACCGGAAAGGAAATCCCCGCGGCGACAGGCGTGAAGACTGCGATCGCAATTCTGCCCAACCAGTTGGCCTCCGCCGGGCTCGTTGTCTCGGCCGCCGTCGGGGCAGATGTGGCCATCATCGCTGGCAACGACGGTGGCGTTGGGGTGAGCTACGACTTCGCGCTCCAGGACATGCGAGTCAACAACGTCACCATGTCCTCCCTCATTCAGAACGGTGCGCTCGCGGGTGTGGGTGCTGCCGGATTCATGACCTACGTCGGCACCGACTCGGTGTTGCCGATGGTCATCAACTCCAACCTCTACATCGTATCGGGGACAGACACGGCGACAGGCGAAACGATCGCCCCCACTGGCGCGGTGTCCTATCCGCCAGCGGCGCTGGAGAGCTTGCCGGCGAAGCCGACCTTGGCCCCTGTAGAGGTGCACTTCGCCGTTGGCGAATCAACCAGCGTGGGGGCGACGGCGACCGATATCGCTTCGGCTACTCAGCCCTATAGCAACACCACGTTCGCAGGCGGGCCGAGAGGCGATGGCGGCGCCACTGGCACGACCATTCCGCTCATCGAGGTTGTGGGTCCTGCCAGCCAAGGCGAGACGACGTGCTCGACGGCCGCAAACCGCGTCACTGAGTTGTCGGTCCTGCGCGGGCTGCAACCGTCACAGCGGGTCGTCTTCGGCGCGACAGCAGGCAAGGGCAGTACCCGAATCGACGAGATCTCAAAGGGCACCGCTTGGTACAACGGGCAGATCACCAACATCATCACGGCGGCGAAGGCGCGCAATCCGTCCTGCGCCATTCACTACGTCGAGCTGATGACCGGCATCAACGATGCCAACCAAGGCACCCTGTACGCGCCTTTCCGCGCAGCCGTCGAGCAGTTCCAGGCCGACATCGAGCAGCTGATTCAAGGCATCACCGGCCAGGCCGATCCTGTGTACTTCTTGTGTCATCAGCCGAGCTACTACGCGGCCATCTACCCGGACATGGCCTATGCGCTCCTGGATCTCGAAAAGAACCCGAAGTTCTTCATGCTGGACCCAAGCTACAACCTGCCCGGTGCTGTAGACAACGTCCACTTCCCCGCAGCGGGGTACGGCTGGATGGGGTTGCGCGCCGCCCGAGCAGCCGACCAGATCGTGATGGACGGAAAGCGGCCGAACGGCATCCGCCCGGTGTCCGCAACCTTCGATGGCACCCGCGTGCGGCTGCGCTGCAAGGTGCCGACGCCACCGCTCGTGCTTGACACGCTGACCATGCTTCCCACTACCGACATGGGCTTCCGGCTTGTTGACGGGACCGGCACCGTGCCGATTTCCAACATCGTGATCGAGAACGGTACGGACGTGCTACTCACACCGGGCCGCGCGATGACTGGCGCGCGCACGTTGCGCTACGCCGCCGACTACCTAGCGGCTGGGATCAGGGTGAGCAGCGGCGCTTCGGGGAATCTGCGAGACAGCACGCCAGGCTCTCGGACCATCAACGGTGTCGTCTGCTACCACTACCGCATTTGCCCGCACTTCCCCCCCATGACCATCGTCAACGCTGGAGTCTGATCAATGAACCCTCTCATCTTCGTTAACGCCCCCATCCCCGCATCGTCGCGGAAAATTTCGCTGGCTGACATCCAGTTTCTGACGGACTACGACCCGATGTCCTATGACCACTGGCTGTTCAACAAAGGCAGCTCGTTGGACCTCACAGGCCGCAAGCAGGGCAAGGCGCTCACGCCCCAGTCGGGCGCGCCGAGCTACTCCCCGAACTACCTCACGATTGCAAATGCACTGGGCAACGGGCTGCTCACGGATCTCTCGGAAACCGCCACAGCCGTGGACACGATGTGTGTTGTGGTCCGCGACAACGCGACCAACGGGCTTCAGTCCATCCTTGGGAGTCTGGGCACTGCCGGCGACAACTCTGGGGGCGGCGTTTTCTTCAGTGGCAGCGGGGCGGCTCGAACGCTGTTCGCAAGCTATCGCGGAACGACGATCAACTCTGCCGGCCTGGGTGCACCCACGCCGGCCGGCAGTCACTACTTCGTAGGCGTGTCGCGCGATTTCTCGGGCGGCGTGAAGCGAGTCAACATGTTCGTCGGCGGCGTTGCCAGCATCGCACTGACCGGGAGCAACGCATTCGCACCGGCGCCTGCTCCACGAAAGCTTGGCATCGGCTCCACGTACATCGTCTCTGCAGGCACGCCGAGCACGTCGGTGGACTTTGCCGAGGCCGCCTTCTACACCGATGTCTTCCGCTCACTCGCCGATCTCGAGGCGATGTATCAGAAGGCAAAGGTGCGACAGGCGGCTCTCGGAATCGCTGTGGTCTGAGGCATGTCGCAACAACCGATTGCCGACATTGTCGGCGTGGCCGTCTTCATCGCGGCTCTGCTCTTCTCGAGCGAAGTCGCGGCGGTTGTCGGGCCGTACATGGTGATCGTGGTCGCCGCCACGCTGGGTGCGAGTTTCAAGGTGGCCAGGCGCGAGAAGACGACTCGCACCAGTGCGGTCCTGTTCTTCCTGCGCGTGGTGGGTATGGCTGTGCTGTTCACCTCAGCTGCGGCCGCCGCACTGAATGCGTACCGGCCGGAACTTTCACCGCGCGTGACGGTGGCACCGATCGCTCTTTTGATTGGCTTCGTGGATTGGCCATGGGCGCTCGGGAAGCTTGTGAGTTGGGGCGCTTCAGCGCTCGAGCGCATGGTGGGCGGAAAGGGCGGTGCGTCATGAAGGATCTATACCTGTTCGCCATGGCCAACCTGGCCGTGTGCGGCGCGATCGCCTTCATCGCCTTGTGCCGCCTCAATGCAATGCGCTCTGGCGTGCTGCTGCGGGTCCGTCTCGAGTACGCCGGCTACGTGGCAGGAGCCACCGCCGCAGCCTTCCAGCCGCTCTGGGGGGAGTGGCCGCAGCTCGGCTCCCTCGCCATCGCTCTCGTCCTGTTGTTGGGCCTGCTCTGCAGTGGCCGCGCATGGGCGGGCGACGTGCCGCCCGACGTGGCCACGGACCACGCGCCGCTTTCTGACACACCGGAGACCCCACAATGACTCTCGACGAAATCAACCGAGCGGCCGTCGACGCGGCATTGGCGTGGCTGCCGCCCAAGATGAGCAGCCCGGAGGCCCGGGTGGAGATGCTGACTATCTGCCTCAAGGAATCCCTGCTCAAGCACCGCCGCCAGGTCACGAGCAGCGGCAAGGAGGATGGCCCTGCCGTGTCGTTCTGGCAGTTCGAGCGAGGCGGCGGTATCAAGGGCGTCCTAACGCATCGCTCGAGCTCAGATCTGGCGCATCGGTTCTGCGATGAGCGCGGCATCGATGCGTCTCCAATGGACGTGTGGCTAGCCATGCAAACGGATGACGTGCTCGGCGCAGTGTTCGCTCGCCTGCTGCTGTGGACCGAACCCGGCCCACTGCCGCGTGTGACAGACATCGAGGCGGGCTGGCAGCTCTACCTGCGCGCGTGGCGCCCTGGTGCGTACACGCGCGGCACGCCACAGAAGCGGGCCGAACTGCGCGCCGAGTGGGAAGGCCACCACCGCGTCGTCCGTGCGTACCTGAGGCTGCCATGACCAAGGTCTTCGACCTGGCGCCGTCGTGGCTCTACGCTGCGGCCCTCGCGCTCCTGTTGGTGCTTCTGCTCGGCCAACGCGTCCAGGTCAGCAACGCCAAGGCCGCGCAGGCGCGGTCCGCGCAAGCGCTGACCGACTACAAGCTCTCGATCTCCGAGACCAGCCGCATCCTGCAGGCCGACAACGACCGGAAGGCCGCAGACAACAACGCTCGACAACTGGAGGCACTCAATGCTGCACGCACCCGTGAAACCCTGGCATCTGCCGCTGCTGGTGCTCTGCGCCTTGAGCGCGACAAGCTGCTCGACGCTGTCCGTATCGCCTCCCGTCGCGATCGCGTGCCCAGCACCACCGCCACCGCCGAAGCTCAGTCGGCCGGTCCCCTCGCAAACGTATTCGGACAGTGCACGGCTGAAGTTCAAGAGTTGGTCGACGCAGCTGACGACCACGCCTCCGATGTCCAAACCTTGATCGACAGCTGGCCGCGCTGAGCTCTATCGCTCGTTCGCCGAGTTGGTGCAGACGTCTATACCACTATCCAAAGGCCCCAGCGCTCCGGTGCTGGGGCCTTTGTCATTTCCGCTTGGGTTCTTGCCGGCTATATGTCGTCGACGCACTGATGCAAGGGGAAAGCTCCGGTAGACAAGTTGCCTCATGACACTAACCTGCAACCTCCTAATTTATTGGACATCACATGTCGACAACAAAACCGCAAACAGTAGCAATCTACATGGAGGGTGGGTCTGGAAATACCGCCACCGGCAACGATATTCAAGGCTTCGATGCCGGGGTGATGATGGTTAACGAAACGGGATCCAGTGCGAACAACAATCGCATTCTTTCGGCAGAAGCTGTGCAGGTTTTCGCGCAGGCCGAGGCAGCGATCGCTGCGGCAGAAATGGCCGAGCTCGAGCGAGATCGCCTGGCGAGCTTGCTTGCAAATCTCAAGGCCGAGTCAGGGAGGCCAGGCTATGCGAAGAAGTACATGGGCTTCGTTTCTGCGGTCAGCGCGCACGTAGGCCTCCTGCCGGTTTTAGGCCCACTCTTCGATATCTTGGGACAGCTGGGAGGCTGATCAGCGCGTCGGTTTTTGCCTCAGATTGCGCTCTTGAGCGCAGCAATCCACAGGCCGTAGCCCTTCACGTTGGGATGTACACCATCGATGTAGATGTCGGCGAGCGGAACTCCGTCCCCTGCTGGCGCCATGGTGGCGTGCGTATCAAGGTAGCTACAGCTCGGCCTCGCCGCGCAAAGGCTAGCAATCGTTTTATTCGCGGCGAGGATCGCGGCCTCATGTCCAGCGCGGGGCATGATGCTGGACCAAACGACCGGGACCGCCGCCGGGATAAGGTCGAGAACAGCGGCAAGGTCTTCGGCCGAATGCCCTCGTTGTCCGGGCCCGATGTCGTTGGTCCCGATGTTCAAAAACACTCGCTCTGCAGTTTTGTGCGAGTTCAGCTTCGTCATCATCGTGGCTAGTTGGAGCGTAGTCTGGGAGCCAACACCAAAATTCACGGCCCGTGCGGAAATCACGCTGGTCGGCAGCGCTTGAGTGATGCTGTCACCGTGAAAAACTGTCGATCCTGACGGGACAACGGGGTCCAGTCGAAGCGTGAGCGCATCTTGCGCGAAGCGCACGCGCGCCATGTCGGCGAAGCCGAGCCTTGCCTGTACAGCGCTGGCGAAGTTCGGCTTGAGCGCGACAACCGCGAGCGCGGCGTGCACCGCCACCACATAGGCAATGACGACAGATCGATTCATGCCCGGATCATAGCCATGCGGCCTGGATGGCAACGTCGGTGGTCGCGAGCGCATCTCAATGGCGAGATCGGGCTTAGAAATGTCCGAGGTAGTGTCCCGATGCCGTGGCCGGGTCGTAGGGCATCCTTCGCATAGGCCTGTTGCTAATGGTCTTGGCGATCTTCAGCGCCTCGGCCGAGCGTTCCAACTCGCCCCGCTGCCGAGCCTCCTCGCGTGCGACCGCCGGCGTCCCAAGGTCCACGTCGGCGAAGCCGCTGTTGTTGAGTGCAATGGGGCGACACCACCACGTCTGCGGGTAGTTGTCCGATCGGATGTTCTTCATGCCGCGGCCGCGCGGCACGATCTCGATGCCGCTGATCAGGATGCCGCCTCGGATCTTCCGTATGCGCGCGCGGTCCAGCACGGGAAGGATGTATGTCTCACCGTCATCGCGCAGGAGCATCGCGATCCAGATGCCGAGGCCTGGCCTCGGCCCTGGGATCCGCTCCGTGTAGACGAGATCACCGATCGTGCAAGTGTGTTTCACCGCCTCTTCCGAGGGCAGCTTGCGGCCTTCGAAGCGGGTGCGGAACACCTCGTACTGGATTCTGTTTTTCACTGTACAAATATACAGTGATTCTTCCGCCTGCCAAAGAGCCCATGAGCGTAGCTTTTGGCGTAGCTTTCTTTCAGGATGCCAAATTTGCCTAGGAAAGCCGCCCAGCCATCATGGGCGTGTGCCCGGAGAGGTCGCTGGTGGGGGAGATGGGTTGAGCAGTCGTCGTTTTCACTGGGGCGATTATCGGGGACGGGGCGGCGGCTCAGCCGCCGACTGGACTGGCGGCCGGGCATCGTGGATCTGCTTTTGCGATGCGGCCTGCAAGCCTTTGGCCTCTGCGGGCAGGAAGCCCAGTTCGAGGAAGAGATTGGCGCCGGGTTTTGTGACGTGGCGGATGGCGGTGTCTGTCTTCATTGACGAATTCTTCCATGTCGACCTGGTGCATCCGTTCCGGTTAAAGAGGCCGCACCATGGCCTCATGAGCTTTTATGCGCAGAACCCAGACGCGACTGTCGCTGCATCCGCCTCAATCGTCCTGCATCCCCCGCCCTAAAATCCCCCCGCGCAAACCCCGCGTGAAGAACAACAAGGCGCCCATGGCCCCCTCGGAAGAACTCAAAGGCCCTGAAGCGAACGCGCTGCCGGACACCGCCACCTTGCCCGCGGAACTCGCGGCGCTCTATCTCTGCATGCCGCCGGCCCAGCTTGCCGACCTGCGCAAGTCGAAGCGGCCCGAGAAGGGCGGAAGCACCGGCCCGTCGGTCATCAGGCCCATCGAAGGCGGCCCGTCCGGGCCCAAGGACCCGGTGCTCTACCAACTCGGCACCCTGCGTGACTACGCAAAGGCGCACACCGCACCCTCCGATTTCGACACCGTATTGAACAGCGGCATGCTCGGCTGGGTGTCCGCCAAGCTGCCGTTCTTCGCCGAGCGCGAACCCCGCATCAAGCGCGGCAAGCGCGTGCTCATCGGCGGTGCCTGGGACCGTGCGGACCCGCTGCGCGAGAAGCGCTTCATCGACCTGGCGAAGGGCCGCATCCGCTTCACGTCGCTCACATGCGCCGAAGCCGCGACGAGCCTCTGGGCCGACACCGCAAGCCACACCGCATTCGCCGAAAAGGGCCTCGCCTTGCTCAAGGCGGAGACCCAGGCCATCGAGGCCTCGCTGGCCGCCACCCGCGATCTGGCCGCGGCTTCGACTCCCGACGCGGCCGCCTGACCGCCGCGCCTCGAGCTTCACGATCGACCCTGGACGAGCACCGATGCTGATCAACTGCGTGGCCTACGAAAACGGCGCCAAGCTCGCCGACATTCCCGTCGAGGACATCAGCGAGTACATCACCCGCCCCGGCTGCTTCGTGTGGGTGGCGCTGAGCGATCCCTCGCCCGAGGAGCTCGCCGAGATGCAGGCGGAATTCAACCTGCATCCGCTCGCCGTCGAAGACGCCCACCACGGCCACCAGCGCCCCAAGGTCGAGGAGTACGGCGACTCGCTCTTCGTCGTCATGCACCTGGTGGAGCCCTCGGCCGAGGGCGAGCACTGCGTGAACGTCGGCGAGGTCGACGTGTTCGTGGGCCGCAACTACGTGCTCTCGGTGCGCAACCGCAGCCAGCAGGGGTTTCTGGGCGTGCGCGAGCGCTGCGAGCGCGAGCCCGACCTGCTGCGCAACGGCGCGGGCTTCGTGCTCTATGCGCTGATGGATGCGGTGGTCGACCGCTACTTTCCCGTCATCGATGCGCTGGAGGTCGAGCTCGAATCCATCGAGCAGCAGATCTTCGGGCACAGCGGCGCGGCGCGGGACAAGATCAAGCAGCTCTACGACCTGAAGCGCCGCAGCATGATCCTCAAGCGCGCGGTGGCGCCGCTCGTGGAGGCGGCGGGCAAGCTGTACGGCGGGCGCGTGCCGCAGGTGTGCATGGGCACGCAGGAGTACTTTCGGGACGTGGGCGACCACCTGGGCCGCATCAACGGTTCGATCGATGCGATGCGGGACACCATCGGCACCGCCATTGCGGTGAACCTGTCGATGGTGACCATCGAAGACAGCGAGGTGACCAAGCGGCTTGCGGCCTGGGCCAGCATCTTCGCGGTGTGCACCGCGTTCGCCGGCATCTGGGGCATGAACTTCGAGAACATGCCGGAGCTGAAATTCAAGTACGGCTATGCGGTGGCGCTGGGGCTCATCGTCAGCACCTGCGGCTACCTGTACTACCGCTTCAGGCGCGCCGGCTGGCTCTGAGTGTTGTCTTGCTCCCTCCCCTTCCGGGGGAGGGCAGGGGTGGGGGCTCGCGGCGTTCGATGAAGCACTGCGCCTGACAAGCGCCGCGTGCCCCCATCCCAACCTTCCCCCGGAAGGGGAAGGAGCAAGGCGGGATCACTCGTCGTGCGAATCGTGCGTGGCCGCGGCGCCGCGCCGCCAGTAGCCCGACGCCCGGGTCCACTTCGGATTCGCGCCGCGCTCGCTCACCAGATGCGCGCGCAGTGCCTTCGCAATGCCCGACTCGCACCCGACCCACGCATGAAAGTCGCCGGCCGGCAGCTTCGCCGCCTTGAGCGCATCGACCAGCACCGTGCTCACGCCCGCCTCGGCACCACGGCGATGCACCCACTGCAGCGTGAGCTCGGCCTCGGTCTCGAACGCAATCTCGTCCGCTTCGCTGTCGACTTCCGCCAGCACCACCACCCGCGCACCGGCCGGCAACTCGGCCAGGCGCCGCGCGATGGCGGGCAGGGCGGTGTCGTCGCCGATGAGCAGGTGCCAGTCGAACTCGGTCGGCACGATGAACGAGCCGCGCGGCCCGCCCACGCCCAGCGTGTCGCCGGGCTTGGCGCTCTCGGCCCATTGCGTGGCGGGGCCGGCGTCGTGCAGGGCGAAGTCGATTTCCAGCGTGTTCGCCTTCGCGTCGTGGCGGCGCGGCGTGTAGTCGCGCATCGTCGGGCGGCCGCTCGCGGGCCAGATCGGACCGTCGGGCCCGGCCGTCGGCAGCGTGAGCTTGCCCGTGGTCGCGTCGGGGAAAAAGATCTTCGCGTGATCGTCGAACCCCAGGCTCGTGAAGCCCGCGAGGTCGTCGCCCGTGAGCACGATGCGGATGAGGTGCGGCGTCACGCGCTGCACCGTCTTCACCGTGAGTTGGCGAAAGCGAAGGTCGTGGCGCACGCGGCGTGGCGTGCGGTCGGGTGTTTTGGAGGAAGAAGCAGAAGTGGTGGTTGTGAAGTCGGTCATGTCAAAAGAAGAAGTTCAGATGCGCTCTAGCTGTTGAGCGGCGCTGTCGAGCACCGCGGCGAAATCGTGGGCTTGTTGTTCTGTGAGGGGCGTGCCCGACAGGCGCATGCGCATGGCGAGCTTCAGGTTTTCGATGGCGCGCGTGACC
Organism: Variovorax sp. W2I14; assembly: GCF_050435205.1. Lineage (NCBI taxonomy): Bacteria > Pseudomonadati > Pseudomonadota > Betaproteobacteria > Burkholderiales > Comamonadaceae > Variovorax > Variovorax sp. W2I14. Next base: position 2,816,796 of record NZ_JBNDJX010000001.1, on the reverse strand, counting down.
TGCGGCGGCCGTCCGCCGCGCGGGCCCGCGCCGTCCACGCCGCCCGTCATGCGGGCCATCATGGCGTCGGCTGTCTCGCGGTTGGCAGCCAGGAACTCCTGACCGCCCGGGGTGATGCTGTAGCGCTTGCGGCCGCCGGTGTCGGCCGTTTCCACGCTCAGATGACCCATCTCTTCGAGCAGCGTGAGGGTCGGGTAGACCACGCCGGGGCTCGGCGCATAGCTGCCGCCCAGGCGGTCTTCGATGGCCTTGATGAGCTCGTAGCCGTGCGAAGGCTTGTCGGCGATGAGCTGCAGCAGCACGAAGCGCAGGCCGCCATGGCCGAAGACGCGCCCGCCGCCGCGACCACCGCGGCCTCCGGGCATGCGCTGGTCGTCGCCGAGGTCGCCCTCGCCATGACCGTGCCGGCCACGGCCGCCGGAGAAGCCGTCTCCGTGCTCGCCGCGGGGGGCGTGGCAGTGATGGTTGTGGTGGTGATGGCCGAAGTGGGGGTGTCTCATGTCGAAGTCCTTGAAGGATGTATCGAAACGATTTTAGATATATATCTAAAACGAAGTCAAGACGGGGTTAGGAGCGCCGAGCGCGAGAGCTGGCCGGTCTTTCCGATGTATCTAATGTTCGATGCGATACGCAAGGTGTTCGCGAACAACCTGCTGCTCATCGCGAGCTTCGAGGCCATCGAAGAGGCGGCGCACTTCGCGGGCTCGATGTGATTGGCGTCATCAAGCTGCTGTGCGACGTGCCCGCGTCAACCGACCAACGTCTGGCGCTGCTGCGGCCATCGCGGCAACAGCACCTGATTTGCTTTTTCCTTCGCCGACAACAACTGAATTTGCGCCGCGCCGGCGCGCGAAACGCCTGCGACTGTCAGTGCTTTGTGTCCCCCGGCAGTCACTCGGCCATTGCCTGAAAGATGCCTCACGAATTCGAGAATTCCTCGACGAATTCTTTTCTCCCGCGCGGCTCTGCTTCTCTACAGTGAATGCCCCAGCGACCGGACGCTGCACTGAGTGAGCGACGAACAGTGCAGTGTGGAAGCAAGACAGAAAGAAAGGAGCGAGCGACAACCCGGAAGAGAAATGAACGGATGAGTGAATGAATCAACCGCCTTGCCTCACGGCGGGTGTCGACGGCCTGCCAAGCGCCATCGATGCGAATGTGAGGCGCAAAAGGCGACGGCCAGGTTGCGTGAACACCCTGACCGTCTGACCACATGACGTGCAAATCTTCTACAAGGAGCACACCAAATGGCTAAGCAAATTATCGCCGGGCGTTCTACGCCCAAATCTCCCTCCCGCCGCAACGGTGCTCGCAGCAACAGCAGCACCAGCACCACCACCAGCGGCGCGCCGCCCTCACCTCCAACGGGCAACGATGCAAGAGACCTCCTCGAAGAAAAACTCACGCAGCTGAACTCGCTGCTGTGGTGCGCCTATGGAGACGGCAACGGGTGGTTCGAAGAAGCAGGGGAGATGCACCGCGGAAACATGATGTGGATCGCTGCGGATCTGGCGCGGGCTGCGGATGAGTTGTTGCAGGCGAGTGTGAGGGGGTAGGGGTAGAAATTTAAGCCGCTACGCCCTCGAGACGTAGCGGCATTTAATTTCTTCAATCTTCAAAGTGATGCTGAGGTCGACTCTAAATATCGACTGTTTGAGCCGTCTTTAATTTCTGAAGAGTTGCTCCATGGATTAAATGGATTTCGGATTTACTCGTGAGCCTGAGAAGCAAGAATCAAGGCCTTGTGAAAACTGAAATCGATTTCCGTTCCATCCACTCGTTTTACAAAAAAGCAATCGTTGATTCCGAAGTGCTCCATATCGGTGCCTCTGAAAAAATATGAAATTCCCGCTCCGGCCTTGGGCTCCCGCATTCCTTCGGAATTTGCATCATATGACTGAATCAAAGCAGCCAAATCGGCGTGATCCTCAGGGGCGGATATTTTGTCACCATTTTTATATCGAGAAAGCATTTCTTGAAAATGTTCTCTTGCTGCTTTTTGCGTTTTCCAGACTCTATCACCGCCCAAGTCAACTTTTTTTGCCATGTAAGACCCCTGGTTTGAAGAAGATTAGGAAAGCAGCATTTTTATTTCCGAAAGCAAAAGAGGGGAAAGCCCGAGCGACTCAGGAGATCGTTGTGCGAGCCACGCTTTCACTTCGGAAATATCCATGTCTTTGCGTCCCGCGATTTCATTTAATTTCATCGCCGTAACGCGTGATAGGCCAAGCGAAATGAAGCTAATCATCGTTCGATCTGAGGCGCCCAGTTCCAAATATAGGGGCAACTGCGGAATGCCCTCTGAGAGTTCCAACTGATCGGCTTCGCGCAGGGCGTGGGAGAGCAATGTGTTGTAGCACCCAAGCAGTCGCACTGCTTGAAAGCGAATATCCTTTTCAATAACCTCAAGCATCTCTCTGATTACTCTTCTGCGATCAATATCTGGTTTTTTCTTAATTTGAAATTCGATAAGACGAGGGAGTGGAATTCCCCTGATCCATTGCAGTGCGATAACGGCGTGAAATTTATGTATTTTATTATCTGCAGAGTGATGGAGTATAAATTGATAGCAAATCCTAAGAACTTCTGCATATGAGTCGTATGCATCGTTTTCCCTGGGGTGAAGCGGAATAAGAGCAGATGCAGATTCTTCTGAGATTGCTATTTGGTCGCAAAAATAGTTAAACAGATTTTGCTGTTTGTGCGCCGAAACACCGGGATTAAGTCGAATAATGGAAGTCGGGAGAGAGACATTGGTATCGGCATGAATCAATGCATTCATTAAATTGGAATGACCGGCGTTCGAAGCATCTATGGAAATTCTGCCGAGGGTCGCTTCGAGATTTCCATTCTTGTAGTCTGTAAATAACCGGACAAAGGTCGAGTCAAGATCGTGCGTTTGTTTTTGATCTTTAAAGGCATCGTCTCGAATTATAGAAATCAGCTCTGATGTACGAGTGTTAATGGCCTGCTCGATTGCTGGAACCACTATCGCATCTCGAGCTCCTTCAAGTGGTTTTTCTTTCCATTTTTCATAGTCGATAAGAAAAATGTTGCCCTGAAATTCTCGACGTAGTCGTCCAGCTCTGCCCGATAGATTCCAAAAATCAATGGATTGCAAAGGATGTGCTCTGCCTTTTTCGGGAGAGCACATGAATAAATTCTTTGCTGGGAGATTAACCCCTTGAAGCAGAGTGCTTGTGCATACCAAATAATCCAAAACCCCATTTGAAACTGCGTCTTCTATGGCGAGGCGTAACTGAGTTGGAATGTTTGAATAGTGAAAGGCGATTCCCCTTTTTACGCACTCAACCAACACATAGTTCGGATGCACTGCTTCCTTTGCCAAGTCGGCCAATTCTTCCTGTGCGGTTGTTGTTGCGCGACTAGAGAAAATATCCATTAATTGCAATGCAATTTTTTCTGCATCAGCCGCCCCATTGGCATAGACAATGTTTGAGCTGCCGGCGCCGAGATGCGCGGAGATTTGAACTAACTTGTCAATTCGACTGGCGATTGTCCGATTTATTGTAAGATTTTCTATTTGGGTTGGTGTGGCAGAGCCGTCTCCAGCGGTGCTAATTGAAATGCTTCCTTTTGTAGCGGATTTGATTTTTACAATCAAAAAATTCTGAGCCACTGTAGGCTCGCTGGACTTTAATTCGGTTAAAGATGGCAATCCAAAAAGCTGGCCGAATATATTCAAATTTCTCACGGCTGGACTTGCGAAAAGAAATTGAGTCTTCAGGTTCCGCGCCAACAAATCATCAATTACCCATTGAAGCAGTACGCCGCGGGAGCCTTCTCCTATTGAGTGGGCTTCATCGACCACCACGACGTTTGCCATAAAGGCACCATGACTTCCGAGCATCAATTGAAGCCGTTCTTGTGTCATTACGTATATGGCCCGTAATGGTAGATCTCCCTCGGCGTCAATTGGGATGCTTATAACTTCAGGCCTAGTGTTGCTGGTGTGAAGCATTTCCCCCAAGTCTAAACAGACCTGAGATATCAACGCTCGGGTAGGCACGACATACGCAACGATTAATGAGTTTTTTTGATTAAATAAGCTAACCAGATGATTTTGAAGTACAAAAGATTTTCCTGCAGATGTCGGTGCGGAAAGGGCGATTGATGCCTTCTTTTTTAAACCATCCCATAAGCCATACTGAAAATCGGTCAGATAGACACTGCTGCCGTTAACTTGTATTGACCTTTTTTCTGCCGACGCCATTTCTTCATGCGCAAGTGCAAGAGGAAGATCGCTCAATGAATTTTCAACATCAGGTCGGGTCGCGAATGAGGGAAAATTCCCAAGTCGTGCGAGCACCACTCGCAGAGCTTGATTCAGAGGTAATTTTTCTGCGCCAAATATTCCATAGGTGGAAGTGGCCACTCTGAACGCCGCTCGCCTATGCATTGGATTGTCAGAGCAAGCCAAAATAGCAGCGGCTCGAATAAGTTTGCTGGCATCGAGGCTTGCGTCTTGCGGAGAGTCAAGAAATCCGAGATCTTTTCGTATCCAATTTAATTCCAAAACCTTACTCATAGTTTGAAATCGATCATCCGCCCAAACGGTATCGCATAGTTCTTGCATCAGTCGTTCCATCCAATTTTGGCTTGAAAGATGTCGCGCAACTTTTGAACAGAAGGAACAGGAAATAGGAAAATTTCCATCGGATGATTTTCCAGTTCCGCATCGATTAAAGCTTGCGATATCAGGGGAGATATTTCCTTCAATTTTTCCACAGCCATGCTCCGAAAATCTGCTTCGCTCGCCTTGCCAGACTTTATCTTTGCATCGCCAAACCCCTCATAGTCGAAGCCAATGAGGCAGGTTGAGATATCGTGCTTAGAGTTCGAATTTTCGCTGTAAGGGTTTAAATATTCTAAAAGTGTGTCGCGGGCATCCTTGGGAATTCCCGACAGTGAAATATTGGTTTGAACCAACTGCAGTTCGTGTTCAAGTTTTTCGGGTTGAAGGGCTTCTTTTATTGATTTTGCCGCTGCCTTTATTGCCTCATTGATATTCTTGTAAATCTTGGATTCGCCCCAGTAAAATAAAAGGCGAGAGGTGCTGGCGCAGTATTTAACGTGTATGCCATCAGAACCGTGGATTGGCATCTCGGAATTAGTCTTAAGAGACATCTTGGCTACTAACTGCGGTGCGTCTAGTATCCATTCTGTCATCAGATAAAGAAGAAGTTCTCCGGCTTCGCCATTTCTATTTGTTGCTCTATTCGCCTTTTTGAAAAGGGATTTGGCGCTTTCTATTAGCTTTTGGTGCAATCGACCAAACTCCATTGCATCAACTACCCCGTACTGTTTTTTTAAGGAGTCGACCTCAGAGCGAGGTGTGCAGAACGGGATAAGGTGATCGGACAGGACTTGGACAAGATCGTCAATCGTCGCCTTGCCCTGCCTTATTGCAGGAAAATGCAAATGCAAATTTACACTCTCGCACTGACACGAAACTTGGTGCGAAACTTGGCGAATTCGTGGAGAAAGGGTGGAGAAATCTCGTTGCAATGCAGCCAGCGCTGCCGCAAGACTTTTTTCATCAAATGAGGTGCTGGACATAATTCTTGGATTGATGCTTCATTTGATCCCTGATCGCACAGTTTCGCCGGGGAGCAAGGTTTGCTCCACGAGCATTAGTAATCAGCTAGAAATATTTTGCAATGCTGCATGCGATAGGGACGGGTTGGAAACCCCATATTTGGGTGATAGCGAAGCGGCGGGCGTGCTTGCCCATAGAAGGAAAAGCAATCTCGTTTCGATGAGCCATCGAGCACCGGCGCAAAATTACTCGTGGAGAGGTCGGCTTCAGGTCATGGCGATAGCAGCCATGAGGACCGGATGAGAGTCCCCTCCCGCGGGCTCATGCGCGAATGCGGCGCGGAGAGAAGTCGTCGCGCGACTGCATTGGGCTCGTGTTGCGGCAGGGAGGTTGCCCTTTAGACAGGTGATCGACGCGATCTGATGCGCTGTCTCGGAGCTAAGGGCGATCGTTCAACTGTCATCCACCCATCGTTCAGCAGCGATGCTGTGGCCCCGACCGTCTGTTGCAGTTGGATAGCTTTAGTTGCTGTGGCAAATCTCTCCTAATTCGTCAGCAGTCGCCCATTAAAAAGAATCCGCACCGTCTGAATCGTCAACACAAACATCGTCGCGGTCAGCACCACCAACATCCCCTCAACCAGTAGCTGTAGCGGCACCTCCCCCCGCACCCCCGCATACACCACCCCCGCATTCACCATCGCAGCCAGCGGAAAACTAATCGCCCACCACCCCGCCCCAAACGGCACGCTCCGCCTGAACACCTTCGGCGCCAGCACCACAAACAAAAACAGCCCGAAGTAAAACAACAGCCCCGCAAACAGATCCACCCGCCCCGTCAGGTTCACGTATGCCGTGAACCCCACCTCGAACGGCGCGACAAGGATCAGCAGCGAGGGCGTCATCGCCGGGGCGAGGGGTTCGTGCTGAATCAATCGCGTGACGATCATCGTGAACAGCACGAGCGCCATCACCGAACCCACGGCCGCCGACAGCAGCAGCACCTCGCCGGCCCGGGCCATGGGCATGTGGCTACCGGTGACGGGAATGTCGAGCGCGGCGACGCCCGGAATGATCCACGCGGGCACCGCGTGCGCGGGGTGGCAGTTGCCGCCCAGCAAGCGCGAGACCACATGCGCGGCCAGCAGCAGCGTGGCGACGGTGCCGGCGATCCACATCACCTGGCCCAGCGTGTCGTTGTAGTGGCCGAGCACGGCCGACTGCAGCAGCAACGCGATCGCGATGGTGCCGAAGAAGTTGCCAGCGATCGGATGGTTGAACTCCGCCTTCACTGCCGCCGGGTGCCGCAGCAGCTTGGCGCCGTAGGCGATGGCGAGCACGACGAAAACGAAGGTGGCGAAGAGGCCGATCACGTCCGACACCACGCGCGGTACGACGGCGCCGAACTCGGTGTGCGCAAGGCGCCAGCCCATCGAAAGGCCCGAGAGGCCCATCACCGCGGCGAACAGGCTGACGGGGAGGTTCTTGATGGACGCGCTGGAAGCAGCAGTAGCAGTAGCAGTAGTACTACTGGCCGCAGCGGCGGGGCGGGCGTCCATCGCGGTGAGGACGGAGGTAGCGGAATTTGTCATGCGCGCCAGTCTCGGGCGCATCGGCTTGGGCTGTTACGGCCGTGGGGCGGCGATTTCTGCCAAATCCTTGCGTTGTCTGACGTGCGCGCGTGCGTGCGTGCCTGCGGCTCGCCGCCTTTCTCGTGCCGGGCTCAACCCGCGGCAAGCCTCCAGCGCTGCGTCGCCACCGCATCCGCAATGTCGTCGTCGTGCGTCACCAGCATCAGCGCCGCGCCGCGTTCGTCGAGTGCGTCGAGCAAAACGGCCATGGCTTCCTGCTGGGAGACCGGGTCGAGCCTCGACGTCGGCTCGTCGGCGAACACGAGCGCGGGCTGCACCGTGAGCACCCGCGCGAGCGCAACGCGCTGCAGTTCGCCGCCGGACACCTGCGAAGGTCGGCGCGCCAGCAGGTCGTGCGGCACACCCATCCGGCCGAGGTGTTGCAGCACGGCGGGCCATGCGCAGCGATGCCGTGCAGCCACGTCGCGCAGCGACTGCCCCAGGGTGACGTGCGGCGCGAAAGAAGCGACGGGGTCCTGGTAGAGCTTCTGGAAGGCGGTGGCGTGCAGGCCTTCCGCGCGCCGCACCACGCCGCGGTCGGCGGGCATGAGGCCGAGCAGCACATTGCCGAGCGTGCTCTTGCCGGTGCCGCTGGGACCCTGCACCACGAAGCGGTCGCCGGCGTGAATCTGCAGATCGACGCCGTCGAACAGCGGCTTGCCGCCGAAGCCCTTGGACAAAGCCTGCGCGCTGAGCACCGGTGCGCCCGCCGAAGTTGAGGCTGCTGCACGTCGGGGCCAGCGCGCGGGGTCGGCAGCGACGAGCCGCCGCGTGAACGCATGCTGCGGGTCGGCCAGCACGGTGCGGGCAGCGCCGCGCTCCACGACCTGGCCGGCGCACAGCACGATGAGCTGTCCGCCCAGCGCCTCGGCCACGCGCAGGTCGTGCGTGATGACCACGACGCATCCACCGCGGTGCTGCACGCCCTGCAGCATCGCCACGGTGTGATCGCGCCAGTGCGCATCCAGGCCCTTGGTGGGCTCGTCCGCCAGCAGGATGCGCGCGCCGCCCGCGCATGCCACGGCGGCGGCGGCGCGCTGCGCCATGCCGCCGGAAAGCTGCCATGGGTATTGACGCGCGGATGCCGCGAGACCTGCGGCGTCGAGGTCGTGCAATGCAGCGGCTTCTGCCTGGTCGAACGCGGCACCGCGCACCAGTTCGTGCGTTTCCGAGAGCTGCGGCGCGATGCGCATCAGCGGGCCGAGCGCGAGGCTCGGCTCCTGGGGCAGCAGCGCGAGGGTGCGCCCCCAGCGCGGTCGCCGCGCGCGGGCGTCGTCGGCGCGGCTCGTCGTGCCGTCGAGGGTAACGCTGCCGCTGGCGCGCAACGCGGCCGGCAGGTTGCCCATCACGGCTTGCGCGAGCAGCGATTTGCCGGCGCCGCTTTCTCCGAGCAGGGTCAGCACTTCGCCAGCGCGCAGGCTGAAGGACACGTCGCGCAGCAAGGCCCGGGTGCCGACGTGCACGCCGAGGTTGTCGGCTGCGAGCAGAACGGAAGCGGTCATGTCGTTTCTCCATCGCCAGCCACGAGCATCATGCCGAGCACCACCGCCATCAGCAGCGCAACGGGCGCGGCAATGAGCCACGGCGCCTCTTCGTAGTGGGGAAGAAACTCGGTCATCATCAATCCGAGTTCGGGCGTGGGCGGCTGCAGCCCGACGCCGATGAAGCCGAGCGCGGCCAGCGCCAGCACCGCCTGCGCGGCACTGAAGGCGAGCAAGGTTCCCAGCACGGGCGCGAGGGCGGGCAGCAAGTGCCGGCGCAGGACGTAACCCGTACCGAAGCCGAGCAGGCGCGAGGCCTGCACCGCATCGCTCGCGAGCACCTGCCGGCTGGCGGCGCGGCACACGCGGAAGTACTCGACCCACAGCGACAGCGACAGGCCGATGTACAGCGCCCAGTGCCGCCCCGGCGCCAGCGCGGCGAACAGCAGCACCAGCAGCAGGCCCGGCACCGAGAGCACGGCATCGGCCAGCATGACCAGCGCGCGTTCGATGCGCCCGCCGCGCCAGCTCGCGGCCACGCCGAGCAGCACGCCGGGGACGGCCGCGGTCAATGCCGCGAGCAAGGCCAGGCCCAGCGAGAGCCGGGCCGCATGCGCGAGGCGTGCGAGCACGCTGCGGCCCAGCACGTCGGTGCCCAGCCAGTGGGCGGCACCGGGCGGCAGCAGGGTGTCGGCGAGCGTCTGGCGGGCGGGGTCGATGCCGATCAGAGACGGTCCGAACAAGGAGAACGCCGAGACCAGCGCGAGGATGACGAGACCCGCGCGGCGGCGGAGGGTCGTGCGGCGCGCGCCATGGCCGGCGAGGTCGAGTGCGGGCATATCGATGACGCTGCCGCTCATGCCGCCACTCCCATGCGCCGGCGCGGATCGAGCGCGAGGCAGGCCGCATCCACCAGCAGGTTGAACACCACGAACAGCAGGCCCATGCAAAGGGCCGCGCCCTGGATCATCGGCACGTCGCGCCCGAACACCGCATGCACCAGCGCGTGGCCGATGCCGGGCCAGGCGAAGAGGGCCTCGACGACGACCGCGCCTTCGACCAGGAACACCGCATGCACGCCGAGGTAGGCGACCACCGGCGTGGCCGCCTGGCGCAGGCCGTGGCGCACGAGCGCCTGCCTGTCCGACAGGCCCTTGGTGCGGGCGAATTCGAAAGACGCGGAGGCGGCGGCCTGGCGCATTGCGGAGCGGGCCACGCGCGCCAGCCCCGCGGCGAGCCCGAGGCCGAGCGTCAACGCGGGCAGCAGCAGGCTGCCGCCGTGGTCGTCGCCCGCCACCGGCACGGCGCCCAGGCGCACCGCCACCACCACCATCAGCAGCACGGCGAGCAGAAAGGGCGGCAGCGCGCGCAGCACCACGGCCAGCGCCAGCGTGAAGCGGTCGACCCATCCGCCCGCATGCAGGCCCGACCAGATGCCCAGCGGCAAGCCGACGACGGCCGCGACGAACACCGAAGCCGCCGCCAGTTCGATGGTCGCCGCGAGTTGATGCGCCACTTCGCGCCACACCGCATGGCCGCTGACCAGCGAGGTGCCGAGATCGAGCCGCGCGATGTCGCCCCACCAGTACAGCAGCGCGAGCCACAGGGGCCGGTCGAGCCCGAGTTCGAGGCGCACGGCATCGGCTGCCGCGTTGCTCACGAGGTCGTAGCCGTAGCGCCCCGCGGCGATGCGGGTGGCCATGTCGCCCGGGAGCGAGCGGGCCATGAAGAAGCACACGGTGCCCACCAGGAGGCCGAGCGCGAGGATCTGGATGGCGCGGCGCAGCAGCATCGCGGTCCAGGCGGTGCGGCTGGGGGGGATGTCAGGGGTCATGGTCTTGAGGGGTTCGATGGTTCCGTTCATGTGGCCCACCTCATGGCGGTGAGCCGGTAGGAGCGTTCCAGCGGGTCGAGGCTCACGCCCTCCAGGCGCCGGCCCACGGCCACCTGCTGGCGATACCAGGTGATGGGAATGACCGGCAGCTCGGCATGGAGCACCGCCGTGACCTGCGTTCGCAACGCAGCCGCGCGCTCTGCCGACGAGGTGCCGCGCGACAGCTCGGCCAGCGCGCGCGCGACCGCATCGCTGCGCCAGCCCATGGCGCCCCAGTCGCCGCCCGAGGTGCCGAAGTCCTGCATGAGCGTGCCGGTGGGGTCGGGCACGGTGGCGTAGTTGCGCGCGGCCAAGCCGAGCTGCAGGCTGCCGTCGCGGTGGCCGAGGGGTATGTCGCCCGAGTTGCCGATGCCGACCTGCACGGCGATGCCGGCCTGCCGCCATTGCTCCTGCAGCGCCGAAGCGATGAGCGGGAGCTCGGGCCGGTCGGGAAAGGTGCGCAGCGACAGGCGAAGCGGCTGGCCCGATGCGTCGCGCAGGCCATCGGGCGCACGTCGCCAGCCGGCTTCGGCCAGCAGCCTTGCCGCGGCGTCGGGGTCTTGCTTCAACGGCGGCAGAGCGGTGTTGTGCCAGGCCGCCATCGTGGGCGGAAAGAGCTGCGTGGCCGCCAGTTCGGGGTCGCGCAGCAGCGCCTTGGCGATGCCGGGCCGGTCGATCGCGAGGCTCAGCGCCTGTCGCACGCGCACATCCTTTAATGCGGGCAGCGTGGCGTTGACCTTGAGGATCACGGTGCGCGGCAGCGTGACGGTGTCCACGCGTACCTGGCCGCGCTTGCGCAGCCGCACGAGGCTCGCCGGATCGAGGCCGTAGGCCAGGTCGGCCTGCCCGCCTTCGGCCATGAGCGCGCGGGTCTCGGAGCGGCCGGCCGCCAGATACCGCACGCGCTCGATGGCGGGCCGGGGGCCGTCGTAGCCGTCGAAGACCGCTGCCTCCACATGCTGCGGCGGCGCCATCGACACCACGCGGTAGGGCCCGCTGCCGACGATGCTTCGCACGGCGCCGTCGGCCGCATAGCTCGCGGGTGCGAGCACCATCGTGCTGCTGTGCGCGAGCAGTGCCGGCAGTGCGCCGTAGGGCTGGGTCAGCCGGATCACGATCACTCCCGCACTCTCGGCCTCCACCGAGCGGATCGGCGCCTGGCTCAGCAGGGCAGGCGCCACGCACGCGGCCTGCAGGCAGCGCACGACGGCGGCGGCAGTAACGGCCGCACCGTCATGAAAACGCGCGGCCGCGCGCAGCGTGAAGTGCCATGCGAGACCGTCGTCCGACACGCGCCAGCGCTCGGCCAGGCCCGGCAGAGGCAAGCCGTCGTCGCTCGCGTTCATCAGCGTCTCGGTGATCTGCATGCGCGTGAACACGTGGCCGCTGCTGGCGGGGGACAAGCCCGCAATCTCCCAGGGGCCGACGATCTGCAGCGGCGCGCGCGTCGTGGCCGGCTGCGCCAGCAGGGCAGTCGATGCGGCGGTGACCGGGCCGGCGGCAAGGAACTGGAGTGCGCGGCGGCGCGTGAAGTCGGGTGGCAATGTCATCTCAGAACTTGGCCTGCAGGCCGAGGGTGACGGTGCGCGGTGTGCCGGGCGTGACCCACACGCGGCTGTACGAGCTCGCGTAGTAGGTCTTGTCGAACAGGTTGTCGACGTCCAGCGTGAGGCGCAGCGTGGGGTTGATTCGCCAGTACGCGACCAGCTTGGCGGTGGTGTAGGCCGGCAGATCGAACGCGGGCTTGCCCGCCTTGGCCTCGGCCTGTGTGCGCGCTTCGCCGAGGCGCCTGCCCACGTGCGTGACCCCGCCGCCGATGCCGTAGCGCTGCCCGTTGGCCAGGCCGTCTTCGTACACCGCGAGCACGCTGCCGTTGACGCGCGGTACGTTCAGAAGGCGCCCGCCCGCCTCCAGGGTGTTGTCCTTTGCGATCTCCACGTCGTTGAGCACCAGGCTGGCGGTGAGGCGCCAGTGCTTCGAGAGCTGGCCCGAGAAGTCGAACTCCAGGCCGCGGCTGCGTATTTCTCCAGCCGCCACCGAGTAGCCCGCGTTGGCGGGGTCGGAGGTGAGCACGTTGCGCTTGCGGATGTCGAACAGCGCGGCGGTGGCGCCCATGCGCTGGTCGGCGCTCTCCCACTTGGTGCCCAGCTCCAGCGAGCGGCCGGTCTCGGGCGCGAAGCCGTTGGCGGCGACGTCCGAGCCGGTGTTCGGCCTGAACGAGCGGCCCGCGTTGGCGTACACGGTCCATTGCGGTGTCGGCAGCCAGCTCAGGCCGATGCGCGGCGAGGTCGACGAGGGCTCCTGGCGGGCCGTGGTGGCGTTTCTGCGGTTCAGCAGCGACTGGCTGTAGTTGTCCGCGCGCAGGCCCGCCACCAGTCGCCATTGGGGCGACAGCTTGATCGCGTCCTGCACGTAGAACGCGGTGTTCTGCTGGTGCTCCAGCGTGTCGGTGTTGGCGGTGGGCACCGGCTGGCGCTGGCCATACACCGGGTTGTAGATGTTGATGGCGTAGGGCCTGGCGGCGGTGGGGTTCGCGCGCAGCATCAGCGTGTCCATGTCGAAGCGGAAGCCCTCCACGCCGAACAGCAGTTCGTGTTCGATGGCGCCGGTCTTCAGGTTGCCTTGCAATTCGGCTTGCAGCGCGACGTCGTTGGAGCTGAAGTCGCGAAAGCGCCGCTGCCGCGTGAGGCTGCCGTCGGCCCGCAAGGCGGCGGGCTCGGTGGCGAAGCCGTTCACCGAGGTCTCGCGGTACGAGACGCCCACGCGGCTGCGCCACGCGGAATTCCATTCGTGCGACAGGATGAACTGGTGCGTCTGGTTCTTCACCGTCACATCGCCGTCGGCCGGCTCGCCGAAGAACCGGCTGCGCGGCACGGCGCCCAGCCGGTTGCCGACGGCCACCACGCCCCGGTCCAGCGGCGTGGCATGGCGCAGGTACTCGCCCGAATACTCCAGCACCGTGTCGCGGCCCAGCTTCCAGGTGAAGGCGGGCGCGACCACCTCGCGCCGGGCGCCGACGTGATCGCGAAAGCTGTCGCGGTCTTCGGCCGCCACGTTCAGGCGATAGGCGAAGTTCCCGCCGATCGGCCCGGTCAGGTCGAGCGCACCGCGCTTGAGGCCCTGGCTGCCGGCGTACACCTCGACGGCGTTGGCCGATGTCCACAAGGGCCGCTTGGACACGATGTTGAGCGTGCCGCCGGGTTCACTGCTGCCGTAGAGCGCGGCGGCCGTGCCCTTGAGGAATTCGATGCGCTCCACGCCGGCCAGATCGCGCGGCGCATTGAAGCCGCGGTTCGAGGAGAAGCCGTTGAACAGCGTCGCCATTCCGGTGCTCTCGTTGCCCGGAAGCCCGCGGATGGCGATGTTGTCCCAGAGCCCGCCGAAGTTGTTCTGGCGCGAGACGCCGCCCACGTAGTCGAGCACGTCGTCCAGCTTGGTGGCGCCCAGGTCGTCGATGGCCTGCCGCGTGACGATGCGCACGGACTGCGGCAGCTCGCGCAACGGCAGGTCGCTCTTGGCGCCGGCCGCTTCGTCCGCGTGATAGGCGCCGGACTCGGTGCGGCCGACGACTTCGACGGTGGTGAGTTGCCCTTGTGCGGCTGCGGAAGGTGCAGGGAGTGCAGCGGGTGCAGGAGGTGCATCCGCGGACTGGGCCATGGCCTGTCCGGAAAAAAGCGCCGAGGCCGCCAGCGCGAGCGGAAGACGGCGAAACAGAAACACGCGGCTGTTCGCGCGTGCGAGATCAAAGGAAGTCATGAATGGCAATCGACTGCACGCCGCCGCCGTGCATTCGAAGAGCCGGGCGCCGCGCAAAAAACAAACGAGCCGCTGCCCTTCAGATCAAGGGCGGCGGAATGTCAGGTCGATGCGTTCGGAGGCGCGCGCGAAGCGAAGGGCCAGCGGCCCGCAAAGGGCTCGAAGGCCGTGCCGGGCGGTGCGCGCGGCAGTGCGGTGGTCTGCACCACCTCGAGCGCGGCCGGCAACCGCGCGGGTGCTGCCGCAAAGTGCACATGGGCCAGGCAGCATTCGCAGACCCTGTGATTTTCCTGGTCGCCATGCGCAGGGGCGTCCGCTTCCGAGGCTGCGTCGTCTGCGATGGTGTCGAGGCCGGCCGCCTGCGCCATGCTCTCGACGGCCTCCCGCATATGGCCGGCCTCGTGCAAAGGCATGCCGATGGCCGCGTTGAAGAACACGGCCAGCAGCAGGAAACGGAGGAGGCGTTGAAGCGGGAGGGGGCGAAGCGGCATGACGGGAGGCGTTGGATCATACCGGCGCGAAAAACCGCTGAAACCCGCAGCAACGTAAGGCGCGCACGGATGGCGCGGCATTGATGCCGGGTAGCGGGGGGCGTTGTGTGATTTCGTTTTATTCGAGTTGTCGTAGTAAGACTACGACAAGTCGATCAAATCAAAATCTTGCGGCGATTTGAAATTGTCTGAATAATCGTAGTGTGACTACGACAAGTCGATCAAAAATAAATTCGCTGATGGCTCAAGTGCCGGGCGGAACACCTGTCACCAGCGAAGACCTGGCGCAGGAGGGCATCTCCGCCGACCTGGCCGTTCACTACGTGCGGGCGGGGTGGCTCCGGCGCCTGGCGCGCGGCGTGTATTGCCGTCCTGACGCTCCCTTGCAGCGAGACCCCAGCTTGCTGCTGCTCCAACGCCAGATACCGGGGCTCCACGTGGGCGGCAAGTCCGCGCTGGACTGGCATGGCATACGCCACTACGTCTCGCAGGCGCCAAGGCTGCACCTCTATGGCCTCAAATCGGCCAGGCTGCCGGAGTGGTTCACCGAGGTCTTTCCCGCGGAGTACCACCGCAAGCAACTCTTTCGCAGCGACACGTCGGGCATGCAGTACGCACGCCCGTTCGAAGGGCGTGCGAATGCACCGAATGTCTCGGCCCCGGAGCGCGCATTTCTGGAGATGCTGAGTGAGGTGGGCACGCGCCAGCCGTTGTCGGAGGCGCGCGAATTGGCGGAGGGCACGTACAGCTTGCGATCCTCTGTGCTCGGCGAACTTCTGCGCGATTGCAGCAACGTGAAAACGGTTCGCCTATGCCTTCACCTCGGCCGCGAATTGTCCTTGCCATGGGCGAAGAAGCTGGACCCGGCGAGCCTGCCCACCGGCGGCAGTCGGCCATGGGTCTCCAGAACCAACGACGGACTGCTGATCCTTAAATCGTGAACGACCTCTATCTCAAGACGGCGCGCCTGCTGACCCAGGTTGCGCCCTTCGTCTTCGCCGACGAAACCTTTGCGCTCAAGGGCGGCACCGCCATCAACCTCTTCGTGCGAGACATGCCGCGGCTGTCGGTCGATCTGGATCTTGTGTTGCCGGATCACACGCTGTCGCGCGATGCGGCGCTCAGGAAGATCAAGGATTCGCTTGGCAAGGCTGCCGATGCACTCAAGGCCAAGGGATTCCGGACGCATCTCTCCGGCGTGCCGGCTGCTGACGAAACCAAGCTCTTCGTGAAACGCGACGACGTCGAGGTCAAAGTGGAAGTCAACTACGTGATGCGAGGGACCGTGAAGCCCGTCTCGGTGATGGGGCTCGCACCCAGAGCCCAGGAAGTACTCCAGGCGGAGTTGGATATCCCGGTGGTGTCGCTCGACGATGTTTATGGCGGCAAGCTCGTCGCAGCCATGGACCGGCAGCACCCGCGGGATTTGTTCGACGCGATGCAGTTGCTGGAAAACGAAGGCATCACGAGCGGCATCCGGCGTGCCTTCGTGGTCTACCTCGCAAGCCACAAGAGGCCGATTCATGAGGTCTTGTTTCCACGGCTGCGCGATGTGAGCACCGAATTTCAGGCCAACTTCCAGGGCATGACCACCGAGCCTGTCGAACTGGACGCACTGCTCGCAGCGCGAGACCAGATGATTGCCACGCTCCACAAGGAACTTGATGCCGAGGAGCGCGCATTTCTCGTGACCCTTGCCAACGCTGCGCCGGAATGGCACCGCATGGGCATCGCGCACCTTGGCGCGATGCCCGCGATTCAATGGAAGCTGCAGAACCTGGCGAAGCTGAAAGAGTTGAACTCGGCCAAGTTCGAGGAGCAATCGCGCGAACTGGCCGAGAAGATTTCAGGCCTCGGAGAGGCCAGATAACTCCCGGCTGGGTGTGAAGGTCAGCGCTGCGGCATGTCCTTCACCGAATACCCCAAGCTCACCGTCGCATCCTCCGGAATCGCCGGCATCGTCGCGTTCCACGCGAGCCAGTCTTCACGCATCGCGGCCAGCCGTTCGGGCTCTTTCTTGCCGAGGTTCGCGCGCTCGCGCTCGTCGGCCGGAATGTTGAACAGGTACTCGTTGCCGTCGACCTTCAGGTACTTCCAGTCGCCGTCGCGCATCGCCTGCTGGCCGCGGTGGTTCATGCGCCAGTGCAGCGGCCGGCGGAAGCTCTGCTTCGCATCCTTCAGCACGGGCATCAGCGACACGCCGTCCAGCGGGTAGTTCGCATCGGCCTTCACGCCAGCGGCTTCGAGCATGGTCGCGGACCAATCCATCGTCATGCAAAGCTGCGCGCTCTCGCCGCCCTTGGCGATCACGGCGGGCCAGTGCGCGATCCATGGCACGCGGATGCCGCCTTCGGTCAGGTCCATCTTGCCGCCGACGAGCGGCCAGTTGTCCGAGAAGCGCTCGCCGCCGTTGTCGCTGGTGAACACCACGAGCGTGTTGTCGGCCATGCCGTGCTTCTGGAGCGCGGCCATGATCCAGCCGATGCCTTCGTCCATGTGATGGATCATGCGGCGGTACACGTGGATGTTGCCGCCGGCCAGGTCGAAGAGGTTGTCCTTGATGGCGGGCGCCTTCTCGGCGTCGTCGCGGGTTTCCCAGGGCCAGTGCGGGGCGGTGTAGTGCAGGCTGAGGAAGAACGGTTGTTCCTGCTTCGCCATGCGCTCCACGTAGTCCACGGCGCGCTTCGAGAGCATGTCGGTGAGGTAGCCGTCTTCCTTCTTGTCCTCTTCGCCGAACCACAGGTCGTGCTGGCCGGCGGAGTCGCAGTGGGTGAAGTAGTCGACGCCGCCCGACATGGGCCCGAAGAACTCGTCGTACCCCGAGCGCAGCGGACCGAAGTGCGGCGGGTAGCCCAGGTGCCACTTGCCGATGAGCGCGGTCTGGTAGCCGCTGGCCTTGAACAGCGAGGGCAGCGTGGGGTGGTCGGTCGGAAGGCCCAGCGTGCTGCTGCCACGGCTGCTGCTGCGAATGGGCTCTTCGGCTGCGCCGCGCAGCCGGTACTGATACCGCGCGGTGATCATCGCGAAGCGCGTGGGCGAGCACACGGGCGAGTTCGCATAGCCCTGCGTGAGCTTCAAACCGTTGGCGGCCAGGCCGTCGAGCACCGGCGAGACGGGGCCGAACGCGGCGTCGCGGCCGCCGTAGCAGCCGAGGTCGGCATAACCGAGGTCGTCGGCGACGATGAAGATGATGTTGGGTCTGCTGGTCATGGGTAACGAATGAGGTTCAGGGCTGGTAGCCCGACTTCTGCACCACAGGCGCCCACTGCGTCTTGTAGGCCTTCAACATCGCGATGGTCTGCGCCTGCGAGCTCACCACGGGCGTCATGCCCGAGTCCTTGAACTTGCGCTGCGTGTCCGGGTCTTGCATCACGTCGCGGATGGTCGCGGCCAGGCGCTCGATCTTGTCCTTGGGCATGGTGGCGGGGGCGAAGAAGGTGTTCCAGCCGGTGGCGGCGAGGTCCAGGCCCGCTTCCTTGAAGGTCGGGATGTTCGGCGCGAAGGGCGAGCGCTTCTCGCCCGAGAGCGCGAGGATGCGCAGCTTGCCCGCGTTGTGCTGGGGGATCACCACGTCTTCGGTGTCGACGGCGATGGGCACCTGGCCGCCGATGAGGTCGTTCAAGAGCGGTGCCGAGCCGCGATAGCCGATCACCTGCGTCTGAACCCGGGCCTTCTCGCCGACCATCAGGCCGAAAAAGTGCGGCAGGCTGCCGGTGGCGGGCACGCCCACGTTGGCCTGCTGCGGATTGGCGCGCATCCACGCGAGCAGGTGGGGGAGTTCGCGCACGGGCAGGGTAGGCGAGACGGCCAGCGCGAAGTCGTAGGCGTTGACGTGCGACACGGGCACGAAGTCGCGCTCGGCGTCGTAGTTGTTGTCCTTGAAGACGAGGGGCGCGACCACCATCACGGCGGGGTTCGCGAGCATCAGCACGTTCTGGTGGGCTGGCGTGAGCTTGACCTGCTGCGCCGCAAGGCGGCCGCCCGCGCCGGGCTTGTTGTCGACGATGACGGGCACGCCGAGCTTGGCGCCGAGCTTCTCGCCGACGATGCGGGCCACGCGGTCGGTGGCGCCGCCGGGGGCGTAGCCGACGACGATGTGCAGGGGGCTGTCGAGCGTCTGCGCGTTCGCGCCGATCGCAATGGTCGCCATGAGACCGGCTGCGGCCAGCAGGCCGACGGCGCGGCGGGTCATGCGGCGGTCGATGCGAAGGTTGGGTTGGTTGGGGTTCAGCATGGTCTAGGTTCCTCCTCGTTCAGTTGTTCGGTCGTCTTCAATCGTCTTCAGTCGTTCGCCTGGAAATTCACGGCCTTCATGATGCCGGCCCAGCGTGTCGTGTCTTCGCGCATGGTCTTCAGGAGCGCGTCGCTGCCATCGGCGATGGGGTACATGCCGTTCTGCAGCAGGAGCTGCCGCACCTCGCGCGTGTTCACGGCGCGGGTGAGTTCGGCGCGCAGCTTGTCGACGATGGCAGGCGGTGTCTTCAGCGGTGCGTAGTACGCGAACCATGCGGTCGCGACCACGTCCTTGTAGCCGGCCTCCACGAAGCACGGCAGGTTGGGCATGAGCGGCGAGCGCTTCTCGCCGCTGGTGGCCAGCACCTTCACGCGGCCCGAAGGCAGCATCTGCTGCGCGCCGCCGACGGTATCGAAGTACACGGGCACGGTGCCGCCCATCAGGTCCTGCCGCGCGGGCGTGGAGCCGCGATAGGGCACGTGCACCATCTTCAAGCCTGCTGCCCGGTTGAGCATTTCGCCGAGAAAGTGCGAGGGCGTGCCCGCGCCGTAGGAGCCGAAGCTCAGCTTGTCGCCCTGTGCCTTGGCCCAGGTGATGAATTCGGGAAGCGTGCTGGCGGGCACGTCCTTGTGCACTGTGAGCGCGAGTTCGAAGCGGGCCGCGTTCAAGAGCGGAATGAAGTCCTTCACCGGGTCGTACGAGAGGTTGCGGTACGCGCTCGGGAACATCGTCATCATGCTGGCCGTGCCCAGCAGCAGCGTGTGGCCGTCGGGCGGCGCGGTCTTCACCGCGTCCACGGCGATGCGGCCGGCCGCGCCCGAGCGGTTGTCGATGATGAGCGGGCCGAGCGAGTCGCGCACCTGCTGCGCGATGGCGCGGGTCAGCACGTCCTGCGTGCCGCCGGCCGGCACGCCGATCAGCACCTTGATGGGCTGGCCGGGCACGAAGGCTGGCTGCGCATGCGCAAGGTCGGCCAGCGGTGCAAGCGCCAGGCCGCCCAATGCGGCGAGTGCATGGCGGCGGTCGAAGGCAAGGCTGCTGCTGGGCATGGGCGGTTCTCCGGGTTCTCGGTCGATGGCGAACGACTTTAGAGACGCTACAGTCGATTGATCTAATCAACCATACCCCGGACTAACCCCAGATGCCCGCCGCCGCCAATGTCGATGCTGCCGCGCCACGCCGCCCGCTCGACGACCTGCTGCTCTACCGGATGTCGCGGCTGCTTTCGGTGGCGGGGAGCATGGTGATCCGGCTGTGCGAAGGGCGCTTCGGCATCACGCGGCGCGAGTGGCGGTTGATCGCGGTGCTGGCCAGCCGAGGCGAACTGAGCTCCTCGCAACTGGCCGAGCATGCGCAGCTGGACCGGGCGCGCACCTCGAAGGCGGTGGGCTCGCTGGTCGCAAAGCAACTGATCTCGCGGGTGGCCAAGGCCGGTGACCGGCGGCAGGTGCAGCTGGGGCTGACCGAAGCGGGGCAGGCGCTGTACGACGCGCTCTTTCCGCTGGTGACGAAGATCAATGGCGACCTGATGAAGGCGCTGGATGCGGAGGATGCGGCGCGCTTCGATGCTTCGCTGAATCTGCTGCAGGCCAAGGCCGAGCGGATGGTGGAAGAGGCGGTGTTGCCGAAGGCGGACAGGGGCCGCCGCAATACGCCCTCGATCCGCTGACCTGTGTTCGGTATCCGGGCTCGTTCAGGCCGGCGCGCGCAGATCGTTCTCGCGCAGCATGATCGGTGCCGAGGAGCCCGCAGCCAGCCGCCTCCGCACGGCCGCATCGAACTCTTCGATGTGCTGGCCGTAGGTGGCGAGCGGGTCGGCGTTCTCGGCGGTGCGGTAGTGATAGCGCAAGACTTCCCTTCCGATGCTCGCATTCACGTCCTGGCCCTCCACCGTCACCGAAAACCTGACCGTGCCCGAAGCGTCGTGAAAGAAGGGGGCGTCAGCCATGGCGTGGCTTCGTGTGTGTCAAGGGGATTCCTTTGGAGGGGTGCGCAGGAAGACTCCCGCGTCGGGTCACTCTAGTCCTTTAGTCGGGTGGCGTCTGTCGGGTCTCACGCTTATGCTCTCGCCGCCGCAAATGCACTGGCGCGAGAGCGCCGACGAGAAGGAGAAGCCGATGAGTTCCATGGAAGAAGTCTGGGCGTACCGCGAGGAGACGCTCTACCCGCGGTTGTTCGGCGACAAGCGCAGCGGCATCTACGTGCTGGACTTCGATGTGTTCTCGTCGCTCGGCGCCGAGGACATCGACCCGGCCTGGCTGCACCTGGGCGTGTTCGAGTTCGAGCCGACGCCCGCGCGCAACTCGTGGCTCTACGTCACCTCCGGTGGATCGACCCCTTGGGGAACAGAGCCCGACGAGTACGACCCCGAGGACTATTCATGGCTCGGCTCCGAACTGGTCATCGAGGTGCATTCGCAGCCCGAGGACCAGTGGACGATCAAGCTCCTGCGCCGGGTGCTGGCCTTCAACGTGCTGCTCGCACACGGTCGCTTCGGCGAAGACAAGCCGCTGCTCGACTACGGCGACCGCATTCCGATGGGCGATGTGATCCGCGCGAAGGGGTCAGTGGGCCTGCGCAACATCGTGCTGGCCGAGCCGAAGCACTATCCCGCCACGGCGCAGTTGGCCTCGGGCAAGTTCGACTTTCTGCATGTGGTCGGCATCACCGATTCCGAAAAAGACTGGGCCAAGGCGCACAGCTCGGAAGCGCTGGTGCGGCTGCTCGAAGTGCACGGCGGCTTTCCGGTGACAGACCCGGGGCGCAAGGCTGTGGTGTGAACTGATCAGCCGCCGACGTACGCCGCGAGGTGCTTGCCCGTGAGCGTGGCGCGCGCCTTCACCAGATCCGCCGGCGTGCCTTCGAACACGACCTTCCCGCCGTCATGCCCCGCGCCGGGCCCGAGGTCGATGATCCAGTCCGCATGCGCCATCACCGCCTGGTGGTGCTCCACCACGATGACCGACTTTCCCGCATCGACCAGCCGGTCGAGCAGGCCGAGCAGTTGCTCGACATCGGCCAGGTGCAGGCCGGCGGTCGGTTCGTCGAGCACGTAGATGCCGCCTTTCTCGGCCATGTGCGTGGCCAGCTTCAGGCGCTGGCGCTCGCCGCCCGAGAGCGTGGTGAGGGGCTGGCCGAGGCTCAAGTAACCGAGGCCGACATCGGCGAGCCGTTCGAGGATGGCGTGCGCGGCCGGGGTGCGCGCATCGCCCGTGCCGAAGAACTCGGTGGCCTCGGTGACGGACATGGCGAGCACCTCGCTGATGTCGCGCTTGCCGAGCTTGTGTTCGAGCACCGAGGCGTGGAAACGCTTGCCTTCGCACTCCTCGCAGACCGTGGCGACGCCGGCCATCATCGCGAGGTCGGTGTAGATGACGCCCGCGCCGTTGCACGCGGGGCAGGCACCTTCGGAGTTGGCGCTGAAAAGCGCGGGCTTCACGCCGTTGGCCTTGGCGAAGGCGTTGCGGATCGGATCGAGCAGCCCGGTGTAGGTCGCGGGGTTGCTGCGCCGCGAGCCGCGGATCGAACCCTGGTCGACCGACACCACGCCCGCGCCTGCGGGAATGGACCCATGCACGAGTGAGCTCTTGCCCGAGCCCGCCACGCCGGTCACGACGACGAGCACGCCGAGCGGCACGTCGACGCTGACATTGCGCAGGTTGTGCGTCTTTGCGCCGCGAATCTCCAGCTTGCCGATGGGCGTGCGCACCTTCTTCTTGAGTGCGGCGCGGTCATCGAGATGCCGGCCGGTGAGGGTGGTGCTCGCGCGGAGTTCATCGACCGTGCCTTCGAAGCAGATGGTGCCGCCCGCCGAGCCCGCGCCGGGGCCGAGGTCCACCACATGGTCCGCGATGGCGATGGCCTCGGGCTTGTGCTCCACCACGAGCACGGTGTTGCCCTTGTCGCGCAACCGCAGCAGGAGGCCGTTCATGCGCTGGATGTCGTGCGGGTGCAGGCCGATGGTCGGCTCGTCGAAGACGTAGGTCACGTCGGTGAGCGAGGAGCCGAGATGCCGGATCATCTTCGTGCGCTGCGCCTCGCCGCCCGAGAGCGTGCCCGAGGGGCGATCGAGGCTCAGGTACCCGAGGCCGATTTCCACGAACGAATCGAGCGTGTGCGCGAGCTTCTCGAGCAGCGGCGCGACCGAGGGCTCGTCGAGGCCGCGCACCCATTCGGCCAGGTCGCTGATCTGCATCGCGCAGGCGTCGGCGATGTTGATCTTCTTGATCTTCGAGGAGCGCGCGCCTTCGCTCAGCCGCGTGCCGTTGCACTCGGGGCAGGTGCTGAAGGTGACGGCGCGCTCCACGAAGGCGCGGATGTGCGGCTGCATCGCATCGACGTCCTTCGCGAGAAAGGACTTCTGCACCTGCGGAATCAGCCCCTGGTAGGTGAGGTTGATGCCATCGACCTTGATCTTGGTCGGCTCCTTGTGGAGCAGCGCATCGAGTTCCTTCTTGGTGAACTTGCGGATCGGCTTGTCGGGGTCGAAGAAGCCGCAGCCGTTGAAGATGCGGCCATACCAGCCCTCCATGCTGAAGCCCGGAATGGTGAGCGCGCCTTCGTTGAGCGATTTGCTGTCGTCGTAGAACGCGGTCAGGTCGAAGTCGGTGACCGCACCGCGCCCCTCGCAGCGCGGACACATGCCGCCGGTGCGGTTGAAGATCTGCTTCACCGTCTTGCTGGCGCCGCGCTCCACCGTGATGGCGCCGGTCGCTTTTACCGAGGGCACGTTGAAGGCAAAGGCGCTCGGCGAGCCGATGTGCGGCTTGCCGAGGCGGCTGAAGAGAATGCGCAGCATCGCGTTGGCATCGGTCGCGGTGCCGACCGTGGAGCGCGGGTCGCCGCCCATGCGCTCCTGGTCCACGATGATCGCGGTCGTGAGGCCGTCGAGCACATCGACCTCGGGTCGCGCAAGCGTGGGCATGAAGCCCTGCACGAAGGCGCTGTAGGTTTCGTTGATGAGCCGTTGCGACTCCGCGGCGATGGTGCCGAAAACGAGCGAGCTCTTGCCCGAGCCCGAGACGCCGGTGAACACGGTGAGCCGGCGCTTGGGCAGCTCGACGCTGATGTCCTTCAGGTTGTTCACGCGCGCGCCCTGCACGCGGATCATGTCGTGGTGGTCGGCGGCGTGGGGCGTGGTCTTCGGCGTTTGCTTCGGCGTTTCCTTCTTCTTCGGGGCTTTGCTGCTGCTGCTCATCGGGTCTCCATCGTTTCTTCTTGTCAGGCGGTTCAGCGCAGTTGCTGGATGCGGATCATGTTGCCCGCCGGATCGCGCACCGCGCAATCGCGAACGCCGTACGGCTGCTCGGTCGGCTCCTCGACGATCTCGGCGTCGGCGGCCTGCAGTTTCGCGAAGGCGGCGTCCAGGTCCTGGGTGGCCAGAAGCATCGTGGCGTAGGTGCCCTTGGCCATCATCTGGGCGATGGTGCGGCGCTCTTCGTCGGTGATGCCGGGCGTGGCGGCCGGCGGGTACAGCACGATGGAAACGCCGGGTTGGCCGACGGGGCCGACGGTGATCCAGCGCATGCCGCCGTAGCCGACGTCCTTGCGGATCTCGAAGCCGAGGGTGTCGCGGTAGAAGGCCAGCGAAATCTCCGCGTCGCTGTGGGGAAGAAAGGTCGAGTGGATGGTGATGTTCATGGCGGGTGGTGCTAAGTGGGTTCGGGCCGCGATGCTAATTCCGGCTGGGGCTCTGGCGCTTCTCGATTCCTGATCGGTCGCGTCACCTGCCTCGCCACGCACGACGGCATGCCCTCCGTCGTGTTCGCGTCCTTCCGGCGGTAGACGCCGGGCGGCACGCCGACCAGTTCGGTGAAGCGGGTGGTGAAGGTGCCCAGCGACCCGCAGCCGACCGCGAAGCACACGTCGGTCACGCTCATGTCGCCGCGGCGCAGCAACGCCATCGCGCGCTCGATGCGCCGGGTCATGAGGTAGGCGTAGGGCGGTTCGCCGTAGGCGATGCGGAACTGGCGGCTCAGGTGGCCGGCGGACATGCCCGCATCGCGCGCGAGCGTTTCGACGTCGAGGGGCTGCGTGTATTCGCGGTCGATGCGGTCGCGCACGCGGCGCAGCGTGGCGAGGTCGCGCAGTTGCTGCGCTTCGGTGGGTCTGCCGGTCATCCGCGGGATCGTGCCACGGTGCGCCGGGGGGCTCAAGCCGCCCGCGGTCGGCTACGAACCTTGGGAGTTGGCCGGTCGGGCGCCGGCCAGGGCGGCCGAAGGAGCCGAGGCGGCAGCCACAGCCGGATCGGCCTCGATGCGCATCTTCGGCAGGAACTGCGGGTACTCGCGCTGCATGAATTCGATGAGCCCCTCGCGCACGCTGCAGCGCAGGTCGAAGGCCAGGCCCGAGGTGGCGGCGGTGCAGAGCACGCGGACCTGCATCGTGCGCTCGGTGGCGTCGGTCACGCGCAGGTTGAAGAAGCGGCCGTCCCATTCGGGCGCGGCCTTCACGATGCGCTCGACCTCGGCGCGCAGCGGTGCGAGCGGCATGCCGTAGTCGAGATAGATGAACACCGAGCCGAGCAGCTGCGCCGAATGGCGCGTCCAGTTCTGGAACGGCTTCTCTATGAAATAGCTGAGCGGCAGGATGAGCCGCCGCTCATCCCAGATCTTGAGCACGACGAAGGTGCCGGTGATCTCTTCGACGCGGCCCCATTCGCCTTCGACCACCAGCACGTCGTCGATGCGGATCGGCTGCGCGAGCGCGATCTGCAGGCCGGCGATGAGGTTGCTGAAAACCGGCTTGGCCGCGAGGCCGGCCACGATGCCGATCACGCCGGCCGAGGCCAGCAAGCTCGCGCCGACCTGGCGCGCGCCCGGAAAGGTCATGAGCATCATCGCGCCGCCGGCCACGATGACCACCGACATGGCGGTGCGCGCGAGCACACGGGTTTGCGTGAGCACGCGGCGCGCCTGCAGGTTGTCGGCCACGTCGGAAGGGTGCTGCGCCAGCACGCCGTCGGCGAAACCGCTGATGGCGCGCACGATGAGCCAGGTGGCCGCGGCGATGAGCAGGAGGCCGTTCAGGTGCCGCACGCTGGCGATGAAGCGCAGGTCGTCGGGCGCGGCCTGGAACACCAGGAGCAGCGCCACCAGCGGCATCACCAGCCGCGCGGGCGACTGGCAGTTGACGACCATCGCATGCACGGCGGGCGCAGGCCGCGTGATGCGCCGGAGGACAAGGCCGCCGATGCGGTGGACCAGAAGAGCGAGCGGAACGGCGACGAGGACGGCAAGCCAGGTGCCGAACCAGGGGTGGGCAAGGATCTCGTGGGTCATCAGGCGGTGGTGGTCGCTGTTTCTGTTGTCTCGTTCAGAGGTTGAAGAATCCGCGCCGCGTCGTCGCGCAGCTGCGTGGCAAGGGCCGTCGCCAGGTCGAGTCGGCGCAGCAGCCAGGGGCTGATGTCGTTGTCGAACGGGTCGGGCAGGGGAATCGGGCCGCCCACCGTGGTGGAGCCCGGGCTCTCGGGTTGAGAGGGGCCGGTGGTCGGTGTAGTTCCGATGGCGGCCTCGATACGTTGCGCAGTGCGCGCGAGCGGCCCTTCGACCTCGCCGGGCGTGAGGCGGTCGCGCCGCAGCACGAGCATCGATTTGACGGCGCTCAACTGCGCGAGCATCTGGTAGCTGTGGGCCTGCAGGTGTTCCAGCGGCTCCAGCGGCGGCTGCACCGCGCGCGGCTCGGAGAGGGCGCGCTGCGTGGCCTGGACCAGCGCCGAGAGGCTGTCGAAGGCCTCGCGGCGCGCGAGCCGCCATTCGAGCTCGGGGCTGCTGTCGATGGCCTGCAGTTGGCCGAGGCCGAGCGCAAGGCGCGCATGCCGGGCCTGCGCCGTGAGCACGCGTGCCACCAGCGCGGGGATCTGCGTGCGCTCCCACGAGGGCAGCACGTAGCAGAAGCCCCAGGCGAGCGCGGCGCCGATGAGCGTGTCGGCGATGCGCTCGAACAGCGCGAAGATGGGCGCGGTGCCGGTGTTCAGCATGTGCGCCTGCACGAGGCCGAGGACCGTGGCCGCCACGGCGGTGATGAGGTAGCGCCGCACCGCGAAGCTGTGCGCAATGGCCTGCGCCACGGTCACGATGACCAGCAGCCACAGCGCCGACGGATGCGCCGAAAGCAGCCCCACCGCGAGCACGCAACCCAGCAGCGTGCCGGCCACGCGGGCATTGCGCCGTTCCAGCGTCTGCGAGAGGCTGCCGCGCAGCACCACGACGATGGTCAGCAATATCCAGTAGTCGTGCGAACCCCAGGGCATCGACACCGCGATGGCATAGCCGGCGGCAATGGCCAGTGCGGCGCGGATCGCGTGGCGCAGCGGCGGCTGGTCCCAGCGCCACAACGTGAAGAAGGGGCGCCAGGTCCAGTCGGTCGGGCTCACGAAGAGCTGCCAGTTGGCGCGCACCACGGCCAGGTTGGGCTCGGCATCGCCGCGCGCCATGGCCGACAGGCGCAGCACCTCGTCGTTGATGTGGCCGATGCGACTCGCGAGGCCGCGCGCGAGCATCGCGGCGGTCGGGCCCGACAGATTCGGATGGCCGTGGTGGTGCTCGTCGTCCGCAGTCACGTGGATGGCCGCGAGGCGCGGGCGACGGTCGGTCACCGGGTCGGGGTGGCGGCCCAGCATGAGCGCGTCGGCGAGTGCGATGGTTTCGTCGGAAAGCTCTTCGAGCACGCGGCGCATTTCGATCAGCGCATCGGCGTGGGCCGGGTGGGCCAGCAGCGCATCGAGGTCGAGCTCGCTCGCGAGCAGCTGGTCGCGCATCTCCAGCACGATCACCAGCATGGCCGCGAGGCGCTGACGGCGTGGGGTGCGGGGGGATTCAAGGACGATGTCGCGCGTGGCCTGTAGCTGGTCGGCCAGTGCGGCTTGTTCACGTAATAGCTGGCCCAGCACCGGAGCGGGCGTGTCGCGGATGTCGCGGGTTTCGTCCTGCGGGGTGAACTGACCAGCCTCGGTGCGCATCAGCGCGGCCAGCGAATACAGCACGTCGGCCACCGACTGGGTGCGAAAGCGCCCGTTCAGCGCGAGGTTCGCGAGCGTCGCCCAGATCACGTACAGCCCCGCGCCCAGCCCGAAATGCCAGGTGCGCAGGACGGCCTCGGCCATGTCGACCGGCGCGGGCGTGGCCATCGAGAAGATCATCGAGAACATCACCGCGATCGCGATGGGAATGCCGCGCTTGCCCCAGGCCATGGCGAGGAAGGCCATGAAGGTGGCGGGCACCAGCAGCAGGCCCAGGCGGATGGGCGCGGTGTGCAGCATCTGCACCGCGAAGAAGAGCGGCAGGCCGATGAGCGGCGCCGGCAGCATCTGGAAGAACTTGCCGCGGCGCGGGCCGGGCAGGTCGGGCGGCGCGGTGACGATCACGCCGGTGGCAGCGGCCGACGCGGCAATGGTGCCGAGCCAGAGGTGCACGCCACCCGAGATGAACAGCAGGCCGAGCGCGACGGTGAGTCCGCTCGCCACATAGTGGCTGAGCGCATTGCGCAACGCGGCTCGGACCCGGACGGCTGCGCTGGGCCCCGTCATCACTTGGCGGGAGCGTCGCCCTCGGAGGGGCTACCGGCGGCAGGGGCGTCGCGGCGGATGCGGGTGAGCTTGCGCGGTGCGGGCTTGGCGGCCACGGCGGGGGTTTCACCCTCGGCCGATTCGTCGGCGAAATCGGCCACCGTGCTGCGGGCGTAGAGGTCGACCGAGGCGTCGTCGGTGTTCGACTTGGTCGAGGCCGACACGGCGCGCACGCGGTCGCTGGCGCGCAGCTTGTCGTCCACGTTGGCGAACTTCGAGTACTTGGCGAGCAGCGGCACGATCTGGCCGTAGATGCGCGGGGCGCCGGCCAGGCACTCGCGCTGCTCGAGGAATTCGGGCTCGCCGGTGAAGTTGCCGATCAGGCCGCCGGCCTCGGTGACCAGCAGCGAACCCGCGGCCACGTCCCAGGGGTTGAGGCCGGTTTCGAAGAAGGCGTCGGTGAAGCCGGCGGCCACGTAGGCGAGGTCGAGCGCGGCGGCGCCGGGGCGGCGCAGGCCGGCCATACGGGGCATCATGTCCGCCATGATGGCCAGGTACTGCTTGAAGTTGTCGCCCGAGCGGAATGGGAAGCCGGTGGACACCAGGCACTCGCTCAACTTGGTGCGCTTGGAGACGCGGATGCGCCGGTCGTTCATGTAGGCGCCGCGGCCTTTGGTGGCGGTGAAGAGGTCGTTGCGGCTCGGGTCGTAGATGACCGCCTGCTCGATCTTGCCGCGCACCGACAACGCGATGGACACGCAGTAGACCGGGAAGCCGTGGATGAAATTGGTGGTGCCGTCGAGCGGATCGATGATCCAGACGTAATCGGAGTCTTTGGCACCGTGTTCGGTGCCCGATTCTTCGGCCAGGATGCCGTGCCCCGGGTATGCGCCAAGCAGCGTTTCGATGATGACCTTCTCGCTGGCGTGATCGACTTCGGTGACGAAGTCGTTGACGTGCTTTTGCGAGACGCGGACCGATTCGACGTCGAGGGCGGCGCGGTTGATGATGGCGCCGGCGGCGCGTGCGGCCTTGACGGCCACATTGAGCATGGGATGCAGGTTGGGGGACGACATTCTGGATTGTGAGAAGAACGGTGGGAATGGTCCCCAAAATGCGAGCTCTTGGTGACCCTGCGGCCCGGCGATGCGGGCGGCGAGAATCGGGCATTTTACCGGCTCTGCCCCGTTAGTGTCTCCAAACCCCCCATGCGCACCCGTTTCATCCTGATCCAGACCAGCCACGCCGGCAATGTGGGCGCCGCCGCCCGCGCCATGAAAACCATGGGTTTCGACGACCTCGTGCTGGTGGCGCCGCGCTGGGCCAACGTGCTGCGGCGGGAAGAAACCATCCAGCGCGCGAGCGGCGCACTCGACGTGCTGACCAACGCCCGCATCGTCGAGACGCTGGACGAAGCGCTCGATGGGGTGACCCATCTGTGCGCCACGGCCATGATCCCGCGCGACTTCGGCCCGCCCACGCGCACGCCGCGCGAGCACCTGGAGCCGCTGGCGAAAGCGGGCGATGCGCAGCACGTCGCCTTCCTGTTCGGCTCGGAGCGTTTCGGCATGCGCAATGAAGACGTCTACCGCTGCAACGTGGCCCTGAGCATTCCCACGGATCCGAAATTCGGCTCGCTCAACCTGGGCGCGGCCATTCAGGTGGTGGCCTATGAATGGCGGCTGGCGCTCGGCGGGTATGAGGTGCGCGACGCCACTGCGCCCGTGCAGGCGGCCGATGCGCAATCGGTGGCGGGCATGCTCGACCACTGGGAGCGCTCGCTGGTCGACATCGGTTTTCTCGACCCGGCCGCGCCCAAGAAGCTGATGCCGCGGCTGCAGCAGTTGTTCAACCGGGCCCAGCCGACACCCGAGGAAATCCACATCCTGCGCGGCATCGCCAAGGCCATGACGGACGCCGCCAAAGGCCCAAAGAGCGGCTCCTCGAGCTAAAACCCCATCGAAAGTACGCGAAGACACCGGGCTTTAGACTGCCCGCCCACTATCGATATAACGACAACAAGGGCAGCGATGTTCTCTCGACTGCGCGCCGACATCCGGTGCATCCTCGAACGCGACCCGGCGGCTCGCAGCGCCTGGGAAGTGATGACGGTCTACCCGGGCTTCCACGCCGTGGTGCTGCATCGCTGGGCGCACGCCTGCTGGACGCACGGATTCAAGTGGCCCGCCCGCTTCATCGCGCACTGGGCGCGCTGGATGACCGGCATCGAGATCCATCCCGCAGCCAAGATCGGCGAGCGCGTGTTCTTCGACCACGCCATGGGCGTGGTGGTCGGCGAGACGGCCGAGATCGGCGACGGCTGCACCATCTACCAGGGCGTGACGCTGGGCGGCACCTCGCTCTACAAGGGCACCAAGCGCCATCCGACGCTGGGAAAGAACGTGGTGGTGAGCGCGGGCGCCAAGGTGCTGGGCGGCTTCGTCGTCGGTGACGGCGCCAAGATCGGCAGCAACGCGGTGGTCATCAAGCCGGTGCCGGCCGGGGCGACCGCGGTGGGCATTCCCGCACGCATCATCCCGTCGAAGACCGGCGAGAGCGCCGATGTGTCCGAGTCGCAGAAGTTTTCCGCCTACGGCATCACGCAGGAAGACGATCCGCTGAGCCAGGCCATGCGCGGGCTGATCGACAACGCCTCGGGCCAGGAGCATCAGATCGCGCTGCTGTGGCAGGCGATCGAGAAGCTCTCGGCGCAGCCGGGAAGCAAGGACTGCGTGCCCGGCGATGCGGCGCGGGGTGAGTGCTTCGAGGCGGAGAAGCTGACGCAGCTGGTGGGGAAGTAGCGCGCCTCTCGGACGATTGCCGAGTTCCCGAGCGCCTGCAGACATCGGGCATCGGCGAGACAATCGCGGCGCTTTTGCTTTGACCACCCGGCGTGCGGTGGCAAGAAACCGAGCTCTCTCCCATGTCATCCCCGCCCGCCGCTTCGACTTCCACGTCTCCGTCCACGCCCCCGTTTTCTCTGTGGCGCATCGCCATACCGGCTTTCGCCCCCTCGCTGCTGTTCGGCTTGGGCGAGGGTGCCATCCTGCCGATCGTGCCGCTGACGGCGCGCGACCTGGGTGCTTCCGTGCCCATGGCCGCGCTGGTGATCGCGATGATCGGCATCGGCTCGCTGTTCAACAACATCCCCGCCTCGATGATCACCATGCGATGGGGCGAGCGCTGGGCCATCGTCGCGGCGGGCGTGTGGAGCGGCCTTGGCATGCTCCTCTGCGTGCTGACCTCGCACCTGGGCCTGTTCGCCACGGGCTGCTTCATGGTGGGCATGTCGCAGGCGGTCTACAACCTCGCGCGCCAGAGCTACATGACCGAGGCGGTGCCCATCGAATACCGTGCGCGGGCCTTGTCGACGCTGGGCGGCGTCATGCGCATCGGCATGTTCGCGGGACCTTTTCTTGCGGCTGCGGCCGTGCATGCGTTCGGCCTGTGGGCCGCC
Source organism: Variovorax sp. W2I14 (assembly GCF_050435205.1). NCBI lineage: Bacteria > Pseudomonadati > Pseudomonadota > Betaproteobacteria > Burkholderiales > Comamonadaceae > Variovorax > Variovorax sp. W2I14. The sequence continues at coordinate 2,784,809 of NZ_JBNDJX010000001.1, read as the reverse complement.
TATGTGGTCGGCATCGTGGCGGTGATGGCGGCGGCCGCCATCGGCGCGCGCATCCCCGACCTGGAGGCGCCGCCGGTCCCGGCCGGTCAGGCCACGCCGGCCTCGACCTCCATCGTCTCGACGCTGCGCGATCACCGCCGTGTGTTCCTCACGCTCGGTATCGGCGTGGTGCTGGTGAGCGCGGTGCGCGCTTCGCGCCAGGCCGTGATTCCGCTGTGGGCCGACCACCTGATGCTCGCGCCTTCGGTGGCGTCGCTGATCTACGGCCTGGCGGGCGGCATCGACATGCTGGTGTTCTATCCGGCCGGCAAGGTGATGGACCGGAAAGGCAGGCGCTGGGTCGCGGTGCCGTCGATGCTGATCATGGGACTGGCCATGCTGCTGATGCCTCTCACGTCAGGCGTCGTGACGCTGTTGATCGCTTCCCTCGCGATCGGTTTCGGCAACGGCATCGGCTCGGGAATGATCATGACCCTCGGCGCCGACCACTCGCCGCGCCACGGACGCGCGCACTTTCTCGGCATCTGGCGTCTGATGTCCGACATCGGGTCTTCATGCGGGCCGGCGCTGCTGTCTCTGTTGGCGGGTGGTTTGTCGCTTGCGGCGGGGATCGCGGTGACCGGGCTGATCGCCTTTGCTGCGGCGGGGATGCTGGGTTATTGGATTCCGCGGCATGCGGGCGCCGGGGGCAAGGGGCGGGGAGTGGCGAGATAGTCCCCGTTCGACAACGAACACGGGCAAAGGACGAACCGCTGCAACCTGCCGTCTCCTAGCCATTCAGCACGAGCGACCCCTGCGGATACTGCGCGCACATGAAGTCGACGAACGCCCGTACCTTCGGCGCGGGCAGTCGCCTCGATGTATGCAGCACCCAGAGCGCGACCTCCACGCCTGAAACCATGCCCCACTGAACCAGTTCTCCGCGCGTCAACTGGTTCCACGCGATGGACTGCGGTATCAGGGCAGCGCCGGCACCGGCGATGGCAGCGTCGCGAATCATCAGGAACGAGGAAAGCCTCAGCCGCGGGATCGGCTCCAGGACCAGGCGTCCGTCGTCGAGCGTCCAGTTCCCGTCCTGAAAGTTCGTTGAAACGATGCCGGGGACCGGGCTGGCCTTGCCTGGCTTCGGCATCGGCACAGACGGCGCGGCCACGACCACCAGCCGGTCCTTGGCGAAACACCGGCCCACGAGGCTGCTGTCCGGCGCTGGATTGATCCGGATCGCGGCATCGAACTGCTCCTCGACGAGGTCGACCAGGCGATCGTCCGCCACCACCTCGCAGCTGACCTCCGGGTAGGCCGTGCAGAACTCGGCCGAGATGCGGCCCATCGTCAACTGGGAGAACAGCACCGGTGAGGCGATGCGCAGGCGACCGCGCGGTACAGATAAGCCCTCGCGCGCGGACGTCATGGCGTCGGCCACTTCGTGCATCGGCCCTTCGGTGCGGTCCATCAGCATCTGCCCGGCTTCCGTGAGCTTGAGCCCGCGGGCGCTGCGCTCGATGAGCCGCACGCCCAGTTGCTCTTCCAGGTCGGCGATGCGCCGGGACAGCGTCGCCTTCGATCTGCCGCTCGCGCGGCTTGCTTTGCCGAGGCCGCCGTTCATGGCGACAAGCGCGAAGTCGCTCAATGCATTCAGGTCCATGGTGTTCCGGATTTGAAACGAGGTGTCTTCATTTTCGGGTCTTTGTTTTAGCAATGCAACGGCCTATCTTCTCCCCATCGCAACTCAACTGGAGAAACTGAAATGACCACCACCCTCAACAACGCCACGCAACGCGCTGTACTGATCCGGGCCTATGGCGGCGCTGCCGCCGCCGAGATCGCCGGCATCGCAAGGCCCACGGCCGGGCAGGGCCAAGTCCTGGTCCGCGTCCGGGCCGCCGGCGTGAACGGCATCGACTGGAAGATTCGCGAAGGCTTCGTCAAAGACGCTTTCCCGCTTCAACTGCCGGCCGTGCTGGGCATCGAACTGGCTGGCGTCGTCGAAGCGCTCGGCCCCGACGCCTCGCGTTTTCACGTCGGCGATCGTGTGATGGGCCCGCTCGGCGGCCTGGGTGCCTATGCCGGGTTCGTGGCGGTCGACGAAGCGAAGCTCGTGCGCACGCCGCAGGGCCTGGACGATGTGCACGCGGCCGCCATCCCTGTGGCGTCCGTCGCAGCCTGGCAAAGCCTGCACCACGCAGGCCCGATCGTCGCAGGCCAGCGAATCCTGATCCACGGCGCGGCGGGCGGGCTGGGTGGCTATGCCGTGCAGTACGCCAAGCAGGCGGGCGCCGAAGTCTTCGCAACCGCGTCGACCGCGCACGTCGACTACGTTCGCAGCCTGGGCGCGGACCACGTCATCGACTACCGCACCGAACGCTTCGAATCGATTGCGCGAGACATCGACCTGGTGCTCGACTACGTCGGCGGCGAAGTGCTCGATCGCTCGTGGCAGGTGCTGAAGAAGGACGGCGCGATCGTCGGCACGTCCTCGCCCGACATCCTGGCACGCACGCCTTCCGGCCGCCGCGGGCTGTGGTTCATGAACAAGCCGGACACCGCGCTCCTGGAGCGGCTGGCGGCGGAGATCGCCCAAGGCACGCTGATCTCGAAGCTCGACGAAGTCGTGGGCTTCGACGACATCCCCGCAGCCATCGAACGCAATCGCACCGATCCGCGCATCGGCAAGGTCGTGGCGGACTTCTCGCGCTGATCGAGTTCTTTCCCTCTTTCCCCTTCAACCCGTTTTCCCTCAACCATCTGGAGATTTTTTCATGAGCATTCTCGTCACCGGTGCCACCGGCACCATCGGTTCCCTCGTCGTCCAAGGCCTGGCTGCTGCCGGCGCCGAAGTCAGCGCCTTCGTTCGCACATCCGGAAAGCAGAGCTTCCCGGCCGGCGTCAAGGAGGTCGTCGGCGACCTGACCGACGTGCCTTCGATGCGCGCGGCACTGTCGTCGGTGCGCACACTGTTCCTGCTGAACGCCGTCACGCCCGATGAAGTGACCCAGGCCCTCGTTGCGCTGAGCCTGGCGCGCGAGGCCGGCATCGAGCGCATCGTCTACCTGTCGGTCATCCATGCGGACAAGTTCACCGACGTGCCGCACTTCACCGGCAAGCACACGGTCGAGCGAATGATCGAGAGCCTCGACATCCCCGCGACCATCCTCCGGCCGGCCTACTTCATGCAGAACGAGCGCATGGTCCAGCAGGTGATCCAGGGCTACGGCGTCTACCCGATGCCGATCGGCTCGTCGGGCGTCGCGATGATCGATGCGCGAGACATCGCGGACATCGCTGTCGCCGAACTGCTGCGCCGCGATCGCGCGCCCACACCGTTGCCACGCGTGACGCTGGAACTGGTGGGGCCCGAGCGGTTGACTGGCGAATCGGTGGCCAAGCTGTGGAGTGCGGCGCTCGGTCGCGACGTGACTTACGGCGGGGACGACGTGGCGGCGTTCGAAGCGCAGATGGCCTCATCGGGACCGTCCTGGCTTGCCTACGACATGCGCCTGATGATGGCCGGGATCCAGAAGTTCGGCATGCACGGCGCGAACGGTGCGGTGGATCGCCTGCAGGCCATGCTCGGGCGTCCCTTGCGCAACTACGCCGACTTCGTCAAGGAGGCTGTTGCTGCGGCGTAGAGGCGCGCCTCGGGCGCCCGTTCCGTTGCCGGCATTCGGCGACAAAGGGTGATGGGTACCATCGGCCAGCAGCAGACCTCCACAGCAATGACCTCCTCAGTAGTTGTTTCGCTCGACTTCGATTCCGCATCCGACGCGATGGCACTGGTAGGGCTGCTTGGCGTTGAAGCGGATCACTACAAGGTCGGTCTTCAGACGCTGACAGCGGCGGGCCCGGATTTGCCGCGCCAGCTTGTCAGCCTGGGCAAGCGCGTGTTCCTCGACCTGAAGCTTCACGAGATTCCCACTTCAGTCGCAGGCGCTGTCAAAGAGGCGGGAAAGCTCGGGGCCACATGGGTGACGGTCCACGCTTCGGCAGGCTCGACGGTCCTGCGGGCTGCGGTTGACGCGGCGGCGGCTTTCCCTCATCTCGAGGTACTGGCGCTGACGGTCATCACCAGCTTGAGCGACGAAGACTTGCCCGAAATTGGCCTTGCGCCCTCGGTCGACGCACAGGTCCAGAGGCTCGCCCTGTTGGCGAGCAAGGCGGGGTGCCACGGCGTCGTCGCGTCGGCCCGAGAGGCAAAACTATTGCGCCAGGTTCTTCCCGAAGGTGCCCTCATCGTCTGTCCAGGCATCCAGTTGCTCGGTGGCGGAGGCGGAGATCAAAGGCGGATCGCCGACCCCGCGGCCGCAGCCGAAGCAGGCGCCTCGCATGTGGTGATCGGGCGAGCGATCACAGCGGCGGACGATCCGGTGGCTGCATTCCGAACTGCGATGAATGCATTTCTCGATGGCGCGCGAAGGGCGACTTGACTATCGGCGGAGCGTCTTGTGACCTGCCGCTATTGAGCACCGGGGCAATGTCCGAAGCAGCGCCCTGGACTCACTCTCCCTTCAACCCGACCGCTTCCCCGCCGTGCCGTGCAGCGACCCATGCACATGCCCCGCGTGCTGCCCGAAGGTCTCCGGTGCGAGCGCGGCGGTGTCCAGTTCCTGCAGGATGCCGCAGGCATTCGCGGACTCTGGCCCGCAGCATTGCAGGCGCAGCGCCTTCAATTGCTTTTCGAGGGTCTTCAGTTCGGCGATGCGCGCGGCCACATGGCCGATGTGGTCGTCCAGCAGCTGGTTGACCTCGCCGCAGTCGTCTTGCGGCGCGTCGCGGAATTTCAGCAGGCTGCGGATCTCGTCGAGCGTCATGTCCAGCGAGCGGCAGCGCCGGATGAAGCCCAGGCGCTGGGCGTGTTCGTCGTCGTAGATGCGGTAGTTGCCGTCGGTGCGCGCGGGCTCGGGCAGCAACTGCTCGCGCTCGTAATACCGGATGGTTTCGACCGGCGTGTTCGCAGCCTTGGCGAGTTCACCGATTTTCATGATGCGGCAAATCCAGAAGTGGAAGTTCAGCGTTTGACTCTACACCTGCTTCAGGGTTTCCAATGGCTTTCATGACGAACCAGAACGCCCTGAAGCCCGTGACGCCGGCCCTGCCTCACGACCACGACCATGGTCACGATCACTCGCACGGACCTGCGCACACCCACGCTCATGCCCATGCCGAAACGGCCTGCTGCGGCAGCCCGGTCTGCGGTTCGTCACCCACGGTAGACACCACCGACATCCCCAAGGGCGCCTTGCTCTTCCGCATTCCGACGATGGACTGCGCGGTCGAGGAATCCGAAATCCGCCGCGCCCTCGAGCCGGTGGCTGGCATCCAAGGCCTGCGTTTTCGTCTCGGCGAGCGCACGATGGCCATCACGGCCGACGATGGCGCGTTGCCCCAGGCGCTCGATGCGATCCGCAAGGCTGGCTTCAAGCCCGAGCCTGTCGGCGACACGGCCGCGCCGGCCGCCCCTGCGCGCATCGCGGGAATGAGCACCGGCCTCGCGCGCCTTGTCGCCGCATTGGTGCTGGCCATCGCGGCCGAATCGATCTCCTTCCTGGCCCTCGACGGCAAGGGCTTCATGGCGGCCGAGATGGTGCTCGCGCTCGCGGCCATCGGGCTGGCCGGCCTCGACACCTACAAGAAGGGTTTCGGCGCACTGGTGCGCGGGCGCCTGAACATCAACGCGCTGATGGCCGTCGCCGTGACCGGCGCCTTCGTCATCGGCCAGTGGCCCGAGGCGGCGATGGTGATGGCGCTCTATGCGATTGCCGAGCTGATCGAGGCCCGCGCGGTCGACCGCGCCCGCAACGCAATCCAGAGCCTGCTCGCGCTAGCGCCCGAGCAGGCCGAAGTCAAACAGCCCGACGGCAGCTGGCAGACCGTGAGGGCCGACGCCGTGGCGCTCGATGCCATCGCACGCATCCGCCCCGGTGAGCGCGTGCCGCTCGACGGCGTGGTGACCGCGGGCCTGAGCGCCATCGACCAGGCGCCGGTCACGGGCGAGAGCATTCCGGTCGACAAGACCGTGGGCGACCCGGTCTTCGCTGGCACCATCAACCAGACCGCCGCGCTGGAATTCCGCGTCACGGCGGTGGCGGCCAACACCACGCTCGCGCGAATCATCCACGCGGTCGAGGAGGCGCAGGGCAAGCGCGCGCCCACGCAGCGGTTCGTCGACAAATTCGCGTCCATCTACACGCCCGCGGTCTTCGTGCTGGCGCTGGCGATCGCGCTGTTCACGCCACTCTTCATGGACTGGACCTGGCTGCAGGCCATCTACAAGGCGCTGGTGCTGCTTGTCATCGCCTGCCCGTGTGCGCTGGTGATCTCGACGCCCGTCACGGTCGTGAGCGCGCTCGCATCGGCGGCGCGGCGCGGCATCCTGATCAAGGGCGGCACCTATCTCGAGGAGGCGCGCAAACTCAAGGCGGTGGCGCTCGACAAGACCGGCACCATCACCGAAGGCAAGCCGAAGCTGGTTGAGTCGACGCTGCTCGATGCATCGGGCAGCAACGAGGCGGCGGTGTTCGCGATCGCCGCTAGCATCGCAGGCCGCTCGGACCACCCCGTGTCGAAGGCCATCGCCGAAGGCCTGAAAGGCGAGCGCGAAGAAGTCGGCGACTTCACCGCGCTGCCGGGACGCGGCGTTCAGGCCGTGCTTTCAGGCCAGACCTACATGCTCGGCAATCACCGGTTGATCGAGGAGAAGGGCTTGTGCACTCCGGCACTCGAAGCCGAGCTCAAGCGCCACGAGGAGGCCGGCCGCACCGTCACCTTGCTCGCATCGAGCCAGGCCGTGCTCGCGTTGTTCGCTGTCGCCGACACGATCAAGGAATCGTCGCAAGCCGCCGTGGCTGAATTGCGCGCCCTCGGCGTCGTGCCCGTGATGCTCACCGGCGACAACGCCGCCACGGCCAGGACCATCGGCGGCCACGCCGGCATCGAGGACGTGCGCGGCAACCTGCTGCCCGAGGAAAAGCTCGGCGCCATCAAGGCGATGCAGGAGCGCTACGGCGCCGTCGCGATGACCGGCGACGGCATCAACGACGCACCGGCGCTCGCGCAGGCCGACATCGGTTTCGCCATGGGTGGCGCGGGCACCGACACCGCGATGGAAGCGGCCGACGTGGTCATCATGAACGACGACATGCGCCGCATTCCCGAGACCATCCGCCTCTCGCGCCGCGCGCACGCGGTGCTGTGGCAGAACATCACACTGGCGTTGGGCATCAAGGGCGTGTTCTTCGTGCTCGCGGTGTTCGGCAGCGCGACGATGTGGATGGCGGTGTTCGCGGACATGGGCGCGAGCCTCCTGGTGGTGGCGAACGGGCTGCGGTTGATGCGAAGCGAGAAGAACCAAGGCTGAGGCGCTACCAGCGCGCCGCCCATTTCTCCAGCGGCACGCGCGCCGCATTGCATACGTAGCTCACCGCGTGGTACCAGCCCGCGATCATCATCAGCTCGATCAGTTGCGCATGAGTCCAGTGTTCGCCGAGCGATTGCCAGAGCGCGTCGTCGATGTCGCTGCGGTCGTGCAACTGGTCGACCATCTGCACCAGCAGCCGGTCGCGCGGCGCGAGCAGTTCCACGTCTTCGATCACCGACGCCATCACGCGCCGGTCGACCTCGCTGAACCCGGCCGCGTCGGCGAAGGCGGCCACGTGCACGCCCCATTCGTACTCGGCGCCGCAGCGGGCGCAGGCGCGGGTGATCACCACCTCGCGGTCGCGCAGGCTGACCGCCGCCTTGCGACCCAGCAGATAGCGGCCCAGCCCCAGCGTTCGCTCCGCGAGTTCGGGGTTGATGGCCAGCACGCGGAAGAGCGCGAGGATCTCGGGCCTTCCGGGCGGATTCATGCGCGCCAGCAGGTCGGCGATCGGCTCGGGAAAGGGCGCTTCGAGCGGTGGAATGCGAGGCGTGCGAGCGCTTGGCATGGCGGCAGTCGTCATGGTCGGAATCCTTCGTAGAATGCGTTGAAATCGCTACGGAAAGCGTAGCGATCCGGCGCAGTCTATCGCTACGCAATCCGTAGCGCAACAGCGGCCGTTCGATCACCGAAAGCACGACATGGACAACAACGAAGAAGACGCATCGGTCTCGCAGCCCGCGGTTGCAGCAGCAGCGCGGCGGCCCATCATGCGGCTGCTGGAGCAACTGGGCCGCAAGGGCACGCTGCGCATCCTGTGGGAGCTGCGCGACGGCGCGCCGCAGAGCTTCAGGGCGCTGCGGGTGAACACGGACGACATGTCGCCCTCGGTACTGAACGACCGGCTCAAGGAGTTGCGCGCAGCCGGCATCGTGGAGCTTTCGGGCGCGGGCTACGTGCTCACCGAAGCGGGCGGCGAGCTCGTCAAGCGGCTGACGCCGCTCAACCAGTGGGCCAGCCGCTGGATCGAATAGCCCGAAAGGCCAACGCTAAAACGGCCGCGTATTTCATCTGCAATCGTTCCGGCTTCATCTGAATCGGCCGCGCCGCGCGCGCAATTCGTGCGCAACGCGCGCTTCGCAAAGTAGAGCCCGAATCGACACCGATCCAGGCACCGCACCCGTTGCCTGGCTCACCCAGTGTTGGCTCGGGGCCTGCCGGACGCGTATCTGCTGGCGCACCCCTTCTACTTTTTCAGATGCGCATCTAGAAGGAAACGATCATGAAGAAACTCAATGCCGCCATGGCGGCCCTTGCCGCCACCCTGATGCTCACCGCTGCCGGCGCCGCCTCGGCCCAGAGCCTGACCCGCGCCGAAGTCGTCGCGCAACTGAAGGCGGCCCAGGCCAGCGGCCAACTGGCTGCACTGACGGGCGAAGACAGCGGCTCGGCCTACCTGTCGCGCCACTTCCAGTCGAGCGAACCGCGCGCCGAGGTGAAGGCCGAACTGGCACAGGCCAAGGCCGATGGCTCGCTCGGCGTGCTGGCCGCCACCGACAGCGGCTCGGCGTACCTCTCGCGCAACTTCAAGTCGACCGAACCGCGCGCCGAGGTCAAGGCCGAGCTGGCCACGGCCGAGAAGAGCGGTCATTTCGACGCGCTCTATGGCGAAGACAGCGGCTCGTTCTTCCTCGCGCATGGCGGCGACGCCGGGGCGACGAACAGCGCCGTCGCGATGGCCACGCCACAAAGCGCAGGCCAGTGAGCGCGACGACACCGCGCCGGCGGCGCGGCATCGCGCTGGCGGCCGCAGCGGTCGCGGCGCTGGTCGCTGCCGTGGGCGTGCTGCCCGCGGCGGCCGACTCGATCGCCGCCGCCTTCGCCGCCGAGAACGACGCCGCCATGAACCGGATGATGGCCGCGATGGAGATCAAGCCCTCCGGCGACGTCGATCGGGATTTCGCCGCGATGATGATTCCGCACCACCAGGGCGCGATCGAGATGGCAGAGACCGAGTTGCGCTACGGCCGCAACGAGCAACTGCGCCGCATCGCGCAGGAAATCATCGTCGAGCAGCAGCAGGAGATCGCGGCGATGCACCTCGCGCTCGGCCAGCCGCTGCCGCCTTCGACGCCTGCGCCGACGCAGGGCCTTTTCTCCGCCACCGACACAACAACAAATTCCTTGCCGCATCCACACACGATGCTCGGCATGCACATGGAGCACCGAGACACCCCATGACCAACCCCGTTCGTCACGCCGCCGCGCTGCTGTGCGCATCGCTCGCTATTGCCGCCTCGTTCGCCCACGCTGGCCAGGCCCCCGGCGCCGCCGCGTCCGCCGACTTTTCGGTGAGCCACCGCGACCGGCTCTACGCCGCCGAACAGTTCTCCAACACCGTCTCCGTGACCGATCCGGTCGACAACAAGCTGCTGGGCGTGATCCGTCTCGGCGATCCGTCGCCCGGCAACTTCAGCCCGCTCTACAAAGGCCAGGTGCTGGTGCACGGCATGGGCTTCTCGCCCGACCATCGCACGCTGGCCGTCGTGTCGATCGGCTCGAACTCGGTGACCTTCATCGACACCGCGACCAACGCCGTCAAGCACACGACTTACGTCGGCCGCTCGCCGCACGAGGCCTTCTTCACGCCCGATGGCAAGGAGGTGTGGGTCACGGTGCGCGGCGAGAACTACGTGTCGGTGATCGACGCGGCCACCTTCGAGGAAAAGACCCGCATCGTCACGCCCGCCGGCCCCGGCATGCAGATCTTCTCGCCCGACGGCAAGTACGGCTACGTGTGCTCGTCGTTCAACCCCGAAACGGTCGTGATCGACACCGCGACGAAACAGATCGTCGGCCGCGTGAAACAGGACAGCCCGTTCTGCCCCAACATCGCCGCCACGCCCGATGGCAGGCAGGTGTGGTTCACCCTCAAGGACGTGGGCCGCACCATGGTGTTCGATGCGAAGCCGCCGTTCGCGGTGATCAAGTCGTTCGACACCGGGCCGATCACCAACCACGTCAACTTCGCCGCCACGAAGAAGGGCACCTTCGCCTACGTGACCGTCGGCGGGCTCAACCAGGTGAAGGTGTTCCGCACCGACGATTTCTCGCAGGTCGCGACCATTCCGGTCGGCAAGCTGCCGCACGGCATCTGGCCTTCGGGCGACGGCTCGCGCATCTACGTGGGGCTGGAGAACGCCGACGCGCTCGCCGTCATCGACACCGCGACGAACAAGGTCGTCGGCGAAGTGCCCATCGGCCAGGCCCCGCAGGCGATTGCCTATGTGCCGAATGCGGTGCCGGAAGGCGATGGCATGCAGGGGCTGCAGCCGCTCGGCGTGGCGGGGCAGGCCGCGCACCTGACGCTCGTGGCCGTGCAGGGCGACAAGGCGGGCGCGCCCACCAGCGTGACGCTGTTCGACCAAGGCTTGACGCAGGTGCTCCAAGCATCCGCGACGGGGCTTGAACCGAAGTCGCCCTATGTGCTGGCACTCGCGGAGCAGCCCGATGGCGGCGGTGCGCTGCAGCCGCTCGCCAACTTCATGACCAACCCGGCGGGCTCGGCCATCGTGAATGCCATCGGGCCGATCCGGCAGATCGTGCAGTCGAATGCGGAGGCCTCGCGCCGCTACCTCGTGATCGCACCGCAGGTCGCGGGCCAGCCCGGCAAGCCGGTGCAGGTGCAAGGCCTCTGAAGCTGCTGCTTCAGTTCAGCGCGTCGACCTGCGTGTCGAACACGTAACCCGCACCGCGCTCGGTGCGGATGAACTGCGGCGTGGAGGCATCGACCTCGATCTTTCGCCGCAGACGCAGGATCTGCACGTCGATCGACCGGTCGTACACCTCCGCGCCGTGCAGGCGCGAGAGCTCGAGCAACTGGTCGCGCGAGAGCACGCGCTGCGGTGCCTCGCACAACGCCAGCAGCAGGTTGAATTCGCCGTTGCTCAGCTCCACCCGCCGGCCGTCCGGCGCGGTGAGGCGGCGCACCAGCACGTTCAGTTCCCAGCCTGCGAAGCGATAGGCCCGGCGCTCGGTGCCGCCCTTGGCCGGCGCTGCCGCGGTGGCGTCGCGCTGCACCTGGTATCGCCGCAGCACCGCGCGGATGCGTGCGAGCAGCTCGCGGTTGCTGAAGGGCTTGGTGATGTAGTCGTCGGCCGCGATTTCCAGGCCCATGACGCGGTCGGCCTCGTCGCGCTTGCCGGTCACGATGATGACGGGAATGGCGCTGCTCTCGCGCAGGTGGCGCGCCAGGTGCATGCCGTCTTCGCCGCCCAGGCGCAGGTCAAGCACCACCAGGTCGATGACCGACTCCGCGAGCACCTTCTTCATCTCGGCGCCCGAGACGGCGGTGGTCACGCGCAGCTCGTTCTCGGTGAGGTACTCGGCCATCAGTTCGCGGATGGCCGGGTCGTCGTCGACGACAAGGATGTGGTGGCTGGCGCTCATGGAGCCGAAGGGTAATGCAACTTCGCTGCGCGCGGCGTACCGCCGGATTACAGATGAAATGCCCGCGCCGCGGCCGACATGAGGGCGGCATGTGCGGCAGCGCCAATAGCTTCATGGCGGCAACTTGCGTCGCCCGCACCGAACAGAGAGAGGCCATGCCGACCGTCGTAGTGATCGAGGAAGATAGCGCCATGCGAACACTGATTTGCGAATGGCTGCTGGGCGAGGGCTACGCCGTGCAAGCACTGCCCGCGCAGGGCGCGTCCAGCGGTGCCGATGCGGACCTCGTGATCGTCGATGTGCCCGATCTGCGGGGCGGCGGCGCTGACACGGTGCGGGCCGTGCGGGCCGGCTACCCGCGGGCGGCGCTGATCGGCCTCTCGACCCGCCTCGGCCGCAGCCTGCACAGCGATTCGAACCCGGCCCGCGCGCTCGGCCTGCGCCGCCTCGTCGCCAAGCCCTGCGCGCGCGGCGAATTGCTGCAGGCCGTGGCCGACACCCTCGGCACCGCCCACTGATTGCCCCCATGAAATCCGCCGACCGCCTGCGCCGCCGCATCGTTGCCGCCGGCGTGCTGTTGATCGCCGCGTGCATCGGCTCGGCCGGCTACGACGGCTGGCGGCTGCACCAGCAGATCATGCTGGCCAACGAGCGCGAACTCGGCAACCTGGCCAAGGCGCTGGCCGAGCAGTCGCTGCGCAGCATGCAGGCGGTCGATGTGGTGCTGCGCGACACCGCGAGCTGGTACGCGGCAGCCAGCGGCGACTTCGGCCCCGGCGAGGTGTCGCCGGGCCTGGCCTCGCGCACGGTCGGCGTGCCGCAGGTGAGCGTGCTGACCGTCGTCGATGCCCACGGCATGCAGCGCCACCGCTCGCGCGACACGGGCGGGCCGCTGTCCGATGTGTCCGACCGGCCGTACTTCACCGCGCAGCGCGATTCGCGCGACACGGGGCTTTTCATCAGCGAGCCGATGACCACGCGCACGGAAGGCATGCCGGGGCTGGTGGTGTCGCGCCGCATCGACGGGCCGAACGGTGCGTTCGCCGGCGTGGTCACCGCCATCGTCACGCTGCAGCACCTGGAAGGCATGTACTCGGCGATCCAGCTCGGCGACCGCAGCTCGCTGCTGCTCACGCTGAGCGACGGCACGCTGGTGGTGCGCCAGCCGGGGCCCACCGATCCGGCGAAGAAGCTGAGCTTTCCCGAGCTCGCGACGCTGAAGGAAGGCGGCAAGGTGGCGCGCGCCGTCAACCCGATGGACGGCCGGGCCAAGCTGATCGCCGCGGTGGGCGTGGGCAAGCGGCCGCTGATCCTGGCCGTCATGCGCGACGAAGAAGAGGCGTTGCGGCCCTGGTACGACGAGATGTGGAGCTCGGGCATCCGCACGGTGCTCTTGATCCTGCTGGTGGTCCTCACCATCGTCGGGCTGCTGCGCCAGCTGCGCCGGCAGGAGCGCGGCGAGCTGGCGCTGCGCCAGAGCGAGGAGCGCTACGCCATGGCCATGGAGGCCGCGAACGAAGGCCATGCCGAATGGAACGTCGCGCAAGACTCGGTGTTCGTCTCCGACAAGTGGCGCGCGCTGCACGGCGTCGATGCGTCGGCGCCGCTGGGCACCTCGGCCGACGTGCTGCGCCATGTGCACCTGCACCCCGACGACGCGCCGCACGCCAGGGCCGCCATCGACGACCACCTGGCCGGCCGCACGCACGCGGTCGAACTCGAATACCGCGTGCGCCACGCGGGCGGCGACTGGCGCTGGATCCACGCGCGTGGCCGCTGCGTGCGCGACGACGCCGGCGCGGCGCTGCGCCTCTTCGGCGCCGCCACCGACGTGAGCGACCGCAAGCTCGCCGAGGCCGACAAGACTCGGCTCGAAGCACGCTTGCAGCAGACGCAGCGGCTCGAGGCGCTGGGCACCTTGTCGGGCGGCATCGCGCACGACTTCAACAACATCCTGGGCGCCATCCTTGGCTTCGGCGAAATGGCGCAGCAGCAGGCCGAGCCCGGCAGCGCCATGCGCCGCCACATCGACCGCGTGATGCAGGCCGGCGCCCGCGCGCGCCTGCTGGTGCGGCGGATTCTCGATTTCAGCCGCAGCGGCATCGCCGAGCGTGTGCCGGTCAATATGCAGGCGCTGGTCGAAGAGGTGATCGCTATGCTCGTGCCCACGCTGCCGCCGGGCCTGCGCGTGGACGCGCGGCTGCAGTCCGGCAGCGCGGCCGTGGTGGGCGACGGCACGCAGCTCTACCAGGTGGTGATGAACCTCTGCACGAACGCCGTGCAGGCCATGGGCAAGGTGAGCGATGAGGGCGTGGTGAGCCTCAGGCTCGACCGCGTGGACATCGCCGAGAAGCGCTCACTGCTGCACGGCGACATCGCGGCCGGTTCGTACGTGCGCCTGGACGTGGGCGACACCGGCCCGGGCATTTCGCCCGAGGTGCTGCAGCGCATGTTCGATCCGTTCTTCACCACCAAGAAGGTGGGCGAGGGCACGGGCCTCGGCCTCTCGGTGGTGCACGGCATCGTGGCCGACATCGGCGGCGCCATCGACGTGGCGACCGGCGAGGGCCGGCCGACCGTGGTGTCGGTGTGGCTGCCGGTGCTGCAAGGGCAGACGGCGGAGGGCGGGCCGGCGCAGGCACCGCTGGACACCGTGCCCGGCTGCCCGCGCGGCAACGGCGAGGTCGTGATGATCGTGGACGACGAGCAGCCGCTGCTGGAGTTGGCCGAGGAACTGCTCGCGAGCCTGGGCTACGAGCCGGTGGGCTTCGGCACCAGCGAGCGCGCGCTGGCCGCGTTCGAGGCCGATCCGCGGCGCTTCGACGCGGTGCTCACCGACGAGATGCTGCCCGGCATGCCCGGCAGCGAGCTGGCCCGGTTGCTGCGGTCGAAGCGGCCCGAGCTTCCCGTGGCGCTGGTGAGCGGCAACGTCAACGTGGCGCTGGAACAGCGGGCGCGCGATGCGGGCGTGGCAGAGGTGCTGCACAAACCGCTGGGGCTGCAGGAGCTGGCCGAGTGCCTCGCGCGCATCCTGGCGGCGCGCCGCCCGGATTGAACCGGGCTCCGTGCGGCACTAACATCGGCGGCCACGCCCCGCCGGCTTTCGCGTTCCGAACCCATCTCCCATGTCCGTCACCACCCTGCTGCTGCAACTCGTCGTCATCCTCACCACCGCGCGCCTCTGCGGCTGGGTGCTGCGCTACCTGGGACAACCCAGCGTGGTGGGCGAGATGGCCGCGGGCCTGATGCTCGGCCCGGCCGTGATGGGCGCTCTCTTTCCTTCGCTGCATGCGCAGCTCTTCGCCAAGGACCTGCTGCAAGGCCTGTCGTCGCTGTCGACGGTCGGGCTGGTGCTTTTCATGTTCGTCGTCGGGCTGGAGCTGCGGTCCTCGCAGAACATGCGTTCGCAGATCAAGGCGGCCGGCGCCGTGGGCGTGCTCAGCGTGATCGTGCCGCTGGCGCTGGGCCTGGCGATTTCGCCGGCGCTGTACCCCACGCTCGCGCCGGCCGGCGTCGCGTTCTGGCCGTTCGCGCTCTTCATGGCGGCGGCGCTCTCCATCACGGCCTTTCCCGTCATGGCGCGCATCCTGAAGGACCGCGGCATGACGCGCACCTCCTTCGGCCAACTGTCGTTGAGCGCCGCGGCGGTGGTCGACGTGTTCGCCTGGGTCCTGCTGGCTTTCGTGGTGGCGATGGTGGGCGCGGGCGAAGGCTATGCGGGGCTCATCAAGATCACGGTCGGCGTGGTCGTGATGCTGGCCTTCCTGTTCTTCGGCCTGAAGCCAGCCTTCGCGTGGCTGCTGCGCGTGAAGGCGCCCGATGGCGAGCCTTCGACCACGGTGATGGCCTCGCTGATGATCGGTTTGCTGGTCACCGCGCTGCTCACCGAATGGCTGCACCTGCACGCGGTGTTCGGCGCCTTCCTCTTCGGCGCCTGCCTGCCGCGCGACGACCGCCTCCTGCGTTCGCTGAGCGAGCGCATCGAACCCATTTCCATCGTCGTGCTGATGCCGCTGTTCTTTGCGCTCGCCGGGCTGGGCACCACCGCCAATGCGTTCAACGGCGCGAGCCTCGGCGCGATGCTGCTGATCATCGGCGTCGCCACCATCGGCAAGATCGCCGGCGGCGCGGCCGGTGCGCGCATGGCGGGCTACAGCTGGCGCGACAGCATGGCCACGGGCTCGTTGATGAATGCGCGCGGGTTGATGGAACTGATCGTCATCAAGATCGGTTTCGACGTGGGCCTGATCGGCCCCGAGCTCTTCACGATGCTGCTGGTGATGGCGCTCGCCACGACTGCGATGACCGGGCCGTTGATGACGCTGTGCCTTGGCCGCAAGGCAAAACCTGTTGCGGACGCGGCGCCTCCCGCCGAAGCCGAGGCGCACGCCAAGCCCTGAAGAGAAAAAACCGCTCACGCTGAGCTTGTCGAAGCGCCGCGCAAGGCTTCGACAAGCTCAGCCCGAACGGTTGGGATGGCCTCCACCCGAACGGTTGGGATAGCCTCCACCCGAACGGTTGTGATGGCCTTGGCCACGAACTGTTGTGGTGGCCTTGCCTCAGCCGGCGCGGCGCACCGTGAAGCCGATGCGCGTTTCCCCACCTTCGCTCGACGCGAACACGCGCCCGCCGTGCATGCGCGCGATGGCCTCGACGATGGACAGGCCCAGCCCGTGGTGCCGGGTCGATCCGTCGCGGGCCTGCGCGGCGCGGTAGAAGCGCTCGAACAGGCGGGGCAGGGCGGCCGGATCGATCGGCTCCCCGCGGTTCACGACCGAGAGCACGAATTCGTCGCGCTCCTCTTTCAGCTCGATGCGGATGGCCGACGCCGGCGCGGCGAAGCGGATCGCGTTGCCCAGGAGGTTGGAGAGCACTCGTCGAACGAGCGAGGCATCCACATCGGCCATCGCATCGCCGGCCACTTCGGCCTTCAAGCCGGCCTCGTCGAGCATCGCGTCGTAGAAGTCGATCACGTCGCGCGCCTGCGCCGCGAGGCTCACGACGGCGCGCGAGCGTGTCGAAGTACCGCGGTCGGCCTTGGAGAGAAACAGCATGTCGGTGACGATGCCCGAGAGCCGGCCGATCTCCTCGAGGTTGGAGGTCAGCACGCCCTGCAGCTCCTCGTTGGAGCGTTGCCGCGTGAGCGCGAGTTCGGTGGAGCCGATCAGGTTGGCGAGCGGCGTGCGCAGCTCGTGCGCCACGTCGGCGTTGAAGGATTCGAGCTGCACGTAGGCCCGCTGCACGCGCAGCAGCAGCGCATTGAACTGGGTGATCCACGGACGAAGCTCTTCGGCGAAGGCCAGTGCATCGATCGGCTGGTTGGCCTTGTCCGGCGCCATGGCCGCGGTGCGGTCGGCCAGCGCCTTCAGCGGACGCAGCCCGCGCCGCACCAGCCACATGCCCGTGAGCGATACCAGCGCGGCGCCCAGCACCACGGCGCCGAGCAGCGTCCATGCGAGCCGTTCGAGCAAGCGTGCTTCCTGCCTGCGCGACGTTCACGCCGAGCTGCACCTGCAGGTTGGTTGTCAGCCCACCTTGCTGCCAGGGCACCGTCAGGTCGCGGCGCAGCCAGCGGCCACCGGTGGTCGGCCGCGACTCGAAGAGGCGTTTGCCCGCATGCGAGATCGACAGGCTCACGTCGTCCTGCAGCGAGAAAAAGTCGTCGAGCTTGTGCTTGAGAAAGACGAGGTCGCCGCCTTTCTCGGCCTCCTTCAGCAGGTGCTGCACGAGCACCGCTTTCCGGTCGAGTTCGTCATCCTGCTTCTCGCCGAAGTTCCAGGCCGTCACGAGGTAGATGGCCAGGCAGATGACGCTGAGGCCGAAGAGCGTCTGCGCGGCGATCCAGAGCGAGAGCCGGCTCTGGATCGATTGCGGACGCGGGCTCATGCCCAGGAGCGGTCTTCCAGCACGTAGCCCATGCCACGCACCGTGTGCAGCAGCTTCACTTCGAACGGATCGTCGATCTTGCTGCGCAGGCGCCGGATGGCCACTTCCACCACGTTGGTGTCGCTGTCGAAGTTCATGTCCCACACCTGCTCGGCGAGCGTGGTGCGCGAGAGGATCTGGCCGCGCCGGCGCAGCAGCACCACGAGCAGGGTGAACTCCTTGGCCGTGAGGTCGAGCCGCGCGCGATTGCGAAACACCTTGCGGCTCGCCATGTCGAGTTCGAGGTCGGCAAGGCGCAGCACGGTGGAGTCCTGTGCCTTGCCGCGCCGAAGCAGCGCCTGCACGCGGGCCAGCAACTCGGAGAAGGAGAAGGGTTTGACGAGGTAGTCGTCGGCGCCTTGCTGCAGGCCCTGCACGCGGTCTTCGACCTTGTCGCGTGCGGTGAGCACCAGCACGGGCACGTTCTTCGTGCGGCGTATCGCCTGGAGCACGGTGAAGCCGTCGATGCCGGGCAGCATCACGTCGAGCAGGACCAGTGCGTACTCTCCCTCGGTGGCGAGGTACCGGCCCTCGATGCCGTCGCGGGCAATGTCGACGACGTATCCGTTTTCCTCCAGCCCTTTTTTGAGGTAATCGCCCAGTTTGGGTTCGTCTTCTATGACAAGGATTCTCATTGTCGGATCGTACCCAATAGCTCTCAAAACACTGGTTACGATTTAGTAATCCTATTGACGGACGAAGCGCCGTCTGCAGGTCGTACATTGCGCCGGGCCCTCTGTTCGCAGGGCTTTTTACGTACGGGGCTTTGCACCCCGTCGATATACTTTTTGGCTCATGCGTCGCTGGCTCCTCATCTTTTTGCTGCTCCTCTTTCCGTTCCAGCTCAGCTGGGCGGCGTCGGCAGCGTATTGCCAGCACGAGCGCGACACGCAGCCCGAGCACTGGGGCCACCACCAGGACGAGCCCAACAACAACACCGACCGCACGCACAACGCCGGCGGTGGCGCGAAGCAGGACACCAGCACGCAGCCGAACGGCGCGGTCGGCCATTGCATCGTCAGCCACTTCGGCGCTGCGCAGCATGTGGACATGGCGGCTGGCAATGCCGTCGGCGCGCTGCAGTTGCCCCAGGTGCTGCATGCCAAAACGGAAGACCGTTTCATCTCGCATGTCTCCGAAGTCCCCGTGCGACCCGCACGGACTCTCGCCCTCTGATTCGGCGAGAGAACACCACCCACCACTGATCCCTTTCATCAGCTGAGCTCTCGCCGAATTCGTCCGTCCGTTGTTTCGCAACCCAGGAGAATTCGATGCGCACGCTCTTCGTGCCGCTGGCCATATTGGCCTTGGCGGTACCCCCGGCCCATTCACAGCAATTGCAGCAGCCGCAGACCGCTGCGGGCCTTCCGACTTCATCATCCCGCCCGGCCGCCAGAACGCTGGAGCCCGCCGGTCCGCTGACCCTTCGCAGCGCCGTCGCGATGGTGCTGCAGTCCAACCCCAGCCTGTCCGCCGCCTCGCGCGAGCAGGAAGCCACCGAGGGCGCCATCGTCCAGGCCGGCGCCTGGCCCAACCCCGTGCTCGACGCGCAACTGGAAGACCTGCGGCGCGACAACCGCACGACCACGCTGCAACTGAGCCAGCCCATCGAGCTGGGCGGCAAGCGCGCAGCCCGCGTGACCGCCGCCGAGCGCGCGCGCGACCAGGCCGCATCGGCGCTGGTGGCGCGCCGCTCGGAACTGCGGGCTTCGACGGTCACGCTGTTCTTCGAGGTGCTGACTGCGCAGGAGCGCCTGCGGCTCGCGCAGGACTCGGTCGGCCTCGCGCAGATCGCAACGAAGGCGGCCGCCAACCGCGTCACGGCCGGCAAGGTCTCGCCGTTGGAGGAAACCCGCGCACGCGTGGCCGAGGCCGGTGTGCGCGTCGAGCTGCTGCAGGCCGAGGGCACGCTGCGCTCCGCGCGCCAGCAATTGGCCGCGCTGTGGGGCAACCCGGTGCCGCGCTTCACGCAGGTGGACGGCGCAGTCGATCAGTTGCCGACGCTTGCTTCGCCCCAAGACGTAGAAGGCCGGCTCTTCGCCGCGCCAGTGCTGCGGCAGGCACGGCTCGAAGTCGAACGGCGCGAGGCGCTCTCCAGCCTGGAGCGGGCCAAGCGCATTCCCGACATCACCGTGTCGCTCGGCGCCAAGCGCGTGCCCGCGTCTACCGACACCGAAGCTGCGAGCAGCCGCCGCAATCAGGTCGTCGTCGGGCTCTCGGTGCCGCTGCCGATCTTCGACACCAACCGAGGCAACCTCGCCGAGGCCCTGAGCCGCGAGGAAAAAGCGCGAGACGACCTCGCCGCCGCCGAGCTGCAACTGGGCGCCGACATAGCGCAGGCGACCGAACGCCTGCGTTCGGCGCGCGCCACGGCCGAAACGCTGCAGCGCGATGCGCTCCCCGGCGCCGAGACCGCCTACAAGGCCGCGACCAAGGGCTTCGAGCTCGGCAAATTCAGCTTTCTCGAAGCGCTGGATGCGCAGCGCACGCTGTTCCAGGTGCGGAACCAATACCTCGTGGCGCTGGCCGATGCGCACCGCGCGGCCGGCGAACTCGACCGCCTGCTCGGCACCGACGGCGAAGAAACCCTGCATGCGACGCCGGTCGCACGCTGACAAGGACACCCCAGATCATGAACACGCAAGAAGAACGCAAGACTTTCACCGAGCGCACCAGCAAGAAGCAGTGGATGGCCGTCGTGGCCATCCTGGTCCTGGGCTTCGCGGCCGGGGCGCTGATCCTGCGCACCGATCCGGCCAAGCCCCAGGCGGCTGGTCACTCGGAGGCCGGCGGGCACGCCGACGGCGAGCATCACGAGGAAGGGAAAGCCGAGGGCAAGGACCATGGCCACGAGCACGGCCATGAAGAGGCCAAGGGCCATGGCGACAAGGAGCACCACGGCGAGGAGGCGGCCAAGGAGAAGGGCGCTCCCGCTGAAGCGAAAGCTGAATCGAAGGAGCACAAGGAAGACGAGGAAAAAATCCCCTTCACCGACGAGCAGGTCAAGGCCGCCGGCATGGCGATCGAAAGCGCTGGCCCCGCGCGCATCAAGACCTCGCTGCAATTGCCCGGCGAGATCAAGTTCAACGAAGACCGCACGGCGCACGTGGTGCCGCGCGTGGCGGGCGTGGTCGACAGCGTGTCGGCCAACCTGGGGCAAGAGGTGAAGCGCGGCCAGGTGCTCGCGGTGCTGTCGAGCCCGGGGCTTTCAGAGCAGCGCAGCGCGCTGCAATCGGCGCAGCGCCGGCTGGAACTGGCTCGCACCACCTACGAGCGCGAGAAGAAGCTCTGGGAAGAAAAGATCTCGCCGCAACAGGATTACCAGCAGGCGCAGCAGGCGATGCAGGAGGCGCAGATCGCCGTGGCCAACGCCAACCAGAAGCTCTTGGCGCTGGGCGCCACGCCGGGCTCGGCCGCGCTCGGCCGCTACGAGCTGCGCGCGCCCTTCGACGGCATGGTGGTCGAGAAGCACATCTCGCTCGGCGAATCGGTGGGCGAGGCCGTCAACGTGTTCACCATCTCCGACCTCTCGACCGTGTGGGCCGAGATCAGCGTGGCGGCCAACAACCTGAACCTGGTGCGCATCGGCGAGCCGGTGACCATCCGCTCCAGCGCCTTCGACCAGACGGCCAGCGGCACCGTGTCGTACGTGGGCTCGCTCATCGGCGCGCAGACGCGCACGGCCACGGCGCGCGTCACGCTGACCAATCCGCAGCGCGTGTGGCGCCCGGGCCTGTTCGTGAACGTGGAGCTGGTGTCGTCCGAGGCGGATGCGCCCGTCACCGTGGCGGCCGAGGCGGTGCAGACGGTGGAGGAGAAACCCACGGTCTTCCTCAAGGTGCCCGGCGGCTTCATGCCGCAGCATGTGCAGACCGGTCGCAGTGATGGCAAGCGCATCGAGATCGTGGGCGGCCTGAAGCCCGGCGCGGCCTACGCTGCGAGCGGCAGCTTCGTCATCAAGTCGCAGCAGGGCAAGAGCTCCGCCACGCACACCCACTGAGGACGCCGCATGTTCGAACGCATCATCGGCTTCTCCATCGCGCAGCGCTGGCTCGTCCTGCTTGCCGTGCTCGGCATGGCCGCGCTCGGCGTCTTCAGCTACCAGAAGCTGCCCATCGACGCGGTGCCCGACATCACCAACGTGCAGGTGCAGATCAATACGTCGGCGCCCGGCTACTCGCCGCTCGAAGCCGAGCAGCGCGTGACCTATCCCATCGAGACGGTGATGGCCGGCCTGCCGGGCCTGCAGCAGACCCGCTCGCTCTCGCGCTACGGCCTCTCGCAGGTGACGGTGATCTTCGAGGACGGCACCGACATCTACTTCGCGCGGCAGTTGGTGAACGAGCGCATACAGTCGGCGCGCGAGAGCATGCCCAGCGGCATCTCGCCGGTGATCGGGCCGATCTCCACGGGCCTCGGCGAAATCTATCTCTGGACCGTGGAAGTGGAAGAGGGTGCGAAGAAGCCGGACGGCAAGCCCTACACGCCCACCGACCTGCGCGAGATTCAGGACTGGATCATCAAGCCGCAGTTGCGCAACGTGAAGGGCGTGACCGAGATCAACTCCATCGGCGGCTACGACAAGGAATACCAGATCGCGCCCGACCCCGCGAAGCTCCTGGCGCACGGCCTCACGATGACCGACCTGGTCACCGCGCTGGAGCGCAACAACGCCAACGTGGGCGCGGGCTACATCGAGAAGCGCGGCGAGCAGTACCTCATCCGCGCGCCGGGGCAGGTGAAGTCGGTGGAGGACATCGGCAACGTGATCCTCGGCAATGCCGGCGGCATTCCGCTGCGCGTGCAGGACGTGGCCGAGGTCGGCATCGGCCAGGAGCTGCGCACAGGCGCGGCCACCGACAACGGCCGCGAGGTGGTGCTGGGCACCGTCTTCATGCTGATCGGCGAGAACAGCCGCACCGTGTCGCAGGCCGTCGACAAGAAGATGCAGGAGGTCAACCGCACGCTGCCCGCGGGCGTGAAGGCGGTGACGGTGTACGACCGCACGGTGCTGGTCGACAAGGCCATCGCGACGGTGAAGAAGAACCTCTTCGAGGGCGCGGTGCTGGTGATCGCGATCCTGTTTCTTTTTCTCGGCAACATCCGCGCGGCGCTGATCACCGCGCTGGTGATTCCGCTGTCGATGCTCTTCACCTTCACCGGCATGGTGAACCAGAAGGTCAGCGCCAACCTCATGAGCCTCGGCGCGTTGGACTTCGGCATCATCATCGACGGGGCGGTGGTGATTGTGGAGAACTGCGTGCGCCGCCTCGCGCATGCGCAGGCCAAGCATGGCCGGCCGCTGACGCGCAGCGAGCGCTTTCATGAAGTGTTCGCCGCCTCGCAGGAAGCGCGGCGCCCGCTGCTGTTCGGGCAGCTGATCATCATGATCGTATACCTGCCGATCTTTGCGCTCACAGGCGTGGAGGGGAAGCTCTTCCACCCGATGGCCTTCACCGTGGTGATTGCGCTGGTGGGCGCGATGATCCTGTCGATCACCTTCATTCCCGCGGCCGTGGCGCTCTTCATTGGCAACAAGGTCAGCGAGAAGGAAAACCGGCTGATGACGTGGGCCAAGCGCGGCTACGAGCCGCTGCTCGCGCGCGTGATGACGGCCAAGCCGCTGGTGATCACGATGGCTGCGGTGGCGGTGGTGCTCTCGGGCCTGCTGGCGACGCGACTGGGCACCGAGTTCGTGCCGAGCCTGAGCGAAGGCGATTTCGCGATCCAGGCGCTGCGCATTCCGGGCACCAGCCTCACGCAGTCGGTCGAGATGCAGAAGCAACTCGAGCGCACGCTGAAGGCGAAGTTTCCGGAGATCGAGCGCGTGTTCGCGCGCACCGGCACGGCCGAGATCGCATCGGACCCGATGCCGCCGAACATCTCCGACGGCTACATCATGTTGAAGCCCGAGAGCGAGTGGCCCGCGCCGAGGCGCACGCGCGCCGAGTTGCTGACGGCGGTGCAGGAAGAGGTCGAGAAGCTGCCGGGCAACAACTACGAGTTCTCGCAGCCGATCCAGTTGCGCTTCAACGAACTGATCTCCGGCGTGCGCAGCGACGTGGCGGTGAAGATCTTCGGCGACGACATGGCGGTGCTCGACAAGACGGCCGCTGAAGTGTCGAAGGTGCTCACCGGCATTTCCGGCGCGGCCGAGGTGAAGGTCGAGCAGACCACGGGCCTGCCGATGCTCACGGTGAACATCGACCGCCAGAAGACCGCACGCTATGGCCTGAACGTGGGCGATGTGCAGGACGCGATTTCCATCGCGGTCGGCGGCCGCGAGGCGGGCACGCTGTTCGACGGCGACCGGCGCTTCGACATCCTCGTGCGCCTGCCAGAGAACCTGCGCACCGATCTGGAGGCGATCAAGCGGCTGCCGGTCGCGCTGCCCAAAGGCGCGGGCGGGGAGGGGCTGCGCACCAGTTTCATTCCGCTCGGCGAAGTCGCCACGCTGGAGCTCGCGCCCGGCCCGAACCAGGTGAGCCGCGAGAACGGCAAGCGCCGCATCGTCGTGAGCGCCAACGTGCGCGGCCGGGACCTCGGCTCCTTCGTGGCCGAGGCCGAAGAAGCGATGCGCAAGGTGACCATTCCCACCGGCTACTGGACCGTGTGGGGCGGCCAGTACGAGAACCTCGCCTCGGCCACGCAGCGGCTGCAGGTGGTGGTGCCGGTGTCGCTGCTGCTGGTGTTCACGCTGCTGTTCGCGATGTTCGGCAATCTGAAGGACGGCCTCTTGGTGTTCACCGGCATCCCGTTCGCGCTCACCGGCGGCATCGTGGCGCTGTGGCTGCGGGGCATTCCGCTGTCGATCTCGGCGGCGGTCGGTTTCATCGCGCTCTCGGGCGTGGCGGTGCTCAACGGGCTGGTGATGATCTCGTTCATCCGCAACCTGCGCGAAGGCGGACTGCCGCTGGACGCGGCGATCCGCGAAGGCGCGCTCACCCGGCTGCGGCCGGTGCTGATGACGGCGCTGGTCGCGTCGCTGGGTTTCGTGCCGATGGCGATCGCCACCGGCACCGGCGCCGAGGTGCAGCGGCCGCTGGCGACAGTGGTGATCGGCGGTATCCTTTCTTCGACCGCCCTGACGCTGCTGGTGCTTCCGCTGCTCTATCGCATCGCCCACCGACGCGACGAAGACGAAGAACTGCAGGACGCCCGCGATCGGCGGCACGGCGCACCGCTCGATCCTTCTCCCGGTTCCCAAGGAGTGACGATCCATGGCACATGAACATTCCCACGCCGTCGGCGGTAACGAGAAGGCGCTGCGCTGGGCCTTGCTGCTCACCACGCTCTACCTCGTGGCGGAGGTGGTGGGCGGGCTGGTGTCGGGGAGCCTCGCGCTGCTCTCGGACGCGGCCCACATGTTCACCGACACCGTGGCGCTCGCGATCTCGCTGGCCGCCATCTGGATCGGCAAACGGCCGGCCGACAAGCGGCGCACCTTCGGCTACTACCGCTTCGAGATTCTCGCGGCCGTGCTCAACGCGGTGCTGCTGTTCTTTGTCGCGATCTACGTGCTGTATGAGGCGTACAGGCGCATCTCGGCGCCGGCGGAGATCCAGTCGACGATGATGCTTTTCGTCGCGGTGGGCGGGCTGGTCGTCAACCTGATCGGCATGCGCTTGCTCGCGAGCGGCAAGGACAAGAGCCTCAATGTGAAGGGCGCGTATCTTGAGGTGTGGGCCGACATGCTGGGCTCGGTCGGCGTGATCGTCGGTGCGCTGGTGATTCGCTTCACCGGGTGGGCGTGGGTCGATTCGGTGATTGCGGTGGCCATCGGGCTGTGGGTGCTGCCGCGCACCTGGCGCTTGTTGCGCGAGAGCCTGAACGTGCTGCTGGAAGGCGTGCCCGATGACGTGGACCTGCCTGCCGTCGAAAGTGCGCTGCTTGGCAGCGAGGGCGTCGCGAGCTTGCACGACCTTCATGTGTGGGCGCTGGCTAGCGGCAAGGTGAGCCTGAGCGTGCATGTGGTGTGTACGCCTGAAGTGGGCGACATGGCGCCGTTGATGCTGCAACTGCGCGCGCTGCTGGCCGAGCGCTTCGATATTCATCATTCGACGGTGCAGGTGGAGCGTGTGCCTTGCGAGCAGGCGGTGGACAGCCACGGCTTTGGGCCTGCAATAGCGACTCCCTAGCGCAACCGATCGGTCGATTCCGGGATTTTTCGGTCCCGCTGTCACAAACGCCCCCGACTGGACGTCTTCCTTGCATGGACGCCCACGGGGGCGTTCTTTTGTGACTCCATCCACCAAGGAATCGACCATGAAGATCGTCATCATCGGAGGCTCCGGCCTCATCGGCTCCAAGCTCGCTGTGCTGCTGCGCAATGCCGGCCACGAGGTCAACGCCGCCTCGCCCTCCACGGGCGTCAACACCCTCACCGGGGAGGGCCTGAAAGAAGCGCTGGCGGGTGCCCAGGTCGTCGTCGACGTGGCGAATTCGCCTTCGTTCGCGGACGAGCCCGCGCTGAATTTCTTCGACACCGCGGGTCGCAACCTGCTCGCCGCCGAGGCGGAGGCTGGTGTCGCGCACCACATCGCGCTGTCGGTGGTCGGCACCGACCGTCTGCTGGCCAGCGGCTATTTCCGCGCCAAGCAGCGTCAGGAGGAGCTGATCGAGGCTTCGCCCGTGCCCTGGACCATCGTGCAGGCCACGCAGTTCTTCGAGTTCGCGGCCGGCATCGCCGACGGGAGCGTGCGGGACGGCGAAGTGCGGCTGTCTAGCGCGCTGATCCAGCCGATGGCGGCGGACGACGTCGCCGCCGCACTCGCTGTGGTGGTGGGCGAATCGCCCGCGCGGCACCGGATCGAAATCGCGGGGCCCGAGGCAGCGCCGCTCGATGCACTGGTGCGCCGCCTGTTCGCTGCGACCGGCGACAAGCGGCCGGTCGTCACCGATGCCGAAGCCAGCTACTTCGGCGTGCAGCTCGACGACCGCTCGCTGACGCCTGGCACCGGTCCGCGCCTCGGGACGACCCGCTTCGCGGACTGGCTTGCGCAGCGTGCGCGCGCCTGAGCCGCTGGCGACCTGCTGATCTATTCATTCATTGATTCAAGGCCCGCCACACGGGCCGGAAAGACAACCCATGACCCGCTTCCAGAAGACCTGCATCTCCCTCGGTCTCGCACTCGGCATGTTCGCCGCGGTGCCCGCCGTGGCCGCACCCGAAGCCGCCGCGACCGTCCTCATGACGAAGGACCTGGCGGACATGCCCGGCAAGGAGGCGATCTCGTTCATCGTCGACTTTCCGCCGGGCTCCGTCGATCCGGTGCATCGTCACGACGCCCACGCGTTCATCTACGTGCTCGAAGGATCGATCGTGATGGGCGTGAAGGGCGGCAAGGAGGTCACGCTGACCCCTGGCCAGACCTTCTACGAAGGCCCGGGCGATATCCACACCGTCGGCCGCAACGCCGGCAAGACCAAGCCCGCGAAGTTCCTGGTGACGATGGTCAAGGACAAGGGCGCGCCGTTGCTGACGCTGGTCAAGTAGCCGCAGTGTTCAGCGCGGCGGCCGAATTGCCGACTTCGGCCTGAAAGCCTTGCAGACCGCGTCGTCGGTTTCCATGTACGGCCCACCGATCAGGTCGATGCAGTAGGGCACCGCCGCGAAGATGCCGGGCACGACCTGTGCGCCGTCGGCATCCTTCAGCCCTTCGAGCGTTTCGGCGATCGACTTGGGTTGGCCCGGCAGGTTGATGACGAGGCTCTTGTCGCGGATCACCGCCACCTGGCGCGACAGGATCGCGGTCGGCACGAAGCGCAGGCTGATCTGGCGCATCTGTTCGCCGAAGCCGGGCATTTCCTTGTGGGCGACAGCCAGCGTGGCCTCGGGGGTCACGTCCCGGAGGGCCGGGCCGGTGCCGCCGGTGGTCAACACCAGCGAGCAGCCGGCGTCGACCAGTTCGATCAGCGTGGCACTGATCAGGGCGGTTTCGTCGGGAATCAGCCGGGCCTCGAATTCGATGGGGTTCTTCAGCGCCCGGGCCAGCCATTCCTTCAGCGCGGGAAGGCCCTTGTCTTCATAGGTGCCGCTGGAGGCGCGGTCGCTGACGGAGACGATGCCGATGCGGACCGGATCGAACTGCGACGACGAACTCATGCGTCCTCTTCCCGGTCCTGCGCGGCGGCGGCCGCGGCGTGGTCGTCGCCGCCGTGCACTGCCAGTTGCTCCCGCACCAGCTGGAAGATTTCCCGGTAGGCCTTGCCCTGGCGGGGCGCCTCGCCGGCCGGGCCCGTCTTCATGTCCTTGCGGGCCTGGCGCACCAGGGCGCGCAGTTGCTGGGAGTCGGTGGCGGGGTGGGTTTCGATCCAGCCGCCGAGGGCGTCGTCGTCGGCAATCAGGCGGTCGCGCCAGCGTTCGGCCTCGTGCAGGGCGGCGGTTTCGGCGGCCGGCGTGCTGTTCTGCTCGGTCAACGCGAGCTTCACGGCTTCCAGCGTGGGCTCGTCGAGCTTGCGCATCAGCTTGCCGATGAACTGCATCTGGCGGCGCTTGCCCTCGAAGTTGGTGATGCGTTTGGCCTCGGCGATGGCGTCGACCAGCTTTTCGTCCAGTTGGAGGGCGTCGAACAGGGCGGCGCGCAGCGTGAGCAGCTCGGTGCCGAGCTTCTGCAGTTCGTCGCTTTCGCGCTTGAGATCGGTGCGGCTGGCATCGTCGGTGCCCTTGAGCTCGCGCTTGAGCTCCAGGTCGAGTTCGCTGCCTTCGGCAACGAACTGGCCACGGACGAAATAGCCTTTTTTGGGTTTGCGGGACATGTGGGTGGATTCTGGGCCGCGACGTGCGGCGTTGCAATGCGTGCAACAGGACAGCGAAGACAGCGGGAAGCTGGGGGAAAACCGGGAAATGGGGGGCGCAAGTATCATAGCCACCACATGACGACATCCTCCTCGCGCGCCGATTCCGGCTTCGCCTACAGCCGCTCCTTCTTCGAAAACCTGGTCGACACGGCCCTGGCCCACGCCAAAAAGCTCGGTGCGACCGATGCCGGCGCCGAGGCCTCCGAGGGCTGCGGCCTCAGCGTCTCGGTCCGCAAGGGCGAGCTCGAGAACGTCGAGCGAAACCGGGACAAGTCGCTCGGCATCACGGTCTACGTGGGCCACCGCCGCGGCAACGCGAGCACCTCCGATTTCTCCGAGGGCGCCATCAAGCAGACCGTGCAGGCCGCTTACGACATCGCCCGCTTCACCGCCGAAGACCCGGTGAGCGGTCTTCCCGACGAGGAAGACATCGCCAAGGAACACCCCGAGCTGGACCTGTTCCACCCCTGGGACGTGACCAGCGAGCAGGCCGCCAAGCTGGCGCTGGAGTGCGAAGCGGCCGCCCTCTCGACCGACAAGCGCATCACCAACAGCGAAGGCGCGGGCGTCTCGGCCCAGCAGAGCCATTTCTTCAGCGCCCACACGCACGGTTTCCGCGGCGGCTACGCCAGCTCGCGGCATTCGATTTCGGTGGCGCCCATCGCCGGCAAGGGCGACAACATGCAGCGCGACGCCTGGTACAGCTCCATGCGCTCGGCCGACGAACTCGCGAGCCCGCAGGCCGTCGGCCGCTACGCCGCCGAACGGGCCTTGAGCCGCCTGAAGTCGCGCAAGATCAAGACCACCGAATGCCCGGTGCTGTTCGAATCGCCGCTGGCCGTGGGCCTCCTGGGCGGGCTGGTGCAGGCGGTGAGCGGCGGAGCGCTGTACCGCAAGAGCACCTTCCTGCTCGATTCGCTCGGCAAGCCCGTGCTGCCCAAGCACATCGACATTGCCGAAGACCCGCATGTGATGCGCGGCAAGGGCAGTTCGCCCTTCGACGACGAAGGCGTGACCACGCGCGCCCGCAAGGTGGTCGATGCCGGCCGGCTCGAGGGCTATTTCCTCTCCACCTATTCGGCCCGCAAGCTCGGCATGAAGACCACCGGCAACGCCGGCGGCTCGCACAACTTGACGCTGAGCTCGCGCCTGACGAAGCACGGTGACGACCTCGACGCCATGCTCGCCAAGCTGGGCACGGGCCTCTTCGTGATCGAGCTGATGGGGCAGGGCGTGAACTACGTGACCGGCGACTATTCGCGCGGCGCCAGCGGCTTCTGGGTCGAGAAGGGCCGCATCGCCTTCCCCGTGCAGGAGATCACCATCGCCGGCAACTTGAAGGACATGCTGATGGGCATTGAAGCCATCGGCGCGGATGCCTACACTTTCGGCG
This sequence comes from Variovorax sp. W2I14, assembly GCF_050435205.1. Lineage (NCBI taxonomy): Bacteria > Pseudomonadati > Pseudomonadota > Betaproteobacteria > Burkholderiales > Comamonadaceae > Variovorax > Variovorax sp. W2I14. Next base: position 2,754,888 of record NZ_JBNDJX010000001.1, on the reverse strand, counting down.
CCAAGACCACGGGGTCGATTCTGGTCAACCGCATGAAGGTGGCCGGCGCCTGACGGGCGCCTTCTGCCCGCACCGGCAACGTCGCATGCTCGAAAGCAACCCGTGGTCACATCCAGGGAGACGCCATGAGCAAATACAACAATGCGAGAAAGCCGGAACTCGAGCATGAGTTGATGCGCGACCCCCGGCTCGGCTTCGAGCCGGCGGGCGGCAGTTCGGTGCGCTGCCTGCAGCACGGCGTGCCATGGCCGTTCGACTGCTGGCACTACCACGACGAATACGAGCTGCAGATCATCAACCGCAGCAGCGGCGATGCCTACGTCGGCAATCACATCGGACGCTTCGAGCCCGGATACGTCGCCCTGGTCGGCGGACGGTTGCCGCACACCTGGATCTCGCACGACGTGCCGCCCGAGGGCATTGCCGACCGCAGCATGGTCATTCATTTCCGCGACGAGCCGCTGCGCAAGGCCTCGGGCCTGTTCCCCGAACTGGAAGCGGTGCTGCCGATGCTCGATCGCGCACGGCTGGGCATCGAGTTCTTCGGCATCAGCGCGCGGATGCGGGAGCGCTTCGCACGGGTGCAGGGCCAGGAGGGCATGGCGAGGCTCTCGGAATTCATCGGGGTGCTGCACGAGCTGGCGAACTGGGAAGACTGGCGTCAGATATCGAGCGCGGCCGGCCCGCTGGACGATGACCCGAGCGCCAACACCCGCATGCGGCGCGTGCTCGACTACCTCGATGCGCACCTGACCGAAGAGCTCTCGCTGCCGGCCGTGTGCGCGGTGGCCAACATGGCCGAGAGCAGCTTCTCGCGCTACTTCCACAAGCACATGGGCAGCACCTTCACCGACTTCGTCACGCGGCTGCGCATCACGAAGGCCTGCGAGATGCTGCAGACCTCCGACCGGCTGGTGAGCGACATCTGCTACGAGGTGGGTTTCGCGAACCTCGCGAATTTCAACCGTCGCTTCCTGCATCTCAAGGGCATGACGCCCTCGGCCTACCGCCAGCAGGCGCAGGACCGCTTCGGCCTGCGGACGGCGCAGAACACGCCGCTCGCGGCCACCACAGCCTGAGTCTTCAGCGCGGTGAATCCGCCGGCGTCAGGTGCCGGGTCAGGACCCAGAACGCCAATGCAATGCCGCTGGTGATTGCGCCCGCAATGCAGACGCCGTTCCAGCCGGCATGGGCGTACACCATCGTCGAGGCGATCGATCCCGTGGCGGAGCCGATCGAATAGAAGATCATGTAGCCGGCCGTTAGCCGGCTCTGCGCTTCGGGCCGCACGCGGTAGATGAGGCTCTGGTTCGAGACGTGCACCGATTGAAGGCCGAAGTCGATCGTGACCACGCCGATCACCATCGCCCAGATCGACCACGGCAGCAGCGCGATAAGCGCCCACGACAGCAGCATGACCACGAGCCCGATACCGGTGGTGCGCTGCGCCCGTCCGCGGTCCGCTTGGCGACCCGCCCGCGCAGCACCCAGCGCACCGGCCGCGCCCGCCAGGCCGAACAGCCCCACCTGTGTGTGCGAGAGCGAGAACGGCGGCGCCGTCAGCGGCAGCACCATCGGCGTGAGCAGCATCGTGATGGCCATGAAGATCAGCATCGCGAGCACCGCGCGGATGCGCAGCACGGGCTCTTCGACAAAAAGCATGAACACCGAGCGGATCAACTGCGGATACGGGATGCGCACCGCGGGCCGAACGTTCTGCGGAAGCGCCTTCCACAGCAGGCCCGAGACCAGCAGGGTGGCCGCAGCCGACACCAGGTACACCGAGCGCCAGCCGAAAAGATCCGACAGCGTGCCCGACACGGCCCGCGCGAGCAGGATGCCGACGATGATCCCGCTCGTCACGATTCCCACCACCCGGCCGCGCTCGCCCGGCGGCGCCATGATCGCGGCGTAGGCGACCAGCACCTGCGTCACGACGGCCAGCACGCCGACCGCCGCCATCGCCGGCAGCAGCATCGAGGCACTGGGCGCCAGCGCGACACAGAGCAGGGCGATCACCGACAGCAGCGACTGCCCCACGATCAGCCGCCGCCGGTCGACGAGGTCGCCCAGCGGAACGACCAACAGCAGCCCGAGGCCGTAGCCGATCTGGGTGATGGTGATGACGATGCCCACCGTCGCGGGGCGAATGCCGAAGGTGGCAGCGAGCGTGTCCAACAGCGGCTGGGCGTAGTAGACGTTGGCCACCGCAAGCCCGCAGGCGACCGCGAACAGCAGCGCCATCGCACCGGATATCGACGGCGCGGCAGGCCGTGCTTCTGCGTGCCGCGCCGCGGCCGCATCGACATTCAATTCCACGGTGAGCCTCAGGCTTTCAGGGCGTCATGGAAGCGCTCGATGTGGGCGGCGATTGCCTCTCCCAGTTCTTCGAGCGCGAAGTGGCCGGTGTCGAGCAGCTTGAAGTCGATCTGCCGCAGATCGCGCTGGTACGGGTACGCACCCGACGGCGGAAAGATCACGTCGTTGGCGCCCCAGACGACCAGCGTAGGCGGCTGGTGCTTGCGGAAGTACGCCTGCCAGGTCGGGTAGCGCGCGAGGTTGCCGCCGTAGTCGTGCAGCAGCGCGGCCATCGCGTCCTTGTTGCCGGGGCGGGCGAGCAGGGCGCGCTGCAGGAGCCAGTTGTCGGGGTCGATGCGCTCCGGGTTCTTCACGCCGTGCGTGTAGTTCCATTCCAGCGCCGCGTCCGACATGGCGGCTTCGCGGATCTTCGCGTAGTTGGCGGGCGACGGGTCTTTCCACAGCGCACGCGCGAGGCGCCAGAAATCGTCGGGCAATCCTTCCTCGTAGGCATTGGCGTTCTGCACCACGAGGAAGCTCACCTTCTCCGGATGACGGGTGGCGAGGCGAAATCCCACCGGGCCGCCGAAGTCCTGCATGTAGAGGCCGTAGCGCTCGAGGCCGAGTTGTTCGGTGAACTTCCCGACGATGTCGGCGAGGCTGTCGAAGGTGTAGCTGAACTCGACCACCGAAGGCGCATCGCTGTGGCCGAAGCCCGGGTAGTCCGGTGCGATCACGTGGAAGCGATGGGCCAGCCGCTCGATCAGCCCGCGGTACATGAAGGACGAGGCCGGAAAGCCGTGCAGCAGGAGCAGGGCCGGGAGTGCGGGATCGCCCGCCTCGCGATAGAAGATCTTCAGGCCGTCGACGGTGGCGGAGCGGTAGTGGGTCATGGCGAATCCGGAAGAGGTTGAGATGGTGGATGTCGGCTTCTGGTTTCAAAAGAAGACCGATCGAATTCTATTCATCCGGTTTTACATTGCAACCGATGAGGTCGAGCCGGCACCAGGGCGATGGTTGCTCCAGCGCCCGGCTTCAGCCGAAATCGGTTATTCGCCCCCGCGCCCGCGGGATCGCTCGATCACTTGCAAAAGGACTTGACGTCGTTCTGCGCCACGTCGCGGTCGTATTGGTCGAGGGGCTTGCCGTTGCTGTGTCGCAGCAGGCCGGCGAGAACATCGCGCGCAAGGGCGCAACGCGATGCGTCGGTGCCGTTCTCCCTTCCCCCCGAGACCGACCTGGGCCTTGCCGCGGGCGGTACGTAGGGCGGCGCTCCCGTTGCAGTCTGCGTCGGCGGCGTGGCCCTGCTCCAGGCGCGCCAGTCTTCCTTCGGTGCGGAGGCTTGCGGCGCCGCCGGGGCGGGTTTCACTTCCACGGTCTTCGCGTCGCCCGCGTCGGCCTTGCGCTCCGAGTAATGCGTCTGGCCTTTGGCGTCGACCCATTTGTAGATCTCCGCATGGCCGGCGGATGGAGGAAGCAGCGCCGCGAGCGCGGCGCCGAGCACATGCCAGGCGGGATTCGGACTTTGCATCTTCGGGCGCAGAGGGATGAATCGGTGGGCGCCGATCTTGGCCCGGATGATGCCCGACCGGCGGCCGTTTTCGGCGGCCGGCCGGGGCTCTTCACCGCCGCCTGGTCATTCGACCAGGACCGCGCTCCACGCGCGCGCCACGGCGGCCTTCTCGACCGAGTTGGCACCGTACAGATCCGACGCCGCGCGGATCGATGCGACGCGGGCATTCGGATAGGTCGAGTTGCCGTTCAGGTACAGCGTGAGCGTGCGATACCAGATCTTGCCGGCCTTGTCGCGCCCGATGCCCGCCACGCCGGTGTCGCCGTTGCACACCAACTGGTTCTTCGTCAGCCTGGTGTCGGTCGACGGCACCACGGCGCCTTCGGCCAGCAGGTAGAAGAAGCGATTGCCGACCCCCGAGGTGAGGTGAGGGTCGTGCCGCGGATTCACGAGCACGCTCTTGAAGCCGCCCTGCGGGTAGCAGACGTACGAGCGCCCGTCGATGTCCTGCTTGTACATCTTGCGCAGGCCCGCGGCCAGGATGCGCGCGCCGATGACGTAGTTGCCCGGATCGTTCGCGTTGTTCGCGTGGTACTTCACCAGGGTGCCGAAGATGTCCGAGTTCGCTTCGTTCAGGCCGCCCGCATCGCGCGAGTACGCAAGGTTCGCGGTGGCCTGGTTCACGCCATGGCTCATCTCGTGCCCCGCAACGTCGATGGACACCACCGGCCGCGGCAGCGAGGTCCCCGCCTGCCCGTCGCCGTAGACCATCATCCGGTATTCGCCGATCCACGCGGCATTGGCGCCCGTGATGCTGCCGTCCTGGTTGGTGAACAGCACATGCGCGAAGCTCTGCACGCCCTGGCCGTCGTTGAAGATGCCGCTGCGGCCGTGCACGGTCTTGTAGTAATCCCAGGTCTTGGCCAGGCCGTAGTTGATGTCGACCGCGACGGTCTTGCGGTCGGTCACAGCGCCGCTGCCCCACTTGTTGTCGGGGCTGGTGAACGGGGCCAGGTCCGGTGCATCGAACAGGTCCGTGTACACCGAGTCGCGCCCATCGATCACCTCGCCGCCGCCGCGTGTCGGATCGACCATGCGATAGGCGTTGTTGCCGGTCTGGTCGGTGGTGATCTGCAGGTCGCCGTAGTAGAGCGATTTCCCCGTGCCCGTGGCGGCCGCGGTGTGCACCAGGTCTTCGGCGTCCAGCAGCTTGCCGTCCGCCGCGTTGACGTAGTACGCCACGGCGCTCCCGTGTGCCGCGGTAGCCCTGCCGTAGATGCGAACCTCGTAGGCCAGCACCGGCGTTTCGTCGCGCGCGAAGACCACCAGCTCGGGCGTGCCGTAGCGCGTCACCGCGCTGGCGAAGCGCTCGCCCGCAATCTGCTTGGCGCGCTCGGCGCCGATGTCGGGCGAGTTCTGGATTACGGTGCGTCCATCGACCTTGACCAGCGTTTCGGGCAGGCGTATCGGAGCGCCTTGCGTGAGGCTGGACTGGGTGAGCTGTCCCCGCACCGAATGCACGACCACGTCGCCGCCGATCACGCGCAACCCGTTGTGAAAGCGGTCGAAGCGCACGTGCTCGGTGCCGTCCTTGTCCACGGTCACGTCGCGCGGCTTGAACTGGTCGCCCTCGGCGGGCGCCGCCGCGCTGCCTGCCGCGCCCTGGAAGTCCAGCGAGCGGCGGGTGCGATTGGAAGCGGGGGCGGGCGTCGCAACGCTGAAGCTCGACGGGTTGCTCTGGATCAGTGCCAGCGCGCGGTCGATCGCCGCCTGCTTGCCCGGGTCCGCATCCGCGGCAAAGGCACCAAGCCCCGCCAACGTCAGCACTGCGACAACGACAACTTTGAGTCTGGTTTTCATAGGCATTCCACAAAAGGTGATGTAAGGGATAGACACATACCGGCCGGCCGGCGCTTGTGACGCCGGCGAATGGCCGCGTGGATTACAGCGGGGATCGCATGCAGCGTCGATACGGGGGAAGTAGTCGATTCCGCGCTATTTCTTCGCGGGCGTTTTCAGTCTGCAAACCTTCGAATTGAAATGAGCAAGAAGTAATTAGCGCCCCACACCCCCGGCTAAACCCCAAGTCCGCTGGTCATCGAAATACCAGTCCCCCGGCGCGCGTGTACGCGGGGCCGGGCCTTGGCTGCATACGCTTCGTCACCCTCACAAGGAACCCAAGGAGACGAACAAATGACCCACCGAAACACCCGCCGCATCACCGCTGGCGCACTGCTGCTGGCGGCCTTGGCCGCGGCCGGCCAGGTTCAGGCCCAGCAGGTCTGCAAGGACGATGTGCGCGTGCTCTCCCAGCCGCGCGACGGCCTTACCCTGCTCGAAAAGTACAAGGACGAATTCAAGGCGCTGAGCGGCGCCTCGTTCACCATCGACAACCTCAACGAGAACGACCGCCGCACCAAGACGCGCGCCGATGCATCGACGGTGGGCAAGTACAACGTGTACTACGTCGACGAGGCCAACGTGCCCTTGTTCGCGCAGTCGAAATGGATCGTGCCGCTCGCCAAGTACTACCCCGCCGACTACGACTACGACTACGCCGACTTCGACCCTGGCCGCCAGAAGGTCGCAACCTTCGCGGGCGAGGCCTGGTTCGCGCCGCTCACCGGCGGTGGCGACCTGCTGGTCTACCGCAAGGACCTGCTGGAAAAAGCCGGCGTCAAGCCGCCCACCACGCTCGACGAATTCGTCGCTGCAGCAAAGAAGCTCAACGACCCGGCCAACGGTATCTACGGCGTGGCCCTGCGCGGCCAGCGCGGCTCCGGTGCCAACGTGTGGCGCTGGATGCCGTTCTTCCGCGGCAACGGCGGCCAGTGGTTCGACGGCGACAAGCCCGTCTTCAATTCGCCCGCCGCGGTGAAGGCCACGCAGACCTACCTGGAGCTCTTCAAGTACTCCGCGCCCGGCACCAAGACCGGCAGCTGGGACGAATCCACCGGCGCTTTCCTTGCGGGCAAGGTCGCGCTGCTGGTCGAGTCGACGCCGCTCGCGGGCAATGCGCTCGATCCGAAGATGTCCACCGTCATCGGCAAGGTCGCCTACCTGCCGCCGCCTTCGCCGCTCACCGGCGGCGGCTACGGCCACGGGCTGGCCATCGGCACCAAGGCCAACAAGACCGAAGAGGCGAAGAAGTGCGCGGGCCTTTTTGTCGCCTGGGCTACCTCCAAGAAGCAGGAGCAGCGCCGTCTGGCCGAAGGCCAGTTCAGCGAACTCAACCGCACCAGCGTGCTGGGCAGCCCCGAGTTCGCCAAGCGCTACGGCGCCGATCTGGGCAAGGCCCTGGCCGACACCGGCAAGGTGACCGCGGTGAACTTCTGGCAAGACCCGGCATGGCCAGATCTCGGCGATCGCTGGGGGATCATTCTCGAAGAGCTGGTCACCGGCTCGCGCACCGACATCCAGGGCGGGCTCGATGAACTCGATGCCTACGCGAAGCAGCTGATCGCACGGCGCAAGAAGTGAAGACGACGCGAAGCAACAACAAGACCCGGCTGCCGGTCGTCTTCATCGGGCCGGGCCTGCTGGTGCTGGCGGTCCTGGCGCTGGTGCCGACGATCTTCGCGATCGTCATCTCGCTGCAGGACCGGGAGTTGGGTCAGACCGATATCGGCTGGGTCTGGTTCTCGAACTATGTGCAGCTCTTCTCCGACCGGCGCTTCCTGAACTCGGTGAGCGTCTCGCTCATCTGGGAAGTGCTGACGGTCACTTCGACCATGGCCGTCGCGGTGCTGCTGGGCGTGCTGCTGTTCCAGAACACCACGCCGCGCTGGCGCAACGCGCTGTGCATGCTGTTCATCGTGCCGGTGCTGTTGCCGCGCGTGTCGGCCGCCTTCGTCTGGAAGTTCGCGTTCCATCCGCTGTTCGGGTTGTTGACGTACCCGTACAAGGCGATCACGGGCGAGCCGCTGGACCTGCTGGCCAATCCGCTCACGGCGCTGCTCACCGTGGCTTTCGTGGACGTGTGGCAGTGGGGCCTGTTCTTCGCCGTCATCGTGCTCAAGCTGCTCGAGACCCTGCCGCCCCAGCCCTTCGAGGCTGCGCGCATGGACCACGCCAAGACCTGGGAGATCTACACCTACGTCGCGCTGCCGATGCTCAAGGCGCCGCTCATCAGTCTCACCTTCGTGAAGATGGTCGAGTCGCTGCGGGCCTTCGACCTCATCTACGTGATGACGCGCGGCGGCCCCGGCATCTCGACCGAGACGCTGGACATGTACGCCTTCTCGCAGGGCTTCATCGAGTCGGGGCGCATCTCGTACGCATCGAGCATGGCGGTGCTGATGATGGTCGCCTCGACCGTGGCCTTCACCTACATCTGGAAATGGACGAGGCCGTCGTCATGAAAAAGCAATCGTCTCTGTCCATGGGCACGCTGCTCGCGCGGCTGGTGCTCGTCGTCGCCGGCCTCTCCGCGCTGGTGCCGGTGCTCTGGACTTTCCTCAACTCGTTCAAGAACCGGGTCGACATCGTCTCGGCCGTGCCGAAGTTCTTCTTCACGCCCACGCTGGAGAACTACGCCTACGTGCTGGGCCGCGAGGCTGTGGCGCAGGGGCTCATCAACTCGATTCTGGTGGTCGGCGCAGCCGTCGTCATCGGTGCAGTGCTCGGGTTGCCGGCCGCCTATGCGCTCGCCCGCTATCCGCTGCGCTGGGCCGACGACATCCAGTTCTTCGTGCTGTCGATGCGCTTCCTGCCGCCGGTGGCTGTGGCGATTCCGTTGATGGTCATCTGGCTGCAGCTGGAGCTGTACGACACGCGCTTCGCGCTCATCGTCACCTACACGCTGCTCACGCTCTCCACCGTGATCTGGCTCGCGATTCCGGCGTTCAAGGCGGTGCCCAAGGAGGTGGAAGAAGCAGGGCGCGTCGATGGCTACGGGCCCTACGCGATCTTCTTTCGCGTGTCGCTGCCGATTGCCGCGCGCTCGCTCGTCGGCGCCATCGCCTTCGGCTTCGTGCTGGTGTGGAACGAGTTCCTCATCGCGTTGATGCTCACCACGTCCGATGCCAAGACGCTGCCCATCGTCGCCTCCGAACTCAGCCAGCTGGGGCGCGACGTGCCCTGGGGCATCCTGAATGCCTCGGTCATCCTGCTGTCGGTGCCGCCGCTCCTGATGGTCGGCGTGCTCAGCGGCTTTCTCAATGCCGCGTTCAAGCGCAAGCGGGAGGCCGCATGAGCCGCATCCATTCCTCTTCTCCAATACAAAAAATGTCTGCAATCAGCTGTCACAACATCATCAAGCGCTACGGGGAAGCGCAGGTCGTCCATGCGTTCGACCTCGACGTGGCCGACAACGAGTTCGTCGTGTTCCTCGGCCCCTCGGGCTGCGGCAAGTCGACCATCCTGCGCATGCTCGCGGGCCTGGAAGACATCAGCGGCGGCGACCTGCATATCGGCGGCCGGCGCGTCAACGACCTGCCGCCGCAGGAGCGCGGCATCGCCATGGTGTTCCAGAACTACGCGCTCTACCCGCACATGACCGTGCGCGACAACATCGCCTTCGGTTTGAAGCGCCTGAAGGTGCCCAAGGCCGAGATCGACAGCCGCATCAAGGAGGTGTCGGACACGCTGGGCCTCGCGCGCTACCTGCAGCGCAAGCCCGCCGAACTCTCGGGCGGCCAGCAGCAGCGCGTGGCGATTGCGCGCGCGATGATCAAGACGCCCAAGGTGTTTTTGTTCGACGAGCCGTTGTCGAACCTCGACGCCAAGCTGCGCAACCACATGCGCATCGAGATCGCCAAGCTGCACCAGACGCTCAAGACCACCACGGTCTACGTCACGCACGACCAGCACGAGGCGATGACGCTGGCCGACCGCATCGTGCTGCTGCGCGACGGGCGCATCGAGCAGGTCGGCTCGCCCAAGGAAATCTTCGAGCGCCCGCGCTCGGCCTTCGTGGCCGGCTTCATCGGCACGCCGCCGATGAACCTGGTGGAAATGTCGGTGAAGGACGAGGGCAGCCATTTCGAGCTGAGGGGACGAGGCGGCGTCGTGCACGTGAATGCGCGCCGGTTCGCGCTCGAAGGGCGCGAACGCGTGACGCTGGGCATCCGGCCGGCGCACCTGCAGGTGGACACGAACAGCGGTCGCGACGGCGGCTTCTCAGGCGAAGTGCAGCTGGTCGAATACCTCGGCAACGAGGTGCTGGTGAGCTTTGGCGGAGACGACAACGAAATCTCCGCGCTCATGCCATCGGCCCAGAGCCCGCGGCTGCACGAGCGCGTGAGCTTCGTGGCCGATCCCGAGCAGGTGCATCTGTTCGACATCGACACAGGCGCATCGCTGCGCGTTGACCGCGCCCCCTTGCATTGAACGCAGACAACCGAAACACACTCTCGATCGAAAGATGGAAATGAAAGCACTGGTCCTGGAAAAGGCGCACGAACTCACGCTGCGCGACGTTGATGTCTCCCTTGAGATGGGGCCTCGCGACGTGAAGATCCGTATGCACACCGTGGGCGTCTGCGGCAGCGACGTTCATTACTACCAGCATGGCGGCATCGGCCCCTACATCGTCAATGAGCCGATGATCCTCGGCCACGAAGCATCGGGCGTGGTCGCCGAGGTGGGTGCCGAAGTCACGCACCTCAAACCCGGCGACCGCGTCTGCATGGAGCCCGGCATTCCCGAGATGGATTCGCGCGCGACGCTCGAAGGCCTCTACAACCTCGACCCTGCCGTGCGCTTCTGGGCCACGCCGCCCATTCACGGTTGCCTCACGCCCTTCGTGGTGCACCCGGCCGCCTTCACCTTCCGCATGCCCGACAACGTGAGCTTTGGCGAGGGCGCCATCGTCGAGCCGCTGGCCATCGGCCTGCAGGCGGCGAAGAAGGCGGCGCTGAAGCCGGGCGATGTGGCTGTCGTGATCGGCGCCGGCACCATCGGCGCGATGACCGCATTGGCCGCGCTCGCGGGCGGCGCGGCGCGCGTGATCCTGGCGGACCTCGTGCCCGAGAAGCTGGCGCTGTTCGCCGACAACCCGGCCGTGACCACCGTCAACGTGCGCGACGCCGATCTCGCCGAGACCGTGAAGGCCCTGACCGATGGCTGGGGCGCCAACGTGGTGTTCGAGGCCAGTGGCAGTGCGCGCGCTTTCGACAACATCTTCGATCTGCTGTGTCCCGGTGGTTGCCTCGTGCTGGTGGGCATGCCCGGCAACAAGGTGCCCCTGGACATCGTGGCGATCCAGGCGAAGGAAATTCGCATCGAGTCGGTGTTCCGCTACGCCAACATCTTCCCGCGCGCACTCGCGCTGATCGCTTCGGGGCAGGTGAACGTGAAGCCGTTCATCTCGCGCACCTTCGCATTCGAGGACGGCATCAAGGCTTTCGAGGAAGCGGCTGCGGGCCGGGCGAGCGACGTGAAGATTCAGATCGAGTTTCCGGCGACCCTGCCGGCTTGATTTCGAGGGGCGAAAGGCCCGCAGACCGGCTGGCCGAGCGCTTCTTCGCAAGGGAAAACGCCGGGGAGCGCGATGGCGATGCGCGGCTAAAGTGGCTGCGCCTTGCCACTCGCCGATCCGTCGCCCATGCCCTTGGTCTTTCGCAATGTCGTCCTCACCGGAGCCTGTGGTGGTCTCGGCCAGGCACTGGCGCGAGAGCTGATCGGTGGCGGTGCGCAGGTGGCGCTGGTCGGGCTCGATAGGGCAAAGCTCGAATCGCTCGCTGCGCTGGCAGCGGGACGATGCGCGGTCTACACGCCCGACGTGTCGAACAGCCTTGCGATGCAGTCCATGGCCAGCGACTGGATGGCCAAGACCGGCGTGCCCGACCTCGTGATTGCCAATGCGGGCGTGGCGGGCGGCTTCGATACCGCCGAGGCCGATGACCTTGCGGTGCTGCGCCGCATGCTGGAGATCAACCTGCTCGGCGCGGCGACCACCTTCCAGCCATTCGTGAAGCCGATGCGTGCGCAGCAACGTGGCGCATTGGTCGGCGTGGCCAGCATCGCGGGCTGGCGCGGCATGCCGGGCAATGGCGCCTACTGCGCGAGCAAGGCGGGGTTGATCCGCTATCTCGAAAGCCTGCGCGCCGAGCTGCGAGAGACAGGCATCACGGTGCACACCATCAGCCCCGGCTACATCCGCACGGGTCTGACTGCAGGCAACCGCTTCGCGATGCCGGGCCTGCTCGAAGCCGACGAGGCTGCGCGCCAACTGCTTGCCGGTGTGCACGCCGGACGCGAGCAGATCGTGTTGCCGCGCCGCATCGGCTGGCTCTCGAAGCTGCTGAACCTGCTGCCCGAGAAACTGCACGACCGCGTGCTGCGCGGGCAACCGCGCAAGCCGCGCGTGGGCGAGGCCGGCGCCACGGCCATCCCCGGTCTTTCCGACAAACATCCACCGACCTGATGGCAGACGACGCACCCACCCACGAGAAGATCGCCCTCATCGGCGCCGGTCCTTCCGGCCTCGCCGGGGCGCGCAACCTGCAGAGGCACGGTGTTCCCTTTCAGGGCTTCGAGGCGCACAGCGATGTGGGTGGTCTCTGGGACATCGACAACCCGCGCTCCACGGTCTACCACTCGGCGCACCTGATCTCCAGCAAACGCACCACGGAGTTCACCGAGTTCCCGATGGCCGACACGGTGGCGGACTACCCGAGCCACCGCGAGTTGCGCCGCTACTTCAGCGACTTCGCCGACCGCTTCCGGCTGCGGGAGCACTTCCGCTTCAACACACGCGTGCTGCGCGTGGAGCCGGTGAGCGATGCGCCGGACACGCGCTGGCGGGTGAGCGTCGATGCGGCCAATGGGGCCGGTGGCCGCATCGAGACGGCCGAATACAAGGGCGTGGTCATCGCCAACGGCACGCTCGCCGAACCCAAGCGCCCGCAGTTCGAAGGCCACTTCGATGGCGAGCTGCTGCACACCAGCGACTACAAGCACGCCGAGCTCTTCAAGGGCAAGCGCGTGCTGATCGTCGGCGCGGGCAACTCGGGCTGCGACATCGCGGTCGATGCCGTGCATTACGCAAGGAGCGTGGATATTTCGGTGCGGCGCGGCTACTACTTCGTGCCGAAGTACGTGTTCGGAAAACCGGCCGACACGCTGGGCGGCAAGCGGCCGCTGCCGCCGTGGCTCAAGCAGCGCATCGATGCGACGGTGCTCAAGTGGTTCACCGGCGACCCGGTGCGCTTCGGGTTTCCGAAGCCCGACTACCGGATGTACGAGTCGCACCCCATCGTGAATTCGCTGGTGCTGCACCACGTGGGGCACGGCGACATCGGCGTGCGCGGCGACATCGCGCGCTTCGACGGGCATGCGGTGCATTTCAAGGACGGCAGCGCGCACGACTACGACCTGATCCTGACCGCCACCGGCTACGCGCTGCACTATCCGTTCATCGACCGCGAGCTGCTCAACTGGCAGGGCATGGCGCCGCGTCTGTACCTGAATATCTTTTCGCCGCGCTTCGAAAACATCGGCGTGCTCGGGATGATCGAGGCGAGCGGCATCGGCTGGCAGGGGCGCTACGAACAGGCCGAATTGCTGGCGCGCTACTTCCGCGCGAAGGCGGCGGGATCGCCCAAGGCCGCGGCGTTGCGCGCGGCAGTGCAGGGGCCGCCACCCGACCTGTCGGGCGGCTACAAGTACCTGCAGCTCGAACGCATGGCGTACTACGTGCACAAGGACACCTACCGCGCGGCGGTGCGCAGCGCCTCGGCGGCGCTGGCCGACTCACCCTGAACGAGGCTTTCACATCCATGCTGCCCGTCGACGAAATCCGCCTGCACTTCAATCCGGCCTCGCTGGTGCTGCTCAACGTGGTGCTGGGCTTTTTGATGTTCGGCATTGCGCTGGACACGCGCATCGACGACTTCAAGCGCGTGGCGCGCATGCCCGGCGCGATGGCGGTGGGCATCGGCGCGCAGTTCGTCGTCCTGCCGGCCGTGACCTTCGCGCTCACGCTCATCCTGAAGCCGGGGCCGAGCATCGCGCTCGGAATGATCCTGGTGGCCTGCTGTCCGCCGGGGAACATCTCGCAGATCCTCACGCACCGTGCGGGTGGCAACGTGGCGCTGTCGGTGTCGATGACGGCGATCTCGAATGCGCTTTCGATCGTCGTCATGCCGCTGAACTTCGCGTTCTGGGGCGGGCTGCATCCGACGGCGTCGGCGCTGCTCAAGACGATTGCGCTCGACCCGATGGACATGCTGGGCCACATCGTGATGATCATCGGCATTCCGTTCGTGCTGGGCGTGGCCTGCGCGCACCAGTTGCCGAGGTTCACGGCGCGCATCAAGAAGCCGGCGCGCATCCTGAGTTTTCTCGCGCTGATCGCGTTCATCGTCGGTGCCATCGCGGGCAACTGGCGCTACTTTCTCGACTATGTCGGGCTGGTGCTGATGGCGGTGGTCATCCACGACGCGCTGGCGTTCGGCACCGGCTACCTGTGCGCGCGGCTCTCGGGGCTGGGCGACTACGACCGGCGCGCGGTGTCGATCGAGGTGGGCATCCGCAACGCAGGGCTCGGACTGGTGCTGATCTTCAGCTTCTTCGGCGGGCTGGGCGGCATGGCGGTAGTGGCCGGCGTGTGGGGGCTTCTGGGACATCATCGCGGGCCTTGCGCTGGCGAGCTGGTGGGGGCGCAAGCCCGCGACGCCGTGAGCGCGCGCCGTGTGCTCGTGACGGGTGGCGATGGATTCCTGGGGCGCGGCGTGCTGGCTGCGCTGGCGGGGAAATCGCTTGATGTTCTGGTGGCGCTCGATGTGCGTGAGGTGCCTGCGGAGCGGCAGTTGCCGGGCGTGGTCTATCGCCAGCAGGATGTGCGGGATGCGGCCATCGGCGACACGCTTGCAGCGCACGCCATCGAAACCGTCGTGCACCTGGCCTCCATCGTCACGCCGGGCAAGGACTCGAACCGCGCCTTCGAGCACTCGGTCGATGTGGGCGGCACGCGCAATGTGCTCGAGGCCTGCGTGGCGCAGGGCGTGCGGCACATCGTGGTGTCGTCCAGCGGCGCGGCCTATGGCTATCACGCGGACAACCCGGCGTGGATCACCGAAGCGCAGCCGCTGCGAGGCAACCCGGTGTTCGCATAACGCCGACCACAAGCGGCAGGTGGAAGAGATGCTCGCGGACTATCGCGCCGCGCATCCTGCGCTCGCGCAGACGGTGCTGCGCATCGGCACCATCCTTGGCGAGCGGGTCGACAACCAGATCACCGCGCTGTTCGAGAAGAAGCGGCTGATCGCCATCCGCGGCAGCGCGAGCCCGTTCGTGTTCGTGTGGGACGAGGACGTGACGGGCGCCATCGCGCATGCGCTCGGCGAGGCGCCGCCCGGTTGCTACAACCTCGCGGGCGACGGCGCGCTCACCATCCACGAGATCGCATCGCGCCTCGGCAAGCAGGCGACCGATTGGCCGGCCGGTATGCTCAAGGCGGCGCTCGCGGTCGGCTCTGCATTGGGCGTGAGCCGATACGGCCCGGAGCAGCTGGACTTCCTGCGCTACCGGCCGGTGCTGCTCAACACCGCGCTGAAGGAGCGCTTCGGCTACGTGCCGAGCAAGACCAGCAGCGAAGCCTTCGACGCCTTCGTGGCGGCGCGTGCGCGGCAGGGGCGGCCGGTCACTTCTTCCTGATTTCTTCCACCGGTGCGATCAGATGCTCGAGCATGCGCCGGGCGTTGATCGGCAAGTCTTCCGACGAGCGCACGCAGGCCATCAGCGTGCGCTCGGCCCAGGCGTCGGCGAGCGAGGCGCGCGCGATCTTCATCGAGCGGGCGCAGCGCTCGGCAGCGGTCTGCGGCACGATGCCCACGCCAATGCCGTACTCGACCATGCGGCACACCGCTTCGAAGTTGCGCACGCGCACGCGGTAGGCCAGGTGCTTGCCCAAGGCGCGGACGTGGCCGGTCAGCAGTTGCTGCAGCGCGGTGTCCGCGGGCAGGCCGACGAACTCGTTGTCGACCACTTCGGCCAGCTTCACGCGCCGGCGCCCGGCCAGCGCATGGCCGCGCGGCATGACGAGCACGAGGTCGTCACGGCGGAAGGGATGGCATTCGAGGCCCTCTGAGTCGATCGCATCCGAGACGATGCCGATGTCGCAGAGGCCCGCGCGCAGCGCATCGACGGTGTCGGGGCTCGGACGTTCTTCAAGATCGACCGAGATGCGCGGGTGCTGCGCGAGAAAGCGGCTGAGCACCTCGGGCAGATGCTCGGTGAGCGCCGAGGTGCCGCACATGAAGCGCACGTGGCCCTTCAAACCCTGGCCGTATTCGCCAAGCTCGCCGCGCAGCCGCTCCATCTGCTGCAGCACGACGCGCGCATGGTGCAGCAGCGTACGGCCGGCCTCGGTGGGGCGCACGCCTTGCGCGTGCCGGGTGAGCAAGGGGCTGCCGAGCGCGTCTTCCATGCCGCGCACGCGCTGGCTGGCCGAGGCGAGCGTCATGTGCGAGCGCTCGGCGCCGGCCGTGAGGCTGCCGGCTTCGACGACGTGGATGAAGAGCCGCAGGTCGGTGAGATCGAATCGCATGGTGGGCCGCAAGGTAGCACGGGAGCCTCAGCCTGTGCCTGAGGCTGGGTGCGCGAATGCCACATTTTCAGTCGTGCGCCGGGTCTGCAGACTCGGCGGCAATGACGATCTTTTCCAATGAACTGACGGCGGGCCACTGGGCCGCGGCGGCTGCCGTATTTCTTCTGGCCGGGGTGATCAAGGGCGTGATCGGGCTCGGGCTGCCGACGGTGTCGATGGCGCTGCTCGCACTCTGGATGGCGCCGGTGCGCGCCGCGGCCCTGCTGATCGTGCCCTCGCTCGTCACCAACATCTGGCAGACCGGGCCGCGCGCGAGCTTCGGGGCGGTGCTGCGGCGCATCGGCGGGATGCAGGCGGGGATCGTGGTGGGCACGCTGGGTGGGGCGCTGTGGCTCGGCGCGCCGGGGGGCGCATGGGCTTCGGTGGCGCTCGGCGTGGCGCTGGTGGCCTATGCGCTCTGGGGACTTACCGGGCGGCAGCTGCACGCGCCCCCTGCGCATGAATGGTGGCTGGGGCCGCTGGTGGGTGTTGCGACGGGGTTGGTGACGGCGGTGACCGGCGTGTTCGCGGTGCCGGCCGTGCCCTATCTGCAGGCGCTGGGCTTCCAGCGCGATTCGCTCATCCAGGCGATGGGGATTTCGTTCACCACCTCGACCATCGTGCTGGGCATCGGGCTGGCGGGAAACGGGGGCTATCCGATGGCGGCGGTGGGCAGTTCGGTCGCGATGCTGGTGCCGGCGATCGGCGGCATGGTCATCGGGACGTGGCTGCGGCAGAAGCTGCCGGTGGCGGTGTTCAAGCGCTGCTTCCTGATCGGGCTGGCGCTGCTGGGCGGGTACATGACGGTCCGGGCTATCGCCTGACCGGCGACCGATCAATCAACCAATCAATCAGGCGACGGGCAGCAGGGCGGCGCGCACGCGCTCGATGGTCTGGCGGTAGGGCAGGGCGAAGTCGTCGAGCGCGTCGTCGGCGTCGAGCCAACGGAACGAAAACACCAGGCCCTCTTCTTCGGGGCTGCCCGTGGCCATGTGCTCGAAGGTCTCGGGCAACGGTGCCTCGGCGCGCATCAGGAACAGATGCCAGAGCTGCGGATGGCGGTGCGTGTTGCCCTCGACGCCAGCCTCGCATTCGCGGTCCAGCGTGCCGAGCGGCTGCAGCGCGCCCGTGAAGTCGATGCCCGATTCCTCGAGCAGTTCGCGCCGCACCGCCATTTCGGGCGATTCGCCGGGCTCGATCGTGCCCTTGGGCAGTTGCGTGTTGCCATCCCCGGGGTGGCGGAACACCAGCAGCCGGCCCCGTGCGTCGACCAGGCAGGCGCAGGCCTTGAGGATCGGATCGGAGGGGCTCGCGCCGCTGTCGCTCATCAGGCGCCCGTCAGTGCGGCCTTGACCGCTGCGCTGACCTGGCCCATGTCGGCCTTGCCGGCCAGGCGGGTCTTGACGACGCCCATCACCTTGCCCATGTCGCCGGGGCCGCTGGCGCCCAGCTCGGCCACGATGGCTTTGACGGCGGCGGTGGTTTCCTCGGCGCTCATGCGCTGGGGCAGGTAGCCCTCGATCACCTTGATCTCGGCGGCTTCCTTGTCGGCGAGGTCGGGGCGGCCACCGGTGGTGAACGCGGCGATGGAGTCCTTGCGCTGCTTGACCATCTTGTCGACGATGGCCACGACCATGGCGTCGTCCAGCTCCACGCGCTCGTCAACTTCCTTTTGCTTCATGGCGGCGAGCAGCAGGCGGATGGTGGCCAGGCGCTCGGAATCCTTGGCGCGCATCGCCGTCTTCATGTCTTCGGTGATTTGTTCTTTGAGTGTCATGTCAGCCTTTCGGAAAAAACAAAAGCCGCGGCAGGTTTCCCTGGCGCGGCTGAGGCAACGGGGCGCGGGCAGTGACTTTCGTCGAGGGCCGGCTGCCCGCAGGTGTTGCTTAGTACAGCTTCTTGGGCAGCTGCATGCTGCGCACGCGCTTGTAGTGGCGCTTGACGGCGGCTGCCTTCTTGCGCTTGCGCTCGGCGGTCGGCTTTTCGTAGAACTCGCGGGCGCGCAGGTCGGTCAGCAGGCCGAGCTTTTCGATGGTGCGCTTGAAGCGACGCAGAGCGACGTCGAAGGGCTCGTTTTCTTTAACGCGGATGGTGGTCATTGATGAATCGTTGAACTGAAGTTGGCTCGGGGAGATCGAGGCCCAAAGCCGGGGTTCCTCAACTGAAATCTTTGGTGGCCGTTGAGGGAAGGCCAAAAGTTAGCCCGCGATTATAGCGCGGTTGCGCACGCATGAGCGCTCGCCCAGGCCCATTGGAAGTTGTATCCGCCCAACCAACCCGTCACATCGACCACTTCGCCGATGAAATAAAGCCCCAGCTGCTTCGATTCCATCGTCTGGGACGACAAATCGCGTGTGTCGACGCCGCCGGCCGTGACTTCGGCCTTCTTGTAGCCCTCGGTGCCGCTCGGCGTGATTTGCCAGCGGGCGATGCGCTCGGAAAGCGCCGCCAGCGCCTTGTCGGCCGCCTCGTTGACGGGCCGCTGCAGGGCCGGGTCCTGCCCGACCCAGGCGTCGGCGAGGCGAGAGGGCACCAGCGTCGCTAACTCGTTGGCGATGCGCTTCTTCGAGCGCAGCTTGGCTTCGCCCAGCGCCTCGGCCACGTCCGTGCCGGGCGCGAAGTCGATGGTGAGCGGGGCGCCCGGCTTCCAGTAGCTCGAAATCTGCAGCACCGCCGGGCCGGACAGGCCGCGGTGGGTGAACAGCAGGTCTTCGAGAAAGGCCATCTTTTCCTTCTTCGCCCCGGTCTCGATCCGCACCGGCAGCGCCAGCCCGGCCAGTTCGGCGTACGGCGCCCAGCCTTCGCCGCCGAAAGTCAGCGGCACGAGGGCCGGACGGGGCGTGACCACGCGCAAGCCGAACTGCTCGGCGATGCGGTAGCCGAAGTCGCTGGCGCCGATCTGGGGGATCGACAGGCCGCCGGTCGCAATCACCAGCTTTGGTGTCTCGATCACGCCGCGATCGCTATCAATTCGATAGCTTCCGGCTCCCGTTGCGTCGGCGGTTGTCGGAGAAAAAGCAATGGCCCCCAGCTTGCAAGGCTGCCACCGCGTCACCCCGCCGGCTTCGCATTCGGCCAGCAGCATGTCCACGATCTGCTGCGAGGAGTCGTCGCAAAAAAGCTGCCCCTTGTGCTTCTCGTGAAAGGCGATGCCGTGCTTCTGCACCAGGTCGATGAACTGCTGCGGCGCATAGCGCGACAACGCCGAGCGGCAGAAATTCGGGTTGTCGCCGATGAAGTGGCGCTGTGGCGCCCGCACGTCGAGGTCGCGATTGGTGAAGTTGGCCCGCCCACCGCCCGAGATGCGGATCTTCTCGCCGACCTTCTCGCTGTGATCGACCAGCAGCACCTTGAGTCCGCGCTGGCCTGCCACCCCGGCGCAGAACAGCCCGGCCGCACCGGCGCCGACCACGACGACATCGAACTGGAAAGTGGCAGTGCTCAAGACGGCCCATCGGCCGCCAGGATCGGCGGCGCGTTGTATTTCAGGTGCCCGATGTAGCGCAGCGGCTGCGTCGCGGCGATGGAGGGGCACGTCGCCCTCGCGCATGTGCAGCAGGTCGGCCGGGCTCACCCAGCGCGGATCGGCCGCGGTGATCGGCAGGCCCGCCTGGCGGTAGGCCTCGAGCACGAACTGCGAGCAGAAGAACTGGTCGTCGCGGCTCGCGCCCAACTGCACCATGGCCATGCCGCTGATGCAGAAATTGCTCACTGAAGACGGAATCAACGGCAGCTCGCAGAGGCGCCGGTTCAGCACGAACGGCGCGTTCAGCAGCACGCCGGTGGTGTTGTAGCGCGTGCCCACCTGCGAGTTGGCCCAGGTGCGCAGCTTCGCGACGCCCGCGTCGTCGAGGCCGGGCACGCGAAAGGCCACCACCATCTGTTCTTCGGCGACCACGTCGGCCAGCGGCCGTGCGCGCACGCCGGTGCCCACGGCTTCGGCGATCAGCCCGTCGCCCAGGTACAGCAGCGCATGGCTCACCGGCGAGAAAGTGCCCAGCCGGATGCCGAACGAATTGACCGTGGCAATCGAGCTCAGCAGGATGTCGCCGGGCTCCAGCGCGCTGGCCGTGATGAGCTCGCCGCCGTTGCCCGGCGCGATGACCGAGCTCTGTACCCTGAGGCGCAGGCCCGAGTCCTTGGAGGGCAGGTCGACCCGGGTGGCGCAGGCCGCGAGCTGCAGCGCGGCACCCGCCGCGGCCACGACTGCGGCGGCGCGAAGAGCGGCCCGCATCATCCCTTCCAGACGAACGGAAACTTCAACTGCTTGAAGAAGCCGTTGGGCACGTAGTCGCCCAGCACGCCGTACTTCTCGGGCCAGAGCTTGGTGCTCTTCACTGCGGTGCCGAAGATGTAGTCGAGGAAGGCGTAGTGCGCCGAATAGTTCTTGTCGAGCGCCTCGATGTCCTGGCTGTGGTGCCAGTGGTGGAAGTTGGGCGTCACGATGATGTAGCGCAGCGGGCCGAGCCGCACGCTCACATTGCAGTGGTTGAACACCGCCTGGAAGCCGACCACCACGATGTAGGCGTCGATCACTTCCTTGCTGAAGCCCAGCACGTAGATCGGCGCGAGCACCAGCGTGCGCGTGATCAGCAGCTCCAGGATGTGCTGGCGCGAGCCGGCCATCCAGTCCATGCTTTTGACGCTGTGGTGCACCGCGTGCAGGCGCCAGAGCACAGGCACCTCGTGGTAGGCGCGGTGCGTCCAGTACTGCACGAGGTCGGCCACCAGAATGATCAGCAGGATGCCCGCCCAGAACGGCAGGTTCCCCACCCAGCCGCGGATGCCGTCGTTGGCAGCCCAGCCGAAGAGCTTGTGCACCATGAGGTTGGTGGCCAAGAGCACGAAGCCCACGATCATGTGGTTCACCACGAAGTGATGAAAGTCGGTCTGCCACTCTTCGCGGAACACCGGCTGGTCTTTCCGCAGCGCAAACAGCTTCTCGATGAAGATGAAGATCAGCGACGAGCCCAGCAGATCGAGGATGAACCAATCCAGGCCGATGTACGGCGTGTTGTCCGCGAAGTCGTGCACCGGCACCTTGTGCCCGCCGAGCAGCGCCGAGGCCACCACCAGCAGGAACGCGGCCGACGAGAGCCAGCGCGAGCGGTTGAAGATGATGTTGACCAGCGAGAGCCCGCCCGAGACCACCAGGGCCACGAGCAGGATGTAGCGCATCACATCGACGTTGTAGCTCTTGCGCAGCTCGGGCGTCGTGAGGTACTGCGGGAAGTGGAAGGCCAGCACCCCGAGGAAGCACAGGATGGCCAGGCTCAGGGCAATGGTTCCGGTGACGAGGCCGCGGCCGCGCTGCAACTCGCCGTGGCTCGCCGTGAAGTCGTTCAGTTTGTCGAGCATGTCCGCCTCTCTCTCTATCGCTTGTGCTTTGTTGGAGCGCGATTTTAGGCGGCGTAGGATGAATCTCACATAGGCCGAACGGCCCGCCGCCGCAACAATGCCGCAGCACCCAGCGCGATTGCCATGACCAGCAGCGAAACGACCGTGGTCACCGTTCCCAGCGCATAGATCGACGGCGTGGTGACGGTCGAGGTCAGCCCCTGCAATTCGAGCGGCAGCGTGTTGACGTCGCCGATGGCCTGCGAGGTGCGGGCGATCTCGTCCCACGAGAGCGTGAAGCCGAACATGCCGATGCCCACGATCGAGGGGCCGATCAGCGGCAGCACCACGAAGCGGAAGGTCTGCCAGGGTGTGGCGCCGAGGTCGCGCGCGGCTTCTTCATACGCCGGGTTGAAGCGGTTGAACACCGCGAACATGATGAGCAGGCCGAACGGCAGGGTCCACGTCAGGTGTGCGCCGAGGGCGGAGCTGAAGAGGCCGAGCGCGGTGCCATAGCCTTCGAGCAGCGTGGTGGCGTCCATCGCCGTGAGCACACCCTTGATGCCGGTATCGAGCAGCCGGAACTGCAGCCCGATGCCGAGCGAAATGATGATCGACGGCATGATCAGGCTCGCGACCGTGACGAAGAACAGCGCATTGCCGCCCTTGAGCTTCTTGCGGAATGCGAGCCCGGCCAGCACCGACAGCACCACGGTGAAGGCCATCACTACCGCGCCCAGCGCCAGCGAGCGCCTGAAGGCTGCGCCGATGTCGACGGTGCCCAGGCCCTCGGCCAACTTGTAGAACCAATGCAGCGAGACGCCGCGCAGCGGAAAGGTCAGGCCGCCTTCGGGACCCTGGAAGCTCAGCACGACGATCGTGATCATCGGGCCGTAGAGGAACAGCACGAACAAGGCGAACACGATCGCAAGGGGCCAGAAGCCGGGGGCACGCTGGGCGCCGATCGGTGTCTGCATGTCAGAGCTCCTTGCGGATATCGACCAGCCGGGTCAGGCCCCAGATGATCATCAGCACCACGGCCAGCAAAATCATCGCGTTGGCCGCGGCCAGCGGAAACTGCAGGTACGAGGTCTGCACCTGGATGATCTTGCCGATGGAGGCGATCTGCTGGCCGCCCATCACGCCGATGGTCACGAAGTCGCCCATCACGATGGTGATGACGAAGATCGAGCCGATCAGGATGCCGGTGCGCGACAGCGGCACCACCACGTTCCAGAGTGTCTGCCAGCCCGAGGCGCCCGCATCGTTCGCCGCTTCGAGCAGCGAGCGGTCGATGCGCATCATGCTGTTGAAGATCGGCACGATCATGAACATCGTGTAGAGGTGCACGAAGGCCAGCACCACCGAGAAATCGGAGAACAGCAGCCACTCGACCGGCTGGTTCACGAGGCCCGTGCCCATCAGCGCCTGGTTGACCAGGCCGTTCCGCCCCAGCAGCGGCACCCACGAGATCATGCGGATCACGTTCGATGTCCAGAAGGGCACGGTGCACAGCACGAACAGCACCGTCTGCATGGTCGACGAGCGCACATGGAACGCCAGGAAGTAGGCGACCGAAAAACCGATGAGCAGCGTGATGCCCCACACCAGCAGGCAGAACTTGAAGGTGCTGAGGTACGTGTTGAGCGTGACGCACAGGTCGCCGTTGTCGGTGAGGTGCGAGCACCCCTCGAACAGGCTCAGGTAGTTGCGCAGGGTGATCGCGGGGATCAGCTCGTACTCGTTGAAATTCCACAGGCTGACCATCGCGACCAGCGCCAGTGGAATCAGGAAGAACAGGAGAAACACCAGCGCGAACGGCGCCGCCTGCCACCACGCCTTCACGGTGTGGAGCGGGTTGGCGGCGGCGGATGCGCGGGTGGCGGGAGCGCTCACGGAATCGAAAAGGAAGTCAGGCCGCGACGAACTCGTTCCACTTGCGGACCATGTATTCGTTCTCGTCCATCACCGCGTTCCAGCAGGCAATGCCGCCCATGCGCTGCTCGTAGCTGCCGCCGTCGCGCACCGCGCCGGCCTTGGCGATCACGTCGCCCTGCGGGCTCTTGATGTCCTGTGCGGCGGGCTTGCCTTCCATCCAGTAGGCCCATTCGTAGGCTTCCATCTTGGTCTTGGCGGTGTCCAGCACGGCGCTGTAGTAGCCCTGGCGGTTGAGGTAGGCGCCGGCCCAGCCGTCGAGGAACCAGTTGATGAATTCGTAGGCGCCATCGAGCTTCTTGCCCGAGAGCGTGGCCGGCAGGCCGAAGCCCGAGGCCCAGGCGCGATAGCCTTCCTTCAGGGGCTGGAACGTGCAGTCGATGCCCTTGCCGCGCACCGCGGTGACGGCCGGCGACCACATCGACTGGATCACCACTTCGCCCGAGGCCATGAGGTTGACCGACTCGTTGAAGTCCTTCCACAACGCGCGGAACTGGCCGGCCTTCTTGGCTTCGATCAGGGTCTTGATCGTGAGGTCGATCTCGGCCTTGGTCATGTTGCCCTTGTCGGCGTACTTGTGGATGCCCTTGGCCTCCACCACCATCGCGGCGTCCATGATGCCGATCGATGGGATGTTCAGGATCGCCGCCTTGCCCTTGAACTCGGGGTTCAGCAACTCGGCCCAGGAGCCGATCGGGCGCTTGATGAGGTCGGGGCGAATGCCCAGCGTGTCGGCGTTGTAGGTGGTCGGAATCAGCGACATGAACTGCGTCGGCGACTTGGCGAACGCCTTGCTCTTCTCGCCTTCGAGGTAGATCACCTTGATGGGCGCCGTGCCCTGGTCGCCGACCTTCTTGCCGCCCACTTCGCCCTTCGTGAAGAGCGAGGTGATCTTGGCGGCGTTCTTCACGCGCTTGGTGTCGATGCCTTTCAGGTTGCCGGTGGGCACGATCTTCTTGAGCGAGAAGAACTCGGTGTCGATCAGGTCGAAGCTGTTGGGTGCGGTCACCGCGCGTTTGGTCACGTCGTCGGTGGTCACGGCCACGTACTGGATCTCGATGCCGGTGTCGGCCTTGAACTTCTCGGCGATCGCCTTGTCCTGGTTCACCGCGGTGCCCAGGTAGCGCAGCACGATCTTTTCCTGTGCGTGCACGAAGGGCGCGATGCCCGTGGCCAGGATGCCGGCGGTGCCCTGCAGCAGGGTGCGGCGCTTGACGCCGGCGGACGAGTCGATGGGTTCGGTCATTGGCAAAGTCTCCGTGGAAGAAAAAAGAGGCGAACGAGAGAGGGGAGAAAAGGAGAAAAGAGGACTACGGCGCCACGGCGAGCGAGCGCGCATCGGCTTCGGCCCATGACAGGCGAACCGTCTCGCCCTGCGCATAGGGGCTCGCGAGAAAAGCGGCTTCGCCCAGCAGCACCGACACGTTCCGGCGCTCCGGCGCGGCGGCTTCCAGCGCCAGGCCGAGCAGCACGTAGGTGCCCTGGTACTCGACATCGGTGATCGCCGCGGCAAGGCCGCCGCCGTCCGATGTCGTTGCGATCCGCATGTGATCGTTGCGCACGGCAATCGGCCCGGCGGGCGTGTCGATCACGTTGTGGCCGCCCATGAAGCGCGCCACGAATTCGTTGGCGGGGTGGTTGTAGATCTCGTGCGGCGAGCCGACCTGCTCGATCACGCCGTGGTTCATCACCACCATCGTGTCGGCCAGCGCCATGGCTTCTTCCTGCGAGTGCGTCACATGCACGAAGGTCAAGCCCAGCTCCTTTTGCCAGCGTCGCAGCTCGGCGCGCATCTGGATGCGCAGGAACGGATCGAGTGCCGACAGCGGCTCATCGAGCAGCAGCACGCGCGGCTCGGTGATGAGCGCGCGGGCCAGCGCCACGCGCTGCTGCTGTCCACCGGAGAGTTCGCCGGGCTTGCGCTCGGCCAAGTGACCCATCGCGACGCGCGCCAGGAGGTCGCGCGCACGCTTCTGGCGCTCGGCCTTGCCGACGCCTTTCATCTTGAGGCTGAAAGCCACGTTGTCGGTGGCCGAGAGGTGCGGGAACAGCGCGAAGCTCTGGAACATCATCGCCGTGCCGCGCGCGGCGGCGGGCAGGTTGGTGATGTTGCGGTTGTCCAAGAGGATGTCGCCGCTGGTGACCGACTCGTGGCCCGCGATCATGCGCAGCGTGGTGCTCTTGCCGCAGCCCGAGGGCCCCAGCAGGCAGCAATAACTGCCGCTGGCGATGCGCAGATCGATGGCGTCGACGGCGGCTGGCGTGCCGGGGGCGTAGCGCTTGCTGAGCGCAACGATCTCGACCGCGGCGGGCGGGAGCGGGGCGACGGCGTTCATTGCCGGGCGGAAAACGGGCGGGTGACGGGCATGCACGGTCTAAGCACGCTCCATGCCACGTGATCGGCGGCGCCCGGCCGCCACTGGGCTTTCGAAAGCTAGGTGCCGAAGCGGTCCGCACCCGCCGGCAGCGCAGCGGCAGCCAGCCCGCGCAGCACGTCGCCCACCACGATCACCGCGGGGCTCGCGAGCCCCGCTTCGGCGATGCGTGCCTGCAGTCCGTCGAGCGTGGTCGCGATGTGGCGCTGGTGCGGCAGGCTTGCGTGCTGGACAACGGCAACGGGCGTGTCCCCCGGCAGGCCCTGCAGCAATTCGCGTTCGATGCGCGCCGCGCCCGATACGCCCATGTAGATCACCAGCGTGAGGCGCGCGTTGTGCGCCATCGCGGCGAGTGCGCGCCAGTCGGTCGGGTCATCCTGCGCGCCCGCGCCGGTCTTGGCGTGGCCGGTGACGAACACGACGCCCTGCGCGTGGTCGCGGTGGGTGAGCGGCACGCCCAGCGAGGTCACGGCCGCAAGGCCGGCGGTGATGCCGTTGACCACCGCGCATTCGATGCCGGCTTCGCGCAGGTGCTCCACCTCTTCGCCGCCGCGGCCGAAGATGAACGGGTCGCCGCCCTTCAGCCGCACCACGGTTTCGCCTTCGCGCACCGCGGTGATCATGAGCCGCTCGATGAACGCTTGCGGCGTGCTCTTGCAGCCGCCGCGTTTGCCCACGTGCACGATGCGCGCGCCGGGGCGGGCGTAGGCCAGGATTTCGTCGCTCACGAGGTCGTCGACCAGCAGCACCGTGGCGGCCTGGATCGCCTTCACGGCCTTGATGGTCAGAAGTTCCGGGTCGCCAGGGCCGGCGCCCACCAGCGTGCAGCGGCCGGTGATGAGGGTGGATGCGTTGTTCATGCGTGGGATGCCAGTTGCTTGATGTGCCCGACCTGTGCGGCGATGGCTTCAGGCACAGGATGCTCGCCGTTCAATACGCGCCGTGTGTAGTCGGCCGTGGTGGCGACGTCGATTTCCTTCGGAAGCCCGGGCACCTCGGTCGCGGTGCCGCTGACCTGCGCCTGCAGCTCGGTGCGCACACCGCAGAGGAAGCCGTCGATCTGCGCGGTGCGGCGCGGGTCGGAGACCACCTCGCCTTCGAGGCCGCGCGAGAGCAGGGCGGTGGTGCCCATCAGCTCGAAGGTCTCGGCCATGACGCGGGCGTATTCGGGGTGCGTGTAGCTGGCGACCACCACGGCCGGGCCGGCGGTGGGCTGCATCAGCTTGACCACGCTGTGGCCAGGGTTGCGCAGGCCGACGACGCGGCGCACGTCGAGCAGGCGCTTGAGCGTGGGGTTCAGCAGCTCGGTCGCGGCGAAGCCCACGGTGCCGTTGGCGATGGGGCCGATGGCGGTCATGGGCGGTACATCGAGCGCGGCGAGCACGTTGGAGGCGAGCACGCGTGCCGTCTCGGTGGCGCTGCCGTGCACCAGCACCGGCAGGCCTTCGCGGGCCAGCAGCAGCGCGAGCAGCGGGGTGAGCACCGGGAGCTTGCGCGCGCCGTTGTAGCTGGGCAGCACGATGAGCGCACGGTCGCCGGCGGGAATGTGCTGCAGCCGCGCATGCGTGGCATCGAGAAAACCGGCCATCTCCTCGGGCGTCTCGCCCTTGATGCGCATCGCGAGGCAGAAGCCGCCGATTTCGAGGTCGGTGACGGTGCCGTCCAGCACCTGGCCGAACAGGTCTGTGGCCTGTTCGCGCGTGAGCGGCTTGGCGCCTCGCGCGCCGCGGCCGATTTCCTTGATGTATTGGCTGATTCCCATGGGTAGGCGGATTGTCCTGCAACGCTTATGCCGGAATGCGAGTCGGCTTATGCACTGGTTTTACCCCTTCCCCCTCTGGGGGAAGGTTGGGATGGGGGCGGGCAGAGCGCTCCATAGGTACGCCGCCTGCCCCCACCCCGGCCCTCCCCCGGGAGGGGAGGGAGCAAGACACGCAGCTCATGGGGTCTCCGCCACGGCTTCGGACGGCACCATCCGCACCATGCGTTTGAGCTCCGGAATGCACGAGCCGCAGTTCGTGCCGCATTTCAGCGTTCCTTGCAGAGCGGCCAATCGCTCGCCGGGCGTGCCGCCGCAGCGGCCGAGCTCGGTCTGGATCGCCACGTCGGTCACGTTGAAGCAGGTGCAGACCGGCTTTCCGCGCGACTGCACCGCCAGCGGCGCACGGGCGCCGGGCGAAAGCAGCAGGCGGCCGTAGCTCTGCGCCGGCAGTTCTTCCCTCAGCAGCGTGGCGATCCAGGCTTCGGCGCTGGTGTCGCCCGCGAGCAAAAAGGCTTCGAGGCCGGCGCTCTGGTCGGCGCGGCGCACCAGCCGCACCGAACGGCGCTGGCCGCGGCGGCGGTCGGCGTAGCGCAGGGTGTCGGCGCTTTGCAGGCCGAGCAGGGCTTCGATCTGTTCCAGCAGCGCATCGGCCGGCGCATCGTGCGCGGCTGCGCGGAACAGGAGGCCGCTGCGTTCCGCACCCGCCGCGTCCTTGGTGCTGCCCGAGAACGGCACGCAGGTCGCGAATGGAAACATCGCCATCAGCGGCTGCAGCGCACGGTGCACTGCCAGCACCTCGTCGGTCGGGAGCCACGCCATCGTGAGCAGCGACCACGGCAACTCGGCTTTGAGGATCTTCACCGCCGTGTGCTTGAGCTCGGGCTGTTTCGAAGTCGGGCAGTAGGCCGGCGTGGTGAGCGCGTTGATGCCGGCCAGCCGCGTGCCGGTCGACGAGCAGCCGCTCAGGTACTCCTCGCCCCAGTGCATCGCGACGAAGGCCTGGCTCAGGCCGATCTCGGCGCTGCCGCGCGCAGGCAGCAGGATCGAGCCACGCTTCGACGTCAGGTGCACGAGGTCGCCTTCGCCGATCTGGCGGCGCGCCATGTCCTGCGGGTTCATCTGCACCAAGGGCTCGGCGACATGGCCGAACAGGCGGCCGACAGTGCCGGTGCGGCTCATGCCGTGCCACTGGTCGCGCAGGCGCCCGGTGTTGAGCGAGAAGGGATAGCGCGCCTCGCGGGCCTCGGCCACGGGTTTGTAGGGCGTGTCGACAAAACGGGCGCGGCCATCGGGCGTGGGGAACACGCCGTCCTCGTACAGGCGCACCCGGCCGCTGCTTTCGCCTTCCTTCAGCGGCCATTGCTGCGGGCCGAGGTCGTCGAGCATCGCGTAGCTCAGGCCGGTGATGTCCAGGTCGCGCCCGCGCGTGGTTTCGCGATGCTCGTTCCAGACCGATTCGGCGGTGTCGTACGGAAATAGCGTGCCCGCGCGGCCGAGCCGCTGTTCGAGCCGGCGTGCGAAGTCGGTGGCAATCGACCAGTCGTGCCGCGTCTCGCCCGGTGCGGCGATGGCGGGGCGCACGCGCGAGATGCGGCGCTCGCTGTTGGTCACGCTGCCGTCCTTCTCGCCCCAGGTGGTGGCGGGCAGCAGCAGGTCGGCGAAGGCGCAGGTGGCGGTGGTGGAGAAGGCCTCCTGCACCACCACGAACTCGGCGCGCTCCAGCGCGCGCCGCACCGTCGCCTGGTCGGGCATCGACTGCGCGGGGTTGGTACAGGCGATCCAGAGCGCGCGGATCTCGCCGTCGGCGGCGGCTTGGAACATCTCGATCGCGGTCCTGCCCGGCTTCTCCGGCACCGACGGCACGCCCCAGAGCGCAGCCACTTCGGCGCGATGTTCGGGGTTGGCCAGATCGCGGTGCGCGCTCAGCAGGTTGGCGAGGCCGCCCACTTCGCGCCCGCCCATCGCATTGGGCTGGCCGGTGAGCGAGAACGGGCCGGCGCCCGGCTTGCCGATCTGACCGGTGGCCAGGTGCAGGTTGATGAGCGCCGCGTTCTTCGCGGTGCCGCTGGAAGACTGGTTCAGGCCCTGGCAATACAGGCTCAGCGTCGCGGGCGAGGTGGCGAAGAGCCGCGCGGCCTGGAGCAGATCGTCCTTCGGGATGCCGCAGACCTGCGCCACCTTGTCCGGCGTGCACTCGCGCACCGTGGCCTTCAGCGCGTCGAAGCCGTTGGTGTGCTCGGCGATGTACTTCGCGTCGGTCCAGCCTTCCCACAGCATCAGGTGCAGCATGCCGTGGAACAGCATCACGTCGGTGCCGGGCTGGATCGGCAGGAACAGGTCGGCGATCTCGACCGTGTCGGTGCGGCGCGGATCGGCCACGATGATCTTCAGCGCCGGGTTCGCCGCCTTCGCATCCTCGATGCGGCGGAAAAGAATCGGGTGCGCCCATGCCGTGTTGCTGCCCACGATGAAGAGGCAGTCGGCATGCTTCAGGTCGTCGTAGCAGGCGGGCGGCGCATCGGCGCCCAGCGTCTGCTTGTAGCCCGCGACCGCACTGCTCATGCACAGGCGCGAATTCGTGTCGACATTGTTGGTGCCGACCAGGCCCTTGGCGAGCTTGTTGAAGACGTAATAGTCCTCGGTCAGCAACTGGCCCGAGATGTAGAAACCGACCGCATCGGGGCCGTGGTCCTGGATGACCTGTGCGAACTTGCCCGCCGCGTTGTCGAGCGCCGTGTCCCACGACACGGCCGTGGGCGCTTCGCCGCGCACAAGGCGCTGCAGCGGCTGCAGCAGCCGCGCCTGCCGCGTGACAGGCGCCGTGGCCGTCAGGTGCAGCGTCGAGCCCTTGGTGCAGAGGCGCCCGAAATTGGCAGGGTGGTCGGGATCGCCGCGCACGCCGGTGATCTGCGCGCCGTCGGATTCGATGATCACGCCGCAGCCGACGCCGCAATAGGGACAGGTGGATCTTGTTTCCCGCATCACGCCCTCTCCTTCCGGTGGGTGGAGGAGGTGAGCGTCAACGGCGTTGGCGATGTGCACGCTGCTGCCCTCACCCTAGTCTTCCTTGAGACCGATGCTCGATTCACCGAACATCAGCCTGTCGCGGATCTCCTGCACGCTGAGGCCTTCGCGCAGCAGCTTGAAGTACCAGCTGCCGTCCCCGGTGTCGCCGTACAGGCAGGCGCCCACGAGCTTGTCGTCCTTGAGCACCAGCTTCTTGTAGACGCCGCCGAAGGGGTCGCTCATCACGATCTCCTCGGTGCCTTCGCCGCCCATGAATTCGCCGGCGCTGAAGAGGTCGATGCCCGTCACCTTGAGCTTGGTGGAGGTGAGCGAACCCAGGTAGCGGCCGATGCCGAACTGCGCGAGGTGGTTGGCAGCCACCTTGGCTTGTTCGAACAGCGGCGCCACCAGCCCGTAGGCGATGCCGCGGTGCGCCGCGCATTCGCCCACCGAATAGATGCGCGCATCGGTCACGGTCTGCATGGTGTCGGTGACCACGATGCCGCGGTTGCAATGCAGGCGCATCTTTTCGGCCAGCTCCACGTTGGGGCGGATGCCGACGGCCATGACCACGAGGTCGGCCGCGACTTCCGTGCCGTCCTTGAAGCGGATGCTCTTCACGCGGCCGTCCTCGCCACCGACCATGTCCTGCGTCTGCGCACCCATCATGAACTTGAGGCCCCGGTCTTCGAGCGACTTCTGCAGCAGCTTGCCCGCGACGTCGTCCAGCTGGCGCTCCATGAGCCAGGGCATGACGTGCACCACGGTCACGTTCATGCCGCGCAGCATCAGGCCGTTGGCCGCTTCCAGGCCGAGCAGGCCGCCGCCGATGACCACCGCGTTCTTGTGCGTGCGGGCGGTCTCGATCATGCAGTCGGTGTCGGCGATGTCGCGGTAGGCGATCACGCCCTTCAGGTCCTTGCCGGGCACGGGCAGCATGAAGGGGTTGGAGCCGGTGCACATCAGCAGGCGGTCGTAAGGTGCCTCGGTGCCATCCTCGGCGCGCACGATGCGCTTGACGCGGTCGACCTCGACCACCTTCTTGCCGGCGTGCAGCGTGATGTGGTTGTCGCTGTACCACTCCCAGCTGTTGAGCACGATCTCGTCGACCGTCTGCTCTCCCGCGAGCACCGGCGACAGCATGATGCGGTTGTAGTTCGGGTGCGGCTCGGCGCCGAAGACGGTGATGTCGTAGAGGTCGGGCGCGATCTTCAGCAGCTCCTCGAGCGTGCGCACGCCGGCCATGCCGTTGCCGACCATCACGAGTTTCATTTTTTTCTTCATGGGGCTGGACCTTTCCTCGAAATCAAGCGAATGAAGGCCCGCGGCGCGCGTGGAGAATCGCGCCATGAGCTTTGAAGTGGACATCGGCTACAGCAGCCTTCGCGGACCCCGCGAGGTGAACGAAGACTTCGCCGGTGCCGTGCATGCGCCGCGCGGCGACGAGGCGCGTGGGCTCATCGCGGCGATTGCCGATGGCGTGTCCACCGGCGGGCGCGGCCTGGAGGCGGCGCAGACCACGGTGATGGGCCTCCTGGCCGACTACTTCGCCACGCCTGACACCTGGGAGCCAACCGCCGCGCTCGACCGCCTGATCGGCGCGCAGAACGCCTGGCTCGCCGACCACAACCGACGCCGTGCGGGCAGCGCGACCGCGCTCACCACGCTCACCGCATTGGTGCTGCACGGCCAGAGCTACACACTGGCCCACGTGGGCGACACGCGCGCCTGGCGCGTGCGCGACGATGGCGAAGCGGCCGTGCCGCTCACGGCGGACCATGCCTTCGAGCATCCAGACATGCGCAGCCGTCTCACGCGCGCCATCGGCCTGGACGACCAGGTGCGCGTCGACTACGCGCAGGGCGACGTTCGCGTGGGCGACTGCTTCGTGCTGACCTCCGACGGCGTGCACGGCGCGCTCGAGCCGCAGCAGGTGGCTGCGCTCGCGCTGCAGGGCGATGCCGAAGCGGCGAGCGAGGCGCTGGTGCATGCGGCGCTCGACGCCGGCACGCGCGACAACGCGACCGCGCTGGTGATTCGCGTCGTCGGCCTCGATGCGCGGCAGCTCGACGACGAACTGGGCGACGGCCGCCGGCTCGCGCCGCCGCCGCTGCTGAAGGTGGGCGACGTGCTCGACGGCTACGTCGTCACCGGCCTGGTGGCCGACACCGGCGTTCATCTGCTGTACCAGGCGCGCCATCCGGCCACGCGCGAGCTGGTCGCGCTCAAGACACTGCATCCCTCGCGTGCCAGCGACCCGCAGGAGCGCGCGATGCTCGCGCACGAAGCCTGGCTGGGCCAGCGGGTCGGCGAGGGCGGCGGTTTCGTTCGTGTGCACGAACGCGCCGAGAACGCAAGCGCGCTCTACATCGTGTTCGACTGGCACGGCGGCCGCACGCTGGAGCAGATGCGCAAGTCCGGCGCGCGCGGCGCGGTGGCCGAAGTGGTCGCCGCGGCCATCGAGGTGACCAAGGCGCTCGGCCGGCTGCATCGCCACGGCGTGGTGCACCGGGACATCAAGCCCGGCAACCTGCACCTGGGCGATGACGGGCGCTGGCGCATCCTCGACCTGGGCGTGGCGCTCTCCGGCCGTGAAGGCGCGGCGCAGCGCGAATTGCATGCGGGCACGCCGAGCTACATCAATCCCGAGCAGTGGGAGGAGGGCGGCGTTGCGGATGCGGGCAGCGACCTGTTCGCGCTCGGCGCCACGCTGTATCAATGGCTCGGCGGGCACCTGCCCTACGGCGAGATCGAGCCCTACCAGGTGGCGCGCTACCGGCGCGATCCGGTCGCGCTCTCGCGGCTGCGGCCCGATGTGCCGGTGTGGCTCGACCATCTCGTGCGCAAGGCCGTCGCCCGCGACCCGAGGGAGCGCTTCGAGACCGCCGAGGAGATGCTGCTCGCGCTGGAGCGCGGCGCCTCGCGCCCCGTCGGCGCGCCCATGGCCACGCCGCTCTCGCGACGCGATCCGGTCATGCTCTACAAGATCGCCCTCGGCGTGTCGTTGCTGTTCAACGCACTGCTCGTGGTGTGGCTGTTGTTCCTGCCACGCTGAGGACGAACGGAAGAGGCTCATGGCCGGGCGGCCTTTCGTGGAGCCGTATAGCTCGTGGAAGCGGGAGCCGGTGAAGTGCGCGCACGGCCACCCTTTTCGGCCCAGGTGCGTGTCCAGCGGATCTGCATGACGCGCATCACGCCCAGCATCGCCAGCGAGAGGGCACCGAAGAAGACGAAGCCCCAGGTGTAGCTGCCCAGGTACTGCTTCGACAGGCCCATCGCGTTGGGCACGAGGCCGCCGCCGAGGGCGCCGATCTCACCGATCATCGAGCCGGCCACCGCGGTGCTCAGCGGCCAGCGCAGCGGCACCAGTTGGAACAGCGCGCCGTTGCCTGCGCCCAGCGCGGCGAAGCACACGATCAGCAGCAGCGTGGTGAGCGCCAGCGAGCCTGCGGAAAAGCCGACGAGCACGAGACCCACGGCCACCACCAGCAGCACCACGGTGAGCGTGTTCACGCCACCCCAGCGGTCGGAGAGCCAGCCGCCCACGATGCGCACCGCCGCGCCCATGAAGGCTGCAAGCATCGTGAGCTGGCCCGCCTGCACCTTGCTCACGCCGAACTGGTCGTAGTAGTACGAGGGCAGGAAGGTGGTGAGGCCGATGAAGCCGCCGAAGGTCACGCCGTAGATCAGGCTGAAGACCCAGCCGTCCTTCTCGAAGAGGCAGGCGATGTGTTCGCGGAAGCTCGCATGGCTGTCGACGTCGGGTGGCTCCTTGGCGAAGATCACCATGACGACCATCGGGATCAGGATCGCGACCGCGGCCACGCCGTACACCGCCTGCCAGCCCAGCCACAGCGCGAGCGGCGGCGCCACCAGCACCGACACCGCCGTGCCCACGTTGCCCGCGCCCACGAGCCCCATCGCGAGGCCCTTGTGCTGTGGCGGGAACCAGCCCGAGCCCAGCGACAGCGCCACGCCGAAGCTCGCGCCGGCGATGCCCAGCAGCACGCCCATGGCGAGCAGGTCGTTGAAGCTCTTGACGAAGAAGAAGCCGAACAGCATCGCCACGGCGATAAGGCCCATCTCGACCAGCGTGGCCTTCTTGCGGCCGATGTACTGCGAGAGGATGCCCAGCGGAAAGCGCATGAGCGCGCCCGCGATGATCGGCACCGACAGCATCAGGCCCTTCTGCGCGGGCGAGAGGTCGAAGCTCTCGCCGATGAAGGGCGCCATGGCGCCGTTGAGCACCCAGATGCAGCAGGAGAACGAGAAGTACAGGAACGCCGCGAACAGCGTGGGACTGTGGCCTGACTGCAAGAAATTCCTGAAACCGGACATGGTGTTCAAAG
Organism: Variovorax sp. W2I14; assembly: GCF_050435205.1. Classification (NCBI taxonomy): domain Bacteria; kingdom Pseudomonadati; phylum Pseudomonadota; class Betaproteobacteria; order Burkholderiales; family Comamonadaceae; genus Variovorax; species Variovorax sp. W2I14. Next base: position 2,719,781 of record NZ_JBNDJX010000001.1, on the reverse strand, counting down.
GTGCAAAAAGCCGCGGCGCGACCTTGGAAGGGTCGTGTCGACGGACAGGGTTGGGGTCGGGGTGCCGGCAGCGGACGCTGTCGGCGTGGGGGTGTGTCCGGCCTGTGCGTGGCCGGACGGGTTGCAGGAGCCTGCAGCCTCACCAAAGCGGTGCTTCGTTACACCGCATCCCCTTCGTTGCAAGAGGCGTGCCCGCGAAATTCCGCAGGCGTGGCCTATGCTTGCCGTGCCTTCCGACACCCCGCCATGACTTCCCTTCTTCTCGTCCTGCCCAATGAATTCGAGGCCTCCGCGCCCTTGCCGGAGCCGCTGCGCCAGGGCCTCGCGGATGCCGGCGCCACGGTGATCGGGCGCGCCACCTGCCGCACGCTGGTGCAGCAAGCCGGTGCGCTTGCACCGCAACAGGTGCTGGCCTGCCTGCCCGATGCGGCGCAGCTTCAGGCCTTGCGCAATGCGTTGCAGATCTGGAACGGCGTGCCGCCCTGCGCGGTGAGCGTGGCCGGCGCGCCGCTGGAAGGTGCACAGCACGAGGCGCTGGTTGCGCTCGGCGTGCATGCATGGGCGCCGCTCGATGCGTTGTCGATTCCCGCATTGCTGGCCCGCGCCCAGGCCCGATGGACGCGCGAAACCGCGCTGCGCACCGAGCTCGACAACCTGCGCACCCGCATGGACGAGCGCAAGTGGGTCGATCGCGCCAAGGGCCTTTTGATGTCCGCGCGCGGCATCGGCGAGGACGAGGCCTTCGGCCTGCTGCGCGGTGCGGCGATGCACGCCAACCTGCGGCTCGGCGAAGTGTCGCGCTCGGTCATCGAGGCCGCGCAGTGGGCCGAGGCGATCAACCGCGCCGGGCAGTTGCGCATGCTGTCGCAGCGGCTGGTGCGGGTGGCGGCGCAACTGCTCGCCGGCATCGACGTGCAGCGCGCGCGGGTCCTGCGCACGCAGTCGACCGAGCGGGTGCAGCAGAACCTGGATCACCTGTCGGCCCTCGACCTGGGCACTGCCGGCCTGCGTGCGCTTGCCGAGGTGCAGGCGGCATGGAACGGGTTGAGCACGGCGCTGCCCGTGAAGCCCACGCCGCAGGCGCTCGCCAAGATCGATGCGCGTGGCGAGGCCGTGCTGCTCGCGGCAGAAGCGATGACGGAGGCGCTGGAAGCATCGGGCGCACGGCGGGCGCTGCGCATCGTCAACATCTGCGGACGGCAGCGAATGCGCGCGCAGCGCCTGGCGAAGGATGCGTTGCTGGCTTCTACGCTCGCCGCAAGCGCCTCGCGTGCGCGGCTGCTGCCGACGATGAATGAGTTCGAAGCCGCGCTCGTGGAGCTGGAGCGCGCACCCCTCAGTTCACCCGAGATCCGCGCCGGGTTGGTGACTGCGCGCGACGAATGGCTGCGCCTGGTCGGCGGCGTGCAGGCGCTGGACAGTCCCGAAGGCCGCGCCACGCTGGTTCGCTCCAGCGAAGCGCTCGTCGACACCTTCGAGCGCCTCACGGGTTGGTACGAGCACAGCCTGCAGGTCATCATGTCCTGACGCCGGTTGTGCGGCACCCGTTGCGTCAGGCCGCGACCTTCTCCACATGCGCCTGGCGCGTGTAGAGGAAATCGATCACCGCCTTGCGCGCATGCACATAGGCTGGGTCTTCCGCCAGCTCGACGCGGTTGCGCGGGCGCGCGATGTCCACCGCCAGCACGTCGCCGATGGTGGCAGCCGGGCCGTTGGTGAGCATCACGATGCGGTCGCTCAACAGCACGGCTTCGTCGACGTCGTGCGTGACCATGACGACGGTGCTGTGCGTCTTCTGCACGATGGCGAGCAGCTCGTCCTGCAGCTTGGCGCGGGTGAGGGCGTCGAGCGCGCCGAAGGGCTCGTCCATCAGCAGCACCTTGGGTTCCATCGACAGCGCGCGCGCGATGCCCACGCGCTGCTTCATGCCACCGGAGATTTCGCCGGGGCGCTTCTGCGCTGCGGGCGTGAGCCCGACCAGCGCGAGCGCTGCATCGGTGCGTTGGCGCAGTTGCGCCTTGCTCTCGGTGGCGGCGAACACGCGCTCGACCGCGAGGTACACGTTCTCGAAGCAGGTGAGCCAGGGCAGCAGCGAGTGGTTCTGGAACACGACGGCGCGTTCAGGGCCAGGCCCTTTGATTTCGCGGTTTGCGCACAGCAGCACGCCTTGCGTCGGCGTGGTCAGCCCGGCGATCAGGTTCAAGAGCGTCGACTTGCCGCAGCCTGAATGTCCAATCAGCGTGATGAACTCGCCCTTGGCGACGTTCAGGTTGATGTCGCGCAGCGCGAGGAAGCTGCCCTTCGCAGTCTTGAAACGCTGCTCGACGTCTCGGATCTCGATGTACTTCGAATCGTCGTTCATGACTTCACCTCTTCGAACGTGAATGCAGTTGCGAGCTTGATGAGCGCGAACTCCAGCACCAGACCGACGATGCCGATCACGAAGATCGCGATGATGATGTTGGCGACGTTGAGGTTGTTCCACTCGTCCCACACCCAGAAGCCGATGCCCACGCCGCCGGTCAGCATCTCGGCCGCGACGATCACCAGCCACGCGGTGCCGACCGCGAGGCGCACGCCGGTGAGCATGTAGGGCAGGACGGCGGGGAAGAGGATCTTGGTGAGGATCTTCCATTCGGAAAGATTGAGCACCTTCGCCACGTTCATGTAGTCGCTCGGCACGCGCTGCACGCCCACGGCGGTGTTGATGACCATCGGCCAGATCGAGCAGATGAAGATGGTCCAGATGGCCGCCGGGTTCGCGCCCTTGAACACCAGGAGGCCGATGGGCAGCCACGCGAGCGGCGACACCGGGCGCATCAGGCTGATCAGCGGATTGAACATGCGCGCGAGGAACTCGAAGCGTCCGATCGCGAAGCCCGCCGGAATGCCGACCAGCGCCGCGAGCCCGAAGCCCAGCGCCACGCGTTGCAGCGACGAGAGCACGTTCCAGCCCACGCCCTGGTCGTTCGGCCCCTTGCTGTAGAACGGATCGCTGAACACCGTGAGCGCCTGCTGCCAGGTGGCGAGCGGCGTCGGAAAGCCGGTGGTGCTTTTCATCGCGACCAGTTCCCAGATCAAGAGCAGCAGGCCGAAGCCCGCGAGCGGCGGGAGCACGCGCATCCAGAAGGCGCGCAGGTCGATGGGCGTGCGGTTACGGGGCTCGGGCGCAGGGGCCGCCACGACTGCGGGCGCGGGTGCCACGGGCCTGGCGGCGGCAGGCGCCGGCGCCTGCGATGCGGCCGCTTCGAGCGGAGAGTGAAATACAGCGCTGACCATGGTGCGTTTCTCCTCAGACATGCAGCTTGAAAGACTCGGCGTACTTCTTCGGGTCCTTGCCGTCCCAGACGGAGCCGTCGAAGAGCTTGCTGGTGCGCATCACATCCTTGGGCACCGGCGTCTGCGTGGCGGCGGCGGCCTGCTTGTAGATGTCGATGCGGTTGATCTCGGTGGCCACCTTCAGGTAATCGGGGTGCTCCTTCAGCAGACCCCAGCGCTTGTGCTGCGTGATGAACCACATGCCGTCCGAGAGGTAGGGGAAGTTCACCGCGCCGCCGTTGTAGAACTTCATGTGGTTCGGGTCGTCCCAGCTCTTGCCCAGGCCGTTGGTGTAGCGGCCCAGGATGCGCTGGTTGATCGCGTCCACGCTGGTGTTGACGTAGCTCTTGTCGGCGATGGTCTCGGCCATCTTGTTCTTGTTCTGCAGGCCGGTGTCGATCCACTTGCTGGCTTCGAGGATCGCGGCGGTCACCGCACGCGCGGTGTTGGGGTACTTCTTCGTGAATTCGGCGGTGCAGCCGAGCACCTTCTCGGGGTGGTCCTTCCAGATGTCCTGCGTGGTGATGGCGGTGATGCCGATGCCGTCCATGATCGCGCGCTGGCCCCAGGGCTCGCCCACGCAGTAGCCGTCCATGTTGCCCACGCGCATGTTGGCCACCATCTGCGGGGGCGGCACGGTGATGTTCTTCACGTCCTTGAACGGATCGATGCCGGCCGAGGCGAGCCAGTAGTAAAGCCACATCGCATGCGTGCCGGTGGGGAAGGTCTGGGCGAAGGTGTATTCGCGCTTCTCGGTGGCGATGAGCTTGGCGAGGGAGGCCGCATCGACAGCGCCCTTGTCGGCCAGCTTCTTCGAGAGCGTGATCGCCTGGCCGTTGTTGTTGAGGGTCATGAGCACGGCCATGTCCTTCTTCGGGCCGCTCAGGCCCAGGTGCATGCCGTAGACCAGGCCGTAGAGCACGTGCGCCATGTCGATGTCGCCGTTGGAGAGCTTGTCGCGCACGCCGGCCCAGCTGGCTTCCTTGCTGGGGACGATCTTCACGCCGTACTTCTTGTCGATGCCGAGCACCGAGGCCATCACCACGCTTGCGCAATCGGTCAGCGGGATGAAGCCGATCTTCACTTCTTCCTTTTCGGGCTTGTCGGAGCCCTGGGCCCAGACGGCGGCGCGCAGGGCAGGGTCGATGCCCACGGCGCCGATGGCGGCGGCTTGCAGTACGCGGCGGCGGCTGAGACGGGTTTTCAGCAGGTCGGTCATGAGGGCGGGCTCCGGTTGAAGAACGAACAAACAAAAAAAGCAGAAGCGAAAAACAAAAAAGGCGTCCCGACCGCGCAGGGGCTGCTCGCGAACGAGCCCTTGCGGGATGGGGACGCCTTTGTCCGGTTCGGTGGGAGACACCCGCCGTTGGGTGCCGCCTGCCTGAAGACCACGAAGGTCTTATGTACTCACCTACGCAAACTGCGTGCCAGTAATCGTGGGATGTGCGGTGCTATCGAAAAAGTAGCTCTGGTGCACGGTGTGCGAAGGCCGGAGCACTGCTGGACGCCGGCATCCGGCCAAGGCACGTTTTTGTGCATTGCACCAAGTTGAAACGCGCTCAGCGCGGCGTGCGGGCATCGGGCATCGGCAGGTAGTCGGCCATGGCGAGCATCGACTCCGCCACGTCGACCAGCCGGCGCTTCTGGTTCATGGCGGTCTGACGCAGCATCTTGTGGGCCTCGTCCTCGCTCAGGCGCCGGTGCGCCATCAGCAGGCCCTTGGCGCGCTCGACCACCTTGCGCTCGTTGAGCGAGGCGCGCACGGTCTGCAACTCGTCGCTCATGGCCTGCAGGCGCTGCGACTGCTCCTGGACCATGTCGAGCACCGAGCGTTCCAGCCCGCGCCCGTACGGGGCGGGGGCCACGGCCTGGGTGCCGGCATTGTCGAAGAACAGGGCGCCGCCGGACTGCGGCGCCAGCGTGCCGAGCAGTTGCTGGTAGGCCTCCAGGTCGGTGCGCGCCTGCGCGGTCTTGCGGTTGCAGAGGGCGCGCAGGTCGGCGGCGAGGCGGTCTTCGACCCTGCGCATCGCGTCGATGCGGCGGGAGCAGCAGTCGAACCAGTCCTGGCTCAGCTGGCTGTATTGCGCGTCCGGCGCCGCGGCCAGCGTGGTGCCGATGCGGCGCAGGCGCTCGAGCTCGGCCATGGTGGCGTCGGCCTCGCTTTCGCGCCACAGCACCAGCACCTCGTCGCTCGAGAAATCGGTGAAGACGTGAAAGCAGCGTTCCTGCGATTCGATGAGGTGCAGCCACTGCACGCGCTGCGCCTCGTTGCTGCGGCCCAGCGCCAGCGTGGCAGCGCCGAAGGCGCGCTCCTGGCCGGCAAACTCCTTGCCCTGCATGAAGTTGAACATCGCGACCAGGAGGCGCGAGATCTCGGGGTCGGTGGCGCCGTCGGCCGCCTCGAACACCACGGCCAGCAGGCCGGCGACGAGCTTGGCGAAGGCCGCGGTCGATTGCGCAGGCGCGAGTTCCAGTGCGCCGACGCGCGTGCGCAGCGCGGGCAGGGCGTCCAGCCCCGGCAGCACCCAGGCGATGCGGCTGAAAAGGCGTGCGCTGTTACCGGCACTGGCACGCTGGCGGGCCTCGGTTTCCAACTGGTCGAATCCGTTGCGCACCGCCTCCTCGAGCGCCTGGCATTCGGCGATCTGCGGACCGCGCTGGTCGGCGAAGCGCTGGCCGCGCGAGGCGAGGAACACGTTCGACATGCCGCGCTCGCGCTGCAGCGCATGCACCAGCCGGCCGATCAGGCCGACCAGCTCGCTGGTGCGCGCGAGCTGGTCGAGCTCGTCGATTTCGCACTGGCGGGCGGCAATGAGGAAGTGCAGACCGGATTTCATGGTGGGTGGGGAAGGGGACGCACACCGTCGCTGCAACATCCGTGCCTTGCCCCTTTGCGGGCGTCGCTTGCAGGCGCCACCTACACTCGCCGCATGCTCTTGTTGGGAATCGAATCATCTTGCGACGAGACCGGCGTGGCGCTGGTCGAGTCTCACGGCGACGCGCTGCCGGTGCTGCTTTCGCACGCACTGCACAGCCAGATCGCCATGCACCAGGCCTACGGCGGCGTGGTGCCCGAACTGGCCAGCCGCGACCACATCCGCCGCGTGCTGCCGCTCACCGAAACCGTGATGGCCGAGGCCGGGCGCTCGCTGAAGGAAATCGACGTGGTGGCCTACACGCGCGGGCCGGGGCTTGCGGGCGCGCTGCTGGTGGGCGCCGGCGTGGCTTGCGCGCTGGGCGTGGCGCTCGGCAAACCGGTGCTGGGCGTGCATCACCTCGAAGGGCATCTGCTGTCGCCTTTTCTGAGTGCCGATCCGCCGGAATTTCCGTTCGTCGCGCTGCTGGTGTCGGGTGGTCACACGCAGCTGATGCGGGTCGACGGCGTGGGGCGCTACGAGCTGCTCGGCGAAACCATCGACGATGCCGCGGGCGAAGCCTTCGACAAGAGCGCCAAGCTCATGGGCCTGCCGTATCCGGGCGGACCGTGGCTTGCCAAGCTCGCTGAAGACGGCAACCCGACGGCGTTCAAGCTGCCGAGGCCACTGCTGCACAGTGGCGATCTCGATTTTTCCTTCGCGGGCCTGAAGACGGCGGTGCTGACGCAGGCCAAGAAGCTCGGCGACCAGCTCGAAGCGAACAAGGCCGATCTGGCGGCGTCGACGCAGGCAGCCATCGTGGAGGTGCTGCTGAAGAAGTCTCTTGCGGCGCTCGACCAGACCGGGCTCAAGCGCCTAGTGGTGGCCGGCGGGGTGGGCGCGAACAAGAATTTGCGTAAGCAACTGAATGCGGCGTGCGCCAAGCGCAAGGTGCGCGTGCACTACCCCGAGCTGCACCTGTGCACCGACAACGGCGCCATGATCGCCATGGCCGCCGCGATGCGCCTGCAGTCTGGCCTGTCCCAGGCCAGCGCGCGCTACGCTTTCGACGTCAAACCGCGTTGGCCGATGGCCTCGCTGGCAGCCGAGGCGCAGCCGCTGCCCGAGGCGGTGTAAAGAAAGCAACGCGTGCCGCCCTGCAAAGGCAGGCAAAGGCAGGGCGGCACGTCGCATCAAAGCCTGGCCGTACGGCCAGTCCTGGCCGCCTTAGTTGATCTGCAGTTGCGAAGCCTGGCTCACCGGAACCAGCTTGCCCAGCTTCAGCGTGAGCACGCCGTTTTCCAGCTTGGCTTCGCTCGCTGCGGCATCGATGTCCAGCGGCAGTTCGTAGGCGGCCTTGAACTGGCGCTTGGCTTCGGCCTTGCTGTCGATGCGGACCACGGCGCCTTCGAGGCTGATCGCGAGGTCTTCGCGCGAGAAGCCCGGCACGTCGAGCGAGAGAGTCCAGCTCTTGTCGTCCTGCTCCACCAGCGGCGAACGGCGGGGTGCGGCGAAGGCGTCGTTCACGAAGCGCTCGAAGGCACGGTCGTACGAGCGGGGAACGAAGCGGGTGGTGCGGACGGTGGGTGCGAAAAACATGATGAAAAGCTCCTGAATGAACACAATGGGGACAAGGAATGTGTGTCCCTTACACTGCGCGGCCATTCAATCCTGAGTGCCGCTTGACACCTCATCTAGGCGCAGCCGCACGCGTTTCAAGACGATGACTCCCCCCTTTATTTGGCGCCGCCAGGCCTTGAAATTCGCGGCGCTGGCGCTATGCGCGAGCCCCTTCGCCGCGCTTGCGCAAACCTCGTCCGTGCCGCCCGCGCCCATCCGGCTTGCGTTGATCGAGAGCATGAGCGGGCCCTTCGCGAACACGGGCGAAGCGGTGTTTCGCAACCTGCTGTGGGCGGTGGAGCGGGTCAACGCGCGCGGCGGCGTGAAGCTGCCCGGCGGTGCGCGTCCGCTGCAGCTCGACCGCTACGACAGCAAGGGCCAGAACGAAGAAGCGCTCTCCGCATTGCGCGCGGCCATGGACGACGGCGCGCGCATCGTGCTGCAGGGCAACTCGTCGGCCACCGCGGCGGCGCTGGTCGATGCCATCGACAAGAACAACGAGCGCGATCCGGCAAGGCGCGTGATCTTCCTGAACTACGCGGCGGTCGATCCGGTGCTCACCAACGAGCGCTGCAGCTTCTGGCACTTTCGCTTCGACGCGCATGCCGACATGCGCGTGGCCGCGCTGATGGACGTGGTGAAGGACGACGCGGCGCTCAAGCGCGCCTACCTGATCGGGCAGGACTACAGCTTCGGCCAGTCGGTGCTGCGCGAGGTGCGCCGGCAGCTCGGCGTGCAGCGGCCCGATGTGGAGATCGTCGGCGACGAACTGCACCCGATGGGCAAGGTGAAGGACTTCGCGCCCTACGCCACCAAGATCCTCGCGAGCGGCGCGCAGGCGGTGTTCACCGGCAACTGGGGCAACGACCTCACGCTGCTCGTGAAGGCGGCGCGCGAGGCAGGCTTCAACGGCAGTTTCTATACCTTCTACGGCAACGCGCTCGGCGCGCCCGCGGCCATCGGCGATGCGGGCATCGGCCGCGTGGTGGCCGTGGCCGACTGGCTGCCGAACGTGCAGACCGCGCAGTCGGAGGCGTTCTATCGCGCGTTCCGTGCGCGCTTTCCGAAGCCGACGGACGACTATGTGCACATGCGGATGCAGCTGCTCGTCGAATCGCTCGCGCAGGCCGTCGAGCGTGCGGGCAGCGTCGATGCAGTGGCATTGGCGCGTGCATTGGAGCAGGCCGACGTGAGCCTGTACGGCCAGCGCGGCCGCATGCGCGCGGCGGACCACCAGTTCCAGCAGCAGCTCGTGGTCGGCGTGATGGACCGGCAGGGCAAGCCCGGCGTGCAGTTCGATGTCGAGGGCTCGGGCTACGGCTTCCGCGTGATCAAGACGATCGCCCCGGAGCGCGCGGAACTGCCGACTTCGTGCAAGATGAAACGACCCTCATGAACAGGACAACAGCAGATGCGTGAAGCCATTCACAACCTCGAAGCCTCCAAGATCCGTGAGGTGGCCAATGCCGGTTTGGGCCGCGACGATGTGCTCGCCTTCTGGTTCGGCGAAAGCGACGAGGTCACCCCCGAGGTGATCCGCCAGGCGGCCATCGAATCGCTGCAGCGCGGCGAAACCTTCTATGCCCACAACCTCGGCTTGCCCGAACTGCGCGAGGCGATTGCGCGCTACACCAGCGCACTGCATCCGGCGGTCGATGCCTCGCGCATCGCGGTCACCTCGGGCGGCGTGAGCGCGCTGATGCTCGCGGTGCAGGCGCTGGTCGAGGCGGGCGACGACGTGGTCGCGGTCACGCCGGTGTGGCCGAACCTCACGGCGCAGCCGGCGATCATGGGGGCGCATGTGCGATCGGTACCGCTGGTGCCGGTGCAAGGGCAGTGGACGCTCGATTTGCCCGCGCTGCGCGCGGCGGTCACGCCGATGACGAAGCTCCTGATCGTCAACGCGCCGAACAATCCCACGGGCTGGACGATGACGCGCGGCGAGCAGCAGGCCGTGCTCGATCACTGCCGCGAGACCGGCACCTGGATCCTGGCCGACGAGGTGTACGAGCGGCTCTACTTCGAACCCACGCCGAACGGTTGCGCCCCGAGCTTTCTCGACATCTCGAAGCCCGACGACCGGCTCGTCGTGACGCACAGTTTCTCGAAGAGCTTTCTCATGACCGGATGGCGCCTCGGCTGGCTGGTGCTGCCGCCTGCGATGGTCGATGGCATCGGCAAGCTGATCGAGTTCAACACCTCGTGTGCCAGCGTTTTCACGCAGCGCGCTGCCATCGCTGCGATCGCGCACACGGCGGACATCACGCCGCGCGTGGTCGCGCACCTGAAGCTGTGCCGCGACACGCTGGTGCCGCTGCTGGTCGCGGTGCCCGGCGTGCAGGTGGCGCCCGCCAAGGGCGGCATGTACGCCTTCTTCCGGCTCGAAGGCTTCGGCGATTCGCTCGATGTGGCCAAGCGGCTGGTGGTCGAGGCCGGCCTCGGGCTCGCGCCCGGCAATGCCTTCGCGCCCCAGGCGCAGGGCTGGCTGCGCTGGTGCTTTGCGTCGAAAGACCCGCAGCGGCTGGTGCGGGGCGTGGAGCGCTTGCGCAACTGGCTGGCGGCGCAGCCGCAACGCAAGGGCTGATCCGGCCCGGCTGCAATTTCGTTCAATACGCGGAGCGTGCGGCCCGCGAAGCTTGGCCTTTCTTCGAGAGCGAAAGGTCATGCATGTCGGAACGAATCAAGGGAATGGTGCTGTGCGCGCTGGCGATGGTCACGGTGGGCAGCACGGTGGTCGCCAGCAAGGTGATCGCGGGCGGCCTGCCTCCGTTCACCGCGACGGCGCTGCGGTTTGCGATGGCGCTGCCGGTGTTTCTTTTGCTGCTGCGGGTGACGCGCACGCCGTGGCCGCGGCCTGATCGGCGTGATCTGGTGCTGCTCTTGTGCCAGGCCGGGCTGGGGAGCGTCGGCTACACGGTGCTGCTGATCCTGGGCGTGCGGTGGGCGCCGGCCGCCAGTGCGGGCGTGGTGGCGGGGACGCTGCCGGCTGTCGCTGCGCTGGTCGCCGTGCTGGCGCTGCGCGAGCGACCGGGGCGCTATCTGGTGGGCAGCATCGTGCTGGCGACGGCGGGGGTGCTGGCGATCAGTTGGCCGGGGGAGGGCGCCGTGACGAGCTCGAAATCGCCGTCCGCGATGATCGGCAACCTGCTGGTGCTGGGCGCAGTCGTCTGCGAGGCGATGTTCATTTTGCTCAACAAACGCTTGCGGGTGCCGGTGCGGCCGTTGGCGCTGTCGACGCTGATGACGGTCTTCGGGCTCCTGTTGTCGCTGGTGCCGGCGCTGTTCGAGCGGGCCTGGGAGCGTCCGCTGCCGAACGACGCGCTGGTTGGCGTCGCCTACTACGCGCTGGTGCCGACGGTGCTGGGCTTCGTCCTCTGGTTCGCCGGATCGGCCAGGCTGAAAGGGGCGGAGGCAGCGCTCTTCACGGCGCTGCTGCCGGTTTCTGCGCTGATACTGGCGGCGCTCTGGCTGGGTGAAAGTATCAGTCTTGCGCAGATCGGCGGGGCTGCTTGCGTGCTGGGTGCCGTGGGGCTGGCTTCGCTCGATGGACGGGGTGGGAAACGCCCCGAAAGCCCCCTCCGGCCCGCCGAGCTATAATCCCGAGGCTTTGCATGCCGCAAGGCGCACGGTGAGGGCAGTTCCAGCACTCACCGCAAGTCAAACATCCCGGAACAAGGAAATTCAACATGATCGCAGCCTCCATCAAGGCCGAAGTCGTCAAAGACAACGCCCGCGCCGCCAACGACACTGGCAGCCCAGAAGTGCAAGTCGCACTGCTGACCGCCCGTATCAACGAGCTCACCCCCCACTTCAAGACCCACGCCAAGGACCACCACGGCCGTCGCGGTCTGCTGCGCATGGTGAGCCGCCGCCGCAAGCTCCTGGACTACCTCAAGTCCAAGGACGCTGACCGTTACACCGCGCTGATCGCCAAGCTGGGTCTGCGCAAGTAAATCGAATCGCATGAAAAAACGCCTGGGTTAGTCCGCTAGCTCAGGCGTTTTTTACTTCGCGATCCACTTTCGGAGTGCCAAAACAGAGCGAAGCTGTGTCATTCCAATGAAGTTCTCCCCGAGCTTCGCTGGAATGGCATCGTGTTCTGAGAAGCCTCCGCCCCTTGCGAACCCTGTGCGGTTCGCTACTAAAACAGGAGCAAACATGAGCCTCTTCAACAAAGTCACCAAGTCCTTCCAATGGGGCGACAAGACCGTCGTCATGGAAACGGGCGAAGTCGCCCGCCAGGCCAATGGCGCCGTGCTGGTCGACATCGACGGCACCGTGATCCTGGCGACCGTGGTCGCCTCCAAGTCCGCCAAGCCGGGCCAGGACTTCTTCCCGCTGACTGTCGACTACATCGAGAAGACCTACGCCGCAGGCAAGATCCCCGGCAGCTTCTTCAAGCGCGAAGCCAAGCCCAGCGAACACGAAACGCTGACCAGCCGCCTGATCGACCGTCCGATCCGCCCGCTGTTCCCCGAAGGCTTCCTGAACGAAGTGCACGTGGTCATCCACACCGTGTCGCTCAACCCCGAAGTCGACGCCGACATTGCCGCCATGATCGGCGTGAGCGCCGCTCTGTCGATCTCCGGCATCCCTTTCAGCGGCCCGATCGGTGCTGCCCGCGTGGGTTACATCAACGGCCAGTACGTGCTGAATCCGGGCCAGACGGCTCGCAAGGATTCGCAGATGGACCTCGTCGTCGCCGGCACGCAAGCCGCCGTGCTGATGGTCGAGTCCGAAGCCCAGCAACTGAGCGAAGAAATCATGCTCGGCGGCGTGGTGTTCGGCCACGAACAGGCCGGCATCGCGATCAACGCGATCCATGACCTCGTGCGCGACGCCGGCAAGCCGGTGTGGGACTGGCAAGCGCCGGCCGAAGACGAAGCCTTCGTCGCCAAGGTCAAGGGCCTGGCCGAAGAAAAGCTGCGCGCCGTCTATCAAATTCGCAGCAAGCAAGCCCGTACGCAGGCTCTCCGCGAAGCCAATGCCAGCGTGATGGCATCGCTGAAGGAAAGCGGCGAGCCCTTCGACGCCGGCAAGGTCAACGACCTGCTGTTCTCGATCGAATCGAAGATCGTTCGCAGCCAGATCCTGTCGGGCGAACCCCGCATCGACGGCCGCGACACGCGCACCGTGCGCCCCATCGAAATCCGCAACTCGGTGCTGCCCCGCACCCACGGTTCGGCCCTGTTCACGCGCGGTGAAACGCAGGCGCTGGTCATCACCACGCTCGGCACCGAACGTGATGCACAGCGCATCGACGCGCTGGCCGGTGAATACGAAGACCGCTTCCTGTTCCACTACAACATGCCTCCCTTTGCCACTGGCGAAGTGGGCCGCATGGGTTCGACCAAGCGCCGCGAAATCGGCCACGGCCGCCTGGCCAAGCGCGCGCTCGTCGCCGTGCTGCCGACCAAGGAAGAATTCCCGTACACCGTGCGCGTGGTCTCGGAAATCACCGAGTCGAACGGCTCTTCGTCGATGGCTTCGGTCTGCGGCGGCTGCCTCTCGATGATGGACGCCGGCGTGCCGATGAAGGCCCACGTGGCCGGTATCGCCATGGGCCTCATCAAGGAAGACAACCGCTTCGCGGTGCTGACCGACATCCTGGGCGACGAAGATCACCTGGGCGACATGGACTTCAAGGTGGCCGGCACGACAAACGGCATCACCGCGCTGCAGATGGACATCAAGATCCAGGGCATCACCAAGGAAATCATGCAGGTCGCACTGGCACAGGCCAAGGAAGCGCGCATGCACATCCTGGGCAAGATGCAGGAAGCCATGGGCGAGGCCAAGGCCGAAGTCTCCAGCTTCGCACCGCGCCTGACCACGCTGAAGATCAACCCCGAGAAGATCCGCGACGTGATCGGCAAGGGCGGCTCGGTCATCCGTGGCCTGCAGGAAGAAACCGGCACGACGATCAACATCGACGAAGACGGCACCATCACCATCGCCTCGACCGATCCGGAAAAGGCCGAACTCGCCAAGAAGCGCATCGAACAGATCACCGCCGAAGTCGAAATCGGCAAGGTCTACGAAGGCCCGGTCACCAAGATCCTGGACTTCGGCGCGCTCATCAACCTGCTGCCCGGCAAGGACGGCCTGCTGCACATCAGCCAGATCGCGCACGAACGCGTCGAGAAGGTGACCGACTATCTGAGCGAAGGCCAGATCGTGAAGGTCAAGGTTCTGGAAACGGACGAAAAGGGCCGCGTCAAGCTGTCCATGAAGGCCCTGACCGAGCGTCCGGCCGGCATGGAATACAGCGAGCGTCCGCCGCGTGAAGACCGTGGCGATCGCGGCGACCGTGGCGGCGACCGTCGCGAGCGTTCGGACCGTGGTGATCGCGGCGGCGACCGTGGTGGTGATCGTGGCGAGCGCGCACCGCGCTTCAACGACCAGCAACAGCAACCGCGCAACGACCAGCAGCAGGCTCCGGCCGGCGAGCAACAGTCGCAAGCCCCGCGCGAGCCTCAGGAGTAAGAAGGGCGCAACGGCAGGTTTTCCCTGCCGTTGCTATCTTTTGAACAACCAGCTGCGCCCCATCTGCGGGCGTTGGAGGCCGAAAGACCATGAAAGCCATTGAAATCACTTCGTACGGCGCCCCTGAGGTGCTGCGCGTGGCCGATCGTCCCGATCCCGTGGCGGGTGCGGGCGAACTGCTGATTCGCGTTGCGGCCAGTGGCGTCAACCGGCCCGATGTGCTGCAGCGGATGGGCCACTATCCGGTGCCGCCGGGTGCCTCCGACCTGCCGGGCCTCGAAGTGGCCGGCGAGATCGTGTCAGGCGACGCCGCGGCCTTGGCCGAAGCGGGCTTCAAGGTCGGTGACCGTGTCTGCGCGCTGATTGCCGGTGGTGGATACGCCGAGCTGTGCGTGGCGCCTGTGGCGCAATGCCTGCCGGTGCCCAAGGGCTGGAGCGATGTCGATGCGGCCTCGCTGCCCGAGACCTTCTTCACCGTCTGGAGCAATGTGTTCGAGCGCGGCCGCCTGCAAAAGGGCGAGACGCTGCTGATCCAGGGCGGCTCGAGCGGCATCGGCGTCACGGCAATCCAGATCGCCAAGGCGCTGGGCGCGACGGTGATCGTCACGGCCGGCAGCGATGACAAGTGCGAAGCCTGCAAGAAGCTGGGCGCCGACCATGCCATCAACTACCGCACGAGCGACTTCGTCGAAAAGGCGAAGGAACTCACGGGCGGCAAGGGGGTGGACGTGATCCTCGACATGGTCGCTGGCGACTACGTGGCGCGCGAGATCGAGTGCCTGGCCGAAGACGGCCGGCTTGTGATCATCGCGGTGCAGGGCGGCGTGAAGGCGCAGATCAATGCGGGCCTCGTGCTGCGCAGGCGGCTCACGATCACTGGCTCGACGCTGCGGCCCCGGCCGGTGGCATTCAAGGGCGCGATTGCCAAGGCATTGCGCGAGAAGGTGTGGCCGCTGCTCGAAAGCGGCGCGATCAAGCCCGTGATCCACAGCACGTTTGCAGCGGCGGGTGAACCCAGCGGCGCAGCCCAGGCTCACACGCTGATGGAATCGAACCAGCACATCGGCAAGATCGTGCTGACATGGTGACAACGACGAACAACGCGATGACAACCAAGAAGAAACTGATCGCCGGCAACTGGAAGATGAATGGCGGCCTGGCCGCCAACGAGGCGCTGGTGAAGGCTCTGCAGCAAGGCCTGGCGGCAAGCCCGGCTGCTTGCGATGTCGCGCTGTGCGCGCCGGCACCGTATTTCGCCCAGCTGCAATCGCTGTTGGCGGGTACGCCGTCGCTGGCACTCGGGGCGCAGGACGTCTCGGCGCATCCTCAGGGTGCGTTTACTGGCGAGCAATCGGCGGCGATGCTGAAGGATTTCGGCGTGCGCTATGCCATCGTCGGCCACTCCGAGCGTCGGCAGTACCACGGCGAAACCGACGAGACGGTGGCTGCGAAGGCGGCTGCCGCATTGGCTAACGGCATCACGCCGATCGTCTGCGTCGGCGAGACGCTGGCGGAGCGCGAAGCAGGGCAGACCGAAGAAGTCGTCAAGCGCCAATTGGCCGCGGTGATCCATGTGAATGGCCATTGCATCAGCGAAATCGTTGTGGCTTACGAGCCGGTCTGGGCCATCGGCACCGGCAAGACGGCATCGCCAGAGCAAGCGCAGGCAGTGCATGCCGTGCTGCGTGCGCAGTTGCATCACGCAGCGAGCGAGCACGCTGCCGGCATCAGCATTCTTTACGGCGGCAGCATGAACGCGGCGAATGCCGCCGAACTGCTGGCGCAGGCCGACATCGACGGCGGCCTCATCGGTGGCGCGTCGCTCAAGGCCCCCGACTTTCTGCAGATCATTTCTGCCGCTGCGCGCTGAACGCGCAACGGCTGTTATCAATTAGGAGTAAGAACGAATGAACGTGGTCCTCAACCTTCTGGTCGGCGTGCAAATGCTGGCGGCCCTGGCGATGATCGGCCTGATCCTGGTCCAGCACGGCAAGGGTGCCGACATGGGCGCCGCCTTCGGCAGCGGCAGCGCCGGCAGCCTGTTCGGTGCCAGCGGCAGCGCAAACTTCCTCTCGCGCACCACGGCCGTGCTGGCTGCGGTGTTCTTCGCATGCACGTTGCTGCTTGCGTACTTCAGCCATGCGCGTCCTGCGGGCGGCGGCAGTCTCCTCGAGCGCGCGGCCGTTGGCACGCCCGCTGCGCCGGCCAAGCCGGCATCTGGCGCGGCAGGCGAAATCCCTGGTGCAGGCGCTCCGAGCGCACCTGCATCGGCACCTGCCGCACCCGTTTCGGGCGCTGGTCAGATTCCGAACAAGTAATCCAGTCGTTTTCATGCAGTCGTCAGCGAGAAATGGCTGCATTTCAGGGTAAACTCTAAAGCTGTTCAGAAAGCCAAATGCCTTAACCGGTACCTCATGCCATCTGAACAGCAAAAACCGCGGTCGTGGTGAAATTGGTAGACACGCTATCTTGAGGGGGTAGTGGCGAAAGCTGTGCGAGTTCGAGTCTCGCCGACCGCACCAAATCTCATCGGCAGAAAACCTCATCCAGAGGTTCTTCTTGCCGGTGGCAAGCGGTGAAAATTTCTCGATGAACCTCGATTCCTACCTTCCCGTCCTTTTGTTCATTTTGGTCGGAGTCGGCGTAGGCGTCGCCCCCCAAGTCATCGGATACATCCTCGGTCCCAATCGGCCAGACGCTGCGAAGAACGCTCCCTACGAGTGCGGCTTCGAAGCCTTCGAGGATGCGCGCATGAAGTTCGACGTGCGCTATTACCTCGTCGCCATTCTCTTCATCCTGTTCGATCTCGAAATTGCCTTTCTCTTCCCGTGGGCCATTGCGCTCAAGGAGATCGGTGCTGTCGGCTTCTGGGCCATGATGATCTTTCTCGCCATCCTCGTCGTAGGTTTCATCTACGAGTGGAAAAAAGGCGCGCTCGACTGGGAATGACAAGGAAAGCACACGATGGCCATTGAAGGCGTTCTCAAAGAAGGTTTCGTCACCACCACCTACGACTCGGTGGTGAATTGGGCGAAGACCGGATCTCTCTGGCCGATGACCTTCGGCCTCGCATGCTGTGCGGTCGAAATGATGCACGCGGGTGCTGCCCGCTACGACATCGACCGTTTCGGCATGCTGTTCCGTCCCAGCCCGCGCCAGTCCGATCTGATGATCGTGGCCGGCACGCTGTGCAACAAGATGGCGCCGGCACTGCGCAAGGTCTATGACCAGATGCCCGAGCCGCGCTGGGTGCTCTCGATGGGCTCGTGCGCCAATGGCGGTGGCTACTACCACTACAGCTATTCGGTCGTGCGCGGCTGCGACCGCATCGTGCCGGTCGACGTCTATGTTCCGGGTTGCCCGCCCACCGCCGAGGCATTGCTTTACGGCGTGATCCAGTTGCAGCAGAAGATTCGCCGCACCAACACCATTGCCCGCGCCTGAGAGATTGCCGACGATGACTGACTTTGCAATTTCGCCGGAGGTGCTGCGCGCCACCATCACCGAGACGCTCGGCGCCAAGGCCAAGAGCGTGACTCTCGCTCTGGGCGAGGTGACTGTCGTGGTGAGCGCCGCCGATTACATCGAAGCCGCCACGCTGCTGCGCGATGCGCCCGGCTGCCGCTTTGAGCAGCTGATCGACCTCTGCGGCATGGACTATTCCGACTATCGCGAAGGCGAGTGGCAAGGCGAGCGCTACGGCGTGGTCTCGCACCTGCTGTCGGTCACGCTCAATCAGCGCGTGCGCCTGAAGGTGTTTGCGCCGAACGAAGACCTGCCTGTGGTCGATTCGCTCCAGCCCGTCTGGAACGCCGCCACCTGGTTCGAGCGCGAAGCATTCGACCTCTACGGCATCGTGTTCGACGGCCACGACGACCTGCGTCGCATCCTGACCGACTACGGCTTCATCGGCCACCCATTCCGCAAGGACTTCCCGGTGTCGGGACACGTCGAAATGCGCTACGACGAAGAACAGAAGCGCGTCGTGTACCAGCCGGTATCGATCGAGCCGCGGGAAATCACGCCGCGCGTGATCCGCGAAGACAACTACGGCGGCGGTTTGCACTGATATGGCCGAAATCAAGAACTACACCCTCAACTTCGGCCCCCAGCATCCGGCCGCGCACGGCGTGCTGCGCCTGGTGCTCGAGCTCGACGGCGAAGTGATCCAGCGCGCCGATCCTCACATCGGCCTGCTGCACCGCGCGACCGAAAAGCTCGCCGAATCGCGCACCTTCATCCAGTCGCTGCCCTATATGGATCGTCTCGACTACGTGTCGATGATGTCCAACGAGCACGCCTACTGCCTCGCCATCGAGCGGATGATGGGTCTCGATGTGCCGATCCGCGCGCAGTACATCCGCGTGATGTTCGCCGAGATCACCCGCCTCTTGAACCACCTCTTGTGGCTTGGCGCGCACGGTCTGGATTGCGGTGCGATGAACATGCTCATCTACTGCTTCCGCGAGCGTGAAGACCTGTTCGACATGTACGAGGCCGTTTCCGGCGCGCGCATGCACGCGGCGTACTTCCGTCCGGGTGGCGTCTACCGCGACCTGCCGGATGCGATGCCCCAGTACAAGGTCAGCAAGATCAAGAACGCGAAGGCCATCGAGCGCCTGAACGAAAACCGCCAGGGTTCGCTGCTCGACTTCATCGACGACTTCTGCAAGCGTTTCCCGAAGATGGTGGACGAGTACGAGACGCTGCTCACCGACAACCGCATCTGGAAGCAGCGCACCGTGGGCATCGGCGTCGTGACGCCGGAGCGCGCGCTGAACCTGGGCTTCACCGGCCCCATGCTGCGCGGCTCGGGCATCGAGTGGGACCTGCGCAAGAAGCAGCCCTACGACGTCTACGACCAGATGCAGTTCGACGTGCCCGTGGGCAAGACCGGCGACTGCTACGACCGCTACCTCGTGCGCGTCGAAGAAATGCGCCAGGCCAACAAGATCATCCAGCAGTGCTCGGCATGGCTGCGCGCCAATCCCGGCCCGGTGATCACCGACAACCACAAGGTCGCCGCGCCTGCGCGCGAATCGATGAAGGCGAACATGGAGGAGCTGATCCACCATTTCAAGCTCTTCACCGAAGGCTTCCACGTGCCCGAAGGCGAGGCCTATGCCGCCGTCGAGCATCCGAAGGGCGAGTTCGGCATCTATCTCGTGAGCGACGGCGCCAACAAGCCCTATCGCCTGAAGATCCGCGCCCCTGGTTTCCCGCACCTCGCCGCCCTCGACGAAATGTCGCGCGGTCACATGATCGCCGACGCTGTCGCGGTGATCGGCACGATGGACATCGTGTTCGGCGAAATCGACAGGTGAGAAAGAGCGAATGACGACTTCCTCAACCCATCACCACGACGCGGCCGCTGCGGCCCCGTTGAAGGCTGAAATCCTCGAGCGTTTCGCGCGCGAGGTCGCCAAGTACCCTGAAGCCGGCAAGCAATCCGCCGTGATGGCGTGCCTGGCCATCGTCCAGCAGGACGAGGGCTACATCAGCATGCAGCGCGAACGCGAGATCGCCGACTACCTCGGCATGGCGCCCATCGCCGTGCACGAAGTGACGACCTTCTACAACATGTACAACCAGCATCCGGTGGGCAAATTCAAGCTCAACGTGTGCACCAACCTGCCATGCCAGTTGCGTGACGGCGTCACTGCGCTCGTTCACCTCGAGAAGAAGCTCGGCATCAAGATGGGCGAGACGACCGGCGACGGCCTGTTCACGCTGCAGCAGAGCGAGTGCCTGGGTGCCTGCGCCGATTCGCCCGTGATGCTGGTCAACGATCGCACCATGTGCAGCTTCATGAGCAACGAGAAGCTCGACCAGCTCATCGAGGGCCTGCGCGCTTCGACCAAAGGGGAGGCTGCCTGATGTCGCCCGAACAAGTACTCCAGCAGTTCCAGGCAACGGGCGTCCAGACCTGTTTCCATGACCGCCACATCGAGCCGCAGATCTATGCCGGCCTGAACGGCACCAACTGGCGCCTGGCCGACTACGAAGCGCGTGGTGGCTACAAGGCGCTGCGCAAGATCCTCACTGAGGGCCTCACGCCTGACCAGGTGATCGCCGAAGTGAAGGCCTCGGGCCTGCGCGGTCGTGGCGGCGCCGGTTTCCCGACGGGCCTGAAGTGGAGCTTCATGCCCCGCCAGTTCCCGGGCCAGAAGTACCTCGTCTGCAACTCCGACGAAGGCGAGCCGGGCACGTGCAAGGACCGCGACATCCTGCAGTTCAACCCGCACATCGTGATCGAAGGCATGGCCATCGCTGCATACGCGATGGGCATCAGCGTGGGCTACAACTACATCCACGGCGAGATTTTCCAGAGCTACGACCGCTTCGAGGAAGCCCTCGAAGAAGCGCGCGCCGCCGGCTACCTCGGCGACAAGATCATGGGCAGCACGTACAACTTCCAGTTGCACGCAGCCCACGGCTTCGGCGCGTACATCTGCGGCGAAGAAACCGCGCTGCTCGAATCGCTCGAAGGCAAGAAGGGCCAGCCGCGCTTCAAGCCGCCGTTCCCGGCGAGCTTCGGCCTCTACGGCAAGCCCACCACTATCAACAACACCGAGACCTTCGCGGCGGTGCCCTGGATCATCAACAACGGTGGTCCGGCGTACCTCGAATGCGGCAAGCCGAACAACGGCGGCACCAAGATCTACTCGGTGAGCGGTGACGTCGAGCTGCCCGGCAACTACGAAGTGCCCATGGGCACGCCGTTCTCCAAGCTGCTGGAGCTGTGCGGCGGCGTGCGCAAGGGCCGCACGCTCAAGGCCGTGATCCCCGGCGGGTCGTCTTCGCCGGTGCTGCCGGCCGACATCATGATGGCCTGCACCATGGACTACGACTCCATCGCCAAGGCCGGCTCCATGCTGGGTTCGGGCGCGGTGATCGTCATGGACGACAGCCGCTCGATGGTCGAGTCGCTCAAGCGCCTCTCGTACTTCTACATGCACGAATCCTGCGGCCAGTGCACGCCCTGCCGCGAAGGCACGGGCTGGCTCTACCGCGTGGTGGACCGCATCCACAACGGGCAGGGCAGGGCGACCGACATGGACCTGCTCAATTCCGTGGCTGACAACATCCAGGGCCGCACCATCTGCGCCCTCGGCGATGCAGCGGCAATGCCGGTGCGCGCCATGATCAAGCACTTCCGTCATGAGTTCGAGGCCTTGATTCCGGGCTACGTCCCGAAAGCGCCCGTTCAGGCCTGAGCCCGAGAAATACATATATGGTTGAAATCGAACTCGACGGCAAGAAGGTCGACGTGACCGAAGGCAGCATGATCATGCATGCGGCCGACAAGGCAGGCACGTACATCCCGCACTTCTGCTATCACAAGAAACTCAGCATCGCGGCCAACTGCCGCATGTGCCTGGTCGACGTGGAAAAGGCGCCCAAGCCGATGCCGGCCTGCGCCACGCCCGTCACGCAGGGCATGATCGTTCGCACCAAGAGCGAGAAGGCCATCAAGGCGCAGCAGTCGGTCATGGAGTTCCTCCTGATCAACCACCCGCTGGATTGCCCCATCTGCGACCAGGGCGGCGAGTGCCAGCTGCAAGACTTGGCCGTCGGCTACGGCGGCTCTTCTTCGCGCTACGAAGAAGAAAAGCGCGTCGTCTTCCACAAGGACGTCGGCCCGCTGATCAGCATGGAAGAGATGAGCCGCTGCATCCATTGCACGCGCTGCGTCCGCTTCGGCCAGGAAGTGGCCGGCGTGATGGAGCTCGGCATGACCCAGCGCGGCGAACACTCCGAAATCGAAACCTTCCTCGGCGATTCGGTCGACTCCGAACTGTCGGGCAACATGATCGACATCTGCCCGGTCGGCGCGCTCACGAGCAAGCCGTTCCGCTACAGCGCCCGCACCTGGGAACTGTCGCGCCGCAAGTCGGTGAGCCCGCATGATTCGACCGGCTCGAACCTGATCGTCCAGGTCAAGAACAACCGCGTGATGCGCGTGGTGCCGCTCGAAAACGAAGACGTCAACGAATGCTGGATCGCCGACCGCGACCGCTTCTCGTACGAAGCCCTCAACGGCCCGGAACGCCTGACGCAGCCCATGCTCAAGCAGGGCGGCCAATGGCAGCAGGTCGACTGGCAGACCGCGCTCGAATACGTGGCCAATGGCCTGAAGCAGATCAAGACCGACCACGGCGCGCAAAGCATCGGCACGCTGGTCAGCCCGCACAGCACGCTCGAAGAGCTGCAGCTCGCCGCCATGCTCACGCGTGAACTCGGCAGCGACAACATCGACTATCGCCTCCGCAACGCCGAATTCGCGGCGTTCGAAGGCGTGCGCTGGCTCGGCACCTCGATCGCTTCGCTCACGCAAGTGCAGCGTGCGCTGGTCGTTGGTTCGAACCTGCGCAAGGAACACCCGCTCTTCGCGCAGCGCATCCGTCAGGCCGTGCGCAAGGGCGCCGCGCTGTCGGTGATCACCTCGGCCGGCTTGATGGCCGATCGCGATGCCTGGGCCATCAACGTGGCGCAGTCGACCATCGTCGAAGCGGACCAATGGATCGAAGCACTGGCCGCGGTTGCCGCCGCCATCGGCAAGACCAACGGCGTTGCCGCACCACTCGCACCGAAGAACGAGCCCGACGCCGCCGCACAAGCCATTGCAGCGTCGCTGCTGGGCGGCGAACGCAAGGCCATCCTGCTCGGCAATGCCGCCACCCACCACGCACAAGCCAGCAGCCTGCTGGCCCTCGCGAACTGGATCGGCGCACAGACCGGCGCGACCGTCGGTTACCTGACCGAAGCCGCCAACACCGTGGGCGCGCAGCTTGTTGGCGCCTTCCCGAAGAACGGCGGCCTCGATGCCGGCCGCATGCTCGCCGCAGGCTCCGGCCTCAAGGCCGTGCTGCTGCTGAACACCGAACCCGTGTTCGACTCGGCTGCCGGTGCTGCCGCCGCCGATGTCATCGGCAATGCGCAGATGGTCGTCACGCTGAGCCCCTTCAAGGCCAACCTCGAGTTCAGCGACGTGCTGCTGCCCATCGCGCCGTTCACCGAAACCCCAGGCACCTTCGTCAATGCCGAAGGCCGCGTGCAAGGTTTCCATGCCGTCGTGAAGCCGCAAGGCGAAACGCGTCCGGCGTGGAAGGTGTTGCGCGTGCTGGCGAACATGCTGAGCCTGCCTGGCTTCGCATTCGAATCGGCCGCTGAAGTGCTCAAGACGGTGCAGGCGTTGGAGGAGGGCGGTGCCGTACCGGCCAGCGCCCTGAACAACGCAACGGCCGCCAACGCCGTCGCCTCCAATGGCGCTGCGCCGGCACCGGTGGTCGCGAGCATCTACCAGCTCGACTCCATCGTGCGCCGCGCCCCGTCGCTGCAACTGACGGCCGATGCGCGCAACGCATTGGGCGCACCGGTCGCATCGGGCCAGGCCGAGGAGGCATTGGCATGATCGACGCGATTCATGGCTTCGGCCAGGGGCTGATCGCCGCGGGCTGGTGGACGGCGGTGGCATGGCCCGTGATCTGGACGCTGATCAAGATCATCGTGGTCGTGATCCCGCTGATGGGCGCCGTGGCGTACCTCACGCTGTGGGAACGCAAGGCCATCGGCTTCACGCAGATCCGCATCGGCCCCAACCGCATCGGACCGCTGGGCCTGCTCCAGCCGATCGCCGACGCGCTCAAGCTGATGACCAAGGAAATCATCATTCCTACGGTCGCCAACAAGGGCCTGTTCCTGCTCGGCCCGATCATGACCATCATGCCGGCGCTCGCCGCATGGGCCGTGATTCCCTTCGGCCCCGACGTGGCGCTGGCCAATATCAACGCAGGCCTCCTGTTCGTGATGGCCATCACCTCGCTCGAGGTGTACGGCGTGATCATTGCCGGCTGGGCATCGAACTCGAAATACGCGTTCCTCGGTGCGCTGCGCGCTTCGGCGCAAATGGTGAGCTACGAAATCGCGATGGGCTTCTGCTTCGTCGTGGTGCTGATGGTCACCGGCAGCCTGAACATGAGCGACATCGTCACGGTGCAGGGCAAGGGCATGTTCCATGACATGGGCATCAGTTTCCTGTCGTGGAACTGGCTGCCGCTGCTGCCGATCTTCGTCGTCTACTTCATCTCGGGTCTCGCCGAAACCAACCGCCACCCGTTCGACGTGGTGGAAGGCGAGTCGGAAATCGTTGCGGGCCACATGATCGAGTACTCGGGCATGAGCTTCGCGATGTTCTTCCTGGCCGAGTACGCCAACATGTGGCTGGTCTCGATCCTCACCGTGGTGCTGTTCCTCGGCGGCTGGCTGCCACCGTTCGAGTTCCTGAGCTTCATCCCGGGCTGGATCTGGCTGGGCCTCAAGACCTTCTGCGTGGTCACCATGTTCCTGTGGGTGCGCTCGACGTTCCCGCGCTTCCGCTATGACCAGATCATGCGTCTGGGCTGGAAGATCTTCATCCCCGTCACCCTCGTGTGGCTGGTCGTTGTGGGCGGCTGGATGCAGACGCCGTTCAACATCTGGAAATAACTGGAAGCGCCGACATCATGACTGCTTCACATACCGCGGGCGGACTCTCGCGCCCGTCCAAGCTGGCTTCCGCGCCGTTCTCGCTCAAGGATTTTTTGGGCAGCTTCATGCTGTTCGAATTGTTCAAGGGCCTGGCGATCACGGGCAAGTACGCCTTCGCCCGCAAGATCACGGTGCAGTTCCCCGAAGAGAAGACACCGCTGTCGCCGCGTTTTCGCGGCCTGCACGCGCTGCGTCGCTATGAAAACGGCGAAGAGCGCTGCATCGCCTGCAAGCTCTGCGAAGCCGTTTGCCCCGCGCTGGCGATCACCATCGAATCCGATGTGCGCGACGACGGCTCGCGCCGCACCACGCGCTACGACATCGACCTGACCAAGTGCATCTTCTGCGGCTTCTGCGAAGAGAGCTGCCCGGTCGACTCGATCGTGGAGACCCACATCTTCGAATACCACGGCGAAAAGCGCGGCGACCTGTACTTCACCAAGGACATGCTGCTGGCCGTGGGCGACCGCTACGAAAAAGAAATTGCAGCGAACAAGGCGGCCGACGCCAAGTACCGCTGATCCGTCCAGCCCGAAACCCGTACCCACTCGAATTCCAATGGACGTCAAGACCGGTCTGTTCTATCTGTTTGCCGCGGTGCTGCTGTTTGCAGCCTTCCGCGTCATCACCGCCCGCAACCCCGTGTACGCCGCGTTGTACCTGGTGCTGGCCTTCTTCCAGGCTTCGGCCATCTGGCTGCTGCTGCGCGCCGAGTTCCTCGCGATCTCGCTCGTGCTGGTGTATGTCGGCGCAGTGATGGTGCTGTTCCTCTTCGTCGTGATGATGCTGGACATCAACGTCGACAGCTTGCGGCAGGGTTTCTGGAAGCACTTCCCGCTCGCGGCAGGCGTCGGCGCGCTGATCGCGCTCGAAATGGCGGCCGTGCTCATGGGCGGTTTCCGCCTTGGCGAAGCACCGCGCGCCATGGCGGTCACCTCGCCCAACACCTCGAACACGATGGAACTGGGCAAGCTGCTCTATTCCGAGTACCTCTATCCGCTGGAAATTGCCGCGGTCATCCTGCTCGTGGCCATCATCGCCGCCATTGCACTGACGCTGCGCACCCGCAAGGACAGCAAGTACACCAACCCGTCGGACCAGGTGCGCGTGAAGGCGCGCGACCGCGTGCGCATCGTGCAGATGCCCGTGACGCGTGCGGCGGAACCCGTGGCCGAAGCAGCACCGGCAGCATCGGCTGAGGCGGCAAAGGAAAACAAGGCATGACGCTCACGCTCGGACACTTCCTCTCGCTCGGCGCGATGCTCTTCGCGCTGTCGGTGATCGGCATCTTCCTGAACCGCAAGAACCTGATCGTGCTGCTGATGGCCATCGAGCTGATGCTGCTGGCGGTCAACATGAACTTCGTGGCGTTCTCGCACTACCTGGGCGACATGCACGGACAGATCTTCGTGTTCTTCATCCTGACGGTGGCTGCTGCCGAGTCGGCCATCGGCCTGGCCCTCCTGGTCCTGCTGTTCCGCAACAAGTCGAACATCAACGTCGACGAGCTCAACTCGCTCAAGGGTTGAAATCAACATGAGCGCAACCCTTTCCGCATCCACATTGCTGGCCGTGCCGCTGGCACCCCTGGTCGGCGCCGCCCTCGCGGGCGTCTTCGGCACCAAGTTCGGCGGCAATCACATCGGCCGCAAGGTCACGCATTCGCTGACCATCCTCGGCGTGCTCGTCGCTTTCATCATCTCGGCCATGACGCTCAAGAGCGTGGTGGTCGACGGCGCCCGCTTCAACGCCACGCTCTACGAATGGATGATCGTCGGCGGCCTGAAGATGGAAGTCGGCTTCCTGGTCGACGGCCTCACGGCCATGATGATGTGCGTGGTGACCTTCGTGTCGCTGATGGTGCACATCTACACCATCGGCTACATGGAAGAAGACGACGGCTACAACCGCTTCTTCTCGTACATCTCGCTGTTCACCTTCTCGATGCTGATGCTCGTCATGAGCAACAACATGCTCCAGCTGTTCTTCGGCTGGGAAGCGGTGGGCCTGGTGTCGTACCTGCTGATCGGCTTCTGGTTCAACAAGCCGACCGCGATTTTCGCGAACATGAAGGCCTTCCTGGTCAACCGCGTGGGCGACTTCGGCTTCATCCTGGGCATCGGCCTGATCGCCGCCTACGCCGGCACGCTGAACTACGGCGAAGCCTTCGCCAAGGCCAACACGCTGGCCGGCATCACCTTCCCCGGCACGGAGTGGATGCTGATCACCGTGATCTGCATTTGCCTCTTCATCGGTGCAATGGGCAAGAGCGCACAGTTCCCGCTGCATGTGTGGCTGCCCGATTCGATGGAAGGCCCGACGCCCATCTCCGCGCTGATCCACGCGGCGACGATGGTGACGGCAGGCATCTTCATGGTGGCGCGCATGTCGCCGCTGTTCGAATTGAGCGACACGGCCCTGAGCTTCATCCTCGTGATCGGCGCCATCACCGCGCTCTTCATGGGTTTCCTCGGCATCATCCAGAACGACATCAAGCGCGTGGTCGCGTACTCCACGCTCTCGCAGCTGGGCTACATGACGGTGGCGCTCGGTGCCTCCGCCTACTCGGTCGCGGTGTTCCACCTGATGACGCACGCGTTCTTCAAGGCGCTGCTGTTCCTGGGCGCCGGCTCGGTGATCATCGGCATGCACCACAACCAGGACATCCGCTGGATGGGCGGCGTGCGCAAGTACATGCCGATCACCTGGATCACTTCGCTGATCGGTTCGCTCGCGCTGATCGGTACGCCGCTGTTCTCGGGCTTCTACTCGAAGGACAGCATCATCGAGGCGGTGCACGAAAGCCATCTGTGGGGCGCGAACTTCGCCTACTACGCGGTGCTGATCGGCGTGTTCGTCACGGCCTTCTATTCGTTCCGCATGTACTTCCTGGTCTTCCACGGCAAGGAACGCTACGACCAGAACCCGGACGCTCACCACGACGACCATGCGCACGATGCACATGGCCACGACGATCACGGCCACGGCCATGACGCCCACAAGCCGCACGAATCGCCCTGGGTGGTCTGGCTGCCGCTGGTGCTGCTGGCGATCCCGTCGGCGCTGATCGGCTTCTACACCATCGATCCGATGCTGTTCGGCGAGTTCTTCAAGGGTGCGATCTTCGTTGACGGCACCAAGCACCATGCGATGAAGGAGCTGGAAGAGGCTTTCCATGGTCCGCTGGCCATGGCAAAGCACGGGCTCACGGCCATGCCCTTCTGGCTGGCGTTGGCCGGCGTGGTGCTCTCGTACTACATGTACATGATCAACCCGGCGCTGCCGGCCGCGATCAAGCGCGCATGCAGCCCGATCTACAACCTGCTCGAGAACAAGTACTACCTCGACTGGATCAACGAGAACATCCTCGCCCGCGGTGCGCGCCTGCTCGGCACGGGCCTCTGGAAGGGTGGCGACCAGGCCCTGATCGACGGTGCCATGGTCAATGGTTCGTGGAAAGTGATCGGCCGTATCTCCAGCGTGGTGCGCTGGGTGCAGTCGGGCTACATCTATCACTATGCCTTCGCGATGCTGCTCGGCATCTTCATCCTGATGACGTACTTCGTCTGGTTCAAACGCTGAGCCCGAACGCTGGAGAAAAAGAAAAATGGGTTTGTTGAGCCTTGCCATCTGGGTGCCGATCGCATTCGGCGCCGTGCTGCTGGCGTTTGGCCGCGAAGAGCATGCCAAGGGCGTGCGCTGGGTCGCGCTCGTCGGTGCCATCGTGAGCTTCCTGGTTACGGTGCCGCTGTTCACGCGCTTCCAGAACGGAACCGCCGCCATGCAGTTCGTCGAGAAGACGAGCTGGATCTCCCGCTTCAACGTCAATTACCACATCGGTCTTGACGGCCTGTCGCTGTGGATGGTGCTGCTGACCTCGTTCATCACGGTCGTGGTCGTCATCTCGGCCTGGGAAGTGATCACCGAACGTGTGAACCAGTACATGGGCGCGTTCCTGATCCTGTCGGGTTTCATGATCGGCGTGTTCTCCGCGCTCGACGGCATCCTGTTCTACGTGTTCTTCGAAGCCACGCTGATCCCGATGTACCTGATCATCGGCATCTGGGGCGGCCCGAACAAGATCTACGCGGCGTTCAAGTTCTTCCTCTACACCTTGCTCGGCTCGCTGCTGATGCTGGTGGCGCTGATCTTCCTGTACAACAAGTCGGGCGGCAGCTTCGACATCCTGGCCTGGCACAAGCTGCCGCTGGGGTCGACCGCACAGACCTTCCTGTTCTTCGCGTTCTTCGCAGCCTTCGCCGTCAAGGTGCCGATGTGGCCGGTCCACACGTGGTTGCCTGACGTGCACGTCGAGGCCCCGACCGGCGGCTCGGCCGTGCTGGCTGCGATCATGCTGAAGCTGGGTGCCTACGGCTTCCTGCGCTTCTCGATGCCCATCGCTCCCGATGCGTCGCACGAGTGGGCCTGGCTCATGATCGCGCTGTCGCTGATTGCGGTGATCTACGTGGGCCTGGTTGCGCTGGTGCAGCAGGACATGAAGAAGCTGGTGGCTTATTCGTCGGTCGCCCACATGGGTTTCGTGACGCTCGGCTTCTTCATCTTCAACGAGCTCGGCGTGTCCGGCGGCATCGTGCAGATGATTGCCCACGGTTTCGTCTCGGGCGCCATGTTCCTGGGCATCGGCGTGCTGTACGACCGCGTGCACTCGCGCCAGATCGCCGACTACGGCGGCGTGGTCAACACCATGCCCAAGTTCGCCGCGTTCGCGCTGCTGTTCGCCATGGCCAATTGCGGCCTGCCGGGCACCGCCGGTTTCGTGGGCGAGTGGATGGTGATCCTGGGTGCCGTGAAGGCCAACTTCTGGATCGGCCTGGGGGCAGCAACCGCGCTGATCTTCGGCGCCGCCTACACCCTCTGGATGTACAAGCGCGTGTACCTCGGCCCGGTCGGCAACGACCATGTCAAGGAACTGAAGGACATCAACGCCCGCGAGTTCCTGATGCTGTCGCTGCTGGCGATCGCCGTGTTGTGGATGGGCCTGTATCCGAAGCCCTTCACCGATGCGATGGATGCCTCGGTGACCGAGCTCCTGCGCCACGTGGCAGTTTCGAAACTGCCCTCCTGATGCCACGCTGAAGACAAGAGAACGAGATGATTGACAAACTCAGCTGGGTCACGATCTACCCCGAAATCGTGTTGCTGGTCATGGCCTGCATCATTGCGTTGGTCGACCTGTCGGACACGAGCCCGCGCCGCACCCGCACCTATGTGCTGACGCTGCTCACGCTGCTGGTGGTGGCCGTGCTCACCGGCATGGCCGGGCTCGACGGCAAGACCATCTACGGCTTCGGCGGCATGGTCGTGAGCGATTCGATGGGCAACTGGCTCAAGTGCTTCTCCACCATCGCCCTGATGGTCACCCTGATCTATGGCCGCCCCTATGCGGCCGATCGGGAGATGCTGCGCGGCGGCGAACTGTTCACCATCAGCATGTTCGCGTTGCTGGGCATGTTCGTGATGATCTCGGGCAGCAACTTCCTGTTGATCTACCTGGGCCTGGAACTGCTCACGCTCTCGAGCTATGCGCTCGTGGCGCTGCGCCGCGACAACGCGGTGGCCAGCGAAGCGGCGATGAAGTACTTCGTGCTCGGCGCAATGGCCAGCGGCTTCCTGCTGTACGGCCTCTCGATGATGTACGGCGCGACCGGCTCGCTCGACCTGAACGAAGTGTTCAAGGCGATCTCGACCGGCAAGGTGAACCACCAGGTGCTGGTGTTCGGCCTCGTGTTCATCGTGGCCGGCCTGGCATTCAAGGTGGGGGCGGCGCCTTTCCACATGTGGGTGCCCGACGTCTACCAGGGGGCGCCCACGGCCGTCACGCTGCTGATCGGCGCGGCGCCCGAACTGGCCGCCTTCGGCATCATCATTCGCCTGCTGGTGGATGGCTTGCAGCCGCTCGCGATCGACTGGCAGCAGATGCTGGCCGTGCTGGCCATTGCTTCGCTGCTGATCGGTAACCTCGCCGCCATTGCGCAGAGCAACCTCAAGCGGATGCTGGCGTACTCGACCATCTCGCAGATGGGCTTCATGCTGCTGGGCCTGGTCGCCGGTTCGGACCTGTCGGGCACGCAGAACGCGCAGGCGGCCTACAGCGCCTCGATGTTCTACATCGTGACCTACGTGCTGACCACGCTGGCGAGCTTCGGCATCATCCTGCTGCTGGCGCGCGAAGGCTTCGAGAGCGAAGAGATCACCGACCTGGCCGGCCTCAACCAGCGCAGCCCGCTGTACGCCGGCGTGATGGCCATCGCGATGTTCTCGCTGGCCGGTCTGCCTCCGCTCGTTGGCTTCTACGCGAAGCTGGCCGTGCTGCAGGCGCTGATCGCCTCGGGCCAGGCCATCTACATCGGTCTGGCGGTGTTCGCCGTGATGATGTCGCTGGTCGGCGCCTTCTACTACCTGCGCGTGGTCAAGGTCATGTACTTCGACGCTCCTGTCACGGCCACCACCGTGTCGGCATCGTTCGACGTGCGCACCGTGCTCGTGATCAACGGCGCGCTGATCCTGATTCTCGGCGTGTTGCCCGGCGGTCTGATGACGCTGTGCTACGAGGCCATCGCGGCCACGCTGGCCCACTGACTCGGCCGGCCCACGGTGTCGCAAACCGCGTCGGTCTGGGTCGTGTTGCTTGTGGCCCTGTTGGCCGCCAACCTGCCGTTCTTCAATGAGCGCCTGTTCGGCGCCGTGCCGCTGCCGGCAAAGCGCAAGTCGCTCGCGATCCGCTTTACCGAGCTGGTGGCGCTGTACTTCATTGCCGGCGGCATCGGCCTCTTGTTCGAACGCAGGGCAGGGCAGATCTCGCCGCAGGGCTGGGAGTTCTACGCGGTGACCGGCGCGCTCTTCATCGTGCTGGCCTTTCCAGGTTTCACCTGGCGCTACCTGATGAAGCACAGGCATTGATTCACATGACTTCACCCATTGCCGACTCGCACCTGAAGGAAGAACTCGTCAGCAGCGAAGAGCTCTTCAAGGGCCGCTTCCTGCATGCCAAGCGCGACACCATCCGCCTGCCCGACGGCCACAACGCCACGCGCGAGTACGTGGTGCATCCCGGCGCGGTGGTGGTGATTCCGCTGCTCGACGATGGCCGTGTGGTGCTGGAGCGCCAGTACCGCTACCCGGTCGGCCATGTGATGGTGGAGTTTCCGGCCGGCAAGCTCGATCCGGGCGAAGACCCGCTGGTCTGCGGCCAGCGCGAACTGCTCGAGGAAACCGGCTACACCGCCCGCGAATGGGCGCATGCCGGTGCGATGCACCTGGCCGTGGCGTACTCGACAGAGATCATCCACATCTACTTCGCACGCGGCCTCTCGCTGGGCGAGCGGAAGCTCGACCACGGCGAATTCCTCGACGTGTTCACCGCCACGCCCGAGGAAATGATCGGCTGGTGCCGCGACGGCACGGTCACCGACGCCAAGTCATTGACCTGCACCCTGTGGATGCAGAACGTCCTTTCGGGCGCATGGGCACTCGACTGGAAAGCGGCGGCGTCGCAGGGCGGCGCGGGATAATCCGCGCATGAAGGTCCTCGATCTCCGCTGCACGCACGGCCACGGCTTCGAGGGCTGGTTCGCGTCAAACGAGGCTTTCGAGACGCAGCTTGCCGGCGGGCTGGTCGAATGCCCGGTCTGCGGCGACACCGCCATCGTCAAGCTGCTGAGCGCGCCGCGTCTCAATCTTGGCAACGCCAAGGCGCCGGCAGCAGAAGCGGCGCCCGCCGCGCCCTCGCAGGCGCCGGCTCAACTTTCCCCCGAAGCTCGCTGGATGCGCGCCGTGCGCGAGGTCATCGCCAAGACCGAAGACGTCGGCGATCGCTTTGCCGAGGAAGCCCGCAAGATGCACTACGGCGAAACCGAAGAGCGCGGCATCCGTGGCCAGGCGACGCCCGAGCAGACCGAAGCGCTGCTCGATGAAGGCATCGCGGTGATGCCGCTGCCGATGCCCGCGGCGCTCAAAGAGACGCTGCAGTAACTCTGCTGCGGCCTGGGCTCAGGCCGTGAACTGAAGTGCGGCCAGGCGGGCGTAGACACCGCCCTGCGCCACCAACGCCGCATGCGTTCCCTGTTCGACGATGCCGCCGTGATCCAGCACGATGATGCGGTCGGCCTTCTGCACGGTCGCCAGGCGATGCGCGATGACCAGCGTCGTGCGGCCTTCCATTGCCGACTCGAGCGCGGCCTGCACCATGCGTTCACTTTCCGCGTCGAGCGCACTGGTGGCTTCGTCGAGCAGCAGCAAGGGCGGGTTCTTGAGGATCGCGCGCGCAATCGCGATGCGCTGGCGCTGTCCGCCGGACAACCGCACGCCACGTTCGCCAAGGAAGGTGTCGTAGCCCTCGGGCAATGCTGTCAGGAAGTCGTGCGCGAATGCGGCGCGGGCTGCCGCATGCACTTCGTCGGCGGTGGCTTCGGGCCGGCCGTAGCGAATGTTCTCGAACGCGCTGGCCGAGAAGATCACCGCGTCCTGCGGCACAAGCCCGATGCGGGTGCGCAGGTCGGGCAGGGCGAGCGATGCGAGCGGCGCGCCGTCGAGCAGCAACTGGCCCGATTGCGGGTCGTAGTAGCGGAGCAGCAACTGGAACACCGTGCTCTTGCCAGCGCCGCTGGAGCCGACCAGCGCCACGGTTTCGCCGGGCGCGATGTCGAGGTTGAAATCGCGCAGCGCCGGCGTGCCGGGCCGTGAGGGATAGTGGAAGGTCACCGCGTCGAGCTTGATCGCGCTTCCCGCGGCCGGGATCGGCGTGACCGCCGGATTCGCGGGAGAAGTGATGACGGCCGGCGCATGCAGCAGCTCCATCAGCCGTTCGGTGGCCCCTGCCGCGCGCAGCAGGTCGCCGTACACCTCGCCGAGCACCGCTGTCGCGCTCGCGAGGATGGCTACGTAGACCACGGTCTGGCCGAGGTGGCCCGCCGTGATGTCGCCGCGCAGCACAGCCTGCGTGCCTTGGTACAGGCCCCAGAGCAGCGCTGCCGAGGTCGCGATGATGATGAAGGCCACGAGCACCGAGCGGGCCTTGGTGCGGCGCACGGCGGTGCGGAAGGCGTTCTCGGTCGAGGCGTCGAAGCGGGCCGCCTCGCGCGACTCGGCGGTGTAGCTTTGCACCACCGGAATCGCATTCAGCACCTCGGCCGCGATCGCGCTCGAATCGGCCACGCGGTCCTGGCTCGCGCGCGACAACTTGCGAACCCGCCGGCCGAACCACATGCTCGGCAGCACCACCAGCACCAGGATGCCCAGCACCTGCACCATCACGTAGGGATTGGTCCAGACCAGCACGGCCAGCGCGCCCACGCCCATCACCGCGTTGCGCAGGCCCATGCTCAGCGACGATCCGACGACTGTCTGCACCAGCGTCGTATCCGCCGTGAGGCGCGAGAGCACTTCACCCGTTTGCGTGGTCTCGAAGAAGGCCGGGCTCTGGTGCAGCACATGGCCGTAGACCGCGTTGCGCAGGTCCGCCGTGACCCGTTCGCCCAGCCAGCTCACCGTATAGAAACGCGCGGCCGAGAAAAGCCCCAGCGCCACGGCGACCGCGAAAAGGGCGCCGAAGTGCTCGCGCAGCGCCATGGTCTGGGCGCCCTTGTCGGGGTTGATCAGCCCGCCGTCGATCAGGCTGCGCAGCGCGAGCGGAAAGGCCAGCGTCGTGATGGCCGCCATCACCAGGAAAACCGCCGCCAGCACGATCTGCACGCGGTAGGGGCGAAGGAAGGGGCTCAGGCCCGACAGCGACCGGGGCGAGCCCTTGGCCATGGAAGACGGTGGGGAGGAAGCCATGGGCGCGGATTCTACCGACCGCTGCCGCTACAAAGGCAGCCTTGACAATAATTGCCGCGGCAGCTAATATTTCGTCCCATGAGCGATGCAAACATTCCCAAGGCCTCGTCGGTCCCCGATGACGCTGTGCGTCGGCCCCCCGTCTTCTATCGGGCGGAGGACTATCGCGCCGAGGAAAGCATCGGCTACCTGATGCGCCGCATCGTCTCGGCGGTGGCCCAGTCGGTGGAAACCCGCATGTGCGAGCCCGGCGGCCCCACCTTTCCGCAATGGGTGCCGCTGTACAAGCTGCACACCGGCGCGGCGACCACGGTGGCCGAACTGGCACGCGCCTGCGAACTCGACACCGGCGCCATGACGCGGCTGCTCGACCGCCTCGAAGCCAAGGGCCTGTGCCGCCGGGTGCGTTCGCTGGAAGACCGCCGCGTGGTCAACATCGAGCTCACCGACGAAGGCCGTGCCGCCGCCAAGGAAGTGCCTTACGTGCTCAGCCGCGTGCAGAACGAGCACCTGGCAGGTTTCACCACCGAGGAGTGGGAGCAGCTCAAGGGCTACCTCCGCCGCATCCTCGACAACGCGCAGGCCCTCGCGGCCCGTGGAGATAAAAATGAATGATTCCTTCGCCGTGCGCGCTGTGCGTCGCACTCCCGTCGTTGCGGCCGCGTTGCTGCTTGTGGCGCTGGCCGGTTGTGCCGACATGTCCGGCATCGGCTCGCAGGCCAAACTGCGCGATGCGTCGTCGCTCGGCATCGCGCCCGACAGCGCCGCAACCCCCGTCTCCAGGCTCGACCGCCAGTGGTGGCTCGCCTTCGGCGACACGCAGCTCAACACGCTGATCGACCAGGCCGTGGCCGGCAACCCGAACCTGCAAGTCGCGCAGGCCCGCCTCGCGCGTGCGCAGGCTTCGGCGGACATCGCCGGCGCGGCGCTCAAGCCGCAGGTCAAGGGCGACCTGGACCTGAACCGCCAGAAGTTCAACAGCAACTACATCTACCCGGCGCCGCTGGGCGGCTCGACGCAGAACATCGGCCTGCTGCAGCTCGGCGCCAGCTGGGAGCTCGACTTCTTCGGCAAGAACCGCACCGCGCTCGATACCGCCATCGGCGCTGCCAACGCCGCCGCGGCCGATGCGGATGCCGCCCGTGTGCTGCTCGCCAGCAACGTCGCGCGCAGCTACTTCCAGTGGGCGCGCCTGAACGACCAGCTCACCGTGGCGCAACGCACGCTGGCCCAGCGCGACGAGACCTTGAAGCTCGTGCGCGACCGCGTCTCCGCCGGCCTGGACACCCGCCTCGAACTGCGCCAGAGTGAAGGCGGCCTGCCCGAAGCGCGCCAGCAGATCGAAGCCCTCAACGAGCAGATCGCGCTGCAGCAGCACGCGCTCGACGCACTCGTCGGCCAGCCCAACGTGTCGGCCTCGCTCAAGCCGCCGGTGCTCGCCGGCGTCAAGCCGATGGCGCTGCAGGCCAACATCCCGGCCGACCTGCTGGGCCGCCGCGCCGACATCGCCGCCGCGCGCTGGCGTGTCGAGGCCGCGACGAGCGACGTGGCCAATGCCAAGACCCAGTTCTATCCCAACGTGAACCTCACGGCCTTCGTCGGCTTCCAGAGCTTGGGGCTAGGCAAGCTGCTCAAGTCGGGCAGCGAGCAGTGGGGCGTGGGCCCGGCCATCAGCCTGCCGATCTTCGAAGGCGGGCGGCTCCGCGCCAACCTGCGCGGCAAGTCGGCCGACCTGGACGTGGCGGTCGAAAGCTACAACGCCACGGTGCTCGACGCCGTGCGCGACGCGGCCGACCAGGTCTCCAGCGCCCAGTCGATCACCCGCCAGCAGGCCGAACAGCGCGCCGCGCAAACGGCCGCCGAAGGCGCCTACGACATCGCCGTGCAGCGCTACCGCGCGGGCCTTGGCAACTACCTCAACGTGCTGACGGCCGAGACCTCGGTGCTGGCGCAGCGCCGGCTGGCCGTCGATCTGGCCGCGCGTGCGCTCGACACGCAGGTGGGCCTGGCACGAGCGCTGGGCGGCGGTTGGCAGCCCCCGGCGACTTCCACCGCCACGGCATCGGCCCCGACGGCCGCAGTGAACTGAACAGGACCGCGCTGACACGGCTCCCGACTCCCTCGTTTTCGGAAAGAAATTCATCATGAGCGACAACAACACTCCGACGTCCGCTGCCTCCGCAGCCCCTGTTGCACCCGAAGCGCCCGCCGGCAACGGCAAGCGCCGCCGCGCGCTGACCGCACTGGCAGCCGTGGTGATCGTCGCCGGCGGCGGCTGGGGTCTCTACGAATGGCTGGTCGCCAGCCATTACGAAGACACCGACAACGCCTACGTACAGGGCAACGTCATCCAGATCACGCCGCAGATCGGCGGCACCGTCATGGCCATCAACGCCGACGACACCGACTTCGTGAAGGCTGGCCAGCCGCTGGTGCAGCTCGACCCGGCCGATGCCAAGGTCTCGCTCGAACAGGCCGAGGCCGCGCTGGCCCAGACCGTGCGCCAGACGCGCACGCTCTACGCCAACAACGGTTCGCTGGCCGCGCAGGTCACGCTGCGCCAGTCGGACATCGTCAAGGCCCAGAGCGACATCGCCAAGGCCCAGGACGACCTGCAGCGCCGCCGCGCGCTCTCGGGCAACGGCGCCGTGTCGAAGGAAGAACTGAACCACGCCGAAACGCAGCTCGACACGGCCAAGAGCCAGCTCGCCGCCGCGCAGGCCGGCGTTGTCGCCGCGAAGGAAGCGCTGGTGAGCAACCAGTCGCTGACCGAAGGCACCAGCGTCGCGCAGCACCCGAGCGTGCTGGCCGCCGCCGCCAAGGTGCGCGAGGCCTACCTCGCCACGCAGCGCGTCGCGATGCCCGCGCCGGTCGACGGCTACGTCGCCAAGCGCACCGTGCAGCTCGGCCAGCGTGTGGCCGCCGGCACGCCGATGATGTCGATCGTGCCGCTCAACCAACTGTGGGTCGATGCCAACTTCAAGGAAGTGCAGTTGCGCAACATCCGCATCGGCCAGCCCGTGAAGCTCACCGCCGACGTCTACGGCAAGAAGGTCGAGTACGACGGCAAGGTCGCCGGCCTGGGCGTGGGCACCGGCAGCGCGTTCGCACTGCTGCCCGCGCAGAACGCCACCGGCAACTGGATCAAGGTGGTGCAGCGCGTGCCCGTGCGCATCGCGCTCGACCCCGAGCAGCTCAAGGCCAACCCGCTGCGCATCGGTCTGTCGATGGACGCCGAGATCGACATCACGTCCAAGAGCGGCAAGATGCTCGCCGACGCGCCGCGCGGCACCGCGCTCACGCAGACGCAGGTCTACAGCCAGCTTGACCGCGGCGCCGATGCCGAAGTGGACCGCATCGTCGCGGCCAACCTCGGCCGCAGCGCTTCGACCAACGCCGCGAACGCCGCAAGCGTCACGAGCGCCACGAGTGCGCCCGCGAAGCATCCGGCCGCGACGCCGGGCACCGGTGCGCAGGTGGCGGTTCAGGGCCAGCCCGGTTGATCGTTGCCCGCTTCGCTTGAACTGAAAAAGCACGCGCAATGGCCACCGCCGCTCCCGCTTACATAGCGCACGCACCGCTCGAGGGCTCCGCCCGCGTGTGGGGCACGATCGCGCTGTCCGCGGCAACCTTCATGAACGTGCTCGATTCGTCGATCGCGAACGTGTCGTTGCCTGCCATCTCGGGCGACCTGGGCGTGAGCACCACGCAGGGCACCTGGGTCATCACCAGCTTCGCGGTGGCCAACGCCATCGCGGTGCCGCTCACGGGTTTCATGACCCAGCGCTTCGGCCAGGTGCGCCTGTTCATGGCGAGCGTGATCCTGTTCATGATCAGCTCGCTCCTGTGCGGCCTCGCGCCGAACATGACCACGCTCATCCTGTTCCGCGCGCTCCAAGGCTTCGTCGCCGGTCCGATGATTCCGCTGTCGCAGACGCTGCTCCTGTCCAGCTATCCGAAGGCCAAGGCGGGCCTTGCGATGGCGATGTGGTCGATGACCACGCTGGTCGCGCCGGTGATGGGGCCGCTCCTGGGCGGCTGGATCACCGACAACATCTCGTGGCCGTGGATCTTCTACATCAACATCCCCGTGGGCATCGTCGCGGCTTCCATCACCTGGGCGCTCTATCGCAAGCGCGAGAGCAACACGCACAAGGTGCCCATCGACGCCATCGGCCTCGCGCTGCTGGTGCTGTGGGTCGGCTCGATGCAGCTCATGCTCGACAAGGGCAAGGAGCTCGACTGGTTCCACTCGCCGCAGATCGTCACGATGGCGGTGGTGGCCGTGGTCGGCTTCGCGTTCTTCCTGATCTGGGAGCTGACCGACAAGCACCCGGTGGTCGACCTGTCGCTCTTCAAGCGGCGCAACTTCTGGTCGGGCGCGGTGGCAACGGCTGTGGCCTACGGCCTTTTCTTCGGCAACGTGGTGCTGCTGCCGCTGTGGCTGCAGCAGTGGATGGGCTACACCGCGACGCAGGCGGGGATGATCATGGCGCCGGTGGGATTGCTCGCGATCTTCTTCTCGCCGGTGGTCGGGCTCACCGTGTCCAAGATCGATCCGCGGCGCTATGCCACGTTCTCGTTCCTGGTGTTCGCGCTGGTGCTGTGGATGCGGTCGAACTTCAACACGCAGGCCGACTTCGTCACCATCATCATTCCGACGGTGATCCAGGGCATTGCGATGGCGTTCTTCTTCATTCCGCTGGTGACGATCACGCTGTCGGGCCTCACGCCCGACCGCATTCCGGCCGCCTCGGGGTTGTCGAATTTCCTGCGGATCACGGCCGGTGCGATGGGCACCTCGCTCACCACCACGCTGTGGGACAACCGCGCGACGCTGCACCATGCGCAGCTCGCCGAGACCATCAACCAGGGCAACAACGCGGCCACCGCTGCGATGTCCGGGCTCACCGGCAGCGGCCTCAGCACCGAGCAGGTGATGGGGCAGATCAACCGCATCGTCGACCAGCAGGCCTACATGCTCGCGACGAACGACATCTTCTATGCGTCGGCGATCCTGTTCCTGTTGCTGATCCCGCTGGTGTGGCTGGCCAAGCCGCAGAAGGGCGGCGCTGGAGGCGACGCCGCGGCCGGCGCGCACTGACAACGCGCGCGGTGGTCACCCCGTAGTCACCCGCGATCACCATCACCCCCAGGCTCCTTCGGGACCCTGGGGGTTTTTACTTGCCCAGCGCCTTCAGCACGTCGTAGCAGGCGCCCATCGTGTGGTAATCGGTCTTGCCGGCCGGGCTTTTTTGGTCGCTGATCTTCCGGTTCTGCGGCGTGAGGATGCGGTACCACGCGCCGTGCGTGTGATCGATGAAGTGCTCCCACGCGTACGCCCAGATGTTGTCGTACCAGTCCCAGTAGCTCGCATCGCCGGTGCGCACCGCGAGCAGGGCGGCGGCCGCGAAGCTCTCGGCCTGCACCCAGAAATACTTGTCGCCGTCGTACATCGAGCCGTCGGGCGCGAAGCCGTAGACCAGCCCGCCGTTGTCCGCATCCCAGCCGCGGAACATCGCGGTGTCGAAGAAGTGACGGGCGCGCGGCACGATCCAGTCGGCTTCGGCGCCTTGCGCATTCAGGAGGCGCTCCAGTTGCAGCAGCAGCTTGGTCCATTCGGTCAGGTGGCCGGTCTGGAAACCCCAGGGCTTGAAGATGTCGCTGCGGTCGCCGCGGTTGAAGTCCCAGTCGACCGACCAGTCGGTGCGGTAGTGCTCCCACACGAGGCCATCGGCCAGCGCGGCCTGCCGGCCCGTCACGGCCTCGGCGAGTGCGATCGCGCGGTCGAGGTAGCGCGTCTCGTGCGTGGCCTCGAAGGCGGCCATCATCGCCTCGCAGGCGTGCATGTTGGCGTTCTGGCCGCGGTAGGGCGACACCTGCCAGTCGGCCGTGGCTTCGTCGGCATACAGGTGGTGGCGCGGTTCCCAGAAGTGCTGCTCCATCAGGTCCCACGCGTGCTCAAGTCCCTCGCGCGCCTCGCCCACGCCGGCCATCAGCGCGTGTGCGTGCGCGAGCAGCACGAAGGCCAGGCCGTAGCAGTGCTGGGTGCTGTCCAGCACGGTGGCGCGGCCGCCGTGCCAGTCGATCTGCCATGCGTAGCCGCCGCCGGGCAGCGCATGCGCGCCTTGAAGGAAGGCCAGGCCGTGCCGCACGGCGTCGAGATCCGCCGCATTGCCGAAGCGGCGGTACGCGTTCGCGTGGTTGAACACGAAGCGCGTGCTGCTCACCAGGTGGCGCGTGCGCCGGTCGTAGACCGCGCCGTCGTCCTTGAAGAAATGAAAGAAGCCGCCCGAGGAATCTGTGTCGCGCGGTTCGTAGAAGTCCAGCGTGTGCCGGATGTGGTCGATGAGGAATTCGGGTGAGCGGAAGTCGGGCATGGCGCTGAGGGTGTGAGTGTCGCGGGCGACGCCATTGTCATTCCGACGACAGTCGGTGCTCGTGCATAGCTTCCCCGTCTTGCGCAGGTTGCACTGCAGCATAGGCATTTGCCCCAGTATGCAAGTGCGGGTCGCCCACGAACAATCGGTCCGCGCTCATGGTGGCGCGCCAAGATGGACCGCATGACCGACTTCTTTTTTCCGAACCCGGGCGACCTCGCGAGATGAGCGACGTCATCCTCGAAACACGCCAGCTCACCAAGGAATTCAAGGGGTTCACCGCGGTCAGCAAGGTCAACCTCTCGGTGGTGCGCGGCTCGATCCACGCACTCATCGGCCCCAACGGTGCCGGCAAGACCACCTGCTTCAACCTGCTCACGAAATTCCTGGAGCCGACCACGGGCACGATCCTGTTCAACGGACAGGACATCACCGGCGAGCGCCCTGCGCAGATCGCACGGCGCGGCATCATCCGCTCGTTCCAGATTTCGGCCGTGTTCCCGCACCTGACGCTGCTGGAGAACGTGCGCCTCGGGCTGCAACGGCGACTGGGCACCTCGTACCACTTCTGGAAGAGCGAGAAATCGCTCAAGCCGTTGGATGCCAGAGCCCGCGAGCTGCTGGCTGAAGTCGGCCTCGAAGAACTGGCCGACGAACAGACCGTGAACCTGCCTTACGGCCGCAAGCGCGCGCTCGAGATCGCCACCACGCTGGCGATGGAGCCCGAACTGATGCTGCTGGACGAACCTACGCAGGGCATGGGCCACGAAGATGTGCACCGCGTGGCCGAGCTCATCAAGCGCGTGTCGGCCGGACGCACCATCCTCATGGTCGAACACAACATGAGCGTGGTCTCCACGATTGCCGACACCATCACCGTGCTGCAACGCGGCGCCGTGCTGGCCGAGGGCCCCTACGCCGAAGTCTCGAAGAACCCGCAGGTCATGGAGGCCTACATGGGCACGACGGACGGCGAAATGCAAGGGGCTCACTGACATGAACCCCCACGCTCATCACTTCGTGTATTCGCTGCCCCCCGAGGGGGCGCGGGCCTCCCTTGGGGCGGCCCGGCGGGAGGCCCAATGACCGCTGCACTCGAAATCAAGGGCCTGCAAGCCTGGTACGGCGAATCGCACGTGCTGCATGGCGTGGACATGGTCGTGCAGCCCGGCGAAGTGGTCACGCTCCTGGGCCGCAACGGCGCGGGCCGCACCACCACGCTGCGCGCCATCATGGGCCTGACCGGTGCGCGCAAGGGCAGCATCGAGGTCAACGGCAAGGAAACGATCGCGATGCCGACGCACCGCATCGCCCACCTCGGCATCGGCTATTGCCCGGAAGAGCGCGGCATCTTCGCGAGCCTCTCGTGCGAAGAAAACCTGCTGCTGCCGCCCGAACTCAAGGGTGCGGGCCCGGGCATGTCGGTCGAAGAGATCTACGCGATGTTCCCCAACCTGGCCGAGCGCCGCCACAGCCAGGGCACGCGCCTGTCGGGCGGCGAGCAGCAGATGCTGGCGGTCGCGCGCATCCTGCGCACGGGCGCCAAGCTGCTCTTGCTCGACGAGATTTCCGAAGGCCTCGCGCCGGTCATCGTGCAGGCGCTGGCCCGCATGATCACCACGCTGCGCGCCAAGGGCTACACCATCGTGATGGTGGAGCAGAACTTCCGCTTCGCCGCGCCTCTGGCCGACCGTTTCTATGTGATGGAGCACGGCCGCATCGTGGAGAAGTTCGGCGCCGCCGAGCTCGAAGCCAAGATGCCGGTGCTCACCGAGTTGCTCGGCGTCTGAACAAGAAAAGTCCACAAGACTCCCCTTTCCCCATCCCACAAAGATTCCTTCAGGAGACAACACCATGAACAAGAAACTCGGCCTCATCGCCTCCGCCGTCGCTGTCCTCGCCATGGGCGCGGGCGCCGCACAAGCTCAAGAGAAAGTGAAGATCGGCTTCGTCACCGACCTGTCGAGCCTGTACGCCGACCTCGAAGGCAAGGGCGGCGCCACCGCCATCCAAATGGCCATCGACGACTTCGGCGGCAAGGTGCTGGGCCAACCCATCGAACTGCTGGTTGCAGACCACCAGAACAAGGCCGACATCGCCGCCTCCAAGGCCCGCGAGTGGGTCGACACGGCCGGCGTGACCATGATCTTCGGCGGCACCAACTCCGGCACCGCGCTCGCGACCGCCAAGGTGGCCGAAGAGAAGAAGCGCGTGTACTTCAACAACGGCGCGGGCAGCTCGGTGCTCACCAACGAGCAGTGCTCGCCCTACACCGTGCACTACGCCTATGACACCGTGGCGCTGGCCAAGGGCACCGGCGCGGCGGTGGTCGATCGTGGCGGCAAGAGCTGGTTCTTCCTGACGGCCGACTACGCCTTCGGCCACGCGCTGGAAGCCGACACCACCAAGGTGGTGAAGGAAAAGGGCGGCACGGTCGTGGGCGCGGTGCGCCATCCGCTGAACGCATCGGACTTCTCCTCGTTCCTGCTGCAGGCGCAGAACTCCAAGGCGCAGATCCTGGGCCTGGCGAACGCGGGCGGCGACACCATCAACGCGATCAAGGCGTCGAAGGAATTCGGCATCAACAAAACCATGAAGACCGCGGGCCTCCTGGTCTTCCTGAGCGACATCCACAGCCTGGGCCTGAAGAACACCGAAGGCCTGCTGCACACCACCAGCTGGTACTGGGACCTGAACGACGACACGCGCAAGTTCGCCAACCGCTTCTTCGA
The DNA here is from genome assembly GCF_050435205.1 of Variovorax sp. W2I14. Lineage (NCBI taxonomy): Bacteria > Pseudomonadati > Pseudomonadota > Betaproteobacteria > Burkholderiales > Comamonadaceae > Variovorax > Variovorax sp. W2I14. The sequence continues at coordinate 2,676,065 of NZ_JBNDJX010000001.1, read as the reverse complement.
GAAGACCAAGCGCATGCCCACCGACGTGCAGGCCGCCGACTACTCGGCCACCACCACCTACCTGAAGGCCGTGGCCGCCGCCAAGACCACCGATTCCGACAAGGTGATGGCGCAACTCAAGAGCATGAAGATCGACGACTTCTACGGCAAGGGCCAGATCCGCGCCGACGGCAGCTTCATCCATGACATGTACCTGGTCGAAGCAAAGTCGCCCGCCGAATCGAAGAAGCCGTGGGATTACCTGAAGGTGCTGAAGGTGCTGCCGGGCGAGCAGGTCTTCACCACGAAGGCCGAGACGAAGTGCGCCGCCTGGAAGTAATGCGCTGACCCCATTCGCGATTCACCCACCGAAGTCAACGAGGACCCTCCCATGAAACGCACGCTCATCGCTTCCGCCTGCCTGCTGGCCACCTGTCTCGTGGCCGCGGGCGCGGCCCAGGCGCAGGACAAGGTCAAGATCGGTTTCATCACCGACATGTCGAGCCTCTACGCGGACGTGGAGGGCAAGAACGGCGCCCTGGCGATCCAGATGGCCATCGACGACTTCGGCGGCAAGGTCAATGGCATGCCGATCGAACTCTTGTCGGCCGACCACCAGAACAAGGCCGACATCGCCGCCTCGAAGGCGCGCGAATGGATCGACACGCAGGGCCTGACGATGCTGTTCGGCGGCACGAGTTCGGGCACCGGCCTCGCGATGGCGAAGGTGGCGCAGGAGAAGAAGCGCGTCTTCATCGTCAACGGCGCGGGCAGCTCGGCGCTCACCAACGAGCAGTGCTCGCCCTACACGGTGCACTACGCCTACGACACCGTGGCGCTCGCCAAGGGCACCGGCAGCGCGGTGATCGCGCGCGGCGACAAGAGCTGGTATTTCCTCACCGCCGACTACGCCTTCGGCCAGGCCCTGGAAGCCGATGCCTCCAAGGTCGTGAAGGAAAAGGGCGGCACCGTGGTGGGCAGCGTGAAGCACCCGCTCAACACGTCCGATTTCTCTTCGTTCCTGCTGCAGGCGCAGAACTCCAAGGCGCAGGTGCTGGCGCTAGCCAATGCCGGCGGCGATACCATCAACTCGATCAAGGCGGCCAAGGAATTCGGCATCACCAAGTCGATGAAGATGGTGGGCCTTCTGGTCTTCGTGACCGACGTGCACAGCCTGGGCCTGAAGAACACCGAGGGCCTCCTGCTCACCACCAGCTGGGACTGGAACCTGGACGACAAGACGCGCGCTTTCGGCAAGCGCTTCTTCGAGAAGACCAAGCGCATGCCCACCGACATCCAGGCAGCCGACTACTCGGCCACCATGACGTATCTCAAGGCCGTGCAGGCCGCCAAGACGGTCGATGCCGACAAGGTGATGGAGACGCTCAAGTCCACGCCCATCGACGACTTCTATGCCAAGGGCAACATCCGCGCCGACGGCCGCTTCGTGCACGACATGTACCTGGTGCAGGTGAAGTCGCCGGCCGAGTCGAAGCAGCCCTGGGATTACTACAAGGTGGTCCAGAAGCTCAAGGGCGAGGACGTCTTCACGACCAAGGCCGAGAGCAAGTGCGCCCTCTGGAAGTGATCTCCCGCGGGCGCCCTTGCGGCGCCCGGGTTCGTTGAAACGCTTATGAACATTTCCCTCCCCGCCTTGTTGAGCCAGCTCCTTCTGGGGCTGGTCAATGGCTCGTTCTACGCCATCCTGAGCCTCGGGCTGGCGGTGATCTTCGGTTTGCTCAACGTCATCAACTTCGCGCACGGCGCGCTGTTCATGCTGGGGGCCGTCCTGACCTGGATGGCCATGGAGTATTTCGGCATCAACTACTGGGTGATGCTGATCGCGGCACCCATCCTCATCGGCCTCTTCGGCGTGGTGATCGAGCGGTTGCTGCTGCGCTGGATCTACAAGCTCGACCATCTGTATGGCTTGCTGCTCACGCTGGGCCTCACGCTCTTGATCGAAGGCGTGTTCCGCTCGGTCTACGGCGTCTCGGGCCTGCCCTACGACGCGCCCGATGCGCTCTCCAGCGCCACCGACCTCGGCTTCATGGTGCTGCCCAACTACCGCGCCTGGGTGGTCGTCGCCTCGCTGGTGATCTGCTTTGCGACCTGGTACGTGATCGAGAAGACGCGCCTGGGTGCGTACCTGCGCGCCGGCACCGAGAACCCGCGCCTGGTGGAGGCCTTCGGCGTCAACGTGCCGCTGATGATCACGCTGACCTACGCCTTCGGCTGCGCGCTCGCGGCCTTCGCGGGCGTGCTGGCCGCACCGGTGATGCAGGTCTCGCCGCTGATGGGGCAGAACCTCATCATCGTGGTGTTCGCGGTCGTCGTGATCGGTGGCATGGGCTCGATCATGGGCGCCATCCTCACGGGCTTGGGCCTTGGCGTGATCGAAGGCCTCACCAAGGTTTTCTATCCAGAAGCATCGTCTACGGTTGTGTTCGTGATCATGGTCATCGTGCTGCTCATCCGCCCCGCCGGCCTGTTCGGCAAAGAGAAATAAGGCGGACGGCATGAACATGAAAAAGATATCCACCGTCGTCTACGCGCTGCTGCTGGTCGCGCTCATCGCCGCGCCGTTCTTCGGTGCCTACCCGGTGTTCGTGATGAAGCTCATGTGCTTCGCGCTGTTCGCCGCGGCCTTCAACCTGCTGCTGGGCTTCACGGGCCTGCTGTCCTTCGGCCATGCGGCCTTCCTGGGCGGCTCCGCGTATGTGGCGGGCCATGCGATCAAGGTCTGGGGCCTCACGCCGGAACTCGGCCTCATCGCGGGCACGCTCAGTGGCGCCTTCCTCGGCTGGATCTTCGGCATCCTGGCCATCCGCCGGCAGGGCATCTACTTCGCGATGATCACGCTGGCGCTCGCGCAGATGATGTTCTTTGTCGCGCTGCAGGCCAAGTTCACCGGCGGCGAGGACGGCCTGCAGGGCGTGCCGCGCGGCAAGCTCTTCGGCGTCATCGATCTGTCGAACGACCTCACGATGTACTACGTCGCGCTGGTGGTCGTGGTGGCTGCCTTCTTGCTGATCGTGCGCACCATCCACTCGCCGTTCGGGCAGGTGCTCAAGGGCATCAAGGAGAACGAGCCGCGCGCGCTCTCGCTGGGCTACGACGTGAGCCGCTTCAAGCTGCTGGCGTTCGTGATCTCGGCGGCGCTCTCGGGCCTGGCGGGTTCGCTCAAGACATTGGTGCTGGGCTTCGCCACGCTGTCGGACGTGCACTGGACCGCTTCGGGCCAGGTCATCCTGATGACGTTGGTGGGCGGCCTCGGCACGCTCTCGGGCCCCATCGTGGGTTCGGCGGTGGTGGTGCTGCTGGAAAACAAGATCGGCGAGCTCGGCAACTTCCTCGCGCGCATCACGACGGTGGACTGGTTCAACACGCTGGGCGAGTCGGTGACCATGGTCACGGGCCTGATCTTTGTGATCTGCGTGCTGGCGTTCCGCAAGGGGATCATGGGCGAGATCATTGCGTTCATCGACCGACGACGCGCGAAATAGCCGCATCGGGCAACGCTAAAAAAAAAGGGAGCTTTTCGAAGCTCCCTTTTTTATTGCCGTTGATCAGCAGTTGCCTTTTTTCGCTTGGCCGGGCGGGCAGAAATCGCCCCGGTCGCGGTCATGCCCGCGATCGTGCCGCCGAGGGCCATCGTCCCAGTCGCGGCGGGCCTCGCGACGGGCCTCGCGGCGGCGCCAATCGCCTTCGGTCCAGCGCCAGCCGCCACGGTCTTCGACCCAGCGGCCCGGGGCGTAGGCATAGCCTGCCCGCGCGGGCCGCCAGTCGCCGCGTCGCCACGCATACGCGCGGCCGTCCCAGGCCCAGCGGCCCGGCACCCAGACATAGCCGCCGCGCGGTGGCGGTGGTGCCTCGTAGCGTGGAGGTGGCGGCGCCACCATGACCAACCCGGGAACGTTGATGTTCACCGAGACCTGTGCGTTCGCGCCAAGGGGCGTGGCCAGCAATGCAAAAGCGCTGGCCAGGCCGAGCGCGGCGAATCGAATCTTCATGGAGCCTCCGTTTTTCCAGATCGTGAGTATGCAAACTGCCAACGCATGGGGGGCGCTGCCGGTTGTCAGGCCTTGCACCAGTACCTGATGGCCTGCGTACGCATCCCGAACAGAAACTTACAGCCGCAGCGGCGCAGCGTATCCCGTCATCTCCAGGTAGCCCCGACCGACGCGCTTCCCCTGTGCATCGAGCAAATCGCTGAGCCCTTCCCAGTACACGCCGCCGGTCGAACCCCGGCTGTCCAGTTCCTGGTCCTCGAGCAGGGCGCGCACTTCGAAATTTCCGGAGGGCGTCTGCACGCGCCACTGCGTCGGGTACTTCGCCTGCGTGCGCGGACTGCTCCACGCGTTGAGGCTTTCGAAACGCACCTCGTCGTTCTTGAAGACGCGCGGAACACCGTCGCGCGTGCGGAACGAGCCGCCACCCCACAAGGCGCTGCCATCTTTCCGACGCAAATGAAAGGCGGTGAGTGCGCTGCCGTCGTCGAGGTTCATGCCGATCCAGTCCCAGCCCACGGCCTCGGGATGCATCAGCGCCTCGCTCCATTCGTGGTCGAGCCATGCGGTGCCGGCAACGTCGAAAGCCTGGCCCTTGAGCGTGAGCTTGCCCTGTGTCTTGAGCTGAGGCTCGCTGTAGTAATAGCTCGCCTGGGCTTCGTCGGGTCCCTTGCGCGAGAGACCTGCGTTGCCTTGCAGCAGCACCGGCTGCGTCGGCACGAAGCGCAGGTCGAGTGCGAACTCGCCGGTCGGAATGCGCGCCGCATAGCTGCCGTCCTTGCGCACCAGCGACCAGTCGCGCAGCCGCACATCGGTGTCGGCTTCGCTGGCCGATGCGACGCCGAAGCCCGCGCGCGCGATGCGCTGGTCATGCAGCAGCACGCGGCCTTCGAGGTCGGTGACCGCCGCATGCGCGAACACGAGGTTCTTCGCGGCGAAGGCCGAGCGCATGTTCTGCGTCGCATCGATGCGCGAGCGGAAGAAGGTCACCTGAAAGCCGAACTCGCGCCCCGCTGTGCTCTTCGCGTGGCCGGTGATGTACCACCACTCGGTGTGCAGGTCGGGATGGCTGCCGAAGTCGCGCGGAAACTGCAGCGTACGCGGAGGCAATGCCCAGCTCGCGGGCGCCGCAGCCAGCGCGGCGAGCAGCAGGCTGCGCCGCGAGAGACCGAAAGCACCGGAAGGCGAAGACATCACCCCGCCACCAGCGCATCGATGCGCTGCTGCGCAGGCCCGATGTCGCCGAACGCGTTCTTCACCCACGCCGCATCGTGGTAGCTCGGCAGGTAGCGCTCGCCTGAATCGCACAGCAGCGACAGGATCGAGCCCTTGCGCCCGGCCGCGCGCATCTCCTCGGCCACGGCCAGCATGCCGATGAAGTTGGTGCCCGTCGACGGCCCCACCTTGCGCCCGAGCAGCGCCGAGAGCGCATGCATCGCCGCCACCGAATCGAGATTGGGCACCTCGATCATGCGATCGACCAGCGTGCGGACGAAGCTCGGCTCCACGCGCGGCCGCCCGATGCCTTCGATGCGCGAGCCGACCGCCGTCAGCGTCGTATCGCCCGTGCGGTGATAGGCCGAGAACACCGAGCCCTCGGGGTCGGGCACGCACACCTGCGTGTCGTGGCAGCGGTAGCGCAGGTACCTGCCGATGGTCGCGCTGGTGCCGCCGGTGCCCGCGCCCACCACGATCCATTCCGGTATCGGATGCCGTTCGCGCGCCATCTGCTGGAACATGCTCTCGGCGATGTTGTTGTTGCCGCGCCAGTCGGTCGCGCGCTCGGCGTAGGTGAACTGGTCCATGTAGTGCCCGCCTGTGCGCTCGGCCAATGCGCGGGCTTCCTCGTACACCTCTGCCGCGTGGTCGACGAAGTGGCAGCTTGCGCCGTAGAAGGCGATCTGCGCGACCTTCTCGGGCGAGGTGCTGCGCGGCATCACCGCGATGAAGGGCAGGCCCAGCAGCCGCGCGAAGTAGGCCTCGCTCACCGCCGTCGAACCGCTGGAAGCCTCGACGATGGTCGTGCCCTCGCGCACCCAGCCGTTGCACAGCGCGTAGAGGAAGAGCGAACGCGCGAGCCGGTGTTTCAGGCTGCCGGTCGGGTGGGTGGATTCGTCCTTCAGGTACAGGTCGATGCCCGCTGCCGCGAGAGCGGGCAGGGGGAGCGGGATGAGGTGCGTGTCGGCACTCCGCTGGTAGTCGGCTTCGATGCGGCGGATGGCGCTGCCGAGCCAGCCGCTGCAGGAAGGGGATGTGGGGGTGGGCTGCATAGCGCGCCAGTCTACAAGTCATGCCTTGTAACCTGGCCACCGGTGGAAATCGGGATACTGTGCGCTGCCATCCACAAGGCAGGAGACGAGACACATGAAAAGAACGAGCCCGCGCCTCGCCGCGCGACGCATGCCGAGCCATCGGCTTTCCATCATCGGCTCACTTGCCGCCATCGCACTCGCAGGTTGTGCGTCCGCTCCTTCAGGCAGCGACACACCCAGCCGCCCCTCCTCATCCTTCGCCGTCCCCGGCCTCGAGAAGCCCGCCGAAGTGCTGGTCGACCGCTGGGGCGTGCCGCACTTGTACGCCGGCACGCTCTACGACGCCTTCGTGGCGCAGGGTTTCATCGCCGCGCGCGACCGGCTCTGGCAGATGGACCTGTGGCGCAAGCGCGGCCTCGGTGAAATGGCGAAAGACTTCGGCCCCGCCTGGGTCGAGAGCGACCGCGCCGCGCGGGCCGTGCTCTACCGCGGCGACATGTACCGCGAGTGGCTGGCCTACGGGTCGGACGCCAAGCGCGTGGCGGAGGCTTTCACGGCCGGCGTCAACGCCTACGTCGCGCAGGTGCGCGCACAGCCCGCGCTGCTGCCCACCGAGTTCGCATTGCTGGGCTACCAGCCGGCGACGTGGTCACCCGAGGACGTGGTGCGGATCCGGCACCACGGGCTCACGCTCAATTTCACTTCAGAGGTCGACCGCGCACGCGCCTTCTGCGCAGGCGGTCCGGGCGTCAAGGCCGACTGGCTGCGCCGTGAGCTCGATCCGCCGGTCACGCCCAAGGTTCCCGTGGGGTTCGACCCCTGCGCCATCCCGGCGGCGGAACTGCGCGCAGCCTATTTGCGGGCGACCGATTCGCCGCGCTTCACCAAGGAGAACACGCGGGTCGGCTTGAACACGGGCGCGGCCGCTGCACCGGTTGCCTTGCTGCCCGGCAGCGCCGAGTCCATCGCCGCAAAGGCCGAGCAGGACGCCGCACAGCAGCAGGCCCTTCAAGGCGACCCCACGGGCGCCTACGGCAGCAACAACTGGGTCATCTCGCCGAAGCTCACGTCCACGGGCCGGCCGATCCTCGCGAACGATCCGCACCGCTCGCACGGCGCGCCGAGCCTGCGCTACATGACGCACCTGAGCGCACCCGGCATGGACGCCATCGGCGCGGGCGAGCCGTTCCTGCCGGGCCTGTCGATCGGCCACAACGGCACCATCGCCTTCGGCCTCACGCGCTTCTACATGGACCAGGAAGACCTGTACGTGTACCAGCTCAACCCGAAGAACCCCAACGAGTACCGCTACCAGGGCCGATGGGAGCCGATGACGCGCGTCGCCGAGCGCATCGCGGTACGCGGCGAGAGCGCACCGCGCGAGGTGGTCAACACCTTCACGCGCCACGGTCCCGTGCTGCTTTCCGAGCCCGGCAAACGGCGCGCGTATGCATTGCGTGCCGCCTGGCTGGAGCCTGGCATGGCGCCGTACTTCGGTTCGATGGACTACATGCGCGCGCGCAACTGGGACCAGTTCCGCGCCGCGATGAACCGCTGGGGCGCGCCGGGCGAGAACCAGGTGTATGCCGACAGCAGCGGCAACGTCGGCTGGATTCCGGGCGGGCTCACGCCGATCCGCCCGAACTGGGATGGCCTCATGCCCGTGCCGGGCGACGGCCGCTACGAGTGGTCGGGCTTTCGCAACGGCGACGAGCTGCCTTCGGAGTTCAACCCCGCGCGCGGCTACGTGGTGACCGCGAACGAGAACAACATTCCGCCCGACCATCCGGCTGCGAAGAAAGGCGTCGGCTACGAGTGGAGCGATGCGGCCCGCGCGCGGCGTTTGAAAGAGCTGTTCGCAGCGAAGGTGGCGGCAGGTTCGCGCTTCACCATCGAGGACTCAGAGCGCATGCAGAACGACATCGTCGCGACGCCCGCGCAGCGGCTCCTGAAGCTGTTGGCGGGGCTGCGCAGCGACGACGCGCAAACGACCGCCGGCCTCCGCCTGCTGCAGAACTGGGACGGCACGATGGACCGCGACAGCGCCGCTGCCGCGCTCTACGAGGTGTGGAGCAGCAAGACCCTGCGCGCAGCGGTGCTCAAGGCCGGCGCGGGCGAGGTGGGCGCGCCCCTGGCGGCACCAGGCGACAACACGCGCATGGTGCTGCTGCTGGAGAACCCGTTCGGCTGGGTCACCGATGCGCAGCGCGACGCCTTGCTGCTTCAGACGCTGCCGCCCGCGATGCAGGAGCTCACCGCCAAGCTCGGCCCCGACATGACCGCCTGGAAGTGGGGCACGCTGCACCGCGCGGAGTTCCGCCATCCGCTGGCCGGCGTGGTCGATGCCGCGACGCGCAAGAAGCTCGACGTGGGCGACTGGCCGATGTCCGGCTCCAGCTTCACGCCGATGGCCGCGACCTACCGGGCCAGCGACTACAAGCTGACCTCGGGCGCGTCGTTCCGCATGGTGCTCGACGTGGGCAGCTGGGACGCCTCGCGTGTCATCAACACGCCGGGCCAGTCGGGCAACCCGGACAGCCCGAACTACCGAGACCTTGCGCCGCTGTGGCTCGAAGGCAAGTACGTGCCGCTGGTCTACAGCCGCGGAGCGGTGGAGAAGGAAACGGTCGAACGCATCCAACTCACGCCCGCAAAATAGGCGGCATGACCCTCGACGAACTCAACCGGTCGTGTTCGACGACATCCGCGTCGTGAACATGATCGACATCTGGCGCCGCATCGCACAGCCCAAGATGGACCTGACTTCCTTCGGCCACTGGAGCGGCACAGGCCTGATCGACTGGAACGGAACGTCCGATCTCTGAGCGTTGAAAGAGGAGGGGCTACCAGTCCTCTTTCACCGCCAGCACCACATCCTTGCCCGCAGCGGCTCGCCCCGCCAGCCACGCGGTGACGGTGCCGGCCACGACCACCGCGCCGCACAGCGCGATCAACCGCGCCCACGGCACGAGCAAATCCATCGTCCAGTGAAAGCTCTGCGGATTCACCACCTTCACGAGCACCACCGACACCGCGAGCCCGAGCACCAGCCCGGCCACGGCGCCAATGGCCGTCCAAGCCGCGCCTTCGCCCGCCACCACCGCCAGCACCTGCCGCCGCGTAAACCCCAGGTGCGCGAGCAGGCCGAACTCCTTCCGCCGCGCGAGCACCTGCGCGCTGAAGCTCGCGGCGATGCCGAAGAGGCCGATCGCGATGGCCACGGCCTGCAGCCAGTAGGTCACCGCGAAGCTGCGGTCGAAGATGCGCAGGGACGTCGCTCGGATCTGCCCGACCGAGGCGATCTCGACCGAATCGGGTGACCCGCCTGCCTGGCGCGCCGCAAGCGCGCGCACGGCGGCCTGCACTTCGCCTTCTGATGCGCCCGGTGCGAGCCACAGCGAGATGTCGCTCACGTCGCGCTGGCCGGTGACGCGCTCGTAGTCGCGCGCATCCATCGTGATCGCGCCGAACTGCCGCGCGTAGTCGCGCCACACGCCGGCCACGAAATAGGTGTGCGTGGCTTTCGTCGGGAGCGCGGTGGCCGACAGCGCGGCGGCCAGCGGCGCGAAGGCCGCGCCCGGCTTCGCGCCGTAGAGCTCCACCATCGGCTCGCTCACGTAGATGCCGATCTGCCCCGAGGGCACATGCAATGCCGAGCCCACCAGCGGCAGCGATTGCGACGCGCTGCCTTCCAGGCTGCGCGCGATCAGCGTCACCGCTGGCTGCGACGCATCGAGCTGCAGCGACTGCGTGCGCAGCGTGCCCGTGCGCGCCACGCCGGGCAGTTGGGCCAGCGCCTGCACGAAGGCGGGCGGAAAGGTCGCGGTGTCGGTGCTGCTCGTGCCGCCGCTGTTGCCGCCGCGGCCGCCCGAGGTGGCGCGCACGTACAGGTCGGCGGGCAGCACCACGTCGAGCCAGTGCGTCACCGAATCCCGAAAGCTCGCGACCATCACCGTGAGCGCGACCGCGAGGCTCAGGCTTGCGACCACGCCGCTCACCGCCACGGCCGCCGTGCCGCGCATGCGCCGCGCGCGCTCGATGGCGAGCATCGGCAGCACGCGCTCGGCGAACGCGGGCGCGATGCGGTCGTACAGCAGCGCGATCAGCCAGGGCAGGGCGGTGATGCCGCCCACCAGCAGACACGCGACCGAGAGATACGCCGCCACCGGAATGCCGCCGATGGCCGGGATGTTCGCCAGCGCCGCGCTGAGCGCGATCAGCCCGAGTGCCAGCCAATGGCTGCGGCTCTGCGTGGGCGCGGCGCCCAGGCCCTTGAGCGTCTGCGCCTCGGGCAGCGCCTGTGCGGCGCGCGCGGGCCACCAGCCACCCACCAGCGCTGCCACCACGCCGAGGCCGCCGTACAGCAGCGCCGCGCCACCGCTCCAATGCAGCTTGGGCGCGACGCCTTCGAAGTACCCACCGCCGAGGTCGCCGCCCAGCACCCGCAGCGCGAAGGCCGCGAGCGCGCTGCCGAGCGCAAGACCCGCGGCACTGCCGATCACGCCGAGCACCAGCGATTCGGCGAGCACCAGCCGCAGCCGTTCGCGCGGCGTGAGGCCGAGCACGCCGAGCAGAGCGAACTGCTGCGCGCGCTTGGCGACGCTGAGCGCGAGCACCGAGAACACGAGGAACGCACCGGTAAACAGCGCCACCAGCGCCAGCACCGTGAGGTTGACGCGGTACGCGCGAGACAGGTTGCTCACGCGCTCTGCCGCATCACCTGGCTCCGCGAACTGCACGCCCGCGGGCCAGCCGGGGGACTTCTGCAACGCATCGATGAAGGCCGCGCGGTCGGTGCCGGGCGCGAGCCGCAGGTCGATGCGACTCAGGCGGCCGACCTGCTCGAACAGGTCTTGTGCGGCTGCGATGTCCATCACCGCGAGCGCCGTGCCGCTGGCGGCGACGTGGCCGGCGACCTCGAGGCGATGCCACATGGCGCCGCTGCGCAATTGCACCGTCTCGGTGGCGTCGACGCTGGCTTGCGCCGGCAAGCCGAGCACGCTGCGCGCAGCGGCATTGAGGAATACATGGCCCGGCGCGAAGAGCGAGAGGCGGTCGGCACCCGCTGCGGGCTGCGGCATCAGCGCGGGCGCGATGGTCGGCAGCACCAGCGCATCGACGCCGATCACGCGCATCGGCACTTGCCGTTCGCCGCTGGCGAGGGCCAGGCCCTGGAACTCGAGCACCGGGCTCGCGAGCGTCACCTGCGGATGCTGTGCAAGTTGCGCGAACACGGCTTCATCGAAGCCGCCCTGCACGGCACGCACTTCGAGGTCCGGCTGGCCGTTGACCGATCGCACCGCGCTGGAGAACTCATCGAGCGCCGAGGCGTTGATGAGCTGCACCGAGAACGCGAGCGCCACGCCCAGCATCACGGCCAGCACGGCCGCCGCATTGCGCCAGGGGTGGTGACGCAGTTCCTGCCAGGAGAAGGTGGTGAGCAATGCACGCATTCCGCGATTGTGGCCGCGGGAGGCCTTTGTTACATCGGCGTGGCACGATGGCGCCTCTTTCGATGACGCCCCGAGGAATTCGACGATGCGGCTCCTGCCCCCTGCCTTGTCCACAGACATGTTCCCGGTGATGCGCCGCCGCTGGTTCGCGGCCTGGCTTTTTGCTCCGCTGCTGGCCGGCAGCGCCGCTGCCCAGCTCCAGCCGCCGCAGCAACAGCAGCAACCGCTGTCCCTCGCGAGCGACCCTGCCGTGCTGGCCAAGACGGCGCTCGGGGCCGAGCGCGGAACGCTGGTCATCGGTCTCCTGCGCAACGGCAAGGCCTCGTACGGTGCCGCCTACAACCCCGAGCCGCTTTCGCCCCCGCGCCCCATCGAGGCCAACAGCGCGGAGCAGCCGATGTTCGAGATCGGCTCCGTCACCAAGGTCTTCACCGGTCTCCTGCTCGCGCAGGCGGTGGAGCGCGGCGACCTGAAGCTGGACGACACCGTGGGCAAAGTGCTCGCGGGCAAGGTCCAGGGCGTGCCGCCCGCGGCAGCCGCGGTGACGCTCAAGCAACTCGTCACCCACACGGGCTGCATGCCTGTGATGGCCGATGGCGTGACAGGCGGTGCGCAGCTGGCCGAACAACTGCGCACTTTCGACAGGCCGATGTTCTGGGCCGCGCTCTCGCGCATCAAGCTCACCGCATCGGCGGCGCCGTGCGAAGCCGCGTACAGCAACTTCGGGATGGCGCTGCTCGGGCAGTTGCTGGCCGAGCGCTACAACACCTCGTGGGGTGAGCTGGTGCGTGCGCGCATCACCGAGCCGCTGGGCATGAACGACACCGTGATCCCGCTCGGCGACAAGGCCTCGCGCATGGCCCCGGCCTTCGCCGGCGACCGCCGCCAGCCGCTGCTGGACATGGTGGCCTACGCACCGGCCAGCGCGCTGCGCTCGACGGCGGCCGACATGATGACCTTCAGCCGCGCCGTCCTCGCCGGCGCCAGCGGCCCGCTGGGCCCGGCCGCCGCCCGCATGCTCACGCCGCTCGCGCACTACGAGGGCGCCGAGATCGGCTACGCGGTGATGGTGCGCGGCCCCGAGGGCGGGCGCCGCACTTATTGGCACGCGGGCCTCACCGAGGGCTACCGCACGCTGTGGCTGATCGCGCCGGATACCGGCGAAGCGCTCATCGTGCTCAGCAGCAACGCGCGCGCGCCGCTGCAGCCGGTGATGCTGGCGATCGGCAAGAGCCGCTATCCGGTGTCGACGACCGAAGTGCCGGTCGATCCGAAGCGGCTGGAGGACTACAAGGGCGAGTACCGCATCAGCAAGACCAAGGCGCTGGGCTTCACGGTGCGCAACGGGCGGCTGCTGGTGCGGGAGACGGGGCGGGGCTACAACGCGCTCGTGCCGACGGGTACCGACCGTTTCGCGGTGGCGACCATCGGGGCGCAGATCGTTTTTCAGCGTGGCGAAGGCGATGCGGTGGTGGGGGTGACGCTGGCGCAAGGGGGCAGCCAGTTGGAAGGGAAGCGGGTGGGCGAAGCGGTCGCCGTGCCGCAGGAGTGAAGCGCCGGCGGGTTCAGCGCTGCGCCAGCGCAAGCAGATCGTCGGCCATCTGCGTGATGTCCTTGCGCATCACGAGTTGGTGCAGCCAGCCGGCCGGAATGCCGTCCACGCCGTAGAAGGCACCCGCGATCTGCCCGCAGATCGCGGCGGTGGTGTCCGCATCGTCGCCAAGATTGGCTGCTGCGAGTACCGCCTGCTCGAAGGATTCGGTATGAGCGAAGCACCAGAGCGCCGCTTCGAGTGATTCGACGCAGTAGCCCGAACCCTTGATGCGCTCGATCGGCTTCGATGCATAGTCACCGCGCGCCAGTGCCGCAACCTTTTCGCTCAAGGGGGCCAACGGCGCGGTGCCCAGGATTGCCACCTTGCCTTCGCCCCGCAGCGCTTCGCGCAACTGCAATGCGAAGAGTTGTGAGCACTCGATAGCCTCCTGTGCGCCATGTGTGGTGCGAGTGCTTTCGCCGGCCTTTCGCCATGTCGCCTCGGCGCCGGCCGCGAAAAACATTGGGACGGGCGCGAGCCGCATCAACGCACCGTTGCCGGCTGTCCGCGGGCTGGGATCGCCCGCGAACGGATCGCCCGATGCAAGGTAGCGGGTAAGGGCTGCCGACACCGTGCCGCCGATGTCGAAGCAGCGTCCGTTGCTGCTCATGTAGCCTACGTTGCGCCAGTTGCAGTAGCGGTTCATCTGGTCGACCGCATTGAAGCCTTGGCAATGGATCAGGCTCGCCGCGAGGCACAACGCCATCGAGGTGTCGTCGGTCCATTCGCCCGGTTCAAGACCGAACGGACCACCGCCGTGCATGCCGGTCACCGGTACGAAGCTGCCGCGCGAGCGGAACTCCACGGTGGTGCCCACCGCATCGCCGCAGGCCAGGCCAAGCAGACACCCTTGGTAGCGCGCTGCGTTCATCGGACCGCCCTCAGTTCGTCGCGGGCCGCCATCAGCGCATAGCCCAACAGGTTCAGGCCTTTCCAGGTGCGCGGGTCCTGAGCCGACACGTCCGTCGCGGCCAGTCCGATCCCCCAGATGGGATCGACCGGACTCGCCTCGACCAGCACCTGCCGGCGGGTGCCGAGCAGGAACGCGCTGAGCGCCGCGTTCTGCGAGAACTTCGCGATGTTGCCGCGCGTCACCAGATCGAAGCGGGCTTCGAGCCACGCCGCTTCGTCGAAGTTGTGGATCTGACGCCCCAGCTTCTTGGCCTCGCCGGGCGTGCGCGCGGCGATGATCTTTTCGCAGGTGGCCGCATCGCCGAAGAGCCGCGCCTTGCCAGCCATCATGAAATGCTCGGCGGTGCGGTACGCGATGCCTTCGATCGTGAAGGGCGCTTCGTACCACTGGCTGAAGCAGCTCTTGCCGACACTGCCGTCCCTCGGGACTTGATGGCCCCAGAAGAACAGGTAGTCGACCGGGTGGCCCTGGGCGACGTGCGCGATCAGTTCTTCGTTGCTGCGCGGCCTGTTTGGGATGTTCGTCGTCATTTCTTGTACTTCTCAGGTTTCGATGTCGAGCGCGTGCTCCACCGGCAATTGCAGCTCAGGGTTGTCGTTCTGCGCCATCGGGCGCTGCGCTTCCACAAAGGCGCGCATGTCGATCACTTCGAGCAATTCTTCGTGCGCGAGTGCCGCCAACGTGCGTCCACGCAGGCCCAGCTGGATTGCGCGGCGCTCCAGCTTGTTGCCCGCAGGCGCATGGTCGGGGTCCCATTGCAGACGCACGTCGGAGCGGCCCACGGCCTCCTGCCATGCATCGCGGCTCGGATAGCGCCTGTCGTCGAAGGTCGACGGCACGGCCTCGCGCACCACCTGCTCGAAGAACGCACGGCGCAGCCGCAGGCCGAGGGTGACCTCCTGGCCCTCTTTGGTGCCCCAGCCGGAGCGATACATCATCCAGAGGAAGTTGGGCTTGATCCAACTCATGCGCGAAAGGCTGAAGTCCGGTCCGTCGAGCCGGCCGTGCCGCACCGCGTATTCGCCGATGGACGGGCGATAGGCTTGGTAGACAATGACGGATTGCGCATCGTGGTGCGCGAGGATGTGCCGCCCGCTCTGCGGCCAGCGCTCACGCTGGGCGAGGTGCGATTCGGTGGGGAGTTGAGTCAGGTCTTCCATTGTTTTGAGTTCCTCTCTTGATCGTTCTTGTTATTGCTTGCTCCATTGGTTGCTCCATTGGTTGCTCCATTGGTTGCTCCATTGGTTGCTCTGGGCAACTAATGAAGGGTTGTATAGTACAACTAATAAATTCGGAGTCAAGCCGCTGTTGTGAGCACACCCAAGTCGAACTTTCCGTCCCTGTCCTTCCCGCGCCCGCTGGTCACCGTCGACGTGGTGATGTTCACCGTGCTCGACGATGCCCTGCAGGTCTTGCTGGTGCGTCGGCCTTCCGACACTGCCGAGCCGTTTCCGGGGAAGTGGGCATTGCCCGGCGGCTTCGTGAACACTGACGAAGACGCCACGCTGCTCGACTGCGCCTTGCGCAAGCTGCGTGAGAAGACCGGCGTGGTCACGCCGTATCTCGAACAGCTGGGCAGTTGGGGCGGCTCGGAGCGCGATCCGCGCGGCTGGTCGGCCACGCATTGTTTCTATGCGCTGATCCCCGCCCAAGCGATGCAGTTGCGCAGCGGTGCCAATGCTGCAGAGGTCGCATGGTTCGAGGTCGATGCCGCATCGCGCAAGCGGCTGGCCTTCGACCACGGCGAACTGCTGGATGCAGCCGTCGCCCGGTTGCGCAGCAAGGTCGAATACACCTCACTGCCGGCCTTCCTGCTGGAAGAACCCTTCACCTTGCCGGCGTTGCAGCACACCTATGAGGTCGTGCTGGGCCGCGGCATGGACAAGAGCGCTTTCCGCAAGCGCATGCTCGACGGTGAATTCATGGAAGAGGCGGGCATGGTCACCGGCAGCCTCGGCCGACCGGCGATGAGTTATCGCTTGCGTAACCGCTCGCAGGCGGCGCTGTTTCCACGCACCTTCAACGCAAAGTAGACGACTCGCTCAAAGCCGCTGCGACATCGCATTGAGATACGCCCGCACCGCCGCATTCGCACTCAGCCCGATCGCGCGGTCATAAGCCTGCCGCGCCGCGGCGCGCGCGCCACCGGCCGCAAGCAGGTGTGCACGCGCCGCCCAGAACGGTTGGTAGCTCGCCACCTCGTCCGGCGGAATCGCCTCCAGCGCCCGCAGCCCGATCTCCGGCCCGCGCGCATTTGCAAGCGCGCAGGCGCGGCTCACCTGCGCGCCGATGCTGGGCCGCAGGGCCAGCAGGCCTTCGTACAGCGACACCAGCACCTCGGGCGCCACCGGCGCGCCCACGCGGCGCTCGCAATGGGCCGACTGGATGGCGGCCTCCAGTTGATAAGCGCCGAGGGACTTCATCTCCGATGCCAGGCGCAGGCACCGCTCGGCTTCCGCCAGCAGGTCGGGGTCCCAGCGCAAGGTGTCCTGCTGGTCGAGCGGCACATACGCCCCGGTCTCGCTGCGCCGGGCGGCGGCGCGGCTTTCGCAGAAGAGCATCAGCGCGCGAAGGCCCAGCGGCTCGGGTTCGTTGGGCATCAGGTGGCAGAGGATGCGCCCGAGGTCGATGGCTTCGGACGTGAGCCCGCGCGGCAGCGCATCGGCGCCGTCGACGTCGTCCCAGCCGGTGCCGTAGGCGGCGTAGATGCCGTCGAGCACGTCCTGCAGGCGCTGCGGCAGGTCGCGCGCTTCCGGGTATTCGAAGGGAATGCCCGCCGCACGGATGCGCGCCTTGGCCCGCACCAGCCGCTGGCCGAGCGTGGAGGGCGCGGTGAGAAAGGCGCCGGCCATGCGCGCCGCGTCCAGGCCGAGCACGGTCTGCAGCATCAGCGGCGCGCGGGCGGCCGCGTCGATGGCGGGGTGCGCGCAGACGAAGAGCAGGCGCAGCCGCTCGTCGGGCACGGCGGTGCCTTCGGCACTGGCTTCGTCCATTTCGCCGGCCAGGAGAAGCAGGGTCTGGGTGGCCTGGTCCTGCACGCGGGTGTGGCGCCAGGCGTCCAGCTTGCGGTGCCGCGCCACGCTCAGCAGCCATGCGTCGGGTTGGTCCGGAATGCCGTCGGGCGGCCAGCGTTCGAGGGCGCGGGCGAAGGCGTCGGCGAGCGCGTCTTCGGAGGCGGCGATGTCGTGCGTGCGCGCCGACAGGATCGCCAGCAGCCGGCCGTACGACTCGCGCGCCGCCTTTTCGGCGGCCTGATGAGCCGCCGGGTCGTTCACGATGTGGCTGCCGTGGCCGTGAAGACCGGCCGCACCTCCACGCCCCCGCTGCTGGCGCAGGGCGCGCGCGCGGCCCATTCGAGTGCGGCATCGAGGTCGGGCACATCGACAACGAAGTAGCCGCCGAGCTGCTCCTTGGTGTCGGCGAAGGGGCCGTCCTGCACCTGGCGCTTGTCGCCGCGCACGCGCAGGGTGGTGCCGGTCATGGGTGGAAAGAGGCCGTGGCCGCCGAGCGCGACGCCCGACTGGCGCACCGCATCGGCATACGCGATCCAGCTGGACCGGTAGGCCTGGGACGACGCGTCGTCGCGCTGTTCGAATTCGGCCGCGGGCTGATAGAACATCAACATGTACTGCATGGTGTCTCTCCGTGAAGGAAAAGCTTGCTGAGCAAGAGCGCTCACCACAATGACGGCCCGCCGCCGGTCATTTCGACACGGAAGCTCCGTGTCGTGCAGATTATTTTTTACGCGAAATTCGTTTGGCGCAACGGTTGCGCTACCTACTCCTTTCGGCTGGTACCGCTTTAGGCTGCCTTCGTTTGAACAGCCGCCGAGAACATGCTTTCCATCTCGCTGCGCAGCTTGTAGGCGGCGGTCGAGGTGTCGATTGCCACGTCGGCCCAGCTCAGGCTCTGGCCTTTTTTCACCGGTCGCACGAGCTTGACGTTGTGCGCCAACCCGAGCGGCAGGCCGCCCAGGCGCAGCGACCGTTCGGCCGGCAGCAGCTTGCCCCACACGGTGTAGCCGCCTTCGCCGTCGAGCATCTCGCCCGCCGCGAGGTCGCGCTTGGCGGTGGCCACCACGTCGGCGTTCCAGCAGGTGGCCACGCCGGTCGCTTCGCCGCGCAGCGCCACGCTCGCGACCGACATGCCGACCTCCAGGCCGATGAGGTGCCAGCGCTTGTAGAGCGTGAAATAACGCCCGCTCGGGTCGGTGTGGGCGTTGTATTCCTCGAAGCAGTTCTTGATGTAGTCGGTCTCGGCCTCGACCGTGACCCACACGCCCATGCGGATGTCGTACGGGATCTTTCTGCCGTCGGCTTCGAGCGAGGAGATCACCTCGACCATGCCCTTGCGCTCCAGCACGCCGCCTTCGCTCTTCGGGCGGGTGACAAAGGGAATGTCTTCCACGCTCGCGGGCGGGTAGAGCAGGCCGTCCGACGGCACGCCGAGGCCGGTGGCGTTGGCCACCGCCGAGCTTTCGATGGACGGCTTGGAACCGTCGAGAAAGCTGTTGAACATCTTCGGATTGAGCCCGCCGCGCAGCGCCTGCTCGGGCGTGAGGCCGTAGTTGCCCCACACGGTCTCGGGCGTGGATTCGGTGAAGTGCGGCAGCCACTTGTGGCCGCGACCGGCCGCCACCACCGGAAAGCCGCAGGTGCGGGCCCAGTCGACCAGGTCGCAGATGAGCGCGGGCTGGTCGCCGAAGGCCAGCGAATAGATCACGCCAGCCTGCTGCGCCTTGTGCGCGAGCAGCGGGCCGCAGAAGGCATCGGCCTCCACCGTCACGTTGACCACGTGCTTGCCGTGCGCGAAGGCATCGAGGCAATGGTCGACAGCGGCGATGGGGTGGCCGGTGCACTCGACCACGATGTCGATGGAGGGCTCGCGCGTCACGGCCTGCCAGTCGTCGGTGATCCAGGTGTTGCCGGTCTTGAGCGCCTCCTGCATCGAGCCCGCGGCGGTGCGCTCGGGCTTCCAGCCGACGCGCGCAAGGTTCACGCGCGCCGCATCGGGCGACAGGTCGGCAATCGCCACCAGTTGCACGCCGGGCGTGTGCGGGATCTGTGCAAGGTACATCGAACCGAACTTGCCGGCGCCGATCAGGCCGATGCGGATGGGGCGGCCTTCGGCGGCGCGCTGCTGCAGGCGGGTGTAGAGGCTCATGGGGTCAGGCCTCCGCGGTGTCGAGGACTTCGAGCGAGGTCTGGAGGGCGCTCTCGGGCAGACCGTTCTTCCAGGGCAGGTCGACCGGGTAGGGCTTCAGCAGGCAGTCGTCGGGCAGCATCTCGATGGGCGTGAAGTCGCGGTGCGCGATGTACTCGGGCCGCTTGTGGCGGCGGATGTGGTTGCTGACGGCGCACAGGCTCAGGTACACCGCCACCCGGTTGAAGGGCGAGAGGTTGCTGCCCGATGCATGCACGAGGCAGCTGTGGAACAGGATCATCGAGCCGGCCGGGCCCTTGGGCGAGACGATGCCTCCTTCCTTGCCGCCGGCGCGCTCGACCAGTTGCGTGATCAGGTCGTTGTCCACGGTCCAGAGCGGATAGCTCGTGGTCGTGAGGTCATGCTTCGCATCGACCACGCCCTTGCGGTGGCTGCCCGGAATGAACATCAGCGGGCCGTTGTGCTCGTTCACGTCGTCCAGGAAGATCGCGACGTTCATCGCGCGCTCGGTCGGCATCAGGTCGTCGTTGAGCCAGGTGCCGTAGTCCTGGTGCCACTGCCACACCTGGCCTTCGAAGGCCATCTTTCCGTTGATCTTGAACTGGTGCATGTAGACCTCTTCCTCGAAGAGGTCCATCACCGGGCCGACCATGCGCGGATGGCGCGCGAGCCTGGCGAAGGGCTCGCTGATGAGGTGCGCGGCGAAGTTCGTGCGCACGGCGTCGGAGCCTTTCTCGCGCACGTTGAAGGCCTCGCGCTTGCTGTAGAGGTCGGGCACCGCATCGGTCAGCGCTTTTGTCTCTTCGGGCGAGAAATGGCCGGGGAAGAACAGATAGCCGTCGCGCTCGAACTGCGCGCGTTGCTCGGGGGTCAGCTTCATGCCTTGTCTCCTTTGTGGGTGGCGATGTCGATTGCGTTGCGGGCCTGCTGCTCGGCGAGGCGCCGGGCCAACGCTTCGCTGGCCTGCGCGACGTGCTCTTCGCTCAGGCGCGCGGCGCGGTCGGCGTTGCCTGCGGCAATCGCGTCGGCGATGGCTTCGTGCTCGTCCCAGAGCGATTCGCGCTGGGGCTCGGCCTGCAGCACCGCGCCCATCGCGCGGCGGAGGTGCCGCCAGTGCGGGTCGGCGCTCTGGCCGATCAGCGGGTTGCCCGAGGCGTCGTAGATCGCGCGGTGAAACGCCACGTCGGCATCGATCATGGCTTCGACGTTGCGCCCGCGCGCGGCGCGCCGGCCGCGCTCGATGAGCTTGGGGTCGATGCGAAAACGCTGCCCGGCCGCCAGCCGCGCGGCCAGCACGTCGAGCACGCCGCGCACCTGGTAGATGTGGCGCATGCCCTCGGCATCGAGCGGGGCCACCAGCACGCCGCGGCCGGGCGCGTCGTGCACGAAGCCGTCTTTCTTCAGGAGGCGCAGCGCCTGCAGCACGGGCTGCCGCGACACCGAAAGGCGCTGCGCGATGTCTTCCTGCGTGATGCGCTCGCCCGGTGCCAGCGAGCCGCTGCTGATGGCGCCGAGCAGGGCGCGGTAGACCTGGTCGACGAGGTCGGGCGCGACTTCGATGCTGACGAGTTGGGCGGGCATGAGAGGCGGCTTTCTTTGAACTCTGTATACAGAGTACGAAAATCCCGGGCGCCGCACCTACCGGGTTTTTACCCATGGGGACTGCAAAAAAACGTAAGCCGCCGCTAAGCTCGAACCATGCAACTCCCTACCTACAACGACGTCACCGCCGCGGCCGCGCGGCTCGAAGGCCATGCCCACCGCACGCCGGTGCTGCAATCGACCACCGCCAACGAACGCTGGGGCGCTCAGTTCTTCTTCAAGTGCGAGAACTTCCAGCGCATGGGCGCATTCAAGTTCCGTGGCGCGTTCAACGCGCTCTCCAAATTCGATGCGGCACAGCGCAAGGGCGGCGTCATCGCCTTTTCGTCGGGCAACCATGCGCAGGCCATCGCGCTGTCGGCGCGGCTCTTGTCGATGCCCGCCGTGATCGTGATGCCCAAGGACGCGCCGGCCGCCAAGGTCGCGGCCACGCAAGGCTACGGCGCCGAAGTGGTGCTGTACGACCGCTTC
Source organism: Variovorax sp. W2I14 (assembly GCF_050435205.1). Taxonomy (NCBI): domain Bacteria; kingdom Pseudomonadati; phylum Pseudomonadota; class Betaproteobacteria; order Burkholderiales; family Comamonadaceae; genus Variovorax; species Variovorax sp. W2I14. The sequence goes on along the minus strand of NZ_JBNDJX010000001.1, from coordinate 2,654,628 downwards.
ACCGAAGACCGCGAGGCACTGACGAAGCGGCTCGCACAGGAGCGCGGCATGACGATGATTCCGCCGTATGACCACCCCGATGTGCTCTCGGGGCAGGGCACGGCGGTGAAGGAACTGATCGAGGAGACGGGGCCGCTCGACCATCTGTTCGTGTGCCTGGGCGGCGGTGGGCTGCTCTCGGGTTCGGCGCTCTCGGCGCGTGCGCTCTCGCCCGATTGCAAGATCTACGGCGTGGAGCCCGAGGCGGGCAACGACGGGCAGCAGTCGTTCCGCACGGGGAAGATCGTGCACATCGAAACGCCCAAGACCATCGCCGATGGGGCGCAGACGCAGCACCTGGGCCAGTACACGTTCGGGATCATCCAGCGCGATGTGAACGACATCTTCACGGTGACCGACGACCAGCTCGTGGAGGCCATGCGCTTCTTTGCCGAGCGCATGAAGATGGTGGTGGAACCGACGGGTTGCCTTGCCTTTGCAGGCGCCATCGCGGCAGGCAAGGCGATCGCGGGTCAGCGCGTAGGCATCGTGATCAGCGGCGGCAACGTCGACTTGTCGCGCTACGCGGCGCTGCTCGCCTAAATCTCGTCCGGGTTGCGTTCGAAAGGACAGAGCCGTTCACGCTGAGCTTGTCGAAGCGCCGCGCAAGGCTTCGACAAGCTCAGTCCGAACGGGTTGGGTGGATCGAGCGGTTTGGCCAGATCGAACGCAGTTTCGTATCAGGCGCGAATCCCGCTGGCCGTCAGGTGCAGCAGGCGGTCCGCACGCGCGGCGGCGCTCTCGGAGTGCGTCACCAGCACCAGCGAGGCGCCGTGTTCGCGGGTCTGGCCGATCAGCAGTTCCATCACTTTTGCCGCCGTGGTCGGGTCGAGGTTGCCCGTGGGCTCGTCGGCGAGCAGCAGCGCGGGCCGGTGCACCAGCGCGCGCGCAATCGCCACGCGTTGCAGCTGACCACCCGAGAGCGTCTGCGGCAGCCGCGCGCCCATGCCGGGCAGGCCGACCGCATCGAGCATGTGCGCGACGCGGCCGTCGTCTTTTTTCTTCTCGCCCAGCAGCATCAGCGGCAGCGATACGTTCTGCGCCACGTCGAGGTGCGGCAGCACGTGGAAGGCCTGGAACACGAAGCCGACGTGCTTGCGTCGCCAGAGCGCACAGGCTTCGCCATCGAGCGCGCCGATGTCGGTGCCGTCGTGCGTCACCGTGCCCTGGTCCCAGCTGTCGAGGCCGGCCATGCAGTTGAGCAGCGTCGACTTGCCCACGCCCGATTCGCCCACGATGGCGACGAACTCGCCGGGCTGAACTTCCAGCGTCACGTTCTCGAAGACGGGCGATTCACCGTAGTGCTTGCCGAGGTTGGAAATGCGCAGCGTCATCCGGGTTGGGTGGTCTTGGCGATCAGTTGAACGGCGGTCTTCACCGCATCGGGCGCGTCGCAGGCGATCACGATGCGCTGCGGCATGCTGCGCAGCCAGGTGATCTGCCGCTTGGCGAGTTGGCGCGTGGCGGCGATGCCGCGTTCGCGCAGGTCTTGCATGGCCCTGGCATCGGGGGCGGAGGTGCCGCAGGCATCGAGCATTTCCCACGCCTGCCGGTAGCCGACGCAGCGCATCGAGGGCAGGTCGGTGGAGAGATCGCCGCGCGCGCGCAGCGCTTTCACTTCGTCGAGAAAGCCGGCGGCGAGCATCGCGTCGAAGCGGTCGGCGATGCGTGCATGGAGCCAGGCGCGGTCGGTGGGCTCGAGCGAGAAGAGCACGCCGCCGTCCACGGCTTTCGCCGTCTTGTTGTCGCTCGCGTGAAAGCTGGAGAGCGGCTGGCCGCTGCTCTCCCACACTTCGAGCGCGCGCTGGATGCGCTGGCTGTCTTGCGGTGCGAGGCGTGCGGCTGTCACGGGGTCCACCTCGGCAAGCCGTGCGTGCATCGCGGGCCAGCCCAGCTCGGCGGCTTGCGCATCGATTCGCGCGCGCACCGCGGCATCGGCGGCGGGCATCGCATCGATGCCGTCGAACAGCGCCTTGAAATACAGCATCGTGCCGCCGACCAGCAGCGGCAATGCGCCGCGCGCGCGGATCTCCTCGATGAGCCGCGTCGCATCTGCCACGAAGGCGGCGGCGCTGTAGCTCTCGCGCGCATCGAGGATGTCGATCAGGTGGTGCGGCACGGCAGCCTGCTCGGCCGCAGTGGGCTTGGCCGTGCCGATGTCCATGCCGCGGTAGACCAGCGCGGAATCGACCGAGATGATTTCCACCGGCTGCGACTGCGCAAGCGCCAGGGCGGCAGCCGTCTTGCCCGAGGCGGTGGGACCGGCAAGCGCCACGTAGCGTGGCAAGCCGGAAGGCGCAGCGGCAAGCGATGCCGAAGGAGCCGGAGATGGGGCCTCGGCGGCCGATGCGGAGCTGGGAAACATGGTGCGCCGAGGGTAGCAAATGGCGCGTGCCCGCCGGCAGGAGGGACGCGGATGACCCTAGGTCGTTTCGCGCATCCGTCGTATATCGCGCAGCGGCGGTGCCCCGAAAAGCCGCGCGTATTCGCGGCTGAACTGCGAGGCGCTCTCGTAGCCCACGCGCACGCCCGCGGTGCCGGCGTCGATGCCCTGGTTCAGCATCAGCTGCCGCGCCTCCTGCAGGCGCAACTGCTTCAGGTATTGCATCGGGCTCATGCCCGCCACGGCGCGGAAGTGCTGGCGGAAGGTCGAAGGACTCATATGCACGGACGCGGCCAGGTCGTCCGCCAGCACCGGCTGCGTGAAGTTCACCTTGAGCCAGGCCATGCTCTGCACCACCTGCTGGCTCGGCGAGCCGACCGCCACGAGGCGCTGCAGCTGCGGGCCGTGGCGCCCGGCCAGCAGCCGCACGAGGATTTCGCGCTGCAGGAGCGGCGCGAGCTGCGGTAGCAGCCGGGGCTCGTCGATCAGTTCGACGAGCCGCGTCACCGCGCCCAGCAGCGTCGCATCGAGGGCGCCGAGCGACATGGCGCGGTAGCTGGAGTCCTTGCCCGGCTGGGGCAAGGCCATCTCGGCGGCCGCCTGCACCACAGTGCGCGGATCGAGCCGGAGCATGAGGCCCATGAAGGGCTGCGTGGGGCTCGCATGGGTGATGTGCGTCACCACGGGCAGATCGGCGGTCGTCAGCAGCGATTGGCCCGCCGAATAGTCGAACACCTCCTCGCCGAGCGCCACGCGCTTCTGACCGCTCACCGTGATGCCCACGCCGAAGCCGTAGAGGCAATGCATCGGTTCGGTCGTGGCGCTGCGGCGGTGCACCGAGAGTTCGGGAATGGCCGTGAGGTAGTCGCCGTCGCTTTGCGCAATGCGCTCGACCGCCCGCGCCAGATTGCTCAGGACGCCCGACTCTTCCTGCCTCGCCGGCTGTGCCGCTTCCATCTGAATCCTTTCGAATGACGCCAGCGAAAAAGTCTAGCTGGCGCATCTCGTGCGCCACGCGTTTTCGGTGCAGTCTCGTTGTTTCAGGCAAGAACACGCGCGGATTGGGCAAACGGCGGACGGGTCTTCCCCCGACACTGGCCCGCGATGTGCCGGCGTGCGTGCGGTGTCATGCGCCGAGAGCCATCCGTCGATTCAGACAACTCTCTTTCTCACGAAGCCACGATGAAAACAGAAACGACCCACTCCCCGCGAAAGCAGCCGCGCGCGCTCGTCGCCTCCCTGGCCATGGTCCTGGGGCTTGGCGCCAGCGCCCTGTGGCCGCTGCACGCCGGCGCGAGCCTCGCGCTGGCGCAGAAGTATTCATGCGTCGCATGCCACCAGCCCGCCACCAAGGTGGTGGGCCCGTCGTGGAAAGACATCGGCGCGAAGTACGGCGACGGCAAGGGCACGGCCGCGCAACTGGCTGCCAGCATCAAGGCCGGCAGTTCGGGCAAGTGGGGCGCGATGCCGATGCCGCCACAGGCCCAGGTCCCCGATGCCGACCTGCAGGCGCTCGCGCAGTGGCTGCTCGACGGCGCCAAGTGAACAAATAGATTCCACCCCACCCACAACCACCCACGGAGAAAAAGAAGATGACTGCGCTCCACGTCAATGGCCGTGACCACACGGTCGATGCCGATCCCGGCACCCCCATCCTCTGGGCCCTGCGCGACACGCTGGGCATGACCGGCACCAAGTTCGGCTGCGGCGCCGCGCTGTGCGGCGCCTGCACCGTGCACCTGGACGGCCAGGCGATCCGTTCGTGCATCACGCCGATCTCCGCCGCAGAGGGCAAGAAGATCACCACGATCGAAGCCGCCACCGATGGCAGCGACCCTGTCGGCGCATCGGTGCACGCCGCGTGGGTCAAGCACGACGTCGCGCAGTGCGGCTACTGCCAGAGCGGCCAGATCATGAGCGCGACCGCGTTCCTGAAGTCGCTGCCCAAGGGCAAGCAGCCCAGCGTGGACGAGATCGATTCGGCCATGGCCGGCAACATCTGCCGATGTGGCACCTATGTGCGCATCCGCGCCGCCGTGGCCGATGCGGCCCGCGCCCTCGCTTAAGGAGCCGTCACCATGTTGCCCAACATCGACTACAACGACTTGCCGCGCGCGCTGCAGCGCCTGATGGTCCAACCCTCCACGGACGAAGCCGCCACGCTCCCTCGCCGCAGCTTCCTGAAGATGGCTGGCGCCGGCGGCCTCGTGCTCGGCGCCTTTCCCCACATGGCCATGGCGCAGGCCGACGGTGCGAAGCCGGTGGCCGGCGGCTTGAAGCCGACGCAGCAGCCTTCGGCCTTCGTGCAGATCTCGCCCAACGGCGAAGTCATGGTCACCATCAACCGCCTTGAATTCGGCCAGGGCGTGCAGACCGGCCTGCCGATGATCCTGGCCGAAGAACTCGACGCCGACTGGGCCCTGGTGCGCAGCCGCAGCGGAACCAACGATGCCGCGTATGCCGACCCGCTCTTCGGCATCCACCTGACCGGTGGCTCGAACACGATCAAGAACAGCTTCACGCAGTACCGCGAACTGGGCGCGCGCGCCCGGGCCATGCTGATGTCGGCCGCGGCGGCGCGCTGGAAGGTCGACGTCGCCACGCTGCGCACGCAGGCCGGCACGGTGATCGGTCCCGGCGGCCGCAAGCTGAGCTACGGCGAGCTGGCCGAGGCGGCCATGGCCCTGCCGGTGCCCGAGAAGGTCGCGCTGAAAGACCCGAAGGACTTCCGCATCATCGGCCGCGCCACCACGCGCCTGGACGCCCGCGCCAAGAGCAGCGGGAGGCAGGACTTCGGCATCGACGTGAAGCAACCCGGCCAGTTGACGGCCGTGGTCGCGCACCCACCGGTGTTCGGCGCGCGCCTGTCCTCGGTCGACGACAGCGCGGCGCGCGCCGTCAAGGGCGTGAAGGCCGTGGTGCGCATTCCGCTGGACCGCGGCGCCGAAGGCGTGGCGGTGGTGGCCGATGGCTACTGGCCGGCCAAGCTGGGCCGCGACGCGCTCAAGCTGGAATGGAACACGTCCGCCGTGGAAAAGGTCGACAGCGACAAGCAACTGGTCCAGTACCGCGAACTGGCCGGCCGCCCCGGCAACCGCAAGTTCGACGCCGACATGGCGCCGCTGGCCAAGGCGCCGCACAAGCTCGAGGCCGAGTTCGTGTTTCCCTATCTGGCGCATGCGCCGATGGAGCCGCTGAACTGCACCGTGAAGCTGTCGGAAGGCCGCGCCGAGCTGTGGGTCGGCACCCAGTCCGCCGACCTCGACGGCCAGGCCGCGGCGCGCACGCTGAAGCTCAAGCCCGAGCAGGTGAAGGTGAACGTGCAGATGGCGGGCGGCGGCTTCGGCCGGCGCTTCGTGGGTTCGAGCGACTTCGTGGTCGAGGCCTGCGAGATCGCCAAGGCGACGCGCGCCGCCGGCCTCGATGCACCCGTGCGCCTCTTGTGGAGCCGCGAGGACGACATGAAGGGCGGCTACTACCGACCGATGCACCTGCACCGCGCAAGCATCGGCTTCGACGAGCGCGGCAAGATCCTCGCGTGGGACCACGTCATCGTCGGCCAGTCGATCACCGCGGGCACGGTCTTCGCCGGCATGATGGTGAAGGACGGCATCGACGCCACGGCGGTGGAGGGCATGCGCGATCCGTACCCGCTGCCGATGCGCCTGACGGTGCACCACCCGCAGGTCAACGTGCCGGTGCTGTGGTGGCGCAGCGTGGGCTCGACCCACACCGCCTTCGTGATGGAGACACTCATCGACGAGATCGCCCGCAGCACGAAGCAGGACCCGGTGGCCTACCGCATGCAGCTCTTCGGCGACAAGCACCCGCGCCATCGCGCCGCGCTGCAACTGGCAGTGGACAAGAGCGGCTACGGCAAGAAGAAGCTCGCGGACGGCCGCGCCTGGGGCGTGGCGGTGCACGAGTCCTTCGAATCGGTGGTGGCCTATGTGGTGGAAGCCTCGGTGAAGGATGGCCAGCCGGCCTTGCACCGTGTGACCAGCGGCGTGCACTGCAACCTGGCCGTCAACCCGCGCAGCGTGGAAGCGCAGGTGCAGGGCGCGGCGGTGATGGGGTTGTCGACCTGCCTGCAAGGCAGCGCGATCACGCTGAAGGACGGTGTCGTGCAGCAGGGCAACTTCGGCGATTTCACGGTGGCCCGCATCACGCAGGTGCCGGAGTTCGACATCCACATCGTGCCCAGCGCCGATGCGCCGAAGGGGATGGGGGAGCCAGGGTTGCCGCCGCTGGCGCCGGCGTTCGCGAATGCGATTGCGCAATTGACGGGCAAGCCTTTGCGGCAACTGCCTTTCAACCTGGCTTGACGCGCGCTATTGGGTTCGGTGGTCTGAAAAAAACCAGAGCCGGAGCCATGGCCGTTCGGGCTGAGCTTGTCGAAGCCTCGCGCGGCGCTTCGACAGGCTCAGCGTGAACGGATTGGAGCCCCGCGTTAACGGAACGGGGCTCGGCGTTAACGGAACGGGGCTCGGCGTTGACGGAGCGGGCTGGCGGATTGGGCTTCAGATCGCCGCGGGCACGCTGCTCGCGCGCGCCTCGCCGCGCACATCCTGCGGCGCCACCGCGGGCGGCAGCGGCAGGGCCAGCGCAGGCGGCGACAGCTTCGGCTGGTTGCGCGCCACCATGTTGTCGGGCTTCATGCGGAACAGCTGGGTCAGCGCCGCGCGGTACTGCGCCTCGCCCACCGAATTGGTGTTGTGGTGCGAGCCGCCTTCCACCAGCACGAACTGCTTGGGCACCGTCGCTGCGTCATAGAGCTTGCGGCCCAGCGTCGGGTTGATGAGGCTGTCGGCCGTGCCATGCACCACCAAGAGCGGTGCACCGATGTCCTTGACGGTGTTGATGGCCTCGAAGCGCTGCGTGATGAAGGGGCCCAGTGGCAGCCAGCCCCACTTGAAGCTGCTGACCACATCGGCGATGGAGCTGAAGGTGCTCTCCACGATGGTGCCGCTCTCGTCCTTCACATGCGCCGCCAGGTCGATGCCGATGGCGCCGCCCAGCGAGTGGCCGAAGATGTAGCGATGCTGCTTGGGGTGGCGCGCGGCCAGCCAGGTCCAGGCGGCGCGGGCGTCTTCGCGGGCCGATTCCTCGGACGGCAGGCCCTTGGAGCTCTTGCCGAAGCCGCGGTAGTCGATGGCCAGCACCGAGAAGCCCAGCTCGTGCATGCGCTGGATGCGCGGCGCCGAGCCGGCGACGTTGTAGCGGGCGCCGTGCAGGTACAACAGCACGGGGGTTTCGGTGGTTTCGGGGGCGCCGCCCAGCCACAGGCCGTGCAGCCGCGCGGGTTCGCCGGTGATGGACGACTGGAAATCGATCCAGACGTCCTCCATGCCCTGGGTCATGTTGGCGGTGTTGCCCCAGCTGCGGTCGCTGGGCTGAAAGATCCATTCGCGCTGTTGTTCGTCGAACGTGGAGCAACCGGCAGCGAGCAGGGCGCACAGCGAGAGGACAGACGCAAGGAGGGTCCAGCGTTTCATCATGGGGTTGAGGGACAGCGATACCGGCCGAAAGTTTCATCCGCTTTCACCACGGCGCGCCGGCGTTGCGCCCTGGTAACCCTCCGAAACAGCGCTCGACGGCGCTTTGGGTTAGAGCATGCAACGTGCGTGCCCGGTCCCCGGATGACCCCCGGAAATCCTCGAAAACCCTGAAAAAGGCGCCGATTCGCCTATCGGCCGCGCATGAACAGCGTGTCGAGCTCGCGAATCGACAGCTGGCGCCAGGTCGGCCGGCCGTGGTTGCACTGGTCCGAACGCTCGGTCGCTTCCATCTGGCGTAACAGTGCGTTCATCTCGTCGATGGTGAGCTTGCGGTTGGCCCGCACGGCGCCGTGGCAGGCCATGGTGGAGAGCAATTCGTTCTGGGCGCGCTGCACCACGGTGCTCGCGTCGTGCTGGCCCAGTTCGGCCAGAACGCTGCGCGCGAGCTCGACCGGGTCGCCGTCTGCCAGCGTGCCGGGCACGGCGCGCACCGCGAGCGTGCGCGCCGAAAAGGCGGTGATTTCCAACCCCAGCGTGGGCAGCACCTCGGCGCAGGCCTCGGCCGTAGCCACTTCCTGGGGCGTGGCCGCGAAGGTCGCCGGAATAAGCAGCGGCTGGCTGGTGATGGCAGCGCCGTCGAGCTGCGTCTTGAGCCGCTCGTAGACGATGCGCTCGTGCGCCGCGTGCATGTCGACCACGACCAGGCCCTGGGTGTTCTCGGCAAGGATGTAGATGCCTTGCAGTTGAGCCAGTGCGCGGCCGAGGGGCCAGGCTTCCTCGTTGGTGGCGGCGACCGCCGCGGCGTCTTCCGCGGGGCTTGGCGGTAGCCCGACGGGCGCCCTGAAGGTCATCGGCGCCGCGCCGGTCAGTGGCCAGTGCGAGGGCGTGGCATCGGGCGCATGGCCGAGCTCGTCGGTGCGGCGCGGCCACATCGCCTCGAAATCGCCGGCACCGCGCTCGCGCGCCACGAAATTCATCGCCGGCTGCGACCAGCTCGCGCTCTCGGGCAGCTTGGTCTCCTTGAAAAAGGGTTCCGGCGGCCCGGGAGGCGCCACGGCATCCCCGGCGCGCGGCGCGGCCAGCGCGTCCTCGATGGCGTGGCGCACCGCCTGGTGCACCTCGCGGCCGTCGCGAAAGCGCACCTCGATCTTGGTGGGGTGCACGTTCACGTCGACGCGCGACGGATCGATTTCCAGGTACAGCGCATAGATCGGCTGGCGCTGGCCGTGCAGCACGTCTTCATAAGCGCTGCGCACCGCGTGCGAGAGCACCTTGTCGCGCACGAAGCGGCCGTTGACGTAGAAGAACTGCTGGTCGCCACGCGACCGCGCCGCATCGGGAATGCCGGCGCGGCCGACCACGCGCACCACGCCGCCCACATGCTCGACGGCCACGCTCTTGGCCACGAAGTCGTCGCTGAGCGCATCGGCCAGCCGCTGTTCGCGCGCGTCGGCGGCGCGCCATTGCTCGACCAGCTTGCCGTCGTGCCACACCGAGAAGCCGACCTCGGGCCGCGCCAGCGCATGGCGGCGCACGGCCTCGATGCAGTGGGCCAGCTCGGTGGCGTCGGTCTTCAGGAACTTGCGCCGCGCGGGCGTCGCGAAGAAGAGTTCGCGCACCTCGACGGTGGTGCCGACCGAGCGCGCCACCGGGCGCAGCTCGCCGGTGCGGCCATCGAGCGCGAAGGCGCTTTCGGCGCCGCCGAAGCGCGAAAGGATGCTGAGTTCGGCAATCGCATTGATGGCAGCGAGCGCCTCGCCGCGAAAGCCCATGGTGCCGACCGTCTCCAGGTCGTCCAGGCTCGCGATCTTGCTGGTCGCGTGGCGGCGCAGGGCCACCGTGAGTTCTTCGCGCGGAATGCCCAGGCCGTCATCTTCGACCGAGATCAATCGCACGCCACCCGAGGCGAGCCGCACGGTGACCTGGCTCGCGCCCGCGTCCAGCGCGTTGTCGAGCAATTCGCGCACCACCGAGGCCGGTCGCTCGACCACTTCGCCGGCGGCGATCTGGCTGATCAGCTCGTCGGGGAGCTCGCGGATCGGGCGGCGGGGGGAGGGGGGAATGGAAGAGGGTAGTGCGCTCACCGGGGCATTTTAGAAGTGCAAACAATCCTGGCCCGGACCTGATCGGAAGACCCCTTGCCGGTCCGCTCGGTGCGGCATCGGCGGGCTTGACGGCAACTGTACCGGCGTGTTCTCTATGACAACTGCTTGTACATGACGAAGGCATCCACAAACCCGTGCTGCGGATGCCGGAACGCGCCCGGCAGCGTGCCGACGATGTCAAACCCCATCCGTTGCCAGAGCCGCACCGCGCGCTCGTTCGTGGACACGACGAAGTTGAACTGCATCGCCAGAAAGCCCATGCGCCGTGCCTGCTGCTGCGAGTGCTCGCACAGCGCCGACGCGACGCCGAGGTCGCGCGCCACCTCGGACACCACATAGCCGCAGTTGCTCACATGCGCGCCTTGACCGGGCTGGTTGGGCTTGATGACGTAGGTGCCGAGCACAGCGCCCTGCGCGTCGCATGCGACGAAGGCGGCAGTGGGAACTTTCGTCCACGAATGACGCGCCTCGTCTTCGGTCACGTCTGCGGCGAAGGTGTAGGTGTCGCCACGGCGAAAGGTGGGCTCGAGCACGGCCCAGAGGGCGGGCCAGTCCGCATCGAGGGCTTCACGTATGTGGATCATGGGGGGATTCGAAAAGGATGCGGGGCGTCAACAAGGATAATCCGCGGCCATGGAAATCATCAGCTTTCTCGTCGACTTCATCCTTCACGTCGACAAACATCTCGAGGCCTTCGTCATCGCCTATGGCCCCTGGGTCTATGCGCTGCTCTTCCTGATCGTCTTCGTGGAGACCGGCGCGGTGGTGATGCCGTTCCTGCCGGGCGATTCGCTGCTCTTCATCGTCGGCGCACTGTGCGGCGCAGGGCTCATGAATTTTCCGCTGGCCTGCGGCATCCTGATTGCGGCAGCCATCCTGGGCGACCAGACCAACTATTCGATCGGCCGTTACTTCGGGCCGAAGGTCTTCCAGTGGGAGAACTCGCGCTTCTTCAACCGCAAGGCCTTCGACCAGGCCCACAGCTTCTACGAACGCTATGGCGGCATCACCATCATCCTTGCGCGCTTCATGCCGTTCATTCGCACGTTTGCGCCGTTCGTGGCGGGTGTGGCGGAGATGAGCCGCGCGAAGTTCACCATGTACAACGTGGTGGGCGCGCTGATCTGGGTGCTGGGCATCGCGACGGCCGGCTACTTCTTCGGCAACCTGCCGTTCGTGCGGCAGCACCTGGACAAGATCATCTGGGCGCTGATCTTCGTGCCGGGGCTGCTGGCCATATTCGGTGCGTGGCGGGCATCGAAGGCCGAAAAGGCGAGGGCCGCAGCCCAGGCCTGAGGCGATTCAGCGGACAGGAAAAAGCGCGCCGAGGCGCGCTTTTTTCATTCAGCCAATCGCTGGCGCCCGCTCAATAGCGCGGACCGTTGCTGGGGTAGTAGTTGCTGCCCTGCGGGTAGCGTTGCTGGTTGTAGTAGTTGCGCTCGTCGGCATTGCGGCCGACCTGGTTCCCGATGATGCCGCCGATGGCTGCACCGCCCACCGTGCTGGCGGTGTTGCCGCCGATGGCATTGCCCACCAGCGCGCCGCCGACCGCACCGACACCAGTACCGAGGTTCTGGTTGGGGCCGCTCGCGCAGCCCGCAATGGCCATGACCGAAGTGGCTGCAGCTGCAGCGATCCAGAGACGTGTCTTCATGATGTCCACCTTTCGAGGAGTGATGGATCCATCATCTGCAAAAGTGCCGCCCGCCCCGTGTAGGAGCCTGCCGCGCCTGCCTGTGCGGTGTGATGGGCCGCTCGGCGTGGGACAAAAAGCGTGCTTTGGCTTTACAAAGCGCGGCAGCCGATGGATCAGAGCTGCCGGCTGCGCGCCAAGGGCGGGTTCTGCGCAAAGTAGCGCTGGATGCCGCGCATCAGCGCATCGGCCAGGCTCTCCTGGTAGTCGACCCGGCGCAGGTTGGCTTCTTCCTCCGGGTTGCTGATGAACGCCGTCTCCACCAGCACGCTTGGAATATCCGGCGCCTTCAGCACCGCGAAGCCGGCCTGCTCGACCTGGCCCTTGTGCAGCCGCGCACCGATGCCCTTGATCTCGCCGAGCATCGCGCCGCCGAGCTTCAGGCTGTCGTTGATCTGCGCCGTCGTGCTCATGTCCAGCAGCGCGCGCTGCACCTGCGCCTCGTGATTGCCGACGTTCACGCCGCCGACCTTGTCGGCGTCGTTCTCCTTGTTGGCGAGCCAACGCGCAGCGCTGCTCGATGCGCCGCTCTGGCTCAGCGCGAACACGCTGGCGCCGCGCGCGGCGGGCGTGGTGAACGCGTCGGCATGGATGCTCACGAACAGGTCGGCCTGCACGCGCCGCGCCTTCTGCACGCGCACGCCCAGCGGCACGAAGAAGTCGGCATCGCGCGTGAGAAAGGCGCGCATCGGATTGCCGTTGACGCTGCCCGCATTGATGCGGTCGCGCAGGCGAAAGGCGACCTGCAGCACGATGTCTTTTTCGCGCGTGCCGCTGGGGCCGGTGGCACCGGGGTCTTCGCCGCCGTGCCCGGGGTCGAGCGCCACGATGATGATGCGGTCGGTGCGGCTCGCGGTGGCGCCGCCGCGCGCGACGGCGACGGGCGGCGACACGGGCTTCACCGGCGCGGTGCCCACCACGGGCGGCAGCGGTGCCGGCGCCACGAGCACGGGCGGTGCGGAAGGGCGGTCAGCGCCTGCGACCACCGGCGGCGCGGGCGCCGCTGGGCCGGGCCGCATCGACTGCTGTGCCATGAGATCGCCCAGCGGATCGCCCGCGGGCGTCGCGGGACGCACCGGCGCTGCCGGCGCGGAGGGCGCAATGCCGGCCACCGACGAACCATTGTTGATGCCGCTGCCCGGCTTGGGCGCATCGCGCAGCCGCTCGGCAATCAGCGCTTCCATCGGATCGATGGCCTGCTCGGGATACAGGTCGAGCACCAGCCGGTGCTTGTAGGCCGCCACGGGCGCAAGGGAGAACACCTGGGGGCGCACCGTCTGCTTCAGGTCGAACACGATGCGCACGACCGTCGGTGCGTTCTGCCCGACGCGCAGGCCGTTGATGTACGGATCGCCCGGCTTGATCTTGCCGACCAGTTCGCGCAGCTCGCTGTTGAGCTCGATGCCTTCGATGTCCACCGCCAGCCGCGGCGGGCTGCCCACCACGAGCTGTTGCGAGGTGAGGCGCGCATCGGACTCGATGGTCACGCGGGTGTAGTCGGCGGCGGGCCAGACGCGGACCGCGAGGATGGTGGCGCCGCGTGCGATCTGGTGCACGCCGAGCATCAGCGCGATGCTGCCGCCCTGCAGCAACACGCGCCGTTTCAGTCCACCCGCCTTCATGCGGCGATGCGCGCCAGCAGATCGCTGCCGCGAGGGGTGTTCGCGAGGAGGGTCACGCTGCGTGTGTCGTCGGTCATTGCTTCTATTTTAATAGCGAGGTCCGCAACAGGTGTGCGGCCCGCGGCGTTTTCCGGCCATTCGGCCAGCTTGAGGCCCGGCCCCGCGAAGATGTCGCGGAAGCCGGCGTCGTCCCATTCGCGCGGATCGGCGAAGCGGTAGAAATCGAAATGGAAAATCTGCAGGCCGTCGGGCGCTTCATGGGGCTCGACCACCGCATAGGTGGGGCTCTTGATGCGCCCCTCGATGCCCAGGGCGCGCAGCAGGTGGCGAACGAAGGTGGTCTTGCCGGCGCCCAGGTCGCCTTCGAGGGCGATGAAGGCATCGCGCAATGCGGGCGAGGCGGCGAGCGATTGCGCGAAGGCGTCGGTGTCGGCTTCGCTGCCCCAGCGCAGGACGCGGGTGCGTGGGGTGCCCTTGGGCGTTTCTACAATCGGCAAGTGATCGTCAGCCATCCACTCGTTGTTCGTATTCAGGCTTTGGCCCGGGAACTCGGATTCTCCCAAATCGGAATCGCGGGCGTCGATTTATCGAGCGCCGAGGACGGTCTGATGCAATGGCTGGCCCATGGGTTCCATGGCGAAATGCAATACATGGAAACGCACGGCACCCGCCGCGCGCGTCCCGCCGAGCTGGTGCCGGGCACGGTGAGCGTGATCACCGCGCGCATGGACTACCTGCCGCGCGACACGCCGCCCGAGTGGCAGGCGATCGAGTTCGACCGCCTCGCGCGGCCCGGCGAGGCCATCGTGTCGGTCTATGCGCGGGGCCGCGACTATCACAAGGTGCTGCGCAACCGGCTCGCGAAACTGGCCGAGAAGATCGCCGAGGAGGTCGGCCCCTTCGGCCACCGCGCCTTCACCGATTCGGCGCCGGTGCTCGAAGCCGAGCTCGCCTCGCGCAGCGGCCAGGGCTGGCGCGGCAAGCACACGCTGGTGCTCGACCGTGACGCGGGCTCGATGTTCTTTCTCGGCGAGATCTATGTGGACATGGCGCTGCCCGAGAGCGAGCCCGTCACCGCGCACTGCGGCAGTTGCAGCGCCTGCATCGACGTGTGCCCGACGCAGGCGATCGTCGCGCCCAGGCGGCTCGACGCGCGGCGCTGCATCTCGTACCTCACCATCGAGCACGGCGGGCCGATTCCGGAGGAACTGCGGCCGCTGATGGCCAACCGCATCTACGGCTGCGACGACTGCCAGCTGATCTGCCCCTGGAACAAGTTCGCGAAGAAAAGCGCGCTGCCCGATTTCGATGCGCGCGAAGGGCTCACGGGCCGCACGCTGGCCGAACTCTTCGCGTGGACTGAAGACGATTTTCTTCGCCGCACCGAGGGCAGCCCGATACGCCGCATCGGGCACGAGCGGTGGCTGCGCAACATCGCGGTGGCGCTGGGCAATGCGGTGCGCTCGGGAGAGGGCGGAGCGAAGGAGGCGCTGGCGACGCGCGCTGCGCATCCGAGCGAACTCGTGCGCGAGCACGTCGCATGGGGCCTGGCGCAGCAGACCACCGATCAACCGCTCTAAGCCGGCAGGATCTCGCGCACGCGCTCCCACGGCCGGCACATCAACGTGCCGCGCGGCGAGACCACGATGGGGCGCTGCAAGAGGATCGGGTTCTCCACGATCGCATCGAACAACTGGTCGTCGGTCCGCTTCGCATCGGCCAGCTTCAGTTCTTCGTAGGGCGCTTCCTTCGTGCGCAGCAGGTCGCGCGCGGTCATGCCCATGGCCTTCGTGAGTTCGCGCAGCTTCTTCTTCGAAGGCGGTGTTTCCAGGTACAGCACGATCGTCGGCTCCACGCCGCTTTGGCGGATCAAGCCCAGCACGTTGCGCGACGTGCTGCAGTTGGGCTTGTGATAGATCGTCATCGGGTAATTGGTGGTGGGGGTGCGTGCGGTCATGGCGTCGATTATCGGAAGGGCGCGCGTCAGTTCTTCTTGGCTTCCTCGTCCATCGAGAACGGAAATCGCGCGGCCCAGAACTCGGCCAGCCTTGGGTCGGCATCCACGCGCCGCACCACGCGCGCCATGCGCGGCGCCACGCGGTAGAAGCGCCGGCGCTGCGGCGTCCAGCGCGACAGCACCGTCACGTACAAATCAAGCATGCTGATCTTTTCGCCGAGCAGGTAGGGCGCCGGCTCGTCGATCTGCGTGTCCATCAGCTGCCAGCATTGCGCGATGCGCTCGGCCGTGCGCTCGAGCATCACGGCCTGCGCCGCAGGGTCGGGCGTGAGGCGCGTGGGCTCGTCGCGCACCCAGAAGAGCGAATAGATGGCCGCGGGCAGATAGACCATCCAGCGCAGGTAGCGCGCGCGCAGCGGATCGCCGGGCGCGGGGCAGAGCCCGGCTTCGGGATAGCGGTCGCCGAGCCAGAGGAGGATGGCCGCGCTCTCGGTCATCACTTCGCCCGAGGGCAGCACCAGCGCGGGCACTTGCCGCATCGGGTTGATCTTGGACACGCGCTCGCGCTCGGCATCGCTCTCCCAGGTGGCGACGTCGACGGTCTCGACCTGTGCGCCGATCAGCGTCAGCGCCGCATGGACCGGCGTGGCGCCCGAGCCGGGCGCGCCGTAGAGGATGTAGCGGTCTTCGGAGGCAGGTGAAGAAGAAGCCATCCGCACAGATTACTGCGGACGGCCCCCGGTTGTCACGCGGCCAGCGCCGCGTCCACCTTCTTCAGGGCCTCGAGCGTCTTGAAGCAGGCCTCGGCCACTTCGGTGCCCTTGATCGCGAAATGGCGATGGAAGTACTTGCGGTGCTCCACATGCTCGTGGAAATGGTGCGGCGTGAGCACGGCCGAGAAGATCGGCACATCGGTCTCGAGCTGGAGCGACATCAGCGTGCTCACCACCGTGTTCGCGACGAACTCGTGACGGTAGATGCCGCCATCGACCACCAGCGCGCAGCCGATGATGGCCGCGTACTTGCCCGAGTTCGCGAGGCGCTTGGCATGCAGCGGAATCTCGAAGGCGCCGGGCACATCGAAGATGTCGATGAGCTCGCGTGCCACGCCCAGGCGCGCCATCTCTTCGAGAAAAGCGTCGCGTGCCTGGTGGACGATGTCGGAATGCCACTGCGCTTCGACGAATGCGATGCGCTCGCCGCGCGACGAATTCGAAGCGGTGATGGCGGAGAGGGGAAGGTCGTTGATCTGACTCATGGTGTGCCTCTGAAAAGCAGGTTTCCTGAATCAGGGCGCACGAAACCGCAAAGCCCGCCGCGCGCTCGTGCATGGCAGAGCGCGCGGGCGTGCCCGCATTTCGCGCTCTCTTTCATCCGGACTGTGACCGTCGGCTTCGGAATCGCACCGAAATCTGCTGACCCCTCGGCCTGCTTGCACAGGCCTCGGGCGCTCGCGGGCTTGTGCAACCTTTCGGTCGCCATCACCGCCGGTGGGGAATTGCACCCCGCCCTGAGAACGCTTGCCGCGCGGCGAACCGGGCGACGGGCGCGATTCTAGAAGCCCGCTGCGGCGAAGGGTTGTCGCCCGCGCGCCAGACCTTCCGCTGCGCGGGGGCTTGCGTCAGAAGCGGTACGTCGCGTTCGCCGTCACGGTACGGCGCTGGCCGTAGAAGCAGTCGCCGCGCGCCAGGCACGTGGTGATCTGCACCTTGTCCGCGAGGTTGGCCACGTTGAGCGACAGGCGCAGCGGTCCGTTGTCCCAGGCCAGCATCGCATCGACCAAGGTGGCTGAAGGCGTGCGGATGCCGTCCATGCCATCCCACGATTCGCCCAGGTAGCGGATGCCGCCGCCGACCGTGAAGCCCGGCACGCCGCCGATGGAGAAGCGCCGTGTCACCCAGGCCGAGGCCGTGTGCTTCGGCACGCCAGAGATGCGCTTGCCGAGGTCGGAGCCGTTGCTGCGCGAGACCCGCGCGTCGGTGTACGCGTACGAGGCGATCCAGTCCCAATCGCGCGCGATGCTGCCCTTGTATTCGAGCTCCAGCCCCTTCACGTGCACTTCGCCCAGTTGCACGCTGTTGAGCGGATTGACCGGATCGGTGGTCTTGCGGTTGGTGTCGCGCAGGTCGTACACCGCCGCCATGAACGATGTGCGCTGGCCCACGGGCTCCCACTTCACGCCGGCTTCCCACTGCTTGCCGCGCTGCGGCTTGAAGGGCGTGTTGTTCAGGTCGACGCCGCCCAGCGGCAGGAACGACTCGGCATAGCTCAGGTAGGGCGCCCATCCGCCGTCGGCCAGGTAGACGAGGCCGGCGCGCTTGGTGTTGGCCTTGTCGTCGGCGGCCGCGGCCGGGCGGCCTTCGGTGTCGGTGGTCGCCTTGTCGTGGCGCAGGCCCAGCAGGCCGACCCAGCGGCCGTACTTGACCTGGTCCTGCACGTAGATGCCGGCCTGCTTTTGCAGCACGCCCGGCTGGCGCGCGATGACGGTGGGCGGCGTGTAGTTGCCGTACACCGGCGCGTAGACGTCCAGCGCGCCCGCGGTGCCGTTTCCCCTGGCCTGGGTTGTTTCGTTGCGCTGGAAGTCGGCACCGATCAGCACGGTGTGCTCGAACTCGCCGGTCTTGAACTTCGCCTCGGCCTGGTTGTCGAGCAGCACCATCCGGGCGGTGTTGATCATGGCGCTGAGGTCGCGTTCGATGGTGCGCGCATCCGCGTTGAACACCGGGCGCGCCGGTCGGCCCGTGCGGCGGTTCGCGGCGAAGCTGGTGTACGAGGTGTCGTAGAAGACCTTGCTCTCGGTCGAGCGCAGGTTCTGCCGCACCGTCCAGGTGTCGTTGAAGCGGTGGCTGAACAGGTAGCCCAGCGAGGTCTGCTGCGTGTCGAAGCGGTCGAAGCCGGGCTCGCCCGTGAAGGTCGAGGTCGGAATGCGGCCGTAGCGCGAGGGGTACAGCGTGCCCTGCCACGGGAAGAAGCCGATCAGCGAGCCGCTCTTGTCCTTTTGCGACAGCAGTTGCAGCGTGAGCGAGGTGTCCGCACTCGGGCGCCAGGTCAGCGAGGGCGCGATCAGTTGACGGTCATCGCGCACATGGTCGACCTGCGTGCCGCTGTCGCGGTTGACGGTCACGAGGCGGTACATCCATTTGCTTTCGGGGTCGAACGAGCCGGTGAAATCGGCCGCGATCTGCTTGCGGTTGAAACTGCCGTATTGCAGTTGCACCTCACGTTGCGTCTCGGCCTGCGGGCGCTTGGAGACGAGGTTGAGCACCCCGCCCACGCCGCCCTGTCCATAGAGCACCGACGACGGGCCGCGCAGCAACTCGACGCGCTCGAGCGTGTACGGGTCGGGCTTGGTGGTGTTGTAGAAGCCGTAGCTGCGCTGCAGGCCGTCGAGGTACTGCACCGCATCGCCGCCGCGCACCTTGAACGAGTCGCCACGGCTGTCGAAGTAGCTCGACACCACACCGGCCGTGTAGTTGGTGGTTTCGCGCAGCGTGAGCGCGCCCTGCGCCTCGATCTGGTCGCGCGTGATGACCGAGATGGCCTGCGGCGTCTCGATCAGCGGCGTGTCGGTCTTGGTGGCGGTGGCGCCGCGTTTGGCGACGAAGCCGGTCACCGGGCCGGTCGCGCTTTCCTCGGCGTCGCTGGTGACGGTCACGGTGGGCAGGGCCTTGCCGCGCTCCGCGGCTTCGTCCTTTTCCTCCGCATAGGCGGGGGCGGTCGCACCCAATGCCACGGCGGCAGCGGCGATGGCGATGCGGCGGTGCGCGTGGCGCGGTTTCTGGCGATTCTTCGAAAGGGTCATGTGCAGCTTCTCCGGTGTCCTGCTGTCAAGCGATGGGGAGTGGCTGCGGCACGCGGCGGGCGTGCCATGGCTTCTCAGGTCAGGTGTGTGTGGAATACGAACGCAACCGGCCGTGCGCCCATGGCAGGCGACCGGCTGGTGTTGTGTGTGTTCTGGCGTCGTAGGGGTGGCAACCGGCGGTTCCGACGGCGTGGCGTCGGTCCGGGGCGGTTGCCGTCTCCGTTCCTTCGGAGACAGCTGGCAGGCCCTTGTCGGGCGGCTGGCTGAGGAGCGAAATTATAGAAGCGGCTTTTGGGGAAAGCCGACGCGGATCATCGGCCCGAGAGGAAGAGCGTCATGCGGTGCAGCTCATCGTCGAGCGCCGCGCGAAACGCCGCATCGCGCGGCTTCTTGTCGGCGTAGCCGAAGGCGGGTTGCAGCCGGCCTTCGGGTGCTGTCACGTTGGCCCAGCCGATCACCTGGTCATGCCACAGCATCGGCAGCGCGTAGTAGCCGAACTGGCGCTTCGGCGCGGGCGTGTAGGCCTCGAACTTGTACGTCCAGCCCCACAGCAGTTCGAAGCGGCGGCGGTCCCACACGACCGGATCGAAGGGTGCCAGCAGGCGCACCGCTTCGTCGGGCGCATGGCGCTTCGAGGCCGGGTTCTCGTCGGCGGGCCAGTACCAGGTGGTGCCGTCGATGCGGCAACTCGCGAGCTCTTCGCGTGCCAGGCGCAACGCTGCCTGCGTCTGCGGCGCGAGATGCGGCGCGCCGTAGCCGAGCAGGCGCACGAGGTAGGTGAGGCTCGCAGCGGGCAGCGGCGCGTACTTGCGCACGATCAGTTCGATGAGCGCGGCGGCGCGTTGCGCGCGGCCGGCGGGGCTGTCGTCGGCGGGCATGTGCGTCACGGCTTCATAGACGCGTGTGCCGCTGTCGCGCCGAACCACGCGCAGCATGCCGCGGTAGTGCATGCCGTCGAGCAGGTGCGTGGTCGCGTTGCTCGAACCGCCCCAGTAGTTCTTGACGCGGCCGTGCGCGAAGTGCTGCTCGACCTGGCGCGGATGCACCGGGCCGTGCTCGCGCACATAGGCCAACACGTCGGCGGCCTTGCGCTGCATGTCGGCGTCCCAGGCTTGCTTGGCTTCGCGCGGATGCATCAGCGCCAGGTGCTCGCGCGGCAGGAAACCGTAGTTGACGAGGCAGTCTTCCTCGATTGCGAGGCGCGTGTAGCGGCTTTCGAGATCGCCCGCGCGGTAGTCCTTCACGCGGTGGCGCAAGGTCAGGTCTTGCGCACGCGCCGGGGCGCGGATCGGATCGGCCTGCACGAAGCCGAGTTGGCGGATCGCGCTCGGCAACGTGGTCGGTTTGAAGAGGGTGCGCGCGACGGCGTAGCGCCGTAGGTCGTCGAGGGTCGGGTCAGCCATGAAGCGAATTGCAGCACAGGCGGCTGCTTTTCGCTTCGGCACAAAGCGTCAGACCGCGCTGCGATGTCGCTCGATGCAAACGTCGAGCGTCTCGGCCCCGGGCCGCTGCCACCAGTCGAGGTTCGAGAAGATCTCGACTTCGCTGAAGCCCGCGAAGCCCGCCTCTTCGACCCAGCCGCGGATCTTCTTGAGCTCGACCACGCCATCGCCCATCATCCCGCGGTCCGAGAGCAGGTCGCGTGTGGGCGTGAGCCAGTCGCAGACGTGGTACGCCAACAGGCGTTCGCGGCCGGCACGGGCGATCTGCTGCTGCAGCTTCGGGTCCCACCAGACGTGATAGATGTCCAGCGCCACGCCCAGCATGCCACTCTTGCCCGCGTCGAGTTCGTCGCAGAGGTCGAGCGCGTGTTCGAGCGTGTTGATGCAGGCGCGGTCGGCTGCTTGCATGGGGTGCAAGGGCTCGATGGCGAGCGGCATGCCGACTTCACGGGCGTACTCCAGCGACGCGGCGATGCCGTCGCGTACCTCGTTGCGTGCGCGCGCGATGTCCTTGTAGGCCGCCTTGCCGTCGAGCGCGCCGGGGAGAGCGCCGACGACCAGCACGAGGCAGGGCGCGTCGAGCGTCTTCGCCTCGTCGATGGCGCGGCGGTTGTCCTCGAGCGCGGCCTTCAGGCCCGCCGCATCGGGCGCTGGGAAGAAGCCGCCGCGGCAGTAGCCCGAGAGGCCGATGCCATGCGCCTTCAACTGCTTCGCCACCTTGTCGAGACCTACGGCCGCGACCTGGTCGCGCCAGGGGCTGATCGCGCGGATGCCGCGCTCGGCGCACTGGTCGATGATGCGGTCCAGCGGCACCTCGGCGCCCGATTGCTTCCGGACGGTCGCGGTGTTGATTGAAAGCCAGTCGTGGTTCTGCGAGAAATCGCGCATAGGCCGCTTCAACCTTCCACGCCGTGTAGTGCAAGCAGCGTCTTCATGCGGCGGGCCGCCAACTCCGGCTGCTCCAGCAGGTTGGCCGCATCGGCCAGGCGGAACAGTTCGGCGAAGTGCTGCAGCGAGCGCGTGCTTTGCTGGCCGCCCACCATCGTGAAGTGCTTCTGATGGCCGTTGAGCCAGGCCATGAACACCACGCCGGTCTTGTAGAAGCGCGTGGGCGCCGCGAAGATGTGGCGCGACAGCGGCACCGTGGGGCCGAGGATCGCGTGGAATTTCTCGGTGTTGCCTTGAGCCAGTGCGCCCAGTGCAGCGCTCGCAGCCGGCGCGATGGCGTCGAAGATGCCGAGCAGCGCATCGCTCTTGCCGTGCGTCGGCTCGTCGCCGAAGCCGTCGCCGGCGATCAGCTCGGCGTAGTTGAAGTCGTCGCCCGTGTACATGCGCACGCCCTTGGGCAGGCGGCGGCGCATCGCGATTTCCTTGTCCTTGTCGAGCAGCGAGATCTTGATGCCATCGACCTTCTCCGGATGCGCCGCGATGATGCCCACGGCGGTGTCCATCGCCGCATCGACGTCCTTCGTGCCCCAGTAGCCCGCGAGCGCCGGGTCGAACATGTCGCCCAGCCAATGCAGCACCACCGGTTGCTTCGCCTGGCTCAGGATGCGGTCGTACACACGTTCGTAGTCGGCGGGGCTCTTCGCGACGCGGGCGAGCGCGCGGCTGGCCATCACGATCAGCTTGCCGCCGAGCGCCTCGATGGCGGCCATCTGCTCCTCGTAGCCGCGGATCACGTCGTCGACGCTCTTCACATCATCGATGTTCAGGTGATCGGTGCCGCAGCCCGAGGCGACGAGCGCGCCCGGCACGTCTTTCGCCGCATCGAGCGAGCGGCGGATGAGTTCGAGCGACGTGGGCCAATCGAGGCCCATGCCGCGCTGCGCGGTGTCCATCGCCTCGGCCACGCCGAGGCCCAGCGAGAACAAGTGGCGGCGGTAGGCGATGGTGGTGTCCCAATCGACCGCCGCTTGCAGCCAAGGGTCGACGGCCGCGAGCGGGTCGGCCACGACGTGCGCGGCCGAATAGGCGATGCGGTTGAACTTGACGCCCGCATCGGGCTTGACGGACGCGGTGCCGCGAAGGGCGTAGGGCGCGAGCGCGCCGCTCGCGGTGGGAAGGGTCAGCGAGAGGGTCATGGCAGCTTCTTCCTCAGACCTTCAGCGCGGGCACGTCGACCCAGCGGCGGTCCTTCCACGATTCGAGCGCGGCCTCGACCAACTGCACGCCCTTGGCGCCTTCGGGCAGCGTCCACTTGTAGGGCTCGTTCTCGACCACATGGCGAATGAAATGCTCCCACTGGATCTTGAAGCCGTTGTCGTAGACCTGCGAATCGGGAATCTCCTGCCACTGGTCGAAGAAATTCATCATCTGCTTCTCGTCGGGGTTCCACACAGGGCGCGGCGTGGCGACGCGCGACTGCGCGCGGCAGCTCGACAGACCGGCCACGGCAGAACCGTCGGTGCCGTCGACGTGGAAGGTCACGAGGTCGTCGCGACGCACGCGCGTGACCCAGCTCATGTTGATCTGCGCGATCACCGGCTCGCCGTTGTGGCCGGTGAGTTCGCAGGTGGCGTAGGCCGCGTCGTCGGCGGTGGCTTCGTACGGCTTGCCGGTTTCGTCCCAGCGCTTGGGGATGTGCGTCGCGCCGATGCACGAGACTGATTTCACCTCGCCGAACAGGTTGTCCAGCACGTAGCGCCAGTGGCACATCATGTCCAGGATCATGCCGCCGCCGTCTTCTTTGCGGTAGTTCCAGCTCGGGCGCTGGATGGGCTGCAGGTCGCCTTCGAACACCCAGTAGCCGAACTCCAGGCGCACGCTGAGCATGCGGCCGAAGAAGCCCGCGCGGCGCAGCATGTCGAGCTTGCGCAGGCCCGGCAGGAACAGCTTGTCCTGCACCGCGCCGTGCTTCAGGCCCGAGCCTTCGGCGAGGCGCGCGATTTCCACGGCTTCGTTCAGGTTGGTTGCGATCGGCTTCTCGCAGTAAACGTGCTTGCCGGCGCGGATCGCCTTGGCCAGCAGCGTGGGGCGCATCTGCGTGGTGCCGGCGTCGAAGAAGATGGTGTCGTCCTTGTTCTCCAACGCCTTGTCGAGGTCGGTGCCCCAGCGCGCGATGTTGTGGGCCTTGGCGAGCGCTTCCATCTTCTCGGCATTGCGGCCGATGAGGATCGGATCGGGCATGACCTTGTCGCCATTCGACAGCGTGACGCCGCCTTGCGCGCGGATCGCGCAGATCGAGCGGATCAGGTGCTGGTTCATGCCCATGCGGCCGGTGACGCCGTGCATGATGATTCCTAGACGTTGGGTGGCCATCGTTTTCTTCCTTGGGATGCGAGAGGGGTGCTTCAGTAGACGGAACGCATGGCGTCCCACGAGATGCCGGCGCCGGGCTTGCCGGTGGCAAAACCGGGCGCGGTGGCGAGCGAGGACAGGTCAAGCTGTCCGCCGCGGAGGGCGAGGCGCGTGGCGCCGTCGCTGGTTTTGTAGAGGCCGGGGTGCAGCTTCAGCAGGGCTTGCTGCTCCGCCTCGGGCACGGCCGCGAGGCCGTTGACGTAGTGATGGCCGTTGCGCTCGACGTGCGAAAGGCCGAGCCAGCCGACCAGCGCGAGGTCTTGCTGCACGCCGACGCCGGCCTGCATGGTGAGGTCTTCGCCGGAGAGGAAATAGCGCGGCTTGTCTTCGGTTGCGTTCCAGTGCGCGCAGCGTGCCGCGTTGACGACCGACTTGTAGAAGCCCTTGCAGCTCTTGCTCGAGACACCGGTGTAGCCGAGCGCGCGAGCCTGCACGAAGGCGTCGAGCGTGGCGTCGGATTCGTCGATGAGCAGCGGGATGCGCTTGCCCAGCGCCGACACACTGCGCTCCAGCGCGGCATCGCGGCGGATCGGCTGCTCGACGAAGACGGTCTTCTGCGCGAGGTTCCACAGCACGGGCGTCGAGAGCATGCGGTCGAGAAAGACAGCGAAGTCGTCGGCATCGGCGTACTGCTCGTTGCCGTCGAGCGTCACGAGCTGCGCGTGGCCGTCGATCACGCGGGCGATGCGCTGGAGTCGGTCGATGTCCTGCGCGGTGTTGCCGCAGAGCTTGAGCTTGAAATGCGTTAGGCCGTAGCGCTTCGCCGCAGCGGCGAGCGTGGTCGGCAGGCCGTCGACGGGCGCATCGGGGAGGGCGTCGCTGTCGTCGATGGCATCGGCCAGGCCGACGGTGTGGCGTGCCGCGATGCTTGCGCGCGGCGAATGGCTGGCCAGGAAGGCCGGCATGTCGAAGCCCGCGAGATCATCGGCGAGCCCGCTGCCCGCGATGTCGATGCCGCAGAGGTTGGCGCTCATCGCCGCAGCGAAGCTCGTGCCGGTGTGCAGGCACAGCGCGTCCATCACCGCACGGTCGATCAGCGCGGGGCCGTAGCTGGCCACGAGTGCCTGCAGGCCCTTGGCTTTTGCGCGGGCCTGCAGTCCAGCGTAGTTCGAGGCGAAGTGCGTCCACGCAGTCTGCGCGTCGTCTTCTCCGACGTAGGCATCACGTGCATCGCGCAGCGCAAAGCGCAGCTGCTCGAAGTTCTGTTCGTTGTTGAGGGCCGGGTTCTTGTCGAACCACTTGGGCACCATCATCTCGGCCGCGCAGCCTTCTGCCGTGCCACCGTTCTCGAAGCGGATGCGCGTCCGCACATACACCTGCGGGCAGGCGGTAACGGTGGCGGCACCGAAGCGGAACGGCAGCCGGAGCGCCACGTCGCGCTCGGCGAAGCGGATCTCTTCGATGTGGAAACGGGGCGCGTCCATGGCTCGCGTTCAGTGGTCCAGGATGCCCTGCGAGAAGAAATGCGCGCGCACCAGCTTCGTGTACTGGCCGAACTCGGGCGAAGCCATCATGTCCAGCGTGCGCGGGCGCGGCAGGTCGATGTCGTACACGGCCGCGATCGAGCCGGGGCGCTCGCTCATCACGATCACGCGGTCGGACAGGAAGATCGCCTCGGGAATGCTGTGGGTGATGAGCATCACAGTCTTCTTCGAAGCCATCCAGATGCGCTGCAGTTCGAGGTTCATCTTCTCGCGCGTCATCGCGTCGAGCGCACCGAAGGGCTCATCCATCAACAGCACCGACGGGTCGTGCAGCAGCGCGCGGCAGATCGAGGCGCGTTGCTGCATGCCGCCCGAAAGCTGCCACGGGTACTTGCCCTCGAAGCCCTTGAGGCCGGCCATTTCCATCAGCGCGCGCGCGCGGGCCTGCGAGGCGGCCTTGGGCAGGTGGCGCATTTCGGCCTGCAGCAGGATGTTGTCTTCCACGCTGCGCCAGGGCAGCAGCACCGCGCTCTGGAACACGATGCCCACGTCCTTCTGTGGCCCCTTGATCGGCTTGCCGGCCAGCGTGAGCTCGCCCCCGCTGATCGGCAGCAGGCCCGCCACCATCTTGAGCAGCGTGCTCTTGCCGCAACCCGAAGGGCCGACGACGGAGACGAACTCGCCTTCCTCGATGGCGAAGTCCAAGGGCTTGAGCGATTCGACCGGGCCGTCCTTGCTTTGATAGGTCTTCGAGACGCCTCGCGCTTCGATCAGATTGACTTGGGACATGGCGTAGGTGAGAGGTGACAGCAGCAGGTGAGCGAGCGCGCAGAGGGGATCAGTTCGGCAGGAAATCGAGCGTCACGTAGTCTTCAGGCTTGCCGCGCGTGGACGGGTCCATGCCGCCGTACTGCACCAGCAGGTCGAGCGAGTCGTTCACGTTCTTCATCGCCACGCGAAACGGCCGCTGGTTGGCCGTGTCCTTCGTGTGATAGAGCGCCACGCTCTGCTTCATGCCGACGATCAGCGTGTCGCGCACGCCGGCCTTCGGGTTGGCCTTGAGCATTGCGTCGACCGCGGACTCGGGGCTCTTCTCGGCGGCTTCAGCGGCCTTGGTCGAGGCGCGCATGAAGCGCTTCACCAGGTCGGGGTTCTCGGTCAGCAGGTTCTTGTTGGTGATGATCCCGGAGCTGATCTGGTTCACGCCCGAGTCGGCAAAGCGGATCGGCGTCACGGGCTTGCCGGTGGCGTCCTGCAGCTTGATCGCCTGGTCCATCACGTAGCCGAGCAGGAGGTCGGCCTGGCCGTTGGTCACCGCATTGAGCTTGGTCTGGCCGTCGCCCGAGACGATCTTCACCTGGTCGGCCTTGATGTCGTTCACCTTGAGGAAGAGCGGCCACATCTGCGACATCGAATCGCCGGGCGTCACCGCCACGGTCTTGCCGATGATGTCCTTGGGGGTCTTGATGTTCTTCTCGCTGAAGCCCATGACCGACATCGGGCTCACCTGGAACAGCACGCCGGTCGACTTGAGCGGCGCGCCCTTCGCGGCGGCCTTGATCATGGTCGTGACGTCGATGTAGCCGAAGGTCGCCGACTTGGCGGCCACCGCCTGCGCGGTGACGGCGGAGCCGCGGCCTTCCTGGATGTCGAGGTCGATGCCTTCCTCGGCATAGAAGCCTTTTTCCTTGCCGAGGAAGAAGGGCGCGTGCTCGCTGTAGAGATACCAGTTGAGCATCAGCGTGACCTTGTCCTTCGGCTTCTCGGCCTGCGCATGGGCGGGTGCGATGGCGAAGGTGGCAAGGGCCGTCACGGCAACGGCGAGCATCGAGGGAAGCAGTTTCTTCATGGCGTTGTCTCCGGGAGTTTTATGGGTATGGCGAAGGAACTCAGTTCGCGTGGCGCTGCGAGGCGTGCCACGGGATCATCAAGCGCTCGACCAAATCGACCGCGACGAAAAGGACCACGCCGATGCTCGACAAGACCACCAGCGCGGCGAACATCAATGGCAGGTCGAAGTTGCCGTTCGCCACTTGAAGCACATAGCCGATGCCCGAGTTCGAGCCGACGAATTCGCCGACCACCGCGCCCACGACGGCCAGCGTGACCGACACCTTCAGGCCGCTGAAGATTGCGGGCAGCGCCTGCGGCAGGCTGATCTTGAAGAAGGTCTGCAGGCGGCTCGCGCCCATCGAGCGGGCGAGGTCGAGCATGTCGGGCTCGACCGACTTGAAGCCCATCACCGTGGACACCACCACCGGGAAGAAGCCCAGCAGAAAGGCGCTGATCACCTTGGGCAGGATGCCGAAGCCGAACCACACCACGAAGAGCGGCGCAATCGCCACCTTGGGAATGCTCTGCGAGAACACCAGCAGCGGATACACGTACGACTCGACCAGCCGCGAGTAGGCGATGACCATCGCGATCGGAATGCCGATCACGATCGTGAGGCCGAAGCCGCCGAGCGTGGCGAGCGTGGTCTTCCAGCTTTCGCTGAGCAGGCGCGGCCATTCGGCGACGAGTTGCTTGACCACCTCCCACGGCGGAGGAATCAGGTAGGCCGGGATCTTGAAGAGCCGGATCGCGAGGTCCCACAGCACCAGCAGCAACAGGATCAGCACGAACGGCCGCAGGGCCGGGGAGAGCAGGAGCTTGCGGAGCATGGAGGCGACTCGGATCTTTCTCGGCGCGGGCGGGCTTTTTTTACTGCTGGACCTGCAGGCCCGCGGCCTTCACGAGCTGCGCATTGCTCGCGATCTCTTCCTTGATGTAGGCGTCGAACTGCTCGGGCTTGAGCGTCCAGGCGTCGGCGCCGAGCTTGAGGAAACGCTCCTTCACTTCAGGCGTGGCGAGGGCCTTGGCCACTTCGTCGTGCAGGCGGTTGACGATGTCGCGCGGCGTCTTGGCGGGGGCCATCATCCCGATCCAGAAGTTGAACTCGGAGCCGGGCACGCCGGCCTCGGTGGTGGTGGGCACGTCGGGGAGAGCCGCCGCGCGCTTGGGCGAACCGACGGCGAGTGCGAGCAGTTGGCCTTCCTTGATCTGGCCGATCACCGGGGCGATGGGCGAGAAGTAGTAGTCGACGCGGCCCGAGAGCACTTCGGTCACGGCCTCGCCCGATCCCTTGAAGGGGATGTTGGTCGCATCGATCTTCGCGGCCATCTTGAATTTCTCGGCGTTCAGGTGTGTGGCGCTGCCCTGGCCGGCCGAGGCGAAGTTCATGCTGCCGGGCTTGGCGCGTGCCGCGGCCAGGAGCTGCGGCAGCGTCTTGATGTTCTTCGAGGGCGAGATGACCAGCGCGTTGGGCAGCGACGAGATCGGCGTGACGCCGGCGAAGTCGCCCACCGTGTCGAACGGCAGCTTGGCGAAGGTCGACGGGCTCACCGTGTGCGACGACGAATGGATCATGACCGTGTAGCCGTCCGGCGCAGCCGTGGCCACCGCCTGCTGGCCGATGGTGCCGCTCGCGCCGCCGCGGTTATCGATGACCAGCGTCTGGCCCATGCTCTGGCTCATCTTGTCGGCGATGGCGCGGGCAATGATGTCGGTGGTGCTGCCGGCCGCGAAGGGAACGATCACGCGAATCGGTTTGGTCGGGTAGCCGTTCTGTGCGGATGCAACGCCTGGCATCAGTGCGGCCAGGCCGGTGAGCGCAGCGAATGCGGTGAGGGTGGCGGTGGTGCGTGCGAGTCGCTTCATGGTTCTTTGTCTCCGCGCGGTCGGGCCGCTGTCTTGAATCGGTTCAATTCACCAATAAGTGAATTAGAGATTTTAGGAACGGCTGCGCCGCAGCGTCAACCGACGCGGCCTAGTGAATACCCGGAGGAGGTTTTGAAGCGTCCGCGCTCAGCGCAGGACGTAGCCCAGAACCAGGTCGGTCATGTGCGAGAGGCGTTGCGCCATCGCCTTGGGCGCACGCAGGTCACGGCCGAAGATGGCCGAGAGCGTGTGGTTGTTCGAGAGGTAGAAGTAGCAGAGAGACGCGATCGAGATGTAGAGCTGCACCGGGTCCACGCCCGCGTGGAACAGGTTCTCGCGGCGGCCGCGCTCGAGCACCGTGTCGAGCAGTTGCACCAGCGGAGAGTTCATTTCCTGGATGCGCTCGGAGCGCTTCAGGTGCGCGGCGCGGTGCAGGTTCTCGCTGTTGAGCAGCGTGATGAACTCGGGATGTTCGAGGTAGTAGTGCCAGGTGAAAGAGACGAGCTGGCGGATCGCCTCGACCGGCTCGATCTCGTCCAGGTGCAGCCGCTGCTCGGCTTCGCGGATGTCGGCATAGGTGCGCTCGAGCACCGCGAGGAACAGGTCGTCCTTGCTGCCGAAGTAGTAGTAGATGAGGCGCTTGTTCAGGCCCGCGCGCGTCGCGATGCTGTCCATGCGCGCGCCGGCGAGACCCAGTTGCGAGAACTCCTCGCGGGCCGCGGCCAGGATGGCGAGCTGCGAGCGGTCGGCATCGCGCGAGCGCGGCTCGAGTGTCTCGATCGGGGAATCCTTCGGTGCCTTCATGGCGCGAATTTAACCATTTGGGGAATTAACGCAAGGCGTGAGAAGCAGACGCACATAATTGCCGGAGACATTGCAGCTGAGGTTCGACTTCTCATGAGTACATCACAACCCGCAGGCCACCTGATCGTCGAGTGCCTGATCGCGCAAGGCATGGAGATCGCATTCGGCGTGCCGGGGGAAAGCTTCCTCGCCGTGCTCGACGGCTTTCATGCGTATGGCGACCGCGCGCGCTTCATCGTGAACCGGCAGGAGGGCGGCGCGGCCTTCATGGCGGAGGCGCACGGCAAGCTCACCGGGCGGCCGGGCGTGTGCTTCGTCACCCGCGGGCCGGGCGCCACCAACGCATCGATCGGCGTGCACAACGCGTTCCAGGACTCGACGCCGATGGTGCTGTTCGTGGGCGACGTCGGCAGCGACTTCCGCGACCGCGAGGCTTTCCAGGAAGTGGACTACGGCAGCTTCTTCGGGCCGAGCACGAAGGGATTCGCCAAGCGGGTGGAGCGCATCGACGATGCGGATCGCATTCCGGAGTACGTGGCGCGCGCCTTCGCCACGGCCATGAACGGGCGGCCGGGGCCGGTCGTGCTGGTGCTGCCCGAGGACATGCTGCGCTCGGAGACTTCAGCGCGGCCATTGCCGCGCGTGGAGGCGGTGCAGCCGTGGAGCGATCCGGGTGCGCTGCGGACCTTGCGCCAATTGCTGTTGAAGTCCGAGCGGCCGCTCGTGATCGCCGGCGGCGGTGGCTGGACGACGCAGGCCGCGCAGGCGCTGCAACGCTTTGCCGAGAACTGGCGCCTGCCGGTGGCGAACGCCTTCCGCTACCAGGACACTTTCGACAACCACCATCCGCTGTACGCGGGCGATGTCGGCATCGCGATCAACCCGAAGCTCGCGCAGCGCGTGAAGGATGCGGACCTGATCCTCGCGATCGGGCCGCGCCTGGGGGAGATGACGACGGGCGGCTACACGCTGCTCGAGGCACCGAAGGCGAAGCAGGTGCTGGTGCACATCCATGCAAGCGCCGAGGAGCTGAACCGCGTCTACCAGGCCGATCTGGCGATCAACGCCGGCATGAGCGCCGCGGCGCGCAGCCTCGAGGTGCTGAGCGCGCCGCCGACCTTGCCGTGGGAGGAATGGACCGAACAGGCGCATGCGGACTACGAAGCCAACCTCGTGCCCCAGGCGCTTGCCGGCATGCCAGCCGAGACGCCGCGCGGCCCGGTCGACATGGCCGCGGTCGTCGCGTTGCTGCAGAAGCACCTGCCGCCGGATGCGGCCATCACCAACGGTGCCGGCAATTTCGCGAGCTGGGTGCACCGGTACTTCCGCTATCACGGGCTCGCCAAGGGCCACAAGACGCAGCTGGCGCCGACCAGTGGCGCGATGGGGTACGGCGTGCCGGCCGGCATCGCCGCGAACCTCGCGACGGGGCGCGTGGCCTTCACGATCGCGGGCGACGGCGATTTCCTGATGACGGGGCAGGAGTTGGCAACGGCCGCGCAGCACGGCGGCAAGAGCATCGTCGTGCTGCTCAACAACGGCATGTTCGGCACGATCCGAATGCACCAGGAGCGCGAGTACCCGGAGCGCACCAGCGGCACCGCGCTGCGCAACCCTGACTTCTGTGGTCTCGCCCGCGCCTACGGCTATGCGGCCGAGCGCGTGACGGAGACCGCGCAGTTCGAAGCCGCGCTGCTGCGCGGGCTGGCGGCCGACACGGGCACGCTGATCGAGATTCCGCTGGACCCCGAGGTGATCACCACGCGCGGGACGCTGGGCTCGATCAGGCGCGCGGCGCAGCAGCAGGCGCCGAACTGATGAGCGCCGCGCGATGACGGGCCACCTCGTCGCGCAGCGCGGGCGAGCGCAGTTCGAACACGTCGAACAGGCCGAGCGCTTCGAGCGCGGGCAGCAGCGCGATCAGGTCCCGCTCGGCGGCTTGCTTTGCTTCGGCGATTGCGTTGGGGTCCTGCAGCAACTGCGCGTTGATGAGGAAGGCACCGACGGATCCTTTGCGCAACTGGAGTCCGTTCCTGACGACGAAATCCTGACCGTCGGGCAGTACGTCTTGGGCTTGCATGTGTGTTCCTTTGAAGGCGTTGTAAAGACGAGTTCGATGCTAGGCAGCGGCGCGCTTTGCGCCTTGCGGCGCGAGGCCAATCGATACCTCCGGCGGGCCAGGCATGGCGGCTGAGGCGCCCGTCAGGCTCTGGATCAACGCGTACGAGGCGCCGCGCGTGACGGGCTTTCACGCGCACGAGACCGGCCAATTGTTCGCCTTGCGCGAGGGGCTGCAGGTCATCGAGACGCCCTCCGGACGCTGGGTGCAGCCGCCGGGATGGATCGGCTGGATTGCGCCGCGCTGCGCGCATGCGGCGCAGAGCTTCGGCGCGACGGCGGGCTGGAGCCTGCACATCGATGCGGCAATGGCAGTAGGCCTGCCCGACGGGCCGCATGTGTTTGCGACGGCGCCGTTGATGCAGGCGCTGATCGACCGGCTGACGGCGCTCGATGGTGCATCGTCGGCGGTTATCGAAGAGCGTCGTGTGCGGCTTGTCGGTGTGCTGCTCGATGAACTCGCCGAGAGTGCAAAGCCGTCGCTGCATCTGCCGATGCCGCAGGACAAACGCCTGGCCGCGATGGCCGCTGCGCTGGCGAACGATCCCGCGATGCCCGACACCATCGACCAGTGGGCCGATCGCATCGGCATGGCGCGCCGCACGCTCACGCGTCGCTTCGCGGTCGAGACCGGATTGAGCTTCGCGCAGTGGCGGCAGCAATCGCGCTTGCTGAAGGCCGTCGAACTGCTGAGCCTTGGCGAGTCCGTCACGGCTGTCGCGTTGACGGTGGGCTACAGCTCGGTGAGCGCGTTCATCGAGACCTTCCGCAAGAACTTCGGCTGCACGCCGGCGCGCTTCTTCGAGGAGGGAATGGCCTTGTCGCAGGCAAAAAAAAGCCGGCATGAGCCGGCTTTTTGATTCAGGAGCGCAAGGCCCCTGAGCGCTTACTTGACGTGCTTGCCGATCAGGGCAGCCAGTTCGAACATCGACACTTGCGACTTGCCGAAGATTTCCTTCAGCTTGGCGTCGGCGTTGATGTTGCGCTTGTTGGCCTTGTCTTGAAGGTTGTTCTTCTTGATGTAGTCCCACAGCTTGCTCACGACAGCGGTGCGCGGCAGAGGCGTCGAGCCGACCACGGCAGCGAGTGCCGGGCTGGGGGTCAGTGCCTTCATGAACGCAGCGTTGGGCGTGCGCTTCTTGGCGGGAGCTGCCTTCTTTGCAGGAGCTGCCTTCTTCGCCGGTGCGGCCTTCTTCGCAGGAGCAGCAGCCTTCTTTGCGGGAGCTGCCTTCTTCGCCGGTGCAGCCTTCTTCGCAGGAGCCGCAGCCTTCTTGGCGGGAGCGGCCTTCTTTGCCGGAGCTTTCTTGGCCGGAGCCTTCTTTGCAGTTGCCATGGTTGATTTCCTTTTTTGGTTGAACATTCACCAATGAAAAACTTGCGTCTCCAGTGGCAATGCGGATGCTAAAGGAGAAAAAACGCGTTTCCAAGGGAAAAAACGGTTTTTTCATTGGGAGTTGTTGTTTTTTCAGAGGAGAGAAGCCTCGCTTTTCACCTTCGACGCCCAGGCCAGGTCGCGAGCACCACGCCTGCGAGTGCAAGCGCGAATGCGATCAGCTGCGGCCCGGAGAGGTTTTCGCCGAGCACGAGCACGCCCACGAGGGCCGCACTGACGGGCAGCAGCACTGCGAAAACTCCGGCCTGTGCAGCGGGAACATGGCGCAGGCCCGTCATCCAGAGCCACACCGTCCAGATGCTCGCGGCGAGCGCGTAGGCCACGAGCAGCACCCACATGCCGCCGTGCACCGCGCGGAAATCGAACGACAGCGCGAACCAGATGCCCAGGGGCGTCGAGAGCACGAAGCCCCAGAGGTTGATGAGCGACGCTATTCGCTTGGGTCCGACCCGTCCGGTGAGCGACTTGCCGATCACCACATACGCGGCCTCGCAGAGCACCGCGCAGAACACCAGCAGGTTGCCGAGCCATGGCATCGACGACTTGGCTGCATCGGGCGAAGCTGGCGCATGCGCGGGGCTGAGCGCCAGCAGGCCGATGCCGAATGCAGCGCACGCGATGGCCAAACCGATGCGCACCGTGATGCGCTCGCGCAGAAAGAGCCAGCTCGCCAACGCAACCATCGCGGGGATCGAAGCCATGATCACGCCAGCCGAGACCGCGCTCGTCATGCTCACGCCGAACAGCATGCAGATCGAGAACAGGAAGTTGCCGAGAAATGATTCGAGGAAGACGAGTCCGCGGGTACGCGCTGTCATCGGAGCTTCGTCCGCGCCGCGCTTGAGCCAGTGGGGCATCGCCAGCGCGGCGATGCCGAAGCGCAGCCATGCAAGCAGCAACACCGGAAAGGCGGCAACGAGAGGCTTGGAGAGGGCAACGTAGGCGCCAACGAGCGACATGCTCAGGGCGAGGCAGCCGTAGGCCACGAGACGGCCGGAAGCAGGGGCAGCGGAGTTCAATAGACTGAAGTTTTTGTTGTTGCGGAAGAAAGCGGATCGATGATGCCCCACGTTTTTGTCTACGGCACGCTGCGCCGCCATGGGCGCAACGACATCGCGCGCTATCGGCCTTCGCCCGTGTTCGTTGGCGAGGCGAGCATTGACGGGATGCTGTACGACCTTGGGGCTTATCCAGGCGTCGTGCTCGGTGGAGTGGGGCGCGTGAAGGGCGAGGTCTATCGCGTAGAGCCCGAGGTCGAGGCGGCGCTCGATCTGCTGGAAGAAGTGGCTGAGGACGATTCGGGCGAATACATCAAGCGCGAGGTTCGCGTGGCGGTTGATGCGGAGTGGCTTGATTGCCTGGTCTATGAGATTCACCCTTCGCGGATCGAGGGGCGTCCCGTGATCGATGGCGGCGATTGGATCGCGCACGCTGCAAAGAAACCATGAGCGTTTTCACCACCGAAAGATTGATTGCACATCGTGGAAGACGCCGCTGTTGCGGCGCAATATTTTTTCTCAATATGAGAAAAATAATTTCGCATTGAGGGATATCACCGTAAGTCTTTGATTTTGTTGAGTGAAAAATATGTCTTCTATAAGACATAAGAGTCTTGGATCGAATTACAGTTGATCCCAAGGCCGCAGCGCCCAATCGCTTTTTCAACCCTTCAATCAACCTCACGGAGTGACCATGCCCCAGACCCTCACAGAACAACTGAGCCGCGAACAGCAGATTGCCGCCCTCGAAAAAGACTGGGCCACCAATCCGCGCTGGAAGGGCGTCAAGCGTGGCTACAGCGCGGCCGACGTGGTTCGCCTTCGCGGCTCCTTCCCCATCGAGCAGACGCTGGCCCGCCGCGGTGCCGAGAAGCTCTGGGACAAGATCAACGGCGGCGCGAAGAAGGGCTACGTGAACGCGTTCGGCGCCATCTCCGCCGGCCAGGCCATGCAGCAGGCCAAGGCAGGCCTGGAAGCCGTGTACCTGTCGGGCTGGCAGGTCGCGGCCGACGGCAACACGTCCGAGACGATGTACCCCGATCAGTCGCTGTACGCCTACGACTCGGTGCCGACGATGGTCCGCCGCATCAACAACACCTTCAAGCGCGCCGATGAAATCCAGTGGGGCCGCGGCATCAACCCGGGCGACAAGGAATTCATCGACTACTTCCTGCCGATCGTGGCCGATGCCGAAGCCGGTTTCGGCGGCGTGCTGAACGCCTTCGAACTCATGAAGAACATGATTGCTTCGGGCGCCGCCGGCGTGCACTTCGAAGACCAACTGGCTGCCGTGAAGAAGTGCGGCCACATGGGCGGCAAGGTGCTCGTGCCGACGCACGAAGCGTGCGAGAAGCTGATTTCCGCGCGTTTCGCCGCCGACGTGATGGGCGTGCCGACCATTGTGCTGGCCCGCACCGACGCGGAAGCCGCCAACCTGATCACGTCGGATCACGACGCGAACGACAAGCCTTTCCTGACCGGCGAGCGCACGCAGGAAGGCTTCTACCGGGTCAAGAACGGCCTGGAGCAGGCCATCAGCCGCGGCGTGGCCTACGCGCCCTACGCAGACCTCGTGTGGTGCGAAACCGGCGTGCCCGATATCGGCTTCGCCCGCGAATTCGCGCAAGCCGTGCACGCCGCCTGCCCCGGCAAGCTGCTCTCGTACAACTGCTCGCCGTCGTTCAACTGGAAGAAGAACCTTGACGACAAGCAGATCGCTTCGTTCCAGGAAGACCTCTCGGAGCTGGGCTACAAGTACCAGTTCATCACGCTGGCCGGCATCCACATCAACTGGTACAACACCTTCCAGTTCGCCCATGCGTACGCTAACGGCGAAGGCATGAAGCACTACGTGAACATGGTGCAGGAACCCGAGTTCGCCGCGCGCGACAAGGGCTACACCTTCGTGTCGCACCAGCAGGAGGTCGGCGCCGGCTACTTCGACGACGTGACCACCGTGATCCAGGGCGGCTCGTCCAGCGTGAAGGCGCTGTCGGGTTCGACCGAGGAAGAGCAGTTCCACTGATCTGTCGACGCAGTTTTTCGCTGTCACTCTCAAGCCCGGCCGTGTGCCGGGCTTTTTTTGTGGCGTTTCATCGGCGGGGCCAGAGGAGGCTGCGGCGACAGCTCGAGCGGCCAGAAGTTAGAATCGCCGCCTCTGCACTCAACAAGAGCGAGAAAGGCACCTTGGTTATGACACCGCGAACTACTCCGCAAGGATCGAGCGGCTTTTTCTTCTTCGAAGCGATCGAAGGAAAGGGCCGGTAGCCCGCGCTCGCTGGTTTTTCTTCCAGCTCCCAACCAAGCAAAGCGCGGCATCCACCGCGCTTTTTGTTTTTCTCCCGAGGTTTCACATGATCCAGATCACGCTCCCAGACAACTCGCGCCGCGAGTTCCCAGGCCCGGTTTCGGTGGCCGAAGTGGCCCAGTCCATCGGCCCCGGTCTCGCCAAGATGACGGTGGCCGGCAAGGTCGACGGCCGGCTCGTCGATGCCAGCGACGTCATCGACCATGACGCCAAGCTCCAGATCATCACGCCCAAGGACGAGGAGGGCCTGGAGATCATTCGCCATTCGACGGCCCACCTGGTCGGCCATGCGGTCAAGCAGCTCTATCCGACGGCCAAGATGGTGATCGGCCCGGTGATCGAAGAGGGTTTTTATTACGACATCTCGTACGAGCGCCCCTTCACGCCCGAGGACATGGCAGCCATCGAGGCGCGCATGCGCGAGCTGATCGCGCAGGATTACGACGTCGTGAAGAAGATGACGCCGCGCGCCGAGGTGATCGAGGTTTTCAAGTCGCGCGGCGAAGACTACAAGCTGCGCCTCGTCGAGGACATGCCCGACGAGCAGGCAATGGGCCTCTACTACCACCAGGAATACGTCGACATGTGCCGCGGCCCGCACGTGCCAAACACGCGCTTCCTGAAGGTCTTCAAGCTCACGAAGCTGGCCGGCGCCTACTGGCGCGGCGATGCCAAGAACGAGCAACTGCAGCGCATCTATGGCACGGCCTGGGCCGACAAGAAGCAGCTCGACCAGTACATCCAGCGCATCGAGGAAGCCGAAAAGCGCGACCACCGCAAGCTCGGCAAGGAGCTCGACCTGTTCCACATCGACGAAGTGGCGCCGGGCGTGGTGTTCTGGCATCCCAAGGGGTGGGCGGTCTGGCAGGCGGTCGAGCAGTACATGCGCGGCATCTACCGCGACACGGGCTACTGGGAAGTGAAAGGCCCGCAGATCCTCGACAAGAGCCTGTGGGAGAAAACGGGCCACTGGCAGAACTACCGCGACAACATGTTCACGACGGAGTCGGAAAAGCGCGAATACGCGCTGAAGCCGATGAACTGTCCGGGCCACGTGCTGATCTTCAAGTCGGACCTGCGCAGCTACCGCGACCTGCCGCTGCGCTACGGCGAATTCGGTCAGTGCCACCGCAATGAACCCAGCGGCGCGCTGCACGGGATCATGCGCGTGCGCGGCTTCACGCAGGATGACGGGCACATCTTCTGCACGGAAGACCAGATCCTCGACGAATGCATCGCCTACACGGAGCAACTCCAGAAGGTCTACGCCGACTTCGGCTTCACGGACATCCTCTACAAGGTCGCGACGCGGCCCGAGAACCGCGTCGGTTCCGACGAGCTGTGGGACAAGGCCGAGCATGCGGTGATGGAGTCGCTGCGCCGCTCGGGCGTCGACTTCATCATCTCGCCGGGCGATGGCGCCTTCTACGGCCCGAAGATCGAATACACGCTGCGCGATGCCATCGGCCGCCAGTGGCAGTGCGGCACGATGCAGGTCGACTTCAACACGGCCGAGCGCCTGGGCGGCGAATACGTGACGGAATCAAGCGGCCGTGCGCACCCCGTGATGCTGCATCGCGCGATCGTGGGCAGCCTGGAGCGCTTCATCGGTATGCTGATCGAACACCACTCCGGCGCGATGCCCGCATGGCTCGCCCCGGTACAGGTGGCGGTGCTCAATATCAGCGAAGGACAGGCCGACTACGCTGCGCAAGTTGCGAAAACGCTGCAAAATCAAGGGCTTAGGGTTCAGCTGGATCTGCACAACGAGAAGATTACGTATAAAATACGGAAGCATTCGTTGCAAAAGCTCCCTTACATCCTTGTCGTGGGCGACAAGGAAAAGGAAGCAGGTGCCGTCGCAGTGCGCGCCCGGGGCAATCAAGACCTCGGAGCAATGTCCCTCGAATCGTTCGTGCAACGGCTCGTCCAGGATGTTGCCGACAAGCGTTGATTTGCCTCTGAAACACCCCATATGTTTCCCAGCCAAATCGTGCCGCTTGTCCGCGAGGACTGACCGGCGTTCGCTACAGATTTTGTAGCAAATTTTGAAGGATCCTGACCATCGCTACTGCATTTCGCGACCGCCGCCACCGCGAGGAACGCCAACACCGCCTGAACCGGGAAATCATGGCCCCGGAAGTCCGCCTTGTAGGCCCGGAAAACGAGCCAATGGGTGTTATGAGTCTCTCGGAGGCCCTGCGCCTTGCTGGCGAGGCCGATGTGGATCTGGTGGAGGTCGTCGCGGCGGCCAACCCGCCGGTATGCCGCCTGATCGAGTACGGCAAGTTCAAGTACCACGAGCAGAAGAAGGCGGCCGAGGCGAAGTCGAAGCAGAAGGTCATCGAGGTCAAGGAAATCAAGTTCCGGCCCGGTACCGACGATGGCGACTACAACATCAAGATGCGCAACATCAAGCGCTTTCTTGAAGAGGGCGACAAATGCAAGATCACGCTGCGCTTCCGCGGCCGCGAGATCACGCACCAGGAACTCGGTCTGGCGCTCCTGCAGCGCATTCGCGATGAACTGGGCGACACGATCATGGTCGAGCAGTTCCCGAAGCTGGAAGGCCGCCAGATGATCATGATGATCGCGCCGGGCCGCAAGAAGGCCGGCGGCGCTGCTCCCAAGCCGGCAGCAGACGCTGCGCCGGCACCAGCGCCCACGGCAACCGCCTGAGGCGTTTGCAGCAGATGAGGTTTTGAAGGGATTTCGCCATTGCCGGCGCTTTGAAAGAAGTGCTGGCAGGGGCGAGATAAAGAAGTGTCTCGGGGCCAACAAGTTCATGGAGCATCCATGGCGCCTCACGAGCACAAACTAAAGGAGCATTCACATGCCCAAAATGAAGACCAAGAGCAGCGCGAAAAAACGTTTCCGCGTTCGTCCCGGTGGCACCGTCAAGCGCGGTCAAGCCTTCAAGCGTCACATCTTGACGAAGAAGACCACCAAGAACAAGCGTCACCTCCGTGGTGCAGTCGCAGTGCATGAGACCAACATGGTTTCTGTCGCCGCCATGCTGCCCGGCCGTGGCATTTAACTCAGACGAACAAGGAGTACACACATGCCTCGCGTCAAACGTGGTGTAACGGCTCGCGCCCGCCACAAGAAAGTTCTCGCACTCGCCAAGGGTTTCCGCGGTCGCCGCGGCAATGTCTTCCGCGTCGCCAAACAGGCGGTGATGAAGGCAGGCCAATACGCCTACCGTGACCGCCGTACCAAGAAGCGCGTGTTCCGTCAGCTGTGGATTGCGCGTATCAACGCCGCCTCGCGTGAACTGGGCCTGACCTACAGCCAGTTCGCCAACGGCATCCGCAAGGCCGGTATCGAGATCGACCGCAAGATGCTTGCGGACATCGCCGTGCACGACAAGGCCGCTTTTGCCGGCATCGTGGAGCAGGTCAAGGCCAAGCTGGCTGCTTGATTCTGCACAGCAGGGGTGCTGCCTCCGGGCAGCTTCCTGCGCCCACGGCTCAAGGGCTGGCGCTTGAAAAGGCTCCAGCTCTTTTTTATTTCCCCTCGAAGATTTTTCTTGCCATGAACGAGTTGGACTCCCTTGCAGCCACCGCCCGCGCCGCCTTCGCCGAAGCGAAAACGCCCGCCGAGCTCGAAAACGCCAAGGCCCAGTTCCTTGGCAAGTCGGGCCGCATCACCGAGTTGATGAAGGGCATGGCCGCGCTGAGTGTCGAAGAGAAGAAGTCCCGCGGTGCCGCGATCAATGTTGCCAAACAGGCCATCGAGTCCGCGCTGACCGACCGCCGCCAGCAACTGGCTGACGAAGAACTCTCCCTGCAACTGCGTGCCGAAGCGCTCGACGTGAGCCTGCCCGGCCGTCGCCGCATCCCCGGCGGCCTGCACCCCGTGAGCCGCACCCTGGAGCGCATCGAGGAGATTTTCTCGAGCATGGGCTTCGACGTGGCCGACGGCCCCGAGATCGAGAGCGACTGGCACAGCTTCACCTCGCTCAACAACCCGCCGAATCATCCTGCGCGCTCGATGCAGGACACCTTCTACGTCGACCTCAACGGCGACGACGGCATCCCTTACAACCTGCGTCCGCACACCAGCCCGATGCAGGTGCGCTATGCGCATCAGCACATCAAGAAGTACGCGGCCGAATTTGCCGCTGCCGCAGCCGACACCACCGGCACCGTGAAGGCGCCCGAGATCCGCGTGATCGCCCCAGGCCGCACCTACCGCGTCGACAGCGACGCCACCCACTCGCCCATGTTCCACCAGTGCGAAGGCCTCTGGCTCGGTGAGAACGTGAGCTTCAAGGACCTGAAGGTCGTCTTCACCGACTTCTGCCGCACCTTCTTCGAGCGCGACGACCTCGTGCTGCGCTTCCGCCCGAGCTTCTTTCCGTTCACCGAGCCCAGTGCAGAAATCGACATCCAGTTCGCGAGCGGACCGCTGGCCGGCCGCTGGCTCGAGGTGTCGGGCTCCGGCCAGGTGCATCCGAACGTGGTGCGCAACATGGGGCTCGACCCCGAGCGCTACATCGGCTTCGCCTTCGGCATGGGCCCCGACCGGCTCACGATGCTGCGTTACGGGGTGAACGACCTGCGCCTCTTCTTCGACGGCGACCTGCGTTTTCTCTCGCAGTTCCAGTAAGCACCCATCCCCAGAAAATCAGATCGAGATCGAAGAGATGCAATTCCCGGAATCCTGGCTGCGCGAGTTCTGCAACCCGCCCCTCGACAGCGCCACGCTGGCCGAAACGCTCACCATGGGCGGCTTCGAGGTCGAAGAGCGCCGACCGGTGGCGCCGCCTTTCACGCGCATCGTGGTCGGCGAAATCAAGGAAGCCGAGCAGCACCCGAATGCCGATCGCCTGCGCATCTGCCAGGTCGATGCGGGGCAGGGCGCCTTGCTCAACATCGTGTGCGGCGCGCCCAATGCGCGCGTCGGCATCAAGGTGCCTTGCGCGCTCGTCGGCGCCGAACTGCCGCCCGGTGAAGACGGCAAGCCTTTCCTCATCAAGCTGGGCAAGCTGCGCGGTGTCGAGAGCCAGGGCATGCTGTGCTCGGCGCGCGAACTGAAGCTGAGCGAAGACCACGGCGGCTTGCTCGAACTCGACGCCGATGCGCCCATCGGCGCCGATGTGCGCGACGTGCTCAAGCTCGACGACGCGCTGCTGACCCTCAAGCTCACGCCCAATCTCGCGCA
Source organism: Variovorax sp. W2I14 (assembly GCF_050435205.1). Classification (NCBI taxonomy): domain Bacteria; kingdom Pseudomonadati; phylum Pseudomonadota; class Betaproteobacteria; order Burkholderiales; family Comamonadaceae; genus Variovorax; species Variovorax sp. W2I14. The sequence goes on along the minus strand of NZ_JBNDJX010000001.1, from coordinate 2,612,877 downwards.
CGGCCTCAGCGTGTATGGCGTCGCGCGAGAACTCGCTGCGCTCACGGGTGCACCGCTCAAGACGCCGACGATCGCGCCAGTGGCCACATCGTTCAACGACGTGCTGCCGATCAAGGTCGAAGCGCCCGAACTCTGCGGCCGCTTCTCCGGCCGCATCGTGCGCGGTGTGAACACCACCGTCGCCACGCCCGCCTGGATGGTCGAGCGCCTCGCGCGCTGCGGCCAGCGCAGCGTGACGCCGCTGGTCGACATCTCGAACTACGTGATGTTCGAGTACGGCCAGCCGAGCCACATCTTCGACCTCGACAAGATCCACGGTGGCCTCACGGTGCGCTGGGGCAAGGCGGGCGAACAGCTCAAGCTGCTGAACGGCACGACGATCACCGTCGACGACAAGGTCGGCGTGATCTCCGACGACCGCGAGGTCGAATCGCTGGCCGGCATCATGGGCGGCGACGCGACCTCGGTCTCGGATGAAACCCGCAACATCTACGTCGAAGCCGCGTTCTGGTGGCCCGAGGCCGTGCAGGGCCGTTCGCGCCGCTTCAACTTCTCGACCGACGCGGGTCATCGCTACGAGCGCGGTGTCGATCCGAGCCGCAGCGTCGAAATCATCGAGCGCATCACGCAATTGATCATCGAGATCTGCGGCGGCGAAGCCGGCAAGATGGACGACCAGACGCTGAACGTGCCCGCAACGGTGCCCGTCACGCTGCGTGTGGCGCGCGCTGCACGCGTGATCGGCATGCCGCTCACGCAGGCGCAATGTGCCGATGCACTGAACCGTCTCGGCTTCGCCATCGCGGAAGGCGAGGGCACGTTGACCGTGACCCCGCCGCCGCACCGCTTCGACCTGCTGATCGAGGAAGACCTGATCGAAGAAGTCGCGCGCCTGATCGGCTTCAACAACCTGCCGACCACCGCACCGCTCGCGCCCATCACCGCCCGTGTGCGGCCCGAAGCGCAACGCAGCCGTTTCGCAGTGCGCCGCAGCATCGCGGCACTCGGTTACCAGGAAACCATCAACTTCAGCTTTGTCGAAGCGCATTGGGAGCAAGACCTCGCCGGCAATGCCAATCCCGTCAAGCTGCTGAACCCCATTGCCAGCCAGATGAGCGTGATGCGCTCGTCGCTGATGGGCTCGCTGCTGCAGGTGCTGAAGTTCAATCTTGACCGCAAGGCACCGCGCGTGCGCGTTTTCGAACTGGGCCGCGTGTTCCTGCGCGACGACAGCGTCGTCACCACCGACAGCACGGTGCGCGGCGTGAACCAGCCGATGCGCATGGCGGGCCTCGCATGGGGCGACGCCGACGAATCACGCTGGGACGGCAAGCCGCAGCGCATCGATTTCTACGACGTCAAGGGCGACGTCGAAGCACTGCTCGCGCCGCTGGTTCCGACCTTCGAGCCGGCTGAGCATCCAGCCTTGCACCCCGGCCGTTCGGCCCGTGTGTCGATCGACGGCAAGGCCATCGGCTTCGTCGGCGAACTGCATCCGCGCTGGCGCCAGAAGTGGGACTTCGCGCAAGCACCCGTGCTGTTCGAACTCGACCTCGATGCCGTCGCCGCGCGCCCCGTGCCGGTGGCACAGCCGGTGCCCAAGCACCAGGCGGTCGAACGCGACATCGCAGTCGTGGTCGCCGAGGCCGTGACCCACGATGCGTTGATGCAAGCAATCCGCTCGACGGCCGCTGCAGAGGGCCTGCTGCGCGATGCAACGCTGTTCGACATCTACCGTCCGCAGCCGCTGCAGGGCGGAGCCGTTGCAGCACCCGGCGCGCTGGCGCAAGGCGAGAAGAGCATGGCGGTGCGCTTGAGCTTCCAGAGCGACAGCGCCACCCTCACGGACGAGCAGGTCGAGCCCGCTGTCCGTGCCATCGTCGAACAACTGGGCGCCAAGGTCGGCGGCCGCTTGAGAGGATGAAGATGAACGCTGCCGAATTCACGCTCGAGGCTCTCGAAACGCCGGCGCTCACCAAGGCGCACCTGGCCGACCTGCTGTTCGAGCAGATCGGGCTCAACAAGCGCGAGTCCAAGGACATGGTCGAGGCGTTCTTCGAGCTCGTGGCCAACAGCCTGATCGAAGGCACGGACGTGAAGATCTCGGGCTTCGGCAATTTCCAGATTCGCGTGAAGGCGCCGCGGCCCGGTCGCAATCCGCGCACCGGCGAAGCCATTCCGATCGGCGAACGTCGCGTCGCCACGTTCCATGCGAGCGCCAAGCTCAAGGAACAGATTCACGGAAGCATCGAGCAGAGCGGCTCATCCGAAGTCGAGTGGAGCCTGGGCACCGAATAGTGCTTGGTGCTCGGTGGCGGCGTAGAGTAATCTCTCAGGTTTCCCGCGCACCGTCTTGATTTCAATGGAGAAAACACTCCCGCCGATTCCTGTCAAACGCTACTTCACCATCGGTGAAGTCGGCGAACTCTGCGGCGTCAAGCCACATGTGCTGCGCTACTGGGAGCAAGAGTTCACGCAGCTGCGGCCCATGAAGCGCCGCGGCAACCGTCGCTACTACCAGCACCATGAGGTGCTGATGATCCGCCGCATCCGCGACCTGCTCTACGACCAGGGCTTCACGATCAGCGGTGCACGCAACAAGCTGCAAGAGCTCGTGCAAGGCGAGCGCGATCGCCGCAAGGCCGGCGAGGTGCCGCTCGAAGGCATGGAAGCGATCGAGATCGACCAGGAAGAATTCGACGCCGCCGTGGTGCAGGACAGCCCCGACCAGACCGCGCCGCGCACCGTCGACCTGTCGCAGTTGTTGCACCTTCGCCGCGAGCTTTTTGAAATTCGTGAACTCCTGACCGTCGGACGCTGATTTCCGCCGGCTATAATTGCAGGCTTCGGTGTGTGGCGCAGCCTGGTAGCGCACTTGCATGGGGTGCAAGGGGTCGAAGGTTCGAATCCTTTCACACCGACCAACAAAAAACGTCCAAGGGCGTCCGGTTTCATCCACCGGACGCCCTTTTTCATTGGGGAAATTGGCGAAAGCCATCTTCGGCCAGCATGTGGCTGCGCACAGTTGGTCCCTTATCGCGCGTGGGTAGCCCGTTCCCGATCCCTGAAGCTCGACGACAACCTGCTGCGCTGCAGGACACGTTGACGGCTGTGCGCATCCGCCGCCCGGTTCAGCCCTGCGCTCATGAGCTCCATGCGAACGGCGCAGTACCTGCGCGGCCGTGTGCCTTGCTCGCCGAGTTGTTTCCGTCCGAACGGATGCGCGAGGCCATCGAGGTGGTCTGCACGAGCGCATCACCCCGATGCTTTTCTCTCCGCTCTCCTCACGACCATCACCCGGATGCGGTCTGGGAAGCCGCGGGTTGGAATCGAACCCGACCGGCTACTCCGCGACGATGCCGGCGGTCTTGATGATCCGGCCCCAGCGCTCGAGCTCGGAGAGCTGGAACTTGCCGAGTTCTTCAGGGCTCGACAGCGAGACTTCCATGCCCGCCTGCTCGGCCACGTTGCGCACGGCGGGCGCCTTCATGGCGGACTGCATCAGCGCGTTCAGCCGGCTCACCACCGGTGCCGGGGTCCCTGCGGGGGCATAGAGCGCGTTCCAGTACCCGAACTCATAGCCGTTGATCGACTCGGCGACCGTGGGCGTGCCCGGCACGAGGGACAGGCGCTTCGGGCTGGTCAGGCCCAGTGCGCGCAGCTTGCCTGCCTTGACCTGCGGCAAGGTCGTGGCGAGGTCCGCAATCATCAGGTCGGTCTGGCCCGCCACCAGATCGATCACCGCCGGCGGGTTGGCCTTGTAGGGCACGTAGTTGAACTTGGTCGCCGTCATCTGCTGGAACAACTCGGTGGCAACCTGCGCGGAGGAGCTGCCAGATCCGTAGTTGAGCTTGCCCGGCGAAGCCTTGGCCAGCGCGATCAGTTCCGCGACGCTGTTCGCCTTGACCTGCGGATTCACCACCAACAGCTGATAGCCCTTGGCGAGCAAGGCCACGGGCGCGAAGTCCTTGATGGGGTCGTACGAGAGCTTCTTCTGCAGATGCGGATTGGCCGCCTGCGTGGTGTTCGTCGTCATGAACACGGTGTAGCCGTCGGGCTGCGCACGCGATGCGAACTGCGCGGCGATGCCGCCGAAGGCCCCGGGCCGGTTGTCGACGATCACCGACTGTCCAGTCGCCTTCGTCACTTCCAGGGCCACGGCGCGCGCCAGGCCGTCGGTGGCGCTGCCGGCGCTCGAGCCCACGACGATGGTGAGAGGGCGTGCGGGAAATTCCTGGGCGACGGCGGCGCCACCGTTCAACGAAAGTAAGGCGGCCAGGGCGAGCAGAGATCGGCGGTTCATGGTTTGTCTTTGATAGTTGTGGGAAAGCTTCGAACAGCGGCGCCGCATCGGCACCGCGACGGGAACGGTCAGCGCAGCAGGTTCCAGCCCGACATCAGCGCATGCAGCTGCCGGTGCTGGTTCTCCGAGAGCGGCCATGCGGAAGGCGCGCGCGCCGCACCGCAGTCGTTGCCCATCATCTGCAGCGCGGTCTTCACCACGGTCACGTTGGTGCCGTTGTTTTCCTGGGCGCGCAGCTCTTCAAAGGGCAGCATCTCTTCGATGAGCCGCATGGCCTGCGGATAGTCGGCCGCCTCCAGCGCCTGGTAGATGGCGACCGAGCGTTCGGGCCGCACGTTGATGAGGCCCGACGTGAAGCCGCGCGCACCCACCGCATACAGCGGCGGCGCCCAGACTTCCGCCAGGCCGCCGACCCAGGCCAGCCCGAGATCGGCGGTGCGGCGCATGGCTTCGGCGAGCACCAGCGGCGTGGGCGATGCCCACTTCACGCCGACGATCTGCGGAATGCGGCACAGCTCCTCGATCGCGGCCAGGCCGATCGCCTCGTTGCGCAGGTAAAGCACCAGCGGCAGGCCGTCGGCCGCGTCGGCGATCTGGCGCAGGTAGGCCACCACGCCGCGCGGTGCCACGAACGGATCGGGCGGCTGGTGAACCATCAGGGCATCGGCGCCGGCCTTGCGCGAAGCGCGGGCGAGGGCGCAGGCTTCGTGCACGCTGCGGCCCACGCCGGCCAGAAGCGGCGCGCGTCCCTGGATGCATTCGGCGGCGGCATGCACCATCTGCTCGGCTTCGTGTGCCTGCAGGCCGTAGAACTCGCTCGTGTTGCCGTTGGCCACGAGCACATGCACGCCCGCGTCGATCGCGCGGTCGACCACGACCCCGAGCCGCGAGGGCGCCAGGCTGTCGTCGGCATCGAAGGGCGTCACCAAAATGCCTGAAATGCCCTGGAGCGCAGCGCGCAGTGCCGCGCCGTGGAAATGACTCATCTGGTTGTCCCGTAATGGAGTGGCGGAGAAAGCGGCTACTCTAGAAGTCACCTGAAGCGGCGTCCAATCCATACACGGGATGCTGCAATCCAAGAATTGAATCGCCGTGTTCCAGCTCACCCAACTCCGATGCTTTGTGGCCGTTGCCACCGAACTTCATTTCGGACGCGCGGCCGTCTCGCTGAACATGACCCAGCCGCCCCTGACACGCCAGATCCAGCTGCTGGAGCACGAGCTCGGCGTGCTGCTGCTCGAGCGCTCCGGCGGCAACGTGCGGCTGACGCCCGCGGGTGCCGTGTTCCTGCGCGAGGCGGAAGACATCCTGCGCCGCAGCCAGTCGGCCGCATTGGCCGCGCGCCGTGCCATGCGCGCCGATGCCGGCTCCGTGACGATGGGCTTCATTCCCGCGGCGAGCTTCACGCTGCTGCCGCAGCTCCTGGCCTCGGTGCAGGCGCAGCTGCCCGACGTGCAGATCGTGCTGCGCGAGATGCAGACCGTGGACCAGATCGAGGCGATCGGCACCGACCGGATCGAGCTGGGCATCGTGCGGCCGTTCGCGCCGCGCAGCTTTGCCGAATCGGCCGCGATCTTTCGTGAACCCTTCGTGCTCGCGATGCCCAGCGGGCACCGTTTGGCCGGGCAGGCTCGCATGCGCCTGCGCGATCTGGAAGGCGAGGCGTTCATCCAGTTCTGCCCGTCGGAGTCGCGCTATCTCTACGAATTGATTGCCGGCAGGCTGCGTGCCCAGGCCGTCGCACCGGAAACGGTGCAGACCCTGAGCCACACGCATTCGATCCTAGCCCTCGTGGATGCGGGCGTGGGCGTGGCGCTCGTGCCGCGCTCCGCGCAGAAGCTGGGCTATGCGGGCGTGCGCTTCAGTCCGTTGGACGAGACCGACAGCTTCGATGTCGAGGTTCATCTGGCCTGGCGCCGCCGCGGTCGCCAGGGCGTGGTGGATGCGGTGCGCCTGCTGATCCAGGAGGCGTACCCGGTGCCGGCCAAGGCGTAGCCAATGGCGGCGCAACGCGCGGCGTGCCCGGAACGGTTGCATGGCGACAGCACGCGCGCCTCTGGCGCGAAGCCCGACGGATGAAAGAAAAAGTAAGGTGCAAACTCCGCGGCCGCGCACCAGAATCCGGTGCGAAGCGGCGACGCAGACGGCGCCGTGACGGCACTTCGAGGACTCGGACGGCAACTTTGTTCATCGCGCTTTGCTTGACAAATTTCGGGTTGCGGCTCGCTGCGGTCCGCGCGATGGCGGGGCTCGCCTTGTTCCTGCTGGCATTCCTGGCCATGCCGAGTCATGCGCAGACGGAGCCGCTGAGACTCGATGCCGGATTGGACATCCTCGAGCGCAGCTTCAACGGGCGCCTGGAGGCCTACCACGACAAGAGCGGCCTGCTCACGCGCGAACAGGTGGCATCGCCTTCCCATCAGCAGCAATTCAAGACGGTCGAGGGCGTCTTCAACGGCGGCTATGCCAGGGGCGCCTGGTGGGTGCGCTTCCAGGTCCAGGCCTCGCCCGAAGAGATTGCGCATCCGATCGAGGGTGGCTGGTGGCTGCGGCTGAATGCGCCGTATGCCGACTACATCGACGTGTGGTGGCCCGACGGCGCGGACGGCGCAGGCGGCGCGAACGGCGGCTTCACGCACCGCGCGCTTGGCGGGATGCGCGCAGCCTCCACGCGCGAGCTGCCCTGGTCGATCCCTGCCGTGCGCCTGCCCGACCTGCCCGATACCGAGCCGCGCTGGGTCTGGGTGCGGCTGGCAGGCGACCGCTCGCTGACCCTCGCCGGCGGCGTATCGCCGCTGCGCGAGCAGGCCGTGGTACAGCAGGAGCTGGACTACGTCGATGCGGCCGTCGCCGGCATGGTCCTGCTGATGGCGGTGGTCAGCCTGATGATGGGCATCGCGTTGCCCGACCGGCGATTCATTGCGTACGCCGGTTATCTCCTCACGCTCGCGCTGGTGTTCGGAAGCTCGGAGGGCCTGCCGGCGTCCCTGTGGCTGCAGGACCACCCGTTGGCCGCCGTTCGCCTGCACAACTTCGCGGTCTGCCTGCACAGCGCCGCCGCATTCGGATTCGCCCGCGTGCTGCTGGACATGGAGCGGCAGTTCCCGCGCATGAACCGGGTGTTCCAGGTGATGACGCTGGTTTGCCTCGCGGCCTGTGCGCTGGCCATGGCGGGCTGGTACGGACGCATCGCGCGACCGCTGAACCTGATGTGGGTGGTGTTCGCCGCCTGCATCGTGCCGATGTGCGCCGTTGCGCTGCGCCGGAACATCCAGGCCTGGCCGGGATTGGTCGGCTATGCCATCTACCTCCTGATGGGCGTGGCGCACTTTGCGAAGAACCTGCAGTGGCTGCCCTATACGCTGGCCACCCAGTCCAGCTATGCGATCGGCAGCATCCTTCACATCATGGCTTTCTTCTTCGCGCTGGGTTGGCGCGTGCGCAACCGCGAGCGGCGGGCGCTTGCGCTGTCCCGGCGGCATCGCGCGCGGTTGGCACGACGGGTGAACGAACGCACCCGCGACCTGCGCCAGGAGATCGCGCAGCACCATCGCACGCACGACCAGCTGGCGCTGGCATTCCGCGAGCAGCGCGGCCTGCTGGCCATGGTGTCGCACGAGTTCCGCACGCCGCTCGGCACGATCGGCGGGGCGGCGCAGATTCTCTCGGACGACCGGCTCGGCCTGGCGCGCGAGGAGGTCAAGAAGGAAGCGGAGAAGATCAGCCGTACCGTCTTTCGCATGCGCGATCTGGTGGACACCCTGCTGGCCGACGAATGGCTCCAGGCGTCCAGCAACAACCTGTGCCTGGTGCCTGTCGAGCTCGCGGGTTTTCTGCGCGAGAAGATCGAGGAGCACAACGAAGGCGTGGGTGGCGGGCGGATTTCCCTCGATCTCGATGCGCGCGAACTGCCGGTGCTGGCGGACGAGACGCTGATGCACATCGCCATGGACAACCTCCTGACCAACGCCATCAAGTACTCGCCGCCGCATTCGCCGGTGGTGGTCAGGGCCGGAATCCGGCGCTGCCGCTCCGATGGCCTTTCGGACGACCACGACGACGCCGTGCCGGGCGTCTGCATCCAGGTGTGCGACGAAGGCCCCGGCTTCCTGCTGCAGGATCTCACGCATGTCTTCGAGCGCTTCTATCGCGCGGCCGGCGTGCGGCGGATTCCGGGCATCGGACTGGGCCTGCACATGGTGCACCGCATTGCCACGGTTCATGGTGGAAGCGTGGTCGCCTCCAACGCGAGCGGGCAGGGCGCCGTGCTGACGTTGACCCTGCCGCTGCTCGGAAGCTCCGAGCCGCCGGAAGCGCGCGGCGGAAGCCCTGCGGCAATTCCCGCCTACGGAGGGCTCCGATGAGCGCTCCGGCCCGCGTGCTGGTCATCGAGGACGACGACGACCTGCGCGACACGGTGCTGCGGTACCTGCGCGGCGTGGGCATGTTCGCGAGCGGCCTGGAGAGCGCCGAGGCGCTGGACGCCGAACTCCAGCGGCAGGACTTCGATGCCGTGGTGTGCGATATCAATCTGCCGGGCGAAGACGGCTTCAGCGTGCTGGCCCGGCTGAGAGCGCGCAGCGCCATGCGCATCGTGATGCTGACCGCGCGCGGCATGGCGAACGATCGCCTGCACGGACTGGGCCTGGGCGCCGATTACTACCTCGTGAAGCCGGTGAACCTGCGGGAGCTCGAGATGGTGCTGCACAACCTGCTGCAGCGCAGCCAGGAAACGCGAGGGCAAATCGCGAGCGACCCCGCTGCGATGGAGGCCGGCGAACCCGCCGCGCAGGCGCCGTGGCGCTATCGCGTCACCACCTGGTTCCTGCTGTCGCCGGCCGGCCAGGGCGTGCAGTTGTCCAGCGCGGAAGCGCGGCTGCTGCAGTGCCTGATCGAGCAGCCGCGCGAAGTGGTGGACCGGGCCACGCTGCTCGCGGCGATGGGACGCCCCGGGCTGGAAGCCTACGAGCGCAACCTCGACGTCACGGTGTCGCGGCTGCGCCGCAAGGCCGAGCAGGCCACGGGCGAGAAGCTGCCGATCGTCGCGGTGCGCGGCGAGGGCTACAGCTTTCAGGGGAGCGTGCGCATCGAGCGTTGATGCGCCACGGGCCCTGCCGGCGCGTGAAAGCCAATGCATTCCTCTTGCAGGAAAACCCACGGTTTTCCGTAGGTGAAGGCGTGTCCATTGCAAGAAAAAGTAAGGTGCAAATCCGATAGCGGCACTTGAGAATTTCTCTCCAAGCGGCAGCGCAGTGATGCCGCACGCGCCATGCGTCCTTGCGATGGCATGGCGGGAGGAGACCCCTTGAACAGCACCACGACAGCCATCGACCCGCGCGGTCGCCGGCCACATCGAACGAGCCTCGCCTGCTCGTCGATTTCCCGCGCGGCGAGTCCCCCGGCGCCCGGCGCGTGGGGATGACCGCGCCGTCGGCCCGCCGCTTCCGATCTGATTTTTTCGCAGCACCTTGAACACGCTGCGCATGGAGAACCGTTGATGAATACCGCCTACAAGACCCTCTGGAACGCAGCGCTCGGTGCATGGGTCGCCGTGTGCGAAACGGCGCCCGCGCGCGGCAAGCGCAGCGGCGGGCGGCGTGCGTCGAGCCGCGCGAGCCTCGTGGCACCGCTCGTGGCCGTGCCCGCTTTCCTGCTGAGCGGAACGGCCTGGGCGGCGTGCACGCTCACGGGCACCACGCTCGACTGCGCGGGCGTCACGCCCGGCTGGGTCGGCGTGGCGGACGGCGGCACGATCAACAACACAGGAACCATCGCCACGCTCGGCGACGGCACTTGGGCCATCAACGTCGGCTCCAACGTCACGGTCAACAACACCGGCACGATCCATGGCACGGCGGGCGTGGTGACCGGCGGCAACTCGGTGATCAACAACAACGGCGGCACGATCAGCAGTACCGATCGCGCGGTCCAGGTGACCGGCGGACCGGTCACGCTGACCAACTCGAACGGCGGCGTGATCGAAGGGTCCGCGGGCGCCCTGCTGTATGGGGGCGGAACGATCGTCAACACCGGCAACAGCCGCATCACCAGCAACGGCAACTACCTGGGCCTCGGCTTCGGCGGAGGCAGTGCAAACATCACCAACACGGCGGGCTCCACGATCGAGGGCATCTACAGCATCTACGGCGAGGCCACCGCGATCACGCTCGACAACGGCGGCCTCCTGCGAGGCCACGTCGCCCTGGACGGTGGGCTGGTGCAGTGGGTCACGCTTCGCACCGGCAGCCGCGTTCAGGGCAATCTCACCATCGGCAACCGCGCGGGATCGACGCTCACCCTGGCCGGCGCGGGCACGCAGATCCATTCGCAGGCGGTCACCGGCGTCACTGACTTCGGCGGCGACCTGATCAAGAACGACAGCGGCGACTGGATCGTCGACCGCGCCATCGGTCCGCGAACTGCAACAGTCAACGGGGGGGCGCTGGGCTTCGCCTCGGGCGGCTCCTTCGGCACCGGCACTGCCCTGAGCCTGGCCGCAGCGGGCACGATGCTGCACACGGATTCGGGCACTGCCGTCGTCGGCAACCTGACCGGCGTGGCGGGCACCACGGTTGCGCTCGCGGCCGGCTCCTCGCTGAGGATGGCCGACGACAGCAGCACCACCGTCGCCAGCGATTTCAGCGGCGGGGGAACGCTGATCAAGAGCGGCACCGGCGTGCTCACGCTCAGCGGCAACAACAGCGCCTTCACCGGAAGCTTCACCGCCTTCAGCGGCACCTTGCAGGCTTCGAGCGCGCAGGCCATCGGCGGCGCCGCGCTCGGCATCGGCGGCGCGGTCACGCTCTCGAGCCCGTTCGCGCTCGCGCTGAACAACGTCGACTTCTTATCGGACAGCGGCGTGCTCGATGTGCAGACACCGGGCGCGGTCAGCTTCGGCGGCGTGGTCTCGGGCGCGGGTTCGCTGGACCTGCGCGGCATCGGCGGCACGGTCTCGCTGCTGAACAACAACAGCTATGCGGGCGGCACGCGCCTGGCCGGCAGCACCGTCGTGCTGGGCAGCAACACCGCGCTGGGCACCGGCACGGCCGCGATCGAGGGCAACACCGCGCTGTCGGGCAATGCAGCGCTGACGCTGGGCAACGCCTTCGCGATCGGCAAGTCGAACACGCTGAGCATTTCGGGCCCGGCACTGGCGCTCGATGGCCAGATCTCGGGTGACGGCGCCATCGTGAAGCAGGGCGCCGATGTGCTTACGCTGCGCGGCGACAACAGCTACAGCGGCGGCACCACGGTGGCCATGGGCACGCTGAGCGTCAGCAACAAGAGCGGCAGTGCCACGGGCACGGGCGCCGTGCAGGTGCAGTCGGGCGCGGCGCTCGTGGGCAGCGGCGCCATCGCCGGCCCGGTCAATGTGGCCGCGGGAGCCCGCCTGTCGGTGGGCAACGGCGGCGTGGGAGCCCTCGCTACCGGCGCGCTCACGCTTGCGGCAGGCTCGACGCTCGAGATGGAAATGGGCAAGGCCGGCAAGGCCGGCGGCGCGTTCAACGATCTGATCAACGTCAACGGCGATCTCGCGCTGGCGGGCACGCTCAATCTCGCCCAATCGGCCGGCGGCACCTTCGGTGCGGGGATCTACCGGCTCATCAACTACACGGGCGCGCTCACCGCCAACGCGATGACCATCGGCAGCGCGCCGACGCCGCTTGGATACCTCGCGCTGCAGACAGGCGTGGCCAACCAGATCAACCTGGTCAACACCGGCGGCCTCGCGCTCAACATGTGGGACGGCGGCAATGTCGCGGACTTCAACAATGGCCAGGTAGAAGGCGGCAGCGGCACCTGGCGCGCCGGCTCGCCCGGCGACAACTGGACCGATGCCAACGGTATCGTCAACGCGGGCTGGATCCAGGACGGCCTCGCGGTCTTCACGGGCAAGGCCGGCACAGTCGCGGTGGACAACACGGGCGCGGGCGGCGCGGTGCGCATCGGCGGCGCGCAGTTCGCGGTCGACGGCTACGTGGTCAACGGCGACCCGCTCACCATCAACGCGGCGAACACCACGGTGCGCGTGGGCGACGGCACCGCCGCGGGCGCGGGCATGACGGCGACCATCAACGCGGCCATCGGCGGCACGGGCGGGCTGGTCAAGGACGACGGCGGCACGCTGGTGCTGACCGGCAACAACAGCTACATGGGCGGCACCTCGGTCAAGGGCGGCATCCTGCAGATCTCGGGCGATGCCAACCTCGGCGCGATCGGCACGGGCCTGGCGCTGGACGGCGGCACCCTGCGCATCGCCACGGGTTCCACGCCGTTCTTCAGCATGCGCAATGTCGCGCTCGGCGCCGGCGGCGGCACCATCGACCTGGGCAACAGCTTCCTCGAGCTGCGCGGCGTCGTCAGCGGCAACGGCCTCTTTACCGTCACCGGCAAGGGCGGCAGCCTGAGTCTGGTGGCGGCCAACAGCTACAGCGGCGGCACGGTGCTGCAGGACGGCGCGAGCATCGTCGCCAGCGCCGGCGGCGTGTTCGGCGGCGGCGCGGTGCAGCAGCAGGGCGACGGCACGGTGCTGGCCTTCACCAACGCGGCGAGCGCCGGCGGCAACGACTACACCGTGGGACGTGCCGCGACCGCGGACAACGGCAATGTGCTGTCGTTCGCCCAGACCACCACGGCGGCCACTTCGAAGATCACGGTCAATGGCGCGGGCTGGCAGGCGCCGGGCGTGAACATCTTGCGGTTCGGCGGCAGTTCGAGCGCCGGTGCATCGACCATCGTCAATGCGGGCGGTGGGATCGGCTTCCTGGAGACCGCCAGCGCCGGGACGGCGACGATCACGAACGGCAGCAACAGCCTGCTCGTCTTCGGCCAGAAGGCCACGGCCGGCAGTGCGCAGATCGCCAACACGGCCGGCGGCCTTGTGCTCTTTGCCGATACCGCGACGGGCACGAATGCCTCGGTCAACAACGCCGCAGGCGCCACGCTCGATGTGTCGGGCGCGACGGGCGGCAAGCCCGCCGTCGAACTCGGCTCCCTCACGGGCGCGGGCGCCGTGGTGCTGGGCGCCACGCAGCTCTCGCTCGGCGGGCTGGGCGGTAGCGACACGATCTCGGGCACCGTCAGCGACAAGGGCAGCATCTTCGCGCAGCCGGGCACGGGCACGGGCGGCTCGATCGTCAAGGTCGGCGCCGGCACGCTCACGCTGAGCGGCGCCAACAGCTACACCGGCGGCACCACGGTGGCGGCCGGCACGCTCGCCGTGAACAACGCAAGCGGCAGCGCGACCGGCACGGGCGCGGTGCAGGTGCAGTCGGGCGCGACGCTCGCAGGCATCGGCAGCATCGCAGGCGCGGTGAGCGTGGGCAAGGGCGGCCAGCTGTCTGCAGGCAACGGTGGCGCCGGCACGCTGACCTTGGGCAGCCTGAGCCTTGCCGATGGCGCGGTGCTGAGCTACGACCTGGGCCAGGCCGGCGTGGCGGGCGGATCGCTCAACGATTTGGTCAACGTCAACGGCAACCTGCAACTGGACGGCACGCTCAACGTGGCGGAATCGACCGGCGGCAAGTTCGGCGCGGGCCTGTACCGCCTCATCAACTACACCGGCACGCTGACCGACAACGGCCTGGACATCGGCACTGCGCCGACCGACGCGAGCAAGATGTCCGTGCAGACCTCGGTGGCGAACCAGGTCAATCTGGTGAACAGCAACGGGCTGGTGCTCAACCTCTGGGACGGCGTCAACTCCGGCAACTTCAACGACGGCAAGATCGCCGGCGGCTCCGGCACCTGGCGTGCGGGCGTGCCCGGCGACAGCTGGACCGACGCCAATGGAACCGCCAACGGCACGTGGGTGCAGGACGGGTTCGCGATCTTCGCCGGCAAGGCCGGCACGGTCATGGTGGACAACACGGGCGCGGGCGGGGCGGTGCGCATCGGTGGTGCGCAGTTCGCGGTCGATGGGTACACCATCGATGGCGCAGCGCTGACGGTGAACGCGCCGGTCTCGATCATTCGCGTGGGCGATGGCACGGCCGCGGGCGCCGGCATGAACGCGACCATCAACGCGGCCATCACGGGCGCGGGCGGTCTCGTGAAGGACGACGTGGGCACGCTGGTGCTCGGCGGCAGCAACAGCTACACCGGCGGCACCACCGTCAAGGGCGGCACCTTGCAGATCGCCTCCGACGCCAACCTCGGTGCGGCCGCGGGCGGCCTTGCGCTGCAGGGCGGCGCCACGCTGCACGTGACCGGCGACAGCGTCAGTGCGCGCGCCGTGAGCCTGGGCGCGGGCAGCAACACCTTCGACATCGACGCGGTACGTACCGTGGCGCTGAACGGCACCGCGAGCGGCGCGGGCAGCCTGCGCAAGACCGGCGCGGGCACCTTGCGGCTCGGTGCGGCCAACAGCCATGCGGGCGGCACCTTCGTCGATGCGGGCACGCTGGCCACCGACGTCACCGGTGCGCTGGGCGGCGGCGCGGCGAACGTGGCCACGGGCGCGACGCTGCAACTGGGTGGCGGATTCGATGCCGGCACCACCGCCATCGGCAACCAGGGCACGGTGCGCTTGCAGGACAAGTCGAGCGCCGGTGCATCGACCATCACCAACGCCGCAGGCGGCGTGCTGGCCTTTGCCGGCGACGCCTCGGCCGACAAGGCCACGGTGATCAACCAGGCCGGCGCCCAGGTGCGCATCGACCAGGCGACCACCGGCGTGAGCTTCGGCACGCTCGGCGGCGCGGGCGATGTCGTGCTCGGCGCCAAGGCGCTCACGCTGGGCGGCAGCGGCGGCGACAACACCCTGTCGGGCACCGTCAGCGGCACCGGCGGCTCGGTCGTCAAGGTCGGCGCCGGCACGCTCACCCTGACAGGCGCCAACACCTACACCGGCGCCACCACGGTGGCCGCCGGCACGCTGCGCGTGAACAACACGAGCGGCAGCGGCACGGGCACCGGCAGCGTGCAGGTGCAGTCGGGCGCCACGCTCGCGGGCAGCGGCAGCATCGCGGGCGCGGTCACCATCGCCAAGGGCGGCATCCTCGCCGCGGGCAACAGCCCCGGCACGCTGACGCTCGGCGCGCTCACGCTGGCCGGCGGCGCCACGCTCAACTACGAACTCGGCCAGGCCGGCGTGCCCGGCGGCGCGCTCAACGACCTGATCAACGTCACGGGCAACCTGCAACTGGACGGCACGCTGAACATCGCGCAGTCGGCGGGCGGCACCTTCGGGCCAGGGCTGTATCGCCTCATGAGCTACGGCGGCACGTTCACCGACAACGGGCTGGACATCGGCACCGCGCCGACCGGCGCCAAGCTGGCCGACCTGCAGGTGCAGACCTCGGTGGCGAACCAGGTCAACCTGGTCAACCGCGCGGGCCTGTCGCTCAACTTCTGGGACGGCGGCGATAGCAGCAAATACAACGACGGCCAGGTGGCCGGCGGCAACGGCACCTGGCGCGTGGGCAGCCCGCAACCCTCGCAGGATGGCTGGACCGACATGGACGGCAAGCTCAACGCCAACTGGGCGCAGAACCAGTTCGCCGTGTTCGGCGGCAAGGCCGGCACCGTCACGGTCGATGGCGGCGGCGGGGCGGTGCGCATCGCCGGCGCGCAGTTCGCGGTCGACGGCTACACGGTGCAGGGCGACGGCATCACGCTGGACAACGCCAACTCCGTGATTCGCGTGGGCGACGGCACGGCCGCCGGCGCGAACATGACCGCCACGATGAATGTCGCGCTCTCGGGCACGGGCGGCCTCTCGAAGGAAGACGCGGGCCGGCTGATCCTCGGCGGTGCCAACACCTACACCGGCGGCACCACCGTCAAGGGCGGCGTGTTGCAGGGCAGCGCCACCAGCCTGCAGGGCGCCATCGTCAACAACGCCGAGGTCGCGTTCGACCAGGACAAGACCGCCGGCATCTACGCGGGCGCGATGAGCGGCACCGGCAAGCTGCGCAAGATCGGCTCAGGCACCCTGACGCTGGCCAGCGTCAACAGCTACAGCGGCGGCACGCTGGTCGATGCGGGCACGCTCGCCACCGACACCAGCGGCGCACTGGGCACGGGCGCGGTGAGCATCGCCTCGGGCGCGGCGCTGCAGTTCGGCGGCAAGGCCGATGCGGGCAAGCTCGCCATCGCCAACCAGGGCACCTTGCGGCTGCAGGACGGCGCGAATGCCGCCAGCGCTACCGTGACCAACGCCGCCGGCGCGCAGGTGCGCATCGACCTGGCCACCACCGGCGCGAGCATCGGCGCGCTCGGCGGCGCGGGCGACGTGGTGCTCGGCGCGAAGGCGCTCACCACCGGCGCTGTCGGCAGCGACAGCACGATCTCGGGTGCCATCACCGGCGGCGGCGGTTCGCTGGTCAAGGTCGGCGCGGGCACGCTCACGCTCGCGGGCACGGCCAGCTACAGCGGCGAGACGCGCGTGGCCACGGGCACGCTCAAGGCCGGCGCGGCCAACGCCTTCAGCGCGGCTTCCAGCGCCGTGGTGGCCAGCGGCGCCACGCTCGACCTCGCGGGCTTCAGCCAGACCGTGGCCGGCCTCGCCAACAGCGGCACCGTGGCACTGGCGGGCGCCGCGCCCGGCACCACCTTGACGGTCAAGGGCAACTACGTCGGCAACAACGGCGTGCTGAAGCTGGGCACCGTGCTCAACGGCGGCGCGGGGCCATCGGACCGGCTGGTGATCGATGGCGGCGCGGCCAGCGGCAGGACCAGCGTGCAGATCGCCAACATCGGCGGCCTGGGTGCGCGCACCAGCGGCGCGGGCATCGAGGTGGTGAACGCGCGCAACGGTGCGACCACCACCGCGCAGACCACCAGGGACGCCTTCGTGCTCGCAGGCGGGCATGTCGACGCCGGTGCCTTCGAATACCGGCTGCACGCGGGCGACGCCAGCGGTGGCGGCGAGAACTGGTACCTGCGCACCGAGGCCGAACCAGGTACGCCGGGCAATCCCGGTAATCCCGGCGGCACCGGACTTCCGACCTACCGCGCCGAGGCTTCGCTGTTCGCGGCGCTGCCGAACCAGCTGCGCCAGAGCAACCTGGGCATGCTCGCGAGCCGCAGCCAGCGCGTCGGCGACGACGATGTGCGCGGCGGTGCAAGCAGCGGTGCCGGAGCGACGCCAGGCACCGACGGCAGCTACCGCCGCGCCTGGGGCCGGCTGATCTCCACCGACATGGACATCCGCCAGGGCGGCACCGTCTCGCCGCACAGCGAGGGCCGCCTGACCGGGCTGCAGGCCGGCACCGACCTGTGGGCCAACCCGGATTGGCGCGCCGGCATCTACGTGGGCCAGATCGACGGCGACACCCGCACGAGCGGCTTCGGCAGCGGGCTTTTGAACACCCCCACCGGCCGCAACGACCTGCGCAGCCAGTACCTGGGCCTCTACGGCACCTTCGCCACCGAAGACGGCTTCTATGCCGACGCGGTGCTGCAGGCCGGCCGTCATCGCTACACGGTGCAGCCGCTGTTGAGCGGCGGCGTCGAGGGCAAGGGCAACAGCTTCCTGGCATCGATCGAAGTGGGCAAGGCGTTTGCGATCGGCTCGGGCGGCTGGTCAGTGGAACCGCAACTGCAGTTGATCCACCAGCGGCTGCGGCTGGACGACGTGTCCATTCCGGGCGCGCTCGTGCAGCAGGACGCCGACAGCGGCTGGATCGGCCGTGCGGGCGTGCGCATCAAGGGCAGCTTCGCGACCGGCGCCGGCACGCTGCAGCCGTATGCGCGCCTGAACGTCTATCGCAGTGCCAAGGGCAACGACGTTGCGCGCTTCGTGAATCCGGCGGCGATCACGCCGGTGGGTGCGCCGATCGGCGGCACCAGCACCGAGCTGGCCGCGGGCTTCACTTTGTCGGTGAGCCAGCGCACGAGCCTCTACGGCGAACTCGGCAAGCAGTGGGCTTCGGGTGGCGATGCGCGCGTGGGCAGTTCGATCAATGCGGCTGCGGGGGTGCGGGTGAAGTGGTGAGGTGAGGCGGGGCCGGTCGGTCCCGGCGACGACGCGGTGCCGAGGGCGCTACGGCAGCGGTTTCCCGCGCTGGAGTTCCGTGGCGACCGCCGAGCCGAGCGTGTCCAGGTCGAATGGCTTGGCCAGCACCGATTGCGGACCGATCAGCCGCTCGACCGCGTTCATGTCGGCGTAGCCCGTGGCCATCAGGATGGGAATGTCGTTGTACAGCTTTTGCGCGTGCGCGATCAGCTCGGCGCCGTTCATGTGTGGCATGAGGTAGTCCACCAGCAGCAGGTCCGGCCTCGCCTTTCTCAATTCGAGCAGGCCCGATGCGCCGTCGGCCGCCTGCCTGACGCGGAATCCGAGCACCTGCAGGCTCTCGACCATGCTGCGGCGCACGCCGGGATCGTCCTCGACGACAAGGATCTCGGCCTGCCGCGCATCGGCGATCGCCCGACCGGCGGCGACCGTTTCCAGCGCGGCCTCGGTGGGGTCTGGAGCGAGCGGAAAACGCAGCCTGATCGAGGTTCCCGCGCCGACCGCGCTTTCCACGATCGCGCTTCCGCCCGACTGCCGCGCGAAGCCATAGACCTGGCTCAACCCGAGCCCCGTGCCCGCATGCTGCTTGGTGGTGAAGAACGGATCGAAGACCTTGTCCAGCAGGTTCTCGGGGATGCCGGTCCCGGTGTCGCGCACCGTGACGTCGGCCGTGCCCAGCGGATAGCCGGGCTCGCCCGCGGCGCCTTCCACCCCCGCCGGAGAGATCTGCGTGCAGATCTCCAGGGTCCCGCCCTGCGGCATGGCGTCACGCGCATTGACCGACAGGTTCAGGATCGCCATTTCCATTTGCGCGGCGTCGACGATCACGAAGGCGGGCTGCGTGCACAGCGCCAGGTTCAGCCGCACATGGGAGCCGACCGAAATGGAGATCAGCTCCGCCATGTTCCTGATCAACCCATTCAGATCGTGCAGCCTGGGAACCAGGCTCTGGGTGCGCGCGAACGACAGCAGTTGCCCCGTCAGCCGAGAGCCGCGGTCCACGGCTTCCTTGGCCCGCCGTGCGTAGTCGCGAACGCGGTCCTCGTTCACCTTCAGCCGCTCGATCAACTGCAGGTTCAGGTTGACGACGTGCAGCAGGTTGTTGAAGTCGTGGGCGATGCCGCCCGTCAGCCGGCCCAGCGCCTCCATCTTCTGGTTCTGCACCAGGGAGTTCTCGATGCGCTCGCGCTCCAGCATCTCGCGCATCAGCCGGTCGTTGGCACTCGCCAGATCGGCCGTGCGCTCGGCAATGCGCGACTCCAGCGCGCCGTTGATCTGCTCGACGCTGGCCTTGGAGGCCTGCAGCTCGGCCAGGTGCTTGCGGGTGAGGTACTGGCGCTGGCGCGCCCGCACCGCGGACTGCGCCGCGCTGATGAGCGTGTCGACGTTGACCGGGCGCTCGAGCAGCACCAGGTTGCTGAGGTCCTGCAGCGCCGATCGCGCGCGATCGGTGCGGCGCACGGTCTGGCGGGCCGCCAGCACCACGAACGGGTAGTCCGACCACGGCGGCTGTTGCGCCAGCATTTCGCGAAGGGCCGCGACCGTTCCCTCGTCGAGGGATTCCTCGGTGAGGATCGTTGCGGCCGATTCCTTTTCGATTTCGCGCATCAGCGCACGCGCGTCCTGGCAGACGTGCACTTCGATTCGCCGCGCGGCGAGGGCGTCGCCGATCAGCCGTGCGTCGCGCCCGAACGGCGCCATGACGAGAATCCGATCTTCCACCTGGTCAGGCCCGATCGGTATCGCCAAGAAGCGCGGTCCGGCCCCGGTAGCGTGGAAGACCCGCCATCACGCCTTCGAAATCGGTGAGCGCCTCGCCGATCTCCAGACCCGTCGGGCCCAGGCGGAACTGATGGATCGTCGTGGCATGCGCGCTCGAGCGGCTCTTGACCACGGACACGGCCTTCAGCAACTGTCCACGCGCCTCGAAAAACCGGAACTGGAGCATCGAGTCGCTCAGGTAGCTCAGGTCCACATCGTTCGGCGCCTCGCCGGTGAGGCCGTGCTGCGACAGCACGAGGATGGTGGTGACGCCCTGCAGGTTGAGATAGGTCAGCAGCTCGTGCATCTGCAGCATCAGGAAGTTGCTGCCGGGCATCGCGATCAGGTAGGCGTTCAGCGTATCGATCACCACGGTCTTCACGCCTTGCCGCTCGACCGCGTCCCGCACGCGATGCGAGAACTGGCCCGCCGAGATTTCGGCAGGGTCGATCGCGTGCACGGCCAGTTGTCCCGACGAGGCGTACTCGTCGATGCCCAGTGCGAGCGCGCGCGATCGCATCATCAGGGTCTTGACGCCTTCGTCGAACAGGAAGATGGCGGCCTTGCCGCCGCGCTCCACGCTGGCGCGCGCGCAGCAGACGGCCGTGGTCGTCTTGCCCACGCCGGCGGGGCCGGCGAACAGCAGGTTGGTGCCCGGCGTCAGGCCGCCGCCCAGCAAGCGGTCCAGGTCCGCGTTGCCCGAGCTCAGGGGCTCGCTCGCAAAGGCCCGCCCATGCTCGCTGGCCACCAGGCGGGTGAAGATGTGCAACCCGCCGCGGTCCAGGCTGACGTCGTGCTCGCCTTCGCGAAACTTGACGCCGCGCAACTTCACGATGCGCAGGCGGCGCTTGTCCGAGCCGTAGGTGCCAGTTTTCTGCTCGAGCTGAATCACCCCGTGCGCGATGCTGTGAAGGTGCATGCCGTCCGCGGCGCGCGCCCTGTCGTCCAGCAGCAGCACGGTGCATCGGTGGGCGAGGAAGAAGCGTTTGAGCGCCAGGATCTGGCGGCGGTAGCGCATGGGATCCTGCGAGAGCAGGCGCAGCTCGGACAGGCTGTCGAACACCACGCGGTCGGGCCGCAGGCGCTCGACCACCGCCATGACTCCGCGGATCGTCTCGCCCAGTTCGAACTCCGATGGATGAAAGATGCTCTGCTCGGCTTCGGAGCTCAAGCCTTCGTCGCTGACCAGATCGAAGATCTCGATGCCCTGCAGGTCCCAGCCATGGGAGAGCGCACCTTCGGCGAGTTCCTGCGAGCTCTCGGAAAGCGTGACGTACAGGCCCTTCTGGCCGAGCGTGCGGCCCTGAAGAAGAAATTGCAGTCCCAGCGTTGTCTTGCCGGCGCCGGGCGTGCCTTCGACCAGATAGAGATGGCCCGCGGGCAGGCCGCCCGCGGTCACCTCGTCGAGGCCTGGAACACCCGTGGGCTCCAGCTTGGGCGGTACAGCATGTTCGATAGAAGTCGTCATGGGAAAGCTGTCCGATGGAAAGGATGGTGCGGCTATGCGACGACTCTAATGGGCCGCTCCGGCCGTCCTCGGCAATACCCGGCGCAGCTCGCTGTAGGCTCAAGCCTTGCGCGTGCGTACGAGGCTGCTGGCGCGTCGAGCAGCAGAGCCCACGATCCATCGATGGAGCCGCGCCGCGGCGACTCGCAACCGCGGCCGGCGTCTCAAGCTGCCAACACGAGCACCTTGAACTGGCTCGGCACGATCCGCATGCCGACGATGTTGCAGCGGTTCTGCACGGCAAGGCTGGTCATGCGGGTGCAGGGCGTGCCCTTCAGCAGCACGGTGAACGCGCCGGTGATGTGGCGCGAGGGGCCCATCACCGTCTGCGACACCACGCCCATCAGCACGCCCGCGTTGTCGCCGTTGGTGATCGGCGTGATGGTGGCCATGTTGTGCGCGGGCGTGCCGCCGTAGAGGATGTTCCAGGCGTTGGGAATGGCCGTCGGCCCGAGCGCGAAGTTGGGGTAGGGAATGGGAAGCGCGGGCGGCGTCTTGCAGACATCCGGAAAGGCGAGATCCACGCCCATCATCTGTGCATTGGCAAACATGGCAAAGGCTCCTCGATTCGTCGTTGGTGGTCAGTGGCAGGGTCAGCCCATGTGGATCTGTTCGGCATCGACCTTGACCAGCGCCTTGCTGGTGACCAAGGTGTTCTTCGCGTGCAGGCGCAGTGTTTCGCTCGCCTGCATGTCGATCTGCCCCGCGCGCACCTGCTCGACCTCCTCGGTCAGGCGAAAGCTCGAACGCGTGAGCACGCTCAGCCGGTCGAGCACCGTCTCCAGCGTGCGGCCCACGAAGCGCGCGACCAGCGTGGTCACGCGCACTTCGGCACCGCGGTAGTCCATCTCGACGATGTCCAGGCGCGCCTTCCGTGCCTGCAGCGTCAGCGTGGGCGCATCCAGTGCGATGCGCCCCTGGCGCGAGCTGATGGTGAGGTCGCCGTCGGTGACGATGCGCGACTGGCTCGCATCCGCCTGTGTGACGACCGCGATCAGGTAGAGCTGGTCGCGGTGCGGCCCGGCCACCAGCACGGTGTCGCCTGGGCTGGGCTGAAGCAGGCAGCTTGCGGCGCGGGGACAGTGCCAGCGGTCGCTGCCGTCCTGCGGTGCGACGAGAAAGCCGCCGCCGGCCAGTTCTTGAATCACCGTGCCGAGCGCGCTGCCCGTCCATGGGAAGACCGCTGTCGCGGAGGAGGGCAGCGGCTTCTGCAGCAGCGCCTGCATGTCGGGAGAGGGCGTGCCGTCGCCGGCTGCAACGCCGACGACGGCCTGGGCGGATTCGCGAATGGCGCGGTGGGTCATGGGGCGGTGTCTTTCGGGTCGGACGGCAAGGGCCGCCCGAAGGTGTCGCGGCCCGCACGGTGCGGCCGGCTCGCGCGGGCGGCCGAGAAGCGCTCGGCCTCGAACAGCGCGGGATCGCTGTCGAGCACGCCGAGGCGGTCGCTCCAGCGGGCGCCGTCTTCGACGGCACGGTGCAATTGCGTGCGCTGGAAGGTGGCGCCACGCATGTCGGCACCGCGCAGGTCGGCATAGGAGAAGTCCGCGTAGACCAGCTGGCTGCGCGCGAACGAAGCGCGGTGGCAGCGTGCGCGGTGGAACACGCATTGCACGAGCTGTGCGTCCGAAAGGTCCGCGTCGGCCAGCAGCGCATCGACCCAGATGCTCTGCGCGAAGTGTCCGCCCCGGCAGTCGGCGCCGCGCAGGTCCGCCTCCGGAAAAAGGCATTGGGGCGCATGCACGCCCGCGAGCACCGCGCGTTCCAGCTTCGCGCCCTTGAAGTTGCATTGCGTGAGCCGCGCGCCCTTGAAGTTGCAGCCCGCGAGGTCCGCGTCGATGAACTGGCAGAGATGGAACTGCTGCGCCGAGAAGTCCTGCGCTGCCAGGTCGGCCTCGCTGAAGATCACGTTGTGAAAGCTCGCGGCCTTGAAGCTCGCGCCGCGCAGCCCGGCGCGGTAGTAGACGGTGGTGTCGAGCCGCACATCGTCGAAGTGCGCCCCGTCGAGCGTCGATTCGCCGAACACGGTCTTGGTGAGGTCGGCGCGGTCGAAGCGCGCCGCATCCAGCGTGCTCTTGTGGAAGGCCGCGAGGTCCAGGCGTGCCGTCGCGAAGTCGGCGCCCTGCAAGCTCGATTCGCTGAAGGCCACGCGCGTCATCGTCGCGCCGCGCATGCTCGTCTGCGAGAGGCTGCACTTGTGGAAGGCCGCGCGCTGCAGGTCGGCGGCGTCGAGCCGCGCACCGTCGAAGCGGCAGGTGTCGAACATCGACTCGGCCAATTGCGTGCCTTCGAGGCTCGCCTGCGAGAAATCGCATTCGCCGAAGGTGCCGCCGCGCAGGTCGAGATGATCGAGGCGCATGCCCTTGAAATCCTGGCCCTTGATGAACTCGCCGCCGCGAACCTTCTGTGCCAACGCGTGCGGCGTCATCGCGCCGGTTCCGTCGCGCGCCGCGGAACGGTCTTGGCCTGTTCGATGTAGGCGCCGCGGGTTTCGGTGACCGTGTCGATCAGCGCCTGCGACACATCGGCGCGAAAGAGATTGGCGTCGCGCAGGTCGACGCCGGCGAGCGTCGCTTTCTGGAGGCTTGCGTTCATGAGGTTGGCGCCGCGCAGCGACGCATGGGTCAGGTCGGCTCGGATGAACAGGCTCTCCGGCGCATCGACAAGGCTCAGGTCCGCGCCCACGAGGCTGCAGCCCGAGAGGTCGCAGGTGTCCAGCGTGGCGCGGCTCAGGCGCGCACCGTCGAGCACCATGTCGCGCAGGCTGCACTGCACGAGCGTTGCGTCCTGGAAGTCGACGGTGCGCAGGCTGCTGGTGCCGACGAAGCAGGTGGTCTTCAGCGTGGCCGCGGCGAAGGTGATGCCGTGGTCGCCGGCGGTGTGAACCCAGGCGCAGGCCTCGAAATTCGCCTGCGAAAAATCCAGGCGCTCGACCACGGAGGAGATAAGGCCGAACTTGTGCAGGCGCGCCGCGCGAAAGCTGCAGTCCATCAGCCGGCTCTGCTCGAGCAGCGTCACGTAGTCGAAGTGCGCGCGGTCGAAGCGGCAGTTCTGGAAGTGCATGCCGAAGAGGTTCAGGTGCGCGAGGCGCGCATCCGAGAAGTCGCAGTCGTCGAAGCGGGTTTTCTCGATCGTCGTTTCATCGAACTGCGCGCGCGCGAACGAGGTGTGCGCGCAATGCGAAAGGCTCAGGTTGGCGCCGCGCAGCACGCAGCCGGCGAGCGACGCACCTGCCAGCCGCGCGCGGACCAGCACGGCGTCGGTGGCGTCGGCATCGTCGAGCCTTGCGCCGCACAGGTCCGCACTTTCGAGCAGCGTGCGGTGCAGGCGGGCGCAGCGCAGGTCCATGTGCGAAAGGTCGGCGCCTGTGAGGTCCATGCCGGAGAGATCGCGGGTGGTGGACATGAGCGCCTGTACGCGTGCGCGTGCTTCACCGGCGCGTTCCACGGTCATGGCATCGGCCGCGGATTGGTGCTGCGCGCCGAGCCGGTACATGTCGATCAGCCCGCGACGGCCGCTCTCGGCGGTCTTCGCAAGATCGGCCTCTTCTGCAGGTGACATGGGCGCGGTGCGCGTGGCAGGGGCGATGCCCCGCATGCCCTGCATCAGGGCTTTGGCATCGAACGTGGGCGGACCTTTGACCTGGCCGCCGTTCGCATCGGCCACGAGCGCGCGGCTGTCGAAACCCACCTTGCGCGATTCCGCCGCATTGGCCTCGGCCATCTGCGCGAGTTCGCGGCGCGCGGCGTCGAGCTTGTGTTGCTGTTCGCGCTCGTAGACCTTGGTGCGCTGGATGAACTCGGGCAGCTCGTTCAGCGTCGGCATCTTCGTGAAGGGTTCGGGCGACGCGCGCTCCTTGAAGTGGCGCGGCTTGTGGCCGAGGTCGAGCGCCTGCTGCGTGAGGTCTTGCCGCAGCGCGTTGCCGCGCTCGCGCATGTTGCGCACGAGCACGGACTCTTCCTCTTCCATCTGGTCGACCCACGGGCCGATGGCTTCGGCGGGCAGCAGCTCGTCGTCGCGGAACATGTAGAGGCCGCCGGTCTCGGGATCGCAGCGGCGCTGCAGGATCGCGAAGTAATGTTCGAGTGGCCGCGCGGTTTCGGCGGCGGACTCGATCGCCGGCATCAGGTGCGTGATGTCGGCCGCATCGTCCTCGGCGATGGCGGTTTCGCCATGCCAGATCAGCGCGACCTGCGCCAGATGCGGAAAGAACCACGCCGTGGTGAGCCGCAGCGCCACCTCTTCGAAGCGCTCGGGCTCGGCCTGCCCCGAGGCGCCCTTGCGTGCGATGAATGCGCGCGCGCGCCAGTCAGGCAAGCGGCCGCGTTGTACCGGCAGGGTGGGGTGCATGTTCCACACCTCGTAGGGCGTGCCGCCCGGAATGCGGTCGTGGTCCGGCCAGCGCTGCTCGGGCGATGCGGCGTTGAAGAGGCGCCAGTCCATGTCCTCCGAAAAACCGGGGAAGAGGTTCTCGCGCCAGTGCGCGTCGTAGTGCTTGCCAATCAGGCGCATGCGGCTGGGCCAGCTCACGTCCATCGCGTCGAAGCACGCGGGCTCCGGCTGCCGCGACGGCCGGTCGATGCGGCGGTGCGGATGCTCGACATTGGGCAGGCGCTGCACCAGCAGGCCGTTCACCAGTTCGGGCGCATGGCCGATGCCCAGCGGGTTGTCGGCGAAGGCGGGGCCGCCGAAGGCGCGCGTCCAGTCCAGGCGCATCGATTCGAAGGGCTGCGGCGCGGTCGCCCGGCCATCGAGCCAGAAGCGGTCGCCGAACACCACGAGTTGCCGGCTCAGCGCGCCGACGTTCAGCGCGACGGCGCAGGCGGTCTTTTCTTTCTGGTGGTGCGTGTACGCATGGCCGGTCGCAAGGAATTCGGCACACGCCTTGGGCATGCCGAGATCGAGCACCCCCGTGGGGCCCAGTTCGTTGGAGACCGCCTTCCAGAACTCGGGCTCGGGCAGCAGCACGGGCGCTTCGTCCATGGCGACCATGCCCATGGAAGTCACGCCCAGCCGCTGGTGGCCGGCGCGCAGGAACGGCCGCGTGATGATGCTCAGGCGCAGGGGTTTGACGGTCTTCACGGCAAGGCTTGCATCAACCCGCGGCGCGCGCGATTTCCAGCGGCGTGCGCGTGCGGTCGATGGCCAGGCTGGATGCATCGTGAGGGTCGCGCAGCAGGTGCACCCGCGTGCCGGCAATGCAGAACTGCGGCAGCAGGGCTTCGTCGACCAGCGTGCGCACGACGGCCGGGTTCGAGCCGCCCGCGCCGTCGAATACCTTCAGCGACATCTCGACCGCCAGCACCGTTTGTCCCTGCGAGCCGCCGCGCGTGAGTTCGTGCGCCGAGCGCTTGACCGATTCGACGATGGCCTCCGCCGGAACGCCGTGTTGCGCCAGGCGCTTCCAGGTTTTCTCTTCGGCCGAATAGATGCGGTTCTCGCGCGAGGCGACGATCGCCACCGACACGGCGGTCACGATCACCGCGCTCATCACGACGGCGAAGACGATCCAGAGCAGCGTTTCAAACCACAAGGGTCAGCACCTTGAACTTCGCGGCCAGGCCGCCGGTGGCGATGAGCATGCCCTTGTTGGCAATGGCCAGGCCCTTGGCGCTGACTTCGAGCGGCTTGTTCTTCAGCGAGAAGACGGCCGTGTCGATCTTCACGGTCGCGATCTGCGCATTGAGTCCGGCGTAGTACTGCAGGCGCGCGCCCCACACGTCGAACGACATGCCCACCAGGCTGATGCGAAGGCCCACCCCGCCGGCGCGGAACAGCCGCCAGTCGCTGCTCTTGGCGTAGTTGTTGATGTAGGTGGCGGAGTTGTTGGTGTAGTTGACGGTCAGGTTGTTGTAGGTGGTCGACGTCGTGTTGTAGTTCGTCGTGTTGATGACGTGCTGCGTCGTGTTGTGGATGTGGTTCGTGGTGTTGAAGGTCACGTCCGGCGAGGTGTGCACCGTCGGGCCGGTGACCGTGGTGGTCGAGGGGCCGTTGACCAGCACGGTGTTGGAGGTGTTGATCGTGTCGTTGCGGCCCGCGCTCACGAAGCGGATTTCCTGTCCGTCGATGGTGCCGTTGAAGCCGCCGGTGATGGCGAGCTGGACGCCGCCGGTGATGGTGTCGTTCAGCCCGCCGCTGAGCATGCGCGTCTTGCCGCCGGAGATGGTCTGGTTCACGCCGCCGCCGATGGTCTCGCCGAAGCCTCCCGTCACGTCGCGGGTGTCGCCGCCGGTGATGGTTTCCTTCGCACCCGCGGTGATCTCGCGCGTCTCGCCGCTCTGGTAGGTGGCCGACTCATGACCCTTGATCAGCGTGGTGCGGGTGCCGCCGGTGGTGTGGGTCTCGTCGGCCTCGACCTCCACGTCGAGGTTGCGCTCGGCGTGCAGCAGGATCTGTTCGGCGCCCGTGCGGTCTTCGAAGCGAAGCATGTTGGCCTGGTTGGCCGCACCGCCGGTGCTCGAGCGCGTGAGGATGCCACTGGCCGTGGCGTTGGCGGGCAGTTCCCAGGGCGGCATCTGGTCGCTGTTGTAGACGCGGCCGGTGATGATGGGGCGATCGGGTTCGCCACCGATGAAATCGACGATCACTTCCTGGCCCACGCGCGGCATGTGCATGGTGCCGTAGTTGGCGCCGGCCCAGTTGCTCGACACGCGCACCCAGCAGGAGCTGTTCTCGTCGGATTGGCCATAGCGATCCCAGCGGAACTGCAGCTTCACGCGGCCGAAGCGGTCGGTCCAGATCTCCTCGGGTCCGACGACGGTGGCGGTCTGCGGGCCGTTGGTGCGCGGCTTGGGCGTCTTGCGCGCGGGGCGGTAGGCCACGGTGGAGGGCAGCACGGTGAAGTCGAATTCGCACACCGATTCCGCGCTGCCACCGCTCGAATACTCGGGCTCCTGCAGGTCGTAGCGCGTCTCGGTGACGAGGTACTCGCGGTTGTCGGATTCGCGCGGGCAGTGCGTCATCTCGAACAGGTGGCCCGGTGCCATGCCCAGGACGTTGGTGTGTCCCGAAGCCAGTTCGTGCGCGCACTGCAGCTCCTGCAGGCGGACCTTTGCGTAGGCATCGCCTTGCCCGTGCTCGCTGTAGCCGCCGAGCCATTCGTAGACTTCGTAGGTCGAATGCTCGTGGCCCTTCGGGTCCTGCTGCACGCTTTGCAGCGAGGCGCGCGACTTCCTGAAATCGAAGTCGTCGAGCATCACGCGGCCCGAGGTGATCTGCTCGGAGATGCGCCATCGGTCGATGCACGGCTCCATCGCGTTGACCACGCGGTCGCGTGGACGGTAGGGAATGGTCGCGTAGCCCGGCAGCCTGGCGTAGCCGCCGGTGTCATCGGCCA
Source organism: Variovorax sp. W2I14 (assembly GCF_050435205.1). Classification (NCBI taxonomy): domain Bacteria; kingdom Pseudomonadati; phylum Pseudomonadota; class Betaproteobacteria; order Burkholderiales; family Comamonadaceae; genus Variovorax; species Variovorax sp. W2I14. The sequence continues at coordinate 2,584,013 of NZ_JBNDJX010000001.1, read as the reverse complement.
GCACCAGAAGATGGGCGCCGTTGCTGTGCTCGAAGTGATAGGCGATGCCTTCGTGCTCCATGAGGCGGCTCACGAAGGCGAAGTCGCTCTCCTGATACTGCACGCAATATTCCCACGGGCGATAGTTGCCGGCCAGGCGCTTCTCGAACTGGAAGCCGTATTTGCCCAGCACATCGTCTAGCACCTCGGGCGCGCTCTTGTTCTGGAAGATGCGGCAGTCGGTGGTGCGCGTGAGGTACCAGAGCCAGGGCTGCACCAGCGCGCGGTAGATGTAGTGGCGGCCGGTTTCGTTGGCACGGCCCACGAGTTCGAAGCGCACCACGGTGCCGTTGAGAAAACGCGGTGCGCCGCCGTCCTGCAGTTCGATGGTGAGCGATGTGCCCAGCAGCGTCTTCAGGTCGAGGCTGAAGCTCGTGCTGACCATGTCTACCTCGAACTCGAACAGTTGCGAGAGGCCTTCGTGCCCACGCATGGCGCGGAATTTGAGGTGCTCTGCACCGAGTGCGGTGTGAACCTGAGCGGTACGCGTCATTCGGAATTTCCCTGACCCTTGGAGCTTTTTACGGTTGCAAGCCTTCGGGGGCAGTCTAGAAATTCGTTATGTCATATGCATGACGTGGGTGTGCTGCGCCCTCTGGAAATCCAACGCGCGAACACCTCGCGGCGCGCGTGCATCGAGGTCTTGCGCACGATCCCGTAAGCAGCCTCGCGCATTCACCTGTGCTCTGTTGTAGGACTTCTGTGTGATGTCTAAAAGAAGTTGTACTTCTTTGGAATTCATCGCGCCAAGTTGCATTCGGTTGCGGTTGACCATGCCTTCGGTTCCCCTCAAGATAACAAGTGTTGACGATGGTTAATCACAAGGGGGACCGGTTGTTGCCGAGTGAGATCGATTTGTTGCAGTCGCCTGTCGAAGGCCCGCTTCCATGCGGCGAGGATCTGGAGTACGACCCCGATTTCATGGCGTTGCAACAAGCGGCGACGGGCAAGCGGGAGCAACAGTTCGGCGCAACGATCATTCCCGCGGAGCCGCCCGACTGGGCCCGCGTGGAACGCATTGCCAGACAGTTGTGCGAACGCACGCGCGACCTGCGGGTGCTGGTTCCGCTGACCCTCGCATGGACCGAGACCCGCGGGCTCTCCGGCTATGTCGACGGCCTTCGGCTGGTGGACGTGGTGCTGCAGAAGTTCTGGGATGACGTGCATCCGCGCGTCATTGCCGATGGCTTCGAAGACCCGCTGCCGCGCATGAATGCGCTGGCTGCACTGGCTGAAACCGAAGGGCTCGGGCGCAGTGTGCGCGACGCTCGCCTTCTCGACGATGGCGGTTCGTCGGTGAGCCTGCGGCAGGTCGAAGCCCTGCTCGATTCGAGCAAGGCCGATCAGATCGATTACCCCGGCGGCATCGGCCGGTTGCGCGAAGCGGCGCGCCGCGCGCACGAGAAGGCAACACCCGCGGTGGTGGCCTTGCGTTCCGCGCTCGAACTGCTGCAGCGCATTCGCGAGACCTGCGAGCGCGCACTGGGACAGAGCTGGGCGCCGGATTTCTCCCGGCTCGAACGCTCGCTTCGCACTGTGATGCAGTTGCTGCCCGAGCAGGCCAAGGCGCAGCCGCTGGCCGATGCTTCGCATGAAGGCGATGGGTCTGCGCAGGGCGCCGCGCAGAGCGCCGCGGCAAGTGCGCACGCCGCCGTTCCGGGTACCGCAAATGTCGGTGCAGGACTACGCGCAATAAGTATTAAAGAGATTGAAATATCGAGCCGCGATGATGTGCAGGTGCTGTTGGAGAAGGCATGCGAATACCTGGAGCGCACGGAGCCCAGCCATCCGGCGCCCATGCTGATACGGCGAGCGCAAAGACTCATGGACCTCAACTTCTTCCAGATCATCGAAGAGCTTGTGCCCGAGGGATTGCAGAAGATCGAAGGCCTGGCCGGACGGCCGTTGAACGGCGGTGCCGCGCCTGAATAGGCGGCCACCGTTGCCGATGCCGAAGGCTCGCACCGCCAGGACAGACAGTCGGGTCCGACCCATGGATTCAGTTTCAAGAGGAAGCTTATGGCAGACAACCGTGTCAGAAACAGTGGTCAGAAGTTCATCGCGCGGAACCGGGCGCCGCGCGTGCAGATCGAGTACGACGTCGAGATCTACGGCAGCGAACGCAAGATCCAGCTGCCCTTCGTGATGGGCGTGATCGCCGACCTCGCGGGCAAGCAGATGGACCCGATGCCCGATCTGGCCGAGCGCGATTTCATGGAAGTCGACATCGACAACTTCGACGACCGCATGAAGTCGATCAAGCCGCGCGTGGCGTTCCAGGTGCCCAACACGCTCACGGGCGAAGGCCAGATGAATGTCGACATCACCTTCGACACCATGGACGACTTCTCGCCCGCGCGCATCGCGGGCCAGGTGGGCGCGTTGCAGCAGTTGCTCGCGGCACGCACCGAACTGTCGAATCTGCTCTCTTACATGGACGGCAAGAACGGCGCGGAGCAGTTGATCGCGCAAGCCCTGCAGAACCCGGCGCTGCTCAAGTCGCTCGCCTCCGCGCCCAACCCGGCGGTCGCCAAGGCGGTCGATGCGGCGAACGAGAAAGCGGGCCTCGCGCCCGGCGGTTCTCCCGAGTAAGCGCAAAGCCCGAGCAACGACAGCAAGCCGACAGGATTCCCACCATGAGCACCGCACCGAAACAGACAGCGCGCGCACAGGCCACCACGGTCGAGGCACTGGCGCCGAACGAGTTCTCCGACCTCCTGCAGCGCGAATTCAAGCCCAAGACCGAGCAAGCGCGCGAGGCGGTGCAGAACGCCGTCAAGACGCTCGCCGTGCAGGCGCTGGAGAGCACGGTCACCATCTCCAACGATGCCTATCGCACGGTTCAGGGCATCATCACCGAGATCGACCGCAAGCTCACCGAGCAGATCAACCAGATCCTGCACCACGAGGATTTCCAGCAGCTCGAAGGCGCATGGCGAGGCCTGCACTATCTGGTGAACAACACCGAGACCGACGAGCAACTCAAGATCCGCGTGATGTGTGCCTCCAAGCGCGAAGTGGCGCGTTCGCTCAAGCGCCACAAGGGCATCGGCTGGGACCAGAGCCCGCTGTTCAAGAAAATCTACGAAGCCGAATATGGCCAGTTCGGCGGCGAGCCCTTCGGCGCGCTGATCGGCGACTTCCACTTCGACCACAGCCCGCCCGACGTCGAGATGCTCGGCGAGATGGCCAAGATCGCCGCGGCCGCGCACTGCCCCTTCATCGCGGGCGCGTCGCCCACGGTGATGCAGATGGATTCGTGGCAGGAGCTGTCGAACCCGCGCGACCTCACCAAGATCTTCCAGAACACCGAGCACACCGCATGGCGCTCGTTGCGCGAATCGGAAGACGCACGCTACATCGGCCTGGCCATGCCGCGCTTCCTGGCGCGTCTGCCGTACGGCGCGCGCACCAACCCGGTGGACGAATTCGAGTTCGAGGAAGAAACCGATTCGGCCGCGCACACCCGCTACACCTGGGCCAACTCGGCCTATGCGATGGGCGTGAACATCAATCGCTCGTTCAAGCAGTACGGCTGGTGCACCTCGATCCGCGGCGTCGAATCGGGCGGCGCGGTGGAGAACCTGCCCACCCACACCTTCCCGACGGACGACGGCGGCGTGGACATGAAGTGCCCCACCGAGATCGCGATCAGCGACCGGCGCGAGGCCGAGCTTGCCAAGAACGGCTTCATGCCGCTGGTGCACCGCAAGAACTCGGACTTCGCGGCCTTCATCGGCGCGCAGTCGCTGCAGCAGCCGGCCCAGTACTACGACGCCGACGCCACGGCCAACGCGAACCTCGCGGCGCGCCTGCCGTACCTGTTCGCGTGCTGCCGCTTTGCGCACTACCTCAAGTGCATCGTGCGGGACAAGATCGGATCGTTTCGTGAGCGCGAGGACATGGAGCGCTGGCTCAACGACTGGATCATGAACTACGTCGATGGCAGCCCCGGCACATCGTCGCAGGACACGAAGGCAATGAAGCCGCTGGCGGCGGCGGAGGTCCAGGTGGAAGCCATCGAAGACAACCCCGGCTACTACGCCGCCAAGTTTTTTCTCCGGCCGCACTATCAGCTCGAAGGGTTGACGGTTTCCTTGCGGCTGGTTTCGAAGCTGCCGTCCAACAAGAAGGACAGCAGCTAAATCAACGGTGCTCCACGAGGGCGCAAATAACTTTGGGGGTTAATCATGGCAGTAGACATGTTCATGCGCGTTGAGGGCGCGAACGGCGAATCCAAGGACTCGAACCACAAGGATTGGAGCGATATCAAGTCGTTCGCGTGGGGTGCAACGCAGCCTGGAAACATGGTCAGCGGCGGCGGCGGCGGTGTGGGCAAGGCCAGCTTCAACGACCTGCAGGTGGTTGCGCGCATCGACAAGGCGGCTCCTTCCATCCTGAAGAACTGCGCGAGCGGCAAGCACCTGAGCAAGGTCGAGGTGTCGCTGTGCAAGGCCGGCGGCACGCAGATCGAATACACCCGCGTCACGCTCGAGGAAGTGCTGGTCACCTCGGTGCAGTACACGGCGGAGCAGGGCGGCGACGCGGTGCTCGTGCAGTTCGCATTCCAGGCCGCCAAGGTCAAGCAGCAGTACTGGGAGCAGACCGACAAGGGCGGCAAGGGGGCCGAGACGGTGCTGGCCTGGAACCTCAAGGAAAACAAGGAGGCCTGAGTCTTCAGGGCAAGGAAAACAAGGAAGCCCGAGGGCTTCCTGTTGCCGTCATGTCGGAGGCGGGCCGCGCGAGCAACTCGCGCGCCGATGCAAGGAAGGCCCGCTTCCGGCCGAGGATCGATCACCACCGGACGACTCGGCCCTGTGCGCGAGTCAGTCAATGAGGAAGCTTCATGGGCGATGGGTTTGCAGTGCTGGGCGAACGCTCCGTGGCCGAGCACACCGAACGGGTACAGCGGCAGATCCGTGCCAGCCCCCAGAACGCCAGCCTGCGCCTTGCCCTGTGCCACTTCCTCGCGCTGCGCGGCGAGTGGCAGCGGGCTGAAGACCAGCTCAAGCTCGCGGCGAAGATCGATCCCTCTTTCGCGCCGGCGAGCGCCACCTGCGCGATGGCGCTGGCGGGCGAACGCCACCGCACCGAGTTCTGGAACGGCGGCCGCGCGCCGGCTGTCGTTGCCGGCCAGGCGCCGTGGGTCGACGGATTGATCGCCGCCGTGGCATTGCCACCCGAGCAGGCTGGCGAAGCGGCTGCATTGCGCGAAGCGGCGCGGCAGGATGCGCCCGCATCGCAAGGCATGCTGGGCGTTGTCGACCGCTCCGATTCGCGTGCCGTGCAGGCCATCGACGGCGAGCCGGTCGACACCATCGAGTTCGCCTGGCTCTGCGATGGCGACGTGCGCATGGGTGCCGTGCTCGAACTTCTCACGCCTTCGGGTTACGCATGGCTGCCGCTGCATGCGGTGCGCCGCCTGAAGTTCAAGCGTCCGCAGCATCTGGTCGATCTCTTGTGGGCGCCAGCCGAGATCGTGCTGCACGATGGCCGCGGGCTCAACGGCCTGGTGCCGGTGCGCTATCCCGGCAAGCTCGATGCGCTCGACGACGAAACCACGCTGGGCCGCCGCACCGACTGGCTGCCGCTGGCCGGCGAAGAGCAGTACGCGGGCGTCGGCCAGCGCACGCTGATCAGCGAAGCCGGCGACCATTCATTGCTCGATGTGCGCCTCGTCGAATTCGATTCGGCAGCAACCGCGGAGGGCGCCGCACCGTGAGCACCATGCTGCCCGCCAGCCGTTCCGCGGCGATCGACGCCGATGGCGATCCGCAGGAAAGCGTCGCGCGCGACCGCCTGCAGCCCGTGCTGCTCGATCGCCTGACCGACAAGCAGCCGCAGAACCGCCAGGAGCGCGCGGGCAGTTTTCTCATGAGCGGCAGGCTCTTGCGCGACTCGGTGCTGCGCGACCTGCAGTGGCTGCTCAACACCACCAACTTCGGCACCGAACACGGCATCAACGCCATGCCGCGCGCGCGGCGCTCGGTCGTCAACTACGGCGTGCGCGGCTGGGCCGGCGGGCGCATGTCGGAGGTCGACTTCGCCGACGTCGAGGCCGCCATCCGGGCCGCGATCATCGACTTCGAGCCGCGCATCATGAAGGACAGCATCGACGTGCGCTGCGTGACCGATGCGGCCGACCTCGAACACCACAACCTGCTCGCGCTGGAGATTCGCGGCACGCTGTGGTCGGTGCCTTACCCGATCGAATTCATCCTGCGCTCGGAGCTCGACCTCGAAAGCGGTCACATGATCCTGCGGCCGACGGGAGGGCTCTGAATGGACGCAAGGCTGCTCGACTACTACAACCGCGAGCTCACCTACATGCACGAGCTCGGGGCCGAGTTCGCGCAGCGCTATCCGAAGATCGCGGGCCGCCTTGGGATGCGCGGCATCGAGGTCAGCGATCCGTACGTGGAGCGCCTGCTCGAAGGCTTCAGCTTTCTCACGGCGCGCATCCAGCTCAAGATGGACGCGGAGTTTCCGCGCTTCTCGCAGCGCCTCCTGGAGGTGGTGTACCCCAACTTCCTCGCGCCGCTGCCCGCCATGGCGGTGGTGCAGATCGACGGGAACCTCAACGAAGGCTCGTTGAAGGCGGGCTACGAACTGCCGCGCCACACCGTCCTGCGCGGCCGCATGATCAAGGGCGAGCAGACGGCGTGCGAGTTCCGCACCGGCCACCCGGTCACGCTGTGGCCCATCAGGATCACCGAGGCCGGCATCGGCCCCGTGCCCGCGGAAATCGGGCATGCGATGCCGATGGTGGCGCGCCAGGCGAAGAGCGCGATCACCATCAAGCTCGAAGCGGTGGGCGGCGCCAGGTTCTCCGAGATGCCGCTCGACCGGCTCGAATTCTTTCTCTCGGGCGCCGAGTTGCACGCGCTGCGCGTGCTCGAACTGGTGGCGCACCGCAGCGTGGGAGCCGTGTGCCGCAGCGGGCCCGGCGCCACCGCGCGCATCGTGCCGCTGGGCGACGAGGCCATCCGCCACGAAGGCTTCGATCCCGACCGGGCGCTGCTGCCCTACGACGCGCGCTCGTTCCAGGGCTACCGGCTGCTGCACGAGTACTTCGCGTTTCCCGATCGCTATCTTTTCTTCAGCGTGAAGAACCTGCGCGCGGCGGTCTCGGCCATCGGCGGGAGCACGATGGAAATCGTGATCCTTCTGGACCGCAGCGACGGCGACCTGGAGAGGGTGGTGGACGCCAAGCACTTCTCGCTCTTCTGTACGCCCATCATCAACCTCGTGCCGCGGCGCAGCGACCGCATCCCGGTCGGGCCGGGCCAGCACGAGCACCACGCGGTGATCGACCGCACGCGCCCGCGCGACTTCGAGATCTTCACCGTCGAGCGCGTCACCGGCCACATGACCAACGGCTCGGAGGAGCGCGAGTTCCGCCCCTTCCTTGGCTCGTTCGCGACCGACGACGGCGACTTCGGCGCGTATTTCTCGCTGCGCCGCGAACCACGCCTGATGTCCGATCGCGCACGCGCGCAGGGCACGCGCACCAGCTACACCGGCAGCGAGGTCTACGTGTCGCTGGTCGACCAGCACGACGCGCCGTTTCCGCACAGCCTGCGGCACATCACGCTCGATGCGCTGTGCACCAACCGCGACCTGCCGCTGCTGCTTCCGACGGGGCTCGAATCGGACTTCACGCTGCGCATCTCGGCGCCCGTGCGCTCGATCCGCATCCTGCGCGGCCCTTCGCGGCCGTACCCGGCGCTGGCCGAAGGCGCGCTCACCTGGCGGCTCATCAGTCACCTGGGCCTCAACTACCTGAGCCTGACCGACGTCGATGCCGCGCAGGGTGCCGCCGCGCTGCGCGAGATGCTCGACCTCTATGGCAACCTCGCCGATCCCGCGGTACGCCGCCAGATTCAGGGCGTGCGCTCGATGGCGCTCGCGCCGGTGTTCCGCCGCCTGCCCGAGCCGGGGCCCATCGTCTTCGGCCGCGGCGTGGAGGTGGCGCTCAAGATCGACGAGGTCGCGTTTTCCGGCGCGAGCCCGTATCTCTTCGGCGCGGTGCTGGAGCAGTTCTTCAGCCGCCACGTGTCGCTCAATGCCTTCACCGAGTTCGCGCTCTCCAGCCTGCAGCGCGGCGAAATCGCGCGCTGGACCCCACGGGTCGGACGCCGCCCCGCCGTATGAGTACAGCCGGCTTCTCCGACGACATGCCGCAGGCCGCGCAGGTGGAGGGCGAGGAGCTGTTCGAGGCGCATTCGTTCGATGAACCCGCCGGCCAGGAGACGCTGGAAATTGCACCGACGGGCCGCCGCGATGCGCTGCTGGCCGACCCCGCGCTGTGGGCCGGCTTGGTCGAGCAGCCCTTCGAGCACGACCTGTTCATGCTGCTGCGCAGGCTCGATGCGCACGGCGACCATCCCCTGCTGGGCCGCGCGCCCCGCCCATCGGACGAACCGCTGCGCCTCGGGCAGGAGCCTTCGATGGCCTTCGCGCCGTCGAACGTGTCGGGTGTGGATGCCGATGGCGACGGACCGCCGCGCATCTCGATCTACGGCTTCGGCTTGTTCGGCCCCAACGGTCCGCTGCCGCTGCACCTGACCGAGTACGCGCGCGAACGCAAGCGCCACCACAACGACCACACGCTCAGCGCCTTCGCCGATCTGTTCCACCACCGGCTCATCCTGCTGTTCTACCGGGCCTGGGCCGATGCGCAATCGGTCAACAGCCTGGACCGCCCCGACGGCCACCGCTTCGTCGACTACGTGGCGAGCCTCATGAACATGGGGCAGCCGGGCCTGAAGGAGCGCGACCGCATCGCCGACCACGCGCGCACCTTCATGGCGGGCCATCTCGTGCGCCAGACGCGCAACCCCGAGGGGCTGATCCAGATCCTGCGCCTGTACTTCGACGTGCCGGTGCGCGTCGAGGAATTCGTGAGCGACTGGGTGATGATCGACGAGCGCCAGGTGAGCAGGCTCGGGCTCTTCGGACGCAACCACCGGCTCGGGGGCGGGGCCACCATTGGCCTGGCGGTGCGCGATGCGCAGAGCAAATTTCGCCTCGAACTCGGCCCGCTCACGCAGCAGCAGTTCCGCGAATTCCTGCCGGGCAGCCGCCGGTTGCAGCAGGTGGTCGACTGGGTGCGGCAGTACGTCGGCATCGAATTCGCCTGGGAGCTGAGGCTGGTGCTCAAGAAACAGGAGGCGCGCGGCATGCAACTGGGCAGCGACCAGCGCCTCGGCTGGGGCACCTGGGTCGGCACGCGCCTCTCGGACACCGACGCCGGCGACATGCTGTTCGAGCCCGAGGCGCTGTATCCCCCGCTCTATCCCAGTGACGCATCGGCGGCCGCAGTGCCTGCCGGGTCCGCTTCTTCCATGGCCCTATGACCGACATCCGCCGCGTCTCTCTCTTTTCGAAGCTGAACCCGATGCTCTACAAGGCATTGGAGACCGCCACCGCCTTCGCCAAGCTGCGCGGCAATGCCTATGTCGAGCTCGTGCACTGGCTGCACCAGATCCTGCAACTGCAGGACAGCGACATGCTGCGCATCATCAAGCGCGCGGGGCTCAACCGCGATGCGGTGGAACAGGACCTCGTGCGCGCGCTCGACCGCCTGCCGCATGGTGCGACGTCGATCAGCGATATCTCCGAACACGTGGACAACGCCGTCGAACGCGCGTGGGTGTATGCGAGCCTGCGCTTCGAGGCCACGTCGATTCGCGGCGGGTATCTCCTGGCCGGCATCACCAAGACGCCGGGGCTGCGCCAGGTGCTCTCGGGCATCTCGCGCGAGTTCGACAAGATCGTGCCCGATGTGTTGGTGGCCCAACTCGACGCGTGGACCGAAGGCTCGCCGGAGGACGACTATGACGTCACGCCGAACGAGGGTCCGAGCGGCGGCGCACCGGCCGTGCAACACCAGGGCGATGGCGCGCCGGCAGGCGGCTCGGCGCTTGCGAAGTACGCGAGTGACCTCACGGCCAAGGCGCGTGCGGGCGAGCTCGATCCGGTCTACGGCCGCGACGAGGAGATCCGCCAGATCATCGACATCCTGATGCGCCGCCGGCAGAACAATCCGCTGCTCACCGGCGAGGCCGGCGTGGGCAAGACGGCGGTGGTCGAAGGGCTCGCCTCGCGCCTGGCTTCGGGCGATGTGCCGCCCTCGCTCAAGGACGTGTCGCTGTGGGTGCTCGACCCGACGCTGCTGCAGGCCGGCGCGGGCGTGAAGGGCGAGTTCGAGCAGCGGCTGCGCCAGGTGATCGACGAGGTCGAGAAGAGCCCCAAACCCATCGTGCTGTTTGTCGATGAAGTGCACACGCTGGTGGGGGCGGGCGGCACGGCCGGCACCGGCGATGCAGCCAACCTGCTCAAGCCTGCGCTCGCACGCGGGCGGCTGCGCACCATCGGCGCAACGACGTGGTCGGAGTACAAGAAGTACATCGAAAAAGACCCGGCGCTCACGCGGCGCTTCCAGACCATCCAGGTCCACGAGCCCACCGAGCCCAAGGCGGTGATCATGCTGCGCGGCATTTCGGCGGAGCTGGAGAAGCACCACGGCGTGCTGATCCTCGATGCGGCGCTTGAAGCCGCCGTGAGCCTCTCGCACCGCTACATTCCCGCGCGGCAGTTGCCCGACAAGGCCGTGAGCCTGCTCGACACGGCGTGCGCGCGCGTGGCGCTGAGCCAGCATGCGCTGCCGGCTGCGCTGGAAGACCTGCAGCGGCGCATCGAGGTGCTGGGCATCGAGTCGGGCATCGCGGGGCGCGAGGCGGCCATCGGCGTGGGCGAGCGTCAGCGTGTCGAAGACATCGCGGCCGAAGTGGCCGCCGCACAGGCCGAACTCGATCTGCTGGAGCAGCGGCGCGTGGAAGAGGCCGCCCTGGTCGAGCGCATCGTGGCGCTGCGCAAGTTGCTGTCGCCCGCTGCCGTGCCGGCGCAGGCTGAAGTGGAGGAGGGCGAGCAAGAGGCCGAGGAACAGACCCGGGACGCCGAGCCCTCCGATCCCTCCGAACGCGAGAGAACGCCCGAAGCGATCCGCGCCGAACTCAACGAGGCGCAGGACCGGCTCGTGCAGCTGCAAGGTGAATCGCCGCTCATCCTGGCCGCCGTCGATGCGCAGGCCATCGCCACCGTCGTGGCCGACTGGACCGGCATTCCCATCGGCCGCATGGTCCGCGACGATGCGCAGTCGGTGCTGCGCCTGGGCGAGATCCTCTCGGCCCGCGTGGTGGCCCAGCCCGATGCGCTGGAGACCATCTCGCGGCGCATCCGCACCGCGCGTGCGCGGCTGGACAACCCCAACAAGCCTGTCGGCGTGTTCCTGCTCTGCGGCCCCTCGGGCGTGGGCAAGACGGAGACTGCGCTCGCGCTTTCGGAAGCGCTGTATGGCGGCGAGCAGAACCTCGTGACCATCAACATGAGCGAGTTCCAGGAGTCGCACACCGTCTCCACGCTGAAGGGGGCGCCTCCGGGCTACGTGGGGTACGGCGAAGGCGGCGTGCTCACCGAGGCCGTGCGCCGCCGGCCCTACAGCGTGGTGCTGCTCGACGAGATCGAGAAGGCGCACACCGACGTGCACGAGATCTTCTTCCAGGTGTTCGACAAGGGCTGGATGGAAGACGGAGAAGGCCGCCACATCGACTTTCGCAACACCGTGATCATCATGACCTCCAACGTCGGCACCGACCTGGTCATGCAGTTGTGCGAAGACCCGACCCTGCGCCCCGACCCCGAACCTCTTGCAGCGGCGCTGCGTGAACCGCTGCTCAAGGTGTTCGCGCCCGCGCTGCTCGGGCGGCTGGTTGTAGTGCCTTATTACCCGTTGCAGGCCGATGCGTTGCATCGCATCATCCGTCTTCAACTCGACCGCATCGCCACGCGGCTCGCGGCGAATCACGGAATTACTTTGGATTACAACGACAGCGCCGTGGAGCTTGTGGCGCGCCGCTGTACCGCCATAGAGTCGGGTGGCCGGATGATCGATGCGATCCTCACGCACACCATCCTGCCCCGATTGAGCGAGGAAGTCATCGGCGCCACGGTCAGTGGCCGCAAGCTCGCCGCCGTGCAACTGAGCGCGGCGCAAGACGACTTTCACTACGAATTTTCTGAACGCTAGTCGAAGAGAGAAAGGGAGCGCCCCATGGCCAGAGTCGTCAAAGCCCACACACCGCTTGGAGAGGACCAGCTGCTGTTCCGCTCGATGCACGGCAACGAGGGGCTCTCGCAGCTGTTCGAGTTCGAAGTCGATCTGCTCAGCCCGAACACCTCGGTCGACATGAAGGCCGTGCTCGGCAAGCCGCTCACGCTGGAGATCGTCACCGTCAACGGCACGCCGCGCTACCTCAACGGCCAGATCACACGCTTCACCATGATCGGCCGCGAGGAGAGTTCGTCGCGCTACGTGGTGTACCGCGCGCTCGTGCAGCCATGGCTCTGGTATCTCACGCGCACCAGCGACTGCAAGATCTTCCAGAACAAATCGGTCGTCGACATCCTGGACGAGGTCTTGGGCGAGTACGGATTCGCCTTCGAGAAGAAGCTCAGCGCCAGCTACCGCCAGCGCGACTACTCCGTGCAATACCAGGAGACCGACTTCGCGTTCGTGAGCCGGCTCATGGAGCACGAAGGCATCTATTACTACTTCAAGCACGAGAAGAACCAGCACATCCTGGTGCTCGCCGACGACATGGGCGCGCACGAGACGCTGCCGGGCTATCCGCGCATCGGTTACTTGGCCACCGACCGGCCGGGAGAGCAGGGCCGCGAAGTGATCGACCAGTGGGAGGTGACGGAGGAGATTCGCCCGGGCACCTTCGTGGTCGACGACTTCGACTTCAAGAAGCCCAAGGCCGACCTGCTCAACACCCGCAGCCAACCGCGGGGCAACGACCATGGCCAGTACGAGATGTACGAATGGCTCGGTGGCTACAGCGATGCCGGGCAGGGCGAGCATTACGCGCGCATCCGCCTGGAGGAGGCGCAGGCGCAGGCCGAAGTCGACACCGGCCACTGCAATGTGCGCGGCATGGCTCCCGGCTACTGCTTCAAGATGCAGAACGCGCCGCGCGACGAGGACAACAAGGAATACCTGATCGTCTCGGTCACCTACAACCTGCGCGAAGGCGGCTACGCGACCGGTGCAGCGCAAGGCTTGTACAGCTTCAATTTCGGCGTGCAGCCCACGTCGTTCCCGTTCCGTGCGCCGCGCGTCACGCGGATGCCGACCACGCACGGGCCGCAGACCGCCACGGTCGTCGGCCCTCCGGGCGAAGACATCTGGATCGACAAGTACGGCCGCGTGAAGGTGCAGTTCCGCTGGGACCGCTATGGGCAGCGCAACGAAGACAGCTCCTGCTGGGTTCGCGTGTCGAGCGCGTGGGCGGGCTCCAACTTCGGCGCCGTGAACCATCCGCGCGTGGGGCAGGAGGTCATCGTCGATTTCATCGCCGGTTGCCCCGACCGGCCGATCATCATCGGCCGCGTCTACAACGCCGACCAGATGCCGCCGCTCGAGCTGCCGGCCAAGGCGACGGTCAGCGGGTTCATCAGCCGTACAGTGAAGGGCGATGGCGAGTTGGCCAACCACTTCGTGATCGACGACGACCCGAGCAATGAGTCGATCAAGATCCATGCACAAAAGGACTTCGGCATCTCTGTCGAGGCAGACGAGACGCACACCGTGGGCGGAACTCGCACGACAACCATTGAAGGTGCGGATACCTACACGACCAATACATCGCTCGATGAAACGGTGAATGGCCCTCACACGCTGACGGTAAATGGTGGCCCGCAGGAAATCACTGTTGATGGTGATCAGACGATTCACATCACCGGCAAGAGGGTGGATTCAGTGGATAGCGGTGAAGAGCGCAATATCAAAGTTGAGCTCAAAGAAACGATTACCGGCCCACAGACGACAAAAATCAGCGCGACCTACACTGAAAAATCAAAAGAAAAATGGGTTGAAGTGACCGGGCGAGAAGACTATCAAATCGGCGGAATCAGCAATACAGTCGTTACTGCAGAGACAATTCTTTATTCTGGAGGGAGTATTTTCAATACTTCTTCTGGCGGCGGTATCAAGCACAACAATCAGGGTGGCGACTTCACCGTTGATAGTTCCGGAGGAAAAATCTACCTAGACAGTTCGGCCGGTGGCAATACGGAAATCAACGCGTTGGGTCATCTTTTCAAGGTTGATGCCAAGAACATCCTTTTGCATTCGACTGCAAATCATACAAATAAGTATGACGGGGATATTCATACGGAAGCCGGAAACTCTGCCTATACCAAGGCGAAGAACATCATCGAGTCGGAAGCGCCCAAGATCCACACGTACGCCGGCTTCTTCACCATGCGCGTACGGACGACCCAAACATACTCGGTGGTCAATCTGAACATCGGCGTTGCTGCCGTGGATGTGAAGGTGCTGCGGGCCTCCAACGTGGCGTTGAACCAGTCGAACGCCGGCGTGGCGGCGAAGTCGAATGCGCTCTACACAAAGCTCGCAGGCCTCATTTCGTTCTTCTGACAAGCGGTGGCAAGTCGTGATCTTCCCCGGAATCGGTCTTCTGCTCGTGCTGGTTGCCGTGTCCCTCACGTTTGTCGATTCGACCGGCGGCATCGATTACTCCTGGCTGTCCATGCTGTGCGGCTTGGTTGGTGCCTTGCTGCTTTGTGGTGGAGGCGAGCTCGCAGGAATCTTCGGCGCCCGCCTGCTGAAGGGCAAACGCATGAGGGCCCACGCCATGGGTCTGGTCGAGAGCATCGAGTTGGGACGGGGCATCTTCAATGGTCGGGCCCTCGTGTCCTTGGTGGTGTCCTTTGCGGGCGAGGACGGCATGGCCCATCGAACCAAGACGAATGCATTGGTGTCGCTGGCTACTTTGTCGACCTATGAAAAAGGAAGACCGGTAGTTGTCCGATACGACGCCAGCGATCCCGATGGTGGAATCCTCGTTGAACTGCCAACTAGCCCATCGAAAGACTCGTGAAGACCGTCAAGCCGTTCCGCCTCAGCACACTGACCCGCCCCTATCGGTGGCAGCGCCGCGACCACCTCGGCGTGGCCGTGATGGCGTTCTGCAGCCTGGGGGACGAGCCGCGCCTCATGCCGGAGCAGGCGCTGTGGAAGACGGCGGCCGACGAGATGGGCCCCGGCGCGGTGCTCGATCTGGGCACGCCCAAGCAGACGCCGGAGTTCCTGGTGAGCGGCTACGGCTACACCCATCACCAGGCCGAAAAGACGGCTTGCGCGGTGCGTGTGCGCGTGGGCGAGATCGACAAGAAGCTCACGGTCTTCGGCGACAGGTTCTGGCTGAACAACCGGCCTACGCTCGCGCAGCCTTTCGAGAAAATGCCGGTGGACTGGCGCCACGCCTATGGCGGACCGGCGGTGCCCGAGAACCCGCTGGGCATAGGCACGGTGGACGAGACCGTCAACGGTGTGCGCACGCGCCGGCTGCCCAACGTCGAGGCGCCGGGTTCGCAGGTGTCGTCGCCACGCCAGGCCGCCGCGCCGGCGGGGTTGGGCGCCATTCCGCCGGACTGGCCGCAGCGCATGTCGCTGATGGGAACCAAGTACGACCAGGAATGGCTGGAGAACGACTTTCCGGGATTCGCGCGCGACATCGATTGGCGCTACTTCAATGCCGCCCCGCCCGACCAGCGCTGGGAGGGACACCAGGCGTTGCCTGCTGGCGCGTCTTACGAGATATGGAACATGCATCCCGACGTGCCGGTCCTGCGCGGCAACCTGCCGGACTGGCGGCCGCGCTGCTTCGTGAGCCCGCGCAAGGACGGCACCGAACTGCGCGAGACCCCACTGCGCCTGACCACCGCCTGGTTCTTTCCGCACCGCGACCGCGTGGCGCTGATCTGGCACGGCGTGTTCCCGATCGTGGAGGACGACGCGGCCGACGTGCAGATCCTCATGGCCGCGCTCGAGTTGCCCGATGCGTCCAGGCCGCTCGCGCATTACGAGGAGGTGATGCGCCGGCGCCTGGACTCCGAGCGCGGTGCCATCCAGGCGTTGCGCGACAGCGACCTGGTGCCTCGCGAAGTGATGGGCGAGTGGGACAGGTCGCTGTTGCCCGACGTGCTATCCGAGCCGATGGCGCGCAACATGCGCGCCGGCCATCAACGCGATTACGACGCGCGCCGCGCGGAATTGCTGGCGCAGGGCCAGGACCCCGACAAGTTCCTGTCGCCGCCGCAGGCGCTGGAGGAGCTGCCGGCCATCGACGACCTGCCGGAGTATCTGGAACGCATGGAGGCCGAGGCCCAGCGGACCCGGGAAGCGTTGGGCCCGCTCGCCGATTGGGATGCGGCTGCGCCGGTGCCGCGTGTCGACCCAGAACCTGCTTCTGCGCACGAGGCCGAGGACGATCCGCTGCCGGGCGAGGCCCCGCAGCCCGGACCACCTGAGATGGACGGCGGAACCCCCGGCATGGCGGCGCTGCTGCGTCAGAGCCAGCTTCACTCCGCGCACCTGTCGGCGCCCGCACCGGCCATGCCCTCGGCCCGCTCGAGCAAATGGCGTCGCCGTCTGGCTGCGGTAGAGCCGGGCAAGCGCAACTTCTCGGGGCTGAATCTCACAGGCATCGACCTGTCCGGCATGGCGCTTCAGGGTGCCGACTTCTCAGGTGCCAACCTGGAGGACGCGAACCTCGCCGGCGCCAACCTCGACGGCTGCAATTTTTCTCAGGCCGTGCTGGCGCGGGCGCAACTCGTGCGCACGTCGATGGCGCACGCGAACCTGCGGCAGGCAAATCTGGGCGGTGCGCGGTGCGACCAGGCTGTGCTGAGCGGTGCGGTCCTGTACGAGACGAACTGCCACAAGGCCCACTTCGAATCCTGCAACTTCGTCGGCGCAAGCTTCGAACAGACGCACTTCAACGAAGCCGTGCTGAAGGAATGCGATTTCAGCAAATCGCGTTGGCGGCAAGTGGCACTGATCAATATGACCTTGCAAGACCTGCTCTTCGACGAAGCCGACTTCGACCAGATGAGCTGGATCCAGTGCCGCTTGCAGCGCGTTTCCTTCGTCTCGGCCCGTTTGCTGCGTTGCGGCTTCGTCACGACCGACTGCGGCGAGGCGGTCGATTTCTCGGGTGCGGCGCTGGAGGGCAGCAGCTTTGCGCAGGGCAGTTCCCTCTCGCACGCACTGTTGCGCAATGCACTGGTCAAGCAGTGCGGGTTGCGCACCACGTCGCTCGCGCATGCAGACCTGAGCGACGCCCGGCTCGACAACAGCGACTTCTCCGAGTGCGACATGAGCTTTGCAAAGCTGGAGCGCGTCGTGGCCGGCGACAGCCTCTTCATCCGTGCCGATTTCACCGGTGCCTCGTTCCGCGATGCCAACCTCATCGATGCGAACCTGTCCAAGTCCGACCTGCGTTCGGCCGACCTGGGCGGGGCCAACCTGTACCGGACCGACGTGTCCCAGGCCCAGGTCGACGCGCGCACGCGAATGGAGGGGGCCTACACCCAGAACGCCAAGGTCTGGCCGGCACGGCGACTCGAGGCTCCGGCAGCATGACCCATGACGAACTGCTCGATCAGATCCGGCACGGCGTTCCCATCCAGGGTGCGGACTGCAGGGGCTGGAACATGAGCGGGCTCGACTTGTCGGGCGCCGTGTTGGACGGCGTCGACTTCGGTGGCGCGAACTTCTCGGGCGCGAATGTCGGAGGCAGCCTCATGACGCATTGCCGCATGGACGGCAGCGACTGGTCGCGCAGCCTGCTCAAGAACGCCAAGTTCCTTCGATGCACGTTACCGGATGCGCGTTTCGACGATGCGCTGCTCGAGAGCACCGCGTTCTCGGAGTCCGACCTCGCTAGTGCGAGCTTCGCTCAAGCGAACCTGGACCGCACGATCTTCTTTCGCTGCGAGCTGCGGGAAGGCCGCCTGCAATCGCAGACGTTCAGGCACGTGACCTTCGCCGAATCCTCGCTCGATCACATCGATGTCTCCGGCGCCATGTTGAACGCAGTGATCTTTCACCGCCTGGACCTCGCGGCTGCCGTGTTCACCGGCGCGCGCTTCGAGACCGTGGTGTTCTCGGAGTGCGTGTTGAATGACCAGAAGTTTGCCGGACACCATTTCCAGCGATGCGTGTTCACAGACAGCCAAATGGACAACGTGGACTTCCATCAGGCCACGCTGACGCAGTGCATCTTCAAGGGCGCGTCCTTGCGCGGCGCCAGTTTTGCCGCGGCCGATGCGCCCAACGCGTTGTTTCCCGAGGCCGATCTCACGGGAGCGGACTTTCGCGGCGGGCGTTTCGATCGCTCCATCTGGGTCGAGGCAAAGCTTGAGGGCGCGAACTTCAGCGATGCGCGCATGCCCGAGAGCGTTTTCCAAACGGCGCGCTGCACCGGCGCGATCTTTCGCGATGCCGAATTGCAGGATGTCGATTTTTCGTACGCGCAACTGGTCGACGCCGACTTTCGCAAGGCACGCTTTCTACGAACCCGTTTTCATCGCGCCATTCAAACCGGGGCACGGTTTTCAGGGCGCGGCGGGATCATCGAGAACGATCCGGACCTGTTCAAGGCCCAGGCGCGCTCGGGCATCTTGTGACGGCAACCCGCCCATCCATCGGTTCATCTGTGAAGAACATTGAAAGAGAAAGGGATCCCACCATGAACGTCGTTTCATTGCGCCCCGTGTCCACCGAATCGGTGCCCGTCCAGCTCGTGGGGCGGCTGGTCTCGTCAATGCCCGACGGACAGCTCGGCGTCCAGGCCGAGGACGGCACGCTCTGGTCGTGCCGCCGTGCGGCGAGTTGCCTGCTCAAGCCGGAGCCCGGCGACACCGTGTTGCTGTCCGGTCCGGACCGCCTGCGCGTCTACCTGATCGCGGTGATCGAACAGGCCGACGCCGCAATGAGCCGCATCGACGTGCCCGGCAGCCTGACCCTGGCTGCCAATGCGGGCGCGGTGTCCATCGAAGGCGACGGAGATCTGCGTCTTCGAAGCGGCGGCGCACTCGACATGCAAGGCGCCCGATGGACTATGAAAGCCGAGAAGGCGCAGTGCGACGTGGCGGACATGCGCTACACCGGCGAGTCGGTCGACGGCACGGTGGGGCGCCTGCGTCTGGTGGGCAAGCTGTTCGAAACCGTGGCCGGGCGCATGGTGCAGATGGCGCGCAGCGCGTTGCGGCTGGTCGACGAGACCGACCAGGTCCGCGCCGGTCACCTGGACATGCGTGCGCAGGAGTCGGTGTCAGTGCACGGCAAGCATGTGCTGATGACGGGCAAGGAGCTCATGAAGGTGGACGCCGCGCAGATCCACATGGGCTGAGGGCCGGCGCCCGTTCCACATCGCTTTTTCAATCGAATTTCAAGGAGGCAACCTCATGTGTCTGGCAACTCACCAATGGCTGGGAGGGTCGATCGGCTTTCCCGATGTCTGCCGCACGCCCGTGCCGTTTCCCTTTCCGAACCTTGCGATCCGGCCCATGTCGATCCCCGTGTGCTGGAACATGCTGCTGATGGGCGCACCGATGCACAACATGGCCACCATGACGCCGATCACCCTGGGCGACCAGCCCGGTGTGATGGGCGGAATGATCTCGCAGGTGTTCATGCAGGTGATGCGGCACATCGCCGGCATGTTCACCCTTTTGCTCAGAGGCACACCCGCGACCCGGCTGGGCAGCCTGACGACGCAGAACCGCATGAATATCTTGGGCTTCGAGTGCATTCCCGGCATGCACTTCAAGATGTTCTATTTCGGCTTCTGAGGCGGCGGGCGCGCCACCCGCGCGGCCGCGCTCAGGCCGCGGCCCGTGGCATCGCCGTGCCCGCCAGCGTCACCTGCTGCGGCGCCCCCACCCACACCGCCAGCGCCGAGTAGTTGTCCCGCGCCTTGTCGGCCTTCGCCTCGGCCGCGCGCCGCAACAGCGCGAGCCATTCCTCGGCGCTGTCCGCCAGCTGCAGCGAACGCTCCATCACCTGCTGCGAGATCAATTGCCAGAGTCCGTCGGTGCACAGCAGGAACGCATCGCCATCGGCGAGTTGCTGCGACGCCGACAACGTGGTCTCGGCCGTTGCGCGCGCGCCGAGCGCGCGGTACAGCAGGTTGGTCTTGACCAGGCGCTCGCCACCGTTGGCGCCGCTGCCGCTCGCGGCTTCGCCCGAGCGCGCCGACAGGCTGTGGTCTTCGGTGCGCTGCATCAACGCGCCGCGGCGGAACCAGTAGAGGCGGCTGTCGCCCACATGGGCCCAGGAGGCGTGGCCGCTTGCACGGTCCACGAACAGCGAGACGATGGTCGCGCTCATGCGGCTCTGGTCGGCGAGCTCGCGCTGCCTCGCCAGGATGGCGTCGTTGGCCGCCTTCACCGCATGGCGGATGTCGTCGGCCGCGACAGAAGGACGGCCCACGAAAGTGTTGAGCGCGGTGTCCACCGCGATGCGCGCGGCCAGTTCGCCGCCCGCATGGCCGCCGACGCCGTCGCTCACGACGAAGCACGCGTTGTGCTCATCGAGGTGGTAGCCGATGGCGTCCTGGTTGCCGGAGCGCTCGCCCACGCAGGAGAACTGCGAGGTCGAGATGGGAACCGCGAAGGCGGCGCGGGTGGCGTCAAGCACGGCGCGCTTCCTTCAGGCGTTCCATCTCCCTGTCGTAGGCCTGCTGGAAAGCGCGGCCGAAGACGGCCTGGAAATCGTCTTCGACGGCCGCGGCCGTTTCCGCATGCAGTTGCCGCAGCTGGCGCCACAGGCGCGCCTCGCGCCCGCCGGGCAACATCTTTTCGCCGAGGCTGCCGTCGTGCGGTGTGGTGCGGCTCAGCGTCGCGGGGTCGAAGCGCTGCAGCACGGTGAGCAGCGCCGCGCGCATGCCGGCCACCATGCCTAGCTGGTGCGATTGCAGGTCGCCAAGGGCATCGTGCACTGCGGCTTCGGGCGTGAGAAAACCGGGCATGCGCGCGCCGAACATCTGCATCAGCACGGCGCGGCCGTTGGGCAGGATCTTGAAGGGGTTGTTCTCTTCGTCCACGATCATCGTGATCTCGGCGCGCACCTCGCGCTTGAGCATCGCGCGCGATGACAAGAGCTCGATGGTGCCGTCGGTGAACGCGCGCATCAGCCGGCCGAGGTGGCGCATGGCTTCCGCATCGAGCGGCTGCTGGCCGGCAACATCGGGCACGCCGGCACCTTCGAGAAAGGCCTTGAAGAGTTCGTCGGAAGACGCGGGTGATGACAACGCCGCTGCGGGCGGGAGCGCTGCGGCCACGACGGGAGGCGAAGGCGAAAGCGCAGTGGGTGCCGGGGCCTGTTCGGGTTCGACCAGTTCCGATGACACGATCTCGACTGGCGGAACAACCTCCGCGGGTGCGGCCGTGACCGGTAGCGCGGCGGCGGGAGTTTCCGGCTCCGCAATCGGCGTGGGTGCCGATGTTGCTTGAGGAGGCGGCGGCGGCGGAGGAGGTGGAGGAGGTGGAGACGGCGGTAGTGGTTCAGGTAACGGGCTCACCTCCGCGTTCACCGGCTTCACCTCGGGCGCATCGAATGCCACCGGGCTCGGCGGCCTGAATTGCGCGCCGACTTCGCGCGCATGGTTCGAGTGGTTGAACCCCTGCACAGCCGGCGGCTTGCCCAGCAGATCGAGGGCCGGGTGCCTGTCGCTGAGCGGGTCTTCGTGGGTGAGTGCCGTGGGGCGCGGATCGGCGAGCGGCGAGGGTGCGTTGCTGTCGGCCGCGAAGAACGAGAGCGGATCCATGCCGCGCTTGAGCGCGATGTCGGACATGTCGTTCGCTGCACCTGGGTTCAGTTCAGCAAGCGGATCGACGGGGTTTCTTCGCGCCTGTGACGGCAGCTCGAAAGGCTCGTGCACCAAGGGATCGGGCATCGGTGCCGACGCGCTGTCGACGCGGCGAGGCGCGTTCGCGAGGATGGCGTCCCAATCGGCGGCGGAAGGAATCTGCGATGTGGTGGGCGCAGCCGTCTTCGCGAACGGCGGTGGTGCTGGTGATGGTGCAGCCGTGACCGCAGGTGCGGCGAACTGTTGTTCCTGCGGCGGTGGTGCAAAGGCCGGCGCAGGCGAGGGCAGGGGCGTCGCTGCAGGAACAGAAGCCGATGCAGGCGCAGGCATCGCCACGGTCGTCGGCGGCGCGTCACCGATGGGCAGCGCGCCCGCGCCGAACAGGTCCGAGAACACGTCGGACACGGGCGCCTCTTGCGGCAGTGCATCCAGCGAACTCGCCGGCATTGCCTGCACCGCAGGCGGATGCAGCGTCGCCGGCGCATCGATCGGCGGTGGCGAAGGCGGCCTTGCGGGAACGTTCGTCGCACGCTGGGCGCTCGCGGCCTCCAGCACATAGCTCCCGATGACCACGCGGTCCCCGTCCGCAACGCGCGACTCTTCCTCATGCTGCAGCGTGCGTCCGTTCACGCTGATGGGCAGCACCGCGCTCATGTTGCGCAGCACTACAGCGCCCTCCTGGTCGAAGCGCACGGTGGCCTGCAGGCGCGAGATCTGCCGCTGCTCGTCGGGCAGCACGAGGTGGTTGTCGGGGCTGCGTCCGATGGTGCCTCCGGGCGCTGCAAGCAGCGCCGAGGCGCCTGTTGTCACCGGCCTGCCGGCATGTTCGATCACGGTCCAGCGCATGGCGTCTTCCTGTTCATCTCGGGCGTCGGTCGGCGGTGACCGCGATGGTCAGCGCTTCATTCGTTTGGCGGCCTCGAAGGCGGGGCCCCACACCGGGTGCTTGCGCTCCGCGACGGTCAGATCGAAGCTCGGGAATGCATCGAGGACCTTGCGGAATTGCGTGCGGCATTCCGGGATCTGGTTGTTCACGCAATAGCTGAAGGCCTCCAGCTTCATCGCGCTCTGGCGCGTGGCGGGCTCGGCACCGTCGAACACCGACACGCCGCCGCTCTTGAGCGTGGAGATGGCCTTGGCGTAGTCGCCTTCGTCATAGGCCTGCTGCGCGCGCTCGAGCGTGTCGCGTGCCACCTTCTGGCTCAGGCGTTCGGGTTGCGGTGGCGGCTCGGGCGCGGTCTGACAACCGGATACCAGAAAAAGCGTGAAAGCCAGAGCAGGCAGACATGACTTCAATCTTCTCTCCTACCTCGCGAAAGGCAATGAATGGCAATGCTCGAAACAGTATGCCGCCAGGTTGCGACACAAGCACACGATGCGTCGTCGTCCGGGGACACGATTCGATAATATAGGCCGCGAACCTCTGAGGGAGATCTCATGCAGCGACGAACCTTGCTTCAGGGCGCACTTGCAACCACACCGTTGTTTGCGGGCCTCGTCAGTGGATGCGCATCGACCGCCAAGTCGTTGCCCACGCCCTATGCGGTCACCATCCGCATCGACGACGGCGTGAACCCCGACGGACGCGGCCAGGCAGCGCCGATTCTCGTGAAGGTCTTCGAACTGAAATCTTCCGGTAACTTCGAGACCGCAGACTATTTCGCGCTCCAGGACCGCGACCGCGAGACGCTGTCGACAGAGCTCGTCAATGCGGACCAGGCCATCATGCGAAGCGGCGAAGAGCGTGTCTTCAAGCGGGAAGCAGGGCTCGACTCGCGCTCCATCGGCATCATCGCGGGCTACCGCAAGCTCGAAGCTGCGCGGTGGCGCATCGTGTTGCCGCTCAAGGAGCCGAAGCAAACCAATCTGTACAAGGTGTGGCAGTTTTCGCCAAGCGAACAAGCGGTGCGCATTGCCATCCGCAAGACGGGCATCGAGTTACTACCAAGTCGTTAACGACATCGCAAAGTTAGTGCGAAAGTGCGAAAAACCAGTGCGCAAAATGCGGTGCAAAACGCAACAAGCGGCGTGTAGCATCAAGCGCAGAACGATCGATCGGGAGGCCGTCATCAGAGCGCATCTCCCGCTTCCGTGTGAGCACTCCCAGGAGGTTCTTTGGTGACAGTTCGCAACTCGGGCTCCGCAAGATCGGGCGCCCATCCGCAGGCATTGGCGAACCGCGTGGTGTGGTCCGAAGGCATGTACCTGCGGCCCCAGCATTTCCAGCAACTGGAGCGCTACGTCGAGCAGTACGTCACGCGCCGCGCCGCGGGTCTGCAGGGCGCGTACTGGGGTTGGCTGCATCTGGACATCGATCGCGACGCCTATGCGCTCGGGCGCGTGTCGCTGCTCGGTGGCGCCGGCGTGCTGCCCGATGGCACGCCGTTTTCCTTCGGCATCGAAGATGCGCCGCCGCCCTACGAAGTGCCCAACGATTTGACCGATGAACTCATCGTGCTCGCACTGCCGCTGCGCAGGCCCGGCAGCGAGGAGGTCATCTTTGCCGAAGACGAGGGCTCTGCCGCGCGCTTCGGCGTGATCGAGCGAGAGGTGGCCGACGGCAACGCGGTGGCCCTCGGTCCGGCGGTGCTGCAGCTTGCGGCGCCGCGCCTTCGCCTTGCGCGCGCCTCGTCGCTCACCGCGGAGTGGCAGGCCATCGGCGCGGTACGCGTGATCGAGCGGCGCACCGACCACAAGCTGGTGGTCGATGCCAACTACATCCCGCCGGTGCTCGATGCATCGGCCCACGCAATGCTGCGCAGCATGATCGCGGAGCTGCACGGCCTGCTCACGCAACGCTCCGAGGCGTTGGCCTCGCGGCTCTCGCAACCGGGCCGCGGCGGTGTGAGCGAGGTCTCCGATTTCCTCCTGCTCGAGCTGGTCAACCGCTACCTCGCGACCACCTGGCACGCGCAGCAGGCGGTGCAGGTGCACCCTGAGCAACTCTTCATCGACTGGCTCAAGCTGGCCTGCCACCTTGCCACGCACACCTCGCCCACGCGCCGTCCGGTGCTGTGGCCGGTGTACGACCACGACAACCTCAACGAGAGCATCCGTCCGCTGATGGAAGAGCTGCGCCGATCGCTCTCGGCCGTGCTCGAGCAGAGCGCGATCGCCATCGAGCTGGAGGAGCGCAGCCACGGCGTGCGCGTGGGACGCATGCCCGATCCGGTGCTGGTGCGCAATGCGGGCTTCGTGCTCGCGGTGCACGCGGACCTGCCGGCCGAGGCGATCCAGCAGCGCTTTCCCACGCAGGTCAAGATCGGTTCGGTCGAGCGCATTCGCGATCTCGTGCAGCTGCAGCTGCCGGGCGTCACGGTGCGGCCGTTGCCGGTGGCGCCGCGGCAGATTCCCTACAACGCGGGCTACCACTACTTCGAGCTCGACAAGAGCGGCGACATGTGGCGCCAGCTCGAGAAATCCGGCGGCGTCGCCATGCACCTGGCCGGTGACTTTCCGGGCCTGGCCATGGAGTTCTGGGCCATCCGTCCGTGAGGGACCCTATGAACGGTGTCAACGACATGGCCGTCGGTCCGGGGGGCTTCGTGCCGCCGAACCCCGGCGGCGGTAACGGCGGTAGTGGCGGCAATGGCGACGCGGGCGGCATGCCGGCTTCGCCGCGCGGGCTGGGCCAGCAACCCGAATCCTTCACCGCATGGCACGACGCACGGCGCCCGCACGCGGGCGATGCCGCGCTCGCGGGCAACAACCCGCTGGTGGCGGCCGCCAACCCGCTGCTCGACCTGATCCCGCAGATCCGCGCGACGGGCCATCACGATGCGCCGGCGCAGCTGCGCGAGAACCTCGTGGACGAAGTGCGTCGCTTCGAGACCCGCGCGCAGCAAAGCGGCATCTCGCCCGAGGTGATCATCGGCGCGCGCTATTGCCTCTGCACTGCCGTGGACGAAGCCGCTGCGCTCACGCCGTGGGGCGGCAGCATCTGGTCGTCGCAGAGCCTGCTGGTGATGTTCCACAACGAGACCTGGGGCGGCGAGAAATTCTTCCAGCTGCTCTCGCGCCTGGTGCAGAACCCGCAGCAGCACCTGCACCTGATCGAACTCATCTACTTCTGCCTGGCCATGGGCTTCGAAGGGCGCTTTCGCGTCATCGACAACGGCCGCACGCAGCTTGAAACCCTGAAGCAGCGCCTGTTGCAGATCATTCGCCAGACGCGTGGCGAAATCGCGCAGCCGTTGTCGCCGCACTGGCAGGACGCGACCGCGCCGGTGCGCCGCACGCGCAACTGGCTGCCGGTGTGGGCGGTGGGCGCCGTGGCGTCGGTGCTGCTGGTGCTGACCTTCGCAGTGCTCACCTTCAACCTTGCGGGCAACTCCGATGGTGCGTTCGCGGCCGTCAATGCGGTGCGCCTGCCGCAGACGGCGCGCGCGGTCGTCATGCCCGCGCCGCAGCCGCGCCTGCAGCGCTTTCTCGAACCCGAGATCCGCGAAGGCCTGCTGACGGTGCGCGACGAGGTCGACCGCAGCGTGGTCGTGCTGCGCGGCGACGGGCTCTTCGCGTCCGGCTCCGACCGCGTGCTCGACCGCTATGTGCCGGTGCTCAGCCGCGTGGCCGATGCGCTCAATTCCGTGGAGGGCAACGTGCTGGTCAGCGGCTTCAGCGACGACCAGCCGATCCGCAGCGTGCGCTTTCCCTCCAATTGGCAGCTCTCGCAGGCACGCGCCGATTCCGTCAAGAAGATGCTGGCCTTGCGCATCACGCGGCCTGAACGCCTGCGCGCCGAGGGCCGCGGCGATGCCGATCCGCTCGCGCCCAACGATTCGCCGGCCAACCGCGCGCGCAACCGCCGCGTCGAGGTCACGCTGCTGGTCGCGCCCGTGACGCCGTCGGCGCAGCAAGGGGGAACCCGCTGATGCTGCGTTCCATCTTCCGTTTTCTCATCGGCCGCGACCTGTGGATTTTTCTCGGCCTGCTGGCCGTTGCGTTCCTGATCTGGGTCATCGGCCCGGTCATCGCCGTGGGCCGCTACCGGCCGCTGGAAAGCGAGTTCGTCCGCATCGCCGTCATCGCGCTGATGTTCGCGATATGGATCGTTCGGCTGATCTATCGCAAGTGGCGCGAGCGCCGACTCAATGCGCAGCTGCTCAACCAGCTGCGCGTGCCTTCGAAGAAGGAAAAAGAAGCCAGGCCCGAAGATGCGCCCGAGATCAAGGAGCTGCAGAGCGGCTTCACCGACGCCACCGCGATCCTGAAAAACATGCGCTTCGGGCAGGGCGCCGACGGCAAGCCCGCGAGCCGCTTCTCGGTGTTCGACCGGCAGTACCTGTACCAGCTGCCCTGGTACATCTTCATCGGCGCGCCGGGCTCGGGCAAGACCACGGCGCTGGTCAACTCCGACCTGGACTTTCCGCTGGCCGACCAACTCGGCAAGGCCGCGGTGCGCGGCATCGGCGGCACGCGCAACTGCGACTGGTGGTTCACCAACGAGGCGGTGCTGATCGACACCGCGGGCCGCTACACCACGCACGAGAGCAACCGCGAGACCGACGAGGGCGAGTGGAAGGGCTTTCTCGACCTGCTCAAGAAATTTCGCCCGCGCCAGCCGATCAACGGCGCGATCCTCACGATCAGCATCGCCGATCTGCCGCTGGCCGACGACGCGCAGCGGGCGCGCCACGCAATGGCGCTGCGCAAGCGCCTGCTGGAACTGCGCAACGACCTGGGCATCGACTTTCCGGTCTATGTGCTGGTCACCAAGACCGACCTCCTGGCCGGCTTCAACGAGTACTTCGGCTCGCTGGGCCGCGCCGAGCGCGCGCAGGTGTGGGGCTTTACCTTTCCCATCGAGGCCAACCCCGCGGATGCCGCGAAGGCCGATCTTCGCGAGCGCTTCCACCAGGAATACAAGCTGCTGCACCAGCGTCTGGACGAGCGCCTGCCCGAGCTGATGGCCGCCGAGCCCGACCAGATGCGACGCGCGCAGGCCTACCTGCTGCCGCAGCAGTTCGCGAGCTTCGAGGACATCCTGGGCACCTTCCTGGCCGACGTGTTCAACCCCTCGAAGTTCGAGGCCGCGTCGATGCTGCGCGGCGTGTACTTCACGAGCGGCACGCAGGAGGGCACGGCCTTCGACCGCGTGATGGGCGCGATCAAGCGCTACCTGCAGGTCAATGCGCCGCCCGCGCCGCCGCCGGGTCCGGGCAAGAGCTACTTCCTGAAGGAACTGCTGCAGCAGGTGATCTTCCGCGACGCGGGCGTGGCCGGCATCAACCTGCGCTGGTACCGCCGCCGCCGCGCCATGGACGTCGCGGGCTACAGCCTCATCGGCGTGCTGCTCGTGGTGCTGCTGGGCGCCTGCGTGAACAGCTGGCGCAACAACAAGGACTACGTGGCCGAGGTCGACAACAACGCCAAGGCCTTCAACAAGGCCGCGGCGCGCGGCGAGCTGCCGACGGTGGTCGATGCGAGCGGCGACCTCGCGAGTTCGCTCCTGATCCTGGACCGCCTGCGCGACCTGCCCAAGTCGGGCCGGTTCGACATCGGCGATCCGCCGGTGTCCTACCGCTTCGGCCTCTACCAGGGCGAGAAGCTGCAGGCCGCGACCGATGGCGTCTACCAGCGCGCGCTCGAAAGCGTGCTGCTGCCGCAGGCGGCGCAGCGCATCGAGCAGTCGCTGCGCGATGCCGCGAAGATCGATGCCGAGTACAGCTACGAGGCGCTCAAGGCCTACCTCATGCTGTACGACGCCGAGCGCTACGACGCCGACTTTTTGCAGGCATGGCTGCTCACCGACGTGGACCGCAAGATCGGCGCTTCGCTCACGCGCGAGCAGCGCACCAACCTCGAGTCGCACCTGAAGGCGTTGTTCGCGGAGCGCGTGGTGACATCGCCGTTCGCCAAGGACGACAGGCTCATCACGCAGACGCGCGAGCG
This sequence comes from Variovorax sp. W2I14, assembly GCF_050435205.1. Lineage (NCBI taxonomy): Bacteria > Pseudomonadati > Pseudomonadota > Betaproteobacteria > Burkholderiales > Comamonadaceae > Variovorax > Variovorax sp. W2I14. The sequence goes on along the minus strand of NZ_JBNDJX010000001.1, from coordinate 2,555,337 downwards.
CCTGGCCGGCGTGCCGCTCGCGCAGCGCTCGTATGCGCGGCTGCGCCGCATCCTGCTGCAGACCAGCCCGCCCAATGCCTTCACCATCGCCGAGATGGCCGGGGCCGAGTCGGCGCTGGTGATCCGGCGCGCGAGCGGCAAACCGCTGACCGACGGCATCCCGACGCTCTTCACCTACCGCGGCTACTGGGACATCTTCGACAAGCGCATGGCCGAGACCACGCTCGCGCTCGAACAGGAAGACCGCTGGGTGCTGCAGATCCGTGCGCCCGGCATGACCGACATCACCTCGCGCGAGCTGCTGCTGCGCGAAGTGCGGCGGCTCTACCTCACCGACTACATCCGCGTGTGGGACGAGTACCTGGCCGACGTGCGGCTGGCCGAAAGCAAATCGCTGCTGCAGAGCATTCAGATGACGCGCGTGCTCTCGACCGGCGAGTCGCCGATGTCGCGGCTCATTCGCGGTGCCGCGCGCGAAACCGATCTGCTGCGCAACCATGACGAGGCCGCGCGCAGCCTGCTCGACCAGGCGCAGAACCGGGTGGCCAGTACCCGCGAGCGCATCGAACAGCTGATCGGCCAGCCCGACGGCAGCCAGCGCCGCAACGCCGCGCCCGACCGCCCCGAGTCGCTGGTGGACAACCACTTCGAACCGCTGCGCCGCATGGTGACCGCGCCCAAGGCGGGCGGGCAGACGCCGCTGGATGCCACGGCGGCCCTCATCAACGAGCTCTACACCTTCCTCACCGCCACCGACACGGCGCTGCGCAGCGGCAACATTCCGCCGTCGAGCGATGCGGTCACCAAGGTACAGGCCGAGGCGGGCCGGCTGCCCGTGCCGTTCCAGGGGATGCTGAACGACCTGTCGGCCACCGCGTCGTCGAAGGCGGCGGCAGTGACGCGGCAGAACATCGGGCAGAACGCGGCGGCGACCATCGGGCAGTTCTGCAACCAGGCGATCGCGGGGCGCTACCCGTTCTCCCGCGGCTCGCCGCGCGACGTGGCGGCCGGCGACTTTGCGCAACTCTTCGCACCGGGCGGGATGATGGACGACTTCTTCCAGAAGAACCTCGCCTCGCAGGTCGACACTTCGGTCAATCCGTGGACCTTCAAGCGCGGTGTCGACGGCAGCGCGGCAGGGCGCTCGGCGTACCTCGATTCGTTCCAGAAGGCGCAGGCGATTCGCGACGTGTTCTTCACCGGCATGGCGGGCAGCCGCACGCCGTCGTTCACCATCGACCTCAGGCCCGAAGACATGGATGCCGCCATCACCCAGTTCACGCTCGACATCGACGGCCAGACGGTGCGCTATGCACACGGCCCGCAGGCGCCGAGCACCGTCAAGTGGCCGGGCCCGCGCAACAGCAACCAGGTGCGCCTGCAGGTGACGACCGCCAACGGCACGCCGGCCGGCGGCATCGTGACCGAAGGGCCGTGGGCGCTGCACCGGCTCTTCGACAAGGCATCGGTCTCGGCCGGGCGTTCGCCCGAGTCGTTCAACGCGACGTTCGACCTGCAGGGCAAGAAGGTGGTGCTGGCGGTCACGGCCAACAGCGTCTACAACCCGCTGCGGCTGAACCAGATGAGCGGGTTCTCGTGCCCCGGGAAGTCATAGGACATGAACAGCAGCCTCCCCCCGCAGGCCTGGGTCCCCGTCGACGAGCAGATCGGCTGGTACGGCAAGCTGCCCGCCGCCGGCGACTTTCTCTACCGCCGCATGCCGCGCGAACTGCAGGCCTGGTGGGACCGCTGGATGCAGAACGGCCTCGCAAGCTTCAAGCGCTGGCCCGACGCCATGACGCGCCACTACGCGGTGGCCCCGGTCTGGAACTTCGCCATTCCCGCGACCCATGGCGTGGACGCGGTGCAGTTCGGCTGCATTGCCCCGAGCTGCGACCGTGTGGGCCGCTACTACCCCGTGTGCGTGACGCTGCAGGTGTCCGCGTCGAACTACCGCCCCGCCGTGCTCGAAGGCTCGGCCGCGTGGTACTGGCAGTGCGGCACCGCGTTGCTGCAGGCCATTCGCCACGGCGTGGCACCCGACCAGTTCGACGGCCAGATCCTGGCCGCCGCGCGCGCGGGCTTTCGCACCGCCAGCGGTGGCTCGGACGACATTCTTTCGATCCTCGGACCTACAGCCGCTGGCGCGAGCGCCCAACAACGCCTGGGCTGGCCCGAGCTTCCACTGTGCTTCGATGCCTTCGGCAGCACCAGCTACTGGTGGACCAACCAGGCCGACGGCTCACCGTTGCGCACCGCTGCCCACGGCGGCGGCCTCAATACACCGCTGTTCTCGAAATTGTTTTCGCAGGGGCACGTGCCATGGGCATAAAAAACCGGCCCCCCGCGACAGGAGGAGATGAATGACGACGAACGACAGCAGCACCGGCAGCGGCCACAGTCCGCCGTCCGATGCGCAGGACGCGGAGAAACCGCACCCGCTGGGCGTGGGCCACCGGCTGGACGAGTTCGAACTGCTGGAAGTGATCGGCGAGGGCGGCTTCGGCATCGTCTACCGCGCCTACGACCACTCGCTGCAGCGCGAGGTCGCGATCAAGGAGTACATGCCCTCCATGCTCGCGCGCCGCGTGGGCGACAACAGCGTGCACGTGCGCTCCGAGCGGCTCACCGCCACCTTCCAGGCGGGCCTTCGCAGCTTCATCAACGAAGCGCGCACGCTCGCGCAGTTCAGTCATCCGGCGCTGGTGCGGGTGCATCGCTTTTGGGAGTCGAACTCCACCGCCTACATGGCGATCCAGCTCTACAAGGGCCGCACGCTGCGCCGCCTGGCAGAGGACGAGCCCGCGAAGATCACCGAGCCGTGGCTGCTGGGCATGCTCGGCCCGCTGCTCGGCGCGCTGGAGACGCTGCACCGCAACCAGTGCTTTCACCGCGACATCGCGCCCGACAACATCTTCATCCAGCACGACGATCTGCCGGTGCTGCTCGACTTCGGCGCGGCGCGCAAGTCGATTGCCGACCTGGTCGACGAAGTGGCGGTGATGGTGAAGTCGGGCTATTCGCCCATCGAGCAGTACGCCGACGACAACACGCTGCGGCAGGGCGCGTGGACCGACTTGTATGCATTGGGCGCCGTGCTGTACCGGGCGGTTACCGGCCATCCGCCGCCGTCGGCCGTGGTGCGCAGCGTGCAGGACGCCTACGTGCCGCTGTCGTCCATGGGCCGCAGCGACCTGAGCCCCGGCTTCTGCGCCGCGGTCGACCATACGCTGGCCGTGCACAGCAAGGACCGCACGCAGACCGTCGCCGTGTTCGCGGCCGAGCTGGGGCTCGTGAAGCTGGGCGATATCTATGTGAACGCGATGGCCGCGCCGGCGGTGATCATTCCGTCCGCGCCCGTACCGGCCACGCCACCCCCTCCGCCGCTGTCGCCCATGCCGGCGCCGCTCGAGGCAACCGCCATTGCTCCCCAGCCTGCGGCGGCGGCCGAGCCGTTGCAGACCCAGCCTCCCGCGCGGCCGCCGCGTGCCGCCTCGACCGGGAGCAGCAGCAAGCCCGTCGCGCAGAAGAAGACACCGCCTCTTGCGCGCTGGGGCCTGGTGGGCGGGTTGCTGATCGCACTCGTCGCCGTGGGTGCCTGGATCGGCCTGCGCATGACCTCGGGCAAGCCGGACATCACGAGCGCCGTGGTAACGATGCCGCCGCCCGCGCCGCCGATGTCCGATCCCGCCGCGCCGCCGGTCGCCATGCCCGCACCCGTCACCAGCGCGCCCGCTGCCGGGTCTCCTGCCACCGACGGCACGCCGCCAGCCGGCGGTGCGACGGTGATTTCGGACGGCGCCGCCGCGCCGCCCGCGGCTCCTGCGAGCGCGCCATCGGCGCAAGGACCGCTGACGCCGCTCGAGAACGTGCCGGTCACAACACCTCCCGCCGAGGCACAGGCGGCAACGCCGCCGCCCGCCGTCCCACAGGCGCCCACCGAAGCCGAGGACTGGAAGCTTGCCCAAGCCGAAAATTCGCGGGAAGGCTACGAGGCCTATCTGCGCCGCTACCGGCGCGGCCCGCACGCAAGAGACGCGCGCAACGCGATCGCGGAGCTGAATCGGCTTTCGGCGAACTCCGGCGCGCCGCCCGTGCCCTCTGTGCCGTCGGCGGCGGCCGCACCGGGCATGGGGCGCGTGCAGTTCAACATCCGGCCGTGGGGCCAGGTGTTCGTCGATGGCGCGGACCGCGGCGTGAGCCCGCCGCTCAAGACGCTGCCCCTGCGACCGGGGACCTACAACATCGAGGTGCGCAATGGAGACCTCGAGGTGTACCGCCAGCGCGTGACCGTGCAGGACAGCCGGTCCGTGCCTGTGGTGGCGCACGAGTTCAAGTAGGCGAGAGTCAGTCCGTTCTTGTATTCGACGGGTCGAGACGGCTGACGCGGCCCGCGAATGTTCGCTCGTCAGAGCCAAGTCAATGTTTGGCCGGGCGCTTGTTTCCCGCAGTGCTGGCTCTGCTGGCGCTCCGTATGGCATCTGCGAACGCTGTGAGGATCGCGGGCCTTTCCAGTCCGTCCCGTCGAAAGAAAAGACCGAACGACGGCAGGTCGACGCGCGGCCCGATCTTGAGGCGGTGCACGCCGCCCCTGGCGACTTCGTCCAGCGCATGCTCCAGCCGTACCGCGCACAGCAGCGATGGGTCCTGGCGGAGCACGGTGCCGATCGTGACCGAGGACATCGCTTCGATGACAGGCACGGGCGGCGTGACGCCGCTGTTCAGGAAGACGGTCATGAAAGCCTGCCTGACCAGTGTTTCCTTGGGAGGAAGAACCCATTGCGCGGTTTGGAGGTCGGCCCACTTGAACGTGCGTCCGGCGATGCGCCGGTTCGCGGTCGAAGCGAGAACGCAGAGTTCGTCCTTCAGCAGCAAGACGGGCTCGAGCAACGGAATCAGATCGCTGGAGATCAGCTCGGGTGTGATGGCACCGAAAACGCAGTCCAGTTCGCCGTCGAGCAGGCGATGGATGAGTTCATGGACGCGGCCCTCCCGCAACTGCACGGCCGCGCCCGGCAGCCGCTCCCGCAACCTGACGATGGCCGCTGGAACAGTCGCAGTGACCGACGGCGCGCCGACGCGCAGAACCGCAGTCACGCCGCGTTGCATGGCATCGACGTCCTCGGTCGCCCGGGCCAGCTCGTGCAGTACCGCGCGTGCCCGGACTACGGCACTCGAACCCAGCGCGTTGGCCTGGATGCCTTGATGGCTGCGCTCGAACAGCCTGGCTCCGAAGCAGCCCTCGAGTTCTCCGAGCATCTTGCTGATCGCAGGCTGGCTCAGGTGCAGCCGTGCCGCGGCGCCTCGCATCGTGGGTGTTTCGGAGAGGGCCACCAGCAGCTCCAGGTGTCTTAGGCGCAGCGTGCGAACGAGGCGGTCTGTCTTCGTGTCCATCCGGGGTCCTTAACCATAGCCAATCGTGATCACATCCTCACGATTATCGAATTTTCAAGAATCGGCGCAGACGATAACGTTGCCCCGATGACATTCGAATCCAGAGAGACAACCGCGGCCGCGGCACCGCTGAAGAACGTGCGCGTGATCGACATGGGGCAATACATCGCCGGACCCGGCGCGGCCATGGTCCTGGCCGAACTCGGCGCGCAGGTGATCAAGATCGAACCGGTTGCGGGGGACCAAGCCAGGCACATCGGCCGCTATGGCGAGTCGATGATCCGCGCCTACAGCCGCGGCAAGCAGTCGATCGCGCTCGACTTGAAGCGCAAGGCGGGCCTGGAGATCGCCTGGCGCCTGATCGGCGAGAGCGACGTGGTGATCCAGAACCTGCGCCCCGGCGCGGTGGAGGCACTGGGCCTGGGGCCATCTGCGGTGCGGGAGCGTTTTCCCAAGGTGATCTACCTGTCGATCTCGGGCTTCGGGGACCTGGGGCCTTCGAGCGAGCGCCCGGGTTACGACATCGCGGCCCAGGCGGAGAGCGGATTGATGTCGGTCACCGGCGAGCCGGACCGCCTTCCGCAAAAGGTGGGCGTGCCGATCATCGACGCGGCCGCCGCGCACCTGGGCGCCCAGGCGGTGCTTGCGGCGCTCTATGGGCGCGGGCAGACGGGCCGGGGCGAGACGCTGCGTACCTCGCTGCTCGAGGTGGCGATGCACCTGCAGGCCACCACCTGGTGCGACTACCTGGGTGGCGCGCCCGAGCCGACCCGCATCGGCGATGGCCAGCCGAACAATGCGCCCGCCGCGGAGGTGGTGCCCACGCGCGACGGGCACATCGTGCTGTCTGCCTATGCGGAGGAGCACTGGACACGGTTTTGCCGCGTGGTGGGGCGCGAGCCGCTCGCCACCGACCCGCGGTTTCGCACCAACGCGCTGCGGGTGCAGCACCGCGCCGAGCTCCGCATCGTGCTGCGCGAGTGCCTCTCGTCGTTCACCAGCGAGGAGTGCGTCGCGCTGTTGAGCCGCAACCAGATCGTTGTCGGCTTCGTGCGCAGCTACCAGCAGGTCCTTCAAAGCGCGGACGTCAAGGCGAGCGGGATCCTGGTCGATGCCATGGGCGCCGACGGCCGACGCTACCCCTCCCTGGCGTTGCCCTACCGGCTGGGTGATGCGCCCCGGGCCAATCCGGCAGCCGCGCCTTCTTGCGGAGCCGACACCGATCAGATCCTTGCCGAGCTCGGATTCGCGCAGAACGAGATCGAGGAGCTGCGCCGTACCGGCGCGGTCGCGTGACACAAGGAAACGCACGATGAATTCAAAGACCGACCCCATCGCGCACGGCTGTGACGACGTGGTGATCCAGACGCTGCCGCTTTTCGAGATGATGCGGATGCGCGCCGCAACCACTGCGCGCCGCCATCCCACGCTCGGGTTCGCCGCGGCGGACCCGAAGTCCAACGCGCGGTGGGTCAACCAGTTCACCCACACGCACCGTCGCCTGGGCCCCGAAGACAAGGAAGTCGTCAGCCCGAACAACGACACGGTCTACAGCAACGCCTGGCTGGATCTTTCCGAAGGACCGGTGGTCATCGAAACGCCCGACATGGGCGACCGCTACTGGACGCTGGGGCTGCTCGACGCGTGGACCAACCCGTTTGCCTATGTCGGGCGCCGCACGACGGGCAACAGGCCCCAGCGCACACTGGTGCATGGCCCCGGCTGGCACGGCGTCGTTCCGGCCGACATCACGCTGACGGTGGGTGCGCCGGGAAACGATGTGTGGGTGATCGGCCGCCATCTCGTGGAGGACGACGGCGAAGATGCCGCGCGCGTGCGCGAGTCGCAATCCGCGATGCGTCTGGTCCGCCTGAACGGCGCCGATGCTGCGATGCGGGTGGACACATGGATCGACGGCCGCGATGCGGGTATCCCGACGGCCGACCTGTACCTGCGCATCGTGGGCGCCGCACTTCGACGCAACGCGCCGCTGCCTGGCGAACGGCTGGCCTGGCCTCCTGCGGCGGCCGGTCTCGCACCTTCATTGACGACCGTCTACGAACGGCTGCGAGCCAACAACCAGCCGCACGATCTGGGCGGAGGCTGGGCCATCCCGGTCATGGTCAAGAACAACTGGGGCGACGATTACCTGACGCGCGCGCGCATCGCTCGCAACTTCATCGGCGCATTGGGCATCGAGGAGGCGATGTACCCCACCGCGGAGGTGGATGCGCGCGGCGTGCCGCTGAATGGATCGCAGCGCTACGAACTGCGGTTCGCGCCGGGAAAAGGGCTGAAGGTGGACGCCTTCTGGTCGCTCACCATGTACCGGCGCAGCGACTGCCTTTTCGTTGCCAACGCCATCGACCGGTACTCGATCGGCGATCGCACGCCGGGCTTGCACCACGACGCCGACGGTGGCCTTGCCATTCGGCTCCAGGCCGAAGACCCGGGACCCGGGGTCAACTGGCTTCCCGCGCCGCAGGGCGAGTCGTTCTATGTCGTGCTGCGGCTCTATCAGCCGCATGCCGACCACCTGGCGCTGACATTCGACTATCCGCCGATCCAGCCCCTCTGAAGCCCGGAAAATCAACGGAGACAAGCCCATGACAATGAATCGCCGACACCTTCTCGCCACCGCCGCAGCTGGCCTGGCACTTCCCTGGAGCGCCTCGGGCTTCGCGCAGGCTTGGCCGGCGCGGCCGATCCGGTTGATTTCTCCCTACGGCGCCGGTGGGTCGAACGACATCCTCACGCGCGTTCTCGGCGACTTCCTGGCCCGAAGGTTGGGGCAGGGCGTCGTCGTCGAAAACAAGGCCGGCGCCGGCACGCGCATCGCCAACGATTTCGTTGCCAAGGCACCGGCGGACGGCTACACGCTGCTCCATGCGGCGGCACCGATCGCCATCGGCGAGGCGCTGTACAAGGACCTGCCGTACGACGTGCACAAGAGCTTCGCCTCGATCGCCAGCACGGCCATCGCTCCCCTGTTCCTGGTGGTCAATGCCGACGCGCCGTACAAATCGCTCGCGGAGTTCATCAAGCATGCGAAGTCGGATCCGAAGGGAGCGACTTTCGGATCGCCCGGGGCGGGGTCCGCGCCGCATCTGACGGCCGAGCTGCTGCTGCGTGCCTCCGGCGCGAAGGGCATCGTGGTGCAGTACCGCGGCGACGCCGCGGCTTACACCGAGCTTCTTGCCGGGCGGATCGACGCCACCCTGACCGCCATCTCGACCGCCATTCCGCACATACAGGCCGGCAAGCTGCGGGTTCTGGGTGTGGCCACCGAAGAGCGGACGCCTCTCTACCCGCAGGCGCCGACCTTCCGGGAGCAGGGACTGCCTTCCGTGGTGGGCTATGGCTGGTACGGCATGCTCGCGCCGGCCGGAACGCCGGCCAGCATCGTTGCGCGGCTGACCGCGGAGATCAACGCGGCGGTGGCCGACCCGGATGTCCGTCGCAAGGCCGAGGCCGCGGGGCTGCAACTTCGCGGGAGCAGCAGCGAGGACTTCAGCGCATTCATTGCGAGCGAAACCCGCAAGTGGGCGCAGATCGTGAAGACCGCGAACATCACGGCCGAATGACTCTTGCGCCTGGGGCGCGGCGGTAGGCGGTAGGCGGTAGGCGGTAGAGCCGGCCCCCGGATGCCATCGCCCCGTACAGAAGGCTCGCGCCTCACTGTCCCTTCGGATAGCCCTGGCTGCCGGCCGCGGGCGCACCCAACTGCATGCTGGAAACCAGCTGCAGGTCGAGCGGCCCCGCGGCACGTTCGCGTTCGACCGCAAGATGCAGGAGTGCGATGGTGGTGACCAGGACTGCAATCACGATCAGGAGCAGGAACTCGCCGCTGGGGCGTTGCGACGGCTGCCTGCCTTTGCAAGCGCTTTGATTCATCTCACCTCCGGTTTTTTCTTGGGGATGCGGGAGTCTTGGGGCCGGCGGCCGGGCGCTGTGTCGGACGGCGCTGAACCGCGGTGTCTTCCAGCGCCGCGTTCTGCAGGCGCTGCGCGTGCGGCTGTGGTCGATCGTCTTACTCGACGCGCACAGGCGCGTCCGATCGCGCGGCCGCTGGCGCGCGTGCCGGGGCCGGCGCGATGAGCACCATCGCGCCGTCCTGGCCGCGCCGCACCCGCAGGCGGGTGCCCTCGAGCAGGCGGTCCAGCGCCGCTTCGGCGGCGATCTTTCCCTTGAGGCCCCGGGTCGAGAGGTCCTTGACGTCTTGCACCTTGTAGATGAGCTGCACGCCCGACTGCGCGATATAGGCATCGAGCGCGGGCCGCAGCTCGCCGCCTTTCACGTCGAACTCCATCGCATGGGCGAAAGCCGGACCCGCCACCAGCAGGCCGGCCGCGGCAACGAAGGCCGGGCCCGGGTGGGAGCGCTTCAGGAAGGCGAAGAGGGTGGGGGGTTGCCTCCGTATTCGAATCATGTCGTTCTGTTTTTCCGCGAATTGGTTTTTCTTCTGTCCCGGTAAGACGAGTTCGAACGCACTTTCCGGTATCGGGCAAGGCGGAAAAGCCCTTGGCCGCGGCCTCCTAGAATTTCGGGGAGCGCAGCCGGGCGCCGGAATTCGCAGGAATTTCGGCAAATTCACCCGGCGTGCCGTCGCGCGTTACCGGAAATCCTCGGGCCGTTCGTCTCACTGTCTGTCGCCAATCCCGGCGGCTGCCGTCCCTTCGTTTCGGCCCTTCACTTTCCAGGAGCGCTTAGTGGTTCTCAGTGACTTGGACGCCTGGTTCGTCAGCGAGGTGCTGCCGATGGAAGCCGCGCTCACGCGTTTCCTTCGCCGCAACTGGCGCGACGATGCCGAAGTGCCGGACCTGCGGCAGGACGTTTACGTGCGCATCTACGAATCCGCCTCCAGATCCATGCCCGAACAGGTCAAGCCCTTCGTCTTCGCCACCGCGCGCAACCTCTTGATCGACCGCGCCCGGCGCGCGCAGATCGTCTCCATCGAGATCATTGCCGACCTCGACGCGCTCGATTTCTCGGCCGACGAGCTCACACCCGAACGCCACGCCGCCGGCCGCGGCGAGCTGCGGCTGCTGCAATCGGCGCTGGAAGCGCTGCCGGCCAAGTGCCGCCGGGTGGTGGAGATGCGCAAGATCGACGGGCTCTCGCAGCGCGAGGTCGCCACGCAACTGGGCATCACCGAGGACACGGTCGAGCGGCAGGTCTCGCGCGGCGTGCGCGCCCTGGCCGACGCCCTGTTGTCGGGCGGCGTGCAACTGGACACCAAGGCCTTCGGGCGAGCGCAGAACGAGCGGAGGCTTTCGACATGAGCGATGCCCAGCGCATTGAATCCGTGGCCGCCGACTGGCTGGCCCGCCGCGACAGCGGCACATGGACCGACACCGACCAGCAGCAACTGGACGCCTGGATCGCCGCATCGATCGCCCACCGCGTGGCGTGGCTCCGGCTGTCCAGCGCCTGGGAGCGCGGCGACCGGCTGGGCGCACTGCGCACACCGGCGATCCCGATTCCTGCCCCCACGCCGGCTCCGGCACCGCAGTCGCAGGCTGCACGCGCGGCCCCGCGCCTGTCGCGCTTCTCGCTGCAACGCATCGCCGCCGGCGTGCTGGTGGCCGTGGCGGGCACCGCCTGGTTCGGCTGGAAGTACATGCGGGAAGAACAGGGCCAGCAGTACGCCACGGCCGTGGGCGCGCGCCAGTCGGTGGCGCTGGCCGACGGCTCGAAGCTCACGCTGAACACCGCCACGCAGGTGCGCACCGCGGTGAACGACAGCGGTCGCAAGGTCTGGCTCGATGCGGGCGAGGCCTATTTCGACATCGCCCACGACAAGAAGCGGCCCTTCGTCGTGATCGCGGGCGACCGCCGCATCACCGTGCTGGGCACGCGCTTCCTGGTGCGGCGCCAGGGCGAGCAGGTGAACGTGACGGTGGAAGAAGGGCGCGTGCAGATCGCATCGGCCCAGCCGGGCGCCAAGAGCGCCGAGCCCACCGTGCTCACGCGCAACCAGGCGGCCGTCACGCATGCGGACAATGTGCTGGTGATGTCGAAGGCGCCCAAGCAGGTCGACGACGAACTGAGCTGGCGCGAAGGCAAGCTGGTGTTCGACCAGACCACGCTGGCCGACGCGGCCGCGCAGTTCAACCGCTACAACACGCGCCAGCTCGTGATCGCCGATCCGGTGGTCGCGCAGGTGCGCATCGGCGGCAGCTTCGATGCCAACAACATGAGCGGCTTCGTGGCGTTGCTCAAGCAGGGCTTCGGCCTTGCGGCGCATGAGCGCGGCAACGAAATCAGAATTTCGAATTAACAAATTACCGGAATGTGACGGGGCGTTCGTCTCAGTGGGTATCCCAAACAAATAACCACGTTGGAGAAGACACCCATGAATCGCATCGCGCCCCGCACCGGTCTGCCGTCCAAGAAGAAGCGAACGTTCGGGGCCCTGCGCCCATGGGTCATCGGCGGCGCGTGGGCGCTGTCGAGCGCAATGGCCGCGCAAGCGCAGGCCCAAGTGCAGACGCAGGCCACGCCTCAAGGTTTCGATGTGAGCGGCGGCGATCTCAAGACCGCACTCGATGCCTACATCGCGCAGGGCGGCGTGCAGCTGCTCTACAAGGTGGACGACGTGAAGGGCGTGGCGACGCGTGGCGTGAAGGGTGCGCTCTCGCCGCAGGACGCACTGGCGCGGCTGCTCGAAGGCACATCGCTGCAGACGCGCCGCGGTGAGGACGGCGCGGTCGTGATCTACACGGCTGCCACGGCCGCGAAATCGCAGCCCGATGAAACGCCCCAGTCGCTGGACAGCGTCACCGTCACCGCCACGCGCCGCCGCGAGCCGGTGCGCGAAGTCCCGATGCAGGTCAACGTGATGAAGGCCCAGACGCTGGAGCGCGCGGGCGCCAAGAACCTGGCCGATTACGTGGCCGAGCAGCCGGGCGTGAACCTCACGAGCAGCGGCAGCGTCGGCGGCATCCTCACCATGCGCGGGCTGACCACCGGCCCCGTGCAGGGCATCGCGACCGTGGGCGTGTACGTGGACGACGTGGCCACCGGCCTGAGCTCGGCCGGCGCGAGCAGCGGCATCACGCCGATGGACATGGGCATGCTTGACCTCAGCCACATCGAGGTGCTGCGCGGCCCGCAGGGCACGCTGTACGGCGCCGGCGCCATGAGCGGCGTGCTCAAGTACGTGACCAACCAGCCCGACACCATGGAGTTCGCGGGCTCGGTGCGCTTCGGCACCTCGTGGACGCAGGGCGGCGGCCCGGGCTTCACGACCGGCGCGGTGCTCAACGTGCCGCTCAAGGAAGACGTGGCGGCCATCCGCTTCGCCGCCTTCACCGACCAGATCGGCGGCAGCTACGACGCCACGGGCCTGGCGCGCGGCCGCAACATCGACCGCGGCCACACCGACGGCGGCCGGGTCTCGCTGCTGCTCACGCCCACGCGCGAACTCACGGTGCGCCTCACGGGCACCGTGCAGGACGTGCACCGCAAGGGCCTCGGCTTCGAGGACATGGACCGGCGCACCCTGCGCCCTTGGGGACGGGAGCGCACGCGCGACCTCGCGGCCGGCGAGTCGTACCGCAACCTCTCGCAGCTCTTCGGCCTGGACGTGGAGTACGACTTCGGATGGGCCCGGCTGAACTCGATCACTTCCGCGCAGGACGTGAAGATCAACAACGTCGTCGACGTCACCAGCCGCTACGCGCCGCTGATGGGCGCGCTGCGCCTGCCGCTGGCGTCGGCACCGATCACCAGCACCGTGGAGCAGCATCGCATCAGCCAGGAGTTCCGCCTGACCTCGCGCTCGGGCACCACCTTCGAATGGCTCGCAGGCCTGTACCTGAACCGCGAGCGCGGCAGCAACAACGGCTCGCTCGATGCCAACCTGGCCGCCGGGCTGGGCAGCATCGGCCTGCTGTCGTCGACGCAGTCTTCGCGCTACCGCGAAGAGGCCGTCTACGGCAACGCGACCTGGAACGTGACACCCGCGTTCTCGCTCACCGGCGGCGTGCGCCTGGCGCGCAACCACCAGGAATACGCCAGCCGCCAGACCGGCCGTCTCGTCGGCCCGGTCGCCGCCGATGCCGCCGGCACCTCGTCGGAAAGCCCGACCACCTACCTCGCCGCGGCCAGGTACCTGCTGTCGGACACGAGCAATGTGTACTTCCGCGCGGCCAGCGGCTACCGCCCGGGCGGCCCCAACGTGCTGAAGGCCGACACCGACCGCCGGGTCGTGCAGCCGACGTACGACTCGGATTCGCTGTGGAGCTACGAGCTCGGCTACAAGGCCGACCTGCTGGACCGCACGCTGTCGCTGGAGGCCGCGCTGTACGACATCGAGTGGAGCGGCGTGCAGCAGCCCACGCGCAGCGGCGCCTTCACCTTCGTCACCAACGCTGGCGCGGCCCGCATCAAGGGCGGCGAACTCACGCTCAACTGGAAACCCAGCAAGGAGTGGCGCTTCACCGCGAACGCCGCGGCCGTCGATGCGCGCCTGACCGAAGACGCCAAGGGCCTGGAAGCCAAGGCCGGCACGCGGCTGCCCCAGACGCCGCGCTTCGCAGCCACGCTGGGCGTGACGCGCAACTTCAGCATCGCCGAGCACCCGGCCTACGTCGGCATCAGCGCGCGCTACACCGGCAAGCGCGATGCGGGCTACCGCGGCAGCAGCGTCATCCCGAGCATGACGATGCCGGCCTACACGCTGGTCGACCTGCAGGCGGGCATCGACTTCAAGCGCTTCAGCGTCTCGGCCTACGTGCGCAACCTGGCGAACAAGCGCGGCATCGTGTCGGTCGAACTTGGCCTCACGGGAAATCCGAACATCGTCACGGCGGCGCTCGCACAGTCGCGCACCATCGGCTTCAACGTCAACGTCCCGTTCTGACATGGCGGGCCTCCCACCGTTCGCGGCACCGATGCCGCTGGATGCGGCCGCCCCTGCGGCCGTCGAAACGAACCGCAAGGCGCCCACCAGCGCCTGGTATGCGCTGGCGGTGCTCATCATCGCGACGGTGCTGGGGTCGATCGACAAGGTCATCCTCACGCTGCTGACGGAGCCGATCCGCCAGACGCTGTCGCTCTCCGACACGCAGCTCGGGCTGCTGCAGGGCGCGGGCATCGTGCTGTTCACCGGCATCGCCACCTTGCCGCTGGGCTGGCTCAGCGACCGCTACGACCGGCGCGTGGTGCTCGCCGCCTGCGTGGTGCTGTGGAGCGCGGCCACCGCCATGCGCGGCACGGCCATGGACTACGGCGTGCTGTTCGTCGCCTCCGTCGGCCTGGGCGTGGGCGAGGCGGGCCTCACGCCCATCACCAACAGCATGATTCCCGACCTGTTCCCGCGCGCGCAGCGGGTGCTGGCGAATGCGGTGTTCGCGCTGTCGGCCATCTTCGGCAGTGCGCTCGGCGCGCTGCTGGGCGGCACCATCGTGCACCTCACCGACGACCTGCGGCCCTGGCTGCCCGTCGCGATGCAGCAGCTCGAAGCCTGGCGCCTGACCTTCTTCGTGCTGGCGTCGGCCGGCATTCCGGTGACGCTGCTGGTGCTGTCGATCCGGCGCACGCCGCGCGAAGGCCCGCCGGCTCCGAAGCCCGGTGCCACAGCCGCCGAAGCCTCGGGCGCGACGACCCTGCGCGAGCACCTGCGCCGTCACTGGCGCACCTTCGCGGGCCTGGTGGCCGGCGTGGGCCTGACCAGCGTGGGCCTGAGTTCGCTGGGCACCTGGCTGCCGATCGTCACGGCGCGCACCTACGGCGTCACACCGGTGCAGATGGGGCAGGGCATGGGCCTCGCATTCCTGTGCGGCACGGTGGCCGGCGGCCTGCTGGGCGTGGGCGCGATGCGCTACGCGCAGCCGCGCATGGGACCGGCCGCTGCGCTGCGCCTGATCATGCTGGGCAATCTCACGGCCGCGCTGCTGTCGACATTGCTGCTGTTCACGAGCTCGGCCAACCACAACTTCGCGCTGCTGGGCCTGCTCGTGGTGCCGCTCATCGGCAGCGCGGTTCTGCTGCCCAACGTGCTGCAGGACGCGGCGCCGCCGCACCTGCGCGCCCGCACCATCGCCATGCTCACGCTGGCCAGCCTGCCTTTCGGCGTGGTGGGGCCGCTGATGGTCGGCATGTTGTCGGATGCCCTCAAGTCGATGCCCAACGGGCTCGCCGTGTCCATCGTCGCGACCACGCTGGTCGGCGGCTGCCTGGGCGCGATGGTGCTGCGCGCCACCGAAGGCGCGTTCGTGCGCCTGATGCGCGAGGCGAAGCCGAACTGAGCCTTCTGCGTCGACATCCGCTCCCCCCATTCATCGTTCGTTGTTCCCCCATGTCACAACCCCAAGCTTCAGCCTCTCTTCCTGACACCGCGTCCGCACTGGCCGCCATCGACGCGCTGGTGGCGCCCCTGAACCGCAGCGACGCGCCCGGCCTGGTGCTGGGCATCGCGCAGCATGGCCGCCTGCTGTACCGCCGCGCCGTCGGCATGGCCAGCCTGGAAATGGGCGTGGCGCTCACGCCGACCACGCGCATGCGCATCGCCTCCACCAGCAAGCACTTCACGGCCATGGCCGTGCTGCTGCTGGCCGAAGACGGCCTGCTGAGCGTGGAAGACCCGGTGCAGAAATACCTGCCCGAGCTGCCGCAGCTCAGCGCCAACGGCCCCACGCTGCGCCACCTGCTCACGCACACCAGCGGCTGGCGCGGCCACGACGAGCTGTGGGCCATTGCGCACGGCCTCACGTTCACCTTGCCCGGCCCGGGCCTGCCAGCCATGGCGCGCCAGAGCGAGCTCAACTTCGAGCCCGGCACGCACATGGTCTACAGCAACGGCGGCTACTTCCTGCTGGCGAAGATCGTCGAGCGCGTGAGCGGCCAGAGCTTCAACGACTTCCTGAAGGCGCGCTTGTTCGGACCACTGGGCATGCCCGACACCTCGTCGGTGCAGACCGACCTCGACGTGGTGCCGCACATGGCCGGCCTCTACATGCCCGTGCCCGGCGGCGGCTGGCGACGCGGCGTGTACCCGTGCGAACTCGACGGCGGCGGCTCGCTGGTGTCGACGGCGGACGACATGCTGCGCTGGCTCGCGCACATGCACGGCAGCGAAAAGATCGTGGGCAGCGCGAAGAGCTGGGCGCTGCTGTCCGAACCCACCACGCTGTCGTCGGGCTCGAAGGTGACCTACGGCTTCGGCCTTGCGCGCCACCTGTACCGCGGCGTCGAGATCGTTCACCACGCGGGCGCGGTGCTCGGTGCGCAGTCGCAAATGATCAGCGTGCCCGGCCACGGGCTGCACATCATCGCCATGGTGAACGGCGCGCCCGTGTCGCCGGCATCGCTGGCGCTCCGGGTGATCGAGCTGCTGCTGGGCGACGCGCTCGCGCCGTCCGAAGTGCGGCCCCTGGCCAGCGACTTCCCCGCGCTGGTCGGCCAGCGTTACCACGCACCGTCGACCGGCAGCGTGCTGGGCTTCGCGGATGTCGGCGGCAAGCTGGGCATGTCGTGGCAGGCCAGCGGCGCGCAGCCGCTGCACCAGGGCGACGGCAAGCTCTGGCTGGGCCTGCAGGACATCCCGGTGAACGACCTCGTGATCGACGCGGGCGACATCGACCCGCAGCGCGCACCTGACGCGCTGGCGCTGCACGAAGGCGGCCAGCCACGCCGCTTCGAGCGCCTGCCCGAGAGCGCGCCCGATGCCGCGTCGCTGGCCGACGCGCTCTGCGGCGACTACACCAGCCCCGACCTCGACGCCACCGCGCAGATGGCGCTGGTCGACGGCAAGTTGCTGCTCACCGTGCAGGGCCGACACGGCCAGCATGTGTGCGCGCTGACGCCGCTGTCGGCCGACGTGATGGTGCTGGCCTCGGCCGATCCGGTGCTGGCGCAACTGGGCAAATCGATTCTCAACGTGGAGCGCAAGGCCGGCCGTGTCGTCGGACTGCGGCTGGACACCATGCGCACCCGCAACATCCACCTTGCCCGCCAGGAGCGCCGCGCATGAAGTTCTTCACCACCCTGTTCGCCACCGAGACCAACACGTTTGTCTCGGCCCCCACGGGCCTGGGCAGCTACGAGGAATACGGCATCTTCCGTGGCGACGCGAGCACGCGCGATGCGGCCGGCTACGGCATGTACGCGGTCGAGGTTCGCAAGCAGCTCGCCGCCGAAGGCCATGAAACCGTCGAGAGCCTGCTGGCCTTTGCGCAGCCGCTCGGGCGCACCGTGCGCAGCGTGTACGAGCGCCTGCGCGACGAGATCCTGGACGACCTGCGCAAGGCCGGCCCGGTCGACGGCGTGATCCTCGTGCTGCACGGCGCGATGGTGGCCGATGGCTACGACGACTGCGAAGGCGACGTGATCTCACGCGTGCGCGACATCGTCGGGCCGAACGTGCCCATCGGCGTCTCGCTCGACCTGCACTGCCACCTGACGCAGAAGATGCTGGACGCGGCCGACACGATCATTTGCTACAAGGAATATCCGCACACCGACGCATTCGATCGCCTGCGCGAGCTGATCCGCATCGTGGTCGACACCGCGCAAGGCCGCGTGCGGCCGGTGACGGCGGTGCACGACTGCCGCATGGTCGGCAAGTGGCACACCACGCGCGAACCGATGGCCGGTTTCGTGCGCCGCATGCAGGCCGCCGAACAGCTGCCGGGCGTGCTCTCGGTGTCGCTCGGCCATGGCTTCCCGTGGGCCGACGTGCCCGAGTCGGGCGCCAAGATGTGGGTGGTGACCGACAACGATCCCGCGCTCGCCGCCAGGCTCGCCGAAGAACTGGGCCGCGCCTTCTGGGACCTGCGCCACGAGACCGGTGTGCCCTCGCTCTCGATCGAGGAGACGCTCGCCCGTGCCATGGCCGTGCCCGACGGCCCCGTGGTCATTGCCGACACCGCCGACAACGCCGGCGGCGGCGCCACCAGCGACAGCACCTTCATGCTGCGCGCCGTGATCGATCGCGGCATCGGCGACGTGGCCTTCGGCGGCGTGTGGGACCTGGGCGCGGTGCAGCTGTGCCGCGACGCCGGCGTGAGTGCGAGCTTCGAGCTGCGCCTGGGCGGCAAGTGCGGCCCGGCCTCGGGCGACCCCATCGACCTGCACGTGACCGTGATGAACGTGGTGGAAGCGCATTCGCAGGGCGGCCTCTCGGGCGTGCGCACGCCCATGGGCCCGTGCGTGTGGGTGCAGGCGGCCGACGGCGTGGACATCGTGCTCATCAGCAAGCGCAACCAGGTCATCGGCGCCGATCTCTTCACGGGCCTGGGCATCGATCTGGCCGCCAAGAAGCTGGTCATCGTGAAGTCGGCGCAGCACTTCCATGCGGAGTTCGGCCCGCTCGCGAAAGCGGTGCTGTATGTGTCGACGCCGTCCTCGCTGAGCACCGACTTCGCCCACCTGCCATACCGCGTGCGCGACCTCGACTACTGGCCGCGCGTGGAACAGCCGGGCCGTCCGCACCACATGGCCGCGCCCGGCGAGCTCTACACCATTGACGGCCGGCGCATGCACCTGCAGCGCAGCGGCCCCGCGCCCGCCAACGCGTCGCAGCCCACGCTCGTCATCGAAGCCGGCGGCGGCTGTGCTTCGCCGACCTACGCGCGGCTGCAGCAGGCGCTCGCGGCAAAGTACCCAGTGATCAGCTATGACCGCGCCGGCATGGGCTGGAGCGAGGCCGACGACGCGCCCTTCGACGGCGAGCGCACCGCGCACCGACTGCATGCGCTGCTCGAAGCAGCCGGCGTGACGGGCCCGGTCGTGCTGGTCGGCCACTCGCTCGGCGGCCTGCTGAACCGGGTCTATGCCGGCCTGTATCCGGAGCAGGTGACCGGCGTCGTGATGCTCGACGCGAGCCACCCCGACCAGTTCACGATGTACGACGCACCGCCCGAATCGCAGTTCGCGGCCGAGCGCGAGAAGCGCGCGAACTTCCAGGCCGGCGGTCCGCCGCCGCCGGAGCAGGCGCCCATCGAGGCGCTGTTCGCCGACATGCCGCAGGTGCTGCGCCAGATGAAGGCGACCTACACGCCCGAAGCGCTCGACACCATGCTGGCCGAGGTGCGCGGCCTGCCGCATGTCGCGCGCCAGGCGGCTGCCTCGCCTGGTTTCGGTTCGCGTCCGCTCGCCGTGCTGTGGGCCAAGCAGCAACCGCTGCCGGCCGGCGCCGACCCGGCGATTGCCGCGGTGCAGCAGCGCTGGCCCGAGTTCCAGGAATCGATTGCAGCGCTGTCGACGCAGCGCCGCCTCGCGTGCATCGATGGCGCCGCGCACATGACGCTGGTGCTGCTGCCGCCGCTGGTGCAGCGCGTGGTCGAGGAAATCGACAGCGTGATGGTGCAGATCGCGTCGGGAACCGGCCGATGACGCCGCTGGCCGAACTCACCACGCCCGCGCTGCTGCTCGACGTCGGCGTGCTCGAACGCAACTGCGAGGCGATGGCAGAGCGCGCGGCGCGCCTCGGCGTGGCGCTGCGCCCGCACCTGAAGACCGCCAAGTCGGCCGAGGTGGCGCGGCGGGCCACGCGAGGGCAGGGCGGTGGGCTCACGGTGTCGACCGTGGCCGAGGCAGCCTACTTCGCGCGCCACGGCTTCACCGACCTGACCTACGCCGTCGGCATCGACGCGAACAAGATCGAGGCGCTGCACGGCATCCAGCGCACGAGTGGCGCACGCATCACACTGCTGGCCGATCGCATCGACGCCGTGCAGGCCGCCGACTCGCGCGCGCGGGTGCTGGGCGCCACGTTCCGCCTGCTCCTCGAAATCGACACGGGCGGCGGCCGCGGCGGCGTCGCCCCGAACGACGACGAGTTGCTGTCGCTCGCGCACGAAGTGCAGCGCAGTGAATCCTTGTCGCTGGCCGGCGTGCTCACGCATGCGGGCCACAGCTACCACGCGCAGGGCGGCACGGCGATCCGCGCCATTGCCGAGGCCGAGCGCGCCGGCGCCGTGCATGCGGCCGGGCGGCTGCGCGCGGCGGGCATGCCGGTCGATGTGGTGAGCGTGGGTTCCACGCCCACCGCGGTGTGCGCGTTGACGCTCGAAGGCGTCACCGAGATGCGCCCCGGCGTCTACACCTTCTGCGACCTCGACCAGGTGGCGCGCGGCATCTGCGGCGTGGAAGACATCGCGCTGTCGGTGCTGGCCACCGTGATCGGCCACAACCCGCGCTCGCGCCGCGTGCTCATCGACGCCGGCGCGCTCGCGCTGTCGAAGGACCAGTCGGCGGCCGAGTTCCGCGGCGGCCTGGGCTTCGGCCTCGTGTGCCATGCCGGGGGCACCGTGCCGCTGCCCGGCTTGTGCGTGGCCGAGTTGCACCAGGAGCACGGGCTGATCGCTTGCGACGGCGACGACGACGGCGTGCAAGCCATGTTCCGCGCGCTGCCGGTGGGCAGCCGCGTGCGCGTGCTGCCGCACCACGCCTGCATGACCGCCGCGCCCTACGACCGCTACCACGTGGTCGAAGGCGCGGGCAGCGGCGTGCAGGCGGTCTGGGACAAGGCGAACGGCTGGTACGCCGGTGCCTGAAGCGAATCCATTTTTTTCGGAGAAGACAACGATGACGAAGACATTCCTTGCGCGGCTCGCGGCCGTGGCCGCTTTCGTTCTGGCCTTTGGCCTCGGCAGCGCGCCGCAACTGGCGGGCGCCCAGACCCAGACTCCGGCCGCACCGCAAGCCGCAGCCAGCGCTGCTGCTGCGCCGGCACCCGTGGCCGTGCCCGAGAAGCCCGCCACACCCGCTGCCGCACCTTCTGCCGCGGCCAAGGTCGACAACCCCTACGGCATCGGCGCGCTCTGGTCGCAGAGCGATGCCGTGGCCAAGGCGGTGCTCGCCATCCTGGCGATCATGTCGATGGGCAGCTGGTACGTGATCGTCACCAAGCTGCTCGAGCAGATGCGCATGGGCCGCCAGGCGCGCGCGGTCGACAGCGAGTTCTGGAATGCGGGCACGGTGCAGGCCGGCACCGCACGGCTGGCCGAGGGCAGCCCGTTCCGCTTCATTGCCGATGCCGGCATGCAGGCCACGCAGAAGCACGACGGCCTGCGCGGCAAGGTCGACTTCGCCGACTTCGTCGACCTGTGCATCCACCGCGCCACCGAGCGCGTGCAGCGGCGGCTGGGCAACGGCATGTCGCTGCTGGCCACCGTGGGTTCGACGGCGCCGTTCGTCGGGCTGTTCGGCACGGTCTGGGGCATCTACCACGCGCTCACCGCCATCGGCGTGGCGGGGCAGGCGTCGATCGACAAGGTGGCGGGCCCGGTGGGCGAGGCGCTCATCATGACCGCCATCGGCCTGGCCGTGGCCGTACCCGCGGTGCTGGGCTACAACTGGCTCCTGCGCCGCAACATCGCGGTGATGGACGACGTGCGCGAGTTCAGTGGCGAGCTGCACTCCGTGATCCTGGCCGGCAGCGCCTCGGCCTGACGCGCGCACACGCAAGCCAACAGACAAGCGAGCGAAGCGCGCCATGGCGATGAACATCCCGGCCGCCGGGGGAGACGAGGAACAGGCCATCGCGGCCATCAACACCACGCCGCTGGTCGACGTGATGCTGGTGCTGCTGATCATCTTCCTCATCACCATTCCGGTGGTCAATTACTCGGTGCCCGTCGCGGTGCCGAAGGAACGCAACGAGGTGCGCGAGAGCAAGCCCGAGACCGTCGTGATCTCGGTGGATGCCGCCGGCCGCACCTACTGGTACGACACGCCGGTGCAGGGCACGCCCGCGCTGGTCGCGCGGCTCACCAAGGTGGCGGCGATGAGCCCGCAGCCCGAGGTGCACATCCGCGGCGACTGGCATGCCGACTATGAGCCGGTGGGCCGGATCGTCTACGCCTGCCAGGCGGCCGGGATCGCCAAGGTCGGCTTCATCACCGAACCGCCCGCGCGGAACTAGGCCGAGCACACAGCGAGACAAAGCCATGCCAAGAAAAGAAAAGCAGGGGCGGCGCAGCAGCGCACCCTCGGACGAGCCCCTGATGGACATCAACACCACGCCGCTCATCGACGTGATGCTGGTGCTGCTGATCATGCTGATCATCACCATCCCGATCCAGCTGCACGCGGTCAACCTGAACATGCCGACGGGCAACCCGCCGCCCAGCGACATGAAGCCCGAGGTGCTGCGCATCGACATCGATGCGCTGGGCGTCGTGCAATGGAACGGCGAGCTGCTGGCGGACCGCGGCGAGATCGAGCGGCGCTTCGAACAGGTCGCCGCGCAGGCCGTGCAACCCGAGGTGCACCTGCGCCCCGACCGACGCGCCAAATACGAAGTGGTGGCCGGCGTGATGGCCTCGGCGCAGCGCACGGGCGTGAGCAAGCTGGGCATCGTCGGTGCGGAGCAGTTCGTCCCATGAAGCGCGCCCGCCAGGATTTCAACCCCAAGTCGCGCTTCGGGCCCGTCGGCATCGCCGTGATGGTGCTGTTCCATGTCGGCGTGGGCTATGCGCTCGTGTCGGGGCTCGCGCGCCAGACGGTCGAGGCGATCAAGAAGCCGATGGAGGCGACCATCATCAGCGAGATCAAGCCGCCACCTCCGCCGCCGCCACCACCGCCGCCACCGAAGAAGATCGTGCGGCAGGAGACGCCCAAGCCACCGCCGCCACCGCGCCCGGCCTACGTGCCGCCGCCCGCAGTGACGCCGCCGGCCACGTCCGCCCCCGCGATCACCGCCGTGCAGAACACCGAGCCCGTGTCGCCGCCGCCGGCCGCACCGCCAGCGCCGCCAGCGCCGCCCGCGCCGCCGAAGGCGACCACCACCGACATCGCGGTGGCCTGCCCGCGGCAGGTCAAACCCGAGATGCCGCGCAAGGCGCTGGACGAAGGCATCGGCGGCGTCGTGAAGGCCGAGGTGCGCATCAAGGGCGGCCATGTGCAGGAAGTGCGCATCCTGTCGGGGCCGCGTGTCTATCACTCGGCCGTGCGGGCGGCTGTGATGCGATACGAATGCCAGAGCACGGGGGATGCGGAAGTGCTGGCGACGCAGGAGTTCGTATTCCGCATCGAGTAGGCCGCATGCGATGGCCGCTTCGTTCGAGCGCGCAGGCCGCGGCGATTCATTCGTGCTTGTGTCCCGCGTCGTGGTGGCCATGACGCGCACAGCCGCCTACGGGATCGCAGCCGGCCCGGCGGTTCCAGCTCGAAGCCAGAATGACCGTGCACATGTCGATCCGTTGAAAACCCGGGTCCTTGAACGCCAGCACATCGTCGTTGAAGGTTCCGAAGGTGCTGTCCGGGCGGTGCTTCATGCCCTGGTGGAAGGCATCGATGATTCCGTGCGCAAAGTCGGTTTCCCGGGGAAACGCGGCGACGACGGCCTCGCGCTGCGCATCAGTGAACTGGTCGTAGCCGCGGCCCGCCACGTCCATGCCGGCGCCCGCCTGCACCAGCGCAATTTCGGGACGCATGAACTGCGGGATGCCGGGCGTCGTGTGGAGCGCAACGGCGTTCCAGACCGTCTCGATGTCGCGCTCCGAGATGCCATGTCCCCGAAGAAAATCGCGCGCGGCGTTCGCGCTGTCCACCTCGAAGCGAAGCTGGCTCTGTTCATAGCGCGCAGTGAGGCCGACGTCGTGGAACATGGACGCCGCGTACAGCAGCTCGGGATCGAACGTCGATCCGGTGCGTGCGCCGGTCAAGGCGCCCCAGCAATAGACACGAGCGGAGTGGTGAAAGAGCAGGTCGCTTTCGGTGTCGCGGACGAACTCGGTCATCTCGCGGGCGAGCTGGCTGTCGGGGAGGCGTATGCCGGCGATTTCGTTCTGCATGATGAATGCTCCGTGGGTCAGTCGAAAGGACGGCTCGCGATCCTGGCTTCGGTGCGTGCACTGGGCTGTCCGCTTGGACACGATCATGGGCAAACGTTGAGTCGAATGGAACTGATGTGTCTGCAACTCCACAATGCAGCGCATTCATCGGGCGCCACCATTTGCGGGCATCGACACGGCGGACTTGTGGACCTTGCCGCTGTGCTGCGATGCCGTTCGGCCGTCGGGGGAAAGGGAAGTTAAACCTTTCGTATGGCATCCATTTTTTTACTCTCAGAATGAGACACACACAGCCGCATCGAGCGTCATGAAACGCGCATTGCGCTGCTATGGTGCGCGGGCTGTTTTCCATTGCCCGCACTGCCCGTCGTTCTTGCGCCGGGTGCGACATCCCACATGAGCCACGCCAAAGTCTTTCCCCGCCATTCCTTCTATTGCGTGCTCGCCGGCATTGCTGCCCTCTACGTCTTCAGCGCCATGATGCTGGTGCCGGCCAAGGTCTACATCCTTCCGTACCTCATCACGCCGGACTTCATTCATCACAGGGGCGCGATCGTCGTTCTCTTCCTGGCCGTTCCCGCCGCGATCTACTTGATCTGCTGGCAGGGCAGCGACTTCTTCGCATGGCTGCGCGCGCCGGGGCAGCTTTCCGTGGGCGGGCAAGGCCTTCGGCTCGGCGACCGCACGCTCGCCTTCGCGGACGTCACGCGCTTTCGCCACCGCCACAACCGCAACCATGTGCTGCTCGGCACCCGCGACGGCAGGACGCTGCGCCTGCGCCTGAACCTGTGGGACGCACCGGATGCCTTGCTCGCCGAAGTGGAAGAGGCCGTCGGCGCCACGATGGCGCACGATGTCGAGCGCCGCCTGCATGCCGGCGAGACGGTGAAGTTCGGCGCGCTCGGACTGCAGGCCGAAGGCCTGGTGCACAAGGGCCAGCTGATTGCGTGGTCGAGCATCGACACCATCCGTACGCAGTCCGACGAGGAAGGCATGGAGGTGGACGAACACCTGGTCATCGTCGCGCACGGCAAGTCCCGAAAGATCGACCGCTCCAAGATCGACAACGAGCCCGTGCTGATGGCCTGCCTGATGCAGCGCCTGCCCGCGCACTGAGTTTTCCCCTCCCTCCCGCTTTTTTTCACTCCAACACGCGCACAGCGCATCAGACAAAAATGGAAATCTACAGCTCCGCCGCCCAGCAAGAGAAGACCCGCCAGGACCGCCCCGTGTTCTATTCCCGCACGCGCCTCGTCGCCGGCACCGCGCTCTGGGCGGTGGTGACCGTGGTGCTGGCGGTGCTGTGCATCCGCGCGCAGGACAAGAACATCGGCATCCTCATCGCTGCCTGCTTCGGGTTGCTCACCGCATGGCTCACGTTCAAGTGCCTCAACACGCTGCGCAACATCGACCAGCCCGCGTTCGTCATCGGCCACCAGGGCCTGACCTTCGAGAACGGCATGCTGCTGCCGTGGGACAACATCGTCGAAAACACCTGGGTCAACCAGAACTACATGGGCATTCCCATCGGCAAGCAGATCCAGATCAAGACCGACCTGCCCAAGCCGCGGGCACGCGTGCTGCGCCGGGCCATGGGGCTGGAGATTTCGGGCGACGAGTACCTGGCGCTGTGCGACGCCTATCGATAAGGCGGCGCGCTGGAACGGAGGCGTTGGCGAAAGCCTTCAGTTGTGAGTTCACGCAAGCGACTGCACCGCAGTCAAGCCTGAGGCCGGCTGCGGTCGGTCAGGCGAGCACGTAGTCTGGAAACTGCCGGCAGATCTCGTTCACCGCGCTGAGCGTGCCCGACAGATGCTTGCGAAGCGCGGCCTGGGCGGCGGCCGGGTCTTGGGCCTCGATGGCGCGCACGATGGCGCGGTGGTCGCGCAGGATCGCCTCGGTCTTGCCGGCGGTGGGAAGGTGCAGGCGCCGCAGCCGGTCGACATGTCCGGAGACGCGGCCCACGAGATCCCAGAGGCCCAGCACACCGCCGGCTTCATACATCAGGCGGTGAAACGACCGATCGGCGTTGACGAAATCGCCGTAGCGCTGCGACGTTGCAAGCGCCGCCTGCTGTGCGATGACGCCTTTCAGTTGCTCGACCAGCCCCGGCGATTCCTGCTGTGCCAATTGGTGCACCAGCTCCAGCTCGATCGACCGCCGCAGGAAGTGCGCCTCGCGCGCCGCCGCGATGTCGATGCGGCTGACCAGCGTGGCGTGCTGCGGGAACACATCGACCAGTGCTTCTTCGCTCAGGCGCAGCAGGGCCTCGCGAACGGGTGTTTGGCTCACGCCGAAACGGTCGGCCAGTTCTTGCCGCGCGAGCACGGTTCCGGGAACGAGTTCGAGCGAGAGGATGGCTTCCCGCAATTTTTCCAGCACCTGGGGTGCGGCCAGGCGGGTGCGGTCGAGTCGGATCTTGGGAGGGGCGCTCATCGCCGGCGATTGTGTCATTGACGCACTAATATACTAGTGTTTTAATTTCGATATTGCCATGGCTAGGCGGCGTCCGCCACGCGACGCCCCTGGAGACAACCTGATGAAACGCCCCTACGAATCCCTTCGCAGCGCCCGCTGGTTTGCGCCCGACGACTTCCGCTCCTTCGGCCATCGCTCGCGCGTGCTGCAGATGGGCTACAGCTATGCCGACTGGATGGGCAAGCCGGTGATCGCCATCGTCAACACCTGGAGCGACGCCAACCAGTGCCACGCGCACTTCAAGCAGCGCGTGGATGACGTGAAGCGCGGCGTGCTGCAGGCGGGCGGCTTCCCGCTCGAGCTTCCGGCCATTTCGCTGTCGGAGAGCATGGTCAAGCCCACCACCATGCTGTATCGCAACTTCCTCGCGATGGAAACGGAAGAGCTGCTGCGCAGCCATCCGATCGACGGCGCGGTGCTGATGGGCGGCTGCGACAAGACGACGCCCGGCCTCGTGATGGGCGCGCTCAGCATGGACATCCCCTTCATCTATCTTCCCGCCGGCCCCATGCTGCGCGGCAACTGGAAGGGCAAGGTGCTGGGCTCGGGCTCCGACGCCTTCAAGTACTGGGACGAGCGCCGCGCCGGCCGGCTGGGCGAGCAGGCCTGGGCCGAGATGGAGGCCGGCATCGCGCGCAGCCACGGCACCTGCATGACCATGGGCACGGCCGCCACCATGATGGGCATCGCCGAAGCGGTGGGCCTGAGCTTGCCGGGCGCCTCCAGCATTCCCGCGGCCGACGCCAACCACATCCGCATGAGCGCCGACTGCGGCCGCCGCATCGTCGAAATGGTGTGGGAAGACCTTGCGCCCTCGAAGATGCTCACGCGCGCCAACTTCGAGAACGGCATCGCCTGCGCGATGGCCATGGGCTGCAGCACCAATGCGGTCGTGCACCTGATCGCGATGTCGCGCCGCGCCGGCCATGCGGTGAGCCTGGACGATTTCGACGCCTTCAGCCGCCGCGTGCCCGTCATCGCCAACATCCGGCCGAGCGGCGACGCCTACCTGATGGAAGACTTCTTCTACGCCGGCGGCCTGCCTGCGATGCTGGAGCGCATCCGCGGGCATCTGCACACCGACGCTCGCACCGTCAATGGCCGCACGCTCGGCGAGAACATCGAAGGCGCCGAGGTCTACGACGACGACGTCATCCGGCCGCTCGCCAACCCCATCTACGCCGAAGGCGCGCTGGCCGTGTTGCGCGGCAACCTCGCGCCCGACGGCGTGGTGATCAAGCCCAGCGCCTGCGCGCCGCACCTTCTGCAGCACAGCGGCCGTGCGCTGGTGTTCGATGACTACCCCGCGCTCAAGAAGGCGGTGGAAGACCCCGACCTCGACGTGACCGCCGACGACATCCTCGTGCTGCGCAATGCCGGCCCGCGCGGCGCCGGCATGCCGGAGTGGGGCATGTTGCCGATCCCGACCAAGCTGCTGAAACAGGGCGTGAAGGACATGCTGCGCCTCTCGGACGCACGCATGAGCGGCACCAGCTACGGCGGCTGCCTGCTGCACTGTTCGCCCGAAGCGGCCGTCGGCGGGCCGCTCGCGCTGGTGCGGACAGGCGACCGCATCACCGTGGATGTGCCTGCGCGGCGCATCCATCTCGACATCAGCGACGAGGAACTTGCCGGCCGCAAGGCTCTGTGGATGCCGCCGCCGCCGCGCTACGAGCGCGGCTACGGATGGATGTTCGGCCGCCACATCCTGCAGGCCAACGAAGGCTGCGACTTCGACTTCCTGGAGACCAGCTTCGGCAAGCCGGTGCCGGAGCCCGACATCTTCTGATCGGCCCTCCAGCCCCTCATTCATTCCCATTTCATTTCAAGAACGGAGACGACACGTGAATCCCGCCACCCGCGAGCAGCTCATGAAGGTGAGCACCGCCACCCTGTGCACGGCCCTTTTCAAGCGCGGCCTGCGCAACCAGTTCATCCAGGACGTGCGGCCGCTCGACGCGGGCCTGCCCAACATGGTGGGCGAGGCCTTCACGCTGCGCTACATGCCGGCGCGCGAAGACCTGAACCCGATCAGCGTTTTTCTCGACCGCGATCATCCGCAGCGCCAGGCGGTGGAGCAGTGCCCCGAAGGTGCCGTGCTGGTCATCGACAGCCGCAAGGACGCGCGCGCCGCCTCGGCCGGCGGCATCCTGGTGACGCGGCTGATGAAGCGCGGCGTGGCCGGCGTGGTCACCGACGGCGGTTTCCGCGACAGCCCCGACATCGCCAAGCTCGGCTTCCCGGCCTACCACCATCGCCCGAGCGCGCCGACCAATCTCACGCTGCACCAGGCCATCGACATCAACGTGCCCATCGGCTGCGGCGATGCGCCGGTGTTTCCGGGCGACGTGATCGTGGGCGATGCCGAAGGCGTGATCGTGCTCCCGGCCCACATGGCCGACGAGTTGGCGGCCGAGGCTGTAGAGATGACCGCCTTCGAGGACTTCGTGCAGGAACAGGTGCTCCAGGGCCGCTCCATCCTCGGCCTCTATCCACCCACCGAAGAGCAAAGCCGCAACGACTTCGCCGCGTGGCGCCAGGCCAAGGGCCGCTGAGCCCGTCGACAAGAATCCAAGGAGACAAGACATGCGTTTCATCCGCTTCGCCGCGGCGCTGCTTTCGGCCGCGCTCGCCCCCGCAGCCGCATGGGCCCAGGCCCCCGAATGGCCGGCCGCCAAGCCCATCGTCTACGTCGTGCCGTTCACGCCCGGCGGCTCCACCGACATCGTGGGCCGCACGCTCGCGCAGAAGCTGGGCGAGAGCCTCAAGCAGTCGGTGGTGGTCGACAACAAGCCCGGCCAGGCCGGCGGCATCGGCGCCGCCTACGTGGCCAGGGCGGTGCCCGACGGCTACACGCTCTTCGGCGGGACCATCAGCACCCATGCCATCAACGCCAGCCTGTACAAGAAGCTGCCCTACGACCCGATGAAGGACTTCGAGCCCGTCTCGCTGGTCGCGCGCCTGCCCAACGTGCTCATCGTCAACAGCCAGCTCGGCGTGAACTCGGTGGCCGAACTGGTGGCGCTGCTGAAGAAGGACGAGAGCAAGCGCATCTTCGCTTCCTCCGGCGCCGGCACGTCGACGCATCTGGCCGGCGAGATGTTCGCCGACCTCATCGGCGTCAAGCTCACCCATGTGCCGTACAAGGGCACGCCGCCGGCCCTGACCGACGTGGCCGCGGGGCAGGTGCCCTTCATGTTCGATCAGGTGACGGCCGCGTTGCCGATGGTCAAGAGCGGCAAGCTCAAGCTGCTGGCCGTGACCACGGCCAAGCGCATCGCGCTGGTGCCCGACTTGCCGACCATGATCGAGTCGGGCATTCCCGGCTTCGAGATGTCGTCGTGGCAGGCGGTGTATGCGCCCAAGGGCACGCCCAAGCCAATCGTGCAGCGCCTCAACGCCGAGATCGTGAAGGCGCTCAAGGAGCCCGACGTGAAGGCCAGGCTCTCGGACCAGTTGGCGATGGAGATCGTGGGCAGCACGCCGGAAGAACTGCGCGACTTCATGGCCAGGGAAATTCCGCGCTGGGCCGAACTGGTGAAGAAGTCGGGCGCAGTGGCCGATTGAGTTTTCACAGCCCCATGGGGGGCTTTGTGGGGGCGATCCTCCCGACTCGTTGGCCTCTTGGGCTTCGAGCCGGGCTGCCGGCTACTTGCGCCGATTCAGCCAATAGCGGATCAGCCCAAGTACGCACAGGCCGACAAGCCAGCCCAGAACGGTCGGATTGATGAAATCGAGATTCAAGTGAATTCCTTGTTCCGCAACGATGCGTTTCAAATTTGAGTGAGGCGACCAGGCATTCGGATTGCCTGGCGCGGCGGCGTCGAAGAGCAGCCGCGATGAAGAATCGAGCTTGACACAAGGCAAGGCGAGATGAATCCAATGACCTACGGCACGCAGGCTCACACTGGATAGCAAGCTCGAATCCACCCCGATTCGCAGTGGTGTTCCGAGTTGACGAGTTCTCTCCACATGGCAGAGTTCGTCCCTCGCACACATCACTGCCTTGAAGGAGAACGCATGGGTCGCAAGGATTTCGAAGCGTCGCTGGCCAACGGCGTGCACGCGCAGTTGGCGCGCATGGCGGGGCAGTGGGAGGGCCGCTTCCGCCTCTGGTTCGAGCCCGGCGAGCCGGCCGAGGAATCGGTGCAGCGAGGCAGCATCCGCGTGCTGTTGGGTGGTCGGGTGCTGTTGCACGAATACACCGGCAGCTGTGCCGGCGAGCCGATGGAAGGTGTCGCACTGATCGCCCACCACCTGGACGAGCGCCGGTACGAATCGGCCTGGGCCGAGAGTTTCGGCACCGGCACTTCCATCATGTTCAGCACGGGTGACGGTGGCGATCCGCGCCTGTCGATGCTGGGCAGCTACGCCGATGGACAAGGCGGCTCGCGCTGGGGCTGGCGCACGGTCATCGAGCAGCCTGACGACAACACGCTCGACCTGCGCATGTACAACATCACGCCAGCCGGCGACGAGGCTCTGGCGGTCGAAGTGAATTACCGCCGGGTGCAGCCCCGGGCGGGGAGCGCCTGAGATGCTCTTTACAGGATGAAATAACTTTCGAGCGGGTCGCTGTGGTCGTGATCGGTTTCACACAATAAAAACGATAAAAACGTTACGCAGATCAACGGGTCGACGCCGCAAGCTCCGACCCGTTTTCTTTGGCGTGGCAACCCGCCGATGACCCGGATCGCTGCCGATCTTTCACGCCGAATTCGCTGCAGCGTCCTACAAAAAGCCCTGATTCGCCGCACTAGGTTGGAGGCTCCCTCGAACCCAACCGGACGACAGATACATGGCCAAACAACCCCGAGCGAGCGCGCCGCCTTCCGCCGCGCTCGACGCCGCCCGCTCCGCGGCACGCAACACCGACAGCGGTCCCGCGCACCCGGCGCCGCCCGCGGCAGGCAAGGGAGACATCCCCGCACAGAAGGCAATCGATACGCAGGCGCTCGCCGCGGCGATGCCCGCCAACCTCGACAAGCCGCTGGAGCACACGCCGCAGGCGCCGGTCGGCCAAAGCGCCAAGCCGCCATCGCGGCTTCCGACCGGCAGCACGCCCTCGGAATTGAACGCCTCGGCCAAGACCGGTTCGGTGGCGCCCGAGGGCATCAACGCCACCATCGGCACGCTGGACCGGGTGCGTGTGGATTCCGGCGGCCAGCGGCTCACCACCAACCAGGGCGTGCCGATCGCGGACAACCAGAACTCGCTGAAGGCGGGTGCGCGCGGCCCGGTGCTGCTCGAAGACTTCATCCTGCGCGAGAAGATCACGCACTTCGACCACGAGCGCATTCCCGAGCGCATCGTCCATGCCCGGGGCTCGGGCGCGCACGGCTTCTTCGAGTGCTACGAGCCGCTCACCGAATACACGCGGGCCGCGCCGTTCAAGGAAGCCGGCAAGGTCACGCCGGTGTTCGTGCGCTTCTCGACGGTGGCCGGCGAGCGCGGCTCCAAGGACACGGCGCGCGACGTGCGCGGCTTCGCCGTCAAGTTCTATACCGACGAAGGCAACTGGGACCTGGTGGGCAACAACATGCCGGTGTTCTTCATCCAGGACGCGATGAAGTTCCCCGACCTCGTGCATGCCGTGAAGCCCGAGCCGCACCATGCGATGCCGCAGGCCGCATCAGCGCACGACACCTACTGGGACTTCGTCTCGCTCATGCCCGAATCCACCCACATGCTGATGTGGCAGATGAGCGACCGCGCCATTCCGCGCAGCTACCGGATGATGCAGGGCTTCGGCGTGCACACCTTCCGGCTCGTGAACGAGGCGGGCGAATCGGTGCTGGTGAAGTTCCACTGGCAGCCCAAGCTCGGCACGCACTCGCTGGTGTGGGACGAGGCCGTGAAGATCTCCGGCGCCGACCCCGACTTCCACCGCCGCGACCTCTGGGAAGCCATCG
The DNA here is from genome assembly GCF_050435205.1 of Variovorax sp. W2I14. Lineage (NCBI taxonomy): Bacteria > Pseudomonadati > Pseudomonadota > Betaproteobacteria > Burkholderiales > Comamonadaceae > Variovorax > Variovorax sp. W2I14. The sequence goes on along the minus strand of NZ_JBNDJX010000001.1, from coordinate 2,522,807 downwards.
ACGCGGGCGAGTACCCCGAGTGGGAGTTGGGCCTGCAGATCTTCACGGAAGAGCAGGCCGCGCAGTTCAGCTTCGACATCCTCGATGCCACCAAGATCGTGCCCGAGGAGCTGGTGCCGATCCGCATCGTCGGGCGCATGGTGCTGAACCGCAACCCCGACAACTTCTTCGCCGAAACCGAACAGGCCGCCTTCTGCGCCGCGCACGTGGTGCCGGGCATCGACTTCACCAACGATCCGCTGCTCGCGGGGCGCATCCATTCCTACGTCGACACGCAGATCACGCGCCTGGGCGGGCCGAACTTCCACGAACTGCCGATCAACGCGCCCGTGGCCCCGGTACACAACAACCAGCGCGACGGCATGCACCGCCAGGCGATCCATCGCGGGCGTTCGGCCTACGAGCCCAATTCGCTGGGCGGCGGCTGTCCGTTCCAGGCCGGCGCGGCGCAGGGCTTCGAGAGCGTGGCGCGGCGGCTCGACGCGAAGGAGAGCAGTGACAAGGTGCGCGTGAAGCCCGAAAAATTTGCCGACCACTACACGCAGGCCACGCTCTTCTACGAAAGCCAGACGCCCGAAGAGCAGGCGCACATCGCCGCGGCCTTCCGCTTCGAGTTGTCGAAGGTGACGGTGCCCGCGGTGCGCGAGCGCGTGGTGGCGAGCCTGCTGAATGCGTCGCCCGATCTCGCGGCGAAGGTGGCGAAAGGGCTCGGCATGGAACTGCCCCAGCCGCTGCCCAAGGTGCTGGAAACGCCGGCCGCGCCCGAGGTCGACCAATCGCCCGCGCTCTCGCTCATGGCGCGGCCGGGCGATGGCGGCATCCGCACGCGCAAGATCGCGATCCTTGTCGCCGACGGCGCGGAAGGCACGTCCATCGGCAAGCTGGTCACGGCGCTGGTGCAGGCGGGCGCGGTGCCGCGGCTGGTCGGTCCGCGCCTGGGCACGTACCTCGGAATGGGCGGCGAGAAGATCGAGGCCGACGCCAGCATGGAGAACAGCCCCGGCTTCCTCTTCGATGCGCTGGTGCTGCCCGACGGCCTCGCGGCGGTGGAGGCGCTGGTCTCCGACGGCCACTCGATGGAGTTCGTGAAAGACCAGTACCGGCACTGCAAGACCATCCTTGCGCTCGGCGCATCGCAGGCGCTGCTCGCGGAGGCCGGTATTCCGATGAGCCTGCCCGATGGCTCGCACGACCCCGGCCTCATCCTCGCGGACGCCGCGCATGCCGACGACGCGGCCATCGATTTCATCGCCGCGGTGGGCATGCATCGCCATCTCGCGCGCGATTCCGATCCGCCGCGCGTTTAAGCGCCATCACTCGCACCGTTGACTGCGCCCCGGCTTCTCACGGCCGGGGCCAGCGGACGCGTGCGGGGCCGACGAGGTCGGCCGCCGTGCCGTGTTGCTGTTTCCTACAGCCGCCTGCGCCGTCCACCGACCCGATGCAGTCCGCGAACTTCTAGGTTGAACAGCGTCGGGCAACCGCCCGGCACAACCATCCAAAGGAGATAACCATGAACCGCACCTCCAGCCTGCTTGCAGCCCTCGCACTCGGCGCCGCCGGCGTCGCTTTTGCCCAAGGCAATCCCCCCACCACCGCACCCGCGAATCCCGCCACGGCCGCAGGCCAGCAAAGCCCTGCGGGCGGCGCGATGGGAACCACCGGCACCACGCCGCAGAACACGTCGCCTTCGGGCTCCACATCCTCGGGTTCGATGTCATCGGGGCCGTCGTCCTCGTCCTCGGGCTCGACCATGTCGCAAGGATCGCAAGGCAACATGGGCAGCGGCTCCACGATGGGCACCGAACAGCCCATGCGCCAGGCCCGCGCCGACCGCAACTGACCACCGCATGCGCTTGCCTTCATCCCAAGCGGGCATCGCGGGCCACGGGCTCGCGATGCTTCTTGCCGGCACCCTTGCCGCGGCTTGCTCCACCGCCGCGGCGGCGCAGGCCGATGCGCTCAGGCTCGCGAAGGCCGCCGTTGCAGCGGCCGACAACCAGGGCCAGGCCTTCGCAGTGGTCGACAAGAGGAACGCACGCGTCTTCGTCTTCGACGGCGCGGGAAAGCTGCGCGGCGATTCGCCCGTGTTGCTGGGCCTGGCGCACGGCGACGATTCCGTGCCGGGCATCGGCGAACGCAAGATGTCCGAGATCCGGCCCGACGAGCGCACCACGCCCGCGGGCCGCTTCGCGAGCGAGCCCGGCCGCAACCTTCAGGGCGAGGACATCGTGTGGATCGACTACGACGCCGCCGTTTCCATGCACCGCGTGCGCGCGACCAACAAGGCCGAGCGCCGCCTGGAACGGCTTGCCACGCCCACCGTGGCCGACAACCGAATTTCCTATGGCTGCATCAACGTGCCGGCCGGCTTCTACGACGCCCACATCCGGCCCGTGCTCGGTGGCCGCAAGGGCGTGGTCTACGTGCTGCCGGAGACCACGCCGATGCAGGCGCGCTTCAGCTTCATGGCACCGGGGTAGCGGCGGTAGCGACCCTGTGCTGCGCGGGGCCGGAGGGCGTGAGCACGACCTTGCGGCATTCCTCCTCGGCCTTCTCGAAGACCTCGTAGCCGCGCGCCGCGTCATCGAGCGCCATGTGGTGCGTGATGATCACCTCGGGCTTCAACTGCCCGGCCTGGATGTGCTCGAGCAGCTTGGGCATGTGCTGCTGCGCATGCGTCTGGCCCATCTTGAAGGTGAGGCCCTTCTCGAACGCATCGCCGAACATGAAGCCGTGGATGAAGCCCGCGTACACGCCCGGCACACTCACCACGCCGCCGCGCCGCGTGGCTGCAATCGCCTGGCGCAGCGCCTTGCCGCTGGAGCCTTCGAGCTTCAGGTCGGTGAGCACCGTCTCGACCGCGCTGCCCTTGGCCTCGAAGCCGACCGCGTCGATCGACGCATCGACACCGCGAAAGTCGGTGCGTTCGACGATCGCGCCGGCGGGGTCGTCGATGTCCCTGAAGTTGATCGGATCGACGCCGTAGGTGGCCTGCGCAAACGCGAGCCGGTGCGGGTGCTCGTCGACCATGAAGATGCGCTCGGCACCCAGCAACCGCGCCGACGCGGCGGCCATCAGCCCCACCGGGCCGGCGCCGAAGATGGCCACGCTCGAGCCCGGCCCCACGTTGCCGTTCACCACCGCCTGGTAGCCGGTCGGCAGGATGTCCGAGAGAAACAGCACCTGCTCGTCGGCCAGTCCGGGCGGGATCACGAGCGGGCCGGTGTTCGCCTTGGGCACGCGCACGTATTCGGCCTGGCCGCCGGGATAGCCGCCATACAGGTGCGAGTAGCCGAAGAGGCCCGCGCCCGAGCGCAGGTTCTTCTTGTTGAGGATGGCGCCGCGCCCGGGGTTGGTGGTTTCGCAGGCGGCGAAGAGGGCCTTGGCGCAGAAGAAGCACTGGCCGCAGGCGATGGTGAAGGGCACCACCACGCGGTCGCCTTTCTGCACGCGCGTCACGGCCTTGCCGGTGTCTTCCACGATGCCCATGAACTCGTGGCCGAGGATGTCGCCCGATTCCATGTCGGGAATCTTGCCGCGGTAGATGTGCAGGTCGGAGCCGCAGATGGCGGTGGCGGTCACGCGCAACACGATGTCCTCGTCCTCCTGGAGGATGGGGTCGGGCACCGTCTCCACGCGGACGTTTTTCGAGGATTGGTAGGTGAGGGCTTTCATGCGGTTTCCTTTTTTCCGGGGGTGGTGATGCGCGCACGATTTGCGCGTGCGTGCGCCGCGTGCGCGGGCACCGCGCCTGTCCACGGGTCGGACGATTTCCCGTCGTGGCGGCGTGGCGCTTGCGTCGCATCGGGCCCACATTCCCGGCCGTCGCGGCTCGCCGGACGAGCGATGCAGATGTCGAAAATTTCCCTCTTGAAATCCGCGAGGGCCCGCCTATCTTTTCTTCCGTCGGAAATTGGTCGACCGAAAAAGGAGGTATTGAAATGACCATGAACTTGCTCAAGCAAATCGCCGGCTCCCGCCTGCCAGTCACGTTCTATCGCGACGAAGACATCGACGGTGTCAGGCTGCTCCGCGCCGCCGGCCTCGTCGTGGCGCTCGTGCCATCGCCCTCGAACCCGCTGTCGCTGTCGGGCTCTCCCTCGGCCGCACAGGTGCTGGCGGTGACCCAGAAGGGACGCGAGGAACTGGCGAAATTCAGCTATCCGGAATCCCGACCGCCGCGCTGGCGGAACCGCTCCCCGCGGATCACCGCGTGGCGCCGCTCGAACGCCAGCGGCCCGCCGCGATCGGCCGATGCGCACACCTTGCCGCAATAGGCCCCGGCCCGAAACCAGTCTTTCTGATTCCAGATATTTGGAGGTTCCAACATGTACCGATCTTTCTTTCCACGCGACATGCTCGCCGAGATGGATCGCCTGCAGCGGGACATGCAGCAGGCATTCGACCTGGCACCCACCATCCGCGGCTTCGGCAGCAACGGATTTCCCGCGCTGAACGTCGGCGCGACGCCGCAGGCCGTGGAGATCTATGCGTTTGCGCCCGGCGTCGATCCGGCCACGCTCGAAGTCAACCTCGAGCGCGGCCTGCTGACCATCGCGGGCGAGCGCAAGAGCGTGCTGCCGGCAGCCGAGGCGAAGGCGGCGGTGCACATCAACGAGCGTTTCGAGGGCGCGTTCCGCCGCATGCTCACGCTGCCCGACGATGCCGACCCGGAGGCGGTCGACGCCAAGCTGCGCGACGGCGTGCTGCGCATCACCGTTCGCCGGCGCGCGTCGGCCCAGCCGCGCCGCATTTCCGTTCAGTGAGATCAAGGAGATGAACACCATGAGCAACGACATCCAGACCCAACGCGCCGGCGCGCCGGGTGCGCCCGAACAGGCCGACCGCAAGCAGGCAACGCCTCGCTATGGCAATGCGGCCTTGACGCCACCCGTGGACGTGGTCGAGGACGCGGGCGGCATCACCCTGTACGCGGACCTGCCCGGCGTTTCGCGCGAGAACCTGAACCTTCATGTGGAGGCCGAGACCCTGACCATCGAGGCGGAGTCGGGCCTGACCGTGCCCGACGGCTTGAAGACCAGCCATACCGAGGTCGGGCTCGGGCGCTTCCGCCGCGTGTTCACGCTCAGCAAGGAGTTGGACACCGAGAAGGTTTCGGCCGAACTCGCGCAAGGCGTGCTGACGCTGCGGATTCCCAAGGCCGAGCATGCCAAGCCGAGGAGGATCGAAGTCCAGGTCGCCTGAGCACCCGGCCGGTCGAGCGCCCCTCGGCGGCATCCGGCAACCTTCGACGGCGGTGGTCCTTCAGGCCGCCGCCGTCCTTGTCTTTATTTCTTCGGCGGCGCAAGCCCGCCGTCGTCCTGCATCGGTGCCGTGGCGCCTCCGGGCGGCAGGTTGCCCGGCCCCTGCTCGGGCTCCTTGAAGCCGAAGAAGAACAGCACCACCACGACGATGACCGCCAGGCAGCCCAGCAGCGTCCACATCAGGCGGCGGCCGATGTCGCCCTGCTTGTCGCGCTGTTTCGGGTTCATGCGCCGCGGCCGCGCGATTCCCGCGCGGCAAGCGCGCTGCGCCCGGCGGGCGTCAACGCCAGCACTTCGCCGAACTGGCCGTCGCGCGCGTCCGGCGGATAGAAGCGCGCCTCCACATGGCCGACGGCGGCCAGGCGGCGCAGGTGCCGCAACCGCGAGGGCGTGGTCACGAACATGGGAAGGCGGCGCGAGGCCAGCTTGGCGAGGTATCTGTGGGACATAAGGCGATTCCTTCGAGCTGCCTGGTGGTTTTCAATGCGAAGCCTCTTTCGCCGGGATGCCGTGCGTGCGCCCCGAGTTGCCCGCGCGGTACAGCGCGCCCTCGGGGTCGCGCACCCGGGCGCTCTCGTCCTTCTGCTGCCGCTCGGCCTGCTTGGCCGACATGCGGTCGGCCACCGACGGCAGCACCTTGGAAAGCACGGTGTTCATCACCGCCATGCCGCCCACCTTCACATCGCGCCCGCCGCTCACGGCGGCTTTCAGGATCGCCTCGGCGACCTGCAGCGGATCGATCATCGGCGTGGGGAGCTTGGGCTCCTTGTCCATGTAGTTGCGCGCGTGCTCGGGGTAGGGCGTGTCCACCGCGGTGGGCTGGATCAGCGTCACCGTCACACCGCTTTTGTCGACGTCTTCCAGCTCCACGCGCAGCGCGTCGGTGAAGCCCTTCACCGCATGCTTGGAGGCCGAGTACATGCCCTGCAGCGGAATCACCGCGTCCGACACTTCGCTGCCCACGTTCATCAGCGTGCCCTTCACCAGCTTGAGATAGGGCAGCGCAGCGAGCGATCCGTTCACCACGCCCCAGAAGTTGGTGTCGAACAGGCGGCGGCTGTCGGCCTCGCTCACCTCGTCGAGCCGGCCGTAGATGGAAATGCCCGCATCGTTCACCCAGGTGTCGATGCGTCCGAAGTGGCCGACCGCCAGCAGCGCGACGCGATCGAGTTGCTCGCGGTCGGCCACGTCGGCCTCGGCCGCCACGGCATGGCCGCCCTGCGCCTTGATGTCTTCGGCGAGCTGGCGCAAGACCTCGCCGCTGCGCGCGACGAGTACGAGGCTCGCGCCCTGCTGCGCGGCGAGCTGGGCGGTGCACAGGCCGATGCCGCTGGAGGCGCCGGTGATGACGATGACCTGCTGGTCGAGCGGTCGGTCTGGGTTGGACATGAGAAAGCTCCTTCGGTGAATTTCGCGATGACTTCTTCCGGCAATCGGCATTCCCGCGAGCCCTCGTCGAAGGACGGCATCGGCGCCAACAAATACAAACAACTTCGGTGATGCACGTGCGAGCGCTTCGACACGGTGCAGGCTCTGTCGCAGGCATACGCCTTGCCGGCTAAAGGCCAGGGCGCCGAGCCTCGCAGGCGGCAAGAAAAAGCCGCCGATGGCGCCTGTCCCATGCAACCCACAAGGAGCGACACCACCATGCTGGCCATGAACTACCGCGGGCCCTACCGAGTGCGCGCCGCGCACAAGGCCGAGCCCGAGATCGAGCATCCGGGCGACGCGATCGTGCGCGTCACGCGTTCGTGCATCTGCGGTTCCGATCTGCATCTCTATCACGGGCTGGTGCCCGACACGCGCGTGGGCACCACGTTCGGCCACGAGTTCACCGGCGTGGTCGAGGCGGTCGGCTCGGCGGTGCAGCACCTGAAGCCGGGCGACCATGTGCTGGTGCCTTTCAACATCTTTTGCGGCAATTGCTACTTCTGCCAGAAGGAGCTGTACAGCAACTGCCACGACACCAATCCCGAGGCCACGGCCGTCGGCGGCATCTACGGCTACTCGCACACCACCGGCGGCTACGACGGCGGGCAGGCCGAGTACGTGCGCGTGCCCATGGCCGACGTCGGCCCCACGGTGATCCCGCCCGACATGAACGTGGACGACGCGGTGCTGCTCACCGACGCGCTGCCCACCGGCTACCAGGCCGCGGAGATGGGCGACATCGAGGAGGGCGACACCGTCGTGATCTTCGGCGCGGGGCCGATCGGCATCTTTGCCGCCAAGTCGGCGTGGCTGCTGGGCGCGGGCCGCGTGATCGTGGTCGACCACATCGAGTACCGGCTCGACTTCGTGCACCGCTACGCGCAGTGCGAGGTGGTCGATTTCAAGCAGGTGGGCGACATGGCGATCCACATCAAGAAGATGACCGACGGCCTCGGTGCCGACGTGTGCATCGACTGCGTGGGCTGCGAAGCCGCGGGCAGTTTCGCGCACACGCTGCTGGGCGTGAAGCTCAAGCTGCAGGGCGGCGCGGCGACCGTGCTGCACTGGTGCATCAACTCGGTCCGCAAGGGCGGGCGGGTGTCGATCGTGGGCGTGTACGGGCCGACCTTCAATGCGGTGCCGATCGGCAACGCGCTCAACAAGGGCCTCACGCTGCGCATGAATCAGGCGAGCGTGAAGCGGCACCTGCCGCGGCTCATCGAACACATCCAGGCGGGGCGCATCCGGCCGAGCGAAATCATCACGCACCGCATCGACCTGCGCGACGTGGCCGATGCCTACCACCTGTTCTCCAGCAAGCTGGACAACTGCATCAAGACGGTGCTGGTGCCGCCTTCGGCGCTGGCCGGTTGACGGCCTGCCAACGACCGGCTGAAGGCCGGGATGCCACCCTCATTGGAGCGATCCGCATGATCATCACAGACGCACAACAGAACCCGCCGCGCAGCCAGGCCGAACGCCATGCGCACATCGTCGGCTGGGGCGCCGACCTCGACCACGCCCATCGGCCGGCCTATCCGATGGAGCGCACGCCGCCGCGGCTGCCGCATGCGATGCCGCCGCCCGAGCAGCAGCATTCGCATGCCGAAGTGCTGGTGTCCACCGAGCGCCCGCGCATCACGCCGATCTACGGCACCACGCTGCCGCCCAAGGGGCTGAGCGGCTGGCTGCGCCGCCAGGCCTTCAGGCACTCCGAGAACGACCTGCGCCACTGGATGATGCTGCTGCTGGCCGACCGGGTGAACATGGGCGAGGGCCTCATCGAAGACCTCTCGCGCGGCCACGTGCCCAATCTCTATGCCGAGATGGGTGGGCGCGCGGAGCTCATGCACAACCCGATGGGCGCGGCGCGCAAGGCCGCGATCGGCATCGCGGCGCTGGCGCTGATCGCCATCGCACTGAAGAGACGGCGCTGAAGGGAAGAGGGCGGGCGCCGTTACCGCGAGAGGCCGACCGCGGCCATCAGGAAGCGGAAGACCAGCGCCACCACGAACATCACGGCAACGCTTGCGAGCCAGATGCCCGCGAGCCAGCCGAGGCGCCGCCGCCAGGTGCGCGGTGAGCGTGGCGGGCGCGCGGGAGCTTCAGTGGTATCCGTCGCCATGCCGCACCTTGCCGCGAAAGACCCAATAGCTCCAGGCCGTGTACATGAGGATGACCGGAATGATCAGCAGCGCGCCCACCAGCGCGAAGCCCAGGCTCTCCGGCGGCCCGGCCGCCTGCCAGATCGAGATGTCCGGCGGAATCACGTTCGGCCAGAGGCTGATGCCCAGGCCCGTGTAGCCGAGGAAGAGCAGCGCGAGCGTCAGCACGAAGGGCGCGGCATGGCCGTCGCCGCGCAGCGTGTGCACCAGACGCCAGGTGACCACGCCCACCAGCAGCGGCACCGGCAAGAAGTACAGCAGGTTCGGCAGCGTGAACCAGCGCCGCGAAATGGCCTCGTGCGCGAGCGGCGTCCAGACGCTCAGCACGCCGATGACCGCGAGCATTGCCCACACCAGCGGCCGCGCGAGCGCGCGCATGCGCTGCTGCAGTTCGCCTTCGGTCTTCATCACGAGCCAGGTGGCGCCGAGCAGTGCGTACGCGGCGACCAGCGCGAGGCCGGTGAAGATCGAGAAGGGCGAGACCCAGTCGAACGGACCGCCCGAGAAGTTGCCGTCGACCACCTTCAGCCCGTTGAGAAACGCACCCAGCGTCACGCCCTGGAAGAAGGTGGCGGTGAACGAGCCGCCGATGAACGCCGCGTCCCACCAGCGGCGCTTTCCGGCCCGCGCCTTGAAGCGGAACTCGAAGGCCACGCCGCGAAAAACCAGCCCGACCAGCATGAGGATGAGCGGCAGGTAGAACGCGCTCAAGATCACCGCATAGGCCAGCGGAAACGCCGCCAGCAAGCCCGCGCCGCCGAGCACCAGCCAGGTCTCGTTGCCGTCCCACACGGGCGCGACGGTGTTCATCATCACGTCGCGGTCTTCCTTGGCGGGCACGAACGGAAAGAGGATGCCGATGCCCAGGTCGAAGCCATCCATCACCACGTACATCATGATCCCGAACAGGATGATCACGGCCCAGATCAGGGGAAGGTCAATGCCCATGGCCAGCCTCCGGTGCGGCGAGATCGCCTTCCGCATCCACGCCTTCGCGCGCGGCCGACAGCGGCCGCATCGGGTGGCGCGGCTCGCCCGGCCCGCCATGCACGGGCGCCTCGGGCGGTTCGTGGTCGTCGTCGGGCGGACCCTTGGCGATCAGCCGCAAACCATACGCAGTGCCGGCACCGAACACCGCGAGGTAGACCAGCACGAACAGCGCGAGCGTGAAGCCGACCTGTGACGCCGAATGCTGCGGCGAGACCGCGTCCGCGGTGCGCATGAGGCCGTACACCACCCAGGGCTGCCGGCCGATCTCGGTCGTGTACCAGCCGGCGAGGATGGCCACCAGCCCGGCCGGCGACAGCAGCAGCGCGAAGCGCAGGAAGAGCCGGTTCGAAAACACGCGCTCGCGCCTTCGCAGCCACAGGCCCCAGAACGCGAGCGCGATCATCAGCACGCCCAGGCCGACCATGAGGCGGAAGGTCCAGAACACGATGGTGGAGTTCGGCCGGTCCTCGGGCGGAAAGTCCTTCAAGGCCGGGATCTGTCCGTCCCAGCTGTGCGCGAGCAGCAGGCTGCCGGCACGCGGAATCTCGATGGCGTAGCGCGTCGTCTCGGCCGCCATGTCGGGCCAGCCGAACAGGATGAGCGGCACGCCTTCGCCCTCGGGCGTGCGCTCCCAGTGGCCTTCGATGGCCGCGAGCTTGGCCGGCTGGTGCTCCATGGTGTTCAGGCCGTGCTGGTCGCCGATGAGCGCCTGTATCGGCGCGGCCGCCAGCAGCATCCACAGCGCCATCGAGAGCATCGTGCGAACCCGCGTGTTGTCGTGCCCGCGCAGCAGGTGCCAGGCCGCCGCGCCGCCGACCATCAGCGCGGTCGCGATGTACGAAGCAACCACGGTGTGCGCAAGGCGGTAGGGGAACGACGGGTTGAAGATCACCCGCAGCCAGTCGACCGGCACCACCCGGCCGTCGATGATCTCGTGGCCCTGCGGCGTCTGCATCCAGCTGTTCGAGGCGAGGATCCAGGTGGCCGAGATCAGCGTGCCGATCGCCACGGCCAGCGTCGAGACGAAATGCAGCCCCGGCCCGACGCGGTCGCGCCCGAAGAGCATCACGCCGAGGAAGCCGGCTTCGAGAAAGAACGCGGTGAGCACCTCGTAGGCGAGCAGCGGCCCGGTCACGCCGCCCGCGAAGCGCGAGAAGTTGCTCCAGTTGGTGCCGAACTGGTAGGCCATGACGAGGCCCGACACCACGCCCATGCCGAAGGCGACTGCGAACACCTTGATCCAGAACTGGTAGAGGTCGATGTAGACCTTGCGCCCGGTGCGCAGCCACAGGCCCTCCAGCACCGCGAGGTAGCTTGCGAGCCCGATGGTGAGCGCCGGAAAGACGATGTGGAACGAGATCGTGAAACCGAACTGGATGCGCGCCAGCGTGAGGGAGTCCATGGCTTGTGCGTTTTCGTTGGTTGCGGCGCATCGGTTCTGTGCCTGACGTCATTGGACGCCCGGCAGCGGCATTTGGGAATAGGACAGTTCGCCCTTGGACATTTCGTCCTGCCGCGCCTGCGTGGAACGATCTCGTCGCATCCGGCGCGGCGACAGATGCGCGAGCGACCTGGCCGCGCTAGTTCTTTTCAGGCTTCAGGAAGCCGGGCGCGTTCTCACCCTTGCCGGGTCGCGTTTCGGGATCGTCGGTGTTCCCGTCCGGATCGGGCGAGGGCGTCTCGAGGTCTTCGGTCCGGACCTGAGCTTCGTCCGGGCGAACCGGGGAGGGCGAGGTGGCCGGCTTGGCATCGGTGGGCATGGCTTCTCCTTGTGCGACGGGGACCGCGAATGGCGGAACGTCGGCGCACCTTGCACAAGGCCGCGCCTGCCCGCTGTAGTCATTGGGCGCACGCCATGGTGCGAAGCCGGCTTGTCGCCGGTCTCAAGCCGCCGGCGCAGCCCCGCCATCCCCGGCCTGCGTCGTCACCTTGTTCTGGATGACGGCCAGCAGCTCTTCCGGATCGAAGGGCTTGATGAAATGCGCGTCGAAGCCCGCGGACTTCGCGCGTTCCTTGTCGGCCTCCTGCCCCCAGCCCGTGGCGGCGAGCAGAAACGCCTGCTGCCCCCACGGCGTGCGGCGCACCGCCTGCGCCACTTCGTAGCCGGTGAGCTTGGGCATGCCGATGTCCAGGATCAGCACCGACGGCTGCACGGCCTGCGCCACGGCCAGCGCCTGCGCGCCGTCGGTGGCGACGTGCACGCGATGGCCCTCCATGCGCAGCAGCTCGGCCAGCAGCGTGACCGCGCTCACGTTGTCGTCGGCCACGACGATGCTGAGCGAAGAAGTCGCCGCGCCGGCGGGCAGGGCATTGCCGGCCGCGGGAACGTCCGCGGCGTTCCCCCTGGGCAGCCGCACCACGAAACGGCTGCCTTTTCCGAGGCCTTCGCTCTCGGCCACGATGGTTCCACCGTGCGCCGTGACGATCGCCCGCGCCAGCGCGAGGCCGATGCCCAGGCCGCCCTCGGGCCGGTGCAGCACGGTGTCTTCCTGCGAGAACATCTCGAAGATGCGTTCGAGCGAGCCGGGCTTCAGGCCCATGCCGTTGTCGCTCACCACGAACTCGCAGGCCTCGCTGCCGGCGGCGGACGCGGTGATGCCGATGAGGCCGCCCACCGGCGTGTACTTCGCGGCATTCGTCAGCAGGTTGGCGATGACCTGCGCCAGCCGCACCGGGTCGGCCTCCAGCGCGAGGTGCTCCTCGACCTGCACCGTCGTCTTGTGCTTGCGGCTGCGCAGCAGCGGGCCGGCGTTCTGCAGCGCGAGCTCGACCGCCGCGCGCGCCTGCACGCGCTCCTTCTTCATGTTGAGACGGCCGCTCTTGATGCGGCTGGTGTCCAGCAGGTCGTCCAGCAGCCGCGACATCTGGTGCACCTGCGAGCGGATCAGCTCGGCGGTGCGGTGGGTGGACGCATCGGGCGCGCGCTTGAGCAATTGCGCCGCCAGGCCGATGGGCGCGAGCGGATTGCGCAGCTCGTGCGCCAGCACCGCGAGAAATTCGTCCTTGCGGTGGTCGGCCTCCTGCAGTTCGAGCGCCTGCACGCGAAGCTCGTGCTCCATGCGCTTGCGCTCCGACGATTCCTGCAGCACGCCCAGGATGCCCACCACGCGCCCCGCGTCGTCGGTCTGCGGCGTGCCCCACACCGCCAGCCAGCGCTGCGGCACCGTGCCGGCCAGGCGGTATTCCTCGCGATAGGTTTCGCCGCTCTGCAGGCTCGCCTCGACGGCGCGCACCGTGCGTTCGCGGTCGTCCTCGTGGATCAGCAGGGCCAGCTCGCGCCAGGTGATCGGCGCCGCCGGAATGCCGAAGAGCGCAGCCGCGCGCGGCGAGAGCGTCACCAGGTCGGTGGCCGAGCTCCAGCTCCAGTCGCCCATCTGCGCGGCGGCCAGCGCGATGCCCAGGCGCTCGTTGGTGAGCTGCAGCGCGTGCTGCGTGCGGGTGCGCAGCAGGCTCTCCCAGCAGCGGCTGCCCACCATCTGCACCAGTTCGATGTCGCTCTCGTGCCATTGCCGGGGCGTTCGCTGGTGCACCGCCATGGCCGCGACGAAGCGCCCGTCCTTGTGCAGCGGAATGCAGATGACGGCCTGGATCGCGGTGAGCCGGTAGGCGTCCAGGTCCATGCCGGCGGCGCGCGGATCGGTGTCGATGTCGTGCACCACGTAGGGCTCGTTGGCGCGCATGAGGCGAAGGCAATCGGCGCCGAACTGCGAGAAGCTGTAGCGGCCCACGATGGAATCCACGCCCTGGCTGTAGTCGCCGGTCAGGGTGAAGTGGTCCTCGTCGGTATCGACCTCGGCGTAGGCGCAGCGGTTCACGCCCATGTGCGTTCCGAGGAGGCGGGCGGTGAGCTGCATCACCTCGGCCGGGTCGCTCAGCGGCTGCGTCGCCTTCGCGAGGCGGTCCAGAAATTCGATCTGAAGGCCCGGACCCGGGCGTGCCGCGGCGGCGCCCCTTTCGGCAGACTGACGGGGCGGGACTGCATCAAGGGTCACGGCATGGCCTCGAAAGCTCGGAAAAAAAGAGAAAACTCAAGCGGGGCGGGGCATTCCCACTGTTGAGTCGGGACTGTCGCCGCCGTGGACATTGCGACCCTGTCAGCGAACTTCGCCCGCCGGGGGCGGCGGAGTTCCCGCGCCCGCGTGCGCCGTCTGCCCATGCCGCCACCTGTGCGCGTGGGCCGGTGACTGACACCGCATCCCATGACTTGCCGACCCTGCCAGCGGTCATCGGTGCAAGGGTGGCAGCGATGTCGAACCCACTCGACCTGCAGATACCGCCGCTCGCGCAGCGCCCCCGTTCCGCCACGGCCCTGGCCGTCGGCGCGGCGGCGCTGGCGTTGTGCGCGGCCGCCGCCTCCAGCACGCTCGTTCAATGGGCGCGCGTGCGGAACGCCTTGCGCACGGCCCCGGCGAAGCGGGCCGAGGCGCACGATGCGCCGGAGCCCGCATCGACGCCTTCGATGCGCCTCCTGCTCGTGGGCGACAGCGCCGCGCTCGGCGTAGGCGCCGGTGGCCCGCGGCATTCGCTTGCCGGACTCATCGCAGCCGATTTCCCCGATGCAGAGGTGCGCAACCTCGCCCGCAGCGGCGCGATGCTCGCCGACGTGCAGGCCCAAGTGCAAGCCGCCGGCGCCGGCTTCGATGTGGCCGTGATCGTCGCAGGCGGCAACGACATCCTGCGCCGCCGCCGCATGGCGCAGATCGCGCGCGACGCCGATGCCGTCATGGCCGACCTCGCACCGCGTGCGCGGACGGTCGTGTGGCTCGGCGTCGCGAACATGGGCCTGGCGCCGCTTTTCGTGCCGCCCTGGTCATGGTGGGTCAGCGCGCGGGTGCGCCGTGCGCGCCGGCTGTTCTTCGCGGCGGCGCAGCGCCACGACGGGTGCTATCTGGACTTTTTCCGCGAGGCGCGCGACGACGTGTTCTCGCGCGACCCGCTGCGCTATTTCGCCGCCGACGGCATTCATCCGAGCAGCAGCACCTACCGCCACTGCTACGAGGTGCTGCGCGGCAAGCTCGGTTGAAGCGAAGGATTCACGGCGTCTTCCGGCCCTGTCGGCATGCGCCACACGCTCGCCGAATGCGGTCTCGCATGAGCTAGGAGGGGCAGCTTTTGCGCGGGTGCCTTTGTTCCAGGAAGCGCTGCAGCTTTTCGGACGCGACGCGCTTGAGGCGCTGCACTTCCTCCATCTCGGCCTCGCGCTGCATCGAGGGCATCGCAAGGTGCAGGCCGAGGCTCAAGCGGAAGTCGGCCTCGGCGGCCTTGCAATGCGCTTCCTTCCAGGCGAGGAATGCGGTGTCGTCTTTGCGCTCACTCATGGTGTCTGCGTGGGTAGCGTGCCATGGCCGGCTTGCGGCAAGCGGCGTTCCTGCGCCACCGCTCGGCCATGCGAAGACTCAGGGCTCGCGCTGCGCTTTTTCCGTCCGGCTCCGATCGCCATACGGCGAACTCCCCTGGTTGTCCGTCTCGCCCACGCCGGCATCGCCGGGGCGGGTGCCCTCGGGTTTGTTGCGTTGGGTCAGCGCCGGGCCGTCGTTCGGGCCGACGGGCTCGTTGCGTTCGGCAGGTGTTTTCTGGAACTGCTTCATGGCCTTCTGCGCGGGCAGTTGGCCTGTGTTGGACGGGTCGTCGGAAGTGGGCTTGTTGCTCATGGATGCTCCAGGTGAGGTGTGCGATGTGTCTCCACGCTAGCCAGCCCTGCGCGAGCGCTGTGTAGGAGGGCGCGCTTTCGAGTTCGCATCCTCCGGACGATCGCTCCATGGGGCGCACCCGCGCGCCGAGCCCTGCGCGAGCGAGCCTTTTCCGTCGGCCGCCGTCGAAGATTTCCTACAAGGCGCGCACCAGCGAAAACTACGGTTTCTCTTGCGCGCGGCAATGGTGCGGCGCGTTTTCCTTCTTCTACTTCCATACCGAAACCGAAAGGAGCTTCCATGGCCAACAAGAGTTCGCAGGACAACAGCAACAGCCAGCAGCAGCAGCAGGGTGGCGGCACCCGCGGCGGCTCGCACGAGCAGCACGTCAAGGCGGGGCAGCAAAGCCACAAGAACAGTTCGGGCCAGCAGACCCAGCAGGAGCAGTCGGGCGGCACACGCGGCGGCACTTCGCAGCAGCATGCCGACGCCGGACGCCAGAGCCACAAGAACTCATGAGCCCGCGCGCGAGCGCAGGCAACTTGATGAAAAAAGCGGACCGGCGGTCCGCTTTTTTTTTGCGCCGCGATCAGTGCACCCGCGGTGCGAGCCGCATCGGCATGCTCAGGCCGTACAGGCCGGCGAGCCCGACCAGCACGTAGACGATGCGGCTGGCCATGGACATCTCTCCGAAGAGGGCGGCCACGAGGTCGAAGCCGAAGGCGCCGACAAGGCCCCAGTTGATGGCGCCGACGATCATCAGGATCAAGGCGATCCAATCGGCAATGCCGAGGGCGCGGGCCTCGGTCGTCGCGTTGCTGCGCAAGGTGGTGCTCATGAAATTTCTCCTGGGTGGGGTGGTGGTCGAAAAGGCCTGGTGGAACGCCGCCAGACCGACGCATGCTCTAGGCAGAAGGCGCCCGCCGCGTAGGAAGAGCGCTGATGCGCTCGTCGGTCCCGCATGCGATGCGCCGCGCCGTCCGTAGGCACGCGCGTTGCTCTGCCGTTTGCACACCAATGCAGAGGAGACCGCCATGAACACCGCCGCCTGTCTGTCGCAGCTTGCGAAAGGGCCGCTGCCCCACGTCGAAGACAACCCCGAGCGGGTCGCGATGCTGCAGGCGATGCAGCGCATGGGACACATCCGCGCGCACACCGAGCAGCGCGAGGGGCGAACGGTCGTGGTCGTCGAGGCGCTGACGCCCCTGGGCCGCAAGATCGAGAGCTGCCTGGACGGCGGCGTGCCCCGCCGGCTCACGACGGCGTTCTGGGCTTTCAGGGTTCAGGAGACCGTGCCGCGCGAGCCGACGAAGCTCGCCGGGCTTGCATGAAAGAGCGCCATCGCAGGTAAAACTTGCGGCAGCGATGCCCGCACGGGTTGCCGATCAGCGCGGCGGCTGCGCGAGGCGGGCCTGCAGCGCGCCGGTGAGCTGGCGCAACCGACGCTCCAGGCGCTCGCGGTCTGCGGCATCCGCGGTGTCGCGCGACGCAAGGCTTGCATGGCCGAGCTGGAAGGCCGGATAGGCGACCGAATAAACATCGATCAGCGCGGCGTCCACCGGGCGGCCGCGCGCGGCCATGGCCTGCAGCAACTCCCCGATTTCATCGTCGCCGAGTGCGTATTCGGTTCGCGCACCAGCCACGTCCCAGGCCACGTCCTGGCAGCCGATGAGGTCGTGGCCGGCGTGGTGGTCGATGGCGTCGGTCTTCAGCAGGCGAACGCCGTCGTCGAGCCACTCCCAAGGCTGCAGGCGGCTGTCGGTGCGCACCGGGCGCACGCGCGCCTGCAGCCGTGCGGCCGCGGCGAGATGGCGCTCCCAGGGCGCATCCGATCCGGTGCCGAGCGCTTCGACGGTGTTGTGCCGGCCCATGTCGCACAGCGCGCGCAATGAAGCGCCGCTCTGCGGCATGGCCAAGGTGCGTGCGCGGAATGCGAGGTAGTCGGCGGTGCGCGCGAGCAGCCGCGTGCGCAGGGCCGGCTCATGCAGCCGCTCTTGCGAGAGCGGCGTCATGCCGCCGTGCCAGCGCTCGATGAGAAAGCCGTGGCAGGCGCCCGCGACCTCGGGGCAGAAACCCGCGCGGGCCAACGCCTCGGCGCATGCGATCCGTTCTTCCGCGCGATGGCCGAGGCCCGCGAACTTCACGAGCCAGGTGCCGCTCTCGGCCTCTGCGAGGAACTTTCGGCGCTCCTGCCAGGGATGGACCGGCGGCCACGATGCCTCGGCCATGCGGTGCGCCTGGCGCCAGCCGCCGCCATCGATTGCGCGAAGCGGTGCGCGCAACGATCCCACGCACGCCTCCACCCAGGTCTGCAACCGGTGCGCGGGCTCGGCGGCATGCAGGATCACCGCATCGAAATCGGCCGCATGCGAAGTCGCCTGCGCCCACAGCGCACGCACCTGCGGGCTCGCCTCTGCACCGGGCCCGCGCGCATGCGCCGTGAACAGGTGGATGCGCTGCGGCGCCACGCCTTCCTCTTCGCGCAGCAGCCGGATCACCGCCGCCATCGAGGAGCCTGAGAGGCCCGGCCCTTCGTCGACGATGGCGTGGTGCAGCGAAGGTTCGGTGCGCGGCGCGGCGCGCCATGCCACCCGCCGCCCGAAGGGATGGCCCACCGGCCGCAGCGTGACCGGCCGCGGATCGCCGAGCGCCGCGGCCGCGATGGCCGCGAGGCTGGTGCCGATGCTGCGCAGGCCGATGACCCGCCACGGCCCGGCGCCCAGTTGGCACGCGGCCGCGAGATAGCACTCGGGATAAAGCGCATAGAACGCATAGCCTTCGGGCTGCCGCACCTCGATGTCCATGGCCGGCAGGTGCGCCGCCCAGCCTTCGATCGACGGCATGCGCGAAGGGAGCGCACCGCGCAAACCGCTGTGCCAGGAGTGCGCGCACAGGCGCGCGAGCATCAGCGCGATGGCCATGGCCGCGTCCACGTCCTGCGAGGGCGCATCGTGTCCGCCGTTCGCATGGAAGTGCGCATCGGCGATGCCCTGGGCGAGCTCGCCGGCCTCGATCAGCGCGGCGACCAGCCGTGCATGGCGCTCGATGCCAAGCGGCGAACCCTGCGCTTGCGCCAGCATCGTCCGCAGCCGGTCGAGCTTGCAAGCGACGGTTTCGCGCTGCGTGGCATCGCCGAAGACCAGCATCTCAGCCGGTCCGCAGGTGCCGGTAGGCGATGGCCTGGAAGGCGTCGAATTCGGGCACGCGCCATGCGGCGCGCAGCCGCATGCGGTGTTGCTCGAGCCAGCCGCACCAGCAGGCGAACTGCTCGGGCGAGGGCGACACCAGCGCGCGGCGCGTCTTCATCTGCTCCAGCGCATCGAGCGGCGCCGCGCCCCGGCTCACCATCACGCAGAGCGCGAGCGTGGCCGAACGGCCGATGCCGTGCTCGCAGTGGATGAGCACCCGCTCGCCGCGGTCGATCCATTCGCAGGCGAAGGCCACGCCGTCGTCCAGGTGCGCCGGCGCCACGCCGCACATGTCGGGCGTGGGCAGGTGCAGCAGCGCGATGCCGTGGCGGCGCATGAGCACCTCGTCGTCCTGCGCTTCACCGCGCAGGTCGACCACCGCGCGGATGCCGTGCTCGGTGGCCAGGCGCTCGGCATGCGCCGCGGGAAAGCTGCCGCCCACCGCGAGCTGCGGCGTGATCCAGCTGAAGTTGGGTGTCCAGGTGTCCATCGATGGTGTGTGTCCCTCGCAGGCAATCCGGATGCCCGCGTGCGCGATGCGCCGCTGTGTTGCGCCGATGCTGCGCTCATCAATGCGAACCCGAACGCGCGAAGGCACCGTCCTGCTTGCCGCGCGATTTTTTTCTGCTAGGTTTTTTCCATCGCGGCACAACTGCAACGCAGATGCGGTTTTGCCGGCGCAACGAATGCATCGCAACCTCTTGTCCAGGCATTGTTCTTCATGAAAATCTCGGTACTCGGCACCGGCTATGTCGGCCTCGTCACAGGCAGCTGCCTCGCGGAAATCGGCAACGAAGTGGTCTGCTTCGACGTGGACGAACGCAAGGTCGGCATTCTTCGCTCGGGCGGCGTCCCGATCCACGAGGACGGGCTGCCGCAGCTCATCGAGCGCAACGTGCGCACCGGCCGCCTGCACTTCACCACCGACGTGGCGCGCGCGGTGCACCACGGGGACCTGATCTTCATCGCCGCGGGCACGCCGCCCGGCGAAGACGGCAGCGCCGACCTGCAGTACGTGCTCGCGGCCGGCCGCAGCATCGGGCGGCACATGCAGGGCTTCAAGGTGGTGGTCGAGAAGTCCACCGTGCCGGTCGGCACCGCCGGCAAGCTGCGCGCGGCCATCGAGGAAGAGCTGTCGAAGCGCCGCAGCGACGGCGACCATGCCGCGGGCAGCGGCCTGCTCGCGCTGCCGGTGGCCATCGTGTCGAACCCGGAGTTCCTGAAGGAGGGTGCGGCGGTGGACGATTTCATGCGGCCCGACCGCATCGTCGTCGGCACCGAACCGGGCGAAGCGGGCCAGCAGGCGCGCGAGGTGATGACGCGGCTGTACGCGCCGTTCAATCGCCAGCGCGACCGCATGATCCACATGGACGTGAAGGCCGCGGAGTTCACCAAGTACGCCGCCAACGCCATGCTGGCCACGCGCATCAGCTTCATGAACGAGCTCGCCAACCTCGCGGAGAAGGTCGGCGTCGACATCGAGCAGGTGCGCCGCGGCGTCGGCTCGGACCCGCGCATCGGCTACAGCTTTCTCTATGCGGGCCTGGGCTATGGCGGCAGCTGCTTTCCGAAGGACGTGCAGGCGCTGGTGCACACCGCGGCCGTGCACGGCCAGCGCCTGAAGGTGCTGGAGGCGGTGCGCGCGGTCAACGATGCGCAGAAGCACGTGCTGGTCGACAAGATCGTGCAGCGTTTCGGCCAGGACCTGCGCGGCCGGCGCTTCGGCGTGTGGGGCCTGGCCTTCAAGCCCGACACCGACGACATGCGCGAGGCACCCAGCCGCGTGGTGGTGAAGGCGCTGCTGCAGCGCGGCGCCGAGGTGGTGGCGCACGACCCGGTGGCGATGGCGCAGGCCCGCGAGGCGCTCGCCGGCGACCTGGACGGCATGCCCGAGCTGCTTGCGCGGCTGCGCTATGTCGATGCGCCGATGGAGGCCGTGGCGGATGCCGATGCGCTGGTGATCCTCACCGACTGGAAGGTCTTCAAGAGCCCGAGCTTCAGCGCGCTCAAGGCGGCGCTGCGCCAGCCGGTGATCTTCGACGGCCGCAACCTCTACGAGCCCGAGATCCGCACCCAGGGTTTCGACTACCTGGCCATCGGTCGCTGACGCGACGCACACACCCGGCCTCACTCGCAACACACACCAACAAGAAGGAGCAAACACCATGCGTCTCTACAACAACCAACGCCGCGTGCTGGTCACCGGCGGCGCCGGCTTCCTCGGCAGTCACTTGTGCGAGCGCCTGCTCGCGCGCGGCCACGAGGTGCTGTGCGCCGACAACTTCTTCACCGGCACGCGCCGCAACATCGAGCACCTGCTCGGCGATCCGCGTTTCGAGCTCATGCGCCACGATGTGACGCTGCCGCTGTACGTGGAGGTCGACCAGATCTACAACCTCGCATGTCCCGCCTCGCCGGTGCACTACCAGCACGATCCGGTGCAGACCACCAAGACCAGCGTGCACGGCGCGATCAACATGCTGGGCCTTGCCAAGCGGGTGCATGCGCGCATCCTGCAGGCCTCGACCAGCGAGGTGTACGGCGACCCCGACGTGCATCCGCAGCCCGAGAGCTACTGGGGCAAGGTCAACCCCATCGGCGTGCGCAGCTGCTACGACGAAGGCAAGCGCTGCGCCGAGACGCTCTTCTTCGACTACCACCGCCAGCATGGCGTGGACATCCGCGTGGCGCGCATCTTCAACACCTACGGCCCGCGCATGCATCCGCGCGACGGGCGCGTGGTGTCGAACTTCATCGTGCAGGCGCTGCGCGGCGACCCGATCACCGTGTACGGCGACGGCCTGCAGACGCGCAGCTTCTGCTTCGTGGACGACCTCGTCGAAGGGCTGCTGCGGTTCATGGAGGCGGAGCCGGGCGCACCCGGGCCGGTGAACATCGGCAACCCCGGCGAATTCACCGTGCGCGAACTGGCCGAGGAGGTGATCCGCCTGACCGGCTCGACCTCGCGCATCGCCTTTGCGCCGCTGCCTTCGGACGACCCGATGCAGCGCCGCCCCGACGTGCGCCTGGCGCGCTCGATGTTCGGCTGGGAGCCGCACATCCAGCTGCAGGAGGGCCTGCGCAAGACCATCGACTACTTCGATGGCCTGCTCTCGGCCGGCGAGCTGCCGCCCGCTCAGCGCAGCGCGAGGCGCTCGGGTGTCGTGCCGGCCACCTCGACCGGCGGCGCCACCGTGCATGCGCGGCTGGACGCATAGCGCCGCACCATCCGCGCGCAGAACTCCGCGAACTCTTCGGGCTGCTGCGGCGGGCTCGTGTGGTGCGGCGCGATGCCGCGGTGCTCGGGCGTGAAGCAGAAGGTGAGCGTCACGTCGAAGCCTTCGAGCGCGCGCATCTGGCGGTCGAACCAGCGGTCGGCATCGGGGCGGAAGCTGTCGGCCCAACTCAAGCCGGTGCGCAGGCGCCGCACGCCGAGCTGGTTGAGCCAGCGCACCGCGTCGTCGAGGCGGTGGTCCTCGAAGTGGAACCACTGGCAGATGCCGAACTCGGGCGTGAAGGCCGCGAACTGGTCGCAGGCCAGCTTGGGCGTGCCGTCCTCGCGCAGCAGGCCCATGTGGAAGTGGCGGTAGTAGCTCGAGCCCTCGGCCTCGCGGTGCCGCGTGGTCGCGGGCCAGGCCGCGGGCAGGTCGTAGAGCGAATACCAGAAGATGCGCGGCACGCGGCCCATCAGCAACTGCGCGGTGCGGCGAAGGCCGAACTCCTGCACCTCCTCGGCGCCGAAGGTCGACACGCCCACCTCGGTCACCCATACCGGCAGGTGCGTGACCGCCTCGATCTCGGCAATGCGCCGCGGCCATTCGTCGATCGGCCAGTGATTCCAGTCGAGCGGAAAGCCGTGCACCGCCACCGCATCGAGCCCGTCGAGCACGCCGCGGTCGCGCAGGCTCGCCATGAACACCGCATCGATCGGCGAGATGCCGCCAAGCACCTGCGTGAGCGCGCCGTTCTCCGCACGCACCGCGGCGGAGGCGAGCGTCACCATGCGCGCGTAGGCCGACCAGTCGGGGTCGAGCTCCAGGTCCCAGTGCGACTTGTTGTTGGGCTCGTTCCAG
Organism: Variovorax sp. W2I14; assembly: GCF_050435205.1. Classification (NCBI taxonomy): domain Bacteria; kingdom Pseudomonadati; phylum Pseudomonadota; class Betaproteobacteria; order Burkholderiales; family Comamonadaceae; genus Variovorax; species Variovorax sp. W2I14. The sequence goes on along the minus strand of NZ_JBNDJX010000001.1, from coordinate 2,500,063 downwards.
AACTTGACGGCTTCGATCATGCGACCTTGCTCCTGCGGCGGGCATGGGCGGACGGCGCGTCGGCACTTGCAGCAGCAGCCGGACGGCCCGCGGCCGCACCCTGGCCGGCCGCATCGCCGCGGATGAAGGCCTCGACCAGCTCGCGCGCCTCGTCGTCGGTGAACTGTTGCGGCGGCGACTTCATGAAGTAGCTCGACGGCGCGAGCACCGCGCCGCCGATGCCGCGGTCGAGCGCGAGCTTCGCGCAGCGCACCGCATCGATCACCACGCCCGCGGAGTTGGGCGAGTCCCACACCTCCAGCTTCACCTCGCACTGCAGCGGCACGTTGCCGAAGGTGGTGCCCTCCATGCGGATGTAGCACCACTTGCGGTCGTCCAGCCACGGCACATGGTCGCTCGGGCCCACGTGCACGTCGCTTGCGCGCATCGGGTGGCCCAGTTGGCTGGTCACCGCCTGGGTCTTGGAGATCTTCTTGGAGAGCAGCCGCTCGCGCTCCAGCATGTTGAGGAAGTCGGTGTTGCCGCCGAAGTTCAACTGATAGGTGCGGTCCAGCCGCACGCCGCGCTTGCGGAAGAGGTCGGTGAGGATGCGGTGCACGATGGTCGCGCCCACCTGCGACTTGATGTCGTCGCCGATCACCGGCAGGCCGCGCGCCGCAAAGCGCTGCTCCCACGCAGGGCGCGAAGCAATGAACACCGGCACGCAGTTGACGAAGGCGCAGCCCGCCTCGATGACCTGCCCGGCATACCACTCGGTGGCTTTCTGCGAGCCGACAGGCAGGTAGGAAACCACCACGTCGGTGCCGGTGTCGCGCAGGATCTTCGCCACATTGCCCGCCTTGCCGCGTGCGACCGGCACCACGTTCTTCAGGTACGCGCCGATGCCGTCGTGCAGCGCGCCGCGCTGCACCGTGACGCCCAGCGGCGGCACGTCGGCAAAGCGCATCGTGTTGTTGGGGGCGGTGTAGATGGCCTCGCCGAGGTCGCGGCCCACCTTCTGTGCATGCACGTCGAAGGCGGCGCTGAACTCGATGTCGCCGGGGTGATAGCCGGCGAGGTCGGGGTGCATCAGGCCCGGAATGAAGTCGGTGCCCTTGGCATCGCCGTAGAAGTGAACGCCCTGCACGAGGGACGAGGCGCAGTTGCCCACACCGATGATCGCGACGCGTATCTTGCTCATGTTGAAGACCCTTGGTGATGCCGCGGCGCGGAGCGCGCGGCGTGGTGCCGTGGAGAAAAAAAGGAAGCTTTGTTCCTTGGCAATCTACGCGCCTGCGCGCACAAATCCGGCACTGATGCAAAGACCCAACTCAGCCGTGGCGTAACAGGGAAAAGGACCTACACACAGGTAAGTACCTTCGCACATGCGCGCTCGATGGCGGCTGCGAATTTGAAGCTTCGCCGCCGTCACAACGACCCGTTTTTTTTCCGATGGCCACGACGGCGAACTCAAAGCACGAAGGGGTTCCATGTCTCAGCACATTCTCATCACCGGCGGGGCCGGTTTCATCGGCTCGCACCTTGCGGACGAGCTGCTCTCCCATGGCTACCGCGTCCGCGTTCTGGACAACCTCGCGCCGCAGGTGCACGGCGAAGACGCGAAGCGGCCCGACTACCTGGAGCCCGACGTCGAGCTGGTGACCGGCGACGTGTGCGATCCCGCGGCGGTGCGCAACGCGCTGCGCGGCATCGACGCGGTCTACCACCTCGCTTCGGCCGTGGGCGTCGGGCAGAGCATGTACGAGGTCGCGCACTACACGCGGGTGAACAACCTCGGGACCGCGGTACTGATGGAAGCGCTGATCGAGCGGCCGGTCAAGCGCCTGGTGGTCGCGTCGAGCATGAGCCTCTACGGCGAAGGCCTCTACCGCACCGCCGGCGGCGAACTGCGCACGGTGCAGGAGCGCAGCCTGGAGCAACTGCGCCGCGGCGACTGGGAATGGCGCGACGAAGACGGCATCGCGCTGCAGCCCGCGCCCACGCCCGAGGACAAGGCGCCCGCGCTCGCCTCGGTGTATGCGCTGTCCAAGTTCGACCAGGAGCGCATGGGCCTCATGACCGGCCGCGCCTACGGCATTCCGACGGTGGCGCTGCGCTTCTTCAACGCCTATGGGCCGCGCCAGGCGCTCTCGAATCCCTACACCGGCGTGCTCGCGATCTTCGCGGCGCGCCTCCTGAACGACAGCCCGCCGAAGATCTTCGAAGACGGCCACCAGCAGCGCGACTTCGTGAGCGTGTACGACATCGCGCGCGCCTGCCGCCTCGCGCTGGAAATGCCGGCCGCCGCGGGCGAGGTCTTCAACGTCGGCAGCGGCGAGGCGCGCAGCGTGCGCGACATCGCGCAGCGCGTGGCGCAGGCCGTCGGCAAGGAGCACCTCGCGCCCGAGATCACCGGCAAGTACCGCGTCGGCGACATCCGCCATTGCTATGCCGACATCGCCAAGGCGCGCAAGGTGCTCGGCTACACGCCGCGCGTGACGCTGGAAGACGGCCTGGCCGAACTCGCCGCCTGGCTCGAAGGCCAGGCCGCCGTGGACCGCGTGGCGCAGGCCAGCGCCGAACTCACCGCACGCGGGCTCGCCATATGAACGGCCGCGATGCAATCGATTCGGCGGCGGCTTCGCGGCGTCGCGCGCTGAACGGCGGCGGGCGCGCCACGCTCATCACCGGCGGCGCGGGCTTCGTGGGCGCGAACCTGGCGCACCGGCTCTTGTCCGAAGGGCAGCGCGTGCTGGTGTTCGACAACCTCTCGCGGCCCGGCGTTGAACGCAACCTGGCGTGGCTGCAGCAGACGCATCCGCACGGCCTCGACGTGATGGTGGCCGACGTGCGCGATGCCGATGCGGTCGAGCGCGCCGTGGCTCGCGCGGACCACGTCTTCCACTTCGCCGCGCAGGTGGCGGTGACCACCAGCCTGGACGATCCGCGCGAGGACTTCGCCGTCAACGCGCTGGGCACGCTCAATGTGCTGGAGGCCGCGCGCGCGCAGCCGGCGCCGCCCTCGCTGGTCATGACCTCGACCAACAAGGTGTATGGCGGCCTGGACGACGTGGCGCTGGAACTGGACGGCCAGCGCTACGGCCCGGCCGATGCGGACATCGCCGCGCACGGCATCGCCGAGACGCGCCCGCTGGATTTCCACAGCCCCTACGGCTGCTCCAAGGGCACCGCCGATCAGTACGTGCGCGACTACGCGCGCAGCTACGGCCTGCGCACCGTGGTGTTCCGCATGAGCTGCATCTACGGCTGGCGCCAGTTCGGCACCGAGGACCAGGGCTGGGTCGCGCACTTTTTGCTGCGCGCGCTGGCGGGCGAACCGATCACGCTGTTCGGCGACGGCCGGCAGGTGCGCGACATCCTCTTCGTCGACGATCTCGTCGATGCCTTCCTGCGCGCACGCCGCGGCATCGATGCGCTCGCGGGGCGCGTGTTCAACATCGGCGGCGGGCCGGGCAATGTGGTGAGCCTGCTGGAACTCATCGACATGATCGGCGCGCTCGAAGGGCAGCGGCCCGAGACCGCGCACGAGGGCTGGCGCACCGGCGACCAGCGCTACTACGTCTCGGACACGCGCGCCTTCCAGGCGGCCACCGGCTGGCGGCCGGCGGTCGATGCGCGCCAGGGCGTGGAGCGGCTGCATGGCTGGCTGCGCGAGATGCGTGCGCAGCCGTTGCCGCAGGCGGCGTTGCGCCAACCCACGTCGCGACGGCCGACGCTGGCTGTCACGGGGAGGTGAGCATGTACGCAAGCGTCATCACCTCGCCGCGCCAGGTTGCGCTGCAACGCGTGCCGGTGCCCGAGCCCGGACCCGGCCAGTTGCTGCTCAAGCTGGAGGGCTCGGGCGTCTGCGCATCGAGCCTTCCGCTCTGGGAAGGCCGCGAATGGTTCGACTATCCGCAACCGGCCGGTGCGCCGGGCCACGAAGGCTGGGGCCGCGTGGCCGCGGTGGGCGAGGGCGTGCAGGGCGTCGCGGTGGGCGACCGCGTGGCCGCGCTCACCTACCGCGCGCATGCGGAGTACGACATCGCCGATGCGGGCGCCGTCGTGCCGCTGCCCGCCGCGCTGGCCGATGCCGCGATGCCCGGCGAGCCGCTGGGCTGCGCGGTCAACATCTTCCGGCGCAGCGACATCCGCGCGGGCCAGACGGTGGCGATCGTCGGCATCGGGTTTCTGGGCGCGATCCTCACGCGGCTCGCCGCGCGCGCCGATGCGCGGGTCATCGCGATCTCGCGGCGGCCGTTCTCGCTGGAGGTGGCGCGCAGCATGGGCGCGGCGCACACCATCGCGATGGAAGACCACCACCGCATCGTCGAGGAAGTGCGGCGCCTCACCGGCGGCGCGATGTGCGAGCGCACCATCGAGGCCGTGGGCCTGCAGTGGCCGCTCGACCTCGCGGGCGAGATCACCGGCGAGCGCGGCCGCCTCGTGGTCGCGGGCTACCACCAGGACGGCAAGCGCGAGGTCAACATGCAGATGTGGAACTGGCGCGGCATCGACGTCATCAATGCGCACGAGCGCGATCCGCGCGCCTATGTGCAGGGCATCCGCGAGGCGGTAGATCTCATGGCCTCGGGCGTGCTCGACCCAGCGCCGCTGTTCACGCACCGCCTGCCGCTGGACCGCCTCGGCGAAGCGCTCGAACTCACGCGCACGCGGCCCGATGGTTTTCTGAAAGCGGTGGTGACCGCATGAGCGCCGATCCGATCGCGGTGATGGAAGCCGCGCAACCTACTGCGAGCTCGCCCCGCACGCGCATGCCGCACCGGCCGCGTCTGGGCTTCCTCGGCGTCGGCTGGATCGGCCGCAACCGCATGGAGGCGATCGCGATGGATGGCGCCGCCGAAATCGTCGCCATCGCCGATGCCGATGCGCAGATGCGCGACGCGGCGCGCGAACTCGAACCGGGCGCCGCATCGCTCGCCTCCATCGACGCGCTGCTCGACCTGCCGCTGGATGGCCTGGTCATCGCCACGCCCAGCGCGCTGCATGCGCAGCAGGCCGAGGCGGCGCTCGCGCGCGGCATCGCGGTGTTCTGCCAGAAGCCACTCGCGCGCACCGCCGCCGAGACGCGCGGCGTGATCGATGCCGCGCGGCGCGCCGACCGGCTGCTGGGCGTGGACCTGTCGTACCGGCGCACGCAGGCGATGCAGCGGGTGCGCGAATGCGTGGAGGCCGGCACGATTGGCGAGGTGTACGCGGTCGACCTGGTCTTTCACAACGCCTACGGGCCCGACAAGCCCTGGTTCCGCGACCCGAAGCTCTCGGGCGGCGGCTGCGTCATCGACCTGGGCATCCACATGGTGGACCTCGCGCTGTGGACGCTGGGCTTTCCGCGCGTGCAGTCGGTCTCCAGTTCCCTGCATGCCGGCGGCCGCAAGCTCGTGCTGCCCAGCGCGGAGGTCGAGGACCATGCGGTCGCGCAGATCGAGCTGGCCAACGGCTGCGTGGTGCGGCTGGCCTGCTCGTGGAACCTGCCAGCGGGGCGCGATGCGGTCATCGAGGCGCACTTTCATGGCACCCGTGGCGGCGCCGCGATGCGCAACATCGATGGGTCGTTCTACGACTTCATCGCCGAACGCTTCGAGGGCACGCGCGCGCTGCCGCTCGCCGTGCCGCCCGATGCCTGGGGCGGCCGCGCGGCGGTGCACTGGGCGCGCGTGCTGGCGGCGGGCGGGCGCTTCGATCCCGAAGTCGCGCGGCTCGCGCAAGTCGCCGAGGTGCTGGATGCGATCTATGCACGCTGAATCCAACGGGCATGTGTTGATGACGGTCGATACCGTCGGCGGCGTCTGGCATCAAGGTCTGGAGCTTGCGGCGGGCCTGGTGCGGCGCGGCATGCGCGTGTCGCTCGCGACCATGGGCGCGCGGCTCTCGCCGGCTCAGCGCACGCAAGCGGCCGCGCTGCGCGGGGTGGAACTGCATGAAAGCAGTTGGCGCCTCGAATGGATGGACGATGCCCGCGACGACGTGTGCCATGCGGGCGACTGGCTGCTGGGCCTGGAGGCGCGGCTGCGGCCCGACGTGGTTCACCTGAACCAGTTCGCGTTCGGCGCCTGGCCCTTTGCTGCGCCCACGCTGGTGGTCGCGCATTCGTGCGTGCTCTCCTGGTGGCGCGCGGTGCACGGCGAGCGCGCGCCCGCGGCATGGGACGCCTACCGCGACATCGTGCGCCGCGGCCTCGCCGGCGCCACGCTGGTGGGTGCGCCCACGCAGGCGATGCTCGATGCACTGGCCTTCGAGCACGGCCATGTGCGCGGCGGGGTGGTGCTGCCGAACGGACGCAGCCCCGCGGACTTCCGGCCGGGCGAGAAGCAGCCCGTGATCCTTGCGGCCGGGCGCCTCTGGGACCCGGCCAAGAACCTTGCCGCGCTGGAAGCGGTGGCGCCGCGCCTGCCGTGGCCGGTGCGCGTGGCGGGCGCGCGCGTGGAGCCGGGGCGCACGGCGCCATCCAACGCGGCGGCGGTACGGGCCTCGGCCGTGCAATGGCTCGGCGAGCTCGCGCCGACGGAGCTGGCCGCGCAGTTCGCCGAGGCATCGATCTATGCACTGCCGGCGCGCTACGAGCCCTTCGGCCTCTCGGCCCTCGAAGCGGCGCTCTCCGGCTGCGCGCTGGTGCTCGGCGACGTGCCGAGCCTGCGCGAGGTGTGGGGCGATGCCGCCGTGTACGTGCCGCCGGGCAATGCGGGCGCCTTGCGCGCGGCGCTGATGCAGCTCATCGACGGCCCGCAGCAGCGCGAGCAGATGGCGCAGCGCGCCCGCATCCGCGCCCGTTGCTTCACGCCCTCGCGCATGGTGCAGGCCTACCTCGGCGCCTATGCGCGGCTGTGTGCGCCGAAGCAAGCGGTGGCCGATGCGGCAATGCCGGCGCCGGTGCAACGACAACCGGAGGCGATCCCATGCGATTCGTGATCTTCTGCCATTCGCTCGTGTCCGACTGGAACCACGGCAACGCCCATTTCCTGCGCGGCATCTGCAGCGAGCTGATGGCGCGCGGCCACGAGGTGGCTGTGTACGAGCCGCGCGGCGCATGGAGCCGCGTGAATCTCGAAGCCGAGCATGCCCACGCGCTGGAGGGCTTCGCGCGCGCCTATCCGGAGCTGCACAGCACCGTGTTCGACCCCGACACGCTGGACCTCGACGAAGCGCTGGCCGGTGCCGACATGGTGCTCGTGCATGAATGGAATCCGCATGCGCTGGTGCGCCGCATCGGCCTGCACCGCCGCGACGGCGGCCGCTACCGGCTGCTGTTCCACGACACCCACCACCGCTCGGTGAGCGATGCCGAGGGCATGGCCGCCTACGACCTCTCGCACTACGACGGCGTGCTCGCCTTCGGCGAAGTGATCCGCGAGCTCTACCGCCGCCGCGGCTGGGGCCGCCGCGCGTGGACCTGGCACGAGGCGGCCGATGTGCGGCGCTTTCATCCGTTGGACGACGTGGCGCCCGAGAGCGACCTGGTGTGGATCGGCAACTGGGGCGACGACGAGCGCGCCGCCGAACTGGAGGAGTTTCTGTTCGCGCCGGTGCGCGCGCTCGGCCTCAGCGCCTGCGTGCATGGCGTGCGCTATCCGGTGGAGGCGCTTGAGCGGCTGAAGAGCGCCGGCATCGACTACGGCGGCTGGCTCCCCAACTACCGCGTGCCGCAGGTCTTCGCGCGCCACCGCGTCACGGTGCACGTGCCGCGCCGGCCCTATGTGCAGGCGCTGCCGGGCATACCGACGATCCGTGTGTTCGAAGCGTTGGCCTGCGGCATTCCGCTGGTGAGCGCGCCCTGGCGCGACAGCGAAGGCCTGTTCGTGCCGGGCCGGGACTTCCTGGTGGCGAACGACGGCGCCGCGATGCAGCGCCACCTGCGCGATCTCTTGAACGACCCGGCGCTCGCACGCGCGCTCATCGCGCAGGGCCTGGACACCGTGCGCGCCCGCCACACCTGCGCCCACCGCGTCGACGAACTGCTCGCCATCCATGCGCAGCTGGACGGCGAACGCACCCACAACCTCCGGAGCATTCCCGCATGACCCAGCCAGCAAGCCCGCCCATGAACATCGCCTTCTTCGCCTCCAGCCTGGTCTCGGCCTACTGGAACGGCGCGGCCACCTACTACCGGGGCATCGTGCGCGCGCTGCATGCGCGCGGCCACCGCGTGCGCTTCTACGAACCCGATGCCTTCGGCCGACAGCAGCACCGCGACATCGACGATCCGCCCTGGGCCGAGGTCATCGTCTATCCGGGCGAGGGCGACGCGAACGCGCGCCGCATGGTCGAGCATGCGCGCGGCGCCGACCTCGTGGTGAAGGCCAGCGGCGTGGGCGTGTTCGACGAACTGCTCGAGGAAGCCGTGCTCGACCTGCGCGGCCCGAACACCCGCGTCGTGTTCTGGGACGTGGATGCACCCGCCACGCTCGACCGCCTCGCGGCCGACTTCGCCGACCCGTTCCATGCGCTGGTGCCGCGCTACGACATGGTGCTCACCTACGGCGGCGGCGATCCGGTGGTCGAGGCCTACCGCCGCTTTGGCGCGCGCGACTGCGTGCCCATCTACAACGCGCTCGATCCCGACACCCACCATCCGGTCGAGGCCGATCCGCGCTTCGCGGCCGACCTCGGCTTTCTCGGCAACCGGCTGCCCGACCGCGAAGCCCGCGTCGATGCCTTCTTCCTGCGCGCGGCCGGGCTCCTGCCCGAGCGGCGCTTCCTGCTCGGCGGCAGCGGCTGGGACGACAAGGCCTTGCCCGCGAACGTGCGCAACGTCGGCCATGTCTACACCGCCGACCACAACGCCTTCAACCGCTCGCCGATGGCGGTGCTCAACGTCAGCCGCGACAGCATGGCGCGCTACGGCTTCTCGCCGGCCACGCGCGTCTTCGAGGCCGCGGGTTCGGCCGCCTGCCTCATCACCGATGCGTGGGAAGGCATCGAGCTTTTCCTGGAGCCGGGGCGCGAAGTGCTGGTGGCGCGCAACGGCGAGGAGGTCGCGGCGCACGTCGAGCGGCTCGATCCGGTGCGCGCCCGCCGCATCGGCGAGGCGGCGTACCGGCGCGTGCTGGCGGAGCACACCTATGCGCACCGCGCCGCACAACTCGAAGCGCTGCTCGAAGGCCGCGACGCCGCGCGGGCGGTGGAGGTGGCGGCATGAGCGCGGCATCGACCGAACCGTTGAAGATCGTCGTCCTCGGGCTCTCGATCACGTCCTCCTGGGGCAACGGCCACGCCACCACCTATCGCGGCCTCGTGCGCGAACTGGCGCGGCGCGGCCACGACGTGCTGTTCCTGGAGCGCGACGTGCCCTGGTATGCGAGCCACCGCGACCTGCCCGAGCGGCCAGATTCGAGCCATGGACGCACCGTGCTCTATGCGGACCTGCCGGCGCTGCAACGCGCGCATGCACGGGACGTCGGCGAGGCCGACCTCGTGATCGTCGGCTCCTTCGTGCCCGACGGCATCGCCGTCGGCGACTGGGTGCAGTCGCAGGCCTCGGGCTGCACCGCGTTCTACGACATCGACACGCCCGTAACGCTCGCGGCACTCGGCCGTGACGGCACGAGCTACATCGAGGCGCGGCAGATCGCCGGCTACGACCTCTACCTGTCGTTCACCGGCGGTCCGACGCTGGAGCGGCTGCAGCGCGAGTTCGGTTCGCCGGCCGCGCGGCAGCTTTACTGCTCGGTCGATCCTGCCCTGTATTTCCCCGAGCCGGTGGCGCAGGACTGCGACCTCGGCTACATGGGGACCTACAGCGACGACCGGCAGCCCACACTGGAGGCGCTGCTGCTCGAGCCCGCGCGCCAGTGGCAGGGGGGCCGGTTCGAGGTGGCCGGCGCGCAGTATCCAGACGGCATCGTGTGGCCCGCCAACGTGCGCTACACCGCGCACCTGCCGCCCGCGCAGCACCGCGCGTTCTACAACCGCCAGCGCTTCACGTTGAACGTGACGCGCGCCGACATGATCCGCGCGGGCTGGTCGCCGAGCGTGCGGCTCTTCGAGGCGGCGGCCTGCGGTACGCCGATCGTGAGCGACCGCTGGGACGGCATCGAGTCGTTGCTGGTGCCGGGCCGCGAGATCTTCCTGGCCGATTCGCCGCGCGAGGTGACGCGGCTGCTGCGTGAGCTGCCCGAGGAAGAGCGGCGCGCGGTGGGCGAGCGCGCGCGGCAACGCATCCTGGCCGAGCACACGGCCGCGCACCGCGCCGCCGAGCTGGAAGCGCATGCGCGCATGGCGCTCCTGCGGATGCCGGTGCGCGAGGCGGCATGAAAGAAGGAGACCGCATGCAGCATCCATCGTCCGTTTCCCTGTCCGACACGGTGGCCGCCTTCGATGCGGCCGGCCGCGAGCCCTCGGTGCGAGAGCAGATCGAGGCGCTCGGCCCGTGGTTCCACAACCTGCACCTGCCGGGCGGCGTGCAGACGACGCCCGAGCACTTTCTGGGCGGCGATTTCCCGAACTTCAAGTGGCAGGAAATCCGCCCCTTCGTGCCCGAGGATCTGAGCGGCTGGCGCGTGCTCGACGTGGGCTGCAACGCGGGCTTCTACAGCTTCGAGCTCGCGCGGCGCGGCGCCTCGGTGCTCGGCATCGACGTCGACGAGCACTATCTCGCGCAGGCGCGCTGGGCGGCCAAGCAGCTCGGGCTGGGCGCGCAGGTGGAGTTCCGCAAGATGCAGGTCTATGACCTCGCGCGCACCGATGCGAGCTTCGACCTCGTCTGGTTCATGGGCGTCTTCTATCACCTGCGCTATCCGCTGCTCGCGCTCGACCTGCTGGCCGAGCGCACCCGCCGCATGCTGATGTTCCAGACGCTCACCATGCCGGGGGATTCGGTCTACGGGCCGGTAGAGGACTGTTCCATCGACGATCGCGCGCCGCTGCTGGAAAGCGGCTGGCCGCGCATGGCCTTCATCGAGCACCGGCTGGCCGGCGACCCGACGAACTGGTGGGCGCCCAACCATGCGGGCGTCGAGGCGATGCTGCGAAGCAGCGGCCTGCGCGTGGAAGCGCGCCCGGGCCATGAGATCTACCTGTGCGTGCCCGATGCGGAGGCGCGGCGCGGCCGGGCGATGTTCGAATCGCAGTACGCCGCGGCCACGGGAGCCATCGGTGAAGGACGCTGACCGCGAGCGCGAAGCAGGCGAAGAGAAAGAAGAGAGCGAAGGGCGGGCCCGCGAGTCGCCGGTCGGCCAGGTGGTCGACCGCAACATCGCCGCGCTGATGCGCCGTCGGCGCGAAAAGACCCAGGCCGCGAGCCTGCAGGACCGCGCGGCCGATGCGATCACAGCGTTCGCGGGCAGCATGAAGTTCGTGTACCTGCACCTCCTCGTCTACGGCGGCTGGATCGTGGTCAACCTCGGCTGGCTGCCGCCGCTGCGGCCCTTCGACCCGACCTTCGTGGTGCTGGCGATGGTGGCTTCGGTGGAGGCGATCTTCATCTCGACTTTCGTGCTCATCAGCCAGAACCGCATGGCCGCGCTGGCCGACCAGCGCGCAGACCTCGACCTGCAGATCAGCCTGCTCGGCGAGCACGAGATCACCAAGATCGTGTCGCTGGTGGCCGAGATCGCCAAGCGCATGGACATCCCGGCCGCGAACGATCCCGAACTGGGCGAACTGCGGCGCAACGTGTCGCCCGAGCGCGTGCTCGACCGCATCGAGGAGCCGGGCACCGACGCGCCTTGACGTGCCGCGATTGCGCCGCGGGTCAGCCGTCGCAGGTACTGCTGCGGCTGCCGTCCGCCAGCGCCGCGCGGCCCGCCGGCGTCACCGTGAGAAAGCGGCCCCATTCGCGGGACTCGCCATCCCGCACGGAGCGCAGCGTGAACGCGGCGACGAAGCCGGCCGCGCGCAGCACCACGAGGTTGTTGATCTCGTCGGGCTGCGTGAGCGTGAGCGGTGCCTTGGAGCGGCTCAGCCGGTCGAGGAATTCGATGCACATGGTCTTCGCGTCTTCTTTCTGCGGTCGCACACCTTGTCAGGCTGCTGTGGCCGTAAGCCGGGCGCCGCGCGCGCGGCGTCGCTCCACCGGGTCGATGTCCAGCGTCTGCCGGTATTTGGTGATGGTGCGGCGGGCGATGTGAAAGCCCTGCTGCGCGAGCTGCCGCGCGAGCGCGGCGTCGCTCAGCGGCGCGGTCGGCGGCTCGATCGCGATGAGCTCGCGAATCAGCTGCTGCACCGCCACCGGCGCGCTCGCGCCGCCGGCCGTGTGCTGCAGGCCGCGCGAGAAGAAGTACTGCAGCTCGAACACGCCCGCGGGCGTGGCGATGTACTTGTTGTTCACCGTGCGCGAGACGGTCGAGGCATGCACGCCCACCTCGTCGGCGATTTCCTTCAGGCCCAGCGGCTTCATCGCGAGCGGCCCGTGCTCCAGGAACATCTGCTGGCGCGCCACGATGGCACGCGCCACATCCAGGATGGTCGAGGTGCGCTGCGCCACGGTGCCCACCATCCAGCGCGCCTGTTCGAGGTAGGCCTTGAGTGCGCCGGTGTGGGCGCCGCGCCGCGTGTCGAGCAGTTGCGCGCAGGCGGTGTTCAGGCGCACGCGCGGCACCGCATGCGGGTTGAGCGAGGTGCGCCAGGCGCCGCGCACCTTCTTCACGGTGACGTCGGCAACGACCAGGCGCGCGCCGGTCTCGCCATGGCCCCAGCCCGGGCGCGGGTTGAGCCGCCGGATGCCGGCGACCGCGCACTGCACCTCGGCGAGCGGCGCGCCGGCTGCGCGCGCGATGCCGGCGAAGTCCTGCGCGGCGAGCAGGTCGATGTGCCGCTCCAGGATGCGCTGCGCGAGCGCGCGCACCGGCAACGGCCCGATCGCATCGAGCTGCAGGCAGAGGCATTCGGGCACGTTGCGGGCACCCACGCCGGCCGGATCCAGCGCCTGCACGCGGCGCAGCGCGGTGCGCATTTCGTCTTCGGTGTCGTCGGGGTTTTCGCCAAGGGCGAGGGCGATGTCGCCGAGCGGCATGCGCAGGTAGCCGTCGTCGTCCAGCGCCTCGACCACCGCATGGGCCAGCGCCGCATCGCGCTCGCCAAGGCGCAGCACGCCGAGCTGCGCATGCAGGTGCGCCGACAGCGACTCCGGCAGCGCCAGGCGCTGCATCGCATCGAGGCTTTCGTCGTGCGAGAGGTGGCGCGTGCCCGCGGGCGGCGCCGCGGTGATGCGGTCGAACGCGGCCTCGGCCTCGAAGCTCGCTTCAGACCGCACCGGCTCTACCACCGCTTCGGGCGAGGCGCCCGCCGAGGGTTCGTCGACTTCGAGAAAAGGGTTCAGCTCCGCCGCGTCGCGAAGGGCCTCTGCATATTCCTGCGATGAAAGCTGGAGCAGCCGCACGGCATGCTGCAGCCGGGGAGAGAAGATGGCGGCCTGCGCCTGGCGCGCCTGCATGGCGATGGATGGATTCATGGCCGTGGCCACGCGCAATGGTCGTGCCAGCCACGCGCAGGAAAAAACCCGGCGCGAAGGACGTCGAAAGTATGCAATTCGATGCGCCCGTGCCCGGCGCCCAGAACGCCTTGCAGCAAATCTTGCAACCCGCGCCGGCTGACAGCGCGGCTTCGTTGGCCCACACTCGGCGGGATGAAAAACATTCGAAACGGCATGCAAAGACCCGCGGGACCATGGGCGGCGGGCGTGTTGACCGGCGCGTTCGCGAGCATCGTCGGCGTGGCGCTCGGCACCGGCCTCAGGCGCCAGGGCAGGGCGCGGGGCGCCTCGTCCATCGAGCAGCAATTGGCCGCGCTGCGCGCGCACACGGCGCGTCAGGCGCAGGCGGCGCGGCAACTCGACCACGACCTGCGCGCACCGGTCGGCGCGATGGCCGTCGCACTCGAACTCATGAGCACCACCGACGATCCTTCGTTGAGGCAAGAGGCGATGCAGGTGCTCGAGCGGCAGATCGCGCGTATGAATACGCTGACACATCGAGTGCACGAATTCTCACGCGACTTCAACGGTTGAACCGTCGGCCGCGAGTGCCAGGCTGGAGAACCATCGGCTGAACTGGGGAGCATCGGAAAGAGCGCGAAAAACACGCAAGAAGCACGCGCCCGTTTTTGTATCTGGAGTCGGTTTGGCGCACGCATTGATCGTTGAGGACGACGAAGATTCGGCCCGCATGATGGCCGCGCTCGTCGCGCGGGAGGGGCATTCGGTGATGTGCGCGAATTCGCTCGCCGCCGCGCGCCGGCTGATGGTGATGCAGCGGCCCGACCTGCTCTTGCTCGACCTGCATCTGCCCGACGGCGACGGCTTCGCGCTGCTCGACGAGAAGAACGAGGCCTTGAGCGACACCGTGCTGGTGCTCATGACCGGCCAGGCGAGCCTGGAGACCTCGATCCGCGCCATGCGCCTGGGCGCGGCCGACTACCTCGTGAAGCCCATCAATCCGCAGCACCTGAAGGGCCTGCTCTCGCGCCTGATCGCGCCCTCGCAATTGCGCGCCGAGTTCGACGAGGTCGAGGAACTCTGGCGCGAGACCGGGCGCTTCGGCCCGCTCATCGGCCGCTCGCAGGAAATGCAGCGTGTGTACCGGCAGATCTCGCGCGTGGCGCGCACCGCGGTCACCGTGTTCATCCACGGCGAAAGCGGCACCGGCAAGGAGCTGGTGGCGCGCGCGGTGCACGACATGAGCCGCCGGCGCGACCAGCCCTTCCTGGCGGTGAACTGCGGCGCGCTGTCGCCCAGCCTGATCGAGAGCGAAATCTTCGGCCACGAGCGCGGCAGCTTCACCGGCGCCGAACGCCAGCACCAGGGCTTTTTCGAACGCGCGCACGGCGGCACGCTGTTCCTGGACGAAGTGACCGAAATGCCGCTGGAACTGCAGGTGAAGCTGCTGCGGGTGCTGGAGACCGGCACCTTCATGCGCGTGGGCTCCACGCAGGTGCAGCAGACCGATGTGCGCGTGATCGCGGCAACCAACCGCGATGCGGCCGCGGCGGTGGCGAACGGCCGCATGCGCGAGGACCTGCTCTACCGGCTCAACGTGTTCCCCATCGCCTTGCCGCCGCTGCGCGAACGCGGTGACGACATCGGGCTCATCGCGAGCGATTTCCTGCAGGAAGTGGCGCGCCAGGAAGGCGGCGGCACCAAGCACCTGAGCCGGGGTGCGCATGCGCGCCTTGCGGCCTGGCGCTGGCCGGGCAATGTGCGCGAGCTGCGCAACGTGCTGCAGCGCGCCTGGGTCATGGCGAGCGGTTCGGAGATCGACGAGGAATGGCTGCCCGCCGCCTCCGCCCAGGGAACGGCCGACGCGCCCGTTCGAACGCCGCAGGCGGCTTACGGCGACGCGGTCTTCGCCATGCCGCCAGCGGCCGCGCCAGAGCTCGGACGCGACGGCGCGCCGGTGCCGCCAGCACCCGGCGGCCAGCAGCTCGTCATCGAGATCGGGACGCAGCTTGCCGACGCGGAGCGTCAGCTCATCCTTGCCACCTACGAGCGTTGCGGAGGCCACAAGGAGCGCACCGCCGCGCTGCTGGGCATCAGCATGAAGACCCTCTACAACCGGCTCAAGGAATACCGGCAGTAGCCCGCACGGCCGCCGGGCCGCGCAAACCACACGAGGGATTGCATTGAACGATTCCACGCCCGACAGGGCCGAAGAAGAAGCCGCCACGCAGTTGGACGATGCCGTGCCGTCGTTCGGCTATGGCCTCTTGCCCCTGGTGGGCCTGGCCGGCGCCGCGGGGAGCGTCGAGGCGCTGTGCGCGTTCCTGCAGGGCACCGCGTCCGATTCGGGCATGGCCTTCGTCGCCGTGCTGCACCTGTCCGACCGCGGGCCGAAGGCGTTCGCCGACCTGGTAGAGACGCTGCGCGCGGCGACGGCGCTGCCCGTGGTGCCCGTCGACCAGCGGCTGCGCCTGGCGCCCGACACCCTCCATGTGCTGCCGCCCGGCAGGCCGCCCTACATGCGCGGCAATTTCATCGAACCGGCCGAGCTGCCGGCGCGCGGCGGGCGCCACCTGCCGGCGGACCTGTTCTTTCGCACGCTCGCGGATTCGCATGGCCCGCATGCGACGGCGGTGGTGCTCTCCGGGCCGGACGGCGACGGCACCATCGGCATCAAGCGCGTCAAGGAGCGCGGGGGCCTGACCATCGTGCAGGACCCGCGCGAGTCGGCCGAGGGCGGCATGGCGCAGACGGCCCTCGCGACCGGCATGGTCGACTGGGTGCTGCCGGCGCGCGAGATGGGCACGCGCATCGCCGCGTACTACCGCCTCGAATCGCAACTGCGCCTGCCGCCCGAACAGCCGCCGGCGCACGACGCCGCGTTGGCCGAGGCCGCGCTGACGGACCCCGGCGAAGCGGCCTTGCGCGAGGTGCTGACCTTCGTGCGCGACCGCACCGGCCGCGATTTCGACGACTACAAGCGCGCCACGGTGCTGCGGCGCCTCGGCCGGCGCATGCAGGTGAACGGCGTGGGCAACCTGCAGGCCTACCTCGACTGCCTGCGCACGCGGCCCGGCGAGGCCGGCGCGCTGGTGCACGACATGCTCATCAGCGTGACCAACTTCTTTCGCGACAGCGACAGCTTCGCGGCCCTCGAAGCGCGGGTGCCGGAGCTCTTTCGCCACAAGGGCCCGGACGACACGCTGCGCGCCTGGGTGGTGGCCTGCGCGACCGGCGAGGAGGCGTATTCGGTCGCGATGCTGCTGAGCGAACACGCGCGCACGCTGGAGCACCCGCCGTCCATCCAGGTCTTCGCGACCGACCTGGACGAGGACGCGGTGCGCGCCGCGCGCGACGGCATCTACCCGCTCGCGGCCGAGGCCGACCTGGGCGAAGAGCGCATCCGGCAGTTCTTCGTGCGCGAGCCGCGCGGCCTGCGGGTGCGGCGCGAACTGCGCGAGATGGTGCTGTTCGCGGTGCACGACGTGCTGCGCGATGCGCCGTTCGCGCGCATCGACCTGGCGACCTGCCGCAACCTGCTCATCTACCTGAACCGCGATGCGCAGGCGCGCGTGCTGGAGACGCTGCACTTCGCGATGTACCCCGGCGCGCCGCTGTTCCTCGGCGTCTCGGAGGCGGCGGACGGCGACGGGCGCCTGTTCGCGGTGGCCGACAAGCCGCACCGCATCTACCTGCGCTGCCAGTCGCGTGCGGGCGCACCGGTGCCGCCCCGGCCCGTCGGCCCGCCGAGAGCGGCCGCGGCGCGGCGTTCGCAGGCGGTGATTCCCCTGGCGGCGATTGCGCCGCCCGTCGCACCGCAGCCCATGCTGCCGACCCTGCGCGGCGGGCAAACCATGACCTGGGCCGAAATGCACCTGCAGCTGGTCGACCTGCTGGCGCCGCCCTCGATCCTGGTGGACGCCGGGCACGAGATGCTGCACATCTCGCCCGCGGCCACGGCCTTCCTGTACTTCGGCGGCGGCGAGCCTTCGCGCAACGTGATGCAGGCCATCGTGCCCGACCTGAAGGCCGAGCTGCAGACGGCGCTCCATCACGCGCACGAGCGGCACGAGCCGGTGGAGGTGGCGCCGGTGCGGGCGCGCATCGCCGGCGGCGAAGTGGAGGTGACCGTCAGCGTGCGGCCGGTGGAGGCCTTCGGCGGCGGCTTCCTGGTGCTGCTTCGTCGCCAGGACGTGCGCCTGGACGTGCGCCAGAACGCGCGCAAGGAGGCGGGCGAGGGGAGTTCCGGCGAAACCGCCCCCGCGGCCGGCGATGCCTTCGCCGTCCTGCCGCGTGTGCAGCCCGAGCCCATTGCCAGCCACCTGGAGCGCGAGGTCGAACGCCTGAAGGCGCGCCTGCGCCAGACGGTGGAGCAGTACGAGGTCTCGACCGAGGAGCTCAAGGCGAGCAACGAAGAGCTGCACGCGATGAACGAGGAACTGCATGCGGCCGCCGAGGAGCTGGACACCAGCCGCGAGGAGCTGCAGTCGATCAACGAAGAGCTGACCACGGTCAACCAGGAGCTGAAGAACAAGGTCGACGACCTGGGCCATGCCAACAGCGACATCATGAATCTGATGGACGCGACGGCCATTGCCACCGTGTTCCTGGACCGGAACCTGCGCGTGATGCGCTTCACGCCGAGCGCGGCGACCATCTTCAAGCTGATCGCGAGCGACACGGGGCGACCGCTGTCGGACCTGGTCACCGGGCTCGACTATCCCGAGCTTTCGGACGATGCGCACGCCGTTCTGCGCTCGCTGCAGCCTTCGGAGCGCGAAGTGGGCGACGCGCGGGGCAACTGGTATCTGGCGCGCGCGAGGCCCTACCGCACCATCGAGGACGTGATCGCCGGCGTGGTGCTGAGCTTCGTGGACATCACCGAGCGCAAGGCCGCGCAGGAGTCGCTCAGGCAATCGCAGGAGCGCTTCAGCGCCATCGTGAACCAGGCCTCGGTGGGCGTGGCGCAGATGCGGCTGGACGGCGAGATCACCTTCGCCAACACCTGCTACCGCGCCCTCACCGGCTACGGCGACGACGAGCTCCTGGGCCGGCGCATGCTTGATTTCGTGCACCCGGCGGACCTGCCGGCCACGCAACTGCTCTTCGAGCAGCTCGCCGCGCAGGGCAAGCCGTTCCAGGCCGAGAACCGCATCGTGCGCAAAAACGGCGAGGTCATGTGGCTGCACAAGAGCGTGACGGTGCTCACCGACGGCAGCGGCCGGCCCGACTCGGCGCTGATCGTCTGCACCGACGTGAGCGAGCGCAAGTTGGCCGAGGAGGCGCTGCGCGAGAGCCAGGAGCGCATGCGGCTGATGCTGGAGAACGCGATCGAGTACGCCATCTTCTCGGTCGACATGGAGCGCCGCGTGACGAGCTGGAATGCCGGCGCCGAGCGGCTGCTGGGCTACAGCGAGCAGGAGATCCTGGGCCGCTCGGCCGACCTGATCTTCACCGAGGAAGACCGCGCCGCCGGCGCGCCGGTCGAGGAGGCCCGCACCGCGCTCGCCGAAGGCCGCGCGGCGGACGACCGGCTGCACCAGCGCAAGGACGGCTCGCGCTTCTGGGCCAGCGGCGCGCTCATGCCGATGCACGACGGCGAGGGCAGGTCGATCGGACTGGTGAAGGTGCTGCGCGACCAGAGCGAGCAGCGCGCCGCGCAGCAGGAACTGGAGCAAAGCCGCGGCGAACTGCTCTCCGCGCTGCGCGCCAACGAGGCTGCGCGCCGCGCGCTGGAAACGGCCGACGCGGCGAAAGACCGCTTTCTGGCGGTGCTCTCCCACGAACTGCGCAATCCGCTCGCCTCGATCAGCGGCGCGGCCGAACTGCTGGTGCCCGAATCGCTCGCCACGCAGGACCATGCGCGTGCCGCCCGCGTGATCCGCCGCCAGGCCTCGGTCATGAAGGTCATGCTGGGCGAACTGCTCGATGTTTCGAGCCTGCGGCAGGGCCGGCTTGCGCTCAGCCGCGAGCGCATCAGCGCGCAGGCCATTGCGGATGCGGCGCTGGAGACGGTACGGCCGCTCATCGAGCACGGGCGCCACACGCTCGACCTGGACATCGCCGAGGAAGAGATCGCGCTGGACGCCGACCCGATCCGGCTCAGCCAGGTGCTGTCGAACCTGCTGTCGAACGCCGCCAAGTACACGCCCGCGCCGGGGCGCATCGCGCTGTCGGTGCGGGCCGAGGCGCGCGACGCGGTGTTCGAGGTGACCGACGACGGCATCGGCATGGAGCCCGAGTCGATCGAGACGATGTTCGAGATGTTCGTGCAGAGCGAGCATGCGCATGCGCGCGCCAACGGCGGCATGGGCATCGGGCTCGCGCTGGTGCGCAACATCGTGGAGCTGCACGGCGGCACCGTCACCGGTCACAGCGAAGGGCTGGGGCGGGGGTGCCGCTTCACGGTGCGGATTCCCTCGGCGCGGCCGGCCGCGGCCATGTCGCCGCTCGCGCCCGCGGCCAACGGCGAGGCGCCGGTGCGGCTGCAGCGGCTGCTGCTCGCCGACGACAACGTCGATGCGCTCTGGGGCCTGGAGCAGATGCTTTCCAGGGCGGGCTTCGAGGTCGAGACGGTGAACAACGGCATCGATGCATTGCGCGTGGCACAGGCGCTGCGCCCCGATGCGGCGGTGCTCGACATCGGCATGCCCGGCATGGACGGCCACGAGGTGGCGCGCCGCATCCGCGCCGAACCCTGGGGCAGCGAGCTGGTGCTGATCGCCGCCACCGGCTGGGGCCAGCCCGCCGACCGGGCCGCGGCGCTGGCGGCGGGATTCGACGAGCACGTCGCCAAGCCGGTGACGGCCTCCGACCTGCAGCGGCTGCTGCGCGCGCACGAGGCGGGCCGCCAGGCACACCGTTTGCCCGATGCATGAATGCCGCATCCATACCGGCGCCGACCGCGCACGGGGCCATCCACCCACTTCGCGCTTACGGCCATGACAACGAACAAGGAAAAACCTTTCCCGCCCGCGCGCACCCCGGCACGCGCCATCTTCATCGGTGCCTCGTCGGGCGGCGTGTACGCGATGCTCGAGCTCGCGGCGGCGCTGCCCGCGAACTTTCCGGTGCCGGTGTTCCTCGTGCAGCACATCGGCGCGCACCGCAGCCAGCTCGCACAGCTCCTGAGCGCGCGCGGGCCGAACCTTGCCGTGGCGGCGCGCGACGGCGATGTGCCGGCCGCCGGCACCATCCACGTCGCGCCGCCCGACCACCACATGCTGCTCGAAGGCGGTGTGATCCGCGTGACGCGCGGCCCGAAGGAACACCATGCACGCCCCGCCATCGACCCCCTGTTTCGTTCCGCCGCGCTGGAGATGGGCGCGGGCGCCATCGGCGTGGTGCTCACCGGCATGCTCGAAGACGGCAGCGCGGGCCTGCGCGCCATCAAGGACTGCGGCGGCACTGCCGTCGTGCAGGACCCGGCCGACGCCTTCGAGCCGAGCATGCCGCGCGCCGCCCTGTCGGTGGTGCAAGCCGACCACGTGGTGCCGCTGTCGCAGATGGCGGATCTGCTCCTTGCGCTGGCCCGCGAAGAACGCATGGCGCCCGCCGGCCGCAACCTCGCACCGTCGACCGCGCTGCGCCGCGAGCATGCCGTGGGCAAGGGAGGGCACACCATGGAAAACCTGAAGGAAATCGCGACGCCCTCGACCTTCAGTTGCCCCGACTGCGGCGGTGTGCTGTTCGAGCTGGACGACAAGCGCCCGGTGCGCTACCGCTGCCACACCGGCCACGCCTTCGGCCTCCGCAGCCTGGCCGCGACCCAGGAGCAGGTGACCGATGCCGCGCTGTGGACGGGCCTGCGCGTGCTGCAGGAAAAAGAAGCGATCCTCCGGCGCCTGGCCGAAGTGCAGCGCGAGAGCGACGCAGGCGCTGCCGCGGATTGCGACCGCGAAGCCGACGAAATCGCGCAGGTCGCCAACGCGATGCGCAAGCTCACGGTGAAGGCGCCCAGCCCCGCAAGCTTCGAGGCGTAGCCGCGGAGGGGGCGCGCGTTGATCTACGCGTTGATCTACGCGTTCTGAAGAAAGCGCTCCATGCGGGCAGCCTCCACCACGCGGCCGGGCTCTGCATCGAGCAACGCGAGCGGCGTGCGGTCGTCCAGCGCGCAGTGCGGCCGAACGAACCACTGCACGCGCTCCCAGTCGTCGGTCCACCCCGCCAGCTCGGCCGCGATGCGCGCGACGGCGCCGCGCTGCGACATGTCCGCCTTCTCGAACTGGAACACCGGAAACCAGAGCGCCTCCTGCCAGGTGAAGAACAGCAGGCCGCGGCAGGCGATCTGGCGCGAAAGCCACACGCAGCCGCCCGGATGCCGGTCGGCCACGCGCGGCACGATCTCGCTGTCGCGCGCCAGCCCGCCGGCGGTGCGGTAGCCGGCGAGCAGTTCGGTGAACCGCCGGTCCAGAGGCTCGATCTCGTTCACTTGCGCGGTTTGCCCTTGGCGGGGTCCAGGCCTTCGGGGACGGGCCCGAGGCCGGCGGCATCGGCGAGCAGCGCCTGCTCGCCCATGCCCAGTTCGGCGCCGGTCGTCGGATCGATGTCGCGGCGCGACTGCGTGCGGGCTGCCATCTGCTGCACCACGGGCGCTTCGGCGTCGGCGAGCGTGACGGTGGCCAGGCCGTCGCCTTCGTCCACGGGCGCGTCGCCTTGCGCAAGCGTGCGGAAGTCCCAGCGCTCGCCCTGGTTCCACGGGCCGCGAAGGTCGGGGTCGCCCTTGGACATGTCGAAGTACACGTTGGTGAAGCGCGGATCGCCCGGCAGCTTGCCCGGCGGGAAGTTCGGCTCGATGGCGTAGAGCGCCTTCTCGAACGACTTCTGGTGCGCGATCTCGCGCGTCATGAGGAAGGTCAGCGCATCCTTCACGCCGGGGTCGTCGGTGAGGTTGATGAGGCGCTCGTAGACGATCTTGGCGCGCGCCTCGGCCGCGATGTTCGAGCGCAGGTCTGCGGTGGGCTCGCCGATGGTGTCGATGTACGCCGCCGTCCACGGCACGCCGGCCGAGTTGACCAGCGGCGGCCCGCCGCCGTAGAGCACCTGCGTGAGGTGGCTGTCGTTGCCCGCGCCGGTGATGGTGCGGTACATCTCGCCTTCTTCCTCGACGCCTTCGGCCAGCCGGCCCTTGGCGCCCTTGTTCAGCATGCCGACGATGGTGCCGATGATCTCCAGGTGGCTCAGCTCCTCGGTGGAGATGTCGAACAGCATGTCCTTGCGGCCCGCATCGTCCTCGCCGAGCGCCTGGGTGAAATAGCGGCAGGCCGCGGCGAGTTCGCCCTGCGGGCCGCCGAACTGCTCGAGCATGAGGTTGGCGAGGCCGGGGTTGCACTCGCTCACGCGCACGGTGTATTGAAGTCGCTTGTTGTGAGAAAACATGAAATAGCTCCTGGATCTTGAGTGGGTTGATGAAAAAGGGAATGCGTCGGGGGCGACGGGAGGCCGCTTGGCGCGTTGCGTGCGCATCGCGGCCACCCGGTGGATGTCGCGGCAAGCGGCATGCCGGGCGACGCATGCAGGGCGCCTCATGCGCGGCGACTCCCCACAGGATCAGTCCTCGTCCGACACGGCGCGCCGGGGCGCATCCCTAAGTTGATGGCATGACTGCGAACAACACCGCGCCCGACCATCGCGAGACCGTCGGCTACCTGAAGCGGCACACGCTCGTGGTGGTCACGGCCGAGTCGTGCACCGCGGGCCTCATCGCCTCCCGCCTGGCCGCCGCGCCCGGCGCGGGCGAGGTGCTGGAGTGCGCCTTCGTCGTGTACGACCCGAAGGCCAAGCGGCGGTGCCTCGGCGTGCCCGCCGAAGTGCTGGAGCGCAACAACCTCACGAGCGAGCCCGTGGCGCTGGAGATGGCGCGCGGCGCATTGCGCCACAGCGATGCGAACGTGGGCGTGTCCAACACCGGTGTCGCCGACGATTCCGACCCCGAGATCACGCCGGGCACCCAGTGCTACGCATGGGTGTTCCGCGATGCGCGGGGCGTGCGCGAGTTCACCGAGACGCGCGTCTTCGAGGGCGAGCGCAACCAGATCCGCGAGGCCAGCGCGGACTACGCACTCGGCCGCATCGCTCACTACCACGCGCAGAGCGGCGCGCAACACCGCGCCTGACAGCAGGCCGCGAACAGCGCCGCACTTTCATGCGACGAACAGAGAGAAAGAACAAGGAACACCCATGACGTCAATCACCGACACCGACACCGAACGCGAGCGATGGCGCAGCACGCTCGACGCACGCGAGGCCGTTCTCGCGGCCGACCTGCGCACCGCCGCCGCCGAACTGCCCGATGCGCGCAACACCGACGACACCGAACGTGCGCGCGCCCCGGCCTGCGACCCCATCGACATCGCCGACGAGCGCCTGCAGAACGGCCTGCGCTATGCGGAGGCCGAGCGCGACATGGCCGAGCTGCGCGACATCGATGCGGCCCGCATGCGGCTGGAGAACGGCGAGTTCGGTTTCTGCATCGATTGCGGCACCGAGATCCCGCGTGCGCGGCTGGAGGCGATGCCCGCCGCCGCGCGCTGCATCGCATGCCAGGAGCGCCACGAAGAGGCGCATCCGGCCGAGGTGCGGCTGCCGCCGGACCTTTGAGCACACACCCGGTTCGTCCTGCGCCATGTACGACGCCCTCGTCGTCGGAGGCGGGCCTGCGGGCCTGCTGGCCGCCGTCTACCTTGCGCGGTTCCGGCGCTCGGTGGCGCTGCTCGATGCCGGGCAGAGCCGCGTCGCGCGCATTCCGCAATCGCACAACTACCCGGGCTTCGGCGATGGCGTTTCCGGCGTGGCGGTGCGGGACATGCTCCGTGAGCAGGTGGGCCGCTATCCGGTGGACCGGATCGACGGCTTCGCGGAACACGTCGAGCGGCGCGAGGAGGGCGGCTTCCGCCTGCACCTGCGCGGCCGCGCGCTCGATGTCGATGGCCGATTGCTGCTGCTCGCCACGGGCGTGACCGACATTCCGCCTCCGATGCCGCATCTGCGCGAAGCGCTCGAAGCCGGCCTGCTGCGCTACTGCCCGGTGTGCGATGCCTACGAGGTCATAGGGCAGGCGGTCGGCGTGTATTCGGACGGAGAGGCTGGCATCGGCGAGGCGCTGTACCTGCGCCACTTCAGCGCCGACATCACGCTCTTCATGGCGTCCGGAGGGCAGGCGCTGTCGCCGCCGCAGCGCCGCCGCCTCGCCGATGCGGGCATCCGCTGGAACGATGCGCCTATCGAGACCATCCGCCGCGAGGGCGGGCGGGTGGCCGTCGTGCACGCAGGCGGCACCGCGCGGTGCGACACGCTCTACTGCGCGCTCGGCGTGGCGGTGCATTCGCGGATGGCCGAGAGCCTGGGCGCCGCGCTCGACGCCACCGGCTATGTCGAGGTCGATGCGCACCATGCGACGGCCGTGCCGGGGCTCTATGCCGCAGGTGACGTCTGCACGGGGCTGAACCAGATCGCGGTGGCGCTCGGCGGCGCCGCAATCGCGGCCTCTGCGATGCACCGCGCGCTGCCGCCCGACTGGCCGCGCTGATCGCCTTCGGGCAGTGCCGGGCACGCCGGTTGCCTCGCACGCGGTGGCGGGCATTCCAGCCCGCGCCAGCACCGCGCTGCATTCGCGGACACCGAAGGAACCCATGACGACGATCGATCACGACGCACCCTCACGCCCACGGCGCGGCTTTGCCGGCATGGACCCCGAGCGCCGGCGCGAGATCGCGCGGCTCGGCGGCCGTGCCGCCCACGAACTGGGCCGAGCGCACGAGTTCACGCCCGAGGAAGCCCGCGAGGCGCGCGCCAAGAGCCTGCGCGCGCAGGATGCGGATGGCGGCGCGTCCGGTCCCTGATGTCGTCGGCCGTGCGGGTGGGGTGGTGCGGCGTCAGTCGAAAGGAATCGCCGCGCGCAGCACCTTCAGCTCGAAGGAGCGCGCCAGCACCGCGTCGAAACCCGCGGCGCTGCTGGTGGCCGGCAGGCCCCGCGTGGCCACCGCATCCTCGATGGCGATCAGCCGCCCATCGAAACCGGCGCCGCGTGCCAGCCGGCCGAGCGAGCGCGCTTCGCCGGCCGAGGTGCGCAGATCGATCACCGCGAAATCCGGCTGCTCGCGCACCAGCGCTTCATAGCCGGTCACGGTATTCACCGCGAGATCGATCCGGTAGCCCGCATGCGAAAGCAGCCCGGCAAGGCGTGCCAGGAGGTGCATGTCGTCCGAGACCACGAGCGCGCGCTCGCTCTCGGCGGTGCCGTGCCGCGCTTGCGTCATGAGTTCGCCGATGCGCTCGGCGAGTTCGTGCGCCTGCCGCGCGACCACCGCGCCGGCCTTGTGCAGCACCGCGGGCGGCGCGTCGTCGCGCGCCAGCACTTCGGTGGCGGCGGAAATGGCGGCGAGCGCATTGCGCGCATCGTGCGCGCAGCGATCGAGTCGGGTGGGAGCACGAAGAGACATCGGCGGATTCATGGCGAGGGGTATGGCGGACATGACGCGATGCTCCTGCACGCGGTGTGCCTGCCGCTTGCGGAGACGCAGAGGGCGCACCGGGCGCGCGGGCGTCAGTCTTGCGGCAAGTTTTGCCGGCACGGAAAAGACTTACAGCGGCCGTGCAGCGTGGATGACACGCGCGGCGCCGCGAGCGCCCACCATGGGATTTCAGCGGCCAGTTTGCGGCGCAGGTCCGAAGACCCAGCCGCAAGCCTCGTGGTCATTCCGGCAACCCATGTTTTTTCTGAAGGAGTCCATCCCATGCCCACCTACACCACTGGCGGCACCCCCGTTTCCACCGGCGCCACGCTCGAAGCCGACGACGTGGTCGACGTGCTCGACGACCTGCTGGAGAACGCCCGTGACGGCGAATACGGCTTCAAGGCCTGCGCCGACGAGGTCGAGTCGGCGCAACTCAAGCAGGTGTTCCGCGACCGCGCCGCGGCGTGCGCGACCGCCGCGACCGAGCTGGGCCGGATGATCGAGCGCTTCGGCGGCAAGGTCGACGACGGCGGCAGCGTGAGCGGCGCGATGCACCGCGGCTGGGTCCATGTGAAAGGATCGCTCGGCGCGGACAGCGCGGTCTCGATGCTCGAGGAGTGCGAGCGAGGCGAAGACGCCGCGGTGGCCCGCTACCGCAAGGCGCTCAAGGAGCCGCTGCCGGCCGACGTGCGCATGCTGGTCGAGCGCCAGGCGGAGGGCGCGCAGCGCAACCACGACCAGATCAAGGCGCTGCGCGACCAGTTCCGCAGCAACAAGGGCTGATGAGGAGGATCGCGCCATGGCCGAGACACCCAAGCAGTCGCCAGTGAACATCGACCAGAACCGCGCGGTCGGGCAGGACAGCCCGGCCGAGGGCAGCCACATCGGCCGCGAGTCCGACAAGAAGACCGGCTATCCCGGCTCGCCCGACATCGGAACCAACGCGGCGCAGAAGGCGCAGGTCGGCGAGAAGCTGCCGCCGTCCAAAGACTGAAAGGGAGCAAGTACGCCATGAAGGATTCGATCCGCCAGATCAAGCCTGGCGCGTTCCAGCAGTCGGTCGCGGGCGAGGAAGACCCGGGCGCCTCGATCGACCTGCCGCCCACCGCTGCGCCCCGGCGCGGCGACGAAGCGCCGGCCGGCACGCCCGGCACCGGTGAAGTGCAATGCCCCGCGTGCGGCGGCAGCGGCCGTGGCATCGGGGATGCGACCTGCCCGAAGTGCAACGGCACCGGCAAGGTGAACCGCGGCATCGGCGGCGGTTGAGCAACGTGGTGGCGCAGGGCGCCGCTACGTGCTTCCCGCGGTCCGCGCGATGCGCGCGAACCACGCGCCGAGCTTGCCGCGCGAGTACGCAAGCGCGTGATAGAGCGCGAGTGCGGCGCGCGCCCAACCCATGTAGAGCCACGGCGTGCGCGCAACCCGCGACATCGCGAAGAGTCGCCGGCTCCAGGTGCTGATCGCGGCGCGTGTGCGGTACACCAGCTTGCGCTGCCATGCGATGCCGGCATCGGCCTGCACGCGCTTGACCGGGCGCACGCTGCCCGCACGGGCGCGTTGCCAAGTGAGCCGATAGGCGAGCCCTTCGCGCCGATGCCGCAGGCCCGCCGCCTGCGTGCGCGCCACGAACGCCCCATCGACCGGCGCCAATGCGAGCCGCCCTTCGTCGATGGCGCGCGCGACCATCGCCTGCATGCGCGCGCTGCGCACGATCACGACATTGGTGCCGCGCCCGTCGGAGGTATACGGCTCCACCCAAGCGTCGCCGAAAGCGATGTCGGCGGTCTCGCTCACCACGTCGTCGCAGAAATTACAGGCCTCGTTCTGGAAGAAGCCGGAACCCCAGTCGCCTTCGGCCAGGTGGAACCAGTCGCGCTGCGCCGTGCGGCCGTCGCGCAGTTCGAAGTGCGCGGTGTACCAGTTGGCCGGGCGTTGTGCGTTCTTCAGCCGGAAGTCCACGCCGCGCACTTCGGCCATCGGCACGCCCATCTGCAGCGCGAAGCTCTCGATGAGGCGCGTGCTCTTCATGTGGCCGCAGAAGAGGCCCAACGTGGCGACGATGCGCTCGCGCATCACCGGGTCTTCGCGCCGCAGCAACTGCACCGCCTTCACGAAGCAGGGCACGCCGACCACGGCATAGCGGCCGGGTTCGCGGCGGATCGTCTCCAGCACCTCGGACATCTCCACCGGGTAATAGCGCGACTTGGCAGCCGCCGCCAGCTCATCGGGCGTGCGCGAGAGGCGGTAGCGAAAGAGGCGTTCGCCATCGGCTGGCGCCACGTGCGCGACGCCATCTACCGCGCCGGTGCGCAGCAGTTCACCGGCGGTCCAGCTCACCATGCCGCCCGAGCTGCCGCGTTCGCGAAAGCCGGGCTCCGCGACATGGCCGACATAGGCGGCACGGAAGCGCCCGACCTCGCCGTCGGCATGTGCCGTGTCCGCGAACAAGTCGTCGGCCAGCTGCGATTCGTTGGCCGCGGCCGGCGAGAACGGACAGGTGCGCGCAAACGCGGCCGGCCCCTGGCGCAGCCATTCCGGCGCGCCGCGTGGCCTGAGTTCGCCGTAGCGGTCGAGCGCCATGTCGACCTTATGCGCATCGAGCCGGCCCTGCGCAGCGCAACTGCCGCAGCCGATGCACAGCCCCGAGCGCACGATCGCATCGGGTCCCGCCGGGTTCGCGTGTTCGAGGCGGCGCTCAGGCACGGCGCGCCTCGCGCGCATCGAGCACTGCGGTCGAGGCCAGCGGCGCCAGCGCGGCCTGCAGGTAGGCCATCGACGTGGCGCGCAGCGCGGCGATGCGCGCATGCACCGCGGCCGCCACCGGCACCGAAAGCCCGACCTCCCAATTTCCCGGCGCCGTGGCCGCATCGACCAGGTGCCGCCGTGCGCCGAGCGTGACGAGCAGGTCGTCGATCTTGATGGCGCGATACGGTGACTGCTCGCAGACGAAAGGCTTGCCGTGGCGCAGCGCGAACACGCAGCCGTGAAAGAAATTGGTGGCCACCGTGCCCGCGAGCGCCATGAAGCGGGCGAAATCTTCGGGCCCGGCGGTGAGCCACTGCACATCGGCCCAGTCGTTGCGGTATCCGATGCTCACGATGTGCAGGCCGTGCCGCCGCGCATGCGCACGCACCCGCTCGGCGAACCAGCCGCTGAAGTTGTGGCCGTAGAGCGCGATGCAGCGCGACGCGGGGTTGTCGTCGCCATCGGTCTCCGGCGGCCGCAGCGCCGATGCGAACTGAAGGCAGGGGTCGAGTACCAGCGCGGGTACATCGCCCAGGCTCTGCGCGATGAGCGCGCGCGAATTGCCGTCGCGCACCGACAACGCATCGAAGCGGCGCAGCGCCGCGGCCCGGTGCGGCGGCACGCCGCGCGCCACCGGGTGGTTGCCGAAGCTGGCCGCATAGGCCACGAGGCGACCGGCGCGCAGGCCTTCGCCGAAGAAGGGCGGGCAGTCGCGGAACCAGGGATGCGCGAAGTTCCAGACCTCGTCGCTGCCGACCACCACCGCGTCGCAGCGCGGCATGTCCTGCGGGCTTTCGAGTTCGAAGGGGCGCGTCAGCGGCAGCGCCTCGATGGCGTCGAGAAAGCGCCGTGTCTTGCGCGCATACATGCGCCGGTCGGCCGGCGGTGTGGCGCCAGGCTGCGCCGGCTGCAGCGCGCAGCGCCACTCGGCGAGGTCGATGCGGCGCGAACGGTGGTCGAGCACCACTGCGCGGTACCCCAGGCCGCGCAGCCCGTCGGCCAGGCAGCGGGCCTGCCAGTACGAGCCGTAGTTGATGCAGCGATGGAAGGTGAGTACGCCGACCTGCGGCATTGGCGCGGGCTCCGGCAAGCACGGCAGGTGGCGCCGGGAGCCATCGCGGGGAGGAAGGAGCAGTGCGGGCTTTTGCATGATCGACAACGCTAGCGGCGCACGCACGGCTCCGCGTCGGACGATGCGCCGTGGCACGGTGCGTGCCGCACGCGGTGCGCGGGCACGTCGATTGCCCGTGGACCCCGGCCATGAACCACGTCCCCATGCAGGTGCAACTCGGCAACGGGTGGGCCTGCCAGATCGAGGTTCACTGCAAGCAAAACGGCGCCTGCAACGGCCGCGCGGAGGTTTCATGCAACGGCACGCGGCGCTGCGTGCTGATGGCATTGAACGTCGAAGGGTCCGACGACGTGCTCGAAAATCTGATGCAGCGCGTCCGCCTCTACATGGCGCACGCAGCCTGCCCCGAAGACGACGGCGATTGACCGGTCGATCAGCGTGCGGCACCCGCAGGCGGGTGCGCATGCGGCGTGGCCGTCGGGTCGGCGAGCTGCACGGCCTGGCCCTTCTGCCAGGCATCGGCGCCGGGCGCGATGGACGGCGCGGCGATGTCTTCGCGGTTCTTGCGCTTCTCGGCGCTCTGCACGCCGAAGCGGCGGTCGCGCTCTTCCACCATGGCGGCGTTCGCCTGCCCATCGGCGGTGAAGCCCATCATGAGCTGCGGCGTGCCGAGCGGCAGTTCCTTCTGCTGGTCGGTGTGCCAGGTGTGGAAGGTCTTGCCGTAGGTGCCGACCAGCTTCTTCATGAGCGCATGCTCGGCCGCCTGCGGAATCCCTGGTGCGATGAGCTGGCCCGACTTTACCTCGTGCACATGGCTGTGCCAGAGCGCCTTCTCGGCATCGGGCAGCGTGTTGAACAGGCGCTCGCTCACGATGTATTCCACGCCCATGAGCTTGGCCGACTTCTGGTTGCCGTCGAAGATCACGCACTGGATCACTTCGTCGTTGAGCACGGCGCAGTAGTGGTGCGCTTCCATCTGCGCATTCATCCGGCCGCTGTAGAAGTGGAAGCCGTCGAGGTAGGCGTTGAGCGCTTCGATGGGCGGCTTGTCCTGCAGCAGCGCCGCGCCGGTTTCCAGCACCGCGGTGCCGGCGCGCTTGTCCGCGCCGGGCGCCTGGACGTTCGACGGGCTGGGCTTGTCGCCGCAGCCCGCGAGTGCGGTTGCGAGCGCCAGCAGCGCCGCCCCTTGCAGCAGATGCCGCATCGCGTGGCCCGGCTCAGATGAAGGGCACGCCGCCCGTCACCGGAATCGTCGCGCCCGAGATGTAGCTCG
This sequence comes from Variovorax sp. W2I14, assembly GCF_050435205.1. Taxonomy (NCBI): domain Bacteria; kingdom Pseudomonadati; phylum Pseudomonadota; class Betaproteobacteria; order Burkholderiales; family Comamonadaceae; genus Variovorax; species Variovorax sp. W2I14. Next base: position 2,469,149 of record NZ_JBNDJX010000001.1, on the reverse strand, counting down.
CCTGGTCGGAGGCGAGCAGCACGTACACCGCCTGCAGTTCCGCGGGCTGGCCGGGCCGCTTCATCGGCGTCTGCTTGCCGAACTCCTTCACTTTCTCGGGCGGCATGGTCGAGGGAATGAGCGGCGTCCAGAACGGCCCGGGCGCCACGCAGTTCACGCGGATGCCTTTCTCGGCGAGCAGCTGCGCCATGCCGCCGGACATGTTCTGGATCGCGCCCTTGGTCGCCGCATAGGCCACCAGCGTGGCGTTGGGCTTGTCGGCATTGACGGAGGCGGTGCTGATGATCGAGGCGCCGGGCTTCATGCGCGCCGCGGCGGCCTTGCAGAGGAAGAAGTTCGCATACACGTTGGTGCGGAAGGTGCGGTCGAACTCCTCGGCCGAGATCTCGTCGAGCGACTTGTGCGTCATCTGGAAGGCCGCGTTGTTCACCAGCACGTCGAGCCGGCCGAAGGCGTCGAAGGCCTGGTCCACGAGCTTGCGGCAATGCGCTTCCTCGCAGATGTCGCCGGGCACCGCCACGCAGCGGCGGCCCGCGCGCTCGATCCACTCGCGGGTGACCTTCGCGTCTTCCTCTTCCTCGGCGAGGTAGGAGATGAGCACGTCGGCGCCTTCGCGAGCGAAGGCGATGGCCACCGCGCGGCCGATGCCGCTGTCGCCGCCGGTGATGAGGGCGGCCTTGCCCTCGAGCTTGCCGCTGCCGGCATAGCTCTCTTCGCCGAAATCGGGTGGCGGCGACATCTTCGACTCGAGGCCGGGCGGTTGCTGGGCGGGTGTGGAAAAGGGTGGTTGTGGGCCGGTCTGGCGAGGGTCTGTCATGGCGGGTCCTGTCTGGATCGGTGGAGTTCAGTGGAGGGTTGGAATGGATCGGCGCGGCCGTTCAGGCGCCGGCATCGTTCTCGCGCGGCGTGCCTCGGGCCGCGCGGCGCTTCTGGGTGTCCTGGCTGTCCGCATCGGGACTGGCGGCGTCGCGGTCGGCGGCTTTCTTCATGCCACGCTCGAGGTCCTGCGTGCCGGCGCTGCCGCCGATGGCGGGCTCCTCGCCGTTCACCGCGTCGGGCGCCTGCACGCGCTGACCGCCGGAGGCGGGATCAGGGGCTGGACGGGCTGGATTGCGGGGCGTGTTCATCGTGTGCTCCTTGCGTTTCTCGAGAAAAGGGCGAATGCGGTAACGGCGGCGACCGCGCCAAGGCCGAGCCACACCGCATCGGTGGGCTTCGTCTTTTTCTCGCTGCGGAAGCCGCCGTCGATGGCGCAGCCGCGCGAGGGTTCGAAGAGGTTGCCGTCGCTGTGCGCGGCGGGCGCTGCACGGCGCATCGCGGCGCCGCCGACCCAGCCGAGCACGCGCGCCATCAGGTTCGGCGCGAGCGCATGCATCAGGATGCCCGGCCGCGCCGGTGCGCCGATGTAGGTGCGTGCACGCGGCCGCGTGGCCAGCGCGACGAGCGAGGCGGCCACGCGGCGCGGATCGAGCACCGGCGGCGGCGGCGCGACGCGGTGCCCGCTGTAGTTCGCGCCATGCGACATGCCGGGCGAATCGACGAAGGTCGGAAACACCTCGCAGACATGGATGCCCGGAAATTCGGCGAGCTCCGCGCGCAGCGACTCCGAGAACCCGCGGATGCCGAACTTGCTGGCGGTGTAGGCCGTCGCATAGGGCGTGGCGACCCAGCCGCCGAGCGAGATCATGTTGACCAGCGTGCCGCGGCCGCGCTCGCGAAAGTGCGGAACGATGGCGTAGGCGCCGTGCATGTGGCCCAGCAGGTTGGCCTCGACCACGCGCCGGTGCGAGGCGAGCGGCGTCTCCTCGAAGCGTCCGACGGCGCCGACGCCCACGTTGTTGATCCACATGTCCACATGGCCGAAATGGGCGATGGCCGATTCGGCGAGCGCCGCCATCGCGGCGGGGTCGGTCACATCGGTCGGTACGGCGAGCGCGCGTGCGCCGGCCGCTTCGCACTCGGCGGCCAGCGACTGCAAGGCCTCCTGGTTGCGCGCGGCCAGCGCGAGCGAGGCGCCTTGCGCGGCGAAGGCGAGGGCGGTGGCGCGGCCGATGCCGCTGGAGGCGCCGGTGAGCACCACCACCTGCGAGCGCAGCGTGTGCGGGGTGGCATCGGCCGGGCCGTCACTGGCCGACGAAGGTGTGGATGGCGTGGTTCCTGCGGGGGATTTCGCGGCGGAAATGGGGGACACGGGGCAACTCCTGCGGGCAAATGAGGCCCCTACCTTTCGACCTCTGACGCGCCGCATGCGCGCGAGGCTTGCGCATCCGGGCGTCGGACAAAGCCCACGGGTTTCCCGCTTGTTGCGTGCATGCCGCAGCCGCGCGGGAATCAAGCAAAGGTCGCGGCCCCAAGCGCACCCGAGACGGCGTTCGGTCCTTGCGTTCAGTCGTGGCGCCGCCGCGTCAATGCCTCCAGCGCGATCAGCGCGGCATCGAGCTTGTCCGCACAGGCGCGCCACTGGTTACGTGCTCCCGGCGGAGGCAGCGGCCCGCCGTCGCGCACGGCCACCCGCACGGCTTCGAGCCACACATCGACCTGCTCGCGCGCGACCGCCTCTTCGGCGCCCTGGTGTGCGAGCGTGCTCTCCAGCCGCTCGATGCGCGCGTGCCAGTCCGCGGCGACCGCCGCCTGGTCGTTGGTGCGGGTCATGCGCCCTGCACTGAAGAGGGCGCCCGCGGAAACGAAGGCACGGCCCGCGCACTGCGCGCGAGCGCATTGCGGCCCTCGGCCGTGATGGCGGTGACCACGGCGCGCGCGATGCGCCGCTCGCCGGTGCGCAGCAGCTCGGGAGGCTCGGTCAGTGCCTCAAGCAGCGAGGCGCTGCGCAGCGCGAGGATGCGGTGGATGTCTTCCGGCGCGGAGCACACCACCGGCAACTGCCGGCGCGACAGGAGTTCGAGCAGTTGGTAGTACTCGGCCACGCGGAGGTCTCGGGGCGTCGTCTTTTTTCTCATGCGGATACCTGGATGGAGAAGGAAGGTCGATGAAGGAAACCGGACAACCTTCTCCCGGCAAACGGCATGCCCGCGTCCCGCACGCCAGGCGCGGCGGGCACTTCCCCGGCGACTGGGCGGCGTCCGACACCGGCGCGGCACCGCGCGTTCAGCGTTGGCTGCAGGCCCGCTCGTGCAAAGCCCGTGCACAGCGCGCACAACCGAAAGGAGCACACACGATGACCAAGCCACGCAAGCCAGGGGTACCCACATCGCCGCATCAAGTGCAGGCGCCGTTGGGCGATGCGAACGCAACGCAAAAGGCACCTGCGAAGAAAGAAGGACCGACCGCCACGCGCACCACGCGCGAAGGCGCGTCGGTCGGCAAAGCCGGCAACTCGACCGCCGGCGGTGCGGCCGGCCAGCTCACGCCGAAGGACTAGCGCGGCCGGCGCGGCCGAGGCTCAGCCCTTGCGGCCGTCGACCTGCGATTCGGCGTCGAGCCAGTCCTGCACCTCGTCGCCCGGTTCGCCGCCGCGTCGCACGTAGGCGTCGTAGGCGGCATTGCGAATGCGTTCTTCCCTTGCGGCCGGGTCCTCGCCCTGCATCGCCTGCTGTTGTTGCTGCTGCTGGCCGGACCCGGACGCATTGGACGCCGCGGACGAAGGCTGCGTGGCCGCCTCGCTCGCGCCTCCCGCGCCTTGCACGCTCGTGCCCAGGGGCTGCTGGTTCTCTGGTTTGCTGCTGCTGGTCTTCGGCATGGTCACCTCCTGTATGTACGCCGTTGAACACGCGGGCCAACCTACGCCGTTGCGGTGGCGCCGCCGTCGGACAAGTGCCCGATTTCGCTCGATGAATGCGAAAAGTTCGAGGCGCCGGGCGAGAGAATTCTTGGCACGCGGTTTTGATCTTTTTCCTACAGCGAACGCGTCGGCGTGCATGCGAGCCTGCGGCCTTCGATCAACTCTCTGGAGCGCACCCATGACCCTGTCTTCCCGCCATCTCGCAGCAACATTTGCAGTCAGCTTTTCGCTGCTGGCCGCCTCGTCCGCCTGGGCCGCGGACAAGCTCGCGGCCGCCGACGCCTCGATGCTCAAGGACATCGCCCAGGCCAACATGGCAGAGGTCGAGACCGGCAAGCTCGCGCTCGAGAAAAGCACCAATCCCGAGATCAAGAAGTTCGCCCAGATGATGGTCGACGACCACAGCAAGGGCCTCGCCGACGTGAAGACGCTCGCATCGGCCAAGGGCACCGAGCTGCCCGACGGGCCCGACGTCAAGCACAAGGCGACGGCGCTCGAATTCAAGGCGCTCTCGGGCGACATGTTCAACAGCCGCTATGTGAAGCAGGCCGGCGTCGGCGACCACGAGGCCACCGAGAAGCTGCTGAAGAAGACGCAGGCCGAGGCGAAGGACGCCGACCTCAAGGCGCTGGCCGGCAAGATGCTGCCGATCGTGCAGGGGCACCTGCAGCATGCGCGCCAACTGGTCGCCACCACCGACAAGAAGTAGCAACCGCAGCAGCCACCGCACCGCGGTGTGCGGAACGAAGATCGAGGGCGCGAGCTAGAAGCTCCGCCCTCGATTCGCTTTGCGCGTCCGCGCAATCAGTGCGGCCCGTGCGGCCGCGCGGCCCGTTCAATCAGTGGAGAAGGGGAGGCCTCTGCATCTCGGTGTCGGTGAGGCCGGCCACGTCGGAGGGCTCCAGCACCACGCGCTCGGCGCCGGTCTGCGCATGCACGAGCAGGGCGCGCTCGCGCAGCAGGCCCATGCAGGCGGTGAGCGTCGAGAGCTGATCGACCGGCTCGCCGCCGGCCAGGAACTCCAGCGTGGCGCGGGTCACATGCACGAACAGTCGCCGGTGGTCGAGCAGCCGGATGCTGAACTCGTAGCCGTCGCCTTCGTAGCAGTCGGACATGCGAGGCCCTCCTTGCAGCCCGTCAGGCTGTCGCTTCCTCGATCTGCGCGGCTTCGGCCAGCAGGCCGAGCCGCTGGTCGGTGGCCTGCTCCTCCGAGAGGCTGGTCTGGAGCAGCGGAAGGGCGTCTGCAAAGCCCAGCTTCTTCGCGAGCAGGCACAGCGACGTGTAGCCGGCGATCTCGTAGTGCTCGGCCTTCTGCGCGGCGCCGATGAGCGCCGCATCGAGCACCGGGCCCTTCTCGATCAGGTCGACCAGCGACATCGTCTCTTCGACCAGGCCTTCCATACCGTCGCACTTGATGCGCTTGAGCTTGAAGCCGCACTGCTCGGCGACCTGTTCCAGGCGCTCGACCTGGTTGCGCGTTTCCTGCAGATGGTCTTCGAACGCCTGCCGGAGTTCGGGGTCGGTGGCCGCGCGCGCGAGCTTGGGCAGCGAGCGCGTCATCTGCTTCTCGGCGTTGTAGGTGTCCGATATCTCGTGCACGAAAAGGTCCTTCACGGACTTGACTGGCATGGATGGCTCCTTCGTTGAGGTGGGTTGGAAAAGTGCAAAGGTGGTGGCCGTTCCGCCGGGCCCATGTAGGTCATTTGCGCTTCGATCCGACAGTGCCGCGGCATCGGATGGCGCAGGCGTCAACGGGGGTTCTTGCTGCGTGATTCCGTTGCTGCAGCGGCCGCGGCACGACCCTCGCCGAGGAACTCGACGAGCAGCGCATTCACCTCGTCGGGCGCCTCGTGGTGCAGCCAGTGCGAGGCCCGCGGAAGTCGCACGACGTGGCCGTTGCGACAGTAGCGCAGCGCGGCTTGCGCGAGGCCGGGCTCCAGCGCTGAATCGACATCGCCCCAGACGATGCGCACCGGCGCCTCGATCTTCTCGGCGCGCGGCCGCGCGAGCGGCATGGCGCGGTACCAGTCGAGCATCGCACGCAGCGCATCCGGCTCGGACCAGGCCGCGCGGTAGCCCGCGAGCTTGTCTTCGCCGAAGGTGCCGGGGCGGCTCGACTGCGTGAGCGCGGCCTGCAGCAGCGCGAAGTTGTTGGCACGCAGCAGCGCTTCGGGAATCCACCGCAACTGGAAGAAGCCGACATAGGTGCTGCGCAGCATCTGCAGCGGATGGGTCAGCGCGTACGAGAAGAACGTGGCGGGATGGGGCGCATTGAGGATCGCCAGGCGCTCCACCGCCGCCGGCTCGCGCGCCGCGAGATGCCAGGCCACCATGCCGCCCCAGTCGTGGCCGACGAGGCAAAAGCGCGGCGCGTGCAGCGCCTGTGCGATGCCCATCACGTCGTCGGCCAGCGTGTCGAGGGTGTAGGCGCCGGTGCCTTCGGGCTTCTCCGATTCGCCATAGCCGCGCTGGTCGGGAGCGGCCACGCGCCAGCCCGCATCGACCAGCGGCTGCACCTGCTGCCGCCATGCGCCCCAGTACTCCGGAAAGCCGTGCAGCAGCATCACGAGCGGCGCGCCTTCGGCGCCCGCGGTGGCGACATGGAGCGACACGCCGTTCGTGTCGAGGGTCCGGTGCATCAGCGTGGCTTCCATCGTGTTCATCCCAAGGCGGTGTCCAGGACCATCATCAGCACGAAGCCGAGCATCAAACCGGTGGTCGCATGGGCCTCGTGGCCCTTGCGGTGCGACTCCGGAATGATCTCGTGGCTGATGACGAACAGCATCGCGCCCGCGGCCATCGCGAGGCCCCAGGGCAGCAGCGCGGCGGTGAGCCCGATGACGGCCGCGCCGAGCACGGCGGCGAGCGGCTCGACCAAGCCCGACAGCACGCCGAGCCCGACCGCCGTCAGCTTGCCGTAGCCCACGCTGCGCAGCGCGAGCGCGACGACGAGGCCCTCGGGCACGTCCTGGATCGAGATCCCGGTGGTGAGCGCGGTCGCGCCCACCGCATCGGTGCCCGCGAACGCGACGCCGATGGCCAGCCCCTCGGGCAGGTTGTGCAGCACGATGGCCAGCACGAAGAGCCACACGCGCTTGAGCGCCCGCGACTCGGGCCCCTCGACGCCCTTGACGAAATGCTCGTGCGGCACGGCGCGGTCGATCGCCAGCAGCACCATCGCGCCGAGCAGCACGCCGGTGCCGACCAGCGCGCCGCTGCCCCACGGGCCGGAACCTTGCGACTTGGCCGCCGCGAGCGCGGGAATGACGAGCGAGAACGAGCTCGCCGCCAGCATCACGCCCGCGCCGAAGCCCAGCATGCTGTCGTAGGCGCGCTGCGAGAACTGCTGCGAGAGCAGCACCGGCACCGTGCCGAGCGCGGTCGCCAGCGCGGCGATGCAGCCGCCGGTGAGCGCCGCGCCGACCGGCGAGCCCGAGCGCGCGAGATTCGCGCCTTCGATCAACAGCAGCAGCAAGCCGGCGCACGCGATGCCGGCGCCGAGCCAGCGCCGCGCGGTGCGGGCCGAGAGGGCGGTCTTGGGGAAGCGGATATCAGCCATGCCGGGTACGGGTGTGAGAACAGGGAGCGGGGCGCAACAGGCACGCAGCCTGTTGGCCTGTGGCAGCCGCACTCGTAGGACCCATGCCCGCCGCGCGGGGAAAAAAGCCTACTTCCTGTTGTTTGCGCTCGCACCGGTGTCTGTGTGCGCGCAGTTGGCGCCGTCGGGTTCGTTGGCGGGATGAGCATCACCCCATGCTGCATTTGAAATTCCGAGGCTGATTCATTCAATTGAATCGCGGCCGAAACAGGAATTCAGCCGCCGCGATTTTCCTTTTCCCTGAGCGCCGCCCATCGCGGATCGGTGTGGCGGCCGCTGTATTCCTGGTCGATCTCGTCGATCACACGGTCGGCGTTCTTCGGGTCGACCGCGGCGAGGATCGCGTCGATCTTGGCCTCGACGCGGTCGTCGCCTTCCTTGGACTGCGGCGAGCCGAGGTACAGCAGGAAGGCGAGGCCGCCCACCTGCCAGAGCAGTTGAAGAAACTCGGACTGCCAGTTCTCCAGCGTGTCCCGCATCATCTCGATGAGGTAGCCGTTGACTTCCACCGGATGGCCGAACTGCGTCTGTTCGTTCACATAGGCGAACCAGCCGAAGACCCAGTGACCGATCAGCGAGATGAGGAAAAAGCCGGCCGTGACCCAGGCGAAGCTGTAGAGCTTCCAGATCGATTTCTTCTTCATGAGTGAGAACCCCTTGTTTGTTGTTCGACGAAGGGAAATTCGGCGCGCCCGGCAAGCAAGGGGCAGAAGGAGAAAACCGGCGTTGCATCGCCGGAGAGTCCTACGCGTGTACGTCCACGGCCGGCGACATCCAGCGCGTGCGGCGCTGCCCTCTATGGCTTCGCAGGCTGCGGCGCGCTCTGGCTCTGCGCGGCGGGCGGCGGTGATGGCGCCTCGCCGCGCTTGTCCACTGCATAGAAATACGCCAGCGCGCCGAGGAAGATGAGCACCGCGGCGCTCGCGCCCCAAGCGAACACGCGGCGGTTGTCGCGGTCGTCGCTTGTTTCCCGGGGCTCGCGGTGGTCGTCGCGGTGGGTGTTGGTGGGTGTGTTCATTGCCGATCTCCTTTGAGCCAGCATTCGAGCGTCCGGGGCGGCGAACTGTAGGAGCGCGCCGCCGTTGGCATGCGGTTGTCTTCTACATGTGCGGCAGCACCGGTGCCTAGCGTTGGAAACGAACGGCGAGCAGCGAACCTCGATTGCTTCGCCCCTCGTTTCACAGGAGATGACCCATGGCACAACCCGACTTCGACATTCCCGTTCCCGAAAAAGCCGACTCGCTGCGCGCCCGCCTGCAGGCGCTGGCCGAGCGGGTCGGCGTGCTCGCGCCCGGCGCGCCGCTCACCGAGGAGCTGGTGGCCTTTGCCGAAGGTGCGATCGACATGGCGCGCGACGGGAGCGGGCGGCCTACAAAAGATCGCGCAGCCTGAAATACAGCATGCCGAGCACCAGCGCCGGCGTGCGCAGCCTGGCGCCGCCCGGAAAGCTGCGGTGCGAGAGCTTCGCGAACAGGTCGAAGCGCTCGGCCTGTCCGGCCACCGCTTCGGCCGCGAGCTTGCCGGCCATGCCGCTCATCACGAGGCCGTGGCCGGAAAACCCCTGCAGGTAATACACGTTGGCGCCCATGCGGCCGAAGTCGGGCGTGCGGTTCATCGTGATGTCCGAAAAGCCGCCCCAGGCATAGGGCACGTCGAGGTCCGACAGGTGCGGAAACACCTTCAGCATGTTCCTGCGGATCTTCTGCACGAGGTTGCGCGGCGTGCTGGCGCTGTAGCTGTCGCCCGCGCCGAACAGCAGGCGGTGGTCGGCGCTCAGGCGGAAATAGTCGAGCACGAAGTTGGTGTCGGAAGCGGCGGGGCGGTGGCGGAGCAGGGCGTCGGCGCGCTCCTTGTCCATCGGCTCGGTGGCGATCATGTAGGTGCCCACCGGCATGATCCGGCTCGAGATGGAAGGCGCGAGCGAGTCGCCGTACTCCGCGAGGTACACATTGCCCGCGAGCACCACGAAACTGCAGCGCACCTGCCCCTGGCTGGTCTTCACCAGCGGCCGTGCGCCGTGTTCGATGAGGTAGGCGACGGAGTTCTCGTGCAGGCGCGCGCCCGCCGCGCGCGCGGCCTCCGCAAGTCCGAGGCAGTACTTGAGCGGATGCAGGTGGCCGGAGCGCCGGTCGAACACGCCGGCATCGAAGCGGCGGCTGGCGACCCATTCGCCGATGTCGGCCGGAGCGATCCATTCGAGCGGATGGCCGTGCAGCGCCGTCACATGGTCCATCCAATCGCGCAGCGTCTTCGACCGGGACGGCTTCACCGACAGGTTGAGGTAGCCGGCCTGCCATTCGCAGGCGATGGCGTGCGTCTCGATGCGGTGCCGGATCAGGTCGAGGCCTTCGTTGGAGATGGCCCAGGCGCGCTGCGCGTCCTCGCGCGGCAGCTGTTTCTCGATGGCGAGCTCGGCGTCGGAGCCGAAGCCGACGATCGCCTGCCCGCCGTTGCGGCCCGAGGCGCCCCAGCCGATGCGCTGCGCCTCCAGCAGCACGACCGCATAGCCGCGCCCGGCCAGCTCCAGCGCGGCGGAGAGCCCGGCGTAGCCGCCGCCGATGACGCACACGTCCGCCTCGGTTGCTTCCGCGAGCGGCGGCGTCGCGGGCGGGCGGCGCGTGCTGGCTTCGTAGTAGGAGTTCTCGATGACCCCGAGTTCTTTTTGAAGCAGCACGTCAGCCGACCCGGAAGTTGATGAATTGCCACGGGTCTTCCGCGTCCGTCTCTTCGCTGAAGAGCGGGCTGCGGTCTTTCAGCGGCGTCCAGTCGCCGTAGACGCCGGCCATCTCGCCGAGGTAGGGCAGGGCCGCTTCGAGCACCACGCGGTGGTCGAGGTCGTCGGGCTCCACCAACCCGGCATCGGGATTGCGCAGCGCCCACACCATGCCGCCCAGGATGCCCGCGACCACCTGGAGGCTGGTGGCGTTGTTGAACGGCGCGAGCTTGCGCGCCTCTTCGATCGTGAGGCGGGAGCCGTACCAGTAAACGCCGCGCGGGTTGCCCATGAGCAGCACGCCCAGTTCGTCCATGCCGGAGGCGATGTCCTCGCGCACGATGCGGCGCTCGGGCTGCAGCTGCCAGTTCTTTCCCGCCACCTCGTGCAGCGACAGCACCGCGTCGTCGCACGGGTGGTAGGCGTAGTGCACGGTCGGCCGGTAGACCACTTCGCCGTTCTCGCGCAACGTGAGGTGGTCGGCGATCGAGATCGATTCGGCATGCGTCACCAGAAAGCCGTGGTACGGCCCTTCGAGCGGCGTCCAGCTGCGCACACGCGTGCCGATGCCGGGGCGCTTCAGGTAGATGGCAGCGTCGCTGCCGTAGCCGTGGCGCGCCGCATCGGCCGGCCAGTGGCGCTCGTGCACGCCCCAGCCGAGTTCGGCCGGCTGCAGGCCTTCGTCGACGAAGCCGTCGACCGACCAGGTGTTGACGAACTCGCCGCGCGCCTTGCGCTGGGGTGTGGCCTGGGTGTCGCGCTCGGCGATGTGGATGACCTTGATCTCCAGCTTGCGCGCCAGTTCGGCCCAGCCTTCGTAGCTTTCGGGCACCTCGGCCTTCATGCGCATGTCGGCCGCCATGTTCAGCAGCGCCTGCTTCACCAGCGCCGACGCGAGACCCGGATTCGCGCCCTGGGTGATGACCGCCGTGGGCCCGTTGCGCTTGTCGAGCCGCCACGCGAGCACCTCTTCGCGCAGGCTGTAGTTGGAGCGCCGCGCGAGCGGCAGCGAGGGATCGTCGTAGCGGCCGGGCCAGGGTTCGTTGCAGGTATCGAGATAGAAGGCGCCGCGCTCCCGGCACAGGCGGATCAGCGCGAGGCTGGACACATCGACCGAAAGATTCAGCAGGAAGTCGCCTTTTTCGAGCATCGGCCCGAGCAGCGGTGCATGGTTGCCTTCGTCGATTCGCGCGACCACGACCTCGATGCCGAGCTTCTTCGCCACGCCGGAGCTGTCTTCGCTGGGTTTCACGACGCGAAGGCGCTCTGGCGTCAGGCCGAAGTGCCGCATCAGCACGGGTGCGGCCGCCTGGCCGACGAGGCCGAAGCCCAGCATGAGGATCCGGCCCTCGAATCGATCCTGCGCCTGTTCCTTTCTTTTGGTTGCCATGGTCACTCCGCCGGGAAACATGTATGGGCGCACCATTGGGCCGGCGGCCGCGGGCGCAAGTGGGACGGCGGCGCATGCGGTCGAAAGAATCGTCCTTTTTGCCAAGGCTCTTCGCGCTGCTGCGCGGGCCGGCGCCACAGTTGCACGCGGGAGGGCGGGGCCTACGCGCCGGGAACGTCGAGTTCGACCCAGGCCGGCGCGTGGTCGCTCGCACCGGTGCGCCCGCGCACGTCGCGGTCCACGCCGGCGCTGCGAAGCATCGGGGCGATTTCGGCATTCAGCAGCAGATGGTCGATGCGAAGCCCGGCGTCGCGCGGATAGCGGTTGCGCCAGTACGTCCAGAAGGTGAACGGCACGCGGTCGGGATGTGTCGCGCGAACCGCATCGGTCCAGCCTTGCTTCAGCAACTGCGCGAACGCCGCGCGGCTTTCGGGCTGCAGCAGCGCGTCGTCGCGCCACGAGGCCGGGTTGTAGATGTCGGCATCGGTCGGCACGACGTTGTAGTCGCCGGCCAGAACGACGGGCATGCCGCTCGAAAAGAGCTTCTTCGTATGCCGGTTGAAGGCCTCGAACCACTGCAGCTTGTAGTCGAACTTCGGCCCCGGCTGCGGATTGCCGTTGGGCAGGTAGAGGCAGCCGACGAGCACGCCGCCGACCACCGCCTCGATGTACCGGCTCTGCGTGTCGGCTTCCATGCCCGGCAGGCCGCGCCCGGTGTCGATCGGCTCTCGTCCGCGCGCGAGGATGGCGACACCGTTCCAGGCACGCTGCCCGTGCGCGACGATGCCGTATCCCGCACCGCGGATCGCATCGACCGGCAGGGCGGCGTCGGGAGACTTGAGCTCCTGCAGGCAGGCAACGTCGGGCTTCGATTCATCGAGCCATTCGAGCAGGCGGGCGAGGCGGCTGTTGATGCCGTTGACGTTGAATGTGGCGATCTTCATCAGGGGCAAGCCGAGGGATAGGAGGGCGCGACAAATGAGCGCTTGAAATCGTCCGCCCTTGGTCCCGGCAGTTCCGGCCACGGTGGCCGGTGCTTACCCGACGCGGTTCTCGATCGGCTCGGCAGGCGCTCGCGAACGAAGCTCGAAGGCCGGGCGCCGCCTGCGCTCGCGCTGCACCGGTGGTGCGGCCGCCACGCCGGGCTGCGCTGTTGCGCCGAGCGCGCCCCAGAGGCCGGCGAAATGAACGTCCGCCTCCTTGCGCAGCCTGGCGATCTGCTCGATGCGGGCGTCCGGAATGCCCAGGCGCCCGCCTTGCGTGCGCTGGTGAAGTTGGTGAATGGCCGTGTAGGCGGCGGTTTCCGCTGCCATCCAGGCGGTGAATGCAGCAGGGGCGGGGTCTTCGGCCATCGGTGTCCTTCGGTGGTGTCTGTCTGTCTGTCTGTCTGTGCGCGGCGACATGGAATCTAGAAGTCTTCTGGCGGTCCTTTGTAGTCCGGCGCCTTCAAGGCGCGCCGGAATACGCCCTCCCGCATCCCGCGACAGGCCAACGACGCCTGCTCAGGCGTCGATGTCGATCAGGGCCAGCCCGGTCTCGGGGTTGCAGGTCTTGCGCAGGTAGCCGGGCGACTCGATCAGCAGCACTTCGAGCGTCGGCTGCACGGTGGCCTGCAGCACATGGCCGCCGATCGTGCTGCCATCGCGCCGGCCCAGCACCGCATGCGCATGCACCTTGGGCCGATCGCCGTCGAGCGCGATGTCGCCGTTCAAGGAGAGCACCTCGACCTGCTCCTGGACCGGAATCCGCTCGTAGTCCTTCCGCTCCCAGTCGAAGTAGCCGAGCACCGCGCCACGCAGCGCGCCGATGGCGCTGAAGCGGCTGGCCGAGAGCGCGTTGTCCTCCGCGAATTTCTCCAGGAGGGAGACGACGTCGTCTCCCTTGTCGAAGACCAGCGCGATGGTGCGCTCGGGGCTCGTGTTGAGGATCTTGGATTTCATGGCGAGGTGTTCCTGTGTTCCTGTAAGGAGGTTGGGTGGTTTGGGCGCGGCGTTCAGCGCACGGGTTTCTGCTCGCAATCCTTGGCGGACGGCTCCTTGCAGCCGTCCCGCCGCGACGGGGCCGAGGGCGCTTCAGGCGTCTTGCCGGCGCCGTTCGGCTCGGCGTCCTGCACATGCGCGGGTGGCTTCTTCACCAGGCCGGGGTCCTTTCCCGCGGGGGCGGGCTTGGTGAGCGCCGGATCGACGGCGGCAGGGGGCTTCACGATGAAGTCCGATTCGCCGCCTGGCTTTGCTGGCGCACCGGCTGGCGCGGGCTGCTGGCCTTGCTGCCCTTGCGGCGATTGCGCCGCGGCAAGCCCGGCAAGAAGTGCCAGCGCACCGATCATCGACACGGCCCTTGCAGCCGACGCCATGGCTGTAGCTGAAGCTCGCGTGGGCATCGTTGTTGCTCCTTCGCTCTTGCATACGTTCAAGGCTCTACCGTTTCACCCGAAGGTTCCTGTCCGTGTAGGCGCTGTTCACCGGCGACCGAAGGGCGCATTCGCAGCCTCGGCGCCTGGCGCCGCGTTGCCATTCCCGGCCTCGAATGCCACGGCGTGACCTCCTACATCCACCATTGGATTCAAGTCGGAAACTGCGCAAATCAGGGGGAGCGACGGGCCGCGACAGGCCGCATCTGCGATGCAGCGGCCGTCCAGGATGGCGACCGGCGAGGGGAGTTTCGGCACCTCCTCAACGCGGGCAAAATCGCAATCCCGCCCATGAGCGGCTCCAGGGCCGCTTCCGCCCATCTGTAGTGAGCACGATTTGCCCGATTCCACATCTTCCGCTGCGGATGAGCCCGTCCCCTCCGAGTCCACCCCTGCCATCCCTTCCGATGCTTCCATGCCGGACTTGGATTCGGCCGTCATCCCGAGCTCGCTGAATTTCCCGGTCATCGGCGTCGGCGCATCGGCGGGCGGTCTCGAGGCGCTGCTGCGCTTCTTCGAGCACCTCCCCGCGCGTGCCGGCATGGCCTTCGTGGTGATCCTTCACCTGTCGCCCAAGCACGAAAGCAGCGCCGCCGACATCCTGCAGCGCACCACGCGCATGAAGGTGTCTCAGGTGACCGGGCCCACGCCCATCGAAGCCGACCAGGTCTACGTGATCCCGCCCGGGGTCGAGCTGACGATGAACGACGGCTACCTGCGCGTCGCACCGAGCGAGCGCGCGAAGGGCCAGCATGTGACGGTGGACGTCTTCTTCCGCACGCTGGCCGAAGCCCACCGCGAACGGGCGGTGTCCATCGTGATGTCGGGCACCGGCAGCGATGGGGCGGTCGGGCTCACGCGCATCAAGGAGCGCGGCGGCATCGCGATCGCGCAGGCGCCCGACGACGCAGCGCACACCGGCATGCCGCTGGCGGCCATTGCCACGGGCATGGTCGACATCGTGCTGCCGGCCGCGGAAATCGGCCAGCGGCTGATCGATCTCTGGACCAATGCGCGCCAGATCCGGATGCCCGATGCCGAGAAGATCGGCGGGTTCGTCGCGCCGCCCGAAACGCAGGCGGCCGCCCAGCAGGCGGAGCAGGCACTGCAGGAAATCATCGGCCTGCTGCGCACCCACACCCGGCACGACTTCAGGCATTACAAGCGGGCCACCGTGCTGCGCCGCATCGAACGCAGGCTGCAGGTGAACCGGCTGACGGACCTGCCGGCGTACCGGGATTTCCTGCGCGAGCACCCGCAGGAGGCCGTGCCGTTGCTGCAGGACATGCTCATCAGCGTGACCAACTTCTTTCGCGACCGCGAATCCTTCGAGGCGCTGGAGCGCGATGTGCTGCCGGAACTGCTGCAGCGCAAGCAGGCGGGCGACCCGCTGCGCGCGTGGGTCGCGGGCTGCGCCACCGGTGAGGAAGCCTATTCGCTGAGCATCCTGCTGCGCGAGCAGGCGGACCTGCACGCGCGGCCGCTGGAGATACAGATCTTCGCCACCGACATCGACGACCGCGCCATCGCCACCGCGCGCAAGGCGGTCTATGCACAGGGCATCGTGGAAGACATGACGCCCTCGCGGCTGCGGCAGTTCTTCATGAAGGACCATGACCAGTACCGCGTATCGACCACGGTGCGCGAGCCGGTGCTGTTCGCATCGCACAACCTGCTGCGCGATCCGCCGTTCTCGCGGCTGGACCTGATCTGCTGCCGCAACCTGCTGATTTATCTGGACCGCGCCGCGCAGGCCCATGTGCTGGAGATGTTCCGCATTGCGCTCAAGCCGGGCGGCTACCTGTTCCTGGGCACCTCCGAATCGATCGATGCGGTCGGCAACCTCTTCACGCCGGTCGACAAGAAGAACCGCATCTTCCGCGTCAATCCCGACCTGCCGCCCGGGCGCCACATGCCGCTGATCAGCGACATGCCACCCGCGCCGCAGGCCGGCGCCTTCGTGCCGCCGCGGCGGGCGTCCAAGCGCACCGGCTCCGAGCGCGCGAGTTTCGCGGAGCTGCACCAGGCGGCGCTGGAACAGTTCTCGCCGCCCAGCGTGCTGATCAACGCCGAGCACGAGGTGCTGCACCTGTCGAACGGCGTCGGGCGCTTCCTGGAGCGCGCGAGCGGAGAGCCTTCGAACAACCTTTTGAACAACGTGCGCCCGGACATTCGCCTGGAGCTGCGCACCGCGCTTTTCAAGGCGAGCCAGACGGCGCGCAGCGTGGAAACGCGGCTGGTGCAGCGGCAGCAGAACGGGCGCCAGGTCTTCCTGAACATCATCGTGAGGCCGCTGCAGCCCGCGGAAGGCGAGTCGCAGCAGTTCACGCTGGTCGTCTTCGACGAGGTCGAGGAAAGCATGCGTGCGAACGACGGCGAGCCGGTCGACGCGGCGCGCGAACTGCTGATCGGGCAGCTCGAGGAAGAGATACGCCAGCTCAAGCTGCACCTGCAGGACACCATCGAGAGCGCGGAGACCTCCACCGAGGAACTGAAGGCCTCGAACGAGGAACTGCAGGCCATCAACGAGGAGCTGCGTTCGGCCAGCGAGGAACTGGAGACGAGCAAGGAGGAGCTCCAGTCGATGAACGAGGAGCTGGTGACGGTCAACTTCGAGCTGAAGGTCAAGGTCGAGGAGCGCGGCCACATCAACGACGACCTGCAGAACCTGATCGCGTCCTCGGAGATCGCCACCGTCTTCGTGGACCGCGGCATGCACGTCAAGCGCTACACCCCGCACGCGGGCAACCTGTTCAACCTGATTCCCTCGGACCTGGGGCGTTCGCTCTTCGACATCACGAGCCGGCTGGACTACCCCGAGCTCGCGGAAGACACAGCCGCGGCCTTCAACGAGTTGCGCACCATCGAGCGCCATGTGCCGAGCACCGACGGCCGGCACTTCCTCGCGCGCATCCTTCCGTACCGCACGGCCGAGGACAAGATCGAGGGCGCGATCCTCAACTTCTTCGATGTGTCCGAGCTGCGCTTTGCCCAGGACAAGGTGCGTGCCGGCGAGGAGCGCCTGCGCCTGGTGGCGGCGACCACGCGCGACTTCGCGATCATCACCACTGATGAGGCCGGGCTGATCACCTCGTGGAACGTCGGCGCGCAGCGCATCTTCGGCTACACGGAAGAAGAGATGCTGCGCCGCCCGATCGCGGTCATCTTCACCGCCGAAGACCAGGCGCACGGCGTGCCGCAGCAGGAGATGCGCCGCGCGGCCGAGACGGGCCGCGCCGCCGATGAGCGCTGGCACCAGCGCAAGGACGGCAGCCGCTTCTTCTGCAGCGGCGTCATGAGTCCGCTGGACGACGCGAGCGGCGGCGGCTTCGCCAAGATCGCGCGGGACATGACCGGCACGAAGCAGCAGGAACTGGCGCAGGAGCACCGGCTGTTCAAGGAGAAGCAGGCCAACTTGAGCGCGCAGATGGCCAACGAGCTGAAGGACAAGTTCCTGGCCGTGATGTCGCACGAGCTCAAGCAGCCGCTGAACCTCATCCAGATGAATGCCGAACTGCTCATGCATCTGCCGGCGGCCGCGCAGATTCCGGCCGTGCAGCGCGTGGGCGAAACCATCAAGCGCGCCGTGGCGAGCCAGACGCGGATCATCAACGACCTGCTGGACCTGTCGCGCATCCGCACGGGCAAGCTGCGGCTCTCGCGTGTCACGGTCGACCTGGGCGAGCTGGTGCAGTCGGTGGCCCAGGCCGCGGTGGCCGACGCGCCGAAGAAGAAGCTGCTGCTGGAGACCCATTGCGACGAGGCGGTGCATTGCCACGGCGACCGGGTGCGTGTCGAGCAGATCGCCTGGAACCTGCTGAGCAACGCCGTCAAGTTCACGCCCGATGGCGGACGCATCAGCGTGCGCGTGGAAACCGAGGGCGACTTCGCCAGGCTCACCGTGGCCGACACTGGCTGCGGCATCGCCGCGGAGTTCTTGCCGCACGTGTTCGGCATGTTCAACCAGGCCAACGGCGACACGGCGCTGCCCAACGGCGGCCTGGGCATCGGCCTGGCGCTCGTGCAGGAACTCGCGCTGGCGCACGGCGGCCGCGCGGAGGTGAAGTCGCCGGGGCCGGGGGAGGGTGCGGAGTTCACGGTGTGGCTGCCGAGCAGCGGCGCGACGGACAGGCCGGCGAAGAACGTGCCGCACGCCGAAGTGAGCTTCGGCGGCTGGCGAATCCTCGCGGTGGACGACTATGTCGATGCGCTGGCGCCCTTTGCCGAGGTGCTGCGCCTGGAAGGGGCCGTCGTGGACGTCGCCGACAGCGCGCGCAAGGGCCTGGAACTGCTCGATGCCAACACCTACGACCTGCTGGTGTCCGACCTCGGCATGCCCGAAATGGACGGCTACCAGTTCATCGCGGAAGTGCGCAAGCGCCCGGCCACGCGCGCGCTGCACGCGATTGCCATGTCGGGCTTCGGGCGCCGCGCCGACGCGCGCCGCGCGCTCGAAGCCGGCTTCAATGCGCACCTGCCCAAGCCGGCCTCCATCGAGGAACTCAAGGCCGCCATCGCCAGGCTCTGAAGCCGCGGCGCGGACGGCTGCAGGACACGCCGTCGGGGGTCAGAAGCCGTAGTACTTGTTGATGCTGCGGGTATACGGCTCGTCGTAGTCGGGAATGCTGGCGGTGGCATACCGTGGCGCGCCTTCGAGCGTCGCCTTGTCCAGCGGCACCACGTAGCCGTCCTGGGCGGTGTCGTACTTCAGCATGTTCCACGGGATCGGATAGCGGTCGGTGCCGATGCCGAGAAAGCCGCCGAACTCCAGCACCGCGTAGCGCACCTGGCCCGACAGCTTGTCGATCATGAGGTCGTCGATGCTCCCGAGCTTGTCGCCCGCGGGGTTGTAGACCGTCGTTCCTTCGACGCGGTCCGATGAAATGACATTGGTCGTGCTTGCCATGGCCGTTTTCTCCATGCCGACGCGCCTGGGAAGCGCCGGCGCCAGTGATGCAAAGCCCAGGCGAATGGTGTCTCTTGCGCATGCGAGGCGGTTCATCGGCCATGCGCGATTCGCGTTGTAGGAATCGGGCTGAGGGCGCGCGCCGGCCCTGTCGATTTGATTGACGGCGGGCTCAGGCGATGTCCGACACGCGGAGCGTCGCAACGCGGTGATGTTGGCGCGACAAGGAGCATGAAATGACGGACATGACGACTACGACAACGACCAAGCACAGTGGCGGGACGCGCATGCGGGCTGTCTGTGCCTACGCGGGCCTGGCGGGCCTGATGATGGTCGCGGGCGCCACATTCGCGCAGGGCTCGTCGACAGGCAATCCCAAGGGATCGGTCGCGCCCAGCACGCAGGGCAATTCGGCGAGTCATCCAGCCGAGCCGGCGCGCACCGTGGACACCGGGCGCTCCGACCCCCTGGATTCCAGCAAGGGGCCGCCCGAGGTGCGAGGGAATCGCACGCAGCGGCCCGGAGGCGGGTCGGCCACCGGCGGGCTCACACGGCGCAATCCGCAGGACAACGCCACCTCCCCGGCGCCGCCTCCCAGCAACGCGAACTCCAGGCCCGGCAAGTAGCCGCTTGCCTTGTGGAGGAGGGAGCACGACCGCGTCGTTCGACATGCCCGTGCTCGACCCCGCACCGATCGGTGTGAACCGGAAAGCCCACGCATGAACACCACCACACGCACCGCCGACCATACCGCCGCCGGAAAGACCGCCACGCTGTACCGCATGGTCATGCCCGAACATGTCTGCCCGTTCGGCCTGAAGGCGCGCTTCCTCTTGCGCCGCAAGGGCTATCGGGTCGACGACCGGTGGCTGCGCACGCGAGCGCAGACCGATGCGTTCAAGGCCGAGCAGCACGTCGAGACCACACCGCAGGTCTTCATCGGCGGACAGCGCATCGGCGGCTACGACGAGCTTCGGCGCCACTTCGGCCTCGCGGTGCGGAAACCGGGCGAGGCGTCGTACCGGCCGGTGATCGCGGTGTTCGCGGTGGCGCTGCTGCTGGCGGGCGCGAGCCTGCTGGCGGCCGGCCGCCCGCTGGCCGGCTCGCAGCTCTTCCTCTCGTTCATCGCGTTCAGCATGTGCATCCTCGCGTTGCTCAAGCTGCAGGACGTGGAGAGCTTCTCGACCATGTTCCTCAACTACGACCTGCTGGCACGGCGCTTTGTGCCCTATGCCTATTTCTATCCGTTCGCCGAGTTGTCAGCCGGTGTGCTCATGGTGGCGGAGCGGCTGCCCGAGGTTGCGGTGCCGTTGGCGATCTTCGTGGGAAGCGTGGGCGCGGTCTCGGTCGTCAAGGCGGTGTATGTCGATCGCCGCGAGCTCAAGTGCGCATGCGTCGGGGGAAGCAGCAACGTGCCGCTCGGGTTCGTGTCGCTGACCGAGAACCTCATGATGGTCGCGGCGGCGTTGTGGATGGTGGTGGATCACTGGGTCCTCACCTGACGTCGAGGTCCTGCGAGGCAGGTCCCCGGTTCTTGTCTTATGCCTGGGCAGCCGCCGGCGTTCTTTCGTCGACCGGCTCGCGCGGCAACTCGAAGAGAAAGAAGGGCGGCGTATCGGGCCGGGTGCGCTGCAGCAAGGGCTTGGCCACGTTGTAGACCGGCACGCCGTTGATGGTGCGGCCCTCGGGCGTGCCGCGATGTGCGTGGCCGTGGAACACGGCGTCCATCGGGTAGCGCAGCAGCGGGGCTTCCAGCCGGCTGCTTCCGAGGAAGGGAAAGATCTCCGCCGGTTCACCCTCGACGGTGCCGACGATGGGCGCGTAATGCAGGAGTGCGATGCGGCGCCGCGTGCGCAGCTTGGCCAGCGCCGATTCGAGCTTCATCGCCTCGTTCAGCGCCTCCTGCACGAACAGCTTGATCGCGGGCTCGCCCCATGCACCGAGCGTGCCGCGGCCGAAGCCGCCGCCGAAACCCTTCACGCCTGCGATGCCCACGCCTTCGATCTCGCACGCCGAGCCGTCGAGCACGCGCACGCCCGCGTGGACCAGTATGTCGGTCACGACCTCGGGCGTGCCCGATTCGTAGTCATGGTTGCCCAGCACCGCGACCACCGGGATGTGCACCGCGCCCAGCTCCTCGGCCAGGATGCGGGCTTCTTCCTCCGTGCCGTAGTCGGTGAGGTCGCCGCACAGCAACAACGCATCGGCCGTTTCGTCGGCCTCGGCGAACAGGCTGCGCAGCGTGCCGGCGGAGTCCTTCTGGACATGGATGTCGCCGACGGCGGCAAAGCGGATGTGGGTCGAGGATTTCGGTGCAGGCATGGCGGCTCGCTTGTTCTTTCGTTTTTCGGTTCTGAAGGTTGAGCCCAGACTGGGCCGTGCCTCGCGCCACCGTCATCGGTCTCATCCCGCAGTCGCTGTAGGCGCCTGCCGACGCGCGTTGAGGCCGTTGGCTTTGCCCCCGCGCCGCCGGGCCGCGCCACCTTTCACGCATGCCATCCACGACCGCGCTCGCCCCGTCCCTCGAAGAAGAAGTCGCGCCGCATGTGGCCGATTTCTATCGCCAGAGCCTGCGCGCCCTGCGCGACGCGGGCATTCCCTTTCTGGTGGGCGGCGCCTTCTCGCTGGCCTGCTACACGGGCATCCGCCGCGCGACCAAGGACCTCGACCTGTTCATCCTGCGCGAGGACTTCGAGCGCATTGCCGCGCTGATGCAGCAGCACGGCTGGCGCACCGAGATGACCTATCCGCACTGGCTGGCGAAGGTGTACGAGGGCGATGCGTTCATCGACCTCATCTTCAACTCGGGCAACGGCGTGACGCCGGTCGATGCGCGCTGGTTCCAGGGCAACTGCCGCTCCGAGGTGCTGGGCGTGCCGGTGCATGTGGCCAATGTGGAGGACAGCCTGCTGTCCAAGGCCTTCATCATGGAACGCGAGCGCTACGACGGCGGCGACATCGCCCACCTGCTGCTGGCCCGCGCCGAGCGGCTGGACTGGGCCAGCCTGCTGGATCGCTTCGGTCCGCATTGGCGGGTGTTGCTGGCCCACCTGGTCCTGTTCGGCTACATCTACCCGGGCGAGCGCCACCGCATACCGGAATGGGTCATGACCCGCCTGAGCGATCGCCTGGCAGATGAAGCGCACGGACCCGCGGCGCCGTCGGACCGCAACGTGTGCGCCGGCACCTTGCTGTCTCGCGAGCAGTATCTCCACGATGTCCAGCAGGGCGGCTATGTGGATGGGCGCCTGACGCCTGCGAGCGGCATGACGGAGCGGGATGTGGCGACGTGGACCCAGGACATCGAGGCGCCGCCTCCGGGGCTGATGACCGGGAGCGACACGCCCGATGCGCCAGCGGGGGGAAGCGGCATCGGCGAGCCACGGAGCTGACCGGGCGATCAAGCCAATAAGTTCTTCGCTCCGCCCGTGGGGAGAGGAGCGCTCAGAACCTCGTTTCCACCCGCAGCCGGTACTCTTCGTCCGCACTGCCTTCGTCGTCGGCGACCGCGATTCTCAGCCGCGCCTGTTCGTGCCGGAGCGCAAGCTCGCAGCGCCGCTCGAGCGTGGTGGCATCGTTCGGCGTGCTGTCGTCGAAGTCGATCAGGAACTGCGACTCTTCGTGGGTGAGCCCATGAAGGACTTCCTGATTGTGGGAATTGATGGCGAGCAGGCTGTCCGCCAGAAGGCGCGCCCGCCGCTCGCTCGAAATTGCAAGTGTCTGCATGAAGAACTCCTTGGGTGGCGCTCCTTGTTCTAGGCTCTTTGAAAGGGGCGCTTCATGGTCGCGCCGCAGCTGAACGTCCGTGTAGGCAGGCATCGCCTCTTGCGCGCGATGAAGGCGGATTCGAGCGCGAAGGCGAGAGGCGCCCGCGAAAGATCCAGCGCCTTCTTTGCACCACCGGCTTTTCGGAAGTTGTCCTACACAGCGCACCGCACAGAAGACTAGACCTGTAGTTCACGCCGCGAGTGCGCGGCTGTGCTGTCTTCTTTTTTTCTTCTTCTCAAAGGATTTCCAGATGCGAAAAGTCAACGCTGTGATGACCCGTGACGTCGAGGTCATCAGCCCCGATGCAACCATCGCACAAGCCGCGCAGCGCATGCGCGACGGCGACTTCGGAATGATGCCGGTGGGCGAGAACGACCGCATGATCGGCGCGATCTCGGACCGCGACATTGCCATCCGCGGCATCGCCGAGGGACATGACGGAAACGCCAAGGTGCGGGACGTCATGTCGGACGGCATTCGCTGGGCCTATGAAGACGACGCCGTCGATCATGCGGCGCAGCTCATGGCCGAGCACCAGATCCGGCGCCTGCCCATCGTCAACCGCGACAGGCGGCTGGTGGGCATCCTGGCGCTGGCCGATGTCGCGGTGAAGGAGCCCAAGGTCAAGCCGGCCACGGAGGCGCTCTGCGGCATTTCCCAACCCGTGCCGGCCTGACCGGACGAGGCGCCCAGGGATTCGCCGACGAGCGAGTCCCTCGCGCCAGGTCCTTCGCCCGGCCCTTCCTGAGTGAGGAGCTGTCATGTACGTCACATCTTCCCGATTGCTTGCCGCCGCTGCCGTTGCGTCGAGCTTCGCCTTGGCCGGCTGCACCGTCACCCGGCCGACCGGTACGGCAGGCGGCGCCTCGGCCCCGTCGCAAACACAGACGGCGCAAACACGAACGCCCGCATCGTCGCCATCGGCCATCGATGCGCAGGTCGACGCGTCACTCTCCAGGCTCTATGAGACCGTCGCCGGCTCACGCGCGCTCGTTGCCGGCGCGCCGGGTGTGCTGGTCTTTCCGTCCGTGGTCGGCGCAAGCCTGGGCGTAGGCGCCGAATATGGCCGCGGCGTCCTGCGCAGCAATGGCCGCACGGAGGCTTACTACAGCACGACCGCCGGCTCCATCGGCTTTCAGGCCGGTGCGCAGTCGAAGGCCGTCTTCTATGTGTTCACTTCCCGCGACGCCCTGGATAAATTTCGCCAGAGCCGAGGCTGGACAGTGGGCGCGGACGCCACGGTTGCCGTGGCAAGGTACGGCGCCAATGGCGTCGTCGACACGAGCACCTTCCGGCAGCCGGTGGTGGCTTTCGTGATGACGAATGTGGGGCTGGAAGCGGGCGCTTCGCTGCAAGGGGCGAAGGTCACGGAGATCCGGCCTTGATGGTGGTAATTCCATCCGCCTGCGGGCGCCGCATGCGTCCGCCTTTTGCCTATTGAAGCGGCACGGATTCCTGGACTGAAGAAAACTGAGTCATGGACGACGAGGGCGCACTCGTCGTGGAGCCCACCAGCTGCAGATCCATCGGATCGCAGGGCGCCGAAATCGACCTGCCATCGAACCGCACCCGGATGTGCGAATGGTTTGCGCTGGCGACGGTGCCGAACCGGCCCTCGCAGATGACGCGGTCGCCTCGTTGGAACGACGCGCCGAACCGATCCCTGATGTCTTTGAAGCTCATACCTGGCCCGTGGAAATGGAGAGGCCATGGTCGCAGTGCGGGGCAGATTTTTCTGTCAGGCGCGGGGTGTTGCGAACTGTAGGACAGGCCAGCCGCCGCGCGAGAGACAGCACCGTTCGGGCAAGAAAAAGCCCGCACGAGGCGGGCAAGGGTAGCCCTGAGAAGGGGAGGAGGGAGAAAACAAGGGGCTACCGAAGTGAAGTCTAACGTACTAATTGGGGTTGTGGTGCATCGCGTTCGGATCGGATTGAAAGCAGGTCTTTCAATTCCAAGGAGTGGAATCAGCGGGATGCGGCGAGGTCACCTCCGGCCTAAGCTGGTGTATCGAAAAGCCAAGGATGCTCATCGCATGCCGCGGTGCATCCACAAGCCAAGGAGACACGCGTGCCCTCAACCTTCGCCCCCTCCCGGCGCCACTTCAATGCCATGGGAGGCGCACTCGCGCTTACGGCGCTGGCCCCGCGCGCCTGGGCCGACAACAACACCTTTCCCTCGAAGCAGATCCGCATCGTCGTGCCGTTCTCGCCCGGCGGTCCCACCGACCTGATGGCGCGCGCGATCGGCAAGATCATGTCGACGAACCTGGGCCAGCCCGTGATCATCGACAACAAGCCCGGTGGCGGCGGCGTCATCGGCATGAGCGAGGTGAAGCACCAGCCGGCCGACGGCTACACGCTGGTCTTTCCGTCGATCCTGGCGGTGACCAATCCGGCGCTGATGCCCGGCTATCCCTTCGACACCCTGCGCGATTTCGCTCCGTTGACCGTGGTGGGTTTCGTGCCCCATGCCGTCGTGGTGCGCACCGATTTCCCCGCGCCTGACCTGCAGGCGCTGGTCGCAAGCGCGAAAGCCAGGCCGGAGGGCCTGTCGTACGGCTCGTCCGGCAACGGCACCTCGGCGCACCTGGGTGCGGCGCTGTTCGCAAAGCGGGCCGGCATGCGCGCGACGCACGTGCCCTATCGCGGCGCCGGTCCCGCGGTGCAGGACCTCCTGGGCGGGCAGATCCAGTTCATGTTTCTCGACATGAGCAGCGCCTTGCCGTTCATCCAGGCCGGTAAGCTGCGCGCCCTGGCCGTCGCGACGGCCACGCGCTTCGAGGGGCTGCCTGCCGTGCGGACCGTGGCCGAGCAGGGCTACCCCGGCTTCGAGGTGCACGGCTGGTACGGCCTGCTGCTCAAGGCTGGCACGCCGGCGGCCGTGACGCAGCGCCTCTACACCGAAGTGAAACGCGCCCTCGAGACCAAGGAAGTGCGCGATCTCTTCAAGGCCCAGGGCATCACCCCCGGCGGCATGCCGCCCGAGCAGTTCACGACGCTGGTGCGCAACGACCTGGCGATGTGGAAGCGCACGGTCGAGGAACTTCACATCACGCTGCAATGAAAGCCAAGGAGCACCCGCGCATGCGCATCGCCATCCCCGACGACTACCAGGACTGTGTTCGCGGCCTCGACTGCTTTTCGAAGCTCGACGCCCACGAGACGCGCATCTTCAACGACACGGTCAAGGGCACCGACGCACTGGCCGAGCGCTTCGCCGATGCCGAGGCCATCGTGCTGACGCGCGAGCGCACGCGCATCGACGCCGCGCTGCTCGACCGCCTGCCCAGGCTCCGTCTGATCAGCCAGACCGGCAAGCTCGCGGGGCACGTCGACCTGGCGGCTTGCACCGCGCGCGGCGTGCTCGTGGCCGAGGGCAGCGGGGCGGGGTCCGCCACCGCGGAACTGAGCTGGGCGCTCGCGCTCGCGAGCCGCCGGCACCTTGTCGATGAGGCCAACCGCATGCGCCAGGGGCTCTGGCAGGGGCACCTCGGCCAGCAACTGGGTGGACAGCGCCTCGGCGTCTGGAGCTACGGCCGCATCGGTCGGCAGGTGGCCGCCTACGGCCGCGTGTTCGGCATGAAGGTCTGGGTGTGGGGCCCGCGAGGCATCGACCGCCGCGGCGCGCGCCGACGGCTTCGAGGTGGCGCCGTCGCGCGAAGCCTTCTTCGCCGAGAGCGATGTGATCAGCCTGCACGTGCGGCTCACGGCGGAGACGCAGGGGCTGGTCACGGCCGATGATCTCGCGCGCATGAAGCGCACGGCGCTGCTGGTCAACACCAGCCGCGCCGAGCTGGTCGCCGAGGGCGCGCTCGAGCAGGCGCTGCACGCGGGCCATCCGGGGTTCGCGGCCGTCGATGTGTACGAGCAGGAGCCCGTCATGGCGCAGGACCATCCGTTGCTCGCATTGCCCAACGTGCTCTGCACGCCGCACATAGGCTATGTCGAGAAGGACAATTACGAGCGCTATTTCGGCATCGCCTTCGACAACATCAACGCGTTCGCCGAAGGGCGGCTCACCGATGTCGTGAACCCCGAAGCGCTGGAGGCCGCGCGCCGCAGGACCTGATCCAACGGCGCGCGGTCAGGTCACCCGCGTGCGAGCACCGCCACGCCGTCCGCCGCTCGCACGCCTTCTCCCTTCGGCAGCACGAACACCGGGTTGATCTCCGCCTCGACGAGCCGCTCGCCGAGCGCGTCGATCATTCGCGAGAACGCGACGATCGCCGACACCAGCGCATCGACATCGGCCAGCTTGCGCCCCCTGAAGCCGTCGAGCAGCGGCCATGTGCGCAGCTCGCGCACCAGCGACAGCGCTTCGTCGCCGCTCAATCCACCGGGCGGCACCATGCGCAACGCCGTGTCCTTGAGCAGTTCGGCCGTGACGCCGCCCATGCCCAGCAGCACCGCGGGGCCCAGCGGGTCGCGATGGCAGCCGAGGATCAGCTCCACACCGCCTTCGACCATCTCCTGCACCAGGAACTGCGCCGGCCGCACGCCGGCACGTTCGCTCACCTCGGCGGCCATGCGCTCGAGCCGTTCGCCGACGCGGTCCACCGCGATGCCGACCGCCACGCCGCCGACGTCGCTCTTGTGCGTGATCTCGGACGACAGAATCTTGAGCACGACCTTGCCTGTGCCCAGTTCGCGCGCCGCCGCGACCGCCTCTTCGGCGTTGCCGACGATGCGCTCGCGCACGCACGGCACGCCGAAGCGCGTGAAGAGATTTTTCGCCTCGGCTTCGTTCAACGGGCCATCGGGCAGATCGTCGAGATGGACGGTGCCAATCGCGTCGTCGCCTCGCGCCGCAGGCGCTTTCCATTGCGTTGTTTCCAGCATCGCCGCGAGCGCGCTCGTGCAGCTTTCGGGCGCCATGAAGGCGGGCACGCCACGCCGGTTCAAGAGGCTCGCGATGCCGGGCGCATGCGGGCTCACGAACACGACCAGCGGCTTGTCGCTGCCCGGCAGGCTGTCGTGGATGGCACTGGCCATCAGGTCGGGCATCGCGAGGCCTGAAGAGCCGACGATCACCACCACCGCGTCATAGCTCGGGCTCGCCAGCAGCGAGGTGATCGCGCCGCGCAACAGGGCCGGCTGCAGGCCGGCCAGCGTGACGTCGATCGGGTTGCGGTCCAGCACCGCGTGGTCGCCGGACTGCAGCGCCCGCAGTGCGGCGGCCGTGGCTTCGTCGGGTGCCGGGGTCTCGAAGCCCGCGGTGCCGAGGCTGTCGGCCACCAGCGTTCCCGCACCGCCGGTCGATGTGAGCACCGCGACCCGGCGGCCCGCAAGGCGCCGGCCGGTGACCAATGCAGCGGGCAAGTCGAGCAGGTCGGAAAAGGTCTGCGCGCGGACGATGCCGACTTCGCGGAACAGCGCGTCGTACATGCGGTCCGCGCCTGCGAGCGCGCCGGTGTGCGACACGGCCGCCGCCGCGCCCGATTCGGAACGCCCGACCTTGAACACGACAACCGGCTTGCCCTTGCGCGCAGCCTTGAGCGCCGCGGCCTTGAACTTCGCGGGGTTGCGCACGCCTTCCATATAGAGCGCGATCACCGAGGTCGCCTCGTCGTCCGCCAGGTAGTCGATGAAGTCGGCCATGTCGAGGTCGGCCTCGTTGCTGGTGGAGATCAGCTTCGACAGCCCGATGCCGCGCGCCGCCGCCCGCGACAGCAACGCGCCGAGGATGCCGCCGCTCTGCGACACGACGCTGATGCTGCCGGCCTCGAAGTCCTGCATTTCCAGCGCGCCCGTGGCCGAGAGCGTGATGCGGTCCGTGAGATTGACCAGCCCGATGGTGTTGGGCCCCAGGATGCGCATGCCGCCCGCGGCCTCCAGCAACTGCTGCTGGCGCCGCGCGCCTTCCGCGCCTACTTCTGTGTAGCCGCTGGCCAGCACGATGGCCGCCGCCGTGCCGCGCGCGGCCAGCTCGCGCACCGCCTCGTGCGCGCGCTCGGCGCCCAGCAGCACGATGCCGACATCGGGTGCCTGGGGCAGCGATTGCACGTCGGGGTAGCTCTTGAGCCCGCCGATCACATCGGCGCGCGGATTCACCGGATAGATCGCGCCGGCGAAGCCGTGCTTCGTGAGGTAGGCGACGGGGCGGCCCGCGGTTTTGGCCGGATCGGCGGAGGCGCCGATCACGGCCACGCTGCGCGGCTTCATCAACCGTGCGATCGCGTTGTCGGGCATGTCAGGCAAGAGGGCGCTCATGCCGTTTTCTCCTTGCCCGCATTCAGGAATGCCAGCACCGCATCGCGATGCTGCTGCGTCGTGTAGCAGATGCCCTGCGCCTGGCTGCCCTTGGCGAACACCTGTTCGGCCGGCGATTCGAAGCTCTGGTTCAGGATCGACTTGCCCAGCGCGATCGCCGCCGCCGATCCTTGCGACAGCTCGGTCGCCCACGCGTGCGCATCGGCCAGCAGGTTCTGCGCGCTGGTCATGCGGTCGGCAATGCCGAGCTTCAGCGCTTCGTCGGGCTCGACCTTGCGGCCGGTGAAGATCAGTTCCTTGGCGCGCGAGAGGCCCACGCGCCGCGGCAGGAAGTACATGCCGCCGCCGTCCGGAATCAGCCCGCGCTTGATGTAGCTCCACGCGAAGCTGGCCGCGTCGGAGGCCAGCACGAAGTCGCAGGCCATCGCCATGTCGGCGCCCAGCCCGTTGGCGCCGCCGTTGACGGCCGCGATCACCGGCTTGGGCATCGTGTGCAGCAGCGACACCGAGTGGTGCACGCGCTGCTGACGGCTCCAGCCATTGAAGCCCACTTCGCCCGCGGGCGCGTCCATGCGCCGCTGCATGCCGGCCACGTCGCCGCCCGCGCAGAAGCCCTTGCCGGCGCCGGTCAGCACCAGCGCGCGCACGCTGTTGTCGGCACCGATTTTTTCGAGCGCGGCGATGAAGTCGCTGCGCATGCCGTCGGTGATGGCGTTGCGTTTCTCGGGGCGGTTCAGCGTCAGGGTCGCGATGCCGGCGCGGATCTCCAGTTCGATCAGCGACGGTGCCGCGTCGGGTGTGGTGGTGGTGCTCATGGGGAATGTTCCTCAGTCTGTGGTGATGTGGTTGTCCTTGACGACCTTGCGCCAGCGCACTTCCTCGGCGCGCACGTAGGTGTCGAGTTGCGCGGGCGCGCCGACGTCGACGGCGAGGCCTTCCGCTTCGGTCTGCTTGATGAAGGCGGGCGTCTTGACGGCTTTCTTGACCGCGGCGTTGAGCTGGTCGATCACGTCCTTGGGCGTCCTGGCCGCGACGTAGAGGCCGTACCAGCTTTCGGCCGCATAGCCGGGCACACCGGCCTCGGCGAGCGTCGGCACGCTGGCGTAGGCAGGGGAGCGGCGCGCGGTGGTCACGCCGAGTGCGCGCATCTTTCCGCTGTCGACGAAGGGGCGCACGGCCGATGCGGTGGCGAACATCATGTCGACCTGGCCGCCGAGGAGGTCGGTCATGGCGGGGCCCGCACCGCGGTAGGGAATGTGGGAGAGATCGACCTTGGCGAGGTTCTTGAAGAGTTCGCCCGCGAGGTGCGCCGAGGTGCCGTTGCCCTGCGACGCGAAGGTCAGCTTGCCCGGCTTGGCCTTGGCTGCGGCGATGAGGTCGGCGACGGTCTTGTAGGGGCTGTCGGTGCGCACCACCAGCACGTTGGGCGAGACGCCGATCAGCGCCACGGGCGCGAAGGCCTTGTCGGTGTCGTAGGGCAGCTTGGCTTGCAGCGCTGGGTTCACCGCATGCGCGAACGTGGCCATGACCAGCGTGTAGCCATCGGGCGCGCTCTTGGCGACGAAGTCGCTGCCGATGATCGTGCCGGCGCCTGGCTTGTTGTCGACGATGACCGGCTGGCCCAGCGCCTCCGACATGCCGACGCCGAGCGTGCGCGTGATCGCGTCGGTGCCGCCGCCGGGCGCGAAGGGCACCACGATGCGCAGCGGTTTGTCGGGAAAGGCGGCCCAGGTGGCGAGTGGCGCAAATGCGATCAGCGATAACGCGAGCGTGCGAATGGATGCGAATGTCGGCATGTGTGTGTCTCTCTTTGTAGGGGTTCGAAGCGAGCCTTCAGCTTAGGTCGCATACTCCCGCCGCGCACCGGCCCAATTCCACTCGGTGGAAATGAGCGGCGGTCCGCACCAATGAGAAACCAAGGAGACGACACCATGGCAAGCACGCTCAATCGTTCGCTCGAACGGGGCATGGAAATCCTTCGTGCGTTCCGGCCCGGCTCCGCCTTGCTGGGCAACAGCGAGATCGCCGAGCGCACCGGGCTTTCGCCCGCAACGGTGAGCCGCCTCACGCAGACGCTGGTGGTGGCCGGCATGCTGGCGCACGACCGGAGCGCGCGCGCCTACCGATTGGCGGCGCCGGTGCTGAGCCTGGCGCATGCCATGCGCACCGGCTCGGTCGTGCTGCAGGCTGCGGCGCCGCTGATGCGGGCGCTGGCCGAAAAGCTGCGCATCAATGTCGGGCTGGCGGTGGCCGACCGGTCGGAGATGGTCTATCTGGAGTCGATCCGCTACAACCGCCGCGCGTCGCTGCGCAATGTGGTGAGCGGGCAGCGCGTGCCGATCGAGCTGACCTCGCTGGGACGCGCCTGGCTGGCGGTTGCGCCGGCCGACGCGCGCGAGGCGCTGTTCGCTGAATTCGCCGCGCGAAGAACCGACTGGCCCCGGCTGCGCAAGGAGATCGACAAGGCCATCGAGAGCGTCGCGCAGCGGGGCTGGTGCGCCGCCTCGTGGCAGCCGGAGGTGGTGGCGCTGGCCGCGCCGCTGAAGCTGGAATCCGCGTGGGGCTACGTGCTGAACGTGAGCGTGTCGTCCACGGAATCATCGAGCGATGTGTCGGCGGAACTGAGCACGCCACTGCTGGCCCTGAGCCAGAAAATCATCCGCGCCGTCGACACGCGGGAGCCCGCCGGCGCGATGCGCTAGCGGGCGGTGGGCGATGTCAGCGACGGACCTTGCCGTCTTCCGTGAGCATCGACAGCTCGACGTAGTTCGACGCCTTGTGGTCGCGCGCGCTGAAGTCGACGTGGAAGCCGCCGAAGTCGGTGTTCTGCATGGATTCGAGCCCGGCGACGAGCGAGTCGCGCGTGGCCGGCTTGCCGGCGCGCTTCAGGCCCTCGGCGAACACCTTGGCCGCCACGTAGCCTTCCATGCTCGAGTAGTTCGGCTTGGCATCGCCGCCGGCCTTGCGCACCGCTTCCACGTACTCGCGCGAAATCGCGGTGCTGGTGGAGAACGGGGAGGGCATGACCTGGCTGATCACCACGCCGCGGGCTTCCTTGCCGAGCTCGTCGGCCAGGGCCTGCGTGCCGACGAACGACACGTTGAAGAAGGTGCCGCCGTAGCCGGCCTTGCGCGCTTCGCGGATGAAGGCGGCGCACGCCTTGTAGGCACCCACCTGGATCACGGCGGCGGGCTGGGCGGCCATGATGTCCTTCACCGCCTTGCTCACGTTGACCGAGTTGCGCTCGACGGTGCCGATGGCAACCGGCGCCAGGCCGATGGGCTTGAGCGCGCTGAGGACGCCCGAGAGTCCGGCCTGTCCGTAGGCGTCGTTCTGGTGGAACACCGCGATCTTCTGGATGCCGAGCGAGGTGAGCTGCTTGACGATGAGCGCGGTCTCGTCGTCGTACGAGGCGCGCACGTGGAACACGGTCTTGCGGAACGGATCGCGCAACGCCTCGGCGCCGGTGAAGGGGCCGAAGAACGGGATCTTCGCCGCGTCGACCAGCGGCATCGCGGCCATGCAGGTGGGCGTGCCGACGTAGCCGAAGAGGGCGAAGACGTCGTCCTTGATGAGCTTGTCGGTGTTGGCCTTGCAGCGCTCGGGCTCGTAGCCGTCGTCGAGCGTGCGCAGCTCGACGGTGCGGCCGTTGACGCCGCCGGTGGCGTTGAGCGCGTCGAAGTAGATGCGCGCGCCCTGGTTCATCTGCAGGCCCAGTTGCTCCGCGGGGCCGCTGAAGGCGGCGGATTGGCCGAGCACGATGCGTGCGGGTTGGGCGAGGGCGGGGAGTGCGATGGCGGCGCCGGCGGCGGCAACGTACTTGATCGCGTCTCTGCGGTGAAGGGAGGTTTTGAGGAAGGGCATGGGATGGCGATGCCGAGCGGTCGAAGCCTCTCCGGGAAAGCCGACAGGCCCTTCGCCGCTCGTGTGAAAAGGTAATCCAGTGTAACCGCGGGTTCGGGTAAACCCTCGGTTCAGTCGGGCTATCGCACCCCGAACAACCCCGCCGCATTCCCCCACGCCACGCGCTGCGCGATGGCCGGCGGCAGGTCGCCGAGCCAGTTGCGGTAGCCCTGCATGGTCTCGTCGTAGGAGCTCCAGCGCTGGTTGACCCAGGTGTCGGAACCGACGAGGAAGCGGTCGGGAAACGCCAGGATCAGCTCGCGCCACGGCGCGCACAGCTTGCCGCCTTCGCAGGTGAGCCCGGGGCGGTACGACAGCTCGCCCATCAGCTTCGGATAGCGCTCCAGCATCTGCCGCACCCGCGCGACGGGCGTGCCGCCGATGCCCGTGTGCGCCCAGATCAGCCGCAGCTCGCGGCCTTGCGTGGGCGAGTGCGCCATCAGCAGGTCGACCGCCTCGTCGTCCACGTGCGCGAGCACGGCGAGCTGCCGCTGCTCGGCCAGCAGCATCAGCTTCTTTGCGACCGGGCCGTTCGCGTTGGCGCTCTCGTACAGGTGAAATTCGCCAATGCCTCGGTAGGGGCCGCTCGCGGTGCCGCGCGCGAGTTCGCTCTGCACCATCTCGTAGATGGTCTCGTCGCGGAACCAGTTGGTGTAGTCGGCGCGGTTGCGGTAGAGGCGCACGAAGGGCACGACGGTGACGCCGGCTTCGCGCGTCTCGCGCAGCGCCGCGAGCGTGCGCGTGCCTTCGTTGGGCCGCGAGTTGCCGACGATGGCGCGCACGCCGTTGCGCTGCATGCGCGCGAGCGCCTCGGCCGGCGGAAACGGGCCGCTGCTGCCGTTCCAGGCTTCCTCGTTGTAGTGGAGATGGGCGTCGAAGATCGGGCCGGTGTAGTCGGCCGCCTGTGCCGAAAAAGCGAAGACCGCGCCGCAGGCCAGGAGCGCGGCGCGAAAGAGGGAAGAAGAGAAGGGAGCCATGGATGTTCCTTGCGAGATGCCCGTGGAAGACACGCGATCGTCGATGCAGAATCGGTTTCGATCAACGGAGCCTTTCCCGATGCCTGCCGAAAAAGACCGCCAGTACCTCACGCCGTACGAACACGGCAACCGCAACCAGACCACCACCTGGGCCGAATGCGTCGCCTTCTACGAACGGCTCGCGAAGGACTTTCCCTCGGTGCTGCGATGGCAGCAGATCGGCACCTCGGACAACGGCATTCCGATGCACGCGGGCATCGTCACTGCCGATGCGCAGTTCGACCGGGAGGCGCTCAAGCGCGAGGGGCGTCCGGTCTTCTTCAACAACAACGGCATCCACCCCGGCGAGCCCGAGGGCATCGACACCTGCATGGCGCTGGTGCGCGATTTATGCACCGAGCCTGCGCGGCTCGCTGCACTGGGCGACACGGTCTTCCTGTTCATTCCGGTCTACAACGTGGACGGCTGCCTCAACCGGCAAAGCACCTCCCGCGTGAACCAACTGGGCCCGGAATCGTTCGGCTTTCGCGGCAACGCGCGGCACCTGGACCTGAACCGCGACTTCATCAAGTGCGACAGCCTCGCCGCGCAGGTGTTCAACCGCTTCTTCACCGCGTGGGACCCGGACGTGATGGTCGACACCCACACCTCGAACGGTGCCGACTACGCCTACACGATGACGCTGATCCCGACCCAGCCCGACAAGCTCGGCGGTGGCCTCGGCCAGTTCCTGCGCAGCCGCATGCTGCCCGCGATCTACGGCGACATGGGCGAGCGCGGATGGCCCACCTGCCCCTACGTGAACTGCGTGGCCGAGACGCCCGACGACGGCATCGCCGACTTCCTCGACTCGCCGCGCTTCTCGACCGGCTACGCGGCCCTGCACCACACCATCGGCTTCATGCCCGAGACGCACATGCTCAAGCCCTACGCCGACCGAGTTGCGGCGATGCGGACGCTGGTCGAAGTGGTGCTGGATTTCACTGTCGCGCATGCGGCGGAGATTCAAACGCTGCGCCGCGAGACCAAGGCAGGTTCTGCGCAGCAGGCGCAGTGGCCGCTGTCCTGGCGTTCGGATCAGAGCCGGCCGAACAGCTTTCGCTTCAAGGGGTACGAGGCGGTCTACACGCCGAGCAGCCTGGGCAATTACCAGCGCCTGTCTTACGACCGCAACCAGCCTTGGGAAAAAGACATTCCGTACTTCGATCGCTTCGTGGAAGAGGTGGTCGTTGCCGCGCCCAAGGCCTATCTCGTTCCGCAGGCCTGGCGCGAAGTGATCGAGCGGCTGGAATGGAATGGCGTGGCGCTGCGCAGGTTGGAAAAAGACCAGGCCTTCGAGAACGCCCGCGTGTACCGCATCGCGCACGTGGCCCCGCGCCCCGGGCCGTACGAAGGGCACATGTTCCATGACGAGGTGTCGCTCGTTCCGCACGCCGAGACCGTTCATGCGCGCGCCGGCGATGTGTGGATTTCGCTCGACCAGCCCAAGGCCCGCTACATCGTCGAAACGCTGGAGCCCCAAGCCCACGACAGCTTCTTCCGCTGGGGCTTCTTCAACGGCGTGCTCGAAAAGAAGGAGAGCTTCTCGGCCTACGTGTTCGAAGACACGGCGCACCGGATGCTGGAAGAAGAGCCGGCGCTGAAGGCCGGCTTCGAGGCATGGAAGAAGAACAACCCCGACAAGCTCGGCGACCCACAGGCGGTACTGGGCTTTATCTTTGCGCATGGCCAGCGCCATGCGGAGGCCGGGTGGCGGCGCTACCCGGTGGTGGGATTGAGCTGACGCCGCGCCGTTCTACTTCGCGGGGTGATCCCGCCGATACAGCGCCCACTCCTCGATCTCTTTGCCATCGGGCAACTGGCAGATGCCGAACTGCCCCTTGTCGTTCGACTTCATGAGCGTCTTGCCGCCGAGCTTCTGGCAATAGACCGATGCCGGGTTCGCCATGCCGACCCGAGGCGGTTCGGGCTGAGGTTGGGGTTGCGCGCAGGCCATGAGAACGAGTGCGCAGAAGGGGAGCAGCAGGTACTTGGTGGTCATCGGGCCAGTGTAGGTGTCGTGGTCTTGGGCCTCGACGACGGCTCCCACGAATCGGGCGTGGTCGCGACCAGTCCCTTGAAGTCCTTCCACGACCGCGCGCCCGGCACGGTGCGCCCGCCGATCACCACCACCTTCGCATACGCGACCATGCGCTCGCGCAGGTAGCGGCGGTCCGATTCGGGCCAGGTCTCGATCGAATGCGGCCCGCGCGCCAGCACGATCTCCTTCACGCCGCGGATGCGGTTGTAGGCCGCGACGGTGCCTTCCAGCGTTTCCGCGCGGTCCCACAGGCCCTTGCCGAAGAAGGCCGCGGGCCAGCGGTCCATGCCCGCGAGCGGGGCGGAGTTCGGATAGAAAAGGATGTGGTGGTCCGCCGCCATGCCGCCCAGGAACAGGTTGCGGTCCGCGAGATCGGGCGCGTCGCCCACATAGCCCGCGCCGCTCGCGAACGACGACAGCAAGATCGCGCCACGGATGTTTCGCAGGCCCCGGGGCTTGGCGCAGTTCACTTCCGGCAGGTCGAAGCTGCAGGTGGCGACGTAGTTCGTGGTCATCGCCCAGGCGGTCGACATCGAGCCGCGCGAGTAGCCGCCCAGCACCAGCGGAATCTCGTTGGCCTTCATGCCCGCCAGCAGCCGGCCGCGCGCGGCGGTGCCTTCGAGCATCTCGCCAGAAGGCGTGAGCATGCGCAGCCCCCGGCCGTCTTCCAGCTGGCCTAGCGTGCGGAACACGTCCTCGCCTTGCTCTAGCGTGTTGGTGTCGCTGAAGCCGCCCGAGATGCCTTCGCCGCGCCGGTCGTAGGCCAGCACGTCGAAGCCCGCCTGGTTCAGCGCATAAAGGTTCTCGCGCCACCAGCGCTGGCCCATGGTTTCGGTGGTGGCGTTGGGGAACTGCAGCGGCGTCGTCTTGCCCGTCTTCTCGTCGATCCGGTAGGAGACCTCGTCCGGATGCTGGATCGCCGTGAGCTGCCCGCCGCCGCCCGGCGCCATGATCGCGAGCGCGCGCACCTTGCCGCCCTTGCCGTCGTCCACGCCGGCGCCTTCGATGTACCAGCCGCGCAGCTTGATGTCGGCGGTCTTCTTCAGGTCGATGCGCTCGAAGGCATCGGGCGGTACGGTGAACTCGACCGTGTAGGTACGGCCCTCGGCTTCGGCGATGCCTTCGCGGTAGGGCGCCTTCGCGAAGAAGGCGGGCCGGCGGATCTGCTTCAGGTCGACCTGCCCGTCGGGATCGATCTTTCCGGACGGATCGACCACGCCGGTGGAGCGCGTGGCGCGCGCCTTGTTCGGCGGCAGCCAGCGCTGCATCTGTGCGTTGATGCGCTTGAAGCAGGCCGCATCTTCCTTGCAGGCGCGCCAGCGGGCCTTGAGCTTGTCGTCGGTGAATTCGCTGATGTGATAGTCGCCGCCCGCGTAGCTCGCCGGCGTGGGGTTGGCCGTGAGCAGCAGCGGCACGCAGACGGAGCTGCCCGTGCCCTTGGGCCCTTGATGCAGCAGGTAGCCGGGCAGCATCGCGTTGCGGTCGGTGCCGACCCAGGCGGTGCAGTCGGTGGGCGGCGGCGTGCTGTTGTCGGCCTGTCGCTTGGCTTCGGTGCTGCCCGTGCAGGCCGACAGCGCGAGCAGGGCACCGAGGCCCAGTGCGCAGAGACTTCGTTCGAGGCGGGGCGACAGGTCGTTGAGGGTCATGCGGGCGAGAACTCGTGCAGGGAGGCGTGCCATTGTGTGCGCCGTCCGTGACCGAAGCCGGGGGGCAATGGCGCTTTGTGATGCGGGAGGGCTCCTACCGAGGGAGCAGACCTATTCAGTGGAACGCGATTTCAGTCCGACCGGCCATAAAGCAGGTCTGCGGAATTTATTGCCGCTCTGGTAATAGTTCCTTGGGGCGCACGAGCGCGAGCCACTACCCTCGACCCCCTCATATGGAAGCAACCCCCTTTGCCATCGACCTGCCGGAGCACTGGACCGGCTCCTTCAAGCTCACGCAGACACCCGCCGGCAGCTATGTCGGCATGGCCAGCCTGAGCTTCGGCGGCGATCCCCGATGGGTGCTCGTGATCACCCCGCAACTCAGCCTGGAAGCCGCCATGGAGCGCGTCAGGCTCCGGGTCGGCCACTTCATCCGCGAGCGGAACGCGAGGCCCGGCGCCTGACGTTCAAACCCCCGAGCCCGTGCAATGCGGCCCGGAAGTTTCATAGCCCCTGTATCTATCCGTCTGGGCTGATCCCGCCGCTACGACGACGGCGCGGGCGGCAACGTGGCCTCGGCGGTCGGCGAGTGCTGCAGCGCGGTGGGCAGCCGGTGGTCCAGCCAGTCCATGCGCCAGGCCAGCACCACGAGCGCCAGCGCCAGCACCGCCGCGGCGGCGACACCGGCCGCGCCGTGCCGCTCGCGGTACGGATCGCGCGCCACCCGCCGCGCGCCCGGCGGCACATGCGCGGTCTGCGACAGCATGCCGCCCAGCCGCACGTTGACCTTCATGCGCCCGTTGATGGCCCACCCGCTCGCGTCCAGGATCGGTCCGAGGCTGCGCTGGCGCAGCTTGAGCCAGGCGATCAGCATGCTCGGCCCGGAGATCGCCGCGACGATGCCGATGAGCGCCACCGGTATCCATTGCCCCAGGTCGACGAACTTGCCGAAGATCGCAACCAGCACCGCGCTGATGCTCCCGAGGGCGACGCCGATGGCGGCCACGGTGCCGACATCCACGCGGCCCGCCGTGCGGGGCGCGGCAGCGGGCGTCTTGGCCGCGCCCGCTGCTGCGGCCTGATCGGCGGTCGTGAGCTTGGTCGCAAAGCTCGTCAACGTGCCCTGGCCGGCCGCCTCGCTCGCGGCCGCGCGCTTGGCGACCTGCTCCTCGATCACCCGCACGAACTTCTTGTAGGGCGCGAAGAAGGCCTGCGCCACGCTGGTCGGGTTCTCGATCAGCTTGGTGATGGTGGCGTCCCAGTCGCGGCCCTGGCGGTCGTAGAAGACGCCGTTGCGGCCGACGAACAGAAAGTCGATGTCGCCCGCGGTGAAGGCCGCGACGATGCTCATCTTCTGTCCCTGGCGCGTGCAGTCGCAATACGCGAGGCAGGTCTTCGCAAGGCCCGCCAGCACCGCGTGCTTGGCCGTGTCCTGCACCTGCACCGTGAGCTCGCAGCTTCGGCCGTCCAGGTAGAGCGTGCCGGCCTGGAAGATCGCGCCCTCGCGCCGGTAGAAGGCCTTGAACGACACGAAGTTGTTGAGCAGCACCACGAGGTCGCGCCGCAGCCGGATCAGCTTCTCGAGGTCGACCAGCAGGTTGTTGTGCGTCTCGGCGGCTTCGTCGTCGT
The DNA here is from genome assembly GCF_050435205.1 of Variovorax sp. W2I14. NCBI lineage: Bacteria > Pseudomonadati > Pseudomonadota > Betaproteobacteria > Burkholderiales > Comamonadaceae > Variovorax > Variovorax sp. W2I14. The sequence goes on along the minus strand of NZ_JBNDJX010000001.1, from coordinate 2,430,181 downwards.
GAAGGAGCGCGAGCAGCGGTTCGCGCGTCTGCAGGAAGGCATCGAGTTGCGCGAGCGACAGCGCGGCGGCGGCGTTGTCGGGCCGCTCGGCCATCAACGCTTGCAGCGGCGCGAACTGCTGCTTGATGGCCTGCCACTCCGTCTCCGCGAGTTCCTCGCGCGCGCCCAGCAGCGGCGTGACGGCGCGTTCGGCGAACGCGGCGATTTCTTGGGTCCACGCGGGGTTGATGCGGTTGCCATGCAGCGGCAGCACGCAGCTTGGCGTGACGGGGGCGAGCGGCAGGTCGGCAATCGGGTCGGCGCGCAGGTCGAGCCTGTTCGCGCCCAACGCGTCATAGGCCTCGGGCGAAGGGTTCAGTGCCGCCATGGCCTGCGCATCGAACGCGGCGACGCGGCAGCGCGCGAAGTAGTCGTCGAGCTTGGCCTGCACCTTGCGCGTGGCGTCCGCTGCGGCCAGCGTGGGCTCGCCGAGCGGCATCAGCGCCTTGTCGTTCGCGTCGGCCTTGGCATGCCAGTCGCGCGCGGCCTGCACCTCGGCGAAGAAGGCTTCGATGCGCGGGCGGTCGATGCCCGGCGTGGCCTTGTGCCGGTCGGGCACGCTGCCGTGGGTGCGAATGATCTCGGCGACCGTGGCGCGCACGGCGTCGTCTTCGGCCGTCTCGGGCGTGATGACGCCATCGCCGTTGAAACGCATGGCCGCCAGCAACTCGCCGCGGTCGGCGATGTCGGCCAGCGTGAGCGTGGCCGAATCGGGCTTGCCCTGGATCTGCAGCAGGCGGCGCGCCTCCTCGATCAGGCGCGCGCCATCGGCGTTGGCGGCATCCAGGTCGTCCAGCGGCAGCACGTCGCTGCCTTGCAGCAGCACATCGGGATTGCGCAGCCGCGCACACACCCATTCGCAGGCCGCGACCACTTCGGGCGGGCGCACGCGGCCGTCCCCGTCGGCATCGATGAGATCCAGCGTGCGCGCATCGAAGTCGATGCCGCGTGTCGGACAGGCGAGGGCGACCCACAGCTTCTGGTCCAGCTCCCCGAGGCGGGCGATGTCTTCGCCCGTGCGAAAGATAACCTGGTCGGCACCCCCGACCCGGATGAACTGCCAGCGGTGCGGCGCTGTCGTGGGCGATGGTGATTGCGAATGCGTTGGCACCGCACTCATCAGGAAACGGCGACCTTCTTGTGTTCGCCCATGTCCGGTGTCTTGCCCGTCACCGCGGCCTTGGCCATCTTGAACAGCTGCACCATCTTGCTGTCGCCCACGTCCCAGTATTCGGCGCGCAGCACGCTCACGGCCAGGAGGCCCAGGTTGGGGTCGGTCGGCCCATCGGGAAACCAGGCCTTGGCCGCCGTGTTGAACAGGGCTTCCTTCTTGGCTTGGTCTTCCATCAGGGCCGCGTGGCCCGCGACGGAAACGTAGCTGTCGTCATCGGTGTTGGCATAGGAGACGTTCACGGTCGGGTCGGTTGCGACGTGCCGTGCGATCTCTCCGTCCTTCGGCACGAAGAAGTAGAGCGTCGCGTTTTCATCCACGTCCTTGTTCTGCGTGGTCAGCGGATGGCTGTGCAACTGGCCATCGGCATGGCGGTGCGTGAGCATGCCGTAGCGGGTGTCCTTGATCAGCTCCCAGAGCTTGCTGGTGTTTCCGGCGGTGGCGGTCATGGCGGGGGTTTCCATAGGTTGAAGCGTCCGGCACCGGGTGCCGGTGCCGGACGTGTGGTCGGGCTGGGGGGGAGCGTCTTACGCCGGCTCGCCCATCAGTTCGCCCATCAGCTCTTCCTTGCGTGCCATGAGCTGCTCGCGCATGGCTACGAGGTCGAGGCCGCGGGCGGCGCGCGCCTTGGGGAACATCTCGTTGCGCTCTTCCTTCACGTGGTGGTCGATGTACTCGCCCAGCACCTTCACCTTGGCATCGAACATGTCGTCGATCTCGGTGGCTTCCTGGATCTGCGCGATCAGGTCCTTGGCGCTCGCGTGTTCGACCTCGGCCTCATCGAGCAGGTCGGTTTCCTTGATCGCCTCGCGCACGGCGGGGTAGAAGATTTCTTCCTCGATCTGCGTGTGGACCGTCAGTTCCGCGCAGATCTGGTTGGCCAGCTCGCGCTTCTTGTCGGCCGCGCTCGCGGCCTTGGAGTTCGCCAGTTCCTCGTAGGCAGTGAACATCTTCTTGACGTTCTTGTGGTCCGTGTCCAGAAGGCTGCATGCATCGGGTTCGGCGCGCTTGGTGGTGGGCATCGTGGGGCTCCATGTGGTTGGTGGGAAACCTCAGGTTGCAGAGCGCACTTGCGCCGGTGCGTAGGATTTTTCCGCATGCGCATGCAGGGCGATGCAAGAGGACAAGGAGGCCAGGGCGCACCGGCCCCCCCTGCATCAATGGCCGTCCGCCTTGTCTTCGGTCTTGAAGAGACCGCGGATGTTGAGCGCGGCCAGGCACACCTGCAGCGCAATCAGCGCCCAGGCGCTCGTGTGGACGCCCCAGACCGTCCACAGCACATTGCTGAGCAGGAAGACCCAGAAGCCGGCGTTGCGCCGTGTCTTCGAGTTCGAAGCCACCAGCCAGGCGGCCGCGACCGACGCGGCGAACGCAGGCCATTGAACGAGAGAAAGCATTTCCATGGTGAGGGAATCGATGGTGATCGGAGGGGCCGCAGCCACCCTAACCCGCTGCGCCGGGTCGATGAGGTGCATCTTGCCGACGCGCGGCGTGGGCCGGTTCTCACACGGCGCCGCCTGCATGCGCCGCAGATTGAAGCCAACCGCAAACGAAAGGCACGCCCCTCATGCAAGCAACACCGACACCCTACGAAGAACGCGTGGCCACGTTCACCTACCGCGGCTGGTTCTTTCTCTGCCGCGCCGAGCGGCTGGACGAGAGCCAGACCTATCGCCCGATCGTGCGCTGCCGCGTGCGAAAGGGCGAGAAGGAAGAAGAGATCGAGTTGCCCAACGACACCGACGAGATCGCCTACGCCACGGAGGCCGAAGCGCTGCGCCATGCGGAGCAGCAGGCGATGCGCTGGGTCCATGACCGCTCGGGCGACGGGCAGGGGCAGTTCTGAACACCGGCGATGGCCGCCGCGCGGTGGCTCAGCCCGCGGCGCCGTGCACCAGGCGTTCGAACACGTCGTCGGTGCCCATCTGGCCGCCCTTCAGCATGATCTCCATGCCGTCGAGCCGTGCGTCGTCGCTGTGCACGCGGCACAGCGAGGCGCCGGCACCCATGTCGGCCACGTAGGAGAGGCCCCAGGCGTCGAGCGCCTGGACGCCGTGGCTCGAGGTGTCGCCACCGGCCACGCCCACGCGCCGCAGCGGTACGTGCGCCAGCACTTGAACCAGCAAATCTCCACCGGCGCGTGCGAGGGCTTGAGCATCGACGTCCGGCGACGGCGATGCCTGCTCGGGCGGGCGGGTGCAAGCCAGCACGTGGCGGCCACGGGCGAGCGCCTGTGCGATGTCCCGGGCGTGGCGCTGCAAGGTTGGCGCATCGCGTTGGGCGAGTCGCGGCGCATCGAGCCACACGATGTCGAATGATTGCGCGGCCGCCACCTGCCGCGCGGTAACGGGAGAGAGACTGCCTGCAAGAACGAGCACGGGGCCGGTCGCTGGCGCCACGGCGGCGGTTTGCGCATCGACGCGCGGGCCGAGCGCCGCGGCCAGCGCATCGACCACGCTGCTCGGTCCCACGGCCAGCAAGGTGTCGCGTCGGGCGTGCGCCCACAACACCTCGCCGATGGCCGCGAGTTGCGCCGCGTCGGCCACGTCGAACAGCACGGCTTCGGGCGGTGCCGCAGGCGAGGGCGGATGTAGCGCCCGCTGCAGCGCCTCGCTAAGCGCGTTGCTTCCGTTCGACGCCGCCGTGTAGGGAATGGAGCGCACATCGGCCAGGCCTTGCCCGGCCAAGTGCAGCCGCAGGTCCGACTCGTGCATCGGCGTCACCGGGTGCCGGCTCATCGTCGGATGTCGGTCGATACGAAACACCTCGCCGCCAGCGCCGGCAGCGGCGAAGAGATTGCCGAAGAGGCAATGGCGCCCGAGGTTCGGCTGCCCGCCGACGATGGCTGTCCACGGCTGCTCGACCGCGCCGCGCAATGCGCGCACTGCGGCGCCGATGGAGCCGATGTGCGGCGCGCTGTCGAAGGTCGAGCAGGTCTTGTAGTGCAGCACGCGCGCGCCGAGCGAGCGGAACAGCGCGGCGACGGGCGCGAGCTCGGCCTGCATCGCTTCCGGTGTCATGGCGCGTGCCGCGCCCGCGATGCCCAGCACGTCGAGCGGTCCGGCGCGTTCGATGCGCGCGGCATCGGGCGTCTCGAGGAACAGCAGCGCGCGCAAGCCCGCGCGGGCCGCGGTGCCGAGCGTGTCGGTCGCGCCGGTGAAATCGTCGCCGTAGTAGGCGACGGCCGGAGCCGGCGTCATGGCTTGCCGAAGAAGGCGAGGGCGCGCGCGAGTTCGGGCGCGTGCTTCGCGGCGTCCTGCAACGCAGTGCCCGCGCGCGCGGCCGACCAGGCCTGGCGGATGCTGGTCACGCCGGCCTCCGTGCCGTCGGGGTGCGCGAGGATGCCGCCGCCGGCCATGAAGAGCAGGTCGTCGCTGCCGATGGCGGCCCAGGTCGAGGGCACGGTGCCCGCCCATTGGCCCGACGAGAAGGCGGGCATCACGCGGTCGTCCGCCGCGTCGGTCAACGGCGTGAAGCAGTCGCGCGCGGATTCGATGACTTCGCTGTCGGGCTGCGAGAACTTGCCCTGCAGGCCGTGCACATGCATGTGGTCCACACCCGCGAGGCGCCACAGCGTCTGGTAGGCCTGGAACGAAATGCCCAGCAGCGGGTGCCGCGACAGGGCGCCGTACCCATTGCGGTGGCCGTGCAGTGCAAGGCCCGTGTGGCGCCGCAGCGTCTGGATGCCCGAGTGCCCACACCAGTTGAGGCTGGCCATCACGCAGGAACCGCCTTCGCGCTCGACGAGGTCGGCGTGGCGCTTCATCGCATCGGTTTCGTCGGTGATGTTGAAGGCCACCATCACATGCTTGCCGGTGCGTTCCTGGTGGGAGCGCACGACCGCCATCACGGCGGGCACGCGCTCCGCGAGCGGGGCATGCGCGGGGTCGGCGCAGACCTCGTCGTCCTTGATGAAATCGACGCCCGCGGCGCAGAGCCGGCCGACCAGTGCAGCGGTCTCGGCCGCCGACAAGCCCACGTTCGGCTTGATGATCGTGCCGACCAGCGCGCCGCTTGCAACGCCCGTGGCGCGCCGCGTGCCCGCGATGCCAACGCGCGGCATCTCGAACTGCGCGCGGTACGCGGCGGGCACGTGCAGCGCTTCGAGCCGCAGCCCGGTCACTTCGCCCAGGTCGTAGAGGTTGCCCGAGACGGTCGCTGCGAGCGTCGGCAGATTGGCGCCGATGTTCGCGACGGGAAACGAGATGTCGACATGCGCACGCCGCCACGGACCGCGCGTGCCCTTGCGTTCGAGCAGCGCGTTCGGCAGGCTCGGCGATGGCGCAGGTTCCAGCTCGGTGATCGCCTCGACCGTCGCCCGCGCACGTTCGCGCAGCGCATCGGTCTCGCCTTCGACCCGCGTGAAGGTGCCGCACGACTGCTCGCCGGCCATCACCTCGGCGACGGCCGCCGGGTCCACCGGCGTCTCGATCAGGTAGCGCGCGCGGATGCGTTCGGCCGCCATCGTCACAGCTTGCTCAGGTCGGGAAAGGGCCGCACCGGCTCGCTGCCGTCCCAGCCTTCGGAGGCGCTGCGGATCAGGTCGAACATCTTGCCCTTGGGCCCCGCCACTTCGGACAGTTCGATCACCGTGCCCGGGTGGTACTCGGTGTCGAAGTAGATGAAGCGGCCGCGCTCGCCCACCTCGCCGCTCATCACCGGCTTGAAGCCCTGCGCGGTGAGGCGCGCGAGGTCGGCGTCGTAGTCGGCCGTCCAGTAGGCGACGTGCTGCAGGCCCGTGCGGCCGGCCTGCAGGAAGTCGCGGTACATCGAGGGCACGTCGTTGCGCGTCTGGATGAGCTCGACCTGCACATAGCCCGAGTTCGCAAGCGCGACCGAGTTGTGCGGTTCGTGCGCCTCGCCGTTGTAGCGGTAGTTCTTGATGGGCACCTTGGGGTTGTAGAACCACGGGCCCACGCCCAGCGTGGTGCTCCAGTAGTCCATGGCGGCTTCGATGTCGTGCACGACATAGCCCAGCTGGCGGATCTCGCCGAGGAATCGACTCATTGCAATTGGCTCCGGTGATAAGTGTGTTGTTGTGATCAGAACTTGAGGAAGCCGGTCGAGAACCATGGGAAGGCGGCCACGATCACGAGGCCCACCAGCATCGCGGCGATGTAACCCCAGATGTGGCGGATGCCCTCGTCGGGGTTGACCTTGCTCACGGCGCAGGCGCCGTAGTAGCCGACGCCGAAGGGCGGCGCGAAGAGGCCGATGCCCATCGAGAAGATCACGACCATCGCGTAGTGCACCTCGTGCACGCCCGCGGCCTTGGCGATGGGGAACAGCAGCGGTCCGAACAGCACGATGGCCGGAATGCCTTCGAGCACGCTGCCCAGCACGATGAACGCGACGATCGACACGGCGAGGAAGCCGTACGCGCCGCCCGGCAGCGCGCCCATGATGCGCGCCAGGTCCTGCGAGAAGCCCGACTGCGTGAGGCCCCAGGCCATGGCCGTGGCGCAGCCGACGATGAAGATGATCGCGCCCGAGAGCGAGGCGGTGTCGATCAGCATCGGCTTCAGCCGCTTCCAGTCGAACTGCCGGTACACGAAGAGCCCGACCAGCGCCGAATACACGATGCCGATGGTCGACACCTCGGTGGCGGTGGCCACGCCTTCGACCACCGCAGCGCGGATCACGAAGGGCAGCAGCACCGCGGGCAGCGCGACCATCAGCAGCTTGCCGATTTCGCGCTTGCTGTAGCGCTGCACGCCGCTCAGGTCTTCGCGGCGGTAGCGCCACCACACGACCACGCACAGTGCCACGCCGAGCACCACGGCCGGCAGCAGCCCGCCAGTGAACAGCGCGGCGATCGAGATGCCGGTGACCGAGCCGATGGTGATGAGCACGATCGACGGCGGAATCGTCTCGGTCTGCGCGCCCGTGGCCGAGAGCAGCGCCACCAGGTCGCCGGGCTTGGCGCCGCGCTTGACCATCTCGGGGAACAGCACCGGCGCAATGGCAGCCATGTCGGCGATCTTGGAGCCCGAGATGCCCGACACCAGGTACATCGCGCCGATCAGCACATACGAGAGGCCGCCGCGCACATGGCCCAAGAGGCTCGCGAGGAACTGGATCATGGCGCGCGCCATGCCCGTCATCTCGATCAGCGCGCCCAGGAAGATGAACAGCGGCACCGCAAGCAGGATGAGGTGCGACATGCCTTCATCGAGCCGCCCCACCATCACCAGCAGCGGCGTGCGCGTGGTGAGCGCCAGATACCCGAAGGTGGCGAGCGCGAACGAGAACGCGATGGGTACGCCCGAGAGCACGGTGGCGGCCACCACGACCACGAAGAAGATCACGAGGTTGAACTTGCCGAGCGTCGCGAAGAGCGGCGCGGCGAGCCAGAAGGCGCCCACCAGCGCGGCCATGCCGAGCACCGCGACTGCTATCTGCTTGCCCGTGCACACGCGCACCAGCCGCAGCAGCGCCATCACCAGCATGATGCCGATGCCGGCCGGAATGGCGGCGGCGCGCCATGCGTTGCTGATCTCCAGCGCGGGTGTGACGATGAACGACTCCTCGTGCGCATAGTCGATCGAGGGCCAGATGATGAGCACGAGAAATGCGACCGATGCCGCGATGGCGAAGGCATCGAGCATCGCGCGCGTCGAAGGCGTCACCTTCTGCAGCAGCGCCGTCATGCGCATGTGCTCGCCGCGTCGCAGCGCGACCACGGCGCCCAGCATCGAGAGCCAGAGAAAGAGGATCGACGCGAGCTCGTCCGACCACACCAGCGGTGCATGGAACACGTAGCGCGACACCACGCCCGCGAACAGCACGCAGATCTCGGCCAGTACCAGCAGCGCGGCGACGGCCTCGACGGCGCCGCCGATCACGCGGTCGGCGCGCCCGGCGATGCCGCTCAGCGCATTGGCCGAAGGCCCGGCACCCACGAACGGGGCCGCCTCGAAAGTGGATTCATGCACCATGGCCCGCTCAGGCCAGCTTGCCGACGGTGCCTTCGAGCAGCGCCCAGGCCTCGGGGCCGAAGCGGCCTTTCCATTCGCCGTAGAAGCCCGATTCGCGCAGCTTCGCGCGGAAGCTGTCGGCAGTCGGGCGATTGATGGTGAGGCCCTTGGCCTGCAGGTCGCCGACCACCGATTCGTTGAGCTTCTTGATGTCTTCGCGCTGCTGCATGCCGGCGTCGTTGATGGCGCGCGCGACGATGGTCTTCAGGTCGTCGGGCAGGGCGTCCCATGCGCGGCCGTTGGCGATGAACCAGTAGCCGTCCCAGATGTGGTTGGTGAGCGAGCAGAACTTCTGCACCTCGAAGAGCTTGGCGACCTGGATGATCGGCAGCGGGTTCTCCTGCGCATCGACGATCCTGGTCTGCAGCGCGGAATACACCTCGCTGAACTGCAGGCTCGCGGGCGCGGCGCCCAGGCCCTTGAACATCGAGATCGACAGCGGGCTCACCGGCACGCGGATCTTCAGGCCGTCCATGTCCTTGGCGGTAGCCACGGCAGCCTTGCTGCTGGTGGTCTGGCGAAAGCCGTTGTCCCACATCTTCTCGAAGGCATAGAGGCGCGACTTGGCAATGGCACCGCGCACATGCGCGCCCACCTTGCCGTCCATCGCGGCCCACACCTGGCCGTAGTCGTTGAACGCGAAGCCCACCGCGTTGATGGCCGCCACCGGCACCAGCGTGGCGATGACGAGCGCCGACGGCGTGAAGAACTCGATGCCGCCCGAGCGCACCTGCGCGAGCATGTCGGTGTCGCCGCCGAGCTGGTTGTTCGGGAAGATCTTGATCTCGACCCGGCCCTTGGTTTCCTTGGCGATGCGGTCTGCGGCCTCTTGTGCGCGGATGTTCAGCGGGTGGCTGAGCGGCAGGTTGTTGCCGTACTTGTACGAGAACTCCGCGGCGCGCGCGATGCGCGGCACGGCCGACACGATGCCGGCGGCGGGGAGGGCGGAAAGGGTGCGCAGGGCACCCCGGCGGTTCAGGCGGGTCAGCGATGTCATGTCTTTTGTCTCCAGGATCTTCGGAATGCGGTTGATGCAATCTGATGCATCAGTGGATTCGGGCCACAGCGAAGATAAAAGGATGCATCATCCGGGTCAAACTCGACCATGATGGTTTTTGATGTATGCGGGATAACCCTTCACCTCCTTCCGCCGCACCTCCTTCCGAAGTGCGGCGCGCGCGCGTGGTCGACATCGCGCGCGCGGCGCAGGTGTCCACCGCCACCGTCGATCGCGTGCTCAACCGCCGGCCCGGCGTGCGCGATGCCACGGTGCAGCGCGTGCTCAAGGCCGCGGGCGAGCTCGACTACCTGCCGGGGCCCGAACTCTATGCGGCGCTGACGCCGCCGCCGCTGCGGCTCGTGTTCCTGCTGCCCGCGGGCACCAACCGCTTCATCCGCATGCTGGGCGACATGGTGGGTTACTCGCAGGAGCACTGGGCGCCGTTCAATGTGCAATGCCGCACGGTGTTCATCGAGAGCTTCAATCCGCATGAGCTGGCCAACGCGCTGCGCAAGCACGGCCAGCGCTGCGACGGCATCGCGATGATGGCGCTGGAGCATCCGGCGGTGCGCGAGGCGGTGGCCGCGCTGGCGGCCCGCGGGCTGCCGGTGGTCACGCTGATCTCGGACCTGTCGAACTCCGAGCGCGCGGCGTTCGTGGGGCTCGACAACCGCGCGGCCGGCCGCACCGCGGGCTACCTCATCGGCCGCTTCATCGGCGCGCGCGCCGCGAAGGCCGCGCTCATCGCGGGGAGCCTCAGCTACAAGGCGCACGAGGAGCGCGAGGCCGGCTTCCTTCATGTCATCGACGAGATGTTTCCGAAGCTCGAAGTCGTGGGCCTGCGCGAAGGCCAGGACGACGCGGGCAAGAACTACCGCCAGACCCGCGCATTGCTGGAGCAATACCCCGACATGGGCGGCATCTACAACATCGGCGGGGCGTCAGATGGCGTGGCGCGGGCGCTGAAGGAGGCGGGGCGCGAGCAGAAGGTGGTCTTCATCGGCCACGGCCTCACGCCCGACACGCGTGCGCTGCTGATCGACGGCAGCATGGATGCAGTCATCACGCAGAGCCCGCACACCACGCTGATGAGCTGCGTGCGCATCTTCACCAACCTGCGCGACAAGCGCGAGGCGCTGAGCGGCGTGGAAACGACGCGCAGCCAGGTGATCTTCAGGGAAAACCTGCCCTGAGAAGGTGTGAACGAATCCGCCATGCCCGCTCATCCCGCCCAGACACACCCGCTCGGCGTTGCAAATGCTCGCCATAGCCCGAGCTATGGCTGCGCTTTGCGCCTTGATCGGGCGCGCCTGGGCGGGCTGCTCGGGCACGCCGGATTCATTCACACCTTCTGAGCCCTCAGGCGGGCGCCGTCATGCGCTGCAGCAGCGGCTGACGCGCCAGCACTTCGTCGCGCGGCCCGTGGTCGAGCACGCGGCCGGCCTCCATCAGCAGGACGGTGTCGAAGCGCTCGAGCAGGCTCAGGCGGTGGATCGACGCGATCACGCAGGCGTTGGGGAATGCGGCGGCGATGCGTTCGAGCACGCGCGCTTCGGTGTTGGCGTCGAGCGCGCTGGTCGGCTCGTCGAGCAGCAGCAGCGAGCTGCCTTCGGCCGCGAGCACGCCGCGCGCGAGGCACAGGCGCTGGCGCTGTCCGCCCGAGAGGTTGAAGCCGCGCTCCGACACGGCCGTGTCGAGGTCGCCTCGGTTGGCTTTCAGCACCTCGTCGAAGGTGCTGGTGTGCAGCGCGGCGAGCAGGCGCGCATCGTCCGCGGGTTGGCCGAAGGCGAGGTTCTCGCGCACGCTGGCCTCGAAGAGCTCGGTCTCCTGCGGGATCAGCGTGGCGAGCCGGCGAAGCTGCGGCCAGTCGACCGGCTGGCCGTCGAGCGTGAGCGTGCCGGCATTCGGCGCGTAGAGGCCGGCCAGCACGCGCAGCAGCGTGCTCTTGCCGCCGCCGCTCGGGCCGACAAGGGCCACGCGCTGGCCGCGGCGCAGGGTGAGCGCGACGTCGTGCAGGCCGCTGCGCGGTGGCTCGGCCGCATCTGCGACGGGCTCGCCGCGCGGTGCGTACTTCCACTGCAGCGCCTCGACGCCGAACTGCGTCCATGTCGCACCGGCATCGATTCGCTCGCGCTCGGGCACTTGTTCCGGCGCGGTGGCGAGCACGTCGCCCGAGGGTGCCTGCCAGATCGGTTCGGCGCTCGAGTAGTCGGTGTGCATGCGCGCGAAGAAACTGAAGTTGGCCGCCACCGAAGTCACCACGCCGGCCGCCTGCTGCGCGTACTGGTAGATCATGAACACCGCACCCAGCATCACCGCCTGCCCCGGCGTGCGCGCCTGCCACACGTAGATCACGACCAGCCCCCAGGTCAGCGCGAGCCCCATCAAATCGACCGCAAACCATTTGCCCTCGTTCAGCACCACGGTGCGCTTGAGCGGCAGCGAAATCGCCGCCATGCGCCGGCGCAACAGCAGCCGCGACGCACCCTGCAGCCGCAGTCCGATCACGGTCGATGCGTTGCCCAGGAAGTCGAGCAACGCTGAGACGTAGCGCCGGTCGGCATCGTTCTCGGCGCGGGCGAGCTTCATCAGCGCGCGGTCGATGCGCACGATCACGAGGCCGATCAGCACATAGCCCACAAGGGCGGTCGCGCCGCTGGTGCGCGACAGCAGCGCCAGCGCCACCAGCGGCCCGACGAAGTTGACCGCGTTGGTGAGCCAGATGAACTGGTTCTGCGCAAAGTCCGCGAGCGCGCGGCTGGCCTGGTGCACTCGGTGCTGCAGCTCGCCCGAATGGTGGCCGTCGTGCCAGGCGAGCGGCGCGGCGGCGATGCGCGCATACAGCTCATCGGCGAGGCGCTCCCGCACCTTCAGGCCGACGTTGCGTTCCAGGATGCGGCCCGGCCCGTGCAGCGCCCACGCGCCCACGTACACCGCGGCCAGCGTGCCGATCCAGCGGCCGGCGCCGGCGAATTCGCTGCGCTGCAGCGCGTTGATGGCTTGGCCGGCAAGGTAGGGCAGCGTGAGCCGGATCAGTTGCGAGGAAGCCAGCAAGGCGGTGGCACCGAGCAACTGCCCGCGCGCACCCGCCGCGAAGTGCCAGAGCGCGGCATAGAGCGCGCGGATCGCGTTGCCGGGGTCGTTCGTCTCGGTCGTCTTCTGCATGCGTGGTCAGCCGGCCTTGCGGAATGTGAGGTTGATGCGAAGGCTGCCCAGCGCCGGATGCGGCTGGTCCTTCAGCGGCAGCACGCCGTGGTAGCGCAGCCGGTCTTCGCCGCCCCAGACCACGACGTCGCCGTGCTTCAGCGGAATGCGCACGGCCTTGTCGCCGCGCGCGTGTCCGCCGAACAGGAACACGGCCGGCATGCCGAGCGAGACCGAGACGATGGGCGCGCCGTAGTCGTGCTCGTCCTTGTCCTGGTGCAGCGACAGCCGCGCGCCGGGTGCGTAGCGGTTGACCAGGCAGGCATCGGGCGAGAAGCCGTCGAAGCCGGCGGCCGACGCGGCCTCGCGGGCGAGGCGCGCGAACGACTCGGGCATGGCGGGCCACGGCTTGCCGGTTTCGGGGTCGGTGGGGCTGTAGCGGTAGCCGCGGCGGTTGCTGGTCCAGCCGAGCGCGCCGCAGTTGGTGAGCGCGACCGACATGGTGAAGCCGCCGGGGGTGACGAGATGGCGGAAGGGCGCGTCTTGCGAGATGGCCTCGACCACCGAGAGCAAATCGTCGGCAAGGGGCAGGGCGAAACCGGGGAGGACGAAGGCGCCGGGGCCGATCGCTTCGCGCGCCTCGCGGGGTGGATCGTCGAACAGATCGAGCGTCATGCGGAAAGCCGGCCCGCTCGGGGCCGGTGCGAAACGCCTAGCTAGCGAACCGTCGACATCACCGTCGCACGGCAGCGCGGCTGGTCGCGCGGGGCGAGCAGGTTGCAGTTGTTGAGCGCGCGTTCCTGCATGTCGCTGAGCTTCGGGCGTTCCTGCTGGTACTGGGGTTGGCGCTGGTATTCGGGCACGTAGACCGGTGCGGGTTCCTGCCAGCGCTGGCGGCGCTCGTATTCGCGGCGCTGTTCGTATTCACGCCGCTCGTACTCGCGGCGGTCCTCGCGACGGTCCTCGCGCTCTCGGTCGTTCCGAAGGCGCCACATGCAGGAGTTGAAGTCCATGCCCGAACGGCCGCTCGCGCAGTAGCGGCGGTCGTTTTCATAAACGTAGTCGCCCTGGGCCATGGCGGGAACGGAGGTCATGAGGCCGAGGAAGGCCAGGAGAGCGAGTTTTTTCATGATGAGTGGCCTGTTCTGTGATTGCCGTCTGTCTGCGCAGTGTGAAAGGTCTGCCCCGGGCTGAATGTAGCCTGTCGTCCTGCGCGCACGTAGGGTCGAAGGAGCCTGCATCCGCGCCGTTGCATGCTCAACGCTCGACCGCCGCCGCGGGTCGACGCACCTGACCGGCTTGTTCGCCCCACGGCGCTGCCGCGACGGATGTACTCATAAATCCGCATATCCGCCTCACATGAATGAGTGAAGTAGGTCTAAGGAATTCACTTATTGAAGCATCCGGACAAACGCTTATGGTGACCAACATGGACACCGTTCGTCTCGACATTCGCGTGCCGGAAGGCTGGAGCTGCTGGTTCGCGCTCGCCCTCACGCCCCACGGCACCTATGCCGGGTTTGCGGAATTGAGCCACCAGGGCATTGCGCGGTGCGCACTGGTGATCACCAGGCAGCTGTCGTCGGACGCGGCGGTGCGTCGTGCGACCGCCCGCGCTGAGCACTTCGTCCGGCAGTGGATGCCGCAACGCGGCCGGGGACCGGACATCTCGGGCGCCACCACCGTTCCCGGCAACGCCTGAGCGGCGAGCGCGGCGGCCCGCGCTCATGGTAGAAACCGCGAGCCGCGGATGTCCGCCGTTGCGCTTCGTGCGCTTGCCACTCCTCTTTCGCTTCCATGCCTCCTAACCCTGGTCGCCCTGATCGGGCTGAAAAACCGTGTGCCCCGTGGTTCGCATGGCTGTTCGCCTGCCTCGCCGCGCTCTGCATGGCCGGTTGCGCGGGCCTGCCCGCCGACGTGCAGCGCAAGCCCTCGATGGCCATCGCCGACGGCGCGGACACCCTGCTCGGACGCCTCGTGAAATCGGCTGCGCCGCCCGGCGGGCCGCTGAGCGGATTCCGCCTGCTGCCGATGCCGCAGTTCTCGCTGCATGCACGCATCGAACTCGCGCGCCGCGCCCAGCGCTCCATCGACGTGCAGTACTACCTCGTGCAGAACGACGAGACCGGCCGCTACCTGCTGCGCGCCCTGCGCGACGCTGCGGACCGCGGCGTGCGTGTGCGCCTCTTGGTGGACGATCTCTACACCGCGGGCGCCGACCCGCTCTTCACCAGCTTCGCCTCGCATCCGAACGTCGAGGTGCGCCTCTTCAATCCGTTCCCCGCGGGCCGCGACCGCCTCGGCACGCGCTGGGCCGCATCGCTGTTCGACTTCGACCGGGTGCATCGCCGCATGCACAACAAGCTGTACGTGGTGGACGACACGATGGCGGTCATGGGCGGTCGCAACATCGCCAACGAGTATTTCCTGCGCGATGGCGGCTCGAACTTCATCGACATCGACACGCTGGTGGCCGGCGCGGTGGTGCACCGCCTCTCGTCGCTGTTCGACATGTACTGGAACAGCCCCTACGTCTACCCGATCGAATCGCTGGTGGCCAAGGGCAGCGAATCGCCGAAGGAACTGCGCGCGCTTTTCGACCGGCTCACCAGCGGGCCCGAAACGCTGCACCCCGAGGAGCCCGGCTCCACCGACCTCTTGGGCAACAACCCGCTGGCCAAGGACCTGGATGCGGGCACGCTGAAGCTGGTGTGGGCGCGCGCCGAGGCGTATGCCGACCCGCCGGCCAAGGCCCTCGCGCCCACCCCGGAAGGGCGCGGCCTGCCGGCGGACGAAGCGAGCGAGAGCGTGCTCTTCAACGTGCGGCGGCATCTGCGCGGCGCGCAGAGCGAGATCATGCAGACCACGCCCTACCTGATTCCCGGGCGCGGCGGCATGGAGTCGATCCGCATCATCCGCGGCAACGGCGTGAGCTACAGCATCGTGACCAACTCGCTGGCCGCCACCGACGAATCGCTGGTGCACATCGGCTACCGCCGCTACCGCGCCCAGATGCTGCGGCTGGGCGTGGAACTCTACGAGCTCAGCCCCAAGCGGGTGGAGGAGACCAAGCGCTTCGGCATGTACGGCTCGGCGAGCGGGCGGTTGCACGGCAAGTCGGCGGTGATCGACCGCAAGACGGTGTTCATCGGCTCGATGAATTTCGATCCGCGCTCGGAGCTGCACAACACCGAGATCGGCATCTTCATCTTCAGCCCGCAGATCGCGCAGCAGCTCACCAGCCTGATCGGATTCATCCGGCTCGATGGCGCCTATCAGCTGCAACTGGGACCGAAGGGCGGCATCGAATGGGTGAGCCCGGCGTCGGGCGACGCGGCCGACACCATCCTGCACACCGAGCCCGAAACGCATTTCTGGGCGCGCTGGAAACTGGAACTGCTGGCGCCGCTGGTGCCGGAGAGCCTGCTCTAGCGGACGGTGGACATGACCGTCGCACGGCAACGCGCACGGTCATGGCGGGTGGGCAGCACGATGCAGTTGTCCAGGGCGCGCTTCTGCATGTCGCTCAGCCGCGGGCCCTCGCGCGGCGCTTCGCGCTCGGGCTCGTAGTAGTAGGGCTGTGGTGGCGGCCGGCCGTAGTAGTCGTAGTCGCGATCGCGGCTGTGACGGGTGGTTTCACAACCGCCGAGGCACAGGGCCAGAAGACCACCCCAAAGAATCGGGTTCAGGCGCAAGTTCGTTCTCCATTTCAAGGTCGAGGGGAGGGCTGCAACACGCGCCCTGTCCCGGGTCTGGTGGCGAGGAGCTTAGTCCCGTGCCGGACGGGCAACCTGAAGAAATGATGAATGAACGCCGGGGCGTTACTGCTGCAGACGCCCGTTGAGGTACGGCTCGGGGTCGACGGCGGTGCCGTTCTTGCGGATCTCGAAGTGCAGCTTCACGCGATCGGTGTCGCTGCGGCCCATCTCGGCGATCTTCTCGCCCTGGCGCACGACCGCGTTTTCCTTCACGAGGATGGTCTGCGCGTGCGCATAGGCGGTGAGGAAGGTCTCGTTGTGCTTGACGATGACCATGTTGCCGTAGGAGCGCAGTTCGCTGCCCACGTACACCACGCGTCCGTCGGCCGAGGCGACGATGGGGTCGCCGAGGTTGCCGGCGATGTCCAGCCCCTTGTTGCGCACGCCATCGAAGCGGGCGATGGTAGTGCCGCTCGCGGGACGGATGAAGAGCGCAGCCGGTTTCGGCGGGGGCGGGGTGACGGTCTGGCCGGGCCGCGCCGGGGGCAGCGGCGTGGTGGTGCAGGCGGCGAGGGCGGCGGCAACCAGCGCTGCGGCGCCGGTGCGGAAAAGAAGAGTCTGAATTTGCATGGCGCTCGGTTGGAACAGGTTCGTTGCGGAGGGTTCCTTCGGTCGGCACGCCGGGCGCGCCGTGCGGGCGATGCTAGCAAACTCGTGCGCACCTGCCGCAAGAGCGGGCGCCCGAAGGCTGTCGCTATTTCAGCGGAATCGGCGTGCCGCGATCGATGGGCACCGCGGTCACGCTGTTCTTGGGCGAGCCGTCGATCAGCAAGTCGGAGTAGGTGAGGTAGACCAGCGTGTTGCGCTTGGCATCGACCATGCGTACCACGCGCAGACGCTTGAAGAGCACCGAGAGCCGCTCGCTGTACACCTCTTCGCGCTTGGGCAGCGGCTGCGTGACGTTGACCGGCCCGACCTGGCGGCAGGCGATGGACGCCTCGGCCTTGTCCTCGGCCACGCCGAACGCGCCGGCAATGCCGCCGGTCTTGGCGCGGGAGACATAGCAGGTCACGCCGTTCACCTTCGGGTCGTCGTAGGCCTCGATCACGATCTTGTGGTCGGGACCGATGAGCTTGAAGGCGGTGTCGACTTCGCCCACCGTTTCCGCCTTGGCCGCCGAGGCCGCCAGTGCAAAGCCGAGGCTGGCGCCGCAGAAGAGGACGGCGCGAAGTTGCTTGTTCATGAGGTTTGGGTCAAACGATGCTGAGTTCGTGCACGCGGTCGAAGCTGCCGCGGCGCCGGTCTTCGAAGAAATGTTCCAGCGCCTCGCGCACGGTGCGAAAGGCGATCTCGTCCCAGGGAATCTCTTCCTCGGTGAAGAGCTTCGCCTCGATGGTTTCGTGGCCCGGATCGAACTTGTCGTCCAGCAGCCGCGCGCGGTAGAAGAGATGAACCTGGCCCACGCGCACCACGCTGATCACTGCGAACAGGCCCTGCATCTCGAAGTTCGCGCCGGCCTCTTCGTCGGTCTCGCGGGCGGCGCCCTGGGCGGTCGATTCCTCAAGCTCCATGAAGCCCGCCGGCAGCGTCCACTTGCCCCAGCGCGGTTCGATGTTGCGCTTGCACAGCAGCACCTTGTCGCCCAGGACCGGGATGGTGCCCACCACGTTCAGCGGGTTCTCGTAGTGAATCGTGTGGCAGGCCGGGCAGACGGCGCGCGGCTTGGTGTCGCCGTCGTCCGGAACGCGGTAGACCACCGCGGTGCCGCAATTCTTGCAGTGCTTGATGGGGACGCGCAGGAGCATGGGCGGTGCTGCCGTCTTCAGGCGATCTTGACGGTGAGCGTCGGCAGGCCGGCGACCTTGCCCACGAGCGTGTCGCCCGAGACCACGGCCGCGACGCCTTCGGGCGTGCCGCTGTAGACCAGGTCGCCGGGCTGCAACTCCCAGGCGGCCGAGAGGTGCTCGATGGTTTCTGCCACGTTCCAGATCAGCTTGCTCACGGTGCTGCGTTGGCGATCCACGCCGTTCACCTGCAGCGAGATTTCTGCGTTCTCGGCATCGCCGGCGGCGGCCACGGGCACGATCGGGCCGATGGGCGCGCTCTGCTCGAAGCCCTTGCCGATGTCCCAGGGCCGGCCCTGCTTCTTCATCTCGCCCTGCAGGTCGCGGCGCGTCATGTCCAGGCCGACTGCGTAGCCGTAGATGTGCTTGTGCGCATCGGCTGCCTTGATGTTCTTGCCGCCGGTGCCGATGGCGACGACGAGTTCGATCTCGTGGTGCAGGTTCTTGGTGAGCGATGGGTAGGCCATGGTGCCGGTCTGGCCTTCGTCGACCACCACCAGCGCGTCGGTGGGCTTCATGAAGAAGAAGGGCGGTTCGCGGCCGGTGAAGCCCATTTCCTTGGCGTGATCTTCGTAGTTGCGGCCCACGCAGTAGATGCGGTGCACCGGAAAGCGGGCGGGCTGTCCGGCCACCGGAACCGAAACGGTGGCGGGCGGGGCGAAAACAAACTCGGAAGCCATTGCGAGGTGTCCTTTTTCAGCGGAACGGAGAGGGGAGACCGGCAGTGTGCCAGAGGCGGCGCAGGGTTGCCGCAGCGCCGGACCGGGGATTTTCGGGCGCTTCACAATAGGCGCCCTGCGTTTCCGTCACGCTCTTTCTTCGATTTTCCCCGCCACACCATGCCCATCCGAATCGGCAAAGCCGGCAAAGCCACGGCCTTCAACGAACTTGGCCGAAGGCGCAACGACGAGGGCGACCAGGACGGCGCCCTCGAGGCCTATGCCCAGGCAAGCGCCATCCATCCCGGCTGGTCGGTGCCCTGGTACAACGCCGGCCTCATCCACAAGTACCGCGGCGAATGGGCCGCTTCGCTGCAGGCCAATGCCCGCGCCGTGCAGTGCGAGCCGGGCAACGAGGGCGCGCTGTGGAACCTGGGCATCGCCGCCACCGCGCTCGGCGACTGGACGACGGCGCGGCGCGCGTGGCGGCAGTACGGCATCGACATTCCCGATGGCGAAGGGCCGGTCGATTATTTCGTCGGGCTCACGCCGATCCGCGTGCACGGCGACGAGGGCACCGAGGTCGTGTGGGCCGACCGCATCGACCCGGCGCGCGCCATCCTGCGCAACGTGCCCACGCCCGCCTGCGGGCATCGCTTTGGCGACCTGGTGCTGCACGACGGCGCGCCCAACGGCTACCGGCTGCGCGGCGAGCGCGAGGTGGCGGTGTTCGATGCGCTCGAAGTGATCGCGCCGTCGGCGCATTCGACCTACGAGGTCTCGGTGGAAGGCGCGACCGCGGAGGACATCGAGGCGCTGGTGCAGCGCTTCAAGGCCGCGGACGGCTTCGCCGAGAACTGGACCGACAGCATGGAGATGCTCTGCCGCGCCTGCTCCGAAGGCCGGCCCTTCGGCGAGGGCCGGCACAACCACGGCGCCGACGAGGCGCCCGGCACGCTCGGGCCGTGGCGCCTTGGCATCGCCTCGAGCGAGGAGGCTGGCGCCCGCCGCATCCTCGACGAATGGAAGGCCGCGACGTCGCCGGACGCCGTGCTGCACGATTTCCGCTGCGTGCTGCCGGCTACCCCACGCGCCTAGCGGGCGCTATCCTTGGAAAATCATGAAGCTGCATAACTATTTCCGCTCCTCCTCCTCGTTCCGCGTGCGCATCGCCCTCAGCCTGAAGGGCCTCGACTACGAATACGTTCCCGTGCACATCGCGCGCGGCGAGCACCGCACCGGCCCCTATGCCACCCTCTCGGCCGACAAGCTCGTGCCGCTGCTCGAAGACGAAGGCGAGCGCTTCTCGCAGTCGATGGCCATCATCGAATACCTGGACGAGACGCACCCCGAGCCGCCGCTGCTGCCAAGCGATCCGGTGGGCCGCGCCCATGTGCGCGCATTGGCGCAGTCCATCGCCTGCGAGATCCATCCGCTCAACAACCTGCGCGTGCTCAAGTACCTCGTGAAAGACCTGAAGCTCGACGACGCGGCCAAGAACGCCTGGTACCGCCACTGGGTGCGCGATGGCATGGAGGCCTTCGAGCGCCAGCTCGCGCTGCATCCGGGCGGCACCTTCTGCTATGGCAACACGCCGACGCTGGCCGATTGCTGCCTCGTGCCGCAGATCTTCAACGGCCGCCGCTTCGACTGCGACTTCAGCGGCCTGCCGCGCAGCATGGCCGCCTTCGACGCTTGCATGCAATTGGAAGCCTTCCAGCGCGCGCAGCCTTCGCAAGCCCCCGACGCGGAAGCCTGAGGTTGAACGCCGCCGTCATCGATCCGCGCTGGCTCGTGCCGGACTGGCCCGCACCGTCGAACGTGCGGGCCGTGTGCACCACGCGCGAGGGCGGCGTTTCGCACGGCCGCTACGAGAGCCTGAACCTCGGCGATCACGTGGGCGACCTGATCGCCGATGTGGCCGAGAACCGCCACCGGCTCGGGCAGGCCATCGCCGCGCGGCCGGTCTTTCTGCAGCAGGTGCACGGCACCGGCATCGTGACCCTCGATGCCGAATCTGAACCCGTGCGCGACGCCACGGTGGCCGACGCCTGCACGGCCACGGAGGTCGGGTTGGCCTGCACGGTCATGGTGGCGGACTGTTTGCCCGTGCTTTTCACCGACGAGTCGGGTCAGCGGGTGGCGGCTGCGCATGCAGGCTGGCGCGGCCTTGCGGGCGGCGTGCTCGAGGAGGCGGCTCGATGCTTTGCGCCCGAGCCGCAGGCGGGTCCGGCGCGCGGCGACAGCAGGGTCATCGCATGGCTCGGGCCGTGCATCGGGCCGAACGCCTTCGAGGTCGGCGAGGAGGTCAAGGCTGCGTTCGAGGCCCATGCGCCGGAAGCGGCGAGCTGCTTCAAGCCTGCGGGCGCGCCCGGCAAATGGCTGGCGGACCTGCCGGCCTTGGCGCGTCAGCGGTTGCGCGCGGCCGGTGTCGATGCGGTGTATGGCAATGACGGCGGCGATGCGTGGTGCACCGTCAGCAATCCGTCACGTTTCTTTTCGCACCGGCGGGACGGCGTCAGCGGACGCTTCGCCGCGCTGGTCTGGAAGGCCTGAGTCTTCCTTCGTTGTCGCTGCTGTTGCTTCTGACGCTTGCACCGCGGCTCGGCGTGCCGCTTCCTGTGCCTCGGCCTCGCGCTGCTTGATCGCGCGGCGCCGCCCCGGCGCCCCCATCAGGTAAACCACCAGTGCCACCGGCGCCAATCCGTACAAAAGAAATGTGAAGATGGCGCCCAGCACGGTGCCTGTGGTGTTGGTGGCTTCGGCCACCGACATCATCACGACGACGTAGAGCCAGCCGATCACGATCAGATGAATGAACACGGGAAGTTTCAGTCGGTAAGAGGAAAGAGCGGCGTTGTCGGTGCCGTGCGAATGCAGGATACTCAAAACACGCACCCATCCGGATTCGACTCAGGCGAGGACCAGGAGACATGATGAAGCAACAAGCGACGGGGGCGGATGCATTCGCGCCCTTCCAGAAGGCACTTTCCGAGGGCTGGACCCAGGCACTTGCTTCGTTCCAGCAGTCCGCCGCGAAGGGGGCCGCGGCCTTCGATGTCGGCGGCAGTCCTCTTTGGCAAATACCGCAGATGCCGCAGATGCCGGGGGGCGCAAAGATGCCCGATCTGCCGAAGATCGCCATCGACCCCCAGAAGCTCCAGTCCATCCAGCAGCAGTACGTGGCGGAAGCCACTGCGCTCTGGAGCCAGGGCTTCCAGGCCAAGCCCGAAGGCGACAAGCGCTTCGCCTCCGATGCCTGGGGCAGCAACCCGCTCGCCGCCTTCTCTGCCGCCGTGTACCTGCTCAACGGCCGCACCATGCTGAACATGGCCGAGGCCATCGACGCCGACGAAAAGACCAAGGCGCGCCTGCGCTTCGCGGTCGAGCAATGGATGGCGGCCTCGTCGCCCAGCAACTCGCTCGCCTTCAACGCCGAGGCCCAGAAGAAGGCCATCGACTCGCAGGGCGAGAGCATCGCCAAGGGCATCCAGAACCTGCTCAACGACGTGAAGCAGGGGCACATGAGCATGACCGACGAGAGCGCCTTCGAAGTGGGGCGCAACGTGGCCACCACCGAGGGCGCGGTGGTCTTCGAGAACGAGTTCTTCCAGTTGCTCGAATACAAGCCGCTCACCGCCAAGGTGTACGAGCGGCCCTTCCTGCTGGTGCCGCCTTGCATCAACAAGTTCTACATCCTCGACCTGCAGCCCGAGAACTCGCTGATCCGCTATGCGAACGAGCAGGGCCACCGGGTGTTCGTGGTGAGCTGGCGCAACCCCGACGAATCGCTCGCCAAGGCCACCTGGGACGACTACATCGAGAACGCCGCGATCCAGGCGATCCACACGGTGCAGGACATCAGCGGGCCAACCAACAAGTCCGGGCAGATCAACACGCTCGGCTTCTGCGTCGGCGGCACGATCCTCAGCACTGCACTGGCCGTGCTTGCGGGGCGCGGCGAAAAGCCCGCCGCCTCGGTCACGCTGCTCACCACGTTCCTCGACTTCAGCGACACCGGCATCCTCGATATCTTCGTGGACGAGCCCATGGTCGCGTACCGCGAAATGCAGCTGGGCAAGGGCGGCCTGCTGCCGGGCGGCGACCTGGCTTCCACTTTCAGCTTCCTGCGCCCCAATGACCTCGTGTGGAACTACGTGGTCGGCAACTACCTCAAGGGCGAAACACCGCCGCCCTTCGACCTGCTCTACTGGAACAGCGACGCCACCAACCTGCCGGGCCCTTTCTACGCCTGGTACCTGCGGAACACCTACCACGAGAACAAGCTCGCCAAGCCGAATGCGCTCACGGTGTGCGGCCAGAAGATCGACCTCGGCAAGATCGACATCCCGGCCTACATCTACGGTTCGCGCGAAGACCACATCGTGCCGATCGGCGGCGCGTATGCATCGACGCAACTGCTGCCGGGCAAGAAGCGCTTCGTCATGGGCGCCTCCGGCCACATTGCTGGCGTGATCAACCCGCCCGCGAAGAAAAAGCGCAGCCACTGGATTCGCGAGGACGGCAAGTTCCCGAAGACGCAAGCTGAATGGCTCACGGGTGCGACGGAGCACCCCGGCAGCTGGTGGACCGACTGGGCACAATGGCTCAAGGGCCACGCGGGCAAGCAGATTCCCGCACCCAAGGTCTACGGCAACGGCAAGGCCTACAAGGCCATCGAACCGGCGCCAGGGCGCTATGTGAAGGCCAGGGCCTGATTCCGACCGAACAACTACACCCCCGATTTCAAATCACTTCAACGGAGAACCTCATGGAAGACATCGTCATCGTTTCGGCCGTACGCACGCCGGTCGGCAAGTTCGGCGGCTCGCTCGCCGGCATTGCAGCCACCGAGCTGGGTGCCCTGGTCATCAAGGAAGTGATTGCGCGCGCCAACCTCACGGCCGAGCAGGTCGGCGAGGCCATCATGGGCCAGGTGCTGGCGGCCGGTGCGGGCCAGAACCCCGCGCGCCAGGCGTGGCTCAAGAGCGGCGGCGCCAAGGAAACCCCGGCGCTCACCATCAACGCCGTCTGCGGCTCGGGCCTGAAGGCCGTGATGCTGGCCGCTCAGGCCGTGGCCACGGGCGACAGCGAAATCGTGATCGCCGGCGGCCAGGAAAACATGAGCGCCGCGCCGCACGTGCTGCCCAACTCGCGCAACGGCCAGCGCATGGGCGACTGGAAGCTGGTCGACACCATGATCGTGGACGGCCTGTGGGACGTCTACAACCAGTACCACATGGGCATCACCGCCGAGAACGTCGCCAAGAAGTACGGCATCGACCGCGCCGCGCAAGATGAGCTCGCGCTCGCCAGCCAGACCAAGGCCGCCGCCGCGCAGGACGCCGGCAAGTTCAAGGACGAAATCGTCGGCGTGAGCATTCCGCAGAAGAAGGGCGATCCGGTCGTCTTCAGCCAGGACGAATTCATCAACCGCAAGACCAGCGCCGAAGGGCTGGCCGGCCTGCGCCCCGCCTTCGACAAGGCCGGCGGCGTGACCGCGGGCAATGCCTCGGGCCTGAACGACGGCGCCGCTGCTGTGATGGTGATGACGGCCAAGAAGGCCGCCGCGCTCGGCCTGAAGCCGCTCGGCCGCATCGCCAGCTACGCCACCGCCGGCCTCGACCCCGCCATCATGGGCATGGGCCCGGTGCCCGCATCGACCAAGGCGCTGCAGCGCGCCGGCTGGAAAGCCGCCGACCTCGATCTGCTCGAGATCAACGAAGCCTTCGCCGCGCAGGCGTGTGCGGTGAACAAGGAAATGGGCTGGGACGTGAACAAGGTCAACGTGAACGGCGGCGCCATCGCCATCGGTCACCCGATCGGCGCGTCGGGCTGCCGCATCCTGGTGACGCTGCTGCACGAGATGCAGCGCCAGAACGCGAAGAAGGGCATTGCTTCGCTGTGCATCGGCGGCGGCATGGGCGTGGCGCTCACCATCGAGCGCTGAGAAGGCGCGAATAAACCTGCTGCGCACCCCGATTCACCGTACGTGGGTACGGTTCCGGTCCTCGACGCGACCTCGGGGCGCTCGCGACGGTTTCTTCGCACCTTCTCCAGATCGCTTGCTCAGCGCGACATCGACGGGCGCTCGGCCATCGCAGCGCGCCAGCGCACGATCTCGGAGTGCTGCTCCCCGGGCTTGACCCGCACGATGCGCGCGAAATCCACCGCCACCACGGCGGTGATGTCGGCCAGGCTGAAGCGGTCGGTGGCGACGAACTCGCGGCCGGCCAGCCGGTCGTTCAACGTCTGGAAGAAATGCTGCACGCGCGCCAGTCCGCGCTGTGCCAGCTCCGGAATCTGCGCATAGTTCACCGGCCCCGGCAGCGCCCGGTCGGCCAGCGCC
The DNA here is from genome assembly GCF_050435205.1 of Variovorax sp. W2I14. Taxonomy (NCBI): domain Bacteria; kingdom Pseudomonadati; phylum Pseudomonadota; class Betaproteobacteria; order Burkholderiales; family Comamonadaceae; genus Variovorax; species Variovorax sp. W2I14. The sequence goes on along the minus strand of NZ_JBNDJX010000001.1, from coordinate 2,405,300 downwards.
GGCGAGCCGTTGCGCATCGTCTCGGCGATGGCCAGCAAACCCTCGAATTCGATGCGCCAGTTCCAACTCGCGATCTCCGCTTTTTCGGCGGGCGTGCGGCCCATCAGCGGCGGCTCTGGGTATTGCGCCTCCAGCCAGGCTGCGATGGCGGCGTTGTCGGTCAGCAGGCCGTCTTCCTCGGTGCGCAGCGCCGGCACCGTGCACTGCGGATTGATGGCGCGGTAGGCCTCGCCCAATTGCTCACCACGAACCAGATCGACCTGCACCGTCTCGTGGGCAATGCCCTTCTCGGCCAGCAGGATGCGCGCGCGGCGCGGGCTCGGCGCCGTGGCGCAGTCATAGAGAATGATCATCGTCTGTCAACTTTCGGGAATTCATTGCATGAATGGCACGACCGCCTACACGCCGCCCACCGTCTGGTCCTGGAACAAGGAAAGCGGCGGTCGCTTCGCGAACATCAACCGCCCCATCGCAGGCGCCACGCATGAGAAAGACCTGCCGGTGGGCAAGCACCCGCTGCAACTCTATTCGCTGGCGACGCCCAATGGCGTGAAAGTGACGGTGATGCTCGAGGAACTGCTGGCGCTGGGCCACACGGGCGCCGAGTACGACGCCTGGCTGATCCGCATCAGCGAGGGCGACCAGTTCGGCAGCGGCTTCGTGGCGGTGAACCCGAATTCGAAGATCCCCGCGCTCATGGACCGCAGCGGCGCCACGCCGATCCGGGTGTTCGAGTCGGGCGCGATCCTGCAGTACCTCGCCGAGAAGTTCGGCAATGCGTTCTTCCCGACCGAGCCGGCGGCGCGCGCCGAATGCCTGTCGTGGCTGTTCTGGCAGATGGGCAGCGCGCCCTACCTGGGCGGAGGCTTCGGGCACTTCTATGCCTACGCGCCGACCAAGATCGAATACGCCATCGACCGCTTCGCGATGGAGGTCAAGCGCCAGCTCGACGTGCTCGACCGCCGCCTCGCCGAGAGCCGCTACCTCGCCGGTGACGACTACACGATTGCCGACATCGCCGTCTGGCCCTGGTACGGCGCGCTCGCCAAGGGGCAGCTCTACGAATCGGGCGAATTCCTGCAGGTGAGCGAATACAAGAACGTGCGGCGCTGGAGCGACGAGATCGCGCAGCGGCCCGCGGCGCAGCGCGGCCGCATGGTCAACCGCGCCTGGGGCCAGCCCGAGAGCCAACTGCACGAGCGCCACGACGCCGCCGATTTCGACACCCGGACGCAAGACAAGCTCGACACCCCGAAGTGAGCGCCGCGCAGCCTTGAATGAGCCGGAGGCGGCGCATCTTGTTCACCGCCTGATTTTTAAGCAAAGTGTGGAATCCCTTTGTAAATCAACGAGTTAAATTCGTTTTACAAGGCTCCACATGAGTTGTCCCCAAAGTTGTGCACAGAAAATGGGGATGAGATCGCAGGCCTGAGATGCCGCCTGCAAGTTGGCGCAATACCACAAGAAAAAGGCTTTTTAGGCCTTCGCCGAAGCCGTTTCGCTCGTCCCGTAGTGCCGGCACAGCGTATCGACCAACGCCTGCGCATACACCGGCAGTGCCGCCCGGCTGCGCACCAAGAGATACCGCTCCCGCACGCACCACGCATCGCTGAGGTCGATCAGCGCGAGCTGCATGCTCTCCTGGTTGCGCCGCGCCGCCGACTCGGGCACGACACCGATGCCCACGCCGCTGCCGATCATCCGGCACATCGCATCGAAGCTGCCGAGCTGGATGCGCAGCTTCTGCCGCTTGCCGAGGTTGTCGGTGATCTGCGCGAGAAAGGTCTGCAGCGTGCTGCCTTGCTGCATGCCGATGGCGTCTTCGTCGAGCGTCTCGGCGAATGAAATCTTCCGGCGCTTGGCGAAGCGGTGCTTGCGCGAGGTGACCAGCACCAGCCGGTCGGTGCTGAAGTGGATCGCTTCCAGCCCGAGCGTGTCGACGCGGCCGGCGACGATGCCGATGTCGGCGCGACCGTCGAGCACGCCGCGTGGAATCTGAGCATTCGGTTTTTCCTGAAGGTCGACGTTGATGCGCGGGTTGCGCGCAAGAAAGCCCGGCAGGATTTCGGGCAGGAAATCGGTCACCGCGGTGGTGTTGGCGAACACGCGCAGATGGCCGCGCAGGCCGCCGCCGTATTCGAGCAGGTCGTCGCGCAGTTGTTCGGTCTGGTTGAGCACGAGGCGCGCGTGGTGAAGAAAGGCTTCGCCCGGTGGCAGCAGGCGCACGCCGCGTGCTTCGCGCTGCAACAGTTGCAGGCCGGCTTGCGTCTCGAGTGCCTTGATGCGCGCACTGGCCGCGGCGAGCGACAGGTGCTGCCGTTCGGCTGCCCGCGTGAGATTGCCGAGCTCGGCGGTGGCGACGAAAAGGCGCAGGTCGGTCAGGTTGAAAAGCATGGCGCATCGTAGCCAAGCCTTCGGAAATCCAGAAGCCTGGGTTCCGAAATCGCAGATTGCGCGCGCTGCCATGGCGCACGACCATGCGGCCATGGAGACACAACACAACCCAACGACCGGCGGATCAACAGTCCGCCGCTCTGCCGACATGAGGTTCCTCGCACGCGCGCTACTGGCCTTTACCGCCGCAGCAGTGTTCATTTACACGGGCTCTGCGCGCGCCCAGCCTTATCCCTCGCGCCCCATCACGCTCGTCGTGCCGCAGGCCGCCGGCGGCACCAACGACATCGTCGGCCGCCTCGTCGGCCAGAAGCTCGGCGAGGTGATGAACAACGCCAGCGTGGTCGTCGACAACCGGCCCGGTGCGGGCGGCAACATCGGCACGCAACTGGTCGCGAAGGGGCCGAAGGACGGGTACACGCTGCTCATGACGATCAGCAGCAGCCAGGCGATCAATCCGGCGCTCTACAAGAACCCGGGCTTCGATCCGGTGAAGGACTTCAAGCCCGTCGGCCTCGTCGGCGCGGTGCCCAACGTGCTGCTGGTCAACCCCACGTTTCCCGCGAAGAACCTTGCCGAGTTCCTGAAGCTCGCGCGGGAGAAGGGCGCCAACTACCAATACGCCTCGGCCGGCAACGGCACGCTCAACCACCTGCTCGGCGAAATGCTCAACAGCATGGCGGGCATCTCGCTGCAGCACGTGCCGTACAAGGGCGTGGCGCCCGCGCTCAACGACGTGCTCGGCGGGCAACTGCCGATCGTGTTCGCGAGCCTGCCTTCGGCGCTCTCGCACATCAAGGCCGGCAAGCTGCGCGCGCTGGCCGTGAGCGGCGACAAGCGCTCGCCGGTGCTGCCCGACGTGCCCACCATCGCCGAGGCGGTGCCGGGCTACAACGGCACGCTGTGGATCGGCCTCTTCGCACCCGCTGGCGTGCCGGCCGACGTGCTCGCCACGCTGCAGGACGCGACGCGCAAGGCGCTGGCCGCGAAGGACCTGCGCGACAAGCTCGACCAGCAAGGCGTCGAGATCGCGGCACCCACCACGTCCGAGCAATTTTCGAAACTGCTGCAGGACGACCTCGCCAAGTGGGCGCGGATCGTCAAGGCCTCCGGCGCTGCGGTCGATTGATGCCGAACGCACTTCAACAACAGCCGTTCGCGCCGAGCTTGTCGAAGCGCTGCGCAAGGCTTCGACAAGCTCAGCCCGAACGGTTCGCGACCGATCGGGAATCCGTATGAACGAACTCCAGCCAGACCGGATGCAAGACAACACTTCCTCCCCCCTGATCGACGCCGACGCGCTCGCAAAGCTCCAGGCCTGGCAAGGCCGCAGCGAGACGCTCGCCGACGACATCACCGCCGCGCCCGTGCGCGCGCTCTCCGCCACGCTCGACCGCGACGACGCGCCGCCCGAAGCCGGAACGCATCTGCCCGCGCTCTGGCACTGGCTCTACTTCCTGCCGCACCACCGCCAATCGGAGATCGGCGAAGACGGCCATGCGAAGCGCGGCGGGTTCCTGCCGCCGGTGCCGCTGCCGCGCCGCATGTGGGCGGGGGGACGGTTGAACTGGGAAGCCAGCAATCCGCTGCAGGTCGGCGACAAGGTCGAGCGCACCTCGACGATCGCCTCGGTCACCCACAAGGCCGGCCGCACTGGCGAGCTGGTATTCGTGCTCGTGCGCCACGAGGTGCGCAACGCACGCGGCCTCGTGCTGACCGAGGAGCACGACATCGTCTACCGTGCCGCCGTCGCGCCCGGCGAGAAGGCGCCGCCGCCCACGCCCGCGCCGAAGGACGCCGCGTTCAGCCGCGAGATCGTGCCCGACGACGTGCTGCTGTTCCGCTACTCGGCGCTGACTTTCAACGGCCACCGCATCCACTACGACCGGCGCTACGTGACCGAGGTCGAGGGCTACCCCGGCCTGATCGTGCATGGTCCGCTGATCGCGACGCTGCTGGTCGACCTGCTGCGCCGCAATGTGCCGGGCGCGCAGCTCGCGCGCTTCGAATTCCGCGCGGTGCGGCCGACCTTCGACATCGCGCCGTTCCGCGTGCACGGCAAGCCCGCGGAAGGCAGCAGCGAGAACAAGACCTTCAGCCTCTGGGGCGAAGACGCCGACGGCTGGCTCACGATGCAGGCCACGGCCGTGCTCGCCTGAGGAAAGACACGCACATGACCAGACCTCTGGACGGCATCACCGTCATCTCGCTCGAACACGCCATCGCCGCGCCGTTCTGCACCCGGCAACTGGCCGACCTCGGCGCGCGCGTCATCAAGGTGGAGCGCCCCGAGGTGGGCGACTTCGCGCGCGCCTACGACGGGCGCGTCGGCGGCGAAGCCTCGCACTTCGTGTGGGTGAACCGCTCGAAGGAAAGCCTCACGCTCGACCTGAAGCAACCCGCCGCGCTCGCGGTGCTGCAAGAGCTGGTTGCAGATGCCGACGTGCTGGTGCAGAACCTCGCCCCCGGCGCGGCCGCGCGCATGGGGCTCGGCGCCGAAGCGCTGCAGGCCCGGCATCCGCGCCTCATCGTCTGCGACATCTCGGGCTATGGCGAAGACGGCCCGTACCGCGACAAGAAGGCGTACGACCTCTTGATCCAGAGCGAGGCGGGCTTTCTCTCGGTCACCGGCACGCCGGACGATCCGTGCAAGTCGGGCAACTCCATCGCCGACATCGCGGCCGGCATGTACGCCTACACCGGCATCCTCGCGGCGCTGCTCCAGCGCGGCAAGACCGGCAAGGGCTCGCACATCGACGTGTCGATGCTCGAATCGCTCGCCGAGTGGATGGGCTACCCGATGTACTACGCCTACGAAGGCGCGCCGCCGCCGCCGCGCAGCGCCGCCTCGCACGCGACCATCTACCCCTACGGCCCGTTCCCCGCGGGCGACGGCGGCACGGTGATGCTGGGTCTGCAGAACGAGCGCGAGTGGCGCGCGTTCTGCGAGAAGGTATTGCTGCAGGCGGGGCTCGCGACCGATGCGCGCTTCGACAGCAACGCGCGCCGCAACGAACACCGCGAGGCGCTGCGCGCGATCATCGTGGAGACCTTCGGCGCGCTGAGCACGGCGCAGGTGCTGGAGCGCCTCGATGCGGCGCAGATCGCCAATGCGCGCATGAACGACGTGGCCGGACTCTGGGCCCATCCGCAACTGCAGGCGCGTGATCGGTGGCGGCAGGTGGGTTCGCCGGCGGGCGACATTCCAGCGCTGTTGCCGGCCGGGCGGCAGAGCGCGTTCGACTACCGCATGGATGCGATCCCTGCTGTGGGCGAGCACACCGAGGCGATCCTGCGCGCGCTCGGGCGCAGCGATGCGGATATTGCGGCGCTGCGCGAGGCGAGGGCGGTTTGAGCACGACGCCGCTTGCGCTCGCGCGCACCTTTCTTTTCGTGCCCGCCGACCGCCCCGAGCGCCATGCGCGGGCGCTGGCTGCGGGCACGGGCGGCGTGATCGTCGACCTGGAAGACGCGGTGGCGCCCGAGCGCAAGGCCTCGGCGCGTGAAAGCCTCGCGGCCTCGTTTGCCGCTTTGCCTCAAGCTGGCCGCCAGCGCCTGCTGGTGCGCATCAATGCGAGCGGCACGCAGTGGCATGACGACGACCGAACGGCCGTGGCCACGCTGGTTGCGCAAGGCTTGATCGCGGGCGTTGTGCTGCCCAAGGCCGAGCGCGCCGGTGATCTGCGGCAACTGGCCGAAGCCATCGGCCCGCAAGGCCTGCTCGTTCCGCTGATCGAATCGGCGGCCGGCCTTGCGGCGGTCGATGAACTCGCAGCGGCCCCGCAGGTGCTCCGGCTCGCGTTCGGCAATCTCGATTTCCAGGCTGACGTCGGCCTGGCCTGCGATGCCGACGAAGCCGAGCTGGTGCCCGTGCGCCTCGCATTGCTGCTGGCCACGCGCCGCGCCGGCCTGCCCGCGCCCATCGACGGCGTGACTGCCGACTGGCGCGACGCGCAACGCCTCGCCGCCGACACGGCGCGCGCACGTCGCGGCGGCTTCGGCGCCAAGTTGTGCATCCATCCCGACCAGGTCGCGCCTGTGCACGCCGCACTCGGCCCGACCGCTGACGAACTCGCATGGGCTCATCGCGTGATCGACGCGGTCCGCTCCGCAGGCGGTGGCGTGGTCAACCTCGACGGCCGCATGGTCGATGCGCCGGTGGTGCGCCTCGCCGAGCGCCTGCTCGCGCTCGATGCGCAGCCGCCTTCCTGATTTCGAAAGAAGAAGACAGATCCAACAACCTAGGAGACAAAAAGTGAATCTGAAGAAGAACTGGAAAACACGAACCCTGCTGGCCGCATCGCTGGGCGCCTGCCTCATGGCGGCGCAATCGCCGGCCACCGCGCAGGCCCCCTGGCCCGACAAGCCCATCACCATGGTCGTGCCGTACTCGGCCGGCGGCCCCACCGACGTGGTGGCGCGCATGCTGGCCATTCCCATGGCCAAGTCGCTCGGCCAGCCGGTGATCGTGGAGAACACCGTGGGCGCAGGCGGCACGATCGCCCCGGCGCGCGTAGCCAAGGCGGCACCCAACGGCTACACCATCCTCATCCATCACATGGGCATGGCCACCGCGCCCGCGCTCTACAAGAAGCTCAACTACGACCCGCTGAAAGATTTCGAGTACGTCGGCCAGGTGATGGACGTGCCGATGACGCTGCTCTCGCGCAAGGACTTTCCGGCCAACAACTTCCAGGAGCTGCTGGCCTACGTGAAGACCAACAAGGACAAGGTCACGCTCGCCAATGCCGGCATCGGCGCGGTGTCGCAGCTCTGCGGCCTGTTGTTCGCGCACCAGATCGGCGTGCAGCTCACCACCGTGCCCTACAAGGGCGCAGGCCCGGCGCTCAACGACCTCATGGGCGGGCAGGTGGACCTGTTGTGCGACCAGACCACGCAGACCGCGCCGGTCATCAAGGACGGCCAGCGCGTGAAGGTGTTCGGCGTGACCACGCCGCAGCGGCTGTCGAGCATGCCCAACATCCCGACGCTCGATGAGCAGGGGCTGAAGGGCTTCGACGTGAAGGTGTGGCACGGCGTGTATGCGCCGAAGGGCACGCCGCCTGCGGTGATGGAAAAGCTCAACGCGGCCCTGCGCGTCGCGCTGCAGGACGACATGGTGAAGAAGCGCTTTGCCGAGCTGAGCACCGAGGCCGTGCCGATGGAGAAGGTCACGTCAGAGAGCCTGCGCACGCACCTTGCGGCGGAGATCGACAAGTGGGGCAAGGTGATCCGCGCTGCGGGTGTGCAGGCGGACTGAAGCCCCGCCTCGCCGATCGAAAGGCGAGCCTACTTCTTCCGGCTCCTCTCCGGTTTCAGCGTCGCTGCCATCCCCGCATGTAGGTGATCAGCGATTGCGAGAAGTGATTGGCCGCGAGGGAAAGCCGCCAGGAGTAGCTCGCGGCCAGCGTCGCGCGTGCCGATCGCAGCGACGCATCCGTGAGCGATGGCGGCCACGGCACTGGTCACCTTCGTCAATGCCTGGAATGCGTGGATGCAACGCTACATGGTGCAAGGCTTGACCACGGGCTCCGTCAAATGACGGCGGGAAACGGCAGCCGTCGCGTGAACAGGCTTCAGCTGTCCAGGAGAAGCGGGTCCCTGGGATGCCGAAAGGCACCGGGGTTCAGCGTGGCCGCGAGGGCCGTGGCATCGTCGGCCGCCAGGTCGGCCATGGCCCGCAGCAGCGCGGCGGCGCTCACGGGTTTGAACAGCATCGGCACGCCGGAGGCTCGCGCGCGCTGCAGCCGGTCGGGTGAGGTCTCGCCGGTGATCAGCAGCAAGGGCGTGGCCGGCTGAAAGCGTTCGCGAAGGCGCAGGCCGACTTCCAATCCGTCCTCGCCGTTCGCGAGGCGGTAGTCGCACAGCAGCATCGCGAAGGGGCGCTGCTGCGCCTGCGGGGCCGAGAGCGCATCGATCGCCTGCATCTCGTCGGCCACCGCCAGGACATCGATCGCGTAGGCCCGCAGCAGCTCCGCCATGGCCACGCGGATCTCCGCTTCGTCCTCGATCAGCAGGACGCGCCCCCGCAGGTTGGGCGCGACTGGTGGATGGCGCGTCGGCGGTTCGAGGTCTTCGACCATCCGATCGGCCGCCAGCACCGCGGTGGACTCGACCTTCGGCACCATCACCCGGAATCGCGTGCCCCGGTTCGGACGGGAGTGCACCAGCACCGGATGGCGCAGCAGGCGCGACAGGCGCTTGACGATCGACAGGCCGATGCCCAGGCCGTGCGCGCGGTCGCGGCCCGGATTGTCGATCTGGTAGAACTCTTCGAAGATGCGCCCGAGTTGCTCCGGCGCAATGCCGATGCCGGTGTCGCGCACCTCCACCCACACGTCCTCGCCGCGCGTTCGCGCGCACACGACCACGCCACCTTGCCGGGTGTATTTGACGGCGTTGTCGATCAGGTTCGAGAGCATGCGGTGCAGCAACTGCGCATCGCTGCGCACCCACAGTCCGCTGGCGCGCATGCGCAACTCCAGCCCCTTCTGTCCGGCGCGCTGGAAGAAGGTGTGATTGAGCGCTAGGAACAGCGTGTCGAGTTCGATGGCCTTCGGCTCGGTGGTGACCACGCCGGCGTCCAGGCGCGAGACATCGAGCATGGTGTCCAGCGATGCACCCAGGGTGTCGACCGCCCGCATCAGGCGCTCGGCATTCTTGCGCTCCGTGTGATCGCGCAAGCCGTTTTCCATGGCGGCGCCGAACAGCGCGATGGCATGCAGGGGCTGGCGCAGATCGTGGCTGGCCGCCGCGAGGAAGCGGGTCTTTTCATCGCTGGCGCGCTGCGTGGCTGAGATCTGTTCCTTCAGGCGCGCGGCCAGGGACTCGTTCTCGAAACGCAGGATCAGTGACTCGGTCAACCGCCTGTTCTGCTGCACGCCCGCGCGCAGCGTGAGCACGAGGTTGACCGTGCAGAACGCCGCAAGAAACCAGTGCAGTTCGCCGCCGTGCCATGCCAGCGCGACGATCAGGCCGGACATCATGGGAATGCCGTAGCCGAACATGGCCGCCTTGAGGGGCCAGCGCGCCTGCACGGCCCGGGTCCAACTCCCCATGATCACCACGGTTGCGATGGTGGTCACCACCGGGTTGTCCACCACCATGAGGAGGAAGACCGCGGGGACGTTCGTTGCGCTGACGAGCGTCGCGAGCCAGGTGTACTTGCGTGCCCAGTACGGGACGTCGGCCAGCGGCGTGGCGGGCTTCCAGCGCGAAGTGAGCAGGGCATACGAGTCCGCCACGATCAGCAGCGCAAACCATGCAAGCACCCAGGGGCGAAGCGCCGGTTCGATCTTCAGATAGCAAAAGAGCACGATGGCGATGGCAAAACCGAAGTGCGCGGAGATCGCCATGGTGTGGCCCGCGTAGATGGAGGCCACGTGTTCCCGCAGCACGCGCATCTGGAGCGTCGTGTCGGCGGCCGGGTCTTGCGGCGTGATGTCGTCGTTCATCGCGATGTCTGGAAGGCCCCTCTGCATCATCGAGCGGTGGCTTCGGAAGGTGTGTTCTGCGTGCGCAGTGTCTCGTCGAACAGCGCAAGCAGGAGCCGCGCGAACGCTTCCATGTTCGCGGGGCGGTCCATGTCGCCGGTCTCGACGGTCCGGCTCACGCTCGCCGCGCCGACCACAGCGAGGCACACGCGCCCGGGTAGGTCGCCATAAGGGCTGCCCGACGGGCCGGCTGCGCCGCTTTCGCTGATGCCCCAGGTCGCATGATGGTTGTCGCGCATCCGGCCGGCGACGAGCAGGGCATAGGGCTCGGTTTCTCCGCGCAGGCCGATCATGTCTTCGGCGGTCAGGTTCAGCAGCGCGCGGCCGGCGCGGCGCGAATAGACGATGGCGCCGCCGCGGAAGTAGGCCGATGCGCCTGGGATCGCGAGCAGGGCGGCCGAGACCAGCCCACCGGCCGACGATTCGACGACCGACACCGTCTGTCCCCGCGCGCGCAGCGTCTCGCCCACGCGCGCCGCGAGCACCGCCAGCGGTTCCTGAAGATCAGCCGCCATGCCGCTTGGCCCCCGGCCGCTTCACGTACGCCGGCGCCCGCTCGTGGCTGGCCGTGCTGCCGTACACCGTGTCCGCGGGGTAGTACTCCGACTGCAACTGCACGCGCGCGGCGGCTTCCTCGCCCGCGGTATGAGCGATGAAGGCAAGCATCAGGTCGGTGCCGGCCGAGACACCGGCCGAAGTCCACACGTTGCCGTCCTGCACGAAACGCTGCTCGACCACCTTCACATCGCCGAGTGCGCGCAGGCGATCGAGCGAACCCCAGTGCGTGGTCGCGGTCTTGCCGGAGAGCAGGCCCGCCGCATGCAGCACGAACGCGCCGGTGCATACCGACAGCAGCGCCTTGCACCCCGGCGCCTGCTTGGCCAGGAACTGCACCATCGCGGGGTTGTCGACCTCGCGCCGCGTGCCCATGCCGCCGGGCACGAGCAGGTAGTCGAGCGGCGGGCAGTCGGCGAACGACACATGCGGATTGATCGAAAGCCCCTTGGCGCAGACCACCGGCCCGGTTTTCTCCGCGACGATCAGGCAGTTCTCAGGTCCTGCGGCGAGCTTGCTCCACATGGTGAGCATTTCCCAGGGGCCCACGAAATCGAGTTCCTCGACGTCGGGGAATACGATGATCCCGAAATTCATACTTTCGAACTCCTTGAGGGCAACGCGTGGGCAAGAGCGCACAGACCTGAGCATATAGGTTGCACCTGTGCGTGCCTCGTGACAGCTGGTTGCAAGCTTGCTCAGAGGCTGAGAGGCAATCCGGCGTGACCGAGCAGCCTCCGCAAGCGGCCCCAATCAAGGCGCAAAGCGCAGCCATAGCTCGGGCTATGGCGAGCATTTGCAACGCCGAATGGGGGCGCTTGCGGGGGATGAGCGGTCGTGTCGGATTGCCTCTCAGCCTCTTAGTGTTTTCCTCAGAGGTCGGTGGCGTGAAAATGGCTAGAGTGAAGGCGGCCGTTCAGGCTTTTGCCAAGCAAACATCAAGGAAATTTCATGAGCAAGAAAGTTGCATATGTCACCGGAGGCATGGGTGGCATCGGAACAGCCATCTGCCAACGTCTGCACAAAGACGGATTCACCGTGGTCGCCGGTTGCGGCCCCACACGCGACCATGCCAAGTGGCTCGCCGAACAGAAAGCCGAAGGCTTCGAGTTCCACGCCTCGGTCGGCAATGTCGGCGACTGGCAATCTACCGTCGAGGCTTTTTCCGCCGCCAAGGCGGCGCATGGGCCCATCGACGTGCTGGTCAACAACGCCGGCATCACGCGCGACCGCATGTTCCTCAAGATGACCCCCGAGGACTGGAGCGCGGTCATCGAGACCAACCTCAACAGCATGTTCAACGTCACCAAGCAGGTGGTGGGCGACATGGTGGAAAAGGGCTGGGGCCGCATCATCAACATCAGCTCGGTCAACGGCGCCAAGGGCCAGGCGGGCCAGACCAACTACTCGGCGGCCAAGGCCGGCATGCACGGCTTCACGATGGCGTTGGCGCAGGAGCTGGCCAACAAGGGCGTGACGGTCAACACCGTGAGCCCGGGCTACATCGGCACCGACATGGTCAAGGCCATCCGCCAGGAAGTGCTCGACAAGATCGTGGCCACCATCCCGGTCAAGCGCCTGGGCGAGCCGAGCGAAATCGCCTCGATCATCTCGTGGCTGGCCACGGACGAAGGCGGCTACTCCACCGGGGCCGACTTCTCGGTCAACGGCGGCCTCCACATGCATTAAGAAGGTATGAACGAACTCGTCATGCCCGCTCATCCCGCTCAGGCACACCCGCTCCGCGTTGCAAATGCTCGCCATAGCTCAAGCTATGGCTGCGCTTTGCGCCTTGATCGGGCGCGCCTGAGCGTGCTGCTCGGGCACGCCGAGTTCATTCACACCTTCTGATGCTGACTGCAGCCTGATGAAAGAACCCGCTTCGGCGGGTTTTTTTGTTCCTGCGATGTGGCTTTTACGAATGGAAAGCAACCGATACGAGCCTACAGTTCTCAACCCTTCCGGAGGCAAGTCATGGAACACACAACAAACACATCCGCCAAGAAGCTCCCGCTCTACCGCTCCCTCTATGTGCAGGTGATCACCGCGGTGATCATCGGTGTGCTGCTGGGCTATTTCTACCCGGCAATCGGGGAGAGCATGAAGCCGCTGGGCGACGGCTTCATCAAGCTCATCAAGATGATCATCGCGCCGATCATCTTCTGCACGGTGGTGGTGGGCATCGCCGGCATGGAAGACATGAAGAAGGTCGGCAAGACCGGGGGCCTCGCACTCCTGTACTTCGAGGTCGTGAGCTCCATCGCGCTGGTGGTCGGCCTCGTGCTGGTCAACGTGCTCAAGCCCGGCGCCGGCATGAACATCGATGCGGCCACGCTCGACACCAAGGCCATCGCCGCCTACACCGGCCCGGGCAAGATGACCGGCACGGTCGACTTTCTGCTCAACATCATTCCCAGCACCATCGTGGATGCCTTCGCCAAGGGCGAGATCCTGCAGGTGCTGCTGATCGCGGTGCTGTTCGGCTTTGCCCTGCACCGCTTCGGCGGCCGCGGCACGCTGGTGTTCGACGTGATCGAGAAAGGCTCGCACGTGCTCTTCGTGATCGTCGGCTACATCATGAAGCTCGCGCCCATCGGCGCCTTCGGCGCCATGGCTTTCACCATCGGCAAGTACGGCGTGGGGAGCCTCTTCTCGCTGGGCAAGCTGATGGGCACGTTCTATCTCACCTGCCTCCTGTTCATCTTCGTGGTGCTCGGGCTCATTGCGCGATTCCACGGGTTCAGCATCTGGAAGTTCATCAAGTACATCAAGGAAGAACTGCTGATCGTGCTGGGCACGTCCTCCAGTGAATCGGTGCTGCCGCGCATGATGGAAAAGATGGAGAACCTGGGCGCGAACAAGACCTGCGTGGGCCTGGTGATCCCCACCGGCTACTCGTTCAACCTGGACGGCACCTCGATCTATCTCACGATGGCCGCGGTGTTCATCGCGCAGGCGACCAACACGCCGATGACGCTGGTGCAGGAGATCACGTTGCTCGCGGTGCTGCTGCTCACCTCGAAGGGCGCGGCGGGCGTCACCGGCAGCGGCTTCATCGTGCTGGCGGCCACACTGTCGGCGGTGGGCCATGTGCCGGTGGCGGGCCTTGCACTCATCCTGGGCATCGACCGCTTCATGTCCGAGGCGCGCGCGCTGACCAACCTGATCGGCAACGGCGTGGCCACCATCGTGGTGGCCAAGTGGACCAACGAACTCGACATGAATCGCCTGCAGGCGGGCCTGAACAACGAAAGCTGGGTCGAATCGCAAGAGCCCGAAGTGCTGGAAGGCGCCCGCGACAGCAAGATGGCCGGCTGAGGCTCTTGTCTTGCTCCCTCTCCCTCTGGGGAGAGGGTTGGGGTGAGGGCTGCGGCCTGTCCACCCATATGCTTTTGCTACCGCCCGAAGCCCTCACCCCAGCCCTCTCCCGCAAGCGGAAGAGGGAGCAAGACGGAAGGCCGGTCAGAGGGGCATTGACATGAAGGGCCACCCCTCGTTCCTGCAAAATGCAGCGATGCCGCACAGCGTTTCCCTCATCAACACCATTGCCGCCGGCCTCGGCCTCGCGCTGGTGTTCGGTTTCCTGGCAGCCAAGCTGCGGCTGCCGGCCCTCGTGGGGTACCTCCTCGCGGGCGTGATCATCGGCCCCTTCACGCCCGGCTTCGTGGCCGATGCAAGCATTGCCGCGCAGCTCGCCGAAATCGGCGTCATGTTGCTGATGTTCGGCGTCGGCCTTCACTTCTCCCTCGACGACCTCCTGGCCGTGCGCAAGATCGCGCTGCCCGGCGCACTGGCGCAGATCGCTGTCGCCACGCTGCTCGGCGGCGGCCTTGCGATGTGGTGGGGCTGGAGTCCCGGCGCCGCACTCGTGTTCGGCCTCGCGCTCTCGGTGGCCAGCACGGTCGTGCTGCTGCGCGCGCTCGAGAGCCTGGGCATCCTGGATTCGTTCACCGGCCGCATCGCCATCGGCTGGCTCGTCGTCGAAGACCTCGCCATGGTGCTCGTGCTGGTGCTCATGCCGCCGCTGGCCGGCGCGCTCGGCGGCACGCCCGACAACGGCGGCGGCCCCGCGGACCCGCTCTGGCAGACCCTCGGCCTCACGCTCCTGCAGGTCGGCGGCTTCGTCGCGCTGATGCTCGTGGTGGGGCGGCGCGTGTTCCCGTGGATCCTCTGGCAGGTCACGCGCACCGGTTCTCGCGAGCTCTTCACGCTGTGCGTGGTGGCCGCCGCCGTGAGCATCGCCTTTGCTTCTGCGGCGCTCTTCGGCGTGTCGTTCGCGCTCGGTGCCTTCTTTGCCGGCATGGTCATGCGCGAGTCGCAGTTCAGCCACCGGGCCGCACAGGAGTCGCTGCCGCTGCGCGATGCCTTCGCGGTGCTGTTCTTCGTGTCCGTCGGCATGCTGTTCGACCCCTCGGTGCTCATCGACCGCCCCCTGCAGGTGCTCGCGGTGGTCCTGGTGATCGTGCTGGGCAAGTCGCTTGCGGCCTGCGCGCTGGTGCTGGTGTTCCGCTATCCGCTGGCCACGGCCCTCACGGTGAGCGCGAGCCTCGCGCAGATCGGCGAGTTCTCTTTCATCCTGGCGGGGTTGGGCGTGTCGCTCGGCCTGCTGCCGGTCGAAGGGCAGAGCCTGGTGCTCGCGGGCGCGCTCATTTCCATTGCGACCAATCCGCTGTGGTTCAGCCTCATCGCGCCGATGCAGAAATGGCTGCACACGCATTCCTCGTTCGCCCGCAAGCTCGAATCGCGCAGCGATCCGCTGGCCGAACTGCCGATGACCACCGAGGCGAAGTACCTCTCCAGGCAGGTGGTGCTGGTCGGCTATGGCCGCGTCGGGCGCCGCATTGCGGCCGAACTCGAGGCGAACGACATTCCCTACGTGGTGGCCGAGCAGAACCGCGAGCTCGTCGAGAAGCTGCGCGAGGGCGGCATCGCCGCCGTGTGGGGCGATGCGGCGGACCCGGCCGTGCTGATCCAGGCGCACATCGCGCGCGCCCGCGTGCTGGTGGTGGCCACGCCCGACACCCTGAACGTGCGCCAGATGATCGAGACCGCGCGCACGCTCAACCCGGTGATCCAGACCGTGATCCGCAGCCACAACGAACAGGAGGCCACGCTGCTCAAGCAGGAAACGGCCGTCACGGTCTTCCTCGGCGAACACGAACTCGCCCAGGCCATGGCGCGCGACGTGGTGCAGCGCGCGGTGTCGATGGCCGTGCCGGCTTGAAGTCCGAAGGGCGGGCGCCGTTTCAGAGATCTTCGATGACCAGCGTGCGGTAGCGCTGCGCGATGGAGTAGGGCACGGTACGCACCAGTTCCATCATCTGGTTCGCTGCCGCTTCGTCCTTGGTTTTGACAAGAAGGCCCGTGTGGCCTTCGCGCGCCAGCTTGGTGTAGGCGCGCACCGTGGCCGCATCGGTGCCGGCGGAGGGCAGTGGGTTGTCCGAGTCGCTGACGGTCGGCGAGATTTCTCGCAGCACCGTTTCGGCGTCAATCAGGTAAACCTCGTCGCCGCTCACGCCGTTCTCGATCAACCGATGGCCGATGCGGTCGGCGTCTTCGGCGCTCGGGAACATCACCATCGAATAGCCGCTCGGATAGAACGCGCCGCCGATGCTGGCGCGCATGCTCGAGTCCAGAGTGAAGTGCTTCATGTTGCCTCCGGGTTCTTTCTTGAGGAAGGTCTCTGCAGACAACACTAGTTCGCGCCACTGGCGAGCTCTGTAGGAGAAGCCCGGAAGCTGTCAACCGCGCTCTTCGCCCATTCATTGACAGAAAACCCGCTGCATGAACCGTCTTTCCATGTCCTCATCACGAAACATCGCGCTCACCGTCCACGAACTGGAAGCGGGCGAGTTCTATTGGGTGCTCATGGAGGAAGCGACCGACGGCGATGCGGCTGACAAAGACCGGCGCCATGTCTACGTGCCGCTGGAGGCGGCGCACGATCCCTACGCCAGCTATTCGAACGCGCTGGTCGCCGGTGTCGCGGTGATGCGGCGGCTCTTCGGCGCGGAAGGAAAAACCGCCTGAGCCCCCAGGGACGACGGGGCGCCGGCCTCGCCCGGGGGGCTCCCTATAATTCCGGCCGTCGAGTTTTGTAATCTCTATTCGCAAGCTCGCACGGTTCGAAGGTGCCCCGCATGCCATTCCATGGCTTGGGGGTTAAACGGGAAGCAGGTGCGCTGCGTCTTCACGGACGCATCCATTCCTGCGCTGCCCCCGCAACGGTCAGCGGATCTGGAAAACCTCGCGTCGATGTCTCTCTTCTTTTGAGCATCGGCAGCCACTGCGCTTTTGCGTGGGAAGGCGAGGGTTTCGGCTCCGATGCGCACGCACAGTGCCATCGAAGCGCTCCGCAAGCCCGGATACCGGCCTTCGCAACCGCTTTCGGACGCTGCGGGAGTGCGGGTCCGGGCCTGCCGTTTCGCCCTCTGCGCGAACCGGCCCGCCCTCAGCCGCCTCCGTCGACGTCCTCATTCGGTCGGGAGCCTGCGGGGACGCAGGTCGGAGGAGAAGTCACATGGGTCAAGCATCGCCGGCGCGCGATCGCACGGGGGCGCCGTTGCCGCAATTGCCGCAATTGCAATGGGCACGCCTTTCACGTCTTTCATTGGGCGTGGGACTGGCCTTCGGCGCAGGCAGCGCGCTGGCCCAGTCGGCCGGAGCGACGGGTAGCGGCAACAACAACAGCCTCACACCCGTGCAGGTAGAAGCCAGCCGGCACACGCCGCTCGCGATCGACGAGCCGACCCAGACCGGCAGCCGCCTCGGCCTCACGCCGCTGGAAACCCCCGCGAGCATCGAGGTGCTGACAGGCGACACCATCCGCGCACGCGGCGATGTTTCGGTGGTCGAAGCGGTGACCCGCGCCACCGGCATCACCGCCGATTCCAGCCCCGGCAATGGCGGCACTTCGATGGCGGCGCGCGGCTTCTCGGGCCACAGCTCGGTGATGCAGCTCTTCGACGGCACGCGCCTCTACATGGGCGCGGGCACCGTGACCTTCCCCTTCGACACCTGGTCCATCGATCGCATCGAAATGCTGCGCGGCGCAGCCTCGGTGATGTACGGCGACGGCGCGATTGGCGGCGCGATCAACACCGTGCCCAAGAAGCCCACGCGCGGCCCGATCGAGAACGAGGCGCTGGTCTCCTTCGGGTCGGATGCCACGCGACAGATCGCCTTTGGCAGCGGCGGCGCGATCAACGACCGCCTCTCGTACCGGCTCGACGTGAGCCACCGGCATTCCAACGGCTTCATGGCGCGCGGCGAATCCGAGGGCCTGGCAATTGGCGCGGCGGTGCGGCTCGACGTTTCGCCCGACCTGAACATCACCCTTTCGCACGACGAGGGCCGCCAGTCGCCCGAGCGCTACTTCGGCGTGCCGCTGATCAACGGCCGGCTCGACCGTCGCAGCCTCGACCTGAACTACAACCTCGACGACGCCAAGCTCAAGTACCGCGACAGCTGGACCCGCCTCGATGCGGTCTGGACGCCCAGCAGCGCCGTCACCGTGCGCAACCAGCTCTACCGCCTCGAAACGAAGCGCCACTGGCGCGACAGCGAAACCTACGCCTACATGCCCGACAGCGGCCTCGTCAGCCGCGACGACTACCTGGAGATCGGCCACCACCAGGAACAGGTCGGCAACCGCAGCGACATCGCCTGGCGCCACGACCTGTTCGGCATGGCCAACCAGGTGCTCGCGGGCTTCGACATCAACCGCATCGATTTCCTCGGATCGAGCGACACGCCCTACGGCGGCTACTCGGAGGTGGACCCGTTCTTCTTCGCGTCGGGTCGCTACGAGTCGCCGCAAGCCTACCTGCCGCGCTATCGCGCACAGGCCCGCACGTATGCCTTCTTCGCCGAAGACCGGCTCGCGATCAACGACCGTTGGTCGGTGGTGGCGGGCCTGCGCTGGGACCATGCTCGGGTCAGCCGCGTCGACCTGACTCGGCCGGTCAACAACTTCGAGCGCACCTTCGTTTACGGCACCGGTCGCGTGGGCGTGGTGTATGCGCCCGACGCGACGCAGTCGTTCTACGGGCAGATCGCGCGCGCCGCCGATCCGTTGGGTTCGCTGCTCACCACCTCGACCTCGCAGTCGCAATTCGACCTTGCCACCGGCCGCCAGGTAGAGGTGGGCTACAAGCGCCAGCTCGCAGACAACCGCGGCGCGTGGTCGATTGCCGCCTACAAGATCGAGAAGCGCAAGCTGCTGTCGCGCGATGCGAGCGACCCTGCTGTTTCGCAGCAGGTCGGCCAGCAGTCGTCGCAGGGCATCGAGGCCACGCTGGACCTCGCGCTGACGTCCACGCTGCGCCTCGAAGCCAATGCCGCCAGGCTGCGCGCGCGGTATGACGACTTCAACGAGCGCGTCGGCAACAAGCTCATCTCGCGTGCGGGCAACACACCCAAGGAAGTGCCCGAGGCTTCGGCCAATGTCTGGCTCAACTGGCGCTTCCTGCCGCAATGGGAGGCCGGGCTGGGCGTGCGCTACGTCGGTTCGCGCCAGGCCGACGATGCCAACACGCGAAAGATCGGCTCCTACACCGTGGCCGACGCCTCCATCAGCTGGCAGGCCAGCCCGTCGCTGAAGCTCGCGCTGCGTGCCTTCAACCTTGGTGATCGCAAGTACCCCGTGTCGTTCTCGAACAGCGGCAACCAGTGGCTGCTGGGCCGGCCGCGCGCGTTCGAAGTCTCGGCGCTGGTGACGTTCTGAGGCCCCGGCGCGTGATCTCGACTGGCGCCGGTCGCGGCGCAAACCCGGATCGGCCAATGGCACCGGCATGCAGCGCGAACTCCAGCGGTCATGACGGCGCTTGCGTGATCCACCCCATCCACCAACAATCAACTTTCGCACTGCGGTGCACTACAGGAGGTGCTCGATGCACATCGAACCAGGTCTAGTCGACGGATCCAAGATTTTCCTCAGCTACGCGACGGCCGCCGCCGCGCTGGCCTACACGGGCAAGGTCGCCTTCGACACCGTTGTGAAGGACGGCATCGCCGCCCTGGCGCTGCGCTCGGCCATCGCCGTGGCGCTGGTGTTCTGCTTCTTCGAAGTGCTGCCGCACCATCCGGTGGGTGTTTCCGAGGTGCACCTGATTCTCGGCACGACGCTGCTGCTGGTGTTCGGGCTGGCGCCTGCAGCCATCGGCCTCGCGGGCGGGCTGCTGATCCAGAGCCTGTTCTTCGAACCGCAAGACCTGCCGCAGTTCGGCATGAACGTCACCACCTTGCTGGTGCCGTTGTTCGCGACAGCCGCGCTGGCGCGGCGGATCATTCCCGAGAACGTCGCGTATGTGGACCTGAGCTATCAGCAAGCCTTCAAGCTGTCGGTGGCCTATCAGGGCGGCATCGTGGTCTGGGTCGGCTTCTGGGCGCTGTACGGACGCGGCACGGGCCTCGAGAACCTGGGCCAGATCGCCAGCTTCGGCGCGGCCTACATGACCGTCGTGCTCGTCGAGCCGCTGGTCGACCTGGGCGTGCTGGCCGCCGCCAAGGGCTGGCGCCGTCTGCAGGGCACGGTCTTCGTCGAGCGTCGCCTGTACGGCGGCGTCTGACTCGAATCTCTCCATCGCCACGCGCCCGCGCCGGCAGTTCCCTCGCGGCGCGCTGCGGCGTGCCGCCATCCATCTTCGCGCCCAGGCGCTTGAACGCATCCATTCCATGACACAGAGCAACGCCAAGATCCCCGTCACCATCGTCACGGGCTTCCTCGGCAGCGGCAAGACCACGCTGCTGCGCCACATCCTCGACAACGCCGAAGGCCGCCGCATCGCGGTGATCGTCAACGAGTTCGGCGAGCTCGGCATCGACGGCGATATCCTCCGTGGCTGCGGCATCGGCTGCGACGACGAGGGCAACGAGCGCGAAGGCGCGCTCTACGAATTGGCCAACGGCTGCGTCTGCTGCACCGTGCAGGAAGAGTTTCTGCCCGTGATGCTGCAGCTGGCCGAGCGTCGCGGCGACATCGACGCGGTGATCATCGAGACCTCGGGCCTCGCGCTCCCCAAGCCGCTGGTGCAGGCTTTCGAGTGGCCGGACATCGCGAACATCTTCACCGTCGATTCGGTGGTCACCGTGGTGGACGGTCCGGCCGCCGCCTCGGGCCAGTTCGCCGAGAACCCCGAAGCCGTCGACGAAGCGCGCCGCGCAGACCCCAACCTCGATCACGAATCGCCGCTGCACGAGCTCTTCGAAGACCAGCTCTCGGCCGCCGACCTCGTGGTGCTCAACAAGACCGACCTGATGGACGACGCCACGCGCGCGCAGGTCGAGGCGTTGGTGCGCGAAGAGCTGCCGCCCGAGGTGAAGATCGTCGCCGCCACCGAAGGCAGGCTGCCGCTCGCGCTGCTGCTGGGCCAGGGCCGCGCGGCCGAAACCACGATCCACCTGCGCGAGAGCCACCACGACCACGAGGAAGACCACGACCACGACGACTTCGACTCGCTCGTGATCGACCTGCCGCCGGTGGACCGCGACGTTCTCCTGACCGCGCTCGCCGCGCTGGTCGAGCAGCACACCATCTACCGCGTGAAGGGCTTCGTCGCGATTCCGGGCAAGCCGATGCGCCTCCTGGTGCAAGGCGTGGGCCGCCGCTTTGACCACCACTTCGATCGCCGCTGGCGCGACGACGAGGCACAGCGGACGCGCCTCGTGTTCATCGGTGAAGATCTGGATGAAGCCGCGCTGCGCAAGGCGCTCGAAGGCGTGGCGGCCGTTCCCGCCTGACAGCCTGATCCGCCTCGCCACATGCACCTGCTGAGCACCCAGCCCGGACGCTTCGTCGAAGACGACAGCGTCGTCACCCGGCTCGACCAGACGCCGGGCGACATCGTGGTGCTCAGTTCCGCCGACACCACACTCGCGCTGCTGGCCGCCGCGCGCACGGCGCTCGCTGCCACCGACCCCGGCTATCCGTCGCTGCGGCTGGCCAACCTCATGTACCTGCGCCAGCCGGCCTCGCTCGACCTGTACGTCGACGAGGTGCTGCGGCATGCGCGCGTGGTGGTGGTCGATCACCTCGGTGCCGAATCGGCCTGGGCCTACGGGCTGCAGCAACTGGAGAAGCTGGCCAAGCGCAAGGGCCAGCAGCTCGCGATGTTCTCGGGCGACCTGCAGGAAGACGAAGACCTGCTCGCGCGCGCCACGGTGCCGCGTGCGGTCGGCCGCCAGCTCTGGCAGTACATGCGCGCGGGCGGTGCGGGCAACGCGATGCAGTTCCTGCGCGCGGTGGCATTCCATGGCCTCGGCCATGGCGAGGCGCCGCTGCCGCCGCGCAGCCTGCCGCAGGTCGCGCTGCATGTGCCGCGCGGCATCGATGCGGCGCACACCGTGGCCGGCATCGACGACCTGCGCGCCGGATGGCATGCGGATGCGCCGGTGGTGGCGCTGGTGTTCTACCGGTCGCATCTGCTGTCGGGCAACACGGCGGCCTTCGATGCGCTCGCGGCCGCGCTGCATGCCGAAGGATTGAATCCGCTGCCGGTCGCGCTCGATTCGCTCAAAGACCCGCTGTGTCTGTCCGCATTCCGCGGCCTCTGCAGCGAACACGATGTGCAGCTCGTGCTGAATACCACCGCCTTCGCCGCGTTGGGGCAGGGCGCGCAGGACGACACAGGCGAAGCCATCACGCTGGCCGGCGATGCCCCGGTGCTGCAGGTGATCGTGAGCGGCGGCAACCGCGAAGACTGGCTGGCCGACAGCCAGGGCCTGCGCCCGCGCGACATCGCGATGCAGATCGCGCTGCCCGAGATGGACGGCCGCATCATCACGCGCGCCGTGAGCTTCAAGGGCCTCTCGCATCGCTGCGAACTCACGCAGACCGAGGTGGTGAGCTACCAGCCCGAGCCGGACCGCATCGCCTTCGTGGCCGAACTGGCGCGGCGCTGGTGTCGCCTGCGCAGCCTGCCAGTGGCCGACAAGCGCATCGCGCTGATCCTTGCGAACTACCCCGGCAGCGAAGGCCGCATCGGCAGTGGTGTGGGGCTCGACACGCCGGCCTCGGTGATCGCGATTCTTCGTGCGATGCAAACCGAGGGCTACGTGCTCGGCGATGCCATCCCCAACGACGGCGACGCACTGATGCAGACGCTGCAGGAAGGCATCGCGAACGATCCCGCGCAATGGTCCGCGCGCCCCGCCTGGCAGAGCTACGCGCTCGCCGACTACCGCGCGCGGCTCGCAGCCTTGCCCGAAGGCATGGCCGCCGCCATCGATGCGCGCTGGGGCACGCCTGAGCAGGACCCGATGCTGCGCCAGGACCGCTTCATGATCGCGGGGCTTCGTCTGTGTCGCGTGTTCGTCGGCATCCAGCCCGCGCGCTCCTTAGGCACTCTGGGTGCTGCGGACTACGCGAGCTACCACGACGCCGAACTCGTGCCGCCGCACAGCTACCTCGCGTTCTACTTCTGGCTGCGCGATGCCTTCGCCATCGACGCGGTCGTGCATGTCGGCAAGCACGGCAACCTCGAATGGCTGCCGGGCAAGAGCATCGCGCTTTCGCAGACCTGCTGGCCCGATGCGATCCTCGGGCCGCTGCCGAACGTGTACCCGTTCATCGTCAATGACCCGGGCGAGGGCGCGCAGGCCAAGCGGCGCACACAGGCCGTCATCGTCGATCACCTGATGCCGCCGCTGACGCGTGCAGAGAACCACGGCCCACTGCAGGACCTGGAGCGCCAGGTCGACGAGTACTACGACGCGCTGCTGGTCGATGCGCGCCGCGCCAAGGTGCTGCGCGCGCAGATCCTCGCGGCCGTGCGGGCGCAGCATCTGGTCGAGGAACTGGGCATGCCGGGTGCGGAAGACGATGCGGTGCTGGCGCGCGTCGATGCGTACCTGTGCGAACTCAAGGAAACGCAGATTCGCGACGGGCTGCATGTGTTCGGCGCCTCACCGGAAGCGAGGCTGCGGCGCGACACGCTGCTCGCGCTCGCGCGCTATCCCTCGGCCGACGGCACGGGTGCGAATGCCGGTTTGCTGGGCGCGATGGCGCAGGACCTGCTGCCGGGCGAAGACTTCGATCCGCTCGACATCGACGCGGCCAAGCCATGGCAGGGCATGCGGCCTGAATTGCTGCAATCGGTGAGCGCCGACGCATGGCGGCATCACGGTGACACGCGCGAGCGGCTGGAGCTGCTTGCGCAGCGCCTGCTCGAAGAGAACGCCTGCCCGCCCGACATGCCGCACACCGCTGCCGTGATGGGCCGTATCGAACGAAGTCTCGCGCCCGCGCTCGACGCCTGCGGCCCGCACGAGCTGCATCAGCTTTCGCGTGCGCTGCAAGGCCGCTTCGTGCCGCCCGGCCCGAGCGGGTCGCCCTCGCGCGGCCGCCCCGATGTGCTGCCGACCGGGCGCAACTTCTACGCGGTTGATACGCGCGCCATTCCCACACCCACCGCCTGGATGCTCGGCCTCAAGTCCGCGGCTCAGTTGGTCGAGCGCCATCTGCAGGAGCACGGCGACTACCCCGTAGCGCTGGGCCTGTCGGTCTGGGGAACCGCCACGATGCGCACCGGCGGCGACGATCTCGCGCAGGCCTTCGCACTGATCGGCGTGCGGCCCAAGTGGGCTCCGGGCAGCCAGCGCGTAGTCGATTTCGAGGTGCTGCCCACTGTCGGGCTCGGCCGTCCGCGCATCGACGTGACGCTGCGCATCTCGGGCTTCTTCCGCGATGCATTTCCCAATGCCGTGCAGATGTTCGATGCCGCGGTGCAGGCCGTCGCATCGCAGGAAGACGAAGACGCCGAGCGCAATCCGATCCGTGCACGCATCCTGCGGGAAGCAGCCGCGCTCGAAGCAGAAGGTTCGACCGCCGAAGACGCTCGCACCCAAGCCGGCTGGCGCGTGTTCGGCTCTGCGCCGGGCAGCTACGGCTCGGGCCTGCAACCGCTCTTCGATCACGGCGACTGGCAGACCGACAACGATCTCTCCAACGCCTACGTTGGCGGCAGCGCGCACGCCTACGGGCAGGGCAGCGACGGCGTGCCCGCAACCGATGCACTGGTGCGGCGCCTGCGCGCCATGAACGTCGTCCTGCAGAACCAGGACAGCCGCGAGCACGACCTGCTCGACTCCAACGACTACTACCAGTTCCAGGGCGGCATGGCCGCCGCCGTGCGCCACCTGAGCGGCCGGCAGCCGGCCATGTACCACGGCGACCACGGCAACCCGCAGGCGCCGCGCGTGCGCACGCTGAAGGAAGAAATCAGCCGCGTGATCCGCGCACGCGTGGTCAACCCGAAGTGGATCGACGGCGTCAAGCGCCACGGCTACAAGGGCGCCTTCGAGATGGCCGCGACGGTCGACTACCTCTTCGGCTTCGACGCCACCGCGCGCGTGGTCGGCGACCACCAATACGCGATGGTGGCCGACGCCTACGTGCTCGACGCCGACACCCGCGACTTCGTGAACCAACACAATCCGCGCGCGCTGCACGACATGCTGAGCCGCCTGCTCGAAGCCATGCAGCGCGGCCTGTGGCAATCGCCTGGCGACTACCAAGCCCAGTTAGAGAACCTGTTGCTCGACCACGAGCAGCAGATGGAAGGAACCCTCCGATGACCACTGCCGCCTCGATGCCGGTGCCTTTTCCTTTTTCCGCAATCACAGGCCAACCGCACTTGCGGCAGGCGCTGCTGCTGGCCGCGGTCGACCCCGGCCTCGGCGGCGTGTTGATCGAAGGCCCGCGCGGCACCGCCAAGACCACGGCGGCGCGTGCGCTGGCCGAGTTGCTGCCGGGTGCGCCCTTCGTCACGCTGCCGCTGGGTGCGAGCCTCGAAAGCCTCGTGGGCACGCTCGATCTCGGGCAGGCGCTCGCGGGCCACGAACTCAAGTTCGCGCCCGGCCTGCTGGCGCGCGCGAATGGCGGCGTGCTGTACGTGGACGAAATCAACCTGCTGCCCGATGCGCTGATCGATTCGCTGCTCGATGCGGCGGCGAGCGGCGTCAACGTGGTCGAGCGCGACGGCATCTCGCACCGGCACGCGGCGCGCTTCGTATTGGTCGGCACGATGAACCCGGAAGAGGGCACGCTGCGCCCGCAACTGCTCGACCGGTTCGGGCTGTGCGTGCAATTGCGCAACATCGAGGACACGGCCGAGCGGCAGGCGATCGTGCGCGCGCGGCTCGCGTTCGATGTCGATCCGCAGGGCTTTCGCGCGAAGCATGCGGAGGCGGAAGCCGCGCTTGCGGCCGCGCTCGTCAAGGCGCGCGCCATCGTCGCGGATGCCTCCGCGCTGCCCTACGGCGACGACGTGCACGAAGCCGTCGGCGCGCTGTGCATCGCGTCGCAGGTCGACGGCCTGCGCGCCGATCTGGTGATGCTGCGCTCGGCGCGCGCGCTCGCGGCCTGGGAGGGCGCGGCGGACATCACCGCCGATCACGTGCAGCGCGTGGCCGAAGCCGTGCTGCTGCATCGACGCAAGCCGGAAGCCGAAGGCGCGGCGTCGGCATCGGCTCCTGTGACCTCAAACACCCAGCGCGCGCCGAACTCGAGCGGCACCGGCCAGAACAACGCAGGCGACCAGGACTGGGGCGCCATGCCGCCCGAGCCCGTCGGCATCGAACGCGTCAAGCCGGTGCGTCCGCTGATCCCTTCGCAAACCGCGCAGCAGGCCGTCCCAAAAAAAGCTTGAGCCTCCGGGACGCCGCACCCGCTGGCGCGCGCCAGGGCGACTGGAGGCAGGGCAGGCAACGGGACGCATGGCACGGCGCCGCATCGCCGGGGGCCGCGCTCGACTGGCCGCGCACGCTGGCGAGCCGAGGTGCCGACACGCTGCGCGCGGAACACCTGCGCCGTCGCCCATTGCAGGCCCGCAGCGGCGCGCTGCATTGCTTTTTGCTCGACTGCTCCGCCTCGATGCGCAACGACGGCAACCTCGCGCGCGCCAAGGGCCTGCTGCTGTCGCTGATGGAAGAGGCCTACCAGCGGCGCGACCATGTGGCGCTGCTGTGCTTTGCCGGCGAGGTGGTCGAGCTGCGCCTGCCGCCGCGCCGCGCCAGCGCCTGGAACGACGACTGGATCGCGCCCATCGCCGCCGGCGGTGGCACGCCGCTCGCGCTCGGCGTGCAGCGCGCCGACCAGTTGCTCGTGCACAGTGCGGCGCGCCAGCGCTGGCTGTGGCTCCTCACCGATGGCCGCAGCAGCGAGAGCCCGATGCGGCCCGAAGCCGCCGACTTTGCCTGCGTGGTCGATTTCGAAGCGGCGCGCGTGCCGCTGCACCGTGCGCATCAACTCGCAACGCGTTGGCAGGCGCGCTATTTTTCCGCCCCAGGGCGTTCTGAGTGAACCGCGGGTGTTCGCCGCGCCTTTTAGCCCGCACGGCATAGGGCCGAGCACCCCCGACACGAGGTGTTTCGGGTACCTTCGCGGCATGCGCTTCAAACCCTGCTTCCTCGCCCTTGCATGGGCCCTGGCCATGCCCGCCTTCGCACAGACGACGCCGCCCGAGCCGCTGGATGCGGCCGATTGCAAGGCGCAGGAAGCGGTGCTCGAGCGCGACATGGCGCTCGCCCGTTCCCGCGGCCAGATGCTGCGCCGGCGTGAACTCGGCGAGGAGCTGGCCGCACTCCAGACGCGCTGCGTGGCGCTTGCGCCCGCGCAGGGCCGCGCGGCGCGCATCGAAAAACTGGAGCAGGAAATCCGCACGCTCCGCGCGGAGCTGGAGCGGGCCGAGGAGCAACTGCGCAGCCTGAAGGCCGAGTCGCACTGACGGCGGCTTCTGTCAGCTCACCACGGCAGGTCGCTGAACGGCGAGGGCTTGGCGGGCGCTGCGTCCGTCGCGACGCCTTTTTCCCCTGTGTCGTCCACGGGTGCCAGCATCGTCCCGCGGCAGTTCGGCGAGCCGCAATGGCAGGGGTACTTCGATGGCGGCGAGCCGTCGTCGGCCGTCAGCGAGTAGTCGATGAACAACTCGTCGCCCGCGTTCACCGGCACGAGCGTCTGGAATTTCAGCACCATCTCGCCGGCCTCGTCGTACTCCTCGACGGCCTCGCAGTTCGGCTCGCAGGCGTGATTCAGGTGCCGGGTGCCGTTGCCGCCCTTGGCGCCGTCGATGGTCTCGTTGTTCGACAGCGTGAACAGGTAGGTGAGCTGGTCGTCCCAGGCCCTGGCGGCGATTTCCTCTTTCGTGTAGCGGCGGCCTTCGTAGAGGCCGAGAAACGCCTCCGCCGGCAGGTCGCGGGTCGCAAACGCGCCCAGGCCGTGGATGCCGCTCGGGCCGACGCGGATGAACGGGGTGGAAGAGGTGGGCTGCTTTTGACGGGATTTCATGGGGAGGGCCGGGCGTTGACCGGTCGGTGAATGGTCAACGCCATTTCGATCTGACGGATGACAGCCGTTGCGCCGCGCGCAGTGGCTGCATGGAAGAGCGGGCTGCCGGTGGGCTCGTCGACCAGCCGCCAGCGCGTGCCGGGGCGGGCGGCCGCGAGCGCGTCGAGCAACCCGTGGGCGGCGGCTTCGTCGATGGCCGCGGCGTCGGGCAGCGTGTTGCCGGTGGGCGGGATGACGGCGTAGGCGACGACCGCAGTGCCGCGCGTCACGCCGAGTGCGATGGCCGCCTCGTTGTCGATGGCGTCCAGCACGGTCGGCAGTTCACGGCGCCATGTGGGGCGGGAGACCGCTGCGCAAGCCGTGTGCACGGCCGCGAGGTCGGCATGGTCGAGCGTCTTCGCTGTGACGGTGCTCTGCGCCTCGAAGCTTCCTTCCAGCACGTCGAGCGTTCTGAGTTCATCGAAGCCCGCCTGGCCGTACAGCGTGCGCGCCGGGTTCTGCGCGATGACTTCGAGAAAGACGCGCTGCAGCCCCGCCTTCGACCAGGCCTCGACCTGCGCGTCGATGAGCTTCCGCGCCAGTCCGCGGCGGCGGTGCGTGTCCGCGATGCCGAAGCCCGCAAGGTAGCCGCGCAGTCCGCGCCGGCCGGCGAGCGAGATGCCGCAGGCGGTGCCGTCGACCGCGATGACGCGGGAGAGCGTCAGGTCGACCACCGCGCGCCGCAGGTGCCGCGCGAAAAGCGGCTCGTCGAAGTGGATGGGCACGAAGTAGCCCTCGTAGGCCCGGTTCCAGAGCGCCGTGAGTTCACCGTGCGTGATGTCCGAGGCGGATGGCGTGGTTGTCATGGTCATGAATCGTGCGGAAGTCGAAGCGCTCAGCGCGGCGGATTCCCCAGCGAGGCGAGGCAGTTCACGATGGCGTCGGCCGCTTCGTCCAGCCGCGGGCCGGGCCGCATCATCAGGTCGAAGCGCGCGGAGGCGAAGCTGCAGACGCGCCCGCGCTGGATGGCGCTCATGGCCGACCAGCCGGGCCGCGAAGCCATTGAGGAAATCTCGCCGAGCGCCGAGACCATCAGCACGTCCGGATCGGCGCGCACCACGAATTCGGGGCTCATCTTCGGAAACGGACCGAGCGTGCCCGGCACCGCGTTGGCGAGGCCCAGGCGCGCGAGCGTCTCGCCGATGAACGAGCTTTCGCTCGCCGCCGCCATGCCGCCGTGCACCTCGAAATAGACGCGCCGCCCCTGCCAGCCGAGCGGCACGCGGGCCCGCGCGGCGTTGAGCCGTGCATCGAGCGTGCGCCAGACCGCCTCGCCCGCGCCGGGCTTGCCGGTGGCGTGCGCCACGGTTTCCATCACCCGCCGCATGTCGGCGTGGGTCTTGGCATCCAGCGCCAGCACCTTGATGCCGAGGCGCTCCAGCGGCTCGGCGACGCGGCTGCGCGGGCGCACCAGCACGAGGTCGGGCTTGAGCGCGACGATGCGCTCGATGTTCGCGTCGTCCATGCCGCCGACCTGCGGCAGCTTCTTCACCGACACCGGCCAGTTGGCATGGCGGTCGACACCTACCAGCCGGTCGCACGCATCGAGCGCGCAGACAGTTTCGGTGAGCGAGGGCATCAGCGACACGATGCGCCTGGCCGGCGCCTGCAGTTCGAGCGTGGTGCCGCGGTCGTCTTCGAGGCGGATGCTGGCCGCGTGCGCTGCCGAGCCGACCCCGAGCGCCACGAAGGCCGCGGCCCTGGCGATCTGGCGGACGGCGGTGGTGGCGTTGAAGAAAAGCGGCTGGCGCTGGAGCAGGGCGTTGGAGGTCATCGAGGCGGGCGTGAGCAGCCCGCTATTGTCGCGGCGTCTGCATGCGCAGGAGCCGCGCCGCCTCTTCCGCGCGCGCATCGTCCACCTCGCGCAGCACGTTGCTCAGATCGACGGGGCCGGTCTCGCGCACGAAGGTGCCTGAAAGCTCCGTCTCGGGCCGCAGCAGGCCGCGCTCGTAAAGCTGCCAGATCTCGTCGCCGTAGTGCGTCTTCAGCAGCGCGGGCGCGTACTGGCCGAAGAAGTTGCGCAGGTTCTCCACGTCGCGCAGCAGCATGCGCTTGGCGTGGTTGTTGCCGGCGGCGTCCACGGCCTGCGGCAGGTCGATGATGACGGGGCCGTCTTCGGCCAGCAGCACGTTGAACTCCGAGAGGTCGCCGTGCACCACGCCCGCACACAGCATGCGCATCACTTCGCGCAAGAGGCTCGCGTGGTGCAGCAGGGCGTCTTCGGGCGAGAAGGCCACGTCATTCAGGCGCGGGGCGGCGTCGCCGTTGGCATCGGTCACCAGGTCCATCAGCAGCACGCCTTCGAGGAAGTTGTGCGGTGTCGGCACCCGCACGCCAGCGGCGGCCAGGCGGTAGAGCGCATCGACCTCGGCGCTCTGCCAGATGGCCTCGGTCACCTGCCGGCCGAATTTCGTGCCCTTGGCCATGGCGCGGGCCTCGCGCGTGTTCTTGACGCGGCGGTTCTCGGTGTAGTCGACGGCCTGGCGGAAACTGCGCTTGTCGGCCTCCTTGTAGACCTTGGCGCAGCGCGTTTCATCGCCGCAGCGCACGACATACACCATGGCTTCCTTGCCGCTCATGAGCTGGCGTACGACGGTGTCGATCAGGCCCTCGTCCACGAGGGTCTGCAGTCTTTGAGGTGTCTTCAAGCGCGTGCCTCCCGGGAAGCCGGCGAACGGGCCGAGAGGAAGGCTCTCAGGCTTTCCGTGCCGATCTGGTAGGCCCCATCATGCCTGTGCGGGACAAAGCCGAGCTGGCGGTTGATGGCGAGCATGGGCGCGTTGACCTCCGCGTTCTGCGTGACGGCCATCACCACCTCGGGGTGGCGCTCGCGCACCAGTTGCAGCATCAACGCCTTCACGCCCTTGGCCAGACCCTTGCCGCGCCAGCTGCGGGCCACGCCCGTGAGCCGCTGGAACATGCGGTCGGGGTAGAGCTGGTTCCAGCTCGCATCGCACACCGCGGCCACCTCGTCACCGTCGAGCAGCAGCACCAGGAAGTGCTCGCCGCCGCGGCGATCGATTTCGGCATACCAGGCGCGGAAGTCTTCGAGCTCGAAGCGCATGGGCGGGCGAGAGAGACCGGTGGTGGGTGCGTCTTCGAGCAATGCCGAGAGCGGCGCCATCAGCGTGGCAAGGCGCTCGAAGGGCACGCGGCCTGCGTGGATCTCCAGGCGCAGACCGTGCGCGGGCGCGAGGGCTTCGGCGCGCCAGCGGGCGAGTGCGTCGTCGTCGAGGCCGGAAAAAGCCATGCGGTTTTCCATGCTGCGGTGCTTTTCGAGTGCGCCCACGGCCGAAAGAAACGCCCGGCCCTCGGGCAGGTGAGCATTGAAAGTTGCCGTGGTCTTGCCCTGCGCATCCATCAACGCCAGCAGTTCGCGTAGCAAGAGGCTGGCGATACCTTGGCGCCGGCTGGACTGCCGCACTCCACCCCACGCATTGACGAACGGTGCGTGGGCTTCGTAGTCGGATGTGGCTTCGCGGCGCACGCCCAAGTTGATGTTGCCGAGCAGGTTGCCGTGCGCATCCCGCGCAAAGATGCGACTCACCACATGCATCGGCGTGTGCTGGCGTACGTTCTGCGCGGTGTGGGCATCGTCGGGCTGCGGTTCGCCCGGATAGTCTTCCTCGGAGCGCAGGCGCCAGTAGGCGAGGGCCTGCGCCCATTCTTCGGCGGACGCCTGCTGCGGATCAAAAACGGAAATCGAAAACTGCCGCGCATCGGCGGCACGTGTTTCAAGCATGGTTGGCCTTGATTCGAAAAAATGAACGGATCGCGCGCGGCGCGCACAGGCGTGCCAGCGGCGGCGTTTGAATCGGGCGGTTTGTCGCGGCAGAACGCCGCGAGGATCGAACCGGCTGGCTGCTATGCCTTCAGGGGCACAGGCTGCGCAGGAAGCGCTTCAGCAGCAGTTCTTGATGATCGACCCGACAACAAACCGTAGAGGGGTAGGGGCATGAATAGCAGTGTCTTCCATCGCGCACCTCCGGTCTGTGTTGTGAATCGAGGGGTCGAATGTAGCGAGGTTCGCGCGGCCTGTGAAGTGCCATGTGGCGCGATATCGCGCCGTGTGCCTGCGGCAGAATCAAAAAACCAACACACAGGGAGTGCCATGGATCCGAAGAAGATTTTCGAGGCCGCGCGTGAAGCCGATGTGCAAACCGTGCGTGCATGCATCGAAGCCGGGGCCGACATGGCCGCGGTGAACAAGCAGGGCTTCACCGCGCTGCAGTGCGCCGCGATGGGATCGAACCAGACCAAGGTCGAACCGAATCTCGCCGTGTTGCGGTTGCTGCTCGAAGCCGGAAGCCCGTTGGAATACACCGGCACCGACGGCCGCACCGCGCTCTATCTCGCA
Organism: Variovorax sp. W2I14; assembly: GCF_050435205.1. Lineage (NCBI taxonomy): Bacteria > Pseudomonadati > Pseudomonadota > Betaproteobacteria > Burkholderiales > Comamonadaceae > Variovorax > Variovorax sp. W2I14. Next base: position 2,373,178 of record NZ_JBNDJX010000001.1, on the reverse strand, counting down.
GCCGAATTCGCGCCGACGGTGGATGCGGTGCAACTGCTGCTGGATGCCGGCGCCAACGCCGACGTGAGCGACAGCCACGGCAACCACGTGATGGTGAACGCGATGATGGAAGAAGTGGTCGAACTCCTCGCGCGCGTCACGGGCAAGCCGATTCCCGAACCGCCACCGCCCGAACCCGATCCTGTGAAGATGACGACCGCGCAATGGCGCGCCGCGAAGGCAAGGATCGACGAGGTGTTCGATGCGCTGACGAAGGCTGGGCTTGTCGCGCTGCACGATGCGGGGGACACGCAGTCCGACGGATTCGACGATTGCTCCGAGGCCTTCCACGAGCGCGGCGGCGAGGCGGCCGGCGTGCACGGCTTCTGCTTCTACACGCGGCAGGATCTGAACCACGCGAAGCGCACGAGCCAGCTGTCGCTCGCGTTCTGGGGCGCGCCGGAGGGGGCCGATGCCGACATGCTGCGCGTCGGCGAACTCATCGTCGAACGCTTCCGAAAGGCGGGGTTCGAGGTGCGATGGAATGGGGCGGCGTCGATGCGGCCGGAGGTCGATCTGACGGCGTTGAGCTCGCAGCCGACGGAGCCCGCGGCCACGACGAAAGCCTCTGCTGCACCCGCCGAAAAATCAGCCGATGCGCAAGGCGCTCAATCGAGCTTTCTCTATTTCACTGGCCAGGGTTCCGACAAGGTCTACCAGGTCCACCTGCGCCCGAAGGACGACGGTTGGGTGGTCGACTACGGCAACGGCCGCCGCGGCGGCACGCTCGCCACCGGCACCAAGACCAGCAGCCCCGTCGCTTTCGAGGCCGCGCTGAAGATCTACGAAAAGGTCGTGAAGGAAAAAACCTCCAAGGGCTACACGCCGGACCAGTCGGGTGCGCTCTACACCTCGACCGACCTCGCCGGGCGCATCAGCGGCGAGCTGCCGCAGTTGCCCACCCTGATCCTCGAGGAGCAGGTGGCATGCTACTTCGACGACGCGGGCTGGGGCCTGCAGGAAAAAGCCGATGGCGAAAACCGCATCCTGCTGATCGAGGGCGAGACGGTGCGCGGCACCAATCGTCGCGGGCTCTTCGTCGACATTCCGCAGGCCTGGACTGCTGCGGCCGGTGCGGTATCGGCCGGCCGCACCGTCATCGCGGGCGAGCATGTGGGCGATGCCTTCAAGGCTTTCGACCTGTTGGAGCTCGATGGCCAGGACCTGCGCGGCGCGCCTTTCATCGAACGCTTCGGCCATCTGCAGAAGGCAGCCGGACGCCTGCCCTGGATGTTGGTGCTCGATCTCGAAACGACCGCCGAAGGCAAGCGCCGCCGCGCCGCGCAATTGCTGGCCGCGCATGGCGAAGGCTATGTGCTCAAGGCGCTCGCCGCGCCGTTCGCAGCGGGGCGCAGCACAACGAGCCTGAAGTTCAAGTTCAACCAGAGCGCGACCTGCGAGGTGATTCGAGTGAACGCGCAGCGCTCGGTGGCGGTCGGGCTGCGCGACGAGGCGGGCGCGATGGTCGACATGGGCAACGTGACCGTGCCGCCCAACGAAGCGCTGCCGGCTGTGGGCACGCTGGTCGAGGTGCGCTATCTGTACCGCTATGCGGGCGGCAAGTTCGAGCAGCCGGTCTACAAGGGGCAGCGGCCGGACATGACGGCTGAGGATGCGGTGCTGTCGCAGGTCACGCGGATCAAGGATCGCGGTGCGGTGATGGACGAGGAGGCGGGCTGAGTCAAAGCGCCTTCTTGTCGGACGGCGGAGGTTGACCTTCTGACCTTCAGCCCAGTTGCTCTGCAAGCCCCACGATGATCCCCTCAGGCCCGCGAACATAGGCAAGCCGGTACGACTCCCCGTACTGCATCTGCCCAATGATTTCCGCGCCGTGGGTCCGCATGCGCGCAACGACGTCACCGATGCCCTCGACGGCAAACATGACGCGGCGAATGCCCAGGGCGTTCACCGGCGTATCCACAGGCCCGAACCTCACGGCCTCCGGCGTGTGGAACTTGTCGAGTTCGATGCCCTGCCCATCGGGAGTGCGCAGCATCGCGATGGTGGATCGGACATCTCCAAGCCCGATGAGCTGTCCGACGGAAGGCCCTTCGACTGTGGTCTGACCTTCGAGCGTGAGGCCCAGTTCGATGAAGAACGCCTTCACTGCCTCGAGGTCGTCGACAACGATCAGGACGTTGTCCATTCGCTTGATTGCCATGTCTTTGTCTCCTTTGAATGGTGTGTGTTTGGGAGAGTCGGCGTCCACGTCGGGCCGCGCGGGTGACTTTACCGAGGCTCGCATCGCCCTGCATTTCAGCGTGAGACCAGTGCAGCGCGCAGCTTCGTCGCAAGCTGCTTCGCCTCTGCGGCCGAGCCGATGTTGGTGAAGCCCATCAGCAGTCCTTCGTCGCGAAATTTCGCAGTGCCTCGCGTCGAAAGCGGCTGGCAGTTGAGGCCCGCGAGCTGCGCGCGGCGGGCGAGTTCGGTATCCCGCTCGCGGTGCTTGTCGAAGCGCGCGATGAGATGCATGCCGCCGCTCTTCAGGTCGATGCGCACCTCGTCGCCAAAGGCCTTGAGCAACGCGGCCGCGAGCATGCCGCGCCGCCGCGCGTAGAGCAGCCGCATCTTCTTCAGGTGGCGCGGGAAAAAACCACCGCGCATGAAGTCCGCGACGACGGCCTGCGTGATCTGCGGGCTGCCGTTGGAGCCGGTCCGCGCGGCTTCGGCGAACGCGGCAGAGAGCGATTCGGGCGCCACCACGTAGCCCAGCGCCAGGCCCGGATACAGCATCTTCGAGAAGCTCCCCGCATACAGCACGCGGTCGTGGCCATCGAGGCTCTTGAGCGCGGGCAGCGGCGGGCCGGCGTAGCGGTATTCGCCGTCGTAGTCGTCCTCGACGATCCAGGCCTTGCTCCGCGAGGCCCATTCGAGCAACTGCAGCCGGCGCGCGAGCGACATCGAAACGCCGAGCGGCGCCTGGTGCGACGGCGTGGCGATGGCCATCCGCGCGGCGGCCGCCTTGCGCACGCCGCGCGCGACGACCATGCCTTCGTCGTCCACCGGCACGGGCACTGCGCGCAGGCCCTTGCTGCGCAGCACTTCCTGCGTGGGCGGATAGCCCGGGTCTTCGACCCACACCGCATCGCCTTTGTTGAGCAACGTGTGCGCGATGAGCGAGAGCGACGCGCGATACCCGCCGGTCACGAAGACCTGCGAAGGCTTGCACGACACGCCACGCGACACCGGCAAATAGGCCGCGATGGCTGCGCGCAGCGGCGCATAGCCGGAGGGGTTGCCGTAGAACATGTCGGCCGCAGTTGCAGCCCTCGCGCGGCGGGCGGTCAGGCGCGCCCAGAGCTTGCGCGGGAAAGCATCGAGCGCCGGGATGCCCAGTTGCAGCGGCGGCGGAGGCGCGGCATCGGCGAGCACTTCGCCATCGGCGGGCGCCTCGTTTCGCCGGCGCTCGCGCCGTGCCGGCCGCTGCGAAGGCAGCGAGGGCGAGACCACCGTGCCCGCCTGTCCCTGCGACGAAAAATAACCTTCGCCCATGAGCAGGTTGTAGGCCGTCTCGATGGTGCCGCGCGAAACGCCCAGTTCGCTCGCCAGGTCGCGTGCCGATGCCACGCGGTCGCCCGGGTGGAGCACGCCCTGCTCGATGGCGGTTCTGAAGCGCGCGTAGATCTGCCGATACAGCGGCGTCGGCGTGCTGCGGTCGATCTCCAGAAGGGCGGTGGAAGCGGCTTTTTCTTGGATCATGGCCTTGTCATTCTGACGAATCTTGCCTCTTTTTGATGGGACATCGAAAACCTAGGATCGAGCCATCGACCAGAACTCCAGCAAGAAAAGGACATGCGATGCGCGAGAAGATATTCGTGGCGGGCGCGGCCGGTGCCATCGGCGCCGCGCTGGTTCCGCTGTTGACCGAGGCCGGCTACGAGGTGTACGGCAGCACCCGCCGCGCCGACCGCGCAGGGGCGCTCGAAGCCCGGGGCGTGACGCCGGTCGTCGTCGATGTGTTCGACGCCGAGGCGCTTCGCGCGGCGCTGATTCGCATAAGGCCCGAGATCGTGGTGCATCAGCTCACCGACTTGCCGGCCGATCTCGATCCGAAGCTGATGACCGAAGCGGCGCATCGCAACGCCCGCGTGCGCACCGAAGGCACGCGCAACCTCGTGGCCGCGGCGCTGGCGGCGGGCAGCCACCGGCTGGTCGCGCAGAGCATCGCCTGGGCTTATGCGCCGGGGCAGAGGCCGCACGTCGAGGACGATCCGCTCGACCTCGAAGCCGATGGCATCCGCCGCGTGAGCGTGGGCGGGGTGGCGGCTCTGGAGCGCAGCGTACTGGGCGCCGTCGGCATCAAGGCCACGGTGCTGCGCTACGGGCAGATCTACGGGCCGGGCACGTCGACGGCCGTGCCCAAGGGCGTGAGCCCGGTCCACGTGGAGGCCGCGGCCTGGGCGGCGGTGATGGCGCTGCGGCATGCGCAGGGCGGCGTCTTCAACATCGCGGAGGACAACGCCGAGGTCAGCAGCGAGAAGGCCAAGCGCGAATTGGGCTGGTATGCATCGCTGCGGCTGCCCAAGGGGCTGGCGGCATGAAGGCGGCCCGACTTCCTCACCGCAACCAGGTCGGGGCCGGCGTTGCCGCGCTCTCCGTGGTGCTGGCAGCGGGCTGGGCATTGATGCCACACGGCAGCAAGCAGGGCGCCGCGCAATGGCTCGACGACGTGTGCAGTGCGGTGAGCCGGCCGATGTTCTCGTCCGCACCTGCGCCCGCGGGTTTGGGCGAGGCGGCGCGGCCTGCAACTTCGACCAAGGTGATCTCGTGCGAGGCGCTGCCGCATGTGCCGGGCAAGTCGGTGACCACGGTCATCGTCGACTTTCCACCGCTCGCTTTTTCGCCGGCACACCGTCATCCGGGCTCGGTGACGGCCATCATCCTGGGCGGCACGATCCGCTCGCAACTGGGCGGCGGTCCGGTCGGCACGTACAAGACCGGAGAGACCTTCTTCGAGCCGCCGGGCACGCTGCATGTCTTCGCGGAGAACCCCGATCCGGTGAAGCCCGCGAAGCTGGTGGCGGTGTTCGTGGCGGACGAGAACTGCGGGCCGCTGTTGCTGCCGCCTTGAATGCGGCGCGGCAGAGCCTCCAGAACTCTGTGAGGCAAAGGGATAGAACCCGCTGCCTCGAACGGCCGGCGTTAGAGTCTCTCGATGGCTCTTACCTACGTCTATCTCGCGGTCGCCATCGTCGTCGAAGTGCTGGCGACCAGCTTCCTCAAAGCCTCCGACAGCTTCACCCGCCTGTGGCCCAGCGTGGCCACGGTGGTGGGCTATGCGGTGTCGTTCTACTTTCTGTCGCTCGCGCTGCGCCTGCTGCCGACTGGCATCGCGTATGCGATCTGGTCGGGCGTGGGCATCGTGCTCATTTCGGTGGTGAGCTGGCTGTGGTTCGGGCAGTCGCTGGACGGTCCCGCGATTGCCGGGCTGGGCCTGATCATCGCGGGCGTCGTGGTGGTGAATGTGTTCTCGAAATCGGTGGGGCACTGAGTGGGCATGGCGAAGCTATTGCCGAAACTCCCGCTTGGCAAGACCTGGATTCGCGCGAGCGAAGGCGAATCCGGCGATGCCGTGTACCGGCGCAGCGATGGTGCTGCGTTCGCGAAGGTTTCGCTCGGCGAGGGCGCGGTGCAACTCGATGAAGAGCGCCGTCGCACCGAGTGGCTCGCGCCGTTCGATCTCGGCTCGGCGGCGGTGATGGACTGGCATGCATCGAACGACGGCGCATGCCTCGTCACGCGCGCCGTGGCGGGTGTGCCGGCCAGCGATCTTTCCGCGTCGGACTTGCTGAAGGCGTGGCCATCCATCGCCGAGCGGGTGAGGGCGCTGCACGAAATTCCGGTGGCCGATTGCCCGTTCGAACGCAGCCTTTCGGCGATGTTCGACCGCGCCGCGTATGTCGTCGCGCGGAATGCGGTGAACCCGGATTTCCTCGACCCCGAGCACCAGTCCATTCCGCCCCCGGTGCTGCTGGATCGCCTGCGTGCGCAACTGCCCGCACGGCTCGCGCAAGAGGCGCGCGACCTCGTGGTTTGCCATGGCGATGCGTGCCTGCCGAACTTCATGCTCGATCCCGAGACGCTGCGCTGCACCGGCTTCATCGACCTGGGACGGCTCGGAACGGCGGACCGGTACGTCGACTTTTCGCTGCTGCTCGCCAACGCGCGCGAGACCTGGACGGACGCGGCGCAACCGCTCGCGGCGCGCCAGTCGCTCTTCGAGGCGCATCGCATTTCCACCCCCGACGACGAGCGCCTCGCCTTCTATCTGCACCTGGACCCGCTGACCTGGGGATGACGCGGGATGGCGGCCGTGCAGGTCACGATTGTTTCCCAGTTGTGAACACCGCGGTTCCTTTTGTCGAGGGTTTTTACTTAGATGGCGGCGCACAATTCATCTCACGGACCAGCCACACAGTTGATTGATCCGAGTGAACAGGGCCCCGAGCGAGGTGGCCGCCCCCGGAGGGACGGTGACCCACCCAAGACCGGTTCGAAATCAACCAAGCAAGAACTTGAACTTGAACTGAACTGAAGGAAATCGAAATGAATGCCTCCAAGCTCCTCTCCGCCGTTGCTGTTGCCCTGATGGCCGTTGCCGGCGCCGCCCACGCTGAAACCTACGAAGGCGTGCAGCAAGTGAACTCCACCGTCAGCCGCGCCGATGTCGCCCGCCAGGCCGTGGTTGCCGCTCGCAGCGCGAACCCGTACGCCACCGGCGCCAATGCAGGCCCTGCACAAGTGTTCGTCTCCTCGACCAGCCGCGCCGCCGTCCGTGCCGAAGCCGCTGTCGCTTCGCGCAGCGAGAACCCGTATGCCGAAGGCGCCTCGTCGCGTGTCGCTCCGGTGCTGGCCAGCGGTGTGGACCGCGCCACGGTGCGTGCCGCAGCCCGCGCCGCCGCTCGCGGCGACGCACTGCCGCTGTAATCCACAGCACCGCGCCTTCCTCGCCGTCATCGGCGAGCGAACGTACAAAAGCCGGGCCCTGCGAAAGCGGGGCCCGGCTTTTGTTTGTCGACTCACTGAGCGGAGGCTAGACGATGCGTTCTTCGATCGGCCCCACGCGGTCCGGATAGAAGGCCACGTGGTCCTTGATCTGCGAGACCGAGTCGTAGGGCGCTTCGTAGGTCCACACCGCATTCACCGAGCGCTCGCCGCCCGCGGGAATGCTGTAGTAGTTGGCCTCGCCCTTGTAGGGGCAGTAGGTGGCGTGCTGCGTGCGCTCCAGGAGCGACATCTTCACGTCCTTGCGCGGGATGTAGTGCACCGTGCCGAAGTGCGACTCGCGCAGCGTGAGCGCCTCGCGCGTATCGGCGACGACGCAACCGTCGACCGAGACCACCACGCGGTGCGGATTGCGCGCGATGTTGATGGCATGGTCGGGGCCGGGAATCTTGATGGTTCGTTCTGCAGTGGCGAGCATGAGCAGGCTCCTTCGGTCAGGTCGGGGTGACGGCAAGAAATCGGCGGACGGGCATCTTGCTCCCATGTCGTGACGGTTTGAAGCCCCCTGCGAATCGGCCCAGTGCCGGAGTGGTTAAAGGCCATCCACTCTCGTTGATAACGAATACCGAAGTTCCAAATTCGCGGTCTCGGCGGGTCTTTCCGCGTCAGTCTTCGGCGAGCCGGAGGCCGACGGAGCCGCCGACCAGGCGCAGCGAACGCCGCGCCCCGCTCAGGCGATGCAGCCCGGGCTCAGAACGGCGAATCGGGGAAGTAGTACTTCGCCGCGTTCTCTTTGGTCACCAGTACTGAGGGAATGATCGTCGTCGCCGGCATCGCACCGCCTTCAACGCGTGACTTCGCCGTGAGATTCATCGCGTCCGCGATCATGCTTGGCGCGTAGGTCACGTCGGCCGAGACGATCTTGTCGCCGTCCATCACCTTCTTGATGTAGCCCTTGGCGCCGGCGCCGCCCACCACCAGCTTCACGTCGTCGCGCTTGGCCTGCTCGATGGCCTTCTGCACGCCCACGGCCATGTCGTCGTCGGAGGCCCACACCGCATCGATCTGCTTGAAGCGGGTGAGGTAGTCCTGCATGACCTTGAACGCATCGTCGCGGTTCCAGTTGCCGTGCTTGGCATCGAGCACCTTGATGCCGGGGTTGGCCTTCATCACTTCGTTGAAGGCGTCCACGCGCTGGTTGTCGATGACGGTCGGAATGCCGCGCAAGATGACCACGTTGCCCTTGCCGCCCATCGTCTTGGCCATGTACTCGCCCGCCACCTTGCCGAAGCCCGGGTTGTCGCCGGCCACGTAGGCGCTCTGCGCGTTGGGGTCGGTCAGGCCCCGGTCGACCACCGTCACGAACACCCCCTTGGACTTGACCTGCGCCACTGGCTTGGTGAGCGGCGCCGATTCGAAAGGCAGGATGACCAGCGTGTCGATCTTGTTGACCGTCTGCAGGTCCTGCACCTGGTTGGCCTGTTCGGTGGCCGAGCCCGCGGTCTTCACGAAGACCTTGATGCCCGGGTACTGCTTCTCCAGTTCGGCCTTGGTGCGGTTGGCCCAGTACACGACGCCGCCGGTCCAGCCGTGCGTGGCGGCGGGCACCGAGACGCCCATCACCATCGCCTTGTTCTGGGCCAGCGCGGGCATGCTCGCAAGGGCGCACACGGCCAGTGCGATGCCCGAAAAGATTCTTCTGTTCGTCATGGTCTCTTGTCTCCTTCGTTGTAAATAGATAAAGCCAGCTCGTTGGGTTGCTGACTACTTCTTCGCCGGTGTCGTCGTCGTCTCCAGACCCAGCATCCGGCGAAGCTGCTGGGTATCGGTCTCGGCGCCCGCGAAGTCGTCGAAGGCTTTCTCGGTCGTGCGGATGATGTGGCGGCGGATGAATTCCGCGCCCTCGGCCGCGCCGTCCTCGGGGTGCTTGAGGCAGCACTCCCACTCCAGCACGGCCCAGCTATCGTAGTTGTATTGCGCCATCTTCGAGAAGATGGCGCCGAAGTCGATCTGCCCGTCGCCCAGCGACCGGAAGCGCCCCGCGCGGTTCACCCACGGCTGGAAGCCCGAGTACACGCCCTGGCGGCCCGTGGGGCGGAACTCCGCATCCTTGATGTGCAGCGCCTTGATGCGCGAGTGGTAGATGTCGATGAATTCCAGGTAGTCCAGTTGCTGCAGCAGAAAGTGCGAGGGGTCGTAGTTGATGCAGCAGCGCGGGTGGTTCTTCACGCGCTCCAGCAACATCTCGAAGGTCACGCCATCGAACAGGTCTTCGCCCGGATGCAGCTCGAAGCAGACGTTGCAGTCAGCGTCTTCGAAGGCATCGAAGATCGGGTGCCAGCGCTTTGCGAGTTCGTCGAACGCGGCCTCGATCAATCCGGCCGGACGCGGCGGCCACGGATAGAGGTAAGGCCACGCCAGTGCCCCCGGAAAACTCACGTTGCTCTTGAGCCCGAGGTTGCGCGAGGCCTTCGCGGAGAACAGCATCTGCTCCACCGCCCACGCCTGCCGCGCCACCGGGTTGCGCCGATAGGCCTCGGGCGCGAAGCCGTCGAAGGCTTCGTCATACGCCGGGTGTACCGCCACGAGTTGGCCCTGCAGGTGCGTGCCCAGCTCGGTGATTTCCACGCCGTTCTCGCGCGCAACGCCGGCTATTTCGTCGCAGTAGGTTTTCGATTCGGCGGCCTTCTTCAGGTCGAAGATGCGCGCATCCCACGAGGGAATCTGCACGCCCTTGAAGCCGAGCCCGCCGGCCCATCGCGTGATCGAGTGCCACGAGTCGAACGGTGCGCTGTCGCTGGCGAACTGCGCGAGATAGATGCCTGGGCCCTTGATGTTGGTGGCCATGTCGACGCTCCTGCAAAAAGTTGGGTCAGTCGGAGGAGGGCAGCGCCGCCGCGTTCACGGCAGGTTGTCCTTGAGATAGATGTCGATGCGGATGCGCTCCTGGTCCGCATGCACCGGCTCGCGCGTGAGGCGCGAAATCGCCAGCCGAAGGGCCGAGCGGATCTCGTGCCCCGCGTCCTGGTTGATGACCGCGGCCATCGTGCCGTCGAGCAGATCGGCGCGCGCGGCGGGTGTGAGTTCGTGGCCGACGAAGACGATCTTTCCCGCGCGCCCGCTTGCCTTGAGCGTGGCCGAGATGCCCGGATTGCCCGCGCCCACGCTGTAGAGCGCCACCAGCTTCGGGTGCGCGGCCAGGAGGCGCGCCGAGAGTTGACGCGCGAGCTTCGGGTCGTCCTTGCCCTCCACCGGCGGCAGCACGCGCAACCCCGGGTACTCCGCCGCCATCACCTGGCTGAAGCCCAGGCTGCGCTCGGCATGGTCGCGCAGCGACAGGCTGCCCACGATCACGCCGACCTCACCCTTGGCAACGCCCGAGAAGCGGCCGACCAGCGTGCCCGCGGTGCGGCCGGCGGCCACGTTGTCGATGCCCACGAAATGCTGACGCTGCGACTTCGGCACGTCCGACACCAGCGTGATCACGGCGATGCCTTGCGCCACCAGCTTGTCGATGGCCGCCTGCACCAGCGGATGGTCGAGCGCCATCACCACGGCCGTGTCGCACTGGCCGCGCAGCGCGAGGATGCGGCGCGCGAGGCGCTGCGGCTCGAACACGTCGACCTGGTGCGTCTGCGCGCTCACGCGGTGGTCTTCCATCCAGCCGCTGCTGCCGGTGATCTGCTCTCGCAGCATCTCGATGAAGGTGTTGTTGCCCGAGGGCAGGAGGAAGCTCACCCGGTGCGGATGCGGCCGTGCGAGGCGGGCGGCCGCCGGGTCAGGGCGGTAGTTCAGCCGCTCGACGGCCTGCTGCACCTGCGCGATCGAGCGCGCGTGCACGCCGGTGCGTTTGTTGAGCACCCGGTCCACGGTGGCCAGGCTCACGTCGGCTTCGCGCGCCACGTCGCTGAGGGTGGCCCGTCCGGTTTGCAGGGGAAGTCGCTGGGTGCTGGAGGGCATGGGGCGGATTTTGAGGTGCGTACCTCATTTTGATGTGGGGGGAAACCCGGGAAGGGCTGGGCCTTGCTCCTTCCCCCTCTGGGGGAAGGCTGGGATGGGGGAGGGCAGAGCGCTCGATGGATGCGCCGCTTGCCCCCACCCCAACCCTCCCCCGGAAGGGGAGGGAGCAAGAAAAATCCGGAAGCCGGACGCCCTCTTTTGGCGATACTTCCGACCGTCACACCCAGATCCAGGAAAAAACATGGCCGATTATCCCCACGACATCTACACAGAACCCGAACCCGATCCGCACACGCTCTCCAACCTGGGCCCGCTCACCGGCCTCGCCGGCATCTGGACCAGCGCCACGGGCCACGACGTGGCACCGAAGGAAGACGGCCCCGAAACGGAGGCCTATGTCGAGCATGCCGAGTTCCAGCCCATCGATGCGCAGACCAACGGGCCGCAGATCTTCTACGGGCTGCGCTACCACGTGCGCATCGTCAAGCCCGACGAGGTCGAGAGCTTTCACGACCAGGTCGGCTACTGGCTCTGGGAGGCCGCCACCGGCACGGTGATCCAGACGCTGACGATTCCGCGCGGCCAGGCCGTCATGGCCATGGGGCATGCGGCGCCCGATGCGAAGTCATTCAAGCTCGAAGCGGTGCGCGGCGCCGCGACCAACGGCATCCTGTCGAACCCGTTTCTGGAGCATGCGTTCAAGACGCTGCGCTACGACATCTCCGTGACGATCCACGACAACGCCAGTTGGTCGTACGAGCAGGTCACGCTGCTCGATGTGCGCGGCAAGCCCGAGCCCTTTCGGCATACCGACCGCAACACGCTGCACAAGATCGCCGAGCCCACGCCGAACCCGACCGCGCGCGCCGCGCTGGCTCAGTTGGTCGCCGCTTCGACGTCCGCATGAAACTTCGCCGAGCACCACTCGGTGGCGCCGAAGTAGAGCGAGGCCTGCGCGCCGCTCGCCAGCGTTGACTGTGCCGACACGCCGAGCGCGAAGTCTTCGTCGAGCGCGCCCCAGAACGATTCGACGTTCTTGCGCCAGTAGTTCGTTGATTTCTCGGTCTTCGGCAGCTCGGGAATCAGCGTGCTCGCGATCACGCGCGAGCGGCCGGGCGCCTCGGGCAGCACGGTGAAAGCGTTGGCGTGGTCGCCCTCGTGCAGGATGAAGGTGGCCGGGAAGAAGAAGTAAATGATGTTCGAGTGCGGCCCGACCTGCCACTCGCTCGAAGGCAGGTCGCGCAAGCCTTCGATGCTGCGCTTGGGCAGGAACAGGCGGTGGTGCTGCCGGTCGTGGTCGGCCATCAGCAGGTTGTCGTAGAACAGCGTCGCAATGCTGTTGCGGTGCGCGTACTGGAAGTGATAGGTCTCCAGGTTCGCCTCGAACGGAATCTTCCAGTTCGCGGCGTTGTCGAAGGCGTGCTGGTGAAACGGCACCCAGCGGTCGTAGCCCCACGAGCGCAGGTCGGCGCCGAAGCGGCCGAGCCATGCATCGATGTCGAGTTCGGCGCTTTCCCCCTCGGCCAGCGCGCAAGGAACCACCCACACGAAGCCCAGCGCCTCCGCCACCGGCACGCGCGCAAGGCTGCAGGCTGAAGCGGGCGCATGCGGAAAGTCTTCGCCCGAGGGGCGGCCGCGCAATGCGCCGTCGAGCCCGTAGGTCCAGCTGTGGTACGGGCACACGAGCGCGCGCTGGTTCGACAGCCCCGCAGGCTTGAGTCGTGCGCCGCGGTGGCGGCAGGCGTTGATAAATCCGTTGAGCTGGCCGTCCTGTGTGCGCACGAGCACAAGCGGCAGGCCGGCCACGTCGATGGCGAACGAATCGCCTGCGTTGGCGAGCGAGGCCGAAGGGCAGAGCGCGAGCGGGTAGCGGCGGAAGATGCGCTCCACCTCGCGTTCATGGCGCGCCGGGTCGAGGTAGCGCGAAACGGGGCTCACGGCGGGTTCGCCGCGCTCTGTGTCGCCGGTTTCGATCAGCGCAAGGGCGCGGCGGATCAGTGCGATCTGTTCTTCTTGCTGCATGTGGCTTGTCTCCGTGCAGGTGGGCTGCGCCCATTGTGTCGAACGGACCGCACAGCGGCTTGCATCAACTGGTCGAATTGCGCCGTCGCCACATAGGCAGACTCAATCCAGCCGCAGCGACCCGAGCCGCGCCACCACCAGGTCATGCAGCGTCTGCGCCGCCACCGACAAACTGCCCTCGCGCCGCTGCACCAGATACAACGTGCGCGTGAGCGCAGGCAACGGCAGCGGCCGCGTCACCAGCGTCTCGCGCCGGAAATGAAAGAGCGTGAGCGCCGGCACCACGCTGATGCCGAGCCCGGCTTCCACCAGCCCCATCACCGTGGCCAGGTGCTCCACCTCGAACACCGCGTTCAGCCGCAGCGGGTGCAGTGCCGCATCGAGTGCCTGCCGCACGCTGCTGTTGCGCGCCATCTGGATGAAGGGCCACGGCGCGATCTTCTTGACCGTGAGGCGTGCTTCGTGTGCGAGCGGATGATCGGCGCGGCAGACGAGGTGAAAGCGATCGGTGCAGAGCTTGCGCGCAAGCAGATCGCTGTCGGCCGCCGCACCCGAGGCCGCGAGCCCGAAGTCGGCCTGGCCGCTGCGCACCAGCGCGACGCAGGCATCGGACAGCGCATCGTCCAGGTCGATGCGGATGCCGGGCCAGGCCTGCATGAACTCCGCGAACACCGTGGGCAGCCAGCCCGCCGCGAGCGAGGGCAGGGCCGCGATGCGCACGCGGCCCTTGCGGCGCTCCACGTGGTCGGCCAGGTCGCCCATCGCGCTGCCCATGTCGTCGAGCAGGCGGCGCGCCGAGCTCTCGAAGAGCCGGCCTTCGGGCGTGAGCTGCACGCTGCGCGTGTCGCGATCGAAGAGGCGCGTGCCGATGGCGTCTTCGAGCGTGCGGATCAGCGCGCTGAACGCGGGCTGCGACAGGTGGCAGGTCTGCGCCGCGCGCGTGAAGTTGCGGTGCTCGGCCAACGCGAGAAAGGCGCGCAGTTGCCGCGTGGAGAGGTCGGGCGTCTTTCTCATGTCTCTGGCCTTCTTATTTGAAATGCAGATCAATTGATCCGGATTTTCGATTTTACGGATCACGAGCGTTTGCCTACATTGCATCTCGATGAATGCCCAATCACTGCCCCCTTTGCTGATCGGCTGCGCGGCTGGTTTCTCCGGCGACCGCACCGATGCGGCCGGGCCGGTGGTCAATACGTTGATCGCGCGGCTTGCGGATGGCCCCGCCGGGCAGCGCGCCTTCCTGATCTTCGAGACGCTGGCCGAGCGCACGCTTGCGCTCGCACAACTGCGCCGCCGCGACAACCCCGAGGCGGGCTACGAACCGTTGCTCGATGCGATGCTGCGGCCGGTGCTCGCGCGTTGCCTCACGCATGGCATCCGCATCGTGAGCAACTTCGGCGCGGCCAATCCGCGTGCTGCAGCGCGGCACATCGCCCGCATGGCGCGCGAGTTGGGTGCCGATGCGCCGCGCATCGCGGTGGTGGAGGGCGATGACCTTTCCGGTACCGAGCATCGCGCGCTGCTGAAAGACGCGCTCGGCCCGCAGGTCGAGGGCTTGCGCGTCGTCAGCGCCAACGCTTACATCGGCGCCGAGCCCATCGCCGCCGCGCTCGATGCAGGCGCACAGATCGTCGTGTGCGGCCGCGTGGCCGACCCGTCGCTCGCCGTCGGCCCGGCCATGTCGCACTTCGGATGGCGCGCCGACGACTGGCATCGGCTCGGCCGCGCCACCATGGCGGGCCATCTGCTCGAATGCGGCGCCCAGGTCTGCGGCGGCTACTTCGCCGACCCGGGCTACAAGGACGTACCGGGGCTTGAAGCAGTCGGCTTCCCGATTGCAGAGATCGATGCCGACGGCCATTGCACCATCGGCAAGGCCGACAACACCGGCGGCCTCGTGAGCGAAGCCACGGTGAAGGAGCAACTGCTCTACGAGGTACACGACCCGGCCGCGTACCTCACGCCCGACGTGGTCGCCGACATCGCCGAAGCCGAAGTGCGCGCGCTGCCCGGCAAGGACCGTGTCGAACTCTCCGGCGTGCGCGGCCATGCGCGGCCTAGCCACTACAAGGTCAACGTCTGCCACGAAGGCGGCTGGCTCGCCGAGGGAGAAATCTCTTATGCCGGCCCGCGCGCCGAAGCCCGCGCCCGGCTCGCGGCGGACGTGCTGCGCAAGCGGCTCGACGGCCTCGCGCTGCGCGTCGACCTCATCGGCGCGCTGAGCATCCTCGGCGACGACGCCGGCCGCGCGCTCGCCGACACACCCGACACCGGCCTGCGCGACGTGCGCCTGCGCGTCGCCGCCACGCACGCCGACCGCGCACAAGCCGAGCGCCTCGCACGCGAGGTGATGGCGCTCTACACCTGCGGACCCGCGGGCGGTGGCGGCGTGCGCACCGCGCTCACGCCACGGCTCAACACGCTCTCGTGCCTCTTGCCGCGCGAATCGGTGCCGGTGCGGTTTGAATTAATGGGTGCGGAGGACTTGGTATGAGCAGCGCGTTGGTATTGGCTCCTTCTCCCGCTTGCGGGAGAAGGCGGGGGATGAGGGGGCATGCAGAGGCCCCGGGAGGCACCCTCACCCCAACCCTCTCCCGCAAGCGGGAGAGGGGGCAAGGCCGCCGCGTATGAACCACCCGATGTCAGGGCTCGACTCGCTCGTCGAAGTCCCGCTCTACCGCGCAGCCCACGGCCGCACCGGCGACAAGGGCGACCGCTCCAACATCAGCGTGATCGCATGGCGCGCCGAGTTCTATCCACTGCTGCTCGAACAGCTTACGCCCGAGCGCGTCGCTGCGCAGTTCCGCCACCGCGCGCCCTCGCAGGTGCAGCGCTTCGTGCTGCCCAGGCTGCACGCGATGAACTTCGTGCTCGATGCGGTGCTCGACGGCGGCGTCAACGATGCGCTGAACCTCGATGCGCATGGCAAGGCGCTCTCGTTCCTGCTGCTCGACATGCCGATCCAGATACCTCGTGCGCTCGAACCGCTGCTCGCGGGGCCGTAGCTGCAGCGTTCCCTTTTTCCTACTACTCATCCATCCGGAGACAAAACAATGAAACGATTTCCCCTCGCCGTACTGACTACCGCACTCGCGCTGGCCCCGCTGCTGGGCCATGCACAGGCCTTCCCCGAAAAGTCCATCACCTTCGTCGTGCCGTTCGCGGCCGGCACCGCCACCGACCAGATCGCGCGTGCGCTCGGCAACAGCATCACGGCCGAGACCAAGCAGCCCGTCATCATCGACAACAAGGCCGGCGCGAGCGGCTTCATCGCCTCGCAGAACGTGGCCAAGGCGCCGGCCGATGGCTACACGGTGCTCATCACCACCAACACCACACACGCCGCCAATGAGCACCTGTTCAAGAAGCTGCCCTACGACCCCGTGAAAGACTTCGCCCCCATCGCCGCGCTCGGCAAGGGCGGTCAGATCATGGTGGTGAACCCATCCTTCCCCGCGAAGACCGTGGCCGAGTTCGTCGCGCTCGCGAAGAAGGAGCCGGGCAAGTACAGCTTCGGCAGCGGCAGTTCGTCGAGCCGCATGGCGGGCGAACTGCTGCAGCAGATGGCCGACATCAAGCTCCTGCACGTGCCCTACAAGAGCAACACGCTGGCTGTGACCGACCTGCTCGGCGGGCAGATCCACATGATGATCACCGACACCGCCACGGGCCTGCCGCAGGTGAAGGGCGGCAAGCTGCGCGCGCTGGGCATGTCGAGCGCCAGCCGCTCGCCGCTCGCGCCCGACGTGCCCACCATTTCCGAAGCCGGCGTGAAGGGCTACGAGATGGGCTACTGGTTCGCAGCGTACGCGCCGGCGAAGACGCCGCCCGCCGTCGTCAAGCGTTTGAACGAGTTGCTCGTGAAGGCCGCGAAGAGCGAGTCGGCGAAGACCGGCTTCTACGAGCCCACCGGCACCGAGGTGTTCACCACCTCGCCCGAGGAATTGGCGAAGTTCCAGGCCAGCGAATCGCAGAAGTGGGGCCGCATCGTGAAGGCCGCCGGCATCGAAGCCGAGTGATGCCCACGCGGTGATGCACATGCCGTAGCGGAGATCGGCGCCGCGGAATACAGAACACCACAACAGGAGACAAACCATGAAACGCTGGAGCCTCGCGGCTGCCACGGTGGCTTCGGCCGCCCTTTTTCTGAGTGCCTGCGGCGGAAGCGGCGGTGGAGGCGGGGGCTTCGTGCTGCCGCCCATCGCCGGCAACTCGCCACCCACCACGCAACCGCCGGCTGCGACCGCGCCGAAGTTCAAGCTCGCGATCAGCAAGACCGAAGACGTGCCCGGCACCTTCGGCAGCGCAGGCGCCTACGAAAAGATCAGCGGCACCTTCACCGGCGAGGTCGACCCGAAGGACGCGCGCAACGCAATCATTCAAGACCTGCAGCTCGCACCGCTCAACGCCAACGGCAAGGTCGAGTACACGTCGGACTTCGTGCTCTTCAAGCCCAAGGACATGACGAAGGCCAGCGGCGTGCTGCGCTACGACGCGCCCAACCGCGGCAACATCGTCAACCTCGATCCGTACTTCGCCTCGCGCGGCTACGTGTTCCTCACGGCGGCGTGGCAGGGCGACGTGCCCGCAGCCCCCGGCAAGCTCACGCTGCAGGTGCCGGTCGCGAAGAACGTCGATGGCAGCACCATCACCGGCCCTTACCGCGCCGAGCTGCTGCCCACGGTGGCGACGAAT
This sequence comes from Variovorax sp. W2I14, assembly GCF_050435205.1. NCBI lineage: Bacteria > Pseudomonadati > Pseudomonadota > Betaproteobacteria > Burkholderiales > Comamonadaceae > Variovorax > Variovorax sp. W2I14. The sequence continues at coordinate 2,355,517 of NZ_JBNDJX010000001.1, read as the reverse complement.
GATTCGCTGCCATTGCCCGGCGGCCCCTTCAACGCCGCGATGCAAGCCTACGCGACCGCGAGCCTGGACAACACTAAGCCCGGCTACGTGCTCACGCGCCGCATCAACGAGGGCGATGCACGCCAGCTCATTCCCGCGAGCGAGTGGAAGTTCGCCAAGTGCGGCGCGAGCGCACCGTTCCCCGGCACGCCCGACGAGACCAACGTGTGCCTGAAAGACAAATGGGACCCGGCCTACATGTACGAGCTGGTCTACATCGCGAAGGACCCGAAGGTCATGGGCCTCGGGCTTGCGGCGCTGCGCGACATGATCACCTTCTTCCATCGCGACGCGAGCGATGCGGCAGGCACGGCCAACCCGGTGGCTGCGGCGATCAAGAACACCATCGCTTCGGGCGTCTCGCAATGCGGCAACTTCATGAAGACCTTCGTGCACCTCGGCTTCAACGAGGACCGTGCGGGCCAGAAGGTGTTCGACGGCGTGTTCGCACAGATCGCCGCGCGGCAGACCAACATCAACATGCGCTTCTCCATTCCCGGCGGCGGTGGAGGCGTGCGCACCGACCACACGGCCTTCGGCCAGGCCGGCACGCGCGGCCTCTCGAAGGACTACGTGGACGACGTGGCCCAGCGCCGCGGCGGCATCCTCTCGCGCTGCGAGGCGAGCGGCACCTGCCCCAAGCTCTTCATCGGCTTCAGCGGCACGGAGTTCTGGACCTTGCAGGGCTCGCCGCTGCTCACCGATGCATGGGGCACGACCGACCTCGTGCAGCCGGCCAACGCGCGCATCTACTACTACGCGAGCACGCATCACCTGCTCGGTCTTGCATCGCTGCCGGGCGCAAGCGCCGGCGCGCTCTACACGACCAACGCGAACACGAGCGTCATCCCCGTGGTGCGCGCGCTGTACCAGAACCTCGAGGAGTGGGTCGTGAGCGGCACCACGCCGCCCGACAGCCAGGTGCCCAAGATCGCCAACGCGACGCTCGTGCGCCCGGCGCAGGTCAAGTTCCCGGCCGTTCCGGGCGCGAACTACACGGGCCTCGTCAACACCTATTCGCTGCTCGACTGGGGTCCGAACTATCGCCCGCAAGACGAGACCGGTATCGCCACCCAGGTGCCGCCCGCGTACCTCGGCCGCGACTACGCGATCCTCGTGCCGCAGGTCGATGCGGACGGCAACGACATCGCCGGCATCCGCAGCATCGACGTGGCCGTGCCCGTGGGCACCAACACCGGCTGGAACTACACGAACAAGCCCGGCACCATCGACCAGGCGGGTCTCTTCGGCGCGTACTTTCCGTTCGTGAAGACGACTGCGCAACGCGCCGGCACGACCGACCCGCGGCTCTCGCTGCAGGAGCGCTACACGGACCAGGCGGGCTACGTCGCGGCAGTGACCAACGCGGCCAACGACCTGGTGGCCAAGCGCTTCATGCTGCGCGTCGATGCCGATGCGGCGATTGCGAACGCAGCGGCCAACCCGGTGCTGCCCTGATCAATCGGCCGTGCTTGCCACATGCGCCGCGAACCCGGTGCGGCCCGGCGCAACGTCGGGCCGCAGGGTGAGGGCGGGAATCTCGTAGTCGCCCGCGTTCTGCGGTCGGAAGGCGATGGGCGCCGTCGTCCACAGCGCATCGAGACGATCACCAAGTTCTTCGGTGATGCGCGCATAGGCCGCGTCGTCGACCTTGCCTGTGCGGTACACCACGTACGGCGGCAGCACGTCGAAGCCCGGGTAGTAGAGGATGCCGTGGTGAATGGGAAACAGCAGGTCGTCCATCGGCCCGTTGATGCCGCGCGGGCTGTAGTGCGGCGCCCAGCCGCCGGTGGTGACCACCAGCATCGCGCGCTTGCCCGCCAGCGTGCCTTCGCCGAAGCGGTCGCCCCAGTGCGTGTCGGAGTGCTCGCCAATGCCGTAGGCGAAGCCATAGGCATACACGCGCTCGATCCATCCCTTGAGGATCGCGGGCATCGAGTACCACCAGAGCGGAAACTGGAAGATCACCGCATCGGCCCACAGCAGCTTGGCCTGCTCGCTGGCGATGTCGTCGGGCTGCGTGCCGTCTTCGAAGGCGCGCAGCGAATCGAGCACCGGATCGAAATGCGCGCCGGGCTCGACATGTGCGAAGTCCGCCACATCGAGCGGCGCCTTCCATTGCATCGCATAGAGATCGGACACCTGCACTTCGTGCCCGGCTTGGGTGAGACGCTCCACCATGAAGTTTTTGAGCGAGCCGTTGAGCGAACGGGCTTCGGGGTGGGCGTGGACGAGGAGGACTTTCACGGTTGAATGGCCTGTGGAATGAAGAACATGCACGCAGGTTAGGAGCGGTGGCGATATATTGGAAATGAATAGTTCGAATTCCAGCCATTGCCATGAACAATTTCAGCCGCCTCGACCTCAACCTCTTGATCACGCTCGATGTGCTGCTCGCCGAGCGCAACGTCACCCGCGCCGCCGAGCGGCTGAACCTCTCGCAGCCCTCGGTGAGCGTGCAGCTCGCCAAGCTGCGCGAGGCGTTCGCCGATCCGCTGCTGGTGCCCGCGCAACGCGGCATGCGGCCGACCGCGCGCGCCGACGAACTGCGCGAGCCGTTGCGCGAAGCGCTGGAGTCACTGGGCCGCGCTGTCGCCCCGACCAAGCCCTTCGACCCCGCCGAAGCGACCACCACCTGGCGCGTGGCCGCGGCCGACTATGCGGAGTCGGCCATCCTGCTGCCAGCGCTCGCCGGGCTGCGCAAGGCAGCGCCGAACACGCGGCTGGCCGTGGTGGAGGCGGTGCCGTCGCGCATGGCGCGACAGCTGGAGCATGGGGAGATCGATCTGTTCTTTCACACGAGCGTGGGCGCGCCGGCGGGGCTGCATCGGCGGGTGCTGTTCAACGAGCGCTATGTGTTGGCGGGGAGGGTGGGGCACCCGCGGCTGAAGCGGCGGCCGACGCTCGCGCAGTTCTGCGCGATGGAGCATGTGGTGGTGTCGATAAGCGGCGGCGGTTTTATCGGGCCAACGGATGATGCGCTGGCGCAGATGGGACTGGCGCGGCGCGTGGCGCTGTCGGTGCCGCACTTTCTTTTCATGATGTCGGTGCTGGCCGAGACCGACATGGTGGCGATGCTGCCCGAGCGACTGGCGCGTGGCGCGCCAGGATTACGGGTGGTGGAGGCGCCGCTGGAAGTGCCGGGGTATGAGATGGCGATGCTGTGGCATGAAAGGCGGCATCGGGATGCGGGGCATCGGTGGGTGAGGGAGTGGATTGCGGGGAGTTGTGGAGGCTGAGATGATTGAAATTCGGTGGCGGGCAGGTCTTCGAGTGATATGCCGGGTGACGTAGATCGACTACGAGCAGACGCCCGCTTGATGTTTCGATGTCGGCTCAGATTGGTTGCGGGCGGTCGGTGCACCTATCGTGGATGGGTACTATCGGCCAGAAGCGGTCGTCCGGACCTTCGCTCTCCCAGTTGTCTTTCCCCATATTCCGATGCAATTCAGTCGCTTGTCCCTCTTGGCTCTCGCTTGTTCAACGGCTTTCCTGCTTGTTGCCTGTCAGAGCGTCAGACCGAACTACGTAGCGCCAAAGGAAGGCGGCGTTGCAAAGCTGCGGGTCACCTTCGAGGGCATTGATTCGAAGAACCTGCATGTGAATTTCCATGACGGCGATCTCTGCGACGTAAAGGGCACCAAATTTGTAGGACTGCTGAATGCGGGCGTGGCAGGCTATCCCAACGTCAAGGAGCTTGAGATCAACATCCCTTCAGGTCGGCGCATCGGAGTGTCGATGCCGCAGTACACACTCGAAGTGTTCGGGGGGACCTACCCAGGCGCTACAAATACCTTCTCTGTCGTTCAACCAATCGCGTCCTTTGCTCCAGAGCCAGGCGCAAGCTATACCGTTGTCTTTGGCCCTAAGCGCGTGCGCTTGATCGATGACGGAAGCAGACCTGCCAGCGATGTCAGCACGGCGCTTCCACATGGGTGTGAGGTGGTTTGGGAGAACCTTGCAAACAAGGAGCGTTACGAAGATTCGCACCTCCGACGCAAGTAGCCGTTCAAAGAGTTCAGCAACCGTGACGGTTGCAGCCGACAAGCGAAGACGAAGACGCCGGAGCCGTTTCGAGTGACCGCTTCGGAGAAAATCGAACAACCGGTTCGGGCCCGTTACTGCCACTCGCCACGCCAAAAAGCAGACATCTAGACAGCGCAGCTCGGGCTCGAACGCCAAGAGTCCGGTAGCTCGTGCGCGAGACCGAATGCAACGTCCGATCCGCGTCGACGGGTATCGAGACTACAACGAGACATCGAACCGACGGCGGAATTCGCCTGGCGTGCATCCTTCAATGCTGCGAAAGAACTTGGTGAAGTTGGTCGCCTCGTCAAAGCCAAGCTGCCGCGCGATGGCGGAAATCGGCATCTCCGTATGTACGAGCAGGCGCTTGGCTTCCAGCGCAAGGCGCGAGGCAATAAAGGCCTTTGCACCGACGCCGGCCACCGCACTGCAGATGCGAGTGAGAGTCCTCTCAGAACATCCCATGGCATGTGCATAGCGCGAAACGTGATGCCACTGATGCACCTTCGCGTCCAAAAGCCGTTTGAAAAGACGAAAGCGCTCCGGCGCGTCGGCCGATGCGCCAGCGGGCGGCTGTTGCTCGGTGCGAAAGATGTGCAGCCGCATCACGAGCGTTGCCAGTTCACTCTGGAGCAGCCAGTTCAGCAGCGGTTGCCGGGCTTCGAGCGCGCACTCCTCCTCGAGCCGCGCGAGCGTGTCGGCCAAGAACCGACCGGTCGACCGATCGAGGCGCAGATGACCAGGAAGCGCATCGATCAGTTCAGGCATCTGAAGGCGTTCCTCGCCTCGCGAAGCCTGCAGCAGTTCGGGTCTGAACAGCAGAAGGTTTGCGTCCCAACGGCTTCCCGGGCCGAAGCGGTGAACCTGTCCGGGCCGGATGGTCAGTAGCGATCCCGCGCCACACTCGATGTGCCTGAAATCCACCACGGCGCGGCATTTTCCGCGTTTGACGTGCACGAACATGTGAAAGTCGTAGCGGTGGTGACGCTGGAGGTGGGCTTGGGGCACCCTTCGTCTTAAGTCCGACATAGAGAAGACCTCGAGATCCAGTGTGCTCTCGGCCGAAGGCCGATATTGGACCTGCTCGATATCGATGGGTCTCGTTCCGCGCGGCATCGACCCATTCTGTCCGATATTGACCATTCAGCAACCGACTTTGATCGTGTCGAACACGCCGGCAGTTCGAACAATATGGGACGCGGGTACCGGGCGGACCAAGCTCCGGGTCCCATCCTGATAGACATTCCGAGGCGACAGATGCAATCCACAAACCGACAGTTCATGACTCGCTTCGTGGAGTTCATCAACACAGCGGACCCCCGGCTCGCCACAGAGTTGGTTTCTCCGGACGCCGTGTTTCAAGTTCCTGGGCGCGCCGAGCCCGTGCACGGGCCACAAGGCTACCTGGAGATCATCGGGATGATGCGCGGCGGATTCCCCGACGTTCAATGGACCCTCGAGGAAACCGTCATCGAAGGTGATGTCATCGCTGCGCGATTCACGATGCGTGGGACGCATCGCGGAGCTTTTTTCGGCGTGCCTCCCACCGGCAAGACGATTGCCGTGCAAGCGCTGAACATTTATCGATTCTCGACCGGGAAGATCGTCTCCGAAGTCGGGCAACCGGACCTGCTCGGACTGATGCAGCAGATCGGCGCGTTGCCCCGTTCCTGAGGACCAAGGCTGGACCAAAGGACCGCTTCTGCCCGAGAGCCGAAGCCAGCCCGCAGCTCCAACTTCTTTGCAGCAATCCTTATCCGCAGCCGCTGCTCCACACGCTAGAGACCCCCGGATGCCGCTGCGATTGAAGCGGCAGCACATCTCAGGCAGACATACGCGACGGGCCCACCGCCTGCCGTTCAGGATGCGCGGCATCCGCCGGAGCTGCGCGTATTTCTTCGAACCCAGCGCGCCGCTCAACCCGCCACAGTGACCCCATGGCGCTCGAGAACAGCCAGCAGTGCCGGCACATCAGGCGGCCCCGCCGGAACCTCGTGGTCGATGGCGGTGAACATCTGAGCAGCCAACGCGCCTTGCCCGGTGATCTCCAGCATCCGCCCGCCACCTTTGCCGTACTGAAATCCGTGCACCGTTCCGCGCGGCACATGCACGAGCGTTCCAGGGTGGCACGCGTGCACGCGCCCGTCGCAGTGAAAGTCGATCTCGCCGTCGAGGACGTAGAAGGATTCGTCCCAATCGTGGCTGTGCGGCGGCGGGCCGGTTCCCTCGCTGCCCTGTTGAAAGGTGATCCCATAGCTCTGGGTTGCCGCATTCGAAGCCAGGACGGTGACGTGCGTGCCAAGCACATTCAGAGGAACTTCGCGCTGATCGCGCGTCAGGACAAAGTACGGAATCGTCATGTTCCATCCTCCAGGTCGGGAGCGCGATTTTGCGCGCCGCACGAGGGGCGCACAAGCCATAACCCGAAGCGCTTTCACCATCTCCGCATCAATGCAGATCACGTTCTCCAGACACGTCGATACGCGGTCTCCAGAATGACCGATGCCTTCTGCTTCTCTTTCTACTTTCTCGCGAATTTCAGATGCACAACATCCGGCGTCGCGACCGTCTTCACCATCGCAAGGCCCTTCAGTGCATCTGCGTCCTCGAACAAGCGCTCACCGCTACCGAGCAGCGTCGGCGCCAAGTGAAGCTGCACTTCATCGACCAAGCCGGCCTTCAGATATTGCCGCGCAACATGGGCGCCGCCTGCGAGTGCCACGTCTTTTCCGCCCGCTGCGCGCCGGGCTTGGTCCAGCGCACTTTCGATCCCATCGGTGACGAATGTGAAGGTCGTGCCGCCCTCCATCACCAGTGGCTCGCGCGCGTGATGCGTCAGCACGAACACCGGGTGACGAAACGGTGGATTGCTGCCCCACCAGCCGTTCCACGGATCGGTCGTATTCCACGGCCCCCTCCCGCCGCCGAACATGTTGCGGCCCATGATGGTCGCTCCGATATTGGCGAGCACTTCCTCCATCACCGGCGTGCTCTCGTTGACCACGCCGCCCTCCATGCCATGCGGGCGCCGCCAGGCCTCCAGGCCGAACACCCACTTGTGCAACTGCTCGCCGCCAGTGCCGAGCGGTTCTTTCAAACTCTGGTTCGGACCGGCGACGAAACCGTCCAGTGACATCGAGATCCTCAATCGAAGCTTTGATGACATGCTGCTCACTCCTTGGTGCAGGGCGTTGCGGAAAAAATGGATGGGCGTCCTGACCTGTTCAGGTCGCGGATCGAGCGGCGAGTCTAGAAGCCGCCGGTCGACGCGGCAATGACAACGAAGCTTCGGTTTCTGCCAAGTGGGGACGGGCCACGAAGCCGACGTGCAAGGCCGAAGCGCGAACGCAGGATCACGACGCTTTCGTGGGCTCGTTCAGCGGCCGGCAAACCTCCAGCACCACCCCGCGCAGCCACCGATGCGCAGGGTCCCGGTCCAGGCGCGGATGCCACATCTGTGAGACGGTGATCTGCGCTGTCGGCATCGGCGGCGGAAACGAGTGCAGCGTGCCGTGCGCCCTCAGGTGTTCGAAGTACGAGGAGGGGATCAGCGCCACCATGTCGGTCGCGGCCGCGATCGACAAGGCCGTGCTGAAGCTGGGCACCACGACCGCCGCGTTGCGCACCAGGCCCATCGCCGCGAGTGCGACGTCCACCGGCCCCTCGGTCCGGCCGTGGCGCGACGTGACCACGTGGTCGCAGGCCGCGTAGCGCTCGACAGTGATTCCGGGCGCGGCGAGCAGGGGATGGCCTTCGCGCACCACGGCGACGAAGTGGTCGCGGAACAGCGCCTGCACCCGCACCTCCGGACCCGACTCGCCGAGCACGCCGATGTCCAGGTCGATCAGCCCCTCGCGCAGGGGCCGAACGTCCTTGTTGGGCTTGGGCGCGAAGCGCAGGCGAACACCGGGCGCCTCGTGCGCGGCGCGCGCCACCAGCTGATGCGCGAAGCCCTCGATGAAGCCGTCGTTGGCCCGAATGGTGAAGAGGTGCTGGAGCGTGCGCGGGTTGAAGTCGGCGCCGGCGGGGTGAAGCACCGCGCGTGATTCCTGCACCAACTCCCGCACGCGATCGCGCAGTGCCAGCGCATGCGGCGTGAGCACCATCGCGCGGCCCGCGCGCACCAGGAGCTCGTCGCCGGTCGATTCCCGCAACCGCGCGAGTGCGCGGCTCATGGCCGATTCGCTCAGGCCCAGGCGCTCGGCGGCTTTCGCGACGCTGCCTTCGGAAAGAAGCGCGTTCAACGCGAACAGCAGGTTCAGGTCGGTGTCTGTTGGCATGGCCCGCAAGCTATCACGGCTGCGCCAGTTTCGACAGGCGCCGCATGCAGGAACAAGCTGCGCGCCACGCGCTGGGCAAGCCGTGTGCGCGGTCCTAAGCTGACCTGACGCGATAAAGCGTGCCTCCTCCAATTGCCAATCATGTTGTCATCCACGCTTCAACCGAACGCTTCTTCTTCCACCTCGGCCCGCACCGCTCAGGCCCCAGAGGCGAACGCGGTGCATGACGCCGATGGCCTGCCGCTGCCCCGGCGCCTCGCGGCCGTCGCCGCGATCCTGGGCGCGGGTGTGCTCGTGGTGCTCGACGGCGCCATCGCCAACATCGCGCTGCCGAGCATCGCGCAGCAATTGCAGGCAGCACCCGCCGATGCCGTCTGGATCGTCACCGCCTACCAACTCGCCGTGGTGATGTTCCTGTTGCCGGCTTCTGCCATCGGGGAGCGCTTCGGGTATCGGCGCGTGTTCGCCGGTGGCGTGGCGCTGTTCACTGCCGCATCGGTGCTGTGCGCACTGGCCCCGTCGCTGCCATGGCTCGTGGCCGCGCGGTGCCTTCAGGGCCTGGGTAGCGCGGCCGTGATGCCGCTCGGGCTTGCGTTGCTGCGCTTCACCTATCCGCGCCGATTGCTGGCGCGCTCCATCGCCTGGAATGCGCTCGCCGTCGCGGCCGCTTCGGCAGCGGGGCCCACCCTTGGTGCTTTGCTGCTCTCGGTGGCAGGCTGGCCGTGGCTCTTTGCGGTGAACCTGCCGATCGGCCTCGCCGTGCTTGTCGCCTGCGCCGCGTTGCCGAGCCCGCAGCGCTCGGCGCGCCAGATCGACGTGTGGAGCATCGCGCTGAACGCGGCTCTGTTTGCTGCCTTCGTCATGGGATGCGACCGGCTCGTGGCGCATCCGCTGCAAGGCGGCGCGATGCTCGCGCTGTCGGCCATCTGCATGGTCTTGCTGGTGCGGCGCGAGATGCCCAAGGCGGCACCGTTGATTCCGCTCGACCTGCTGCGCGTGCATTCCTTTCGGGTGTCGGTGATTGCTTCCGTGTGCTGCTTCACCGGCCAGATGGCGGCCCTTGTCGCACTGCCGTTCTACATCCAGCACGAACTCGGCCAGAGCGCGGTGACCGCCGGCCTCCTGATGACCCCCTGGCCCTTGGCGGTGATGCTGGCCGCGCCGCTGTCGGCACGCCTGGCCCAGCGCATTCCGACCGCTTGGCTGTGCGCGGCGGGGAGCGCGTGTTTTGCGCTGGGCCTGGCCTTGTGCGCGCTGTGGCCGCTGCATGGCAACCCGGCCTTGCCGATCGCGGTGTTCACGAGTCTCGCCGGCCTGGGCTTCGGCTTCTTCCAGACGCCCAACAACCAGAACATGCTGCTCTCGGCACCCAAGGAACGCAGCGGCGCAGCCGGTGGCGCGCAAGGCACGGCGCGGCTCACGGGGCTGACGCTCGGCAGCCTGGGGATGAGCTTGGCATTCGCGTTGCTGTCGCCGCAGAGCGCGGTGCATTGGGGGCTCGGGATCGCGGCGCTGGCCGCGTTGGCCGGGAGCGTGGTGAGTCTGCTTCGGAGCTCCGCACGCACCGTAGTAGCCGCATGACCGATGCCGGCAGGCGAGGTGCCATCGCACATGGCGTGGCGGGCGGCAATGCGCACGCGTTGGTCGGATAGCATCCCGGCAACTCACTTGCTGCTGCCCCGCAGCAGCACAACGAATCGCTGGACATGCGCACCGTCATTTACTACTCGCTGATGCTCTTGCTCGGATTTGCCTGGTACAGGTTCGGGCAAAACCTGCTTCGGAAAGAGCGCTGGAATGCAAACAGCGAGCGCACCGAAGGAATCGTGGGGCCCGTGGGATTTCTGGTGACCGCAGTCTTGGGGTGCTGCCTCCTCTTCGCCTTGTTGCGTGCACTGGTCCTAGGCGAGGTGTCATGCATCGGCAAGGCTTGCAAGATGCAGGTCTACACCTTTGCGACGCAGCCTGGGGAGTACTGGGCCAATGTGTTCTTCCTTACGTGGGTCGTGCTTGCCCTTGGCTATGCGATGTATGTGACGCTCAAGATCTGGTTTCGGGCCTAAGAGACATCTCCTTCCACGCATTGTCCAGCCAGGCACGCTGAATAAAATTCAGCCATGTCCGCCGCTTTGGTCCCACGCCCCCAGTGCACCGCTTGCCTGCGCCCGCTCAGCGCCTGCGTTTGTCGCTGGGTCGTGCCCACCGCCCATGCGGTGGAGGTATGGGTGCTGCAGCACCCGCTGGAGGTACACCAGGCCAAAGGCAGTGCCCGCCTGCTGCACCTCAGCTTGGCGCACTGCCGCTTGGTGGTGGGTGAGGCATTTGCCGTGCCCGTCTGGCCGGTGGACGGCAAGCACACGCTGCTGCTGTATCCGGACAGTCTGCAAGATACCGCCCCGGACCTGCGGGTCCCACCTCCGCTACCGCCCGAGTGGCCGCAAGCCCCGTCGCGCCTGCGCCTGGTTGTGTTGGACGGCACCTGGCGCAAAAGCCGAAAGATGCTCTACCAAAGCCCGGCACTGCAACAGTTGCCCCGCTTGGCCCTGCGCAACCTGCCGCCTTCGCACTACCGTATCCGCAAAGCCCATGGGCCCGACCAACTGTCCACGCTGGAGGCGACCTGCTACGCCTTGGGCCAACTGGAAGGCGGTGCACCGCGGTTCCAGCCCTTGTTGAATGCCTTCGACGGGTTTGTCGAGTACCTGGAGCAGGCGGGCGGGCAGCGAAACGCGCAAACCGACGAGCCCTGCCCTCGACCCAGGGTTACGGAGTTCATTCAAGTGACCAGCTAAATGGCTGGTTTTGGCCCGCTGTAGCCGCTTACCGCATCCAGAACTCTCGGCCTCAACCCGTCATCCAGCCATTCAAGATCCGCGCTTGAACTTGCCGCAAAAACATCTGGCTTCGCACACGCGCTTCGCCGCAATTCAAGCCGCCTGCCGCTTCTTTCCCGCAGCCTTCGGCGCCTCGCTTCGCGCCAACCACAGTCCGCTCGCGATGATCAACGCGCCGCCACCCAGCGTCCACACATCGGCCGTGGCTTGCCAGAACAGCCAGTCCAGCAGGAGTCCCCAGGCGAGGGCGCTGTATTCGAAGGGGGCGATGGCAGCAGCCTGTCCGTGCCGAAAGGCTTCGGCGATGGCCAATTGGCCCAGAAATCCGCTGATGGCCAGGCCCGCAAGCACCCACGCGTGCCCGGCCTGGATCGGCACCCATTGCGGCGCCGACAGCAGACCGCCGCCGACAGCCATGCCGGCCGTGGCCCAGAAGACCAGCGCGGCGCTCGGCTCGGTGCGGCTGATGAGCCGGCCCAGCACGTTCGACAGGGCATAGCAGACGGCGGCCACCAAGATCGCCACGGCACCTGTCGAGAGGAAGGCCCCCTGTTCAGGCCGCAGCGCGATGACGACGCCGATGAAGCCCAGCCCAATAGCAATCCAGTGCCGCGGCTGAACCGACTCGCCCAGCAGCGGCACGGCGATGAGCACCATCAGCAGCGGAGCGATGAAAGTGAGCGTGTAGGCCTCGGCAAGACCCAGGGATTTCAGGCCGTAGACGAAGAGCACGAGCATCGTCATGTTGAGCACGGTGCGCAGCAGGTGCAGACGCCAGCGCGTCCGGCGGTTGAATACGCCGGATGCCTCGCGCCGCCAGGCGATGTAGAGGCACACCAAAGGCAAGGCCGTGAGACCGCGCAGTGCCATCACCTGCACCGGCGAGTAATGTCCGGCCAGGCTCTTGAGCAGCGCGTCCATGCAGGCGAAGAAGGCGCAAGCCAACAGCATCGCGGCGATGCCGCGCAGGGTTCCGGTCGAGTGCATGGGCGGGTGATGGCGGCCAGGGGAAGGGACTTGTTCTTGACCGCTGGCAGAGGCGCAGCGAGTGTCTGGTCCTGGCCGAGGCACAAGTCTAGCCTTGGCCCGCGACAGCAAGCAGCCGCTCGTCCGGGGCCTGGCGTTCGCCCTCGTGGCACGATTCGGCCCTGAGGCAATCACGGCGCGAGGGTCATGAAGCGAATCGAGGCCCGCCGCGCGCGTGCCGGTTGCACCCCACACACACGAGTAATCAGTCATGCATGAAATCATCTGCCCGCACTGCGGGAAAGCCTTCAAGATCGACGAGGCCGGGTATGCCGACATCCTGAAGCAGGTTCGCGACAGCGACTTCGACAAGCAACTGCACGAGCGCCTCGAGTTGGCCGCGCAGGACAAGCGCAATGCCGTCGAACTCGCCCAGGCCCAGGCCGCCAGCCGCTTGCAGGCGGCCGCCGCAGCCAAGGACGCCGAGATCCAGCAACTGAAGGCCAGCCTCGATGCCGGCGAGGTCGCGCGAAAGCTCGCCGTGAGCGAGGCCCTCGGCGCCGTCGAAAAGGAACGCGACGCGCTCGCCAGCGAACTCGAACGAGCCCGGCAAGACAAGCGGGCGGCCGCCGAGCTGGCCCAGGCGAAGCACGCGAGCGAACTGGAGCGGGGCGCTGCCGCCAAGGACGCGGAGATTCAGTCGCTGAAAGCCAAGCTCGATGCCATCGAAGTGGCGCAGCGGCTCGCGGTCACCCAGGCCGTGAGCGTGGTCGAGAAGGAGCGCGACGAACTCAGGAGCGGCCTTGAACGCGCCGAACTCGAAAAGCAGCTCGCCGAGAAGTCGCTCAAGGACAAGTACGAAACGCAGATCAAGGACCGCGACGACGCGATCGAGCGCCTGAAAGACTTGAAGGCGCGCCTCTCGACCAAGATGGTCGGCGAGACCCTCGAGCAGCACTGCGAAACCGAGTTCAACCGCATCCGGGCAATGGCGTTTCCGAGGGCGTATTTCGAGAAGGACAACGACGCGCGCTCCGGCAGCAAGGGCGACTACGTTTTTCGCGACGCGGACGAGGCGGGCACCGAGATCGTCTCGATCATGTTCGAGATGAAGAACGAGAGCGACCGCACCGCCACGAAGAACAGGAACGAAGACTTCCTGAAGGAGCTCGACAAGGACCGCACCGAGAAGGGCTGCGAATACGCGGTGCTGGTCTCGCTGCTGGAGCCCGACAGCGAGCTCTACAACACCGGCATCGTCGACGTGTTCCACCGCTACCCGAAGATGTACGTCGTGCGGCCGCAGTTCTTTCTGCCGATCATCACGCTGCTGCGGAACGCCGCGATGAACTCGCTCAAGTACAAGTCGGAGCTGGCGCTCTTCAAGGCGCAGAACATCGACGTCACCAACTTCGAGAACGAGCTGGAGACGTTCAAGAACGCATTCGCGAAGAACTACGACCTGGCCTCCCGGCGCTTCCAGACCGCCATCGAGGAGATCGACAAGTCGATCGACCATCTGCAAAAAACGAAGGAGGCGCTGCTCGGCACCGACCGCAACCTTCGCCTCGCGAACGACAAGGCACAGGACGTGACGATCAAGAAGCTGACGCGCGGCAACCCTACGATGGCGGCCAAGTTCGCCGATCTGAAGAAGGATGCGCCTCCCGACGCGGGATGAGCCGTCGTGTGGGTAGCCAGCGCACAGAGCGTGCGCTCGCCTGCTTCTTCTTCCCCTTCTTCTTTTTCTACTTTCTGCGCCCCTGCTTGCTGAACCCTTCGTGGTCGGTGTGCGAGACCTTTTCGCCCGCCGAGCACTGGCTGCTGAACGTGACCTTCTGCGAGTCGCCGTAGTAGGTGGCGTACAGGTGCCAGAGCTGGCCGTCCAGCCCAAAGGTGATGTGCAGCTGGAAGTTGGAGCCCCAGCGCGCGCTGCCCGTGCCGACCTTCTCGACCCACTGGTGCAGGCCCTTCACGACGATCACGTTGCGCACATCCGAATTCACATAGTCGCCCAGCCTGCTGGCGCCCACGCCGCCCGGACAGCAGTTCTGCGCGCCGGGACGCGAGAACAGCTCCCTCATCTTGGCTTCGTTGTTGTAGTCGTCGATCAGCATCTTGTCGTAGCTGCGACCCGGGTTCAGCCCCAGCAGGGCCGTGCTGTTCCACGCCCTGTGGTTCGTGTAATTCCGATAGAGCAGACTCGTTCCATCGTGGAAAGTCAGGGACATCGCGGCACTCCAGTGAAGCCGAAAGCACGGATTCTTATCGGGTTCTTTTGGCGGATGAAGTCGTCCAAACGGCCTATGTCCAACCGTGCGCAAGCCCGTCTTGCCTGCCGTGCGGCGACGGGGATTTCAGGTGCCGTTGGAGAAGAAGCAGCGGGCCGTCGCCATCATCCGCACGTTCTTCGTTGCGTTGACCGATGGCGTGTGCAAGAGCCGCAGGTCCATCAGGAACACGTCGCCCGCGCGGCCCGACATCTCGACGATGCCGATGCCCAGTTGCTCAAGACTTCGCGCCAGGTCTCCGGGCGTCTTCAACACTTCCCGGAGCCGCGAGGCCGAGGCTTGCCCCGGCGTGCCGACGCGATGCGAGCCGGCCAACGCAAGGGTTGCGCCTCCGCCGGGTGCCACGTCATCGATGAGGAAGAAAGCCTGGATACCGGGCAGCGGCCCTTGCGTCGGCGCCGACACATCGACATGCCAGTTCAATCCCTCGAGCGTCGAGGCGCCTTGGCTCGGCGGTGAGAGCAGTAGTTGTGTTTCCTGAACGGCAGAGGGCGCGCGCCCGCCAAGTCGGGTGATGTATTCGATGAGGTCGGGCGTTACGAGTGCCTGATCCAAGCCGGGAACCTTGACGAGCGCCGAGAGCTTTCCGATCTGCTGGAAAACGGGGAGCCGTTGCAGCGAGCCCGGCAGGCTCTTTCCTCCGGGCAACGCCTTCAGCCGCTTGAGCTCGTCCAGGAGCTTCTGCCTGACGCTCGCCACCTGCTTCTTCGGGTGGAAGCCTTCGAGCCGTAGATAACCTTGGTCGATGAAGAGGTCAGTTGGGGATGAATTCATTGTCCGAATGGCGTCAGAGTCGTCTAGCCATAGCATCCTACGGACAGCCACAAGCGAGACGAGTCCGCGCTCTCGTCGACTTGCGCACACTGCTCGCCGCGTGCATATGAATAGCTCGAGTCACCGCCCAACGCACGCCGGGTCCTCGTCTGCAGCCAGCCTGTTTGTTGCAAGGCGGCTCGGACTTGCGTTCCCTTCGTTCCCGACAGCGGGCATTGCACGGTGTACCCATTCTTCGAAGACCACGTGCATTTCGGTTTGACGATGGCACCTCCCGCAGAGGTTGCTATCTGTTCGACGTGCGACAGGAGGGGCAGGAAGAAGGGCGGCATCTCGCTCGACGGTTTGTAGAAGACAAACACAACCGCAACGAGTGGTCCGACAAGAAGCAGCGAGAAAATGGCCTGAGAAGCCCGGGTAGACAAGGTCATTGCCAGTTCACAAATGACTGCATCGTGCCGCAAAAATTCGGCGCCTCCCGGACGCCGTCCGACCGGCGCTCGACGCATCGCAGCTACCCCTCTGCAATCTCCTCGTGAATGCAGAGGTAGTTCCCCTCGGTGTCCTTGAACCACGCCGCCTTCTCCGAACCGAGCACGCAAACATGGTCGACGGTCTTCAGCTCGGGGTAGTCGTAGTCCTCGAACACCACGCCGGCGCGCTTCAGGTTCGCGATGCTGGCGGCAATGTCGTCGACCTGGAAGCTGATCGCCGTGTGGTCGGCCTTGGTTCCCTCCGGTTTGGGGAACAGCGACAGCGTGCTGCCGCCCACCGCGTAGACGAACTTGCCGTCGGGCCGGAGGCCTCCGGGTTTCAGGCCCAGGCAACCCTCGTAGAAGGCGCGGGCGCGGTCCATGTCCTTGACGGGGAGCATGGTCGTGACAGACGAGTCGGACAACATGGGAGGTCCTTTCGTACAAGTCGGCACAGCGGTGGTTGCTGGGGCCATCACCTTGGCTGGTCGGCCGGATTTCAGCTTACGCCGACAACCGCGGCCGCGCCATATGGCAAACGCATCGGCCGCAGGATCGACCGTTGATCAGTCTTCCTGCGCCGTGCCGGGCGAACGCCTCGCCTCTCGCCTTGTCTTACTTCGCCGCAGAAGGCAGGGTGATCTCGAAGGTGATGCCGCCTTTGCCGGTGCCGCGCTGCGAGCTGAAGTACAGCCGCTTGCCATCGGGCGACAGGGCGGGGCCGACGACCTCGCTGTCGTCGTGGCCGACCAGGCGCACGAGTGGCTGGGAGGTGCCCGATTCCATCCGCAGCACGCCGATTTCCAGGTTGCCCGCGTCTTCCGCCACCAGGATGTCGCCGAGGGCCGAGATCGTGAGGTTGTCCGGCTCGTCGATCGAGTGCGTGGCGGGGTCCTTGTTCATGCCGTCGTAGATCGCTTCGAGTGTCTGGTTCTGCGTGTCGTAGGCCCAGATGTGCGCGTTGTACGAGGTCACGAAGTACACGATGCCGTTGAAGAACCAGATGCCCTCGGCCTTCCTGAACCCGGCACCGGGCGGCGTGCGGCCTGCCGCGCGCATGCTCGAGCGCACGCCGGCCTGCGCCATGTCGGGGTCGTTGACATCGATCCACTCCACTGCCAAAGGTTGGCCGAAGTCCTTCGGATACGGTTTGGCCGGATCGGCCAGGTCGATGTCGTCCGCGATGTCCTTGACCTTGAGCACCTGCAGCCGGCCCGTCTTCATCGCAGCGCGCGGGGTGCCTTCGGGCCAGTCGCTCGCATCGCAGACGAAGCGGTAGACGCGGCCGAGGGATGCGTCTTCGGTCAGGTAAAGCGTCTTGTGAACCGGGTCCACGCACACCGCCTCGTGCGCGAAGAGGCCCAGCGCCGGCAGGCTCGGGGCGCTGCTCGCGTCCACCCAGGGCTTGGTGGGGTCGCACTCCCACACCATGCCGCTGGAATGCTCCTCGCACGACAGCCAGGTGTTCCAGGGGGTGGGGCCGCCCGCGCAGTTCGTCGAGGTGTTTTTCAGGATCGGGTACGAATCGACCACTGTGCCGTTGGCATCGAAGCGCAACGCACCGACACCGCCGCCGGCCTTGCTGATTTCCGAGTTGCTCACGTAGATCCAGCCGCCGTTGGCGGTCGGGTAGGTCGCGCCGCCATCGGGCGAGCCATGCCATGTGTAGCTTCCTGCGGCGATGGCGCCCGACTGCGCAACGATGCGCGAGGTGAAGCCCGTGGGCAGCATCACGCCGTTGGCATCGGCGGGCTGCAGCGCCGAGAACTCCGCGAAGGGGCTCTTCTTGACGACGGGCGGTTCGACCGGGGGCTGGGCAGGAGGTGTCGGTGCCGGAGCCGGCGAAGGCGCGGGCGGCACACCGGCGATCGGCGGGAAGGCAACGCCGTTGCTGCCGCCACCGCCGCAGGCCGCGAGAAAGGCCGGGAGCGTGACCACGCCCGCGGTGGCGAAGCTCTGCCGCAGGAAGGTGCGGCGCTGGGGAAGATCGAGGGGGACGGTGGGGAAGGGCGTGCTTTTTGCGGTTTTCATCGTTTGGTCAGGTCGTGTTCAGGTCTTTTGACGGCGCGATTCTTTAGTGCCGACATGAAGCGTTCGTGACGATGAAAATTTGCGCAGCGGGGCGGGCGCGATCCAGATTGCGAAGTCCTTCGACTTCGGCCCGAACCGCATCCCGGTTGCACTAGAGAAAAGGAAAAGGGCGCCACGGCGCCCTCGCAGTTCGCTCCACCCGTGCCGCTATCGGCCGGAGCCCGAGGTCAAATCAGCCCGCGAGTCGCCGCCTTCAACGTCGCGGCCGCGCGCGTCGAGCATTCGAGCTTGAGGAACACGCGCTCGACATGCGTTCGCACCGTGCGCGGGCTGATGCCCAGCGCGCGAGCGACTTCCTTGGTGTTCTCGCCCTTGCTGATGCAGCGCAGAACCTCCAGCTCGCGCTCCGACAAAGCCTGTTCGCCGCGCTGTTGTTGCGGCGCCGCGGATCTCGAAGGCGCATGCGACATCGCGCAGGCAAGCAGCGCATCGACAACGTGCTGATCGAAGCGCCCCGCCTCCACGTCTTCCTTCATGCACTCCAGCGCCTCCGCTTCGCTGAACTCCGCCCGCCACGGACGCCGCGTGCGAAGAGCAACCCACCGCTCGGCCGCCGCGACGAACTGCGCCTCCAGCGGCATCGCCGTGCCCGACCGGCCGCGGAAGTAACCCGAGCCATCGCGCCGCTCGAAAGCGAAGGACGCGATCTCCGCTTCGGCCGCGAGCCCGTCGATTTGCCCGGCGGCGCGCGAGGTCCAGTACGGCACCAGCCGCATGCGCTCCAGCGACGAAGCCGGCAGCGGCTCGGGCGCGTTCCAGATCGCGTTGGGCACCGACGCGCGGCCGATGCCGTGGATCAGCCCGGCCTTGTACGTGCGCTGGCACAGCGCCTCGTCCAGCCCCGCGTGCGCGCTGCCGTCGCGCGCCAGCTGGGCCACGCGGCGGGAGTAACCCGTCATCCAGGGCAGCTTGAGATCGATCACGTCGCCCACCAGCTCCAGCCCGACGCGCTGCAGCATCGATGCGGGCTGGTCGGCCGCGTCGGTCCACGGCGGGGTGGGGGCGTTTAGCGTTTTCATCCACGTCGCGACGTGTGGCGTGCTGGCATCGACCAGCGCGCCGGGGTACACGCTGTTCGCGCGTCCGCGGGCCAGCGTGAGCGCTTCGTCGAGCCCGTAGAGGCGGCTGAAGATTTCGAGATCGCTGGCCAGCGCCACGACGTAAGTTGCGAGCGGCACCTCGTCGCCTTGCAGCAGGCCGGGCACGCCGCCGCCGTCGTAGGTCTCGAAGATCGCGCGCAGCGCCGCTTCGGTGTCGGGGAGGAGGCCCAGCGTGTTCGCGATGTCGCCGGCGATTTCGCAATGGATGTTGGCCATGTCGAGCATCGCGCTCGGGATGGCCGCGCTGCGCGGCTGATGTTGTTGATGTTGTTGCGGTGCGCGCGGCTTCTGCGATGCGAGCATGGCTTGCCGGCCCTGCACGTCGTCGTCCAGGAAGTCCGCGAACTCCTGCGCATTGGCCGTGCAGCCCGACCAGCGCAGCAGCGCGACGTGCCGGGCGGCCTCGACCTGCGAGGGGGCGCAGCGGGCTTCTGTCGCGATCATTCCCGCGAGCCACGCGGTGCGCAGCGAATGGTCGGTCGGCTGGCCCATGCTCAGGTCGCCGATGAAGGCAAGGGCGCGCACGGCGTCGAATACGGCGATGGTGGTGTCGTCTGGCATCACGGAGGCGGTGGGGACGGGCAAAAGCACAGGATCGCACAGTCGATTTATTTCGAGGCGCCCTTGTCGGTCATTCGACCGATACCGCGATTGGGAGGGGCCAAACAGAATTGGCTGCAGCCGCTCCGTACCAGGGGCGACGAGCTTTTTCTCTTCTTCCTCTTCTTTCCAATCTCGCGGCCTCGACCGCCATTGCCATGTCAGACACCAACCAGTCGCCACTTCAACTTCAACCGCTTCTTCAACGCGCCGCGTGGCTGCGCAAGCTCTACTTCACGCGCGCCGCCTTTTCCTTTGTGTGGGTCGCGCTCGCCTTCACCGTCGCCAAGGGCTCGCCCATCGTGGCGAGCGCGCTGCTCGTCATTTACCCCGCATGGGACGCGCTGGCCAACCTGTGGGACGCGCGGATGACGGGCGGCGCCAAGGCCAACCCCACGCAGGTGCTGAACGCCTGGATCAGCGCGCTGGTCACCGTGGCCGTCGCGGTTTCGCTGGGGCTCAAGCTGCAGCTCATTCTGGCGATCTTCGGCGCGTGGGCCATCGTCGCGGGGCTGCTTCAACTGGCGACTGCGATTCGCCGGCGCAAGAGCGACAAAGGGCAGTGGGTGATGATGCTCAGCGGGGCTCAGTCGGCGCTGGCCGGCGGGTTTTTTGTGGCGCAGCAGGGGAGCGCGGCGCCTGTGGTGCAGACGTTTGCTGGGTATGCGGCGGTGGGGGCTGTGTACTTTTTGATTTCGGGGCTTGTGATCTTGGTTCGGAAGGCCAAGGGCAAGGCTGGTGGCTTCGCTTCCGAGAGCGGTTGATGCCGATGCCCGGTTGTGCCTCATCAGCAAGGTCGGATGCACTTCCGGTGGTTGAAGCGGCAGCCAAGCTACGGCGTGGGCCTGCAGCTTAGGCTTGCTACCCCGGTGTAGCGCGCGCGCGAGGGGAGCATGACGGCTATGTATTTGATCGCAATCATCTTGGTGCCGTAGATCTCGCCATCGCCAAGCATGAAGGAGACGGACCATCTGCCGGTCGTGTTGTCCGTGCTGAAGGCCGACTGCCATGACAGCGACGAGTTGAGTGGGTGGTCGCCGGTACTGAAAGGCACCGTACCTGCTTCATCGCCGGCCATGACTTTGATCGCGCCAGTGATGTGAGCCTCACCGTGGTTGAAACTGATGGCCGCAGAACCAGTCGCCGTGCCATTGAGGGGGGCGTTGCTCGGGCCACTGTCCAGATGGGTCGGGGTTGTGAAGGCGCCGGTGCTGCAAATGAGTGGCGGAGCGTTGTCCCAGGGGGGTATGTATGGAACCGCATTAAATGCGAGGTAGTGGTACGTGCGCTTGTAGTCGCCCGTGAGCACATAGTTCTTGCCGGGGCCCAGCGTGGCGGTGCCCGTCACCCAACGCCCGATCGCGAAGCTCGCATCGCCGTTGATGTTCTGTGTTGCGCCGTTGCCTGTGAGGGTGGCGTCGTTCAGACGCACCATCGCGCCATTGGTGGCCTGCTCACTTTGCGTGAGGGGCTCGAAAAGAATCCCGGTGTCGAAGGCATCTGGGCCAGAGGCGACCAATAGATAGCGCGCTGGGCTGCCGTCGGATGCGCTCCAGCTGCCGACATAGCGCTCAGGGTCGCCGCCTGGCACGAATCGCGCCGATACCGAACCGGAATCGGCACCACGCATTTGGGCGCGCTCCGAGAGCGCATCCAAGCCTTGTCCGCGCAGGGCAGCTACGCCACCTGACGAGTCTGCTTGTGCGGCTGAAAGCCCTTGAATACCGGACGAATCTTGCAGTTCCGCCTTCGCGGTTACGGCCGGAGTCGAGACTGGGTCACTGATCGACTGCGATGACGGCGACTGCCCTGCCGGCAAACCGATGGCGCTTTCTCCTCCACTGCCACCTCCGCCGCAAGAAGCAAGAGCAACCATCAGCAGCGTCGCGGTTGCCCGGCAAGCAAGTTTGTTCATCCCTCACTCCAACAATCTTTGTGAATATTTTTCGTTGATCGCGACGTTCCAAGCAAAGGCGGCTTCTGTAGGAGCGTCGGTTCCCGCGCGGCATTCTGCATGACGCGGGCTAAAGCTTCGTGTCGTGTTGCCTGGCTGTTGGTCAGTGATCCGTGCGGAGCACGTCAGCTGCCCAGATCGGTTCACCTTGAGCACGTCTCGTCGATGCCTTCCGTGTCCGTCGGATGGATCGCGAGGGACGGGGCATTCAATTAGAGGGGGCGGCGCGGGCGTTCTTGGGTCCGCCAATACGGCGACGCTTCCATATGAGGCCGTCCGCCAAATAGTGATGAAAATTAAAAATAAGGTGCGCAATAAGAACGGTCGGAAAGCCCAGCCACAGCAGGCTTTCTCCAGTCTTGTCGGCTACGACGTAAAAGATCGCGCCTAAAACAAAACATCCTGAGAAAAATACGGTCGGGCGTTTCAGGAGTTCGATCAACGATTTTCGGGGTGCTAAGGTGTTTTTCAATTCTCCCGCATCGTTGCCCTCCTTGATATCGCTTCGCCGCTGGCGATAGACAAACATCAGATATTGGATATTGTGCCAAACATTGACTACCAGCCAGCCTAGGGTAATGTCGCTGATCAATATATAGCTGACCAGCGAAACCAATAAGTGGGAGAACACAAAATTGTTAAAGAGAAAATTTTCCTGCTGTGCGCTCCTGCGATACCACAGGCGTGCGAACCAGAGTAATGCGCCAATTACAGCCACAATCCCTATTGCAAAGTCTAGCTCTTTCGGAACAGGTGGCAGCCAGATCGGATACCCCAAGAAACTATCGGGCGCCTGTGCACCGCGATGCAAATATCCCCATGCAGGGAAAATATAGATCAGAAAATAAGGCAGCCTTTGATAAGACACCTGCAGCCGGCGGTCGCAGCGCCTTGCTATTCCATAACTCTGGCGAGTCACGTGAAACGCCTGAAGCACAAAGTAGAGAGCCAGTAGCCCGGCCGCTTCATAAGCGAGAGCGATGATCGTCAAGCCTGTCCCTATTAAAACTGGGGCGGCAAAAATCAAAACCCAATGAGTTTTGATGCTCGGGGAAATCTGGCGAATGCGCGTGTAGGTTGCAACGAGATGAGGATTGGCAAACAACCAAATATCAATATAAAGCACGGCCAGCATCATTGGGGCAGACAGCGATGCCAGTGCTCCGGCTGATAAAGCTACAAATAAATTGATAAAAACAAGCCAATGCTCGTGCCGCGTCGCTGCAATGCCGGTATTGCTAAATACGTGCTGCACCTTCGTCGTCATGTCACGGCGATCGGGGTGGGCGGAGGGCGAGGTGACCCAAGAGGTGCCAATTTGGTTGGCACTGTAAATCCGGAGCGAGGTCGTAAATAGCTTTCAAGATCAATTCGCATGTTTTCGAACGCGGTACTCCTGGCGGCCGAAAATCTGGATTCCAAGGTTGCGCGATCGAAAACTCCAGACAAACCCGCGGGAGGAAGTCGCTGGTAGGGATCGTAGTTTTCAGTGATCTCACACGGATAGCAGTGTCCGTTTGCATCGAACTGGCTGTTGATTTTTAATTTGTAAACGGCGCCGCCGTCTTTGGCAGGGTCTATAGGAAAACTGAAAATCAGATCGAGTTCGGAAGATTTCTGGTTGACGTCATTCTCAATCGGCGTAAAGCCAGCACTTCGGTATGCATTGATCAGGCGCTCCTTGAGATCGGGCAAGCTGATGCCGATATAGGAGTTGCCGAATAGATTTTTTTCTCCTTTCCACTGGGGCTTGTAATTAAAGTTGAACGACGGCGCCAAATGAGTGCGACCGCTCAATTCGATATTTGAATACGCTTTGTCGATTGCCGGTAAGAGAAGCGAGGTCAGCTTGTATTGCATCATCCAGGGTAGCGCCTTCATTTCCTGCTCGTTGCTGATTTCAGCGAATCTCAAAAAGCACGGATTGCAATTTTTTCTACTGTCCAACAGCGACTCGTCAATGGACACAAGGATCGTCGGATTTATCTCCGTTTTCGGATTGACGACCAACTCAAAACGAATAACCGTGGGCTTGTCTTTTTGCGAATTTGCAGAAACGAAGGGTGAAACCCGATTCCTGAAAAGCCTTGCGTACCATTGATCTGAATTCGGTGGTGCTCATATTCCGATAAGCAGCTACGGGGAGAGCGGTTCTTGGCGTCTTGTAGCCTAAATCCAGAACATTCGGCGATGGCCATTGGGAGAAAGCAGTCGCGCCAGCTAGCAAACAGAGACTGCCAATCAAGGCTTTGCGAACACCAGAAGTAATCGTCATGTGATGCTTCATGAGAAGAGAGTGGCGGCCGGTTGAATCCGCCGCCGCATGCTGCCATAGGCGACAGCCGTTCGGGGGCTCCTGCGCATGCTCCGTCAGCCGGAGCATGCCCACATCAATCAGGCTTGCCCAGCCCGCTCGCCCAAACACCGCTGATGCAACTCCGCCGCTTGATCCACCATATCCGCCGCGAGCCAGATCACGTTCTCCAGATGCTTCGGCCCGTCGCCGTGGGACCAGTCGATGCCTTCGCTGTAGCAGCACCACAGCAGCGACTTCAACTGCTCCAGCCTGTTCTCCAGAAGGTCTGCCGCGCTGGGTCCGTCCGTGATGGTGGGGGCGGTGCCGCTGGTGGACTTGCCGCGGGGTGCCGGTGCAGGGTGCCCGGCCATAATTCGTTTAGCCATTTGTTGTGCTCTCTTTCCAAGTTGTTGCACGTCATGTGGTTAGACGGCTGGGGTGCTGACACATCCCGGCCGTCGCCTTTTGTGCCTCGCGTTTTCCATCGAGTGCGCATGGCACCGATGGCCCGCCGCGAGGCGAAGCGGTCATCCTTCAAAAAAGCGCGTCGTGTCAGCGCCTTCATTGCTCCATACAGTCCGTCGCCGAGCGACAGGGGCGTCCACTTTAGAGAGAGACAGCGCGGGCGGGGAAACTGAATCCGCTAGTAAGTCGCGGATCGCGCAGGTTTCGTTTGCTCGCTCGCTTCATCGCTGTGCGTGGCCGATATTCGATGCGCGCGGCTCAACCGATCAGCCGTCCGTTCACAAGTACGCAATGAACTTCAATCGCAATCGCGGCCTCGATCAGCCGCACACGTTTCCAAAGCCCGCAACAGCGCTAGGAAGACCGGCTCTCCCGCGGTATCCCAGTGACAGTGACCGGCGAAGGCGCGCGCGTGGCGCGCTTGAAGATCGAAGGCGAAATCCCCGTGTGCTCCTTGAAGAAGCGCGAGAAATTTCCCGGGGCCGAGAACCCGAGGTCGAGTGCAACGTCGGTGAGCTTGCCGCCATCGCTCACCCTGCGCATCGCCTCCTCGACGCGCACGCCGCTCCAGAACACCTGCGGCGTCGTGTGCAGCTGATCGCGGAACAGCGCGAAGAAATGCGCGCGCGAGAGGCCGACCTTGGCGGCGATTTCATCGATCGTGGTCTTCTCGGAAACATGCGCTCGCATGTGCGCGATGGCGGCGCGCAATCGGTGATCGAGCGTCACACCGATGCCGCCAGCCACCGGCGCCGCATCGCCGCCCGTGGCGGAAGCGGCGATGGCCGCTTCGAGCAGCCGCTCGACCTCTTTGTCGATGTGCTCGCGTGCCGCACCGGTGGAGATCATCAGATCCAGCACCCGCCAGCACGAACGCCGCAGCGCATCGCCGATGGGCACGCGCGGTGACGGAAAGCGAAAGCTCCGGTCCTTCGCCAGGCCGAGTTCGTCGAGCCAGTCCTTCTTGATCATGAAGACGATGAACAGGCTCGATCCGTTGTCCTCCAGGCGAACCATGTCGTGCGCCTCGAACGCGTTGACGCCGAGCGCCACGCTTTCGCTGTAGCCGACGACTTCGGTGCCGACGTGCGCGCAGGCCCGCGCGCCGCCCAGCCAGAGGGCGAGCTGTGTTTCGGAGTGCGCGTGCGCCACCAGGTTGGCGCTCGCCTCCAGGACGATCGCGGTGCCGAACGCGCCTTCGTGGAGTGCATAGGCTTCCTGCATCTGTGCGCGCTTCATCGGGTTGGTTTCGGGTCGGCCGATTGTTCTCCCGCACGGCGCCGGCTCGGGCAGCGCATCGGGTAAGTCCTTAGAAGCACACCAGACGATTCGATACGCCGCTGGATCGGCCGATAAGCGCCGCCGGCCCGCGATTTCTAAAGTTGGCGCATCGCTAAAACACAGGAGCAAACCTTCATGCGAATCGCCACTTTCACGAGCGAGGGCCACCGCAAGGTCGGCCTCGTTTCCGCCGACGGCAAGACCGTCACGCCACTGCAGCTCACGCCGGAGCAGGCAGACAGCGGCGTGCTGACGCTGATCGAAATTCTCGCCAGGGGCGGATCGCTTCCGGAGGCATCGGGGCCCGCAGTCGACTTGCGCGAAGTGGTGCTCGATGCACCGCTGCCCAAGCCGCGGCGCAACCTCTGGTGCGTGGGCCGCAACTACCACGCGCATGCCAAGGAGCTGTCGGCATCGGTCTTCAAGGACAACGCCGCCAAGACCGACGAATGGCCCATCGTGTTCACCAAGGTGCCCGAGTGCGTCGTCGGGCCGCATGACGAGGTGCTGGTTCCCGCGGACGTGTCGGCGCAGATCGACTACGAGGCCGAACTGGCCGTGGTCATCGGCAAGGGCGGCAAGAACATCGCGCGCGACGCGGCGATGTCGCATGTGTTCGGCTACACGGTGGTCAACGACGTGACGGCGCGTGACGTGCAGATGCGCCACGGGCAATGGGACCTGGGCAAGTCGTTCGACACCTTCTGCCCGATGGGCCCGTGGATCGTGACGGCCGACGAGTTCGACGGCACCAGGACGCGGGTGCGTTGCTGGGTCAACGGTGAACTGCGCCAGGACGGGCCGACCGAGAACATGATCTTCGACATTCCCACGCTCATCGAGACGATCTCGCGCGGCATCACGCTTTACCCCGGCGATGTCATCGCCACGGGCACGCCGGCCGGCGTGGGCATGGGCATGAACCCGCCGCGCTACCTGCGTGCCGGCGACGTGGTGCGGGTCGAGATCGACCGGCTGGGCGCCATCGAGAACAAGTTCGTTTGAAGGGGCCGCACATGACGACTCAAGTTTTGAACGGCCTGACTGTCGAGGTCGATGGCGAGGGCGAAGCGCTGCTGTGCATCCACGGGCTGGGCGGATCGTCGAACAACTGGACGCCTGTGTTGCCAGCGCTTGGCGCTTTTCGTCGCATCAGGCCCGACCTGCCGGGGAGCGCGCGGTCACCGCTGCCGGCCGATGGCGCGGCCTTGTCGATCGATGGTTACGTCGATGCGATGCTGCGGCTGCTCTCGGCACTCGACATTGCATCGGTGCATGTGATGGCGCATTCGCTCGGAACCATCGTCGCGCAGCACCTCGCGGTGCGGAGCCCCGGCGCCGTGAAATCGCTGGCGCTGTTCGGCCCGCTGGCGGCGCCGCCGGATGCGGCGCGTCCCAACATCGCGGCGCGTGCCAACGCTGCACGCGGCGGCGCGGCTGCCATGCAGGAGATCGCCGATGCGATCGTGAAGGGCGCGACGAGCACGCAGACGAAGGAGCAGCAGCCGGCGGTGCTCGCCCTGGTGCGCGAGGGCGTGATGCGCCAGCCGCCCGAAGGCTATGCGCAAAGTTGCGCGGCGCTGGCCGATGCGCAATCGGCCGCGCTCGAACGCCTCGATGTGCCGACGCTCCTGGTCACCGGCGACCAGGACGGCGTGGCCCCGGTGGCCAACGTCCAGGCGATGCAGGCACGCATCGCCGGCAGCCGCCTCGTCGTGCTCGAAGGATGCGGCCACTGGACCACCTTCGAGCAACCGCAGCGCTGCATGCAGGCGCTCGAAGCCTTCTACGCGGCGCTTCGTTGAGACGACACCCCTGCCGATTTCGATAACCCATTGCCGGCCACCAAACGCCGGAGGAGACAACGATGACCCGTATTGCATTCACCAATGTCCGCATCTTCGACGGCTCGGGCGAGGAGGCCTACGCCGGCGACCTTCTGGTCGAGGGAAAACGCATCGTCGAGGTGGCGCGCTTCCCCCGGCGCGTGAGCACCGACGACGCGCGCGTGATCGATGGCAAGGGCCGCTTTCTCATGCCGGGCATGACCGAGGCCCACACGCATTTCTCGTGGAACGACCAGCCCTCGCTCGCGGCCATCCAGTTCATGCCGCCCGAGGAACACATGCTCTGGTGCGTGCGCGTGGCCAAGCGCTACCTCGACATGGGGTGGACATCGGCCATCGGCGCGGCGGCGGCCAAGCCGCGGCTGGACGTGGTGCTGCGCAATGCCATCGACGCGGGCGAGTTCCCGGGGCCGCGCTACCTTGCGGGCAGCCAGGAGATCACCACCATCGGCGCGCTGGGCGACAACACGCTGCCGCACATGAAGTTCGAGGAGCTGAGCTTCGGCAGCGTGTGCAGCGGACCCGAAGAAATCCGCAGGTCCGCGCGCACCTTCATCAAGTACGGGGTCGACCATCTGAAGATCAACCTGTCGGGCGAATACATCGCGGGCTTGCCGGCCGAGATGTCGCCCTTTGCCGAAGACGAAGTCGCCATGCTCGCGCAGGAGGCCAAGCGCTACGGCAAGCGCATGGCGGCCCACGCGCGGTCGAGCGAATCAGTCAAGCAGTGCGTGCGCCACGGCATCGAGATGGTCTACCACGCGAGCTTTGCGGACGAGGAGGCGCTCGACATGCTCGAGGCCGCGAAAGACAAGCACTTCGTCGCGCCCGGCATCGGCTGGCTGATTCGCACGACCTACCACGCGGCCGAGTACGGCATCACCGAGGCCGTGGCGACGCAGATGGGCTACAAGCGCGAGCTGGAGATCGCATCGGCCTCATTGCGCGAGATGCACAAGCGCGGCATCCGCATCCTGCCGGGCGGCGACTACGGCTTTGCATGGATGCCGCACGGCACCAATGCCAACGACCTTCAGTACTTCGTCGACTACATCGGCATGACGCCCAAGGAGGCGTTGATGGCGGCAACGCGCCTGGGCGGCGAGATCATGTTGCGGCCCGATGAGCTGGGGCAATTGAAGGCGGGCTTTCTTGCCGACATCGTCCTCATCGACGGCGATCCGCTGCAAGACCTGTCGTTGCTGACGGACCCGGCCAAGGTGCAACTGGTCATGAAGGACGGCGTGATCCACAAGGACTGCGCGACGCCTGTACCGTCGCATGCCGCGCTGCATCTGGAGGGCGGGGACACGCCGCTGCAGGAGCAGGGTGTCAAGGAGGCGCTGGCCGAGATGCACTGATCGGGCGTTGGTCTCGGCGGCGGCGCGGGCAGGGGGCATTCAGCGCCTAAGCAGCGCCCCCGCCCTGCAACGCCCCTTCGATGACGAACGCATGCAGCCCGGCCATCTTGCTTTCACGAAAGCGCCACACATCGCAGTAAGCGTGGCGCGTTTCCTTGCCCGCTTCGTCCTTCAGCGTGATCTCGCCCAGCGCCGTGACGATGTCGCCCTCGGCGATCAAGTGATGGACGTCGAACTTGGGTGGCTCGGTGTAGGCCGTCGCCATCCACTCGCGAACGGCTTGTTTGCCGCTGAGCGTTCGGTCGCCGACGAAGGTCCATTCCGTGTCCTCGGTGCAGTGCGCGAGGAACCCTTCGTAGTCGCCTTTCTCGATGGCCGCGTTGGCCTTTTCCAGAATCGCTTTGTGTGTCGCTGCCGACATGCGGGAATCTCCTGTGTGGACTGGCTCGCTCAGGTGAGCGCGTGACTCACCACGCGATGCACCGGCGCCCTGCGAATCAGTAAGCGACATCTGGCCTCATGCGTTTGTCAGCCGCCGCCGCGTCGTGCCCGCAGAGCCGGTGCCTCGACCGACTGCTCACGGCTCACGGCATAGGCCGTCCGTCGAATGCACAACGGCTCGTGCCCGTCCTAGCATTCCGGGCGTCGCCGCTTCTTACGTCCTTTCGACGTTTCCGATGAAACAGCTCGCCTTCCTCGCTGCAACGGCCGCGCTTTTTTGCACGGCCGCCTTCGCCGCCGCGCCGCCCGAGAAAGACCACCCGCTCGTCGGCCGTTATGAAGGCGCGGTGCTCGACGGCACCAAGGTCACGGCCTACGACGAGGTCGGGCTCATCAAGGAGCCGTTCCAGAACTGGGGCGGCGGCAAGCCCGATCTGCTGAAGCTCGAGGGCAAGATTTCGCTCTATCACTACAAGCTGCCGGCCGGGCGCTCGCTCCTCGAAGTGCAGCGCAACTACGAGGCGAGCCTGAAGGCCAAGGGCTTCGATGTGCTCTTCACCTGCGGCACCGCCAACGCCTCCTGCTACCAGAAGCGCCCCAACAGCGTGGACACCAACACGCCTTACGACTTTGCGCTCGCCTTCGACGACCCCGAATGGCCGCGCCTGGGCAAGAGCGGCGACTACGTGCGCAACTACTTTTCGGTGAGCGGGCGTTACCTGCTCGCGAAGAAAACCGGCCCCACCGGCACCGTGTACGCGAGCATCGCGCTGGCCGAGCACAACGCCGATGTCGGCAGCCACGCCTTCGTGCGCGTGGTGGAAGCCAAGGCGATGGAGGGCGACAAGATCGTGTTCGTCGACGCCTCGGCCATGCAGAAGAGCTTGGCCGAGACGGGGCGCATCAACCTCTACGGCATCCTGTTCGACCTGGACAAGGACGTGATCCGCCCCGAGTCGCAGCCCACGCTGGACGAGATGACCAAGCTCATGCGCAACAACCCGCCGCTGAAGCTGTCGGTGGTGGGGCACACCGATGCGCAGGGCGAGGCGAAGCACAACGACGACTTGTCCAAGCGCCGCGCAGTCGCGGTGATCGGGGTGCTGGTGAAGGCGGGTGTGGACCCGCGGCGCTTCACCACGCGCGGCGCGGGTGCGGCCGAGCCGGTGGCGCCGAATGACAACGAGGCGGGGCGGGCGAAGAACCGGCGGGTGGAGTTGGTGCGGCTTTGAGCTGGATCAAGCCTTCAGCACCGCGAACTTCGTAGCCCAGTTCCCCGGCGCAGCATCGACCAGCGCGTTCAGGTGCGCCTGCAGGCGGTCGGCGATATCGGGCAACGTCTCGCCTTCGGCCAGCGGCCGCTTGCCACTGATGGCGTCGATCCATTCGTCGGCGTCTTCCCAGGCGTCCCATGCGCCTGCGGTGCCGAGCAGATAGCGCAGGTGATACCCGATGGCGAAGCCGGGCTCTACCGTGCCTTCGCGGCGCACGCGCGCGAGGCTCGCGACGGTCGCGGCCAGCGACTCGGTGCTGAAGGTGCGGCTTTCCGGCGCGGAAGAAAGCTCGGAGCCGTCGACGGCGTAGCCTGCCAGTTCGCGCCAGTAGGCCTCGTCGTGCGTGCCGTCGCGCTGCTCCATGTGCTGGCTCGCGAAGCGCGCCGCGAGGTCGATGTCGGCGATGAGGGGCGACAGCACGAGGTCGCTGCTGAAGTCGAAGCCGAAGAAGTACATCGTGCCGTCGAGCGTCACCGCCTCGATGGCGCCTACATGTCCCTTGCGTCCGGCTAGGGGCAGGGGAACGGCGGGGCCTGTTTCGACGAGCGCCGCAGCCGGGGCCGGCGGCTTTTTCTTCTTGAAGAAATCGAACATCCGAAGATCCTTTGGGCGGGGGAGTTCAGTGGAGCGCGATGTTCGCACCGTCAGATGACAGGCACGCTGGTCTCCTTCAGCACCCGCAGCACGAAGTGCGATTTGCTGTGCCGGATGCCGGGAATCTTGTAGAGCTTTTCGCGCAGCAGCCGCTCGTAGTCGCGCGTGTCGCGCACGGCGATGCGGATGTAGTAGTCGTAGTCGCCCGAGACGAGGTACGCCTCCTGGATCTCGGGAATGGTCGCGAGCACGCGGCCGAAGTCGTAGAGGGTTTCGTCGGTGTGGCTCTCGAGCGTGACCTGCACGATCACCGAATCGTGATAGCCGAGCTTGGCCGGATCGACGTCGACGGTATAGCGCTTGATGACGCCCTGCGCCTCCAGCTTCTTGATGCGCGTCCAGCAACTGGTGGGCGACAGGCCGACCTCGGTGCCGATTTCCTGCAGGGTCTTGCGCGAGTCGAGCAGCAGCACGCGGAGGATGGCCATGTCGATCTTGTCGAAAGATCCTTCTTCAGAAGTTGCTGTTTTCCGATTGGTTTTCATAAAATGGACCAAAAGAGCCAAAAGAATGAAGCAAATTCTGCATCAATAACGGAAGAATTGACGGCATGAGATTGCTTGATCCAAACGTTCTGCCCCTCACGGCCTCCTTGTCCCTTCACCCCGAAGCGCCGCCCCGCGTGCGCAACGGGGCGGAGGCCCTGCTCGATACGCTGGTCGAGTGCGGCGTCGACACGATCTTCGGCTACCCCGGCGGCGCCGCGCTGCCGCTGTACGACGCGCTGCATGGCGAGCCGCGGCTGCGCCATGTGCTGGTGCGCCACGAGCAGGCCGCGGTGCATGCGGCCGAGGGCTATGCGCGCAGCACGGGGCGGGTCGGCGTGGTGCTGGTCACCTCGGGGCCTGGGGTGGGCAACACGATCACGGGGCTGCTCGATGCCATGAGCGATTCGGTGCCGGTGCTGTGCATCAGCGGGCAGGTGGCCACGGCGGTGATCGGCACGCAGGCTTTTCAGGAGAGCGATGCGCTCGGCATGTCGCGCTCGGTGACCAAGTGGAACCAGCAGGTGCGCGCGGCCGACGATGTGCCGGCGCTGGTGCGGCGCGCGCTCGAAATCGCATCGACGGGCCGGCCGGGGCCGGTGCTGCTCGACGTGCCGAAGGACATCCAGTTGATGCGCCTGGGCCAGGGTGGCGCTTCGAAGCCATTGCGCCCGTTGCGCACGAGCCGGGCGGCGCTGCCGCCGAAGGCGATGCTGCAGCGCGCGGCCGACTTGCTCTCGACCGCGCGCCGGCCGGTGCTCTATGGCGGTGGCGGGCTCATCAACTCGGGGCCCGCGGCCTGCGAGGCCTTCACGCAACTGGTGAACCGACTGCACGCGCCCTGCACGCTGACGCTGATGGGGCTCGGTGCCTTCCCCGCGTCGGATGCGAAGTTCATCGGCATGCTGGGCATGCACGGCAACCTGGAGGCGAACCTCGCGATGCACGAGGCCGACCTCGTGGTGTGCGTCGGCGCGCGCTTCGACGACCGCGTGACCGGCAAGCTCGACGAGTTCTGCCCGCATGCGCGAAAGATCCACATCGACATCGACCCCACGAGCATCAACAAGGTCGTGCAGGTCGATGTGCCGATGGTGGGCGACTGCGCGGCGATCCTCGATGCGGTGCTGGCGCTGC
Source organism: Variovorax sp. W2I14 (assembly GCF_050435205.1). Lineage (NCBI taxonomy): Bacteria > Pseudomonadati > Pseudomonadota > Betaproteobacteria > Burkholderiales > Comamonadaceae > Variovorax > Variovorax sp. W2I14. The sequence continues at coordinate 2,322,848 of NZ_JBNDJX010000001.1, read as the reverse complement.
TGCCCGAAGAGGGCTTTGCACCCGAGCGGCTGGCGCCGTGGTGGGCGCGCATCGAGCGTTGGCGGGCCGAAGACTGCTTGAAGTTCGAGCCGCGCGCGGATGCAATCTTGCCGCAGCAACTGGTGTCGTCGCTGCAGCAGGCCATCGGCCGGAGCGGGCGCGACGCGATCGTCTCGACCGATGTGGGCCAGCACCAGATGTGGGCCGCGCAGTACCTGCGCTTCGACAGCCCGCGGCACTGGCTGACCTCGGGCGGTGCGGGCACGATGGGCTACGGATTGCCCGCCGCCATCGGCGCGCAGATCGGCCACCCCGATGCGCTGTGCGTGTGCGTGAGCGGCGATGCGTCGGTGCTCATGAACATCCAGGAGCTGTCGACTGCGGTGCAACACCGCACGCCGGTGAAGCTGGTGCTGTGCAACAACGGCTACATGGGCATGGTGCGGCAGTGGCAGGAGCTGAACCACGGCAACCGGCTGAGTCATAGCTGGAACGAGGCACTGCCGGATTTCGTGGCGCTGGCGAAGGCGTTTGGCTGGGGGGCGCGGCGGGTGTCGGACCCTGCCGAACTCGAAGCCGCGCTGGCCGAGTGCCTCGCGAGCGAAGGGCCGTTCTTTCTCGACGTGCAGGTCGCGGCGCAGGAGAACTGCTTTCCGATGATGCCGTCGGGGCATGGGCATCACCGGGTGATGTTGGCGAAGGACAGGTGGTACGAGGAGAGCTGAAGTGTTGTTCCCTCTCCCCTGGGGGAGAGGGCTAGGGTGAGGGTGGCGCGTTCGATGAAGCGCGGCGCGTGATGCGAAGGCCGCTCCCTCACCCCAACCCTCTCCCCGAGGGGAGAGGGAGCAAGAAGGAGGGGCAAGCGAAGCGCGCGCTACACGCTCTGCAGCCTCACGTCGGTGTGATGGCGTCGAGCTCCACCCAACCCGGGCCTCTCAGTTCTTCGTGCTGTGCCCGAAAAACCAAGAGAGCCCGGTGGATCGCCTAGCGTTCGATCAGGATTTCACGAACGCCAGCAGGTCGGCGTTGAACTTGTCCTTGTGCGTGTCGGTCAGGCCGTGCGGCGCGCCGGGGTACACGATGAGCTTGTTGTTCTTCACCAGCTTGGCCGAGGCCAGGCCCGCGGCGCCGATCGGCACGATCTGGTCGTCGTCGCCGTGGATGATGAGCGTGGGCACGTCGAACTTCTTCAGGTCTTCGGTGAAGTCGGTTTCCGAGAACGCCTTGATCGAGTCGTAGGTGTTCTTGTGGCCGCCGAGCATGCCCTGCGCCCACCACGAATCGATGAGGCCCTGCGACACCTTGGCGCCCGGACGGTTGAAGCCGAAGAAGGGGCCCGAGGGCACGTCCTTGTAGAACTGCGAGCGGTTGGCCAGTTGGGCGGCGCGCAGGCCGTCGAACACTTCGATGGGCAGGCCGCCGGGGTTGGCGGCGGTCTTCAGCATCTGCGGCGGCACGGCCGAGATGAGCGCGGCCTTGGCGACGCGCTTGGTGCCGTGGCGGCCGATGTAGCGCGCCACTTCGCCGCCGCCGGTGGAGAAGCCGACCAGGATCGCGTTCTTCAGGTCCAGCGTCTCGATGACCGTGGCGAGGTCGTCGGCGTAGGTGTCCATGTCGTTGCCGTTCCAGGGCTGGCTCGAGCGGCCGTGGCCGCGGCGGTCGTGCGCGACGGTGCGATAGCCCTGCGAGGCGAGGAAGAGCATCTGCGATTCCCAGCTGTCGGAATTGAGTGGCCAGCCGTGGCTGAACACGACGGGCTGGCCGGTGCTGGGGCCCCAGTCCTTGAAGTAGAGCTGTGTGCCGTCCTTGGTCGTGATGATGTTGCTCATGGTCTGCTTTCCTTTGAGTGAAGAGGTGGGAACCGCGCCGGCTTTCGGCGCGGCGGTGGAAGCGGCGGATGCCGCGGACGAGAAGCCGGTGCCCACGAGGGCGCCGGCTGCAACGGAGGCGCCACCGAGCAGCAGGCTGCGGCGGGTGGCGGTGGAATTGCTCAGGCTGTTGGCGGACATGGTGCGTTCTTTCGATGACGTAGGGGAGAGGGCGGAGGTAGGAGGAGGGTTGAATTCAGATCGCATGTATTAATATCGTATGCGATATAAATGGCTTGAGAAAACAGGAAGGCGGGTGCGGCAAGCCATCACGCGTTCCTGTCGAGGTTCGAGCGCAGTGCGAGCAGCTGGTCGCGCAGGTTGCCGATGTCCTGGGGCTCCAGCGCCATCGCTTCGGCCACGCAGGCCGGCAACGCGCGGGCCTTCTTGTGCATGGCCCGGCCTTCGGTGGTGAGCGACACGATGACCTGGCGCTCGTCCGAAGCCGAGCGCACGCGCTGGATGAGTCCGCGCGCCTCGAGGCGCTTGAGCAAGGGCGTGAGGGTTGTGGTTTCGAGCGCGAGGCGCTTGCAGATTTCGGAGACGTTGACCGAATCTTTCTCCCACAGCACGAGCATGACGAGGTACTGCAGGTAGGTCAGGTCCAGGTCGCGCAGCAGGCCGCGGTACACCTTGTTGAGGCTCAGCATCGTCGAATACACGGCGAAGCAGAGCTGCTCGTCGAGCGCCAGCGGATTGGTCGCGGGGGCTTCGGCGGGTGGGGCGGCGGGGCGCTTGGAAGGCATGGGCCGAATATTAGATCGCATGCGATCTAGTTGCAAGCGATATTTTCAGGATTCCCTGCTGACCCTCAATCCGGCGACTTGCGCCAGGCCCCCGGCGGGACTCCGAACTGGCTCCTGAAACAGCGGCTGAAATGGCTCGCATCGCCAAAGCCGTTGCGGAACGCAATCTCCGAAACGCTCAGGTGATCGAGCCTGCGGTTCGCGAGCTCTTCCCTCGCGCGCTCCAGGCGGCGCGCCTTCAGGTATGCGCCGTACTGCGTGCGCTGCATCTCGAAGAGGCGGTGCGTGAGCCGCTTCGAAATGCCCAGCTCTTTCGAGACCGCATCGGCCGACAGCTCCGCATCGCCCAGGTGCGCCTCGATGTAGGCCACGAGCCGCTGCCAGCGGTCGCGCTCGCGGCGCTTGCCTTCGGCCACGTCGTCGTCCATCGACTCGCACGATTCGCAATACGTGGCCGCCAGCAGCGAGACGAAGGACTGCTCCGCGAAATACGCGAGTGCCGCCGTGCCCTGCACCGGGCCGGGGAACACATGGCCCATGTGCGTGCGCGCGGCCTCGGCCAGTCGCGAATCGGCCGCTGCGATGGAAGGCACGAAGCGCTCGTGCAGGTCCGCATGGATGCCGAAGAACCGGGCCGCCGGCACGCGCAGCATCACCAGCTTGCCGGGCGTCGCGAGCGTGCAGACCGAAGGCAGCCGCGTGGTGCGGAACGTGATGTCACCCCGGCGGAAGGGCATGCGCCGGCCGCCCTGGTCGATGGTGCCTTCGCCCTCCACGGCGATCATGGCCAGCACGTCGCCCGAGCCGCTGGGCGAGGCTAGCGCGCTGTCGTGCCGCACCGCGAGAGGCGTCGAGGTGAAGCTGATGGCGAGGCCGCCGCCCACGAGCCGGCAGGCTTCCAGGCTCATGCGCGGGTTGCTGTCCTGCACGCTGAGCTCGCCCGGGTAGACCAGCGAATCGAGCGCGCTGGAGTAGCCCTGCACGTCGCCCGCATAGAACGGGCGGAAGCGGGGCGCAAAGCTCAGTTCGGATGCGGTGTTGTCGTGGTGCATGGTGGGCTCCTGCGGTTGGCCCGCACGCTTCGTGCCAAGCGGACCGCAGTCTAGGTGCGGTGGTGGCTCGCAACGATCAAGACTTTCCACTAGGCTGTCGAACCCCAGGCAGATCGAAGGAGACATCGATGGTCGAGATTGCAGACATCCAGAAGCTGTTCGCCGGAATCTTTCCCGGCCTCATGGGCATCCGCGTGACGGTGCTGGAGCCCGACCGCGTGGTGGCGGAAATGGAGGTGCGGCAAGACCTCTGCACGGCCGGCGGCATCCTGCACGGCGGCGCCTCGATGGCCTTTGCCGACACGCTGGGCGCGGTCGGCACGCTCGTGAACCTCTCGGGCGGCAAGCGCACGACGACCACCGATTCGAGCACCAAGTTCATTGCCGGCGCGCGGCTGGGCAGCACAGTGACGGGCACCTGCGTGGCGCTGCATCGCGGGCGCACCACGATGGTCTGGCAGACCTCGATCACGAATTCGGAGGGCAAGCTCTGCAGCGTCGTCACGCAGACGCAGCTGGTGCTCGATCCGGCGACCTGACCCCGCCGGTTGGCACGCCGGGTCAACCCGCGTGCGCGCACGCACAAGAGAAAGCAGCGCCTTGCTTCTTACATTGACTCTCACGTCAATGCAAAGGAGCCACAGCGTGAGCGATACGAGCACAACAACCCACGACAACCCCGCGCCGTCACTCGACGGACTCAGCTACGGCCAGTGGAGCGAGGCTGAAAAGCTCGCGCTCAGTTGCCGCATCCTGGCCAAGGAAGGGCACTCCGAAACATTGGCCGGGCAGGTCACGGTGCGGCAGGCCGACGGCACCTTTCTCACGACGCCGCTCGCGCACGCCTTCAGCGAGATTCGCCCGCAATCGGTGATGCGCATCGACGATTCGCTGCGCGTGCTCGAAGGCAGCGGCGTGCCGAACCCTGCTGTGCGTTTCCACCTCTGGGTCTACAGGCGAAGGCCCGATGTGAACTGCGTGATGCACACGCATCCACCGTATGTGTCGGCCCTGTCGATGACCGGCGAGCCGCTGCAGATCGCGCACATGGATGCCACGCCGTTCTTCGACGACTGCGCGTTCCTCGCCGAATGGCCCGGCCTGCCGATTGCGGATGTGGAGGGCGAAATCATCTCGGCCGCGCTGGGTAAGAAGCGCTGCGTGCTGCTCGCCAATCACGGCTTCCTCGCCGCAACGCAGAGCATCGAGGAATCGCTTTACATGTCGGTGCTCATCGAGCGCGCGGCGCGCAACCAGCTGATCGCGCAGTCGGCCTACGGTCGGCTCAAGCTGGTAGACCCGGTGCTGGCGAAGGAGTCGCACGACTTCCTGCTGCAGCGGAGCATCGTCAATGCCAGCTTCGCGATGTTCGCAAGGCAGATCACCGGGGAGCAGCCATGAGCAGCATCGCTTCGCCATCCTCGAGTCTGCAGGGCGCTGCCGTGGAGATGAAGCGCCAGAGCGTGTGGAAGATCGGCGCCGCTACCATGGTCGGCACGGCCATCGAGGCCTTCGACTTCCTGGCCTACGGGACCGCCGCGGCGCTGGTGTTCAACAAGCTCTTTTTCCCCAACTTCGACCCGACCGTCGGCACGCTGGCCGCGTTCGGCACCTTCGCGAGCGGCATGCTGGCGCGGCCGCTGGGCGGCATCGTCTTCGGGCATTTCGGCGACCGTCTGGGGCGCAAGTCGATGCTCACGCTGAGCCTGTTGATGATGGGCATCTGCACCGTGCTGATCGGCCTGTTGCCCACCTATGAATCGATCGGCCTCTGGGCCGCGGTGCTGCTGGTGCTGCTGCGCATCGGGCAGGGCTTGTCGTTCGGCGGCGAGCTCGGCGGCGCGATGCTGATGGCCGTGGAGCATGCGCCGCCCAAGTGGCGCTCGCTGGTGGGCAGCATGCCGCAGATGGGCGCACCCATCTGCGTGCTGCTGTCCTCGGGCGCCTTCGCGCTGGTGACGCAACTGCCCGAGGCGAGCTTTCTGAGCTGGGGCTGGCGGCTGCCGTTCCTGGCGAGCGCGGTGCTGATCGTGCTGGGCGTTTTCATCCGCATGAAGGTGGAGGAGTCGCCCGAGTTCATGCAGGTGAAGGTGCACCGGAAGACGGCGGTGCTGCCGGCGCGCGAAGTCGTGGTGGCGCATTGGAGGCCGTTGCTGCTGACCATCGGCGGCAAGCTGGCCGAGGTGACGCTGATCTACACGATCCTGGTGTTCTCGATCTCGTATGCGACGAGCCGCCTCGGGTTCTCGCGGGCCGATGCGCTGCACGCGCTGATTGCGGGCTCGGTGGTGATGGTCTTCACCATTCCGGCCAGCGGCTGGCTCGCGGACAAGGTGGGCGCGCGGCGGCTCTATGTGTTCGGCGGGGTGCTGCTGGCCCTCATGGCGGTGCCGCTGTTCCAAGCCATCGGCAGCGGATCGCTCACGGCGTACACGGTGGCAATGGTGGTGGCGCTGTCGATCAACTATGCGCTGATGTTCGCGCCGCAGTCGAACCTGTATGCGGCGCAGTTTCCGGCAGAGCTGCGCTACTCGGGCATTTCCATCGGCATCCAGTTTGCGGCGGCCATCGGCGGCGGGCTGGCGCCGATCATCGCGGCAACGCTGGTCGCGAAGTATTCGAGCATCGTGCCGGTGGGGATTTATGTCGCGGTGCTGGGGGCGATCGCCGCAGTGTGCGCGTACCTGATGCGGCCTGCATCGAACGAGTGAATCGAACGAGTGCGCGGTTTTCAGGAGTGGCCATCCACTCGCATCTGGAAAAGGAAGTAGGGCGGAATGCACGCGCCGCGCCCTTCAGGCTGGCCTTCGGCCTGCGCGCAGATGTAGTCGTCGCGGCAGGGCTGTTGCGCCGAGCAACTGCGCAGGTTGCCGGGGCGCGTGTGTTTGGCGAGGCACTCGCCGAAAGGCTTGTTCGCGGCGAGGCACTGGTTGAAGTCGCTGAGGACGGCGATGCCGCCGCAGGTGCCGTTCTTGTCGAGCGGATCGCACGGCCCCGAGCACATGCCGCCGGGGAAGCCAACGGAGGTTTTCTCGCACACGGAGAGCACGCCTTCGCAGGCGACGCGCGGCAGCTTCTCGGCGCGGTCCAGCCACGGGTTGGCGGACTGCGTGATGCGTGTGGGTTCGCAGCTTGCGCCGACGGTGGCTCTCGCCGGCGCGGCGTTCGCGACATCCGGTTCGGCGAGCGGCCGGAACGGATCGGGCTGCGGCGTCGACAGCGCGGCGTGCACGTACGTGCCGCGACGCGCCAGTTCGTCCTGCAAGTGCGGCGAGTGCGGCAGGGCGAGTGCGTTGCCCGTCGTGAAGGTGCGCGATGCGCCGCGCCGGTCGATGCCCAGCAGATGAAAGCCCGCGACCGCGCGACTCTGGTGGCAACCCGCGCAGCTCAGATCGTCGAGCCGGCGCAGCACGGCCTGCGGCGATTGCAGCGTGCGGCTGTCGGGAACGGCCTGCCACTCGCCGGGCGAGAAGACCTGCGCGAACGGCCGGTTCGCAAGGCGCGCAAGGCCGCGCGGTGCGACCGAGATCGATTCAGTCGCGAGGAATTTTTCGGGGATCTGCACGGTTGCTTCGTCCAGCGCGCGCAGGTTGGCGGGCTGCTGCAGCCACTGCTGAAGTTCCTTGCGCAGTGGCGCATTGGCCTTGAGGCGCGCGACATCGGGCGTGTTCTCGAGCGGTGCCACGTCGAAGCGCTTGGTGCCGGCATTCCATCGGAAGGCGCGCAGCATGTACTCGGCATGGCCACCGAGATCGGGCCGCACCGCGGAAGGCCAGCGCACGCTCTGCAGGTTGGTGGTGACCTGCGCGATGCGCGCGGGTGCGAGTCGCTGCGGTGCGAGCGGACCTTCTGCCGACACCAGCCAGCGGCCGAGCGCCTCGTCCTTCATCGAAGGCTGCGGCGGCTGCCAGAGCCGCGCGGCGGCAGCGCAACTGCCGGTTGCATCCGGTGCGTCGCCGCGCAGTTCCACGTTGATGGTCATCGGCAGGCGCGACTGCATCGCGGCGGTGCGATACGCGAGCCGGTACACGAGCCGCGTCTCGCCGCATGCGCCGTTCTGGAAAGGCCGGCGGTCCATGCGGTTGGCCACGCCGACGAGTTCGAAAAAAGCATCGGGGCTCGCGAGCCAGCGCGCATCGAACAGCCGGTGCGGATAGCGCGAGATGCCGACGCCGGCCTGCTTGTCCGTGCGCTGGATGCGCGCGAGGCTTTCGCCGAGCGGCGTGGCGATGGATTGCCAGGCCGCGGAGCGCATCAAGGACTGGTTGGTGGCGATGCCATCGGGGGACGCGGGCGCATCGCCGATCCAGTGGGCGAAGCTGGCGCCGGATTTTTCGGCGGCTTGCAGGGCGGCAGGCGAAGTGACGAGGAGCAGCGGGTCGCCCGCGTGCGCGAGGGCCGGCGTGAGCGTCAGTGCAAGAGTGCTTGCAAGGGTGGTTGCAAGGGAAAGGCAGTGTTTGAAGAGCGGCACGCGGCCGATTGTGTCAGCGCCGGGGCGTGATGTTCAGCTTCGCGCAGAAGTCGTAGAAGGCCTCCAGTTGCAGCGACTTGTCGAACACCGCGTCGACCCCCGCCGACAGCGCGCCTTCGCGCACCTCCGAGGTCGCATAGTTCATGAGCACCACGGTGCGCTGCTCGGGCAGCTTGTTGTCTTTCAGGTATTGCGCCACGGTCAGGCCGTTGCCCTTGGCGAGAAATACATCGATCACCGCCGCATCCCATTCGCCGGGGTTGGCCTTGAGCCAGTCGATGGCTTCATCGGAAGTGGTTGCGGTGCCGATGACATCGCATTCGGAAAATTCTTGCAGCCCGTCGGTCAGCGTCGTCGCGATCAGAGGGTTGTCTTCTATGAGATAGATGCGGGTCATTGTTGTGTACGAAAGCGAGGTGCGGTCCATCGGCTTGTCTCGGCCGAGGAAGTCATTGTCGGGACGGACTCCCGGCGCCGAGTAAGACAACGCCGCCATCTGTCGTACATCCCTGTAGGGTGGTGGGCCCAGGTGGCTGCAGCAGGCCTTGTTGTCTGGAAAAATGTCACGCAATGACAAATGCCCCGCCACCCAAGCTTCGTGTACTGCTCGTGGAGGACGACGCCGACACGCTCGCTGCCACCCTGAAACTGCTCGAGGCTCTGGGGCACTGGGCCACGGGCGTCAAAAGCGCCGAGGCCGCGATCTCGCGCTTCTTCGAGGGCGCCTTCGATGTGGTGATGGTGGACATCGGCCTGCCCGCGCTGTCGGGACACGACCTGGCCGAGCGGCTGCTGCGCGACTACCGCGTGCCCGTGATCTTCGTGACCGGGCAGGCGCAACCCGCGAAGCCAATGGCGGGAACCGCCTGGCTGCGCAAGCCCTATACGGTCGAGCAGTTGACCGAGGCGCTCGCGCTGGCCGCGTGAGAAAATCGCCGCCTTCTCTGCCCGATGTCCGGGCCGATGTCGACACCACAGGATCACGCGTTTTGGAAGAGAAGGTCATCTCCGTTGCCCCGATGATGGACTGGACGGACCGTCATTGCCGGTACTTCCACCGCCTGATGTCCCGCCACGCGCTGCTCTACACCGAGATGGTGACGACCGGCGCACTGGTGCATGGCGACGTGCCCCGCCACCTTCGCTTCAACGCCGAAGAACACCCCGTGGCGCTGCAGCTCGGTGGCAGCGAGCCGGCCGACCTCGCGCACTGCGCCAAGCTCGGCGAGGAATGGGGCTACGACGAGATCAACCTCAACTGCGGCTGCCCGAGCGAGCGCGTGCAGCGCGGTGCGTTCGGCGCCTGCCTCATGAACGAGCCGCAGTTGGTGGCCGATTGCGTGAAGGCGATGGTCGATGTGGTGAGCGTGCCCGTCACGGTCAAGCACCGCATCGGCATCGACAAGATCGAGCGCTATGAGTTCGTGCGCGACTTCGTAGGGCAGGTGAGCGAAGCGGGGTGCGATACCTTCATCGTCCATGCGCGCAATGCGTGGCTGCAGGGCCTGAGCCCGAAGCAGAACCGCGAGATCCCGCCGTTGCGCTACGCGCTGGTGCATCGGCTGAAGCACGACTTTCCCCACCTGAAGTTCTCCATCAACGGCGGCATTTCCGTCAACGAACAAGTGCATGAACACCTGCGCCTGCTCGATGGCGTGATGGTCGGGCGGGAGGCGTATCACAACCCCTGGTGGCTGGCCGAGTGGGACGCCGAATTCTTCGGCGCCGTACCGCAGCCGCTGACGCGCGAAGAGGTGGAGTCGCTGATGTGCGACTACATGGTTCGCGAGGCGGCCGAGCACGGCACGCAATGGTCGTCGATCGCGCGCCACATGCTGGGCCTGCGCAACGGCCTGCCCGGCGCGCGCCGCTGGCGGCAGGTCTGGAGCGACCATCGCATGAAGACGCGCCCGCCGCACGAGGTGATGGCGCTGGCGCACGAGCCGGTCGCGCAGGCTGCCTGACCGGGCCGGCCGCCCCGGCCGGTTTCTCTGCTTTCGCCGTTCACTCAGGCCATCTCCAAACTCGGAGATTTCGTGTTTTTGTTTGCCCGAATACGCCCTTTTTAGCCGCTGAATCGGTACCTTTCATCGACTTTTAACGGAACATGGTTCCGAAACAATGCAGCAACAAGTGTGGCTTGTGCGCCTGTTTTTGCTCAAGAATAAAGAGGTCAGGGAAACAAAAAAGGTTCTTCATGAGTGAAGCTGTTGGCAGCAAAGAGGAAGTGAGCGCGCTCGCACGCGGCTTGTCACTGCTCAAGACCATCGGGATGGCTGCCGCCCCGATGGGCAACCGGGATCTGGCCGACACGACGGGCATTCCCAAGGCCACCGTCTCGCGGCTGACCGCGACGCTGGTAGGCGCCGGCTACCTGCGCCAGTCTCGCGACAGCGAGCGCTTCAGCCTGGGGCCGGCGCTGCTCGACATGAGCAGCCGGTATCTGCGGCATTTCGACCTGCGAACGGTGGCGCGGCCGCATTTGACGGAGCTGTCCGAATTCGCGGGCGCCAGCATCCACATGGGCGTGCGCGACGATCTCGACCTGCTCGTCATCGATTCGCTGCGGCCGCGTTCGGCCCTCATCAGCTCGCGCATCGAGGTCGGCTCGCGGCTGTCGATCACCACGTCGGCCGCCGGCCGGGCCTACCTCGCGGCACTGCCTCAGCCCGAGCGCGACGCGCTGCTGGAGCAGATCCGCATCGAGACGGGCGAGAACTGGTTTGCCGTGGCGCCGCGGCTGATGGCGGGCATCGAGGAATACGAGCGCCTGGGCTATTGCAGCTCGTTCGGCGAGTGGCATCCCCACATCCACGCCCTCGGCTTTGCGCTGCAGGGGCCGCGCGGCGAACGCTACGGCCTGAGCTGCGGCGGCCCAGCCTACCTGCTGCCCAAGGACGTCATGCTGGAGCGCGTGGCGCCCCGGCTGCTGGAAGCGGCGCGGCGGATTGCGGCCGAAGCCGGCACCATCAGCCGCGACTGAACGCGAATAAGGCGTGCCTTTTCGCGGGATACCGCGGAACCGGCTTTGCCGGGCCGCAGGTATCGCCCCCGGAAGGGGGAAGGCGAAGCGACACGAAGTGCGCGAAGCCTGGGGGGAGCCTATGCGGCCGCTTCGAGGCCGCTCTTGAAGTGCTCGCGCATGCGGGCCATGGCGGCCGCCGCGTCGCGTGCCTCGATGGCGGCCATCACCGACCGGTGCTCCGCCAGCGACTCGGCAATGCGCCCCGCCTTCAGCAGCGAGTTGTGCCGGTTGAGCTTCATCACCTTGCGCAGGTCCGCCACCATCTGGTCGCGCCACTTGTTGTTGGCGATGGCCAGGAGGCGCATGTGAAAGCGCTCGTTCACCGCAAAGAAATGCTCCCGGTCTTCCTTGCCCGGCGCGGCGGCGGCTTCGAGCTCGGTGTGCAGCTTCTTCAGTTCGGCGCGCTCGGCTTCGGTGGCGCGCTCTGCGACCACGCCTGCGGCATCGCTCTCCAGCAGGGAGAGCAGGTGGTAGACGTCCGCCAGGTCCTGCTCGGACACCTCGGTCACGTAGGCGCCGCGGCGCACCTTCATCGTCACCAGCCCTTCGGCGGCCAGCACCTTCAGGGCTTCCCGCAGCGGGGTGCGGCTGATGCCGTATTCCTCGGCCAGCTTGAGTTCGTCGATCCAGCTGCCGGGCTCCAGCTCGCGGCGGAAAATCCGCTGGCGCAGCAGCTCGGCCACCTCTTCGTAGAGGGCTCGCGGGGTGAGGGTGACAGCGGACATGGGCAGGAATGTACCGCAAAAACTGGGTTTGAATTAATAATTACGGATCGGTTAGACTCGCGGCCGGCCTGCAAATCCCTGCGGGCGAAATTGCGAATTCCCTGCAAGACAACTGCAAAGCGGCGTCCTTCTCATGAGCAGCACACCCGAACCCACCTTCAAGCCCGCCGACCTCGACGCCTGGGCGAAGTTCGCCGCCAAGTCCGCGCCCGGTGGCGATGTGAATGCGCTGAACTGGATCACGCCCGACGGCATCACCGTCAAGCCGCTCTACACCGCGGCCGACCTGCAGGGCCTGAAGTACACCGACACGCTGCCCGGCTTCGAGCCCTACCTGCGCGGCCCGCAGGCCACCATGTACGCGGTGCGCCCGTGGACCATCCGCCAGTACGCGGGCTTCTCGACCGCGGAAGAGTCGAACGCCTTCTACCGCAAGGCACTCGCTGCGGGCGGCCAAGGCGTGAGCGTGGCCTTCGATCTGGCCACCCATCGCGGCTACGACAGCGACCATCCGCGCGTGACCGGCGACGTCGGCAAGGCCGGCGTGGCAATCGATTCGGTGGAGGACATGAAGATCCTGTTTGACCAGATCCCGCTGGACAAGGTCTCCGTGTCGATGACGATGAACGGCGCCGTGCTGCCGGTGCTCGCGGGCTACGTGGTCGCGGCCGAAGAGCAGGGCGTGGCGCAGGACCAGCTGAGCGGAACCATCCAGAACGACATCCTCAAGGAGTTCATGGTCCGCAACACCTACATCTTTCCGCCGGCGCCGAGCATGCGGATCATCGGCGACATCATCGAGTACACGGCAGAGAACATGCCGAAGTTCAACTCGATCAGCATCAGCGGCTATCACATGCAGGAGGCCGGCGCCAACCAGGCGCTCGAGCTCGCATTCACGTTGGCCGACGGCAAGGAATACGTGAAGACCGCGTTGGCCAAGGGCCTCGATGTCGACGGTTTCGCCGGGCGCCTGAGCTTCTTCTGGGCCATCGGCATGAACTTCTATCTCGAAGTGGCCAAGATGCGCGCGGCGCGCCTTCTGTGGTGCCGCATCATGAAGGAGTTCGAGCCCAAGAACCCCAAGAGCCTGATGCTGCGCACGCACTGCCAGACCTCGGGCTGGTCGCTCACCGAGCAGGACCCGTACAACAACATCGTGCGCACCACCATCGAGGCGATGGCCGCGGTGTTCGGCGGCACGCAGAGCCTGCACACCAACGCGCTGGACGAAGCGATTGCGCTGCCCACCGAGTTCAGCTCGCGCATCGCGCGCAACACGCAGCTCATCATCCAGGAAGAGACGCACATCACGAACGTGGTCGACCCCTGGGCCGGCAGCTACATGATGGAAAAGCTCACGCAGGACATGGCCGATGCGGCCTGGGCCATCATCGAAGAGGTCGAGGCCATGGGCGGCATGACCAAGGCGGTCGACAGCGGCTGGGCCAAGCTCAAGATCGAGGCGGCCGCCGCCGAGAAGCAGGCGCGCATCGACTCGGGCAAGGACGTGATCGTGGGCGTCAACAAGTACAAGCTCAAGAACGAGGACGCGATCGACAGCCTTTCGATCGACAACGTGATGGTGCGCGACCAGCAGGTGGCGCGGCTGCAGAAGATCCGCGCCTCGCGCGACGCCGCCAAGGTGCAGGCCGCGCTCGATGCACTCACCGAAGCGGCCGAGAACGGCACCGGCAACCTGCTCGCGCTGAGCATCGACGCGGTGCGCCTGCGCGCCACGGTGGGCGAGATTTCGGACGCGCTCGAAAAATCATTCGGCCGCCATCGGGCCGACACGCAAAAGGTGACCGGTGTGTACGCAGCTGCCTATGACTCGGCCGAAGGCTGGGAAAACCTCAAGACCGAAATCAACGCCTTCGCCGAAGCGCAGGGGCGCCGTCCGCGCGTGATGATTTCCAAGCTCGGGCAAGACGGACACGACCGCGGCGCCAAGGTGGTGGCGACCGCCTTCGCCGACTTGGGCTTCGACGTGGACATGGGCCCGCTCTTCCAGACGCCCGAAGAGTGCGCGCGGCAGGCCATCGAGAACGACGTGCATGCCGTCGGCGTGAGCACCCTCGCAGCCGGCCACAAGACCCTCGTGCCCGCCATCATCAACGAGCTGAAGAAGCAAGGCGCGGACGACATCATCGTGTTCGTCGGCGGCGTGATTCCGCGGCAGGACTACGACTTTCTCTACGAGGCCGGGGTCAAGGGCATCTACGGACCGGGCACGCCGATCCCGGCCAGCGCGAAGGACGTGCTGGAGCAGATCCGCGCGGCGGTCGCGGCCTGAGCGGGACGCCAGACGTGGGCGATCTCCTGTCGCGGCTGTCGCTGCAGCCCGTGGATTCCAGCGATTTCGAGGACATGCTGGCCGTGCGCATCGATGCGATGCGCCCGAGCCTGGAGCGTCTCGGTCGCTTCGACCTCACGCGTTCGCGCGAACGGCTGAGCGCTGGTTTCATCGTGCCGTTCATGCATCACATCGTGCTGGACGGCGATCAACGCGTGGGCTTCGTCACCCTCAAGCCCGAGGGCGCCGATGCGCTGCGGCTGGATCACCTGTACCTGCGCACCGGCTTTCAGGGCCGCGGCATCGGCGAATGGGTGATGCGCTGGGCGAAGGCCGAGGCAAGAGAAAAGAACCTCGACATCAAGCTCACCGCGCTCGTGCAGAGCGATGCCAACCGCTTCTACCTGCGGCACGGCTTCGTGCTCGAAGGCGAGGAGGGCGTCGACCTGCATTACCGCTGGCGCGTGACGACTGCGGAGGCCGCGTGCTGAGCACGGTGCAGGCGCTGGAAAGCGCGGTCACCGATTCGCCGGGCATGGCGCAGCGCCGTGCGATCGCCAAGGCCATCACGCTGCTCGAATCGACCCGCACCGACCATCGCGCGCAAGCAGACGAACTGCTCACCGCGCTGCTGCCGCGCACCGGCAATTCCTTTCGCCTCGGCATCTCGGGCGTGCCCGGTGTCGGCAAGTCGACCTTCATCGAAACGCTCGGCCTGCTGCTGATCGACAAGGGCCATCGCGTCGCGGTGCTCACCATCGATCCGTCGTCCACGGTTTCGGGCGGTTCCATCCTCGGCGACAAGACGCGCATGGAGCGTCTCTCGGTGCACGAGCGCGCCTACATCCGCCCGAGCCCGTCGAGCGGCACGCTCGGCGGCGTGGCCGAGAAGACGCGCGAGGCGATGCTGGTGTGCGAGGCCGCCGGCTACGACATCGTGATCGTCGAGACCGTGGGCGTGGGCCAGAGCGAAACCGCCGTGTCCGGCATGACCGACATGTTCGTGCTGATGCAGCTCCCCAATGCCGGCGACGACCTGCAGGCGATCAAGAAGGGCGTGATGGAGCTGGCGGACCTTGTGGTCATCAACAAGGCCGACATCGACAAGGACGCCGCCACGCGCGCGCAAGCGCAGATCACCTCGGCGCTGCGCCTCTTCGGCCACCAGGGCAACCCCGACCACGCGCATGCGGTGCACGACGCGCACAGCGGCGCCGAGGTGCGCTTCTGGCTTCCCAGGGTGCTGCAGCTCAGCGCGCTGGCGGGCACGGGCGTCGATGCGTTCTGGGATGCCGTCACCGAATTCAGGCAACTGCAGACCGCCAACGGCAAGCTCGCCAAGCGCCGCGAAAAGCAGGCCACCGCATGGATGTGGGAACGCATCGACGCGGGGCTGAAGCAAGCCTTCAGGCAGCACCCGCAGGTCCGCGAACTGCTGCCGCAACTCACCCTGCAGGTGGCGCAGGGCGCGCTGCCCGCATCGACCGCGGCGCGCAGCCTGCTCGCCGCAGCGGCCATCACGGCCAGGCCCTGAGCCATCTCATTCAAGACCACAGCTTCGGAAGCACACCATGCAAGAACTGATCGAACAACTCGAAAAGCGCCGCGCCCAGGCGCGGCTCGGCGGCGGGCAAAAGCGCATCGACGCGCAGCACGCCAAGGGCAAGCTCACCGCGCGCGAGCGCATCGAGCTTCTGCTCGACGACAACACGTTTGAAGAATGGGACATGTTCGTCGAGCACCGCTCGGTCGACTTCGGCATGGCCGAGCAGAAGATCCCGGGCGATGGCGTGGTCACCGGCTACGGAATGATCAACGGTCGCCTGGTGTTCGTGTACAGCCAGGACTTCACCGTCTTCGGCGGCGCGCTCAGCGAAGCGCATGCCGAAAAAATCTGCAAGGTGATGGACCAGGCGATGAAGGTCGGCGCACCGGTCATCGGCCTCAACGATTCCGGCGGCGCGCGCATCCAGGAAGGCGTGGCCTCGCTCGGCGGCTATGCCGATGTGTTCCAGCGCAACGTGATGGCCTCGGGCGTGGTGCCGCAGATCAGCATGATCATGGGACCGTGCGCGGGCGGCGCGGTGTATTCGCCGGCCATGACCGACTTCATCTTCATGGTGAAGGACTCCAGCTACATGTTCGTCACCGGCCCCGAAGTCGTGAAGACCGTGACGCACGAAACCGTGACGGCCGAGGAGTTGGGTGGCGCCGTCACCCACACCACCCGCAGCGGTGTGGCCGACATGGCATTCGAGAACGACGTCGAGGCGCTGATGATGCTGCGGCGCCTGTACAACTACCTGCCGCTCAACAACCGCGAGAAGCCGCCGGTGCGACTGGGCAACAACGGCCAGGGCGATCCGGCGGACCGGCCCGACTACTCGCTGGACACGCTGGTGCCCGACAACCCGAACAAGCCCTACGACATCAAGGAACTGATCCTCAAGGTGGTGGACGACGGCGACTTCTTCGAGCTGCAGCCCGACTACGCGAAGAACATCGTGATCGGCTTCGCGCGCATGGAAGGCCAGACGGTCGGCATCGTGGCGAACCAGCCGCTGGTGCTGGCGGGGTGCCTGGACATCAAGAGCAGCATCAAGGCCGCGCGGTTCGTGCGGTTCTGCGATGCGTTCAACATCCCGGTCGTCACCTTCGTCGACGTGCCCGGCTTCATGCCTGGCACCGGGCAGGAGTACGGCGGCATCATCAAGCACGGCGCCAAGCTGCTGTATGCGTATGCCGAATGCACGGTGCCGAAGATCACCGTCATCACGCGCAAGGCTTACGGCGGTGCGTACGACGTGATGGCGTCCAAGCACCTGCGCGGCGACGTCAACCTCGCCTGGCCGCGCGCCGAGATCGCGGTGATGGGCGCCAAGGGTGCGGTGGAAATCATCTTCCGCGAGGACAAGAACGACCCCGAGAAACTCGCCGCACGCGAAGCCGAATACAAGGCGCGCTTTGCGAACCCGTATGTGGCCGGCGCGCGTGGCTACATCGACGACGTGATCCTGCCGCACGAGACGCGCAAGCGCATCTGCCGCTCGCTCGTGATGCTGCGCGAGAAGAAGCTCGAGAACCCGTGGCGCAAGCACGGGAACATCCCCCTTTGAGCGGCCTGGAGAAGAACATGTTCAAAAAAATCCTGATCGCCAACCGCGGCGAAATCGCTTGCCGCGTCATCCAGACCGCGAAGAAGATGGGCATCCTCACCGTCGCCGTCTATTCCGACGCCGACAAGGAAGCGCGCCACGTCGAGCTGGCCGACGAAGCCGTGCACATCGGCGCCGCGCCCAGCCGCGAGAGTTATCTGCAGGCCGACCGCATCATCGCGGCCTGCAAGCAGACGGGCGCCGAGGCGGTGCACCCGGGCTACGGCTTCCTCTCGGAGAACGAAGCCTTCGCCCGCAAGGTCGAGGAAGAGGGCATTGCCTTCATCGGACCGAAGCACTATTCGATTGCCGCGATGGGCGACAAGATCGCCTCGAAGAAGCTCGCGAACGAAGCCAAGGTCAACACGATTCCAGGCTGGAACGACGCCATCGAGACGGCCGAGCGTGCTGTTGAAATCGCCAAGGACATCGGCTATCCCGTGATGATCAAGGCCTCGGCCGGTGGCGGTGGCAAGGGCCTGCGCGTGGCCTTCAACGACAAGGAGGCCTTCGAGGGCTTCACCTCGTGCCGCAACGAGGCGCGCAACAGCTTCGGCGATGACCGCGTGTTCATCGAGAAGTTCGTCGAGGAGCCGCGCCACATCGAGATCCAGGTGCTGGGCGATTCGCACGGCAATGTGATCTACCTGAACGAGCGCGAATGCTCGATCCAGCGGCGCCACCAGAAGGTGATCGAAGAGGCGCCTTCGCCCTTCATCACCGATGCCACGCGCAAGGCGATGGGCGCGCAGGCGGTGCAACTGGCCAAGGCGGTGAACTACCAGAGCGCGGGCACGGTGGAGTTCGTGGTCGGCAAGGACCAGAGCTTCTATTTCCTGGAGATGAACACGCGGCTGCAGGTGGAGCATCCGGTCACCGAGTGCATCACGGGGCTGGACCTCGTCGAGCTGATGATCCGCGTCGCGGCCGGCGAGAAGCTGCCACTCACGCAGGCCGAAGTGAAGCGCGACGGCTGGGCCATCGAGTGCCGCATCAACGCCGAAGACCCGTTCCGCAGCTTTCTGCCTTCGACCGGCCGCCTCGTGAAATTCCAGCCGCCCGCCGAGACCATGTTCGCGAGCGACACCGAGCACCTGAACGGCGTGCGCGTGGACACCGGCGTGTACGACGGCGGCGAGATCCCGATGTACTACGACTCGATGATCGCCAAGCTGATCGTGCACGGCAAGGATCGCCAGCACGCGATTGCCCGCATGCGCGAAGCGCTCAACGGCTTCGTGATCCGCGGCATCAGCAGCAACATCCCGTTCCAGGCGGCGCTGCTTGCGCATCCGAAGTTCGTGGCGGGCGATTTCAACACCGGCTTCATCGCCGAGCACTACGGCAAGGGCTTCCATGCGGAAGACGTGCCGCACACCGATCCGTCGTTCCTCGTCGCGCTCGCGGCCTATGTGCATCGCCGCTATCGCGCGCGCGCCTCGGGCATCAGCGGGCAGCTCGAGGGCCATGGTGTGAAGGTGGGCGAGCAGTTCGTTGTGGTGGAGCTCGGGCCGGAGGGCAAGCATGTGCATCACCCGGTGTCGGTGACCGACTTCCACGGCAAGACCGGTGCGAGCGCCATTGCCGTCGGCGGCAAGAACTACAAGATCGACAGCGGTTCCGCGCTCGGCGCGATCCGCGTGCAGGGCATGGTCAACGACAAGCCCTTCACCGCGCAGGTCGAGCGCGGCGCGGGCAAGAACCCGCTGGCGCTGCGCGTGTCGCACGACGGCACGCAGATCGAGGCCATGGTGCTGTCGCCGCTGGGCGCGCGCCTGCTGGAGCTGATGCCCTACAAGGCGCCGCCGGACCTGAGCAAGTTCCTGATGTCGCCGATGCCGGGCCTCCTGGTCGAGGTGTCGGTGGAGCCGGGGCAGCAGGTGCGCGCCGGCGAGAAGCTGGCCGTGATCGAGGCGATGAAGATGGAAAACGTGCTCTTCGCCACGCAGGACGGTGTGGTCGGAAAAATCTCGGCGGGCAAGGGCGAATCGCTCGCCGTCGATCAAATCATTCTGGAGTTCAATTGATGGGTGCCAACGACCTGCAACAGACGATCACGCTGCACCGGCCCGCGAAGCCGGTGACGCCGCAAGGCCCGTGGTCTGTCGAGGCGATCCAGGCGCTGCTCGACAAGCCGCTGATGGACCTGTTGTTCGAGGCGCAGACGGTGCACCGACAGCACTTCCCTGAGGGCGATATCGAGCTCGCGACGCTGCTCTCGGTCAAGACCGGCGGCTGCCCCGAGAACTGCGGCTACTGTCCGCAGTCGGCCGAGTTCGACACCGGCGTGAAGGCGCAGAAGCTCATGGAGGTCGATGAGGTCGTGCGCGCCGCGCAGGCCGCCAAGGACGCGGGCGCCACGCGCTTCTGCATGGGCGCCGCATGGCGCGCGCCGAAGGACCGCGACGTGGAGAAGGTGGCCGTGCTGGTCGAGGCGGTGAAGGGTCTCGGCATGCAGACCTGCGCCACGCTCGGCATGCTGGAACCGCATCACGCGCACCAGCTGAAGGCTGCCGGCCTCGACTACTACAACCACAACCTCGACACCGCGCCCGAGTACTACACCGACATCGTCGACACGCGCAGCTATCAGGACCGGCTCGACACGCTGGCCCATGTGCGCAGCGCTGGCATCAGCGTTTGCTGCGGCGGCATCGTCGGCATGGGCGAGCAGCCGGTGCACCGCGCGGGGCTGATCGCGCAACTGGCCAACCTGAATCCGTACCCGGAGTCGGTGCCGATCAACAGCCTGGTGCGCGTGCCGGGCACGCCGCTGGCCGATTCGGAGCCCGTCGATCCCTTCGACTTCGTGCGCATGATCGCGGTCGCGCGCATCACGATGCCGACGGCGCGCGTGCGGCTGTCGGCCGGGCGCCAGCAGATGGGCGATGCGGTGCAGGCGCTGTGCTTCATGGCGGGCGCGAATTCGATCTTCTATGGCGACAAGCTGCTGGTCACCGGCAATCCCGATGTGGACGCCGACGTGCAGTTGCTGCGCAAGCTCGGCTTGCAGTCGCGCCGTACCACGACGACTGAAACGGTGGAGGTCTGCGCATGACGACCACGACGGCACGTCCCTTCAAGGTGCTGGGCATCCAGCAGATCGCCATCGGCGGGCCCGACAAGATGCGCTTGCAGAAGCTCTGGGTCGACATGCTGGGGCTCGAAGTCACCGGCACCTTCAAGAGCGAACGCGAGAACGTCGACGAGGACATCTGTTCGATGGGCAGCGGTCCGTTCAAGGTCGAGGTCGACCTGATGCAGCCGCTGGACCCGGAGAAGAAGCCTGCGGTGCACGCGACGCCGCTCAACCACGTGGGGCTGTGGATCGACGATTTGCCCAAGGCGGTCGAATGGCTCACCGCGCAGGGCGTGCGCTTTGCACCCGGTGGCATCCGTCAGGGTGCGGCGGGTTTCGACATCTGCTTCCTGCACCCGAAGGCGAACGAGGAGTTCCCGATTGCGGGCGAGGGCGTGCTGATCGAGATGGTGCAGGCGCCGCCCGAGGTGGTGAAGGCTTTCAACGCGCTCGCGAACCACTGACTTCCAACAACCGTTCGGGCTGAGTTTGTCGAAGCCTTGCGCGAGGCTTCGACAAGCTCAGCCCGAACGGTTTGAGGGCTATCAGGCGTTCAGCACCTTCCTGATCGGCGGCCGCACATCGGAGCGGTGCGGCGGCAGCATCGGCTGGTGCTCGCGCGCCGGGTTCAGGATGATCGAGGTCGCCGTCTCGGTGAGGATGCAGAACTTGGTGACCACCGCGTCGAGGTGGCTCACATCGATCACGGCGATCTCGAGGATCCAGCTGTCCTCGCCGGTCACGTTGTAAGCATTCACGCATTCGGGCGTGTCCTGCACCAGCTTCACGACAAGGTCGTAGTCGGCGCGGCCGACGCGGATGATCGCGCGGATGCCATAGCCCAGCTTGCCGAGGTTGACGGTGGCGCGGTAGCCGCTGATGACGCCCGCGGCTTCCAGCTTCTTCACGCGCTCAGTCACGGCCGGCTGGCTCAGGTGCACGCGGCGGCCGAGCTCGGCCATGGTGAGGCGCGCATCGTTCTGCAGCTCGGCGAGGATGCGGGTGTCGTGGGCGTCCAGCGCGGGGTTCAAGGTGAAGTCCATGGAACTCCTTTAAATCGACGGTGGTGAAGCGGTAGAACCGTGGAATCTCCATGGCTCGACGAAGGCGGCTTTCATACCATGGGCGGCGCTTCAGTACCAACAAAAACAGAGACCCCTCGATATGCCGACCCTTGCCGCTCCCGCCACGCCCGGCGCCAACCGTGGCGCGCTGCCGCCTCTGCTATGGCTCTGCCTTGCCGCCACCTGGGTGGTCTGGGGCTCGACCTACTTGGCGATCAAGTACGCGCTGATCAGCTTTCCGCCGTTCCTGCAGATGGGCTCGCGCTTTCTCTTTGCGGGCGTGCTGCTCGCGGTGTGGATGCGTTGGCGCGGTGCCGCGTGGCCCTCGCGGCTGCAATGGCGCAATGCGCTGGTGGTCGGCGCGTTGATGCTCGGCGGGGGCATGGGCGGTACGGCCCACGCCGAAGTGACGATCGGCTCGGGGCTCGTGGTGGCGTTCATCGCGGTGGTTCCGCTCTTGATCGCGTTGCTCAATTTGATCTGGGGCATCAAGCCGACGCGCATGGAAGCGGCGGGCATCGCGCTCGGCCTCGTCGGCGTGCTGATGCTCACGCAAGGCAGTGGTTTCCAGTCGTCGCCCGCGGGGCTGGCGGCGATTTCGATCGCCTGCATCTGCTGGTCGATGGGCAGCGTGCTGAGCCAGCGCAGCCTGCCGCTCGCGCCCGGTGCGATGGGCTTTGCCAGCGAAATGATCTGCGGCGGCGTGGTGCTGCTGGTGCTGGCGGCCGTCTCGCGCGAGAGCCTGGTGTGGCCGCCCGCGCCCGAGGCCGTCTGGGCCTGGCTGTACCTGGTGGTGTTCGGCTCGCTGATTGCCTTCAACGCCTACATGGTGCTGCTCGCGAAGGCGCCGGCTGCGCTGGCGGCGAGCTACACCTTCGTGAACCCGGTGATCGCGATGCTGCTGGGCGTGTGGATCGCCAACGAGACCGTCACGCGCTTCGAGTGGTACGCGGTGGCGGTGGTGCTGGCGGGGGTGCTGTTGCTGCTCTTCAAGCGTCCGAAGAAGGACTGAAGCGCTGAAGGCCTTCAGGTCCCTGGGCGGCGCCAGAACGCGAGCGTGGCGGCGAGAAGCCACATGCCGGCCGCGCAACTGCGGTTCAGCACCTTGAGGCCGCGGCGCGAGAGCCAGCGCACGGCCTGCGTGCCGGCAGCTGCGTAGGCCAGCATCACGCAGGTGTCGAGCACCACGAAGATCGCGCCGAGCAGCAGGTACTGCGGGCCTTGCGGCTGGGCGATGTCGATGAACTGCGGCAGGAAGGCCGCGAAGAACAGCACCGTCTTCGGATTCGAGAGCGCCACGAGCAGGCTGCGCATCAGCGCGACGCGGCCATGCGGGCGGACCTCGATGGCGGACTTTGCTAGCGCCGTGCCGAGGTCGGTCGCTTCGCTGCGCCAGAGCTTGATGCCGAGCCAGACGAGGTAGGCGACGCCCGCAATGCGGATCGCGTTGAAGAGCACTTCCGATGCCGCGAGCAGCGAGCCCAGCCCGAGCGCAACGACCGCGATCAGCGTGATGCTGCCGAGGGATGCGCCTGCAATGCCCCAACTCGCGCGCCGCATGCCGCCGTCGATGCCGTTGGACAGCGCCAGCAGCATCGTGGGGCCGGGAATCACGGCGAGGGCGAGCGAGGCGACGACGTAGATCAGGAGGGTGTCGAGTGTCATGGCTTGGGGGCGGTTTTTTCGCGTTGTTCGGCGGCGGCGCGGGCGCGCGCCAGGGCGGCTTCGACGATGGAGCGCTTGCGGGTATCGGCGGCTTGCGGCTCGGCGAGGACAGGGGCTGCTTCGGCCTCGCGCTTTATGGCAGCGCGGTGCTGGCCATGGAGCTTGTAGCGTTGCAGCGCGGCCTCGGCCTGTGCCTCTGACCATGCCTGCCAGCCGCTGCGGCCGGGCGTTTCGATTTCGAGCGAGATGCAATCGACGGGGCAGACCGGAATGCAAAGCTCGCAGCCGGTGCAGTGCGCCTCGACGACCGTGTGCATGCGCTTGTTGATGCCGACGATCGCATCGGTCGGGCAGGCATCGAGGCAGAGCGTGCAGCCGATGCACCACGCCTCGTCGATGACGGCCATGGCGCGCGGGCCTTCAGTGCCGAATTGCGGATCGAGCGGCAACGCGGGGCGGCCGGTGAGCAAGGCGAGGCGCTCGATGCCTTCGGCGCCACCGGGCGGGCATTGGTTGATGCCCGCTTCGCCATCGGCCACGGCTTGCGCGTAGCCGGCGCAATCGGGGTAGCCGCACCGTGTGCACTGCGTTTGCGGCAGTGCGTCGTTGATGCGTGCGGCCAGCCCGTTCACGATGGGTTGCGCGCGCCTCAGCGCGTGGTGCGCGCGCGCGGCTTCTTGGCTGCGGCCACGGATTTCTTGGCGGGGGCGGCCACAACAGCCTTCTTTGCGGCCGGTGACTTCTTGGCAGCAACGGCGGGGATCTTCCGACCCGGCTTGATCCGGTCTTCGGCCGCGAGGCTTTCGCGCGCACCGGCACGGCTTTGCGGCTGGTCGTTGGCGGCGATGAACTTCACCAGCTTCGGATAGACCAGTTCGCGCCAGCGGCGGCCGCTGAAAATGCCGTAGTGGCCCGCGCCCTTGACTTCGTAGTGCTCGCGCTTCGAATCGGCGACGCCGGTGCACAGGCTGTGCGCGGCTTCGGTCTGGCCCGAGCCGGAGATGTCGTCCAGCTCGCCTTCGACCGTCAGCAGCGCGGCGGTGCGGATGTCCTGCGGACGCACGCGCTCGATCTGGCCTTCGGGGTTCTTGACGTCCCAGGTGCCGTTCACGAGTTCGAACTGCTGGAACACGGTGCGGATGGTGTCGAGGTAGTAATCGGCGTCCATGTCGAGCACGGCGTTGTACTCGTCGTAGAACTTGCGGTGCGCCTCGGCACTCGCGTCGTCGCCCTTGATCAGGTCCTTGAAGTAGTCGTAGTGGCTCGATGCGTGGCGGTCGGGGTTCATCGCGACGAAGCCGGTGTGCTGCAGGAAGCCCGGGTACACGCGGCGGCCTTCACCCGGAAAGCCCTGCGGCACGCGGTAGATCACGTTGTTCTCGAACCATTCATAGCTCTTGTTCATCGCGAGGTTGTTGACCGCGGTGGGCGACTTGCGGGCGTCGATCGGGCCGCCCATCATCGTCAGCGTGAGCGGCAGCGGCTCCTTGCGGCTGGCCATGAGCGACACGGCGGCGAGCACCGGCACGGTGGGCTGGCACACGCTCACCACGTGGCAGTTGCCGTACTCGGCCTGCAGGCGGCGGATGAACTCCTGCACGTAGTTGATGTAGTCGTCCAGGTGGAATTCGCCTTCCGACAGCGGCACGAGGCGCGCGTTCTTCCAGTCGGTGATGTAGACCTTGTGGTCCTGCAGCATGGTGCGCACGGTGTCGCGCAGGAGCGTGGCGTAGTGACCCGACAGCGGCGCCACGATCAGCACCACGGGCTGGCTCTTGAGCGTCTTGAGGATGTGCGGCTCGTCGGTAAAGCGCTTGAAGCGGCGCAGTTCGCAGAACGGCTTGTCGAGCTCGACGGCCTCCTGGATGACGACTTCTTCGCCATCGACCTTCACCGACTTGATGTTGAACTCGGGCTTCTCGTAGTCCTTGCCCAGGCGATAGAGCAGGTCGTAGCCGGCGGCCATGCGCTGTGCCATCGGCAGCTGGCCCCACACGGCACCCTGGCCGTAGAGCTTGGAGGCCGCTTGTGCGAAGTCCGAAAACGGCTCCATCAGGGAACGCTGGGCTTCGTAGAGTTGATAGAGCATCGCTGGTCTTGGAGTGGAATGTTGCGGTGCAATATATCAGTGCATCTGCGGGCACGCAGGGGGCCTAACCCCTAGTCCGACCCGGCTGCGTGGACCCTTCTGGCGAAAGGTGTGAAGGAATCGTCGGAAGACGGATTCCTCCACACGTTGCTGTCACCTAGATGACTTTGGCGATCGACGCGCAGACGTAGTCGATGTTCTTGCTGTTGAGCGCAGCCACGCACATGCGGCCGGTGTCGGTGCCGTACACGCCGAACTCATTGCGCAGGCGCACCATCTGGTCCTTGTTGAGGCCCGAGTAGCTGAACATGCCGATCTGCGTGGTGATGAAGCTCATGTCTTCCTTCACGCCCGCCGCCTTCAGGCCATCGACCAGCTTCTGGCGCATGGCCTTGATGCGCACGCGCATCTCGCCGAGTTCCTTTTCCCACAGGGCGCGCAGTTCGGCGTTGCCGAGCACCGCGGCCACCACGGCGCCACCGTGGATCGGCGGGTTGCTGTAGTTGGTGCGGATGGCGATCTTGAGTTGCGACAGCACGCGGCCGGCTTCTTCCTTGTTCTCGCACAGCACCGAGAGGGCGCCGACGCGCTCGCCGTACAGGCTGAAGCTCTTGGAGAACGAGGTCGAGACGAAGAAGGTGAGGCCGGCGGCGACGAACTTGGCGACGGCTGCGCCGTCTTCCTTCAGGCCGTAGCCGAAGCCCTGGTAGGCCATGTCGAGGAAGGGCACGAGGCCCTTGGCCTTGACCGTGGCGACGACCTGGTCCCACTGCTCGGACGTGATGTCGTAGCCGGTCGGGTTGTGGCAGCAGGCGTGCAGCACGACGACGGTGCCCGCGGGTGCCGCATTGAGCGCGGCCAGCATGCCGTCGAAGTTGATGCCGCGCTTGGCGGCGTCGTAGTAGGGGTAGCTCTCGACTTCGAAGCCCGCGTTGGTGAACAGGGCGCGGTGGTTTTCCCAGCTCGGGTCGCTGATCAGCACCTTGGCCTTGGGGTTGAGCTTCTTCAGGAAGTCGGCGCCGACCTTCAGGCCGCCGGTGCCGCCGATCGCTTGAATGGTGGCCACGCGGCCCGAGGTGACGGGTTCGCTGTCGGCACCGAAAACCAGCGTCTTCACGGCGTTGTCGTACGCCACGATGCCGTCGATGGGGAGATAACCGCGCGCCGAGGGCGCTTTCATCATGTCCTGCTCGGCGGCCTGCACGCACTGGAGCAGGGGCAGCTTGCCGTTGTCGTCGTAATAGACGCCGACGCCGAGATTGACCTTGTTGGGGTTGGTATCGGCTGCAAATTGCTCGTTGAGGCCGAGGATCGGGTCGCGCGGTGCCATTTCGACCGCGGTGAACATAGACATGGAAAGGTCCTTTGGGATGAAAGCTTCGCTGGCAACCGGACTTGCGCTACGCTTTCCGGTTGCCTTGAATTTTACCGGCGCCATCGCCACCTGTCGGGAACAGCCATGCCAGAGAACACCGAAGCCATAGCAGACCTGAAGAAACTGGACCCGATCGGTCCGGTCAAGCAGGGCGAATTCGTCAAGTACCCCGACTCCCCGTTCGAGCTTTTCCAGCCCTATCCACCGGCCGGCGACCAGCCGAAGGCGATCCAGGGGCTGGTTGATGGCGTGATCGATGGCGAGGTGTTCCAGACGCTGCTGGGCGTCACGGGTTCGGGCAAGACCTTCACCATGGCCAACGTGATCGCCCGGTTGGGCCGGCCGGCCATCGTGTTCGCGCCCAACAAGACGCTGGCGGCGCAGCTCTACAGCGAGTTTCGCGAGTTCTTTCCGAAGAACGCGGTCGAGTACTTCGTGAGCTACTACGACTACTACCAGCCCGAGGCCTACGTACCGCAGCGCGACCTGTTCATCGAGAAGGACTCCTCGATCAACGAGCACATCGAGCAGATGCGTTTGTCTGCCACCAAGAGCGTGCTGGAGCGCCGCGACACGGTCATCGTGGCCACGGTGAGCGCGATCTACGGCATCGGCACGCCCGAGGACTACACGCAGATGCGTTTCATCATGCGGGTGGGCGACAAGATCGGGCAGCGCGACGTGATCAGTCGGCTGATCCGCATGCAGTACACCCGTAACGAACAGGACTTCGCGCGCGGCACATTCCGGGTGCGCGGCGACACCATCGACGTGTTTCCGGCCGAGCACAGCGAGCTGGCGATCCGCATCGAGCTGTTCGACGACGAGATCGAGTCGCTGCAACTCTTCGACCCGCTCACGGGGCGCATCCGCCAGAAGATTCCGCGGTTCACGGTGTACCCGTCGAGCCATTACGTGACGCCGCGCGACAAGGTGCTGGGTGCAGTCGAGACCATCAAGATCGAGCTGGCGGAGCGCCTCAAGGAATTCGTGTCGCAGGGCAAGCTCGTGGAGGCACAGCGCCTGGAGCAGCGCACGCGCTTCGACCTGGAGATGCTGGCCGAGATTGGCCATTGCAAGGGCATCGAGAACTACTCGCGCCACCTCTCGGGCGCTGCGCCCGGCGACCCGCCGGCCACGCTGACGGATTACCTGCCGAAGGACGCGCTGATGTTCCTCGACGAGAGCCACCAGATGATCGGCCAGCTCAACGCCATGTACAGCGGCGACCGCGCGCGCAAGACCACGCTGGTCGAGTACGGTTTCCGGCTGCCTTCGGCGATGGACAACCGGCCGCTCAAGTTCGAGGAGTTCGAAACGCGGGTGCGGCAGGCGATCTTCGTCTCGGCCACGCCCGCGCAGTACGAAAAAGACCATTCGGGCAATGTCGTCGAGCAACTGGTACGGCCTACGGGTCTGATCGATCCCGAGGTCGAGGTGCGTCCCGCAACGCACCAGGTGGATGATGTGTTGGGCGAGATCCGCATCCGCGTCGAGAAGAACGAGCGCGTGCTGATCACCACGCTGACCAAGCGCATGGCCGAGCAGCTGACCGATTACCTGGGCGACAACGGGGTGAAGGTGCGCTATCTGCACAGCGATGTGGACACGGTCGAGCGGGTGGAGATCCTCCGCGACCTGCGGCTGGGCACTTTCGACGTGCTGGTGGGCATCAACCTGCTGCGGGAAGGCCTGGACATTCCTGAGGTATCCCTGGTGGCGATCCTCGATGCGGACAAGGAAGGATTCCTCCGCGCCGAGCGCTCGCTGATCCAGACGATCGGCCGCGCCGCGCGGAACCTGCACGGCAAGGCAATCCTGTATGCCGACCGGATGACCGACTCGATGAAGAAGGCGATCGACGAAACCGAGCGCCGTCGTGCCCGGCAGATTGCGCACAACGAGGCCAACGGAATCACCCCGCGCAGCATCGTCAAGCAGGTGCGCGACCTGATCGACGGGGTCTATAGCGAGAAGACAGGCAAGGAAATGGCCAAGCTCGACCTGGAGCGCGCCAAGGTCGAGGACATGAGCGAGAAGGACATCGCGCGGGAAATCAAGCGACTGGAGAAGCTCATGCTCGAGCACGCCCGCAACCTCGAATTCGAGAAGGCAGCGCGGGTGCGGGACCAGTTGGCGCTGCTGCGCGAGCAGGCGTTCGGGGCTTCAGGCGGCGACAACATCGTGATCTTGCCGTCGTAGGCTGGAAGTCCGCGTTCTTCAAGTGGTTGGCGCTGGGGTTTACCCCAGCAGAGTTGAGGGCCTTCTGCTATACTTGACCGAAACACTCAACAACAAAAACTAGAACTTCGCGATGAAGGACCGACTCCTACCGACTGGTTCACCAGCGTCAAGGGTCGGGCAGGGCGGAGACGAAGTCACCGCGGTCCAGGACCACGGTGTCATTTCAACGGTAAGCACTTGAAGGAGCTTGCGATGCGTCTCACTACCAAAGGCCGTTTTGCGGTCACCGCCATGATCGATCTGGCCCTGCGCCAGAACACCGGTCCGGTCACCTTGGCTGCAATCAGTCAGCGGCAGCAGATTTCGTTGTCGTACCTCGAACAACTGTTCGGCAAGTTGCGCCGTCATGAATTGGTCGAGTCGACCCGTGGCCCCGGCGGCGGCTACAGCCTTGGCCGCAAGGCTGCGGATATTACCGTGGCCGACATCATTGTCTCCGTTGATGAGCCCATCGATGCCACGCAATGCGGTGGCAAGGAAAACTGCCTCGGCGAAGCCGGCCGTTGCATGACGCACGAACTCTGGGCTTCGCTGAACCAGCGCATGGTCGAGTTTCTCGACTCCGTCACGCTGCAGAAGCTCGTTGACGATCAGATCGCCAAGGGCGTGCAGATCGAAAACAAGCCGGTCGTCAAGCGCGCGATCTCGGCCCAGCCGGTGGTCAAGCCGATTCGCGTGAATGCGCCGAATTCGGTTTTTGCCCTCGGTAACGCCTTCGCCAAGTCCTGATGCCCTGAATCGCGGCAAGCGCCGTCGGGCGCTGCCGCGAGAGAAGCCCAGACCAAAGAACAACCCCCCACGCCAGCCCGAGCCAGCCATGGACGTCACTCCTCATTTCCCGATCTATCTCGATTACGGCGCGACCACGCCGGTCGACCCGCGTGTGGTCGACGCCATGATTCCCTGGTTGCGCGAGCATTTCGGCAACCCGGCGTCGCGCAGCCATGCCTGGGGCTGGGAGGCTGAAGAGGCTGTCGAGAAGGCGCGCGGCCAGGTGGCGGATCTGATCAATGCGGACCCCCGCGAGATCGTCTGGACCTCCGGTGCGACCGAGTCGATCAACCTCGCGCTCAAGGGTGCAGCCCAGTTCTACAAGGGCAAGGGCAAGCACCTCATCACGCTGAAGACCGAGCACAAGGCCGTGCTCGACACCATGCGTGAACTCGAGCGCCAGGGCTTTGAAGTCACTTACCTCGACGTCGAGGAAAACGGCCTGGTCGACCTCGATAAGTTCAAGGCTGCGATTCGCCCTGACACGATCCTGGCCAGCGTGCTCTTCGTGAACAACGAAATCGGCGTGATCCAGGACGTGGTCGCTCTCGGCAACGTCTGCCGCGAGAAGGGTGTGATCTTCCACGTCGACTCGGCCCAGGCCACCGGCAAGGTCGACATCGACATCACGAAGCTGCCCATCGACCTGATGAGCCTCGCCTCGCACAAGACCTACGGCCCCAAAGGCATCGGCGCGCTGTACGTGCGCCGCAAGCCGCGCATTCGCCTCGAAGCGCAAATGCATGGCGGCGGTCACGAGCGCGGCATGCGCTCGGGCACGTTGCCGACGCACCAGATCGTCGGCATGGGCGAGGCCTACCGCATCGCCAAGCTTGAGATGAAGGACGACATTGCCCATGCGCGCCGCCTGCAGCAGCGCTTGCTCGATGGCCTGAAGGATGTCGAACAGGTGTTCATCAACGGCGACCTCGAACGCCGCGTGCCGCACAACCTGAACATGAGTTTCAACTACGTCGAAGGCGAGTCGTTGATCATGGGCATCAAGGGCCTGGCGGTGTCGTCGGGTTCGGCCTGCACCTCGGCCAGCCTGGAGCCAAGCTATGTGCTGCGCGCACTGGGCCGCAGCGACGAGCTGGCTCACAGCAGCCTTCGCATGACCATCGGCCGTTTCACGACCGAAGAAGAAATCGACTACGCCATCTCGACCATCAAGCACAACGTCGCGAAGCTGCGCGAGCTGAGCCCCCTTTGGGAGATGTTCCAGGACGGCGTCGACATCAGCACGATCCAGTGGTCGGCCCACTGACCCAGGCCCGCCCAAGGCTCCACGATTGAACAAAGTTTGAGAGGTACACCATGGCATATTCTTCCAAGGTCATCGACCACTACGAAAATCCACGCAACGTCGGCTCTTTCGAAAAGGGCGACGATTCGGTGGGCACCGGCATGGTCGGCGCACCGGCCTGCGGCGACGTGATGAAGCTGCAGATCAAGGTCAACCCCGAAACCGGCGTGATCGAAGACGCACGCTTCAAGACCTACGGCTGCGGCTCGGCCATTGCCTCGTCGTCGCTCGTGACCGAATGGGTCAAGGGCAAGACGCTCGACGAAGCGGCTGCACTCAAGAACGCACAGATCGCCGAAGAACTGGCGCTGCCGCCGGTCAAGATCCACTGCTCGATCCTCGCGGAAGACGCCATCAAGGCGGCCGTGAGCGACTACAAGGCCAAGCACGGCGCCAAGACCGCCGAGTCGGCCGCCGAAGCCGTTCACTGAAATGGCCGTCACGCTGACCGAAGCCGCTGCGCGCCACGTCACCCGCTACCTCGGCAAACGAGGCAAGGGCGTGGGCGTGCGGCTGGGCGTGAAGACGACTGGCTGCTCGGGTCTGGCCTACAAGCTCGAGTACGTCGACGAGTTCACGCCTGAAGACGTGGTGTTCGAAGATCACGGCGTGAAGGTGCTGGTCGATCCCAAGAGCCTGGCCTATATCGACGGCACGCAGCTCGACTTCGTGCGCGAAGGCTTGAACGAAGGCTTCAAGTTCATCAACCCCAACGAGCGCGATCGCTGCGGTTGTGGAGAGAGTTTCCGCATCTGATGCGTCGTCGCTGATTGCGACCACAGCCGCCACCATGTCATGTGCTGGCGGTTTTTTCTTGCCATGAACCTGAACGACACCGACTTTGAACTGTTCGCCGTCCCGGCGACTTTCGCGCAGGACCGCGCCGCGCTCGACGCGCGTTGGAAAGAGCTGCAGCGCGAAGCGCACCCGGACCGCTTCGCCGCGCAGGGCGCCGCGGCGCAGCGCGTGGCGATGCAATGGTCGGTGCGCATCAACGAGGCCTATCAGCGGCTGAAAGACCCGATCCGCCGCGCAAGCTACATCTGCGAGCTGCACGACGCGCCGCTGAACGCCGAGAACAACACGGCGATGCCGCCCGATTTCCTGATGCAGCAGATGGAATGGCGCGAGGCGCTCGACGATGCAGGCGACATCGCCGCGGTCGAGAAGCTGCAGGCCGAGGTCGAGGCTGCGCGCACTCGTGCGCTGTCGTCCCTCGACTGGCTGATCGACGAGAAGGGCGATTACCCCGCTGCCGCGCAGCAGGTGAGAGCCCTCATGTTCATTGAGCGCTTCGGACACGACGTCGAAGCCAGATTCGATCAGTTGGGACAATAGGCCCTTATGGCTCTTCTTCAGATTTCCGAACCCGGCCAGGCGCCCGATCCGCATCAGCGCCGCATCGCCGTGGGCATCGACCTCGGCACCACGCATTCGCTGGTGGCCGCAGTGCGCAATGGCGTGGCCGAGTGCCTGCCCGACGACCAAGGCCGTGTGCTGTTGCCTTCGGCCGTGCGTTACCTCGATGGCGATCGCCGCCAGATCGGCTTCGATGCGCTCGCCGCACGCGCAGAGGACCCCGCCAACACCATCACCTCGGTGAAGCGCCTCATGGGCCGCGGCCTTGCCGACATCGCGAACCGCGAATCCATGTCGTACCGCATCGGCGGCGACGAGGGCGGCATGGTGAAGGTGCAGACCTCGGTGGGCGAGAAGTCGCCGGTCGAGATCAGCGCCGAGATCCTGGCCACGCTGCGTTTCCGCGCCGAAGACACCTTCGACGACGAGCTCTACGGCGCCGTCATCACCGTGCCGGCCTACTTCGACGAAGGCCAGCGCCAGGCCACCAAGGACGCCGCGCAGCTTGCCGGCCTCAACGTGCTGCGCCTGATCAGCGAACCCACGGCCGCGGCCATTGCCTACGGCCTCGACAACGCGAGCGAAGGCGTCTACGCGGTCTACGACCTCGGCGGCGGCACCTTCGACATCTCGATCCTGCGATTGACGCAGGGCGTGTTCGAAGTCATCTCGACTGGCGGCGATTCGGCGCTCGGCGGCGACGACTACGACCACGCGCTCGCCGATTTCGTGCTCGCACAAACCGACGTGAAGGTCAGAAACGACAGCGACAAAGCAGCGGTGCTCGTGGCAGCCCGCGCTGCGAAAGAGGCGCTCACCGATTCGGACGCCGTCGCCTTCCACGTGGATTTGGCCGGTGGCGCTGTGCGATTCGATTTGACCCGCGCACATTTCGACGCAGCAACCAAGCCGCTCACGGACAAGACCATCGCCGCCGTCCGCAAGGCCTTGCGTGATGCCAAGCTCAAGGCCGACGACCTGCAAGGCATCGTGCTCGTCGGCGGTTCCACCCGCATGCCGCAGATCCGCGAGGCCGTGGCTGCGTTCTTTGGCCGCGAGCCGTTGGTCAACCTGAATCCCGATGAAGTCGTCGCGCTCGGCGCAGCGATCCAGGCCAACCAGCTGGCCGGCAACAACGGCGCGGGCGATCTGCTGCTGCTCGATGTGATCCCGCTCTCGCTTGGCATCGAGACGATGGGCGGCCTGGTGGAGCGCATCGTGCCGCGCAACCAGACCATTCCGACCGCGATGGCGCAGGACTTCACGACATATCAAGACGGCCAGACGGCCCTCGCGCTGCACGTGGTGCAGGG
Organism: Variovorax sp. W2I14; assembly: GCF_050435205.1. Classification (NCBI taxonomy): domain Bacteria; kingdom Pseudomonadati; phylum Pseudomonadota; class Betaproteobacteria; order Burkholderiales; family Comamonadaceae; genus Variovorax; species Variovorax sp. W2I14. Next base: position 2,289,245 of record NZ_JBNDJX010000001.1, on the reverse strand, counting down.
CGAGCGCGACCTGGTGTCCGACTGCCGCAGCCTTGCGCGCTTCACGCTGCGCGGCATCCCGCCGATGGCGGCCGGCGCGGCGCGCATCCGCGTGACTTTCACTGTCGATGCCGATGGCTTGCTGAGCGTCAGCGCGAAGGAGCAGGGCAGCGGCGTGGAAGCCAGCGTGGCGGTCAAGCCGTCGTACGGTCTTTCGGATGACCAGATCGCGACCATGCTGCAGGAGAGTTTCTCCACCGCGCAGCAGGACATGCAGGCCCGCGCGCTCGTCGAGGCGCGTGTCGACGCCGACCGCATGCTGCTCGCCACGCAGAGCGCGCTGGATGCCGACGGCGGCCTGCTGAACGAGAACGAGCGCGCCGTCATCGACGCGTCGATGGCCAAGCTGCGCGAAGCCGCCAAGGGCAGCAGCGAAGCCGCCGCCATCGAAGCCGCCACCAAGAAGCTGGCCGACGACACCGAAGCCTTCGCCGCCCAGCGCATGAACGCGGGCATTGCGCGTGCACTCGCCGGCCGCAAGGTCGAATCCCTCTAGAACAACAACATGCCCACGATCAAGATCTATCCGCATCCCGAATACTGCCCGCAAGGCGCCGAGATCACCGCGCCCGCCGGCACCTCGATCTGCGAGGCGCTGCTCGATAACCACATCAACATCGAGCACGCCTGCGAGATGAGCTGCGCCTGCACCACCTGCCACGTGATCGTGCGGGAAGGTTTCAATTCGCTCAACGAGGCGGAAGAGGGCGAAGAAGACCTGCTCGACCGCGCTTGGGGGCTGGAGCCGCAATCGCGCCTGAGTTGCCAATCGATCCTGGCGCAGGAGAATGTGACGATCGAGATTCCGAAGTACTCGATCAACCACGCCAAGGAAAACCACTGATGAGCGCAGCGCCGGGCCGCCCCAAGCAAGCTCGCACCCCCTCGGGGGGCGACGAGGACACGAAGTGCCGAGACCGGGGGCACGCATGAGTCGTCAGATCGTCCTCGACACCGAAACCACCGGGCTTTCCGCCGAGAACGGCGACCGCGTCATCGAGCTCGGCTGCGTCGAGTTGTTCGCCCGCAAGCTCACCGGCAACGACCTGCACATCTACTTCAACCCCGAGCGCGAGAGCCATGAGGACGCGCTCAAGGTGCACGGCCTGACAACCGATTTCCTGCGCGACAAGCCGAAATTCGCCACGCTCGCCAACGACATCATTGAGTACCTGCGCGGCGCTGAGCTGATCATCCACAACGCGGCATTCGACGTCGGGTTCCTCAACAAGGAATTCGAGCGCGCGGGTCTGCCGCCGCTGCGCACCTTCGTTGCCGAAGTGACCGACACACTGGCCATGGCGAAGCTGGTGTACCCCGGCAAGCGCAATTCGCTCGACGCGTTGTGCGACCGCTTTGGCGTTGACCGCTCGAACCGCACTTTCCACGGCGCCAAGCTCGACGCGCAGCTGCTGGCCGACGTCTACATCAACCTTACGCGCGGGCAGGATGCGCTATTGATCGACGTGGCATCGAACGAGCCGGCGCAGGGCACCACGGTGGTGGCGATCGACCTGAGCCAGTTCGAACTGCCGGTGATCGTGGCAGGCGAGCAGGAACTGGCGGCGCACGAGGCGGTGTTGTCGCAGCTCGACAAATCCAGCGGCGGCCGCACGCTGTTTCGCCAAAACAGCGGAAATGCTGTGGCATAATCGAAGGCTTCGCAGACAACGCGATTGATTCCACGGCACAGCAACTCGCTGTGCCACGGGCGGTTAGCTCAGGGGTAGAGCACAGCATTCACACTGCTGGGGTCGGAGGTTCGAAACCTCCACCGCCCACCAAAATTTCACGACACGGCACCTTCGGGTGCCGCTTTCGTTGGCGCCGCCGTTTCAGCGAAAGGGCACGCTGCGATAGGGGCTGCGGGCGTCGTTCAGCAGCATGCGGTTCGCGCGCAGCAGGTGTTCCTCGCGGGCGTCGGAATAGCGCCAGATCAAGCCGGCGGCAATGTACGCGACGCTCACCTGCGACCAGTCGGCATACGCCTCGCGCACCTGCGCATTCAACGCGCCCGCGAAACCGGCGAATTCCTCGCGCCCGATGAAGCCGAGCTGAACCGCCCATCGCGAAAGGCTCGCCAACCGCACGGCATCCCAGGCGACCAGGTTGGAAATCTGAGACGGCGAAACCTTGAAGTGCTTGCGCAAGGCATTGACCCAACTCGGGCTGCCCGATACCAGTTGGCTCAAGTCCGTCACCGACCGTCCGCTTTCCGCCCCCAGCGCGCGGTAGTCCAGGCTCTTGCGCGCCTTGATCTGAAAGAACGCCGGAAACCATGCATCCATGACCAGCCGCAGCACCGCCGGCGTGCTCTGGGTCGCCGCATCGACCGCGGCGACGGCCTGCCAGGTAGACAGATAAGTCGAACGCTGTCCTTCCTCCGCCAGCCACCGCGCCGTTTCCTCGAAGCTCTCACGGTCGTGAACGCTCCAGACTTGCGAGATGCCGCCGCGCAACTCGTCGTCATCTTTCCCGGTAGCCACGGCATTCACGAAATCGCCGTTGAACGCGGACAACGGTGCGCTCAGCGTGACCAGCCATTGCTCTTCGGCTGTGAGCGTCTCTGCGGTGCCGTAATGAAGCTTCTCGTTGTCGAGCAGCGCATGCCCGAGCGTGTCTCTGATGCCCATTGATTTCCCTCCAGTTTTCTTGAAACATGAATGCATCCGGATTGGATGCCAGCTGAATCGGCGTCGACGGCGAATCTTAAACAGCAGTTCTCGCCTGTATTTGCACTGTCGGCCCGCGCTGACGCGAAGTGCCGTTGCATGCTGGCTGGCCACTGGCGGCAACGGCATAGAAGGAGGGAAAGGAGGCGACCATGGCTACACATCCCGATATTCCAGCTCCCGTGTCACCCAAGTTGCCGGTGGAGCCCGACGAAGGGCCGAGCACGCCGCCCGACGAGCCTACGGATCCGGAGCCGCCGCCCTCCATCTCGTGATCCGCTGGGTCGGCCGCGATAAGCTCGCGCCATGGACGAACTCGATTGCGCCGTCATCGGCGGTGGTGTGGTGGGGCTGGCAGTGGCGCGCGCCTTGGCGCTCGCGGGCCGGGAGGTGCTGGTGCTCGAAGCCGAAGGTGCCATCGGCACAGGAACCAGTTCGCGCAACAGCGAAGTCATTCATGCCGGCATCTATTACCCGCAGGGCTCGCTGAAGGCGAAGCTGTGTGTGGAAGGGCGGAACGCGCTTTACGCATATGCGGCGGAGCGCGGTGTGCCGCACCGGCGTTGCGGCAAGCTCATCGTGGCGACCTCCGCCGAGCAGGTGGGTCAACTCGAATCGATCCGCGCGAAGGCCGAGGCCAACGGTGTCGACGACCTCGTGCAGATCACCGCGCAGCAGGCACTGGAGATGGAGCCGCAACTGCATTGCACGGCGGCGCTGCATTCGCCCAGCACCGGCATCATCGACAGCCACGCACTCATGCTGAGCCTGCTCGGCGACCTGGAGAACGCAGGCGGCATGCTGGCGCTGAAGTCGCCCATCACGCGCGCCGAATGCAGCGACCAGGGCATCGTCCTGATCGCCGAGGATGGAACGGCGCTGCGCTGCCGCAGCGTCGTCAATGCGGCGGGGCTCGGTGCGCCGGCGCTGGCCAGGCGCTTCGAAGGGCTGCCTGCGTCGGCGATCCCGACCGAGTATTTCGCCAAGGGCAACTACTTCACCCTCTCGGGCCGGGCTCCCTTCAGCCGTCTCATCTACCCGGTGCCCGAGCCCGGAGGCCTCGGCGTTCACCTGACGCTCGACCTCGGTGGCCAGGCGAAGTTCGGCCCTGATGTGCAGTGGGTCGAGTCGGCCGACGACCTCGTGGTGAACCCCGCCCGCGGCAACGGCTTCTATGCCGAGGTGCGCAAATACTGGCCTGCGCTGCCCGATGGTGGATTGATTCCGGGCTATGCCGGCATGCGGCCGAAGATATCGGGCCCCGGCGAGCCGGCGGCCGACTTCAGGATCGACGGTCCCGCGTCGCACGGCGTACGGGGGCTGGTCAACCTGTTCGGCATCGAATCGCCGGGGCTCACCAGCAGCATCGCGATCGGCGCCCATGTCGCCCGGCTGCTGGCCGATGCGTGAGCCATCGCACGCACAAGTCTGCACACCTGCCGCGCATGAGGGGCTTTCGAGCCTGTAACATGACACCACGCCATATGCTGGCGTGAAGCCGCCGGCGCGGTGCCGGTGCCATCACGGAGGAAAGATTCCAATGAGTGCATCCAACAATCTTGAAGCAGCAGCCGAAGACATCGCAAGCGACGTGCGCGGCGTGCTGGCCAGCAAGGACCTGGATTCGGTTCCCCACATCAAGGCGCTGCGTCAGCGCATCGATACCAAGCTCGCCATCGCGCGCGAACTCGCCGCCGAGAAGAGCAAGCTCGCCGCCAAGAAGGCGCGCGAGGCGGCCACCGCCACCAACGCCTACGCCCACGACGAACCTTGGCAGATCGCAGGCGCCGCACTGGCCGTCGGCGTGCTGGTGGGTCTGTTGCTTGGCCGCCGCTGATCGCGCTGATCCAAGCGCGCACTGCCGGGTCGTTCGTTTCCGCGCGTTGAGCGGGGCTGGAGCATGCCCATGAGGCTGCTCTCGCTACTGGGGCTGAGTGGCCGCATACGGCAACTGCGCATTGCTGCCGCCGAAGGCGCGCTGGCAGCCGAAGACCGGGTGCAACTGCTGCGCATGGCCTGGGAAGACGAGAAACAGCGCCTGAAGCTGATGCTCGTCCTCGTGGTGGCCGTGCTCGGGCTCACCACGGTCACCGTCGCGCTGCTGTCGGTGGCGGTGGTGGTGCATTTCTGGGAAACGCCGCACCGCATCACGGCCGCATGGTCGGTGGCCGGTGTCTGGGTCGTGCTCTGGCTGGCTGCGGCAATCGGGCTGCTGCAGACCTTGCGCAATGCCTCCAACAGCTTCACTCCGGCGCGCCAGGAGTTCGAGCGCGACTGGGCCTGGGTGCAGGACAGTTTCGGGCTCGGCAAGGACCCGGAAGACGAGGAAGCGCCGCGACCCCCGCGCCCGTCCACACGCGAGGAGTTGCTGGCACGCATGGAGCGTCAACGCGAGCGCATCGCGACACTGCAAGGTGGCCGCGAAACAGAGCCTGCCAGTCCGGAGCGCGCAGCGCCTCCGCCCAATGAGACGGCTTCTGCCGCCGCATTGCGAATTGCGCGGGCGCATCCGGTGGCCACCGGCGTTGTCGCAGCCGCTGCCGTGGTGGTGCTCCGCCCGAAGCGCCTGCTGCGCTGGGCAGCAGTCATCGCGCCGATTCTTTGGCGCATGCGCTGACGAAGAAGTGTGAAAGGTCTCAGGCCTTGCTGCGATCACGCAGCAGCGCCTGGGCCGTCTCGCGGACCAGTGCCGGGCCGCGGTAGATGAGGCCGGTGTAGATCTGCACCACGTCCGCGCCCGCGGCGATCTTGGCCCTGGCATCGGCCGCGCTCAGGATGCCGCCCACGCCGATGATCGGAAAGTCCTTCCCCAACGCCGTACGCAGCTGCGCAATCACGCGGTTGCTTGCTTCGCGCACCGGCGCGCCCGACAAGCCACCGGCTTCTTCCGCATGCGGCAGTCCGGCCACCGCATCGCGAGCCAGCGTGGTGTTCGTCGCGATCACGCCGTCCATCCGGTGGCGTTGCAGGGTTGCGGCAATGACCGCGATCTGGGCTTCATCGAGATCGGGCGCGATCTTCACGAACAGCGGCGAGCGCTTGCCGTGGCGCGTGGCCAGTGCCTCGCGGCGCTCGGCCACTGCGCCGAGCAGCGCATCGAGCGCTTCGTCGCTCTGCAGCGTGCGCAGGTTGGCCGTGTTGGGGCTCGAGATGTTGATCGTCACGTAGTCGGCATGCGGATACACGCCGTCCAGACAGGCGAGGTAATCGTCCACCGCGCGCTCGATCGGCGTGGCAGCGTTCTTGCCGATGTTGAGGCCCAGCAGCATCGGTGATTTGCCGCCGCCGCTCTTGCGAAAACGTGCCTTCTGCACATTGGCCAGGAAGGCGTCGAGCCCTTCGTTGTTGAAACCGAGCCGGTTGATCAGCGCATCGCGCTGCGGCAGGCGGAACATGCGCGGCTTCGGATTGCCCGGCTGCGCTTTCGGCGTGACCGTGCCGACTTCGACGAACCCGAAACCCATGGCTGCAAAGGCGTCGATGCAGCGGGCGTTCTTGTCGAGCCCTGCAGCCAGGCCCACGCGGTTCGGAAAGGTCAGCCCGGCCAGCGTGACGGGGTCGTCCACGCGCGGGGCGGAATAGGCGCAGGCCAGCGGCGTGTTCTGCGTACGGGCGAGGCCGTCGAGGGTGATTTCATGGGCGTGCTCGGGATCGAAACCGAACAGGAAAGGGCGGGCCAGGCCGTAGAGCGAAGAGGGCAGCAGGGGCATCGGATAATTCTCGTCTCGACTTCAATGAGCCAAGGATTCTCCGCGATGACCGCACCCGCCTCCCCATCCCCCGCGACCCCTGTCCTGTCCCAGGACGAACTCAAGACCCAGGTCGGCCTTGCCGCGCTGGCCTATGTGGTCAAGGGCGAGATCGTCGGCGTTGGCACCGGCTCGACGGTCAACAAGTTCATCGATGCGCTGGCGACGATCAAGGACGAGATCAGGGGTGCCGTCTCGAGCTCGGTGGCATCGACCGAACGCCTGCGTGCGCTGGGCATTCAGGTGTTCGACAGCAACGAGGTGGAAGAACTGGCCGTCTACATCGACGGTGCCGATGAAATCGATCACCGCGGCTTCATGGTGAAGGGCGGCGGCGCGGCGCTCACGCGCGAGAAGATCGTCGCGGCGCAGTCCAAGCGCTTCGTCTGCATCGCCGACGCCTCCAAGCTGGTCGAGACGCTGGGCGCCTTCCCGCTGCCGGTGGAGGTGGTCCCGATGGCGGTGCGCCGCGTCATGCGCCAGTTCGCCAGGCTGGGCGGAATCGCCCAGGTGCGCGAGAAGGACGGCCTGCCGCTGGTCACCGACAACGGCCAGCACATCGTCGACGTGACGGGCCTCCAGATCGCCGATCCGCTCGCTTTCGAGTCCGAGGTGAGCCAATGGCCCGGCGTGGTGACGGTCGGTGTCTTTGCCCACCAGAAGGCTGACGTGTGCCTGTTGGGCACCGCGACGGGCGTGAAGACGATGCAGTTCGCCTGAGAAGGCGAACCGCCCGGCGTCAGAACTTGATGCCGGCCGGGTTGCCCGCACCCGGATCGCTCGGTGCAGCGGGCGGCGGCGCGGGCTGCGCGGCGGGTGCTGCTGCGGCGCGGGGAGCCGGCGCTGCCTGCTGTGCGGCGACCAGAGGGCGGGCCGGCGCATTGCGGTAGCCCGCGGGCAGGCTGTTGCTCTTGGGGTAGCCCGCCGCATCGAGGTACTGCGACCACTCGGCGTCACCGTAGCCCTTGAGCTGCTGCGAGCCGATGGTGAGCAGCGGCAGCGAACTCTGGCTGCTCAGCCGCTGCAGCGCCTCGATTTCTTCATTGCTCTTGACCGTGCGTTCCTCGAACGGAATGCCGCGCGTGGTGAGCAGCGTGCGGGCCGCGCTGCAGGGTGCGCAGTCTTCGCTCGTGTACAGCGTGACCGGATACCGCTGCGCCACCTGCCGCAACTCGTAGGCCAGCCCGGCCGTGTTGGCCGGTGAACTGGCGCCTTGCGGGGCCGCTGCCGGTTCGGTGCTGGCAGTTGGCGCGCGGTCCGAGAAAGTGACCTTGCCGTTCTTGTCGACGTTGCGATAGATCGGCTGGGCCATCGCGCCTGCGGCGACGAGCAGCAGGGCGAGACCGGTCAGGCGATGCGACGGGAATTTGTAAGGCGTCAGATACATGTCCCGAGTATCGCAAGCTTCAGCGCCGCATCAAGCAGGCTGGGCCTCGGCCATGCCCTGATGTCGCAGCAATGCATCAAGCTGGGGCTCGCGGCCGCGGAAAGCCTTGAACGAATCCATGGCGCTGCGGCTGCCGCCAGCCTCCAGGATGGCCTGGCGGTACTTGCGGCCGGTCTCGATGTTCGGCTCGCCGTCGGCGCCCACGGTTTCCTCGAAGGCCGCATAGGCGTCGGCGCTCAGCACCTCGGCCCACTTGTAGCTGTAGTAGCCGGCCGCGTAGCCGCCCGAGAAGATGTGGCTGAAAGTATTCGGCGTGCGGCTGAACGGCGGCGAGGGCATCACCGCCACTTCGCTGCGCACCTTGCCCAGCAGCGCCATCACGTCGCCCGGCTTCGCGGCGGCCGCGTGGTATTCGGTGTGCAGCAGCATGTCGAACAGCGAGAACTCGATCTGGCGCAGCGTCTGCAGGCCGCTCTGGAAGTTCTTGGCGGCGGTCATCTTGTCGAAGAGCGCGCGCGGCAGCGGCTCGCCGGTGTCGACGTGGGCCGTCATGTGACTGAGCACGTCCCACTCCCAGCAGAAGTTCTCCATGAACTGGCTCGGCAGCTCGACCGCGTCCCACTCCACGCCGCTGATGCCCGAGACGTCGCGCTCGTTCACCTGGGTGAGCATGTGATGCAGGCCGTGGCCGAACTCGTGGAAGAGGGTGGTCACGTCGTCGTGCGTGAGGAGCGGTGGCTTGCCGTCCACGCCGCTCGCGAAGTTGCAGACCAATTGCGCGACCGGCGTCTGCAGCACGCCGTTGTCGGGGCGCAGCCACCGGGCGCGCACGTCGTCCATCCAGGCGCCGCCGCGCTTGGCGGCGCGGGCGGAGGGGTCGAGATAGAACTGGCCGACCTTCTGGCCGGCGCGCTCGATGCGATAGAACTCGACACTCGGATGCCACGTCGGCGCGCTGTCGCGACGTATCGACACTTCGAAGAGCGTCTCGACGATCTTGAAAAGACCCGCCATCACCTTCGGCGCGGGGAAGTACTGCTTCACCTCCTGCTCGCTGAAGGCATAGCGCGCTTCCTTGAGCTTCTCGCCGATGTAGCTCCAGTCCCAGGGCTGCGGATCGGTGATGCTCAGTTGTTCGGCGGCAAAGGCACGCAGGTCCGCGAGATCGCGTTCGCCATACGGCTTGGCCTTGGTCGCCAGATCGCGCAGGAACTTGACGACCTGCTCGGGCGATTCGGCCATCTTCGGAACGACCGACAGCTCGCCGAAATTCTTGTAGCCCAGGAGCTTCGCCTCTTCTTCGCGCAGCGCGAGGATCTCGGTGATGAGAGCCGTGTTGTCGAAGGCGGCATCGCCGAACTCGCTGGCACGCGTGACGTAGGCGCGGTAGAGCGTTTCGCGCAAGGCGCTGCTCTTGGCGAACTGCATCACCGGCAGGTAGCACGGCATCTTGAGCGTGAGCTTGTAGCCGTCCTTGCCGTCGGCTTCGGCGGCAGCGCGCGCGGCGCTCACCACGTCTTCAGGCACGCCTTCGAGTTCGCCGAGCTTGGCGTAGTACGCAAAGGCATCGGTGGCATCGAGTGCGTTCTCGCTGAACTTCTGGCTGAGTTCGGCCTGGCGCTCCTGGATGTCGGCAAAGCGCTTCTTGGCGTCGCCCTGCAACTCGGCGCCGCCGAGCACGAAGTTGCGCACGGCGTTGCGATGCGCCTGGCGCTGCTCGGCATTGAGCGTGGCGACGTCGATGGCCTTGTACTTCGCGTAGAGCCGTTCGTCGGAGCCCAGGCGGGTCCAGAAGGCGGTGACGCGCGGCATCGCCTCGTTGTAGGCGGCGCGCAGCTCGGGCGTGTCGGCCACGGCATTGAGATGGCCCCACGGCGCCCCATGCGCGGCTGAAGCGCTCGGAAGCCACGTCGAGCACCTTCGAGATCGCGTTCCAGTCGGCGGGAAATTCGGGCGCCGTCACGGCCTGCAGGGCGGTCTCGGCATCGGCCAGCAGCGTGTCTACGGCCGGCGCCACGTGCTCGGGCCTGATGCGGTCGAACAGCGGGAGGTCGTTGAAGTCGAGGAGGGGGTTGTTCGTGGTGGCCATGAAAGTTACTTTGCGGCGCGTTCGGCGGCTTCAAGGGTGTTGGCGAGCAGCATGGCGCGGGTCATCGGGCCGACGCCGCCGGGCACGGGAGTGATCCAGCTGGCCACTTCCTTCACGCCGTCGAAATCGACGTCGCCTGCCAGCTTGCCGTCCGCCTTGCGGTTCATGCCGACGTCGATGACGACCGCGCCGGGCTTCACCATGTCGGCCGTGAGCAGGTTCAGCTTGCCGACGGCGGCGACGATCACGTCGGCCTGCCGCGTGATCGCGCCCAGGTCTTGCGTCGCACTGTGGCAGATGGTCACGGTGGCGCTCTTGGCCAGCAGCATCATCGCCATCGGCTTGCCGACGATGTTGCTGCGGCCGACGACCACCGCATGCTTGCCGCGCAAGTCGTAGCCGATGGCTTCGAGCATCTTCATGCAGCCGTGCGGCGTGCAGGGCCAGAAGCCAGGAGCGCCGGTCATCAGTGCACCGGCGCTGGCGACGTGGAAACCGTCGACGTCCTTGGCGGGCGAGATGGTCTCGATGACCTTCTGGCTGTCCATGTGCTTCGGAAGCGGCAGCTGCACCAGGATGCCGTGCACCTTGGGGTCGTCGTTGAGCGCGCGGATGCGGGCCAGCAGGTCGGCCTCGGTCATGTCGGCGGGGTAGGTCTCCAGCGTGGCTTCGAGGCCCGTCTGCGTGCTGTCGTTGACCTTGTGCTTCGTGTAGACCTGGCTGGCCGGGTCTTCGCCCACGAGGATGATGGAAAGAGCCGGGTTCACGCCACGGGCCTTGAGTGCGGCGGTGCGGCCTGCGACTTCGGCGCGGATGGTTTTGGCGAGGGCGTTGCCGTCGATCAGTTGGGCGGTCATCGGTTTCGATTTTCCAAGTAAAAACGCCCGCTTGCGCAGGCGTGAGGGATATGCATTCCTATCGGGGAAATAGCGTCTAGGCCTTGGCCGCGGGGGCTGCCTGTCCGAGCGCGATCTTCAGCAGGTCGGCCACCGTGTTGGCGTTGAGCTTTTCCATGATGTTGGCGCGGTGCGCCTCCACCGTCTTGATGCTGATGCCAAGGTCGTCGGCGATCTGCTTGTTCAGGCGGCCGGCGACGATGCGCTCGAGCACCTGCGCCTCACGGCCGGTGAGCTTGGACAGCAACGCATCGCGGCTGGCCGACTGCTGGTGCTGCGTGAAGGCGCCGCGCGCATGTTCGAGCATGCGCTCGACCAGCGTGACGAGCTCTTCGTCGTTGAAGGGCTTCTGGATGAAATCCATCGCGCCCTTCTTCATGCTGTCCACCGCCATCGGCACGTCGCCGTGGCCGGTGATGACCACGATCGGCAACGGGGAGCGCCGCTCGATCAGCCGATCCTGCAATTCGAGGCCGGTCATGCCGGCCATGCGGATGTCGACGATCAAACAGGCGACTTCGCGCGGGTCGTATCGGGAGAGAAAGGATTCGGCGGAATCGAAACAGCGGACTCTGTAGTCCTTGCCTTCGAGCAGCCATTGCAGCGAATCGCGTACGGCTTCGTCGTCGTCGACGACATAGACCGTGCCCTTCTTCGGAATCAAACTCATGCAGGTACCTTTGCCTCGTCGCTAGCTACGGAACTGATAGCGTCCAACACCGGAATCCAGAAGGAAAAACGGCATCCGATCACATCCGGGCCATTGTAGATGTTCTCCGCCTGCATCCGGCCGCGGTGCGACTCGACGATGGTGCGGCACAGATTCAGCCCGATGCCCATGCCTTCGGGCTTGGTGGAGAAGAAGGCTTCGTAGAGCCGGTCCATGACCTCGGGCGAGAGGCCCTTGCCCGTGTCCTGCACCGAGAACTCGATGGCGTTCTGCCCCTCGATGGTCTTGGGCAGCACGCGCAGCTCGACGCTGCGGCGCGCGAGCGGGCGGTCGGCGAGGTCGATGGATTCGGCCGCGTTCTTCAAGAGGTTGACCATCACCTGCTCGATCAGGATCGGGTCTACCCGTACCACCGGCAGCCGCGCAGCCACGTAGTGGTTCAGGCGCACGTTGCGTCGGCGCAGTTCGATGCCCGCGAGTTCGACCGCTTCGCTCACCATGGTGGCGACGTCGGCGGGCGTGCGGTTCGGTTCGCTGCGTTTCACGAAGGAGCGGATGCGCTGGATGATCTGGCCGGCGCGCTGGGCCTGCTTCGATGTCTTCTCCAGCGCCGCGAGCAGCGCCTCGGTGTCGATCGTCTGCCCCTTGATGCGCGACATCATCCCGTTGCAGTAGTTGGTAATGGCGGTGAGCGGTTGGTTGAGCTCGTGCGCGACGCTCGACGCCATCTCGCCCATCGTGATGAGGCGGCTCGCGGCCTGCGCCTTGTCGGCCTGCGCGGCAGCCTGTTCCTCGGCGTCGCGGCGCGGTGTGATGTCGGTGGCGATCACGAGTTGCGCAAGGCGGCCGTCCACCCACGTCAGGTAGCGCGAGCGCACTTCGAGCCATTTGCCGAGGTGGGGCACGAAGATTTCGTTGTTGGCGGCTTGCGCGGCGGTGAGCGTGTCGATGGGAAGACCGGCGTACGGGTCCACGTCGTCCAAGCCTTCGTCGTGCGCGTTCGATGCCGGCACGCCGGCCTGCGCCACCATGCCGAGATGGCCCACAGTGTCGGAGCCGAACCAGAGGCGATACAGCTTGTTGGCGAACAGCAGTTCCTCGCTGCCGATGGGTGCGACCGACACGGCCGCATCGAGCGCTTCGAGCACCGTGGTGAAGCGCTCGTACGACGCCGACAGCTGCTCTCGGATACGCGTGGGCTCGGTGATGTCGGTCATCGACGTCATCCACCCAGTCTGATGGCCGCGCGCGTCGATCAGCGGAGAGACATAGAGCCGCGCGTTGAACACACTGCCGTTCTTGCGTTTAACCCGCACCTGGAAGCCGCCGGGCAGGGCGCGGCCGTGCAGCTCTTCTTCGAGCCGTTCGTTCATCACTTCGCGGTCGGATTCCAGCCAGTAGGGGAAGGGCGGCGATTGACCGACCAATTCGGCTTCGCTCCAGCCGGTCATCGCGCAGAACGCGGCGTTCACATAGGTGATGCGGCCTTGCAGATCGAGCACGCGCATGCCGGTCAGCATGGAGTTTTCCATCGCACGCCGGAAGTTGGTCTCGGCGACCAGTCGTTGCTGGGCCTGCAGGCGCCGGCGCGTGTGGCGCCAGGTGCCGATCAGCATCCAACTCGTCAGCACGCTGAGCGCACAGACCAGCCAGAAGAGGCCGTTGCCCACCACGCCTTGCGAGGTGCGATAGGCCTGCGCTCGAAGGATCAGCGCATTGCCGACGGGCGATACGGGCACCTCGTATTCGTTGGTGCGCTCCGACCAAGGCAGCAGTCGCGTGCCGCTGTCCTTCAGGTTGGTCGTGTTGCCTGCGATGACGTTGCCCTTGGCGTCGAGCAGCGAGACCGCGTAGCGCGCCTGCACTTCAGAAGGCATGCCGTAGCGCAGCAATCCGTCGACCGAGAACTCGCCGAGCACGACGCCCGCGAACAGGCCCTGGTCGAAAAGAGGAATGTGCAACTGCAGCATCGCGGCCGGGTCGCCGCCGGCCACGGGTTGCGAATACACCGGCTGGCGCAGTTCGCGCGCCAGGGCGTAGTTGCTTTCTATGTCGCCGGGCCGCAGCACATCGCCGATCAGGTGCTGCTGCGCGGGATGCACGCTGGGCGCCGCATAGCCGGCCTTGAAGCGGCGGCGGTCGTCGATCCAGGTGATGGTCTGCAGCTCGGGGAACTGACTCACGAGCGATTCGGCGCGGCTCGTGAACTCGGTGGGATCGATCTCGCGGTTGGACGCATCGCGCGCAATGCGCATCAGCTGTTCCTGGCGCTCCAGCAGCCGCAGGCGCATGCGCTGCTGGGCGTATTCGACGTCGCGGCGCACCGACTCCTGTTCGCGCTCGACCTCCTCGGTGCGCAGGTACCAGAAGGCGGACACGATGGCGGCAAGGAACAGCAGCACCGCCGCCATCGGCGCCAGCATGGCGACCGCGTCCTGCAGCACTGGCGTTTGTCGACGCCACCAGCGGCGCCACCAGGAGAGCGGCGAGGCATTCACGGCACTGCGGGCGACCGCCAGCGGGGAGGAGAGGGGCATCCGGCGAGTTTAGGGGATGCCCTTTGGGAAACGACGGAAAAGCGCCAGTGCCATTGATCCCGTCGCGGTCGCGCTTTGATTGGTAAAAGTCACCGAAATATCACAATAAGAAATCACCATGCGCCATTTGAAATAACGGGATTTCTATGCGAAACTCGCCCGCGTTTATTGCAGAGCGCACTAAATTACAGCCACAGCCCTAAAAGGAGAGACAAGCATGTCGGCAAATCCCGAGAACCTGTTCGGCTCGGCCGCAAACGATGCGGACGCCCAGGAGACCCGTGAATGGATGGATGCACTGTCTTCCGTCATCCAGAGCGAGGGTCCGGAGCGGGCCCACTTCCTTCTCGAGCAGCTGCTCGAACATGCCCGGCAGCACAGCATCGACAAGCCGTTCTCTGCCAACACCGCCTACGTCAACACCATCGAGCCCGATCAGGAAGAGCGCTGCCCCGGCAACCTCGAGATCGAGGAGCGCCTGCGCGCCTACATGCGCTGGAACGCGATGGCGATGGTGGTCAAGGCCAACCGCCACCACCCTCCTGAAGGCGGCGACCTCGGCGGCCACATCGGCTCCTTCGCCTCGCTGGCGAACATGTTCGGCGCCGGCTTCAACCACTTCTGGCATGCCGAGAGCGAGAACCACGGCGGCGACTGCCTCTACATCCAGGGCCACGTCTCTCCCGGCATTTACGCCCGCGCCTACCTCGAAGGCCGCCTGACCGAAGAGCAACTGCTCAACTTCCGCCAGGAAGTGGACGGCAAGGGCCTCTCCAGCTACCCGCATCCGAAGCTGATGCCCGAGTTCTGGCAGTTCCCCACGGTGTCGATGGGCCTCGGCCCGCTGATGGCGATCTACCAGGCCCGCTTTCTCAAGTACCTGCATGCCCGCGGCATTGCCAACACCGAGAACCGCAAGGTCTGGGTGTTCTGCGGCGACGGTGAAATGGACGAAGTCGAATCGATGGGCGCCATCGGCCTCGCAGCGCGCGAAGGTCTCGACAACCTCGTTTTCGTCATCAACTGCAACCTGCAGCGCCTCGACGGCCCGGTGCGCGGCAACGGCAAGATCATCCAGGAGCTCGAAGGCGAATTCCGCGGCTCGGGCTGGAATGTCATCAAGCTGATCTGGGGCAGCGGCTGGGACCAGCTGATCGCACGCGACAAGGAAGGGGCCCTCCGCAAGATCATGATGGAAACGAACGACGGCGATTACCAGTCGTTCAAGGCCAACGACGGCGCCTACGTTCGCAAGCACTTCTTCGGCCGCGATCCGCGCACGCTGGAGATGGTCGCCAAGATGAGCGACGACGACATCTGGCAACTGCGCCGCGGCGGCCACGACTCGCAGAAGGTCTACGCGGCCTTCGACGCGGCCGTCAAGCACAAGGGCCAGCCCACGGTGCTCCTGATCAAGACGGTCAAGGGCTTCGGCATGGGCAAGATCGGCGAGGGCAAGAACAACGTCCACCAGACCAAGAAGCTGAGCGACGAGGACATCATGGCCTTCCGCGACCGCTTCAACATCCCGATCCCGGACAGCCAGATCGCCGACCTGCCGTTCTACAAGCCGGCCGACGACACCCCGGAAATGAAGTACCTGCACGAGCGCCGCAAGGCCCTGGGCGGTTACCTGCCGCACCGCCGCACCAAGGCCGACGAGAGCTTCACGGTGCCTTCGCTCGAGACTTTCAAGTCGGTGATGGAGCCCACGGCCGAAGGCCGCGAGATTTCGACGACGCAGGCCTACGTTCGCTTCCTCACGCAGCTCCTGCGCGACAAGGCGCTCGGCCCGCGCGTGGTGCCCATCCTGGTGGACGAGGCCCGCACCTTCGGCATGGAGGGGCTGTTCCGCCAGATCGGCATCTACAACCCCGCAGGCCAGCAGTACACCCCGGTCGATAAAGACCAGGTCATGTACTACAAGGAAGACAAGGCCGGCCAGATCCTGCAGGAAGGCATCAACGAAGCCGGCGGCATGTCCAGCTGGATCGCGGCGGCCACCTCGTACAGCACGAACAACCGCATCATGGTGCCGTTCTACGTGTACTACTCGATGTTCGGCTTCCAGCGTATCGGCGACCTGGCCTGGGCTGCCGGCGACATGCAGGCGCGCGGCTTCCTGCTGGGTGGCACCTCGGGGCGCACCACGCTCAACGGCGAAGGCCTGCAGCACGAAGACGGCCACAGCCACATCCTGGCCAACACCATCCCGAACTGCGTGAGCTACGACCCGACCTTCGCGCACGAAGTCGGCGTGATCCTGCACCACGGCTTGAAGCGCATGGTCGAGAAGCAGGACAACGTCTATTACTACCTGACGCTGCTCAACGAAAACTACGCGATGCCCGGCCTCCAGCCTGGCACCGAAGAGCAGATCATCAAGGGCATGTACCTGTCCAAGCAGGGGCCGGTGGTCAAGGCGGCCAGGGGCAGCAAGGAAGCGCCGACCGTGCAACTGCTCGGCAGCGGCACCATCCTGCGCGAGAGCTTCGCGGCGCAAGAGCTGCTCGAGAAGGACTGGGGCGTATCGGCTTCCGTGTGGAGCTGCCCGAGCTTCAACGAGCTGACCCGCGACGGCCAGGACGCCGACCGCTGGAACCTGCTGCACCCCGACCAGACCCCGCGCGTGCCCTTCGTGGCCGAGCAACTCGCGCCCACGACCGGCCCGGTGGTCGCATCGACCGACTACATGAAGGCCTACGCGGAACAGATCCGCCCCTTCATTCCGAAGGGCCGCACCTACAAGGTGCTGGGCACCGACGGTTTCGGCCGCAGCGACTTCCGCAACAAGCTTCGCGAACACTTCGAGATCAATCGTCACTACATCGTGGTGGCCGCGCTCAAGGCGCTGAGCGAAGATGGCACCGTGCCGGTGGCCAAGGTGGTGGAAGCGATCAAGAAGTACGGCATCAATGTCGACAAGGTCAACCCGCTCTACGCTTGAACATCAACAACCAACGAACGAACGGCGCCTCGCGGCGGGAGACAACGATATGGCAGCAGTGGAAGTGAAGGTGCCGGACATCGGCGATTTCGATGAAGTCGCGGTGATCGAGGTGCTGGTGAAGGTGGGCGACACGGTCAAGGCCGAGCAGTCGCTCATCACGGTGGAATCGGACAAGGCCTCGATGGAGATTCCTTCGTCGACGGCCGGTGTGGTGAAGGAAATCAAGGTTGAGGTCGGCGGCAAGGTGAAGGAGGGCTCGGTGGTGCTCGTGCTCGAGGCCGAAGGCGCAGCCGCTGCACCGGCCCCCGCGCCTGCAGCAGCCCCGGCTCCGGCGGCTGCCGCTCCGGCGCCCGCAGCCGCAGCGCCCGCACCGGTTGCCGCACCTGCGGCAGCCTCCGGTCCGGTCGAGATCAAGGTGCCGGACATCGGCGATTTCAAGGATGTCGCGGTCATCGAACTGCTGGTGAAACCCGGCGACACGATCGCGTCCGACCAGTCGCTGATCACGGTGGAGTCGGACAAGGCCTCGATGGAGATTCCGTCGTCCGGTGCCGGCGTGCTGAAGGAACTCAAGGTCAAGGTCGGCGACACGGTCAACATCGGTGACCTGATCGCGATCCTGGAAGGTTCGGCCGGTGCGGCGCCCGCGCCAGCTCAAGCAGCCGCAGCAGCCCCGGCCGCGGCAACCGCCAGCGCCCCTGCGCCGGCCACTGCTTCGCCGGCTCCGGCCGCAAGCCCGGCAGCCGCCGCTGCACCGCACGATCCCACCACGGCGCCCAGCGCCAACCTGCCGCACGCTTCGCCGTCGGTGCGCAAGTTCGCCCGCGAACTCGGCGTGCCGCTCGAAGAGGTCAAGGGCTCCGGTCCCAAGGGCCGCATCACGCAGGAAGACGTCCAGGGCTTCACCAAGGCCGTGATGAGCGGCCAGGCCAGCACCAAGGCCTCTGCGGCCAAGGCGCCGGCCGGCGGCGGCAGCGCGGATGGCGCGGCGCTGGGCCTCATTCCGTGGCCGAAGGTCGACTTCGCCAAGTTCGGTGCGGTCGAGCGCAAGGATCTCTCGCGCATCAAGAAGCTCAGCGGCGCGAACCTGCACCGCAACTGGGTGATGATTCCGCACGTCACCAACAACGACGAAGCCGACATCACCGAGCTCGAGGCCTTCCGCGTCTCCACCAACAAGGAGAACGAGAAGTCGGGCGTGAAGGTCACGATGCTGGCCTTCGTGATCAAGGCGGTGGTCGCGGCGCTGAAGAAATTCCCCGACTTCAACGCCAGCCTGGACGGCGACCAGCTCGTCTACAAGCAGTACTTCAACATCGGCTTCGCCGCGGACACGCCCAACGGGCTCGTGGTGCCGGTGCTGAAAGATGCCGACAAGAAGGGCATCCTGCAGATCAGCGCCGAGATGGGCGAACTCGCCAAGAAGGCGCGCGACGGCAAGCTCGGCTCGGCCGACATGCAGGGCGGCTGCATGTCGATCAGCTCGCTCGGCGGCATCGGCGGCACGCATTTCACACCCATCATCAACGCCCCGGAAGTGGCCATCCTCGGCCTCTCCAAGGGCCAGATGAAACCGGTGTGGGACGGCAAGCAGTTCGTGCCGCGCCTGACGCTGCCGCTGTCGCTGTCTTACGACCACCGCGTGATCGACGGAGCCCTGGCTGCGCGCTTCAACGCCTACCTGGGCCAGGTGCTCGCGGACTACCGTCGCATTCTTCTATGACCCCCCGAGCACCTGCGGTGCTCCCCCCTGAGGGGGGCGCCTCCCTTGGGGCGGCCCGGCGGGAGGCGCTATGACCACCGTAGTGGCCGTCCGCAAAGGCGGCCAGGTCACGATGGCAGCCGATTCTCTGGTGACCTTCGGCGACACGCGGCTCTCGCACCGCGCCGAGAAGAACCAGAAGATCTTCACCGTCGAGGACGCGGCGGGCACCAGCCTGTTCGCCATGGCCGGCGCCGCGGCGCATTTTTTGGTGCTGCAGCATGCGCTGGCCGCGCAGGAGCGCGAGAAGCTCCTGTTCGGCAGCAAGCACGAGATCTTCCGCACCTTCACGATGCTGCATCCGGTGCTCAAGGACTCGTTCTTCATGCAGACCAAGGAAGACGACCACGAGCCCTACGAGTCGAGCCAGTTCACGATGCTGATGGCCAACCAGAGCGGCATCTACGGCATCTACAGCTACCGCGAGGTGTTCGAGTTCAAGGAGTTCTGGGCCATCGGCTCGGGACGCAGCTTTGCGCTCGGCGCCATGCACGCGGCCTATGACATCAAGTCGCGCAGCGCGCGCGACGTGGCGGAGGCGGGGATCGCCGCCGCCTGCGAATTCGATCGCAATTCGGCCCCACCGGTCGACGTTCTCACACTCAAACTGAAAGTGTCCAAATGAGCGAACAACAAATCAAGGTGCCCGACATCGGCGACTTCGACGAAGTCGCGGTGATCGAGGTGCTGGTCAATGTCGGAGACACGGTCAAGGCCGAGCAGTCGCTGATCACGGTCGAATCGGACAAGGCCTCGATGGAGATTCCGTCGTCTGCCGCCGGCGTGGTGAAAGCCATTGCCGTGAAGGTGGGCGACAAGGTCAAGGAAGGCTCGGTCGTGCTGACGCTGGAGGTGGAGGGTGCCGCAGCGGCTGCACCGGCTTCCGCCGCGCCAGCGCCTGCTGCTGCGGCTCCTGCGCCCAAGGCTGCGGCACCTGCTCCGGCTGCAGCGCCTGTCGCTTCCACCTACGGCGGCAAGGTCGATGTCGAATGCGACGTGATCGTGCTCGGTGCCGGTCCTGGCGGCTACTCGGCCGCCTTCCGCGCTGCTGACCTGGGTCTGAAGGTCGTGCTGATCGAGCGCTACGCCACCCTCGGCGGCGTGTGCCTGAACGTCGGCTGCATCCCCTCGAAGGCGCTGCTGCACGTGGCGTCCGTCATGGATGAAGTGAAGCACTTCGCCGACTTGGGCGTGAGCTTCGCCGCGCCCACGGTCGACCGCGCCAAGCTGCTCGGCCACAAGAACAAGGTGGTGGGCAAGCTCACCGGCGGCCTCACGGCCATGGCCAAGATGCGCAAGGTGACGGTGCTGCGCGGCGTCGGCAACTTCATCGATCCGTACCACCTGGAAGTCGAAGAGACCTCCGGCACGAGCTGGGACACCACCGGCAAGAAGCAGACGGTCAAGTTCCGCAACGCGATCATCGCGGCCGGCTCGCAGTCGGTCAGCCTGCCGTTCATGCCCAAGGGCGATCCGCGGATCGTGGATTCCACCGGTGCGCTCGAAATGGGCACCGATCCCAAGCGCATGCTCGTGCTGGGCGGCGGCATCATCGGCCTCGAAATGGGCACGGTGTATTCGACGCTGGGCGCGCGTCTCGATGTGGTCGAAATGCTCGACGGCCTCATGCAGGGCGCCGACCGCGACCTGGTGAAGGTCTGGCAGAAGATGAACGCCCCGCGCTTCGACAACATCATGTTGAAGACCAAGACGGTCGGCGCCGAAGCCACGAAGGAGGGCATCAGGGTCACCTTCGAGGGCGAGAACGCGCCCAAGGAGCCGCAGGTGTACGACCTCGTGCTGCAGGCCGTGGGCCGCAGCCCCAACGGCAAGAAGATCGGCGCCGAGAAGGCCGGCGTCACGGTGAGCGACCGCGGATTCATTCCGGTCGACATCCAGATGCGCACCAACGTGCCCCACATCTTCGCCATCGGCGACATCGTGGGCCAGCCCATGCTAGCGCACAAGGCGGTGCACGAGGCGCACGTGGCGGCCGAGGTGATCGCCGGCGAGCAGAAGGGCGACAAGGAGCTCTCCAGCGCCGCCTTCAACGCCCGCGTGATCCCCAGCGTGGCCTACACCGACCCCGAGGTGGCGTGGGTGGGCCTCACCGAAGACCAGGCCAAGACCGAAGGCATCAAGGTCAAGAAGGGCCACTTCCCGTGGACCGCTTCGGGCCGGGCCATCGCCAACGGCCGCGACGAGGGCTTCACCAAGCTGCTGTTCGATGCAGAGACGCATCGCATCCTGGGCGGCGGCATCGTCGGCACGCATGCGGGCGACATGATCGGCGAGATCGCGCTGGCCATCGAGATGGGCGCGGACGAGATCGACATCGGCAAGACCATCCACCCGCACCCGACGCTGGGCGAAAGCATCGGCATGGCGGCCGAAGTGGCGCACGGCACCTGCACCGACCTGCCGCCGGCGAAGAAGGCGGCCTGATCAGCCAGAGGCGCCATCGAGCGCCCACAAAAAATCCCGCCGCGGCGGGATTTTTTTCGTCTTGGATTCGGAGGCGGGCGATCAGTCGTCGCCGGTGCGGGCGTTGGCCGCTGCGGCCTTGATCTCTTCGGTCGGTACTGCGCCGCCGAGCACGCGGCGGGCGCCGTCGAAGCGGCGCTGCCAGTAGCTGCCGTTCATGTCTTCGACACGAACCTGCGCGCCGGAGCGGGGGGAATGGATGAACTTGCCTTCGCCAACGTAGATGCCGACATGGCTGAAGGCGCGGCGCATGGTGTTGAAGAACACGAGGTCGCCGGGCTTGAGCTGGCTGCGGTCGATTTTCTCGGTGGCGGCGGCTTGCTCTTCGGCGCGGCGGGGGAGCATGTGGCCGACGGTCTGGTTGTACATCGCGCGGACGAAGCCGCTGCAATCGAAACCGGATTCCGCCGTGTTGCCGCCGCGGCGGTAAGGAACTCCGAGGAAACCGATGGCAGTCACCACCAGGTCTGAAGTTCGTTCGGTGACGGTTTGACGGACCTGCTTGAGCTGGCTGATCAGACCTTTGTCTGCGAGCAAGCCGGCCAATTCGTCATCGGGTCGGTCCTGTTGAGGGGCTGCATGAACAGCGACGGCAAAGAGGAGGGACGCGGGTAGGACGAAAAAACGCATGGCGCGTAGGATATTGATGACGCGCGGTTATGTCAATTTAATCTGGATTAGCGAATGTGGCTGCAAATCGTTGATTCGCCTGAAGTTTTTCGATCTGGCCGAAGAAAAAATGTAACGGTCGATCTTTATGGGCCATAAGTGGTTCGTTTCGAATGGGCCCTCGTGACTGGGGTGAAATGGCCAACGGTCTGGATTCGGGCGCTATTTATCTTCAAGATCGTGCCAACTCTTCGGAAAAGACATGAACTTGCAAATTCAGACGGCCTTTCGCCTTGCGCGCCGTGCCACGGTCATTGCCGGATTCGGATTTTGCGGTCTCGCTCTGGCGCAAGCACGGTCCGAAATCCTGGCGTCAGGCCTGGAGAACCCATGGAGCGTCGCCTTCCTGCCGGGCGGCCGCTATGTGGTCACGGAACGCCCGGGGCGGCTGCGGTTGATCGGTGCGGACGGCAAAGTGAATGCGCCCATTGCTGGTTTGCCCGCCATCGCCGCCGGCGGCCAAGGCGGTTTGCTCGATGTGCTGGCCGACTCGGGCTTCGAGAAGAATCGCACGCTGTACTTCTGCTTCTCCGAACCCGAGGCCGGCGGGTCGGGCAACAGCACGGCGCTGGCGAGCACGCAACTCTCGGCCGACGGTGCCCGGCTCGAGAACCTGAAGATCATCTTCAGCCAGAAGCCCAAGGTGGCGAGCCGCGCGCATTTCGGCTGCCGCATCGTCGAAGCGCGCGACGGCACGCTGTTCCTCACGCTGGGCGACCGCTTCAGCCGCAAGGAAGATGCGCAGAAGCTCGACAACCATCTGGGCAAGGTGGTGCGCGTCAACAAGGATGGCTCGGTGCCGAAGGACAACCCCTTCGTTGGCAAGGCAGGCGCGCTGCCCGAGATCTGGAGCTACGGCCACCGCAACGGTCAGGGCGCCACGCTCGCGCCCGATGGCCGCTTCTGGATGACCGAGCACGGCCCGCAGGGCGGCGACGAAATCAACATCCCGCAGGCCGGCCGCAACTATGGTTGGCCGGTGATCACCTATGGCGAGAACTACGGCGGCGGGAAGATCGGCGACGGCATCACGGCCAAGGACGGCATGGAGCAGCCGCTGCATTACTGGGTGCCGTCGATCGCGGCATCGGGCATGGCGTTCCTGACGAGCGACCGCTATGGCGCCGGCTGGAAGGGCAACCTCTTCGTGGGATCTCTGAAGTTCGGCTACCTCGACCGCATCGAGTTGAAGGACGGCAAGGTGGTCGCCGAGCACAAGTTGCTGGCCGACGGGAAAGCCCGCATCCGCGACGTGAAGCAGGGGCCCGATGGCCTGCTCTACGTGTTGACGGACGAATCCGACGGCAAGCTGCTGCGCCTGCGTCCGAACTGAGCGCGCTTCAGCCGGGGCAGCCCGGCAGCGGCAGGGTCGGCAGCATGCGGCGCCAGAGCCGCGTCCACTCGGGCCAGTCGTGGCCGCCTTCCGTCGTGAAGACGCGATCCGCAGGCAGCGCGGCTCCCAGCAGCCGGTGGCTGAAGGCGAAGCGGTCCTCGAGCGCGTACCCAAGATAGAGCGGCGGCCGCGCGCCGAAGGTGGCGGTGGTGCCGACGTAGCCGCGCAGCCATTGCCTGAGCTGTGTTTCGTTCGGGGTGCGTGGGTCGCTGCCGGGTGGGGCGCCCAGCGGTCCGGTCCAGTGGGCGATGCCGCCGGCATTGGCGATGTCGGTGCTGAGGCTGCGTTCTCCGAGGTAGGGCGCAAGGGTGACGAGGCCCGCGAGTTCGCCGGGGTGGGTTTGCGCATAGAGCAACCCGCCGAAGCCGCCGACCGAGATGCCGACGATCCAGATCGACCTGTAGCCCTGGCTGCGCGCCGGTGCCATCACGTCCTGGCTCAGGCGCTCGAGGATGGTCTTGCTGTTGTAGTAGCCGAGATGGGCGTCGACCCGCATCACGTCCACCGCGAGCCGGTTGTCGTTCAGTGCGCTGACGAAGCCTTCGCGCACGAACTCGTCGGGGTGCGAGTACGCGCCAGGCAGCATCACGAGGAGCGTGTCGGCGTTCGGCGTGCAGGTGCTTTTTTCGAGCGTGGTGTCCAGCGGAACCTTGGTCGTGCGCAGGCCGCCGCAGCCGGTGGTCAGAACAGTCGCGCAAAGAGCAGCAAGAAGAAGCCGCATTCGCCGGAGTCTAGGTGCGCAGCGAGGTTGGCAGGTCGACCATCACCGGCTGACCGGGCGCGGTGCAGCCGGTGTCGCAGCATTTGCCAGGCTGGCGGTTCTTGGTGATGGCGCGTGCCGGGTCGTGCGGCGCCGCCGCGGGCGAGCCGTTCGCCGCGATGCCGCGTTCCAGGATGCGTTCGACCAGCTCGACCTTCGAACCGACCGGGTAGTTGCGCCAGATCTCCTGCTTCATCGCCGCTGGAGAGCCGCCGCCATGCAGGCTGATCACGCTGTACCAGCCGCCCTGGTAGCCGGCCGTGAGGTCTTCGATGAAGCGGGCTGTCTCGATGCGCTGTTCGTACGGAATCGCCGGATTGGCGCGCAGCACGTCCGACAGGCGCGCGGCGGTTTCGGGGTTGTGGTCTTCGTCGGGGCCGGGCAGGGTGACGATCAGGCCGCCGCTCACGGAGTGCGCGATGCGGTGCATGTCGTAGATCTTCGTGGCCAGCAGCAGCTTGCCGATGTTGCTGAACACAGGGTCGGGCATGAAGACTTCGCAGTGTTCGTCGGCCTTGCTGTAGACGCTGGCCGCCACGCCGCAGGCGAAGAAGCTCTCGGTGATGGTGATGAGTTCGACCATCTGCTCGCGCAGGTGGCTTTCCTTGCCGGGGTCGAAGCCGTTGGCCTCGCACATCAGCGCGCCGGCGCCGATCAGCAGGTCGCCGAAACCGGCGCGGGCGCCAATGCAACTGTGGCGATGGTGCGTGGCGTAGCTGTAGGTGAGGTGGCCGGAGTGCTCCCATTCGCCGGCGTAGAACACGCGCTCCCACGGCACGAAGACGCGGTCGAACATGCACACGCCGGTGCTCTGGCCGTACTTGCGGCTGAAGAGGGCGTCGCCGTGCTCCAGTTTTTCGCCGGGCCGGCCGGCCGGTCGCGCGACGATGGTGAGGCCGGGCGCATCGAGCGGCACGGCGCAGCAGACGGCGAAGTCGGCGTCTTCACGGCCCATGTTGCGGCAAGGCATGACGAGCAGTTCGTGCACATAAGGCGCGCCGGTCACGATGGCCTTGGTGCCAGAGATGACGATGCCGCGCGCATTGCGCTCGACCATGTGCAGGTAGCTGTCGACATTCGCCTGCTCGTGCGGCCGGCGGCTGCGGTCGCCCTTGGCATCGGTCATGGCGACGCCCAGGGTCAGGTCCTGGTCCTGCACGCGGTGCAGGTACTCGTGGAAGCGCGCGGTGTGCTCGGTGCTGCCACGCGCGTCGTCGATGCGCGCCGACACTTGGGCGATGGCGTTGAGCGCGTCGTGGGTCAGGTAGCGCTGGGCGCAGCCGGTTTCCTGGCAGACCAGCCGCACGGCCTCCAGCTTGTTGAGCAGATCGCCCGAGCTGGTGTTGATGTGCGAGAGCCGGTTCACCCGCTTGCCGCTGGTGTGCTGCACGGCGGTCATCAGGGGCTCGTACTCGGCCTTCAACGCGTAGTCGTAAGTGAGAGCGATGGCATTGATGCCGGGTTGGAAGGCAGCTTCGTCGGCCACGCTGTCGACACGTCGGCCGTCGACAAACACATGGGGGCTGTAACGGCGCAGCGATTCGCGGTAGTCGGCGCCAGACATGAGGGTGGCGGGGAGCGGGGCGTTCATCGTTTGTCTCCGGTTTTTTGATCGTCGGCATAAATATTTGAACATTGTTCATTTTTTATATCAATGTTAAAAAATATGAACCAGAACGTAATCCGAGACTTATAGTGCCGCCCATGCACGCCAAGCTCCAACGTCGCCAGACCCTCACCGACGCCCGCCGCGCCCTGGTGCTCGACGCCGCCCGCACGGTGTTTTCGGAAGCGGGAATCGAGGGCGCGAGCATCCGGGAGATCGCGAAGAAGGCCGGCTACACGCCGGGCGCCATCTATTCGTACTTCGAGAGCAAGGAGGCGATCTACGCCGCGCTGCTCGACGAATCGCTGCTGCGTCTGCAGGCCGCGGTGGCCGAGGCGAAGGTGTCCAGGAGTCGACCGGACAAGACCCTGGCGGCCAAAGCCCACGCCTGGTTCGACTTCTACGCGGCGAACCCGCGCGACCTCGACCTCGGTTTCTATCTGGTGCACGGCATGCGCCCCCGCGGGCTGACCAGCGAGCTGGACCACGAACTGAACGATCGCCTCTACGACGCGCTGCGCCCCTGCGAAGACGCATTGCTCGCCATGGGCCTGGACGATGCCCTCGCGCTGCAGGAAAACACGGCCCTTTTCGCGCACGGCGTTGGCCTGCTGCTGATGCAGCACACCGGCCGCATCCGGATGTTCCGGCAGTCGGCCGATGCCTTGTTCAAGACCTATCTGGCGCAACTGACGCAGCGTTCCGCCGCCACGGCGATGAATGAAGATGCCGGCGAACCGGCCGAGGCGGGCCAACCCGATCTTTTCGGTGGTACGGTTCAGCCCAATTCAACCGATACCTGAAAGATCCCGTTCATGCTGCTCGACGTCTCGCTCTCCCAACTCGTTCTGGTCGACTACCAGGCGCGGCTGATGCCGGCGATCTTCGAGAGCGAATCGGTCGCGCAGAACGCGGTGCGGCTGGGCAAGCTGGCGCGGCTGTTCGAGGTGCCGGTGTTCGGCACCGAGCACAACCCTTCCAAGCTGGGCGAGAACGTGCCCGACATCCGCGCGCTGTGCCAACGCACCTTGCCGAAGATGCATTTCAGCGGCGTGGAAGAGGGCCTGGGCGAATGGCTGCGAGTGCCGGCCAAGGCGCCGCAGGGCAATGCCCGCAGCCTTCCAAAGCATCTGCAGAAGCCGGCGGCCGCCGCCGAAGAACGCAACACCATCGTGATCGCCGGCTGCGAAGCTCACGTCTGCCTGCTGCAGACCGCGCTCGACCTGCTGGAAGACGAGTTCGAGGTCTGGGTCGTCACCGACGCCTGCGGCTCGCGCACCGAGCGCAACCGCGACGCCGCCTTCGACCGGCTGGCCGGCGCCGGCGCCGAGCTCGTGACGACCGAGATGGTCGCCTTCGAGTGGCTGCGCACGGCGGAACATCCCGCATTTCCTGAAGTGCTCGCGCTGGTCCGATAGCCGGATCGCGGCTTGGGGGACAGGGCTCGGCCGGATTGTTCCGGCCGTCAGCTTGCTGCAAGATCGGTCTCCATAATTATGAATTCAGTTTTGGCGAGGCAGCCGGAACGGAATGAATAACAGGAGACAAGTCCAGATGAGCCGCTACGAAGATTTCTATCGCCAGTCCGTCGACGCGCCCGAGGCCTTCTGGGCCGAGCAGGCCAAGCTGATCGACTGGCAGACCCCCGCAGAGCAGATCCTCGACGCCAGCCAGCCGCCGTTCGCGCGCTGGTTCGTCGGCGGCACGACGAACCTCTGCCACAACGCGGTCGATCGGCACTTGGCCGCGCGGGGCGACCAGCCGGCGCTGATCTTCGTTTCCACCGAAACCGGTGTCGAGAAGAGCTACAGCTTCAAGGAGCTGCACGCCGAGGTGCAGCGCACCGCCGCCAGCCTGATCGAACTGGGCGTAGTGAAGGGCGATCGCGTGCTGATCTACATGCCGATGATTCCCGAGGCCGCCTTTGCGATGCTGGCCTGCGCGCGCATCGGCGCGATCCACTGCGTGGTGTTCGGCGGATTCGCGAGCGGCTCGCTTGCTACACGCATCGAAGATGCCGAGCCCAAGGTCGTCGTGAGCGCCGATGCCGGCTCGCGCGGCGGCAAGGTCATCGCATACAAGCCGCTGCTGGACGAGGCGATCCGGCTGTCGAAGTACAAGCCGGCCGCCGTTCTTCTTGCCGACCGCGGCCTCGCGCCGATGGAGCTGACCGCTGGCCGCGACCACCTGGCCAGCGAACTGCGCCAGAAGCACATCGATGCGCAAGTGCCTTGCACATGGCTGGCCTCGACCGACATCAGCTACACCATCTACACCAGCGGCACTACCGGCAGGCCCAAGGGCGTGCAGCGCGATGTGGGCGGCTATGCAGTGGCGCTGGCCGCGAGCATGAAGCACATCTTCGACGGCCGGCCCGGCGAAACGTACTTCTCCACCAGCGACATCGGTTGGGTCGTGGGCCACAGCTACATCGTCTACGGCCCGCTGATCGCCGGCATGGCGACGATCATGTACGAGGGCCTGCCGACCCAGGGCATCGACCAGCAGCCCGACGGCGGCATCTGGTGGCGTCTGGTCGAGAAGTACAAGGTGACGGTGATGTTCAGCGCGCCCACCGCGGTGCGTGTGCTCAAGAAACAAGACCCGGCGCTGCTGAAGAAATACGACCTCTCGACCCTGCGCGCGCTGTTCCTGGCGGGCGAACCGCTCGACGAGCCAACGGCGCGCTGGATCAGCGAGGGCCTGGGCGTGCCGATCATCGACAACTACTGGCAGACCGAATCGGGCTGGCCGATGATCACCATCGCCAATGGCGTGGAAGCCAAGCCGAGCAAGTTCGGCAGCCCGGGCGTTCCGATGTACGGCTACCGCATCAAGATCCTCCACGAATCGACCGGCGAGGAACTGACGGCGCCGAACGAGAAGGGCGTGGTGGTGGTCGAGGGCCCGACGCCGCCCGGCTTCATGCAGACCGTGTGGAAGGACGACAAGCGCTTCGTCGACACCTACTGGAAGAGCGTGCCGGGCAAGATGGTCTATTCGACTTTCGACTGGGGCATCCGAGACGCGGACGGCTACTTCTACATCCTCGGCCGCACCGACGACGTGATCAACGTCGCGGGCCACCGGCTCGGAACGCGCGAGATCGAGGAGAGCATTTCGGGCCACGCCAACGTGGCAGAGGTCGCGGTGGTCGGCGTGGCGGACGCGCTCAAGGGGCAGGTGGCGATGGCTTTCGTCGTGCCGAAGGACGGGCGCGCCGCGACCGATGCCGAGGCGGCGCTGAAGCTCGAAGGCGAGATCATGAAAGTGGTGGCCGATCAGCTCGGTGCCCTTGCAAGACCCGCCCGCGTGCGCTTCGTCTCGGGCTTGCCCAAGACCCGCAGCGGCAAATTGCTGCGCCGCGCCATCCAGGCCGTGTGCGAGCAGCGCGACCCGGGCGACCTGACCACCATCGACGATCCCGCGACGCTGCAGCAGATCAAACAGTTACTCGATAAGGGCTGAGATCTCTCTGATGGGGGTTGCAGACCCCCATCGAGCCGTCATATGGTTGACGTGGCACAATGCCAAGGTACTCAGGCCCTTCCCCAGCCACAGTCGCATCCGCCAACCGGTTCAGCCGTGTCGCGGAAGGTTTCTTAAACCAGCTAGTGCTTCCTTCAGGGAAGCGAAGGTCAGCGGATCATGAGCGATTCCTCTACGCCCACGGCGTACACCGCCTATCAAGGCAACACCTACCTCTTCGGCGGCAATGCGCCCTATGTCGAAGAGATGTACGAAAACTACCTCTCCAACCCCGGCAGCGTTCCCGACAATTGGCGTTCGTACTTCGACGCCCTGCAGAACGTTCCTGCGGCCGACGGCACCAACACCCGCGACGTCCCGCATCTGCCGGTCATCAACGCTTTCGCCGAACGCGCGAAGCAGGGCACGACCAAGGTCGTGCAGGCCAGCGGCGCCGACTCCGAACTCGGCCGCAAGCGCACCGCCGTCCAGCAGCTGATCGCCGCCTACCGCAACGTCGGCGCACGCTGGGCCGACCTCGATCCCCTGAAGCGCGCCGAGCGTCCGGCCATTCCGGAACTCGAGCCCTCGTTCTACGGCTTCGCCGATGCCGATCTCGAGACGGTGTTCAACACCAGCAACACCTTCTTCGGCAAGGAGACCATGTCGCTGCGCGACCTGCTCAATGCCTTGCGCGAAACGTACTGCGGCACGATGGGCGCCGAGTACATGTACACCACCGACCAGAACCACAAGCGCTGGTGGCAGCAGAAGCTCGAAAGCGCGCGCACCAACCCGAAGCTGAGCGCCGAGCAGAAGAAGCATGTGCTCAACCGCCTGACCGCGGCCGAAGGCCTGGAGCGCTTCCTGCACACCAAGTACGTCGGCCAGAAGCGTTTCTCGCTCGAAGGCGGCGAGAGCTTCATCGTCTCGATGGACGAGCTCATCACCCAGGCCGGCGTCAAGGGCGTGCAGGAAATCGTGATCGGCATGGCCCACCGCGGCCGCCTGAACGTGCTGGTCAATTCGCTCGGCAAGATGCCGGCCGACCTGTTCGCGGAGTTCGACCACACCGCGCCCGAAGAACTGCCCAGCGGCGACGTGAAGTACCACCAGGGCTTCAGCTCGGACGTGACCACCCCCGGCGGCCCGGTGCACCTGAGCCTCGCGTTCAACCCCTCGCACCTTGAAATCGTGAACCCCGTGGTCGAAGGCTCGGTGCGCGCCCGCATGGACCGCCGTGCCGACCCGCTGGGCAAGCAGGTGCTGCCCGTGATCGTGCACGGCGACGCCGCCTTCGCAGGCCAGGGCGTCGTGATGGAAACGCTGGCGCTGGCCGAAACCCGTGGCTACTCCACCGGCGGCACGGTGCACATCGTCATCAACAACCAGATCGGCTTCACCACCAGCGACCCGCGCGACAGCCGCTCGACGCTGTACTGCACCGACATCGTCAAGATGGTCGATGCGCCGGTGCTGCACGTGAACGGCGACGATCCCGAAGCCGTGGTGCTCGCCACCCAGCTCGCGCTGGAGTTCCGCATGGAATTCCAGAAGGACGTGGTCGTGGACATCATCTGCTTCCGCAAGCTGGGCCACAACGAGCAGGAC
This sequence comes from Variovorax sp. W2I14, assembly GCF_050435205.1. Classification (NCBI taxonomy): domain Bacteria; kingdom Pseudomonadati; phylum Pseudomonadota; class Betaproteobacteria; order Burkholderiales; family Comamonadaceae; genus Variovorax; species Variovorax sp. W2I14. The sequence goes on along the minus strand of NZ_JBNDJX010000001.1, from coordinate 2,258,503 downwards.
ACGCCCTCGCTCACCCAGCCGCTGATGTACAAGAAGATCGCCCAGCACCCCGGCACGCGCAAGCTGTACGCCGACAAGCTGGCCGCTCAGGGCCTGGGCGACACGCTCGGCGATGACATGGTCAAGGCGCAGCGCGCCGCGTTCGACGAAGGCAAGAACACCGTCGATCCGGTGCTCACCAACTTCAAGAGCAAGTACGCCGTCGACTGGAGCCCGTACCTCAACAAGAAGTGGACCGACGCCGGCGACACCGCCATTCCCTCGTCCGAGTGGAAGCGCCTGGCCGAGAAGATCACCACCGTGCCGCAAGGCTTCACGGTGCATCCGCTGGTGAAGAAGGTGCTGGACGACCGTGCAGCCATGGGCCGCGGCGACGTCAACGTCGACTGGGGCATGGGCGAGCACATGGCCTTCGCCTCGCTGGTGGCCAGCGGCTACCCGGTGCGCCTGTCGGGCGAAGACTCGGGCCGCGGCACGTTCACGCACCGCCACGCCGTGCTGCACGACCAGAACCGCGAGAAGTTCGACGAAGGCACCTACACGCCGCTGCAGAACGTCGCTGAAAACCAGGCACCGTTCGTCGTGATCGACTCGATCCTGTCGGAAGAAGCCGTGCTCGCGTTCGAATACGGCTACGCCTCGAACGACCCGAACACGCTCGTCATCTGGGAAGCCCAGTTCGGCGACTTCGTGAACGGCGCGCAAGTGGTGATCGACCAGTTCATCGCTTCGGGCGAAGTGAAGTGGGGCCGCGTCAACGGCCTCACGATGATGCTGCCGCACGGCTATGAAGGCCAGGGCCCCGAGCACAGCTCGGCACGCCTGGAGCGCTTCATGCAACTGAGCGCCGACACCAATATGCAGGTGGTGCAGCCCACCACGGCCAGCCAGATCTTCCACGTGCTGCGCCGCCAGATGGTGCGCAACCTGCGGAAGCCTTTGATCATCATGACGCCGAAGTCGCTGCTGCGGAACAAGGACGCGACCTCGCCGCTGTCCGAGTTCACCAAGGGCAGCTTCCAGACCGTCATTCCCGACAGCAAGGGCCTGAAGGCAGAGAAGGTCAAGCGCCTGATCGCCTGCTCGGGCAAGGTCTACTACGACCTGGCCAAGAAGCGCGAAGAGCAGGGCAACGACGACGTGGCGATCATCCGCGTCGAGCAGCTCTATCCGTTCCCGCACAAGGCCTTTGCTGCGGAAATCAAGAAGTACCCGAACCTCACGGACGTGGTGTGGTGCCAGGACGAACCGCAGAACCAGGGCGCCTGGTTCTTCGTGCAGCACTACATCCACGAAAACATGCAGGAAGGCCAGAAGCTCGGCTACTCCGGCCGTGCCGCTTCGGCGTCGCCGGCCGTGGGGTACTCGCACCTGCACCAGGAACAGCAGAAGGCGCTCGTCGATGGCGCATTTGGCAAGCTCAAGGGCTTCGTGCTGACCAAGTAATCAAGAGCCTCTTTTCACACGAACACCCTCAAGAAAAACACGGAGCAATCTCCAAATGTCTATCGTAGAAGTCAAAGTCCCCCAGCTTTCCGAATCCGTGGCCGAAGCCACCATGCTCACCTGGAAGAAGAAGGCCGGCGAAGCCGTCGCCGTCGATGAAATCCTGATCGAGATCGAGACCGACAAGGTCGTGCTGGAAGTGCCCGCGCCCTTGGCTGGCGTGCTGGCCGAAATCGTGCAGCCCGATGGCGCCACCGTGGTGGCGGATCAGCTGATCGCCAAGATCGACACCGAAGGCAAGGCCAGCGCCGCTGCCCCGGCTGCCGCACCTGCTGCCGCTGCGCCGGCTGCTGCCGCGCCTGCTCCGGCAGCCGCTGCCGCCGCCACCGGCGGTTCGAAGTCGGACGTTGCCATGCCCGCCGCGGCCAAGCTGCTGGCCGACAACAACCTCAAGACCGGCGACGTAGCCGGCACCGGCAAGGACGGCCGGGTCACCAAGGGCGACGTGCTCGGCGCCGTGGCTTCGGGCGCCAAGCCTGCCGCTGCCGCCATCCCCGCACCGGCTGCCAAGCCCGCACTGCCGCAGGTCGCCTCGCCGGTCGGTTCGTCCGACCTCGGAGAGCGCCCCGAGCAGCGCGTGCCGATGAGCCGCCTGCGCGCCCGCATCGCCGAGCGCCTGATCCAGTCGCAGTCGACCAACGCGATCCTCACGACCTTCAACGAAGTGAACATGGCGCCCGTCATGGAGCTGCGCAAGCGCTTCCAGGACAGCTTCACCAAGGAACACGGCGTGAAGCTGGGCTTCATGTCCTTCTTCGTGAAGGCCGCGGTGCATGCGCTGAAGAAGTACCCGGTGATCAACGCCTCGGTCGACGGCAACGACATCCTGTACCACGGCTACTTCGACATCGGCATCGCCGTGGGTTCGCCGCGCGGCCTGGTGGTGCCGATCCTGCGCAACGCCGACCAGATGAGCTTTGCCGACATCGAGAAGAAGATCGCCGAGTACGGCAAGAAGGCGCAAGACGGCAAGCTGGGCATCGAAGAGATGACCGGCGGCACGTTCTCCATCTCGAACGGCGGCACCTTCGGCTCGATGCTCTCGACGCCGATCATCAACCCGCCGCAGTCGGCGATCCTCGGCGTGCACGCCACCAAGGACCGCGCTGTGGTCGAGAACGGCCAGATCGTCATCCGTCCGATGAACTACCTGGCCATGAGCTACGACCACCGCATCATCGACGGCCGCGAAGCCGTGCTGGGCCTGGTCGCCATGAAGGAAGCGTTGGAAGATCCGTCGCGCCTGCTGTTTGATATCTGACCCACCCCCAGTCTTCGCGCACTTCGTGTCGCTTTCGCCAACCCCCTCAAGGGGGCAACACCTGCGGCCCGGCAAAGCCGGTTCCGCGGTGTTCGCGAAGGAAGCCTGATCCACGCTGCGCGATGGACAACTGAAACGGAAACCCTATGAGCAAACAATTCGACGTCATCGTCATCGGCGGCGGCCCCGGCGGCTACATCGCCGCGATCCGTGCGGCGCAACTCGGCTTCAACGTGGCCTGCATCGACGAGTGGAAGAACGCCAAGGGCGGTCCTGCGCTCGGCGGCACCTGCACGAACGTGGGCTGCATTCCTTCGAAGGCGCTGCTGCAATCGTCGGAGCACTTCGAGCACGCCGGCCACGGCTTTGCGGACCATGGCATCAAGGTGTCGGGCCTCGAACTCGATATCGGCAAGATGCTGGCCCGCAAGGACCAGGTCGTGAAGCAGAACAACGACGGCATCACCTACCTGTTCAAGAAGAACAAGATCACGTCGTTCCACGGCCGTGGCTCGTTCGTGAAGGCTGCCGAAGGCGGCTACGAGATCAAGGTGGCGGGCGCCGCCGAAGAAACCATCGTCGGCAAGCACATCATCGTGGCCACGGGCTCCAACGCCCGCGCGCTGCCGGGTGCGGCCTTCGACGAAGAGAACATCCTCTCGAACGACGGCGCGCTGCGCATCGGCGCCGTGCCCAAGAAGCTCGCGTTGATCGGCTCTGGCGTGATCGGCCTGGAAATGGGCTCGGTCTGGCGTCGCCTCGGCTCGGAAGTGACGGTGCTCGAAGCGCTGCCCACGTTCCTGGGCGCAGTGGACGAACAGATCGCCAAGGAAGCCAAGAAGGCATTCGACAAGCAGGGTCTGAAGATCGAGCTGGGCGTTAAGGTCGGCGAGATCAAGTCGGGCAAGAAGGGCGTCTCGATCGCCTGGACCAACGCCAAGGGCGAAGCCCAGGTGCTGGACGTCGACAAGCTGATCGTGTCGATCGGCCGCGTGCCCAACACCATCGGCCTGGCGGCCGACACCGTGGGCCTGGCGCTCGACGAGCGCGGCGCCATCACCGTGGACGGCGACTGCAAGACCAACCTGCCCAACGTGTGGGCGATCGGCGACGTGGTGCGCGGCCCGATGCTGGCGCACAAGGCCGAGGAAGAGGGCGTTGCCGTGGCCGAGCGCATTGCCGGCCAGCACGGGCACGTCAACTTCAACACGATTCCCTGGGTGATCTACACGCACCCCGAAATCGCGTGGGTCGGCCAGACCGAGCAGCAGCTCAAGGCCGAAGGCCGCGCCTACAAGGCCGGCACGTTCCCGTTCCTGGCGAACGGCCGCGCACGCGCGCTGGGCGACACGACCGGCATGGTCAAGTTCCTGGCCGATGCCACGACCGACGAGATCCTGGGCGTGCACATGGTGGGCCCGCAGGTCAGCGAACTGATCTCCGAAGCCGTGGTGGCGATGGAGTTCAAGGCGAGCGCCGAAGACATCGCGCGCATCTGCCATGCGCACCCGTCGCTGTCGGAAGCCACGAAGGAAGCCGCGCTCGCCGTCGACAAGCGCACGCTCAACTTCTAAGGATGTTCGCCCCCGGCTTGCCGCTTCGCGGACTGCGCCACCCCCCGTGGGGGAGGCTCGGTCGCCTTGGGGCGGCCCGGCGGCGACCTTGATATCTTGAGCGTCAAAGAGGCTTACGAAAAGGAACTCGCCGCGCGCGGGTTCCACAGCGATCCCGCGCAACTGCGCGCCGTGGAGGCGCTGGACCGCTGTGCGAACGAATGGGCCGAGTACAAGGCCCAGCGTTCGAATGCGCTGAAGAAGTTCATCAACCGGCCCGAGCTGCCGCGCGGCGTCTACATGTACGGTGGCGTCGGGCGGGGCAAGAGCTTCCTGATGGACCTGTTCTTCAACGCGGTGCCGCTGCGCCGCAAGACGCGGCTGCACTTTCACGAATTCATGCGCGAGGTGCACCGCGAGCTGCGCGAGCTCCAGGGCACGGTCAACCCGCTCGACGAGCTGGGGCTGCGCATTTCGAAGCGCTACAAGCTGATCTGCTTCGACGAGTTCCACGTGGCGGACATCACCGACGCGATGATTCTTCATCGGCTGCTGGTGTCGCTGTTCGAGAACGGCGTGGGCTTCGTCACCACGTCCAATTTCAAGCCCGACGACCTGTACCCCGGCGGGCTGCACCGCGACCGCATCCTGCCCGCGATCGCGCTGCTCAACGAGAAGCTCGAAGTGCTGAGCGTGGACAACGGCACCGACTACCGGCGCCGCACGCTCGAGCAACTGCGCATGTATCTCACGCCGAACGATGCGTCGGCCGAGAAGGAAATGCGCAAGGCCTTCGACAAGCTGGCCGAGACGGCCGACGAGAACCCGGTGCTGCACATCGAGGCGCGCGAGATCCGCGCACGGCGCAAGGCCGGCGGCGTGGTCTGGTTCGATTTCAAGACGCTGTGCGGCGGACCGCGTTCGCAGAACGACTACCTCGAAATCGCGAGCCAGTTCCACACGGTGCTCCTGTCCGACGTGCCGCACATGCCGGTGCGCATGGCCTCGGAAGCACGCCGTTTCACCTGGCTGGTGGACGTCTTGTACGACCGGCGCGTGAAGCTCATCATGTCGGCAGAGGTTCCGCCCGAGGCGTTGTACACCGAGGGTCCGCTGGCGCACGAGTTTCCGCGCACGGTCTCCAGGCTCACCGAAATGCAGTCGAGCGAGTTCCTCTCCCTGGAACGCCGCATCGTCGATACCCGACTCACATGAAAAAAATTGCCCTTGCCCTGCTGATGACCCTGGCCAGCCTGCCGCTCTGGGCGCAGTCGAATGCTGCGGCGGGCAACGCCAATCTCGAAGCCGAGCGCACCCGGCTTTCTGCCGAACGCGAAGCGATCGAAGCGCGCTTCCTGCAGGAGCGAACGGCTTGCTACAAGAAGTTCGCGGTCGAGGATTGCCTGCGCGAAAGCCGCGGTCGCCGGCGCACGGAGCTCGACAGCATCAAGCGCCAGGAAACGGCGATCAACGACATCCAGCGCCAGCGCGCCGGCGCGGCGGAGCAGCAGAAGCTCGACCAGAAGGCCGCCACGCAGCGCCCGGCGGACACCCAGGAAAAGCGCGACCAGTCGGCCAAGGACCAGAAGGACCGCGAACAGCGCGCAGCGGACCATGCCGCCAGCCGGGCCTCCACAGCGGCCGAAGCCGCCGAGCGGCAGAAGCAGTTCGACGACAAGCAGAAGGCGCACGCTGACGCACAGACCAAGGCCGCGCAGCGCCGCGCCGAGGCGCCCGCTGAGGCCGAGCGTTTTGCAGAAAAGCAGCGCAAGGCGGAAGAGCACAGGGCGAGCCGCGAGCGCCAGAACGCCGATCGCACGAAGCCACGCGGCGCACCGTTGCCGCCAGCGGCGCCCGCGTCATCTCCGGCGCGCTGAGGGCGCTGCTGCTGCGATCAGGCCGTTGTTGCGGTGGTTGCCGTTGCCGTCGCCGGCAGCGAATCGAGCTTCAGCACTGCAATGGAAATGTTGTCGCCCGTGCCGCGGGCTCGGCGACGCGCTTCTCCCACCAGGATTTCGACCGCATCACGCGGCGACTGCGCGTACAGCACGCTCGCCAGTTCCGCGGGGCTGAAGTAGTGCCAGAGCCCGTCGCTGCATGCCATCAGCAGGTCGCCCGGCTGCATCTTCGGGATGTAGTGCGGATCGATGGGCGGCGGCGTCGTCGCCATGCCCAGGCACCCGAGCAGGATGTTGCCCTGCGGATGCACATTGGCCTCGGCCTCGCTGATCTGGCCGCGATCGACCAGCGCCTGCACGTACGAATGGTCGCGCGTGCGCTTGACCAGTTGCCCGTCGCGGAAGTGATAGATGCGCGAGTCGCCCGCATGAATCCAGGCGCAGTCGCCCTTGGGGTTCATGAGGAAGGCCGCGAGCGTGCTGTGCGGCTCCTGCTCGCTGGAGATCGCGGTGAGCTTGATGACCGTGTGCGCGTCGTCGAGCAACTGGCGCAGGATGGCCTCGGGGTCGTCGCGTTCGGGGTGGTAGCGGGTGAAGAGCTGGCGCGCCGTCATCAGCACCTGGTCGGAGGCCTTGCGGCCCCCGCTGCGGCCACCCATGCCATCGGCGATGACGCCAAGGACACAGCCCGGCGTGCGCGGATGGCTCATCATCAACACCTGGTCCTGTTGATAGGGGCGGTCTCCCTTGTGGAGTCCGGTGGCGGCGGCAAGTCGAAAGCCTTGGGTCATGAGCACATGTGCGCCGAAGGCGCGCTTCCTGTCTTCTCGTAAATTCGTATCAGGACGTATTATCGAATGAACATGCGCCGCGCAAACCTCGCGTTCGCACACCCACCGTTGGACTCCAATCTCCACTCCCTTTCCCGCCAGCTGATCGAACTGCGCATCGAGCACGCCGATCTCGACGCCACCATCGACCGCCTCGCCGAAGCCTCGCCGCAAGACGAGCTCCTGCTGCGGCGCCTGAAGAAGCGCCGTCTTGCGCTGCGCGACCAGATCACGCGCGTGGAGAACATGCTCGATCCGAGAGAGCCCGCGTGACCGAGACGCTGGAGGACAAGGTGCGCGATGCGTTCGCGCAGGGCGGGGTGCTCTCGCACGCCGCCGATCAGTTTCGCGAACGTACGGGCCAGACCGATATGGCGATGGCCGTGGCCCGGACGATCGACCAGGGCGGGGTGCTGGTGGTCGAGGCCGGCACCGGCGTCGGCAAGACTTTTTCGTACCTTGTGCCAGCGCTGTTGAGCGGCGAACGCGTGCTGCTGTCGACGGCCACCAAGACCTTGCAGGACCAGTTGTTCGGCCGGGACCTGCCGCGCTTGGTCGAAGCATTCGGCCTGCCGGTACGCACGGCGCTCCTGAAGGGGCGGGGTAGCTACCTGTGCCTGCACCGTCTCGACACGGCGCGTCACGATGCCTCGCTGCCCGAACGCGGCAGCCTGCGAACGCTCGCCAAGATCGAGCAATGGTCCAAGGCCACGCGCACCGGCGACCTGGCCGAACTGCCCGGGCTCGACGAGCGCTCGCCGCTGATTCCGCTGATCACCTCCACACGCGAAAACTGCCTGGGCGCGCAGTGCCCACAGTTCAAGCCCTGTCACGTGAACCTGGCGCGGCGCGAGGCGCTGGCGGCCGACATCGTGGTCATCAACCACCACCTGTTCTTTGCCGATCTCGCGGTGCGCGAGACCGGCATGGCCGAACTGCTGCCGAGCGTGAGCGTGGTGGTGTTCGACGAGGCCCACCAGCTCAATGAAACCGGCGTGCAGTTTCTCGGTGCGCAGCTGGGCAGCGGCCAGGCGCTCGATTTCGCGCGCGACATGCTGGGCGCCGGCCTGCAGCATGCGCGAGGGCTGGTCGATTGGCAGCAGCTGGTGGCGGCGGTCGAGCGGGCTGCGCGCGAATTGCGGCTCGTGGTCGGCAAGCAATGGCCGGGCGCCAAGCTGCGCTGGCTGGGTGAGTCGCCGGAGGGCGTCGATCCGGGCGCCTGGCAGAAGGCGCTCGAAGACCTGCAGCATTCGTTCGAACTTGCAGCCGAAGGGCTCGATACCGTCAGCGAAATTTCTCCCGACTTCGTGCGTCTGCACGAGCGGGCCCAGCAGCTCGCCAAGCGCTCGGCGCGCTTCGCATTGCCGTGTGCGGTCGATTCAGTGCGCTGGGTGGACGTGGGTTCGCAGCTGCGGCTCATCGAGTCGCCCCTCGACATTGCCGAGGCGATGCGCAAGCGCGTGCTCAAGATCAGCGAACCGGACGACGAAGACGACAGCGACACCGACGCGTATGGTGAGCGCCCCGCCGTACAGGAGCGGGAGCACGATCGCCGCGCCTGGGTCTTCACCTCCGCCACGCTGGGCGATGAACCGACGCTGCGCTGGTTCACCGAGCCCTGCGGCTTGGGCGATGCCGAGGTGCTGCGCGTGCAGAGCCCGTTCGACTACGCATCGCAAGCGGCGTTGTACGTGCCGCGCGTCTTTCCGAAACCCAACGATCCATCGCACAGTGCGAAGGTCGCGCAACTGGCCGCACGCGGCGCCGCGGAGCTCGGCGGGCGCACGCTGGTGCTGACGACCACGCTGCGCGCATTGCGCACCATCGGCGATGCGATGAAACAGCATTTCGAGCTGCTCGATGCGGCGGCTCGACCCGAAGTATTGGTTCAGGGCGAACTGCCCAAGCGTGTGCTCATGGAGCGATTCCGCGAAGGCGCGAACGAAGGGCGTGCCGGCTGCGTGCTGGTGGCGTCGGCGTCGTTCTGGGAGGGCTTCGATGCGCCCGGCGATGCGCTGCAGTTGGTGGTGATCGACAAGCTGCCGTTTCCGCCGCCCAACGATCCGCTGGTCGAGGCGCGTTCGCAGCGCCTCGAAGCGCAAGGGCGCAGTTCGTTCAGCGACTATTCGTTGCCCGAGGCGGCCGTGGCGCTCAAGCAGGGTGCGGGGCGTTTGATTCGCCGCGAGACCGACAGCGGCGTGCTGGCGATCTGCGACACCCGGCTGGTGGCCATGGGCTACGGGCGCCGCTTGCTGGCGGCGCTACCGCCGATGCGGCGGCTCGAAACCGAGGCGGATTTCGAGAGCGCCATCGGCGCCCTCAAGAACCCCTACTGATTGATGGTGCCTCCCTTTGCGGGAGCTGCACGAAGCGAAGTGAAGAGCCGCCGGAGGCTCTCTTACTTCACCAGACCTTCCACCAGGGGTCGTTGCTGCCCTTGAAGCCGTTCGCCAGGTAGGTGCTCTGCGGATAGTTGGTGGTCAGCACGCGCTGGGCATCGTCGCGCAGGTCCTTCATGCCGAGGGCGTCGTACGACTTCACCATGATGTACAGGGCTTCTTCGAGCGCCGGCACTTCGCGGTAGTCGGCCAGTGCGATCTGTGCCCGGTTGATGGCCGCCAGATAGGCGCCACGCGTGTAGTAGTAGCGGGCCACGTGAACCTCGTACTGCGCGAGCGAATTCACGATGTAGTTCATGCGCTGGCGCGCGTCGGGCGCGTAGCGCGAATCGGGGAAGCGCGTCACGAGGTCGCGGAACGACTCGAACGATTCCTTGGCGGCCTTCTGGTCACGCTCGGACAGGTCCTGGCGCGTGAGGAACGCGAACATGCCCAGGTCGTCGTTGAAGTTGATCACGCCCTTGAGGTAGAGCGCGTAATCGAGCGCCGGGCTGGCTGGGTGCAGCTTCATGAAGCGGTCGATGGTGGCGATGGCACTGGCCTTTTCGCCGCTCTTGTACTGGGCGTAGGCCTTTTCCAGTTGGGCCTGCTGCGCGAGCGGCGTGCCGGCGGCGCGGCCTTCGAGCTTCTCGTACAGGGGAACCGCCTTGTCGTAGGCGCCCGAACTGGACTCTTCCTTGGCTTCCGAGTAAATGCGGTTGGGGCTCCAGGACGCGGTCTTGTCTTCCTTGGTGGAGGAGCAGCCGGTAGCGAGCAAGGCCGCCGCGCTGAGCGCGATCCAAGCAGGGACCGATAATTTGGCGCGAAACATCACATACGGCTTTCGTGAAACAGTTGCCTTCAATTATATCGACCGACCCTTTGGCCGATCCCCCGGAAACCATGGAGCTCGAAGAGGGCGCCGATCCGGCCGAGCCGAGCGAACTGCGCCCCTTTGCGATCGGTCAGGCAGAGCATGGCCAGCGGCTCGACCGAGCCCTGGCGGCCCTGGTGCCCGAGTTTTCCAGAAGTTACCTGCAGCAGTTGATCGAGGCCGGTGCCGTCGAGTTCCAGGGCCGCACGCTCACCAAGGCCTCGGCCACGGTGCGCGCGGGGCAGGCGGGGCGCATCGAACTGCGCCCGACGCCCCAGAGCCAGGCCTTCCGGCCCGAGCCGATGGACCTCGTCACCGTGTTCGAGGACGAGCACCTGCGCATCGTCGACAAGCCGGCTGGCCTCGTCGTGCATCCGGCACCGGGGCACTGGAGCGGCACGCTGCTGAACGGGCTGCTGGCGCTGGACCCGAAAGCCGTGCTGCTGCCCCGCGCGGGCATCGTGCACCGGCTCGACCGCGACACCAGCGGGCTGATGGTCGTCGCGCGCACGCGTGCCGCGATGGACGCGCTGGTGGCGCTGATCGCCGCGCGCGAGGTCAAGCGGCAATACCTCGCCATCGGGCACAAGCCGTGGGTCGGCGCCGCGGCCCGCCAAGTCGATGCGCCGATCGGGCGCGATCCGCGCAACCGGCTGCGCATGGCCGTGGTCGACCTGGAGCGCCATTCGGGCAAGACGGCCCGCACGCTGATCGAGCGGCTCGACAGCCATTCGGAAGGCTGCGTGGTGCGCTGCACGCTGGAAACGGGCCGCACCCACCAAATTCGGGTGCACATGGCGTCGATCGGCCACCCGCTGGTCGGCGATGCGCTCTACGGCGGCGCTCCGGCAGTGGGGCTGGCGCGTCAGGCGCTGCATGCGTTCCGGCTGGCCTTCGTGCATCCCGTCACGCAGGCGGCGCTCGAGTTCCGCTCGCTGCCGCCGCCGGACCTCGTTCAGGCTTTGCAGTCCTGGGGGCTGGACTACAATCGCGCCTGACGGCCCAAGGGCCGCGCCGGCCCCCCGAAGCCGGCCCTGCGTTGCACTCGCCGCGTGCCGGCAACGCCTCCTTCTTTCATCCTTCTGAACAAGCGCCCCTGAGGCGCCTTTTCCCGGATAACGCGAACCATGAATACGGCGGATGCCAAGCGCATTCTCGAAACCGCCTTGATCTGTTCGAGCCAGCCGTTGCCGGTGCGCGATCTGCGCGTGCTGTTCGACGACGAGCTGGGTGTGGACACCATCAAGGTGCTGTTGCTTGAACTGCAGGAAGACTGGGCGCAACGCGGCCTGGAGCTTGTGAGCGTCGGCAGCGGCTGGCGCTTCCAGAGCCGGCCCGAGATGCGCGACCACCTCGATCGCCTGCATCCGGAGAAGCCGCCGCGCTACACGCGCGCTGCACTCGAGACGCTGGCCATCATTGCCTACCGTCAGCCGGCGACGCGCGGCGACATGGAAGATATTCGGGGCGTCACGATCAACTCGCTGATCCTGAAGCAGCTCGAGGACCGCGGCTGGGTCGAGGTGATCGGCCACCGCGAAACCGTCGGCCGTCCCGCGCTCTACGCAACCACGCGCCAGTTTCTCGATGACCTCGGTCTGGCCTCGCTCGACCAGTTGCCGTTGATCGAAACCCCCGCGCAGCAGGCTGCATTGGTCGATGCGCTCGAGCAGGCGTCCGGCAGCCAGCAGGGCCTGCCCATGGACGCCGTTGCCGAGTCGGATGCCGATACATCCGCCGATGGCGATGCGGACGTGATGCCGCAAGAGCCACAAGAGGCGCCGCTGTCCGCCGGCGACTCCGTCGAAGCAGCTCCCGAAGTGCTGGAAGCCGCCGCAGCGCAAGTAGCCGAAGACGCCGCGTCCGCCGAAGCGGACGAAGCCCCGCTTTCCGCAGGCCAAGAGGTCGAATCTCCCGCGGAAGCCGAGCCCACCCCCGTTACCACCGATTCCGACCCCGATGCCGCGTCCCAGGACGAGGTCGATCCCCACGCAGTTCCTCCGGAAAAACCCCATGAGCCCATCTGACATCGACGACGCGGGAAACCTGCCGATCGCGCCTGAATCCGAGAAGAAGGAGGCGCCGGCGCCTGAGCAAGCTGCGGATGCTGGCATCGACTCCGCAGCGCCTGCCGATGGCGAGGCTCCCAAGAAGCGGCGCCCGCGCAAGAAGAAGGTCGTCGAGGCTGTGGCCGATGAGGCCGAGGCATCTCCAGCAGTCGAGCAAGCCGAACCTACGGAGCCGGCGGTCGAGTCGCCGGTGGCTGCGTCTGAAGAAGCCGCTCCGGTAGCGGTTGCTCGCGAGGAGCGTGCGGCAGAAGAGGTTCCCCGTGGTGATCAAGGCGATCGGGGCGACCAGGGTGACGATGAGGACGAAGACGAAGAGCCCGACGAGGAAGAGGACGACCTCGACCGCGCCCGTCGCGCCGCCGAACGCGAGCAACGCAACGCCCCGCCGACCGAGCCGATCCGCTTCTCGGACGTCATCTCGGGCCAGTTCGATGCCGACGAGGAAAGCCCCGAAGTGCCGCCGCTCAAGCGCGTGTTGCTGCCCGAGGCCGATTCGCCCAAGCTGCACAAGGTGCTCGCACAAGCCGGCCTGGGTTCGCGGCTCGAGATGGAGGCGCTGATCCTGCAGGGCCGCATTTCCGTCAACAACGAACCCGCCCATATCGGCCAGCGCATCCAGTACGGCGACCAGGTCAAGATCAACGGCAAGCCGATCCGCTACCGCATCGCACCGCCGCCACCGCGCGTGATCGCGTACCACAAGCCGGTCGGCGAAGTGGTCACGCATGACGACCCGCAGAACCGGCCCACCGTGTTCCGCAAGCTCCCGCGGCTGCAGCAGGGCAAGTGGCAGTCGGTCGGCCGGCTCGACCTGAACACCGAAGGCCTGCTGCTGTTCAGCAGTTCCGGTGATCTGGCCAATCAACTGATGCACCCGCGCTTCGGCCTGGAGCGCGAGTACGCGGTGCGCGTGCTGGGTGCGCTCAGCAGCGAGGAAAAGCAGAAGCTGCTCGACGGCGTGCGCCTCGAAGACGGCATGGCCCAGTTCGGCACCATCGAAGAGGGTGGCGGCGAAGGTTCCAACTGCTGGTACCGCGTCACTATTTCCGAAGGCCGCAACCGCGAAGTGCGCCGGCTGTTCGAGTCGGTGGGCCATGCGGTCAGCCGGCTGATCCGCATCCGCTATGGCGCGATGGTGCTGCCGCGCGGTCTGAAGCGCGGCGCCTGGATGGAACTCGACGAACGCGATATCCGTGCGCTGTTTCAGGCCTCGGGCGGTGCGGCTGCCCGCCCTGCGGCGCCTCAGCAACGTGGCCCCGGCGGTCCCGAAGGCGGCGGCCGCAACGGACGCAACAAGAAGCGCCGCGGCAACCGCAATGGCGGCGGCCAAGGTCAGGGGCAAGGACAACAACAGCCGCGCGAGATGCGCGATGACGGACGCGAGGCGCCGATTCCGAATCCGCTGGGCGACGGTCGTCCGCCGCGCGGTGATCGCGGTGGCCGTGCCAACCGCGGTGGCGGTGGTGGCAACGGCGGCCCGCCGCAGCAGCGCCGCGGCGGCAATGCCGGCGGCAACAACCGCCAAGGGCAGGGCGGCGGCAACCGGCAGGGCGACGATCGCCAGCCGAGCGGCGCCAACCAGCCCGATCCGATGAAGACCTCGTTGGGCTATATCGGCGCCGACAGCTTCTCGCGCCAGCGCAAGGAGCAGCGCGGAGGGCAGGGGCGCCGCAGCGGTGGCGGTGGCGCCCCGGGCGGCGGCTACGGCGGTCCGGCAGGCTCGCGCCGCCGCGGACGCTGAAAGCCAGCCGTCACGGCGCGGCTTTCGCGGGGTTTTCACCAATCCCGAAGGCCGCGCCGGTTAAAATCAGAGGCTTTGTCGACTGGTGACGAAACAAATTCGTTGCAGTTGTGACAAAACACTTCAAAATCAAAGCTGCAGGAAGCATTTCAATGGCTATCGAACGTACCCTCTCCATCATCAAGCCCGACGCCGTTGCCAAGAACGTCATCGGCAAGATCGTTTCCCGCTTCGAGGCCGCCGGCCTCAAGATCGTCGCCGCCAAGCTGGTGCATCTGTCGCGCAATGAAGCCGAACAGTTCTACTCGGTGCACAAGGAGCGTCCCTTCTTCAAGGACCTCGTCGAGTTCATGATCTCGGGCCCCGTGTTCGTGCAAGTGCTCGAAGGCGAAAACGCCATCGCCAAGAACCGTGACCTGATGGGCGCCACCGACCCCAAGAAGGCAGCCGCCGGCACCATCCGCGCCGACTTCGCCGACAGCATCGACGCCAACGCCGTGCACGGTTCGGACGCTCCTGAAACCGCAGCGAACGAAGTCTCGTTCTTCTTCGCCGGCCTCAACGTCTACGCACGCTGAGGCTGTCTGCCGACTGATTCCATGACCACGGCCAACCTGCTCGACTTCGATCTCGAGGGACTGGCCGCGTTCTGCGAAAAACTCGGCGAGAAGCGTTTCCGCGCCACGCAGCTGTTTCGCTGGATTCACCAGCGTGGCGCCAGCGACTTCACCCAGATGACCGATCTGGCCAAGTCGCTGCGCGAGAAACTCGCGACCACCGCGCGCGTGGAGGCCTTGCCGGTCCTCACGCAGCACGAATCCAAGGACGGCACGATCAAGTGGCTGTTCGACGTCGGCGATGGCAATGCCGTCGAAGCCGTATTCATTCCCGAGGACGACCGCGGCACGCTGTGCGTGTCGTCCCAAGCCGGCTGTGCGGTCGGTTGCCGCTTTTGCTCGACCGGGCATCAGGGCTTCAGCCGCAACCTCAGCACGGGCGAAATCGTCGCCCAGCTCTGGTTTGCCGAACACTTCCTGCGCAAGCATTTGAAGCGCGACGAACGTGTCATCTCCAACGTGGTGATGATGGGCATGGGCGAGCCGCTGCAGAACTACGCCGCGCTGGTGCCCGCGCTGCGCACCATGCTCGACGACAACGCCTACGGGCTGTCGCGCCGCCGTGTCACCGTGTCGACCTCCGGCGTCGTGCCGATGATCGATCGCCTGGGCGCCGACTGCGCCGTGGCCATGGCCGTTTCGCTGCACGCGCCCAACGATGCGTTGCGCGACGACCTCGTGCCGCTCAATCGCAAGTACCCGATTGCCGAATTGCTCGAGGCCTGCAAGCGCTATCTCGCGCATGCGCCGCGCGACTTCATCACCTTCGAGTACTGCATGCTCGACGGCGTGAACGACCAGCCCGAGCATGCGCGCCAGTTGGTCGAGCTCGTGCGCAAGCACGACGTCTCGTGCAAGTTCAACCTGATTCCGTTCAACCCCTTTCCGGCCTCGGGCCTGCTGCGTTCGCCGCAGCCGCGCGTGCTGGCGTTCGCCCGGACGCTGAGCGAAGCCGGACTCGTGACCACCGTGCGCAAGACGCGCGGAGACGACATCGATGCCGCCTGCGGGCAGCTCGCTGGCGACGTCAAAGACCGCACCCGTGCCGCCGAGCGCATGGCTCAGCGCCGTGCCACCGAACGTCCCGTTGTCTTGCACCCGATGCGCAAGAACCCCACCGTCTCCTAGGAGCATTGAACCGATGAGCAAGGCCTTTCCGATGATCACCGCGAGCACGCAGCGCATGCTGGCTGCGAGCCTTGCCGGTGTCGCCGTGGCGTTTCTGCTCACGGGCTGCGTGAACACGCGGACCACCACCACCAGCCTGGCCGACACCAGCTCGGGCAAGGGCACCGAGATCGTCACCGAATCCGATGAGACCAATCGCCAGCGCCGCGCGCGCCTGCGCATGGAGCTCGCGTCTGGCTACTTCGAGCACGGCCAGACCACCGTGGCGCTCGACGAGATCAAGCAAGCGCTCGTGGCCGACCCCAACTACGCAGACGCCTACAACCTGCGCGGCCTCGTCTACATGCGCCTGGAGGATGCCGGCCTGGCCGAAGACAGCTTCCGCCGCGCGATCGCGATCGCTCCGCGCGACCCCAACATCCGCCACAACTACGGCTGGCTGCTGTGCCAGCAGAACCGCTTCGGCGATGCGGCGCAGCAATTCACCGAGGCGCTCGCCGTGTCCAGCTACGCCGACCGTGCCAAGACGCTCATGACGCAGGGCGTCTGCGAGCTCAAGGCCGGGTTGCGCCCGCAGGCGGAGCGCAGCCTGATGCAGGCCTATGAAATCGATGCCGGCAACCCGGTGGTCGGCTTCAACCTAGCGTCGGTGCTGGCGCAGCGCGAGGAGTGGCAGCGCGCGCAGTTCTACATTCGCCGCGTCAACAACAGCCCCTCGGCCAGTGCCGAGACGCTGTGGCTCGGCATCAAGATCGAACGGAAGCTCAACAACCGCGAGGCCATCGCGCAGTTGGGAGGCCAGCTGCAACGCCGCTTCCCTCAATCGCGGGAGGCATCAGCGTACGAGCGCGGGAATTTCAATGACTGAACGGGTTTCGGAGTTCGGAACCTCCGCGGCACTGCCGCTCGAGGAAAGCGACGTTGCGCAAAAGACAGCCGGCGATCTGCTGCGCGAGGCACGAGAGGCGCACGGACTGCACATCGAAATGGTGGCGGCCGCACTCAAGGTGCCGCCGCAAAAGCTCGCGGCGCTGGAAGCAGACGACATCGATTCACTGCCCGACCCGGTCTTCGCGCGCGCCCTGGCCAGCAGCGTCTGCCGCGCCTTGCGCATCGATCCGGCGCCGGTGCTCGCCAAGCTGCCGAACACCAGACAGGCGGGTCTGGCGGTGGCCGACCGGACTCTCAAGACCAACATCGTCTCCGGCACGCCACGCTGGAATGGCGGGCGCTCCAGCGTGCTGCCGTCGCGGGCGCTGCTGGCGGTGGTCGTGCTTCTGCTGATCGGCGCGGGCGCGCTGTTCTGGCTGCCGCAGTCGGTTTTCGACCAGATCGGCGCCTCGGTGTCGCGCCTCACATCGCGCGGCGAACCTGAAGCGTCTTCGACGGGCGAAGCGCCTGCGGGCGGAGCAGCCTCGGGAACGTCCGGCGTCGTGGCAGAAAACGTTCCCGTGCAAGCCGTGGCGCCCACCGGACCGGCGGGTGTCGCACCCGCCGCTGCCGCCAATGGGCCTGCGCCCGCGGCGGCCGCCCCTGCAACTGTCGCGCCTGGCGCGGCATCTCCCGTGGCCGTCGCGAGCAGCAGCCAGCAACTGGTTTTCGTGGCGCGCGAAGAGTGCTGGATTACCGTGACCGAAGCGGGCGGCAAGCAGCTGCTGCGCCGGAGCCTCCAAGCCGGTGAAACCGTCGGCCTGTCCGGCACGCTGCCGCTCTCGGTGGTGGTGGGCCGTGCGTCGGCTGTGGACGTGCAGGTCAGCGGAAAGCCCTACGATCTGAAGCCCGTCACCCGCGGTGGCGGCGTGGCGCGCTTCGAGGTGAAATCGTGACCGACTGCACACCCCAACCCATTGAATCCGCGGCGCCCAAGGCGCGCCGCTCGCGCCAGGCCAGCGTGGTCTGGGGCCCGCGTGTCGTCACGGTGGGCGGCGATGCGCCGGTGCGCGTGCAGTCGATGACCAACACCGACACGGTCGACGCCATCGGCACCGCGATCCAGGTCAAGGAGCTCGCCATCGCGGGTTCCGAGATGGTCCGCATCACGGTCAACACCCCCGAGGCCGCGGCCCAGGTGCCCTACATCCGCGAGCAGCTCGACCGCATGGGCATCGACGTGCCGCTGATCGGCGACTTTCACTACAACGGCCACCGCTTGCTCACTGACTATCCCGCCTGCGCCGAAGCGCTGAGCAAGTACCGCATCAACCCCGGCAACGTGGGCAAGGGCGACAAGAAGGACAAGCAGTTCGGCCAGATGATCGACGCCGCGATGCGCTGGAACAAGCCGGTGCGCATCGGCGTGAACTGGGGCAGCCTCGACCAGGAACTGCTCGCCAGCCTCATGGACACGAACAGCCAGCGCGCCGAGCCCTGGGACGCCAAGCAGGTGATGTACGAGGCGCTGATCACCTCGGCCATCGAATCCGCGAAGCTTGCCGAATCGATGGGCATGGCCGGCAACCAGGTCATCCTGTCGTGCAAGGTGAGCGGCGTGCAGGACCTGATCTCCGTGTACCGCGAGCTTGCGAAGCGTTGCGAGTACCCGCTGCACCTGGGCCTCACCGAAGCCGGCATGGGCACCAAGGGCACGGTGGCGTCGGCCACGGCGCTGTCGATCCTGCTGCAGGAGGGCATCGGCGACACGATTCGCGTGTCGCTCACGCCGCAACCGGGCGAGTCGCGCACGCAGGAAGTGCTGATCGCCAACGAAATCCTCCAGGCGCTGGGCCTGCGCGTGTTCGTGCCGAGCGTCACCGCCTGTCCGGGCTGCGGGCGCACCACGAGCACCACCTTCCAGGAACTGGCCAAGCAGATCGACGACTACCTGCGCCTGCAGATGCCGGTCTGGCGCAAGAAGTACCCGGGTGTCGAGACGCTGAAGGTGGCCGTCATGGGCTGCATCGTCAACGGTCCCGGCGAGAGCAAGCACGCCGACATCGGCATCAGCCTGCCCGGCACCGGCGAGGCGCCCGCCGCGCCGGTCTTCATCGACGGCGAAAAGGCCCTCACGCTGCGCGGCGACAATATCGCCAACGAGTTCCACCAGCTCGTCGAAACCTATATCGAAAAGCGCTTCGGCGGCGAACACGCCGTCGCCGCCTGACACCTCCGCAGACTCATGGCTGAAAAATTGAATGCCGTCAAAGGCATGAACGACATATTGCCGCCCGAATCGGCGCGCTGGGAGTGGCTCGAAGCCACGGTGCGCGACCTGATGGGGCGGTTTGCATACCGCAACGTCCGCACGCCGATCCTGGAGCACACCGCGCTCTTCGTGCGCGGCATCGGCGAGGTGACCGACATCGTCGAGAAGGAGATGTACTCCTTCCACGACCGCTCGGACAAGTACGGCGACAACGACCATCTGACGCTGCGCCCCGAGAACACCGCCGGCCTGGTTCGCGCGGTGATCGAGCACAACATGCTCTACGACGGCGGCAAGCGCCTCTGGTACATCGGTCCGATGTTCCGGCGTGAGAAGCCGCAGCGTGGGCGCTTCCGGCAGTTTCATCAGATCGGCGCCGAGGCGCTCGGCTTTGCCGGCCCCGACGTCGATGCCGAACTGATCCTGCTGGCCAACGCGCTATGGAAGCGGATCGGCCTGACCGACGTCCGTCTCGAGCTCAACAGCCTCGGGCAACCCGCCGAGCGTGCGCAACACCGCGCCCAGCTCATCGCCCACTTCGAGCAGCACGCCGACAAACTCGACGAAGACGGCAAGCGGCGCCTGCACAGCAATCCGCTGCGCATCCTCGATACCAAGAACCCGGCGATGAAGGACGTGGTCGAGTCGGCACCGAAGCTGATCGATTTCCTGGGTGCTGAATCGCTTGCGCACTTCGAGGGGCTCAAGGCCATCCTCGATGCCAACGGCGTGGCCTATACCATCAATCCGCGGCTGGTGCGCGGCCTCGACTACTACAACCTCAGCGTGTTCGAGTTCGTGACCGACCGCCTCGGCTCGCAGGGCACGGTGTGCGCTGGCGGCCGCTACGACGATCTGATTGCGCAGATCGGCGGCAAGCCCGCACCCGCGGTGGGCTGGGCCATGGGCGTGGAGCGCGTGCTCGACCTGATGAAAGAGCAGGGCACCGACATTTCCTTGCCTGTGCCCGACGTCTACGCGGTCGTTCCGGATGCATCCGCCATGCCCGTGGTGCTGCGCACGCTGCAACATCTGCGCGATGCCGGCGTGCGCGTGCAGATGCATGCGGCTACGGTCGACGGCCTCGGCAGCTTTAAATCGCAGTTCAAGCGGGCCGACAACAGCGGCGCCACCTACGCGCTGATCTTCGGCGCCGATGAACTTGCACGCGGCGAAGTGACTCTCAAGTCACTGCGCGACGGCAGCGGCGCGCAAATCGCCCGGCCCCTCGCCGAGGTGGCCACCTGGGCCGCCACCCTACAATCCCCGGCTCCCAACACCTGACAGCGCATGGCAACCCATCTCGACCTCGAAGAACAGGAACAGCTCGACCAGCTCAAGCATTTCTGGAACACCTACGGCACCCTGATCACCTGGGTCGTGCTGCTCATCGCCGGCGCCTTCGTGGCCTGGAACGGCTGGCAGTACTTCCAGCGGAACAAGGCAGCCCAGGCCGCGGCCCTTTACGACGAGGTCGAGCGCAGCACGCAGTCTGGCGACGTCGAGCGCATCCAGCGCGTGCTAGGCGACATGAAGGAACGCTTTGCCGGCACCGCGTATGCGCAGCAGGCGGGCCTGCTGGCTGCCAAGACGCTGTACGAAAAGGGCAAGGTCGAGGAATCGCGTGCCGCCCTGGGCTGGGTGGCGCAGAGCGCCGTCGACCCGGGCTACCAGGCCATCGCAAAGCTGCGGCTCGCGGCCGAACTGCTCGATGGCAAGTCGTACGACGAAGCCTTGAAGCAACTCGACGGCAATGTGCCGAAGGAGTTCGAACCGCTGGTGGCCGACCGCAAGGGCGACATCTACATGGCGCAGGGCAAGCGCGACGAGGCGCAGCAGGAATACCGCAAGGCCTGGACGGGCTTGGGCGCAACCTCCGACTACCGCCGCCTGGTCGAGATCAAGCTGAACGCGGTCGGTGTCGACCCGAAGAGCCTGGCGCCGACCATCACTGTCACACCCGCAGCCCCCAAAAACTCCTGACCGCATCATGAATTTCAAGCGTCTCATGCCTGAATCGGGCGCCTTGCGCGCAGGTTCCGCTCTTGTTTTGGTAGCACTGCTGGCCGCCTGTTCGGGCTCCGGCAAGCCGAAGCCGGCCGAGCTGCCCGTCAATCCCGCCACGCTCGGCGTGCGCCAGGCCTGGAGCGTGAAGATCCCGGAAGTGAGCTTCCCGCTCACCGCCGACGTCAGCGGCGACATCGTGACCGTGGCCGGCAACGACGGCACCGTCGTGGCCATCGACGCCCGTGCCGGCCGTGAAACCTGGCGTGCGAGCGCTGGCGCCACATTGGCGGCAGGCGTCGGCAGCGACGGCACGATGGCCGCAGTCGTCACCACCAACAACGAACTCGTTGCCATCGAAGGCGGCAAGGTCCTGTGGAAGCAGAAGCTGGCGGCCCAGGCCTTCACCGCACCGCTGGTCGCAGGCCGCCGCGTGTTCGTGCAGACCGCCGACCGCAGCATCAGCGCCTGGGACGGCCAGAGCGGCCGCCGCCTCTGGCTGCAGCAGCGCCCGGGTGAAAACCTCGTGCTGCGCAAGTCGGGCGTGCTGATCGCCGTGGGCGACACCCTGGTCGCGGGCATCGGCGGCCGGCTGGTCGGCATCAACCCGGCCAACGGCACCTCGCGCTGGGAGTCGCCCATTGCGGCGCCTCGCGGCACCAACGACGTGGAGCGCCTGGTCGATTTGACCGGCAGCGTGAGCCGCTTCGGCGACAGCGTTTGCGCGCGGGCCTACTACGCCAGCGTCGGTTGCGTCGAGACCCAGCGCGGTGCACTGGTCTGGAGCAAGCCGGCCTCAGGTGCGGACGGCGTCACCGGCGACGAAGGTTTTGTCTACGGCACCGAATCCGACGGCAGCGTCACAGCCTGGCGCCGCGGCGACGGCGAACGCGCCTGGCAAATGACCCGCTTCAAGAACCGTGTGCTGACCTCGCCGCTCGCGGTGGGGCGCTCGCTGATCATCGGCGAGGACACCGGCACGCTGCATTTCGTCTCGCGCGAAGACGGCGCGCTGCTCAATCGTGTCACGCCCGATGGCTCCGCCATCACCGTTGCACCGGTCTTGGCCGGCAACACGGTCGTGGTCGTGACTGCCAAGGGCGGCGTGTTTGGCTATCGCCCTGACTAATCTTTTCTTTTCCCACTCTCAAGGCCCGACCATGAAAACCGCGCCATCGAAAGGCCGGCCATGAAGCCGGTCGTGGCCCTGGTCGGCCGTCCCAACGTCGGCAAGTCGACGCTCTTCAACCGCCTGACCCAGACACGCGACGCCATCGTCGCCGACTACGCCGGCCTCACGCGCGACCGCCACTACGGCAACGGCCGCCTGGGCAAGCACGAGTTCATCGTGATCGACACCGGCGGCTTCGAGCCCGATGCCGGCAGCGGTATCTACAAGGAAATGGCCAAGCAGACGCGGCAGGCCGTGGCCGAGGCCGACGTGGTGATCTTTGTGGTCGATGCCCGCGAAGGCCTCTCGGCGCAAGACCACGACATCGCCAACGAGCTGCGCCGGCTGGGCAAGCCCTGCGTGCTGGCGGCCAACAAGGCCGAAGGCATGCACGACGGCACCAAGCTGGTCGACTTCTACGAACTGGGCTTCGGCGACGTGCACGGTGTGTCCGCCGCGCACGGGCAGGGCATGCGCGACCTGGTCGAGCTGGCCCTCGAGCCGCTGAACCTGCCTGACCCGGACGATGAGGCCGACGAAGACGACGTCAACAAGCCCATCAAGCTGGCGGTAGCTGGCCGGCCCAATGTCGGCAAGTCCACGCTCATCAACACCTGGCTCGGTGAAGAACGTCTGGTGGCCTTCGATATGCCGGGCACCACGCGCGACGCCATCTCGGTGCCGTTCGAGCGCAATGGCCAGCGCTTCGAGCTGATCGATACCGCGGGTCTGCGCCGCAAGGGAAAGGTGTTCGAGGCGATCGAGAAGTTCTCGGTGGTCAAGACGCTGCAGGCCATCGAGTCGGCCAACGTCGTGCTGTTGCTGCTCGACGCGACGCAAGGCGTGACCGATCAGGACGCGCACATTGCAGGCTACATCCTCGAGAGCGGCCGCGCGGTGGTGATCGCCATCAACAAATGGGATGCCGTCGACAGCTACCAGCGCGAGCAGATCCAGCGGCAGATCGAAACCCGATTGCCATTCCTGAAATTCGCGTCACTGCACTTCATCTCGGCCATCAAGCGCCAGGGGCTCGGTCCGGTGTGGCAAGCGATTGCGCAGGCGCACAAATCGGCCACCCGCAAGATGTCGACGCCGGTGCTCACCCGGTTGTTGCTGGAGGCGGTGCAATTCCAGGCGCCCCAGCGCGGTGGCATGTTCCGGCCCAAGCTGCGCTATGCGCACCAGGGCGGCATGAATCCGCCGGTGATCATCATCCACGGCAACTCGCTGGAGCACGTGACCGACGCGTACAAGCGGTTCCTGGAAGGGCGCTTCCGCAAGGAATTCGACCTGGTTGGCACGCCCTTGCGGATCCAGTTCAAGAGCTCGCAGAATCCCTTTGCGGACAAGGACAGCTGAATTACGTTTGGGGCGCTTGGCCGCCGATGGCGGCCGATGAGTTGCACCTGGAATGGAAGTTCCGTCTTTTGAGAACCGTTATTTTCTCAAGGCTTTTGGCTGCTATTGCTGCAGCGCAGAAACCCTGTGTTAAGGTCATCTCTCCAACAACTACTCTTGAACACGGAGAATATCGTGAGCAATAAAGGGCAACTTCTGCAAGACCCGTTTCTGAACACCCTGCGTCGCGAGCATGTGCCGGTTTCCATTTATTTGGTGAACGGCATCAAGCTGCAGGGCCAGATCGAGTCTTTTGACCAATACGTCGTGTTGCTCCGCAACACAGTGACGCAAATGGTCTACAAGCACGCCATTTCCACCATCGTGCCGGGTCGTGCCGTCAACTTCTCGGCTGCCGAGAACGACGACGCCGCAGCCTGATCGCGCGGAGCGCGACGGAGCCCCTCCGTCGCGCTTTTTCATTTTCTGATTCCGCTTGTCTGAACTGATCCACCGCCAGGAAGGCGCCGCCGTTCTCGTCGGCGTCGACTTTGGGCTGCCCCATTTCGACAGCGAACTCGAGGAACTCGGCCTGCTCGCGCAGACCGCGGGCCTCACGCCTGTCGCCCGACTCACCTGCAAACGCAAGGCGCCCGATGCGGCCTTGTTCGTGGGCAGCGGCAAGGCCGACGAGATCAAAGAACTCGCCGCCATGCATCAGGCGAGCGAGGTCATCTTCGACCAGTCCTTGAGCCCGGCGCAGCAGCGCAACCTCGAGCGCCAGCTCGACATCGCTGTCTACGACCGCACTTTCCTCATTCTCGAAATCTTTGCCCAGCGCGCACGTTCGCACGAAGGCAAGCTGCAGGTCGAACTGGCTCGCCTGCAGTACCTCAGCACGCGGCTGGTTCGCCGCTGGTCCCACCTGGAGCGCCAGACCGGCGGTGCAGGTGTGCGCGGCGGCCCCGGTGAGAAACAGATCGAACTCGACCGCCGGATGATCAGCGAGTCGATCAAGCGCACGCGCGAGCGTCTGGCCAAGGTGCAGAAGCAGCGCGGCACGCAGCGTCGGCAGCGCGAACGGCGCGAGACCTTCAACATTTCGCTCGTTGGCTATACCAACGCGGGCAAGTCGTCCCTCTTCAATGCGCTCGTCAAGGCGCGCGCCTATGCGGCCGACCAGCTCTTCGCGACGCTCGACACCACCACCCGCAACCTCTATCTTGGCGATGCAAAGCGCCAGGTGTCGATCTCCGACACCGTCGGATTCATCCGCGACCTGCCGCACGGCTTGGTCGACGCGTTCAAGGCCACGTTGCAGGAGGCGGTCGATGCCGATCTGCTGCTGCACGTGATCGATGCCTCCAACCCCCATTACCCCGAGCAGATGGCCGAGGTGCAAAGCGTCCTGCGCGAGATCGGCGCTGACACCGTTCCGCAACTGTTGGTATTCAACAAGCTCGACGCTCTTGAAAGTGCACAACGTCCGCTGCATCTGCAGGACGAGATGGAAATCGATGGCGTTCAGGCTCCCCGCATCTTCCTCAGCGCCAAGAGCGGCGAGGGCGTGCCGTTGCTGCGCGCCGAGCTGGCCCGGCTATCGGGCTCCGTAGCCGATACGATGACCCCTGCGGACGACACTGAATTGCACGATGCTGCCCTTTGATTGGGCACAATCCCGCCACTGACAAGAGAACGAAGCGAATGAATGCAAAGCCAGCGTGGAGAGGGTTTCTGGGCATGTTCAATCTGAACGATGGCCGATGGGGTCGCGGCGACGAGCCGTCGTCCTCCAATGGCGACCGCCCAGCCGGCAACCGGCCCCCCGATGCCGACCCTCCGGGCGCACCGACGCCCCCGCCTTCGGGCAACAACAATAACAACGGCAACCGCCCCCGCGGCCAAGGTCCCAACCAGGGTCCGCCTGACCTCGATGAACTCTGGCGCGACCTCAATCGCAAGCTCGGCGGATTCTTCGGCGGCGGCAAGGGCGGCGGCAACCGTCCCAACGGCAACAACAGCGGCGGTGGCGGCAACGGCTACAGACCCGATATGAAAAACGCAGGATTCGGCCTCGGCCTGGTGGCTGCCGTGGCTGTCCTGATCTGGCTCGGCACCGGCTTCTTCATCGTGAACGAAGGCCAGCAGGCCGTGGTCACGCAGTTCGGCCGCTACAAGTCGACCGTGAACGCCGGCTTCAACTGGCGCCTGCCGTACCCGATCCAGCGCCACGAGGTGGTGGTGACCACGCAGATTCGTTCCACCGACGTGGGCCGTGACGCCATCGTGCGTTCCACGGGCCTGCGCGAATCGGCCATGCTGACCGAAGACGAGAACATCGTCGAGATCAAGTTCGCCGTGCAGTACCGCCTGAGCAATGCACAGGCCTGGCTTTACGAGAGCAAGTCGCCGGCCGAAACCATCGTGCAGGTGGCCGAGAGCTCCGTGCGGGAAGTGGTCGGCAAGATGAAGATGGATGCGGCACTGGCCGAAGAGCGCGATCAGATCGCCCCGCGCGTGCGGCAATTGATGCAGACCATCCTCGACCGCTACAAGATCGGCGTCGAAGTGGTCGGCATCAACCTGCAGCAGGGTGGTGTGCGTCCTCCCGAGCAGGTGCAGGCCGCGTTCGACGACGTGCTCAAGGCTGGCCAGGAGCGCGAGCGCACCAAGAACGATGCCCAGGCCTACGCCAACCAGGTCGTGCCGCTTGCCTCCGGCACATCCTCGCGCCTCAAGGAAGAGTCCGAAGCCTACAAGGCGCGCATCGTGGCCCAGGCACAAGGTGACGCCGGCCGCTTCAGCGCGGTGCTGGCCGAGTACCAGAAGGCGCCGCAGGTCACCCGCGACCGCATGTACACCGATGCCATGCAGCAGATCTACGCCAGCACGACCAAGGTGCTGGTCGACACCAAGCAAGGCTCCAACCTGTTGTACCTGCCGCTGGACAAGCTCATGCAGATGAGCGGCAACAACGCCGCAACGCCCGTCGATGCTGCCAGCCCGAGCGTGGCCGGTACCGCACCGGCCCAGTCGTCGGTGATCCCGGTGGCCCCGCCCACGGGTGAAAGCCGTGGACGCGACGGCCGTTCGCGTGAACGTGACGTGCGTTGATAAAGGCCTAGAAGAACATGAACAGAATCGGATTCATCGCCTCGTCGATCCTCGTCTTGCTCGTGCTGCTGAGCTCGACCCTCTTCGTGGTCGACCAGCGCCAGTTCGGCGTGGTCTATGCCCTCGGCCAGATCAAGAGCGTCATCACCGAGCCCGGCCTCAACTTCAAGTTGCCGCCGCCGTTCCAGAACGTGTCGTACATCGACAAGCGCCTCCTGACGCTGTCGAGCATCGACACCGAGCCCATGCTCACGGCTGAAAAGCAGCGCGTGGTGATCGACTGGTATGTGCGCTGGCGCATCAGCGATCCACAGGCGTACATCCGCAACGTCGGCCTCGACGAGAACGCAGGTGCCATGCAGCTGAACCGCGTGGTGCGCAATGCGTTCCAGGAAAACATCAACAAGCGCACGGTGCGCGACTTGATCTCGGTGCGTCGCGAGGCCTTGATGGCCGACGTGCAGCGCGAAGTGCTGGCCGTGGTGAAGGGCAGCAAGCCCTGGGGCGTCGATGTGGTCGACGTGCGCATCACCCGCGTGGACTATGTGGAAGCGATCACCGAATCGGTCTACCGCCGCATGGAAGCCGAACGCAAGCGCGTGGCCAACGAGCTGCGCTCGACCGGTACGGCCGAAGGCGAAAAGATTCGCGCCGATGCCGATCGCCAGCGTGAAGTGATCGTGGCAAACGCCTATCGCGACGCCCAGAAGATCAAGGGCGAGGGCGATGCCCAGGCCGCCAGCGCCTACAGCGAGGCCTTCGGCCGCGACCCGCAGTTCGCCCAGTTCTACCGCAGCCTCGAGGCCTACAAGCAGAGCTTCAACAAGAAGAGCGACGTGCTGGTGGTCGACCCTTCGTCCGACTTCTTCCGTGCCATGCAGGGCTCCGGCTCCGCGGGCAACGCACCCCGCCGCTGATCTGCTCCGGGGTTCAGTGAGCGCCGAGACCTTCTGGAGTGCGCTGGCGCTCGTCCTGGTGATCGAGGGCATCCTGCCCTTCGTGTCGCCGGGAGGTTGGCGGCGCGGCTTCGGGCAGCTGATGCAATTGCGCGACGGGCAGCTGCGTTTCTTCGGTCTTTGCAGCATCTTGTTGGGCTTGGTACTACTTTGGGTTTTGGCGTAGCGCGGTCCCGGTAGAATCCCGGTTTAACCACGCCCCCGATCCCCATGTCCGCCTGGGTCCTCCCGGATCACATTGCCGATGTGCTGCCTTCCGAGGCGCGCCACATCGAAGAACTTCGACGCCAGCTGCTCGATACCGCCCGTGGCTATGGCTACGAGCTGGTGATGCCGCCGCTGCTCGAGCACCTCGAGTCGCTGCTTTCCGGCACCGGCGAGGCGCTCGACCTTCAAACCTTCAAGCTCGTCGACCAGCTATCCGGCCGCAGCATGGGCCTTCGTGCCGACACCACCCCCCAGGTGGCGCGCATCGATGCTCACCTGCTGAACCGCGACGGCGTGGCCCGGCTTTGCTACTGCGGCCCGGTGCTTCACACCCGGCCCGACCGCCCGCATGCGACCCGCGAGCCCCTGCAGTTCGGCGCCGAGATCTACGGCCACGCCGGCCTCGAAGCCGACACCGAAACCCTGCTGCTCGCGCTCGACTGCCTCGATGCCGCGGGCCTGCGCAACGGCGTGATCGTCGACCTGGCAGACGCCCGCATCGTGCGTGCGCTGTTCGCCGGCGTGCCGGTCGACGCCGCCGCGCTCGCCCGTGTGCACGCCGCGCTGGCCGCCAAGGACGCGAGCGAACTGCACCTGCTCACGAAGGATTTCCCGGCCGCTTCACGCGACGGGCTGCGCGCGCTGGTCCAGTTGTACGGCGACGCGTCGGTTCTCGATGAGGCAGCCAAAGCCCTGAAGGGCACGCCGTCCGTAAGCGCCGCGCTGGCCGACCTGAAGCAACTCGCCGCCGGCCTGAACGGCTCGGCCGGGCGCCAGATCAGCTTCGATCTGGCCGACCTGCGCGGCTATGCCTACTACAGCGGCATGCGCTTCGGCATCTACGTGCCTGGTGCCGCCGATTCGCTGGTGCGCGGCGGCCGCTACGACGAGGTGGGCGCCGTGTTCGGCCGCAACCGCCCGGCCGTCGGTTTCAGCCTCGATGTGCGCGAATTGGTCGGCGTGCTGCCGGCACGCCCGCTGCGCGCCGCCATCCGCGCGCCCTGGAGCGATGCGGCGGGCCTGCGCCAGGCCATCGCCCAACTGCGCAAGGCCGGTGAAACGGTTGTCTGTGTGCTGCCGGGACACGGCAGCGAAATCGATGAATTCCACTGCGACCGCGAGCTCGTCGAGCAAGCTGGCCAATGGAATGTCCGAGCGATCTGAATTTTTAAGCAATGGAACGAGCATGAGCGTAACCACCGGAAGAAACGTGGTCGTCGTCGGCACCCAGTGGGGCGATGAAGGCAAGGGCAAGCTGGTCGATTGGTTGACGGAAAGCGCCCAGGGCGTGGTCCGTTTCCAGGGCGGCCACAACGCGGGCCACACGCTGGTCATCAACGGCGTGAAGACCGCGTTGCACCTGATCCCGAGCGGCATCATGCGGCCCGGCGTCAAGTGCTACATCGGCAACGGCGTGGTGCTGTCGGCCGCCAAGCTCTTCGAGGAAATCGAAGGCCTGGAGAAAGCCGGCGTCGAAGTGCGCTCGCGCCTGCGCATCAGCGAGGCCTGCCCGCTGATCCTGCCGTTCCACGCCGCGCTGGACATCGCGCGCGAGGCCTATCGCGAGAAGGGCGGCGTCGAGAAGATCGGCACCACCGGCCGCGGCATCGGTCCGGCGTATGAAGACAAGATCGCCCGCCGCGCGCTGCGCGTGCAGGATCTGAAGCACCCCGAGCGCTTCGCCGCCAAGCTGCGCGTGCTGCTCGACCTGCACAACCACGTGCTCACGCAGGTGCTGGGCGCACCGGCCGTCGATTTCGACACCGTGTTCGACGAAGCCATGCGCCACGCCGTGCTGCTCAAGCCGATGATGGCCGACGTCTCGCGCGAGCTGAACGACGCCAACAAGGCCGGCGCCAACCTGCTGTTCGAAGGCGCTCAGGGCACGCTGCTCGACGTGGACCACGGCACCTACCCGTACGTCACCTCCAGCAACTGCGTGGCCGGCAACGCCGCCGCCGGTTCGGGCGTGGGCCCGGGCATGCTGCACTACATCCTGGGCATCACGAAGGCTTACTGCACGCGCGTCGGCGGCGGTCCGTTCCCGACCGAACTCGACTGGGCCACGCCCGGCACCCCCGGCTATCACATGAGCACCGTGGGCGCCGAAAAAGGCGTGACCACCGGCCGCAGCCGTCGTTGCGGCTGGTTCGACGCCGCGCTGCTCAAGCGCTCGGCGCAGGTCAATGGCCTGTCGGGCCTGTGCATCACCAAGCTGGACGTGCTGGACGGCCTCGAGAAGCTCGAGCTGTGCACCGGCTACGAACTCGACGGCGAAACCACCGACATCCTGCCGATGGGCGCTGACGAAATCGAGCGCTGCACGCCGATCTACGAAACCCTCGAAGGCTGGACCGAGAGCACCGTGGGCGTCACGCAGTACGACAAGCTGCCGGTCAATGCGCGCCTCTACCTGCAGCGCATCGAGCAGATCACCGGTGTGCCGATCCACATGGTGTCCACGAGCCCGGATCGCGACCACACGATCATGATGCGTCACCCCTACCTGGCCGACTGAAGAGGAACAAAGACCCATGTTGACCGAAGACGGCAAACATCTCTACGTCAGCTATGACGAGTACCACAACCTGATCGAGAAGCTCGCGATCAAGGTGCACCAGTCGGGCTGGGAGTTCGACACCATCCTGTGTCTCGCGCGCGGCGGCATGCGCCCGGGTGACGTGCTCTCGCGCATCTTCGACAAGCCGCTGGCGATCATGTCGACCAGCTCCTACCGCGCCGACGCCGGCACGGTGCAGGGCCATCTGGACATCGCGCGTTTCATCACGACGCCCAAGGGCGAGATCGCCGGCAAGGTGCTGCTGGTGGACGACCTGGCCGACTCGGGCCACACGCTGCATGCCGTGATGGACATGCTGCGCAACAACTACAAGCCGATCACCGAGCTGCGCAGCGCCGTGATCTGGACCAAGGCGCTGTCGACCTTCACGCCCGATTACTCGGTCGAGTACCTGGCGACCAACCCCTGGATCCACCAGCCCTTCGAGGGCTACGACTCGCTCGGCGCAGAGAAGCTGCTCGAGAAGTGGTCGGTCTGATCAAGCCCTGATCAGGCCCCGCACGAGCCGTCGCCGGAAGTGAGCATTGCGGTGTAGCGCCGCTGCATCTCTTCCGGTGTCAGTTTTTCGATGCTGTGCCCCACGTTCCAGCGATGGCCGAAGGGGTCGCGAAACACCCCGGAGCGCTCGCCGTAGAACTGGTCCTGCGGCGCCATGTCGAGCGTTGCGCCGGCCGCCACGGCCCGTGTCACCACCGCATCCGCATCGTCCACATGCAGGTGCAGCGTCACTGCGCTGCCGCCCAGCGTCTTGGCGCTGCGGATGTTGTATTCGGCGAACTCGTCCGAAATCATCAGGATCGCGCCGTTGTGGAAGTCCAGCTCCGCGTGGCCGATGCGCCCGCTGGGCTCGGTGAGGCGGAAGATCTCCTTCACTTCGAAGACCTGGCAATAGAAGTCGATGGCCGCTCCGGCATCGTCGACGCAGAGGTACGGGAACAGTTCGTGGATCGCCATGAGGATTGCCTTTCGAGAGAAGGAAAGCAGTTGTCGTGGCGCCGATTCTGGGTTGCCGCGCCGCTAGCGTCTTGAACGAATTTGACCTGCTGTGGTGCCCGCGGGCACATGCCGCGGCGACGTGGCCCCGGTCCGCCGCCACGCCTGCGGCGACATGCCCGCCAGCGCGGAGAACTCGCGGCTCAGGTGCGCCTGGTCGCTGTAGCCGGCGGTGAGCGCGATCTCGGCCCAGCTTTGTGCGGGGTCGCTTGCCAACGTCAGCGCGCGGTCGAAACGCATCACGCGCGCGTACTCCTTGGGGCTGAGGCCGACCGCGCCGCGAAACAGCGCGATGAAGCGGCGATGGCTGTACCCGCTGCGCGTCACCAGCCCGGCGATCGAAGGGTTCTCGCGGGCCAGCGGTCCGAGCGTGGCGGCGATGGCCGGATGCAGGCCGCGCAGGCCGGCACCGAGCGCGTCGATGACGCGCTGCGCGAGCAGGGCTTCGAAGACGTTCAGTTGCCTTTCGAGGTCGCCCGCCGCATGGACTTGTTCAAGCGCGGCATCGGTCTGCCGCGCGCCCCAGAGCGCGTCGAGCGGCGTGTGCTGGCTGGCCAGTGCGTCCTCGGGCGCGCCGAGCAACGCGCGCGCGGCGCCGGGCTGAAGCTGCGCGCCGACGGAGCGCGTGGCCACCGAAACATCGCGCATGTAGGAGGCGGCGCGCGCGCCACCGACGATCGCGTAGCCGCGGGTCTGGCCGCGTGTGTCGTCGGCGCTATCGAACAGCTTGAGCGGCGGGCCCGACAGGCGGAACACCAGGTGCATGCCGCCCGTGGGCAGCACATGCTCGCGCGCGCCCGGCCGTTCGGTCGGCATGCCTTCGGGCGCCGAGGCCCACAGCAGCTTGATGAATGGCTGCAGATGGGGAGGAGGGGGCCGCGTCAGCTGCATGCTGCGAACCCCGGTTGGAACAGGCTGTGGCCCATCGGGCGGATTGTGCGATGGCGCCGCCCGGCTTACCAGTCGCGCGTGGCGATCACATCCTCGATGTCCACATCGACGAACCCGTAGGCCCTGACGATGGTCTCGAAGTCCGCGCCAATGGCTTCGCGCGCGCCTGTTTTCAGTTCGCTGTCGTTCTCCTCGAATTCCTCGACCAAATCGTTGAACCGGTTCGTGGCGGCGTGCGTCAGCTTCAGCAGGTCGGCGTCGTTGGCTGGTTTTTTCGCCTCGATCGCCTCGCAGAGATCGACCAGGATCTGCTTGCATTTGTCCACCAGGAAGTCGGGAAAGTACGCGTCGCGGTACATGTCCTGAAGGAATGGGTGGTTCTGCAACTGCGGGTTCGTGATCGGCATCGACGGGCTCCTGGTGAGGGGTGTGTGGCGTGCTTCGCGAAAGCGCGAGGTCGCGAAGCCGCGAGTCTAGGGCGCCCGGTTTCCCCGCGTGTGACGGGCGCGCTAGCATCGGCACATGAGCAAGCCTTCGACGACCCTGATCCACCATCCCTACACCCCGCCGGCTACCTTCGCCGCGCCGCAGCCCGGCGTGTTCAAGGCATCGACCGTCTTCTTTGCCGACGTGGCCGCCATGCGTGCACGCGACTGGAAGACCAAGGCGGGCTACACCTACGGCCTGCACGGCACGCCGACCACGTTCACGCTCGAGGAGCGCCTGGCCACGCTCGAGGGCGGCACCGAATGCCTGCTGGTGCCCAGCGGCCTGGCGGCCATCTCGCTGGTTTCGTTCGCGTTCCTGAAGACCGGCGACGAGGTGCTGATTCCCGACAACGCCTACGGCCCCAACAAGGCGCTGGCCACGGGCGAACTGGCCAACTTCGGCATCACGCACCGCCTGTACGACGCGATGAACCCGGCCGACCTGGAGGTCAAGATCTCGCACCGCACGCGGCTGGTGTGGCTGGAAGCGGCGGGCTCGGTCACGATGGAGTTTCCGAACCTGCCCGCGCTCGTGGACGTGTGCCGCTCGCGCGGCGTGGTGACGGCGCTGGACAACACCTGGGGCGCGGGCCTGGCCTTCGCGCCCTTCGATTTCAACGGCACGGGGCAGGGCGTCGACATCTCGGTGCACGCGCTCACCAAGTACCCGAGCGGCGGCGGCGACGTGCTGATGGGCAGCGTGGTCACCAACGACGAGCGGCTGCACCGCGCGCTCAAGCTCGCGCACATGCGCATCGGCTTCGGCGCCGGCGTGGGCGATGTGGAGACGCTGCTACGCTCGCTGCCGAGCATCGGCCTGCGCTATGCGGCGCACGACCGTGTGGCGCGCGAACTGGCCGGCTGGCTCAACGGCTGCGAGGAGATCGCGCAGGTGCTGCACCCCGCGCTGGAAGATTCGCCCGGCCACGCCAACTGGCGCGCGCTGTGCGGCGCCAACGACCTGGCCGCGGGCCTGTTCTCGGTCGTGTTCGACGAGCGCTACAGCACCGAGCAGGTCGATCGTTTCTGCGACAGCCTGAAGCTCTTCCGCCTCGGCTATTCGTGGGGCGGCCCGATCAGCCTGGTGGTGCCCTACGACATCGGCCTGATGCGCGATGCCAGCGTGGCGCGCTGGCCCTACAAGGGCACGCTGGTGCGCTTCTCGATCGGGCTGGAAGACGTCGACGACCTTCGCGGCGACCTGCAGCAGGCGCTGGGGCAGATGTAAGGCCTGCTGCGCGCAGTGGGCAGAAAAAATCGCAAGAGCCGGTACGTCGCGCCGCGTGCTGCGCGCGACGTGGTGCCGCCCGCGTCGCAAGTCGTTGCGCCGCGGGTGCTGAACGTGCCCGCGCATGTGCTGGAAGCGCTCGCACAAGCGGGGCCGCTGGAAGGCGTGCCGGACCTGCGCGGGACGCGGCTCCTGATCGGTGGCCTCGTGGCGTTTTTCGTGTTGATGGCCGCGGTACTCGTCGCCGGTGCCGTGCTGCAGGAGGACTGGTCCAACGCGCGCGGCAACGAAGCGATCGTCGTGCTCCTCGGACTGGCGTTGTTCGGGCTGCTGGGCGGCGGCATCTGGTATCTGCTGCGCCAGTTTTCGCGGGTGGGCGAGGGGACGATGCTGCGGATCGATGCGCAAGGAATGCGCTGGGGCGACCCAGCATCGCCGCAGGCCGTGGCATGGCACGAGGTGTGCCGTGCGCGCATGGGTTTCGATGACGTGAAGACGGAGTTCGCATCGAGCGAAGCCATCGTCAAGCGGCTGGTGTTCCAGCAGGCGGTGCGGGGCGGCGAGCCCAGGGAAATCCGGCTGCCGCTGGCGCTAACCATCGACACCGGCCGCGTCCTTCGCTTTCGCAACCGGGCCGTGCTGCTGCGCGCGCTATTGCTGCATCTGGCGACCCGGCCCCGGCCGCGCCTGCGCTTCGATGCGGAGGTGTTCATCGATGCCGGCATCGACCCGCAGACCTGGGCGCCGATGCTCGCCCCGAGGCGCTGGATGTGGCTGTCGTCCCTCGGCGGACTGGTGCCGGTGCTGGGCGTGATCTTCCTCTGGCCGCTTGGCGAACACATCGGATGGATGGTGGCCGCGATGGTCTTGGCCATGGTGGCTGGCGCGGGCGCCATGGGCTGGTTCATGCACCAGCGCTACCCCGGTTTGCAAGGTGTGTTCGAGTTCGAAACGGCACCCGGCGCCACGCCTTGAGACTGCACCGTTATCGCTTACAGTAGGCGACGCACAGTCACCGTGACTGTCTCGCCTCAAGGAGAAGCAGTGGCAACACCAAATTACGGCTATGAGAAGCGCCAGAAAGAGCTGGCCAAGAAGAAAAAAAAGGAAGAAAAGCTCCGCGAGAAGCAATATCGCAAGCTCAGCCCGAGCAGCGACGGACTGGCTCCCGGAGACCCGGAGACCGACGTGGCATCGCTCGAACGCGATCCCCCCACGGTGCCCGAGTTGCCCACCAAGAACGGTTGATCCGCTCCTGGCGTCCCCATCGAAAAGCCGCCGCAGGCCTGCGCCTGCGGCGGCTTTTTTCTTTTCGCGCGCCGCCCGATTTACCTGGGCAGCAGCTTGCGCAGTTCGGGCCAGACGTTGTCGAGCAACTGCGGCTGCGCCACGGCGGTCGGATGAATACGATCGGCCTGGAACAGCGAGATGGCGTCGGGCGCATCGGCCACGCCCTTGAGCAGGAAGGGAACGAGCGCCGACTTGGTCGCACTCGCCACCTTGGAGAACACCGCCTCGAAGCGCCGCGTGTAGTCGCCGCCGTAGTTCGGCGGCACCTGGATGCCGACGATCAGCACCTTCGCGCCCGCGGCCTGCGCGGCCTTGGTGATCTGCAGCAGGTTGGCCTCGGTGTCCGAGAGCGGCAGGCCGCGCAGCGCATCGTTGGCGCCGAGCTCCACCACCACGTGGCTGGGCTTGTGTTGTGTGAGCAGGGCGGGGAAGCGGGCGCGTCCGCCGGAACTGGTGTCGCCGCTGATGCTGGCGTTGACCACGGTGGCCGCGATCTTCTGCTGGGCAAGCCTTTTTTCCAGCAAGGGTACCCAGCCTTCGCCACGCTTCAAGCCGTACTCTGCGCTCAGCGAATCGCCCAGCACCAGGATGACCGGCTTGTTGCCGGTTGCGTTGGTGGCCTGGGCGTGCGCCGCGGCCGTCCATGTTCCCGCGCTGCCCGCACCGCCTAGTGCGGCGGTGGTCAAGATAAAGTCACGTCGATTCAAAACCAAAGCCTTTCCATGTCCCAACCCCCGTCTGATGCCATTGTCGCCGTCGAGCATGTCTTCAAGTCCGTCACCGATTCGGCCGGCACGCTGGACATTCTGCAGGACATCGATTTCACCCTCGGCGCGCGGGAAACCGCCGCCATCGTCGGCGCCTCGGGCTCCGGCAAGAGCACCTTGCTGTCGATCATCGCGGGGCTCGATACGCCGACGCGCGGCACGGTCAAGCTCGCGGGCGACGACATCTTCGCCATCGACGAGGACGAACGCGCCGCCCTGCGCGCACAGCGCGTGGGCTTCGTGTTCCAGAGCTTCCAGCTGCTGGGCAACCTGAGCGCACTCGAGAACGTGATGCTCCCGCTGGAGCTGGCCAATCGCAAGGACGCCCGCAAGGCCGCCACCGAGATGCTCGGCCGCGTCGGCCTCGGCCAGCGCCTGGGCCACTACCCCAAGGTGCTCTCGGGCGGTGAGCAGCAGCGCGTGGCGCTGGCGCGGGCCTTCGTGGTCCAGCCGGCGCTGCTGCTGGCCGACGAGCCCACCGGCAGCCTGGACTTCGCCACCGGCGAGCAGGTGATGAAGCTGATGTTCGACCTCAACCGCGAACTTGGCACGACGCTGGTGCTGGTCACCCACGACCGCGGCATCGCGTCCCGCTGCGAGCGCCGCATCACCATCGAGGCCGGACGCGTGTCGCTCAACGAGAAAACGCCGGTTTCGACGGTCGAGCAGGCCGCCTGAGCCGCCTTGCCCCAGTACAGGGGCCGCAACACGAGGAGAGAGGACCATGGACAAGCAGCTTCCACCCGAAGCCATCGCTGCGGTGCAGCGCGGCAGCCTGATCGAGGCCATCAAGATCGTGCGCGACAAGACCGGCCTGGACCTCAAGTCGTCCAAGGAGGCCGTCGAGCGCTACGCCAATGGCGAGGGCGCACCGGCCGACTGGCAGGAGGGCGACTGGGGCCGCGGCGAACCCGAGGGCGCGGGCATGCAGGGCAACGGGCCCGCCGCAGTGCCGTCGGCTGCGCTCACTGCCCTGGCAAAGGGCAACAAGATCGAGGCCATTCGCCTCACGCGCGAAGCCACGGGCCTCGGACTGGCCGAGGCCAAGCAACTGGTCGAGAACCACCAGAATCCGGCGGCCGGCGATTTCGGGCATTTGCCGTCGGGCATTCCGACGAACCCGATGGCCGAACCGGGGCGGGTGTCGCAAGGGGGCTCGAAGCTGCTGCCCATCGTCATCGTCGTGCTGGTCGTGGTGCTGGCCTGGCTGTATTTCGTGAAGGGCGCCTGAAGCGATGATCGTTCCCCAGTTCTGGGCCGAAGGCCGCATCCAGGAGCGGGTGGACGGCAAGCAGATCACCGTGCGGCGCTATGGCTGGTCGGACGACAGCCCGCTGGCCGCGCAGGCGCATGCCGACCAGCGCACCCGCGAAGCCTTCGATCGCATCGTGAGCGGCGAAACGCTCGAGCGTCGCGAACGCAAGGTGGCCTACAACGGCGCCGACGGCATGCCGATTCGCGAGGAAATCGTCGAGCGGCAGGGCGAGAGCGTCGTCACGCGCAACGGCTACGGGGCACGCTGCCTCAATACGCCCGACGTGATGTTCGTCGACATCGATTTCGACGAACCCCTGCGCACCAGCGTGTTCGGCTTTGCGCTGGTGCCGGCGCTGATTGCGGGCATCGTTGGCGGATGGACAGCCAAGACCTGGGTGGGCGGGTTGATTGCCGCCATCGTCGTCTTCATCGTCGCCTACCGCATCGGCGTGGCCAAGAAGCGTGGGGAGGCCAGCACGAACCCCGCGCCCGAAAAGCGCGCGGCCGAGCGCATCGGGCGCTTCCTGCACCAGCATCCTGATTGGCACCTGCGGGTGTATCGCACGCCCGCGGGCTTTCGCCTGCTGGCGATGCACGACGTCTTCAGTCCGACCGACATGACGGTGGCCGACTGCTTCCAGGCGCTGGGCGTGGACAAGGTCTACGCGCGCATGTGCCGCAACCAGAACTGTTTTCGCGCCCGCCTGAGCGCCAAGCCCTGGCGCATCGGCATCGGAGAGCACATCCGGCCGCAGCCGGGCGTGTGGCCCGTGTCGCCCGAGAAGCTGCCGGTGCGCGACGCCTGGATTGCGCAGTACGAAAAGGCCGCCGAAGGCCATGCCGCCTGCCAGTACCTGGAGAGCGTGGGCAACACCGGGCGGGTGCATCCGAATGCGCAGGCGGTGCAGGAACTGCACGACGAGCGCACCCGGGCGCTCAGCGGTCTGCCGATCGCCTGAGGGCCTGAGGGGCGATCCCCGGGGGTAGGGATAATCGGGGGGATGTCTTCCCCCAAAGTGATCTTCGGCTTCCATGCCGTGGGCGTGCGAATCAAGACCGCGCCGAAATCGGTGCTCGAGGTTCTGTTCGATGCCAGCCGGCGCGATGCGCGCATGAAACAGTTCATCGCGCGTGCGCAAGAAGCCGGTGTGCGGCTGGTCGAGGCCGACAGCCTCCGCATCGCCAAGCTCGCCGGCAGCCACGGCCACCAGGGCGTGGCGGCGCGGGTCGAGCCCACGGCGCAAATCCATTCGCTCGATGAACTGCTCGAGGGCCTCGAAGAGGCCGGCACCGTGCCCCTCTTGCTGGTGCTCGACGGCGTGACCGATCCACACAACCTGGGCGCGTGCCTCCGCGTCGCAGACGGCGCCGGCGCCCATGCGGTGATCGCCCCCAAGGACCATGCGGCCGGCATCAACGCCACCGTGGCCAAGGTGGCGAGCGGCGCGGCCGAGACGGTGCCGTATTTCATGGTGACCAATCTCGCGCGCACGATGAATGAACTCAAGGAGCGCAGCATCTGGTGCGTGGGCACCAGCGACGACGCACCGGGCACGATCTACCAGAGCGACCTGAAGCGCCCCCTGGCGCTGGTGCTGGGCGCCGAAGGCGATGGGATGCGCCAGCTGACGCGCAAGACCTGCGACGAGCTGGTGAGCATCCCGATGGCCGGCGCGGTCGAGAGCCTGAATGTCTCGGTGGCGAGCGGCGTGTGCCTCTACGAGGCGATGCGCCAGCGCAGCGCCTGATCCGTCGCTAGCCCTTCTTCGGAAGCGGCCCGCCCTTGCGGTGGAAGTAGACGAGTTCCGCCATGCGCCGCATCTGCGGCGTGCCCAGCAGGTGGTTGAACATCCAGTCGCTCTGGAAATGATCGAAGGCCCAGCGCAGCGAGCGCTTGAGCAGGAAGCGCGGGTAGCTGCGCACGAACCACGTCGCAGGGTCGCCCACCTCGCCGCGCACGAAGCGCGCCACCGCCTCGCCCGCGCGCTCGCCGTGCTGCAGCGCGGTGTGGATGCCGCCCGCCGTGACCGGCGACACCATGCCGGCCGCATCGCCCACCAGCAGCGCCCGTTCGCGCGCCACGACGGGGAGCACGCCGCCGCAGGGAATCATTCCGGCGCGCACCGCCACCGGCGGTGCATCGCCCGGCGACACCACCGATTCGATCTTGTTCAGGAAAGGCGCGAGCCGCAGCGCGTTCGCATCGTTGTGGCCGAGGCGGCGGGCCAAGCCGATCTGGCTCACGCCCACGCCGTCGAGCGCCCAGCCGATGTAGCCAGGGGCGAGTTGGCGGT
This sequence comes from Variovorax sp. W2I14, assembly GCF_050435205.1. Classification (NCBI taxonomy): domain Bacteria; kingdom Pseudomonadati; phylum Pseudomonadota; class Betaproteobacteria; order Burkholderiales; family Comamonadaceae; genus Variovorax; species Variovorax sp. W2I14. Next base: position 2,218,924 of record NZ_JBNDJX010000001.1, on the reverse strand, counting down.
CGATGAAGCAATGAAGGAGGTCGGGCGCCATGCGGGCGCCCTGGTATTCGTGCTCGACGCCGTAGAGAAATCGCGTGTTGCGCGAAAGGCCCAGCGCCTTGGCGACGCGCGAATGCGGGCCGTCGGCGCCCACGAGATAGGTCGCGGTGATGCAGGGGCCGTGCGTCACGGGGACTTCCCAGCGGTCGTTCATCCAGAGCGCCTGCTCGAAGAGCGTGCCGAGCCGCACATCGACGCCGCAGGCCCGGGCGGAATCAACCATCCAGTCGAGCAGCGCGGGCGCATCGGTGGCCCAGAACCAGTAGCCGGGTGCGTGCAGGTCGACGTGCCGCATGTTCGGTGCATAGAGCCGCACGCCTTCGATGCGCCGGACCAGCGCGGGCAGCACTTCGGCCAACCAGGGGACGCTGTCGACCGCGTCCTTCACGATGATGCCGGTGGTGTGGAGCTTGGCGCCGGCGCTGGTTTTCTTCTCCAGCACCATCACACTGAGTCCGGCGAGCGCCGCGGCGCGGGCACAGGCGAGGCCCGCGAAACTCGCGCCGACGACGAGCAGGTCCACCTTGGTGTTGGCGAGGCCGGAGCTCGTGGCGGCCGGCGCCGGGCAGGGCGCCGAGGATGAAGTGGAGAGCGGGGAGAAGAAGCAGGAAGAGGAGTGCATGGGCAGCTGACTTGGCAATACGCACCACGGTTTGTGGTGCGCGTGCGAAGTTAGCTACGCCATGTGCGGGGGGTATGCGGGCGATGTGCGCGCGGCGTGAAGGCTGTGTGAACCCCCGCAGCCGCGGCGCGTCAGGATGGGTCTTTGCTGCGCGTGCGGCCCACCGCGCTGAAGATGCCGATGCCCAGAAGAATCAGCGCACCGATGCCGATGTAGAGCGTTGGAACACCCGCCACTGATGCACCCCAGGCGATGCCGCCCAGGAAGATCAGGAAACCGATCATGTAAAGCGCAAAAGACATCATGTCCTCCGGTAGCTGAGATGCCTGCAGTATCCCGACGCGCCGACTGCTCCGAACCAGCGCCGACCGCCTCTCTGTGTGGGAGGGTGCCTACCGCAAGGCTAGTCCGCAGACGCGGCCAGCAGGTAGCGGCAGGCCGTGCGCCCGAGCGCTTTGAAGACGAGGGGCCGGTCCACGCCGAAGTCCAGGCAGTCGCCGGGCGAGAGTTCGAAACGTTCGTCGCCGTAGTCCACACGCAGCGCGCCTTCGAGCATCCACAGGCATTGGCGATAGGGCTTGCCGCTCCACCGCGGATAGCCGACTTGCGCCGAACGCGGCAGCTCGACCTCGACCAGTTCCACCCCGCTGCCCGTCGCGCCGCGCTCGGCCACCTGGCGGCGCAAATAGCCCGCCTCGGGGTCGCGCCAGACTTCCTGCATCGCCTTCGTGCGAAGCCGCTGGGGCGCTTCCTTTTCCTTTTCGTCGGTGAGCAGTTGCGCCAGCGACACGCCAAGTCCCGCCGCCAGCCGGCCCAGCAGCACGGCCGTCGGGCTGCTTTGCGCGCGCTCCACCTTCGAGATCATGGCCTTGCTGACGCCCGAGAGCTCGGCCAGCTCGGCCAGGCTGAGTCCCTTGGCCTGCCGCAGCGCGAGCAGCCGGGTCGCGATGAGGGCGTCGATGTGGCCGGGGGCTTCGCCTGAAGGGGGTGATTCGTTTCTCATATGAGATTATTATTCTCTTATATTGAACGACAAAGAAGCACCATGCGCCTCATCACCTGCACCGAGGAAGCCCACGCCGGCGCCATCCTCGCGATCCTCAACGAAGCCATCGTCACTTCCACCGCGCTCTACGACTACAAGCCGCGCACGCCCGAGAACATGGTCGCGTGGTTCGCCACCAAGCGCGCCAACGGCTTCCCGGTGATCGGCGCGGAGGACGACAACGGCAAGCTGCTGGGCTTTGCAAGCTACGGCACCTTCCGCGCCTTTCCGGCCTACAAGTACACGGTCGAGCACTCGGTGTACGTCGAGGCCGGCCACCGCGGCGCGGGGCTCGGGCGCACGCTCATGGAGGCGATCATTGCCGAGGCGATCGCGAGGGACATGCACGTGATGGTCGGCGCCATCGACGCCGCGAATGCCGGCAGCATCGGCCTGCACGAGCGGCTGGGGTTCGAGCACTCGGGCACGGTGCGGCAGGCTGGCTTCAAGTTCGGCCGTTGGCTCGACGTGGCTTTCTACCAGCGCATCCTGGCAACGCCGTTGAACCCGGTCGACGGCTAGGCGAGCGCGAAGAATCGCATCACGACTTCGGCCGGATGCCTGACCCCGGCACCCACGAACATCCGCTCATTGATCCATCGCAGCGCAGGCGAGGCCGTCTCGAAGCGCGGGTTGCAGCGGAAGTAGACCTCTGCCGGATCGACCGGCTCGCCGCGCAGCAGCTTGGCCATCACCTCCGGCGCGGCCGAGCGCACCGCATGGTTCTGCACGTAGATCAGGTCGCCCGCGTCGGTCTCGAGGCCGTAGCGCGCATCGAGTTCGGAGAGCGTGTCGCTCACGATCAACTGGAAGTCGCTGCCGCCCGGCAGCACGCGTGCGCGCCAGCCGTGGCCCGACGCTTCGCCGCCCGTGATGGGCACGATGCGCCGCAGCCCGCGCGCGCTCTGGCCGAGCACCTGCGGCACGCCCACCTGCACGCGCAGGTCGGCGAAGTGCTCCAGCGTGGGCGCGGCGATCGAATCGAAGACGTTGTTGCTCATCGCTGAAGTACGGTTCAGGCGGCCGTCTCTGCGCTCGCGCGGTCGAGCATCTCGATGGTGCCTGCGTCGAGCTTCAACTGCGTGGCGACCACCAGCTCTTCGAGCTGCGCGATCGATGTGGCGCTGGCGATCGGCGCCGTCACGCCCGGCCGCGCGATCTGCCAGGCAATGGCGACCTGGCCCGGCTTGGCGTTGTACTGCTGCGCCACCTTGTCGAGCGCATCGAGGATGCGCAGGCCGCGCGCGTTGAGGTACTTCTTCGTGGTGTTGGCGCCGCGCGCGCTCTTCGATGCGTCGGCCTCGGTGCGGTACTTGCCGGTCAGGAAGCCGGCGGCGAGCGCGTAGAAGTTGATCACGCCCACTTCGCGCTTCAGGCACAGTGGCCCCAACTCGTTCTCGAACACCGCGCGGTCGTACAGGTTGTAGAGCGGCTGCAGGCTTTCGTAGCGCGCCAGCCCCAAGCGCTCCGACACGTCCAACGCCTCGGCCAGCCGGGGCGCCGTGTAGTTGGAGGCGCCGATGGCGCGCACCTTGCCTTCCTTGATGAGCGCATCGAAAGCGCCGAGCGATTCTTCGAGCGGCGTGTTGGCGTCGTCGTCGTGCGACTGGTAGAGGTCGATGTGGTCCGTCTGCAGGCGCTTGAGCGAAGCCTCGACCGCTTCGCGGATGTACTTGGGCGCGAGGCCCACCTTGCCTTCGCCCATCGGCTTGCCGACTTTGGTGGCCAGCACCACGCGGTTGCGCTTGCCGCTTTGCTTGAGCCACTTGCCGATGATGGTTTCCGACTCGCCGCCCGTGTGTCCCGGTACCCAGGCCGAGTAGACGTCGGCGGTGTCCACGAAGTTGAAGCCCGCGTCGAGCCAGGCATCGAGCAGCTTGAACGAGGCGGCCTCGTCGACCGTCCAGCCGAACACGTTGCCACCGAAGGCGAGCGGCGAAACCAGGAGGCCGGAGCGGCCGAGCGGGCGAAATTGAGACATGACAAGGTTTCCTGAAGAAGACAAATGGAAGGCAGATGGAGGGAAGAAATCAGACGAAGCCCACGGCGCCGAGCAACGCCCCCGCGCCCAGCAGCCAGAGCAGGTGGACGCGCGTGCGCCAGACGATAAGCGCGGCCACGCCGGTCAAGAGCCACAGGTGCCAGGCAGGCGCGTTGCCCGCATGGTTACCCGCGGCCAGCACCCAGCCGGTGGCGATGAGGAGACCCACCACCACGGGTGCCATGCCCTGCTTGAAGGCGCGCACCTCGCGGCGCGTGCGGTTGCGATGGCCCCAGCGGGTGGCGAAGTAGGTGAGGGTGGTGCTCGGCACCATGATGCCCACCATGGTCACCATCAGCCCGAAGAGGCCGAGCAGCCACGCCGTCGGCCCCGCGCCGATGCCGCCGCCCGCATTGAGCCCGACGTTCCAGCCCATCAGCGCGACGAACAGCACGTTGGGCCCGGGCGCCGCCTGGGCGATGGCGACCGACGAGCTGAACTGCGCGTCGGTGAGCCAGCCGTGCTGGGCGACGAGGTAGCGGTGCATGTCGGGCACCGTGGTGATGGCGCCGCTGATCGACAGCAGCGAGAGCAGCAGGTACTGGCCGAAGAGGGCCAGCCAATCGTGCCATTGCATAACGATGGTCATGCGAAACCCTCCGCCTTTGGCTGCGGTGCGAGCTTGCTGCGGGTGGCCCGGCACGCGCTCATGGGGCAATCCTCTTCCAGGTCCAGACGCAGGCCACGCCGCCGACCACCAGCAGCACCCAGCCGAGCGGCACCTTGAACACCGCGATCGCCGCGAACACCAGCGCCGTGAACGCGAGGCAGACCGGAAAGCCCAGCGGGTGCTTGCGCAACTGCGGAATCAGCTTGATGCCCGTGGCGGCGATCAGCCCGCCCGACACCGCCCCCATGCCCCGCAGCGCCGCCGCCACCTGCGCGTTGCCGGCGTAGTGCGCATAGAGCACGGCCAGCGCGAGGATCACGACGAGCGGAATGGCCAGCATGCCCGCCACCGCCGCGATGGCGCCGCGCAGGCCGAAGTAGCGGTCGCCGATCATCAGTGCGAGGTTGATCACGTTGGGCCCGGGCATCACCTGCGCCACGGCCCAGTCTTCGAGGAACTGCTCGGGCGTGAGCCACTTCTTCTTCTCGACCATCTCGCGCTGGACGATGGCGAGGACGCCGCCGAAGCCCTGCAGCGCGAGCCAGGTGAATGAAACAAAAAGGTCGCGCGGCGACCGGGGCTGTGGCGTGTCTTGCGGCGTGGCCGCATCGGAGAGGGGCGCTTGCATGTGGATGCGATTATCGTAGGCAGGCCTGCAACATGCCGGGCATCGCGCCGACATGACCCGGCCGGTTCAACAGGGAAATTCCATGCTCATGCAAATCCGCGCGCTCTTCGATCTGTGCAAACGAGCCTTCGCATCGTGGTCGAACGACTACGCCCCCAGCATGGGCGCGGCCCTCGCGTACTACACGGTGTTTTCCATCGCGCCGCTGCTCCTTATCGTGATCGCGGTGGCGGGCCTGGTGTTCGGTCAGGAGGCAGCGCGCGGCGAGATATTCGCGCAGCTCTCGGGCCTCATGGGAGCGCAGGGCGCGGCGGCGGTGCAGGGCATGCTGCAGGCGGTGAACAAGCCGACCGAGGGCATCGTGGCCACGGTGATCGGCATCGGCCTCCTGGTGGTCGGCGCGACGACCGTGTTCGGCGAACTGCAGGACGCGCTCGACCGCATCTGGCGCGCGCCGGCGCGCACCAAGAGCTCGGGCATCTTCAACCTGCTGCGGGTGCGGCTCCTGTCGTTCAGCATGATCATGGGCATCGGCTTCCTGCTCATGGTGTCGCTGGTGGCCAGCGCGGCGCTGGCGGCGCTCGGCAAATGGTGGTCGCCGATGTTCGGTGCGTGGGAGAGCCTGGCGCAGGTGGTGAACTTCGTCTTCAGCTTCGTGATGGTGACGGTGATCTTCGCGATGATCTACAAGATCATGCCGCGCGCGAAGGTGCAGTGGCGTGATGTGTGGGTGGGCGCGGCGGTCACCGCGCTGCTCTTCACGGTGGGCAAACACCTGATCGGCCTGTACATCGGCAAGAGCAGCGTGGCCTCGGGCTACGGCGCCGCGGGCTCGCTGGTGGTGGTGTTGGTGTGGGTGTATTACTCGGCGCAGATCTTCTTGCTGGGCGCCGAGTTCACCTGGGTCTATGCGCGCACCTACGGCTCGATGAAGGACAAGGCGGGCCTGCCCGATGCCAACCCGTCGCCGACGCGCGACGTACCGCTCGCGCACAACGACAGCTGAGAAGGTGTGAATAAACCTACTGCGCGGTCCGATCTCGCACCTGCGGTCCTCACCGTACAGAGTACGGCTCCGGTCCTCGGTGCAAGCTCGAACCGCTCGCTACGGTTTCTTCACACCTTCTGAGCGCTCATTGGGTCAACCGGCGAAGCCGCCTTCGTCGAGGAACTTCTGTTCTTCCGCGGTGGTGCTGCGCCCCAGCATCCGGTTGCGGTGCGGAAAGCGGCCGAAGCGCGCCACGATGTCCCGGTGCAGCACGGCGAAGCGCTGCGTGTTGGCATCGAGCGCTGCGTTGAGTTCGACCGAGCGCTCCTGCTCGGCCAGCACTTCGGAGTGCATGAAGGGCAGGTAGAAGAAGGGGCGCAATTCCTTTTCGAACTGCTGGTCGAAGCCCGCTTCGATTGCCTTCTTCGCCACGGCCAGGGCGAGGCCGTCGGTGGCGAGCATGTGCGGGTTGTTGCGCCAGGCGTTGCGCGGCAGCTGGTCGAGCAGCACCAGAAGGGCGAGCGTGCCTTCGGCATCGTCGGTCCAGTGATCGAGCTCGCCGCGGGCGGCGGCCTGGTGTGCATCCGAGAAGCGCGAGAGAAATTCGGCATCGAACGCATCGCTCTTGGCGAACCAGCGCGACGGACCGGCTTCGCGCCAGAAATCGACCACTTCGCGGGCGGCAGGGAGTGCTTGTGAGGTCATCGTTGCATTCTCTTTCACTCTGTGGCGGGCTCGCAAAGTCGGGGCCGTGGCCGACACGGGCGGGCGCGGGCGCTGCCTATGCTGTGGAAGCTTTCACAACTTCAGGAGACAAGCTCATGACCCGATACGGCACCTTTTTGCGCGCAGCCCTCATTACCGGCGTGGCCAGTGCTGCACTGGTCGGCTGCGGGATGATGTCCAAGTCGAACACCGCCAGCTTCAGCGGCGCGATGAACGCAGCCAGCGAAGTCCCGCCCAACATGACGCGCGGCAGCGGCATGGCCGAGGCCTGGCTCAACCGGGACACCAACGTCCTCAAATACAAGATCACCTACACGGGCCTCAGCGGCCCGGCCACCGCGGCGCATTTCCACGGTCCTGCCGCCGCCGGCGCGAATGCCGGCGTGGTGCTGCCGTTTGCCAACGCGGCCAGCCCGATCGAAGGCCAGGCCACGCTCACGCCGGCACAGGCGGCCGACCTGGTCGCGGGCAAGTGGTACGCCAACATCCACACCGCAGCCAACCCGGGTGGCGAAATCCGCGGGCAGATGCTGCCGAAGATGTGATCTTCTGAGGAGGGCTGGCCGCGGGACTTCGGTCTGCGGTCAGGTTGCTGTCGCGGGCGTGGTGTCAAATGAATGCATGACGACGACCCCCCAGAAGAAAGCCCGTGCGGCATCCACCCAGCCCCTCAACCCTTTCGCGTCGCGTCGCGAAGACATGCGCCAGGCCCGCAAGGCCCTGGTGCTGCAGGGCGGCGGGGCGCTCGGTGCTTACCAGGCCGGCGTGTATGACGCGCTCAGCGAGACCGAGCTGCAGCCGCACTGGATCGCCGGCGTCTCGATCGGCGCCATCAATGCAGCGCTGATCGCGGGCAACGCGCCCGAGCACCGGGTCGACAGGCTGCGCGAGTTCTGGCACCTCGTGTCCTCCGGGCCTTCGCAGCGCCTGCCCTCATGGTTTGGTGATCGGGCCACGCAGAACCAGTACAGCGCGGCGATGGCTTCGCTGGTCGGCATTCCGGGATTCTTCGAGCCGCGCTATTCGCCGGCCCTTCTGATGGGTGGTGCGGCGCCGCTCCTGAGCTACTACGACACCTCGCCGCTGAAGGCCACGCTCGAGCGCCTCATCGATTTCGACCGCATCAACGCCTGCGAAGCCCGCTTCAGCGTGGGCGCGGTCAATGTGCGCACCGGCAACTCGGTGTACTTCGACAACACGCGCCAGCGCATCGGCCCCGAGCACATCATGGCCAGCGGCGCGCTGCCGCCGGGCTTTGCGCCGGTGCATATCGACGGCGACGACTACTGGGACGGCGGCATCGTCTCGAACACGCCGCTGCAGTACGTGCTGGACATCCATCCGCGCAACGAACCCCTGGTGGTGCTGCAGGTCGACCTGTTTAATGCGCGCGGCGAGATGCCGCACAACATGGCGGGCGTGATGGAGCGGCAGAAGGACATCACCTATTCGAGCCGCACCCGCATGAACACCGATGCGATGGCCGCGAACATGAACCTGCAGCAGGCCATTGCCGACCTCATCACCAAGCTCCCGGCCAACCTGCGCAAGGACCCGAGCGTGCTCGCGGTGCAGTCGCAGCTCACGCACGAGCCCATCGACATCTTTCACCTGATCTATCGCGACAAGCCTTACGAGCTCGAGTCGAAAGACTACGAGTTCTCGCGCGCCGCGGTCGAGGAGCACTGGGAATCGGGGGCGCGTGACATGCGCACGACGCTGGCGCATCCGGAGACCCTGCGCGCCGACGCCACTGTGAATGGCGTGACGACGTTCGACCTTGGCGAGCATGGTGCGGGGCGCGTCAAGCGCCCGGGCCTGTCGCGCTGAAGAGATGCGACCGCGGTTCAGCTTCGACTAAGAAACCAGCGCCAGACTGGGCCAGTCACTTCACCAGGAGGAAATGTTCATGAACATTGAAGATGTACGGCGGCAGGCGTTCGCCATGCCGCTGACCAGCCCCGCTTTTCCGCCCGGACCGTACCGGTTCATGCGCCGCGAATTTCTCATCGTCACCTACCGCACCGACATGGACGCGTTGCGCGCCGTGGTGCCCGAGCCGCTCGAAGTGGTCGAGCCGCTGGTGAAGTACGAATTCATCCGCATGCCCGATTCCACCGGCTTCGGCGACTACACCGAGTCGGGCCAGGTCATTCCGGTGCAGCTGCGCACCGCCAAGGGCGTGGAGAAGGGCGCGTACGTGCATGCGATGTACCTGAACGACCATCCGCCGATCGCCGGCGGCCGCGAGCTCTGGGGCTTTCCGAAAAAGCTCGCCTCGCCCACGCTCGACTACGAGACCGATGTGATCGTCGGCACGCTCGACTACGGCAAGGTGCGCGTGGCCAAGGCGACGATGGGCTTCAAGCACCGCGCGCTCGACCCCGCGCCGATCCTTGCGGGCATCGCGCAGCCGAACTTCCTGCTCAAGATCATTCCGCACGTCGACGGCACGGCCCGCATCTGCGAGCTGGTGCGCTATCACATGGTCGACGTCACGCTGCACGGCGCGTGGACCGCGCCGGCCTCGCTCGAACTGCATCCGCACGCGCTGGCACCGGTGGCCGACCTGCCGGTGCTGAAGGTCGAATCGGCCGTGCACTACATCGCGGACATGACGCTCGCGCTCGGCACGGTCGAACACGACTATCTCGCCTGATTCTTGCTGTCTTCTTTCATCTCAACTTCAAGGAACATTCACCATGCAACTCAAGGACAAGGTCGCCTACATCACAGGCTCGGCCAGCGGCATCGGCAAGGAAATCGCCATCCTCTTCGCACAGGAAGGCGCCAAGATCATCATTGCCGACCTCAACAAGGAAGCCGCCGATGCGACGGCCGCCGAACTCAAAGCCACGGGCGCACAGGCCGTGGGCGTGGCGGTCGACGTGACCAACGAAGACCAGGTCAACGCCTCGGTGGAAGAGGGCGCGAAGGCCTTCGGCGGCATCGACATCCTGATCAGCAACGCCGGCATCCAGATCGTGCATCCGGTCGAGGAGTTCAGCTTTGCCGACTGGAAGAAGATGCTCGCCATTCACCTGGACGGCGCGTTCCTCACCACCAAGGCGTGCCTCAAGCACATGTACGCGCAGGGCCGGGGCGGCAGCGTGATCTACATGGGCTCGGTGCACTCCAAGGAAGCGTCGCTGCTGAAGGCGCCCTACGTCACGGCCAAGCACGGGCTCATCGGCCTGGCCAAGACGGTCGCGAAGGAAGGCGCCAAGCACGGCGTGCGCGCCAACGTGATCTGCCCCGGGTTCGTGCGCACCCCGCTGGTCGAGAAGCAGATTCCCGAGCAGGCCAAGACGCTGGGCATCAGCGAAGAGGAAGTCATCAAGAACGTGATGCTCAAGGAAACGGTGGATGGCGAATTCACCACCACCGAGGACGTGGCCCGTGTCGCGCTGCTGTTCGCGGGCTTCCCGACGAATGCGCTCACCGGCCAGTCGCTCGTCGTGAGCCACGGCTGGTTCATGCAGTAGGCGCTACAGCTTCATCTCCCACGTCTCGCCCACGAGCTGCTTCCCATAGCTCTCGTGCGGCTCCGACTTGACGAGCTGGAAGCCGCGCTTGGCATAGATGGCGCGCGCGGCCACGAGGTCGCTGTTGGTCCACAGCACCATCTTCTTGTAGCCCTTGCGTCGGGCGAAGGCGATGCACTCGTCCACCAGCTTGCCGCCAAGGCCGAGCCCGCGCGCGGCCGGTGACAGGATCAACAAGCGCAGTTGCGCGACGCTGGCCGACTTGCGCACCACGAAGATCGAGCCCATGCGCTCGCCGTTGAGTTCGGCGATCCAGCAGCGCTCCCATTCGGGCTGGAACTTGAGCAGGAACTCCCCCGCGATCTGCGCCACCAGCGCCTCGAAGCTGCTGTCCCAGCCGTATTCACGGGCATAGATTTCGCCGTGCTGCTGTACCACCCAGCCGATGTCGCCGGGCGCCGGGTCGCGCAGGATCGCGGCCTGGGGTTTGGCGGGCGCGGCGGCGGGATCGAGCAGCGATTGCATCGTGGACATCGCCTGCACCAGCTGGTTTCGCTGGGCCGGGGCAAGCGGGGCGAGCAAAGCGGCGGCTTCGTCGCGGGATTTCTGTTGCAGCGGCGCGAATGCGGCATGGCCGGCCTCGGTCAACCGCAGCACGCTTTGGCGGGCGTCCCGCGCATGGGGCTCGCGCGTGAGCCAGCCCTCGGATTCGAAGCGGCGCAGGATGCGGCTCATGTAGCCGGCATCGAGCCCGAGGTCGCGGCCGATCTCGCTGGCGACCGCTGTTTCGCGGTGCGCCAGCTCGTACAGCACCCGCACATCGGTGAGCGACATGGCGCTGCCGAGGTATGGATCGAGGGCGCCGATCTGGCGCGTGTAGAAGCGGTTGAACTGCCGGATGGCCTTGACGGCGGCAACGTCGATGGTGGGCGAGGGCGTGGACATGGTTGCCATTGTCATTCGATTATTTGACTTTGGCAATCAATTGAAGGCCATATTAGAGCCCGGTCACTGGATGTTTGTAGCGACAGGCATGCTCGAAAACCCTAAAATCGCGGGTTGCCCACGACAGCACCGCAGCACCGCCGTGCACAGGCTGTCCCTAACTTCCCACTGATGAACGCCCCCGTCGACGTCTCCTTTTTTGCGCGCGCCGCCAAGCCGCTGACCAGCTACCGCAAGTACTGGGCGGCCCGTTTCGGCACGGCCAAGTTCCTGCCGACCTCGCGCAAGGAGATGGAAGCCCTCGGCTGGGACAGCTGCGACATCATCGTGGTCACGGGCGATGCCTATGTCGACCACCCCAGCTTCGGCATGTCGGTGATCGGCCGGATGCTCGAAGGACAGGGCTTCCGCGTGGGCATCATTGCCCAGCCCGACTGGCAGAGCGCCGAGCCCTTCAAGGCGCTGGGCAAGCCGAATCTGTTCTTCGGCGTGACCGCCGGCAACATGGATTCGATGATCAACCGCTACACGGCGGACCGGAAGATCCGCAGCGACGACGCCTACACCCCCGGCGACATCGGCGGCGCGCGCCCCGACCGCGCGGCCATCGTGTATTCGCAGCGCTGCAAGGAAGCCTGGAACGACGTGCCGATCATCCTGGGCGGCATCGAAGGGTCGCTGCGCCGCATCGCGCACTACGACTACTGGTCGGACAAGGTGCGCCGCTCCATCGTCGTCGACGCCAAGTGCGACCTGCTGCTGTACGGCAACGCCGAGCGCGCCATCGTGGAGATCGCGCACCGCCTGGCCGCCAAGGAGCCGGTGCAGCAGATCACGGATGTGCGCGGCACCGCCTACGTGCGCCGCGAAACGCCCGAGGGCTGGTTCGAGATCAACTCCACCAGCGTCGATGAGCCCGGCCGCGTCGAGGCCCACGTCAATCCGTACCTGATGGTGTCGGACCAGGCCAAGGCGAACGGCGCCACCTGCGCGAAGGAAGACGAGGCGCAGGACGTGGCCAAGGCCGCGGAAGCCGCCGGATCGCCGGCGGTGCAGTCGGTGGTGAACCCCGCCATCAAGCCGCTGACCTTCATGCCCAACCCCGCGCTGCAAAGCCGCGGCAAGATCAGCGTTCCGCCGCGCGACCGCTCGGTGATCCGCCTGCCTTCGTACGAACAGGTGCGCAGCGACCCGGTGCTCTACGCCCACGCCAACCGCGTGCTGCACCTGGAAACCAACCCCGGCAATGCCCGCGCGCTCGTGCAGGCGCACGGCGAAGGAACCACGGCGCGCGATGTGTGGATCAACCCGCCGCCGATTCCGCTCACCACGGCGGAAATGGACTACGTGTTCGACCTGCCGTATGCGCGCAGCCCGCATCCGCGCTACGCCGACGAGAACGGCAGCCACGACGGCGCGACCAAGATCCCCGCGTGGGAAATGATCCGCTTCAGCGTGAACATCATGCGTGGCTGCTTCGGCGGCTGCACCTTCTGCTCGATCACCGAGCACGAGGGCCGCATCATCCAGAGCCGCTCCGAAGAATCGATCATCAAGGAGGTCGAGGCCATCCGCGATTCGGTCAGCGGCTTCACCGGCACCATCTCCGACCTCGGCGGCCCGACGGCCAACATGTATCGCCTCGGCTGCAAGAGCCCCGAGATCGAGTCGGCGTGCCGCAAGCCCAGCTGCGTGTACCCCGGCATCTGCCCGAACCTGGGCACGAACCACGATCCGCTCATCAAGATCTACCGCCGCGCGCGGGCGCTGCGCGGCATCAAGAAGATATTGATCGGCTCCGGCTTGCGCTACGACCTGGCCGTGCAGTCGCCCGAGTATGTGAAGGAGCTGGTGCAGCACCACGTCGGCGGTTATCTCAAGATCGCGCCCGAGCACACCGAGCAGGGTCCGCTCACCAAGATGATGAAGCCCGGCATCGGCAGCTACGACAAGTTCAAGCAGATGTTCGAGAAGTTCTCGGCCGAGGCGGGCAAGAAGCAGTACCTCATCCCGTACTTCATCGCCGCGCATCCGGGCACCAGCGACGAGGACATGATGAACCTCGCGATCTGGCTCAAGAAGAACGGTTTCCGCGCAGACCAGGTGCAGACGTTCTATCCGAGCCCGATGGCCACGGCGACGACGATGTACCACACCAACAAGAACCCGCTGCGCAAGATCACGCGCGAGAGCGAGACGGTGGACATCGTGCGCGGCGACAAGCGCCGCCGCCTGCACAAGGCGTTCCTGCGGTATCACGATGCCAACAACTGGCCGCTGCTGCGCGAAGCCCTGAAGAGCATGGGTCGCGCCGACCTGATCGGCAACGGCAAGCACCACCTGATTCCGACGTGGCAGCCGCTCACCGATGGCGGCTACACGAGCGCGCGGCGCAAGAACTCGACCTCCGCGCCCGTCGCCGCCAAGGCTTCGGCGCCTGTGAGGCTCGCACCGGTGAAGCCCTCCAAGGGCCGCATCCTCACGCAGCACACCGGCCTGCCGCCTCGCGATAACGGCAGTGGTGGCGGCAGCGGCAAGCCGGTCAACAAGCCTTCATCGCGCAAGGTGCGTTGATCGGGCGGGTAGCGGGCGACCGCTACGCGTACTGCATCTCGCCGTTTCCGAACGACCAGTTCTCCTTCATCACCTCGACGAGGTTGATGAAGACGTCCTCGCGCCGGATGCCCAGCTTCTCGTGCAGGTCGTCGGCCATGCGCTTGTAGAAGGCCTTCTTCATCTCGATCGTGCGCCCCTGGTTCAGCGTGATCTGGATCAAGACGAAACCCGCCGAGTACTCGACGCCCAGGTAGCTCTGCGGGTGAACCAGGTCCTGCGCGGCATGCCGCGTGATGACCTGGAACTTGTCATCCTTGGGCACGTTGATGGTTTCGGTCATCGCCTGGTAGGCCAGGTCACCGATGGCCGGGCCCAGCGTTTCCGGCGAGGCATCCGACAGTTCGATTCGAACGAATGGCATGGGAGGTTTCTCCTTGGTGGGACCATTTCAGTCTAGGACAGCGATACCCCGCAGCCAGAACACCCAGGCCAGCACCGCCGCGCAATGAAGCACGACAGTGGCGCGGTAGACGATCAGAAAGCTCTGCTTGCTTGACTTGTGGCGCAGCAGCCGTTGCGCGGCCCAGGCACCCGGCCAGCCGCCCGCCAGCGCGAGCAGGTGCAGGGTGCTTTCCTTCGTGCGCCAGCGGCCGGTCTGCGCGGCGCTCTTGTCGAAGGCATAGGCGAAGAAGGCCAGCAGGCTCAGCCCCGGGATCACACCGAGAACCAGCATCGGCAGGCGGCCGGACCAAACGGACGCTCCGAGCAGCACCCCGTACGCCAGAAGGAAAAGCAGGCCCCAAGAGGCCGAGGGTTCGGAAGCGCTGGAGCGGCGCGGATTCGACCGCCTCGATGCGGGGCGGCGATGGCTGTTGATCGGCGTGTGCTTCGGCGCAGTCCGCGCGGCTCCAGCCGACACCGCCTGCACGGCCACGGCACGCGGCCCCTTGCCGCCGACATGGATCTCTTCGAAGCTCAGTTCCATGCCCACCTGCGGCTTGGCTTGCCGGTCGCTGAAGTCGCGCAGGTGCACGAACACATCGGCCGACACCTCGGGACTGCGGATGAAACCGAAGCCGCGGTCGGCCTCCCAACGGACGAGTCGACCTTGGCGTTTCATGTTTGGTGGCGGGCGGGAGGAGGGCACATGGCCGGGATTCTCTCTTGCCCTCGCCGGACCCGGCTTCTATCATCGGCCGCTCATGAACCTGCACCACTCTCCTCCCACTATCGCCTGCCTCTGACGCGCGCCCCGCGCCGCGCTCAGACCCGCAAGTGGTCGCCGTCGTCCGCCTCCTGCAAGGCCGGGTGACGGCCGGATGGTCATGCCCGCCCTCTACAGAAACAGAGCGGCGGGCGTCATGGAGAACTTTCAACAATGAACGCAAGAATGTCTGCCGCCCTGGCCTGGGGCGGCGTGTTGCTGGCTGGCGCGCTGTGGGGCGGTGGCGCGCTGGTGGCGCAATTTCTCATCGAGGGCGGCATCGCGCCGCAGAGCCTGTCGCTGGCGCGCTTCGCGCTCGGGGTGCCGCTGTTGTGGTGGCTGCATTGGCAGGCGCAGCGCATAGCGAAGGCCACCGATGCGCGCTGGCGCGACCTGACCCGGCGCGAGCAGTTCCAGGTCGTCGGCACCGGCGCCGCGATGGCGCTCAACGTGAGCTGCTGGTTCGCGGGCATCGCGCACCTGGGCGCCGCATTGCCGACGGTGATCTCGATCTGCTGTGCGCCGGTGATCGTCGCCTTGGTGTCGGTCGCCCGCGGCTACGAGCGCTTCGGTCTGCGCCTGCTCGGCGGTCTCGTCCTGGCGCTCGCAGGCGTCGCGCTGCTCGTGATGCCGGCCGAGGGTTGGGGCCCGCTGCCTGCCGGGCATGCCGCGGGCCTCGCCTGGTCGTTCGGCTCGGCCTTCTGCTACGCGCTGGTGGTGCTCGGCAACGCGCGCATGCCGGTTCGGGTACCGGCTGTCACCGCGTCGGCGTGGGGCATGAGCGTGGCGGCGCTGTGCATGCTCGCGGTCGCGTGGCCGAGCGGCATCACCTGGCCCGGCGGCGCGGCCCAATGGCTGGGCGCGGCCTATACCGGCGTGGTCACGACCTCGGTGGCCTACCTGGCCTTCGCCTGGGGCGCACGGCGCCTGTCGCCGACGGCCGCGGTGGTCGGCACGCTGATCGAGCCGCTGGTGGCCGCGTTGCTGGCGGCGCTGTTGTTCGCCGAGCCGATGGCGCCCCGGCAGTGGCTGGGCGCCGTGCTGCTCGCGGTGGCCATGCTGCTGCTCATGAGGCGCGGCGCGAACGAGGCATCCGAAACAGAGGCCGATTGAAACCAAAGTGATCGCTCCGTTGTATGGTGTGGCCCCATGAGCAGTTCGCCCCACCTGCCGGCATCGTGGACACGCACCCTGTGCGGCGCCGTCCTTTTCGCATCTTCGCTGGCCTGTTGCGCGGCACCTGCCGAGTCCGCCGCGCCGGCCCAGGCGCTGCGCGACACCCATCAGCGGCTGAGCGACAAGCTCGACCACAGCAGCTTCGGCCGTCCCGTGCAGCTCGATTCGAGCGAAACGCCCGGCGGGCTCGAGGGCGACGTCTACGCGGTGATCGACCACCCGCTGTCGGAGGTCACGGCCGCGTTCAAGGGATCGGCCCACTGGTGCGAACTGCTCACGTTGCACATCAACAACCGGCGCTGCAAGACCGGCACGGCGCAGGGGCGCGAGACGCTCACGCTCTACGTCGTGCGACGCTACGACAAGCCGGTCGACCAGGCCTTCGAGCTGCCCTTCGTCTATCGCGTGGCAAGCGCGACACCCGAGCACCTGTCGGTCGAGCTCTCGGCCGCGAGCGGGCCGTTCGGCACGAGCAACTACCGCGTCACGCTCGAAGCGATTGCGCTCGATGCGCAGAAGAGCTTCGTGCATTTCAGCTACGGCTACGACCACAACATGATGGTGCGGCTCGCCACCCAGGCCTACCTTGCGACCTTCGGCCGCGACAAGGTCGGCTTCACGGTGATGGGCAAGGCGCCCGACGGCAAGCCCGAATACATCCGGGGCCTGCGCGGCCTGGTGGAGCGCAATGCGATGCGCTACTTCCTCACGCTCGATGCCTACCTGTCGAGCGACGCGAAGGATGCCGACGAGCGCCGCCAGCGCCACTGGTTCACGGCGGCCGAGCAGTACCCGCGGCAACTGCACGAGGTGGATCTCGACACCTACCTCGCGCTCAAGCGCGAAGACCGGCAGCGCGACGGTCGCTGAAAACCCGAGCCTTCAATCGGCCAGCGTGAGCAGCGGCACGTCGCGCTCGCGGCTCATCGCATCGAGCTGGGCGCGCGTGCGGGTCGCGAGCCATGCGGCCAGCGCCTCGTGCGTGGCCGTGGCCATCATGTCGGGCGGCGTCACGCCGGCCGCTTCGCACAAGCGATTCGCGAAATGCGGCTCCAGCGCCGCCACCGCCACGCGGCCATCGGCACAGGGATACACGCGGTAGCCCGCATGCGCGCCACCGACCGCGCCCGTGGGCTGCGTGAGGCCCCAGGTGCGCGGCAGGGCGAGCCAATCGGCCGAGGTGTTCAGGGCCACTTCCAGATAGATGCCGCTTGCGTTGTCGCCGCCGCGGGCGCGACGCAGCACGGCCGTCAGCACCGCTTCGCTCGCGAGCACGGCGCCGCCCATGTCGGCGTAGAGCGTGGGCGGCAGCTCGGTGCCGGTCACGAGACCGCTTTCTGCCACGTACGTGAGGTCGTGGCCCGGCTCCTCGGCGCGCTCGCCCGGCGCACCGACGATGGCCACCTGCGACAGCGACGGATGACGCGCCTGCAGCGCAGGCCAATCGAGGCCGAGCTTGCGCAGCGCGGAAGGGCGGAACGAGGTGAGCAGCACGTCGGTCTTCGCAAGCTCGGCGTGCAGGTGCTGCTGCCCCGCTTCGGTCTTGAGGTCCGCGGTTTCGATGGCGATGCCTTCGTGCAGCGCGGCATACGCCGGCTGGTTGTAGAGCGCCATCGGGTCGCCGGCCGGCGGTTCGAGCTTCAGGCAGGTGGCGCCCATCTGGCGGCACCGCAGCAGCGCGGCCGGGCCGGGCAGGTTGAGCGCAAGGCTCAGGACACGCACGCCTTCGAGCGGCAGGAAGGAGGTGAGGCTGGACATGGTTGTCGATCCGGAGAACAGGTCAAAGGACATTCTCACCCGACCCGCGCGGGAGCCAGATTCCGCAAGCCGCCGCGTCGGCGCCGCGCGTAGCATGCGCGATGGCAGCGCACGTTCTTGCCGTTGCCGCACGATCCAACGTGACTCAAGGAGACCCCCATGTTCCAACCTTCCCTGATGAGCGGCCAGCGCATCCTCGTGACCGGCGGCGGCACCGGCCTCGGCCGCGCGATGGCCGAGCGCTTCCTCGGCCTGGGCGCCGACATCGCCATCTGCGGCCGGCGCCAGTCGGTCTGCGAGGAAACGGCGGCCGAGTGGCGCCAGCAGTTCCCGGGCCGTCGCATCGACACCTTCGGCGTCGACATCCGCATCGCGCAGCAGGTCGACGAAATGGTCGAGAGCCTGTTCCAGAGCGGCGGCCTCACCGGCCTCATCAACAACGCGGCGGGCAACTTCGTCGCGCCGACCGAGAGCCTCTCGCCGCGCGCCTTCGACGCGATCGCGAACATCGTCTTCCACGGCAGCTTCTATGTGACGCAGGCGGTGGGCAAGCGCTGGGTGGCCGAGGCCAAGTCGGGCCAATGGAAGCAGGGCGACCCCTTCCGCAGCGTGATGAGCATCATCGTGACCTGGGTGGACAACGGCAGCCCCTACGTCGTGCCCTCGGCGATGAGCAAGGCCGGCATCGAGGTGATGACCAAGTCGCTCGCGGTGGAGTGGGCGCGGCACGGCATCCGCCTGAACGCCGTGGGTCCGGGCGAGATCCCCACCGAAGGCATGAGCAAGCGCCTGAACCCAGGGGAGGAGCCGGGCGCGCGCACCAAGGAGATGAGCCCGATGGGCCGCACCGGCCGCATGAGCGAGCTGCAGAACATCGCCGCCTTCCTGATGGCGCCGGGCCAGTGCGACTGGCTCACGGGCCAGAGCATCATGATGGACGGCGGCAACGCGCTGGCCAACGGCGGCAACTTCTACGAGCTGCGCCAGTGGAGCGACACCGACTGGAAGGACGCGCGCGAACGCATCGAGGCGCAGAACCAGAAGGACAAGGCGCAGCGCTGACGGCTACTTGCGCGGCGGCTTCGCCGCATGCACGGTGACGTGCTTGTTCACAGGGCTGGACAGCACCAGCGAGGTGGTCACCGCGCCGTCCACCGCCAGCGCATCGACCACGCGCTGCAGGTCGGCCGGCTCGGCGATGGCGCAGCGCACGAAGAAGCAGTCTTCGCCGGTCACGCGATCGGCGCTCAGCACCTCGGGCATGGCATCGAACAGCTTCAGGTATTTGGCGATGCCCGTATGTGTGGTGTCGATGCGGATGCTGGCCTGCAGCCCCACGCCCAGCGCACGCAGGTTGACGCGGGCGCCGTAGCCTTCGATCACCCCCGCATCCTCGAGCTTGCGCACGCGCTCGCTCATCGCCGGTTGCGACAGGCCGATGCGCTTGCCCAGCGCGGCCAGGCTCTGGCGCGCATCGGTCTGCAGGGCTTCGAGAATCAGGCGGTCCTTCTTGTCGATGTTCATGGTGTGTTTCATGACCGATGGGTGATCGGTTTGCGGCCCTGATTTTCGATGGGTTGCCATTCGGCGCGAGCGCAGCCGCCGATATCGTGGCGCACACCCTTCAGGAGAAAAAAACGATGCAACTCGTCGGCATGCTCGATTCCCCCTATGTGCGCCGCGCCGCCATCTCGCTGCGGCTGCTCGGCCTTGCGTTCGACCACCGCCCGGTCTCGGTCTTCAGCACCTTCGAGCAGTTCCGCGCGATCAACCCGGTGGTCAAGGCACCCACGCTGGTGTGCGACGACGGCTCGGTGTTGATGGATTCGACGCTGATCATCGACTACGCGGAAGCGCTGGCCGGCCGCAGCCTGATGCCGGCCGACGTGGCACAGCGGCAGTGCGCGCTGCGCATCACCGGGCTGGCGCTGGCCGCTTGCGAGAAGACGGTGCAGATCGTCTACGAACACAACCTGCGCCCCGCCGAGAAGCTGCATCGGCCATGGCTCGACCGGGTGCAGGGGCAGCTCGCTGCGGCGTACTCGGCGCTGGAGCAGGAGGCGGCTGCGATGCCGTCGCCCGATGACGAAGCGATGCTGACGCAGGCCGGTGTGTCGACGGCCGTGGCCTGGTCTTTCACGCAGTTGATGCTGCCCGAGGTCATCGCGCCGAACAGTTTTCCGCTGCTGGCAGCCTATGCCGCACGCGCAGAAAGCCTGCCGGTATTCCTGGCTTCACCCCAGGTGTGATTCAGCCCTCGATGTCCGCACCGCGCTCGGCCAGCAACCCGCGCAGCAGCGAGCGGTGGCAGCGTGATTCGTCCTCGCAATAGCAGCCGACCGCCAGCGCGGTGCCGTGCGAGAGCGCGGCGAGCAGGTCGAGGCTGCGGCTCGCGTCGGCTTCGGCCATCTCGGACTTGTACTTGCGCGCGAAGGCGTTCCATTGCGCGGGCTCTTGCGTCGCCTGCGCCTCCTGGCCCAGCTTCATCGTCTCGGCGGACGGCGCGAGGTTGGGGTACCAGACGTCGTACCAATCCTGCGAGGCGAACTCGGTCTTCGGAACGCCGCGCGGCGGACGGCGAACGGTGCCGATACGCAGGCCCTCGCCGGGTGCCCGAGGCGTACCTAGTCGAACGATGCGGATGCTCATGGGGGGCTCCTTCTGCCTGCTCTTCAGGTGCCGACGATGCCGCCGTCGCGCCGGCGGACCGCCAGGGTTGCCGAACGCGGCCGCGCGCTGCCCGGCGTTGTGCCGTCGGGCCAGGCGCTGTTGGGCATGGCGTTGCCATCGTCGCGCGCCTCGCCCGGATGCTGGATGTTCACGAACAGCGTGCGGCGGTCGGGTGTGACCACGCAGCCGGTGATCTCGCTGCCGTTCGGGCCGGTCAGGAATCGCTTGATCCGGCCGGTCGCCGGGTCGGCGCACAGCATCTGGTTGTTGCCGAGCGAGGCGTACGCGGGCTTGCCGATCACCTGGCCGCTCATGTCGGTCTGAATCCAGAGCAGGCCGCCGCTGTCGAAGTGCAGGCCGTCGGGGCTGCCGAACATGTCGGCATCGGCGGCGGGATAGCGCGCGCCGCTGCCCGCCTGCGCGGGGTCGCCGGCCAGCGCGAAGTGGTCCCAGGCGAAGCCGGTGCCCGCCGCATCGCCGCCGTCCTCGCGCCAGCGCAGGATGCCGCCGAAGAGATTGTCGGCGCGCGGGTTGGCGGCATCGGGCGCGGGCTTGCCGGCGTCGCCGCGCTGGCTGTTGTTGGTGAGGGTGACGTACACCTCGCCGCTGTGCGGATGCACGGCGATCCACTCGGGGCGGTCCATCTTCGTGCCGCCGACGATGTCGCCTGCGAGGCGGGCGTGGATCAGCACCTCGGCCTGGTTGGCAAAGCCACTGGCCGCATCGACGCCGTTGCGGCCGTGCGTGAGTTCGAGCCACCGGCCGCGTCCGCCGGCGTCGTAGCGCGCGACGTAGAGCGTGCCGTCGTCGAGCAGGTGGCGGTTGGCAGCGCGCGCTGCAGCGTCGATGCCGGGCTGCACCTTCTCGCGGCTCACGAACTTGTAGATGTATTCGAAGCGCGCGTCGTCGCCCATGTAGACCACCACGCGGCCGTCTTTCGATGTCGTGCAGGTGGCGCTCTCCTGGCGCTTGCGGCCGAGCGCCGTGCGCTTGACGGGCGTGGACGCGGGGTCGAAGGGATCGATCTCCACCACCCAGCCGAAGCGGTGTGGTTCGTTCGGATGGCGGCTGAGGTCGAAGCGTTCGTCGAAGCGCCAGTATTTGACCCATTGCGTGCCCGGGACCGTGCCGTAGCGGCGCTGTGCGTCCGTCATGTCCTTCGCCGCTTCCTTCGGTCCGCCGAAGTAGCCATGAAAGTTTTCTTCGCAGGTGAGATACGTGCCCCAGGGCGTGACGCCCATCGCGCAGTTGGCGAAGGTGCCGAAGACCTGATCGCCGGCCGGGTTGGTGGCGGTGCGCATCAAGGGCGTGCCCGCGGCCGGGCCGGTGATGCGCATCGGCGTGTTGCCGTGGATGCGGCGCGCGAAGGGCGAGGGCTGCACCTGCTGCCAGCCGGTGGATGTGCGGCGGATCTCGATCACCGAGACGCCCATCGCGTGGAGCGACTTGCGCACCTTGTCCGCGGTCCACACCTTGACGCCGTCGGTGTGCAGCAGTTGCTCGTCGGTGTATTCGTGGTTCATCACGAGCAGGCCGCGATCCCCGCGCGTGTCGAGTGCAAAGAAGTGCATGCCGTCGTGGTGCATCCCGGCCTGCACCGCCTGATCGGCGGCGCTGTTGGCGCCGTCCGGCGCGAAGGCCGGCATCTGGCCCGCGATGCCGGTGGGCGTGCCCCAGGGGTAGAGCAACTGCCATTCGTATTCGGGTGGCACGACGACAGCATCGCGGAGGGACACGGGCACGCCAGTGAACCCGAGCGCATCGCCGTTGCTGCGCGCCGTGGAAGGCACCGCACAGCCTTGGCCGAACAGCGCCACCACGGCGGCGGCCGAACCCGATTGAAGAAGGAAATGGCGACGGTCCAGCGGCATGGCAGAGGTGTTGGGTAGGCGACAGCCGCCATCATCGCCCAGGCACTGTGCCGGGCGATACTGGCCCAAACCCACAGGAGACCCGCATGAGCGATCGCATCGAATGGACCCGCCACCCCGACGGCGTGGTGGAACTGCAGCTGGCACGCGCCGACAAGATGAACGCGCTCGACCCCGCGATGTTCGATGCGCTGATCGAAGCCGGCGAGGCCCTGCGCGGCGACACGGCGGTGCGCGCCGTGGTGATTTCCGGCCGCGGCAAGGCGTTCTGCGCGGGGCTCGACATGGCTTCGTTCGAGCGCATGCAGCAGGGCGCCGGCGAGGGCGTGCTGGGGGAGGGCGCGGCAGGGGCCGATCTGGTGAAGCGCACCCACGGCATTTCCAACGCCGCGCAGCATGTCGCGATGGTCTGGCGCGAGGTGCCTGTGCCGGTCATCGCCGCGGTGCACGGCGTGGCCTTCGGCGGTGGTCTTCAGGTGGCGCTGGGCGCGGACGTGCGCATCGTCGCGCCCGACACGAAGCTGTCGGTGATGGAAATCAAATGGGGCCTCGTGCCCGACATGGCCGGCATGGTGCTGATGCGCGAGCTGGCGCGCAACGACGTGGTGCGCGAGCTCACCTTCACCGGGCGCATCTTCTCGGGCGAAGAGGCGCTGCAGATCGGCTTTGCCACGCGCCTCTCGACCGACCCGTTGGCCGATGCGCTGCGGATGGCGCACGAGATCGCGGGCAAGAGTCCCGATGCGATTCGCGCCGGCAAGCGCCTGCTCAATGCGGCCATGTCGCAGAGTGCCGCGGAGTTGCTGATGGCGGAATCGGTCGAGCAGAAGGCGCTGATCGGGAGCGCTAACCAAGCCGAAGCCGTGAAGGCCAACATCGAGCGCCGCGCACCGCGTTTCGATCCACCCGCCTGACCCGCAAGCCTCCGTTGCGTTGCATCGTCCGCGCTCCGAAAGGAAGCGCGGCGTCTCCCTTTCCGAACGATTTACGCATTCTGATTGCCGAATAAATCGGCATTTAACACACATCGGGTATCGGTGTGTAAGAATTAAGTAGTTGTTTTATGGGAGGGATGGATGGAAATGGAATCACTTTGTGTGCAGAAGGTCACGTCTTGCCGGGGAGTAGTCCCTTGGAAGGATGGCTCCTGAACGCTCACTCCTTAACAATCGACAGCTTTGCCTAGCGACGGCGGCCCCGCATGTCGACCACCACGTTCTTTTGTAACCTCAGCGTGCCCATCCTGGTGGGCGAGGATCGCTACAAGTACATCCCCATCGTCGGGGTTTTCCGCAGCATTCCGTTCGATCAAGTCGATGAATGGGTGATGCACCCCGACGGCGGGCCACGCAGCGATCGCGAACTCGCGGCCGAAGTGCTTGTCGAGATCCGCAAGCCCCTCGGCGCCAGCGGACGCACCGCGCCGCACGCCTTCGATGTGGCCGACATCCTGCAACTGGATCGCGCTGCAGCAATCGTTGTCTCCACTTTCCTTGCCGCGCTGCCTCGCGTCTGAGGCTTCGCTTCCCTCTCCTGTCTCCTTCTTCTTGCGCCTTGACCCAGCTCAGGCCGCAATCGCTCCCACCGCCCAGTAGAACGTCGGCCTTGCTCCGTTGAGCAGGTGGTCGCCGACCACGCGCCCCTTGTAGATCGTCGGGTTGTGCGATGCCAGCGTGCGCGCGTTGCGCCAGTGGCGGTCGAGCCGGCGGTCTTCCTGCAGCGCCGAGGCGCCGCCGATGTCGAAGAGCCGCGTGCCCGCCTGCAGCACCGCATCGACGATGCCGGCCTGCGCCTTCGCGGTGTTGAGCTCCACCTCGAACAGCAGGCTCTCGGGAACGGGCTCGCCGCGCTGGCGGAAGCGGTCGACCTCGCCGAGCCCGCGCGCCACCGCCTGCACGGTGGAGGCCGCGATGAATGCGGTGCTCGCCAACTGGCCGATGACCTGCTGCACCAGCGGATCTTCGCGCGGCGTGTCGCCGCTGCCGTGGCTGTAGACGCGCTTTCGCGGCTGCACGAAGGCCACCGCGTCGCGCACGATGGCGCGCGCAATGCCCGCCAGCGTGGCGAGGTGCGTGAGCTGGAAATGCGCGGTGAGCGGGGTCGGCTGGTCGCGCACGTAGAGCAGCACGTTCTCGGGCTTCACCCGCACGTTGCGAAAGCGCGTGGTGCCCGATGCGCTCAGCCGCTGGCCGAAGCCGCGCCAGTCGTCCACGCGCTCCACGCCTTCGGCTTCGGAGGGCACGAGCGCGATCACCCGGTCGCTGCTGCCATCGGCGTTCAGGCGCTGGGCCGACACCGAGATCCAGTCGGCGTAGAGCGTGCCGGTGCTGTAGTACTTGTCGCCGTCCAGGCGCCACGCATCGCCGTCGCGCGACAGCGTGGTCTGCAGCGCGCCGAGCGCGCCTTCGCCGAGTTCGGTGGTGGCGTTGCCGAAGATCACGCCTTCGGCCGCGAGCCGCATCCACGGGCCATGCAGCGACGGATCGATCTCGGCGAACAGCCGCTCGATGAAGCCGAAGTGCGCGCGCAGGATCTGCGGCAGGTTGGAGTCGGCTTCGCCGAGCTCGATGAGCAGGTCGTACAGCTGCTCGACCGACGCTCCGATGCCGCCGTATTCGGCAGGCACGCGCAGGGCGCCGAAGCGTTCGGCGTTGAGCCAGGCGACCGGCTCGTGAGCCAATTCGCGATCGTTCTCGCGCTGCGCCGCATGAACGGCGATGCGGTTGAAGATGGGACGAAAGCGCGCGAGGAGTTGCTGCGAGGAGGGCGCGGCCGGCGCCACGTTGGCGCGCGCCGCGCGCGGGGTGTCTTGGAGGATGGGCATTGGCCCCGCACTGTGCCCGCCGCCACCTGGCTTGGGAAATGCGCTTTCCGAGTTTGCTTATGCCGGGCGCATCGCCTGCAACGGGCTATCGCTTCCCGCGCGCATCCACCGGCCAGATCGCCACCAGCGCCCCGCCTTCGACCACGTGATAGACGTCGTGCAGGTTCACCGTCGGATCGCAGTGCGGCGTCACAAACTCGATGCGCGTGCCCAGTGCGGGGCGCGGCCCGGCCGGCATCAGCTTGCCGTGCTCGTCGCCGAAGAAGGCGTAGCGGCTCGCGGCATCGGTGCCTCGCGCGACCAGCGGCACGCCGCCGTCGGTGGCAAAGCACTTGGTGCCGCCGTCGACGGTGACCCATTCCGCCGCATTGGTGCTGACCACGGCCGTCTGCACGAACAGGGCCACCTCGAAGGGCGAGGGCTCGGTGCCGGCGGCCAGCACCTGCGTGTATTCCGCGTCCATGAAGACATAGGAGCCGGCCTGCAGTTCGGTGAAGGCGTTCTGCTCCGAATCGAGGTCGTGGGTGCCGGTGCCGGCACCGGTGACGATCTCGAAGTTGAACCCCTTGCGCCGGGCCGCCGCGACGATGCCCGCCACGGTTTCGCGCAGGGCCGCCGCTCTCGCGTCGCGTTCCTCGCGCGCCACGATGTGCTGCAGGTTGCCCGCATAGGCCTGCAGGCCGCGCAGCCGCAGGCCCGGCTCGGCGGCGATGGCGGCGGCGAGCGCGAGCACCTGCGCCTCGTTCGCGGCGCCGGTGCGGTTGTAGCCGGCGCCGTAGTCGACCAGCACAGGCAGCGCATGCAGCAACCCGCTCGCGGCCCGGGCCAGGTCGGCCACATTGGTGAGGTTGTCGGCCACCACCATCACGCCGCCGGGCGCCGCGCGCTCAGCGAGCTTCACGAGGCGCGCGATCTTGCTCGGCGTGACGGCGGGCGAGGTGATCAGCACGCTGCGGATGCCGCCGTCGACCATGATTTCCGCCTCGCCCACGGTGACGCAGCTCACGCCGATGGCGCCCGCGGCCACCTGGCGCCGCGCGATCTCGATCGACTTGTGGGTCTTCACGTGCGGCCGGAGCCCGATGCCGCGCGCCTTCGCAAAGGCGGCCATGCGTTCGATGTTGCGGGTCATCGCGGGCAGGTCGATCAGCAGGGCGGGGGTGTCGAGCAGATGGCGGCCGCCGGGAACGCCGATCAGCGGCGAATTGGCGTGCAGGGGTCTGGGCATTGTTTTGTCTTCCTTTGTTCTCGGATTCGGGAAATCAGGCAATCGGCGAGTCGGGGTCTCGCGACGCAGGGATGCCTGCGCCGCGAAATGATCGCATCGAAACATCCGGAATGCGCGGCCGGCGGGGCAGCTTCTTTCGCTGCACGCAGGCGGAGGTGCTACCGGGGCCGCCTTGCCGTGTGCTTCGGCAGGCTCGCGCCGCGTTAAAGCGGCGGCCCGACGCGCCGCAGCGCCAGCCACCACAGCAGCCCCGCGTTGACCGCCCAACTGCCCGCGAGCAGCATCAGCGCGGTGTTCGCCACGCCGGGCGACAGGTCGAGCGTGAGCAGGCCCAGCGACCACGGCAGGCCGCCCGCGATGGCGAGCAGCATGCCCGCGTCGCTGTCCGGCACGGCCGCGGTCCCGAGCACGCACATCACGCCGGCGACCGTGTAGATCGACGCCGCGATGCGCCAGCCGGGGCGAAAAGTCGGTTGCGAGCGTGCCGTGGACATGACCCGAGCATCGTCGATTGCGGTGACGGCCGTGAAGGCTGGATACGCGCAGGAACGTAGTGTTTTGGCGACGGTTCGTCCGCGGGCCTGCCAACGAAATCACGATCGCGGGGCCTCGCTGCGGCAGCAGAACCTTCACAGCCGTTTCGCGCGACTGTCACTTGACCGCGCCACCATGCGCCCATGGCTGGCCAACTCATCTCCATTGCCCTCACCGTCGACCAACACGACGCCGGGGATTATTTCTGGGTGCTCCTCGAATCCTTCGACAACTCGATGGAGTTCGAACCGCTGATGGAGGCCGCCACGGGCTTCGCCACCTACGGCGATGCGCTGCAGGCAGGCTACGTCGTGCTCAAGGGCCTGTCGGAAGACCTGGGCGTCGGGCCTCGTGAAGAGGGCGACGATGCGAGCCTGATGGCGATGGACGACGTGGGCGACGCCGACTGACGCTTCGCGTCTGCGTGAAGACCCGGCCCGGCAGCGGCTGGGCGTAAGCAGCGCCAGGAATTCGCAGCATTCGCAATAGCTCGCGATCGCCTTCGCAAGAGTTCGCCCTTTCAGTCCTTATGCGAAGCGCGCAATCTGCGTAGATTGCGAAGCATGACGACACCCGTTGGAACAACCGAACTCCGCGAGCTGGTGCTGCCGGTGCATGCCAATCACCGCGGCACGCTCTTCGCCGGCCAGGGCCTGCAGCTGATGAGCAAGGCGGCCTTCCTGGCCGCACGCGGCCTGGCACAGCGCGAGGTGGTGATGGCGGGCGTGACCAGCGTCGCCTTTCTCGCGCCGGTGCCGGTGGGCTACCAACTCATCCTGCGCGGCTGGGTCAGCCGCATCGGCCGCTGCTCGATGACCGTGTGCGTGACCGGCATCGCCGACGTGCCGGGCGTTCCCGCGGAAGAAGTCCTCAAGGGTGTGTTCGAGATGGTGGCGGTCAACGCCGCCGGCCGCCCCACCGGCCTCGATCGCTCTTATCTGAACAAGGAAACCGCATGACCACGACCACCACCACGAACGAAACGGCTGCCCCGGCCGGCTTCAAGCCCAAGAAATCCGTCGCCCTCTCGGGCGTGACCGCGGGCAACACGGCGCTTTGCACCGTGGGCCGCACCGGCAACGACCTGCACTACCGCGGCTACGACATCCTGGACATCGCCGAGGTCTGCGAGTTCGAGGAAATCGCCCACCTGCTGGTGCACGGCAAGCTGCCCACGCGCGCCGAACTCAGGGCCTACAAGATGCGGCTCAAGGCCATGCGCGGCCTGCCGGCCAACGTGAAGGCCGCGCTGGAGAGCCTGCCCGCCGGCGCCCATCCGATGGACGTGATGCGCACCGGCGTCTCGGCGCTGGGCTGCGTGCTGCCCGAGAAGGACGACCACAACCTGCCCGGCGCGCGCGACATCGCCGACCGCCTGATGGCCTCGCTCGGCTCGATGCTGCTGTACTGGTACCACTGGAGCAGCCAGGGCAAGCGCATCGAGGTGGAGACCGACGACGATTCGATCGGCGGCCACTTCCTGCATCTGCTGCACGGCGAAAAGCCCTCCGAGGCCTGGGTGCGCGCGATGCACACCTCGCTGAATCTGTACGCCGAGCACGAATTCAACGCCAGCACCTTCACCGCGCGCGTGATCGCCGGCACCGGCAGCGACATGCACTCGGCCATCGCCGGCGCAATTGGCGCGCTGCGCGGCCCCAAGCATGGCGGCGCGAACGAGGTCGCCTTCGAGATCCAGAAGCGCTACGACGCGCCCGACGAAGCCGAGGCCGACATCCGCCGCCGCGTGGAGGCCAAGGAGGTCGTCATCGGCTTCGGGCACCCGGTGTACACGGTGAGCGATCCGCGCAACGTGGTGATCAAGGGCGTGGCGAAATCGCTGTCCGAGGAGGCCGGTTCCACCAAGATGTTCGACATCGCGGAGCGCCTGGAGACCGTGATGTGGGAGGTCAAGAAGATGTTCCCCAACCTGGATTGGTTCAGCGCGGTGAGCTATCACATGATGGGCGTGCCCACGGCCATGTTCACGCCGCTCTTCGTGATTGCGCGCACCAGCGGCTGGGCTGCGCATGTGATCGAGCAGCGGGTGGACAACAAGATCATCCGCCCGAGCGCCAACTACACCGGTCCCGAAGACCTGAAGTTCGTGCCGATCGCGGCGCGTGTTTGAGAGGCTTTCCGATTCGCCACGATGAACGAACGACACAGAAAACAACTCCCCGGCACCGCGCTGGACTACATCGACGCCCGCGCCGCGGTCGATGCGCTGCAGCGCGGCGCATGGGACACGCTGCCCTACACCGCGCGCGTGCACGCCGAGAACCTCGTGCGGCGCTGCGACCTGACGATCCTCGACGAGTGCCTGCTGCAGCTCATCGAGCGCCGACGTGATCGCGACTTTCCCTGGTTTCCGGTGCGCGTGGTGTGCCACGACATCCTGGGCCAGACCGCGCTGGTGGATCTCGCGGGTTTGCGCGATGCGATCGCGGCCGAGGGCGGCGATCCGTCGCAGGTAAATCCTGTCGTGCCGGTGCAGCTGATCGTGGACCATTCGCTGGCCGTGGAGTGCGGCGGATTCGATCCGCAAGCCTTCGAGAAGAACCGCCAGATCGAAGACCGCCGCAACGAAGACCGCTTCCATTTCATCGACTGGACGAAGCGCGCCTTCGCCAACATGGAGGTGATCCCGGCGGGGAACGGGATCATGCATCAGATCAACCTGGAGAAGATGTCGCCGGTGGTCTGCGTGCAGGACGGCCTGGCCTTCCCCGACACCTGCGTGGGCACCGACAGCCACACGCCGCACGTCGATGCGCTGGGCGTGATCGCGGTGGGCGTCGGTGGCCTCGAAGCCGAGAACGTGATGCTGGGCCGCGCCTCGTGGATGCGCCTGCCCGACATCGTCGGCGTTGAGCTCACTGGGCGACGCCAGCCCGGCATCACCGCCACCGACATCGTGCTGGCGCTCACCGAGTTCCTGCGCAAAGAGAAGGTGGTCGGCGCGTACCTGGAGTTCTTCGGCGAGGGCACGAAGGGCCTCACGATCGGCGACCGCGCCACCATCTCCAACATGTGCCCCGAGTACGGCGCCACGGCCGCGCTTTTCTACATCGACGACCAGACGCTCACGTACCTGCGGCTCACCGGCCGCGAGGATGCGCAGGTCGCGCTGGTGGAAACCTATGCGAAGACCGCCGGCTTCTGGGGCGAGGCGTTGAAGACCGCCAGCTACGAGCGCGTGCTGACGTTCGACCTGTCGAGCGTGGTCCGCAACATGGCCGGCCCTTCCAACCCGCACCGCCGCCTGCCGACCTCGCAACTGGCCGAGCGCGACATCGCCGTCGGATTGGCCGAAGCCCGGCAGCAGGAGGCCGCGGGCCTGATGCCCGATGGCGCCGTCGTCATCGCGGCCATCACCTCGTGCACCAACACCTCGAACCCGCGCAACGTGATCGCCGCGGGCCTGCTGGCGCGCAATGCGAACCGGCTGGGCCTCAAGCGCAAGCCGTGGGTCAAGTCGTCGCTTGCACCGGGCTCGAAAACGGTGGAGCTCTACCTGCGCGATGCCGGCCTGCTGGCCGACCTGGAGCAGCTGGGCTTCGGCATCGTCGCCTTCGCCTGCACCACCTGCAACGGCATGTCGGGCGCGCTGGACCCGAAGATCCAGCAGGAGATCATCGAGCGCGACCTGTACGCCACCGCGGTGCTCTCGGGCAACCGCAACTTCGACGGCCGCATCCATCCATATGCGAAGCAGGCCTTCCTCGCTTCGCCGCCGCTGGTGGTCGCCTATGCCATCGCAGGCACGATGCGCTTCGACATCGAGCGCGACGTGCTGGGCGTGGTCGACGGCAAGGAGATTCGCCTGGCCGACCTGTGGCCGAGCGACGAGGAGATCGACGCGATCGTTGCGGCATCGGTGCGGCCCGAGATGTTCCGCAAGGTCTACGAGCCCATGTTCGCGATCCATGCGGACAACGGCGAGAAGGTGAGCCCGCAGTACGACTGGCGGCCGCAGTCCACCTACATCCGCCGCCCGCCGTACTGGGACAGCGAGGGCGTGGGCGCGCTCGCTGCCGTGCCGCGCACGCTGCGGGGCATGCGGCCATTGGCCCTGCTGCCGGACAACATCACGACCGATCACCTGTCGCCCTCCAACGCGATCCTGCTGGACAGTGCCGCGGGCGAGTACCTGGCGAGGATGGGCCTGCCGGAAGAAGACTTCAACTCGTACGCCACGCACCGCGGCGATCACCTGACGGCCATGCGCGCCACCTTCGCGAACCCGCAGCTCGTCAACGAGATGGCGATGGTCGATGGTGTGCAGAAGAAGGGATCGCTCGCGCGCATCGAGCCCGAAGGCAAGGTCGTGCGCATGTGGGAGGCCATCGAGACCTACCTGAACCGCCGGCAGCCGCTCATCATCGTGGCCGGCGCCGACTATGGCCAGGGGTCGTCGCGCGACTGGGCCGCGAAGGGCGTGCGGCTGGCAGGCGTGGAGACCGTGGTGGCCGAGGGCTTCGAGCGCATCCACCGCACCAACCTGCTCGGCATGGGCGTGATGCCGCTGGAGTTCAAGCCCGGTACCACGCGCCTCACGCTGGGCCTGGATGGCACCGAAACCTACGACGTGGTCGGCGAGCCCAGGCCGCGCGCCGACCTGACGCTGGTCGTGCACCGCAAGAACGGAGAGACGCTCCAGGTCCCGGTGACCTGCCGGCTCGACACGGCCGAAGAAGTGTCTATCTACGAGGCGGGCGGCGTGCTGCAGCGTTTTGCGCAAGACTTCCTGGCCGAGAACAAACTCGCCGCCTGAGACAACCATCATCCAAAACGCCATGGCATCCGCTCCCCAGATCAAGATTCCCGCCGTCTACATGCGCGGCGGCACCAGCAAGGGCGTGTTCTTTCGCCTGCAGGACCTGCCCACGCAAGCGCAGCAACCCGGCCCGGCGCGCGATGCGCTCCTCCTGCGCGTGATCGGCAGCCCCGACCCCTACGCCAAGCAGATCGACGGCATGGGCGCGGCCACCTCGTCCACCTCCAAGACCGTGATCCTGTCGCGCTCCATGCGGCCGGACCACGACGTCGACTACCTCTTCGGCCAGGTCTCCATCGACAACGCCTTTGTCGACTGGTCGGGCAACTGCGGCAACCTGTCGGCGGCGGTCGGGCCGTTCGCGATTGCGCAGGGGCTGATCGACCCGGCGCGTGTGCTGCAGAACGGCACCTGCATCGTGCGCATCTGGCAGGCCAACATCGGCAAGACCATCGTGGCCCACGTGCCGATCGTCGAGGGCGAGGTGCAGGAGACCGGTGACTTCGAACTCGATGGCGTCACGTTCCCCGCGGCCGAAGTGCCGCTCGAATTCATCGACCCGGCCGACGAGGGCGATGGTGAAGGCGGCGGCGCGATGTTCCCGACCGACAAGCTCGTCGACGACCTCGAGGTGCCCGGGGTCGGCACGCTCAAGGCCACGCTGATCAACGCGGGCATTCCCACCATCTTCGTCAACGCCGCCGACATCGGCTACACGGGCACCGAGTTGCAGGACGCGATCAACAGCGACGCGAAGGCGCTGGCCATCTTCGAGACCATCCGCGCATACGGTGCTGTGAAGATGGGGCTCATCAAGGACATCGCCGAAGCAGCGAAGCGCCAGCACACGCCCAAGGTCGCCTTCGTTGCGCCGCCCAAGGACTACACGGCCTCCAGCGGCAAGCCGGTGAGGGCAGGGGACGTCGACCTGCTGGTGCGTGCGCTGTCGATGGGCAAGCTGCACCACGCCATGATGGGGACGGCAGCCGTCGCCATCGGCACCGCAGCGGCGATTCCCGGCACGCTGGTGAACCTCGCGGCCGGCGGCGGCGAGCGCCAGGCCGTGCGCTTCGGCCATCCGTCGGGCACGCTGCGCGTCGGTGCCGAGGCCCGCAAGGCCGACGATGGCGAATGGGTGGTGACCAAGGCCCTGATGAGCCGTAGCGCCCGTGTGTTGATGGAAGGCTGGGTGCGCGTGCCCGGCGACAGTTTCTGATGATGAATGGCAGTTCTCTGATGTCCACCCGCAAGCAACTCAAGTCCCTCGCCGAAGCCCGCCGCGGCCTCATCGTTCCCGGCGCCTTCAACGCGCTCTCCGCCAAGGTCGTCGAAGACCTGGGCTTCAAGGCGATCTACATCACCGGTGCCGGCGTTACCAACATGTGGTTCGGCATGCCCGACCAGGGCTTCATGGGCCTCGCCGAAATCGCCGACCACACGGCGCGCATCCGCGACGCGGTGTCTGTGCCGCTGATCGTCGATGCCGACACGGGTTTCGGCAATGCGCTGAACGTGCGCCACACGGTGCGCACGCTCGAGCGCGCGGGCGCCGACTGCATCCAGTTCGAAGACCAGGTGGCGCCCAAGCGCTGCGGCCATTTCTCGGGCAAGGAAGTGATCGCTACGGAAGAAGCGGTCAGCAAGATCAAGGCGGCCGTCGATGCGCGGCAGGACCAGGACCTCCTGATCATGGCCCGCACCGACGCGGCCGCCGTGCATGGCTTCGAGGCTGCCGTCGAGCGGGCGCAGAAGTTCGCGGAGGCGGGAGCGGACATCCTGTTCGTCGAAGCGGTCACCACGGCCGATGAGATTCGTGCGCTGCCGCAGCGACTGGCCAAGCCGCAGTTGATGAACATGGTGATTGGCGGCAAGACGCCGATCTTCAACGCCGAGGACCTGGGCGAGCTCGGCTACGGCATCGTGCTCTACGCCAATGCGGCGCTGCAGGGGGCAGTCGCCGGCATGCAGAACGCGCTGACCGTGCTGCGCGATGAGAAGCAGGTGCTGGAATCCAGCGGGCTGGTCACGACCTTTGCCGAGCGCCAGCGGCTGGTTGGCAAGCCGGAGTGGGATGCGTTGGAGACGCGCTATACGTGAGGAGGAGCCGCCCTCATGAGGCAGGCGTGAAGAGCACCGTCCCCTGCGCAAGCACACTGGTCCGGTCATCCGCGCTCTTGATCGCACCCTGCAGTTCGAGGACGCAGCCGCCTTTCGAATGCGCGGCCATCGACGTCACGCGCCACTCGATGAGCACGGTCTCGCTCGCCCGCACGGGGCGCAGCAGGTCGACGGAGAAGTTCATTCCGAGCACCTTTCCCTTCTTGCCGAAGTGGCTGCCGGTCAGCCCCATCAAGAGGGCGGTGGTATGGGTCGCGCTGGCGATCAATCCGCCGAAGCGCGTGCCCCGTGCAAACGCCGCGTCGTGGTGCAGGGGGTTCTCGTCTCCCGCGGCCAGTGCAAAGGCCCGCACCTGCGCTTCGTCGAAAGTGTGGTGTCGCGAGAATCGGTAGCCGGGTCCGACCGGCGCCAGGGCCGCGGCAGCTTCGAACTCAACCATGGTTCGCGAGCCGGGTGATGGCGTCCTGGCTGCCGGCCTGCTGGCGCAAGCGGAACTTCTGGATCTTTCCTGTGGCCGTTTTCGGCAACGGGGTAAAGATCACCCGGCGCGGGCACTTGAAGTGAGCCAGCCGCTCCCGGCAGAACGAAATGATCTCCTGCTCGGTGGGCGCGGCGACACCGGTCTTGAGTTCGATGAATACGCACGGCACCTCGCCCCACTTGCTGTCGGGCTGGGCCACCACGGCCGCATGCAGCACCGCCGGGTGTCCATGGACGATGTCCTCGATCTCGACCGACGAGATGTTCTCGCCGCCCGAGATGATCACGTCCTTCGAACGATCGGTGATCTGGGCATACCCGTTGGCATGCAAAACCGCAACGTCGCCGGTGCGGAACCAGCCGTCGGCGAGCGCCTTGCGCGTTGCCGCCTCGTTCTTGAAGTAGCCCATCATCACGGTGTTGCCGCGCAGCATGAGTTCGCCCGCCGATTTGCCGTCCGGCACGACGGCCTCGAGGGTGTCGGCATCGCCGACCATGAGGCCCTCGAACATGGCGGCGCGCACGCCCTGGCGCACCCGCAGCGCGCCCTGCTCGGCGGGCGCCAGATCGTCCCAGCCGTCCTGCCACACGCAACTCACCGGCGTGCCCGAAACCTCCGTGATGCCGAAGACGTGCTCCACGTCGAAGCCCATCGCCAGCACCGCATTCAGCACGGCGAGCGGCGGCGGCGAGCCGGCGGTCAGCACGCGCACGGGACGCGGCAGCCGGGTGTCTTTCGCCGCATCCGCGAGCATCGCCATCACGACGGGTGCTGCGCAGAGGTGATCGATCCGGTGCCGGTCGATGGCCTCCAGCACCGCCTCGGCGGACACCCGGCGCAGGCAGACATGGGTGCCCGCGGCCGCGGTCACGGCCCAGGTGAAGCACCAGCCGTTCGCGTGGAACATGGGCAGGGTCCACAGGTACTTCGGTGCCCGGGGCATCGCCCAGTTCGTGATCTGCAGCAGGCTCATGAGGTAGGTGCCGCGATGGCTGGCGACCACGCCCTTGGGGTCGCCGGTGGTGCCGGAGGTGTAGTTCAGGGCGATGGGTTGCCACTCGTCGCTGGGCCACTGGCCTGAGAATTCAGCGTCCCCGCTCGCCAGCAGCGATTCGTAATCGGTCTCGCCGATGGGTTCGCCGGGCGGTGCGAGGTGGTCGTTGATGTCGATGACCGCAGGCGCGCGGTCGTCGAGGAGCTTCAAGGCCGCGGCGACCGTGGCGGCGAACTCGCGATCGACCATCAGCAACTTGCATTCGCCGTGGCGCAGGATGAACGCGATGCCTTCGGCATCCAGGCGATGGTTGATCGCGTTGAGCACCGCGCCGGCCAGCGGAATGCCGAAGTGGGCCTCCAGCACGGCCGGCGTGTTGGGCGCGAGCACCGACACGGTGTCGCCCGCCTCGATGCCTCGCATCGCCAGCGCCGACGCCAGGCGGTGGCAGCGCTCCCGCGTCTCGGCCCAGGTTCGCGTCAGCTCGCCGTGCACCACCGCCACGCGGTTCGGATGCGCCAGGGCGGCGCGGTCGAGAAAGCCCAGCGGCGTGAGCGGCACATGATTCGCCGCGCAGCGTTCGAGGCCCTGAGCATAGGATGGCGCGCTCATGCGGTGGTCTCCCTGGTGGTGTCGTGAAATATGGTGAAGGCGGACACGGGCTCGCGCTCGGTGACGAGCGAGTTCTCGACCGACGTCGGGTCGGCGTAGCCCAGGCTCATGCCGCAGACCAGCATCTGGCCGGCGGGAATGCCCAGCAGGTCCGCGATCTGGCGATGGAATTTCAGGAAAGCGGCTTGCGGGCAGGTGTGAAGGTTCCGGCCGCGCGCAGCCACCATCACGCTCTGCAGGAACATGCCGTAGTCCAGCAGGCTGCCTTCCTGGAGCTCGCGGTCCACCGTGAAGAACAGGCCCACGGGCGCATCGAAGAAGCGGTAGTTGCGCCCGTGCTGCAGGTGCATGCGCTGCTTGTCGCCCTTGGCGATGCCGAGCAATCCGTACAGGTCCCAACCCACCTTGCGGCGCCGCTCCAGGTACGGCGAAAACCATTCGCGCGGGTAGTAGTCGTAGGGCTCGAGCAGCTCGCCCGACCGGCCGGGATCGTCGTCGAGCACCGCAATCGCGGCCGACAGACGGGCCTTTGCAGGCCCCGTCAGCACATGCACATGCCAAGGCTGCATGTTCATGCCGGAGGCGCTGTAGCGCGCGGTCGAGAGGATCGCCTCGATCTCGTCCCTCGGCACCGGCTGGGGCAGGAACGCCCTGACGCTGCGTCGGGTGGCAATGGCCCAGTCGACCGCTCCCCGCAGCGCCTGTGCATCCAGCGGCGGCGCCATCGTTCGGTTCATTCCGGTTTCCTTGCTATGTCGACGCCGGGCGAATCGCCCCGTCGCGGTCACGGCCGAGGTGCTGCATGTTGTCTCCTGTCGTTCGAGCTATCGCGAGATGCGATTTCGAAAGGAGGTTAGTTCTGCAGGCGCTCCGCTTCCATGCCCGCGCGTCTCGATCTGGATGGGGCATTCGGACATGCCGGCGTCCCTGGCAAACGCCGAAAGGTTCGGCTTATTCCCGAGTGGGCGTGGACGAGCGATAGGCGCCGGGGCTCACGCCTGTCCATTTCTTGAAGGCGCGATGGAAGGCGCTGGTTTCCTGGAATCCGGTGCGGGCGGCGACCTCAGCCACCGTCAGTGACGCGCTCGACAGGAGGTCGATGGCGATGTCCCGCCGCAAGTCGTCCTTCACGCGCTGGTAGCTCACGCCTTCCTGCTGCAGGCGGCGTTGAAGCGTGGTGCCGGAGATGCAGAGTTCCTGTGCGAGCTTTTCCAGTTCCGGCCATGCATCGGGCACCTGGCTGCGCAACCTGTTGCGCACCTGCGCGCTGGTGCTCGCGTCGTTGCGGTACTTGACCAGCAGGTTGGCCGGCGCCGCCTTCAGGAAGTTGTCGACCGTTGCCGGCGACTCCGCGATCTTCAGGTCCAGCAGATCGCTTGCGAAGCTGATGTGCGTGGTCTCGCCGTTGAACTTCAGGTTCTCGCAGAAGCGCGTGCGGTAGTGGCTGTCGTCGCTCGGAGGCGGGCATCGGAACTGCATTTCGCGCAGGGGAATGCGCCTGTGCACGAGCCAGCATGCCAATCCGTGGACCAGGATGAACCAGGTGCCGTAGCCGAACAGCCGGCGCAGCACGCCGCCGTCATGCAGGACGACGCGCGCCTCGACGCCATCGCAGACCAGCTCGCCGCGAAAGTCGTCCAATGTCGAATGAAGGAATCTCAGAATCCGGCGCAAGGCATGCGCCAGGTTGTCGGCGTTGACCGCCGCGCGCGTCATGAGCGCGTAGCTGCCCCGACGGAGCCCGTGGCTGTCCAGGCCGAAGAACTCGTCGTCCATCAGATCGGCCATTGCCACCCACATGCGCGAGTACGCAGCCGCCGAGATGCGCGCACGCGGCGCGTTCAACAGCTCGCGATCGATCTTTGCGCTTTCGAGGACGCTGCTGATGTCCATGTTCCGGAGCACCGCGGCATGGATCGCCTCGTGCACCAGCTCGATGGACACGGTGCCTTTCAAGCCTGCGGACTTCATACGCGCTCGCTTAAGAATCAATGATGGGGGCGAGCGCTTTATAAGCGCATTTCAGCCGCGCGACCCGCGGGGAACTCTCGGGCGGAAGTCGCTGCATGTTTCGAAGGGTAGTCCGCACTGCTATGCGGACACGGTACTTTCCTACGCACGGGGCCGGCCGCCGGCTCCACGTTCGACTTTCCCGATTCATTCATTCATCCAATGGAGCCCACGATGCCCATCAGCAAACACACAGAGCCCGATGCCGACCACCGCAGCGTCGATGTGATGGAAAAGTTCGGCGCCGTCGCCTGACAGAGGAGCCTCATGACGAAACTTGTGTCACGCCTTTTTCCGAGTGCGACGAACATGATCCGGCTGGATCACACGCACGTGCTCTCCACCTTCCACCAGTACAAGGCCAGCGCGCCCGTGCGCGTGAAGAAAGGGCTGGTGAACACCATGTGCACCGCCCTGGAAGTGCACGCGCAGCTCGAGGAGGAAATCTTCTACCCGGCAGTCCGCGCAGTCACGCAGAACGAACTCATCGCCAAGTCGCTCGACGAGCACCAGGAAATGCGGCGACTGATCGGCCTGCTGCGGCAGATGGAGCCGGAGGCCCGCGACTACGACGACACCGTGGCCGAGCTGATGCGCGATGTGATGCACCATGTCGCGGACGAGGAGACGCTGGTGATTCCCGAGGCCGAGCGCCTCCTGGCCGACGAGTTGGGCGAGCTGGGCATGCGGATGACCAAACGGCGCCTGCAGCTCGTCGGGCCGCGCAGCGGCGAGATTGCGCTCGACATGGGACGCGCCGCCTCGGGGAATACCGCAGCGATTGCCATGGTCGGTCTCGCGGCAGTCGGCCTGCTGGTTGCGCGGCGTACTGGGTATCTCGGCTCGGCGCGCAGGCTTGGCAAGAGCCTTTGAGCGCGGCGCGAATATGCGGGGCGGCGTGGCTCGCGTCCAGGCCGCTGCTTTCCCATGTTCGCCGGCAGTGGCCGCACATCGGCCGGGTTTGCGAGACCTGACGAGTTCCTTCACACCGTGCAGGCGATAGCAAGTGTCGATCACGGCAGGTAGTCGACGGGCACCGGAAAGTTCAGGAAGTTCTTGGTCAGTTGCGGGTCGTCGGCCTGGTCCTTGTGCTGGTTCGGATCGCCGCCCACGCACCACGCCGACGACCTGGAATGCGCTTGCCCCCGCTTGTCGACGACGCTGCACAACGCCTTGTCGTAGATCGCTTTTTTGTCGCCGTCGTTCTTGAAGCATTGGACCGGGTCGGTGCACACGGGATATTCCTTGTTCACGACCAACGTATAGACGTTGTCCTTCTCGTCCGTGAACCGTACCTTGATCGGATAGCTCGGTACGGTGCCCACCCTGAATCCTGCAATCTGGCTGGAGACAGGCATCGAGACATCCTGTTTGTCCTTGTCGCAATTCGGGTCGTCCGGGTCCTGGCCCATTGCGCAGACGCCGTATTTCTTCAGCAGTTGCTCGTGACTGCCCACCTGGCTCTGCGGTATGCCGATGTTCAGGAAGAAGCCACCCGCGTAGCTGAACTGCTTGCCGTTTTCGAGACCCTTCGTTCCGCCCACGCTAAAGATCAAGCCATCGCCCAATTCGCTCATGAACCCGACCGCATCGTCGACGGAGAAGGCGTAGGCGTTCATCTTGAGCGCGTCGTGAATCAACTTCACGTAGGGATTGAAGGTGAGTTCCGGCCTTGCCACGACGCTGGGCTGCAGATGGTTGTACTGCAGCTCATGGATGTACATGGGTTGGATCTTTGCGTGATTCCAGTCGGGAATCGTGGTCTTGCCGAGCGGGTTTGCGTCCGCGCCGCATCCCTCGTTGAAGGGAACCCAGCCATAGATGTGCGTGAGCGCCTGCCAGTAATTGAATTCAGGCGTCACAGGCGTGGTGCCTGCGCATTTTTTGTCCGCATGCAGTTGCAGGTAATCCGCATGGTTCTTCTCGAAGAATCGCCTGATGACTTCCAGCTTTTCTTTCAAATCCGCAGGGCATTGGACCGTTGCCGTGACATAGGCGCTGATGTCTTCGGCGCCCCATGCCACGCAGGAACCCCAGAGGTTCTGCACATGCTGGACCGATTCACCGAAATGGAGATTTTTTTTCTGATCGTCGGTGCAATTCCCCTCGATGCAAGCCAGCACGGTCAGCACTGGCGGGGCACCGGTCGCCGGTTTCACGGGCACGTTGTCGGCCCTGGGAAATACGCCCGAGCGTTGCGCGAAGACGTTGTATCCCCCGGGCAGCTTCAGCTCCTCCAGGTTGTAGACCGGCCATCCCCGGCCGGGTCCCTGACCGAGAAATGAGCGCAGCGTATTTCTGAACTCGGCCAGCGGCTGCGATGAGCCGCTGAATCCGATGTAGGGATTGTTCCTGGGCCCGATTGCGACGGGCATATAGACGTGATCCACATAGGAAATGTTGTATCCGACGTTGTCGGTGTTCAGGTAAGGCTTCGTCTGGCCGGGCAGTGTGATGAAACCCCCGTACGAGTATTCCGACAGTTGGGCGAAGGCGTTGTCCGGCAACTGGGTCTTGCCGGAATAGGTGCTCAAGTCGCAGCGCGTCCCTTCGCCACTGCAGCTGACACCCTCGGGTGCGGACAATGGCGTGTCTTCGGGATCTCGCATCCTGTCGATGCGGTCCGCCAGAACGACGCGCCCGCCGTTCCACCACGTGATGTATTGGCCGGCAGCCAATTCGCTGTACAGCGGCAACGTGATCTCCACCGAGGCGTTCTTCGGAATCCCCTTGCCCTCGTTGACGTACAACTTGTAGACGGCAGTGGACGGATAGGCCTTTGCCGTGGTGCGAAAACACCCTTGCAGCCATTGGTCGACCGGTTTGGGGCCGATCGCCAATACGGGATAGATCGTGCCTTCCGAATTGTTGTGAATGGCGACCGTCTTGGGTTTGACAGTGGTTGCATTGCCGTCGAGGTCCAGGCACGCCACGCCCTGGACAGGACCGGACGGATTTCCCGGCGGCTGTGGAAGCGTCAGCGCATTCGGATTCGAACCGCCGCCGCTTCCGCCGCAGGCGCTCACAGCGAGCACGAGCAGCAACGCACCGGTGCATGACGCAGCCGCAGCCGCAGCGGCAGCGGCATGGCGCTGCGTCTTTTCTGGAACGAATGAAGTCATGGGATGTCCTTGAGATTGAGGGAGCCGTATCAGCGCGTCAGATCCTTGTGCTGTCCGATGAACCAGTCGAGGTCCATGGCCAGCTTGTTGTCGTTGGGAGGCTGGTAGTGATCGGTGCGTTGCCAGAAGCGAAAGCCTCGCTGCGTCCAGGTCGCGGGCAGACGCGGCGCATTGCGTTGCGACCAGTCGGCGATCCATAGCGGGTAGCGCGCGAAACGCTCGTCATCGAGCCATTTCGTTCCGATGTCCCAGTTGGTGTAGATCATGGGAACGCGACCTCCATGCCGCTCCAGCGCTTGCAACGCGCGCAGCAGATCGGCCTGCACCTTCTCCTTCGATGGCGGCGCACCGGGAGGGAAGCTCTCGGCTTCGAAGTCGAGCGCGGGGGCGATGTCGCCTTGCTCGGACGTGCCGCCCAGCATGCGAAGGTAGAAACGCACTTGCTCGTCGGCGTCGATGTCGACGCGGTAGAAGTGGTAGCTGCCGCGCACCAGCCCATTGCTGCGAACCGCAGTCCAGTGGCGATCGAAGGCGGGGTCGGCGGTCAGGCCGTCGCTGGCGCGAACGAAGACGAAGCTGATGCCCGCCAGCGCGCCTTTCAAGTGGTCGACCCAGTTGCCGTTCCATTTGGAGACGTCCAGGCCGTGCAGCGGGCCCGCAGGTGTCGATGCGGGCGTGACCGTGGACGTGGGGGGCGGGGCGGACGCGGCAGCTGCCGGGGCCGGCGCACTGATGGAAGCCGCCGGCGCATGCGTGACAGGCAGGCCCCGTTGCATGGACACAGGGGCCGTGTGCATTGCGGCGACGGGCGCGGAGTCGGGTCGGGTGGTGCGCTCGCCAGGATGGACTGCGCCACCCAGCTGGATTCCCGCAATGGCGGCGCACACCAACAGGGTCAGCCAGGTCACCACGTTCAGGCGAAGCATGGTCCGTGCAACGGCGGCGATGGTGCGAGACCCACCGCCTGGCGCTTTGGCACTTACTGCTTCCACCGGTGCGCAAGCAGGGGCGGGTTCCGGTGTTGGACGAACAAGTGCGAGCAGTTCTTCCAGCGCGAGAGACGCATGCAGCGTCCCGCGCGCCCATTCGTGGGCGAGCGCGAAGGCATCGCCTTCAAGGCGCAGCCCCTCATAGGCAACTTGCCCGTGCGCACTGAGCACCTGATGCGGCTCGCAGCTGTAGTCGCCTTCCGCGTTGAGCACGACGCGCGAGCGTTCGGGGCGCACGGCGTCGAAGGCTTCGCCGACCACCAGCAGGGGTGGCTGCATGTCGCCCTCGTGATGTTCGACCGCGACATAGCCTTCGCGTCGCAGCCACGCCAGCAAGAGCAATAGCGCCATCAGTGAGCGCCTCTCAAGTTGGGCCGCGTCGGCCCTGGCCAGATGTGCGCGCCGCACGTAGCAATAGCCGAAGTGACCGCGTGGCTGAAGGATCAACGCACGTCCGGCAGCGCGGCTGAAATGCAGGCGTGCCAAAAGGGCCGGGGCCGAGATGGGTCCGATGCGCGCCACCAGCACCAGGCACTCCAGCCAAGCGATTTCCTGAGGGTTGAAGCGACGCATGGTGTGTCTCCTGTTGCTGGGCTCCGGGTCACTCGAAGGAACGCGCAGCGCCTGGCCGATGGGCATGGGGCCGTGGACGCTGCCGTTCCTGCCGGGCTCAGGACAGCACGACGTGGAAATTGAACATGAAGGCGTTCCAGTTGATCAACGTGACGTTGGCCTGGTTCGGATGCGTCGGGTCCGGTCCGCGATAGCCGTACGACCAGTTGCCGTTGGGGCCGCCCGGATGCGTCTGGCACCAGATCCGCAGGTTGTTGGCCTGGGCCGCCGGCATCGAGTAATTGCCGGTGGGGTCCGTTCCGCA
Source organism: Variovorax sp. W2I14 (assembly GCF_050435205.1). NCBI lineage: Bacteria > Pseudomonadati > Pseudomonadota > Betaproteobacteria > Burkholderiales > Comamonadaceae > Variovorax > Variovorax sp. W2I14. The sequence goes on along the minus strand of NZ_JBNDJX010000001.1, from coordinate 2,175,991 downwards.
GTTGAACAGCGACTGGCCGGCCTGGATGCTGCAGGTGACCGGCACGACGCCGTTGTTGGTCGTGTGGACCTGGATCGTGCCCACGGTGGGCGGGTTGTGGTCGTATGCGGCGAAGGCGGCGTTGATGCAGTCCTGCATCGAGGCGAGAGTGATTTGAGGCATGGCTTGCTTTCGGATGGCTGGTGGAAAGAAAAGGTGGGCGGCGGTCGGCCCGCCCGAGGAGCCGCGTGCGCACTCCGGGAATCGCTGCGCTTCACGCGGAACACTGAAGCGGGTGCTCCTGTGCGGCCGTCTGGTTGCGCCTCGCCGGCAGGTGGCCCTGCCGGTGGCTCCCACTCAGAGCGCGCAGCTCTGCGTGCTGTTGGGCCCCGCACCCGGCGGCGCGTCGATGGGACTCGGGTTCGCGCCCAGCAAGTGGTAGTGCTTGCTGCCGAAGTTCCAGTGCGCTCCGTCCCACCAGAGGAAGTTGGTGATCACGCGCTGGTTCAGCGGCGGCGCCGGCGGCGGCAGCATGAACGGGTAGTTGTGGGGGTTGTAGTTGCGCACGATGGGCGCTGCGGCCCAGGCGGCCGGTACCGGCCCCGGCTGCACGGCGTCGACATAGGCCGCAAAGTGAATGACGTAGTTGCCCGCGTGCAGCGCCGCCAGGCTGCGGTGCGAGGGGTCGTGCAACACGCGCCAGTGGCCGGCCGCCAGGGCGGGCGCGCCCGGGTCGACGGCGCTGGCCACGAAGAGGGCGCACCCGTTCATGCCGGTGGTGAACAGCAGGTGCGCGTCGGCCGCGCCGGGCGCGATGGGGATGTCCACATAGGGCAACGCGTTCAACGCCGCGGCGCCAACGCCGGCATGGCAGTAGTACGCGTCGAGCGTGGTGAGCGCCGCCAGGGGCGGCTGCGGCACCACGCCACCCACGGCCACGGCGGGCGGCTGCATGCGCAGCCGCGGCAGGCTGCCGGGCGCCGGCGCCACACCGGGTGCGCCGGTGCTCAGGGTGAAGCGCGAGCGCTGGTTGTTCACCGGCGCGAAGCCCCCGCCCGGCATGTTCTGCCCGATCTGGTCCAACACGATCGGTGCCCCGCCGATGAAGGCCAGGGGGTTGGCGAGGAAGGTCGCCGCATTGTCGATAGCCATGATTTTTCCTTTCTGGTCGGTTGATGAAATGGGGAGATGGGCGCTCAGGCTGTCGCCGCATCGGGCGCCGGTGCGGGCGCGGGCGCGGTGCCGGACGCAGCCGGCGTCGAGTCGTCGCCGGCGATCGCGAGGTAGCGGCCGGGGAAGTACTTGGCGACCCACATCTGCGCGAGCTGCACGCGCGTGATCGGCTTGGTGTAGTACATGATCGGCACGCCGATGTTGCCGGCCAGGGCCTTGTTCACGTAGTCCTCGAAGGCGACCATCATCGAGTTGGTGTCGATGATGTTGTTCTGCGAGTTGTCGATGTCGTTCAAGGCCGACAGCGCCGCGGTCACCTTGGCGTTCTGCATCGCCACGAACTGGCCGCCGGTACGGGCCGCATTGGCCGAGGCATCGACCGAGTCCTGGTCCGCGGCCGTGGCGTTCTGCAGCTTGGCCAGTGCGGCCATGCTGGTGGCGCCGTCGCTGTCGACGAAGCCCTTGACGCTCATCTGCACCTGGTTCGACTTGATCGAAGGGATCGAGCCCATCGCGACCAGGGTGCAATGCGAAGTGATGTTCTGTGCGCTCAGCAGGTTCTTCGCATCGTTGGAGAAGCTGTTCTCCACGCCGAAGCCGCCCTGTTCGTCGGCGAACCAACCGCCGATCTTGAACGAGGTCTGCAACTTGCTGGCGACCGAGTACATGTCCTCGCTGGAGTCGGTGGTGGTGGTGTTGAGCACGTGCACCATGCCGATGAAGCAGGAGCCGTAGACGGCGCCCGAGAGCAGGGTCAGGCACTTGTCCTGGTCTTTTTCCACCTGCTTGGCGATGGTGGCCAGCGCCGAGGCCGTCGAGGTGTCGATGAACAGATCCGGGTGGCAGACATTCCAGACCCGGATGGCCTTGTCGACGTCGATGATGAAGGGGGCCAGCAGCTGCGCGTTCTTGTGGGTGCAGGTGGCGCTGATCACCAGCGTGCCGACGATGTCGTGACGCTGGTGCTGGCTGTTGGTCTGGCTCTGCGCGGCCGTGCTCGCGGCGCCGGAGATGGAGTCGCCGAGCCACGATGTTTCGTCGCTGACGAAAGAAGCGATGGTCGCAGCATGGGTCTGGCTGCTCTGCGCATTCTTGTCGAACGCGAAGTACTGGACGTTCATCTTCATCGAGTCGGCCGAAATCGGCAGCGACTTGATCTGCGTGCGGTTGTAGTCGATCGGGCTCTCGGGCCCCGAGCCCACTGCCTTGATCTTGCGCTTGAGCGGCAGGATGTCCTGCTCGGCCTGGATCTTGGCCTTGCTGTATTCCACCGCGGCGGCCGTGATCTGCTTGTTGACATCGCCGCGCTGCTTGGCCATGTCGGAGGTGTCCACGTCCATGTCCATCAGCTCCTGGATGGTCATGTCGAAGCTGCGGCGCAGGGTGATCAGGTCATTGAGGTGATCCTCGGCGTCGTCCGCCGGGCTTTGCTTGGACGCGATCTGCGAAAGCAGATCCAGGCGCTCCTGCGTCACGAGGTTGCCGAGCGCGAGTGTCGGGTCGTAGGGAATGGTGGAAGGCATGGCGTTCTCCTGTTCGTCGAGGTTGGTCGAGCACTGCGCTCGGTGGTTGGGGATCGATGAGTTGTTCGTGAAGTCATCGTAGGAACGCAGCGCTCTAAACGGTTTAAAGTCTTCCTAAACGTTCCTAAAGGCTTCGCACCTGCATTCCCGATGAGGCGGTGCTGGTGACGAAGCCCGTGCTATCGATCAGGCAGGGGGTCGTCTTTCGTTGTCATCCAGGTCGCCTCCACATTGGCGCCAGGAGCAACCGAACCGGGAGGAGCTTTCAATGGCAGCCTTGCGTCACATCTGCATTTCCGATCTGCATCTGGGGGCCAGCTACAGCCTGCTCACCGGGATCGACGGTGCGGGCCATGTGGCACTGGGAGCGCGTTGCGAAACCCTGGTGGCGCTGATGGATGCGTTGGCTTCCACGTTGGCGCCGCTGTGCGACGAAGAGCCTCCGGTGCTGGTGTTGCTCGGTGATGTGCTCGACATGGGCCTGTCGCCGATGAACACGGTGTCGCAGGCGTTCCGCATGTTCTTGCGCGAACTGGCGAGACTGCGCAGCCGGGGACTGCGCCTGTCGCCGCGAATACGTGTAGTGCCAGGCAATCACGACCATCACTTGTGGCGCATGGCGCAAGACCAGACGCTCGTGAGCCGTGCGCGGTCGGGCGCGGCGGATGCCGACATGCCGCAGATGACGAAGCTGATGGATGGGCCTGGTCGCTCCTGGCCGAGCTGTGAGTTGCTCGCCGCGCTGGCGGGCATCGAGCCGGGGCTGGGCGACCTCAGTTTCGAGCTGGCTTATCCGAACTTCGGGTTGATCGATGCGGCCCGACGTCGTGCGGTGGTGCTGCACCATGGCCACTATGTGGACCCGATGTACCGCGCGATGTCGGTCCTGGTCGAGCACCAGACGCCGCGGCCGCCCCATGCGCCGCCGCGGCCGTTGACCGTGGCGCAGATCGAGGCCCGCAACGGCGCGTGGGTTGATTTCCTCTGGTCCGATCTCGGCAACGCCGGTGCGGTGGGAAGAGAGTCCGAGAAGCTCTATGAAATCATGCGCGACGCGGGCGCATCGCAGCGCTGGTCGCAGCATCTCGCACGGTGGATCACCGAGCGCCTTGGCGAGACCCTGGACGTCGCCGCCGTGATGCCCCTGATCCAGGGCGTCACCGTGCAGCAGGCCGTCAGCGGGGTGGTGGACGCCACGCTGGTCCGTGGCGCCGAAGCCCAACGCAGAGACTACCGCCGGCTGGTCACGCCCGACGACGCCGCTCAACTGCGGTGGTACCTCGGGGGCGCGGTGACGACGCAGTTGCAGAGCGAGGGCATCGATCCGCGCGACATGGACCTGCGCTTCGTCTACGGTCACACGCACAAGCCCTTCCAGGACGAACTGCCCGTGGCCGGGCTGGTGCGTCCGGTGAAGGTCTACAACACGGGCGGTTGGGTGATGGATCAACCCACGATGACCAGCCCCCAGGGCGCGGCCATCGTGCTGATCGATGGCGATCTCAACCTCGCGTCGCTGCGGCTGTTCAACGATCCGGTTCATGGTGCGAGCCCTGCCGTTCACGCTGCTGGCGTCGGTACCCCCAGCGACCGTGACAACCCCTTGGTGCTTGCACTCGATCACGCCGTGGCGCATCACGCCGGCGATTGGGAGCGCTTCACCCGATGCGTGGTGGCCGCTGCACAGCTTCACGCACGTGAATTGCTGGACGAGTTCTTCGACCCATCGGCAAGCGGTCGCGATACCGGCCTGTCGCGACATCACACGCGACCGCCGGTGGCTGTGAACGGGGGAGCGGCATGAACGGCTACCAGACCATCTCGCGTCCGCTCACCGCGATCGGCGAGAGCTATGACGTGGTCGTCGTGGGCTCCGGCTATGGGGGCGCCATCGCGGCTTCCCGACTCGCGCGCGCGGGTCGGACCGTCTGTGTGCTGGAGCGCGGACGCGAGATCGCGCCCGGGCACTACCCCGACGACCTGCAAAGTGCACAGGCCGATCTGCAGATGGATGGCCCGCGCGGCAGGCTGGGGCCGCGCGATGGCCTGTTCGATCTGCGCATGAACGACGACATGCTCGCGATGGTGGGCTGCGGATTGGGAGGCACCTCGCTCATCAATGCCAATGTCGCGCTGGAGATGGACCCGCGGCTGTTCGACGACCCGGCATGGCCCGCGCTGTTCCGCACCGACCCTGGCGTGCTGGAGCCCTATGCGCAGCGCGTGCGCACCGCGCTCGATGTGCAACCCTATCCCGATGAGGCACCCGTTCTCAACAAGATGCGGGCGTTGCAACAGTCGGCGCAGGCGCTGCGGCGTCCGTTCCGCCGTGCACCGCTCGCGGTCAATTTCAAGGACCAGCTGAATCCCTTCGGGGTGGCTCAGGCGGCGTGCAACAACTGTGGCGACTGCACCAGTGGCTGCAACGTGGGCGCGAAGAACACCACGCTGATGAACTACCTGCCCGATGCGTGCCGCCACGGCGCACAGGTGTTCACCGGCGCGCTGATCACGCATCTGGAACGGGAGGGCACGCGTTGGCGTGTGCATTTCGAGGCAGTTCCGCTGCGCCCGGCGAACGCAGGAATGCCATCCGAGACCGCCTCGGCAGGCAGCGTCCTGGCCGACATCGTGATGCTCGGAGCGGGCGCGCTGGGATCGACGGAGATCCTGTTGCGTTCCAGGGCGCGTGGGCTTGCGTTGTCGGATCGCGTCGGCCGCTCCTTCTCGGGCAACGGCGACGTGCTCGCGCTCGGGTACGACAGCTTCTGGCGCACCGGCGAACCCGCACCGAATGGCGAATGCCAACCCGTCCCGGTCTACGGCGTCGGCGCGGGCAGCAACAAGCTGGAGCCCGGGCAAATGCCTGGCCCGTGCATCACAGGCTTGATCGATGCGCGCCGCGAAAGGAATCCGCGCGAGGGCCTGGTGATCGAGGAAGGCGTGATTCCCGGTGCGCTGGCCTCGCTGATGCCGCCGCTGCTTTTTGCGGCCAGCGCCATGGTGGGGGGCGAGACGCAATACGGTGCCAGCGAAGCCGCCACCCGTCTCGAAAGTGCAGAGGCGCTGGGCAACGCGGTGCAGAACCACCCCGGTTCGCTCACCGAGCAGTCCTACATCGGGCCGGTCGCGCGCACGCAGACCTATCTGGTGATGAGCGTGGACGATGCCGGCGGCGAACTCAGGCTGGTCGACGACCGTCTTCGCATCCACTGGCCGGACGCCGGCATGAGCGCCACCATCGCCAACGACCATCGTTGGCTGGCCGAGGCCAACGAAGCGGTGAAAGGTGTGTTCTTGCCCAATCCGCTGTGGAGCGATGCCTTGGGTCACAAGCTCATCACGGTTCACCCGTTGGGTGGATGCGGCATGGCGGACGACGCGGAACGCGGCGCGACCAACGCGGACGGCCAGGTCTTTGCCGGCACCACTGGCAGCGGCGTGCATGAGGGGCTCTATGTTTGCGACGGCGCCTTGCTGCCCGCGGCCGCGGGTGTGAACCCGCTACTGACCATCGGCGCGCTGGCGGAGCGCTGCTGCCAGCGCCTGTGCGATACGCGCGGATGGTCGCTCGATCTCACGCTGCCCGCCGCCCAGCCACTGCCTCGCGCGGCCGACGAAGCGGTGACGCCGGAGCCTGCCACATCCCTGCCGGTGAAACCGGAGGAGGGCGCCGAAGCGCTGCTGAAGGCGGTGTTGCACCACTTGAAAGAGGGCGCGATCGACGTGGCGCGCAAGCTGTTGTCGATGCTGATCTCCGAGTACCCGGAATATCTCAGCCCGAGCTTTCAGTTCACCGAGCGCATGCGGGGGTTCGTGAGCCTGGAATGCGAAGGCGCCTCGGGCGAGGATCTGCCGCCGAGGCTGGTCAGCCGCTACGAGCTGTCGGCGGCCTGGGGGCGGGCTGCCGGCCACGCGCTTGACTTCGAACTCACCATTCGCACCGATGACCTCTACCGCATGATCAGCGATGCGCCGCACGAAGCGCAGATCACTGGACAGGTGACGTGCGCGGCGCTGAGCCCGGTGCCCATGCAAGTGCAAAGCGGTAATTTCCGGCTGCTGCCTCCAGCGCCGGACAGGGTGGAGACCTGGACCATGCGCTACGAGATGGTGCTTGCGCGACCGCACGCCGCGCCGCTGCGCTTTGCAGGCTCCAAATGGCTGCACCAGCAGCCTGGATCCTCGCCGTGGACCGACCTCACCACGCTTTTCGTGGACATGGATGAAGCGGGACCCGTGCCCCGCCCTGTAGCCCAGGGCATTCTTTCTCTGGGCCTGGAGGATTTCATCTGGCAAGCCAACACGCTGTCGACCAGCCCACCGCACGATCTCGGGGGCTATCTCGAGAATCTGTTTCCCGAAGCCAGGTCGGCCATCGATCGCGCATACCTCGCCAAGTTCGCCGGATTCTTCGGCCGCACCGTGTTTCGCGCCTATGGCGGGTTGCTGTCGGACCTGGCGGCTGCCACGACAGCGTCGACATTGCCCGCGCCCCCGACCTCCTCGCGCCGCATCCCGAGGCTGCCCGCCGCGCAGGTGTTTCCGCTGGACCTGGGCCATGGCGTGGTACTGCGGCTCACGCGCTTGCAGGCGGGCGCCAAGGGTCCGGTGATCCTCGCCGCCGGCGTGGCGATGCGGGCCTCGTCCTGGATGGTCACGACGACATCGGAAAGCCTGGCCGAGGCGCTGTGCGCCCAGGGCTACGACGTCTGGCTTTTCGACTACCGTGGCAGCCCCGATGCCGTGGGCTCGCGACAAAGCTTCTGCATCGACGACATCGCGCGCACCGACTGGCCGGCGGCGGTGGATTTCGTGCGCCGTGCGACCGATGCGGATACGGTGCAGGTGGTGGGGCATTGCGTGGGTTCGATGAGCGTTCTGATGGCGCTGCTGGATGGACTGCAGGGCGTGCGCTCGGTGGTTTCTTCGCAAGTCACGCTGCACCCGCTGACCTATTGGCTCAACCAGGCCAAGACCGATATCGGGCTGGCGCGCTTGCTGGAGCAGGGCCGCAAGCTTGGCGGCCTTTTTTCCCCGGTGCCGGGCACGACGCAGGCAGACCGCGAGGTGGACGTCATGGCCTGGAGCGTGCCGGTGCCGCGGGGACAGACCTGCAAGAGCCCGGTGTGCAAACGGATCAACGCGTTCTTCGGACCGGTGGTCCTGCATGAACACCTGAACGAAGGGACGCATTTCGCCATGGGCGAGATGTTCGGCCCCATCTCCCTGTCCGTCTTCGACCAGCTCGCGCTGATCATGCGGCGCGGACATGTGGTCGACGCGCAGGGCGGCGACACCTATCTGACTGCCGACAACGCGCGCCGCATGGCCTTGCCCATCAGCTTCATGTCCGGTGGATTGAATACCTTGTTCAACCCCGAATCGTCGCTTCGCACCGAGGCCTGGCTTGCGCAGCACAACGGGGCGCAGTGGTACCGGCGCCGTGTGATGGAGCGTTACGGCCACCTCGACAATTTCGTCGGGCGCGACGCCGCGCGAGAGGTCTACCCCTGGGTGTTGGCGGAACTGGAGCGAGGAGACGCGTCGCCTTGACGTGCCCGGGCGAGCAACATGCTGAGCGCGTTGCTGGCATCGCTTGCGACTTGCTCACCGTATGCCAGCGATGCAATGGCGACCTCGTCCAGCCGCGCGCCTTCGGCATACCAGGAAGCCAACTCGGTCTGCGTGTGGAATTCGAGCACGCGGTCGCGGACGGCCGATGCTATTTTTTGTTCCAGCCATGGCGTTGCCTCGCCGCGGTGCTTGCGGCCCGCGATATCGGCACCCTGCAGCATGGCGGCGTCGCGCAGGCGCCCCTGTCCCGCCGCGAGGTACGCCAGGGTGCCGGCGAACTGGCGTGCGCCAGTGGCGCGACGCATGAGTGGCAAGGCTTCTCGCAGACGCTCCGTTGCGCGGTCCACCGCGCCGCCTTCCACATCCAGGCGGATCAGGTACGAATGCGCGAAGGCCTCCGAGGCCGCCATCCTGAACTTCGCGCGTGCCCCGCGTGAGTCCAGAAACGCGAGCAAGCAGCGTTCGGCGTCCTCGAGCCGCCCTGCCAGATGAAGGGCGACGCCGCGGTTGGTGAGCAGGTAGGCCTCCGTGCGCGAGTCGCCCGCAGCCTGGGCGAGCGGTATGGCACGTTCGATGCACGCCAACGCCGCGGCCGCATCGCCCTGACCCAGATAGACGACTGCGGATGGAAAAAGCCAGCGCGCGCGCATGGCACCGAGCTTGGGAAACTGCGCGAACAAGGGCTCGCATGCATCGAGGTGCTGCTGCGCCTTGGCATATTGCCCGGCGACCGCGCTGATGAAAGCTGTCAGGCAATGCACCGCGACAAGCTTGTCGATCTGGCTGTGCTGCTTGAATACGGCGCCAGCGGAGTTCAGCAGCGCCATGCGCTCGTCGAAGGGCAATGCGTAAAGCCCGACGACGGCCAGGCCGAATTCGAAGTTGGCGCGCACGGCCTCGGGCGTGGCCGGACCGAGCAGCGAGCGCCCGGCCTGGAACCACTGGAGGCACTCGCTGAAGCGGCCGAGCTGGTACATCAGCGGTGCTGCCATTGCCAGCAGGTCGAGCGCCAGCGACGGGTCGCCCTCCGGACCGCTGGTCCATTCGATGGCTGCACGCAAGTTATCCACTTCGGGGGCGAAGGTCATCGTCCACTCGTCTTGCGTGATGCGCTCGTCCCCCCGCAACGAGAGGTGAGCGCGCAGCGCCTGCAGCAGGCCTTTTGCGTGCCGGGTGCGCATCGTGTGCAGCTGGTCGTGCTCGGAGAGCTTTTCCAGGGCATAGGCACGGGCACTTTCGAGCAGACGGAAGCGCGGTCGTGCGTCGCCTTCGACGACGACGAGCGAGCGGTCGACCAGCGCCGTCAGTGCATCGAGCCAGACGGCGGTGTCCGCATCCGCCGGCTGCTCGGCAACCTGTTCAGCCAACTCGAGGCCAAAGCCGCCTACCATCACGCCCAGTCCCCGGAAGGTACTTTGTTCGGTTTCGGAGAGCAGCGCATAGCTCCAGTCGAGCGTCGCGCGCAGCGTTCGGTGACGCGCGTCGCGGTGGCGTTGCGCGCTGGTCAGAAGGCGAAAGCGCCTCGCAAGCTGGCGATGCACGCCGGCCATCCCCAACAGCCCCACACGACCTGCCGCCAATTCGATGGCCAAGGGCAAACCATCCAGTTCGCGGCAGATCTTGATGGCGGTGGCGACATTGCTGTCGTCGATGTCGAAGCGGGAGTTGCCGGCGCGCACGCGATCGCGAAACATGGCGATGGCGCCGACGCCGCAGGCCTCGTCGGCTCGCGTCCCGCTGGCCGGGATGTGAAGTGCACCCACTCGAAGGACGTGCTCGACGTCCAGTCGCAGCGGCTCCTGGCTGGTGGCGAGCAGGTGCACACCGCGCGTGCCGCTCAGCATGGCCTCCGTGAAGGCGGCGGCCTCGTCGATCACATGCTCGCAGTTGTCCAGTACCAGGCAGGCCGACTGGTCGCGCAGGCGCTCGGACAACTCCTCGATGGCCGGGCGCGTCCCTGCGAGCTGGATGCCCAGCACCTGGGCGGTCTGGCTCGCCAGATCGGCCGGCGGGCGCAAGCCCACGAGCTCGATGAGCCAAACGCCGTCGGCGAATGAAGCCGACAGCGAGTGGGCTGCCGCAACCGCCAATCGGGTCTTGCCAATACCACCGGCACCCACGACGGTGGTGAGCCGATGTTTCGTGGCGAGCTGGGTCAGCTCAGCCAGCTCCTGGTCGCGGCCCAGCAGCGGTGCGCGAACGCCCGCGATGGCGGCGGAACCGCGCCATGCGGAGGGTGGCTTCGGCATGGGTGAGGTTGTTGCGTCCGGCGCCACGACGGGGGCGGGGTGAGCGGCTTCGGGCGCCGCGACGTGATCCACCTGCGCGCTGAGGCGATAGCCCCGCCCGGGGATCGTCGCAATCAGTTTGGCGCCGAGCGCTTTGCGCAGCGCGCTGACCTGAACGGACAAGTTGTTTTCTTCGACCACCAACCCGGGCCAGACGCGATCAAGCAACTCCTGCTTTGTCAGCAGTTGATCGCGGTGCTGGATAAGTACCAGCAGCAGGTCGAAGGCGCGAGTGCCGAGCGCGACCTCCTCACCGTCAAGGAATACCATGCGTTCGGTCGGGCGCACCTCGGCGAGACCGATTCGATAAATCTCTTGCATGTGCGGGGCGGCTGAGAGTTGAATCCGTGCGCAGTCCTGACAAGCGCTCCGCGCAGTAAGCGATGACGTTCGCGCGAATCAAGATTGGCGCGAATCTTAAGGGAGCCTCTTATCAAGCGCGCATTTCCCGCACGATCTCGACGGACCTAGAAAGGATCGTTTTGAGTACCAGCCTTTCAGCAGTAGATCGAGGATCCGAGAGATATTCGAATAAGCCCGTATTGCCGGCCGCTTGAGCCAGTTGCGTGCGCCGATCCGGTTAATTTAATAGTTACCACACGGCGGCCATGCTCTTGGTGATCACCGGCCGCGGGCATCGTTCAGATCGGGCGCAGGATTGCTTTCGCATCGTCCGCAGCGCTCGCCGATCAGAGTCCCCTTTGCTTTACGTGCTTCACGAATGTATCGGTGGTGCCGTGCGGTCGGCGAAAGGCGAATTCCCGCGCCGGCACGGGTTTGGAATCGCACGTATATGCTGCGGCCCTCCCATCACATCCCTTCCTTCCCGGAGCCCGAGACATGCCCGCATCGCCTATCGAGGTCTATTCCTGGCCCACGCCCAACGGCCACAAGGTTCACGTCATGCTGGAGGAGTGCGGCCTGCCTTATCACGCGCACCCGGTGAACATCGGCAAGGGCGACCAGTTCGCGCCCGAGTTCCTGCAGATCAGCCCCAACAACAAGATCCCCGCCATCACCGACCCCGACGGTCCGGATGGCAAGCCGATCTCGCTGTTCGAATCGGGCGCGATCCTCGTCTACCTCGCGGGCAAGACCGGCAAGTTCCTGCCCACCGGCGACCGCGAACGCTACGACGTGCTGCAGTGGCTCATGTTCCAGATGGGCGGCGTCGGCCCGATGCTCGGCCAGGCGCATCACTTCCGCCTGTACGCGCCCGAGAAGATCGCCTATGCGATCGACCGCTACACCAACGAAGCCAAGCGCATCTACGGCGTGATCGACAAGCAGTTGTCGAAGAACAAGTTCATCGCCGGCAAGAGCTATTCGATTGCCGACATTGCCATCTTCCCGTGGCTGCGCAGCTGGGAGAACCAGGGCATCACCCTTACCGACTTCCCGCATCTGAAGGCCTGGTTCGACGGTATCGCTGTACGCCCGGCCGTGCAGCGCGGCGTGAAAGTGCTGGCCGATTTGCGCCAGCCGCTCACCGGCGACAAGGAGCGCCAGGTTCTTTTCGGCAAGACTCAATACGAGAAACGTTGAGAAAATCCGGAACTGATCAATATCCGGGCTAGAATCGAGGGCTTGTCGGGGTGTAGCGCAGCCTGGTAGCGCATCTGGTTTGGGACCAGAGGGTCGAAGGTTCGAATCCTTTCGCCCCGACCAAGTTTTCTTTCAGTGTTTTCGTTTTTGCTTCTGTCCGGCCCGGAATCTGCCCGTAGCTCAGTTGGATAGAGCACCTGCCTTCTAAGCAGGTTGTCGGGGGTTCGATCCCCTCCGGGCAGGCCAATCCCTCATTTCACGCAGCTTGACGCTGCCTCGAACTCGCACTTCTCACAGGGGTAGCGGGTTTTTCTTTGCCTCTCGCGATGTCGGGCCATGGCATCCAATCTTCGTAATTTATCGGCAGTGCGCTTCAGCCCACCTGCAGCCGGTGCGCGTTGCACCACATCCAGTCTTCGCCGGGCTCGAGCGACTGGATGACCGGATGCCCCTCCGCCTGCGAATGCCGCGTGGCATGGCGGTTCTTCGATGAATCGCAGCAGCCCACGTGGCCGCAGTGCACGCACAGGCGCAGATGGACCCAGGTGTCGCCGGTCTTCAAGCAGTCTTCGCAGCCGCGCGCAGTGTGGGGTTGCGCGATGGTGGCGGGCACGTGGTCGCAGGCTTTGATGGGCACCGAAGAACTCCTTGATGAATCGATGTCGGGTTGATGGAAGAAACGTGATCAGGCGACGGCTGTCGTCTGCGACAGGTGCTGATGAATCAGCGCCACCGCCGCCGCGCCTTCGCCGATTGCGCCACCCACGCGCTTGACCGAGCCCGAGCGCACATCGCCCACGGCGAAGACGCCGGGCACGCTGGATTCAAGCGCCGTGGCCGGCCGCGCCGGAAAACCGCTGCTCGCCGCCGCGCCGGTCAGCACGAAACCGTGCTTGTCGACCGCGACCGCGCAGCCCTCGAGCCACGAGGTCTCGGGTTCGGCGCCGACGAACAGGAAGATGTTGCGTGCCGGGCAATCGTGCTCGTTGCCGCTCGTGTGGCAGCGCCACGTCGCGCCGGTGAGTCCTTCGTCGGAGCTGCCATGCAGGCGCACGAGTTCGGTGTGGGGCTGCAGCTCGATGTTGGGTGTGGCCTCGATGCGGTCGATGAGGTAGCGCGACATGCTCGCCGCCAGCGACGGTCCGCGCACCAGCACGTTCACCTTGGCCGCGTGCCGCGAGAGGAACACCGCCGCCTGGCCCGCCGAATTGCCGCCGCCGACCAGCGCCACTTCCTGCTGCGAGCAGATCTTCGCTTCGATGGCCGAGGCCCAGTACCAGATGCCGCGGCCTTCGAATTCGGCAAGGCGCGGCACGTCGGGGCGCCGGTAGCGCGCACCGCTCGCAATGACCACCGTGCGCGCGTGGATCGTGCGACCGTCGGCCAGCGCGATGCCCAGGCTCTCGCGTTCGTTCTCGCGCGAGCAGTCCAGCGAGGTGACCTTCGCCGGGATCAGCATCTCGACACCGAACTTCTGCGCCTGCACGAACGCTCGCCCCGCGAGCGCCTGCCCCGAGATGCCGGTCGGAAAACCCAGGTAGTTCTCGATGCGCGCGCTGGCGCCGGCCTGGCCGCCGAAGGCGCGGCAGTCGAGCACGATCACGCGCAGGCCTTCGGAGGCGGCGTACACCGCGGTGGCGAGGCCGGCCGGCCCCGCGCCGACCACGGCCACGTCGAACAGCTCGTTGTGCTCGACGGTGTCGACCATGCCGAGGCAGCGTGCCAGCGCGTCCTCGGCCGGGTTCACCAACACCGAGCCGTCGGGGCACACGGCAAGCAACTGGCAGGTGCCATATTGCTCGAGCAGCGCGGCGGCGTCGGGGTCTTCGGCGGCGTCGACCAGGTGATAGGGATAGCCGTTGCGCCGCAGGAAGTTTTCGAGGCGCGCCATGTCGGCCGACTGCGGCTTGCCGATCAGCACCGGCCCGCTCGCACCGGATTCGATCAGCGCCACGCGCCGCAGGATCAGCGCGCGGGTGATGCGCTCGCCAAGATCGGCTTCGGCGACCAGCAATGCGCGCAGTTGCTGCGGCGACACGAGCAGCGCCTCGACGTCTTCGTCGGCATGCCCGTCGACCAGGGCAGGGCGGCCGCTCAACTGGCCGACTTCGGCCAGGAATTCGCCCGGACCCTGCCGCACGATCGGCACCACGCGCCCGAGTCCGTCGCGCTGTGTGACAGCGACCACGCCCTTGAGCAGCACGAACATGCCGGGGCCGGTTTCGCCGGCGGTAAAGAGCCGTTCGCCGCGCGCGAATTGCTGCACGCTGCCGAAGCGCGCGATGCGCGCAATCTCGGTGTCACTGAGAACGGGAAAGGTCTGGTGAAGGCGGCTGCTGTCGGTGCCGTTTGCTGCGGTGGCCATGTGTCCAAGCTCCATGTCGCGGGTTCACCGAATTAAACGACGAAGTGCGCCAAGCTGGCTGTAACACCGTCATACGCGTGCAATCTTCCTGACACGCCGCCTTCATCGCATGTGCGGAGACTCCCTCGGCAGAAAGGGTTCCCCATGAAAGAACTGCCCAACCCGACGTTTCCGCTTTCGCAGCTCGGGCTGCGCGCGGCCTTGTGGCCTGCGCCCACGGTCGTCGCTGCCGCCGGTGCTTCCACCGCGGCCCGTGTGTCGGTGCCGCAGGCACCCGCCGTCATTCTTCCCCCGCCCGTCGAAGCCAGGCAGGGCATCACGGTCGGCTGGGCCCGCCACCTGGACGACGTGCGCGCCGCGCAGCGCCTGCGCTACGACGTGTTCGTCGGCGAAATGGGCGCCCGCGTCTCCTCGCCGCTGGCGGGCCACGACATCGACCTGTTCGACGATTTCTGCGAGCACCTCCTGGTGCGCGACGAGCTCACCAACCAGGTCATCGGCACCTACCGCGTGCTGACGCCGGCGCAGGCGCGCCGCGTCGGCAGCACCTACAGCGACACCGAATTCGACCTGACCCGCCTGCGCGACCTGCGCGAGCGCATGGTCGAATTGGGCCGCAGCTGCGTGCACCCGGAGCACCGCCAAGGCGGGGTGATCCTGGCGCTGTGGGGCGCACTGGCCGGCTTCATGCACCGCAACAAGCTGGACACCATGATCGGCTGCGCGAGCATCCCGATGTCACACAACGGTGTGACCAATGGTGACGCGGCCGCCAGCATCTGGCGGCAGGTTTCGGCCAGCCACATGGCGCCGATCCAGTACCAGGTGCAGCCCCGGCTGCCGCTGCCGGTCGAGCGGCTGGACAGCACGCTCGACGTGGAGCCGCCGGCGCTCATCAAGGGCTACCTGCGCCTGGGCGCCAAGGTGCTGGGCGCGCCGGCCTGGGACCCGGACTTCAACGCGGCCGACCTGCCGATGCTGATGCGCATCGACGACCTGCCGGCGCGCTACCGCAAGCACTTTCTCGGCGCATGAAACCGGCGGCCGTCCGTCCTGACGACGGGCCGCCCGCCCACCCGCCGGGCATGATGGAGCCGCACAGGGCAGGGGACGCCGCGTCACGCGAGCGTCATTCAACTGTCACAAATGACATCGACACTGTCATATTTCCGCCTACGTCTGCTCCCGTGCCGCTTGCTCCAGAATCAGTGTCCATGTCACCAGCCCCCGCAGACCGGTCGCTCGCCGTTGCGGCGCCCACTTTCTCCCTGCTCGACCGGGATCACAGCATCCTGTCGTTCAACGAGCGCGTGCTCGACTGGGCGCACCGGCCCGAGGTCCCGCTGATCGAGCGATTGCGCTACCTGTGCATCGTGTCTTCGAACCTCGACGAGTTCTTCGAGGTCCGCGCCGCACCGCA
The DNA here is from genome assembly GCF_050435205.1 of Variovorax sp. W2I14. Taxonomy (NCBI): domain Bacteria; kingdom Pseudomonadati; phylum Pseudomonadota; class Betaproteobacteria; order Burkholderiales; family Comamonadaceae; genus Variovorax; species Variovorax sp. W2I14. The sequence continues at coordinate 2,160,121 of NZ_JBNDJX010000001.1, read as the reverse complement.
CCTGATCGCCGGCAACGCTGGCGACCACAAGGGCACCTACACCGTCGATTCGTTCGAGCAATTGGCCGAGGCGGCGCACAAGCTGGTGGCGCGTCAGTACGCGCTGTACAACGACGAGCTGATGCCGACCTTCGCGACGCACGGCATCCACATCATTTCGCACGGCGAGCGCAATCCGGCGCAGCGCAAATGGGTGAGCGAGTATTTCGAGCGCGAGGTGCGTCCGCTGCTGATTCCCGTCGGGCTGGACCCGGCGCATCCGTTCCCGCAGGTGGCGAACAAGTCGCTCAACTTCATCGTGCGGCTGGGCGGCAAGGACGCCTTCGGGCGCGAGAACCCGATCCAGATCGTCAAGCTGCCGCGCGTGCTGCCGCGACTGATCAAGATGCCGGCCAAGGTGTCGGACGGCAAGACGCTGTTCGTGGCGCTGTCGAGCGTGGTGCGGGCCCATCTGTCGAGCATGTTCCCGGGCCGCGAGGTGGGCGACTTCTCGCAGTTCCGCGTCACGCGGCACTCCGATCTCGCGGTGGACGAGGAAGACGTGAAGAACCTGCGCACCGCGCTGCGCCAGGGCCTGCAGCACCGCCATTACGGCCAGGCCGTGCGCCTGGAAGTGTCGGCCAGTTGCGCCGAATCGCTCGCGAGCTTCCTGCTGGCTCAGTTCAACCTGCCGCCCGAGTCTCTCTACCGCGTGCACGGGCCGGTGAACCTGGCCCGGCTCACGCAGCTCATCGACCTGATCGACGAGCCGCAGCTGCGCTTTCCGCCGTATTCGGCGTCGTATCCCGTCACGCTGTCACCGGCCCAGTCGTTCTTCGAGCGACTGCAGCGCAGCGACGTGCTGATTCACCAGCCCTTCGAGAGCTTCGACGGCGTGCTCGCCTTCCTGCGCGAAGCGGTGCTCGATCCGCAGGTGCTGGCCATCAAGCAGACCATCTACCGCACCGGCGCCGACTCCGAGCTGATGGACCTGCTGCGCGAAGCCGTGCGCCGCGGCAAGGAAGTCACCGTGGTGGTGGAACTCAAGGCGCGATTCGACGAAGAAGCCAACATCAACTGGGCCGAGATGCTCGAATCGATCGGCGCGCAGGTGGTGTATGGCGTGGTGGGCCTCAAGACCCACGCCAAGATGCTGCTGGTGACGCGCCGCGAGGGCAAGCAACTGCGCCGCTACGGCCACCTTTCCACCGGCAACTACAACCCGCGCACCGCAAAGCTCTACACCGACATCAGCCATCTCACGGCCGATCCGCTGCTGACGGCCGACATGGAAGCGGTGTTCGTGCACCTGGCAAGCCAGAGCCGCCTTCCCAAGCTCAACCGCATGTGGCTTGCGCCCTTCGACCTGCACAAGAACCTGGTTTCGCAGATCGACGCGCTGGGCCTGGCCGCATCGAACGGCGAGCCCACGCGCATCGTCGCCAAGATGAACGCGCTGACCGACGAAGGGCTGATCACCGCGCTCATCCTCGCGGGGCAGAAGGGCGTGAAGATCGACCTCATCGTGCGCGGCGCCTGCACGCTGCCGGCGCAGGTGCCGGGGCTCACCGACAACATCCGCGTGCGCTCGGTGATCGGGCGCTTCCTCGAGCATTCGCGGGTCTTCTATTTCCGCAATGGCGAGGACGAGTCGCTCTATCTCTCGAGCGCCGACTGGATGAACCGCAACATGATGCGGCGCATCGAGCTCGCCTGGCCCGTGACCGACCCAAGCCTGCGCCAGCGCCTCATCGACGAGTGCCTGGTGGCTTACCTGCACGACGGCCGCGACGCCTGGGACCTGGGCGGGGACGGCATCTACACGCGCGTCGACCGCGACACCAATGCGGGCGAGGAGGGCGCATCGCGCGCCGTCGAGGCCCACGGTGCCCAGACCGCGCTCATGAACCGCTATGCATCGCGAGGGCATCACGGCGATGCATCCAGCAACTGAAGACCGAAAGACGATGACCATGGACTTGATCTTCTGGCGCCACGCCGAAGCCGAGGACTGGACCGAGGGCTGCGACGACCTGCAGCGCTCGCTCACCGCACGCGGCGAAAAGCAGGCCAAGCGCATGGCCGGCTGGCTCGATCGGCAATTGCCCGACGGCACCCGAATCATCTGCAGTCCCGCGCGGCGCTGCGAGCAGACCGCCCTCGCGCTGGGCCGCAAGTACAAGCTGCGCAGCGAGCTGGCGCCCGACACCACGGCCGAAGCCATGCTCGGCGCGGCCGGCTGGCCCAACGGCAAGTCGGTGGTGCTGATGATCGGCCACCAGCCCTCGGTGGGGCAGGCCATCTCGCTGCTGCTCGGTCTCAAGCAGGACAGCTGCCCGGTGCGCAAGGGCGCGCTGTGGTGGATCCGCTCCCGCGAGCGCGATGGCGACGTGCAGACCGTCGTGGTGACGGTGCAGTCGCCCGAACTCCTTTAAGCCAGCCTCAAGCGCCGGTCAGTTCCACGCGCCAGTTGCTGGTCTTCTGCCAGGCCAGCACTTCCTCGCGCAGGAGGTGCGCCGACTGCGGATAGGCATCGGCCCAATCGGGCGCGCACACGATGGTGAACGCCCGCGCGCCCAGTGCCGCGAGGTGCAGCGCTTGCGGATCGGGATCGCGGCGCGCATGGCAGAGGATCACGGCCAGCCGCAGTGCCAGCAGTTGCATCACGAAGGTCTCGTCATCGAGCGCGGCTTCGAGCTTGCGCAGCTTGCCGCGCTGGCCCAGCACCAGTTGGCCGAGCGCGTGCAATTCGTTCACCGCGAAGCCGGGGGCGTCGGTGTTGTCGAGGATGTAGGCGCCGTGCTTGTGATAGTCGCTGTGCGACACCAGCGCGCCGATCTCGTGCAGTTGCGCGGCCCAGCCGAGCTTGCGCAGCGCACGGCCGGCGCGGTTCGACGTGCTGCCTCCGCGCGCGGCGGGGGCGAGCTGCACGAACAGCGAAGCGGCGGCATCGCCCACGCGCTTGGCCTGTGCGGCATCGACCGCGAAACGCGTGGCGAGCCGGGCCACCGTGGCGGTGCGCATGTCGGCGACGCTCTCGTCGCGTTCGAGCAATTCGTAGAGCACGCCGTGGCGGAGGGCGCCCTGGGCGACTTTCATTTCCTCGATGCCGAGCAGGTCGAACACCGCGCGCAGCACGCTCACGCCGCCGCCGATCACCGCCTTGCGGTCTTCGCGCATGCCGTCGATCCGCAGCTTGTCGACGCTGCCGGCCTTGAGAAGGCGGTCGAGCAACCAATCGAGGCCCTCGCGGGTGACGAGGCACGGCTCTGCGCCGGCCGCGGCTAGCACGTCGCCGACCGCGCCGATGGTGCCCGAGGCGCCGTAGGCCACGTCCCACTGGTCGCGGGTGTAGCTGCCGAGCGCGTCATCGAGCACCGCCTTGGCGGCCACCTCGGCGGCGCGGAAGGCGGCGGGCGTGAACTGGCCTTCGGCGAAGTGCTTCATCGACCAGGCGACGCTGCCCACGCGGTACGACTCCACCAGCTCGGCCTGGAGCGAGCGGCCGATGATCATTTCGGTGGAGCGCCCGCCGATGTCGACCACCAGCCGGCGTTCGTTGTCCGAGGCGTCGGTGTGCGGGAGCATGTGCGCCACGCCCTGATAGATAAGGCGGGCTTCTTCCCGGCCGGGGATCACGTCGATGCCGAAGCCCAGGATGGTGCGCGCGCGCAGCAAAAATTCTTCGCGGTTGCGCGCTTCGCGCAGCGTCTGCGTGGCGACGGCGCGTACCTGCGAGCGCTTGAAGCCGGCCAGCCGTTCGCCGAAACGCGCCAGCGCATCCCAGCCGCGCTGCATGGCTTCGGTCGTGAGGTTGCGGGCGCTGTCCAGGCCGTTGCCCTGGCGCACTGTTTCCTTCAGGTACTCGGTGCGGTGGATCTGGCCGTGGTCAACCTGCCCGATTTCGAGCCTGAAGCTGTTGGAACCGAGATCGACTGCCGCGAGGCGGGTGCCGTTTTGCATGTAGTTCTAGTAAAGAGGGCGGTTGCTTTGATCGTAGCGCCGTGACAGGCGCGCCACCTCCCGAATCGCTCGGCGGCGAGGTCGGGAAGGCTAGGCGCGACGCATGACGGTTATGTGACAGCGTCACACGGCCGAAGGGGAAACGCAGGCATTTTCCCTCGACAGCGGGGTGTCATATGGATGTCACACAAGCTTTCTAGAGTCCGTCCCAAGCCCGAAAGGGACTACTTCTTACTTCTAAAGGAAGCTTCATGAAAACGACGTTCAAATTTGCAACCGCCGGTCTCGTGGCCGCGCTGTTCTCGATTCCTGCCCTCGCCCAAGACGTGACCGGCGCCGGCGCCAGCTTCCCGGCACCGCTGTATGCCAAGTGGGCTTCGGACTTCAACAAGGCCACCGGCGTCAAGATCAACTACCAGTCGGTCGGCTCGGGCGCCGGCCTCAAGCAGATCGAAGCCAAGACCGTCGATTTCGGCGCTTCGGACGCTCCCCTGAAGGACGACGAACTCCAGGCCAAGGGCCTGATGCAGTTCCCCACCGTCATCGGCGGTGTGATTCCCGTGGTCAACATCCCCGGCATCAAGCCGGGCGAGCTGAAGCTCAACGGCCAGGTCCTGGGCGACATCTACCTGGGCAAGATCACCAAGTGGAACGACCCCGCCATCAAGGCGCTGAACGGTTCGCTGGCCCTGCCTGACGCCGCCATCGCCCCGGTTCGCCGCGCCGACGGTTCGGGCACCAGCTTCCTGTTCACCAACTACCTGAGCAAGGTCAATGCCGAGTGGAAGACCAAGGTCGGCGAAGGCACGGCCGTGAACTGGCCCACCGGCGCGGGCGGCAAGGGCAACGAAGGCGTCGCAGCTTTCGTGAACCGCCTGCCCAACTCGATCGGCTACGTCGAGTACGCCTACGTCAAGCAGAACAAGATGACCTACGCCCAGCTGCAGAACGCCGCCGGCAATTTCGTCTCGCCCGACGACACCGCTTTCAAGGCCGCCGCCGCCGCTGCCGACTGGAACAAGAGCTTCTACCAGGTGCTGACCAACCAGGCCGACAAGGGTGCATGGCCCATCACCGGCGCGACCTTCATCCTGATGCACAAGGTACAGGACAAGCCCGCCAATGCGACCACCGTGCTCAAGTTCTTCGACTGGGCCTACAAGGGTGGCGACAAGACCGCTGACGACCTCGACTACGTGCCGATGCCCGACGCCGTGAAGGCCACCATCGCCAAGGCATGGGGTGACGTGAAGGACGCATCGGGCAAGCCGGTCGCGTTCAAGTAAGCAACCCACTCACCAGTCCAGAACGGCGCATCCATGAGCAGCACTTCGCTCGAGGACGCGCCGCTTTCGTCTTTGCCGGAGCGACCCGTGTCATCCACTCTTCCTGCTGCCGCCTCGTACGACCTCGCGGCCGACCGTGGCCGCGCCACTGCGCCGCCACCGCCGGTGAAGGCGCCGCGTTCCGGCCCGATGGCCGACCGCCTGTTCGGCTGGGCCGCCAAGGGCGCCGCGCTGCTGACGCTGGCGATGCTCATCGGCATCCTGTTGTCGCTGATCGTCGGCGCCTGGCCCGCCATTTCCAAGTACGGCCTCGGCTTTCTCACGAACAGCACGTGGGACCCGGTCAAGGAGGAGTACGGCGGCCTCGTGATGATCTACGGCACGCTGGCCACCTCGTTCATCGCCTTGGTGATCGCGGTGCCGGTGAGTTTCGGCATTGCCCTCTTTCTGACCGAGCTGTCGCCCAACTGGCTCAAGCGCCCGCTGGGCACGGCCATCGAACTGCTCGCCGCCGTGCCGTCCATCGTGTACGGCATGTGGGGCCTCCTGGTGTTCGGCCCGATTCTCTCGACCTGGGTGCAGCAGCCGCTGCAGAAGCTGCTCGCCGGCGTGCCGTACCTCGGCGCCCTGGTGTCCGGCCCGCCCGTGGGCATCGGCATTCTGTCGGCCGGCATCATCCTCGCGATCATGATCATTCCGTTCATCGCCTCGGTGATGCGCGACGTGTTCGAGGTGACGCCGCCCCTTCTGAAGGAATCGGCCTACGGCCTCGGCTCCACCACCTGGGAGGTCGTCTCCAAGGTCGTGCTGCCTTACACCAAGGCCGGCGTGATCGGCGGCATCATGCTCGGCCTCGGCCGGGCGCTGGGCGAAACGATGGCGGTCACCTTCGTGATCGGCAACATGAACCAGCTCAACTCGCTGTCGGTGTTCGAGGCTGCCAACAGCATCACCTCGGCGCTGGCCAATGAATTCGCCGAAGCCGGCGCAGGCCTGCACCAGGCTGCGCTGATGTATCTCGGCCTCGTGCTGTTCTTCATCACCTTCGTCGTGCTGACGCTCTCGAAGGTGTTGCTGGCCCAGATGAAGAAGAGCGAAGGAACCAAATCGTGAGCACCGCGCAAGACCTCATCAGCGCCAAGGCGCTGGCCGAAACGCGCCAGTCCCGTTTCGCTTCGCGCAACCGCGTCAACAAGATCGCGCTGACGCTCTCGCTCGCCGCGATGGTGTTCGGCGTGTTCTGGCTCGTGTGGATTCTCTGGGAAACGCTGCGCCTGGGCCTGGGCGGCCTCGCGCTCGCCACCTTCACCGAGATGACGCCGCCGCCGAACGAAGTGGGCGGCATCGCCAACGCGATCTTCGGCTCGTTCGTGATGGTGATGCTCGCCACTTTCGTGGGCACGCCGATCGGCATCATGGCGGGCATCTACCTGGCCGAGTACAACCCCAAGGGCTGGCTCGCCTCGGTCACTCGCTTCGTGAACGACATCCTCTTGTCGGCGCCCTCGATCGTGATCGGCCTGTTCGTCTATGCCGTGGTGGTGGCCTACTTCAAGACCTTCTCGGGCCTGGCCGGTGCGCTGGCGCTCGCGCTGATCGTGATTCCGGTGGTGATCCGCACCACCGAGAACATGCTGCAGCTGGTGCCGCCGGGCCTGCGCGAAGCGGCCTACGCATTGGGCACACCGAAGTGGAAGGTCATCATCAGCATCACGCTGCGCGCCGCGCGCGCCGGTGTGGTCACCGGCATCCTGCTGGCCGTGGCGCGCATTGCGGGCGAAACCGCGCCGCTGCTCTTCACTGCGCTGAACAACCAGTTCTGGACCGCCGACGTGAGCCAGCCGATGGCCAGCCTGCCGGTCACGATTTTCAAGTTCGCGATGAGCCCGTACGAGAACTGGCAACAGCTGGCCTGGGCCGGCGTGTTCCTGATCACCGTCGCCGTGCTCGCCCTCAACATCCTGGCGCGGGTCCTCACGCGCAACAAACACTGACTGAAGAAGAAGATCTCTCATGCCAAATACCGTCGCACAACCGTCGCGCTCGAAGATCTCGGTCAAGGACCTGAACTTCTACTACGGCAAATTCCACGCGCTCAAGGGCATCAACCTCGAGATTCCCGAGAACAAGGTCACGGCCTTCATCGGCCCGTCGGGCTGCGGCAAGTCGACCCTGCTGCGCACCTTCAACCGCATGTTCGAGCTCTATCCCGAGCAGCGTGCCGAGGGCACGATCGCCCTGGACGGCGAGAACCTGCTCACGTCCAAGCAGGACGTGGCACTCATCCGCGCCAAGATCGGCATGGTGTTCCAGAAGCCGACGCCGTTCCCGATGTCGATCTACGACAACATCGCCTTCGGCGTGAAGCTGTTCGAGAACCTCTCGGCCAGCGAGATGGACGACCGCGTCGAGTGGGCCCTGAAGAAGGCCGCGCTCTGGACCGAAGTGCGCGACAAGCTGCAGCAAAGCGGCTCGGGCCTCTCCGGCGGCCAGCAGCAGCGCCTGTGCATTGCGCGCGGCATCGCGATCAAGCCTGAAGTGCTGCTGCTCGACGAGCCGTGCTCCGCGCTCGACCCGATCTCGACCGCCAAGATCGAAGAACTGATCGCCGAGCTCAAGAACGAGTACACCGTGGTCATCGTGACGCACAACATGCAGCAGGCCGCCCGCTGCAGCGACTACACCGCCTACATGTACCTGGGCGACCTGATCGAGTTCGGCGCGACGGAGCAGATGTTCTTCAAGCCGCAGCGCAAGGAAACCGAGGACTACATCACCGGCCGTTTCGGCTAAGGAGACAAAACCATGAGCGAGAAACATCTTTCCAGCCAGTTCGACAGCGAACTCAACGGCGTCTCGTCGCGCGTGATGGAGCTCGGCGGCATGGTCGAGTCGCAGATCCACACGGCGGTGTATGCGCTGCTGCAGTTCGACCCCGACGCGGCCGACCGCGTGATGGAGACCGAACACCGCGTCAATGCGATGGAAATCGACATCGACCGCGAGCTCTCGTCGATCATCGCGCGCCGCCAGCCGACGGCTCGCGACCTGCGCCTCCTGATCGCCATCAGCAAGACCACCGCCAACCTGGAGCGCGTGGGCGACGAGGCCAACAAGATCGCGCGCATGGTCAAGTCGATCATCGAGAGCGGTTCGGCTCGCCAGTTGCCGACGACCGAGCTGCGCATCGCGGCCGATCTGGCCTCGGGGCTGCTCCGTACCGCGCTGGACGCCTTCGCGCGCCTGGACACGGCCGCGGCGCTGTCGATCCTGAAGGACGACGACCTGATCGACAAGGAGTTCGACGGGTTCGTGCGCAAGCTGGTCACCTACATGATGGAAGACCCCCGCACCATCTCGGCCAGCCTGGACCTGCTGTTCCTGGCCAAGGCCATCGAACGCATCGGCGACCACGCCAAGAACATCGCCGAATTCATCATCTACATCGTCAAGGGCGCCGATGTGCGGCACACTTCGATGCAGGAAATCGAGTCTGCCCTGCAGTGACCTCGGCGCCAAGACTCCCATAAAGCATGAAGAAACCCAGAGTCCTGATCGTCGAAGACGAGTCCTCGATCGCCGAGCTGATCGCCGTCAACCTGCGCCACAACGGCTTCGAGCCGATCTGGTCGGAAGACGGTGCCGCGGCGCAGCGCGAAATCGACGCCTTCCTGCCCGACCTGATCCTGCTCGACTGGATGCTGCCGGGCCAGAGCGGCCTGCAGCTTGCCCGCCAGTGGCGCAAGGACCCGCGCACCAAGGCCATCCCGATCCTGATGCTGACCGCGCGCGGCGACGAGCCCGACAAGGTCGCGGGGCTGGATGCCGGCGCCGACGACTACATCACCAAGCCCTTCTCGACGCAGGAAATGTTGGCCCGCATCCGCGCGGTGCTGCGCCGCCGCGCCCCCGAAGTGGTGACCGAGCGCGTGGAAATCGGCGAGCTCGCGCTCGACACCTCCACGCACCGCGTGACCTGGCAGGGCGGTGCGCTCAAGGTCGGCCCGACCGAGTTCAAGCTGCTGGCCTACCTGATGCAGCACGCCGAGCGCGTGCACAGCCGGGCGCAACTGCTCGACAAGGTGTGGGGCGACCACGTCTACATCGAGGAGCGCACGGTCGACGTGCACGTCAAGCGCCTGCGTGAATCGCTGGGTGCCGCGGCGCCGATGGTCGAAACCGTCCGGGGAGCAGGCTACCGCCTGACCGCCCAAGTCACGGTTTGAACACCGTGGCGTCCCTCGGCCGCGGGCGCGGATAATCGCCCGCCATGCCTTTCCGAATTGCTACTTTTTTAATAGCATCCCTTGCAATAGGCGCGGGCGCTGTCGGCATTTTTGGCTGGAAGTTCGGGTGGCTGGGCGCCTGGCTGGGCGCGGTGCTGTGGCTCGCGCTCGATGCCTGGCGCGCCGAACGGCTCCTGCAGGTGCTGCGCAACGACGCCACGGGTTTGCCGACCCGCGGACCCGGCGTCTGGGGCGAACTGGCCGAGCGCATCCGCAAGCTGCTGCGCGACCGCGAGCAGCAGACCCGCCAGGCCGAAGATCGGCTGCAAGAATTTTTGGCAGCCATCCAGGCATCCCCCAACGGCGTGATCCTGCTCGACGAGCAGGGCCGCATCGAGTGGTGCAACCAGACGGCCGCCAGCCAGTTCGGCATCGATGCCGAGCGCGACCTGCAGCAGCATCTGGCGAACCTCGTGCGCGATCCGGCCTTCGTGGCCTACCTGGCTTCGTGGAACTACAGCCGCGACGTCGTCATCGACGCGTCCGGCCCGGGCCACACGCACCAGCGCAGCCATCCGGTGCGGCTGTCGGTGCAGGTGCATCCCTACGCGGGCAACCGCCGCATGCTGCTCACGCGCGACATCACGGCGCTGGAGCAGGCCGAGGCGATGCGGCGCGATTTCGTGGCCAACGTGTCGCACGAGATCCGCACGCCGCTCACGGTGCTGGCGGGCTTTGTCGAGACGCTGCAGAACCTGCCGCTCGATGCGGACGAGCGCACGCGCTATCTCTCGCTGATGAGCCAGCAGTCGCACCGCATGGAAACGCTGGTGAACGACCTCTTGACGCTGTCGCGCCTGGAGGGCAGCGCCTCGCCTTCGGGCAATCAGTGGATCCGCATCCGCGCCTTGCTCGCGCAGTGCGAGGACGAAGGACGCGGCCTGTCGGGCCGGCTTGCGCCGCTGGGCCATCGGCTCTCGTTCACCATCGATGCCGAGTCCGAGATATCGGGCGCGCCCACTGAATTGCAGAGCGCAATGTCGAACCTGCTGAGCAATGCGATCCGATACACGCCCGGCGGTGGCGAAGTCGCGGTGAGCTGGCGGGTGCTGCCCGATGGGCGCGGCGAGTACGCGGTAAAGGACACCGGGCCCGGCATCGCCGCCGAGCACATTCCGCGGCTCACCGAGCGCTTCTACCGCATCGACCGCAGCCGTTCGCGCGAGACCGGCGGCACGGGTCTGGGCCTCGCGATCGTCAAGCACATCGCACAGCGGCACGGGGCCGAGCTGCGCATCGAGAGCACGGTGGGCAAGGGGAGCCGGTTTGCGCTGGTGTTTCCGGCCACGCGGGTGCGCGAGGCGCGCGTGCTGGCGAAGTGAGCTTCGGGCCGGCGTTGGTCTTCAGCCGGCTCGCTTTTGCATCGTCCAGCGCAGCAGCGCGCTGAACAGCAGGCCCGTGAGCGCCAACGCGCCGGCGCTCATGATCCAGAACGCCAGCGGCGATTGCATCGCCGGCCATGGCCCGAGGCCGCGGTAGGCCAGCAGGTAGCTGCCGCCGAGGCCCAGGCCCCAGAGCATCGCGCAGTAGATGACCAGCGGCGCCAGCGTCACGCGGTAGCAGCGCAGCACGAACACGCACAGCGTCTGCAGGGCATCGGCGAGGTGGTAGACCGCGACGACTGGCAGCAGCAAGGCGGCCAGCGCGATCACTTCCGGGTTGTCCGAGTACACATTGGCAAGCTCGTAGCGCAAGGCGACCATCGCTCCGGCGTAGACGAGGGCGCACAGCATGGCGAGCTCGAAGCCGAGGCGGCAGGCGTTCCGCGCCTTCGCAGGATCGCCGGCGCCGAGCCAGAAGCTCACGCGCGCGCTGGTCGCGATGGCGAGCGAGAGCGGCATCATGTAAGCCACCGCCAGCAGGTTCGAGGCGATCTGGTGCGCGGCCGCCGCAGCGGTGCCCAGGCGCGCGATGAAGAGCGCCATCAGCGTGAACGAGGTCACTTCCACCAGCACCGCCAGCCCGCCGGGAACGCCGAGCCGCGCGAACTGGCGGATCTGGTGCCAATTGGGCGGCTCGATGCGTTCCCAGAGCGCATAGCCACGATAGAAGGCGCTGCTGCGCAGCAGCCAGACCGCGCAGCCGAGCATGGCCCAGTTCACGCACAGCGTGGCCCAGGCGCAGCCGACGAGACCCATCGCCGGCAGGCCGGCGCCGCCGAAGGTGAACCAGATCGACAGCGGCAGCTTCACCACCAGCGACGCCAGTTGCAGCCAAGTCACGAGCTGCGGCTTGCCCAGGCTCTGGTTCAGCGTGCTGAAGAGGCGAAAGAGCAGGGACGGCGCGAGCGCGAAGGCGAGCACCGCGAGGTAAGCCTCGACCTCGCCGCGCATCTCCGCCGGCACCTGGGTCCAGCGCAGGGCGCCGCCGGGCAGCAGCAGCGCCACCATGCCCACCGCGATGGCGATGCCGGCCAGGTAGAGCGACTGCCGCACCGAGCGGCCCACCTCGCCGCCGCGGCCGGCGCCGTGCAGTTCGGCCCACACCGGCAGCAGCGCCTGCAGCACGCCCATCAGCGAGACGTACACGCTCACGAAGATGGCCGCGCCGACCGAGAGCGCCGCCAGCGCGTGCTCCGAATAGCGGCCCGCGATGATGGTGTCGGTCACGCCGAAAGCCATCACGGCCAACTGGCCGACCAGCACCGTGCCGGCGTGGCGTGCGATCAATCCCCGTTCGCCCGTCACTTCTCAGGGCGCGATCTTTTGATAGAGAAGCAGGTCGTCCGCGGCACTGCTGGGGCGGCGCAGGGTGCCGCTGAAGCGCCACTTCTCGAGCGGAATGATGGTGTGCAGCCGCTCGATCGTGTCGGGGCTCACGACCAGCCACGGGCAGTCGGTGCCCAGCAGCAGCGGCTGCAGGTTGAAGTTGCCGTGGTGGCGCAGCGCCGCGATGTGCGGCCGGCTGAGTGCCAGTTCGGCGATGCAGCTCGGTTGGCCCACGCGCTCGGCGACGGCACGCACCTGCGGCAGGTAGCTGCGCGCGTAGTCGATGGGGGGCAGCCAGAGCGTCATCAGCAGCATCCAGCAGAGCGCGGTGCCGCCGGCGGGCAGCACCAGCGTCTTCCAGAGCGCGGCGCGGTGGCGCCCGGTGCGCCAGCGCACCAGCCAGCACCATGCGATGGTCGCGGCCAGCGCGAGCACGAAGGCGATAGGCGAGAACTCGGCCACGAAGCCCGGCACCAGCCGCGCAACGCTGGCCGCGGGCTTGCGTGGCACGCCCGTCAGCATGGCAATCCAGTAGAGCCAGCCCAGCACCGCGAGGCCACTGAAGAAGAGCACGTTGAACCAGTCGATCAGCGCCGCGGCACTGCGTCGGAAGGTCGGCAGCGCGAAGGCCGCGAGCGTGGCGAAGGCGGGCAGGGCCAGCAGCAGCGAGCGGTCGGAGTAGTCGGTGGTCCAGGTGGCGGCCAGCGGCACGAGCGCGAACCAGAACGGCAGCGCGACATGGCGCGCCGTGAGCTGGCGGCGCCAGCGCCAGAGCGTCCAGATGGCGAGCGGCCAGACCGGCCAGGTGAACCAGAGCAGGAGCTTGGCCTGGCTTCGGATTTCGCTGCCGATCGAGTTGCCGTCCAGCGTGATCTTCCACTGCGACAGGCCGAGGCCGAACACCAGCGCCGCGGCCAGCAGCGTGACGCCGACCATCGTGAACAGGGCGCCGCGGGTGTAGCCGGGGCCGTCGTCGGAGCTCACGTCCGCCCCGGCTTTTGCGACGAGGTGCCGCTCATAGGCGATGTAGAGCGCACTGCCGACGGCGAGCGCGAGGCCAACGGTGGGGGCGCCGCTCAACGTCATGCCGAGCGTGCCGACCACGAGCGCGATCACCGGGCCGGCGCGTCGGTACGGCAACGCGGCCACGCCGTAGAACAGGTGCGAGGCGAAGTACAGCTGGGCGAGGGCGGGCGTGGTTTCATGCCCGAGCTGGGCGAGGCCCAGGCAGGCGATCAGCGCCAGCAGGCCGCCATCGGCGATGGCGCGCGCGTAGTCGGTCGGACGCGCCTCGCCGCCGAAGGCGAACGCCACGGGCTGGGCGCGTGCGGTTCGGGCGAGGTAGTAGACGGCGTACCAGGTGGCGGTGAAGGTGCCCCAGAGCATCAGCGCGAAGACGAATCGCACGGCGAGGTCGGGGTTCAGCCACGCGGGGGCGAGCTTGATCGCGATGGCGCCGATCCAGTAGGGGACCAGCGCGGGCGTCTCGGGCTGCAGGCCCAGCAAGAGGGGATCGAACCAGCGCGCGATGCCTTCGGTGCTCCGGGCCAGTTCGGCCATGTAGCCGAAGGCGGTGATGTCGGCACTCTTCCACGGTCCGCGCCCGACCAGCCCCGGCAGCAAGTAGGCCGCGCACAACAGCAGCAGCGCGATGCGCGGCAGCCGGCGCACGGCATTCTGGGCAACGATCGCGGGAGTGGGCTGGTTCAAAGGGCGGAAAGCGGAGAGAAGGGCGAAAGGAGATTCGGAATGAAAAAGGGCAGCGCGGTAAACCGGGCTGCCCTCGACGCCAAAGCGCGTGCTTTACTTCGAAGCAGCGCCGGTGGTCTTGCCGAAACGGTTGCGGAACTTCTCGACGCGACCGCCCATGTTGTCGACCGACTTCTGCGTGCCGGTGTAGAACGGGTGCGATTCGCTGGTGGTGTCCAGCTTGAACAGGGGGAGCTCGCGACCGTCGTCGGTCTTGCCCATTTCCTTGGTGTTCGCGCACGAACGGGTCACGAACTTGAAACCGTTCGACATGTCGACGAACAGGATTTCGCGGTAATTCGGGTGGATGCCTTCTTTTGCCATGGTGTTTCCTTTTGCGCTGTTGGAATCAATGCGCGGTCGATGCGAGAGCCACAAGCGCGTCGACTGTCGAATGGACTGGGTCGGCGGCTGTCCCGGGGTGAGGGGATCGCTGGGCAGGACGCCCGGCTGCACTTTTCGCGGAGCCAGCGATTATCGCATACTGGCCGTTTTGTGCGAAAAGTGGCCCCCCAGATGACTTCCACAGCGTTGCGCGCCGGCCTCGTCGGCTATGGTTTCGCCGGCCAGACCTTCCATGCACCCGTGCTTTCGGCCGTTCCGGGGCTCGAACTGGCGGCCGTGGCGAGTTCGCAGCCGCACAAGGTCCACGCGGACTGGCCCGGCGTGGCCGTGGTGCCGGACGTGGCGGCGCTCGTGGCCCGCGCGGACATCGACCTGGTCGTGGTCGCAACACCCAATGCTCAGCATCACCCGGTCGCCAAGGCGGCGCTGGAGGCCGGCAAGCACGTCGTGGTGGACAAGCCTTTCACGCTCGATGTGGCCGAAGCCAGGGAGCTCGAATTGTTGGCTCGACGCAACAATCGCGTCCTGGCGGTCTATCAGAACAGGCGCTTCGACGCCGATTACCTGACGTTGAAGGATCTTCTTGCGAGCGGCGAGCTGGGCCGGCCGGTGTACTTGGAGTCGCACTTCGATCGCTTCCGGCCCGAGGTTCGCGAGCGCTGGCGGGAGCAGCCGGTTCCGGGGTCGGGCCTGTGGGTGGACCTGGGCTCGCACCTTGTCGATCAAGCCGTACAGCTCTTCGGTCGGCCAGACACGCTGCAACTCGACACGGCGGTTCTTCGTGATGGTGCGCTGGTCGACGACTATTTCCACGCCGTGCTGCGCTACGAAAGCGGCCCGCACGCCCCCCTGCGCGTGATGCTGCACGCCACGACGCTCGCGGCCCATGCGGCGCCGCGCTACATCGTGCACGGCACGCGGGGCAGCTACGTGAAGCACGGCGTTGATCCGCAAGAGGATGCGCTGCGCGCCGGACAGCGACCGCCAGCCGAAGGGTGGGGCGCCGATCCGCTCGATGGCGAACTCACTCTGATCGGCAGCGACGGGGCACCGCACTTTCGCGCCGTGCCCACGCGGGCCGGCAACTACGTCGACTACTACGCTGCAGTGCGTGATGCGATCCTTGGCCACGGTCCGAACCCGGTCCCGCCGGAGCAGGCGGTCGCGCTGATGGAACTCCTCGACATCGGTCGCCAGAGCGCAGCCGAAGGCCGCGCCATTCGCATCGAACGCCCATGAAAAAAGCGCGTTGACCGATGAGGTCAACGCGCTTTTTGCGGAAGAGCAGGGTGGTGCTCAGCCGCCGCGACGCATCATGTCGAAGAACTCGACATTGGTCTTCGTCGCCTTCATGTTCTTGAGCATCAGCTCCATCGACTCGATCTCGTCCATGTTGTACATGAGCTGACGAAGAATGCGGGTCTTCTGAAGGATCTCGGGGGCCAGCAGCAATTCTTCGCGGCGCGTGCCGCTGCGGTTGAGCTGGATCGAGGGGAACACGCGCTTTTCGTAGAGGCGGCGGTCCAGGTGGATTTCGGAGTTGCCGGTGCCCTTGAACTCTTCGAAGATCACTTCGTCCATGCGGCTGCCGGTATCGATCAGCGCGGTGCCGATGATGGTGAGCGAGCCGCCTTCTTCCACATTGCGCGCGGCACCCAGGAAGCGCTTGGGACGCTGCAGTGCGTTGGAGTCGACGCCGCCGGTCAGCACCTTGCCCGACGAGGGCACGACGTTGTTGTAGGCGCGGGCCAGACGCGTGATCGAGTCCAGCAGGATCACCACGTCTTTCTTGAGTTCGACCAGGCGCTTGGCGCGCTCGATCACCATTTCGGCGACATGCACGTGGCGCGCAGCGGGCTCGTCGAAGGTGGAAGCAATGACTTCGCCCTTCACCGTGCGCTGCATTTCGGTCACTTCTTCAGGGCGCTCGTCCACGAGCAGCACCATCATGTGCACGTCGGGGTAGTTGGCGCTGATCGCGTGGGCGATGTGCTGCATCATCACCGTCTTGCCGCTCTTGGGCGGCGCCACGAGCAGGGCGCGCTGGCCTTTGCCGATGGGGGCGATGATGTCGATGATGCGGCCGGTGATGTTCTCTTCGCCCTTGACGCCGTCGCGTTCAAGCTTCATCTGCTCCTTGGGGAACAGCGGCGTCAGGTTTTCGAACATGACCTTGTGCTTGTTCTGCTCGGGCGGACCGTCGTTGACCTTGTCCAGCTTGGTCAGCGCAAAGTAGCGCTCGCCGTCCTTGGGCGTGCGCACTTCGCCTTCGATCATGTCGCCGGTGTGCAGGTTGAAGCGGCGCACCTGGCTCGGCGAGATGTAGATGTCGTCGGTGCTGGCGGTGAAGCTGGTGTCGGGGCTGCGCAGGAAGCCGAAGCCGTCGGGCAGGATTTCGAGCACGCCGTCGGCGAAGACCTGTTCGCCGGCCTTTGCGCGCTTCTTGATGATCGCGAACATCAGCTCCTGCTTGCGCATGCGGCCGACGTTTTCAATCTCAAGGGCTTCGGCCTGCTTGAGGACTTCAGACACGTGGAGTGCCTTGAGTTCGTTTAAGTGCATGGAATGACCCCTCGCGGGGTAATCGAAACGGAAAACGGGGGGAGGTTGAATGTGTAGCGAGAACTGCTGCACTAACCGGGGAACTCGAACCGGTTGCCTGAAAGGGCCGGTGATCTGTGGGAGATTATGACAGGAAAAACGCGCCGGCCAAGCGCATTGCGCGCTGGCCGGATCGAATGTCGCTTATGCGAGTTGCTGGTCGATGAAGGCGGTGAGTTGCGCCTTGCTCATGGCGCCGACCTTGGTGGCGGCCAACTGGCCGTCCTTGAACAGCATGAGCGTGGGGATGCCGCGGATGCCGAACTTGGCGGGGATGTCGCGGTTCTCGTCCACGTTCAGCTTGGCGATCTGCAGCTTGCCTTCGTAGGTGGCCGACACTTCGTCAAGGATCGGGGCGATCATCTTGCAGGGGCCGCACCATTCGGCCCAGTAGTCGACCAGCACCGGCTGGCTGGACTTGAGCACGTCGGCTTCGAAGGAGGAATCGGAGATGTGTTTGATCAGGTCGCTGGCCATGTGATGTGTCCTTGTGCGCAGAGAGTTTCGGTGCAGCTAAAGTGCTGGTCATTGTGACAGAAACCAAGGGGTGACGTGCCATGCGCAGCCGCTATGGCAGTGATAGCCAAAGCCCTTGCAGATCACGACAACGCGCTCTCAAACCCCTCGATAGAACATGAACGAAGGACACCCCGTCCACGCCTTGTGGTGCGATCCCGCCGACGGCGTCGTCGCGCGGATCGTCCGCGCGCTCGCCGAGCGCGAGCTGCATGCGGCGCGCACCGTGGTGCTGGTGCCGTATGCGCAATTGATGGGCGTGGCGCGCGGCATGTGGGCGCGTTGCGGCAGCGCGGGCTTCGTGCCGCGCTTCGAGACCACGCACAACTGGGCGCGCAGCGCGGGCGGTTTCCTGCCGACGGGCTACGACATCGCATTCGACATGGCACGCGACCTCATCACGGCCCAGGCGCTGCTGTCGCAAGCGGGGTTCAACAACGAGCGTTTCGCATTGGCAGGCCGCGTCGTCGAGCTGGCCTACCAGCTTGCACCCCTCGCATCGGCATCGCTGCCGGACGCGCGCGTCGGCGAATGGGCCCAGCGTGCCGCGCAGGTGGCCGAGGCGGGCAGCGAGTCGGAGTGGTTCCGCATCGAAAGCGCGCTGATCCGCATCGCCGTCGCCTGGGCCGCAACCTCGGGCTACGCAACGGACGTGCTGCTGCGAGAAAGCACGCGCAACCAGGTCGATGCATTGATCGTGCTCGAAGGCTTCCAGACCGATCCGCTCACCCAGACCCTCTGCACCCTGTGGGGCGATCACGCCCTGCATCTCTCGCTCGTGCCCGCGAACACCCCCGTGGCTCCCGCAGCGTCCCATGTCGCCGCAGACCCCGAGGATGAGGCCGAGCTCGCCGCCGCCTGCGTGCTGCGCCACCTCGCCGAGGGCCGCGCGCCCGTCGCGCTGATCGCCACCGACCGCGCGCTCACGCGCCGCATCAGCGCCCAGCTCAAGGCGCAGGGCATCGTCACGCACGACGAAACCGGCTGGAAGCTCTCGACCACGCGCGCTGCCGCCACGTTGATGAGCGCATTGCGCGCCTGTGCCCACGACGCGGCGAGCGATCAAGTTCTGGAATGGCTCAAGAGCGGTGCCGACGGCGACGCACTGGCAGTGCAGGCGCTCGAAGTGCGCCTGCGGCGCGAAGGCCTGCGCGACTGGTCGGCCTGGTGCAGTCTCGTGGCCCGCAGCGAGAAACCGAACGACGTGGCGCTGCTGCCCTACACCGAAGCCATCGAGGCACGCCGCGCATCGATGATGAAATCCAGGCCAGTGGCCGAATGGCTGCGCGCGTTGCGCGAACTGCTCGAAGGCAGTGGCCAATGGACGCCGCTGGCTGAGGACATGGCCGGCGGCAAGGTCATCGCCGCGCTGTGGCTCGATGCCGATTCGCACGGCGATGCCGACGAATTTCCCGGCGGCCGCCACACGCTCGCCGAATTCACCGCATGGGTGCGCGACGTGCTCGAAGACGCGAGCTTCGTACCGCCCACCGGCGACCACGCGCCCCGGGTGATCGTGCTGCCGCTCTATCAACTGCTCGGCCGCGTATTCGGCGCCGTGGTCATTCCTGGGTGCGACGACCGCCGGTTGCCCGCATCGCCCGAGCCGCCCGGCAATTGGAGCGCAGCCCAGCGCCTCGAACTGGGCCTGCCTTCGCGCGAGACCCTCGAAGCCGCGCAGCGCTCAGCCTGGACCGCGGCCCTGCACAACCCCTGGTGCGAACTTGTCTGGCGCCAGTCCGATGCGAGCGGCGAGCCGGTCCGACCGAGCCCGTTGGTGCAGGCACTGCAGCTCGACCACGTGCTGCAGCCCACTCTCGATCCGCGTCCTGCCCGCGACGTCACCGTGCAACCGACCGCCGTTCCCACGCCCTCGGGCGCGCTGCTGCCGCTGGAGAACATCTCGACCAGCGTCTACGAAGACCTGCGCCGTTGCCCCTATCGCTTCTTCGCGCTGCGGCAGTTGGGGCTGCGCAGCGCCGACGAGCTCGAAGTGGAGGTCGACAAGCGCGACTTCGGCAATTGGCTGCACGCCGTGCTCGGCCATTTCCACGAGTCGCTGATCGAAAGCCCGACGCAGGATGCGCACGAGCGCGTGGCACGCATCGAGGAAGCGGCGCAGCGTGCCACGCGCGAGTACGGCCTCTCCGACGCCGAGTTTCTTCCCTTCGCCGCGGCATGGCCGGCGGTGCGCGACGGCTATCTTGAGTGGCTCGTGGGGCATGAGGCCGGCGGTGCGGTGTTCATCGAATCCGAACCCTGGAAGGAGCAGCCGCTGGGCAACCTGCGCCTGGTCGGCCGTCTCGATCGAGTCGACCGCACCTCCGAGGGGCAGGCCTTCGTGATCGACTACAAGACCGAGTCCGCCAGCGTCACCAAGGAGCGCGTGAAGGACCCGACCGAAGACACGCAGCTCGCCTTCTACGCCGCACTGGTGGCCGACGACACCTTGCGCGCGGCCTACGTCAACGTGGGCGAGAAATCGTCCGGCACGCAGACCGTCGAGCAGCCTGCGGTGGTCGAGGCGAGGGATGCGCTGGTGGCCGGCATCATGAGCGACTTCACGCGCATCTCCGAAGGCGCGGCGCTGCCGCCGCTGGGCGAGGGTGCAGTCTGCGACTACTGCGCGGCCCGCGGCTTGTGCCGAAAAGATTTCTGGGAGGTGTCGAAATGAACGGCGCAGCCTACGAACACAACGGCCGTCACGTCACGCGCGAGGCTTTCTACACCGTCGCCTGCGATCCGCGCCGCTCGGTGGCCGTCGAAGCCTGCGCGGGCGCGGGCAAGACGTGGATGCTGGTGTCGCGCATCCTGCGTGCGTTGCTCGAGGAGGGTGACTCCGCCTGCGAACCGCACGAGATTCTCGCGATCACTTTCACCAAGAAGGCGGCCGGTGAGATGCGCGAGCGTCTCGACCAATGGCTCGAACAGTTCGCGGAAGAGAGCCCTGAAGAATTGGTGAAGCAACTGGTGATGCGCGGCGTCGAGCCGGCTGCCGCATTCGCCGCCGTGCCGCGCCTGAAGGGCCTCTACAGGCGCCTGCTCGAAGGCGGCCGACCGGTGCAGTTCCGTACCTTCCACGCCTGGTTCGCGGGCCTGCTGCGCAATGCGCCGCTCGCGGTGCTGCGCGAGCTGGGCCTGCCGTCCAACTACGAACTGCTCGAAGACGACGCCGAGGCACGCGGCCACACCTGGCGGCCCTTCTTCGAAGCGGTCACCGCCGACAAGCACGCGCTGGCCGACTACTACGCCGTCGTCGCGACGCACGGCCGTTCGCAGACGGCCAAGGCGCTGGGCGAAGCGCTGACCAAGCGGGTCGAGTTTTCGTTGGCCGATGCGGAAAACGCCGTGCAGCATTTCAGCGCGCTCTATCCGTCGCTCGAAGGACTCGACGAACCGACCGATGCCTTGCGCGGCGAGACGGTCCGTCGTCGTTGGCTCGACCGCGCCGTCGCGCTCGGACGCGAGACCAACAAGACGCCGCAGAAGGCGGCCGAGGCCATCATCGACGTGTTCGGCGTCGGCGAGCCCGCAGTCGAATCGCTCTCCGCAGCGCTCGCGCACCTGAGAAAGAACTTCTTCGTCGCGAGCGAAGACCGGCTCACCAAGAACCTGCAGAAATTCCCCGCCGCGCAGGAGGCCGAAGCCGAGCTCCAGATGCTGTGCGCCGCGCAGGCCCAGCACGCGGCATGGCTCTATCAGCAGCGCATGACACGGCTCACGCGCCTTCTCATCGCCGCTTTCGCGGACGTCAAGCGCGCCCACGGCTGGGTCGACATGAACGACGTCGAGCAAGCCGCGCAGTTGCTGCTCGGCCAGTCGGCGCTATCGGGCTGGGTGCAGGAGCGGCTCGATGCCCGCATCGCGCACCTCCTGATCGACGAGTTCCAGGACACCAATCCGCTGCAGTGGCAGGCACTCTACGGCTGGCTCAGTTCCTACACGGGCGCGGGCAGCAGCGCGCCGCGCGTGTTCATCGTGGGCGACCCAAAGCAGAGCATCTACCGCTTCCGCCGCGCCGAACCGCAAGTGTTCATTGCCGCCAAGAAGTTCGTGCGCGAAGGGCTCGATGGCGAACTGCTCAACTGCGACCACACGCACCGAAACGCGCGCGCCGTGGTCGGACTGGTCAACCAGGCGATGCTCGCCGCGCAGGACGCGGGCGAGTTCGACGGCTATCGCGCCCACACTACCGAGCGCGGCGACGAGGGCGAACTGCTCAAGCTCCCGGCCATCGACCGCGGTGCGCTCGGCGACGCGGTGGAAGCCGCACCCGCGGACGACGGCATGCTGCACTGGCGCGACAGCCTCGTCACGCCGCGCGTGCTGCCCGAAGAACAACTGCTGCAGAAGGAATGCGAGCAGGCCGCGCGCTGGGTGGCGCAGCGCATCGCCGACGGCATACCGCCCCGTCAGATCATGGTGCTGGCGCGCCGGCGCAATCGCCTCTCAGCGATGCAGGACGCGCTGCGCCAGCGCCACATCCCCGTGCAGCAACCCGAGAAGAACGAGCTGCACGATGCACCCGAAGTGCAGGACATGGTCGCGCTGATCGATGCGCTGGTGTCGCCCGCGCACGATCTTTCGCTGGCGCGGACGTTGAAGTCGCCGCTCTTCAACATCGACGACGAGGTGCTTGTGCAACTGGCGTTGCGGCAGCCGCGCGCATTCGTCGTCGAGCTGGTTCGCGTTGATCCAGAAGGGCGAGGGTTTGCCGCCGGTGTTGGTTGAGGCGGGCGTCAGCCTGAAGAAATGGCAGCGCTGGCTCGTGACCCTGCCGCCGCACGATGCCATCGACGCCATCTTTCACGACGGCGACGTGCTCGCGAAGTTCGGCGCCGCCGTGCCCGCCGCGATGCGCCAGAGCGCGCTGGCCAACCTGCGCGGGCTGATGTCCGCATCGCTCGAGATCGAAGGCGCGCGCTTCGCCACGCCGTATGCGCTGGTGCGCGCCCTGCGTGCCGGCGGCGTGCGCGCGCCGTCGGTGGCGGCGCCCGATGCAGTGCAACTGCTGACCGTGCACGGCGCCAAGGGGCTGGAAGCCGACACCGTGCTGATGCTCGACTGCGACGCCCCACCGCCGCGCGCGCAAACCATGGGCGTGCTGGTCGAGTGGAAGGGCAGCGACAGCGCGCCGACGCGCTTCGTGTTCCTTGCGAGCGAGAAAACGCCGCCGGCCTGCGCCGCTTCGCTGCTCGAAGAAGAACAGCGCGCGCGCCATCGCGAAGAGCTCAACGGCCTCTACGTCGCGACCACGCGGGCGCGCGAGCGGCTGGTGCTGTCGTCGGTGAAGCCGGCGCGTGCCAACGAGGGCAGCTGGTGGGCCCGCCTCGAATCGGCGTGCGAGCCGACCGAGGCTGACGAGCCGCTGGTTGCACTGCCCGTCGAGACGGGCGTGCCCAGCTTCTCGATGAAACAGATGCCTCCCGCGCCTGCCGCCGTCGATCAACCTTCAGCAAAGAAAGCCACCGACGCCACGGTCGACGCGCGCGCCGCCGCCTTCGGCCAGGCCATGCACCGGCTGCTCGAATGGGCGGTGCCGGGCGAGACGCTGCCCTCGGCCCACGTGCGCGCCGCAGCCCGCGAATTCATGCTCGATCCGCAACAGGCGCGCGGCGCCGCGACGCTGGCCGAACGCATCCGCGCGGGGGCGGGTGCCTGGGTGTGGGACGATCGCAGGGTCGACTGGCATGGCAACGAAGTCACGCTGGTCCACGAAGGCGAGACCCTGCGCATCGACCGGCTGGTGCGAGAGCGCGAGACCGGTGCCTGGTGGATCCTCGACTACAAATCCGCAGCGCGCCCCGAACGGGACGCGACGTTGATCGCACAGATGCAGCGCTACCGCGCGGCCGTGCAACATGCCTACCCCGGTGCCACGGTCCGCGTCGCGTTCCTCACCGGGCAGGGCGAACTGGTAAATCTCGAATGACCCTTTCCCCAACCGTCGCCGTGATCGGCGGCGGACCTGCCGGCCTGATGGCGGCTGAAGTCCTCGGCGCGTCCGGCGCGCAAGTCCACGTCTACGACGCGATGCCCTCGGTGGGCCGCAAGTTCCTCTTGGCCGGCCGCGGCGGGCTGAACCTCACGCATTCGGAACCCTTCGATGTGTTCATGAGCCGCTTCGGCGAACGCCGGGCGCAACTCGAGCCGATGTTGGCGAAGTTCGGTCCGCAACAGATGCGCGAATGGGCAACGGGTCTCGGCATCGAGACTTTCGTGGGTACATCAGGGCGCGTGTTTCCTACGGACATGAAGGCTGCACCGCTGCTGCGCGCGTGGCTTCATCGGCTGCGTTCAGCGGGCGTGCAGTTCCATATGCGCTATCGCTGGCTGGGCGACGCATCGTTCGACGCGGCCGCGCTGCGGTTCGCCACGCCGGCTGGCGAGACCTCGGTGAAAGCGGATGCGGTGGTGCTGGCGCTCGGCGGCGCGAGCTGGTCGCGGTTGGGGTCCGACGGTGCGTGGGCGCCGTGGCTGCAAGGGCGCGGCATCGATGTCGCACCGCTGCTGCCTGCCAATTGCGGCTTCGACGGGGCAGGGTGGAGCGAGCATTTCTCCAGCCGTTTTGCGGGGCAGCCTTTCAAGTCGGTGGCGATTTCATTTACCGACAGTCAGGGGCGCAGCTTTGCGCGCAAGGGTGAGTTCGTTGCGACGGCCACGGGCATCGAAGGCAGCCTGATCTATGCGGCGTCGGCCTTGCTGCGCGACGAGATCGCTTCGCATGGCAGCGCCACGCTGTTGCTGGATCTGTTGCCAGACCGGAGTGCCGAGCAGGTGCTGGCGGCTGTGAAGCATCCGCGTGGCGCTCGTTCGCTCAGCAGCCACTTGAAGAGCAGGCTTGGGCTCGAAGGCATAAAGGCCGGTGTGCTGCACGAGGCGCTGAGCCGCGAGGCGATGCAGGATCCGGTGCAACTGGCGGCGACGATCAAGGCTGTGCCGCTGAAGCTCGTCGCGACCCGACCGATCGATGAGGCGATCAGCACCGCGGGTGGCGTGCGTTTCGATGCGCTCGATGCGCAACTCATGACGAGCGCATTGCCGGGCGTGTTCGTGGCGGGAGAGATGCTCGATTGGGAAGCGCCGACCGGCGGCTATCTGCTGACCGCATCGATGGCCAGCGGCGCGGCCGCAGCGCGCGGCGCAATCCAGAGGCTGGGCCTGTGAAGGCCTCGCGTCCGAGGATTTTTCGCTGAGAGATTTTGCAAACTGCGTTTCACTTTGCATGGAGTGAAACGAGCGGCTGAAGAAGTTGACGAGCCTTACCCCTGGCACTGACTACGCAGTTAGGGCTGCTTGGTTCCCCACCTGACCCGGTTGGCCACTTCACCATGCAGGGAGGCCCGTCAGGCTGGATTCTAACCTCGTGAAATTTGCCCCCTTCGACGAGGCGTGAATGAAAATTTCGAGCGCGCCGGTCGGGAAACAAGCGTGAAGTCGCCTCTCCGCGCCTTTTAGAATGCCCGCAATGTCTTATCTCGTGCTCGCTCGCAAGTTCCGTCCGAAAACCTTCGGTGAGATGGTCGGCCAGGGGCATGTGGTGCAGGCGCTTGAGAACGCACTGACCACGCAGCGCCTGCATCACGCCTATCTTTTCACCGGCACGCGGGGCGTCGGCAAGACCACGGTCTCGCGCATCCTGGCCAAGTCGCTCAACTGCCAGGGTCCGGACGGGCAGGGCGGCATCACCGCCACGCCGTGCGGCGTGTGCCAGGCCTGCCGCGACATCGATTCGGGCCGCTTCGTCGATTACACCGAGCTCGATGCGGCCTCCAATCGCGGCGTCGACGAAGTGCAGTCGCTGCTCGAACAAGCCGTCTACAAGCCGGTGCAGGGGCGCTTCAAGGTCTTCATGATCGACGAAGTGCACATGCTCACCAACACCGCGTTCAACGCGATGTTGAAGACGCTCGAAGAGCCGCCCGAATACCTCAAGTTCGTGCTCGCGACCACCGATCCGCAGAAGGTGCCGGTCACGGTGCTCTCGCGCTGCCTGCAGTTCAACCTGCGGCCGATGGCGCCCGAGACGATCCTCGAACACCTCACGAGCGTGCTGCAGACCGAGCAGGTGCCGGCCGAGCCGCAGGCGCTGCGTCTTTTGGCGCGCGCAGCACGCGGCTCGATGCGCGACGCGCTCTCGCTCACTGACCAGGCCATCGCCTTCGGCAACGGCGAGCTGATCGAAACCGGCGTGCGCCAGATGCTCGGCAGCGTGGACCGCGGCCATGTGTTCAAGCTCATCGAGGCGCTTGCGCAGGGCGACGGCAAGACGGTGGTCGACACCTCCGAGGCGCTGCGCCGCGACGGCATGTCCGCCGCTTCCACGCTCGAAGAAATGACGTCGGTGCTTCAGGCCATGGCCGTGCTGCAGGCGGTGCCTTCGCGCGCGGAGTCCGCCGACTCGGCCACCGACCCGGACGCCGCCGACACCGCCCGCCTCGCATCGCTGATGCCGGCCGACGAAACGCAACTGCTCTACAGCCTCTGTCTGCACGGCCGTGGCGAGTTGGGCCTGGCGCCCGACGAATACGCCGCGCTGACGATGGTGCTGCTGCGGCTGCTGGCCTTCAAACCTTCCAACGCGGCCGCTTCGACGGCTACCCCGGAAAAAAAAACTCTGAATGAAGCGCAGGGCGCGGCGCAAAGGGCGCCGGCCCCGGTCGCTGCGCCTTCGCCTGCCCCGGCACCCGTGGTCAGGCCCGCGGCCGAAACACCGCCTCCGACAGCGCCCACGCCGCCTGTACCGGCTCCCGCTGCAACATCGAATGCGCCGGCATCGGTTCCCGCCGGTCATCGTCTGGCCGTTGTCGACGAACCCATGCGGTCCTCGGATCACAGGCCTTCCTCCACGGACGCCCCCGCAAAGGTCGTCGGCATGCCGATCCGTGTGCAGCCGCCTCCCGGCCAGCGCGATGCGCCGCGCACCGACGAGCAACGCGGCCCGGCTGCGCCGATCCCGCCCAGCGAGGACGGCGACTTCTGGTACGCCACCGTCACCCAACTGGTCGCGGCCGAAAGCATCACGGCCCTCGCGCGCGAACTCGCATTGCAATCGCAGCTCGTGGGTCGCGACACCGACCAGTGGATCCTGCGCATCGAGCGCGAAACGCTCAATCAGCCTTCCAGCCGCGAGAAGCTGACCGCCGCGCTCAACGCGCTCGGTCACGACATCAAGCTCGCCATCGAGATCGGCGGCGTGGTCGACAGCCCCGCGCGCCGCAACCGGCATGCGGCCGAGGAGCGCCAGCGCGTGGCCGAGGAGGCCATTCACAGCGACCCCGAGGTGCAGATGCTGATGCGCGACTTCGATGCGAAGATCGTCCCCGGAACGCTGCGGCCCGTCTGAGCCGAGCAGTCAGCCACGTCTCTTATCCTTCTCCATTTTTCTCCACCACACACACAGGACCAACGATGTTCAACAAAGGACAACTGGCCGGCCTCATGAAGCAGGCGCAGGCAATGCAGGACAACCTCAAGAAGGCCCAGGAAGAACTGGCGCACATCGAGGTCGAAGGCGAATCGGGCGCCGGTCTCGTGAAGGTCGTCATGACCTGCAAACACGACGTCAAGCGCATCACCATCGACCCGAGCCTCCTGGCCGACGACAAGGACATGCTCGAAGACCTGGTGGCCGCCGCCTTCAACGCAGCAGTGCGCAAGGCCGAGGAAACCAGCGAGCAGAAGATGGGCAAGCTCACCGCGGGCATGCCGGGCCTTCCGCCCGGCATGAAGCTGCCGTTCTGAGCGATTGATGGCCGACGCCAGTTCGCTCGACGCCTTGGTCGATGCGCTGCGCCGCCTGCCCGGCGTCGGCGTGAAGTCGGCTTCGCGCATGGCGTTTCATTTGCTGCAGCACGACCGCGACGGCGCCCAGCTGCTGTCGCGCGCACTGCAACAGGCAGCGGGCAATGTGCGGCACTGCGAGCTCTGCAACACCTTCACGGAAGCACCGATCTGCAGCGTGTGCATGGACTCGCGCCGCGATGGGACCAAGCTCTGCGTGGTCGAGACGCCCGCCGACCAGGCAGCGCTGGAGCGCACCGGCGCCTTCCGAGGCTATTACTTCGTGCTGATGGGCAAGCTCAGTCCGCTCGACGGCATCGGGCCGAAGGACATCGGCCTGCAGAAGCTGTTCGACCGCGCGCTCGACGGCACGGTGAGCGAAGTCATCCTCGCCACCAACTTCACCGCCGAGGGCGAAGCGACCGCGCACGTGATCGGCGAAGCGCTCAAGCAGCGCGGCCTCACCGTGACGCGTCTTGCGCGCGGCGTGCCGGCCGGCAGCGAACTCGAGTACGTGGACCTCGGCACCATCGCGCACGCACTGGTCGACCGTCGATAGCGCCATGACCCTTTCCCTGCTCACCATCGCCTACTGGTGCGTGTTCTGCGCCTGCGGCCTGCCGTACCTCGCGGCATGGATCGCGAAGGCCGGCGCCTTCGGCCCGCGCGACAACGTGCATCCGCGCGAATGGGCCGCGAAGCAAAGTGGCTGGCGTGCACGCGCCAACAGTGCGCAGGCCAACACCTTCGAAGGGCTGCCGTTCTTCATTGGCGCAGTGATCATTGCGCACCAGCTCGGCGCCAACCAGGCGCGGCTGGACATGCTGGCCGCGGCCTATGTCGTCTTGCGCGTGATCTACCTTGCGATCTACATCAAGGGCATCGGCGGTGTGCGCAGCGCGGTCTGGGCGCTCGCGTTCCTGGTCAACGTCGCGATTCTTTTTCTCGCGAAATAAGCTATTTGGCGGAGGCGGGGTGAAGGCCTTGGGAGGCCTTCATGCTTACGTGGAAACCCGCACGGGATGACCCCGATGCAGGCAACGGGCGCGCACCCCTAAGCTCGATTCACTTCACAAGAATCAATGAGCCCGCAGGACCGCTTCATGCTGCATCGCAGAACCCTCATTTCCGCCTCCGCAGTCGCCGCCGCAGCGATTGCGCTGCCGCGGGTTTTTGCGCAAGCCAAGCTGGAAAAGACCAAGGTCTCCATCGCGGTCGGCGGCAAGGCCGCGTTCTACTACCTGCCCCTCACCATCTCCGAGCAGCTCGGCTACTTCAAGGCCGAAGGACTCGAGGTGGAGATTTCCGATTTCGCCGGTGGCGCGCGTGCGCTGCAGGCGGTGGTGGGCGGCTCGGCCGACGTCTGCTCGGGCGCCTACGAACACACCATCAACCTGCAGGCCAAGAACCAGTTCTTCCAGGCCTTCGTGCTGCAGGGCCGCGCACCGCAGATCGCGGTGGGCGTGTCGACCAAGAACATGGCGGGCTACACCGGCATCCAGGACTTGAAGGGGAAGAAGATCGGCGTTTCCGCGCCGGGCTCGTCGACCAACATGGTGGCCAATCTCGTGCTCTCGCGCGGCGGCCTCAAGGCGAGCGACGTGAGCTACATCGGCGTGGGCGTCGCGGCCGGCGCGCTCACCGCGCTGCGCTCGGGCCAGATCGACGCCATCAGCAACACCGACCCGGTGATGACGATGCTCGAGCAGAAGGGCGACGTGAAGATCATCAGCGACACGCGCACGCTCAAGGGCACGCAGCAGGTGTTCGGCGGGCCGATGCCCGCGGCCTGCCTCTACGCGCCGATCGATTTCATCCAGAAGAATCCCAACACCTGCCAGGCGCTGGCCAATGCCATCGTGCACGGCCTGAAGTGGCTGCAGACGGCGGGGCCGGGCGACATCATCAAGACGGTGCCCGAGACCTACCTGCTCGGCGACCGGGCGTTGTACCTCGCGTCCTTCGACAAAGTGCGCGAATCGATCGCCACCGATGGGCTCGTGCCGGCCGACGGACCGAAGACGGCCCTCACGGCCATCGCGAGCTTCGACACTGCGGTGAAGGCCGAGAAGATCGACCTCCTCAAGACCTACACCAACGATTTTGCTAGGCGCGCGAAAGACAGGTTCAAAGCCTGACTCCGAACGTCCCCGCGACCCGGCCTTGGCCGGGTTTTTTAATCCTGCAGACATGTCCGATTACGCACTCGAACTCCTCTCCATCAGTTGCACCTTCCACTCGAAGGACGACCCGGGCCAGCGCTACACCGCCGTCGCCGACACCACGCTGCGCATCAAGGCCGGCGAGTTCGTCTCGGTGGTCGGGCCCACGGGATGCGGCAAGTCGACATTGCTGAACGTGGGCGCGGGGCTGCTCGAACCGTCGTCGGGCACGGTCAAGGTGTTCGGGGAAACGCTTTCGGGCGTCAATGCGCGCGCGGGCTACATGTTCCAGACCGAGGCGCTGATGCCGTGGCGCAGCGCCGTCGCCAACGTGATGGTGGGGCTGCAGTACCGCGGCGTGTCCGATGCCGATGCGCGTGAGCAGGCCGAAGCGTGGCTCTCGCGCGTAGGGCTTTCGGGCTTCGGCGACCGCTATCCGCACCAGCTCTCGGGCGGCATGCGCAAGCGCGTCGCGCTGGCGCAGACGCTGGTGCTCGACCCCGACATCATCCTGATGGACGAGCCCTTCAGCGCGCTCGACATCCAGACGCGGCAGTTGATGGAGAACGAAGTGCTCGAGATCTGGAGCGCGAAGAAGAAGGCGGTGCTCTTCATCACGCACGATCTCGATGAAGCCATCGCGATGAGCGACCGCGTGGTGGTGCTGTCGGCCGGTCCGGCCACGCATTCCATCGGCGAGTTCGACATCGACCTGGCCCGCCCACGCGACGTGGCCGAGGTGCGCACGCAGCCGCGCTTCGTCGAGCTGCACACCCAGATCTGGGAGGTGCTGCGCGACGAGGTGCTCAAGGGCTACGCGCAGCAACTGAGGAAAGCCGCATGATCCCGCGCCTGAACGAGCGCAATGCGCGCTTCTGGCAACTGGTGCTGCTCGTGCTCATCCTGGTGGGCTGGCATGTGGCGTCGCGCAACCAGCAGTTCGCCTTTTTCGTCGGCGAGCCGATCCAGGTGGCGGGCCGCATCTGGAGCTGGTTCCTGCCGTTCGAGGTGCCGCCGAACCTGCTGTTTCCCGAAGGATTGAAGGGCAACGCCGACATCTACCGGCACCTGGGCACCACGTTGCTGGAGACGGTGCTGGCCTTCGGCATCGGCACCGTGATGGGCCTCGCATGCGGGCTCTGGCTCGCGCTCGCGCCCACCGCGAGCCTGATCCTCGACCCCTACATCAAGGCCGCCAACTCGATGCCGCGCGTGATCCTCGCGCCGATCTTCGCGCTGTGGTTCGGCCTCGGCATCTGGAGCAAGGTGGCGCTGGCGGTCACGCTGGTGTTCTTCATCGTGTTCTTCAACGTCTACCAGGGCGTGCGCGAGGTGAGCCCAGTGGTGCTGGCCAACGCGAAGATGCTGGGCGCCAACCAGCGGCAATTGCTGCGCACCGTGTACCTGCCGAGCGCGACGAGCTGGGTGTTCTCCAGCCTGCACACCTCGGTGGGCTTGGCCTTCGTGGGCGCGGTGGTGGGGGAGTACCTGGGTTCTGCGCGCGGCGTGGGGTACCTGATTCTTCAGGCCGAGGGCACCTTCGATGTCAACACCGTCTTTGCCGGCATCGTGGTGCTCACCGCCTTTGCACTGGCGCTAGACGGCTTGGTGGGCCTGATCGAGAAGCGCCTCATGAAATGGCAGCCGCGCAGCGGCGAGACCGAGAAGCTCTGAAGCGCGCGGCCGCACAGCCGCGCTGAAACTCAGGCGCCCTTGCCGTGGGCTTCCGTGTTCACCTGCACCAGCGCGCGGCCCGCGAAGATGCCGCCCGCCATCTCCAGCACGACGCGCTCCGCATCGCGCCGCCGCAGTTCGCCGATGACCTCGTCGGCCTCGGTGCCGGAGGCGCCGAGCGCCAGCACACCCTGGCGGCCGAAGACCATCGCCGATTCGAAGGTTTCGCGAATCTGGAACTCGACGTCGAGCTTGCCGATCTCCAGCATGTGCTCGCGGTCGTAGGAGCGGACCAGCAACTGCGCATGCGGGAACTCGGCCTTCAGCAGCTCGACGATGCGCGTGGTCGCAGCCTTGTCGTCCACGCAGACCATGATGACGCGCGCGCTGTGCGCACCGGCGGCGTGCAGCACGTCGGCGCGTGAGCCGTCGCCGTAATACACCTTGAAGCCGAATTCGGCAGCATCGCGTATCACCTGCGTGTCCATGTCGATGATCGAGATCGAGGCGCCGCGTGCGAGCGCGCCCTGGATGGCGATCTGGCCGAAACGGCCGAAGCCGATGACCAGCACGTTGCCGGCCAGCCCCTCGGCCTTCTCGACGCCTTCCATCGAGGCGGCCGAGGCCGGTGCGAAGCGGCGATGCGCGAGCACCGCGAGCGGCGTGAGCGCCATCGACAGCACCACCACCGCCGTCATGTTGGCGTTGACGGTCGGGCTGATCACCTTGGCGCCCAGCGCGGCGGAAAACAGCACGAACGCGAACTCGCCGCCCTGCGCCATCAGCACCGCGCGGTCGAGCGCGTCGGCGGGCGAGCTCCTGGCGAGCCGCGCCACGCCGTAGATGCACAGCGCCTTCACGACCATCATCGACACCACGCCGGCCACGATGAGCTGCCAGTTCTGCGCGACCACCGCGAGGTCGAGCGACATGCCCACACCGATGAAGAACAGGCCCAGCAGCAGGCCGCGGAAGGGTTCGATGTCGGCCTCGAGCTGATGGCGGAAGGTCGATTCCGACAGCAGCACGCCCGCGAGGAACGCGCCCATGGCCATCGACAGGCCACCCAGCTGCATCAGCAGCGCGGCGCCCAGCACCACCAGCAGCGCCGCGGCCGTCATGACCTCGCGTGCCTTGGAGTTGGCCAGGATGCGGAACAGCGGATTGAGCAGCCACATGCCCGCCGCCACCAGCGCGGCGAGCGCGCCCGCGGCGATGCCGACGCCGATCCAGCGCGAGGGCGCGACGGCCTGCTGCGCCGCATCCACCGGCGCGATGAAGGCGACGATGGCCAGGAGCGGCACGATCAAGAGGTCTTCGAAGAGCAGGACCGCGACGATCTTCTGCCCGCGCGGTGCGGCGATGTCGCCGCGCTCGCCCAGCAGCTGCATCACGATGGCCGTGGAGGTGAGCACGAAGCCCATCGCGCACACGAACGACACCGCCAACGGAAAGCCGAAGGCCATGCCGACGCCGGTGAGCAGGAAGCCGCACACCACCACCTGCAGGCTGCCGAGGCCGAAGATGTCGCGGCGCATGCTCCAGAGGTGCGAGGGCCGCATCTCCAGGCCGATCACGAACAGGAACATCACGACGCCGAGTTCGGCGGTGTGAAGGATCGTCTGCGGATCGGTGAAAAGCCCGAAGCCGAATGGGCCGATGGCCAGCCCCGCGGCCAGGTACCCCAGGACCGAGCCGAGGCCCAGCCGCTTGAACAGGGGAACGGCGACGACCGCGGCTCCCAACAGCGTGACGACCTTGACGAGATCGCCCGCGCTTCCTTCAACAGCCATGGCATGGCCCTCCCTTTTGTTGTGTTCCGGCGTGCCCGCCGGCGGGGGGGGCGACGCTTTTCTCAGCGCCTTTTCAGCGCTTCTTCTTCGACGGCGTGCCGCCGCGCTTCTCGCGCACAACCTGCTTGCCGGCTGGCACCTTCGCGACGTTCTTGCCGCGGGCCGCAATGGCCCGGGCCGGCGCGACACCGCGCTTCGAGGAAGCCGCGGCATGGCCGCGCGCCACCGCCACGCCGGCGCCGACACGCGCTGCCGGCGCCGCGCGCACCGGCAGGTACACCACGACGCTGTAGCCGCGCTTGAATGCGTGGTTGGGCTTCACGTCGTTCCACTCGGCCACGTTGGAGGGCGCGAGCTTGTAGCGGCGGGCGATGGTCGCCACGCTGTCGTTGCGGCCGGCCTTCACGGTGGTGCGGCGGTTGACGATCTCGGGCTGGAAGCTCAGGTGGCCGCCATCGGCCACGACCGCCGCCACGTCTTCCTTGACGCGGGCGCCGCGCGGCACGATGAGCGTGGAGCCGGCCTTGATGAGCATGCGCGGCGGCACGTTGTTCATCGCGCGCAGGTCGCTCTCGCTCATGCCCGAGCGCTGGGCGGCGTCGGCCACCGTCATGGTGTTGGGAACGACCCAGGCGGTCCAGCTCGCGTACTGGCCTTGCGAATAGGCGTCGAAGTTGCGCTGGAACACGGCCGCGTTGTCCCAGGGCAGAAGGATCTGCGGCGTGCCCGCGGCGATCAGCACCGGCTTGTGCGCGGCGGGGTTGAGCGCGCGGAAGTCCTCGATGCGCACGTCGGCCAGCTTGGCGGCCAGTTCGACGTCGAGGTCGCGGGTGAGCGTGACGGTCTGGAAGTACGGGTGGTTGGCGATCAGCGGCAGCTCGGCGTTGAAGGCCTGCGGATTGGCCACGATGTTCTTCACCGCCTGCAGCTTGGGCACGTACAGCCGCGTCTCGGCCGGCATGTTGAGGTCGCTGTAGGTGGTGGGCAGGCCGGCGCGCTGGTTCTTGGCGATGGCGCGGCTCACGCTGCCTTCGCCCCAGTTGTAGGCGGCCAAGGCGAGCTGCCAGTCGCCGAACATGCCGTAGAGCTTCTGCAGGTAATCGAGTGCGGCGCGGGTGGAGGCCAGCACGTCGCGGCGGTCGTCGCGGAAGATGTTCTGCTTCAGGTCGAAGTCGGTGCCGGTGGCCGGCATGAACTGCCACATGCCCGCGGCGCGCGCGCTCGACACCGCCTGCGGGTTGAACGCGCTCTCGATGTAGGGCAGCAGCGCGAGTTCGGTCGGCATGTTGCGCCGCTCGAGTTCCTCGACGATGTGGAACATGTACTTGTTCGAGCGCTCGGTCATCCGCTGGATGTAGTCGGGCCGGCTGGCGTACCACTGCTCGCGGTCGCGCACCAGGTCGCTCTCGAGGTTGGGCATCTTGAAGCCGCGGCGGATGCGGTCCCACATGTCGGTCGGCGGAGCCAGCGTGACCACGCTCTGCGAGTGGGCCTCGCCGCTGGAGAGGGGCGAGAGGGCGTCGCGCGGGTAGACGGGGGCCGCGCTGCCGGCGACCTTGGAGCCGGTGCCGCCGGCCGTGGTGCCGGTCTTGGGGGAAGTGCTGGATGAGGAGGCGTTGTTGTCGGTCGGTGCCGCGCAGCCTGCGAGCACCAGTGAACCTGCAAGGCAGGTGGCAGCGATAAATTTCATCGGAAGTCGTTTTTCCATTGGCGCAGTGCGGCGAACACATCGGCTTCGGCCGCGTTGGCGGAAAGCTCGGCGTGCGCGCGCACCGCTCGAAGGACAGTGGCTTCGCGGCTGCGAAGAAAGGGGTTGATCAGGCGTTCGGTCGCCAACTGCGAGGGCAGTGTGGGCTGCCCCTGTGCGCGCAGGCTTTCGCAACGCGCGTTGTAGTGAGTCAGATCGGCGTTGCCCGGTTCCACCGCGCGAGCGAAACGCAGGTTAGCAAGTGTGTATTCGTGGGCACAGCACACGCGCGTGTCGTCGGGCAGTGCGGCGAGTGCGTCGAGCGAGGCCAGCATCTGCGCGGGCGTGCCTTCGAAGAGGCGCCCGCAGCCGCCCGAGAAGAGCGTGTCGCCGCAGAAGAGCAATGGCTCGCGGTCTTCTGCAGCGGGAAGGAAGTAGGCGATGTGGCCGGCCGTGTGGCCCGGCACGTCGATCACTTCGAAGCGAAGGCCGAGCGCTTCGGCGATGTCGCCTTGCACGTACGGCGTGAACGGCTCGGGGATGCGTTCGCGGGCGGGACCGTGCACCGGCGCGCCCGTGGCGGCATGCAGCGCGGCCACGCCGCCCGTGTGATCGGCGTGGTGGTGCGTGACTAGAATCGCGGCCAGCTGCAGCTTGTGGTGCGCCAGCGCATCGAACACCGGTTGGGCGTCGCCCGGATCCACGACGATGGCGCTGGACCCGTCGTGCAGCATCCAGATGTAGTTGTCAGCGAAGGCGGGCAGCGGAACGAGGGTCATGAGCGGTCAAATTATAGGTTTGCAGGATTGGTTCGCGACCCCCCCGGGACGCTACCTCCTTGCGTGGGAGCAGGCCCAGTTCGACCAGGCGGTGGCTGATGTATTCGGCTATCACGCGCTGCAGCTGGGCGCACCCGAAGTCGAGGGCCTGCGCACCAACCGCATGCCGCACCGCTGGCTGGCGCTGAGCGACCCGATGCGGCCCGCCAAGGCCGCGCTGCTGACCGACTTCACGGCGCTGCCGTTCGCGGCCAACAGCCTCGACCTGGTAGTGATGCCGCACGCGCTGGAGCTCAGCCCCGATCCGCACGCCACGCTGCGCGAGGTCGAGCGGGTGCTGGTGCCCGAGGGCCGCGTGGTGATCTGCGGGCTCAACCCGGCCAGCCTCTGGGGCATGCGCCAGCGGCGCGCGCACCTGTACCGCAAGCTCGGCGTCGGCGATCTCTACCTGCCCGAAGGCGGGGAGTTCATCGGCTACTGGCGCATGCGCGACTGGCTGCGGCTCTTGAGCTTCGAGGTGGAGTCGGGGCGCTTCGGCGTCTACCGGCCCGCGGTGCGCAGCGACGCCTGGCTCGAGCGCTGCCGCTGGATGGACACGGCCGGCGAGCGCTGGTGGCCGATCTTCGGCGCGGCGTATTTCCTCGTGGCCGTGAAGCGGGTGCGCGGCATGCGCCTCCTGAGCGCTGACTGGCGCCGCGCCGCGGCACGCGCCACGGCGCCGGTGTCGATCGCGGGCAAGGTGCACCGACAGCAGCGGGATCAAACGGATTGAATTGAACAGAGAAACAAGGAAAAGAGAGCTTGAACGAAGTCGTGATCTACACCGATGGTGCATGCAAGGGCAACCCCGGACCCGGGGGCTGGGGCGCGTGGCTCAAGTCGGGCGCCACCGAAAAGGAACTGTTCGGCGGCGAACTCAACACCACCAACAACCGCATGGAGCTGACCGCGGTCATCGAGGGTTTGGCCGCGCTCAAGCGCCCCTGCAAGGTGCTGCTCTACCTGGACAGCCAGTACGTGCGCATGGGCATCACCGAATGGATCCGCGGCTGGAAGGCCAAGGGCTGGATGACCGCCAGCAAGCAGCCGGTGAAGAACGTCGAGCTCTGGCAGCGGCTGGACAAGCTGGTGGCCGAGGGCGGCCACACGATCGAATGGCGCTGGGTCAAGGGCCACTCGGGCGACCCCGGCAACGAACGCGCCGACATGCTCGCCAACAAGGGCGTGGACAAGGCGCTGGGCCGGATCTGACGTAGGGTCAGCCCCGACGCTGCCGGGGCTGGCGCTTGCTAGAGTGCCCGCTACGCGGCGAAGCCGGCCGACGCAGGGGCACGATTGTTGCTTGGGTTTTGACATTTCATCCGCCGGTGGCACCGTCCATTCGTTCGCAGCATGAACCTCGACTACTCAACGGACACGGTCGAACGCAGCCAGCGCTTCGACTACTGGAGCGATGTGGTGCGCAAGCACTTCATTCCGGCCGCGAGCCACGTGCCCGACCGGGAGCACTTCAACGCCCACTTTTCCGTCCGTTCGCTCGGCAACCTCACGCTCGCGGAGATGTCCTCGCCGCGCCACTACTGGGAGCGTGACGCGCAGCACCTGCGCAGCGGGCCGAACGAAGACTTCATGCTGAGCCTCATGGTGTCCGGGCACGGGGTGCTGTCGCAGTCGGGTCGCGAGGTGGTGCAGCGCAACGGCGACATCGTGCTCTACGACGCCGCGCGCCCCTTCACCTTCGACCTCTTGCCCGAGTCGAACCTGCTCGTGCGCATTCCGCGGTTGCAGCTGCTCTGCAGGTTTCCCGAGGCCCAGAACCTGACCGCCATGCACCTGGCCAACGGCCACCCCATCGCCAGGCTGCTGGGCAGCATGATCCGCGAGGCCGCGGTGCTGGAGCTCTCGGGGCGCGAGGGCATGCAGGCGAGCCTGGCGAGCTCGCTGCTGGACATGCTCTCGGCGGTGCTCCAGTTCCAGGTCGGTGGCACCGATGCCGTGCACTCCTCGCACGATGCGCTGTTCCAGAAGACGCGCGACTACATCGTCGCGCACCTGGACGATTGCGAGCTCGACGTCGAACAGATCGCCGCCGCGCAGCATGTGTCCGCCCGCACGCTCGCGCGCGTGTTCGCCGAGCACGGCACCACGCCGATCCAGTGGCTCTGGAAACAGCGGCTCGAGGCGAGCCACCGCGCGCTGCGCGAAGGCCGCGTGCGGCAGGTCACGCAGGCGGCGTTCCAGCACGGCTTCAGCGATCTCTCGCACTTCTGCCGGGTCTTCAAGAAGGCCTATGGCGTGACGCCGCAGACGCTGCTGCGCCGCCACTAGCGTTCGCCCGCGTCCACGCTCGCGCCGGCGTTCCGCTCCGTGCGGAAGGCTGGGGAAAGATTGGCCGTTCCAGCCCATCGCGCTGGCCTTTGCAGCCAAGCCGCGCGCGGCGTTGCTCCCTATCGTGAAGTCCACAAGCTTCCTTCACGAACGGAGACAACGATGAATGCTTTCCCGCCCTCAGATGCGGTCGATGTCGGCGCGCTCGCCCGCTGCGCGGCCCTGGACCTGACCCCCGAACGCCGCGCCGCGGCCGAGGCCGTGCTGTCCGCCTGGATTCCCGCGGCCAACGAGCTGAGCCGCAAGATGAGCGATGCGGCCCACCGCGAGCTGATGCCGGTCACCGCCTTCGCGCATGCCCACGACCTGCCCGAGGACGCCGCATGAGCGGGCTGCTCGAACTCGGCCTCGCCGAAGCCGCGCGCCTGGTGCGCGCGCGCAAGGTCTCGCCCGTGGAGTTGGTGGAGGCATCGCTCGCACGCATCCGCGCGCACGACGGCCTGCTCAAGTCGTTCATCACGGTGTTCGAGGAGCAGGCGATGCAGGTGGCGCGCGCCGCCGAGCTGCTCTCGGGCGCGGGCCACGAACTCGGCCCGCTGCAGGGCATTCCGCTTGCGCTCAAAGACAACGTCGCGGTGCGCGGCAGCCGCACCACGGCGGGCAGCAAGATCCTGGCCGACTGGCTGCCCGAAGCCGACGCCACGGTAACCACGCGGCTGCGCCAGGCCGGCGCGGTCTTCATCGGCAAGACCAACATGCACGAGTTCGCCTGGGGCGGCACCTCGGCCAATCCGCACTACGGCGCGGTGCGCAACCCGTGGGACCCGGCGCGCTTTCCGGCCGGCTCCAGCGGGGGCTCGGCGGTCGCGGTGGCCGCGCGCTTCTGCTTCGGCGCGATCGGCACCGACACCGGCGGCTCGATCCGCCTGCCTTCGGCGATCAACGGCATCGTCGGCCTGCGCCCGACCTACGGGCGCGTCAGCAACCACGGCGTGGTGCCGCTCGCATGGAGCATGGACACGGTGGGCCCGATGACGCGCACCGTCGAAGACTGCGCGCTGATGTTCGGTGCCATCGCGGGCTTCGACCCGAAGGACGCGGGCAGCGCACCACGCGCCTGCGACGACTACCTTCAGGCGCTGGGCGGCGGCTGCCGCGGCCTGCGCATCGGCATCGTGCCGGGCTATTTCTTCGAGCACCTGCAGGCGCCCGTGCACGACGCGGTGAAGGAGGCGCTGGCCACCTTCGTCGACCTGGGCGCCGAGCTGGTCGATGTCGACATCCGCAACATCCACGGCAACATCTCCGCGCAGCTCACCATCGAATCGGCCGAGCCCAGCACCTACCACCAGCGCAACCTGCGCGAGCGCCCCGAGGACTACGGCGAGGACGTGCGCACCCTGCTGGAAGCCGGCGAAATGCTGCTGGCCACCCAGTACCTGCAGGCCCAGCGCTACCGCGCGCTGCTGCGCGCCGAATTCCTCGAAGCCTTCAGGCGGGTGGATGTGTTCGTCTGCCCCTCGCTGCCTTTCGTTGCCACACGCATCGGCGAGACGCGCGTGGAGATCGAGCCGGGGCAGCAGGAAGACATGCTCTCCGCAATCATGCAGTTCACCGGCGTCGCGAGCCTCACGGGCCTGCCTTCGCTGAACGTGCCCTGCGGCTTCGATCCCGATGGCCTGCCCATCGGCATGCAGATCATCGGCCGGCCCTTCGCGGAGGCGACGCTGCTGCGCGCGGGCCATGCGTTCCAGCAGGCCACTGGTTTCCACCAGCGCGCGCCCGTGCTGCGCTGAAAAAAAAACGTCGCTGGCCGGTCCAGCACATCGCAATGGCGCTGCGAGCCAAGCGTTCGCGGCGGCCCTTCGATACCTTCAATACCTTCGACGCGCAGCTTCAGACAAGCCTGTTCCTCGCCCTGATCCACAACGAAACGGAGTCTCCCCGCCATGCCTGACAACGATCTGCACTACCTCGAACTTCTGGAAGTCGGCCGCCGCATCCAGGCCAGGGAACTGTCGCCTGTCGAGGTGACGAAGGCGCAGCTCGAGCGCATCGGCGCGCTCGACGGAAAGCTCAAGAGCTATGTGCGGGTGCTCGGCGATTCCGCGCTCGCCGAGGCCGCGCGCGCCGAAGCGGAAATCGCCAAGGGCGAGATCCGCGGTCCGCTGCACGGCGTACCCATCGCCATCAAGGACCTCTGCTGGACCGAAGGCGTGCCGACCGCCGCCGGCATGACGCTCTACAAGGACTTCGTGCCCACCACCGACGGCACCGTGGTGCGCAAGCTGCGCGAGGCGGGCGCCGTCATCCTCGGCAAGCTGCAGCTCACCGAGAGCGCCTATGCGGACCACCATCCCTCGGTTTCGCCGCCGGTCAATCCGTGGAACGCCGCGCACTGGCCGGGCGTGTCGTCCAGCGGCTCGGGCGTCGCGACCGCGGCGGGCCTGTGCTATGGCTCGCTCGGCACCGACACCGGCGGCTCGATCCGCTTTCCCTCGGCCGCCAACGGCCTCACGGGCCTGAAGCCCACCTGGGGCCGGGTGAGCCGCTACGGCGCCTTCGAACTCGCTGCGACGCTCGACCACATCGGCCCCATGACGCGCAGCGCGGCCGATGCGGGCGCGATGCTCGGCGCGATTGCCGGCGCCGATGTGAACGACCCGACCGCCAGCCTCGCGCCGGTGCCCGACTACCTCGCCGATCTGGGCAAGGGCATCGCCGGCCTGCGCATCGGCATCGACATGCGCTGGGCCACCGAGGGCGTCGACGCACCCACGCGCGAAGTGCTCGATGCCGCCGTCGCCGCGGTGCGCACGCTCGGCGGCGATCTGCGCGAAGTGCGCTTTCCCGATCCCGCGCAGGCCATCGAGGACTGGTTCCCGCTGTGCGGCATCGAAGCCGCCGTGGTGCACGAGAAGACCTATCCGTCGCGCAAGGACATGTACGGCCCGGCGGTCGCCGGCCTCATCGACCTGGGCCTCGCGCAGCGCGGCGTGGACTACCAGAAGATCGTTCTTCGTCGCCACGACTTCAGCGGCAAGGTGCGCGCGATGTTCGAGGACATCGACCTGCTGCTGATCCCGGCCACCGGCATCGCCTCGCCGACCATGGAGCGCATGGCGCAGATGGGCGTCGATGCCGACCTCATGGCCGCGATGCTGCGCTACACCTGCCCGTTCGACATGACCGGCAGCCCGACCATCACGCTGCCCGGCGGCTTCACCGCGAGCGGCATGCCGGTGGCGTTCCAGTTCGTCGCGCGCCATTTCGACGAGGCGCTGCTGGTGCGCGCGGGCGCGGCCTTCCAGCAGATCACCGACTGGCACCGCCGGCACCCGGCGCTCTGAGCCGCGGCCACTTCCTTTTTCATTCCTTCTTTCTTTCCCTGTCCTGAAAGCACATCACCATGAAACTACGTCACGCGCTTTTCTCCCTGGGCTGCACGATGGTCCTGGCCACCGCCGCGACCGCTGCTGCGGCTGCCGAGCCGCTCAAGGTCGGCCTGATGGAAGACGTCTCGGGCGACCTCGCCGTGCTGGGCAAGCCCAAGCTGGACGGCTCGCAACTCGCGGTGGAAGAGATCAACAAGGCAGGCGGCATCTTGGGCCGGCAGATCGAGCTGATTCACCTCGACCCGCAGGGCGACAACGCGCGCTACCAGGAGTTCACGCGGCGCCTGCTGAGCAAGGACAAGGTGGACGTGCTGATCGGCGGCATCACCTCGGCCTCGCGTGAAGCCGTGCGCCCGATCGTCGACCGCACGCAGACGCCGTACTTCTATACCAACCAGTACGAAGGCGGCGTGTGCGATGCCAACATGATCAGCATGGGCGCGGTGCCCGAGCAGCAGTTCTCCACGCTCATTCCGTACATGGTCGAGAAGTTCGGCAAGAAGGTGTATGTGGTTGCGGCCGACTACAACTTCGGCCAGATCTCCGCCGAGTGGAACCGCACGATCCTGAAAGACGTGGGCGGCACGGTGGTCGGCGAGGAATTCATTCCGCTGGGCGTCTCGCAGTTCGCGCAGACCATCCAGAACATCCAGAAGGCCAAGCCCGACTGGCTCCTGATGCTCAACGTGGGCGCCGCGCAGGACTCGTTCTTCGAGCAGGCCGCCGCCGCCAAGCTGAACCTGCCGATGGGCTCGTCGGTGAAGGTCATGCTGGGCTTCGAGCACAAGCGCTTCGCGCCGCCCGCGCTCAACCGCATGCACGCCACGGCCAACTGGTTCGAGGAAATCGACACGCCCGCGGCCAACGACTTCAAGAAGCGCTGGCATGCCAAGTTCCCGAACGAGCCCTACATCAACGACATGGGCTACAACGCCTATAACGCGCTCTACATGTACAAGACGATGGTCGAGAAGGCCAAGTCGACCAAGCTGGCGGACCTGCGCAAGGTGATCGCCGCGGGCGAGGCCTGCATCGAGGCGGCCGAGGGCAAGGTCTGCATCGACCCCAAGAGCCAGCACGCCTCGCACGCGATGCGGCTGATCGCGGTGGACGAGAAGCACAACGTGAAGGTGCTCAAGGACTACGGAACGATCCAGCCGTACTGGCTCGGCCAGATCGGCTGCGACCTCACGAAGAAGAACGACCGCAAGCAGTACACGCCGTCGGACCTGCCCAAGAAGCTCTGACGCTTCGCGCCTCTACCCATCCGATCGACCGGTCCAGCAGGGAGCAGCGGTGTTCGCCGAAATCTTCTCGTTCTTCTACCAGTTCGCCGACGTGTTCGCGTTCCTCATCCTCTCGGCGGCCGGCCTGGCCATCGTGTTCGGGATGATGGGCGTGATCAACATGGCGCACGGCGAATTCATCATGTGCGGCGCCTACGTCACCGTGGGGCTGGTACACGCGGGCTTTCCGCTGCCGCTCGCGCAGTTGTGCGGCACGCTCGCCGCGGGGCTGATCGGCGTCGCCGTGGAGTGGAGCCTGGTGCGCAAGCTCTACAAGCGGCCGCTCGATTCGCTGCTCGCCACCTGGGGCCTGAGCCTCATCGTGACGCAGGGCATGCTGCTGGTCTTCGGCTCCACGCTCACCGGCGTGGGCACGCCCGAGGGCAGCTTCGTGGTAGGCGACTACACCTTCTCGGTCTACCGCATGGTGCTGTTCGCGGCGGCGGTGGCGGTGCTGGGCGGCATCTACTTCATCTTCATGCGCACGCGCTTCGGCGTGCATGCGCGCGCCACGATGCAGAACGCGTCGATCGCGCAGGCCACCGGCGTGCGCGTGGGACGCGTGTATGCGCTGAGCTTCGGCATCGGCGCGGCACTGGCGGGCCTGTGCGGGGCGCTCTATGCGCCCACGATGACGCTGATCCCCACCATGGGCGCGGCCTTCCTGGTCGAGGCCTTCGTCACGGTGGTGGTGGGCGGCGCCAACGTGCTGCTGGGCACCGCGCCGGCGGGCATTCTGCTCGCGGTCATCCGCACCGGCCTGAACGGCTGGGGCGGGCAGATCGTCGGGCAAATCGGCATGCTGCTCGCCGTGATCGTGGTGATCCGCATCCTGCCCGAAGGGGTGTCCGGATGGCTGGCCCGCAAGACGCGCTGAACCCCCACGGAGTCACATCAATGTTCCAACTCATCAACGGG
The DNA here is from genome assembly GCF_050435205.1 of Variovorax sp. W2I14. NCBI lineage: Bacteria > Pseudomonadati > Pseudomonadota > Betaproteobacteria > Burkholderiales > Comamonadaceae > Variovorax > Variovorax sp. W2I14. The sequence continues at coordinate 2,116,883 of NZ_JBNDJX010000001.1, read as the reverse complement.
CCGCAGACGCTGGGCGCCACGCGCGTCTTCTGGCTTCCCTTCATCGCGGTGCTCGCGGCCGTGCTGCTGTACCCGGCCTTCGCCGACGGCTACGACGTGGGCAACATGGCCTACCTCTTGACCTGGGTGTTCATGGCCATGGGCCTGTGCCTGGTGTGGGGTTACGGCGGCATGCTGTCGTTCGGCCAGACTTTCTTCTTCGGCATCGCGGGCTACGGCTACGGCGTGGCGGCGGTCAACCTCGGCGGCGATGCGGGCACCACCTTCCTCGCACTCGCGATCGCGCTGTGCCTGGCGGCGGTGGCCGCGGCGGTGCTGGGCTACTTCATGATCTGGGGCCGCGTGGGCGGCGTGTTCTTCGGCATCGTCACGCTGTCGGCCACGCTGGTGCTAGCTTTCTTCCTCGGACAGACGGCCGGGCCCGAATGGCACATCGGCAGTGCGCGGCTGAACGGCTTCAACGGCATGAAGGACATGGCGCCGCTGAACATCCCGTGGTTCGGCGACGACCCGCTGGTGTTCGACGGCATCGCGCTGTACTACCTGGTGGTGGGCCTGATCCTTGTGGTGTACCTGGGCCTTCGCATGATGCTGAACTCGCGCTTCGGCAACGTGATCGTCGCGGTGCGCGAAGACCCGCAGCGCGCCGAGCTGCTGGGCTACGACGTGCGCAAATACCAGCTCGCCACCTTCGTGATCGGCTCCACGCTGGCGGGACTGAGCGGCGTGCTCTACACCTCGTGGGGCCAGTTCATCACGCCGGCCAGCATCGGGCTGCCGGCGGCGGCGATGCCGATCGTGTGGGTCGCGTTCTCGGGGCGGGGCGACATCACCGCCACGCTGGTGGGATCGTTCCTGGTGCTCTGGGCCTTCCAGGCGATCACGGTCTACAGCCAGCAGGCGGCGTTGCTGCTGATGGGCGCGATGCTGCTGTGCACGGTGATGGTGGCGCCGCAGGGCTTTGTCATCGGCGTGGTGCAGGCGGTGCGGCGGCTGTTCGTGCGCCGCGGTCCTTCCAAGGAACCCGCGGCGCCCGCGGTGCTCACGGTGCCCACGGCGCAAGAGGAGGCCCGCGCATGAACGCCTTGCTCGAGACACGGGCCCTGTCCAAGCGCTTCGGCGGCCATGCGGCGGTGTCGGAAGTCGACCTGTCGGTGCGCCAGGGCGAGATCCATTGCCTCATCGGGCCCAACGGCGCGGGCAAGAGCACGCTGTTCAAGCTCATCGTGGGCACGCACGAGGCCTCGGAAGGCAGCATCGCGTTCCAGGGGCGCGATGTGACGCGCGAGCGCCCGTTCCGGCGCGTGCAGCAGGGCATGAGCATCAAGATGCAGGCGCCCAGCGTGTTCAGGGAGCTGCCGGTGCGGCAGAACATCCACATCGCGCTGCAGCACCACACACGCCTGGCGGACCTCAAGCGCGAGGAAGACCGGCTGCTCGAACTGCTCGACCTTTCGCAGGACGCCACCAAGCTCGCGGGCGAGTTGGCGCACGGCCAGCAGCAGTGGCTGGAGATCGGCATGGCGCTCGCGCTCAAGCCGGTGCTGCTGCTGATGGACGAACCCACCGCGGGCCTCTCGCCCGAGGAAACCTTCAAGACCGGCGAGCTGATCCAGAAGCTCAACGCCGAAGGCATGACGGTGCTGGTCGTCGAGCACGACATGGCCTTCATCCGCCAGATCGCGCAGCGCGTGACGGTGCTGCACTTCGGCAAGGTGTTCGCCGAGGGCTCGATCGGCGAAATCATCGCGGACCCGCGCGTGGCCGAGATCTACTTGGGCAAGACACATGACCACTGAGACGATCCTGGAGCTGCAAGGTCTTCAAGCCAGCTACGGCGCCACACCGATCCTGCAGGGCGTGGACATGAAAGTGCGCAAGGGCGAGATCGTGAGCCTCATCGGCCGCAACGGCGTCGGCAAGACGACCACCATGCGCTGCCTGATGGGCCTTTTGCGCACGCGCGGCGGCAGCGTGCGGCTGCAGGGGCAGGACATCGCGGCGCTCTCCAGCGATGCACGCGCGCGGCTGGGCATCGGCTATGTGCCGCAAGGCCGCGAGGTGTTCGCGCGCATGACGGTGGCCGAGAACCTCATGGTGGGCGAACTGGTCGGCGGCCCGCGCGGCAAGAAGCAGCCCGACCTGGTCTACCAGTACTTCCCGCGCCTGGCGGAGCGCCGCAACCAGCAGGCCGGCACCATGTCCGGCGGCGAGCAGCAGCAGTTGGCCATCGGCCGCGCGCTGGTGGGCAACCCCGCGCTGATGCTGCTGGACGAGCCTTCCGAGGGCATCCAGCCCTCGATCGTGCAGCTCATCTGCGACGTGCTGCGCGCGATCCGGCGCGACCTCGGGACCACCATTCTTTTCGTGGAGCAGAACCTCGACACGATCCTGGACGTGGGCGAGCGCGCCTATGTCATGGAAAAGGGCCGCATCGTCGGGCGCATCGAGCCCGGCCAGATGAACGCGCAGGCGGTGCGCGCGCACCTGATGCTCTGAACAAAAAACCTCAAGGAGAACACCCGATGAACTGGCTCGACCAATCGATCATGCACACGCGGGGTTTGGGCCGCGGGCGCAGCGTGGACACGCACGAACTCACCGAAGCGAAGCAGGGCAAGTTCCACTTCACCATCGGCCCCTACACCGAGCCCGTGATGACGGTGAAGCCCGGCGACCGCATCGTGGTGGAGACACGCGACGCCTTCGACGGCAAGGTCAAGACCGAGCAGGACCTGCCTTCGAAGGTGCTGACCATGCCCTTCGTGAATCCGCAGAACGGGCCGATCATGATCGAGGGCGCCGAGCCCGGCGACACGATCGCGGTGTACATCGAATCGATGGCGCCGCGCGGGCCCAATCCGCGCGGCACCTGCTGCATGATCCCGGACTTCGGCGCGCTCAGCGGCACGGCCTTCACCGCGCTGCTGAACCAGTCGCTGCCCGAGACAGTGCGCAAGATCGATGTCGATGAAGAGGGCGTCTACTGGAGCAAGCGCGTCACCTTGCCCTACAGGCCGCACATCGGCACGCTGAGCTGCTCGCCCGAGATCGACTCGATCAACAGCCTCACGCCCGACCAGCACGGCGGCAACATGGACCTGCCCGACATGGGGCCCGGCAGCATCACCTACCTGCCGGTGCGCACAGCCGGCGGGCGTCTCTTCATCGGCGATGCGCACGCCTGCCAGGGCGACGGCGAGGTGTGCGGCACGGCGGTGGAGTACCCGAGCCTCACGACCATTCGCGTCGATCTCATCAAGGGCTGGAAGCTCGAATGGCCGCGGCTGGAAACTGAAGACATGATCATGGCGATCGGCAGCGCCCGGCCGCTGGAGGATGCGACCCGCATCGCCCTACAAGGAACTCATCCTCTGGATGGAGGCGGAATACGGCTACGACCGCTGGGACGCCTACATGATGCTGAGCCAGTGCGGCAAGGTGCGGCTCGGCAATTTCGTGGACCCGAAGTACACGGTGGGCGCAGGCATCTCCAAGCAGTACCTGGCGCCCTGAAAACTAGATCACGCCGTCGAACAGCATCACGTCGACCTCTTCGCCGGCGGCGACATGGCCCTGGTCGTGATGCAGCACCACGAGCCCGTTGGCTTCGACCATCGAACTCAGCACGCCGGAGCCCTGGTTACCAGCGACGCGGACCTCGGGCAATGAGCCCGGCACGGCCTTCACGAACCCGCGCTGGTATTCGGTGCGGCCGGGCTTCTTGCGGATCGGGCCCGTGCTGCGTGCGCGCAGCAGCGGCGGCGGCGCCGAAGCGGCGTCGTGGCAGCCCATCATGCGCAGCAGCGCGGGCCGCACGAACGCGAGGAAAGTGACCATCACGGCCACCGGATTGCCGGGCAGGCCGAACAGCACGGCGGGGCCCGTGGCTTCGCCGCCATCGCGCGGAATCAGGCCCACGGCCAGCGGACGGCCGGGGCGCATCGCGACATGCCAGAAGGCCATCTCGCCGACCTGCTGCATCACCTCGCGCGTGTGGTCTGCAGCGCCGGCGCTCACGCCGCCGCTGGTGACGATGGCGTCGGCTTCGCGCGCGGCGCGTTTCAACGTCGCGGCCAGCGTGGCGGGGTCGTCGTGCACGAGGCCCAGGTCGATCACCTCGCAGCCCAGGCGCGTGAGCAGGCCGAAGACGGTGTAGCGGTTGCTGTCGTACACAGCGCCTTCGCGCGGCGGCTCGCCGATGCAGAGGATCTCGTCGCCGGTCGAGAAGTAGGCGACGCGCAACTTTCGCAGTGCCGGCACGCCGGGCAGACCGAGGCTCGCGACCATGCCGAGCGCGGCCGGCGAAAGCCGCTCGCCGCGCTGGAGGGCCGGCTGGCCTTTCATGAGGTCTTCGCCCGCGAAGCGGCGGTTGTCGCCGCGGCGCAGCACGCGGTCGGGAAAGCTCACCACGTCGCCCTCGACCTGGCAGAACTCCTGCGGGATCACCGTATCGAGACCGGCCGGCATCATCGCGCCGGTCATGATGCGCACCGCATCGCCTGTGGCCAGCGCGCCGCGCCAGGCCGCACCGGCGAGCGCGGTGCCCACCACGCGCAGCTTGATGGAATGGTCGGCGGGAGCGTCGGTCGGAAGGATCGCGCCATCGAACGCGTAGCCGTCCATCGCCGAGTTGTCGTGCGGCGGCACGCTCACGGGCGAGATGAGGTCTTCTGCCAGCACGCGGCCCAGCGCGTCGCGCAGCGACACGCTCTCGCGCTGCGTGACGGCAAGAGGTGCGACCAGTCGCGCCAGGAAAGCCTGGACCGCATCGACGCTCAGCGCGTCGGTGGTGTCATGGCCGGGGAGGGCGGCGGCGATGTCTGCGAGGCTGCTCATCGGGCTCATCGGGCTCATCGGTTTTGGAGTGCTTGCAATTCGGCGAGCGTGTTGGCGTTGAAGAAGGCGTCGGGCGTATCGCCGGGCCGGTCGAAGGGAACGAACACGGTGCGGTGTTGCGCGGTCCACGCCTGCACCTTGCGGCCGCCGGCTCCGGTGAAGCGCTCGAGGCTTTCGCGCAGGCTCGTGCGCAGCAGGCAGAACACGGGTTGGGGGCGCAGCGCGGGTCCGCCGTCGCCTTCGGAATCAGGCGCGCTGACCATGGCGACTTCCGCGTCGTCGGCGGCGAGTGCTTCGGCGAGGCGTGCCGCGAGGTCGAGCGGGAAGAGCGGCGTGTCGCAAGGCACGGTGAGCAGGAAGGGCGTGGCGCAATGCGCCAGCCCCGTGAGGAAGCCTGCGAGCGGCCCCGGATAGTCCGCAAGGCTGTCGGCCCGCACCGGAACACCGAAGGCTTCGTACGCCGGGATGTTCCGGTTGGCATTGATCAACACCTGGCCGACCTGCGCGCCGAGTCGCCGCACCGCGTGAAGGGCGAGCGGTTCGCCGTTGAAGTTCTGCAGGCCCTTGTCGACGCCACCCATGCGGGAACCGCGTCCACCGGCCAGCAGCAGGCCGGTGATGTCGGCAGGCGCGATGGCGGGGTGCGCGGGCATGGCGGCAGCCCGCGTCATCCGCCGATGTAGCTCATCTCGACGCGGCGCGGCGCCTTGTCGTTGGCATCGCCGCTGTCGGCGTGGTCGGGTCCGCGCAGGGCGCGAAGCTCGGAGTAGCGGTCGGCCCGGCCCTGCCAGATGTGGCCGATGGCGGAGCTGATGTCGTCGTCGCTGGCGGTGCCGCGCAGCAGCGGACGCAGGTCGTGGCCGGCGCTGGCGAAGAGGCAGAGGTACAGCTTGCCCTCGGTCGACAGGCGCGCGCGGCTGCAGTCATGGCAGAAGGCCTGCGTCACGCTGCTGATCACGCCGACTTCGCCGCCGCCGTCGGCATAGGCCCAGCGCTGGGCGGTTTCGCCGGGGGTGGTGGCTTCGAGCGGCACCAGCGGGAATTCGCCGGCGATGCGCGCAATGACGTCGGCCGAGGGCAGCACCTCGTCCATGCGCCAGCCGTTGGTGGCGCCCACGTCCATGTATTCGATGAAGCGAAGCACCACGCTGCCGCCGTGGTGCTCGCGGAAGTAGCGCGCCATCGGCAGGATTTCCTGCTCGTTGGTGCCGCGCTTGACCACCATGTTGACCTTGATCGGCCCGAGGCCCGCGGCTCGGGCCGCGTCGATGCCGGCCAGCACGTCGGCCACCGGAAAATCGACATCGTTCATGTGGCGGAAGACGGCGTCGTCCAGGCTGTCCAGGCTCACCGTCACGCGCTGCAGGCCGGCGGCCTTGAGCGCGGCGGCCTTGCGGGCGAGGAGGGAGCCGTTGGTGGTGAGGGTGAGCTCCAGCGGTGCGCCGTCGGGCGTGCGGATTTCGGCCAGTTGCCCGATCAGCGCCTCGATGTTCTTGCGCAGCAGCGGCTCGCCGCCGGTGAGCCGGATCTTGCGCACGCCGTGCGCGGCGAACAGGCGGGCCAGGCGCGTCATTTCCTCGAAGCTCAGGAGCGCGCTGTGCGGCAGGTACTTGTAGTCCTTGTCGAACACGTCCTTGGGCATGCAGTAGCTGCAGCGGAAGTTGCAGCGGTCGGTCACGCTGATGCGCAGGTCGGTGAGCGGGCGGCCCAGGCGGTCGCGTAGCAGGCCGGTGGCGGGCACGGCGATGTCCGGCACGGCCACGGCGGGGGGCGTGCGGCCGATCTGCGAGATCGGAATGACGGTGCTGCTGCTGTTCTTCATGGCTTCGAGGGGAGTGCCCGATTTTGCGCCAGGCCTCAAGAGCCTGTGAGCAGCAGGCTACTTGATCACCGCCGCATAAACCATGTCCCGGGTCAATGTTCTGTAATGCGTTCTGTGCTTGGGCGACTGCAGCATCAGCACGACGAACAGCTCGTTCTTGGGGTCCACCCACATGTAGGTGCCGCCCGCGCCGCCCCAGTTGTATTCGCCGCCGGCCGAGGGGTAGGGCGCCTCGCCGTCGTTGCGGCGCACCGCGAAGCCCAGGCCGAAACCGTAGCCCGCGCCCGGCAGGTAGAGCGGGCCGGGCACGATGCCGGCGCCCGCGTTGGAATGGTCGGCTGTCATCAGCGCGATGGTGCGCGGGCCCAGGTAGCGCTTGCCGTCGAGCGAGCCGCCGTTCAGCAGCATCTGCAGGAAGCGGGCGTAGTCGCCGGCCGTCGAGACCAGTCCGCCGCCGCCCGACTCGAGCTTGCGCACGATGCGCGGATCGTTCAGGTCGGCGCCCACGCCGAAGCTGCGGTCGGTGGGCAGTGGTTCGGCAATGCGCGGCTGGCGCGCCGGTTCGGGCACGTAATAGGTGGTGTCCTTCATGCCCAACGAATCGAAGAGGCGCGCCTTCTCGAACTGGTAGAGCGACTGGCCCGAGACCACCTCGATCACCCGCCCGAGGATGTCGGTCGACTGGCTGTAGTCCCAGGTCGTGCCCGGCTGGTAGGCCAGCGGCAGCTTGGCCAGGCGCTGCGAGAACTCGGCATTGGTCGGATCGTTGGCGCCCAGGCCTGCCGCGTTGTAGGCCTGCTTGACCAGGCCCGGCCCGAAGAAGCCGTAGGTCAGGCCCGAGGTGTGGCGCATCAGGTCCTGCACCGTGATCGGCTTGCGCGCGGGCACCATTTCGAGCACCGGCTTGCCGTCGGCGCCGGGCTTCTCGACGCCGACGGTCATGCTGGCGTATTCGGGCAGGTACGTCGAGATCGGGTCGTCGAGCTTCAGGCGCCCGTCTTCCACCAGCATCATCGCGGCCACCGAGGTGATGGGCTTGCTCATCGAATAGATGCGGAAGATGCCATCGCGCTGCATCGGCGTGCCCGCGGCCGCATCGAGCTTGCCGACCGGCTCGAACCAGGCCACCTTGCCCTGGCGGGCCACCAGCAGCACCGCACCGGGGATCTTGCCGGCGGCCACGTCAGCCTTGAGCACGTCGGTGAGCATCTGCAGGCGCTCGGTCGAAAGGCCGACGCGCTCCGGAGAGGCGGTCGGCAGCGACTGCGCGGCCGCCAGCAGCGGCATCGCCAGGCCAAGGCCGAGCACGGCCGTGCGCAGGGTGCGCTTGAAGAAATCCATGGTGTTGTCTCCGTCCTTTGTCGTTGATGGAAGGCTGGTGCGACGGTCTTGGCGCCGTCTGGGAATCTTGTTTTCGGGGTCAGGCTAGCTGCGGCAGAGCTTCAGGTTCGTGCGGGTCGCGCGGACCACGGGCAGGATGTCGTCGGCGTCGGCGGGCGGGTAGTTGTCCCGCACGCCCTGGTCGGTCCGGGCGGCGTCTTCGGCCAGCGGCTCCAGCGTCTTGAGGCAGGCGGCGCGGTCGCCAAGCTTGAACTGCGTGAGCGCCAGGTCGTTGCGGATGCGGCCCGTGCTGATCCAGTCGAGCGTCTTGCCGCAGTCGCCGAGCACGGGGGCGAGGGTGGCCAGGGCGGCGGTGTAGTCCTTGGCGTCGTACTGGCGCTTGAAGGCCTTGCGGGTGGCGGCCACCGCCTTGTCGGCGCAGGCCGGTGTCGGCTTGATGAAGGTGCCTTCGAAGGAGGCGCGCATGCCGCAGCTCTGGCGGCAGTCGTCGGAACCGTTCGTGGAGACCTCGACGTTGCCGCCCTTGAGCGTGAAGCTCACCACGCAGCCGGTGTCGTCGATCTTGGCCTTGCCGCGCACGATGGTGCCGTCGAGCGTGCACATGTGGGCATTCGAGCCGACCGTGGTGATGTTGAAGCGTCCGTTCGGCTTGACCTGCAGCGAGCCGCCACCGCCTTCGTAGATGTAGTCGCCGGCCGGCGGGGTAGTGAGTTGGGCACTGGCGAGGCCGGCGCCGAAGAGCAGCAGCAGGAAGGTCGGCACGAGGGGCAGGACGCGGTGCAGTTTCATCGGTGCAAAGCCTTTCGAAGGACGCGGGGCAGTGTATCGGGCTCGTCGCGGCAGGTGCCCGATTTGGCTTGTTTGCAGCATGTCGCGAGGCGATGTCTTGACGTCGCCAATGCGAATTACTATCATCTGGGCGCCTGAGTACGCACACGTCGACAACGCAAAGGGCTCTTTCAACCAAGGAGCTTCCGACCGTGCCGTACACCCTGCCAGCCTTGCCTTATGCCTTCGATGCGCTCGAACCGCACCTCGACGCGCAGACGATGGAAATCCACCACGGCAAGCACCACCAGACCTATGTAAACAACCTCAATGCGGCCGTCAAGGACACGCCGCACGAAGGCACGCCGGTCGAGCAACTGATCGTCGACATCGAGCAATTGCCCGAGGCGCTGCGCGCGCCGGTGCGCAACAACGGCGGCGGGCATGCCAACCACAGCCTGTTCTGGACCGTGATGGCGCCGGCCGGCCAGGGCGGCGGCGGCACGCCCACGGGCGATCTCGCCAAGGCCATCGATGCCGACCTGGGCGGTTTCGACGCCTTCAAGGAAGCCTTCACCAAGGCCGCGCTCACGCGCTTCGGCAGCGGCTGGGCGTGGCTCTCGGTCGCCAAGGGCGGCAAGCTCGCGGTGGAAAGCAGCGGCAACCAGGACAGCCCGCTGATGCGCGGCATCGGCTCGGGCAACACGCCGATCCTCGGTCTGGACGTGTGGGAGCACGCCTACTACCTCAAGTACCAGAATCGCCGCCCCGAATACATCGCGGCCTTCTACAACGTCGTGAACTGGGCCGAGGTGGCCCGGCGCCATGCCGCCGCCCTCGCGGCCATTCGCGACTGAGGACATTGCCCATGAACGACGAGCCGCAACATCCGCAGGCGACGTTCCCGTCGGCGCGGTCGAGGCCCACACCTTCGACGCGCGAATGGATCGGGCTGGCCATCGTCACCGCCGGCGCGCTGGCGCTGGCCTCGCAGTTCTGGCAGTTCGTGCGGTCCGACCCCGTGGTCTGGAACGCCTTGCTCGGCGGCTCGGTCGCCGCGCTGGCAACCGCGCTGGGCACGCTGCCCGTGGTGTTCTCGCAGAAGCTGCCCGAGCGGCTTCAGGACACGCTCTTCGGTTTCGGCGCCGGCGTGATGCTGGCGGCCTGCGCCTTCTCGCTGATCATTCCGGGCCTCGACGCGGCGAAGAACATCGGCGTTTTCGGCGGCGGCAGTTGGGCCGCGGGCGGCGTGATCGGCGCGGCCATCCTGCTGGGCGGGATCGTGCTCATGGTGATGGACCGCGTGCTGCCGCACGAGCACTTCATCAAAGGGCGCGAAGGGCAGTCGGCCAAGCAACTCCGGCGCACCTGGCTCTTCGTGTTTGCGATCGCGCTGCACAACGTGCCGGAAGGCCTGGCCATCGGCGTGGGCTATGCGGGCAACAACGGACTGCGCGCGGATGCGCTGGCCACCGGCATCGCGATCCAGGATGTGCCGGAGGGGCTGGTCGTTGCGGTGGCGTTGCTGGCGGCCGGCTACAAGCGCTGGTTCGCGGTAGTGATCGGCATGGCCTCAGGGCTGGTCGAGCCGCTGGGCGCCGTGCTGGGCGCCGCGGTCGTCGGCCACTCGGCGCTGTTGCTGCCCTGGGGGCTGGGGTTCGCGGCGGGCGCGATGCTGTTCGTCATCAGCCACGAAATCATTCCCGAATCGCACCGCAAGGGGCACGAAGCCTTTGCGACCAGCGGGCTGATGCTCGGCTTCGTGCTGATGATGCTGCTGGACACGGCGCTCGGATAAGTCCGGCGCGCTCTGCTGCGCTGCTTCGATCAACCAACACCGTTCGGGCTGAGCCTGTCGAAGCCTTGCGCGAGGCTTCGACAAGCTCAGCCCGAACGGTTGGTGTCAGCCGTGCTTGACGGCGACAGTCTTCAATGTGGTGAAACCGTACAGCGCCTCGAAGCCCTTTTCACGGCCGTAGCCTGACGACTTCACGCCGCCGAAAGGCAACTCGACGCCGCCGCCCGCGCCGTAGTTGTTGATGAACACCTGCCCGCTGCGCACGCGCCGGGCCATGCGGAACTGGCGCGAGCCGTCGGCCGTCCACACACCCGCGACGAGGCCGAACTGCGTGGCGTTGGCGAGTGCCACCGCTTCGTCTTCGTCGGCGAACTGCATCGCCGCGAGCACCGGGCCGAACACTTCTTCCTGCGCAAGGCGGTGGCCGACCGGCACGTCGCGCAGCAGCGTGGGCGCCTGGTAGAAGCCGGTTTCGGGTGCTTCCTCGACGACGATGCCCTGCGCCACCATCGGGATGCCGGCGTGCTGGGCGTCGCTCAAAAAGTCCCAGACGCGCTGCTGCTGTGTTTGGCGGATCAGCGGGCCGACGTCGAGATCCATGGCCGCCGGGCCGACGCGAAGCGCCTCGAAGGCGTGGCCCAGGCGCTCGAGCAGGGGCTCATAGATGCTGCGCTGGATCAGCACGCGCGAGCCGGCCGAGCAGGTCTGGCCGGCGTTCTGCACGATGGCGTTGATGACGACCGGAATCGCCGCATCGAGATCGGCGTCCGCAAAGATGATCTGCGGGCTCTTACCGCCCAGCTCGAGCGTGACCGGGCAATGCCGCTCGGCCGCCACCTGCTGGATCAGCGTGCCGATCTTCGGACTGCCGGTGAAGCTGATGTGGTCGATGCCCTCGTGCCGCGCGAGCGCGTCGCCCACCTCATGGCCGTAGCCCGTCACGATGTTCAGCGCGCCAGCCGGAAAACCGACTTCGGCCGCCAGCTGCGCCACACGGATCAGCGAAAGGCACGCGTCTTCGGCCGGCTTCACCACGCACACGTTGCCTGCCGCCAGCGCACCGCCCACGCTGCGCCCGAAGATCTGCATCGGGTAGTTCCACGGAATGATGTGCCCCGTGACGCCGTGCGGTTCGCGCCAGGTGAACACGCTGTAGCCGTCCTGGTAGGGGATGGTCTCGCCGTGCAGCTTGTCGCAGGCGCCGGCGTAGAACTCGAAATAGCGCACCAGCGCCACTGCATCCGCACGCGCCTGCTTGACGGGCTTGCCGCAGTCGCGCTGCTCGATCAGCGCGAGCTCGTCGACGTGCTCGGCGATCTTCTGGGAGAGCTTGTAGAGCAGACGGCTGCGGTCGGCGGCGCTGACCTTGTGCCACACGCCCTCGAAGCAGTCGCGCGCGGCGCGCACGGCGGAATCGATGTCGGCGGCATTGCTGCGCTGGATTTCGTCGAACGGCTGGCCGTCGGAGGGGTCGATGACGGGGATGGTGCGGCCGGAAGCGGACGGGACGTCGGCGTTGGCGATGTAGTTGAGCTGCATGGGGCGGGATTTTGCGTGAATGAACAAGAAGCCGCAGAGGCTCGCTTGTTCACCGCACTCCGCAACAAAGAACCAGCGACTAGCAGTTTTTACTAATACTTAAGTGCTACTTGACTGGATGCCCTCGCATAAACGCGATGCTCCGTGGAAAAAGCACGCGAGTGGGCCCTTGTTCATGAACGAATCCAGGGATACAAGCGGATACGATATGTACAGGTCAGGGCGGATGAACCATGACTCGGGTGGCTGCATCTGCGGGAGGAGCGATGCAGGTGGAGAAGTCTTACTTAAAAACGAAGGAACGTACTGTGGCAATCATCGACGGCACTCCCGGAAACGATACTTTGGTTGGAACCCCTGGCGCGGACAGCATTCACGGCGGCGCCGGGAACGATCTGATCGACGGCGGCGCAGGCAACGATGTCATCTTCAGCGATGCAGGAAACGACGACATCTGGGGTGGGCAAGGCAATGATTCCATCACCGGCAATAGCACTGGGGCGGTAATCGTTCACTACAACGATGGTCCTGCTGGCGTCAGCGTCGATCTTCGGTCTGGCACTGCAACGGACGGATGGGGCAATCGCGACACGCTGTCGCAGATTTACGCTGTGGCCGGTTCGGACTTCAACGACACACTCACCGCCTTGAGTACAACGAGCTCTGTTTACCTCAACGGCGGCGGCGGCGACGACAAGATCACCGGCGGCTGGGGCAACGATGCGTTGATCGGTGGTTCGGGCAACGACACGATCGATGGTGGCGACGGTGTTTCCGGGTTCGGCAATCTTCAACACGGGGCTGTTTTCCGGCTCTATCAGGCTGCGTTTGCGAGAGATCCGGATATCGGTGGCCTGCAGAGCTGGGTCGGCGCTCTCAAGAACGGCGCAACGTTGAAAACCATCGCAACGGCGTTTGCGCAATCGTCCGAGTTCCAGACGACCTATGCAGGTTTGGACAATACCCAGTTCGTCACACGCCTGTACCAGAACGTGCTAGGCCGTGCCCCGGATGCAGGTGGCCTTGAGTCCTGGCTTCGCTCGCTCAATGCCGGTGCATCGCGCGCAGAGATCATGCTGGGTTTCTCGGACTCCGGCGAGTTCAGAAATAGCACGTCCCGCGACGTCGATGCATTCATGACATCCAAGTTCAGTAGCGATCATCAGGGAGATGTCTATCGCCTTTACAAGGCGACCTTGAACAGAGAGCCTGATGGCATGGGCTTCGTCAACTGGATGAACTTGTTGGACACAGAGGCCACAACGGTCGAGACGGTCGCGCAGGGATTCATCAATTCTTCTGAATTCCAGAAAACTTATGGTTCTCTCGACAACACCCAGTTTGCGACCTTGTTGTACAGGAACGTGCTGAACCGCGAACCAGATCAGGGCGGGCTCGCTGGATGGGTGGACGCGCTGAATCGAGGAGCGAGTCGCGCGGCAGTGGTCGTCGGCTTTTCCAGGTCGGGTGAGTTCATCGCAAACACCGCGCCTGCGCAGGCGAACTACATGGCAAACAACTTCGGAAGCTGGAGTGATGCCTTGAATGGCGGCGCAGGAAACAACACGCTGATCGGCGGCCGCGGCGCAGATGTCTTTATCTTCAACTCCAGCACCGACGCGAGCAACAACCAGGTTTACGGACTCGAGGGCGTCGACCAATTGAGGTTCACCGGCTTCGGCTACGGCGGCACCGCCGACGTCCTGAGCCACATGACCCAGAACGGCCAGAACGTGGTGTTCACCGATGGCAACCAGAGCATCACGTTCCATCACGCAACACTGGCCCAGCTTTCGCAGGCCAACATCCAACTGACCGCGTGACGTAGATAACGCGTCGCTCGTGCACTGCCTGGGGCAGGGCGACGCGGCGCTTTGATTGAGAAAAGAGCTTGGACCGCTTTGGATCAAAAGGCCATGGAAGAGGAGGGCGCGAGCCGGTCGCAACAGGCCTTGAATAGTCCTGGTGACCTCGGCGCGCCGCCTCAGCTTGAAGGCGGCTCTTTTCCGGCACTACAAGGCCTTTCGGCTTTGCAGCCTATCGTCGCATTCTTCTCCCTGGAGATGAGTGTCCAGGCACTTGGCCAAGCGATGGGCTGGCGTCCTGAAACCCCCATCGGCGTGCAGGAACTGCAGCATGCGGCGCAGCATCTGGGGCTCGTGTCGAAGCCTCAGCAGGTCCGGGAATTCCCGTCACGCAAATGGCCGTTCCTCAAGCAGCGTGGGGGCGCACGGTCACTACCCGTTCCCTGTGTGATCTTCGGTGCCGATGGCAACGTGGTCACCGTGGTTGCCCGGCGTGAGACGCGTGGTCCGTCTACAGGGCTGCGCCCCGGCACTGCGAGCGAATCGGGCGTCGTCGAGCCGAAGCAGCCTTTGGACGAGTTGCTCCTCTGGATACCCAAGACTTCGAAATTCACCTGGGTTTCGATGGCAGAGCTGGTCCGAAGCCACGGGGAGAACGGTGTTCTCCCCGTCATTTGTTTCCGCCAGCCACTGCAACCTGCCACGGCCAGCGGCTCGCCCTCCCGGCGCTTTGGCCTCGGGTGGTTTGTTCCGGTGCTGTGGCGCTACCGAAAGCCACTGGGGCAGGTGCTCCTTGGCGCATTCCTGCTCCAACTGGTCGCACTGACGACGCCCTTGTTCAGCCAGGTCATCATCGACAAGGTCCTGATGCACAAGAGCCTGTCGACCCTGCATGTCCTGGGCATCGGCATGGCGGGCCTGATCGTCTTCGAGGCGGTGACCAACACGCTGCGCGGGTACATGCTCGCCCACACGTCCGCACGCCTGGATGCCGGCCTGTCCAGCGACCTCTTTCGCCATGTGCTCAGCCTGCCCATCCGCTATTTCGAGCAGCGCCAGGCCGGCGACACGCTGGCCCGCACGCGCGAGCTCGAGAACATCCGCAGCTTCTTCACCGGCGGGGCGCTGACGACGCTGGTCGACGGGCTCTTCATCGGCATCTTCATTGCGGTGATGCTGCTCTACAGCATCAAGCTGACCATCGTCACGCTCATCGGCCTGCCGATCCTTGCTCTCGTCACGCTCGTGGCACAGCCCATTTTCGGGAGGGCGCTGCAGACAAAGTTCGACCGCAGTGCGGAGGCCGGCAGCTTCATGGTCGAGAGCATCCAGGGCATCCACACGCTCAAAAGTCTGGCGCTGGCGCCCATGTGGCAGCGCAAGTGGGACCTGCTCGCTGCCCGGCAAGTGGCGGCGGGGTTCGATGTCAGCAAGCTGGGAAATGCGGCGCAGAGCATCTCGCAGGCGGTGCAGCGAATGCTGACGCTGGCGGTGCTCTGGGTCGGCACCACGCTGGTGATGAACAACGATCTCACTGTCGGAGGGCTCATCGCGTTTCAGATGCTGGCCGGGCAGGTGCTGCAGCCGGTGTCCCGCCTGGTGGGGCTCTGGCAGAACTTCCAGCAGGTCAAGCTGTCGGTCGACCGTATGGGCGATCTCATGAATGCACTGCCGGAGCCCACCAACACGGGCGTGCAGGCCATGCCGTCGCTGAAGGGGCGCATCGAGTTGCAATCGATTCATTTCCGCTACCAGTCAGAAACGCCGCTCGTGCTGAACAACCTGAGCCTTTTGCTGGAGCCGGGTGAAGTGGTGGGCATCGTGGGACGCTCCGGCTGCGGCAAATCGACCCTCACCAAGCTCATCCAGCGGCTGTACGGCATGGAGGCCGGGCGGGTGTTGGTCGACGGCCACGACATCGCGCATGCCGATCCGCAGCAGTTGCGCCGCCAGATCGGCGTCGTGCTGCAAGACAGCTTCCTGTTCAGCGGGACGATTGCAGAAAACATCGCAGTTGCACATCCAGGCATGTCGTTTGACCGCATCGTTTTCGCGGCGCAGCAGGCGGGCGCGCACGAGTTCATCACGGCTTTGCCGCAGGGCTATCAGACCCCGGTGGGTGAACGCGGCGCTCTTCTGTCCGGCGGGCAGCGCCAGCGCATCGCGATCGCCCGCGCACTGACGGGCGATCCGCGCATCCTGATCCTGGACGAAGCCACCAGCGCGCTGGACGTCGAGAGCGAGCAGGCCATTCAGGCCAACATGGCGCAGATTTGCCGCGGCCGCACGGTCATCATGATTGCCCACCGCCTCTCCACGCTGCGCCATTGCAGCCGCATCGTCGTGCTCGACAGCGGCAAGGTGGTGGAGCAAGGCGGGTTGCAGGAACTCATTGCACAGCAAGGCGAATTCGCAAGGCTCTGGGCCATGCAGCAGCACGAACCCGGAACTGGCGTTCGCAAGAATTCCGCAACGCATCGCGCCGAGCGGCGCGGCAACCCGGCGGAGACGGAGGCATGAATACCTTGCTGTCCCCGAAGGAGAGGGCGTTTCACAGCCCGGCGCTTGCCATCGAGGAGACGCCTCCTGCGCCGTTTGCCAGCGGCCTGATGTGGGCGCTGGCGGTATTGCTGCTTGGCGCCATCACCTGGGCGTGCATCGGCGAAATCGAGATCGTGGCGACGGCCCCCGGCCGGCTGATTCCCGACGGCCGGGTGAAGGTCCTGCAGACGATCGAACCGGCCCTCGTGCGAGCGATTCATGTGCGCGAAGGCCAGCGCGTCAAGGAGGGCGATCTCCTGATCGAACTGGATCCGACCTTGTCCCAGGCCGATCTGTCCAGCAGCCAGCAGCGGCTGCAGCAGAACCAGCAACAGATGGCGCGTCTCATGGTGGAGATGAGGGGACAGCATCTGCCCATGTCAGCGCAAGCGAGCGGTGCGAGCATGGCGCGCACCGCGCCGGCATTGACGCCCGATCAGATGGCGACAATCCAGGCCCGCGAAGCGGCATTCGAGGCCAAGCTCGCGGAAGCCAGGGCATCGGTCGATGAAAAGACGAAGGCGCTCAAGGCCGCCGAGTCGACGCACACGAAGCTGCGGCTGAACCTCGGGCTTGCGACCAAGCGCTACCAACAGAGCTTGGCACTCGTGAAGGAAGGCTTCTTCAGCGAAGGCGAGCGCCTCAAGCAGGAGCAGGAAGTGGTCGGACTGGAGCACGACCTGGCGGCGCAGAGCCAGACGCTCGCCCAGCTCGCTGCGGGCCTCCAGGAAGCGCGATTCCGCCAGGCTGCCGTGGAGCAGGAACGCAAGGTGCAGATTCTTGCGGAGGTCGAGCAGGCCAGTCGGGAAGGCGCGAGCCTGCAGGCCGAGTTCGAGAAGGCCCAGCAGCTCAACGGCCTGAAGACATTGCGCGCGCCTGTGTCGGGCATTGTCCAAAGCCTTGGGGTCACGACGCTGGGGAGTGCTGTGGCCGCCAACCAACCGCTCCTGACGATCGTGCCGGAAAACACGCCGTTGATTGCCGAGGTCCTGCTCAGCAACAACGACATCGGCTATGTGAGGATCGGGCAGTCCGTCGAGGTCAAGCTCGACAGCTTTCCTTTCACGCAATATGGTGCCGTGGCCGGCACTGTCAAATGGATCAGTGCGGACGCCGAGTTCCAGAACCCGCAGGCGCTCGACAAGCAGACGGGAGCGGGCCAATCTGCTTCAAGCAGCAACCGCAACTTCGATAGCAGCAATTCGGATCAGCGAACGAATGGCCTGGCCTATCGCGTGCAAATTGCGCTTGCCGGGCCCGACGCCAGCATCTGGGTCAAGGGGCACCCGCAACCGCTGCAATCGGGCATGAGCTTGCAGGCGGACATCCAGACCGACAAGCGCCGGTTGATCCAACTGGTGTTGAACCCGCTGGAAAAGGGCTGGAACGAGGGCGTCCGGGTCCGGTAGACCTGGCCTCTGCCGCTTGCTGCCTACTTTGCCGCGCTTGCCTTCGGCAGCGCCCGCACCGCATTCAGCGTGCGTTCCACGTGCTTGTCCGGATTCAGGTTCTGGTAGTAGTAGGCGACCTTGCCGTCCGGCGAGATCACGTACGACAGCCGGTTGGCAAAGTCCGGCCGGGTCTGCATCAGCGCGTCGAAGCCGTTGATCACCGTCTTGGCTTCGTCCGATGCCACCGGAAACCGGCTCTGGCAGGACTTGATCGAAAACTTCGAGAGGGTGTCGATGTCGTCGGCCGAGACGCCGATCACGCTGGCGCCCAATGCCGCGAACTGGTCGACCGCTTCGGCGAAGGCGTGCGCCTCGATCGAGCAATCGTTGGAGTCGGCCGCGGGAAAGAAGTACAACACCACGGGTCCCTTGGCGAGCGCGTCGGCCAGCGAGTAGCGGAAAGTCTTGCCGCCCAGCGCGGCGTTGGCGGTGAACTTGGGCACGGGGTCGCCGATGTCCAATGCTGCCCAGGCGGGGTGCGCGAGAGCAGCGATGGCCGTCATCAGGGCGATGCGTGAGAGGATCGAGCGGGCCATGATGTAACTCCTTGCCGGTGTGGCGCGAATTCTAGGACGACGCCCTTTCGCTGGGGCGGATGAAACTGATGCACGCCTGCCGGCGTATTCATTCATGGCAACGACAGAGAAAACGAACGAGGGCAATCATCATCATGAACGGCTGGCATCGACTTCTGCGCATGGCGCTCGCGGGTTTCCTGCTGGCTGCGCTCGCCGCCTGCGGTTCGCTGCCGCCGGCGAAAGACCGGCCTGCCGAGCACGCCGCCTCGGCCGATCCGGCGACCAGGCTCGCGAAGATTGCCGCCGCTTCCACACCGCCCGGGGAGCATTCGGGCTTCCGGCTGATGCCGCTGGGCGTGTATTCGCTCGACGCGCGCATCCAGCTCGCGCAGCGCGCCCAGCAGTCGCTGGTGGTGCAGTACTACCAGCTGGAAAACGACGCCGTCGGCCGACTGCTGCTGCGCACATTGCGCGAAGCCGCGGCGCGCGGCGTGAAGGTGCGGGTGCTGGTGGACGATCTCTACACCGCCAAGAGCCAGCAACTGCTGCTGGCACTCTCGGAAACGCCCAATGTGCAGGTGCGGCTCTACAACCCGTTCTGCTGCGGGCGCAACGGTTTTCTCTCGCGCTTCGCGGCTTCGCCGTTCGAGATCGTGCGGCTCAACCACCGCATGCACAACAAGCTTTTCATCGCCGACGGCGCGATGGCGGTGGTGGGCGGCCGCAACATCGCCGACGAATATTTTGTGCTGAGCGAGGCGCAGAACTTCATCGACATGGACGCGCTGGTGGTCGGCAAGGTGGTGCCGCAGCTCGAATCGATCTTCGATGCCTACTGGAACAGCGTGCAGGTCTGGCCCATCGCCGACATCGTGAAGGGCGAAGGCGGCCGCATGCCGGGCAGCGCCGAGTTCGACGACTGGATCGGCATGGCCGCGCCGCCACCAAAGATCGTGCTGCCGCCTTCCGACATCCTGGGTTATGGCCCGATCGCCGAGGAACTCGACGGCGGCCGCATGGGCCTCCTGTGGGGCGAGGCGCGCGCCCTTGCCGATCCGCCGACCAAGCCCGAGACGATGACCGCCGACGAAGCCATCTCTACCAGCGTGACGATGAAGGTCTGGGGGCTGCTCATGGACGCCAAGACCGAGGTAGACCTGACCTCGCCGTATCTCGTACCCGGCGAGCGCGGCATGGAGGCCTTTGACGACTTGGCCAAGCGCAAGGTCAAGCTGACGCTCCTGACCAATTCGCTCGCCGCCAACGACGAGCCGCTGGTGCACACCGGCTACGCGCGCTATCGCGAGCGGTTGCTGCAAAGCGGCGCAGACCTGTACGAGCTGAGCCCCCAGCGCACCAGCAAGGGCGAGCGCTTCGGCATGTTCGGCAAGTCGCTCGGGCGGCTGCACGCGAAGACCGCCGCCATCGACAGGACGCGCATCTTCATCGGCTCGATGAACCTCGATCCGCGCTCGGCCAGCCAGAATACCGAGATGGGGGTGGTGGTCGACAGCCCGCAACTGGCGCGCGAGATGCTGCGCATCATCAACATCAGCAAGCTGCAGAACTCCTACCGGCTGCGGCTGGCCAAGGACACCGGCACGCTCCAGTGGCTCACCAACGATGGGGAGAAGGAGGTGATCCTCACTTCCGAGCCCGAGTCCGGCTTCTTCCAGCGTTTCTACAACATGCTCATTGCACCCATCGTTCCCGAGATGCTGCTGTAGCCTCGGGGGATGGCGCAGACCTTCACTTCACTGTCCGCCCTGCAGGTCATGCTGTGGGGCGTGCTTTTTTTCGGCGGCATCTATGTCGGCTTCGGCGCCATCACCTGGCTGCTGACGAAGCGGCTGCTGCCGTCGATGGGCATCGGGCGGGTGCTCGATCCACGGCCATTGCAGCCGGGACAGTTGCGGCGGGAGCTCGGACAGTCGGGCATCTCGGTGCTGATCTTCGGTCTGGGCATGGTGTTTCCTTGGGGCTTGCTGCAACTGGGTTGGGCGCGGCTCGATCCCGACGCGGGCTGGCGGCAGATCGCCGTCGAGATCCTCGTGCTGGCGGTGTGGAACGACGTGCATTTCTGGATCAACCATCGCCTCCTGCACACGCGTTTGCTGCGCCGCTTTCACGGGCCGCACCATCGCTCGTTCGTGACGACGCCTTGGGCCACCTACAGCTTCCACCCGATCGAGGCGCTGATGCTCGGCAACGTGATCCTGCTGCCGATGGTGGTGCACGACTTCAGCTTCTGGGCGCTGGCGGCGGTGCCGGTGTTCAGTCTGTTCTTCAACTGCGTGGGGCATTCGAACTACGACTTCTTCACCGGGGTGTCGTACAGCCACTGGTTCGCCGCGAGCCGCCGGCACCATCTGCACCACGCCTGCCACAACGGCAACTACGGCTTCCAGTTCACTTTCATGGACCGGCTGTTCAGGACGCGCATCGCGGCGGACGCGGGCGAGCCACACTTCCAGGCCTTCAGGGACAAAGAGGCGCGGCGGCATGGCACGCCCGCCTGAGGCGTCGCCTCGCCGGCCGCGCCTTCGGCACTGGCGCGATTGGCAAAGCCTCGCTTACCTCGTCGCGCTGCCGGCATTGGCGGCTTGGCAATGGGTGAACGGCTTCAACGCGCTGCTCTATGCGCTGATGCTGTTCCTCACGCTCGGCATCGGCGTGATCCATCACAACCATGTGCACCTGCGCATGTGGCGCGGGCGGCGCATGAACCGGTTGACCGATTTCTGGATCACGCTGCTGCAGGGCCATCCGACCTTCGTGTTCTGGCCCGCGCACGTGGCCAACCACCATCGCCACCGGCATGGCCCGAAGGACGTGGCGCGCACCTACCGTTTCGGCGGCGATAGCAACCACCTGTGGGGCTATCTGCTGCATCCGTTCCAGGCGGTGTGGGTGCTGATGCCGGTGTTCGTCGGCTGGCTTGCGCGGCTGCGGGCGCATCGGCGCGGCGCCTGGCGTTACTGCATCGCGCAGTACGTGCTGTGGCTGGTGAGCTGGGCAGCGCTGCTAGCGCTCGATTGGCGCAAGGCCCTGCTTTTCGTGATCGTGCCGCAGCTGCATGGCCTGCACTGGCTGCTCGCGACCAACTACCTGCAGCATGCGCATGCCGACGGCCGGAAGGGACCACGCAAGGTGGCAGACAAGGGAGCATCGGGCGATACCTCCGGTGGCCGATTGAACTACGCACGCAATTTCGAAGGGCTGGTGAACCCGTTGCTGTTCAACATCGGCCTGCACACCGCACATCACGAGAACCCGCATGCCCATTGGTCCGAGCTCACGCACCTGCACCACACGCGCTACCGCGCGCAGGTCGATCCCGTGCTCAACGAGGGCGGGCTGGTTCCCTACATGGTGCGGGTCTTCGTGCTGGGGACCGTGTTG
Source organism: Variovorax sp. W2I14 (assembly GCF_050435205.1). Taxonomy (NCBI): domain Bacteria; kingdom Pseudomonadati; phylum Pseudomonadota; class Betaproteobacteria; order Burkholderiales; family Comamonadaceae; genus Variovorax; species Variovorax sp. W2I14. The sequence goes on along the minus strand of NZ_JBNDJX010000001.1, from coordinate 2,095,059 downwards.
CCGCGTTTTCGCAGCCGCTCGCTGATGCCTCCCGATTCCTTCACTCACTGAACCATGCCTGTTCCATTCCAACGCGTGTACCTCGAGAGCGCCGGCTATTTCATGCCGGGCGAGCCCATTCCCAACGACCGCATGGACGCATACATCGCGCCGCTCAACCGCATGTCAGAGCGCATCAAGCGGCGCATCCTCGCGGAGAACGGCATCCTCACGCGGCACTACGCCATCGATGCGGAGGGCGTGACGCAGCACACGAATGCGCAGCTCGCCGCGGGGGCCATTCGCGATTGCCTGCGGCGCGGCGGCGCGGAGCTGTCGCGCGTGTCGCTGCTGGCAAGCGGCTCCTCGGGCGGCGACACGCTGATGCCGGGGTTCGCCAACATGATCCAGGGCGAACTCGCCGCACAGCCGATGGAGACGCATTCGGTGCACGGCATCTGCGCGGCAGGCGTGTCGGCGATCCAGACGGCTGCGCAAGGCATCGAGCTGGGCGCGCACCGCTCGGCGATGGCGGTGGCGAGTGAAATGCCGTCGCGGCTTTTCAAGCGCTCGCGTTTCGCGGCGCGCGGGTATGAGACGGACTTCGACTCGCACTTCCTGCGCTGGATGCTGTCCGATGGCGCGGGTGCGCTGCTGCTGTCCGATGGCTCGCCTGCGCTGGCCGGCGCGCCCGGGTTGCGCCTGAAATTGAAGTGGGTGCACCAGCGCGCCTTCTCGGGCGACTACCCCGTGTGCATGCAGCTCGGCCTGACCGAAGACCGCGCGAAAGGCCACCTCGAGTTCGGTTCGTGGGCCGAGGCCGAAGCCGCCGGCGCGCTGTCGCTGCGGCAGGACATCCGCCTGCTGCCGCATCTGTTCGACATCGGCATCCATGAATACGCGGGGCTGGTGCGCGACGGCTGGGTCGATCCGAAGCGGGTCGATCACTTCCTGTGCCACTACTCGTCGGAAAAATTCATCCCGGTGGTCGAGGACCTGATGAACAAGGCCGACCTGTCGATTCCGCGCGAGCGCTGGTGGAGCAATCTCGCGTGGCGCGGCAACACGGGGGCCGCGTCGATCCTCGTCATGCTGGCCGAATTCCTTCACACGAAGACCTTGAAGCCGGGCGAGCAGATCTTCTGCTACGTGCCCGAGTCGGGGCGCTTCATGGCGGCGTACATGCTGCTGGAAGTCGAAGCGGTCGATGCGGCGCCTGCGACGATGGCGGCGCCCCGTGCTGCCGCCGTGCCGGACGACGATCTTGTCATCGCCCCTCCGCACGATCCCGCCGCCGCCCCCGAGGGCCTGGGCGCCTTGCTCACCGAGCTGGCCGCCATCTGGCACGACTACCGCTCCCGCGTCTGGCGCACGCCGCTGATCCGCCAGATTCGCGAGCGCCGCCTCGCCTTGCCCGACTACCTGAACTGGATGGAGCAATGGGTGCCGCAGGTGCGCGAAGGCAGCAAGTGGATGCGCGAAGGCGCCGCCTCGCTGAGCGGGCCGTACCAGATGCTGGCCTCCCTGATCGACGTGCATGCGGGCGAAGAGCAGAACGACTTCAACATCCTCTTCAGCGACTACAAGAAGGCCGGCGGCACGGTCGCGCAGATCGATGACCTGCGCCGAAACCCTGGCGGCGAGGCGCTCAACGCCTACCTGCACGGCCTGGCCGCGACGCGCGACCCGATCGGTTTATTGGGTGCGATCTACATCATCGAGGGCACGGGCCAGCGCATCGTGCCGGCGCTGCTGCCGCTCATCAAGGCGAGCGTGAAGCTGCCGCCCGACGCCTTCCGCTTTCTCGAGTACCACGGCCATAACGACGAGAACCACCTGAACCGCTGGCTCGCCGCGGTGGAGATGGTCATGACCGTGGAAGGGCAGGCCCGTGCCGCCCGCCAGATCATCGACACCGCGCGCCACACGGCCGCGCTGTACCTGATGCAGTTCCAGCACATCACGGAGCGGATGCCGGATGAGCCGCCGGGCCGCCCCAAGGCGAATACCGCAGCCGAAGGCGGAGGTTTCCCATGAGCCGAACGCCTGAATTCCTCACGCAAGCCCACGACGAGCGCGACCCGAACCCGTGGCTCGCGCTGTACCTGGACCAGAGCACGCCGCTGCCGGACAACGTCAAGTCGGCGTGGCTGGCGGATTCGAGCTCCGGGTCGCGGCAGTACCTGCTGCCGTTCCTCAGGCCCATTGCGCGGCTGACGATCATCCTGATCCAGATCGTGAAGGTGTTCGTGCCGCGCAATTGGTCTCACTCGATGCTGCTGCATCGCTTTCTGGCATGGGGGCTCAAGCGCTTCGTGTCGCCGGAGGCCAACTGGCTGATTCTTCGGCACTTTCATCTGGGGTCGCAGGTGCTGGCGTTCATCGGGCGCAACTCGCCGGCGCCCGTGGCCACAAATCCGCTGGAGCCGGCGGACATCGACGCGCTGAAGGACGAGATGTTCCTGAAGCACGATCTGAATCTCTTCAATTTCGTGATTCGCCTCAATACGGCGCTGCGCGAGAAGGGCGTGGCGCTGTGCAAGGCGGAGGAGGTCGATTTCTCGATGATCAAGGAGCCGGGGTTGCGGCTGGAGGACATGCCCCACGGCAAGCTCAATTTCCTCGACCTGCAGAGCGCCATCGAGCTGTTCACGCCGCTCTACCAGCTGATGCTGACCGACAACGATTTCTGGCGCGCGGCCAACTCCTTGCAACTGGATGAAACCATCGGCATCTACACGGCGACGATCCTGAATGCGCCCGAGCACCTGATCCTGGTCAACAACAAGCACCCGCTGGTGCCCCTGTCGACCCTGCGGGCGGGGCACCGTCTGGTGATCCACGGGCTGTCCACGGAAATGCTCCACAGCCTGCTCCAGCGCATGCAGGCGGCCCGGAAAGCGGGGGAGCCGGAAACGGCCCTGTACGACCAGCCACTTGCATAGGCGTATGCTGCCCCCAGATGCGAACCATGAACACGACCCATAATCCGTCCCCCAAGACCGATCTGGCAGTGACCCATGTGCTGGCTCAACTGCTGGAGCGGCTCGAACACAGTGCCGTACCCGTAGGCGCCGAGCAGTACCGCTCGGTGGTCGAGCACCTGGTGCATGCGTTCGAGGATGTCGAGCCAGGCGCCGATCTGGGCCGCCTGCTCGATGCCTATCCGGCCGCATCCGAGGTTTATGAGAACCTCAACTATCAGCACGCCGGGCTTTGCCGCTCGGCATTGGACGTTTCTCTTGCGGCTGAAGTCAGCGCTCGGGAAGCCATTGCACGCGCCATGGGCGGTGCCAAAACGAACAAGGACAAGACGCATGGCGAAGGGTGAAGTGAAGACGGCAGTGGTGGCGGACGGCCTGCGCTACAAGACCAAGACACCGGGTTCCCCGTTCCGCGCTTCGGCGTCGTTCAGCGGGGCGACCATGTCCTGCTTCATGTGCGGCAAGCACCGTGTGCGCTCGCAGCTGCGCACGCGCCAGGTGCTGGGCAAGTCGCAAACCGTGTGCGCGCCTTCGTGCAAGGCGCTGGACGAAGCCTTGGAGCAGTCGGAAGCTTCTTCGGGCTGACTTTCGGCTAGCACGAAACGGCGACGTTTTGGCGACATGTCCGCGCGAACATGTCGCAGATATCCTTCCAAAACGGACCTAATCGATATACAGTTAGACACAATTGATGCATGTAATTGCAGTCATTCAAAAGTTCTAATCTGTAGCCGATGACAAAACAAATCCAGCAAGGCCTTGGCTGCCCGGCATCGGGCGTGGACGTTGACGTCGCCGCATGCAAAGGGGGCCAGCCGTGAGCAAACCTCGCCATGTCGTCATGCAGGTGGTCAAGCGCTCGTCCGGCAGCGCCACGCACCACGTCGAATTCCTCATGGACGACAACTTCGCGGAGCGCCTGCGGCAGTTGCGTTCGCTGGTGCCGCCTCTTGGCACGCTCAACAAGCAGCGCGATCTGGTGATCGACAAGGTGCGCGTGCGCCTGCCCAATGCCATCTGGCGTTCCGGCAACGAGATCGACATGGAGGGCGGGGTCGAAGGCTCCTGCATCGTCATCGCAGCGGAAGGCTCCTTCAACTGCGGCGGCAAGGACCGCAAGACGCGCGAGAAGCTCGTGACGTACAACTTCTCGATTGCGCGGCTGGTCGAACTCCACGCCGAGCGCCCTGAAGGCGAAACCCTCTACATCCGCGATGGCACTTTCGCCAACGACGAACCGGCCGACTCGGCCGCCGGTCGCTGGATCGCATCAATGCACGAACTCGAAGTCGTGATGCGGGTGCCCGATGCGCCCTCGGATTTCGACACGCTGCACGACCTGGCCCTGCGCCCTGACCAGCAGCAGGCGAACAGCGCCGGCGGCACGCACCGCGCCAGCATGTTCTAGGCCGCTGCGGCGGCAGTGGCCGCCTCTGGCGCGGCACCCACAGGCGTGTACTGCGCACGGTTGTCGGCCAGCCAGCGTGTCGACAGGCTGCTGTCCTGCTGGGCCGGATGGAAGTCGGCGCGCAGGTAGCTGCGCCAGCCGCCCAGGTTGCCGCGCAGCAGGCCGTTCGTGCTCAACAGGATGCGCGCCGCGCTCTTCCAGGTCGCCCACTTCCACAGCTGTTTTTCGTGGCGCAGGTTGTCGATGGTCTGGTGCATCAGGTCGCCGAGGAACATCACGGTCACGCGGCGGAACCAGCGCTTGCGCCATTCGTCCGAGCCGCCCGTGGCCTTGTAGATGTCGAAGGCGACCGACTTGTGCTCCAGCTCTTCGGCGCTGTGCCACAGCCACATGGTGCGCAGCCGCGGCTCCGCGCCGTCGAGGATCTCGGGGCGGGCCAGCAGCCACTCGGCGAACATTGCGGTGAAGTGCTCGGTGGCGGCGGTGACCGCCAGCGCGTGGCGCGGATCGGCTTCTTCCATCAGTGCCAAGCGCTTGTTCGCGCGCGCCGTCCAGCCATCGACCAACCCTTGGCTCTCCAGATGGTTGTTGAAGAGCGAGTGAATACGCCGGTGCGTGGCCTCCTGGCCGATGAAGCCGCGCACGTCGGTGCGGTACTTTTCCTGCAGTTCGGGCGGCAGCGTGGCGACGGCGTCGCGCACGGCGTCGATGAAGAATTGCTCGCCGAAGGGAAAGCTCATCGACAGGGCATTGAAGAAGGCGGTCGAGAATGCATCGCCCCCGCACCAGTTGCGGGCAAAGGGCGATTGCAGGTCGATCAGCAGGCGGCGAACAACGAGTTCAGTCATGAAAAACAATCCTCGGGACATCGTGGGAAGAAAGACTGGTACAGATTCGTACCGCATGCCTCCATGGTGCTTGTCGAGGCTGGTACTGTCAAGTACCAAGACGTAGGAAAATGTGCCATTCATGAGCGACACCATCGAAAAAACCGTGGCCTCCAAAGCCGCCGAGGGCACGGAAAGCGAGCACTATGCGCGCCTCCTGCAAGGCATGGCTCAAGCCGTGGCGGCCAAGGGCTACGCCGACACGACCATCGCCGACATCGTGCGCGAGGCTGCCGTGTCGCGCCGCACCTTCTACGAGCACTTCAGCACCAAGACCGAATGCCTGATCGCGCTCTACGAAACCGCCAGCCGCTTCGCACTGCAAGCCGTGAGCGAGGCCTTCGATCCCGCCCAGCCCTGGCATGCGCAGGTCGAGCAGGCCATGACCGCGTACTTCGACTACCTGGCGCAGGACCCGGTCCTGCTGCGCACGCTCTTCGTCGAGATCCTGGGGCTCGGCATGCCGGGCCTCGCCGCGCGGCGCCGGGTCAATGACGAGATCGCCAACTTCATCCAGGTCGCCATCAACAGCAGCGACACCGAAGGCGGCCCCGCCGCGCACCTGACGAGCGAGATGGCGATGACAGTCGTCGGTGGCATCAACGAACTGGTGCTGCAGGCTATCGAGCAGGATCGTGCCAGCGATCTGCGCGAGCTGGTGGCACCCGCCACGCGCCTCGTGCGCGCCGTGGCGGCCGAGAGCCAGCGCTAGCCGATCTGCTCGAGGTTCTGATTGAGCGGATCGAGGTCCAGCTTCAGGTTGGCGTCGTGCGCCAAAGGCCAGCCCCGAAACGCTCACCACCTGCCTCTGTTGCGTTTCAGCCCGGCTTTCTCTGCGCCGGGTCGTAGAAGAACTGCTCTTCGGCGATGCGCTCGCCGTCCCAGCGCTGCCAGGCGATCTCTTCCATGCGCATCCGGCTGCCGCCCTTGAAGGTGAACTCGAAGACCCAGTGGATCGCCACATGGTCGCCGTCCACCAGCACGGGCCGCACGCACGTGGACGCCACCGACTCGGTCCGGTCGAGCACGGCGGTTTCCTGCGCGACCAGCGTGCTGCGGCCCCGCCGCGGCTCGGCCTGGTTCTCGCGCATGGTGGCGTCTTCGGTGTAGTAGTCCTCGATGGCCTGCGCATGCGCGCCGCCCTCCACGGCGGCGATGAAGGCTTCGAGCCGTGCGGGCGTGGGCATCTTCAGGACTTCACTTTCACTTCGACGCGGCGCGCTTCGGAAGGCGGGCCGTCGGCCTGCGACTGCTCGGGCTTGGCCAGCTCGATCTTGTCTTCGGGCGCACCCGCGGCCTTGAGCGCGTCGCTCACGGCCATGGCGCGCTGTTTCGCCAGTTCAGCGTTCTTGGCCGGGTCGCCGCTCGCATCGTGGTAGCCGCTCACGAGCACGGTGCTGCCGCTCTGCACGGCCTTGATGACCTCGGCCAACGCCTCCTTGGCGTTGGGCGCGACTTCGGAACTGGCGCTCGCGAAGTAGAACTTCACGACGCCGTTCTCGACCTTCACCGCGGCGGCTTCGGCCGCCGTCACGGCGCCCGTGGCAACTGCTGCAGCCGGCGTGGCGGGGGCCATGGCTGCGGGGGCGGGCGCGGGCGCCGTGGCTGCAGGCGGCGTCTCGACCTTGGCGGGCGCCATCGCCGCCGCATCGCCGGAATGGAACTTCACCACCAGCGGCACGATGAGCAGCGCCACGATGTTGATGATCTTGATCAGCGGGTTCACAGCAGGGCCTGCGGTGTCCTTGTACGGATCGCCCACGGTGTCGCCGGTGACGGCCGCCTTGTGCGCCTCGGAGCCCTTGCCGCCGTGATGGCCGTCCTCGATGTACTTCTTGGCGTTGTCCCAGGCGCCGCCGCCCGTGCACATCGAGATCGCGACGAACAGGCCTGTGACGATGGTGCCCATCAACAGGCCGCCCAAGGCTTTCGGACCGAGCAGCAGGCCCACGACGATCGGCACTACCACCGGCAGCAGCGAGGGAATCATCATTTCCTTGATGGCCGCGCCTGTCAGCATGCCCACGGCCTTGCCGTACTCGGGCTTGCCGGTGCCTTCCATGATCCCGGGGATCTCGCGGAACTGGCGGCGCACTTCCTCCACCACCGCACCGGCGGCGCGGCCCACGGCTTCCATGGCCATCGCGCCGAACAGGTAGGGGATCAGGCCGCCGATGAAGAGGCCGACGATCACCATCGGGTCGCTCAGGTTGAAGCTGATGTTCAGCCCGAAGCTCTCCAGCTTGTGGGTGTAGTCCGCAAAGAGCACCAGCGAGGCGAGGCCGGCCGAGCCGATGGCGTAGCCCTTGGTCACGGCTTTCGTCGTGTTGCCGACCGCGTCGAGCGGGTCGGTCACGGCGCGCACGCTGTCGGGCAACTCGCTCATCTCGGCGATGCCGCCGGCGTTGTCGGTGATGGGGCCGTAGGCGTCCAGTGCGACCACGATGCCCGCCATGCTCAGCATGGAGGTCGCGGCGACCGCGATGCCGAACAGGCCGGCCAGCGAGTACGAAGCCAGGATCGCGATGCACACGAAGATCACCGGCCAGGCAGTCGAGCGCATCGAGACGCCCAGGCCCGCGATGATGTTCGTGCCATGGCCCGTGGTCGAGGCCTGCGCGATGTGCTGCACGGGCTTGTACTGCGTGCCGGTGTAGTACTCGGTGACCCACACCAGCGCGGCGGTGAGCGCCAGGCCCACGAAGCAGGCGCCGAACAGCTTGAGCTGGCTGCCGCTCGCGGCGATGGCGTTGTCCGGAATGATCCATGCAGTGACGAACCAGAACGCGATCAGCGACAGGACGCCCGCGACCGCCAGGCCCTTGTAGAGCGCCGGCATCACGTTGACCATGCCCGGCGATGCCTTCACGAAGAAGCAGCCGATGATCGACGCGATGATCGAAACGCCGCCGAGCGCGAGCGGGTACAGCACAGCATTGCCGGGTGCCGTGGTGACCATCAGCGCACCGAGCACCATGGTCGCGATCAGCGTCACCGCGTAGGTCTCGAACAGGTCGGCCGCCATGCCGGCGCAGTCACCGACGTTGTCGCCGACGTTGTCCGCGATCACGGCGGGGTTGCGCGGATCGTCCTCAGGGATGCCGGCCTCGACCTTGCCCACCAGGTCGGCGCCGACGTCGGCACCCTTGGTGAAGATGCCGCCGCCCAGCCGCGCGAAGATCGAGATCAGCGAGGAGCCGAAGGCAAAGCCGATCAGCGGATTGAGGATGGCCGCCAGGGTGTGGTCCGACTTCGGCGCGCTGCCTGCAAGGAACCAGTAGAAGACGGTCACGCCCAAAAGTCCCAGGCCCACGACCAGCATGCCGGTGATGGCGCCGCCGCGGAATGCCACGTCCAGCGCCGGGCCGATGCCCTTGGTGGCCGCCTGCGCCGTGCGCACGTTGGCGCGCACCGACACGTTCATGCCGATGAAGCCGCAGGCGCCCGAGAGCACTGCGCCGACCACGAAGCCGACGGCCGTGGTCAGGTCGAGGAAGAGGGCGATGAGCACCGCCAGGACGATGCCGACCACCGCGATGGTGGTGTATTGCTTGGCGAGGTAGGCTGAGGCGCCGGCCTGGATGGCGGCGGCGATTTCCTGCATCCGGGCGTTGCCCGGGTCCTTGGCGAGAATCCAACTTCGGGCCCAGAAACCGTAGCCGACGGCCACGAGGCCGCAGACGATGGCGAGTATCAGGGGGGTGTTGCCGATCATGCTTTGCTTCTCCATTCGTTCGTTGTGACTTGTGGAGACGGACAGCATGGATCCTGCGCGCAACGCGTACGGGACCCAGGTTTTCCGTCGCGTTGCTTCCTCGAAGCTCGCTGCACCGAGGTGCGGAGCCGATTGGCCAACGGTTGCAATTTACAGGCAAAAACGCGGGTGCGTGCGACCGGTCGGTGACACGGAAAGTAAACTCAGGGTTTGTCCCGGTCTCCCCAATACTTTTCAACTACTCGAAAAACGTCATGTCCTTCGACAAAGTCTCCCCCGGCAAGAACGTCCCCGATGCCTTCAACGTCGTGATCGAAATCCCGATGAACGCCGACCCGATCAAGTACGAAGTCGACAAGGAATCCGGCGCGATCTTCGTGGACCGCTTCATGACGACGGCCATGTACTACCCCGCCAACTACGGCTACGTGCCGCAGACCCTCTCGGGCGACGGCGATCCGGTCGACGTGCTGGTGATCGCCCCTTACCCGCTGCTGCCGGGCGTGGTCGTGCCCTGCCGCCCCCTGGGCATCCTGATGATGGAAGACGAAGCCGGCGTCGACGGCAAGGTGCTCGCCGTGCCCACCGACAAGGTGCTGCCGATCTACAGCCACTGGAAATCGGTCGACGACGTGAACCCGATGCGCCTGAAGGCCATCAGCCACTTCTTCGAGCACTACAAGGACCTGGAAGCGGGCAAGTGGGTCAAGGTGCTGGGCTGGGAAGGCATCGATGCGGCGAAGAAGGAAGTCATCGACGGCATCGCCGCGTACAAGAAGTAAATCGCTTCAGGCCCTCGAGTTCGAAAGGCGAACGGCGCGCATCGCGCACGCAAGCGCCTTCAGCGAGGGCGCGCATTCCGGCCCTTCGGCGGCCGTGATGCGGTGGGCGGTGGCGAAATGGAAAGTGCGGGTGCAACGCCTGCCTTCCGCCATCTTCCATGAGCCGCTCGGCATCGAGCACATCCCTGGCCGAAAGCCCGCTCACCCCGCCTTGAACGGACTGCGCTCGCCCAGGTGGTCCATGTAGTTCTCGATGCCGGCCCCCTCGCGCTCGAGAAAGCGCTCGACCGCGTCCGAGAACGCTGGGTGCGCGAGCCAGTGGGCGCTGGTGGTCTTCACCGGCATCAGCGCGCGCGCCATCTTGTGCTCGCCCTGGGCGCCGCCTTCGAAGCGCTGGGCGCCGTGTTCGATGCACCAGGCGAGGGGCTGGTAGTAGCAGGCCTCGAAGTGCAGGCAGTCGACGCGCTCCAGCGCGCCCCAGTAGCGGCCGTAGGCGACCAGCGGTTCGTCCGGCTGCGTGGAGAGTGCGATCAGGCTGGTCGCCATGGGCTTGCCATTGCGCTCGGCGACGAACAGGAGCCAGGCCTCGGGCAGGGTATCGGCCATACGCTGGAAGAAATCGCGCGTGAGGTAAGGCGGGTTGCCGTGTTCGCGGTAGGTGCGTTCGTAGCAGCGGTAGAAGAAATCCCAGTCAGCCTTCGAGATGTCCTTGCCGCGCGACCAGCGGAAGCTCACGCCGGCCTCGGCGACCTTGCGGCGCTCCTGGCGGATCTTCTTGCGCTTGTCGTGGGCGAGGCTGGCGAGGAAGGCGTCGAAGTCGGGGTAGCCGGGCTGTTCGAGGGCTGAGCGTTCTCCCTCTGACAGCTGAGGCGCGTCGGTGTCGGGCGCGGGCACCGCATTCGTCCAATGGAACTGCACCGTGTTGCGCAGCATCAGCCCGGCTTCGGTGCATGCGGCGATGTCCTCGTCGGCGCCGAACAGCAGGTGCAGGGAAGAAAGCTCTTCCTGCTTGCACCACGCAACCAGCGCCTGCACCAGCAGCGTGCGGCTCTGCGCATCGCGTGCCAGGAGGCGTGAGCCCGGCACTGGCGTGAACGGTACGGCGACGACGGCCTTCGGGTAGTAGGCGAGCCCGTGCTGCTCATAGGCGTTGGCCCAGGCCCAGTCGAAGACGTACTCGCCGTAGGAATGGTCCTTGATGTAGACCGGGCAGGCGGCTTCGAGTTGCTTGCCGCGCCAGAGCGTGACGAACTGCGCCGTCCATCCGCTCGCGGGTGATGCGCTCCCGCTTTCGTGCAGCGCCGCGAGGTATTCGTGGCGCATGAAAGGCGAGGGCTCGGCCTGCGCGGCGAGCAGCGCATTCCAGGCTTTCGAGCTCACGTCCGACGGTGACGCCAGAACCCGAATGACATAATCGTTCAAGCCTTTTTCTTCCTTCTGTATGACGCTCAAGCTCGCCATCGCGCAACTCAATTTTGTGGTGGGCGACCTCACCGGCAACGCAAAAAAGATCGTCGATGCCGCACGCGAATCCCATGCACTGGGTGCGCGTCTGCTCCTGACGCCCGAACTCTCGATTGCCGGCTACGCGGCGGAGGACCTGTTCCTGCGTCCCGCCTTCACCGAAGCTTGCGATGATGCCGTGAAAGGCATTGCCGCTGCGCTCGCCGACCTCAAAGACATGGTCGTGGTGGTGGGGCATCCGACCGGCGGGAGCCTGCGCAGCCGCTCCGTGGCAGTGCAGATGCGGCACAACGCGGCCAGCGTGATCAAGGAAGGCCGCATCCTGGAGACCTACGCCAAGCGCGAGCTGCCGAACTACCAGGTGTTCGACGAGCGCCGGTATTTCACGCCGGGGCAGGGCACCTGCGTGTTCGAGGCGGGCGGGGTTTCCGTCGGTCTGCTGATCTGCGAGGACGCCTGGTTCGACCAGCCGGCCGAACTGGCCCGTGCGGCGGGGGCCGAGGTGCTCGCCGTGATCAACGCCTCGCCCTATCACGTGGGCAAGGAGGGAGAGCGCGTGGCGCGCATGGCCGATCGCGCGCGTGCCGTGGGATTGCCGCTGGTTTATGCGCACCTGGTCGGTGGGCAGGACGAGGTGGTGTTCGACGGCGCCTCCTTCGCGCTGCAGGCGGACGGCGCACTCGCGATGCAGGCCGAGAGCTTCAAGGAGAAATTGGTCTTCGCGCAGTTGGAACGCGCGTCCCAAGGGGGCGTGGGCTTCGTAGTCGAGCCCGGTGCGGTGGCCGCTCCGCGCGACGCCGAAGCGCAACTGTGGGACGCCCTGGTGCTCGGCGTGCGCGACTACATCGGCAAGAACGGCTTCCCGAGCGCCATCCTGGGGCTCTCGGGCGGCATCGATTCCGCATTGGTGCTCGCCATCGCGGTCGATGCACTCGGCAAGGACAAGGTGCGCGCGGTGATGATGCCTTCGCCTTACACCGCCGACATCAGCTGGATCGATGCGCGCGAGATGGCGAACCGCCTGGGCGTGCGCTACGACGAGATATCGATCAAGCACAGCTTCGAGTCCTTCAAGAGCGCCCTGTCCGAGGAATTCAAAGGGCTGCCCGAAGACACGGCCGAGGAGAACATCCAGGCCCGCATCCGCGGCACGCTGCTGATGGCCTTGTCGAACAAGTTCGGGTCCATCGTGCTCACCACCGGCAACAAGAGCGAAATGGCCACCGGCTACTGCACGCTCTATGGCGACATGGCGGGCGGTTTCGCGGTCATCAAGGACCTGCTCAAGACCACGGTGTTCGCCCTCGCGCGCTGGCGCAATGCCCACGACCCGTACGGCACCGGCGCCGCGCCGATCCCCGAGCGGATCATCACCCGTCCCCCGAGCGCCGAGCTTCGGCCCGACCAGACCGACCAGGACAGCCTGCCGCCCTACGACGTCCTCGACGGCATCCTGGCACGCTACATGCAGGACGACGAGGGCATCGACGAGATCATTGCCGCGGGCTACGAACGCGCGGTGGTCGAGCGGGTCGCGCGGCTCATCAAGGTCAATGAATACAAACGGCGCCAGGCGCCAGTAGGAATCCGGGTCACCCACCGCAGCTTCGGCAAGGATTGGCGTTACCCTATCACCAGCAAATTCAACGAAACCGCCGGAGCACGAAAACCATGAAGCAGATCACCGCCATCGTCAAACCCTTCAAGCTCGAGGACGTGCGCGAGGCCTTGGCCGAAGTGGGCGTCACTGGCCTGACCGTGACCGAGGTCAAGGGCTTCGGCCGCCAGAAGGGCCACACCGAGCTCTACCGCGGCGCCGAGTACGTGGTCGACTTTCTTCCCAAGATGAAGGTCGAAGTGGTCGTCAACGAGGGCGATGTGGAGCGCTGCATCGAAGCCATCGTCAATTCGGCGCGCACCGGGAAGATCGGGGACGGCAAGATCTTCGTGACCGCCGTCGAGCGCATCGTGCGCATCCGTACCGGCGAAGAGAACGAAAACGCCGTCTGAAGCAAAAAAGCCCCGATGACCGGGGCTTTTTCTTTCGAGGCGGGCGTCAGAGGTTTTCCGACAGCCTGTCCTCGCGCGGATGGAGCGGCACTTCGGCGCGCAGTGCGGTGAGCAGTTCGGTGGCGTCGGTACCAGTGCGGATCAGCGTCATCTGCCAGTCGCCCATGAAGCCTTCCCGCACGCTGTGCGCGAGGAAGCCCAGCAGGCCATCGTAGTAGCCGGCGGTGTTGAGAATGCCGGTCGGCTTGTCGTGATAGCCGAGCTGGCGCCAGGTCCAGATCTCGAACAGCTCCTCGAAGGTCCCGATTCCGCCCGGCAGGGCGATGAAGGCATCGGCACGCTCGCCCATCATCGCCTTGCGCTCGTGCATGGTGTCAACCACGTGCAGTTCGTCGCAGAGGGGGTTGGCCAGTTCCTTGTCGACGAGGGCCTTGGGGATGATGCCGACGACGCGGCCGCCGGCCAGGCGGGTGGCTTCGGCCACCGTGCCCATCAGGCCGGTGCGGCCGCCACCGTAGACCAGTTGGCCGCCATGCTGGCCGATCCACTGGCCGACAGCCTTGGCCGCCTCGGAAAACTCGGGGCGCTCGCCAGGACGCGAGCCGCAATACACACAGATCGAAAATTCAGGATTCATCCCGCCATCATGCCTCGGGACGCTGGCCAGCTCATGACACGAAGCGCGTCCACAACGCCGCCGCCCAGATGCCGCTGCACAGCGTGAGCGACAGCAAAACCGCGGCGCTGCCCATGTCCTTGGCGCGCTTGGAGAGGTCGTGCCATTCGGGGCCGATGCGGTCGATGGCGGCCTCGACCGCGGTGTTGAGCAACTCCACGATCATCACCAGGATGGCGCTGCCGGCAAGCAGTGCCACCTCGACCCAGCTGCGGCCGAGCCAGAAAGCGGCCGGGATCATCACGATCGACAGGATCGCTTCCTGCCGGAAGGCGGGTTCGCTCCAGCCGGCGCGAAGCCCGTGCAGCGAGATCAGCGTGGCATGAAAGACGCGTTCGAAGCCCTTGCGGGCTTTTTGTGGATTGACGGCGGGGTCGGGAAGCTCGGGCAGGGCACTCATCGGCGGCTCATTGGCTTGGAGGTGATGAGCCGCGTACCGGCCCAGGCGTCGTGCCAGAACTGGCGCTCGGGGTGAAAACGGGCGAGCACGGCCCAGACGGCGATCCAGCCAAGCAGCAGGACCATCGTTTCGACCACGGGCACGCCCAGCAAGGGATGAAGTGCCAGCGGAGGCAGAAGCCAGATCCAGCTCAGGACATAGCGCAGGAATGCGCGCGATTGCGTCAGGGGGCGGCCTTGCCGGTCCACGATGCGGATGTTCCAGGTCTTCATGCCCAGCGTCTGTCCCTTGCACCAGAACCAGACGAAGTACACGCCGAAGACCACGAACAGATAGGCGAGCAGCAGCGGACGGCGTGTCTCATCCACGGCGTTGCGCATCTGGCTGAGGGCGCTGAAAAGCCAGCCAGCCGTCATGGCCACCGCGAACAGCAGCATGCCTTCGTAGAGCCAGCAGGCCATCCGGCGCCACAGGCCGGGCACTGTCGATGAAGGGGCGCTGGTTGCCGAGGAAGCAGGCGAGGCGGGCTGATCGGGCCCCGAAGCCTCGGGAGAACTGGAAACCATCGAAGCCTTGGTATCAGGGAGCGGAGGGAAGCTGTTCGGCCGCCGCGGGCGTCGGCGCCGGGACCTGAGCCTCGGCGGGGACCGGCGGCGATGTGACGTTGGCGGGAGCAGGCGCCGCGGTGGGCGCAGTGCTCGTGGCAGCAGGCATCCGCTCCAACGGAGTCGTCACCAGGATGGCCGCAGGCGTCGACGGTGGCGTTGGCGGCGGAGCCAAAACGATCCTTGGCGTGTGCTGGCCGGGCGGCGTGACGGCGGGCACCGGTACGAGCTTTTGCGACGAGACGGGACGCACGGGAATGGCCGCACCGCGCGGCTTGGCCGGTGCGCGCTCGGCGAGCTTGCGCTTTTCTTCCTCGCTCAAGGCCTGGTATTGCTCCCACTTGGCCTTGCGCTCGTCGGCCGGCAGGCGCTTGACTTCGGCGAAGTTCAGGCGCGCCTGGGCCCGCTGCTGATTGCTCAGCGCGGCCCACTCGATCATGCGGCTGTGCAGGGTGACTTGATCATCCGTCGACATGGTCGCGAAGTTTCGTGACAGTGCCAGCCACTTGCGCTTTTGCCCCGTGTTCATCGCGGTCCAGTGCGAGACCAAGGGCTTGAGGGCCAGCTGCTGTTCGGCGGTGAGCTCGCTCCAGAGCGGCTTGGTTGCAGGAACTGTCTTGGTGGCGCCGGCTGCCGCGGAGTTTGCAGCACCCGTCTGCCCTGCCTTGTTGACCTCGGAGGGCGGCTGGGCGGAGGCAAGCGTCAGGCTGAAGGCTGCGACGGCGAGCGCGCCCGCCCAAACGAATGCGCCCGCCGTGAGCGGGCGCAAGGGACGGGAGGTGTTCGCGCTGGAATTGGAACGGCGTCGCATTCGGTCAGGAAGGTTCAGTCGGAGGCGCCGTCGGCCTTCAGGAATTGGGCGAAGCCCGGGTCGGTGTAGGCGGCCGGGGGCAGGTCGCCGGTGAGGAGGGCGGAGTCAACTTCGGCCAGCTCGCTGACGCGGTCGTCGTCCTGCATCACGCTGATGGTGATGAGGCCGGCCACAAGGGCGATCAACGGCAACACCGATCCGATGCGGGTCCACCAGCCACCGCCGAGCGTGAGCGCGTGGCCGGACTGCACCACTTCTGGCGCGGTCCGCAACTGCGGTGCTTGCTTGCGCGCGGCCACGGCCTGCGCACGCGCAACGCGCAACCGCTCGCCGATGTCGTGCGAGAGCTCCTGGTTGCCGTCGGAGAGCCGGGCAGCCAAGCGCCGACCGAACTGATCTTCGGCGGCGTTAAAAGAAGTTGGAACCTTAGTGTTCATAGCGATATTCCCTTGGCCTTGAGCGCCTTGCTCAGAGCGTGGACGGCTCGCGAACAATGGGTTTTGACGCTGCCCTCGGAGCAGCCCATCGCGGCGGCCGTCTCTGCGACGTCCATTTCCTCCCAGTAACGCATCAGGAAAGCCTCGCGTTGACGGCCCGGCAATGCGGCGATCTGTTCCTCGATCTCGTGGAAGACCTGGGCGCGGCGGGTGGTGTCTTCGGCGCTTTCCGTCTCTCTGGAGTCGGTTGGCGAGACGAAGTTCTCCAGAAGATCGAAATCTCCGTCGTCGTCGACCGAGTCGAAATCGCTCAGGTTCGAGAACAGCGCGCGGCGGGTTTTCTGGCGGCGGAACCAGTCGAGCGTGCAGTTCGACAGGATGCGCTGGAACAGCATCGGCAGTTCGTTGGCCGGCTTGTCTCCGTAGTGCTGCGCCAGCTTCATCATGCTGTCCTGCACGATGTCGAGCGCGGCTTCTTCGTCCCGCACGTGGTAGACCGAGCGCTTGAAAGCGCGTCGTTCGACGCTTTTCAGGAAGTCGGAGAGTTCTTGTTCAGTGGCCAAGCGAGAGGGGGCGCGCAAAGGCGCGCCGCGTGGGAGGGGATGTCTAGCGAACGCTTATGTTTTCCGCCGCGGATTATGCCCCGATGCCTTTACAAGCCACCTGAAGCGAATCTGAACCGCCGGGTAATGTCATAATCCGCGCTGCAAGTCAAAAGGCAAACGGGTCAAGGTCCGGCGGAACATCAGTCCGCTCATGGCTATGGCCTCAAGTCCTGGCGCGACCCCACAAGGGTTGGCAAGGGGCACCCAAGGTTTTTCGTTCCCGAAAAAACACAAAGGTTGATCATGGAAATCTCGAAGGCGGAGATCATCTCCGCAGCAGCCGCGTCTTCAGGCGCCGGCAACCCAACGCAAGAACTCATGGGCGCTGAAGTGCTGGTCAAGGCACTGCAGGCCGAAGGCGTCCAGTACATCTGGGGCTACCCAGGCGGCGCGGTTCTGTACATCTACGACGCGTTCTACAAGCAAGACACCATCCAGCACGTGCTGGTGCGCCACGAGCAGGCCGCCGTGCACGCAGCCGACGGCTATGCGCGCGCCACCGGCGAAGTCGGTGTGGCACTGGTCACCTCGGGCCCTGGCCTGACAAACGCGGTCACCGGCATCGCCACGGCATACATGGATTCGATCCCGATGGTGATCATCTCGGGCCAGGTACCCACCGCTGCCATCGGCCTGGACGCTTTCCAGGAATGCGACACGGTCGGCATCACTCGCCCCATCGTCAAGCACAACTTCCTCGTCAAGGATCCCAAGGATCTGGCCATGACGATGAAGAAGGCCTTCCACATCGCACGCAGCGGCCGTCCCGGCCCCGTGGTGGTGGACGTGCCCAAGGACGTTTCCTTCAAGAAGACGCCCTACGCCGGTTATCCCGACAAGGTCGAGATGCGCTCGTATAACCCGGTGCGCAAGGGCCACGGCGGCCAGATCCGCAAGGCGCTGCAGCTCTTGCTGGCCGCCAAGCGCCCGTACATCTATACCGGTGGCGGCGTGCTCCTGGGCAACGCCTGCAATGAGTTGCGCACCCTGGTCGACATGCTCGGCTATCCGGTCACCAACACGCTGATGGGCCTGGGTGCTTACCCGGCGAGCGACCGCAAGTTCCTTGGCATGCTGGGCATGCACGGCACCATCGAAGCCAACAATGCGATGCAGAACTGCGACGTGCTGCTGGCCGTGGGCGCGCGCTTCGACGACCGCGTGATCGGCAATCCCAAGCACTTCGCGACCAACGAACGCAAGATCATCCACGTCGATATCGACCCGTCGAGCATCTCCAAGCGCGTGAAGGTCGACATCCCGATCGTCGGCGACGTGAAGGACGTGCTCACCGAGCTGATCTCGATGATCCGCGAGAGCACCACCAAGCCCGACGCCGGTGCGCTGGCCGACTGGTGGAAGACCATCGAGGCCTGGCGCTCGCGCGACTGCCTCAAGTACGACCGTGGCAACAAGGACGTGATCAAGCCGCAGTACGTGGTCGAGACGCTGTGGAACATGACCAAGGACGCCGACGCGTACATCACGTCCGACGTGGGCCAGCACCAGATGTGGGCCGCGCAGTACTACCGCTTCGACGAGCCGCGGCGCTGGATCAACTCGGGCGGCCTGGGCACCATGGGCGTGGGCATTCCCTATGCCATGGGCATCAAGCTCGCAAAGCCCGATTCAGAAGTGTTCACCATCACCGGCGAAGGCTCGGTGCAGATGTGCATCCAGGAACTCTCCACCTGCCTGCAATACAACACGCCGATCAAGATCTGCTCGCTCAACAACCGCTACCTGGGCATGGTGCGCCAGTGGCAGGAGATCGAATACTCCGGCCGCTACAGCCACAGCTACATGGATGCACTGCCGAACTTCGTGAAGCTTGCCGAGGCCTATGGCCACGTCGGCATGCTGATCGAGCGTCCACAAGACGTGGAGCCCGCGCTGCGTGAAGCGCGCAAGCTCAAGGACCGCACGGTGTTCATGGACTTCCGCACCGATCCCACCGAGAACGTGTTCCCGATGGTGAAGGCCGGCATGGGCATCACCGAGATGCTGTTGGGTTCCGAAGATCTCTGATCTCCGGCGCATTCGCTTTTAACTCTTTACTGACGAATCTATTGCCCGCCAAGCCTGCGCATTACCGTGCGTGGGGGAGGGCGGCGAAAAGAGGAGTCACGCAAACATGAAACACATCATTGCAGTGCTGCTGGAAAACGAGCCGGGTGCTCTTTCCCGCGTGGTGGGCCTGTTCTCGGCCCGTGGCTACAACATCGAATCGCTGACCGTCGCGCCGACCGAGGACGCCAGCCTCTCGCGCATGACCATCGTCACGACGGGTTCGGACGACGTGATCGAGCAGATCACCAAGCACCTGAACCGCCTGATCGAGGTCGTGAAGGTCGTCGACCTGACCGAAGGCGCCTACACCGAGCGCGAGCTCATGATGGTGAAGGTGCGTGCGGTGGGCAAGGAGCGGGAAGAAATGATGCGCATGGCCGAGATTTTCCGCGGCCGCATCATCGACGTCACCGACAAGAGCTACACCATCGAACTCACGGGCGATCACGGCAAAAACGACGCTTTTTTGGAAGCGATCGACCGTAGCGCTATCCTCGAGACTGTCCGCACCGGTGCCAGCGGCATCGGGCGCGGCGAGCGCATCCTGCGCGTGTAGGGGGTGAAGATCCCCTCAGTTCCATCGTTTATCAAACACGACATGAGGAGAAGGTAATGCAACAGTTGTTGGGCTTCGACAAAATGGTGACCCCCATCATCATCCGGATAGTCTATTTTCTCGGACTGCTGGTGGTCTTGATTACCGGGGTCGCAACGCTTTTCAGCGGCGGCCTGCGAGGGGTTCTTACCGGCCTCGCCATTTTGGTTTTCGGCGCGATCATGGTTCGCGTCTATAGCGAATTGCTGATCCTGCTGTTCCGCATTCACGACAACCTCGTGTCCATCAATCAGCAAATGAAGGACCGGAATCCCTCCGGCCAACTGTGAGTGAACGCACCCCCGCTTGAGGGGGTGCTCGAGATTAATTAGGAAAGACGCATCATGAAGGTTTACTACGACAAGGACGCCGACCTCAGCCTCATCAAGGGCAAGACGGTCGCAATCATCGGTTACGGGTCGCAAGGTCATGCGCACGCGCAGAACCTGAACGACAGCGGCGTCAAGGTCGTGGTCGGCCTGCGCAAGGGTGGTGCTTCGTGGGACAAGGTCGGCAAGGCCGGCCTGCAGGTCGCCGAAGTGGCCGACGCGGTGAAGTCCGCCGACGTCGTGATGATCCTGCTGCCCGATGAGCAGATCGCCAACGTCTACAAGAACGACGTGGCCCCGCACATCAAGGAAGGCGCCTCGCTCGTCTTCGCTCACGGCTTCAACGTGCACTACGGTTTCGTGCAGCCGCGCGCCGACCTGGACGTGTGGATGGTCGCCCCCAAGGCCCCGGGCCACACCGTGCGCAGCACCTACACGCAAGGCGGCGGCGTGCCCCACCTCGTGGCCGTGCACCAGGACAAGACCGGCAAGGCGCGTGACCTCGCGCTGAGCTACGCCACCGCCAACGGCGGCGGCAAGGCCGGCATCATCGAGACCAACTTCCGCGAAGAAACCGAGACCGACCTGTTCGGCGAACAAGCGGTTCTGTGCGGCGGCACGGTCGAGCTCATCAAGGCTGGTTTCGAAACGCTGGTGGAAGCCGGCTACGCGCCCGAAATGGCGTACTTCGAATGCCTGCACGAGCTCAAGCTGATCGTCGACCTGATCTATGAAGGCGGCATCGCCAACATGAACTACTCGATCTCGAACAACGCCGAATACGGCGAGTACGTCACGGGCCCGCGCATCGTGACCGACGAGACCAAGAAGGTCATGAAGCAAGTGCTGCGCGACATCCAGACCGGTGAATACGCCAAGAGCTTCGTGCTCGAAGCCGCTGCCGGCCAGCCGGCGCTGATCAGCCGCCGTCGCCTGAATTCGGAGCATCAGATCGAAGTCGTCGGCGAAAAGCTGCGCGCGATGATGCCCTGGATCAAGAAGAACAAGCTGGTCGACCAGACCCGCAACTGATCTGCGAGCCAGAAAGGGTGCTTCGGCACTCTTTTCCCGAGGGCCACCCGTCGCGGTGGCCCTTTTGTTTGTCGGGGGCGCGGTGCCCCTGAACTACACTGCGAACCATGCGACTCACAGATCAAAACGCTATCGAATGGATAGCTGCTCGCGCAGTGCCCATGAGGGACGGAGGCAATTTCAATGCATGACGACACGCTCCCCGACGATGTGCAGCCGCGCAAGCGTCGCAAGGGCATCTACATCCTGCCGAACCTGTTCACGCTGGCGGCGTTGTTCGGCGGCTTCTACTCGGTCGTGATGGCCATGAACGCGCGCTTCGACCTCGCTGCGCTCGGCGTGTTCGCCGCGATGATCCTCGACAGCCTGGACGGGCGCGTCGCGCGCATGACCAACACGCAAAGCGCGTTCGGCGAGCAGATGGATTCGCTGTCCGACATGGTGTCTTTCGGCGCGGCGCCGGCGCTCATCGCCTACGAATGGTCGCTCAAGGGCCTGGGTCGCTGGGGCTGGATCGCGGCCTTCGTGTACTGCGCTTGCGCGGCCTTGCGGCTTGCGCGCTTCAACGTGAACACCGGCGTGGTCGACAAGCGCTGGTTCCAGGGTTTGCCGTCGCCCGCGGCCGCGGCGCTCGTGGCAGGCTTCATCTGGCTCGTGAACGAATGGGGCAAGCGCGGCGGCGAGGTGCTGTATCTCTCGTGGACGCAGATCACCTGGGTCACCTTTGCGTTCACGCTCTATGCGGGTCTCTCGATGGTGACGAACGCGCCGTTCTACAGCTTCAAGGACGTGCAGATGAAGAAGAGCGTGCCCTTCGTCGTGATCGTGCTCATTGCGCTCGGCATCGCGGTCATCAACATCCATCCGCCGACGGTGCTGTTCGGCCTCTTTGTTGCCTACGGTTTGAGCGGCTATGTGGTCTACGCATGGCGCAAAGCCAAGGGCCAGCCGGTCAGCGTGATCAGCACCTCGACCGAAGAACCCGACGAGCGGGGCTTGCATAACTGAAGGTCGCTTGTGCTACATTCGCAACCCTCATGACCAAGATTTCGCTGCTGGCCCTACTAGCCCTCCCTCACGGGCGGAGACGGTAGCGCACGCGCAAATCCCTCACCACGGCCCGTTCGCACCAGCAACGGGCCGTTTGTTTTTGGGGTTGCTGGTTGATTACCAACCATCACAGAGAAATCGACATGCTCAAGCAACCTCAAGCCAAATACCGCGCATTCGCCCCGATCGGCCTCAAGGACCGCACCTGGCCCGATGCCGTGCTGACCAAGGCCCCGATCTGGCTGTCGACCGACCTGCGCGATGGCAATCAGGCCTTGGTCGAGCCCATGGACATCGCGCGCAAGATGCGCATGTTCGAGACCCTCGTGGCGATCGGGTTCAAGGAAATCGAAGTCGGCTTTCCGTCCGCATCGCAGGTCGAATTCGACTTCGTGCGCAAGCTCATCGAGGAAGACCGCATTCCCGACGACGTGACGATCCAGGTGCTGACGCAGGCGCGCGACCACCTCATCGCCCGCACCTTTGAGTCGCTGCAAGGCGTCCCGCGCGCCATCGTGCATCTCTACAACGCCGTGGCCCCGGTAATGCGCCGCGTGGTGCTCGGCATGGACGAAGACCAGATCGTCGAACTCGCCAGCAGCCACGCACGCATGTTCAACGACTTCGCCGCGAAGCAACCGAACACGAAGTGGACCTTCCAGTACTCGCCCGAAATGTTCTCGGGTACCGACGTGGTCTTCTCCAAGCGCGTGGTCGATGCGGTCACCGAAGTCTGGGCACCGACGCCCGAGCGCAAGTGCATCGTCAACCTGCCTACGACGGTCGAGCATTCCACGCCGAATATCTTCGCGGACATGATCGAGTGGATGCACCGCAACCTCGCCCGCCGCGATGCCATCGTGCTGTGCGTGCACCCGCACAACGATCGCGGCACCGGCACCGCCGCCGGTGAGCTGGCCTTGATGGCGGGCGCCGAGCGCATCGAAGGCTGCCTCTTCGGCAACGGCGAGCGCACCGGCAATCTCGACCTCGTGAACGTTGCGCTCAACCTCTACACGCAGGGCGTTTCGCCCGAGCTGGACTTCTCGAACATCGACGAGATCCGCGCGACGGTCGAGCACTGCAACCAGATTCCAGTGCACCCGCGCCACCCCTATGTCGGCGATCTCGTCTACACCTCGTTCTCGGGCTCGCACCAGGACGCGATCAAGAAGGCCTTCGCCGCGCGCAAGGAAGGCGACATCTGGGACATGCCCTACCTTCCCATCGATCCGAAGGACGTGGGCCGCAGCTACGAGGCGGTGATCCGCGTGAACAGCCAGTCCGGCAAGGGCGGCATGGCCTATCTGCTCGAAAGCGAGTACGGCCTCGAGATGCCGCGCCGCCTGCAGATGGAATTCATGCAGAGCGTGCAGCGCGTGATGGACGTCGCCGGCAAGGAGCTCACGGCCGCCGACCTCTGGCAGCTCTTCGTGAGCGAGTACGGCATCGAGACCGCGCAATCGCTCCAGCACCGCGTGATCGAGGAAGAAGGCGAGGGCGCCAACGCCTCCGTCATCCTGCGCGGCGACCTGCCATGGGACGGTGAAACCCGTGCCATCGAAGGCCGCGGCAACGGCCCGATCGACGCCTTCACCCAAGCGCTGAGCAAGGCCACCGGCCACACCGTGCGCGTGATGGACTACCACCAGCACGCGATCGGCGCCGGCGCCGATGCGAAGTCGGTGGCGTACCTCGAACTGCGCGTGGACGAAAGCCAGACGCTGTTCGGCGTGGGCATCGACGCCAACGTGATCACCGCATCGCTGAAGGCCATCGTCTCGGGCGTGCAACGTGCGCGGAGCCGGGGCGCGCACAGCGCACAATCGGTGGTTGAAGTCGCCTGATGGCATGACCCTCACGCTCCCGCACTGCGTGTCGTCGCTGCCCCCCGAGGGGGCCGCAGGCCGCCTTGGGAGCGGCCCGGCGTCGGCCTGATCGGCGGCTGATAAAAACCAAGGAGATTCACGATGGCTGACCAACTCATAATTTTCGACACCACCTTGCGCGACGGCGAGCAATCGCCCGGCGCTTCCATGACGCGCGACGAGAAGATGCGCATCGCCAAGCAGCTCGAGCGGCTGAAGGTCGATGTCATCGAGGCCGGTTTCCCGGCCAGTTCGAACGGCGACTTCGAAGCGGTCAAGGCGATTGCCAATGCGATCAAGGATTCGACGGTGTGCGGGTTGTCGCGCGCCAACGACCGCGACATCTCGCGTGCGGCAGAAGCCCTCAAGGGCGCCGCCCGCGGTCGCATCCACACCTTCATCGCAACTTCGCCGCTGCACATGGAAAAGAAGCTGCGCATGTCGCCCGACGAGGTGCACGAGCAGGCGAAGCTCGCCGTGCGTTTCGCGCGCAACCTCGTGAGCGACGTGGAGTTCAGCCCCGAAGACGGCTACCGCAGCGACCCGGACTTCCTGTGCCGCGTGCTCGAAACCGTGATCAACGAAGGCGCCACCACCATCAATGTGCCCGACACCGTCGGCTACGCCATCCCCGAGCTCTACGGCAACTTCATCAAGATGCTGCGGGAGCGCGTTCCCAACAGCGACAAGGCGATCTGGTCGGTGCATTGCCATAACGACCTCGGCATGGCGGTGGCCAATTCGCTGGCCGGCGTGAAAATCGGCGGCGCGCGCCAGGTGGAGTGCACCATCAACGGCCTGGGCGAGCGTGCGGGCAACTGCTCGCTCGAAGAAGTGGTGATGGCGGTGAAGACTCGCCGCGACTACTTCGGGCTCGACCTCAACATCGACACCCAGCACATCGTGGCCGCGAGCCGCATGGTGAGCCAGACGACTGGCTTCGTTGTGCAGCCCAACAAGGCTGTCGTGGGCGCCAACGCCTTCGCGCACGCCTCGGGCATCCACCAGGACGGCGTGCTCAAGGCGCGCGACACCTACGAGATCATGCGTGCCGAGGACGTGGGCTGGGCTGCCAACAAGATCGTGCTGGGCAAGCTCAGCGGCCGCAACGCGTTCAAGCAGCGGCTGCAGGAATTGGGCGTGACGATGGCCGGCGAGGCCGACATCAACGCCGCCTTCCTGCGGTTCAAAGAGTTGGCTGATCGCAAGTCCGAGATTTTTGACGAAGACATCCTTGCGCTCGTCAGCGCGGAAGAGTTGTCGAACGTTGACGAACAGTTTGCTTTTGTCTCTCTCGCCCAGCACAGCGAAACCGGCGAGCGCCCCCAGGCGAAAGTCGTCTTTACCGTCCAGGGCAAGGAAGTGACCGGAGAATCCGACGGCAATGGCCCGGTTGATGCTTCCCTGAAAGCCATTGAATCGCATGTCAAGAGCGGCGCCGAGATGGTTCTTTACTCAGTGAATGCGATCAGCGGCTCGACAGAGAGCCAAGGTGAAGTTACAGTTCGGTTACAAAACGCAGGGCGGGTGGTCAACGGTGTGGGTGCAGACCCAGACATCGTGGTTGCTTCGGCAAAGGCTTATTTGAGTGCTCTCAATAAGTTACAGAGCCAAGCTGAGAGAGTTGCAGCGCAAGGTTAGGTTTTCAGGCGTTCCTTGGTATTCGAATGAAGAAGAGGATGCAAGTAACTGATATTGCGTGTCTTTTTTGAATTCGATACACTGCGGTCCTCGTTTGTCGCCGCTGGAGATTTATTAATGCCCGAAGCCCGTCTCCGCCGAGTTTCAAGCCAGCGGTTCTTGCCCGCATTCAAATTCATCGCCGTCGCGCTCTGCGCCACGGCGTTTTTGCTGCCCGGCGCCCAGGCCGCAAAGAAAGAAAAGACCACAGCCGCCAAGACCTCCGTCGCCAAGAAGGCGAAGGGGCCGGTGCCGGTCGAAGTCAAGCGCAATGCGTCCTCCGGCAAGACGGTCGCCAAGCGAAGCGAAAAGGCTGAAAAGGTCGTTCGCGGCGGTCGCAATGTGGTGGCCACCATCCGCAAGAAGAACGGCAAGACCGTGGTGGCCGTCCAGCGCCGCTCGGTGGTGCGCGTCGAAACGCCGGCGCGCCAGTCCTTTGGCCAGATGGCCGGCCTGCACGGCACCGACGACGCACTCGACCTGAAATCGAGCGTCGCCCTCGTGATCGACCAGGACACGCACGAAGTGCTGTTCAGCAAGAACGACCACGCCGTGCTGCCGATCGCATCGCTCACCAAGCTGATGACCGGCTTGCTCATCAGCGAAGCCCATCTGCCGAATGACGAGCTGATCACCATCACCCAGGACGACGTCGATACCGAAAAGGGCAGCCGCTCGCGCCTGACCGTCGGCACGATGCTGTCGCGCGGCGAGCTGCTGCACCTGGCGCTGATGTCGAGCGAAAACCGCGCTGCGCACGCGCTGGGCCGCACCTATCCGGGTGGCCTCTCCACCTTCGTGAGCATCATGAATGCCAAGGCCAAGATGCTCGGCATGAAGGACACGCGCTACGTGGAGCCCACGGGCCTGTCGAGCCGCAACCAGTCGAGCGCGCAAGACCTCGCGCTGCTGGTCAACGCCGCTTACGCCGATGCCACGGTTCGCTCGCTTTCCACGTCGCCTGAATACCAGGTCGAGGTCGGCAACCGGGTGCTGCAGTTCAACACCACCAATCGCCTCGTGAAGAGCCCCGACTGGGAAATCGGCGTGCAGAAGACCGGTTTCATCAACGAAGCGGGTCAATGCCTCGTGATGCAGGCCAAGGTGGCCGGCCGCAAGCTGATCATGGTGTTCCTGGATTCGGCCGGCAAGTTCAGCCGTATCGCCGATGCCGAGCGCGTTCGTCGCTGGGTCGAGGCGACGCATGCCGTGCCGGGTTCGCCCGCCGCTTCGCGCAGCGTGAGCTACCAAGTCGCAGGCTGAATCGCAGCAGCGCCGCGATAGCGGTCGCAAAAAAGAAAGCGGGCCAAGGCCCGCTTTGTCTTTTGGAGCTCCACTAAGGGGCTCAGACGCTCGCTGAAGGCGTGCTGGTTGTCGGGGCAGGCGTTGCCGCAGCCACGCCATCCTTGAATCCCAGGGCGCCCGAGATTTCATTGGCCGTTGCCTGCAGCTTGGGCAGCCAGCCTTCGTCCAGCCGGTCGGCAGGCGCGGAGATCGAGAGGCCCGCCACCAGCTTGCCCTGATCGTCGTAGATGCCGGCGGCCATGCAGCGCACGCCCAGCTCCAGTTCTTCGTTGTCACGGGCAATGCCGTATTGGCGCGCCTTCGACAGTTCGCGCTCCAGTGCAGGCAATTGCGTGATGCTGTTGCGGGTGTGGCCGGCCAGTCCGGTGCGGGTGGCGTAGCTGCGCACCCGGGCCGGATCGTCGGCTGCCAGGAAGAGCTTGCCTGTCGAGGTGAGGTGCAACGCCGCGCGCCCACCGATCGCACGCACCACCTGCATGCCCGAGCGCTCGCTGTAGGAGCGCTCGATGTAGACGATCTCGTCGCCCTGGCGCATGCTGAGATTCACCGGCTGCTGCGTGAGCTTGTGCAGTTCGCGCATCGGGCCCAGCGCGGCGTCGCGCACGTTGAGCCGGCCCTTCACCAGGTTGCCCAGTTCCAGCAGGCGCATGCCCAGCCGGTAGCTGCCCGCCTCGGGCCGGTCGACGAAACGGCCGACGGCCAGGTCGTTCAGGATGCGGTGCGTGGTCGAAGGGTGGAGCCCGGTCTTCTCGCTGATTTCCTTCAGGGAGATGGCCTCCTCGCGGGATGCCAGGACGTCGATGAGCGAAAACATGCGCTCGATCACCTGGATCACGGGAACGGCAGGAACGTCGGATTGGTTTTTTCTCATGGCGCTGTGCGGTGATGACCGAACGCCATTTTATCTTGTGAAATCGCCGGACGGCTGCCAGTGTCCATCCACCAACACCTCATGCGGGGAAAAGCGCGCCTTGTAGTGCATCTTGGGGCTGCGTTCGATCCAGTAGCCGAGGTAGACGTGCGGCAGGCCCAGCTTGCGCGCCTGTTCGATCTGCCACAGCACGCTGTAGGTCCCATAACCAGCGCTCGTATCCGGCTCGTAGAACGTATAGACCGCCGAGATGCCATCGTTCAGCACATCGAGGATCGACACCATCTTGAGCGCACCGGCGCTGCCGTCGGCCAGCGTCTCGCGAAACTCGACCAGCCGCGAATTGACCCGGCTCTGCAGCAGAAACTGGGTGTACTGGTCGATGCTGTCGTGGTCCATGCCGCCGCCCGCATGGCGGCCGTTCTGGTAGCGCAGGTAGAGCTGGTAGTGCTCGGGCACGAAGCACAGCTTGAGCACGCGGGCCTGCAGGTCCGAATGCTGCTTGGCGGCGCGCCGCTGGCTGCGTGTGGGCTGGAAGCTGTTGGCCAGCACGCGCAGCGGAATGCAGGCGCGGCAGCCGTCGCAGTAGGGCCGGTAGGTGAACATGCCGCTGCGCCGGAACCCACTGAGCACGAGGTCGGAATAAGCGTCGTTGTGGATCAGGTGGCTGGGCGTGGCCACCTGCGAGCGGGCCTGCCGGTCCGGCAGATAGCTGCAGGGATAGGGCGCCGTCGCGTAGAACTGCAGCGTGTGAAGCGGGAGGTCCTTGAGGTGCGTCACGTCGGTGAAAGAGGTCGCGCGGAAAGGAGTTCGGTCCAGTATACGGGCTCGAATTGCCACCGTGGCCCCTCCTGTTCCCGGGCCTTGGCCACGTGGGCGACGAAGCGCTTGCGGGGCATCTCGCGAGCGCCCAGGCTCGCGAGGTGGGCGGTGTTCTGCTGGCAGTCGATCATCTGCACGCCAGAGCGCCGGCAGAGGCTCACCAGGGCGGCCAGCGCGATCTTCGAGGCGTCCGGCCGGCGGGTGAACATCGACTCGCCGAATACCGCGCGGCCGAGCGCCACGCAGTAAAGGCCGCCCGCGAGCTCGCCGTCGATCCAGGTTTCGACGCTGTGCGCATGGCCGGCCGCGTGCAATTGCGTATAGGCCTCCACCATGTCCGGCACGATCCACGTCCCCGACTGGCCGACGCGCGGCGAGAGCGAACAGGCCTTGATGACCGCTGCGAAGTCATGGTCGATGCGCACCTCGCAGCCGGGCGTTTCCGCGAATCGGAGCAGGGTCTTGCGAAGCGACCGGTGCAGCTTGAAATCGGCCACCTGCAGCACCATGCGCGGGTCGGGGCTCCACCACAGGATCGGCTGGTCGTCGCTGAACCAGGGGAAGACGCAATGGCTGTAGGCCTGCACGAGCGTATCGACATCGAGTGCGCCGCCTGCCGCCAGAAGGCCCGGAACAGGGTCGGCCACCCCCCATGCCGATGCCGGGTCGGGAAGGGTGTCGCCGGGTTCGAGCCAGGGCAGTTGTCGCATGGCCGTAGGTATACACGGCTTCGCCGGCATCCCCTGTGGGATGAGGGAAAATGACGGCCTGGCCACCGGGAGTCGCAAACGATTGCGGTCCGTGCGCCACAGGCCTGCCGTCGCAGCGGACAAGAACCCCCGAAGCCCATATAGTGCTGCTTCCCATTTGCCCCCAAAAAGCGGATCCAGCGGGCCAGCGTTGCCCACCGGGAATCAGCACAAGAGGACCACGTTGACCACTGAACTCAACCCCACCCGCTTTGGCAGCGGCCAGGCGGTGCGCCGCCTCGAGGACGAAAGCCTGCTGGCAGGCGCCGGACGCTACACGGACGACGTCACGCTCCCCGACCAGGCGCATCTCGTTTTCCTTCGCTCTCCCTATCCGCACGCGCGGATCGTTTCCATCGACACGAGCACGGCCGCCGCGATGCCCGGCGTGTTGCGCGTCATCACCGGGGCCGAGCTGGCAGCCGCGGGGGTCAAGCCGATGCCGGGTGCCGCCGGGTTCAAGCGCGCCGACGGCAGCGACAGCGCCAGCCCGCCGCGCTATGCCATGGCGAACGAGCGCACGCGCTTCGTGGGCGAGGCGGTGGCCGCCGTGATTGCCGACACCATCCAGCAGGCGCGCGATGCCGCCGAGGCCGTGATGGTCGACTACGAAGACCTGCCGATGGTGGTCGACCTCGCCAGCGCCACCGCCGACGGTGCGCCGCAGCTGTGCGAAGAGGCCACCGGCAACATCGCCGCCGAGATGCGGCACGGCAACAGCGAGGCCGCGACCGCCGCCTTCGCCAAGGCCAGCCACGTGGTCGCGCTCGACGTCATCAACCAGCGCGTGGTCGCGCTCACCATCGAGCCGCGCTCGGTGCTCGCCGTGCACGACGCCAAGACCGATCGCCTCACGATCCGCATGAGCACGCAGATGCCTTCGGGCGTGCGCGATTCCGTGTGCGCCGCCATTGGCCTTGCCAAAGAAAAAGTGCGCGTGGTGGTGGGCGATGTGGGCGGCGGTTTCGGCATGAAGACCGGCGCCTATCCCGAAGACATCGCGGTCGCGTTCGCCGCGCTGCAAGTGAAGCGCCCGGTGAAGTGGGTGGCCGATCGCAGCGAAGAATTTCTCTCCAGCGCGCACGGCCGCGACATCGAGGCGCGCGCCGAGCTCGCACTCGATGCCGAGGGAAAGATCCTCGCGCTGCGCATCAAGACGCTGGCCAACGTGGGCGCCTACGCCACCGGCACGGGCGTCGCGATCCAGCTGCTCATCGGCCCCTGGGTGCAGACCAGCGTCTACGACATCCAGACCATCGACTTCCATTTCAAGGCGGTGCTCACGAACACCGCGCCTACCGGCGCCTACCGGGGCGCGGGCCGGCCCGAGGCCATCTTCACCATCGAGCGACTGATGGACGAGGCCGCGCGCCAGACCGGCATCGACCGCATCATCCTGCGCCGGATGAACTTCATCCAGCCCGACCAGATGCCCTACAAGAATCCGATGGCGCAGGTCTACGACACCGGCAACTTCGAGTCGGTGATGGACCAGGCGCTCACGCTCGCCGACTGGCAGGGCTTCGAAGCGCGCGCCGCCGAGTCCGCGAAGAACGGCAAGCACCGGGGCCTGGGCATCGCCACTTTTCTCGAATGGACCGGTGGCAACGTGTTCGAGGAACGCGTCACGGTCTCTGTGCAGGCCGATGGCGTGATCGAGGTGTTCTCGGCCGTCAACGCCATGGGGCAGGGCATTGCCACCTCGCTCGCGCAGCTCGCGGTCGATGCCTTCGGCGTGCCCATCGAGAAGGTGCGCGTCGTGCTCGGCGACACCGACCGCGGCGACGGCTTCGGCAGCGCCGGGTCGCGTTCGCTCTTCACCGGCGGATCGGCCGTGCGCATTGGCGCGGAGCGCACCATCGACAAGGCGCGCGAACTCGCGGCGCAGGAGTTCGAAGCCGCCATCGACGACATCATCTACAGCCGCGGCAGCTTCTCGGTGGCCGGCACCGACCTGGAGCTCGACCTCTTCACACTCGCGGGCAAGCAGCCCGAGCGCGAGATCTTCGTGGACTCCACCAGCACCGTGGCCGGCCCGACCTGGCCCAACGGCTGCCACATCTGCGAGATCGAACTCGATCCGCCGACCGGCGAAATCAGCGTGGTGGCCTACAGCTCGGTCAACGACGTGGGCCGCGTGATCAATCCGATGATCGTGCGCGGCCAGCTCGAAGGCGGCGCGGTGCAGGGCATCGGGCAGGCGCTGTACGAGCAGGTGGTGTACGACCAGGAAACCGGCCAGCCCGTGACCGGCAGCCTGATGGACTATGCCGCGCCGCGCGCCGACATCGTCGACACCATGTTCCACATGGAGATGGACGAATCGACGCCCTGCACCAACAACCCGCTGGGCGTGAAGGGCGTGGGCGAGCTGGGCACCATCGGCGCCACCCCGGCCATCGTGAACGCGGTGGCCGATGCCTTCGCGCGCAACGGCCTTGCTGCGACTGCGCCGCGCCTGCATATGCCGCTGTCCCCCTCGCGGGTATGGGCGGCGATGCACACAGTGGACTGAACATCCGCCAACAGGTGTTCGAAGGGCACATCTCGCATGCTCATCACCACCGAACTGCAGACCGACCCGATCCGCGTCTCCAGCTATCGCTGCGACGCGGGGCCCGGCGCCCCGTCGTTCACCGAGATGCACGAGGACTATTCGGTCTCGTACGTGCGCAAGGGCAGCTTCGGCTACCGCACACGCGGCAATGCCTACGAACTGGTGGCTGGCTCGGTGCTGGTGGGCTGCCCGGGTGATGAGTACGTCTGCACCCATGACCACCACATCTGCGGCGACGAGTGCCTGGCGTTCCATCTCTCGCCCGGCTTCGTCGATCTCGTCGGCGGCGACAAGCAGACCTGGCGCACGGCGGGACTGCCGCCATTGCCCGAACTCATGGTGCTCGGCGAACTCGCGCAGGTCGCAGCCGAGGGCGAGAGCGACATCGGCCTCGATGAACTCGGCATGTGGTTCGCGAGCCGTTTCGTCGAAGTAGTGGGCGGCCGTGGCAAGCCACTACCGCAATCTGCCGCGCCGCGCGACAGGCGCCGTGCGGTCGATGCAGCGATCTGGATCGACGCCAACTCGCACGACGACATCGGCCTCGAAGGCGCGGCCTCCGAAGCGGGCCTGAGCTCCTTTCACTTCCTGCGCCTGTTCTCGCAGGTGCTCGGCGTCACGCCGCACCAGTACCTGGTTCGCTCCCGCTTGCGCCATGCAGCGCGCCTGCTGGCGGACGACGACCGGCCCGTGACCGATGTGGCCTTCGACGTGGGTTTTGCCGACCTGAGCAACTTCACGCGCACCTTCCATCGCGCGGCCGGCGTGTCGCCTCGGGGTTTCCGGCAGGCCGCCAAGGGCGACCGCAAGATTCTCCAAGACCGCATGGCGTCCCTGCTCAATGATGACCGCCTGGTTCATTCATCAAGCAGGAAGTCATCGCCATGTACGACCACATCGGACTGAAAGTCAAAGACCTCGCCGCGAGCCGGCGCTTCTACGAAGCCGCACTCGCACCGCTCGGCCATGTGCTGGGCCCCCACGACGACAGCTATGCGGGCATCGGCCCGGCCGACGCGCCTGCGCTCTGGCTCTATGCGGCCAAGGGCACGAAGGGGCCGGGCACGCACCTCGCGTTCCGCGCACCCGATCACAAGGCCGTCGCGGCCTTCCACAAGGCGGGCCTGAAGGCCGGCGGCACCGACAACGGCGGCGCCGGTCCGCGCGCCGACTACAGCCCGACCTACTACGCGGCCTTCCTCATCGATCCCGACGGCAACAACGTCGAGGCGGTCTGCCCCTGAAGCGCGAAAAGGAAAAAAGCACCATGGCCACGATCTACAAGGAATTCACCGTCGAGGCCGATGCGGCGCAGGTGTGGGAGGCGCTGCGCGACTTCGGCGCGGTGCACACACGTCTCGCGCCCGGCTTCCTCACGGACTGCAAGCTGGACGGGCAAGGCGCGCGCATCGTGAGCTTTGCCAACGGCCTCGTCGCGCGCGAACTGCTGGTGGGCATCGACGAGGCGAATCGCCGGCTCGCCTACACCATCACCGATGGCAAGGCGAGCCACCACCATGCATCCGCGCAGGTGTTCGCCGATGGCGAAGGCCGCTCGCGCTTCGTGTGGATCACCGATGTGCTTCCCGACGAGTTCGCCGCCTACGTCGAGCCGATGATGGAGAAGGGCGGCGAGGCGATGAAGAAGACGCTGGAGTCGAGCTGTTGATCGAAACGCCGAAGAAGGCCGCTCAGAAATCCTCGAGCGGCAACCCCACGTAGTTTTCCGCCAGCGCGGTGGAGGCCGCGTGCGAATGCACGAGGTAGTCGAGCTCGGCTTCCTGGATCTTCTGGCCGAAGGCGCCTGTCTCGGGAAAGCGGTGCATCAGCGAGGTGAACCACCCACGAGAAGCGCTCGGCCTTCCACACGCGGCGCAGGCACAGGTCCGAATAGCGATCGAGGGCCGAAGCCGACTTCTCGCCATAGAAGATCTCGAACGCACGCGAGAGATAACCCACGTCGGCCGTCGCGAGGTTCAGCCCCTTGGCACCGGTCGGCGGCACGATGTGCGCCGCATCGCCTGCGAGAAAGAGCGAGCCGAAGCGCATCGGCTCGGCGACGAAGCTGCGCAGCGGCGCGATGCTTTTCTCCAGCGACGGCGCGGTCACCAGCCGCTCGCGGGCCTCAGGGTCGAGGCGTGCGCGCAGCTCGTTCCAGAAGGCTTCGTCGCTCCAGTTCTCCACGCGCTCCTCGGTCGGCACCTGCACGTAGTAGCGCGAGCGCGTGGCGCTGCGCATGCTGCACAGCGCGAAGCCGCGCTCGGTGTTCGCGTAGATGAGTTCGTGCGACACCGGCGGCACATCGGCCAGCACGCCGAGCCAGCCGAAGGGGTAGACCTTCTCGTAGGTCTGGATCGCATCGGCCGGCACGCTCGCGCGGCTCACGCCGTGGTAGCCGTCGCAGCCAGCGATGAAGTCGCATTCGATCTCGTGCGTCTGGCCGTCCTTCTCGTAGCGCACGCGCGGCTTGCCCGAATCGAAGTCGTGCAGGCTCACGTTCGCTGCGCTGTAGATCGTGGTGAGGCCTTCGGCGGTGCGCGCTTCCATGAGGTCGCGCGTCACTTCGGTCTGGCCGTACACCGTGACCTGCTTGCCGCCGGTGAGGCCGTGCATGTCGATGCGGTGCCGCGCACCCTTGAACAGCAGCTCGATGCCCTCGTGCGGCAGCCCTTCGGCGCGGGCGCGTGCATCGACGCCGGCGCGTGCCAGCAGATCCATCGTCACCTGTTCGAGCACGCCCGCGCGGATGCGGCCGAGCACGTAGTCACCGCTCTGGCGTTCGACGATGACGTTGTCGATGCCTGCCTTGAAAAGCAGTTGACCGAGCAGCAGGCCGGCGGGGCCCGCGCCGATGATCGCGACCTGGGTGCGCATGTTCGTGTCTCCGAGAGGTGTTTCGTCGAGCGTAGGGCGAGGCCGGCCGCTTGGTTCACGGCATTCCGAGGCACTGTGCGATCATGCGAACGCGTGCGCGATGATCGCGCAACACTTCAAGTTGAGACCCGAATGACCATCGCCAAGGCCGATTTCATCGAGGGCATTGCCAAGGGAATGGCGGTGCTCGAAAGCTTCGATACCGAGCGCCAGCGCCTCAATGCCACGCTGGCCGCGGAACGCGCCGGCCTCACGCGCGCCGCCGCCCGGCGCCACCTGCTCACGCTCGCCCACCTGGGTTACCTGGAGACCGACGGCAGTTATTTCTGGATGGCGCCCAAGGTGCTGCGCTTCTCGGGGAGCTACCTCGCCTCGTCGCGCCTGCCGCGTGCGCTGCAGCCCACGCTCAACCGCCTCGCGGCGCAGACCGGCGAATCGTTTTCCGCGGTGGTGCTCGATGGCGAGGAGGTGGTCATCGTCGCGCGCAGCGGCAGCTACGGCACGCCGACGCGCGTGCTGGCCTACGGCCTGCACCTGGGCGCGCGGCTGCCGGCGCATGCGACCTCCACCGGCCGCGTGCTGCTCGCGGCCATGGCTTCCACCCAGCTCACGCAATGGCTCAAGGGCCGGCACCTCGCGCGGCTGACGCCGCAGACCGTCACGCAGGCACGGGGCCTGCGCACGCTCATTGCCCGCACGCGCAAGGACGACTATTGTTTTGCGAGCGAAGAGCACGAGCTCGGCGTGCAGGCGCTCGCGGTGCCGCTGCGCGACATGCAGGGCCACACGGTGGCCGCGCTCAATGTGGTGCTGTCGGGCACGCGCTACCAGGAAGAAGCGCTGCAGCGCGAGATGCTGCCGCTGCTGTTCGAAGCGGCGCGCGAAGTCCGCTCGTTGCTCTGAACTGAACTTCGCCGCAGCCTCCGCCTCGAATCCTGCAGACCGTAGAACGGAAAACAACCATGCGACTCTTGCTTCTAGAAGACGACGTGATGATCGGCGAGGCCGTGCTCGACCTGCTGCGCGCCGAGCAATACGCGGTGGACTGGGTGAAAGACGGCGAGGCCGCCGAGTCGGCCCTGCGCACCCAGCAGTACGACCTAGTGCTGCTCGACCTGGGCGTGCCGCGCCGCGACGGCCTGGAGGTGCTGCGCAGCCTGCGCGCTCGCAAGCAGCGCATGCCGGTGCTGATCGCCACCGCGCGCGACTCGGTGCAGCAGCGCATCGAAGGGCTCGACGCCGGCGCCGACGACTACGTGCTCAAGCCCTACGACCTTGACGAACTGCTGGCCCGCATCCGCGCCTTGCTGCGCCGCGCGGCCGGGCGTGCCGAGCCGGTGTACGAGCACATGGGCGTGAGCATCAACCCCGCCACGCGCGAGGTCACGGTGGCGGGGCAGCCGGTGGTGCTGTCGGCGCGCGAATGGGCGGTGCTCGAGCCGCTGCTGGCGCGTCCGGGCATGGTGCTCTCGCGCGCCCAACTCGAAGAAAAGCTCTACAGCTGGAAGGACGAGATCAGCAGCAACGCGGTCGAGGTCTACGTGCACGGCCTGCGAAAAAAGCTGGGTGCCGAATTCATTCGCAACGTGCGCGGCGTCGGTTACATGGTGCCGAAGGTATGAGCGCGAAGTCTTACCCCCTCTCCCCTCGGGGAGAGGGTTGGGGTGAGGGCGTGGGCCTTCGCACGCGCACTGCCTCCGCCGTCGCCGTGGGCCCTCACCCCAGCCCTCTCCCCAAGGGGAGAGGGAGCAATAGCCGACTTGCGAGCGGGCATCGGCGCATGGGGGGTGTTCGATGAACGGCCGGCGCTGGGTGACCGGATCGCTGCGCGCGCGCCTCCTGTGGTTCCTGCTCGCGGCCATCGTGCTGGCCGCGGGGGCGCAGGCCCTCGTCGCGTACCGCACAGTGCTGCACGAGGCCGACGACATCTTCGACTACCACATGCAGCAGATGGCGATGTCGCTGCGCTCGGGCCTGCCGCCCAGCGCGGCCGTCGGCGGCATCGGCGGCGGCGAGCAGAACTTCGAGTTCGTGGTGCAGGTGTGGACCGCCGACGGCGTGCGCGTCTTCGAATCCGCCGACCAGGCGGCGCTGCCGCAACTCGCGGTGCTGGGCTTTGCCGACGTGCATGCGCGCGGCACCACCTACCGCGTGTTCTCGATGCAGACGCGCGGCCTCGTGATCCAGGTGGCGCAGGACATGGCGGCGCGGCGCAGCATGGCCGGCACGCTGGCGCTGCGCACCATCGCGCCGGTCGCGCTGATGGCGCCGCTGCTCATGTTGGTCGTGTGGTGGGTCGTGAGCCGGTCGCTCGCGCCGGTGGCCCGCGTGAGAACGCAGGTGGCGTCGCGGCAGGCCGACGATCTGTCGCCGGTGAGCGAGGAGGGCTTGCCCGAGGAGGTGCGCCCGCTGGTGCAGGAACTCAACCTGCTCTTCGGCCGCGTGCGCCACGCCTTCGATGCGCAAAAGCACTTCGTCGCCGACGCCGCGCACGAACTGCGCTCGCCGCTCGCGGCATTGAAGCTGCAGGTGCAGGGCCTGCAGCGCGCGCCCGACGATGCGGCACGCGAGATCGCGGTGAGCCGGCTGGTCGCGGGCATCGACCGCTCGACGCGGCTGGTCGAGCAGATGCTCGCGCTGGCCCGGCACGAGGCCAGCATGGCGGCCGGCGCGAAGCCGGAGCCGGTCGACCTGGGCGAGGTCGCGCGCCTCGCGATTTCGGATGCGGTGGCGGGCGCGCAGGCGCGGCGCATCGACATCGGCGTCGCGCATGCCGATGCGGCGGTGGTCGTCGAAGGCCAGCCCGAGGCGCTGCGCATGATGCTGCGCAACCTGCTCGACAACGCGGTGAAGTACACGCCCGAAGAAGGGCGCGTCGACATCGGCATCGCGAAGCAGGGCGATGCGGTCGAACTCAGCGTGGACGACAACGGCCCGGGGCTGCCCGAAGCGGAACGCGAGCGCGTGCTCGATCGCTTCTACCGCTCGGGTGAACCGCAGGCGCCGGGCAGCGGGCTGGGGCTGTCCATCGTCAAGTCGATTGCGGAACTGCACAACGCGACGGTGACGCTGGAAAAGTCGGCCAGCCTCGGCGGGTTGCGCGTGCGGGTCGTCTTCGCTCCCTCTCCCTCTGGGAGAGGGCTGGGGTGAGGGCGATGTGCCGCCGATGAGGCGCGGCGGTTGGGTGGAGGCCGATGCCCTCACCCCAACCTCTCCCGGAGGGAGAGGGAGTAAATCCCGAGACCGTTTAAGGCGCGCTTAAGTCAGTGCAACGACATTCCTTTCATCGTGTTTTGCGTCCATACGCAATTGAAAGGAACCGCTCCATGAACACCCGCCTGACTTCCCCCCGCGCCCTGGTGATCGCCCTGGCAAGCGCCGGTATGATCGGCGCCGTCGGTGCCGGCGCCTACACCAGCGCCGTGAGCGCCCCGACCAACGCCACCCCCATCGCCGCAGCCCCCGCGATGGTCACGCTGCCCGACTTCTCCACCATCACTTCGCGCGACGGCCCCGCCGTGGTCAACATCAGCGTGACCGGCACCATGAAGGCATCGGACGACGAAGCCGCGGCCGAGATCCAGGGCATCGATCCCGACGATCCGATGTTCCAGTTCTTCCGCCGCTTCCAGGGCCAGATCAACCCGCGCGGCCAGCAGCAACAGCAGCGCGATGTGCCGGTGCGCGCGCAGGGCTCGGGCTTCATCGTCGACCCGAGCGGCATCATCATCACCAACGCCCACGTCGTGAAGGACGCGAAGGAAGTCACCGTCAAGCTGACCGACCGCCGCGAATACCGCGCCAAGGTGCTGGGCGCCGATGCCAAGACCGACATCGCCGTGCTGAAGATCGACGCGAAGAACCTGCCGGTGCTCGCGCTGGGCAACACCAAGGACCTGAAGGTCGGCGAATGGGTGCTGGCCATCGGCTCGCCCTTCGGCTTCGAGAACACCGTGACGGCCGGCGTCGTGAGCGCCAAGGGCCGTTCGCTGCCCGACGACAGCTACGTGCCCTTCATCCAGACCGATGTGGCGGTGAACCCCGGCAACTCCGGCGGCCCGCTGCTCAACACGCGCGGCGAGGTGGTCGGTATCAACTCGCAGATCTACAGCCGCAGCGGCGGCTACCAGGGCGTGTCGTTCGCGATACCGATCGACGTCGCCGTGCAGGTGAAGGACCAGATCGTCGCGACCGGCAAGGCCTCGCACGCACGCCTCGGTGTCGCGGTGCAGGAAGTGAACCAGGCCTTCGCCGATTCCTTCAAGCTCGACAAGCCCGAAGGCGCGCTGGTCTCGAACATCGAGAAGGGCGGCCCCGGCGACAAGGCGGGCCTGAAGGCGGGCGACGTGATCCGCAAGGTCGACGGCCAGGCCATCGTTTCCTCGGGCGACCTGCCCGCGGTGATCGGCCAGCAGGCGCCGGGCAAGAAGGTCACGCTCGAGGTGTGGCGCCAGGGCGAACGCCAGGAGCTGCAGGCCAAGCTCGGCGACGCGAGCGACAAGCCGACCCAGGTCGCGAAGGCCGACGCCGGCGCGGGCCAGGGCAAGCTGGGCCTGGCGCTGCGCCCCCTGCAGCCGCAGGAGAAGCGCGAAGCGGGTGTCGATACCGGCCTCTTGATCGAAGACGCGGCAGGCCCGTCGGCACAGGCCGGCGTTCAGGCCGGTGACGTCCTGCTGGCCATCAACGGCACGCCCGCACAGAGCCTGGAGCAGGTGCGTGAAGTCGTGGCGAAGGCGACCAACAAGTCGGTGGCCCTGTTGATCCAGCGCGGCGAAGACAAGATCTTCGTGCCGGTCCGCATCGGCTGACCGCAGGGCAGAAGCGGATGAAGCCGCCAGGCAAGCTGCCCCTCGTCGTGGTCGAGGAGCGCGCGGCGGCCAGCGGCCTCTCCGCGCACATCCTGCCCACGTCGGCCACGATGATCGGCGTGTGCATGACCGTGATGTCGATCGGTCACCTCGGGCCGCGCGACGACATGCGGTTGCTGATCGACCGGCTCCTTGCCATCGACGCGCTGGTCTTTCTGGCCAGCGCGTTGCTGTCTTTCATCTCGATGCGTGCGCGCCGTTCGGGCGCGCGGCTGGAGGCCTGGGGCGAGATGGTGTTCATCGCCGGCCTCGGGCTGCTGGCGTTGGGAGCGGTCGCGCTGGCTTTCGCGCTGCGGTGAGCCTGGCCCGGCAGGGCCGCTTCAGGGCATGACGCAGGGCCATTCGAGCCGCACGCGCGTGCCGCCGCCGGCCTGGTCGTCCGCCGGTTCGATTTCCAGACGCGCGCCGATCGCCTGCGCACGCGAGCGCATGTTCGAGATGCCGTGGCCCGCCGGCCTCGCGGCCGCGTCCACGCGCTCACTGGTCCCTCCGGTCCCGCCTGTCGTGCTGGACAGGCCCCGCCCGTTGTCGGTGAGCACGATGCGCACCAGCGGCGGCGCTTCGTCCCCGTGCCAGCTCACCTGCATCACGATGCGCGTGGCGGCCGCATGCTTGAGCACGTTGGTGAAGGCCTCCAGCAGGATGCGCTGCAATTGCAGCGCGGCCTGCGCCGCGAAAGGCTCGATGGTGGGGATGAGCGCCACGTTCCAGACCAGTTCGATGCCGGCTGCGTCCAGCCGCGGCTGCAGCCGGTAGCGCAGCGTCGCGAGCACGGTGGAGAGGTCGTCCTGCGTGGGCTGAAGCGAATCGACTGCCATGCGCATCTCGTCGAGCGCGAGCTTCACATGCTCCTCGACCACGGCCCGGTCGGGCGCGGGCTGCGTCACCACGTTGAGGAGGCCCACCAGTTGCGAGCCGACGCCGTCGTGGATCTCCCGCATGATTCGCTGCCGCTCCACCAGCACCGCCTGTTCCTGCTGCTGCAGGCGCACCGTTTCGAAGGCGCCGCGCAGTTGCTCCTCGCGCTCGGCGACGCGTGCCGAAAGGCTGGCGTTGAGCGCGCCATAGTCGGCCACGGTGCGGCTGTAGCGTTCGACCACGAGGCCGGCCAGGATCACCACGAAGAAAAACATCGCATGCGGCGTGAGCGTGTAATACGCGCCGCCGAAAAGGCCCATGCGCACCAGCAGCAGGTCGTGCGCGCCGGCCAGGATGGCCAGCATGCCCGCTGCCATCAGCACGCCCGCGATGCGCCGCCGCGCCACCAGCGCGCCGTGGATCACGTAGGGC
The DNA here is from genome assembly GCF_050435205.1 of Variovorax sp. W2I14. NCBI lineage: Bacteria > Pseudomonadati > Pseudomonadota > Betaproteobacteria > Burkholderiales > Comamonadaceae > Variovorax > Variovorax sp. W2I14. The sequence continues at coordinate 2,054,336 of NZ_JBNDJX010000001.1, read as the reverse complement.
AGGCAGACGATGGCGGTCACCTGAAGGACGACTAGGCCGATGGTCCACAGCAGCGGCCGGGCGAGCGCGAAGGAAGCGCAGGCCAGCGTGACCGACAGCGCCAGCGCCCCGTAGATCGAGCGCACCAGCCAGGGCGGGTTGCGGTCCAGCACCAGCAGCACGAAGCGCGCAATGAGCCCGATGTGGCAGGCATAGCAGACCGCCACCAGTGCGCCCCAGAGCGGCCATGGCACCGGCACTTCGGGCCAGACGCGGTCGAGGTTGCGCGTGACGCCCGAGAGCGCGGCCAGCGCGAAGCAGCCGTAGAGCGCATCGCGCTGGCGCAGCCACAACCCGCCGGCCAGCCCGCCCATCAGCAGCAGGCTCACCGAATACACGATGGCCGAGTTGTTGCGCCAGTTCTGCTGCGTGCGGTAGAGCGCGGCCAGCGGCGCCTCGGCGCCGTAGCGGATGCTCGCGAGCCCGCCTCCGCGCTGGCGCTGCAGCGTGGTCCGGATCACCAGTTGCTGCGGTTGGTCGCGGCGGTGCAGCGCTGCCGCGACTGGCACGAGTTGCGAGCCTTTGGCCGCGTCGTAGCCGGGGTTGCCGAGGCTGCCGAAGCTCGCGAGCAGGGCCCCATCGAGCGAGATCGTCACCTGGTTGCCCACGCCCGAGAGCAGCAGCGCGGCGGGCCCGCCTTCGGGCACCGCCACGGCCGGCAGTTCGATGCGGTAGCTCGCCTTGCCGCCTCGGCCGGGAAACGCGTGGTCCCATCGAAACGGCAACTGAACCCGGCGCACCTGCGGCGGCAGGCCGTCGGGCTCCAGCGTGGCCTCGGCGGAGCGCACGTCCATGCCGTCGGGCAGGCTGCCGGCGGCATCGACCGAACGGGCATCGACCGACCGCGCATGGCCGGTGGAAGCCGGCAGGAGCAGCGCGGGGGCCAGGATCAGGAGCGACAGCGTTGCGGCGGCAAGCACGGGCCAGCGCAGGCCGGCCCGCCGGATTGCCTCAGGGAAGCCAGCCCAGGTTGCGGGCTTCGAACACAGCTTCCGATTTGTTGTGCACATCCAGCTTGCCGTAGATATTGCGGATATGGGATTGGACCGTCGACGCCGAGACTCCCATCTGCGCGCCGACTTCGACATAGGTGAAACCACGAGAGACCAGCCCGAGCACCTCCGATTCGCGCGGCGACAGGCGCTCGGGCGCCACGGTGGAGAAGCGGGCGGCACTGGCGCCGGGGCTCGCCGGGGCGCGCTGGGACGCATCGGCGCGGGTCTGCCAGCGCCGCAGCAACTGCCGCGCGATCACCGGCGACATCGGCGAGCCGCCCGCGCGCAGGTTGCGGATGTGGGTGGCGAGGTCGGCTTCGGTGCCGTCCTTGAGCAGATAGCCGCTCGCGCCGGCCTCGAAGGCCAGGACCATGTTGGCCTCGTCGCCGAAGATCGACAGCACCATCACCGCGCAGGCCGGCTGCATGCTTCGGCAGCGGCGAATCACCTGCAGGCCGGGCAGGTCGGGCAGGCCCAGGTCCACCAGCAGCACCTCGACCGGGTTCTCGCCCAGCCAGCGCAGCATGTCCACGGCGTTCGAGGCGCTGTAGGCCAGCGCGAGCGAAGGGTCGGCACCGATGACGCGCGCGATGCGCTCGCGCACGCCGGTGTCGTCCTCGACCAGCGCGACCTGCGTGGTCGTCATGGCATGGGGCCGCGGGCGAGGCGCATGGGCGGGTTCCTGGGAGGGTTGCGACAGTCGCCAGCCTACGGACAGGCGCGGCGCTTGCCCATCCTATAGATGAGGGAGGCGGGCGGTGGGCTTTTGCGGTTCGCGCGGCTCGCGTGGCCTGGGCGGCGTGGACGAGGTGCGCGCCGCAGCCTTGCCGAGCCGCCCCGCGACGAGCGCCAGGTGCTCGGCCAGCGCCGGCGGCGACTCCACCTCGAAGTCATGCCCGAGGCAGCCCAGCCACACGGCCAGCGCATCGAGCGAATTGGCCGCGGTCGCGATCCGTGTCGTGCCGTCGTCAATCGCTTCGGGCACCCCGCCGACCCAGCCCAGGTGCGCCTCCAGCGCCTTGGCCGGCGCATGCACCACGACGCTTGCGTGGTGCAGGTAGGGCGAGACACGCAGCGCCTGCGCCATGTACGCCGCCACGTCGCCATGCGGCAGCCGGCGCGGCGTGAAGCGCGCGCCGGTCGGCACGGGCGCCACGATGCGGTCGAGGCGAAAGGTGCGCCAGTCCTCGCGCGCCGTGTCCCACGCCAGCAGGTACCAGCGCTGGCCCGACTGCACCACCCGATGCGGCTCCACCGTGCGCGCGGTTGCCTTGGCATGGTGGTCCCGGTAGTCGAAGCGCAGCGCCGCCCGGTCGGTGCAGGCTTCGGCAAACAGCGTGACGGCCTTCAGCCGCACCTCCGACTTGCCGCGCGCGAGCGGCACCACCGCCGCGCGCACGCTGTCGAGCCGCTTGCGCAGGCGCGGCGGCATCAACTGCTCCAGCTTGGCGAGGGCACGCATCGAGGCGTTCTCGATGTCGCCCTTGCCATCGCTCGGGTTGCCGAGGCCCAGCGCCACCGCGATGGCTTCTTCGTCTTCGAGCAGCAGCGGGGGCAGGGCGGCGCCCGCGCCGAGCCGGTAGCCGCCGGCCACGCCCGAGGTCGAGTCGACCGTGTAGCCCAGGGTGCGCAGCCGGTCGACATCGCGGCGCAGCGTGCGCTCGGTGATTTCGAGGCGTTCGGCCAGCCCGGCGCCGGTCCATGCGCGTTGGGCCTGGAAGAGGGAAAGGAGGCGGATCAGGCGTGCGGAAGCGGACAGCATGGGCCGCATGATGCCTCGGATCGAGGACAGGATCTGTCCGCAATGGGTCGTAGCCTTGGGCTTCCCTTCAGCCATTCCAGGAACCACTCATGAAGAAGACATACAACGGCAGCTGCCACTGCGGCAAGGTCCGCTTCCAGGCCCTCATCGACCTCGCCGCGGGCACCGGCAAATGCAATTGTTCGATCTGCATGAAGTCGCGCGGCTGGGGCGCCATCGTCAAGCCCGAAGAGTTCACGCTGCTCTCGGGCGAAGAAGCCCTGGCGAGCTACCAGTTCGCCTCGCACAGCGCCGAGCACCTCTTCTGCAAGACCTGCGGCATCAAGTCGTTCGGGCGCGGCGATGTGCCGCAGATCGGTGGCGCTTACGTGAGCGTGAACGTGACCTGCCTGGACGACGCGACGCTGGAAGAACTCTCGACGGCGCCGGTGCGCCACATGGACGGGCGCAACAACAACTGGTTCGAAGTGCCGGCCGAGGTGCGCTATCTCTAGAGAGGAGAGAAGGCCCACTCCCGAGGATTTTCCATCGGACTGACATGCGCCCCTGCCACGATCCGTGGCTTGACCGCAATCGACGTACCTTGTCCTGGGAGTGAAAGATGGCCGCACGTTCCGCCCGCAGCAACGCAAGCCGGCACCCCGTGCAACCGCGCGGCTTCACCCTCATCGAGTTGATGGTCGTGCTGGTCATCATCGGCGTGCTCGCCGCGCTGATCGTGCCCAGCCTCATGGACCGCCCCGACCAGGCGCGCGCCACCGCGGCGCGGCAGGACGTGGCCGCGATCATGCAGGGGCTGAAGCTCTACCGCCTCGACAACGGCGCCTATCCCAGCTCGACGCAAGGCCTGCGCTCGCTGGTGGAAAAGCCGACTGCCGGCAAAGTGCCGACCAACTGGCGCACCTACCTCGAGCGCCTGCCGCAGGACCCCTGGGGCAACGCCTACCAGTACCTGAACCCCGGCACGCACGGCGAGGTCGATGTGTTCTCGCTGGGCGCCGACGGCGAGCCCGGCGGAGAGAAAGCCAACGCGGACGTCGGCTCCTGGTAGCGCGCGGACCACGACCGTGCACGCACCGATGGGCATCAGGGCGGGCCAGCCCGTCCGCGCCTTTTCCTCCGTTCAGGTGATCCATGCGCGCCAGCGCGGCATGGCCGTGGTCAGCGCGCTCTTGATCGTCGCCGTCATCGCCGCGCTGGCCGCGGGCCTGCTGGGCCGGCAGTCGGCCTTCATCCGCACCACGCAGGGCGACCAGTCGCGCGTGCAGGCGCGCTGGCTGCTGCGCGGCGAGATCGGCGAGGCGCAGCGCGTGCTGCGCGCCGAAGCGCTGCGCGATCCGACCACCCGGCTCGATGGCCTGTGGAACCGCCCCTTCGCGCGGCCGGCCGCGGGGCAGGTGGCCGCGGAGGGCGGGCGCCTCGTGAGCGAAATCACCGACGAGCAGGCCAAGTTCAACCTGCGCAACCTCGTGGGCCCGACGGGCGTCGATCCCGCGGAGGCGGAGGTGTTCATGCGGCTGTGCGCGGTGGTGGGCGTGTCGCCGCCGCAGGCGCAGTCGCTCATGCGCCGCGTTGTCCTGAGCCTGGGCGATGCGCTGACGCAGGCGCCGGGCGCCGTGCCGGACGATGTCCGCGCCGAGAGCGCCAAGGCCGCCGCCCGGCTGGGCCTGCCGGCGGAGCTGCCGCCCATGCCCAAGGCGCCGAGGCCGCGTGCGCTGGAAGACCTGATGTCCGTTCCCGGCGTGGATGGCGCCGTGCTCGCGCGGCTCGCGCCTTTCGTGACCGTGCTGCCGCAGCGCACCTGGATCAACGCGAACACCGCGGGCGCGGAGCTCATTGCCGCCGGCGTGCCGGGTCTCTCGCTCGACCGCGCCCGCGCCTTGCTGGCCGCGCGCGACCGCGGGCAGTGGTTTGTCAATCGCGGCGACTTCACCAATCGCCTGCAGATGCCGGCGCTGAACGTCGACGAGCTGCGCATGGGCATCACCAGCAACTGGTTCCGCGTGGCGAGCGTGCTCGACACCGCGCGCACGAAGTTCGTGCAGGTGGCCCTGCTGCATGACGACAAGACCTCGATGCCGCGCGTGATGTGGCTGCGGGAGGGCGTGTGAAGAAGGTCGACCTGCTGCGCCTGCGCCTCGCACCCTGGCGGAACGACGGTGCGCCCGATGCGGTGGCGTGCGGCTGGCGCGACGCCGACGGAACATGGCGCGACGGCAGCACGCTGGCGCTGGAGGAGATTGCCGCGCGGTTCCGTGCGAAGCGCATCGAGGCGTGCCTCCATCCCGGCGATGTGCCGACGGCCAGCTTCGCGCTGCCGCCTTTATCTGGCCGGCGCATGCGTGCGGCGGTGATGGGCGCCATCGAGCCTTGCGCGCTTCGCCCGCTCGAAACGCTCGTGACGGGCTTCGGCGTTCGCGCATCGGATGGCACCGTGCCCGCTGCATGGGTCGGGCGCGATGTGGTGGACGGCTGGTCGGCACTGCTGCTCCGGCATGGCCTCGCGGTGCGCGAGCTGCATCTGCCAGCGGCCTTCCTGCCACTTCCGAATGCAGGCTGGACGGCGTGCCAGATCGATCGATGGCTAGTCGTCCGCACCGGGCGGGAGCACGGCTTCACGCACTGGCTGCCGGAAGGCATGGACCGCGAAGCGGGCATCGCGGCGCATGCCGGCGGCGATGCGGCGCTGCCCGCCGTGCGATGGATCGAGCGCGATGGCCAGGACGCGGCGGCGCAATGGACCGGCGAAGGCTGGCGCTGGTCATTGCCGGTCGGCAGCTCCGAGGCCGGCAACTCCGGTGTGGCCGCGCTGGCCGCGCCCGCTGTCGCATGGGGTGCCATCGCCGCAGCCGTGTGGCTGATCGGGCTGAACGTCTACGCGAGCCAGTTGGCCGCGCAAGGCCAGACGCTGAAGCGGCAGATGGCCGCGCGGGTCAAGGCCGCGTTTCCCGATGTGCCGGTGGTCGTCAACGCGGTGCAGCAGGCGCGCCAGCAAAAAGAGGCGCTCGCGGCCGGCGCACCGCAAGCGGCGAAGGACGACTACGCAGGCCTCTCGCGCGCGGCAACACGCCTGCTCGCGCAGGCACCGGCCGGGCAGGTGCAGGGCCTGCGCTATGCCGAGGGCGCGCTGCACATCCGCTGGCGCGACGGCGCGGCGCCGGATGCCGAGGCGCTGCGCACGCTGCAGGTACAGGCGCGCGAGCAGGGCCTCGCCGTCGAAGGCGATGCGGCCACGCTGCACATGAAGGTCGGCAGCGACGCGCCGGCCATTGAAGGCACCGCGCAGAAAGGCTCGCCATGAACGCCGCAGAGCGCCTGCGGCCGCTGGCCCGCCTATTGAGCCCGACGCGCCAACTTATTCGCGAAGGCACGACGCGCTGGCGCGCACTGCCCACGCGCGACCGCTTCGCCGTGGGCATCGCCGCGCTCGTGATGGCGCTCGCATTCCTGTGGCTCGCATTGACCCGCCCCGCGCTGGACACCATCGCCCAGTGGCGCCGCGACCTGCCGAAGCTGCAGGCCCAGTCGGCCGAGCTCGACGGCATCCTCGCCGGCGTGCCCGCCGCGAACGGGCGGCCCGGCGCAGCGGCCGAGCCCTTGCAGGCGGGACTGGACCGCGCCGGCCTGCAGGGCTTCTACAAGATCCACGACGTCGTGGCCGACGCGCCTGCCGCCACGGGCGGCAGGCTCTTGCCCGCGAAAGCGTGGCGCATCGAATTCACCGGACCTGCGCCCGCGGCCCAGGTCTTTTCATGGCTGCTGGCGGTGTCCGCCCGCAGCGACGTCGAAGTCGTGCGCGCCGACCTGGAGCGGGCGGACGGCAGTGCCGAGGCTCAAGGCCCGGTGCGCGGCGCGGTGGACCTGCAGTCCACGCAAATCAACAAGGATGGCCCGTGATGCGAGAGCTGAAGGGCGCAGCGATGCGCCGATGGACCGTGGCCTGCTGTCTGGCGCTGGCTGGCGGCGCGAGCCTCGCGGCCGGTGCGGCCCCGAGCGCGTCGCCGCCCGGCCGCCCCGAGGCCGCCAGGAGCGGCAGGGACGAGAAGGTGGTGCTCAACTTCGTCGATGCCGACATCACCTCCGTGGTCTCGGCGCTGGCGCGATTCCTCGGGCGCAACTTTCTCTTCGATCCGCGCGTGAAGGGGCAGATCACCCTGGTCTCCGAAGGCGAGGTGCCCGCGGCCACGGCCTACGGCATGCTCTCGACCGCGCTGCGCATGCGCGGCTTCGCGATCGTCGACGTGGGCGACGTGAGCCGCGTCGTGCCGGTGGCCGATGCCAGGCTGCAGGGCGGCGCGGTCAACACGCGCAACCCCGGCGGCGGCCTCGCCACCCGCACCTTCCGCCTGAACTACGAGAACGCCGAGGCGATGGTGCCGGTGCTCAAGCCGCTCATCGCGGCCGAGAACACCATCACCGCCTACCAGGCCAACAACACGCTGGTGGTGACCGACTACATCGACAACCTCGAGCGCCTGGCCCGCATCATCGAGAGCATCGACACGCCCACCTCGCTCGACTCCGAAGTGGTGAAGCTGCGCAACGGCATCGCGGTGGACATTGCGGGCCTTGCGAGCGAACTGCTGGAGAACACCGGCGACAAGGGCAAGCGCGACATCGTCGTGCTGGCCGATCCGCGCTCCAACAGCGTGATCATCCGTTCGAGCAGTCCTGGCCGCACCGCGCTCGCGCGCGAACTCATCGCCAAGCTCGAGAGCGCGCAGAGCGACCCGGGCAACCTGTACGTGGTGTACCTGCGCAACGCGCAGTCGGTGCCGCTGGCCAATGTGCTGCGCGGGCTGTTGACGGGCGAGTCGCAGGATGCATCGGCAACGGGCAACACCTCGGTACGTGCGGCGCTGGGTGCGGGCGGCATGCTCGGCGGCGCGGGAGGGGCAGGTGCCACGGGCGCGAACGGCAGCACGGCTTCCACCGCAGGCGCGACGGGTACTTCGGGCACGACGAACCGCGGCACGACGGGCGGCATACAGCGCGGCGGTTCGGGCGGTTCCACGCCAGGCGCAGCGGGCGGCAACACCTCCACCGCCTTCTCCGCCAACGGCGTCACCGTGCAGGCCGATGCCGCCACCAACACGCTGATCATCGCGGCGCCCGAGCCGATGTACCGGAGCCTGCGCCGCGTGATCGACATGCTCGACCAGCGGCGCGCGCAGGTGCTGGTCGAGAGCCTGATCGTCGAGGTGACCGAGCGCGACGCCTCCGAGCTGGGCATCCAGTGGATGGCTGGCGGGCGCAACGGCCAGGTGCGCGGCGGCACCAACTTCGGCGGCGCACAGCTCAACACCGCCGCGACCGCGACCAGCACCCTCGACGTGATTCCGCGGGGCCTGAACATCGGCGTGATCGACGGCACCGTCAAGCTGCCCGGCGTGGGCGAGATCCTCAACCTCAAGGTGCTGGCCCGCGCGCTGCAGACCAGGGACGGCGCCAACATCCTCTCGACGCCCAACATCCTCACGCTGGACAACGAGCAGGCTTCCATCATGGTGGGCAAGACCGTGCCGTTCGTGAGCGGGCAGTACATCACCAATGGCAACAGCAGCAGCAATCCGTTCCAGACGATCCAGCGCGAGGACATCGGTCTGAAGCTGAACATCCGCCCGCAGATTTCCGAGGGCGGCACGGTCAAGCTCGACATCTACCAGGAGGTGTCGAGCATCGACGAGCAGAGCTCGGGCGCGGCCGGCATCGTCACCAACAAGCGCGCGCTGGACACCAGCATCCTGGTGGACGACGGGCAGATCATGGTGCTGGGCGGGCTGATGGAAGACAGCGTCACCAACGGCACCGAGGCCGTGCCGGGACTGGGCGCGTTGCCGGTCGTGGGCAACCTCTTTCGCTACGACAAGCGCCAGCGCGTGAAGACCAACCTGATGGTGTTCCTCCGGCCCTACGTGATCCGCGATGCGAACGCGAGCCGCGGCCTCACGCTCGACCGCTACAACTTCATGCGCATGCAACAGGGGCGCTCGCGGTCGATGCCGCATGGCCTGCTGCCCGACGTCGGCGGCCCGGCACTGCCGCCCTCTGACGTGCCGAGGGCAGGGCGCGCACCGCAGGTCGATCTGCGTCCGCAGAACTGGGAGCAGACGCGCGACAAGGCGCCGCCGCCGACCGCTGTGGCCAGCGAGGTCCGCCAGGCCCCCGAGGCCGCCGCGCCGCCCCCGCCGGTGCTGCGCTCGCAGTTGCCCGTCGGCGTGACGGTGGACTCCGACCCCGCTGTGCTCTATGGCGGCGCCAACGACAAGCGCACCGTCGTGCAGATCGCCGACGTGAACGCCGAGCAGGACGCGGCGCGCATCGTCAAGCGGGTACGCATCAGCGGCATCGGCGCGTACATCGTGAGCGGACCGGGCGGAGAGGGGAACCTCGTGCGGGCGGACGTGCCGCGCGACCCGCAGGCGGTAGACAACACCATCGCGGTGCTGCGCGAGCTGGGCTATCGGCCGGAGCTGGTGGTGACGCCATGAGCGTTGCGGCCGCGCTGCCGCATGCGTGGGCACGCAGCCAGCGCATCGTCGTGCGCGAGGAGGTCGATGCACGATGCCTCGTGGTGTGCCCGCGCACGCCAGGCTGGGCCATCGTCGAGGCGCGCCGCCTGCTCAGCGAACTGCCGCTCCAGCAGGTCAGCGAAACCGAGATGGACGGCCTCCTCGCCGGCAGCTACGCCGAGGCCGGCGACGCCGCCTCGGTGGTCGGCGCGGTGGAGCAGCAGGTCGATCTCGCGCGCCTCATGCAGGACATTCCCGCCGTCACCGACCTGCTCGATGCGCAGGACGACGCGCCCGTCATCCGCATGATCAACGCGCTGCTCACGCAGGCGGCGCGCGACGGCGCGAGCGATGTGCACCTCGAATCCTTCGAGACGCATTCGGTGGTGCGCTTTCGCGTCGACGGCACGCTGCGCGACGTGGTGGCGCCGCGGCGCGCGCTGCATGCGGCGCTCATCTCGCGCATCAAGATCATGTCGCAGCTCGACATCGCCGAGAAGCGCCTGCCGCAGGACGGGCGCATCACCCTGCGCGTGGGCGGCCGGCCCATCGACGTGCGCGTGTCCACCGTGCCGACGGCGCACGGCGAACGCGCGGTGCTGCGGCTGCTCGAAAAAGATGCCGGCCGCCTGCAGCTCGAACGCCTGGGCATGGCGCCCGACACGCTGGCCGAACTCACGCGGCTGGTGCGCCAGCCGCACGGCATCGTGCTGGTCACCGGCCCCACCGGCAGCGGCAAGACCACGACGCTGTATGCGGCGCTCGGCCAACTCGACTTGAGCACCAGCAACATCCTCACCGTGGAAGATCCGGTGGAGTACGACCTGCCCGGCATCGGCCAGATTCCGGTGCACAGCAAGATCGGCATGACCTTCGGCGCCGCCTTGCGCGCGGCACTCAGGCAAGACCCCGACAACATCATGATCGGCGAGATCCGCGACCTGGAGACCGCGCAGATCGCGGTGCAGTCCTCGCTCACCGGCCACGGCGTGCTGGCCTCGCTGCACACCAACGATGCGGTCTCAGCCGTCACGCGCATGAGCGACATGGGCATCGAGCCCTTCCTGTTGTCGTCGTCGCTGCTGGGCGTGCTCGCGCAGCGGCTGGTGCGGCGCCTCTGCCCCGCCTGCAAGGCGCCGCGCGCGCAGCCCGACGGCAGCGTGGCCTACGTGCCGATGGGTTGCCCTGCTTGCGGCAACTCCGGCTTCAAGGGACGCACCGGCATCCACGAATTGTTCGTGGTGCACGAGGACATCCGCCGCCTCATCCACGAAGGCGGCGACGAGCAGGCGATGCGCGCCGCCGCCGTGCGCCACGGCATGCGCTCCATGCGCGAGGACGGCCAGCGCTGGGTGCGCGAGGGCGTGACAACCGCCGAGGAAATCATGCGCGTGACGCGCGACGCATAGGAAGGAGGCGCGGCATGGCCCGTTTCGAATTCGAGGCCGCGAACGGCGCCGGAGAAATCCAGCGCGGCACCACCGAAGGCGAGTCCGCGCGCTCGGTGCGCACGCAACTGCGCGAGCGCGGCCTGACGCCGCTCGACGTCCGCGAGAAGGCTGCGGGCGGCGGCGCATTGGCGTGGCTGAACCCGAAGCTCGGTGCATCCGACCTGTGCTGGGCCACGCGCGAACTCGCGAGCCTCCTGGGCGCGCGCCTCACGCTCGAAGCCGCGCTCGTCGCCACCATCGAGCAGGCCGAGCGCAAGCATGTGGCCGATGCATTGAGCGCGGTGTGCGATGGCGTGCGCGCCGGCATGCGCCTGGCCGACGCACTCGGCGAGCGGCCGCGCGACTTTCCATCGATCTACCGCGCGCTCGTGAGCGCGGGCGAAGACTCGGGCGACCTCGCGCGCGTGATGGAACGGCTGGCCGACTACCTGGAGAACCGCGACAACCTGCGCAGCAAGGTGCTCACCGCGTTCATCTATCCGGCCATCGTCGGGTTCGTGTCGCTGTGCATCGTGGTGTTTCTGTTGGGCTATGTGGTGCCGCAGGTCATCGGCGCGTTCGCGCAGGCACGGCAGGAACTCCCCGCGATCACGCGCGCGATGCTGGCCGCAAGCGCCTTCGTGCGCGAATGGGGTTGGCTCACCGCGGGCCTCCTCGTCGGCGCCTGGGTGCTCGCGCGCGCCTCGCTGCGCGATGCGGGCAGGCGCTTGCGCTGGCATGCGATGGTGCTGCGCCTGCCGATGGTGGGCCGCTATGCGCTCGGCGTGGACACGGCGCGCTTCGCCTCGACGCTCTCGATCCTGATGGACGCGGGCGTGCCGTTGCTGCGCGCGCTGGAAGCCGCGCGGCAGACGCTCGGCAACGAATGGATCAAGCGCTGCGTGCTCGAAGCCACGGGCCGAGTGAAGGAAGGAACGCCGCTCGCGGCTGCGTTGAAAGCGCAAAGAATCTTTCCCTCGAACCTCGTGCACCTGGTCGCGAGCGGCGAGAAGACCGGCGCGCTCGCCGCGATGTTCGAGCGTGCGGCGCAGAACCTCTCCCGAGATCTGGAGCGCCGCGCGATGCGCCTGACCACCGTGCTCGAGCCTTTGATGATCGTCGGCATGGGAGGCGTGGTGATGGTGATCGTGCTCGCCGTGCTCATGCCGATCATGGAAATCAACCAGATGGTGCGCTGAATGTTCGGGAGCATGCCGCGCGAAAACAGCCGCGAGTTCGGGAGTTTTCGCAGCCGTGTTCCCGAGTTTCCTTCGGGCGCCTGTCACCTGCAAAAAGCAAGATCGAAACGTCGCCGAGAAGGGTGACAGAGGCAGAAAAAGGACGTGCCGGTCAAGACGAACGCCGCGTCCGAGTCAGTTCATTTATTTGGTTCATTCAAAGGAGTTTCCATGAATGCAATGTTCAAGAAGGTCGCACTGTCGGCCGTGACGATGGCGGCCCTCGCGGCAGCCGGTGCCGCTTCCGCGCAGATCGCCGTCGGCGGTGGCGCGACCCTGCCCGAGATCCTCTATGACGAGATCCTGCCGAGCGGCGTGGGCCTCACCAACTTCAGCTACACCGGCACCGGCAGCGGCGCAGGCAAGTCGGCTTTCTTCAGCAACAACGCCACCGCGTTCAAGAACGAATCCGTGTCCGGCACGCCGGCATGGACCGCCACGCAGTCGGTGCACTTCGCAGGCAGCGATTCCGCCGTGAGCGCCGCCGAGCGCGATGCGTACAACACCGCCCACGTCACCGGCGTGACCGGCCCGGCCGCCTGGAGTCGCATGATCCAGATCCCCGCGGTGGCCACCTCGGTGCTGGTTCCCTACAAGCGCTCGGGCATCAGCGACCTGAACCTGTCGGACGCACAGATGTGCGCCGTCTTCAGCAACAAGACGGGCGGCCAGACCTGGGGGCAGCTGCGCGGCACCACCGACGCCACGACGGTGAAGGTGGTCTATCGCACCGACAACAGCGGCACCACCGAACTGCTGAGCCGCTACCTGGTTGCGGCTTGTCCCACCTCGGGCTTCGCCGTCTCCAACAACTTCGGCACCATGGTGGCCGGCGCGGTTACCGGCGGCACGATCCCGGCCCACTGGGTTGGCGCCAACGGCAGCAGCGGCGTGTCGAACGCCTTCATCGGCACCGGCACCGACTCGCGCGTGGGCTACCTGAGCCCCGATGCCACCTACACGGGCAGCAGCAACGCAGTCGTCGCGCGCGTCAACGGCAACCTGCCGCTGGCCTCGTCGATCCAGACCGCACTGGCCGCCGTGTCCCTGCCGGTGGGTGGCGCCGCGCAAGCCAGCAACCCGCTCGCCTGGGTGCCGGCCTACTCGAAGCCGACCCCGGCAACCGGTGCGGGTTCCAGCTATCCGATCTTCGGCACCACCAACCTGCTGGTGAACCAGTGCTACAAGGACGCCGCGGTGCAGACCAAGGTCCGCAACTTCCTGGCGGGCCTGCTGGGCACGACCTACAACACGCCGATCACCACCCACAACTTCGTGAACCTGCCTGACGGCACGGTCGGCACGAACAACTGGAAGACCCAGATCTCCAGCGTGTTCCTGAACGTGAACCACCCGCTGGGCATCGGCAACGTGAACGTCTGCAACGGCATCGGCCGCCCGCTCGCGAACTGATCGGCAACCCTCGCCGGCCGGCGTGGGCCGGCCGTTCATCCGCCGCCACCAGCTGCGGACCCGCCCCGGGAAAAAGGGCTGTGCCATGGCACGGCCCCGGCCCCCGGGGCTTCGGGCTGTCGGCCCCGTCGTCACTCGCGAAGCGGTTTGCAATGTCATGCAAGCGTCACCTCCGGGGGCTAACTTCGATCGGATCGCCAGACGCGCCGCGAGTGCCGTCCGGCCGATGCGGCAACCCAGGGACATGTGCGCCAACCCGGTATGAGAGCGAATTCGGCATCGGTCAGTGTTCTGGCACTGGCCTGGTGCCTGGCAGGCGCCGCCGTGCTCCTGGCCACCGGCACCGCGCATTCGCAACCCGGGCCCGCGTTGCTGCAGGCACCCACGGAGCGCATCGATTTCGACATCCCGGTCCAGCGCCTGGGCGATGCCATCGATGCCTACAGCGCGGCGACGCGGATGGATGTGCTGATCGACGGCCGGCATGCGCAGCGGCTGTCGAACGCGGTGAAGGGGCAGTTGTCGCCTTGGGAGGCGATGGAACTGATGCTGGCGGGCACGGGCCTGCAGGCGCGCCTGGCCAACGCGACGTCGGTGGTGATCCAGCCATTGCGCCTGGCAGGCGAGGCGGCGCAGCCGGCGGCGGCGGAAGCCGCGGGCATGGAGGAGTCGGGGTTCAACGGAGGGGAAGTCTTGCATCAGTCGTACGCCGCCCAGGTCCAGCAGGCCCTGCGCGGCACCTTGTGTGGTTCTGCGCAAACGCGCCCGGGCAGCTACCGCCTGGCGCTGCGGCTGCGCCTGGACGCGCGCGGCGCGGTGGAGAGCTTTCGCCTCCTCAGCACGACTGGCGAGCCCGCGCGCGATGCCGAGGTGCAGCGCAAGGTGCGCACGCTGTCCGTCGGCAGTGCGCCGCCGCCGTCGCTGCCGCAGCCGCTGGTCGTGCTGCTGTTGCCCGAAGGGCCGGGCGCGCAGGCCGATTGCGGGCCGGCCGCCTACCGCACCGATGCGGCCATGCCATGAGCGAGAGCGTCTCGTCCACGCTGCGGGCGCGCATGGTCGCGCGCTACGTCGAGCTGCGCGGAAAGCTCGAGCGCATCGTCGGCTCGCGCGACGACGCGGCCGATGCGATGCAGGAAACGTGGCTGCGCCTGGCAGCCATGGGCGACACCGCCACCGTGAACAACGCCGATGCCTACCTGCTGCGCATGGCTGCCAACATTGCGACCGACCGCTACCGCCAGGACCATGTGCTGCTCGCGCGCGGCGAGATCGACGAACTGGTGCACCTGGCGGACGAAACCAGCGACCCCGAGCGCATCGCCGGCGCGCGCAGTGACGTGCAGGCGCTCAGCCAGGTGCTCGAGCGCATGCCGGCGCGGCGCCGCGAGATCCTCGTGGCGGCTCGCGTCGACGGGCAGCTCAACAGCGAGATTGCCGAGCGCATGGACCTGTCCGTGAGCACGGTCGAGAAGGAACTGCGCGCGGCCCTCGAATACTGCAAGAAGCGTCTGCCGGATGTGGAGGCTGCCCAGCGCGGCCACTTTGCCGGACCGAGAAAATACTGATGAGTGCCATGTCTTCTCCCGATCCCGAATCCATGCTGCAACGCCAGGCCGAAGCCTGGTGGGTGCGCCTGCATTCGGGCCAGGCCACCCGCGCCGATGCCGATGCGTTCCGGCAGTGGACGACCCTGAGCGCCGCGCATGCGCAGGCCTGGCGCGAGGTCATGCGCGTGTGGTCCGCGCTCGATCCGCTGCTGGCCGAAGAGGCCGCGCGGCATGCGTCGCGGGCCGGCGCCTCCAGGCGTTTCCCGTGGCCGGGCGTGTCCGCAGCCCTGCGCTCCCCGGGGCGCCGTGCCTTCATGGGCGGCGCGGTCGCGGCCTCGGTCGCCGCGGGCGTGCTGGCCGTCGATCCGCCGCTGGGCCTGTGGCCCTCGGTCGGCGAACTCGCGGCCGACTACCGCACCGCCACCGGCGAACAGCGGCAGGTGGCGCTGGGCGAGGAGGTGAGCGTGCGCATGAACACGCAGACGCTCATCAACCGCATCGGCGCCGGCGCGAATCTTCGCGGCGTCGAACTGCTGGCCGGCGAGGCGGAAGTCGCGACGGCGGGCAACGCCGATTTCATCGTGGAGACGGGCGGCGGGCGCCTGCAGGCACGCGGCGCGCGCTTCAACATCCGCTACACCGGGCCGCAGGTCTGCGTGACCTGCCTGGATGGCCGTGTGCTGGTCTCGGTGGGCGCAGAGCAGCGCTCGGTCGAGGCCGGGCGGCAGGTGGTGTACGACCGCGCCGGCATCCAGGACGTGGTGCGCGCCGACGTGGCCAGCGTCAGCACCTGGCGCACGGGCGTGCTGTCGTTCGACAGCACGCCGCTGGCCGACGTGATCGAAGAGATCAACCGCTATCGCCCGGGCAAGGTGATCCTGCGCAACGAGGCGCTGGGCCGCACGCCGGTGCGCATGCAGTTGTCGCTGCGCAGCATCGACAACGCGCTGGTGATGATCCGCGAGCTGTACGGGGCCAAGGTGCGCAGCCTGCCGGGCGGCATCGTGTTGCTGAGCTGAGCCCGGTTTTTCGCAGCGCTCCGAAAAATAATTTACGGGTTGTCTCGCGCAGGCTCGTCATGGAGGTATGCAACCGACGCCCCATGACGAACGGCCGAGCAACGCTCGCAGCAAGGACGCCTGCCTGAGCGAGGCGCTGGACTGGATCGTGCGCCTGAACCGCCTGCGCGCAAGCGACAAGGAGGTTCGCGCACTGGCGATCTGGTGCGCGCGCAGCGCAGCGCATGCCCGGGCCTGGCGAGAGGCCATGGCCTTGTGGGGGCTGCTGCTGCCGGCCGCGCGCTGCATCGCGCACCGGCCGCGAATCGCGCGCACGCCGCGCGACATCCGCATCGCCGACCGCAGCGCCGCATCTTCCGACACACCGTCCCCGCACTATCGCCGCAGGCAATCATGGTCTTGAATCCGCACCGCATCCGTTCGCGCCCGCCTTTTGCAGAGGGGCGCATGTCCCGCGGCGATGGCGAGCTCCGCCTGACGCCGCTCGCCCGCGCCATGGCCATGGCGCTGGCCGCGGCCGGCGCACTGGGTTCGGCCCATGCGGGCCAGGCCTTCAGCCCCGCGTGGTTCGCGAGCAAGGGTGCCGCGCAGGCCACCGCCGCGCAGACCGGCCGACTGCCGAACGGCATGCCGGCGTCGAGCCTCGCGAATCCGGTGCAGCAGCAGCAACAGGCCAACGCGCAGTTGCAGCGCTCGATCAGTAACCTGAACCTGGCCGCGCAGGCCATCGCGGCGCAACAGGCCGCGCAGGCGGCGGCGCGCGAGGCGGCGCTGCGCGACCCGTCGTCCGTTCCCGACGGCCTGGTAGATGGCGGCCTCAGGGTCGATACCAACAGCCTCACCGCGGGCTGGCACAACGCGCAGGCGCCGGTGCAGTCGCAGCAGGCCGATGGCCGCACGAACGTGGCGATCCGGCAGACCGGCGACCGCGCCATCCTCAACTGGGAGACCTTCAACGTGGGCCGCAACACCACGGTGGAGTTCAGGCAGCAGGCCGACTGGGCGGCGCTCAACCGCGTGAACGATCCGCAGGCGCGGCCCTCGCAGATACAGGGGCGGATCAAGGCCGACGGCACGGTGCTCATCGCCAACCGCAACGGCATCGTCTTCAGCGGCAGCAGCCAGACCGACACGCGCAACCTGGTGGCCGCGGCGGCGAAGATCAGCGACGAGCAGTTCAGGGCGCGCGGCATCCACAGCGCCCTTGCCGGCGACAGCTACACGCCCAGCTTCACCGACGCGGGCGGCGCGGTGAAGGTGGAGGCGGGCGCGCAGCTCGCCACGCGCACCCCCGGCTCGGTGAAGCAGGGCGGCGGCTACGTGCTGCTGCTGGGCCAGGAGGTGAGCAACGCGGGCACCATCACCACGCCGCGCGGACAGGTGCAGATGGCCGCGGGCGATTTCTTCATCGTGCGTCCCGGCCAGGGCACGGCCGCGAACCAGGTCTCGACCACGCGCGGCAACGAGGTGGCGCCGCAGTTCAACACCGACAGCCTCGCGGGCAAGGTCGTCAACACCGGCCTGCTGCGGGCGTCCGAGGGCGACATCACGCTGGCCGGACGCCAGGTGGTGCAGGACGGCGTGGCGCTCGCCACCACCACCGTGGATGCGCGCGGCTCGATTCACCTGCTGAATGCCGCGAGCGACAAGCTGGGCAGCGTGACGGTCACGCGGCGCGCGGTCAACGCGGTGCTGCTGGACGGCCAGAACGGCCGCACCGCGCTGGACAGCCAGCGCGAAGCGCTCATCACCGAATCGGCGAGGCAGGACGTGCTGCGCCGCGCGGGCGTGCAGGGCGCCTTCGACAACCTCTCGCTGCTGGACGACCGGCGCGACCAGTCGCGCATCGAGATCGTCTCGGGCGGCAGCGTGCTGTTCGAGGGCGGCTCGACCACGCTGGCCACCGGCGGGCAGCTCGCGGTGACCGCGGGCACCGCCGGCGGGCGCAGCACCGTGGGCAGCGGGGCACGCATCGACGTCTCGGGCGTGGTCGGCGTGCAGGTGGCGATGTCGTCCAACAACGTGCAGATCGACATCCAGGGCAACGAGCAGCGCGATGCGCCGCTCAACCGCGACACCTCGATGCTCAACAGCAGCAACGTGTTCATCGACCGGCGCAAGCTCGTGCGCGTGGCGCCCGGCGTGGGCGGCTACGAGGGCGAGCGCTGGTACACGCCGGGCGGCCTGCTGGAAGTCGGCGGCTACCTGGGCCTGCAGGGCCACGGCATCGGCGAGTGGGCCGCGCAGGGCGGCAGCGTCGTCTTTGCGGGCAGCGAACTGGTGACGCAGGCCGGATCGAACATCAACCTCTCGGGCGGCACACTGGACGTGCAGACCGGCTTCATCCGCCAGAGCTGGCTCAAGGGGCCCGGCGGGCGCCTGTACGAAGTGTCGAACGCGCCCGCGGACGTCGCCTACACCGGCCTCTACAAAGGCTATGAAGACACGCACAAGCGCTGGGGCGAGAAGACCACCGGCTACTTCTACAACCCGCTGATCGGGCCGCAGCAGCGGCTGGAGAACGGCTACACAGTGGGCCGCGACGCGGGCCGGCTGGTGGTGGCCACCGGCGCCGCGGTGCTCGACGGCGACATCACCGCCCACGCCTTCCAGGGCGCGCGGCAGGTCGAGCGCGCCGATGCGCGCCTGGACGGCTACGCCCAGTCGCACAACGCGGCGGCGCAAGCCGGGCAACTGGTGCTCGGGCGCTACGAGGCGGCCTACAACGGCGACGCCAAGGCCGGCCCGGTGGGCGTCTTCCACAATCTCGTGCCCACGTTCGACACCATCGTGTTCGGCCCCGCGCAGCCTGATGCCGGCGCCGCGCTGGCACCCGACACCGCGCTGCCGCAGGCGCGCCGCGACGCGCTCCTGCTCGACAGCGAGCGGCTGAGCGGCTTCGGCCTCGGCACGGTGATGGCCGCGGCCGGCGACAGCGTGAAGGTCGAGGAGGCACTCGAGGTCGCGCCCGGCGGCCGCATCGCGCTGCATGCGCCGCAGGTGACGGTGAACGCCGGCCTCACGGCCCGTGGCGGCGCCATCGCGCTGGGCAACGTGCTCGATGCAGTGACCGCGGCAGGCGCGCCGGTGGCGAGCGTGCTCGCGGCCGACGAGGGCAAGCCGACCGAGGTGGTCGTTGCCCGGGGCGTGACGCTCGACGCGCGCGGGCTCTGGAGCAACCTGCAGCTCGCGCCGGGCGACACGAAGGCCCTGGCATCCCCGGACGGCGGATCGGTGCGCATCGACAGCACCGGCGCGGTGACGCTTGCGGCCGGCTCGCTCGTGGACGTGTCCTCGGGCGGCGCGCTGCTGGCCAACGGCAAGGCGCGCGGCGGACGCGGCGGCGACGTGAGCCTCGCGGCGGACGCGCAGGTCGCGGGCGCTGCGGGGGCTGCGACCAACGGGCTGCTCACGGTCGATGGCGACATCCGCGGCTACGGCGTGAACGGCGGCGGGACCCTCCGGATGGTGTCGGGCAGCGGCATCGTGGTCGGCGGCAAGGTGCAAGGCGCCGACGGCGTGCTGCGCGCGGGCGAAGCGGCGCCGCTGGACGCGATCCTGTTGCAGAACTACCAGGTGCGCGCCGGCGACATCCTGCCGGTGGACTACAGCTACGAACGCACGCGCGCGCTGCCCGGAGAAGCCGTGTCCAGCCCGCCATTGTTCGACGACGCGGCAGGGGCCGTGACGCTGGCCGCCGACTGGCGGCTTCCCGATGCCAGGGGAACGAGCGGCTACACGGTGTTTGCGATCGTCGACGGCCAACAGCGGTCATTCATGGCCTTCCGGACGGGAGACGGCCGCGAGAGCGAGACAGTCCCGGCGGGCGCCACGGTGATACGCATGACCAGTGCTGCCGCGGGATTCCCGGTGGACTACGTTGTCCCGAGCCATGTGTTTCCCAACGGCTTCGGCGTCGAGGCCCAGGCGGTCACGGTTGCCGCGGGCCGTGCCGCGCCGGCGGATTTCGCCATCGCGAGCGGCACGCGCATCGCCGCCGGCGCCGTGTTCCTGCAGCCGGTGGTCACGAGCGCGAGCCTGTCGGTCGGCGCCGGCCTGCTGCAGTCCGGTTTTGCGAACTACGACTTCAACGGCCGCCTTGGCGTGGCCGTGGCCGACAACGCCGCGCTCGATGTACGCATGCCGGTCTACCGCTTCACCGATGCGTCCAGGACGGCCGCCACCGGCAGCGACCCCGCCACCGCGCTCGAACTCTGGACGCCGCCGCTCTGGCAGGAAGATGCGCTGAAAGGTGTACTCACCCAGCGCCGCGGCGCGAGCCTCACGCTGCAATCGGGCACAGGCTCGGGCACGTCGACCGGCACCAGCGGCCCGGTCGACGTGCGTGCCGGCGCCGCCATTACCGTGGACCCCGGCCAGTCGATCACGCTGTACGGCCGCGATGTCACCGTCGACGGCCGGCTCACCGCACCGGGCGGCACGATCGCCATCGACGGCGGCGGCATCCCCGATGCGCCCGGCCTGTTCTGGATCGGCGAGCGCGCGGTGCTCGACGTCGCGGCACGCGCCGCCACCGCGCAGGACGTGTACGGCCGGCGCTACGGACAGGCGGCTGACGGCGGCACCATCCGCATCGGCGGTGCGCTCGACTGGGAAGAGAAGGGCCGGGCCGTCGCGCCCCATGCCTTCGTCGTCATTCGCCCGGGCGCACTGCTCGATGCCTCGGGAACGAGCGCCACGTTCGACCGCGCGGTGGACAGCATCGACCGCAACTTCGCGCCGATGCAGGTGGCCACCGACGGCGGCTCGATCGTGCTGAAGTCCGTACAAGGGCTCTACCTGGACGGCACGCTGCGCGCGACGGCCGGCGGCGCCGGCGCGGCCGGCGGCACGCTGGGGCTTGCGCTCGAATCGGCCATCTACCCCACGTCGACCACGCGCGGCGAGGTGCTGCGGCATCGCGAGCTGGTGCTCGCGCAGGAGCAGGGCGACAGCCTGCTCGCGGCGGGGCTGGTCCGGCCGGATGCGAAGCAGCAACTGGTCACCGGCACGGCGCGCATCGGCGTGGACCGCATCGAGGCCGGCGGCTTCGACAACCTGTCGATCCTCGCCAACGGCCCCTTGAGCTTCGATGGCGACGTGGCGCTGTGCATGGGCCAGAGCCTGCGCCTCTACGCGGGCGCCTATGCGCATGCGGAGAACGCGCTCGCGGGAACGAACGTGTCGCTGTCGGCGCCGTATGTGCGCCTGGCGGGCACGACCCTGACCGCGCCCGACGGCTTCACCATGCCCCGGGCCGACTGGGCCGGCGGCCCGTCGCAGCAACCCACCGACGGCACGTTCTCGGTGCTGGCCGACCTGATCGACGTGCGCGACACCGTTGGCTTCGGCACCCATGCCGAACTCGACCTGCGCACCTCGCGCTACACGGTGGACCGGCGCGGGTTCAACGCCGCCGAGTTCACGAGCCGGGGCGACATCCGCATGCTGGGAGGCAGTCTCGCGACGACGGGCAACCTCGCGCTCGCCGCCGAACAGATCTACCCGACGACGGGCGCGCGGGCCACGGTCCAGGCCGGGTACCAGTCGGTCGACGGCATCGTGCGCTACCTGCCCGGCAGCGTTCTTTCCATCCGCCGCCAGGGCGAAGGCGACGTCGCCATGCCTTATTCGGTGTTCGGCAGTCTCAGCCTGGAGGCCGAGACCGTCGAGCAGGGCGGCATCGTTCGGGCGCCGCTGGGCCTGTTGACGCTGGGAACCGGTGCGGGGGCCGGCGCGGTGACCGAGCGCGTGAACCTGCTTGCGGGCAGCATCACCTCGGTCAGCGGCGCCGGGCTCGCGATGCCCTACGGCGGCACGGTCGACGGCCTGAGCTATGCGTACGACGGCAAGCCCGTGCAACTGGACGGCGTGGGCGCGTCGACGCGTGGCATCTCGGTGGTGGCCAGGCACCTGGATGCACAGGGCGGCGCCGTGCTCGACCTGTCGGGCGGCGGCGCGCTCTCGGGCGCCGGCTTCGTGAGCGGGCGGGGCGGTTCGGTCGACGTGCTGAACACGCCGCTCGCCAATGCGAACCCCGCCAACAGCTACAGCAGTGCCGGCAACGCGGTGTATGCCATCGTGCCGGGCAGCGCCGCCCGGTATGCGCCGGTGGCGCCCGAGGCGGGCTTCGGCACGCCGGGCATCGGCCGGCAGATCACCGTGCCGGCGGGCATTCCCGGCCTGCCCGCGGGAACCTACACGCTGATGCCGTCGAACTACGCGCTGCTGCCGGGCGCGTTCCGGGTGGAGATCGGCGCGGCCGACGGCATCGGCCTGGCGGGGGCGAGCGGCGTGGGCAACGGCTCGTACCTCGCGCCCGGCTACCTGGGCGTGGCGCACACGGCGATCCGCGATGCGGTGCCCACCCAGGTCCTGGTCACCCCGGGCGACAAGGTGCGCCGCCACGCAAGCTACAACGAGTCGGGCTACAACGCCTTCGTGCTCGCGGATGCCGAGCGGCGCGGCTTCCTGCGCGGCATGCTCACTTCGGATGCGAAGACGCTGGACGTCTTCCTGGCGAAGCCCGCGGACGAGGACACCGTGCGCACCGGGCTTGCGTTCGACGGCGAACTGCGCCTGGGCGCCGAGGCCGGAACGCAGGGCTTCGGCGGGACCGTGAATGTCCGCAACGTGCGCGAGATCCTGGGCGCCGGACAGACGGCCGCCACGGGGCTGGAAGGCGCCTCCGTCCACGACGAAGCGCTGAACCGGCTGGGCGCCGCGCGGCTGGTGATCAACGGCAGCATCGACGCCGTCTATGGGCAGGCCGGACGCGTGGCCACCATCGCCGGCGGCGGCAGCCTCGTCGTGCGCAGCGGCGCGCACCTGTCGGCCGCCGACATCGTGCTGGCGAGCGGCCCGAGCAATGCTGGCGACCCGGTCATCACCATCGAGCAGGGAGCATCGATCAGCACCGTCGGCCGACGGGCCTTCGCCTACGACTCCAACGACGGCTACGTGTTCTCCGGCAACGGCGTGCTGGCGCTGTCCAACGGCTGGTTCAACCTGATGCTGGCGCCGGCGAGTGCGGATCTTCAGCCCGTGACGGTCAATGTCGGCAGCTGCGTGAGCGCGGCCTGCAGCGGCGAGGCGCGGCTGGTGTCCGAAGGCACGCTCGCGATCGCCACCGACGGCGCCCTGGCCCTGACCGACAAGGTCTCCTACGGCACGCGCAACCTCGTGCTGGCGCTCGCCGCGGTGAACCTGGGCGAGGATGCGAGCATTGCCGCCGCGGCTGCCCGCGGGCAGTTGCCGCGCGGCCTGGTGCTCGACCAGGCAAGGCTCGACCGGCTGCTGGCCGGCAACACGGCCACGGGCGCCTCGGCGCTGGAGACCCTGGCGCTCAATGCGCGGGACGCGGTGAACATCTTTGGCGCGGCCAGCCTCGATGCCTCCAGCCTCGGCCGGCTGGTGCTCGGCACCCCCGCCATCTACGGCTATGGCGCCGCGGGCGACGTGGCTGCGATCCGCGCCGGCGAGTTCGTCTGGACCGGCTCGGAAAACGAACCCGGCGCGGCGATGCCCGGCTTGCTGGGCGAGGGCCGGCTCGACATCGCCGCCCGGTCGATCGTGCTCGGCCATGGCCCCTACGCGCAACCGACCCGCATCGAAACGGATGCGCGGCTCGCGCTGGGCTTTGCCGACGTGAAGCTGACGGCCACCGAGCGCTTCACTTCCGATGGCAAGAGCGCGCTGTCGGTGTACCACCGGCAGGGCGCGTACGTGCCCGGCCAGGGGCATGCGAACGAGGGCGGCAACCTCACGATCACCTCGCCGCTCGTCACCGGGCAGGCCGCCTCAACGACGCGGATCACCGCGGGCGGCGCCATCCTGGTGGCCTCGCCCGAAGGCACGGGCGCGCCGGCATCGAGCGATGCGCTGGGCGCCACACTGGAACTGAGGGGGAAGAGCGTCGACCTGGAGGGCAGCGTCGTGCTGCCCTCCGGGCGGCTGGTGCTCGCAGCGGCCGGCGACGTCGTGCTCGGCGCCGGCTCGCGCATCGACCTGTCGGGCCGCAAGACCGCGCTGTTCGATGTCGACAAGTACAGCCGGGGCGGCGACCTCGTGCTCTCCAGCGAGGCGGGCAACATCGCGCAGGCCGCGGGCTCGGTCATCGACGTGTCCGCGCGCCACAACCGCGGCGGCACGATCGAGGCCACGGCCCTGGGCGCCGGCGCGGGCCGCGTCGGCTTCGCGGGCACGGTCCTGGGCAGCAGCAGCGGCAGCTACGACGCGGGCGGCACGGTCGTGCCTCACGACGCGGGCGAATTCACGGTGCGCGCGCAGACCCTGGACGACTTCGCGGGCCTCAACCGCCGCCTGAACGCCGGCGGTGTGTTCGGTGCGCGCCGCTTCCAGGTCAAGCAGGGCGACCTCGCCGTGGGCGACGAGGTGAAGGCGCGCGAGGTGTCGATCGCGATGGACGGCGGCAGCCTGCGCGTGGACGGCCGCATCGACGCGAGCGGCTACCAGGTCGGCTCGATCCACCTGGCGGCGCGCAACGACCTCACGGTGAACGGCACGCTCGATGCGCATGGCACGGGCCTGCGCGTGGACAGCTACGGCAAGATCATCGACAGCCCCAACCGGGCCATCGTGGACCTCACCAGCACCGAAGGCACGCTGACCCTGGGCGGCGGCGCACGCATCGACCTGCGCGCCGGCACCGACGTGGCCGTCGGCACCCAGGCGGGCCAGAACGATGGCCGCGCGCGCGGCACGCTCGACCTGAATGCACGCCGCGCCGGCGGTGCGGGCGAAGGCACCAGCGGCGTCGGCGCGAACGACGTGGCCATCGCCGTCAACGGCACGCCCGCGATCCAGGGCGCGAAGACCATTGCGGTGAATGCCTTCCGCAGCTACGACGACGCGCCGCTGGCCGACCTGCCCGATGTGTCGGGCTACCGGCCGCAGCTCATCACGCAGGACTACCTGAAGCGCATCGACACGGACAGCCAGGCCTTCGTCGATGCCGCATTCGCCAATGCGGCGCTGGGCGGCAGGCTCTCGGGCCTGGGCAGCTACCACCTGCGCCCCGGCGTGCAGATCGTGAGCGACAGGGTGAACAACCCGAATGGCGACCTCACGGTGGACGGCGACCTGGACTTCTCGGGCTTCCGCTACGGTCCCGATGCCAACCGCGGCGATCCGGCCCGGCGCGGCTTCGGCGAGCCGGGCCGGCTGGTGATCCGCGCGGCCGGCAATCTCAACATTCACGGCAGCATCAACGACGGCTTCGCGCCGCCGGCGGCGACCCCCGACGACAACGGCTGGGTGCTCACCGAGGCGCGCAAGAACGGCGGTCCCTACACGCCCAACGGCGGCGACATCGTCGTGCCGATCGACGGCGTGGTGCTCGACACCGGCACGCGCTTTCCCGCCGGATCGACGCTCAACTACGGGGTGACCGTCGCCGCGATGACGCTGCCGGCAGGCACGGTGCTGCCGGTGGATGCCGTGCTGGCCGGCGCGCTCGGCCTGTCGGCGGGCACGGTGGTCGGCGCCAACATCTACAACGCCGACGGCTCCATCGCCTATGCGGCGGGCGCGGTGCTGCCGGGCGCCGTGACGCTGGAGGCGGGCATGCGCCTGGGCGCGGGCACGGCACTGCGCGGCGCAGCGCAGGTGGGCGCGCTCACCTGGCCCAAGGGCGTGGCACTGCCGGTCGAGATGACCGCCACGGCACCGGTCAACCTCGCGCGCGGATCGCTCATTCCCTCGATGACGTTCGTGGAGCTGCCGAACGATCAGCCCATCAACCTGCGGCCCGCCGCGAGCGGCGCGCAAGGGCGCAACTGGGCCGTCGCGCCGATGCTCGGCGAGGGCGCCACCTCGTGGAACTTCCAGCTGGTGGCCGGCGCCGATCTCGGCTCGGCCGACCGGCGCGCGCTCAATCCTTCGTCCAGGGCCGCCATCCGGCTGGGCGACACGCACTACGTGATGGCCTACACGATCGGCCGTGCCAAGGCGTGGGCCGAAGGCAACTTCATGGGGTATCCGGCGGGCACGCCGGTGTCTGCCGACGAATTGTTCTGGTGCGACATCGATCCGACCCAATGCTCCGACGACGGTCCGCCCTCCATCGCGGGCAGCCAGCCCGCGTCGCCGGCCTTCAGCGTGGTGCGCACCGGCACCGGCGACCTGGACCTGTCCGCCGCCGGCGACATCCGCATGGACTCGCTCTACGGCATCTACACCGCCGGCTCGGCGACGGCGGCCGACGCGGCGTACAGCCGCGCGCGCGGCCAGGACGCCGACGGCACGGTCATCGGCCCGCAGCCCGACCTGCTCGACTATGCGAGCAGCCTGGCGGCCTACCGCGCGTGGTATCCCGACCAGGGCGGCAACGTGCGCATCGCCGCGGGCGGCAACCTGGTGGGCGACATCACCGGCGCGCCGACGACCAGCGTGGTGCCGGGCAACTGGCTCTGGCGCCAGGGTTCGGGCACGGCGGCCGTCGACACGCCGATTCCCACGTCGTGGTGGATCAACTTCGGCACCTACGCCAGGAGCACCACCGCCACGCCCGACCTCGTCGGCTTCACCGGCATCGGTACCCTGGGCGGCGGCAACGTCAGCATCCGGGTGGGCGGCGAGGCCGGCACGATCGACCTGCGCGGCGAGCAGGTCGCGCGGCAGAGCGTGGATCACCGCAGCCAGGGGCTGGTGGTCGCGGTGGGCAGCACCGGCCGCGTCGGCGCCGACGGCGCGCTCACGCTCACGGGCGGCGGCGACATCGACATGCGCATCGCGGGCGCGCTCAACCCGCAGCGCCAGCTGAGTCCCGGCGCGGAAACGCTCGTGCTCACCGGCGCCATCGCCAACCTGCGCGGCGCGAGCGACATCGCAGCCGCCTCCATCGGCAGCCTCGGCCTGCAATACCGGGCGCAGCGTTCCGACCCCAGCGATCCGCGCGGCATGGACCCGTTCAGGGCCACCTATGCCGATGCACGCGGCGGCATCAACCTCGTGCCGGGCGACACCGCCATGCGCCTGGAGACCCGCGGCGACCTCGCGATGGGCGGCGCGACCGATGCGGGCCGCAGCGCCACGCCGAGCACTTCGGGCTACCAGCTCGGTGGAAAGGCGCAGCCCGGCGGCGGCCAGAGCGCGTTCTCGCTGTGGACTGCGCGCAGCGCGATCGAGCTGGTGTCGGCCGGCGGCAACCTGACGCCGACCATGGCGACGGGCGACAACGGCCAGATCAGGACCACCGCGACGGACGCGTGGATCGTCTACCCCTCGATCTTCCGCGCGGCCGCGCTGTCGGGGAGCCTCTACTACGGCTATGCGGCGCTGCCGCAGACGGTCGGGTTGCCCGAGACCCTCGCGTACGGCCTGACCCTCGCGCCGTCGGCCACCGGCCAACTGGAGATGCTCGCGGGTGGGTCCATCTACGCGGGCCAGTACACGGTCGGCATGTCGGGTTCGGGCACGCCCGTGCCGACACCGTTCAATCCGGCGTTCGTGGGGGCGACCGATTCGAACGACATCCTCGTGACCAACATCTCGCGGGAGGGCCCGGCGTTCTCCACCAGCGGCTTCGCGCCCACGACCCTGTTCGCGTTCGGCGCGAACAGCGCCGCGGCGCCGCTGGGCCGCGCGGAAGGTGCGCCGCCCCTGCGGTTCTATGCGGCCGGCGGCGACATCATCGGCCTGAAGACGGGCGAGGTGGTGCAAAAGGGCGGCGGCGCGACCACCTGGTACAACGCCGCCGCACCGGTGTGGATCAAGGCGGGCCGCGACATCGTCAACACCGGCGTCGCACCCGGCGGCTCCACCGGAGGGTCTTCGGAGCTCGACGGCGCCAAGCTGCGCGGCAACCTGATCGTGCACAACAACCCGACCGACGTCTCCATCGTCTCGGCCGGCCGGGACATCCTCTATGCCAACTTCGACGTCGCCGGCCCCGGCACGCTGGAAGTCACGGCAGGCCGCAACCTGCTGCAGGAAGACCGCGGCGGCATCGCCTCCATCGGACCGATCGTGCCGGGCGACACGCGCCCGGGCGCATCGATCGCGATGGCGGCGGGCGTCGGCACGGCAGCCGGCATCTCGGGCCTGGACATGTCCGCGATCCGCACGCGCTACCTCGATCCGTCGATGCGCGCCGATGCGGGCACGTCCCTCGCGAGCCAGCCGGGCAAGGCCGCCAAGACCTACGAGACGGAACTCGCCGCATGGCTGAACACGCGCCATGGCTTCAGCGGCGACACCACGCAGGCCCTCGCGTACTTCGATGCACTGGCGCCGGAGCAGCAACGCGTCTTCCTGCGCGAGGTGTATTACGCCGAGCTGCGCGAAGGTGGGCGCGAGTACAACGACCCGCAGAGCAGCCGTTCGGGCTCGTACCTGCGCGGCCGGGAAATGATCGCCACGCTCTTTCCCGAGAAGGATGCGGCCGGCAAGCCGATCGCGCGCGGCGGCGACATCACGATGTTCGGTGGCTCGGGCGTGCGCACCGAATTCGGCGGCGACATCGAGATGCTCGCGCCGGGTGGCCGGATCATCCTGGGCGTGCAGGGCGCGGTGCCGCCGGCCACCTCGGGCGTTATGACCCAAGGCGAAGGCGACATCCGTCTCTTCAGCGACGGCAGCCTGCTGCTGGGCCTCTCGCGCATCATGACCACCTTCGGCGGCGACATCTTCGCGTGGTCGGCCAAGGGCGACATCAACGCGGGCCGCGGCTCCAAGACCACCGTGCTCTACACGCCGCCCAAGCGCGTGTACGACGCCGTGGGCAACGTGGAGGTGTCCCCGCAGGCGCCGAGTTCGGGCGCGGGCATCGCCACGCTGGCGCCGATTGCCGAAGTGCCACCGGGCGACGTCGACCTGATCGCGCCGCTGGGCACCATCGATGCGGGCGAGGCCGGCATCCGCGTGTCGGGCAACGTGAACATCGCGGCGCTGCAGGTGGTGAATGCGGCCAACATCCAGGTGAAGGGTGAGTCGTCCGGCCTGCCGGTGATCGCCTCGGTGAACGTGGGGGCGCTCACGAACGCCAGCGCGGCGGCCTCCCAGGCCGGCATCGCCGCGCAGGACGTGATGCAGCGCGAACGCGCGGCGGCGCGGCAGGCCTTGCCCTCGGTGTTCACCGTGCGCGTGCTGGGCTTCGGCAACGAGCCGGCCGGTGGCGGCGACAGCAGCAACAACAACAGCAACGGCGGCAACAACAACGACGACGCGCCCGCCGGCAAGGCATCGACGCCCGTGAGCTACAACCCGCGCAGCGTGATCCGCGTGCTGGGTGGCGGCGGCAGCCTGCCGCCCGCGGCGAGCCGGCAACTGACGGACGAGGAGCGCGCCAACCTGCAACGTTGACCTGCGCCCGGCGCCCGGGCAGGCGGGCGCACTCGTTCTTCCTTGGTTTCAAGGCTTGGCCTTTCCCTCGGCCGGAGATCCCGGCCAGCGGCAAGCGCCCGGCGTTCAGCGGACAACCCACATGACTCCAGACTTCCAGGCCTTCGGCCATGCAGCGGACCGGTTCTCCTCGCTACCGCCTTCGTTCTGGCGCCTGCTCGACGAACACGCCGAGGCGCCTGTGCCCGAGGTGCGCGAGCCCAAGCCCGCGGCATCCGTGGCGCCTGCGGTGGATCTGCAGGCGCATCTCACGGCCAACTACGGCTCGTTGCACCGGCGGCTGGAGCGGCACCTGGGCTGCGCCGATTTCGCGCGCGAATGCCTGCACGACGCATGGCTGCGCCTGGCCGAGCGCCCGCCGCAGGAGGCGCCCGCGAACCCCGATGCCTACGTGTATCGCGTCGCGTGCAACCTCGCGATGGACAGCCTGCGCGCACGCAAGCGTTGGCCCGTGTCGAACGAGGCGGGCGGGGACCTGGACGTCATCGCCGACCTGCAGCCCGGCCCCGAGCTCATCGCCGAGGCGCGCTCGGAAGTGGCCGCGGTGGACCGCGCGATGCAGCGCCTGCCGCGACGCCACCAATCGGTGCTGCTCGCTTTGCGCTGGCACGAGATGTCGCGCCAGGAAGTGGCGCGGCGCCACGGCGTCTCGGTGCGCAAGGTGGACACCGCGCTCAGGCAGGCGCTTGGCGCGCTGCGCTGAACCGGATGCACCGCGTGCCCCTCCCGTGCCAACCGTCACGCATCCTGTTGCATAGTCGTTCGGGGAATGAAGGGAACAGAAGATGAAGTGGATGTCGCCCATGCGGGTCACCATGCAGGAGCTGGATGCCAAGCTGTCGAAGATCGTCGAGCGCGCGCGCGAAGGGCCGGTGGCGGTCAACCGCTACGGCTCGCCCTGGGTCTGGATCGTGAGCCACCAGGCGTGGGTGCAGGCCGACAACCTGCGCGCACTGGTGCCGCAGGGCCACCCGCTGGTGGCGCTGCACGATCTGGTGGAAGACGCGCTGCGCTACGAGCGCACGCTCCTGGCCGACCTGCAGCGCCAGCATGCGTTCGGCATCGAGGCCGAGACGCTTTTCAAGTGCCTGATCCTGCAGATCATCTACTCGCTGGAAGACGGCGAGAAGGTGCACGAGAGCCTCACCTACAACATGCTCTTTCGCTGGTTCGCGGGCTTCGAGAAGTTCGCCGACGAGTTGCCCGGCCGCGGCGAGTTCACGCGCGAACTGCAGGTGCTGGGCGCCGATCCGCGCGCGGTGCGCGTGGTGACGCGCTGCCTTTCGAATACGTACCTTCCGGAATCCGGCGAGGGCGACTTCCGCGTCAACCGCGGGCTGCTGCACGCGCTGTCGACCTGGGCCTCGGTGAGCTCGGCGCCCGAGGCGAGGCCCCAGGACGCGCTGCGTTAAGGCGCCGCGGTGAGGGACGCCGCGCGCACGATGCCGGGGTTCGCGGGCTGCGGCAGCACGGGCGCGGCGATGCGCTCGGACACGCCGGCCTTGTCGATCACCACCGCGCCGGCCTCGATGGCCGAGAGCGTGACCGATCGCGTCAGCGCCTCGCCCACGCGGTACGGCCTGGGCGCCGCACCGTTGACGGCCAGCACGGCCACGCCGTGGTCCGCGCCCTTGATCAGCCCCTTGACCGCAATGTTCGCGCGGACCTCGCCGGGGCCGAACCATGCGGCCTGCGCATCGGCGGTCGAATCGGGTTCGGTCGCCGGCACCTGCGCGGCATGCGGTGCCGGCGCGGGCCGCGACAGCAGATGGCTCCACGTCGCGACGCCTGCGACCACCAGCAGCAGGCCTGCCGCGTTGACGATGTACCGGGCGGGTGGTTTGACGGGATCGGTCATCGTGGCTTTCCTGATGCGGTTGCTTCTGGCCTGCATGTCTATCACAGGGCCGTTGGGGTTTCGTGTCACACGGCGCACCTAGCATGGGCAACGAGGCTTCGACAACCCACCCGCCGACAACCAACCTGATGTGCGCGAGATGAAGGTGTGCCTGCCACTGCGAACCACCGCCAGCGCCACCGCCGCGCGCGCTCGCGGCTTCTCGTTGATCGAGCTGATGATCGTGATGGTCATCGTCGGCATCGCGACGGCGGCGATCAGCCTTGCCATCGCGCCCGATCCCGCGCACGAGCTGCGCCGCGACGCGAACGAACTGGTGCGCCGCTTCGCCATCGCGCAGAACGAGGTGCGCGCCGACGGCCGCGTCATCGCCTGGCAGGCGGACAGCGACGGCTACCGCTTTTCGCGCGGCACCTGGCAGCCGGTACCGGGCAGCGCGATACCGGTGGTGTCGACGCTGGGCGCGCTCGACACCTTCGCGCGCGACGACATGCTCGGCCGCGCCGCGTGGCGCACGGGGCCGGTGGAAGTGACGCCCGCCGGGCCGGTGCTGCTCACGTCCGAGGCGATCGGCACGCGCTGGCAACTGGTGCTGCGCCATGGCGGCGCGACGGTGACCGTGCTGCGCGATGCGGCGGGCGGCTACGAGGTCCGATAGGCCATGCGCGCGCGTAAGGGCAAAGCCGCAGGCTTCACGCTGATCGAGGTGCTGATGGCGCTCACCATCGTCAGCATCGCGCTCGCTGCGATCGTGCGCGCATCGAGCCTCACCATCACCAACCTCGGCCTGCTGGAGCAGCAGTCGCTCGCGATGATGTCCGCGGAGAACAGCCTGGCGGAGCTGCGCATCGGCCGGGGACCGACCGGGCCGGGCGTGGTGCGCGGCCCCTGTCCGCAAGGCGGCGTGC
Organism: Variovorax sp. W2I14; assembly: GCF_050435205.1. Classification (NCBI taxonomy): domain Bacteria; kingdom Pseudomonadati; phylum Pseudomonadota; class Betaproteobacteria; order Burkholderiales; family Comamonadaceae; genus Variovorax; species Variovorax sp. W2I14. The sequence goes on along the minus strand of NZ_JBNDJX010000001.1, from coordinate 2,022,253 downwards.
GGCTGGTGTGCCGCCTCGAAGCCGGCGCCGCCGTCGATGGCCTGCGGCTGGTGACGGTGGATGTCTATCTTGCGGACGATGGCGACCGGCGCCTCGCGTCGCTGCAGACGCGCGTGCTGGAGGCAGTCAGATGATGCGGACGATGCGCCTGCCGCAGACGGGCTTCACGCTGGTCGAAGTGATGATCGCCATCGCCCTCATGGCCGTGCTGAGCGTGATGGCGTGGCGCGGCCTGGACAGCGTGACCCGTGCCAACAGCATGCTCGAGGAGCGCACCGAAGGCATCGCCTTGCTGCTGCGCGCGCTCGATCAGTTGGACCGCGACCTCGCCTTGCGCGCCACCACCGAACTCTCGTCGCGCGAGGTCGATGCCTTGCAGGCGGCAGCCGATGCGGGAACGAATGCGGCGGACACGAAAGCCGCAACGCCACCGCCGGCCGCCGAGCTGCTGCCGCCCGCGGTGCAGGTGCGCCGCCAGAACGGCCCGCCGTTCTTCATGGAAATCATCCGCGCCGCGCCGGCCGCACCCGGCCATTGGCAGCGGGTGCAATGGTGGCAGCGCGGCAATGTGCTGTATCGCGCGGCGGGGGCAGCGTCGGCCTCGTATCCCTTGCCCGCGCCGGACGATGGTGCGCGCGTCGCGGTGCTGAACGATGTGGCCGCGTCGCGGGTGCGCGCGTGGGAGCCGGGGCAGGGATGGCGCAGCCTGCCGACGGTTGCATCCGCGCGCGCGAATGCGACGGGGCTGGAGCTGGCGTTCGATGTGCGGGCGGCCGGCAGCGGAGGCATCCAGACGTTCCGCCGCGTCATTCCGCTCGATTGAGCAGCCGTTCCGTGAAGGTCAGCGCCGGTTGATCAGCGGCGAAGCCGGCGCCACCGGTGGCGGGCGCTGCGGGTAGACCGAGGTGCCGAAGGTGTTGCCCATGCGGTGCCCGGTCGCCGCGCGGTTGAAGAGCCCGAGCTGGTTCGACGGCCGCTGCGTGATCGCCTCAGACGCCATGCCGGGCTGCGCATCGTCGGGTCCGCGCGGCGTGGCCTTGGGCTGCAGCTTCTGCGTGAGGCAGTCGTAGGAGGGCGCGCGCTCGCCGTTCACGGTGACTTCCACGCAGCTGTCCGCGCCGGTGTCGCTCACGCTTGCCGCATTCGTTTCCTGTGCCTGCGCAACGGCTTGACCGCAGAGGACGCACACCAGCGCAGTGGCAATGCCGTACAGGAAATTCATGCGGATGCGCGCCTCTCGTCGATCGCTTGGAGGGCGGCAGTTTATGGCGCGTGCAAGTCAACGAGAAGACGAGAAGACGGGAGGCCGCGTCGCGTGCAAACCAAACGTCACATGTCGGTCATCGGCGCCGGATAGTCTCGCCGCTGCATTCGCCGGCCCGCATGGCGGATGGCCGCACTTCCCAGGACTTTCTCTCTCTCGCTGTTGATCTCCGCCACATGACACGTACTTCCGCATCGGGCGGTGCCCTGACACTGTCCTGGTGCCTTGTCGTGGCGTTGATGATGGCCGCGCACATGGCCGCTGCGCAGTCCGTTGCCCTTGCCAATGCCGAAGGCAAACCGCTTCGATTCGACCTGCCGGCCCAGCCGCTGGAAATTTCCCTCTCCGTCTTCGGCCGCCTCACCGGGCACTCGGTGCTGGTGGCCAGCAGCCTCACGGCCGGACGCGAGGCGGCCGCCGTGCAGGGCGACTTCGCACCGCGCGAAGCGCTGCAGCGCATGCTCGCGGGCAGCGGCCTCGCGGCCCGCTACATCGGCGCCGATGCCTTCACGCTCGTGCCCGTTCCTTCAGTACCGCCGTCTGCGCACGAGAGGGTCGGTGAGAACGTGCCAAAGGCCGATGCCGCCACCGGCCATGCCGGATATGCCGGCGTGTTGCAGGCGTCGATCACGCGCGTGCTCTGCATCGCGCAGCCCGATGCCTTCGGCCGCTACCGCCTCGGCCTGCAGCTCTGGATCGATGCCGCCGGGCTGGTGAATGAGGCGCGCCTGATCGAAGGCAGCGGCCTCGCGCAGCGTGATGCGCTCGTGCTCGCCACTCTGGGTTCGCTGCGGATGGACGCACCGCCCCCGCCGGGCATGGCGCAGCCCGTGACCATTCTCCTGACCCCGCGTGCCGACCCCGCGCGAGACTGCCGGCCCTGGCGCGCCGCGCGTGCCGGCTGAGCAGGGAGCGACAACCGCCATGTCCGATTCGATCAAGGCCTCGCTGCGCGCGCTGTTCCTCGCGCGCTACGCCCAGTTCAGGAAGCACCTGCAGATCCGGCTCGGCTCGGAAGACCTGGCCAACGACGCGCTGCAGGAAGCGTATCTGCGCGTGGAGAGCGCCAACGTGCGCAGCGCGGTGCGCTTTCCTTCGGCGTACCTCTTTCGCATCGCGCTCAACGTGGCCGAAGACCAGCGCAAGAGCAATTCACGCCTGCTGAGCGTCGGCGAGGTCGAGGCGCTCTACGACATGGCCGACGAGATGGCCGATCCGGCGCGCGGCGCCGAGGCCCGCAGCGAGCTGGAGGCGCTGGAGCGCGCGCTGGCCGAGCTGCCGCGCCGCCGCCGCGCCATCGTGCTGGCCGCGCGCGTGGACGAGATGCCGCACAAGGACATTGCCGCGCGCTACGGCGTTTCAGCGCGCACGGTCGAGAAGGAGTTGCGCGCGGGCCTGGAGCATTGCTGCGACAGATTGGGAAGAGATTTCATCCAGCGCTTCGGTCCCGGCGCCGGAAAACAGTCTGAGCGTGATGACAGCTGAAAAATCCGATCAGTCCGCGGACGGCGAAGCCATGAAGACCCTGCAACGCGAGGCCGGGGCCTGGGTCGTGCGGCTTGGTTCGCAGCAGGCGACCGAAGACGATGCACAGGCGTTCAAGCGTTGGTGCGCGCAAAGCCGCGCCCATGCGGATGCCTTCGTTCGGGCGCGCGAGGTGTGGCAGGCGATGGCGCCCGCCGCGCTGCGCGTGCGGCAGGACGAGCGACGGCACGGTGAGCAAAAGAGGGATGCGCGCCCGTCGCTCGCGGGCCGTCGCGCCTTCCTGGGCGGTGCAGTCGCCGCGTCGGTCGCCTACCTCGCGGTGCGACCGCCGCTCCAGCTGTGGCCCTCCGTCATCGAGTGGGGCGCGGACTACCGCACCGCCACCGGCGAGCAGCGCGAGGTCGCCATGGCCGATGGCGTGGTGCTGCAGATGAACACGCAGACCCGCGTCAACGTGCGGCCCGGCTCCGACAGCGGCGAGGGCATCGAGCTCCTGGCCGGCGAGGCCGAGATCGCCGCGCAGTCCCCTGTCTCGGCGCGCGTCACTGTCTCGGCGGCCGATGGCGTGGTGTCGGCGGTGCGCGCGCGCTTCAACATCCGGCACACCGACGGCGAGGTCTGCGTCACCTGCCTGGCGGGCGAGGTCGAGGTGGCCCGCGGCGCGCAGCGCGTGGCGCTGGACGAGGGCCGGCAACTGCGCTACGGCGCCGCGGGCATGGGCGCCGCGGTGCCGGTCGACACCGGCCCGGTCACGGCCTGGCGCCGGCGGCTGCTGGTGTTCGAGCAGGTGCCGCTTGCCGAGGTGGTGGCCGAGGTCAACCGCTACCGGCATGGCCGGCTCATCCTCACCAGCGAGGCGCTGGGCCGCAGCCTCGTGCAGGCGAGCTTTTCCATCGACCGGCTCGACGACGTGGCTTCGCTCGTGCGCGAGGCCTACGGCGCCGAGGTCACGCAGTTGCCCGGTGGCATCGTGCTGCTCGGGCGGGCGAAGGCCTGAGCACCGGGCTTTCGTGAAGATTTCGTGACATGGTGCAGTCGCCCCGCACCCTGGCTGTCATAGCTCGGTAGACCACGGGCCGCCCGACTTCCGGGCGCGCTCCGTGGCATCGACTCGAGCAATGACACACGAACCCATGGAAGTCCGCATGCAACGCAGCAGCACGGTGGCCCGGCGCAACACGAACTCTTCTTCCTTCTTTCCGAAGGCCCGGCTCACGCCGCTGGTGCATGCCATCGTGGCGATGCTGGCCGCCGCCGCGACGGCGCAGGGCGCGCATGCGCAAAGAGCCTTCAGCAGCGCGTGGATGGCGCAGAAGAACATGGTGCAGAACACCGCCGTCGCCACCGGCCGGCTGCCCAACGGCATGCCGGCCTCGGCGCTCAGCAGCCCGCAGGCGCAGCAGCAGCGCGCGAGCGAGCAGCTGCAGCGCTCCATCGGCAACCTCAACCTCGCCGCGCGCGGCATCGCGGCGCAGCAGGCCGCGCAGGAGGCCGCACGGCGCGCGGCGCTTGCGAACGGCACGGACGTGCCCGACGGCCTCGCCGAGGGGGGCCTGCGCGTGGACACCGCCAGCCTCTCGGCCGGCTGGGCCAATGCCAATGCGCCGGTGCAGACGCAGGAAGGCGGCCGCACGCAGGTGAACGTCACGCAGACCGGCGAGCGCGCGATCCTGAACTGGGAAACGTTCAACGTCGGGCGCAACACCACGCTGAAATTCGAGCAGCAGCCCGGCTGGGCGGTGCTCAACCGCGTGAACGATCCGCTCGCGCGGCCGTCGCAGATCCAGGGCCGCATCCAGGCCGACGGCACGGTGATGGTGGTCAACCGCAACGGCATCGTGTTCAGCGGCAGCAGCCAGGTCGACACGCGCAACCTGCTCGCGGCGGCCGCGAACATTTCCGATGCGCAGTTCAACACGCACGGCATCTACAGCAACGGAACCACCGCGAGCTTCACCGGCGCGGGCGGGCGGGTTGAGGTCCAGGCGGGCGCGCGCATCGCCACGCGCGCGCCCGGCGCCTCCACCGAAGGCGGCGGCTATGTGCTGCTGCTGGGCAAGGACGTGCACAACGCGGGCGACATCGCCACGCCCAAGGGCCAGGCCGCACTCGCGGCCGGCGACAGCTTCATCATCAGGAAGGGCGTGGGCACCGGCGGCAACCAGGGCTCCACCACCCGCGGCAACGAAGTCACGCCGCAGTTCGACACCGACAGCTTCGCGGGCAAGGTCGTCAACACCGGGCTGATCGTCGCGCGCGAAGGCGATGTGACGATGGCCGGGCGCGACGTGCAGCAGCGCGGCGTGGCGCTCGCCACCACCACTGTCAACGTGCGCGGCACCGTGCATCTCGATGCGGTGGGCGCCGAGGGCCGGGCGGTCCTGGGGCAGGGCGCGACCACCGCCGTGGTGATCGATGCGGACGACCGCGGCACCGCGCTGGACAGCCAGCGCGACGGCCTGCGCAGCTCGCCGACGGCCACCGCCGACCAGACGCTGGTCGCGGTGCCCGACCGCCGCGACCAGTCGCGCATCGAGATCCGAAGCGGCGGCACGGTCGACTTCGAAGGCGAGTCGCTCACGCTCGCGACCGGCGGCCAGATCGCCGTGGACGCGGCCCGGCGCAGCCTCGTGCGCGATGGCGCCCGGCTCGATGTGTCGGGCGCCGTGGGCGTGCGCATCGCGATGGAATCGAACAACATCAAGATCAACGTCCAGGGCAACGAGCAGCGCGACGCGCCCGTCAACCGCGACGGCAAGGGCCTGAACAACAACGACCTGTGGATCGATCGGCGCAGCCTGGTCTTCGTGCCCAAGGGAACCAACGGCTACGCGAGCGACCGCTGGTACACGGCCGGCGGCCTGCTGGAGGTGGGCGGCTATCTCGGCACCGAGGGCCACACGGCTGGCGAATGGATGGCGCAGGGCGGCACGCTGCGCTTCGGCGGCGAGGACGTCGTGACCCAGGCCGGCTCCAGCATCAACCTCTCGGGCGGCACGCTGGATGTGCAGACCGGCTTCATCCGCCAGACCTGGCTCAAGGGCGCGGACGGCCGCCTGTACGAAGCCTCCAAAGCGCCGGGCGACCAGCGCTACGACGGCATCTACAGGGGCTTCGAGGACGCGCACCAACGCTGGGGCGAAAAAACCAAGGGGTACTTCTACAACCCGCTGATCGGGCCGCAGCGGCGCCTGGAGAGCGGCTACACGGTCGGGCGCGACGCCGGCAAGCTGGTCGTTGCCACCCGCGCCGCGGTGCTCGAAGGCGACATCGCGAGCGAAGCCTTCCAGGGCCCGCGCCAGACGCAGGCGCCGCAGGCTGCGCTGGACGGCTACAACCAGTCGCACGACGCGGTGGCCCAGCGCGGCCAGCTCGTCGTCGGCGACTCCATGCCGACGCTCGACCGGCGCACGGGCGCGCTCCACCACGTGCTGAGCGCGGTAACGGACCGGGTGGCGCTCAAGGAGACCGACGAACGCATTGCCGCGTCGCTCGATCTGGACACGGCCCTGCCCGCCGAGCGGACCGGCCGCGTGGTGCTCGACACCGCGCAGCTCAACGGCTTTGCGCTCGGCGGCGTCCGCGTTGCCGCGCTGAAGGGCATCGAAGTCGTGGGCGACCTGCGGGTGGCCTCGGGCGGCAACATCACGCTCTACGGCGACGACGTCGCGGTGCGCGCCAATCTCACCGCGCACGCCGGCAGCATCGCGCTGGGCAACGTGCTCGCGCAGACGGCGAGCACCGGCACCGGCGACACCGTGGTGAGCCCGAAGGACGCCGTGGGCAACGTGACCCTGGCCGAAGGCGTGACGCTGGACGCGAGCGGCCTCTGGAGCAACCTGGAGCGCGATGCGCGCGCGGACAACCTTGCGCATGCGAACGGCGGCAGCGTGTCCATCCGCGCCACCGGCGATGTGACGCTGCACGGCGGCAGCCTCATCGACGTGTCGTCGGCCGCGGTCCTGCAGCGCAACGGCAAGACCGTCGGCGGCAAGGGCGGCAGGGTGACGCTGGCGACCACGCTGGGCGAAGGCGAACTCCACCTGGACCCCGGCGCGCAGTTGCGCGGCCACGGTGTAGCGGGCGGCGGCACGCTGGCGCTGCAGGCCGGCAAGGTGCTGGTTTCCGACAACCTGGCGGACGCCGAATCCGGCGGAGGCGCGCTGGTGCTGGGCGGCAATTTCTTCGACAAGGGCTTCTCCGCGTACGAGATCGCCGGCACCAAGGGCTTGGCCGTCGCCGACGGCACGCAGGTGGACGTGACGATGCCGGTGTACCGCTTCAGGGACAACGCGCGCGACGTGGCGACCGGCAGCGCGCCGGCGCAGGCGCTCGAACTGTGGACGCCACCGCTCTACCAGGAAGACGCGGTGAATGCCGTGCTCCTGCAGCGCAAGGGCGCGAGCCTGAGCCTGCAGGCCGGCCGCAGCCTGGCCGCCGAGACCGACGCGCAGGCGAGCGTGCTGTCCATCGGCCGCGGTGCGCGCATCGAGGTCGATCCGGGGCAGGCGATCGCGCTGCGCGGTGCCGGCCAGATCACCATCGACGGCACGCTGCTCGCGCACGGCGGCAGCATCGACGTGCGCCAGCAGCAGTACGGTTCGCTCGACGTGGCCGGGGTCGCCCCGGTGGCGGACGGCAAGGTGCACGAGCGCTCGATCTGGATCGGCGGCACCGCGGTGCTCGACGTGTCGGGTACCGCGCACACGGCCACCGACCTGCACGGGCGCAGCTACGGGCGCGTGGATCGCGGCGGCAGCATCGTGCTGGGCGGCGCGATCGACCACGACCGCGCGACGGCCACCTCGGCCGATGCCTACGTGATCGTGCGTCCGGGCGCGAAGCTCGACGCCTCGGGCGCGCAGGCCGTGCTGCACGTGCCGGGCCAGGGCGCCACCACCGTCGCCACCGACGGCGGGCGCATCTCGCTGAGTTCGTACCTCGGCCTGCACATCGACGGCTCGCTGCGCGCGGCGGCCGGTGGTGCGAGCGCCGCGGGCGGTTCGCTGGACATCGCGCTGGAGTCCCCGCTGTACGACAGCACCGGCCTGGACCGGGCGCAGGACGCGGCGCTCGCGCCGCGCGAAATCAGGGTGTCGCAACACCATGAAGCGGCGCTGCCCGACGACCTGGCGCCCGGGCAGGCGAGCGAGGGCCTGCGCTACGGCAAGACCCGTCTTTCGGCCGACCGTCTCGGCGCCGGCGGCTTCGACAACCTCGCGCTGCTGGCGAACGGACAGCTCTCGTTCGACGGCGACGTGGCGCTGCGCATGGGCCAGAGCCTGAAGCTCATCGCGAGTTCGCTGTCGCTTGCCGAAGGCTCGTCCGCATCGGCGCATGTGCAACTGGCGGCGCCCTACGTCACGCTCTCGGGCACCGGCAAGTACTACGAGAGCAACGGCATGCTGCGGCCCCGTGCGCTGCACGGCATCACCACGCTGGACTCCGAGGCCGTGCTCTCGGTGCATGCCGGGCAACTGCTCGACCTGGGCAACAGCATCTCGATAGGCACCAAGGGCGCCTATGCCGAGCGCACCGAGCTCGCGCCGGTGCACGTCGAGCGCCGCGGCTTCCAGAAGGTCGAGCTGACGAGCGATGGCGACATGCGCTTCCTGCTGCCCACCGACAACGAGCCGCGCTCGCGCTTCTGGACGCCGGGCGACCTCACCCTGGCGGCCGCGCAGCTTTATCCGGAAACCGGCGCCACCGCGCAGATCAACGCGGGCTACCGCACCGACGCGGAGTCGGGCCGCTCGGTGTTCGACCCCGAGCGCGTGCTGCGCATCGAACGCCGAGGCGACACGCCGGCGGGCGTTCCGTACTCGGCCTTCGGCACGCTGGAGATCGGCGCCGCCGTGATCGAGCAGGGCGGTGTGGTCCGCGCGCCGCTGGGCAGCCTCAAGATCGGGAGCGACGTGCTGCAGGGCACCACCCGGCTGGACCTGCTGCCGGGCAGCATCACCTCGGTGAGCGGCGTGGGCCTCGTGATGCCCTACGGCGGAACGACCGACGGCATCGACTACCGGTACGACGGTCGCACCGTCTCGCTCGTGGGCGCGGGCGGCATGGGCGTCAACGGCGTCATGGTCGCGGGCATCAGCCTTGCCTCGCAGCGGGTCGATGTGCAGTCCGGCGCGGTGCTCGACCTCTCGGGCGGCGGCGAGCTTGCCGGCGCTGGCTTCGTCTCGGGCCGCGGCGGCTCGACCGATGCGCGCTTTCATCCGCTCATGCAGGTCGGCGCCGACGGCCGCTTCTCGCTGCCCTCGCTGTCCACCAACGCGGTGTACGCCATCGTGCCCGGGGTGCAGCGGCTGGCCGCGCCGGCGGGCGGACCGGCCGGCGCATCGCAGGCGGCGGCCGGCCGGCAGATCACCATCGGCGCCGGTGTGCCGGGGCTGCCCGCGGGCACCTACACGCTGCTGCCCTCGACCTACGCGCTGCTGCCGGGCGCCTTCCGCGTCGAGCTCAACGGCGCGCCCGGCAGCGGCTCGGGCATCGTGGGAGCGCGGACGATGCGCAACGGCTCATGGTCCGGCGCGGGCGTGCTGTCGGTGGCCGGCACCGGCCAGCGCGAGAGCCTCGCGAGCCAGGTGATCGTGACGCCGGCCGACGTGCTGCGCACCTACTCGCAATACAACGAAACAAGCTATGCCGATTTCGTGCGCGCCGACGCGGCGCGCCTGGGCGTGCCGCGCGCGATGCTGCCGGCGGACGCGCGCTCGCTGGCCTTCAGCCTCGTGGCCGGCCGCGACGAGGTGGGACTGAACTTCGAGGGCCTGGCCCGCTTCCAGGCCGCCGCCGGCGGCCTGGGCGGCACGGCCATGGTGCTGGGCGGCGACATCGAAGTGCTGGGCGCGGGGCAGGCGCACACGGCCGGCCACGAAGGCGTTTCGGTCCGCTCGGACACGCTCAACGCGCTGGGCGCCGACCGGCTGGTGCTCGGCGCGGTGCCCACCGTGGTCTACGGACAGCAGGGGCGCTACGTCAGCTTCAGCACGCCGGCCCGGCGCGTCGCCTTGCGCGCGGGCGCGTCGCTGCAGGCGCCCGAGGTCTTCCTGGCGGGCCACGACCTGGCCGTGGAAGCCGGCGCTGGCATCTCCACGCTGGGGCAGGGCGCCGCGATCTACGACTCGTCCGCGGGCTACGTCTACCAGCCCGGCGAAGCCAGCCTGCTGGCCGTATCGAACGGCCGGCTCGACGTGCTGGCGCCCGCGGCCGCAGGCGAGGGTTCCATCCTGCTGGGCGTGTGCACGACGTCGCCGTGCCAGGGCAACAGCACCTTCTATTCGGAAGGCACGCTCACGGCGGCCACCAACGGCGCGTTCGAACTGAACGAAGCGGCGCGCTACGGCACGCGCCACCTCGCGCTGGCGGTAGGCGGCGTGAACGCGGGCTCGGCCGCGTCGCTGGCCGACGCAAAGGCGCGCGGCGTGCTCGCGAGCGGCCTCACGCTCACGCAGGACGTGCTGCAGCGCCTCCTGAACGGCGACACCAGCACCGGCGCACCGGCGCTCGAATCGCTCACGCTCACGGCGCGCGACGCCATCAACTTCTACGGCAGCGTCACGCTCGACACCATCGATCCGGCCACCGGCAAATCGAAGCTCGACACGCTGGTGCTCGGCACGCCCGCGATCTACGGCCACGGCGCGGCCGGCGACGTGGCGACCATCCGCACCCGCAACCTCTTGTGGAGCGGAGCGACGCAGGCGCCCGGCACCGTGATCGCCGGCGGCGCGGGCACCGGCAGCGGCACGCTCGACATCCAGGCCGAGCGCATCGAGCTGGGCGACGCGCCCCACACCGTCAGCAACGGGCAAGACGACGATGCGCGCCTTGCGCTCGGCTTCGCCACCGTGAAGCTGGGCGCGAGCGAGCGCCTCACGGCCAGCCGCAGGGGCAGCCTCGCGGTCCATCAGAGCCAGGGTGCGTACGAGGACGGCAAGGGCTACGCCTACAGCGGCGGCAACCTGGAAATATCGACACCGCTCATCACCGGCGATGCCGGCGCGGTCGCCCGCATCGTCGCCGGCGGCACCTTGCGCATCGGCGCGCCTGAAGGCCATCGCTACGACGCGTTGGCCGCGAAGGGCCTCCAGGCGCTGGGCGCGGACCTGTCGTTCAGCGCCGGCAGCATCATGCTGGACACCGCCGTCGTGCTGCCCAGCGGCAAGCTCACGATGACCGCGCAGGACGACATCGCACTGGCCGACGGCGCCTTCGTCGACGTCGGCGGCCGCAAGCTCGCCTTCAACGATGTCGACAAGTTCAGCTGGGGCGGCGACGTCGGCCTGGAGAGCCACGCAGGCAGCATCCGCCAGGTGGCGGGCGCGACCATCGACCTCGCGGCCGAGGGCAACCGCGCGGGCACGCTCAAGGCGGTGGCGCTCGGCGCATCGGCCGGCGTGGTCGACCTGCAGGGCCGCATCCTGGGCGCGAGCAGCGGCCGCTACGACGCGGGCGGCACGCTGGTGCCGTTCAAGGCGGGCAGCGTGGACATCCGCGCGCAGCGCCTGGGCGAGAGCGGCACGCCGAGCGAGCAGTTCGCCGCGCTCAACCAGCGCCTGAACGAAGGCGCGGTGTTCGGCGCGCGCAGCTTCCAACTGAAGCAGGGCGACCTCGCCATCGGCAATGGCCTGAAGGCCGGAGAGATCAATGTGTCGGTGGACCACGGCAGCCTCACGGTGCAAGGCACCATCGATGCGAGCGGCGAGCGCGTGGGCAGCATCCGCCTTGCGGGCAGGAACGGCCTGACCCTCGGCGGCAACGCGTTGCTTGATGCGCACGGCACGGTGCTTCGCGTGGACAGCCACGGCCGGATCATCGATGCGCCCAACCGCGCCATCGTCGAACTGAACGGCGGCGACGGCGTGCTCACTCTCGCGGGCGGCGCACGCATCGACCTGCGCCACGGCACCGCTGCCACTGTCGGCAACCAGCCGGGGCAGCACGACGGCCAGAAGCGCGGCACGCTGGACCTGTACGCGGCACGCACCGGCGAGACCAGCGGCGACATTCGCATCGACGCCAGCGGCAGCCTGGCCATCGACGGCGCGCGCACCATCGCGCTCAACGCCGTCTGGCGCTACGACGACACCGACCCGCTGGCCATCGTGCGGGACGGGCTGGATTCGGTGAGCGGCCGTCCGTACCGCGAGATCAACCAGGCCTACATGGACGCCAAGCATGCGCAGAGCGCGAAGTTCATCGACGCCGCGCTCGCCAACGGCACGCTGCTGAACGGCAAGCTCGCCGGCCTGAACAACGCCGCCTATGCCGATGCATTGCACCTGCGCCCGGGCGTGGAGATCGTGACCGACAAGGACCTGGTGGTGCAGGGCGACCTCGATCTGTCGGGCTACCGCTATGCGAGCCTGAACGCGCGCACGCAGAAGACCGGCGTGTACGGCTCCGGCGAAGCGGGCAGCCTGGTGCTGCGCGCCGCGGGCAACATGGACGTTTACGGCAGCATCAACGACGGCTTCGCACCGCCGCCCCTCACGCCCGAGGAAGACGGCTGGGCGCTGGTGCCAGGCGTGCAGCCCTACAACGGCGACCTGGTGCTGCCGATCGGCGGCGTGCGCGTGGCCGAGGGCACCGCGTTCCCGTCGGGCGCGACGCTGAACTACGACCTGCCGATGCAGGCGCTGACGCTGGGCGAGGCGTTGCGCTTGCCGGCTACCGCGACGCTGGCGCAGCCTCTCACCCTGGCCGCGGGCACCGTGCTGGCGGCCGACGTGCGCGACGCGTCGGGCGCGCTGCTGCATGCGCGCGGCACCTTGCTCAAGGAGGCCGTGGTGCTGGCCGCGGGCACGCAATTGGGCGCGGGCACGCCGCTGCCCAAGGGCACCGCGCTGCAGGCCATGGTCTGGCCCAAGGGCGTGCCGCTGCCGGTGGCCTTCGAGAACGATGTCCTGCGCAGGACCGTGCTGCTCGGCGGCGCGCTCGACCTGCAGCGCGGCGCGCTCATTCCCTCGACCACCAAGGTCGTGCTCGAAAAGGGCGTGGGCTTCATCGAACTGCGCCCGGCCAGCGACGGCACGCGCGGCCGCAACTGGGCGCTGGCGCCGATGCTGCCCGCAGGGAGCGAGTCGTGGTCGGTCCGCCTGGTGGCCGGCGCCGACCTGGACGCGGCGGACACCCGCATCGCGATGGCGAAGGCCGGCAGCCTGCGCTTCGCCGACACCCACTATGGCGCGACCGTCACCAAAGGCGGCGGCACGCTGGTCTGGGCGGAGAACAACAACTGGGGCATGCCCGCGGGGCAGCCGGTGACCCCCGAGGAGGAGGCGCTGTGCCCGCTCATCGACCCGAGCGATTGCGTCAGCAAGACGGGCGTCGTGTGGGCGCCGGACAACGCCTTCGGCGAGCCCGCGGGAGCCCCAGTCCCCGACGAGTATCTGGCGCTCTGCGAGATCATCGTCGGGTCGTGCATCGACTACGGCTCGGCGACCAATGTGATCGCCGCGCACGGGCAGTCGCTGAGCGTTGTGCGCACCGGCACCGGTGATCTGGACCTCATCGCCTCGGGCGACGTGGACGTGCGCTCGCTCTACGGCATCTACACCGCCGGCACGCAGTCGGCGGGCGTCGATCCGCGCTTCGACCAGGCGCGCGGCACCGCGCCGGGCGCGACCAGCGTGCTCGGCACGGGCGGCGTGGGCTACGAATCGCTGGTGGCGGGTGACGGCCGCTCCTACCACGCGTGGTTCCCCGAGGCCGGCGGCAACCTCACGGTGCGCGCGGGCGGCGGCATCACGGGCGACATGCTCGCGTCCACGATCAACGACCCGGTGCAGCAATCCAGCGTGCTGGTGGGCAACTGGCTCTGGCGCCAGGGCGACGGCAGCGCGCAGTTGCCGACCGCGTGGTGGATCAACTTCGGCAGCTACGCGGTGAACCCGGCGGGCGTGCTGGGGGCCGACGTCAAGCCGTCGCTGGTGGGCTTCACCGGCTTCGGCACGCTCGGCGGCGGCAACGTGCGCGTGGAGGCGGGCGGCAACGCCGGCATGCTGGAGCGCAAGGGCACGGCCCGCAGCCCGGGCCTGGTGGTGGCGGTCGGCAGCAGCGGCCGCGTGGCCGGCGACGGCAGCCTTTTGCTCACCGGTGGCGGCGACATCGACGTGCGCATCGGCGGCGGCATCAACAGCTCGCAGCAGGCGCGCGGCAACGCCAACAGCATGGACGTTCCGAACCACGACCTGCAAGGCGCGCTGGTCAACCTGCGCGGTGCCACGCAACTGAGCGCGGCGTCCGTGGGCGGCATGATCCTGGGCGGGCGCGACCTGAAGGACCCGCGCGCCTTCGATCCCTTCGCCTCGAACCGGGCCGAATCGACCGGCGGCCTCGTGCTGGTGCCCGGCGACTCGACCATCCGCATCGACACGCTGGGCGACCTCGTGGTGGGCGGCGCGGCAGACCCGGGCCGCGTGCCGATGCTCAACAGCTCGCCCTTCGGCGCGCAGAGCGGCGGCGGCTTGAGCTGGTTCTCGCTGTGGACCGGACGCACCGCCATCGACCTGTTCTCGGCCGGCGGCAGCCTCACGCCGAGCACCCAGATGAGCGAGGGCACGCAGAACAGCCTGGTCAACGGCACCAACGTCGCGCCCACCGACTACCGCTTCGTCTACCCGTCTATCCTGCGTGCGGTGGCCGCGGGCGGCAGCATCTACAGCGGCGCCGCGGCCAATGCGGCGAGCGACGGCACCAACGAATACACCTCGCGCACCTCGCTGCTGCTTGCGCCGTCCCGCAGCGGCCAGCTTGAACTGCTCGCGGGCGATTCGATGTACATGGGCGGCTACGCCATCAACCAGTCGGGCGCCGATCCCGCACAGATGCCCGGCCCGCTGAACCCGGCGTTCGCCGGCTTCGAGGGCAACACGCGCGTGGCCAGCAACCTGGGCACCGGCGGCCTGGAGATGAAGGCGCGCACCGACCCGTTCCGCCTGTTCGCCTTCGTGCCAGAGACCTATGCGGGCGCGCCGGGCGACGCGCCGCGCACGCCCGCACGCTTCTATGCAACGGCCGGCGACATCGTTGGCCTGCGCAGCGGGGAGATCCTGGCGCGCCGCGATGGCGCCACCTGGTACGAAGCGGCTGCGCCGGCCTGGGTGATGGCCGGCCGCGACATCGTGAGTGCGGGCACGGCGCTCGGCGTGCCGACTGCCGTGAGCCTGGGCACCGGCTCGAACAACGAGGCGACGTCCACCGGCAACCTGGCGGTCCATGGCCATGCGCAGGACGTCTCGCGCATGGTCGCGGGGCGCGACATCCTCTACAGCAGCTTCAACGTCGCCGGCCCCGGCACGCTGGAGGTGAGCGCGGGCCGCAACATCGTGATGGAAGACCGCGCGGCCGTCGTGAGCCTGGGCCCGCTGACCGCGGGCGACAAACGGCCCGGCGCGGGCATCGCGATGATGGCCGGCATGGGCGCGCGGGGCGCCGACTACGCCGGCTTTCTCGCGCGCTATCTCGACGCGGCCAATCGCGCGCAGGCCGGCACGCCGCTGGCCGACCAGCCCGGCAAGGTGGTGAAGACCTACGAGGCCGAGCTCTTCGCATGGCTCTCGGACAAGGGCAATGGCCTGGGTTTCAGCGGCACGGCGGACGAGGCAGAGGCCTTCTTCGACGCGTTGCCGGCGGCGCAGCAGCGCGTGTTCGCGCGGCAGGTGTACTTCGCCGAACTCAAGGCCGGCGGGCGCGAATACAACGACGCCGACGGCGCGCGTTCCGGCAGCTACCTGCGCGGGCGCAACGCCATCGCGGCGCTGTTCCCCGAGGCCGATGCCGCGGGCAAGCCGGTCAGCTACCGCGGCGACATCACGATGTACGGCGCGGCCGGCGTCAACACGCGCTTCGGTGGCGGCATCCAGATGCTCACGCCGGGCGGCGCGCAGGTGTTCGGCATCGAAGGCGGTGCGCCGGTGGCCAGGGGCGGCGTCACGCCGGGCGTCATCACGCAGGGCGAGGGCGACATCGCGCTGTATTCGCTGGGCAGCATCCTCCTCGGCCAGAGCCGGATCATGACGACCTTCGGCGGCCACATCATGGGCTGGTCGGCCGAGGGCGACATCAACGCCGGCCGGGGATCGAAGACCACCGTGGTCTACACGCCGCCCAAGCGCGAGTACGACGCATGGGGCAACGTGACGCTCTCGTCGGACGTGCCGAGCACCGGCGCGGGCATCGCGACGCTGGCGCCCATTCCCGAAGTGCCGGCGGGCGACATCGACCTGGTCGCGCCGCTGGGCACCATCGATGCGGGCGAGGCGGGCATCCGCGTGTCGGGCAATGTGAACCTCGCGGCGCTGCAGGTGGTGAACGCGGCCAACATTGCGGTCAAGGGCGAGTCGGTGGGCCTGCCGGCCATTGCCGCGGTGAACGTCGGCGCGCTCACCGGCGCGAGCGCCGCGGCATCGCAGGCGGCCTCGGCCGCGCAGGACGCGGTGCAGCGCGAGCGCAGCGCGCAACGCCAGGCGCTGCCTTCGGTGTTCACGGTGCGCGTGCTGGGCTTCGGCAACGAGGCCGAGGGCGGCGGCGACAGCACCGCGCCGAAGGCGCGCGAGCCGCACGCGGGCTACGACCCGCAGGGCGTGGTGCAGGTGCTGGGCACCGGCACGCTCACGGCCGCGCAGATGCAGTCGCTCACGCCGCGCGAGCAACGCGGCCTGAAGCAGTAGGCGGGCAGGGCTCGCACACCGCGCCAAAAGAGAAGGGCCTCCCGCGTGGAGGCCCTTCTTCTTAAGCGCGCAAAACCGCCCGCCGCGATTTCTTGATGAAGTTTTCGTGACAAACGACAGTCGCCGCGCGCGCTGCACGTCTAGATATCCGTACGCAGCAGCGACATGAAGGCTCTCCATCATGAACACGCTGCCCCGCGAGCTTCATCCTTGAGAACCGAGCTGTAAATGCATGACATGAAGAAGAAAGGCCCACCGGCGCGCTGGAGAGCGGTGTGGCTGGCCACGATGGCGATGGGTGCGCAGGGCGCGGCCTTCGCGCAGGCGCCCGCGGCAGAGCCCGCGCCGGCGGCACCAGCCGCGGCGGCCACGGCGGCCACGGCGGCTGCAACCACGCCGGAGCCCGTGCGCAAGGTCGACATCAACGAATACATCGTGCGCGGCAACACCGTGCTGGACGCACGCGCCATCGAGAAAGCCGTCACGCCTTTTCTCGGCCCCGAGCGCACGCTGAAAGACGTGGAGGGCGCGCGCGACGCACTGCTCGCGGCCTACCAGGCGGCGGGTTATCAGTCGGTGTACGTCGACCTGCCCGAGCAGCAGGTGACGCAGGGCGTCGTGTTCCTGCAGGTGAACGAAACGCGGGTGGGCCGCGTGCGCGTGGTGGGCGCCGAATACAACTCGCCGCTGGACGTGCGCGACCAGGTGCCCGCGCTGAAGGAGGGCGGCGTGCCCAACTTCAACAATGCGCAGTCCGAACTCTCCGCCCTCAACCGCGGCCCCAAGCGGCAGGTGATGCCGCTCGTTCGCCAGGGGAGCATGCCGGGCACGATGGACGTGGACCTCAAGGTGGAGGACTCGAGCCCGTGGCGCGCGAGCGTCGGTCTCAACAACGACTACAGCGCGGACACGCGCAAGCTGCGCGCCACCGCTTCGCTCGGGCACGACAACCTCTGGCAGCTGGGCCACAGCGCCTCCATCAGCTTCTTCGGCGCGCCGCAGGACCTGAGCCAGACCAAGGTGATCTCCGCCTCGTACACCGCGCCATTCGCCGGCACCAACTGGAGCGTGGAGGCCAACGCCTTCATGTCCGACAGCAACGTGGCGACCGTGGGCGGCACCGACGTGCTGGGCAAGGGCAATTCCTTCGGGCTGAAGGCGACCTACACGGTGCCCAACGCCGGCAACTGGTGGCATGCGTTCAGCGTCGGCATCGACTTCAAGAACAACAAGGAAGCGCTGACGCTCAAGGGCAGCGGCGACACCGTGCCGCTGAAGTACGCGCCGATCACGATTTCGTATTCGGGCTTCCGCCAGACCGAGAAGGGCCAGTACGGCGTGGGCGTCTCGCTGGTGGTGGGCACGAGCAGATCGTTCAAGTACGGCAGCGACGAGGTCGAGTTCGACTACAAGCGCTACAAGTCCACGCCACGCTTCATGGTGCTGAAGACCGACCTCAACGGCACGCACAGCTTCAACGGCGGCTCGCAGCTTTCCTTCCGCTTCAACGGGCAACTGGCCGACTCCGCACTGGTGTCGAGCGAGCAGATCGCCGCCGGCGGCATGAACTCGGTGCGCGGCTATCTCTCGGCCGAAGCCACCGGCGACTACGGCGTGGTGGGTTCGGTGGAGCTGCGCAGCAAGCCGCTGACGTACCTGGGCAGCGCGGTGGAGAACTGGCGCGTGTATGCCTTCGCCGATGCGGCGCGGCTGCGCCTCAAAAACCCGCTGGCCGAACAGAACGACCGCTTCTCGCTGTACTCGCTGGGCGTCGGCACCAGCTTCAAGGTCGGGCAGTACCTGGCCGGCCGTGTCGACATCGGCTACCCGCTCACGGACGGACCGCGCACGAAGAAGCACGACCCGCGGGTGAGTTTCAGCCTCATCGCGAACTACTGATCCATCCGCGCGGCACCCCGTTTTCATCTTTCATTTTTTTCTCACGAGTTTTCCGGAGACCCCTGTCATGCGACGAATTCTTCTCATCGTTCTCACGCTGCTGAGCACGCTCCTGCCGGGCCTGGCGCATGCCTGGTGGCAGGCCGAGTGGTCCTACCGCAAGCCCGTCACCATCGACGGCGGTCCGCAGGCGGGCGCCATCGGCAGCGATGCCGGGCGCGTGCCGGTGCTGGTGCGCCTGCACACGGGCAACTTCAAGTTCGAAGGCGTGAGCGAGACCGGCGCCGACCTGCGCTTCGTCGCGGCCGACGACAAGACGGTGCTCAACCACCAGATCGAGCAGTTCGATCCGCTGCTGGGCATGGCGCTCGTCTGGGTCGACGTGCCCAACGTATCGGCCGGCACGCCCACGAAGCTGTGGATGTACTACGGCAACCCGAAGGCGCCCGCCTCGGGCAACGGCCAGCGCAGCTTCGACCCCGACTACACGCTGGTCTATCACTTCGCCGAAGGCGCGGTGCCGCCGCGCGACACCACGGCCTACGGCAACAACGGCCAGACCCCGGCGGTGCCGGTCGAAGGCACGGTCATCGGCAAGGGCGCGCAGCTCGGAACCGGTCCGCTGATGCTGCCCGCCACGCCATCGCTCGCGGTGCAGGCCGGCGGTGCGCTCACTTTCTCCGCATGGGTGAAGCCCGACCAGCTCGGCGCACGCCAGGCGATCTATGCACGCCGCGACGGCGCGGGCGAACTCGTGGTCGGCATCGACCAGGGCGTGCCCTTCGTGCAGGTCAACGGCCAGCGCAGCGCGCCGGGCCAGCCGGTGCAGGCCGGCCAGTGGTCGCACATCGCGGTGAAGGCCGAGGGCGAGAACGTGGCGCTGTATGTGGGCGGGCGTCCCGCGGTGTCGCTCGCGGCGAAGCTGCCGGCGCTGAACACGGCGGCCGCCATCGGTGCGGATGCGCCGGCCGGTGCGGCTGCCGCGCAGGGTGCGCAAGCCGTTGCCGCCTTCGCACCGTTCACCGGTGCCATCGACGAAGTGCGCCTCTCGAAGGTTGCGCGCGCCGATGCATTGCTGCTGGCCGATGCCGTGTCGCAAGGCGCCGAGTCGCGCCTCACCGCCTTCGGTGCCGACGAGCAGCAGGCCGGCAAGAGCCACTTCGGCTTCATCCTCGCCGCGATGCCGCTGGACGCATGGGTCGTCGTGGGCCTGCTG
This sequence comes from Variovorax sp. W2I14, assembly GCF_050435205.1. NCBI lineage: Bacteria > Pseudomonadati > Pseudomonadota > Betaproteobacteria > Burkholderiales > Comamonadaceae > Variovorax > Variovorax sp. W2I14. Next base: position 2,002,707 of record NZ_JBNDJX010000001.1, on the reverse strand, counting down.
GGTCTGATGATGGTCCTGTCGTGGGCCATCATGATCGGCAAGGGCCGCAGCTACGGCGCCACCTCGCGCGCCAACGGCATCTTCATCGAACACTTCCGCGAAGCCGCGGGCGCGCCGCTCGACCGTCTGGCGGTAAGCAACAGCGTGCCCGAGGACGTGCGCGCCGATTCGTCGCTGTGGCGCCTGTACGAAGTGGCGATCGACGAAATGCGCCGCCGCCACGACCGCGGCTACGACCTGAGCGCCGTGTCGACCGCGACCATCGGCGCGATCCGCGCGGCCATGGACGGCGTGATGGTGCGCGAGACCGAGCGCATGTCCAAGCGCATGAACTGGCTCTCGACCACCATCGAAGGCGCGCCCTACGTCGGCCTCTTCGGCACGGTGATCGGGATCATGCTGGTGTTCGTCGTCGCGGCCATGGCCGGCGCGGTGGACATCAATTCGGTGGCGCCCGGCATGGCCGCTGCGCTGCTGTGTACCGCCGCGGGCCTGGGCGTCGCGATTCCCGCGCTCTTTGGCTACAACTGGCTTGCTTCGCGTTCGGATGCCATCGGCGCCGACATGGCGGTGTTCGTCGACGAGTTCGTCACGCGCCTGGCGGAAGAGCAGGGCGAAGGTCGCTCGGTGCCGCATGCCGTGGCCAAGCGCGCCTGAGAACGAACGCACGCCATGGCAAACACCGCAGCCAAGTTCGGCACCCGCAAGCGCGCGGGCGGCATCAACATCACGCCCTTCGTGGACGTGCTGCTGGTGGTGCTGGTGATCTTCATCCTCACCAGCAACGCCAGCATTCCGGGCATCAAGGTCGACCTGCCGAAGGCCAGCGCCTCGGTGGCGCTGGAAAAACCCAAGACCAAGGCCATCACCATCGACAACGCGGGCAACGTGTTCCTCGATGCCTACCCGGTCACGCTGCCGGAGCTGGAGGAACGCCTTCGCACCGAGAAGGCGCTGTCGCCCGACTTTCCCGTGATCGTGCGCGGCGATGCCAGCGTGCAGTACGCGAAGGTGGTCGACGTGCTGGACCTGCTGCGCCGCATCGAGCTGAACCAGATCGGCCTCGTGACCGGCAAGCAGAAGTGAGGAGCCGCGCGTGAAACCTCGCGATCCGACTCTTGCTTTCGCGCACGCGCACGCGGGCGGGAAGGGAAGGCCGAAAGGGCTGTGGCGCCGATGGGGCGGCGTGGCCATCGGGCTGGCGATCTTCGCCGCGCTGGTGGCGCTGGTCTGGCATCTGCTGAACGACACCGCGAGCACCAAGCGCGTGGTGGCCGACGCGCCGATGCTGATGCTGCCGCCGCCCCCTCCGCCACCGCCGCCCGAGCCCGAGAAACTGCCCGAGCCCGAGCCGGAAAAGATCAAGCCCGTGGCCGAACCGGAGCCCAAGCCGCTCGAGCCGCTGGAGCCGCCCAAGGACGACACGCCGCCCAGCCCCTCGAAGGACCTGGGCGACCCGGTGACCATGGACAGCGCCGGCCAGGCCGGCAACGACGCCTTCGGCATCCAGGCCGGCAGCGGCGGCGGCATGAGCGGTACCGGTGCCGGCGGCGGCCTGGGCAGCGGCTCGTATGCGCGCTACGTATCGAGCCTGCTGCAGCAGGCGCTGTCGCGCGATCCGCGCACCCGCCAGCTGGTGTTCGAGGACATCCAGATCGACCTGTGGCTCGGCGCCGACGGCAAGACCACCCGCGTGCAGCTGGTGCGCGGCACCGGCGCGAGCGACACCGACGACGCCGTGCTCGCCATGCTGCGCGCGCTCGACCGCGTCGACGAGAAGCCGCCGGCCTCGTTGCGCTTTCCGATGCGCGTGTCCATGAAGGGGCGCCGCCCATGACCACCGATGCCCGACGCGCCTTGACCGACCCATTCAATCCTGTGAACGAAGCGATGAACCATCTTCAAAACATCCAGCGCCGGGGCGCCATGCCGACCCTGCGCCAATGCGCGCTCGCGGCGGCCGTGGCCTCCGTGTTCGCCTTCGCGGCCGGCAACGCCGCAGCCCAGGCCGCACCTGCGGCAGGCGAGACCGCCATGGTCAAGCTGATCCGTGGCCTCCTCCAGAGCGGCACGCTCGCCAAGGACGTGGGCGAGGCGCTGCTCGCGCAGGCCCAGACCGAGGCTCTGGCAGCGCAACAGGCGCAGCAGCGCATGGCTGCTTCGGCGACCGCAGCCTCGGCCAGCGTGGCCGGCGGCGTGCGGCTGGAGGCGGGCGACGTGCGCGTGCCCTACATCTCGCAGACCGTGCGCGACCAGATCCGCGACGAGGTCAAGGCCCAGGTCATGGCGCAGGCCAAGGACGAGGGCTGGGCCGCGCCCAACGAAACGCCCGAGTGGAGCAAGCGCATCCGCGTGGAAGGCGATGTGCGCGTGCGCAACGAATCGCGCAGCTACGCGAGCAACAACAGCAACATCGAGATCAACTGGGCCGAGCTCAACAAGGGCAGCGGCTACGACGTCAATCCGAACACCAATCTCGCGCTGCCGTCGATCCTCAACACGCTCAAGAGCCGGCGCAACGTGTTCCGCGCCCGCGCGCGGCTGGGTGTGTTCGCCGACCTCTCCGAGAACACCAAGGCCGGCGTGCGCCTGGCCTCGGGCAGCGACGAGAGCCCGGTCTCGACCACGCAGACGCTGGGCGGTGGCCTCAGCAAGAAGAGCGTGTGGCTCGACCAGATGTGGATCTCGCACAAGCCGGTCGATTGGCTCACCGTGACCGCGGGCCGCTTCGGCAACCCGTTCATGTCGAGCGACGTGCTGTTCTCGAACGACCTCAACTTCGACGGCATCGCCGCGCAGTTCGAGAAAAAGCTTGCCTCCAACCGCGACCTCACGCTGTTCGGCACGCTGGGCCTCATTCCGCTCGAATACTCCTCGGACAACGCGCCCAGCCGCGCGCAGGCCGAGTTCAAGGCCAAGAGCGAGAACAAGTGGCTGCTCGGTGCGCAGGTGGGCGCCGACTGGAAGATCGACGAGGACAACCGCCTGCGCGGCGCGCTCGCGTACTACAACTTCCGCAACATCAGCGGCAAGGTCTCCGAGCCCTGCGCGCTGTACGCGGGCGCCGACGGCTGCAGCACCGACTGGTCGCGCCCGGCCTTCATGCAGAAGGGCAACACGCTCATGCTGCTGCGCGACATCGCGCTCGATCCGCTCAACCCGGCCGGCACGCCGCAGCCGCAGTACGTGGGCCTGGCCTCGCAGTTCCGCCTGATCGACCTGAACCTGCGCTGGGACACGCAGGTGGCCGGCAACAACCTGCGCCTGGATGCGAACTTCGTGCGCAATACCGCCTACGACGCCAACGACATCTGGCGGCGCGCCGGCGTGCGCGGCACCATCTTGAACAACTTCGGCCCCACCGGCGGCACCAGCCAGGCCGACTTCAAGAGCGGCGGCAACGCCTACATGCTGCAGGCCACCTACGGCAAGCCGGCACCGGCCGCGCGCGGCGACTGGAACGTGCTGGCGGGCTACAAGCGCATCGAGCCCGATGCGCTGCCGGACGGCTACAACGACTCGACCTTCCACGGCGGCGGCACCAACGCACGCGGCTACTTTCTGGGCGGCTCGTATGCGATCGACAAGAACATGTGGTTCACCGGCCGCTGGCTCTCGACCCGCGAGGTGTTCGGGCCGCCGCTGTCGATCGACACCCTGCAGCTTGAGTTCAATGCACGCTTCTAAGGGGGTCGACGTGTCCAGAAAATTACTCCCGGCGCTGGTGCTGGCCGCGCTCGCCGCCACGGCCGGCGTGTCGCATGCCCAGCAGCCGCCGCAGGGCCAGAGCATGGAAGAGCGGCTGCGCGCGCAGTTGCGCATCACGACCTCGCAGCTGCAGCAGGCGCAGAACGAACTGGCGGCGCTGAAGGCGGGGCAGCCCGCGGGTGCGCCTGCAGCCGCCGCCGGCGCGGCGCCGGCCAGCAAGTCCGAGCTCGATGCGCTCAAGAAGGAGCTCGCGCAGAGCCAGCAGCAGCTCGCCGCCGAACGCCAGGCGCGCGCGCAGGCGAGCGCGGGTGGCGAGCAACTGCGCCAGCAAGCCCAGGCCACGAGCGAGAAAGCCACGGCGCAGATCGCGCAGTTCCGCGGCGCCTACGACGACCTGCTGAAGCTGGCGCGTGCCGCCGAGGCCGAGCGCCAGCGCCTGGCGACGGAGGCCGTCACGCAGCGCACCGCGCTCACGCAATGCGAGGCCAAGAACACGCAGCTCTACGCGGTGGGGCAGGAGATCCTGCGCGCCTACGAAACGGTGGACCTGGGCAGCGTGCTGGCATCGCGCCAGCCCTTCGCCGCGCAGAGCCGCGTCAAGTTCGAGCAGATCGCGCAGCAGTACGGCGACAAGCTGTACGAGGGCAAGTTCGACGTGCGCGCGGTGAATACGCCGGCGCCGGCCAAACCCGCGGAGGCCGCACCCGCCGCACCGGCATCCGGAGAACAGAAGCAATGACGAAGCGCAACATGAAGTCCGCCGCACTCGCACAGCGGCTGCGTGCCGCCTGCGGCGTGCTGCTGGTCTCGTCGGTCGGCGTGGCCGCGGCGCAGACGCCCGCACCCGGCAACGCCGTCGTGGCGCGCATGGGCGAAGTCACGGTGGGCCAGGACGAGGTCGAGAAGCTGCTGCAGGCACTGCCCGAAGCGGAACGCGCCGCCGTCAAGGCCGACCGCGCGAGCCTGGACGGCTGGCTGCGCCAGCGCCTGCTGAGCGAGGCGCTGCTGCGCGATGCCCGCGGCAAGGGCTGGGCCGACCGGCCCGAGGTGAAGGCGAAGGTCGATGCGGCCGTGCGCGAGGCCACCATGCGCGTGGTCGCCGCGAGCTATCTCGAATCGGTGAGCCAGGTGCCGGCGGGCTATCCGTCGGATGCGGAAGTGAAGGAGGCCTACGAACAGGGCAAGGCCAACTTCAACCTGCCCGCCGGCTACCGCGTGGCGCAGATCTTTTTGGCCACGCCAGATCGCGATGCGGCCGCCATCGCCAAGGTGCGCGGAGAAGCGGGCAAGCTGGCCCGGCAGGCACGTGCCGGCGATTTCGCCGCCGTGGCGCGCGCGAACTCGCAGGACAAGCGCACAGCCGAGCGCGGCGGCGAAGTGGAGGCCCTGCCGCTGGCCCGCATGCTCCCCGAGCTGCGCGACACGGTGGCCATGCTGAAGCCCGGACAGGTGAGCGAACCGGTGCAGGCGCAGGCCGGCTTTCACGTCGTGAAGCTGCTCGACACGCAGCCAGCGCGCACCGCCACGCTCGACGAGATGAAGCCGCAGCTGCAGCTCGCGCTGCGCCAGCAGCGGCAGCAGCAACTGGTGCAGGCCTACCTCGCGCAACTGGCGCCGGCCACGCAATTGAGCATCGACGGCGCCGCGCTGGACGCGGCGCTCAAGAAGACGAACTGAACGCATCCACAACAGGGCAGACACATGAACGACACGACAACGAACATCAACCAAGCCACCGACACCGCCGCAGCGACGGCGCAGCACCTCGACCTGCTGGACGCCGTCACGCCCGAGCAGGTGTCCGATGCCATCAAGGCTGCCGGCGCGGCCGTGACCACCATCGAGCAGAACGGCGTGGTGCGCCTGCACAGCGCGAGCCACGGCGTCGGCTTCCAGGTGCTGTGGGGCAACCCGGTCACGACCACGCAGTACACCGATTTCACGCTGAGCTGCCCGCTGCATGTGCAGGGCGGCACGCTGCCCGAGGCGGTGCTCGCCTCCTGGCACCGCACCAAGCGCTTTGCGCGCGTGGCGCAGCACGGCGACCTCGTGGTGCTGGAGATGGACGTGGTGGTCGCGGGCGGCGTGAGCCCCGCGTATCTCTCGTTCGCGATGCGGCTGTGGATGCAGATGATGGGCGAGTTCTTCCTGCACCTGCGCAACTACGGGCCGGCCGCGGAAACCCGTGGCGATGCGGCGAACGGCGGGGCCGTCGGAGAAGCCGCGCGGGACGTTCCCGCCGCTGCCTGAGGCTGGCCCGAGAGTGCCGGAAACGCGTCGAAGCGCGATGCCTGCCGCCCACAACGCCCGACCGGCGCTGTCGATCGAGGATCACGAAGCGCCCGTGGTCCGCGCCATCCATGCCACTGAGCGCCAGGCGCAGCGGGCGCGGCGCGCCGAAACCGCGCGCCAGCGGCAGCGCGCGGCGCTGCTCGACCTGCTCGCACAGACCATGGCGGAGCTGCACATCTCGATGTCGGAGCTCAATGCGGCGCGGCGGGCGCGCGAAGGATCAAAGCCGAAGTGAGGCGGGCGCCATGCCGTGGCGGCGCTTGGCTTCGGCGCTGACGTCCGAAGCCATGAAGTCGAGCAGGGCGCGCACGGCGGCCGGGTGCGGGGTGCCGACGCTGGGCGCGGCCGAGAAGGTCGTGACGATCCGGATCTGCCGCGGCAATGGGCCGAGCAAACGGATGCCTTCGAGGCCGATCAGCTCGCTCATCTGCTGGAAGCCGAGCGCAGCCTCGCCGCGCGCGACCAGCTCGCCGACCGGCACGCCCGGCGGTGCTTGCACGAGGCGGCCGCGGATCTCGTCGGCGATGCCCCAGCGCTCGAACAGCGCGAGCAGCGCGACACCGCTCGGGCCGGTCGAATAGGCGATGCGGGCCGCCGACTGAACGGCGTGGCGCACGGCATCTTCCGTGGCGATGCCGGGCGGCTCGGCATCCGCATGCACCGCGACGCCGACTTCCGAGCGGACGATGTCGACCTTGCCCGCCGCATCGAGCCTGCCCGCGGCAATGAGCTTGTCGATCGCGTCCGAAGCCAGGACCACGATGTCGAACGATTCGCCATCGACCACGCGCCGTGCGGCATCGACACCGCCCACCGCCTCGAAGGAGACTGTCACGCCGGTGCGCTGCGCGTACGCCGCCGCGAGTTCGTCAAGCAACCCGCGGGTCGCCATCGAGCAGATGCCCCGCAGGGACGTTGCCATGGATGTCAGTCCGGTTTGATGTTCGCTTCGCGGATCAGCTTGCCGTAGCGTGCCGCATCGCTCTTGAGCAGCTTTTCGAACTGCGCGGTCGGACCCGGCAGCGGCACGCCGCCGGCTGCGGCGAGTTGCTCGCGCACTTCCTTCGAATCGATTGCCTTCTGCACCGCATCGTGCAGCGTGGCCAGCACCGGCGCGGGCAGCCCCGCGGGCGCTACGAAGCCGTACCAGACGCTGGCCTCGAAACCCGGGTAGCCCGACTCGGCCACCGTCGGCACGCCCGGCAGCACGGCGGAGCGCTCGGTGCTCATCACCGCCAGCACCTTCAGCTTGCCGCCCTTCACGAGCGGCAGCACTTCGAGCGCGTTGACCGCCACCACATCGACATGGCCGCCGAGCACATCGGTGATCGCCTGCGCGCCGCCCTTGTAGGGCACATGGCTCAGCTTGAGGCCGGCCGTGTGCTGGAACAGTTCCATCGCCAGGTGCGGCGTGGCGCCGTTGCCCGGCGTCGCGACGGTCACGCCGCCCGGCTTGGCCTTGGCGGCAGCCACCAGCTCTGGCAGCGTCTTGATCGGCGAGCCCTCGCGTACGGCGAACACCACGGGCACCCGGCCGACCATCGAGACGGGCGTGAAGTCGCGGTCGAGGTCGTAGGGCGCAGGCTGGTACATCGACGGGTTCACCGCGAGCGCATTGGCCGCGAGCAGCAGCGTGTAGCCATCGGGCGCGCTCGATGTCAGCGACTTGATCGCAATGTTGGTGCCGGCGCCGGGCTTGTTCTCGACGACGACGGGCTGGCCGAGGACCGTCGCCATGCGCTGGCCCACGGAACGCGCGATGGCATCGACCGCGCCGCCGGCGCTGTAGCCGACCAGGATCTTCACGGGCTTGGAGGGATAGGCGTCGGCTGCGCTCACGTTGAGAGAAGCGCCGAGCGCAAGGAGGCCGGCGAGGGCAAGGAGATGACGGCGGAGAGAGGAGGTCTTCATGGTTTCACAGGAGGGCGGGGCGCTGGCTGTGCTGCGTCCCAGGTCTGCGGCGCGGCATCCTTGCCGGCCACCGAATACAGCGCGCCGGGCGCGTTGCGTGTCTGCTGGAAGTCTTCCAGCGTCTGGCCGCGCATGGCGGCGTAGATGTGCAGGTTCGATACGCCGACGACCGCGCCGAGCTTCTCCAGCATGAAGAAGATGACGCCGTAGTGGATGAGCCCGCGCCAGTCGCGTTCGCGCACCAGCGTGCGCTCCTGCGGGGTCAGCGCCGCGGCATCGAACGAAGCTTCTTCATCGGCAAGGAAGCGGGCGCGATGCTCGGGCCGTGTCATGCCATGCAGGAACTTGTTGAGGCGGTATGCGCGCACGCTGGTCTCCAGCGTGAACGGATGCGTGCCTTCGAGCGATTCGACGCCGGCCAGTTGCTCGTCCATGTGGCGGCGATGGCGCTCTGTTTCGCGGGCAACAGGCGGGCTCGCGAGGTTCTCGTAGATGGCGGTCGCGATGCCGGTCATCGACGGCAGGTAATAGCTCTGGTGCGTCTTGCGGATGTTGGACGAGAGCGCGCCGCGCATCACCAGCCACATGATGACCTCGGCGCCTTCCATGCCGCCCAGCGTCGCGAGCTCGGCCTGCGTCATCTCGGTGAGGCGCACCGGGTCGTTCTCGATGAGGTCGAGGAACTGCGCGTCCCACGCGGTGTTGTTGAAGCCCGCGCGCTCGCCGTGCACCTGGTGCGAGAGCCCGCCGGTGGCGACGATGGCCACCTTCAGGTCTTCGGGGTAGCTCTCGATCGCGCGGCGCAGCGCCTGTCCGAGCCGGTAGCAGCGCCGCGCCGATGGCACCGGCGACTGCAGCACGCCGACCTGCAGCGGGATCACCGGCACGGGCCATGCGGGCTCGTGCGGGCACAGCAGCGACATCGGCGAGAACACGCCATGGTCGAGCGCCCGGTCCTGAAAGAAGGACATGTCGAACTCGTCCGCCACCAGCGATCGGCCGATGTGCTGCGCGAGCGCAGGATGACCGGCGAGCGGCGGCAGGTCGCGCGCGCCGCAGCCTTCGTCGGCCACCGCGTGCTGCTCGCCGACGCCGAGCGAGAAGGCCGAATAGTGATCGAAGAAGAACGCGCTGACGTGGTCGTTGTAGATGAAGAAAAGCACGTCGGGCTGGCGCTCGGCCAGCCAGCGCTGCACGGGCGCGAAGGCCTCGAAGATCGGCGCCCACACCGGGTCCTGCTGCTTCTTCTTGTCGAAGGCGAAGCCGATGGTGGGCGTGTGCGAGCACGCGACGGCGCCGATGATGCGAGCCATGGTGGTTCTTCTTCAGTCGATGTAGCGCAGGCCGGCCTTGGCCAACGGCTCGCGCATGGCGTACATGTCCAGGCCCAGCTCGCCCGCGGCGAAACGCTCGCGCTTGGCGGTTTCGTTGGCTTCGCGGGCCTCGGCCGCATCTGCCACCTGCTGCGCGCGTGAGGCCGGCACGATGACCACGCCATCGATGTCGGCAACGACCACGTCGCCCGGGTTCACCAGCGCGCCCGCACACACCACCGGCACGTTGACCGAACCGAGGGTTGCCTTGATCGTTCCCTTCGAATGGATCGCGCGGCTGAACACGGGGAAGCCCATCGCGTTGAGGTCACGCACGTCGCGCACGCCGCCGTCGATCACCAGGCCCTTGCAGCCGCGCGCCTTGAACGAGGTCGCGAGCAGGTCGCCGAAGAAGCCGTCGGTGCTGTCGCTGGTGCAGGCCGCAACCACGACGTCGCCGGGCTGGATCTGCTCGGCCGCGACATGCAGCATCCAGTTGTCGCCGGGCTGCAGCAGAACGGTGATCGCCGTGCCGCAGAAGCGCGCATCGGGGTGGATGGGGCGGATGCGCGGCTGCATCAAGCCCAGGCGGCCGAGCGCTTCATGCACGGTGGAGACGCCGAAGCGCGAGAGCTTTTCGACCGCGGCCGCATCGGCGCGCACGATGTTGCGATGGACGACGCCGAGTTGTTGTGGAAGGGTGTTGTGCGACATGGTCAGAGGCCTTTGGCAATGAGTGCGCGATCCAGTCGCGGATAGACGCGGCGTGCGTTGCCTTCGAATACCTTGTGGCGCGTTTGAGCGTCGAGCATCGGTGTCGCGTCGATGTAGCGGCGCGTGTCGTCGTAGAAGAAGCCGGTCTCCGGATCGATGCCACGCACGGCGCCGATCATCTCGCTCGCGAAAAGGATGTTGTCCACCGGGATCACGCGCGTCAGCAGGTCGATGCCCGGCTGGTGGTAGACGCAGGTGTCGAAGAAGATGTTGTTGAGCAGGTGGTCTTTCAGCAGCGGCTTCTTCATCTCCTGCGCCAGCCCGCGAAAGCGCCCCCAGTGATAGGGCACCGCGCCGCCGCCGTGCGGGATCACGAAGCGCAGCGTGGGAAAGTCGGTGAAGAGGTCGGAGGTGAGGCACTGCATGAACGCGGTGGTGTCCGCATTCAGGTAGTGCGCGCCGGTGGTGTGAAAGCAGGCATTGCAGCTCGTGCTGACATGCACCATCGCCGGGATGTCGTGCTCGACCATCTTCTCGTAGAGCGGATACCAGTGGCGGTCCGACAGCGGCGGCGAAGTCCAGTGCCCGCCCGACGGGTCGGGGTTGAGGTTGATCGCCACGAAGCCGTATTCGCGCACGCAGCGCTCCAGCTCCGGGATGCAACTGCGCGGATCGACGCCGGGCGATTGCGGCAGCATCGCCGCGCCGATGAAGTGATCGGGAAAGAGCTCGCTCACCCGAAAGCACAGCTCATTGCAGATCGCCGCCCAGGTCGACGAGGTTTCGAAGTCGCCGATGTGGTGCGCCATGAAGCTCGCGCGCGGACTGAAGATCGTGAGGTCGCTGCCGCGTTCCTTCATGAGGCGCAGCTGGTTGCCCTCGATGGATTCGCGCAACTCGTCGTCGCTGATCTTCAGGTCGGCGACCCGGGGCTTCATCGCCGGGTCTTTCAGCCCCGCGATCTGCTGGTTGCGCCAGTTTTCCAGCGCCTTGGGCGCGGTGGTGTAGTGGCCGTGGCAGTCGATGATCATTTCTTGCAACCCAATTGGTTTGGCTCGGAGCCATCGAGTGTGGTCGCGGACCCTCTGGCGTGGGGTGAGTTCGGGTTGCCCTACCATCAGACTTTCTTATCGATAGGGTTTACCCGGAAGGCTGAAATGAGTAGGGCGCACCAACCAGACAAAGTGATCGGCAGCGCGCTCGCCATCAACCTGCGGCACCTGCGCGCGTTCTCGGCCGTGGCCGCCGCCGGCAGCATCGCCAGGGCCGCCGACGAGCAGCTCTACCGCGTCGCCTCGGGCGTCACGCGTTCCATTTCCGAACTGGAAAGCGCGCTGGGCAGGCCGCTCTTCGATCGCCGTGCGCGCGGCATGGCGCTCAATTCGTATGGCGACCTGGTGCTGGTGCGCGCGCGCCGCATCGAGCGCGAGTTCGAGGAGGCGCGCGCGCAGCTCGTTGCGCGCGGCGGCATCGGCGCGACCGCCGATGTGCCATCGCTCTTCGCATCGATCCTCAACGGCCGGCGGCTCGCGGTGATCGCGAGCCTGGTCGAGAAGCGCAACATGCCCGCGGTCGCGCGCGAGTTCGGCATCACGCAGCCGGCCGTCAGCAGTGCGCTGAAGGACCTGGAAGGCGGGCTCGGCGTCGCGCTGCTCGAACGCAAGGCGCGCGGCCTTGCACCGACCGCGGCCGGGGAGATCGTGGCCCTCTACTTCAAGCGCGTGCTCGCGGAGCTGCGCCACATCGGGCCGGACATCGCCGCGAGCGACGGCATGTTGCAGGGGAGCGTGACCGTCGGGGCGCTCCCGCTCGGACGCACGCAGATCCTGCCGCTCGCGATCGCCTCGCTGCTCGCGCGGCATCCGGGGCTGCATGTGGCCACGGTCGAGAGCCCGTACGACGCGCTGGCCGCATCGCTGCGCAGCGGCGACGTCGACTTCATCCTCGGCGCGCTGCGCAGCCCCGCCGAAGCCAGGGACCTGCAGCAGGAAGCGCTGTTCGAAGACAGCATCGCGGTGATCGCGCGCGCCGGCCATCCGCTGGAGCGCGCGAAGCGCATCGACTTCGATGCACTACGGCAGGCGACATGGGCCCTCTCGCGGCACAACACGCCGTCGCGCGAACTGCTCGAGCGCTTCTTCTCGTCGGCACGCGAGGCGCCGCCGATTCCGGCGGTGGAAACAGGCGACCTTGCGGTGCTGCGCGGCCTGCTGCTGGAGAGCGACATGCTCACCGCGATCTCGCCGCATCAACTGCGCTATGAAATTCGCGACGGCAGCCTGGTGGTGCTGGACTTTCCGCTCGACGAGACGCGCCGCGAGATCGGGCTCACGCAGCGGCAGGGCGCATTGGCATCGCCGGGGGCGAGGGCGTTGATGGCGGAGATCGCGGCGGTGGTGGCGCGGTCGCCGGATTTCCGGGCGAGGGCGAGGCGGACGGGCGGTTGATCAGCGCTTATCTGGTTGTGGTGCGCTTCGATCGAACCGGAGCCCGGCCGCGGTTCCACTCCCGAGATCGAGTACGAAGCGCATCTCCGCGCCTTCCGAAACAAGCTGGAGCCTGAGCTTCGCCTGCAGCGTGTCGCAGCGCAGGTGCGCGTTCTTCCCTTCGGCCGCCGCGTCGCGCACCGACAGCGAATCGATCTGTGCCGTCACGCCGCGGCCCACGGCCTCGGAATGCAGGCCGATACGGTTACGGCCCGCGTTGCGGCCTTCGAGGCGGCCCCGCAATCCCGAGAGCGCGAAGGCCCCGTCGCCGAGCTGCAGGTCGCCGGACAGCGAGGTGCGGCCCAGCAGGAGGCGCGCCTGCTCGGTCAGCCCGCTGGCCCCTTGGCCGCGGCCGCAGCGCAGCATCGACTCGGCGAACGCCTGCAACTGCAGCTTGCCGCGCTCGGAAATCCACGGGCTCAGCAGCGCGCCGCGGCGCTCGAAGGTCACGCCGGCCAGCGGAGCCGAGGCGAACTGGTAGATGTAGCTGCGACCGTCGGGCGCATCGACATAGATGCCCAGCCGGCTCACGCCCATGCGCGAGTCGGGGCCGACGTGCTCGACCGTCGCATCGTTGAAATCGATCTGCCCGCCGCGTAGGGGCACCGTCACGTCGGCATCGAAGAGCAGATGCGCATCGGTGATTTTTCCGCGGATGGTGCCGTGGGCCATGCCGAGAGGGGCGAGGCTTGTTGCATCGGCCTGCGCCTGAGTGGCGGGAAGTGCTGCAGCCGGCGCCGTCACCTGTGCGGTGGTCCATGCCCCGTGCAGTCGCGGCGGCACGCGCAAAGGACCATGCAGCTTCAAGCCCGAGAACTCGGCCTCGCGGGCCTCTACGCCGACCAACTGCGGCGCGCCGGCCTCGATGCATATCTGCGCGACGAGGCCGCGCACGGCCACACGGCCGATCTCCAGCTTGAGTTCGCCTGAGGTGAGCTGAAGGGAGGCCGCTTCGAGCTGATCGATCCGGAGGCTGGCCGTGCCGTCCTTCTCCGCACTCCAGGCCAGGCCTTCGATCGCGAAGCGATTGCCCGCGGTGCCGTCGGAAGCTGCGAGGTCCATGCCAAGCAGCAGTTGAAGGATGGAGGACGCGAGAGGAGTCGCCATGGGCTTCTTCTACCAGACCTCGCCATGCCGGCGTGTCGGCCTCCGGCGCATGTGCGGCACCCGGGATGGCGGCTCTTCAACCGTGTAGCGGCCCGGCTTTCAGGGCTTGCGCACGACGCGCTCGATCCACGCGAGCAGCACCGCCACGGCTTCATCGCGGTTGGTTTCGTTCAGCGTCTCGTGGCGCGCGCCGCCGAACACATGGCACGACACATCGCGCAGCCCCGCCTCGCGGTAGCGCTGCACCAGCGGATAGAACCATTCGGCCTTGTTGCTGACCGGGTCCTCGTCGCCGATGAAGAGGTACAGCGGCAGCTCGGGCCGGATGCGCGATTGCATCGCCGCGGGCGCCAGTTCGTCGAGGTTCGCGAACATGGAACCGAGGCCCTCGGCCGACACCGTGAACCCGCACAGCGGATCGGCGATGTACGCATCGACCTGCGCCGGATCGCGGCTGAGCCAGTCGAACGGCGTGCGCACCTCGGGCAGCGCGGCGTTCATGTCTTCGAGGCGGAAGCCGCTCTGCAGCGCGGTGCCCAGCAGGTCGAGCGCCGCGGTGCCCGAGAGCACTGCGCCCGACAGCAGCTCGCTGTGCCGCACCAGGTAGTACTGCGTGGCGAACGAGCCCATGCTGTGGCCGAGGAGGATGAGCGGCAGGCCCGGGTGCGCGGCGCGTGCATGGCGGCTCAGCAGCGCCATGTCGTCCACGAGGCCGGCGAAATTGCGCGGACCGAATTCGCCGAGCTCGTTGTTCGCCAGGGCATAGGCGCCATGGCCGCGGTGCTCGTTCGCGTAGACGACGTAGCCGGCTTGCGTGAGTGCATCGGCGAGCGGGCGATAGCGCAGCGAATGTTCGCCCATGCCATGCGCCAGCTGCACGATGGCCCGTGGCGTTCCGGCCTGCCAGCGGTGGGCTTCCACCGGGTGGCCGTCGTTGGCGGTCAGTTCGAAGTTTGTCTCGGTATTCGGCATGCGGTGTCCTCGGTGGAAGAGGGTTGCCATCCTAGTCGTTGAAGGCCCGCAGCATCGCCTTGCGCAGCCACATCTCCGCCGAGTCCTTGTCGGTCACGGCACGCCAGGCGAGCTTGATCTGGTAGTCCGGACCCTCGAAAGGCAGGGCCTCGAAGCGAAGCCCGCCTTGGGCCGACAGTGCCAGCGCCACGTGCTCGGGCACCGTGGCCAAGAGGTCGGTGCCGGCGAGCACGGCGGGGAGGCTGCCGAACTGCGGCACCGAAAAAGCCACGTCGCGCTGGCGTCCGATTTCACCGAGCGTTTCGTCGACGGTGCCGCACAGGTCGCCGGCATAGGTCACGAGCACATGGCGGCGGCGGCAGTAGTCGTCGAGCGAGAGCTTTCCGGGGACGGTGTCGGCGCGCAGCATGGCGAAGCGGGCCGTACGGACCTTGCGCACCTTGGCGTCGGCGGGCAGGTCTTTCAGGAACGACATCACCGCGCTGACCTCTCCCTGCTCCAGGTAGCTCATGGCGTTGCGGTAGCAGACCGTGAGCGTGACCAGCTTGGCGCGGGGCACTTCGGCGCTCAGGGCGCGCAGCAGGCGCGGCAGCATCGCGATCTGCAAGTCGTCGGTCAGGCCGATGCGGAAGATCGGTGCGGCGCGCTCGGGCTCGAAGTCGGCCTGCGCGCGGAACGTGGCCTCGATCTGCGCGAGCGCGGGGCCGAGGCCCTGCATCAGCGCCAGCGCCCGTTCGGTCGGCTCCATCACGCGGCCGTGGCGCACCAGCAGCGGATCGCCCGTGAGTTCGCGCAGCCGCGCCAGCGCATGGCTTACCGCGGGCTGGCCGAGGTTCAACCGCTCCGCGGCGCGGCTGACGTGGCGCTCGCGCATGAGCGCGGCCAGCACGGTGAGCAGGTTCAGGTCGATGCGGTTGAGTTCGACGGGTTTCATCGGAGGTCCTGGCGTTATCGATCGCACGCATAGCGGCTATCCGGCGAATCGATTTCCTTGATTGTGCTGCGGCCCCTAGATTGGTGCCATCGGTCAATTCAAAAAGGAGATTTTTCATGAGCAGGATGGTTCGCTTCCACGTGTTCGGCGGTGCCGAGGTGTTGAAGATCGAAGAGGTCGGGACGCCGACGCCCGGCCCAGGCGAAGTGCGCGTCGCGGTGCAGGCCATCGGCCTGAACCGGGCCGATGCGCTATGGCGCGAGAACCTCTACATCGAAGACGCGACGCTGCCGGCCGGGCTGGGCAACGAGGCGGCGGGCGCTGTCGAGGCGGTCGGGGAGGGCGTCGAAGGGCTGAAGGTGGGAGACAAGGTCGCCGTGCTGCCGGGCGCGGGGCAGGGCCGGTATCCGACTTATGGCGAGAACATCCTCCTGCCGGCGTCGCATGTGGTGCGGTATCCCGGCAACCTGTCGGCCGCGCAGGCGGCGGGTGCCTACATGGCGTACCTCACGGGCTACTTCCCGATGTTCGAGATGGCGCAACTCGAGCGCGGCCAGGTGATGCTCGTGACCGGCGCTTCATCGGGCACTGGCATCGCGGCGTTGCAGATGGCACGCGCGGCGGGCATTGTCGCCATCGCGGTCACACGCACGGCTGCCAAGCGCGATGCCCTGCGCGAAGCCGGTGCGGCGCATGTGGTCGTGACCGACGACGAAGACGTGGTCGAGCGCGTGATGAAACTCACCGAAGGTCGCGGCGTCGACCTGGTGTACGACGGCGTGGGCGGCTTGCAGGTCGAGCGGCTCGGCGATGTCGTCGCGCATCGCGGCTGGTACGTGCTGTATGGCCTCTCGGGCGGCGCGGAGTTCAAGTACCCGGTGATTGCGCAGTTCCGCAAGAGCTGGCGCTTCCACGTCTACAAGGTGCTGGAGCACACCGGCGCGGCCACGATGGAATTGCCTCGCGACGAGGCGCCGCTCGCCCGTGCGCTGGCTTTCATCGACGCAGGCCTTGCCGACGGCAAGCTGCAGGTGCGCATCGACCGCGAGTTCGCATTCGACGACGTGGTGCAGGCGCACCAGTACCTGGAGCGTGCGGGGCATATCGGCAAGGTCGTTCTCACGGTCTGAGCGGTACGCTGGGGAAATGACGCCGGGCAAGCTTCTTGCACGTCGGGGCAAGTCCCATGGCGGCAAGCGCGACCCGGCGGTAGATTTGCAGGCACGCCCCCGTGGCAAACAATGGTTTTCAACCCCCCTGACCCCCAGGAGTGCCCGTGGACGCATGGTCGAGCCAGCAGCTTTCTCCCTTGTACGGACGCGAGGTGTTCCGCTCGCGCGAAGCGGACGAGACCCACGCGCTGGTCGCCCATGAGCTGAAGGACCATCGCAGCGTCTGGGGGCGCGGCAAGGTCGATGCGGTCTTCTGCCGTGCCGAGCTGAGCGCACTGTCGCTGTGCATCCTGCGCTACGGGTGCGACGTGGACATCGAGCCCGATGCGCTCGGCAACTTCGTGCTGGTGCAGATGCCGCTGCGAGGCCATGCCGAGATCCGCACCGGCGGCCAGACGCTGCACATCCATCCGGGGCAGGGCGCAGTGGTGTCGGCGCACAAGCCGGTGCGGCTGCGCTGGCATGCCGACTGCGAGCAGTTGATGCTCAAGATCGAACTGGGCCGCCTGCAGGAAGTGGCGCGCCGCGCCTTCGCCACGCGCCATGCCGACGAGGTGGGCGAGATCGATTTCGACATGCCGCTGCGGCTGGACGACGCCGCCGGCACGCAGTGGTGCCGCATGGTGGCCAACCTCGCATCGCTGGTGCCTCCGGCGGACGACGGCAGCACCCCGTACGACGCGCGCTGGCTGGCCCACTGCGAAGACAACCTCATGCTCTACCTGCTGTGCCACCGGCCCAACTCGGTGCGGCGGCAGCACGATGCGCTGCGGCTCGGCTCGGAGGCGGCCAGCCTCGGGCAGTTGCGGCGCGCCGAGGAGTTCATGCGCAGCCGGCTCGACACCACCGTGTCGCTCGAAGAGGTGGCCGACGCCGCGGGCGTGACGCGGCGCATGCTGGCGCTGCTCTTCAGGCGCCACCGCGACCTCTCGCCGATGGAGGTGCTGCGCAATATGCGGCTCGATGCCGCGCATGCGCAGCTTGCGCGCCACGACGGCGCGAGCGTGACGCAGATCGCGCTGGACTGCGGCTTCTCGCACCTGAGCCGCTTCGCCGCCTGCTACCGGGAGCGCTTCGGCCAGCTCCCGCGCGAGACCTCAAGACATTAGGACTTCATCGCGCACTTCGCGGCCGAGCTGTCCTGGTAGTTCTGCAGCACGGTGCCGATCACCTTGTTGGTGATGCGGCCGCTGGCGTCCTTGCCGATCACGCGCAGGTAGTAGTTCTGGATCGGGAAGTTGTTGGCGCCGTAGCTGAAATCGCCGCGCACCGACTTGTACTTCGCGGCCTTGATCGCCTTGAGCAGCGCGGGCTTGTCGGCCACCTTGCCGCCGGCGTCGCGCACGGCGGCATCCATCGCCATCAGTACGTCGTACGCCTGGCCGGCATAGAACGACGGATTGCGCCCGTTGTTCTGCTGGCGGAACGCGGCCACGAAGCGCTGGTTGGCGGGGTTGTCCAGGTCATAGGACCAATGCGCGGTGTTGAAGAGCCCGAGCATCGGCTCGCCCACGGCGGGGATCATGTCCTCGTCGGCCGAGAAGGCGGTCGAGATCAGCGCCACGTCCTTCGAGAGGCCCGCGCCGACGAACTGCTTGATGAAGCTCACGCCCATGGCGCCGGGCAAGAAGAAATAGAGCGCATCGGGCTTGCTCGCGCGGATCTGGGCGATCTCGGCCGAGTAGTCGAGCTGCCCGAGCTTGGTGTAGAGCTCGTCGCCCACGGCGCCCTTGAAGTTGCGCTTGAAGCCGCTCGCCGCATCCTTGCCGCCGGGGTAGCTGGGTGCGATGAGCGCCACTTTCTTGAAGCCCTTGTCGGAGGCGAACTTGCCCGCGGCCTCGTGGTACGCATCGTTGGGGTACGACGCGCCGAAGAAGTAGGGGTTGCACTTGGCGCCCGAGTAGTCGCTCGGGCCGGTGTTGCTCGACAGGTAGGGCACCTTGGCGGCGAAGAGCGGCGGGCCGACGGCGAGCGCGACGGACGAGCCGACGGGGCCGGTGAAGAGGTCGATCTTGTCGCGCAGCAGCATGCGCTCCACCACCTGGCGGGCCAGGTCGGGGTTGCCCGCGGTGTCGGCCTCGACGAACTCGACCGGCACGCCGCCCAACTTGCCGTCGAGCTGCTTCATCGCCACGGCGAAGCCGGCCTTGGCCTCGGCGCCGCCGACGGCGAAGGGGCCGGAGAGGTCCATCGCGAGACCTACCTTGACGGGCTGGGCCTGTGACAACGACGCGCCGGTAACGACGACCAGGGCCAGTGCGGCCGTTCGGATGCTTGCCTGCGACATGAGAAATCTCCTCTGAAGGGATTCGGTGGACGTGGGGGAGGGTGAATGCAATGCGCGTCGCAGTCTGCGTGCCGCCGCGGCGGCGGGCTATCCGTTTCCTGCAGCGACCTCGCTTGCAAGAAATGGACAGACAGCGGCAAGGGCGCTGCCCAGAATTTCGCAAGCCCCACCACTTTGGAGACACCCACGATGAGTCAGTACATCGACATCCCGGCCGGCGACGGCCGCAGCTTTCGCGGCTACCTCGCCTTGCCGGCTTCGGGCAGCGGCCCCGGCATCGTGCTGTGCCAGGAAATCTTCGGCATCAACGACTACGTGCGCGAGGTGGCCGACCTCTATGCCGAGGAGGGCTACGTGGTGCTCGCACCCGATCTCTTCTGGCGCATGGAGCCCAACGTCGACCTCGGTTATTCGCCGGAAGAGTGGCAACGCGCCTTCGGTTTCTTCCAAAAGTTCGACATCGAGGCCGGCATCGCCGACGTCACCGCGAGCGTGAAGGCGCTGCGCGCGCACCCGGCCTGCACCGGCAAGGTGGGCGCGCTGGGCTATTGCCTCGGCGGCAAGCTGGCGTATCTGGCGGCCGCGCATTCGGGCGTGGATGCAGCGGTGGGTTACTACGGCGTCGGCATCGAGGCCGCGCTCGATCTCGTGCCGAAGATCGAATGCCCGATCGCGCTGCACTTCGCCGAGCTCGACCAGTTCTGCCCGCCCGAAGCCCGCGCCCAGGTGCTCGATGCCTTTGCCGGCAAGCCGGGCGCGCAGATGTACGTCTACCCCGGCGTGGACCATGCGTTCGCGCGCACCGGCGGCGATCATTTCGACAAGCCTTCCACGTTGATGGCGCACCAGCGCTCCATGGCGCTGTTCAAGGAAGCCATCGGGCCGGTCTACGACCTCTCGGCGCTGTGGGACAAGCACTGCGAATACGAGTTCGGCACGCGCGATGTCGTCGCCACCATGGGCACGATGGTGAGCGAGCCGTACGTCAACCACATCCCGACGATGACGGGCGGCGTGGGCGCGAAGGAGCTGTCGCGCTTCTACAAGCACCACTTCATTCCGACGACGCCGCCCGACACGCGGCTCACGCCGATCTCGCGCACCGTGGGCGCGACGCAGATCGTCGACGAAATGCTCTTCTCTTTCACCCACACGGTGGAGGTCGACTGGATGCTGCCGGGCATCGCGCCGACCGGCAAACCGGTGGAGATCGCGCTGGTGGCCATCGTCAAGTTCCGCGGCGACAAGCTTTATCACGAGCACATCTACTGGGATCAGGCCAGCGTGCTGGTGCAGATCGGCTTGCTCGATGCCAAGGGCCTGCCTGTGGCGGGCGTGGAAACCTCGCGCAAGCTGGTGGACGAGATGCTGCCCTCGAACACGCTGATGCCGCGCTGGTCGAAATCGAACGGCCTCTCCATCGCCGACCCCGCGTTGCCGCTCGGATGACGCAGGGCGCAGACATGCTGGCGCTGGTCGTGGCCGAGGTCAGGCCGCTCACGCCGGCCATCAAGGCTTTCGTGCTGCGGCCGGCGAATGGCGGCGACCTGCCGCCGTTCGCGCCGGGGGCGCACCTGAGCGTGCAGATCGCTGAATCGAGCGGGCAGCGCGCGTATTCGCTGGTTCGCCCGCACGATGGCTCCGGCAGCTACGAGATCGCGGTGCTGCATGAGCCGCAGGGCTCGGGCGGCTCGGCCTGGATGCACGGCCTCGCGCCCGGCGCGGTGCTGGCCGCGCACCCGCCGCGCAACGACTTCGCGCTGCACCTAGGCAGCCAGCAGCCGCTGCTTGTGGCGGGCGGCATCGGCATCACGCCGCTGCTGTGCATGGCGCGCGCGCTGGGCGCCGAAGGCCAGGCCTTCGACTTCTTCTATGCGACACGCAGCGAGGAAGCGACCGCCTACCTGGATGAAGTGCGCGCGCTCGGCGGCACGGTGGTGCACGACGGCGGCGACCCCGCGCGAGGCCTCCACCTGCGCGCGCTGCTCGCGGCGCCGCAGGGCGGGCGCCACTTGCATGTCTGCGGCCCGCGCGGCATGGTGCAGGCGGTGGTCGACACAGCCCGCGCGCAAGGCTGGCCCGACGACCATGTGCATTTCGAACTCTTCGCCGGCGCGCTCGCAAAGGCCGGTGACATGCCTTTCGAGGTGCGCACGCTGCGCTCGGGCAAGACGCTGACGGTGCAGCCCGGCCAGAGCCTGCTCGACGTGCTGATCGCCGCCGGGCTCGACCCGATGTACGACTGCCGCCAGGGCGACTGCGGCGTGTGCGGCGTCGACGTGGTGGAGGGCGTGCCCGACCACCGTGACCACAACCTGAGCCCGCGCGAGAAGGCGGGCGGCAAGACCCTGTGCACCTGCGTGTCGCGCGCCAAGACGCCGCACCTGGTGCTCGACATCTGATGACGCTTCAGGAGACTGACCCGATGAATTCCGTGATCCCCATCATCCCCATAGCTTCCAAGGTTCCCATCGACATCCAGTCGCTCGTGCAGCCCGACCGAGTGCACAAGCGCGTCTACACCGACCCCGCCATCTTCGAGCTGGAGATGGACCGCGTCTTCGGCCAGGCCTGGCTGTACGTGGGCCACGAAAGCCAGGTGCCGAACGTCGGCGACTACTTCACCACGCGCCTGGGCCGCGAGCCCGTGGTGATGGTGCGCCACACCGACGGTGCGGTGAACGTGCTCTACAACCGCTGCCCGCACAAGGGCGCCAAGATCGTTCCCGACGGCAGCGGCAGCGCAGGCAAGTTCTTGCGGTGCCTGTATCACGGCTGGACCTTCAAGTGCGACGGCAGCCTCTTGTCGGTGCCGCTGCGCAGCGGCTACGAAGACACGGCGCTCGACCTCAAGAGCGGGTCGCATTCGGTGCGCAAGGTGGCGCGCGTGGCGAGTCATCGCGGCTTCGTGTTCGCAAGCCTGTCCGCAGACGGGCCGGCGTTGGCCGACTTCCTCGGCGGCGTGGCCACGTCGCTCGACAACTTCTGCGACCGCGCGCCGGATGGCGAGGTGGAAGTGGCCGGTGGTGTGCAACGGGTGATCCAGCGCAACAACTGGAAGATCTTCTTCGAGAACCTGCACGACACGATCCATGCGGTGGCCACGCACGAGTCGTCGTGGCGCGCGGCAAAAGAAGAATTCGAAGCCATGCCTTCCGGCACGCCCAAGCCCTTCGAGGTGGTGATCGTCGACGGCAACGGCGAGCCGCTGGAGTTCTGGGAGAACCTGGAGCTCAAGGGCTACGACAACGGCCACGGCTTCATGGAAGGCATCTTCGTGCCGCCGACCGACCCGGTGAGCCTGGCCTACGTGGCGGCGCTCGAAGCCAGCCAGGGTGCGCAGCGCGCCGACGAGATATTGCGGGTGAACCGGCACAACACCATCGTCTACCCGAGCTGTTCGCCGCACACCTCGTTCCAGCAGATCCGCGTGATCCGGCCGCTGTCGGTGGACCGCACGCTGGTGGAGATCTTCAGCTTCCGCCTGAAGGGCGCGCCGGAGGCGACCTTCCAGCGCACGCTGAAGTACACCAACATCGTCAATTCGCCCTCGTCGAACGTGATGCCCGACGACCTGGAGGCCTACAACCGCGTGCAGGAAGGACTCGGCTCCGACGGTGGCGACTGGGTCAGCATGCACCGCGCGGCCGGGCGCGACCAGCCGCTGCCGGGCGGGCGGGCCTCCAACGGCAACAGCGAGATGCCATCGCGCAACATGTTCGCGGCATGGGCCTCGTACATGGGCGTGCAGACCGGGAGTGCCGAATGAACTTCAACGACTGGCACGAGCAGCAGGCGATCACGCAGTTCCTGTACCACGAGGCGCGCCTGCTGGACGAGCACCGCTGGGACGAATGGCAGCGGCTCTTCACGCCCGACGGGCTCTACTGGGTACCGCTGGTGCACGGGCAGGCGGACCACATCAACCACGCCTCGCTGTTCTGCGAAGACGCGCTGCTGCGCTCGATGCGCGCGCGGCGGCTCGAGCAGGCGCGTGCTTATTCGCAGCAACCGCCCACGCGCACGGTGCATGTGGTGGGCAACATCGGGCTCGAATCGCGCGATGAAGAAAGCTGCGTGGTGCGCTCGACCTTCCTGCTCCTGGAATGGCGCAAGACCGAGCAGCGCACCTTCGGCGGCAGCGTGCTGCACACGCTGCGGCGCGAGGGCGACGAATTCCGCATCCGGATGAAGCGCGTCGAGCTTGTGAATTGCGACGCGCCGCACGAAGCCCTGCAGGTGTTCATGTGAAGGCCGCGCTGCTGGCCATGCACTACCAGAACGACGTGCTGCACGTCGATGGCAAGGTGCGCGTGGGTGTGGCGGCGGACGATCCGGCACGTCCACGTCTGATCGCTTCGGCTGCGCGCCTGATCGCCGGCGCGCGGGCGAACGGCGTGCCGGTGATCTTCGTGCGCATCGCCTTTGCGGCGGGGTACGCCGATTGCCTTCGCAACTGCACGCTGTTCCGGCGCGTGGCCGAGACCGGGGCGGTGCTCGACGGCGAGTGGGGGGCGGAGTTTTATGAAGAACTAGCGCCGCTGCCGGGAGAGGCCATCGTCACCCACAAGCGCAACAACCCGTTCTGGGCGAGCGGGCTCGAAGATGTCGTGCGCAACACCGGCGCATCGCGGCTTTATGTGGCGGGCATCGCGACCAACCATGTGGTCGAGCACGGCGCGCGCCACGCGAGCGACCTGGGCTACGAGGTGGCGGTCGTCGCCGATGCCTGCAACACTGCGCAGGCGCATCTGCATGCGGCGAGCCTGGAAACGCTGGCGATGCTCGCGGATGTGGTGAACGTCGACAAAGCTGTCGCACAGATGGAAGCCATGCCATGAACTGGAATTTCGAAGGGAAAGTTGCCATCGTCACGGGCGCGGCCGCCATGCTCGGCGCTTCCATCGTCCGTGCTTTCGTCCAGGCGGGTGCCGAGGTGCTGGCGGTGGACATCGATGCCGCGCGCGGCGAGGCGCTGGCGGCAGAACTGGGTCCGCGCTGCCGCTTCATCGCATGCGACATCGCCTCCGACACGGCACTCGATGCGCTGGTGGCCGATGCGCTCGCCAGCGAGGGGCGCATCGACTTCCTCATCAACAACGCGGTGGTGTACGGCGACAACGGGCTCGCGTCTTCGCGCGGCGAATGGCTGCAGGCGCTCGACGTCAACCTCGTCTCCGGCGCGCTGCTGGTGCACAAGACGGCAGACGCACTGGCAGCGCAGGGCGGGGCCGTCGTGAACATGGGGAGCGTCGGCGGCAAGTTCGGCACGGCGGGCCGGGCGCTCTATCCAGCGGCCAAGGCGGCCATCCTGCAGCTCACGCGCAACCAGGCCGCGAGCCTCGCGCACCGGCGCGTGCGGGTGAACTCGGTGTCGCCCGGATGGACCTGGTCGGACGCGCTCTCGCGCATGGCGGGCGGGGACCGCGCGTACGCGGACCGCATGGCTGCGCCGTTGCATCCACTGGGCCGCGCGGGCGATGGCGACGACGTGGCGCAGGTGGTGCTGTTCCTGTGCTCCGACGCCGCGCGCTTCGTGACCGGTGCGGACATTCCGGTCGATGGCGGGTTCTCGATGCTGGGCCCGGACCAGGGGCGCTCGGCGCGCGACTGGTTCGGCGGATAGGCAGTCAGGCGGCGAGCCGGTACCAGCCGATACCGTCGTCGGCGATGTCGCAGACAACTTCGCCGCGGTGCAGCAGGTAGTTGAGGCAGGCGAGGCTTTCACCGGTCGCCATGCCCAGCAACTGAACATCGGACTCGGCGATGCTGCGCGCGAACAGGCTCGCGAACACATCGACCGCGCGCTTGGGCGTCTTCAAGGTGTTGCGCAACCGGTCGAGCGAGCGTTCTTGTCCCGTCTGCAGCCGGTCGATGCGCGCATGCAGGCCGCGGAAGCACTCGTTGTGCGAAGGCAGCACCAGCACGTCGTCGGGTATTTCGCGCTTGAGCTTGGCGAGCGATGAAAGCCAGTCGGCCATCGGGTCGGCGTCGGGCTCGATGGGCGAGACCGACACGTTGGACGAAATGCGCGGCAGGATCTGGTCGCCCGAAATCAGCACCTTGAGGTCGGGGCAGTACAGGCATGCATGCTCGGGCGAATGGCCGTTGCCGGTGACGATGCGCCAGTCGTGCGCGCCGATGCGCAGCACCTCGCCGTCGCGCAGGCGCCGGAAGCTGTCGGGCAGCGGATGGATGTGCTTGCCGAAATTGCCGAAGCGGGTGCGGTAGGTCTCGATGGCGGCATCGCTCCAGCCGGCGCGGCGGTAGAAGGCGATGGCGTCGTCGGGCGCTTCGCGGCCGGTGTCGGACACCATCACGCGGCACATGAGGTATTCGGAGCGGGTCATCCACAACCGCACGCCGAACTTGCGCGTGAGCCAGCCGGCCATGCCGACGTGGTCGGGGTGCATGTGCGTCACGAGGACGCGGGTGAGGCCGCGCGTGTCCGGCGAATTGGCGAAGAGCTCGCGCCAGACGGCCACTGTTTCCTCGGTGCGCACGCCGGTGTCCACAACGGCCCAGCCGGCGCCGTCGTCCAGCGCCCACAGGTTGATGTGATCGAGCGAGTAGGGCAGCGGCATGCGGATCCAGTGCACGCCTGCCGCGACCTCGATCGACTTGCCGCGCGGCGGGAGCTCCGCAAAGGGGTAGACGAGCTTGCCTTTTGCCGCTTCCGCCGTCTCTTCCAGACCATCCATCGTGTTCACCTCCAGAGGAGTGAATTGTGAACCCGGCCGCGTTCCGGGCCGGGCTTCACCCGAGGAGGACAGACCGACGCGCTTACTTGCGACGCGAGCGGGGCGCGCCTGGCGCCGAGGTTTGCGACGGTGCGGCGCCGCCGTCCACGCCGAGTCGGCCGCCGCCGCCCAGGCCCTGGCCGCGCACCGTTTGTGCCTTGTAGTTGCGCAGCGAACGAACCATCTGGTTGAAAGCGTCCATGAAGGCCGCGGCAATCACCTTGCCCTGCGGCGTGCGCGTGTAGCCGCCGACGCCGCCCGCGGCGGAGAGTCCGCCCAGGCCGCCGAAGCCCGCGAAGTCGGTCTTGGAGGCGCTGCCTTCGGCGGCTGCCACCTGCACACCCGAGCGGTTGTCGATGAGCGTCAGGAGCGCGCTGGCTTCCTTGGTCTGCAGGCTGGCGCCGATGCTGGCGATGGCGCGGCCGCGGCCACCGCCCACCAGGCCGCCGAGCGCACCGCCGATGCCGCCGGCGTCGTTGTTGCTGAACACGATTTCGGGCGACAGGCCGTAGTCGGAAGCCACCATCTGACCGCGGCCGAAGTTGCTGCCGCCGCGCATTTCGCCCGACTGCATGAGCGCGCGCTCGCGCGTCATGGCGTTCATGCCGGCCGCGCCGCGCTCGACCACCACGAAGCAGTTCGATTGCTGCACCAGGAGACGCAGCAGGTTCGCGGTCGGCGGGAGCTTGTATTCGCCGGTGAGGACGGTGTACCAGCCGGCGTTGACGTTCTCGATGAGGGAGACGGTGCCCAGCGGCGAATCGCAGCGCTCGAGCTGACTGCTTTCACCGGAGGTGGCCGAGCCGGCGGCGCTGCCGGTGGCCATGGTCTTGGCCGACTGGCTGCCCATTTGCATGTCGGTGGTCGCGCAGCCGGAGAGAACCAGCGCACTGGCAAGAACGCTTGCGCTTGCGAAAGAGAATTTGGAAGAAGCCATGTCCGGATCCAGAGAGAGAAGAGTGAAGAGGCGCCCCAATGGGAGACGCCACTCCTCGGATTCCGAAGTGGGACCGCATGGCCTGTGTGACCTCCCCCGATTCGTCGCGCCGCCAGCGACCGCGCGACGATACGACCCCAGGAAGCGGCATGCCAGTGCCGAAAGTCATGGTCCGTCCGCGGCGAAGCGGGCGAGATTATTACCGAGTGCGAGCCTCGTGGGCAGGGGGCAACAAGCTCCCCGGAACAGTCAGGGGGATGGCCTTGGGCGCGATGCGGAGGCCGTTACAGTCGGGCCTTCATCACGAGGAGTTTTCAGATGGCAACCACGAAGAAGAATGTCGTTGGCGAAGCAGCAGCGGAACTGACCCGTCAACAAGTCGCGCAGGCCCTGGCCATTGCCGGCGCATCGAATTTCAGCGGCGCTTCCGATCCGGCTTTCGTCGGCTCCGTCCTGGTGGCCCTGGCCGTCAACACCAACTCCGTCAGCGCGACCATCGACAGCGCGAAGGGCCGCACTCCAGTCGTACAGCACTGATCCTCGGCGCGATCCGCCCGGGGGCTTTTCAGCTCTGCGGGTGGTGCGCGTCGCACGTGTCGCGCGCGCGGTCTTTCATGGCCTTCGATTGTTCGTCGAGCCATTCGAGTTCGTTCGGTGCGTAGGGCCGGGACCACGACATCCCGTCCAGCCGCACGCGAACCATCAACCCCCGCGCGGTCGTGACCGTTCCCGGCTGGCCTTGGAAATTGACCCGCGCCCCTTTCCTCGCGGGCACGTTGAACTGCGCACAGATGTCCTCGAAACCCAGCCGTGGGGCGGGCTTGCGTTCTTCGTTCGTACTTGCCATGCAAGTGCTACGCAGGAGGGGGCGATCCGGATTCAACCGGATCGCTTCATCCAACGCCCTTGTTAGTCGGGCGAAGCGAAATAGGCAGCGGGATCGACAGCGTTGCCGTTCCGGCGCAGCTCGAAGTGCAGCTTGACGCGGTCGGCTTCGGTGCGGCCCATGTGGGCGATCACCTGGCCTCGCTTCACCGACTGCCCCTCCTTGACCAGCAGCTTGCTGTTGTGCGCGTAGGCGGTCACGAAGGTCGCGTCGTGCTTGATCATGACGAGCTGGCCATAGCCGCGCGGGCCCACGGCGGAATACACAACCTTGCCGTCGCGCGCGGCGATGACGGGGTCGCCTTCCGATCCCGCGAAGTCGATGCCCTTGCTGTTGCGGCCATTGAATCGCTGGATGACGGTGCCGTTCGACGGGCGAAGGAAATTTCGCTCCGCCTTGGCCACGGGGCCGGATGGCGCGGACGATGCGGAAGGTGCCGGCTCGCTGCTGCGCGAGCGGCGCTCCGGTGCGGGGTGCGCGTCCTTGCGGGCCGAAGCCGCGGGCTTGGCGCTTGCGGATTTCTTCGATGCGGGTGCGGGCGCCGGGGCCGGCTTGGAGGCGCAGCCGATGAGCAGGACGCCCAGCATGCCCGAGGCAAGGGCCAATGCGATCCGATGGGAGCGATGGGAGATGGACGAGCGGGGCGCGGGGAGGTCGGGAAGTCCGGGTTCAGCTTGCGGCTTGAAATGCATGGTGAGGACTGTATTGGAATCCGCCGGCCGTCCGACTGAACGAAAGAACGAGCGAACGAACGAACTGACGGTCAGCTCCCGACGTGATGCTCCGCGATGGCCAGCGTGCGGCCGTGGTCGGTGGACTCCGTCATGGCGTCCCTCAGTTTTCGCAGCGTGTTGGTGAGGGCCTGCGGGGTGGTGCCGACCTCGCGGGCCGCGGTGCCGGGGCGCACGCCGCCGACGAGAACCATGTATGCGGCGTCGCGCGAGAGCGTGGCCCTCAACCTGGCGTGCTTCGACAGCGCATTGAATTCGCTTCGCGTCATCCCCGTCTCCTCTTTTCGGTGATCGGAGTCTGCGAGATTTCGGCGTCGGGGAATGGGCGTCTTTGGAAACTGCAGGTAAGAATTTATCCCGTGGCCCGGCTTCGCTTTGCTTTGCTTTGCCGATCAGCCTGGCACTCGCATCGGCAGAAGGCCGATGGGCGAGATGCGCGCGATGACCTCGGCCTGCATGAGCGCGGGAGAGTGGGCCGGAAGAAAGGTGGCCTGGACGGTCACGCCGGCCGATCCCATGCTGCGGTTGACCGTTGCCGTGGTGATCGCGCCGGGGAGCTTGAGCACTTGCTCGACCTGCAGTTGCTGCGCTTCGCTGCAAAGGGGCAGGCTGAATTCGTATCGACTCGTGTTGTTCATGGATGAAGACCTCGATTCGGTGGACGGAGGAGGTGCGAGTCTAGCGGCGGTGCCGAGCGCCCAACAAGCCGCCCACAATTGAAAATGCCCCGCTACCTTTTGAGTAGCGGGGCATCCAGTTGCCTTGCGGCTTGTAGTGGCTCCTCGACCTGGGCTCGAACCAGGGACCTACGGATTAACAGTCCGGCGCTCTACCAACTGAGCTATCGAGGAACAAGCCTCAGATTATAGCGCGGTTTTTTTGACCTTCTCAAGCCTCCGAAACTTTTGCGCAAAAAAGTTTGCTTCGCGCATGTTCACAGCGCGACGCTCAAGCCCAGACGCAGCGTGCGCGGCGCACCGGGAAACAGATAGACATGCCCGAACTGGTAAGGCGATTCCTTCCAGTAGCGGCGGTCGAACAGGTTGTCGACGGCCAGTGTCCAGCTCGTGTTCACGCCGCGCAGTTTCGTGTCGTAGCGCAGCACCGCATCGACGCGCGTCCACGAGGGCAGCGTGATCGATCCGTCCGCAAGAACGTTGCGGCGTCCTTCGTGCGACAGCTGTCCCGCCACTTCGAGTCCGGGCACCGCGGCGACGCGATACGCCGCCTGCGCGCGCAGCACCTGCTTGGGCACGTTGGTCGGCCACTGCCCATTGCTTGCCGGTTCGACGATGCTGCCGCGGCGCTTGGCGTCCATCAGCGTCACGCTGCCGCCGATGCGCCACGGGCCTTGCGTCCACTGCGCACCGGCTTCGAGGCCGCGGTGCACCGCACGGCCGTCGTACTTCGCTTCGCATGGCGTGATGCCCAGGCGGTTGCACGCGTCGAGATTGGTCATCGGCCGCGAGATGTCGAACCACGCGAGCTGCCAGTTGAACGCATCGTTGCCGCCCTTGATGCCCAACTCCCACTGGCGCGAACTGAGCGAGGGCAGCGCTTCCCCGGCATTGCTGTACTGCGAACTCTTGTTCGGCACGACCTGCGATTCGACGCCCTTGCCCCAGCTTGCATACGCGAGCAGTCCGGGCTGGATCGCGTAGCTGGCCGCGATCCACGGCGTGGTGATGCCGTCCTTGTAGCCCGTGGGACGCGAACCGTCGGTGCGGACGCTCTGGCGATCGAGCCGCGTGTGGCGCGCACCGATCCACGTCGTGAAGCGGTCGTTCCAGCGGATCGCGTCCTGCACCGAGAGTTCGGTCGAGCGTTCGTCGCGGTTCGTGTTGAAGTCGGTGAGCGTCGGATCGGGCGGCACCACGGCGGTCGCCCAGATGTTGCCGGTGCCCACGTAGTTGTAGGCCTGGTCCTGGAAGCGGTTGCGAACGCGGCTTTGCAGCAGCCCGAAGCCCAGCTCGTGCCGCACGCTGCCGGTCATCACGTTGCCCTTCAGGTTCAGGCTGCCCACGGTCTGCGTGCGGCGCTCGTTCTCGCTGCGGAAGTCGTAGACGTCGAAGGTGCCGTCCGAGCAGTAGCGGTCGTAGTTGCCTTCGGCGCCGCAGCCGAAGGCGTAGGCCAGGCGGTCGTCGGTCTTCAGGCGCTGCTGGCCGATCTGCACGCTCCAGCGCCAGTCGGCATTCAGCGCCTGGCTGAAGCGCACGGTGCCGGTCAGCGCCTTGAACACCGAGGGCTGCGACCACGGCTGGTTGTTGAGGTTGATGCGCGGATCGACCGGCGCAGGCAGCACGCTGCCCAGGAGGCTGTAGCCGTTCTGGCTCGGTTGCGTCTTGCGGCTTTGCTCGACTTCGAACTCCAGCACCGAGTCGCGCGTGATGCGCCAGTCGGCCGCGAGCGAGAACATGTTGCGGTTGCCGTCCAGGTTGTGCGTGAGCGGCTTCAGGTTTTCGCTCGCGATGTTGAGCCGGTAGCCGAACTGGCGGTTGTCGCCGAAGCGGCCACCCAGGTCGAGCGCGCCGAGCACGCTGCCGCGACTGGTGGTCTCGATGCGCACCGTGCGCAGGTCTTGCTCGGTCGGGCGCTTCACCACGTAGTTCACGAGCCCGCCCGGCGCGCTGGTGCCCGCCTGGATGCCGCTGGTGCCGCGCAGGATCTCGACGCGCTCCTTGTTGTCGAGCGGGATCGAGGTCTCGGCGCTGATCGGCAGGCCTTCGCGACGGTAGTTGAAGCGGTTGTCCAGCACGAAGCCGCGCACGGTGAGGTAGTCCCAGTAGCCGGCGGAGTTGTAGGCATCGGTGACCGAGGAGTCGAACTGCGTGAGATCGGCGAGCCGGCGTGCGCCGCTGGCGTTCAGCTGCTTGCTGTCGATCACCGTGGCCGAGAGCGGCAGCTCGCGCAGCGGCACGTCGCCGAAGCCGCTGACATCGGCCTGCGGCGCCGTCGCGCCTTCATTGACGACGACTTCGGGCAGCGCGGCCTGCTGCGCATGTGCGCTGCAGGCGGCCGCGAAAAACACGGCGGCAACCGCACGCGAGATAGGGGAGCGCGTCAGGGCCGGGAAATGTGGGAAGCGTCGTTGAGTCATTGATTGCTTGATGTGTTCATTTGCCGATGGCGGCGCCCATGGCCGCCATCCATTGCGCGGCCGTGGCCTCGGGATCGGCAGCGGTCACCAGCGCGCGCACCACCGCGACCGAGCCCACGCCGGTGGCCAGCACTTCGGGCAGCCGCACCGCGTCGATGCCGCCGATGCCCACTTGCGGATAGCCGCGCAGCAGGCGCGCATACGCCGCGAGCCGCGCCACGCCCTGCGGCGCGGTCGCCATCTTCTTGAGCGTGGTCGGATAGACCGCGCCCATCGCGATGTAGCTCGGGCTCACCGCATCGGCACGCACCATCTCGGCATAGCCATGGGTGCTGACGCCCAGCCGCAGGCCGGAGGCGCGCAACTGCTGCAGCTCGTCCGGCGACAAGGCATCGAGGTCTTCCTGGCCGAGATGGATACCGTAGGCGCGCGCGGCAATCGCGACCTGCCAGTGGTCGTTGATGAAGAGCAGCGCGCCCGTGCCCTGCACGGCCTCGACGGCCGCCTGCACTTCGCGCTCGATGGCCGCGGCATCGTCGGACTTGAAACGCAACTGCACCGTCGGCACGCCGGCGCGCGCCATGCGGCCGACCCATGCCGCATCGGGCAGCACCGCGTAGAGGCCGAGCCGTTCGGGGCAGGGCAGAAAGGCATCATCGCGCGCGGCGGGCGGAAACGAGCGCATGCCGAAGTCGGCGGGCGCGTCGGGCCATCGGGCGGCGTCGAAATGGCCGATGCGTTCAGTCTGCGCGTGCCAGGCAAGCGCGAGGCATTCGGCATCGACTTCGATGAAGCCGAGCGCTATGCAAGCCTGCTTGGCGCCGCGATAAACCGCGTCGTCGGAAGAGAAGGATGTTGCACCCACGGTCGATGCGGTGATGGCGCCGAAGCGCAACCCGTGCGCCGCGACGATGGCGTGGGCGATGGCGCGTGCGTCGTTCATGTCGCTCACGCCGCTCATCCCGCGTGATGCCAGAAGGGCGTGCCGAGCACGGGCGTGCTGGGCTGCGCCGAGTCTTGCGCGGCCATCGCGCCTGCACGCCACGCGGTGCGGCCCGCGCCTACCGCATCGGC
This sequence comes from Variovorax sp. W2I14, assembly GCF_050435205.1. NCBI lineage: Bacteria > Pseudomonadati > Pseudomonadota > Betaproteobacteria > Burkholderiales > Comamonadaceae > Variovorax > Variovorax sp. W2I14. The sequence continues at coordinate 1,970,346 of NZ_JBNDJX010000001.1, read as the reverse complement.
AAAGGCACCGGCCATCGCGACCGGGTCCTGCGCGAGTGCAACCGCGGTGTTGAGCAGCACGCCGTCGTAGCCCCACTCCATCACCTGGCATGCGTGCGAAGGCAGCCCGAGCCCGGCATCGACCAGCATCGGCACCTTGAGCCGTTCGCGCAGCACCTGCAGCGCGTACGGATTGACAGGACCGCGGCCGGTGCCGATGGGCGCGGCCCACGGCATGACGGCCTGGCAGCCCACGTCGACCAGCCGCTGGCACAGCACGAGGTCTTCGGTGCAGTAGGGCAGCACCTGGAAGCCGTCGCGAATCAGTTGCGAGGCGGCGTCGACGAGGTTCAGCGTGTCGGGCTGCAGCGTGTAGTCGTCGCCGATCAGTTCGAGCTTGATCCAGGGCGTGTCGAACAGCTCGCGCGCCATGTGGGCGGTGGCGATCACCTCCTGCACGCTGTGGCAGCCGGCGGTGTTGGGCAGCACGGGCACGGCCAGCTTGCGCAGCAGCGCCCAGAAGCCGCTGCTCGTGTCGTTGCCGGCCGAGCCCTGGGGGCCTTGGTTCGCGGTCTGGCGGCGCAGCGACGCGGTGAGCATCGCGGGCTTCGCGCGCTTCACGGCCGCTTCGAGCAGGTCGGGCGAGGGGTAGCGCGCGGTGCCGAGCAGCAGGCGGCTTTGAAAGGTCTGGCCGTACAGGACCAGCGGGTCATTCGATGGGGTGGTCATGGTGTTGTCTCCAATCTTTTTTTCAGCCGCCCGTCACGGGGCGGATCACTTCGATGCGGTCGTCGGGCTGCAGCGTGCGCGCGGCGTAGGCCGAGCGCGGCACGAACTCGCGGTTCACCGCCACGGCGAAGGGCGGCACGGCCTCCAGCGCGGCCAGTGCATCGGTGAGCGTGGCGCTGTCGGGCAGCGTGTAGGGCTTGTCGTTGATCAGGATGTTCATCGTCGTCATGCGTCGTCGGATGTCGGGGTGTCCATGCCGAAGCTGTGCGCGAGCGTGCAGTGGCCGTGCACGAGCAGTTCCATCGCCGCATCGAGCAGGGCGGGCGCGATCATGAAACCGTGGCGATAGAGGCCGTTGATCTGCAGCACGCGCGGCTGCGGCTGGCGGATGGCGGGCAGGTTGTCGGGCAGCGTGGGGCGGCACTGCGTGGCGATCTCCACGATGCGTGCCTCGGCAAAACCGCTGTGCACCGCATAGGCCGCGCTCAGCAGTTCGAGCGTGGAGCGCACGCTGGCGGGCGACATGTCGTCCGACTCGATCTCGGTCGCGCCGATCACGAACAGGTGGCCGGGCTTGGGCGCGATGTAGAGCGGGTAGCGCGGATGCACGAGCCGCGTCGGGCGCTGCAGCGCGACCTCGGGCGCATGCACGCGGATCACTTCGCCGCGCACACCGCGCAACGCGCGCCATTGCGGACGGGCACCGAGGCCGCGGCAGTCGATCACCCAGTCGGGCTGGCCGGATGTGCCGGGCGAGAAGTCCGCGGGTACGTGTGGCGACTGCCAGTGCAGCGTGACGTTCGGGCTGGCCGCGAGCGTGGCGAGCAGCGAGGCGAGCAGCGCGCGGTTGTCGAGTTGGCCTTCCCCCGGAAGGAACAGCCCTTTGGCGAAGCGCTGGCCGAGTGATGGTTCCAGCGCGGCGATGCCTGCGCCGTCGAGCGTCTGCATCGGCGCGAGTTCGGGCACTTGCGCACCGGTGTTGGCGAGCACGCGTTCGAGCCGCGCGGCTTCGGTCGCGTCCTGCCGGTGCCACAGCACCAGCGTGCCTTCGCGCTGGAAGAACACGGGTTGCGCCAACGGCGCGAGCAGTTCGGGCCAACGCGACAACGCGTAGTGGCCCATGCGCACGACGGACACCGGCGCCACGGTCGATTCGGCCAGCGGCGCGAGCATCGCCGCCGCCACGCGCGCGGCTGCGCCTTCGGCTTCGGAGCTGCCGGCTTCGTACAGCGCGACCTTGCAACCCGCCTGCGCGAGCGTCACCGCGATCAGTCGGCCCATGAGGCCCGCGCCGATGACGGCCGCAGATTGAAATGGCACGTTCATGGTCTTGCTCCTTCCCCCTCTGGGGGAAGGTTGGGATGGGGGCCGCCAGAGCGCCCGATGGACATGCCGCTTGCCCCCACCCCGACCCTCCCCCGGAAGGGGAGGGAGAAAAACGGACCCGGTCGCCGATAATTTTCAGCATGACCCAAGGACCATCTCCCGCGCCGCAGGCGCCCCTGCGCTACGCACGCGTTCTCTCCATCGCAGGCTCCGACAGCGGCGGCGGTGCCGGCATCCAGGCCGACCTCAAGACCTTCGCGGCCCTGGGCTGCTACGGCATGACGGCCATCACCGCGCTCACCGCGCAGAACACGCGCGGCGTCTCGGGCATCCATGGCGTGCCGCCCGAATTTCTGAAGGCGCAGATCCAGGCCGTGGTCGAGGACATCGGCGTCGATGCCGTCAAGCTCGGCATGCTGCATGCGCCCGAAGTGGTCGAGGTGGTCGCCTGGGCCATCGATCACTACAAGTTGCCGAACGTGGTGCTCGACCCGGTGATGGTCGCCACCAGCGGCGATCGCCTGATCGCCTCGGAAACCGTGCAGGTGCTGGTGCGCGAACTGTTCCCGCGCGCCGTGGTCGTCACGCCCAATCTCGATGAAGCGGCGCTGCTGATCGGCCATGCCATCGACGGCATCGAGGCGCTCGACGGCGCGGCCGATGAACTGCTGGCGCTCGGCGCGAAGGCCGTGCTGCTCAAGGGCGGCCATCTGCCCGGCAATGAAGTGGTCGACGTGCTGCTGCAGGCGGACGGCACGCGCAAGCGCCTGGCCTCGCAGCGCATCGCGAGCCGCAACCTGCATGGCACCGGCTGCACGCTGTCGTCCGCCATCGCGGCGCACCTGGCGCTGGGATTGACGTTGCCTGAAGCCGTCGAACGTGCGCGCGCCTACATCCTCGGCGCGATGGCCGCCGGTGCGGACGTGCAGGTCGGCGCGGGCCACGGTCCGCTCAACCACGGCTTTGCGCCAGTGCCGATGCACCGGCTGCCGCTGCCGGCGAAAGCTTTGGCCGGCTGATCCAGGCCAGCACGAACGTCGCGGCCAGCGTCGGAAGCGCGGAGCCGAACTGCGGTGCCCATTTGGCGAGCGCGTGATAGGCCGCGATACCCGCGATCCAGATCAGCGCCGCCGCCCAATCGATCTGCCGCGTGCCGACGGATGCCACGCTTCGCCCGCTGCCGAGCCGCCCGAGGATCACGCCGTAGAGCGGCACGAACACCGAGCTGAGCAGCAGCAGGAAAGGTTCGAGCGTGTGCATCGGCAGCACCAGCGCGAGCGCGATGCACAGCGCGGCCAGCAGCAGGCCCCAGCGCTTCACGCTCCATCGCGGCAGGAGGCTGTGCGTGGAAACCGAGCCAGAGTAGACATCGCCATACGCGTTGTCGAGCTCGTCGATGAGGATGAGCCCCAGCGCCACCAGCCCGCCCTGCGCGAGCAGCAGCGCTGTGACGAGGCCTGTGCCCGGCTCCGCAACGCTCACCACCATCACACCTAGCGCATAGCACCAGATATTGGCGAGCGCATAGCCGATCCAGGTGCCGCTGAAGGCGCCGCCGAGGCCGCCCGCGCTGCGCTTGCCGTGGCGCGCGTAATCGGCCACCAGCGGCAGCCACGACACCGGCATCGCGATCACCAGATCGAGCGCGCCGAACATGCCCATGCTGCCGTCGCCGGGTCGCGCCCAGAAGGCGTCGAGGCCCTTGGCCTGCAGCCGCGTCGCGAACTGCCAGGTCAGCCAGAGCAGCGAGATCACCACCAGCGGCAGCCCGAAGCGGCTCACGAAGCGACGCACCAGCTTGACCATCGATCCTGCGAGCAGCGCCAGCAGCACCGCGCCCCAGAGCAAGGTGGTGAAGACGCCGCCCCAGAAGCTGCCGAGCGATGCGCCGAAGGCGACCTGGCCGATGGCCTGCGTGCCTTCCCGCATGATCACCAGCTCGAAGGTCGTCCAGCCCACCAGTTGCACGATGTTGAGCAGCACCGGCAGCCGCGCGAAGGCGCTGCCGTAGGTGGCGTGCATGAGGCCCGCGCTCGCGAGGCCGGTTTCGCAGCCCAGCCGCGCGGTCCAGGCCAGGAGGCCCGCGCCGATGACGGAGCCGAGCGCAATCGCCAGCGCCGCATCGCGCGTGCCCACGGCCGGCACGAGGTACGCGCCGATCTGCATCACCAGCAGCCCGACGCCCAGGCTGAACCAGAGCGAGGCGTGATCGGTCCAGCCGAACACGCGGCGGGACGCGGGCAGGGGCGTCAGCGCCTCGTTGCCGGCAGAGGAAATTCCGTTGTCGTTGTCGTCGTGTGCCATCCGTTTGCTCCAGTGCAAAAGGTTTGGCAGGTGGGCGAGGCTCCAGCAGCGCTGCCGCCACGCGAGACAACGTGACAGGCCGCCGGACCAGCTTCCCTGCGCGAGGATTACCTCAGTCAGGTTCAAAGGGACTCTCTCAGTCAGCCCCGGAACGGATTCCGGTTCGACACCCCTAGCGTGTGTTTCGCGCCTGAGCGCGAAGCGGGCGTGATTGTACGAGCCTGGCGCCGATGCTTCCAGTCCCGGCGAGGAAGATGCGCGAAGGCGCGCGCAGCCCGCGTTTGCAGCGGCCGCGAGCAGCCGCGACCGGACGACCCGCTCAGGCGGAGGCGGTCGCGGCGACGCCGGCTTCAACAGCCGGTGGTGGTGACACCATGGATTGCGCTGCCGGCCGCTCCGCGCCGGTCCGCACCTCGATCGCCGCGCAGCGCCCGTACGTATCGTCGAAGCGCACGATGTCGTCCTCGCCGAGGTACCCGCCGGTCTGCACCTCGATCACCTCCAGCATCGTCTTGCCGGGGTTCTCCAGCCGGTGCGTGGTGCCCGAGGGCAGGTAGATCGATTCGTTCTCCCGCACCAGCTGCACCTCGCCGCCGCGCGTGGCGCGGGCCGTGCCCTTGACGACGATCCAGTGCTCGGCGCGGTGGTGGTGCATCTGCAGCGACAGCTTGCCGCCGGGTTTCACGGTCAGGCGCTTCACCTGGAAGCGCTCGCCCATGTCCACGCTGTCGTACGCGCCCCAGGGCCGCACCACGCGGCGATGCTCGGTGGCCACGGCCTTGCCCTCGAGCGACAGCATGCGCACCACGTCGGCCACCTGCTCGGCGCAGCCGGCACCCGCCACCAGCACCGCGTCGGGTGTGTCCACGATGATCAGGTCCTCGGTGCCGAGGGCCACTACAGGCCGGTGCGGCGCATGCACGAAGGTGTTGCGCGAGCGCAGGGCGCTCGCCATGCCGCTCAGGCGGTTGCCCGCGTCGTCGGCCGGATGCAGCAGGGCCACCGCGTTCCAGCTGCCCACGTCGCTCCAGGTGCCCTCGAAGCGCACGACCGCGACGCCGGCGTGTTTTTCGAGCACCGCATAGTCGATGCTCTCGCCGCGGCAGCCCTCGAAGGCCTCGCGGTCCAGGCGCAGGAAGCTGCCGTCGACAGAGACCGCCGCGGCCGCGCGTTCGCAGGCCGCGAGGATGTCCGGCGCATGCGTGCGCAGCGCCGCGACCAGCGTGCGGGCCTGCACCAGGAAGATGCCGGCGTTCCAGCAGTAGCCGCCATGCAGGATCAGCGATTCGGCCACCGACGCCGTCGGCTTCTCCACGAAGCGCGCCACGACGCGGCTCTCGCCGTGGCCCGTCGGTCCGGCCGCCTCGATGTAGCCATAGGCCGTGCTCGGAAAGCTGGGTGCCACCCCGAAGGTGACGATGCGGCCCGCCAGCGCCGCATCGACACCTTCGCGCACGGTGGCCGCGAACAGCGCCGCGTCGGGGATGTGGTGGTCGGCGGGCGCGAACAGCAGCAGGTCGTCCGGCTCGGCCAGCAGCGCGGCCGCGGCCATGGCGGCGGCGGTGTTGCGCGGCATCGGCTCCAGGATCTGCCGGCCCTCGGTCCTGGCGTTCTCCATCGCTTCGCGCACCAGGAAGCGATGGTCTTCCGAGGCCACGCAGGTGATGGTCCGGTTCAGCCCGGAGAGCCGCTCGAGCGTGAGCTGCAGCAGGCTCTTGTTGCCGATCAGCGGCGCGAACTGCTTGGGCAGCGCCTTGCGCGACAGCGGCCACAGCCGCGTACCGCTGCCGCCGCACAGAAGCACCGGATGAATGGTGGGATCGTTCATGTTGACCAGCCTTTTTCGGAGTTGGTGAATAAGAAGAAGCGGTTCGAAGCGGAAAGCTCGAAGCAAACCTGCGGGCGCCGGGGGGCCGTGCGCTACCGGGGCGACGCCAGGGCAGCTTCGGCAGCGGGCGGCATGCGTTCGAGCGGCAGGGTCACGCTCACCCGCAAGCCGCGCGGCGACAGGTTCGCGATGCTGATGCCGGCGCCAATGGCTTCGGCGCGCGCGCGCATGTTGCGCAGCCCTCCGGCCTTGGGGCGCGCCGCGCCGGGTTCGTGCCGGCCGGGGCCGGGCAGCCCGCGGCCGTCGTCCCTCACCTCCAGCGCGAGCATGCCGTCCGCGTCGTCCGTGGCGAGCCGCACGTGCACGTGGCGGGCGCCGGAGTGGCGCAGCGCATTGGCAAGCGCCTCCTGCACGATCTTGCAGAGTTCGTGGTTCGTGCGGCAGTCGTCGTCTCTTGCCGCGGAAGGGACGTCCGACACCTGCCACTGGAACGCGATGCCGCTGCGCCTGAAGGCCGGCTCGAAGCGGTAGCGCAGGTTGCCCAGCATTTCGCCGAGCGACATGCATTCGGCGCTGAGCCCGTCCACGGTCATCTGCAACTCGAGCAGGCATTCCTGCAGGCCGTGCGCGATCTGCCTGTTCGCATGGCCGTGAGGAGGAAGGCTGGCCAGCAGCATCATCAGGCGCGAGGCAACGCCGTCGTGCAGGTCGTTGGCAATCCGCTGCCGTTCGGCCAGCGTGGCCGAGAGGACCGGGTCATATGCTTCGGATGGCATGAGGAAACTCCCGTTTCGAATCGGAGGGGGCGGCGTGCCAGGTCCCGCCGCTCAGATGAGGCCGGTGTGAACGGCGAAGTTCACGGCCTGCGCGCGCGAATGCACATGCAGCTTCTTGTAGATGCTCTTGATGTGCACGTTGACCGTCTGCCAGGTGATGCCGAGCCGCTCGCCGATTTCGGCCGACACGTAGCCGCAGGCCACGAAGCGCAGGATCTCGCTTTCGCGCGGCGTGAGCGTCGCGTCGCGCCCGGGCTGGTGCGGCGGCGGCGCGTTGCCGGCGGAATCATCCTGATGAGCGTGACGATGGTTGTTGTTGAGCCGGTGCAGCAACCGTCGCGCGAGCCGGGGCGTGATGGCGGCGCCGCCGTTCACCACGTGCAGCACTGCCTCGGCAAAACTCTGGAGCCACGCGTTCTTGAGCAGGTAGCCCGTGGCGCCGAGCTCGAAGGCGCGCAGCACGTGCGAGTCGTCCTCGAGTGCCGAGATCACGATGATCTCGCCGTTGCTCTGGTGGTTGCGCGCTTCGCTGATCAACTCGAACCCCATGCCGTCGCTCAGCCGCAGGTCGACCATCAGCACGTCGAACTCGTGCCGGGCCAGCAGCTTGCGCCCCTCGCGGATGCTGTCGGCCTGGCCTTCGAGCTGGATGCGCATGTCCGACAGCAATTCCTGGGCGATGACGCGGCGCACGAACTCGTCGTCGTCGATCAGCAGCACCCGCACCGGTGCGGTTTCCTGGCCGGTGAGGAAATCCGGCCATGGCATCGGCGTGGGCACGCAGACGCCCGCGGCGTATCCCGAGCGGCGATCGGCCATCGCCATAGGGGGTTTCTCACTGGAAATTGGAAGCGAACTGTTATCAAACATTGTCAATGCCCCAGGTTGGTGAGTTGGCAAACGATTGTTTTAGCAACAAAAAGATAACAAGGCATCTCTTTTTGGCTGGGAATGGCGCTTTGGTTCACTCGCCCTTTGGCGTACACCGTCCAGCGTGGAACCAAGTCGGTGCACGCTGTTCTGGCTTTTCCGGAGGCGGTGCGGGCGGTCATGCGGCCGCCAGTCTTTTTGCGGTGAGCTCGGGGGACGGGTCGTCGAAGCCGCGCGGGTTCGCGAGCTGCCAGCGCCAGCAGTCCGCGCACATCTGGTCCAGGTTGCGGCGGGCGTGCCAGCCGAGCCGGTCGCGGGCGTGCTGCACGTCCGCCCAGTAGGCGGCGGCATCGCCGGGACGGCGCGGCCCGATGTGCACCGGGATCTCCCGGCCCGCGGCCCGCTCGAACGCGGCGATCACCTCCAGCACCGACGCGCCGCGGCCTGTGCCCAGGTTGACCGTGAGGAGCCCCCGGTGGGCGCCCGCGTACCGCAGCGCCGCCAGGTGGCCCTCGGCCACGTCCATCACGTGCACGTAGTCGCGCACGCCGGTGCCGTCGGGTGTCTCGTAGTCGTTGCCGTGCACCACCACATGCCCGCGCCCGCCCACCGCAACCTGCGCGACGTACGGCAGCAGGTTGTCGGGCGGACCGTGCGGATGCTCGCCCAGGAGGCCGCTCTCGTGCGCGCCGATGGGATTGAAGAAGCGCAGGCATGCGATGCCCCAGCGCTGGTCGGCCCGGGTGAGGTCCGCGGCCATGCGCTCGACCATCTCCTTGGTGCGCCCATAAGGGTTGACGGCCGCATAGGTCGCGCTCTCCCGGATGGGCGAGTGCTGGTTGTCGCCGTAGACGGTGGCCGAGGACGAGAAGATCAGCGTGCGCACCCCCGCCCGTTCCATGGCGCGGATCAGCGCGAGGCTGCCCGCCACGTTGACGTCGTAGTAGCCGATCGAATCGCTCACCGACTGGCCGACCGCCTTCAGCCCTGCGAGATGCATCACCGCGTCGACGCCGTGCTCGGCGAATGCGCGGTCCAGCGCCACCGCATCGCGCACGTCGCCGCGCACCAGCGGCGGCTCCACGCCGGTGATGTTCGCCACGCGCTGCAGCGAGCGCGGGTCGCTGTTGACCAGCGTGTCCAGCACCACCGGCCGAAAGCCGGCCTCGATCAGCGTCACGCACACGTGGCTGCCGATGAAGCCCGCGCCGCCGGTCACCAGGATCTTGGGGTGGCTCATCCCTTGGCTCCCAGCGAAGAAGGGGTGACGGCCACGGCTTCGGTGCCGGCGACGCAGCGAAACATCTCTTGCTCGAAGCGCGACAAGATCGCGTGCTGGTCGAGCTCCGATTCGGCGAACGCCCGGCCCGCGGCGCCCAGCGCCTCGCGCACCGAGGGCGACAGCGCCAGCTGCTCGATGGCGTCGGCCAGCACGGCCGCATCCCCCGGCGCCACCACGATGCCGCGGTCCGTCATCACGCGGCTGAGCTCGGTGCCCGGGTTCGCGGTCACGATCACCGCCTTGCCGCTCGCCAGCATGCCGGCGAGCTTGGAAGGCATGACGAGATCCGCGGCATCGGCGCGCTGCGGCAGCACATGGATGTCGGCCATGCCCAGCAGCTCGTTGAGCCGCTCGGCCGGCTGCAGGTCCAGGAAATGCACGTTGCGAAGGCGGATGCAGGCCGACATCAGCGGGCCGCGGCTCGGCCCGTTGCCGCAGATCACGAAATGGATGCTGCGCGCATGCGCCAGCAATTGCGCGGCTTCGCCCAGCAGCTCGATGCCCTGCTTGGAGCCGAGGCTGCCCGCATAGAGCACGACCACCGCGTCGGCCGGAATGCCCAGCTCGGCCCTGTAGCCGCGAACCTCCGTGCCTTCAGGACTTTCCCCGGATGCGGCGCCGGGGCGGATCGCCGAAACGTCCACCCAGTTCGGAAACAGCACCAGCCGGGCTTCCTCGATGCCCTTGCCCCGGGCCTTCTCGACCATGGCGCCCGAGATGGTCGAGACGCGATTGAACCGGGTGAGCAGCCAGCGTTCCAGCGACAGCGCAAAGCGCCGCACGCCCGCGCCGCGCACCCAGCCCAGGCCGAAGGCCGCATCGACCTCGTAGTCCTGGATGTGCAGCCACGACTTGATGCCCAGCAGCTTCGAGAAGAACAGCACCGCGGGCGCGCAGAACAGCGGCGGCTCCACCACGAAGACGAGATCGGGCTTCCAGCGCGCCTGCGCCAGCAGCAGCGGCATGCTCGACAGCATGAAGGAGAACAGGTGCGCCATGCGGCCCAGCGTGCGCGGCCGTGCGGGCACCCAGGTCGGCGCGCGCCACACGGTGACGCCGTTGATGTCGCTCTTGCGGTAGGCCCAGGCCGAGTGCCCTTCGAACACCTTCCATTGCGGAAAGGAAGGCGGCGCCGCGATCACGCGCACCTCGTGGCCCTGGCCCGCGAGCCATTCGGCCATCTCGCCGGAGTACTTGCCGATGCCCGCGAGCTCGGGCATGAAGTTCATCGAATACAGCAGGATTTTCACGGGCGCCTTTCAGTGGTCTTTGTGGTTCTTGGCGGTTCTCAATGGGCCTGGCGCACCAGGCGAAGCAACGGAAAGAAGCCGAACAGCGCGCGCATGCGCAGTTCGTACAGCAGCAGGTCGGAGAAAAAGGCGGCGAAGAACACGTAGTGCGGCCGGCCGGGAAAGAGCGCGATCACGGCGCCGTAGGAAGCCATGCGCAGCGCCACCTCCAGCAGCGCCCAGCGCCCGAGCAAGCCCACCGGCGTGTTGAGCGCCAGCACCATCTCGTGGTGGACGGTGTAGGTGCGCAGCAGGAAGTAGGGCGCGATGCACACGAAGATGCCCAGCGCCTCGCCGCCGACCTTCAGCAGCGGCGCGGCCACTGCCAGCACGGCCGCGAGCAGCGCGAAGAGCACGCAGCCGAGCAGGAACGAATGCCGCGCGAGCCGCTGCGTCGCGGCGGCGGCCGCATCGCCCGAGGTCGCGTTCAGCATGGCCGGCGTCTTGGTGACCAGGAAGGCCTGCACGAACTGCGAGGGCGCTTCGGCCAGCAGGAAGGCCAGCTTGAACGCGCCCACATAGCCCAGCGGCATGAAGAGGGCGACGACCAGCAGGTCCGACTTGCGCAGCAGGAAAGTGAGCAGCGCATACACCGTGGCATGGGCTTGCGAGGGGAGATCGAGCACGGGCTTTCCGGCCGGCGGCGCCGGGCCGTTCATCGGCAGGCCGATGGCCGCGGCCACGAGCACGAAGGCCACGAGGTTGATCGCCAGCAACTGCGCCACGCCGATCTCGGCGTGGAATGCGGCGAGCGCGGCCACGCCCAGCACCAGCAGCGTCGAGCGCAGGCCCGACTCCAGGTTGAGCAGCCCCGCAATGCCCAGCCCCCGGCTGTACGACAGGCGCAGGCTGTTGAACGCAAACACCGCGAGCGTCGCCGCGATCATCGCGAAGGGCAGGCCCGTCACCGGCAACCGTTGCGCGCTCACGATGACGGCCGCGAGCGCGAGGGCGAGCGGCAGCCCGATGGCCAGCGTGCGCACCATGTCGCCGCGCGTCACGGCGGGCGGAACCTTCGCGGCGTTGCGGGAGAACAGCAACGCGCTTCCCAGCGTTCCCACCACCAGCGCCACTTCGAGCACCGACTGGTAGATCGAGTACTCGCCGAAGCGCGCGGGCGCGACCTGGGCCGCCATGAGAAAGATCGCAAGAAACCCCGACAGGTACACATAGAGCCGCGAGGCGAGCGCATCCAGCCCCAGGCGCCGCGCGATGCGGGCGCCCGGCAATGCGAACGAGGCTCCGGCGGACGGCTTCATGGTGCGTTCCGGTCCGCGGGGAACTCGGCCGGCGCGGCGGCGAAGCGGGGCGCATCCGCGATGCGCCGGGCACGCATCGCGAGGCCGAAGGCGGCGTTCTTCGCTCGGCGCGCCAACTGCAGCGCCCACATCAGCGCCGCGACGCTGCGCAGCCGGCCATGCAGCGCGAGCCGCATCGCGCGCTTGGCGGAGCCCTGGAAATGCAGCGCGAGCACGCGCACCGCATCGCCGGCCGGCGTCTCGAAGCAAGGCCGGCCGTCGACGAACGCGAGGCGCTTGGCGCCGCCGCGAACGCGGAACTCGTGCGCGACATGGTTGGTTCCGCCATTGATGTTGTGGTCGATCACCTGGCCCTCGAACACCCGGTTGATCGGCGCGGCGTTGCCCGTGGCCTGCGCCCACAGGTAGAGCAGCGTCATGTCCGAGACGCCGCCGCGCACGCCGCGCGCCGCGAAGCGCTCGGCAATGTCGCGCAGCTGCTGCAGGCCCGTCGGCGTGGTGTAGGTCTCGATGAGGCAGGCGACGAAATCGTGCAGCGCCGTCGCCTTCCAGTAGCTCACGTGCGGCGAGATCTGGCAGGGGTTCCAGCCGTCGGTTGGCCGGATGAAGGAGCCCGAGAATCCGGCACCTTCCACCAGCTTCGCGATGTGCGCGCCGGCACCGCGGAACAGCAGCACGTCGCTGTCGATCAGCACGAATTCGCGGCACTCGGGATGCGCCGCCAGGTAGCCGGCCAGGATGAAGTAGCGCCGAAAGCAGATCTTCTCGAACTCGGGCGTGTTGCTCGACAGGTGCACGTAGGCCTGGCAGAAGTGCTTGTACGCATAGCCGGCCTCGGTGTCGCCCAGCACGAGCAGGCGTTCGTCCGCATGCAGGGCCGCCTCGCGGCACAGGCGCAGCGTGTCGTTCTGGCGGTCTTCCACGACGATGAAGGCAAGGGTGTTGTTCATGGCGGGGCGGTGGTTGTCGAACGGGGTGTTCAGGGCCGCGGCGCGGTGGCGCTGCGCACCAGGGCCACATGCGCGGGCAGGAAATGGAAGTTGCTGTCCAGCGGCAGGTCCAGCGTGAGCATTCCTCCGGCGGCGGTCGCGTCGCCGATCCAGCCGCGCAGTTGCGCGGCCGAGAAGCGCGCCGTGCTCGGCCGGCCCCAGTGCGTGCCCAGCGGCGTGAGCACATGCAGCCTCAGCTCGGACGGCGGCGACACCAGGCGCGCGGTGGGCTGCAGGTACTCGCCCGCCATGAGGTTCTGGCAGGGCGCGCTCTTGACGCTGAAGCGCGCCTGCCCTTCGCCGGCGTTGAAGGCCAGCCATCGGTTCGATGCGCCGCTGCGGGCAGCCGCGCACAGCTTGCCCCAGTCGTCCGCCGTCATGCCGGTGGTGTTGTAGACGCCGTCGAACCACCAGCCGGTGGCGAGCGGGCCGTAGTGGTCCGACCAGTCCTTGATCACCGCCGACCAGGCGGCGATGAAGCGCGGCGGCGGCGGCAGTTGCTCCGAGACATCGCCCAGGCATTCCATGAGGTACGGGTCCGCTTGTGGCGCGCGGAACGGCAGGTACAGGATGAGCGCGATGTCCCGGCGCTGCAGCGCGCGGCCGATCGCCAGCGGCAGGTCGCGCGGCGCGCGGTTCCTGGCGCTGCGCGGGCACAGCGTCTCCAGCGCGGCATTCGGCGCGATGTACTGGCCGTTGTTCTGCCCGAGCGTGAGGATGAGGTAGCTCGCGCGCATCTCGGCGAGCGAGTCCGCCAGCGCCTCGGCATCGAAGCGCGCCAGTTCGCCGGCGGACTGCTTGTCGGGCAGGTAATGCACCATCACGCCGAAGCTCGGGGCGGGCGGGCCGGCCTTGTCGGATTCGGCAGCTCGGGCGGGCTGGACCTTGGACGCTCCGGCCTGCGCTGGCATGTGCCACGACCATGTGGCCATCGCGAGCGCGACGGCGGCGAGCCGGTGAAGCAGGGCGGGAATGCGCCCGTGATGCGCGCGCTTCGTCATTGCATCGCCTCCGTCAACGGAGCGGGCCGGCGCTTCAGCGTGAAGTAGCTTGCGGCCACCGCGCTCGGCACGCAGTCGCGCGAGTGCTGCCAGGTCGGGCGCGTGCGCTGGTGGTCGGCAAGGTAGCGCCCGACCGGTGCGAGGTCGCAGCGCTCGCTGCCGATGAAGAAGGCGTAGCCGGAGAACAGCTCCCGGTGCACCGGAATGTCCGAGAGCAGCAGCGGAACGCCCAGCGTGGCCGCCTCGGCCGCCGAGAGGTTGAAGCCCTCCGAGGTGGACAGCGAGATGAACGCCGTCGCCCCGCGGTACAGCCGGAACAATTCGTCGCGCGGAACCAGTCCGCGGTGCCGCACGCTGCCCCGCAGGGCCGGCGCCTGGGCGGCGATCATCCGTTCGATCTCGGTCGCGCCGTTGCCGGTGATGTCGAGGTGGTCGACCAGGCCTTCGCGCTTCATGCGCTCGAACAGCTTCAGGATGCCGCCGAAGTTCTTGTGCGGGTAGTAGTGGTAGGCCGCGATCAGATAGCGGTCGCCTTGCGCGCGGCTGCCGTCGGCCGTGGTCTCGCGGCTGCGGCCGCCCGCTCCCGCATCCACCGGATTGAAGATCACCACGGGTCGTGCGCAGCGCGCGAAATGCCGCTCGAAATCTTCCTGGCTGCTCCTGCTGATGAACACCACGTCGGCCGCGCTGCGTGCAAGGCGGCGCAGGTTCCAGTCGAGCCACAGGCGCTTGGCCGGCGTGAAGTACTGGGGGTACGACTTGTACTGCAGGTCGTGCACCACCACGATCGAATCGGTGTGACGCCCGAAAGGGGAGAACGGCAGGAAGTAGTTCGGGAAGAGCGAGAACATCCGCTCGCCCGAGAACCATGCGCGCACGCGGTGGAAGTTGTAGAGCAGGATGTCCAGCACGAAGCGGCTGATGCGCAGCCGGCGCGCGGCCGCGTAGACGAGCGGATGGCGCTCGCTCACCGGCTGCACCTGGTCGTCGGGCGACAGGCGCATGCTGCGCAAGAGCACCTCGGACACGTTGAGCACGCCGCCCGCCGACCGGTTCAGCCGGATGGTGTCGTAGAAGAGATAGGTGGCCATGGGCGCTTTTCCTTCTCCGTCTTTCACGCGGCGGGCGCGCCGGCGCGCGCCGCATCGAGCGTCGGCTCCGCGCCCGGTTCGCGCACCCGATCGCGCTCCGGTACGCGCACCGTGCGCCGGAACCACGAACTCAGGCTGCCCGCGACCAGCGCCGCGATCAGCCCCGAGGCCGCGAACGGCCCCCAGCCGAGGATCGGGCCGCGCATGAACGGCACGTAGGCCGCCAGCATCACCAGCGCGCACAGGTAGGTGGCGGTCAGCGCGCGGTGCGGATCGACGATGCGGTCGACCCAGCGAAAGCCCGCCGAGATCGCGAAGCCCAGCAGCGCCGGCCCCAGCAGCCCGAAGTCGAAGTACGCGGTGGCGAACGGCGGCAGCGACAGGTTGCTCTGCGAGAAATTGGCGGCCACCGCCGACCAGCCGAGCGGGTCGTAGCCGGGAAACATCTTCAGGTCGCGCGGCAGGAAGAACGACACGGCCGACAGCAGATAGCGCCCGAGGCCGGCGTCGGGCGAGGGCGCGCGCTCCAGGAGGCCCGCAATGACGAACATCGCATCGAAGTCCTGGCTGAACGGAAACGACTCCAGCCCCGCGCCCCACAAGGCGTCGCGCGAGATCAGGTTCAGCACCGGGCCCAGGCCCGCGATGGCGCCGAAGA
The DNA here is from genome assembly GCF_050435205.1 of Variovorax sp. W2I14. Classification (NCBI taxonomy): domain Bacteria; kingdom Pseudomonadati; phylum Pseudomonadota; class Betaproteobacteria; order Burkholderiales; family Comamonadaceae; genus Variovorax; species Variovorax sp. W2I14. The sequence continues at coordinate 1,954,965 of NZ_JBNDJX010000001.1, read as the reverse complement.
GCACCGCCGCCAGCGTCCAGCGGTGGCTGCGCGCCATGGCATGGACAAGCAGCGGCAAGAGCCCGATGAGGATGATCTGGCGCGCCGTGTTGACCGGGTTCGCGGCGAGGGCGGCCAGCGCGAATGCGAAGCCCGCCGCGCACCAGGCGCCCAGCGTGCGCTGGCGCACCGCGTGGATCGCCAGCGCCACGAAGCACATCAGCACCACCAGCTTGGGAATCGTGGAATAGACGATGAAGTCGATCGGCAGGTTGTCGTCTTCCGAGACCACGCCGCGCGCCACGAAGTTGAGGTCGGGCCGGATGAAGAGCGCCGCGAACGCCGCGAGCGAGCAGCTCAAAAGCAGCAGAAAAGGATGGGCCACGCCCGCGCCGCGATCGGCACCGCGCAGCGCCCGCGCCGGCGGCTGCGCGGGCATGCCCAGCCGCGCGGCCTCCACGCCGGCCATGTACAGCAGGAGCAGCATCAACGCCTGCGTGTGTGCCGCGCTGCCGAGGATGCCCACTTCCCAGAAGTCGACGTCCGCGGCGATCTGCATCGCCGGGGCGAGCGAGAAGTAGATGAGAACCACCGTGTAGTGGATGAGCAGGAACACGCTGTCGCCCGCCGCGCCGAGCATCGACAGCTGCACCGCCGCCAGCACGAACACGGCCCAGTAGCCCCAGACCGGGTCGACCAGCCCGCAGAGCAGGGCAGCGGCGATGCCGCACCAGAAGGTGAGGGTTCTCATGGCAGCCTTTTTCCGTGTGGGCGCGTCAGGCGTGCTCGGCGACCGCGTCGACGGGCCGCGTGGCCACCTGGTAGTCCGCGTAGGTGCGGCGCAGGCCCTCGGCCAGCGGCACCGTGGCGCGCCAGCCGAAGGTGGCGGCGCGCGACACGTCCAGCAGCTTGCGCGGCGCGCCGTCGGGCTGCGCGAGGTCGTAGCGGATGCTGCCCTCGTAGCCCACCGTCTCGCGGATCTGCTCGACCAGCTCGGCGATCGACACGTCCTCGCCGGTGCCCAGGTTGATGTGGCCGCGCATCGGGTCGGTGTGCTGGTCGTAGGCCGCGCGCGGCAGGTTCATCACATCGAGGCACCCCTCGACCATGTCGTCCACATACAGGAACTCGCGCCGCGCGCGGCCGCTGCCCCAGATCAGCACGCTCGGCGCGCGGCTGATCTTGGCGAGGTGGAAGCGCTGGATCAGCGCGGGCACCACATGGCTGTTCTCCAGGTGGTAGTTGTCGCCGGGGCCGTAGAGGTTGCTCGGCATCACGCTGCGGTAGTCGATGCCGTGGGTGGCGCCGTACTGCCGGTTGTAGCTTTCGCAGAGCTTGATGCCCGCAATCTTGGCGATCGCATAGGGCTCGTTGGTGGGCTCCAGCTTGCCGGTGAGCAGCGCGTCCTCGCGGATCGGCTGGTCGGCCAGCCGCGGGTAGATGCAGCTGGAGCCAAGGAACAGCAGCCGCTTCACGTCCGAGACGAAGGCCTGGTGCGTGATGTTGGCCGCGATCAGCAGGTTCTCGTAGATGAACTGCGCGGGGTAGGTCATGTTGGCGTGGATGCCGCCGACCTTGGCGGCCGCCACGTAGACCTGGTCGATGCGCTCGGTCGCGAAGAAGCGCGCGACCGCCGCCTGGTCCAGCAGATCGAGTTCCGCGCGCGATCGCGTCACCACCTCGTGGCCGAGTTCGACCAGCCGCCTCGTGAGCGTCTGGCCCACCATCCCGCGATGACCTGCAACATAGATACGCATATCGTTCTTTCGGTGAAGGAGTTGATGAATCGGAGGAGAGGAAAAAAAGATGACGGGGCCGGCTCAGCGCGAGCCGCGCGCTCCCGCGACGACGCCGAAGGTCTTCAGCACGATCGCCATGTCGCCCAGCACCGACAGCGTGGCCACGTACTCGGCGTCCATCGCCGCGCGGCGGCGGTAGCTCACCTCGTTGCGTCCGCTGATCTGCCAGAGGCCGGTGATGCCGGGGCGCACCGCGCAGTAGTGGTGCCAGTACGGCCCGTACAGGCCCTTCTGCGCGAACATGCAGGGGCGCGGGCCGACCATGCTCATGTCGCCCTTGAGCACGTTCCAGAACTGCGGGAACTCGTCGATGCTGTACTTGCGCAGGAACGCGCCCAGGCGGGTGATGCGCGGGTCGTGCTCGAGCTTCTGGAACTTGTGCCACTCGCGCCGCGCGTCCTCGTTCTCGCGCAGGTGCCGCGCCAGCACCGCATCGGCGTCCGGCACCATGGTGCGGAACTTGTAGAAGCGGAACACCTTGCCGTTGCGGCCGTAGCGCGGCTGCATGTAGATGGCCGGGCTGCCCGAGGTGAGCAGCACGCCCGCCCAGATGAGCGCATAGGCCCAGCCGAAGCACACGAAGAAGGTGCCCGCCATGAGGATGTCCACCGCGCGCTTGCTGCCGCGCAGCAGCCGCGAGCCGCCCAGCGGCGCCGCCCCGCCGGCATGGGCGCCCGGCGGCGCGGCCGCGGGCGCGCCGCTCCCCTGCGTTCCGGAGTGCAGCGTGTTCATGATGCGGCGTGCTCCGGCTCGGGCCGGCGGGTGTGGCCGAGGGCCGGATAGGCCTGCGGGCGGAATCGGTAGACGCCATACCCGTAGCCGTGGCTGCCGTAGCGGTGCTGCCGCGCGTCCAGCCCGTTGAGCACGACGCCGTGGAACGACGCACCCACGTGCGCAAGCCGCTTGGCGCTTTCCATCAGGTCGCCCAGCTGGCTGTCGCCCGCGCGGGCCAGGAGCAGCAGCGTGCCCATGGCCGATGCCATCGCCACGGTTTCGGTCGCCCACAGGATGGGGGGCGCATCGATGAGCACGATGTCGTAGCGCGCCGAAAGCGTGGCGAGCAATTGCGTGAACGCATCGCCCGCGAGGGCCGTGGCCGGGTCTTGCGGCAGCGTGCCGCCGGTGATCACGTCCAGGTGCGGCAGCACCTGCGCATGCGTGGCCTGCGAGAGCGTCGCGCTGCCGGCGATGAGCTCCGCGAGGCCCTTGTCGTGCGGCAGCCCGAACTGGGCCGCGAGGCTGCCGCGGCGCACGTCGGCATCGACCAGCAGCACGCGCTTGCCGGAGGCCGCCAGCATGGCGGCGAGGTTCGCCGAGACGAAGGTCTTGCCCGCGCCCGGCGTGGCGCTGGTCAGCAGGATGCGGTTGTTCGGCGCCCCGAGCATCGTGAAGCGCAGCGTGGTGCGCAGCCGGCGCACACCCTCCAGCGCCGCATCTTCCGGATGCAGCGCCGCAAGCACCTTCACGCCCGGCTTTCCCTGGCGGATGGCACGGTCGAGCCGGGCCTGCTGCAGGCTGAGCGCGATCGTGCTGTACACGTCCAGGCCGGTGTGCGCCTCGATCTCTTCGGGGCTCGCGACCGTGCGCTTGAGCGTCTTGCGCAGGATCGCGGTGGCCGCGCCGAGGAACAGGCCCGCCACCAGCGCGAGCGCCATCACGATGGCCGCCTTGGGCCGCACCGGCTTCTCGGGCAGCAGCGCGGGGTCGAGCACGCGGACGTTGCCGATCTTGCCTTCGCGGGCCAGCCGCATCTGCAGCGAACTGTTCAGCAGCGACGCATACAGGTCGGTGTTGACCTTGATGTCGCGCTGCATGCGCACCGAGTTCTGCTGCAGCATCGGCATGCGGCGGATGCGGCTGTCGACCGTGCCGAGTTCTCTGCGCAGCGAGGCGATCTGCGCATCCAGCGTCATCACCACCGGATGCTGGGCGGTGAAGCGGCTCATGAGGTCCAGTCGTTTCAGGCGCGCATCGAAGAGCTTGGACTGCAGGTCGAGGTTCTGCGCGAGGGCGTTGCGGGCCTCGTCGTCCAGGCTGATGGTTCCGTTCTGGTTGCGGTACTGGTTGTAGACGTCCTCGGACTGCTCCAGCTGCTGCCTGAACTTCGGCAGTTCGGTGCCCAGGAAGTCGAGCGTGCGCTCGGCCTGCGCCGTCTTCTGGTCGATGTTCTGCCGCACATAGAGGCGCGACACCTCGTTGAGCAGGTCGGTCAGCTGCGTCCGGTTGCCGGTCTGCCAGCTCACGTCCATCACGCCGGACTGCTTGCCTTTCTCGATCACGCGCAGGTCGTTCTGCAGCTCCAGCAGCACGAGCTGCCTGGAGCGGCGGGTGAGCTCGAAGGCGCCGCCGGGCCGGGCCTCGAACGAGCCCACCAGCAGGCGGATTGCACCGCCCGGCACCGAGGCTTCGAGCGGCACGCCCACGCGTCCCTGCAGCGGCGTGGGGAGGTCCGGGTGCGTGAGCGTGTAGCTGGCGTTCTCGCCCGCGGTGAGCAGGAAGCGCTTGCCCTCGAACGCCGGCGGCACGTCCATCTGCGCGACCGCGATCCGCTCGGTGCCGGTCACCCAGTCGCCCAGGCCGAGGAAGCCGGGGTTCGAGAGTCCGGTCGAATGCCGGGCGATGAAGTCGCCCACCAGCGGCAGGTAGTGCGGCTGCGCCTCGATGAAGAGGCGGGTGTTCTCGATCGCCTGGCCGAGCACCATGCGCGATTTCAGGATCTCGGCCTCGCCCGATGTGGGCGTCTTCACGCTCACGCCGTTGACCGCGGCGTCGCCGGGCGTGGAGGAGCGGTCGGCGTCCTCCACCTGGATCAGCACGTTCGCCTCGTACACCCGCGGCCCGAAGAGCGCGTAACACGCGCCTACCACCAGCGCCGCGGCGGTGATCGCGGCAATCAGCCATCGGTGGTCGAGCAGGATGTCGATGTATTCCCTCGGTCCCGAGCGGGGCCGGTCGGGTTCCGCGCCCAGAGGGGCGGGAAGCGGGGGGTACCAGCGAGCGTTCATGGGGTCACCTTCTTTCCGTGTGCGGGTGTGCGGGTGGGAGAGGCGGCGGGCGCGGCGGCCTACCTGCTGCGCGCTGTGTCGCGCGTGAGGTTCACGACCTGGGCGGCCGGCAGGATCAGGCTCGCGACCCGGTTCCACGAGACCAGCGGCACGCGGTCCACGTAGACCACGTCGCGCGGCTTCAGCTCGAAGCGGTCGGCCAGCGCGAGGGAGGCGGGGTTCTTCGCGTTGATGTTGAAGATCTCCGGCCCGTCGGACGTGCTGGAGAGGCCGGACGTGCCGGTCGCGTCGGCGCCATCGAGCGCGCTGTCGGCACGCCGGGCGTTCCGGATCACGTAGATCTGCCCCGGGTCGGACGAGAGCAGGTCGGGCCCGCCCGCATCGCCGAGCGCCTCGTTCAGGCTCATTCGGCCGTTGCGCATCAGGAGCGCCGAGGGCCGCAGGATCTCGCCCATCACGTAGACCCGGCTGTCGTCGCGGGCGCCCACGTACACCACGTCGCCGTTGCGCAGCGGGATGTTGTTGGCGTCCGCGCCGTAGCGCTTGAGCGCCAGCAGGTCGATCGCCACCGTGCGGTCGCCGCGGGTGAGCAGCACCTGCGAGCGGTCGCCCGCGGCGGTGATGCTGCCGGCGCGGTTGAGCGCTTCCGAAAGCGTCATCGGCACGTCGGTGAAGATCTGCAGCCCGGGCGCGCGCACCTCGCCCTCCACGTAGGCGCGCTGGCTGCGGAACGACTGGATGCGCACGCTGACCTGCGGCGCCTTCACGAAGCCGCGGATGCGCCGCGCGATCAGCTCCGAGGCCTCGCTCTCGGTGAGGCCCTGCAGCTTCGTGCGGCCGATGTAGGGAAAGCTGATCTCGCCCGCGGCATCGACGATGAAGCCGGGCGCCACCGTCACGCCGGTGGGGTCGCTCTGCTGCGCGATCACCGCGCCCGCATTGGGCAACAGCTCGGGATGGTCGTAGACGATGACGCCCACCACGTCGCCCGGCCCGATGGTGTAGGACCTGGCGCGGCCGAAGAGCGCCTGCACCTCGGCTGGCAGGCCGGTGTTGCGCGCGTTCTGCGCCTGGATCAGCTCGGGCGTGATCGTCGTCACCTTGCCGGTGCCGACGGCGCCGTCCGACGAACGCAGCACGCCCGGCGTGCCGAAGCCCGGCACGCAGCCGCACAGGCCGAGCGACACCAGCATCGACAGCCCCAGCCATCGGACCCGCGCCGCCGCGAACGAGGCGCGGGCGCCGAGGCTTGCGGATCCGGTGAGGAACGGAACGCGGGCGCCCTGCGGCGCACTCGCTGGTTCGGTGCGGTTCATGAGGTTCTCCTTGGCTGGTGTGGATCGGGTGATCGGGGTGATCGGTGCGATGAGGTCAGGGGTTCATGAGGGATTCATGAGGTCAGGGCGCGGCCCACTTGGCCGGCATGGGGCGGGCGATGCCCACGGCCGGGCGGCTCGCGCCGCGCCGTTCCGTACCGGTGCCGAAACAACGCTCGGCGACCCAGTCGCCCACGGTGCGCAGGTACTGCTGCTGGCCCTTGGCCGTGCAGACCGTGTGGTCGACCTCGCGCATGAATTCGTAGTGCAGCGACTGTGCGAACGGTTCGCCGCGGAAGGGGCCGAGCTGGTCGCGGTCGCGGTCGCACACATGCAGCGATCCCGAGTACAGGAGCTGCAGCGCGACGTGCCGCTCGGCCAGCAGCGCCATCGTCCGGCCGAACCAGGCCTGGGTTTCCACCAGCGATGCCTCCTCGGTGAAAAAGCCCGGCATCGGCTTGGCCGCTTCGCTGCGAAGGAGCCGGCGCTTGAGCCAGCGCTGCGTCTTGCCCGCGAACGATGGGTGCGCCGGCGCGGCCAGCGCGCGCCGCAGCGTGCGCTCCCAGCGCGTGCGCCGCTGCGGAAAGGCATAGCCGTCGAACAGCGAGAGCCCGATCACGCGCGCATCGACCGCGGCGATGGACATGGCGTGCTCCGCGCCCGAGCACATGCCCACGATCGCGAACTGTCCGACGCCCCGCATGTTCTGCAGCAGGTCCATGCCGGCCTGCAGGTCCCGCAGCGCCCGCACCGAGATATCGGCGGCGTCGGCCGGCGCATCGCTGTCGCCGATGCCGCCCAGGTCGAAGCGAAGGCTCGACACGCCGCGCGCCGCCAGCGCATGTGCCAGCTTGACGTTGATGCGGCGCGGCCCGACCCGGTGGTTGGCGCCCATGTTGAACATGAGGCAGGCCACCGCGGCGGGCGCCTGGCCCGCGGGCGCCGTGACCATGCCGACCAGCGCGTTGTCCGCCCCGAAGCGGACCGGGATGTGCGTCATGGGCGTGAGGTGCGCTGCGTCATTCATGGAGAGCCCCTTGCAGGCGGTTGAGCGCGTCGGACGGAACCATGGCGCTGTTGGGATAGGGGTCCGACGTCCAGTCGAGCCGGTGCTGGAAATACGCGAGCCGCACCGGCATGTGGCGCGACTGCTGCCCGGCCGCCCATTGCGGCGTGTGGATGTCGTCGGGCGGCGTCAGCACCAGCGTGTCGTGCAGCGCGGTGAGCGGCAGCGCGTCCGGCGTGAGCGCGCCCAGCTGCTCGCGCAGCGCCGGCGAGAGCAGGGCGCCCAGCGCCTCCTCGGGCAATGCGGCGGAATCGCGGCCGAGGCTGCGGCGCCACGAGAGGTCGGGAATGCAGAAGCTCGCATCGATCGCGGCCACGTGCTGCTCGCGCAGGAAGCGCGCGTAGCGGCGCCCATCGATCACCGGCTCCCACAGCACCAGGCGCACCGGGTCGCAGCGTCCGTTGCGCGCCGCCAGCACCGCGAGCGTGGCCCCCAGGCGCGCGCCGACCCAGACGATGCGCTTGCCCGGTGCGCGCCGGCGCAGTTCCTCGTGGGCCGCGCACAGGTCGCGCCGCCAGCCGTCGAGTTCGCCCTGGCTCTCATCGCCGGGCGAATCGCCCGTGCCGTGGAAATCGAAGCGCAGCGTGGGGATGCCGGCTCGCGCGAAGCGTTCGGCCAGCACCTTGAAGAAGCGGTGGGTGCGCAGGCCCTCCGGTCCGAACGGCGGGCAGACGAGCACCGCGCTGTCTTCGGTGCGCGCCTCGTCCGCCGGATGGAACAGGCCGAAGAGCTGGCGCGAGGCCGGGCCGAACATGAGGGGCTGCGCCGGCGCGCAGCCCGGGCAGGAGGTGGACGCCGCGCGAGGGGCGGTAGCTTGCTGGGCCATGTCGCGTCACCCCCTGCGCAGCAAGCTGCCGAATGCGCGGCCCAGCAGGCTCTCGCCGCGCGATGCGCTCGCGGCCGGGACGGCCGGCATGCCCGCCAGTTCGCCCGGCTTCGTGTCGGCCGCAGCGTTGCCGCCGTTGCCGTTGCCGTTGCGCGGCGACGCGATCTGCGCGAGGTTCTCGAACAGGTAGCGCCGCATCTCCACGCGCAAGCCCAGCGTCTGCTCGGCCTGCTTGACCGCATTCAGCACGAGCAGGGAGTCGCCGCCGAGGTCGAAGAAGTTGTCGCTCGCGCGGATGTCGTTGACGTCGATGCCCAGCACGCCGGCCCAGATCTGGGCGAGCGGCGCCTGCTCCGGCGCAAGCAGGCTCGCTGCCGCGGCGCGCCCGCCGGCATCGGCCAGGGGCTTGGGCGCCTTGTCCGCCCGCTCCGGCTCGTCGGCCGCCAGCTTGCGCAGGTAGGCCGCGCTCGCGGAGCCCTCGTCCGAGGCCAGGTAGGCGAGCGTGGCGGCGGGGCGCTCGGCCGCGCGGTGCAGGAGCTCGAGGTAGCGGTCGCGCAGCTGCGCACCGGTCTCGCGCAGGTAGATGTCGGCGTTGTAGATCAGCGCGCCTTCCAGGCCGTGCGGCTTGTCCATCAGCCACACGCCGATGTCGTCGGTGGCGCCGCGCTGCATCAGGTGCATCTGGCGGGTCTGCAGGCTGCCCAGGTGCCGCGCGCGCTCGCGCGCATCCTGGAACGAGAACATCGACTGGTAGGCCCCGGCGTTCCTGTTCGGGCCGCCGAGGCTGTCGCCGGCCACCATCCGCTCGAACGGCACCTGCTGGCAGTTCATGAGCGCGAGCAGCTCCTGCTTCACGCAGTGCATGAAGTCCGGCAGCGACTGGGCGAGATCGACCCGCAGCGACACCGGCAGCACGTTGTTGAAGACGCCCATCACGTCTTCCGTCTCGGGCTGCAGGCGCCCGCGCACCGGGTTCGCGATGACGACCGCTTCGCTGCCGATGACCCGGCTCATGGTGAGCGCATAGAGGCCGAAGGTCAGCATGCTCAGCGTCACCTCCATGCCGCGCGCGATCTCGCGAAGCCGTCCGGTCGTGGCCAGGTCGATGTGGATCCACTGCGTGCCGCCCTGGCCGCTCTTGCCCGCGCGGCGGGGCATGTCGGTCCGGGGCGGGCGCGGCGGCGGCCCGCTCGCCAGCCGGCGGCGCCAGAAGCCCAACTGCTCCTCGAAGGCCGGCTCCCGCATCCAGCCGGCAAGCCATTCGGCGTAGTCGCCGTGCGTGGTCTCCAGCGGCGGCAGCCCGTGCGGACGGCCGCGCTCGGCCGCGTCGTAGATCGCCGTGAGCTCGCGCTGGAACAGGTCGAAGCACCAGCCGTCCCACACCAGGTGGTGCGGCACGAACACGAAGGCGTGGTCGTCGTCGCCGACCTGGAACAGCGCCGCGTGGGCCATCGGCGCGCGGCGCAGGTCGATGGGCTGGTCGGCGAGCTCCTGCATGCGCTCGGCCAGTTCGGCCTCGCGCTGGTCCGCGGGCAGGCCGCGCAGGTCGATCACCGGCAGCGAAAAATCCACAGCCCGCGCAATCGATTGAACCGGCTGCCCGGTGGCCGGATCGGTGCCCACGCAGGTGCGCAGCGCGGGCTGGCGGCGAATGATTTCCGATAGCGCCGCCTCGAAGCGCGCTGCATCGAAAGGACCGGTCAGCCGCTGCGCCGAGGGCACGTTGTAGACCGAGCGCCCCGGGTGAAGCTGTTCCATGAAGAGGATGCGCTCCTGCGAGGGCGTCATCGGCGCGCTGGTGCGGTCGATGCGGCAGGCCAGGGGCGCCTGCACGCCGGCGCCGGCGGCTTGCAGGCCGGCAATCGCCGCGGCCAGGCGCTCGGGGGTGGGTGCCTCGAACAGCGTGCGCAGCGGCAGCGCGACCTTGAACTCGCGGGCGAGAAGCGTCGCCAGCCGCGCGGCCAGCAGCGAATGGCCGCCCATCGTGAAGAAGTCGTCCTGCATGTCCAGGCCGGGGAGGCTGAGCACCTGCTCCATCGCCGCGAGCACCGTGCGTTCGGCGTCGTTGCGCGGACCGGCACCGCGGCGCACCTCGTCGCGCGGCAGCGCCTCCGGCGCGGGCAGCGACACCCGGTCGAGCTTGCCGTTGGGCAGCGTGGGCAGCGCCTTGAGCGTGACCACGTGCTGCGGCAGCATGAACGCCGGCAGGTGCTCGCGCAGGTGCCGCATCAGCGCGGCCGGGTCCAGCGCCGCGCCGGGCACCAGCGCCAGGTAGGCCACCAGGCGCACGTCGCCCGGGCGGTCTTCGCGCGCCACCACCACGCTGCGCGAGACGCCGGCGACCTCGTTGCAGCGGGCCTCGATCTCGCCGGCCTCTATGCGGTAGCCGCGCACTTTCACCTGGAAGTCGAGTCGCCCGAGGTGTTCGAGCAGGCGGTCGTTGCGCCAGCGGCCGCGGTCGCCGGTGCGGTAGACCTTGCGGTTCTGGCCCAGCACGCGCGCGGTGACGAAGCGCTCGGCCGTCAGTTCGGCCCGTTCGTGGTAGCCCAGCGAAAGGCCCAGGCCTGCGATGCAGATCTCGCCGGGCACGCCGATGGGGCAGGGCTGCAGGTTGGTATCGAGGATCCACACCTCGGTGTTGTCGATCGGAAGCCCGATCGACACGCCGCGCGAGGCCACCACGTCGCGCTGCATGTTCCAGGCGGTCGACCACACGGTGGTCTCGGTCGGGCCGTACACGTTCCAGAGTTCGGCGCAGCGATCGAGCAGCGCGAGCGCGAGCCGTTCGCGCACCGCCTCGCCGCCGATCCAGCCGCGAAAGCCTTTGGCGCCGGGCCACTGCGCATCGAGCAGCAACTGCCACATGCCGGGCGTGGCCTGCAGCACGGTGACCGCTTCCGCCTCGAGCAGCGCGCGCAGGCTGTTGCCGTCCATGGCGGTCTCGCGCTGGACCATCACCACCTCGGCGCCCACCGCGAGCGGCAGCAGCAGCTCGATCACGGCGATGTCGAACGAAAGCGTCGTCACCGCGGCGATCCGGTCGTCCGCACCGAGGCCGGGCGCCTTCTGCATCGAGGCGAGCAGGTTGGCGACCGCGCCGTGCGGCACGCACACGCCCTTGGGCAGGCCGGTGGAGCCCGAGGTGTAGATCACGTAGGCCGGGTCCTCGGCCCGGGCATCGCAGACGCCTGGCGCGAGCGCATCGGCAGGCGCCTGCAGCCATGCGGTGTCGCGGTCGAGTTCGAACAGCCGCGACCCCGCATCGGCGTTCCACTTGCGCGGCGCGGCGGCGATGTCCGAGGTGGTCACCAGCAGGCTGAGGCTGGCGTCGGTGGCGTAGTGGTCCAGCCGCGCCTGCGGAAAGGCCGGGTCGAGCGGCACGTAGGCCGCGCCCGACTTCAGCACCGCGAGCACCGCCACGAGCATGTCCAGCCCGCGCTCCAGGCACAGGCCCACGTACTCGCCGCGGCCGATGCCGCGCGCGCGCAGCGCATGGGCCAGGCGGTTGGAGCGCGCGTCCAGATCGCCGTAGCTGAAGGTGCGCGCACCGTCGCGCAGCGCGGGGCGGTCGGGGTGCTGCAATGCGCGCGCCACGAAGCCGGCGTGCGCGAGCGGCGCGCCTTCCACCGCAATGGGCGGCGGCTGCAGCGCGGCCAGCGCGCGCGCGGCTTCGGGCGACAGCACCTCCAGCCGGCCGATCGGCTCGGCGGGGCTGCGCACGGCCGAGCGCAGCACGCACTCGAACATGTCGAGCCAGCGCTGCACGCTCTCCTCGTCGTAGAGGTCGGTGTTGTACTGGGCCTCGATCTGCAGTCCGCCGTCCACCGGCCGCAGGTTGAGGAAGAGCTCGAAGTTCTCGTGGCGGCGCGCCACCGTGTCCTGCTCGACCTTCAGGCCCGAGAAGGTCTGCACGCCCGCGGCCACGTCGGGGTCGACGTTGAACATCACGCTCACCAGCGGCTGGCGGCTCGCATCGCGCTGCAGCGAGAGCTTGCCCAGCAGCGCGCCGTAGGTGAGCGCCTGGTGCTCGAAGGCGTCGAGCACGGCGGTCCTGCATTCGCCCATGAGCGTGTCGAAGCGCAGGTCGGCGGGCGCCGCCAGGCGCAGCGGCAGCAGGTTCACGCAGTGGCCCACGAGGCCGGGCATGTCGCGCGCCAGTTGGCCCGAGGCCGGAATGCCCACCACGATGTCGTCCTGGCCGGTGAGCCGGTGCAGCGTGGCGGCGAAGCCGGCGAGCAGGCCCGCGAAGAGGCTGCTGCCGGTCCGGGCGCTCATGGTGCGCAGCGAGGCCACCAGGCGCCGCTCCAGCAGCCGCTCGGTGCGCCGCGAGGCGAAGGTGCGCACGGCGGGGCGCGGATGGTCGAGCGGCAGGTCGAGCACGGGCAGCGTGCCGCCCGAGAAGCGCTCGAGCCAGTAGTCCACATGCTGCTGCATCTCGGGCCGCGCGGCGTCGGCGGCTTCCTCGGTGGCGAAGGCATCGAAGGTGGGGGCGGTCTTCAGCGGCAGGCCGTCGCCGGTCTGCTCGGCATAGAGGTGGCCGAGCTGCTCGGTGATCACCGCCCACGACCAGCCGTCGCAGACCACGTGGTGGGCCGACATCAACAGCTCGTGCTCGCCTTCGCCGAGCCGGTAGAGCTCGGCCCGGAAGAGCGGTCCGCGCTCCAGCGGGAACGGTGTGCTCACCGCCGCTTCGTGCGCGTCCTGCAGGGCGAGCGCGCGGGCTTCGGGGTCGAGCGGGGCGAGGTCGCGCTGCACGAGCGGGTCGGGAGCCGCCTGGCCGACCAGCATGCACGTGCCGTCCGGCGAGATGGTTGCGCGCAGCGACTGGTGGCGCTCGACCAGCCGGGCCACGGCGCGTGCCATCGCCTGGCGGTCCACCGGGCCGCGCAGCCGCAGCACCACGGAGTCGTTGTAGGCCAGCGATGCCTCGGTGCCCAGCATCGCGCCGAGCCAGACCTCGCGCTGCGATTCGGTCGTGGGAATCACGCATTCGACGAATGCGCCGACATTGGCGGCCGTGCCCATCGCGGCCGGGGTGGGGCGAAGAACGGCGTTCATGCGGCCCGCCCGTTGGGAATCTGGATCGCTTCAGGGGTGCCCGGCACGTACCAGAAGGGCTGGCCGTCGACATCGCGCGCGAGGATCGAGCCCTCCTCCGTGGGCTTGTGCACATCGAAGGCATGCACGGCCGGCGCGCGGCGCGGCAGGAACCCCGACTCCTGCATCTCGGCCACCGATTCCTTGAAGGCGCGCTGGATCGTGGCGATGTCTTCCTGGCTGTGCGCCGTCGTGAGGAAGCACGGGAAGTTGTCCAGGATGTGCACCCCGCGGCTGCGCATCATGGCGAAGAGCAGGTCCTGCAGCGGATGGTCTTCGAGCCAGTTCACGCGCCAGAGCGAGGCGAAGTGGCGAATGGCGATCGGCGCGCCGACTTCCGCGCACCAGGCGGTGAGCTCGCCGGCCATGGCGGCGGTGCTCGCGCCGAGCGCGGCCTGCAGCGCGGGGCCGGCTTCCTTCAGATGTTCGAGCGAGGCCTTGGCCGCCGCCAGCGCGAGCGGATGCCGAACGAAGGTGCCCGCGAAGTAGGTGACGCCCACGCCCGGGATGGAGTCGTCGCCGTACTGCCAGGCGCCGCCATCGAGCGCGTCCATGAACGGCCGCTTGCCCGCGATCACGCCGACCGGAAAGCCGCCGCCGATCACCTTGCCGTAGGTGGCGAGGTCGGCGCGCACGCCGAAGAGTTCCTGCGCACCGCCGAGGCCGGTGCGAAAGCCGGTGATGACCTCGTCGAAGATGAGGCAGCAGCCGCTTTGCGCGGTGATCTCGCGCAGTGCCTGCACGAACTCGCGCGGCTGGAAGTCGGGGCGGCGGCTCTGCACCGGCTCCACCAGCACGGCCGCCAGGTCCTCGGCGTTCTCGCGGATGAAGGCCAGCGCCTCGGGCGTGCCGTAGTCGAGCACGCGCACGTCGCCGAACATGCCGCTCATCACGCCGGGTGCGGCCGAGAGGCCCTTGCCGCCCTTGCCGGCGCGCACCAGCACTTCGTCGAAGGTGCCGTGGTAGGAGCCGGTGAACACCACCACCGTGCCGCGGCCGGTGACGGTGCGCGCGATGCGCAGCGCCGCCATCACCGCTTCGGAGCCGGTGTTGCACAGGCCCGCGCGCTCGCAGCCGGTGAGCTCGCACAAGAGGCGCGTGACCTCGGCCGCGAGCGGATGCTGCGGCCCGATCTCGTAGCCCGCGTCGAGCTGCTTTCTCACCGCCTCCTGCACGAAGTCGGGCTGCCAGCCGAACAGGTTGAGGCCGAAGCCGTTGAGTGCATCGACGTATTCGTTGCCGTCGATGTCCCAGAGCTTCGAGCCCTTGGAGCGCTCGACCACGATCTGATAAGTGATCTCCTTCGTGAGCGGGCGGAAGCCGTTGACCACGCGCGGGTCGGCCATGTGGGCGCGGTTGTCCTCGGTGAATCGCTTGCTGTTCTGCGTGCGCGCCACGTAGCGGCGTACGAAGGCGGCCAGCCGCGCCTTCTGCCGCGCGCTCGGCTCGGCCGTGGCCTTGGTGTGGATGCGGGCGATGGCGCCGAAGGCCTTGGCGACGTCGTATCGCACGGGTTCGCGCGGCGCATCGGCCGATGCCGATGCCTCCTGCGCCTGCACCGGCACGGGCAGCGAGACCGCCGTCGGCACGCTCATCGCCACCGCCGCGGTGGTGCCGGACAGCAATGCGAGCTGCTGGCGCATCAATTCCATTTGCTGCGCAATCAGCTGGTTCACCGCACCGGTGGAAGGCGGGGGCAACGAACTGGCCATCTGCACCGTCTGCCCCATCGGCTGCACGGCGGGCAACTGCACGGGGGCCGCCGCGAGTGGCTCGGGCGTGGCCTCGACCTCAGGCGGCAGGCTCTGCCGCAGGAACGCCGCAAGCGCGTCGAAGCTGCGGTAGCTCTCCATCAACTGTCGGAAGCTCAGGTTGACCTTGAAGGTCTTCTTGATCTGCGTGGCCGCCTGCGTCAGCGTGAGCGAATCCAGCCCGAGCTCGGCGAACATGGCCTCGCCCGCGGCATCGGCCATGTCGATGCCGGAGATGTCCTCGAACAAGCTCCGCAATCGCATGTCCACCGAGGGCGCGCGGGACGCGCCAGGAAGGGAAGGTGAGGGCGGATGGGTCGAAGGCACTGCAGCGGTCACGGTCGGCTCCAATGAAACAGGTGGGACGGAAAGAGCAGGGGCAAGCGCGGGAACGAGGGCGGCCAGCGTCGGCGCGGCCGAGGCAACTGGCGCGGTGGCCGAAGCCGTGGGCGCGATGTCGACCCAGAGGCGCTTGCGTTCGAAGGGATAGGTGGGCAGGCACACGCGCCGCGCACCGCCGCGGGCGGACAGCCGTGCGAGTTCGATGTCGGCGCCGCAGGTCCACAGGCGCGCGGCCGCGAGCCGCAGCGTGCGGGCCTCGTCGGCCGGCTCGCCGTGCAGCAGCGGGACGGCGGTGACGCCGTTCTTTGGTGCCGGCGCGAGCGCGAGCGACTTGGCGCCGTGCTGGCGCACCAGCGTGGCGAGCGTGTTGCGCGGGCCGACCTCCACGAAGACCGGATGCGCGGCCGCCGCCGCCGCGCTCTGCAGCGCGGGCGAGAAGCGCACCGTGCCGCGCAGGTGCCGGGCCCAGTAGGCGGGGCTCGTGGCCTCCGCGTCTTCGAGCAGCCGGCCGGTGAGCGTCGAGAAGATCGGAATCGCCGGTGCGTGCAGCGCGACCTCGCCCACGAGCGCCTCGAAGGGCGCGACCGCGCCGTCCATCATCGAAGAATGAAAGGCGTGCGAGGTCTGCAGCGCGCGGCAGGCGATGCCTTCGGCTTCGAGCGCGGCCTGCATCTGCGCGATTGCGTCGGCGGGGCCGGCGGCCACGCAGGCGGTGGGCGCGTTGTCCGCCGCGAGCGAGACGGACGGCCAGACCGTGAGGCGCGCGTCGAGATCGTCCGCGCCGAGCCGCACCGACAGCATCGTCCCCGCGGGCATCGCCTGCATGAGAGCGCCGCGGCGGGCGACAAGGCGGACGGCGTCGTCGAGCCGCATCACGCCGGCGATCACGGCCGCGACGAATTCGCCCACGCTGTGGCCGATGAGCGCATGCGGCCGCAGGCCCAGCGACAGCAGCCGCCGCGCGAGTGCGTATTCGAGCGTGAAGAGCGCGGGCTGCGTGACCGCGGTGGGCGCGAGCGCGCGCGGGTCGTCGCCGAACATGCGCTCGCGCAGATCGAAATCGGTAACGCCTTCGAGCGCGCGCAGGCAGTCGTAGAAGGCCGCGGCGAACACCGCATCGCTGGCGTGCAGCGCCCGACCCATGCCGGCGTACTGCGCGCCCTGGCCCGGGAACATCAGCACCGGCTGCGGCGCGCGAGCGGCGATGCTTCCGCTCACGCGCCACGGCGCATCGTCCATTCGCAATGCAGCGATGGCTCTTGTGGCATCGGCGGCGACCACGGCGCGGCGAAAGGCGTGTGCCTTGCGGCCGACGCTGAGCGTGAAGGCCGCGTCGGCGAGCGCGAGACCAGGGTGCGCTTCCAGATGCGCCGCGAGCTGTTCCGTGGCCACCGCGAGCGCGGCTTCCGAGCGGGCCGACAGCGGCAGCAGATGGATGCCGGCCGCGGCAGACGGTGCCGCGGCGCGCGCCGGCGCCTCTTCGAGCACCACATGCGCATTGGTGCCGCCGACGCCGAAGGAACTCACGCCCGCGCGGCGCGGCAGGTCGGCGCGCGGCCAGGGCTGCAACTGGTTGCTCACGTAGAACGGCGTGCGCGCGAAATCGATGGCCGGGTTCGGCGCGTGGAAGTGCGCGGTCGGCACCGTCACCTCGTGGTGCAGCGACAGCGCCGCCTTGATGAGCCCCGCGGCGCCCGCGGCCGTGACCATGTGGCCCACGTTGCTCTTGAGCGAGCCGAGCGTGCAGTAGCCGCGCGCATCGGTGTGCTCGGCGTAGGCGACGGCCAGCGCCTCGACCTCGATCGGGTCGCCCATCGGCGTGGCGGTGCCGTGCGCCTCGACGTAGCCGATGCTTTGCGCATCCACGTCGGCGGCAGCAAGCGCGGCGCGGATCACCGCGGCCTGGCCGTCCACGCTGGGCGCGGTGAAGCTGGCCTTGGCGCCGCCGTCGTTGTTCACACAGGCGCTGCGCAGCACGGCGTAAATGGTGTCGCCATCGGCCTGTGCATCGGACAGGCGCTTGAGCAGCACCACGGCAGCACCGTCGCTGAACACCGTGCCCTTCGCCTCCGCATCGAAGCTGCGCGTGCGGCCGTCGGGCGAGAGCATCGAGCCCTCGTTGTAGAGATAGCCGCTGCGCGGCGGGCAGGTGACCGAGGCGCCGCCCGCGAGCGCCATGTAGCACTGGCCGGTGCGCAGCGCATGGAAGGCCTGCGCCACCGCGACCAGCGAGGTCGAGCACGCGGTGTTCACGCTCACCGCCGGCCCGCGCAGGTTCAGGCGGTTGGCCACGCGGGTGGTGATGTAGTCCTTCTCGTTGGCCAGCATCACCTGGAATCCGCCGACGGCTTCCACGAGGTCGGGGCGCGAGGCGACGTGGCGCTGGAAATAGGTGGCGTTGTACGTGCCCGCGTACACGCCCACCGGGCCGGGCGCCTCGTCGGGCACGTAGCCCGCGCGCTCCAGGCACTCCCAGCAGATCTCCAGGAACACGCGGTGCTGCGGGTCCATGAGCGTCGCTTCCTTCGGGCCGATGCCGAAGAAGGCGGCGTCGAAGTTCTCGATGCCCTCGATCACGCCGCGCGCCCGCACATAGGCCGGGTCGCTGCGCAACGCCTCGCTCACGCCGGCATCGAGCGTGGCGTCGTCGAAGAAGCTCACGGAGTCGCGACCCGCGACGAGGTTGTCCCAGAACTGCTCGACGTCGTTCGCACCGGGAAAGCGGCCGGCGGTCGCGATGAGCGCGATCGGCTCGTCGCCGCCGCGCGGCGCGCATGGGGTGGTGTCCGTCCGCGCGGCCGGGGCGTGAGTTGTCTCGGCGGCAGGCTGCAATTGCGCCGCGATGGCGGCCGGGGTCGGATGCCGGAAGAAGAGGTTGGTCGACAGCGGTGGCGCGTGCGGTGCGGCGTCGCGCTGCAGGTCGGCGAGTACCTGCAGCACCAGCAGCGAGTTGCCGCCGAGGTCGAAGAAGTTGTCGTTGCGCCCGACCTTGCCGATGCACAAAGCGCGCGCGAAGGCGGCGCACACCTGAGCCTCGAGCGCGTCGCGCGCTTCCTCGAAAGGCTGCGCGAGTTCGGGGCGCTCGCCCGCGGGCTCGGGCAGCGCCTTGCGGTCGAGCTTGCCGTTGGGCGTGACCGGAAGCTGCGTGAGCCACACCTGCGCCGAAGGCAGCATCGCCGCGGGCAGGCGCACCGCGAGGTGCGTGCGCAGCGCGTCCCATGACAGCGGCTCCGAGCGCGCGACGAGGTAGGCGATGAGGCGCAGCTGGCCGTCGCTCGCGGACCTCGCGATCACCGCGCACGACTGCACCGCGGGGTGCGCGAGGATCGCCGCTTCGATTTCGCCGGTCTCGATGCGGTGGCCGCGGATCTTCACTTGCCCGTCGATGCGGCCGATGAATTCGATCGTTCCGTCGGGCAGCCAGCGCGCGAGGTCGCCGGTGCGGTAGAGCCGCTCGCCGGGCGCGCCGAACGGATCGGGCACGAAGCGCGCCGCGGTGAGTTCGGGCTGGCCGAGGTACCCGCGCGCAAGGCCGTGCCCGCCGATGCAGAGTTCGCCGACGAGGCCGCTGGGCAGCAGCGCGAGCGACGGGCTCAGCACGCGCAGCACCGTGTCCTTGATCGGGCGGCCGAGCGGCACCGAGCGAAGCCCGTTTGCGAGGCTCGCCGGGTCGATGCGGTGCGTGGCCGCGAAGGTCGTGCACTCGGTCGGGCCGTAGCCGTTGCTGAGCAGGAGGCCGGGCAAGGCGTCGAGCGCGCGCCGCACATGCGCCACCGACAGCGCCTCGCCGCCGGTGAAGAGGTGCGCGAGGCCCGCGAGGTGCTGCGGATCGCCATCGACCACCGCGTTGAACAAGCCTGCCGTGAGCCAGGCCGTGTGCACCTCGTGCCGGGCGATGGTGTGCGCGAGGCCGGCGCCGGTGGGAACCCGTTCGCCGTGGATCACGCAGCGCCCGCCGTTCAGGAGCGGCCCCCAGATCTCGAGCGTCGAGGCGTCGAAGGCGAGCGGCGCCGCATGCAGCACCGCGCGGCCGGGCGCGAACTCGGCGTAGTCCACGCCGACCACCAGCCGCAGGATCGCGCGCTGGCAGATCTCGATGCCCTTGGGTACTCCGGTGGAGCCGGAGGTGTACATCACGTACGCGACCGATTCGCCGTCGATCGAAGGCGCGTCGGGCGAGGTATTCGCAGAGCCACGATGCGCGTCGCCCTCCGTGGCGTCATCGAGATCGCCGGGCAGCACCACGGCGCTTTCGGCGGGCACGAGGTGCCGCAGCGCCTCGGCCACCACCACCCGCGCGGCTCCCGCCTGGCCGAGCATGCCGGCGACGCGCTCGGCCGGAAAGTCGGCCGGCACCGGCACGTAGGCGGCGCCCGCCTTCAGGATGCCGAGCATGGCGACGACGGCGTCCATCGAGCGCTCGAACATCATCCCGACGTGGTCGCCGGCCCGCACGCCCGACTGCCGCAGGTGCTGCGCGAAGCGGTCGCTGCGGCGCTCCAGTTCGCCGTAGCGCATGGCCTCGTCGCCTTCGACGAGCGCCACCGCATCGGGCGTGGCCGCGGCCTGGCGGCTGAACATCGTGGGCACGGTGAGTGCGCGGTCGATTGCGCCGGGCGGCGTGTTCCACGCGTCGAGCTGCTCGCGGCGGTCGGCATCGGGCAGGGTGCGGATGCTGCACAGCGCCGCGTCGGGCCGGGCCAGCAGGTCGGCGGCGGTGTCGGCGATGGCGGCGAGCAGCCGGTCGGCGGCGGCCGCGTCCATGAGGGTCGCCGCGGCGTCGAGCTGCAGGCGGGCGGGGTACCCCGGAAGGGCGTCCAGCGACAGGCGGATGGCGTGGTCGCCCTCGCTCTCGCCCCCGCTGTCGTGCGGCGACGCGCGGCGCTGACTGTCGAGCTGCGCGAGCCACCTGTCCGCCGTGCCGTCCGGTTCCGCGCCGAGCCAGCGCGACTGCAGGAGTCGCCACGCCCCGTCGAACAGCGTGTCGGGCAGGAAGCCCGTGGTGTCCAGCGACGCCAACCAGCGCTGCGCGAAATCCGCTTCGAGCGTCAGCGTGGCGGCGAGCCGCTCGTCGGTGGCGTCGCGCCGCGGAACGAACAGGTCGTCCAGCGAGGGTGCCGGGGCGGCGTCGGCTGCGGGCGACGGCGAAGCGAATCGAGTGTTCATTTAATTACCAAGCTGGAATTCAATAAATAATTTATTGAATTAAAATTGCCCACTTAACTAAAACTCCGAACCTGATCGGCTTGTCGCGATCCTAGGAGTTCGGCGAAGTGGCCGTGTGGGTCTTTCGATGGGTTATTACATTAAGATATATATATTTCAGAGGCCAACTACCCAATTCGCCGTGTTTGAGGTACCCAGATAATGATTTTGAATAATTTGCAGTGAAACTGACGGCGTAATTTACTGATCGGTGTTGTCGGCGCGCTCCTTCAATAGAAAGGTGGAATCCTTCCCGGAAGCGCGGCTGGCCTCGGCAGTCCAGAGTCAGCCCCGTAAAAATGGGCTTTTTCAGAGGCTCCACAGGTCCCAGGCGGGCGCGTAAACGGCGGCCATGGAATTTGTATTCAGAAATCCATCCTGTAACCGGACGAGGATCAATGCCGGGGAGTTGAAAAAAAACGAAAATCGATGCAGTATTTGCGCGATATTCCGCAACCACTCCGAAAGCTGCTTATGCTCAACGACATCCTGTTACCCAATGTTGTTCTCAAGCAATCCGAAGGCTATTGGGAGTCCGATCTCCACGGCAATTCAGAAGGCCGGTCGGCCAATGCCTTTTATTTCGGAAACAGGGAGTGGGCGCAGGAATATTTCGACGCCTGCCACCGCGATGCGCATTTCAGAAGCCGCTGGCTGGCGGCGGCCGGCGGCGATTGGACGGGCAAGGTCGTGGTCGATCTGGGCTGCGGTCCCGGCAATGTCTTTGCCACCGTGGGCGGCAAGCCCAGGATGCTGCTGGGCGTGGATGTGGCGGGTGGTTCGCTCGCATTGGCATCGCGCATCGGCTACACGGCGGTGCTGGCCGATGCGGCGCAAACGCCATTTCGCTCGGCCATTGCCGATATCGTGGCCATCAATGCGTCGCTGCACCATTGCGACGACATGGCGGCGGTGCTGCGCGAGGGCGCCCGGCTGGTGCGGCCGAATGGATTGCTCATTACCGACCACGACCCGCAATTGACCGCCTGGGACTACAAGGGCGTCGCAAAGCTGCTTTGGGATGCTCGGCTGTGGATCTACCGGTGGATTCGCCACGGCTTCCACAAGACCGACACGCAGCAAACGTGGGGGCTGCGTACCGAAATCCATCACAAGCCGGGCGATGGGGTCACGCCGGAATTCTTCAGGGCCACGCTCGAGCCGCTGGGCTTCGAGGTCGATGTCCATGCGCACAACCACCAGATCGGGGCCGATGCGTTCAAGGGCCAAGTGGGGCCCGCGCAATGGAAATACCGTCTGGGCAACCTGCTGTCGGGCCGCGATCCCAAGGCTGCCGCGAGCGCGCTTTCGCTCATGTGCATAGCGCGTCGCATCGCGCCGGCGCCTGAACTGCCCTAGCTAACGCCTGTAACTGGCCGAACGGCCGTGCAGATGCCTGAAGGCACTGCACGGCTTTCTTGCGTCCGTGCTATTCCCAAAACACGCAAAAAATAGTTCAATTTAGAAACTAAATAGTTGCTTCGCGCGTAATCATGGCTGACAAGCTGGATGCGCGGCTTCGTACGCAGCTTCGGGCCATCGCCTCTCAGGGTTCGGGAGGGGCGAGGTACCACCGTAAAAAAAAGCTGGAACGCAGGGGGAAAACCGTTTGGGTCATGCACTGATTGTTGAAGACGACGAAGACGCGGCGCGAATGATCGCCGCGCTGGTCGTGCGCGAGGGCCACATGGTGATGTGCGCCCATTCGATCGAGGCGGCCCGCCGCCTCATCGCCATGCAGCGGCCCGATCTGCTGCTGCTCGATCTGCATCTGCCCGACGGCAGCGGGTTCGACCTGCTGGCCGATCCCGAGCTCCTTCGCGACACGGTGCTGGTGCTCATGACGGGCCAGGCGAGCCTGGAGACCTCCATTCGCGCGCTGCGCCTGCGGGCGGCCGACTACCTGGTCAAGCCGATCAACCCGCAACACCTCAAGGGCCTGCTGTCGCGCCTGATCCCGCCCTCGCAGTTGCGCGCGGAGCTGGACGAGGTGCAGGACCGCTGGCGCGAAACCGGGCGCTTCGGCCACCTGATCGGGCGGTCGAAGGAAATGCAGCGCGTGTACCGCCAGATGACGCGCGTGGCCGGCACCGCGGTGAGCGTGTTCGTCCATGGCGAGAGCGGCACCGGAAAGGAACTGGTCGCGCGCGCCGTGCACGACCTGAGCCGCCGGCGCGACCAGCCCTTTCTGGCGGTCAATTGCGCGGCGCTCTCGCCGCACCTGATCGAGAGCGAGATCTTCGGCCACGAGCGCGGCAGCTTCACCGGCGCCGAGCGCCAGCACCAGGGCTTCTTCGAGCGGGCGCACGGCGGCACGCTGTTCCTGGACGAAGTGACCGAGATGCCCATCGAGCTGCAGGCCAAGCTGCTGCGCGTGCTGGAAAGCGGCACCTTCACGCGCGTGGGCTCCACGCAGATGCAGCAGACCGACGTGCGCGTGATCGCGGCGACCAACCGCGACCCCGTGGAGGCAATGACGCGGGGCAAGCTGCGCGAAGACCTGCTCTATCGGCTGCATGTTTTTCCGATCGGTCTGCCGCCGCTGCGCGAGCGCGGCGACGACATTCCGCTCATCGCCCACAGCTTCCTGCAGGAACTGCACCTGGCCGAAGGCGGCGCATCGCGCTTCAGCCCGGCGGCGCTGGCGTGGCTGCGCGCCTACGCCTGGCCGGGCAACGTGCGCGAACTGCGCAACGCGGTGCAGCGCGCATGGGTCATGAGCACCGGCACCGAGATCGGGGAGGAATGGCTGTCGACCACGGCTGCCGCGCCGTCCCGCTCGCCGCGGCTGCAGGCGACGCCATCTTCGCGCGCGACGATGGCGGGCTTCGACGACACCGCGCCCGGTGTCTTGGAGCCGGACGGCGGCGATCTGGTCGTGGCGGTCGGCACGCCGCTCGCCGACGTGGAGCGGCGCGTGATCCTCGCAACCTACGAGAGGTGCGGGCGCAACAAGGAACGCACGGCCGGTGTGCTCGGCATCAGCATGAAGACGCTGTACAACCGGCTGAAGGAGTACCGCGTGTGAAGGCTCCGGCGCCATCGGGCGCGGCCTGAACCGCAGCGAGAATCGGCGCCACAGAAGCGCCCATGTAGCGCGAGAGAGGACTGCGCACATGACAGACGATTCGAGCCGCCCGGACGCGGCAGAGGCACCGCCCACGCCTTCTTCTTCTTCTTCTTCTTCTTCTTCACCCCGCGCACGCCTGCGCCGCTTCCGGGTCGACGTCGGCACCATCATCTGCGCGGTCGCGCTGCTCCAGTCGATGCTGCTCGTGGCCTTCGGCTACTGGGGCGCGGAGCAGCTGGTTTCCAAGGTCGGCGAGTCGGCGCACAAGGTCAACCACGACCGCGTCGAGGACAATGTGCTCGCCTTCCTCGACAAGACCGAGGCGCTGGTGCGCGCCATCGCGCACACGCCCAGCCTGCATCCCGCAGGCCATGACGGCGACCGCACCGCCGAGCTGCTCTGGGCTGCGCTGGAGCAGACGCCCGAGCTCGACAGCATCGACGTAGCCAGCGACGACGGGCACCTGCTGATGGCGATGCGCTACCCGGAGACGGCGGTGCGGCAGGTGCTGCGCGACGCCGACTTCAGCACCGAGACCTGGGAATACAAGCAGCCGCCCGACGGCGACGGCGACGAAGACCCGCGGCAACGGTACGAGACAACCCGCGTCGAGTCCTTCCGCAGCGACGACGACCCGACGAGCGACGAAGATTTCGTCCAGGCGATGAAGGCGCAGCGCCCGGTGTGGACATCGCCTTTCGTGCTCCCCGCCGAGAAGGAACTCGGCGTCAGCCACGCGCGGCCCAGCCGGCGGCGCGATGACGAAGGCCGCACGCAGACGCTGGTGGTGTCCGCCAGCGTGTCGCTCGGGCATCTCTCCAGCCTCGTGCGCCTGTTCGGCGGCACGGGCCATGGCCACAGCGCCTTGCTGAGCGCCGACCATCACGTGATCGCGCGCAGCGACAACCCCCACCTCGTCCGTGTGCTGGAAGATCCCGACGGCGGCGTGCTCGGCGCGCTGCACGCCCACATGCTGGCCAGCGGCAGCAGGGGCTGGACGGAAGACATGGCCTTCACGCTCGATCACGGCGGGGCGCGCTACCAGGTGCAGACATCACGCATTCCGTCCACCGGCTGGCGGCTCGTCAGCTGGGAGCCCGAAGACGCGCTGCTCGGCGGGCTGCACCGCAACCTGCTCTGGTCGCTGCTGCTGACGCTGAGCTTCCTGGCCGTGTCGCTCTTCATTTCGCTGCGCCTGTCGAAGCTGGTGACCGCGCCGATCGAGAACCTCTCGCGCACGGCGCGCCGCATCGGGCGGCTGGAACTGGACGCGCTGCCGCGCGAGTCGAGCCGGGTGTTCGAGATCCAGAACCTGAGCCAGGCGCTGGACGATTCGGCGCGCAGCCTGCGGGCGTTCAGCAAGTTCGTGCCGGTGGATGTGATCAAGCAGCTCGTCGCCGAAGGCCATGCGCTCGCGCCCAACGGTTCGCCGCGCCGCGTGACCGCGATGTTCACCGACGTGGAAGGCTTCACCAGCATCTCGGAGTCGATGGAGGCCGGCGTGCTGATGCGCCAGCTGACCGAGTACTTCAACCTCGCCACGCGCGTGTTCGCACGGCATGGCGGCGTGGTCGACAAGTTCATGGGCGACGGGATCATGGTGCTCTGGGGCGCGCCGGCCGACCTGCCGGATGCGGAGTACCAGGCCTGCATCGCCTCGCTCGCCCTGCATGAGGAGATGAAGGCGCTCAACCGCAAGTGGCGGGAAGAGGGGCTGCAGGAGTTCCGCACGCGCATCGGCATCCACACCGGGGTGGTGATCGCGGGCGTGCTCGGTTCGAGCGACCGGCTGTCCTACACCGTGCTGGGCGATGTGGTCAACGTGGCGAGCCGCATCGAGGGCACGAACAAGCAGCTGGGCACGCGCACGCTGATCTCGGAGGCGACGTTCGATGGGCTGGACGGGCGACTCGCCACGCGGCGGATCGAGGAATCGATCGAACTGCGCGGCCGGCAGACGCGCATGGTGCTGTACGAGTTGCTGGACTTGCCAGACCGGGCTACTGCCGTGAACCCTTGACCCTGCGCGCGAACGCCTCCAGCCCATCGACGGTGATCTGGATGTGCCGCTCGAAGCTGCTGTCCAGCGGCACGGTGGTGCCGTTGTCCCAGCGCACGATGAAGGCGTTGTTGGCGAGCAGCGGCAGGTTGCGCGCGAGCACCGGATGGTCGAGCGGGCGGATGGTGTGGACGCGCTCGCGAAGCTCCTCGGCCCAGGCCTGGGTGTTGTCGGCGGGCAGGGGGGAGAACTCCATCGTCAGGAAACCCAGCATCGCCGCGATCACGCAGTTGTAGGCCTCCAGCAGCGACTGGCCTTCGAAGCCGGCCTCCGTCAGCGCTTCCAGCACGCCTTCGACCAGTTCGGTCTGCAGGCTGCCGTTGGACACCAACTGCGCGCCCAGCAGCTGCGCCACGTTCGGATGACGACGCACCGTGGCGCGGCAGCGGCGGAACAGTTCGGCGATCCATTCCTGCCAGAGCAATTCCGTTGGTGGCGTGACCTCCGCCATCACCGTCGCGGCGACCTCGGCGAGCAGCGCCTCGCGCGTGCTGACGTGCCAGTGCACCGTCGCCGGATACACGCCGAGCTTGGCCGCGATCTCCCGCATGCTGAAGGCGCCCAGGCCGAATTCGTCGATGTGCGCGAGCGCGGCTTCGGCGATGAGCCGTTTCGAGAGCCCGCCGCCGCCGGTGGGGCGGCCGGCGGTCTTGGGTTTGGGCGCGGGAGCGGTCTTTTTCATGGAGGAAATGGCGTTGTGCGGCGGGCTAATTGATTGTATAAACATTATTAATTGAGCAGTGATCAATTAACCGGCCCAAAGCGCCAACCCACCTTCAAGGACCGTTCCATGACCGACGCCGCCATCGACCAAGCCCTCGCCGGGGCGCATCAACGCTTCACCGAAGGCAATCCCGAGAGCCGGCGCCGCTTCGACGAGCAGACGCGCTACATGCCCGGCGCCAACACGCGCTCGGTGCTGTTCTACGCGCCGTTTCCGCTCACCATCGCCAAGGGCGAGGGGGCCGCGCTCTGGGATGCGGACGGCCATCGGTATGCCGACTTCATCGCCGAGTACACGGCCGGCGTCTACGGCCACTCGGCGCCCGAGATCCGCGATGCGGTCATCGAGGCGATGCAGGGCGGCATCAACCTCACGGGCCACAACCTGCTCGAAGGCCGGCTGGCAAAGACCATCTGCGAGCGCTTTCCGCAGATCGAACAACTGCGCTTCACCAACTCGGGCACCGAGGCAAACCTGATGGCGCTCACGGCCGCGCTGCACTTCACGGGGCGGCAAAAGATCGTGGTGTTCTCGGGTGGCTATCACGGTGGGGTGCTCGGATTCGGCGACACGCCTTCGCCAACGACCGTGCCCTTCGACTTTCTCGTGCTGCCCTACAACGACGCGCAGCGCGCGAGCCAAGAGATCGCCAGGCACGGCCCCGAGATCGCCGCCATCCTGGTCGAGCCGATGCAGGGCGCGAGCGGGTGCATTCCGGGGCGCCTCGAGTTTCTGCAGGCGCTGCGGGATGGCGCCACGAAGGTCGGTGCGCTGCTGGTCTTCGACGAGGTGATGACTTCGCGCCTCGCGCCGCAGGGGCTGGCCAACAAGCTGGGCATCAAGTCCGACCTCACCACGCTGGGCAAGTACATCGGCGGCGGCATGTCGTTCGGTGCCTTCGGCGGGCGTGAGGAGGTGATGGCGCAGTTCGATCCGCGCACCGGCGCGCTCGCGCATTCGGGCACCTTCAACAACAACGTGATGACGATGGCGGCTGGGTATGCGGGACTCACGAAGCTGTTCACGCCCGAAGCGGCCGGTGCGTTGGCCGAACGCGGCGAGGCAATGCGGTCGCGGCTCAATGCGCTGTGTGCGCAAGAAGGCGTGGCGATGCAGTTCACCGGCGTTGGCTCGCTGATGAATGCGCATTTCGTCGGCGGTGAGGTGCGGCGCGTGGCCGATCTGGCGGCAGTTGACGGGCGCCTGCGCCAGTTGCTGTTCTTCCACCTGCTGAGCCGGGGCATCTACACGTCGCCGCGCGGCTTCGTCGTGCTCTCGCTGCCGCTGTCCGACTCGGATATCGACAGCTACGTCGCCGCCATCGGCAGCTTCATCGGCGAATACCGCGCGCTTATGCCTGGCGCGAAGTAGCAGCCACGCCCAGCAGCTCGTGCAGCCGCGTGCTGGTGGTCGTGTACTGCAGCGGCACCGCCTTGCCGGGGAACACGATGGCGGTGGCGCCCCAGGCCGCCAGCGTGGCTTCGTGGAAGCCGCAGACGATGAGCTTCTTCTTGCCCGGGTAGGTGTTGATGTCGCCCACCGCGAACACGCCGCGCTCGCGGGTTTCGTATTTCTCGGTGTCGACGGGCACCTGCTTGCGCTCGAGCTCCAGGCCCCAGTCGGCGATCGGGCCGAGGCGCGGCGAGATACCGAGGCACGCGATCAGCGCATCGAGCGGCAGGTCGACGGTCGTGGCATCGGGCGTGGTGATCTGCAGCTGCTTGCCGTCGAAGGCGGTCGGTTGGCCGACCTTGAAGGCCAGTTTGCCGGCGGCCACGAGGGCGCGCATTGCGGCGATGTTCGCCTCGCTGGCCTGGAAACCGTCGCGCCGGTGGACCAGCGTGACGTGCTTCGCAATGGCCGTGAGTGCAACGGTGGTTTCGAGCGCGATGTCGTCACCGCCATTCACCACCACCATCTGCCCCGCAAAGCGGTCCATCGATTCAGGGTGATAGAAAAGGGACGTGCCTTCGAACTGCGCGATCCCGTCGAGCGTGATGCGCTTGGGCACGAAGGCGCCGACGCCGGCTGCGATGAACACCGTCTTCGCGAGGAACGCCTTGCCGGCCGACGTGGTCAGCAGCAGGCGCTCGTCGGCCTGGCGAGCGAGGGTGGCGACCTGCTCGCCGAAATGAAACTGCGGCTTGAACGGCGCCACCTGCGCGAGCAGCGATTGCGCAAGATCGCGCCCGCTGGTCACCGGCGTGCCGGGAATGTCGTAGATCGGCTTGTCGCCATAGAGCGCCACGCACTGGCCGCCCGCGGCGGGCAGTGCATCGACGATGTGGCAGGAGATTTCAAGCAGGCCCAGCTGAAAGGCCTGGAACAGCCCGACGGGGCCGGCACCGACGATCAAGGCGTCGGTTTCGATGGCTTGGCGAGTCATCAGACCGCCGCCGGGCCGCCCCTAGGCGGTCTGCGGCCCCCTCGGGGGGCAGCGGCTACACGCAGTGAAGAGCGTCGGGGCCACATGCTTCAGCGCACCAGCTCCCCGACCTTGTCCGTCTTGTCCTTCCACTCTTCAGCGTCGGGCAGCGCGGGCTTGCGCTTGGTGATGCTCTTCCAGCCATCGGCCAAGGCCAGCTCGGCATTGATCTTGATGAAGGCGATCTGGTTGGCCGGAAGGTCTTCTTCGGCGTAGATCGCGTTGACCGGGCACTCGGGGATGCAGACCGCGCAGTCGATGCATTCGTCCGGGTCGATCACCAGCATGTTGGGACCTTCGCGGAAGCAGTCGACGGGGCAAACGTCCACGCAGTCGGTGTATTTGCAACGGATGCAGGCTTCGGAAACGACGTGGGTCATTTGTCTTTTAAACGTCAGTTTGATCGGGGAAAACCCCAGATTTTAGGCCTTTGCGGCGGCGGGCTGCACGAGAACGGCAGCAGCGGTCTTGTGGGAGGCGGTATCGACCAGCACCAGCGAGCCCAGCGCACGCGATTGCGTGAAGGGCAGCACGGCCAGCGGCTGCTGCAGTGCGAGCACCACATCGCCGATCGAATTGGCTTCGAGCTGCGTCGCCGGCTCCGATTCGAGCGTCGTGATGTTCACCCGATCGACGATGCGCGCGACCTTCGCCTTGACCCAGCGATGGCCCTGCAGCGCCCAGTACACGCGGCCCGCGACCAGCGGCTCGTCGTCGAGCCAGGCCACGGTGGCGGTGATCTCGCGCACCGGCTCGAAGGCGCCGGGCGCCAGCAGCCAGTCGCCGCGCGACACATCGACCTCCCGGTCGAGCACGATGCCGGCGCTGTGGCCCGCATGCACCGACTTCGGCTGGCGCGTGTGGCTCAGCACCTGCGCAACGGTGGCGGTCTGGTTGCTCGGCAACACGGTCACGCGCTGGCCGGGCTCCACATGGCCCGAGGCGACGCGGCCCCAGAACACGCGGCGGCCCTGCGAGGTGTCGGCGGAAGACGAGAACTTCTCGACCCATTGCACCGGAAAGGCGAAGGGCACGGCCTCGTCCTGCGCCGTGACCGGCAGGTCTTCGAGCAGCGAGAGCAGGCTCGGGCCTTCGTAGCCGACCCAGTCGGCATGGCGCGTGGCCACGTTCCAGCCCTTGAGCGCGGAGATCGGCACGATGCCGGCCACCTGCACGCCGGCCGCTTCGGCAAAGGCGGTCAGCGCGGTCGAGATGCGCTCGAAGGCGAGACCCGCGTCGCCGATGGCGTCCAGCTTGTTGACCGCGAACACGATCGACTGCACGCGCAGCAGATGGCACAGCAGCGTGTGGCGGCGCGTCTGCGGCAGCAGTTCGCGCTTGACCACGGTGCCGTCTTCCACTTCGGCGGCCCAGGCCAGCTTGGTCGCATCGACCAGCACCACGGCGGCATCGGCGGCCGAGGCGGCGGTGACCATGTTGCGGGTGTACTGCTCATGGCCCGGCGCGTCGCCGATGATGAACTTGCGCTTGGCGGTCGAGAAGTAGCGATACGCCACGTCGATCGTGATGCCTTGCTCGCGCTCGGCCGAGAGGCCGTCGGTCAGCAAGGCCAGATCGGTTTCGCCGCCGCGCTGCACGCCGGCGAGCTGGTCCTGCAGCACGGTCTTGCTGTCCACCAGCAGGCGGCCGATGAGCGTGCTCTTGCCGTCGTCGACCGAGCCGCAGGTGATGAAGCGCAGGGCGGTGCCGGTGTCGCCGTGATGACCCCCGCCCGTTCGGGCTGAGCTTGTCGACGCTGCGCGCGGCACTTCGACAGGCTCAGTGCGAACGGACATCGGGGTTGCGTTGGCAGTATTCGTCGCGCTCATCAGAAGTAACCGTCTTTCTTGCGTTTTTCCATGGATGCTTCGGAGGTCATGTCATCCATCCGGGTGGCACCGCGTTCGCTGACATCGACCGTGAGCGTTTCGATCACCACGTCGCCCGCATCGGCCGCGAGGCTCTCGACCGGGCAGGTGGTCGTGATGTCGCCCACGGTGCGAAAGCGCACGTCGCGCACCTGCACCGTTTCGCCGTCGCGCGGCGGAGTCAGTTCGGTCACCGGCACCAGCAGACCGCGGCGCTCGACCACCTCGCGCTTGTGCGTGTAGTAGATCGACGGCAGGCCGACGTGCTCGCGCTCGATGTACTGCCACACGTCGAGTTCGGTCCAGTTCGAGATCGGGAACACGCGGAAGTGTTCGCCGGGTGCGAGGCGCGTGTTGAACAGCGTCCACAGCTCGGGGCGCTGGTCCTTGGGTTGCCATTGGCCGAAGGAATCGCGGTGCGAAAAGATGCGTTCCTTGGCGCGCGCCTTTTCCTCGTCGCGGCGGGCGCCGCCGATCAGCGCATCGAAACGGAATTCTTCAATCGCTTCGAGCAGCGTCACCGACTGGTGCGCGTTGCGCGATTCGCCCGGATGGGCGAGGCGCACGGTGCCGCGCGCCATCGAGTCCTCGACGCTGCGCACGATGAGTTCGGCGCCCAGTTCCTTTGCGCGCTGGTCGCGGTAGGCCGTCACTTCGGGGAAGTTGTGGCCCGTGTCGATCATCAGCAGCGGGTAGGGAATGCGACCCGCGCCGAACGCCTTTTCCGCGCACTTCAGCAGCACCAGCGAGTCCTTGCCGCCCGAGAACAGCAGGGTGGGGCGCTCGAAGGCGGCCGCCACTTCGCGCAGGATGAAGATCGTTTCTTCCTCCAGCGCATCGAGGTGCGTGTTGGAGAGGTGCGCCGGCGACAGCAGCAGTTCGGTTTCGGTTCGGGCGTTCATCGGGTGAGGGCTGGATTCAGAAGGTCGGTGAAGCGTTGGCGCTCAATGCGCGATATGCAATCCGCACTCGCGGTTGTCTTCGCCCTTGGTCGGGTCCACGTAGTCGAAGTTGTTGGGCAGGCCATGTACGGTGCAGTACTCGTACAGCTCTTTGGACGACCAGTGCAGCAGCGGCGCGACCTTGATGAGGCCGTCCGGATTGACGCTGACCGGGTCCATCTGCGCGCGCACGGCCGTGTCGGTCGCCCGCAGCGCGGTGAACCAGACCTTGGGCGCCGTCTCGCGCAGCGCGCGGGCAAAGGGCTCCAGCTTCACTTCTTCGGTGAAGGCGGCGTGGCGCGGATCGTCGAGTGCCGGCGTCGGGCCTTCCACTGCTTCGCGGTGCGCGCGTGAGCGGCGCGGCAGGTAGATGTGCAGGTCCAGGCCCAGCTGCTTGGTGACCTCATCGGCAAAGCGGTAGGTGGCCTCGGTGTTGTAGCCGTTGTCCATCCAGATCACCGGCACATCGCGCTTCGCACGCGTGACCATGTGCAGGATCACCGCCTCGAACGGGCGGAAGTTGGTGGTGATGATCGAAGGCTGGCCCAGGCCGATCGCCCAGTCCACCAGCCCTTCGGCATTGCGGCCGAGGTCGGTGTTGATGCGCGCGAAGTCGATGTCGGTGGCGGTGCTCATATCGAATGTCTTTTTGGAGCTCAGTTGCTGGCCACGAAGTGCGGTGCGGTCTTCACGGCATCGCCTTGGTAGAAGGCGGAGAAGCGGTCGAACTGGCGCTGTGCGTCGGAGGCGTCCACGCCTTCTTTCAGCACGGCGCTCGAGAAGCCCGTGCGCTCCATCTGCACCAGTTGGTCGATGAGCACGTCGCCCGTCGCACGGATGTCGCCCGTGAACCCGAGCCGGCGGCGCAGCAGGAAGGCCTGGCTGTAGGCGCGGCCGTCGGTGAACTTCGGGAAATGCAGGTCGATGCGCTCGATGTCGGCCAGGCACACCTCGATGGCGAGCGGGTCCGCATCGTTGGCCAGTTGCAGAACCTTCGGGTCGCCGTCGTCGATGTGCTCTTCGGCCGAGAGGATGTTAAGCGTCTTGTTCATTAGGAAACCTCCGCGCTACGCGCTACGGTATTCGCCTTGGGAGCGGCCCGGCGGCTCATGCTGCTTCCTCCACCTTGAACCGCGCACCGTTGGCCGCGGCCTTGAACGGGTCGTGGCCGACACGGCGCAGGGTGTCGATGAAGGTCTCGCCCGACGAACGGGTGTCGCGGTAGGTGGTGAGCACGGCCTCGATCACGCCCGGCACTTCGGCCGCCGAGAACGAGGGGCCGACCGCCTTGCCGGCCTGCGGATTGCCGCTGAGCGCGGAACCATCGGAGCCGCCGAGGGTGACCTGGTACCACTCCTTGCCGTCCTTGTCGACGCCCAGGATGCCGATGTGGCCGCTGTGGTGATGGCCGCAGGAGTTGATGCAGCCGCTGATGTGCAGGTCGATCTCACCCAGGTCGTCGAGCTCGTCGAGGTCTTGATAGCGCTCGGTGATCGCTTCGGCAATCGGAATGGAGCGCGCATTGGCCAGCGCGCAGAAGTCGCCGCCGGGGCAGGCGATCATGTCCGTCAGCAGGTGCACGTTGGCGCTCGCGAAACCGGCGGCGCGGGCGGCGAGCCACAGCGCATGCAGGTCTTCGGCATGCACCCAGGGCAGCACCACGTTCTGGTCGTGCGTCACGCGGGCTTCGCCGGCGGAGAAGCGGTCGGCCAGTTGCGCGAGCGTGTCGAGCTGGTCGGCCGATGCATCGCCGGGCGCCTGCTTCAGGCGCTTGAACGACAGCGTGACGGCGCGCAGCGCGGGGTTCTTGTGCGGCGCCACGTTGCGGGCGAGCCAGCGGGCGAACTGCACGTCGTCGGCTGCGTGGGCGCCCAGCTCGGCGTCGGTCTTTTCGGCGCTCTGCAGTACGCGGGTGGCGAGCGTCGGCGGCACGAAGGAGGCGGCCACGCGGTCGTACTCTTCCTGCGTGATGGTGTGCGGCGCGCCGTCGTGTTCGAGGATCTGCTTGTACTCGGCCTCGACGTCGTCGATGTAGCGCTGGCCTTCGGCCTTCACCAGGATCTTGATGCGCGCCTTGTAGATGTTGTCGCGGCGGCCATAGCGGTTGTAGACACGGATCACCGCTTCGAGGTAATTCATGATCTGCTGCCACGGCAGGAACTCGCGCAGCACGGTGCCGATGATCGGCGTGCGGCCCATGCCGCCGCCCACTTGCACGCGGAAGCCGATTTCTCCCGCTTCGTTCTTCACCACGTGCAGGCCCACGTCGTGCCAGCCGGTGGCGGCGCGGTCTTCGGTGGCGCCGGTGATGGCGATCTTGAACTTGCGCGGCAGGAAGGCGAACTCGGGGTGCAGCGTGCTCCACTGGCGCATGATTTCCGCGAAGGGGCGCGGATCGGCGATTTCGTCGACCGCGATGCCGGCGCGCTCGTCGCTCGTGATGTTGCGGATGCAATTGCCGCTGGTCTGGATGCCGTGCATGTCGACCGAAGCCAGCAGGTCCATCACGTCGGCCGACTTGGCGAGCGGAATCCAGTTGTACTGGACGTTCTGGCGCGTCGAGAAGTGGGCGTAGTGGGTCGGGAGCTTGTGGCTGCCGAGCAGGCCCTGCGTTTCGATGGCCTTCTTGTAGACCTCGGCTTCGGGCTCGTCGTATTCGCGGGCGATCCTGGCCAGCACGCGCAGTTGGCGGCTCGAAAGCTCGCCATAGGGCACGGCCACGCGCAGCATCGGCGCATAGCGCTGGACGTACCAGCCGTTTTGCAGCCGCAGCGGGCGGAACTCGTCCTCGTGCAGGCGGCCCTTTTGCCAGCGCTCGAGCTGGTCTCTGAACTGGGCGGCCCGTTGGTGAACGAACTGGCGATCGAATTCTGTGTATTGGTACATCGTGAGTGCTGTCTTGAAGTGCGGTGCGTCCAGCGCCCCAGCAAGAAGCCGAGATTCTGAAAGCGGGCCTTATGGAAACAAACTATTTTTTGGTTCGCGCTTTATGCGGATAAGCTAATTCACCAATGGCCATGCGGGTTTGCGGGCGGTTGGATGCTTATTCTGGATAAGGGCGAGAGGCTGGAAACGGGTTGCCGGACTCCGGGGATTCTAGGAACCGGTGGTTGTCGTACGCATTGATCTGGTTTTCTTTCCGAGGCCGGGTCTCGCCCCGGCGGGCGACTCACTTTCTTTTGCTTCGCCAAAAGAAAGTAAGCAAAGAAAAGGCGACCCCGCTGGCTGCGACCCCTGCGCTGCGCTACGGGGCAACCTGCGGTGCTCGCGGTTCGCGGGGTCTCGCCGAACTCGCTGCGCTCAAACAGCGGCGAGCCCTGATCCGCGAACCGCTGCGCTCCTCGGCGCAGCCAGAGGGGGTTGGATACCGAACGGGCCGTCGCTTTGCTCGGCTTGCAGTCGGGCCTTTGCTTCGCTCGGCCTCCTTTCGGTGGGCCGTTGTTTCGCTTGCCGGCTGGATTGGCTCCCTCTCCCCAAGGGGCGAGGGAGCCAATCCGAATTCAGTGGAACAAAGGCTCCTCGTCGTAGAGGAAGCCAACTCGAGCCGAGCGAAGCGAAGGCCCGAGCGCGCCGCCGAGCGCAGCGATGGCGCGGCCGAAAGCCCTTCTGTATGCGCCGAGGAGCGCAGCGTTTCGCGGATCAGGGCTCGCCCTTGTTTGAGCGAAGCGAGTTTGGGCGAGACCCCGCGGAACGTGAGCACCGCAGGTTGCCCGAAGCGAAGCGTAGGGACGCAGACAGCAGGGTCGCCTTTTCTTTGCTTACGTTCTTTTGGCGAAGCAAAAGAAAGTAAGTCGCCCGCCGGGGCGAGACCCGGCCTCCGCCCTCAGCAGAGAACGCAAAGAAAAAGCAAACTCAACGCAACATCGAAGACATCGCCGAACAGCAGTTCAACATCCGCACAGCCGCTTCCACCGTCCCAGCGCTGAAGCGCAGAGTCACACCATCGACCCGCTCGAAGCTCGGCCACTGGCAAAACAGATCAGCCATCATCGGCGACTGAGTCCGCAGCGTGACCACCTGCGGCCCCTCGAAGACCAGCGGCTTCGCACGGCCCCGTGCAGCCAGCGCCTCAACCACCCCGGCGCGAATCGCCTTGCGCGATTGCTCCGGCGACAGCGACACGCCGCTGTTGAAGCCAGTCGCCTTCTTCGTCTCCACAAACGTCGCATGCGGAAAGAGCGCCCGGTTCTCGCCGATGAACACGTCATCCCCGCTGCCCATCACCACGGGTACGCCGTACTCGCCCGCAAGCGCCCCGTAGAGCCCAGCCTCGCCGAGCTCCTGCTCTCCCAGCCGAATGCTCGCAAACGCAAAACTGTTGATCGTGTGCGCAAGGATGCCGCGCCCCTGCGCCCGCGAGTGGTAGCCCACCATGCAGACCGCCTCCACGCCGTCTTCCTCCACGCCCGCCACCATGCTCAGGTACCGCGGCTTGCCCTGCACGACGCGGGCACGCGCATCGAGCACGTCGGGCGGCATGTTGCGAAAGCCGCCGTGCGAGTCGTTCACCAGCACCTCGGTGGCGCCCGCATCGAATGCACCGGCAATCGCCGCATTGGCCTCGTGCGCCATCAGCACGCGGGCGCGTTCGTACTCGGGGTTGCCCTGCCGCGCCTGCTCGTGGTGATAGACGCCCGCAACGCCTTCGATGTCGGTGGAGATCAGGACTTTCATGGGAGGGCGTGCACTTCTGCGGAAGAGAAAAGGGAAGAGGGCGGCAACACCTCGGACAGCGCCGCCCGGTGATTGCCATCGCGGCCCGTCACGGCCGTGGCGCGCCAGAGCGCATGAACAATAGCCTGCTCGGTGCTGTCGGCGGCGGCCTGGAAGAGGCCATCGAGCAACCCGTCGTGCACCATCGCGATGGTGGGCATCGGGCGGTCGACGCGGTCGGGCACGGTGTAGGCGGTCGAGAAGGCCAGCACGATGTCGCCGCTGCCATGGCCGAAGACCGAGCCGGTGCGCGCGAGGCCCGCGCCCGCGCGCAGCGCGAGGCGGCGCAACTGGCGCGCATCGAGCGGTGCATCGGTCGCGACCACGATGATGATCGAGCCCTTCTCGGGCTCCTTGCATTCGGCCGTGGCCTGCTGCGCGGCCAGCCGCTCGCCGACCGCGTGGCCGGCCAGCACCAGTTGCGGCTGGCGCCCGTAGTTCGCGAGCACCAGCGCACCCACCGTATGCACTTCGCCGCAGGGCGAGGACACGCGGCGCGAGGCACTGCCGATGCCGCCCTTGAGCTGGAAACTCGACATGCCGCGCCCCGCGCCGACCGAGCCCTGCGCGAAGTCGGGGCCGGCGGCGTCGAGCGCCTGCAGATAGTCGGCCTCGGTGATCGCGAGCCGCTGGATGTCGTTCAGAAAGCCGTCGTTGCACTCGAAGACCAGCGGGTTCACCGTCGGCAGCGACCGGCCGCTCTCGGGGTTGCTCGCGATGCAATGCCGGATCTGCGCCGTCGCCACCGTGCCGACCGAGAAGGTGTTGGTCAGCGCGATGGGCGTTTCCAGCACGCCGAGTTCCGCTAGCTGCACCAGCCCGACGCTCTTGCCGAAACCGTTGAGCACCACGGCCGCGGCCGGCACCTTGTCGCGGAACGGATCGCCCGCATGCGGGCGGATCACCGTCACGCCTGTCTGCACGGCGCCGTCATCGAGCGTCTGGTGGCCGACGGTGACGCCTTCCACGTCGGTGATGGCGTTGCGCGGGCCCTGGAGCAGGGTGCCGATGTAAGGCAGGGTGTTCGTCGAGGCCATGAAGAAAGGAGAAGTTACTCGCGGTCGATCTTCGGATCGAGCGCATCGCGCAAGGCATCGCCCAGCAGGTTGAACGCGAGCACGGTGAAGAAGATGGCCAGGCTCGGGAACAGCGCCACGTGCGGCGATGTCACCATGTCGGCGCGCGCCTCGTTGAGCATCGCGCCCCACTCGGGCGTCGGCGGCTGCGCGCCCATGCCGAGGAACGACAGGCTGGCGGCCGTGATGATCGAGGTGCCCACGCGCATCGAGAAGTACACGACGATCGACGAAATCGTGCCCGGCAGGATGTGCCGCACGATGATCGTCCAGTCCGATGCGCCGATGCTGCGCTCGGCCTCGATGTAAGTCTGCTGCTTCAGCACCAGCGTGTTGCCGCGCACGAGCCGCGCGAAGGCCGGCACGCTGAACACCGACACCGCCACCACCACGTTGGTCATGCTGCTGCCGAGGATGGCCACCACCCCCAGCGCCAGCAGGATGCCGGGAAAGGCGAACAGCACGTCGGAGATGCGCATCACGATGCGGTCCCACCAGCCTTCGTAGTAGCCCGCGAGCAAGCCGAAGGCCGTGCCGATGAAGCCGCCCACCAGCACCGACAGAAAGCCCGCCATCAGCGAGATGCGCGCACCCGCGAGGATGCGGCTGAAGATGTCGCGGCCCAGAGGATCGACGCCGAACCAGTGCGTGGCCGAGGGGCCGCTGTTCAGCATGTCGTAGTCGAAGAAGTTCTCGGGATCGAAGGGCACGATCCACGGCGCGAACACCGCGATGAACACCAGCAGCAGCACGAAGATGGCGGCCACGATGCCCACCGGCTGCTTCTTGAAACGGCGCCAGCATTCGCCCCAGGGCGTGCGGACCTTTCCGGCGTTCTGAAGCGTGGCGACCGGGGAGGTCGGAAGAATGGTTTCGGCAGGCACGCCGGAAGCTTGCGTCATGGCTGCTTGCTCACTTGTAGCGAATGGTCGGGTTGATGTAGCCGTACAGCACATCGACCACCAGGTTGATCAAAATGAATTCGAGCGAGAACAGCAGCACCAGCGTCTGGATGACGGGGTAGTCGCGCATCTGCACGGCATCGACCAGCAGGCGGCCGAGGCCGGGCCAGTTGAAGACCGCCTCCACAAGGATGGAGCCGCCCAGCAGGAAGCCGAACTGCAGGCCCATCATCGTGACCACGGGGATCAGCGCATTGCGCAGCGTGTGCTTGAACACCACGCTGGATTCGCGCACGCCCTTGGCGCGCGCGGTGCGAACGAAGTCTTCCTGGATTACCTCGACGAACGAGGCGCGCGTGAAGCGGGCCATCACGGCCGCGACGGCTGCACCGAGCGTGATCGAGGGCAGGATGTAGTGTTTCCAGGTGCTGGCTCCCACCGTGGGCAGCCAGCCGAGTTGCACCGAGAAGATCTGCATCAGCAGCATGCCCAATGCAAATGCAGGAAAGGAGATGCCCGATACCGCCAGCGTCATGCCGATGCGGTCCGGCCATTTGTTGCGGTACACGGCAGAGACGATGCCGATGCCCATGCCGAAGATCACCGCCCACACCATGCTGGTGATGGTCAGCATCACGGTCGGGAAGAAGCGCTCCGCGATCTCGGTCGACACCGGCCGCCGGCTGCGGATCGAGGTGCCGAAGTCGCCTTGCAGCATGTGGGTGAAGAAGCTCACGAACTGCTGGGGCAGCGGCTTGTCGAGGCCGAGCTCCGTGCGCACCATGGCGATCGTCTGCTCGTCGGCATCCTGGCCGGCGGCGAGTCGCGCGGGGTCGCCGGGCAGCATGTGAACGAACAGGAAAACCAGCACCGCCACGATGAGCAGTGTGGGAATCAAGCCCAGCAGGCGTTTGAGAAGGTAATTCAGCATGGGGTGCGGATGCCGCAACGGGCGACGGCGCGCGGCCGTCGCCCGAGGGGCAGTCGATCAGGGAACGGGAAGAGAGGGCCGGCGATCAGTTCGACGTGGCGATGGCGTCGACGTTGATGTTGCCGTCAGGCATCACGAACACACCCGACAGGCGCTTGGCATGGGCCGAGAGGTTCTGCTCGGTAACCAGCGGAATGCGCGGCAGGTCCTTGTAGAGCTGCTCCTGGGCTGCCTTGTAGAGCGCGGCCTTCTCTTTGTCGTCCACCGCAACCAGCGCCTTGGCGATGTTGCCGTCGACCAGGTCGTTCTTGTAGTACGCGTAGTTGGCAAGCTTCGGCGGCCAGGCTTCCGAAGCGAACAGCGGACGCAGCGCCCAGTCGGCTTCACCGGTCGACGAGGACCAGCCCACGTAGTACATGCGCACCTTGGCGGTGGCAGGGTCGGACCAGGTCTCGACCAACTCATTGCGCTGGCCCACTTCGAGCGCCTGCACCTGCAGCTTGATGCCCACCTGTGCAAGCTGCTGCTGCACGAACTGGATCACCTTCTGCGAGGTCGTGTTGTTGTAGTGGCTCCAGAGCACCGACTCGAAACCGTTCGGGAAACCGGCTTCCGTCAGCAGCTGCTTGGCCTTCTTCACGTCGTAGGGAATGGGCGCCATCTTCTCGGCGAACTTCACGCCCTGTGGCACGAAGCCCTGCGCCGGGAAGGCATAGCCGCCGAAAGCCACCTTGGCGAGCGCTTCCTTGTTGATGGCGTAGCCGATGGCCTCGCGCACCTTCGGGTTGTCATAGGGCTTCTGCATCACGTTGAGTGTGAGGAAGCGCGTGATGATCGAAGGCGTGGCCACCACTTCGAGCTTGTCGCTCTTCTTCAGCAGCTCGGCCTGCTCATAGGGAATTGGATACGCGAAGTCGGCTTCGCCAGTCTGCAGCATTGCAGCGCGCGTGTTGTTCTCGAGCACCGGCTTCCACTGCAGGTTGTCGATCTTCGGATAGCCCTTCTTCCAGTAGCCGTCGAACTTCTTGGCCTTCACGGCTTCGGTCTGCTTCCACTCGACGAATTCGAAGGGGCCGGTGCCCACGGGGTGGAACGCGATGTCCTTGTTGCCCCACTTCTTCAACGCGGTGGGCGAAATCATCGCGGCCGAGGCGTGGGCCAGCGAGTTGATGAAGGGGCCGAAGGGCTCCTTGAGCGTGATGCGCACGGTGGTCGGGTTCAGCGCCTCGACCTTGCCCACGCGGTTGAACTGGTTGTAGCGCAGGAGCTTGTTGTCCTGGTTCAGCACGCGGTCGAGCGTGAACTTCACGGCTTCGGCGTTGAAGTCGGTGCCGTCGTGGAACTTGACGCCGCTGCGCAGCTTGATGGTGTAGACCAGGCCGTCCTTGGACACGTCGTAGCTCTCGGCGAGCACGTTCTGCACCTTCAGGTCCTTGTCGAACTGGAACAGGCCTTCATAGAAGGACTTGGTCACCGCGGTGGTGATGGTGGTGTTGGTGTTGTACGGGTCCAGCGTTTCGGGCTGGTAGCCGATCGACAGCACCACGTCTTTGGAGGCCAGGGCCGTGCCCGATGCAGCCAGTGCCGCCAGGCCCAGCAGTGCGGATGCCCATCGCAGGGAAGAAGAAGATTGCTTCATGGAAGAACTCCAGTCGGTTCGTGAGAAAAAAAGCAGGAGGGCCTGCGGGATGAAAAATCGGAAATCAGAACGCGCCGCCGATGGCGTGCCGTGCCACGAAATGCCCTGGCGCAACCTGCACTAGGGGCGGCACATCGGGCTCGTCGCCCACCGCGCGAATCGGGCTCGGGATTTCGCCTTCGAGCAGCGCGCGCGGCTTGTGGCGGCGCGATGGGTCGGCCACCGGCACCGCCGCCATCAGCTTGCGGGTGTAGGCGTGCTGCGGTGCTTCGAACACCGCGCGGCGCGGACCGATCTCCACGATCTGGCCGA
This sequence comes from Variovorax sp. W2I14, assembly GCF_050435205.1. Taxonomy (NCBI): domain Bacteria; kingdom Pseudomonadati; phylum Pseudomonadota; class Betaproteobacteria; order Burkholderiales; family Comamonadaceae; genus Variovorax; species Variovorax sp. W2I14. Next base: position 1,913,919 of record NZ_JBNDJX010000001.1, on the reverse strand, counting down.
GGTACATCACGGCCACGCGGTGGCTGATGCGCTCGACCACCGCCATGTCATGCGAGATGAAAAGGAACGCGACGCCCAGTTCGCGCTGCAGGTCGAGCATGAGGTTGACGATCTGCGCCTGAATGGACACGTCCAGCGCCGACACCGATTCGTCCGCCACCACCACCTTCGGATTGAGCGCGAGCGCGCGCGCAATCGCGATGCGTTGCCGCTGTCCGCCCGAGAACTCGTGCGGATAACGCTGCGCCACTTCAGGCGGCAGGCCGACCTTCTGCAGCAGCCAGTCGACGCGCTGCTGCGCCTCGGCACCCTTGGCGATGTTGTGAATGAGCAGTGGCTCCATGATCGAAAAGCCCACCGTCACGCGCGGATCGAGCGAGGCGAACGGGTCCTGGAAGATGAACTGGATGTTCCGGCGCAGCGCCTGCAGCTCGCGCGTGGGGAGCTCGCGGATGTTCTGCCCGCCGAACTCGATGGCGCCGCTCTGGCTCTCGACCAGGCGCAGCAGCGAGCGGCCCGTGGTCGACTTGCCGCAGCCCGACTCGCCGACCAGCGCCAGCGTCTCGCCGGGGTACAGGTCGAAGCTGATCTTTTCCACCGCATGAACACGGCGCTTCACGCGGCCGAAGAGGCCGCTGCGCACGTCGAAGCGCGTCACGAGGTCGCGCACGCGCAGGATCGGGCCGGCGTCGTCGCGCACGGTGGTCTGCGGCGTGGCGGGTGTGGAGGGCACCGCCTCGGGCGTGCCTTCGGTGCGCAGCAGCTCGAACTTGGCCGGCAGATCCGTGCCCTGCATCGCGCCGAGCTTGGGCACGGCCGACAGCAGCGCCTTCGTGTACGGGTGCTGCGGCGCGGCGAACACGGTTTCGGAGGCGCCCGCTTCGACCTTGTCGCCGCGGTACATCACGAGCACGCGGTCGGCAATTTCGGCCACCACGCCCATGTCGTGCGTGATGAAGAGCACGCCCATGCGCATCTCCTTCTGCAGTTCGCGGATGAGCTGAAGAATCTGCGCCTGGATCGTCACGTCGAGCGCGGTGGTGGGCTCGTCGGCGATCAGCAACTGCGGCTTGCAGGAGAGCGCCATCGCGATCATCACGCGCTGGCGCATGCCGCCCGAGAGCTGATGTGGAAAGCGGTCGAGCACGTTGCGCGCTTCGGGAATGCGCACGAGTTCGAGCATGCGCAGCGCCTCTGCGCGCGCGGCCGCGTTGCTCTTACCCTGGTGGATGCGGATGGCCTCGGCGATCTGGTCGCCCGCGGTGAACACCGGGTTCAACGAGGTCATCGGCTCCTGAAAAATCATCGCGATGTCCGCACCGCGGATGCCGCGCATCGTGCTGTCGCGTGCCTGCGCGAGGTCGAGCACTTCGCCGTTGCGGCGGCGAAACGCCATGCTGCCGCCGAGGATGCGCCCGCCGCCGTGTTCCACAAGCCGCATCAGCGCGAGCGAAGTGACCGATTTGCCCGAGCCCGATTCGCCCACCACCGCGAGCGTTTCGCCATGGTCGACGTGGAAGGACAGGTGCTTGACGGCATCGACGGTGCGCTCGGAGGTCGAGAAGCGCACGGTGAGGTCGTCGACGGCGAGAACGCGGCCGTCCGGCAGGTTGAGGGCAGGGGAGGACATGGGTGTGCGAGAGAAAGAGGGGGCGTGCAGCGTCAGGCGAAGATGGCCGTGATCGGCGCTTCGTCGCCGCGCGCGTGGCCGCGGTACATGCCTTCGGTGTTGAAGGCGAGGCTCAGGTTGCCGTGGCGGTCGACGGCGATCAGCCCGCCGGTGCCGCCGATGGCGGGAAGCGACTGGTGCACCACGGCGTGCGTGGCCGCTTCGAGCGTCGCGCCGCCGTAGGCCATGCGCGCGCAGATGTCGTGGGCCGCAGCAACGCGGATGAACATTTCGCCGCTGCCGGTGCAGGAGATGGCGGCCGTGCGGTCGTCGGCATAGGTGCCGGAGCCGATGAGCGGGGAATCGCCGATGCGGCCGACGCGCTTGTTGGTCATGCCGCCCGTCGAGGTGGCGGCGGCGAGATGGCCGTGCATGTCGAGCGCGACCGCGCCGACGGTGCCGAACTTCTTGTCTTCATCGAGCGGCGGCGTCATGGCAGCGCCTTCGTGGTCGGTGACCACTCGGCCGGTGTCGCGCACGCGGTAGAGCTGCTGGCGGCGCGCCTCGGTCGAGAAGAAGAAGGGCTCGACCATTTCGAGCCCGCGATCGCGCGCGAAGGCTTCGGCACCCGCGCCGGCCAGCAGCACGTGCGCGCCGTCTTCGAGCACGGCACGCGCGGCGCGCACCGGGCGGCGCACGTGGCACACGCCGGCGATGGCACCGGCGGCGAGCGTCGCGCCGTCCATCACGGCGGCGTCGAGTTCGTGCGTTTCCTCGTGTGTGAAGACCGCGCCGTGCCCTGCGTTGAACAGCGGGCACTCTTCGAGCAGTTCGACCGCAAGGCAGGTGGCGTCTAGCGCGGAGGCGCCCTTGAGCAGCGCCGCCTGCGCGGCGCGCACGATGTTCTGCAGCGCGTCGTGGTACGCCTGCGCCTGCGCGGTGTTGGTCGTGGCGGCGCTGATGGTGCCGGCACCGCCGTGAATGGCGATGACGGGCGTGGTGTTCTTCATCAAGGAGCTTTCTTCTTTTTCTTGGCCGTGCCCTTCAGGGCAGCAGCGTCGGATGTGGCGGCAGTGCGCGCGGCGATACCGTCGATGCGCGGGAGCCCGTTCGCGCCGTGCAGCCAGGGTCGCAGCACCTGCAGCGTGCGGCGGGCGGACTGCACCGGGTCGGGCGCCCGCAGCGCGACGGCGCTGGTCAGCGCCTCGACCAGCGCGAGCACGCTGGTCTCGCAGTTCGGGCGGTAGTTGGTTTCGGTCTGGCAATAGAGCGCCACGTCGGCCAGCGGTGCCATCGGCGAGGTTGGCCGATCGGTGAGCGCGATCACGCTGCAGCCTTGTTCGCGCGCGACCTGCGCGAGCAACACGGTGTCGGTCAGGTAGCGCGGAAAGGTGAGGCCGATGAACACGTCCTCCGGCCCTGCGTGCATCAGTGCGCGGGCCGCATGCGTGACGCCGCTCACGCCTGGCAGCAGGCGCACGTCGCGGCAACTGCTGTCCAGTCCGTGCTGCAGCAGGCCCGCGAGCCAGCCGCTCGCGCCGAAGCCCGCGATGTAGACCGACCGCGCCTTGCCGATGTGTTCCACCGCGGCTTCGCAGGCGGCGTAGTCCAGCGTCTGGCGCGTGGCTTCGATGTTGCGGCGGCTCTCGTCGAGCGCGGTCGCGAACACCTCGGCCACCGTGCTCGGATGCTCGAGATTGCCGCGCAGCCGCTCCACCGGCGCCACCAGCGACTCGAAGCCGCGCACGAGCTCGGCGCGGAAGGTGGCGTAGCCGTCGAAGTCCAGCGCGCGGGCGAACCGGTTGGCCGTGGCCACGGAGACGCCTGCGGCGGTTGCGAGTTCGTCGATGGGCAGCGTGGCGACCTGCAGCGGGTGCTCCAGCACGTAGTCGGCCACCTGCCGATGCGAACGCGTCAGCCGCGGCAAGGCCTGCGCAATGCGCTGGGCCACGGTGGTGCCTGGGGTGTCGACAGGGGTGCTCATGAAGGTGCGGAGGAGCCCGAAAGTGTGCGGATTTTGAAAACTGGTTTACAAATATAAGTCAGGACGGAAAATTTTCTGTCATTTTTGATCGAGTTTGCAAGGAACGGGCCAGCGGCGCAGAAAGCACGGAACGGTGACTGCGGCACCTTTTTCCCTCTGGGAAGGCGTGTTCGAACTTCGCCGCTCGATCGGCTTCTAGGTGTTTCCCCGGGGGTGTGCGTTGGACGGGGCAATGAAGACGCGGGGCGCCGCGCCGAGTCGGCTTACGGACCGTTCATGCGATGCGCAAAGCGCTACCGGCACATCGAATACCCGCCCGTCTCCAGATGAAAGTGGTCCCTGTGCGCCGCGTTGTAGTCCGGACCCAGCACGCCATCGAAGAACCGGCAGGCACCGCGATGCGCATCGCGCAGCAGCAGGTCTGCCGGGTCGCCGTTGCCGGACCAGTCCCGCCGCACGGTGATGCGCTGCCCGCCGGCAAGCGTCAGGCCGGCCACATCGAACGCATCCGCCGTCGCGTGCCGGCTGCGCGAAGCGCCCGGCACCGCGCCTTCGCCCCTATTCACGTTGCGGCACGCATAGCTCCCCAGATGCTCGATGGCCACCACCGGCTCGCCAAAGCGCTGCTTCGCGGCCGGCTGCAGCGCGTGCTTTTCCCACATGAAGAAGGACAGCGCTATCGGGCAGCTCAGCGAGGGCGACGTGCCCAGCCGCACACCGGCCGAGCGCAGCCGCACGGCATTCTCGAAGCCGCAGCCTTCGCCGGTCACGCGATCGGGCAGCAGGTCGTATTGCATGCCGGTTCGCGCGAGCGCCGCGAGGCAGCGCGTGGGTTCGCGGCGGGCGCGTGCGAGCTTGAAGCCGGTGAGCCAGTCGGGCTCGGCCGCCACGTCGAGTGGCGCCCATGGATTGAAGCGCTCCGGCACCTCGACGGCGCCGCTCATCACGGCCCACGTGCCCGCGGCGAGCGCGGCGCAGAACGCAAGGCCGACCCAGAGGCCGCGGCGCGACGATGAGGTGGAGCCTGAAGTCATCGCCCCGTTCGCGCCCTGGGCGTCAGGCGGCGTCCTTCTGCATGAAAACACTCAGCGGGTCTTCCGGATACCGCCCGAAGCGCTCGCGCCGCGCGTATCCCGAGCGCGCATAGAACGACAGCGCCGCAGGCTGGCTCACGCCCGTCTCCAGCCTGAACACGGCACAGCCCCGGGCCATCGCTTCCGCTTCGAGAAACGCCAGCAACTTGTCGGCGATGCCTTGCCCGCGGTTCTCCGGCCGCACGTACATCCGCTTCAACTCGCCATATTCAGGCTCGATGACGATGGCCGCGCAGCCGATGGCCGTGCCTGCTTCATCGCGTGCCACCGCGAACAGCACATTGGCTGCCGACAACGCCGCGATGTCGATGCCGTAATGGCTCTCCGGCGGATACAGCGGCTTCTGGAACGCATCGAGGTCGTCGATGAGCTGGATCACGTCGGGCTGGTCGGGGTTTTCAATGGCGATTCGCATCGGCCGATATTACTTAGCCGAATTCGGCAAGGCCCGACGCGCAAAGGGGTTCAATGCCCCGGCGAACAATGACCCAACGGCGTGCCGGTCGGCGCGTCGCTTCATTCATTCTTCGAAGGAGTAGTGCTTTGGAATACCGTCATCTGGGCAAATCGGGCCTCAAGGTCCCCGTATTGAGTTTCGGCACCGGCACGTTCGGGGGCAAGGGCGAGTTCTTCAGCGCCTGGGGCAGCACCGACGTGGCCGAGGCGCGCAAGCTCATCGACATCTGCATCGACGCGGGCGTCAGCATGTTCGACAGCGCGGACATCTATTCCGACGGCGCCGCCGAATCGGTGCTCGGCGAGGCCATCAAGGGCCGGCCGCGCGACAAGCTCATCCTCTCGACCAAGGCCACGTTCCGCAACGGCCCGGGAGCGAACGAGGCGGGGTCGTCGCGCCACCATCTCGTGCGGGCGGTCGACAGTGCGTTGAAGCGCCTGGGCACCGACTACATCGACCTGTTCCAGCTGCATGGCTTCGACGCGAGCACGCCTGTCGAAGAGACCGTGTCCACGCTCGACGACCTCGTGCGCGCGGGCAAGCTGCGCTATGTGGGCGCGTCGAATTTCTCGGGCTGGCATTTGATGAAGTCGCTGGCCGTGTCGGAGCGCTACGGCTATGCGCGGTATGTGGCGCACCAGGCGTACTACTCGTTGGTCGGCCGCGAATACGAGTGGGAGCTGATGCCACTCGCACAAGACCAGGGCGTGGGCGCTGTGGTCTGGAGCCCGCTGGGCTGGGGCCGGCTCACGGGCAAGATCCGCCGCGGCCAGCCGCTGCCCGCCAACAGCCGCCTGCACGTGACGGCCGACATGGGTCCGCCGGTGGCCGACGAGCTGCTGTACCGCGTGGTCGATGCGCTGGAAAAAGTCGCCGGGGACATCGGCAAGACGGTGCCGCAGGTCGCGCTCAACTGGCTGCTGCAGCGGCCGACGGTGTCGAGCGTGGTGGTCGGTGCGCGCGACGAAACGCAACTGCGCCAGAACCTCGGCGCGGTGGGCTGGAACCTCACGCCCGCGCAGGTCGCCGAACTCGACGCGGCCAGCGCCGTGACGCGGACTTATCCCTACTGGCACCAGCAGGGGTTTCTGGAGCGCAATCCGAATCCGGTCTAGGCAGGATTCAAACCGAGCACCCACTGCTTGAAGTGCTCGAGCGCCCCGGAGGCCGGACGGCCTTCGGGGTACGCGAAGTAATAGCCCTGCGGCACATCGAGGTGCCGGTCCACGGGAATCACCAGCTCGCCGGTGCGCAGCTCGTGCTCGATCAGGATGCGCGGCGCAAGCCCGACGCCCATGCCGGCCGCAGTCGCTGCAACCACCATCGTGAAGAGCTCATAGCGCGGCCCGCGCGACGCGTGCACCGTGTAGTCCCAGCCCTGCTGCGCATACCAGTCGCGCCACGCATGCGCGCGCGTGCTCAGGTGCACATGGCGGCAGCGCTCGAAACCCGCTTCGTCCCACGGGCCGTTGGCATCGCGAAAGGCCGGGCTGCAGATCGGCACCATCTCGCCCTCTGAAAAGATCAGCCCGCCGCGCGTGTTGGGCCAGAACTGGTCGCCGAAATAGATCGCCGCGTCGTAGGCGTTTTCTTGAAAGGAGAAGGGCTGCGAGCGCGCCGACAGGTTCACCGTGATGTTCGGATGCAGCCGGCTGAAATCGGGCAGCCGTGGAATGAGCCACTGCGTCGCGAAGGTCGGCACCACGGCCAGCTCGAGCACGAAGCCCATGTCGTGGCCCGCGCTGATCTCCAGCGTGTCGCGGCGGATCTGGTCCAGGTGCCGGCGGATGCGCGCCGCGTACTCGCGCCCCACGTCGGTGAGCGTCAGGCGCCTGCGCACGCGCGAGAAGAGCGGTACGCCCAGGCGCTGCTCCAGCATCGCCACCTGCCGCCCGACCGCGCTCTGCGTCAGCGCCAGCTCGGCCGCCGCGCGGGTGAAGCTCCCCAGCCGCGCCGAAGCCTCGAAAGCCTGCAGCGCGCCCAGGTTGGGAATGTCTTTTCTCATGGCGCTATTCTGCGGGGCGCCCGCCGCGGCCTGCGTGCGGACAGCCAGGAAAGGCATCTCATGCGTCGAGTGGTGATCATTGGCGGCGGGGCCATCGGTTCGGCCATCGCCTATTTCCTGACCAAGGACCCGGAGGCGGAGCCCTTCGAGGTCACCGTGGTCGAGCGCGACTTCTCGTACAAGCAGGCCTCGTCGGCGCTCTCGGCCAGTTCGATCCGGCAGCAATTCTCCACCGCCATCAACATCGAGATGTCGCTCTATGGCATCGACTTCTTCCGGCATCTCGGCGAGACCTTGCGCGTCGGCGACGACGTGCCGGACATCGGCCTCGTCGAGCCCGGCTATCTGTACCTGGCCTCGCCGGCCGGTGTCGATGTGCTGCGCGAGAACCATGCGATGCAGAAGGCGCATGCGGTCGATGTGGCGCTGATGACGCCCGACGAACTGAAGGCGCGCTTCCCGTGGATATCGACGGAGGGCGTCGAACTCGCATCGCTGGGCCTCTCGGGCGAAGGTTGGTACGACGGCTACAGTCTGCTGCAGGCCTTCCGCAAGAAGGCCGCTTCGCAGGGCGCGCGGTACGTGCAGGCGCATGCGACGGGGCTGCGTCGCAAGGGCAGCAGCGTGACCGGCGTGCAGCTCGACAATGGCGACACGCTCGAAACCGACATCGTCGTCAACGCCGCCGGTGCCTGGGCCGCGAAGGTGGCGGAGTGGGCCGGCATCGACTTGCCGGTGCGCGGCCGTCGCCGCAGCGTGTTCAGCTTCTCGTGCCCCGAGACGCTGCCCGGCTGCCCGCTGGTCATCGACACCTCCGGCATCTGGCTGCGCCCCGAGGGGCGCCAGTTCATCTGTGGCTTCGCACCGCCCGCAGACCAGGACCCCGACGACGCGCCGCTCGATGTCGAATACGCCGCGTTCGACGAACTCATCTGGCCCGCGCTCGCCGAGCGCATCCGGGCCTTCGAAGCCATCCGCATGACCGGCGCCTGGGCCGGCTACTACGAGATGAACCTGTTCGACCACAACGCGATCCTCGGCCTGCACCCCGACTGCGACAACTTGTTCTTCGCCAACGGCTTCTCGGGCCACGGGCTGCAGCAGTGCCCGGCGGCGGGGCGCGGCATCGCGGAGCTGATTCGCTTCGGCGAATACCGCAGCCTCGACCTCTCGCCGGTTTCGTTCGCGCGCATCCTCGGGAACAAGCCCTTGCTCGAGAAGAACGTGATCTAGCTGCGAGCGGGGCGCGGGCGTACCATGCCCGCCAGAAAGGTGCCCCAATGACTGCACAGACACTGATCGATACCGCACAGGCGCTGGTCGCCGGCGACAAGGGCCTGCTCGCAATGGACGAGAGCAACGCCACCTGCAACAAGCGCTTCGCCGCGCTCAACATCCCGCAGACCGAGAGCGCACGGCGCGACTGGCGCGAGTTGATCGTCACCGCGCCGGGCCTCGCCGACAGCATCAGCGGCGCGATCCTTTTCGACGAAACCATCCGCCAGACAACCAACGCCGGCAAGCCGTTCGCCAAGGCGCTGACCGATGCGGGAATCATCCCGGGCATCAAGGTCGACATGGGCGCGAAGCCGCTGGCGGGCCATCCGGGCGAGACGGTCACCGAAGGGCTCGACGGCCTGCGCGAGCGGCTCGCGGAGTACGTCGGCATGGGCGCCCGTTTTGCGAAGTGGCGCGGCGTGATCGCCATCGGCGACGGCCTGCCCACGCGGGCCTGCATCGACGTCAACGCCCATGCGCTCGCGCGCTATGCGGCGCTGTGCCAGGAGGCAGGCGTGGTGCCGATCGTCGAGCCCGAAGTGCTGATGGACGGCGGCCATTCGCTCGCGCGGTGCGCCGAGGTGACCGAAGAAGTCCTGCGCGAAGTGTTCGTCCAACTGAATGCACAGGGCGTGCTGCTCGAAGGCATGCTGCTCAAGCCGAACATGGTGCTGCCGGGGCAGGGCAGCCAGACGCAGGACAGCGTCGAAGCGGTGGCCGATGCCACGGTGACTTGCCTCTTGCGCACCGTGCCGGCCGCGGTGCCGGGCGTGGCGTTTCTCTCGGGCGGTCAATCGGCGCAGCTGGCTTCCGCGCGGCTCAACGCGATGAATGTGAAGTTCAAGTCGCGCATGCCCTGGGCGCTGACGTTCTCGTTCTCGCGCGCGGTGCAGCAGCCGGCGCTCGATCTCTGGAAAGGCCAGGCCGCCAACGTCGCGGAGGCGCAGAAGGCGCTCGTGTTCCGCACCGGTTGCAACAAGGCCGCGCGCGGCGGCCGCTACGACGTGCAAGCCGATGCGCCGCGATAAGCAGAAAGCCAGAAAGAGCGAATGACCGTCCAGGACCTCTACGCGAAGAAGCGCGTTTCCCCCGCCGATGCCGTGCGCCTGGTGCGCAACGGCGATCTCATCGTTGTGCCGACCGGCGTCGGCGAGCCGCCCTCGTTGCTCACGGCGCTCTCCGAGCAGCGCCGCGATTTCCGCGACGTCAAGGTCGCGCAGATCCTCGCGATGCGCAAGTACGCCTACATCGACCCTGAGACCGTGGAGCACGTACGCCATGTCGCGCTGTTCTTCGGCGGCGCCACGCGCGCGGGCGGGCAGGAGGGCTGGATCGATTTCATCCCCAACTATTTTTCGGAAATCCCCGCGCAGATCGAGCGCGGCCAGATCCCCGCCGAGGTGGTCTTCAGCATGGCCTCGCCGATGGACGCACACGGCTATTTCGCCGTGAGCCTGGGCGCCGACTACACGATGGCGGCCATCGCGAAGGCGCGCGCAGTGGTGCTGGAAGTGAACCCGAACGTGCCCTTCGCGCACGGCAACTGCCATGTGCACATCTCGCAGGTGGCGGCGTTCGTCGAAAGCGATGCACCGGTCATGGAGGTCGGCCTGCCGAAGATCGGCCCCGTGCAGGAGGCCATCGGCAAGCACGTGGCCGACCTCATCGACGACGGCTCGACGCTGCAGATCGGCTACGGCGGCATTCCCGATGCGGTGGTGATGCAGCTCACGCACAAGCACGACCTGGGCATCCACACCGAGATGATCGGCGACGGCATCCTGACACTGGTGGAGAGCGGCGCGGTCACCAACCGGCGCAAGAACTACCTGCCGGGCAAATCCGTCGCGACCTTCGCGCTGGGCTCGGCCAAGCTCTACCGCTTCATGGATCGCAACCCGTCGCTGGAGATGCATCCGGTGAACTTCACCAACGACCCGGCGCTCGCGGGGCTGAACGACAACCTCATCGCGATCAACGCGACCATGCAGATCGACCTGCTGGGCCAGTGCGGCTCCGAGAGCCTCGGGCATGCGCCGTATTCGGGCACGGGCGGGCAGTCGGACTTCGTGCGTGCCGCGAACCGGTCGCGCGGCGGCAAGGCGTTCATCGTGCTGCCTTCGACGGCGAAGGGCGACACCATCTCGCGCATCGTGCCCTCGCTCTCGCCCGGCACGCATGTGAGCACGAGCAAGAACGACATCAACTACGTGGTCACCGAGTACGGCGTGGCGCAGTTGCGCGGCAAGTCGGCCAGGCAGCGGGCGCAGGAGCTGATTGCGATCGCGCATCCGGATTTCAGGGCGGAGCTGACCGAGCAGGCCCGGCGATCGAAGTTGCTGTAACCCAGCGGCAGGCTGACCGGGGCTCGCATGCGCGAGGCGCCGACATCCGCGAGCGTCAGCGCGTCGGCGTAGCTCGACGCTTCAACCGGCGGTTTCGAGGAAGTCGCTGAGTTCCTGCCGCGTCGGCAGCGTGCTCTGCGAACCGAAGCCGCGAACCGCCAGGGCCGCCACGGCGCAGGCCCGCCGCATTGCCTCCGGGATACCGAGTGACCAATGGACGGCCAGTGCCGCGGCGAAGGCGTCGCCGGCACCGGTCGTGTCGAGAACCGGAACGTGGAAGGCCGGCTGCTCATGGAGCGTGCCGTGCGCATCGACGTGCGCCGCGCCTTCGCTGCCGCGCGTCACGACGATGCGGCCCGGCCACCTCGCCAGCAGGGCACGCCAGTCGTCGCCGCCCTCGACGTTGCCATCTCCACTGCCATCGCCATCGCCGAAGGCCGCCCTCAGTTCGTGCTGGTTGGCCAGGAAGAGATGCACGCGCCGCGCGAGTTCCGGCGGAACCGCGCCTGCCGGGGAGGGCGTCAACAGAAAGGGCTTGCCGAAGCGGTGCGCGAGTTCGGCGGCTTCCATCGCGGCCGAGCTTGGAATGCCCAGTTCGGCGAGCACCACGTCGCTCCGGGCGAACAGCGGCTCGGCGGCGCGCACATGGGCGGCAGTCAGGCGGTGGTTGGCACCCGGCACCACGGTGACGGCGCTTTCGCCCCGGCACGCGAACACGGCGGCGGCGCCGGTGGGCGCCTCGGATGTCATCGCGACGTGATCGGTGTGCACGCCCTCGGCGCGCAAATGTGCGAGCAAGTCGCGTCCTTCGGCATCGTCGCCGGCGCAGCCGACGAGCCAGGTTTCGGCGCCCAGGCGCGTGGCCGCCACTGCCTGGTCGGCGCCCTTGCCGCCGGGCGCGCGCCGAAAACTCTGCCCGCCCAGCGTTTCGCCATGGCGCGGCAGGCAGGGCGCCTCGAACACGTAGTCCATGTTGATGCCGCCTACGACCAGCAAGCGAGTCATGCCTGTCTTTTCCTTTTTTCTTTGCATCGCGGATTCGCAAGGCGCGGCAAGTATGCAGCATCCAATACGAACATAAACGGACAAATAAAGAGGAGTTTCCCTGAGGTTATTTTCGAATTTGTGCGAATTTAAATGTTCGAATGAACAATAAAATCTTGTCCGTTCAACCGAACGAACGCACGCTGGCCTTCAGCGCGCACCTTCAGCAAGAGCATTCAAAAGGAGACCGATCCATGAAGAAGTCGATGACTCGCTGCGTTGCAGCCGCCACCCTCGCACTGTTGGCAGGCCACGCGCTCGCCCAGGACAAGCCGCTCAAATCCATCGGCATCACGCTGGGCGACATGGCCAATCCGTTCTTCGTGGCCATCGGCCGCAGCGCGGAAGCCGAGGCCAAGAAGATCAACCCGGCGGTGAAGGTGACCACCGTGTCGAGCAAGTACGACCTGAACACCCAGGTCGACCAGATCGACAACTTCATCGCCAACAAGGTCGATGTGATCGTGCTGGGCGCCGCCGATTCGAAGGGCATCGCGCCGGCCGTGCGCAAGGCCCGCGCCGCGGGCGTGATCGTGGTGGCGGTGGACGTGACGGCCGAAGGGGCGGACGCCACGGTGATGTCCGACAACACGATGGCCGGCGCCGAGTCGTGCAAGTTCCTGGCCGAGCGCATCGGCGGCAAGGGCAACTTCGTGATCGTCAACGGCCCGCCGGTGTCGTCGATCATGGACCGCGTGAAGGGCTGCAAGGCGACGCTGGCCAAGTACCCGGGCATCAAGCTGGTGTCGGACAACCAGGACGCCAAGGGCAGCCGCGACGGCGGCCTCGCGGCCATGGCCAACATCCTGACGGCGCAGCCGAAGATCGATGCCGTGTTCGGGATCAACGACCCGACGGCCATCGGCGCGGAGCTCGCGATCCGCCAGGCGCGCCGCACCGACATCAAGGTGACCGGCGGCGTGGACGGCTCGCCCGACGGCGAGGCCGCGCTCAAGGCCAAGGATTCGCTGTTCGTCGTCACGCCCGCGCAGGACCCCAACGAAATGGCCGCCGAGAGCGTGCGCGTCGCCTACGGCCTGCTCAACGGCCGCAAGCCCGCCAAGACCATGAACCTCATGGCAACGCCGCTCACCACGCGCGACAACATCGCCGGCTACAAGGGCTGGGTGCGTTGAACGCGCAGGCCCTCATGAGCGAGGCCGGCGGGGTTGGCACGGCGGGGGAGTTCGTGCTGGAGATGTCCGGGATCCACAAGCGCTTCGGCGCGACCCGGGCGCTGCACGACATGCACCTGCAGGTGCGCCCCGGCGAGATCCACGCCCTCATGGGCGAGAACGGCGCGGGCAAGAGCACGCTGATGAAGATCCTCTCGGGAGTCTACCAGCCCGACGCCGGGCAGATCCGGCTGGCCGGCGAGCCCGTGGCCATCCGCAGCCCCGCCCATGGCCAGCGCGCGGGCATCAACCTGATCTACCAGGAACTGAGCATCGCGCGGCATCTCACGGTGGCCGAGAACGTGTTCATGGGCAACGAGCCGCGCGCGGCGCTCTGGCTGGTCGACCGCGCGCGGATGCTGCGCGAGACCGAGCGCGTGCTGCAGCAGCTGGGTGCGCAGTTCGGCGCCGACTGGCCGGCCGGGCGGCTGTCGATTGCCGAGCAGCAGCAGGTGGAGATCGCGCGGGCGCTGGTGCACAAGGGCCGCATCCTGATCATGGACGAGCCGACGGCCGCGCTGTCCGACCGCGAGACGGCGCACCTCTTCCGGGTGATGCGCCAGTTGCGCGACGCGGGCATCGCGATCATCTACATCAGCCACCGCATGGCCGAGGTCACGGCGCTGGCCGACCGCGTGACGGTGCTGCGCGACGGCTGCCACGTGGCCGACCTGGCGCGCGACGAAATCGACGAGCAGCGCATCGTGCAGATGATGGTCGGCCGCGCGCTCACCGACTTCTACCAGCACCGCGGCCAGCGCAAGCCCGGCCGCGTGATGCTGGAACTGCGCGATGTGAGCGGGCCGCGCAACCGGCCGAGCAGCCTCAAGGTGCATGCGGGCGAAGTGCTCGGGCTGGCCGGGCTGGTCGGGGCAGGGCGCTCCGAACTCGCGCGGCTCGCGGTGGGCGCCGATGCGCGCACCGGCGGCACGATCCTGGTCGACGGCAAGCCGGTCGACGTGCGCCGTCCGCTCGACGCCATCCGCCTCGGCCTGGGCTACGTGCCGGAAGACCGCAAGGGGCAGGGCCTGTTCCTGCAACTGAGCGCGCTGACCAACGTCGCGATCAACGTGCTGCCCAGGCACGCGGTGGCGGGCGTGCTGAACCACGGCGCGCTCGACCGCCTGACGCGCCAGGCCATCGCCCGTCTCAACGTGAAGATCTCGGGGCCGCAAGGCATCGTGGGTGCGCTGTCGGGCGGCAACCAGCAGAAGCTGCTGCTGGCGCGCTGGCTGGAGATCCAGCCGCGCGTGCTGATCCTCGATGAGCCGACGCGCGGCGTGGACGTCGGCGCCAAGAGCGAGATCTACAAGATCATCGGCGAGCTGTCCGAGGCCGGCGTCGCGGTGGTCGTGATCTCGAGCGAGCTGCCCGAGATCGTGGGCGTGTGCGACCGCGTGCTCGTGATGCGCGAAGGCGCCATCGCGGGCGAACTCGCGGGTGACCGCATCACCCAGGAAAACATCATCCAACTCGCAGTCAACGCTCCCGAACCGGAGCGGCACATCGCATGAACGCAATGAACCCTTCTCCTTCCTCTTCTTCGTCGCTCCAGGCGGTGGTCTTCGACATGGACGGCGTGCTGATCGACACCGAGATCGTCTGGCAGCGCGTGCGCGAAAGTTTCGCGGAGAGCATCGGCGCGCGCTGGACCACCGAGGACCAGGAGTCGACGATGGGCACCAACACCGCGGCCTGGTCGCGCATCATGGTCGAGCGCCTGCAACTGCGCGAGCGCAACGGCATGGACGAGGCGGCGATCGCGCGCGAGATCGTGGGGCGCATGCTGGCCCAGTACCAGCGCCATCTGCCGCTGCGTGCCGGCGCCGTCGAGGCGGTGCGCATGGCCGCGCGGTCGCATGTGGTGGCGCTGGCCACCGGCTCGCCGGCCGAGCTCGCCCGCTATGTGCTGGAAGCCAGCGGCCTCGCGTCGCTGATGCAGGCCGTGGTCTGCGGCGACGACGTCGAACACGGCAAGCCCGCGCCCGACATCTACCTGCTCGCGCTGTCGCGCATCGGCGTCGCGCCGCACGCGGCCGTGGGCATCGAGGACAGCGCCAACGGCCTGCGCTCGCTCAAGGCGGCCGGCATGGCCGCCATTGCCGCGCCCGGTGCGGACTACCCGCTGTCGGCCGAGGCGCTCGCGCTGGCCGACCTGCGCATCGACACCATGCAGGCCCTGACGCCCGAACTGCTGCGGCAAGCGCATGCGAATTCGGCGCGCACGCCGCGCTGATCCCGCGCGCCGCATCACACACCTTCACGAGACCACCATGTCCAAGACCCTCACTTCCACAGCACCCCCGGCGGCGTCCCCGCCGACCGGCGCGCCGGCCCGCACCGGCCGCGCAGCCGGCGTCCTCCAGCGCCTGGGCATGCTGCCCGCGCTGCTGATCCTCTACGTCGTCTTCTGGGGCCTCACCGTGTACGTCTCGGGCGACGGCGGCTCGAACTTCGCGACCACCGCGAACACGATGAACATCCTGCGCCAGGTGTCCATCAACCTGGTGCTCGCGGCCGGCATGACCTTCGTGATCCTCACCGCCGGCATCGACCTCTCGGTGGGCTCGATGCTGGCTGTGTCGGCGGTGCTGGGCATGCTGACCTCGCTCACTTCCCATGCGGGGCTGTCGCTGCCGGTGTTCCTTGCCGCGGGACTTGCGATGGGGCTCATCAACGGCACCACGGTGGCGCTGCTGAAGATCAACCCCTTCATCGTGACCCTGGGCACCATGACCGCGCTGCGCGGCGCCGCCTACCTGTTCGCCGACGGCACCACGGTGCTCAACAGCGAGATTCCCAGCTTCGGCTGGATCGGCAACGAGGACTTCCTGGGCCTGCCCTGGCTGGTGTGGATCGCCGCCGGCGTGACGCTGCTGTCGTGGGTCATCCTGCGCAAGACCATCCTGGGCCTGCACATCTACGCGGTGGGCGGCAACCCCGAGGCGGCGCGCCTGACGGGCATCGGCGTGGGCGGCGTGCTGCTCTTCGTCTATGCGATCAGCGGCCTGTTCTCGGGCCTGGCGGGCGCCATGTCGGCGAGCCGGCTGTTCGGCGCCAACGGCAACTGGGGCACCGGCTACGAACTCGATGCGATCGCGGCGGTGGTGCTGGGCGGCACCAGCCTCATGGGCGGCGTGGGCTCGATAGTCGGCACCGTCATCGGCGCGCTGATCATCGGCGTGATCAACAACGGCCTCACCATCATGGGCGTCTCGTCCTTCTGGCAGTACGTGGCCAAGGGCGCGGTGATCCTGCTCGCGGTGATCATCGACAGATGGCGCCAGAAGCAAGCGCAGCACTGAGGGCGATGATGACCAGAACCCATGTCATCGGCGTCGACTTCGGCTCCGACTCGTGCCGCTGCGTGATTGCGGACACCGCCACCGGCGAGGAGCTCGCCAGCGCGGTGGCGGCCTTTCCGCGCTGGGCGGCCGGCCTGTACTGCGACCCCACGCAGCGCATCTTCCGCCAGCATCCGCAGGACCATCTCGATGCGCTGACGCAGGTGGTGCGCGCCGCGCTGTCGCAGGTGTCGCCCGAGGTCCGGGCGAGCGTGCGCGGCCTGTCGATCGCAACCACCGGCTCGACCTCGGTGCCGGTCGACGAAGCAGGCTGCCCACTGGCGCTGCGGCCGGCCTTCGCCGACAACCCGAACGCGATGTTCCTGATGTGGAAGGACCACAGCGCCACGCTCGAAGCCGAGCAGATCACCGACGCCGCCCGCACCTGGGGCGGCGTCGACTACACCGCGCACATTGGCGGCGTCTATTCGGCCGAGTGGTACTGGGCCAACCTGCTGTGGGTGTTCCGGCACGATGCACAGGTGCGCGAGGCCACCGCGAGCTGGGTCGAGCATTGCGACTGGCTGCCGGCCGAACTCACCGGCACCACCGCACCAAGCAGGATGCGCCGCAGCCGCTGCGCCGCCGGCCACAAGGCGATGTGGAACGAGGGCCATGGCGGGCTGCCGTCGCAGGCTTTCCTCCGCCACATCGACCCCTTGCTCGACGGCATTCGCGACCGGCTCTACGAAGAAACCTGGACCGCCGAGACCCCCATCGGCGCACTCACGCCCGCCTGGGCCGACCGGCTGGGCCTGCCCGGCGACGTGGTGGTCGGCGTGGGCGCCTTCGATGCCCACATGGGTGCCGTCGGCGCAGGCATCAGGCACCACACGCTGGTCAAGATCATGGGCACCTCGACCTGCGACATCGTGCTGGCGCCGACCGACGAAATCGCGGACCGCGTGGTCGAGGGCATCTGCGGCCAGGTCGACGGCTCGGTGATGGCCGGGGCCATCGGCCTGGAAGCAGGGCAGTCGGCCGTTGGCGACGCCTTCGCATGGTTCGCGCGGGTGCTCGAATGGCCGTTGCCCGAGGGGCCGAATCGCGAGGCGCTGCGCGCCGAGTTGCTGCCGATGCTCGAGCGTGCCGCTGCGCTGGAGCCACCGGGCGCACATGGCGTGGCCGCGCTCGACTGGCTCAACGGACGCCGCACGCCCTATGCCGACCAGACGCTGCACGGCGCGCTGTTCGGCCTGTCGCTGGGCAGCTCGGCGCCGCAGCTCTACCGCGCGCTGGTCGAGGCCACGGCCTTCGGCGCGAAGGCGATCGTCGACCGCTTCACCGCGTCGGGCGTGCGCATCGACGAAGTGCTCGCCATTGGCGGCGTGGCGCGCAAGTCGGCGCTGCTGATGCAGATCCAGGCCGACGTGTTCGACCAGCGCATCCGCGTGGCGAAGTCGGACCAGGCGGTGGCCCTGGGCGCGGCCATGTGCGCGGCCGTCGCTTGCGGCATCCATGCCGACATTCCGGCCGCGCAGCGGGCCATGGCCTGCGGCTTCGATCTGGTCTATGAGCCGCGGCCGGTGGAGGCCGAGGCCTACCGCGCGCTGTTCCGGCGCTATATGGAAATGGGTGCCCTGGTGCAGGGCATGAAGAAAGAGAAGGCGATCCATGACGCTGCATAAAGAACTCAAGCGCGAGGCCTACGAGGCCAACCTGGAAATCCCGAAGCAGGCGCTGGCGCTGTACACCTTCGGCAACGTGAGCGCCTTCGATGCGAGGCAGGGCGTCTTCGCGATCAAGCCCAGCGGCATGCCCTACGACGAGATGACGGCCGACGACATGGTGGTGGTCGATCTCGACGCCCGCGTGGTCGAAGGCAGCCTGCGGCCCTCGAGCGACACCAAGACCCATGCGGTGCTCTACCGCGCCTTCGAAGGCATCGGCGGCGTCTGCCACACGCACTCGGTGCATGCCGTGGCGTGGGCGCAGGCGCGCCGCGCCATCCCCATCTACGGCACCACGCATGCGGACCACCTCACCGTCGCCGTGCCGGTCACCGAGGTCATCAGCGACGAGGCCGTGGCGCGCGACTACGAGGAGGAAACCGGCCACCAGATCGTGCGGCGGATGCAGGGCATCTCGCCGCAGGAGGTCGAGATGATCGTGGTGTCGTGCCACGGGCCGTTCACCTGGGGCAAGAACGCGATGAAATCCGTGTACAACGCTCGCGTGCTCGAGGAGCTGGCGCAGATGGCCTACCTCACGCAGTCGATCGACCCGCTGGCGCGCGAATTGCCGTCCGCCGTGATCCGCAAGCACTACGAACGCAAGCATGGTGCCGGCGCCTACTATGGGCAGGCCCGATAGACAAACAACCTCGCGATGACCCGAAACGCTTCCCGCCCCGCACCGATGGCCTCCGAGGCTCCCCCCGATCCGTCCCGGCAAGAAGCCTTGCAGGCGACGACGGCGGAGCATCGGCACATGCTGATCCTGAAGGTGCTCGCGCAGGAGGGCGCCTGCCGGGTCAGCGACATGGCGCGCCGCTTCACCCTGTCGGAAATGACGCTGCGGCGCGACCTGCAGGAGATGCACGATGCCGGCCTGCTCAAGCGGGTGCACGGCGGCGCGCTGCCGCTCGGCCGCGACACCGAGTTCGGCGTGCGCATCCAGGAGGGCTCCTCGCAGAAGCAGCAGATCGGCGCGGCGGCGGTCGGCCTCATCCAGGACGGCTGGTCGATCTACCTCGATGCCGGCACCACCTCGATGGAAGTGGCGCGCGCGATCCTGCAGGGCCTTGCGAGCGTGAAGCGGCTGGCCATCGTCACCAACGGCATCAACATCGCCGCCGAGCTGGTGGGCCGCACGCCCTACGACATCTACGCAATAGGCGGCGAGATCTACGCCACCGGCGTGAGCGCCGTGGGCCCGATGACGCTGGCCCAGGTCGCGAACTTCCATTTCGACCTCTTCTTCATGGGCGCGCGCGGGGTCGATGCCGAGGTGGGCTGGACCAACACCAACCATCTGGAAACGCAGGTCAAGCACGCGGTGATGGCGCGCAGCCGCCAGGTGTGCGCGATCGTGGACAGCAACAAGTGGGGCGAGCGCGCGCTGGTCTCGGTGGTTCCCTTCGGCGCGGTGACGCACTGGGTCTGCGACGCGCAACTGCCGCAGGACGCGCGGGATGCGGCGAAGGCCCAAGGGGTCGCGCTGGTCCTTGCCGGGGACTGAGCCGGCGGGCGGGCCCAGGAACACCGCATCGCGCCGAATCGACTACCCAGCCTTCGCGCCGCGCACCAGCGAAGGCGTCGCCTTGTAGCTCTCCGGGAACAGCTTCTTCAAATCGTCGATCTTGGGCATGTCGTTGATCGCGATGTAGGGCTGGCTCGGGTTGAGCGTGAGGTAGTCCTGGTGGTAGTCCTCGGCCGCATAGAAGGGCTTGGCCATTTCGATGGTGGTCGCAAGCGGCTTGCCGAAGGTCTTGGCCTGGTTCAGCTGCGCGATGTATTCCTTGGCGATGCGGGCCTGCTCGGCGTTTTCCGCAAACACGGTGGAGCGGTATTGCGTGCCGGTGTCGGGGCCCTGGCGATTCAGCTCGGTGGGGTCGTGCGCTACCGAGAAGTAGATCTGCAGCAGCTTGCCGTAGCTGATCTGTTTCGGGTCGTAGGTGATGCGCACCGATTCGGCATGGCCGGTGCGGCCCGAGCCGACTTCGTCGTAGCGCGCGGTCTTGGCATCGCCGCCCGCATAGCCCGACACCGCGTTGCTCACGCCCTTGACGCGCTGGAACACGCCCTGCACGCCCCAGAAGCAGCCGCCTGCGAACACGGCGGTTTCGGTTTTTGCAGCGGCCGGTGCGGCCAGGTCGGCGGTGGGAGCGGGTACGCGTTGGGCCGGTTCGGCGAACGAGGGCACCGCATACCAGACGAGGGCCGCGGCAGCCAGTGCGCCGGCAGTGAGTGCGAGGGATTTCATGGTTTGTCCTTGAGGGGATGCGCTGAATGCAGAAAGCCGGTGGCGGCGACATTGCCGCCGAATCCACCGGTCGTCAATGGCGCTTGCCTTACTTCTTCATTTCGTCCTTGCCCATGCTGTCCTTCTTCATGGCGTCCTTGGACATCGAGTCCTTGGCCATCGAATCCTTCTTCATGCCGTCTTTGGCCATGGAATCCTTGGCCATCGAGTCCTTCTTCATGCCGTCCTTCGACATCGAATCCTTGGCCATGCCGTCTTTCGCCATGGTGTCCGCGGCGAAGGCCGAGGCGCCGGCGAAGGCCATGCAGGTTGCGAGCAGGGTGGCGGTGAGCTTGTTCATTGGAAGTCCTTGAGTGAGTTGAGGTTGAGTTGAGGTTTTTGCTTTCGCGCTTTTCATCGGTAGTTCAGGCGTCGTGAAGACGCCTCAGCTCCCTCCGAACCAGTTGTAGCCCTGGTCTTCCCAGTAGCCACCTGTGTAGGTGTTGGTGACGAACATCGCCTTGATGTGCTTGGGGTTCTTGTAGCCAAGCTTGGTGGGCATGCGCAGCTTCATCGGGAAGCCGTACTTCGGCGGCAGCGTTTCGCCGTCGTAGGTCAGCGCCAGCAGCGTCTGCGGATGCAGCGCGGTGGGCATGTCGATGCTGGTGTAGTAGTCGTCCGCGCACTTGAAGCCGACGTACTTGGCGGTGGTGTCCGCGCCGATGTGGCGAAGGAAATCCGCGAAGCGCACGCCGCCCCATTTGCCGATGGCGCTCCAGCCTTCCACGCAGATGTGCCGCGTGACCTGGTCGTGCTGCGGCATCGCGCGCAGCTCCGGGAGCGTCCAGTTGCGCTTGTCGGCGACCATGCCGGTCACTTCGAGCTTGTAGGTGGCTTCGTCGACCTCGCGGACCTCGTCCTCGCCGTAGTAGGCGTTGAACGGAAAGGGCCGCGTGATCATCGATTCGGGGTACGTCTCCGCGAGTTGCGTGGGGCTGAAGATCAGGCCCTGCACCTTGTCGTTGAAGCGCGAGATCTTCGAGAGCGCGGCTTCGACATGGCTGTCGTCGCTGATGCTGCATCCCGTGAGCAGCGAGAGGCCGCCCAGCGTGAGCGAGCGCTGCAGGAAGGCGCGGCGCGCGGGCTGGTCGAGGTTCTTGGCGATCAGCGTGCGGGCCTCGCGCACCACGGCATCGCCGTCGACGCCGGTCATCTTGGGGGCTTTGAAGATCTTCATGATTACTTGGAGGTACGGCCGCGGATCATGGTGAGAAGGGTGCGGGGCACGAGGGCGACCATCACCAGGTGCAGGGCTACGAAGGCGACGAGCGAGGCCATGCCGAAGAAGTGGATGCGGCGTGCGAACTCGTAGCCGCCCAGCAGGTCGCGCAGCACCGCGAACTGCACCGACTTCCACAGCACCAGCCCCGAGAGCACGATGACCACGATGTCCAGCATCACGAACAGGTAGGCCAGGCGCTGCACGCTGTTGTAGCGGCGCGGGTCGGCATGCGAGAGCTTGCCCTTGAGCGCCGCGAGCGCGTCGTGCCAGATGCCGGCCGGCGTGACCGGAAAGAACTTGGCCGCGAGCCGGCCGCTGGCGATGTTGATGGCCAGGTACACGAAGCCGTTGAACACCAGCAGCCACATCGCCGCGAAGTGCCACTGCAGCGCGCCGCCGAGCCAGCCGCCGAGCGTGATGCCGTTCGGAAAGCTGAAGGGGAAGAACGGCGCCGCGTTGTAGATGCGCCAGCCGCTGGTTACCAGCACCAGGATCGCCAGGGCGTTGAGCCAGTGCGTGATGCGCATCCACAGCGGATGGATGGGCCGGGCATCGGGTGCAATGCTTGTGAGGGCGGTGCTGTTCATGGGGTGGATTCTTGGGCGCACCCCATGGCCGATTCATCACGCAAAGTTCAATTAATCGTGATAACTCGAAAATCCGTATCGCGGGACAATCGGCGCCATGGACACCCCCAAACGCGTGCTGATCGTCGAGGACGACGCCCACATCGCCGAACTGCTGCGCATGCACCTGCGCGACGAAGGCTATGCCATCGAACACGCCGCCGACGGCCATGCCGGCCTGCGCGAACTGGAGCGCGGCAACTGGGACGCGCTGGTGCTCGACCTGATGCTGCCCGGCGTCGACGGCCTCGAAATCTGCCGCCGCGCGCGGGCCATGGCGCGCTACACGCCGATCATCATCATCAGCGCGCGCTCGAGCGAAGTGCACCGCATCCTGGGCCTGGAACTGGGCGCGGACGACTACCTGGCCAAGCCCTTCTCGGTGCTGGAACTGGTGGCGCGGGTGAAGGCGCTGATGCGGCGCACCGATGCGCTCGCGCGCAATGCGCGCATGGAGTCGGGCAGCCTCACGCTGGGCAACCTGGACATCGAACCGCTGGCACGCGAGGTGCGCGTGGACGGCAAGCTCATCGAGCTCACGCCGCGCGAGTTCGACCTGCTGTACTTCTTTGCGCGCAACCCCGGCAAGGTGTTCTCGCGGCTCGATCTGCTCAACCAGGTGTGGGGCTACCAGCACGACGGCTACGAGCACACGGTCAACACGCACATCAACCGGCTGCGCACGAAGGTGGAGACTGATCCGGCGGAGCCGCGGCGCATCCTCACTGTGTGGGGGCGGGGCTACAAGCTCTCGCCCACCGGTGCAGGTGACGAGGGCGGTGCGTGATGGCTTGGGCCACGCTTTCTCGCCGTCTCTCGATGGTGTTCGCTGTGCTGCTGCTGGCTTGCTACGGCGCATCGGCGTGGCTGCAGATGCGGTCGAGCGGGCTGCATGAGCAGGAGGTGGTGCAGCGCCTGTCGGGTGGGCTCGCCGCGCACATCGCCGAGAACACCGAACTGATGCAGCCCGGTGGCCTCAACCAGGCCGCGGTGAAGGACCTCTTCGACAAGCTGATGGCCGTCAACCCCAGCGTGGAGGTCTACCTGCTGGGCCTGGACGGCCGTATCGAGGCGCAGGCCGCGCCGCCCGGGCACATGAAGCGCGAGCGCGTGACGCTGGAGCCGATCCGCAAGCTGCTCTCGGGTGCGCCGTTGCCCATCCTCGGCGACGACCCGCGCAGCGCCGACGCGGCCAAGGTGTTCAGCGCCGCGCCGCTGAAGATGGGCGGGCGCGATGCTGGTTACGTGTACGTGGTGCTGCAGGGCGAGGACTACGACGCGCTCGCGGCCAACGTCGCGACCGACAACGTGCTGCGCACCACGCTGTGGTCGATGGCGCTGGTCGCGCTGCTCGGGCTGATCGCAGGGCTGGCGGCGTTCAGGCTCATCACCCGGCCGCTGCGCGAGCTCACAAAGGCAGTCAAGCGCTTCGAGACCGAGGGCATCGCCTCGCTCGAAAGCGAAACGCCCACGCTGGAAAGGCTCTCGCACGGCACCGACGAAATCGCCCTGCTGGGCCAGGCCTTCACGCAGATGACGCGCCGCATCGCCGAGCAATGGCGCGAACTCACGCTTTCGGACCAGCAGCGCCGCGAACTCTTCGCCAACATCTCGCACGACCTGCGCACGCCGCTCACGTCGCTGCACGGTTATCTCGAAACGCTGCTGCTCAAGGCCGGCACGCTCAGCGACGAAGAGCGTCGGCGCTACCTGGAGATCGCGCTGGGGCAGAGCCGCAAGGTGGGCCGGCTCGCGCAGGAGGTGTTCGAACTCGCACGGCTCGAATACGGCGTGGTCAAGCCCGAGAAGGAGAACTTCGCGCTCGCCGACCTCGTGCAGGACGTGTTCCAGAAGTTCGAGCTCGCGGCCGAGGCCCGGCACCAGCAGCTTAGGCCCGACATCGCGCCGGGCCTGCCGGTGGTGTCGGCCGACCTCGGAATGATCGAACGCGTGCTGACCAACCTGCTGGACAACGCCATCCGCCACACACCGCCCGGCGGCGAGATCGAAGTGCAACTGCGGTCCGCGAACGCCGGCGTGGCTGTACAGGTAAGCGACACGGGCCCCGGCATTCCGGGCGAGCTGCAGAAGGGGCTGTTCGTGCGGCCCGTGTTCATGAGCGGTGCTCGCAGCGACGGCTCGGGCAGCGGCGGACTGGGGCTGGTGATCGTGCAGCGCATCCTGCAACTGCATGGCAGCGACATCCGGCTGGTGCCGCAGGCGGGCAAGGGGGCGGTGTTCCGCTTTCAGTTGGGCGGCGCCGCGGGCGCCTGACGTGATTCGGGTCTCCGGGCCGGCGTGGCGGTTCAGCCGCTCGATGCGGTCACCGCGTGGTACTCCCCTCGGACTCCCCTGGGTTTGCCTGTGCCGGCCGGCGCGGGCGCGATGCTACAAGAGCAGCGCGACACAACCCCAGGAGACACAAGACCATGCCCGCCTTCAAGACCGTCCTGATCGACAAGGACCCGCAGCATCCCCGCATCGCGCGCCTCGTGCTCAACCGCCCCGAGAAGCTCAACGCCATCGGCGACACCACGCCATCGGAAATCCGCCAGGCGGTCGAATGGGCCGAAGCCGACGACGAAGTGCACGTCATCGTGGTCGAAGGTGCGGGCCGTGCCTTCTGCGCCGGCTACGACCTCGGCGACTACGCCGAAGGGCACGGCCGCGAAGGCGAGGGCGACCACCCGTGCCGGCAGGAGAAAATGCCCTGGGACCCGATGCTCGATTACGCCGCCATGAAGCGCAACACCGACGACTTCATGGCCCTGTGGCGCTGCCGCAAACCCACCATCGCCAAGGTGCACGGCTACGCGGTGGCCGGCGGCAGCGACATCGCGCTGTGCTGCGACCTGCTGACCATGGCCGACGATGCGCGCATCGGCTACATGCCCACGCGCGTGTGGGGCTGCCCGACCACGGCGATGTGGACCTACCGGCTCGGCGCGATGCGCGCGAAGCAGTTGATGTTCACCGGCGACACCATCCCCGGCACGCAGGCGGCGAAATGGGGCCTTGCGAATTTCTCGGTGCCCGCCGACCAGCTCGACGACGCCACGCTGAAGCTCGCGCAACGCATCGCGGGCGTGCCGCGCTCGCATCTGATGATGCACAAGCTGGTGGTCAACCAGGTCTGGCATTCGATGGGGCTGGAGCAGACGCAGATGTTCGCGACCGTGTTCGACGGCATCACGCGGCACAACCCCGAGGGGATGTGGTTTCGCCGGCAGGCGGAGGCGGAAGGGTTCAAGAGCGCTGTCGCATGGCGCGACAGCGGCCGGGATATTCCGGAAGGCGACGAGGCGAGGGCGCTCGTCGCGGAGCTGGAAGCCAAGCTTGCAGCGGCGCGGGCGGCGGTACCGCCCGGCCAGTGAGTCGCTAGCTCAAACGCAAAGCCCGCTCACGGTGGCAGGCAGCTCCTGGCGACGGCCAGTTGGGCGCGCACACCCTTGATGGCGTCGCTGTCGTCAGGGCTCGAAGCATTCCGCGTGAACGCGCAACCGTAGAGCGGATTCGCCACAGTGCCTGGCGTCACCACGTCGTCGCCCGCCGGCTTCACCTTGTCCTGCTCCCACTGCACCATTGCGGCAAAAGCCTCTTCCTGCTCCTTGATGGTGAAGTCGCAGTGGGTCACACCGCGGATCGCCCGCTGCACCAGCCAGTCGCTGTTGCCCTTGGCTGCAACGCGCTTGTTGTAGATCTGCTCCATGCTGAAGGGCACGTAGAGATCGCCGAGCGTGTGGAGCGTGACCACCGGAACCTTGAACGCCCCGGCCGTCTTGGGGATCCAGCGCAAGCCGTCGGTGCGCAGGCGGTTGGCGTCTGGCACCGCCGTCAGCTTCTGTGCCGAGGCGTTCAATGCGTCCGTGCTCGCGGGGTCGCCGTTGATGAGGTAGGTGAAGCGGTTGGTGTCGAGCGTGCTCTTGTTGAGGATGCCGTTGACCGTGCCGTCGCTGCCGAAGACGCCCCATACCGCCAGGAATGAGCGACCGCCGCCGAGGCCCAGATCGAACAGCGGACGCGGGCCGCCGGTCAGGTTCATGACGACCGCGGCGTACTGCTGGCCGAGCGGAGTGGTCGGAACGATGCTGCTCGCCGTGAATGTGCCGAACAGCGCCGGTGTGACCTGGCCCACGATCTCGGCCCATTTAGGCGTCGGGTAGCTCGCCTGGCCCGCCAATGCCTGTGCTGCCACCTGGGCGCCTGCGAAGTAGTCGAACAACTCGGTGTCGCCGAGCACGCCACACATCGGTACCGCGCCGTCGTACTTCACCTTGTGGTTGGCGGTGGCGAAGGTCTCGTCCTCGATGGCCGCCGCGGTGATGTGGCCGCCCATCGAATGGCCCGTGATGAAGGTCTTGCCCGGGGCGGGCAGTTCGCGGCCGTTGGCCTTGGCGATGGCGTTGAACTGCAGCGCGAGGGCGTTGGTGTCCTCCACGCCGGCACGCACGTCGTAGAAGTTCTTGCTGTAGCTCGATGCGGCCCAGGCATAGCCGTTCTGGATCAGGTAGCGGCGGATCGACGGGTCGGTGACGCTCAGCTCGTTGGTTTCGCCCGCATAGCCGTGCGCGTACAAGACGAGCTTGCCGTTCCACTCGGCGGGCACTTCGACGTGGTACTGCGCACCACCCAGCATGCCGGCCCAGCGGCTGGTGGTGGCGTTGTCTATCTTGTCGCTGGCGTCGGCCTTGAGCGCTGCGAAGGTGGTGGCCGCAGGATCGGCAGGCGCGAAGGAATTGCGGCTGTCCTGCAGCCGGGTTTCCTCTGCAACCGGGCCGGGCGGCGGTGCGGGCGGAGGCGGCGCTGGCGGTGCGGGCGCGGGAGCCGGCGGCAGCGGCGTGAAGGAAAAACCGTTTCCACCGCCCCCACCGCCGCAGGATGCGACGGCAAGGCTGGTGGCGAGGGCAAGGAGTGTCAGGCGCGCGGAATGCATGGGATGTCTCTCTCCGTTTCTTCTGGGTTCTTGGTTGAAGATCGCCGGCGCAGCGCTGCCCGGACGGCCATGAAGAACGACCGTGCTATTTCGCTGACCGGCGGCGCAGCGTAGGGGCGATGCCGGGCGCATCGGCCCGGGCTTTCCCGTAGCTGCTATCTCCTGCGCGACACCTGTGCTGGCGTACCGCAAATTCGTGAGAGCGCCCGGATAATCGACAGCCGATAGAGGGATGCAAGAAAACCAGCACTGGGGAGGACGGCATGCGCAACAGCAACAGCTATCTGATGCGTCATTGGCGCGGCGAGATGTCGCTCGGTGTTTCCTATTGGCTCAATGCCACGGTGTTCGGCGCGGGCGGCGCGATGCTGCTGGGCTCGCTGGCGAGGGAAACGCTGCGAAATGGGCACAACCTGCGGTTGTCTTCTTCGGTGGGTGTGGTGCTCATGGTGCTCGGCACCCTGATCTGGTTCTGGGGCGCGGTTGGCATCTGGCGCTCCGCGCGCCAGCATGTGTCGCGGGGCGGTTCGGCCGCATGGGCCGCGATTGCCAAGGTCATGGTGCTGGTGGGCGCGATCTTCTGGGGGACCCAGTGGACCCAGCGGCTGGGCCCGCAGGCGTGGGAATTGGCGCAGATTGCAGCGGGCCATGATCCGCTTCCGGCCGTCAGGATCAGCATCTCGCCCGACGGCCGCTCGGCTGCATTGGACGGAACCATGGGCGAGGGCTCGGCCAAGGCACTGCGCGCGGCCCTGGCCGGCGCGCCCGAAGTGAGGCGCCTTGAACTGCACTCAGTGGGCGGACGCATGCTCGAAGGCACTGCTATTGCGCAGATGGTGCGCGAGAGGAAGCTCGACACCTATGTGCAGGTTCAATGCGAAAGTGCCTGCACCCTCATATTTCTCGCGGGGCTCGAGCGCGCGGCGACGCCCAAGGCGCGCATCGGCTTTCATCGGCCGAGCTTGGTTGCAGCCAGCCTCAGAGACGAGAGCGCGATCACGGCTGACACGGTGGCTGAGTACCGGGCCGCGGGGATGCCTGCCGATTTCATCGACAAGATTACCCGGACCTCCGCCCAGTCGATGTGGTATCCGACTCACACGGAGCTGCTGGCCGCCAATGCCGTAACCCGTACCGCGACCGGCGGCGAGACCGTCGGCCGCATCGATCGCAAGTCGCGCGACAGCTTGCGTGCCATCTATGCGGCCGACCCGTTCTGGCAGGCCGTCGATGCGCGTTTTCCCGGGTCGCTGGACATGGCCGCCGACCGGGCATGGGCCGCCAGCGGACGCGGCGCGCCGGACATCGACGTCATCAAGGCCGGCAATACGGTGGCGGATGGCCTGACGATGCGCCTGCTGCGTACCGCACAGGACGCGCAGCTCGACGAATTCCTGGCACTGTTCAACAGTCAACTCGCCGCGGCCCGGGCGACCAGCGCGCAGAATTGTTCGAACTACCTGGCCGGCGCGGCGTTGGTGCCCGGCAGCATGCCCGAGGCGCTGGAAAAACGCGAAGAGCTACTGATACGCGCGATGCTGCAGGCCGAGCCGCGCCGGGATGTCCGGCCGCCTGCGCCGGAGGCACTGCACCGCGCGTTGGGGCCGGTGCTGGCGACGGTGCCCATGGCCCAGATCCAGATCGTCCAGAAGCTGCGGGCGCATGGCCATGAACCCGACGTGCAGTGCGAGGCGGCGCGCAACTTCTTCGGGGCCGTTGCCAAGCTTGCGCTGGCCGATCGCCGCGTGGTGCTGCATTCGATGTACCAGCGTTCGTCGGCAGTGAGCGCTTCGCCGGCGCGTGGCGGATGAGGTGCGCGGACGGGCGTCAGCCCTTGCGGCGCGTCACCACCACCGTGGCGTCCAGGCCTTCGTACGCCTCGGCATCGCCATACCAACTGCCCGAGATCGGCGCGGCCTGCGCCGGGTCGCGCGTGACGCCCACGCGGATGAGCTGTCCGCTGCCCATCAGGTTGTTGGTCGGATCGAACGCCAGCCAGCCGATGCCCGGCAGGTACGCCTGCAGCCAAGCGTGCGTGGTGCCGGCGCCGGTCATCGATTCGCCGGGCGCTTGAGCCGCGCGGTCGAGCGCGGCGTCGTAGAGGTAGCCCGAGACAAAACGGGTGGCGATGCCCAGGCGGCGCGCGGCTTCCATCATGAGCAGCGCGTAGTCGCGGCAACTGCCGCTGCCGAGCGCGAGCGTGGCCAGCGGTGTCTGCGTGCCTTCCTCGTCGCGCGCCTTGTATTCGAGGCTCTGGCCGATGTGCGCGTTCATGCGCGTGAGCACTTCGCGCGTGTTGTTGGGCTTGTCGCTGTGCAGGAACTGGTGCGCCCAGCGAATCAGCGTGCCGCTGGCATCGTCTTCGTGGTGCGGGCGCAGGTAGTGTTCGAGGTCCAGGCGCTCCTGCACCGAGTAGGCGAAGGGCAGGAATTCGGCGGCCGGATCGAGCGCGAGCTGGTCTTGCTGGGCCGGCACGTGCTCGATGGTGAACGAGCACACGATGCGCAGCTCGGTCGCTTCGCCCATCGGCTGCACCAGCGCGACGGAGTTGGAATGCGGGTCTTGAATGAGCCGCGTGAAAGCCTGGGGGCTCACCTGCAGATCGGTGGCGAGCACGCGCAGGTCGTGGCTGTCGCGGGGCCGGAACATCACCCGGTGCAAACCGAAGGTGACCGGCTTGTTGTAGCGATAGATGGTGGTGTGCGTGATGTCGTACTGAATGGCCATGGGGCATTCTCGTGCGTTCGCGGCGCGCGCAGTGGCTTGTTCTTGTGGGCGAATGCCGCAGAATCGGCGCCCGCTCGATCTTCGGGCGCCTTTTCTCTTTCTTTGTCACAGGGATTCCGGCCGCCATGTACTCCGCCACCTTCATCTTCGCCAAGAAGCAGTTCGACGACGAATTCCATCGCCTCGACCAGACCATCGCCGCGGCCGCGAAGTCGCTGCCCGGCTACCTGGGCGAGGAGACGTGGGAGAACACGGGCAACGGGCTGGTGTCGAACGTCTACTACTGGGATTCGCTCGACAACCTGCAGGCGCTGATCCGTCATCCGGTGCACCAGCAAGCCAAGGCGGCGCAGGCGAACTGGCTGGATGGCTACAAGGTGGTGATCTCCGAAGTGGTGCGCACATACGGGGACAGCCGGATCGACCACTTGCTGGCGCCGCCGCCACCTGGCGCAACGCCCTCCTAGAGCCGTTGCGTGCCGAGCGCCTTGGCCAGCGTGGCGGGCAACGGCAGCGGTTCGCCATGCCACTGCGCGGCCAGCAGTTCGGCGCAGAGGGCCGCGAAGCTGAGACCGCGCGAGCCCAATGCGGTGCAGGCCCAGAGGCCATTCGCCTCCTCGGTCAGCGGACCGACCAGCGGCCGACGGTCGCCCGAGGCACAGCGCACACCGACCCAGGCGTTGATTTCTCCGCGCTCGAAGGCCGGCGCCAATGCGGCGGCGGCAGCGGGATGCAGCCGGGCGAGGCGGTCGCGGTTCGCGGCGCTGTCGTCGGAGTTCGGGGCGAGATCGGTGCTGTCGCGGTCGAAGGTGGCGCCGGCCAGCCAGAGCAGGGCGCCTTCGACATCGGGCACGTTGGCGATCAGGTGGCCGTCGCCGTTGAGTGGCGTGGCTGGAAGGGCGCGGTCGTTGACGTGACCCCACGCGACCTGTCCGCGCACCGGCTGAAGCGGCAGCCCCGGAGCGAAGCGGCCCGACTCGAAGCCGGCCGCGACGACCACGCGGTCTGCATCGATCAGCAGTTCGTCCGCTGCATCGAACAGTTGCCAGCCGTCGGCGCCTCGGGTCGCTCGCGCCACCGAAGCGTTGCCGCGGAACTCGACACCCGGCTGACGCAGCCAGGCCTCGATCAACCGCGACGGGCGCACCCAGCCGGCACGCGCATGCCAGATGGAGGGCGCATCGGCCGGCAAGCCGGCTGCGGTCAACTGATCGGCGCTTGCGGGCCACGATTCATTGGGACCGCTGTCGCTCCAGCCGGCAGGCACGCGCGTATCGCCTTCGGGCCGGCGTTCCAGCACGCCGCTGGCGCGCCAGTCGTGGCCTTCTTCAAGCAGCCGTTCCAGTTCGAGCCAGGTGGCGCGGATGCCCGCGCGCGTGAGACGCGAGAGCAGGGCGTCGTCGGGCGACACATGGGGCGCCAGCACGCCGACCGGCAGTCCCGAGGCGCCAGATGCGGGACGCGAGGCCGCATCGAGCACCGTCACCTGCCATCCACGCCGCGCGAGGCTCGCGGCCACGGCCGCGCCCGCGAGGCCGGCACCGATCAAGGCGCAGCGGCCCGGCTCGATGCGCTCGGGCGCTGGCCCGCGGCGCCGCACCGTCCAGGCCGGCGCGAAGACGCCGCCGAGGCAGTCGCGCTTGGGCGGCAGGCCGGGGCGCTTTTCGAGCTGGAAGCCGTTCTGCGAGAGCGCATCCCGCACCTCACGCGCGCAGGTCCAAGTGGCAATGCCCGTGCCTTGACGGGCGAATCGCGACACCGCCTTCAGCGTGTCGGGGGACCACATCGCCGGATTCCGCTCGGGGCTGAAGCCGTCGAGGAAGATGCTGTCGGCCTCGAAGCGCTGGCCGCGCAGCATGGCCTGCACGTCGCCGATGCAGAGCGTGAGCAGGACGCGGCCTTCGTCGAAGGCGAGGCGGTGAAAGCCTGGCAGCAGGCCGTGCCACTGCGCAACCAGCTCGCCGGCCAGCGAGGCCAGTTCCGGATACGCCTCGGCAGCCCGCAAGAGATCGCCGGCCCCAACTGAATGCGCCTCGACCGAGACGAAGTGCAGCATCCGCGGCCGGTTCGCATCCGAACGCCACGCCTGCCAAGTCGTCAGGAAATTGAGGCCCAGCCCGAAGCCGGTTTCGAGAATCCGCCATTGCGGTTGACCGGCCCATGCTTGCGGCAGGCCGCAGCCGCCCAGGAACACATGACGCGACTGCGCCAGTGCTCCGGTTTCCGTGTGATAGATGTCGTCGAAGCGTTCGCTGCGCGGGACGCCGTCGGAGCGCCAGGCCACTGGCTCAGCGGTCACGGCGGGCAGGAAAGTTCAGGCCGCTGGAGGAGGAACGTAGCCTTGCGCCACGTCGGCGCCTTCGCCGAAGAAATGCTTTTCCATCTGCCGCGCCAGGTACTGGCGGGCGCGCAGATCGGCCAGGTTCAGCCGGTTTTCATTGACCAGCATGGTTTGTTGCTTGAGCCAGGCGGCCCAGGCTTCCTTGCTGACGTTTTCCCACAGGCGCTTGCCCAGGTCGCCGGGGTAGGGCGGGAAGTCGAGCCCTTCGGCCTCTTTGCCGAGCTTGATGCACTGAACCATGCGTGCCATTTTTTTGCCTCTTGGGTGGGGTAAGCGTGTCGCTTAGTTGATTTGGCTATTTAGAACTGAAAACTTGGTCGTTCCAGTTTCTATATGTCGTATTGAGAATACGCAGCTTCATTGATATGCCTTTTTAGAGCAAGACACCATGAGCTTTCGCCGCGACTTTATCAAGCTTTCCCTGGGCGCCGGCGTGGCCGGTGCCTTGGCCCTGTCGGCGTTGCCGACGTTTGCCCAAGGAACTGCGGCCGCCAAGGGCCCCGTGACGCTGCTGAACGTCTCGTACGACCCGACGCGCGAGCTCTACGTGGACTACAACCAGGCCTTCGCCAAGTACTGGAAGGGCAAGACCGGCCAGGACGTGACGATCAAGCAATCGCACGGCGGCTCGGGCAAGCAGGCCCGCTCGATCATCGACGGCATCGATGCCGACGTGGCCACGCTGGCGCTGGGCGGCGACATCGATGCGCTCGTCACCCACGGCGGCCTGGTCAAGGCCGACTGGCAGAAGCGCCTGCCGCTCAACTCGGCCCCTTACACCTCGACCATCGTGTTCCTGGTGAAGAAGGGCAATCCCAAGGGCCTGAAGGACTGGGACGACCTGGTCAAGCCCGGGGTGCAGGTGATCACCCCCAACCCCAAGACCTCGGGCGGCGCCCGCTGGAACTACCTCGCGGCCTGGGAATTTGCCAAGCGCAAGTACGGCGGCGACGCCAAGGCCAAGGAATACATCGGCAACCTGTTCAAGAACGTGCCCGTGCTGGACACCGGCGCGCGCGGCTCGACCATCACCTTCGTGCAGCGCGGCGTGGGCGACGTGCTGCTGGCCTGGGAAAACGAAGCTTTCCTCGCGCTGAAGGAGTTCGGTCCGGACAAGTTCGAAATCGTCGTGCCGTCCATCTCCATCCTGGCCGAGCCCAGCGTGACGGTCGTCGACAAGGTCGTCGACAAGAAGGGCACGCGCGCCGTGGCCGAGGAGTACCTGAAGTACCTGTACTCCGACGAAGGCCAGGACATCGCGGGCCGCAACTTCTACCGCCCGACCGGTGAAAAGGCCAAGGCCAAGTACGACAAGCAGTTCCCCAAGCTGACGCTGGTGACCATCGACCAGGCCTTCGGCGGCTGGGCGAAGGCGGACAAGGAGCACTTCGCAGACGGTGCTTCGTTCGACCAGATCTACACAACCAAGCAGAAGTAATCCGCGCTACCGAGCCGGTTGTGATGGCGCCCGTTTCGCGAGCGCCGCGACCCGGCACGCCCTGAATTTCCGAAGAAAACCGAAAGCCTCCCGTGTCCGTTCTCCTGATTGCCGGCAGCCCCTCGGCCCCGTCCCGCTCCACCGCCTTGCTCGAGGCCGTGGGCGAGCGGCTGGCCAAACGCCATGCCCGCATCGAGCGGCTCGCGATCCGCGACCTGCCGGCACAGGCGCTGCTGCTGGCCGAGTGGAACCATCCGGCCATCGAACGCGCCATCGCCCAGGTGGCGGCGGCCCGCGTGATCGTGGTGGCCACGCCCGTCTACAAGGCGGCATACAGCGGCGTGCTGAAGGTCTTTCTCGATCTGCTCGCGCAGAACGCGCTCAAGGGCAAGACCGTGCTGCCGCTGGCCACCGGCGGCAGCCCCCATCACATGCTCGCGCTCGACTACGCACTGCGGCCCGTGCTGCAGTCGCTGGCGGCGCGCCACATCCTGCCGGGCGTCTACGCGAGCGATTCGCAGATCGTGCTGACGCCCGAGAACGCCTACCAGGTGCACAACGACCTGGCCGAGCGACTGAACGAGGCCGTCGAGGTGCTTGCGACCGAAGGCCTGAAGCTGCCCGCAACGCACGGATTCGAACCCGTTCCTTTCTCTCGCGTGCGATGTAGCGTCTGACGACCGGGCTCATCGTCGAGCCCGAGTTCAGCCAGACCCATCGCCGTCCCCGTTTTTCGAAGCCGCCTGTACGCGGCAAGGGGACAGCTTTGCCCAAAAGTTTTGCACCAAGGAATCCCCGCATGAACCCCGTCGCCACCGAAGACTCCGCGCTCGAGACGCCACCGCGTTCCTTCTGGCACGCGTTGGGCGACCTCGTCGTCAGCGCCATCGTCGTCAGCGCCATCGCGCTGATCGTGAGCTTCATTTCCGCCGCGTGACCGCGTGGCGCCCCAACACCCCAAGACAGCCATGAACCGTATTTCCATTCCTCGCCGCCGCCTGATCCAGGGCGCAGCCGCAGCCATTGCGCTGCCTTCGTTCGCCGCACTGGCCCAGGCGCCCGCGCGCCAGTTCCGCATCGGCAACCAGAAGGGCACGCTCAACATCCTGAAGGGCCGCGGCACGCTGGAGAAGCGGCTCGCGCCGCTGGGCGTCACGGTCAAGTGGACCGAGTTCACGGCCGGCCCCGTGCAGCTCGAAGCGTTGAACGTCGGTTCGATCGACTTCGGCGATGTCGGCGAAGCGCCGCCCATCTTCGCGCAGGCCGCCGGTGCACCGCTGGCCTACGTGGCCGCCACGCAGCACCGCCCGCAGACCGAAGCCGTGCTGGTGCCCAAGGGCTCGGCCATCAAGACCGTGGCCGACCTCAAGGGCAAGAAGATCGCGCTCAACAAGGGTTCGAACGTCCACTACTTCATCGTCAAGCTGTTCGAGAAGCACGGCCTCTCGTATGCCGACCTGAACCTGGCCTACCTGCCGCCGGCCGATGCGCGCGCCGCGTTCGAAAAGGGCTCGGTCGATGCGTGGGTGATCTGGGACCCGTTCCTCGCAGCCGCGGAGAAAACGCTCGACGCGCGCATCCTGGCCGACGCCACGGGCGTGGTGGGCAACCGGGCCTACTACTTCTCGTCGCTCGACTACGTGGCGAAGAACGCCGACGTGATCGCCATTGCGGTCGAAGAGATCAACAAGGTCGAAGCCTGGGGCTCCGCGAACAAGGGGCAACTCGCTGCCGAGCTGGCCGCGCTGTGGGGCCTGCCCAAGCCGGTGGCCGATGTCACGGTGAATCGCACCGCCTACGGCATCACGCCGATCACCAAGGCCATCCTCGCCGAGCAGCAGAAGATCGCCGATACCTTTTTCGAGCTCAAGCTGATCCCCAAGAAGATCAACGTGCTCGAAGCCGCCGGCGCGGGAGTCGCGTGATGCAGATCTTCTGGTTCCTTCCGACGCACGGCGACAGCCGCTATCTCGGCACGAGCGAGGGCGCGCGCCCCATCGACCTGGCCTATCTGCAGCAGATCGCGGGCGCGGCCGACAACCTCGGCTACGAAGGCGTGCTGATTCCCACCGGCCGTTCGTGCGAAGACCCGTGGGTGATCGCCTCCAGCCTGATCGGCTCGACGAAGAAGCTCAAATTCCTGGTCGCGGTGCGCCCGGGCCTGCACCAACCCAGCCTTGCCGCGCGCATGGCCGCAACCTTCGACCGGCTCTCGGGAGGGCGCCTGCTCGTGAACCTCGTGACCGGTGGCGACCAGGCCGAACTCGAAGGCGACGGCGTGTACCTGGACCACGCGTCGCGCTACGAGCAGTCGGCCGAGTTCATCCGCATCTGGCGCGAGATCCTCACGCGCAGCCATGATGGCCAGGGCTACGACTTCGAAGGCAAGCACCTGAGCGTGAAGGGCGCCAAGCTGCTGTATCCGCCGGTGCAGACGCCGTACCCGCCCGTGTGGTTCGGCGGCTCGTCGGCCGCTGCGCACGACCTCGCGGCAGAGCAGGTCGATGCGTACCTGACGTGGGGCGAGCCGCCCGCCGAAGTCGCCAGGAAGATCGCCGACGTGCGCGCCCGCGCCGAGAAGCAGGGCCGCCGTGTCGAGTTCGGCATCCGCCTGCACGTGATCGTGCGCGAGACCGAAGACGCCGCGTGGAAGGCCGCCGAAGAACTCATCAGCCGCGTGGACGACGACACCGTCATCCGCGCCCAGGCCGCCTTCGCGCGCATGGATTCGGAAGGTCAGCGCCGCATGGCCGCGCTGCATGCGGGCGGTGCGAAGCGTTCGCGCGCCGAGCTGGAGATTTCGCCGAACCTGTGGGCCGGCGTGGGGCTCGTGCGCGGCGGTGCCGGCACGGCGCTCGTGGGCGATGCGAAGACAGTCGCGGCGCGCATCGAAGAGTACGCAGCGCTCGGCCTCGACAAATTCATTCTCTCGGGCTACCCGCACCTGGAAGAGGCCTACCGCTTCGCCGAGCTGGTGTTCCCGCTGCTCTCGCGCAAGGCGCAGGCAAGGCTGGCCGGCGGTTCGCTGAGCGGGCCCTTCGGCGAAGTCGTCGCCAATCTCGACGCACCTTCGCGCCTCGTCTCCCAGAGCTGAACAAGGAATCCTCATGACTGAACAAGTGCAGGAGCTTCCGGTGGCTTCGAACGACGAAGGCGCAGGCACCGGCAATGCGTTCAAGGCCTTCGGCCTCAACGTTCTGGGCCGCCTCGTTCCCTGGCTCGTGCCGGTGGGACTCATCGTGTTCTGGCAGATCGCCTCGTCGCTCGGCTGGCTCTCGACCCGCGTGCTGCCAGCGCCGGTCGACGTGGTCAAGGCCGCATGGTCGCTCACCGTGTCCGGCGAACTCTGGACGCATGTGAAGGTCAGCGCGGGCCGTGCGCTCGCAGGCCTGGCCATCGGCGGCGGCGCCGGGCTGGCGCTGGGCCTGCTCACGGGCTCGGTGAAGTTCGCCGAGACGCTGCTCGACTCGACCATCCAGATGGTGCGCAATATCCCCGCGCTCGCGCTGATTCCGCTGGTCATCCTGTGGTTCGGCATCGACGAATCGGCCAAGCTTTTTTTGATCTCGGTGTCGGTGTTCTTTCCGATCTACCTCAACACCTTTCACGGCATCCGCAACGTCGATCCGCAGCTCATCGAAATGGGCCGCACCTACGGCCTCACGCGCTGGCAGCTTTACCGCGAGGTGATCCTGCCGGGCGCGCTGTCGTCGATCCTCGTGGGGCTGCGTTTCTCGCTCGGCCTCATGTGGGTGATCCTGATCGTGGCCGAGACCATCTCGGCGCAGGCCGGTATCGGCTATCTCACGATGAACGCCCGCGAGTTCCTGCAGACCGACATCGTGCTGGTGGGCATCCTGCTGTATGCGCTGCTCGGCAAGCTGGCCGACCTGTTCGCGCGCGGCCTGGAGCAGTGGTGGCTGCGCTGGCACCCCGGTTATCAGAAGAAGCCGAAGTGAGAGCAGGGCAGATGAACCATTCCATTTCCCGCCGCACAGCCATTGCCACGTTGGGTGCTCTGGGCGCAGGTGCCGTGCTGGCGCAAGGCGTCGCACCGAGGCCCGTTACCGTGCGCTTCGGCTACCAGAAGTCGTCGACGCTGACGGCGCTGCTCAAGGCCCAGGGCACGCTCGAAAAGCAACTTGCACCGCTCAATGCCACGCTGAGCTGGCACGAGTTCACCAGCGGCCTGCCGCTGCTCGAGGCGCTGAACCTCGACAACCTGGACATCAGCGCCGACGTGGCCGACACGGTGCCCGTGTTCGCGCAAGCCGCTGGCGCCGAGCTGACCTTCATCGCGCAGGAAGCGCCGTCGCCCGCCGCGCAGGCAATCGTCGTGCGCGAAGACTCGCCGATCACGACCGTGGCTGACCTGAAGGGCAAGAAGGTCGGCTTCGCGAAGGCGGCCGGCGCGCACTACCTGCTGATCGCCGCGCTGGAGAAAGCCGGCCTCTCGTTCAAGGACATCGTGCCCGCGTACCTCACGCCCGCTGACGGGCGCGCCGCCTTCGAGAAAGGCGCGATCGACGCGTGGGTGGTCTGGGACCCGTTCCTCGCCGCCGCGCAGCGCCAGTCGAAGGTACGCATCCTGGCCGATGGCGCGGGCATCGCGTCGTACCAGCGCTACTACCTCGCGAGCACCAAGTTCGCGAAGGCGCGGCCCGACGTGCTGCGCGTGGTCTACGCCGAACTCGAGAAGACCGGCAAGTGGGTCAAGCAGAACCCGAAGGACGCCGCCGCGCTGCTGTCGCCCGTGTGGGGCCTGGACGCCGCCACCATCGAACAAGCCAACAGCCGCCGCAGCTACGCGGTGCGCCCGGTCGTGGCCGATGGCCTCGTCGAGCAGCAGCGCATTGCCGATGCGTTCTTCGGCGAAAAGCTGCTGCCCAGAAAACTCAATGCGCTCGACGTCGCGCTGTTCAAACCCGGAGCCTGAAGCCCATGAGTGCCGTTCTGAAAGACATCCAACCCCAGGCCCAGGCCCAGGCCCAGGCCCAGGCCCAAGCCCAAGCTATTGCAGGCGGCGTGCGCCTCGAAACGCGCGGCCTGCACAAGCGCTATGGCACGCGAGACGTGCTGCGCAACACCAAGCTCACCATCGAGCCCGGCCAGTTCATCGCCATCGTGGGGCGCAGCGGCTGCGGCAAGAGCACGCTGCTGCGGCTGATCGCGGGGCTCGAAGAGGCGACCTCCGGCGGCCTGTACACCGACGGCAAGGCCGTGAACGGCCTGCACGACGACACCCGAATCATGTTTCAGGAGGCGCGCCTTCTGCCCTGGCGCCGTGTGCTCGACAACGTGACGCTGGGTTTGTCGAACGACGCCAAGCCGCGCGGCAAGGAAGTGCTCGCGCAAGTCGGCCTGGCCGACCGCGAGAACGAATGGCCGGCGCGGCTGTCGGGCGGACAGCGGCAGCGCGTGTCACTCGCACGGGCGCTGGTGCATCACCCGCGCCTGCTGCTGCTCGACGAGCCGCTGGGCGCGCTCGACGCGCTCACCCGCATCGAGATGCACCGGCTCATCGAAAACCTCTGGCAGCGCCACCGCTTCACCGCCTTGCTGGTGACGCACGACGTGCAGGAAGCGGTGGCCCTGGCGGACCGCGTGATCCTGATCGAAGACGGCCGCATCGCGCTGGACGAAAACATCGCACTGGCCCGCCCGCGCTCGCAGGGCGACCCGGCCTTCGCGGCCATCGAAAAACGCATCCTCGACAGGGTGCTGCAAAAGCCCGAAGAGGTTGAGAGCAGCACCGACGCCAGCTGGCTTGGTACCCCGGCGCATGCACTGCGCTGGGCGATCTGATGCTCGCAGCCGTTCGACGTCCACAACCGCTTGATGCCCATAACCGTTCGGGCTGAGCTTGTCGAAGCCTTGCGCAGCGCTTCGACAAGCTCAGCGTGAACGGACTGTTGTTGTTCTTCTTCCTGCTTCTTTTTCTTTTTGTTCTTTCCACCCCTGAAAGGCTCTCGCATGTCGCAGAACTGGAAATTCGAAACCCTGTCGGTCCACGCCGGCTACTCCCCAGAGCCGACCACGCGCGCCGTCGCACCGCCGATCTACCAGACGGTCGCCTACGCGTTCGACAGCGCGCAGCACGGCGCGGACCTCTTCGACCTGAAGGTGCCGGGCAACATCTACACCCGCATCAACAACCCGACGCAGGACGTGCTGGAGCAGCGCGTGGCCGCGCTCGAAGGCGGCATCGCGGCGCTCGCGCTGGCCTCGGGGCAGGCGGCCGTGACCTACGCGATCCAGACCATTGCGGAGGCAGGCGACAACATCATCAGCAGCACGGCGCTCTACGGCGGCACCTACAACCTGTTTGCGCACACGCTGCCGCAGTTCGGCATCACCACGCGCTTCGCGGACCACCGCGACCCGAGCAGTTTCGAGAAGCTGTTCGACGACAAGACCAAGGCGGTGTTCGTCGAGTCGCTGGGCAACCCGGCGGGCAACGTGACCGACATCGCGGCCATTGCCGAGATCGCGCACCGCCATGGCGTGCCGCTGATCGTGGACAACACCGTGCCTTCGCCGTACCTGAGCCGGCCCATCGAGCACGGCGCCGACATCGTGGTGCATTCGCTCACCAAGTACCTGGGCGGCCACGGCACCAGCATCGGCGGCGCGATCGTCGATTCGGGCAAGTTCCCGTGGGCCGAGCACAAGGCGCGCTTCAAGCGCCTGAACGAGCCGGACGTGAGCTACCACGGCGTGGTCTACACCGAGGCGCTGGGCCCGGCCGCCTACATCGGCCGCGCGCGTGTGGTGCCGCTGCGCAACACCGGCGCGGCCATCTCGCCGTTCAACGCCTTCCTGATCCTGCAGGGCATCGAGACGCTTGCGCTGCGCATGGACCGCATCAGCAGCAATGCGCTCAAGGTGGCGCAGCACCTGAAGACGCACAAGGCGGTGAATTGGGTCAACTACGCAGCGCTCGAAGACCACCCCGACCATGCGCTGGCGAAGAAGTACTTCGGCGGCAAGTCCAGCGGCGTGCTGACCTTCGGCATCGGCAGCGGCCGTGAAGGCGGCGCGAAATTTCTAGATGCGCTCAAGCTCTTCACGCGCCTCGTGAACATCGGCGACGTGCGCTCGCTGGCGACGCATCCGGCATCGACCACGCACCGGCAGTTGTCGCCCGAAGAACTCGCCAAGGCCGGCGTGACGGAAGACACCGTGCGCCTGTCGGTCGGCATCGAGCACATCGACGACCTGATTGCGGACCTCGATGTGGCGCTCGCGGCTGCGTCCTGACCGCTCCGATGAGCGGAAAACCATGACAACACTCAACGCCATTCCCGAAGCGGCGCTCGACCAGCTCTTTCGCAAGGCGCGCACCGTGCACGCCTTCCAGCCGGTGCCCATCACCGACGAGTTGATCCACCAGCTCTACGACATCGTGAAGTGGGGACCGACCGCCTACAACGCGCAGCCCGCGCGCTACGTGTTCGTGCGCAGCGAGGAGGGCAAGGCGAAGCTGAAGCCCGCGGTCTCGTCCGGCAACACGGCGCAGACGCTGGCCGCGGGCGTGACGGTGATCGTGGCGCAAGACACGCGCTTCTACGAGCACCTGCCCGCGCAGTTTCCCGCCTACGACGCCAAGCCTTTCTTCGAGAAGAGCGCCGAGGCTGCAGCGGCCACAGCGTTTCGCAACAGCAGCCTGCAGGGCGCCTACCTGATCCTGGCGGCGCGCTCGCTCGGCCTCGACGTGGGGCCGCAGTCGGGCTTCAACGCGGATCTGGTCGACAAGGCCTTCTTCCCCGACGGTCGCTATCGCGCCAACTTTCTCGTGAACCTTGGCGTGGCCGACCACGCCGGCACCTTCGAGCGCGGGCCGCGGCTCGCGTTCGACGAGGTGGCGGAAATCGTCTGATCTCCCCATCCCATCCATCCTTTGCTTTATTTCTT
Source organism: Variovorax sp. W2I14 (assembly GCF_050435205.1). Classification (NCBI taxonomy): domain Bacteria; kingdom Pseudomonadati; phylum Pseudomonadota; class Betaproteobacteria; order Burkholderiales; family Comamonadaceae; genus Variovorax; species Variovorax sp. W2I14. Next base: position 1,872,420 of record NZ_JBNDJX010000001.1, on the reverse strand, counting down.
CATCCTGAAAGAGAAACCATCATGTCCATCCAAGCCATCAACGTGCGCAACCAGTTCAAGGGCAAGGTCCGCGAAATCATCCGCGGCGACGTCGTCTCCGAAGTCGATGTCGAAACCGCCTGGGGCATCGTGACCTCGGTCATCACCACGCGCTCGGTCGACGAACTGCAATTGAAGGTTGGCTCCGACGTGGTCGCGCTCGTGAAGTCGACCGAGGTTTCGATCGCGAAGCTCTGAGGCGGCAGCCACTGTATTTTTATCAAGCGGGCCGCTCGACGTTCTTCGGACTTCGGGCGGCTTTTTGCCGTGCGTGTATTTCGTTCAATTCGATCTCGACCTGGGAGGAATTCATCGAATCAAAAAATTGTTTAGGATCAACTATTGATATTCTTAGTTAACCTTTTTCTCACTCAAACTCTCTGCCATTTGTCGATAGATGGGGCACTGGGTGAGCAAGAAAATCGTGACCGAGAAAAGTGTTTCCTCAATCAGCAGCGGTCACCTCGCGATCGCCGGGGCGATGCTTCTTCCACTGGTGGGAATAGGGATGTTGGCCTTCATTCACCGCGATGACTTTCGTCGCTGGCGGTGGGATTCAGTCGAGCACTGGATGCTGTTGGCGTCGGCCATCTTCGTGACGGCTTCGCATGCCCTGATGGTGGTCTTGTTGTGCATGAAGCCCAAGGACAAAGCTGCCAGCGACGAGGACCGGGCGGGCTGAGTCTTCTTCCCGCTCACTGCAGCTTCGGCAGGAACGAAGTCTCCATGTGATAGCGCTTGGGGTTGTTCCGATCGATGTAGACCGGAATCCATTCCTGCACGTAGTCCGTCGGATCGAACCAGAGGTTGGCGCTGCGGAACACGTGCAGGCGGTTGTTCGATGTGTCGTGCCACTTGGCGACGATGCGGTAAGGGTGCTCGCCGTTCACCTCGAGGCTGCCGTTGAGTTCGACCTCCTGGAACTCGGCCTCGATGAGTTGGCCGTTCTGGCGCAGGTCGGCTTCCTTCTGTACGCTCCAGCGGCCGAAGGCGATGATGCCGCCGCCGATGCCCGCGAAGATCACGCCCATGATCGTGAGGGCGAGCTTGGCCTCGGGGTCCACGAAGATGGCGCCGACCAGGAGCAGAAACCCGATGGCCAGGAAGAGCCACTTGATGAGGGTGATGACTTTGTGATCCATCGCGCGACTGTGCCTTTGTTTCGCGCAGGTCGATATAGCCAACATGGCTTAGTCGAATGGGGCATGAGGAACTGCGAACAGCTTCCTTCCGGCCGGGGAAGGCGCCTCACAGAATCTTTGGAATCAACCCCAAAGAGGATCTTCGATGAGCGCTGTTCTTTCTTCCCCCGCCGTTGCACAAGACAACAACGAACTCGACATCGTCCGGCAGGCCGGCCACATCGGCGCCGAGGTGCGCGGCGTGCGGCTCTCGGGCGAGCTGCAGCCGGAGGTGTTCCGGTCGATCAGGGCCGCGCTCCTCAAGCACAAGGTGCTGTTCTTCCGCGGCCAGCAGCACCTGGACGACGCGCAGCAGCAAGCCTTCGGCCGCCTCTGGGGCGAGCTGGTGCCGCATCCGACCGTCCCCTCGAGGGACGGCACGAAGCTGCTGGAGCTCGATTCGCGCCACGGCGGCCGCGCCAACTCGTGGCACACCGACGTGACCTTCGAGGTGGCGTATCCGCAGGTGTCGATCCTGCGTGCGGTTGTCATTCCGGCTTACGGCGGCGATACGGTCTGGGCGAACACCGTGGCCGCCTACGAAAGCCTGTCGGACGACCTGAAGGCGCTGGCCGACCGGCTGCGCGCGGTGCATGGCAACGACTACGACTACGCCGCCTCGCGGCAGCCCGCCGACCTGGCCGACGAAGGCGTGAAGCGCTACAAGGAGGTGTTCACCCGGCGTCTCCTCGAAGCCGAGCACCCGGTGGTGCGCGTGCACCCCGAGACCGGCGAGCGCAGCCTTGTGCTGGGGCACTTCGTGAAACGTCTGGCCGGCCATTCGACTTATGACTCCCAGCATCTGCTGAGCGTGCTGCAGAGCCATGTGCACCGCCTGGAGAACACGGTGCGCTGGCGCTGGACGCAGGGCGACGTGGCGATCTGGGACAACCGGGCCACGCAGCACTACGCGATCAACGACTACGGCGACCAGCACCGGGTGGTGCGCCGGGTGACGGTCGCGGGCGATGTTCCCTATGGCGTGGACGGTGCGAAGAGCGTGGACCTGACGGCGCCCGCCGTACGCGCGGCCGAGGCGGCAGTTGCCTGACCCGGACGGCGAAGCTCGACGCGCTTCGTTCAGATGGGAAGCAGCTCGAAGAGCATCGCCGTGACGGTATGGATCGCGAGCAGGCCGGCGAAGAAGAGCAGGGCCTTCGCACTCGACCACAGTGCCTGGCCCACGGGCATGCTTCGCAGGAAGTAGAGCGGCACGCCGATCGGTGCGAGAAAGGCCGCCATGATGGCCGCCCCCGCGGGCGGATCGTTCCCGCGTGCGGCCGCATGAGCCTTGCACCAGCCGAATACCAGCGCCGCGAAGACCAACGCATAGACGACGGCGAGTGGGCTGGGGCTGCCGGGTTTCGCCATCAGGCAGTCGATGGCGCCCATTGAAGCGAAGAGAACCACGAGGTTGCGCAGGAAATGGATCGGTTTGGGCATGCGTTGTGAGTGCCGAGTAGTGCGCGGCTTCGCATTGTCTGAAGCGGCGGTGCGACGTATAGACCGATTGGTTGTTAAGAATTGACTTTTCAGTCGTTTGATGTCCGGGGCGACGCTCCTAGAGTGGTGGTCATCGCCATCAAAGGCGAATTCCAACGCACAACAGGAGCCTTACAGCATGTCAGTGGAAGTTGAAGATCTGGTCTTGCCCGAATCGCTGGAACAGGCGCGCGCCCAGGCCGCCGAAAACAACTGGTCCTACGCCGGCGGCGTCACGCCGCCGGTCGCCTGGGACCTGGTCCAGAAGGGCCAGGCCGTGCTGGTCGATGTGCGTTCCGGTGAAGAGCGCAAGTTCGTCGGCCATGTGCCCGAAAGCCTGCATGTGGCCTGGGCCACCGGCACCGCGCTCACGCGCAACCCGCGCTTCGCACGCGAGCTGGAAGCCAAGCTCGCCAAGGAGGGCGGCAAGGATGCCGTGGCACTGCTGCTGTGCCGCAGCGGCAAGCGTTCCGCGCTCGCCGCGGAGGCGGCCGCGAAGGCCGGCTTCAACAACGTGTTCAATGTGCTCGAAGGCTTCGAGGGCGAGATCGATGCGCATCAGCACCGCGGCGGTGCGGACGGCTGGCGCTTCCACAAGCTGCCCTGGGTGCAGGACTGAGTGCGCCCCCACAGAAGAACTCATACAGAACATTCAGGGAGAAAAAAACACATGGCCCATTTCGAGGTAGGCGACATCGTGCGCGCGCTGCATGGCGTGCGCGACGAGTGGCGCGATTCACAGAGGCGCTCGCGAGAGCCCGGCGCGCGGGAATTTCCATCGCGCGATGCGCTCACGCAGATCGTGGAATCGCTGAAAGGCGCGCTCTTTCCGATGCGGCTCGGCCCGCCGGACCTGCGCCACGAGAGCGAAGACTTCTACGTCGGCCACACGCTCGATGCCGCGTTGCAGGCGCTCCTGGCGCAGGCACGGCTGGAACTCAATTTCAATGCACGCCTGGAGCCGCGCGCGGTAAGCGAGATCGATGATGCGGCCACCGAAGCCGTGCGCCAGTTCGCGAATGCGCTGCCAGGCCTGCGCCGCCTGCTCGACAGTGACGTGCTCGCGGCCTATCAGGGCGACCCGGCGGCCCGCAGCGTCGACGAGGTGCTGCTGTGCTATCCGGGGGTGCTCGCGATGATTCATCACCGCCTCGCGCACCAGCTCTACAAGCTCGACCTGCCGCTGCTCGCGCGCATCGTGGCCGAACTCGCGCACGGGCAGACGGGCATCGACATCCACCCCGGCGCGCAGATCGACGCGGGCTTCTTCATCGACCACGGGACGGGCGTCGTGATCGGCGAGACGGCGGTCATCGGCAAGCGCGTGCGGCTCTACCAGGCCGTGACGCTCGGTGCCAAGCGCTTTCCCACCGACACCGAGGGCAACCTGCAGAAGGGCCTGCCGCGGCATCCGGTGGTGGAAGACGACGTGGTCATCTACGCTGGCGCGACCATCCTCGGCCGCGTGACGCTCGGCAAGGGCGCCGTCATCGGCGGCAACGTGTGGATCACCGACGACGTGAAGCCGGGCGCGAGCGTGACCCAGGCCAGTTTGCAGAACGCACCGAAAGCGAGCGCGCCATGAAAGCCTTTGTCGAAGATTTCGGCGTCACCGTGCGCCAGCTGCGCGAGGCGAATGGTTGGTCGCAGGAGCAGCTTGCAGAGCGCTCGGATCTCAATCGCTCGTATGTGGGCGAGGTGGAACGCGGCCGCGTGATCCCGTCGATCGTCACCGCGCAGAAGCTCGCGACGGCGCTCGGCATCAACATCGTGAACCTGCTCGCGCGCTGCGAGCAACTGGAGCAGTCGCGCCTTGCGAGGCGGATCAACTTGGCGGCTATAGCCTGTTGAGGGGAAACCCTTGGCGCCCGGACACTGGCAACCAATTTCTTCTTACCCCTGCCTATCTTTCACGGAGCTTTGATACATGAGCGCAACAGTCGGTGGTACCACCGCCCTTGGCGACAACGCCGCACGCCAGCTAGCCAATGCCACCAAGACAGTTCCCCAGCTCGAGACCATCAGCCCGCGCTGGCTGACGCACCTCCTGCAATGGGTGCCGGTGGAAGCGGGCATCTACCGCGTCAACAAGGTCAAGAACCCCGAGTCGATCAAGGTCACCTGCACTTCGCGCGAAGAAGAAAACCAGCTGCCGCGCACCTTCGTCGACTACGAAGAAAACCCCCGCGAGCACTACCTCAATGCCGTGAGCACCGTGCTCGACGTGCACACCCGCATCTCCGACCTCTACAGCAGCCCGCACGACCAGATCAAGGAGCAGCTGCGCCTCACGATCGAGACGATCAAGGAGAACCAGGAGAGCGAACTCATCAACAACCCCGACTACGGCCTGCTGGCTCAGGTGACCGACGAGCAGCGCATCTTTCCGTTGACCGGCGCGCCCACGCCCGACGACCTCGACGAACTGCTGACCAAAGTCTGGAAAGAGCCCGCGTTCTTCCTCACACACCCGCTCGCCATTGCAGCCTTCGGCCGCGAAGCCACGCGCCGCGGCACGCCGCCGCCGACCGTGAGCCTCTTCGGTTCGCAGTTCATCACCTGGCGCGGCATTCCGCTGATTCCGTCGAACAAGGTGCCGGTGGCCGACGGCAAGAGCAAGATCCTGCTGCTGCGCGTGGGCGACAAGCGCCAGGGCGTGGTGGGCTTGTTCCAGCCGGGCCTCTCTGGTGAGCAGAGCCCGGGGCTGTCGGTGCGCTTCATGGGCATCAACAACCATGCGATCGCGTCGTACCTGATCTCGCTGTACTGCTCGCTCGCGGTGCTGACCACCGACGCGCTGGCGGTGCTCGACGACGTCGAGATCGGCAAGTACCACGACTATCCCGACACCTACAAGTAAGCCGCGGTGAGTACACCCACGATTCCGGGCGAGGCGCCGTTCGATCCGGCCATCCTCGCGCGCATGGCGAGCGCCATGTTTTCCGCGCTGCCGGGCACGCCGCCGACCTCGTTGCCCGGCGTGGCGAGCGGGTTGGTGCCGGGCGCACAGTTTCCCGCCAACATCGCGCCGCCGGGCTCGCCCCTCGTGAGCCCCGCCGGCTTCGGGTCGAGCGTGCCGGGCACGCCGATTCCGCAAGGGCAGATTCCGGGCGCCAACGTGCTGCCTGCATCGCCGACCCAACTGCCTTCGCTCGCGAACCGCGCGCCGGCCTTGCTGCCGCATGCGGTCGCGGGCAATGGTGTGCCGGACAACGTGTTGTCCGTGGCGCCGGCTTTCGAGCCGCGCTCGGGCGGCGTGGTGCAGGGCGTGCCGCAGCAAGTTGGTGCACCTGTGGCGCCGCAGGCTGCGGCGTCGCCGTTCTACTTCCTGAGTGAGAGCCATGGCCATCCGTCGGCCGGTGCGACCTCCGCGATCTCACCGCCCGGGCAGGTCTTGCCCCCTGTCCCGCGTGCGGGAGAGGGCTGGGGTGAGGGAAGGGACGTTCAATCATTTGCTGGCGCTCCATCGCCGCAGCCCCTCACCCCAACCCTCTCCCCAGAGGGGCGAGGGAGCCAAACCCAGGTGCAGGGGAGTGAGAAGCCGCAGTTCTACTTCGTCGATGCGGTGCGCTTGCCCAACGGCTTCGTCACGCCGGCCAAGCCGGGCCCGCGCGGCCCTGACGCCGTGCCGCTCGCCGGCAGCGGCCAGCATCCGCCGTTCGATGTCAACGCCGTGCGCCGCGACTTCCCGATCCTGCAGGAGCGCGTGAACGGCAAGCAGCTCGTGTGGTTCGACAACGCAGCCACCACGCACAAGCCGCAATCGGTGATCGATCGCATTGCGTACTTCTACGAACACGAGAACTCGAACATTCATCGCGCGGCGCATGAGCTTGCTGCGCGTGCGACCGATGCGTACGAAGGCGCACGGGAGCGCGTGCGCAAGTTCATCAACGCGCCGGAAGTCGAGGAAGTGATCTTCGTGCGCGGCACCACCGAGGCCATCAACCTCGTGGCCAAGAGCTGGGGCGGGCAGCACGTGGGCGAGGGCGACGAGATCATCGTCTCGAACCTCGAGCACCACGCCAACATCGTGCCGTGGCAGCAGCTCGCCGCCGCCAAGGGCGCGAAGCTGCGCGTGATTCCGGTGGACGATTCGGGGCAGGTATTGCTCGACGAATACCGCAAGCTCCTGAACGACCGCACGAAGATCGTGGCCGTCACGCAGGTCTCGAACGCACTGGGCACCGTGGTGCCGGTGAAGGAGATCGTAGAGCTCGCGCACCGCGCCGGCGCCAAGGCGCTGGTCGACGGCGCGCAGTCGGTCTCGCACATGCGGGTGGACGTGCAGGACATCGGTGCCGACTTCTTCGTGTTCTCCGGCCACAAGGTGTTCGGCCCGACCGGCATCGGCGTGGTCTGGGGCAAGCGCGAAGTGCTCGAGGACATGCCTCCGTGGCAGGGCGGCGGCAACATGATTGCCGACGTGACCTTCGAGAAGACCGTGCTCCAGCCGATCCCGAACAAGTTCGAGGCAGGCACCGGCAACATCGCCGATGCGGTGGGGCTCGGCGCTGCGATCGACTACGTCAACAAGGTCGGCATCGAGAACATCGCGCGCTACGAACACGACCTGCTCGTGTACGGCATGCAGAAGCTCGGCGCGATCCCGGGTGTGCGGCTGATCGGCACGGCGGCCGACAAGGCGAGCGTGATGTCCTTTGTGCTCGACGGCTACACCACCGAGGATGTGGGCCATGCGTTGAACGACGAAGGCATCGCGGTGCGCACGGGCCACCACTGCGCGCAGCCGATCCTGCGACGCTTCGGTGTCGAGACGACGGTGCGGCCTTCGCTCGCGTTCTACAACACCTTCGACGAGGTGGATCGCCTGATCGCCGTGGTGCGGCGTCTCGCAGGGCAGCGACGCGCTGGCTGAGCGAAAACGCGTTCCCCCGATACGGCGGCCTTCATGGCCGCCGTTCTTTTTTGTTGCCCTGCCAACGCTGTGTCTCGTCCGGGATATCGCAAGCGCATTTGCACGGGGCCTGTGCCCGAGCGGAGGGCGTTATGCTGCTCAGCCTTGTAAAACGAGTTGTATCGCCTGAATGTCTTCGACTGAAGTCTCCTCCGCCGGCCCGCATACGGACGAATCCTGCGACGTGATCGTGATCGGCGGCGGCCCCGCCGGATCGACCGCTGCGGCGCTGCTGGCGCAGCAGGGCCGCAAGGTGGTGCTGCTGGAGAAGGCGCACCACCCGCGCTTTCACATCGGCGAATCGCTGCTGCCCGCGAACGTGGAGCTGTTCGAAAAGCTCGGCGTGCGCGACCAGGTCGAAAAAATCGGCATGCCCAAGTTCGGCATCGAGTTCGTCTCGCCGGAGCACGAGCACCGCAGCTACGTGGACTTTGCCGAGGGCTGGGACAAGTCGCTCGACTCCGCCTGGCAGGTGCGCCGCTCGGAGCTCGACGAGCTGCTGTTCCGCAATGCCGCGACGCGCGGCGCAGAAACCATCGAAGGCTGCAAGGTGCGTGACGTGGCGTTCGACGCCGACGGCGCGACCGTCAAGGCCGAGATGGACGACGGCACCAAGCGCAATTGGCGCGCGCGTTTCGTGGTCGACGCCACCGGCCGCGACACGCTCCTGGCCAACAAATTCCGCTGCAAGGAAAAGAACCCCGACCACAACAGCACGGCAGTCTTCGGCCACTTCACGAACGCCGAGCGGCTGGAGGGCAAGAAGGAAGGCAACATCAGCATCTGCTGGTTTCCGCACGGCTGGTTCTGGTTCATTCCGCTGGCCGACGGCACCACCAGCGTGGGCGCGGTCTGCTGGCCGTACTACCTGAAGACGCGCGACAAGCCGCTGAAGGATTTCTTCTACGACACCATCGCGCTGTGCCCCGTATTGGCAGACCGCCTGAAGAACGCCACGCTGGTCGACGACGCCGTGCATGCCACTGGCAACTTCTCGTACTCGAGCACGCACGCGACGGGCGACCGCTACCTCTTGCTGGGCGACGCTTTCACCTTCATCGACCCGATGTTCTCCTCGGGTGTGTACCTGGCGATGCACAGCGCCTTCGACGGCGCCGAACTTGTGGCCACCGCACTCGATCAGCCGGCCGAGCTGGCGACCGCGCGAAAGGGCTTCGAGGCCATGATGCGCAAGGGCCCGCGCGAGTATTCGTGGTTCATCTACCGCGTGACGAACCCGACTATCCGTGACATGTTCATGCACCCGGGCAATCCGTTCCGGGTGAAGGAGGCGCTGATGTCGTTATTGGCCGGCGACATCTACAAGGGCACGCCGATGTGGGGGGCGCTGCGGATGTTCAAGGTGCTGTATTACGGCATCTCGCTCGCGAACTTCCGCCGGACCTGGGCAGGGTGGAAGCGGCATCGCTTCAACACGCGGGACATGGGGACGCTGAAGGGGGAGACGATCCTCAAGTCGGAGTAGCTGCCGGCTTGCCGATTCAGGCGCCCGACATTTCACCAATGAGCCGTGCGTTCTGCCGCGCGAGCGCACGGAACGCCGCAGAGATGCGGTCATCGGTTGCAGCGGTTTGCCAAAACAAGCTTGCCAGTTGTCGAGCACGGGGCCACTCCTGCAGGGTTTCGACTGTCGGCTGCAATCCTGTGGTCGCCAGTTCGCGCGGCGGTAATTCGCCGCTCGTGGACGCATACAGCGTAGGAAGCACATCGTAGGCTGGAGCGAGCCGCCAGTCGCTGCCTTCGATGAGCAGCGAGATGTTGCCGTAGTGGCGGTCGGTGTTGCCGATGAGCCGGCCGAAGGCCTCGAGGAACCGCAAGCGCTGTGCATCGTCGGCGAGCAACAGGCCGCGCGAGGCCATCCGGTTGGCGGTGGCCGCCCAGTTGTCGATCTTGCCGACGTATTGGGAGTCGTACGCCATCAGCGACACCATGCCGATGCGGCCTCGCGCCGAGCGGTCGAAGCGTTCGACTTCCAGGAACACGCGGCCGCCCTCGATGAAAAGGCGTGTCGCAGCAGCGGCCATGCCGGCCTCGGCGAGTGCGGACAGCGCCAAGTGCTCGCAGACAAGCAAATCGCGCGAACGACGGTCGACCGGCGATGCGCCGGCCGGCGAGAACTTGACGATGACCTGCCTGCCATCGCGCACCGTGCAGAACTTCGGTTGCTCCCCGCCTGCCGACGAGCCCGGCAGCGTGCCTTGCATCGCGCTGTCTGCCATGGACGGGTAATCGGCGACGGAAACTTCGCGAGCAGGTTGCGCTGCCATGGCGTGAAAGCGGCGGAACGATTCCGCTCCGACGACCAAGTTGCCGGGCAGGTCTTCACCGCACAGGGTGAGGGCCTGAAGTACGTCGTCGTCGTTCCAGTGCTCGGGGTTCGCAGGCAATCCCAGTTCGGGGTGACCTTGGGCGAATGCGCGGCCAATGAAACCCTGGGGACGCATGTCGGACAGGAACCAGGGCAGGCCGTCATGCAGCGCGCTGCGGCCCTCCCGCTCGTCCATCCAGCAACGGCCGCCCTGGAGGGGAACGATGCGGCCGAATGGCAAGGCATTGCCTGCGTCATCGATCTTGACGACCGGCACTTCGGTGCCGACGCGCTCGACATGCCGCGGAACCACATACATCTGGGAGCGTGCGGCGCCCACCTTGAGCATTTCCGCGCTGCGGATCAGCGGTGCCAAGGTTCGCGAGGCAGTCGCCTGGCTGACACCGAGGTGAGCCTGTATCTCGGCGCTGGTGACCGCACCCCGTGCGCGGACCAACGCAAGCACGGCGGCGGCGTTCTGGGATGGTGCGGGGAGAGGCATTGAATATCAAAGTGAATAGATAAATTATCCTATTCCTCATTGACGTATTCAAGTCATATGAATATTTTTATGAATAGATACTCGAAGCTATCACGGCGCATTAATGGTACTGAGATTCCACGCAGTGCCCGACGCCCGCAGCGTTGCCACCGCATGCGCAACGCCCAACCCCGGGCTGCTGAGCACATCGATGCCGAGGTCGGCAAGCAGCGGCGTCACTGGCGCCATCGAGGCCTGCGCCAGCACCACGACATCGGCCTTGCCGACCGCCCCGCGGATCGCGGCTGCCAGCGTCTCCACATAGCGGCCGGTGTCACCGGCCTGGAAATGCGTCCATGCTTCTTCGACGAGCAGCGTGCTCGGCCGCGTGCCGACGCCGGCCTGTGTCGCCGCCGAGAGGATCAGCGCCGTCGTCGGCTCCAGCGTGCTTTCGACGGCCGCGACGATCAGCACGCGCGGGCCGGTGCGCACCGCGCGGTCGGCCATGGCGCGGTCGATGCGCAGGGCCGAGAAGGCGCCGCCTGTGGCGGTTTTCTCGGCGATGCCGCCGATGGTCGAACAGGTGCACACGACCACCGCGGCGCCGTCCGACGCCGCCTCGCGCATGGCTTCCTGCACGCGCCTGACCAGCGCCGCATTGTCGACGCCCACGACGCGCGCATCGTCCAGGAGCTCTTCCATCACCAGGTGGCGCACCTCCAGTTCGGGCGCCATCTCGTTGACCAGGCGCCCGAAGGTCTGTACGTGCGACTTGGCCGTGTGGAGGAAGGCGAGCGCGTCGGCCATGGTCGGTGGGCGTGGGATCGCGGGTTCGGGATCAGCCGGCTTCGCGAGCGCGGCGGGCCTCGTAGGCCTTGAGGTGGACGTACGCGGTGCGCAGTACCGTGGGCACGGGCGAATCGCTTTTGGGCGCTCGGCTGAGGAGGTCGCCGACGATGTGGTCGGCCTCCACCGCTGCGCCGCGCACCATGTCCTTGTACATCGATGCCGTCATCGGCGAGCCGGCGGTGGTCACCACCGCGCGGCCGCGCTGGATGGCGGCGGGGCGCGGCGCGAAGCCGTTGTGCGCGGCGATGGCGCAGCATTCGTCGAAGATCGAGAGCGCCACGTCCTGGCCTCCGGCCGCGACGATGTCGCCGATGGAGGCGCGCATCAGGCTCGTGAGGCCGGCCGCGGAGGCGATGAAGACCCACTTCTCCCACATGTCCTGCGCGATGGTTTCGCTCGCGGTGGCTTCGAACTTCGCACCCGCGAACTGGGCCGCGATGGCATCGACGCGCGCCGAGCGTCCACCGGCGCGCTCGCCATAGCTCAGGCCGTGCAGGTCGTTCAGGTGCAGCACGCGGCCTTCGTCGTCCAGCGTGGCCGAGATCATGCAGAGGCCGCCGAGCACGCGCTCGTCGCCGAAGCGTTCGACCAGCTGATCGATGTGCTTCATGCCATTCAGGAGCGGGAGGATCACGGTGTTCGGGCCGACCGCGGGCGCGAACGAATCCATCGTCGATTCGAGGTCGTAGGCCTTGCTGCCGACGACCACCACGTCATAGGGGCCGTCGATGTTCTCGGCCAGCACATGCTTGGGTGCGGGAAGTTCGAGGTTGCCGAAAGGGCTCTGCACCACGAGCCCGGTTTTCGCGAGCTGGGCCGCACGGCGCGGACGAAGAAGAAAGGTCACATCGCGCCCGGCCTCGAGCAAACGGCCGCCGAAATAACCACCGAGTGCACCGGCACCCACCACCAGGAATCTCATCGCACATTGCTCCAGAAATCAAAAGATCGGGAGCGATGATGCCCGCGTTCGCGCCGGGCCGCTCTAGGCAGTTTCCTTCTCCAGCAGGCGCTGGCGGGCAAAGGGGCGCAGGTCGAGGCCGTGGGACACGGCGCGGCCGAGCACCTGGTCGGCGATCGCTTCGCCCAGACCGGCCGAATGCTTGAAGCCGTGGCCCGAGCAGGCCGAGGCGATCAGCACGTGGGGAAGGCCCTCGAGCGCGTCGATGACGAAGCGGCGGTCGGGCGTCACGGTGTACATGCAGGCGCGCGCCTTGAGGGCGCGGCCGCCGATCTGCGGGAAGCGGCCAGCGACGCGGTCGCGGTACATCGCCGCGGTTTCCTCGGGGCTCACGCTGCGGTCGATGGTGTCCGGCGTGGTGGCGGCGACGTACTGCTCGGTCGCGACCTTGAGCGCGGGCTGGGCGGGGTCGGAGGACGGGAACCCGTACATGTAGTCCTCCTGCCCGTCGCCGAACATCCAGATGAAGATCGGGAAGCGGCCGGGCGAGAAGTCGGCCGCCGCGCTGCCGGTGTCGAACCAGTGCATCACCTGCCGATGCACCGAAAAGTTCGCCTGCCAGTCGGCACGGGCCTGCCGGCCGAGGAATTCGGGCAGCCACGCGCCCGCTGCAATCACCACGCGATCTGCCGTGAAGCTCGCCGTTTCCGTTCGCACGCGGACCGTGTCGCCGTTGCCCACCGGTTCGACGGACTGCACGCGCTCGCCGGTGCGTGTCTGCGCACCCGAGGCGCGAGCGACCGCGAGCTGCGCGCCGATGGCGGCCTCGGGGCGCACGAAGCCGGCGTCGCGCTCGTGGTAGCCGATTTCGTCGCCCTGCAGGACGAACTGCGGAAAGCGCGCTCGGATGCCGGCAGCGTCGAGCACTTCGTGTGCGATGCCGAAGCGCTCGGCGCAGGCGATGGTGCGGCGCACGAAATCCGATTTGCCGTGGTGCTCGGCCACGCGGTCGCGCGGCGCGAGGACGAGGCCGCCGGTGGTGGTCATGAGCGGCGTGCCGATGCGGGCTTCGAGCTCGCGCCAGATGGCGTGCGAGCGCTGCACGAAGGGCACGTACTCGTCGCCTTCGCCGACCGCCAGCCGCGTGATGCGCGAGTCGCCGTGCGAGGAGCCCTGGTCGTGCGGCGGCGCGAACTGGTCGATGCCGAGCACGCGGGCGCCGCGCTGCGAGAGTTGGTAGAGCGTGGCCGCGCCGAGGGCGCCGAGGGCGCCGAGGCCGACGACGATGACGTCGTAGTGGGTGGAAGAGGCGGGCTGGGTCATGGGCTCCAGCATCTTTCAGGGCGTGGGACAGCACAAGAGCTTTTCCAGAAAAGGTCATGGGCGATTCGCATAATCGCTTTCGTCCTCGGACCTTCCCTCCAGATCTCTCATTCACACCAAGGAGTTTTACCCATGGCACAGACCCGGATCGCCGTCGTTGTCGGCAGCCTTCGCAAGGATTCGTTCAACCAGAAGCTCGCGCTCGCGCTGGCCCATCTCGCGCCCGCGGACTTCACTTTCGAACACCTGCGCATCGACGACCTGCCGCTCTACAACCAGGACGACGATGGCAACCAGGCGCCCGCTGTGAAGCGCCTGAAGAGCGAAATCGCGGCCGCGCAAGGCCTCCTGTTCGTAACGCCCGAATACAACCGCTCGATCCCCGGCGTGCTCAAGAACGCCATCGACCACGCCTCGCGCCCCTACGGCCAGAGCGTCTGGGGCGGCAAGCCGGCCGGCGTGGTCGGCATCTCGGTGGGCGCCATCGGCACCGCGCTGGCACAGCAACACCTGCGCAACATCCTGGCGTACCTGGACGTGCCCACGCTGGGCTCGCCCGAAGTGTTCCTGCAGACCAAGGACGACCTGTTCGACGACAAGGGCCACATCGGCAACGAAGGCTCGAAGAAATTCCTGCAGGGGTGGATGGACAAGTACGTGGCGTGGGTCAAGAGCCATTCGGCAGTCTGATCGACGACGAACCCATTGAATCGGGTGCCGGCAGGCGTCCATGAAGAAAGCCGCCCTCGGGCGGCTTTCTTCTTTTGGAGCCGAGGCTTGGCTCAGGCCACCTGGGCCACATCCTTCTGGTTCGCGGCTTCGGCCGTTGCCACCAGGACGTCCGAACGCGCTGCAGCCAGCGCGGCAGCCTTCGGCTCGTCGCCCATCGCCACGCCTTCGGCGCGCACGATGCGCACATCGGTGATGCCGAAGAAGCCGAAGATGACCTTGAGGTAGCTCTCCTGGTGCTCGGCGCCCTGGCCCCAGTCGCTGGTCGAGTAAATGCCGCCGCGGCTGGAAGCCACGATCACCGTCTTGCCGCCGGCCAGTCCGACGGGGCCGGTCTCGGTGTACTTGAAGGTGCGGCCGACTTGGCCGAGGCGGTCGATCCAGGCCTTGAGCTGGGTCGGAATCGAGAAGTTGTAGAGCGGGGCGCCGATGACGACCACGTCGGCGGCCAGGAACTGGCTCACCAGCTTTTCGGACAGCGCGTTCTCGCGCTGCTGGGCTTCGGTCGGCTCGGCCTGCGGGCCGGTCTTGATGGCCAGGGCGTCGGCGCTGAAGTGGCCGGGGGCGTCGACCGCGAGATCGAGGTATTCGACGGTGGTGTCGGGGTGCGCGGCCTTCCAGGCGGCGACGGTTTCCGCCGTCAGCAGGCGGGAGGTCGAGTAGGCACCGAGGATGCTGGAGTCAACATGGAGCAGCTTCATATCAATCACTTTCGAGTGGATGGTGTCGGCGCTCAAAGTGGCCGGCGTTGAGAGAATTCTATTTTTGAGTCGAGTGATTGATAAGTAGCCAAAATTTGCATAGATCGTCCTGATTGCAGGACAATCTACGGCATGCAAGATCTCAACGACATGGTTTTTTTCGCCGAAGTGGCAGAGCGGGGCGGGTTTGCCGCGGCCAGCCGGGCGCTCGGCATTCCCAAGTCGCGCCTGTCGCGCCGCGTGGCGGAACTGGAGGAGCGCCTGGGCGTGCAGCTCATGCAGCGCAGCACCCGGCGCCTGTCGCTCACGCCGGCCGGCGAGATCTACCTGCGGCACGCCGCCGCCATGCGCGATGCGGCGCAGGCCGCGGCCGAATCGGTGGCGCAGGTGCAGAACGAGCCGAGCGGGCTGGTGCGGCTTAGCGTGCCGATCACGATGGCGTACAGCGGGGTGGCCCAGCTGCTGCCGCTCTTCATGGAGCGCTACCCGGCGGTGCGGGTCGATGTGCGGGTCATCAACCGCCCGGTGGACCTGATCGAGGAGGGCTTCGATATCGCGCTGCGCGTGCGGCCCGTGGTCGAGGAAAGCGCCACGCTGGTGGCCAAGATCCTGGGCACCGGCCGCGGGGTGCTGGTGGCCAGCCCGACACTGATGCAGCGGCAGGGGCCGGTGGAAACGCCGGCCGATCTGGCCCGGCTGGACACCATGGCGATGTCGGTCAACGGCGAGGGCCGCGCCGAATGGCGGCTGGCGGGCCCCAAAGGCAAGACCTATGTCCACACCCACACGCCGCGCTACGTGGCGGACGACATCGCGACGCTGCAGATCGCCGCGATCGCCGGCATCGGCGCCACGATGCTGCCGGGCTACATGTGCGCGGCCGATGTCGAGGCGGGCCGGCTGGAAAAAGTGCTGTGCGACTGGGGGCCGGAGGAAGCCATCGCGCACATGGTGTTCCCGCCGCGTCGCGCGCTGGTGCCGGCGGTGCGGCGGCTGATCGATTTTCTCTTCGAGCACCTGCAGGGCATCGAGGGTGCGCCTCTGCTCAGGCCGGACGGGGAACCCTGCAATTCCCACCCCGATATGCGGAAACCGACATAACCAAACAAGTAGATATTCGTTTGTCATCCTTGCCGGGCTTCGCACAATCCAGGGCTCCATCCATCCAGGAGCGACCATGGCTACTCTGCGACTCGGCGATACCGCCCCTAATTTCACCCAGGACTCCAGCGAAGGCCCCCTCGACTTCTATCAGTGGGCCGGCGATTCGTGGGTCGTGTTCTTCTCGCATCCGGCCGATTTCACGCCCGTCTGCACCACCGAACTGGGCAAGACGGCGGCGCTGTCGGGCGAATTCGCCAAGCGCGGCGTCAAGCCCATCGCGCTGAGCGTCGACCCGGCCACCAAGCACAAGGAATGGATCGGCGACATCAACGAAACGCAGAACACCACGGTCAACTTCCCGATCATTGCGGACGCCGACCGCAAGGTGGCCGACCTGTACGACCTGATCCACCCGAACGCCTCGGCCACCGCCACCGTTCGCAGCGTGTTCATCATCGATCCGAAGAAGGTGATCCGCACCACCATCACCTACCCGGCATCGACCGGCCGCAACTTCGACGAGATCCTGCGCGTGATCGACTCGCTGCAGCTCACCGACAGCCATAAAGTGGCGACCCCCGTGAACTGGAAGGACGGCGACGACGTGGTCATCGTCCCCAGCATCCAGGACCCGGCCGAACTGGCCGAGCGCTTCCCCAAGGGCTTCAAGGCCGTGAAGCCCTACCTGCGCATCACGCCGCAGCCCAACAAGTAAGCGGCACGGGCGGCATTCGCAGATGCAGACGCGCGTCGTCATCGTCCCCGGCTGGAGGGACTCGGGCCCGGGCCATTGGCAGAGCCTGTGGGAAGAGCGCATCCCGGGCGCTGCGCGCGTGGTGCAGGACGACTGGGCCTCGCCCAAGCGCGACGCCTGGGTGCCGGCGCTCGCCAGGCTGGTGATGGAGACGCCCGGCCCGGTGGTGATTGCGGCGCACAGCCTGGGCTGCATCGCCACAGCCCACCTGCCGCCCGAAGCCGCCGCCCGTATCCAGGGCGCGCTGCTGGTGGCCCCGGCCGACCCCGAGCGCCGCGCGGTGCTCTCCGACTTCGCGCCCGTGCCCTACGCGACGCTGCCGTACCGCAGCATCGTGGTGGCCAGCAGCAACGACCCCTACTGCCCGATCCGGCTGGCAGGTGCATATTCGCGGGCCTGGGGCAGCGAATTCGTGCGCATGCAGAATGCGGGCCACATCAACATCGATTCGGGGCACGGAGACTGGCCGCTCGGCCTGGCCTTGCTCCAATCCTTGACCGACGAGCCCGCCGCCTGGTCGGCGGGCCGTGATTTTTCAGAAACCTTGGCAATCACATGACTTCCAGAATCAAGACCTTCGTCGCCGTGCTCGCGCTGGCGTCCTCCGCACTCGCCGGCAGCAGCGCCTTTGCCCAAGGCACGACGCTGCTGAACGCCTCGTACGACGTGGCCCGCGAGTTCTACAAGGACTACAACGCAGCGTTCGTGGCGCACTACAAGAAGGCCACCGGCAAGGACGTGAAGATCGACCAGTCGCACGGCGGCTCCAGCGCCCAGGCGCGCTCGGTGGCCGACGGTCTCGATGCCGATGTGGTGACCATGAACACCTCGACCGACATCGACTTCCTGGCCAACGCCGGCGTGGTCGCCAAGGACTGGAACAAGAAATTCCCCGAGAACGCATCGCCGACCACCTCGACCATGCTGTTCCTCGTGCGCAACGGCAACCCCAAGGGCATCAAGGACTGGGACGACCTGGTCAAGCCCGGCATTCAGGTCGTGATCGTCAACCCCAAGACCGGCGGCAACGGGCGCTATGCCTACCTCGCCGCATGGGGCTACATCAAGAAGAAGGGCGGCACCGACGCGCAGGCTGCCGAGTTCGTGGGCAAGCTCTTCAAGAACACGCCGGTGCTGGCGCGCGGCGGACGCGACGCCACCACCGCCTTCCTGCAACGCAACATCGGCGACGCGCTGATCACTTTCGAATCCGAAGTGGTCTCCATCGACCGCGAATTCGGCACCGGCAAGGTCGACTCGGTGTACCCGTCGATCAGCATCGTGGCCGAGAACCCGGTCGCCGTGGTCGAGCGTACGGTCAACAAGAAGGGCACCGGCGAACTCGCCAAGGCCTACCTCGACTGGCTCTATTCCGAAGAAGCACAGGAAATCGCCGCCAAGCATGCGCTGCGTCCGCGCTCGCAAGCTGTGCTCAAGAAGCACGCCGCGACCTTCAAGCCGCTGCAGCTCTTCACCGTGCAGGAACTGTTCGGCAGCCTGACCGAAGCACAGAAGGTGCACTTCAACGACGGCGGCCAGTTCGACAAGCTCTACACGCCTGGCGCGAAGTAAATGAGCGGCGCTGTTTCTTCGGCGCTCCCGTCGGCGGGAGCGCCTTTTTCGCGTGCCAACCGGGCAGGAGGCGCCAAGCGCGTGCTGCCCGGTTTTCACATCACGCTCGGCTTCTCGGTTCTGTACCTGAGCCTGATCGTGCTGATCCCGCTGTCGGCGCTGGTCTTCAAGACCTTCACGCTGACCTGGGACCAGTTCTGGGTGGCCGTGACCGCACCGCGCGTGATGGCCTCCTACCGCCTGACCTTCGGCGCCTCGCTGCTTGCGGCCATCGTGAATGCGGTGTTCGGCCTGCTGGTGGCCTGGGTGCTGGTGCGCTACAAGTTTCCCGGCAAGCGCATCGTCGATGCGCTGGTCGACCTGCCGTTCGCCTTGCCGACGGCCGTGGCCGGCATCTCGCTCACGGCGCTGCTCGCAGGCAACGGCTGGATCGGGCAACTGCTCGAGCCGCACGGCATCAAGCTGGCCTTCACGCCGGCGGGCATCGTGATCGCGCTGATCTTCATCGGGCTGCCGTTCGTGGTGCGCACGGTGCAGCCGGTGCTCGAAGACGCCGAGAAAGAACTCGAAGAAGCCGCGACCTCGCTGGGCGCGACTCGGTTGCAGACCTTCACCAAGGTGATCCTGCCTTCCATCGGTCCTGCGCTGCTCACCGGCTTTGCCATGGCCTTCGCGCGCGCGATCGGCGAATACGGTTCGGTGATCTTCATCGCCGGCAACATGCCGATGATCTCGGAGATCACGCCGCTCATCATCATCGGCAAGCTGGAGCAGTACGACTACGCGGGCGCCACGGCGGTCGCGCTGGTGATGCTGGTCATCTCGTTCCTGCTGCTGCTGGTCATCAACGGCCTGCAGGCGTGGCAACGTCGCAGGGCGGGGGGCTGACATGAGCGCACCTTCCAAGATCATTCGCCGGGCGCAGGCCGGCACCACCGAAGCCGCCTGGGTCCGCTGGACGCTGATCGGCATCGCGCTCGCGTTCATGTTCCTGTTTCTCGTGCTGCCGCTGGCGGCCGTGGCGACCGAGGCGCTGCGCAAGGGCGTTTCGGCCTACCTCGAGGCGCTGAAGGAGCCCGACGCCTGGAGCGCCATCCGCCTCACGCTGATCACGGCCGCCATCACGGTGCCGTTGAACCTCGTGTTCGGCGTGGCCGCGGCCTGGGCCATCGCCAAGTTCGAGTTCCGCGGCAAGGCCTTTCTCACCACGCTGATCGACCTGCCGTTCGCGGTGTCGCCGGTGGTGGCGGGCCTGATCTACGTGCTGGTGTTCGGCGCACAGGGCTGGCTTGGCCCGTGGCTCGCCGAGCACGACATCAAGATCATCTTCGCCGTGCCCGGCATCGTGCTGGCCACCGTGTTCGTGACCTTCCCCTTCATCGCGCGCGAACTGATCCCGCTGATGCAGGCGCAGGGCACCGACGAGGAGCAGGCCGCCATCGTGCTCGGCGCGACCGGCTGGCAGACCTTCTGGCGCGTGACGCTGCCCAACATCAAGTGGGGCCTGCTGTACGGCGTGATCCTCTGCAACGCGCGCGCCATGGGCGAGTTCGGCGCGGTGTCGGTGGTGTCGGGCCACATCCGCGGCCAGACCAACACCATGCCGCTGCATGTGGAAGTGCTCTACAACGAATACCAGTCGGTGGCCGCGTTCGCGGTGGCGTCGCTGCTGGCGATCCTGGCGCTGGTCACGCTGGTGATCAAGTCGGTGATCGAGTGGCGCCATGAGCGCGAGATGAAGGCCATTGCAGAACTGCCCCCCGAGCGCCCGCCCGAAACGACGGCGGCCTGAGAGAGAGAAGAAATCATGAGCATCGAAATCCGCAACATCAGCAAGCAGTTCGGCGACTTTCGCGCGCTGCGCAACGTGAACCTCGACGTGGAATCGGGCGAGCTCGTCGCGCTGCTCGGCCCCTCGGGCTGTGGCAAGACCACGCTGCTGCGCATCATCGCGGGGCTGGAGACGGCCGACACCGGCAGCATCCATTTCTCGGGCGAAGACACCACCGACGTGCATGTGCGCGAACGCCAGGTCGGCTTCGTGTTCCAGCACTACGCGCTGTTCCGCCACATGACCGTGTTCGAGAACGTCGCCTTCGGCCTGCGCGTGAAGCCACGCAAGGAGCGCCCGAGCGACGCGCAGATCAAGGCCAAGGTGACCGACCTGCTCAAGCTCGTGCAGCTCGACTGGCTGGCCGACCGCTATCCGTCGCAGCTCTCGGGCGGCCAGCGCCAGCGCATTGCGCTCGCGCGTGCGCTCGCTGTGGAGCCCAAGGTGCTGCTGCTCGACGAACCCTTCGGCGCGCTCGATGCCAAGGTTCGCAAGGAGTTGCGCCGGTGGCTGCGCCGGCTGCACGACGAACTGCACGTCACCTCGATCTTCGTCACGCACGACCAGGAAGAAGCGCTCGAAGTGGCCGACCGCGTGGTGGTCATCAACAAGGGGCAGATCGAACAGGTCGGCTCGCCGCAGGACGTGTGGGACAAGCCCGCGAGTCCTTTCGTCTACGGCTTCCTGGGCGACGTGAACCTGTTCCACGGCCGTGCCGACAACGGCCAGGTGCAGCTCGACGGCATGCGGCTGGATTCGCCCGAGCACAGCGGCGCGCGCGATGCCAAGGCCATGGCCTACGTTCGGCCGCATGACCTGGATGTGACACGGTATGTTTCGGGTGCCACCGGCATCGTCGCCACGCTGTCGCGCGCGATCGTCGTCGGTCCCATCGCGCGGCTGGAACTTGAGCCCACCGAATCGAATCCAGATAATCCGGGCTCCGGAACCATCATCGAGGCGCAACTCCCTGCGCAACAGTTCCGCGACCTGGGCTTGAAGGAGGGCGACACCGTCGTCGCCAATCCGCGCAAGGCCAGGGTGTTCGTAGAAGAAGATTGGGTGTCTCCTTGATCGATTGGTACTTCGGCGCGCCGCGCCGCGCGCTCGGGCTGATCTGCCTGGCCTGTGTCCTCATGCTGGCCTTCGGGCTCTACCTGCAGCACGTGGTGGGGCTCGAGCCCTGTCCCATGTGCATCGTGCAGCGGTATGCGCTGGTGCTGGTGGCGCTCTTCACCGGGCTGGCCGCCATCTTCCGCAGCCGCCCGTTGCAGGTGACCGGCGGGGTGTTGGCACTGGTGTCCGCGGTGGGCGGCGCCTACACGGCGGCCTCGCAGAGCTGGCTTCAGTGGTATCCGCCTGAAGTCGTGTCCTGCGGGCGCGACCTCTACGGAATGATCGAGACCTTCCCGCTCAAGCGCGCACTGCCGCTGATCTTCCGCGGCGGCGGCGACTGCTCCAAGGTCGACTGGTCGCTGTTCGGGCTGACGCTGGCGAACTGGTCGTTCGTCGCGTTCGTGGTGCTCTCGCTGCTGCTGATCACGCTGCTCCTGCGCCGCCGCACCGCGCGCTGAGTTCTTTCTTCGCATCCAAGAAAACGGCGTGGCTCGCCGGCCCTGGAAGGGGCGGCGGGCCACGCCGTTTTTTTCATGCACGCCGGCGACAACAATGGCACGAAGTAGCCCTTTGCGGGAACTCCCTCTTTAGCAGGCCTTCAGAAAGCGGGGCTAGGATCGATTCGCTCCTGTCCCGCAGCCTGTTCCACTCCCGCCTCATTGCATGCCTAACACCCCCCCGCGGCGATCGCGCAAAGTCCTTCTCGGTATTGCAGCGCTCGTCGTCCTGGCCGCCGTCGCCTTCTTCTGGCTGAGCCCGGCCAAGAAAACCGAATACCTCACCGCCACCGTGCAGCGCACCGACCTGGAGAACGCGGTGCTCGCCACCGGCGTGCTGCAGGCGCTCCGGCAAGTGGAGGTGGGCGCGCAGGTCAGCGGCCAGCTGAAGTCGCTCAAGGTGGCGTTGGGGCAGACGGTGAAGAAGGGCGATTGGCTCGCCGAGATCGATCCGGTCATCTCGCAGAACACGCTGGCGCAGGAACAGGCCAAGCTGGAGAACCTGCAGGCCCAGAAGCTCGCGAAGGAAGTGCGCATCAAGCAGGCCGAGCTCACCTGGGCCCGGCAGCGCGAAATGCTGGCGCAAGACGCCGCACCGCGCCAGGACATGGAAAGCGCCGATGCCGAGTTGCGCGCATTGCGTGCCGACGGCGTTTCGCTGGAGGCGCAGATCCGCCAGCAGAAACTGGCCATGGCCTCGGCGCAGACCAATCTTTCGTACACCCGCATCGTTGCGCCCATCGACGGCGACGTGGTCTCCATCAGCACGCTCGAAGGCCAGACCGTGGTGGCCGCCTTCCAGGTGCCCACGCTGATGAAGCTGGCCGACCTCTCGACCATGACGGTGAAGGCGCAGGTCTCCGAAGCCGACGTGGTGCGGGTGAAGGCGGGGCTGCCGGTGTACTTCACCATCCTCGGCGACCCCGACAAGCGCTACCACGGCACGCTGCGCGCGGTGCAGCCGTCGCCCGAGAAGATCAACAACGCGGTGTTCTTCAACGCGCTGTTCGACGTGCCGAACCCCGACCGCACGCTGCGCGTCGACATGACGGCGCAAGTGACCATCCTGCTCGGCGAAGCGAAACAGGCGCTCACGGTGCCGCTCACCGCGCTCGGCGCGCGCGACAAGGACGGCCGCCAGGAAGTGCGCGTGCTCAAGCCCGACCACACCGTGGAAAAGCGCCAGGTGCGCGTGGGCATCAGCAACAACTTCCAGGCGCAGGTGCTCGAAGGGCTGAAGGAGGGCGATGTCGTCATCACGGGCGATGCCTCCGCACTCGACCCGGCGAGCAGCGGCAACGAAGGCGGCGGCAACAGAGGAAAGCGCCAGTGACCGAGCCGCTGCTGAAGCTGCGAGGCATCGGCCGCAGCTTTCCCTCGGGCGAGCAGGAAGTGCAGGTGCTGAAAGACGTCGACCTGGACATCGGCAACGGCGAAATGCTGGCCATCGTCGGCGCCTCGGGCTCGGGCAAGTCGACGCTGATGAACATCCTCGGTTGCCTCGACCGGCCGAGCAGCGGCACCTACACCGTCTCGGGGCAAGACGTGGGCACGCTCGACAGCGACGCGCTCGCCCAGCTGCGTCGCGAGCATTTCGGCTTCATCTTCCAGCGCTACCACCTGATGCAGCACCTGACGGCCACAGGCAACGTCGAGGTGCCCGCCGTGTATGCCGGCACAGACGGCGAGGCGCGCGAGGCGCGGGCGCGGCAACTGCTCGCGCGCCTCGGCCTCGAAGACCGTACCGAGCACAGGCCGAGCCAGCTCTCGGGCGGCCAGCAGCAGCGTGTGAGCATCGCGCGCGCGCTGATGAATGGCGGGCAGGTCATCCTGGCCGACGAGCCGACCGGCGCGCTCGACAGCAAGAGCGGCCAGGAGGTCATCGGCATCCTGCGGGAACTGCATGCGCAGGGGCACACGATCATCATCGTGACGCACGACATGCAGGTGGCGAGCTGCACCGAACGCATCATCGAGATCGCCGACGGCGTGATCGTGGGCGACAGGCCCAATGTGCCGACCGTCGCGGCGCCTGCGCAGACGGTCGGCGCCGATGCGTCGACGCCGCCCGCGATGACCAGGCCCAACCTCGGCATCGCGCGCTTCAGCACCGGCTGGGCCCGCTTCGCCGAAGCCTTCCGCATGGCGTGGCGCTCGATGATGGCGCACCGCATGCGCACGGCGCTCACCATGCTGGGCATCGTCATCGGCATCACCTCGGTGGTGTCGATCGTGGCCATCGGCGAGGGCGCCAAGCGCTTCGTGCTCTCGGACATCCGCGCCATCGGCACCAACACGCTCGATGTGTATCCGGGCCGCGACTTCGGCGACGACAAGGCCGCGAGCATCCGCACGCTGACGCCGCCCGACCTGCAGGCCATCGCCGCGCAACCCTATGTGCACAGCGTGACGCCCACCACCATGCGCGGCCTGCGCCTGCGCTACCGCAGCGCCGACATCAACGGCAACGTGAACGGCGTGAGCGATGCGTTCTTCCGCGTGCGCGACATCCAGATGGCGAGCGGCACCGCCTTCACCGCCGAGGACGTGCGCCACCAGTCGCAGGTGGTGGTGATCGACCAGAACACGCGGCGCAAGCTTTTCCCCGATGGCACCGAGCCGGTCGGCAAGGTCATCCTGGTCGGCAACCTGCCGTGCACCGTGATCGGCGTCTCGCAGGAGAAGAAGAGCATGTTCGGCGAGAACAAGTCGCTCAACATCTGGCTGCCCTACAGCACCGGCGCGAGCCGCCTCTTCGGGCAGCAGCACTTCGATGGCATTACGGTGCGCATCCGCGACGACCAGCCGACCAAGGCGGCGGAGGACAGCATCGTGCGGCTGCTCACGCTGCGCCACGGCACCAAGGATTTCTTCACCTTCAACATGGACAGCATCGTGAAGACGGCCGAGCGCACGAGCCAGTCGCTCACGCTGCTGCTTTCGCTGATCGCGGTGATCTCGCTCGTGGTGGGCGGCATCGGGGTGATGAACATCATGCTGGTGTCGGTGACCGAGCGCACCCGCGAGATCGGCATCCGCATGGCCGTGGGCGCGCGACAGAGCGACGTGCTGCAGCAGTTCCTGACCGAGGCGGTGCTCGTGTGCCTGGTGGGCGGTTTCATCGGCGTGGTGCTGTCGTACGGCATCAGCTTTCTGTTTTCGTTGTTCGTGACGCAATGGCAAATGATCTTTTCGATGGGCGCCGTGGTGTCGGCATTTCTTTGCGCGTCGCTGATCGGCGTGCTGTTCGGTTACCTGCCGGCGCGCAATGCGGCGCGGCTCGACCCCATCGAGGCGTTGGCCCGTGAGTAGCGCGCGTCTGGCTCTGGGTTCGCTCGCCGTGGTGATGGCGCTGGGCGGCTGCACGCTGTTCCAGCCGGAGCAGCGCGAGCAGCGGCCGCTCGAAGTGCCGGGGGCGTGGCAGCAGCCGCAGCCCGGTACGCCGAGCGCGGCCGCGGCGTTTCCGGCGCGCTGGTGGCGCGCGTTCAACGATCCGCAGCTCGATGCGTTGATCGACGACGCACTGCGCACGAACAACAACCTCGCCGCGGCCGGCATTCGCGTGCAGCGCGCGCAGTTGCAGGCGGGGCTGGCGAACACCAATCTCACGCCCAGCGTGGTGGGGCAGGCCAGCACCGGCCGCAGCTACGACTTGAAGCGCGGCGGCGTGGCCGGGTCGAGTTCGACATCCCTCGTCACGCTGAGCTACGAGTTCGACCTGTGGGGCCGGTTGGCGGCGCAGCGCAGTGCCGCCGATTGGGAACTGAAAGCCACCGAGTCGGACCGGCAGGCCACGGCGCTTTCGCTGGTCGGCACCACTGCAGGGCTCTATTGGCAAGTGGGCTATCTGAACCAGCGGATCGTGTTGAGCGAAGCGGGTATGGAAGACGCGCGCCGCATCCTTGCGTTGGTGCGCGCCAAGTACGCCGCGGGGGCGGTGTCGGGGCTCGACGTCGCGCAGGCTGGCCAGAACCTGGCGAGCCAGGAGGCGGCGCACACGCAACTGCTTCAACAGCGCGTCGAGGCGCGCAATGCGCTCGCGATCCTGTTCGACCGTCCACCGGAAATCGCAGCGCGGGAGCCCTCTCGCAACTGCCGAACATCGCGTTGCCCACGATCGATGCCGGCCTGCCCGCGAGCCTGCTGAGCCGCCGGCCCGACTTGCGCGCCGCGGAGCAGCGCCTGCGCGGATCGCTGGCGAATGTCGATGCGACGCGGATCAGTTTCTATCCGGCGCTGAGCCTGACCGGTTCGCTCGGCACATCGAGCACTGCGCTGGGCGAGCTGTTGAAGAACCCAGTCGCCACGCTCGGCGTCGGGCTGGCGCTGCCTTTTCTGCAATGGAACACCGCGCGGCTGACGGTGGCCGTCTCGCAGACGCAGTACGAAGAGGCTGTGCTCGGCTTCCGCCAACCGCTCTACACGGCGCTGTCGGAGGTGGAGAACACCTTGTCATCGCGAACCCAGTTGCGTGACGAAAGCGAAAAGCTGGCCGTGGCGCTGCAACAGGCGCAGCGCGCGGAAACGCTGTCCGAAGTCCGTTACCGCGCAGGTGCCACCGCATTGCAACCCGTGCTCGATGCCAAGGACCGGCGCCGCTCGGCCGAAGTGTCACTGGCCCTCAACCAGTTGAACCAGCTCAACGCGACGATGACGCTCTACAAGGCACTGGGCGGCGCTGCGGCCGAATAGATAACGGGAAGGGCACCGACCTTCACGCCACGACAGGCGCTCGGGATACGGTGCGGTGCGGACGGCCCCTCTGTGCCGCCGAGGAGCGCAGCGTTTCGCGGATCGGGGCTCGCAGCTGTTTGAGCCGCAGGCGAGTTCTGCGAGACCCCGCGAAGCGCGAGCACCGCAGGGGAGCCCGAAGGGCCGGCACAGTGGGGCCGACCGCGCCGCACCGTGTCCCGGGCGCGCCCCCACAAGAAGCGCTACTTCTGAAAAGGCGGCGCCCCCCGCAGCTTGCGAAAAATCAATCCAGGCAGCCGCAGGACAAACTCCACCATCAACCGCGTGTGCATCCACGTCAGCAGCACGTTGTCGCGCCCGTACCGGAAGTGCGAAACCCCACCTTCCTCAGCCGTCAGGTACTTCACCGGCGCATCGATGTTGACGGGCTTGACGCCGCGCCAGGCGAGGCGCACGACCGCTTCGGTATCGAAGTCGAAGCGACGCATCCACGGTTGACGTGCCATCACCGCGATCAGGTCGGCGACCGGGTACACGCGAAAGCCGTAGAGCGAATCGCCGATGCCCGCGAACAGCGTCTCCAGTTGCGTCCACCCGTTCGACACGCGACGCCCGCGCACCCGCAGCAATGGCGCGCTGGCGTCGAACACGGGCCTACCGAGCACCATCGTCTCGGGCCGGGCGAGCGAGGCCTGCATGAACGAGGGGATGAGGTCCGCCGGATGCTGCCCATCGGAATCCATCGTGAGGGCGTGCGTGAAGCCGGCGTCCTTCGCCATGCGCAACCCGTGCAACACGGCCGCGCCCTTGCCCTGGTTCTGCGGCAGCACCCACACGCGCAGGCCCGGATCGCTGGCCGCCAGTTGCTGCAGCCGCTCGCCGGTGCCGTCGTCGCTGCCGTCGACGACCACCCACACCGGGTTCCACTGCGCCCGCGCGCCCTCGACGGTCGAGAACAGGCGTTCGCCCGCGTTGTAGCTGGGGATCAGGACAAGGTGGGTGCGCGAGGCGTCTGGCATTCGGGGGACGCGTCGGTTGCGCGCTGCTCCATGTTTTGGCGGAAGTATTGTTCGAGATCGGCCTGCAGGATGTCGCTGTCGGACGTCGGCGAAAAGCGCTGGCCCAGCCGCAGGGTGAACACGATCGGCAGCGGCGGCACGCGCCACAGCGGCCAGCCCTTGCTCAGATAAGGCGAGTCGGTATCGATGAACACCGTCTGGATCGGCGCCTGTGCCAGCTTGGCGATGAGCGTCACGCCGGGGCGAAACGCGTTGAGCGGCGGCGTCACCGTGCGCGTGCCCTCGGGAAAGATCACCAGCTGGCCGCCGTTGCGCAGGTCGTCCACCGCCAGCCGCACCATCATGCGTGCCGACTCGTTGCTGATGTAGCGCGCGAGCCGCGCACCCGCGCCCAGGAAGATGTTGCGCAGCAGGTCCGCCTTCATGATGCAGGCGCTGCGCGGCAGGCGCGCCACCAGCAGGAGCGCATCCAGCATCGTCGGATGGTTGGCCACGAAGATCACGCCGGGCTCGTTGCGCATCGGGTCGAGGCAGGCCGCGTCGATGCGCATCATGCCGGTGACGGAAGCGAGCCACCAGAACATGCGGTAGGCGAAGGCGATCGTCATGCGTCCCAGCGTGCGCGCGGGCGCGACCGGCATCACCGGATAGAGCAGCATCGCGACGAAGTTCCAGACCAGCGATATCAGGCCGAGGAACAGCAGCAGCGCGTAGAGCATCAGCGCGAGCGGGATCGTCCAGAGAATGCGCAGCACGCGGGTCATCTTCGCGGAGTGAATGGTGCCCCGATCGGTCGCGCCGCGGCTCAAACCCGCAGCCCGCCGGCGGCAACCGTGTGGGCCTCGATCTCGACCAGCAGATCGCTGCGGCAGATGTCCGCTTCCAGGTACACCGCGTGACGCACCATCGGGGCGTCCGAGCCGAGCGCGCTTTCGATCACGTCGCGCACCGCGTCGGTGTCCGAGGGATGACGCACGTACACCACGCAATCGAGTTCGGCCAGAGAGAAGGTCGCGGTGACCCGCTCGTTGGCGGCAGCGATCACGGCGGCGAGGTTGCGCAGCGTTTCGCGCGTTTGCTCCTGCACGTCGTCGTGGTGCTGCGTCTCGTGACCGACGATGCTCGCGGTGCCGGAGATGAAGAGGGCGATGTTGCCGTCGCCGATGTCCGACAGCGCGGCGCGCGAGAAGGTCGGCGAACGGGGACCATAGGTTTCGGGATAGCGGTAGGCCGAAACCTGCCGGGGGTTCTCAACCGGCAGCGGCGCCGCCTGGCCTGCCAGGAAACGGATCGACAGCATGCCCTGATGAATGCCCAACGCACACGCCGCCGGAGCACCTTCGAATGCGGCGCGCCCGGCTTCGAAGAAAGCTTCCTGCCGGCCGAGATTGAACTGGCGATAGCGCTCAAGCCCGCCGCCATCGGCGTTGATCTGCGGCAGGTAGTTCCAGATGCGCTGCAGGTGCGGCGTGCCGGCCTGCTCGAGCGTCTTGAAGAGATCGCGGTAGGCGCGGTGCGCGAGTTCGGCGAGACCCTGCTTCTCCGCGGCTTCATCGAGGTCGATGGCGCCGAGCAGCCAGTGGCCGTCGGTGCGCCAGCGCGCAATGCCGGTGGTGCCCGACTCGATGTGCTGCGCGCCCGTCACGTCCCACACATCGGCCATGGCACCGTGCGACGACAGCACGCGTGCATTGACGGTCGGCATCCATGCCACGCTGTGCGGCGTGCCGTAGCCGAGGGCGGCGAAGGGCGCCTTGCCGGCCGTGGCCAGCGCGAGGCTGTCGGTCAGCGAAAGGCGCTCGACGCGCAGGTGGGAGGAAGAGTTGTCGTCCTGAACTCGCACTGTCAAGCGGCCTTAGCGATCTGTTCTGGTTTGCGGGCGGTGTAGGAAGAAAAGACGCCCAGACTCGGATGGCGGCGCACCTCGGTGAAGCCCGCATCGCCCAGCGCCTGCATCACCCGCTCGGGCGGAATGCAGGCCTCGATGGTGTCCCAGTAGTAGCGCCACAGTTCGGAGGTGTTGCGCTGGCGGCCAACCACGCGGGCGATCAGCGGCACCACGGCGCGCATGTAGCCCTTGAGCAGAGCCGTTGCGATGCGGCCTTCGGGCTTGGTGATTTCGAGCACGATCACGCGTCCGCCCGGTCGCAGCACGCGATGGAATTCGCTGAAGGCGGCCGCCACGTCGCTGATGTGGCGCATCGCGTAACCCATGCTCACGAAATCGGCGCTGGCATCGGGGCGGGGAATTGCTTCGGCCACGCCTTCCAGCAGTTCGACGCCAGGCAGCTTGACCTGTTCCATCATGCCGGCGCTCGGGTCGACGCCGGTGAGTTTGCCCGTGGGGCCGATGATCTTGAGCGCCTCGCGCGCCACGAGGCCGGTGCCGATGCCCACGTCGAGCACCTCTGCGCCGGCGGCAAGGCCGGCTTGCTG
This sequence comes from Variovorax sp. W2I14, assembly GCF_050435205.1. Classification (NCBI taxonomy): domain Bacteria; kingdom Pseudomonadati; phylum Pseudomonadota; class Betaproteobacteria; order Burkholderiales; family Comamonadaceae; genus Variovorax; species Variovorax sp. W2I14. The sequence continues at coordinate 1,842,466 of NZ_JBNDJX010000001.1, read as the reverse complement.
CAGTGCAGCGCGGCGGTACGAGGGGCCGGTGCCGAAGGCCAGCACGGCCTCGATGCGATCGTAGTCCGCCGCGGTGCTGTCGAAGATGCGGCGAAGGAATGCCTGGTGCTCTACCTCATTGTTGTAATACAGCGGAAGGGGCGCGTGAGGCGCGAGGGTGTCGGGATTCCCGGTTCCGACGGTAGGCGATGGCGTCATCGAAAGATTATCGCCAAAAGCCCCGGTCCGAATTCCGGGGTGCCGGCGGGCGTTGCGTGCGCCGGACAGTAAACTCGCACCTTGCTTTGAAAACACAAGACAGCGAGATAGAAAGCCATGGCCGGACACAGCAAATGGGCGAATATTCAGCACCGGAAGGGCCGCCAGGACGAGAAGCGCGGCAAGCTCTGGACCCGCGCCATCCGTGAAATCACCGTGGCCGCCCGCGCCGGCGGCGGCGACCTGAGCGCCAATCCGCGGCTGCGGCTGGCGGTCGAAAAAGCCAAGGCGGTCAACCTGCCGATCGACACGGTCAAGCGCAACATCGACAAGGCCACCGGCAACCTCGAAGGCGTCAACTACGAGGAAATTCGTTACGAGGGGTACGGCATCGGCGGCGCGGCGATCATCGTCGACACCATGACCGACAACCGCGTGCGCACGGTGGCCGAAGTGCGCCACGCCTTCTCCAAGCACGGCGGCAACATGGGCACCGAAGGCTCGGTGGCCTTCCAGTTCAAGCACTGCGGCCAGATCATCTTTGCGCCCGGCACCGATGAAGACAAGGTGATGGAAGTGGCGCTCGAAGCGGGCGCCGAAGACGTCGTGACCGACGACGACGGCGCGATCGAGGTGATCACCGCCGTCGGCGATTTCGAAGCCGTGAAAAACGCGCTCGAAGCCGCCGGCCTCGCTCCCGACGCCGCCGAAGTCACCATGCGCGCCGAGAACCCGATCGAGGTCGCTGGCGAAGACGCCGCCAAGATGCAGAAATTGCTCGACGTGCTCGAGGACCTGGACGACGTGCAGGCCGTCTATCACAACGCCTCACTCACTGAATGAGCGAGCGAATGAACATTGATCCACAGCGAATGAAGAAGGCCCACGAATGAAGGTACTGGTTATTGGAGGAGGGGGCCGTGAACACGCCTTGGCATGGCGACTGGCACAGGCCGCCCGTGTCAGCCGCGTGTACGTGGCGCCGGGCAACGGCGGCACCGTGAGCGACGAGCGCTACGACTGCATCGACATCACCGAGCCCGCCGCGCTGCGCGAGTGGGCCATCAAGGAAAAGATCTCGCTGACCGTGGTCGGCCCCGAGGCGCCGCTCGCCGCGGGCGTGGTCGATGAATTCCGCGCGCACGGCCTGCGCATCTTCGGCCCGACGCAGGCGGCCGCGCAGCTGGAGAGCTCCAAGGCGTTCTCCAAGGCGTTCATGAAGCGCCACAAGATTCCGACGGCCGAATACGAAGCCTTCACCGACGCGGCAGCAGCCCATGCCTACATCGACGCCAAGGGCGCGCCGATCGTCGTCAAGGCCGACGGCCTGGCCGCCGGCAAGGGCGTGGTCGTGGCCATGACGGCAGAAGAAGCGCACGAGGCTGTCGACTTCATGCTGGTCGACAACAAGTTCGGCGTGTCGCACAACGACGGCGGCGCGCGCGTGGTCATCGAGGAATTCCTGCAGGGCGAAGAAGCCAGCTTCATCGTGCTGTGCGACGGCAAGAACGTCACCGCGCTCGCCACCAGCCAGGACCACAAGCGCCTGCTCGACGGCGACGAAGGTCCCAACACCGGCGGCATGGGCGCGTATTCGCCCGCACCGGTGGTCACGGCCGAAGTGCATGCGCGTGCGATGCGCGAGATCATCCTGCCGACCATCCGCGGCATGGAAAAGGACGGCATCCCGTACACCGGCTTCCTGTACGCGGGTCTCATGATCGACGCGTCCGGCCATCCGAAGACGCTCGAATTCAATTGCCGCATGGGCGACCCCGAGACGCAGCCGATCATGATGCGGCTCAAGTCGGACCTGTTCGAGGTGTTCTGGCACGCCACCGATGGCACGCTGGACCAGGTCGAGCTGCAGTGGGACCGTCGCGTCGCGCTCGGCGTGGTGATGGCGGCACATGGCTATCCGCTCTCGCCGCGCAAGGGCGACCGCATCACTGGCATCCCTCCCGAGGCGCCCGATGCCGTGGTGTTCCATGCGGGAACGACCATGCAGGACGGCGAACTCAAGACCAGCGGCGGCCGCGTGCTCTGCGTGACCGTGTTGGCAGACAGCGTGAAGCTCGCGCAGCAGCGGGTCTACGAGGTCGCAGCGCGCGTGCGTTTCGACGGCGCGCAATACCGCAAGGACATCGGATTCCGCGCATTGCATGCGCGCAACGCCCCTCAAGCCTGATGCAGCAGACGAACCCTGCGGCAGTCGGCAGCTACCTGCGCGGTCTGCAGCAGTCGATCATCGCTGCGGTCGAGAAGGCCGACGGCGGCACCTGCCTGCACGATGCCTGGCACAAGGCGCCGGGCGAGCCGCTGCAAGGCAATGGCCTCACCTGCATCCTCGAACGCGGGGCGCTGTTCGAGCGCGCGGGCTGCGGGTTCTCTCAGGTGCGCGGGCCCAAGCTGCCGCCTTCGGCCACGCAGAACCGGCCTGAACTGGCCGGTGCGCCGTTCGAGGCGATGGGCGTGTCGCTGGTGTTCCATCCGCGCAATCCGTATGTGCCGATCGTCCACATGAACGTGCGCATGCTGGCCGCGCTGCCCGAGGGCGGAGAGCCGGTTTGCTGGTTCGGCGGCGGTATGGACCTGACGCCCTGCTACGGCTTCGAGGAAGACGCGGTGCACTTTCACACCGTGTGCCGCGATGCGCTCGCGCCCTTCGGCGACGACAAGTACCCGCGCTTCAAGACTTGGTGCGACGAGTATTTTTTCCTCAAGCACCGGAACGAGCAGCGCGGCATCGGTGGCATCTTCTTCGACGATTTCGCCGAAGGCGGTTTCGAGAATGGCTTTGCGTTGATCCGCTCGGTTGGCGATGCGCTCCTGCCTGCGTACCTGCCGCTGGTCGAGCGCCGTCGCCACACGCACTACGACGAACGCGAGCGCGAATTCCAGCTGTACCGGCGCGGTCGATATGTCGAGTTCAACCTCGTGTGGGATCGGGGCACGCACTTCGGATTGCAGTCGGGCGGGCGCACTGAATCGATCCTGCTCTCTATGCCGCCGCTCGCAAGCTGGGCTTACCGTCAGCAGCCAGAACCCGGCAGCCCCGAAGCCGCGCTGTACAGCGACTTTCTTCCGCGGCGCGACTGGCTGTGAACTCTTCCGGCAAGGCTCCGCGCATCGGCGTCTTCGGCGGCGCTTTCGATCCGCCGCACAACGCCCACATCGCGCTGGCCGAAGCCGCATTGGCGCAGCTCGACCTGGCCGAGCTCCACGTCATTCCGACAGGGCAGGCATGGCACAAGAGCCGTACGCTCACGTCGAAGGAAGATCGCCTCGCGATGACGCGGCTGGCCTTCGGTGACCTGAAAGGCGGCAAGGTCGTCATCGACAGCCGCGAAGTGTTGCGCGACGGCCCCACCTACACGCTGGACACGCTGCACGAGTTGCAGAAAGAGCAGCCCCGCGCTCAACTGATCTTGATCATGGGCGCCGACCAGGCGAGCGCGCTGCCGAGCTGGCACGGCTGGCAGGCTATACTCGGCATTGCTATCGTTTCTGTAGCGTATCGCGCACTATCGACGGGCGGCATTGCCCGTTTTGATCCGAACATGCTGCCCAACCTCCCGGCTGGCGCGCGTTTCGAGGCGCTAGAACTGCCTGCCATGGACACCAGCGCCACCGAGATTCGGCGGCGCGCTGCACTGGGCGTGGACATTTCCTCGCTGGTTCCGCCCACGGTTGCACGCTATATTGACCAACACCACCTCTACCGCTCTGCCTGATGACCACTGAAGCCGCCGCCAAGAAAGACACCCAGAAACTCCAGCGAGCCATCATCGATGGACTCGAAGACGTCAAGGCGCAGGACATCCAGGTATTCGACACAGAGCACTTGTCGCCGCTGTTCGAGCGAGTGATCGTCGCGTCGGGCACTTCGAACCGCCAGACCAAGGCGCTCGCCGCCAGCGTGCGTGATGCGGTCCGCGAAGCCGGCTTCGGCAAGCCGCGCATCGAGGGCGAGGACAACGGCGAGTGGATCATCGTGGACTGCGGCGCGGCCGTCGCGCACATCATGCAGCCCGCCATCCGCCAGTACTACCACCTCGAAGAGATCTGGGGCGACAAGCCGGTGCGCGCCAAGCTGGGCGGTGCCAAGCCTGCCGCCAGCACCTCGTCGAGCACGGAAGAGGCGAGCGAGAAGAAGAAAAAGCCTGCCGCCAAAGAACCTTCGCTGCGCCGCTCGAGCGCCGCCAAGACGGCTGTCAAGGCAGCCGAGCAGGAGGCCAGGGAAGAGAAAGCCCGCCGCTCGCCGGCAAGAAAAACCGCCGCGAAGAAGGCACCTGCCAAGAAGACCTCGACCACCGCGCGCACGCCGGTCAAGGTAATAGGCAAGCCCGCCGCCAAGAAGACTGCAGCCAAGCCAGCGGCAAAGAAGGCGCCTGCCAAGAAGGCGCCAGCCCGCCGCGCATGAAGCTCTTGGTGGTCGCCGTCGGGCAGCGCATGCCCGACTGGGCGCAGACTGCCTGGGACGACTACGCCAAGCGCTTCCCACCCGAGCTCAAGCTTGAGCTGCGCGCCGTCAAGACCGAACCCCGCGGCTCCAAGTCATTGGAGACGCTCTACGCCGCCGAGCGCGAACGCATCGAAGGTGCCATCGCCCGCGGCATGCGCATCGTGGCGCTCGACGAGCGCGGCACCGCACTAACCACCAAGGCACTCGCCACGCGCCTGCAGGCTTGGCAGATCGAGGGCGACGACGTGGCCCTTGTCATCGGCGGGCCTGATGGCCTCGACCCCGCCTTCAAGGCCGCGGCGCACGAACGGGTCCGCCTCTCGGACCTGACCCTGCCGCATGCGATGGCGCGGGTGCTGCTGGTCGAGCAGCTGTACCGGGCGTGGTCGGTCAACGCGGGCCATCCGTACCACCGGGAATGATGGGCCGATCGCCTTGCTCGATGAGGCGAACTGCGAACCTGTGCCCGCGCTGCTGCCGCATGAACTGGTCTCGAACCTCACGGAGCCTTGAACTTGCCCGACTTCATTTATCTCGCGTCGCAAAGCCCACGCCGCGCTCAACTGCTGGGCCAACTTGGCGTTCGCCATGAACTGCTGCTGGCCACGCCCGAGGAAGACGCCGAATCGCTCGAAGTCGTGCTGCCCAACGAGTCGCCGACGGCATATGTGCAACGCGTCACCGCCCTCAAGCTCGATGCAGCAATCGCGCGACACAAGCGCCTCGGTCTCGCCGACGCGCCCGTGCTTTGCGCCGACACCACGGTAGCGCTCGGTCGCACCATTCTCGGCAAGCCCGAGGACGCGCGCGATGCCGAGCGCATGCTGGCACTGCTGTCCGACAGCACCCACCGCGTGCTGACCGCCGTCGCGCTGCAGCACGGCGGCCGACGCCATGCGGCGCTCAGCGTGTCGCGCGTGCGCTTCGCCGCGATCACGAAGAAACAGATCGCCGGCTATGCAGCCAGCGGCGAGCCGCTCGGCAAGGCCGGCGCCTATGCGATCCAGGGCGCTGCTGCGGCTTTCATCGAGCACATCAGCGGGTCCTATTCGGGCATCATGGGACTCCCGATGTTCGAGACCGCGCAGCTGCTTCGCGGTGCCGGTTTCAATACTTGAGAATTCCATGCAAGACATCCTGATCAACTGGTCCCCTCAAGAGACCCGTGTGGCACTGGTCGAGCACGGCGCGGTGCAAGAACTGCACGTCGAACGCACGCTGGAGCGTGGGCTGGTCGGCAACATCTACCTGGGCAAGGTCTCGCGCGTGCTGCCGGGCATGCAGTCGGCGTTCATCGACATCGGCCTGGAGCGCACGGCCTTCCTGCACGTGGCCGACATCGTCGCGCCATTCACGCCGGGCTCGCGGCCGAGCGCACCGGCGCCCGAGCGCGATCACCGCAACGGCGGGCCGATGGTGCCGATCGAGAAGCAGGTGTTCGAAGGGCAGTCGCTGCTGGTGCAGGTGATCAAGGACCCGATCGGCACCAAGGGCGCGCGGCTGTCGACGCAGATCAGCATTGCCGGACGGCTGCTGGTGTTCCTGCCGCAGGACAACCACATCGGTGTCTCACAGAAGATTCCGTCGGAGCAGCGCGAATCGCTGCGCACGCGCATGCTGACGCTGATCGAGGCGGCTGCTGCAGCCGACAGCGGCGGTGTGGTGCCGGCCAATACCGGTGGCTTCATCCTGCGTACCAATGGCGAGGATTCGTCCGATGCCGAGCTGGCCGAAGACATCGCCTACCTGCGCAAGACCTGGTCGCGCATCCGCGATGCATCGAGCAAGCTGCCCGCGATGTCGCTGCTGCACCAGGACCTGAGCCTGCTGCAGCGCGTGCTGCGCGACATGACCAGCGAAGACACGCAGACCATCCGCATCGATTCGCGCGAGCAGTTCGAGGTGCTGCTGAAGTTCGGGCTCGAATTCATGCCGCAGGCGGCGGGCAAGCTGCAGCACTACAAGGGCGAGCGGCCGATCTTCGACCTGTATTCGGTGGACGAGGAAATCGCCAAGGCACTGGGCCGGCGCGTCGAACTCAAGTCGGGCGGCTACCTTGTGGTCGATCAGACCGAGGCACTCACCACGGTGGACGTCAACACCGGCGGCTTTGTGGGCGCGCGCAATTTCGACGACACGATCTTCAAGACGAACCTCGAGGCGGCGCAGGCGATTGCGCGGCAACTGCGGCTGCGCAACCTGGGCGGAATCATCATCGTCGACTTCATCGACATGGGGCGCGACGACCATCGTGAGCAGGTGCTGGCGGAGTTTCGCAAGCAGCTGGCACGCGACCGGGTCAAGACGACTGCGGGCGGGTTCTCGCAGCTCGGATTGGTCGAAATGACGCGCAAGCGCACGCGCGAATCATTGGCCCACATGCTGTGCGAACCGTGCGCAGCCTGCGGCGGGCAAGGCATCGTGAAAACTGCGCGCAGCGTGGCTTACGACGTGATGCGCGAGATCCTGCGGGAAGCCCGACAGTTCACGCCGCGCGAGTTCCGCATCGTGTCGTCGCCGCAGGTGATTGAGCTGTTCCTCGACGAGGAAAGCCAGCACCTCGCGGGGTTGAGCGACTTCATCGGCAAGCCGATTTCGCTGCAGTCCGAGCCGGCCATCGGGCAGGGGCAGTACGACATCGTGCTGCTCTGAGCGAGCGGCGGCTCAGAGCGTCGGGTCTTGCCCCGGCGTGGCGCTGCGCACGGCCAGCGTCTGCAGGCGGGCATAAAGGCCGTCGAGCGCCATCAACTGCTCGTGACTGCCTTGCTCGGCGATGCGGCCTTGCTCCATGACGATGATGCGGTCGGCGTGCTGGATGGTCGAGAGCCGGTGCGCCACGATCAGCGTGGTGCGGTTCTGCATCAGGCGATGCAGGGCGTCCTGCACCAGCCGTTCCGATTCGGTGTCGAGCGCCGAGGTGGCTTCGTCGAGCAGCAGCACGGGCGCGTTCTTGTAGAGAGCGCGCGCGATCGCGAGACGCTGGCGTTGGCCACCGGAGAGCTGCGTGGCGTTGTGGCCCAGCACCGTGTCCATGCCCTGCGGCAGGTTGTCGACATGGGCGCTCAGGTTGGCGGCGACCAGGCATTCGTTGACACGCTCGCGATCGATCTCCGAGCCCAGCGCCACATTGGCCGCCAGCGTGTCGTTGAGCATGACCACGTCCTGGCTCACCATCGCGAACTGTGCGCGCAGGCTCTTGAGCTTCCACTCGCTGGTGTCGTGACCATCGAGCAGCACCTGCCCGCCGCTGGGCTGCACGAAGCGCGGCAGCAGGTTGACCAGCGTGGTCTTGCCAGAGCCTGAAGGTCCGACGAAGGCCACCACCTGGCCAGGCTGGATGGTCAGGCTCACGCCGTCGAGCGCGCGCTGTTCATCGTCGCCGCGGTAGCTGACCTGCACGTTGCGCAATTCGATGTGGCCGTCGGCGTGCGCCATCTCGAAGCTGCCTTGCGATTCGGGCGCGACCTCGTCGACCAGGATCAGGCCACGTTCCAGCGCAGCAAGCCCGCGCGTGATCGGCCCGGCCACTTCGGCGAGGCGCCGGATCGGCGCAATCAACATCAGCATGGCGGTGATGTAGGCGACGAATCCGCCCACGGTGAAGCCCTGCTTGCCGCTTTGCCAGAGGGCGATCATCACGACGATCGACAGCGCGAGCGAGGCCATCATCTGCGTGAGCGGCGTGGTCGCGGCCTGAGCGATGGTGGACTTCACGGCCAGGCGGTTGAGCCGCTGGCTCAGTTGTTCGAAGCGGCGCTCCTGGGCCTGCTCGGCGCCATGCAATCGCACGACGCGATGGGCGAGCACGTTCTCCTCAACCACGTAGGCCAACTCGTCGGTCGCCTGCTGGCCCTGCTGGGTGAGCTTGTAGAGGCGCTTGGAGAACACCTTCATGATCCAGGAGATGCTGGGCACCAGGAAGGCGACGATCAGCGTCAGCTTCCAGTTCAGATAGACCAGATAGCCCAGAAGCGCGATGAGCGTGAAGCCATCGCGCGAAAGCCCGAGCAGCGCCTGCACCAGCAGCATCGCGCCCGTCTGTACCTCGTACACCACTGTGTTCGACAGCGCGCTCGCCGACTGGCGCGTGAAGAGGGCGAGCTCGGCGCCGAGCAGGCGTTCGAACAGCACCCGGCGCAGCTTCTGCATGCCTTCATTGGCGATACGCGACAAGGCATATTGAGAAATGAATTGCGCGATGCCGCGCACGGCGAACAGCAGCAGCACGGCGGCGGGCACGAACCACAGCGGCATCTCGCCGCGGGTGAAGCCGCGGTCGAGCAGCGGCTTCAGAAGGGCGGCCATCAGCGGCTCGGTGATAGCCGCCAGCATGGCCCCGCAGAGGCCCACGGCCCACCATTTGCGCGAGCTGCCGAACCAGGTCATGAGACGCGCCAGGCGGCGCATCAGGGGAGGGCGCGGGGTCTCGCTGCCAGGGGATGCTTGCATGGCGGCGGATTCTACGGGTCGTCCCGAGGCTCGCTTTTTGCCGGAGTCGTGTAGGACCGAACCGATGGATAAACGTTTTGTGACGGGAGCACCGGGCCAGTGTGTAACATGTGGCCCCTTGCGTCGGACCGAAACTTTTTGTCCGAAAACCTCTCCGAACCGCATGAACAAGCCGTTGTCAGCTCCTACCCCAACTCCTTCTTCATCGCTATTTGCACGCCGCAGTCTCATTGCGGCCCTTGCTGCCACCCCCATGCTTCCAGCGCTCGCCCAGTTCCGGGTCGAAGTGTCGGGCGTCGGGTTGACGCAATTGCCGATCGCGTTGGTCCCCTTCAAGGGCCAGGATTCATCGCCGCAGAAGATCTCCGACATCGTCCAGGCCGACCTGGAACGCAGCGGCCAGTTCCGCGGCGTCGATGCCTCGGGCCAGGCGCTGGACGAGGCCTCGCGCCCCGACCTGTCGCTGTGGCGCCAACGCACAGCCGACTCGCTGGTGGTGGGCAGCGTCACCCGCCTCGCGGACGGACGCTTCGATGTGAAGTTCCGCCTGTGGGACGTGGTCAAGGGCCAGGACCTCGGTGGCCAGAGCTACACCGTGCCGCAAGGCGACCTGCGCCTTGCCTCGCACCGCATCGCCGACTTTGTCTATGAAAAGCTGACCGGCGAAAAGGGCATCTTTTCGACCCGCATCGCGTACGTCACCAAGGGCGGCAGCCGCTATTCGCTGTGGGTGGCCGACGCCGACGGCGAGAACGCGCAGGCCGCACTCGCGAGCCCCGAGCCGATCATCTCGCCGTGCTGGTCGTCCAACGGCCAGCAACTGGCGTACGTGTCCTTCGAATCGCGCAAGCCCGTGGTCTACGTGCACAACGTGGCCAGCGGCCAGCGCCGCCTGCTGGCGAACTTCAAGGGCTCCAACAGCGCGCCTGCTTGGGCGCCGGACGGCAACTCGCTCGCCGTCACGCTCAGCCGCGACGGCGGCTCGCAGCTCTACACGATCCCTGCCAGCGGCGGCGAGCCGCGCCGGCTCACCCAGAGCGCGAGCATCGACACCGAGCCGGTGTATTCGGCCGACGGCAGCACGATCTACTTCGTGAGCGACCGCGGCGGTGCTCCCCAGATCTACAAGATGAGTGCCAGCGGCGGCAACCCGACCCGCGTCACCTTCAGTGGCACCTACAACATTTCTCCGTCCGTCAGCGGCGATGGCCGGTGGTTGGCCTACATCTCGCGCATTGGCGGTGCCTTCAAACTCCAGGTGATGGAGTTGGCGACCGGCAATGTGGCGTCCATCACCGACACCAACGCCGACGAGAGCCCGAGTTTTGCCCCCAATAGCAAGCTGATCGTCTACGCAACGCACCTGCAAGGCCGCGAAGCGCTGATGACGACCACGCTCGACGGAAAAATAAAGGCACGACTGGCGGGACAGGCGGGAGACATCAGGGAACCGGACTGGGGTCCGTTTCAAAAGCAATGATTAGGTTTATTTGAGGAGTTCGTAATGTTGAAACGCACAATTTATTCGCTGGCCATCGTGGCTCTCATCGCTGGTTGCTCGTCGGGCACGAAGCTCAACGAGACGCCCGTCACCGACGGCCGCGGCACCGCGGGCCAGCAAGGCGGCGGCGCCAGCACGGTGACCCCGGTCAACGCTGACCAGAGCGCGGCCACGGCACAAGGGCCGGTCGGCGTGGCTCGCATCGTGTACTTCGACTACGACAGCTACACGGTCAAGCCCGAGTTCCAGTCGATCATCGACGGCCACGCCCGCTTCCTGAAGAGCGCACCGCAGCGTCGCATCTCGATCGAAGGCCATACCGATGAGCGCGGTGGCCGTGAGTACAACCTGGCCCTCGGCCAGAAGCGCGCCGAAGCCGTTCGCCGTGCGCTGACCCTGCTGGGCGTGAACGACAGCCAGATCGAAGCCGTGAGCTTCGGCAAGGAAAAGCCGGCCGTTCAAGGTGGCGGCGAAGAGGCGTGGGCACAGAACCGCCGCGCTGAAATCCGCTACACCCGGTGATGCCACGCGCTCTGTTGCGGGGCGCGGCGCTGGCTGCCGCCCTGCTTTGCGTCTCGATGGGCTCGCAGGCTGCGTTGTTCGAGGATGACGAGGCCCGCAAGGCCATCCTCGACCTGCGCCAGCGCGTCGAGGCCATGCGACAGCAAACCGACCAGCGGCTGACCGACGAAAACGGCCAGTTGCGCCGCAGCCTGCTCGATCTGCAAAACCAGATCGAGCAGATGCGTGGCGACCTGGCGCGCATGACCGGACAGAACGAGCAGCTCACGCGCACGCTGAGCGAAATGCAGTCGCGCCAGACCACCATCGATGACAAGCTCAGGCAGAACGAGCCGTCCAAGGTAACGGTCGACGGCCGCGAGTTCAACGCCGATCCCAAGGAAAAGGCCGACTTCGAAGCTGCACTCGGCATCTTCCGTGCCGGTCAGTTCGCGCAGTCGCAAACGGCCTTTGCCGAATTCGTCAAACGCTACCCGCAGAGCGGCTACAACGCCTCGGCGCTGTTCTGGCTCGGCAATGCGCAATACGCCACGCGCAACTACAACGAGGCCATCGCGAACTTCCGCTCGATGCTCTCGCTCGCGCCCGATCATGCCAAGGCACCCGAGGCCGTGCTGTCGATCGCGAACTGCCAGATCGAGTTGAAGGACACGCGCTCGGCACGCCGCACGCTGGAAGACCTGACCAAGGCCTATCCGCAGTCCGAAGCGGCACAGGCCGGCCGCGAGCGTCTCTCGCGCCTGCGCTGAAGCCAGCGGAGCACTCCGCTTGAGCGCAACCCTTCCTGCAGCGTTCACACCGGTCGCCGCGGATGTCTTCACCGACACCGCGGCGCCTGACTTTGCGCGCCGCTTCGGCGGCCTCGAACGGCTCTATGGGGTTGCTGGTGCCGCGCGCATCCGCAACGCGCATGTGCTCGTCGCCGGCATCGGCGGCGTGGGCTCGTGGGCGGTGGAGGCGTTGGCGCGCAGCGGGGTGGGGCGGCTGACGCTGGTCGATCTGGATCATGTGTCGGAGTCGAACATCAACCGGCAGATCCACGCACTCGAAGCGACCGTGGGGCAGGCCAAGGTCGAGGCCATGCGCGATCGCATCGCGCAGATCAATCCTGACTGCAAGGTGCTCGCGATCGACGAGTTCGTGGAGCCCGGCAACTGGACGGCCTTGCTCGATGCCGCACAGGCCGCGAACGGCCCGGCCACCGCAGTCATCGACGCCTGCGACCAGGTGAAGGCCAAGCTGACCATGGCCGCATGGGCACGCGCATCGCGTGATGCCGCATTCATCACGGTGGGCGCGGCGGGCGGCAAACGACAGGCACACAAGGTCGACATCGACGATCTTTCGCTCGTCACGCACGATCCGCTGCTGGCCCAGCTTCGCCAGCGCCTGCGCAAAGAACATGGCGCGCCGCGCGAAGGCAAGAAGATCGGCGTGACCTGCGTCTTCAGCCGCGAGAGCGTTGCGCCGCCCGATGCGTCCTGCGCGATCGAAGAAGGCGACGGTTCGCTCAATTGCCATGGCTATGGATCGGTCGTGAGCGTCACGGCCACCTTCGGACAATGTGCAGCAGGTTGGGTTCTCGACAAAATCGCGAGCAACGCCACGCTATAATCTTTGGCTTTGCCGGATTCAACTTCGGCAGAAGCAAAAAATGGTTCCGGGACGTTAGCTCAGTTGGTAGAGCAGCGGACTTTTAATCCGTTGGTCACTGGTTCGAATCCAGTACGTCCTACCAACAATCTCGAGGGTTAGCCGGTAAATACCGGCTAACCCTTTTTCTTTGCCCCGCGCTCTTGTCGCGATCTGTCTCACGATCCGTGGTTGGCTGAGGCATTGGCCCAACCTCCCATTGCAGCGCGCATGCTGGGCTGGTGGAGCGGCAGGCATCTGCCATGTACCAAGGCAATCAGCCGTGCACGCGGGCAGCGCCCGATGCGCGGCGCAGACGGGTCACATAGTCCGGATGGAAGCAGCGTTGGGTCCCGTCCTCGAATCCGACGGTGATCGACGTCGCGTCCGAAGCGATGACCACACCCAGCCCGAAGCGCCGCACACGCACCCGATCGTGGGCAGCGAAAGCCGGCAGGGTGCGCACGGCAGGCCCCGCGTCGTCGTCCACGAAGATGGGTTGCGCCATTTCTTTTTCATGGGCCGCGATGCGCCGGCAGTTATCGCACGTGCCGCAGCGCTTGGGTTTCGCCGCCTGATCGAGATCGCTCAGGAGCAACTGCCAACGGCACTGGCCCGACTGCGCGTACGACACCATGCGCTCGAGCGTTTCACGGTCCTGCTGCCGCCGGGTCTTGTAGGCATCGAGCACCGCGGAGAAGTCGACCTTGCCGGCCGCGCGCTGGCGCACCGACAGTCGTCCGCGCCGGTCGGCCTGGAGCACCTGCGCGTGCTTCAGCACCGCGATGCCCGACTGCATTCGGGTGCGTGGCCGGCCCAGCGCGTCGAGCAGGCGCGCGGCGGTCCATCCACCGGCCTCGGGCGGCTCGGCGAGCAACTGCCGGTAGATCGCGTCCAGATCCTCCAGCTGCGGATACTTTCCGGCCAGAAAGAACTGCTGCACCGTGCGGTCCTTGGCATGGAACAGGAGCAGGCAGCGCGCCTCTTTTCCATCGCGTCCAGCGCGTCCGGCCTCCTGGTAATAGGCATGCAGGCTCGCCGGCATCTGGCAGTGCAGAACGAAGCGGATGTCGGGCTTGTCGATGCCCATGCCGAAGGCGTTGGTGGCAACCATGACGCGCACCTCGCCCGCCATGAAGGCCTCCTGCGCGGCGCCGCGCTCGCGCGCCCCGAGCTTGCCGTGATAGAGCGCCACCGATTCATCGCGCACCTTCAGCGCATCGAACGCATGCTCGGCGGCCTTCACCGTGGCGGCGTAGACAATGCCGCTGCCCGGCGTTTCGCGCACGAATTCGACCGTGCGGCGCAAGCGCTCCTTTTCATTGGCGAGCTGTTCGACGGCAAAGCGCAGGTTGGCGCGGTAGGCGCCGGTATCGACCAGCCCCGAGCGCGGGATGTCCAGGTGCTTCATCACATCGGCGGCCACGTCGTCGCCCGCGGTCGCCGTCAGCGCGAGCACGGTCGGACTGCCCAAGGCCCGGATGGCGGGGCCGATCTCCAGGAATGCGGGCCGGAAGTCGTGGCCCCATTGCGAGATGCAATGCGCCTCGTCGACCGCGACCAGCGCCACAGGATGCGCAGCCAGGCGCCGCAGGAAATCCGGATCGGACAACCGCTCGGGCGTCGTCAACACGATCCGCGCGCTCCCGGCGGCGATGTCGGCTTCCGATTGCGCCAGCTCCTCGGCACCGAGCGAACTGTTGACCTGCACGGCGCGAATGCCGAGCGCCCGCAGCCTGTCGCACTGGTCTTTCATCAACGCGATGAGTGGGGAGACCACGACGGTCTGGCCTTCGAGCAGTACAGCGGGCAACTGGTAGCAGAGCGACTTGCCGGCGCCCGTGGGCATCACCGCGAGCGTGGACAGGCCAGCCAGCACGCGCTCGATCACGTCCGCCTGGCCGGCGCGCAGACGCTTGTGGCCGAAGACATCGCGCAAGGCCTGGTCCACGCGGCGCGCGGGCGGCTTTTCCCTTGGCGATTTGCCGGCGGGCATCAGGCGTTCTCGGGCTCGCCGTCTTCGTTGTCTTCGCGGTCTTCGTGGTCTTCGTTCTCCTCGGCAAGGTCCTCGACGCGGGCCGCTTCCGGATCTTCGGCGGCCGTGTCCACTTCATGCGCCGCATCCGGGATCACGCCGACGCGGTCGGGGAGGATGTCCGAATCGGTCGGCTCCTCGAGCCCGGCCTCGGCCGCCGCGCGATTGCCCGTGCCTGCGGCATCGCTGCCGCTGTCGCTGGAGTCGGAGGGACCGAGGCTGTCTTCGTCGGTACCCTTGGGTTCGATGGGTGCGCGTTCGCCGCCCAGGATGCTGCTGGTCGCCATGGTGTCGGGATTCCTCGTGTTTCTGTTGCTGGGTGAACTTCAAAGCCCAGGCTGCAGGTTTCCTTCGTCGGGCCGTCATCCTTCATCGGCCATGCTTGGCTTGCGCTGTAGGAAGTTTTCCCGCGGGATGAAAACAGGCGACCGCCTGAACGTGACCACCGACCTGCTCACCGCGCTCGGCATGGTCGGCCTGTTCGATGCGAAGTTCGACCGGCTGCTGGCCGACTGCGAGTCGATCCGCCAGATCGAGCGCAGCTTCTTCTCGGACCCTGAGGCGCTTGCTGCTTGAGCTTGCGGGAGTAAGAGAGGAGCTCACGCTGAGCCAGTCTTGTCCGCTCTCCCGCTCGCGGGACAGGGAGCTAGACCGCGAATTGATGCTTAGACGCTCACCAGCGCCGCATCCACACGCCGCGCCCGGTGATCGACGTAGTAGCCGCCGAACTCGGTGTACCGCAGCACCAGCCGCGCGCAGGCGGTGCACCGGAACACGTCGCAGCGATTGAAGGGAAAGTGCGCGACCGAGATCGGCGCGTCCACCGCGTCGTAGCGCGTGCCGTGCGGATGGAATTCTTCAAAGGTCGGCTCGTCGATATCGTCGGCGCGCAGCGTGCCCAAACGCTCCATCAGGTCGGCGGGCCAGCGGTCCTCGGTGAAGCTCTCCCAGGCCTGCGTCCGGTGCAGCCAGCACCCGCAAACGGGTTCGGCGGATTGTTCGGCGGTTTCGGCGAGCTGCTTCAGTTCGTGGGCATTCAATGGCATCTGGGTTCCGGGAGAGGGGAAAAACGGCTCACCGAATATAGGCGTCCGCGAAATTCGCCTCCACCCCATCACTCATCAGCGGATGGTCGTGACGCGAGCATCCAGCCGTACCCGTTCAATCCGAAGGCGGCCAAGGCGGCGCTCGATGCGGCCGGCTTCACGCGCGGTGCGAGCGGAACGCGGCTGAAGCTGCGCGTGCTCTGCAACCCGTTTCAGGAGCGGCGCGCGGCGGACTTCGTGCGCCAGTCGCTCGGGCGCATCGGCATCGCGACATCACGCTGGACAGCCTCACGAACCTGTTCGACCCGACGGTGGGCGTGCAGCGGGTGTTCTGGTCGAAGAACTTCCAGCAGCCCCAACCCTGAGGTCATTTGCTGCTGCTGCTGCTGCTGGTGCTGGTGCTGGTGCTGGTGCTGGTGCTGGTGCTGGTGCTGGTGTTGGGACGAGCGCGCGCCTTCGGCCTACGCGAACGTCCGCCACCCGCTGAGCAAGGCCGGCGGGTTCGCGGGCCAAGCTCGGCGGTGAGATCAACCTACAAGGAAAGGCTTTCGCATGAGCGCCCACGACACCCGGCTTTCGGGCCCGATCGCAGAAGAACTGACGCCGCTGGAGATTTCCCAAGGCATTCTCGAAAGCGAAGAGAACCCGAGCGCCTTGCGCGCGGTCACACCGCTGGAGCGGGCGGCTTCTGGCGAGGGGGAGAGCGGCGAACGGCAGCGCTCGCGCATCGGGCGCTTCCTCTTGAACCCGGTGGTGCTCGCCGGCGCGGCCGCGACGGGCGTGGGCCTGATCCTGGCGCTGGCCTATGCGAAGAAGACGCCACGCTCGGAATTGCGCGCGCACTTGCGGACGCTGGGCTCGTTCCGGTTCTGAGGACGGCTGCGGGCGGCGTGTTTCAAGTGCCGTCCGGCGCGCGGTCAGACCGATTTTTTCACCATCCGCTCGATGGCTTCCACGGCGCAAGCCAGCCCATCTTCCGCACGCATCCGTTCGCCGAGCGCTCGCGCCTTTTCGCGCGCCTCGGGTCGGCCGGCGAAAGCGATGCCGCGCGCCAGGTCTTCCGCCGTGAGGCGGTTGCCTGCCACCGCGCTGTCGGCCACGCCCGCTCGCGCGAGCCTGTCGGCCCAGAAGAACTGATCGCCCGCAAACGGGACCACCACCGAAGGCACGCCCGCGCGAGCCGCTGAATGCGTGGTGCCCGATCCGCCGTGATGCACCACCAGTGCCATGCGGGGAAAGAGCCAGTCGTGCGGTGTGTTGCCCACCACGTGAAAGTTGGCGGGCAGGTTTGCGGCATCGATGCCGCTCCAACCTGGATTGAGCACGGCACGGCGGCCTGCAACGGCCGTCACCACGATCTCGCGCAGCCGGGCGGCATCGAAGCCGGTCATGCTGCCGAAGCCGATGTAGAGGGGCGCCTCGCCGGCCACGAGAAATGCGTTCAGCGCAGCCGGAGGCTGCCAGTCGGCGGCAGGCGGAATCCATTGGCCGCAGACGCTCGCGTTCGCGGGCCAGTCGCCGGGGCGCGGCACGAGGTGACGTGAAAAGCCGTAGAGCATCGGATGGTCGGACCACATGCGCTGGCGCGCCGGCAGGCCGCACACCTCTGCACGGGCGGCGTTCACGGCCGGCCTGAAAGCTCGCCAGAGCATTGCGTTCACGAAGTGATGGCTCAGGCGGTTGAGAAAGCGGGGAACACGCGAAGGTGGCAGGAAAGGGGAGGCGAAATCGCGGGTCGGCGTGAGCGGGAACATGCCGGCGCCGATGACCGGCACGCCGAGCGCATCAGCCGCCGAAAGTCCGGTGAAGGCGGCCAGCCCGGACGCCACGATGAGGTCGCAGCCCTCTGCCGTTTCAACGGTCTGCCGGAGCCATGAGTTGGCATTGGTATTGGCGATCGCGGCGAGCGCCTGGGCGGCTGCGCCGGGTCGATCGCTCTGCGCCACGACGTTGGCAATGGCGCCGTGCGTGCCGAGCGCGCCCTGGATGTCGCCCGCCAGTGCCTGGGTCTTCACTTGCAGCTTCTGCGCCGTCTCCAGCGTCGAGGCATCGGCGAGCAAGACCGATGCGTGGCCCGCATCGTCCAGCGCGCGGCACAGGGCGGCGAGCGGGCGTGCGTCGCCCTCGGTGCCATAGGTGACCACGGCGATCTTCATGCGCGTTTCCTCCGGGGCGGCCTGGCGGCGTCTTGAGCGTCTGGAGCATCTGCTGCCTCTTGCGCGCCATGCACGAAGAGGTCGACGACCACCGCGAACTCCTTGCGAAGGTTCAGCCCCGGCAGTGTGAGCCAGCGCATCAGCGCGCCGAAATACATGTGGTGCAGCAGCGAGGCGAGGTGTTCGGCCGACACGTCGGTGCGCAGTTCGCCGCTCTCTTGCGCCTGCACGATCAGCAGCGCGAAGAGGCCCGCAAGATCGCGCGGACGGTGGTCGGGATTGCCCGCGGCGAGTTCGTCCTCGATGTTCAGGAAGCGGAACCGGAAGTAGTCGAGCAGGTAGTCGCGGTGACGTTCGGACCAGACGGCGGATTCGTCGAGCAGGCGCTTCAGGCGCGGTTCGAAGCGGCCCGCCGCGGCCACCAGGCCGCGAAGGCGCTCCGTGTCGGCCGCCAGCTCCAGGTGCACCCAGTGCGCGAGGATCGCTTCCTTGGTGGAGAAGTGGTTGTAGAGCGTGCCCTTGGCCACGTCGGCCTGCAGCGCGATCTGCTCCATCGTCGTTGCGGTGTAGCCGTTGGATTCGAAGAGCTGCATGGCGGTGACCGCCACATGGTCGAGCGTTTGCATTCGCCGCCGCTCGCGGCGGCCCGGGGGTTCGATGGCAATCATCAAGGCGCCTCCTGAAATTGGACGTCGTTCAAGTTTATACGACGGCTATTTTCAGTGCCCATGGCCGCTTCACTGGCGGTGTTTCTTTTTCGAGGGAAACGAATCTGTTGCGCGAAACGCCCCGTATTGAAGGCAGCCGTCGCGCATTTCGCGGCGTGCCCGTCACACAACAGGAGCACCTTCATGCAGAGCAAACTTCATCGCCTCGCTGCCGTCACCCTCGCCGTCGCGCTTTCCGCCGGAGCCTATTCGGCGATGGCGGCCAGCGTCATGGTCGGCGGCGCGCCGATGCTGCCCACCAAGGACATCATCGACAACGCAGTCAATTCCAAGGACCACACCACGCTGGTTGCGGCCGTCAAGGCGGCGGGCCTGGTTGACACGCTCAAGGGCCCGGGTCCGTTCACCGTGTTCGCGCCGACCAACGCGGCCTTCGCGAAGCTGCCGGCGGGCACCGTCGACACGCTCCTCAAGCCCGAGAGCAAGGATGCGTTGACCGGCGTGCTCACCTACCACGTGGTGTCGGGCAAGCTCGATGCGGCCGCGCTCAAGAAAGAGATCAAGGCCGGCAAGGGTTCCGCCGAACTGAAGACCGTGGCCGGCGGCACGCTCGTCGCCAAGAGCAAGGGCGGCAAGATCACGCTCACCGACGAGAAGGGCGGCACCGCCACCGTCACGATCCCGAACGTCTACCAGTCGAACGGCGTGATCCACGTGGTCGACAAGGTGCTCTTGCCCAAGTAAGGCCAAGCCGGACCCGCCCCCTGTCTCTGTCTTCTTCCAGCGAACACCGCGGAACTGGCTTCGCCAGGCCGCAGGTGTTGCCCCCGGTAGGGGGTGGGAGAAGCGACACGAAGTGCGCGCAGCCTGGGGGCGAGCAACAGTGCTTTAAAAAAAAAGCCCGCACGAAGGCGGGCTTGAAGGTGACCTGCTGGAGGAGGGAGGATCAGAGAGGATGCAGGCCACGGGAGAGACCCAACTATGCGTTCCGAAACTGAAAGCCACCTGACCTGTTCGCACTCTCGCCCGGTCCTCATTCCGCGCTAACTCGGTCCGCAATCAATCCTCGTCTTCCCACTTGCCGATGACCGTGCCGAGCACGACGAATGCGGTGCGGATCGGCTCGTGCTTCGGGTTGAGCGGCAGCAGCCATCGCGGACCGTCCTGCTCCTTGAATTCCTTGAACGTGAGCTTGCCGCCCTCGGTGATCAGAGCAATGACCCGCTCGCCGTCGGCGGGGGTCTTGAGGTTGGTGTCCACGAAGATGATCGAGCCTTCGGGATAGCTCTTGAGCTCGCCGCTGGCCGCGGCCATGCTGTCGCCCTCCACCCGCAGCGCATAGGTCTTCTCGGGGCTGTGGTGGGCGATGCAGGGAATCCAGCGGTCGGTCGTGTGCTTGCCCGCGATTTCCCAGTTGGCGGCCTGCGACCAGGAAATGAGCGGCACCGTGTCCGGCGTTCCGGGCTTGAAGTACGGCAGTTCCGGCGGTACGCGCACCACCCGGTAGATGGCGGCGGGCTCGTTGGCTTGGTGCTGCGCCTGGCGGATCTGGATGGGGTCCCACGGCGCCGGGCCGTCGCCGGTGTCCAGCCAGTTGGGATCGGCCCGGTAGGCGCGGGCCAGGGCCAGCAGGCCTCCGGTGCGGATCGTCGCCCCGCGCTCGATCTTCGAGATGCTTGCCTGTTTCACGCCTGAGACGACTTCGGCCTGCTTCTGGGTCAGTTTGGCGTATTCGCGTGCCGCCTTTGCACGTTTGGCAATAGTCTCCATAGCAGGCCATTTAAGCCTGAATGAATATTACCTCTAGAATTCAAAATATAAAGCAGGGAGTATTTTCAATGAAGCCACGCGAGTTGGTGCATGCGTTGCGGGCCATGGGCCTCACGCAAAAGCAGATCCAGGAACGCACCGGGATCCCACAACCCACGGTCAGCAAGATCGGCCTCGGGAGGGTGCGCGACGTGATGTCGCGCCACTACGTGGCGCTGTTGACCGCCTACGAACACCAGGTGAAGGTGCAGGCCGCTGCTGCGGTGGCGCCGGCCCCGGCTTCGTTTCACTGGCCCCGCGTCAATGAATGAGCGGTGCGCCGTCCTTCATCGCCGGGCTTGTGGCTCGACGGCGCACTGTGCGCGTTGGTGGCGCTGCTGTCCACGGCGGCGCTGTTCTACGGGGTCTTAAAAGGCATCCCGGCGGTGACCGGCATGGCGGCGTTCGGGCTGTCGGGGGCGGCCTGGGCCGCGATCGTGCTGCTGGACGGCGCTAGGCGCCAACGGGCACGTGCTGTGCGGGAGGCGCTAGACCGAGAGTGGCGCTGACGCGCACGCAGTCCTTGATGTGCTGCTCGCCCAGTGCGCGCAGGGCCGCGTAGCCGAGCGCCGCCGACACGATCTGCCCCGCGATCGGCACGTACTTGGTGGCCTGCTTGGCCGTCAGGCGCACGCCGGCGTGCTTGGCCAGCTTGATCAGCAGGTCGCGCGTCACGAGCCGGCCGACCAGCAGCGCGCCCACGGTGGTGGCGGCCTTCTGGATGCGCTCGCGCTGGTGCGGCGCGAGCTTTTCGACCTGGGTGACCGAGAGCCCGAACTCCGCGCTGATCTGCGGCACCAGCCGCGAGAGCAGGGCCGCATCGGCCGCCCAGTCGATGCCGGGCAGCGGAATCGCGCTGGCGGCCGCCGCCATCAGGGCCTTGCGGCCGATCAGCTTCCGGCTGCGGTGGATGGCCGCGATGATTTTTTCGTCACCATGGGCCAGTTCGATCGCGGACGGCATGCGGCGTCTCTCCTTGATGGGCGGTGCCGGCAAGAGTGCCGGCGGGTTCAGGTCAGGCTGCCAGGGCCTCCAGCTGGTCCGAGAGGGCCAGCCAGCGCTCCTCGAGCTTGGCGATTTCTTCGTTCAGGGCCTTCAGCCGCTTGCCTGCGTCGGCGAGTTCGGCCGGTGCGATCGGCTCGGCCAAGCGGGCTTCCAGCGCAGACCGTTCGACGCCGGCCGCGGCCAGGCGTTCATCGATCTGGGCAATTTCGCGCTTGATCGGCTTGGCCTGGTCGCTGCGCTGCTGGCGCTCCTGCGCGCTGGGCTTGGCCGCGACGGCTGCGGCGGCCGCAGCAGCCACCGCGCTCTCCGCCTCGCGCACAGCGATCTTGGCCTCTTCGCGCAGGCGCTTGGCTTCGTCCAGCAAGTAGCGCTGATAGTCATCCAGGTCACCGTCGAAGTCGGCAACGACACCGCGGCCCACGAGCCAGAACTCGTCGCACACCGAGCGCAGCAGCGCACGGTCGTGGCTCACCAGCATCAGCGTGCCTTCGAACTCGTTGAGCGCCACGGCCAGGGCTTCGCGGGTGGCGAGGTCCAGGTGGTTGGTGGGCTCGTCCAGCAGCAAGAGGTTGGGGCGCTGCCAGACCATCATCGCGAGCACGAGGCGGGCTTTTTCGCCGCCGCTCATGGTGCCCACGGGCTGCTTGACCATGTCGCCGCTGAAATTGAAGCTGCCCAGGAACCCGCGCAGCGCCTGCTCGCCGGTGCTTTCCTTCACCGCGCTGCCCAGCTCGCGGGCCATGCGCACCATGTGCTCCAGCGGGTTGTCCTGCGGGCGCAGCACGTCCAGTTCCTGCTGCGCGAAGTAGCCGATGTTCAGGCCCTTGCCCTCGGTGACTTCGCCGGCCAGCGCGCCCATTTCGCGCGCGATGGTCTTTACCAGCGTCGACTTGCCCTGGCCGTTCGCGCCCAGGATGCCGATGCGCTGGCCCGCCAGCACCGAGCGGCTCACGCCGCGCAGGATGGTCTTGGGCGCTTCGTCCTCGATCTCGTAGCCGAAGCTCGCATTGGCAATCGACAGCATCGGGTTGGGAATGTTGCCCGGCTCCTTGAATTCGAAGGTGAAGTCGGCCTCGGCCAGCAGCGGCGCAACCCGCTCCATGCGCTCCAGCGCCTTGACCCGGCTCTGCGCCTGCTTGGCCTTGCTGGCCTTGGCCTTGAAGCGGTCGATGAACTTCTGCAGGTGGGCGATCTTGTCCTGCTGCTTGGAGAACGCGACCTGCTGCTGCTCCATCTGCAGCGCGCGCATGTCCTCGAACTTGCTGTAGTTGCCGCCGTAGCGCGTGAGCTGGGCGTTGGCGATGTGCAGGGTGACGTCGGTCACGGCGTCGAGGAACTCGCGGTCGTGGCTGATGACGATCATGGTGCCGGGATACTTCTGCAGCCAGGCTTCGAGCCAGACGAGCGCATCCAGGTCCAAGTGGTTGGTGGGTTCGTCGAGCAGCAGCAGGTCGCTCGGACACATCAGCGCGCGGGCCAGTTGCAGGCGCATGCGCCAGCCGCCCGAGAAGCTGTTGACCGGACCGTCGAGTTCGTGCGACTTGAAGCCCAGACCCAGGATCAACGCCTGCGCGCGCGGCACGGCGTCGTGCTCGCCGGCATCGGCCAGGTCGGTGTAGGCGTGGGCCAGTTCCATGCCGATGTCGGCGTCGTCGGGGTTCTCGGCGTAGGCGGCCTCGATGGCTGCGAGCGTGGCGCGCAGCTCGGCCAGGCGGGTGTCGCCGCCCACCACGAAGTCGGTGGCCGACTCCTCGGTTTCGGGCATGTCCTGCGCCACCTGGGCCATGCGCCACTGCTTGGGCACGTAGAAGTCGCCGCCGTCTTCGTGCAGCGAGCCGTTGAAGAGCGCGAACAGCGTCGACTTGCCAGCGCCGTTGCGCCCGACGAGACCGACCTTTTCACCGGGGTTGATGGTGACGGTGGCGCCGTCGAGCAGTTTCTTGGCGCTGCGGCGAAGAATGACGTTTTTGAGAGTAATCATGAAATAGGAACCGTAGGGGCGATTATCCCGTCCGGCCCGGGGCGTCCTGGCGCGAAGGGGCAAAAGGGAACATCACCCGATGAAGGGGGACCGCAGCCAGCGCTGCGACAAATCGGCGGAAAGGAGCTTGGGCGGGCGCAGCTAACGCACGCCTGCGCCGGCCAGCACCGTCATGGCGGGGAGAGCGACGCGAGGGCCGCCCGGGTCACGAGCAGGACCTGGTCCTCGCCCGCCGAGGTTTCGAGCCACACCACTTCGAGCTGCGGGAATGCCGCCTCGAAGTAGTCGCGCTCGTTGCCGATTTCCAGCACCAGCACCGCCTGCTCGCTCATGCGGGAAGGCGCGTCGGCAAAGAGCTGGCGGATGAAGTCCATGCCGTCCGTGCCGCCGGCCAGGGCCAGTTCGGGCTCCGCCAGGTACTCGGCGGGCAGGGCGGCCATGCTGGCGCTGTTCACATAGGGCGGGTTGCAGAGCACCAGGTCGTACGGGCCGGGGAGGTTTGCCAGGCCATCGGACTCGACCAGCTTCACGCGCGCATCGAGTTCGTGCCGGGTGACATTGATGGCCGCGACTTCCAGCGCCTCGACGGACAGGTCGGCGGCGTCCACCGTCACGTCCGGGTACGTCAGCGCCGCGAGCACGGCCAGGCTGCCGTTGCCGGTGCACAGGTCGAGAACGCGCTGGGTGTGCGGGCCAAGCCAGTAGTCGATGCTGCCGTCGGCGATCAGTTCGGCGATGAAGCTGCGCGGCACGATGGCGCGCTCGTCCACATAGAAGGGCACGCCCTGCAGCCAGGCTTCCTTGGTGAGGTAGGCGGCGGGTTTGCGCGTGGCGATGCGTTCGTCGAGCAGCGCCGCAACCTTTCCGGCATCGGCCGGCGAGACAGCGGTGTCAGCCACCGCGTCGATGTCGTCCAGCGGCAGCTTCAGGCGCCACAGCACCAGCCATGCGGCTTCGTCGAAGGCATTGGCCGTGCCATGCCCGAAGGCGACACCGGCTTCTTCCAGCCGCTTCGCGCCGGCCTCGATGAGTTCGATGACCGTGCTCATCGAGCGAGCGAGGCTTCGAGCCGTTCCAGCGTGCGCTTGTAGATGTTCTTCAGCGTCTCGATCTCGGCCACGTCGATGTGCTCGTCGATCTTGTGGATGCTGGCGTTGACCGGGCCGACCTCGACCACCTGCTTGCAGATCTTGGCGATGAAGCGCGCATCGCTCGTGCCGCCGCTGGTCGAGAGTTCGGTCGCGATGCCGGTCTCATCCGCAATGGCCGCCTGCACCGAAGTGACGAGCTCGCCGGGCGTGGTCAAGAAGGGCAGGCCGCCGACCGTCCAGGCGAGCGTGTAGTCGACGCCGTGCGCATCGAGCACCGCATGCACGCGCTGCTGCAGCGATTCGGGCGTCGATTCGGTCGAGAAGCGGAAGTTGAAGTCGATCACCGCATTTCCGGGAATCACATTGCTCGCGCCCGTGCCCGAATGGAAATTGCTGATCTGCCAGCTGGTCGGCTGGAAATAGCCGTTGCCCGCGTCCCAGCCGCCGGCGGTGTTGATGGCCACCAGTTCGGCCAGCGCGGGCGCCACCGAATGCACCGGATTTTTTGCCAGGTGCGGGTAGGCGATGTGCCCTTGCACGCCCTTGACCGTGAGCTTGCCGCTCATGGTGCCGCGGCGGCCGTTCTTGATCATGTCGCCGCAGCGCTCCACGGCCGTGGGCTCGCCGACGATGCAGTAGTCGATGACCTCGCCGCGGGCGGCCAGCGTGTTGCAGACGATGACGGTGCCGTCGACGCCGGGGCCTTCTTCATCGCTCGTGAGCAACAGGGCCAGCGTGAGCTTCGGGTCGGGCGTGCCTTGCAGGAATTCTTCGATGGACACGACGAACGCCGCCACCGAGGTCTTCATGTCGCAGGCGCCGCGGCCGTACAGCTTGCCGTCGCGGTGCGTGGGCGTGAACGGGTGGCTGGTCCATTGCTCGACGGGGCCGGTGGGCACCACGTCGGTGTGGCCGGCGAACACCAGCGTCTTGCTGCCGGCGGCGTTGGCCGGGCGGCGCACCGCCCAGAGGTTGGTCACGCGGAAGTCGGCCGGCCCGCTCTCGATGGTTTCGAGTGCAAAGCCCAGCTGCGCCAGCCGTTCGCCGAGGATCTGTTGGCAGCCCGCGTCGTCAGGGGTGACCGAGGGGCGCGAGATGAGTTGTTCGGCGAGCTGGAGCGTGCGGGACATCGGGAAAGGCTTGGTTCAGAACTTCACGTCGAGCGTGATGTCGGTGAAAGTCGGTTCGTCGACTTGGTCGGTCAGGTGGCGGTCGTCGACCTGCTGCTTCGGCGCAGCGCGGTTCTGCAGGCGCCACAGCAGGTTGGTGGGCGAGTCGGAATGGGCCAGGCCCTCTTCGCGCGTCACGCGCTCCTCGATGATGAGGCGGGCGATGTCTTCCTCGAAGGTCTGCGAGCCTTCAGCCATCGACTGCTGCATGGCTTCCTTCACCGCGGAGAAGTCGCCCTTTTCGATCAGGTCGGCCACCAGCGCGGTGTTCAGCATGACTTCGAGCGCCGGCACGCGCGCGCCGGCCGGCGTGCGCAGCAGCCGCTGCGACACGATGGCGCGCAGCGCGCCGCCCAGGTCGCCCAGCAGCGTGGGGCGCACTTCCACCGGGAAGAAGCTCAGGATGCGGTTCAGCGCGCGGTAGCTGTTGTTGGCATGCAGCGTGGCCACGCACAGGTGGCCCGATTGCGCATAGGCGATGGCGGCCGTCATGGTCTCGCGGTCGCGGATTTCGCCGATCTGGATCACGTCGGGCGCCTGGCGCAGCGCGTTCTTGAGCGCGACGTGCAGCGAGGTGGTGTCGCTGCCCACGTCGCGCTGGTTCACCAGCGATTTCTTGTTGGTGTAGGTGAACTCGATCGGCTCCTCCACCGTGAGGATGTGGCCGCTGGCGTTCTCGTTGCGGTAGTCCAGCATCGAGGCGAGCGTGGTCGTCTTGCCCGCGCCGGTCGCGCCGACCATCAGGATCAGCCCGCGCTTGTCCATGATCAGCGTCTTCAGGATGTCGGGCAGGTTCAGGTCGGCAAAGCTCGGGATGACCGAGGCGATGTGCCGCACCACCACCGCATAGGTGCCGCGCTGGCGCATGGCGCTGATGCGGTAGTTGCCGGCGCCTTCGAGGGCGACGGCCATGTTCAGTTCGCCCGTGTTCTCCAGCTCCTGGATGCGGGCTTCGGGCACCACCTCGGACAGCAGCGCGAGCGGCGCCGTCGCGGGCAATACCTGCGCATTGATCGGCACGCAGATGCCGTTGATGCGGATCATCACCGGGGAGTGAGCCGAGAGGTAGATGTCGGAGGCCTTGCGCTCGGCCATCAAACGAAGAATTCGCTCCATCATGTTCATCGGTCTCTCTCCTCGGGTCTGTTGTTTTCTAACGGGACAAAAGCAGGGGATCAGTCGCGCAGCAGGTCGTTCAGGCTGGTCTTGGAGCGCGTTTGCGCATCGACCGTCTTGACGATGATCGCGGCGTAGGTGCTGTAGTCCTGGCCCGACTTGGTCTTCTTGGGCAGGTTGCCGCTGATGACCACACTGCCGGCCGGCACGCGGCCGAAGAAGGTCTCGCCGGTGTCGCGGTTGAAGATCGGGGTGCTCTGGCCGATGTACACGCCCATGCCGAGCACCGAGTTTTCTTCGATCACCACGCCTTCGACCACTTCGGAGCGGGCGCCGATGAAGCAGTTGTCTTCGATGATGGTCGGGCCGGCCTGCAGCGGCTCGAGCACGCCGCCGATGCCAACGCCGCCCGACAGGTGCACGTTGGCGCCGATCTGCGCGCACGAACCCACGGTGGCCCAGGTGTCGACCATGGTGCCTTCGCCCACATAGGCGCCGATGTTCACGTAAGAAGGCATCAGGATCGCGCCCTTGGCGATGTAGCTGCCGCGGCGGGCCACGGCCGGCGGCACGATGCGCACGCCCGATTCCTTGAGTTCGGCGGCCGATAGGTGCGAGAACTTGGTCGGCACCTTGTCGAAGAAACCGAGCGAGCCGGCCTGCATCTGCTCGTTGTCCTTCAGGCGGAACGACAGCAGCACGGCCTTCTTGATCCACTGGTGCACGGTCCACTTGCCGACGCTTTCGCGGGTGGCAACGCGCAGCTTGCCGTTGTTGAGTTCGGTGATCACGCTCTCGACGGCGTCGCGCACTTCGGCGGGGGCGGCGGAGGGCGAGATGTTGGCGCGGTCTTCCCACGCGGCGTCGATGATTTGTTGCAGTTGCTGGGTCATGGAGAGAGTCTCGGGTGAAAAATCGGGGCCAGGAGCCGTGGGAAGCGGTGCGTCAGCGGGTCAGGGCCGGCCGTCCTGCACGAAACGGACGATGCGTTCGGCGGCTTCCACGCACTCGGCCGTTTCGGCCACCAGGGCCATGCGGATGCGGCCCCGGCCGGGGTTGGCGCTGTGCGTGGTGTTTCGCGCCAGATAGCTCCCCGGCAGAACCGTGACATTGTATTGAGCGTAGAGCGCACGGGCGAAGGCTTCGTCGTCGCCAGCCCACACTTCGGGCACGCCCGCCCAGAGGTAGAAACTGGCGTCGGGCAGGCGCACGTCGAGCACGGGTTCGAGCAGCGGCGTGACCGCGGCGAACTTGGCGCGGTACTTGGCGCGGTTCTCGACCACATGCGCCTCGTCGCCCCAGGCCGCGATGCTGGCGGCGGCCACGGTGCCGCTCATGGCGCTCCCGTGGTAGGTGCGGTAGAGCAAGAACTTCTTGATGATGGCCGCATCGCCTGCCACGAAGCCGCTGCGAAGGCCCGGCACGTTGCTGCGCTTCGAAAGCGAGGTGAGGGCGATCAGGTTCTGGAAGTCGGGCCGGCCCAGCTTCACCGACGCTTCGAGGCCGCTGAGCGGGGGCTCCTCGCGGAAGTAGATTTCGCTGTAGCACTCGTCGGCCGCGATCACGAAGCCATGGCGGTCCGACAGGGCGAAGAGCTTCTGCCATTCATCCAGCGGCATGACGGCGCCGGTCGGGTTGCCCGGCGAGCAGACGAACACAAGCTGGGTGCGGGCCCAGATGTCTTCCGGCACGCTGTCCCAATCGACCGCGAAATTGCGCGACGCCATGCTCGGCACGTAGTACGGCTCGGCGCCCGAGAGCAGGGCTGCGCCCTCGTAGATTTGATAGAACGGATTGGGCGACAGCACCACCGGCTGCGGCGAGACGGTGGCATCGATCACCGTTTGCGCCAGCGAGAACAGCGCCTCGCGCGAACCGTTGACCGGCAACACCTGCGTGGCCGGATCTAGCACGAGGCTGTAGCGGGTCTGGAGCCAGTCGGTGAAGGCGGTGCGCAGTTTCAGGTCGCCGGCGGTAGCGGGGTAGGCGGCCAGGGCACCGAGGCTGGCGGTCAGGGCTTCCTTGATGAAGTCTGGCGTCGCGTGCTTGGGTTCGCCGATGCCGAGGCTGATGGGTGCGTATTCGGGAACGGGCGTGACGCCCGCGAACAGTTGCTTCAGCCGCTCGAAGGGGTACGGCTGCAACCTGGAAAGCAAGGGATTCATGCCCGGGATTATCGGTGACACCTGTTACCGCGCTTGGTGAAACGGTGACAGGTGTCGCTATCCGGCGGCCCACCTGCCGCACCGACGGTCCGGGCGGATGTCAGGTCGCGCTGCGCCGGTAGAAGGCGAGCGAACCCGCCAGCGCCAGCAGCATGCCGCCGCAGGCGCGGTCGATCCAGCGCGTGGCCGAGATCGTCAGGAGCCGGATCGCGCGGGCGCCGACGAAGGCGTAGGCCAGCATCACCAGCGTGTCCAGGCCCGCGAAGATCAGCGCAATGATGAGGTACTGCGGCGCCTGCGCGGCCGTCGGGTCGATGAACTGCGGCAGCAGGGCCGAGCAGAAGATGTAGCCCTTGGGGTTGGTCACCGCCACGAGAAAAGACTTGAAGAAGATGCGCCGGCTTTCGCCCGCCGTGACCGTGGCCGCGGCGTCCGCATCCGGCAACTGGAAGCCGCCCTTGGAGCGCAGCATGCGCAGCCCGAGCCAGGCCAGGTAGGCCGCGCCGACCCACTTGAGCATCGAGAACCAGAACTCCGACGCCGCCAGCAGCGCGCCGAGCCCAAGCGCGACGGCACCGACCAGCACGAAGTCGGACAGCACGGCGCCGAACATCCCCGGCAGCGCGCGCCGAACGCCGTGGCGCGAGCCGTTGCTGAGCGCCAGCAAAACGGTGGGGCCGGGCGTGGCGATGGCGGCGAAGGCCACGATGGCGAACAGCAGGGCGGTGGCGAGCGTCATCGGGGTGTCTCCGTCTGGGTGTTCTTCAGATCTTCTTGACCAGGACCATGCTCTTGCGGTCCCAGTTGTACTTGCGCTTGCGGGCCTCGGGCAGCCAGTCGGGGTTGACCTGCTGGAAGCCGCGCTTCAAGAACCAGTGCATGGTGCGCGTGGTGAGCACGAAAATGCTTTCCAGGCCCATCGACTTGGCGCGGTGCTCGATGCGCTTGAGGATGCGTTCGCCGTCGCCCTGCGACTGCGATAGCGGCGAGACGGTCAGCGCCGCCATCTCGGCCGTCTTCGCCTCGGGATACGGGTACAGCGCCGCGCAGCCGAAGATCACGCCATCGTGCTCGATCACCGTGTAGTGGCCCACGTCGCGCTCGATCTCGGTGCGATCGCGCTTGACCAGCGTGCCGTCGCGCTCGAAGGGCTCGATCAGTTGCAGGATGCCGCCGATGTCGTCCACCGTGGCTTCGCGCAGGCTCTCAAGCTTTTCGTCGATCACCATGGTGCCGACGCCGTCGTGCACATAGATCTCCAGCAGCAGCGAGCCGTCGAGCGCGAACGGCAGGATGTGGTTGCGCTCCACGCCGGCCTTGCAGGCTTTCACGCAATGCTGCAGATAGAACGCGGTGTCGGTGGGTTTCTGCGCGGGGGGAAGGGAAGCGAGCAGCTTCTCGGCGGCGTCCAGCGGCAGTTCGGTGTCGATCGGGTTGTCCTCGCTCTCGGGCAGCTCGCTGTCGATGCGGATGCCCGGAATCTCGGTCAGGAAGATCAGCTTGTCGGCCTGGATCGAGATGGCCACGCTGGTGGCGACTTCTTCCATCGTGAGGTTGAAGGCCTCGCCGGTGGGCGAGAAGCCGAAGGGCGACATGAGCACCATCGCGCCGAAATCGAGCGTGCGCCGGATGCCGGACGCATCGACCTTGCGCACGAGGCCCGAATGCTTGAAGTCCACGCCATCGACCACGCCCACGGGGCGCGCGGTGATGAAGTTGCCCGAGATCACCCGCACTGTCGAGCCGGCCATCGGGGTGTTCGGCAGGCCTTGGCTGAAGGCCGCTTCGATCTCGTAGCGCAACTGGCCGGCGGCTTCCTGGGCCG
Organism: Variovorax sp. W2I14; assembly: GCF_050435205.1. Taxonomy (NCBI): domain Bacteria; kingdom Pseudomonadati; phylum Pseudomonadota; class Betaproteobacteria; order Burkholderiales; family Comamonadaceae; genus Variovorax; species Variovorax sp. W2I14. Next base: position 1,811,633 of record NZ_JBNDJX010000001.1, on the reverse strand, counting down.
AGTCGAGCGCCACCGCATCGGTGATGCGGATGCCATGCGAGTACTGCGCCTCGTGGCCCTTGGCCGCCAACTGCTCGTTGACCTGCGGACGGAAGCCGTGCACCAGCACGATCTTCACGCCCATGCTCTGGATCAGCGCCAGGTCTTGCGCGATGTTCTGCAGCTTGCCGGCCGCAATCGCCTCGCCGGCGAGGGCCACCACGAAAGTCTTACCGCGGTGCGTGTGGATGTAGGGCGCGACCGAGCGGAACCAGGGCACGAAGGTGAAATTGAAGACGGTGGACATGGGGCGTGATTGTGCATTCTTGGAAGGCATTTCGTACGGCTCAGGCCAATGCGCGCAGCACGCGGGCCGCGACCGCGGGCGGACCCGCGCCGCGGCCTTCGTCGGCCGCCGGCTGCAGCACATCCGCCTTGCGGGCGCGGAAGGTCGCAAGCAGCGCCGCATAGGCGTCGGTCGACTCGCCCGCCGGGATGGCTGGCAGGTCGAGCAGGGCGGCCAGTTCGGCGGGCGCGATCGATCCTTCGCGCATGAGCGCATCGACCACCGCCATCAGCGCGGCCGTGTGCGCTTCGAGCACCGCCAGCGCGCGTGCGTGCTCCTGCATGAGCAGCGCCTCGATCTCGGGGTTCGTCGCCTCGACGTCGGTGTTCAGGTCGTCGTTGGCGTCGTTCGCGATGTCGGTGCGGCTGAAGCGCGAGCCGAAGGCGTAGTGGCGCACGTACTGCGCGGCATTGGCCGTGGCCTGCATGAAGTCCTGCGAGGCGCCCGAGGTGCAGGCCTCGCCGCCGAACACCATCTGCTCGGCGGCGCGGCCCGCGAGGCTCACGCAGATGCGGTCGCGCAGGTTCTCCTTCGACCAGGCCTTGCGCTGCTCGTAGCTGTTGTAGCCGCCCTCGAACGAGGCCACGTTGATCTTGATCTCCTGCGGCGCGCGGCCGAAGAGCACGCCGTAGACCACGCCGTGGCCCGCCTCGTGCACAGCAAGCAGGGCGCGGAAGTCCTCGCTCGAGCGCTGCTTCAGTCGATTGAGCTCGAGCGTGACCGGGAACTGGCGGCGTGCCTTGCGGTACTTCGCCACGATGCACGGCACGGTAGCGTCCAGCGAGAGCCACACCGGTTCAGCGCCGTCCGCGCCGCGCTCCAGCGCCCACAGCGCGGCGTTGACCAGCGTCGCGCTCAGGATTGCGTGGATCGAGGAGAACAGCGGGCGCGTGCCCTGCGCCGGGAACACGGCGTTGGCGTAGATCTGCTCGTACACGCCCGCGTCGAGCACGAAGCGCACGCCGGAGCTCTCCTGGATCTCGCTCACATAGCGGTCGCAGATCGACAGGATCAGCTGCACGTAGGTCGCACGGTTGAACGACGGGTAGATCACATGGTTGTTGCCCAGGCGCGCGATCTGCTCGGGACGGAAGCGATTGGCGAGCGCCTTCTTCACGTCGATGACCGAGAGCTTCTTTGTGAGCGCATGGAAGATGTCGGCGTCGGTGTCGCAGTCCTCGACGCGCTGGGCGGTCTCGGCGTACATCTCGTCCAGGTTGCCCGAGACGAACACCAGCAGCTTGCTGTAGTCGGTTTCCCAGTTCTGTTGCGTGTCTCGGAAGGCGCGCAGGCGCGCATGCACCTCGGCGGGCTTCCACGCCATGATCTGCAGCAGGGTCTCGGGCAGCTTCAGGCAGCGCTTGACCTCGCGCGCCTCCCAGGGCGAGAGGTGCAGCTTGCGCTTCTTGAGCTTCTTCTTGTCGGCGGGGCCGTCGCGATCCTGCTCGTACTCGGCGTACGCGAGCGAGGACTCGATCTCGCCGAGCATCGAGAGCGCCGGCGGCAGGCGCCCGTCGGACAGCAGCGCCCACACGTCCTGGTAGCGCTCGACCTTGGCGTCGTGGCCGTTGCCGTCCACTGTGCGAAAGCGCTGGAACTCGTCGAGCACCAGGATGCCCGGCGTGCCCTCGACGATGCCCGACTCGGCCAGCATGGCCGAGATGGAGCCGCGGCTGTGGTGGCCGGAGCCGTGGCTGAAGCCGTCCATCTGCACTTCGATGAAGCGGTCGTAGAAGCCCAGGTGCTGGGCGAGCTTGCGCACCAGCTGCGTCTTGCCGGTGCCGGTCAGGCCCCAGAGACACACGATGACCGGGCGGCTGATGAGCTGCGGCAGCACATACCAGGCGCGCAGCGATTCGATCACGCGATCGATGATGTCGTCGATGCCGAAGAGTTCTTCCTTCAGCGATCGGGCGACGGTCTGCAGGTGCTTCGTGCGCTCGGCGAGCTCGGCATGCAGTTCGGAATGGATGTCGGTGGACATGGAATGATTTCTTTGAATGAAACAGGTACGAAAAAGCGGCCACCCCTCGCAAAGAGGGAGCGGCAAGCAGACGCTGTGAAGGGACGGTTGCTGCGCTTCCGAGACTGAAGCGCGCGACTCGAAAAAGTGGCGCGGGCCTCAGGCCGGGCGGAGCAACCTGACCCGGCCATGCGTTGGGAGCGCATGGCGTGCGCAGCGGCTGCGCAACGGGGTGAGGGCAAGGAAGGACATGGACGCGATCCTAGCGACGAGTTGCGGTTGAGTAAAGAATATTTACGCCACGCGTTGCGTGAAGGCCGCCGCTCTGTGGAAGCCGTGCAACAGCCGCGCTGCGCGCCGATAATCCGTGGTTTGCCCGCCGCGTCCCGACGACTGCTTTCCCTTGACGACCACGACACCCTCCGCCCCCTTGCGCATCGAGTTCCCCGAATCGCTTCCCGTCTCCGGCAGGCGCGACGAAATCATGGCCGCCATCCAGGCGAACCAGGTCGTGATCGTCTGCGGCGAAACCGGCTCGGGCAAGACCACGCAGTTGCCCAAGATCGCGCTGGCGCTCGGCCGCGGCAAGATCAACGCCGAGCCGGGCAAGGGCCGGCTCATCGGCCACACGCAGCCGCGACGCATTGCCGCAAGCTCGGTGGCCAAGCGCATCGCCGAAGAACTGAAGACGTCGCTGGGCGACGTGGTCGGCTTCAAGGTGCGCTTTCAGGATCGCTTGAGCCGCGATGCCTCGGTCAAGCTCATGACCGACGGCATCCTGCTCGCCGAGACGCAGACCGATCCGCTGCTCAAGGCCTACGACACGCTCATCATCGACGAGGCTCACGAGCGTTCGCTGAACATCGACTTCCTGCTCGGCTACCTGCGCGAGATCCTTCCGCGCCGTCCCGACCTGAAGGTGATCGTCACTTCGGCAACCATCGACGCCGACCGCTTCGCGCAGCACTTCGGATCGGCCAAGGGACCGGCGCCGATCATCTATGTGTCGGGCCGCACCTTCCCGGTCGAGCAGCGCTATCGCCCCTTCGAGGAATCGCGCGAGCACGACCTGAACGACGCGATTGCAGACGGCGTCGACGAGCTCTGGCGCGATCCGCACAACGCGGGCGACATCCTCGTCTTCCTGCCCGGCGAGCGCGAGATCCGCGAGGCCGCCGACCATCTGCGCCGCCACCTGAGCCACCACCCGCTGTTCCGCAACGCCGAGGTGCTGCCGTTGTTCGCGCGGCTCTCGGGCCCGGAGCAGGACCGCATCTTCGACAGCCACACCGGCCGGCGCATCGTGCTCGCCACCAACGTGGCCGAGACCTCGCTCACGGTGCCCGGCACCCGCTACGTGATCGACACCGGCACGGCGCGCGTCAAGCGCTACAGCTTCCGCAGCAAGGTCGAGCAGTTGCTGGTCGAGCCGATCAGCCAGGCCGCGGCCAACCAGCGCGCGGGCCGCTGCGGCCGCGTGGCGAACGGCATCTGCATCCGGCTCTACGACGAGAAGGATTTCCAGGGCCGCCCGCGCTTCACCGATCCGGAAATCCTGCGCTCTTCGCTCGCGGGCGTGATCCTGCGGATGAAGTCGCTGCGGCTGGGCGACGTGGCGCAGTTTCCGTTTCTCGAAGCGCCGTCGCCGCGCGCGATTGCCGACGGCTACCAGCTGCTCAACGAACTCGGTGCGGTCGACGACGCGAACGAGCTCACCGCCACCGGCGCCGAGCTCGCCAAGCTCCCGCTCGACCCGCGCGTCGGCCGGATGATTCTCGAAGCCCGCACGCGCGGCGCGCTCGAGGAAGTGCTGGTCATCGCCTCGGCCCTCAGCGTGCAGGACGTGCGCGACCGGCCAATGGAAGCGCAGCAGCAGGCCGACCAGGCGCATTCGAAGTTCGACGACGAGAAGAGCGAATTCAGCGGCTACCTGCGTTTGTGGAAATGGATCGCCGATGCGCGCGGCGGCCACGGTGACACGCACAAGCTCAGCAACCGCCAGTACGAGCAGTTGCTGCGCCAGAACTTCATCAACATCCGCCGCGTGCGCGAGTGGCGCGACATCCACTCGCAACTGCTCACCGTGGTCACCGAGCACAAGTGGCGCATCAACGCCGAGCCGGCAGGCTATGAGCCGCTGCATCTGTCGATGCTCGCCGGCCTGCTGGGCAACGTCGGCTGGAAGCTCGAGGACGACGAGGCCTACCTCGGTGCGCGCGGCATCAAGTTCTACAAGCACCCCGGTGCTCACCTGAAGAAGAAGCCGGGCCGCTGGATCGTCGCGGCCGAGCTGGTCGAGACCACGCGGCTCTTCGGCCGCGGCATCGCCAACATCGAGCCGCAGTGGCTTGAACAGGTGGCGGGGCATCTGCTGAAGAAGCAGTTGCTCGACCCGCACTGGGAGAAGAAGGGCGCGCAGGTCTCGGCGCTGGAGCGTGCGACCTTGTACGGCCTCGTGGTGTACAGCGGGCGCCGCGTCGATTTCACCAAGGTCGATCCGGTCGCGGCGCGCGAGATCTTCATCCGCGAAGCGCTGGTCGGCGGCCAGTGGGAAAGCAAGTTCCCGTTCCTCACCGCCAATCGCAAGCTGGTGCGCGAGGTCGAAGGCCTGGAGCACAAGGCGCGCCGGCAGGACGTGCTGGTCGATGAGGAACTGATCTTCGCGTTCTACGACGCGCAACTGCCCGCCGACGTGGCGAGCGGCATCAGCTTCGAGAACTGGTACCGCCATGCTTCGCGGGAGCAGCCGCGCCTCCTGTACCTCACGCGCGACGAGCTGATGCGCCACCAGGCGGCCGGCATCACGACGCAATCGTTCCCGCCGACGCTGCGGCTTGGCGGCGTCGATTGCGCCGCGAGCTACCTGCATGAGCCCGGCGATGCGAAGGACGGCTTGACGGTCAGCGTGCCGCTCTTCGTGCTCAACCAGGTGAGCGAGGAGCGCTGCGAGTGGCTGGTGACCGGCATGCTCAAGGACAAGATCCAGGCGCTGCTCAAGAGCCTGCCGCAGCGCCCGCGCTCGCGGCTGGTGCCGCTGCCCGAATCGGCGGCGAAGCTGGCGGAAGAACTCTCGGCGCCCGAGCTGTTCGGCGCCGGCTCGCTCACCGACGTGCTGCTCAAGCGCGTGCGCGACATGACCAGCATCGACGTGAAGCGCGCCGACTTCAAGCTCGACATGCTGCCGCCGCACCTGTTCATGAACCTGCGCATCGTGGACGAGCACGGCCGTCAGCTCGGCATGGGGCGCAACCTCGGCGCGCTGAAGGCCGAGCTGGGCGCGCAGGCGCGCGGCGCCTTCCAGGCGCTCGCGGGGCTGAATGTGAAGGCATCGCCGGCGCCGAAGGCTTCGGCCGCCGACGAAGGCAAGGCGCCTGCGAAGAGCGCGTCGCCCGAGAAGGCCACGCCCGCGCTGCCCGCCGGCCAGCGCTACACGGCCTGGACCTTCGGCGAACTGCCGGAGCTGATGGAGGTGCGGCGCGGATCGCAGTCGCTCATCGGCTTCCCCGCGCTGCGCGACGAAGGCGACGCAGTGACGATCGAGGTGTTCGACGAACCCGCAGTGGCCGCCGCGAAGCACCGCGCGGGCCTGCGCCGCCTGTTCGCGCTGCAACTGAAGGACGCGCTCAAGTACCTCGAGAAGAACATCCCCGATCTGCAGAAGATGGCCGTGGCCTATATGCCGCTCGGCACCTCGGAGGAACTGCGCGCGCAGATCATCGACGTGGCGATCGACCGCGCCTTCCTGCAGGAACCGCTGCCCACGGACGAGTTCGCCTTCAAGCGCCGGCTGGAAGAGGGACGCGGGCGGCTCACGCTGATCGCCAATGAAGTGGCGCGGCTCGCGTCGACCATCCTCGTCGAGTACGCCGCCGCCGCGCGCAAGATCAAGGACACGAAGATCCAGCCCGAAGCCGTGCAGGACGCCGCTCAACAACTGCAGAAGCTCGTCGGCAAGCGCTTCATCGCCGATTCGCCGTGGACGCAGCTGCAGCACTTCGCGCGCTACCTGAAGGCCATCGTGCTGCGCCTGGACAAGCTGCGCGCCGACCCCGCGCGCGACGCCTCGAAGCTCGCCGAACTTCGCCCGCAGGAGCAGCGCTACTGGCGTCTCGTGGCCGAGCGCAAGGGCGTGGTGGACGACCGCATGCTCGAATTCCGCTGGCTGCTGGAGGAGCTTCGCGTGAGCTTCTTCGCGCAGGAACTGCGCACGCCGCAGCCGGTGAGCGTCAAGCGGCTGGACAAGGCCTGGGCCCAACTGCAGGCATGAAAAAGCCCGCTGCAAAGCGGGCTTCTTTTCAGTGCAAGGCGGGCGCTATATGCGGCCCATCAGCACCAGGATGACGACGATCAGCACGATGAGGCCGACGCCGCCGCTTGGCCCATAACCCCAGGAGCGGCTGTAACCCCAGCTCGGCAGCGCGCCGATCAATATCAGGATCAGGACGATGAGCAGAATGAACGAGAGGGACATGGTTTTCTCCTGGGACGTTTGTTGTAACGAGCCTTGATGCTCATCGTCCCGGGGCGCGCGAGGCGCCGGAGAGCCGCCCCTTCGGCGGTCAGGGCTGTCCTACCGTGGGCGTCGGCGCTTGGCGCTTGCTTCGTCGGAAAGCAGGAAGTGCATGCCGATGGCGAACGCCAGGAACACGGCGCCCAGCCCGCCGACGATGGCCGCGCCGCCCCAGAGGTCGAAGAAGCCGTCGAGCCGGGCGTCCTTCGGATCGGCGGGATTGAAGAACACCTCCACGATCTCTCCCTTGTCGTAGGCGGGCGGGCTGCTGCTGCTCGACGGCGTGAACTCGATGATTTCGCCGGACGGCAGCTTGAAATGCACCATCGGGCGCCATGTGTCCGAGCTGTTGCGGCGCGAACTCTCTACGCGCAGCAAGTCGATCACCTCGCCTTGCGCCCGGCTGGCCGAAGCGATGAACTTCGTGGTGTTCTGGTACAGCAGCCCGGCGCCGACGAGCATCAGCACGCCGACGAGGCCGAAGACGAATTTGATGATGCGGGCGGAGTTCATTGGAGATGCCTTTCAGCTTCGCACCAGCTCGCTCGACAGGGTGCCAACAGCGGCCAGCACGAGGCCCATAGCCAGGAAATCCACCGCCCACAGCGTGGACACCAGCGCCCGCCGCCAGGGGCGGGTGCGAAAGAAATAGACCGGAATACCCAGCAGCGGAAACATGCCCGCGAGCAGCGCCGAGCGACCGGGCGGGATCACGCCGCGCGCGAGGCCCTCGGCGCGGCACCACGTGTAGCAGAGCGCCGAGATCAGGATCGCATGCGCCACGTCGAGCACGCTGTAGCCTTTGCCGCGCAGCGGTGGCATGAAGGCGTCGGCCACGTCAACGATGAAGAACGAGAGGCCCAGCGCCAGCAGGATCCAACGGGGCCGGTTCATCGTCATCGCGGCGCCTGGATCCTGGTGTCCGCTGTCAGAGCTTCGCGAGCCGGTCCAGCGCCGCGACCAGCGTCTCGTCCTTCTTGGCGAAACAGAAGCGCACCACGCGCTGGTCGAAGCCGTTGCCGTAGAACGCCGACAGTGGAATGGCAGCCACGCCGATCTCGCGGGTGAGCCAGAGGCAGAAGTCGGCTTCGGAGAGATCGCTCACGGCCGAGATGTCCACGCACTGGAAGTAGCTGCCTTCGCTGCGCAAGAGCCTGAAGCGCGTCTTCTCGGCCAGGCCTGCGGCGAACAGATCGCGCTTGCGCTGATAGAACGCCGGCAGTTCGAGGTAGGGCTTCGGCTCGGCCATGTACTGCGCGAGCGCGTGCTGCATCGGCGTGTTGACGGTGAACACGTTGAACTGGTGCACCTTGCGGAACTCGGCCATCAGCGGGGCGGGCGCGGCCACGTAGCCGACCTTCCAGCCGGTCACGTGGTAGGTCTTGCCGAAGCTGCTGACGATGAAGCTGCGCGCCGCCAGGCCCGGAAAGCGGGCCACGCTTTCGTGGCGGGCGTCGTCGAACACCATGTGCTCGTAGACCTCGTCGGCGATCACGAACACGTCGGTCGGCGCGAGCAACTCTTCGAGCTTGCGCATCTCGGCCTCGGTCCAGACCGTCGCGCTCGGGTTGTGTGGCGTGTTGATGATGATCGCGCGGGTGCGCGGGCTCATCGCCGCAGCGATCTTGTCGAAGTCGGGGCGGAAGGTGCCGGGCACGAGCGGCACGCGCACCACGCTGCCGCCTGCGAGATCGATGTTGGGCACGTAGCTGTCGTAGCAGGGCTCCAGCACGATCACCTCGTCGCCCGGCCGCACGATGGCCAGGATGGCGGTGATGATGGCCTGCGTCGCGCCCGCGGTGACGGTGATCTCGGTGCCAGCGTTGTAGCTGTGGCCGTAGAGCGCGGAAATCTTGGCGGCAATGGCGTCGCGCAGCGCCGTAATGCCCGGCATCGGCGGGTACTGGTTGTGGCCCGCAGCCATGGCGGCCGTCACGTCTTCGAGCAGCTTCGGATCGCAGTGGAAATCCGGAAATCCCTGGCCGAGGTTGACCGCGTTCTTCTCGGCGGCCAGCGCCGACATGACGGTGAAGATGGTGGTGCCGACGGCCGGCAGCTTGGTCGTGATTTCGGGCGTGCGTGGGGAAAGCACAGTGCTCATAGCTCGTAGTCTTGTTGATGGCCGCTCAGGGCCTTGGCGATCAGGTTGCGGTCGAGCCGGTCGCTCAGCAGTTCGGCGAACTTGAAGACGAAGTTGCGCAGATACGCGCTGCGCTTGAACGCGACACGGGCAATATTCTGGCCGAACACATGGCCCATCGGGCGCACCACGAGATCGGCATTCGACTCGTCGCGCACCGCCATTTCGGCCACGATGCCGACGCCAAGGCCGAGGCGCACGTAGGTCTTGATCACGTCGGAATCGATCGCTTCGAGCGCGATGCGCGGCGTGAGCTTCTTCTGCGCGAAGGCGTGGTCGATGCGCGTGCGGCCGGTGAACGACGGGTGGTAGGTGATGATCGGCTCGAGCGCCAGGTCCTCGAGCGAAATGCGCTCCTTGGCGGCCAGAGGATGGTCCTTCGGCAGCACCAGCACGTGCTGCCATTCGTAGCAGGGCAGGGTCACGAGTTCGGCATAGCCGTCGAGCGATTCGGTGGCGATGCCGATCTCGGCGATTTCGTCGATCACCATGCGCGCGACCTGATCGGGCGAGCCCTGGTGCAGGCTCACGTTGACCTTCGGGTAAGCCTCGCGCAGGTTGGCCACGGGCACCGGCAGCACGTAGCGCGCCTGGGTGTGGGTGGTGGCAATGGAGAGGGTGCCGCTGTCCTGCGCGCTGAACTGTTCGCCGATGCGCTTCAGGTTGCCCACCTCGCGCATGATCAATTCGATGCTGGCAATGACGTGCTGGCCCGGTTCGGTCACGCGTTTGAGGCGCTTGCCGTGGCGCGCGAAGATCTCGACGCCCAGTTCTTCTTCCAGTTCGATGATGGCTTTGGAGACGCCAGGCTGCGAGGTGTGGAGCGCCTTGGCGGCCTCGGTGAGGTTCAGGTTGCGCCGCACGGCTTCCTGAACAAACTTGAATTGGTGCAGATTCATATCAAATTCCGTCTTATTGCGGAATTCATTATGCCTTCGCAATCTATCGAAATTGCCGGGTCTCAGGATTTGGCCGCAATTCTGGCCAGCAATTTGACCAGTTCCGGCTCCTCGCCGACGATGCGGGCGAGAGAGAAATCGACCTGCGGCCATGCCTTGCGGAGGGCGTCGAGCTGCAGAGGCAAATCTTCGCGGGCATGCTTGCCCATGCCGAGGAACAGGGGAACGACGCGGATGGCGGTGGCGCCATCGGCAATCAGCCCGGCTGCGGCTGAATGGAGATCCGGCGTGGCCAGTTCCATGTACGCGCACACGACGCGGGCTGCGGGGTCGTCCTGCAGGACCCGCGCGGCCACCGCTTCGATGGGTTCGCGCCAGCGCTCGTCGCGCGAACCGTGTGCCAGCAGCACGATGCCGCGCATTCCGGCCGCCATCGTCATCTTCGAAGAACCAGCCAGCTGAAGGCCGTCAACGACATCACCGAGTAGATGAGCCCCGGCGCCGCTGCCGTGAGCCATGGCGACCAGTTGCTGAGATTGCCGAGGTAGCCGAACACGTTGTTCAGCAGGAAGAAGCTGATGCCGATCATCACGCCGCCGAACACGTAGGTGGTGATGCCGGCCTGGCGGAAGTGCAGGTAGGCGAAGGGAAGGGCGAGCACCACCATCACCAGGCACGACAGCGGATAGAACACCTTGCGCCAGAACTCGATTTCGTAGCGCTGCGCCGTCTGGCCGTTGGCATCGAGGTGGCGGATGTAATCGAACAGGTCGATCGTGCTCATGCGGTCCGGCCGCAGCAGCGCCACCGACACCATTTCGGCCGTCAGCGACGTCGGCCAGTCCATCTGCGGGATCTCGGTGGTGACGATGCGGGCCTTGTCCGCCGCGCTGCGCGTGTCGTAGTCCTGCTTCTCGATGTCCGCCAGCGCCCAGTGCCCGTCGAGGATGCGGGCGGACTTGACGACCAGCTGCTTGCTCACGTAGCCGTTGGCGTCGAACTCGAAGATGCGCGCGTTCTTGAGCGAGCCGTCGCGCGAGATCGACAGCACGTTCACGGCATACGACACGTTGTCGCGCTTCTCCTTGAGCCAGGCGCCGGTGTTGCCTACCAGCGAGTAGGTGCCCTGGTAGCGCGACTTGAGCAACTGCCCGGTGCGCTCCGACAGCGGCGCGATGTAGTCACCCACGGCGAAGGTGAGGATGACGAAGCCCACGCCGAGCAGCAGCAGCGTGCGGAGTGCCCGCCACGGCCCAAGGCCGCTGGTGCGCAGGATGGTGTATTCGGAGCTCTGCGCGAGGCGCGCCATCACGAAGATGCAGCCGATCAGCACGGTGATCGGCAGCAGCTCGTAGAGGTGGCTCGGGACCAGCAGCGTCACGTAGATCAGCGCCTGCATCGGACCGTAGGCGAGGCTTTCGGGCTTGCCTACGGATTGCAGTTCATCGACGAAGTCGAAGAAGAAGAACAGGCACAGGAAGCCGAGCGTCACGAAGGCCACCGCCTTCAGTGCCTCGACATAGATCAGGCGTCGGATGGTTTTCACGTGGTCGGGTCGATCTTGGAAGGCTGCGGGGTCGCCAGGCCGCCGGCGATCACGCGGCCGGGCTTGCTGCGGCGAACCCAGTTGTTGTTGCGCAGGCCCAGCCAAGCCACTGCGATCAGAAAGACGCCGCCGTGCAGCAGGAGCATGAAGGTGCCCATGCCGTAGCGGCCGGAGCTGATCCAGCTCTGTCCCAGGTTCAGCAGGTTGTAGTAGATGACGAAGGCAAACAGCGCGAACAGCAGGTTGCCGCTGCGGCCCACGCGCGGATTCACGCTCGAGACCGTCAGCGCCAGCAGCACGAAATTGATGGCGGCCAGCAGCATGCCGATGCGCCAGCCCAGTTCGCCGAGCGCCGCGGTGCTGCGGTCGCGCAGCAGCGACAGCGTGGTGCGCGCGCGCGGCGGGGTGGTGTTGGCCGTGGCGTCGGAGCTGCCGCCGGCGCGGGTGCCGTAGGTCTTGAATTCGCTGATCTTGAGGCCCGAGGTCGGCAGCAGCGGGCGCTCCAGGCGCTGGCCGTTGCTGAGCATCAGGAAGCGATTGGGGCCGACGTCCTCGATGCGGCCGCTGCGCGCAGAAGTGGTGATCTGCAAGCCGCGCTCGATGGCCCAGATGAAGACGTTGGTGGCGGTGGCGCCGTCCGGCGTGTCCTTGTCGATGAAGAAGACGCGCATGCGGCCCGACGATTCACGGAACTCACCGGGCGTGACGCGTTCGATGTCGCTGCGCTGCTCGTATTGCTGGCGCATGCCCATGGTCTGCGAGTTGGCCCACGGCCAGCCCACCAGCGCCATCACGGCGATCAGGATCAGCACCGGCCAGGCGAAGCGGAACAGCGGCTCCACGAAGTCGGCCAGGCCCCGGCCGCTGGAGAACCAGATGACCATCTCGCTGTCGCGGTACATGCGCGAGAGGGTGCCGACGATGGCGATGAACAGGCTCAGGCTCAGGATGGTCGGCATGTAGCCGAGCACCGTATAGGCCATCACCAGGAACACCTCTTGCGGGTTCACACTGCCCTTGGACGCGAGCCCGAGGGTACGGATGAGCATCATGGTCATCACGATGGTGACCAGAACCACGAGGGTCGCTCCGAAGCTGCGCGACAGCTCCTTGCGTAGGGAAGAATGGAATAACATCGTTCGAGGAAAAAAAGGATTATGGACTTTCAACTCAAGCCCCTCACCATCGCCCAGGCCGCAGCCGAAAAATCCGACGTCCTCATCGTGCTCGTCGGCAGCGCGCCCATCGCCTCCAAAGACTCTCTTTCCGTGCTGGCCGCCAGTGCCCGCAAGGCCGGCGATCTGCCCGACAAGGCCGGCAAGCTCCTCTCACTCTACCGCCCCGACGACGTCGTGGCTTCCCGCGTCGTGCTCGCGGCCATCGGCGACGGCAAGCCGGCATCGGTGCGCAGCGGCGTGATCGCGGCGGTCAACGCGGCCAAGACCCATCGGCCCAAGCGGGCTGTCATCGTGTTTGCCCAGCCGGCCGATGGCGCTGCCGTGGCCAGCGCCGTCGCGGCGGCGGCTGATGCCAGCTATGTCTACACAACGACCAAGCCGAAGGCCGAGGCGCGCAGCATCCGCCACCTGACGGTCGGCGTGGCCGACGCGGCCGGCGCGAACAAAGCTTTCGACGAGGCCCGCGCCACCGTGCTGGGCATCGAACTGGCCAAGGAGTGGGGCAACCGTCCCGCCAACCATGCCACGCCCACGTTGCTGGCCGAGGCCGCCAAAGAGCTGAGCAGGCTCGCCAACATCAAGTGCGAGGTGCTCGGGCCCAAGGAAGTCGAGAAGCTGGGCATGGGCTCCTTCGCCGCGGTGGCGCAGGGCTCGTCCGAGCCGCTGCGCTTCATCGTGCTGCGCTACCAGGGCGCGCCCAAGGACGAGGCGCCGGTGGTGCTGGTCGGCAAGGGCATCACCTTCGACACCGGCGGCGTTTCGCTCAAGCCCGCGGCCGAGATGGACGAGATGAAGTTCGACATGTGCGGCGCCGCGAGCGTGCTGGGCACCTTTCGCGCGCTTGGCGAGATTCAGCCGGCGATCAACGTGGTCGGCCTCATCCCTTCGTGCGAGAACATGAACGACGGCAAGGCCGTGAAGCCCGGCGACGTGGTCACCAGCATGAGCGGGCAGACCATCGAGGTGCTCAACACCGACGCCGAGGGGCGGCTCATCCTGTGCGATGCGCTGACCTATGCCAAGCGCTTCGAGCCGGCGGCGGTGATCGACATCGCCACGCTCACCGGCGCCTGCGTGATCGCGCTCGGCGGCGTGCGCAGCGGCCTCTTCGCGAGCGACGAAACACTGGCTGGGGCGCTGCAGGCGGCCGGCGAGCAGTCGCAGGATCGCTGCTGGCGCCTGCCGCTCGACGACGACTACGCCGAAGGCCTCAAGAGCAACTTCGCCGACGTGGCCAACATCGGCGGGCGTGCCGGCGGTGCGGTCGTCGCGGCCAAATTCCTGCAGCGCTTCGTCGGCGACTTTCCCTGGGCACACCTGGACATCGCAGGAACCGCATGGAAGAGCGGGGCGGCCAAGGGCTCGACGGGTCGCCCCGTTGGGCTGCTGGTGTCCTACCTGACGACGCGCGCGGCCGACAAGGCCGCCATCGCCACGCCCAAGGCCAAGACGAAGGCAGAGCCGAAGGTCTCGGCACGCAAGGCCAAGTCCCCGAAGTGACGGAAATCGGCTTTCACTTCAACGCGCCCGACAAGCTGAACTACGCTTGCCGGCTCGTTCGCAAGGCCGTGAATGCACGTGGCCTGCGGGTTGTGGTGGTCGGCGACGCCGAGGCGCTCGACGTGGTCGATGCGGCGCTCTGGCAACTGTCGCCCGTCGACTTCGTCGCGCATTGCCGCAGCGATGCGCAGCCCCACGTGATGGCCCGCTCGCCGGTGATTCTTTCGTCGGAAGGCGCCGATGCGGCATCGCTGCCGCACCGAGAAATGCTGGTGAACCTGGGCCTCGAAGTGCCCGCCGGTTTCGAGCGCTTCGAGCGCCTGATCGACATCGTGAGCGACGAGGCCAACGACCGGCAGGTCGGCCGCTCGCGTTGGCGCCATTACGCTGATCGCGGCTACACCATCCAGCCGCACGACTTCGCAAGGAGCGCTTCCTGACATGGCCAGCACGCTGCGCACGCCGCCCCGGTTCGTCCCCACCCTGACCACGGTGCTCGATATCCCCGCGGAGCCCGCGAGCCCCGAGCCGGCCGATGCGCCGGCGCCGCAGCCCGACCCCGCCAGCGCGGTCGCGCTGCCGCCCGCGGTGCAGCTCACGCAGGCTGAAATCGTCAGCCTCGAAGAGCAGCTTTTGCATCGCGTGCTGCAGCGCGTGGACCTCTCTCTTGAAGAGCGATTGAGCGACGCGGTGTCCGCCGCGGTCCAGCAGCAACTCGACGACATGGTGCCGCGCTTGCGCGGTGAAATCGAGGCCGTTTTGCGCGCGCTGGTGATCGAATCCATGGCCGCCGAACTCTCCGAAAACACAGGGTCTACGCCAGCTTCCGGCGCATAAATCCTCGGCTAAACTGCGCCGCAGGTCGGAATGGCGTGAGGGTGCCGCTGGTCTGCGGCGCGAAACTTGCGAGGTCTGCGCGCCCGGATCACACGACCGGTTTTTTATTGTTTTCATCCAAGTTCTGGAGGTTTCCCATGCAATTGAAATGGACTGCGGTCGCACTGGCTGCACTCACGCTGGTGGCTTGCGGCAAGAAAGAAGAAGCTGCTGCGCCCGCTGCGACGCCGGCGCCCACGGCGGCTGCCCCCGCACCCGCAGCACCTCCTGCCGACGCACTGGTCGTCAAGATCGGTCACGTCGGCCCGACCAGCGGTCCCATTGCCCACCTCGGCAAGGACAACGAGTTCGGCGCCAAGATGGCCATCGAAGACCTGAATGCCAAGGGCCTCAAGATCGGCGACAAGGTTGCCAAGTTCGTGCTGGTGCCGGAAGACGACGCTGGCGATCCGAAGCAAGGCACGGCCGTCGCGCAGAAGCTGGTCGACGAAAAGGTCAACGGCGTGGTCGGTCACCTGAATTCGGGCACCACCATTCCCGCCTCCAAGCTCTACAGCGACGCCGGCATTCCGCAGGTCTCGCCGTCGGCAACCAACCCCAAGTACACGCGCCAAGGTTTCAAGACCACGTTCCGCGTGGTGGCTGACGACACGCAACTGGGCGGCACGCTCGGCAAGTACGCCGTCGACACGCTCAAGGGCAAGAACATCGCCGTGATCGACGACCGCACGGCTTATGGCCAAGGCGTTGCCGAAGAATTCGAGAAGGCCGCGAAGGCCGCTGGCGCCACCATCGTGGGCCACGAGTTCACCACCGACAAGTCGACCGACTTCAACGCCATCCTGACCAAGCTGAAGGCTGCCAAGCCCGACGTCCTGTTCTTTGGTGGCATGGACGCCGTCGGCGGCCCGATGCTCAAGCAAGTCAAGCAACTCGGCCTGAACGTCAAGTTCATGGGCGGCGACGGCCTGTGCACCGGCGAACTGCCGAAGCTGGCTGGCGATGCCATCGGCGAAGACATGGTGGTCTGCGCCGAAGCCGGCGGTGTCGACGGCGACTTCAAGCAGCCGCTGGAAGACTTCAAGGCCAAGTTCAAGGCCAAGAACGGCGTCGAAGTGCAGATCTATGCACCGTACGTCTATGACGCGGTCAACGTGCTGGCCGAAGCCATGGTCAAGGCCGGTTCGTCGGACCCGGAAAAGTACCTGCCTGAAGTTGGCAAGCTGCAATACAAGGGCGTGACCGGCCCGATCGCCTTCGACGAAAAGGGCGACATCAAGAACGGTGCGCTGACCTTGTTCACGTACAAGGGTGGCGTGCGCACGCAGATCGCCGTGGTGCGCTGAGGCGCATTGGCGGCCGCGCAATCCGCGCGGCTTGTCTGCTGAAAAAGAAAAGGGCCTTCGGGCCCTTTTTTCATGTGCGCGGCGATCGCTGCAGCGTCAGAGCGCGGCGAGGCCCGAGGGGCGGTCGGTGTTGCAGTACTCGATGAAGGCGTCGAGATCCCGGGATTTGTCGAACACGGCGTCGGCACCCAGCGCCTCGCATCGAGCCCGGATGTCCACGGTCACGTAGTTGCTCAGTACCACGACCCGTTGGCCCTCTGAGCGGGTCTTGCAGCCAGCCAGCACGCCCAGACCGGAGCCTTCTTTCAGGAACAGGTCGACGATCAGGAGTTGCCAGTCATCGGGATGGGCCGCCAGCCAGGCCAGTGCATCCGACTCTGTCTCGGCAAAGCCGACCACCCGGCCGTTCACCAGGTCTTCCAGTGCCGGCACCAGGTTGTCTCTGATGGTCTTGTTGTCCTCGACGAGGAACGTGATGAGGGCCATGCCTTGGTTTCGCTTTGAGAACCAATAGCGTAGCGTGCCGAACGTGGCCGCAGCGTAGGAGAAGGGAGACGACGGACCGAGGGAGGCAGTTCCTGGGCTGATTCAGTCCGAGCCGTTGGTCCGGATCTTTGCCTTGAGCTTTTCGGCCAGTGCCAGGCTCTCGTCGCGCTCGGCCGTCGCTTCGCGGCGCTTCTCGATTTCTTCGCTCAGCGCGGCATTCACCTCGCCCAATTTCTCGGCGGACTTGGCCAGCTTTTCTTCGAGCTGGTTTGTGTGCTCGATGGCCTGCGCCACCTCGCCGACCTGGATCTCGTCAGGCAGTTCCTGCTCGAGCACCGTGCTCACCACGGCCAGGTTGTCCGATGCCCGCTGCACGTCGGCAGCGACTTCTTCGCTTTTTTGAAGCGTCCTGTCGAGGGAGGTCTTGTCACGCGGCGTCGTTGAGGTCTGTCCGGCCATCGAGGCTCCTTGCGAAATTTTCGCGCTTGAAAGTAAAACCTTTGGATCGTACCGCTGGACGGGAGCGTCGGTGGCTTGACCCTGGTAGTTATGAAGCAACGTGTCATATGACACTCTGGAACACAAAAAAGCCCAAGTGCTTGTGGCGACTTGGGCTTCTTGCTATCTGCATGTTCGCGAACGGTTACGAACAATCAATCTCTGGCGGAGCAGGCGGGATTCGAACCCGCGGAGGGCTATTAACCCTCACACGCTTTCCAGGCGTGCGACTTAAACCGCTCATCCACCGCTCCTGAGCCCACGATTGTAGCAGTCCGTCAGCTCGGATTCGACGGCTTGCCGGCCTGAACCATGCGCATGGCCGATGCGATGAGTGCCGCCGTCTCGCTCATGTTGCTCGGAACGATCAGCGTGGTCTTGGAGTCGGCCGCGACCTTGCCGTAGGCATCGACCGCACGCTCGGCCACCTTGAGCTGCACGGCCTGCTCGCCGCCGGGCTGGCGGATCGCGGCAGCCACACGCTCGATCGCGTCGGCAGTGGCTGTGGCCACCGCAGTGATGGCGGCCGCCTCGCCCTGCGCGTTGTTGATCTGGGCCTGCTTTTCACCTTCGGAGCGGGCGATGAAGGCCTCGCGCTCGCCGGTGGCGATGTTGATCTGCTCCTGGCGACGGCCTTCCGATGCTGCGATCAGCGCTCGCTTGCCGCGCTCGGCGGTGATCTGCGCTTGCATGGCCAAGAGGATTTCCTTCGGCGGCGTGAGGTCCTTGATTTCGTAGCGCAGCACCTTCACGCCCCAGTTGAGCGCAGCCTCGTCGATGGCGGCCACCACCTGGGCGTTGATGACATCGCGCTCCTCGAAGGTCTTGTCGAGCTCGAGCTTGCCGATCACGCTGCGCAGCGACGTCTGCGCAAGTTGCGTCACAGCCACGATGTAGTTCGACGAGCCGTAGCTCGCGCGCATCGGGTCGGTCACCTGGAAGTACAGGATGCCGTCGACCTGCAGCTGTGTGTTGTCGCGCGTGATGCAGATCTGGCTCGGCACGTCGAGCGGAATTTCCTTCAGGCTGTGCTTGTAGGCCACCCGGTCGATGAACGGGATCAGGAAATTGGGGCCGGGCGTCATGGTGCCGTGGTACTTGCCCAGACGCTCGCGCACCCAGGCGTTCTGCTGCGGCACGAACTTGACCGACTGGCTGATGAAGATGATCGCGATGACCAGGATGATGAGGGGGACCGAAAATTCCATGGTGCTCTTCCTTGTTCCGAGTTCTTGAGTTCTGACTGACTAGATCTTGTCGACGACGAGGCGGCTGCCGACCACCTCGACCACGCGGTGCTCGCCCGTCGAAGGCGCATGCCCTGCGCGCTGCACTACCGTCCATTGAGCGCCGCGGTAGCGCACGGTGGCGGTGCCGTCGGAGTTCCATGCATCGACCTGCACGCTCTCGCCAATGTCGAGATTCACGTCGCGGTTGGTGCCGGCGCCCGCTGCCCGCGGGCGCTTGCGCTGGATCGAGTACCAGACCAGTACGGCCCCCACGCCGATCACTGCCGCAACGATCAATTGGGTGATGGTGCCGAAGCCCAGGTGCGCTGCGATGGCGGCTGCCGCGAAGCCGGCTGCCAGCAGAAGCAGGTAGACCGTGCCCGAGAGCAGCTCGACCACGATGGCGGCGCCCGCGATCAGCCACCAGATGGTGGAATTCGCCATGACAACTCCTCTTTTTTGCTTGTTCGATGCGCGCCATTCTGAGGCATACGGCGCCATGCGCTTGCCTCACGTAGGGGTACTGGCCCCAGGGGAGTGCCTCATGCCGCCATCGCTCGAATGTCTTGCACCAGGCTGACCGGATTCTTCATCTGAATTCCGTACACTTCGCGCCTCATTGCCTGTCCGGAGCCCCGCTCATGAAATTTCGCTTTCCCATTGTCATCATCGACGAGGACTTCCGCTCCGAAAACACTTCGGGCCTTGGCATTCGCGCGCTCGCGCAGGCCTTCGAAAGCGAGGGCTTCGAAGTGCTGGGCGTCACGAGCTACGGCGACCTGAGCCAATTCGCGCAGCAGCAAAGCCGCGCCAGCGCCTTCATCCTGTCGATCGACGACGAGGAATTCACGGTCGGCCCCGACCTTGATCCTGCCGTGCTGAACCTGCGCACCTTCATCGGCGAGGTGCGGCGCAAGAACGCGGACGTGCCCATCTACATCTACGGCGAGACGAAAACCGCGCGCCACATTCCGAACGACATCCTGCGGGAGCTGCACGGCTTCATCCACATGTTCGAGGACACGCCGGAGTTCGTGGCGCGCCACATCATCCGCGAGGCCAAGAGCTACCTGGAAGGCGTGCAGCCGCCGTTCTTCAGGGCGCTGATCGACTATGCGGAAGACGGCTCGTACTCCTGGCACTGCCCGGGCCACTCGGGCGGCGTGGCGTTCTTGAAGAGCCCGGTGGGCCGCATGTTCCATCAGTTCTTCGGCGAGAACATGCTGCGCGCCGACGTCTGCAACGCGGTCGAGGAACTGGGCCAGCTGCTCGACCACACCGGCCCGGTGGCGGCCAGCGAGCGCAATGCGGCGCGGATCTTCAACGCCGACCACTGCTTCTTCGTGACCAACGGCACCAGCACCAGCAACAAGATGGTGTGGCACCACACGGTGGCGCCCGACGACGTCGTGGTGGTCGACCGCAACTGCCACAAGTCGATCCTGCACGCGATCATCATGACCGGCGCGATTCCGGTGTTCATGAAGCCCACGCGCAATCACTTCGGCATCATCGGCCCGATCCCCAAGAGCGAGTTCGAGCAGAGCGCCATCAAGGCCAAGATCAAGGCCAACCCGCTGCTGGCCGACGTCGACCACGAGAAAGTCAAGCCGCGCGTGATGACGCTCACCCAGTCGACCTACGACGGCGTGATCTACAACACCGAAACCATCAAGAACATGCTCGACGGCTACGTCGACACGCTGCACTTCGACGAGGCCTGGCTGCCGCACGCCGCTTTCCACCCGTTCTACGGCGCCTATCACGCGATGGGCAAGCGCCGCGTGCGTCCGAAGGAATCGCTGGTGTTCGCCACGCAGTCCACACACAAGCTGCTGGCCGGCATCAGCCAGGCGAGCCACGTGCTCGTGCAGGACTCGCAGAACCGCGCGCTCGACCGTGACCTCTTCAACGAGGCCTACCTGATGCACTCGTCCACCAGCCCGCAGTACGCGATCATCGCGAGCTGCGACGTGGCCGCCGCGATGATGGAGCCGCCCGGCGGCACCGCGCTGGTGGAGGAGAGCATTCTCGAAGCGCTCGACTTCCGCCGCGCCATGCGCAAGGTCGAGGAAGAGTTCGGCAAGGACGAGTGGTGGTTCAAGGTCTGGGGCCCCGAAAAGCTCGTCGACGAAGGCATCGGCCGCGCCGACGACTGGATCATGAAGGGCGAGAAGGACGGAAAGCCCAAGAACAAGAAGAGCCCGCGCAACTGGCACGGCTTCGGCGATCTGGCCGATGGCTTCAACATGCTCGACCCGATCAAGTCGACCATCGTGACGCCCGGCCTCGACCTCGAAGGCAACTTCGCCGAGACCGGCATTCCCGCGAGCGTGGTGACCAAGTTCCTCGCCGAGCATGGCGTGATCGTGGAGAAGACCGGGCTCTACAGCTTCTTCATCATGTTCACCATCGGCATCACCAAGGGCCGCTGGAACACGCTGCTCACGGCGCTGCAGCAGTTCAAGGACGACTACGCGCGCAACCAGCCGATGTGGCGCATCCTTCCCGAGTTCTGCCAGCAGCACCCGGGCTACGAGCGCCTGGGCCTGCGCGACCTGTGCCAGCACATCCATCAGCTCTATGCACGCTACGACGTGGCGCGCCTGACGACCGAGATGTACCTGAGCGACCTCACGCCGGCCATGAAGCCCAGCGACGCCTTCGCCCACATCGCGCACAGGAAGACCGAGCGCGTGGAAATCGACGAGCTCGAAGGCCGCATCACGACCAGCCTGATCACGCCGTACCCGCCGGGCATTCCGCTCCTGATTCCGGGCGAAGTGTTCAACAAGAAGATCGTCGACTACCTGAAGTTCTCGCGCGAATTCAACCTGCAGTGCCCGGGTTTCGAGACTGACATCCACGGTCTTGTGGCGCGCATCGACGAGACCGGCAAGAAGCGCTACTACGCTGACTGCGTGCGCAAGGCCGGTTGATCGATCAGGGTCAGGAGTGCGGGGCGTCTTCGCGCACCCGCATGAAGCGCGCAAACCGCGGCAGGCCGCTGGCATTCGTGCCGTTGAAGCGGTAGGTGACCCAGGCGCCGATGGCGGGCGGGTTTTCGCGCTCGGCATCGGTCAAGCCGCTGCCGAGCTTGAAGCGCTTGCCCTCGGGTGTCTCGACGACCAGGGCGCCGAGTCGGTGGCTGTTGCGGCCCTTGCCGGTCACGTGGCCCACCACCCGGGCCTCGGCATCGTCGTAGGGCTTGACCTTGAGCAGGTCGTTGTTGCGCTCGCCACGGTAGAGCGAGCTGCCACGATGCAGCATCAAGCCTTCGCCGCCCATCTTCACCGTCTTGTCGAGCAGGGCCTGCAGTTCGGCGTGCGTGGTGGCGCGTTCCTGCGGCACGAGCACGACCCACGGCGCGTCGGTGATCGGGAGCAGCTTGCGGAGGGCCGCCAAACGGGCGGTGAAGTCGCCGGGCTGCGCCGGCATGTCGAAGACCATGAAGCGCATCTCGCGCCAGGCGACATCATTCGGCGTCTGGCTGCGCGCGGTGGAGACCGCATGCGAGAAGCGACCGCGACCCGCCCACAACTCCCCATCGAGCGGTTGCTTGGGGAGCGATGCGATAAACCACGCGGGCGCCGCAACGGGCTCGCCGCCGCGCGTCCAGAGCTGCTTGCCGTCCCAGTAGCCGCGCACGCCGTCGTATTTCTCGCTGACCCAGTAATCGGCCAGCGACATGCCGAGGCGGTAGACGTCGGCCAGCATCAGCGAGGGCGCGGCGTTGCGCGCAAGCGCCGGTTGGACCAGGGCCAGGCCCAGGGTCGCGAGCAAAAGGGAGCGTCGGTTCAGCACGATGCTATGGAATAAATAGCGGGATAGCGAAAACGGCCGCAGGGCGGCCGCTTGCCGGGTTGGATGGACCTTATTCGGCCATGCCCCCGACGACATTGCTGAAGCCGCCGTCCACGTAGGTGATCTCGGCCGTCACGCCGCTCGCCAGGTCGCTCAGCAGGAAAGCGGCGACGTTGCCCACTTCCTCAATGGTCACGTTGCGGCGGATCGGCGAGGCATCGGCCACGGCCGCCAGCATCTTGCCGAAGCCCTTGATGCCGCTTGCGGCCAGCGTCTTGATCGGGCCGGCGCTGATGCCGTTCACCCGCATGCCCTTCGGGCCGAGCGACGAGGCCGTGTAGCGCACGGAGGCTTCGAGCGAGGCCTTGGCCAGGCCCATTGTGTTGTAGTTGGGCAGCGCCCGCTCGGCGCCCAGGTAGGTGAGCGTGAGCAGCGCCGACTTGTCGTTGAGGTAGGGCAGGGCCGCCTTGGCCATGGCCGGGAAGCTGTAGGCGCTGATGTCGTGCGCGATCTTGAAGCCTTCGCGCGAGAGGCCGTCGAGGAAGTCGCCGGCAATGGCTTCGCGCGGGGCGAAGCCGATGCTGTGGACGAAGCCGTCGAACTTCGGCCAGGTCTGGGCGAGGTCGGCGAAGAGCTTTTCAATCTGCGCGTCGTCGCTCACGTCGCAGTCGAAAATCAATTTCGAGTCGAAGTCTGCGGCATATTCGGTGATACGGTCCTTGAATCGCTCGCCGACATAACTGAAGGCGAGTTCCGCGCCTTGTTCGTGGCACGCCTTGGCGATGCCGTAAGCGATCGAGCGATTGCTCAACACACCGGTGATCAACAGTTTTTTGCCGGAAAGAAAGCCCATGAAATTGCCTTGTGAAAATCTTGGGCAGAATTCTCGCATGCGGTTTCTCCGGGTCGGTTGGTTGTTGGTGTGTGCGGTTCCCGCGTGGGCCGCGCATGGATATGCACTTTGGGACGACCTGAAGTACGCACCCGGCTTCACCGCCTTCGACTACGTCAACCCCGATGCGCCCAAGGGCGGCGAGCTGCGCCTGGTCAGCAATCTGCGCGTTTCCACCTTCGACAAGTACAACCCGTTCACCATCAAGGGCTCGGCACCGGCTTACCTCGACAGCCTGATCTTCGAGACGCTGCTGGCCGGCTCGATGGACGAAACCGCTTCCGGCTACGGCCTGCTGGCAGAAGACGTGGCGGTTGCCCCCGACCGCCTCAGCGTGACCTTTCGCCTCCGGCCCGAGGCGAAGTTCCACAACGGCAAGCCGGTCGAGGCGGCCGATGTGAAGCACAGCTACGACACGCTGATCGGCCCCTTCACTTCGCCGGGCTACAAGACACTGCTGCAGGAGGTCGACGGTGCCGATGTGATCGATGCCCGCACGATCCGCTTCCGCTTCAAGACCCCGAACCGCGAATTGCCGCTCACTGTGGGCAGCTTGCCGGTCTTCAGCCGCGATTGGGGCATGGAGAACGGCAAGGCCAAGCCTTTCGATCAAGTCGTGATGGACATCCCCATCGGCAGCGGTGCCTACAAGATCGGGCCGGTGCGTTTCGGCAAGGACATCACCTACGTGCGCGACCCGGGCTATTGGGGCCGCAACCTCGCGGTGAACCGCGGCAGCTACAACTTCGATCGCATCACCGTCAAGATCTACAAGGACAACACGGCCCGCCTGGAGGCCCTGAAGGCCGGCGAGTTCGACATGATGAGCTTCTACTCGGCCGGCGACTGGGCGCGGCGGGTCACCGGCAAGCGCTTCGATAGCGGCGAGCTCATCAAGCACGAGTTCCAGCACAAGAAGCCCGCGGGCTTCCAGAGCTACGTGCTCAACAGCCGCCGGGACAAGCTCAAGGACCCACGCGTGCGCGAAGCGCTCGGGCTGGCGTTGGACTACGAGTGGATGAACCGCCAGATGTTCTACGGCGGCTATCCGCGCGTGAAGGACCTGTTCGGCAACACCGACTGTGAAGCGCAGGGCCTGCCTTCGGCGGAGGAAAAGGCCTTGCTGGAGCGCTGGCGCGGCAAGATTCCCGACGCCAGCTTCGGTCCGATGTACACGCCGCCCACGACCGAGGGTGCGGATCACTCGCTGCGCAACAACCTGCGCCGCGCGCGCGAGTTGCTCAAGGAAGCTGGCTGGGAGTACCGCGACGGCGCGCTGCGCAATGCGAAGGGCGATGCCATGACGCTCGAGTATCTGGACAGCAGGGAAGGCGGCGTGCGCACGGTATCGCCGTGGGTCCGCAATCTCGAGAAGCTCGGCATCACGCTCAATTTCTCGTCCGTCGATTTCGCGCTCTACCAGGAGCGGCTCGACCGGTTCGAGTTCGACATCACCACCATCAATTTCCCCGGCACCAACAACCCGGGCCAGCAACTGCTCGAAATTTTCGGCAGCAAGGCCGCCAAGACGGAAAGTTCGGGCAACTACATGGGCGTGTCTACGCCGGCGGTCGATGCCTTGCTCAAGGACATCGTCGATGCCGACACGAAGGCCGAACTGCTGCCTGCCTGCCGGGCGCTGGACCGGGTCATCATGCACAGCCACTACCTGATTCCCCAGTGGACGCTGAGTTCGCACCGTGTCGTGTACGACGACTGGCGACTGGCGTTCAAGGCGCCGATGCCGCCATATGCCGCGGCCGAGGGCTGGATCATGGGCACCTGGTGGGCCAAGCCGCCGAAGAAGCCATAGAAGAGAAAGAACGCCACCATGCTCTCCTATGTCCTCAAGCGACTGCTGCTGTTCATTCCCACGCTGCTGGGCGTGCTCCTGGTTACCTTCCTCGTCATCCAGTTCGTGCCCGGGGGACCGGTTGAGCAATACCTGGCCGAGGCGAAAACCGCGGGCGTCGGCGGGGGGGGCGGTGGTTTCGAGTCGGGTGGCGGCTCCTACCGGGGCAACCAGGGCGTCGATCCCAAGCGCCTGGAGCAGATCAAGGCGCTGTACGGCTTCGACAAGCCGCCGCACGAGCGCCTCTGGCAGATGCTCGGGCAGTTCGCGCGCTTCGACCTGGGCAAGAGCTTTTTCCAGAACAAGGACGTGTGGACGCTGATCCTCGATAAGTTGCCCGTATCGATCAGCCTCGGCCTCTGGACCTTCTTCATCAGCTACGGCGTGGCGGTGCCGCTGGGCGTGGCCAAGGCGGTGCGCGCCGGTTCGCGCTTCGACCTCATCACCACGCTCATCGTGCTGATCGGCTATGCCATTCCAGGCTTCGTATTGGGCGTGGCGCTGCTGGTGATCTTCGGGGGGCAGCTGCAGTGGTTTCCGCTGCGCGGGCTGACTTCCTCGAACTGGGACGAACTCAGTTGGGGCGCCCGCATCGTCGACTACCTCTGGCACATCACCTTGCCGGTCACGGCCATGGTGCTCGGCAGCTTCGCGGTGACGGCCATGCTGACCAAGAACTCGTTCCTCGAGGAGATCCGAAAGCAATACGTGCTGACCGCGCGAGCCAAGGGACTGGGCGAACGGCAGGTGCTCTGGAAGCATGTGTTCCGCAACGCGCTGATCCCCATCATCACAGGGCTGCCGGCGGCTTTCATCGGCTCGTTCTTCGCGGGATCGCTGCTCATCGAGACGCTGTTCTCGCTCGACGGCCTGGGCCTGCTGGGCTACGAAAGCGTGATCCGCCGCGACTACCCCGTGGTGCTGGGCACCCTCTACATCTTTACGCTGATCGGCCTGGTGACCAAGCTGATCTCCGATCTCTGCTACGTCTGGGTGGACCCGCGTGTCAAATTCGACTGAGACGGCCCCGCACATCTCGCCCGGCCGCCGCGCCTGGATGCGCTTCAAGCGCAACCGGCTCGGTTACTGGAGCCTTGTGCTCTTCACGCTCATGGTGGTGCTGAGCCTCTTTGCCGAGGTGCTGTCCACGGACAAGCCGCTGATCGTGCGCTACCAGGGCCAGACCTATTTCCCCGTGCTGCGCGACTATTCCGAGAAGACCTTCGGCGGCGACTTCGAAACGCCGGCCGACTACCTCGACCCCTTCATTCGCGACCGGATCACTGCCGGCGACAACTGGGCGGTCTTCGCGCCCAACACCTACGGTGCCAAGACGCTCAATTACTTCGCCAAGGCGCCGAGCCCGGCGGCGCCATCGGCCGACAACTGGCTCGGCACCGACGACCGCGGCCGTGACCTGCTGGCCCAGCTGATCTACGGCTTTCGGGTGAGCGTGCTGTTCGCGCTTGCGCTCACGGTCATCGGCACGGTGCTGGGGGTGGCGGCCGGCGCGGTGCAGGGCTACTTCGCGGGGAGGATCGACCTCGCGTTCCAGCGCTTCATCGAAATCTGGGGCTCGATGCCGGAGCTCTACCTGCTGATCATCTTCAGCGCCATCTTCAAGCCGAGCGTGACGCTGCTGCTCATCTTGCTGAGCCTGTTCGGCTGGATGGCCCTGTCGGACTACGTGCGCGCCGAGTTCCTGCGCAACCGCCAGATGGATTACGTGCGCGCCGCGCGTGCGCTCGGCGTGAGCAACCTGCAGATCATGTGGCGCCACATCCTGCCGAACAGCATGGTGCCTGTCGTCACCTTCCTGCCGTTTCGCATGAGTGCGGCGATTCTGGCGCTGACCTCGCTCGACTTTCTCGGTCTCGGGGTGCCGCCCGGCACGCCGTCGCTGGGCGAATTGCTGAACCAGGGCAAGTCGAGCATCGATGCCTGGTGGATCTCGCTGTCGACCTTCGGCGTGCTGGTCATCACGCTCATGCTGCTGACCTTCATGGGTGACGCGCTGCGCGATGCGCTCGATCCGCGGAAGGCTGACAAGTGAGCGATATGAATCCAGCAACGAAGAAGCCCTTGCTCGACGTGAAGGGCCTGCAGGTCTCGTTCAGCGGCAAGGAGGTCGTGCACAGCATCGACTTCCAGATTGCCGCGGGCGAAAAACTCGCGCTGGTGGGTGAATCGGGCTCGGGCAAGACCGTCACAGCGCTGTCGCTGCTGCGCCTCGTCCAGAACGCCGACCTCGCGGGCGCCGCAAGGCTCTTCGGCCCCGAATCCTCGCAGGGCGCACGCGACCTGCTGGCGATTCCCGAGCGCGAGTTGCGCGGCATCCGCGGCAAGGAGATCGCGATGATCTTCCAGGAGCCGATGACCGCCCTCAACGCGCTCTACAGCGTGGGCGACCAGATCGCCGAGGTGCTGGAGCTGCACGAAGGGCTGTCCGCCCGCGCGGCACAAGCGGCGGCAGTACAGCTGCTGGCGGACACCGGCATTCCGGAGCCGGCGCGGCGGGCGAGGTCGTTCCCGCACCAACTCTCGGGCGGCCAGCGCCAGCGCGCCATGATCGCGATGGCGCTCGCCTGCAAGCCGCGCCTCCTGCTGGCCGATGAACCGACCACCGCGCTCGACGTCACAGTGCGCGCGCAGATCCTCGAACTGCTCGCCGATTTGCAGCGCAAGTACGGCATGGCCGTGCTGCTGATCACCCACGACCTGAACCTCGTGCGCCGTTTTGCCGACCGCGTGGCGGTGATGGAGAACGGCCACATCGTCGAGCACGGCGCCGTGGCCACCGTGTTCGACGCTCCGCAGCACGCCTACACACGGAAGCTGATCGACAGCCATCCGGAGCGCGACGTCGCGGCGGTGGTGGCGCGGGCAGACGCTGCCCCTCTGCTCGAAGCCAAGGCCTTGCGCGTGAGCTATCCGGTGCCGAGGCCCGGTTTTGCCGGCTGGTTCCGCAAGGGCGAATTCATTGCGGTGCAGGGCGCCGATTTCCGCATCGTGCCGGGCGAGACGCTGGGCGTGGTCGGCGAATCGGGCTCGGGCAAGTCGACGCTGGCGCTCGCGGCGCTCGGGCTGCTGAAGCATCGGGGCGAGCTGAAGGTTGACGGCAAGGGGTGGGCGGTCGACCGCGCATCGGACCTGGCGCTTCGCCGCACGATGCAGGTGGTGTTCCAGGACCCGTTCTCCTCGCTCTCGCCGCGCATGACGGTCGAGCAGATCGTGGGGGAGGGTCTGCGCGTCCACGCACCGGAACTCGATACGAAGGCGCGCAGGGCTCGCTCGCTCACTGCGCTGGCGGACGTGGGGCTG
Source organism: Variovorax sp. W2I14 (assembly GCF_050435205.1). Lineage (NCBI taxonomy): Bacteria > Pseudomonadati > Pseudomonadota > Betaproteobacteria > Burkholderiales > Comamonadaceae > Variovorax > Variovorax sp. W2I14. Next base: position 1,783,307 of record NZ_JBNDJX010000001.1, on the reverse strand, counting down.
ACCGAGGCGCAGTTTCCCGCGCTGCTCGACCGCTATCCGCACGAGTTCTCGGGTGGGCAGCGGCAGCGGCTGGCGATCGCGCGTGCCTTGATCGTCGATCCGCAACTGCTGGTGCTCGACGAGCCGACCAGCGCGCTCGATGTGACGATCCAGAAGCAGGTGCTGGGCCTGCTGCAGCGCCTGCAGCGGGAGCGGGGGCTGAGCTATTTGCTGATCACCCATGACGTCGAGGTCATCCGCGCCATGGCGCACCAGGTCATCGTGATGAAGGATGGGGCAAATCCTCGAAACCGGGACTGTCGAGCGCGTGCTGGATGCGCCGGAGCATCCCTATACGCAGAAGCTGGTGGCCGCCGCGCTGCTGGAATAAAACGAAAAGAGAAGAAGAAATGTCGGTAAACGGACAGGACCGCCGCGGCGCCTGGCGCGCAGCGCTGGCCTGCATGGTCACGCTGGCGGTGGCGATGGGTCTCGGGCGATTCGCCTTCACGCCAATGCTGCCCATCATGCTGGGCGAGGGGAAACTGGAACTGGCCGGGGGCGGGGTGCTGGCGTCGCTCAACTACCTGGGCTATTTCCTCGGGGCGGTGAGCTGCGCGGCGATCGGGATCAAGGCGTCGAGCATGGTCCGGGGCGGGCTGGCCGCGACGGCGGCCTTGCTGATCGGCATGGGGCTGCTCCACAGCTTCACCGGCTGGGGCATCCTGCGCGGGGCGGCGGGCGTGATGAGCGCCTGGGTCTTTGTCTTTGCCTCGGGCTGGGGCCTGCGGCGGCTGGCCGAAACGAATTCGCCAATGCTGGCCGGCGTTATTTATACGGGGCCTGGGATCGGGATCGCGATGACCGGTCTGCTCGGCGGGGCCTTGGGGCGCTGGGGCTCGGAGGTGGGCTGGATCGGGCTGGGCTTGCTGGCCGTGGTGCTCATCGCGATCATCTGGCGAGTGTTCGATGACGGTGAAGCCGCGCAGGGCAACGGCACGAAGGCGCCTGTGGCCGCAAGCAGCGCCAGGGCATCAGGCGCGGATCGCAGCGACGCGATCTGGCTGGTGGCGCTCTATGGGCTGGCAGGCTTCGGCTACATCATCACGGCCACCTTCCTGCCCGTGATCGCGCGCCATGCGCTGCCGGAATCGTCGTGGCCCGACTTCTTCTGGCCGCTGTTCGGTGCGGCCATCATTCCGGGTGCGTTGATCGGTGCCCGCGCGCCTACCCATTGGGACAACCGGCTGCTCCTGGCAGCCGCTTATGCGCTGCAAGCGCTGGGTGTGGTGCTTTCCGTGGCGTGGCCCACGATCGGCGGATTCGCGTTGGGCAGCCTGCTGCTGGGAATGCCGTTCACTGCGATCACTCTTTTTGCCATGCGGGAGGCGCGCCGGCTGCGTGGCAATTCAGCGGCGGGGCTGATCGGCTACGCCACGGCGTCTTATGGAGTGGGGCAGATCATCGGCCCGCTGTTCGCGGCGCCGCTGGCCCAGCGCACCGGCTCCTTCGAGCAGCCCCTGCTGGTCGCGGCGGCGGCGCTGGCACTCGGCGCGGTGCTGTTTGCGGTGGTCTGGTCGAAATCTCGCCGTCTGAATGCCGCCTGAGCGCCAAAGCCCCTTCATTTATCACACGAATAGCATATAATTCGAGGCTCACGACCAAACGGGCGGGTACCAACCGCCCGTTTTTTTTGGTCTATGCATTCTTGATCATTCGTTACGTTCGCTGAGAACGCGGCATTCGTGCATTGGCGGATATCGCGAATTCGGCGAATTGAGTATTTAAAAGGCACTTTCGAACACGTGGCATTGCAGCAAATAGTGGAACAAACCGTGGCCGGTCTTGGCTACGACCTGGTCGAGATCGAACGCTCGGCCGGGGGATTGCTGCGCGTGACGATTGATTTGCCTTGGACGGCCCCCACCTCCGAAGCTGTGGCGGCCGGTGTGCCAGAGCCCTTCGTGACGGTCGAAGACTGCGAGAAGGTGACGCGGCAACTGCAGTTCGCGCTCGAGGTCGATGGTGTCGATTACAAGCGGCTCGAGGTGTCCTCGCCCGGTATCGACAGGCCGTTGCGCAACGAGCAGGATTTCGAGCGTTTCGTGGGTGCGGTGATCGACATCACGCTCAAGGCGCCCATGGGCGCAGCGGCTGCGGGCCAGGTGTCCGCCACCCGCAAGAAATTTCGCGGCACGCTGGAGCGTGCTGAAAAGGCAGAAGGGGCTGACGCAGCCCCGGGCTGGCAAATCGTCTGGAGCGATGCGCCCAAGCCCAAGCCGGGTCAAAAAGTGAGCAAGAAGCGCGCGCCTGCACCGTTGCATGCGCTGGGCTTCGTATTGGACGAGCTGCGCGACGCGCGGCTCGCGCCGATTGTGGATTTCAAGGGCCGCAAGGCCAAAACCCAACCGGGTTTTTCGGACATTGACGACGGAACGAATGTTCCTGACTGACAAGAGGAGTGGTGGCATGAATCGCGAAATGTTGATGTTGGTGGATGCGATCTCGCGCGAGAAGAACGTCGAACGTGACGTCGTCTTCGGCGCGGTCGAATCCGCACTGGCGCAAGCCACCAAGAAGCTCCATCAGGGCGATGTGGACATCCGCGTCGCCGTCGATCGCGACAGCGGCGACTACGAAACCTTCCGTCGCTGGCACGTCGTTCCCGACGAAGCCGGCCTGCAGCTGCCCGACCAGGAAATCCTCCTGTTCGAAGCCAAGGAAGAAATGTCGGACATCGAAGTCGGCGAGTACATCGAAGAAGCGGTGGACTCGGTGCCGATCGGCCGCATCGGCGCCATGGCCGCCAAGCAGGTCATCCTGCAGAAGATCCGCGACGCCGAGCGCGAGATGCTGCTCAACGACTTCATGTCGCGCGGCGACAAGATCTTTGTCGGCACCGTCAAGCGCCTGGACAAGGGCGACATCATCGTGGAGGCCGGCCGCGTCGAAGGGCGCCTGCGTCGCAGCGAGATGATCGCCAAGGAAAACCTGCGCAATGGCGACCGCGTGCGGGCCATGATCATGGAAGTCGACCTGACGCTGCGCGGCGCGCCGATCATCCTGTCGCGCTCGGCCCCCGAGTTCATGATCGAGCTGTTCCGCCAGGAAGTGCCCGAAATCGAACAGGGCCTGCTCGAAATCAAGAGCTGCGCCCGTGACCCGGGTTCGCGCGCCAAGATCGCCGTGCTTTCGCACGACAAGCGCGTCGACCCGATCGGCACCTGTGTCGGCGTGCGCGGCACCCGCGTCAACGCCGTGACCAACGAGCTCGCCGGCGAGCGCGTCGACATCGTGCTGTGGAGCGAAGACCCGGCCCAATTCGTGATCGGTGCGCTGGCTCCGGCGAACGTGTCGTCCATCGTGGTGGACGAAGAAAAGCACGCCATGGACGTGGTGGTCGACGAGGAAAACCTCGCCATCGCCATCGGCCGTGGCGGCCAGAACGTGCGCCTGGCTTCCGACCTCACCGGTTGGAAGATCAACATCATGGACGCCAACGAGTCGGCCCAGAAGCAGGCGACCGAAACGGATGCCAGCCGCAAGCTCTTCATGGAAAAGCTCGATGTCGATGAAGAAATCGCCGACATCCTGATCGCCGAAGGCTTCAACAGCCTGGAAGAAGTCGCCTATGTGCCGATTTCCGAAATGCTCGAGATCGAAGCGTTCGACGAAGACACCATCAATGAGCTGCGCTCGCGTGCCAAGGATGCGCTTCTGACCATGGAAATCGCCAAGGAAGAGGGCGTCGAGACCCAGTCGTCGGTATCGCAGAACCTGCGCGACCTCGAAGGCCTGGACCCCGAGCTGATTCCCAAGTTGGCCGAAGCGGGTGTGAACACCCGTGACGACCTCGCCGACCTCGCGGTCGATGAACTCACCGAGATCACCGGCCACAGCGCCGATGACGCCAAAGCCCTCATCTTGAAAGCCCGCGAACATTGGTTCGCCGGCCAAGAGTGATGGTCATGGAGGCACGAAACCAATATGTCCAGTACCACTGTCGCCGAGTTCGCGAACGAGCTCAAGAAGACTCCCGAAACCTTGCTTGACCAGCTCAAGAGCGCAGGCGTGCCCAAAGCGGCGCCCACCGATGCACTCACCGAGGCTGACAAGCAGCGCCTGCTCGGCTTTCTCAAAGCCAGCCACGGCACCGCCGAGCCCGAGCGCAAGAAGATCACGCTGACCAAGAAGTCGACCAGCGAGATCAAGCAGGCCGACGCCACCGGCCGCGCCCGCACCATTCAGGTGGAAGTGCGCAAGAAGCGCACCTTCATCCAGCGCGATGAAGGCCACCCGGCCGAGCCCGTGCAGCAAACCGCCGAGGTGCCTGCCGCCACGCCGGCCGCACCCCACGTGGACGAGGCCGAACTGGCCCGCCGCGAGGAAGAAGCGCGCCGCCAGGCCGAGCTGATCCGCCGCCAGGAAGAAGAGCTGGTCGAGAAGCGTCGCCTGCGTGAAGAAGCCGAAGCCCGCGAACGCGAGCAGGCCGAAAAGGCCGAGCGCGCCGAACAGGCCGAGCAGGAAGCTGCCCGCATCGCCGCCGAAAAGAAGGCTGCCGCCGAAGCCGCTGCTGCGCCCGCGAAGGAAGCCGCCAAGCCGGTCGAAGCGCCTGCGGCAGTCGCCGCGGCCGCCGCTGCGGAACAGCAAGCCGCCGACACCAAGCTGGCCGCCCAGACCGCCGCCACGCAAGCCAAGGAAGACGCGAAGGCCAAGGCCGCCGCCGAATCGAAGGCTCGTGCCGACGAGGAGGCCGCCCGTGCCAAGGACCTGGACGAGCGTCGCCGCAAGGCCCTCGCCGAGGCCGAAGCCATCCGCGCCATGATGAATGCACCGGCCCGCGTGCTGGTGCCGCACAAGGCGCCCGAGAAGCCGCAGCCAGAAAAGGCCGCGGTAAAGGGCACGCTGCACAAGCCGGCCACGCCGGCGGCGCGTCCCGGTGCGCCGGCCGCTCCGGGTGCTGCTGCAGCCCCTGGCGCCGCAGCCGGCGCGGGCAAGGAAGTCAAATCGGCCAAGCTCTCGTCGAGCTGGGCGGGCGATCCTGCCAAGAAGAAGGAAATCAAGACCCGCGGCGATGCCAGCGGTGGTGTCGGTCGCGGCAACTGGCGCGGAGGCCCGCGCGGCCGTCGCGGCAACGACCGCGGCGGTCATGAAGAGCACACGCCGGCCGCACCGGTCGAGGCGCGCATTCTGGAAGTGCACGTTCCCGAGACCATCACCGTGGCCGAGCTCGCGCACAAGATGGCCGTGAAGGCCGGCGAAGTCATCAAGCAATTGATGAAGCTGGGCCAGATGGCGACCATCAACCAGTCGCTCGACCAAGACACCGCCATGATCCTGGTGGAGGAAATGGGTCACAACGCGGTGGTTGCCGCGCTGGACGATCCGGAAGCCTTCACCGACGAGGACGTGTCGGCGCAAACGGCGGAAGCCCTGCCGCGCGCACCGGTCGTGACCGTCATGGGTCACGTCGACCACGGCAAGACCTCGCTGCTCGACTACATCCGCCGCGCCAAGGTCGCAGCGGGCGAAGCCGGCGGCATTACGCAGCACATTGGTGCCTACCACGTCGAAACCGAACGCGGCATGGTGTCGTTCCTCGACACCCCGGGTCACGAGGCGTTCACCGCCATGCGTGCCCGCGGTGCGCAGGCCACCGACATCGTGATCCTGGTGGTGGCGGCCGACGACGGCGTCATGCCCCAGACCAAGGAAGCCATCAAGCACGCGAAGGCTGCGGGTGTGCCGATCGTGGTTGCCATCAACAAGGTGGACAAGCCCGACGCCAACCTGGACCGCGTGAAGCAGGAACTGGTGGCCGAAGAGGTCGTTCCCGAAGAGTACGGCGGCGACGTGCCGTTCGTGCCGGTGTCGGCCAAGACCGGCCAGGGCATCGACGACCTGCTCGAGCAAGTGCTGCTGCAGGCCGAAGTGCTGGAACTCAAGGCGCCGGTGGATGCCGCGGCCAAGGGCCTGGTCATCGAAGCGCAGCTCGACAAGGGCCGCGGCCCGGTTGCGACCGTGCTGATCCAGTCGGGCACGCTGAAGGCGGGTGACGTGGTGCTGGCCGGTTCGACCTATGGCCGCGTGCGCGCCATGCTGGACGAGAACGGCAAGACCATCAAGACCGCGGGTCCGTCGATCCCGGTCGAGATCCAGGGTCTGACCGAAGTGCCGCAGGCGGGCGACGAGTTCATGGTGATGGCCGACGAGCGCCGTGCGCGCGAAATCGCCACCTACCGTGCCGGCAAGTTCCGCAACACGAAGCTGGCGAAGGCCCAGGCCGCGAACCTGCAGAACATGTTCACCGACCTGTCGGCGGGCGAAGTGCAGACGCTGCGGATCATCATCAAGGCCGACGTGCAGGGCTCGCAGGAAGCGCTGGCCCAGTCGCTGCTCAAGCTGGCGACCGAGGAAGTCAAGGTGCAAATGGTGTACGCCGGCGTCGGCGGCATCAGCGAAAGCGACATCAACCTCGCCATCGCCTCCAAGGCCATCGTGATCGGCTTCAACGTGCGTGCCGATGCCGGTGCGCGCAAGCTGGCCGAGAGCAACGGCGTGCAACTGAACTACTACAGCATCATTTACGACGCCGTGGACGAGATCAAGGTTGCGATGTCGGGCATGCTGGCACCGGAGCGCCGCGAAGAGATCATCGGTTCGGCCGAGATCCGCACGGTGTTCGTGGCTTCGAAGATCGGTACGGTCGCGGGTTCCTACATCACCTCGGGCTCGGTCAACCGCAGTGCGCATTTCCGCCTGCTGCGCGACAACGTGGTGATCTACACCGGCGAAGTCGACTCGATCAAGCGCATGAAGGACGATGTCCGCGAAGTCCGCGAAGGTTTTGAGTGCGGTATCAAGCTCAAGAACTACAACGACATCAAAGAGGGCGATCAGCTCGAATTCTTTGAGATCAAGGAGATCGCGCGTACGTTGTAACGCGCGCCGCGATATCGAACTCATTGCCGCGTTGCAGCCGTCTTGCCGTACTGAAGTACTGTCTGCGACGGCGCGCCTTGCACTGAGTCCGATCTCGCGACGCTTGTGATTGATCAAATGCCCAAAAGAAAAGCTGCCACTCCCAACCGCGCCTTCAAGGTCGCCGATCAGATCCAGCGCGATCTGACGGAACTGATCGCGCGCGAGTTGAAGGACCCGCGCGTGGGCATGGTCACGATCCAGGCGGTCGAGGTCACGCCCGACTATGCGCACGCGAAGGTCTACTTCAGCGTGCTCACGGGCGACGTGACCGAGACCACCGACGCGCTGAACCAGGCTGCGGGGTTCCTGCGCAACGGCCTGTTCAAGCGCCTCCATATCCACACCGTGCCGACGCTGCACTTCCTGTTCGACCGCACCACCGAGCGTGCGGCCGACATGAACGCGCTGATCGCGCAGGCTGTCGCTTCGCGCTCGAAAGACGAATAGCGATGAATGCGCCACGCACACGGGTGCAGCGGCGCCCTGTGCATGGGGTGTTGTTGCTCGACAAACCGCTGGGACTTTCCAGCAACCAGGCCTTGCAAAAGGCCAAGTGGTTGCTGCGTGCCGAAAAAGCGGGCCATACCGGCACGCTCGATCCATTGGCCACCGGCGTCCTGCCGCTGTGCTTTGGCGCGGCCACCAAGTTCAGCCAACTGCACCTCGATGCCGACAAGACCTATGAAGCCACGGCACGCCTTGGCATCAAGACCTCGACCGGCGATGCCGAGGGCGAGGTGATTGCCGAGCGCCCGGTGCACGTCACCGCCGAAGACCTGGCCCGCGCCGAGGCGCAGTTCAACGGCCCGATCCGCCAGGTTCCGCCGATGCACAGCGCCCTCAAGAAGGACGGCAAGGCGCTCTACGAATACGCCCGCGAAGGCATCGAGATCGAACGCGCACCGCGCGACGTCGTGATCCATGCATTGAAGATCACGCAGGCCGCCTCCGAATCGGCGGGCAACGCGATCCGCATCGTGGCCTCGGTGAGCAAGGGCACCTACATCCGCACGTTGGGCGAAGACATCGGCGAAGCCTTGGGCTGCGGCGCGCATCTCACGTCGCTGCGCCGCACGGCCACCGGCGGTTTCGGCGTGGCGCAGTGCATCACGCTCGAAGCGCTCGAAGCCATGGACGAGGAAGAGCAGCTGGCCCAGTTGTTGCCTGCCGAATCCCTGGTCGAGGGCCACACGATCGTCACGCTCGGCAGCGAAGATGCGGGGCGCTTTTTGTCCGGCCTGCGCCGCCGTGGAACCTGGCCTGATTCAGACCAAGTGGCAGTTTTCGGCGACATGCCTCCTGTCTTCCTGGGTACGGCGCACGTCGCCGCCAACGAACTGATCCCGGGGCGCTTGCTGAACCCCATCGAAATTCAGCAAATTCTTTTGAACGCACAACAGACAGAAGCGACACCATGAGTACCAAGCAAATCCGCAATATCGCCATCATTGCCCACGTGGACCATGGCAAGACCACCATGGTCGACCAGCTGCTGCGCCAGTCCGGCACCTTCGCCGAGCACGAAAAAGTCGTCGACACGGTGATGGACAACAACGCCATCGAAAAGGAACGTGGCATCACGATCCTGGCCAAGAACTGCGCCGTGACCTGGGAAGGCACGCACATCAACATCGTCGACACCCCGGGCCACGCGGACTTCGGTGGTGAAGTGGAACGCGCGCTGTCGATGGTCGACGGCGTGGTGCTGCTGATCGACGCGCAGGAAGGCCCGATGCCGCAGACGCGCTTCGTGACCAAGAAGGCGCTGGCCCTTGGCCTCAAGCCCATCCTGGTCGTGAACAAGGTCGACAAGCCCGGTGCGAACCCCGACAAGGTGGTCAACGCCGCCTTCGACCTGTTCGACAAGCTCGGCGCGACCGACGAACAGCTCGATTTCCCCGTGGTGTACGCCTCGGGCATCAACGGCTGGTCGTCGCTCGAAGAAGGCGCTGCCGGCGAGCAGTGGGGCCCCGACATGTCGGCCCTCTTCAACACCATCCTGAAGCATGTGCCGTCGCAAAAGGGTGACCCGAACGCGCCGCTGCAACTGCAGATTTCCGCGCTCGACTTCTCGACCTTCGTCGGCCGCATCGGCGTGGGCCGCATCAGCCAGGGCACGCTCAAGCCCATGACCGACGTGCTGGTCATGGAAGGCCCGGATGGCAAGGCCATCAAGGGCCGCGTCAATCAGGTGCTGACCTTCCAGGGCCTGGACCGCGTGCAATCGACCGAAGCCGGCCCCGGCGAAATCGTGTTGATCAACGGCATCACCGACATCGGCATCGGCGTCACCGTGACCGACAAGGACAAGCCCGCACCGCTGCCCATGCTCAAGGTCGACGAACCGACCCTGACCATGAACTTCTGCGTGAACACCAGCCCGCTGGCCGGCCGCGAAGGCAAGTTCGTGACCAGCCGCCAGATCTGGGACCGTCTGCAAAAGGAACTGCAGCACAACGTGGCGCTGCGCGTGAGCGAGACCGACGAAGAAGGCATCTTCGAAGTCATGGGTCGCGGCGAACTGCACCTGACCATCCTCTTGGAAAACATGCGTCGCGAAGGCTATGAAATGGCCGTGTCGAAGCCGCGCGTGGTGTTCCGCACCGTGGACGGCGAAAAGCACGAGCCCATCGAAATGGTCACGGCCGACATCGAAGAAGGCCACCAGGGCGGCGTGATGCAGGCACTGGGCGAACGCAAGGGCGAGCTGGTCAACATGGAACCGGACGGCCGCGGCCGCGTGCGCCTGGAGTACCGCATTCCGGCGCGTGGCCTCATCGGCTTCACCAACGAATTCCTGAACCTGACGCGTGGCTCGGGCCTCATCAGCAACATCTTCGACAGCTACGAGCCGCACAAGGGCGAGATCGGCGGCCGCAAGAACGGCGTGCTGATCTCCATGGACGACGGTGAAATCTTCACCTACGCCCTGGGCAAGCTGGACGACCGCGGCCGCATGTTCGTGAAGGCGAACGATCCGGTGTACGAAGGCATGATCGTGGGCATCCACAGCCGCGACAACGACCTCGTCGTGAACGCCACGCGCACCAAGCAGCTGACCAACTTCCGCGTGAGCGGCAAGGAAGACGCGATCAAGATCACGCCGCCGATCGACCTCACGCTGGAATACGGCGTCGAGTTCATCGAGGACGACGAGCTGGTCGAAATCACGCCCAAGAGCGTGCGCCTGCGCAAGCGTTTCCTCAAGGAAAGCGACCGCAAGCGCGCTGGCCGCGACACGTCGATGGGCTGATCGCCTCCTCGCGTACAACAGCTCTTTCGCAATCCCATGCGCCTGACGCACGGCGGGGCTGTGTGGCTGATGGTCGTCGTGACCCTGATGTGGGGCACGGCGGGCGTCGTCACACGGCACCTCACGCAGGCGCACAGCTTCGAGATCACCTTCTGGCGCAGCCTCTTCACGATGCTGGCGCTGCTGGTGATCTTGCCGCTTTGGCGGGGACGCGCCGTGTTCTCGCAGCTGCGAAGCGGTGGGCGCGAGCTCTGGATCTCGGGCGTCTGCTGGGCCGTGATGTTCACGGCCTTCATGGTGGCGCTCACGATGGCTTCGACGGCGAGCGTGCTGGTCACGATGTCGCTCGGGCCGCTGCTCACCGCGCTCGCCGCGCGCATCTTCATCGGTCACCGCTTGCCCGCGCGCACCTGGGTGGCCATCGTGGTGGCCGGGCTGGGCATCGGCTGGATGTATGGCACGCAGTTGATGCAGGGCGGGGCGGGCGGTGCTTCGCTGCTCGGCACGCTGGTCGCGCTGTGCGTGCCGCTGGCCGGCGCCACCAACTGGACCGTGGTCCAGCACGCGCACGCCAAGGGACATGACATCGACCTGGTGCCCGCCGTGCTGATCGGCGCCGTGCTCACCGCCTTGTTCACCTTGCCTTTCGCCTTGCCGTTCCAGGCGAGTGCGCACGACCTCGGCTTGCTGGCATTCCTGGGCGTGTTCCAGCTGGCCATTCCCTGTGTGCTGTCGGTGCTGTGTGCGCAAGTGCTGAAGGCGCCCGAGGTGGCTCTGCTGGCGCTGCTCGAAGTGATCTTCGGCATCGCGCTGGCCTGGCTCGGCGCGGGCGAGGAGCCGGCGGCCAGCGTGCTGACAGGCGGCGCGCTGGTCATCGGGGCACTGGTGTTCAACGAGTTGCTGGCGCTGCGCGGGCGCCGCACGACGGCGGCCGACACCGTCGTGCCTAGCGCGCACTAGGCGCGCAAGACTTACTCGGGCGCCGCAGCGGCGTCCGCCACGCCCATGCCGACCAGCCGGGCTTCCATCACCGCCCGGGTGAAGCGCTTTGCGAAGTCGTCACCCATGCGCCAGTTGTCGTTGTCCTGCACGAAGGTGAACTCGCCGGTCAGCGGCAGCGACTGCGCGCGGCCGATGGTGGCCAGCAGGCTGTCGTTGTATTCGACGACCAGCGGACAGACCCGGCTCACCCCGTCTTCGTGCGCGCGGCAGGGACCGGTGGGCTCGAAGTCGGCGATCTCGCGTTCGCGATCCGCGTCTGTGACCACGAGGCCGGTGGTGGAGCGCTGCCGCGCGCGCTGGCGTTCGAGCTGGCGCTGGAGCATTGCCGCGGCGGGCGAGCTCGCCTGCAGGGCAGTCACGCCGTCACGGAAGGCCTTCTCCGCCGCCACGCGCCCGATGGGCTCGGCGTTGTAGAGCGGCTTGCCTTTGGCATCCAGATTGCCGAACCGAGCCTCCACGATGACCGGGTCGGCGCCGCGCACCGTCATCTTGTCGTCGTCGGCCGAGGCCGGGCCGACCGTGTACGCGATGGCCTTGGTGTCGTCGCCCCGTGTCATCGTCGCCATGCAGCCGCGGATGCGTTCGTCCTTGCGATAGCCGATTTCGCGCAGGCCGCTCAGGCTCGGGATGCCGACTTCGCGCAGGCCCTGGGTTCGTGCGTCGATCGATATGCGGAACATCAGGCCCTGCAGTGTCTTGCGCGTGGCATCGGCATCGCAGGCCGGCACGCCTGCCGGCGCGAAGAGGTACCAGCCCAGCCCGCCTGCGATCGCCAGCGTGACCAGCCCGGAGGTCCAGGCACTCCGGCGGCGCTTGCCCTGCGCGGTGGCGCGCCACGCGCCGACTGCCTTTTCGTCGGCCGCGATCTCGTCTTGCGCCTCGGCCACGATGCGGGCCCGGTCCGCCGCCATGGCAAAGGCCGGCTCGGCCGCGACCTCGGCACGCGTGGCCTCGAACACTTCCCTCTCGAGCGGGCCGTCGAGCACCATCCAGGCCAGCGTCGCGGCCGGTGCGGCGGGCACGCTGCCGACCAGCGGCGTTTCCTCCAGTGCCATGTCCCGTGTCTCGGCATCGACGAGGCCGTCATTGAAGAGCGCGTTCACTGCCTCGTGGGTGATGCCGCGGTCGCCGAGCTCCCCGAATTCCTCGGCGTCGTAGGCGATATAGGACGCATCGTCGGCGGTGGCGATGGGCGGCGAGGCCTCTTCGAGCCGGTCGACGGCGGCGTCGATTTCTTCCTGGGTGACGAGGCCCTTCAGGCACATCCAGGCCAGTGCGTGCGCGGGGCCGGGGATCGGCGGGAGCGCGGCGGTCTCGGGATGGGCGAGCACGGCGTCGTGCTGCGCATCGGTGATCAGGCCATGGGAAAGAAGGGCGAGGAACGCATCCGGATTCGCAGCTGCAGGATTCATGCGGCGATTCTGCCGTGGCGCACGCGCCAACAAAAAAGCCCCGGTGTGAGCCGGAGCCTTTGCGATCAGGTGATCACCGTGCCGCTCAGGGGCGGGCGATCTTCCAGTTGCCGCCTACGCCGTCGCCGGTCTTGTCGCCCGGCTTGGCGTCCTTGGCCCAGTAGTACAGTGGCCAGCCCTTGTAGGCCCATTGGCGCTTGCCGTCTTCGCGAATGATGATGGTGTAGCCGCCCATCGGCTTGGCAGCCTCGGCCACGGGGAGCGGCGGCCAGTTGGCGGCGCACTGGGCGTTGCAGGCGGAGGTGCCCGCGCCGGCCGTGTCCTTGGTGAAGGTGTAGAGCGTCATGCCGTTCGGTCCGACCAGCACGCCGTCGGCGGTGCGGGTGGGCGTATCGGGCGCGCTGGCGGTCTTGTTGGACATGCCGCCGCAGCCGGCGAGCAGGGCCGCCGCGAGGATCGAGGCGCTGAGCAATTTCATGCAGTTTCTCCTTCGGTTGAAAAATCGCGAAAACAAACAAGGCAAGCGGGTTGTTGCGCGAGCCGGCAGTTTATGCCGGGCTCACGACAAATCGCGGTAGGCGAGGGTCGCGAGTTTGAGCAAAACATCGCGCGGCAGCTTGCCCGCAAAGGCATAGCCGAAGCCCTGGTCGACCCAGTAGAAGCTCGGCACGGGGCCTTCGGAGGCGAATCGGAAGGCGGTTTCCTTCAACGCGTCCGGTGACGAGCCCACGGCCCGGGCGTCGAGGGTGCCGACGTAGAGCGTGACGCGCTCGCCCGCCGCGTCTTCGAACATGAACTGGGCGCGCGCGCCGGTTTCGCCGGGCAGCAGGCGACCACCGACGAGGGTGTAGCCCAGGGTGCTGAGGTCGGGCACCTTGAGCGGGCGGTCGAGCCGCTTGGAGAGCCACTGCACGAGGTGCTGCTGTTCGGAGGCGGCGACTTCGACCGGGTGCCTTTTTTCAGGTGCGTAGACGACGTGGGCGATCGATGCGTCGTGCACGAACTCGCGCATCGCGGGCGCCTTGGCCAGTTGGGTCGATGGGGCGCGCGATGCCGACCATTGCGCGTTGCCGAGCCAGCCCGCGGCAAACGCGACGAGCACGCCGGCGGCCATGCCGCCCCAGCGCATCCAGATGCTGCGCCGGGCTTGCCGGGGCAGATGGCGGTCGAGGGCGCTCATCAGCGGCGCGGGAATGGGGTCGTCCATCAGCTCGCCATGCAGGCGGCGCAGGGCATCGCGCTGCGTGTGCCAGGCCGCGACCTTCGCGGCCATGGCGGGGTCGCGCGCCAGGGCTTCTTCGACCGCGGAACGGCGATCCGGGGCGAGCTGGCCATCGACCAGCGCGTGCAGTTCGTCGTCGGTGATGTCGGTGGGAGGCGGGGCGGGGCGGTTCATGGGACGGGCTTCATTTGAGACGGCGCAAGCCGGGGCGATGCGGCGCGGCGGCGCCGTCCAGCAGTTCCTGCAACCGCACGCGGGCGCGCGAGAGGCGGGACATCACAGTGCCGGCAGGAATGCCCAGCACCTTCGCCACCTCGGCATAGGACATGTCTTCGAGCGTCACCAGCAGCAGCACCGCGCGCTGCTCCTCGGGCAATTGCAGCAGGCAGCGTTGCAGGTCGAGGCCTGTGCCCTGGTCGCGGCCGGGGTCGATTCCGCCGTGCAGCTCATGCGTGGCGTCGTCGAGCGGCACCACGCTGTGCGGCGGTGGCGTGCGCCGCACCTGGCTCGCGAAGATGTTGTGCATGACGGTGAAGAGCCATGCGCGAAGGTCGCTCCCCACCACCCAGAGCCGCCACTTGCTGCAGGCCCGCTCCAGGGTGTCCTGCACAAGGTCGTCGGCCGCCCACGTGTTGCCCGTGAGCGCGCGCGCATAGCGGCGCAGGCTCGGGATGTGGTCGACCAGCAGGCGGGCGTCCATGGGTGGGCCGGGAGCGCGAGTTCCGGATCAGGGCTTGGCGGTTTTCCAGTTGCCGCCCACGCCGTCGCCGGTCTTGTCGCCCGGCTTGGTGTCCTTCACCCAGTAGTAGAGCGGCCAGCCCTTGGCGGCCCATTGCTTCTTGCCGTCGTCGCGCGTGACGATGGTGAAGTCGCCGCTCGGCTTGTCGCTGTCGGCGGCCATGAAGGGCGGCCAGTTGGTGGCGCAGCCGCCGTTGCAGACCGATTTGCCGTTGCCGGCCGTGTCCTTCTCGAAGGTGTAGAGCGTCATGCCGTTCGGCCCGACCAGGGCGCCGTCGGCCGCCTTGGGTTGAGCGAATGCGGGAAGGGCGAGCAGGCTGCCGAGCAGTGCGGCGGCGAAGCCGAGGGAAGAAGCGCGAAGTGGCGACATGGAATCTCCTGGTTGGATGGCATCGGCAATCCGATGACACCGCACAAACGCCCGCAGAGCGCGTTTTATTCCATGCTGCGCAAAAAAAGAACGGCTGTTAGCGGCTGCGGCTCTTCATCGCGCGCTCGACCTCGCGCTTGCCTTCGCGGTCCTTGATGGTGTCGCGCTTGTCGTGCTCGGCCTTGCCCTTGGCCAGCGCGATGTCGCATTTGACCTTGCCCGCCTTCCAGTGCAGGTTGAGCGGCACCAGCGTGTAGCCCTTCTGCTCGACCTTGCCGACGAGCCGGCGGATTTCTTCCTTGTGCAGCAGCAACTTCTTGGTGCGGATCGAATCGGGATTGACGTGCGTCGAAGCGCTCTTGAGCGGGTTGATCTGCAGGCCCACGACGAACAGTTCGCCGTCGCGGATTACCACGTAGCCGTCGGTCAGCTGCACCTTGCCTTCGCGCAGCGACTTGACTTCCCAGCCCTCGAGCACGATGCCGGCCTCGAAGCGTTCTTCGAAGAAATAGTTGTACGCGGCCTTCTTGTTGTCGGCAATGCGGGAGGAGGTATCTTGTTTCTTTGTGGCCATGGCTCGGGAAGATGGGGACGCATGGCTTCAATACAATCCGTCGCGCACGCTGCACCGATTCTATGAAAACAGTCAACAAGTCCGTCCTCATCTGGTACAGCGCCGAAGAGATGTACGCGCTCGTCACCGATGTGGCGAAGTATCCGCAGTTCCTTCCATGGTGCGACAAGGCCCGGATCCTCGAAGAGGACGAAGCCGGCATGACCGCCGAAGTCGGCCTGGCCTTCGCCGGCCTGCACCAGAGCTTTACCACCCGCAACACCCACATTCCCGGCCGGGAAGTGCAACTCAAGCTGGTCGACGGCCCGTTCTCCAACCTCGACGGCAACTGGAAGTTCGTGCCCGTGGGCGAAGCGGGCGAACGCGCCTGCCGCGTCGAACTGCACATGAGCTACGGCTTCAGCAACTTCGCCCTGCAAGCGCTCGTGGGGCCGGTGTTCGACACCGTTGCATCGAGCCTGGTCGAAGCCTTCGTCAAGCGTGCCGAGCAGGTCTACGGCAGCGCCTGAATGATCGAGGTCACGCTGACCTGCTCACCCGCGGCACGCGAGGTGTTCGAGCAGGTCCTGCAGCTTGAAGAAGGCATCGTCCTGAGCGACGCGGTGCAGGCGAGCGGGTTGTCGCAGCGCTTTACCGATCTCGATTGGCGGCATGCCATGACACCGGGTGTCTGGGGCAGGGCGGTCGAGTGGGGCCAGGTGCTGAAGGACGGCGACCGCATCGAGCTGTGCCGGCCGCTCACTGTCGATCCGAAGGTGGCGCGCCGCGAGCGCTTCAAGCGCCAGGGCGCGCGGGGCACCGGCCTCTTCGCGAGCCAGCGCAAGGGCGGCAAGACCGGCTACTGAGGCAGCCGGGTCCGCCGGCTTTTTATTTGCAGTCGCTGTCGATGACCGACTGGATCCGCTTCTGCTCGGCCACGCGCGCGGAGTCGTCCATGATCTCGCGCTCGCCCTTGGCATTCACCTTCGCGATGCGGATGCCGCTGTCCAGCGTGGACTTGCCTTCGCGGGCGCGGGCGCAGTTGTCGGCCTTGGCCTTGGCGACCTTCGCCTCTTCGGCTGCGCGCTTGGCCTTTTCTTCGGCCTCGGCTTTCTTCGTCTTTTCCTCGAGTTCCTTGTCGACGCCGCTCGGTTTGGGCGCTGCAGCGCTTTCGCGCGCCTTGGGCGCCACTCCAGCTTCGGCGCCCTCGGCCGCTGGAGCGTCAATGCCGGCGGCAGGCCGCGGCGGCGGTGTGCCCGAACGGCGCAGGATGTTCTTCTCGGGAACATCGGGCGGCGGCGCCTGGTCGCTGAAGACCTTCTTGCCGTCCTTGTCGATCCATTGCCATTGCGCGCTCGCAGAGAGCGGCAGCGCCACGACACATCCCACCAGCAGCCAGTGCATGAATTTCATGCCCGAAGTTTAGCCGCGCCTTACTTCTTGCAACATCCTCGGTGGGTGCTTTTGCAACGGTCCTGAAAAGCCCGGCCGGGCGGACGGCCCGGGAGCCTCGTTACAATCCGTCTTTTGGAGCTTCACCCATGCGCCTTCTCGGCAAAGCGCTCACCTTCGACGACGTGTTGTTGGTGCCAGCGTTCTCCCAGGTCCTGCCCAAGGACACCTCTCTCGCCACCAAACTCTCCCGCAACATCACGCTGAACCTGCCGCTCGTCTCGGCGGCCATGGACACCGTGACAGAAGCCCGCCTAGCGATCGCGATCGCGCAGGAGGGCGGCATCGGGATCGTTCACAAGAACCTCACCGCGCAACAGCAGGCCGCCGAAGTGGCCCGCGTGAAGCGCTACGAATCGGGCGTGCTGCGCGACCCGGTGGTGATCACGCCGACGCACTCTGTGCGCCAGGTGATGGCGCTGTCTGACCAGCTCGGCATCTCCGGTTTCCCGGTGGTGGATGCGGGCAAGGTGGTCGGCATCGTCACCGGCCGCGACCTGCGCTTCGAGAACCGCTACGACGTCCCCGTCAGCGAAATCATGACGCAGCGCGACAAGCTCATCACCGTGCCCGACGGCACCACGCTGGCCGAAGCCAAGGCGCTGCTGAACAAGTACAAGCTCGAGCGCCTCCTGGTCATCAACGGCGACTGGGAGCTCAAGGGCCTCATCACCGTCAAGGACATCACCAAGCAGACCAGCTTCCCGAATGCCGCACGCGATGCCAACGGCCGCCTGCGCGTGGGCGCGGCGGTGGGCGTGGGCGACGGCACCGAGGAGCGCGTCGAAGCGCTCGTGAAGGCCGGCGTCGATGCCATCGTGGTCGACACCGCACACGGCCACAGCGCCGGCGTGATCGAGCGCGTGCGCTGGGTCAAGCGCAACTATCCGCAGGTCGACGTGATCGGCGGCAACATCGCCACCGGTGATGCGGCGCGTGCGCTGGCCGATGTCGGCGCCGACGCGGTCAAGGTCGGCATCGGCCCGGGCTCCATCTGCACCACCCGCATCGTGGCGGGCGTGGGCGTGCCGCAGATCATGGCGGTCGACAGCGTTGCCACCGCACTGCAGGGCACGGGCATTCCGCTGATCTCCGACGGCGGCGTGCGCTACTCGGGCGACATCGCCAAGGCGATCGCCGCAGGCGCCAGCACCGTGATGATGGGCAGCATGTTCGCCGGCACCGAAGAGGCACCCGGTGAAATCGTGCTGTACCAGGGCCGCAGCTACAAGAGCTACCGCGGCATGGGCTCCATCGGCGCGATGCAGCAGGGCAGCGCCGACCGGTACTTCCAGGAATCGACCACCGGCAACCCCAACACCGACAAGCTCGTGCCCGAAGGCATCGAAGGCCGCGTGCCCTACAAGGGCTCGATCGTCTCGATCGTCTACCAGATGGCGGGCGGCGTGCGCGCCAGCATGGGCTACTGCGGCTGCGCGACCATCGCGGACATGCAGAACAAGGCCGAGTTCGTCGAGATCACCACAGCCGGTATCCGTGAGAGCCACGTGCACGACGTGCAGATCACGAAAGAAGCGCCGAACTACCGCGCTGAATAAACCCAATCTGGCCAGACCTTGAAAGTCAGGCCAGACTCGGTTTAGAATTTGGGCCAGACTTAATTTTTCTGGCCCAAATGCAATCCATCGGCATCGCTGAAGCCAAGAACAACTTCTCCGCCCTGATCGACCTGGTCGAAAAGGGCGAGGAGGTTCGCATCACCCGCCACGGCAAGGAAGTCGTGCGCATGCTGCCGGTGCGGCGCAAGCCGGTCATCACCGACGAGCAGATCGCCCGCGAACTCGGCCAGATCGACGCGCTGCACGCCGCCATCCAGCCCGGTCTCTCTCTTCGCGCATTGCTCGACGAAGGGCGCCAATCGTGACAGCCTTCGTCATGGACGCCTCCGTCACTGCCGCCTGGCTGCTGCCAGACCAGGCCAGCGAGCACACCCGCAAGCTCTACGCCGCCATCCGCCGCGACGAGGTCGAGCCACAGGCGCCCAACGCCTGGCAATGGGAGTGCGCCAACATCCTCG
This sequence comes from Variovorax sp. W2I14, assembly GCF_050435205.1. Classification (NCBI taxonomy): domain Bacteria; kingdom Pseudomonadati; phylum Pseudomonadota; class Betaproteobacteria; order Burkholderiales; family Comamonadaceae; genus Variovorax; species Variovorax sp. W2I14. Next base: position 1,764,304 of record NZ_JBNDJX010000001.1, on the reverse strand, counting down.
CGAACGGCGTGCGCAGCGGCCGCATTCCGACCTCCGCGGTCGAAGGACTGTGGAGCGTGCTCGACGCCATCCGCCACCGCGTCGAGTTGCACGAACTCGCACCCGCCCAGCACAAGGCCGTGCTCGCGGTCGCCATCGACGCCGGCATCTCGATCTACGACGCGGGCTATCTCTGGCTCGCCAAGTCGCTCAATCTCCCGCTCGCCACCTTCGACGAGCAACTCATCCAGGCAGCGCCCCATGCGGGCGTGAAGCTGTTCGACATTTCAACGCTCTGAGTCCTCTCGCCATGCAACACGACAAGATCCTCATCCTCGACTTCGGCTCGCAAGTTACCCAACTCATCGCACGCCGCGTGCGCGAGGCGCATGTGCTGAGCGAAGTGCATCCCTGCGACGTCACCGACGAATGGGTGCGCGAATACGCGGCCGACGGCCACCTGAAAGGCGTGATCCTTTCGGGCAGCCACGCGAGCGTCTATGAAGAGACCACCGACAAGTGCCCGCAAGCCGTGTTCGACCTTGGCATTCCGGTGCTCGGCATCTGCTACGGCATGCAGACGATGGCCCACCAATTGGGTGGCAAGGTCGAAGGCGGCCACAAGCGCGAGTTCGGCTTCGCCGCCGTGCGCGCGCATGGCCACACCGCGCTCTTGAAAGACATCGCCGACTTCACCACGCCCGAAGGCCACGGCATGCTCAACGTGTGGATGAGCCACGGCGACAAGGTCACCGAGCTGCCCCCGGGCTTCAAGCTCATGGCCAGCACCGACAGCTGCCCGATCGCCGGCATGGCCGACGAGGCGCGCCGCTACTACGCGCTGCAGTTCCACCCCGAAGTCACGCACACGGTGCAGGGCAAGGCAATCATCGAGCGCTTCGTGCTCGGCATCTGCGAAGCCAAGCCCGATTGGGTCATGCGCGACCACATCGCCGAAGCCGTCGAGAAAATCCGCGAGCAGGTGGGCGATGAAGAAGTCATCCTCGGCCTCTCGGGCGGTGTCGATTCGAGCGTGGCTGCCGCGCTCATCCACCGCGCCATCGGCGACCAACTGACCTGCGTGTTCGTCGACCACGGCCTCTTGCGCCTGAATGAAGGCGACATGGTCATGGAGATGTTCGAAGGCAAGCTGCATGCGAAGGTGATTCGCGTGGATGCCAGCGACCTGTTCCTCGGAAAGCTCGCTGGCGTGAGCGACCCCGAAGCCAAGCGCAAGATCATCGGCGGCGAGTTCGTCACGGTGTTCAAGCAGGAGGCCGCGAAGCTCAAGGCCGGCGACGGCGGCCACAAGGGTGCGACCTTCCTGGCGCAAGGAACGATCTACCCCGACGTGATCGAGTCGGGCGGCGCAAAGAGCAAGAAGGCCGTCACCATCAAGAGCCACCACAACGTCGGTGGCCTGCCCGAGCAACTGGGCCTGAAGCTGCTCGAACCGCTGCGTGATTTGTTCAAGGACGAAGTGCGCGAACTCGGCGTGGCGCTCGGCCTGCCGCCCGAGATGGTCTACCGCCATCCGTTCCCCGGCCCCGGTCTGGGCGTGCGCATCCTGGGCGAAGTGAAGAAGGAATACGCCGACCTGCTGCGCCGCGCCGACGCGATCTTCATCGAGGAACTGCGCAACTTCAAGGACGAAACCGGCAAGACCTGGTACGACCTCACGAGCCAGGCCTTCACCGTGTTCCTGCCCGTCAAGAGCGTGGGCGTGATGGGCGACGGCCGCACCTATGACTACGTCGTCGCACTGCGCGCCGTGCAGACCAGCGACTTCATGACCGCCGACTGGGCGGAGTTGCCGTACGCGCTGCTCAAGAAGGTGTCGGGGCGGATCATCAACGAGGTGCGCGGGATCAACCGGGTGACCTACGACGTGTCGAGCAAGCCGCCGGCGACGATCGAGTGGGAATGATCCGGTGCTGTGTCACAGGGTTCCACTGAGTATCGGGTTTTTCCAAAAAATCGATACGCGACAAGGGTTTAGTTGTTCCTTGCCGTATCAAGCGATATCTCTGGGTCATGGGCTTGTTGTCGGTACAGGTGACGGTATAGTTTGGAGCCGAGAAAATCGCGGCTGACGATACCGTCAGGCAAGGTTGACGGTATCAAATATCGAATCCGACCTGGAGGGTGCTTTGCCTGGTCTCACCGACAAAACGCTGGGGGCACTGAAGCCCAAGGACAAGCCCTACAAGGTGAGCGACCGCGATGGCATGTATGCCGCCGTCCTGCCCACCGGCACGATTTCCTTCCGCTACGACTACCGCATCAACGGCAGGCGCGAGACGCTGGCGATCGGGCGGTATGAAAGTTCGCCTGGGCACAGCAGGCAGACACGCGAGCCCGAGGCGCTGGAATTCGGCATGGACGTCTCGCTGCGCGAGGCACGCACGCTGCTCGATCGCGCCAGGCGCGATGTCGAGCGGGGCGAGTCGCCGTCACGTGCGAAGGTGGAGAAACGTACCCAAGTGGCCGAGGCGCCGAGTTTCGCGAGCTGGGCAGAGCGCTACTTCCAACACAAGGCTGATCCGAAGAGCGGAGCCGAGCAACTGGCGGACAGCACGCTGGCGTTTCGCCGCTCCACGTACCGCCGCGTCATCGAGCCGCAGCTAGGCCGGCTCAAGTTGGAGGAAGTGACACCGCAACGCCTAATGAGGCTGTGCGACGACGTTAAGGCGAAGCGCGGCCCGGCCGTGGCCGTCCACGTCCGCGACGTGGTGCTGGCCGTCTTCAGGCACGCGCAGGGAAGGGGGCAGGCGGTCAGCAACCCGGCTGAAGCGGTGCGAGCAAGTGCCATTGCCACGTTCAAACCCCGCGACCGGGCATTGACGCCGGCCGAGATTCGCAAATTTCTTGCTGCACTGGAGCAGGTTGCCACTACACCCACGTTGCGCCTGGCGTTGAAGTTCATTTTGTTGAGCGGCGTTCGCAAGAGCGAATTCATCGATGCAACTTGGGGAGAGGTCGATTTCGACACCGAGCGTTGGACGATTCCAGCCGCAAGAATGAAAGTCGGGAACGCGCACGTTGTGCCATTGAGTGAACAAGCACTGGACATCCTGACGGCATTGCGTTCGTGTTTCGGGTCGAGCCTGTATCTGCACCCGGGCAGATACGACAGCGACAAGCCGATCTCCGATGCGACATTGAATCGGGTGATCGATGCTGCCGTGGAGCGAATCAAAAGAGACGACCCCGAGTTTCAGAGTTTCGGGGTGCACGATCTGCGCCGCACCTTTTCGACTGGACTGAATCGAGCGAAATTCGATGAGCGTTGGATTGAAATGTCGTTGGCGCACGCACCGCGGAATCGAATTGCAGCGGTCTACAACGTCAATCGATATCTAACGGAACGAAAAATCATGCTCCAGTGCTGGGCAGACATGGTCGACGCTTGGGTACGGGGGGAGTCAGCGCGCGAGTTGATCGCAGACGCCAAACGGCGCGCGGCCGAGGTTCATGAAGATGACCTGGACGATGACTTGTAAAGTTGAACGAGATACCAAGAAAAACTCTTGGCTTTCAGCCGCCGGCTGAGATGTTCAGCCAGACCGTCGTATCGACCGGGTGAATCCGCCGCCGAGAGCGGCTTTCGTATGGGCAGATCATGCCCTTTGACGGCCGCTGGAACTCTGGCAGCACAATGTGAGTCCGGCGCTCACGCCCGCTACCCGTCAACTCGCAATTATCTTTTCGGGACTGATGTCGATGATCTACGAACTACGCGTCTATACCGCAATGCCTGGCCGGCTACCCGACGTTCTTGCCAGATTTCGCGATCACACCGTGGGAATCTGGAACCGGCTGGGAATTCGTCAACTCGGCTATTGGACGACCGCAGTCGGACCTGATAGCAACGTGCTCACCTACATGCTTGTCTGGGAGAGTCTGGCCGATCGTGAAGCCCTGTGGGGCAAGTTTGTCGTCGATCCCGAATGGGTTGAAGTTAGAAAGGCGAGCGAGGCAGCAGGACCAATCGTTGCGAAGATGGACAACTCGTTCTTGGCGCCGACCTCGTTCTCGCCTGCGAAATAGCCTGTTCGGTGGACAACAGTTGGCTGATAAGCGGTATCAACGTCCAATGCCTCTTCAGGTGAGCCTAGGGTCCTACGTGACCTTCGTGGCATCCGGTTGCTAGTACCGACACGTGAAACTGTGTAGTGCGCGGTACTTGCTCGGGTAGCGCGCAAGGTGCAGTCGCTTTATCGAAGGCGTGATTTCTCGCGCTCTTCGGCAAGATGCTGCAGCGCAGCTTCGAGCATCGGCCAATTGGCGAAGAGATAGACGCGTTCTGCCTGATGCCATGTGCCGCCGAATTCTTCGAGGATCTTTGCGGATCCCGACAGGCTGCCCAGCAGCGCGGGCTTCGCGCGGCCGCCCGCTTCATCGAGTTCGCCGACGACGCAGCCGAGCTTGGCGGCCAAGGTCTGCGCGCGCTCGGTGCCTTTTGGCGGGTGAATGAACATGTCGTGGATTTTCTCCGAGAGCGCGCCGGCGACGAGTCACCCATTGGCTTGCTTGCCGGATTGGCTCTTCGCGTATCTCGCAGCCTCCACAGATTGCCAGATGACGCGACAGAGCCTGGGAGAGGTTGAGGGATCGGGTCGCGCCGCAGCAATTCCTGCATGGATGAGATCAGTCGCGGTATCGCGCCGCCGACGTCGGACAACGATCTTGCAGGACAGGCAAGTACGGCATGCCACGGATTCGCCCCGCTCGTGGGCAAGTCGGGCCTTCGCAGCCTCGATGCCACGCGGGGCTTTTTGCGCGCCATGCAGGAGTTGATTCGACGCATTGTGGAAGCAAGACTTGGCTTCCAATTCTCATCCGGTGCTGCCATGTTCCTCCTGGTTTTTCGAACGCGTATCGCGCGTCTGCTCTGTCTTTTCATGGCGCTCGCCTGTGCGGGTATCGCCAGCGCGCAATCGTCGGGCGCGAATCGCTCCGGTCCCGACGCGGCTGGCGCCACGAGCACCCGTCCGGCGGATCTGAACTGGCCGGTGCGACCGCTGCGCCTGGTCGTCGGCTTCGGAGGCGGCTCGTCGCCGGACTTCGTGGCACGCGTCCTGGCCGCGCCCATGGCGACGGCGCTGGGTCAGCCTGTGATCGTCGAGAACCATCCAGGCGCCAGCGGCAACATCGCGGCGGAGATCGTCGCGAAGTCCACCGACAGGCACACGGTCGGCATCCTAATCAACGGCAACATGACGATCGCCAAGATCCTCAATCCGGCGACCTCCTACGACCCGCAGAAGGACCTGGTGCCGCTGAGCATCATCTGCACCGCGCCCCTGGTGCTCGCCACGACGCCGGCGGTCTCGACGGCCGATCCCCGCGGCTTCCTCGAGGCGGCGCGCGGCGCCGGAAGCAAGTGGAGCTATGGCACACCCGGCATCGGCACGATCGGCCACCTCGGCATGGAGCTTCTGAAGGCCCGTACAGGCATCGGCGCCGTGCATGTGCCGTACCAGGGCAATCCGCAGGTCATCACCGGGCTGATCGGAGCGCAGTTGCAACTGGCGCTCCTTCCGCCGGGTCTTGCTCAGGAGCAAGTCAAGGCCGGAAAGCTGCGCGCGATCGGCGTGACCTCGGCGCGCCGCTCCGAACTCGTGCCGGACTACCCGACGCTGCGGGAAGCGGGCCTCAAGGATTTCGAACTCGAGATCTGGACCGCTGCGGCGGCCCCCGCCAGCTTGCCTGCCCCCATCGTGCAGCGCCTGATCCAGGTTCTCTCGGAGGTCATTCGCCTGCCCGAGGTGCGGCAGAAGCTTTTCCAGCATGGCTACGAGGCCGTCGGCATCTCGGGCGAGGCGCTGGTGCGCCGGGTGAAGGCCGACACGGCCACGCTCACCGAGATCATCGCGAGCCAGGGCATCAAGCTCGAATAAGGAGACATCCATGAATTCAGAACAAAGGCGCCCGAGCGGGCGCCAGGAAACCGGTACCGCGGCCCTTGACGCAACTCCGGTTGCTATCGGCAGCGGTGAGGATGCCCAACGAATCCTGCAGTCGCTGCGCGACGAACTCGATGGCTTGGACAGAACGCTGCTAGAGACCATAAGGCGCAGGCTCGATTGCTGCTGCCGGATCGGACTGCACAAGCGCGATCATGCGATTCCGATGATGCAGCCCCATCGCATTGGCGTGGTGCAGGAGCGTGCCGCCGCTTTTGCCGCCGAGCACGGCGTGAGCCCGACGTTCCTGCGTGCTCTCTACGAACTGATCATCACGGAGACATGCCGGCTTGAGGATGAGATCATCGGTACGCCCTCGACGTCTGCATGAATCGCTCGTTCTGCGCTCGAGCAAGCGCCGGCCAAGGCTTCGCGGCTCTCGCGCAAGCCGCGAACCTCGCAGATGGCCGTCGAGGCCGACGCACTGTCACCCGTCATGTTCCACCGCCAAGGCGAACACATGCTGATCTTTTCAACGCTGGGCCATGAGGGCAGCAACCATCACTTCGTGCTCCAGCAGTACCTGGCCGCGCAGGGCATCGCGCAGGCCTGCCGCATCGTGTTGTTCGACGACTTCCACAGCGGTGCGCGCGCGCTGATCGCCGGTGAGGCGGACTACCTGCTTCAGTGCGCCGTGCATCCGGCTGCAGCCGAGATCACGGGCACCTATCGCACGGCCATGGTGGTGGTGGACGCCTTCATTTCTCCCAGCCAGTCCATGGCGCTGGTGCGGTCCAAGGGAAGCGGGGAGGGCGCTGGCAAGGTGGGTGTGCAGACTGCCACTCAGAGCTATGCCGACCTTTCCGCCTGGCCGAACATCGTCCACGAGCCGACGGTACTCGCGGTCCAATCCGGTCTGACAGAAGGGCGCTACAGCGCGGGTATCGTCTTCACTTCCTTCGCCATGGCGCATGCAGAACGCTTCGAGGTGGTCGAGTCCATCGGCACCGTCTGCGATGCATGGATCGTCTACGGACGCCAGGCCGTCGACGATGGCAGGGCCGTGGTTTGGGGCGACAGTCCGGTCGCACGGCAGTTCCAAAAACGGATCGAGCGATCTTCCGAGCCAACGGCGGTTGAGGCCATGGTCAACGGTCGTGCCGCGGCGTAGCTCCGGTGCATGTGAGCGAATAGATCCAGGCCGGGTTTCGAGCGGCGCCGCTCGCGGAAGGCTCGAGCTCGCTAAAGCTTCTAGGCCGCTACGGGCACGCTCGGCTGCTCCGGTCGTCGCCACACATAGACCGGTGACGACCCACTTCGCCGTACGTGAGATCGCCCTAGCTGTCTGCCAATTGGTGATCAGCTTGCCGAATCGTGGATGCGTCGTCAGCCACTTGTCCATTGTGGGCGACGAGCGGGAAAAGCAAGCAGCGGCAAGAGCAAGGAAAACGATGCCTGGAATCAGGGGGACGACGAGCGCGACGATGCTGATAGCCAGGCTGACGCACCCTAGAACCATATAGATTGGGCGTTGTCACGAGGGCGTGAGGGTCGGTCCACGACCGCTCCAGTTCGATGGCTCGCCAGAACAGAGGTTGGTGCAACACCCGATTCCAACCATTCGACCATCTTGTGGAGCAAGTCGAATGGGTCGGAATGAGGACCCTCGCCGCCGCCGCAATGATTGACACCGGGCGCAAAGAGAGTCCGGAGGAATTCAGGGGGCATGGCTTGCGCCGTATCGCGCGTTGACGGCCTCCACGTAGTTGAATCGGGTGAGATCCGTACTCACGGCGTCAAAGTGCGCACTGAGCTTGTTCGACGCAAAGTTGTAGTCGACGTCGGTGTCCACGTTCAGATTGGCAATGATGCTGTACGACGGGTTCTCGTAGATCACGTTGGGCCAGTTCGCGGTTTGTGCAGGACGTCCAATCTGTCGTGAGCCGAGAAAAGGAACCCGCGGAGTTCGGCGTCGTAACGGTAGGAGCCTTCCAGGCGGCAGTGCGGGAAATATCATTCCAGATCGCGTGGTTGTGCGTGGAACCATACGTTCATACCAGCCGCCAGTTCGCGAAAAGCTCGTGGCAGGCGTACGTCGCACAGCGCTGGCGGCAGCGGCCATGGCGGCTGCACCAGAACCGGCGATCGAGTTCGGCGCAGCAATGGGCTCCGTTATCAACAGCGAGGAACTGGTGAATGGCACCATCGCGGGCTTCGGAAAGCATTTGGTGAAATGGTGGTGCAAGTCCCGGCGAGTGGCGCGAGCGAGGACTTTTCGGCGTTATCAGAAGCCGGCATTCTGGCAATGTTTTTCTTCATAGGCGGTCTTGACCCACGGGCAATCGCTTCTGCGAAGACCGATGGCAGAGGAGTGCTAGCGAATCACTCCCCCTATTTCGCACCAGTCGCAGAAACCTCGATAAAGACCGCAGTCCGGGCAATGTCCATTTCGGTGTTGAACGCTTTGTCTGCCGCGCGCAAATAGCGTGTCTCGCCGAGCTCCACGAGTGGCAGCTCGGCAGGTCATAGGGTGAAGCTCGCTGGAGGGCTGCCCCGCTTCAACTCACTGTGCGTCTCAAGAACCCGCCGAGTTAGATAGGGGCAAGCGCACGACAAAGGACGTTCCCTCACTTTCCGAGGAAGTCACGGTGATCGTGCCCGTATGGCCTTTCACTATCTCGCGGGCGATGAACAAACCGAGGCCCAAACTAGTGGCCGGACGTTCGTGGGGCTCCGACTCCTTGGAGGCAACCTGCACCAAGGGATTGAAGATGACCTGCATCGAGTCTGCGGGAATTGGAGTGCCGCGGTTCTTCACGATCAACTGCGCCACGTTGCCATCGATGCGGGCCTCGACAACCACCGGAAAATCCGGATCACCGTGCTGAACAGCATTGCTCAGAAGATTGGAGAGCACCTGGCGCATGCGCGACGCATCGAAGTTCATCATCACGCCTGGAGCAATGTCAGCTTCGAGTTTGCGGTGCGGGTATGCAGCACAGACTTGGTCGAAAGCCTCTTCGCACAAGGCGCTGAAATTGCCCGCTTGAGGCGTCACTTCGATGCCGCGGCCCAACCGGGTGCGGGTGTACTCGAGCAGGTCGGTGATCATCTCGCTGATTGACGTGACGCTTTGCCTCGCAATGCGTAGCGCGCGTTCGTTCGGCTTGCCGTCGACGACGTGCCCCAGCAGATGTACACAGGAACTGAGCGCGCCGAGCGGACTGCGCAAGTCGTGGCCGAGCACGGCGAGGAAGGTATCCCGCGAGCTGGCCATGTGCTCCGAGTAGGTGAGCATGGCTTCGGCAAGCCCCTGGTCGATGCCCTCATTGAAACGCATGAGTTCCTCGAGCACGGTGGCATCGACTTCGCCGATGCGGGCCATCCAGAGCCGCAGCACGGATGCGCGCAGGGCGCGGTATTCCGCGCTCAACTGGGTCAGGTCGAAGCCAACGCGCTGGCGCAGCGTGCCGTGTACTCCCGCAAAGGTGGCCTTGATCCCCGACTCTGCGAGGCCTTTGGATTTCGCTTCACGCTCGGCTTCGGACTGGCTCGATTCCATCTCATCGGCGATTGCGAGAAGGATTTCATGCGCATGGTCGCGCAGTTCGACGACGGACATAGTCTCCGCCGGGGGAATCATTGTCCTAGCAAACTTTTCCCACTCCACCAGAATCGGCTCGACGTTGTCCCTGATGAATTGGCTTAGGCGCATTGCGGGAGTATGCGCCTTGTAGGAGAACGCTCACAGCATGGTGAAGATTGATGGGCAGAGCCGGGCAGTCGCCAACCAGGCTGGTAGCCAGCGATGCGGCAACAGCTCCGCAACGCGTCTGGCCGGCTGGGTGGGCAGCCCCTCAAGAATGTCTCTGAGGTACACGTGCGCCTCATGTCCGTTGAGCTTCGCTGACTGTATCAAGCTCATGACGGCCGCGGCGCGCTGGCCTGCCCGTAGCGATCCCGCCAACAGCCGATTCGATCGTCCGATGGCGATCGGGCGGATCTGGTTCTCCACCCAGTTGTGGTCCGCCGGCAGATCGCCGTCGTCGATGTAGCGCGTGAGCGCCTGTCAGCGCTTGAGGCTGTAGTCGATTGCCCTGGCCGTGGCCGAACCATCCGGCACCCGCTGCCGTTGCCCGGCGAGCCATTGCTGCAGGGCATCAGCCACCTTACGCGACCTCTCTTGTCGGATTCGCCTTCGATCCTCAGGCTCAAGCTCGGTGACCTCGCGTTCGACGGCGTAGAGCTCGCCGAAGAACTTCAGCGCCCGCTCGCCCACCGGGCTGCCGTGATTGGCCCAGAGTTCGTGGAACTTGCGCCTCGCGTGCGCCAAGCAGCCCACCGACAAGGGCCGGCGGCAAAGGTCTCGTTCAAGGACCGCGTCCTCAGCCGACCGGATGCCGGGATCCCTGGACAGTTTGAGTGAATCCCAGGATCAGAGATCGAGCGAATTCGGTTGCACGGGGACCACCACCAACAACCCCGGGGCTGGATGTAGCCTCCACGGGACCGCCCGAGCAGTTGCCGGTCGTGGCGTTCGTCAGCCCAGCAACTCGATGGCCGCTTGGACGATGGGGCGAGCCCACGGTGGTGTCGCAGCGAGCGCCGCCTGGTCGTTGGGCTGAGGAAAAATGGGCGCGCCGGAGTTCAATTCGAGCACCAGGACCGGATCCGCGATGTCTTCTCCGGTCGCCGCTTCGGCGCTGTTGTCGAAGACCTGCAGTCGCCTCAGCTTCGGCAGCAGCTGGATGAGATTGGCGCGGGATGCAATCCAGCGCTCGCGGATCTTGGCTTCGGGAATGTGGTGGCCACCACGTTCCACCCGCGATTGAACCCGTGCCATGTGTTGCTCGGGTGAGGAAAGACCGCAATAGATCATGATCACGTCATGGCTTGCTGCGGCCCGCGCGAGCAAGGAGGGGATGGTTTTCGCGCCCAGAGTGGTTTCGAACGCATAGCTGGAACCTTGTGCAATCGCCGTCTCCAGTCGCTCGCGCCCTAGGTGCCATGCGCGGGCATTCGCTTCTTCTTGCGTCAACCCGAGCTGCGTGACCAGTTCCCGCGCGCAGGTGTCCGGATTGAACCAGGTCAGCCCGTGCTCTTCGAGCAAGGCGCCTGCGACAGAGCTTTTGCCAGCGCCATTGACGCCGGCCAGCACCAGGATGAACGGGCGCGCACCCACCGCGATCAGAACGTCTCGCCCGCCTTGGGACGTCGTGCCAGCTTGCCCTTGGCCGCGAACAGGCCACCCACCTTCGCCGAGGCATCCGGCTGCTGCAGCATGTCAAGACGCGCGTCGAAGCGTCGGCCGAGTTCGTCGAGCACCGACTGCTCACGTGCCTTGAGCGCTTGTGCGTCTTCCACCAGTTGGTTGTATGTGGCTGCGGTCAGGAGCACCATTTCCACCGTGGAGTGGTTGGTGACCGCCACACTGCCCGACTGCTGGACCTGGCGCACCACGTCGCCCCATCGGTTCTTGACGTGGGAGGCGTTCTGACGGGGAAGGTCGTTGAGGCTGGGAAGGACGGCGGCCATGAAGTTCCTTTTGGGCCATTATGGCAAAAATGGCAAAAATAGACAATTCACCCCAACGACACCGCGCTCAAGTTGGAACGTGAGGCGAGCATCACCGATCTTCGACGCCTGGCACATGGCTCGCCGACGGCGCTTCGCTGCCATCAATTGCCAAGGCGTCCTCCGAACGTGCCGCCCTGTCCAAAAACTCCCCCTCGCTGACAGATCGTGAAGGGCAGGGGGTCGCAGGCTTGAGCGGCGACCGTACCTACGGGTGAGCGTGGCCTTCGTCCAAGCGTACCGCCAGCTCCGTCTCACAGGGTATCGACGCCAGTTGCGGGCTCTCCAGCTACGCGCATGTCGGGGCCTGCTGAACGAGTTCGAAGGGATCGTGGCGGTGCCCAGCCAGCCTGTGCCGCAGGCAGCTGACGACACCCGCGGGCGCCGCTGGATTCTCGCCAGCGCCAAAGGAGCGGTGCTGTCAGCCTCAGGGCGGCCCGGGTGAGGCCACTGCCGTCCGCGGGCGTCAACCTGTGGTTCGCGAGGCGGCCGGTTCCTGAGGACTCGGTCTCTCGTCGGCCAGCCAGATGTAGAGCTCGATGCGGTCGGATTCGCTCATCTGCTCGCGCCGGGCGGTCACCTCCTCGAACTTGTGCAGCACCTCACCCACCGTGGGATGCACATGCTTCGACAGATCCATCGGGATCTCGGTCCACTTGGGTCCGGCGCCGGTGGCCAACCATCGCGGGTTGACCCGGAAATAATCGGCAACAGCAAAGAGGTGAGTCGACTCGATGCCCTTGTTTCGACCCGAAAGCCAGTTGGTGATCGCGGCACGCGTCACCCCGCAGTGGCGGGCGAGGCTGGACTGCCAGCCGCGGCCGATGTCCGCCGTGAGTTCCTTCAGACGCTCGGTGAACGTATTGTTCATCGCGGGCACTTCGTGCAGTGCTCCCGAGGCAGCAGCGAAGCGAAGTGGCTCAAGAAGCGATGCGGCACGATCCGGATTGCGAATGTCATGGGCCCCTTGCCCTTGGTGATTTTTAGTACTGAATTGAAGCGTGAAGGGCCGCCAAGGTCTGACGCGCCCGATCTCCGGTGAACCTGTCTCACCATAACATGGTGATGTTATCTTCGTAACCAAAGATTGCAATCGCCCAAAAGTTCCTTTTCAGCCCGATGTGCTCTTGCCTGCGGCACCATGGCAGCGGCTGAACCTGATCCAGTTGTTGAAGGCGCAGGCGGGACGCCCTGGAAGCGTCGAGCGTTCGGAACTGCCAGCGCCCAAGGCGCCGCGTCCATCTGGATCGTAGGATGCAGCATCGAGCTGCATGGCGCGATAGGGCGTCGCGACGGTGCAGGGCGGTTCGTTCAATTGACGCGCAACGGGTGTGAATCTCTCCAAGCCGTTCCTTCCGCGTGTGTGGCGACGACGGGGCTGAGCTGATATTCCCACGGGGGATCACGACGCGAGACATTCGGGCTGACAAGTTCAGTTAGTCACTGGTATGTTTTTTTATTTGTCAGAGCGTCCGATAGTTCTTCCAGCCTTGCGACGTACTTGCGGCAGCCTGCCTCCTCAGCTAGGTGGGTCGTGTGCAAATGCGCGCGTTGCTCGGGCGTAGGCCCTGGGCCTCTTTCCGCCAGAAATAGCCCAGGTTGTGTGACGACGCCTTGAGCTGCTCGAGCGTCGGCTCCCGCGCTCTGAAACTCATCCCGGAGTTTGCCGAAGTTCGTTGGCGTCATACGTCATTGGTGCACTGCCTGGATTCAGGCAGTGAGCGGCTGCCCGCCGACCTCCCGCGATCACGTCGGATGATGGCTATCGTGAGGTCATGCAACTCTTTCATGCGTGGGTTGCGGTGGCGGCGTGTGGGCGCCATCGGGAGATGCGCTGTCATGAACCAGACGCAGCCTGCTTCGCGCGGAAGTTCATCTCATGGGTCACGAACATCATCCCCGTGCCGTCGCGTGCATCGTCCCGCTAGGCGGCTGCGTCGTACGCGGGCGGCAAGTTCACGGGCAGCGTGACATGGAACGTCGCCCCGGCATGACTTCCGGCGCTTTCCACCCGGATGGTCCCGCCGTGGCGCTCGACGATGTGGCGGGCGATGGACAGCCCCAGCCCCAGGCCTTGGGCGTTCGCCTTGAGTTGCTTCGTGAACGGCGTAAAAACATGCGGGAGCAGCGCTTCTTCGATGCCGCTGCCCGTGTCGGTCACCGACACGGTGTACGCCTGCGCATCGCAATGCAACTGCAGTTCGATGCGTCCGGACGCGGGAGTGAACTTGACTGCGTTGGACAGAAGATTCCAGAACACCTGCTGCAGACGATGGGGATCGGCGATGAGTTGCAACTGGCCAAGTTCGTCCAGCTCTGGAATCACGACGGCAATCTGCTTGGCCTCGGCATGCGGCACCACAGCGGAGATCGCTGCCTTGAGGATGTCGCGAAGCGACGCAGGCTGCATGTCGATGCGCAGCTGGCCAGTGCGAGTTCGTGACGCCTCGATGAGATCCTCGATCAGCCGCGCCTCGGTGTTCACGTGGTGCTTCATGTCGACAAGAGACGCCCTGATGGCCTGCGGATCGGCGAGCGCACTCCGCAGCAGGATCTCGATTCGCATGCCGAGCACGGACAACGGCGTGCGAAGCTCGTGCGACACGCTGGCAAGGAACACCTCGCGCAGTCGGCTGAGCTCCTGAAGGCGTTCGACCGCCTCGGCATGGCGGACCGTGGACTCGATCATGGTCTCGAGCAATTCGGTATACACCTTCATGCGCGACTCGGGAACGGGTGACTCCAGCCGCACCTCCGCCCAAAGTCGTGCGCCATCGACACCCAGCTGCCGCGCGATCCGCTCGCATCCCAGTGGCGTTCCGAAGGTGGCGAACGCCCATCCGTAGACGATCGCGCCCCGCACCTGTCCTCCGACCAGCAACGGGACGGACTGCAGGCGCAGCTCTTCGCCGACGCTGGCGTTCCCTGGTGCGCCCGTCCTGAGGATCTGTGCGGCGAGGTCCTGCTCGATCCTGTCGCCCAGGCGGCCTTCGTTCCACACACCTGAAGCCGCCAGCATGCGCGCGACCTTCGATGAGGCAAATGGCCCGGCCTGCCTTTCGCAGTCCAGGCCGTAGGCGCTGACGCAAAGCTCGGTTGCCGCGGCGAAACGCGCGAGGGCATGACGCCAGCCTTCCCAGTCCAACCCCGTCGGACCGTTCTTCGCGTCGGCGCCGTTGCTCACTGGTTCGTCTCGGGCGGCAGTTCCGGCGAATCCGGCAAAGCTTTGCCATGCGCGACGGCATCTTCGATCGCTGGACTCTTGCGCGACGGCGAGCGGGCCAGGAGACCGTAGTAGGAAGAGAAGGGCAACTGCGGCACGGGTGCGGCGTCCTCTCCCTCGGCCGCCGATTCGTCCAGCAGAGAGATGCCGCCTTCACCGATGACGTACTCACGCGTGGTCTGGATGTTCTTGCTCCCACGCACCTTCGGCACTGCGATCGCGCGGCGCAGGCGTGTGGAGATTTCTACGTAACTCAGCAGAATGATGTTGTCGACCAGGTGGGACCCCTTGAGTTCCTGGCTGATCTGCGAGACGCCCAGGAGCTCAGGACTCTCATAGTTGAAGAACGCCGTCGCGAGCCGCCCCTTGACGAAGTCGGCCAGCGCGTAGAGAAAGTCGGAGGCCTGATCGGGACTCGCCATCTCGTAGACGGCCGCCGAGTCGAACACGACGCAGTCGATGCCCTCCTTCTCCACCAGCTTGGTCACCCGGTCGAAGTGCACGTCCAGTTCCAGTTCCAGGGGCGATTCGTAGTGGATGAAGAGCGAGCCCTGCTGCACGAGGCCCTCCAGGTCGAAGCCCAAGCTCGCCGCGTTGCGGATCAGCTGGCGCGGATGCTCGTCCAGGGTCACCAGCAGCGCCCGCCGCCCGGCTTGTACGGCCGCGGTGAGAAACTGCACGCCAAGGACCGTTTTGCCGGTCCCGGAGATGCCAGTGACCATGGTGACCGAGCCCTCGTAGAGTCCGCCGGCCATCATCACGTCCAGCGCGGCGCATCCCACGGATACGCGTTCGCTCGAAGTGGGCTGGTCCTCGTCCACCTTGGGGCCTGACTGGGCACGCCGATATACGTGGATGCCCGCGCCGGCCTCGATGCGCATCGAATGGCTTCCGCTGATGAAATCCTGGCCGCGCGACTTGACAACCGCCAGCGTCCTGTGGACCCGGCGACGCACTTCAGTGCGGGTCAGCGAGATGATGGTGTCGAAGACGAATCGCTCATGGGCATGTGCCTCCAGCTTCGTTTCCGCGCGTTCCGCGGTGACGAGTGTCGTGACGCCGAGCCGGGCGAGACCCTCGACGAGCAGGTGAACATCCTCACGAAACGGCTTGTCGTTGGCCTCGGCATAGAGGCGCAGCGGCGTGAGGCCATCGATCATCAGCCTGCGCGCGCCGATGGAGGTCAGCTCTGCGGTGAACGCGCCGTCGGCGGAGCGGAATTCATTGAGCAGCACCGCCGGCGAGGTCTGGATGATCTTGACCTTGCGCTCGTCGATGAGCCGCTGCAAGTCCCAGTTGAACCCCTTGGCGTCCCGCAACAGTTTCTCGGGATCGAGTTCGAACGAGACGATCACGCCCGGTTCGTCGTAAAGGGCAGCCCCGGCATGGATGAAAGCCAGTCCGAGGGTGGTCTTTCCGGCGCCGGGCGCGCCTTCGACCAGGATGTTGTTGTTCCGCTGAACGCCTCCCAGAAGCACCTCGTCCAACCCTGGAATCCCGGTGCGCACGGGGTCTTGCTTCATCTAGGTCCTCTGAATCGTCGTCTGTGGGAAGTCGAACTTTACCCGTAGCAGCCTCTTGTCGGGAAAAGGCTGGCATCGACACGACGCCGAAACCTGGCGACGGGGATACGATCAAGAGGGAGATGGCTGAGATGGCTACTGCCTTGCGAGTGAGAGTCAACATGCCACCTTTTCCGCCACCGGAAAGGGGGCGAAATGCGCCAATCCGGCGTGGTCGGTACCAGCGAAAGGAAGACCTCAGAAGCCATCCCAATGGACTCTTTGCGCAAGATCGAGAAAGCTGGTTTCCCTTTCAGGGTGGATGCATTCGACGACATCAACAACGTCCTGGTGCTCAAGCGGCAGGCTTTGTCGAGGCTGAATATCCGGGAGGTCCCGGCGTCCCGGATGAGCGAGCCGAAGTCGTCTTGGTTCTTCGGATCACGCCAGCGGGGCGCGCGACCTTGGAGCGCCTGTGCCAGTCCGCCTACCGGGGACCATTGAGGGCTTGCAGGTAGCCCACCAGGCCTTCGATCTCTGTCGACTTGTCGAAGACCGCGTCGGCCCCGAGGCTCAGCGCCTGCCGGCGCATTTCTGCCGTCGCGTAGTTGGAGAGCATCACCACTCTCTGATGCGGTTGGCGTTCCCGGCACCGGTCGACCACGCGAAGCCCGGAACCTTCCCGCAGAAAGAGATCGACCACTGCAACGTCCCAGTCGCCGTTGTGCGAGATCAGCCAGGTGATTGCATCCTCTTCGGTTTCCGCAGTGCCGTCGACGCGTGCGCCGGACAAGCTTTCGATCGTGGGAATGAGGTTGTCTCTGATGACCTTGTTGTCTTCGACAAGAAAAGCGGTGACGGGCATGGCAGGCGATCGGAGGGACCCCAATGGTCTTCCCCTCCGAGGTTAGTCGCCATTCGTGTGCGATCTGTAGGAGCGCGCAGGCCCTGCGAGTGAGACGGGCGGCAACGTCCGGCAAGACAAGTGACAGCGGCACGGCTGGATGGCTGCGTGACAGCAGATGAATCAGCCCCGCTCGCGCCGGGCTCGCGTGCTGAAGCACTCGACGGCATCGTCGAGCCAGCGTGTCGCCGACCTCTCAAGACGCCTTCTTCTTCACAGCCCTCGCCGTCTTCGCGGGTGCAGTCTCGATTCACGGCCGGCGAGGATGGCGGCTCGGAATGCCCGCATGCCAAGCTCCGTCAGATATCGTCGCACATGTACGCGCTGGCACTTCCGCAGCGGCGATCTGCGACCTGTGCACCCACGAATGCCTTCCTCTCGTCATAAGCCGGATCACCGCTGCAGCCGTTGCCGATCCAAGCGCCTTGAGGCCTGCTTGAACCCGCGACTGCAGGCCCTGCACCTAAGATGCTGGCACTAGCTGTATGTCCTGCGCGGGGTCCCGATGGAGGATGAGCGCCCAAGTCAATTCGAAGCCCATCAGTGCTTTATCGGGGACGGGACTCGCTTCAAGGTGAGCCTGAGAAAACTGTCGCTGCTGCGCAAGCTCTTGTGCGAGCAGGTCGGGGTAGGGGTGAGTCTTGATGAGCGCTCTGAGCGCTGCTGTCAGCGCCATCTCTGTTCCAAGAAGGTTTGCAGCTGAAGCGGTTGCGGTTGCCTCTTCCGGTGTGGTCATTTTTGTCCTTCCCTTGCGGGTCCGTGTTGAGGACTTACGACTTTACTTCAAGCAAAGACAGGGAGCAGCAGAGCGCCGTAGATGTGGAGAAAGCCGCATGCCTCTTGGGTTTGGCATCGCTCTGCAGGGAACAGCGCGGTTATCGGCAGCCTGTGCGGGGTCCTGGACATGTCACGCATGAAACGCGGACCTGCTCTGGCTTGGGCATTGGATCTTCGTAGAGAAAAAGCCCGGCGGCAACGTCGTCAGCTTTCTGACGTCGGCTAGACAGACTGCTCGCCGCGGCGGTCGTCGTCCAATCGATGGGAAAGGAAGAACCGAAGCATCTCGCGGCTCGCGTCGGCACACTCGGGCTGTGTGTAGCTGCCTTGCGCGCTACCGCCCGACCATGCATGGCCCATTCCGTGAAGGCGCCAATGCTCGGAATCTCCGCGGGCTTGGGAGGCGGGATACAGCGTTCGGGTGAAGCGCCGCCCCGACGGTGATTGACCTTCCTTGACCTCGCCTGGCCTTGCGCCCGCGAGGATGGCCAGCCCATTGTTGACGTGGACGGTCGAGTCGGCGTCGCCATGAAAAACAATGGTCGGCGGCCGCGTGCCGGTCGTTCGGGCGGATACCGGTGCCGTGCCGGTTCGCATTGCGCTCAACGCCGACACCACGTCATGCGCGGCAGCGTGCGGAAGACCGGAATGCACGCCCACCGCAGCGTAGACGTCGGGATAGCAATGGCCCAGTACATCGGCCATCGCTCCCCCTGCGGACAAGCCGGCCACGTAGACCCTGCGGTGGTCTGCGCGCTGCTGTTGTGTGATCTGTTGGACCAAGGCGGTCAATAACGCTGGTTCCCCTCGGCCGCGTTGCTGATGCTGGGACTTGAACCAGTTCCAGCATTTCTGGGCATTGGCCCTTTGCGCCTGTTCGGGATAGAGAACCATCGCGCCGCAGGCCCGTGCGTGCTCGTTCATGCGCGTGCCGGCGGCAAAGTCGGCCGCGTTCTGGGTGCAGCCGTGAAGCATCACGATCAGCGGTCGCGGTACCTCGCGCTGCCCTGCGGCCGACACGGGGACGAAAAGCATGTAGTCGATGGTGCGGCCTTGGTGTGCGAACGTGCCCCTGAGCCATTGTTCGGTGTCTTCTGCCGCCTGGGGCGCGTGAGTCCGGCACGCCGCGTCGATCACTCGGGCCTCGACATCGATGACGGCTGAGTCGACCTTCGGCGAATCCGATCCCGCGGAGGGTGCGGGGTCTGGCATTGCCTTGCCCCGCAACGCATGCTGAATGGCCTCGGTGGCTTGGGCCAGTTGACCGTTGCGCGTGAGGAGGGCGGCCTTGTCTATGAGGCTGGCGAAAAGTGGATTCATTAGATGGATCAACCTGATATGAAATTAGCGGATGCGTCCTGCCAGCGCCGCCTTGACAGCGGGGGACGCGTGCAGCGCACCGAGCACCGTCACGGAGTCGATGGCCGCGATGGCGAGCGTGGGACTGACATTCGGATCGATGACGGCAAGGCCGAGCACCCGGATCTGGAGCTTCTCGCCAGCGGCGCGTACAGCCTCGAGGTCCGCGGCAGAGAAACTCTGCAAACCCAGCACCAGCATCTTGCGTGTCACGGCTTGGCGCAGCACATCGGCGTGCGTCGCGAGATGGGTACGAATGGCCGTGCGAATGAAATCCGTACGGTTCGAGTAGAAGCCTTCCGCCACGAGCAGGTCGATATGGCCCAGATCGACAAAGCCCATGTTGATGGTGATCTTCTCGGAGTCCGGCGCCTTGGCGGTTGAACGTGAAATTACGGCAGTGGATGGCATGGGCCATCCTATCACCATCTGTATGGATGGTTTTTTCATGCGGAGGCGGCCATGGCTGAGGGCGTTTACGTGAACGTTTGCTCGTGCCTGCTCGCGCCGAACTGGAGTTCGTCGTGCATGGGGAATCCTTTGTCGCCAGCGCCTCGCCCTCAATCTGCGCAGTCACTGTTCGGGCCGACGGCGGGGCGGCGCATGTTCTGCTCGAAGAACTTCAAGGTCGGGCAGCCGTTCTCCGAGGCGGCGCATTGCAAGATTCGGACGTCAATCGGCTGAATCCGGGGCCGGGTTAATCGAAGCTCGCCATCCACCGCAGTGGCGAGAGCCCTGGCAACGCCACGGTCGTCGTCTGAATTTGCTCCCGCTGCGTCCTCGACAGGCCATCCAGCGCTAAACCGCAAACGACAGCCAACGGAATCAACGCCGCGGAAGCGACGAGCAGCAAGCGGAGCCGACAGATTGGGAGCGCGCATGGATGCAGAGTCAGATCAAGAATTGGCTGTTCTTGCTCAAGTATTGGAGGGTGCCCGTCGGCCCGCCTGCTGTCGACGGAGGCAGTAAGCGCATGACGACATACCGGCACGCGTGAACCCAAGAGGCTTATGAGGACGGCCTGAGGATGCTGGTGTCAGTGGCGTGTGACACCCGGCTCGGCGGCGTCGCGGCCTTTTTGCCCTTGGCATTGCAAAGTCTAGGCATTGGATTCTGTTCGCCCGTTCTGCTCATAGAGCCTGTGCTGCCCGGTGCCGAGGCGAAAGACATCCGGTCCCAAAATGGAGGACGACGTGGGCGCAAATCTTGTTCAGGTTCGCCTCGAGTTGATCTTCTCGCGCGTGATCGGAAGACGTCGGATACGTTTGCCCATCTGTGGAAAACGGCGTTGCCGATGGCGGGGTCACACTCATTGACGATAAGCGCTGACGTTGAGGAATGTCATTCAAGCTTAAGCTCACACCATCTTTAATTAAGGATCGATTCATGGCAAAGACTTTCCTGCAGGTGCAAAAGCAGATTGAGCAACTTCAGAAAGAGGCCGAACAATTGCGCAAGAAGGAAGCGGAAGGCGTTCGCAGCCGAATCAAGGAAGCAATTGCGGTGTACGGCTTCACTGCGGCTGATTTAGGCCTTGGTAGAGGACTTGGCCGGGCGGCAACGACTCGGAAGAGCGCTGCGAAGAAAACGCGAAAGTCCAAGAAGGTGGCCCTTGCTGCGACGGGCGCCCCCAAGTTCAAGGACGACCAGGGCAACGTGTGGAGCGGCCGTGGTCCCCGGCCTGGCTGGTTCAAGGCTGCGCTCGAAGCGGGTAAGTCCGCTGAGGAACTGCTGGCCAAGTAGCAAGACTGCCACTCGGCGTTTCCGATTGGCATCCAACTTATGCGAGTCGACCGGTGAGCATGCGGCTGCCGTCCAAGCGTCGCATATGGGCAGTTGGTAGATGGCTGGGCTCGCTTTGCCGCCTTGGCCTTCCGAGTCTTCGCGGGGCTCGGCAGCTTCATCCCTTTGTCACTGTCTCGCGTACACCCCTGCGCCAAAATCGCTGTCGTGAAAGGTCTTCCATCTGCATCATGTCGAAGGTGGCTTCATCCAACGCGACAGGATCGCCAGCACCTTCGACACTGCACAACAACTCAAGAAGACGCTGAGGATTACTCGCGAACAAGGTTTGTTTTCATGCGCGCGATGGTTTCCAGGGCACATGAATAGGTTTTTCCAAGTGCTGGTGCAACCACAGTCGGCCGCGACCGGGGCATTTCAAGGCGACAAAAAGGACGATGAATTCAAGTGCGACGGCACACGGGCTCAAGAACAAATAGCTGCGGTTTGGCGAACATCTTTCGAACGGGCTTGGAGGGCTTCGGCGCACTTTGTAAGAGAGCGACCGAATTCGATTTGACATACTGGCAGAACTACTCGAGCTTGAATCACGAACATCAGAAAGGAAAGAATGCAGTACAACCGTCATTGGCGCCCCATCGCCATCGCCTTGGGCCTTGGCCTGATTGCTTTCAATAGTCATGCACAGAGCGATGCCCAGGTGTACGAAAACGCCATCGCCCGCGCCGCGCAGATCTGCCCTGGCCATGCGACCGAGCGCACGTCTCCGGGTGTGCGTGCCATCCAGGTGGGCGCATTGCGTGTTCTGGCCCAACGCCGCTTCACTCTGTGTCCCGATCGGCGCCTGAATGCCGACACTCCCGCCGTCTGGTACGGCGAGGTGGGTGTCTTCGCATGGAACCCCGAGGTCAAGGATGCGGTGGCGCTGTTGACCGGCAAGGTGGACGCGATGACTCGCAAGGAAGAGTTCCCGCCGAGTACCGTCGTCTGGAAAGCCGACGGCAGCGAGGCCAAGGGCACCACGGTACCGATGTTCGAGCCACGACCCCGCCCTGTAAGCAGGTAGGCAATCGTGCCTTGCCGACAGGATGACTCTGAGTTTGAAGGCCGCGTGCGACTTTCAGGCGCGGGAGCCCCGGGGGCAGGGCAGCACAGGGTCTTCGACAGACACAGATTCGACTTCGGTGCGCGAAGGTAGTGAGTTGACGCCGCTGACCGAGAGCACGATCCTCGCACGACCGCCTCGTTTCGCCGCCTGTTAACCCACTCGCCGAGTACGCAAGCCGGCAGCGCGGCGCCGGTGCTGAGTGGCCAGAGCCTCGCCTTCGCATATAGCGGGCGGTACCCAAGATCGTAAAACTGCGGCCCTGGCGCCTTAGTGAACTCAAGCACACGCATTTCGGCACAAGTCCAAATCTCGATCCCTAGTGGGAGGCGTGGCCGCAGTTGTCGCCGCATGATGCGCGTCGAAGACGCGACTTTTATTGATCGATGACCGAATAGCCTCTAGGTCACATCCACTCCGGGCAATAAATAAGTCAAAAGAAATAACCTCGAGAAATTGACCTTTATTGCGTATGAAAAATTCACAAACATGCGATAAAAAGCGTGTGGCCTTGTCTGGATCACACGCAAATAATTGCCCCGTGCCAGAGGCAAGGCTGACATCGTGAGTCTGATGAGGCTGTCTTGGCAACGGCTCGTCGAACCTGCATTGCCCGCTGGACGGGCTCTGCTCTCAATACAGAAGGGAATTCCTCATGGCAGTGGACATGTTCATGCGCGTCGAGGGCGCGAATGGCGAATCCAAGGACTCGAATCACAAGGACTGGAGCGATATCAAGTCGTTCGCGTGGGGTGCGACGCAGCCTGGAAACATGGTCAGCGGCGGTGGTGGCGGTGTGGGCAAAGCCAGCTTCAACGACTTGCAGGTGGTCGCGCGCATCGACAAGGCGGCCCCTTCCATCCTGAAGAACTGCGCGAGCGGCAAGCACCTGAGCAAGGTCGAGGTGTCGCTGTGCAAGGCCGGCGGCACGCAGATCGAATACACGCGCGTCACGCTTGAGGAAGTGCTGGTCACCTCGGTGCAGTACACGGCGGAGCAGGGCGGCGACGCGGTGCTTGTGCAGTTCGCATTCCAGGCGGCCAAGGTCAAGCAGCAGTACTGGGAGCAGACCGACAAGGGTGGCAAAGGCGCCGAGACGGTGCTGGCCTGGAACCTCAAGGAAAACAAGGAGGCCTGAGCCTCCCGTTACTCCCGACGCTCAGATGCGCCTCGTCGCGGATGAGTCGTGGGCATTCCGGGTTGCGGGTCTATCTCGCAGGCCTAACTTCAAGGAAGTGTCATGCCAGCTGGCTTCGCGCCGCTTGCGCGCGTTCTCAGTATGTCTTCGACGGCCATGCCAATGCTGGGCGGCGAGCCGGCCTTGGAGCCGATCGCCATCGAAGGCCACGAGGGGATCAGCAGACTGTTTAGCTACACGCTGACGCTCGCCACCCCCGAGCAACCAGGCTTCAACGAGCGCCAGGCTGCCAACGTTGCGATCAAGCAGTTGGTGGGGGAGGCGCTCACCGCCCACATCGTGCTCGACGGGCGCCCCGGGAAAGACCCGGGACAGCGCCACCTTTCCGGTCTTGTGACGCGCGTGCGCTTCCTGCGACTTGAAAATCGCCGAGCGCTGTACGAAGCTGTCGTCGAACCCTGGCTCACCTTGGCCACGCGCACCAGCGATTACCGCATCTTCCAGAACCAGAATGTGCTGGCCATCCTCAGGGAGGTCCTGGGCAAGTACAGCTTTCCCTTCGACCTGCGGACCACAGGGAGCTATCCTGCCCGTGAGTTCCAGGTGCAGTATGGCGAAACCGACTACGACTTCGTGGCTCGGCTGCTTCACGAGTGGGGCCTCTACTACTACTTTGAGCACGCGGAAAGCAGCCACAAGCTGGTCATCGTCGATGACATGGCCTCGCACCAGCCCTTTGCACATGCGGGCTACCAGACCATTCCTTTCTACGCCGCGGAGGCGACGGTGCGCGAGGAGCACTGCGACCGCTTCAACGCGTATGAGGAACTGCAAAGCGGCCGGTGGGTCACGGACGATTTCGATTTCAAGCGCCCCAGAGCCAACCTGCAGCAGGTCAGCGCCATGCCGCGCAAAACCTCCCAGAACACTTGGGAGCGCTACGGCTGGCCCGGCGACTACGCGGTGGAATCCGAAGGCGAGCAGCTCGTGCGCACCCGCATGGAAGAAGCTGGCAGCCACGGCGAGCGTGCCAGCGGTTCGGGCAACCTGCGCGCGGTGGTGCCGGGCTGCTTGATGGCCCTGGAGCGCCATCCCCAGAACGAATCCAATCGCCAGTACTTGGTCACCGATGCACACCTGCGGCTGCAGGACGTCGGCGATGCCAGTTCGCAGCAAGAGTTCGAGTGCCGGGTCGACTTCGAGGTGATTCCCGCAAGCAAGATCTACCGGGCGGCCGCGCCCGCCGTGCCGCGGCCGCGTACCACCGGCCCGCAGACCGCCATCGTCACCGGCCCCGCAGGCCGCGAAATCTGGACCGACGAGTACGGCCGCGTGAAGCTGAGCTTCCACTGGAACCGCTACTGCACCAAGGACGAGAACAGCTCGTGCTGGGTGCGCGTGTCCTCGCCATGGGCGGGCACCAATTTCGGCGGCATCCAGATCCCCCGCATCGGGCAGGAGGTGATCGTCGACTTCGAGCACGGCGACCCTGATCGTCCCATCGTCACGGGCCGCGTCTACAACGCCGACAATATGCCGCCCTGGTCGCTGCCGGCCAACGCCACACAAAGCGGACTGCTCACGCGCAGCTCCGAGGGCGGCAACGGCACCAATGCCAATGCCTTGCGCTTCGAAGACAAGAAGGGCCAGGAGCAGGTCTGGCTGCATGCCGAGCGCAACCAGGACATCGAGGTCGAGCACGACGAAACCCATTCGGTGGGACAGGACCGCAGCAAGAAGGTGGGCCGCAATCAGGTGGCCACCATCGGCATGGCCTACATGCACAACGTGGGCTTGGCCAAGATGGTGAACATTGGCCTGGCCTATTCCTTCAACGTCGGCATGCTGCGCAATTCGGTCATCGGCATGGTGGACACCACGCTGGTCGGCAAGACCCAGACTACCAAGGTCGGCGAGAAATACCTGCTGTCGGTGGGCGGCGAGAAGGGCAGCCACATCGAGATGGACGGCAAGACCATCTCGCTGCGGGTGGGTGCCTCGGTGGTCCAGCTCAAGGCCGACGGGTCCATCGCGGTGACCGGCAAGAAGATCAACATCACGGCGCAGGGCGACGACGTGACCCTGAACGGCGAGCACATCTGGCTCAATCCCAAGGGCGGCCAGGCCGCGCTGCAGCCGCAGGCAGTGCCGACCGCACCGCCGCCGGAGCCACCCGGCAGTCCGATGGCCAGTCTGGGCGCGGCGATGGCCAACCCTGGCGAGCTGCTGGGCAAGGCCTCGCAGCTCGCGTCGATCGCCAAACAGGCGGCAGGCGTCGGCGGCGAGGGCAGTGCAAATGGCCCGGTGGCGCAGGTGCTGAGCGTGGCTTCCGCCGCGGTGGCTTCGGACGTGCTGGGCCGCGCCCCGGCGTCGGTCGCCGCGACCACGCAGGTCGATGGCAGCAAGAAGGAAGCACGCCGATGACCAGCGGCGCGCCCGCCGTTCCGCCACCGCGGCTGCAGCAAGTGCACAACCGCACGCCCTTCGGCCACTTCCAGTACGACAAGATGGGACCGGGCATCCGCTTTCACGACGTGGTGATCGTGTGCGCGAGTTTCGTGCTCGCGGCGGGCCGGTTGGAGGCCGCGCCGAGGCATCGGGGGCCGGTGTTCGCCGATGCCGCGTGGGACGCGGCGCAGCCCGTGCTGTCGAGCCTTCGCTCGGCCACCGACCTCGTGCTGTTCAAGCCCGAGGCTGACATCTTCGTGACGGGCAGCGCGCGGGCGCGCGGCTGGACACCGCAGCGCGAATGGCTCGCCACGCTCCAGGTTGCGCGGCACGGCACACCGCTCCTGGACAAGTCGCTGCGTCTGACCGGACCGAGATCGTGGCCTTGGCACGACGATCCGGCGCAGCGCACGCCGGGCGATCCCAAACCGGCGCTCGAAGTGCCGCTGCGCTACGAGCTCGCCTACGGCGGCTGGTGGCGCGACGAAGGCGACGCGGTCGATGCGCCGCCACGCATGGATCCGGCCAATCCCTGCGGCAGCGGACGCTTCGGGTCGGCGTGCCGCGACACCCATGCCGGCGCGCGGCACGACCGCGGCGTCGCCGTGCCCGCGCCGCAAATCGAGCGCGCCGGTGTGCCGGTGCGCCACGGCAACCAGGACGATCTGGCCGCCGAGGGGTTCGCTCCGATTGCCCGCCACTGGCAGCCCCGCCTCGCGCTGGCCGGCACCTACGACGAGGCTTGGCAGCGCCGTCACGCGCAGGCTCCCTTCATGGACTATGCGGAGGATTTCGACTTGCGCTTCTTCCAGTACGCGCCGGCCGACCAGCGCGTCGCAGAGGGTCTGGCGGGCGACGAGTCGCTGCGCTTAGAGGGCTTCTTCGCCTCGACGGACGCGCTGGAGATGCAATTGCCGGGCCTGTGCATCGAGGCGTGGTGCGGGACGGGCGACGGCGCGCAGACGGCGCAATTCATGAAGCTGGACACCGTGCACGTCGATCTCGACGAGATGCTTGTGCACCTGACCTGGCGCCTGACGCTGGACCAGGCGCGCGACATCATCGACGTCGACCTGCGCCTGCGCGAGGCCGAGGTCCAGGCCGATGGGGGCCTGCGCCACAAGGCGACCGGGGGAGTGCCTGCATGAGCATGGAAAAACACATTGCCGACGCCGAAGCAAGGTTCATGGTCGTCAATGTCACGCCGGACTTCTGCATCGTCGGCGACCAGGTCGTGCCCTTCGACATCGTCTCCATCCTGCCGCCCGAGAAAGCCGCGTACGCCGATTCGGTGTCTGCGCGCAGCGAGAAGGTGCTGATGGTCGAAAGCATCGTCAAGGGTGTGGCCGGCAACGCCGGCAGCGGGGTGCGCTCAGGGGTCTCGCTGGGCGGCGGTCACGTGAAGGTCGTGACCGGCTCGAGCACGGTGTTCGTGGAGAGCCGCGCCGTCGCCCGTCACGGCGACCTCTGCGAGATGAACGGAGCCGCCTGATGGCCGAGCCCGACGAGCCGCCTTTCAACGGCAACGGCACCGTCGGGCGATTGCTGACCTGCGAGGTTCCCGCGCCGGCCGAAATGCTTCGGCGACGCCGGGGGATTTGCAGCGAGCGCTACGAGCGGGAGAAAGCGGAATTCGACAAATTGCCGTGGTACGAGCGAATGCTGGCCGGGCATGGCCGCGCAGTCGGCCTGGAGCCCACGGACGCGCTTCAGTCCGCCAAGAGATTTCGGGAGGAGTGCGAGAAAATGCCCGACGAAATCCCCAAATCCTGGATCGAGGACAAGCAGCAGCAATTGGCCGATCACGTCAACGGAAAAAATACTTTGCCGCCGGAGCAATCGCTTAAATTACGTCGCGATTCGAGTTTTTACCAGGATGTCTATCAGCCGGGCCAAAGATTCGAAGGAAATATCACCCCCACAGAGCAGGCTTGGCTCGACAACAGGAATCTGACTTGGGGAAATACCATGGCCTTCGCTTTCATGGGCCCGTTTGCCGGACCCGGCATGGCCACGCGGGCCTTGGGATTTCCTGAAGCCGCCGTGGCCAATGTGAATGAAATGACATGGGGTCTGGCGAGCGGGCTGAATACGCGGGTGCGCGAGGAGGCGGCGACGCAGCGTCGAAATCAATCCGGCAAATCCATTTCGGAAGCTGAGACCAATCGCGGCGCCGCGATGGCTGGGCGCGACGGCACGGTCATCCAGAAGCCGCCGCACGACTACGTCGGATTTCGCCGCGACCACATCCTGAACAGGCACCGGGCCGGGGCCGGAAAAACCGGCAAGGACGGCGTTGCCAAGACGGAATTTCCTGCCAATTGGAGCGACCAGAAGATCGTCGATTCCATCAACCGGGTGGCGGGTGATCAAAATATTCCCCAGCAATTGGGAAAATGGAATTCACCTTACAAGATAGGCGTTATCGACGGCGTGCGGATGCGGGTGGATTTTTATCCCTTGAATCACCCGCTATACTCCGGGCAAGTTTCCACCGGATTTCCGTTCTGATCGGTAAATATCATGAGCCAAGAAGAAATTTTCGAACGCGTCGAAATGTTCCTCGATGAAAAGATGAAATCGATCCAACTCGATGAAGATGCCAAGTTGCAAATTGCTCTTTACCTGGAAAATCGGGAATACGAAATGGCGTTCGAAGGGTTTTTTCTTGAATTGATGAATTCGGAGAGAGAAATCGAACTGGACCCGCAGGCCTGCACCGCAATGGCGCTCGGCCTGCGCCTAGACAGGGAGACCGTTTTCGATTCCGATTTCTGGGCGAGATTTCAGGAATTCATGGGCAAATCAATTCGCCCGTGAATCGGCGCAATTACCAGCGCACGCCCAGCTTCAGGAACAGTTAGGACAGCACGAACAGCGGCCCCACCCACAGGCACTGGATGTCCAGCGCGCAATAAACCTGGCTCCCGGCGACCAGCGGCTCGCGGGGATGTTCGACCCAGGCATTTTTTACTCATCAGACCAGTCAGGAGCGACCCGACCGCTTTGCGATTACGCGGATCGAGCTCTTCCAGACTTCGACCGGGACTGGCGGCCAAGCCAGACCGTCACGCGTGACCTGTTCCGATCAGGCGGAGTATCGATATCGACCGGAATCCGCACGCGGCCGTTGGCGCGGTTGGCGCAACAGGCCCCAGCAGTCTCTGTGATAGCCCCAGTCGTCAAGCCGTCTGAAGAACTTATCGCCTCTAGTATTCAATGCGCTGGTTCTTCTCCGCATAGGTGAAGCTCACGACGTCTTCCAAATCGAAGAATGTGCTGACGTGCGTGTTCGCGTCGCCCAAGGCTGTGGACGAGCCCGTAACGCAGGCCGTGCGCTGCTCCGCAGAGGGCTTGAATATTCCTTTGAGAACGATGCCGTTGTACAACGTGACTGCAACCGCTTCAACTCCCACGTCGCGGCCATCTGCCGTGAGTGTGGCGATCGCTTCCTGAACCGCAAGTAGGGACATGATGCTCTCTGTGCAAAGCAGAGCAGTGTGGCACAGCGCACCTGAACAGTGGCCGTTGGCGCCGATGCCGAACGGAGCCACCGCCGACTTTCGACTGCGCCTTTTCCACTGTTTGGGCGTTCAGCGAACATGCGGGATCAGCGCTCTCTGATTCTGACCGGGTCAATTTCGGTGGCATCAACATCGCAGCCGATGGGGCCGCGCGGCCCAGCTACGGCTATCGGCGTGTGACCCATGAGCTGCGCCGCCGTGGTCACCTCGTCAACCACAAGCGCATCGCGCGCCTCATGCAGATGCATGGCCTTGGGATCAAGCCGTGCCGGCGCTTTGTTCGCACCACCGACAGTAACCACAACCCCGATCTTCCCGAACCTTTATCGCAACGTGATCCCCAGCCGCCCGGATCTCGTATGGGTGGCGAACTTCACGTACATCCGCATCGAGACCGGGTTCTGCTATCTGGCCATCCTTGATGCCTGCAGCCGCAAGGTCGTGGGCTATGCGATCTCGCGGCGCATCGACACACCGCTGGCTTTGGCCGCGCTGGTTCGGCCGTCCGAAGCCGACAGCCGCGGCCGGGCTGCATCCATCACACGGATCGCTGTTGTCAGTATGCAAGCGAGACGTACCGACGCGCATTGCAGGAGGCCGGGCTCCGAGGCTCCATGAGCTCACCGGGCAATCCGTATCGCAATGCTGAAGCCGAGAGCTTTATGAAAGCGCTCAAGGTTGAAGAGGTGTATCTGGCGGGCTACGATACCTTCGCACGCGTGGCAACGCGGCTGCCCCGGTTCATCGAAGAGATCTATAACGCCAAGCGGCTGCACTCGGCCCTCGGTTACTGCTCACCCAGCGAATTTGAATCCCAACTCGCTCAGCAGGCGGCTTGGCTCTGACGACCCCAGTGGTCCAGTCGATGGGGTTCGCTCCATAACTGGATCAGTTTTCGGCGGCAATCAACACCCCATGGAAAGAACCCCCAAGTCAGCAATGGCTTGGGAGGCATGCCAATGCCTCCATCGATGCCGACTGCGCCACGCCCTGCATCAGCAGCCCCAGCATCGCCAGTTGCGCCACCAACGCCGGCCGCTGAGCCGAGTGCAGGTTCTCCAGCACCGCGCCCAGCAGCGCCGCACCTCGGTCCAGCCCGGCCTGCTTCAGATGAAGCACCTGCGCCTCGGCGCGCGACAGAGCATTGCCGCCTTGATGCCGCAGCCCCTGGCGCAGCCAAAGCGCCAGCAGCGCGAGCGTGTCGTTCGCCAGCGCATTCAGCGCGGGCCGCTCGTCGACGTCGCTGTGCAAACCCAGCGGCTGCGGCGAGACCGCCTCGACCTGCAGCACCACGGCGCGCTGCGCTGTGAGCAGGCTCAGCGGCTGCATCACCGCCACGCCGCCTTGCAGGTGCACCGTGCCCGCCACGGCGCGCAGCGCGCCATGGTCGCCGGCCAGCGTGCGGGCCAGCGCATCGACCGCCCCCGGCGCCACCGCGCGGTGCGGCAGCGCCAGCCGCAGTTGTTCGTCGGCGGGCGCTGCCGCGGGGTCGCCTGCCTCGCCGACCCCCGCCTGTGCCAGCGCCGCATGCAACACCTGCGCGGCCGCATCCCAGTGGCACGACATCACCTCCATGCGATCGAAGGCCACCACGTGCAGCTGCCCCGAGGCCCCGGCGGACGCGCTGCTCGCCGCCTGCCTTGGTCGGACGAAATCGGGCGGCGCCTCGCGCAGGTGCGCCACCAGCGCGGCTACGCTGCCTTGCCGCAACGGCGCGACGAGGTCGTTCCACGAGGTAGGCGACAGCGGCAGCACGCCTGTTTGCCGCGCGCCGGCCGTGATGTCGACCAGCCCGTTGGCGCGCCGCGTCGCGGTCTTGGTGATGATCTGGCCGCTCGCGAGTTGCCGCAGCGGGAAGCCCGCCACGCGTCGGTTCATCAGCGCCTGCGCGGTGCCGCCGGCCGCCGCGTCGGCCTCGCGCGTCCATTGGCGCTCTAGCACCGTCACGTTCTGCGTGTCCGGGTCGGCGAAGAGAATGCTCGCGCCTTCAGCCGTGTCGTCAGACCAAAGCTCGGCGCCAAGCGACACCAGCCGCAGGTGGTCTAGCGCCACCTCGCCCTTCACGCCGACGCCCAGCATCTGGCTCGCCAGCAGAGACGGTCGTCGGGTGCCCGGCTGCTCCGCATGCGCCGCCGCCTGCAGCCGCGCCCACAGCTCGGCCAGCACGCGCACCAGGCGCAGCGGCTCGAAGCGGCTGCTGCGTGCCTGTTGCGCCTGCAGCAGCTGCCACAGCTCGTCGAGCGCGTCGTCGACCCAGTTCCAGCCCAGCGCGAGCGCCTGTTCACGCACGGCCTCGAAGCGCGCGGCCAGCGCGATCAGCGGCTGGCTCGAGCCATCGAGCCACAGCGAGAGCAGCAGGGCGTCGATGTGGGCGCGCAGCACGCGCGCCGCATCGCCCTGCATCAGCGGCTGCGGTGCGCCACTCGCCGTGTCCGCGCCCGCCGAAGCGGGCGGGCGGACTTCGACCATCGCTTCCGCGGCGCCTGGCGGCAGCGCGCCGGCCTGACGGAATGCCCACACCGCGACCACCACATGCGCGCAGCCGCTGCCTTGCTTGCAGTCGCAGCGCGCATGCACGAGCGAGCTGCGCGAGAAAAAGCGCACGCTGCACATCGGCAGCCGCGCCGCCGGCGGCGCGCAGGCGCTGCGCCAAGCCTGCACGCCGACCACCGGCCGCGCGACGGCGAGCTTGTTCGCCTGTTCGAGCACCGACGGCGCAAAGCTCGCGGCCAGCGCGGCGTCGTCGAACTGAGCGGGGTTCCAGGCGCCGTCCGAATCGGCAGGCGTATCGTCCGCGGCCGCAGGTGCGTCAGCCTTCGAAGACGCCGCCAGCGCCTGGTACGCCAGCACCAGCATCACGCGGTGCCTGCACATGCCGCTGGCCGGGCAACTGCACTGCGCATCGCGCAGCGTGCGCCCCCGCGGCAGGCTGGTGCGCACGCCGTCGTCGAAATGCGCCTGCACCACGCCGTCCGCGCCAGCCTCCAGCCGCGGCAGCAGCCCGGCGGCCACGTCCTTCTGCGCGCGCTTCACGAAACCCGCGTTGGCCAGTGCCGTGAGCGCTTCGGGCGTCAGCTCCAGCAGGTCGGAGCGCCATGCGATGTCGCTGCTCATCCCTGCACCTTCTCTGCGAGCCAGCCGGCCAGTTGCCCGGGCGTCATCGCGCCGATCTGCGCGCCTTCGCGCACCAGCCGCGCGGCCATCTCGTGGTCGTAGTTGGGTTCGGCCGTCGCGTCGAGCGCGGCCAGGCCCAGCACCTTGGCGCCGGACTCCACCAGCGCCTTCACGCGCCGCACCAGTTCGTGCGGACTGCCGCCTTCGTAGAAGTCGCTCACCAGCACCACGATGCTGCGAGCCGGATTGGCGACGAGCGATTGCGCATAGCCCACCGCCTTCGCGATGTCGGTGCCGCCGCCCAGCTGCACCTTCATGAGCAGCTCGACTGGGTCGGACACGTCGGCTGTCAGGTCGACCACCGCCGTGTCGAAGGCCACGAGTCGCGTGCGCATGCCGGGCAGCTGCCACAGGCATGCTGCCATCACCGCGCTGTGGATCACCGAGTCGACCATCGAGCCGCTCTGGTCGATCAGCAGGATGATGTCCCACGGCTCGGCATGCCGCTTCGTGCGGCTGATGAACACCGGCCGCTCCACGTAGAGCTTGCGGCGCTCGGGATCGTAGCGGTGCAGGTTGGCCGCCAGTGTCTGCTTGAAGTCGAAGTTGCGCGCCACCTTCATGCGCGAGCGGCGGCGCCGGTCGCGGCTGCCGCTGAAGGCCTGGCGCACTTCGGTGGCGAGCTTTTCCATGATGCGGCGCACCACCTCGGCCACCAGCTTGCGCGCGGCCGCCAGCACCTCGGGGTTCATCAGGTGCTTGGTGTGCAGCACGGCGCGCAGCAGCGACTCCGACGGCTCGATCCGCTCCAGCACCTCGAGGTTGGTCACCACCTCATCGATGCCGAAGCGCTCCACCGCGTCCTGCTCCAGTCGCTCGATCACTTCCTTCGGAAAGAGCGTGTGGATGGTGTTGATCCAGTCCGGCGTGCTGAGCGCCGAGGGGCCCAGACCGGCGCTGCGTTCTCCGCGGCTCGCGCGGTCGCTGTCGCGGCCGTAGAGCCAGTCAAGCGCGGCGTCGGCCGCTTTCGCTTCGGCGCTCAGGCCGCCGCAGGCCGCCTCGGCGGGGTCGCCTAGCAGCAGGCGCCAGCGTTGCAGCGGATCGGGAATGTCCAGGCTCATGGGCGGGGGGCTTTCTCTGTCTCGTCCAGTGTCACGCCCCAGGCGGCGAGGCGTGCGAGCACCGCGTCTTCCACGCGGCGCGCCTCGGCCAGTTGCGCGGGCGCGGCCTCGCCGGCGCGGTGGGCCGTGAGCGTGCGGCGCGAGAGGTGCGCGGCGTCGTGCAGCGCCAGCACCTGGTCGGCCAGCAGTCCGCGTTCCTGCGGCGGCAGCCAGGCGAAGGCGGCGCGCAGGCTGGGCATGGCGCGCACGAAGTCGGCGTTGTCCAGTGCCTGCACGGTGCGGTCCATGCCGGCGATGAAGGCGGGCTCGGACGCCAGCGTCTCGCGCGCCAGCGCCAGCAGGCCGGTGAGCGCATCGCCGAGCACGGGGGCGGGCAGCGAGTGCAGCAGCAGCATCGCCTCGCCCACGCCGTCTTCATGCGCCTGTGGGTGCGGCAAGCGACCGGCCAGGCTCAGCGTGGCACCCAGCGCGGCGCCGCGGCTCACGGGCGCGGCGCTGGCGTCGGCGGCCTTGCGCTGCCACACGGCGAGCGCGCGGGCGGGCTCCACGTCGAGCAGCGAGGGCGCGTGCACGTCGTGGGCGCCGTGAGCGTGGTCCTGCGCATGGGCCAGCACGTCGGTCACGATCTGGCGAAGCGCCAGGTGGCCTTCCAGGTGCGGCTGCATGTCGGCCGGCGCCACGGCGGCGGGCGGCTCCAGCAGCCAGAGCGCGCGGTCGAAGCCCGCGCCGATCACTACGCGCAGCACCGGCGCGTCGGCCATGCCCAGCGTCTGGCCGTGGCGCAGCAGCGTGTGCAGCACCGACAGGGCGGGCCCCAGCGCCTCGAAGCGCGCTTCGTTGGCAATGGCGCCCTGCAGCTCGCGCAGCAACGCATCGCTGAGCGCAGACAGGCCCGCCCATGCGGCCTGGTTGAGGCCGTCGGCCAGCGGGACGATCTGGCCTTGTGCCTGCCGCAGGTCGTCTTCCAGCCGGGCGCGCGCGGCGTCGTGCAGGTTCGCGCCCCAGGCGCCGGCCTCGATCAGCGCGGCCTGCTGCTCCAGCGGTTCGCCGAGCGACCAGAGTTCGGTGCGCTCGCCCGACATCGCGAGCTTCGGCCCCTGCGTGCGCCGCACGCCAGGCAGCCGCAGGATCGACAGCCGGTGCAGCACGCGGCTCTTCGCACGGTCGGCATCGCCCAGCAAATCGAGCTTGAGTTGCCCGCGCAGCACGATGCCGTGCGCCGCCAGCTCGGCCTGCACCGCGGCCACCAGCGGCGGCTGCGGCGTGCCCGGCGCGAGGCGCCCGACGGTGTCGCCGGCCAGCACGTCCATCGCCTGCACCAGCACGGGGTCGGTGCCGGGGCGCATGGCGCCGCGGTAGGTCCAGGGCAACGGGGCGTCGAGCGCGTCTTTCACCAACGCGCCGGCCAGCGCGTCGAGCCAGTCGGAACGCAGCGGCTTCTCGTGCCCGCGCAGCCGCGCGAGCCCTTGCGCGCGCAGGTGCACGGCCATCAGGTCGGCGGTGGAGGCAGGGAGTTTTTTCTCGCGCAGGCGCTGCATCACGTGCTGCAGCGCGCGGTGCGCCGCGCCCTCGGGGCCGAGCTCCCACACCCACTGGTAGTAGGCCGGGGAGGGCATGCCAGAGGCATAGCCGGCGAAGGCGTCCAGGCGCTTGAAGGTGTAGGGCACGAGGTAGGAGCCGAAGCGCAGCGGGGCCTGCGCATCGCGCGTGCCGGCATCTTCTTCGTTCGCCTCGGTGGATTCGTGCGAAGGCTCCGGCGTGGCGGGCAGGTCGGCGGGCATGCCCGGCCACAGCCGCGCGAGCGCCGGCGCGTGGTAGCCGCCGCACACCACCAGCGCCTGCGCGCGGCCGGGCTCGGCCGGCTGCGCCATGGCCCAGGCGATCCAGCGCGCCATCATTTGTTCGCGCGCCTGGTTGCCCTGCGAGCCGGCGTCGTCGCCGCGCAAATGATCGAAGTAGGTGCCAAGGCGCCGCGCCAGTTCGGCCGCGTCGCAGCCGTCCTCGAACAGGTGGTCCCACAGCGCGTCGCGGCCCTGCACGGAAAGTTTCTCGGTCAGCGCGCGCTCGTAGGCTTCGGCGCGTTCCTCGTGCGCATGGTCGGCCACGTCGGCATAGCGGTTCTCCATGTGCGAGAAGGCGCCGTGCCACGCGGGCAGGTCGATGAAGCGCACGGCCGCGCCCACCTCGCGCGCCACCACCAGCGCCTGCCACTCGGGCGAATGCTCGGCAAAGGGCGACCACGAGCCGTGGTGCCGGTCGTCGCCCGACAGGTAGCTGTAGATCGCCACCGGCAAGCGGTGCGGCAGGTACAGCTCGTCGAGCCGCTCGTTGAAATCGGCCGGACCTTCGATCAGCACGAAAGCCGGGCGCAGCGTGCGGATGCGCTCGGCCACCAGCCGCGCGCAGGCCGGGCTGTGGTGGCGCACGCCGACGATGTGGGGCTGTGTCATCGCGGCGCGGTCAGGGGAGGCGATGCCGCGCCTCGTAGTACGCGCGCCAGTGCGCCCCGTTGCGCTTGGCCGCCTTCTGCTCGAAGTAGCGCCGCAGCTTGGCGCGGTCGTCCGCGTTGTCTTTCACCACCGTGCCGGCGATGCAGTCGACCAGGTCGGCCGGCGAGCCTTCGCGCTGTTCGAGGAACCAGGCGCGCACGCCCACCGCGTGGGCCACGTTCACCGCTTCGGCGGTCGACATCACGGCGGTGAGCTTGTCCATCGCGCCGTCGTTGCCCCCGTTGCCGTTGCCTTTTTCAGCCTTGCCCGGCGCGCCGCGCAGGTCGCGGAAGGTGGACACCAGCAGCTCGAGCACCGGCGCGGGCACGGTCTTCGGAATGCCGCTCTGCGCGAGCAGCCGTGCGGACGATTCCTGCACCAGCGCCAACTCGCGGTCGAAGTCGAGAATGGGAAACACCGTCTCGAAGTCGAAGCGCCGCTTCAGCGCCGCGCTCATCTCGTTCACGCCGCGGTCGCGCGTGTTGGCGGTGGCGATGATGTTGAAGCCCTCGCGCGCGTAAAGCATGCCGTGCTCACCCGCCAGTTCGGGCACCGCCATGACGCGGTCGGACAGCATGCCCAGCAGGCAGTCCTGCACCTCCAGCGGCGCACGCGTGATTTCCTCGAAGCGCACCACCTGGCCGCGCTGCATGCCCAGGTACAGCGGCGCCGGCACCATGGCGCGCGGGCTCGGGCCTTCGTTGATGAGCAGCGCGTAGTTCCAGCCGTACTTGATCTGGTCTTCGGTGATCGATGCGCCGCCCTGGATGGTGAGCGTCGAGATGCCCGAGATGGCGGTGGCCAGCAGCTCCGACAGCATCGACTTCGCCGTGCCCGGCTCGCCCACCAGCATCAGCCCGCGGCCGGTGGCCAGGGTGACGAGCATGCGTTCGATGCTGGCCACGGGCGCGACGATCTTGGGCGCGATGTCGAGCGCCGCGTCGCCCAGGATGAACGAGCGCGCGGCCTTCAGGCCCAACACCCAGCCGGGCGGGCGCGGGTCGGTGTCCTGCGCCTGCAGCCGCGCGAGCTGTGCGGCGTACTGGATCTCG
Source organism: Variovorax sp. W2I14 (assembly GCF_050435205.1). Classification (NCBI taxonomy): domain Bacteria; kingdom Pseudomonadati; phylum Pseudomonadota; class Betaproteobacteria; order Burkholderiales; family Comamonadaceae; genus Variovorax; species Variovorax sp. W2I14. Next base: position 1,727,343 of record NZ_JBNDJX010000001.1, on the reverse strand, counting down.
GCAGGCGGGCGCTGCAGTTGCTGCGGCGCGGGGCCGGCGTCTTTGGGGGGCTTGTTCGATGTGGCCATTGTTCAACTCAGGCCCTCAGGCCTTCCATGTCGCGGATCAGTTCACTCGCGGAAATCGGGTCGAGCTGGTTCAGCGTTTCCGCATCCTGCATGTCGCCCCAGCCCGAAGGCTTGCCGACCTGCACTTGGCCCAGCGTCTGCTCGGGGTACTCGTCGACCATGCCGACGATGATGCCGGGGTCCAAGCTCAGCTCGATGACGCGGTTGGCGCCCAGCGGCTTGCTGAAGTACCAGATGCAGCCCGCGTCCTGTGCTTGCCCGCGGCGCCAGCCCTTGTTGGCCAACCCCAGCACGCGGCCCGTGGGCACCTTCACGTCCTTCCAGCGTTCGAGCTTCAGGCTCTTCTTCTCTTCCTCGGTCAGCGTGTAGACGTCGCGTCCGATCTGCGCGAAGGGCTGCAGCAGCTCGTAGTCGGCGAACACCTGGCCGAACGCCGCGGCATCGGCGGCCGGCAGGTCCAGCGCATGCGTCACGCCGATGCGGATGCTCGCCCCTTGGCCTGGTTCTGGCAGCTCGAATGGGTCGTCCTCCGCAGTGGTGTAGCTGCCGTCCTCCGCCACGCGGAAGCACGCCTGCAGCGTACCGCCGTAGCTGCTGCCCTCGGCTGCGCCTTCCACCGCATACACGCCCCAGATCAGCCGCTGCACGATGTGGCGCACCAGTGGATGCTCGACCAAGAACATGCGAAACACCTCAGGCGTCCAGCGCCGACGCGCGCACATTGCCACTTCCAGGCGCAGCAGCTGCTGGCTGGCGATGGTGCGCGCGTCTTTCTTCAGCAGCTTGAAGCGCTCGACGGCCTCCTTGCTCAGTTCGGCGTCGTCGGTCTTCTTGGGCTTGGGCAGGTCGGCCAGGCGGGCGCCGTCCACACCGTCCGTGGTCTCGCGCACATAGGGCTTGAGCGCTTCGTCGAAGCCCACCTTGAACGCGCGCGGGCCGAAGTCCAGCCGCATCGTGCCCTGCTCGTCCAGGCCGAGATCGGGCGCGAGCCGGTCTTCGAGCTCTTCGGTGCTCAGGCCGCGGGCTTCGGCAATGGCGTCGATTTTTTCGCGCGCCTTGTCCTGCAGGCCCTTGAACTTGACCTTTTGCGCAATGCCGTTGAGCAGCATCAGCGCGACGTCGCTGCCGATGGTGGCCAGCACGTCCAGTCCGGTCACCGCGCGCGCATGCGCCGCCTCGCCGGGCCACGCGCGAATGAAGGGCGTGAGCTTGCGCGCGGTGTCGTCGTTGCCGAACTGGCCCAGCATGGTGAGTGCCCAGCCTTCCTTGCTCGGGCCGCCGGCCTCGAGCCAGGCGGTGAAGGCGTCCCAGGCGAACTCGGCCAGCGAGCCGGCGTCGCAGGCTTCCCTGACGACGGCGATGCCGCCGTAGATTTCCTCGTTGGTCGGAAAGGTCAGCATCTGGCCGAAGTTGTCGAGCGCGTCGTCGGGCAGGGCCTTGCCGTTCTTCAGCGCGGGCCGGCGCCAGCCGCGCGGCTGCCAGAACTCGGGCAGCTTGGCGCGCTTGGTGGGGAAGCGGTCGAGTGGGCTTTCGTCGAGCACGGCGCGCAGCGCTTCGACCACTTCGGGCTTGCCGTAGCGGCCGGCCACCTCGAGCAGCAGCGCCTCGTGGCCGTTGGCCTGCAGCAGGCGCAGCGCGGAGCCGGCGCAGTCGCGCGCCTCGCCGGCCTTGCCGAGCGCGGGCGCAATCAGGCCGCAGGCGGTGTGCTCGGGGTACTTCAGCAGCCAGGCGCGGCCTTCGGCGCGCAGCGTCTTCAGCTTGGCGAAGGCGCGTGCCGCGGGCAGGGCCAGTTCGGCCGCGCCGTAGTTCAGCGCATACGAGAGGTTCTCGGTGGGCTTGGTGCGCACCATGGCCACCAGGCCCGGCAGCACTGCCAGGCCATGGGTCGCCAGGATGAGCCCGATGTCGTCGCTCTCGGCCTCACCGGCCACGGCGTTCCAGAACGGCACGCCGACGGCGGCCGGCAGCAGCGCGGCATAGGCCGAGTCGAAGCGAAACCAGTAGTAGCGCTCCTTCTTGCGCTCGGCCACCATCGCGCGCCAGTGGGTGATGAGCGCGTCGGCATCGCCGGCCTTCACGGCCTCGGCCGCCAGCTTGCCTAGCGGGCCGATCGTCTTCTGCTTCGACTTGTCGAAACCCAGTTCGTCCATCAGCACCGACAGATCCTGGCGCGCCGATGCATGGCGGTTCATTTGCCAGGAGTTGATGCGCAGCGCCTTCTCACGTTCGCCTTCCTGCCATTGCTCCACCGGCGTCGATGCCAAGGGTTCCAGCGCGAGCGGGCCGGCCGCCTTCTTCTGCACCTTGGCCAGCCACGGCGGCGCGACCAGCACGCCGGGCAGCTCGCTCGCCTCGGCCACCTCGGCGGGGCCGGCCAGCAGCGCCAGTTGCTGGTCGATCACGGCCTGCGCGCCCGCGTCGAGCCAGGGCCGCAGCGCGGGCAGGGCCGTGCCGTGCGCGCGCAGCAGCCGCGTGAGGCTGGGCTTGACGAGGTTCGCATCCTTGCCGCCTGCCGCGACCAGCCGCGACAGCGCGGGAATCGCCGCCATCGGCCAGCGGTCGACCGACAGCGCCAGGCGTGCCAGCGCGCCCTTCGACGCGCTCGCCACGCGGGCCAGCGCCAGCACCGCATCGGGCGTGCCGATGCAGGCGAGCGCGTCGCCCGCGTCGTCGGTGGCCGCGCCGCGCTCCAGCACGGGAACCGCATCGACGCCTCGCTCCTGCACCAGCGTGCTTGTCATGGCGCCGCTGCCCCAGAAGCCGCTCGAATAGCTCAGCCGCACCTTCGCGGCCAGTGCGACGGCGTCGGGGTCGGTGGCCGTCAGCTGCAGCCAGTGCAGGGTTTCGGGCGTGCTCTTCTCGGCCGCCAGCGCATGCGCGAGCGCGTTCGAGACTTCAGGCGCATCGGGCAGCAGCATCGCCAGCACGGGCCGGCGGCTCGCGTGCACGTGAGGCAGGCCGGCCTCGATGCGGTAGCGGCAGTCCTGCCAGACCTCGGGGGCGGCCAGCGCAAGGTGCGCGCGCAAGGCCTGCTCGCCTTCGCCCAGCGGGCCGTAGTAGGCGCTGCCCATCTGTTTGGACACGCTGGTGCTGAAACTGTAGCGGTGCTTGCTCGCAGCCCGGTCGTAGGTGGACTGCATCTCGATCTGTTGCGCAGCCAGCAGGATGTCGACGGTGCCCGGCAGGCCGTATTGCGCCACCAGGTAGTGCACCAGCGCGGCGCCCGCCTCGTTGCTGCCGTAGTGGCCGCCGGTGCTCAGCACGAGCGCCAGTAGCACGGTGTCGGCCCCGGCGTCTGCCGCGGGAATGGGCTGCGTGCCGCGATCGACCATGCGCTGCGTGGCATCGCGCAGCGCCGCGTCGGTCACGCTCAGGTCGACATTGAGGTCGAGCTTGCGGCGCACCGGCAGCCAGGCCGCGGCAACGCTCACCGGTGGCTCGAAGGGCTTGGGCGGAAAGCGGCGCGAGGGGAAGGCTTCGCGCAGCATGTCGGGCGACAGCCGCACGGGTGTGCCGGCGGCGAGCCAGGGCGGGATGTCGGCGTTGACGGGGAGTTGCGAGGTCGGTGCGGGCGCGGCTTGCGTGGCTGGTGCCATGGCGCCCAGTTCCTTCGCGATGGCTTGCGCGTCTTTCGGCGGCGAGCAACTGGTGCCCCAGCCCTCCAGCAGTCCGACGGATTGCAGCCGCTTGAAGGCGAGCGCGGCGCCTTGTTCGCTCACGCCGTGTTGGCGCTTGAGGCCGGAGGGCGACAGCGTGTCTTTGCGGGTGAGCGTGCCGTTTTCGATCTGGGCGCGCACCGCTTCGAACGCGCGGTCGGCCTGGCTGTCGATGCCCTCGGCGGGCGCGTCCGCCGCTGCGGTATGGCTTGCAGGCGAGGCCTTCGCTGCGGATGCGGCCGTTGCCATTTCCGGCGCTGCCTCGGTCTTCACTTTCGCCTCGGCCTTGCCGATGGCCGCATCCGTCGCCACGCCCACTTCGCTGTAACCCTTGCCCGTCTTCTCGGCCGCCAGCTTGGTCAGCGCGGTGGCGGCCTTGGCGGTGTCGGCGAACGACTTGGTCTGGCTCTGGCCCGCGGTGCCGATGCGGCCCCAGCGGATGTTGAGGTCGGTGTCCGATTGCTCCACTTCCCAGAATTTGCTGGCGGTTCCTTCAATCAGTTCAAAACGGCGCATGGAAAAACGTCCTCCTATGAATGCATGGCGCGCCCGCGCGGTGCGCGCAGCGCTCGATGTGGGGCGGATGAATGAGACGGCCCTGGCAGGCTGCGCCGTCAGCCACGCGAAGGCAGTGCCGTCGGTGGCGCTGAAAAAACAGGCAGTGCGAGAGCATGGAATCTCATGCTTGAATCATGCACTGTGGCTCGCGGGGCGAGAGGTAAGAAGAAGGTTTGAAGATCGGGCGCATCTCTCGAGTCGGCACGCGCAAGGTGCTGCGCGGTGCCCCGCCGCCATATGGCGAGCACAGGGGCTCATTTCAGTCTATGAGCGGCGTGCGCTTGTGCTCGTTGTTGAGCTGATCTGTCGTACGGAGCAGGCGCATACGCGCTGCGATCGCCCCTTACGAGACCAAGCACGCGATCCGTCAAAGTCGCTGCGGCTCGGACCGGTTGAACCTCCATCTCTTCGCTCCTGTAGAGCTGCACAGCATAGTGGGCCCGAGGCATGTTGAATTCCGCCGATCCCTGACCCAACACCGGCGTAACCATGGCGTCACATTGGGGTGCAACTATGGACGTTTTCAGGATGGTTCATATCCCTTGTCGACTCGATCTATCCCCCCGACATGGTCGCTGCAACGCAGCTGCGGGCGCGGCGGCGTTCGCGGCATTGCGGAGCGCCAGGACCGACTAGGGTGCGTTCGTACATCGCGAGACTGAGCCGTCGCGTGGTGGCGCTTGGCATGCTGTGCGGGCTTGCCGGAGCGGCTTGGGCGATGGATGCCGCCAAAGCGCCGACCGGAGGCGCTCCATCCCGTTCATCGTCGGTCACTACAGGCCGTCAGTTCGACTTTGATATCCCGGCGCAGCCGCTGGATGCGGCGCTTTTCAAATACGGCGACGTCTCCAGGCAGCCCGCATTGTTTGACACCAACATGATTGTCGGGCGCACCTCCTCAGCTGTGCGAGGCCGCTATGCGCCCGAGGTCGCATTGCATCAGCTGCTCGAAGGCACCGGACTGACCGCAGAGAAACTGCAATCCGAACATGGAGAGACCTTCGTGCTGAAGGATGCTGGCAAGGTGAGTCCCGTCGCACAGGCCACTTTGCCCAGGCTGTTCAACGAGGGCGGCTATCCCGGTCTGATCCAGGCGCGAATCTGGCAGGCGCTCTGCGCCGATCCCCGCATCGCGCCGGGCGCCTACAGTTCCCTGTTCCGCTTTCAGGTTGACCCAACTGGTCGTATCAGGTCCCCGCTCCTTCTTGGTACGACCGGCGATGCCCACCGCGACGCGTTGCTGCTAGCAACCTTGCGGCGCGTGCAAATCGACCGCTCCCCGCCGCCGGCCGTGGCGCAGCAGCCGCTGACCATGATGCTTCTGCCTTTCGATCGCAGCGAGCAACGCTGCGGCCAGGAACAGGGCGTGTCCTGACCATGGCCAACGACGGGCAACCGATCCTGCTGGACTATCTGAACAATCGCTACGCCAGCCTCAAACGGCGCCTGACACAGATGCTTGGGAACGCCGACTTGGCCAGCGATGCACTGCACGACACCTGGGTGCGGGTGAAAGACAAGGGCGACCAGCGGCCCATGGAGCAACCCGGCGCCTATCTGATGCGCGTGGCAACCAACATCGCGGTGGATATCCAGCGCAGGCAGCACCGCTTCCTTTCAGGCGACGACGTCGACGAATTGCTGAACGAGATGGCCGATCCGGCGCCAGGTCCGGCGCAAACTGCCCAGGCGCGCTCCGAGTTGGATGCCCTGACGGAAATCATGGACCGTATGCCGCAGCGGCGTCGCGTGATCGTGGTGCTGGTGCACTGGGAGGAGGTAACGCAAAAGGAGGTCGCCAAGCGCCTTGGCGTCTCGCTGCGGACGGTCGAGTACGAACTCAAACGCGCTCATGACGAACTGGATGCGCATATGGGCGGCAATGGAAAAAAATAAATGCGGGTTTGCGTGTCGCCGTTCGTTCTAGCCCTATGGAGCGAACAGTACGATCACGAATGCAGCGTCCAGCCGGCGACCGTTTTGCAGGCCTGCGTTGGTGCGTCCAAGTTTGGTTGCCTGGCATGACACGATGAAGACGCCTCTGCACGATCACACGGTCTCGCCTGACGAGCTTAAACAGCAGGCGTGGAATTGGCTTCGCCTGCTGAATTCGGGTCGTGCGACCACGGAGGATGCCCGTGGATTTCGTGAATGGGTGCGCACCAGCCCCACGCACCAGTCGATGTACGACGAGGCCAGGCGCCGGTGGGGTGCTTTGAAGAGACCGGCCGGCGAGCTGTTGCGAGCCAACCCGGATGTGGCCGCCCAGTATGAACGCACGCGGCGTGAGCCGCATCAAGGGCGCCGGGCATTCCTGAGTGCCGCCGTGAGTACCGCCGCGGTAGCAGGGATGGCGATTGCCTATCCGCCGTTGGGACTCTGGCCAGCGCCGTCTGAATGGGGAGCGGACTACCGGACCGCCGTTGGCGAGCAGCGCTCGCTGGCGCTCGGTGAGCGCGTCAATCTCACATTGAATACACGTAGCAGCGCCCGCCGGCAGATGGATGGGGGGCAGACAGTTGGCTTGGATCTGCTCAGTGGCGAAGCCGCTATCGACTTGACTGGATCAGGGCGCCCCTTTTCCGTGGCGGCCGGCGCCGGCCGCGCTGTCGCTGAATTCGGAAAATTCGAGGTCCGGGCTTTGGACGGCAAGGTGTGTGTGACGTGTGTTGCCGGCGCGGTACGCGTAGAACACCCCGCGGGCGACCGGGCGCTGCAAGCGCGCCAGCAGGCGATCTACGACGCCCGTTCGGTCAGTGGCGTGGCAGGCATTGATCCGGCTGACGTGTCGGCTTGGCGCCAAGGAATGCTGGTGTTCAAGCAGATCCGATTGGTGGACGCGCTGGAGGAGATCAACCGCTATCGGTCCGGCCGCGTGGTGCTGATGAACGATGCGGCGCGCGACAAGTCGGTGAGCGGGCACTTTGCCATTGCGTCTTTGGATCTTGCGCTGACGCAGCTCCAGCATGTTTTCGGTCTCACTGCCCGATCGCTTCCAGGCGGTTTGCTTGTTCTGAGCTAGTCCAAATGCCTCGCAGCGGCGGGTTTCTGGTGGATCGCGTGTCGTACCGATGCCGGATTGCTGCAGGTTCGAAGTTGCGTATGGAGCTTTGGGCGCAAGAAAAACCTGAAGAATCTTTTGCGGGTTTGAGTTGAACCGTTCGTTGTAGTCATGACAGGGAGGTTTTTGTCGCGTGCCCGTCGCACGCGATGAACTGAGCTCCAAGAACATGGTTGGCCGGCGCGAGACGGGCAGCCGAATGACAGTGACACAACTTTCGGCAGAAATTCAAATGACCACACGCGGGCTCAGCGGCAAAACACGACAAACGATACACAAGGGAGATCGGGTGTTCCGACTGGCGCCGATGGCCCGGGCCATTGCATTGACGCTGGCGGCCGGCGGTGTGGTGGGCCACGCGCAGGCCCAGCGCGCCTTCAGTCCTGCTTGGTTCGCGGACAAGGGGGCGATTCAGCACACGGCCTCGCAAACGGGCAGGCTGCCCAACGGCATGCCCGCATCAAGCCTGACGAGCCCGCTTGGGCAACAGCAAAAGGCCAACGAGCAGCTGCAGCGTTCCATCAGCAACCTGAATCTCGCAGCGCGCGGCATCGCGGCGCAGCAGTCGGCCCAGGCAGCCGCTCGCCTCGCAGCCGCCGATGGCGCATCCGTTCCCGACGGCATGACCGAAGGTGGCCTGAGGATCGATACCAACTCGCTGACTGCTGGCTGGCACAACGCCAATGCCCCGGAGCCTTCCCAGGTCGATGGCCGTACGAACATTGCCATCCAACAGACCGGCGACAAGGCCATCCTGAACTGGGAGACGTTCAACGTCGGGCGCAATACGACGGTGGACTTCAAACAGCAAAAGGACTGGGCGGTTCTCAACCGCGTCAACGACCCGAACGCACGTCCCTCGCAGATCCAAGGCCAGATCAAGGCCGATGGCACGGTGCTCATCGTCAACCGCAATGGCATCGTCTTCAATGGCACCAGCCAGGTCAACACGCGCAACCTGGTCGCCGCGGCTGCTGAGATCGGCGACAGCCAGTTCAAGGCCAGCGGCATCTATAGCGCCAGCGCCACTCAGCCCAGCTTCACCAACGCCCAAGGCAAGGTCGAGATTCAGGCCGGTGCGCAGATCGCCACGCTCCCCCCCCGGACCTCTACCGAAGGCGGCGGATACGTCCTGCTGCTCGGCAAGGAGGTTCACAACGCGGGGGACATTGCCACGAGGAAGGGCCAGACCGCACTCGCGGCCGGCGACAGCTTCGTCATCAAGAAGGGCGTCGGCACCGATGGCAACCAGGCCTCGACCACGCGTGGCAACGAGATCACCCCACAGTTCAGCACCGACAGTCTGTCGGGCAAGGTCACCAACACCGGCCTGATCGTGGCCCGCGAGGGCGACGTGACGATGGTCGGGCGTGACGTCCAGCAAAACGGCATCGCGCTCGCCACCACCACCGTCAACACCCGCGGCACCGTGCACCTCCATGCCATTGGCGCGGATGGCAAGGTGGCCCTCGGCCAGGGCGCCGCCACCGCGGTGGTGATCGAAGATGACGGCAAGACAGCGCTGGACAGCCAGCGCGATGGCCTGCGAAGCCCGGCAGTGAGCAGCGCCGAGAACATCGTCGCCCTTGCCGATCGCCGCGATCAGTCCCGCATCGAGATCACCAGCGGGGGGGGCGTCGACTTCCAGAGCGAATCGCTCACGCTCGCCACGGGCGGCCAGATCGCGGTCAACGCAGCGAGCCGCAGCCTGGTGCGTGAACGTGCCCTGCTCGACGTGTCCGGTGCCGTGGGCGTGAACGTGACGATGGAATCCAACAACGTCAAGGTCAACATCCAGGGCAACGAGCAGCGCGACGCCCCGATCAACCGGGACGGCAAGAGCCTCAACAGCAACGATGTGTGGATCGACCGGCGCAGCCTGGTGTTCGTACCCAAGGGTACCAACGGCTACGACGGCGACCGCTGGTACACCGGGGGAGGCCTGCTGGAGGTCGGTGGCTACCTGGGCACCCAGGGCCACACTGTGGGCGAATGGATGGCGCAGGGCGGCACGGTGAGCTTTGGCGGCAAGGATGTGGTGACACAGGCCGGCTCGAACATCAATCTGTCCGGCGGTACGGTCAATGTGCAGACCGGCTTCATCCACCAGACTTGGCTCAAAGGCGCGGATGGACGGCTGTACGAAGTCAACAAGGCGCCGGGTGATCTGCGATACATCGGGTTGTACAAGGGGTTCGAGGACGAGCACCTGCGCTGGGGGAAAAAAGCCACGGGATTTTTCTACAACCCGCTGATCGGGCCGCAGAAAAGTCTGGAAAGCGGCTACACAGTGGGCCGCGACGCCGGCTTGTTGGTGGTCGGGACGAAGAGCGCGGTGATCGAGGGTGACATCGTCGGCGAGGCCTTCCAGGGCGTGCGCCAGACCCAGGCGCCCGACATCAACCTTGACGGCTACAACCAATCGCAGAACGCGACAGCACGCGGCGGGCAGTTGGTGGTTGGCAGCTACGGCACCCTCTACGACAAGAGCACCGGCCTGATGCACCGTCGGCTCGACACCGCGGGCGTAAAGGATGTGGTGCTGACAGACACGGCCGAACGCATCGCCACCGGGCTCGACCTCGCGACGGCCCTGCCGGCGGCGCGCCAGGACACATTGATCCTGGACACCACACTGCTTAACGGCTTCGCACTTGGGGCGGTGCGCATCGCGGCCACGAACTCGATCACGGTAGACGCTGCGTTGGCCGTTGGCAACGGCGGTGACATCACGCTCTACGGCTCGAAGGTCGGCGTGAACGCGGACCTCACCGCGCGCGGCGGCAGCATCCGCCTGGGCGACATGCTCACGCAGGCCAGCACCAACTACCTGGCCGACACCACCGGCATCGTGACGCCCGAGGGCGTGCGCGCGGGCGTCGCGGTAGGCGAAAGCGTGACCTTGGACACGCGTGGCCTCTGGAGCAACCTTCTTCTCAATCCTGCCGGCACGCACGCCATGGCATGGCGCAACGGCGGCAGCGTGTCGATCCGTAGCGGCGGTGACGTGCTGCTGGCCAAGAGCAGCTTGGTCGATGTGTCCTCGGGCGCAGCCCTGTTGGCCAATGGCAAGTCGCAGCAGGGCGGCAAGGGCGGCGACATCCGGCTGCAGGCGAATGCCCAGGCCGCTGGCGCCGATGGCGTGCTGGCGATCGATGGCGCACTGCGCGGCTGGGGTGCCTCGGGCGGCGGCACGCTGAACCTGCAGGCCGGCCGTATGCTCGTCACGGACGGCACAGGGGGCGCAGGTACTTCGGCCGAGCCGGGCACGCTGGTTCTTTCAGGCAACTTCTTCGACAAGGGCTTCAGCCGCTACGAATTGATCGGTGACCGTAGCCTCACGGTGGCTGAGGGCACTCGGGTCGAGGTGACGATGCCGGTGCTGCGCGTGACCCCAGAGGCCAAGGACATCGCGACCGGCGCCGATGCCGGCAAGGCGCTTCAGGCCTGGACGCCGCCACTCTATGCCGAGGATGCCGTCAAGGGCGTGCTCACGCAGCGCGCGGGCGCGAGCCTGAGCCTGCAGGCGGGCACGGCGCAGACGCTGGCGGCCGACCTGCCGAAGGTGGCCGCCGTGATTGGCCAGGGTGCGCAGATCACGGCCGATGCGGGCCAGTCGATCCAGGTCGCCAGCGCCGGGCAGCTCACGCTGCAAGGACGGCTGCAGGCGCGCGGCGGCAGCGTCTCGCTCAAAAACATCGACCTCACGCGGATGGAGCAGGAGCGCGCGGCGGACGTGGCGCACAGCCGCTCGATCTGGATCGGCGAGCAGGCGGTCATCGACGCGTCCGCCACGCCCGCGACGGCGCTCGATGCGCAGGGCCGGCGCTACGGCATCGTGCGCGACGGCGGCAGCATCGTGATCGGCGGCGAGATCAAGGAAAGCGACGGTTCGGCCACGGCGGCCAACGGCTTCATCGTCGTGCGCGAGGGTGCCTTGCTCGATGCCTCGGGTACCTCGGCCGTACTCGACCTGAGCGGTGCCGGCCCGGTCGCGGTCGCGAGCCGCGGCGGGCGCATCACGCTGGCTTCGAACAACGGCCTTTACTTGAATGGCGAGCTGCGTGCACGCTCGGGCGGCGCGGGCGCGGCCGGCGGCACTTTGCAGGTCGCGCTGGAATCGCCCGAGCTGCGTACGAATTCCGGCCCGGGCGGAGGACAGCCCGCGTTGGCCGAGAACGCTGTGCGTGGTCACCGCGATCTGGTGATCGGCGGGCAGCAGGGCCCATCGGCGCTGCCGGCCGGACTGATCCCCGGCGCGGCCGATGCGACGCTGGCCTATGGCCACGGCCGACTGGGCGTCGACACCGTCATGCGGGGCGGCTTCGACAACGTCGCGCTGCTCAGCGCGGGCGGCATCAGCCTCGAAGACAACGCCAGTTTGCGGCTCGGCCAGAGTCTGTCGGCCTACGGCCCGCTCATGCTGGCCGACAGCGCGCGCAACGATGCGCACGTCACATTGGCCGCGCCCTACGTGCGACTGGCCGGTATCACGCAGAACTCGACGCTGGACCCGACCCGAGGCCGCTTCGGCGTCATCGGCACCGGCGACTGGCTGCCCTCCGAGGCGCAGCTGGAGGTGCATGCCGGGCTCATCGACGTGCGCTCGCTGGTGTCGATGGCCGGCATCAGCGGCAGCATCGCGCTGTCGCCGGAAGCCGGCGACCCGAACTCGCCGGCCGGTCTCAAGGTCGAGCGGCGCGGCTTCGGACAGGTCAGGCTGGCCAGTGAGGGCGACCTGCGCTTTCTTGCGGACAAGCCCCCCGCCGTGAACGGCGTGCCGACGACCATCCTCTCGACCGCGGGCGACCTCACACTGCGTGCTGCCCAGATCTACCCGGCCACGGGCGTCTCGGCCGCGATCCAGGCGGGCGTGCTGCCGCAGGGCCGCTATGCGCCCGACCGCGTGCTACGTGTCGAAGGCAACGGAGAAGCCGCACCGGTGCCCCACGCCGTCTTCGGCAGCCTGGCGCTCGGCGCCGCGGTGATCGAGCAGGGCGGCGTGCTGCGTGTGCCGTTGGGCAACCTGCACATCGGCGACGCGAACACCACGCGCATTAATTTCCTGCCCGACAGCCTGACCTCGGTCAGCGGCAACGGACTCTTGATGCCCTATGGCGGCACGGTCGACGGTCTCAACTACCTCTACGACGGTCAGAAGGTCCAGCTGAGCGGCGTCGGCGGCGCCGACTCGCGCGGCCAGACGCTGACGATCGGTCTCACGCTCGGTGGCGCGAGCGCCAATGTGCAGCCCGGTGCGGTACTGGACCTCTCGGGCGGCGGCGAACTCAGGGGCACCGGCTTCATCGGTGGCCGCGGTGGCTCGACCGATGCGCGCTACCACCCGCTGGTGCGCAATGCCGCGGACGGCAGCTTCAGTCTGCCCGGCCTCGCGAGCAATCCGGTCTACGCCATCGTGCCCGGCGTGCAGGCGCCGCAGGCACCGGTCGCCGGCGAGCGCGGCGCGGTCGATCCGATGGTCGGCCAGCAGATCACGCTGGGGCAGGGCGTGCCGGGCCTGCCGGCGGGCACCTACACGCTGATGCCCTCGACCTACGCACTGCTGCCCGGCGCGTTCCGGGTCGAGCTCAACGGCAGCGCTGCGGCGCAGGCCTCGGCCACCGCCAGCAGCCTCATGCGCAACGGCTCGTGGTCGGCGGCGGCGAAGCTGGGCGTGACGAACACGGCCATCGGCGACACCCTGTTCCGCCAGGCCATCCTCACGCCGGCCGACGTGCTGCGCAGCTACTCGCAATACGACGAGACCAGTTTCAACAAGTTCATCGTCAGCGATGCCGCACGCCAGGGCGTGCCACGCGCGATGGCGCCTGCGGACGCGCGCACGCTGTTGCTGAACCTCGCCCCGGGCGCTGGCGAGGAGGCGCTCCGCTTCGACGGCATCGGCCGCTTCGACGCGGCCCCGGGTGGCTATGGTGGCACGGTCGCGGCGATCGGAAAACAGTTGGAGGTGATCACCGGGGGGGCAACGGCCACGCCCGGCTTCCAAGGCGTGACGCTGAACGCCGATGCGCTCAATGCACTGGGCGCATCGCGCCTGATGATCGGCGGGCTGCAGTACGTGCTGTACGGCCAGGGGGGCAACATCGTGCAATTCAGCAGCGGCACGAACGAGCTCACGCTGCGCCAGGGCGCGATGCTGTCGGCGCCGGAAGTGTTCCTGCTGGCGAATGCCGCCAACGTGGAGTTCGCCAGCCACCTCGTGATCGAGCGCGGCGCGGGCATCAACACGATCGGCAAGGGTCGTGCCGCCTACGACTCGGCAGACGGCTTCGTCTACCAAGGCTCGACCGGCAGCCTGGTGGCGGTGTCCAACGGCGTGCTCAGCATGCTGCCGGTGCCAGCCAGCGTCGACAGACTGGGCAACCGCAGCCTGCAGGTCGGCGTGTGTACCGTCTCGCCGTGTGCGGGCCAGACCGAGTTGTACTCCGAAGGCACCATCGCGCTGGCCACGCCCGACCGCTTCGTGCTCGACGACACGGTGCGCTACGGCACGCGCCATCTCACGCTGGCCGTGCAGGGCATCAACGTCGGCGACAGCGCGGTGCTGGCCGAGGCGGCCGGGGGCAATGCGCTCCCGGCGGGCCTGACGCTGAACCAGAGCGTGCTCCAGCGCCTGCTGCGCGGCGACACGCAGTACGGCGCCCCGGCGCTCGAGACGCTGGAACTCAACGCCAGTGGCGGCCTGCGCTTCTTCGGCAGCGCTTCGCTCGACACCATCGACCCGAGCACCGGCAAATCCACGCTCGCACGCCTCGTGCTGGGCACGCCCGCCATCTACGGCGCAGGCAACGCAAACGACGTGGCGACCATCCGCACCGGCCACTTGGTCTGGAAGGGCTCGCCTCAGGATGCCACGGATGTGGTCACGGGCGGTGCTGGCACGGGCAGCGGCACGCTGGCCATCGAGGCTGCGACCATCGAATTCGGCTACGGCCCGGGCGCGCAACCCACGGGCACCAGTGACGACGCGCGTCTGGCGCTGGGCTTCGCCGACGTGCGGCTCACGGCCAGCGAGCGGATCACGGCCAACAACAAGGGCAGCCTCTCGGTCTACCAGTCGCAAGGTGCCTACGAGGCCGGCAAGGGCCACGCCTACAGCGGCGGCAATCTCACCATCGACGCGCCGCTGGTGACGGGCGCGGCGGGCTCCGTCAACCGCATCACCGCGGGCGGCGACCTGCGCGTGACCAGCGCTGCCCCGGCAATCATGCCGGTGGCCGACGCCACACTCGGTGCGGAGCTCCGCCTTGCTGGCCGCAACGTGATCGTCGACACCACGCTGGCACTGCCCAGCGGCAAGCTCGTGCTCACCGCCGACAGCGACCTCACGCTGACCGGGCGCGCGCAACTCGACCTGGCCGGCCGCAAGATCGACTTCAACGACGTTAGCAAGTACAGCTGGGGCGGCGACGTCACGCTCGAAAGCCTGGCCGGCAACGTGTACCAGGCCGCGGGTTCGGTCATCGACCTGTCAGCGCAGAACAACCGCGCCGGCACGCTCAAGGCGCTGGCGCTGGGCGAACAGGCGGGGGTGGCCGACCTGCAGGGCACGCTCCGCGGCGGCAGCACGGGCCATTACGACGCGGGCGGCACGCTCGTGCCCTACTTGGCGGGCGGCGTGGAGATCCGCGCACAGCGTCTGGGTGATGGCGCCGCGCTCGACAGCCAGTTCGCATCGCTCAACCAGCGCCTGAACGACGGCGGCGTGTTCGGCACGCGCACCTTCCAGCTCAAGCAGGGTGACCTCACGATCGGCGACGGCCTCAGGGCCGGCGAGATCAACGTGTCGGTCGACAACGGCAGCCTCACGGTCAACGGCACCGTCGACGCCAGCGGCGAGCGCGTAGGCCGCATCTACCTCGCGGCGAAGAACGCCCTGACGGTGGCGGGCACGGCCATGCTCGATGCGCACGGCACGCTGCTGCGCGTGGATAGCTACGGCAAGATCATCGATTCGCCCAACCGCGCGATCGTCGACCTGAGCACGCGTGACGGCATGCTGACGCTGACGGACGGCGCACGCATCGACCTGCGCCACGGCACGGCCGCGACCCTGGGCACGCAGCCGGGGCAGAACGACGACCACGCGCGCGGCACGCTCGAACTCTCGGCGCCGCGCCTTGGCGCGAACGGTCGATCGGCTCTGAACAATGAATCCGATGCGGCGGTCTACGGCGACATCGCCATCGACGCACGCGGCGCGCTCGACATCCGCGGCGCGCGCTCCATCGCGGTCAACGGCATGCAACGCTACGACGATGCCCCGCTGATCAGCACGCCGGCTGCCAGCGGACGGCCCTACCAAGAGATCACCCAGGCCTGGCTCAAGGACAAGCACGACGACAACACCGATTTCATCACCGCCGCGCTGGCCCCCGCCAGCGCCCTGGCCGGCAAACTCGCCGGCCTGCGTAGCGCGGCCTATGCCGACGCCTTCCATCTGCGGCCCGGCATCGAGATCGTGAGCAACGCCACGATCAACCCGGGCGGCGACATCGTGGTCTCGGGCGACCTGGATTTGTCGGGCTACCGCTACGCTAGCGTCAACCCGCACACCCAACGGATCGACGGCCGCTACGGCTCGGGCGAAGTCGGTACCTTGCGCATCCGCGCGGCCGGTAACCTCGACATTTTCGGCAGCATCAACGACGGCTTCGCGCCGCCACCCGCCACACCGGACGACAAGGGCTGGTTGCTGTTGTCGGGCGTTAACTTCACTGGTGGCGACACGGTGATCCCGCGTGCCGGCATCGTGCTGGCTGACGGCACCGCCTTCGAGGGCGGCACTGCCCTCAACTTTGACCTGCCGATCCAGCCGCACACCTTCAGCGCGGGCGCGGTGATCCCCGTGTCCAGCGAACTGGCTGCGGCAATGCTGTTGCCGGCCGGCACGGTACTGGCGGCGAATGTGCGCGATGCCTCGGGCCAGGTCATCCACGCGGCCGGCAGCATCGTCGGCGTCAACGTGACGCTGCCCCAGGGCACACGGCTCGACGCCGGCATGCGCCTGCCGGCCGATGCCATGCTGGCTGCGCTGACCTGGCCCAAGGGCATCGTCCTGACCGGCGGGCGCTACCTGATGAACGGCGATACCCCCTTGCCGGTGGGCGCGCTGCTGCCCTCGGCCACCGACATCAAGCTGCCCAGTGGTGCGAAGTCGGTCGAGCTGCGCCCTGCGGGCGAGGGCCGTTTGTGGGGCGCGGCCGCGATGCTGCCCGAGGGTTCGCAGTCGTGGTCGCTGCAACTGGCGGCCGGCGCCGATCTCGGTGCGGCCGACCCGCGCACCCTGCAACAGCAGCCGGCAGCGGGCAACCTGCGCATGGCCGACAGCCACTACGGCCTGTTCGGCAAGGCCTTGCCCGGTGGCTGGGTCTGGTCCGAAGCAGGCTCGCTCGATTTCTTCGGCGATCTCAGCATGGTCGGCCAGCCCATCGATTTCGCTGCCATCGATTACCCGACCCTGTGCGATGACTATCCCGGCCATTGCAGCGCCGACGGTGTGGCGTACGAGTACCTTCCCGGCAGCAGCCGCTTCAGCGTGCTGCGTACCGGCGCCGCCGATCTCGACCTGCGCGCCGCCGGCGATCTGGGCATGAATTCGCTGTTCGGCGTCTACACCGCGGGTGCGTCGTCGCAGGCCACGCAGCCTGGCGATCCGTACAACCTGCCGCGCTCCCTCGGTGGCACGGACACCGTCCTGGTCGACGGCAGCCAGGCCTACGAGAAATTCGTGAATGGCGGGGCCGACAGCCTCGCGCGCGCGTGGTACCCGGCCGGCGGCGGCAACCTCACGCTGCAAGCCGGCGGCAACCTGACCGGCGACCTGATGGAAGCCGTCATCTCCTCCGGCGTGGGTCGTCCCAATCCGAACGACAAGGGGGTGAGCAATGCCGACACCGCCAACTGGCTGTGGCGCCAGGGCAGTGGCAACACGCTCGGCGCGGGCAGCGACCAGTCCACGGCCTGGTGGATCAACTTCGGCAGCTACGCAACGCGCGGTGCCGTCGACACGCTGGCCGGCTTCACCGGCTACGGCACACTGGGCGGTGGCGACCTGCGGGTGAACGTGGGCGGCAACGCAGGCGTCGTGTCGCCGCGCGGTGCGGCCGTGCGTACCGGCGTGGACAACCTGCGCAGCAACGGCCTAGTGCTGGCCGTGGGCAGTACCGGCCGCGTGCTGGCCGATGGCAGCCTGGCGCTCACCGGCGGCGGCGACCTGAGCCTGCGCATCGCTGGCGCGCTCAACCCCTTCGCGCTCGATCCGCTGGGCGAAATCTCGGCCAATGCGGTGCGTAACGGCGCCATCGTCAACCTGCGCGGAGACGTGCAGTTGCAGGCGGGTGCGATGGGTACCCAGTCGCTGGGCTATGCGCAATTCACGGGCTTGCAGTCCGTGCGCGAAGCGCGGGCCGTCGATCCGTTCGCGGCCAACCGGGTTGCGGCGCAGGGCGGCATCGTCTTCGTGCCGGGCGATGCCAGCTACAACGTGAACACGCGTGGCGACTTGGTCGTGATGGGGGCCAACGACGCGGGCCGCGCCGTGCTGCAGAACACCACGCCCTTCATCATCGGCGCGGCCAAGGGCAGCGGCGAAAGCTGGTTCACGCTGTGGACGCCGAACACCGCCATCCGCCTGTTCTCGGCGGGCGGCGACCTCACGCCGCAGATGGCCAATATCGGCGTTCCCGCGACCGACATGGCGAACGTCTACCCGTCGATCCTGAGCGCGGTCGCGGCCAGCGGCAGTCTCTACTACGGGAGCGCGGCGACCGCGTACTCGACGGAGGCGGGCGCCGGCGCGCTGGTACTGACGCCGTCGGCCAACAGCCAACTGGAATTTCTCGCCAGCGATTCGATCTACGGCGGCGGTTTCGCCGTCAGCCTGTCGGGTGCAGCCGAGGGTGCAATGGCCACGCCGTTCCACCCAGCCTTCCAGGGCACTCTGGCGGACGGCACCCAGGTGAGCAACCTGTCCCGGGCCGGCAACCTGGTCGATACCGGACGGCCGTTGTTCGCACTGGGCGCGAACACCGTGTCGGCGGGCAACGCGCATGGCAGCGAACCCGTGCGCTTCTATGCGATGAACGGCGACCTGGTGGGCGTGGCCACGGGCCGCATTTACGAGTTCCAGTCCAACGACAAGACGCGTGCCGGTCAGACCTACTACGAGGCCGGGCAGCCGGTCTGGATGATGGCCGGGCGCGACATTGTCGGCAGCGGCACGCCCATCGGCCAGGCAGTGCGCACGGGCGGCTTTTACAGCACCTACGACATCTCAGGCAACCTGTTCGCGCATGACGATCCGACCGACGTGTCGGTGGTCTCGGCTGGGCGCGACATCATCTACAGCAATTTCAGCATCGTCGGCCCCGGCACGCTGGAGATCACCGCCGGCCGCAACATCCGGATGGAAGACCGCGCGGGAGTAAGCAGCCTCGGTCCGGTGGTGCCGGGCGACCTCCGGCCAGGCTCGAGCATCGCGATGCTGGCAGGCGTGGGCGCCAAGGGCGCCGACTACAGCGGCCTCTTGGCACGCTATCTTGACGCGGGCAGTCGCGCCCAGACCGGCACGCCGCTGGCCGACCAGCCGGGCAAGGTCGTCAAGACCTACGAAGCCGAATTGGTCGCGTGGTTGTCCGACAAGGACAACGGGCTGGGCTTCCAGGGCACAGCGGCTGAGGCTCGGGCCTTCTTCGATGCACTGCCGATCGAACAACAACGCATCTTCGCGCGCCAGGTGTATTTCGCCGAACTGAAGGCGGGTGGGCGCGAGTACAACGACGCGGACAGCAAGCGCTTCGGCAGCTACCTGCGCGGCCGCAGCGCCATCGCCACGCTGTTTCCCGAAGCCGGTGCTGACGGCCAACGCATCGACTACCGCGGCGACATCACGATGTTCCGCGGCGCGACGACACGGGTGATCGACAACATCGCCATCCCCGTCGTGCGTAGTGGCTATGCGCGCACGCTGTTCGGCGGTGGCGTCCAGTTGCTCACTCCAGGCGGGCGCCAGGTCTTCGGCATCGAGGGTGAGGCGCCGCCAGCCGATTCCGGCGTGCTGACCCAGGGCGCGGGCGACATCGCAATCTACTCGCTGGGCAGCATCCTGCTGGGGCAGAGCCGCATCATGACCACCTTCGGCGGCGGCATCCTGGGCTGGTCGGCCGAAGGCGACATCAACGCGGGCCGGGGCTCCAAGACCACTGTGGTCTACACGCCGCCCAAGCGTGTCTACGACCAGTGGGGCAATGTGACATTGTCTTCAGAAGTGCCGAGCACCGGCGCGGGCATCGCGACGCTGGCGCCGATCCCGGAAGTGCCGGCGGGCGACATCGACCTGATCGCGCCGTTGGGCACGATCGACGCCGGTGAAGCGGGCATCCGGGTGTCGGGCAACGTGAACCTGGCGGCGCTGCAGGTAGTCAACGCAGCCAACATCGCGGTCAAGGGCGAGTCGGTAGGCATTCCGACTATCGCAGCGGTGAATGTCGGTGCATTGACCAATGCGAGTGCGGCTGCTTCGCAGGCGACAGCAGCCGCGCAGGACGCCATGCAGCGCGAGCGGGCGACAGCGCGTCAGAACCTGCCTTCGGTCTTCACGGTGCGCGTGCTGGGGTTTGGAAGCGAGTCGATGGAGGGGGCTGAGAAAGGGCCGCAGTCGCTGCCCCCTGAATATCAGTCGTCGAGCATGCCTTCCTACAACGCCGCGAGTCCCTTGCAGTTTGTTGGCATGGGGCGGGATATCGATCCCAAGCAGATGGCACGTCTGACCGCTGAGCAACGGCGGCATCTGCAGCAGGAGCGCTAGGCCAACGTCGGTGCTGTTTCCTGGCCTGTTCCTGCGCTCAGCGGGATCAGGCCAGGAACTGTTTCGCTCGCCGTGCGTGCATGGCCATGTTCATCGTACGTTTTCCCAAGTCAATGCACTCCTGCCTATGCAGCAGTGTTGGCGTTTGGCCCGGCAATGCGGTTGGGGCCGTCACTCACGAACACAGAGGTAGATCCCCTATGGCATTGAGCACCTTGTTCGACCTGGACGAACGCGGCGAGGATGAGGCGGCAAACGAGCCCTCAAACGAAGTGCAACGTCGGCATGCGCTGCGGGAATACCTCGTGACGAACTATGAACGGCTGCAGCAGCGCCTCGTTCGCCATCTGCGTTGCACGGATCTCGCCAGCGAATGCCTTCATGATGCATGGCTGCGTCTGGGACATGTCGAAGTACACGCGCCTGTTCAAAGCCCCGATGCCTATGTGTACCGCATGGCTTGCAATGTCGCCATGGATCGCATGCGCAGCAGCCGTTCCTGGCAATACACAGGGGACGGCGACGCCGGGATCGAACATTTGGCCGACGAATCGCCGGGGCCTGATCACGTTGCTGCCGCCCGTTCCGATCTGGCTGCGGTTGAACGCGCTTTGCAGCGCCTGCCTCGGCGCCACCGCACGGTGCTGGTGGCGCTGCGCATTGACGAGATGACGCGCCAGGAGGTCGCCCAGCGCTATGCCCTGTCACTACGCAGCGTCGATACGGCGTTGCGCCAAGCCTTGGATTACTGTGCCGAGTACGCTGGCCAGGAGGCGCTCACGGGCGTGAGCAGTCCGCGGCGTGCCTTGCGCTCTGGAATTGCGAACTACGAGCGGGCCCGGTCAACGTCCCCCGACCGGGACAGCCCAATGCACGCATCGTTGCGGCAATGCAGCGGTCGTGAGTGATGTAGTGCTCGACAGCCGCCTCCTTCTGGGCCTGCGAGTACTTGGGGCCCCGCATAGCCCACAGGCAAATCGAGCCGCTGCTCGCATTCGTGGTGCCGGCCCTTCAGGGCATTCTTGATTGGGCAACCCAGCTGACGAGGTCGCCCTGACGCGTTTGCCGAGCTTGAGATACAGCTCGACCGCTCGAATCCTGTCTTCGTTTGAATACATGAACTACCTACTGATGTCCAAGTTTTGTCCGCATCCCCCAACAATCACCGACTTTTCGCAACGGCTTGGCCCCCGCTCTCCGTCCCCAAGATTCTGCGCTGCAAACTGCATCCGTAACAAAAATGTCACGCGCCCCTGAGACCATGAAGGATTCCTGAATGTGCCAGTTCGTTGCCTAATCAATCGTTTCCTTTTTCACTTGTCCTGCGCCGCAGGCACCGGAGTGGCGATGCTCGCGGCAATGCGGAGCAGAAGGAACAGCCGGGATGCGATCGCGCGCGGTCCCATTGAACCGTTCCTCGGTTGCGCTTTGGCTACTCTGCGGACTGGCGGGAGCGCCGTGGGCCGCCGAGGACCGTAGGGCGCTAGCGCAGCCATTGGAAGACGGCTACGCCGCACAAGCCAACAGCAGCGCGCCGCTCGACTTCGACATTCCCACCCAGCCGCTGGCCGCCGCGCTGGACCAATTTGCCGCGACATCCGGACGCTCGGCACTGTTCAGCAGTACCTTGGTTGTCGGGCGCACAGCTTCGCCGGTGCATGGGCGCTACACGCCATCGGATGCCCTTCGTCGGCTGCTTGAAGGCACCGGCTTGGTGGTGGAGGAAGTGACCACAGGCTCGCTTTCGGCGCTGGTGGTGAAACAAGCCAGTCCGGAGTTGGTTGCGAGCGCGGCGACACAACGCGCTGCCGCTCAAGACCGAGTCCGGGCCTACGACAGTTTGCTGCAGGCCCGGGTGTGGGCAGCGCTCTGCGCAGATCCCGAAGCAGCACGGCAGGACTACCAATCGCTGCTTCGCTTCCAAGTAGCTCCAAGTGGCCGAGTCACGGACGCTGAGTTGCTCGACAGCACTGGCGATCGGCGGCGCGATGCGGCCTTGGTGTCAACCCTGCGGCGCGTGCAGATCGGCCGTTCGCCGCCACCCGACTTGGTTCAACCCGTCACTCTGTTGATTCTGCCCCCGCAGGATGGCGGTCCGGTCTGCGCAGAGAAGGCAGAGTAGCCGTGTCCGACGATGTACGGCTTCAACTGCTGGATTTCCTCACCAGAAATTACGGCGATCTACGGCGTCGCCTGACCCGGTACATGCGCAGCCCGGATCTTGCGGACGACGCGCTCCACGATACCTGGCTGCGCGTACATCGCCTGGAAAACCAGACTCCGGTGCTGAATCCTCGCGGTTTCCTGCTGCGGATGTCGGTCAACATCGCAATCAACAACCTGCGCAGCCAGAGCAGCGCCGTGCCACGCAGCGAGGTCGACGCCTTGTTGGAAGTGGTCGACCCCATGCCTGGACCAGAACAAACCGTCGCCGCACGCTCGGAGATGAAGGCGCTGTTGGAGATCATCCAACGCATGCCGCAACGTCGCCGTGACGTGCTGCTGTTGGTGCGCTGGGAGGGTATGACCCAAAAGGACGTCGCCAAGCGCCTGGGCGTGTCGCTGCGTACGGTCGAACTGGAACTGAAGTTGGCCAACGACTATTGCGCGGCTCGCATGGCCCGCAGCAATAAATAGCGGGTTTGGACGATGCGATGTGTCTTCATAGGAAGGCTCCCAATATGCCCATTCAGGGCAAGCTCGGCGCACCTCAGTATCACCCAATGAAATGACAGGATGAAGATTCCCATGCCCGCTTTGGATGATGATCAGATGCCAACCGATGCACTTCGTGAGGAAGCCCGCATCTGGTTGAGCCGCCTGGCCATCGGCGAGATCAAGCAAGTGGAACTGCAGGCATTCAAGCGGTGGCAGCGCACGAGTGCCGCACATGCTGCAGCCTTCGAGGATGCCAAGCGCCAATGGCAGATGCTGAAGCCAGCAGTTGGCGAACTGCTGCGCGCTGACTCGAAGATCGCCGCCCGCCACGAACGCCTGCTGCGCGCAGAGAGTGTCATGGGGCGTCGTGTATTCCTTGGCGCGGCAGTCAGCGCTGCCGCTGTCGCTGGCGTGGCGGTGATGCATCCACCGCTCGGCCTGTGGCCTTCGCCCGACGAATGGAGCGCCGACTACCGCACGGCTACCGGCAAACAACAGGCTGTGACCTTGGCCGATCGGATCCATCTCACCCTGAACACCAGTACGAGCATTCGCAAACGAGCAACCGGCGATGCCAGCGGGATCGATCTGTTGACCGGCGAAGCAGCCATTGATCTGACCGGCACGGGAGGGGCCTTCACCGTTGTCGCGGGCGCGGGCCGTGCGACGGCGGAGTCTGGTCGCTTTGAGGTGCGCAACCTGGCAGGCCACGTGCGCATTAGCTGTATCGACGGCGCGTTGCGTGTGGAGCATCCGGCGGGTATTCGCCAGCTGCAGGCGAGGCAACAGACGATTTACGACACCAGAGCGGTCGGCAACGTGGTGAACATCGAACCGAGCGATGTGTCGGCCTGGCGCCGGGGTGAGTTGGTGTTCAGGCAAACGCCGCTGGCGCAGGCGGTGGACGAGATCAATCGCTATCGCCCTGGCCGCGTGGTGTTGATGTCGCTATCAAAGCGCGAACTGCCCGTGAGTGGGCGCTTTCGCATCGCCGGTCTGGATGAGGCGATATTGCAACTCCAGCACACGTTCGATCTGAATGCGCGATCGTTTCCCGCCAATGTGCTGATGCTCAGCTGACATTCTTTTCTCCTCTCCATTCCTCTCTTCGCCGTTCGTGACGAAATGATGACGATCACATGGAGGTCATTCGTGTGGGTATCGCTTCCAGAGTGCTGCGCGTGTGCTCGCCGGACTTGCCGTCTTTTGCCGATCCTTGATCAGGGGAAAAATATTTAGCGGGTTTCGAAGTTGCCGCGTGTCTTGAAGGTAGACGGACTGACTTGCGTCATGGCGCCCAACGCTGACGGTGTAGCGGTCCACGTGAACTTGGTTGACCGACCCGTGCGGACAGCCGCCCCGGCATCGCCTCTACTTCGGCAGAAACTCACATGATCAGACGCACACGCAACGGCAGGGATCGATCCAAACGCAGAGAGCAACGTGTATTCCGCATGGCGCCCATCGCCAGGGCCATCGCCATCGCGCTGGCAGCCGGCGGGATGATCAGCCATGCCCAGGCCCAGCGGGCCTTCAGTCCCGCGTGGTTCGCGAACAAGGGATCGATTCAGAACACCGTCTCGCAAACGGGCAGGCTGCCCAACGGCCTACCCGCAGCAAGCCTGACGAGCCCGCTTGGGCAGCAGCAACAGGCCAAAGAGCAGCTGCAGCGGTCCATCAGCAACCTGAACATGGCCGCGCGAGGCATCGCCGCTCAGCAGGCGATACAAGAAGCGGCTCGCCATGCTGCGGGCCTCGCCCCCTCGGACGTTTCCGACGGCTTGGCCGAAGGCGGCCTGAAGATAGACACCAATTCGCTCACCGCCGGCTGGCTCAATGCCAAGAACCCGACCCAGACTGTCGCAGGCGGCCGCACCACGGTCGAAATCCAGCAAACCGCCGACAAGGCCATCCTGAACTGGGAGACCTTCAACGTAGGCAAGAACACCACGGTGGACTTCAAGCAGCATGCTGACTGGGCGGTGCTCAACCGAGTCAACGATCCCAATCACCGTCCGAGCCAGATCCTGGGCCAGATCAAGGGCGACGGCACAGTGCTGGTCGTCAACCGCAACGGTGTGGTGTTCGATGGCACCAGTCAGGTCAATACACGCAACCTGGTGGCCGCTGCTGCCAACATCACCAACGCACAGTTTCAGACCAATGGCATTTATGGTGCCGACGCGACCACGCCAACCTTCACCGAGGCCCTGGGCAAGGTCGAGGTGAAAGCGGGTGCCAGGATCACGACCCATGAACCTAAATCGGTCACGCAAGGCGGTGGCTATGTGCTGCTGGCCGGCAGTGAAGTCCACAACGCAGGCGAGATCACCACGCCCAAGGGCCAGGCGCAACTGGCCGCCGGCGACAGCTTTCTCATCCGCAAGGGTGTGGGCACGGACGCCAACACGGCATCGACCACGCGCGGCAACGAAATCTCGCCGCAGTTCGTCGCGAACAGCACAGCGGGCAAGGTCAGCAACAGCGGGTTGATCCTCTCCCGAGAAGGGGACATCACGCTGGCTGGTCGCGACGTGCGCCAGGACGGCACAGCGATCAGCACGACGACCGTCAACACCCGTGGCACCGTGCATCTGCTGAACTCAGCCAGCGACAGCTCCGGCAAGGTAACCCTGGGCAAAGATGCGGTCACCGCCGTGGTGTTAGAGGACGACGGCAAGATCACCGCGCTGGACAGCCAACGCGATGCCTTGGTTGCTGAGTCGGCCAAGCAAGATTTGCTGCGCAGCCAAAGCGCCTCGGGCGCCTTCGACAATCTTTCCATCCTGGCGGATCGACGTGATCAGTCGCGCATCGAGATCGTCTCGGGCGGCGACGTGGTGTTCGAAGGCGACAGTCTGACCCTGGCCACCGGCGGGCAGATCGTGAGCAATGCACGGGGGCGCAGCTTTGTGGCGGACAAAGCGCAGCTGGACGTTGCAGGCGCCGTCGGTGTGACCGTGGCGATGGAAAGCAACAACGTCAAGGTCAACGTGCAGGGCAATGAGCAGCGTGACTCGCCGCAGAACCGCGACAGTGGCAAGCTGTTCAACAACGACGTCTGGGTCGACCGGCGCCAGTTGGTGCGCGTAGCTAAGGGCACCGCAGGCTACGAAAGCGACCGCTGGTACACCGCCAACGGTTTGCTTGAAGTGGGCGGATACCTGAGTAACCAAGGTCATGGCATTGGTGAGTGGGCGGCGCAGGGCGGCACGGTACTGCTGGGGGGCAAGGAGGTCACCACACAGGCCGGCTCCAGCGTGAACGTCTCGGGCGGCACACTGGACGTGCAGACCGGTTATGTCTACCAGACTTGGCTCAAAGGCAGCGATGGGCGCCTCTACAGCCTGGACAAGGCGCCGTCGGGCCTGACGTTCAACGGTGTCTACAAGGGCTATGAGCTTGACCATGCGCGCTGGAAAGTCACCGAGACCTTCTACAACCCGTTGATCGCGCCGCAGAAGAAACTGGAGAACGGCTACACGGTAGGCAGGGATGCGGGCACTCTGATCGTCAGTGCCCCGACTGCGATCCTGGAAGGAGGGATCGTCGCCAAGGTGTTCAACGGCACTCGACAGGCACGTAGCCGCGATGCCCTCGCGGATGGCTATCAGCAGTCGCAGTCCGCGGTGGCGCTGCCCGGAGTTCTGGCGCTTAAGGCCTATGGTGTCGTCAACGCCGTTACGACGGCTGTGGCCTCGGACACGCAAGTCACCTTCAGCAACGACGAGGCGCCCGCTGATCGCACCGGCACGAGCTGGTTCAACGCCGATGCGATCAGCGGCTTCGGCCTCGGCGGCATCACCGTCTGGTCGACGAAGGGCATCGTCGTCAAGGATGACTTGACGCTGGCACCCGGCGGCAAGTTCGATTTCGCCGCGCCGAGCATCGACGTCTATGCCGATCTCACGGCGCGGGGCGGCAGCGTGTCGCTCGGGAGTCTGGCCGGCGCAGTCGGGCTGATCGATGCCAATGGCGCGGTGCATATCGGACTGCACAGAGGGGCCATGATCGACACGCGCGGCCTATGGACGAACCTGCTCACTGATCTCAATGCCGACCGGTCACGTCTGGCCTTCATTGATGGCGGCACGGTGTCGCTGAAGCTGACGGGTGGAGACAACACGCAGACGACCAACTCTGGCGACATCACCCTAGCCAAGGACTCGCGGATCGACGCCTCGGCCGGCGGCGCCATCCTCGCCGATGGCAAATTCTCCGGCGGCAAGGGCGGCGACATCACGCTGGCGACCTATGACTGGACCGATGGCTCGCATCAAACGTCAAGACTCGCTGCGTCCCTGACGCTGGACGGCACGCTGGCCTCCTACGGATTCAGCAAGGGCGGTGCACTGACGATTCGGACCGGCGCGCCGGTGGTGATCGGTCAACCGACGTTGGATCTCTCCTCGGGGCAGCTGCCGGCGGGCGTGGCAGCACCCTACAGTCTCACCCTGACGCAGGACTACGACGTTCTGGCCGGCACGCCGCTGCCGATGGACGTGGTGAAAACCTTCACCATCGGCACGTCGCTGATCGGTGTGCCGATCCCGGCTAAGCTGGCAAACACGGTGGTGCAGAACAACGGTCCCACCGACGCGGACTGGACCAACGTACCGTTCGAGATGAGCTATTTTGTTGCTGGCCAAGGGACGGTGATCGTGCCGAAGGGCGGCACATTGCCGGCCGGCCGGGTCGTGTACTTCACCCCCTCGGAGCTACCGGACGGCGCGACTGTCACCGTTCCGCAAGGCGTGTTTGCTTCATTCCGGGTGCAACATGAAGATTTGAACGTAGGCTACGTCGCTGGAAGCGTGCTGCCGTTCAATTTGGCGATGCAGGCGGGTGCCAACATTCCGCGCGGTACGGTGTTGTCGCAGGCGGCGCAGGTGCAGGCCCCCCTGCAAGTCCAACCTGGCCTGTTCGGCTCAGGTTTTTCCGGCTACGCCGTCCATGGCGGCAATGGAGTACACGTCAGCGCCGAAACGAAGGTCGATGCGACCATGCCGATCTACCGGCTGTCGGCGTCTGCCCATGGCGTGCCGACCGGCGACGACATCGGGCGCGCGGCCGATCTGGTCCTGCCCACGTTGTATTTTGAAGATCGGGCCAAGGGTACGCTGACCCAGCGGGCAGGCGCCAGTGTCGCGCTGACCGGCAGCGAAGTCATTGTCGGCCGCGACGCGAGCCTGACGGTCGATCCGACCCAGGCGATCCGCTTGACCTCGTCGAACCGGATCATCGTCGAAGGCGACCTGGTGGCGCGTGGCGGCACCATTGCCTTGCTGCCGGACCACACTGCAGCAATCTCGAATGTCAACGATGGCGTGCTGTGGATCGGCGAGGACGCATTGCTTGACGTGTCCGGTGATGCGGCGACCGCCATCGACAGCCTGGGGCGTCGCCACGGTTTCGCGCAGGCCGGCGGCTCGCTGCTAATCGGGCTGGAGAGCAACGTTTCCACGGCCGACGCCGCCGGCAACCGGTCGGTGTTGAAGGCGGTGACGACGCCGGTGGTCATCCGGCCGGGCGCGCGCCTGTTGGCCAACGGCGCCGCCGCGATGATCGATGTCGCGCAGGGCGATGGCTCGATGCCTGTGGCGCTCGCGGGCGAGGGCGGCCTGATCCGTATCGGCTCGACCAAGAGCATCTTCAACGACGGCGCCCTGGAGGCGAGATCCGGTGGAGCCGGTGCGGCTGGCGGCACGCTCAATCTCGTACTTGAATTCGGGACCGTCCTGAATCAGTTGGGGCAATATGTTGCCGATCCGGTGGGACGCACGGTCACGTTGACGCAAAACCATGTCGCATCCGGCCTTGCCACCGCTCTGACACCAGCCAATGCCGCTGGCATGCCATCCGGCCAAGCGCGGATCAGCGCCGATCAGGTCGCCTCCGGCGGGTTCGGTACGCTCGACCTGTGGTCGCGGGACAAGTTCATGTTCGACGGCGACGTCTCGTTGCGACTGCCGCAGGCATTGTTGCTTCACCGCGGCGACTTGACCCAACCGGACGCTGTGGCGTCCTCGACCGTCGCGCTGTCTGCACCCTATGTATTGCTGGACGGTGCTGCGGCGATCAAGGACTACACCTCCAATTTGATTCCTCAGCTGTCGAACGGCAAGCCAGGCAGCTTGACGATTTCCGCCGCGCTGATCGACGTCCAGCACGCGGTCACCTTCGACTTTGACCATGTGGCATTGAACAGCAGCGGCGATGTCCGCTTTGCAGGCGAAAGGGTTTTGCGCGATACAACGATGGATCCGAGCGACCCCGCCAGCTACCTGAATCTCCCGGCGGCGTTGGTGTCGGGCGGAGCAGACTTCGGCATCACGGCCTCGCAGCTCTACCCGGTCACTGGCGGCGTCGGGCTGGTGCAGGTCGGACCGGACCGCAACCCGAACCCTGGCGACCCCAATTGGACGCTGACGATCAACGGCCGCGGCGACAGTCCCGCTGTGCCGCTGTCGGCATTCGGATCGCTGACCTTGAATGCCCCGACGATCCATCAGAACGGCATCGTCCGCGCGCCACTTGGGACGATCGAATTCGGCAAGAGAAATTATTCGTACTTCGACACCGTCGACAAGGTCAACAAGCAGTATGTCTCGCATGTCACGCTCGGCGCAGGCAGCATCACCTCGGTCAGCGCCAAGGCACTCACGATGCCCTATGGCGGCACCGCGGACGGGCTGTCGTGGCGCTACGACGGACAGGGCGTTTCGTTCGCCGATCTGGCGACCTTCAACGGCGGCGTGAACTTCAACAGTGCGACGCTGACGGCGGAGTCGGGCGCGCTGATCGATGTCTCCGGCGGCGGTTCGCTGACCGGCGCCGGATTTACCTCCGGCCGCGGCGGCTCGGTCGATGTGCTGCGGACCGCGCTCGTCAATGCAAACCCAGCCAATACCTACAGCACGGCGGAGGCGCAGGTCTATGCGCTTGTACCCGGCACCGCATCCCCCTATGCACCGGTGACTTCCGACGCCGCGATGCCGGCCGTCGGCAGGCAGATCACGCTGGACCGCGCGGTGGGCGAGCTGCCGGCCGGCACCTACACTTTGATGCCGGCGACCTATGCGCTGCTGCCCGGCGCTTACCGCATTGAACTCGGCGCCAGGACGGCCCTGGCACAGGACGCGGTCCGGCTGGGCAATGGCTCGTATCTCGCCACCGGCACGCTCGGCACGGCCCATACGGAATCGCGCGATGCTTTGGCGACCCGGGTGACCATCACCCCCGCGGACTCGGTCCGGAGCTATTCGCAATACAACGAGACCAGCTACAGCCAGTTCGGCATCGCCAATGCCGCCACCTTCGGTGCCGTGGCCC
This sequence comes from Variovorax sp. W2I14, assembly GCF_050435205.1. NCBI lineage: Bacteria > Pseudomonadati > Pseudomonadota > Betaproteobacteria > Burkholderiales > Comamonadaceae > Variovorax > Variovorax sp. W2I14. The sequence continues at coordinate 1,697,181 of NZ_JBNDJX010000001.1, read as the reverse complement.
CGCGTCTGGAACGTGACGCTTCGTCGATCTCGATCGACTTTGGTCCCAATACCGGCAACGTACTCGACTTCAGAGGACGCGCCGACCTTGGCGCCGACGAAGAGGGCCGGGCGGGCACCTTGTTCGTTTCCACCAGCAGCAGACTGGGCCTGAAGACGGGCATCGAAGTGCGCGCGCCGGAGTCCGCCGCGACGGCGGGCATGGCCTCCGTCGCGGCCGAGGACCTGTCACGCTTCAACGCCGGCACGCTGGCCCTTGGTGGCAGCTACAGCCTCCGCTACATGACCAACGACCAGGCGACGGGCCCGACGCAGTTCGGCCCGCAGGTCGTTCTCAGCGCTGCTTCCGACGCCACGGTTCTGCGCGCGGGCGCGGTGCTTCAGGCCGGGCAGGTGTTCACGCTGGCCAAGGACACGGTCACCGTCGAGAGTGGCGCGAGGATCGACACACGAAACGGCGCGACCAACCTGCTCGACTCCTCATTGGGCTACGTGTTCAATGTGTCGACGCCAGCGAATGACCGCGGCAGCAGCGCCGCGCTCGCGGTCGGCAATGGCCGGCTGAACTTTCTTGGCGCGACGGCCGGCTCCTCGCCCAGCAGCATCGCCATCGCAGACGATGCTGCGCTGCTGACCCGCGGCACCATCGCTCTGTCGAGCAGCGGCGCGCAGGCGGTCGGCGACGTTTCGCTCGCCGCGCGCTATCTGGCGTTGGCGACGACGGCCTTCAATATCGGCACCGCGCAAAGCATCACCGCTGGCGGCAGCACGGGTGGGATCAACCTGACGCAGCAGATGATCGACCGCTTGCGCAGATCGGATACCCCGGTGGAACAGATCACACTGGCTGCCAGCCAGTCGATCAACTTCTATGGCAACGCCGGCATCGATCTGATCGGCCAGGCTGGCGTTGCGCCGACATTGGTGCTGAATACGCCCGCGCTCTACGGCTGGGGCGCAGCCTCCGACCAGGCCTCGATCACTGCCGACACCGTGATCTGGAGCGGTGTTGGCAGCGGCGTCGGCGTGCCGGGCAGCCCCTACGTCAGCCTTACGCCCGGCGCGGTCGCCGCGGGCGGCGCCGGGACCGGTTCCGGCAGCCTGAGCATCCATGCTCGCAACATCGTGTTCGGCTACGAGCCCGGCGCCCGCTACCAGGACCAGACGGCGCTCGATCGGCTGGCGCTCGGCTTTTCGGCAGTTGATCTCATCGCGACAGACCGCATCACCGCCAACAATCGCAACACGCTCTCGGTGTATGCCTCAGGCCCAAATCCCGGTTCGGGCTTCGACCCTGAAAGCTATTCCGGTACGGGTGGCAGGCTGAGCCTCGTCACGCCGCTCCTGACCGGCGAGGCCGGCTCGTCGATGGCCTATCGGACCGGGGGCGGCCTGAGCGTCAGCGCGCCGCCGACGGGGGCGGCCGCGACCGTCCCCGTCACTGCGCTTGGCGCCGAGATCCAGTTGTTCGGCAACCAGGTCAGCGTCGACACCGCGGTGGCGCTGCCCAGCGGCCGGCTGTCCATCACCGCTGATAACGGCATCGTGCTCGACCGGAACGCCGCCATCGACCTTGGCGGCCGTACGCTGCAACTCTTGGATGTCGCCAAATCCAGCTGGGGCGGCGATCTGTTGCTGGAGACCACCGACGGTGCGATCAGCCAAGCGGCCACGGCCCGCATCGACGTTTCGGCGCCCGGGGCCGAGGCCGGCTCGATCAAGGCTACTGCGACTGGCGTCGGTGGCACAGTCGATTTCGCTGGCGGTCTGGCCGGCGCTGGTGGGCCGGACTTCGCTGCCGGCAGCATCGATCTGCGCACCACCAGCCTCGCCGACTTCGCCGGCTTCAATCAAAAGCTGAACGCCGCCGGGTTCTTAGAGGCCCGCAGCTTCGTGGTCAAGACCGGCGATCTCGTGATCGGCAACGAGGTGCGCGCCAAAACGGTCGCGATATCGGCCGATGGAGGTAGCCTGACCGTCAATGGCCGCATCGATGCGTCGGGCACAAGGGTCGGCAGCATCTCGCTGGCCGCGCGCGACGACCTGACGCTCGCCGCCAATGCCGTGCTCGACGTGCATGGAACGACGCTCGTCGTTGATGGTCGCGGCATGCCGATCGAGGCTCCGAACCGTGGTCATATCGAACTGAGCGCCCGCAGTGGCACGCTGCGGCTGAATCCCGGCGCGACGCTGGACCTGTCGACACCAAGCGGCAGCTATGGACAGGTCGTTCTCAATGCGCCGCGTACCGGCGAGACGTCGGGCGACATCAAGATCGATTCCGCCGGCCCGATTGCCATCAAAGGCGCTGCCAGCATCGCGCTCAACGCCTTCTGGACCTACACGCTGCCAGGCGGCAGCGTCATCGACCAGGCGATGCTCGATGGCTACGACACGGCGAATGTCGGTTTCATGACGGCGGCCCAGGGCAACGGGGCGCTGCAAGCTCGTACTGCGGGTCTGAGCGCCTATGGCGATTCGTTCCACTTGCGCCCGGGCGTCGAGATTGCCTCGACCGGGGACCTCTCCACCTCAGACGATCTCGATCTGTCGGGCTACCGCTACGGCACCAAGGCGGACCGCAATGCGGGCTCGGCCTTTTATGGCGCCGGCGAGCCGATGGCGCTGGTGATCCGCGCCGGCGGCACGCTCAACGTCAAGGGCAGCATTTCTGACGGGTTTGCCGGCACGCCAGGCATACCCGGGACACCCAACAGCTATGACGGTGTGGTCGATATTCCGGCGACGTTCTCGTTGGACGACTGGGGTTACAGCAATCCGGTCTACAACAGCCTTGACTACAGCACGGAATATTATTTGGCTGCCGATTGGGTGGTTCCCAACAGCGCCGTCTACGAATTCGGAATCGTTCTCGGAAGCGGATCCTACAATTCTGGCGATACGGTCAAGGCCGGCACCAAGTTCGTTCTAGGCGAACTCTATCTGGACAGCGGCATCCCGCTTCCGGTCATCGCCGCGAGCTTCACCGCTGGCATCCCGGACATTCCGGGACAATCCGGCGCATCGTCAGGTGCCGTGATGCAGGCGGCGGGCACGCAAAGCGCCTCGTTGCGGCTGGTCGCCGGGGCCGATCTGGCATCGGCCGATCAGCGCACGCTCGCAGCCGCCTCGACCCTGCGCGCCGTGGGCCCCGGCCATGGCAGCCTTGTGCTCGATGCGCCGATCACCAAAGATCCGGACACCCAGAACGAGATCGCCTCGGTGATCCGCACCGGCACCGGTTCGCTCGAGCTGCTGGCCGGGGGCGATTTCCGGCAGAACTCGCTGTACGGCGTCTACACCGCCGGCACCCAGGTTGCCGACACCGATGCCTACAACAAGACCGCGTCGGACCTCCGGCGCATGTACTTCACCGACCACGGTGGCAATTTCAGCCTGACCGCTCAGGGCGAACTGCGCAGCTATACGGCGTACGATCCCGCAGGCGGTGGATTCAACAGCAGCGAGCCCTCGAACTGGTTGTGGCGACAGGGCAATCCGGAGCAAGGTGAAGCGATCGCGTGGGGTGTCCACTTCGGCGGCTTCGCCGGCCTGGGTACCCTCGGCGGTGGCAACGTCCGCATCAGCGCAGGTGGCGATGCCGGCTCCACCAGCAACTTCAACGTCAGAGACAACAATGGCAACCTGCCATCGTCCGACGATTCCTTCAATCTTGTGGTCGCCAGCACCGGGTACGTCACGGGCGGGGCGTTGAGCCAATATGGCGGCGGTGCGTTGCAACTGGAGGTCGGCGGGCGCATCAACACCGGTGTCTATACGAGCGGGGGCCTCGCGGATAACTTGGGTGTCGGCACAGGAGCCGTAACCAACCTGCGCGGCGATACTGCAATCGATGCTGGATCGATCGGCCAGCTTCTGTCCAGCGGCTACGGTCTGCGTAATGCCGGCACTCCGTTGGAGCCCTACGACCCTCGTGCCGCCGATACCACCCGGCCGCGCGACCATACGTTCTATACGCCGCTTCGGCTGGTGACCGGCGATAGCACCGTCACGCTTCATTCCCGCGGCACCGCGGGCGTCCTCACCGGGACCGACCCGTCGCCAACTGGCGAAGCGCTTTGGACCGACCGCAGCGGCTATACGCTGTTTTCGGCCGGCGGAAGTCTGAGCCAGCTACCTGTCGCGGACGCCGGTTCCAGCAATATCGACCAGCTGAAATTCGATCCGGCCAACTTCACGGCCATCGCACCGTCCGGCTCGATCACCGTGGCGCTCATGCAGTCGCCGAGCAGCACCGGAAGCTTGGAATTGCTCGCCGGCGACAGCCTGTTCGGCAAAGCCATCATGCCCAGCGGCACGACTGCCACCGATCTTCATGCCGGCGACCCCGATCCGATCCGTCTCTACGCGGTGGCCGGCGACGTCATGCTGACGACCGGCGACTATTTCGAGGACGCCACCGGTACGCGCCCCGCCGAACTGCTTGCGGCCAAGCCCGTCGTGATGCGGGCCGGCCGCGACATTCTCACCAATGCTTATATCCTCAACAACAAGTCGACCGATGTGTCCGTCATCTCGGCCGGCCGCGACATCCTGAACTCCGTCGTTGGGATCTGGGGCCCCGGCCTGCTCGACATCTCGGCCGGCCGCAACATCTACCAGAGCGACAAGGGCGACCGGTGGCTGAACGACAAAGGATCGATCACCTCCTATGGCGCCATCGTCGCCGGCGACACCCGTGACGGCGCGTCGGTCGTGTTGACCGCGGGTGTCGGCGCGGCCGGGCCAGACTATGCGTCGTTGGCGAGGCTCTACCTCGATCCAGCCAACCAGGCGGCGGCCGGTACCCCGCTGGCGGACCAGCCGGGCAAGGTCGCCCAGAGTCACGAGGACGAACTCATCGTCTGGCTCAAGGACCGCTTTGCCTATGCGGCCAAAGATGGGGCCGATGCCCGCACCTATTTCGCAGCCCTTGCACCGGAGCAGCAAGCCATCCTGCTGCGCCAAGTGTATTTCGCCGAGCTGAAGGTGGGCGGTCGCGAATACAACGATCCCACGAGTTCACGCTACGGCTCCTATCTGCGCGGGCGCGAAGCCATCGCCGCGCTGTTCCCTGCCGACCGGATGTACGAGGGCGATATCACAATACTTACCTCCTCGGCTCTGCTCAGCCCCAACGTCCGGCGCGGTGGCGGCATCCGCACACTGTTCGGTGGCGACATCGAGATGCTGACGCCGGGCGGAAAACAGATCATCGGCGTCGAAGGGCAGGTGCCGCCCTCGACCGCGGGCGTGGTGACGCAAGGCGCCGGCGACATCTCGCTGTATTCTCAGGAATCGATCCTGCTGGGCCTGTCCCGCATCATGACGACCTTCGGCGGCGACATCCTCGGCTGGTCGGCCAGGGGCGACATCAACGCGGGCCGAGGTTCCAAGACCACCGTCATCTACACGCCGCCCAAGCGGGTGTATGACGCATACGGCAACGTAAAGCTATCGCCGGATGTGCCCAGCGCGGGCGCGGGTATCGCAACGCTCAATCCGTTGCCAGAGGTGCCACCGGGCGACGTAGATTTGATTGCGCCGCTAGGCACCATCGATGCCGGGGAAGCGGGCATCCGAGTTTCGGGCAACGTCAACCTCGCAGCGTTGCACGTGGCGAACGCCGCCAACCTGCAGGTCCAGGGTGAATCTACCGGTCTTCCAACCGTCGCTGCGGTGAATGTCGCGGCGCTGACCAATGCCAGCGCCGCGGCATCGCAAGCTGAAGGTGCGGCGCAGGAAATCCTGCAGCGCGAACGGGCATCGGCTCGCCAGAGCCTGCCGTCGATCTTTACGGTTCGAGTGCTGGGCTTTGGCAGCGAACCGCCGGACGGCGGCGAGCAGGCGCCACCGCTGAAGTCGGAGTTGCAGTCTGGTGTTCTTCCCTATGACCTGAAAAACCGCGTCCAGGTCCTAGGCCATGGGCAAGATTTCAAACCCGAGTTGCTCTCGCGCCTTACGCCAGAACAGCGGCGCCTGTTGCAACAGAGTCGCTAGGCCAAACACTCAAAAGTCGAGTTTTCTCACCTGCTCCCCGCTTTGGCGGGAAGCAGGTCGGGACACCCTTTGCCCAAGATCCGCCATGACTGCACTTCAAACTGTTTTTGCGCGTGCTGGCATCGCGCCGCACTTGCCGCCGCATCGAGCGCGTGCGCCGACGGCGACCGGACGTCCTGCACACGATTTCCAAGGCCACACCCTCACAGACATGAGCGCTTGGCATCGCCCCGCATCGTTCGAGGAGACCGATGTTGGTGCCATTGTCGAAGACAAATCCACCGCGTGGAACCACGGTGTCGCACTGCGCGAGTTCCTGGCGTCGAACTATCAGCGAATGCACCGGCGCCTGCTGCGCCAGCTTGGCTGCCCCGACTTGGCCAGCGACTGCCTGCACGATGCCTGGCTGCGGCTGGGCGAGATGAACGTGACCGAGCCCGTGCACAGCCCCGAGGCCTACGTCTACCGCGTGGCCTGCAACGTTGCCATGGACCGCCTGCGCAGCAATCGGCCGTTGCAGTACGCGAGCGGCGTGGAATCCGAGTTGGACGCACTGGCCGACCATTCGGCCGGCCCGTATGCCATTGCCGAAGCCCGCTCCGAACTTGAAGCAGTCGAGCGCGCCCTGCAGCACCTGCCGCGCCGCCATCGCTCGGTGCTGATTGCGCTGCGTGTCGAGGAGAGAACGCGTCAGGAAGTGGCCGACTGGCTGCGCATCTCCCTGCGCCGCGTGGACACCGTGCTGCGTCAAGCGCTGGACCACTGCGCCGAAGCATCCGGGCAGACGGTGATGGTGGGCGTTGGCTCGCCTCGACGCGGCTTGTCTAAACGCCGGCGACCTCAATCCACCGAATCGTAAGAGCCTCCCTTTCGTATGAGCAATGTTTCCTGAGGTACTCCGTTCAATGTTGAATTTTGAATTGCCGACTAGGTCGCGAAACGAAGGGCCGTCCTTCCCGGTGCGCGCTCAGCTGTCTTCGGTCCCGCAGATTCGAACACGCGCTCCTTCCAGAGTGGCCTTTGTGCCAATAGCAAACTTCATTCGCACCGAACTGTCAGCATGAAGTCCACTCTTTCCGCTGCGTCGTTCACGATCCTGATAGTGGATGACCACGAACTGGTGCGCCTTGGTGTGCGTGCGTTGCTGCAGTCACTTAGCTCTCTTTCAGATCCTGTAGTGAACGTTCTCGAGGCTGGAAGCTTGGCCGAGGCGCTTGCGCTGTACGAGGATCACAAACATAAAATTGATCTCGTAATGCTCGATCTGGCACTGCCTGATACGCACGGCTTGAGCGGCCTGACAACCTTCTACGGCAACTACCCCGATGCTCGAGTCGTGGTGCTTTCAGGCGTCGGCGACACACCATCGGCTCGAAAGGAGCTTGCTCAAAGAGCGCTCGCTGCCGGTGCGCGCGCCTTCCTGCCCAAGACTGCCAACCTCCAAGAGGTGGCGAGCTTTATCCGCGCTTGCGGATTGGTCGGTGGTGACGCTCTCGATTCCCTGCCACGCCGCCTCAAAGATTCCTTTCAACCCGGAAAGAGCCTTCTCGAACAGGCGTCTAAAACGCTGGCGGCCAGGCATTTGCCGGTCTTCCGGTTGATATTGGAGGGTATGAATAACAAAGAGATCGCAGAGATGCTTCACCTGAGTGAGGGCACTGTGAAGAACTACGTTTCCACCATTCTCTTGCGGCTCGGAATCCGCTCCCGCGCGCAACTGATCAGCCGCCTGCGTTGAGCGGCATCATTCTGGGATTCGACCCATCCAGTCTCATTCAACGTGTGCTTCGCGAAAGAGGATCGCGAACTGTGCCGCAACCGGACGCTTTTCCGAGCTTTAATCATCGGCAAGAGCACACCGAGCGATTGCTGACAGCGCTAGCGCCTCGGCGTGTCTTCTAACTGACCGATTCGCGCCCCGGCCGCCGCTTCAAATTAGTGCCGAATTGCTGTCAGGCGGCACGTCGCCCCGCGCTTTCCTGAAAGGGCGTGCCGTCTGAGCAATGCGACCACCTCCACGCTAAAAGCTCCAATCTCTTCGCGCCCAACTTCGCGTGGGGCTTCGTAAGCGCGCGGTGATCCCGTCTTGAGCTTGGCCGCGGTGTCTATGACGATGGTGTCCACCAAGGATTTAGGTGGACACCTATGGAAGACTCCAAGCGCGTGAGCCGGCGGCGCCACGCGGCCGATTTGAAGCGGCAAGTGTTGGCGGCGTGCGCAGAGCCCGGGGCGTCTGTGGCTCAAGTGGCGCTGGCCCATGGCCTCAACGCCAACCTCGTTCACAAGTGGCGCCGCATGGTTGACGCGAGAGGCACCGCCTCGAAGGCCGGCGACCCGCAAGCCGAGTTCGTCTCGCTCACGCTGGCGCCAGGCCCTGCAGTCGTAGGTGACATCCACCTTGAGCTTCGCCGGGGCGCAATCGCGGTGAACGTGACATGGCCGTTGAGCGCATCAAGCCAATGCGCCGCCTGGCTGCGTGAGATCCTCAGGTGATCCGGGTCGACGCGCTGTGGCTGGCCATCGAGCCGTTGGACATGCGTGCAGGCACCGAAGCGGCACTGGCGCGCGTGGTGCGTGTCTTCGGCGCCGCGCGCCCGCACCACGCCTACCTGTTCGCCAACCGGCGTGCGAATCGCATGAAGGTCCTGGTGCACGACGGAATCGGCATCTGGCTGTCGGCACGACGCCTGCACCAGGGCAAGTTCGTCTGGCCCAAGGACAGCGGCACCACCCTCAGCCTGACCGCTCCCCAGTTCGACGCGCTGGTGCTCGGACTGCCGTGGCAGCGGATCGGCGAAGCTGGAGTGATCTGCGTGCTGTAGTGCAATTGCCGAATGTGCTGATGCGTGGACGCGCACGCTGGGGCACCATCACCTTCCGTGATCGACACGGCCGACCTTGACCACCTGGACGCGCAGCAACTGCGCGAGATGGTCCTCTCCCTGAGGAGAGGGGCTGCAGCCGACAAGCTTGAGATCGCACGTCGCGACCACGAGATCGCGTTCAAGCAAGCGGCCATCGACAAGCTCACGCACGAGATGGCCGTGCTCAAGCGGTTGAAGTTCGCCGCCAAGTCCGAGGCCTTCAATGTCGAGCAGAAGAGCCTGCTGGAAGAAACCATCGATGCTGACTTGGCAGCGATGGAGCGTGAGCTGGAACAACTCGCGACCGGGCCGTCTGCGCAGCGTGAGAAGCAACAGCCCAAGCGCCAGGCACTGCCCGCGCACTTGCCGCGCCGGGAGATCCGCCACGAGCCCGAGAGCACCACCTGTGCATGCGGCTGCACCCTCCAGCGCATCGGCGAGGATGTGGCCGAGAAGCTCGACTACCGCCCTGGGGTGTTCAGCATTGAGCGTCACGTGCGCGGCAAATGGGTCTGCGCGAAGTGCGAGACGCTGGTGCAGGCGCCCGTTGCCCCGCACATCATCGACAAGGGCATCCCGACGGCGGGGCTGCTCTCGCAGGTGTTGGTGCGCAAGTACCTGGACCACTTGCCGCTGTACAGGCAGGAAGCCATCTTCGGTCGCGCGGGCCTCGCCATCCCGCGCTCGACGCTGGCCAGTTGGGTTGGGCAGTGCGGCGTGCAGCTACAGCCTCTGGTCGACGCGCTCAAGCGCGAGATGCTTCAAAGCCGCGTGCTGCATGCCGACGAGACGCCGGTGGCGATGCTCAAGCCCGGCCACGGCAAGACACACCGGGCTTACCTCTGGAGCTACTGCACGACCAGCTACAGCGCGTTGCGCGCGGTGGTGTTCGACTTCGCCGACAGCCGCGGCGGCCAGCATGCGCGCGCCTTCCTCGGGGTGCCGGGCGAGCATGGCTGGCGCGGCACACTGGTGTGCGACGACTTCAGTGGCTACAAGGCGTGCTTCGAGCTCGGCGTCACTGAGGCGGGCTGCTTGGCGCACGCAAGGCGCAAGTTCCACGAACTCTGGGCCAATCACGGCAGCCCGATCGGCGAGCAGGCACTGAAGTTCTTCGGCGAGCTCTACGCCGTCGAACGCGAGGTCGCCAAGCTTGAGCCTGAGGATCGAAGGCGAATACGACAAGAGAGGTCGCGCAAGGTGGCTGATGCCCTGCAGCAATGGCTCGCCGGGCAACGGCAGAGGGTGCCGGATGGTTCGGCCACGGCCAGAGCGATCGACTACAGCCTCAAGCGCTGGCAGGCGCTCACGCGCTACCTTGATGACGGCGATCTGCCGGCGGACAACAATTGGGTGGAGAACCAGATCCGCCCGATCGCCATCGGACGATCGAATTGGCTGTTCGCGGGATCGCTACGGGCAGGCCAGCGCGCGGCGGCCGTCATGAGCTTGATCCAGTCAGCGAAGCTCAATGGACATGAGCCGCACGCGTACCTCAGCGATGTCCTCGAGCGGCTGCCCACGCAGCCGGCCAGTCGCGTCGGAGAGTTGCTGCCGCATCGCTGGCAGCCAACCGCAGTGCGCTGATCGAAGGACCGTCGTCAAGACGGGATCACCGCGCGCTTACGGGGCTTCGGACGGAGCTCTATGTTCATTGGTGCTATTTGCGCCGCCCCTTCGCGCCGGGTGCGTTAGTCTGCGATGGGGCCACCCCACCGTCCACGCCGAGGCGGCCGCCACCGCCCAAGCCCTGGCCTTGAACGACCTGGGCTTTGTAGCTGCGCAATGAGCGCACCATCTGGTTGAACGAATCCATGAACGCCGCTGCGATCACCTTGCCTTGTGGTGTGCGGGTATAGCCCCCGATATTGCCGGAACCTCTGGAGCCGGCGAGTTCGAGCAGTCCCGAGAAGTCAGTCTTCGACGCGCTACCTTCGGCGGCGGCGACTTGCACGCCCGATCGATTGTCGATCAGCGTTAGCAGGGCGGAAGCTTCCTTAGTTTGGAGGTTGGCGCCGAGATTGGCGACAACGCGTCCGCGGCTCCCACCAATGAGCCCGCCCAGCGTGCCGCCAAGGCCGCCCGCATCGTTGTTGCTGAACACGATCTCCGGCGATAAGCCATAGTCGGAAGCCACCATTTGGCCGCGACCGAAATTACTGCCGCCACGCATTTCGCCCGACTGCATGAGTGCTCGCTCGCGCGTCATGGCGTTCATGCCGGCCGCGCCGCGCTCGACGACCACGAAGCAGTTCGACTGCTGTACCAGCAGGCGCAGCAGATTGGCGGTCGGCGGCAACCGGTACTCACCCGTGAGCACGGTGTACCAGCCTGCATTGACGTTTTCGATCAATGAGACTGTACCCAGTGGGGAGTCGCAGCGTTCGAGAGCACTGCTCTCACCAGATGACGCCGAGCCTGCGGCGCCGCCGGTTGCCACTGTCTTGGCGGAAGGAGAGCCCAACTGCATATCTAGGCCGGGCATGCTCTGGCAGCCTGCAAGCACCAGAAAAGCTGCCACTGCGACAGCCTTGGGAATCACGAGAGATTTCATGCAAGTCAACTTGAAGCACGATCGATCCGATTCGCACGAAGGTATCGGCGTCGGCATCGATCGGGAAAAAAAGCGCGCTGCACCATGCGCACACGTGTCACAGACGCGCACCGGCCGCGCTGAGCCTTGGCTTAAGCGAGCCGGTCGCAGCCTACTTGAACGACGAGCTCCACAGACTTTGTGGCGGGCTCACACCGGGCTGGTTGTCCTGACGCCAGACAGTGAGCGCCTTCAAGCTGTCATCCAGCCCCACCAGCGGACTACGCAAGGTGAGCCCAGGGCTCGCGGGTAGCGACACGATCTGCGTGGGTGTGCCCCATCCGCTGGCCGCTGCATAGGGCCGAGCCCAGATGTCGTAACTGTTGTCCGCATCGAGCGCCGCTCGCCAAGACACCATTGCGTCACCCTTGGTGTTGCAGGCGACCGACGCCTCGGGGACGATGAAACTCTGCGTCTCCGGAGGGATGCGCTCTGGGGCTGCCCAACCAGTACCCACCGTGAAGCGCGTCGCTGCGATCTGCCCGAGGTCGAACGGCTTCGTCACCAGCATGGCATTGCCGGCAGCATCGCTGCAGAGATCCGCGATAAAGCCATCCGCGCGGCCGATGGAGATGCTCGTCACGACCGTCGGCTGACTCCAGACGCCACCGGCAAAGCGGCTGGCGTAGGCATCAGTGCGCGTTCCGCCTGTCGTGCTGGCCTCCCAGACTGCAATAGCGTCACCGTTGGCGGCGATAGCGACGCGCGGGTTTTCGTAGGATCCCAGCGCTAGGTCCGCGTCGATTTCATGGCCCGTGCTCCAGCCCGAACCTTCGGTATATTCGCTGGCCAGCACGCGGTACTTGTTCGTGGAGTTGTTGTACTGCCTCCATACGGCGGTCGCCTTGGTGCCATCGGGCGCCGCGGCTAGACGGATATCGCGTGCTTCTGAACTGGCGCCCGGAAGAAAGCGTGCTGCCGGCTCCCAGACCCCGTTACGGTAGCGCTTGGCCCACGCGCCATCTGGAGCGTCAAAGATCGTTGCGACGGTAAAAGCATAAAGTGCGTTCCCGGCGTCGTCCAACGTGATCTGGTGCGCGGTCAGGTCCATCGAGAACCCGGCGTCCGGTATGTCGGTGGCGCCCAGCAGGTCCGTCGGCGCACTGTCCCAGACACCTGCCTTGTATCGAACCGACGCGATGTTGAAACCGCGCGATGTGCCGGAGACTGGTGCGCCTAACTGCACCCAGACCACGATCGCTTCGCCGTTGGCATTGATTGCCACTTCGGGGCTGCCTGCGCTGTTGGTTCCCGAGAGATTGAACGCGACTGGGGCTCCCCAGCCCGTTGTAGGAGAGTAGGCCCGGGCGTGCACGCTCGACAATTCGCCGGCGTCGGTGGAGCGATCTTCCATCCACACTGCGACCGCAGTTCCATTTGGCGACACGGCGATGCGGTGCTTGGTGACATCTTGAGCGTCGGCCTCTACCAGTTCGGGCGCACTCCAATTTCCCGAGATCGGCGCTGGAGCGGGAGCAGGTGCCGGTGGAGCGGGGGGTGGAACTGGGGCCGGCGCCGGCGGTGCTGACCCGCTACCACCATCGACCGGCGGGGTGAGTGGGAAGCCTCCGTATGTCCCACCTCCTCCGCCTCCGCATGCAGCCAACACCGCGGCCGCAACAACGGTAATCCCGCCCATGGTCCAAGAATTCTTTCTCATTAAAACCTTCCTGTTGAAAATCGATCAGCAGACTCCGTATGGTCCGCGGGGACTATAGGAAGGAAGGGAGGGTTGATCTAAGTGCCGAAAGTAACCATCGCAACGCGTGTCACCGAAGTGATCTGTTTGGCCGACGCCCGGGTTGTCAACGAGCATGGTGTTCGTGACTGATCGATTTGCAAGAAGCGTCCCGGACTTCATCATTCCGGCTTTCGCCGGGCGACATCTAGGAAACGTCTGATCAAGTCGTAGATTGGCTTGTCGGCGAAGGTGCGTTTGGCCCATTGCGTTCGCAGGCTCATCTCACCGGAATCCCATGCCTTTGAGAGCCCCTGTGGCCCATTCACGCTGCCTGCGGGCGCACCTGCCGCATCATCGCAATCAGTTTCCTTCTGGCCATCCACCGGTTCGACAGCGGAAACAGCGTGATCACATGCGCCGTGTTCTTGGCCAGCCCCTTGAGCCTCACCTTCGCGAGGCCGAACTGCCGCTTGATCACGCCAAGCGATTTGATGAAGGTTGTGTGACAAACGGCATTCGAGGCGCCCGCCGTCCGTCTACACAAGACCCCTGAAACGACCAACCATCATGACACTCATAGGCATTGAGCCCAACATGGCGATGTTCATTCGCCCCAAGCGCCTTGTCGACAGTGCCTGGATCGGACATGCGCCATTCGCCGCCTGGCTGACTGCCATGGCTCGGCCGAGACGGTTCGTCGAATTAGGAACGCACCGAGGGATGTCTTATTCCACCTTCTGCCAGACGGTCCTCGCCGAGCAACTCCTCACGAAGTGCCATGCGGTAGACACCTGGCAGGGCGACGAGCACTCGGGTGCCTATGGCGAGGACGTGTACGAGGACCTCTCGAGCTTCAACGCCCGCCACTTCGCGGGCTTCTCGCATTTGATGCGCACCGGTTTCGACGAGGCGGTCTTGTCATTTGCGGACGGCTCGATCGACCTGCTGCACATTGACGGCCTGCACACCTATGAGGCCGTCCGGCATGATTTCGAGACTTGGCTGCCCAAGCTCTCCGACCGCGCCATCGTGTTGTTCCACGACACGGCGGTCCGCGAGCGGGGCTTCGGCGTTTGGCGCTATTGGAACGAGATCTCCTTGCGCTATCCGCACTTCGAATTCGAGCACGCGTCGGGCCTGGGAGTGCTGCAGGTCGGCACGGAGGTCGCGACAAGCATTCGGCAACTGCTGGATTTGGGGCAGGACGTCGAGGGTGCGCGCCGTGTCAAGGCGATCTTCAGCGGACTGGGCGACGCCATCGTGCAGCGTCACGAACTTGAAAATGCGTCTCGTCCGCCTGTTCATGGCGCAGCTGTGTCCGTTGAGCTTCAGGCCCGGGCGCTGGCCGTGGTGAATGGGGCGCTCGCGTACAGGCTCGCGCAGTCCGAATCGATGGTGCGGCGGCTGGCCGGATCGTTTTCGTGGCGCGTAACGCGGCCGCTTAGGGCGGTGCGCGGGCTATTCAAATGGCGGTACTGAACACTATCGTTGCAACAAGGCCGTCACACCCCGGTGACAGCATGCAAGTTTCCCGAATGGCGTGCACTCCTTGCCGACTCGATTTTTCCCCTTGCCATGGCCGCTGCAGCGAGACAGCCATGCCCATGCGCGCGGCGCTGCGGCGCGCCGGGATTGAGCCGCGTGCGGTTGCGTACCGTCGGCGTTACATGCCGCAAGGCGGCGCTCTGCGGCACGGTGCTGTTCCAGCTCGCCGGTCCGGCTTGGTCGGCTGACGCCCCCGCGCAGCCGCTGCAGGACGGTGAGCCTACGGCGGACCGCACTCCTCAGGCGGCCGATCAGCCGCTGGAGTTCGATATCCCCGCGCTCGCGTTGGGCGATGCACTCAAGCGCTATGCCGCGTTGACACGACAGCCCGCGCTCTTTCGCAGCGAAATGCTGCTCGAACTGACGTCGTCCGCCGTGCACGGCCTGTATGCGCCCGACGCCGCCCTCGAGCTGCTGCTGGAAGGCACAGGCCTGGTGGCCGAGAAGGTCCACACGGGTTCCGGCGTCACGCTGGCGCTGAAGCCGGTCGGCCTTGCGGCGGCGACCCCGCGCGCCGCCAGCCTCGGCAACCTGTCGGGCTACCCGAGCTTGGTGCAGGCACAGGTCTGGGAGGCACTATGCGACGACGCCCGCACGCGGCCGGGAACGTACCGTTCTCTTCTGCGTCTGGAGGTGGACCGTACGGGCCAGGTCCGACGGCCGCGCCTGCTCGGACCGAGCGGCGATGCCTCTAGGGACGCTGCGCTACTGAAGGTCCTTCAAGGCGTGCACCTTGCGCACGTTCCACCGCCGGACCTGCCGCAGCCCCTGACCCTGCTCATCCTGCCTACGGATTCCCGCGGTGGACCGCGATGCCGCGGAGCATCCTGACCGTGACCGAAGACACACGCCCCGTCTTGATGGACTACCTGTCCAGGCACTACGACCTTCTCAAGCGCCAGTTGGGGCGCGCGTTGCGCAATACGGACTTGGCTGAGGACGCGCTGCACGACACATGGCTGCGTGTGCACGAACAGGGCAAGAGCGAGCAGGATCCGATCCGCAGGCCCGGCGGCTACCTTGTGCGCATGGCCTTCAACATCGCGCTGGACATCCAGCGCCGCCAGAGCCGCAATATTCCGCTCGACGAGATCGATGCGCTGATGGAGCTCGCCGACACGGCGCCCGGCCCGGCCCGGAGCGCCGAGGCGCGTTCTCAGCTCGATGCAGTGGTCAGGCTGCTGGACCGTATGCCCGCGCGGCGGCGCGAGGTGGTCGTGCTGGTGCACATGGAGGGGCTCACCCAGCCGGAGGCGGCCAGGCGGCTAGGCGTTTCGCTGCGTACGGTCGAGTACGAACTCAAGCATGCGCACGATTACTTGAGCGCCAGGATGGGCGATGACAAATAAATTTTGCGGGATACCGGGGGGGCTGTTCGTCGTAGGGGGTGAAGAACCGATTCGCCCTCGTCGTCCCTACCACGCACTGTGCAACGGGCGCATGACACCATGATCCCATCCCCCGACAAGGTCGCTGACGAACCGAGCCAGCAGGCCTGGGGTTGGCTGCGCCTGTTCCATTCGGGCGCGGTCAAGCCGCAGGATGCCGAGCGTTTCAAGCGCTGGCTGGCCGGTAACCCGGCGCATGCCGCGGCCTTCAGCGAGGCGAAGGCGCAATGGGCCGAGATGGGCCCGGCGTCCGCCAGGCTGCTTCGTTCCAACCCCGAGGCGGCGGCGTTCCATGCGCGCCACCTGCGCAAGCCGGCTCTGCCGCGCCGGGCTTTCCTTGGTGCTGCAATGAGCGCGGCCGCGGTGGCCGGCGTGGCCGTGTTCCATCCGCCCGCGGGCCTGTGGCCGGCGCCGGCCGAGTGGGGCGCCGACTACCGCACTGCCACGGGCGAGCAGCTCGTGGTGGGATTGACGGACGGCGTCCAGATCACACTCAACACCCAGACCCGCATCCGTCGCCAGACGTCGGGCGACGAGACCACGGGGATCGACCTGCTCGCGGGCGAAGCGGCCATCGACCTGCCGGGCGGTGGCGGCCGGCCCTTTGGCGTCGCCGCCGGCGTCGGCCGCAGCGTGGCCGACGCAGGGCGCTTCGAGGTTCGCCACTTAGAAGCAAAGGTCTGCGTGACCTGTATCGAGGGCGCAGTGCGCGTGGAGCATCCCGCGGGGACGCGCGAGCTGCGGGCCCATCAGCAGGCTGTCTACGACGGCAATGCGTTGAGCAGCGTGGCCCTGGTCGCAACGGCGCATCTTTCCGCCTGGCGCAAGGGCGAGCTGGTGTTCACGCAGACCCGGCTCACCGACGTGCTCGACGAGATCAACCGCTACCGGCCCGGCCGCGTGATGCTGATGAACGCCGCAGCGCGCAACCGACCGGTAACCGGCAGCTTCTACATCGCGTCGCTGGACCTGGCGTTGGCACAGCTGCAGCACGCCTTCGATCTCGACGCCCGTTCGCTGCCGGGCGGGGTGATCGTCCTGAGTTGATGGGCTGGCCCGCGCCCAGGTGCCGGCGCGCAAGAGCGCGGAAAAATAAGTTGCGGGGTGGTGGGGCGCCCGTTCGTCGTAGTGCATCGACTCAACATTCGGGCGGAACCACAGATGAGCACACGCGGACCCCAGCGCGCAGCAACCACGGCGAAGAACGGGATGCAGGAGCAGAAGACGTTGCGGGGGCGGCCGTTGCGCATGGCGCCGATCGCGCGTGCCATCGCCATGACCCTGGCTGCCAACGGTGTGCTCATGAATGCGCAGGCGCAGCAGGCCTTCAGCGGCGCCTGGTTCGCGGCCAAAAATGTGACGCAGAGCACCGCAACGGCCACCGGCCGGCTGCCCAACGGCATGCCGGCTTCGATGCTCACCAACCCGCTGGAGCAACGCAAGGCGGGCGAGCAGTTGCAGCGCTCGATCGGCAACCTCAACATGGCCGCGCGCGGCATCGCCGCGCAGCAGGCGGCGCAGGAGGCCGCGCGACAGGCGGCGCTGAATGGCGGTTCGGACATTCCCGACGGCTTGGCCGACGGCGGCCTGAAGGTGGACACGAACAGCCTCACCGCGGGCTGGCTCAACGCCAAGGGGCCGGTGCAGAGCGCCGCGGCCGGCCGCACGGTGGTGGGCATCGAGCAGACCGGCGAGAAGGCGATCCTGAACTGGGAGAGCTTCAACGTGGGCAAGAACACCACGGTGCAGTTCGACCAGAAGGGCGGGGCGAAGCCGGACGGCACCAACGCATGGATTGCGCTGAACCGCATCAACGACCCCAGCGGCAGACCCAGCCAGATCGCGGGGCAGATCAAGGCGGACGGCTCGGTCTATCTCGTCAACCGCAATGGCATCGTCTTCACCGGCTCCAGCCAGGTGAACACGCGCTCACTGGTGGCCTCGAGCCTTTCGCTCTCGGACAAGCAGTTCAAGCTGGGCATCAACAACGCGCAGGTGCTGTCCAACCAGGGCAACGATTTCCCCATTCCGCAGTTCGGCGAGTTCACATCCGCGCGGCCCGAGATCTATGGCGACAACGGCTTCAAGGCCGGCGTCGGCGGCGCGCCCGACCGCATGGGCAACGTGGACCGCTTCGATCCCGGCGCGGCGCCCGGCGAGGTCAAGGTTGACGCTGGCGCGCAGCTTGCTGCAGACAGCGGCGGCAAGGTCATGCTGTTCGCGCCCAAGGTTCGTAACGCCGGGCGTATATCGGCACCCGACGGCCAGGTCATCCTCGCGGCCGGCGAGAACATCTACCTGAAGACGCCCTCGGCGCAGGACCCGAACGCGCCCCGCGGCCTGGACGTAGCCGCCTCGGCCGTGCCCGGCTGGGCCTTCACCGGCGGGCAGGTGCAGGGTGCGCTCGAGCTGTCTCCGGTCTATGCCGACGCCAGCTTCGTCAGCGGTCTGCGCGACGTGGTCATGCCCGAGATGGCCGCGCGCGCCAAGTCGGTGGGCTACGAGGTGGTCAACACCGGCACCGTGCAGGCCGACCGCGGCAACATCACGCTGCAGGCGCAGGACGTTCGCCAGTCGGGCGTGCTGAGCTCGACCACCGCGTTGAACAACCGCAACGGCTCGATCCTGCTGCGCGCCTGGGGCCTGGGCACCCACATGTACGCGGACGGCGTGAACGACCTGATCAACTGGTCGGCCGGCACGCTGACGCTGGGCGAAGGCAGCATCGCGCAGGTGTTGCCCGACACCTCGGACACCAGCGAGATCGAGGCGTCCGCTCTCGCCACGCGCTACCAGCCCGGCCGCGTGAGCCTCTACGGGCAGTTGATCGACATCCGGTCGAAGGCCGGCGTACTGGTGCCGGCGGGAACCATCAAGATCGAATCGGCGGTGAACCCGCTGTTCACGGTGTTCCCGTATTTCAAGCCCGGCAGCCTGGGCGACGCGAGCCGCATCTATCTGGACAGCGAGGCCTTCCTGAGCGTGGCCGGCCTGCAGGGCATGCAGGTGAACATGTCGCGCAACTTCATCGAGGCCGAGCTGCGCATCAACGAGCTGCGCGACTCGCCGCTCCTGCTCGATTCGTGGGTGCGCGGCAAGAAGGTGATCGTCGACCGGCGCGTCGGCGGCGTGTTCAGGGACGGGCCGATGGCGGGCGTACAGTGGGTGCTCGGCCCCGACGGCGTCACCTACATTCCCGGCGCCTGGGTGGGTACGCCGCTTGCCGACGTGAGCGGCTGGGTGGGCGTGGGCAAGACCGACCTGCGCGAGCTCTCGGCCGATGCGGGCAGCATCGATCTGCGCGCGGGCGGCTCGGTGATCACGCGCGCGGGATCGACGCTCGACGTGTCCGGCGGCTCGGTGCGCTACACCGACGGCATGAACACGGCGACCAAGCTCATGGGCGCCGACGGCCGCGTGCACACGATGGATCGGGCCATGTCCGACGCCGACTACACCGGCATCGCGGGCGAGTTCAACAACGTGCACGCACGCTGGGGCGTGAAGAACGCCTGGCGCACCCCGCTCATCGGCGCCGACTACAAGGAAGCCGGCTACACCGAAGGGCGCAAGGCAGGCGGCGTGCAGATCCACGCGGGCGATGCCATGGTGCTCGAGGGCGACATCCTGGGCGGCGTGGTGGTGGGCGAGCGCCAGTCGCAGAACCCGGGCGGCAACAAGGGCGGGCGGCTGGAGTTGGGCGAGAACACGCCGGATGGCCGCCCGTGGTCGCCAGGCACCATCGTCGTGAGCCATGACCCGAAGCGGCTCGCGCAGGACTTCGATGCGAAAGCCAAGCTGGGCGAAGACTTCTACGTACAGCTCAAGCCGGACGAGCAGAAATCGCGCAAGCTCACCTTCCTGTCGGACGACATGCTCAGCGATTCGGGCATGGGCACCATCGTGCTGAACACCATCAACGGCGACTTCGAACTCGCCAGCGGCGCCGTGCTGAACCTGTCGCCGGGCGCATCGCTCGCGGTGGCCGGCACCGAGGGCTCGACGAACGACATCCGCATCAACGGGCAGATCCGTGCGCCGGGCGGGCAGATCGGGCTTGCGTCGGCCAACGGAAAGCTCGAAGTCGGCGAGCAAGGTCGGTTGGACGCCAGCGGCCAGTGGATCAACACCTGGCGCGACGGCGCCTTGCGCGGTGCCTGGGCGATGGATGGGGGCGCGATCACGGTCAATGTCGGAAAAATTTCGGCCCACAAAGATGCCGTGTTCGATGTGTCGGGCGGCGGCCGCGTCGATCCCGGCAAGAAGGGCCTGCCGACGCTGCGTGTGGGCGATGCGGGTTCCATCTCGCTGACCGGCGTGACGCCCGACCTGGACCTTGGCGCGCTGAACCTGCGCGCCCATGCGGCCGGCTCGGCGGGCAGCCTGTCGATCCAGACCGCCTCGGCGGTGCAGGTCGGCGGCGCGCCGACCGGTTCGCCGGTGGACGAGACCACCGCTGCGCTGCTGCTGCCGGCCACGCTCTTCGGCGAGCGCGGGTTCGGAAAAGTCTCCGTCTCGGTGAGCGGCGAAGGCAATGGCATCGTGGTGCCTGAAGGCGTGACGGTTTCGCAACTGGCCACGAGCCTCGATCTGACCGGCTTCGCCTGGCGTGACCTCCCGAGTGGCCGCAACCTGGCCGATGCGGCGCCCGCTGGCGTGCTGCGGCCCGAGGAGCGCGCGGCGCGCGACTCCGCATCGCTGATGCTCGGCGCCGAAAACGGCCCGATCCGCGTCGCGCGGGGCGCCACGGTGCGCACCGACACCGGCGCCAGTCTGTCGCTGAACGCCGGCGGCGAACTGGGCACGCTGACGGTCGCCGGGCGGCTGGACGCACCCGCGGGGCGCATCGCGCTGAGCAGCCGCGAGGTCACCCTCGAAGCCGGCGGTGAACTGCTGGCGCGCGGCGTGCCGCTGATCCACCTCGACAACACCGGCCGCCGCGTGGGGGAGGTGCGCGACGGCGGCACGGTGTCGATCCAGGCGGGCGAGCTGCGGCTGGAGAAAGATGCGCTCATCGACGTGTCCGGCGCCACCGGCACGATCGACGGCGTCGCCGATGCCGGCCCCTCGGGCACCCGGGTGCCCAGGCCCGCGCAGCCGATCGTGTTGGACAGCAACGGCGGCCTGATCGAGATCACCGGCAAGGGCCTGGTGGAAAGCACGATGCTGGGCAAGGCGGGCGGCCCCGGCGGCGTCGGCGGCCGCATCCGCCTGAACATGAATGCGCCGTCCGGTCCGAACGGCTCGCCGCTGGAGCAGCTCCAGCGCACGCTGCAGGACCCGGACTGCTTCGGGCTCTTCGTGGACGGCGCGTGCAGCGACTGGAAGCAGGGCCTGGACTACGACTGGGCGCCGGGCCTGCGCAGCTATGGCTACGAGGTCGACGGCCCGATGATCCTGCCGTCCTCGCTGCTCGCGCATCTGGCGGACGTCAAGGAACTGGTGGTGTCCGACCAACTGGGCTCGCCCGGTGTGGCCGGCCCGCTCGATCCGGCGCAGTTCGGCCTGTCCCCGCAAGCGCTGGACCTGTTCCGCGACGCGCTCCTGTCGAGCGACCTGCTGCGCGACGTGCTGCAAAAGCCCGGCCAGCAGTTCGCACTGACGGTGCGCCCGCAGGCGTTCAAGGACGGCGGCTTTGCCGATCTGGCGCTGGTCAATGCCTCGCAAGGCGCGATTCGCCTGGATAACGCAGACCTCGCGTTGGGCCGCTCGATCTCGCTGCAGGGGACGATCGTCGGGCACGCGGCCTCGTCGTCATCGCTGCGCGCGCCGCGCATCGTGCTCGCGGCCGCGCCCGGCGCCTCGCCGGCGCCGGCATCGGCCGCAGCGCAGGGCCCCGCGGCGGCAGTGGGGCAACTCACGCTGGCCGGCTCGCTGATCGACATCTCTGCATCGGAGGATCCGAACCAGTTCCAGGCCGGTGCCGTTCGCATCACCGGATTCGGCCGCACGGTGCTCGAAGCCGGCGAAATCCGCATGGGCGGTGCGCTGCCTTCGCAGATCAGCGAAGAAACCCGGTTGCAGGTCAACCTGGACGTCGACGGCCATCTGCTGCTGAAGGCCGGCCAGGTGTATCCGACGACCGCGATGACCGGCGTGATCCGCGCGGGTGACTCGATCACCATCGAGCGCCTGGGCGATGCCGGCGGCGCGCCCCTGTCGGCCGGCGGCAGTCTGCGCCTGGAAGCGCCGGTGATCGCGCAGAACGGCGTGCTGCGCGCGCCCTTCGGCCAGATCGAACTGGACGCGGGCGAGCGCCTGTCGCTGGGCGCGGGGAGCCTCACGTCGGTGTCGGGGGCTGGTCTGGCCGTGCCCTACGGCACGCTGTCCAACAACGAGCATTGGCACGACCCGTCCAAGGGGAGCGACGTCACCAACCCATCGAGCGGCTCGCTGACGGCGCCGCCCGAAAAACGCATCACCATGAAGTCGCCCGACGTGGCGCTGGCGCAGGGCGCGGTGGTGGACATCGCGGGCGGCGGCGACCTGCATGCCTCCGAATTCGTGCCGGGGCCGGGTGGCTCGCACGACGTGCTGAACATGCCGGGCATGTACGCGATCCTGCCCGGGCAGGCCGGCGCGGCGCCCGCGGGTGGTGCCCAGGCGGGGCAGCGCGTCTGGCTCGCCGGTGGCCCCGGTCTTGCGGCCGGCTGGTACACCCTGCTGCCCGCGCGCTATGCGCTGCTGCCGGGTGCCTTCGCGGTGCAGGCGACGGGCAAGACATGGGACGGCGCGCCCGCGCCCGCCATCCGCGCACCGGACGGCAGTCTGGTCATGCAGGGCAAGGGCGGCAACACCTACGGCGGCAACCACGATGCGCAGGCCACGGCCTGGCGCGTGATGTCCGGCGGCACGCTGCGCCGCTACACCGAATACAACGAGGCCACGGCCAACGACTTCTTCTCGTCCGAGGCCTTCAAGCTCACGCAGTACCGTCTCACAGGCCAGAACGTGGTCACGCCGCGCCTGCCGCGCGACGGCGGCGCGGTCGTGTTCGACGCGGGCCGCCGGCTCGTGCTGGACGGCACGCTGCGCTCGGCGCCCGATGCGGGCGGGCGCGGCGGGCTGGTCGATATCGCTGGCAAGAAGATCGCCATCGTCGGCAGCGGGCAGGACGGTGCCAGCCTGCAGGCCGACGGCTACCTGGTCATCGATTCGGCGAGCCTGTCGAACTTCGGCGCAAGCAGCTTGCTGGTGGGCGGCAAGCGCCAGGGTAATGCGCTCGGCCTGGAACTGGACGTGACCGCGACCGACATCGTCGTGCGCAACAACGAGGGCTCCGAGCTGTTCGGCCCCGAAATCATTCTCGCCGCCAGCGAGCAAGTGGCTATCGAAGGGGGAAGCCGCGTCAGCGCGAAGGGCGCAGGCGGGCGCGGGTCCGGCAGCCTGGTCATGAAGCCCAGAGTGGCGGCGGTCTACGCCGACCCGGACGGCAATCCGGACGACAACAACGACGGCGTGATCGACGCCAAGGACGCGGTGGACGACGTGCTCGTCACGGCCGCCAGGGACTGGGGCGCGCTGGTTCGCGTGAGCACCGGTGATGCGGTCAAGGTCATTCGCCAGGGCGTGGACACCTCGCGCGGGGGGCTGGTCTCCATCGGCGCGGGCGCCGTCGTCAACGGCGACGCGGCCCTGCTGATCGATGCGACGCGCACGACGGAACTGGCGGCCTCGGCGCAGATCGCCGGCACCGACCTGTCGGTGGCGGCCGGCCGCATCGGTTTTGGCGGCGGCACCGAAGGCATGGTGCTGGACAGCGGCGCGCTGGCGCAACTGGCCCACTCGACGCGGCTGACGCTGCGCAGCTATACCGACTTCGACTTCTACGGCTCGCTCGACCTGGGCGCGGCCGGCCTGAAATCGCTGACCTTCGACGGCGCCGCATTCGTCGGCCGCGGCGCGGGCGACGTGACGATCAAGGGCGACAGCATCGCACTCGTCAACAGCGGCGGCGGTACGGGCGCGTCGGCCGGCACGGGGGCGGGCGGCCTCACGCTGGACGCGGCCACGCTAGTGCTGGGCGCGGGCCAGAAGACTTTCTCGGGCTTCGGCGCGGTGACGCTGGCGGGCCGCAACGCGATCGTCGGCGAGGGCGCGGGCGGCATCGACACCGGCGCCGCGGCGCTGACCCTGAACACGCCGCTGCTCACTGGCCGCGGCGGCGCGGTGCAGCGCATTGCCACGGGCGGCGCATTGCAGGTCGTCGCGTCGCCGGAGGCTGCGACCGCACCGTTCGACCTGCAGGACAGCCTGGGTCTGCGCCTGGGCCTCAGTGGTCGCAGCATCGCCTTTGGCGGCCGGGCGGTGGCCCGGGGCGGCAGCATCGACATGACGGCCACTGGCGGCAGCCTGGTCGTGAGCGAGGGCGCGATGATCGATGTGGGCGGCTCGGCCAAGCAGTTCTTCGACGTGGCCGAATACGCGGACGCGGGCCGCATCGGCCTGTCGGCGGTCGGCGGCGACGTGCGGCTGGAGGCCGGCAGTCGCCTCAACCTGGCCGCGCACCCGGACGGCGGCGATGCCGGCACGCTGAGCCTGGCCGCATCGCAGGGCGGCACGGTGGTGCTCGACGGGGTGATCGCGGCGCAGGCCGGCACGAACGGCAATGGCGGCGGCAAGGCCGGCAGCTTCGCCCTCGACATCGAGGCGCTGCCCGACTTCGCGGGCTTCAGCCAGCGGCTGAACGACGCCGGCTTCAACCGCTCGCGCCAGTTCCGCATCCGACAGGGCAACGTGGTACTGGGCGGCCTCACGACGGTCGAGGACTTCGGCCTGACGGCCGACCGCGGCAGCATCGACATTTCCGGCACGGTGGATGCCCGCTCGGCCTACGGCGGCGTCATCCGCATCACCGCCGGCGGCGGCGTGGCGATGCAGGCCGGCGCGCAGCTGCTCGCCGGTGCGACCGGCGAACTTGGCACCGGCCGCGTGACGCTGGAGGCGGCCGGCGGGCAACTGAACCTGCAAGGCGGCCTGATCGACGTGGCCGGCAACGAAGGTGGCAAGGTGCGCCTGCGCGCGCAACAGAATGCCGCGCACGACGACCTCGCGGTCACCGCGCTGAACATCTCCGTCACCGGCGCGCGCTCCGCGGTGCTGGAGGGCGTGAGCGTCTACGACGTGAAGGACTACGACGGCGCCACGGTCGATTCCGTCAAGGCCGACGCCATCGCGGACGCTGCGCGTTTCCGTGCCGCGTCGACCGCGGTGGCTGGCCGGCTGGGGACCGGGCTGGCCGTGATGCCGGGCATCGAGATCCGCAGCGCGGGCGACCTCGCGCTGAACAGCGACTGGAATCTGTTCAGCGACTTCTCCGGCGCGCGCGAAGGCACGCTGGCCTTGCGGGCCGGCGGCAACCTCGCGATCAACGGCCATCTGAGCGACGGCTTCGATGCGGCCGACCGCAGCGGCCTGCTGCAGGCGGGCCCGTCGTGGAATCTGCGGCTGGTGGCCGGCGGTGAGCTGGCCTCGGCCGACGCGATGGCGCTCAAGCCGCTCGCGGCGCAGGCCGCGGGCAAGGGATCGATCACCGTGGGCACGGCCAACACCGCCGTTCCCACCGACAGCGACCCCACGCCGGACAACGGCGCGGGCAAGCTCGTGCGCACCGGCACCGGCGACCTCGAGGTGCGCGCGGGCCGCGACCTCACGCTGGCGCACAAGGAATCGGTGGTCTATACCGCCGGGCGCAAGGACACCACAGCCTGGAGCGACTTCTCCACCGCCAATCCGAATGCGAGCTACGGTGTGGAAGGCGGCAATCTCGCCATCGGCGCGCAGGGCAGCATCGAGGCCGTGCCGTCGGGCCAGCACTTCACCGAATGGCTCAACCGGCAGGGCAACCTCAACGCCGAATTCTTCTTCGGCGAGTACACCAACGGCGAGCACGGCGTGCGCCCGGACGGCACCTACGGCCCCATCCTTCACGCGCCCGAGCAATCGAGCTGGTGGATCGACTACGCGCGCTTCCAGCAGGGCGTGGGCGCGCTGGGCGGCGGCAACGTCAGCGTGGATGCGGGCGGCGACCTGCGCAACCTGCTGGTCGCCCTGCCCACGAACATGCGCATGCGCGGCGGCCGCTCCGCGAGCGAAGCGATGACCATGGAAATGCGCAACGGCGGCGCCATG
Organism: Variovorax sp. W2I14; assembly: GCF_050435205.1. Taxonomy (NCBI): domain Bacteria; kingdom Pseudomonadati; phylum Pseudomonadota; class Betaproteobacteria; order Burkholderiales; family Comamonadaceae; genus Variovorax; species Variovorax sp. W2I14. The sequence goes on along the minus strand of NZ_JBNDJX010000001.1, from coordinate 1,670,980 downwards.
ACGGTGCAGGCCGGCGATGCAATCCGCGGCGGCCAGTACTACGTGGCGCGCGGCGCGGGCGATATCCGCGCCGGCGAGACGGCGGTCGGTCACACGTTCGTGCTGACCCGCGACGACAACAACGGCGGCCTCACCAAGTCGAGCTACACGGTGGCGCCGGTGCTCGCGCTGGGCGACGCCACGCTGAGCCTGCGCACGGCGGGCGACCTGCGTCTGCAGACGGTGATCGACCCGCTGCTCGTGACCTACGGCGAAGGCTTGCGCAGCGACGGCCAGTTGCTGAACTACGGTGCCTACATGAGCGGCTACACCGACCGCAGCGCGCTCAGGCTGGTGTCAACCGGCGGCAACATCACCTTCGTGAACCGCGCGGAGTTCATCTTCCGCGACCTGGTGCTCAACAGCTTCGACACCGACACGCTGGTGGGCTTCGGCGGCAACCGGTATCCGGCGCGGTTCTCGACGGCCGCGCTGAATGGCGGCATCGCCATCGACGGGCCGCTGTACGTGCTGCCGGGCACCACCAACGACGTGCGGATGGTGGCGAAGAACGACATCCGCTTCGATGCGCAGCTCGTCATGGCCTACGCGACCCCGGCGATGATGTCCTCGGCCTTCATGCCGGGCGGTTCGAACTCGCCGTTCAACCAGATGAACATGGAGGACCTGCTGGACAACCTGATCAATCCGCTTGTTTCTTCACCCGTCAACAACGCTTACCTGCGCAGCGTGCACAACCCCGAGGTGCTGCCGCTGGCCAACGACTTCGAGCCCAGCCGCATCTATGCATCGCAGGGCTCCATCGTCGGGCTCGACGTGAAGGCCAATGAGCAGACCTGGGTGCGCGCGGGCACCGACATCCGCGGGCTTCGCATGGCGGGCCGCAACCTGCGCGGCTCCGACGTCACGCTGCTGGAAGCGGGCAACGACATCCTGGCGATGGAAAGCGTGAGGCCACTCAACCGCGACAACGAACTCGGCCTGGGCCTGACCGGCAACATCGAGATGCAGGGGCCCGGCACGCTGGTGCTGGCTGCCGGCCGCGACCTGTACGCCGACAACCTGCAGGTGCAGACGCTGGGCAACCAGCGCTACGACGCGAACAACCGCGCGCGGCCCGAGACGCAGATCAAGGGCCTGCCGGAGCACGGCGCCACCATCACCGCCATGGCCGGGCTGAACCACGCGGTGGGCTACGAGGCATTCACGGCCGCCTACCTCGATCCGTCGAAGGTCGCATCCATGCCCGACTATCTGAAGGCCAGAGGCGCGGACGGCAGCGTGCTGCCCATCTACCTGGTGGACCAGCTCGAAACGCGCGCGGGCGGACAGGAAAAGACCGTGCGCCGCGGCCTCGTGTCGTACATGTCGGACATGACCGGCGAAAAGCTCGAGCCGCTCGATGCCTGGGCGCGGTTCCAGCAGTTGCCCCAGCTCGCGCAGCAGCAGTTCCTGCGGCAGATCTACCTGCTCGAACTGCGCGAAGCGGGGCGAGACCAGAACGAGCCGGGCACCGGCGGCCTGCCGCGCAACGGCGGCTACAACCGCGGTTACGCGGCCATCGAGACGCTGTTTCCGGGCGACGCATGGAAGGGCGACGTGGCGGCCAACAAGCTGATGCTGCGCACCATGGCCGGCGGTGACATCGACGTGCTCACGCCCGGTGGCGGCGTGCAGGTGGCGGCGCTGGGCGCCACGGTGCCGGCCGGCTATGGCCTGGTGACGCTGGCCTCGGGGCACATCGGCATCGCCGCCAGGCACGACGTCACGGTGAACCAGTCGCGCATCCTGTCCTTCGTGCCCGAAGTGACGAAGCAGGGCAGTGACCAGATCATCTGGGCCACCGTCGGCGACATCGATGCCGGGCGCGGCGCCAAGACCCTGCGCGTGCCCTCGGCGCCCGAGGTGTCCACCGATCTGGACGGCGTGACGGTGGTGCGCGAGAAGTCGGACATGAGCGGCAGCGGCATCGGCACCGTGGGCGACGGCGACGTTGACCTCGTGGCGCCGGGGGGCACGGTGAACGCGGGCGATGCCGGCCTGCGCGTGGCGGGCAACCTGAACATCGCGGCGCTGCAGGTGCTCAACGCGGACAACATCCAGGTCAAGGGCGAGACCAAGGGCCTGCCGGTGATCGCGGCCGTGAACATCGGCGCGCTGACCAACGCCAGTGCGGCGGCGGCGCAGGCGACCGCGGCCGCGCAGGACATGTTGCAGCGCGAGCGCGCGGCCGCACGGCAGGCGCTGCCTTCGGTCTTCACGGTGCGCGTGCTCGGCTTCGGCAACGAGCCCGCGCAAGGCGGGGGCGACGCGCCGCAGAGTCGCACGGGGCCGGCATCCGGTCCGCAGGCGGTCTACGACCCGATGAACCCGGTGCAGGTGGTCGGCATGGGCCGCAAGATCGACCCGAAGCAATGGGTGAATCTGCGCAGCGACGAGCTTCGTCGCCTGCAGCAGGACCGGTAGGCCGGCAGGGGGAGATGCGTCATGGCATTGATGAGCGTCCTTTGCGAACCGGCGTCGCCTGGCGACGGCGCGGCCAACGAACCGCTGGACGAGGCGCAGCGCCGCCTCGCGCTGCAGGGTTTTCTCTGTGCGAACTACGACGGACTGCGGCGCAGGCTGACCCGCCATCTCGGCTGCGCCGACATGGCCAGCGAATGCCTGCACGATGCCTGGCTGCGGCTGGGCCAACTGGAGGCGCAGGCGCCGGTGCAGAACCCAAGTGCCTACGTTTACCGTGTGGCTTGCAACGTCGCCATGGATCGCATGCGCGGCAACCGGTCGTGGCAGTACCCGTGCAACGCCGACAGCGAGATCGAGCAGCTTGCCGACGACACCCCCGGCCCCGACCGCATCGCGCAGGCCCGCTCCGAGGTGGCAGCCGTGCAGCGTGCCATGGACCGCCTGCCGCGCCGCCATCGCTCGGTGCTGGTCGCGCTGCGCATCGACGAGATGACCCGCGAGGAGGTCGCGAGCCGCTACGCGCTGTCGCTGCGCGGCGTGGACACCGCCTTGCGCCAAGCGTTGGACTATTGCGCCGGGCATAGCGGCCGGCAGGTGCTGGCGGGTGTGAGCGCCCCGCGGCGCGCGCTGCGCCCCGCGGACGGCCCTGCGTGAAATTTTTGTGACAAACGGCAGTCCGGCGTGTTGCGAATCGTCTCCTCGCAAGGGCCGCGCAACCGCCGACGCCATCCGCAGCCTGTTCAAACACACCCATGTCCTTTGCCGCCTTGCTTTCCCGCCACCGACTGCCGGTGTTGGCGGGGCCGTGCCTTGTTCTCGCGCTTGCTGCGGCTCATGCCCAGACTGCGGGCCCGCCCGACACCAACGCCAGCGGCGTCTTCCTGAACGCCGCGGGCGACGTGCTGACCGCGCGGCACGCGGTGTCGGATTGCCGCTCCCTGTTCGCCGTCAAGGGCGCGCAGGTGGCTGAGGCCACGGTGGTGGCCGCGAGCCCGGAGCTCGACCTCGCGGTGCTGCGCACGACGCTCAAGCCGTACCTGCACGCGACGCTCGCGTTTGGCGATGCCGCGCCCGGCCACAGCGTCGGCGTGTTCGCCGAAGCGTATGCCGTGCTGCAGCGCTCGAGCGGGCGCGCGACGCTGCTGAGTAACGCGCTGACCGTGCCGGGCGCCGAAGGGCTGCAGTTGCTCTCGGGCATGAAGCCCGGCGCCAGCGGCAGCGCGGTGCTGGGCACCGACGGCTTGTTGCTCGGCGTGGTGGTGGAACGCGTGGCGGCCGCGCCGCATGCCGGGGGCATGGTGCTCAGCCGCACTGTGTCATCGGCGTCGGCAGCCGGCGCCACGCAGGTTCGCGCGGTGCCGACGTCACAGGTGCGTCAGTTTCTCCGTGCTCACGACATCGCTTTCTCGGAGAGCGGTAGCCCGCAACTGAGCTCCATGCAATCGCCGGCTGCGCGCGCTTCGACCCTTTCGGTCGGCGTGCTCTGCGGCTGAGCTTTCTTTCAAAAGACCGCCATGAACGCTTCTTCCAAAACATCGCCCGGCCGAGGCCGCCTGCGCCATGCCCTGAGCTGGGTGGGCTTGGCCTTGGGCCTCGCCAGCGCCGCAGTGCCCGTAGCCGCAACGGCGCAGACACAGCAACTGCAGGTGCCGCAGCACTGGATCAGCTACGCCACCCTTGCCGGCAACCAGTTGCAGGCGTCGCTCAGCAATCCTGCCGACGACACGGTGATCCGCCTGCACGCCTCCATGCAGTCGCGCATGCTCAAGGAAGGCCAGCCCGTGCCGCCCGCTCCGGTGGTGGTCCGCGTGTGGGTGACGCCCACCGGCAGGATCGAGCGCGTGGCCTTCGACTCGCTCGGCGATGCGCAGGCAGACACCGACCTGCGCACGCTGCTCACCGCCGAGACACTGGCCGAGCCGCCGCCGCGTGACATGCGCCAGCCAATGGTGCTGCAGCTGGCACTGAGCTTCGTCACGTCCGGTTGAGGCGATGAACATCTCGCGCGTTAGCGCCTTGGCGGTGGTTCTCGCTTGCCTGGCGCCCGGCCCACCGCTTCATGCGGCGATGCCGTGGCCAGGCTCCGGCCTCTCGCAGCTTGTGAAGGCCTACGGGCCGGCCGTGGTCCACATCGGCGTCGAGCGGCCTTCGGCGCCAGCGCGGCGCTTCAGCGACCGCTGGTTCTTTCCGCTGCCCAGCGCCCAGCCGCAGCCCGCCGAGGCCGATGAGAGCAGCCTGGGCACTGGCTTCCTCGTGAGCGCGGACGGGCTCATCCTGACCAATGCGCACGTGGTAGCGCGCGGCACGCAGATCACAGTCAAGCTGCCCGACCGGCGCGAGTTCAACGCGCGCCTGGTAGGCCTCGACGCGGTGGCCGACGTGGCGCTACTCAAGATCGACGCCGTCGGCCTGCCCACGGTGCGCATCGGTGAGCCGTCGAGCGTGGAGGCCGGTGACGGCGTGGTCGCTATCGGCTCGCCCTACGGCTTCGGCAACTCCGTCACGGCCGGCATCGTGAGCGCCAAGGGGCGCCTGCTGCCGGGTGCGGAGTACATGCAGTTCTTGCAGACCGACGTACCCATCAACCCCGGCAACTCGGGCGGGCCGCTGTTCAATCTGCGCGGCGAGGTCATCGGCATCAACTCGCGCATCTACAGCCGCAGCGGCGGCTACCAGGGCCTGTCGTTCGCCATTCCGATCGACACGGCCATGCGCATCAAGGACCAACTGCTGTCCACTGGCACCGTCACACGCGGGCGCATCGGCGTTTCGGTGCAGGAGGTAGGGCAGGCGCTGGCCGACACTTTTCGCCTGTCGCGGCCGGCTGGCGCGCTGGTGAACTACGTAGAGCCGCGCGGCGCGGCCAGCGCCGGCGGGCTGAGGCCGGGCGACGTGATTCTGTCCGTGCAGGGGCGCGACGTGGTGCAGGCGGCCGACGCGCTGGGTTTCATCGCCGAGCAGGTGCCCGGCGAGACGATTCGTCTCAAGGTGTGGCGCGAGCGCAGCGAGCAGGTGCTCGAAATGCGCGTGGACGGATTCGATACACCGCGTCTCCCCGCAACCGTCCCCGGCGTGGCGTCGGCACCGTCGCGTCTAGGCTTCGCTGTGCGACCGTTGTCCCCGGCCGAGCGGCAGTTCTTGCACGTGGAAGGCGGGCTGCTGGTGCAGCGCGTGAACGCGGCGGCCTCGCGCGCGGGCGTGCAGCCGGGCGACCTGATCCTGGCCCTCAACGGCCAGCACATCGACAGCGCGCAGGCGCTGGTGCAGGAGCTGGACGGAACCGACGGCGCGGCGGCATTGCTAGTGCAGCGCGGCGGCACGCGCATCTTCGTTCCGATCTGCGCTCGCGCGGGCATGCCGCGGTGCTAAGTACGCTGCTGCGCGCAGCCAGCACTTCTGCGCCCAGGCCAAAGCCGCAGTGGACACCTTTTCTCGCTGGAACCTCGTGCAGGCGATGGTCGGTTTTTCGCCACCGGCATACTGCCGGCCCTGTCCTGATCGTCTCAACCACTGACGTTTACGTCACTCTTGGCTCGCTTCTTGCGGGCCGCTGCTTTGGGCCGCCCCTTGGAGTGGTCAACGTTGCGATGAAGCGCGGCGAGCATTCATCGACGATTCGGCCCATGCAAAGGACGGAATCCAAGACCGAACACGACATTTCAAACCATCCGCACATTGAAGTGCGCCACAGTGACGTGCACGGCGCAGGCGCCTTCGCACTTTGCAATTTGTCGCCGGGCTCGCTCATCGGGATCTACACGGGCCGACGCTACAGTGCTGACGAGGCCCACGGCGAGGATTGGGACAACCGGCTGACCTATCTCTTTGGCCTTTCCGACGGCACGACCATCGATGGCGCCGAAGGAGGCAATGCGACACGTCACCTGAATCATGCCTGTGAGCCCAACTGCGAAGCTCAAGAGGAGCACGGGGAAGGCGGACAGCTCGTTCTACGCATTGAAGCGATTCGCCACATACGCGCCGGCGAAGAGCTTTTCATCGACTACGCGCTGAACGTCGATGCGGACCCCGATCCACAAGACTATTTGTGCCGCTGCGGTTCGATCAGGTGCCGCGGCACCCTGCTGGCGCCACTGGCCGCACCGGCCTGACGTGCACCGACGCAATCACCGCGCGGGATCAAACGGGGTCGGCGGCGTGCCACGGCATCCGATGCCAAGAAGGGTCCATCCCGCCCTCTCTAAAATTCTTGATTTTCTTGTGGAAAGCGGCCCGTCGTGGTCGCCGTTCCGCTCTTCTATTGCTCACCTATGGCACTCTCGTACCGCGCTCGCACCCAGCACTAAGACGTTCGCGGAGCAAGGTGAACTGTGATTTGTCACGAAAACTTCACCGAAAATATTCAGCGCGTGTCCACGGACTGCCGATTGCCCAGCGAGTTCGGAATGGCCTCGGCCTTTGGGCTCCCATAGGAGCATCCGCGCCCTCGAGGGCTTGCAACCGACTGCGGCGCGGCAAGGAAACAAAAATCTGCGCTAGCTCGTCCCTATGCGGGCAGCCTCGGATTCGAGGACGAGGTGCTCAATTCGTTCGTCCGGCAGCGCGATCAGGAGATCGATGTGCCGGCGGATCGCATACATCGTCTGAACGAAGGCATCGGAATTCGTTTGCGAATCTGCGGCGCGTGGATCGGGATGCGACCAATGGGCGGTCGCAGGGCGGCCAGGCCAGACGGGGCATGTTTCGCCTGCGGCTTCGTCGCAAAGTGTGACGATCAGGTCCATCGACGGCGCTGATGCCGAGGCGAATTCGCTCCAGCTTTTGCTGCGCAGCCCCTCTGTGGAAATACCTCCATCCTGAAGCGCCTTCAAGGTACGTGGGTCAGGCTTCCCGTCGGGTGCCGGAGTGCTGCCGGCAGAGTAGGCGTGGAACCGCTCGCCAGCCAGTTGGTTGAGAAGTGCCTCAGCCATGAGGCTCCGGGCAGCGTTGCTGTTGCAGATGAACAGCACATTGGTGGTGTGTGTTGAGGTCATGGCGAGACGAAGTGACGGACCAGCCGATTGACCTCTTCTTGGATTACCTGCGCGTGACACCGCGCTATATTTGGTTCATGCAACGACGAATTGGGGTTGTTTTCGTTTCGCGGCGAAATTCCTTGCGCAGCGTGCTGGCGGAAGCATGCCTTGCACACTTGGATCAGAAGCATCGGTTCACGATCTTTTCATGCGGGCAACCGGGACACATCGAACGAGTGACCCACCCGGCGGCGGTGGGCGCGCTTCACAGTGCGAGCATCCCTGTGATCAAGACGTCCGGTCGTGGTTGGAACGAGCTTGCGCGGACCGGTTCGCTCGCCGTGGATATGGTGATCACGCTCGATGCCGGCGTGCAGGCTCTCCAGCCGAACTGGCCAGGGCAGCCGGATGCGGCGCTGTGGGCTTACCCGGACGTCGCCGCCGACAAGAAGGCAGAGCAGGCCGGGCACGATGCGCTGCATATCCTGTATTCCCTGAAGCGACGACTGGAACTGTTGATTAACCTGCCGCTGCATGGCGCCGATCGGACCGCGTTGCGCGACGATCTGCGAGACATGGCCCACATGCGTTAGATGCTTCCGAGCGTGTGATGAACGCCACCGCACAGCGACGTGAGGCGACCATGCGCGGACGGTCTAGGCCGATGAGGTGGCAGTAAGCCGCAGCAGGGATTCGCCAGCTGCGAGTGCTTCAGAGGCCCGACGGTAGCTCCATAGCGATGCCGCAATCTCGACTGGGTCGTCTTGCGACTCATGGTCCAGGATGACCCAGGCAAAGCCACCGCTATCGGGCACGAATTCGACGCGCAGGCTCAGGACCGGAGTCTTCACGGTATGGCACTCATCGCATCGAGACTGGCACGTGCGGCATCTGCAGCAAGGCGCAGGGCATCTCCTCCCGAAAGTGCCGCGCTGCCCGAAAGCGCCAAAGCCCGGTCGCCGAGTCTGCAAATCCACCAGCATGCGCCGTTGCGCATGCCGACTTGCACATCCACCCGGACGTGACGGTAAACGAAGGAATGACGCATCGATCTGAAACTGGAGCCAGAGGTCGGAAGGTGGCGGTGCTAGACTGAATCCGCTCGCGGCACCGCAGCAAAGCGCGGATCGGACATGCGATTCGCGAGGCGGATGGGCATTAGGCCCGCCTGACGTTACGCGGCCATGACATGCGTCGTTTACCCTCTACAAGGACACCATGAACGCCATCAAAAAAGCTCGTCAGATCATCACCGCCGCTCCGGAGAGCGACGACGCCAAGACGCTTGCACGCTTGGTACTTGCACTGGAGGCAGAAGCAGACTTCCCTCTTGCAAGCCTCTATGGGCTCGAACTGAGCACCTTCGACCTCGCCCTCGACATGCTTAAGGAATGGCGCTTGGATCGGTACTACGCGCGCAAAGGAAAGCTGCTCGACGTGTCCTATCAGGTGAATGTCCAAGCATCGCATTAGGAGCTAGGAGCGAGTTGTGTTCGTAGCATCGGCGTCGCGACACTGCAGATCTTCATGCGCGCCTGACAGGCAGCACACGCGCGGGATCGCGAAGCCGCCGAAAAGACAATGAAGCGCCTGGCCCTCGATACCCAGCAGTTGAGTCGTTTCGCAATCAGCCAAGGCATGCAAGGGGCGGTCGAGAACCCTGCATCAGGTCTAGATCGATACATCACCTGAATTCGGCTGTCCCACTAGGGTGACGCGCTCCGGCTTTTGTACGGGCGATTAGTCCGATGCAAGCAGCAGTCGAGGGGTGTATGTTGCTTCCGGGCGATCGGGAGCGAAGAGCAAATCAGCTCGTGCCGTTGATCAGATCCTTGAGCACCTTCCCGGCCGCGAATTTCGGCGCCTTGCTCGCTTTGATCGTCAGCGCTTCCCCGGTCGCAGGATTCCGGCCAAGGCGTTCAGCACGGCTCGTCACGCTAAAGGAGCCAAAGCCGATCAGTTGCACAGACTCGTTCCGTGCCAATGCATCCGAGAGATTCTTGAGTGTTGATTCGAGCGCACGAGTGGCATCGGCCTTGCTGAGATTCGTGTCCGCAGCGATGGCGGCGATCAGTTCGGTTTTGTTCAAAAGAACTTCCTTTCGGTCGACGGTAGAACTCTAGTAGCAAATGGCCGAGCGATCCAGAAATCGGGTCGTGTGCCCCTTCAGTCATGTATCTGCATTCGCTTTTTAGCAGTTTAAGCACGGCAGACCGAACGGCATTGATCCACTGCAGTCAGTTTAGGTCTTACCGGCGTAACGATCTGGTGTTCGAGTCTGACGAATGGACGGATCACATGTATTGCATAACCGGTGGGTTGCTGCGGGTCGTGGCACGCGGCAATGTCGGTAGCGCTGACATCACGACCGATTTCATCCGACGGGGAGACATTTTTCACGGACCTTTGCTCAGTGAAGACAACTACCAAGCTGCGCCTACGCTTATCGCCGCTTTGCCTTCGTCGGTGTACCTTGTCCCCGTAGCAGCGGTGCGTGAGCTTTGTGCGAAGCACCCCGAAATGGCGCTTGGCCTGGTCGATCTCACGTTAAGGCGCAGGGGCCTGCTACGCAGGCACCTGCGACGCATCTCTTCGCTGTCCGCGGAGGTGTTGGTTGGTCGTGTGCTTTATGAGCTAACGCAGCTTGCACCCGTCGATTCAGGCGGGTACGACAAGCGCATCACGCAAGCGGTGATCGCCTCCTATTCCGGACTCTCACGTGAAGTGGTCAACAAAACCATGCGCGATATGGAAAGTCGCGGCCTCATCCGGCGGGACGGGGAGGGCATTCATGTGCCGCTAGATTTCGAGGGCGACTGAGATTGCCCGAACCGGCAGAGGAATACGAACGAATATCTCGCTCGACCGGAAATCAAGGGCCTCGCTTTGCTTCTTCGCAGGCATTGGGCTGCGTGACTGGCGCATTGCGGTCAGTGGGGTGCTTCCGCGATGACGTGAATTGGCTCGTGCGTGGAAAAATGGGCGGGGCGGGCGTGTTCGGACACTAGCGACGATCCGAGTCTGCGCCGATCTACGCCTCGCTGGTATTGCGGACGAAGCTCTTCCACGACCACGACCACGACGACTGATCCCGAATCGGCAAGAAGGACCAGCGCCGAAGCCGCTGTCCAGAATCCGCATGGCTTGGGCGCGCAACGACCATGCCGAAAACTCACCTGCGAGAACCTGATGGAAATCTTCTTCAGCGCGGACGTTCGGCCGTGCATCGGCTCTGTCGCGCAAATGCCGGTTTTCTCGATTCGCTGCGGTTGAAGCGCGCAGCCTGGAGAGGCCTCAAGAGCGCTAAAGCGATCCCTGATTTACAGCTCTCGAATATTCCACCGCATAGTCGAGAAATCTCCGGGCTGCCGGAGAATGCGTGCGATGCGCTTGGAAAACGACACTGATGTCTCGCCGTATTACCTGCGTGCGGATACGGCACACCGGCAGGCCCGAGAAAAACGGCAGTCGGGCGATCTGACGGAGAGCGATCGTGTTGGTGATCCCCTGCGACGTCAAGCCCAGAGCGGTCGTCAGCAGTCCGACTTCGTGGGACACCTGCAGCGAGATACCGCGGGCAAGCGTTGTCCTATCAATGATCTCCCGGATACCGTAGCCGGGGGCGCGTGAGAGCGACCGGGATACGTTGCAGGCCCGTCCAACTCACATGATCGCGCTCGACTGGGGCGGCTGGGGGCTGAGCTGGTTGCCCCAAGACCCAATCAACCGCTGAAGTCGTGGTCCGGGATGAGCAGGCCGTGCGGCGGTTGCTTTGCGGCGGGGCGCGCCTAGAGATCAAGCACCAGCGTCCCATTGCAAGCGCGCGAGCAGCAAACCATCATCGTCCTGTTGCTCGCCCGCTCGGCCGCGGTAAGGATTTCGTCGCGATGTTCGGGGACGCCCTCGAGCACACGCACCTCGCATGAACCGCAGATGCCCTGGCGACAGGAATAGTCGACATTCACTCCTGCCTGCAGAAGCGCGTCGAGCGTGCTCATGTCGGATCTCACCATGACGCTGCGTCCGCTCCGGGCCAGGCGCAGTTCGAAGCTGCCCGCATCCGGCGGTGGCGCTGCGGCGCCGAAGCACTCCATGTGAACGCGCGCAGGATCGATGTCTCGCGTCGCTTCGGCAAATGCATCGAGCATGCCCTCCGGCCCACAGCAGTAGAAGTGCGTGCCTGCTGGAGCGTCGGCCACGAGCGCGCCCAAGTCGATGCGGCCCGTACTGGCACTGCTGTGCAGGTGCACTTTCTCTCCCATTTGCCGAAGCTCTCGCGCAAAGGGCGCGGCCGCCGCGTTGCTGGCCGTGTAGTGAAGGCGCCATAGCCGGCCTTCGCGCTCCAAGGCCCTCGCCATCGGCAGCAGCGGGGTGATCCCGATGCCTCCGGCAACGAGCAGTGACAGGTCATCATGATCTGCCAGTGCAAACTGGTTGCGTGGCGCGGATATCTGAATCACGTCGCCGACACGCAACCGGCCGTGCACATAAGCCGATCCGCCTCGACTGCCCGCCTCGCGCTTCACGGCCAGCAGGTAGATGCCTTCCTCGCCGCTGACCACAGAATAGGGGCGCGTCACGCCGTCGGCCAGATGTACGTCCACATGGGAGCCAGGTGATGGAGGCGGGAGTCCGCGATCCTCTGTGTGGCGAAGTTCGATGCTCAGCACGTCCTGCGATTCCAGGCGCATGGCAGTCACCTGGACTGCGAAGACGCTCTCAGCCTGTGCCGCGCTTTTCTCTGCTTGTTCCTGCATTTCTTCCCGAGACCGCGGCCGCAAGGGCCGGCGGTCTTCAGCCTTCCTTACTGTTGCACTGCGAGCCCAGAGGCCTTGATGACCTTGCTGAACTTGGCCACGTCCTTCTCGAGCCATTTCCTGGCATCGGAAGAGCCAACAAAGGTGGGTTGGACATCGAGATCGTTCAGCTTCCGGACGATGTCCGCATCTTTCATCGCGGTCTGTAGCGCCGCCTCGAGCTTCGCGACCACGTTGGTTGGCGTGCCCGCGGGGGCCGACAGCGTCACGAGCTGTTCGTTGTCATCCATCTCAGGGTAGCCCTGCTCGCCGGTGGTTCCGACCTGCGACATGGCCTTCAGGCGCTCGTGCCGCTGAACCGCGATGTTGTGGATGCCGTTGCCCTCGAAGTTGCGAACGATCGAGCTGTAGGGCAGGGCGCAGGCCTGCACCTCGCCGCCCTTCAAGGCAGTCAGAGCCGGGGCAACGCCGTTGTAGGGCACATGGATGACGTTCAGGACGGTGCCCGTCTTGGACTTCACCAGGCCCTTGAACATCTCGAGTTGCAGATGGTTGAGTCCGCTCACGCCCGTCGTGCAGAAGCTCAGGCCGCCCGGCCTGTCATGCGCCAGCTTCACCAGCTCGGGCAAGGTCTTGACCTGCGCCGACGCGTTGACCGCGAACAGCGAGGTATAGACGGCCACGCCACCGAGCGGCGCGTAGTCCTTCAGCTGGTACTCGAAGTTCGGCACGATGAGGTTCAGGAAGCCGAACGCGGACCCGGAGGCGATGAATAGGGTGTAGCCATCGGGCTTGGCCTGCGCGACGTAACGTGCTCCCACCGCGCTGCCCGCGCCTGGGCGGTTCACGACCAGCACCGGCTGGCCCAGCAGGTCGCGCAGCTTTTCCGCGAGCACGCGGGCCGTTGCGTCGAGGCTGCCGCCGGGCGCGAACGGCACGATGATGGTCACCGGCTGCTTGGGGAAGTCCGTCTCGGCGGCCTGCCCATGGCCTGCGCCAAGGGCGACGACGCCGGCAAGCAAAAGGTTGCGGATCAGCGTCCGCGCGCCGAAGGGACGGTGAGGAAGTTTCATCGTTGTCTCCTGGTCTTGTGTGTGGAAGCGCCGGGTGTCGCAGGGTCGCGAAACGCCGAGGTGATCTCAGGTGGCTGCCGGGTCCTTCGGTCGTGCCGTGCCCATGAGGTCGTCCGACTCGGTCGGGTCGAGGCTTTCGGGCAGCACGGTCTGCGTGGCACGCACGCTGTACAGGTGCGGCATGTCCGGGCCCACGGGGCGTTGGCCTTCTGCGCAGGCGAGCGCCGTGTCCATGAGCAACCGGCGCATCGCGACCACGGCGCGATCGCTGGTGCCGAGATGTTCACGCGTCCTGTCCACGATGGGGCCGGCCGACTCGGCGACCATGGCGTCCTGCGCGCGAATGCCCGCAATGCCGGTGAAGGAAACGGTCTTCTGCTGCTGACGATCGATGAGGTAATCGTTGTCCAGCCGTTCCGTTGGACGGGTGGTCCCCGGAATCACGCGGCGGTGTGCGTAGTCGCCGTTGCGCCATGCCGTGAGCTCCTTGTCCTCCAGGGGGCGGTCCGGCCGGAAGGTGGCGCACAGCACCCAGCAGCGCTCATCGTTCATCGGCACCCACATGCGCACCAGCCGGGCTTCGGCCGGATGCGGCGGAATCATGGTGTAGAAGGGCAGCAGGAACTGGTTCAGGCGCCAGTAGCGCTGACCCTCGTCGACGCGCCGCCCATTGCAGGCCATGAAACCCGATGGGCTCGGCACGATCTTCCAGAGCGGCGCCTTGTCGTTCTTGAAGAACCGCCCGGTCAGCGCGCGATCGTCGTCGTTCGTCTTGTCCACCAGGCTGTGCAGGAAGCCGACATGCGCGCTGTCCAGTTCTCCCTCCATGGCCTGGGCGTAGTTGCAGTCCTGTTCCCAGCGCGAGACGTACACGTGCGAGGAGGGCAGCCCGAGCCATTCGAAGTCGGGCAGCGGCGGCATCTTGTCGGGCTCGCCCATGTAGACCCAGAGCACGCCGCCGGCCAGGCGCGCCGGATAGGCGCGAGCGCGCACCTTGCAGCGCATGGGGCTGTCGGGCGCCTCGGTCGGCATGTCCAGGCACTGGCCATCCACGCCGAACTTCCAGCCGTGATAGACGCAACGCACGCCGCCTTCCTCGTTGCGGCCGAAGAAGAGGCTGGCGCCGCGGTGCGGGCATTGCTGGTCGAGCACGCCGACGCGTCCTTCCGTGTCGCGAAACACCACCAGCGCTTCTCCCAGGAGTTGCAGGCGCACCGGCGGCTCGTCGGCGGCGGGCACTTCGGCCTCGGTCATGGCTGGTGTCCAGAAGCACCGCATCAGCTTGCCCATCGGGGTGTCAGGGTTGGTGCGCGTGAGGAGGTCGTTGTTTTCTCTGCTGAGCATGATTTTTTCGTGAGGTACTTTGGGAGGAGTGGACTATCAGTCCGGGCGCTCGGCGTCGAAGGACCCGTCGCTCAATCTCGGAAGGTTCTCGATCAACGTGTGCAAGTCCATGCGCAGGCGCTTGATCTGGGCCGCGCTCATGCCGTGCGTCAACCGGACCTCGCGCTGTTGTGACGTGCTGTAGAGCTCCTGCGAAAGCGAGCGGCCCGCCTCTGTCAGGGTGATCGTCATCTCGCGTCCGTGGCGCGCCAGTGTGACCAAGCCTTGCTGGCTCAGGACCTGCAGACTGCGGCTGGCCGCGGCCTTGTCGACGTCAGCGGCAGCGGCCACGAAGGCCGCGCTGCATTCGTGCTCCACACCCAGCGCGAGCAGAAGCCGGTACTCCGTTGTCCCGATGTCCCAGCGCTCCATGTAGAAGCTCGAGGCGCTGCGACTCAATCGGACGGACAGGCTCGTGACCAGCCAGCCGATGAAGTCCGTCGCGAGCGCCGGCAGCGGTCGATCGACGACCAGGTCGGATGGCTCGGGTCGTCGCTGAGCGGCTCCGGACGTACCGCGGCGACGGGAAGGGCGCGCGGGCGCGGCAATGGTTTTCTTGGCTGGCATCGCGGGATAAAAAATGAGGGAGACTGATTGTTGATCACTCAACGTTGATATGTCAACAATTCGGGGGCGTGTGCCCGTCCCTCGGAGTGAGTTCGACCCCGACGCGACACCGACACGTCGGGGTGGTTATCATCCCCAAGGTGATGGATCCTCTCCTGCCGCGGGGCCTTCGATGAGCGGATGCGATCACGGGTGCGCGGCGGGCCCCTCGACGAACACGTCCGAATGAAAGTCCCTCGCGTCGAGCCCGCGATGCCGTACCGCCGCATCGCGCACCGCGTTCACCATGGCCGGTGAGCCGCAGCAATAGAGCTCGTGTCCCTTCAGGTCCGTGCACGTCGCCAGCAGTGCCTCGTCGGCGCGGCCCGCGAAATCGGCATCGCCCGCTGCGCCGTCGTCACTCAACGCGCTGACGAAGCGCATCTGCGGCCACTGCTTCTGCCAGCGCGCGACCGCCGGTTGCAGGTAGATGCCATCGGCCTGCCGCGCCGCCCAGATCAGCGTGATCGGCCGGTCGATGCGCCGCTTGAGCATGTCGTCCAGGATGGATTTGACCGGCGCGAAGCCGGTACCGCCCGCGACGAACACCACGGGGCGCGCCTCGTCCTCCCGCAGCGAAAACGCGCCGAAGGGCAGCTCGATGTCGACCAGTTCGCCAGCCGCCAGCTGCGGCACGCGCGCACTGAACGCGCCCCCCGGCACGTGGCGCACATGCAGCGTGACGGCATCGCTCTCGTGCGGCGCGTTGGCCATGGAATAGCTGCGCGTGCTGCCGTCGGGCAGCGAGAGCTGCAGGTACTGCCCGGCCCTGAACTTGACGCGCTGCCCCGCGGGCAGGCGCAATTGCAGCACCGACACGTCGGGCGCGGCCAGTTCGTTGCGGAACACCTTCGCCGTGAAGCGCTTGCGCGCGGCCGGATCGATGCGGCGCATCGCGGTCGGCGCGATCTCCAGGTCGCCGCGCGGCGCGCACATGCAGAACAGCACCTGGCCCGGCAGGCAGGTTTCGTTGGCGAGGGCGCCCGTGCCGACGGCCGCCACTTCGCCGCGCACCACCGCGCCGGCGCAGTTGCCGCAGACGCCCTTGCGGCACGAGTAGGGCAGCTCGATGCCGGCGCGCGCGGCGGCGTCGAGCACGCTTTCATTGCCGGCGCATCCGAAGGCGACGTTGCTGCCTGCGATGGCGATGCGATGGCTCATGCCTTGTCTCCCGACAGCAACGCAATGGTGCGCAGCACGGCTTGCGGATCGGCGATGCCGCGGCCCGCGATGTCCATGGCGCTGCCGTGCCCGACGCTCGACAGTAGCGCATCGGCACCGATGCTGAGCGCACTCGCGGCCTGTGGCGCCAGGAGCTTGATGGGAATGTGGCCCTGGTCATGCAGCATCGCCACGTAGAGATCGTGGCTGCGTTGCGCGAGCAGCATGTCGGCACCGGCCGGGCCGTGCACGCGAAAGCCTTCGGCGCGCAGCGTGTCGACGGCAGGCGCCACGATGGCCGCGTCCTCGGGCCCGAACAGCCCGCCTTCGGACGCATGCGGGTTGATGCCGAACACGCCGATCGACGGATCGGCCACGCCCAGCAGCGCGCAGGCCTGCGCCCCCGCGCGAACGGCGTGCGCGACCAGCTCGGGTGTCAGCCGGTCGAGCGCAGTGCGCACGCTCTCGTGCAGCGTGACATGCACGATGCGCAGCCCGCCGCCCACCAGCATCAGGAACACGCGGTCTTCGGGCACGCCGCACACGCGCGCGACCAGCGACGGGTAGCCGCTGAACGCGATGCCGGCCTGGTGGATGGCGGTCTCGTGGTGCGGGCAGGCCACCACCGCATCGGCCTCGCCGCGCCGGCAGGCCTGCAGTGCGGCGGTGGCGGAGGCGACGGCCGAGGCACCTGCCGCCGCATCGATGCGGCCGGGCACCGCTGCGCTCGCGGGCAGTTCGCCTGCGTTCACGAGCCGCACGTCGCGCAGCAGCGCGGCCATGCCGAGCGCTGCCGCCGTGCGCTCGAACACGCTGGCAGGGCCATAGAGCGTGATGCGCGCGCGGTCGGCTTCCGGCAGCGCGATGAGCGCCTTCAGCGCGATCTCCGGGCCGATGCCGTTCGGGTCACCTGCGGCCAGCGCGAGTTGTAGTGAAGGGGCTTGCATGGTCACAGCGGCAGCGCGAGCAGCGTGTCGGTCACGGTGCTATCGCACACCGCCACGCGCGATTGCAGGCGCAGCTGGCCGTCCTGCCGCACGAAGCGGTCCTGGTAGACGCCGGTGGCGAACACCTCGGTCTGCCCCGTGGCCATGATGCGTGCCACGAGGAAGGGCGTGCGCGCCTCCGCGGATTCGGCATCGGCCTTCTGCACCAGCGGCATGCCCAGCAGGTGCCGGTAGCGCTGGCGTTCGTAGATGTTGGCTTCGCGCAGCGCGGCGATGCGGTCCTCGAGCATTGCGCGCGAATCGGCGTAGACGATGCCGGCCGCGAGGCCCTCGCGCTCGTTCTCGATGTGGGTGATGCGGTAGTGGCAGTCTTCTGTGAAGAAGCCGGGCCATTGCTCCAGCGCATCGCTGTCGATGGCATCGGCGTAGGCCGCGTTGAAGGCGCACAGCGCCAGCAGGTCGATCATTGGGGGAGTCCTCGTTCTTCTTCGGATGCGGCTCAGGCGCCCATATGCTGGCGATAGGCCTTCCAGAAGCCGCGCACCGAGGCCTCCGTGGCACGGCCTTCGCCGGAGACGGCCGCATCGCCGCCCATCTCGACCACGGCCTCATGGTCCGCCGCGCCCGCGATGCCGCGCTGCACGAAGCCGCCGACCGCGCCGTCCTCCATCGAGATGAAGCCCGCGGGCCCCACGAGGTTCGACTGCTTCAGGCGCACCTTGCGCTGCGCGGGGGTGTCGTCGGCGTAGCCGATGTAGGTCCAGTTCAGTTCGGTGCGCGCCGTGCCCTTGGGCAGCACCTGGCGCACGGCCAGGCAGTTCTGGATCTGCTGCAGCACGAAGCCGGGGAACACCGAGAGGATCTGCAGCGTCACGCCGTCGTCGTACTCCTTGAAGCCGGCCAGCACGCTCGGGTCCTTCAGTCGGTAGCGGTCGTTGTCGGAGCGAAGCGCCTGTTCCTTGTACGAGGCGTCCTTCTCGGCGGCCGCATCGATCATCGAGAAGCTCACATGGTGGCCGCCCGTCTCGTCCACGATCACGCCGCCTTTTTGAGACAGGCGGTTGAGCTCGAAGGTGGTGAAGAACATGTGCAAGAGGCTCGCGTGGTAGCTGTCCTTGACGTTCTCCACGTACAGCTTCCAGTTGTTGGGCAGCGCCTGCGTGAAGCGGCCGATGACCTCCACGGGCTTGTGCAGCACGCGCTCGATGCGCCGGCAGATCTCCTCGCCCAGGTACTCCTCGATGGAGGGCACGTCGTCGCTGAAGCTGCCGAACACGAGGCCCGAGAAGGTCGCGATGCGCAGCTTGCGCGGGCCGTGCGCCTCCTTGCAGAAGCTCGCGGGCATGCCGCCCTGGCCCTTCACGCCTTTCTCGAAGGCCACGCCCGTGAGGTCGCCCTGGCGGCTGTAGCTCCACGCGTGATACACGCACTGGAAGTTGTCGCTGCGGCCCGATTTCTCGAGCGCGATCAGCGCGCCGCGGTGCGCGCAGCGGTTCTCGAAGGCGTAGATCTCGCCGTCGTCGTCGCGCACCACCACCACCGGCGTCTCGCCCGCGAAGGTGGTGCGGTAGCTGCCGGCGTCGGGCAGTTCGGCTTCCAGGCAGAGGTAGTTCCACACCGGGCCGCGGAAGATGCGCACCTGCTCGTCGGCGGCGAGCTGCGCATCGCTGTACACCGCGAACGGGATGCGCGTGAGGCCGGGGCCGGCCCAATGGACCGGTTGGGGTTGGATGTCGTTGTGCATGAGGGTTCTTCGCTGGGTCGCTTATTCCATGGTGACCTTGGCGGCCTGGATGACCTTGTGCCACTTGGCCGATTCGGCCTGGATGAACTGGCCGGTGCGGGCGCTATCCCAGCCGCGCGGCTCGGCGCCTTGCTCGGCGAATTTCTGCTTCACGTCGGGCAGCGCGAGCGCCGCGGCCATCGCCTTCTGCGTGGCATCGACCGTGACCGCGGGCGTGCCGGGCGGCGCGACCACCGCGAACCACGTCACCGCATTCATCGCGGGCAGCTTCTGCTCGGCGAAGGTGGGCACGTTGGGCAGGGCCTTGGAGCGCTGCTCGTCCGCTACGGCCAGGATGCGGACCTTGCCCGTGCGCTCGAACTGCAGCGAGGAAGAGATGTTGTCGAAGAACACATCGACCTGCCCGCCGATGAGATCGACCAGCGCGGGCGCGGTGCCCTTGTACGGCACGTGCGTCATCTCGGTGCCCGTGAGCTGCATGAACAGGCTGGCCGTCAGGTGCGAGGTGGTGCCGTTTCCCTGCGAGGCGAAGCTCACCTTGCCGGGGTTGGCCTTCAGGTAGGCGATGAACTCGGCCACGTTGTGCACCGGCAGCTTGGGGTTGACCACCAGCACGTTGGGCACGGTGGCCAGCACCGTCACCGGCACCCAGCGCGTGGGGTCGAACCCGAGCTTCTTGTACAGGTGCTGGTTGATGGCGATGGGCGCGGGCGGCGAGGCCAGCAGCGTCTTGCCGTCGGGCTCGGCGCGGTAGACCACGTCGGCGCCGATGTTGCCGCCCGCGCCGGTGCGGTTCTCGACCACCACGCCCGCGGGGTACAGGTCGCGCAGCTTGTCGGCCACCACGCGGGGCAGGATGTCGGCGGTGCCGCCGGCGGGAAAGGGCACCACGAGGCGTGCGATCTTGTTGTCGTTCTGTGCGTGGGCCTGCGCCTGGAGCAAGCCTGTCAGGCAAGCGCAGGCCAGCAGCGCAAGCGTGCGCCGGGTGAGTCTCTGGAACATTGGTTGTCTCCGTGTTCTTCGTGCATCGAGGGGATTCCAGTGTCTCTTTGCCAGGGCGTGCGCAACAAGCTAGATTTGCGCAATGCGCAAAAACCAGTCAAGTTCTCCCAGCGAAGAAGCCGCACCCGACAAGAACTTCGTGGCCTCGCTGCAAAAGGGCCTCGACGTGCTGACCTGCTTCGGCCGCCAGCACAGCCGCCTCACGGTGTCGGAAGTGGGGCGGCTCACGCAGAGCTCGCCGGCATCGGCGCGCCGCTCGCTGCTCACGCTGCAGACGCTGGGCTATCTCGACAGCGACGGCAAGCGCTTCTGGATGCTTCCGAAGGCACTGCTGGTGGCGCACGCGTACCTCGCGTCGCGGCCCGCGCCGTCGCTCGCGCAGCCGCTGCTCGATGCGCTTTCCGAGCGCACGCGCGAGTCGGCGTCGCTGGCCATGCTGCAGGGCGACGACGCGATCATCATCGCGCGCTCGACCGCGCGGCGCAGCCTGAGCACGGGGCTGGGCATCGGCTCGCGGCTGCCGGCGTACTGCGCGGCGCTGGGGCGCGTGCTGCTCGCGGGCTTGCCGCCCGACGAAGCGGCGCGGCGCGTGCATGCCATGCCGCGACCGCGCCTGAGCCCGTGCACCGTCACCGATGCCGATGAAGTGCTGGCGCTCATCGCGCGTTGCCGCGCGGAGGGCTATGCCAGCAACGACGGCGAACTCGAACTGGACGTGCGCTCGATGGCCGTGCCCGTGTTCGATCGCTCGGGCCAGGTCATGGCGGCGATGAGCATCGCCGTGCGCGCCGAGCGCATGACGCTGGCAGAGGTGCGCGAAACCTTCCTGCCCGCGCTGCGCAAGGCCGCCGACAGCCTGGTGACGCGGCTGCACGCGGCGTGAGCTTCGTCTCGGGACGCAGACCGCCCCCGCGCCGTGGACCGCCTATTCGGCCTTGATGCCGGCAGCCTTGACGACCGGTGCCCACTTGGTGATCTCACTGCGGATCGTTGCAGCGAAATCGGCCGCGCTGGATCCGACCGGCTCCACGCTCAACTCAGCCAGCCGCTGGCGCACATCCGGCATCTGCATCACCTTGATGAGGTCGCCCGACAGCTTGGCCCCCACCGGCGCCGGCAAACCAGCTGGTGCGACGAAGCCGAACAGGCTCTCCAGCGAATAGCCGGGAATGGTCTCACCGATGGTCGGGTAGTCCGGATAGATGCGGCTGCGGCGCGCGTTGGTGATGCCCAGTATCTTGAGCTTGCCGGCCTTCACGTGCGGCAGCGCCGAGTCGAGCAGCACGAAGCCGACCGGCACGCGCCCGCTCAAGAGGTCGTTGTAGGCCGGCGCGCTGCCGTTGTACGGGATGTGCACCATGCCCGCGTTGGTGCGCACGTTCATGAGTTCGCCTGCTAGCTGCGTTGCGGTCCCGATGCCCAACGAGGCGAAGCTGACCGAACCGGGCTTTGCGCGCGCCTTCTCGATCAGCCCCTTCACGTCGTCGGCAGGGAACGAGGGGATGGCCACGAGCGCGATCACCGGGAAACCCAGCAGGCTCAGCGGCGTGAAATCCTTGATCGTGTCGTAGGGCAGGTCGGTGCGTAGCGACGGATTGATCGTGAAAGCGCTGATCACGATGCCGAAGGTGTAGCCATCGGCCGGTGCGCGAGCGATGGCCTGCGTGCCGACGATGGTGCCGGCGCCAGGCTTGTTGTCGACGATCACGCTTTGCTTCCAGAGCTCGCCGAGCTTTTGTGCCATCAGTCGGCCGACCACGTCGGTGGCGCCGCCCGGCGGCAGTGGGACGACCATGCGCACGGGGCGGGCCGGAAAGTCGGCCGCGAGCGCATGGCGCGGCAGCAGTGTGCAAGCGCCCAGCAACGCGGCGGTGCGTAGCGCAATGCGGCGCGATGGCCGGGAAGGGGAGCGGGTCACGGTGTCTCCTTTGTTTTCAGATAGATCCATGGCCGCGACTGCGCGTCGCGGGCCTGGAACGCGTCGATCTCAGCGCTGCGCGCCAGCGTCAGTTCGAGGTCGTCCAGTCCGCGCAGCAGTCCTTCGCGACGCCGCGCGGGCAGGTCGAAGGGCAACGCGGCCATGCCTGGCGCCTGCACGGTGCACGTGCCAAGGTCGATGGTCATGAGCGCAGTGGGGGAGTGCGCCACCGCATGTGCAAGTGCCTCCACCTGTGCGCGCGGCAACTTGACCGGCAGCAGGCCGTTCTGGAAGCAATTGCCATGGAAGATGTCGCCGAAGCTCGGCGCCACGATGCAGCGCAGGCCCAGCGCCATGAGCGCCCACACGGCGCCCTCGCGCGAACTGCCGCAGCCGAAGTTGTCGCCTGCAAGCAGGATGCGTGCTTCGCGGTATGGTGGGCGATTGAGCACGAATCCGGGGTCTTCGGTGCCGTCAGCGCGAAAGCGCAGGGCTGCGAGCGCGTGCGGTCCCAACTCGTCGCGCGGCACGCCCCCGAAAAGCGGCTCGACGCGGATGATTGTGTCGGTGTCGATGTTGTCGAGCAGCAGCGGCGCGGCCACGGCATGTAACACGGTGAAGGGTGTCATGCGTGCTGCTCCAGGGTCCGGTGGTCGACGATGCAGCCTGCAACGGCGGCGGCCGCGGCCATCTGGGGGCTTGCCAAGTGTGTGCGCGCGCCCGGGCCCTGGCGTCCGACGAAGTTGCGGTTCGAGGTCGACACCGCGCGTTGCCCGGGCGGCACCGCCTCGCCGTTGCCGGCCACGCACAGCGAGCAGCCCGACTCGCGCCATTCGAAGCCCGCATCGCGGAACACCTGATCGAGCCCTTCGTCCTCCGCCGCACGCTTGACGAGTTCGGATCCGGGAACGACCCAGGCCTTCACGCCTGCGGCCACGCGGCGGCCCCGCACCACGGCCGCGGCGAGGCGCAGATCCGAGATCCGCGCGTTGGTGCACGAGCCGATGAAAACCCAATCGATGGGCGTGCCCGCGATCGGATCGCCGGCGCGAAGGCCCATGTACTCGAGCGCGGCTTGCTGGGTCGGGCCAACGGGCGCGGGTACGGCGTCGCCGACATCGAGCACATCCTGCGGACTCACGCCCCAAGTGATCTGCGGGCCGACGCCAGAGGCGTCGATGCGCACCTCGCGGTCGAACACCGCGTCGTCGTCACCGCGCAGCACACTCCATTGCGCCACCGCCCGTTCCCAAAGCGCGCCGGTCGGTGCATAGGGGCGTTCGCGCAGGTAGTCGAAGGTGCGCGCGTCGGGCGCGATGATGCCGAAGCGCCCGCCCATTTCCACCGAGAGGTTGCACACCGTCATGCGCGCTTCCATGTCGAGTGCATCGATGGCGGGGCCCGCGTATTCGACCGCGCAGCCCGAGGCGCCCGTCGCGCCGAGGCGACCGATGGTATGCAGGATCAGGTCCTTCGCGCTCGCGCCCTGCGGCAGGGTGCCATCGAACCAGATGCGCATCTGGCGCGGGCGCTGCAGGACGATTGTCTGCGTGGCCGCGACGTGCTGGAACTCGGTGGCGCCGATGCCGAACGCCAGCGCTCCGAGGGCGCCGTGGGTGCAGGTGTGGCTGTCGCTGCAGACGATGGAAGCGCCCGGCAAGGTCAGCCCCAACTCGGGGCCGACCACGTGCACGATGCCCTGGCCAGGTTGCCCGAGATCGAACAGCCGGATGCCCTGCGCCTGGGTCTCGTGGCGCAGGTCCTTGAGGTAGCGCAATGCGTTGGCCGTGTGGCCGGTGCGCCCCGGGGCGGTGGAGACCGTGTGGTCGGGCGTCGCGAAGGTGAGTTCCGGGTTGCGTACCGCGTGCCCGCGCTGGCGCAGCGCAGCCAGCGCCTTGCTGCCGGGGTCGCTGACCAGGTGGCGGTCCACGTGCAGCAAGGAGAAGCCGTCTCCCAGGTCCGCCACCACATGGGTGTCCCATATCTTGTCGAAGAGTGTGCGGCCTGCCATGCGGTGTTCCATGATTTGCGGCCGTCCAACGGCGGCTTGGTATTATTGTATTGACATCAATACAATACGCAAGGTGCGGCATCGTCAGCCGTTAAGATTTCCGAATGGACCTCAATCGGCAACCGGGCGTCGCGCTGCATCACCAGATCACCACCATGATTGAAGACATGGTGGCCAGCGGCAGGCTGCGTGACGGCGACCAGTTGCCCACCGAAGAAGACCTGCGTGCGCAATACGGCGTCTCGCGCGTAACGGTGCGGCGTGCCCTGCAGTCGCTCGAGGCGCGGGGCCTGCTCAAGCGGCAACGCGGCCGTGGCACTTACCTGTCGGTGCCGTTCGCATCGGCGCCGTTGCCGATGCCGATGAACGCGTTTCTCGAGGCCATGGCCGAGCGCCGCTCGCGCAGCACGCCCAGCGTCAAGGAATTCGGCTTCGTGCCCGCGCCGCTCGACGTGGCGACGGCGTTGCAGCTGGAGGAGGGCACAGTAGTGCTGAAGGTGGTGCGCGTGCGGGTGACCGGGCGCACGCCGATCCTGCACAGCGTGGTCTACCTGACGGAGGACGTCGGGCGGCGTTTCGCCAAGGCCGACTTCGGCCGCGCCGCGCTGACCGAACTGCTGCAGACTGAGGGCATCCGCTACGACCGCATAGAGATGGTCACCCGCGCCACGCTGGCCGACGTCTCGCTGGCGAAGCTGCTCGACGTGGCCATCGGCTCTGCGCTGGTCGACGTCATGCGCATTGGCTACGACAAGAAGGGGAGGCCCTTCGAATTCCAGATCCTGCGCGGACCTTCGGACCGCTTCCACACGCACGTCACGATCAGGGGGTGATTGCCCGGCCGCCACCGGCGCAGCTGGCGGCGCTGGTTTTTTCTCGCTCTCGTTGTCGCCTCGATCGATCCCTCTGTTTCGCCGCATCACTGTCTCCACGCAAGGCGAGGTGCAGGAAAGCCGCCAGGCGCAACAGCCGCCCGAGTTCGCGTGCGTCCCATCGCTCTTGGACGGCCATGCGCAGATAGAACTCGCGTTCTTCAAGATGCTCGGAATGGGCCAGGATGATCAGGTTCTGTGTCCGCGGCAGTTGCGGACGCCGCTGGCCGCGCGGTCGGGCTCCCGTGCCAGGGAAGCCTCCAGGGGCGCTTTTTGCAGATCCTGCCTGGGTGCACTCGGAGGCAGCAGGTTGCGCGTCACGCAATGCCGCGGCGGTGGGCGCTCGGAATTCTCATCGAAAAAGCTGTGCGGAAAAGTGCATGTCGCGCAAGCGTTGCCGGGTGGGCCCGCCGTCCGGATCATCGCGCTTCCCGTCGTGAAGACGTGCGGGCTTCCAGCGCCGGGATCGCGATGCGATGGAGTGCGCGGTGGAGGTCGGCGCGCTTCGTTTCATCGGTATTTCCGTTGTCCTTGCCGCTCCAATTCATGAAAACCCTTTCCCTGTGCGCCGTCACGATGGCCACGCTCGCCATGGGCGTCTCTTCGATCACCAGCGCCCAGATCGCCTACCTGGGTCCGGCGGGCAGTTGGACCCATCAGGCCTGCATGGACCTGTTCGGCGACACGCACCTGGTCGCGCTCGACAGGCAGGCGCTCTTCGAGGCCCTGCGCGCGAAAACCGTCGCCAAGGCCTGCGTGCCCGCCACGACGTCGGTGGTCGGGGCCACGCCCTATCTGGACGACGTGCTGGCGCTCGAGACCGTGCAGGTGGTGGGCGAGTACCCGAAGGCATTGGGTTACAGCCTGCTGGCCAAGCCCGGCACCCGCAGGGAGGACATCCGCACGGTGCTGGCGCACCCCGTGGCGCTGGAGGAGGTCAAGCCCTGGCTCGATCTGGAGATGCCGGACGTCGTACGCCAGCCCGCGGCCAGCGGCGGCGCCGCGGCGAAGTCCGTGGCAGAAGGGACCGGGCCGGGCATGGCGGCCATGGGACCGCCCGGCGCGGCCCGCCTCTACGGCCTCACGCCGATCGTCAGCGGCATCGAGGAGGGGCCGCACAACACGACACGCTGGTGGGTGCTGGGGCATGCGATTCCGGCACCCAGCGGGCATGACAAGACGACGCTGCTGCTGACCGTCGACGAAGAAGGCTTTCAGCGGTCGCTGCAGGCGCTCGCGCGATCGGCCCGGGTCCTGGCCGTCTACGAACGTCCGGGCAAGCGATCACTGGATGGACACCGCTATGTCATCGATATCGTGGGTCATGCCTCACAGCCCGAGATCGCGAGGTTGCTCACCGAGCATGCGGAGTTCCGGCTTCTCGGTTCCTACCCTCGAAGATATTGACTATTCCGTGGAAGGCGCGCGCTGGGTGCGGGATCGATCGACTCGGTCCTGTGGTCCGTCGGTCGAAGCGAGCGCGGGAGGAGAGAGTGAGCGGCGTTCGAAGCGCGAGATCGAAGGCGCGGGCGGGCGGCCCTTCAGTGCTTGAACCCGGACTCCCGCTGGGCTCGCAGTGCCAGGATGAAGACGGTTTCGATCCCGGCCAGATAACGGTACAGCGCTATATAGCCGCGGTTGCCCTTGCCGATGATCAGCTCGCGCTTTCCACCTGCGACGGGGCGGCCGATCAGCGGGCTGCGCGAAAGGATCTGGATGGCCTCGAGAATCTCCGCGATCCGATTCGCCACGTCGGCGGCCTCATGTTCTTCCAGATGGTCGATGAAGCGGTCGATGTCATCCAGAACCTCCGGCGCCAGCTCGATGCGGACCATGGGTCGGTCAGGGCCCGGGCCTGCGCGCCGAAGGCCGGCGAACCTTTTTGCCGGCCGCGCGTGCCTTCAAGTAGGCGGCAGCATCCTCCCAAGCGACCGACTCGCCGGTGCGCTGCAACGCAGCCCATCGCTTGTCTGCGATTCGATGCAGTTCCTCGTCCAATTCGCTGCGCTCGACCATGTCGGACAGCGCGTCCAGGATGAACGCATGCGAAGATTTGTCCGACCTCGCAGCCGCAGCCGCGATGCGGGCCTTGAGCTCATCGTCAAGGCGGATGGTCGTGGTCGACATGTGGATGGACCTCATGAGTTGGCAGTGCTGTAACTGTAGCACACATGTAGCACATCGAGCCTCCAGCTGCCGTGCCGGTCTGGCCGTGACAGGCAGGATCGTCCAGGGCGCTGCGACCAGCTGGGTGCTGGCCGTGCATGCGGAGTTCGTATTTCTCTGCTTCTGTCCGAGGCGGTATTGACGCGGGCGCGGCGCTTCGAGGGGGAGTTGTCCGCCAAGCGCCTTTGAGCGCGAAGCTCGGTCGCCTCGCAATCGTTCTTCCGTTCATGCACATCGTGCGTTTCGAAGTCATCTGGCGCGAGGCCGGTCAGCCCGATCGCCCGCCGCCGGTTCAGCGTCCGGTCGGCGCGCGAAGCCAGCTATCCAGCACCAGGCCAGGCACGTGCGCAAAATGCTTCGTGTGTCCGTCACTATGGCGGCGCCGACCGCGACCGTCTCGTCGAAATCGCCGATGGGTGTGCCGCGCGCTTTGAACTGGGCACGCAGATCGCCATGTCGCAGCGCTGCCTGCACATCCCAGGGCCGGACCCGCGCAATGCGCAGGAGCTCCCGCACGATCCGATGCAGGCACACAGCTTCGGGACGTCGGGCGATGCCGAATCTCAGTTCGCCACGAAATTGCTCAAGTGCTTCCTCCACTTCTCGCCAAGCCGACTCCCTGGCCTTTGCATCCAGCGGCGCGAGGACTTCCATGATCGGCGAACACGAACCCGAACTTCGAACGAAGGCGACGTAGGCAGCGGCATCGGGGAGTTCGAATGGCACTGCAAGCGATTGCACAGCGACCTCGGCATACCCAGCCGCCGTCAGAAGGCCTACAAGCCTGCCCGGTGCCGCAAGGCTGAACAGCCCGCCATCGGCATAGGGCGAGACGCTACCGCTCAACCCCCGGTGCTTGCGGGCCACCTTCATCATGGTCGTGATGCAAGGGTTGCACTGCCGTGAGGATTCGTTCAGTGGCCGACCACGACCCGCACGACCGCATCGGGCGGCAGCGAGCGCCAATCCAGCCATTCACCCGCCAACAGGCGGTGCGTCGGCGCGGCGTCCTCTTCGCCGGGCCTCCACTGCAAAACTAGCCGCTGCTCGCCAAGTCGCAGCGCGATCTCGAAGCCCGGCCAGTGTGCGGGAACGCGCGGCGTGAGCGAGAGCATGCGGCCTTTCACGCACAGGCCCAGCAGTGTTTCAACCGAGGCGCGGTGCAGCCATGCGGCGGAGCCGGTGTACCAGCTCCAGCCGCCGCGCCCCACATAGGGCGCCGCGCTGTAGATGTCGCCGGCCATCACGTAGGGCTCCAGTTCGTAGGCGGGCCCGCGGTCAGGATGCGCAGTGCGGTGCGCCGGGCTCAAGCCTTCGAAGCTCTGCCAGGCCGCTTCGTTGTCGCCCTGTAGTGCCTGAGCCATGAGCGCCCACACGGCCCCATGCGAATACTGCCCGCCGTTCTCGCGCACGCCCGGCGGGTAAGCCTGGATGTAGCCCGGGTTGTTGGGCGAGCGGGCGAAGGGTGGTGTCAGCAGGCGCAGCAGGCCGGCCGGCTTGTCGTGCAGGCGCTCCCTGACGGCGGCCATTGCCGGTTCGGTGTGCGCGTCGTCCGAGGCGCCCGACAGCACCGACCAGGCCTGCGCGATCAGGTCGATGCGGCACTCGTCGTTGGCCGACGAACCGAGCGATGCGCCGTTGTCGAAGAAGGCGCGGCGGAACCAGGCGCCGTCCCATCCCGCGTCGTGCAGCGCGGCGATCCAGCCGCGCCGGGCCTCGTTCCACCGGGCGGTGCGTTCGTGTTCGCCGCGTGCCTCTGCAAGCGGCGCGAACTGCTCGACCACCCTGCACAGGAACCATGCAAGCCACACCGATTCGCCGCGGCCTTCATGTCCGACGCGGTTCATGCCGTCGTTCCAGTCGCCGGTGCCCATCAGCGGCAGGCCGTGCACGCCCGTCGCCAGGCTGCGGTCGATGGCAAGTGCGCCGTGCTCGAACACAGTGGCCATTCGGCCGTTCTGCTGCGGTGCGTAGTAGGCGTCTTCGGCACCGTCGGGGATGGCGGGGCCTTCGATGAAACCGGCCATGCGATCGAGCAACGCTGTATCGCCGCTCACCTCGACATAGTGCGCAATCGCAAAGGGAAGCCACAGCAGGTCATCCGAAAAATGCGTGCGCACGCCGGCGCCGCCGGGCATGTGCCACCAGTGCTGCACGTCGCCTTCAGGAAACTGGCGCGCTGCATTGACCAGGATCTGCTCACGCAGCCGCGACGGATCGGTGAGTGCAAAGGCCATTGCGTCTTGCAGCTGGTCGCGAAAACCGAAGGCGCCACCGGCCTGGTAGAAGCCGGCTTTGGACCAGAGCCGGCAGACCAGCGTCTGATAGACGAGCCAGCGGTTGACCATGGCGTTGAACAGCGGATCGGGCGTGCGCACTTGCAGGCGGCCCAGCAACTCGTTCCAGAAGCCGCGCGCCTGTGCCAGGGCGTCGGGTACGTCGCGCTCGCACCAGCGGCGTGCGAGCTCCATCGCCGCATCGGCGCTGGCGGCATGGCCGAGCACGAAGCTGAACTCCGCCGTCTCGCCTGCACCGATGACGAAGTCGCCCGCGATGGCAGCGCAGGCATCGAGCCCGCCGCCTGCGCGCTGCGCCAGGGTGTCGGGCACTTCGACGATGCCGCGGCCAGCGAAGAACTCGTTCCGGTCGCAGGTCCACTGAGTGGCGCTGGACGCCCCAGCCAACAGCAGGAAAGCCGTGCTGCCGCCGAAGCCTGCGCTCGATTCACGCTGCTGGCCGAACACCGCGGGCTCGTCGTCGGGCTTCCAGCAGTGAACCGTCCGCCGTTCGCCGCGCGCGGCGCCAAGCTGCCATTCGACCATGCCAAGTGCGCGCAGGCGGCGCTGGCCAGGGCCTTCGTTGCGCACCCGAACGTGCACCAGCTTGACGGCGTCGTCGCGGGCTGCGAAGAAGGTGGTCTCGAGGGCCAGGTTGTCTTGGCGGCATTCGAAGACGGTATAGCCCTGGCCATGGCGCACCCTGTGGCTCACTTGGCCTTCATGCGTGGCGCCCTGGCCGGACGGCGTAAGCGGCAGCAGGTTGCGGGTGGCGAGGTCTTGCAGCAGGTAGTGCTCGAAGGCAGGGTCTTGTACGGGGTCGTTCGACCACGGCGTGACCTGGTGCATGCGGCTGTTGCCGGCCCAGGTAAAGCCGGCGCCCCATTCGGACACCTGGAAGCCGAAGCTGGCATTGGCAATCACGTTGATCCATGGGCGTGGCGTCCGGTGGCCGGCGTCGACCTCGAAGCGGAACTCACCGCTTTCTGCATCGAAGCTTCCAACCGGCGTTTGAGCGGAAAGGGCCGGCCCGGGTTGCGCCAGCAGCGCGACGGCGGGCAACGCCGCCGGCATCTCCGATCCGTCGGCTGCCGCGACAACGCGCGCTTCGTGTAATGCCGCCACCTGCATCTCGAGCGAGCGGCCGTCGGCAGTAAACACCACGCGTGCCAGCTTGGAGAGCGCGGCCTTCTCCGAAGCTGCCAACTCGTGATCGCGCAGCAGGTAGAAGCCCGCCGAGTCGTTGCGCGGAAAACTGTTCTGAGTCTGGTGCGCAACGCGCAGGCGCAGGGCTTCTATTTCGCGCTGCAGCGGCATGAGATAAGAGTTCGGCTCGCTGTTGAGCACCACCAGGTCGCAGGCCACGCCGCCGAAGCCCCACCACGGCTGCGCGCGCAGCAGTGCGTTGATGAGCCCCATGCCGATCATCGAGTGAATGGCGACCAGCATGATGGGTTTGTCGCCCGAAATGCCGAAGCGCCACAGCTGCCGCAGGTCGACGAGTCCGCGGTCTTTCATCACGCGCGACGTGGTGTAGGTGAGGATCGTCGTCAGGTCTTGCAGCGCGAAGGTCTGCGAGGGTGCAATGCTCAGGTCGCGCAGCCGCACCTGCGCCAGCGTGGCGGCCATGCGTGTGGCGCGCTCGACATGCATCGGCTCCAGATATCGGTCGATCCTGGGCATCAGCGCCTCGATGCTTTCATCGGCGGCGGTCGCGAAGCACAGGCGCGCAGTAGCGCCCGGCGCAATTGAAAGGCGTACGCGCAGGCACGCGATGGGATCGAGCCCGTTCACCGGCGTACCGTCGGCCGCGAGCGGCTGCGCATCGAGCGCGGGGCTCGCGAGAGAGCGGTTGCGGCCGATGAAGGCGCGACGGTCGGTCATGCAATCGACAGAAAGTACATGCGCATCGACCGAGGCAAGAAAGTGCACGGCGGCCACGACGGGGTCGCCATGCAGCCGCGGCTTGCGCGCCATGAGCAGCGCGCGCCATGCGGGTTCCCAGCGCGATTCGACGAACAGGTTGGCAAACGCCGGATGCGCCTCGTCGGCCTTGGGGTTCGACAGCACCGGCTCGAAATACGAGACAAGCTCGAGCGTGCGGCTTTCTTCGCCAGTGTTGTGCAGCGTGATGTTGCGCAGCTCTGTGTCGTCTTCTGGGCTGATGAGCACCGTGGTGCGCACCTGCAAACCGTCGCCGGCCGCATCGAACTGCACCTGCTCGGCAAGAAAGCGGGTGCGGTAGCTCCAGCCTGCGCCTGGCGCGGGCAATGCGGTGAGCGAAGTAAGCGGCGCGCGTTCGTGCCGGCCGCCATCTTTTTCGATACTGCGCAGGTAAAAAAAGGTGCCGTGGCTGTCACGCAGCGGATCGTCGCGCCAGCGAGTCACGTTGAACGCGTGCCAGCGGCTCACGCCCGCGCCGTTGGCGCGCAGGGCCACCGTGTAGCGCCCGTTCGACAGCAGGTGCGTGGGCTGGAAGCCGGGCCCAGTCGGGTCGACCGCACGGGGCTGGAACAGCGGCGCCAGTTCTGTCTGGCTGGGTTCGGGCGGCGTGCGCGGGTCGGCGCTGCCGATGATCTGCCGCGGCGTGCGTTCGTGCAGCAGAGACTCGTGCGCCTGCACCAGCGCGGCGCTGCCGAACCAGCGGCGCGGGGCCGCCCCGCGGAGCACGTGGCACAGCGCCACGAGCGACATGCCCTGGTGGTGCGCCATGAAGTTGCGCACCACGGTGAAGTCCTGGCCCGCGGCTTGGCGCGAGGTGGTGAAATCGACCGCGTCGTGAAAGCCGAACTCGCCGCGCGCGCCCAGCGATTCGAGCAGTTCCAGGTTGACCACCGCGGCGGCCGGTGCAAGCACGGCGGCCATGGCGCTTGCATAGGGCGCCACCACGCGGTCTGTGGCGGGCGTGCGGCGCAGCGCGAGGCGCGGCACGCCGAAGGGCGAGTACTGGTAGGCCAGCGAATGGTCCTGCCCAAAGTAGGCTGACTCCGACACGCCCCAGGGCAGGTTCAGCAAACGGCCGAAGGCCTGCTGCTCGGCGATGGCCGCGGTGTTGGCCACCTGCAGCAGGCCGTCCACGGGCTCCGACATCACGAGTGCGGGCATGAGGTACTCGAACATCGAGCCGGACCATGACTTGAGGCCGGGCTGGAAGCCCACCAGCAGGAATGGCCGGCCCAGCGCCATCCAGTGGCGGCGGGGTACGTCGCCCTTGGCAATCGCCAGGAAGCTCAGCAACCGAGACTCGGAGGCCAGCAGGTCGTAGTAGCTTGCATCGAGCATGTTCTCCTCGACGCGCAGGCCGATGTGGAACAGGTGTCGCTTCGCGTCGTAGAGGCCGCTGAAATCCATGCCGGTATGCAACGCGTCGCAGCGCTGCGCCAGTGCTTCCAGCGCAGGTTTCTCGTGGTTCTGGCAGCCTTCCGCGGCGAAGGCCCGGCACGCCTGGGCCACGGCCACCAGGTGGCCCGCGAAGTTGCCGCTGTCCACGCTGGAGACGTAGGCCGGCGGCAGCAGCTGCAGCGTTTGCGTGTCGTACCAGTTGAAGAGGTGGCCGCTGTGCTTTGGCATGCGGTCGATGGTGTCGAGCGTGGCGGTAATGCGTGCGAGCAGCGCCGCGGTGTCGATCCAGCCGAACTCGCGTGCGCAGCAGGCGGCCAGCAGGTACATGCCCACGTTGGTCGGCGAGGTGCGGTGGGCGATGGTCGGCTGCGGCTCGAGTTGCAGGTTGTCGGGCGGCAGGTGGTTGTCGTCCGGGCCGACCACGTGCTCGAAGAAGCGCCAGGTGTCGTGCGCCAGTTTCTCAAGGTAGCTGCGCTGCGCGGTGCTCAGCGGATCGAGCACCCGCGCATCGACACGGCTGCTCCACCAGGCTGCAAACGGCGCCAGCGCCCAGACGAGGAACAGCAGCGGTCCGCCCAGGGGATAGGCGCTCCAGCGCGCAGCCGCCGCGGCCAGGGCCAGGCAAAGGACGCTGCTGACTGCTGCATTGCGAAGGAAGGGCGGCAACTGCTGGCTCGACTGCGCCTCGGCCTGCGCGGTCGTGGTCCATTGGAGCAAATGCCTGCGGCTCACGGTCAGCCGCCACGTTGCGAGGAAGATCGCCTCGAGCATCAGGCGGGTCTGCGCCGCCAGTTGCACGAACTGCCAGGCCGCACCGGCCGTGGCTCGCAGCAACTCGACAGCGCCTACGTCGAAGAAGTGGCGCAACTCGATGGCGCGGCGTGTCGGCACCAGCCCGGCCAGAGCACCGAGCAGCGGCCCGAGCGTGAGCGCGGACGCAACCGCGCCCAGCGCCCATCCAAGCGGCATGGCCTGCGTGAAGATGACGAGCACCAGCAGCGCGGCAGATGCGGGCACCACCAGCGCGCGGCGCAGGTTGTCGGCCATCTTCCACAGGCCGAGCGCATCGATGCCGAAGTGCCTGGCGCGCCACAACAGCGGCAGCAGCTGCCAGTCGCCGCGCACCCAGCGGTGCACGCGCGATGCGGCCACGCCGCAGTGGTGCGGGTGGTCTTCGATCAGCACCACGTCGCTCACCATGGCACAGCGCGCCACAGTGCCTTCGAGCAGGTCGTGGCTCAGCACGGTGTCTTCTGGCAGGCGGTTGTCGAGCGCAGCATGCACGGCGCGCACATTCAGCAGGCCCTTGCCGGTGAAGGAGCCGCTGCCGAACACGTCCTGGTAGATGTCGGAGGCGCCGCTGCCGTAGGGGTCGAGCCCGCACTGGCCGGCGAACATCCAATGAAAGAACGAGCGCTCGCTGCGCATTGGAAACGGCGTCACGATGCGTGGCTGGAGAATGCCGAAGCCCGCTACCACGCGCCGGGTTTCGGCATCGATCTCGGGCGCATTGAGCGGATGGGCGGCAATCGAAACCAGATCGCGCAGCGCGCCCGGCGGCAGGCCGGTGTCGCTGTCGAGCGTCAGCACGTAGGGCGTCCGGCCTGAAGCCAGTTGCTGCCCCGGTGCGAGCGGCAGAAAGCCGCTGGCGTCGCCCGTTGCCAACAGGCGCATCAGCATTTCGAGCTTGCCGCGCTTGCGCTCCCAGCCCATCCAGCGCTCTTCGGTGCCACTCCACGTGCGGGGACGGTGCAGCAGCAGAAAGCGCGGGGCCGTGCCGTCTGGTGCGGAGTATTTTGCGTTGAGCGCCGCGATGCGCGCGACGGCATCGTCGAGCAGCAGCGTGTCTTCGGGCAGAGAGGCTTGGGTCGCGTCGGCCCAGTCGGTCAGCAGCGCAAACTGGGCGTGCTCCTCCCGGTTTGCGAGCCAGTGCAGCTCGAGCCTGTGAGCCAGCTGCGCGTTGTTGGCTGTCGAGCTCAGCAGCGTGGGAATGACGACCAGGGCTCGATGCCGTTCGGGAATGCCGGCCGCAAAATCGAGACGAGGCAGCGCCTGCACGCGCACCGACTCCGCCATGATGCGCTGCGCCAATGCGATCAATGCCTCCGAGAGCGGCCATGCGAGTAGCGCCAAGGCGGCGAATGTGGTCCAGCCGCGAGGGCGTGGCAGCCCGTGCGCGACGGCCGCGAGCAGCCACACGGTACCCAGCACGATGGAAAGCATATAAACAGGCAAGCGCCAGCCGTGGCTGCGCAAGCGGCGCACCCGTGCCGGGCGGACGGCGTGGCCTACCGCCGCGTCGGATTGGAGCGCCGCAACCAGCGCGGCATGCCCCCGGCCGAAGAGGTAGTAGCCGGCGGTGCCGTCGGCTCGGTCCTCGTAGGCGGCATAGGGGCCGGCACCGCCGGCTGACGCGGCAGCCGCCAGTCGCACCACGGCCTCTGCCACCTCGCGTTCCGATCGGCCGCTGTCGCGCGCGATGCGCTCCATTGCGTGCGTGATCTGCTGGCGCGTCAGTTCGCTTTCGTCCGCGAAGCTCGGCAGCCCGCGCAGCACGAGCAGCGAACGGCTGACGGGTTCGATAAGGTCGCTCCACTCGACCTGACCGATCATGCGCAGCGTGGTGATGATGTTGCCGACGGTGAGGTTGGCAGCGGCCTGCGCGTTTTGCGCCTCGCCGATCAGCGCCGGCCCGTTGGGGCAGTGCTGCTCGGTCCAGCGCACCAGCGCGGGCATGCTTTCATCGTGCTCCACCGGCAGGCGCTGCCAAAGCTGCGTGAGGTAGGCGTCTTGCAGGTTGTGGCTTTGCAATGCGCGATACACCGCGTCCAGGTCTTGCGTCGAGAGATGCGGGGCAGCGTCCCAGACGGCATGTGCTATCTCGCGTGCGACCTTGTTCTCCGCAATGCTTTCCGCCACGCGGCGCAGGTTTTCGAGCAGCACCACGCGCAGCGTGGTGGGCAGCGCCCAGAGCTCGCCCAGAGTGAGCTCGTCGATGTCCTGATACGCGTTGAGGAAAGCAGTGAACAGCGATTTGTTGAGCACGCTGTCGGTATGCGCCACATAGGCCCACGCGATGCCGTAGACCCGCGGCAGGCCGGCAAGGGGCGGCGTGGCGAGCTTGGGCAGGCGCGCGTAGTAGCTGCGCGGCACGCCTTCATTGATCTGCTGCAGTTGTGCTTCCACGAGGTGGAAGTTGTCGAGCAGCCATTCGGCCGCGGGAGATACGTAGCGCCCGCTCCGCGAGATCAACGCGATGTAGTCGAACGCATTGCGCAGCGATTCGAGGTTTTCGTCCACCCGCGGAAAAAAAGGCGCTCCCTCGCGCGCGCGGCGAGGATCGACTTCGAGCACCTGGGCGCGTGCCAGGCTGTGGCCGTGCTGCTCGAAGCGTTGGGCCCCGAAGAGCTCGGCACGGATCGGCAGTGCGACCGGATCGTACGGAGCAAGCAGCAGTGCGCGCGCATAGGCGCTGAGATCCGCGAGCCGATCAACGACAAAAGCGGCGCTCATCGCGCCGCCTTTGCCTGGAGTTCATGGGGGGTGCTGCCTGCTTGTTCCGTGTCGGGGGGAGCTACAGCCGAGTTCGTTCCGGGGTCGGTCACTCTCAAGCGAGGGCGGACAGACCGATCCCGAAAGCCGCCGCAACGCAAGCCAGCGTGACAATCCGCCCCGCGGCGAGTGCTCGCATCCGCTGCATGTGGCTTTGCAGCGAGGACCATCGTCCATGGGCCCGTGCGCAATGGCGCATGTGGGAAGCCAACGCTTCGATGTCGCGGCCTATGAAATCGACCTGGGAGTGAGTGAGAGACTGAGGTAGGGACATGCAACGGGCTCCGGTGTTACGACTTCGAGCTGCCGCGCGATTGCGAGAACTGTGAACGTATCCCGACCGTACGCTCTTTAATGACCTTACAGGGTTCTGTTTTGACGATGGGCCGTAGGAATAGACCGACAGATTCGATTCAACGCTCTCGTTGCGGAGACCTCCGCTTGACACTGGCAGCCCACCTGAAGAAGACGGCGGGTGGCCAGCAATCCTGCAAAGGTAGCTCCTTCGAGCCATGCCTCGCCCAGACGGCCATCGATCGCCGCCTCCGCAGGGCTTGCCTGCCCTGACCTGTAGGTAACCCAGACTGTTGATTTGGGGATGCGGACAAAAACTTGGACTACCAGGAGGTAGTTCATGTATTCGTACGAAGACAGGATTCGAGCGGTCGAGCTGTACATCAAGCTCGGCAAACGCGTCAACCTTCTCAACCGGGACTTCCGGGCTGCCGCGCCCAACGAGAAGTGGCTCACTGACATCACGGAGTTCCAGATCCCAGCTGGCAAGGTGTATCTGTCTCCCATGATCGACTGCTTCGACGGCATGGTCGTCAGCTGGTCGCTCGGTACACGCCCTGACGCTGAACTCGTCAACACGATGCTGGATGCGGCCATCGAGACGGTGGTCAATACCGAAGACCGGCCCCTCGTTCACTCCGATCGTGGTGCCCACTATCGCTGGCCAGGCTGGCTCTCGCGCATGGCTGATGCGAAGCTCATTCGCTCGATGTCGCGCAAGGGATACTCGCCTGATAACGCGGCGTGCGAAGGCTTCTTCGGTCGGTTGAAAACCGAGCTGTTCTATCCTCGCTTGGCAGTTCACAACCATCGAGCAGTTCATACAGGCCCTGGACTCCTACATCCGTTGGTATAACGAACAGCGGATCAAGATCTCCCTGGGCTCTCTCAGTCCCATCGAATACCGAGAGAGTCTTGGACCTACGGCATAAAACCAGTCCAAGTTTTTGTCCGCATCCCCCTAGGGTCAGAGATCGGCGGAATCAAACAGCTTCTCGCCTGGATAGTGAA
The DNA here is from genome assembly GCF_050435205.1 of Variovorax sp. W2I14. Lineage (NCBI taxonomy): Bacteria > Pseudomonadati > Pseudomonadota > Betaproteobacteria > Burkholderiales > Comamonadaceae > Variovorax > Variovorax sp. W2I14. The sequence continues at coordinate 1,633,423 of NZ_JBNDJX010000001.1, read as the reverse complement.
GGTGCGCCGATTTTCGGTGCCAATGCCGTCGATGGGAAGCAAGTCGGCATCTGAATGGCCCGCCGACGATGCTCAGGCAAACGAGCCGAAATGCGCGTAGTGATCAGACGTTTCGCGGGCTGATGCCAGCAGAGGAGTCAATGTACAGTGGCGGCCGCAAGCGCAGCAATCCACAGATTTTTCGAGGAGGGCGTCCGAGATGTCAGACAGCAACACCAGTACGCCTGCGCTGTGCCATGCCCGAGTGCTGCCGAGTTTTGCGGTGGCGTTCGTGGCACGACCGTTGGAATCCGTGCTTGGTCTGATTGAAGGGCCCGAGTTGCTTGCTTGGACAGGGCAGGCGTTGCCAAGCGAGCGGACTGCAGAAGAGCTGCGCGAACAGTTCGTAAGGCGTCGCCGCGTCTCTTTCGATCTCCTCTGGACATCGGTGATCAACGTGAAGATCGTCGAACATTGGCGGCGTGCGCTGACCGACGAGGAGCGCCTGCGACTTCTGCCCCTGGTCTCGTCCGAAGAGGCGTTGGAAGCCTTCCCTCGGCTGACGTTGCGTGCCTTCAAGGAGTGCGTGCGTATGCCGGTGGGACAAGCGCTGGGCATCCTCGCCAAACTCGAGGCGCTCTACTGGATTCAGAAGCCCTGGCGCCGGCGCACGAGATGGAGCACCAAACCCCAATCCTTGGCCGACGTCCCCGTCGATATCGAGCTCACCGAGCGAATGAAGGTTTGTCTGGCTTCATCTTGGATCGATGAGTTGGACCAACAGGATCTGCGATTCCCCAGCGCCGGCAAGCAGAAGCACTCCGAGTGGCTTCTCGCCGAGCTCGCCAAGCCGGTCCTTTCAGGACCTACTCATGACCTTTGCCAGCGACTTCTGGCAGCCGATAAGGCCAGCTGGGCCGAGGAGCTTGCCGATCTGGTCAATCACGCAATCGAGACAGCACAACCCCGCCCAGGCTCCGAGGAGTCTCGCCAGCGTTGGATAGACATCTTTCTGGCGCGGCATGGCGGTGTACGCGGACTGGAGCTGCAGGCCGTAGGGGATCGTTTCAGCATCACGCGTGAGCGAGTGCGCCAGATCTGCGACGCCATCCTGACTTCACTTAAGGCTCAGCCGGTGAAGATGCTCGCGCTGGAGAAGCTGTTACGTGCGGCGGCGCGCGTGATGCCCTTACCGATGCAGGAGGCCGATGTCCAGCTCGCGCGTTTCCTTGGCGACGGAGCGGGGCTGGCGGCGGCCATGGGATTGGCCGAGGAGATGGGGCTCGAAAGCCCTGTGCGCCGCATCGCACACGGCGCCCGCACGCTCGCCGGCCGTAAGCCCATCCATATCGTCGAAGCAGCAGCAGCGCCTGCGACATGGGTGAATGCTGCACTGGTTCATGCGCGGCGCGATTGCACCTTCGTGGGCTGCACGAACTACGTCCGAATTGCGGGCTTGGTCGCGATGGAGGAGGGCGTCGCGCTGGACGCCGAAACACTCGAGGCCGTCTTCTCCAAGGCACCAGGGTTTCGTATCCTAGACAAGGACTCTGGCTGGTTTACCTTGGCAGACAGCGAGCAGAGTGCCACGGCAAGCCGCATGCGCAAGCTGATGTGCGTGGCCAGGGGCAGTGTGGGTATCGATACCGTGGCATCTGCCCTCATGACCGACGACCGATGGCTGTACCGAGAAGACGGCCGCACTCTTGCGCTACCGCCGTTGCATGTTCTCGCTGAGCTCTTTCAAGGGTGGAGTTGGCTGGAGGCCAATAGCCACAACAAGTACACCGCGAAGGTGCCCTTGGATCCGCAAGTACTCCTATCAAAAAGTGAGCTGGGCGCGATCGCGGCGCTGGACGCCCAAGGTGGCGCCGCAACCCGAGCAGAGGTGGCCGCCCATCTGGTGGGCAACCTCGGCGTGAGCAATGTGGCAGTCAGCCATGTCCTCGCCACTTCTTCGGCGTTGTGCAAGCTCGACCACGCGATATACGGTGTTGGTGGTCGGCCATTGGCAGCGCAAGCACTGCTCGATGCTCGCGCTCGCCGGACCGTTGAACAGCTGGCGCGCACGCCTGCGGCTGAGCATGTGGGCAAGGAGATCGATCTTTCCATGCCGGTGCGAACCACCGTGACGCAGTCCGGATCGAGCGTGGCTGTCAAACGCCGCGTTGTGTACCTGCCGAGCTATCTTGCTGGAAAGATTACAGGCAGGTTCGAGCATGCCACGCAGGCCGATGCAGCGATCAGCGTCAAGAGCGGCAACCAGATTCGCATGCTGGCAGAAGTTGCAGACAACTGGGGCGTAGGGCCGGGAGTGCGCTTCGAGATTGTCTTCGACGTCCAGAAGCGTACGTATGAAATCTCTTCCCCAGCGACCATTGCTTCAAGGTCGGCGCTTTCCAGCGGCACAGGGCAAGCGACATACGCTCCTGGCGAACTCGACGCATAGGCTGCAGGCAAGTTCGCTATCGCCACCATTTCGAGATTGCACCGAGCCGCCGGCTATTTCGCACCACGCATGGCATTTCGGACAGGAGGATCAAGCGTAAGCAATGGGATGGACGCCCCCACCCGTACCGGCATTCGCGTGCCACAGTGGAAGTGTCACCAACCACTTGAACCGAAAGGGGCGACCACCATGAAGATTACGACTGTTGGCATCGACCTTGCCAAGAACGTGTTCCAGATCCACGGCATCGACGAGCATGGCAAGGCGGTGTTGAAGAAGCAGTTGCGGCGCGACCAGATGGCTGCGTTCTTCGTCAACCTGTCGCCTTGCCTGATCGGCATGGAGGCTTGCGGCAGCGCGCACCACTGGGGGCGCAAGCTGCAGAGCATGGGCCACACGGTGCGGCTGATGGCTCCGCAGTTCGTCAAGCCCTACGTGAAGACCAACAAGAACGATGCGGCCGACGCAGAAGCCATCTGCGAAGCGGTCGGGCGGCCGAACATGCGCTTCGTCCCGGTGAAGAACGTCGAGCAACAAGCAGTCCTGGCGCTGCACCGGGTCCGGCAGGGATTCGTACGGGCGCGCACAGCGCAGGCGAACCAGATCCGCGGGCTACTGGGCGAGTTCGGCCTCATCGTGCCGCAGGGCATCGGCCACATCGCCAAGCGTGTCCCCGAGCTGATCGAAGACGGTGCCAACGAACTGCCGGGTGCGTTCCGACTGCTCATCCAGCGGCTGCTTGATCACCTCAAGGAGCTGGATCGCCAGGTCGAGGAGCTCGAAGACAAGATTCATGCATGGCATCGCAGCAGCGACCTCAGCCGCAAGCTGGCCATGATCCCTGGCATTGGACCGATCACCGCCAGCGCGCTGGTCGCATCGATCGGTGATGCGAAGAACTTCGACGGCGGTCGGCAGGTCGCTGCCTGGCTCGGCTTGGTTCCACGGCAGCATTCCTCGGGTGGAAAGTCAAACCTGCTTGGCATGAGCAAACGTGGCGACACCTACCTGCGTACATTGTTGATCCACGGCGCGCGCTCGGTGATCTACCGCGTGAGCCAGCGGGCCGACGCATGCAGTTGGATCAGCTCAGTCGTCAACCGACGAAACAAGAACGTGGCCGCAGTGGCGCTCGCGAACAAGAACGCGCGAATCGCGTGGGCGCTGCTTGCGCATGACCGGCAGTTCGACGCCGGCTACGTGCACAGCACAGCAGTGGCTTGAGTCAGAGTAACCAGCAACAACAACGTCAGGGAACAAACCACCGATTGCTCAGGCGATCATGAAGTGATGGCAAGACAGGTCAGACCGTGGTTGGCAAAGCCCGCGCCGGACGAGGCACCCAGAGTGCGTGTAAGCGATCGAGGCGTCAACCAGCAAATCCCATCAGGGACAGCGGCTCAAAAGGCTGCCTCAAAGTCCGGATGTACGGGTGCAATCTTTACCTTCGAGTCGTTGCAGATGGAGAGCTTGGCATAGGGGGCGTCCATGTACGTCCGGCCAACACATGCAGGATGCGGTGGGGCGAGCAATTAGGTCGTGGTGCTTCGAGCTCTCTATGATCTCAAGATGCTCTCCCCAACGACCCTGGAGTTTCTTGATGTGCTCTGTCGCGCCTCGCATGAGGCATACCCCGAGGGTGGCACGCTCTGGACCTATGTCGAGGCAGCGAACCAGGGTCACTCCAGGTTCCGGGATTCACGGCGAACTCCCGCCGCTGATGCACTCAGCATCGCTGAGCTCGCAAGATGGCTTCAGTGGGCTCAAGGGGACAGAGCGCCAACTAGCAGCGCTTCTATCGACATGGCGAACAAGCTGGTCGCGCTTCTTCGCGAGGATCTTGGTTTGGTCGACTTGCTCTGGTCGTTCGAGGACGGCGGGTCCGACATGAGCGCCAATATCTACATGGCACGTTCGATCGACAATCGTTTCTTCGCGCTGGAGCTTTGGTGGTCGGAGGACTGAGTACCGCCAGTCGCGACGCTGATAGCAGTTTTTCCCGGACGGTGCGCTGTCAGACCGGCTGCCAGCGATGCGGCAGCAACTCCCCCACGAGACGCGCTTTGTGCGTGGGCAGGCGCTGCAGGACGTCCTTTAAGTACGCGTACGGATCGAGCCCGTTGAGCTTGGCCGACTGAATCAAGCTCATCACCGCGGCCGCGCGTTGCCCCGCTCGCAGCGAGCCCGCGAACAACCAGTTCGAGCGCCCGAGAGCAATCGGACGGATCTGGTTCTCCACCCAGTTGTTGTCGATGGGCAATTGCCCATCGTCGATATAGCGTATGAGCGCAGTCCATCGCTTCAGGCTGTAGTCCAGCGCCCTTGCCAGCGCAGTGCCGTCGGTTGCTCGCAGTCGATGCGCAATCATCCAGGCATGCAACGCATCAGCGACCGGTCGTGCCTTCTGCCGGCGAATCTCAAGCCGCTGTTGCGCGCCCAGATCGCGCACCTCGCGCTCGATCTCGTAGAGCTGCCCAAAGAACTTCAGCGCCTGCTCGGCCACCGCGCTCTTGTTGCTCGTGTGCAGCTCGAAGAACTTGCGCCGCGCATGGGCCGCGCAGCCGACCTCGGTGATGCCTTGGGTGAAGCTGGCCTTGTACCCCGCATAGTCATCGCAGACCAGCTTGCCCTTCCATGGCTCATTGCCCCGTTGCAGGAACGCTCGAGCATGCTCGCCGGCACGGCTGTCCGCGAAGTCGTAGACCACGGCCTTCAGCCCCTCGAAGACGCCAGGGCAGTACGCCCACAGGTAGGCCTTGTGCGTCTTCTTCTTGCCTGGCGCGAGCATTGCCACCGGCGTCTCATCGGCATGCAGCACGCCGTGGCTCAGGACCTCGTCCTTGAGAGCATCCACCAGCGGCTGCAGCTGTACGCCGCACACACCCACCCATTCGGCCAGCGTAGAGCGAGCCAGCGGCATGCCAGCGCGCGCGAAGATGCTTTCCTGGCGGTATAACGGCATGTGGTCGGCGTACTTGGCCACCAGCACCTGGGCCAGCAGGCCGGCCGTCGGGATGCCCTTGTCGATGACCTGCGCAGGCACGGGTGCCTGGATCAGGGTCTCGCACTTGGCGCAGGCCCACTTGCCCCGGACGTGGCGCTCCACCGTGAACACACCTGGCGTGTAGTCGAGCTTCTCGCTCACGTCCTCGCCGATGCGCTGGAGCACGCAGCCGCATTTGCAGGTCGTGGATTCAGGTTCGTGGTGGAACGATGTGCGCGGCAGGTGCGCAGGCAGCGGGTGACGCCGGGGCTGCTGCGGATCCGAGGGCCGCGGCCTGGAGCGCAGCAAGTCGAGCTCCAGTTCGACGGCGGCGATGTCGGCGTCAACGCTCTCGTCGAGCAGGCTCTTCTGTGCGGCGTCGAGTTGTTCGCTGCGAGCGCTGAACTTCCAGCGCTTGAGGACCGCAATCTCATGGGTGAGCTGGTCGATACGCGCCTCGCTCCAGACGAGCTTGCGATCCTTCATCAGGATCTCGCTGTCGGAGTGCGACAGCCGCACCAACAAGTCCTGCGCCAGCGCGCGCAACTCGGCCTCGCCGAGGCCCTGGAGTTGTTCGCTGGTGAGCATGGGCGCCAGTGTCGCGAACTCTGCGGCACGGGCCTATTCGCAAACGCCCCAATTGCTGCGGGGGCCGCCTCCCACTCACGCCATGGTGATGGCGCCTGCATCGCCCAGGCGCTGCCAGGGCAGCCCGAGCACGAGCGCATCGAGCTGTTCACGAGACAGGGCCATCTGCGCTCCCAGGGCGGTGTTGGCCCAGAGGAATCGGCCTTGATGCAGCCGGCGCGCACACAGCCAGATCCCGATGCCGTCGTGCACCAGCACCTTCATGCGGTTGGCGCGTCGATTGGCAAAGAGGTAGGCGTGGTGCGGCTTGGCCGACCCGAAGACCTGGACGACGCGCGACAGCGCGGTGTCGGTGCCCGCGCGCATGTCCAACGGCTCGGCCGCCAGCCACACCGCATCGATACGGATCACCGCAGCAGCTCGCGCATCCAGGCCGCGCACTCGGACGCGGCCGTCATGGGCCACGAGACCTTGACCGTGAGCGCGCCGCGGCGCAGTTCGATGACGAGTTCTTGCGCCGGCGTGGGTTGCGAGGCCGCGAGCGGCAGCGCGATAAAGGAGTGTGCGGGCATCGGGCTCTCAACCGCCTTGCGCGCCGGCGGCGCCGCAGCCATCCGGCGCCACTTGTGCACCAGGTTCGCGTTCAGGCCATAGGCCAGCGCGATGCCGGCCACTGAAGCTTCGGGCTTGGCGCATTCGGCCAGCACCTGGCTCTTGAGGGCTGCGTCATGCCGCCGCCGGGGGAGTCGTTTGGAGTCTTGAATGGTGTCCACCTGTGAGTCTGGTGGACACCATGCTGGTCGGGCCTCCCGGCGGATTCAAGATGGGTTGGCCGGACGCATACGATCAAGCTCGCCAAGGCTGAAGTCAAGAGGGCCGAGCTGCTCCAGTTCAAGCGCATTTCACACGCTAAGAACAGTTCGCGATCCGGGGCGACGTCCGCAGGCGACCAAATTGATGATGCCGTGGTGCAAGTTAGGAAGGACTTTGCTCACCAGATCGCGGCGGCCAGCGTGATGAATATCGCTTGGTCAAGTCCATGGATGCTTACAGCAGGTTATCGAGTACTGACGTAAGGCCTACGGGACAGCGCTGCACACCTGTCTTTTTGCCAAGAAGGCGATTTTGAGAAGGCGAAGCGCCCCTTTCGCGTCCGGTGAGCGATCACCTTCAACTCAAGGGCGTCACGAGCCTTACCCGATCGTCGACTTGACCCGGAGTTCCTTCCTGTAGCGCTTCATCAAGGAGTCCATAAGCTCCGACGGGTCCACCGCGAGTCCATTGCATAAGAAGATGAGACTGGTCAATGAAGGGCTGGTAGCGGCCGTCTCCAATTTGGCGATGAACGTGCGATTGAGGCCTGACGCAAATCCAAGCTCCTCTTGATTGAACCCGCGCACTGCCCGCCGAGCCTTCAGCTCGGCCGCAAAGGCTCTCAGTAGTGCGGGATCCTGCGTCGATCGCATGCAACGAATCTCGCTGCATGGACTTCTTTATGCACCCGCTTGTATGGTACATAATGAATTTGCTGGTCGGGCTAGAACTGTAGACCGGCTACCGAGATTCATAGCCTTTGCCATCCATTACGAATCCAGATGATGCGTCAACAAGTCGCCTCGCCTTTGCCAACAGCTCGACCTTTGCGGTTGCCGGCCGCTGTGACGCGTGCCCGACCGCGGCAACCCGCTCCGGTCGTGCGCAGCCTGTCCGCTGCACGCATCGGTGCGCAGGTGAGGGCGCTCCGCATGACGGCTGATGTCTCAGGTGGGGAGCTGGCGAAGCTGTCGGGGATTTCTTCCTCGATGCTCTCACGCATCGAGCGCGGTCTGGTCTCGCCTTCGGTGGAGACACTGGAGCGGCTCGCGAATGGTTTGGGTGTGCCGGCATCGCGCTTCTTCGGCGATCAGGCGCGCCGCACGGACTTTTGCCATGTGCGCGCAGGGCAGGGCGTTGTGGTTGATCGCGTCGGTGCGGTTTCAGACTACCGCTACGAGTTGTTGGGGCATCTGCTGTCGGGCAACCTGTTCGTCGAGCCCTACCTGGTCACACTGCTGCCCGGTGCCGACCCCTACGTGACCTTCCAGCATCCGGGCCTCAAGTTCCTGTACTTCCTGTCCGGGGAGGTCAGCTACCGCTACGGCAGCAGGGTGGTCGAGGTGGGGGCAGGGGACTCGCTGCAGTTCGAGGCGACCGCACTGCACGGGATCGAGGCCATTCAGCAGGGGCCAGTCTCTTACCTGTCGGTGGTGTTCACACTGCGGGAATGAGGACACGCGGGCTCCGCGTGCTTTCCTTCGGCGCTTCCAGCACCCGTCAGTAGCCGAGCTTGCCCGCCGCGGGGCGCCGTCCACCCGCGCTCGCGGTCTGCTGGAAAGCCTGCGTGATCAGGCCGGTCGTGGTGCCCGCGAAATAGCGGGCGCCCCACTGGCCGTACTTGTCCTCGTCCTCGGGCGTGAGCGCGATCACGCCGCCGCAGTTGCCGGCATCGCGGATCGCGCAGAGTGCGCGCTGGATCGCGGCTTCGACTTCGGGCGCTTTCCAGTTGTTGTCGAAACCCATGGCGTGGGAGAGATCGTTGGGGCCGACGAAGACGGCATCGACACCGGGCACGGCCGCGATGGCCGCGGCCTGCTCCACGGCTTCGGGCGTCTCGATCATGACGATCAGCGCCACGCCCGCATTGCTGCGTTCGGTGTGCGCCACGCCAGGAAAGGCGCCGTAGCCGGCCGCACGCGGACTGAACGCGCTGCCGCGCCGACCGGTGCGCGGATAACGCACCTGCTGCACCAGGTCGCGCGCCTCCTCGGCGCTGCCGACCATGGGGATCTGCACACCGCTCGCGCCCATGTCGAGCACGCGGGAGATGTCGTGGCGAAGGCACCGCACCACCGGCACGATGCCGCTTGCGCGCGCCGCGCGCAGCATGTGTTCGGTGGTCTCGAGGTTGGCGCTGCCGTGCTCGTTGTCGAGGATGACGAAGTCGAAACCGGCGTAGCCGCACATCTCGACGATGGCGGGACTCGGCAGCGAATTGAACAGGCCGCGCAGCCGCTGGCCACTGCGGAGCAGGGCAGGCAGGCGTGTGTCCAACGGATGGTGAGTGGTGTCCATGGTGTGTGGTCCGTCCTTCAGTGGCAGGGATGGCGGCGGGTCGTAGCGCTCATTCGATGCTGACGTGGTTCGCCTTGATGATCTCGGCGAACTTGCGCGTCTCGTCCTGGATGAACCGCCGAAAGGCCTCGGGTGTCATCGGCCGGGGCGTGAAGCCCTGCGCGGCAAGGCGCTCGACCACCGCGGGTGATCGCAGCACGGCGACCACTTCGGCGTTGAGCCAGTTCACGACCGGCGCGGGCGTCGCGGCAGGCGCGAGCAGTCCGAGCCACGTGGCGGCCTCGAAGCCCGTGACGCCCGATTCGGCCACCGTCGGCAGGTCGGGGGCGAGCGGCGAGCGCGCGGTGCTGGTCACGGCCAGGGCCTTGGCCTGGTTGTTTTTGGCGAACGCCAGTGCGGTCGTCATGTTGTCGAACTGCATGTCGATCTGCCCGCCGGCCAGGTCGACGAGCGACTGGCTGCTGCCCTTGTAGGGCACATGCACCGCGGTGGCTCCGATGCGATTGAGGAACATCAGGGCGGTCAGGTGCTGCGAGGTGCCGTTGCCGCTCGAGCCGTAGGACACGGCATCGGGCTTGGCCTTGATCACCGCGACCAGCGACTTCACGTCGGTCGCGCCCGACTTGTTGCCGGCCAGGAGCACCAGGGGCGTGCTCGCGAGTTGGGTCACGGGTGCGAAGTCCTTGTCGATGCTGTAGCCGATCTTCTTGAGCAACGTGGGATTGACGGACAGCGCCGTCTGGGTGCCCAGCAGCAGGGTATAGCCGTCGGGCTTGGCGCGCGCGACGAACTCGGTGCCGATGCCGCCGCCCGCGCCTGCCTTGTTGTCGACCACCACTGCGGTGCCCCAGCGCTTGCCGAGCTCGTCGGCCACCAGGCGCGCGACGATGTCGGTGGCGCCGCCGGGCGCGAAGGGCACGACGATGGTGACGCGGCCGGTGGCCGGGTAGCCGCCGGGACCGGCCGCGGACTGCGCCGACGCAAGGACGGCCACGCTGCAGCAGGCTGCGAGCAGGAGGATGCGGCGCAGGAAGGAGGTGTGCTTCATCGGTTCGTCCTCATTCGGCCTGGATGCCGGCGTCCTTGATGACCTTGCCCCACTTGGCGATCTCGGCGCGTTGGAAAGCGCTGAACGCCTCCGCAGTGCGCCCGTCGGGCTCCACCCCGAGGCCGCGCAGCTTCTCCTGCACATCGGGCATCGCGACGATGGCGGCGACCTCGCGCGCGAGACGGTCGACCACCACCTTGGGCGTACCCGCCGGCGCGAACACGCCTTGCCACGACTGCATCTCGAAGTTCGGCGCACCCGCTTCGGCCAGCGTCGGCACGCCGGGCAGGCTGGCCAGTCGCCTGGCCGCGGTGACGCCCAGCACCTTCACGCGCCTGCCGTCGATCATCGGCCGCGCCGCCGCGACAGTCTCGAACACCATGTCGATCTGCCCGCCGACCAGGTCGACGATCGCCTGCGAGCCGCCCTTGTAGGCGATCTGGCGCATGCGCGTCTGCGTGATGCTCTCGAACAGCTGTCCCGACAGATGCTGCGAGGTGCCCGGGCCTGCCGTGCCGTAGGTCAGGCTGTCGGGCTTGGCCTTGAGTTCCGCGATGAGCTGCGCCACGGAATTGAAGCGGCTGCCTTCGGGCACCACGAGCACGTTGCTCACCATGCCCACGAGATTGACGGGCGCGAAGTCCTTCACGGGGTCGTAGCCGAGGTTCTTGTTGAAGAACGGATTGACCGCGTGGGTGGTGATGGTGCCGCCCATCAGGGTGTAGCCATCGGCCGGCGCGCGCGCGACGGCCTGCGTGCCGACGATGCCCGAGACGCCGGGCCGGTTGTCGATGATGACCGGCTGGCCGAGCCGCTCGGCCAGGTGCTGGGCCACGAGGCGCGCGACGCCGTCGGACACGCCGCCCGGGGAGAAGGGCACCACGTACTTGATCGGCTTGGCAGGCCAGGCGGGAGAGGTGGGAGAACTGGAAGCGGCGGGCGCCTGCGCGCGAGCGGCGCCGGCAAGCACGCCGAGCGTGGAGAGGGCCAGCGCAGCGAGCAGCGCGGGGCGGATTCGGGGGCTCATGGGATCTGTCTCCTGGAATGACTGACGGATGAATCGTTTGTCCCGCTCAGGCGGGCTTCGGGGTCTTGGTGCGCGCCGAGGTCTTCGGGCTGCGGCGGGCCGGCGGGCGCGCGGCGCGCACCGAGTCGCGCTCGACCACCCGGCACGGAATGACCACGTTGCGCGGCTGCGCGTCGTCCTGCATCTGCTCGTGAAGCAGCTCGACGGTGGCCTCGACCATCGGCTCGACGCCCTGCACGACGGTCGTGAGGCGGTAGGCGCCCCAGGCGGCCTGCGGCACGTCGTCGAAGCCGACCACGCTCACGTCCTCGGGCACGCGCAGACCCAGCTCCTGGCGCAGCACGTCCATGACGGCGATGGCCATGTGGTCGTTGGCGACGAACACGGCGTCCGGGCGCTGGGCGGCCGGGACGCCGGCGAACATGGCGCGCGCGGCCTCGCCGGCGCGCTCGAAGCTGTAGTGGCCGACCTCGCGCCGGAAGAGCGAGGCGCCCGCCTGCACGAGCGCATCGCTGAAGCCCCGTTCACGTTCGAGGTTGGTCGACGACTTCTCCAGGCCCGCGAGGAAGGCGATGCGCTTGTGGCCGCGCGAGAGCAGCAGCTCGGCCACCATCCGTCCGCCCTCGCGGTTGTCGGAGGTGACCGAACTGGTGGTGTGGCGCGCGAAGGCGCTGGTGTCGGGCACGCGGTTGAAGAGCACGACCGGCACGCCGGAATCGGCGCACTGGCGCGCGAGGTCGGGCGACAGCATGGCCGAGGCCATGACGATGCCGTCGATCTGGTACTGCAGGATCTCGTCGAGCACGCCGTCGGTCTCGTCGCCGTCGCTGATGAACATCAGCACGTGGTAGCCCTGTTTCTGCAGCTTCTGCGAAAGTTTCTCGATCACCAGGGGATAGAACTGGTTTTCCAGGTACCCCATGACCAGCGCGATGATGCGGCTGCGCCGCGTGATGAGGCTGCGGGCCATGGCGTTGGGCCGGTAGCCCAGCGACTTGGCCGCGATCATCACGCGGGCGCGGGTGTCTTCGGAGACGCTCGCGCCCGGCGTGAAGGTGCGGCTGACGGCCGACTGCGACACGTTGGCGAGGCGGGCCACGTCCTGCGCGGTGGCGTTGGATCTCATGCTGCGCTCCAGCCGCCGTCGAGCATCAGGGCGCTGCCGGTCATGAGGCTGGATGCCTCGCTGGCCAGGAACACCACCGCGCCCATGATCTCCTCGGTCCTGCCCAGGCGCCCGAGCGCGATGCGTTCGGTGACCCAGCCGCGGAAGGCGGGGTCGGCGAACATGTCCGCCGTCATCGCGGTCTCGATGAAGGTCGGGCAGATCGTGTTGACGCGGATGCCGGCCCCGCCCAGTTCCCAGGCCAGCGCTTTGGTCATGCCTTCGACCGCATGCTTGCTCGCGCAGTAGAGCGTGCGGCGGGGGCTGCCGACCACGCCCATCTGGGAGGAAATCGTGATGATGGAGCCCGGCAGCTTCGCCGCGAGCAGCCCGCGCGCCACCGTCCGCGTGACGAAGAGCGTGGCCTTGACGTTGAGGTCGAGCACCGCGTCGATGTCCTCGTCCTGCACGTCGACCAGGGGCTTGGGCCGGTTGAGGCCGGCGTTGTTCACCAGAATCTGGAACGGCGCGGCCGCTTCCAGCGCGGCGGTTACGGCGGCCGAGTCGGTCACGTCGAGCACCAGGTGGTCGCATGCGCCGCCTTCGGACCGGATCAGCGCGCACGCCTGGCGCAGCTCGTCGCCCGAGCGTGCGGCGAGCGTCACGTGCGCGCCGGCGCGTGCCAGTGCGGCCGCCGCGGCCAGGCCGATGCCGCGCCCGGCGCCGGTGACCAGCGCGCGCTGGCCGTCGACCCGAAAGCCCGGCGAACGGGGCAACGCGTCCATCACGACAGCGCCGGCACCGGCTGATACCACGGCACCTCGGCGCGCGTGCCGTAGCGGCGCACGCGCAGGTTGGCCTGTTCGCCGTGGCCGGCGAAGTTCTCCATGTGGCACAGCCGCGAGCAGTACTCGCCCATGAGCGCGCTGGCCTCGTCCGTCAGGACCTTCTGGTAAGTGCAGGTCTTGAGGAACTTGCCGACCCACAGCCCGCCGGTGTAGCGCGCGTTGCGGTTGGTGGGCAGCGTGTGGTTCGTGCCAATGACCTTGTCGCCGAAGCTCACGTTGGTGCGCGGGCCGAGAAAGAGGGCCCCGTAGTTGGTCATGTGCGCCAGGAAGTAGTCGGGGTCGCGCGTGAGCACCTGCACGTGCTCGAAGGCCAGTTCGTTGGCCTTGGCGAGCATCTCCTCCTGCGTGTCGCAGACGATCACCTCGCCGTATTCGGCCCAGCTCACCGCCGCGATGGCGGCCGTGGGCAGGATCTGCAGCTGGCGCTCGATCTGCGCCATGGTGTCGCGGGCCAGCTGCTCGCTCGTGGTCAGCAGGATGGCGGGCGAGGTGGGGCCATGCTCGGCCTGTCCCAGCAGATCGACGGCGCACATTTCGCCGTCGGCCGTCTCGTCCGCGATCACGAGCGTTTCCGTCGGACCGGCGAACAGGTCGATGCCCACCCGGCCGTAGAGCTGGCGCTTGGCCTCGGCCACGTACATGTTGCCCGGGCCGACCAGCATGTCGACCGGCGCGACGGTCTCGGTGCCCACGGCCATGGCGACCACGGCCTGCACGCCGCCGAGCACCAGGATCTCGTCGGCGCCGGCCATCGCCATGGCCGTGACGATCGCCGGGTGCGGCGCGCCCTGGTAGGGCGGCGCGGTCGCCACGACGCGCTTGACGCCCGCCACCTTGGCGGTCAGTACGCTCATGTGGGCCGAGGCCAGCAGCGGGTACTTGCCGCCCGGGATGTAGCAGCCCACTGCGTCCATCGGGATGTTGCGGTGGCCGAGGATCACGCCCGGGTAGGTCTCGACCTCGACGTCCTTCATCGAATCGCGCTGGATCTGCGCGAAGTTGCGCACCTGCTTCTGCGCGAAGGCGATGTCTTCGATCTCGCGGGCCGAGAGGCTCCTGCGCGCCTTCTCGACGGCGTCGGCGCTGAGCCGGAAGTCGGCCGGGTCCCAGTTGTCGAACTGCTTGCTGTAGCCGCGCACCGCGGCATCGCCGCGCGCTTCGACGTCCTTGATGATGCCTTCGACGGTGGCGCGCACCTTGGCATCGTCGTCGGCACGGACTTGCACGTCCTTGCCCTGCTTGAGGTATCTGATCATGGGTTTTTCCAATGGGTCTGGCGTTGCATACGAATGCAATGTCGAAACCTTGCATTCGTATGCAAACAGGGAAAACCCTTAGACGATCCGCCTCGGACCGGGCTGGCCGACCGCGCCAAGACGCAGGCGTTGGTGTCGCCTGCAGCGGGACCGCCGTGAGCCAGAAGGCGAAGCGATCTGCGCATCGCCAGGGCCGGAATGCACAGCGGGGCAGGGGCCGAGCGTGGGTGCCTTGGCAACTCACCACGGATCGAATGGCGAAGTCCGCTCCATGCCCGCTCCAGCTAACGAAGCTGGTTGCCGATCCAGGCGCCGGCGCGGGTGATGTAGCCGCGCACGCCATCGCGCACGACCTCGAGCACCGTGGGGTCGAGCGACGCATCGATCTCGTCATAGACCGGCTCGATGGCCGTATCGCCCGAGGCATCGATGGCGCCCCACCTGCCGTTGGTATGCAGAAAGATGGCAAGCCCCGCGTAGCCAAAGCCCGAGACGTCGTCGAAGACCGGGGCGATCCTCAGCTCTCCAGCCGTGTCGATGAAGCCCCATCGTGTCCCGATGCGAACCTTGGCGAGGCCGTTCGCGGCGAAGCCGGCTGCTTCCGCGTAGCGCGCAGGAATGCGCGTCTCGCCCCCGCTGCCCATGTAGCCATACCGATGGTTGCCGGCCTTGAAGGTCGCGAGTCCGCACGCATCGAATTCGCCGAACTCCTTGAACGTCGGGCGAAGCACTTCCTTGCCGGCGACATCGACAAACCCGCGATAGCCGGCGCGCCTGACCTTGGCGAGGCCGTTGGCGGCGAATGCACCGATGCCGTCATAGATCGCCGGGATCACCAGTTCTCCGCGCACGTCGATGCAACCGCAGGTGCCTTCTTCCGTGCGGATCACCGCGAGACCGCCATCGTCGAACGAGCGGGCGTGTTCGAAGTCCGCAGGGAAAGCCTTTTTCCCCTCGGCGTCCACGAAGCCGTGTCGGAAGGACTGGGCGCGATCGAGGTTGATCACCATGGCGATGCCCTGTCTCGAGAAGTCCTCGGCCTGGTGGAACGACGGACCGACCACGACGCGGCCCGTGCGATCGATGAATCCATAGCCGCTCTCGCTGTTCGGATCCAGGTGGGCGACGGCCAGACCGTTTGCGGCAAAAGGCCCGACGCTGTGGAACTGCGGCGGCACAACGATTTCGCCTGCGATATCGATGAAACCAAAAAGGCCGCTCTCGGCGGATCTGACAGGAAGCATGGATCGTTTCTAGGTTGCCGGGAGTCGGTGATGGTGCAGCGGCTTTGCGCACAGTATGGCTGTCGTTGCGACATGGTCCAGCCCATTTCACGGCAGTCTCGTCGTCCGCTGCGAGCCTGGCCAGCCCATTGCTCGGTTGCGCTACGCAGAGGCGCCATGGACGTGCAACGGGTCGGCGATTTGCTGTTCTGGCGCTTCGCAGACAGAGCATGCAGCGTATGGCATTGCACTCCGCCTTAGCGTGGAGATGCTGACGGACCGATATCGGCCCGAGACCAGTCATCGCTACCGCTTCCCAACGAAGATGAGCCGCGTGACCATTTCTACAGCGCCATGCGACCCGTCCGCCTCGAGCCACATGCGGCCTTCATAGAGCGGCGACACGAAATACATTGGTTCGAGAGCGAATTTACAGAGTACGCCCAGCGCGTCATGGCGTTCGCCGAAGAGCTCGATGGGTGAAACCAAGCAGGCATTCGCTGAATCTCGAAGTCCTGTCTTTGTGATGCATGACACGTGTCGCCAGCCCGCTGATCGGTTCCATTTCTACTACCGGATTGCCGAATAACGAAGCCGAGTAATGGAATCGCCTGCTTCCAACTACCGCGGAACTTTGAAGTATTTTCAAAGCAGCGCGCGCATGGATTAGATTTTCCGGCTTGAAGGAATAAGTCCGAAATTCTCTGGCCATGGGTTCGAGCGAAGAGACTCGGTCGTCGCTGCCTTGGTATTTGCAGGTGCCGCTTGTACGGGTGCAGATCGTCGTGCCGTTTTTACAAGCACCTGCAATCGGCGACACATGAAGATCGTTCAACTCATTGGAGTGGTTGTATGACGCAGTGGTTTTGTGTTCTTACCGGCGGCGGAGTGGGCAGCGAACAGCTTCTGTGGGCCGACGCTCCCGCGGATCTCGGCACCAATGATTCGGGACTGAACGGCACCATCGTCTACATGAAATACGCCAGTGCGGACTACACGCCGTATCTGGTCCCGCCCCAGAGCCAGATGTGGCAGCTGACCTTCGACGGCACCATCGTCAGCGCCCTCAGTCCCAATTACGTCCTCGGCCTCAGCGGCTCCAACGCCGTCCTGGTCGAGCGCGTGTCCGGCAGCGCCAGCCAGCAATGGGAATTCCAGTGGGTCCGCAACAGCGATGACGTGATGCTGGGCACGTTGCGGAACAAGGGCAACCAGCAATACCTGATCGGAAGCGGCGACTGGAGCTGGGCGGCCATCTCCACGACGGCGATGCCTGCCAGCGGGCCGACGGACCTGATGCTGTGGTACGTGCGGCCGAGCTCGCCGCCGACGAACCAGGCGCTGACCATCCGCAGCGTCGCCGCCACGACCGATGCCTCGGCGCCGATGGTCGTCAACATCGACGGGTCTTCGTTGGATCCAGGCGCGACCACGATCCTCTATCCGATGCAGCCCCACTCGCCGAATTCCATCTGGACCTACACGCCGGAGGGATTTCTGCTCAGCGCGATCAACCCCGGCCTGGCCCTGAGCTTGAACTGCAATGCCAATGTCGGGGGCGGCAGCGCGAATGGCGTCGCGACCTACCCGATCCTGCCGGCCGGCACCGGCCCGAACATGCAGCAATGGTCGTTCAACCTGGTCGATCGGGAGCTGGGGACCTACCTGATCGTCAATCAGGACGGCATGCAGGCGCTCGCCATCTCCGGCACCAGCGCCTCGGACCCGCTGCAGCTTGTGACACCGCCGGACGTCACCGACCAGAACCAGTTGTGGACCGTCAGCCCGACCTATCCGCTGGAGGTGCTGCTGGCGCAGCCGGCGGCGCCCTACCCGGCCTTCACCGACGAGGAGGCCACGGCCTACGCCTACATCAACACCCAGTTGGGCCTTGCCAAGCTCAAGACCGAGTTGAGGTCGCAATACCCCAATCTCGCCGCGCCCCTGGCCGGCTACCAGTCACGCATCGCCATGCTGGCGACCTGGATTGCCGCGAAGAATTCTCCGCAGGCCAAGGATCCGCCTTCGGGCCTGCCCGACACCGAGGCCATGCTGGCGGTGGCGAACCTGCTGAGCGAGGAACTGACCGCGGCCCAGGCCGTGCAGCAGTTGTTTCAGCAGCTGAGCACCTTCCACTCCGAGCTGGCCATCGTGACGACGAACGCGACCGCGGCGATCATCGCCGACGCCGCGATCGACACCCAATCCACGCAGACGGTCCAGATCAGCTCGGCCTCGATCATCGAAGGGCTGATGTACACGCTGGTGTCCATGGGATCGATGCTGACCGAGTTCGGCACCGCCGCGAAGGGCGTCGGCCTGCTGATGCCGGTCATCGCCAACATGTACCAGACCGGCGCGAGCACGGTGAACTCGTACCGTCAGTCGAAGGCGCAGAGCTCCCAGCGGCAGACGGACGAAAAGATCTTCTATGACTTCGAGGGGGAAGTGGCCGACGTCCAGCAGTTCCTGGCCGACAGCTTCACCGCCATCGGCAATGCCTTGGCCGCGACGGAGTCGGTCATCCTCGGCGACAGCTTCAAGACCCGGGCCGTCGCGGCGATGACGGCGTTGCCCAGCGGCGGCAACTCGCTGTTCTGGCCGCCGAGCCAGGGGCTGTCGTTGATCCCCGCGATCGTGCCGGGCTATGAGGTCGGGGTGCTGCAGGCGCTGCTGCCGACCAAGTACCAGATCTACACCGGAACATGGATCCAGGGATCGTGGCAGAGCAACCAGACCGGCATCGGCATTCCTCCCATCGGAGCACCCAGCTACTGCATCTGGGATGACGTGACCGATTCGTCCGTGGGCGCCTCCACGGTCTACTGGATTGCCTCGGTCGCCAGCCACGATTCCGGCTATCCTGGCCAGGCGACGATGGATTTTCTGAACAACAGAACCGGCGTTCGCTGGTTCAATTTCTATCGCAGGCTGGCCGGGTGGAACGGATTCGCGTCGGGCGAAAAATATCTCACCGACAACCAGACCATCCTGCTGTTCCGGAACTACACCAGCGAGACGCTGAGCATCGCGCTCGACGCGAACGATGCCCAGATCGGCTTGAACGGTCTCGGCAGCACGAGCCTGACGCTGCAGCCCTTCGGCTACCTGAGCGCAGTGCTTTTTTCGGGCAAGGACGTGGGTGGCGATCACAAGCCCGGCGCCTCGGTGAAGGTGACGACCTCCGACGGCACGTTGGTCTGGAGCGCCGGCACGGTCGGCTGGGACACCTGCTCTGCCGTCAGCTGTCCAAACAGCAACTTCGTGACCTATCCCTACAGTTCGAGCAACGCGCCCGTGACGTTCAGCAGCAGCGTCACCACGGGAACGGGCGGGTGCGAGATCGGCATCGCCCGGCCAGCCTCGGGGGCCTGAGAGATCGATCGGGCACCGGACCGGCAGGGGCCCCTGGCCTGTTCAGGCTGCAGTCTTCGCAAGGATTCTTCGAGCGATCTCATCGACCTCTTCGCCGCTTTCACCTAGGCTCGGCTCCAAGGCCATACGCAAAAGGTACGGCTCGACGGCTACTGCGAGCCTGGGCGACGGAGCAACAAGTTTGTCGAGCACCCGGTACTTCCAGACGTGATCTTCAGACTCGAAGATCATCCGCAGATGAGGCGCCAGTGGTTCGCCGATGCCAGCCAGAAAGGGTGTCAAGATCTTTGCAACGGGCCAGTTGATGTCCTGCATCCAAGTGATCAACTCAGGAAGAAGCGCCTCGACGGCCGGATAGCCGAGAGCAACGACCGCTTCTGCTTTTGGCAGATCGTGCTTGTCAACTGGCAAAAGGTGCGCTATCTCAAGGACCGCATGTTCTCGACGCCGCCGTTGCCGACGGATATCGTTGGCGATCAGAGCGATCCGAGGGCGGGAATGGGGAAGGGCGGGAAAAAGCACACAAGCGGGCCGTTGACCCGGCCAATGGAGGGACAGGGGACTTCGGCAAAGATCTGGATGCATTGACCGGGGGTACCCGACCTTGGCAACCCGGTGACAGCGCTCCGCCAGGAAGTCTCGTCGGTCCCAATGGCATCTTCGGGCGTCCCAGCAATAGCTCCGGCGGCTCGAGCATCGATATCCCGGCCAATGGCACCAAACCACATGAAACCCTACATTACTGACGCGCTCCACGACGGAAGATTCGTCCTGCCGTTCCAGGTGGAGGGACTCTCGGCGGATCAAATCAGCAAACCTTTCGAGGCTGCCCGGGTGCTGGCCTACGGGGTGCCCAACTCACAGACGCTCGAAGCCGCGTGGCTCTTCCGGCTCATATTGGACAGCGGCTGGATTCTCGACCTTTCTTCTGCTTGCACCGCCGTAGGTGGGTGGCAGGAGATCGGCAGTCTCAACCTTGGCTTCGCGCGGGAAGGAGCCGATGCGACCGCCATTGAATGGGTCATCCATCCCATGGATTTCCGGATCGCGTCGGCGGAGCGCCTGATCTTCGAAGACGCGGAGGTCTATGCCGAGAGCGGCATCGTCTTGAAGGACACGACACACGGAGAGATCGTCGTGACCGCAGGTGTTGCTCCCGGATCCGTCTCGGTGTTGATGCCGTCGTCGGCCGGGCCGCTTCAGTCGGAATTTGACATCGAGCGCTTGATACGTCGACCGCTGTGAGTTGTCGAACGCCAAGGCCGCGGGCCCTTCGACAAGACCGACTTCGTCTACATCGCCAAGGACGACGAATACCGATGCCCTGCGGGTGAACGAGCGATCTACAGGTTCAGCACGCTGGAGAGGAACGACAACAATCTGCACGTCTACTGGCCCAGCGCCTGCCCTGGTTGTGCCATGAGAGAGCAGTGCACGACCAGCAGCTACCGCCGCACTCCGACGCTGGGAACATGAAGCGGTGCTTGATCGGGTGCAGCAGCGCCTTGATCGCAAGCCTGACGCCATGACCTTACGACGACGCACCGTGGAGCACGTGTTCGGTACGTTGAAGCACTGGATGGGATCAACCCACTTCCTGACCAGGACTCTGGCGCATGTGAGCACCGAGATGAGCTTGCATGTCCTGGCCTACAACCTCAAACGGGTAATGAAGGTGCTGGGATTCGTCAGAACAATGAAGGCGATGCGACTGGCTGGGGCATGAGCCCTTGCAATCGCGCCCTCGCCGCGTAGATCGGTCTGACCGTTGCGGCGCTGGCCTGATGGCCGCGTTCTGTCTCTACTGTGCGCTGTCGAGCGGCTGGGTTCGGCATACTCATGTGCCGAGTGCGTTTCCACACAGCCTCGGCCAAAAGCGGTCGGACGTCTTTCTGCCTGTAGCGCCCGCGTCACTTCCAAGAGCAGTCCTTGACGGACAGCTGATTTTCTAAGCGCTGCGGTCACCGCCGCTCAGCAATATTTCGACCCTCAGGAAGCTTATTCGGAGCACGGGCATTCGAAGCGGCCCGGGAGCTTCCGCTAGACTTCTTGCATGCGTCGGCGCTTTGCGATCTTTCTTCTGCTGCTTTCCGCGTTCTGGCAAGCATTTGCCATCGCGGGGCAAGCGACTGCCTTCGCAGACGCGCAGGAGATTGCGCACGCAGTGCTCCATTGGCAAGAGGAAGCCCATCATCACCACGACGATGGATCAGTCGCCCTGGACGACTCCGACGAATCCCTGCAGCATGTCGTCGCTGATGGTTGCCTAGGTAACTCAGTCATCTGGTTGACCACGTCATTCACGTTCGCGCCAGCCATTGGTGCGCGCCCCCTGGTCGCCGACGAATCCCTGGCACCCGCGCCATATCTCGACGGTCTTCGACGACCTCCTCGACTGACCGCCTGAAAACGCCGTCACTCACCTCGCGCATGCGCGGGTGGGTCGTTTTCATGCGGGCGACCCCTGCCGACTGATTTCGCACGCCTTGCGGCGCGCGCGGTCCATAGGCGTTGTCGCCGCCATCCGTCAGGAATTTTGTGAAATCCGTTCCATGGTTCGTGTCCTGCGCCGTCGCAGGAAGCGTGCTCTTGGGGGCCGGGCCGGCCATCGCGCAGCCTGCCGCCTCCACGTCTTCTACCGTTGCGCCAGGTGGCGTGACGATCTCCCAGGCCTTCGAGGCCGCGTGGCTGCGCGCCGTGCAGGCGCGCGAGTCCGATGCCCAGGGTCGGCGCGCCCGTGCCGAGCAGGCGGCGGCCGCAAGCCTATGGGCCGCACCGCCCGCGGTCGAGCTGAATCACCTGAACGACCGCCTGCATTCGAACGCAGGGCGCCGCGAAACCGAGGTCGGCCTGGTGTGGCCCCTGTGGCTGCCCGGCCAGCGCGACGCCCGTGCCGCAGCCGCGGATGCCGAGTCGAAGCTGGCGGACGCCGGCACGCAGGCGGCGCGGCTGCGCGTGGCCGGGCAGGTTCGCGAGGCGGCCTGGAAGCTGTCGGCCGCAGAGGCCGAAGCGGTCGCGGTGGCGGCGCAGGCGCGTTATCTGAAAGGCATCGCGGACGACGTGCAGCGGCGTGTCCAGGCTGGCGATCTCGCAAGAGCCGATGCGCTGGCGGCACGTGCCGAGTTGCTGGAGGCCGGATCCGTTCAAAGCGATGCGGAGCAACGGCTGCAGGCTGCCCGCGCCCAATGGCGCACGCTGATCGGCTTCGAGGCTGTGCCAAAGGTTCAGGTGCTACCGACGGCGAGCGTTTCCACTGCGGCGTTGCCTGCGGAGGAACACCCGGAGTTGCGCCTGGCGGCCCAGTCTGTCGAGCGTGCCCGCAAGCGGCTCGATGCCGTCAACCTGTCGCGCCGCGACCCACCCGAACTCTCCGTGAAGTACCGGGAGGAATCGCCGGGCTACCGCGAAGCGGCGCAGCGCGGCATCGGCATCGGCCTTCGCATCCCGTTCGGCACTGACAGCCGCAACGCCCCGTTGCAGGCGGCTGCCATCGGAGAGCTCGACGTGGCCGAAGCCACCGAGCAGCGCTTGCGCGAGCGGCACGACGCCGACCTGGCGCTGACCCGAAGCGCACTGCAGAGCGCGGCGCAGCAGCTCGACGCCACGCGTGACCGCGCAGGCCTTCTGCGCGAGCGGGCCCGGCTCGTCGATGCCTCGTTCAAAGCCGGCGAGACCTCGCTTCCCGATCTCCTGCGCGCCGCCAATGCGGCAGCACAAGCCGACGCGGCACTCGCGCGCCAGCAGGCGGCACTGGGCCTGGCCCACGCCCAACTCCAACAAGCACTCGGACTTCTTCCATGATCGATTTTTCCAACACCTTGCGGCACGGGCGACATCGCCTGCTGATGTCTCTTGCCGCGCTCCTGGTGGGCGGCACTGCCCTCGCATCGCCAGGCGCCCACGGCCCCAACGGCGAGCACCTCGACGGCCCTGCGCAAACGACAGCGGGGGCCAGCAGTGCCCCGCGCATGGAGGCCAAGTCGGAAAGCTTCGAGCTGGTGGGCTATCTGCGCGGCGACGAGTTCTCGATGCTGGTCAACCGCTTCGAGACCAACGAGCCCGTGCTGAACGCCAAGGTCGAAGTCGAGACTGGCGCGCTGAAAGCGCCCGCCAAGTTCCACGCGGACATGGGCGACTACGCGGTGGACGACGCGGCCTTCCTCAAGGCCTTGAAGGCACCGGGCACGCATGCGATCGTGGTCACGATCATTGCCGGCGCCGAATCCGACCTGCTGGACGGCACGCTCAAGAGCGAAGGCGCCGATGCCGACGCAGGCACGCATTCCCATGACGACGGAGACGGCCATGGGCTTCCGCTGACCGCCTGGCTCGCCATCGCGCTGGCGGCAATCGGCGCACTGATTTACGCACTGAGCCGCCGGTCGGCCCGCAGCGCCGCAGCACGCAACGGAGGTGCCCGATGATTCGCCAACGCACCCACGGTATCGCCGTCGCGATCGCCATCGCTCTGCATCTGGGCTCCGCCTTCGCAGCGCCCGGTGCCCACGGCCCCAACGGCGAGCACCTCGATGCGCCGGGCAGCGGCACCACCACGTCTGGCCTGGCCCGGTTGCCGGACGGCAGCGTGCAGGTGCCGATGCTGGCTCAGCGGCGGATGGCCATCCGCACCCTGATCGCCAGCGAGAGCGATGCCAACGCGACGATCGAACTGTCCGGCCGCGTCGTGATGGACCCCAATGCCGGGGGACGCGTGCAGGCGGTGCACGGTGGCCGCATCGATCCCGGCCCAGCGGGCCTTCCGGTAGCCGGCCAGACCGTGCGCCGGGGCGAAGTCCTGGCGTATGTGCAGCACCACGCCGAGCCTTACGCGCTCGCGAATCAGCAATCGCAACTGGCCGAACTGCGCAGCAGCCGCGCGTTGGCCGCGCGGCGGGTCCAGCGTCTGGAGTCGCTCGAAGGCACCGTGCCGCGCAAGGACATCGACGCCGCCAGGTCCGAGCTTCAAAGCCTCACGGCGCGGGAAAAGAGCATCGGCGCCAGCATCGGCTCGCGCGAAACGCTGACCTCGCCTGTCTCCGGCGTCATCGCCCGGGCCGACGCGGTCGCCGGGCAGATCGTCGAAGCACGGGACGTGCTGTTCGAAGTGATCGACCCCGCCCGCGTGCTTGTGGAAGCAACGACCGCCGACCCCGCGTTGCCGGCGCGCGTGGGCGATGCGTCCTTGCAGGGCGTGCCCGGCGTCAGGCTGAAGCTGCTCGGCGCTGCGCGCTCCCTGCGCGATGGCGTGCTGCCGCTCACCTTCCGGGCGCAGCCCGACAAAGCCGGTACGCCCATGCCGCTGGCAATCGGACAGCCGGTCACGGTCGTTGCCTCGATCAACGAACGCATCAAGGGCTTCGTGCTTCCTGCACAAGCCGTGGTGCGCAACAGCTCGAACGAGCCGATCGTCTGGATCAAGTCCAGCGCCGAGCGCTACATCCCGCAGCCGGTGCAGTACCGTGCGCTCGATGCCGCCACGGTGGTCGTGACCCAGGGCCTGGGCGCCGACAACCGCGTGGTGGTGCAAGGCGCACCGCTGATCGCGCAGATCCGCTGAACGGAGCCGCTCCCCATGTTCAACTGGATCGTTCGAAACAGCCTGCACAACCGCCTGTTCGTGCTCGCGATTGCGCTGCTGCTGCTGGTCTATGGCGCCATCACCGCGTGGCGCACGCCGGTCGATGTGTTCCCCGACCTCAACAAGCCGCTGGTGACGGTGCTGACCGAGGCCGGCGGCATGGCGCCCGAGGAGGTCGAGCAGCTCGTCACCTTCCCGCTGGAAACGGCGCTCAATGGCATGCCGGGCGTGACCCGCGTGCGCTCGACCTCGGGCGTGGGCCTGTCCATCGTCTACGCCGAGTTCGACTGGGGCACCGACGTGTACCGCAACCGCCAGCTCGTGGCCGAGCGCCTGGCGCAGGTGCGCGAGCAATTGCCGACGGGCATTGCGCCGGTCATGGGCCCGGTCTCCTCGATCATGGGCGAGGTGATGCTGATCGCGCTGCCGTTGTCGACGGGCGACGGCAAGACCGCCGCCGACCCGATGCGGGCACGCGAGTACGCGGACTTCGTGCTGCGGCCGCGCCTGCTGTCGATCGCCGGCGTGTCGCAGGTGATCCCGATCGGCGGCGATGTGCGGCAGTTGCGCGTGGAGCCCGACACGGCGCGCATGGCTCAGTTCGGCATCTCGCTCACGCAGGTCGAGCAGGCGCTGCGCGGCTTCGCAGGCAACGCGGCTGGGGGCTTCATTGACCTCAACAGCCGCGAGTACCTGATCCGGCACGTCGCGCGCACGAACCGCGTTGAAGACCTTCAAGGTATCGCCGTGGCCTGGAAGGACGGCCGCGCCATCCTGCTGAGCCAGGTGGCCGAGGTGCGCTATGCAGCCGCAATGAAGCGCGGGGACGCCGGCTACAACGGCGCGCCCGCGGTGATCGTGAGCGTGCAGAAGCAGCCCGCGGCCGACACGGTGCAGCTCACCGGCGCCATCGAAGCCGCCCTGGGCGAATTGAAGCAGGGCCTGCCACCCGGCCTCGCGCCGCCCAAGGTGCTGTTCCGTCAGGCCGACTTCATCGAGTCGTCCATCGGCAACGTGAGCGAGGCGCTGCGCGACGGCGCGATCATGGTGGCCATCGTGCTGTTCGCGTTTTTGCTCTCGGCGCGCACCACGGTCATTTCGCTGGTGGCGATTCCGCTCTCGCTGGCGGTCACCGCGCTTGCGTTCAAGCTGCTCGGACAATCGATCAACGTAATGACGCTCGGCGGCCTCGCCATCGCCATTGGCGAACTGGTCGACGACGCGGTGGTCGACGTCGAGAACATCGTGCGCAGGCTCAAGCAGAACCGTGCGGCGGGCAACCCTCTGTCGACGATGGAAGTGGTGCGTCAGGCCAGCGTCGAGGTGCGCTCGGGCATCGTGTACGCCACGGTGATCGTCGTGCTGGTGTTCGTGCCGCTCTTCGCGCTGCCGGGCATCGAAGGCCGCTTGTTCTCGCCCTTGGGCATTGCCTACATCGTGTCCATCCTGGCCTCGATGCTCGTGTCGATAACCGTGACGCCGGTGCTGTGCCATTACCTGCTGCCGAAGATGAAGCGGCTGGACCATGGCGACAGCGCTCTGGTCGCGCGGCTGAAGCGCTGGGACGAAAAGGTGCTCGGCTGGTCGTTCGGACGCGCGAAGCTGCTGATCGTCATCGCGGCGCTGGCGGTCGCGGTGGCCGCTGCGAGCGTGCCGTTCTTTCCTCGCGCCTTCCTGCCGGCCTTCAACGAAGGCTCGCTGGTGCTGGGCATGGTGTTCAACCCCGGCACGGCGCTGGCCGAGGCCAACCGCATGGGCGCGTTGGCCGAGACGCTGATCGCCGAGGTGCCCGAGGTGACGCAGGTCGGCCGGCGCACCGGCCGCGCCGAACTCGACGAGCATGCCGAAGGCGTGCACTCGGCCGAGATCGACGTGGACCTGAAACGCTCTGCGCGCAGCCGCGAGGCGGTGATGGCGGACATCCGGGCGCGGCTTGCCGTGCTGCCCGCGCAGGTCGCGGTCGGCCAGCCAATCTCGCACCGGCTGGACCATCTGCTGTCAGGCGTTCGCGCCCAGATCGCGCTGAAGATCTTCGGCGACGACACCGACACGCTGCGCGGCCTGGGCGAACAGATGCGCCTGGGGCTCTCGGGCGTGCCGGGCCTGGTCGACCTGACGGTGGAAAAGCAGGTGCTGATCCCGCAGATCACCGTGCGCCTGGACCAGCGCAAGCTCGCCCAGACGGGCCTCTCGCCCGGCGAGGCGATCCGCATCCTGCAGGCGCTGACGGACGGCGCCCACGGTGCGGAGATCGTCGACGGCCCGCGGCGCTACGACCTCGTGCTGCGCCTGCCCGACGGCAAGCGCAGCCCGCAGGACCTGGCGGCGACGCTGATCGACACGCCCGCGGGGCGGCTCCCAGTGTCGGCCATCGCGACGGTCGAGGAAACCGATGGACCCAATCAGATCGGGCGCGAGAACGGCCGGCGGCGCATCGTGGTGTACGCGAACACCGACGGATCGGACATGGGCCGGGTGATCGCAGACATCCGCGCGGTGATCGCGAAGACCAACCTGCCACCGGGCACCTTCGTGAGCCTCGAAGGCCAGTTCCAGGCGCAGGAGCAGGCGGTGAAGCTCATCGTGGGCCTGTCGCTGATCTCGCTGGCGATGATCTTCCTGGTGCTGTACG
This sequence comes from Variovorax sp. W2I14, assembly GCF_050435205.1. Taxonomy (NCBI): domain Bacteria; kingdom Pseudomonadati; phylum Pseudomonadota; class Betaproteobacteria; order Burkholderiales; family Comamonadaceae; genus Variovorax; species Variovorax sp. W2I14. The sequence goes on along the minus strand of NZ_JBNDJX010000001.1, from coordinate 1,606,221 downwards.
CGCGCTACAAGTCCGCCGTGCTGGCCGGCATCATCATGGCCAACATCCCGCTCGCGCTCATCGGGAGCGTGGTGGCGATGTGGCTCACAGGGGTGAGTCTTTCCGTGGCGTCGATGGTGGGCTTCATCACGCTGGCGGGCATCGCCACGCGCAACGGCATCCTGAAGGTCAGCCACTACATCAACCTGTGCAGGTTCGAAGGGGAAACCTTTGGGCAGGCCATGGTCGTGCGCGGCTCGCTCGAGCGGCTGACGCCCGTGCTGATGACCGCGCTGGTCGCCGCCTTCGCACTCACGCCGCTGTTGCTGGCGGCCGATGCGCCGGGCAAGGAAATCCTGCATCCGGTCGCGGTCGTGATCTTCGGCGGCCTGGTCAGCTCGACGCTGCTCGACACGCTGCTGACGCCGGTTCTCTTCTGGCTTTTCGGGCGGCGCGCGACCGAACGCCTGCTCGAAGCACAGCCTGCCGAAGCCGGCATTCCGGCCGCGCCCCAGGAGGCGTACTGACGCAGTCCCCGTTCCCAAGGCCCCCTCGGCGCCGCCTCTCGAAGTGCGCCGAAAATGAACACAGGAACCCGATCATCATGAAACTCCAGGCATTCAAGAATCTTTGCGCTGCACTCGTGCTGTCCTTATCGGCCGTGGCCACCATGCCCGCGCTGGCCCATGGCGCCGCGCCGGCCCGCCACGGCGGTGTGGTGCAGACCGCGAGCGACATGTCTTTCGAACTCGTGCCTGCCGCCGACGGCGCGGCCCTCTACGTGGTCGATCACGACGACGACTACGACGTCAAGCAGATGAGCGGCAAGCTGACCGTTCTCAACGGCGCCGAGAAGTCGGAAGCCGAACTGAAGCCGGTAGGCGGCAACAAGCTGGAAGCCAAGGGCGTCAAGCTCGGCAAGGGCGCCAAGGTGGTTGCTGCGGTGACGGAGGGGCGCAAGACGACGACGGTCCGCTTCACGATCAAGTAGCACACAGCATCGTTGAGGGAATCCGCTCGCGCCCCACCTCGATACTGGTTTCGACTCTTCGCACTGCTGCGCCTGGCTACCTCTCCTAACCCTGTTGGTCATCAAGAGGGCAGACTGTTGCGTTGAGTTCTTGGCAACAAGGAGGCTTTTATGCAAATTCAAACAACGTTGATTGGGCTGGTCAGCGCGGCTGTGCTCGTTCTCGCATCGGGCGTGGCTTATGCCGACCCGGACAAAGACGAGTCGAGGGGGAAGGAAAGACGTGAGGGGCGTGGCGAGCACAAGTACGAATACAAAGACGGCGAACGCAAGTTCGAGCACAAGGACGGCAAGTACGAATACAAGGATCACAGGGGCAAGTACGAGCACAAGGATGGCGAGAAACGCTCACGTCGTGAAGGCGGCCGCACCTGGTTTCACGATCACGGCTATTCCAACCTGCGCATTCCCGACGGCCACTTGCCTCCACCCGGCGAGTGCCGGATCTGGTATCCCGGTAGACCTGCCGGCCACCAGCCGCCTCCTGGTCGATGTGGGGCGCTGAGCCGGCAGGTGCCTGCCGGCGCCTGGCTGATGCGCCGCCCTGATGCGGAGCCTCAATACGTCGACGTGAGCGTCTACGACCAGCGACGCCCGGGCATTGTGCTTGATGTGGGCATCTTCGATGCCCGAACTGGGGCACTCGTACGCATTGAAGGGGCGCGATAAGCGAGTGGCTTCACAACCCACCTTCCGGCTATGACTACGCGGCATCTCTCTCTGCCTGCGGTGAGGGGCGGATTGCTCGCGTTGCTCGCAGCGCTTCTCTTCGGGGTCAGCACGCCGCTCGTGCAGCATTTCGGCAAGGGCTTGGGCGCCTTCACGACCGCCGCCTTGCTCTATGCGGGCGCGGCGGCCGTCGGCCTGGGATCCCGTCAGCGGATAGAGCGGGAAGCGCGCGTGATGCGGAGCGACTTCCCGCGGCTCTTGTCGATGGCTGCCTTTGGTGCGGTGCTCGGACCCGTGGCGCTGGCCTGGGGTTTGCAACACACGAGCGGCACGAGCGCTTCGCTGATGCTGACGCTCGAAGCGCTGTTCACGGCAGTGCTCGCGCGGCTGCTGTACCAGGAGACGATGGACCGGCGCGTGTGGGGCGCCATGCTGCTCCTGCTGGCCGGCGGGGTGGCGCTGGTGCTGGACCAGGGACGCAGCGGCGGCACGCAGCTGTGGGGCATGCTCGCCGTGCTGGTTGCCACCGCCGCATGGGGGGCGGACAACACGCTCTCTCGCGCGCTGGCAGAGCGCGATCCAGGGCAGGTCGTGCTCGGAAAGGCTGCGATCGGGACCATGGCAACGACGCTGCTGGCATGGCTGTTCGGCGAGCCTTGGCCGACGCCAGGCGCCGCGCTGGTGCTGTTCGCCATCGGCGCGAGCGGCTATGGGGTGAGCCTGCGCTTCTACCTGCTCGCCCAGCGGGCCTTCGGTGCGGCGCGGACCGGGTCGGTCTTCGCTTTCGCGCCGTTCATCGGCGCTGCCTTTGCAATCGCACTGGGTGACCGCAGCGGCACGTGGGCAATGGCAGCCGGCGGCATCCTGATGATGCTGGGCGTGGCGCTGCACCTGGCGGAGTCGCACGGCCATGAGCACGCACATGAACCGTTGGAGCACGAGCACGCGCATCGCCACGATGATGGCCACCACGATCACACGCACGATGTGCTTCCCGTGGGATCGCACAGCCATCCTCATGTGCATGCGCCGGTTCGCCACGCGCATGGCCACGTTCCGGATGCCCATCACCAGCACATTCACTGACCTTGCGATCACTCCCCGTCGAGCCGATCGCGCCGCATGGCACGCCAGAGTGCGAGGTCGTAAGTGATCTTGAGAAGCCCGCAGGCGATGAGCGGCAATGAGATCCACCCAGCTGCGAACAGTGCGCCGCTGAGCGTCGGGCTGATCGCCGCGGCCAGGCTTCGCGGCACGGCGGTGAAGCTCGCCGCAGCGCTGCGCTCCGCAGGCGTCACGACCGCCATCACATAGGCCGTTCGCGTGGGCACATCCATCGACGACAGTGCGCTGCGGACCATCAGCAGGCCCAGCGCGAGCGGCAAGCTCGGCGCCAGCGCGGCCAGCACCAGGCAGACATTGGCCGGCAGGTGCGTGAAGACCATGGTGTTGAGCAACCCGATGCGCCGCGCGACCAACGGGGCGGCAAGCTGCGACGCCGCACCGAGAAGGCCGGTCCAGAAGAAGAACACGCCAGCCTGAGCCAGCGACAGGCCGAATCGCTCCAGCAGCCACAGCGACATCAGCGCGTTGACCGTCAGCCCGCCGGCAAACGCGTCGACGCTGAAGAGGGCCGCCAGCCGTACCACGACGCGGCGTGAAGGTCCGAGGGCTGCGGGCGCGACGGGCACGCTGTCGACGTTGCCGGTGCCCACATGGGCCGGCAGATTCCGGTAGAGCCAGAAGACGACCAGGCCGATCGCCGCGTAGATCACGAACATGCCGCGCAGGGCGTCCAGGCGCGCGAAGTCGCTGTGGCGAACCAGCCAGTCCGGCACCGCCGCAGCCAGTGCACCCAAGGCAGCGCACAGGGCGCCCAGAAGGCTGTAGCGGGCGAACAAGGCGGTCCGTGCATGGCCTTGTGCCGCCGCCGCCAGCCGCGCATGCTCAAGCGGAAGAAACACGCTCACATCGCCGGAACTGGGGTTGAGCGTGCCGACGAGCGCGACGACCAGCAAAGGCCAGAATGAGGACAAGCCTGCAAAGCCCAGACCGGTGGCCGCCATCAGCAGTGCGGCGCCGCGCAACAGTCGTCCCCCGGCGAAGCGATAGCCCCAGGCGCCGACCGCGAGCGTCGCAAGCGCGGAGCCCAGCATCGTCGCCGTGCTGACGATGCCCACCTCCAGCGTGCCGAGCCCGATCGACAGCAGGTAGGCCGGCAGCAGCACCGCCATGTATCCGTCGCCGAAGGCACGAACGCCTCGCGCGGCGAGCAGCGGCAGCGCGCCGGGATCGACACCGACGGGCAGCAGGCGCGCGAGACCCACGCGGGCAGGAGGCACGGCGGTGGCGCTCATCGGGCGTGCCCGGGTCGGCACGCCGCGCCAACGCTTTCCTGGCTCGCCGGCTTGGCCTGGAGCGGCCGGCCAGCGGCCTGCCAACCGTCGATGCCGCCGCGCAGGTAGCGCGCGTTCAGGCCTGCGGCGCGCAGCCGCATCGCGGTGCTGCGACCCACCTCGTGGCCGTAGACGCAATACACGATCCACTCGCGGTCGGGCGCCAATTCGCGGGCCCAACCGTCGACGAGAGACGGGTCGCGCCAGTGGGCGCCCGGGATCATCGTCTCTGCCCGGTCGAACACGCCGGCGCGGCGCACGTCGAGCAGCATCGATCCGGCCACTTCATCCTGCGTCGCGCCGAAGGATTCACTGGCGGCATGAACGGCATGCTGGTAGCGCTCGTACACCCGGGCCCAGTGGATGTTGTCCATGAATGCATCGACGTACGCGCCGGCCGCGGCGCCATGGTCCAGGTGGTAGGCATGCTCGTACATGTCCAGTGCGAGGATGGGCGTGCCGCCGGCGATTGCGTGGGTGTGGTCTGCAGCCCACTGGTTCACCAGAGTGCCTTCACGCGGCTGAAAGGTGAGCAGCACCCAGCCAGAGCCTCCGCCCAGGGCCTTGCCCATGGCGGTGAACTCGTCGCGCCACCGCTCCACGCTGCCGAAGCTGGCGGCCAGCGCGAGCGCCATGGCGGGTTCCATCGCCTGGGCATCGCCACCAAGGGACGCAAAGTACAGCTCGTGCAGCAGCATCGAGTTGGTGGCGATGAGCTCTTCCCGTTTCAGGCCGTTGAGCTGGAAGCCCGGCGTCGAAGTGAGCGGCATCGCGGCGAGTTGAGCGCGGATGGCGTTGAGGCGCTTCACCGCGCCGCCATAGTTGTTCTCGTGATGACTGCTCAGGAGCTTCGACGAGAGGCCGCGCAGTGCGGTCGAGTCGAAGGGCAGCGGTCGGGTTTGCAGGTCCATGGCAGCTCCTTCAACGCGACAGCAAGGGAAGAATGAATGTGACTGCCAAACCGATGGCCGCGCAGGCACCGAGCAGCGGCATCACGCCGATCTTGAGGCGGAACAAGGCGATGGCCGCCGCGACGGCGATCAGCGCCGACACGGCGTCGAAGCGGCCGCCGAAGCCCTGCGGCCAGAGCACGTGGTACGCGAAGAAAAGCGCCAGATTCAGGATCACGCCTACCACCGCCGCGGTGATCGCCGACAGCGGCGCGGTGAAGCCCAGCTTGCCGTGGGTGGCCTCGATGGCGGGCCCGCCGGCGAGGATGAAGATGAACGAGGGCAGGAAGGTGAAGAAGGTCACGACGGTTGCGGCCAGCGCCCCCGCCAGGAACAACGAATCCGGCCCCAGCACCTGTTTCAGCCATCCGCCGACAAAGCCGACGAAGGCCACGACCATGATGAGCGGACCCGGCGTCGTCTCGCCCAGGGCCAGGCCATCGATCATCTGCGCGCCCGACAGCCACTGGTGGTTCTCGACGGCACCCTGGTAGACGTAGGGCAGCACGGCATAGGCGCCGCCGAAGGTCAGCAATGCCGCCTTGGTGAAGAACCAGCCCATCTGCGTGAGCGTGCCCTGCAGTCCCTGCGTGGCGACGAGCACGCCCATGGCGAGCAGCCAGAGGCCCAGGCCGATCGCGAGGATCTTGACGAGGTGCGAGCGCGAGAAGCGCGCGTGCGGCGGCGCCGGCGTGTCGTCGTCGATCAGCGCCGGACCGTAGCTTTGACTGGCACTGCCATGTCCGCCGCCGAGTGCGAAAACCCCGGGCGCCCAGCGCGCCCCGAAGTGACCGATCAGGCCGGCTGCCAGCACGATCGCCGGAAACGGCGTGTCGAACGCGAAGATCGCAACGAACGCGGCGGCGGCAATGCCCCACATCCACCGGTTCTTCAGCGCGCGGCTGCCGATGCGGTGCGCCGCGTGCAGCACCAGTGCGGTGACGGCCGGCTTGATGCCGTAGAAGATGCCGGCCACCACCGGCACATGGCCGAAGCGCAGGTAGATCCACGACAGCGCGATCAGGATGAACAGCGAAGGCAGCACGAACAGCGCACCGGCCACGATGCCACCCCGCGTGCGGTGCATGAGCCAGCCGATGTAGGTGGCGAGCTGCTGGGCCTCGGGACCGGGCAGCAGCATGCAGAAGTTCAGCGCATGAAGAAAGCGCTTCTCGCTGATCCAGCGCCGCCGCTCGACCAGCTCGGCATGCATGATCGCGATCTGCCCGGCGGGTCCGCCGAAGCTGATGAAGCCGAGCTTGAGCCAGAAGCGCAGGGCTTCTGTGAAGGAAACGGGCTGGGGGGGCGCAGAAAGCGCGGGGGATGCGGAAGGTGCGTCAGGCAAGGCGGTGTCCACGGATAGCTCCGTTATGAGTCACCAGCGCTTGGACGGGACACCGTCTAACTTTGCAGACCGGGAGGCTGTTTTCCCGATGCCTTTATCGTAGCACTGCTTGAATCTGTCGCCCTTCGGGGGGAAAAGATCGGCTCTGACCTGTAAGGACGGAAAATGCATGCGCTTGAATGAGCGAACGCTTTCGGCCGCGTAGCAGTCGTTCCTACGGGAAACCCCCCACGGCAAGAATGGGCCCCTGAACTGCCGGTCATGGTTTCCCAAAGCGGTCATCGCGTTCAACTGAAAATCGCCGCATCGGTCAGCAATCGACATTGCTGTTCTCAATCATCATCGGGCCGCTGATGACGCCGGATCTGGACATCACCGGCAATCTCTATCCAGTGGCGGCTGTGATCTTCATGTACGCAGCCGCCGCGTGAGGCGTCGCGATCGCGGGCACACCAGCAGCAGCGCCAGGCCCGCGACTGCCAGCGCAGCCAGCGCCGCGGCATGGCGCCAGGTCTTGGACGACGCGGGCGTCTGCACGGTGAACACCGGCACGTTCGCGTAGTCCAGCGCGGTCATGCCGCGGTAGCTCATGATCCGCGGCACGAAGAAGTCGCGCCAGGCATCTTCGTGCAGATTCACCGCCTGCACATGGCGTGCGTAGCGCCCGGCATCGATGCCCACCAGCCGGTCCGCGGTCATCTCGAGCGCGAGGCCGGGGCTGAGCCAGGACCAGCGCTCGACGAAGGCATAGCGCCGCGCACGTGCCTCGTCGAAAGCCGCCATCAGCGGACGGATCTCGCGATCCTGCGCGAGGTAGCGTGGCATGTAGGTGACCGGCCAGGTGTGGCTGGTGCGCGTGGCGGGGCGGTCCGACGGATGCGCGGCATACCAGCCTTGCACCAACGCGTCCATCTGCGTCTCCGCACGCTGCTGCGCATGGCGCACATGGACGATCGCTTCGAGCCTCGAAGGCATGCGCGCCTGCCGGTCGGCCGCCCAGGCCAGCCCCACGGGCACCGCAAAACTGCTCAGCAGCCAGACCGAGAGCGCGCCCAGCACCGCAGCCGAAGAGGACACGCGCAGCAGGCAGAAGAAGCCCGCGAGCACCGTCCATGCCGCGACGAAGGCCGCCAACGTCGCGAGCCAAGCGGCGAGCGCCAAGGCAGTGGCTCCGGGGTCGAGCGCGAAGGCGATGGCCGAAGCCAGCGCGGCAACGCTCCATGCGGCGAGCGCGCGCCAGCCCAGCGCCGCGGCGAGCACGCGTCCGGGCCGCGGGCACTGCGCGACCACGAGCCGCCAGGTGCCGTCCTCGCGCGCCTGCTGGAGGAGGCCGCCGCACAGGCCGAGCAATGCAAGGGGCAGCAACAGCGCGATGCAAGTTGACAGGTCGGGCGTGCCCGATTCGCTGAACAGCGGGTTGTCGAAGCGCTCGCTCTTGCGGCTGTCGGTATGGCGGCTCTCCACCGTGGCGCGCAGGGTCGGTGCCAGCAACTCGAAGCCGCCGGTTCCCAGCGCAAGACCGCCCAGTGCGGGCAGCGCCGCCGGCGGCGCTTCGCCGCGCGCGAACTGAAAGGCGGCCATCACCGCGCGATCCTCGTTGCGCGGCGTGCGCGCGTCTTCCGCACGGGCCGCCTCGGCGGCACGCGCCCGCGCCGCGGACCACTCGCTGGCCAACTGATCGGTCTGAGCGCGCCATCCGCGCGCGTCCAACCCCGAAGACCAGGCCGCGGCGCCGAGCACGAACGACAGCAGGGCCAGCACCCACAGGCTTGTGCGCTCGCGGACCAGTCGACGCCATTCAGCAAGAAGAATCAGCCTCATGGCGCCAACCTCCGGGCGGAACCGAGGAGCAGCGCGATCGCCGCCGCCGCCCATGTGGTCAGCACAACGAGGTCCACCCAGGCATGGCGCAGCGCGAAGCCGATGCCCGGCGGCACATAGACAAAGGGCGGCACCGAGCGCCACAGCGCATCGCCGCCGTAGCGTGACTCGAAGGACGTCAGGCCGCGCGTGTTGTCGACGTCCCACTGGTCGATCGCGGCGTTGACGCGGCGCCGGTAGTTTTCTGCGGCCTCCTCGAAATGCCGCTGGTGCGCCAGGTCGGTCCCGGCCATCTTCATGGACAGCCCGCGCATCGCGACGGCAGGACTCAGGACGGCCGCCAGCCGCAGCACGTCTTCCTGCCGCTGGTAGCGCGTCCACAGGTCGCCGAAGTGCAGCGCATGCACCCGGTCGGCGTAGGCGTCGCGCGCCAGCCGGCGCAGCGGTGCGGCGCCAACGGGCAGGTCCTCGATCCGTGCCACGCCGTAGGTCTGCAGCAGCTGCGCATCGACGCGCCGGCCCCGCGCGGCAAGGTCGCCGTCGCCATCGAGGCCCTGCGCGTAGTCGTGCTGGATGGCGCGCCAGAAGGCTTCGGGCGAGGGCAGCGGCACCGCCTGCTGCGCCGCGGCCGCGCCCATGCGCGGCACCACGAAGACGAAGGCCACCCACAGCCCCAGCAGCACGAGGAGCGCCTGGCGGCTGCGCGAGGCGCGCGCCGACACCCACAGCACGAGGGCCGCCAGGCAGGCGCAATACGCCACCCCAGCGAGCGCCATCACCGCGGCGCGCGCCAGCGTGGCCATGTCGGCACCACTGCCGGCCGGCGCAAGCGCCAGCCCCGCCGCCATGGCCAGCGGCACGGCGGCACCGAAGACGGTCAGCAGTGCCGCGAACTTGGCCCACAGCAGCTTGCGCGCATCGACGCCTGCGCCATGCAGCATGCGCAAGGTGCCGCTCTCGCGCTCCTGGCTCACGGCGTTGAAGCCGAACGCGATGATCAGCAAGGGGAGTAGCGCAATCAGCACGAAGGCCGGCGTGAACCCGCCCCAGCGCACCGACGGCAGCTCGTCGGCGGCCGGGCGAAAGCGCGTCATGTTGCGCCGGTGCGGCTCCAGCCACAGCGCCTGCCCGACGTACGCGTCCAGACCGGGGTCGACCCCGGCCAGCGCCGATTCAGGCCGGAACACGTAGTGCCCGAAATGGGCGCCGCGGTGCGGGTGCTTGTCGCCCTGCGTGTCCCATTGCTGGCGCGCGGCCGCCGCGACCTGCGCCTTCTCGTCGGCCAGCAACCGGTGCTGGCGGGCGGTGACGGCCAGCACGCCAGCGAGCAGCAGGGCGAGCGCCAGCGCGAGCACGGCAAAGCGCCGGTCCCGCACGATCGCGCGCCATTCCTTTCGCAGGGCGACGCCGATCATGCGGCCTCTCCCACCGCGGACTCTCGCGCATGGGCCAGATAGACCCGCTCGAGCGCTTCGTGCGTCACGGCATGCGCATCGAACTCGGCCACCAGGCGCCCGGCGCGCAGGATGCCGATGCGGTCGGCCACCTGCCTGGCATTGAAGAGGTCATGCGTGGCCATCAGCACCGCCATGCCCGCCTGCGCCGCGGCGCGGATGCGTTGCGCGAAGTCGTTGGCCGCGGCCGGGTCCAGGCCCGAAGTCGGCTCATCGAGCAGCATCGCCTTGGCGTGCTTGGCATGGGCAATGGCCAGCCCGACCTTCTGCCGCATGCCCTTGGAGTAGGTGCCGGTTCGTGCGTTGTGCGACGCGGCCTGCAGGCCGGCGCGCAGCAGCAGGTCGCGGGCGGCCGACTCGGCCATGCGAATGCCCGCCAGGGCGCAGAAGTACTGCAGATTCTCGATGCCGTTCAGGTAGGGATAGAGCGCGACGTTCTCCGGCAGGTAGGCCAGGCGGGCACGCGCGGCGGCGCCGTCCCTCGCCGGCGAGAGGCCGTCGACCCGCACATCGCCCGCGGCCGGCGCGACGAAGCCCAGCAGCACGTCGAGCGTGGTGGTCTTGCCGGCGCCATTGCCGCCGAGCAGTGCATAGACTTCGCCGGCCGCCACCGACAGGTCGAGGCCGTCGATGGTGGTGCGCGCGCCGCGCCGCACCACGAGGCCGCGGATCGCAAGGGTCGGGTGATCCTGATGGTCCTGCATGGCGGTGCTCAGAAGAAATAGCGCATCGAGGCGCCGACCTGGGTCCTGGGCTGCGGCGAGACCAGCAGCCCCGCGGGCGAGCCGTAGGCGATGTCGGCCGCGAACGCGTGCGGCTGGAAGACGGCGAAGACCGAGAACTGGTAGCTGCGCCAGTCGTAGCTCGCCTTGAGGTCGTAGCGCGTGTAGGTGGGCATGGTGCGCAGCTGCACTTGGGGCGAGCCCATGTAGTACGGATTGCCCGCGGTGAGGTAGGCATCGGCGTTGAGCGTGAGGCGGCCGGGTCCCAGGTTGCGGCGGTACTCGGCACCCAGCTTGACCTGGTCGCGCGGCACCGACAGGTGCGCGCCGGTATTGGGCAGCGGGTTGTTGGCCCGCGCCTCGAGGATGCGCCCGTAGCTCGCGTAGAGCGACCACGCCGCCGAGCCCTGCCAACGGGCTTCGAGTTCGTAGCCTCGGCGGGTGGTGTTGCCCACCGACCGGAAGGAGCCGTCGGCCTGGGCCACGATCTCGTCCTGGTTGAGCGTGCGGTAGAGCACGCCGGAAGTCGTCAGGCCCGGCATCGGCGTCGCCGTGTAGCCGATGTCGTAGGAGCGCACCTTTGTCGGTGCCACTTCGTAGACCGTGCCGCCGCGCGCGCCCAGCGGTCCGGTGCCGCCGCTGCTGCTGATCTGCTCGGCGGCCGGCGAGCGGAAGCCTTCGGCCGCGTTCGCGAACAGGTCGAGCGTGGGCAGGGCGCTCCACACCACGCCCAGCTTGGGCGTGGTCACCGCATCCTTGTAGTTCGTGCTCGCGGCCGGCAGCTTGCGGTTGCCGATGTCGTAGTCGAACCAGTCGCGGCGGATGCCGCCCATCAGCTTGAGGTTGGACAAGGGCTTGTACTGGGCCTGCGCGAACAGGCCGTAGGTGAGGAGGTCGAGCCGTTGGCTGTTGATGTAGTTGGCCGTCGACACGCCGTCGCGCCAGATGCGGCGCTGCGCATCGCCCTCGTCGCGGCGCAGCTCGCCGCCCACGATGAGCGACGCGCGGTCGCCGAAGACGAAGTTCTGCGCCAGGCGGCCGCCGTAGAAGTTGCGGTCGTCGCTGCCGACGGTGTGCTGCACAGCGCTGGTGGCAATGCCGCGCACGCGCTCGAAGCGCTCGGCATAGGCCGTGGCATGCCAGCCGGCCTCGCCCTGCGCGGGCGCCCGGTTGAACACCAGCCCCGTGCGCTCGCCGCTGCCGAAGCCCGGAAGATCGAACTGCGTGGCGCGCGGATCGGCGCGGCCGGCGCGCAGATCGGACAGCAGCAGGTAGCCCGGCGCGACCGACTCCGAACGGTAGTGGTTCACCCGCAGGCTGTAGATGCCGTCGCCGAGGCGCGTCGACAGCTTCCAGAACAGGTTGTCGCGCGCGATGCGGCCGTCGCGCCGATAGCTGTCGGTGCGGTAGCTGTCGGCCACCAGCAGCGAGCGGACGCCCGGGGCCGCGTCGGCGTCGGCCCTGCCGAACTCGTTGGACAACACCAGCGAGGCCTGGCGGCCGCCGTAGCGCTCGAGCGAGATTCCGACGCTCGAGGGGACCGGCCCGCTCGGCGTCTCGATGCTCACCGCACCGGCACGGTTCTGGTCACCGTAGAGCGCCGAGACCGGTCCCTTGATGACATCGATGCGACCGATCATCCCGGGCGTGAGCCATTCAAGGAACGCTGGGCCGTGGCCCGCGCCGCCCTGGCTCGACGGCATGTTCTGCGGCACGCCGTCGACGTACACCGCGGTGTCGGCGCCATGCGTGCCCTGGGTGGCGAAGCCGCGCATCCGGAAGCCGTTCGCGGTGTCGCCCTGGTCGATGTTGTTGGCCACGAGTCCCGGCACGCGGCGGAACACGTTCGAGATGTCGCGCCCGATGTTGAGGGTGCCGATCTCCTCGGCCGTGATGACGGTCACGCCCGAAGGCAGGCCCGTCGAGTCCGCGGTGACGGCGCTTCGTTTGCCCTGAAGGTCGACAGGGCCGCCCTCGGCCGTCACGTGGACTTCGGCGAGCGTGCCGGCGGCAGGTGCCGGCTGCGCGTGGCTCGACGTCGCGGCAAGATGGGCAAGGCTGGCGATCGCCAGGACGAGGGGCGTCGGGGCGCACCGCCCGACACGAAAAGATGGGGTCATGGGTTCGCGCCGGCACCGCGATGCGGCACCGGAGTTCCGGAGAAAAGACGAGGAAGCGCCGCCTCGAAAGGGACGCGACGGCTGTGAAGGCAGGAGGTGGGGAGGGCGCGCAGGCGCGCACGCCTATGCGTGCAGCGGCGGCCCGCGTGGCGGGGGAACGCTGCCCCGGGGCAATGCCGGGACCGGGCTCGCGACAGACCAGCGCGGCGGGCTTGCCGCGGTCTCCAGCAACGCGATACGCACGATCTGGTCGCATGCCGCAGCGGCCGCATGCAGCTGCGGCGCGCACCAGAGGCAGTGGCATTCGCCGTCAACGTCGGGAGCGCCGTCGTCCTCGGCCAAGCCCCCATCGACCAAGGCCGTTGCCGCCCACTGCTGCGGCGTGCCCTCTTCGTGCGCGTGCAGCACCCCGGTCCACGCGCTGAACAGCGTGGCGACGAGCAGGAACCAGACGAGGGGTTTCTTTAATGACATCGAGTTGCGGTAGGTGCCGGCGCCATTATCTCCTCGAACCGCGCCATGCCTGGCACTGGCTGGCCTGCATCATTGGCAACGCCGAGATTTTTCGGCACTGTCGCAAAGCCACATGCGTCAGATTGCCGGACGCACAGGTCTGTCTCGCAACACTGCGGCGCGAATCGCCCAAACAAATCGAGTTCGGCGTCCCTAATCGGCGGTTCGTATGACGAACAATCGCTCGTGGGCCGATCGGCGTGTCTTGAACTCAGCTGGTGAAAGCAGCGTGCCTCTTCGCAGGCTGCGCCGATGGCCCGACTACGAAAAAGAACAGGGCGCTGTTTTGCCATTCATGGCGTCAATGGGGCGCGCGCCATGAACAGCGCCTTCATACCGAAGCGGATACCATCGATTCATCTCTGCCAGTGCAGCAAGCAGGCCGCGATGCGCCTCTGCATAGGCGCGCTTCACAGCCGCTAATTCGTCTGGCTCGGGGGCAGGGCCCACTCCATCCAGGTACGCGAAAAGCTTCTGGTTCAGAGCCCTGAGTTCCAGCAGGGCCCGCCGTTCCAGTTGCCGCCAGACCCTGATGTAGTCGATCGGGCCGGCAACGCTGACCGGGTTCACCGGCCGTGTGGAAGCAGCCTCTTTGGCACTCGGTCCAAACCAGCGAAAAACCTGTACTCGCTTCTGTGTGCGGCCCGCGGTCCGCATGAACAAGTCTCCAGAGATTGCCTCCCCAAACCGGTCCATCGGGATCCCGGCTTTTCGGAGTGCGCTGATTTGTGACTCGGTAGACAGTGAGGGCGGCAGCGTGACAGTGATATCTGCCTGGCGCGCCTTCTGAATGGCGTGGCTGGATGCGGTTCTACTCATGGCGTGGAACGTGAAACGTACCGGTGACGGGAATCAAAATATCAAACTTGTCCGACATCTTCAAGCCAAGCGGACATCGTACATTTCGACGCCTACGGGGCTCCCGTAGTCCTGCTGTAAATCTTTGCCCGGCCGCTGCGGCCGGGCTCTTTGTTCCCTGCGCCAACGGGGACTGCCGCAATCTCACAAGCGGCAGGCCGTCGGCATGGTCGAGTCGCAGAGGCGTAGGACGAAGCCGATCGTGTGCGGAGCCGGGTCTTGCCTTCGTGACAATCGCTCATGCACGAACCCATCTCTTACCTCGCTGGCTTGCGCGAACATGCCTCACGCGCGATGTCTGCGGCCTTCGACGTCCAGCGCCTGATCACGAAAAAGGTCGAGGTGCCGGGGCTCAGCGGCGCGGCGACGGAGATAGAGAAGTTTGCTTCCAAGTCGCTGATGACGATCGCTCAATCCGCTCAACACCTGTATGCGAGTGAACTGAAACGGTCGATCGAGCTCACGCTCGCCAGAGTGCCGACAGCGCCAAGCCTGGTTGAGAAGGTTGGCGGCAGGGGCAACGAGCCTCGTCCTTGACCTCTATCTCGGCAGATCAGGCGATTCCTTCGCCTACCGCATCCCGCTTTTCGCCTGCATAGGCGGACGTTCGAAAGCCGTGCAGTTCTGATGGCGCCGTTGTTCGACGGCAGATGTCGACCGCGCCATGATCAAAAGGAACAGGGGTACTGGCGGCCTGGCAAATGCGATGGGCCAAAGGGATTGAGGGTGTGCAAACTGCCTTTTTTGGCCCCGCCCATATGGCAGGCGCTATCGAGGAAGATCTTCCCGCATCCAGCACTCAGTGCCCCGTTGCGAGTCATGGGGCGCAAGGGGTAACTCCCGTCTGCGGCGTCGGGGTTCGCCTTTATAGTTTCTCGTTCACCAAACCAAGATCAGCAATGGCAACTCACTCAATCGCGGACATCGAAGCGCAGATCAAGGCGCATGCAGCGCAGATCGAACAACTCAAGGCCGCCGCCGCAAAGCAGCGCGCCGACGAGCTCGGCGCCGTCGTTCAGGATGTGCGCGCAAAGATCGCCGAATACGGCATCTCCGCAAAGGAGCTTGGCCTGAGCGGCAAGGCGGCGACGCGGCGCGCTGCTGTCGTCGCGACGGGGCCGCGCTATCGCGGGCCTGGTGGAGAAATCTGGGTCGGTGGCACGCGCGGGCGAAAACCACGCTGGCTGAGTGAAGGTCTTGCCCGTGGCAAGACCTTGGCCGACTTCGCGGCCTAGGCTGGCTGCGGCTGACCGGCCAGCGATGGGGCAGTGGAGCGGGTAGGCCCTCGACTTCTTCTTCAGCGATTCCTACACAAGATCGTCCCCCGCCGGCGTTCGCGAAACCCGCGCAGTCCTCTATGAATTCCTGCCTTGACCCATCCGATGGCGCCAATGCTGCACCACGCTCGTACTCCAGGTAGAGCCCTTCCTGCATGTGGTCGTCAAGAACCTGCTGAAGCTGCGCTGCGGTAAAGGTCGTTTGTTCAGTGCGGATTGGAGAGGCTCGATCCGTCAGAGGCCGCGAGTTTCTGGAACACGCCGCGCAACCGCGCGACGACCTCGGCGAGGTCCAGGGCCTCGAGTCGATTCTTTTTCAGGAAGGCAGCCCATTGCCTTTGCTTCGCAGCATCCTGCACGAATGCGTCGCTCAAGCCCGAGGAGAGGGTAGTGGGTATCGCCAGCCCCCGCCGCTCGAACGTGGCCTCGGCTGCGCGGTATCGGCGTGCTGCTTCAAGCGGGCTCGGATGGAGGCCGCGAGGCTGCGGCTCATGCGGTGACACTTTCCAGATAGGGCCGCATGACGTTGACCACGCGATCCACTCTGGCGTAGTGCCAGAGCGCATCCATCGTCAGCTTGCGCCGCGACCAGCCATCGTGCAGCGCTTCCAGCGCCACGTCGAGGCCGATCTTGTTGCGGTACTTGAAACAGTCGACGACCGTCTTGGCCGCGTTGAACACCGGGACCTTCACGCCATCGACCTCGAACGGCTCAACGCCTTCGGTCAGAGCCGTCCCCGACATGCGCACCACGCGCAGAGCAGGCTGGTCCAGCCGGGGTGTGGGCGAGTGATGGGGGATTGCCAACCAGGCCTCGAACGGGGCCTGCGTGCCGATGCCATGGATCCGCAGCGTCGACAGCAGGCATACCGCGCCACGCGGCACGCGCAGGGCTGCCTCGGCCAGAGACCGGTGCTCGCTGAGCGCGCGTCCCGGCAGGCTGTAGATGCCGCGGGCGATGCGGTCGAGCTTGCCGGCTGAAACCAGTCGGCTGAGCTTGAAGACTGGACGGAAGAAGGACAGGCGGCGGAGCGGGGATGAGCTGGCCTTGCTGCGACCTTGAGGGTGGCACACCGTTCTCGCCGTCAAGGTCTGCGCGCGTCCCATGGCGCGCTGGCGGCCTGCGGCCGTCTTCGAACCTTGACTGCTGCGCTGCGGCGTGCCGGCGACGGTCCCGGGCAATTCCGCCCGCAACCGTTCAAGGAGAACGTCATGGCTTCCATTTCCAACTTTGCTTTCATCACCGATGTGCAGTTCGAACTGATGCTGGTCAACGGCGCGCAGTCCCGGGCAGAGGCGGGCCTCGATCCGCTGCCCGTGGTCAAGCTGTTCACGCCGGACGCCGGCGCCACCTGGCTGCTGAGCGAGATCGACCCCGGGGACCACGACATCGCGTTCGGGCTGTGCGATCTCGGGCTCGGATTCCCCGAGCTGGGTCGCGTGAGCTTGAGCGAACTGGCGGATGTGCGCGGCATGCTGGGCCTGCCGATCGCGCAGGACCTGCACTTTCGGGCCGTCAAGCGCCTGAGTGCCTATGCGAAGGAGGCGCGCATGGCGGGCCGCATCCAGGCCTGAGGGCCCGGCCGCCGGCTCGGCCGGCGGCCTTTCTTGTTCTTCTCTTCTCTCTTCGTTGTCTGCTGTTCCGGCGACACGCCGGCCGTGCTACGCGCAGGCGGTGGTCAAGGGCGCGGCTGTCGACTCTGATATCGAATAGTTGGCGTGGTCGCCGCATTGCGCCAATGTTCGTCGGTTCTCGACCGTTGCCGCTCAAGTGGCCGTGCATGCACGGCAGCAGCCGGCCAGGCCGCCCACCTTGCGTTCGGCGGTTCCGACGCTCAGGTGGCATCGCCTGCTTCGCAGCGTGTGGGTGGCGCGCCCTCTGCGGGTCGCGGCGTTCGCGATGGCTGCGTGGGGCCGTCTGCCGCCAGTTCGCGTTGGATCTGCATTCGAAACCACCTCTTGACCGACGCATAGCGCGCTCGGGCCGCTGTCCAGGGCTGCGGGCTTTGCCTCCGTCCTCACCCGGTCCTCGCTGCGCTCGGCTGCGGCTTGCGGGCGGTCCCTGGACATCGGCCCTTGTCGCGCGCTTTCCATGCGTCGAGGCGGCTCCGAAAGCAGATGTTCAACCACCGCGGCAGATGCCGCAGAAAGGCCCGGCCATGCACGCCAATTCGACTTCCAGTTCCCTCCCGCGCGGGGCGCGCGGCCCGAAGCGGCCTGGCAACAGGACAGCCACGGGCGTTCTCCCCGCACCCCCCGAGGGCTCACCCCAAGCAGGTGAAGGTGTCGCCGAATCCGCAGGCATCACTGCACGGGATCGTGACCGCATGGACGTGCGGCAGGTCGTGACGGACCGCATCATCGCGATGCTGGAGAAGGGCGGCCCTGTGTTCCGCGAACGCTGGACGCGGGCGGCGGCGCGCGGCGTGCCCCGCAACGGCAAGACCGGCGCACCGTACCGCGGCGCGAACGTGCTGCTGCTGTGGGAGGCAGCGATCGAGGCGGGCTACGCGTCCAACGTGTGGCTGACCTACAGGCAGGCGCAAAGTCTCGGTGGCCAGGTGCGCAAGGGCGAGCGCGGCGTGCTGTGCGCGCACTTCGAGCGCAGGGCGCGCGAACGCCGCAGCGAGGCCGACGACGCGCTGTCCGAAGGCGGTGTGGACGAAGAGGTCGTGGCCCCGGATGCCGGTGCCCGCGCGGGCGTGCTGCTGTGCCTGCCGTTCTGGGCGTTCAACGTGGCGCAGATCGACGGGTTGCCGCTCGAGGTGGTGGACCTGGGGATCGCTTCGCCGATGGGCCCGCGGGAACCCGTGGAGCGGGCGATGCGGCTGCTGGGAGGCTGCAACGCGACGATTCGTCACGGCTTCGACCAGGCGGCGTACCTGCCCGCGCTCGACGAAATCCGGCTGCCGTGGCCGCGGCAGTTCACGAATGCCGAGGCGCAGTGCGCAACGGCGTTGCATGAGTTGGTGCATTGGACCGGCCATCCCGAGCGGCTGAACCGCAGCTTCGGGCGCCGCTTCGGTGACGCGGCCTATGCCTTCGAGGAACTGGTGGCCGAGCTCGGCAGTGCGTTCGTGATGGGGCACTGCGGCCTGGTCGAGGCCACGGTCGAGGGCCACGCGGCCTACATCGACGCCTGGCTGCAGGTGCTGCGCGGCGACCGCACGGCGATCTTCACGGCGGCGCGGCTCGCCGAGGAAGCCTTCGCGTTCATCGTGGCGAGGGAGATGCCTGCGGTAGACGGGCTCGCGGCAGCGGCACCGGACTGACGATCATTGCCCTTGAGGTCGGCCAGGGAAGGGCGGAGCATCGAGTCGGCCGTTCGTGCGAGCCGACCCTAGGCGCGAATCGACAGCCGGCGTTGCGCCGTTCCAATACAAGACTGCAGATGTCTTGGCTCGCTACATGCCTTCAACTTGTCTCGGCGCGACCATGTCGACCGGGTCCATGACGGCCGCAGGCGGCCCCAAGGGTTCAAGACTTGACGCGCCCCAGGTGCAGCGCACCTTTGCGCTCGAGCCGCCGCAGGATCGAGCCAAGCGTCGAGTAGGGAATGTCGATCCTCCTGCGAACGAGTTCGCTCGCCGCCGCTTTGGGCGTGAGAATTTCCACAGGCAGGTCGGCGACCGCCTTCAATACATCCGCCTCGCGTCCGTGCAGTGTCGGGCGCAACTGGATGAACTGGTTCTCGGGACCCGGGCCCTTCGGCCTCACTTCAAGGATGCCGGTAACGCCGGCGCGCTTGCCGCTCTTCAAAGTCATAGCGCCGAAATGTGCAGCGCAGGCCTGAACCGCGTCTGAATGCGCGACTCGATCCGGCAGGCGACAACGTGGATCGAAACCTGAGCGATTCGTTTCTGGTCGCGGGAGCTCGGGCTACGCGCATCGCCCGATGACCGGTCTGATCCGGGCTGCGTCGCACCTGTGCCATGCGTCGCAGCCGGAGATTGCCCGACTCCTTAACATCAAACGGACTAATGATCGGCATCTATTCGTCGGCCGAAGTTATAATGGAGCCGGTTGAAGCGGCAGTGGTTTTTTCGTGCCGTATCGCAACTCCTGTTCATGAGTGAAACTCATCCCTCATGCAGGCTCCGTATTGCGACCTTCGTCGCCTTGTTGGTCTGTAGAGCTGCAGCCAACCGATTTCCTCGTTAGCTCACGCAGGTTGATTCAAGCCTGCGAATTCCGGATGAATTAGATTCCAAATATCGGCATTTCCATGGGCAAGTTCGTCGTTTCGCCCTCGACACATCCGACCGACTGTGGCCGTTTTCGCGCCTCTTTCTCGGTCCATCGACCTCAAAGTGACGGCAGCTCAGGCCGAGTATTCCAACTCGACAAAGCCTTTGCTTCACGCGAAGCCGCCCGGCTTCTTGCCGTCACGCAGGCCTGGCTGCAAACGTGCATGCCGCACCCGCTGAGTGCCGGCTATCTGCCGGCATAAATCTCACGCACCTCGGCCATTTGCTGCGGATTTCCGATCCGAAGATCCGAGTTCCACCGTCGCGGCAGCCGTCGCGCACCTTCATTCAGAAAGGCTCTTTCCATGAGCGTCAAAATTTACGTGGGCAACCTTCCCTTTTCCGTGACCGATTCCATCCTCGAAAGCAACTTTGCCGAGTTCGGCCGAGTTTCTACGGCGAAGGTCATGATGGACCGCGAAAGCGGCCGCTCTAAGGGCTTCGCATTTGTAGAAATGGCCTCTGCCGAGGTTGCTCAAGCCGCGATCACCGCCCTGAACGGGATGTCCGTGGATGGACGCTCGATCGTGGTGAACCTGGCCCGTCCCCGCGAAGAGGGGAGCGGCTCGGGTGGCTATAGCGCAACCGGTTACAGCGCAGCAAAACGTTCGGACGTCGGCTACGGCAACGGCGGCTTTGGTGGTGGTCGTTACTGACCTGGGTCCCGTCTTCTGAAAGACCGGCCTGCCTGAGCCGGTTTTCTTTGTCCGTTCGCCAAGCGCAGACTCAATACTTCCCGGCTCACCACGCAGCCTTCGCCATGAGTGCTGTGCAGGCGCGCACGTTGCGGGCCGCTACGTGCAGCAGATCAGCGATTTTGAAGGCGCGAAGGCCTTGTCAGAGCAGTGCGCTTGTGACGTATTTACAGCGTTGGCGCAAGCCGCACCTCCTGTGCTGGATCGTGATGAAGGATCGGCCCCAGTCGGCTCGAAATTCATCAACGCTTTGGCCGAGCAGCCGGCACGGACGACGAGGGCGGCAAGCGAATCGTCATGCAATCGCTCGGCGGGATTCCGCAGGGCCGACCTGCCAGGCCGCAAGAGGTTGCCGACCTGTTCACGTTCCTTGTGTCGCCACGGCCCCGATGGCGGGGAGGGCTTGCCTGTGAGCCTCAAGGCTACCCCCTCGTTCTCGCTTTCAAGGCCCTGCGCGCGCTGCGCGTGCTCAGCACGTGCCGCACGCCTGCGACGGCCTTGAGCGCTGCGCTGCGACGGGGCTGCGGGGGCACGCCCAGGCGATATTGAATGCGGGTGCGGCACCCCGGTGCCTTGGGGGGAGTGCTCTGCCGGCGCCGGTCGAGCGGGGAGCTCGGTCACCTCGCATCGCTCTTCCGTTCATGCACCTCGTGCGTTTCGAAGTAATCTGGCGCAAGGCCGGCCAAGGCCCCAATCGCCGGGCGCGAGTTCAGCGCTCGGTCGGCGCGCGAAGCCAGTTATCCAGCACCAGGCCAGGCACGCGCGCGAAATGCTTCGTGTTGTCCGTGACGATGACGGCGCCGACCCCCAGCGCGTGGGCCGCGATCATCTCGTCGAAATCGCCGATGGGCGTGCCGCCCGCTTTCAACTGGGCACGCAGATCGCCATGTCGCAGCGCTGCCTGCAAATCCCAAGGCAGGACCGGCGCAATGCGCAGGAACTCCTGCACGATCCGATGCAGCCGCACAGCCTCGGGACGCCGGGCGATGCCGAATCTCAGTTCGGAGCAGGTCACGGCGGAGATGCACCATTGCCCTGGGGTCAGGGCTTGCAGGCGCGCATCGAAGACCGGGTTGCCTCGGATGGCTTCGCTCGCGGCGTTGGTGTCTAGCATGTACAGCGTCATTCCTTCCAGCCTTCGAAAGGGTCGCGCAACTGCTCGCTCTGATCGTGCGCGTCTGGAAAGTCTGGAGGCACGATACCTAGTTGCTCCCGCATCTGCATGAACGCGCGCCACTGCGCGGGTGCGCGTGTGGACAGGATGACGTCGCCGGTCGTGTCGTCGCGTCGAATATAGACCTCGGTGGTGCCATCGAAGCGGAATTCCGCGGGCAGTCGCACGGCTTGACTGCCCCCGGTGGCAAAGAGTTTGGCGGTGGATTGCTGCACGACGGACTCCAGACAGGTAATGTATCTACTAATGTAGCTACGTCGCCTTGCCAAGTCAAGGTCCCGCAGGGCACGCAATACGGTGACAGTCCATCTCCTATCTGAAAACCCACGCCGCACAAATTTCCGAGGACCTGGATAGATGAACGGTGCACCCTTCTTCATCACCCAGAATGGCGAGGCCAGGATGGTGATCGAAAGCGTCAAGCAATTTCAGGAAAAGAAGCGCTGATCGCCGCCTTGAAATCATCGTGTTGGGCGAGAAAGAGCGCACGCAGGGCCAAGGCATTTCCGTTGCCGAGTCCCGTGCGCAACTGGCAGCAGCTCGCCAACGCCGCAAGTGATGGGCATCTTCATTCTTCCCGACGCCCAGGAGGACTTGCTCTCGCTTCAGGAGTGCACGCTCGACACGTGGAGCGAATCCGACTGGCTCAAGGCCGAAGACGAAATCTTCGAAAAACTGACGCTGGTTGACACGGGTTTCCTGACAGGAGCGCATGTCCAGGAACTTGCATCCGTTGGCATTTTGAACGTCTTCACCTCACACCACAAGCTGGGTATCGGCGTATCGGCGATGACACGTACGTCTATGCCGCAGCAGGCCATCGGCAAGACCATCCAACGCTCTTGATGAAACGCCTTCCGAGGATTTGACGGGATTGAATCCGACCCTGACGCCCGCTCCGGCGACATCTCCGATCCATTTTTTTGTACTCGCTCAGCCCACTTTGCCGCAGAGAGAATTGCGCCGCGCACGGATTTCATGGCCGGCGGCGCGGCGCATCCAATGACTGGAGCTTTCGGCGGCCGATATCTGGCGTGGTCCAGCAGCCGTGCCGGTCTGCCTCGCTTCGCCTCGTGCCGGTTCGCAGAAAGGCATGGGGCAGAGAAGGGCCGAGGTGCATAGCATTGCTATACGATTTATCCATGAAGACGACCCAACTCCCTCCGGTCCGGGTGACGGCCGCAGTTCGAGAACAGATCGAAGGCGTGCTGCTCGACGGCGAAACGCTGTCGCATTTCATCGAGCAGGCTTCGATCGATGCAGCGCGTCGTCGCAAGGCGCAGCAAGAATTCGTGGCGCGTGGACGCGCATCGCATGCGCGCGCGCTCGAGACGGGCGAGTCCTATGCGGTAGACGAGGTCCTCGATGCGATGAAGTCCCGGCTCGACATCGCGCGCAAAGCGGTCGAAACGGGGCAGGGCGTCGTCTCCACACGGCGCCCGTGACATACGTCGTGCGCTTGACGCGCGAGGCGGTGGAAGATCTGCAGCGTCTTGAAGCCTTTCCCCTCGATGTCGCGCTCAAGCATGGAGACCGGGAGTTGCCGGATCGCGCGCTCCTGGCCGTCCGAGGGGAGTTCCGAATCCTGGAAGCCAATCCGTTCACGTGTCGAATTGCCTTCGACGACCGACTGGAGCGGGAACTCGTCATTCCATTCGGTGATCTTGCCCCCGTATTTCAGGACACGGGCTATTCGCAATGTAGCGTCTGCTCGATCTGAGCAAGGCGCTGGTGGGCAGCGCGATGCTGCCTGAACTCCCTGGGTGATTTCATCTTCAATGCCGAGTGTGGATGCACCTCATTGAAGTGCTCGAAGGCTGCGGCCATCTGCGCCATCACCGTTCTCGCATCGGCAAGGTCCATGCGGCTGACGTAGTCGCGCTTGAACGTGTTCACGAAGCTCTCGGCCATGCCGTTGCTCTGGGGGCTACACACGGGCGTGTTGACCGGGCTCAGGCCCAGCTGTCGAGCGATCTGCCGGGTCTCGGCCGCGATGTAGGCGCCCCCGTTGTCCGAGAGGAACTCCAAGGCGTGGGTACTGGGAACACCCTCGACGCCGCCGAAGCGCTTCTCCACGGCCTCGATGAGCATTTCGCGCACCGGCTCGCCCGGCAGCCCTTTGCCCTCCCATGCCCGATAGGCCAGGATCTCACGGTCGCAGCAGTCCTTGGTGAAGGTCGCGGTCACGGTCTGCCCAGAATCACACTTGATCTCGAAGCCGTCCGAGCACCAGCGCATGTCGCTGTGCGCGACGGCCACCTTGCCCTCATGGGGCCGGCTGGACTGGCGCCGTCTCGGCGCCTTCGGTAGCAGCAATGCATGAGCCGCCATCACGCGGTAGATGCGCTTGGCGTTCACTCGCGGCGCACCGGTGGTGGCTCGATGCCGGTTCACCAATGCGCAGGCACGCCGGTAGCCATAGGTCGGCAACTCGGTGATCTGGGCCTTGATCTCGTCGAGCAAGGCCACGTCGCTTGCAGGCGCCGTGCGTCGTGTCCGGGCGTCGATCCAGGACTCGGGGCGAGCTTGCAAGCGATGAATGTTCGAGCGCGCCAACCCAATGGCCTGGCAGACGGCCTTCACTGGCCGTCCCCGTCCAGCAAGGGCGAGCGCGCAATCCACTTTTTTTCTGCGGCGTACTCCACAGCTTCCTTGAGGATCTCGTTCTCCAGCGTCTTCTTGCCAAGCACGCGCTGTAGCTTGGCGATCTCGGCACGAGCGGCTGCCAGTTCCGAAGCCGGCACCACAGCCTCGCCCGCCGATACAGCCGTCAGCGCCCCTTGCCGCTCCAGCTTGCGCCACTGGAACAGCAGGCTGGCGGCAACGCCTTCCTGACGTGCGACGAGCGACACGCTCATGCCAGGTTCGTAGCTTCGACGAACCAGCGCGGCCTTCTCTGCAAGGGACCAGCGCCTGCGGCGCTGGTCCCTCATGATCACTTCGACGGTATCCGTATTCCTAGTCGTACTCACAGTCCTACTCCTATCTTTAAAGATAAGCGATAGACCGTGTCCTGTCATTCAAGGGGCCAGCTCATCGGCGCATCAGGCGACGTTGCGTTGTTTCATGTCGTCAGCGAAAGGGAGATCGTGGTGTCTGCCATTCGGTATCAGCGAGAGGACGACTACCACTGAAAGTGAGTTCGATGCGGCAATCATGGTGGGGGCACAGGCCTCGAACGCCACTGCGATCGCAAGCGGCCATGCCGAATCCGCGGCCAGCCCGAAGCAAGGGCATTTGCGCTGTCGCTGTGGGTGCATCCGTGAACGCCTGGGGAGCAACTGCTCTTAGATGGCGTGGGCCTGACTTCCGCGGGCAACGCTGAGCCATGGCCCACCGCCGAGGGTCACATAGGCGCGCAAGCGGCCGCGCAAGGCGACCCCTTTGCGCTGCGGCCAACGTCGAAGCGGCGCCTCGTTGCATGGCAAGTCTCCCGAGCCGACCGCCCGGTCAGGCGTTGACCTCGAGGGACACATCGCGCGGCGGATAGCCGCGTCCGAGGTGGAGAAGCGGTGCGGGCTATTCCTCGGACACGAATCGCAGGAGCGGGGCCCTTCGGGGCGTTGGTGAAGGGCAGGGGAGGGCTGCCTGTGAACCCCGAGGCTACCCCCTCGTTCTCGCGTTCAAGGCCCTGCGCGCGCTGCGCGTGCTCGGCGCGTGCCGCGCGCCTGCGGCGGCCTTGAGCGCTGCGCTGCGACGGGGTTGTGGGGGCACGCAGGCAATCCCGCCTGTGTCTTCCACAGGAGTCTCGTCATGAACGCTTCGTCTTCTCCTTCCTCTTCTTTTTGCTCTTCTTCCTTCATGTCCTCGTCGTCGGCCGGCGTGGCTGCCGGCGCGCTCTCGTCGCGCGATCTGCGGGTGCTCGAGGCGCTGCGTCCCTTCCTTGGCGTGGAAGCCGAGGCGCTGTTCGAGGTGCACGGGCGCTCGCTGCACAGGCTGATCGGCTTCGCGCGGGACACGTCGGGCATCGGCTGGCTGCAGATGCTCGCGGGCCTGCGCTTGGCGCGGGAGCTGCTCATGGAGGATCTGCGTCCGTCTCAGGCCTTCCGTTCCGCCTACGCGGTGTCCGACTACCTGAAGTTGCACTTCGCCGGGCAGGCGCACGAGAGTTTCGCGGTGCTGTTCCTGAACGCGCAGCACACGATGCTGGCCTTCGAGGACATGTTTCGCGGCACGCTGATGCAGGCGGACGTCTATCCGCGCGAGGTGGTCAAGCGCGCGCTGCAGCTCAACGCCTCGGCGGTAATCCTGGCGCACAACCATCCCTCGGGCCATGTCGAGCCGTCCGAGGCGGACGTGGCGGTCACGCGGGTGCTGAAGGAAGCACTGGCGCTTGTCGACGTGCAGGTGCTCGATCACATCGTGGTGGGTCACAACCGCGCCGCGTCGATGGCCGAGTGCGGCCTGCTCTGAGCGCCGCATGCGGGCGCCTCGGCGCCCGCTTTCCTTTTTTCCTCTTTCCTTTCCTCTTTCCTTTCCTCTTTCCTTTCATCGCCCGCCGGGCGCTGCGCCGTGCACGCACATGCCCGGGATTGCCGATGGCCGGCCTGGGCGCCGGTGCAGGCGGTGTTCGCCCCCCGCGGGATGGTCAGAGCGAACCGAGATGATCGGACAGCGCGGCAACGTAATTGGTGCGCGTGTGCGGCACATCCACCACATCGACGACATCGGGGTGCCGGAAATAGACGATCAGGTAGGGATACCGGGGCAGTTTCCATGAGCGCAGACCGGGCATCCCCAGTTCGGCCTCGAGACGCGGCGAGCCTGCGTCGGGATTTCGCTTGATGAGCTCGTAAGCCCTCTGCAGTTCATCCACTAAGCCGCTGGCGGCAGTCGGTGCCTGCATGGTGACCGCGCGTCGTACTGGATCGCGGCCGTGATCTGCCTGCCGGCACGAGGGCGGACAAGGAATCGCTTGACGCCCTCCACGCTCAAGTCGCTTTCTTCCTCACGGCCTTCACGGGGGCAGGCCTGGCTTTGCGCCCGGCGGAGACCTTCGACGTGGGCGTGCCCGCTGCCTCGACCTGGGCGATCTCGGCCCGCAATTCATCGAAATGTGCCGGCGTCCACTCGACGCCAGGCCCCGATTCGAGGCCTGCAAGGATGGCAGCTAGCAACTGCTCGCGTGCCAGATCCCGCCGGATGAGGTCGCGCATGTATTCACTGGCATTGCCATATCGACGATCCGCGACCTGTGCATCCACAAATGCCTTCATCTCGTCCGGAAGAGAAATGTTCATCGGCGTCATGGATGACACTTTGACGCGCGATGGCAAACTTTGCCATAGACGGGATTGGCCTGCCGCCATGGCCGGTTCGACCGTATGCCTGGTCACCAGTGCACAGCTCAAGCGCTGTTGCCGAGGACCATGGGTCCCAGGCGGCCGCCGGCATCCGCGAGCGATCAATTTGGCGCAGAGCGCGAGCCTTTGCAATCAGCGTCCGGCGCATCGCCGTGAGGGCCGTCATCCGGCGCGCCGGCCCCTTGTGCAGCGTGGCGCGCTTTTCTCGCGTTCATCCAGTCCTCTTCGGTGGCCGCCGACACCTCTGTCCTTCGTGTCTGCCTGACCTTCTTCTTCGTTGCTGTCCTGTTCGCAGGCATGGCTGCATGGGTGATGGACGGCGCTGGCGGTGGCTGTCCGGGCGGGTGAAGTGGCTTGTCGGCGTGGGCGCCCCACCGGCCTGGCCGGTGTCGGCTGCTCCAGGTTCGCGCCTTCGCGCTCATCCCCTGCGGGGAGGGCCTGCGGCCCCCTTGCGCATCCCTGGCGCAGGGGCTTCGCCCCTATCCCGGACTTCCCCTGATCAGACCTGCCTCGCGGCAGGTGAGGGCGCTCGCCGCGCGGCGGTTCCGGTGCGCCTTCGGGGACGCGCGCGCGGGTGCCGTCTTCCTGAGTTCTTCACCTTTGTCGGTGACGGTGCGCCCGCGGCGCCGGGGGACCGGCTGCGCCTGCAAGGGGGTGTTCATAACGCATGCGCGTTACGAAGGCTTCCCCCTTGCTCCCCCGTCCCCGCGCGCGCCTTGGGTCACCGGGCGAAGAACTCAGGAAGACGGCGGCCGGCGGCTGATGCGCGGCCGATGCGATCCGGAACCCTTTCCCAAGGGGCTCCGAATCTAGGAATCCGGCAGGGCTCTTTGTCCTTCTCTCTTCTTTTTCTTTCTTCAACTTCATGACAAAGGAAATGCAATGACTGCGACAACGACGACTCATGCGAATGACGTGGCCCGTGCGGCGGGAAACGGCGGGGCTTCCCGGCGCAAGGCCGCTTCGACGAAGGGGCGGCGCGGCGAACGCGCTACGGCGGCCGCGGGTGCAGCAGGGGAGGCGGACACGGCGCCGCACGACCTGCTGGTGCCGCTGGACCGGCTGGTGCCGGGCGATGCCAACGTGCGCCGGGTGCGGCGCGACGACGGCATCGCCGAGCTGGCGGCGCTGATCGAATCGCAGGGGCTGCTGCAGCGGCTCGCGGTGGTGGCGCTGCCGGACGGACGGTATGCGGTGGTCGCGGGCGGGCGTCGCCTGCGCGCGATGCAGCTGCTCGTGGCCGAGGGGCGGATGGATGCGGCGCAGGCGGTGGAATGCCGGTGCTTTGCGTCGGCGCGCGCGGTGGAAATCTCCCTCGCGGAAAACTCGGGGCGCGAGGCGATGCATCCGGCCGACGAGATGGAAGCGTTCCGCGCGCTGATCGACGGCGGACTCACGGTGGCGCAGGTGGCGGGCCGTTTCGGGGTGGCGCCGCTGACAGTGGAGCGCAGGCTCCGGCTGGCGCGTCTTGCGCCCCGTTTTCTGGCGATGTACCGCGCCGATGAGATCGGGCCGGACGAGTTGCAGGCGCTCGCGCTGACGGACGACCCCGCCGCACAGGAGGCGGTGTGGGATGGCCTCCCGGTGTACGAACGCAGCGCATGGGCACTGCGCCGCAAGCTCACCGAGGAGGCCTGCGCGGGCGGCAGCCGGCTTGCGCGCTTCGTGGGTCTGGCGGCCTACGAGGCGCGCGGCGGCACGGTGCGGCGCGACCTCTTCGCCGAGGACGACGATGACGACGGCGTGTACCTGGACGACCCGGTGCTGCTGCAGATCCTGGCCATGGAAAAACTGCGCGCGCTGGCCGAGGAGGTGCGCGCGGAAGGCTGGGCATGGGTGGATTGCGTGACGGAGGGCGACGGCCTCGCGCTGCGCCGCTATGGGCAGGCATCGCAGCAACGACGGGCGATGACGCCCGAGGAAGAGGCGGAGTTGGCGGCCATGGAGGCCGAGCGCGACCGGCTCGCCGAAGCCCTCGAGACGCTGGAAGCGCGGGGCGACGATCCCGACGCAGGGGACGCCAAGGAGGAGGTCGATGTCGAGGCGGAGATGCAGCGCCTTTCAGGCGCCCTCGATGCGCTGGACGACCGGATCGACGCGGCACATGCCGCGCGGCTGACATGGACGCCCGAGCAGATGGCGCGCACCGGGGCGTTGCTGCGCATCGACCATCGCGGGGAGGTGGTGGCGAGCCGGGGGCTGACGCGGCCGGAGGACTGTCCCTCCGGTTCCGGGACCGGCGATCCGGAGGGTGACGGCGACGGCGACGAGGCGGGTGCGGGCACCGCGAGAATGCGCGCCGCGTTCAGCGAGAAGCTGATGCGCGATCTGACCGCGCATCGCACTGCCGCGCTGCAGGCCGCGCTGATGCAGGACCCGCAGGTGGCGCTGGCGACGCTGGTCCACCGGATGGCGGAAACCGTGTTCGGCCACTATGGCCGCGGCAACGATGTGGTGAAGGTCCATGTGCATGTGACCAGCGACTACAGCCTCGCGCAGTCGGCCACCGGCTACGAGGAATCACCGGCCGGTGCGCTGCTCGTGCGGGCTGCGGCCGAATGGGGAGAGCGTCTGCCCGGCGATCCCGAGGCCCTGTTCCGCTGGCTGCTCGCGCAGCCGCACGAGGTGCTGCTCGACCTGCTGGCGTATTGCACCGCCCGCAGCATCGATGCGGTCGCCGCGCGCGAACGCTCGGCCGACCAGAGCGACGCCATCGCCGAGGCGCTGGGCCTCGACATGGCGGACTGGTGGACGCCGACCGCCGAGAACTACCTTGGCCATGTCAGCAAGGTAAAGGCGCTCGAAGCGGTGCAGGAGGCGACCGGCGAGCAGGCGACGCCGGCCATGGCCGCGATGAAGAAGGCCGAGGCCGCGGCGCATTGCGCCCGCAGGCTGGAGGGCACGCGCTGGCTGCCGTCCCCGCTGCGCCGGCTCGCGGCGGCACCGTGCCCGGGAGAAATCGAGGCGTAGTCAATCGGGAGCCGTGCGCCCCTGACGTTCGGCATGCCGAACATCGGGGCGCATGCGCATGCGCCTTCGCCAGCGATCTGTGCGCCGTTTCTTGTCTCAGGAATGCGGTGCGATCGTCCCGCGGGGTTTCAAGGGCGTGGCGGCAGATCGCTGGCGAGCCTGGGCGTCGCGGTACGGATGCCCCCATGACGCACCACTGCAGAGCCGTACCGTGGGCCGGCTGTCTTTCAATCTCTCTTCCTGAGCGTTCGGCATGCCGAACAATGAAGGTGTGTGGGGACGCACGCACTGCGCGGCATCTAGCATGAGAGAGGGGCGGGAAGAGATGCGTGGATACCGGGAGCAAAGTCCTTGAACGGCGATGAGGGCAGGATAGACTGACGTCAGACATTGTTTACTGCAACGGCGTTGCAATGACCAAGACCTCTCTATCAGGCCGCGTGACAGCCACCCGGGTGCCGCCCGAAACGAGGGCACGCTTCGCCGCACTGGCGGCGCGGCATCATCTCAGTGTGTCGACTCTGCTCGCGAAGATGGTCGACGAGGTACTCAAGACCAACGGACAAAACTCGCTGGACTCGGGTGGACAGCGGTTGCCACACGAATCGCAAAGCGACGCCAGCATGGCGGGGCGCATCACGCTGCGGCTTCGCAAGGGCGATAGAGCGCTGGCGGCGCATCGAGCCCATTCCCGTGGAATGAAGACAGGCAGCTACCTGGCCCTGCTGATCCACAACCATGTGCGTGACGCCGCAGTGCTGCCCCCGAACGAACTGGATCAAATCAAAGTGACCAACGCCCAGCTGGCTGCGCTGGCACGGCAGCTTCGAACGTTCGGCATGCCGAACACCCAGTCTGAGCCGGTGGCACCGGACCTGGACGAAACCATCGCGTCGGTCCGGCGGGAAGTCGAGGAGGCGCGCAAAGCCACGGCAGCCGTCGTGCGCCGCAACCTCATCAGCTGGGAGACCGGCGAAGGGAACCGCCATGCCTAAGCAGATGGTGCGCGTAGACAGAAGCGGCCACGGCTCGGCCGGAGGGTCGCGCGACATGACCCTGGACATCGTGAGCTACGGTCGGCGAGGGCCGGGTGGCACGCTGCGCCTCGGCGCCGACCAGATCGCGCAGATCCAGCGCACGGTAGGGCGCACGCCCGAGGTGATGGTGAAGGTCTCGGGCGGCGGACGGGACGTTGGCGGCGTCGAGGCCCATCTGCGCTACATCGGCCGGCATGGCAAGCTGGAGTTGGAAACCGACGAGGGGCTGACGCAGCAGGGGCGAGGCGCAGCCAAGGAGATCACGGCCGACTGGCGGCTTGAGCTTTGCAGAAGCCAGTACAAGCCGAGACCCGCTCCGGGGCAGAAAGACACGCGTGCGAAGTTGGTCCACAACATCGTCCTGTCCATGCCCGCTGGCACGCCACCGGAAAAGGTACTGGCTGCGGCGCGTGTCTTCGCACGCGAGAACTTCGCGCTGCAATATCGCTACGCCATGGTGCTGCACACCGATCAGCCGCACCCGCATGTGCATCTGGTGGTCAAGTGCGAGCACGAGTTCGAGCCCGGCAAGCGCCTCTACATCCGCAAGGACACACTGCGCCAGTGGCGCGAGCAGTTCGCCGCGCTGATGCGCGAGCAGGGCGTGGCGGCCAATGCCACGCCGCGCCAAGTGCGAGGGCAGACCCGCAAGCCGTACAGGGATGCGATCCATCATCGGCTCCGCGCGCTTCGGACATTCGGGCAACTGCCGCCCAGCGACCGGGCCGGGCATCGACCGCCGAAGACCTCGACCTTCATGCGCGCCAAGCTGGAGAGCGTGCTCAAGGCCTTACAGACGAAGCGAGCCACCCTGGATGCCGGCAAAGAGACCATGCAGCGCACGCGAAATGAGGTGGTGGCGGGCTGGCACGCAGTTACGGATGCGCTTCGAAGTCAGGGCCAGGCTGAGTTGGCCGACCGGGTGGCACGCTTCGTCGCACGCATGCCGGCGGTGCAGACTGATGCGCAACGAATGGCGGAGCGATGGAGGGAGACAGAGAAAAGTCGAGCGCCGGAGCGCGCGGATGCCAAGTCGTCTGGGCCACGTGTCCGATGATGGTGGAGTGATCGAGGCATAGCGGGCAGCGACCCAAAGCTCGAAATAGAAGAAGAGAGGAAGGGCGACCATCGCTGCTCCCTATCAACCGGATTCAAGGAGAGTTCCATGCGTTCCATTGCGAAAATCACGAGCCAGCTTTTCAAGGTTCCCCTCGCTGAAGTCTTGACGGACGCCAAACACGGCGCGCACACCCACTTCGAACTGGTCACCGCAACGGTGACGCTTGCCGATGGCAGCGAAGGCACGGGCTACACCTACACCGGCGGGAAGGGTGGCCATGCCATCAAGGCCATGATCGACCATGACCTGGCGCCCGCCCTGATTGGCATGGACGGCACGAATGTCGAAGCCATCCACGATTTCAGCGAATGGCATGTGCACTATGTCGGGCGCGGCGGTATTGCCGCGTTCGCGATCTCGGCGATCGACATCGCGCTTTGGGACCTCCGCGGCAAGGCGGCCGGAGCACCGCTCTGGAAACTTGCCGGCGGCGCCGCGAACACCTGCAACGCGTACTGCGGCGGCATCGACCTGGCGTTCCCGCTGGACAAGCTGCTGGACAACGTGCGCGGCTATCTCGCCCGTGGCTTTGGCGGCGTCAAGATCAAGATCGGGCGCGAGAACCTCGAGGAGGACATCGAGCGTATCCGCGCAGTGCGGCAACTGATCGGTGAGGGAATCACCTTGATGGTGGATGCCAACTATGCAATGAGCGTGGACCAAGCCATTGCCGCGGCCAAGCGCTTCAAGCCTTTCGATGTCTTCTGGTTCGAGGAGCCGACCATCCCGGACGATTACCAGGGCTATGCGCGCATTGCCGAGGCCACGGGCGTGCCGCTAGCGATGGGCGAAAACCTCCACACCATTCATGAGTTCGACCATGCGTTCGAGCAGGCGCGGCTGTCCTTCATCCAGCCGGACGCCTCCAACTGCGGCGGCGTCACTGGCTGGCTGAAGGTGGCAGAGCGCTCGCGCCGCCACGGCATCCCGGTGTGCTCGCATGGCATGCAGGAGCTGCACGTGAGCCTGATGGCGGCGCAGCCGAACGCAGGCTGGATGGAGGTCCACAGCTTCCCCATCGACGAATACACGGCGCGCCCCTTGGTCGTGGAAAATCGGCGCGCAGTGGCACCCGAGGAGCCTGGGACCGGAGTGAGTTTCGACTGGGCGAAACTCGCGCCATATCGGGTCTAGGCGCGAAGCTTCGATAGGTTAGCGATACTCTCGGGACTGGAGGGCCGCCACGGTCGAGCGGTTCATCAAGAAGTTGATTCCTACATCCGCTGGACTACGAGAAGCGGATCAGGATCTCCCTTGGTCTCAGCCCTATCGAATACCGACAAAGTCTCGGACTTGCGACATAAAACAGTTAAGTTTTTATCTGCACCGCCCCACGGCCCTGGGCGCAGGTCGCCCGAGAATCCCCTGTGCTGCCTTTCGCCAAGGCGGCAGGCCCATAGGCGATTTCAGCGCGCCTCGGCGGGGGCGCGCGAGATCGGTTTCGGTTCGCACTTTCAACAGTTACTTCGGGAGGAAACACATCGTGCCATTCGTCTATTCGTCGTTCAGCGACCACCTGGCGGCGCTGCCGGCTGACCACGCGCGCCATGGCGACGCGTTGCGCGCCATCCTCGAACTGCAGGTGCGCAGGCCGTCCAACGCCGACCTCTCGGCATTCCTCTTTCTGCCCGACCAGGCGGACCATCCCGACCATGAGGACGCGGCCCAGGTGTTCGCGCAGGCCGTCGAGCAGATCTACGGCCCCAAGCCCTGGGTCGGCGACGAGATCCCGTTGCTGTTCGTCGGCTACCACGCCATGAATCGGCTCAGCGGTCGACGCACGGCCCAAGGCCTGCTGCTGACCGATCAGACGCTCTACATGCAGGACGACTTCACCGTGTTGTTTGCCTCGCCGCCGCCGGCCCAGGGCCACGCCCTGCCCATGCGCGCCGACGACGCCGGCGCCTTCGTGTCAATGCTGCTGGGCCGATACAAGGCGTGGAAGGATTGGGCGGCTGTGGCAGGCCGTCCAGAGTCCGCCCTGTCGAATCGACTCAACGTGTTGCTCGATGCCGTGGTGACGACCGTCCTGGATTACCACGCGCAACACGCCAGCCAGCGTCAGGCGCCGCAACGCACGTGGACCTTGACCGGCCTGATCGCCGACCATGCCGCAAGCGACAACCTGCTCGATCCGGCGAATCCCAAACTCGCCAAGAAGCTTGGCAAGGTGATCGGAAAATTCCAGATCACTCCCGACGAGCCAATGCAGTTCGCACTGGTCGACTTCCCGTTGTTGGCGGGCCATACGGGTTCGCACTCACGGCGAAGGCGCTCTACAGCAAGGACCTGATGGAAGAGCCGGTTCGCGTCGGCCTGGACAGGCTCGATGCGCTCT
This sequence comes from Variovorax sp. W2I14, assembly GCF_050435205.1. Lineage (NCBI taxonomy): Bacteria > Pseudomonadati > Pseudomonadota > Betaproteobacteria > Burkholderiales > Comamonadaceae > Variovorax > Variovorax sp. W2I14. The sequence continues at coordinate 1,572,203 of NZ_JBNDJX010000001.1, read as the reverse complement.
CGCTGCGGCTGGCGGAGAAGGGCGACGAGGTGCTGAACGACCAAGGCATTCCCCTGCAGTTGCCGAAGTACGCGAGCGCCGAGCTCAAGGTGTCCTTTGTCGAACTCCTCAAACAGGAAGTGCTGCGCCTGCAGGCCTCAGTCTGAGCGACGCGGGCTCGATCACGGGTCAGAAGCTGACGCAAGGAGAAAAGCGTGAGGTGCCTGGTCACATGAGTCCTTGGCAACGGCTCGGCCTGTGACTGGTCCGGCCTGCTGGCCGACGCCGGCGACCTGTCTTACGTCGATGAGACGCTGCAACGTATGCTCGATGCGGCGACGCCGAAGACTTCAACATGGTGATGCGCGCACTCTGCATGCGTGGCACAGCCAGTCGGACGTCAGCCGATCGGAAAAGCGTGACCGAGCCGCAACATTGCAAGAAGAAGTAAGGTGCAATCGCTGGCGAGACGACGCAAAATCCGCCGCGACCCGGCAATGCATCTGGCCGGATAAGCCGTGAGATCACCGGGACGAGGCGCCCATGAAAACAAGTAAACCCAAAGTGGCAACCTGGGCAGCTTCGCCCACAAAGGCAAGGCTTTTCGTACCGCACGACGCGCAACGCGACGCGCCATCACAAACCTGATGCGTCTCCTGCAGTTGTCCTGCGCGCCGTGCGCGAGTTGGCCGGATCCCCGCCGGGGTACGCCTGACGCTGCAGCCTGGCCCGAGTTGATCTCTCCATTCTTCGTCGCCCCGATACCAGGCGCTCGTACTTCACTTCGCACAGAGGACCCTGCCCATGAATCGCACCTACAAGTCACTTTGGAACGCCGCCACGGGCGCATGGGTGGCGGTTTCGGAGAATGCCAGTGCCCGCGGAAAACGCAGCCGCTCCCGCGTGCATGCAGGCCATGCGGTCGCCGCGTTGCTAGCCGTGGGCGTCTTCGGCATGAGCGGCTCTGCGCAGGCGAACTGCGTCACGACGGGCGCTGTCATCGACTGCAGTGGCGTCTCGCCGACCCCGGTGTACATGGAAAAAAGTTCGGTGCTCAACAACACCGGCACGCTCGGACAGTCGACGTTGGGAACGACCGGTGTTACCACGAATGCCACCATCCCCAGCACGATCAACAACGGCGGCACTATCCTCGGTGAAGACGGGATCCTCCTGAACGGCGCCAGCGTCCTCAACAACGCGGGCGGCCACATCACGGCGTTGCGCACGGGCATCAACGGAGTCGGGGGCGCTGCGACACTGAGGAATACCGCGGGTGCAAGCGTCGAGGGTACAAGCGGCTATGGCGTCGTGTTCTATGACGGCGGCTCGGTGCTGAACGCGGGCAACAGTTCCATCGTCTCGAAAGCCGGCGCCGCAGTCGGATTCGATGCCACCGGCAAGGTTGTCAACGAAGCGGGCTCGACCATCACAGGCGTCGGCTTCGCGGTCTACTTCAGCGCGGGCGACGCGACGCTGAGCAACGCCGGCCAGATGAACGGCTCCGTCGACATGCAGGGCGCGGTGAACGATGTGACGTTGTCCACGGGCGGCCAGATCGACGGCTATCTGCAGATCGGTAAAGCAGGCAACGTCGCCTCCACGCTGACACTGACGGGTGCCGGCGCTCAGCTCCACTCGCAGGCGGTGACCGGCGGCACGTTCTTCGGCGGCAAGCTCGTCAAGGATGGCATCGGGACTTGGACGCTCGACCGCGCGATCGGTGCCAACAGTGTGGCCATCCAGGCAGGCACGCTGGCCATGGGGTTGACCAATGTCTTCAACGCCAGCACGCCGGTGGGCGTTGGCGCGGGCGCCACCCTTGACCTGAGGGGCTTCGACCAGACCTTCGGTTCGCTGGCGGGCTCCGGCAACGTCGCGCTTGGCAGTGCCGCGCTCTCGGTCGGCGGCCCCGGCGTGAACACGGTGTTCTCCGGTACCGTTTCGGGCAAGGGCAGTCTGGCCGTCACGGGCGGCACGCTCGCCTTGACGGGCAACAACACCTTCGAAGGCGGACTGACGGTGAGCAGAAGCACACTGCTCGCCGGCAGCGACGTCAATCTTGGCGCGGCAGGCAGCAAGGTCAGCCTGAACGATGGCACGCTGCGTGCCACCGGTGCGTTCACGGTGGCCCGCGATGTGTTCATAGGCGGCATCGCGACGATCGACACCAACGGCTCCGATCTCACGCTGGCCGGTGCGCTGCGCTATCAGGGTATCTACGGTCAGTTCGAGAAGGACGGCCTGGGCACGCTGACGCTAGAGAGCGCGGGCAGCGACTACGTGGACCCCACGATCGTCAACGCCGGCACGCTCGCGCTCAAGGGTGCGGGCATCGTCGGCCGTCAAGATGTTTCCGTGGCGGCCGGCGCGACGGTCGATATCTCCCAGACCACCAACGGGGCGTCGTTGAATTTCCTTCGTGGCGCCGGCACGGTGGCCATCGGCAGCAAGATCCTCACGACTAACAACATCTCGAGCACAACCCAGTTCGACGGCGTGATCCAGGACGGCGGCATCGGCGGCGGCAAGGGCGGGGCGCTGCATATCCGGAACGCGGGAAGCTGGACACTCACCCAGGCGCAGACTTACACCGGTGGTACGACCCTCGATACAGGCAATCTGTACCTCACCGGCAACGGCGCGCTCGCGGTGGGCACCGCCCTCACGCTGGGAAACGGCGCGTTGTTCGATGTGAGCGGTTCGAACGCGGCGGCCCTCACGCTGGGCGACCTCAACGGTGGGACAAGCTCGATCGTCCTGGGCGACAAGGCCCTGACCCTGGGCACCGCCAACGACACGGTCTTTGCGGGCGGCATCGAGGGCGCAGGCGCCACCCTCATCAAGCAGGGCACCGGCACGCTGGTGCTGGACGGGTTCAATACCTACACCGGCCTCACGTCGGTGCAGGCCGGCAAGCTGGTGGTCGGCAGCGACAGTTCCACAGGCGCGCGCCTCAACGGCGCGGTCGACGTTGCCGCGGGTGCGACATTGGGCGGCCACGGGCGCATAGGCGGCGACGTGGCCATTGCCTCGGGTGCGCACCTGGCGCCGGGCAACTCGATCGGCACCCTCACCATCGACGGTAGCCTGGACCTGGCCAAGGGCAGCGTGCTCGACTTCGAATTCGGCGCGCCGGGCGGCAGCTTCTCGGTGCCGGGGGCGGGCGACAGCGTTGCGGTCGGCGGCAATCTGACGCTCAGCGGTGCCACGCTTAATGTGACAGACACCGGCGGCATGGGGGCCGGTCTGTACCGGCTCTTTAGCTACGGCGGAACGCTCACGCAGAGCAACGGCGGCATTGCACTGGGCAGCGTGCCGGCCGGCGGCATCCTGTCGCTTCAGTACCTTGCGGCGAGCAAGCAGGTCAACCTGATCAACACGGCCGGCTTGACGCTGAACTACTGGAACGGCAACGGCCTGGCCAGTGCGTCCCAGATGGGCGGCGGCGACGGCACCTGGAGCACCACGCAGCCGAGCTGGACCGATGCGACGGGTTCCGTCACCTCCGTGATGCAACCCCAGCCTGCCTTCGCGATCTTCGGTGGCGCGGCCGGCAAGGTGGTGGTCGACAAGAGCGGCGGCGCCGTGTCGGCCACGGGCATGCAGTTCGCGAGCGACGGCTATCGGCTGTCCGGCGACACGATCACGCTGGTCGCCGACAAGGCCGCGCCGGGCCCAGTCGAGGTCCGCGTCGGCGACGGCAGCGCGGGGAGCGCCGCGTGGAATGCGGCCATCGAGAACGTCATCGCGGGCACCGACGGGGTCCTGAAAACCGGCGCCGGCACGCTGGCGCTCTCGGGCTCCAACACCTACACCGGCGGTACCACCGTGCGCGGGGGCGCGTTGCAGATCGGCGCCGACAACAACCTGGGCGCGGCCAGCGGCGGCCTCACGCTGGACGGCGGCACGCTGCGCGTCGCGGGTGCGGCGGGCCCGGTGGCCATCGACTCCAAACGCGGGATCACGCTCGGCGCGGCCGGCGGCACGCTGGATCTCGTGGGCAGCTCGTTCGGGGCGGCCGGCGGCATCGCCGGCGGCGGCGGACTCACGGTCCAGGGCAATGGCGGCATCCTGAGCCTGACGACCGCAAACAGCTACGCCGGCAGCACCACGCTGCAGGACGGCGCGAGCATCTTCGTCTATGGCGGCGCCACCCTCGGTCAGGGCCCGGTACAGCAGCAAGGCAACGGCACCCAGCTTGCGTTCGGCGATGGCGCCGACGCCGGCACCAACAGCTACCGGGTCGGCCGCACCGGCAGCGCCGACAGCGCCAATGTGCTGTCGTTCGACGGGACTGCCACGGCCTCCACCGCCAAGCTCTCGCTCAACGGCGCCGGCTGGCAGACGCCGGGCGCGAACACGCTGGTCTTCGCCGGTGCCAGCACCGCGGCCAGCGCCACCATCACCAACCTGGGCGGCGCGGTCGACTTCACGCAGACTGGCAACGCAGGCAGAGCCACCATCTTCAACGGCGACAAGAGCTTGGTGCGCTTTGTGAACGCCGCATCGGCAGGAAGCGCGAACATCGGCAACCTCGACGGCGGTACCGTGTACTTCGCGGACACCGCCTCGGCCACGAACGCGCAAATCACCAACGCCAAGGGCGGAACCGTTGACGTGTCGGGCGTCACGTCCAAGACCGGCATCGCTGTCGGCGCTCTCGCGGGCGCGGGCGGCGTGGTGCTGGGGGCCGCCCAACTTACGGTCGGCGGCCTCAACACCAGCGACGTCATCGCTGGCGTGATCAGCGACAAGGGCAGCCAGTTCGCGCAGCCGGGCACAGGCACGGGTGGCTCTGTCGTCAAGGTCGGCAGCGGCACGCTCACGCTCTCGGGCGCCAACACCTATACGGGCGGCACGGCGCTGCGCCAAGGCCGGTTGAATGTCGGCCACAGCCAGGCGCTGGGCACCGGCGCGCTGACAATGGACGACGACACCACGCTGGGCTTTGGTGCGAACAACCTGACGATCACCAACGCGATCCAGCTCACGGGGCAGAACGATCCCATCATCGACACCGGCGCCTTCGACGGCACCCTGGGCGGTGCGATCAGCGGCGGCGGCTTCATCACCAAGCAAGGCACGGGCACACTGACGCTGTCGGGGGCCAACAGCTACACCGGCGTGACGAACATGGCGCAGGGCTCACTGAAGGCGGGGGCGGCGAACACCTTCAGCGCGGCCTCGGCGCACAGCGTGGCGACAGGTGCGACCCTGGACCTCGCCGGCCTCCGCCAGACGGTGGCCTCGCTGGCCAACAGCGGCACAGTCTCGCTCGCCGGTGCGGTCGCGGGCACCACGCTCACGGTCAACGGCAACTACGTGGGCACCAACGGCGTGCTCAAGATCGGCACCGCGCTGAACGGCACTGGCCCGTCGGACCGGCTGGTGATCAACGGCGGCACCGCCACCGGCAAGACCACCGTGCAGGTCACCAACCTCGGCGGCCTAGGCGCGTTCACCACGGGCAGCGGCATCGAGGTGATCACCGCGCAGAACGGAGCGACCACCACCGCGCAGACGACCAAGGACGCTTTCGTGCTTGCGGGCGGCCATGTGGATGCCGGCGCCTACGAGTACCGCCTGAACGCGGGCGATGCCGCCGGTGCGGGCGAAAACTGGTACCTGCGTTCGGACCGGCCTGCGGTTACGCCGCCGACGATGCCTGGCGCACCCGTGCTTCCCGTGGTCACATACCGCGCCGAAGCCTCTCTTTACGCGGCCCTGCCCAGTCAACTGCGCCAGGGCAACCTCGCGATGCTGGGCGATCTGCGTAAGCGCGTGGGTGACGACGACGTGAAGGGCACCGCCACCACGCCCGGCGGCGAAGACCGCCGCGCCTGGGCGCGGGTGCTCTCGACCGATATCGACATACGGCAAGGCGGCACGGTTTCGCCGACGAGCAAGGGCCGTCTCACGGGCTTCCAGGCTGGCACCGACTTGCTGGCGACGCCGAACTGGCGAGCCGGTCTCTATGTCGGCCAGCTCGACGGCGATGCGCACGTGAACGGCTTTGCCAGCGGCATCCAGAACCTGGGCGTGGGCCGCAACGACCTGCGCAACCAGTACGTGGGCATCTACGGCACCTACACCGATGGCGGCTTCTATGCCGATGCGGTGGTGCAGTCGGGCCGCCACCGCTACACGGTGCAGCCGAACGCCATGCTCGGCACCGAAGGCAAGGGCAACAGTCTGGTGGGTTCGATCGAGCTGGGCCAGGCCTTCGCGCTGGGCGGCAGCGGCTGGAGCATCGAGCCGCAGATGCAGCTGATCCATCAGCACATGGACCTGAACAACTCGGCCATCGCCGGCGCCGTCGCCACGGCGCAGGCCGACAGCGGCTGGATCGCGCGCGCCGGGGTGCGGGTCAAGGGCGAGATCGACACGGGTGCAGGCACGCTGCAGCCGTACGGCCGCTTCAATGTCTACAAGACGTCGAGCGGCGCGGACGTGGCGAGCTTCCTGAACGGCGCGACCCTGACCGACATCTCCGCGCCGACGGGCGGCAGGAGCACGGAGCTGGCCGGCGGCTTCACGCTGGCCTTGGGGCAGACAACCAGCCTGTATGGCGAGATCGGCAAGCTCTGGGCCAGCGGCGGCAATACCAAAGTGAAGAGTTCGGTGAATGGATCGCTGGGAGTGCGGGTGAAGTGGTAAACGACGGCTGAGTTTTTGTGCAAGCCGCGGCGTGAGGCGGAGGGCGTCACGCGCCGCCGACCGCAGCTTGCGCGGGAAGACGCGCAGCTTCGGCGAGGCGCTGCGCCACTGCGTTCAATACTGCGCCGGGAACCGCGTTCCCGCGCTTCCAGGTGCGCCCGGACCCACGCCCGCGACCGAGCATTCGTCCGTGAGCGCGAGGGCGGTGTAGAGCTTGGCCGCGGCCCTGCGCACCAGTTCCTCCGGCTGACGCTCCCACGAGGAACGTGAAGTTGGAGCGGTAGCGCAGTTGTGCGAACGGTGACGGGTCGCAAACGTCATACTGTATATTCATACAGTCTTCCACGTACAACTCCAGTACTCGTTTTCTTGTCCCACAGGCAGATCGATAGAGGAAATAACCCGTGAACCAATCCGAACTGTTCTATCCGCGGCCGGCGCTTCAGGCTCCGACTCAAGCCGTCACCCCGGAGCCCTCCGAGGACGACGCGCCCTTCGTTTTTGAGGAGGCCGTGCCAGAAGCCCGGGTCGCCTACATGGCGCGGCTCGTCGACTACCCGGCAGTGGAAGCGGTCAAGGTCGCGGAGCAGCGCTTCAGGCGCGAGCTCGATCGTCAGCTCGGCACCAATGTACTCCCGGCGCTGCGCGCGTTCCGGAACGCGAGTGAGTCAGGCGAGAGTGACCTGGCGAACGACGAGATCGCGCTGGCCAAGCGATGGGCGAAGGCCTACGACGCCGCGCGTACTGCAGGCTTCCGCGATTTGGGCGACGCCGACGAGGCGCACTTCGAAGTACGGCCGATTTGAAGTGTCGTGGCGCGGAGGACGAGCTTTGAAAGTCTGCTTTCTGAGGAGCTCGATCCCGCGGCGCAACATGTTCACATTGATGATTGCTTAATGCCACAGAGGCGATCGACACACTGGTCGGGATCTTGGCGAAGCGACTGGGACTGAGATCACGAAGGACGAAGCGACCCAAAAATGCGGCTAACGCCGGGGGATGTAGCGGCGGGCGCGAATTCTTCAACAGGACCTGCCGTGGAAACTGCGGCGCTGCCGGACGCTCAAATCCTTTCTGTCCGTTCTTGTTCTCCTTTCGTTGTGTGGAGGTGCGAATGAACCTTTTCGAAACCATCGCAGGCCATGCGGCCGCCATGCGCCTGCCGCTCTATGCGGTCACAGTGACCCGCGTTGCGCGCCGCCGCGATGCAGCGCTCCTGTCCCTTCATTGGCACGGCTTCCTGCGGCGCACGCCGTTGAAGATTCCCGGCGTGGACCTGCCGCCCCGGCCTGTGGCCCAGTCGATGGCGCGCCTGGACATGTCGGGGGAGCGGCTCGATGCGCTGGAGAACGCACTGCTCGAAGCGGCATGGCAGCTCGGCGCGTGGGACCTGGAGCGCGTGGTGCGCCCCGGGTGGTGGCGGCTGGGCGTGCCGGCGACCGAGGTGAGCGAGGCGCTGCGGGCCTTCGGCTACGTCAATGGCGACTTGGACGGCGACGAGCCGGAGCAAGGCGACCACACGATGGCGGAAGCGCCCGACCGTCAAGAGATGCTGCGCGAGGCCGGCCGCCGCGGCTATGTGCGCTGGCTCTTCAGGCCGCGCAAGTGCGGCATATGGTCTGCAGTGCACGACGGCTCCGACGAAACCCTCGACAGCACGGGCGGCCGGACGTTGCCTTGTCCTGTGGTTGCCGGGCCGCCGCGGGAAACTGAGCCCCAGCGTACCGTCTACCGGCTCGGCCGCGCAAGCGGATTGCAGCTTCGTCGCAGCTGAAAAAAACAGTCACAAAAAAAATCGTGTTCGCAGCCTCTTGAAGGCGCGCGCCGAAGCCCATAGCTCTCGCCCGCTGGCGCTTGCAAGCCGGCAAAAGGAAACGAACCGATCGCGCCGCCGGCGGGTGGCGCGGGTTCTCTTTTTGATGACCTTATCGCACAGGAGATCGAACATGAAACTTCATCCTCTCTACGACCGGGTGATCGTCAAGCGAATCGAACAGCAGCGCAAGACGGCGTCCGGCATCGTGATTCCGGATTCGGCCGCCGAGAAGCCCGAGCAGGGCGAGGTGGTCTCCACCGGCCAAGGCAAGCTGCTCGCGGACGGCACGCTGCGCCCCCTGCATCTGAAGGCGGGCGACCAGGTGCTCTTCGGCAAGTACGCGGGCCAGACGGTCAAGGTGGACGACGAGGAGCTGCTGGTGCTGCGCGAGGACGACGTCCTTGCCGTGATCGACAGCGGCGAGCGCGGCAACCTCAAGCGCGTCGCCTGACACGCCCGCGCATCGTCCGCTACAGACAGACAACCGATGAGTGAAGAAGAAGGAGCAATCTCGAAATGACTGCCAAAGACGTCCAGTTTCATGACAACGCCCGCCAGCGCATCGTCGCGGGCGTGAACATCCTTGCCGATGCGGTGAAAGTGACCCTGGGTCCGAAGGGCCGCAACGTGCTGCTCGAGCGCAGCTACGGCGCGCCGGTCATCACGAAAGACGGCGTGTCGGTCGCCAAGGAAATCGAGCTCGCCGACAAGTTCGAGAACATGGGTGCGCAGATCGTCAAGCAGGTCGCCTCCAAGACGGCCGACGTCGCGGGCGACGGCACCACCACCGCCACGGTGCTTGCGCAAGCCATCGTTCAGGAGGGCATGAAGCACGTGGCCTCGGGCATGAACCCGATGGACCTCAAGCGCGGCATCGACAAGGCCACGGCCGCCGTCCTGGACGAGCTGCACAAGCTCTCCAAGCCCATCTCTACCGGCAAGGAAATCGCGCAGGTGGCCGCGCTGTCCGCCAATTCGGACGAAGCCATCGGCAAGATCATTGCTGACGCGATGGAGAAGGTCGGCAAGGAAGGCGTGATCACCGTGGAAGACGGCAAGTCGCTCGACAACGAACTCGACGTGGTCGAGGGCATGCAGTTCGACCGCGGCTACCTGAGCCCGTACTTCATCAACGACCCCGAGAAGCAGGTGGCGCACCTGGAAGATCCGCTCGTGCTGCTGCACGACAAGAAGATCTCCAACATCCGCGAGCTGCTGCCGGTGCTCGAGGCCGCCGCCAAGGCCGGCAAGCCGCTCTTGATCGTGGCCGAGGAGGTCGAGGGCGAGGCGCTCGCGACGCTGGTGGTGAACTCGATGCGCGGTGTGCTCAAGGTCGCGGCCGTGAAGGCGCCGGGCTTCGGCGACCGCCGCAAGGCCATGCTTGAGGACATCGCGGTGCTCACCGGCGCCACGGTGATCTCCGAGGAAACCGGCAAGCAGTTGGACAAGGCCACGCTCGACGATCTTGGCAGCGCCAAGCGCATCGAGGTGCAGAAGGAGAACACCATCATCATCGACGGCGGCGGCGACCAGAAGCGCATCGATGCGCGCGTGAAGTCGATCCAGGCCCAGATCGAGCAGGCCACCAGCGACTACGACCGCGAGAAGCTGCAGGAGCGCGTTGCCAAGCTCGCGGGCGGCGTGGCGGTGATCCGCGTGGGCGCGGCCACCGAGGTCGAGATGAAGGAGAAGAAGGACCGCGTCGACGACGCGCTGCATGCCACGCGTGCGGCGGTGGCCGAAGGCATCGTGCCCGGCGGCGGCGTGGCGCTGCTGCGCGCGCGTGCCGCGATCTCCGGGCTCAAGGGCGCCAATACCGACCAGGAGGCCGGCATCCGCATCGCGCTGCGTGCGCTCGAAGCGCCGCTGCGCGCCATCGTCGCGAACGCGGGCGTGGAGCCTTCGGTGGTGGTGGCCAAGGTGCTCGAAGGCAAGGGCAACCACGGGTACGACGCAGCCACCGGCGAATACGGCGACCTGGTCGAGCTCGGCGTGGTCGATCCGACCAAGGTGACGCGTACCGCGCTGCAGAACGCCGCGTCGATCGCGGGGTTGATCCTCACGACGGACGCGACGGTCGCGGAACTGCCGAAGCCGCAGAAGGCTCCTGCGGTTCCGGCGGGCGGCGGCATGGACTTCTGAGTCCGCACGACCGGCCGCGGCGCACCTGCATCGCCGGTGCGCCGTGCGCCGTGCTGTGCTTGGGCGAGCGGTCGCGCGACGTCGCGCCCGACCATGTCGCGGCGTTCTTCCGGGCGCTCGCCCGCACTTCCCGCGGGGTGTCGCTCTGGCGGCGGAGGTCCCTCCGCCAGCGCCGCGGCGCCATGCGGCGCTGAAAACAAGCCCTGCCCAACGGAGACAGCCGTCGACAGCTCACGCGGGCTTTGCCGCGCATTCCTTTGAGTCGGACACGGCTTGGCTACACTGGAATGCTCACAACAGGGCTGCAGGATGTCAACTTTTAAAGTCGCTACTACCTCTGTATTTGTTGCTGCAATTCTCGGCGGCTGCGCAACCGTCCACCAGCAAGATCTGGACACGTGGGTAGGCGCGCCTGTGGAGGCACTTGACACCCACCCTCTGTTTCTCACGATGCCGATGTATCGAGCGCAGACTGACAGCGGGATCGAAACGCGCAACTATGTCAACGGCGAGAAGGTGGAGCAGTGCTTCACTAGCGCGGGCGCTCGCAGAGGGGACAAAAAATACGTGAGCCACACGGTGTTCACCACCTGCTCGCAGAGCAGCATCGTGTGCAACAACATCTTCTACATCCAGGCCGGAAAGGTCATTCGCTACGCGCCTACTGGCGCCTGCTACACCGACGACACGGTGCGTCCAAAGGCGGGCTATCTGCCGACGGAGCCCTCGGCAAGGTAGCGAGCACGCGTGGCGGGCTCCGCCCCTGAGATGACCGGGAAATTGGCTAGTCGAGCCTGTAGGAGAGACGAAGAACCCACGACATTTGATAGGCGAGCATGGCGGCAACGAAGAACTTGTGAAAGTACCTGTTGGCCGTCACAGTTCCCGCGATACAAAGAGCCAACAGGATTGGCGTGCGAATGAGGTACTCGAAGGCAAATTTCGCAAAGTGCGCTTCCCCCTTGATCAAGGTATCGACAACATCTAGCAGGAATGTTGCGCCCAGAAGGCCGAAGAACCAGGCGCGGCGTGCGTAGAAATAGTCTTCATAGCTTTCGTAGTCCCTCAAGCTATCGGGAAACAGCAGGGCGCATAGAAGGAACAGCACCACGGCGTAGCTGACGATGAAGGCGTAGGTTCCGAAGGTCCAGGCGTGGATCTGAAAAAGCCCGAACTCCCACCACCAAAAGTGCACCAGCGCCAGCAAGACGGACGCCACCCAGCCTAAGTGGACCGCGTAGAGCCGGTATTGCGTGGGATGCTGCACGATGCGTGCGAGGCCCAAGAGCAGTCGTGTGAGGCCGAGGCCGATCACCATGCCCATGACGACGCGGATGTGCGGGAAGATGTCGTGTGCGGAGATAACTTGTTGCTGCATTCGCTGAATGGCGATCGAGGACCGCGTCGAGAATTCGATTCTGAGCAGCAGTATCTCTCGTGGATGTTGCGATGCGGAGAGATCATCAACTGAATCCCTCCAGCGTCTTCACCACCCCGTGATGAATCAACCAGACGCCCTGAGGAGAACCGAACATGGCGACGAAGACGCAAGGTGATCTGCGACAGATCTCCGTACACATCGAAGAGCCCAAAGCCGGTGCATTCGAATGGGTGCTCAGCGAGGCGGATGCCGAGGACGCTGGCAACTGGCAACCCTTCCAGCGCTCCCGCAGGGCCGCGAGCACCTACAAGGCGGCGATGGCCGACGGTCTGGTCGCGCTCGAATCCCTGATCGACAACCTCGACAAAGGTCCCCGATCGAGCACGGCCCATGACCACGAGCCCGAGCCTGAGACCGCCCCGGAAAGGGAACGCGCCGGCAAGCGTGCTGCCCGCGCGGCGCCGAGGCAGGACCCGCCCGAGAAGCCGGTCGGACGCACCCGCACGGCATTCGGGTTCGGCGTGATGCCATAGCGCCTCGCCGGCCGCCAGTCGCCATCGCCGTGTGCGGCCTGTCCTCCGGGCAGCGCCGGTCGCGTCCCACATCGCCGTGGGCCAGCCAGCGCAATGCTGCCGGGCATCTTCGTACCCCAAGTACTCCCCAAGGAAAGTCCATGGCTACTGGCAGCAGAACCCTCTGGAAAGGCGCGATCACCTTCGGCCTGGTCCACATTCCCGTCGGCTTGCACACGGCGAGCATCGAGCAGGGCGTGGACTTCGACTGGCTGGACAAACGCACCATGGACCCGGTGGGCTACAAGCGCATCAACAAGAAGACGGGCAAGGAAATCGACAAGGACAACATCGTCAAGGGCGTCGAATACGAGGACGGCAAGTACGTCGTGATCTCGCCCGACGAGATCGAAGCCGTGTATCCGCGCACCACCCAGACGATCGAGATCCAGCGCTTCATCGATGCCAACGAAATCCCCTTCGTGTATCTGGAGCGCCCGTACTACGTGGCGCCGATCAACAAGGGGCAGAAGGTCTACGCGCTGCTGCGCGAGGTGCTGATCAAATCCGGCAAGGTCGGCCTGGCCAAGGTGGTCATCGCGACCAAGCAGCACCTGGCGGTGCTGGTGCCGTCGGGCAAGGCGCTGGTGCTCAACCTGCTGCGCTGGGGTGACGAGGTCAAGACGCTCGAAGGTCTCGACCTGCCCGCCGCCGGCGTCAAGGGTGCCAACGTATCGGCCGCGGAAATGAAGATGGCGGAGCAACTCGTGAATGACATGTCGGGCAAGTGGGAACCCGAGGATTTCAAGGACGAGTTCAAGCATGCGGTGATGAAAATCGTCGAGAAGAAGGTGAAGGCGGGCGACACGGAAACCGTGATCCAGCCGGAAGAGGAGGCGCCGGAAGAAGCCTCCAACGTGATCGACCTGACCGAGTTGCTCCAGCGCAGCCTCAAGGGAGGCGGATCGACCAAGACCAAGGCCCCCGCGGCCAGGAAGCGCAGCGCCAAGACCACGGCCAAGTCCACCACCAAGGCCAAGGCGCGAAAGACCACTGCGAAGAAGACGGCCGCTGCGTCCAAGAAGGCCGCATAGCGAACGGCAAGCCAAGCCGTCCGTTTGGGGAGCGGGGCGCGGCAATTGGAGCAACGACAAACGATGGCCAAGGGCGACGCGCTTTCCACGTACAAGTCCAAGCGGAATTTCGCGGTGACGGCGGAGCCCGCCGAGGGTGGCCGGCCGAGTCCTCACGCACTGTCGTTCGTCGTGCAAAAGCATGCGGCGTCGCGGCTGCACTACGACTTCCGGCTCGAGCTCGATGGGGTGATGGTTTCCTGGGCGGTGCCCAAGGGGCCCAGTTTCGACCCCAAGGAAAAGCGCATGGCCATCCACGTGGAGGACCATCCGATCTCCTACTCATCCTTCGAAGGAACGATTCCGCCGAAGCAGTACGGCGCCGGGACGGTGATCGTCTGGGACAACGGCACCTGGGAGCCGGTGGGCGATCCACGCAAAGGCCTGGCCGCCGGCAAGCTGGTGTTCCGGCTGCACGGCCAGAAGCTCGAGGGCCTGTGGGAACTGGTCAATATCGCCAAGGGCGGCGAGCGGCAGAAGCCCTGGATTCTGTTCAAGAAGAAGGACGAATACGCGCGCGCGCATGCCGACTACGACGTCGTGACTGCGCTGCCCGACAGCGTGATCGCCAAGCCGATAAAGAAGGTGCGCGCCCGTGGCACCGCGTCGGCGCGCCCGCCGCCTTCCAAGGCGCCCAAGCCGCTCGCCCGCGCGCGCGCGACGGCGCTGCCGGCGCAGATCAAGCCGCAGCTGGCGACCCTGGTCGCAGGCGTTCCGTCGGCCGGCGAGTGGCTCTACGAAATCAAGTTCGATGGCTACCGCCTCATGGCCCGGCTCGACAAGGGCGAGGTCGCGCTGATAACGCGCGGCGGACACGACTGGGCGGCCAGGATGCCGACGCTGGTGGCCGAACTCGGCGCCCTGGGCCTCGGCTCGTCGTTCCTGGACGGCGAAATCGTGGTGCTGGGACCTCGTGGTGCACCGGATTTCAACGCCTTGCAGAACGCCTTCGATCGCGGGCGAGACACCCAGGACATCGTGTTCTTCGTGTTCGACGCTCCTTTCTTCGAAGGCCAGGACCTCAGGCAGGTGCCGCTGCGCGATCGCCGGCAACTGCTCCACGACTTCCTTGCGGAGAAGGCCAGCGGACACGTCAGGTTCAGCGCCAATTTCGAAGCCGATCCGACGTCGCTGCTTCGCTCGGCCTGCCAGATGGAGATGGAAGGCGTGATCGCCAAGCGCGCCGACGCGCCTTACGTTTCCCGTCGCAGCGAAACCTGGCTGAAGCTCAAGTGCAAGCTGCGCCAGGAGTTCGTGATCTGCGGCTACACCGACCGCACCGACGAGGCCGGCCAGATCGGCAGCTTGCTGCTCGGTGTTCACGACGACGGCGGCAAGCTGGCGTCGGTCGGCAGCGTCGGCACAGGCTGGAGCGGCGAGGAAGCCCGTGAGATCAAGCAGAAGCTGCTGCCGCTGGCGGCCGCGAATTCGCCTTTCGAAAAAGGCGACACCAAGCCGGGTCGCTGGTCCAGGCGCAAGGCCGGCAGCGAGCGCTGGGTGAAGCCGCAATTGCTGGCGGAGGTCAGCTTTGCCGAATGGACGCCCGACGGGCAAATCCGCCACGCCTCGTTCATCGGCCTGCGCGACGACAAGCCCGCCAAGGTCATCGTGCGGGAGCGCCCCAAGGCCGTCGGCGCGCCTGCCGCTGCGGCGTCCAACCGCACGGCCGCCGGCTCGTCGAGCGCTTCGATCACGGTGACGCACGGCGACAGGGTCATCGATGCCACCACGGGCATCACCAAGCTGGATCTGGTGCGCTACTACGACTCTGTGGCCGAATTCATCCTGCCGCATCTCAAGGGTCGTCCCTGCTCTTTGGTGCGCGGCCCGACAGGCGTGACCGGACAGCTGTTCTTCCAGAAGCACGGCGAAAAGATCGGCATTCCGGGCATCACCGAACTGCCCGAGAGCCTGTGGCCGGGCCACGCCGCACTGCTGGAGATCGGCAACGCCAAGGCGCTCGCCGGCGCCGCCCAGATGAACGTGATCGAGTTTCATACGTGGAACTCGACAGCCAAGGCGATCGACAAGCCCGACCGCATGGTGTTCGACCTCGACCCCGGCGAAGGGACCGCCTGGGGCCACATCCAGGAAGCGGCGACGCTGGTGCGCGCGATGCTCGAAGCCCTTGGCCTGAAGGCATGGCTGAAAACGAGCGGGGGCAAGGGGCTGCATGTGGTCGTCCCGCTGGCGCCGCGATACGACTACGACACCGTCAAGGGGTTCTCCCAGGCGATCGTGCAGCACATGGCCAGGACGATCCCGGCGCGCTTCGTGGCCAAGAGTGGCCCGAGCAACCGCGTGGGAAAGCTGTTCGTCGACTACCTGCGCAACGGGCACGGTGCGACGACGGCGGCTGCGTTCTCGGCGCGCGCGCGGCCCGGCCTGGGCGTTTCGATCCCGGTTTCATGGGACGACCTGGGCAGCCTCAAGAGCGGCTCGCAATGGAACGTTCGAACGGCGCGCGAACACCTGTCTTTCCAGACAGAGGATCCATGGGCCGGCTACTGGAAAACGCGCCAGCCGCTGACGCAGGCCATGAAGCGACTCGGCTATGAAAAACGCTGACTGAACGAGGACAGGAAATCATGAAGCTTTCACATCTCGCCCTGACCGTGATCGAAGACCCGCTGCACGATGGTCGCTATCACTGGCTGCTCCTGACGGCCAGCGGCGATGCCGACCAGGTCAAGGAGTTCGACGCGTCGGACAAGTCCTTTGCATCCGCGCACGAAGCCTTCGAGGCGGGCGCCGTGCGGTGGCGACAGGAAATGTCGCGCGAGAACGAAGACGCCGACCCCGTCGGGGATGCCCGCATCGACTGACAGAAAGCCCCGGCATGAAGCAGGGCGGGGCGAACCTGGGTTCTGCAAGTCAGCCTGGGCAGGTTGATACAGATAGATGCGCCGCATTGACGCCTTTGGCCTCTTTCCCACGGCCGAAAAAAATGGCATGTTGATTTGCGTCGCAAAGGAGCCGCCATGCCCACCCCTCGCTCGATCGCCTCCCTGTCGCTCGGCTTCGGCCTGGTGTCGATACCCGTGCGGCTCTACACCGCCACCGAGAGTTCGGCGGCCATTCACTTCAACCTCCTGTCGAAGGAGGGGACGCGCGTGAAGCAGCAGTACGTTTCTGCGCTCAACCCGAAGAAGGTCATTCCCCGCGCGGAAATGGTCAAGGGCTACGAGTTCGATACGGACCGCTTCGTCATCTTCCAGCCCGACGAGCTGAAAGCGCTGGAGGATGGCGCGAGCCACCTGATCGACATCGTCGCGTTCATTCCCGCCGACGCGGTCGATCCGATCTACTACGACAAGCCGTATTTCCTCGCGCCGGACAAACGCGGCGGCAAACCGTACAACCTGCTGAAGAAGGCGATGCTGACGAGCGGGCGCTGCGCCTTGGCGAAGTGGGCCTGGAAGTCCAAGCAGTACGTGGTTCAGGTGCGCGCGCAGGAAGACGGACTCGTCCTGCAGCAGTTGCTGTATGCGCAGGAGGTGCGCTCCATCCAGGACCTCGGCATCGAGAAGCTCGAACCCTCGGCCGCGGAACTGAAGCTGGCACTGCAGCTGATCGATCAGATTTCGCAGGACAGCTATGACCCGACGATGTTCGAGGACGAGGAGCAAAAACGCATCCTGGCGGCCATCGACGCGAAGATCGCGGGCCAGGAGATCGTGGCGACCGAACATCCCGAGGACGGCGAATCTTCCGGCCAGGTGATCGACCTGACGCAGATGCTCATGGCGAGTCTCGACCGCAAGGGCGGGGGCGCGCACAAGCCGCGGACGATGCCGGCCAAAGGCACCCAGGTGGTGACGCCCATCCGCAAGCCGATCGCCAAGGCCAAGCGCGCGCCCAAGGCTGCTGCAAAGGCAGCCGCACCTGTGCCACGCACGAGAATGAAAAAGTGACGGCGCCCGAGGAATTCCCGCTGTCGCTGCGCTACGTGCTGAAGTCGTTCGGCCTGTCGCGCCACACGGTGCTCAAGCTGATCGAGCTCGGCTTCGTTGCGCCGGTGAAGGCGGATGACAAGGTCTGGAAATTTTCCTTCCAGGACCTCGTGCTCCTTCGGTCCGCAAATGAATTGCGAGCGGCACGTATTCCCACGCGGCAGATTCTCAAGGCGCTGCGCCAGCTTCGTGCGTCGCTGCCCGAAGATCAGCCGCTGCAGGGCATGCGGATCACGTCCGAAGGGGATCGCGTGACGGTCCGCTTCGGAGATGCGCACTGGGAACCCCGGACGGGGCAGTTCGTGCTGGACCTTCAGATCAGGTCTGGCGAAAGCCCTCTGCGCTTTTTTCCCTCGAAACCTGGGCCGAGTGTGGGCGCCGCCGTGCTCGATGCGCGTTTTGCCGAGGCTGAAGCGTTGGAAGAAACGGCCCCCAGGATCGCCGAGGCGCTCTACCGAAGCATCCTGGCGGACGACCCCACGTATGCCCACGCGTACCTGAATCTCGGCTTCATGCTCTGCGAATCCGGCGAGTTCGATGCGGCTGCGTCGCTCTACGAAAAGGGGTTGCGGTTCTGTCCCGACGATCCGCTGATGCATTTCAATCTCGCCGTGGCGCTCGAGGGTGTCGCCGACGTGGACGGTGCGTTGGCGAGCTACGAAGAGGCGCTGCGGCTGCAACCGGACCTGCTCGACGCACATCGGAACGCGGCCCTGCTGTATGCCGACAGCGGACGGCAGCAGATGGCCATCCGGCACTTCAGCGCATTCCGGCGATTGCAAGCCGGCAAGCAGCCGACCTGAAGCGACAAACCTGCGCGTCGCCGCTGCTCGAAGGCTCAACCCCGGCTTGTGCAGTCCGCTGAGGGCGCCAATTTCCCGAGAACGACTTTGCCTTTCATCCACAGCGACAGGGAAAGTCTTTACGCCAGTCACGACGTAGAGCCGCGCTCGCCGAGTGCGGCATCACAAGCTTGTGAGGACAGACGGGGAGCCAGCCATCAGGCAAGAGTTGGCGCGAATGCGCGCGGTAGCGACAAACGTCACCGAAGTGCGACGCCAGCACGAGATTGAGCGGCGTGCATGTCGTGGATCCATGAAAAAAGCCCTCACGGGGGAGGGCTTCGGAAAATGGTCGTGAACTCTTACGCGGTCCACGCTACGGCAAATTCGTTTGCAGAAGTCAATGTTGTTTTTCTCGTCGTGGTGACTTCGACGCGCTGCTTTGGGATTCAGCTTGCTCGGCCGAGCAACACCCGGTGACCAGGTGACACGCAATTCTAACCGATCTGCTTCTCCTCACGGATCGGCGCTCGGGCGTCTTGGCGACACGGGTTTGTTCTCCTGGTGTCTCTCCCAAAGATAAAGGCCGGGCAGGGCCAGAAGATGCGCCACGGCCGCGATGAGCCCGGCCGCGAACAGCGCGACGGCGAAGAGCGGCATCGCCGCAATCTCCAGAATCGTCCGGATCAACTTCATGTTCGTGCCTTCCGGCCTCGAGTGTTTGAGACGTAGGTGCAGCGCGTGCGGGCGCAGCCGCCGATGGAGGTCATCATCGCTTCGCCAGCGCTCGTCGGCCGAGTTCAGTGATCTGGTGCACTCGCGCCTCGGCGAGCTCGGGGTCCGAAGAGATCACGACCGCGTTGACGAAACCCACCGTGTGGAGCATCTCGACGCAAGCGACGGCCGGCTGCCCGGTGACCACGAGCGGAAACTCGCGTCCTTGCAGTTCGCGCAGAAAGTCCATTGGCTCAAGCTTCATCGTCGCGCGGCCTCCTGACAGTGGGCTGCTGCCGCGAAGCTCCCGCGGCCCAGCCGTGACCTCCTGCCCGCCGAAGGCGATCGCCCCCGGTCCTCCATGGCAAACCCGGCCGCAGTCCTTACGCTCCCACCTGCAGTCCTGCCGCCGATCAAACGATCCGTCATACGTGCTCCCCAATGCCGTTCCAGTGCACCAGCACTTTCCGCAGCGGTGAAGGCCATCGCTATCCGCCAAAAGCGACGCCAACTGCCCGTACCTGTCCTACGCTGCGCGAGCGGCAGATCGCAAGGCGGTAATGCGACGCGCGTGGTGCCGCTCGTGCCTTCATGTCGGGGGACCGCTTCTCTTGGTCATGAGACGCGGGGCGTCGTTTGGTTCGCCGCGCGCCTTAGGCTGCCTCGGCGCTGCGGCTACACTGCCGCCGCTCGCCGTGGGCATCCGCCTGCGGTGTGCAGAGGCTCTTCGCCTGATCTCTCGTCATAGGAAAAAATCAACAGTGAACCGCATCGAACTCGTCGAAAAAATCGCCACCACCCACACCGTCAGCAAGGCCGAAGCCGCGCGCATCCTCGAGACAGTCACCAGCGCGATCGTCGCCGCCGTCAAAAAGGGCGATCCCGTGCAGATCGTCGGCTTCGGCACTTTCAAGCAAGTCGCGCGTGCGGCCCGCACTGGCTTCAATCCGCAGGCCGGCACCGCGATCAAGATCGCGGCGCAGAAGGTGCCGAAGTTCGTGCCCGGCGCTGCGTTCAAGGCCGCGGTGGACCCGAAGGCGGCCAAGCGCAAGGCGGACAAGGCCGCAGCGGCCAAGCCTGCTCCCAAGAAGGCCGCTGCAAAGAAGAAGTAAGCATCGCGCAGCACTGCGCAAAACGAGCCAGTGGCCCTTCGGGGCCGCGTTGCTTTGCGGGTTCTTTCGCGGGTACGTTGAAGCTCGGCAAACGGCCGCCCGACGAGCGGTACGCCTCGGTAGGTGGCCGTTGTTTTGTGTGCTGTTGTGCCTCACGCGGATCGGAGTTTGCGCCGCTGCTTGATGCCCAATGCGAATTCGTGCGGCGCGTTCTGCAAGCTGATGCCGAGCGCGCTCTCCATCGACCGGATCTGAGACGTCATTTCATGGATCTCGCGCGCCAGCGTCGACGTGCTGGATCGTTCATGCGCGTTGCAAGGGACCGGGTAGGATCGCGCAGAAGGTGGCGATGAATCGACATGCTGCAGCATCTCGGCAACGCGATGGTGGATGTCGCGCACCGAGGCACGAAGTGCACGCATCGCGCTATCGATGTCCGCGTCATGTCGCAACATGGCGTCCCGCACGGTCGTTCCATCTACCCGTTGGTCATCGCTTGAAAGTGGGGCCTTCGGCGGGATGCGGCTCATCGCACGAAGACGCGAGCATTTGCATGATGGTGCACGCGGGAACGCCATGCCGGACAATGCCGACATCTGTGGCGATAGTGTTCGTCGGTCACGCAGTCGCGCCTTGCGCAAATCGGATCTGGCAGGCGTTCCGCGTGACTGGCGTGACCGTGCGAATTTGCACGATTCCGCGTCCCGACCACGGGGTGGAACGTTGAATCGCTGCGTGCTGCCTCGTAGGATCGGCACCGGTTAGGAGAGCATCCGATGGAATCACCAAATTGCCCATCCCGCGGTGTCGCCACGCAAGGCAAGCAGATCCGTGTGTGCTGGCGCTCAGACATCGCGCATCACGAGGACGACGAACATTGCGACGGCGGACTCTGGGTGGAGATGACCTGCGCAGCGCTGAGAGAAGCGGCAGCGATCTGCGAGGTCCAGGACGCACGCCATGGCGCAGGATCGCATTGGATCGCGGAGCGCACGCGTTCGGATTCGGAATTTGCGGGGCGATTTTCGAACGTCGCTGCAGCCGAAACTGTGCGCGGCCGAACTGAGTCGAGGTCCCTGTCCCAGTCCAAGGCTTGAAGCAGCTCTTGCGCTGATGAATCTGCCGCGCGAGCATTGAGGTGCACGGCGATTGAAGTACGGCAGCTCGATCGCTCCGCGCCTCGGGACGCTGTCTATCCACGCCGAGTGCTGTCGTGCCGGTCAATGCAGGCCAGCCTTGCGCAGGCGCTCTAGCGCCATCGCCTGGTCTTCCTGACTACCGCCGCAGACCATGTCCCGGTAGCCGCCGTCACTGCTGAAGACGCGGACGGCTGTGCAGTCTCCTGCCTGAGCCAGCCGCACCAGGTCGCGCAGCTTCTGCATCATCTCTTCGCCTTCACCGTGGTTGCTCTTCTTCGGCATCGATCAAATGTATGCCATGGCAATGCGCAATATCCGGTGGCGCGAAAGTTAAAAAATAGCAGTTGTTTCCTTGTGAAAATCTACGCAGTTTTTCAGGCAGACCGGACGAGATGCACGTTCGGACAGCCTGTCAGGGATTTCTCGCCACCGCGACGCCGGATGCCACCTCGTTAGTGGCGGCTCATCGCGATAAGGCACGTGCTCGACGCAAGCCACGCGGCGCAGTCTTGAGGCATGTGCGCCTCCGACAGCTTGAAGGCAGCACGGCCCTGCAAGGAAGGGGCACGGTTGGCGCCGGACAACGGTCGCCGTCTCCTTCTTTGGCCGCCGCCTATCCGCCGTGCTTTTCTTCTTCATGGCCTGGCACATCGGGTGGATCCTTGAGGGCTCGCCTCATGAAGGCCGCGATGCGTTCGAGTTGTTCGGCCGAAAAGAGGCCCACCATTTCGACGCGCCCGGCTCCAGCCTTCCATTGCACATAGTTGCCGATGACTGATCCGCTCGGCTGCTCCGCCGACACGACTTGATCCAGCGCATGCTGCAGATCCCCGGGTCGCCACGACTTCTTCTTTGAGCCAGAAGTGCCGAGGATCGAAGCGAAGTCTGATGCACGAAGTTCGAGCGGAGCTTCAGCCGTGTAGCGCGAGCCGGACTTCAACTTGGCGTGCGCCGCATGATCAATCGATTGCTTGTTGTTCACGTAAAGAAAGATCGGTGTGTGCTGTCCGTCGAGTGCGCCGAAGTGTTCCTCAAGCGCTCGCCGGCTGATCCTTACGGGGACGCTGGTCTTGCGATACCGCACGCGGACATGCAGCCACTCTCCTTCATCGTCGCTGTTCTCCCGTGGCGTTTCCATGCGCGGCGTTGTCCGACATTGCCTGCTGGGGTCGTGAGCAAGCAGTACACGGCGGATGCGCCACCGGCGAGGGTTCGGCGTTCACGCAAAGGGTGCCTTGCGGACCGTGGCGCCGATTGACTCGGCCGGTGCAGGCGCACGCACCTTAGGCAAAAGGGCCCGCTGTGTGTGCAGATGTGACGCTGCAGGTGCTTGCAATGGCATACGGCGTGATGAAGTTCACGTTTTCGGAAGCGTGAGAAGCCTAACTGAGGGTTATCTGGTGGCGGCGCCGCGGCTCCCGAGCGCTGAGGAGTCCCCGGAACGGCCGGCTTGCACATGACCCATCGGATGCACCGCCGGTTGCGTGATCGCACAAGTACGATCGACCGTCTCGTCACGAACGAGAGCTGCGCCCGTCTGGTGTGAGCTGGTGCCTGGCTGGGCCCCGCGCCAAATGCGCACAGGCTCGGACGTCGATACACAACAGGCGCGAGCTTTGCTCGGTGCGTACGCACATGCAGCGAGCGGCACCGCGCGGCCTCAAGCCTGCGATCCGGTCTCGGCAGGCAGGCCAAGCTGAGATTGGAACGCCGTAGGGCGGTTGGCGAACCGCAGCGGTGCCATGCGACGCTGGGTTTTCATGAACGCGCGCGTGCCCTTAACGACGGCGGGCGATAAACCCGTAGATGGCCAGCACGACGACGGCGCCGACTACTGAAGCTACGAAGTCGGCTCCTGCCCCAGCGGTATACCAACCCATGGCTTGTCCAAGGTAAGTGGCCAGAAGGGAACCCGCGATGCCGAGTACTGTCGTCAATATGAAGCCCATGGCTTGTTTGCCAGGCAGCAAGGCTCGTGCAGCAAGCCCGGCGATGAACCCGATGAGGATGGTCCAGATGATTCCCATGCTTGTTCTTTCGATGAGGTGAGTGGGTTCAGGCTGTGGCCGGCTCGTCCAACAGTTCTTCCTTGCGTGCAGTGAGCTTGTCGCGCATTCCGATCAGGTCCAGCTTCTGCGCCGCGCGCGCCTTTACGAAGATCTCATTGCGCTCTTCCTTCACGTGGTGGTAGATGTACTCGCCCAGCACCGTGACCTTGGCATCGAACATGTCGTCCACCTCGGCGGCACCCTGGATCTGAGCGATCAAGTCTTTCGCACTTGCGTGTTCGACCTCGGCTTTGTCGAGCAGGTCCGTGTCCTTGATGGCCTCTCGCAGCGCCGCACGCCTTGCCAAGTCCTCAGCGAGTTCCTCGTTCGCTTCCGGAGACGGCGAACCAGCGACACGCGCATGGGCCAACACGTCCGGTGAGCGCTTGAGCGGCGGCCACCAAGCGCCGCTCATGGCTCTGCTACTTCGTAGTGAAGTTCACCACGCCGTCGTCCGCAATCACGGTGGGCCAATCAGTCACGGTTTATCCGGAGATCTCGCTAGAGGTGATCGCGGAGGACGGCTTCGTCGATGTGTTGGCCGCTGGTTGCGATGCCGGCATTCGCTACGACGAGCGGCTCGAACAGGACCTGGTCGCGGTGCCGATCGGCCCGCGCGCGTGCAGCGTTTCGCGTTGGCCGCAGCGCCTTCGTACCTCGACCGCTGCGGCAGGCCCGAGCATCCGCGCGACCTGCTCGGCCACGCCTGCCTGCGCGGGCGCTTCGCCAGCGGGTCGATGCCCCCGTGGGACTTCGAACGCGATGGAGAAGACCTGCGCATCGATGTCTCTGGCCAACTGATCGTCCGGATCGGCTCGGCCGCCGATCTCTCGGTCGATGCGGCCATCGCCGGTGCCGGTGTGATCTACCTGTTCGAGGACTGGCTGCGGCCCCATTTCGACAGCGGTCCCCTCGAGCCGATCCTGGAGCCTTGGTGGCCGCGTTTCTCCGGCCCCTTTCTCTGCTACCCGGGCCGCCGGCTGCTGCCTGCGCTGTTGAGGGCGTTTGTGGATTTCGTACAGCGTGAGGGGCTGAGTCGCGGGTCGCCGTCTAGGCACCCGGGGCTGAACCATGGGACCCAGCCAAGTAAGCTGACGCGCAGCCACTTTGTGCTCACGTTGTTCCGGTATGCCGGAACAAATGCACCCGGCGGCATGGTTAGGCGAATTGTTTCGCCATCACGAAACTAATGGCGAGTTTTCGGCATTTGGCCTATAGTTCCGGAAACACGGAATAATATGGCCCGCACACTTCCTGAATTCCAGCAGAACCTGAGTCCAGCCGCGGCATCCCTCGAGCAGCTCGGCAAGCTCGTGCGAAATCGACGCGCTCAGTCGCGCATGCGCATCGACGACGCTGCGTCCCTCAGCGGAGTCTCCAGCGACTTGCTTTCGCGTTTGGAGAACGGCAAGCCGGTGACTGCGGACAAGCTCATGCTGGTGTTGGACAGCCTGGGCCTTCGGATGCTCATCGTGCCCAAGACCGCCATTCCTGTCCTCGAGGCAGCGCTTGACCCCTCCGCGGGCGAGGGGCGGTGATGGACCGGTACATCCTGGACGTCTACGCGGGAGCCGTGCGGGTCGGCACGCTCGGCTATGACCAGGCTCAGGATGCCTTCCACTTCGACTACGGCGCTGCTTGGCGGACGTTGCCAGGCCGGTACCCGCTCTCGCCCCATCTGCCCTTGGAGGGGAGCGCGTCGCCGCAGGCTATCCGCCGTTTCCTGGAGAACCTGCTCCCCGAAGGCGAGGCGCTTGCTGTGGCGGCCACCGATGCGCGCGTGGCGCGCAACAACGTCTTCGGGCTTTTGCGCCACCTCGGACATGAGACCGCTGGCGCGCTGAGCTTTGTCGCTGCCGGCCAAGAGCCGGCCGAGCAAGAGCCACTGCGCCGGCACCTGCCGCTCGAGGAGCTGCAGGCACGGATCGACAACCGCGCGAACGAGCCCTTCAACCGGTGGGACGGCAAAGTGCGCATGTCCATCGCGGGGCATCAAGACAAGCTTCTGGTGGCCGTCGAGGAAGACAGGCTGTTCCTGGTCGACGGGGTGCTGTCGTCCACGCACATCCTCAAACCAGAGCCTGTGCGTGAGGACGCAAGGTGCATGGTGGCCAACGAGCATTTCTGCATGCAATTGACCCATCGCATCAGCATGCGGCGCTGGAAGGCGCCTGGTGCCGCGCACGTGAGCATCCTGCGAGTGCCGTCGCCGGTCTTGAGCATCGAGCGATTCGACCGCCGCAAAACGCCGGACGGCGTCGAGCGGTTGCACGTCATCGACGGGTGCCAAGCGCTCGATCTGTCGGTGAATGCAAAGTACGAGCGCAACGTCGGGGACCAGCCGGAGGTGCGGCACATTCGCGATGGCGCCAGTTTCGAAAAGCTCGGCGCACTCCGGCCCGGGTTCGTCGAACCGGCGCTGGGCATGCAGCGCCTGGTCCTTTGGGCGGTCACGACCCTGCTGTTCGGCAACAGCGATTCGCATGGCAAGAACATCTCGTTCTTCGTCGACCGCACAGGGCTCACGCCCACGCCGCTGTATGACCTGGTGAGCGTCGTGCAATACGCGGCGTTCCATCACGACCTGGCGATGGCGTTCGGGGACGAGTTCGAGCTGAACGCAGTGCGCTCGTTCGCGCTTGCGGACTTCTGCATGCGCTTAGGCATCGACCGCAGGTACTTCGCACGCGAGCTGACGCGACTCTGTGAGTTCGCACTTCAAGAGGCGCCCGCGCAGGCGGCGGACGCTGCTTACACGGGAGAGGAAGTCGCCTTCGTGCGAGACCTCGCTCAGTTCGTGGCCCGACGGGCGCAGGCCTTGTTGGCCATGGCGCGCGATATCCCGAAATTCACCGCGGATCACTTCTAGTCGTCGGCGTCGCAAGACCAGAGCCGGAGCAGCCGCGCTTTGCAGCAATGCCATGGGCAGCGGCAGCCCCCGGAGCGAGGATGAACTGCAAGAACGGCAGACGACAGACCGCCGGCTTCGGATGAGAATGACCGCTGATTTCATCAGCGCACGATTTCAATGAACGACTATCTAGAAGCACGAATTCGCTCCGGCCAGGCATTGTCCGAATCGATGGGCAACTTCCACGTGACCGAGTGGTCGCCCGAGCGCAAGACGGTCCAGGCCGCCTTCACGGTAAGACGCGAGTACTGCCATACGAACGGCACCATCGCCCAGGGCGGATTCATCACCGCCTGGCTCGATGCCGCCATGGCCCATGCCGTGATGCACGACTCGGAGCAACAGCAGACCGTCTTCAGCCTCGAAATCAAGGTGAGCTTCTATGAAAAGGTCGGCCCGGGTGAGGGGCGGGTCGAAGGGCGGGTGGTCAAGCGTGGCAAGCGCATTGCGTTCCTAGAAGCTGCGCTCTACAACCCGGAGGGCAAGTTGGCCGCCGAGGCATCCTCGACCGGAATATTGGCAAGCCTCTAGTGCGTTGACGCCGGCCGCATGTTGCGTGAGATGGATCGGGCCTGCATGGGCGTCGCTCGCTCAGGTTGCACAGTTCGATCATGGCGGCGGAAGCACGCTTGACTTGCGGGGATGACATGCAAAATCGCTTGAAAGCTTTGCAGTCGCTTGCGAAGGGTTCGCCACTGGTTCTTTCCAATCATGGGGGGCTTAGCACCACAGCAATCACTGACAGATGCGCAGGGTAGTAGGCGTAGAAGACCCATCGACAGCGTCGCAACTGAATGTCCACGTACCGCGCGCCCAGGATCAAGGGCAGGGCGGCCAGCGCGAAAAAATTGCCGTTGACGATCGCGAGCGAGGCTGTCGCCAGGGCCCACAAGAGCATCCTGACGCCATCGGGACGGCGCGCGAACCCCCAGGCGCCGAGGCAGCAGAGCAGTGCGGGCCACCAGAACTCCACCAGCGCACCTCCGATGAGGAAGGCCATCAATGCCGCCGCGCGTGCCACCCC
Source organism: Variovorax sp. W2I14 (assembly GCF_050435205.1). Classification (NCBI taxonomy): domain Bacteria; kingdom Pseudomonadati; phylum Pseudomonadota; class Betaproteobacteria; order Burkholderiales; family Comamonadaceae; genus Variovorax; species Variovorax sp. W2I14. The sequence continues at coordinate 1,544,897 of NZ_JBNDJX010000001.1, read as the reverse complement.
GCCGCCGCATTCGAAGAGCAACACGATCAAGGTCGCCAACCAAAGTGTCACGAGTATGTTCAACGGACACCAGCCGACGAGGCGAACGAAAGCGGGCGTCGCCAACAACGCGAAGACCGCCAGGCGCCTCAGGACGCGAAGATGCATGCCAGCTTCAAATGCGCCCGGCCGCGCCAGATTGGCCATGAGGACGAAGCCAAAGATCGGCATCACCATGCGTCCCAGTGCGTAGAGCGTAGGGCTCGCATCCTGCAGCAGGTACTTGTTGACGTGGTCGCCGGTCATCAGCACCAGTCCGACCCATTTGAGCGCCTCCAGGGAGCCGTCGGAGATCGACCAGGCCGGCGCGGGCGCTGTGGCCTTCGCCAGGGAGGACATTGACCCGCCCGCGCGCACGTGGGTGGTTTTTTCGGAACTGCTTCGCACCTTTGTTGGCCGGCTGTCGTCCGATGGTGCGGTCCCGCGGCGCCTAAACCCGCTCATGGCTGGGCGCTCCTCGGTCTCTGGCCGTGCGCTGGCGCACATGCACGGTTGCGGGATGCGGCCGGCGATCCGGCAGATGGAGCGAATGGCCTTGCGTCAACGCGTCAGCGATGCGTTCGCGGATCAGTTGCATCAGGCGCTGCTGTGCGTCCCGATCGCTGGTCACGCGCGCCGCGTACTGCTCGGCCAACGCCAGGCCGGCCGCCGCGGCGGCCAGTTGCGGATTCTGACGTTGGATCTCGGGTGACACCGTCTCGCCGCTTCGTATGCGGGTCGCGCGCTCCTCCATGGCGCGAAGGTAGTCCGGTGTGTCGATGCGCCAGACGGCACGTTGCGTGACGATTCTTTTCCCTCCGTCCAGCTCGCCCTGTGCATTGCGTTGCGCCACCAGGACTTTCACCGGGCGCGCGCCGCGCCTTGTGAGGACCACCTGGTCGCCGATGCGCGGGCGCGACGCGGATTGCGCGAGCGCGCGTTCGAGGTCCGAACCCCACACCGTGCGATCGCCGGTCTCGGTGCGGACCCTCACGTAGAAGGACATGCGCTGCGCCGGATCGAATTGGTAGGGTGCGGCGGCCGCCGCAACCAGCATCCCTTGAATGGTCGACCCGCGAGTAGTCCGCGGCGATCGATGGTCTCGCGGCAGTTCCGTCGAATCCGACGCGGCATCGTAAGCCGCGCCGGGGCCGCGTGCATCATCGCGCGCCGTCGCCGCCCGGCGTTCCTCCGGTGCTGTCCGGGTTGCAGGCGCCTGGGCGGCTCTCTTTTCACGCGGTGGTGGAGATTGGTTCGAGGCGCGCTGCATCTGAAGGATTTCCACCTCCGTCGGTTCGTAGCCTTGGACCTCGATGCCACGCAACGCGGCTTCGCGCCACATGCTTTGCCGGAAGCTCTCGGTACCCCTGACGGTGAGGGCCCGCCAGCCGCGCGCCTCGGCAATCGCCACCACGCTGTGCAGCACCTCGCGGTTTTCGGTCTGCACGCGGATGCGCGCGCCGTCGTCGATAAAGGCGAGGGTACGGTCCGGAAAGAAGTACCGGTTGTCGACGCGCAGGTAACGTCGTTCGATGGCATCGGGCACCCGGGGATGCCCGCGTCCCGCCTCCGGCGCGTCGCTCTGGACGGAGCCGGCCTCGTCGTGAGAGGCAGCGCGCGCGGTGCCGAACGGCGGCGGGCTTCCGGACGGTGGGTCTGTGGACATCGTGGCTCCTTTTGCATGCGTGCAGTCGTTCGGGGCGTCCTGATTCAGGCTTGAGTCGAGGACATCAATCCAGGATGCGCGCCATGAACTCGTCGGCAAGGCGCTTGAGGTCCTCCTCGCTGAGCTTCTCGGTGGGAATCTCCACGTCATCGAAGTCGAACGAGAAATCGTCCAGCTTCAGCTCATCGTCGAGTGCGTCGCCCGCCATGCTCGCCGCCGTTGTGTTCGCTGGTGACGGGCCACCGTCTTTCGGTGCGGCGCCGGTGATGAATTCGGAACGCATGCCGGCGGTGTCTTGCTCGTCATCGGTCACGGTCGGACAAACAGGCGCGAGGATGGCACCGCGCCTGGTCACGTCGAGCTTGGGCACCGGCGGCGGCGGGCGCTCCCGCGGGGCGAAGAACCGGTCGCGAAAGTACAGGACGCGATGCGCCAGCACAGGCCGCAGGCCTTCGTAGAAGAGAAGCATCCGGTCCGTCCCGAGCTCCTTGACCTCCTGCGGCAACAGCAGGCGGCGCGGCTGCTCGCTGATGCTCACCGTCGCCCCCTTGGCCGCACCGCCCCACATCGGGCGGCTCATGTTCTTCTGCCGGACGGTGCAGGTCCCCAACTCCCGGGAGATGGCCTCGGCGTCCTCGTACTCCTTGGGCGGAAACACGATGCGCGCGGCCAGCATCTTGCGGATCGACTTGGCGCCCTCGATGCCGTATTTCTCGACCAGCTGCGAGTGGGATTGCACGATGACCACGGTGCGCACGTTGTAGCCCGGCAGGAAGGCGGTGGAATCGGCGATGACCGGAATGCGCCCGAGCGCCGCGAACTCGTCGAGCATCAGCAGCAACTGGTGGCGAAGCTGCGCGTTGCTTTCGGGAAGCTCGCGCGTCTGCAGGCCGATCGCCTGCTGGAAGAAGAGATTGAGCAGCGGCTGCAGCCGGGCGATGTTGTCGGGATTGATCTGCACGTAGATCGAGATCGGGCGCTTGCGCAGGTCCCGCAGATCGAAGTCGTTGGCCGAGGTGGCCGCATCGATCATCGGGTTGAGCCACAGGTCCAGGCGGCTGGTAAAGGTCTTGCGGATGCTCGACGCCGTGGTCGGCGCCAGGTCGATCACGTCGTAGAGGCTCTGCACCGCCTCCTGCGAGAGGGGATAGCCGGCACGCTCGCAGGCATCGATCACGCGCTTCCAGTGCTTCTGGAAGCCCTCCGCATCGCTGGCCATGCCCTGGTGCAGCACCTCGCCGAGGGTGCGCGTGGCGCCCGGGGTCTCGAACAGGTACAGGGCGATGCCCAGGAACAGCGACCGAGCCGACGAACTCCAGAAGGGGTCGCCCGCCTGCGGATCGGGAAAGAGCATCGTGCCGATGCGCTGCAGGTCGTCGATGCAGCGGTAGGGCTGCTCGGACACGTAGCCCAGTGGATTCCAGCGTGCCGAGCACTCGCGCTCCGACAACGGATCGAACAGGTGCACCTCCTGCCCATGCGCCGCCCGAAAACCCGCCGTGCGCGTGAAGTTCTCGCCCTTGATGTCGCTGACGATGGCCGAGCCGGGCCAGTTCAGCAGATTGGGAATGACCACGCCGACGCCTTTGCCGCTGCGCGGCGGCGCCTCGAGCTCGACACCCTGCTGGCCGGGCAGCACCAGGTAGCGGTTGCCCAGGCGCCCGAGGATGATGCCGTGCTCCTGCAGCAGCCCGGCCCGTGCGATCTCGCGGCGGCTCGCGAACCGGGCCTCGCCGTGCAGCGGCCGGCGACGCGGCAGTATGGCGACGCCGACCAGGCCCAGCGCCAAACCCTGGGAACCCGCGAGCGATGCCAAGAGGGCGCGGCGCACGTCCGGCCGCTCGCCGTAGGCCTGCCAATAGGCGTGGAGCGTGAGCAGCGTGACTTGCTGCGGCGGCAGTTTCATCGCCATCAGGAACGCGTGGCCTGCGACGTAGACGCCGATGATCGCGGCCACCAGCATTGCGACGGCAATCCTGAAGGGGCTAGGCAAGCCTTCGGGTCTTGGTGCCAGGGTCATACCAGATCTCCCGCACGATGCGCCGCGGCCGGTCGTCCCTCCGCTCGCGCGCGCACTGCACGACGATGTCCACGCTCATCTGCGCCAGTTCCACCCCGTCGCGCGTGCTCATGCCTTGCCCCGCCTGGCTGCGCTTCATCAACTGCGCCAGTGCCACGAAGGCCATCGCCGCGCTGTCCGCATGCACGCTCGTGATCGAGCCGGGGTGGCCGGTGTTCACGGACACCAGGTAGTCGTAGACCTCTTCGCCAGTCCGCAACTCGGACACGAACACCCGGTCGGGGCGCTGGCGCTTGGCACCTGCGAGCAACTGGCCGGGCGTGACCTCCGCCTGTCCCTGGGAGCCCTGCGAGTAGAAGAGCCTCACATGGTTGGGCTGGTTGCGCAACGACAGTTCCTTCACGTCCTCGATCGTGATGAGGCGGTCCTCGGGCGGCACTTCGAGGATCAGCGCCTTGCCGACGGTCGTCTTGCCCGAGCCTGTGGCCCCGGACAACAGGATGTTCTTGCGCGACTGCACCGCGCGGCGCAGGAACGGCACGAACTCTCGGCGTGCGAGAAGCTCCGCCAGTTCCCGGTCCTCCGGCGCCAGGTTGTCCGGATCGGATGGCAGCACCGGGCAGCCGGGAGCGCTGCGCGTCGGCTCGAAGACGCACAGATCCGCCAGCTCTTCGAGGCTCCAGAGCGTGTGGGACGGACGCCGGATCGTGATCGAGACGGTCCGCTCCAGCGTCGCAGGCGGCAGCACGATCTGGATTCTTTCGCCGCCCGGGAGGGTGGCGGACAGGAGCGGCTCGTTGGCCGAGATCCGCTGGTGCGTGAAGTTGGCCACAAGCTTGGCGATGGCCATGCACCAGTCGAAGCTTGCGAACGGCAACTCCTCACGCAGCCAGCCCGACTGCCGCTCCACGAAAGCCACGCCAGGCTCGTTGATGCAGATCTCGGTGACCTCGGGATCCTCCAGCAGACGGCCGAGCGGACCGAGGAAGAGGACAAGCGAAGAGGGCGGTTCCGCGGCTGCCGCGGCAGACACAGGACTGGTCGCCGATCGCAGGTCGACGGTGGCGGCGCAGAGCGTGCGTTCAGGGAGTGGCTGGGTCGTTTCGAAGCGCATAGACGCTCCTGAAATCCACATCGCGAGCGACCAGGATCTGGATTCGCTCGCCCTGGTTCTTGATGACGGTCGGCGGAATCGACACCGTGCTGCGCAGCACCTCCGTCATCACGTCCCGGCTGCCCTGCGGGCCGAGCACCAAGCCGCCGCCGCTGCCGACCCGGTTGCCGCTTTGCGGCTGGGCGGCGATCGCCTGCATCGTGCCGTCGATCACCGAGATCAGGACCGCGGCACCGAAGCGATCCCAGAAGTGGGTATCGACAAAGCCGGGCAACCCGTTGCGTCCCAGTTCGTCGGTTCCCGGCGAGGCGAGCTGGACCACCACGCCGGTGGGCGTGCGGGCTTCGTTCCACAGGATGAAGACCCGGCCCTGTCCCTGCCGCGGCGTTCCGCGCTGCTCGCCCACGTACTTGGTGCCGCGCTCCAGCAGCACGACCTTGCCATCCGCCCCGTAGATGTCGCTCGCGCCGATGCAGGTGGTCATGCCCTCGTAGGTGGAGTCGATGGCGGTCTCCAGCGTGCAGTCGATGAACGCGCCCTTGGGCAGCAGCATGCGCCGTGTGGGCAGGGTCTGGGCGAGGACCGCCGGGGTCGGCGTCGGCCGGAGGCTGGCGCCAAGTTGACCGCCGCCGGTTCCGGCCGAGCCGGCGCCAGGCGGCTGCAGCGCGCCGAACAGCTGGGACATGCCTGGCACGCCGCCGGCGGGCAGCACCGCCGGATCGGTGAACGCGTGCGGTGTCGAATTGCCCGAGGGCTGGGCGGACTGCGCGCGCCGAAGCACCGGGGTGCCCAACTGCCGTTCCAGCGCGATCTGCTCGGGCGTCTTTTGCGGGGTGCCGGCATTGACGGCCGCGGCCTCTGGGGCAGGGGGCGTGCCGGCGATCGGCGGCGGCTCCGGCGGCGTTTTCGGGGGATCGATGCGGCCGAGCGGCGGTACCTTCATCTCGCCGCCGGCACGCGCCGAGGCCGCCTTTCTCGCGGCCTCTTCGGCTTCGCGGGTCTTGGCGTACTGGGTGTTGTAGTACCAGAACAGAAAGCCGCCGCCGAGCAGAACAATCACGGCCAGTGCCAGGAATCCGCTGATGCGCGACTGTACAGAGCGCTCGCGATTGACCGATGGAATGGCGCGTTCGCCTCGCACCGTGGTGCGCTCGTCGGCGTCGCGAGCCGCGGCCCCTCCGGTGGCTGCTTCAGTCCGTGCAGACAGAATCTCCCCGGTGCCGGGGTCGATCTCGGATGCATCGGAAGGCGTTGGCGGATCCATTCGGGCGCTGCGGCGCGTCTGGTCGATCCAGGTCACGGCCGCTCTCCTGTCGTGGTGCGGCGCACATCTTCGGCGCTCGTGTGGGTCGGGGTGCGCGTGCCGCCGCCGACGAACGACCGGTTGACCACGCAGCCGACCAGTCCACCGCGCCGCAGTACGAAGCTGCGCGCCACGCGGTGGATCACGACCTCATCCGCTTCGACGTTGAAGTTCAACAGCGACTCGGACCCATCGTCGTTGCGCACGAACATGGCGGGAAAGTCCGATTGCGCCTGGAAGCGCAGTCGCGTTTGCACGCCGTCGTCGTGGGCGCTCTCAGGCTTGAGCGATTCGCTGCCGCAGAACCAGTAGTCGGCATTGCGTGGGCGCTTGGAGGCCTCTTCGTTCATGCGCGCTTCGGTCCTGCGTCGTTCCTGATCCGCTGCCGCGGCGCGGGCCTCGTCCTCCGGGTAGGTGAAACGAATCGAATACACCATGCGCTTGGTCGCTGCGCCCGCGGGCGCGACGGACGACACGATGAAGTCGAAGTGGTAGGCCCGCCGGTTCGTGAGGAGGGTGAAGTTGGTCAAGGCGCGCGCTTCCTTGGGCTTGATGAAGAAGTGGTTGCGCTCGGCGCCGACATCGAAGGCGCCGTTGTCGCCCGCGCCAAGGTTCACGAACTCCTCGCCTTCGGCGAACTGCAGATGGATCTGGTAGCCCACATAGCCCTGCAGCGTGACGACGTCCTCGGGGTCGTAGGCAACCACACGCACTCGGGCATCGACCTTGCCCGCCGGCGGCACGGTCGCGCATCGGCCGAACGGCGCAGCCAGCGCCAGACTTGCCGCCAGCCCGATGGCAAGGCCAAACCTGTGGGGCACGCGCCACGGCGTCATCGCGCATCCTGCCTGCTCGGTGCAGTTCCACCGACCGGGGCGACCTCGGGCTCGCGGCGGTACTCCACGACGCGAAAGCCCAGTGGGTTGAGCGATCGCATCTTGTTGTCCGTCGATGGCGGGACATAAGCGAACTCGATCGTGGCGACCCAGTGGCTGGTCTGTTCGTCACCGGTGCCGCCTGTGCGCGTCGAGCGGGTGAAGCGCACCTGTGCCAGCTTGTCCTTCCCGCTGCCCAGCTTGAGAAAGGTGACTGATCGCACCTGAGCGCGGATGGACGTACCGTCCTTGTAGATGTTCAGAGGCGATACGGGATTTTCGATCGCCCACAGTGCGGTCCATTCCTGGTTGAGCCGAGGTGAGTTCTGTGAGGCGACCAGTTCGTAGTCCGCCTCCGCGGTGCCGTAGAAGTAGCGCTCGCGCGCGATCACGTAGTTCTGCAGCAGGTTGCGAGTCACGAGCGGCTCGATGTCGGTGGAGCCCTCGTAGGTGGGAACGATGTCGACGATCCCGCTGCTGCTGTCGACGCGGATGAGAACGGGAACGGGCTGCTTCAGCGGCGTGAGCCCGCCGACAGCGGCGACCGAAAGCACCGCGATCAATGTTGCCGCGGCGGCCACGGTCCAGGCGATCTTGCTGGATCGCTCCGCGCGTCGCGCGCGGTCGAGTTCCCAGCTCTGGGCCTCGTTCATGTAGTTTTCAAGGGCGGCGTTCCGGTGCATGAACCGCTCCTGATTCGGAAACGCCATTCGGGATGTTGATCGGTGTGAGCGGACCTTCGCAATCCGGCGGCGTGGGCGGGCGAGTGCCGCATGCCGCCAGCAGAAGAACAAGCGAATAAAGGATCGTCGAAAGCTTCATCTGTACGCCCTCCGCTAGCGATGACGCGACAGGCCCGGCATGACCTGTTCTCTTGGAAGCACGGTGCCGCCGCGACGCGTGGCGCCGACACTAGCCATCGAAGCCAGGCCGGCACCAATGCGATTGCCTGCCAAGCGGCGAAACGAATCCCAGCGACTGCGAGGCTCCCGCCGTAGGCCGTCAAGCACGCCGCGACCGAATTCGTAGCTGGTGCGCTTGGCCCCGCCGAGTCCCCAGCGAAGCGCACCGCTGACGACTCCATAGGTGCTCAGCGCTACTCCACTAGGGAAGGTCTGATCAAGAGCACGTTTCTTGCATGAAGGACTGAACCCTGCAAAGGAGCACGAGCGATGAGTCAGATCAGTTTTTCGGATGCCGAGCAAGCAGGCAAGAGGAAGAAGACAAGGCGCGAAGTCTTCCTTGCCGAGATGGAACTGGTGGTGCCTTGGAAGGCGCTGCTCAAAGTCATCGAACCCCACTATCCAGTGGCAGGCCGAGGCCGTCGCCCCTACCCGCTGCAAGCCATGCTGCGTGTGCACCTGATGCAGAACTGGTTCGCCCTGAGCGACCCGGCGATGGAAGAAGCCTTGTACGAGATCGCCTCGCTGCGCACGTTCGCCGGACTTGGTCTGGAGGCGATCCCCGACGAGACGACCATCCTGAACTTCCGCCACTTGCTGGAAGCCAGCGATCTGGCTGAAGACATCTTCAAGCAGGTCAACGCCCATCTGGCCAGGAAGGGACTGCTCTTGAAGCGCGGCTCTATCGTGGACGCCACGATCATCGCGGCGCCCAGTTCCACCAAGAACGAGAGCGGCGAGCGAGACCCTGAGATGCACCAGACGAAGAAGGGCAACCAGTGGCACTTCGGGATGAAGGCGCACATCGGTGTGGATGCGGACTCGGGGCTGGTGCACACGGTGACGACCACCGCGGCCAACGAAGCGGACGTGGAGCAGGTGGATGATCTGCTGCACGGCAAAGAGGACACGGTGTGGGCAGACTCTGGCTATCGCGGAGCACAGAGCCGAGTCAAGCGGGATGTGCAGTGGCACATTGCGGGCAGGCCCAGCGACATGGCGAAGATGCCCGAGGGCCGAGCCAAGGCCAGAGCACGCAAGCAGGAATACCAGAAGGCCAGCATCCGGGCGAAGGTGGAGCACCCGTTTCGGGTGATCAAGCGGCAGTTCGGCCTGGCGAAGGTGAGGTTCAAGGGACTGGCCAAGAACACGGCGCATGTGATCACGCTGTTTGCGCTGTCGAACCTGTGGATGGCCAGGAAGAAACTGATTGCGATGATGGGACAGGTGCGCCCGCAGGCAGCGTGAAGGGAGCAAAGAGGCCTTCAAACACGTGGGATGCCCGGCGCGATGAGCCCGCAAGCGCGGCGGCACAACACGCACACTCGTCATCAAGCCAATTTACGACTTGATCAGACATTCCCTAGCAAGCCCTGCCGCAATTGACATGACTTGGCGCATGACAAGAAAAACAAGGGCTGACGCAACGCAGACCCGCACACTAGCAGCGATCGTTATTTCAGCGCCCGATGCCGCCGCGCCGGCAGCGTACGCCTTGACGATGTTGAGAAGAAGCGCCGCAGCTAGCAGCGTGAGAACCTCGACGAGCGCGTAGTTCGCTAGTTGAGCAGTCCAGGATTCAAAAAATCGCTTGGTTGCATCGAAGAAAAGCAGGACGATGAAAATCGGTCCGAGGGCCAACAGGATCGCAATAGCAATCTTCGAAAGTCCAAGCAAGAAAGCAGTAACAACAACGGTCAGACCAACTAGCAGATAGACCAAGAACCCTGCGACATAGAAGGCAAAGTCACTATCAAGCACGCTCCCTTTTCTTAGCAGTTGTTCGGCCACTGCCGTGCCATCGAACCAAACTTGGTCAATGACATTAACAATAGTGGGTGCACCTATGATCGATGCGGCTAGCTGCTCAGGCCCTCGATAGAAACTATCCGTAAGGACTTGGTTATAAGTCCATAGCCGAAGTCCTATCCCGAGAATGATTGCGAGAGTGAAAATTCGTTTGACTCCCTCCCAGATCGGTTCCTGGATACGCCCGGAAAGGCTGAGGTAACCCCAAATCATCACGTAGATGGTTGCGAGCGTCACTGCGGCAGGCTCAATCGCGGAAGCAACCCTCGCCGAGTGCGTGCCGATATAGCCGGCAAGCTGCCCGTCAAGCCAAGAAAAGAATTGAGCAAAGAACCCCATGATCACTTGCCTATTGAGCGGTCCCTTGCGGAATCGGAAGTGCTGGCAAATCGCGCGTGCTGCCGATGCCTTCGAGTTTTCGCCGGTTCAAACTGCGTTTCGATTCCTCAGGGGGTGAGTTATCAGGGATGGGTGTTCGTGCTACCTCACACTGCACGTCTTTCACGAGCCCATGTCGTATTAACAGGTAGGACCCGCCTCCTGCCGCGGCGACAGTCATGATCACAGGCAGTACCCAGTTTCTCGGTTGCATGGAGGCTTCGCACCTAGTAGGTCACAGTCGGAAGCGATCTAGTCGAGCCAACTCCCGACGCGGCTTGTTCTCGTGAACGTTGTTGACGCATGAGTTCCTCAGAATGAGCGACTTGATAAAGGCTCTGCAGCTTCGTCTGCTCATTGGTGAGCATGTTCTGCTCGGCCTGGATCCTCGCCTGCAGGTCCTGGATCGCCTTGGGGTCCTGTGCGGAAGCGATACGACTGATCAGCAGTTGCAGCGCCGAGAAACGCTGGCTGGTGTTCTGGTACGCGCTCTGGGTCATGCCGTTGAGCAGTGCCGCCGATTGCCGTCCTTGCTCCACGATCTGACGCAACTCCGGACTGAGCGCCTCCATCTGCGTTCCTGAGAGGATGCTGTTGGCTTTCATGATTGACTGCACTTGGTTGGCCAGCCCCGCATAGCCGGCCGAACTGCCGTTGAGCGTGTTCATCAGCTCGCCATGACTGGGCGGCAGGTAGTTGCGCGCGAGTTCCGAGGTGGGCAGCACCTGCTCCATGCCCCGACTCCCTGTCATCGCGTTGTGGGTCTGGGTCAACTGGTCCTTGGATTCCTTCAGTTGGTCGTATTGCTTCTGCATCCCGGAGATCTGCTGCTGCCAGTACATGACCTGCTGAATCAGGTTGGCGACGGCGGTGACGTCGATCACCGGAATACCGGCTTTCGCGTGCAGCGGTGCGAGCGAAGCCACCGCGAAGAGGAGGGCAGCAAGGAACCTACGCATGGGATTTCTCCTGGTGTGAGCGCGAACGGGAAGGGTGGTCAGCCAGCGCCTTGCGGAAAGGCGGCAGCCATTGGCCGGGATCGGGTCCGAAGGTCGCGATGCACTCGCGCATGAGGCGGACGTTGCTGGTGCGCCCGGAAATCACGTCCAAGGCGTCATCGAAGCCGTGGAGATCGAGCTGCGCGACCACGCTGACATGGTTCTGCTTGATGAGGAATTGCCGGGAGCCGGGCTCGAGTTCCTGCTTGATGAGTGCGAACTCCCGGTCCGTCAGGTTGAAGCCCTGGGTGTATTCGTCGTAGTCCGCCTCCGGATTGGGGAACAGGATCTTCGTGGGCGTCTGCTCGACGATCGCGCGGGCGATGCCGGAATCGAGCACATGGCTGGTGCTCTGGGTGAAGGTGGCGATGTTCGCGTTTTTCTTGCGCCAAGTCTCCAGGCCGTTCTTGGCGAACTTCGCGAAGGCGGGGTCGTTCAGGAGCTTGGCGAATTCGTCCATCCAGCACACGAGCGGGCGTCCATCCACCATCCGGTTGACCAGATGAAAGAGGTACATGGTCAGCGGCGCGCGCACGACCTCGTTGTCGAGGAAGTCGGTCACATCGAACCCGACAAGGGCGTGCCGGGCCAGCAGCGGAGCCACGTCGTCGCGATCGTTGTCGAAGACCCAGGCATAGTCGCCGCGCTCCGAGGCACACCATCTGCGAAGGCGTGCGTGCATGCCTTCAGGATCGGTGATGTCGAGGAAGGCGGACAGGCGGGACAGGCGCCTGAAGGGTGGATCGAGCTTCAGGGTGCCATGCAGCGCCTGATCGAGATCGTCTTCCTGACGGACGCTCAAGATGTCGTTTGGCGAGCGCATGACGACGCGCCTGAGCCACTGCCGCATGAACTCGACGTTGTCGGCGACCGCATCGTCGAGCTGCAGCGGATTGCAGCCGGTCGGCACACCGTTCTTGAGCGGGAGGTACCGTCCGCCCAGTGCCCGCACCAGAATGTGCAGTCCTTCGTCCTTGTCGAAGATGACCTGCGTGGCGTCGAGGCGATTGCAGATCGCCACCATGCAGAAGCCCAGCAGCGTGGTCTTGCCGGTGCCGACCGGCCCGACTCCGGTGATGTGTCCGACGTCGCGGCGGCTGCCGCCGTCCGGACTGTGCGGGTCGCTCGCATGCAGCGAGAAGTGGTAGGGCGAGCCGGCACGCGTCATGAACATGGCCAGCGCATCGCCCCAGTAGTTGCCCGTGGCGCGGCCGGTCGGGAAATTGTGGAAGGGCGACATCGCGGCGAAGTTGCGGCTGGTCACGGGCGCTTTGCGGCTGCGGTAGCCGAAGTTTCCCGGCAACTGCGCCCAGAACGCGGCCTCCAGCGCGAGGTCCTCGCGCGCCACCACCATTCCCGCGTCGCCCAGCAGGTAGCGGGCGCGGGCCACGTTGTCGTTGAGCTGCTTGAGGCGGGCTGGCCTTCGGCCTCGCCGAGGCCGTCGTAGGTGTCGGCCAGCACGTGCAGGCTGAAGTGGTGGTCGCCCATCACGAAGCGATTGCTCATCAGGTCGTCCAGCGCGTCCCTGAGCTCCTCGGCCTGGGAGACCGCCAGGTCGCCCGCGGACGCCATCCGGTGATGCTGGCGGCTCATCATGTCGGTGGCCGTGCTCTTGGTCAGGAATGTGAAGCTTTGCGTGAGAACGAAGGGGAAGGGCGCGGTGAGCAAGGCGCTGAACATGCCCGGCGCCGTGGGCGTGGGGTACTCCTTGATGCCGAGGAAGGCCCCGATCCGCGTCTGGGTGCCCGTGCGGTATTCCATGGCCTCGTTGCCGAAGAAGGGCCGGGTGGTGGCCAAGACCTCGTTCAGGGGCGCGCGCGGCAGCGGCATGCGCTGCCATTCCCCGTTGACCAGCAGGCCGTGGAATTCCATCAGGGAGGAGAACAGCACCTCCTCTTCGTGCAGCCGATAGACGCCCAGGGCTTCGGGGTCGTAGCGCTCCAGGGCCACGATCAGCTCCTGGCGCAGCTTGCCGCAGGCATCGAGGGCATCGCGCAGTTCTGCCTGCGCACCTTCCGGGTCCGCGCGATTGAAGAGCCGCAGCGCGGCGTTGCCGATGCGGGTCGGCTGCGGTCGGTAGACGACCGACAGGTAGAGCTCGTTGACCATCAGCCGCTCGCCGGCCATTTTCCGGCGGTATCGCTGTTCGATTTCATCGGCGAAGCCGGGGACCGTCCGCCCGGCCGGATAGCCTGTCTCGCGACGCCGGATCACGTGGGTCCACAGGGCCAGGTTGGGCGAGGCGATGTTGCGCAGCAGGACGTTGAGGCGCTCGTGCCAGCTGTTGATGTCATCGTCGTCCGCGCTTTCGAAGCTCGTGCCGGCCAAGCGCAGCGTCTGCACATAGTCGCCTGCGCGCGTCCGCGCCACATGCTCGTCCACATGCGACGACAGCGGGATCATGGTTGCCGCGCCTGCCTCGCGGCGCAGCGTGTGCTCGGAGCGTGACAGCAACTTCATGGCGATCCCGGGTCAGACCACCGCTACGGGCGGCATCCGCATGCGGCGACGTCCCCGCCAATCAGGCATGTCCAGCGCCAGTGGGCTGTAAGAGTTCGCACGCCAGAGCCGCAGGTTGCCGCCGAGCATGGCGGGCAGGCGCGTGCGGCCCCACAGCTGCAGCAGGTCGAAGAAGCGCGGCTCGTACAGGCAGACCAGGTAGAGCACTCCGTGGATCGGCACGAAGGCCAGCAGCCATGCAAGGCTCTTGGTCACGATGAACGACTCGGTTGTGACGACGATGTTGAACATCATGGCCGAGTAGGTGACGCCCCAGACCATCGACGGTCGTGTCATGCCGAACAGAGGATCTGCGGCGATGCCTTGGTTGCGACTCACGGTTCGCTCTCCCTCACACCCCGAACAGGCCCCGGATCCAGGAGACGATCTGGGGGCCGCCGAAGACCAGCACAGTGCCGATCACGACGGCGACCATCCACCACCAGCTCAGGCGGCCGAACCAGGCCATGGCGCCGGAGACCATCACGGCGACGGCCGCCAGCGGCGTCAGGATGGCGACGAGTTGTTGCTGGGTCGCGTTGGCGCCGGTGGCAAACGGGCTGCCGGCCCAGGCGACGCCCGCAGGGGCGACGGCGAGCAGGGCGATGAGCAGGCATCCGCTCCATCGGAGTTGGATGCTGAGGCGCGCTGCGGGCCGGTTGTGGTGGATCGAGCATGCGGTCATGGCGAGACTCCAGTGGCCGAGGAAGATCCCGCGGGCACTTGCCCGGACGGGGGCGCGAGAGAAACCGAAGCCGACGGGTCCATGCGCCGGCTGCCGCCGTAGACGTCCCACCATGGCGTCGACGCCGCGTGCTTGCCGGCGGGTGAAGGGGCTTTCGTGGACTGCGCGGCCATGGCTTCGACCACCGCGGTCTGGGTGGAGGTACGCGAGGCGGCCGCGATCTCTCGCCGGAGGGCCGCGATGTCGCCGAGCGTGCGAACGCGCTGCGTCTCGGCTTCGGTCGCTGCCTGCGTATCGGATGCGGCGAGCCGCTCGGTCTTGCGGCGCACGAGATCTTCCAATTGCGCTTGCGACTTCCTGAGCTCTTCGCGAAGGATTGCGATGCGATCGTGGTCGCGCGCCGCCTGCTGCTGGGGACCGACGAGTTGGGATGCGGCGGGCTGGGCCTGCGCCCACGAGACGCAGGCGTGCGTCATCAAGCCAGCGACAACAAGCACGGGAAGCCTGGCCGCGTGTCGGCCTTTGTCGCTCGCCTGCCTGCGTTGAACATCGGGTGCTTGCATGGGGCGCAATGTCCGCCTCCGCGCATGCGTGTGTCGACTATCGTTTTTGACAGTGGCATCGCAAAGCGCGAGGGGGCGATATTCGTGAGCGACGCGGCGTGGCGATCCACCGGACCAACGAGGCAGGGTCCCCGTGCGTTGGGACAGCCCTGCCGCATGTCTCAGTGGCGTTCGCAGCGCGCCGCATGGACGTAGAGGTCCCGCGCATCTTTCGCCGAGACCTGAGGAGCAAGTCATGGGCAACGTGGTCATCTTCGGCAACCAGAAAGGCGGCGTCGGCAAGTCGACCCTGGCGGTGCTGTACGCCTGCTGGCTGGCCGATGTGCGACGCCACTCGGTGTGCCTGATCGATCTCGACGCGCAGGCGAACAGCTCGAAATCGCTGCGCAGCGCCTCGGCAATCGCCGAGGCGGTGGAACTTTTCGGGGGGGACATGGGCCCAATCATCCCGGCCTGCCCGCAGACCATTTCCCTCGCGCCGGGCGGCAAGAAGCTGGCCGACGTCGAACTCGCGAGGGCGGAAGTCGTGATCCCCACATTTCGCAGGAACGTGATTCGCCTGGCGCAGGAATTCGACGCGGTCGTGATCGACACGCCGCCGGCACTGGGCTTGCGCATGAGCGCGGCGCTGATCGCTGGCCATGCCGTGGCCTGCCCGATCGAGCTGGAGGAGTACAGCATCGATGGCGTCGCCGACATGCTCAAAACCATCTTCGGCGTCAGACGGCAATACAACCCGCAACTGCGGCTGGCGGCCATCCTCTTGAACCGGTTCAATCCGCATTCGCTGCGGCAGAAGGCCGCGATGCAAGATCTGGCGTTGAACTTCCGTGAGTTTGTGATACCGGCACGGATCTCCACCCGCTCGGCTATTCCCGAGGCGCTGGCCGCGGGCGTGCCGGTGTGGCGATTGCCCAAGAGTGCGGCACGCGAGGCGAGCCTCGAGGTGATGCGGGTGTTCGAGTTGCTGCAGCAACGCATCGACGCCTCGAAGGAGCCCGTGCCTGCGCAAGAGCAGCCATGAATGCGACCGACGGGCTGGACCTGAGTGTGCTGTCGCAGTTCAGGGCGGCCGATCTGCTCACGGGCGAAGCGGCCGCCCCGGGCGCGGGCACACCGATGCAGGTGGCGCTCCACCGCATCGACTTCGACCCTCGCCAGCCGCGCCGTCGCATCCGGAGTGAACGCATCGAGGAACTTGCCGCATCGATCCGAGAGCACGGCGTGCTGGAGCCGGTATCGTTGCGACGTCATCCCGAACATGAGGACCGGTACATCGTCAACCGCGGTGAACGCAGGGTGCGCGCCGCGCGCCAGGCAGGGCTCGCCACAGTCCCGGCATTCGTGGACGAGCGGGTCGACCCGTTCGCCCAAGCCGCGGAGAACCTGCACCGCGAGGACATGTCGCCATTCGACCTGGCTTCCTTCATCACCGATCGGGAAAAGGAAGGCCACTCCCGCGCCGAGATCGCGCGACGCTTGGGCAAGCCGCGTTCATTCATCACCGAGGCCGCTCGGCTCAGCGACGCACCGCTGCAATTGCGGCAGGCGGTGGAGGCGGGGAGGGTCGGCGAGGACGTGCGATTGCTCTACGAGCTGGTGGCCATGGCCAGCGATCGCCCGCACGAGCTTGAGGAGCTGCTCGCGCGGGGCGGGCCGATCGGGCGTGCGCAGACAAGACATCGCCCGCCATCGCCCCAGTCGGTCCGTGACTCAGCGCCAGCGGCGCCCGGGAACGGGCTCTCCCGGGTCATCAGCGCCGGTCGCACGGTGCTTGTGGTGGAGCATGGTGGAAGGCGCGGGTCGCTGCGCATCAAGGCGAAGGACGGCAACGTCGGGGAGGTCCGCTTCGGCGACGGCACGCGTGCTTTACTGCCGCTGGCGGACTTGCGGCTGGTGTGCTGGGCCACGGAAGACTAGCGATGCGGCTGTCGGTCGACGAGTCATCGGCACCCGACGTGCGGACGCGTCGCGGCGGGCGGTCTGGCAACGGGCAGTGACTGTGGCGCGTGCGAGACCTTCTCCCTGCTAGGCCGCGCCCGCATTTTTCATGGTGGCGTGGCGCCGCCGGTAGTCGCGCGGCGTCATCTGCAGGTCGCGAACGAAGGCTCTGCGCATCACCTCCTGGGATCCGTAGCCGCACTGCCCAGCGATGGTCTTGAGGGGGAGTGGGCTCGTCTCGAGCAGACGGCAGGCGGCATCGAGGCGGATCTGCTGTAGGCCCCGTCCGGGCGAGAGCCCCGTCGCGCGCTCGTAGAAGCGTGCGAAGGAGCGCGTGGACATGTGGACCTTCTGCGCCAACCGGGCCACGCTGAGGTTCTCCTGCAGATGTGCCCCGATCCACAGATGCAATGTGCCGATCCGAACGTCGCTCGCTGGCGGCTCGATCGGCACCCGGTGGCGACGTGGCATGCCGTGGCGACGGCTGCGTGGCACGGCAAAGCGCGCGGCGAGCATGTCCGCAAACGCGGCACCTCGGTCCTGCGCGATCCACGACAACACCAGGTCTTTCGCCTGGTCCGGTTCGATGACCCGCCAGTCATGCGCTGTGGTGCAGGCAGCGCGGTCTGCGCGCTGCCCAATGCGCGGTGCCGGCGCCGCCGCACGGCCTTGTCGCCGCACGGCGTGGACGCCCGGCGCACGCGGCAGCAAAGCTCGGGCGCCCAGGACGGCGCAGCGGCACAGCTGCCTCCGGTTGCGGGAGAGCCATTCGCGCAGGCGCCGCACGCCTGCCGGCTCCGCCGAGCCCGGATCGGGCTCGCCACTGATGAAGAGCGTGCTCGCCCGACCGACGAGCCGATGCGGCAATGCACGCGTCGAGAGTGCCACGCCACTTGAACTCAGGGCGTGGCCGCCCGTTGCCGAGGCCAGTCGAACGTCGTAGCCGCCGAGCTTGCCGGGTGTCCTGCGCAAGGCGGCGTTGGCGGCCTTGAAGACCGCGAGCATGCGGATGATGTCGAGAAGAAGGAATCCGGGAAGCAGCAGGAACCAGACCTTGTGCATCATGAGGAGCCACCGTAGCGAGGATCAATCCGGAATCTCACAACGCTGCGCCGCACCGCGCCAGTGCGCGAAGCGGAGCTCGCGAGATTGGCAGAAATGGTGGTGAATTTTGCCTCCGGGCTCGGCAGGGCGCTTCTAGACTGTCGCACCCTTGCCTCCATCACATGCTGAGTGGCCGCCGGGTGCAAGCAGCAGGCCCGCCGACTCGCTCGCGAAAAAGGCGGGGGGTGCCGACGATGCAGGAAACGCACCTATGAACGATTGGACCCAGGATGTTCTCGGTCGGTTGAACCAGGCAAGCGAGCCGTCGGAGGTGCTCGCGCAGATCAGCCTGGCAAGCAGGCACCTCGGCTTCGAGCACTGCGCCTACGGGCTGCGCACGCTCGTGCCCTTCACCCGACAGAAGACCTTGATGTTCAGCACGTACGACGAGCAGTGGAACCGCCGTTACATCGATGCCGGATACCTCCAGGTCGATCCCACGGTCGCTCACGGCGTGCACAGCGGCACGCCCGTGGTCTGGGACAACGACGTCTTCCGGAACGCCCCGCAGATGTGGGACGAAGCGCGCTCGTTCGGCCTGCGCGTTGGCTGGGCGCAATCGGTCTTCGAGCCCGATGCGCGGGTCGGCATGCTGACGCTTGCGAGGTCGGGCGAACCGCTGACGGCCGCGGAGATGCTTGCCAAGGACCTCTTGCTGCAGTGGCTGGTCCATACCGCCCACCGCGCGTTCTGCCGCCTCCTGGGCGGCAGCCCGCTCGAGGGGATCGAGCCGCTGAGCGGACGACAGGTCGAGGTGCTGCGCTGGACGGGCGATGGCAAGACGAGCGACGCGATCGCATCGATCCTCAGCATCTCGAAACCCACGGTCGAGTTTCATTTGCAGAACGCCATGGCCAGATTGGGCGCGCCCACCAAGAGTGCGGCCGTGGCGTTCGCATCACGGCTCGGGCTCCTGAACTGAGTGCCGGCTTGCGGGGGGCGCACTAGCCCGGCAGCGGGGACTCAACCGACCGCGTCGACGTGCCGGTCGTGACGCGGACACCAGCTCGCGTCCACATCGATGAAACAGGCAAAGAGTTGCTGGCCCTCGATCAGCACCGGTGGCGCCGCGCGGTGCACGGACAGGCCCGTGCGACGCAGGATGCGCTCGATGCCCAGTGGCGAGGCGCTGATGAGTCGCCGTCCGCCATGCTTGGCCACGGTCCGCATCGCAACGCTCAGCATGTCCAGCGAGAGCGACCAGCCATGTGGACTGTCAAGCGCGCCGAGCCGCATCCAATCGGCAGCGGCAAATCGCGACAGTTCCCAGACGTCGGGCGAGCACGGCGCGGGCGTGTCGCCGAGCAGTTGAGGAAAGACACTCGCGAGCAGATAGGGTCGGTGTGTCGGCAAGAGGCGGCTCGTGCCGACAATCTCGCCGTCCGGATTTCGCGCGATCAGATAGATGGTGTCCTTCCGGTCGAATTCGTCCAGTTCCAGCCGGCCGCGCGTAGCGAGCTTCCAGCCCAGCTTCTCGACGAAAATCTCGTGCCGGTAGCGCGCCATGTCGAACAGCACATCTGCCGTGAAAGAGTCGATCGTTCCCGCAATGATCTCCATGAGGTCACCTCGTTGAATGAGGCCCGCATTACAGCGTGATGACAGGCGCGGGGACACTGTCAGAGTTGATAGGGCGGTAGGCGTCGCGACGAGCGCTCCATCGACTGCCTGCGACACCGTGGCACGGGACAGTTCGGACTTTTTACCTACGGCCGCCGCGCGGTCCAGACGGTGAAGGCGCCGGCCGCGACGATCAGCAGCACGCCGACGGCAGCCTGGGGACGAGGCATGTCGCCCCAGATCGCGTATCCCAGCAGCAGGGCCCAGACGATCAGGCTGTAGCGAAAAGGTGTGACGATCGAGAGATCGACGCCGCGGCAGGCGACGATGAGCGCGTAGTTGCCCAGCGCCGCGCAAGCTGCAGCCGCTGCGAGCATGCCGAGCTCGTACCGCGTGAGTGCCGTCCAGCGTTCCGCAAGGCTCAGCAGCAGGCCCGCCAAGCACACGGCCAGCGTGGTCGCGACCGCGATGGTCGACGAAGGGATCGTGGCGGGAATACGCCGCGTCACAAGGTCGCGCGCTGCCAACGAGGCGGCGCACAACAGCGCACAGGCCAGACCGGCCGTGGGGACATCCGGCCGCGCGGTCGGATGGATGACCAGCAGTACGCCACCAAACCCCCCGGCAGCAGCCAACAGACGCCCGCCGCGCCAGGGCTCCCAGCGCAAGGCCATCGCAGTGGCAGCAATCATCAGCGGCGCGGTCATCATCAGCGTGCTCACCGTGGAAAGCGGCACCATCGACAGAGCGACCACGGAGGCGAGGGCGGTCGTGATCTCGAGCCCGCAGCGCACTCCGACGAGCGGACGCACAGCCGATCGCCAGCCGCCCCGCGCCCCGCGGGCGATGGCCACGACGAAGAGGGTCGCGAATGCACCACGCACGGCAAGAACCTGCCCGGGCGGCAGGCTTTGCGCGACCAGCTTCACGAAGACATCGTTGAGGACGTAGCAACCCATGGCCACCAGCATGAGCAGGATGCCCCGGCGATTGGCCTGTGCGCTAGCCATGAGCGGGCGGCGGCGGCGGGTTGGTGTGCGGAGCCATAGGGTCGGATGCCGGCTCCTGGAGCACCGATGCGCCTGCGACATTTGCATCCGCGCCCGTCCCTGGCCGCGTGCCCAGCGGCGCACCGCAGCGCCTGAGAACATCCCACAGCGCCTGTGCCTTCAGAACGATCTCGTCGACTTCGGCATCGGGATCGGACATCGCGACGATGGCGCCACCGGCACCGATGGAGATCCGGCCGTTGGCCGACACCAGCGTACGGATCACGATGTTGAGCTGGGCCGCGCCGTCGAGCGACAGGTAGCCGATGCTGCCGGAGTAGATGCCGCGGGCAGCCTCCTCGAATTCGTCCAGGATCTTCATCGTGCGCACCTTGGGCGCACCGGTCATGGAGCCGCCCGGGAACGCGGCGCGCACACAGTCGACCGTTCCGAGGTCAGCACGCAATCTGCCGCGGATGGTGCTGACCAGCTGGTGCACGGTGGCATAGGTTTCGACCGCGAACAGGCTCGGCACGTGAACGCTGTCGACTTCGCAGACACGATTGAGGTCGTTGCGCAGCAGGTCGACGATCATCAGGTTTTCCGCGCGGGTCTTCTCGTCGGCGACCATGGCGTCCGCGATCGCTTCGTCCTCGGCCGGCGTCGCGCCGCGCGCTGCGGTCCCCTTGATGGGCTTCGATTCCACCTCCCGATCGCCGGAGATGCGCAGGAAGAGCTCGGGCGAGGCGCACAGCACGGCATAGCCGCCGATGCGCAGGTAGGCCGCATAGGGCGCCGGATTGTGCTTGCGCAGGACCCGATAGACCTCCAGCGGTCGGATGCGTCCTTCGCCAACCAACTGGTTCGTGAGGCAGACTTCGTAGGTCTCGCCCTGCAGGATCTCGTGCTGGCAGCGCAGGATGAGATCCCGGTAGGTGGCCAGGTCTACCCGCCAGGCCAATGAACGCAGTTCGTGCGCCGCATCTGCGCCGTCCTCCGGCGCCGCCACCTGTGGGGCTTCCAGCCGCTCGCGCATGTCCTGCATCCAGCGGCGATTTTCATTGCATGGCGCATCCTCATCGAGGCAGACGATCCACACCTGCTGCTCGAGATGGTCGAAGGCAAGAAAGCGGTCGGCGAGGATCCACATCGCGTCCGGGGTGTCCGCGTCGTGGGCGCGTGCACCGTCGAGCTCGCGTTTGAGTTCGTAGCCGAAGTAGCCCACGAAGCCACAGGCGAAGTCGAAGGGAAGCTTCGGGCCTGCTGGCGACCGGCCCGGGAGGTGGTCGCGCAGATAGTCGAAGATGCTTTCGTCGCGCACCTGGACGACGTCGCCCCGGCGCACCATCAGTTCGCGCGGCGCGGTGCGATAGTTCAGTACCTGGGTGCGCGGACCGCTGGCGTCGCCCATGAAGGAGAAGCGCGCCCGCCC
Source organism: Variovorax sp. W2I14 (assembly GCF_050435205.1). Lineage (NCBI taxonomy): Bacteria > Pseudomonadati > Pseudomonadota > Betaproteobacteria > Burkholderiales > Comamonadaceae > Variovorax > Variovorax sp. W2I14. The sequence continues at coordinate 1,523,041 of NZ_JBNDJX010000001.1, read as the reverse complement.
GGCTTCGGCGAGACTGCTGTCCAGCCAGAAAGCGCAATCGCTGTATGCGAAGGTGCTCATGAACACGGCCTCGGCGTCCGCCGCGGTGTCGATGCACTCCGCGTGCAGCGACAACGCCTGCGGACCATCAAGGTGCAGTGCGGGTCCGAAGCGATCCCGTGCCTCGCGTCGCGGTGCCTGCGCGAGCCATTCCAGCGTCAAGTCCCTGAAGTTGCGCAGCAGCCGCGCGCCGAATTCGGTGCAGATCGACTCCGGATGGAACTGCACCCCCCACCAAGGCAGCGAGACGTGGCGCAATCCCATCAATGTGCCGTCGGACGTCCATGCGAGCGGTTCCAGGGAGGAGGGCAGTTGCGTGACCGCGAGGGAGTGGTAGCGCACCGCCTCGAAACGGTCTGGAATGCCGGCGAAGAGATCGCGTTGCGCGTGCGACACACGATCGAGGCGCCCGTGCATCGGCCGCACCGCCAAGTCGACGCGGGCGCCGCAGTGATGGGCGATGGCCTGGTGCCCGAGGCAGACGCCGAGCACGGGTTTGCGGGAACGCTGCAGCGCGTCGGCCGAGATGCCGAGGTCGGCGCGTCGCTGCGGACGCCCGGGCCCCGGCGAAATCACGATGTTGTCGAAGTGCATGCGCTCGACCTCGTCCCAGTGCATCTCGTTGTTGCGCAGCACGATCGGCGGTTCACCGTTGCAGGCCGCCAGATACTGGTAGAGGTTGTAGGTGAAAGAGTCGTAGTTGTCGATCAGCAGCGTGCGCATGGAATGCTCCTTGGCGGTAGGCAGGGCTGTGCATCGTTGAAGATCCGGACCGGCCTCACAACTGCGCAATGTGCTAGTTGCTCGGCGTGGGATGCCTTGCCGAAGGGGGCGACAGGTCCCTGGTAGATCAGTGCACCCATCCTCTTCCCTGAACCTCGATCGCGATATGCAGGAACGTCGCCCACGCGGTTTCGCTGTAAAGAGGAGCAGAGGCGGTCCTTCAATGCCCGCTTAGGATGCACAGCCAACGCTGGGTCACGGGCCGGCACAGGTCTGATGCAGCGCTGAGGCGCTTTCGGAAGTGAGACGCCGCGCGCCATCCGGCCATCCCGTCAGCTTTCAGAAGCCTCTCAAAAGTCACAGTTGTCCAAGGTGGCACCTCGTCGCACGCTAGAAGCAAATCCATGCGGAAGACGATCTGAAAAGAGGCTGCCGCTGGGTTGAACAGCGATTTTCGAGCCCTACGCAGTGCACTTTTTGCTCTTGCCTGGGCCCTGGTTCTGCTTCCATTCGGCGCTTCAAGCGAGGCACTTCTTCTCAAACAATGCGCGGCTTGAAAGCACGGCAACCATGAAGGATCTGTCATGCAACTCGAACACCATGTCAACCCTCGCGAACTTGGCCCACAGCCTGTCGGCGCTCCTGCGTTCTTCCGCATGGCTGACGTGATTCGCATCACTGCATTGAGTCGCGCCACCGTGTATCGAAGAATTGCCGAAGGCAAGTTCCCGCCACCTGTACATCTGGGAGTGCGCGCCTGTCGTTGGCCGCGCGCCGCGCTTCAGCAGTGGATTGAGGATCCGGAGAGATATTCGAACCCACCCGAATCGCCGATGGCTTGAGTCAGGTGCATGCGCCGATGCGGTCGATCCAATAAGCGCTGCGCAACATTGATGCGGATCGCCTCGGACGGCCCTTGTCTCGGATAGGGCAGGACATTCACGCGGTCTGCGGCCACGTTTCGGACTGGGCCGCAGACTGATGCTCAGTCCTTGAAGACTGGGACCGTGCCGCTGGCGCTTCGTCGATTGCCCGCGGCGATCAGGAGCCGCCGCAGGCGTTCGATGTTGGCCTCACCCTTCGCCAGTGAGTCCGCGGAGGTGTGGACGGAATAGCTCCCGATATGCAAATCATGGGGATGCGGTGTTGCGGAGCCGATCACGAAGATTGCGTCGCCACTTGAGCTGGCCTTCAGGTCGATGCGCTGATCTGTCTGCTCAAAAATGACCATCTCGCCAGCATCGGCTGGCGTGTCCCCGATCAAATGACCGCTTGAGACTGCCAGCCAGGCGAGCGGCTCTGTCGGAGGTGGCATGAACGTCCATTCGGTGCCAGCGGCCAGCCTCACCAGGAGGTAAGTCACGCCCTCAGGGGCGCGAGCTGGGCTGCGGACGCCTTCATAGCTGCCGAGAATCACGTGCGCGGGTCCGACAGTCGGCACATGCTCGGCTTCAACGTACTGGCTGTCTACGGCCTCGTGCTCAAGGTCTGGACGCAACGCAATCCAGAGCTGAAATCCCCGTGCTTTCGCAGTCGTCCCACCGGACAGCTCTTTACCGTGCCACACGCCGTTGCCCGCGCGCATCCACTCGAAGCCGCCGAAACCGATGTGACCTGTTCCGTCTGCTGGATCGTCGAATCGCAGGCCTCCGTCGGTGATGACAGTGATCGTTGCAAGTCCCGAATGCGGATGAATGGAGAAGCCTGCTCGCGGGTCATGGAGGTCGAGGTCAAACAGGTCGAGAAACACATAGGGCTTGAGGACGTGACCAAGGTCCGATGGGCTCATCAACCGGGTGACCGGACCGTGCGTATGGCCCCGCGTCCTGAAGGTGACGCGGCGAAAGTTGGCGTTGACAGAAGTCGGCAGATCGTTGGGTGAGTTCATGGCTTTCTCGATTCAAGCTGTCGCTGCCATTGCGGCGCAAGGCAAATCCCGAGACTCTCGGGATTTGTAGGCATGCGTGAGCGGACTTGGTCGCAGGCAGCTCGCGTTTCTTTACATGCCCGGCGTGACCGACTTTCCCGCAGACGCGAGGAGCTGCACTTCCCAGGCATATGCGATGCCACTGCCGCCGCCGTGCTCGGCCATCACGCCTGCCAACTCGACCGCGGTTTGTTCTCGGGCCCAGTCGCGCTGCCACTCGCTGACGACGGCCATCCAGGTGATGGGGACCGCACCGGCCTGGACCAATCGGCGGACGGCCATATCGTGGGATTCGGCCGAGACTCCACCCGATGCGTCGGTCACGACAAAGACTTCATAACCTTCGCCTAGCGCCTGAATCGCCGGTTGCGCCAAGCAGACCTCCGTCCACAGCGCCGCCAAGACGAGCTGCTTGCGGCCGCTCTTCTTCACGATGTCCGTGACATGCGGATCCTGCCAGGTGTTGATCCATGTGCGGTTGATCGGCTTCTGGTCGGGGTATACATCCTGCAGCTGCTTGATGATGTAGCCACCGCGTTCTTCAATCACAGTCGTGAGAATGGTTGGCACATTGAAGACCTTTGCTCCCTTGGCCAGGCCGACGACGTTGTTGACGATCGTTGTTGCGTCGTGGCTGTTCAAGTTGGTGAACTGATAAGGCTGATGGTCGATGAGAACGACGATGCTGTCTTCAGGGCGAAGCAGTGCGTTGAGACCCGTTTTGGACATGGGAAAACTCCTTGAAGTACTTGACGCCTTCGCATCGTTGAGGAATTGAAGGGCTCGGAGAGAGGATGCTGCCAAGGCCGACGTAGGCCGTCACTGTCGGAACTTGCGGCTGACAGTTCGAATTGCTCACTTGACGGCCGACCAGCCGAGTCCGGCCCGAGCACAGGCAGGCAGTTCCCCGGATCGAAGGTGTGCCTCAGCCAGACCCGTTTGCCGCGGCGGCGACCTAGTGTCTGGCGACGGCCGCCGCGGAGATCGAAGCACTGTCCATGAGCGAATCGTGCTGCCACCGTCAAGAACGATCAGTGACTGTGTGGAAGCAAGACGGCAGCATCCTCCTCCTCAACGCACACCTCGGCGAAGTTCAACCCGTTGATCGACATTTGGCGCGTCGCGGTGTTCTTTCAAATTCATCGATGAGGAATGGCAGTGAAGTTGATACTCGTGATTGGACTGATGGTGGCGAATGGCTTGACCCACGCCCATGCACAAGCCAGGCAGGATGCCCCCGGCGCGGACCTGATCGTGCACAACGCCAAGATCTTCACCGGCAATCCGGCACAGCCCGCGGCGTCCGCCGTGGCCGTCAAAAGCGGCCGTATCTACTCGGTCGGCACGGATGCCGAGGTGCTGGCTTTGAAGAACTCAAACACCCGACTCATCGATTCCGGCGGCCGGCGGCTCATCCCGGGCATCATCGATGCCCACACCCACGTCCTCAACGAAGGCGGATACAACTACACCCTGCGATGGGAAGGCGTTCCAACGCTGCGCCGGGCCCTGTCGATGCTCAGCGAGCAAGCCAGACGAACGCCGGAAGGCCACTGGGTCAAGGTGATTGGCGGCTGGTCTCCCTACCAGTTCGAAGAGAAGCGCTTTCCCACAATGGACGAACTCCGGAAGGCCGTCCCCGATCGCCCGTTGATCGTGCAGTACGCCTACAACCGCGCGTTCCTGAACCAGCAGGCGATGGATGCCCTCGGCGCGGGCACCGAGAAGTTCCCCCAATTGCCGGGTACCGAACTTGAAAAGGACGCGCAGGGCAGGTACACCGGCGTAGTCCATGGCTACACGTTCACGTTCATCGCCATGGAGGCCATGGTCCCCCAGCTCTCCTTCGACGAGGAGGTCAGTTCCCTGGTGCAGACGATTCATAGTCTCAACCGCGTCGGCGTCACTTCCATAGTCGATGCGGGGACGGGATTCCGCGGCTATCCCAAGGCCGTGCCTACCGTGAATGCTCTAGCCCGCGACAATCGCCTCAACATCCGCATGCCCTTCGTGGACATCCAATTCGGGGAGGGCGCCGACTTCAACGTGGTGGACGCGCAGATCACGGCAATCACGAAGACTGCGCCGATCAGTCCCGGGCACAACCTGCACCCGCACCTCGCCCATGGCCACGCCTACCAGGGAGCTGGCGAGTTGCTTTCGGTGGAAGTGCACGACCACGAGAACTTCGACCGCCCGGCGGTCATCATCGAGCCGCACAAGATGCGGGAACTGGTGGAGCGGGACATTTCCAAGCTGGTCCAACGGCGCATTCCTTTCCGCGAGCACATCACCTACGACGAGAACATCACGCCTTTCCTCGATGCGCTCGAGAAACTCAACGAGAAGATGCCGCTCGATGGTCTGCGGTGGAGCATCGAACACGCCGAGACCATCAGTCCCGCAAACGTCGCAAGGGTCAAGGCGCTCGGCGGCGGCATCGCTCTGGACGCCAAGATGGCGCTGCACGGCGAGGCCTTCATCAAGACCCACGGTCGCGACAAGGCATTGCTGACCCCACGCCTGCGCCAGCTTGTCGACAGCGGCATCCCCCTGGCGATGACCACGGACGCATTCCGCGCGGCCTCGTTCAATCCCTGGGTCGGCATCAGCTGGATGGTGTCGGGGAAGTCGGTCTCCGGGGCCGAAGTGCTGGCCAAGGACAACCGCCTGTCGCGCGCCGAAGCGTTGAGGCTGTTCACTCGCAATGCGGCGTGGTTCCTGAACGCCGAAGCCGAGATGGGCATGATCGCCCCCGGCCACCTCGCCGACTTCGCGCTGCTGGACAGGGACTACTTTGCTGTTGCGGAATCCCAGATCAAATCCATTTCCTCGGTCTTGACGGTCATGGATGGTCGGGTGGTATACGGCGCTCAGGGCTACCAGTCGCTGTCGCCGGCATTGCCCGAGATACTGCCCGCCTGGTCGCCCATCAAACACTTTGGCGGCTATCACCACGCTCAGTGAAGTCATCAGACCAAGCAAGCCCGGACCGGTAAGTTGTCGTGCCGATGTGCCACATCGTGTGAAGCACGTCCCGGCGCACGTCGTGAGCGTTCTTCGCGGGCCGCATGGAAAGTTCCTATCCCTTACCGGGGCACTGAAAGGATACTGATATGAAAGCGATCGTTCTGAAGAAGTTTGGCGGGCCTGACAGCTTCGAGCTGCAGGAGGTGGCAGTTCCTGAAGCCGGGGCGGGCGAATTGTTGGTGCGTGTGCTCGCCACAGCCATCAACCCGCTCGATTACCAAATCCGCCGGGGCGACTATCCGGCATATGTCCCCCTTCCCGCCGTCATCGGCCATGACGTCTCCGGCGTCGTGGAAAAGGTGGGCCCCGGCGTGGCCGACTTCGCAGTGGGGGACGAGGTGTTCTACACGCCGCAGATCTTTGGTCCGAAAGGAGGCTCCTACGCTCAGTACAACGTCGTGGCTGAGGCGCTGGTGACCCGAAAGCCTGCCAACTTGACGCACGAAGAAGCGGCCTCCACGACCCTCGTCGGAGGGACGGCCTGGGAGGCCCTTGTCACGCGAGCCAGATTGCATCCGGCCGAGTCTGTGTTGATCCATGGCGGAGCTGGCGGTGTTGGCTCCATCGCGATTCAACTCGCCAAGGCGATGGGCGCAACTGTGTTCACGACTTGCAGGACCGGAGATCTGGCGTTCGTTCGCGAGCTGGGTGCAGACCACGCCATCGACTTCACCAGCCAGGACTACGTCCAGGAGATCGCCGGCCTGACGGGGAAGAAGGGCGTGAACGTGGTCTTCGACACGATCGGCGGGACGACTTTGAGCCAGTCGCCTCATGTGCTCAGCGACGGGGGCCGTGTCGTGTCGATCGTCGACCTGGCCACGCCCCAAAACCTTGTCGCGGCATGGGGCGTGAACGCCGAATACCACTTTGTCTTCACTCGCCAGAATCGGGGCAAACTGCTCGCGCTCAAGACGCTGCTAGAGAGCGGCCGGATCCGCCCGATCATCGGTGCGACCTTCTCGCTCGACCAGATTCCGCAGGCGCACACGGTCCTCGAGCGCCGTGAAGTCGACGGCAAGCCGTTCCACGGAAAAGTGGTGATCTCCGTTGCTTGATCGGCGCATGCACCTGCGGGTCGGGCACTTTCGATCTGCCAGCCACGGGCAAGGAGTCGCTTGGTGCTAACGACCGAAGAAGTTCTTGCGAGCCACGAGGCTGCGCTCCGTGAGCAGAACCCCGCCAAGATCTCGGCCCACTACGCGAAGGACGCCGTGGCGATCATCAATGGCACCACGTACCGTGGCCCACAAGAGATCGCGCACTTCTATGCGACGCTGATCGATGATCTCCCCGACGCTATATGGAGGACCGATGTCGCCGTGATTCACCAAGACCTGGCGTATGTGGAATGGGCATGTGAATCTGCGGCTTCAAGCATCAACTTCGGAGCCGACACCTTCGTGGTGACGAACGGATTTGTCACGCGACAGACGGCGAGCTTCTCAATCATCCTGGACAGCAATAGCGCGCAAGCGTCCGGCGAACGCGGCCTTGAAGCAGCGCGCGTTAGTTCGTTGACAGCGCCATGCCAGCCCGAGTGAAGAGATCCTCTTCTTCCTGCACGGTGGGAGGTGGTCAGCGTACCTGGCTACCTTCGAGTCTTCCAGGGTGTCCACTTGATCGGACACCATCCCTGCTGCAACGACGGAAGCATTCATGAAGGGAGGGATATCCGCTGACTAGGTAACGGAGACTTCATGGTCGAAGTCTGGAAACAGCCTGAAGTAGTCCGTCAGCATCTCCGTCAGCACCCTGATCTTCCGCGCGGGATGCTGACCTGGCGGGCGCACAACGTAGGCGCCTGCTGGCCTGGTTGGATGTTTTGGCATGATCACCACCAGCGCGCCGGAGGCCAGATGGGGGCGTGTGAGTCCAAGAGGCAAGTATCCAATGCCTAATCCTGCCACGGCCGCGGCGACGAGAGCAATTCCGTTGTCAGCTTTGAAGCGGCCCTGCGGTCGAACGGATACGACTACGTTTCCATCCATCAACTGCCAGGTTTCCGTGCCCTGCATCAGCGCTTCGTGGTCGAGGAGTTCGTCCAGCGTCTGAGGCGCGCCGTGCGCGTTGATGTAGGCAGGGCTTGCGACCAGACTCCCGTTCACAGGTCCAACATAGCGAGCGACAAGGCTGGAGTTCGGAAGATGGCCAACGCGAATGGCGCAGTCATACCCTTCAGCAACCAGGTCGACGAACCGGTCGGTGTAGCAGGTCTGGATATGAAGCTGAGGATGACGATTGGCCATCTCGGCGAGTACTGGTGCGAAGTGGGTTGGACCGAAAGACAGCGGCGCCGCGACGCGTAGTCGTCCGCGAAGCTCCCCGGCGGGCAGCATCGTCTCCTGGGCAACATCTATCTCCGCACACACCCTGGCTGCATGGTCACGAAACGCCGCACCAGCCTCGGTGAGGGATGCGCCTCGCGTTGTGCGAGCGAGCAACTGAACGCCCAACTCCGCCTCAAGCCGAATGAGCCGTCGGCTGACGATGGACTTAGCGACGCCGAGACGGGCGGCGGCCGCCGTGATGCCTCCCGCGTCGGCAACTTCTACAAAGGTTCTTAGTTCTTCGATATCCACCAGCGTTCCTGGTTCTGCGACATTGATGCGCAGATTATGGGTCTACCGTGCCACGAAATGGCGTGCGAACATGGTCACCAAGCAGGCTTCGGCGGTGTCGGCGTCTCGAGATACGAAAGATCAGGTCGTCACTAGGCACAGATGATTTGCGCATCGCTGCGAGGTAGTTGCCCACTCTTTCTGACGTGGCACTGAGCCCGCGTCGTTCAGGGAACCTGTTGATCCAGGCGCGCTGCGAGGTGCTTGCGTGGCGATGGACCTTTTCAACTCGACGGCCAGCGCATGTTCGCCGTCGAGGGAGCGCGACTCCCTACTCGGCAGCAGGCCGCGGACCTCAGCCGTGGCTTTAGTGAATGGTTGGTCGAGCAATGTTCGGCGGCCTATCGGTCGAACCAGGTAAACAAGACGCGCCTTGGCGTGAGTCGAAAGCAGTCTCATACGTATGTTGAACGAATTTGAACTTCCTGAGAACGTGGCCACGGTGAAGCTGTCCACTCGTTGCTGGAATGGCATGCATGTCAGTCTGACTGAATACAACTGCACGGGCAGCGTCTTGTTTCAACTGGAGAAAAATCAAGACTCCACTCGAATTGGCGCTGAACTCGAATACGTCGGGCGGCACCGCGCTGAGCTCAGGTCGGCACCCCACATACCCAATCCAATTGCCTACAGGCCTCGCCCCATCTATTTCGCACCGGCGGAGATGGAGCTGTGGGGACATTCGGGAGATGCCTGCTTTCTCAAGTGCGGCGGGATCACCTTCGACGCGGACATGCTCCAGGAACGCCTGGGAATATCTGACTCAACAGAATCAATCGATGCTCCTCGGCTCCGCTTCTCTGATGACCGGTTGTGGACGTTGATCAAGTTGCTTACAGAAGCGATTGATGACTCTGACCCTACCGCTCAGCTATATGGAGACTCGCTGACTACAGCAATTGCAGCCAGGCTTTTCGAACGTCCCAAAGAGGTCAAAGGAAGCGAGCGCGGGCTGTCAGCGATTCAACTTAAAGATGCAATAAGCTATCTCGAGGCGAAGATGCCGGCGAGAGTGGACCTTGCCACACTTGCCAAACTGGCCGGTTTGTCACTGTCGCACTACAGCCGCGCCTTCAAGGCGTCGACTGGTCTGGCACCGTATCAATGGCAGCTGCGGGCTCGTGTAGAGCGAGCCCAGGAACTGCTGGTGAACACCAATTGGTGCCTGCAGGATATTGCCGACGCCACCGGCTTTGCGGACGCGGTTCACTTTGGTCGGACATTCCGCAAAATGACCGGTGCCACTCCGGCTGCATGGCGGATGGACCGGCTCACTTAACGAGACTGAAGGCGCCCTTAGCGCCCGACAGGGCCATCCGCGCCTACGCCGCCTCAATGGACGATGCTGTGGCACGGGTCCCAAGCGCACGCATAGGCAAATAGCGCGCCATTTGGCTTCGACCCACGCAACGACGTCGCGCAACAAGCGACCGCTTTCGAGAAGATCGGACGACGGCTCAGGGCCCGAAGCTGCCGGTCGCGAAATCCAAAAGCTGCCGTTCAAGTAGAGTCGGTTTCCGCTCAAGCATCGTTGAACTGCCATGCCAAAAATCATCCACCTCGTAACCTCGGGTATGGGGATAGTTCTTCACTCCCCGTGGGCCACTGCGGATATTGCGCAGGGAGAGGACTTCCTCACCAGCAGCTTCACCAATCCGACAGATGTTGCGGACCTGGTTAACTCCTCCAGAATCGCTGCGTTTTGCACCGGTTCTCCTGGTGCATGGCGCTTGCATCTACGCACCGACCCGCCTGATGACGCCGCCCTAGCTCAAGCCGATTACAAGGTCCGACTGGGCCTCGAGATACGTGATGGCATTTTGCAGATTCGAGACCTTTTCGAGCTGATGTCCTGGGATGCAGATTGCAATGATGACCAGGTGATTCAGTTGAGCGATGGGTTCTACCGAATCACCGCATTCACGTCGCGCCCAGAGAGTGGAATTCTGGGTGATGACCAAGACATCCACCTGCATCTAGAGGCGATCTCCGAGCCCGCACGGTTGGTACACCACGGCGTACCGCAACTCTGCGACTGAGTACTTCGAATGCGCCCATGAAGGGCCGGTCGTGGCCGAGTGTAGCCAGACGAACTGAAGGCACAAAGGGCCCGGAGCGACCTTCGGATCATGCGGGCTTCCACCATCAAACCGACATGGAGTCGAGCATTGCTGGCGCGACGGTCAATTCGCAAAGCATTTCGGCGTCGCCCCTGAAGACATCGGGCTCATGATGCACAGCTGAATTCCTAGCCGGTGGTCCAGCTTGGATATCTGCATCTTGATTTACAGTCCGGCATGCTCTCGATCCTGCCCGTACTTGTGGCGATGTGCCTCGTTTTCGTGGCGTCCTTAGTCATCGAGCGCTTCCTCGGGCGCAGCCGAAGTGACTTCGAGAAACCGGGGTGGTACTGGGTCGCCGCCTCTGTGTTTTTGCCGCTGATCGCGCTGATCTACCTCTACGTGAGCGTTGACAGCCTGTACATCTACGGTCTCTACGGTGCCGCTGGCGGGGTGGCCAGTCTGGTTGCCCAGTGCATCTATGGACGGAAGATCAAGCCCGACGGGAGGCAGGGTTGAGGGTCCGCTCCTGGCCGACTGTAGCCAGTGGCTCTGCCTTCGCAAAGGGGCCCGAAGCGGACATCGCGCCCTGAGGAAAGCGGTCGTTCGCGGGGGCCTGCGGCCCTGAGGCGCTAAGCCTCCGATCGGCAAGGTTTCGGGCATGACGCTCTAGCAATGGGGTCGCTTCGCACATAACTGCCTGTACCATTTGCCGCAACAGCTAAATCGCGAGGGAAACAGGTGGACCAGAGAATCTTCACAGCAGTAATCCTCTTCGCCTTTGTTCTTGTCGTGATTCTGTCGCTGGCTTGGGTCATCAACAAAGTTGTTGGCAAGCTGCGGGTGAACGGGGCTGGCATTTACTTTTGGCTCTTGGTCGCAGCAAACGTTGCGCTCCACACCTGGCTTATCAATGCATCCCACACCACTGTCGAAATTGCTACCTACGCCGGCAAGGTGACCGGAGTCAGCCTCCCATTCATCCTTCTAGCGTTCTTCATGTCTCGCAGCTTCAAAAAGCGCAAGGCAAGGCAAAGCGCAACTGTCGTAGCGCGAGTCGAGACACTGGCCTAGTTGCGCTTCACCCTCGAAAGGCTGCTTGTGGCCGACTTTAGCCCGTCGCGCTCGGCTGAGCTTCTGACCCCAACACAGACTTTCTGATAGCTCCAAAGGAGACGGGCAACGCCGGGCCTCTGGATGCCTTTAGACGGACTGCCATCCGACGCCCTTGAACAGCAAGTCTCCAATTGTTGATGCAAGAAGCGTCGCGTCGCTCGCGTCAAGGACCGAGAAATCGACCATGTACAGGCCATTGCCAGTTCGTCCTTCCATCAGCACTAGCGCCATCCCTCCTTCATCGTCACCAATGGCTAGGGAACGTGGAATGTGCTTCTGTACTTGATAGGCGGCGTTCATCTCGATGCAGCGCTTAGGTCCCCAGATCCGAAGGTACTTTTTACCGTTCACCAGCAGCTCAACTTCCGTCATTTCAGTCACGACAGCCAGGTAGTCGGGCGGCAGCGGCACCGCTGCCGCTGCTCTCAGTCCGTCAATCTCCGCGGCGGTTGCGGCAGGTTTGACCCCAACGATCCGGAAGATGGGGTGCAAGGCTTTGGTGAGGCTGTGGACATCCATCGGTGGCGCCTACTGGCGAAGGTCTGGTTGTGGCCGAACTTTTCCTGTCAACGAAGAGAGGAAGTAGGCCCGCGGCGAACGCAATCGTAAGGGAAGGCTAGAAGACGTTGAATCGCATCGGCGATGGTCCACTGCTCGAAGCCAGGGGGGCAATGGAGCCATCGGGCGCAACCTCTGAAACGTTGAACCCATCTTCAATGTCTTCGTAGTAAATGGCCATTTCTTCAAGCTGTGCCACGATAAATACTGATTCAATCACACCATCACGCATGACCGACGCGGTTCGAAACGGGACGCGAAGACGGGCAAATTGTTGGGCGTGTTCTGGTGAACACTCGGTGAGTTGAGCGGACACCAGCTCCTCCAGCTCGTCACGAGAAATCGGAATCCAGCGGTTCATCGTTTTTGAATGAGGGCTCATGAAGGATTCTGATGGCCTCGCGAACGGTCGGTTGTGGCCGGACTGAGCCCTTCACATGAGGTGGCAGCGAGCCCGATGCGGTTGCATTTCCAGATTGAATCGCGCCCACAAGCGCTCTCAGGACCCCGCGATTCGCTATCCAGATCGGGTGAAGTCGGCACGATAAACATCGAGGATAGTTGTTCCTGCGACTTCATAGGCCCCTTCCATGTGATGATGAAAAGCGATCACTTGACCCGGCTGCATCCAATTTATGCCCCACAGATCGTCGCTCATGGAACTGCCAAAGAAAACAAAAGGCTTGAGGTCAAACTCCGGCCTGAAGCCTTCCCATTCCGCCCATAAAGATTTCGTGAGATCTACCAGCGACTCTTTGTCCGATAGCGGCAGCAAATAGGCTGCATTCCCAAGGTTCTCCCTCACTCCGTCCGCTTCAAGATAGAGCGCCCGAAGCTCATCGGGAAAGCGAACCCCAAGTACCGCCTCAGCTTCAGCAATCGCGTCTGCGGACGCGGGGGGGCCGTACCGCCAATCGGGGAAGTGTTCTCTCAGCATGCTTCTAATGTTCCAACATTGACGTGTGAGCGTCGAGCGTCTGCTTCGGAGCGAATTGGCCCCCTGCGTCGAGTGACGGCTACTGGCCGAAGTCCGTCATCCTGTCGCCGGCCGTCATGCGTCCATGATCTCATGGGCTATTGACCAACTGCATGTATCGCCAGACGCCCCAAACCACTCCCACAGCGATACCAACCGCGACGCTCCAACCCACAGGAACACCCGCGATGAAGCTCAGAAAAAATATCAATGCGACCGACGCGAGACTAATGTAGGTCAGTGTGATGAGGTCAAAGCGTGCGATCTCGCTCGCGTCCTCGGAGACTGCACGGTCGCCGTGATCGCGCTTGCGGCGCTGCCCTCTGAAGAGCACCACGTCAACGATGAACTCGAAGATTCCGACGACGACGTCCGTCAGTAAGCTGAACATGAAGCTCCTTTGAGTGTCCGCAATTGGCCGAATTTGGGCGTCCGGCGTATCGCGATGGATTTGCTGACCTGCTAAGAGTGTCCGGGACTGAAGTCGCCCTTTGTCGCCGATGTCGGCGCATCGAGTTCGTTTTGCAGCGACTCAAGGATAGAAGCAATAGTGTCTGGCGCCGCCCGCCCATAGCTCTCCTGAAGCGCATTGGCGATGTGGCGGATTGTGTCAGCCAGCAATATGCCCCACGCGGGAGCCTCACTACGACCGTTCTCCTGCCACATGCCGATTTTGAGGGAGCAATGCAGCCCCTTCTCGGCTACCCATGCGCTGAGCATCTGAATCGATTTTTCGTCGCGCTGTGCTGCCGGAGGGACGATCAAGGGTTGCATGTGCTTCAAATGCGTTTGGAAGGACCGGATGCGGTCTAGGGAATGTCTGATCAAGTCGTAAATTGGCTTGATGACGAGTGTGCGTGTTGTGCCGCCGCGCTTGCGGGCTCATCGCGCCGGGCATCCCACGTGTTTGAAGGCCTCTTTGCTCCCTTCACGCTGCCTGCGGGCGCACCTGTCCCATCATCGCAATCAGTTTCTTCCTGGCCATCCACAGGTTCGACAGCGCAAACAGCGTGATCACATGCGCCGTGTTCTTGGCCAGTCCCTTGAACCTCACCTTCGCCAGGCCGAACTGCCGCTTGATCACCCGAAACGGGTGCTCCACCTTCGCCCGGATGCTGGCCTTCTGGTATTCCTGCTTGCGTGCTCTGGCCTTGGCTCGGCCCTCGGGCATCTTCGCCATGTCGCTGGGCCTGCCCGCAATGTGCCACTGCACATCCCGCTTGACTCGGCTCTGTGCTCCGCGATAGCCAGAGTCTGCCCACACCGTGTCCTCTTTGCCGTGCAGCAGATCATCCACCTGCTCCACGTCCGCTTCGTTGGCCGCGGTGGTCGTCACCGTGTGCACCAGCCCCGAGTCCGCATCCACACCGATGTGCGCCTTCATCCCGAAGTGCCACTGGTTGCCCTTCTTCGTCTGGTGCATCTCAGGGTCTCGCTCGCCGCTCTCGTTCTTGGTGGAACTGGGCGCCGCGATGATCGTGGCGTCCACGATAGAGCCGCGCTTCAAGAGCAGTCCCTTCCTGGCCAGATGGGCGTTGACCTGCTTGAAGATGTCTTCAGCCAGATCGCTGGCTTCCAGCAAGTGGCGGAAGTTCAGGATGGTCGTCTCGTCGGGGATCGCCTCCAGACCAAGTCCGGCGAACGTGCGCAGCGAGGCGATCTCGTACAAGGCTTCTTCCATCGCCGGGTCGCTCAGGGCGAACCAGTTCTGCATCAGGTGCACACGCAGCATGGCTTGCAGCGGGTAGGGGCGACGGCCTCGGCCTGCCACTGGATAGTGGGGTTCGATGACTTTGAGCAGCGCCTTCCAAGGCACCACCAGTTCCATCTCGGCAAGGAAGACTTCGCGCCTTGTCTTCTTCCTCTTGCCTGCTTGCTCGGCATCCGAAAAACTGATCTGACTCATCGCTCGTGCTCCTTTGCAGGGTTCAGTCCTTCATGCAAGAAACGTGCTCTTGATCAGACCTTCCCTAGGTCTAAGGCTGCGCCGAAGGTCTGCTCATGGCCGACTGTAGCCTGTCGCGCTGCAGTCGCGAAGGGGCCCATATCGACTGGACGTTCTCCTCTGAAGCAGCCGTTCGACACCCGCTCTCGATGCCTGTAAAACGGGTGCTATGCCTTCTGGAGTTCGGCTCTCAGCACGTAGCGGAATCTGTCCCACTCGGGCTCAGCGAGATTGAAAGGGTTCAAGAACGGTTCAACCAGCCGAATCACATCTGAGGCGTCAGAAGGCTTCGGAAAGAAGTTGCCCGGCACCACGACGACTCCGTCAAGATCGACCTCGCCGTGCAAGGTCAAGGGGATGTTCTGAGCATCGAGCTCGCCATAGCCCTGCAGGTCGAACGCGCCAGAAAGTGCAACCTCGAAGCGTGTCGAATGCGCGACTCGCTTGATGGAAAGCGACTCGAGGCGCACCGGATGGTGCGCCATGAAATAAATCGAGCATTCAACGGACTCAGGGTCGGAGCTTGTACGCAAAGTTGCTCCGTCCAGATTTTTCCAGTCCCGAACAGGCCATTGAAGCCATTCACACAGGACCGAGCATTCCCAGTCCTCTCCTTCCCATGAAATGGGCGCACAGGGCAAGGAAAGATTCCAAAACAGACCGCGCGGGACGCCGGACGAGGCGCTCTCGAATACATGGCCATAGAACTCGCCGCGTTGGTCTTGTGCGCTGGAAATCGATAGGGTCATGTGATGCTCAAAGTGCGTCGGTTTTGAGTGTCGGGTTCTGGCCGACTGTGGCCCGTCGCCGGCTCGGAGATCTGGGTCCGCTGCGGTCATTCAGCGGCCCCGAAAGCTGTCCTTCGAGGCGATCGTCCGGCCATCGAATTGACAAGAATCGACTAGTACCAGCTAGCCTGATTCGTTGCTACTTCTTTGAATAGCACCCATGGGCACTCCCTCGCAAATGCAAGCAGCAGGTCTTTCGCTTCGGCGAGCGACTCGCTCTTGACGTCTTCAGCTCGAATGAGCACTCGTTGCAGGGCGCGATTCCAACTCGATTCGTTCTCTCTCAAAACGGCGACAGCGTTCACGGCTTCGGCAGGAGCCCCGAGCGAAGGCGGGGAGACACCGCTTAGATGGCGACGAACGAACACGGAAAAATCTACGACTTCATTGGACCTCGCCCAAGCGAGTAATTCGCTCGCTGGCAATGCCGCAAGGCGGTGGAACCACTCGATTTGGTCGTCGAGTGACTCAGGCAGTCTCGGGTTGTGAGAAGTCAAGTTGAACTGGATTCGACATTTGGTATGGCGCTTTGCCCAAGAGCGAAGCGACCGCTCCTAGCCGACTGTAGCCGGTTGCGGCTCTCGCGCTTGGCCGTCTGCGGGATACTAAAACGCACCTTCAAGGTATCCAGCCGTCCGCAGCAAAGGCGCCAAAGCTCCGTCGAGTTCCGCGTCCGATAGATGTCCGGTGGGTCTGCGCGGCGACTTCCAGTACCAAATGTGCTGCACGGCCACCGAATCGACTTCGCTGAACTCTTCGTAGAACAGCGAGGCGAGTCGCCTGTTTGTCAGGGCGGGGGCTATCTCAAGAACTTGCCTGAAGACAGCGCATGGACTTCGTCCCTGGCGAATCTGGTCAAACATTAGCTTCGAGGTGAAAGGTCGCTTGGAACGTCCGCAGTTGATCGGGTTCGGTCAACCCGCAGAGGCGGCGGCTTCCACCCAAACAATCTCGTCGGGGTGATGCTGGCCGATGGTATCGAGCGCGTCCTCCAGGACCGGCTGTTCTCGCGCTCCAAGTGCATACGAGAAGCGCGTTAGGCCTTTCCCCTTCAGCACGGCGAAGTCCTGCTCGGAGACTGCATCAGCACCACACCAAATCGCAGTACCCGAACCGGCGGCCTCCCGCAGTGCATCTTTTAGACCGCTAGGGGTGATTGCAAGGAAGACCACGTTCGCTCCTGTTGTGATGTTTGCGGGATGACTGAGTGACCGGTTTTAGCCGATTGTGTTGAAAAACTCGCCTTGAATCTAGCCTGCAGTGGCGAGCCCACAAGTTCGCAATCGAGTAGGCGATTCGGGGAACACGTGTCAGCCTTGCAGGCGCACCTCACGCTGTCTTCATTGCCGTATCGACTTCGGATGGCATCAACCACTTGGCCATTCGCCTGAGGTTCTGGGCTGTGGCAGCCATCAAGAACTCATCCTGCGCACCACTGAGCCCGCGAAGCCGGAGTCGATCCAGCTTCATGATGCGCTTGAGGTGCGCGAACAGCATCTCCACCTTCTTGCGCTCCCTGCGCGACTGTCCGTACTGCGGTGTCTGCGCGATGGACCGTGCCACCTCACGAGCACCCTCGTGGATGCTGCGGGCGATCTTTCGGAACGGTGTGCTCGGGCAGCAGCGATCCTTCATCCGACAGTCGACGCAGTCTGCCTGGCTCGCCCGATAGATAACGGTGTCGGCCTTGGTGATGCGGGTGCGCGGCGTCGTGAACTGCCGCCGGTCGTTGCGCAACGCACGCCCTTCAGGGCAAACATATTCATTGCGCTCGGGCTGCCACTGGAACTCGCTGATCGACAGACTTCCGTCCTTGCGGACCGTCTTGTCCCACACAGGCACGTGAGGTTCGATCTGCTTGTCTTCGACCATCCAGCCCAGCAGTGGGGCGGTGCCGTACGCGGTGTCGCCGACGATTCGCCGCGGCTTGATGTCGAAGCGCTGCTCGACACGGTCAATCATCGTCCGGGTGGAGTCGACCTCCGGCGTGCGGTGTGCCGGCGTTGCCTCCACATCCATGATGATTCCCGCCGACAGATCGATCAGGTAGTTGGTTGAGTAAGCGTAGAACGCCGGACCACCTGGCGCTGCGGTCCATTGCGCAGCCGGGTCGGTCGGGGAGATGTTCCGCGATGCAGCCGTCTTGTCGTGCACTTCTTCGAGTGCATCCTCGGCCACCGGATTGTTGGCATCGAGGGCGTCAAGGTACTCGCGCACCGCGCGGTTGCATTGGGTGCCCTGGCGCCATTGCGCGACCTCGGAAGCAGGAACACTGCGCGCACGGTTGGCGTCGGCCTTGATGATGCTGGCATCGATGGCGAATCCTTCGCCTTGAACCAACCCTTCGGTCATACAGCGGTGAAGCACCGTCTCGAAGACAAATCGGAATGCATCGCTCTGGCGGAACCGGCCATGGCGGTTCTTGGAAAACGTCGAGTGATCGGGAACTCTGTCTTCCAGGCCCAGACGACAGAACCAGCGGTAGGCCAGGTTCAGGTGGACTTCCTCGCAGAGTCGGCGCTCGGAACGGATGCCCAGGCAGTAGCCGATGACGAGCATGCGGATCATGAGCTCGGGATCGATCGAAGGCCGGCCGGTATGGCTGTAGAACGGCGCAAGATGCTGGCGCAGTTCGCTCAGATCGAGGAAGCGGTCAACGCCTCGAAGCAGGTGATCGCGCGGGACGTGATCTTCCAGGTTGAATGCGTAGAACAGCTGATCTTGAACGGTGCTCTGACCCATCATGATGCGTACCTCCGTCGATAACGAGGGGCATGCAAACGGCGAGCCAGCTACTGGAATTCGGGCGAGTTTTTCAACACAATCAGCCGGATGCTGTCAGTGCCTTGGCGTTTCAGGCCGCAACGCGGTTGCCCTCAAACCACTTCAAATACCCAGCTGCGAAGTGGTATGCGAACTGGAACATCGCTGCACTGTCCTCTTTCGATATGTCCTCCGGGAAGAAATTTGCGACGATGACAAATGGGCGCTCATCGGATGCATGAACGAGGACGCGCTGCCAAACGGGCGAGGCCAATGAATCCAGAAGCTGCTGGTTCTGCAGATCGGCGCCCTCGCGGAGGATTGCACAGGCGTACACAAGATGATCGCCGATTCTGAAGTTGCACTTTCCTGCTGCGCACTCCAAGCTCCACGAAGCCAACGGACCGTCCAGATGGGTGGAGACGATAGGTCCGCCGGACAAGAGACCGTCGCAATAGGCGAGCCACTTTTGCGAGAGCGTGGATGCCTGCAAGGTTGAGGTTCCCAACAGCTCGCCATCCATGGCGCAATGCACAAGTCCGAATGTCTTCATCATCTTCCCCTCAAACACCACGGAGGATTTTGCCGCAGTAGCGAATGGTGGCCGCTGGCGCGAGGCCCTCCCCGCTGCGTGCGAGACGCCTTGAACGTCTGCTTCCGAGCGAATTGAGGGCTGTCGGCGAACGGCCGCTCATGGCCGTATTCTGCATTTTGCGGCCGACTTCAAATGCGCGTCGGCAGACGCGGGGCGGCCACATCTTCAGTCATAGCGAACTATATTGAAGCCTTCCTTCGTCCCAGGCGGGATGAAATGGCTGGTGATTTGATCGAACTCCGCATCGGTTGTTTGAAACGGGTGTTCGCCCGAAAGGTTACGGGCACGCAGGCGCTCTTTGCAAACTTCGTCGGGAACCTCCAAGTAGTGCAGGCGATGCGCTGCTTCAGCTTTCTCGAAGATGCCTCGAGCCCAACTTCTCGTAGTGGGGGTGTTCGAGGGGACGTCGAGTACAACGGACGTGCCGGCCGCGAGCAGTGCCGCGACGTGGCCCGACATCGCTTCGCGCAATTTACCGGCACAGCGCACGTAATCCACGAGGACTTGAATCTCGTTCGGGTAGAGGTGTGCGAGCCAATCGTCCTCGCTGAGGAGAACCGTCTTCGGCTGCGCTGCGAGGTGCTTGGTGAGCGTCGACTTTCCGGAAGCGATCTTCCCGCAGACCATGTGCAGGACCCCTGGCAAGAAAGAAGCGGCGGCAGTCCGCGAGGTTTCGGTTTCGAGCATTCCAATCTCCAGTAACTTTTAAAAGCCCCAGGAGACAGAAAAAACCCGCCTCGTGGGGCGGGTTGCTTTGGCTATTCAGGCCGTGCGCTAACCCACCATCCTTCGGATGGTGCGAATAATGGACGCGAATTGCGAGCAAGCCATAGAGAGAGCAAGGATCGCGAGTTCCAGAGGTCTCAGCAATCCGTTTGCGTGGGACGCTGATGCACCGAGGTCAGGCTAGATGCTCGATTCGTACTTCCGCTCTGGCCGAATTCCGCCTTCCTGCACATATCGGGTGATTGGCCAACCAGCCTCGCTGACAAGAGGCTGATGCTCGGCAAACCCCAGAGTCGAAAGCAGCGCACGCGCTACGCCGGCGGAATGGATCCGGTGAGCTGAGCTTGATAAAGGTGCTGTGACCTTTTGCAGGACACCGTCCACTCGGCCGCGACTTTCTGGACAGCTGATTGGGGGTCGTGCTTCGGCTTGCGCTCCGCATTGCGAGAGCGCCGGATGACATGCAGGACGCGTCTAGGTCTTCTCAGGAGGAAAATATATCTGCCACTTTTCGATGTGTCAGCGTCCGCTGGGCTGGGCTTGAGGCGATCAAAAATTTAGCATGAGTTTGGAACGGGGCACAGTCGCTGAATGCTGACGGTATTCCTGACGGTATGAGAAAAACGGTGTGCTCCCCAAGGCTTTATCCATGCGACTTTTCCCAGCCAATTGACTATCGAGTGGGAATGATCCGGGGCTGTGTCACAGGATTCCAATGAGTATCGGGTTTTCCAAAAAAATCGAGATGCGACAAGGGTTTAGTTGTTCCGGTCTCACCGACAAAACGCTGGGGCACTGAAGCCCAACGACAAGCCCTACAAGGTGAGCGATCGCGATGGCATGTATGCCGCCGCATCGCCGGTGCGCCGTGCTGTGCCTGAGCGAGTGGTCGCGTGACGTCGCACCCGACCGTGTCGCGGCGTTCTTCAGGCGGTCGCCAGCACCTTCCGCAGGGTGTCGCTCTGGCGGTGGAGTCCCGCACGAACGCGGCCCTCTCGATCCGACCGGGCTACTTCATCGCGGAGCCCGGCGCCTGCATCTTCAGCGCCGCTCCGCGCGCCGTGCCGCCGTCTCTCAGCCACCGTGCAGCGAGCGCGAGGCCCACCGCCAGGTAGGCCAGGCCCGCTGGCACCCACATCACCAGCCCGCCGAGTTGCTGGTCCTCGAGAGGATCGAGTCCGAAGGCCGGCGAGGTCGACGCATAGGCCGGGTACCAGAGTGCAGGCGACAGCGTCAGCAGCGCGCCGAGGGCCGCCGTGTGGACCATGGTGGTGAACAGGTAGAACATCGAGGCGCCCTGGCCCTGGCGCGAGGCGCTGCCCAGCGGCGCCCACCAGAAGAGGAGGGCGCTCGCGAAGAAGCTGGTGTGCTGCAGCGTGTGAACGCCCGGTCGCGCCAGCGCGGCCTCGAACAGCCCCGGCATGTGCCAGGCCCACAGCACCACGCCATGCAGCGCCCACGCGACCGCGGGATGGGTCAGCACGCGCCACGTGGCGGCAATGGGCCCGAGCCGCGCGGCATCTCCCGCACCAGATCGCCAGCGCGGCGGCAGGCCCCATGTCCACACCGCAAGCGGCCGGCCGATGACGAGCAGCGGCGCCGCGACCACCATCAGGATTTCGTGCTGCACCATGTGCGCCGAAAAAAGCAGCGTGCCCAGCGCATCTAGCGGCGACACCAGCGCCGCGACCAGCGCCAGCTGCCCGCCCGCAAAGGCGGCCGCCTGCCATCCGCTCACGCCCCGGTGCATGCCGGCGCGGCGCCAGAGGTTGCGCAATCCCGCTGCGTAGAGGGCGCTGCCGAGCAGCAGCAGGCAGACGACCCAGGGCTCGAAAGTCCACGGTACGTCGGTGCTGCCGGCCGGCAGGTCGGGCACGTGGGCGCGGGCCAGCGGCGCGGCCGCAAGGCATGCGACCGCGGTACAGGCGGACAGCGCCGGCGCTCGCGTCATGCCGCGCATGGCGACAGCACCCAGGCGACGAACCACTCGGCCACCATGACCAGGGTGAACAGCAGCCCGACCGGCAGCGCCATCGCATGCACGAAATGCCGGCGCGCCTGCATGTCCGCTGGCGCGAGGCGATCGCGTGAAGCCGCGCGCTGCCGGGCCGCGCCGACGCTGAACACGAGGCCGAGCACCACGCCGGCGGCGTGAACCGCATGCACCCAGGCGAGCGTCTGGTGCGCGCACGAAGGCGTCACCAGCGCAAAGCCGAGTCCGAGCACCGTGAGGCTCACGACGGGCGTTCCCAGGAGCGCGAGCCAGTTCCACATGCGGCGTTTTCCTTTCTTCCTTTGGCGCGTGCGCTCATCGCTGGATGTGCGGCGCCACGTAGATGACGAAATAGATCGGCAGCCAGCTCAGCACGACGAAATACCAGTACTGCGCGTTCTCGCTCGCATCGACCAGCCGCCGGCCTTCCAGCGGGCCGGTGCGCATCAGCACGGCGAGAACGGCCGTGTCGTAGGTGTCGGTGAGAAGGTGCAGCGTGTGCAGGCCCAGCAGCAGCCACACCACCGAGCCGTAGGCGTCGGTGTCCCACCACACGTTGAGCCCGCGGAACTCGAAGATGCGCACCACCAGGAACGCGACCGAGAACAGGAGGCACAGCGCGAAGCCGATGCGAAGCCGCTTCAGGTCGCCGGCTTCCGCGGCGCGCTTGAGCATGTGGTTGGGCACCATGCTCGTAAGCAGCACCACCGTGTTGAGCGTGCCCCACAACAGGTCGGGCGGCTGGGCGTTCAGCGGCCAGCGCGGCGCGAGGCTTCGCAAATAGAAATACGCGACGATCGCCAGCGCGAACACCGTGCCCTCGATGGCGATCAGCCCCAGCGTGCCCCACCACATGAGGCTGCGGTTCCCGAAGGCGTAGCTCGGCAGCGGCGCCGCATCGAGCATCAGCCCGTCCACGCGCACGGTGTGGCGCGGATCGATGGCGGTGCTCGCACTCGGGGTGTTGCGCCTGCCGCTCATGGCTGCTGCTCCAGCGCGACATGGGTGCGCGTCTCGCCGCGGCGCGGCCAGAACCACAGCGTCATTGCCACGGCCACCGGCACCGCGCCCCACACCACCGCCCACGGCGTGAAGATCGAGCCCACGAAAAGCACCGTGGTCGCCACGGCCGAGACGAAGGGCCAGACCGAGGGCTGCGGGAACTGCGAACGGTGGTCCGGCTGCGCGTCGAGCACGCTGGTGACGAGCTGCTCGCGCGCATCGACGGCCAGCCCGCCCACCGCGGTCGGGGCGCCCACAGGCCGCAGGCCCGCCTCCCACACCGGATTGCAGCCGTACACGACCGGAATGGCCTCGAAGTTCGCGGCCGAAGGCGGCGATGCGGTGGCCCATTCGAGCGTGCCGCCGCCCCATGGGTCGGCACCGGCCGGCTCGCCGTGGCGGCGGCTGCGCCACAGGTTCACGATGAAGACCAGCACGCTCGCCGCGATCATCAGGGCACCCAGCGTGGCGATGAAATTCATCGCGCCCCAGCCCATTTCCGCGGGGTAGCTGTACACGCGGCGCGGCATGCCTTGCAGCCCCAGCAGATGCATCGGAAAAAAGGCCACGTTGAAGCCGATGAAGAAGAGCCAGAAGTTCCAGCGTCCCAGCCGCTCGCTCATGAGCCGCCCGGTGAACTTGGGATACCAGTAGTAGATGGCGCCCACCAGCGGAAACACCGCGCCGCCGAGCAGCACGTAGTGCAGGTGCGCCACCACGAAGTAGGTGTCGTGCACCTGCAGGTCGAGCGGCACCGAAGCCAGCATGACGCCGGTGAGCCCGCCCATCACGAGGATGAAGAAGAAGGCCAGCACGAAGAGCAGCGGCGTCTTCAGGTTCAGCCGGCCGGTCGCGAGCGTGGCGATCCAGCAGAAGATCTGCACCGCCGACGGAATGGCGATCAGCATGCTCACCGCCGTGAAGAAGCTCTTGCCCAGCTCCGGCAGGTTGGTCGCGAACATGTGGTGCACCCAGAGTCCGAAGGCGAGGAATCCGGTGGCGATCAGCGCGAGCACCATCGCCGTGTAGCCGAAGATCGGCCGCCGCGCAAAGGTCGGCACGATCGCCGAGATGAAGCCCAGGCCCGGCAGGAAGATCAGGTAGACCTCCGGATGCCCGAAAAACCAGAACAGATGCTGCCAGAGCAGCACGTCGCCGTTCTGCGCCGGGTTGTAGAAGTGCGTGCCGACGAGCCTGTCCATGATGAGCGCGGTGCTCGCGAGCATGACCGACGGCATCGAGAACAGCACCATGAAGGCGGTCACCAGCATGGCCCACACGAAGAGCGGAATGCGCGCGAGCGTCATGCCGGGGGCGCGCAGCTTGAACACCGTGGTGATGATGATCACCGCCTCCAGCAGCGCGGAGAGTTCGGTGAAGGTGACGAGCTGTGCCCAGAAGTCCACGCGCTTGCCGGGTGAATAGTCGGGGCCCGCCAGCGGCACGTAAGAGAACCAGCCCGCGTCCGGCCCGATGTCCAGCAGGAAGGCGGTGTACAGCATGAGCCCGCCGAACAGGAACACCCAGTACGCATAGGCGTTCATGCGCGGAAAGGCCACGCTGCGCGCGCCGATCATCAGCGGTATCAGATACATCGCCACCGCCTGCATCACCGGCACCGCGAAGAGAAACATCATCGTGGTGCCGTGCATCGAGAACAGCTGGTTGTAGAGGTCGGGCCCGACCAGCCCGTTGCGCGGCACCGCCAGCTGCAGGCGCATGAGCAGCGCGATGAGCCCGCCGGCCAGGAAGAAGCCGAAGGTCGTCAGCACGAAGCGCCTGGCGATGGTCTTGTGGTTGATCGCCGAGAACCAGCCCAGCACGCCCGGCGGGTCGCGCCAGGTGCGCTCCAGCGCCATCGCGTCGGCCGGCGTGGGCGGCACGCTGTTGCCGCGCGGACGCGGGCCGCCGGCGGGCTTCAACTCGTCGAAGGCGGTGCGGCTCATGAAAGGCTCCGCAGGTAGGCGACCAGCGCCTTGAGGTCTTCGTCGGGCAGGTTCGATGCCGGCATGTTCACGCCGGGCTTGAACTGCTGGGGGTTGCGTATCCAGCGCTCCAGGTCCTGCGGCGTGTTGGCCAGGCTGCCGGCGGCGAGCGTCTGGCGCGATGCCAGGTGCGTGAGGTCGGGCCCGCGGTGCGCGCTCGCGGTGGTGCCCAGCACCGTGTGGCACATCACGCAGGTGCCGCCGAGAAAGAGTGCGCGGCCGCGCACGGCCTGCGGATCGTCCGAAGCCACGGCGGTGCGGCGCTGCGCCGCGGCCCAGGCCTCGTATTCGGCCGGCGGATGCGCCACCACCAGGAAGGCCATGAACGCGTGCTGGAAGCCGCAGAACTCCGCGCACTGGCCCCGGTAGACGCCGGGCTTGTCGGCCTGCAATTGCAGGGTCGCGGTGCGGCCGGGAATCAGGTCTTTCTTGCCGTGCAGGTTGGGCACCCAGAGGCTGTGGATCACGTCGTTCGATTTCAGCGTGAAGAGCACCGGCCGCCCTGCGGGAATGTGCAGTTCGTTGGCGGTGGTGAAGGTGCGCGAGGGATCGTCGTCGTCGTAGCGCGCCTCCCACCACCATTGGTTGGCGGTGATCTCGATGCGCACCGCGTCCTTGAGCGACAGCTGCGCGAGCGCGCGGTCGGTGAGCACGCTCGCCACGATCAGGAACAGGAGCAGCAGCACCGAAGCCGCGACGGCCGTGCCCACGCGGCGGCCCGCGCGCCGCTCGCGCGCCGACACGGGATCGAGTTCGGCGGCGCTGGCGCTGTCCGCGCGCGGCGAACGCCACAGCGCGACCAGCACCGCGGCAAGCACGCCCGCGAACACGACGGTGCACACCGCGAGCGTGATGTGCCACAGGTCGCGGATGTGCGCGGCTTGCGGACCGGCCGGCGAGAGCACGTCCTGCGGCGGCGCGGCCTCCGCACCGAGGCCGAGGGCGAGCAGCGCTCCGCAGGCCGCCGCAAGCAGCAGCGACCGGACGCAGCGCGTGCCGCGGGTGAAAAGGGGAGGCGAGCGTCTGCGCATGTCAGCGGGCCGGGTTCTGCGCGCCGTCGCGCGGGAGGTAGGGCTGGGGATGCTCGCGTTCGCGAGAGACCTCGGGCTCGGAGGCCTGCAGCGCATCCGAGCGGCCGGGCGCCACGTCCTTGCGCAGTTGGCCGGAAAGCGAACGCACATAGGCCACGAGCTGCCAGACCTGGTCTTCGGGAATGTGGCCACCGAAGGACGGCATGCCGTTGGGCCGGCCCTGCACGATGCTCAGGAAGATGTTGTTCGGCGCCGAACCATAGATCCACTTGTCGTCCGACAGCGCCGGCCCCCAGTCGCCGCCGCCGCCGGGCGCATGGCAGGCGCTGCAGTTGTACCAGCGGTACAGCCGCTTGCCCTGGGAGACGGCAAAGGCGTTGTCGCCCACGGTGTAGGGCGTGGCCGGCATGTCGGCCGCCTGCGCAGCCGGGGCGGGCGTCGGCTCGCCGGGCTGCTGCGCCGTGTTGCGCGTGCCGGGCGCGATGGCCTGGCCTTGCGGCGGTTCGAAGTCGCGGCGCTCGCGCTCGCAGCCGGTGGCGAGCAGCGCGGCGCACAGAGCGGCACACATTGCGGCGACAGAGTGCAGCGCGGCCTTCATGGCGCCACCTCCGCGCGGTCGGTGCGCGCCACGCGGTAGGCGGCGAGCACGGCATCGATGTCGGCGCGGCGGCGCGCGATGAATTCGTCGAGCGACTGCCGCAGCGCGGTGTCGCCGTGCCGCACGCCCATCGCGATCGAGAACTCGAAGGGCACCGAGGCCATGTCAGGCGGCGCTTCGGCGCGCACCAGGTGCAGCGGCACCTGCGAGCGGCTCGCGAAGTACCCGGCCTGCGGCCCCCAGACGAGCGCGCTGTCGAGCCGCCCCGAGGCCACGTCTTGCACCATGCGCTGCGCGGGCGGCGTCTCGGCGCCCGCCAGCGTGTAGCCGACGACGCGCTCGGTGGCACCGTGCCGCGCGAGTGCGTATCCCACCGGCGAGGTGCCCGGATCGATGCCGATGAGCTGCACGCCGATGCGCCATGACGGCAGCCTTGCATCCGTGAAGCCCGTGGGCCCGGCGGCGCCTTCGCGGTTCACGAAGAAGAAGGCCGAGCGGTAGTAGGGCGCCGTCGTCTGCAACGCCTGGAAGCCCACCGGCACACCGACGACGATGTCGCACAGGTCCGCGCCCACGGTCTTGCGCACGAACCCGCGCCGGTCGCGCAGCCAGGTGTAGTGCAGCGGGCGCTGCAGGTCGTCCGCGAGCAGCCGCGCGATGCGGTTCTCGAAGCCGCCTTCGTCGCGCTGGGAGAAGGGCGGATTGTCGGGGTCCGCGCACACGCGCAATGCAGGCGAGGATTCGCCCGCGCCTGCCGCGAGGCCGGCCGCCAGCAGGCAGGCCAGACCGAGCAGGCGGGCGGGGCGCGCGGCGCGCCGTTCAGGGCAGCGAGAAGACATACAGCGTCCCTCCCTTGCCCGTGTACTGCGGCAGGTCCTTCATGGCACTCGCGAAGCCCTTGGCGGCCGTGCCGTCGCGCACGTCCAGGTCCTTCGACACCACGGCGCCGGCCCAGCCGCCCACGCCCGAGAGCACGGCCACGTACTGCTTGCCGTCGGGGCCGCGATAGCTGATGGGCTGGCCGATGATTCCCGACTCGGTCTTGTACTGCCACAGCAGCTTGCCGCTGCGCGCATCGACGGCCTTGAACCAGCCTTCCATCGTGCCGTAGAACACCACGTCGCCCGCGGTGGCGAGCGCGCCGCTCCAGACCGGAAAGCGCTCGCGGATCGACCAGGCCATGCGCGCCTTCACCGGGTCCCAGGCGCCGAACACGCCGCGGTTGCCGCCCGGGCCCGGGTACATCACCACTTCCGCGCCGAGGTAGGGCGTGCCGGCGATGTAGCTGGCCTGGAAAGTCATCATGTCCTGGCACATGTTCTGGTGCGGCATGTAGAGCAGTTGCGTGCGCGGCGACCAGGCCGAGGGCTGCCAGTCCTTGCCGCCGGGCGAGGCGGGGCACACGTCGCGCACGGTCGTGCCCATGCGGGTTTCGGTCGCGGGGTTCAGCACCGGGCGGCCGCTCTTCAGGTCGATGCCGTTGGAGGTGGTCACCTTCACGAAGGGCGTGGCCTGCAGCACCTCGCCGCTGGCGCGGTCGATCACGTACACGTAGCCGTTGCGGTCGGGATGCACGATCACCTTGCGCCTGGCGCCCTTCACGTCCAGCTCGAGCAGCACGTTCTCGTTGGTGCCGTTGTAGTCGTGCTGGTCGTGCGGCGCGTACTGGTAGAACCACACGGCCTCGCCGGTGTCGGGCTTGCGCGCGAAGATGCCGGCCGTCCACTTGTTGTCGCCGGGGCGCTGCTCGGCATTCCAGGGGCCGGGGTTGGCGGTGCCGTAGTAGATGAGGTCGAGCTCGGGGTCGTACGAGATCCATCCCCAGGCCGCGCCGCCGCCGATCTTCCAGGCTTCCGGCGGCCAGGTCGTCACGCCCAGGTCCTTGCCGCGGTCCTGCGCGTAGAAGGGCTTGAACGCGGGGCCGATCAGCACCTCGGCGTCGGGGCCGGTGCTGTACGCGCGCCATGCGATGCGGCCGGTGCGCGTGTCCAGCGCCGCGAGCCAGCCGCGCACGCCGAGTTCGGAGCCGCTGTTGCCCACCAGCACCTTGTCCTTGACCACGAGCGGCGCCATCGTGATGGTCTCGCCCTTGGTGATGTCGCCCAGCTTCGTGCGCCAGAGTTCGGTGCCCGTGGCTGCATCGACCGCAATCGTCTGCGCGTCGAGCGTGTTCATGAACACGCGCCCGTCCGCATAGGCCGGCCCGCGTGTCACCACGTCGCAGCAGGCCACGCCCTGCGCGCCGGCATCGGGCTTGGGCTCGAACTTCCATTTGACCGGCGCACCCGGCTTGGTGAGGTCGAGCGCGTAGAGGTAGTTGGGGTAGGGCGCGGCCACGTACATGGTGTCGCCCACCACCAGCGGCGCGGCTTCCTGCCCGCGCCGCACGCCGGTGAAGAAGGTGAAGGCCGGCTTGAGCTGCGCGACGTTGTCGGTGCGGATGTCCGTCAGCGGCGAGAAGCGCGTGCTCGCATGGTCGCGCGCGGCCATCGGCCAGTCGCCCTCTTGCGCACGGGCGCCGGCCGCGCAACAGAGCGCGAGCCAGAGCAGGGCGCGGACAAACGAAGTGGCTGTTGTCATTGTTCTTTCGATTCGGGCGGGCTGCGTCCGCCAGCTGTCTGCAGGAGGCGCAATGTGCGCGCACCGGCCGGCCTCATGCGTCGGTGAAATGGCGAGCAGAAGGTCGGTACTTGCCTACATCGCGCGCGCTGCCGGCGCGCCGCGGATCGTTCATGCGAACGACGCGCATCAACCGACCACGCGCGTCGCAGTGCTGTCCAGCTTCGGCGGCGTGGCGAAGGTGTGGAAGGGCGCGGGCGAGGGCACTTCCCACTCCAGGCCTTCCGCGCCTTCCCAGGGCTTCGCGGGTGCCGGTGCGCCGCGCTTGGCCATGGCCGGCAGCACGATGAAGAAGAGGAAATAGGCCTGTGCGAGGCCGAACACCGCGGCGCCGATGCTGGCGACGTGGTTGAAGTCGGAGAACTGCATCGGGTAGTCGGCATAGCGCCTGGGCATGCCCGCGAGCCCGAGGAAATGCAGCGGGAAAAAGCCCACGTTGAAGCTTGCGAGCGACACCCAGAAATGGATCTGCCCGCGCCGCTCGGAATACATCACGCCGGTCCATTTCGGCGACCAGTAGTAATAGCCCGCGAACATCGCGAACAGCGAGCCCGCCACCAGCACGTAGTGGAAGTGCGCCACCACGTAGTGGGTGTCGTGCAGCTGGATGTCGATCGGCGCGATCGACAGGATCACGCCCGAGAGCCCGCCGATGGAGAACACGAAGATGAAGCCCAGCGCGAACAGCATCGGCGTCTCGAAGCTGAGCGATCCCTCCCACATCGTGGCGATCCAGTTGAACACCTTCACCGCCGTCGGTACCGCCACCAGCATGGTCGCGTACATGAAGAACAGCTGGCCGGTCACCGGCATGCCGGTGGTGAACATGTGGTGCGCCCACACGATGAACGAGAGGATCGCGATGGAGGCCGTCGCGTACACCATCGAGGAGTAGCCGAAGAGCCGCTTGCGCGAGAACGCCGGCACCACCTGGCTGATGATCCCGAAAGCCGGCAGGATCATGATGTAGACCTCCGGATGGCCGAAGAACCAGAAGATGTGCTGGAACAGCACCGGGTCGCCGCCGCCCGACGGCTGGAAGAAGCTGGTGCCGAAGTGGCGGTCGGTCAGCAGCATCGTCACCGCGCCCGCGAGCACCGGCATCACCGCGATCAGCAGGTAGGCGGTGATGAGCCAGGTCCAGCAGAACATCGGCATCTTCATGAGCGTCATGCCCGGCGCGCGCATGTTCAGGATGGTGACGATGATGTTGATGGCGCCCATGATCGAGCTCGCGCCCATGATGTGGACCGCGAAGATGCCGAAGTCCATCGCCGGGCCCATCTGCAGGCTGAGCGGCGGGTAGAGCGTCCAGCCCGAGGCGGCCGCGCCGCCGGCGCTGAAGAAGGGCGCGATCAGCATCACCGCCGCGGGCGGCAGCAGCCAGAAGCTGAAGTTGTTCATGCGCGCGAAGGCCATGTCCGAGGCGCCGACCTGCAGGGGCACCATCCAGTTCGCGAAGCCCACGAAGGCCGGCATGATCGCGCCGAACACCATCACCAGGCCGTGGATGGTCACGAACTGGTTGTAGAGCTCGGGATTGAGCAGCTGCAGCCCCGGCTGGAACAGCTCGGCGCGGATGCCCAGCGCGAGCACGCCGCCGACCATCAGCATGGCGAGGCTGAACAGCAGGTAGAGCGTGCCGATGTCCTTGTGGTTGGTGGCGAGCACCCAGCGGCGCCAGCCGAAGGGCATGGCGTGGTGCTCGTCGTGTGCGTCATTTGCGTCGTGTGTGCCATGTGCGTCGTGGACGCCCGGTGCTGCGGGGTGAACCGGATGGGCGGGGCCGGGGAATGTGCTCATGTCGAGGTCTCGTGCGAAGGAAGATGGAATGTGGCCGAGCGCGCGCGGCGCAGGCTGCGGCTGAATTCGGCCGCGAAGCGGTGCCGCTGCGCCTCGGCGGCATAGGTACCGAGCGGCACGCGCAGGCCGCCGCCGCAAAGCACCGGCGGATGCGAGCCGGCCAGATCGTCGCGGGCCGCTTCCAGCCAGGCCCAGCAGGGGTCGAAGCGGAAAGTCTGCGACCGCAGGCCCCGGGTGGCGTGCACTTCGAGCGAGCCCGGCGTGAGCACGATGCGTTCGCCGTCGATCGCGTGCATCGCATGCACCCAGGCCGCGGCGGCCAGCGCCGCCACCTGGAAGGCGCAGAAGCACAGCACCAGCGGATAGCCCGCGGCACAAAAAGCGATGCCCACCATGGCGACGACACCGGCGAGCGCGGCGATGTGCAGCATGAAGCTGCGCGGCGACATGGCGCAGTTGCGCTGCAGGCGCCATTGAACGCAGGCATCGTCGCGGATGTCGCCGTCGGGCATGGGCTTCTTTCTGTGGTCGCTTCGGAGGCGAGGGCGGAATCGATGCAAGCAGGCGGCAATCGGCATGCCCGCGGCAATTCGCACAGGCGGGATGCAGGCGACTGCAGGAGGCACACGGCCCTGCGCGCCTTTGCCGGGGGTGGCATCGCTTCAGTGCGGCAAGGGCCCGCCAGTCCTGCTGCAATTTTTTCCGCGAGACAGCACCTACAGCAGAGGTGTCCGAACGACGACACCGGCGCTGCCTGCGTATGGGACTGTCGCTGGCAGTCGATGGCCCACGTCGACCACCTTCCATGTTTCAACTTCGCGCACGACCTTGGAGATATCGATGAACACCGGCGATCCGGAAGTCAGGCACAGCACCGCGTCGCAAGGGCATCCGAAGCCCGCGCATCCACCGGCAGGCGCGGCGACGCTCTGGCGGGACGCGTTGCGCACCGGCCTTGTGGGGGGCGCCGTCGCGAGCCTGGCCTCGACGCTGGCGCTCGCATGGTGCGGTCGCCGCGAAACCGGCAGCGGCGCAGCGCCGACCAACGCGACCAGCCAATGGCTGTGGGGCCGCAAGGCGCTGGCTGCCCGTCGGCCTTCATGGCGGCACACGGCGCTGGGCTACGCGATTCATCACGGCACCGCGACGTTCTGGGCCGTGCTGCACGCGGGCCTCCATGCCAGGCGCCCGCCCGCGGCCTCGCCCGGCGCAGCGATCGCCCGCGCCGCGGCCACGGCGGCCACGGCCTTCGCGATCGACTACACCATCACGCCCCGGCGGCTCAGGCCGGGCTTCGAGCACCACCTGTCCCCGCGCGCGATGGCGATCGTCTATGCCACCTTCGCCCTCGGGCTGGCGTGCGGATGCGCGGCGGCCGAGCGTGGACGCCGCCGCTGAAGCACCGCGCGCCGCCGCGCCCGGAGGCGCACGCGCCGCGAGGATCGTGATCGTCGGCGCGGCCGGCTTTCTCGGCCATGCGCTGGCGGAGGCATTCGCGCGGCGGGGCGCCCGGCTGGTCTGCACGGCGCGCGATCTCTCCAGCGCCCGGGAGCGCGCCGCCTGGCCGCAGCAACGCACGCGCTGGCTCCGCGCCGATCTCGCAGAGGTGCCGCCGGTGTCGTTCTGGATGCCGCACCTCCTGCCCGGCGACGTGGTGATCAACGCGGCCGGCGTGTTGCGCGAGCACACGCCGGGCGAGTTCGACGCGGTGCATCACCGCGGCCCGGCCATGCTCTTCGAGGCCTGCGAGAAAGCCGGCGCGGCGCTCGTCATCCAGATCTCCGCGCTCGGCGCCCACGCGCAGGCCGCAAGCGAATACCACCGCAGCAAGGCGCGAGCCGACGACCGCCTGCGCCGCTGCCATGTCGCATCGGCCATCGTGCAGCCCTCGCTGGTGTGGCACGAGGATGGCGCGAGCGCGCAGTTCTTCGCCGCGCTGGCGGTGATGCCGCTCCTCGCGCTGCCGGGCGGCGGACGCCAGCCCTTGCAACCCGTGCACCTGGACGACGTGGTGGCCGGCGTGCTGGCGCTGGCCGACGCCCGTCCGCCGGGCAGCCGCACCATCGCCTTCGTGGGCCCGCGCGCGGTGATGCTGCGCACCTACCTGCTGGACCTGCGCCGCCAACTGGGCCACCGGCGGCGGCCGTTGCTGCTGCCGATGCCGGAGGCCGCGTTCCGCCGTGCGGCGAGCATCGCGGGCCGATGGCGCCACAGCTTTCTGGATGCCGACACCGCCGGCATGCTGCTGCAGGGCAACGCCGCGCCGGCGGACGAATTCACCCGCTGGCTCGGCCGTCCGCCGCGCGCGCACGAGCACTTCGTCGATGCGGGCCGCGCCGAGGCGTTGCGCCGGGTGGCATGGCTGTGGTCGCTGCTGCCGGTGCTGCGGGTGGCGGTGGCGCTGGTCTGGATCTGGACCTTCATCGTCTCCATCGGCCTTTATCCACGCGACCAGAGCCTGGCGCTGCTCGCGCGCGTGGGCGCCGGCGGCGCCTGGGCCGAACTGCTGCTCGACGGCGCCGCGCTCTTCGACCTGGCGCTGGGCATCGGAACGCTCGCGCTGCCGGCCCGGTGGCGGGCGCGGCTGCTGTGGCCCCTGCAACTCGCGCTGATCGCCTTCTACACGCTGGCCATCAGCTGGGCGATGCCGGAGTTCTGGCTTCATCCCTTCGGCCCGCTCTCCAAGAACCTGCCGATGTGCGCGGCCATCGCGCTCCTGTGGGCCATGGACGCACCGGGCGTCGGGCGCACGCCGGGCCGCGCGGCGTTGCGGCGTGCGGAAAGGAATCCATGGAATACCTCTTCGTGAAGTACCTGCACGTGGTGTCCTCGACGCTGCTCTTCGGCACCGGCATCGGCTCCGCGTTCTACCTGCTGGCGACCACGCTGTCGCGTGATGTGCGTGCGGTGGCCGTGGTTGCGCGCATGGTGGTGCGGGCCGACTGGCTCTTCACTGCGACCACCGCGGTGCTGCAGCCGCTCACCGGCTTCTGGCTGGTGCACCGGCTGCAGTTGCCGCTGTCCACGCCATGGCTGAAGGCCTCGATCGTCTGCTATGTGCTGGCCATCGCCTGCTGGCTGCCGGTGGTGTGGCTGCAGATGCGCCTGCGCGACCTCGCGGCCGAAGCGGCGCGCGAGGGCACCGCGCTGCCGCCGCGCTACTGGCAGCTTTTTCGTTGGTGGGTGGTGCTCGGCGCGCCGGCGTTCTTTCTTTTTCTGGCGCTCTTCTGGCTCATGATCGCCAAGCCTGCCCTGGGCGCTTGAAGCCCCGTACCGTCCGGGAGGCCTCGGGTGCCGCAGCAGTTTCTTCTCATGTTCGTGGCGATGCCGCTCTGGCTGGCGGCGGGCGCGGCCGACTGGGCCCTGCACCGGCGCGCGCGCATCGAGGCGACCGCCGGCGTGCGCGAATCGGTGCTGCACATGCTCATGTTCGCCGAGATGGGTGTGGCCGTTCTGGCGGTGCTGCTGCTGGAAGTGAATGCCGGCGTGCTGGCACTGTGCATGGCGGCATTCGTGGCGCACGAACTCACGGTGTACGTCGACCTGAGGTGGGCCACGCCGCGCCGCAGCATCTCGCCGCTGGAGCAGATGGTGCACAGCGTGCAGGAAATCCTGCCGCTGGCCGCCATCGCGCTGCTCGCGTCGCTGCACTGGGACCAGGCGCTGTCGCTCGTGGGCCTGGGCCGTGGGTGGGACGCGGCATCGTTCGCGCCGGTGCCGCGGCGCGACATGCTTCCCCCGGCCTACGTGGGGACGGTGATCGCCGGCGGGCTGCTGCTGGCCGGCTGC
The DNA here is from genome assembly GCF_050435205.1 of Variovorax sp. W2I14. Taxonomy (NCBI): domain Bacteria; kingdom Pseudomonadati; phylum Pseudomonadota; class Betaproteobacteria; order Burkholderiales; family Comamonadaceae; genus Variovorax; species Variovorax sp. W2I14. Next base: position 1,488,354 of record NZ_JBNDJX010000001.1, on the reverse strand, counting down.
TATGCGCAGGAGCTGTGGCGCTGCAAGCGTGCTGCGGCGGAACCAAAGGATCGATGACGGCGTAGTCACCGCTGGCATCCCGCTTGCCGGGTGACCGCATCACTCAACACCAGGAAGTGGACATGACGATTTCGCGATCAGCTTCGGGCAGCGCGCCCGCCGCATCGCCTGCCTCGCCGGCCGACCGCACGCCGGCGGCGAGGCAGGTGTATTTCGATGTGCTCTATCGCCGGCGCGATCCCTATGGCACGCGGCGGCGCTGGTACGAGCGGCGCAAGCGCCGCGTGCTGCTGGACGCCTTGCCGCGGGAGCGTTTCGTGCGCGCGTTCGAGCCGGCTTGCGGCAGCGGCGAACTCACGTTCGAACTGGCCGCCCGGTGCGACCAGGTGCTCGCCAGCGATTTCTGCGGCGCGGCGCTGGCCCAGGCCCGGCAGAAGGTTCACGCATTGCACAACGTCGAATTCGCCGGCCATTGCGTTCCCACGCAATGGCCGGCGGCGGCGGGCCGCTTCGATCTCATCGTTGTCAGCGAGCTGTGCTCCTTCCTGGATGCTGCCGAAGTGGCCCATCTCGGGCAGCGATGTGTCGCCTCGCTGGACGCCGACGGCGTGCTCGTCGCCTGCGACTGGCGCCATCCGTTCGATGCGCGCGAACTGGATGCCGAGGCCGCCCATGCGCTCCTGGACACGATCGGGCTGCACCGGCTCGTGCGTCACGAAGAGGAAGATTTCCTGCTTACCGTCTGGAGCCGCGACGGGCGCTCGGTGGCCCGGCAGGAAGGCATCGTCTGAACCCCGCGGGGTGCACGTGCGGCACGCCGTCATTCGTCGTCGAGCACCGTCTCCAGGAAGCGGATCAGCGCCTGCGACGGGTCGCCGCCCAGGTGGACCATCTCGATGCCCCACTGGCCCAGCACCGCCCGCTGCACTTCGTTCGCCGACGGCGAGAACAGGTAGGACACCGGCTGCGCGACGTTCGGCACCGACGACTTCCACAGGCGGGAGAGCTTGTAGAAGAGATACCTGATGTTGACGTCCGCGAGGCTGTAGCCGATGAACATGACGGTGCGTCCCAGCACGTCGGCGCGCAGCTTGATGTCCAGCGGCGATTCGAAATCGAGCCGCCGGAAGTAGCTGCTTTCGTCCAGCACGATGGAGGCGTCGTCCTCCAGATCGCCGTGGAACTTGATGATCTGGGTGGCATCGGGGCGAAGCTTGGCGAGGTCGGCCACGCTCACGATCTTGGTGTAGGCGACCTTGTGGTGCTCGAAGGCGCTTTCCAGCCAGCGGTCGTAGTTGGTCGTGTAGATCAGCGGAAAGCGCCCCTTGGCGATCAGCTCGTGAATGCGCGACTTCCCCAGCTCCACGTCGCGGGGATGCCATTCGCGGTCCATCCAGCTGCGCAGCGGGCCGATGCTGCCGTGCTTGATCCGGAAGTATTCGGCCAGCGTGAGATAGCTGCCCTTGTCCGCGAAGGCGGTGGCTTCCACGTCCAGTTCCCTGGCCATGTGCTCGATCAAGGTTTGCCACGGCGGCAGGCCCAGTCCCATGGACACGCCCGCGCCCACGAACAGCAGCAGCTTGCCGCGTCGGTGGATGTCCCGGAGTTGCCGCATGGTCTCGTCGGCGCCCGTGCCGGTGCCGATGGGTTCGGTCGGCCGTCGTTCGGTGCGCGGGCGGGTGCGTGTTCGCGTGGATGGCATGTCTGCAAGCTCAGCAGGTGTACGGCGGACGCCGGGCCGTTCGCACGGCGCGTCTTCAGGTGCCTGGGCGGGTGGCGATGCGCGCGGCGATCTCCTCGTTCCTCAGGTGAACCAGGTCCTTGTCCAGGGTCTGCGTCACGCAGCCCGCCACATCGTCGGCAAGGGCCTTTCGCAACAGCCCCAGGAAACGCGGTGCCGCGACGATCGCGAGCTCATCGAAGCGCCGCTGCTGCCGGGCGCCCGACAGATGCGTGGCGACGCGCCGGGCGAAGTCCGCGGCTTCCAGGTGGCGTTCGCTCTCCCCGGCGGACGCCGTGGCGTTGGCGGAACTGCGGATGCGATGCGGGGTGTTGGGCCGGGCGCTGTGGGTCGCGCTGCCGGCCCGCCGGCCGGCCGCATCGCGCACCAGGTCCGATTCCTTCGCATGTGCCGCGGGATCGGTCAGTTCTTCGACGCTGTCGAGCGCGCTTGCACCCCGCGTCAGCACCAGGATCCGCGCGATCGCCTCGTCCGCCACCAGCACCCATTTCGTAGTCATTCGATCTCCTTTGCCGGGTCGTCAATTGCCCTGTGCAATGCGCGGGCAAGCGAGATGCCCGGCGGCGGCGCGCGCCGCGGCCTGCGCGCTCAGGGCGGCGGCTCGTCGTCCACGTGCCGGTAGAAGGCAAGGAGGCATGCGTACACGGTGCGTTCCTGCGCGGACATCGAGTGCTCGATCTCCCGCAGTTCCCCTTGCTCCAGCCGATGCGCGACCGTCTCGTAAAGCTGCGAGCGCGACATGCCGGCGGCGCTTCGGCCCTGCGCCTTCCATGCGGCGAGCCGCGCGGGGGCGCTCGACAGCAGCATCCGCAGGTAGAGCGCACGGCAGAGCCTGAACTCGTGCAAGCCGCTCGACCATGCAAAGCTGTCCATGAAGTCGGCCACGTCGGCTTCGCATGCGGCCACCTTTCCTTCGGCCACTTCCACGGCGCACGGTGTGCGCACGACGACCGCATGGCCGGCCTGCAGGCGCAGGACCTCGAGCCCGATCCTTGCGCAGCACAGTTTCTGGGCCATCCGCAGGCCCTTTCGGACGTGCTCCCGCATCACCTGAACGACGCGCCATGGTCGGCGGCCTCGAGACGTGCTTCCTGCGCAAAGCGGGAGCGTGCCCACCGGCAGGCGCGCAGCTTGAGATGCGTGGTCAGCTGCTGCCGGGTCTTGAAGACTCCGCTGGACGCGAGGGTCCCCTGGGTCGCGTCGGACCGCTGGATCTCGACGGCGCCCGAGATGTTCCCTTCGCCCGACACGCGGACGACGAACAGCACGAACTCCCAGGAATCCTGGCGGAAGCGTCCGATGTACAGGTGCTCGTTGTTCATGTGACTTGTCGTCCTTGCGGTTCCTGCCCGAGCGGCCTGGAACGGGCCGGCAAGCGGCATGCCCGTCGTGTGGCAGAGGTCCTAGTGCAGCTTGATTGCCGGCTCGTACGAGCGGCTGAGCCGCTCGGCCAGCCACCGGGCCATCGCCCTCGGCCATCCGTGCACTTCGAATTCGTGCCGCCGGTACAGCGCCGCATAGACGAGCTGCGCGCTCATGCCCTGGATGAACCTGTCGCGGCTGCGCCTGCCGAAGCGGGTGGTGAGATTGCCCGCCGCACCCGGCTCGCCGAGCGAGACGATGGCCCCCGCGGTCTTGAAGCGGAAGGGCGGCGGCTCGTAGCCGGCCATGCGCAAGGCGAACGCACGCGCGAGATAGCGCGCCTGGGCCGATGCGATCTGGGCGGTGTAGGGCGCGGGTCTTTGCGAGGCGGGGTCGATCCATTCGGCGCAATCGCCGATGGCATGGACGCGCGGCACGCCTTCGCATTGGAGCCTTTCGTCGACCCGCACCCGGCCGGACGCCGAGCGCGGCAGCGCGGGCGAATCTTCCAGCACGCGCGGGCCCCGGATGCCGGCGGTCCAGATCTTCAGCTCGGCATCGACGCGCCTGCCGCTCGCGAGGGCCAGGCCGTTCGCATCGACCGCCACCACGCGTTCGGCGAGCGCCATTGCGACGCCGCGCCGGGACAAGGACGCCTGGGCGTACTCGGAAACCTCCGGCGGGTTCGCCGCGAGCAGGCGGTCCGCGCCCTCGATCACGGTGAGCCGCACGCGGTCGCGCTCCAGGCCGGGCTCGTGCTGCCAGAGCGCGTCCATGGCATCGCGGATTTCCGCGGCCAGCTCCACGCCGGTTGCGCCGCCGCCCACGATGGCGATCGACAGCGCCTCCTGCTGCCCGCGCGCGAGCCTGAAGGCACGCGCAAGGAGCGCCTCGCGAATCTGCATCGCCTGCGCCGGCGTGTTCAGGAACAGGCAGTGCTCGCGTGCGCCGGGCGTGCCGAAATCGTTCTCTTCGCTGCCAAGCGCGAGCACCAGTTGCCCGTAACCGATCGTGCGTGGCGGCAGCAGCTCGCGTCCGTCGGGCCCTGTCAGGGCGTCCAGATGCACCTCGTGAGCCGACGGATCGATCGACCGCAGCGCGCCGATCTCGAAGCGGTAGCCATGTGCGTTCGCATGCGCGAGGAACGAACTCTCGGCCGCGCTCTGGTTCTGCATCGCGGTCGCGATCTCGTGAAGCCGCGGCTTCCAGACATGCGCGAGCGCCCGGTCGACGAGCACGAGCCCTTGCCGTCCTCGCCCGTGCGGCCGCTGCCGCGCAAGCCTGGTCAGGAACTCGAGGCCTGCGGCGCCGCCGCCGATCACCACCGTCTGCGCCGCCGTCGGCGCGGCGCCCGCGCCCGGTTGCGGGGCCGACATCAACGCGTCCGTCCTCATCACTTGCCTGGAACGGCCGCCGGCCCGGGCACGGCGGTGCGGGCCGTGCTCGCCCGGTAGTCGTCATGGAAATAGAGCAGGGCGCCGATCACTGCAATGACGGCGGCCAGCAAGATCCACGCGGGCGCGCCTCGCCGGCGTTGCGGCGGGGCGCTGCGCTCCGTTCGTTCATTCATGCGCGTTCTCCAAGACTCGAAGGAATGCGTTTGTGGCAGACGGCCGGCGATGCGGCGTCGGACAAATTCCCGTCGAGCCACCAGCGCCGGGCTTCCGCGATCTCGCGCGCTGCGATCGCTGCGATTGCAGTGATTGCAGTGATTGCAGTGATTGCAGTGAGCTTTTCTTCAGTCGGATCGGATCGTTCGCAGTGCATGCCGCGATTGAAAAGCGCACCGATGTCTGGATTCGGCCGACGGGGCAAGGAGCCGGTAAAGCCGCGTGACTTCTTTCATCGTGCAGCGCGATGGCTACGGCCGCGAGTGGGCGGCCCGCGGCTCGGCGAAATCGTTCGCATGCATTTGCGGCGAAGTCCGACTTGCTCGAGGTTTCACCGGCGGAGGATGGTTGCGCATGAAAGGCGCGACCGCCCGCGAACGGTCCGAGCTCCGCTCGGATCTACGGCCGCGCTGCGCCTGCCCAGTGTGTTCGCAACCCCCGTGAAGAATCAACCAGACGTCCTGAGGAGAACCGAACATGGCGACGAAGACGCAAGGTGATCTGCGACAGATCTCCGTACACATCGAAGAGCCCAACGCCGGTGCATTCGAATGGGTGCTCAGCGAGGCAGACGCCGAGGAGGCCGGCAACTGGAAACCCTTCCAGCGCTCCCGCAGGGCCGCGAGCACCTACAAGGCGGCGATGGCCGACGGTCTGGTCGCGCTCGAATCCCTGATCGACAACCTCGACAAAGGTCCCCGATCGAGCACGGCCCGTGACCACGAGCCCGCGCCTGAGACCGCGCCGGAAAGGGAGCGCGCCGGCAAGCGTGCTGCCCGCGCGGCGCCGAGGCAGGACCCGCCCGAGAAGCCGGTCGGACGCACCCGCACTGCATTCGGGTTCGGCGTGATGCCATAGCGCCTCGCCGGCCGCCAGTCGCCAGCCCCATGTGGGGCCTGTCCGCCGGGGAGCGCCGGTCGCGTCCCACATCGCTGTGGGCCGGCCAGCGCAATGCTGCCGGACATCTTCTTTCTCGTACCCTCCGGGTACTCCCCCAAGGAAAGTCCATGGCCATTGGCAGCTGCATTGAGTCGCGCCACTGTGTATCGAAGAATTGCCGAAGGCAAGTTCCCGCCACCTGTACATCTGGGAGTGCGCGCCTGCCGGCACCGACGGGAGGCCTCCGAACGCTCAGGCCACCATCCGCCCGAAGCGCCCGCTGTTGAAATCAGCCACGGCCTGGCGGATTTCCGCCTCGCTGTTCATCACGAACGGGCCGTAGCCCACCACCGGCTCGTCGATCGGCTCGCCCGACAACCACAGCACGGTCGCGTCGCTGTTGGTCTCGATCTCCACGCCGCTGCCGGAGCGGTCCAGATGCACCAGTTGCCCTTCGCGCGCAACGGTCGCGCCGTTGACCAGCACCGTGCCGTGCAGAACCACCAGCGCCAGCGTATGGCCGTCCTTCGCCTCGAACCGTCCGATGCCGCCCTGGCCGATGCGCAGGTCCCACACGTCCATCGGCGTGAAGGTCCGCGCCGGGCCGCAATGCCCGTCGAATTCTCCAGCGATCACGCGCACCCGGCCCGCGCCTTCGGGCAGGTCGACCGACGGGATCTGCGCATCCAGCAGGGTCTGGTAGCCCGGGTCGGCCATCTTGTCCTTCGCGGGCAGGTTGACCCAGAGCTGCACCATCTCGATGGTGCCGCCACGTTCGGTGAAGCCCCGCGAGTGGAACTCCTCGTGCAGGATGCCGCCGCCGGCGGTCATCCACTGCACGTCGCCGGGGCCGATCAGCCCGCCCGCACCGGTGGAATCCTTATGTTCCAGCTCGCCCTGGTAGACGATGGTCACGGTCTCGAAACCGCGGTGCGGATGCTGGCCGACGCCGCGCGGGCGCACCGTCGGCTCGAAGGGCGTCGGTGCCGCGTGGTCCAGCAGCAGGAACGGGCTCAGGTGCTTGCCAAGGCCGTCGTAGCCGAACAGCGAGCGCACCGGAAAACCGTCGCCCACCCAGTGCGGACGGGGGGCGCTGTAGACACCGAGGACTTTCTTCATGTTCATCTCCTTTGCGTCGCCAAGAGGAAGCTCCTGGCCGATGGATAGAGAATATGGGTTGAACGATGGAGGCGGTAGCGGGCGTTATTTGCCATCAGAGTTCTATTCAAGGAACGATGAGGGCGGTTTGCCATGAAAGACCTGAACGACCTCTACTACTTCGTGCAAGTGGTGGATCACCGCGGCTTCGCACCGGCCGGGCGTGCGCTGGGCATGCCCAAATCCAAGCTCAGCCGGCGCATCGCGCTGCTGGAAGAGCGCCTGGGCACGCGCCTGATCCAGCGCTCCACGCGGCGCTTTGCCGTCACCGAGACCGGCCAGACCTACTACGGCCACTGCAAGGCGATGCTGGTGGAGGCCGATGCCGCCGACGAAGCCATCGCGCTGACCCACGCCGAGCCCTGCGGCATCGTGCGCATGACCTGCCCGGTGGCGCTGCTCGATGCGCGCATCGCCGACATGCTCGCGGCGTTCATGGTCGCGAATCCCCGCGTGGAGATCCACCTGGAAGAAACCAATCGCCGCGTCGACGTGGTGGGCGAGGGCATCGACGTGGCCATCCGCGTGCCCCCGCCGCCGATCGAAGATAGCGACCTCGTAATGCGCGTGCTCGCCGAGCGCGGGCAGTGCTTGGTCGCCAGCCCGCGCCTGCTGGCGAGCGGCGTCCCTCAGGTGCCCGCCGACCTGGCGGACCTGCCGAGCATGGACCTGGGCCTGCCAGCGCACGAGCACGTGTGGAACCTGATCGGCCCGGACGGCACGCAGGCGGCCATCCGCCACCAGCCGCGCCTCATCACGCGCGGCATGCTGGCCCTGCGCGCGGCCGCCGTTGCTGGCGTGGGCGTGGCGCAGTTGCCCTCGATGATGGTGCGCGAGCAGATCGAGCGCGGCGAACTGGTCCGCGTGATTCCGGGCTGGGCGCCGCAGCGCGAAATCATCCACGTGGTGTTTGCCTCGCGCCGCGGGCTGCTGCCGGCGGTGCGGGCGCTGGTGGACTTTCTGGCGGAGCGGTTCCAGGCACTGGACGAAGACTGATCGATCTCGACAATAAGCCGTTCGTTGGCCTTCGCCGTTGCCGGAGGCCTCGTGAAGAGCGCAGCCCGTGCGCGATGATCGACGCATGTCAGAACAGCTTCTTCTTCCCGGAATCGATCCCCCGCCGCGGCCCCTGCCGCGACCCCGAACCAAGGCACGCCGCAAGGAGCCGCTGCCGCACACGCTTTTTCTTGCGATCTTTCCGAGCGCCGAAGACGCCGCATCCATCGCCGCGCTCGGTGCGCAACTTAACGACCGGCATTCGCTGAAAGGAACACTGAGCGAGCCGCATCGCCTGCATGTCACGCTGCATGATCTCGGCGGCTACGAGACGGTGCCGCGCAAGAAGGTGCAGGCGGCACTCGAAGCGGCCGCTGCCGTCGCGCCGCCTTCGTTCGGCGTCGTCTTCGACCACGCCATGACCTATGCGAACAGCAAGGCCTTCGTGCTGTGCGGCGAAGAGGGCACCGCGGCGCTCGCGGCCTTCAGGCAGCGCCTGGGCGAAGCCCTGGCGGATGCGGGGCTCAAGCCCGATCGCAGCTTCACGCCGCACATGACCGTCGCGTACACGCGGCGCAAGGTCGAGAACCACGCCATCGAGCCGGTGCGCTGGACCGCCAACTCCTTCGCGCTCATCGACAGCCATGTCGGCGAAGGCATCCACGAGGTGCTGGGGCGCTGGTCCGCATGAGCGAGCTGGTGGTCGTCTGCCTCGGCATCGGCCAGCCAGCCAGCCAGCCAGGAGATTTCCTTCGCGCTGACGACTTTTTCATTCATGCGTGATCGCATGAACGCCAGCGTTTCCAGGTTCCCCGAACAGTTGTCAAGCTGACGACATATTTGGCGTCGAAGCTCCCGAGGACGGCATTTTTTCAAGAGCCGACAGGAGGGAGAGTCAGCGTGAACCACATCGTGGCGAGATCGTTCCTGCACGGGTGCATCCGATGAGCGGCCCGTCGGGCCGTCATCTCGCGGAGCTTGTCGCCGACCGGCAGCACGACCGGCTGCTGCGGCTGTCGTTCCCCCAGGGCGGGGAGCCGTCGGGGGCCGACCTCGTGGTCAACACGCTGCATGCGTCCGAAGGCCTCTCGCGCGATTTCGAATTCACGGTCGGGCTGCTCAGCAGCAATGCAACGCTGGCCCTGAAGGACCTGCAGGGCAAGATGCTCTCGGTCGAGCTCGTGCGGCCCGACGGCATGCTGCGCCATTTCACCGGCATCGTCTTCGGGTTCCGCCTCGTGCGCACCGACGGCAACCTGGCCTTCTACGAAGCCCGCCTCGGCCCGTGGCTCCAGTACCTGCGGCTGCGCGCGAACAACCGGCTCTTTCATCGGCAGACGCTGCGCGCGCAGACCGAGGCCATCTTCAACGACTACGGCGTGCTGCCCAAGTGGGAGTGGTTCGTGCGCGGCGAAGACGCGCCCCACACGATGGCCGTGCAGGGCGGCGGCGCCGGCGGCGAGAGCGACCACAACTACCTGCACCGGCGCTGGGAGGCCGCGGGCTACAGCTACTGGTACGAACACACGGCCGAGGGCCACACGCTGCATGTGTGCGACGACAGCACGCTGGCCAAGGCCGTGGACGGTTCGTCCTCCGGCATCCGATTCCAGGACGAAGGCGGCGCCGAGGAAGAAGACGCCATCGGCCAGTGGAGCGCGGTGCGCGAACTGGTCTCGGCGCAAACCGCCGTGAGCGCCTTCGACTTCAAGAGCCCGCGCCCGCAGCACGCCGAGATGCCCAGCAACAACCAGCAGGGCGACGTGCCCCAACTGGAGGCGCACGAGTACGGCGGCGCGCGCCACTTCAAGACCTCGCTCGAAGGCGAGGGCGTGGCGCGGCGGCGCATCGGCGAGATCGAGGCGAAGGCCAAGCGCTTCGAGGCCGAGGGCAACAACCGCTTCGTGCTGCCGGGCCGCTGGTTCCGGCTGATCGACCACTTCGGGCGCACGCAGGGCGACGGCTCCGAAAGCGAATTCCTCATCCTCTCGGTGGAGCACCGCGCGACCAACAACTACCTGCAGGACCCCGGCGCCGCGGCGCAAGACAGGCCCCAGGGTTCGCGGGCCGAGTACAGAAACAGCTTCATCTGCAGCCGCCGCTTCGTCGCATGGATGCCGGGCCGGGGCTTTCACAGCGTCGAGCAGCGCGTGCTCGCGCCGCAGACCGCCACCGTGGTCGGACCGGCCAGCGAGGGCAGCATCCACACCGACGAGTTCGGGCGCATCCGCATCCAGTTCCATTGGGACCGCGAAGGCCGGAACGACGAAAAGAGTTCGGCCTGGGTGCGCGTGCTGAGCAATTGGGCGGGCGGCGAGACGGGCATGGTGTCGTTCCCCCGCGTGGGCTCCGAGGTGGTGGTGCAGTGCCTCGACGGCAACCCCGACCACCCGGTGGTGATGGGCGTGGTCTACAACGCACAGCGCATGCCGCCGTGGGCGTTGCCGGGGCAGAAGGCGCTCATGGGCCTGCGCAGCCGCGAGCTCGCCGAGGGCTCGGGCAACGAGCCCGGCGGCAAGAGCAATCACCTGCTCCTGGACGACACGCCGGGAAAGATCCAGGCGCAGTTGCGCAGCGACCACGACGCGAGCCAGCTGAGCCTCGGCCACATCGCGCGCATCGAGGACAACGCGGGCCGCAAGGACGAGCGCGGCCAGGGCTTCGAGTTGCGCACCGACGGCCACGGCGCGATCCGCGCGATGGCGGGCCTCCTCATCAGCACCGAGCCGCGCCCCCATGCGCAGGCGCACATCACCGACATGGGCGAGACCGTGGCGCGGCTTGCGAACGCAGGCGACCAGCAGGAGAGCCTGGCCGACCTCGCGCAGCAGCACCAGGCGCAGGACAAGGGCGGCGACCAGGACGAAGTCGGCAAGGCCCTGAAGGCGCAGAGCGAGGCGGTCAAGGGCTCGGGAGGCAACCCGCAGCAGGGCGAGTTTCCGGAGCTGACGGAGCCGCACATGGTCCTGGCCAGCCCGGCCGGCATTGCCGCAACCTCGGTCAAGTCGACGCACCTGCACAGCGAGGAACACGTGGCGCTGACCAGTGCGCAGCACATGAGTTTTTCGGTGGGAAAGCGGCTGCTCGCGAGCGCCATCGAGTCGGTGCGCGTGTTCGCCTACAAGCTGGGCATGAAGCTGGTCGCGGCCAACGGCGACATCGACATCCAGGCGCTCAAGGACAACATCAACCTGCTCGCCAAGCTCAAGATCACGCAGACCGCCGACGAGATCGTGATCACCGCCAAGCAGAAGGTCACCATCGTCGGCGCGGGCAGCTACACGCACTGGAGCGCCGAAGGCATCCGCAGCGGCACCAGCGGCGCGTGGGTGGCGCACGCGGCATCGCATTCGCTCATCGGCCCCGACGCGCAGCCCGCCTCGTTCCCCGCGCCGCCCGCGCCGGGCAACGGCACGCTCGAACTCTTCAACAAGTACGTGGCCGACCAGCGCGGCGTGAAGGGCGGCGACTACGAAGTCGTCGATGCGCTGGGCACCGTCAAGACCGGCAAGCTCGATGCGAACGGCTTCGCCAGCGTCGCGGGGCTCTTTCCAGGGCCGGCGAGCGTCACCTTCGGCGATGACCCGAGCCGGACGTGGGAGGAGAGCAGCTACTTCGGCAAGCCGAGGAACGATGCGGCCGGTGGTGCCGGTGCAGGTGCGGATGCGGCAGGCGCCGCAGGCCTGCGCGGCGCAGCGCAGGCTGCGATGGGGCAGGTCGCCGGCGTGCTCGGAAAGAGCGGCATCGCGGCCGATGCGGGCGGCCTCGCCAGCCTCGCGCAGACCGTGCAATCGGGTCTCCAGGCCGCGCGCACCTTGCAGGCGGTGGGCGGGGGCGATCTGGCGGGCATCGCGGGCGGAGCCGCGAGCTTGCTGGGCAACCCGGCGGGCTCGCTTGCGGGCGCGGCCGCGCAGGCTGCGGGTTCCGTGGGCCATCTGATGCCTCCCAAGCTGGCCGATGCCGCGGCCAACCTGCTGCCGCGGGCGACGACCGCAACCGCGGCACTGCCCGAGATCGCGGGTCTGAAGATCCCCGGCTTCGTGGGCTGAGCGGGTCGCGGGCAAGCAACCGACAACGAACAACCGAATTCCAGGGACCCCACTTCATGGCCGAATCTGCCGACGCTGGCGAATACGCGATCGAACCGCTCGAGCGGATCAACGCCTCCGAAGTGGCCGAGGGCTTCAGCCCCTTCGACAAGTGGCTGCGCGAGAACACCGACGGCATCGTCACGCTCGAGCGCCTCAAGACCGTGGGCAACGCGATTCCGGGCGTCTCGAACCTCATCGCGTTTTCCGATGTGGTCTACGACATCATCGAGATCAACGACCTGAAGCAGGCCGGCAAGGAGGTGTCGTTCATCTCGTGGGTGAACCTGGGCGTCGACGCCATCGGCGTGATCCCGATGCCCGGCACGGGGCCGGCGCGCGTGGCGCTGCGCGCACCGCTGCAGCTCGCCAAGCAGAAGCTCAAGCAGGGCGTGAAGAACCTCGCGGAAGACTTCCTCATCGTCATCGCGAGGCACCTGGCGAACGCCATCAAGGGCGAGCTCGAGGAGTTCATACAGTCCGCGCAGAAGCAGCTCAGAGCCATGCTGGAGGAGTGCGGCAAGTTCGCGGAGAAGCTGGCCAACGCACTGGCCGATGCGCTGCTGTCGGCGCTCGACGGGCACCTGTTCAATTCCAACACCAGCGTGCGCTCCGCGAACGTCGCGCTCAAGGCCGCGGACCGCACCTCGTGGTGGGACCCGCTCGAGAAGTCGGAGCACCTGCTGCGCGCGGCCAAGAACATGTTCGTGGCGGGCAACAAGGAGACGGCCAACATGGCGCTGGGCGGCGCTTCCAGCGTGGCCACCTACATCTCGCCCGAATTCAGGACGCACATCCAGTCCCTGGCCAAGGCCATGCGCGCGCTCGGCAAGCTGGCTGCGAAGAAGATGCTCGAGCTGGTCGACCCCGGCACGATGTTCAGCATCGGCTGGCTGCTGATGAAGATCCTGGAGGTCGCGCCCAAGCTCAAGCGCAAGCGGGGCGGCACGGTGCATCCGCGCAGGGTCAACAACGTCAAGGACAAGCGCGGCCCCGGCACGCTGGAGCCGCGCAGGCGCCAGAAGCGCAGCACCGCCGACGGGCGCCCCTGCAAGTGCCCAGGCTCGGCGACGGCGCGCTCCATTTCCCTTAGCCTCGGTGCCGAAACGCTCACGCACACCGACTTCGAATTGCCCGGCGCGTTGCCCATCACCTGGAGCCGCACCTACCGCTCGGACCTCGCGGCGTACGACCTGGGCGTGCTGGGCGCGCGCTGGATCACGCCCTACACGACGCAACTGGACATCGAATTGCTCGACGACGGCAGCGAGGGCGCTTTGCTTTATCACGCCGAAGACGGCCGCACGAAGCGCTACCCCGCGCTCGCCGTCGGCCAGACGCACCGCGACGTCATCGAAGACCTGACGCTCGTGCGCCTTTCGCCCGACCTCCTGACCATCAACCAGGGCCGCGACTGGATGCAGACCTACGAGCGCATTCCGGCGCTCGACGGTCAGCGCGGCTTCTTCCGGCTCGCGCTCATGCAGATGCGTGCCGGCCCGAGCGTGGCGCTGCGTTATGACCATGCGCATCCGTTGCGGCCGGCGCACACGGTGCTCAGCGACGTGATGGTCAAGCAGGGCGAGCAAACCATCGCGCATGCGGGCACGCGCATCGATGCGGCGGGACGGCTCGCGGGCGTGTGGGAAATCAGGGAAGGGCAGCTCGTGCGGCAACTCGCCGCCTATGCCTACGACGCGGACGGCGATCTTGTCGAGGCGCAGGACGAAAACGGGCCCACCGCCCCCATCGCGATGAACGAGGCGCTCGTCGACGAAACGCAGCAGCAGCAGCAACGCACCTCCACCGCCTGGCACTACACGTACGACCACCACCTGCTGACCCGCTACGAAGACCGCACCGGTCGCGGCGTGAACCTCGCCTACGACGGCACCGCCCCCAATTCCCGCGCGGTGCGCGAGTGGATGGACGACGGCAGCTTCGACACTCGCGTGCGCTGGACCGAGCACATCCGCCTCACGACCGTGACCGATGCGCTCGGCCACGAGACACGCTACTACTACGACGAACTGGGCTACACCTACCGCATGGTCCACCCCGACCTGCGCGAGGAATGGTTCTTCCGCGACGAGGCCCGCAACATCGTTCGCCACATCCAGCCCCACGGCGGCGTCGAACACTTCGGCTACGACGCCGAGGGCCGGCTCGTGAGCCAGACGCGCCCCGACGGCAGCGAGATCCACCTCGATTGGGACGACAGCGGCAACCTAGTGAAGATCCTCGACCCCGAGGGCCAGGTGTGGCTGCGTGCATACGACGCGCAGGGCAACCTCGTCGAAGAGACCGATCCGCTGGGCCACAAGACGAAGTACGAATACGACAAGGCTGGACTTCCCGTGCGCGTGACCGACGCGAAGGGCGGCATCACCCGCATGGCCTACAACACCGTGGGCCAGCTGCTGTCGCGCACCGACTGCTCGGGCAAGACCACCACCTGGGCCTACGACGTGCGCGGCCGGCTGATGCAAAGCACCGATGCCGCCGGCCAGTCGACGCACTACCGCTATGCACGCGGCCAGCTCGAGGCCATCGTCAACCCCGACCAGAGCACCGAGCGCTTCGCCCACGACGCCGAAGGCCGCCTGCTCGCGCACACCGACGTGCTCGGCCGCACGACCCGCTACGGCTACAGCGAAGCCGGCCTGATCGCGCGGCGCACCGACGCCGCGGGCCAGCAACTCGCCTACCGCTGGGACAAGCTCGGCCGACTCGTACAGCTCGACAACGAAAACCGCAGCAGCTACACCTTCGCCTACGACCCCGTGGGCCGCCTGCTCGCCGAGGTCGGTTTCGACGGCCAGAAGACCGGCTACGCGTACGCCGAATTCAACGGCGTGCTGGAGAAGATCGAGCAGCCGCTGCAGTCCATCGACATGCGCTTCGATGCGATGGGGCGCCTCCTGGAGCGCACCGCGGGCGAGGCCAGCGAGACCTTCGGCTACGACGCCACGGGACGGCTGGTGGCTGCGAACAACCGCGATGCGCGGCTGCAGTGGTTCTACGACCCGGTGGGCAATGCGGTGCGCGAGCACCTGCACTACCTGCACCGCGAAGGCGGCGCGTCGGAAAAACCGATGACCGCCGTGTGGCGCCATCAGTACGACGAGCTGGGCAACCGCACCGTGAGCACGCGGCCCGATGGCCACGAAGTGCGCCTTCTCACCTACGGCTCGGGTCATGTGCATGGGTTGATGCTGGACGGGCGGGACATCCTCTCCTTCGAGCGCGACGACCTGCATCGCGAAGTTGGGCGCGAGCAAGCCAACGGGCTGACCCAGAGCCTGGACTACGACCCGATGGGGCGGCTGCTCGAGCAGCGGATCGCGTCCACGGCGGAGGCCACGACGGCGGCTGTAGCCACTGCCGCAACGGGCAACGCCGGCGGCATGCTGGTCCGCCGCACCTACGCCTACGACAAGGTCGGGCAACTGGTCGGCATCGGCGACACCCGGCGCGGCCGGCTCGACTACCGCTACGACCCGGTGGGCCGCTTGGTTCAGGCCAACAGCGCGCTGGGGCGGGAAGTCTTCGCCTTCGATCCCGCGGGCAACATCGCCGCGCCGGGCTCGCCCGAGGCGCCGGGGCAACCGGCCGCGACATCGCGCGGCACCGGCCTTCGCGGCGACCCGTTGCCTGAAGCGCGCGTCCCGAGCCCGGTGGCCGCGCACAAGCTGCTGGACAACCTGCTCAAGGACTACGCCGGCACTACCTACCGCTACGACGCACAGGGCAACCTCGTCGAGCGCGTGCGCAACGGCGAGCGCACCAGCTTCGAGTGGGACGGCTTCGGCCGCATGGTCGCGGCCAAGAGCCACCAGCAGGGCACGACCACCTTCGCCTACGACGCACTGGGCCGCCGCGTCGCCAAGCTCAGCCCGAAGGGCCGCACCATGTATGGCTGGGACGGCGACGTGCTCGCGTACGAAAGCGTGGAGAGCGTCGCCGACAGCGGCAAGTCCGTCAAAGCGCAGGCCCGCACCGTTCACTACCTCTACGAGCCCGGCAGCTTCAGGCCGTTGCTGCAGGCCCGGAAGCAGCAGGCCATCGCCCTGCACGCCACGCCGGACTACGCGGCCATGGTGGCCGAGGAGGGCGACTACGACGTGGCGCGCGACCCGCTATGGACGACCGAGCCGGTGGCGCAGCCCTTCGCGAAAGAAGAGATCTGCTACTACCAGTGCGACCACCTCGGCACGCCGCAGGAGCTGACCGACGACGAAGGCCGCATTGCGTGGTCAGCGCAGTACCGGGCATGGGGCGAAGCGCGGGAGATGATTGCGCAGGCGGCGGAGAGCGCGGGAATCCGGAATCCGATCCGGTTCCAGGGGCAGTATTTCGACGAGGAGACGGGGCTGCATTACAACCGGCACCGGTATTACGATCCGCACAGCGGGCGGTTTGTGAGCAAAGACCCGATTGGATTGTTCGGCGGAATTAATTTACAGGCTTATGCGCCGAATCCGACGGGCTGGATTGACCCGGGAGGCTTGTGCAGCACGACCCTGGACAGGAATCTCGGTGGCGCCACTGGCGACCAGATGCAGGCGCATCACCTTATTCCGGAAGAGATCTGGGACAAGAATGCCGCCTTCCTGGGGAAAATAGGATTGGGCGGACAAAAAGACAATTCAGAGAATGGTCTTCTGATGCCGAGCAGTCAGAAAAAAATGAAGCAAATGAGAAGGAAAGTCTATCATTGCGGCTCTCATGCGCTTTATTCGGCAGAGGTTGGTGCAAGAATCACAAAAATAGAAAAACTATACGATGCCGAAAAGATTGATGCGAGTCAGGCAAAATCCAGAATTGCGGCGCTGCAAACCAGTTTGAGGGCCGAAATTCTTCTTGGGGCGGTGCCTCGAAATCCGAAAACAGGAAGGCTGATGTGAAATAAATGAAGTACTACGCCGTAACGCAAAAAAAGGAAAGAGGCTGCCCGATCGGTTATTTGAATGCAGTTCTCTACGATCACTGCCCGGAGCACCCTGAGTCCATTCAGCATGGCATGGTCTATCCGTGGTACGCGGACAAGAAAAACCTGAAATCTTTCCCATCGGGAATGTGCTTGATGGTGAAGGAGAAACTGATCGATTTTTCGATCAGGTCGGATGCATCGCATCAGTATCTGAGAGAGGATTTTCTTCATCTCTTGCAGGATTTTGGAGCGGGCATCAAGGATTTCAAGGAAATTCTTGTTGTCTCAAATGCTCATAAAAAGGAAATCACGGAAGCAAAATATTTTGCTTCGATATTTTCCTCTGAATTTTATTTGAGTGAATCCGCTGCAATTGACCGATCAGCCTCTGTTCTGGAGAAGGATGAGTTTGACTTTTTGACGCTGAAAAAGCTGAAAATCAATACGGATGTGAAGATGGATGTTTTCGGAATTGAAAGCCTGGAGCCAAAGCACAATACAATAATTTGCTCTGAGAAGTTTGTGACTGCAGCAAAAAAAGTAGGCGTTAAAGGCGTGGATTTTGTCGATCTGGATGTCGCGAAATGGCCGGATGTGAACTCGTTTTCCTACGATCCCAAGGAAATCCTCGCAATTCTGTAGCAGGCAAGAGGGCAGCCTCAAGAGGTAATTATTTTTCTGGGAGATCGAGCCGTGGTTTATTCAAATT
The DNA here is from genome assembly GCF_050435205.1 of Variovorax sp. W2I14. NCBI lineage: Bacteria > Pseudomonadati > Pseudomonadota > Betaproteobacteria > Burkholderiales > Comamonadaceae > Variovorax > Variovorax sp. W2I14. The sequence continues at coordinate 1,470,878 of NZ_JBNDJX010000001.1, read as the reverse complement.
CCCAAGAATTCCCGATCAATTGAACCGTGACCTCTCAACTCATCATCCTCAACCACAACCTCTGGCGCAAAGGCGCAGGCGGCGCCCCCGCCGGCCTCGTCGGCCAGGCGGACACCTTCGCCTACGCGGGTCTCGATCTCAACCTCGCGCAGTTCGCCTCCAGCGTCTTCACCGGCACCAGCTTCACCGCCACGACATTCCAGAACGCAGGCTGGACCGCCTGCCAGTTCAACGCCTGCACCTTCACCGCGTGCGACTTCCAGGGCATTTCCATCACGGACTGCAATTTCATCGGCTGCACCTTCAGCAACTCGCAGTTCGGCGCCGCGCAACTGAGCGGCTGCACCTTCAACCGCTGCACCTGGACCAACCTGGATTTCGACAACGGCCGCTGGACGCGCGTTGACGTCCTGAACTGCAACGGCAATCAGATCAGTGCCGATGGCCTCCGCGGCGAAATGGTCGATCTCACCGGCAGCCATTTCGAGCAGTTCGAGTTCCGCAACACGCAGATCAACACGGTCTGACGCGGCTTCCGCAGGCGTCGCCCGCCCGCCTGCTCAGCCCTTGTCCGCAAAACTGTCGAACAGCAACCCGCGCAGCCACTGATTCCCCGGATCGCGGTGCACCTTCGCGTGCCAGAACAGGTTGATCGCGATCTGCGGCAGCGCCACCGGGTGAGGGCGCCACACGAGGCCGAAGGGCTCGGCGATGCTCTGCGCCAACCGCTCGGGCACGGTCGCGATCATTTCGCTCGAACGCAGGATGTGGCCGATCGCCACGAAGTGCGGCACCTTGAGGCGAATGCGCCGGTGGATGCCCTGCGCGGCCATCACGTCGTCGGCCTTGCCGTGGCCCGTGCCGGCGGCCTGCACCAGCACATGGTCGGCGGCGCTGAAGTCTTTCAGCGACACGCTGCGTTTGCGCGCGAGCGGGTGCGTGTCTGAGAAGAGGCATACGTAGCGCTGCAGGAACAGCCGGCGCTGGAACACGCCCGCCTTCAGCTGCGGCAGCAAGCCGATGGCGATGTCCACATGCCCGGCTTCGAGCTCGTCGCGCAGATTCGTCGCGGTGTTGTTGCGCAGCGTGCTGATCGTCACGCCCGGCGCGGCAAGCGACAGCGCTTCCATCAAACGGGGCGTGAAGTAGATCTCGCCGATGTCGGTCATCGCGAGCGTGAAGCTGCGCGTGCTGGTGGCGGGGTCGAACACCACCTGCTGGTTGAGCGCGGTGTGCAGCGCGCCCATGGCATAGGCGACCGGCTCGGCCAGCTGCAGCGCAAAAGGCGTCGGCTCCATGCCGCGCGCGGTGCGCAGGAACAGCTCATCGCCCAGGAGCTTGCGCAGCCGCGCGAGCGCATTGCTGATGGCGGGCTGGGAGAGCCCGAGCGATTCGGCCACCGCCGAGACGCGCTTCTCGGCCAGCATGCGGTCGAACACCAGCAGGAGGTTGAGGTCGATGTCCTTGAGTTGCATGCCAGACCTTTATTCACATCGGTGATGGAGTCGATTCACCAAATTCTATTGGTCAATCTGCAGGGGCCACGCATCATCCGTCCTCAAGAGACAAGCCGGTCCACGATGCCGGCGCAAAAAGAGAGCCCCGCGATGGACCTGCACATTCACCCCCTTGCCCGCACCCTCGAGGTCCGCCCCGGCGCGAACCTGCTGGAAGTGCTGCGCGAGCACCATGTGCCGGTGTCGTACAGCTGCATGTCGGGGCGCTGCGGCACCTGCCGCTGCAAGGTGGTGTCGGGCCAGGTGCTCGACGGCGGGCAGGACGCGATCCGCCCGGACGGCCCCGACTGGCAGGGCGAACGCTATGTACTCGCCTGCCAGAGCACGCTGACCGAAAGCTGCACCATCGAGATCCCGGAGCCCGACGAGGTGGTGGTGCATCCGGCGCGCATCCTCAAGGCGACGGTGACGGGCATCGACGTGCTCACGCACGACATCCGGCGCTTGCGGCTCAAGCCGAACAAGCCGCTGGAGTTTTCGCCGGGGCAGTATGCGCAGTTGCAGTTCGCACCCGATCTCGCGCGGCCGTATTCGATGGCGGGGTTGAGCCGCGATGCCGAGCTTGAATTTCATGTGCGCAAGGTGCCGGGCGGGCGCGTGACGGCGCACATCTTCGAGCAGTTGCGCATCGGCGATCCGGTGCGCGTGAGCGGGCCGCTGGGCACTGCCTATCTGCGCACGAAGCACCGCGGGCCGATGCTTTGCGCGGCGGGCGGCACCGGGCTCGCCCCAATTCTTTCGATCGTGCGAGGCGCCATCGCGGGCGGGCTGATGCAGCCGATCCATCTGTACCTCGGCGTGCGTTCCGATGCGGACGTGTACGGACTCGCCGAACTGCGCGAACTGCAAGCGCAGCATCCCGGCCTGAAGGTGCATGTGGTCGTCGTCACCGGCCTCGCGCGCGAAGGCCAGCGCCTGGGCCTCATCACCGATGCCATCCGCGCCGACTGGCCCGGCAGCCTCGACGGCTGGCGCGCGTACCTCTGCGGTTCGCCGCCGATGGTCGAGGCGGTGACGCAGCTGGTGCGCGCCCGCGGCCTCGCGCCCGAGCAGACCCATGCCGATGCCTTCTACCTGCAAGGCACCTGAAGAATCCAAAAGACAAGGAGACCCGCGATGACCACGCAACCCGTGTTCCCCATCGAACTGCACTGGGAGAGCGACAAGACCAGCCGCATTCCCTTCATGGCCTACACCGACGAGGCGCTGCACAAGAAGGAGCTGCAGCGCTTCTTCTATGAAAAGCACTGGTGCTACGTCGGCCTCGAAGCCGAGATTCCGAACCCGGGCGACTTCAAGCGCACGGCCATCGGCGAGCGCTCGGTCGTCATGTCGCGCGACGAGGAGGGCGCGATCCACGTCTTCGAAAACGTCTGCGCGCACCGGGGCATGCAGTTCTGCCGCGAGCGCCACGGCAACAAGAAGGAATTCGTCTGCCCGTATCACCAGTGGAACTACACGCTCAAGGGCGACCTGCAGGGCGTGCCGTTTCGCCGCGGCGTGAAGCAGGACGGCAAGGTCCACGGCGGCATGCCCGCCGACTTCAAGACCGAGGCGCATGGCCTGAACAAGCTCAAGGTGGCCTCGCGTGGCGGCGTGGTGTTCGCGTCGTTCGACCATGACGTCGAGTCGTTCGAAGACTTCCTCGGCCCCGACATCCTTCACTACTTCGATCGCCTCTTTGATGGCCGCAAGCTCACCATCCTCGGCTACAGCCGCCAGCGCATTCCGGGCAACTGGAAGCTGATGCAGGAGAACATCAAGGACCCGTACCACCCGGGACTTCTGCACACCTGGTTCGTGACCTTCGGGCTCTGGCGCGCCGACAACAAGTCGGAGCTCAAGATGGATGCGCGCAGCCGCCACGCCGCGATGATTTCCACGCGCGGCAACGCGGGCAAGGCCGCGCAGGTGACGCAGGTCTCCAGCTTCAAGGAGAGCATGCAGCTGAAGGACCCGCGCTTCCTGGACATCGTGCCCGAGCCCTGGTGGGGCGGGCCGACCGCGGTGATGATGACGTTGTTTCCGAGCCTCATCCTGCAGCAGCAGGTCAACAGCGTGTCAACGCGGCACATCCAGCCGGTGGGGCACGACGCCTTCGATTTCGTGTGGACGCATTTCGGCTTCGAGGACGACACCGAAGAGATGACGCAGCGGCGCCTGCGCCAGGCCAACCTGTTCGGCCCGGCCGGCTTTGTCTCGGCCGACGATGGCGAGGTGATCGAGTTCTCGCAGCAGGGCTTCGAGCAGAAACCCTATCACCACACGCTCGCCGAACTGGGCGGCCGCGAGGTCGAGAACACCGACCACATGGTGACCGAGACGCTGATCCGCGGCATGTACCGCTACTGGCGCGAAGTGATGGAGGCGGCATGACGAAGAAGCTCGACGCCAACGCTTATCTCGAACTGGCAGGCCTCTATGCGGCCTACGCGCATGCGGTCGATTCGGGCCAGTGGGATTTGTGGCCCGCGTTCTTCATCGAGGACTGCAGCTACCGCCTGCAGCCACGCGAGAACCACGAGCGCAACCTGCCCTTGGCCACGCTGTCTTTCGAGAGCCGGGGCATGCTGGAAGACCGCGTGTACGGCATCCAGGAAACGCTGTTCCATGACCCGTATTACCAGCGCCACGTCGTCGGCTTGCCGGTGGTGCACAAGGTCGATGACGACGGCGCGATCCACAGCGAAGCCAACTACGCGGTGTTCCGCACGAAGCTCGACGGGCCATCGACCGTGTTCAACGTCGGCCGCTACATCGACAAGGTCGTGCCCACGCCCGAAGGCCTGAAGTTCGCCTCTCGCTTGTGCGTCTTCGACAGCGAAATGATCCCGAACTCCATCATCTATCCCATCTGAGCCATGCAGGAAAAAGAACCCGAGACCCACGGCGCACCGCTGCGCCGCTTCACCGATCCGGCCTATCAGCCGCTGTGCAACAACCTCGCCGAGGTGCGCGAGAACATCGACCGGCTCGACCGCGAGATCGTCGCGCTGCTGGCCGAGCGCGGCCGCTATGTGAAGGACGCGGCGCGCTTCAAGCGCGATGCCTTCCAGGTGTCGGCGCCGCAGCGGCAGCAGGAGGTGATCGACAAGGTGAGGGCGCTGGCCGAGAAGGAGGGCGCGTATCCCGAGGTGGTCGAGGCGGCCTTCCGCGCGCTGATCGTGGGCTTCATTGCACGCGAGCAGCGGGACCATCAAGGCATGGTCGATGTGGAGGCGAAACCGTGAAGCGCGCCGTCGTCTTCGCCATCGTGGCCATGGCCGCCGCGGCCCACGCGCAGGACTGGCCGCAGCGCCCCGTGCGCATCGTCGTGCCGTTCGCGGCCGGCTCGTCGCCCGACATCCTCGCGCGCATCGTCAACGACAAGCTCGCGGCGCGCATCGGCCAGCCGCTGATCGTCGACAACAAGCCCGGCGCGGGCGGCAACACCGGCACCGATCAGGCGAGCAAGTCGCAGCCCGATGGCTACACCTTCCTGCTCTCGGTGAATGCGCCGCTGGTCTACAACACGGTGCTCTACAAGAACCTGCCCTACGACCCGTTCAAGGACCTCGTACCGGTGTCGCTCGCGGCGACCACGCCGAACGTGTGCGCAGTCTCCAATTCGATGAACGTCGATTCGGTGAAAGGCTGGCTCGCGGCAATGAAGCAGAACCCGGGCAAGTTCAACTTCGCCTCGACAGGCAACGGATCGATCTCGCACCTGGGCGTGGAGCTCATCAAGCTCAAGACGAATTCGTTCGCGGTGCACATTCCGTATGCATCGTCGGGGCAGGCTGTCACCGCGATCATCCAGGGCGATGTGCAGTACGCGTGTCTGCCTCCCGTCACCGTGATGCCCCAAGCCAAGGCCGGGCGGCTGAAGGCGCTGGCGGTGACGTCGGCCGAGCGTTCGGCCCTGTTGCCCGATCTGCCCACGCTGCGCGAATCGGGCCTGCCCGACATCCAGGCCGTGCCGTGGTTCGCCTACATGGCGCCCAAGGGCACGCCCAACGAGGTGGTGCAGCGCATGAGCCGCGAGATTGCGGCCGTGCTGCAGGACCCCGAGACGAAGAAGCGCCTGCAGACCGCGTATTTCGACCCCGTGGGCAGCACGCCCGAGGCGCTGGCGAAGTTCATGGGTGAGGAACTGGTCCGCTGGAAGCCGGTGATCCAGCGTGCCGGCCTCAAGCCCGACAACTGACGAGCGAAGAAGGAAAAAACACATGAGCACAATGACTTGGGTCGACGCCGCGGCGGTCGACGACGTTCCCGCCGACGACGTGGTGGGCATCGAGGTGCAGGGCCGCGACATCGCCCTCTACGGCACCGAGGACGGCATTCACGCGACCGACAACATCTGCACGCACGGGCATGCGCGGCTGTGCGATGGTTTTCTCGAAGGCCATGAGATCGAATGCCCGCTGCACCAGGGGCGTTTCGACGTGCGCACGGGCAAGGCGATGTGCGCGCCGCTGACGGAGGACCTCCGCAGCTATCCGGTGAAGATCGAAGGCGGGCGGGTGTTCCTGGCGTTCGAGGCGTAGGCATTTTTTATCTGCGCGTCTTCCTGGCGACTTTCTTCGCAAGTTCGCGCGGCACCCGCTGTCGTTTCGGCGAGCGTGCCGGCGCCACGTCGTGCTGGCTGGCCCGCAAGGTGAAATCGCAGGTCTTGACGGCCAGCTCGACGATGCGTGCCAGCGCGGGGCTGACGTTGTCGCGCCGGTAGACCGCGCTGTAGACCAGCGGCGGCGGCATGGGATCGCTCTTGACCACGCGCAGCAGGCCGCTTCGGATATCCGGGCGCACATAGTCCAGCGCCTGCTGGCTCAGGCCGAAGCCGCTGATCGTCAGCTCGCGCAGCACTGTCGTGCTGTTCGTCAGCATGACCTTGCCGAAGCGAAAGCCGTGCTCCGCGCGCCAGGCTTCATAGAACCTGTTCTTCGAGGCGCCCGCGGGCTGCTCGATCACCGGGTAGTCGGCAAACTCGTGCGGCTTCAGTGCGCGAGCGGGAATCTGCAGGCGTGGGCTTGCGATCCAGACCTGCTCGACCTCTGTGACCTTGATCGATTCGAAGGCCTGGCCCCAGAAGGTGCCGGGCATGACAGCCAGGTCGAGCTTGCTGGCTTCCAGACGCTCGAAGAGCGTGAGCCCCGCGTCCACCACGGGCTCGATCGTCACCTGGGGATGGAGCTTCTGCAGCAACTGGATCAGGCGCGTGAGCCAGGTCATCGCGATGAGCTCGGTCACGCCGACCCGGAAGGTGCCGCGCAGCGTCTTGTCGACGCTGATGTCGTGCGCAATGCGCTGCCAGAGGCGCTGCGTCTCTTCCGCGAGCGGCAGCAATTCGCGGCCGACCTGCGTCAGCTCCAGGCCATGCGAAGTGCGGTGCAAGAGAGGCCCGCCCAGCGACGCCTCCAGTTCCGCCAGCCGCTTGGAAATCGCCGATTGCGTGGTGTGCAGCTTGACCGCCGCGGCGCTGAAGCTCTGCAGCTTGACGCTGAAGAGAAAGGCCTCCAGTTGCTTGAAGGTGAAGTTCATCCGGCGGAATGTACGCCTACGGGCGCGCGCGAAAAAAAGGAATGGCCTGCCCAGCGGATTTCTCGTTTGTGCCGCGGCAAACGGACTTCGATACTGCGTGCATGCTTCACATCGCACCCCGCCTGAACCGAATCAAACCGTCCCCCAGTTCCATGGCAGGCCAGAGGGCGCGCGAGCTGCGCGCGACCGGCCGGGACATCCTCAGTCTGACCGCTGGCGAGCCCGACTTCGAGACGCCCGCGAACATCAAGGAAGCGGCCATTCGCGCCATGACGGCCGGGCAGACCCGCTACACAGACGTGGGCGGCACGCGGGTGTTGAAGGAGGCCATCGCCGGCAAGTTTCTCGGCGAGAACGGGCTGGCCTATGCATCGAACGAGATCATCGTCGGCACCGGCGCCAAGCAGGTGATCTTCAACGCGCTGATGTGCACGGTGGCCGCGGGCGACGAGGTGATCGTGCCGGCGCCGTACTGGGTGTCCTACCCGGACATCGCCTTGCTGGCCGGCGGCGTTCCGGTCTGCGTCGACTGCCCGGCGGCCATGGGCTTCAAGCTGCAGCCCGCGGACCTGGAACGCGCCATCACCGGCAGGACGCGCTGGTTGATGCTGAACTCGCCGAACAACCCGAGCGGCGCGACCTACACGCGGGCGGAATTGCAGTCACTGGCCGAGGTGCTGCGCCGCCATCCGCATGTCTGGGTACTGACCGACGACATCTACGAACACCTCATCTATGGCGACGCCGAATTCGCCACCATGGCGCAGGTGGCCCCCGACCTCAAGGACCGCACGCTGACGGTGAACGGCGTGTCCAAGGCCTATGCGATGACGGGCTGGCGCATCGGCTACGGCGCGGGGCCGTCGGCGCTCATCCAGGCGATGGTCAAGCTCCAGTCGCAAAGCACCTCGGGGCCGAACTCGATCGCGCAGGCGGCGGCCGTCGCGGCGCTCACGGGTCCGCAAGACAGCATTGCCACGAACCGGCGCGAATACGCGCAGCGGCGCGACACGGTGGTGGCGGCGCTCAACGCCATCGACGGCATCGATTGCGCCGTGCCCGATGGGGCGTTCTACGTCTTCGCTTCATGCAGCGCGCTGTTCGGCCTTCGCACGCGGCAGGACGTGGCGATCGAGACCTGCGACGACTGGGTGATGCACCTGCTCGATGCACAGAACCTCGCGGCACTGCAGGGCAGCGCCTACGGCGTGCCGACGCATTTCCGCCTCTCGTTTGCCGCGAGCACCGAACAACTGCTGGAGGGTTGCCGCCGCATCGCGCGGGCGCGCGACGAACTCTCGGGCTCCGCCATCCACCAGGAACCGCAATGAAACTCCGATCCTTTCTGAAGCTGCTGCCGGCCCTTGCCGCGAGCACCGTCTGCCTCGGCGCTGCGCACGCACAGGGCCCGGATGCCTTTCCGTCGAAGCCCGTGAAGATCCTCGTGGGCTTCTCGCCCGGCGGCTCCAACGACGTGGTCGCGCGCCTGATCGCGCCGAAGCTGGCCGAAGGGCTCGGGCAGCCGATCCTGATCGAGAACCGTCCCGGCGCCGGCGGCAACATCGCGGCATCGGCCATGCTCGCCGCGCCCGCGGACGGGCACACGCTGCTGATGTGCACCACGGGCACGCTGTCGATCCAGCCGTACATCCTCAAGAGCATGCCTTTCGATTCCGAGAAGGACATCGCACCGGTCACCCAGATCGTCAACGCGCCCTACATGCTGCTGGTGAACACGACGCTGCCGGTCAAGAGCGTGAAGGAGCTCGTGGCGTATGCCAAGCAGAAGCCCGGCGAGATCAACTTCGCTTCTTCGGGCACGGGCACCGGCGGGCACCTGGCGGGCGAAATGCTAAGGAGCCGCGCGGGCATCGACATCGTTCACGTGGCCTACAAGGGCACAGGACAGGCGATGACGGACCTCATCGCCGGCCAGGTCTCGATGATCTTCGACCAGCCCGTGAGCTCGATGCAATACGCACGCGCCGGCAAGCTGCGCGCGCTGGCGGTGGCGAGCCCGCGCCGGCTGGCTGCCTTTCCCGACATTCCGACCGTGACCGAGGCCGGCGTGCCCGACTTCGAGCCGGTGACCTGGGCCGGCATCTGCGCGGCGAAGAACACGCCGCCCGCCGTGGTCGACCGCATCCAGCGCGAAGTCGCCAAGGTGCTCGCGATGCCCGAGATCGCCAAGCGGCTTGCCGCCGACGGCCTGGAGCCCGTGGGAAGCACCGCGGAGCAGTTCCGCGCCTTCCTGGCCGCGGACAAGCGCAAGTGGGGCCGCGTGGTGAAAGACGCCGACGTGAAAGCCGAATAGGAAAGAGACAGACGATGAATCAGCTACCCGACATCATTCGCGACTTCGAGCGCGTCTCCTCCGACCTGGTCCAGCAAGCCTCGGCCTTCCAGCCGGCCATCCTTGCCGACGTCGCGGGTCGCCGCGGCGCGCTGCACGGCCGCATCCAGGCCCTGCGCCACCGGATGAAGCTGGCCGGCAGCGCACTCACGGTCGAAGTGCGGCCGGGCGACAACCTGATGATCCACGCGGCCATCGCGCTGGCCAGGCCTGGCGACGTGTTGGTGATCGACGGCAAGGGCGACCAGAGCGCCGCGCTCATGGGCACGATCATGATGAACGCCTGCCGGCAGGTCGGCATCGCCGGCGTGGTGATCGACGGCGCGGTGCGCGACAGCGCCGAGATCGACGAGATGAACTTTCCCGTCTTCTCGGTCGGCACCAATCCCAACGGTCCGACGAAGCTGGCCTCGGGGCGCATCGGCCATCCGGTCTCGGTGGGCGGCGTGACCGTGCGCCCCGGCGATCTCGTCGTCGGCGATGCCGATGGCGTGGTGATCGTCGAGCGGGAGAAGGTAGAGGCGCTTCTTCAGGCCGCGGAGAAAAAGGTCGAGGACGAAGCCGCGCGCATCGAGGCCATCAAGAACGGCAACACGGCCGCCAAATGGCTGGATGCCGCGCTGCGCAACGCGGGCGTTCTCAAGGCGGGCGAGACGCTGTAGCGCCAGGGCGAACCGGCCATCTGTTCTGCACTTGGTCCGCGCGATCTGTATCTGTTTTTGGCGCGTTCCATTGGCGACAATGGCCCCCGTTTCATGGAACACATATGACGACAGCGCAAAGCCGAGACCAGATTGCCGATCAGATTGCCGCCGAGCTGGGCCACAGCTTCGCCGGGGAGATGCTTGCGGGCGGGCATTACGTGCCCATCGTGCGCGACGGCCGCACGCTCTACACCAGCGGGCAGGTGCCGCGCGTGGGCACCACGGTGGTCGTCACGGGCCGCGTGGGCGACGTGGTGTCGCTGGAGAAGGCGCGCGAGGGTGCGCAGATCTGCGCGCTGCGCTGCCTCACGCTGCTGCGCCGCGAACTCGGTTCGCTCGATGGTGTCGAGAAGGTGCTGCGCGTGGGCGTATTCATCCAGTGCACCGCCGAGTTCACGCAGCAGAGCGAAGTGGCCGATGCCGCGTCCGATCTGCTGCACCGCGTTTTCGGCGATGCCGGCGTGCATGTGCGCACGGCGGTCGGTGTGTATCAGTTGCCGAAGAATGCGAGCGTCGAGTTGGAGATGACGGTCGCGGCCAAGGACAGCAAGGCCTGAGGGTCTGAGGCCCTACGCGGCCTGCAGCCGGTCTTGGCCCTGCAGCCGGCGCGACGGGTCGGTGCTGTGCAAGTACACCGCGAAGGTGTCCCACGGCAGGCCGACAGCGTGCTGCCGCATGAGCCGGCCAACTTCACCGCGGTGATAACCGCCGTGGGTGACCACATGGGTCAGCATTTCCTCGCGCGTCATGTAGCCCTTGTCGCCATCGGTGAAGCTGAAGGGCACGGATTCGGACAACTGCTCCGGCGTTGCCGATTCCAGGTAGTCCAAGTACCAGCGGTCGAGCGCGGCAACGGCGGTGCGAAGGGCTTTGAGCGACGGCGTATCGGGCGTGTTGTCCGAGGCGAACCCATGCGCCTTGCCGGTGAGGTGCGCAGCGAAGATCTGGTCGACCACGTGGCAGTGGTTCATGAGGCGGATGGCGTCGTGCCGCGCGTCCTGGTGTCGCTCCGGATCGAAGCCTTCCATCTTTTCGAGCAGTTCGTCGTTGGCCCAGGCGCGGTAGTTGAAGAGGGTGCGAAGCAGTGACAGGGAGCTCATGACCGTTGTTCCTGTGGGGAGGCGCGGGCCATGCTACGTGAATAGGATTTCCTGTCTACCCCGTGCGCGATGGCAGATCGACGATGTCCCGCGCGAGCGAGGCAATCGTCAGCGGGGCGCAGCCCTCGGCGTTGTTGCTCACGGTGACGAAGGCGTTCTGGCCCGCGCGCGTGGTGCCGGCAATCACCTTGGCGAGCGCCGCGCGCGTCTCGGGGTCAGGGTCGACGATCTTGTCGAACGGGCCGTAGAGTTTTTCGGCATCTTCATAGCCGAATCGGCCGTGCCGGCGGTGCAGGTTCCAGCGGCACACGAGCGGCCCGGGCCACAGGGCGCGCAGCATCGGCAACTGGTCTTCGATCGGCGGCATCTTGGCGTGCAGGCCCATGCAGAAGGTCGCGCCCGCGCTGTGCAGCATGTCGGCGAAGGCGGGGCACAGCAGTTGCGGGTCGCGCACCTCGACGGCGATGACGGCATCGGGCGCGGTCTGCTTCAGGCCGGGCAGTGCTTCGAGCATTTCGCCGATGCGCGTGAGCAAGGCTGGCTGGTCGGTGAGCAGTTGCGAAGGGATCGGGCTCAGCTGGAACACCAGCGCGCCGATGCGGTCGCCCAGGCCTTCGAGCGCGGGCTGCACGAATTCCTGGATCGCGATCTCGCTGTTGAGGAACACGGGGTTGACCTGCGTGCCGCGGCCGCTTTCGTCGCGCACGGTGGCGTCGGTCACGAGGCTCGGCGCCTTCACCACGAAGCGGAAGTCGGCGGGCACCATGGCCGCGTAGCGCGCGTACTGGCTCGCGGTGAGGGCGCGGTAGAAGTTGCGGTCCAGGCTCACGGTACGAAACAGCGGGTGCTGCGCCAGCGCTGAGAGGCCGTTCTTCGAGAGCACGGTCTCCGCATATTCGCCGTCCCACACGAGGTTGGCCCAGCCGGGGTAACTCCATGACGAGGTGCCCAGGCGCAGCCCTTGTGGAAGGGCGGCCGCCAGTTCGACCAGGGCCGGATCGGTGGGCGCGGGAGCGACGGTGGCGCCACGCGGCTTCTTCTTCGCGGGCGGCTCGGTCTCGGGTGGCGGCGCGGCTGCGGGCGCCTCCGGCGGGCGCGGCAGATCGGGGAAAAGAGAGTCCTGTACTTCGCTCATGCTGGGGCCGCATTCTCGGCCAACACAGAGCGGCCTCGCAGCGGCGGGCACAATCCGCGCCATGAAACAGTGGTTGCGCTCGCAGGGTGGTTGGTGGCTGGCATGGCTGGTCCTCACGGCCGCGGGCGCGGTGTGGCTGGCGCGCGCGGAGCTCGTGCAACTGCAGCAGGACTTCGAGACGGACGCGCGCATCGCGCACCGGCTCATGAGCCAGCAGGTGGTGCAGTACGACGCGGTGCTCGCCACGCTCGCGCTGCTGGAGCCCGGCGCCGATGCGGGGCAGCCGGAGCAGCGCTTGCCCTCGGTGTACGCGTCGATCCTGAAGGTGCAGCGGCGGGCGCGCGATGAGGCATGGCCCGATCAAAAGCAGGCGGACGCGCTGGCCGCGGCGGAGGCCCGGTCGCGCAGCCAGCAGCGCGCCGAACTCGCATCGCTCGACCTCGCGCATGGCCGCTACCAGCTCGTGATGGGCGCCACGCCCTTGAGCTATGCGCTCGAGATCGACCTGGCCGGCTCCGTGCCATGGCGCGACTGGTCGATGAATCCGCAGACGAGCCCGGTGCGTGTGAGCCTGCAGCGCGATGGGCAACAACTGGTGCTGCAGCCCGGTCGCATAGGCGAAGGCGGCTGGCGCTTCGGTCTCACCAAGGCGCTCGCGTCGCCGAGCCAGCCCTTCGAACTCGTGGCGGAGCGTCAGGTCGGCTGGGGCGAGCTGCCGTGGCGCAGCATCGCCGGATGGGCGGTGGCGATGGCGGTGCTGATGGCTGGCCTGTGGATGGCGCAGCGGCAGCGCATCGCACGCCGCCGCGCCGAAGAACTGCTGCGGCTCGGACAGGTCGCGCGGCTCAACGCATTGGGCGAGCTGTCGGCAGGTTTGGCGCATGAGCTCAACCAGCCGCTCACGGCCGTGCTGGCCAATGCGCAGGCTGCGCGCCGGCTGCTCGATGACGATCCGCCCGACCTCGCCACCGCGCGCGACGCGATGGGGCAGGCCGTGGTGCAGGCTCGCCGCGCGGCTGACGTGGTCGGCCGTTTGCGCCGCGTGATCGAGCGGCCCGAGGCCGGTGGCGACGTGAAGCCGCTGGTGCTGCAGGAGGTGGTGCGCAGCGCGATGCACCTGCTCGCGCCCGAGTTCGCGCAGCGCGGCGTCGCCGCCCAGTTCGATGCAGGCGCGCAGGCACCGGTGCGCGTGCAGGCCGAGGCAGTGGCGCTGGAGCAGATCGTTCACAACCTGCTGATGAACGCGCTGCAGGCGCTGGACCTCGTGCCCGCCGCCGAACGTCGGCTCGTGGTGTCGGTCGGCCGGAACGGGCAGGAGGGCGTGTTGACGGTGACCGACAACGGCCGCGGCATTTCGCCCGAGGCGATGCCGCGGCTCTTCGAGCCGTTCTTCAGCACGCGGGAAGGCGGCCTCGGTCTGGGCCTGAGTCTCAGCGAGACGCTGGCGAGCGGCATGGGCGGCAGCCTGACGGCGGCCCATGCGGCGCCGCGCGGCGCGCGCTTCACCTTGTTGCTGCCGCTGGTGGCGCAGTCGACATGAACAACTCGATCACCCAGCAACCCCAGTCCCCGCTGATCCACCTGATCGACGACGACCAGGCGGTGCGCGACAGCCTCTCGCTGCTCATCGGCACGGTCGGCCTGCGCGTGCAGGGCTGGGCCGATCCGCAGGCTTTCATCGACGGCTTCGACCGCGCGAGCGTCGGCGCCATCGTGCTGGACGTGCGCATGCCCGGCATCAGCGGGCTCACGGTGCTCGACCGGCTGATGGCGCAGGGCGTCGATCAGCCGGTGATCATGCTGACCGGCCACGGCACGGTCGAGATGTGCCGCCGTGCCTTCAAGGCCGGCGCGGCCGAGTTCCTGGAGAAACCGGTGGACGACGAGCAACTGCTCGAGGCGCTGCAGCAGGCGGTGCGCCAGCATGTGGGCACGCGCGAACGCTCGCAGGCCGACAACGCCGCGCGCGAACGCGTCGCACAGCTGTCGGAGCGCGAGCGCGAGGTGCTGGCTTTCATCGTGCAGGGACTCACCAACAAGGAGATCGCGCGCACGCTGGCGCTGTCGCCGCGCACGGTGGAAACGCACCGGGCCAACCTGTTCGCGAAGCTGGACTGCGATTCGCTGGCGCAGTTGATCCGGCGGTATGCGGTGCTGGTGAGCTTGGAAGACTGATACCGCTTGCGTTCGACGGTAGATAGATCCGTTCACGTTGAGCTTGTCGAAGCGCCGCGCGAGGCTTCGACAAGCTCAGCCCGAACGGTTTTGGCAGCCCGAGAACGCCATTCCGTGTGAAAGGCGTGCTCCGTAGTTCTACGGAGCGGCGGGCGTAGCCGTACGAATGGTCGCGGCGGCCGACGTTTTCTACAGTGGCGCAGCCGTCGGCCACAACAGACAGTGGCCGGCGCATTCACCTGATCCACTGGAGAAATCAAACATGCGTTCCACCCTCTGCCTCGCCGTCCTGCTCGCCGCATCGGCCGCACAAGCGCAGACGCCGGCACCCGCCGTGCGCACCGAGAAGAACATCTCGCTCGCCCTGGCCAACCAGATCGCCGCCGAAGCCGTGGCCGCCTGCGCCGCCAACGGCTACAACGTGGCCGCCACTGTGGTCGACCGCGCCGGCACCGTGCGCGCCGTGCAGCGTGCCGACAACGCCGGCCCGCACACGCTGGCCTCGAGCGAGCGCAAGGCCTGGACCTCGGCATCGGCCAAGAGCCCGACGCAGGCCATGATGGAAGGCGCGCAGAAGAACCCCGGCGCCGCGAACCTGGTGTACCTGCCGGGCTTCCTGCTGCTGGGCGGCGGCGTGCCGGTGAAGTCGGGCAACGAAGTGATCGGCGCCGTGGGCGTCGGCGGTGCGCCGGGCGGCCACCTGGACGAGCAGTGCGCCAATGCGGCGATCGAGAAGGTCAAGGGCCTGCTGGGCTGAATGTGATGAAGCGCGGTCTTTGGTCTTTCATCCTGGCTGGCGCACTCGGCCTGGGCGCATCGGCCGGCGTGTCGGCCCAGGTGCCGCCGCTCGCGGCCGAGGTGCTGGCCTACGAAGGGCTGCACCGCGCCGCATGGCATGGCGATCTGCCGAAGCTGAAGGCGTTGATTGCCTCGGGCGCGAGCCTCGATGCCCGCGATGCGAAGGGGCGCACGCCGTTGCATGTCGCCACTTACGCGCGGCAGGGCGAGGCGATCAAGCTGCTCGCCAAGGCGGGCGCGAACCTTGACCGGCTCGAGGACGATCGCTATGACGCGGTGACCATTGCATCGATCGCCGACGACCCGGCGACGCTTGCATTGCTGCTGTCGCTCGGCGCCAATCCCGGGCAGACGACGAGCCGCTACGACGGCACCGCGCTCATCGCCGCCGCACACCTGGGCCACGACGAAGTCGTGCGCCGCCTGATTGCGGCCGGCGCGCCGCTCGACCATGTGAACAACCTGCACTGGACGGCGCTGATCGAATCGATCGTGCTCGGCGACGGCGGGCCGCGCCACCAGCGCACGCTGGCCGCGCTGCTCGATGCGGGCGCGAGCGTGAAGCTGACCGACCGCCAGGGCAACACGCCGCTGCAATTGGCGAAGGCGCGCGGCTACACCGCGATGGTCATGCTACTGGAAGCACCGCGCGCAAGATAGGTCGGCTCGGGGACAATCGGGGTTCGCCACGAGGAAAAAACCATGTACATGCCCCCGCAGTTCAATGCCAAGGACCCGGCGATCGCGCTGGAGTTGATGCGCTCGCACCCGTTCGCGAGCCTGATCTCGAACGACGACGACGGCCTGCCGTTCGTCACGCACCTGCCGCTGGTGGCGGAGCCGGGCGAGGGCGACGGGCTGGTGTTGTGGGGGCACTGCGCCAAGCCGAACCCGCACTGGCGCTACCTGCAGGCGCGGCCGCAGGCGGTCGTTACTTTCCTCGGCCCGCATTCGTACCTGTCGCCTCAGGTCTATCCCGACCTGGCCCGCGTGCCGACGTGGAACTACCTCGCGGTGCATTGCACGGTCGAGGCCCGGCTGGTCGAGGAGCCCATGGAGAAAGACGTGCTGCTCAAGAAACTCATCGGCGACCACGAGCCCGCCTACGCGCAGCAATGGCGCGACCTGGGCGAGGAGTTCCAGCTCAAGATGCTGAACGGCATCGTCGGCTTCGAGCTGAAGGTGACCGCGCTGCAGTGCAAGGTCAAGATCAACCAGCACCGCAAGGAATCGCATGCGGCCATGCGCGCCATGTACGGCGCCGGCACGCCGGACGAACAGGCGCTGGCGGCGTGGATGGACCGGCTCGGCATGAACGCCGAAGCGCCGGTGGCGGAAGGAAACTGAAATGCGCGTGTTCGGATTGCTCGGCCTCGTGCTGGCACTCGTGATCGGCGGACTGATCGCCAAGAAGCAGCTGACGACGGCCGTGGTGCCCGTGTTGCCGTCCGTGCCCGGTGCCGCGGCGCCCGCACCGGGTGAGGCTCGCGCCGATGTGCGCACGCAGAGCCAGCAGGTCCAGCAGCAGGTGAAGGATGCGCTCGACGCCGCGGCGCAGGCGCGCAAGATGCCGGATGACAACTGAGTTGCCATCGCAGACAAACGACGCGCATTGGATGGCGCTCGCGCTGGCCGAGGCGCGTCTCGCGGCCGAGGCGGGCGAGGTGCCGGTGGGCGCGGTGCTGGTGAAAGACGGGCAGGTCATCGCGACCGGCCGCAACACACCCGTGGCGCAGCACGACCCGAGCGCGCATGCCGAGATCAACGCCCTTCGCGCCGGTGCCGCCGCGCTGGGCAACTACCGGCTCGATGGCTGCGAGCTGTTCGTCACGCTCGAACCCTGCGCGATGTGCGCCGGCGCGATGCTGCATTCGCGGCTGGCCCGCGTGGTGTTCGGCGCGACCGATCCCAAGACGGGCGCCGCGGGATCGGTGCTCGATCTCTTCGCGGAGCCGCGGCTCAACCACCGCACGCAGGTGCAGGGCGGCGTGCTGGCGGAGGAATGCAGCGCGGTGCTGCAGGGCTTCTTCCAGCAGCGCCGCAGCGTGGCGCGCGAGCAGGCCGAGCCCTTGCGCGACGACGCGCTGCGCACGCCGGCCGAGCGCTTCGCTTCGCTAAGCGACTACACCTTCGCGCCGCACCACGTGCAGGACCTGCCGAGCCTGCAGGGCTGGCGCCTGCATTACGTGGACGAAGAGGGCGCAGCGGGCAGCGATGGCCAATCGGCGCCTTGCCTTTGTCTGCACGGCCCGGGTGAATGGGGCTACTTCTTCCGTCACCTTGTCGGCGCGCAAGGGCTGCGCACGCTGG
The DNA here is from genome assembly GCF_050435205.1 of Variovorax sp. W2I14. Lineage (NCBI taxonomy): Bacteria > Pseudomonadati > Pseudomonadota > Betaproteobacteria > Burkholderiales > Comamonadaceae > Variovorax > Variovorax sp. W2I14. Next base: position 1,453,263 of record NZ_JBNDJX010000001.1, on the reverse strand, counting down.
TGCCCGACCTCATCGGCTTCGGCAAGAGCGACAAGCCCAAGCGCGAAGCCGCGCACAAGCTCGAGTGGCACCGCGACGTGCTGCTCGAATGGCTGGACCGCGTGCAGCCGCAGCCCGTGGTGCTGGTGCACAGCGTCGCGGCCAGCGAGCTCGCATCGTTGCTGCAAGTCGCGGCTGCCGATCGTTTTGCGGCCACGATCGCCGCGCCCGATGGCGGCGAGCGCATCAAGGACGCGTGGCGCGCGCCGTACCCCGACCGTGGCTACGAAGCCGCGCTGCGCGCACTCGGACCGGTCGCTTCGTCCTCGGGTCCGACGGCCTCGCAGGCCGCGCTGCTCGCGCGGCTGGCGCGCAACGCAATGGGATACTCGACCTCGTGACCAAACACATCTACATCTACTCTCCGTCCAGCGCGATCCGCGACAAGGCCGCCTTCCGGCGCGGCGTGAAACGACTCCAGGCCCTCGGCCACGAGGTCGAGATCGATCCCGACGCTCTCTCGGTGCACCAGCGTTTTTCGGGCGACGACGCCACGCGGCTCGCCGCCATTTCGCGCGCGGCCGCGAGCGGCGCCAACATCGCGCTCATCGCACGTGGCGGCTACGGACTCACGCGCATCCTCGATCAGATTCCGTACAAGGCGGTGGCCAAGGCGATCCAAAAGGGCACCGAGTTCGTCGGCTGCAGCGACTTCACCGCGCTGCAGAACGCGCTGGTCGCCAAGACCGGCGCCGTCACCTGGTCGGGCCCCGCGGTCGGCGAAGACTTCGGCGCCGAAGCCGGTGCCGACGACATCATGGAAGCCTGTTTCGACGACCTCGTGAGCGGGCAGGGCGAAGGCACCGGCTGGCGCATGCCGGCGCGCGATGCCGACCTGAAGTTCAAGCCTGTGGAAGACGCCGTGCTCTGGGGCGGCAACCTCTGTGTGCTGACGAGCCTGCTCGGCACGCCGTACTTTCCAGTGGTCGACAAGGGCGTCCTTTTCATCGAGGACACCAACGAGCACCCCTACCGCATCGAACGCATGCTCGACCAGTTGAAGATGGCCGGCGTGCTCGGCAAGCAGAAGGCGATCGTGTTCGGCCAGTTCACCGGCATCCGCAAGGTGCCGGGCTACGACCGCGGGTTCGGGCTCGATACGGTGGTCGATCGCCTCCGCGCGTCATTGAAGAAGGTGCCGGTGCTCACGGGCCTGCCGTTCGGCCATGTGCCGACGAAGGTGCTGCTGCCGGTGGGCGCGAAGGTGGCGATGGCGGCCGAAGGGCGCGATGTCTTCCTCGTGTGGGGGCATCGGCATGCCCATTCGCACGACCATGACCAAGCGCACTCGCACTGAATGCCGCCCGGGTCGGCGGCGGCCTCGAAAGCCGCTTCGCCTTCAGCCGTTGTTGGTGAAGCGCTGATGGGCGCGCGGACCCATCGAGCCGGGCAGGCCGCCCTTGAACATGCTGTTGATGGATTTCATCTGGCGGCGGGCGGCGGATTCGCCGTCGATGGCGCTCAGCGCGGTCATCACGTCCTGCCGCAGATACCAGAGGGCCTCGACGTCGACCGCGAAGCGCACGCGCTGGCTGACGCGCTGGATCGAATGGCCGCCATGGGCCTGGAGCACCGACAGCATGGCCGTGCGAATCCGACCCAACTGGCTTTCGGTCGCCTGACGGGAACCGAAACTGGGCAAATTCAGCAGACGAAAAATGCGGCGGAAGAGCACCATGTGACGAATAGCGTATTGCCGGAAGCCGGGACGGCCGCTACCTTAAGCTTGAGTTCGCCGTTACACAAGATGTTAAACAGTGTTTCTTGTTTGCAAACAACAAGCTTTACGTATCAGTTTCAGCACTTATTGGAGTTTGATATCAAAAGTACTACATCCTTTGGCGAGCTCGGTTTTCGGCATATGTCAGACAAAACACGGGCAAGAGGCTGAAGAGCTTCCTGACCATAATCAACCAGCGATCGCTACCGAGTACAAGCCAGTATGGGTGTCAATGCCACAGTCGTTTTCGCGGACCTGACGGGGAGCACGAGGGTCTTCGAGGCCATGGGGAATGCGCGCGCCACCGAGACGGTGACGCGCCTGACCCAGTGGATCGGCGGCGTCTGCCAGGCGCACGGCGGCCGGGTGGTGAAGTCGCTGGGAGACGGCGTCTTTGCCATCTTCTCCAGCGGCGCCGCCGCCACGCACGCGGTGATCGAACTCCAGCGCTACCACCAGAAGCGCCTTCAGGTCTGGCCCGCGCCCTTGCGCATGGCGCTGCAGATCGGCGTGGCCAGCGGCGAAGTGGTCGAGGTGGAGGGCGACTGCTTCGGCGACGCTGTCAATCTCGCATCGCGCCTGAGCGATCTCGCCGGGCCCGGACAGATCTGGGTGACCGATGCGGTGATCTCGCAACTGCGCGAAGGCAGCGTGCAGCATCGCGACCTCGGGCTCATCAACATCCGCGGCCGCAGTGAGATGTCGGTTGTGCACCGCATCGACTGGCAGGAGGACGTGACCTCCTTTCTCACCGTGCCGGCCGCGCTGGCGCCGATGCGGATTCCCGATTCGTCGTTCGGCCAGATCGAGCTGTCCTGGCTCGACGTGCGCTCCATGTTCAGCAGCGAGCAGTTGCCGATTCACCTCGGGCGCGTGGACGACGCGCAGTTCGTGGTCAACGACCCACGCGTCTCGCGACTGCATGCGCGCATCGAAATGCGGCAGGGCAGCTGCGTGCTGATCGACATCAGCACCTATGGAACCTGGGTGCGCTTTCATGGCAACGGCGGGCCGAGCACCGAGATCGCCTTGCGCCGCGAGGAATGCGTGCTGCACGGCCGCGGCGAAATCGGCCTGGGCGCGCCGCTGAGCGATTTCAGCGCGCCCACCATCGCCTTCAACACGACTGGCGGCGAGGTGATGCTGTCGCGCCGCGAGGTGAGTCCTTGAGAGAAGGTGCACCGGCGGGTTGCGTCGGGCGTTGCTTGTGAACCGGGCGCTGTTCGCCCTTGGCCATGGAGCCGCTGTGAACCTCAAACAACATTCTTCTGTTTTCAAATGGGCAACCCTCGGCGCGATCGCGGCCGGTGCGTTGCTCGCCGCGGGCGCCGCCAATGCGCGCGGCCACTGGTCGGTGCAGATCGGGACGCCCGGCTATGTGGGCGGCGGTTATCCGGCGCCGTATTACGCGCCGCCGCCGGTTTACTACCCGGCACCGATCTACTACCAGCCCGCGCCGCCCGTCTACTACCGGCCGCAGCCGCCGGTGTACTACCGCTCGGCACCCGTCTACAGCCCGCCGCCCGGACGCATCTACTACGGTCCGGGCTATCCGTACCGCCCGCCGAACGGCTACGAATGGGAAGACGAGCAGGACTGAAGTCCTGACCCAAGGCGCGATAACTTAAGACTTGCTCCAGCGGGTCGCTGGAGTTGCCAATTTTGTTTCAGAAGTGACGAAAAAGTCACATAAAGTCACAAATATTGGATTGACGACCTGTCGCCAAAGGTTCTCACCACCGAAATCCATAGGGCACAGCACTTGCCTTGAATCGCTACCGGCGCAGGAACGCCGCAGGAGCGAGGAAACATGGTGGAACCGATAGAAGCCGGCTGCGCGAGCGTGGCCGACGATTTGGCGTACGTCGATGCGCCGGCAACAACAGATACAGCTGAGACCGAAGCGTCGTCCAGGCCCCTGAAGGCGTTGGCGACGTTCTCCATCGCGGCCGCGCTTGGGGCCTGCGGGGGTGGAGGTGGAAGTGGCGGCGGAGGCGCTGGAGCCGGATTCGGCGCCGGCATCGGCGGCCTGCCAGGGGCAGGCTCAGGCCCCGGCGCGGGATCGGACGCGGGCCCGTACCGCTACACGCAAGCCAAGACCGACGAAGAAGCCGCGCGCTTCCTGCTGCAGGCCCAGTTCTCGGCCTCCGAACCAGAGATCGCCGACCTGCGCAGCAAGGGCTACCTGCCGTGGCTCAGTGAGCAGTTCGGCGCACCGCGCACGCAGTCGGCCTGGGAATGGATCGACAGCAAGCCCTGGAACACCGTCGAGATCGATGCGGCCGTCTGGCGCCAGCTGATGGTGTCGGCTGACCCGGTGCGCAAGCGCATGGCGCTGGCGCTCAGCGAAATCTTCGTGGTCTCGGCCAATGAGATCGGCTCGAGCTGGCCGCACGCCATGATGGCCCAGTACTTCGACACGCTGGTCGCGGGCGTCACCGGCAACTTCCGCACGCTGCTGGAAGACATCACGCTGAACCCGGCGATGGGCTTCTACCTGAACACCCGCGACAACCGAAAGGAAGACGGCCGGGGCCGCCAGCCCGACGAGAACTACGCGCGCGAAGTCATGCAGCTCATGACCATCGGCCTGTCGCAGCTCAATGCCGACGGCACGGTGAAGACCGACACCGACGGCCAGCCGCTGGACACCTACACGCAGGACGACGTGACAAACCTCGCACGCGTCTTCACCGGCTACGTGCTCGACATCCGCACCGGGGAGCGCGAGGGTTTCAAGCCACCCGGCGGCGGCGGCGCCTTCGACACCAAGGACTGGACCACGCGTCCCATGGCCTACCTGGCCGCGAACCACTCCATGCTGGAAGCCAAGTTCCTCGGCACCACCGTGCCCGGCGGCACGCCCGGCCCGGCGGCGCTGAAGATCGCGCTCGATGCGCTTTTCAACCACCCGAACGTCGGTCCCTTCATCGGCAAGCAGTTGATCCAGCGGCTGGTGACCAGCAACCCGAGCCCGGCGTACGTGAAGCGCGTGGCCGATGTCTTCGGCAACAACGGCGCCGGCGTGCGCGGCGACATGAAGAGCGTGTTCGCGGCCATCCTGCTGGACGACGAGGCGCGCGGCCCGGGCGGCCTTTCGGACCCGAACTTCGGGCGCCTGCGCGAGCCGATGCTGCGCCTGGTGCAATGGGGCCGCACCTGCGGCATCGCCTCGGCCACCGACGCCTGGAAGATCGACAACCTCTCGGATGCCAGCTTCAACCTCGGCCAGAGCCCGCTGCGCTCGCCCTCGGTCTTCAATTTCTTCCGGCCCGGCTACGTGCCGCCATCGACCGCCATCGCGAGCAACAAGCTGGTTGCGCCCGAGTTCCAGCTGGTCAACGAAAGCAGCGTGGGCGGCTATCTCAACTTCATGCAGAACAGGCTGTCCAACGGCTTCGACAACAAGGACGTGATGGCGAGCTACGCGGCCGAGAAGGCGTTGGTGCTCGATCCGGCCGCGCTGGTGCGCCGGCTCAACCTCGTGCTGACCGGCAATCAGTTGCTGCCCGCCACCGTCAACCTCATCACCACCGCGCTTGCCACGCCGAATCTCACGGCGGCGAGCAGCGATGGCGCGAAGCTCAATCGCATCTGCGCCGCCGTCCTCCTGGTGATGGGTTCACCCGAATACCTTGTCCAGAAATAAAGCGAGAGCGTCTTTCATGTACCTGATCGATCCCGCCCGTCACACCCGCCGTGCGTTCCTCCGCCGCTCGGGCCAGCTCGCGATGGCCGGCACCGCGCTGCCGTTCGCGCTCAACCTCGCCGCCATGGGTGAGGCCGCCGCGCAGGCCGCGCCCGGCAACGACTACCGCGCGCTGGTGTGCGTGTTTCTCTTCGGCGGCAACGACTATGCGAACACCGTCGTCACCTACGACGCCGACAGCTACGGCAAGTACAGCCTGATCCGTGGCGGCAATGGCGAGGCGGGCGGCGGCATCGCCATCGCGCGCGCCGCACTCACCGCGACCGAGCTCAAGCCGACGCAGGCGCTGCCCGGCGGGCGCACGTACGCGCTGCATCCGTCGATGACGGGGCTGGCGGACCTGTTCAACAACCAGGGCAAGGTGGCGGTGCAACTGAACGTCGGCCCGCTCATCAAGCCGCTGACGCGGGCGCAATACAACAGCAGCAACCGCCGCGACTTTCCGATTCCGCCCAAGCTCTTCTCGCACAACGACCAGCAGTCGGTGTGGCAATCGTCCTCGCCCGAGGGCTCGACCGTCGGCTGGGGCGGCAACCTCGGCGACCTGGCCCTCGGGCCGAACGGGGGCTCGCTCTTCACCTGCATGTCGGTCTCGGGCAACGCGGTGTTCCTCTCGGGCGACCAGGCGCTGCAGTACCAGGTGGGAACGGGCGGCGCGGTGCGCATTGGCGCCGTGAGTGGCGTCGGCGGCAACCTCTACGGTTCGGCAACGGTGAAGGCGGCCATGCAGCAGATCGCCCAGCGCGAGAGCGGCCACACGCTGGAGAACGAATACACGAAGGTCATCCGGCGCGCGGTCACGGCCGAGGGAAAGATCACCGAGGCGATCCAGTCGGACTTTCCCTCCGGCACCTTCCCGCAGCAGAACTACCTGGCCGACCAGCTCAAGATGGTGGCGCGCCTGATCCGCGGGCGCGAAGCACTGGGCGTGAAGCGCCAGGTGTTCTTCGTCTCGATGGGCGGCTTCGACCTGCACGACGACCTGATCGCGCGCCAGCCGGGGCTGATGAAGAACCTCTCCGAAGCGCTGGTCGCGTTCCACGCCCAGATGGACGCACTGGGCCTGGCCGAGAAGGTCACCACGTTCACCGCCTCCGACTTCGGCCGCACGCTCTCGAGCAACAGCAATGGCTCCGACCATGGCTGGGGCGGCCACCATTTCGTGGTCGGCGGCGCGGTGAAAGGCAAGGCGATCTACGGCACGGCGCCGCCGGTGAGCATCACCAACACCGCGAGCGACATCGACCAGTGGCACGTGGGGCAGGGCCCGCCTCTTGCCCACCACCTCGGTCGACCAATACGCGGGCACGCTGGCGCGCTGGTTCGGCGTGCCCGACGACCAGCTCGACGGCATCCTGCCGAACCTCAAGAACTTCGGCATGACGGCGCCGAGCGGCATCGCCTATCCGCGCAACGTGGGGTTCATGGGATGAACGACGCAAGCGGCATGAAGGGAATGAAGGGCCTGAACGGAGAGGAGGGCGGCATGCGCGTGTCCTTTCCGTCCGATGGCGGCAGGAAGGCGTCCGTGCGCATCCACAGTGGGGACCTGACACCCATGCACCCCTTCTCCAGCGTCGAGGGCGCCATCGCGGCCATCGACGCGCTGGACCGCGGGCTGCGGGAGTTCGAGCTGTCGGTGTCCGACAGCCTGCAGGACTATCTCGGCGTGCAGATGGCGCAGATCACCGACCGCGCACTGGCCCGCGGCTGGGAGCCCATCAGCTTCATGCAGAAGAATGGATACCGGCGCTATCGCTTCAAGGCGATGCGCCGGGCCTGAAGCATCGCCTTTCTTCTCTACCATGCGTTCGAACCAGACCGCTGCCATTGGCACTCTTGCGACCCTGTTGCTGGTGCTCGGAACGCCCTGACCGCCTTCCACGGTCGCGCGCGTCAGTCCAGCCGGATGCGGCCCCACAGTTCGAGCGTGCGCTTGCCGATGCGGTCCATGACCTTGGCCTGCACGCTGTAGAGCCCGGCCTCATTGCTCGGGCCGAAGCCGAAGTTCATGCTGGCCGAACCGAGCACCAAGGTTGCCGCGGGCGGCTCCGAAGTCCAGAGCGGACCGCCTCCGGCCGGCACGCGCTGTCCGCTGGGGGTGATCATGAAGAACTCGACCACCACATCGCACTGGCCGACGGCATTCGGCGCGCAGCCGCGCAGGAACAGCATCGCGCTGGAACTGATGCCGCGCTTCACGCTGTCAGTGACCCGCAGCGTCGGCGCGCGGCTGGCGGTGCTCCAGGCCTTGCGCAGCTCGGCCTCGTCGGGGGTGATGAGCAATTGCGCGAGAAAGTCGCCGTCGCTGCGCATCGACTCGGTGTCGGGAATCGGCTTGCCGGTGCCGTCGGTCCATCCCGCCGTCGATGCGAGCGGCACGAGAAGCAAGAGAACAACGACAGGAAGACGGAAGAGGCGGCGCATCGGCACAAGCCTCCCGTTCTGTTCTGGCTAGCGCGCCGGCTGCGCCAGGATCCGATCGAGCTGCGCAATGTCGATCGGCTTCTGCAGGTGATGGTCGAACAGCCCCTTGGCGGCTTCGCCGGCCGCATCTTCGGCCGAGAAACCCGAAATCGCGACCAGGAGCCGCGGCGTGCCTTCGGCGGTGCTCGCACGCAGTCGCCGCGCCACCTCGGAGCCCGGAAAGTCGGGCAGGGTGAGGTCGATCAGCGCGGCATCGAAGTGTTCCTCGGCTGCCGCGTCCATCGCCTGCTGCGCCGTGTAGGTGCAGCGGGCGGTGTGGTCCTGCAGCGTGAGCAGTTCCTGCAGGAGGTCGGCAGCGGCCTGGTTGTCGTCGACGATCAGCACGTTCACGGCGGTGAGTCTCTTGAGTAGGTCTAAAGATGCAGTATCAACGGAATGTGTCTTGAGCGGCGTAAGGGTGTTCCTACGCTTGGGACGCGGGGCCCGCCGCGGCGGCCCGCAGCGGCAGCTCGACGGTGAAGCGCGCGCCCTGGCCGGCCGCGCTTTCCACGCCGATCTGCCCCGCATGCAGGTCCACGATCTTGCGCGTGATGTAGAGCCCGAGGCCCAACCCGGCCGCGTGCTGGCGGCTGTGCTCGGTGCGCTCGAACTGCTCGAAGATGCGCGCCTGGTCCTCGGGCGCGATACCGATGCCGTGATCGCGCACGCTCACGCGTGCCACGTCGCCGGCCCGCTCGACCACCATCTCGACCGGCTTGCCGCCGCCGTAGCGCAGCGCGTTGGTCAGCAAGTTGGTCAGCACCTGTTCGATGCGGAACTCGTCCCACACGCCGTGCAGCTCGGCCGGCGCTTCGAGCGAAATCGTCGAGCCCGCGGCTTCGGCCTGCTGGCGCAGGTTCTCGACCACGGCGCGGGCGAGCACCGCCAGGTCGACCGGCTTGGTCTGGATCGACAGCGCATCGCGCCGCATGCGCGTCACATCGAGCATGTCGTCGATGAGCCGCACCATGTTGCGGATCTGCCGCTGGTCGCGTTCGATCATCGCGGGCAGCCGCTCGGGCGAGAAGCTCGCGAGGTTCCCCTTGCTCAAGTGAAGCTGGCGCAGCTGCGCCTCCAGGTAGAGCGTATTGAGCGGCGTGCGCAGCTCGTGCGAGACCATCGACATGAAGTCGTCGCGCATGCGCACCGCGCGCTCCAGTTCGAGCTGGGTGTGCTGCAGCTGCTGCACCAGCTCTTCCTGCTTCCTGTGCGCGGCCGCGAGCAGCTCCATCTCGTGGCGCAGCGCCTTCCGGTGCTGGTAGAGGTCGACGAACACGTTCACCTTGCTGACCACCGCGTGCGGATCGAGCGGCTTGTGCAGGAAGTCGACCGCGCCGCTCTCGTAGCCCTGGAAGGCGTAGTTCAGCTCGCGCCCCGCGGCGCTCACGAAGATGATCGGGATATGCCGCGTGCGCTCGGTGCCGCGCATCATTTCGGCCAGTTCGAAGCCGTTCATGCCGGGCATCTGCACGTCGACGATGGCGAGTGCGAATTCATGCTCCAGCAGCAGCGAGAGCGCGGCCTCGGCCGAGCCGGCGCGGTACACGACGCGGTCGGGCGAGCGGATCAGCGCCTCCAGCGCCAGCAGGTTCTCCGGCAGGTCATCGACGATCAGCAGCTTGCTTTGGACGTCAATGGGCATGGGCGGCCTCCAGTTGCAGGAGCAGGGCGCGAAGCTCGCGCAGCGGCAGGACGTGGTCGGGGGCGTGTCGCGCAAGGGCGGCGTTGGGCATGATGGAAATCAGGGCTTCTTTGGGGTCCTGCACGGCGGTGAGTCCGCCGGCCAGGTGAATGCGATACAGGCCTTCGGCGCCATCGTCGTTGGCGCCGGTCAAGAGAAAACCGGCCAGTGCGGGGCCGTAGGCGTCGGCGGCCGAGGCCATCAGCACGTCGATGGACGGCCGCGAGAACAGCACCGGCGCCTCGCAACTGAGCGAGAAGCAGCGCTCCCGCTCGATCGACAGGTGGTAGCCGGGCGGCGCGAAATAAAGCGTGCCGACGGCAATCGGCATCTTGTCGGCGGCCTCGTGCACGGGAATGGGCAGGCGCTGCGCGAAGATCTCGGCGAGATGGCTGTCGTGGTTCTCGGGCAGGTGCAGCACGACCGTCATCGGCAGGCGCCAACCGGCGGGCAGGTCGTGCAAGAGCACCATGAGCGCATCGATGCCGCCGGCCGAAGCGCCGAGCACGACCATGTCCACGCGCTTGCGGGTGTAGGGACGAGGCAGCGTCGTCGTCATGTCGCCTTGCGGTAGATGCGCTCGGCGCGGGCGTGCGGCGCGAAGCGGTCTGCGTAGCCGGAGAAATCGATGCTTTCCTTCGACCCGAGGCCCAGAAAGCCGCGGTGCGACAGCGACTCGTGGAAGAGCCCGAGCGCACGGTCCTGCAGCAGCCGGTTGAAGTAGATGAGCACGTTGCGGCACGACACGAGTTGCGTTTCGGCGAACACGCTGTCGGTCGCCAGGCTGTGGTCCGCGAAGATGACGTCGGCGCAGAGCGAGGGGTCGAAACGCGCCGCGTCGTAGGCGGCGGTGTAGTAGTCGGAGAACGCACTGCGCCCGCCCGCGCGCTGGTAATTGGTGGTGTAGCCGCGAATCGCCTCCAGCGGAAAGATGCCCTGGCGCGCCTTCTCCAGCGAGGCCGGGTTGATGTCGGTCGCGTAGATCTGGGTGCGTTCGAGCAGGCCTTCTTCGCGCAGCAGGATCGCGAGCGAGAACACTTCCTCGCCCGTGCTGCAACCGGCCACCCACACCTTCACCGAGGGGTAGGTGTGCAGGATCGGCACGACGTGATCGCGCAGCGCCAGAAAGTACGCCGGGTCGCGGAACATCTCGCTCACCGGAATCGTGAGGAACTGCAGCAGCCGGCCGAACAGCCCCGCGTCGCGCAGCACTTTCTCTTGCAGCGCCGAGATGCTCGGCAGCCCGAGCTGGTCGAGCGCATAGAGCACGCGGCGCTTCTGCGAGGCCGTCGTGTAGTTGCGGAAGTCGTAGCTGTACTTGAGATAGATGGCCTCCATGAGCAGGCGCAGCTCGATCTCGGTGTCGCTCAGCGGCTGGAGCGGCGAGGGCGGGGAAGACGGCGGGGAAGACCGCCGAGGTAAGGGCTGCTTGTCGGTCACAGGCGCTCCATCTTGGGCATCCACACGCGCAACAGCGAGAACAGCCGCTCCAGGTCGACCGGCTTGGCCAGGTAGTCGTTGGCACCGGCTGCGAGGCACTGGTCGCGGTCGTCCTTCATGGCCTTGGCGGTGATGGCGATCACCGGCATCTTCTCGAAGCGCGGGTCGGCGCGCAGGCGCCGGGTGGCTTCCAGGCCGTCCATCTCCGGCATCATCACGTCCATCAGCACCAGGTCGATCTCGCGCACCTGGTCGAGTTTTTCGAGCGCCTCGCGGCCGTTGCGGCCGATTTCCACGGCCGCGCCGCGCTGCTCCAGCGCGCTGGTGAGGGCGAAGATGTTGCGCACGTCGTCGTCCACCAGAAGGACGGTGCGGCCCTCGAAGATGCGGTCGCGCCCGCGCGCCGTTTTCAGCATGCCCTGGCGCTCGGTCGAGAGCGAGGCTTCCACCTTGTGCAGGAAGAGCGTCACCTCGTCGAGCAGGCGCTCCGGCGAGCGGGCGCCCTTGATGATGATCGAGCGCGAGTAGCGCTGCAGCTCGGCTTCTTCATCGCGCGTGAGGTTGCGCCCGGTGTAGACGATGACCGGCGGGAACGACACGATTTCTTCCGCCGCCATGGCCTTGAGCAGATCGCTGCCCTGCATGTCGGGCAGCCGCAGGTCGGTGACCATGCAGTCGAACACGCGGGTGCGCAGCAGCTCCAGCGCTTCTTCGCCGGAGCCGACGGCCACGATCTCGATGTCGTCGTCGCCGATCAGCTTGATCACGGCTTCGCGCTGCAGCTCGTCGTCTTCCACCAGCAGCACGACCTTGACCTTCTGCGTGAGCTTTTCCTCCAGCCGGCCGAAGACCTTCATCAGTTCGTCGCGCGTGGCCGGCTTCAGCGCGAAGCCGATGGCGCCCATGTGCAGCGCGGCGGCCTGTGCGTTGTCGGCGGCCGACACCACATGGATCGGGATGTGGCGCGTGTGCGGCGAATCCTTCAGTTTCTGCAGCACGTCGAGGCCGGTGCTGTCGGGCAGGCGCATGTCCAGCAGGATGGCGTCGGGCACGAACTGCGTGGCCAGCTCGAAGCCGTCGGCCGCGCCGTGCGCCACAAGGCAGCGGTAGCCCAGCTCGTGCGCCAGGTCGTAGAGGATGTGCGCGAACTGCGGCTCGTCCTCGATCACCAGCACGCGGCGCACCTGGTCGCGCGGGATCGCGCGGTCGTCGTCGAACTGCGGCGCCGGCACTACGGCCCGCGGCGCGGGCGCTTGCGGTGCGGCAGGGGCGAGGGCGGGCGCGGCGGCGGAGTTCCGGTTGCCGGGCACATAGGTGGGCACGTTGCGCGGCGCGCTGGCCTGCTGCCCCGAAGCCTGCGGCGCCAGCGCCGGCAACTGCAGCACGAAGGTGCTGCCCTTGCCCGGCTCGCTCTGCACGGTGAGCGTGCCGCCCAGAAGGTGCGTGAGGTCGCGGGAGATCGACAGGCCCAGGCCCGTGCCGCCGTAGCGCCGGCTGGTGGTGCCGTCGGCCTGGCGGAAGGCCTCGAAGATCAGTTCGTGCTGTTGCGGATCGATGCCGATGCCCGAATCGGAGACCGCGAAAGCCGCGCCGCCATCGGCCGTGGCGGAGACCACCAGCGCCACTTCGCCCTTGTCGGTGAACTTGAGCGCGTTCGACAGCAGGTTCTTCAGGATCTGCTCGACCCGCTGCCGGTCGGTGACCAGCGAGGCCGGCGCGCCGGGCTGCAGCTCGAGCCGGAAGCTCAGGTTCTTCTGCATCGCGAGCGGGCTGAAGGTGCTCTCCAGGCTTTCTGCGAGGCGCGCGAGCGACACGTCCTCCGGCACCACTTCGAGCTTGCCCGCCTCGACCTTGGCGATGTCCAAAATGTCGTTGATCAGCACCAGCAGGTCGTTGCCCGATGAATAAATCGACTCGGCGAACTTCACCTGCTCCAGCGTCAGGTTGCCCTGCGGGTTGTCGCCGAGCAGCTTGGCCAGGATGAGCGCGCTGTTGAGCGGCGTGCGCAGCTCGTGCGACATGTTCGCAAGGAACTCCGACTTGTAGCGGCTCGCGCGCTGCAGCTCGTCGGCGCGGTCTTCCAGGTCGCGCTGCACGCGGCGCAGGGCGGTGTTGCGCTGGTCCAGCGCCTCGGTGCGCTCGGAGAGCTGGCTGTTGGTCTGCTCCAGCTCGGCCTGCTGGTTCTCCAGCATCGCCTGCGAGGCGCGCAGGGCCTTCGACTGTTCTTCGAGCTCTTCGTTGGCGGTGCGCAGCTCTTCCTGCTGCACCTGCAGTTCCTCGTTGAGCTGCTGGGTCTCGGCCAGCACCTCCTGCAATTGCTCGCGGTAGCGGGCCGCGGCAAGCGAGGTGCCGATGTCGTCGGACACCACGTCCAGCAACTGGCTCGCGCGCTCGTCGGGCGCGCCGGGCAGGCCGAGCTCGACCACGCCGTTGACCATGCCGCCGTTCATCACCGGCAGCAGCAGCACCGTACGGGGCGCCATCGCGCCCAGGCCGGAGTTGACCTTGAGGTAATCGGCATCGATCGGATCGATCAGCATGCGGCGCCGCTCGGCCGCGGCCTGGCCTACCAGGCTCTCTGTGGGCGAGAAGACCTGCGGCGAGGCTTCGGCATCGGCCGAGAAACCGTAGCTCGCGGCCCGGCGCAGCGGACCATGGCGCTCCCGCACATACATCGCGCCGACGCTGCTGCCCAGGTGCCGCGAGAAGAAGGCGAGGATCTTGCGGCCCATGTCCGGCGCGCTCAGCTCGCCGACCAGTTCGCCCACCAGCTCGGTCTGCGCGCCGCGCAGCCACGCTTCTTCGGAGAGCCGCTGGGTGTGCTCGGCCTGCTCCTTGAGCACCACGTCGTAGCTGTCGGACAGCCGCACGAGTTGGCGGCGGCCGAAGAAGCTGATGAGGCCGGTCAGCGTCAGCGTGAACAGCAGGAAGAGGCCGACTGTCCACCAACTGGTGCGGTTGGCGTCGTTGTTGCGCTGGAAGCGCAGCGTCTGCTCGGTGTCCATGAACGCGGTGTATTCGGCGCGCATGTCGTCGGTCAGCCGCTTGCCGCGGCCTAGCCGAATGGCCGCCTGTACGTCGCCGCCGGCGCGGCGGATCGCAATCATGTCGCGGGCGAATTCGTTCCAGGCATCCTGCAGGCTGGCGATGCGGTCCACCCGCTCGACCTGCTGCGGGTTGTCCGACACAAGCCTGCGCAAGGCGTCGGCATCGGGTTTCAAGCGGGGCAGGGCGCTCTGGTAGGGCTCCAGAAAGGTGTCGTCACCAGTGAGCAGGAAGCCGCGCAGCCCCGTTTCCATGTCGATGCTGCGGCGCTGCAGCTCGCTGGCCGAGCGGGTCACGCGGTCGGTGTGCTCCACCCAGCCGATGGTCGAGAGCAGGAAGAGGATGAGCCCGACGAACACCACGGCGCCGAACAGTCCTCCGAGCATCGGGAGCTTGAGATTGCGGCTCAGCAGGCGGTCGAAGTCGTCGGGATCGATGGCGGCAGGTGTTTTCATCAGCACATTTGTAAGCAAAACTTGTCAAGTTTTGCCGGAAATGGAGGGGCGCCCTGTCGGAGAAGACCCCGAGACGAGCGCATGGACCCTCAACGTTAACATTCCATCGATCGTTATACTGTGCTTTCATACAGTGAATCGAGAGATGGCCCCGGCTTCCTCCACCACCCCACCAGATGCGGCTTCGGCCGCCTGCGTCGTTTCGGTCAAGGCGCTTTGCGCTTTCGGCGCGAAGGCGGGCGACCTCGACCTGCGCTTCGTGCCCGCGCCCAGCGCGCTCGAAGGCATGGCCGGCCACGCGCTGGTGCAGGGGCGGCGCGGCGGCAGCTACCAGAGCGAGGTATCGCTCGACGCCCGGCACGGCGCACTGCGGGTTCGCGGCCGCGCCGACGGCTATGTGCCCGATCCACCGCGCGTGGAAGAGATCAAGACCTTCCGCGGCGACTTCGACGCCATCCGAGGCAACCACCGCGCGCTGCACTGGGCGCAGGCCCGCGTCTACGGCTGGATGCTGTGCGACCAGCACGGGCATGCGCAGATGACGGTCGCGCTGGTCTACCTCGATCTCGCCACCGGCGAGGAAACCGTGCTCGAGGAACAGCACACGCGCGAGGCACTGCGCGAACATTTCGAGTCGCTGTGCGAGCGCTACAGCGCCTGGGCGCAACAGGAAGCCGACCACCACGGCGCGCTCGACCGAACGCTGGCGCAACTCGCGTTCCCGCATCAATCTTTCCGCACCGGCCAGCGCGAACTGGCTGAAGCCGTCTACCGCGCAGCCGCCGGCGGGCGCTGTCTCATGGCGCAGGCGCCGACCGGCATCGGCAAGACGCTGGCCACGATCTTTCCGCTGCTCAAGGCCCGCGCGGCGGGCAAGCTGGACAAGGTCTTCTTTCTCACCGCCAAGACCTCGGGCCGGCCGGTGGCGCTCGATGCGCTGCGGGTGCTTGGCAAAAGTTGTGCAGCGGGCGGCGCGCAGCCCCGCGTGCTCGAACTCGCGGCGCGCGAGAAGGTCTGCGAATACCCCGACCGCGCCTGCAACGGCGATTCGTGCCCGCTCGCCAAGGGCTTCTACGACCGATTGCCCGCCGCCCGCATCGAAGCCGCGCAAACCGGCTGGCTCGACCGCCAGGCGCTGCGGCAGGTCGCGCTGCAGCACACGGTCTGCCCCTATTTCCTCGCGCAGGAAATGGCCCACTGGAGCGACGTCATCGTGGGCGACTACAACTACTACTTCGACGGCAGCGCCTTCCTCTTCGCCATCATGAAGGACGCCGACTGGCGCGTCGCGGTGCTCGTCGACGAAGCCCACAACTTGCTGGAGCGCGCGCGCGGCATGTACACCGCGCAGCTCGAAGGCGGGGCGCTCGAAGAGGCGCACCGCATCGCGCCCGCGCCGGTGCGCGGCCCGCTCGCACGGCTCTTTCGCGAGTGGGACACCGTCCAGCAATCGCAGACCGACAACTACGAAACCGCCGACGAGATTCCCGAGCGCTTCGTGCGCGCACTGCAGGCCGCCAACACGGCGATGGCCGAGTACTTCGCCGCCAAGCCCGAGGCCGCGCAAGGTCCGCTGCAACGTTTCTTCTTCGACGCGCTGCACTTCGCCCGGCTCGCCGAGGTGTTCGACGACCACTCGGTGTTCGAGCGCACGCTCGGCATCACGCAACAAGACCGCACGCTGGCCATCCGCAACCTCGTGCCCGCGCCATTCCTCGAAGGCCGGTTCGCGGATGCGGTCTCGGTCACCTGCTTCTCGGGCACGCTCTCGCCGTTCGAGTTCTATCGCGACGCGCTCGGCCTGCCGCCGGACACCGCGCCGCTCGACGTGGCTTCGCCGTTCCACAGCCAGCAGCTGCGTGTCGAGGTGGCAATGGATGTCTCCACGCGCTTTCGCGACCGCGCCGGATCGCTCGGCAATGTGGCCGGCATCATCGGCGCCCAGTTCGAGCGCATGCCCGGCAACTACCTGGCCTTTTTCAGCAGCTTCGACTATCTGGAGAGCGCCCGCGCCGCCTTCTCGGCGCGGCACCCCGGCGTGCCCGTGTGGACGCAGACGCGCGGCATGCTCGAGGCCGACCGCCACGGCTTCATCGCACGCTTCGAGGAAGGCGGGCAGGGCATCGGCTTCGCGGTGCTCGGCGGTGCATTCGGCGAGGGCATCGACCTGCCGGGCAGCCGCCTCGTCGGCGCCTTCGTTGCGAGCCTGGGGCTGCCGCAGTACAACGCGCTGAACGAGATCACGCGCGAGCGCATGCAGTCGCGCTTCGGCAAGGGCTATGAATACACGTATCTCTATCCGGGCCTGCAGAAGGTGGTGCAGGCGGCGGGCCGCGTGATCCGCACCGAAGAAGACCGCGGCGTGCTGCACCTGCTCGACGATCGCTTCGCGCGCACGGAAATCCGCGAGCTGCTGCCGCGCTGGTGGCATGTGGAAGTGGGCGGAATGGGAAGGGCACGCGATGCGCTCCGCTAGGCGCCTCGAACACGCGGGCCAGGACGATCTGTTCGGCGGAACGCCCACGGCCGTCATCGAAGGGCTGCGCTACGAGCGCGAATTCCTGTCGCGCGATGAAGAAGCCGAACTGCTGCGCATCGTGCAGGCCTTGCCGCTCAAGGAGATGCGCTACAAGGAATACACTGCGCGCCGCCGCGGCATCGGCTTTGGCGGCAGCTACGACTTCGATACCAACCGCCTCAAGCCCGGCGCGCCGCTGCCTGACGCGTTGCATCCGCTGCGGGCGAGGGCGGCGGCATGGCTGGGCGTTGCGCCCGAAGAACTCAGCCACATGCTGATCGCCGAGTACCAGCCCGGCACGCCGCTCGGCTGGCACCGCGACGTGCCGGACTTCGAGGACATCGTGGGCGTGTCGCTGCAGGGCGATGCGGTGATGCAGTTCAGGCCGTACCGGCCGCAAGGCGCATCGAGCTCCGAGGCGGGCAACGTGCAGTTCCTGATCGAGCCGCGCTCGATCTATCTGCTGCGCGGTCCGGCCCGTTGGGCGTGGCAGCACGCCATCGCGCCGACCGAAGCGCTGCGCTACTCGATCACGCTGCGCACGTTGTCCCGCAGGCGCCCGGGATCGCACACGAGCGCATTGCAGGCGCGGTGAGTGCGCGCCATCGCGCTTTGCGCATGCCGCAGAAAATTCAAATTGACACCGCGAATACCTTCTTCTAATCTCCGACCCCACGACAGCACTCGGCCTTGAGTGCGTCGGGCAGCAACATCGCTGCTTCACATACCGGCTATGAAAGCCCTCGAACAACGCGCAAGCGGGGTCGAGGGCTTTTTGCTTTTTGGAGCTTG
The DNA here is from genome assembly GCF_050435205.1 of Variovorax sp. W2I14. Classification (NCBI taxonomy): domain Bacteria; kingdom Pseudomonadati; phylum Pseudomonadota; class Betaproteobacteria; order Burkholderiales; family Comamonadaceae; genus Variovorax; species Variovorax sp. W2I14. The sequence goes on along the minus strand of NZ_JBNDJX010000001.1, from coordinate 1,435,398 downwards.
AATGACAACAGCAGTGCAGGAAGAGGGCCTGGGTTTTCCGGACCTCGTCGTGGCGAGCGTGCAGATGGAGCCGCACGTGGGCCACACGGCGGCGAACGTCGCGCGCTCGGTGCAACTGATCGAAGAGGCAGCCGCGCAGGGCGCATCGATCGTGGTGCTGCCAGAGCTGGCCAACAGCGGCTACGTGTTCGCCAGCCGCGCCGAGGCCTTCGCGCTGGCGGAGCCGGTGCCCCACGGTCCAAGCACACAGGCCTGGGCCGACGCGGCCCGCCGCTGCAACGTGCACGTGGTCGCGGGCATCGCCGAGCGCGAGGACGACCGCCTCTACAACGCGGCCGCGGTGCTCGGCCCGCGCGGCTGGCTCGGCACCTACCGCAAGCTGCACCTCTGGGGCGACGAGCACCTGTTCTTCGAACCCGGGAACAAAGGGCTGCCGGTGTTCCACACCGAGCTCGGCCGGCTGGGCGTGATGATCTGCTACGACGGCTGGTTCCCCGAGGCCTATCGCCTGCTCGCGATGCAGGGCGTGGACATCGTCTGCATGCCGACCAACTGGGTGCCCATGCCCCAGCAACCCGCGGACCGCCCGGCCATGGCCACCACGCTCGCGATGGCCAGCGCCCACAGCAACGGCATGAACATCGTGTGCGCCAATCGCACGGGCACCGAGCGCGGCCAGCCCTTCGTCGGGCAGAGCCTGATCGTGGGCGCGCAGGGCTGGCCGCTGGCCGGGCCCGCTTCGCACGACGGCGAAGAGATTCTTCTCGCGCGCATCAACCTCAAGGCGTCGCGCCAGGCGCGCCACCTGAACGCGTTCAACGATGTACTGCGCGACCGCCGCGACGACATCTATGACCCGATGCTGGGCACGGGCTGGCCGCTTCCGCGGCACTGAATCCACGCCTTTTTTGCTGTTCTTTTCCGCTGTCACCCACTCAACTTTTCCATCGACCCCCAAGAGGACTCTGAACATGAAGATCGCTTCCCTCCTGCGCCTCGGCGCCATGACGACCGCCACCTTGCTGGCCGCCCACGCCCAGGCTGCCGACCCCTTGCGCATCGGCGTGGCGGTTGGCCTGTCGGGCGCCAACAGCGTCGTGGCGCCGGCCGCGGTGCAGTCGTCGCAACTGGCCGTCGACGAGATCAATGCCGCCGGCGGCATCCTCGGCCGCAAGGTCGAGCTCGAGATCGTGGACGACGCCTCCGGCGCCGTCGGCGCGCAGAAGGCCTTCGACACGCTGGTGTTCCAGAAGAAGGTGGCGGCCATCATCGCGATGGAAAACAGCGCGGCGCGCAATGCGGCGCTGCCGGTGGTGAGCAAGGGCAAGGTGCCCTATATCTACACCTCGTTCTACGAGGGACGCTCGTGCAACAACTGGATGTATGTGAACGGCTGGGTGCCCGAGCAGCAGGTGGCGCCCGTGGTCGACTACTTCCTCAAGAGCAAGAACGCCAAGACCTTTTTCCTGGTCGGCAACGACTACGCCTTCGGCCGCGGCATGCTCGACTTCACCCGCAAGTACATCGAGCAGAAGGGCGGCAAGGTGGTCGGCGAGGAATACCTGCCCATCGACGGCAGCGACTGGACCTCGGTGATCTCCAAGCTGCGCGCCGCCAAGCCCGACGCGCTCGTCAGCGCCACCGCGGGCGGCGCGCCCAACGTCTCGCTGGCCAAGCAGCTCAAGGGCGCGGGCCTCACGCTGCCCTACGGCAACCTCGCGATCGACGAAGGCACGGCCAAGACCATGGGCGATGTGGCCAGCGGCATGTACATGTCGGCCTCCTACCTCACGGGCATCGACATCCCCGAGAACAAGAAATTTATCGAGGCGATGAAGAAGAAGTTCGGCGCCGACCTGAAGACGCCCAACGAGTTGTCCGAGCCGCAGTACGAGGCCTTCTTCCTCTACAAGGCCGCCGCTGAAAAGGCCGGCTCGGTCGATGCGGCCAAGGTGGTGAAGGCGCTCGGCGAGGTGTCGTTCACCGGCCCCCGCGGTGCGGTGTCGATGAACAAGAGCCGCCACACGCCGCTGTCGATGCGCCTCGGCCAGGTGCAGTCGGACGGATCGATCAAGATCCTCGAAACCTTCGCGAGCGTCGATCCCGGCGCGCAGTGCCCGAACCTGAAATAACGTCGCAAACGAAGAGACGAAAAGACAAAGGCCGCCACATGGTGCTGTTGCTGGATTTGCTCACGACCGCCGCGATGCTCTTCATCGTCACCGCCGGGCTGATGATGATTTTCGGGGTCATGAAGATCGTCAATTTCGCCCACGGCGCGCTGCTCACTCTGGGCGGCTATGCGAGCTACTTGGTGACCCAGCTCAAGCTCGATCCGTGGCTGAGCTGGCCTCTGGCATTGGTGGTCGGCGTGGTGGCGGGCATGGCGGTGGAGTGGCTGATCGTGAAGCCGCTCTACAAGCGTCCGCTCGACGCCATCCTCGCGACCTGGGGGCTGGGCATCGTCATCGGGCAGTCGATCGTGATGGCCTTCGGCCGTGAGGTGCAGTTCGTCGACGCGCCGCTCGCGGGGACCTGGTCGCTCGGCGGGGTGGACTACTCGGCCTACCGCCTGCTGCTGGTGCCCATCGCCATCGCGCTGTGCCTGCTGCTCACCGCGCTGCTGAACGGCACGCGCTTCGGCATCCGCACCCGCGCGGTGATCATGAACGAGGAGCTGGCCAGCGGCCTGGGCATCCACGCGGGCCGCGTGCGCTTCATTACCTTCAGCCTGGGCGCCGGCCTGGGCACGCTGGCAGGCGCGATGATCACGCCGCTGTCCAGCGTCGATCCGAACATGGGACTGCCCTGGCTGGTGAGCGCCTTCATGCTGGTCATGGTGTCGGGCCATTCGATGCCCAGCCTGCTGCTGACCTGCGTGGTGTTCGGGGCCTGCCAGGTGCTGGTGAGCACCTATGCGAATCCGGTGCTCGGCGGGCTGACCATCGCGGTGCTCGCGGCGGTCACGCTGCGCATCCGTCCGAAGGGGTTTGCCCGTGGCTGACAGCATCGCCATCGCTTCCACGGCGCCTTCTTCGCTGCGTGCCACGCTGCACTCGGGCCGCGGGCTCACGGTGCTGGGCGGCATCGGCCTCGCGTTGATCGTGGCCGGGCCTTGGGTGTTCGACACCTACCTGCTCAACATCCTCGTGAAGGCCTTCTTCTTCGCCATCGCGGCGATCACGGTCGATGTGCTGTGGGGCTACACCGGCTATCTGAGCTTCGGCCAGTCGGCCTTCTTCGGCATCGGCGCCTATGCGGCGGGGCTGGTGTTCACGCACAGCGGCTTCAGCGTTTCGACGGCCTTGCTGGCGCTGGGCGCCGCCATCGTCGTCAGCGCGGCGGTCGGGGCGCTGGTGGGCTGGCTGTCGTTCTACCGGGGCGCCTCGCCGTTCTTCGCGACGGTCATCTCGCTGGTGTTGCCGATCGTGCTCACGCAACTGCTGCTGTCGGGCGGCCAGTGGACCGGCTCCAGCTCGGGCCTGACCGGCTACGAGAGCTTCGACCTTTCGATAGAGGCCTGGTACTGGGTGGTCGGCGGCATGCTCGTGCTGTTCGGCCTCCTGGGTTGGCTGCTGGTGCGCAGCGACGCGGGGCGCGTGCTGGCCGCCATTCGCGACAACGAGTCGCGCTGCACCTACCTCGGCATTCCGACCGCGATGGTCAAGATCGTGCTGCTGACCGTCATGGCGATGGTCGCGGGTATCGCGGGCTTCGGCTACGGCGCGTTCAGCGGCGTGGTGGCGCCCGAGCTCACCGGCTTCGCGCTGGGCACCGAGCTGATCATCTGGGTCGCGTTGGGCGGGAGGGGCACGCTCTGGGGGCCGCTCGTCGGCGCGGTGCTGATCAACGTGGCCACGGCTTATCTCAGCAGCAGCATGCCGTTCGCGTGGCAACTGATCGTCGGCGTGGCCTTCGTGCTGGTCATCGTGCTGCTGCCGCAGGGGCTGGTGCCGCTGCTGCTCAAGCCCTTCGGGTTGGGCCGCATCGCCGCGCGCCTCCCGGTGCTTGAAGTGCGCAAGGCCAGGAGCGTGGCGGCACAAGCAACCGAGCCGGCCCTGCACATGCAGCAGGTGGCGAAGCACTACGGCGCGCTCAAGGTGCTGCAGGGCATCGACCTGGAAGCGCGCGCCGGCGAGTTGGTCGGCCTGATCGGTCCGAACGGCGCCGGCAAGACCACGCTGATGCGCTGCATGAGCGACGGCGCCGAGCGCAGCGCCGGCACCGTGAAGCTCTGCGGCCACGACATCCGCGATTTGCCGCCCGAGGCCTGCGTGCGCTTCGGGCTGGGGCGCAAGTTTCAGAACGCCAACATCTTCGAGTCGCTGACGGTGGCGCAGTGCCTGCGCATCGCGGGCACGCTGCTGGAGAAACCCTCGCTCGTGCGGCAGGACGCCGCGCTGCGCCTGCCGGCCTATGCGCTGGACGTGGTGCGCACCACCGGGCTCGATGCCAAGCTGGCAACCATTGCGCGCGATCTCTCGCACGGCGAGCAGCAGGCGCTCGAACTCGCGATGGTGCTGGCGCTGGAGCCGCGCATCGTGCTGCTCGACGAGCCGACCGCGGGCCTCACCAAGACCGAGCGTTCGCAGATCGGCGACGTGCTGGCCTCGCTCGCGCACCGGCATGGCCTGTGCTGCCTGCTGGTGGAGCACGACCTCGATTTCGTCGAGCAGATCGCCACCCGCATCGTGGTTCTGCACCAGGGAACCATCGTGATGCAGGGCAGCTTCGAGGAGGTTGTGAATTCGCCGCTGGTGAAGACCATCTACGCCGGCAGCGCGCACGCACCGCAGGAGGCCGCATGAGTGAAGGCCAGACGAAGGCATTGCGGCTGGAGCGCCTGAGCAGCGGCTACGGAGCCTCCCTCGTGCTGCGTGGGCTGTCGCTGGACATCGCACCCGGCGAGGCCGTGGCGCTGCTCGGAAAGAACGGCATGGGCAAGAGCACGCTGCTCAAGACCGTGATGGGCTACCTGCCCAAGAAGGGCGGCCACGTCCACCTGAACGGGCAGGACATCACGCGGCAGCCGCCGCACCGCATCGCGCGCCAGGGCATCGCCTATGCGGCGCAGGAGCAGGCGCTGTTCGCCGACCTGAGCATTCGCGACAACCTGCGGCTCGGGCTGGAGAAGGAGTCGGTGTTCGACGAGCGCTTTGCGGACATCGAGCTGCTGTTCCCGGTCTTCAAGACTCGCCTGAAGCAGGACGCCGGCACGCTGTCGGGCGGCGAGCAGAAAATGCTGCTGCTGGCCCGTGCGCTGATGATGCGGCCCTCGATGATCCTGCTCGACGAAATCACCGAGGGGCTGCAGCCTTCGGTCATTGACCGGCTGGCCCGCGCGCTGATGCACGAACGCGCCCGGCACGGCACCGCGATGCTGATCGTGGAGCAGAACGTGCCGTTCGCACTGGAGGTCGCCGACCGCTACGTGGTGCTGAAGCAGGGCGAGCTGGTCGACGAGCGGAATGCCAAGGCCGCAGGCGCCGCGGCGTCCGTTTTCGATCACCTGCGCGTGTGACTTCGGACGCAAGGCACGGATTCTGCTGGTGCCTCTTGAATGACGATGGTGACGATGGAGAAAGCCGATGACCACTGAGAAGAAACCCGCCCCGGCCGAAGACGGCTGGCGCGTCGGCGTGCTGCATTCGCGCTCGGGCGCGACCGGCGTGACCGAGTCGGAGCACTTCTTCGGGACCGCGCTCGCCATCGAGGAGATCAACGGCCTGGGCGGCGTGCTCGACCGCCCGCTGCTGCCGGTGGCCTACGACCCCAAGGGCGATGCCGACGAATACCGGCGGCTCGCAACGCGGCTGCTGCTGGAGGACGAGGTCAACGTGATCTTCGGCTGCTCGCGCTCTTCGAGCCGCAAGGCCGTGCTGCCGGTGATCGAGCGCAACAACGCGCTGCTCTGGTATTGCTCGTTCTACGAGGGCTTCGAGTATTCGTCCAACGTCATCTACACCGGCGCGGTGCCCAACCAGAACAGCGTGCAGCTCGCGGCCTACCTGTTGAAGAACCGGGGCCGGCGCTTCTTCCTGATCGGCGCCGACTACATCTTTCCGCGCGAGTCGAACCGCGTGATGCGCGAGATGGTCGAGCAGCACGGCGGCGAGATCCTCGACGAGGTCTATGTGCCGCTGGAGGCCTCCGAGGCGCAACTGCAGGACGTGATGCGCGACATCGCCGATGCGCAGCCCGACGTCATCTTCTGCACCATCGTCGGCCAGTCGGCCCGGCGGCTGTACCAGATCTACCGCGAGCACGGGCTCGACCCGCAGCGCATGCCCATCGCCAGCCTGTCGATGGTGGAAGAAGAAGTCCGCATGACCGGCGCCGACGCCTGCGCGGGCCACATCACCTCGGCCACGTACTTCAGTTCGCTGAAGAACGAATGCAACGACCGCTTCAGCGCGCTGTGGCGCAAGCGCTATGGCGACCGGCCCACCAGCATGTGGTCCGAGGCGGCCTACAGCCAGGTGCACCTGTTCGCCCGGGCGCTGGAGCGCAGCGGCAGCCTGGACACGCGCAAGCTGGTCAACGCGGTCCGCTCGGTGCGCTTCGAGTCGCCCGAGGGGCCGCTGTCCATCGATGCGGAGAACAACCACACCTTTCTCACGCCGCGCATCGGCGTGTGCCGCAGCGACGGGCAGTTCGACCTGCTGTGGGAAGGAGCCGGGCCGGTCAAGCCCGACCCGTACCTGTCGACCTTCGGTTTCTCCGAGTTCTGGCTGAGCTGACGTCATGAGCAGCTTGCGTCGCCTCTACGATGATTTGCGCAGCATCTGCGTCGCGGTGGTGTACCCGCCGGGCGAGGACCGCGACATCCTTCTCGACCAGCTCAAGCGCATCGGCTGCCGGCTCAAGATCATCTGGCCCTTTCCCGCTGCGCCGCCTACGGGTTGCGACGTCATCTTCTTCCAGGTGTCGCAGGAGCTGCAGGACAGCACGAGCTGGTGCGCCAGCGCGGTGGAAGCAACGCTGATCGCGCTGTCCGACTACGAGAGCCCGACCACGCTGAAGCTGTTGCTGGACACCAGCGCACACGGCGTGCTGACCCGCCCGTTCCGCTCGTCGGGCGTGCTGAGCACGCTGGTGCTGGCGCGCTCGTCGCGCGGCTACCAGGAGCGGCTGCAGAGCAAGGTCAGCAAGCTCGAAGAGACGATCAAGTCGCGCCGGCAGATCGAGAAGGCCGTCCGCATGCTGGCCGAAACGCAGTCATTGACCGAAGCCAAGGCTTATGAGCACATGCGCACGCGTGCCACCACGCTGCGGGTCACGGTGGCGGAAGTGGCGCTGATGGTGGTGGAGGCGCACGAGGCGATGGAGAAGCTGGGTCTCGGGCGTCTGCGCGAGGGCGGAAGCGGAAGCTGACCGGCATCGGCGCTCCCGGATTTCCTTGCCCCTCAGGTTGGTTCGACCAACAGCGTCCCGAGGTGGCCCAAACCTCGCAGGCTCAGACTGGAAAAAATCGGCTCCGGCGATCTTCCGTCTCAAAGAATGCCTTGTGCTGGCGAACAACGGTGCGCCCATCGTCCAGCCGGTAGACAACCTCTTTGAGAACCGGCGCATAGCGTTTGGTGACGCTCAAGTGCTCGATGTAGACGCCGCTTGCGGTCACGGTGGCGTGGTGGTCGAAAGCATCGACCACTTCAACCCGTTCCGTTTCGCGGACGATGGTTGTGTAGGTAGCCATGGCACCTCCTGCCCGACATCGGGAAGCATGGCCGGGAATGGCTTGCTTCCAGGTGATTCGTAATACTTACGTTTTCGTGGCGTACAGGTGAGCGGGTTTTCCATGTCTTCCAATCCGCTCGTCGAGCCTTGCGGGCTTCACTTCAGGCCCGGGCGTGGTGCGCGGGTTCGAATGGCGTACAGATCCCTTCGATCCGCGGGCGACGGCGACAGACAACGCTGACGCGCATCGCGCCCGTCTTCTTACCCACGTCGCGATTCGCACGCCCAGCATGTGAAGCTTCTCACTCAACCTGAAGGAGCGATGACCATGCCAAGAGGCGACAAGTCGTCCTACACGGACAAGCAGAAACGCAAGGCCGAGCACATCGAGGAAGGCTACGAGCACCGCGGTGTCGGCAAGGGCGAGGCCGAGCGCCGCGCTTGGGCGACGGTGAATGCCGAGACCGGCGGCGGCAAGAAGAGCGGATCGGGCCGCGGCAAGTCCGAGAACCACGCGCCTTCCCGCAAGGGCGGCCACAAGGGCGGGGCGGCGGCGGCATCGCGCACGGCCGAGGAACGCTCGGCATCGGCGAAGAAGGCAGCCGCCACGCGCAAACGGAACGCCGAGAAGCGGTCGTAGGGAAATTGCGATGCACATCATCCTGGGCGCGACGGGCCATGTCGGCTCTGCATTGGCGCAGGCGCTGCTCGCGCGCAATGAGCCGGTCACCGTGGTCACGCGCAAGGCAGGCAAGGCCGAATCGCTGAAGACCAAGGGTGCCCATGTGGTCGAGGTCGACGTGTTCAACACGGCCGCGCTGCACCGCGTGATCGAAGGCGGGCATCGGCTCTTCGCGCTCAATCCGCCGGCGCCGCCGTCGTCCGACACGGTCGCTGAAGAGCGAAAGAGCCTGAACGCCATCGTCGCCGCGCTCGAAGGCTGCAAGCTCGAGAAGATCGTCTGCGAATCGACCTATGGCGCGCAGCCCGGCGATGGCATCGGCGACCTCGGCGTGCTGTACGACATGGAGCAGGCGCTGCGACAAACCGGCGCGGCGCCGGTCAGCGCCATCCGCGCGGCCTACTACATGAGCAACTGGGACGCCTCGCTGGCGACCGCGCAGAAGGAAGGCAAGGTCCACAGCATGTACCCGCCCGATTTCAAGCTGCCGATGGTGGCGCCGCACGATCTCGGCGAGTTCGCCGCGAGGCTGATGCTGGGCGCGGCCGAGGCCTCGGGGCCGCACTACGTCGAAGGGCCGGAGCGCTATTCACCCGGCGACGTCGCGCGCGCTTTCGCCCAAGCGCTGGGGCGGCCCGTGGAGGTGGTGGTGACGCCGCCCGAACAGTGGGAGCAGGCGTTCCGGTCGCTGGGGTTCTCGGAGCCTGCCGCGAAGTCGTATGTGGCGATGACGCGGCTCACGCTGGAGAGCAAGGAGGAGCCCGAAAGGCCGGAGCGCGGGGCGACTTCGCTGGAGGAATACATCTCGGCGCTGGTGAGGAAAAGCGCCACCTGAGCGCCGGGAAAACGCGGATCGCCTTAACCGGACATTGACGTGTCCGGTGAGGCGCCACAGCACCGATTTCTGGCTTACATCCGACATTCGTCGCTTTTCTTTGGCGTTGACCGGACAACTTGCACTCGGCTTGCGAAGCTCCCTCCCGCCCAATGCGGTCGCGTTGCGCGAGCTTGTTCCCAACGTACGCGCTATGCCGTTCTTCGTCGTCCAAGCGCGTGGCAATGCACCGGTGCCGACCTAGTTTGTCTGGCCTGCCAAGCGTCGATACGATCCCGCGCCTTGCCCCCTCAAAGGAATGCGCGGATGCCGCCATCGACTGCTTCTTCGTCCTCCGTCAACGCCTCCGCCAACACCCGCTGGCAACAGCGCAGCCGGGGCCACGTCTGGCATCCGTGCACGCAGAGCATCCGCCTCGAAGCGGTGCCGCCGTTGCCGATCGCGCGGGGCGAGGGCGTGTGGCTTTACGACCATGACGGCCGCCGCTATCTCGATGCGACGAGCTCGTGGTGGGTCAATCTCTTCGGCCATGCGCATCCGGCCATCAACGCCGCGCTGAAGGACCAGCTCGACGCGTTCTCGCACGTGATGCTCGCCGGCTGCACGCATGCGCCGGCCGTGGAACTGGCCGAGCGCCTGTCGGCATTGACTGGGCATGCGCTCGGCCATTGTTTCTATGCCTCGGATGGTGCCTCGGCCGTGGAGATCGCGTTGAAGATGAGCTTCCACGCGTGGCGCAATGCAGGCCGCGGCGGCAAGCAGAACTTCGTCGCGTTGCGGCACGGCTACCACGGCGAGACGCTGGGTGCGCTGCATGTGACCGACGTGCCGGTGTTCCGCGACGCCTATGCGCCGTTGCTGGGGAACGCGCACCTCGTTGCATCGCCCGATGCGCGAACCGCACGGCAGGGCGAGGACGCGGTTGATGTCGCGCGGCGTGCCGCCGCCGAACTCGAAGCGCTTCTTGCCGAACGGCACGCATCCATCGCCGCCGTGATCGTCGAGCCGCTCGTGCAGTGCGCCACCGGCATGGCGATGCACGACCCCGAATACCTGCGCCTCGTGCGCGCGCTGTGCGACCGCTACGAAGTGCACCTCATCGCCGATGAGATCGCAGTCGGCTGCGGGCGCACCGGCACTTTCTTCGCGTGCGAGCAGGCGGGCACCTGGCCCGACTTCCTGTGCCTTTCCAAAGGCATCAGCGGCGGCTACCTGCCGCTTGCGTTGGTAATGACGCGCGACGCGATATACGAAGGCTTCGTGGACGACGACGTGGCGCGCAGCTTCCTGCATTCGCATTCCTACACCGGCAACGCGCTGGCCTGCCGCGCGGCGCTCGCGACGCTCGATCTGTTCGAGCGCGAAGACGCATTGCGGCGCAACCGCGGCCGCGCCGAGCGATTGATGGGCCGGTTGCGCGAAGGCCTCCACGGCATGCCGGCGGACCACCTGCGCCAGCGCGGAATGATCACGGCCTTCGACGTGCGCGAGCCCGGCGCCCGGTTCGCGGAACGCTTTCATCTCGCAGCCCGTGCGAACGGATTGCTGATGCGGCCCATCGGCTCGACCGTCTACCTGATGCCGCCCTACGTGATCTGCGACGACGAGATCGACCGGCTGGTCGACGGCACGCTGGCCACGCTGCAAGCCGTCGCCGGGCCGGCTCAAGCAGAAGGAGTCCGCGATGCTGCGCTTGCTTGAACGCCTGCAGGACGAGATCACCGCGCTTGATGCGCAATCGCTGCGCCGCCGCCGGCAGATCGCCGAAACGGCCTGCGCGCCCGAGCAGTCGCTGACGCTGGCCGACGCAAGCGCGCCGCGCACGATGCTCGGCTTCAGCAGCAACGACTACCTCGGCCTCGCCGCGCATCCGGCGCTGGCCGCCGCGCTGGCCGAAGGCGCGGCGCGCTACGGCACGGGCAGCGGCGGGTCGCACCTGATCCTGGGCCACTCGCGCGCGCACGCCGAGCTCGAGGAGCGATTGGCCGACTGGATGGCGCCGTACATCCCCGAGGCGCGAAGCCTCTTCTTCTGCACCGGCTACATGGCCAACCTTGCGGTGCTGTCGGCGCTGGGCGGTGCGGAGGCGGTGATCTTTTCGGAGTCGCTCAACCATGCGTCGCTGATCGACGGCGCGCGGCTGGCCAAGGCGCGGGTCGAGCGCTATCCGCACTGCGACGTGGCGGCGCTCGACGCGCAGCTCGCGGCCTGCGATGCACCGGTCAAGCTCATCGTGAGCGATGCGGTCTTCAGCATGGACGGCAACATTGCGCCCGTGGCCGAATTGCTCGCGCTGGCGGAGCGGCATGACGCCTGGCTGGTGCTCGACGATGCCCACGGCTTCGGCGTGCTGGGCGCCACCGGCCGCGGCGTGCTGCAGGCGATGGCGCTGCGCTCGGAGCGGCTGGTGCTCATCGGCACACTGGGCAAGGCGGCGGGTGTGTCGGGTGCGTTCGTGGCGGCGCATCGCACCGTGGTCGACTACCTCGTGCAGCGCGGGCGGCCGTACATCTTCACCACGGCCGCGCCGCCGGCCATTGCGCATGCGCTGCTCGCGAGTCTCGCGCTGATCGAAGGCGAGGAGGGCGACGCGCGCCGCGCGCAATTGAAGGCGCGCATCGCGCAACTGCGACGGGGCCTGAAAGCGGTTCTTCCGCCGGATGGCAGCGCGTGGCTGCCCGATTCGCCTACCGCGATCCAGCCGCTGATCCTCGGCGACAACGCGCGCGCGATGCGGACGATGGCGCAGCTCGATGCACGCGGCCTTCGCGTTGGTGCGATCCGCCCGCCGACCGTGCCGGCCGGCACCGCGCGCCTGCGGATCGCGCTGTCGGCCAGCCACAGCGAGGCCGATGTGGCCAGGCTGGTCGACGTGCTCGGTGAGGCATTGGCGCAGCCGTGGAAGGAGGCCGCATGACGCGGCGCCGCTGGTTCGTCACGGGCACCGACACGGGGGTCGGCAAGACGCTGGTCAGCAGCGCGATGCTGAGCCTGCTGGCCGCCTCGGGCCTGCGCGCGGTCGGCATGAAGCCGGTGGCCGCGGGCCTGGAGCGTGTCGGCGGTGCGTGGCTGAATGAAGACGTCGAGCAACTGCACGCGGCCGGCAATGTCGATGCGCCGCTGGACTTGCGCTGCCCCTACCTGCTGCGCGCGCCGACGTCGCCGCATCTCGCTGCCAGGGAGGAGGGCGTGCGCATCGAATTGCCGCCGCTGCTGTCGGCCTTCGCTGCCCTGTCGCAGCGCGCGGACGCGGTGGTGGTCGAAGGCGTGGGTGGGTTCTGCGTACCGTTCGGCGACGACCTCGACAGCGCCGACCTCGCGGTGGCGCTCGATCTGCCGGTGATCCTGGTGGTCGGCCTGCGACTCGGTTGCCTGAGCCATGCGCTGCTGACCGCCGAGGCCGTTCGCGCGCGTGGTCTCGTGCTGGCCGGTTGGGTCGCGAGCGTCATCGAGCCGCAGATGCTGTCGCCCGAGGCCAATCTGCAGACGCTGCGCGACAGGCTCGGCGCTCCCTTGCTCGGCGTGGTGCCGCACCTGGCCGAGCCCGGTGCGGCCGGCGCCGCGCGGCATCTCGATCTGCGCGCACTGCGCGCGACCGCGGGGCACGCGGCGCGGCGCTCGGCCGCGCTGGACTTGGCCTGATACGGAATTGCGCTCGACCTGCCACAACCGTTCGGGCTGAGCCTGTCGAAGCCTCGCGCGGCGCTTCGACAAGCTCAGCGTGAACGGATTTATCTCTTCGAATGCAACCCGGTACGAGCCGATCAAGCCAGGTGCTTGTCGCGGTTCACGCGCTGGCGCTCCAGCATCCAGCCCGGGTACTCGGCCGGCAGCGCGCTCGCCTTGTCGAGCGTGGCCAGCTCGTCGACCGAGAGCTTGATGGCGGTGGCCGCGATGTTGTCGTCCAGTTGATCGACGCGCTTGGCGCCGACGATCACGCTGGTGACGACCGGCTGGTGCAGCAGCCACGCCAGCGCGATCTGCGCGACCGACACCTTGCGGGCCTCGGCCAGCACACGCATCGCGTCGATGCAGTCGTAGGCGCGTTCGCGGTTCACCGGCGGGAAGTCGAAGGTGGCGCGGCGGGTGCCCTTTTCGGTTTCGGTGTGGCGGTCGACCTTGCCGCTCAGAAGGCCGCCGGCCAGCGGGCTCCAGACCATGAGGCCGACGTTTTCGCTGCGCAGCATCGGCACCAGCTCGCGCTCCAGGTCGCGCCCGGCGATGGTGTAGTAGGCCTGCAGCGATTCGAAGCGCGCGAGCCGGTCGCGCTCGGCGATGCCCAGCGCCTTGGCGATCTGCCAGGCCGCCCAGTTCGACACGCCCACATAGCGCACATGGCCCTGCTGCACGAGGTTGTCGAGCGCGTGCACGGTTTCCTCGATGGGCGTGAGCGGATCGAAACCGTGGATCTGGTACAGGTCGATGTGGTCGAGCTGCAGGCGCTTGAGGCTCGCCTTGACGCCGTCCATGATGTGATAGCGCGAGGCGCCACTCGCGTTCGGGCCCTTGCTGCCGGTTTCGCCGAGCACCTTGGTGGCGACCACCACGCTGTCGCGCGGGATCCTGAGGTTCTTGAGGGCCTGGCCGGTGATGACTTCCGACTGACCTTCGGAGTACACGTCGGCGGTGTCGATGAAGTTGATGCCGGCGTCGATCGCGCGGCCGACCAGGCCCTCGGCCTCGCTCTGCTGGAGGTCGCCGATATGGGTCCAGATGCCCGAGCCGCCGCCGAAGGTCATCGTGCCGAGGCAGAGTTCGGAAACCAGGAGGCCGGTGCGGCCGAATTTGCGGTACTGCATGGAATAGATCCTTTGCGTTGAGAGAGGTGTCGGGGGATGCCGGGAGGCGCGTCGGTAAAAAGTATCCGCCCGCGGACCCCGGCGCGGCGAGCGCGTTCCTGCAAAGTCTTTGCCTATTTCTCCAGACCTCGTTCCAGACCCGTGCAGATTCATGGGAGCGGCGCTAAGCTGCAAACCACCCGATCCTCCACGGTGCCCGTCACCGTGATTCCCACCGCCGTCCCCCTGCGAGAGGCCCCCTACATGTCCGACGAAACACCCGAAATCGCTGCAGCCCTTGCCCAGCCGATGCCGCTGGAGCCCGAACTCGACGAAGCCAGGAAGGAACTGGTGGCGCTCATCAACCGCATCACCGGCGGCCGCGACGGCACCGTGGAAACGCCGGTGGCCGGCCTGCAGGTGTATTGCATCAGCAAGCCCGACCGCCCCAAGCACGCCTTCGCCACCCCGGCGCTCGGGCTGATCGCGCAGGGTTCCAAGCGGATCATCATGGGCGACGACATCTACGTGTACGACCCGATGCACTACCTCGTGACCTCGGTCGACCTGCCGGTGTGCGGCCAGGTGCGCCTGACGAGCGACAACGAGCCGTATCTCGGCCTGCGGCTGGAGCTGGCGCTCGACGAAATCGGCGAGCTCATCGGCGACGAGAAGCTGCCCGCCAAAGCCAACGCGCCGGCTTCCCGCGGCATGTACGTGAACCGCATCGCGATGCCCGTGCTGGAGCCGGTGCTGCGGCTGCTGCGGCTGGTCGAGAACCCGGAAGACGTGCCGATCATGGCGCCGCTCATCAAGCGCGAGATCATGTACCGGCTGCTGGTGAACGGCGAGGGCGCGCGCCTCCGCCAGATCGCGCTGCAGGACAGCCACACCCAGCGCATCGCCAAGGCCATCAGTGCGCTGCGCATCAACTATGCGCAGTCGTTGCGGGTGGAAGACATGGCGCGCGCGGTGCATATGAGCGTGTCTTCGTTCCACCACCACTTCAAGGCCGTGACCGCGATGAGCCCGCTGCAGTACCAGAAGCAGCTTCGCCTGCAGGAGGCGCGCCGCCAGATGCTGGTGACCGGCATCGACGTGGCGAGCGCGGCGCACAGCGTGGGCTACGAAAGCCCCTCGCAGTTCGCACGCGAGTACGGCCGCATGTTCGGCGCGCCGCCGCTGCGCGACAAGCAGCGCTGGCTCTCGGAGGCGGGCAACGATGCGATGGGGGCGGCTTCGATGGAAGCGGCCTGAACGGCAGCCCGGACAAACAAGCCGCATGGCCGAATCGAAAGTCGCGATCTACGGCGCCATCGGCGCCAATGTCGCTATCGCCATCACCAAGTTCGTCGTGGCGGGCATCACCGGCAGCTCTGCAATGCTGTCGGAGGGCATTCACTCGGCGGTCGACACCTTCAACGGCGTGCTGCTGCTCGTGGGCCTCAAGCTCAGCAAGCGGCCGGCGACGCCGGAGCATCCGTTCGGCCACGGCAAGGAGCTCTATTTCTGGAGCCTGATCGTGGCGGTGCTGATCTTCGGACTGGGCGGCGGCGTGTCGTTCTACGAGGGCATCCAGCACATCCGTGCGCCGGAGCCGATGCGCGATCCGACGTGGAACTACGTCGTGCTCGCGGCGGCTTTCGTGTTCGAGGGCACGAGCTTTCTGATTGCGCTCAAGCAGTTCCGCGCGCAGGCCAAGGGCACGCCGTTCTGGCAGGCGCTGGACCGCAGCAAGGACCCGACAACCTACACCGTGCTGGCCGAAGATTCCGCCGCACTGATGGGCCTGCTGGTGGCGGCGCTCGGCATCTACCTCGGCCACGCGCTGGACATGCCGGTGCTCGACGGCGTGGCCTCGGTGGTCATCGGCGTGCTGCTGGCGGGCGTGGCCGTACTGCTCATCGCGCAGGCGCGGGGCCTCCTGATCGGCGAAGGCATCCGGCCCGAGACGGCGCGCGCCATCCGCGCCATCGCGCTGGAGCAGCCCAGCGTCGAAGACGTGGGGCATGTGCTGTCGATGTACATCGGCGCCGACGAGGCGTTGGTGATCGTCGACGTGAACTTCAAGGACGATATTTCCACGGGCGAGGCGGGCGACGCCATCGCGGCCATCGAGGCCGAGGTGCGCGCGCGTTTCCCGACGATCCGGCGCATCTTCATCGAGGCGACCGAGGCGCCGCAAGCCGGCGCGGCACCGGCGAAAGACGGGGGCGCCTTGTAGCACTTGCTGCAATTTCTTGCGTCGTCACGACCATGCAGGTTTCAAATTTTTTCGTTATTGTTTTGCTCGCTGCAGCACCCCGGCGCACAGGCGACGGGAGAACCAAACAACACGGAGAGATGCATGCTTTGGGAAAAGAAGCTGGCGCAGTGGAGCGCCGCCGTTCGTGACCGCGCCAACCTGCCGGCACGCCTCACGCTGTGGGACGGCCAGTCCTACGACTTCGGCAATTTCAGCGGGCCTTCGGTCACGCTGCACGTCAAATCACCCGCCGCGTTGTCGCTGATGCTGCAGCCCACGCTCGACAACCTGGGCGAGGCCTACGTCAAGAGCAAGATCGACATCGAGGGCAAGCTCAGCGACGTGATCGACATCGCCTACGGCCTCGCTAAGACATCGATCGACAAGCAGGGCGGGGCGCTGCAGAACATGGCGCGCTACTTCGCGCACACCAAGTCGTCGGACAAGAAATCGATCCAGTACCACTACGACGTGTCCAACGAGTTCTACCAGCAGTGGCTGGACCCCAACATGGTCTATTCGTGCGCCTACTTCGAGAACGGCGACGAAGACCTCGCCACCGCGCAACTCAAGAAGATCGACCACATCCTCACCAAGATCGACCTCGGGCCGGGCCAGACGCTGCTGGACATCGGCTGCGGCTGGGGTGCGCTGGTGATTCGCGCGGCGCAGAAGTTCGGCGCGCGCTGCGTGGGCGTGACGCTCTCGCAGAACCAGTTCGACCTGGCCACCGAGCGCGTGAAAGCCGCGGGCCTCGAAGACCGCATCGAGATCCGCCTGCAGGACTACCGCGACGTGACCGGCGAGTTCGACCGCATCACCAGCGTCGGCATGTTCGAGCATGTGGGCCGCAAGAACCTGCCCGCGTACTTCAAGCACGTGCGCGAACTCCTGGCCGACGATGGCGTGGTGATGAACCACGGCATCACCTCGTCCGACCCCGAGGGCGGCGGCGTCTCGTACGGCGGCGGCGACTTCATCGACCGCTACGTGTTCCCGAACGGGGAACTGCCGCACATCAGCCTCGCGCTGCAGGCCATGCAGCAGGGCGGGCTCGAAGCCTTCGACATCGAGAACCTGCGCCGGCACTACGCGCAGACGCTGCGCTATTGGAGCGACAGCTACGAGGCCCACAGCGACAAGCTGCGCACGATGGTCGACGAGGAGAAATTCCGGATCTGGCGCGTGTACCTCGCAGGCTGCGCGTACGCGTTCGAGAACGACGACGTGGCCATCTACCAGATCGTCGGGCGCAAGGCCGGGCGCGCGGCGAAGACGCTACCGTGGTCGCGCCGCTACATCTACGACGGCACCTCGGCGCTGAACGCGGGTTGATGTTCCGGTGCGGCCGCATCGGCATGGCGGCAAAGCGATATCGCAAGGCCGCACGGGCGCGCGAACAGGACAACGGAGGGCCAGCGCCAGCACGGATTCGCACGGCCCGATAGCATCACGGGCTCGCGGCCTCACACCACCTCGGCGCTCACCGGACACCCCGTTCGGGGCAGCCTCCCCGGCCCGCGAAGAACCCCATGAGCGTCAGCACCAAAACAACAAACCGCCCCCTGGTCATCGCATCGATCATGGCTTCCATGGCCATGGTCGCCATCGAAGCCACCATCGTCTCCACCGTCATGCCGCAGATCGCCTCCGAGCTCGGCGGGCTGCATCTCTACAGCTGGGTCTTCGCCTCGTTCCTGCTCGCGCAGACCGCGATGACCGTGGTGTTCGGCAAGCTCTCCGACCTGTACGGGCGCAAGCCCATCATGTTCGTGGGCATCGCGATCTTCGTGATCGGCTCGGTGCTCGCGGGCTTCTCTTGGTCGATGCCGGCCATGATCTGCTTCCGTCTCATCCAGGGCATCGGCGCGGGCGCGATCCAGCCGGTGTCGCTCACCATCGTCGGCGACCTGTATCCGGTGCGTGAACGCGGCAAGGTGCAGGGTTATCTCGCGAGCGTCTGGGCCGTGTCGGCGGTGGTGGGGCCGATGATCGGCGCGCTCATCGTGCAGAAGCTGTCGTGGGCGTGGATCTTCTGGGTCAACGTGCCCATCGGCCTGGCTGCGGCGGCGGGCTTCTGGTTCTTTCTGCACGAGGCGCCGACGGTGCGCCGCTCGTCCATCGACATGGTGGGCGCGGTGCTGTTCACCGTCGGCATCGCCTCGCTGATGATCGCGCTGACCGAGTTCGGCGTCGGCAACACCGGTGTCGCGCTCGCGTGGACGGTGCTCTTCGTCGTCACGCTCGCGCTCTTCATCGCGCAGGAGCGCCGCGCGGCCGACCCGATGGTGTCGCTCAAGCTCTGGGGCGCGCGGATGATCGCGACCGTCAACGGCGCGGCGATGCTCGCTGGCATGGTGCTGATCGGCATCACGACCTTTCTGCCGATGTATGTGCAGGTGGTGCTGGAGCGCTCGTCGGTCACGGCCGGCCTCACGCTCACGATGGTGATGCTGGGCTGGCCCATCGGCGCAACGCTGACCTCGCGCACCTTTCACCGCATCGGGCTGTGGCGCATGGTGGTCGTCGGTGCGGCGCTGATTCCGGTCGGCACATCGACCTTCGCATTGCTTGGTGCCGGCAGTTCGCCGGTGCTGCCGGCCATCGGCTCGTTCGTCATAGGCCTGGGCATGGGCGTGATGAGCCTGGCTTCGTTGATTCTGATCCAGGAGGGCGTGGAGCTCTCGCAACGCGGCATCGCCACGGCCTCGAACGTGTTTTCGCGCAACCTCGGGAGCGCGCTGGGCGCGGCGTTTTTCGGCGCAGTCTTCAACTTCGGGTTGACGCGTGGGGACGGCAGCATGATGTTCACGGACGACGAGTTGCGCCTGCTGCTGCAGGGCGTGCATGGCTCGGTTGCTGGGGATGCGGGTATCCGGCTGGCGCTGGGCAGCTCGCTGCACCTCACGTTTCTGATGATGCTGGTGGTGAGCCTGGGCGTGGTGGCGCTGGCGTTGTGGTTGCCGAAGGAAGGGCTGGAGAGTTCGGCCGCCAGGGATGCCAAGGCGGCGCAGAAGTAGGGCTCAGCTCAGAAGCGTGACGATGGCCCACGGCATCGCGAAGCCTGTGACAAGTGCCGTCACCATGAACAGCAGGTCCTTCAAGTAGACGGGGGTTTTCGTGATTGCTCCGCCCACGCAGACCAGCACGATCGACGAGACGATCAGGACCGAAAGCGCGATCAGGCCCGACGAGAGCAGATAGTCGTACAAGCCGCCCAGCAGAAGGCCGACGAACGCGATGCCGAGAAAAGCGATAGGCCGCGATATCGGCTGCTGTTCGGCCTTGGGTGCGTCCGCTGGTGCGGCTGCGGCAATCGCCGATGCATGCCACATGACACCGCCGAGCAGCGCGAGCAGCGTGACTGTTGCGACGGCACCGGCGCCGAATCCGGGAAAGATCTGAGTGGCCAGCATGCCGACCGCGAGGCCGCACAGAGCGGCGAGCAGGGCCCGCCAGAACAGGATGGCGAAGAGAAGCCCGATGAGTTCGTCCATGGCGGCCATTCTGCCGTCACGCGGGAGCCTGAACGTCGGCGGTTCTCAACGTCGGGGTGGCAGATGAAGTCATCCTTGAACCGCATGATCTTGCAGTCGCTGGCTTTCGATGCAGAGTCGCGATTTGCGACACTCGCGCTCCACCTAGACAGGATGCTCGACCATGAATCTGGTCTCCCTTTCCGAATGCACGCCGGACGATGTACGCGCCATCTGGCGCCTCGCGGGCGCGCCCGACGTGAAGCTGGATGGCCACGTCGCCTGGTCTTTCGAAGGCAACGGCATTCGCACGCGCACGACATTTCTGCGCGCCTTCCGCGATCTCGGCCTGTCTTTCATCGACCTTCCGAATCTGTTGAAGACGGCGGAGCGGACCTGCGACCTGGCGGGCTACCTGGACCCGTTCTATGACATCTATGTCGTGCGTGATTCCGACCATGCCCGGCTTCAGGAATTCGCAGCGGCCTCCGGGCGGCCTGTAGTGAATGCGATGTCCGCAGAAGGGCATCCCTGCGAAGTGCTGACGGATGCCTACTTCATCGACACCACGCTCATGCCGATCGAGCGCGCCAGGGTCTGCCTCTGGGGGCCGATGACCAATGTCTTTCGTTCGTGGCATGAGCTCTCGCGGGTGCTGGGCTTCTCGCCCCAGCATGTCTGCGACGCACCTTTTCAAGAGGCGGACATCGTCATCATCGACAGTTGGCCCAGCGGTGGCGAGACGTCTTGCAGGTCGCTGACGGAAGATGATCTGGCTCGCATGGGGCATCCTGTGCTGCTGCCGACGCCGCCGTTTTCAGTGGGCCGCGAACTTGCATTCGATCCGGTGCATCACGCACGCTTTGCCGGCTATGAACAGAAGGCGCTCCTCTTGCCGGTTCAGAAGGCAATCCTGCGGCATCTGCTGGGCGCCCGAGTTCGGCGCATGGCACTTTCGAGCGGGCTGTCCGGATCGTCTGCCGAGGAAAAGTGTCCTGTTTGAAAGACATTTCCCCATGAAAGCCAAGAAATGTGGCGTATGAAGGACAACACCAGATTGCCCATCGAGCCGGGCAAGGCGAAGTAGATCCCCCGAGACATCGAAGGCCGCCAGCTAGGAATGGCACACAAACCCATCCTTGAGCAGCGTGATCTCGAACTGCAGGTTGCCCGCACGCGCGTCTCTCGCCTTGGCCAGCGTGCCGTCCGAACGCCATTGGCGCAGGGCCGCGGCGAGATAGTCGCGCGAGGCCGTATCGCCATCGGCCAGCCGGATCGCGGCATCCGCTGGCAGGCGCACATCGCTGACCAGCGGCTTGTAGAAGCGCCACTCTTCGTTCTGCATGAGCCGCTCCAGCACCTCACCGTCCTCGGCAAGAGCGGCGCATTCACCGGCCATGAAGGCCGAGGCCGCATGCACGGACGACGGGTAGCTGCGCGGCTGCGCGCCGTAGCGTTGCGACACCGCGCCGGCATAGCCCGAGCCTTCGCCGACGCAGACCGAGGCGCCTCGCAGTGCGGCTTCGTCCTGCACCTTTCCGCGTCGCAGCGCGACCACGAGGCCGCGGCCGGTGTCGTAGCTGCCGGGGGCGGCGGCGATGTCTTGTGCATTGGGGGAAGCGGGGACGCCGGCGACCAGCAGGTCGATGCGGCCTTCGCGCAGTGCCGATTCTTGCGTGGCCGGATCGAGGCCGACCAGTTCCAGAGGTATGCCGAGCGATGCCGCCAGTTGCCGCGCGAGCGTGGCGTCGAAGCCATCGGGCTCGGACGGCGTCGGCGCCTCGGCGGGGGCGGGGCGCGGATAGCGGCGCACGCCCACGACGAGCTTGCCCCGCTCGATGGCGCGGGCGAGCACCGGCCCTTTCGGCAGGCTCGACAGCGAGGGCGTCGCAAAGGCCCAGGCGCCGCCGATGCTCGCGAGCACCACGGCCGCGGCGAGTGCGGCGCCTGCCAGCACAAGCCTGCGATCAGTCATCGAGGCTCAGCCCCTTGCGCCAGCGCAGCAGCCGCTGCTCCAGCAGGGCGAGCAGGTAGTTGAGCAGCAGCCCGAGCACGGCCAGCAGCAGGATGCCGGCATACATCGTCGGGATCTGAAAGGTCTCCTGCGAATTCAGCGTGAGAAAGCCCAGGCCCGAATGCGCGCCGATCATCTCGGCCGCGACCAGCGCAGTGATGCTGTACGCCCCCGCGAGCCGCACGCCGGTGAAGATCGACGGCAGCGAGGCCGGCAGCACCACCTTGAAGAAGATGAAGCGCTGCGAGGCGCCCATCGACAGCGCCGAGTTCACGAGCAGGCGGTCGACCTGCTTCACGCCACTCACCGTACTCAGCAGCACCGGCCAGAACGAGGCCCAGAAGATGATCGCCACCTTCGAGAGTTCGCCGATGCCCAGGAACAGGATGAACACCGGGAACAGCGCGAAGGCCGAGGTCTGCCGAAAGAGCTGCAGCACCGGATCGACGATGGCTGCCAGCCGCTTCGAGCTACCGATCAGCAAGCCCAGCACCACGCCGAAGAAGCTCGCGAGCAGCAGGCCCCACAGCGAGCGCTGCAGGCTCGCGGCCAGGTGCTTCCAGAGCTGGCCGGTATCGACGAGCTGGGCGATGCTGGCGACGACGGCGGAGGGCGGGCTCAGGTAGGCGTCGCTCACGATGCCCAGGCGCGGGAGTGCCTCCCACAGCGCCAGGAAGATGGCAATGCCGATGCCGCGCTCTGCCACGCGGGCGAAGCTGCGTGCGAATTTGAAGAAGCGGCCGGGCGTGCGCGCTGCGGGCGCGTCGAGCACGGCGCTCACGAGACAACCCCTTCGAGTGACCGCGGCTTCAGCCCGGCCTGCACTTCGTCCTTCAACACCTCCCACGCACGCTGTCGCAGCGCCGCGAAATCGGTCGAGTGACGAATCTCCGCCGAACGCGGGCGTTCCAGCGGAATGTCGATGATGTCCTTGATGCGCCCGGGCCGCTGCGTCATCACCGCCACGCGGTCGGAGAGGTACACCGCTTCCTCCAGGCTGTGCGTGATGAAGACGATGGTCTTGCGGTACTGCTCCCAGATGCGCAGCAGCTCGCCCTGCAGGATCTCGCGCGTCTGCGCGTCGAGCGCAGCGAAGGGCTCGTCCATCAGCAGCACGTCGGGCTTGTAGGCCAGCGAGCGCGCGATGGCCACGCGCTGCTTCATGCCGCCCGAGATCTCGTGCGGATAGCGGTCGGCAAAGCCGTGCAGTCCGACCAGTTCGAGGTATTCGCGCGCGGTGCGGCGTCGCTCGGTCTTGCCGATGCCGCGTATCTCCAGCCCGACCGCGATGTTGTCGAGCACCGAGAGCCACGGAAAAAGCGCGTAGCCCTGGAACACCACGCCCTGGTTGCGGTTGATGCCCGCGAGCGGCTGGCCGTTGATGGCGATGCGCCCGCCAGTGCGCTCGGTGAGCCCCGCGAGGATGCCGAGGAAGGTCGACTTGCCGCAACCCGAGGGACCGAGCACCGACAAGAATTCGCCTTCGCGCACATCGAGGTCGAAGCCTTCGAGCACCCGCACGCGTTCGCTCGCGCCGCGCGCGGCGTAGTCCATCCGCACGTCGCGGGCCGAAATCTTGAGGCTCATGGCGCTTGCACGTTCACGACTTCGCCGTCTGCAGCGCGAAGGGGTTGAATTCGTTGGTGTACACGTCCTTCACCGCCACCTTGCCCGCGGCGAGCTTGCCTTCGGACTGCAGGACGTCGATGTAGTACTGGATCGGCGGCTCGGTCACCACCAGGTCGTCGACATAGGCGTAGCGGTCGACGTTCTTCAGGTCCATGTTGATGCGCTTGGCCACGAGCTTTCGCGCGTCCTCGGTGTTGGCGTTGACCCAGTTGCCCGCCTTGGCCAGCGCCGCCACCACATCGCGCACCGCCTCGGGGTGCTGGCGGATGAACTGGCCGTGCGCGCTGTAGGGCGCCATGCCGCCGAGGCCGCCATCGAGGTCGAAGTCGCTCCACAGGCGCACCAGCGATTCGGCGTTGTCCGCGCGGCCCGAGAAGGGCGCGTGAATGATCGCGAGGTCGGTGTTGCCGGTCACCAGCGTCTGCTCGGCCTGCTCGTCGGGAATGACGACGAAATTGATCTTGTTCACGTCCACGTCGTGCTGGCGCAGGTACTTCTTGGTCACGAACTCGGCGCAGGCGCCGAAGCTGTTGAAGCCGATGGTCTTGCCTTCGAGGTCCTTCGGGTTTCGTATGCCCGAGTCCTTGCGAACGAAGTACTTCATGTGCGGCGCTTCCTGCAGCGTCTTGCCGCCCGCGGCCACCACCTTGAGGTCCGCACCCGAGGCAATGGCCGAGATCACCAGCGGCACCATGCGGCTGCCGAAGTCGATCTCGCCCGTGCCCACGAGCGGAATGATCTGCGGCGCGGCGATCTTGCCGACGTACTCGGGGCGGGTGTTGGTGCCCTCGAAGTAGCCGAGCTCGTCGGCCAGGTAGACGAGGTCGAACGACGGGTTGTTCGGGTACTTGAAGGCGACCTTGTCGCCGGTCTTCTTCACCACGGCCGGGCCGCTGGCGGCTGCGGTCTTGCTGCTGTCTTCGCGCGAGCAGCCCGCGAGCGCCAGGCCGCCGATGGCCGTCAGCGATGCAAGGGTCTTGAGCGCCACGCGGCGGGAAGGAATGGAAGAGGGCGTCTCGATGGGCATGGCGGCGCGCTCCTGCACGGGAGCGGTGGGGCTGGTGGGAAAGCGACGATCCTAGAAAGCCCTGCCCGCGTCACCAACGAAGAAAACCGCGCATGCATATGCGCAAACGCGCGGGCATCATGTCGCTCCCTTTCCACTTTCCATCCCACTTCATGACCTACCTTGCCGCCCCCGAGCGCTACGACGCCATTCCCTACCGCCGCGTCGGGCGCAGCGGGCTCGTGCTGCCCGCGATCTCGCTCGGCCTGTGGCACAACTTCGGCGACAGCACGCCCATCGATGTGCAGCGCAAGCTCCTGCGCACCGCCTTCGACCTGGGCATCAACCACTTCGACCTCGCCAACAACTACGGCCCGCCGTACGGCAGTGCCGAAACCAATTTCGGCCGCCTGCTGAGAGAAGATTTCAAGGCGTATCGCGACGAACTCATCATCTCCAGCAAGGCCGGCTGGGACATGTGGCCCGGTCCCTACGGCCAGGGCGGCGGCTCCCGCAAATACGTGCTCGCGAGCCTCGACCAGAGCCTGCAGCGCCTGGGCCTCGACTACGTCGACATCTTCTATTCGCACCGCTTCGATCCGCACACGCCGCTGGAAGAAACCGCCTCCGCGCTGGCGCAGGCCGTGCAGCAGGGCAAGGCGCTCTACATCGGCATCTCGTCGTACTCCGCCGGCAAGACGCGCGAAATCGCCGCGCTGCTGCGTGAATGGAAAGTGCCGCTGCTCATCCACCAGCCGGCCTACAACCTGTTCAACCGCTGGATCGAGAAAGACCTGCTCGATGCCACCGACGAACTCGGTGCGGGCGTGATCGCCTTCACGCCGCTCGCGCAGGGGCTGCTCACGGACAAGTACCTCAAGGGCATTCCGGCCGATGCGCGCATCAACCGGCCCGGCGGCGGTTCGCTCAAGCAGGAGCACCTGTCGGGCGACAACGTGGAACGCGCACGCGCACTCAACGAGATCGCCCAGCGTCGCGGCCAGAGCCTCGCGCAACTCGCGCTGACATGGACGCTGCGCGATCCGCGCGTGAGTTCGGCGCTGATCGGTGCGAGCCGGCCCGAACAGATCGTCGACAACGTCGCGGCCCTGCGCCATGCGCCGCTGAGCGCCGAAGAACTCGCCGAAATCGACAAGTACGCGGTGGAAGGTGGCGTGAACCTCTGGGAAAAGCCGTCGACCGACTTCGCGTAAGGACAGCCTTCGCTGCCGCGCTTATTCCAGCGTGAACCCGATCTTCACCGTCACCTGCCAATGCGCGACCTTGCCGTCCACCACATGGCCGCGCGTCTCGGTGACGGTGAACCACTGGATGTTGCGCACCGTCTCGTGCGCCTTGGTGATCGCGGTCTGCACCGCGTCCTCGATGCCGACGGGCGACGAGCCGGTCAGCTCGAGGGACTTGTAGACGTGGTTCGACATGTCTCTGCTCCTTGTGAATTGGCGTGGGGCCATCGTAGTCATGGCGTGCCGCGGCGGGTGGAATTTCTGCATCAGGTAACGCGCAATCCTTCTTTGAGAAAGCGAAGTGCCTGCGCAGAATCGCCCCAGCGTTCACCCGGAAGTTGTTCATGCCACAGCGCAGTCTCTATGTTTCCCCGGCGGCCCAGGCCCGCCACGTTCTCGCGCAGACCACGGCAGCGTGGCGCATCGCGCCGTCTTCGCCGCACGAGGTGGCGCGGCGTGCGCCGCACGGCTATGTGCCGATCCGCGCCATGCGGCGCTTCCACGCGGCAGCGGCCCTGGCCCTGCTGCCGCACTCATGGTGAGATGCTGATCGTTCTTTCAGGCTTGCCCGGCTCGGGCAAGACCACCGTCGCACGCGAGCTCGTGAGGCGGCTTTCGGCCGTCTATCTGCGCATCGATGCCATCGAGCAGGCGCTCGTGTCGGCGAAGGTGCTGGCGGGGGAGGTCGGCCCTGCGGGCTACGAGGTTGCCTATGCGCTGGCGCGCTCGAATCTTGCGCTCGGCCTCACGGTGGTGGCCGATTGTGTGAACCCGTTGCCGGTCACGCGCGAAGCATGGCGCGCGGTCGCGTCGAGTGCGTCGTCGCCTGTGCTGGAGGTCGAGATCGTTTGTTCGGATGTCGCGGAGCACCGCCGGCGCGTGGAGCTTCGCACGCCCGACATTCCGGGGCATGCGCTGCCCGACTGGGCCTCGGTCCTGCGACACGACTACGCGCCGTGGACCACGGATCGCCTCCTCATCGACACGGCCGCCTTCAGCGCGAGTGACGCGGCGCAGCGCATCGTGAGCGCCGCGCGCGCCTGAACACTCTGCAGATATCGATATAGGAAATCAGCGCAAACGGTGCGCGTGATGCCCAAGAGAATTCGCAGCAATTCTTTCAAAGGCATCCCTGCCGCACACCGTGTCCTATTCGCTCTCATTGCTCGACAAGAGCCTGATCCCCGAAGGTGCCGACGCCGCCCAGGCGTTCCAGCACACCATCGCGCTGGCACAGAGCGCCGAGCGCCTGGGCTACAAGCGCTACTGGCTCGCGGAGCACCACGGCAATCGCGGCTATGCCGGTTCGGCGCCCGAAGTGCTGGCCTCACACCTGCTCGCGAAGACGTCGCGCATCCGCATCGGCACGGGCGGCGTCATGCTTCAGCACTACAGCCCGTTCAAGGTCGCGGAGACTTTTCGGGTACTCGCATCGCTCGCGCCGGGCCGCGTGGACCTGGGTGTCGGCAAGGCGCCCGGCGGACTGCCGCTGACCAGCAAGGCGCTGCAGTGGCTGCACGATCCAGAGAAGAAGGAAGACTTCGCGGTGCGCCTCGCCGAGCTCGATGCGTTCCTGCACGACGGGGTCGCTGCGGACCATGCGCTGGCCGGCGCGGTCGCCACGCCGAACCCGCCGCAGTTGCCGCAGCGCGTGCTGCTCGGCGGCACGCCGGAGAGCGCGTTGCTCGCGGCGCGCCTTGGCTGGGAGTTCGTCTATGCGGGGCACTTCAACGGCGACCCGGTGAACATCGGGCAATCGATCGAGGCCTACCGCTCGGCCACCGGCCGCGCGCCTTTGCTCGCGCTCTTCGCCTTCGCGGCCGAGACGCATGAGAAGGCCGCTGAACTCGTCGGTGCGCTGCGCAGCTTCAAGGTGCACCTGCCCAGCGGCCAGAGCGTGAACCTCGGAAGCCTCGAGGCTGCAGCCGAGTTCGCGCGGCAGGCCGGCGTGACCGACTACCGCACCGAGGAGCGTCGCCCACACGTGATCGCAGGCACCGCCGACGAGGTGCGCGACGAGCTCGACGCACTGAGCGAGCGCTACGGCATCGAGGAGTTTGTCATCGACATCCCCGTTGCCGGTTTCGCCGAGCGCGCCACCGCCGTCGAACTGCTGGCCCAGGCGCACGAACCCGCGCTGGCCTGAACTCTTTCGCCTTTCCCTTTCCACCCCTAGAAGAACGAGTCGCGATGAGCAACATCAAGTTCGGCGTCATGCTGCAAGGTGCCGGCAGCCACATGAATTCATGGAAGCACCCGGGCGGTCCGGCCGATGCCAGCGTGAACCTCGACTTCTTCGTGCGCACCGCGAAGAAGGCCGAGGACAATGGCATCGCCTTCGCCTTCGTGGCGGACGGGCTCTACATCAACGAGAAGTCGATCCCGCATTTCCTCAACCGCTTCGAGCCTATCTCGATCCTGTCGGCGCTCGCGACCGTCACCTCGAAGATCGGCCTGGCGGGTACCGTCTCCAGTTCGTACAGCGACCCGTTCACGGTGGCGCGCCAGTTCGCCTCGCTCGACCTCATCAGCGGCGGGCGCGCGGGCTGGAACGTGGTGACCACGCCGCTCGAAGGCAGCGCGAAGAACTACAGCCGCAATCATCCCGAGCATGCGCAGCGCTACGAGATCGCCGACGAGTACCTCTCGGTGACGCAGGGCCTGTGGGACAGCTGGGATGAAGACGCCTTCACGCGCAACCGCGAGAGCGGGCAGTTCTTCGATCGAGAGAAGCTGCACACGCTGGATCACAAGGGACGCTTCTTCCAGGTCGCCGGGCCGTTGAACATCCAGCGTTCGCCGCAGGGGCAGCCGGTGATCTTCCAGGCCGGTTCGTCGGATGCGGGCGTGGGCCTTGCGGGCAAATACGCCGATGCGGTGTTCACTCATTCGCCCTCGATCGAGGAGACGCGCGCTTTCCTGAAGCAGGTGAAGGCCAGCGCGGTGGCGCAGGGTCGGCAAGCCGACGACGTGAAGATCTTCCCCGGCATCGGTCCGGTCGTCGCGGCCACCGAGGAAGAGGCCGAGGCCAAGTACCGAGCCATTCGCGAGCTGCTGACCATCGAGGAAGCGCTGGCGTACCTGGGCCGCTTCTTCGACCACCACGACTTCAGCCAGTACCCGCTGGACGAGGCCTTCCCCGAACTGGGCGACATCGGCCGCAACAGCTTCCGCTCGACCACCGACCGCATCAAGGCCAAGGCGAAGGCCGGCGGCCAGACCTTGCGCGAGGTGGCACTCGAAGTCGCGACGCCGCGCACGCAGTTCGTGGGCACGGGCGAGCGCATTGCGGACGAAATCATCCGCTGGGTGGACGAGGGCGCGGCTGACGGCTTCATCCTCGGCTTTCCGGTGCTGGGGCAGGGGCTGGACGACTTCATCGAGTTCGTGATTCCGGTGCTGATTGCGCGTGGTCGATACCAGCGCGAATTGCCCGGGCAGACCCTGCGCGATCACCTCGGGCTGCCGCGGAAGGCGAGCCGTTATGCGACGGCAAACAACGCCGGTGCGGCGAGAAAGGCCGCGTGATGAGCGAACAGTTCCTCTACACCACGCCCCTCGACCCGCGCGCCCAACCGCTGGTCGAAGGCCTGACCTTCGAATACGACAGCCGCTACGGCGACGTGCTGCGCGAGCCCGGCGCACCGCGCGAGATGGACCGCTATCCGCCCGAGGTGTTCGCACCGCCGCACGGCAACTTCGTGCTGCTGCTGCGCGGCGGCATTGCCATCGGCGGCGGAGCCTTCATGCGGCATGACGAACGCACCGCCGAACTCAAGCGCGTGTGGACGCACACCGATCTGCGTCGGCAGGGCCTTGCGAGCAAGGTGCTGCTGGAGCTGGAGGCGCAGGTGCGGCGCCAGGGCTACGAGCGTATCTATCTCACGACGGGATTTCGCCAGCCCGAGGCCGTGGGCCTCTACCGAGGCCATGGCTACACCGCGCTGTTCGAAGAGGTGGCGGACCCCGAGGTGCCGCGCAAGCTGCCGTTCGAAAAGCACCTTGTGGTGCCGCGCCACCATGGCCAGACCGCAGCGGTGCTGAGCGAGGCGGTGCAGCGATGAACACGACCACCCTCCTTGACGTCGGCGCCGAGCCGCGAAGCCCGGCGCCGTCCCGTCCTGTGGCCAGGCCCGAACCTCCGGCGCCGCTGCAAGTCGCGCCCGCCAAGGGCGACTACTCGCATTTCCGCGTGGTGCCCGCAAGGTACCCGGCGCGCACGGTGGGCACGGTGTTCGCAGTGCTGCTCATCGGCATCGTGCTGTATTCGGTGCTGACCAATCCGCGTTGGGGGTGGGGCGTCTTTGCCGAATGGTTCTTCGCCGAGCCGGTGCTCGCCGGGCTCGGCCGCACGCTGCTGCTGACGGCCTTGGGCGCGGTGTTCGGTTTCCTGCTCGGCACCGGGCTGGCGCTCGCGCGCGTCTCGCGCTCGCCGCTGCTGGCGCGGCTGTCATGGGTGTTCACCTGGCTCTTCCGCTCGGTGCCGATCATCGTGTTGCTGTTGATCATCAACAACCTCGGCTATCTCTACGAGACGGTGGCACTGGGCATTCCGGGCACCGACATCACCTTCTTCTCGTACCCGACCACGCAGTTGATCAGCCCGTTCGTCGCGGCACTGCTGGGCCTCACGCTGAACCAGGCGGCCTTTGCCTCGGAGATCGTGCGCGGCGGCATCCTGTCGGTGGAGCAGGGGCAGCTCGAAGCGGCGGCGGCGCTAGGGCTTTCGCGCAAGCGCCAGGCCTTTCGCATCGTGCTGCCGCAGGCGATGCGGACCATCTTGCCGACGGCGTTCAACGACATCATCGGCCTTGCCAAGGGCACGTCGAACCTCTACATCCTCGCGCTGCCCGAGCTGTTCTACACGATCCAGATCATCTACCGCCGCAACCTGGATGTGATTCCGTTGCTGATGGTGGCGACGGTCTGGTACCTCGTGATCCTCACGGTGCTGTCGGTCGCGCAGCACTACATCGAGCGGCATTTCTCGCGCGGTGCGCTGCGCAATCCTCCGCGCTCGCGGTTGGCCGGCGTGGCGCGCGGCCTGTGGCGGGCGAAGGCGCCGGTGGCCGCAGAGCCTGTGGTGTCGGCACCGCCCGCACCGGTGCTGGTGCCGCGCTGGACCGATCCGTTCACGCAAGGCGGCGAGGTCACGATCCACGGCGTCTCCAAGAGCTTCGGCGCGCTCAAGGTGCTCGACGATGTGACGCTCACCGTGCCGCAGGGCAGCGTGACCGTCATCCTCGGCCAGTCGGGTTCGGGCAAGTCGACGCTGCTGCGTTCCATCAACCACCTGGAGCGCGTGGACGACGGCTTCATCGCCATCGATGGCGAACTCATCGGCTACCGGCGCGACGAAGACACGCTGTACGAACTGCACGAGAAAGACATCCTCAAGCGCCGCGTCGACGTTGGCATGGTGTTCCAGAACTTCAACCTGTTTCCGCACCTCACGGTGCTGGAGAACCTCGTCGAGGCCCCGGTGTCGGTGCGCGGCCTTGCGCGGGCGGACGCCGAGGCGCTGGCTTCGGAGCTGCTGGTGCGCGTGGGCCTCGCCGACAAGACGCATGCCTATCCGCGCCAGCTCTCGGGTGGCCAGCAGCAGCGCGTGGCGATTGCCCGCGCGCTCGCGCTCAAGCCCAAGGTGCTGCTGTTCGACGAACCCACCTCCGCGCTCGACCCCGAACTGGTGGGCGAAGTGCTGGCCGTCATCAAGGAGCTTGCGCGCTCGGGCACCACGCTGGTCATCGTGACGCACGAGATCGGCTTTGCCCGCGAGGTGGCCGACACCATCGTCTTCATGGAGCAGGGCCGCATCCTGGAGACCGGCACGCCCGACAAGGTGTTCAACGCGCCTTCGCATCCGCGCACGGCCGAGTTCCTCGCCAAGGTGCTCTGATTTTTTCTTCTTTTCCCCCGACCGAAGTCCTTCCCATGATCCATCGCAAGAACATCCTTTCCGCGCTCCTGGGCGCCGCCATGCTGCTGCCTCTGGCGGCCTCCGCGCAGCAGCGGGCTGCTGCCGCCGACGACCTGAGTCCGGAACAGGCCGGCCGTCCGCGCTCGCAGAAGGTGGAGGAGGCCGTCAAGCTCGCCAAGGACTTCAAGTTCCTGAAGGAGGGCGTGCTGGTCGTCGGTACCACCACGGGACGGCTGCCGCTGGCGGCATACGCCACGGATACGAAGACGCCCGTGGGCAATGCGCCCGACATCGCACAGCTCGTGGCCGACAGCCTGGGCCGCAAGCTCGAACTCGTCTCCACCGTTTGGGCCGACTGGCCTCTCGGCCTGCAGTCGGGCAAGTTCGACGTGGTGGTGTCCAACGTGACCGTGACCGAGGAGCGCAAGGAAAAGTTCGACTTCTCCACCTACCGCAACGACCAGTTGGGCATCTACGTGAAGTCCGACAGCAAGCTCGGCGCGATCAAGGAGCCGAAAGACATCGCAGGGCTCAAGCTCATCGTGTCGGCCAGCACGAACCAGGAGCAGATCCTCTTGCGCTGGAACAAGCAGAACATCACTGCCGGGCTGAAGCCGGTGGAAATCCAGTACTACGACGACGATGTGGTGCAGCGCCTCGCGCTCCAGTCGGGCCGCGCCGATGCCTACGTCGGCCCCAATGCCCTGGCTGCCTACGAGGCGCGCGACGGAAAGACGCGGCTTGCCGGCCTGGTCTCCGGCGGCTGGCCGCTGAACGCCGAGATCGCGGTCACTTCGCGCAAGGCCTCGGGCATCGCCGAGGCGATCACCGTGGCGCTGAATGCGCAGATCAAGAACGGCAACTACGCGAAGGCCTTGTCGCGCTGGAACCTGAGCTCCGAGGCGATCGAGGTGGCGCGGACCAACCCGCCCGGCTTGCCGAAGAACTGAGGCGAGGGCAATGTCTTTCAGAAGCAAAGCCGGCGCACTGGTCGCCTTCGGCCTGATCGCAATGACGACGGCACATGCCGCCGACAAGTTCGACTTCAGCCCCGAGCAGAAAGGCCGCCTGCACACGGGCAAGGACGCCGAAGCGGTCAACGCCATTCCCCCGGGCTTCAAGTTCGTGAAGGAGGGCGTGCTGACCATCGCGATCGCACCCTTCGCGCCGCCCATCTCCACCTACGCAACCGATGCGAAAACCGTCGTCGGCTTCGACCCCGACTTCGCGCACCTCATTGCCGAGGCGCTGGGTCTGAAGCTCGAACTGCAGCCCGTCGCCTGGCCCGACTGGCCGCTGGGCCTCGCCTCGGGCAAGTACGACGCGGTGATCTCCAACGTGGGCGTGACCGAGCAGCGCAAGGAGAAGTTCGACTTCTCCACCTACCGGCTCGGCCTGCATGGCTTCTACGTGCGCACGGACAGCGCCATCAAGTCCATCAAGGAGCCGAAGGACGTGGCGGGCCTCAAGCTCACGACCGGCGCCGGCACGAACCAGGAGCGCATCCTGCTCGAATGGGACCGCCAGAACGTGGCCGCGGGCCTGAAGCCGATCGCGATCCAGTACTACGACGACGATGTGACGCGTTGGCTGGCGGTGACCACCAGGCGCGTCGATGCCAACTTCAACCCCAACGCACCGCAGGCCTACGAGGCGGCGAAGAACGGACAGCTTCGGCTGGTCGGCACGGTGAATGCGGGCTGGCCGCTGAAGTCGGATGTGGCGGTTGCCACGCGCAAGGGCAGCGGCCTTGCCACGGCGCTGAGCACCGCCGCCAACAACCTGATCCGCAGCGGCATCTACGGCAAGGCGCTCGCGCGCTGGAGCCTTGCGGAAGAGGCGCTGCCGAAATCCGAGATCAATCCACCTGGCCTGCCCAAGTTCTGAAAGCGGCGACACCGTGGCGATCCATCACATCGGCTTTCTCACACCTGGCAACTACGCCGAGGCGAATCCGCTCGCCGGCCTCGAAGCGGCGCTGGCGCTCTTCGAATTCGGCGAGCGGCGCGGCTTCGACAGTGCCTGGGTGCGGCAGCGGCACCTGGAGCGTGGCGTGTCGTCGGCCACGACGATCCTCGCGGCTGCGACGCAGCGCACGCGCCGCATCGAGCTGGGCGCCGCGGTGATCCAGATGGGCTACGAAAACCCGTTCCGCCTCGCCGAAGACCTCGCCACCGTCGACGTGCTCTCGCGCGGCCGGCTGCAGGTGGGCCTGAGTGCGGGCGTGCCGCCGCACGGCGCGTTGCTGGGCAACCGCTTTTACGACGCGGCGCCGAACACCATCGACTTCACGCACAAGCGCGTGGCACGCCTCAGGGCCAACCTCGAAGACGTGCTGCTTGGCGATGAAGACACCTTTGTCGAGTCGGCCGGCGGGCGTGTGCGACCGCGTGTGCAGCCCTATGCACCGGGGCTGATCGATCGGCTCTGGTACGGCGGCGGTTCGTTGCGCTCGGCCGAATGGGCGGGGCGCAACGGGTTCAACCTGCTCTTGGGCAACGTGCTTTCAGGCGAACACACGGACGACTTTCTGCAGGCGCAGTCGGCGCTCATCGAGCGCTACCGCGAAAGCGAGGCCGGGCCGCGCGCGGGCAGGGTGGCGTTGGGCCGCGTGATCGTGCCGCTCGATGGCGCCGATGCGGCCACGCGAAGGCGATACCGCGAGTTCGCAGCGAGCCGCATCGAACGCACGCTGACGCCGCAGGGCGAGCGGCGCACGCTCTTCGCGACGGACCTCGTGGGTACGTCAGACGAAATCCTGGAGCGGCTTCGCAAGGACCCGGTGCTGCCGCAGGTGAGCGAACTGCGCGTGGAGCTGCCCTACAACTTCGCGAGCGAGGAGTACGAACAGATGCTGGACGACCTCGCGCGCCGCATCGCGCCAGAGCTGGGATGGCGTGCCACGGCCGAGCCTGTGCGCGAACCGGCGCTGCTGGTCGCTTGATGCCGTTGCCCCTTTTTCTGCTGGGTGCATCTGCTGAATTGGTTATGGACTTATCGCAAACGCTTCGTTGGTGATCGGTGCCCGCTTGCCTAGAGTCCAGCCTGTCTTTTTCATGATCGTTCACAAGGAGTCCCGCATGTCGATTCTCAGCAGATGGTGGCGAGCCGCGTCCTTCGCCACGCTGACCTTCCTGGCCACATCGCCGGTCGCTTTCGCGCAGGCATCGGCCGACGGCAGCGGTCCGCTCGTCTCGACCGAGTGGCTCGAGAAGAACCTCAAGAACCCGAAGCTGCGCGTGATCGAGGTCAGCGTGAACCCCGGCCTCTACGAGCGCGGCCACATTCCCGGCGCCGTCAACTTCTCGTGGCACAACGACCTGAACGACCGCGTGCGGCGCGACATCGTGAGTCAGGCCGATTTCGAGAAACTGCTGTCCACGGCCGGCGTGGACAAGGACACCACCATCGTCCTCTACGGCGACAACAACAACTGGTTCGCGGCATGGGGCGCCTGGGTGTTCGATCAGTACGGCCTCTCGAACGTGAAGCTGCTCGATGGCGGCCGGAAGAAGTGGGAGGCCGAGAACCGGGGTCTGGACAACCGCGCGCCCGAATACGCCGCCACCCGTTTCAAGGTGACGCAGCCCAACCCGCAGGTGCGCGCGCGGCTGGCCGACGTGCTGGCCGTGGCAGAGGGCAAGAGCGACACGAAGCTGGTCGACATCCGTTCGGCCGACGAGTACAGCGGCAAGATCTTTGCGCCCGCTGGCGCCGCCGAGCTGGCGGTGCGCGCGGGCCACATCCCCGGTGCGGCCAATGTGCCGTGGGGCCGCGCGGTGAATGAAGACGGCACCTTCAAGTCGGCCGCCGAGCTGAAGGCGCTCTATGCCGGCGTGGGCATCGATGGCAGCAAGCCGGCCATCACCTACTGCCGCATCGGCGAGCGTTCGAGCCACACCTGGTTCGCGCTCAACAAGATTCTTGGCTACAAGAACGTGCGCAACTACGACGGCTCGTGGACCGAATACGGCAACGCCGTCGGCGTGCCGGTCAACAACCCGAGCGGCACGGTCTGGGCTTCCAGGTGAGCAATCTGGAGGTGGTTGAAGGATGAGTTCGAGGTGAGTCGGAGTCGGGTTGCCTTCATCGCAACTTGACGGACGACTTTTGAGCGAGCCCTCGGGCTCGCTTTTTTTATGGACTTTTTATGGATCTGCCGGAACGGACATGACGACTTCATCGCTTTCACTTTCCCGCACCGGCCTCGTTGCTGCAACCGCAACGCTGCTGCTGATCGCCGCCGGCGTGCACCTGCTCGGCGAACGCAGCGGTGGCCGGGCGCTCGCATTCGCGCTCGGGCTGGGCGCCGTGCTCGGCGTGGTGCTGCAGCGTTCGCGCTTCTGCTTCTATTGCCATGCGCGCGACTATTTCGAGGGCGGCGACGCGCGCGGGCTGCTCGCCATCGTGGCCGCGCTCGCGGTCGGCACGGTGGGCATGCACGTCGTCATGACGGGCTGGCTGCCGGTGCCGCAAACGGGCCGTTTGCCGCCCGATGCGCACATCGGCCCGGTCAGCTGGGCGCTGGTGCTTGCGGGCCTGGCCTTTGGCGGGGGCATGGTGGTTTCGGGCTCGTGCATCAGCGCGCACTGGTACCGGTTAGGCGAAGGCTCGCCGACCGCGCCGTTCGCGCTGCTGGGGGCCGCCGGTGGTTTTTTGCTGGGATTCAACAGCTGGAACTGGCTCTTCAGCGCCACGATCGCCACCGCGCCGGTGGTGTGGTTGCCGTATTACCTGGGTTATGCGGGGTCGGCGGTGCTGCAACTGGCGTTGCTCGGCGTGCTGAGCGCGGTGCTCTGGCGACGGTTGCCAACGCCCGAAGCACCGGCGACAACGCCGCGCAGCTTTGCCGCTGCGTTGCGCGGCTTGCTGCAAGGACGTTGGGCGTATGGCTGGGGCGGCATCGCGGTCGGTGCGATTGCGGTGATCGTCGTGCTGCGGCTGCGCCCGCTGGGCGTGACGGCCGCGCTGGGCAGCGCCGCGCGCGACCTCGGCAATGCGCAGGGCCTGCTACCGCAACGCCTGGACGGACTCGATGGCTTCGGCGGTTGCGTCACCGCCGTGGTCGAGAGCCTCTGGCAGACGCCCAATGCATTGCTGATCGGCGGCATCGTGGCCGGCGCACTGGCCGCGGCACTCGCGAGCGGGCAGTTCAAGCCCGCGTGGCCGAAGCCGGGTCAGATCGCGCGTGGCCTCGGCGGTGGCGTGCTGCTGGGGTGGGGCGCGATGACCGGGCTCGGTTGCACGGTCGGGAACCTGCTCTCCGGCACCATGGCCGGAGCGTTGTCGGGCTGGGTGTTCGGTGCGAGCGTGCTGTTTGCGGTGTGGGCGGGGTTGCGGGTGCGCCGGCTCAATCGCGGCCGATGAAAACGCCTGCGCACAGCGCAATGCCGACGACGTACAGCAGCCAGGTCCAGGGCACCGCGTAGGGATAGAACATGAGCGCCACGCCAAGCCACTTGCTGCGCCGGCGCCCGGAGCGTTTGCCCCACCGATACGCCGCGATGCCGGCGAGGCCGAACACCACGGCCCCGAAGATGTAGGCCGGGCTCGGCAGCGTGATGCCGAGCGACTGCAGTGCTTGCAAGTTGTCCATGGACGGGTGGGGTGGGATGGGGGGGGTGAGTCGCGCCTGCCTTGGTTACCGGCCGGGCTGCAATTGTTCCCTGAGGATGCGCCGGATCTCCAGAATGGCCAGCGGGTTCTCCTGCACGCTGTGCGCCGACCGAAGCACCAGCTCGGATGCCGCGCCGTCCAGGTGCGCGCTTTCGTAAGGCACGATGCCGTCGCTCGAAAGCGCCTGCACGACACCGGGCGTGTCGTTGCCGATGATCGAGTGGAAGCGCACGCGCGGGTTCATCGGCAGGTCTGACGACATCTGCACGAAGGCATCGCGGTCGCTCAGGTTGTCGATGCTGTTGGGAATGCGCAGCGGCCCGATGTCCTGCTTGCCGGGCGCAATGCGCATCAGCTCGCGGGAAACGTCGTTCAGCTGCCCCAGCATCGCCACCGGCAGCGTGATGAGGTTGGCCACCCAGCGTGCGATGCGGTTGTTGGCGAACGGCGTGCCGCGGTGCGGCGAGGCGATGAAGATCGCGTCGCTCACCTGCGGCAGCGGTTCGAAGCGCAGATAGGGCGCAAGCCGCTGCTCCATGCGCTGCTGCTGCGCACCCTGCATGGGGTAGCTCGCGAGGATCGTGTCCCACAGCTTGTCGCCCGACGAAGACACCAGGAGGCGCGAGAGCACGCCGCCCATGCTGTGGCCGATCAGCGTGATGTTACGCGAGGCCTCGGCCTGGCCCGTCGGGTCGAAGTGCGCGAGCGTCTCGGTGATGGCCTGCCGGATCGCGAAGTTGTTGAGCGCGAGCGGCGCGTTCGTCGGGTAGTACACCTGCCAGATCTGGTAGCGGCGGCGCAGCGTTTCATCGCCCAGCACTTCGTTGGCCACGTTGATCCACGCCTCGGGGCTGCTCGCCAGGCCGTGCAGCATGATGACCGTGCGCCGGTTCGGGTCGTAGGGCTGCATCAGGTAGATGCGCGGCTTGGTGAGGCCGTCGGCGCTGCCGAACAGACTGCGCAGCGCCTGCCGCGCGAAGTCGGAACGCGCGAGCCAGAGACCGTAGCCGGAGGTGAAGTTGGCGGCGAGCGGAACGTCCTGTTCGGCGAGCCGCGTGGTCGAGGTGCGGTAGGGGTCGAACACCACGATGCGCGCGGTGTGCGTGGCGAGCACCTGGCGCAGGTCCGTGCCTTCGAAGCGCAGGAGCGCGGTGAGGCCGGGGAAGGGCATTTCGCTGTAGGGCGGCGTGTCGTCCGCGGTCTTGTGGTCCGCAAAGGAGGGCGAGCGGGGCGAAGGGGGCGAGGGGCGCCGGCTGACTGGTCTCCACCACCAGTTCGGCGCCGAAGCCGTCGCGCCGGTAGGTGTTGCGCAGGCCCGAGAAGGTGAGCGAGGCGGCGGGAATCAGCGCCTGCGGCACCGGATCGTCGGGGCGCAGCTCGAGTGCGGACAGGTCGATGTCGATGCGCCAGGCGCCGACCTGCGGTACGCGGGGCTGCCTGTCTTCGCTTGCGCGGCCGTCCAGGCGGTAGCGGCTGAACAGGCCGGTGATCGCCTGCTGCACCGCGTAGTTGTAGTAGTCGCGCACCTGCGTCTGGCGGTCTTCGAAGGCCCGGTCGCGTGGCTTTCGTGCGGTGAAGAACAGATAGGCGTAGGCATGGCGCGCGCTCTCCAGGTACGCCTCGATGGTTTCGGGCGCGGCAGGCCCGGCGGCGGCACCGCTGGCCTTGCCGGCCGCAAGCGCGACCTGCAGCCACACTTCCGAGAGGGCGGAGAGCCGCTGTTCATCGCTGAGGCCGGTGGAGTCGGCCAGGGCCTGGCGGCAGGCTTGTCCGTTCGCGGTGCACTGGTCGGCGTCCGAGCCGATCACGCGCAGCACCTCCTCCGCCGAGGTGCTGAGCTTGCCGGTGATGAGCACGTCGCCGCGGCGTTGCGCCAGGTATTCGGAGGGCGAGATCGAGCCGACCGTGACGCCCGCGCAGCCGGCCAGCAGCAGTGCGGCGCACAACAAGGCCGGCAATGCGAGGAAGCGTGAAGTCGTCATGGCTTGGCCCCGGCATCGACTGCCATTTCGACACCCGGCAAATCGTTCCGAATGGCTTGCGAGAAGCTTTCCGTGCCGGGGTTCTTGTCGAAGGCGATCGCGCGTTCGGTGATGCGCCCGGCTGCGCGCAGCTGCGCCATGTCGTGGCCCGGTGTCAGGCCGCCCACGTCGTAAAGATAGTCGGGCAGGTAGCCCGAGGCCAGCAGCCGCCAGTCCATGGGCAGGCCCGGCACGACATGTTTGGCGAGCGCGTAGACGATGGTCGTGCAGTTGGCGGTGAGCGTGTTGTAGAAGCTCGGCGCGCGCACCAGCGCGGCGCCTTCGCCGAGATAGCCGAGGAACAGCGAGCGCATCTCCGATTGCGGCAGGCGCACGCGGTACATGTAGACGTCTTCGCCGCGCACGTTGGTGCGCACGCGCAGGATGTCGTGTTCGTCGGCCGCGACAAGGCTGGTTTCGAACTCCTTGAAGAAACCACCGACGGACGAGAAACTCTCGTCGCGTTCTTTTCGGATCTCGATGGAGAAGGTGACGAACTGGCCGTCGTCGAAGCCGAAGGACACGAGCGTATGGGCGATGGCCGGGCCGGCCCAGTAGGAGAGCGACACATCGACCGAGCGAATGCGGTCGAGGTCGTAGCCGCGGGTTTCCCAGCGCGGTGTGTAGTCGGTGTCGCTGCGCCAGTCGAAGTTGCGCACGTTCTCCATCGTGACCTTGTTCCCATAGACGCGCGCGACGAGTTGCCGCGCCACGTCGTCGGCCCAGATCCGGTTTTGCGAGGGCAGGATGGTGCCCCACCACGCGAGCACCATCGCGAAACCCACCGCATACGAGAGCAGGGCGCGTGAAGCCTTGCCGCGCCACAGCAGCGCGATCGCCGCGAGGCCGAAGCCGGCCCAAAGCACGCCAGCCGCGATCTTGAGGGCGGGCGTTGCCGGCAACTGGTACCACAGGGCGGCGCAGGCCCATGCGGCAGAGAGCAGCACGGCGAGCGAGGCCGCGAGACGGCCGAAAAAACACAACAAGGTTCGGATCATGAAGAGGGGGGAAGCTGCGAAGGCACCGAAGCATAGAGCTTGCCCAGGACCGATCCGAACCCTCACTGATCAACAACGCATCAGCAGCACGCCCTCAAATGCCCTCGAACGCTCCTTGTCCAAAGCCTACAACTGGTAAGTCACGAGCTTGAAGTCGGGGTCCTCGGGAAACGACTTCACCGTGAAGCCCAGCCGCCGCACCAGCTTCAGCATGTCGGGATTGTTGGCGAGCACGAGGCCGTCGACTTCTGCCAAGCCCCGATCGCGCGCCACGTCGATGATGCTTTCCAGCAGCCGCGAGCCGATGCCCTTGCCGCTGAACTCGTCGGCCACCACCAGAGAGAACTCGCAACTGGTCTGGTCGGGGTTGGTGACGTAGCGCGACACGCCCACGATGCGTTCGCTGTCGAGAATCGTGCCGTCGGGCGCGTTGCTGCGCTCCATCACCACGGCCACCAGCGCCATCTCGCGGTCGTAGTCGATCAGCGTGAAGCGCGAGAGCATCGAAGGCGGCAGCTCGTGGAAGCGCGAGACGAAACGGAACCAACGGCTCTCGGGCGAAAGGCCCTGCACCAGCGCCTGCAGCATCTGCGCGTCGTTCGGATGCACCGGCCGCACGGTGTAGATGTCGCCGCCCGTGCCAGGGAGCGGCCATTCGCGCCTGTAGCGCGCGGGGTACGGCATGATGGCCAGGTGCTGGTAGCCGCTGCCCACATGGCCCGCCACCGCCTGCGGGCTGCTGTCGACCACGATGCGCGCATCGACCGACACCGCGCCATGCTCGTCCACGATGATGGGGTTGATGTCCATCTCGCGCAGCTCGGGCAGCTCGCACACCATCTCCGACACGCGCAGCAGCACGTCTTCGAGCGCCTCCATGTTCACCGGATTCGCGCCGCGCCATTCGCCCAGCGTCTCGGCCACGCGCGAGCGCTCGATGAGGCGGTGCGCAAGGAACTGGTTGAGCGGCGGCAGCTCCATCGCGCGGTCGTTCATGAGCTCGATCATGGTGCCGCCCGCGCCGAAGACGATGACCGGGCCGAAGGGCTCGTCGGTCACGAGGCCGACGTAGATCTCGCGGCCGCGACGGGCCTTCACCATCTTCTGCACCGTCACGCCGTTGATGCGCGCCTCGGGCGCGAGGCGGGCGACGCGCTCCATCATCTCGACGTAGGTGTCGCGCGCGCTGGTGCCGTTCAGCACATTGAGCGCCACGCCTTCGACGTCGGACTTATGGCTGATGTCGGGCGAGTCGATCTTCAGCGCCACCGGAAAACCCAGTTGCGTCGCGATCATCATGGCCTCGTTGGCACTGCGCGCGAGCAGCGTGCGGGTGATCGGGATGTGGAAGCACGACAGCAGCGACTTCGACTCCATCTCCGTCAGCACCTTGCGCCGCTCGGCCAGCACGCTTTCGATGATGAGACGCGCGCCTTCGATGTCGGGCTTGGCGAGCGCGGAGAGCGGCGGCGGCGTCTGCTGCAGCAACTGCTGGTTCTGATAGAAGGCCGCGATGTTGCCGAAGGCGCCGACGGCCGCCTCGGGCGTGCGGAAGCTCGGGATCGTGGCCTCGGCCAACACGCCGCGCGCAGGGCCGACGGACGCGTCGCCCATCCAGCAGGCGAGCAGCGGCTTGTTCATGGGGCGCGGGATGTCGGCGAGGGCGCGCGCCGTGGCGGCGGCATCGACGCCGGCCTTGGGGGAAAAGATGGCCAGCACGCCGTCGATGTGGCTGTCGGCCGAGGCGGTGTCGATGGCGGCGCGGTAGTGCGCGGGGGTGGCGTCTTCGGAAAGGTCGATCAGGTCGGTGAGCGTGGCGAGCGGCGGCAGCGCGGGGTGCAGCAGCTTCTGCGCGGGCGCGGAGAGCTTGCCGAGGTCGAGGCCGATCTCGTTGATCCAGTCGGCCGCCAGCACGCCGGGACCACCGCCGTTGGTGACCACGGCAAGCCGCTTGCCCACGGGCCGGTAGCGCGAGGCCAGGCACTTGGCGGCGGAGAACAGCTCGACGAAGGAGCGCACCCGCACGGCGCCCGCGCGGCGCAGTGCGGCATCGAAGACGTCGTCGCTGCCGACGATCGATGCGCTGTGCGTCTGCGCCGCCGCGTTGCCCGCGGGCTTGCGCCCGGCCTTGAGCACCACCACCGGCTTGGCATGCGAGGCCGAACGCAGCGCGCTCATGAAGCGGCGCGCGTCCGAAATGCCTTCGAGGTACACGATGATGCTGTGCGTGGCCTGGTCGTTGGCGAGGAAGTCGAGCACCTGGGGAATGTCGACCGACGTATGCGGGCCCAGCGACACCACACTGGAAAAGCCGACGCCGTTCTGCCGCGCCCAGTCGAGCATCGAGGCGGTGAGCGATCCTGACTGCGACACCAGCGCGAGCGGCCCGGCCTTGGCCAATGGCCCTGCGACGCTGGCATTCAGATGCAGCAGCGGGCGCTGGAAGCCCAGCGAGTTGGGCCCGAGCAGGTGCACGCCCTCGCGGCGCGCGATCTTGCGCCACTGGGCCGCCTGCTCCGAGGCGATGCCGTTGGAGATGACCACCGCGGCCTTGCAGCCGATGCGCCCGGCGATCTCGAGGGCGGCCGCCACGTCCTGCGGCGCGAGCGCGATGAGGGCGAGGTCGGCATGCGTCTGCGAGAGTTCTTCGAGCGTGCCCTTGGTGCGCACGTCGAGGAAGCGCAGCGTGCCGTCGAAGCGGTTCGCGCGAAAGGCCTCGCGCAGCACGCGGCCCGATGCGGTCTGGCCGCCCGGGTCGCTGGCGTTGCCGACGAAGGCCACGGCGGAGGCGGGGGCGAAGAGCGGGGTCAGGAAGTGCTTGTCCATGGCTTAGTGTGCCCCGATCACCTGGGCTTGTGCGAGCTCCTGTACACTCCGCCTCCCATGTCGTGCCTCCAACTCCACACCGCATCCACCGCCGCCGCCCGCATGGGCCGGATGATGCCGCCTGCATTCCCGCAGGCAATGGGTGCACGAATGATTACCTCCATTACCACCGCGGCCACCTGAGCACGCGCAGGTGGCCGTTCCGGCAGCCACCTGGTGAATCGCTCTTCTCCCCGAAGGAATGAAACCCAGCTCTGGCAGCTGGGTTTTTTGTTTGTTCTTTCGTTCGGAGAAGCTCCATGTACCGCGATCCAGTCCTGTCCCTTCAGCCCCTTCACGGTGTTCCCGTGGCCATGCGCCCGCTGCGCGTGGGCATGATCGGCATCGGCACCGTGGGCTCCGGCACCTTCCGCGTGCTGGCTCGCAACCAGGCCGAGATTGCCGGCCGGGCAGGACGCGGCATCGAGGTGGTGATGGTGGCCGCGCGCAATCTGCCGCGGGCGGCCGGCATCGTGGGCGACGGCGTCCCGCTGACCGATGACCCGATGCATGTCGCCACGCACCCCGACGTCGACGTGCTGGTCGAAGTGGCTGGCGGCACGGGCCCGGCGCGCGACTGGGTGCTGGCGGCCATCGCGCATGGCAAGCACGTGGTCACGGCCAACAA
Organism: Variovorax sp. W2I14; assembly: GCF_050435205.1. Classification (NCBI taxonomy): domain Bacteria; kingdom Pseudomonadati; phylum Pseudomonadota; class Betaproteobacteria; order Burkholderiales; family Comamonadaceae; genus Variovorax; species Variovorax sp. W2I14. Next base: position 1,391,761 of record NZ_JBNDJX010000001.1, on the reverse strand, counting down.
GGCGCTGCTGGCGGAGCACGGCGCCGAGATCTTCGCGGCGGCGCGCCAGCACGGCGTGGCGGTGGCGTACGAAGGCGCGGTGGCGGTCAGCATCCCCATCGTGAAGGCGCTGCGCGAAGGGCTCACCGCGAACCGCATCGAATGGGTGGCCGGGATCATCAACGGCACCACCAATTTCATCCTGAGCAAGATGCGCGACGAGGGCCTGGACTTCGCCGCCGCGCTCGCCGAGGCGCAGGCTCTGGGCTACGCCGAGGCCGACCCGGCCTTCGACATCGAAGGCATCGACGCCGCGCACAAGTTGACGCTGCTCGCCGCCAATGCCTTCGGCTCGCCGGTGCGCTTTGCCGATCTGCAGGTGGAAGGCATCACCGCGCTGCAGGGCTTGGACGTGGCCTGCGCGGAACAGCTGAGCTACCGCATCAAGCTGCTGGGCATCGCGCGCCGTCGGGAAGAGGGCATCGAGCTGCGCGTGCAGCCCGCGCTCGTGCCCGCCGCGCACCTGATGGCGCATGTGAACGGCTCGATGAACGCGGTCATGGTGAAGGGCGACGCGTCGGGCGTGACGATGTACTACGGCGCTGGGGCCGGCTCGGAGCAGACGGCATCGGCCGTCATCGCCGACCTGGTCGACGTGGCGCGGCTCGATGGCACCCATGCCGGGCAGCGCGTGCCGCACCTGGGCTTTCATGCGCATGCGATGAACGAGCTGCCGGTGTTGCCACGCGCTGCAGTGCGGACTTCCCACTACCTGCGCGTCCCCGTGCATGCGGCAAATCAGATCGAAGCGGTTGCGGCCTTGCTGGCTGGACAACAGCTGCCGGTACAGCAGGTGGTGCTGGCGGCGGAGCGGCCAGAGACGGGGCCTCAGGTGCTGGTGCTGACCGGGCCGGCCGCGCAGAGCGCGATCGATCTCGCCGTGCATGCGCTGCAGGCGCACCCGGCAGTGAATGGCGCCGTGACGACGCTTCGCGTGGAGGCGCTTGCGAGCTGAATGACTTGAGGCACGTGCGCCTTGCGGAAAGCTTCGCGGAAGTGGCAAGAGTCTCGGACATGATCCGCGCGCTGCGAGCGCGCGTCAGGCCGGCAGTTGGCTGGCGCCGCCTTGCGGGAATGGCAGCACCACTGCCTCCGTGTCCAGCCAGCGAAGCTCGTCCGGCGCGAACGGCTGGGAGCGCGACATGCCGTCCATCCGGACCCTCACGGCCGCGGAACTGGTCGAGGTCACAGTACCCAACTGCCCGTGGAACTCGACCCGGGCACCTCGTTTGGCAGGCACGTTGTACCTGGCTCTGATGTGTGCGTAGTTCATGGATTGGAAACGATAGTAGTAATTTTCGTTTCAAAATGCAAGCCGGCGGCGGCAGGCACTGCCCATCCTCAACGAGCGGGCCGGCAGATCCGTTGTCAGGTTCGACCTGCCTGGGCCAGCAGCCACTGCCTGAACACCTGCAGCGACTGCATCTGCGCCGACTCTTCCGGGTACACGAGGTGGTAGCCCTTCGCATAGCGCCACTTGCGGCGAGACAGCCGGCGCAGCCGCCCCGACGCGACCGACTCGTCGCTCATGTACGGCGGCAGCAGCGCCACCCCCATGCCCGCCAGAGAGGCATTCAGGGCCATGGACATGATGTCGTAGCGCGGGCCCTCGCGGCCCGCTTCGGCCGCGATGCCTTCGCGCGCGAACCACTCGTCCCATGCGCCGGGCAGCGTCAGGTGGTGGATCAGCGCCGAGCGCGGCGTGTTCGCATCGACCGTCTTGCCGTGCGCGGCGATCCACGCAGGGGCGGCGTAGGGCGAGAGGTCCAGCGGCAGCACGAATTCGCTGTGCAGGCCCGGACGCTTGCCATCGCCGAATTCGAGTGACGCATCGACCGGCGTGGCGCTGAAATCCACCGGCCCCACGCGCGTGCCCAAGTTCAGCGTGATCTCGCCGTGGTCACGCGTGAACTCCGGCAGGCGTGGAATCAGCCAATAGCTGCCGACCGAGGCGCCGCACGACAGCGACAGCTCGCCGCCGCGCCCCTTGAGCGCCATCACGTTGGCTGTGGCGCGCTCCAGCCGCTGCAGCAGCGGTGCGACTTCGCCGAGGTAATAGCGCCCGGCGTCCGTCAGCGCCAGTGCCTCTCGCCGCCGCGTGAAGAGCTTCACGCCGAGCCGGTCTTCCAGCGTCTGCACCTGACGGCTCACCGCACCTTGCGTGAGCCGCAGCTCCTGCGCGGCGGCGGTGAAAGAGCGCAACCGCGCGCTGGCCTCCAGGCACATCAAGGACATCGTCGAAGGGGCGCGAACGTGCTGGTTCATGAGAAAAGAACAAGTCTGGTGCATGTGCTCTCTGGTGATAACCCTGAGCGCACCTGCACCGTGCATGAGGAAAGCTCATGCTAATCCCAGAAAACGTGGCTTGTCCAATGCGGCACGCGAACTGATCATCGGCCCACCGATCCCTCATCAGCCGGAGTTCTCTGCCATGCGTCCACGTGCCTTGCTGTGTGCTCTTTTCGTCGCCGCGTTCGCGGCGATTGCGATGCCGGCCTCTGCGGCCTATCCCGACAAGGCGATCCGCCTGATCGTGCCCTCGGCGCCCGGCGGTGCACCCGATTCGCTGATGCGCGCGCTGGGCGCGCAACTCTCGCAGCAGATGGGCGTGCCCATCGTCATCGACAACAAGCCCGGCGGCTCCTACACGATCGGCACCATGGACCTGGTGCATGCCGCGCCCGACGGCTACACGCTGGCCTACGGCAACATCGTCTCGCTGGCCACCAACCGCTCGCTGCTGCCCAACGTGCCGTACGACGTCGAGAAAGACCTGACGCTGGTCGCCAACACGCTGCGCCTGTCGAACCTGATGATCGTCAACAACGACCTGCCGGTGAAGAGCGTCGCCGAGCTCATCGCCTACGCGAAGAAGAACCCCGGCAAGCTGGCCTTCGCGTCCGACGGCAACGGCACCACCGCGCACCTGGGCGTGGAGCTTTTCAAGTCGATGACCGGCACGAACATGCTGCACGTGCCCTACAAGGCCGCGACGGCAGCGGTGACCGACCTCATCGGCGGCGGCGTGCAGCTGATGATGGTCAACACACCCGTTTCGGGTCCGCTTGCGCAGTCGGGCAAGGTGAGGGCGCTGGGCATCTCTTCGCGTCAGCGCTCGCCTACCTATCCGGACGTTCCGACCATCGCCGAAGCCGGCGTGCCGGGCTTCGAGGTCGAGGCCTGGGGCGGAATCATCGGACCGGCGCGCTTGCCCAAGGAGGTGGTGGCGCGGCTCAACGCCGAGATCCGCTCCGCGCTGGCCACCCCGGCGGTGCGCGAGCGCTTCAGGCTGCTGGGCGCGGAGACCGACTTCGGCACGGCCGAGCAGTTCCTCGACCTGTCGCGGCGCGAGACGGTCAAGTGGTCGAAGATCATCAAGGACTCGGGCGCAAAGATCGATTGAGTCGACTGAAGGCCAACGCACCATGACCCCCTGGAAAGCCGCAAGGCCCGGCGACCCCATCGGCGCCATCGACACCCCCGCACTCGTGCTCGACCTCGATGCGTTCGAACGCAACCTCGCGCGCATGGCCGAGGCGCTGCGTGGCAGCGGCGTGCGCTTGCGCGCCCATGCCAAGTGCCACAAGACGCCCGAGATCGCGCGGCGGCAAATCGCGCTGGGCGCGGCCGGCCTCTGCTGCCAGAAGGTGAGCGAAGCCGCCGTGTTCGTGGAAGCCGGCATCGAAGATGTGCTGGTCACCAACCAGGTGATCGGCGAGACCAAGCTGCGCCACTTGGCCGCGCTGGCCCGCAAGGCGCGCATGGGCGTGCTGGTCGATCACCCGCTGCAGGTCGAGGCACTGCGCGCCGTCGCAGAGGCGGAGGGCGTGACGCTGGACGTGTATGTCGAAGTCAACGTCGGCGCCAATCGCTGCGGCGTGGCGCCCGGCGAAGAGGCAGTGCGGCTCGCACAGCAGGTCGCGGACTGCGCACCGCAACTGCGTTTCATGGGCCTGCACTGCTATCACGGGCCCGCTCAGCACCTGCGCGCACCCGAAGACCGCGCCGCGGCCATCGACAGTGCCGTGGATGCCGCGCGCACGACCCGCGATGCCATCGAGACCTGCGGCATCGCCGTCGAGCGCGTGACGGGCGCGGGCACCGGCAGCTTCCAGCACGAGCGCGACTCGGGCGTGTTCAACGAGATCCAGGCCGGCTCCTACATCTTCATGGACCGCGATTACGGCGACAACCAGCGCGGCGCGCACGACATCGCGTTCGAGCACGCGCTCTTCGTGCGCACCACCGTCCTGAGCCGCGCCACGCTCCAACGCGCCGTGGTCGATGCGGGCCTCAAGGCTTCCAGCGTCGACTCGGGAATGCCCACCGTGTGGCAGCGGCCCGACCTGCGCTACGTGAAGGCGGCCGACGAGCACGGCGCGCTGGCCACGCCCGATGCGGCCGCGCTGTCCCTTGGCGACCAGCTGATGCTGGTGCCCGGCCATTGCGACCCGACCGTCAACCTCTACGACGAACTCGTGTGCGTGCGCGGTGGGCGGGTGGAGGCTCTGTGGCCCATCGCCGCACGCGGCGCGCTGCTCTAACTCTCTTCAATCCAAGGCATTCAAGGTACTCATTCGATGCAGGAAAAATTCGAGCTTCTCATCCGCAACGCCAGCATCGTCGACGGCACCGGCGCGCCGCGCTACACGGGCGACATCGGCATCCGCGGCGACCGCATCGCCCGCATCGGCGATCTCTCCGCCTCGCACGGCGAGGTCGAGATCGACCGGGCAGGGCGCATCGCCGCGCCCGGCTTCATCGACGCGCACACGCACGACGACCGCCTCATGCTCTCGAACCCCGACATGGCGCCGAAGGTCAGCCAGGGCATCACCACGGTGATCGCGGGCAACTGCGGCATCTCGCTCGCGCCGATGCCGGGCGGCATCACGCAGCCGGTCACGCCGCCGCTGAACCTGCTGGACGAGGAGGGCGGCTGGTTCTCCTTTCCGACCTTCGCTTCGTACATCGCCGAACTGCGCGCCAAGCCCGCGGCCACGAACTGCGCGCTGCTCGTGGGGCACACGACATTGCGCGTCGCGACGCTCGATGACCTGGGAATGCCGGCCACCAATGACCAGATCGTCCGCATGCGCGCGCTGGTCCAAGAGGCGCTCGAAGCCGGAGCGATCGGCGTTTCCACCGGCCTCTACTACGAGCCCGCGGTCGCCGCGCCGACCGAGGAAGTCATCGAGACCTGCCGCCCGCTGAAGGACTTCGACGGCGTCTACTGCACCCACATGCGCAATGAAGCGGACAAGGTGATCGACTCGCTCGAGGAGACCTTCCGCGTCGGCCGCGAGGTCGGCGTGCAGGTCGTCATCTCGCACATGAAGGTGGTCGGGCCCGAGAACCACGGCCGTTCGCAGGAGGCGCTGAGCTTCATCGAGAAGAACATGGCCACGCAGCCGATCTGCCTGGACTGCTACCCCTACACCGCCGGCTCGACCATCCTCTCGTCCGACCGGGCCGCGAGTTCGTCGCGCGTGATCGTGAGCTGGTCCAAGCCCATGCCCGAATACGCGGGGCAAGACCTCGACGCCATCGCGAAGCAGCTGGGCGTGAGCCAGGACGAGGCGATCCGCCAGCTCAGTCCCGCGGGCGGCATCTACTTCCGGCTGGACGAGGCCGACGTGCAGCGAATCCTGAAGTTCGACCAGACCATGATCGGCTCCGACGGCCTGCCGCATGACGCCTCGCCGCATCCGCGCCTCTGGGGCAGTTTTCCGCGCGTGCTGGGTCACTACGGCCGGCTGCTCGGGCTCTTTCCGCTGGAGGCGGCGATCTACAAGATGACGGGCCTCACCGCGAAGAACTTCGGCCTGAAAGACCGCGGCGTGCTGAAAGAGGGCGCTTATGCCGACCTGACCCTGTTCGACGCAGACACGGTGGACGAAGCCGCCACCTATGAATCGCCGATGGCGCCGGCGCGCGGCATCGAGGCGGTGATCGTCAATGGCGCGCTGGTGTGGCAGGGCGGCGGCCCGACGGGCGCGCGGCCCGGCCGGGTGCTGGCGCGCGAGTCTGAAAGGGCGAAGGGCTGAGAGGGATTGGCGATCCATCCACCGAAGTCACGACCGTTCAAGAACCCCGACCGTTCGGGCTGAGCTTGTCGAAGCCTTGCGCGGCGCTTCGACAAGCTCAGCGTGAACGGATTGTTTTCCTGAACGCAATTCGAGACGAGGAACCGAATCCTCACCAAGCATCCGCGCGTCCTTCCAGCGCACGCCTGGCCAGCAGGAAGGTCGCCGCATTCCAGCTCTGCCCGGCCATGCCCATCGGCGCCAGCGTCTTGCCGTGGAACCACTCGGTGAAGCGCCAGTCGCCGAGCGAATTGACATGCGCGAGCCGCGCGAGTTCGGCGTGTGCGAGATCGTGGCGGCCCACGTTGGCGAGCGCCATCACCCAGAAGCCGCCGACGAAGGGCCAGATGCCGCCGTTGTGGTACTGGTGCACGTCGTTCTGCTGGTGGCGTCCCATGTAGGGCCGCCACAGTTCGTGCTGGCGCGACAGCGGATGCAGCACGACGCGCACCGGGTACGGATCGGCCGCGCGCGAGTTCGCGATGGTGTCGACGATGCGGCCGGCCATCTCGGGTTCGGCGAGGCCGGCCTGTATCGCCAGTGCGTTGCCGAACACATCGCCCTCGTTGCCGACGAATGCGAAGTTGACGAAGCTGAGGTAGAGCGCCGGGTCGCGCCGGCCGCGTCGCGCGTAGTGCCGCAGCAGCCGCGCCCGGTGGTATTCGGGCAGGTCGCGCTGGAACGGATTGAACATGTGGTTGAAGTGGTGCCGCGTTTCCTCGGCATGGCCAAGCGCGAAGCGGCGCTTGACGTCGTACCAGAGCGCGTTGCTGTACAGCACGTAGCCCGAGCGCGGCATGATGTCGGCCCAGTCGCTCGCCTCGTTCTGCTGCAGCAGCCGAAAGTGCTGGTGCTCCTGCGCGAGCAGCCAGCCGATGGCGCGGGCCACACCGTCTTCCCAGTGGGATGCGCCGACCTTGCCATGGCGACGCACATGGTCCACCGCGATCAGCCACCACAGGGTCGCGTCGATGCAGCCGAGATACCAGAAGTCCGCATCCTGGCCCTCGGGATCGACGTACTTCGGAATCTGTCCGTTGGCCGCCTGCTGCGCCGCGAGCGCATCGAGGCTCGCGACCGCGCCCTGCTCCAGCGCGGGCACGCCGCTGCCGCACATGGCCATCACGCAGATCGCGGCATCGCGCCCGAAGATGCGCGTGTAGCGCCGGGCCACGGCGGCTTCGGTGCGGCTCGCGGCCAGGATGCCGTGCGGCGTCAGGTTGCTTTCGAGGAGCGCGATCGAAGCCTGCGAGCAGGCTTCGATCAGCGCGAGCGAATCGGAATCGGGCATCGTCGTCATGGCATGGATCGTAGGGGAAGCGCCCGGCAGCTCTTGTGAGACAAGGCGAGCCGAGGCCCGACTGCGCCTACACGCAGCCGCGCCCAAGCCCCACGGTGGCGCCGGGCACGGGCCGCAGGATGAAGTCTTCTGTCCATTCAACTCATGCATTTCAACGGACGGGACTTCGATCCAACCCTCTTTCAATTTTCCAAAGGAGCCACCATGGCAAAAGACCGCACATCCCTGCACCCTGACGATCTCAACCGCGATCCCATTTCCGGGGCACCCGGCGCGCATCCCGTCGGCACTGGCGTCGGCGCCACGGGCGGGAGCCGTGGCGGGTGCCGCGGTCGGCGCGGCCGGCGGCCCGGTGGGCGCTGCGGCAGGCCTTGTCGTCGGCGCGGTGGTCGGCGGACTCGGGGGCAAGGCCGTGGCCGAGCGCGTGAACCCGACCGCCGAGCGCAGCTACTGGGAGAACGCCTACGACCGCGAGCCCTATTACGAGACCGGGCGCACCTACGACGACTACGGTCCGGCCTACGAGCTGGGCTGGTCCAGCCGCAATGCCGCGGTCGATGAGTTCGCCTCGGTCGAGCCCTCGCTCGCGCGCGAATGGGAAACTCGCCGCGGCACTTCGTCGCTCGACTGGGAGCGCGCCCGTCCGGCCTCGCACGCCGCATGGGAGCGTGCCGACCGCCTGTATTTCCGCGAGGAAGACACAGCCATTCCCGAAGGCGAGCCGCTGTCGAACGAAGAAGTTGTCGATGTGCTGAACGACCTGCTCGAGAACACGCGCGACGGCGAATACGGTTTCCGCACCTGCGCCGAAGAGGTGGAAGCCGGCCGCTTGAAGGAGGTCTTCGCATCGCGCGCCGCGCAGTGCCAGGCGGCGGCGAGCCAGCTCGTCGAACTGGTCATCACCTACGGCGGCAAGCCTGCGGAAGGCGGCACCGCCTCCGGCGCCATGCACCGCGGCTGGGTCCATGTGAAGGGCGCCGTGGGCGCGAACAGCGAGCTGTCGATCCTCGAAGAATGCGAGCGCGGCGAAGACGCGGCGGTGGCCCGCTACCACAAGGCCCTGAAGCGCGCGCTGCCCGCGGGCGTGCGCCAGATCCTGCAGGCGCAGGCCCAGGGTGCGCAGCGCAACCACGACCAGATCCGCGACCTGCGCAATGCGGCGCGCTCGGCCAAGGCGCGCAGCTGATCCGCATCGCAACTCACACACCGCAACCCACAACAAGCGCGGCCTTCGGGCCGTGTTTTTTTTCAGAGCTGAACCGAGAGCACCGAGGCCAGATGCTCCATCGCCTTCTCGTGCAGGGGGCGGTTCTTCCAATCTTCGAGCGTGATGCGCCTGGACTGCGCCAGGTCGGCCTCGAACTGCACGGTCTCCGCGGCCGCGAATGCTTCGTCGTAGATGTTGAGGTTGGCTTCGTCGTTCAGCCGGAACGAGCGGTTGTCGAAGTTGGTGGAGCCCACCGACACCAGGAGCCCATCGACCATGAACACCTTGCAGTGAAACATCGTCGGCTGGTATTCGCTGATTTCCGCACCGGCCTCGAGCAAGGGCCCCCAACTCGCGCGCGATGCGGCGCGCACCGTCTGCGAATCGATGATCGGCCCCGGCGTGATGATGCGCAGCCGCACGCCGCGCCGCATGGCCGCCACCAGCGCGCCCACGGTCAGGTCGTCGGGCACGAAGTACGCGCTCGACAGGTCGATGGACTTGGTCGCCGCCGCGATCGACAGCAGGTACATCAGGTGCATGCTCTCGCTGCCGCCCGAGGGCGAGCTGCTGAACACCTGGGCGCGGCCATCGCCCACGGGTGCAAGGCGGGGAAAGTAGCGCTCGCCGTGCAGCACATCGCCCGACACCTTGATCCAGTTGTCCATGAACACCGCCTGCATCTGCGCCACCACCGGCCCTTCGACCTTGTAGTGCGAGTCGCGCCAGTGCTTCGCGTCCTGCGCATGGCCGGTCCACTCGGGCGCGATGCCCACGCCGCCGGTGAAGCCGATGCGTCCGTCCACCACCAGCAGCTTTCGGTGCGTCCGGTTGTTCATGCGGCCGATGTCATACCAGCTCGGCTTGTGGAAGCGGCGGATCTGCACGCCGGCCGATTCCATCTCCTTGATGAAGTCGTCGTCCACCTTGGCGCTGCCCACCCAGTCGAGCAGCACATGCACCGGCACGCCTGCCCGCGCGCGCTCCGACAGCGCATCGGCAAAGGCGCGGCCGATGTCGCCCGACCAGTAGATGTAGGTCTCGAAGGTGATGCTCTCCTTCGCGCCGCGGATGGCCGCGAGCATCGGCGGAAAGATGCGGTCGCCGTTGTAGAGCGCCTCGAAGCGGTTGCCGCCGGCAATCGGCGGGCCGAGCATCACGCCCAGCGCGCGCTGGTACTGCGCGTCGTGCAGCGAATACTCGCGGCGGATCTGCTCGTCCAGCTTCTTCTCGCTGCCACCCAGATTGACCACCAGCAGCGTGGCCGCCACGGTCAAGAGGAAGGTCCAGACGACCGCCTTGAGCGCCCTGCGGTGCCTCACCTTCAACCGCTCCGGAGATGACGCCGCGCGCTCAATCGATCAACTGCGTCTTGATGGCGTAGTAGGTGAGGTCGCTGTTCGTGGAGAGATTCATCTTCTCCATGAGCCGCGTGCGGTAGGTGCTGATGGTCTTGACCGACAGCGACAGCGCCTCGCCGATGCTGCCCACCGATTCGCCCTTGGCGAGCTTCAGGAACACCTGGAACTCGCGCTCCGACAGGTGCTTGTGCGGCGGCTCGCTGTCCTTGCGCTCCAGCTGGCCGGCCAGCAGTTCGGCCACCGAGGCCGAGATGTAGCGGCGCCCGAGCGCGACGGTGCGGATGGCGTTGGCGATTTCCTCGGGCTCGCATTCCTTGTTGAGATAGCCCGATGCGCCCTGACGGATCAGGTTGACCGCGTAGTGCTCCTCCGGATAGCCGCTCAGGATGAGCACGCCCAGTTGCGGCGCCTTGGCGCGCACCATGGCGAGCGCATCGATGCCGCTCTGGCCGGGCATGGAAAGGTCCATCACCAGCACGTCCATGTCGGTGGTGCGGACCATGTCGATCGCCTCGCGGCCAGTGGCGGCCTCGCCGACCACCCGGAAATCCACGAAGGTAGAGAAGAAAGCCTTGAGGCCTGAACGCACGACCGCGTGGTCGTCGACGATGCCGATCTTGATCATGATGGGGCTGCTCCTTCCGCGTGAACACAAAAAACGCCGCGTGTGTCGCGGCGGTGGAAACAATGCCACAACAGTGCGTCGTTTCACGATGGCGCATGCAGGTCGAGCGCTTGTCCTGCACGGGAATGCCGTTCAGTCCGCCACGAAGACGCGGCCCTGCGCCGATTCGTGGCACTGCGCCTACAGCGCATGTCCCGCCACGCCGACAGGGCGGTTCCGGATGCTGCAAAAGCATGAAGGCTCTTTTGCGAACCGCGAAGGAATTTTCGAAGGACCCGAACCATGGCATCCATCACCACCAGAACCCAATCCGATACCGATCCCATCGGCCCCCACGACGACAACCCGTCTTCGCGCGGCAAGCTCGAGCGCGGCGGAACGCCCGGCAGCGCCCCGCTGAATTTCGACGACGACGAAATCTATTCGGGCCGCGGCAAGACGCGCGACGGCGGCACCACGCACGCCGCCGGAGGCGACAGCGGCAAGGTCGGCCCACCGGCCGAGCAGCTCTCGGGCACCAATGCACCCAGCGATCCCGCCAACCGGAAGGGCCGGTCATGACGCAAGGCACTTCTCCCCTCAACAGCGGCGACGGCTCCCGTCCGACCACGGACGGCACGGTCGACAACATCGGCGGCGGCGAGCGCTTCGTGGCGCCCGACAAGGAAGGCGAGCGCACCGGGCCCCAGCCGCATGAACGTTTCGCCGAAAAGCGCAAGGACGTGGCAGCGAGCAAGAAGGACGATTCGGACGCCTTCCATCTGCACGAGGACCTGGACAGCGAGACCAACGAGGAAAATCCGCCCCCCGCGCCCGCTCCCTGAGGCGCAAGCGCGTGGCCACGCAGATCGCTCCGGTCGAGCCGATGCTCGCGAAGATCGCCGAGGAGGTGCCGCCCGAAGGCGAGTTTCTCTACGAGCCCAAATGGGACGGCTTTCGCGCCATCGTGTTCCGCGACGCGGCGGGCGTGCGCATCCAGAGCCGCGACCTCAAGCCGCTGGACCGCTATTTCCCCGAGCTGCATGAGGCGCTGCATGAAGGCCTGCCGGCGCGCTGCGTCCTGGATGGCGAGATCGTCATTGCCGGCGCGGCCGGGCTCGACTTCGATGCCTTGCTGCAGCGCGTGCATCCGGCGGCTTCACGGGTCGAGCGCCTCGCGCGCGAAACGCCGGCGTCGTTCGTGGCCTTCGACCTGCTGGCGCTCGAAGGCCGCGACCTCCAGCGGCGCAGCCAGAGCGAGCGGCGGATGCTTCTGGAAGCGTTCATGGCCGACGTCGGCCCGCCGATCCACCTCACGCCGATGACCGAAAGCCGCGCGGTCGCCCTGCAATGGCTCGACCACTTCGAGGGCGCGGGCCTGGATGGCGTGGTTGCCAAACGCGCCGACGGCGCCTACCTGCCGGGCGAGCGCGCCATGTTCAAGGTGAAGCACGTGCGCACCGCCGACTGCGTGCTGGCCGGCTTGCGTTGGCACAAGTCCGGCGACGACGCGGTCGGCTCTCTGCTGCTGGGGCTGTGGGACGCAGAGGGCGTGCTGCAGCATGTGGGAGCGACGTCGTCGTTCGACATGGCCACGCGCCGCGCACTGACGCGCGAGCTCGCGCCTCTCATGCGCAATGCCGGCCGCGGCCATCCCTGGATAGGCGCCGACGACGCGGCCACCGCGGCACTTCAGGCCCGCCAGCGCGCACCCGGCGCGCGGACGCGATGGAATTCCGGCAAGGATCTCTCGTGGGTGCCGCTGCGTCCCGAGCGTGTGTGCGAGGTGCGCTACGACCATCTGCAGGGCGACCGCTTTCGCCACGGCGCCATCTTCGTGCGGTGGCGGCCAGACAAGCCGCCGGCCGCCTGCACCTACGCGCAATGCGAGGTCACGCCGCCCTACGAACTGGCGCGGGTGTTCGCGGCCGAGCGCACGCGCCCGGCTTCGGCATGAAGCGCCGCGCCCCTCAACTCACACCGAGGACGATCGCGCCCGACTCGATGAACCGGTCGAACTCGATCTTGGGAATGGCGGCCGTGAGCGGCTGGCCGTCTTCGGTCCAGGTCAGCACGGCGCTGTCGCCTTCCACGATGACCTGGCATTCGCCTTCGCGAATCTCCAGCAGCGGGCCGTCGCCGGCACGGAACTCGACGGGCGCGACGATGCGCGCACTGATCTGGGTGGGGTTGGATGACATGTCGCAGATGTTTGCCGCGGCCATCGGGTGTGCGCGTGGGACGGCACCGCGTGAGAGGCGAGGGCAATGTCTTCAGGACCCAGCATGCGGCCGCGCATGCAAGCCATTCGGGCGTCGAACTCGCGAAGGTGCGTCGCGGCCTTGGCAGGCCCGCCGCGCGGGACTGTTCCCACGCAGAGGCGCAGCGCCTTCCGACCGCGCACCTCCCGAACCGGACAGCACCATGGCCGGGCGCCTTCCTTCTTCGAGGAGGGGCCCACATTGCCAGGAGCGCACCATGACCAAGGAACCGAAAGAGCAGAAGCCATTTCCCTTTCCCACGTCGGAGAACCATGGCAAGCCGGCCGAGCAGGAAAAACCCGTCGAGCAGCCCGCCAGCGAGGAAGCGCTGGACAGCGGGGTCGAGGAGTCCTTTCCCGCGAGCGATCCGGTGTCCGTCACCGTCACCAAGGTGAAGCTGCCTTCGGCGGACAAGGACGCGGACAAGAGCAAGGCACACCAGCGCTGACGGCACGGCAACCATCGACCACCACCGCCACCATGAAAACGGCCCTCCGACCCCGGCCCGCCGCAACGGCGTCTCCCGCCCCTCAGTCGCAGTTGCAATCACAGTTGCAGCCGCAGCCCCAGCCGCGCAGCCTCGTGACATGGAACCTCGATCCGGCGGCCTACTGCAGCGCGCATGAGCACGCCACCCGCAGCGACTTTGCGCGGCGGCTCGCCGTGCTCACGGGCTGCGCTTATGCCGGCGACTACGACGAGCGGCAGCCGTATACAACGGCGCCGTACTTCGTGCCCAGCAACACCGTGACCGACGCCGGCCTCGCGCAAGCCATGGGCATCGCCGGCGTGCACGACCTGTTCGGCGGCGTGGTGCCGCATCCGTTCATCGCCACCAAGGCCATCACCCATCCGGTGGCCGGGGGCAGTGCGCCGCAACCCGCGGGTTGGAACCCACGCTTCGCCCCCGAGATCGCCGGTTCGGCGCTGGCCGGGTTCTCGTGCTTCTCGCGTGCGGAAGCGCGCAGGGCAGGGCGCACGCTGCTCGGCGCGGGCGTGGTGCGCATCAAGCCGGTGACCGCGACCGGCGGCCGGGGCCAGGTCGTGGCGCACAGCGCCGATGCGCTGGACTGCTGCATCGATGCCATGGACGAGGCCGACATCGCCAGCCACGGCGTGGTGATCGAAGAGAACCTGGAGCGCCCTGTCACCTACAGCGTCGGGCAGGTGATCGTGGCGCGCATGGTCGTGAGCTACTACGGCCAGCAGCGCCTGGCGCGCGACAACGCGGGCGAAGAGGTCTATGGCGGCTCCGACCTCACGCTGGTGCGCGGCGATTTCGAAGCGCTGCTCGCCGCGCCCGGCCTCGCACCGCCGCTTCGCCACGCGATCGACCAGGCCCGGCGCTACCACCGCGCCGTGATCGATTGCTACCCGGGCTTCTTCGCCTCGCGCACGAACTACGACGTGGCCCAAGGCACCGGCCACGGCGGCGCCTGGCGCTCGGGCGTGCTGGAGCAGTCGTGGCGGGTGGGCGGCGCCACGGGCGCCGAGATCGCGGCGCTCGAATCGTTCCACGCGGACCCGGCCCGCGAGCGCGTTCGCGCATCGACCTTCGAGGTGTACGGCCCGGCCACGGTGCCCGCGCATGCCATCGTTTCCTACCAGGGCGTCGATCCGCAGGTCGGACCGCTCGCCAAATACACCCTGTTGAACCTTCATGCCGACTCGCCATAGCGCCATCGATATCGCCGTGGACGGCCAGCACCTCGAAGGCACGCTCTTCGCCGCCTCGACGACCGTGCCCGGCGTGCTGCTGGTGCACGGGTGGGACGGGAGCCAGGAGCAGTACATGAAACGGGCGCAGGAGATCGCCGCGCTGGGCTGCGTGTGCCTCACCTTCGACCTGCGCGGCCACGCCCGCCATGCCGCGCAGCGGATGGAAGTGACGCGCGAGGACAACCTGCGGGACGTGCTCGCCGCCTATGACGCGCTGGTCGGCCACCCGACCGTCGATCCGGCGTCCATTGCCATCGTCGGCAGCAGCTACGGCGGCTACCTCGCCGCGCTGGTAAGCGCGATGCGGCCGGTGCGCTGGCTCGCGCTGCGCGCGCCGGCGCTGTACCGCGACCGCGAGTGGGACACGCCCAAGGGCAAGCTGAGCCGCTCCGACCTGGTGACCTACCGCCGCTCGCTGGTCGGCCCCGCCGACAACCGGGCGCTCGCGGCCTGCTCCCGGTTCACGGGCGACGTGCTGATCGTCGAGTCGGAAGACGACCAGACCGTGCCGCACCCTGTGGTCGAGAACTACCTGGCCGCCTTCAAGCGCGTGCGCTCGGTCACCTACCGCGTGCTGTCGGGCGCTGACCATGCGCTGTCGAAGCAGGAATCGCGGCAGGCCTACGGTTCCCTGCTGGTGTCGTGGATCACCGAGATGACGCTCGGCGCCAAGGCCACTGCGACGATCACGAAGCCGGTGTCGAAGAGTCCGGCGTGAGCGGGCGCGAGCGGTGTAGGTAACTGCGCTGGTGCCGATGTAGGACGCGTCCTGCACGAACACGCGCCAAATCCATCGCCGCCTGTGGGCGCGCGCGCCTTCAATTCCTGCCGCGGCGCACCGCGCACAACGCCCCCAACACAGGAGACACGGCCATGGATTTCGAGGGTATTTACTGTTTCGACACCGCATCGGTGCGCCTTGCCGTCTACCCCGACGGCCCGCAGGGCGCACGTGTCGTGGCGCAGATTTCCGAAGACACCTTGCACGACGGTTTCGGCACGCGCGAGGTCGGACAGCGGCTGCTGGATGTCTGCAAGAACAACTTCCGCGCGATCGAGCTTGCCGCCGTCGCGCGCTACCGGGCGAACAAGCGTCAGTCGGTCATCACGCTGACGCTCGGCGACTTCACGGTGCACCGGAGCGCACAGGCTGCCAATGAGGCCATGCGCACAAGCAGCACCACGCGCGAGGACGACGCGATCGCCGCCTGAGGGCCCGAGGTTTACGGGAAGCCGTTTCATTCGAAGCAGCGCGCGGCGTTGCACGCCATTGCAGTGCACTGCTCGGGCAGCTCTCCGACACGGCGAGGGGGCAGAGGCCGTAACCGCGACGCCATTCGTTCTTGCAAATTGGTGGCAGCCATGCGGAGGCCAGCGTCGTTCCTTGAACAACCGTTCCGCGGGCCATTCAATGCAAGGAACGCCGGTGCCGTTGAACCATTCACTCCAGGGCGAGCGAGACGCTTATCTTTTTCGGGAAGGGACCCACTCCCGCCTGTATGACTTGCTGGGTTGTCATCCGCAGGAAGAGGGCGGAGCCCACTTCGCGGTGTGGGCGCCGAACGCGGAATCGGTTTCGGTGGTCGGCGACTGGAACTACTGGTCCGGCGACGCAGATCCGCTGCAGCCCAGCCCCGACGGCACGGGCATCTGGCGCGGGCATGCGCCGCACGCCGCCATCGGGCAGGCCTACAAGTACCGCATCCGTTCGCGCCATGGCGGCTACACGGTCGACAAGGCCGACCCGGTCGCCTTCAGCGCCGAGCCGCCGCCCGCCACCGCATCGCGCATCTGCGAGCTTTCGTACAAGTGGGGCGATGCGGAATGGATGGCCAACCGCGGGCCCTTCAATGCGCTCGATGCGCCGCAGTCGGTGTACGAAGTGCACCTGGGC
The DNA here is from genome assembly GCF_050435205.1 of Variovorax sp. W2I14. NCBI lineage: Bacteria > Pseudomonadati > Pseudomonadota > Betaproteobacteria > Burkholderiales > Comamonadaceae > Variovorax > Variovorax sp. W2I14. The sequence continues at coordinate 1,375,290 of NZ_JBNDJX010000001.1, read as the reverse complement.
TCATGGCGCCGCAAGGACGGCCAGTTCCTCGGCTACCGCGAGATCGCGCACCAGCTGGCCGACTACGTGACGAAGATGGGCTTCACGCATGTGGAGCTCATGCCGGTGACCGAGCATCCGTTCTACGGCTCGTGGGGCTACCAGACCACCGGCTACTTCGCGCCCACCGCGCGCTTCGGTTCGCCTCAGGACTTCATGTACCTCGTGGACCACCTGCACCAGCAGGGCATCGGCGTGCTGCTGGACTGGGTGCCCTCGCACTTTCCGACCGACGAGCACGGCCTGGGCTACTTCGACGGCACGCACCTGTACGAGCATGCCGATCCGCGCCAGGGCTTCCATCCCGAGTGGAGCTCGAGCATCTTCAATTACGGCCGGCCCGAGGTGCGCAGCTTCCTGGTGTCGTCGGGCCTGTTCTGGCTCGACCTGTACCACCTCGATGGCCTGCGGGTGGACGCGGTCGCCTCGATGCTCTACCTCGACTACGCGCGCAAGCACGGTGAATGGATTCCCAACCGCCACGGCGGGCGCGAGAACCTGGAAGCCATCGACTTCCTGCAGACGCTGAACCGCGCCGTTTATCGCGAGCACCCCGACACCGTCACCGTGGCCGAGGAATCGACCGCCTGGCCGCGCGTCTCGCGCCCCACCGATATGGACGGCCTGGGCTTCGGCGAGAAATGGAACATGGGCTGGATGCACGACACGCTGGCCTACATGAAAGAGGACCCGGTCAACCGCAAGTACCACCACCACAAGCTGACCTTCTCACTGGTGTATGCCTTCCACGAGAACTTCGTCTTGCCGCTCTCGCACGACGAGGTGGTGCACGGCAAGGGTTCGCTCATCAACAAGATGCCCGGCGACACCTGGCAGCAGTTCGCCAACCTGCGGGCGCTCTACGGCTTCATGTGGGCGCACCCGGGCAAGAAGCTGCTCTTCATGGGCGGCGAGTTCGGCCAGCGCCGCGAGTGGACGCACGACGGCGAACTCGAATGGTGGGTGTGCGAGCAGGAAGGGCACGGCGGTGTGCAGCGCCTTGTGGCGCAGCTCAACCGCGTGTACCGCGCGGCGCCGGCGCTGCACCAGGTCGACTTCTCCTCGTCGGGCTTCGAATGGGTCACGGCCAACGACGAGGCGCAGAGCGTGTTCGCGTTCCTGCGCAAGGCCGCCGACGGCAGCCCGCCGCTGCTCGTGGTGAGCAACATGACCCCGGTGCCGCGCACCAACTACCTGCTCGGCGTGCCGCTGGGCGGCCACTGGCGCGAGGTGATCAACACCGACGCCACGGAGTTCGGCGGCGCGGGCTGGGGCAATTTCGGGGGCGTCGAGGCGGCGCCCGTGCGTTCCCACGGACACAGGCAATCGGTGTGCATCACCTTGCCGCCCTTGTCCACGCTGATCCTGGAGCACCGGCCCTGATGAAGAACATTTTCTCGACCAAGCCGCTCGCCGCCGCGGGCGCCCTCGACGGCGCCGGCATCGGCTTCGACCACGGCGCCTCGCGCGCGGTCATCGACGCGGTGCTGCCCAACGTGGACAACGGCCGCTTCGCCGTCAAGTGCGTGGCGGGCGAGCGCGTGACGGTGCGCGCGCATTGCTTCACCGACGGCCACGACGTGCTGCGCGTGCAGCTGTGCTGGCGCGCGCAAGACCAGAACCAGAAGGAATTCCGCGAGGTGCCGATGAAGCCGCTGGTCAACGACGTGTGGGAGGCCGCGTTCTCCCCGCCGTCGGTGGGCCGTTACGTCTACACGGTGGTCGCGTGGGTCGATCCCTTCGAGTCGTGGCGCCACGAGATGACGCGCCGCGTCGATCCGCAGGACGTGCGCATCGCCGCGCAGGTCGGCGCGCTGGAAATCGCCGCCGCGGCTGCCCGCGCCGAGGGCAGCGACCGCGCCGAGCTGCAGCGCTGGGCCACTGAACTCGATGCCACGGCCGCCAACCCAGGTGCGGACGTGACATCGCTCAAGGCGCTGGCGCTGGACGACGAATACGCCGATCTGGTGCGCCGCCACCCCGACCGCCGGCATGCGGTGCGCCACTCGGTCGAACTGCCGCTGGTGGCCGACCGCGAGCGCGCGCGCTTCAGCACCTGGTACGAGCTCTTTCCGCGCTCGGCCGGCACCGTGCCCGGCGTGCACGGCACTTTCAGGGACGTGGAGGCGCGCCTGCCCGCCATTGCCGCAATGGGCTTCGACGTGCTGTATTTCCCGCCGATCCATCCCGTGGGCCGCATGCAGCGCAAGGGACCGAACAACGCGCTCGAAGCCGGGCCCGACGACGTGGGCAGCCCCTGGGCCATCGGCGCGGCCGAGGGCGGGCACAAGTCGATCCTGCCGGCGCTCGGCACCGAAGAAGACTTTCGGCACCTGCTCGCGCGCGCGGCGGACCATGGGCTGGAGATCGCGCTCGACATCGCCTTCCAGTGCGCGCCCGACCATCCCTACGTGAAGGCGCACCCCGACTGGTTCCGCTGGCGGCCCGACGGCACGGTGCAGTACGCGGAGAACCCGCCCAAGAAGTACCAGGACATCTACCCGTTCAACTTCGAGTGCGAGGACTGGCGCGGCCTCTGGGCTGAACTCAAGAGCGTGTTCGACCACTGGATCGGGGAGGGCGTGCGCATCTTCCGCGTGGACAACCCGCACACCAAGGCCTTCCCGTTCTGGGAGTGGGTCATCGGCGAAGTGAAGCGCGAGCACCCCGACACCATCTTCCTGGCCGAAGCCTTCACCCGGCCGAAGGTGATGCACCGGCTCGCGAAGCTGGGCTTCTCCCAGAGCTACACCTATTTCACCTGGCGCAACACGAAAGAGGAGCTGCAGGCGTACTTCACCGAACTCTCGACCGCGCCCGGCATCGACTACTTCCGCCCCAATGCCTGGCCGAACACGCCGGACATCCTGCACGAGCAACTGCAGACCGGCGAGCCCGCGGTCTACATGTCGCGCCTCGTGCTGGCCGCCACGCTCGCGGCCAACTACGGCATCTACGGGCCGGCCTACGAACTGCGCGAGCACCTGCCGCGCAGCCCGGGCAGCGAGGAGTACCTCGACTCCGAGAAGTACCAGCTTCGCCACTGGAATCACGACGACCCCGCCAGCCTTGCGCCTTTCATCGCGCGGGTGAACCGCATCCGCCGCGAAAACCCGGCGCTGCAGCGCGACCGGGGCCTGCGTTTTTTGCATGTGGACAACGACCAGTTGCTCGCCTATGCCAAGGCATCGCCGGACGGCGACAACGTGGTGGTCACCGTGGTCAACCTCGATCCGCACAACGCCCAGTGGGGCTGGGTCGGCTTGGAGCCCGGGAGCGTGGGCGTGAAGGACGGGCAGCCGTTCCAGATGCACGACCTGCTGAGCGGCCAGCGCTTCACCTGGCAGGGCGACTGGCACTACGTGCGCCTTGATCCGCACAGCGTGCCGGCGCACATCTTCGTGGTGCGCCGCCGCCATGGCGACGAGCGCGACTTCGACTACTTCCTGTAGCCAAGAAGCCAAGAAGCCGAGAAGCCGAGAAACAACAAAGAAACGAAGGAAGGTTTGTCGCCCATGAATGCACCCGTCTCCCACATCGCGCTTGAAACCGTCGAGATCGACAACAGCGACGATCCGCTGTGGTACCGCGACGCGGTGATCTACCAACTCAACGTCAAGGCCTTCTTCGACTCCAACAACGACGGCATGGGCGACTTCAAGGGCGTGACCGCCAAGCTCGACTATGTGAAGGAGCTGGGCGTCAACACCATCTGGCTGATGCCGTTCTACCCGTCGCCGCTGCGGGACGACGGCTACGACATCTCCGAGTACGAGGACGTGCATCCGCAGTACGGCACGCTGGACGATTTCCGCGAGATGCTGGCCGAGGCGCACAAGCGGGGCCTGCGCGTCATCACCGAACTGGTCATCAACCACACCTCGAGCGAGCACCCGTGGTTCAAGGCCGCGCGCCTGGCGCCGCCCGGTTCGCCCGAGCGCAACTTCTATGTGTGGAGCGACACCGACCAGATCTACCAGGGCACGCGGATCATCTTCACCGACACCGAAACCTCGAACTGGACCTGGGACCCGGTCGCCAAGCAGTACTTCTGGCACCGCTTCTTCAGCCACCAGCCGGACCTGAATTTCGACAACCCGGCGGTGATGGAAGCCATCCTGAAGACGATGAAGTTCTGGCTCGACATGGGCGTGGACGGCTTCCGCCTGGACGCCATTCCCTACCTGGTGGAGCGCGACGGCACCAGCAACGAGAACCTGCCCGAGACGCATGCGGTCATCAAGCAGCTGCGCGCGGCCATCGACGCGCAGTACAAGAACCGCTTCCTGCTGGCCGAGGCCAACATGTGGCCCGAGGACGTGCGCGAATACTTCGGCGACGGCGACGAATGCCACATGGCGTATCACTTCCCGCTGATGCCGCGCATGTACATGGCCATCGCGCAGGAAGACCGGCACCCGATCGTGGAAATCATGGCGCAGACGCCCGACATTCCCGAGGGCTGCCAGTGGGCGATTTTCCTGCGCAACCACGACGAACTCACGCTCGAGATGGTGACCAGCAAGGAGCGCGACTACATGTACACCATGTACGCGGCCGACATGCGCGCGCGCATCAACCTGGGCATCCGCCGGCGCCTGGCGCCGCTGATGGAAAACGACCTCGATCGCGTGAAGCTCATGAACGGCATGCTGCTGTCGATGCCGGGCTCGCCGATCATCTACTACGGCGACGAGATCGGCATGGGCGACAACGTGTTCGTGGGCGACCGCAACGGCGTGCGCACGCCGATGCAGTGGAGCCCCGACCGCAACGCCGGCTTCTCGCGCGCCGACCCGCAGCGCCTGTACCTGCAGCCGATCATGGACCCGATGTTCGGCTACGAGGCCCTGAACGTGGAGACGCAGGCGCGCGACAGCAGCTCGCTGCTGAACTGGACCAAGCGCATGCTCGCGGTGCGCAAGACCAGCCATGCCTTCGGCCGCGGCAAGCGGCGCTTTCTGAAGCCGGGCAACCGCAAGATCCTCGCGTACCTGAGCGAGTACGACGGCGACGTGATCCTCACCGTGTTCAACCTCTCGCGCGCCGCGCAGCCGGTGGAGCTGGACCTGTCGGAGTTCAAGGGCTTCGTGCCCATCGAGATGTTGGGCCGCGCGCCGTTCCCGCCCATCGGCGAGCTGCCGTACCTGCTCACGCTGGCCTCGTACGGCTTCTACTGGTTCAAGCTCACGGCCGAGGCCGATGCGCCCAGCTGGCATCAGGAGGGCGTGGCGCTGCAGGAGTGGCCCACGCTGGTGCTGTTCGACGGCTGGACCAGCTTCTTCCGCGAGCGGGTGATGCCGTGGCGCATCGGCATGTCCGAGCGCATGCGCACCCAGTTCGAACTGGAGACGCTGCCGCGCCACATCGAGATTCAGCGCTGGTATGCCTCCAAGGGCACGGCCATCCGCCGCGCGCGGGTGGTCGACCACGCCGTGTGGGAGGCCAACGGTCAGAGCTGGCTGCTGCCGCTGCTCGATCTGGACGGTCCGCCCGGCGGCGCCACTTACTTCATGCCGCTCGCGCTGGCGTGGGAAGAGCGCGACGAGGAGCGCATGGCCGGCGTGGCGCAAGCCGCGATCGCGCGCATCCGCCAGCAGGCGCAGGTCGGCCTGATGGGCGATGCCTTCTACGACGAGGCCTTCTGCCGCGAGCTGGTGCGCACCATCGGCAACGGCGCCGAGTTGCCCACGGCCAACGGCAAGCTGGTGTTCAAGCCGACGGCGGCCTTTGCGGAGATGGCGGTCGACATCGACGCGCTGCCGGTCGGCCGCCCGAGCGGCGTGAGCAGCAACACGGTGGTCACGCTGGACGAAACGCTGTTCCTCAAGGGCTATCGCCACGTGCGCGAGGGCATCAACCCCGAGCTGGAGATGGGCCGCTTCCTCACCGAGGTGGCGCGCTACCCGAACTGCGTGCCGGTGCTCGGCGCGCTGGAGTACATGACCCACGACGGCCGCACCATGACGCTGGCGATGGTGCAGAGCTACATGGCCAACCAGGGCGACGGCTGGGACTACACGCTGGGGTACCTCGAACGGTTCCTGCGCGACGTGGCCACCACCGACGGCAACGCGCCCGAGGCGACGGAGGTGGCCGACGTGCACGGCGGCTTCCTCGCGCTCATGGCCACGCTGGGCCGGCGCACGGCCGAGCTGCACCGCGCGCTCGCCACGCGCACCGGCGCCGCGGCCTTCGACCCCGAGCCGCTCGCCCCGGCCGACCACGCGGGCTTCAAGGCGCATGCGGCCGAGGACGCCACCGCCACGCTCGCGCTGCTGCGCGACCGCATCGACCTGCTGCCGGGCGCCGCGCAGGCCGATGCGCGCACGCTGCTCGAAGCGGCCGATGCGCTGCAGGCCGGCATCGCGTCGCGCCGGCCGGTGGAGGGCGTGGGCGTCAAGACCCGCTACCACGGCGACTACCACCTCGGCCAGGTGCTGGTGAAGGACAACGACTTCGTCATCATCGACTTCGAGGGCGAGCCCGCGCGCACCTTCGACGAGCGCCGCACCAAGGGCTCGCCGCTGCGCGACGTGGCGGGCATGCTGCGCTCGTTCAACTACGCGCGCTGGTCGGCACTGCGCCGGGTGGCGCAGAGCCCGGAGGAGGCCGAGCGCCTCGCCGCACCGGCCATCGCCTGGGAACAGGCCACGCGCGCTGCCTTCCTGGCCGGCTACGGCGATGCGGTGGACACCGAACTGCTCGCGCTGTTCGAACTCGACAAGGCGCTGTACGAGCTGCGCTACGAGCTCAACAACCGCACCGACTGGGCACAGGTCCCGCTGCACGGCGTGCTCGCGCTGATCCGGCCGGCCCGCGGCTGATCCGGCGACACGACACGAACGCACGCCACACACAACACGACATCGAGGAAGAACACACATGGAAAATTTCGGCATTCACCTGGAGCCGCTGCGCGCCATCCTCTACCAGGTCGGCGCCTTCATTCCGCGTCTCCTGATCGGGCTGGTGGTGGTCGTCGCCGGCTGGCTCGTCGCGAAGGCGGCGCGCTTCGCGGTGACCAAGGCGCTGCGCGCCATCAACTTCAACGTGCTCACCGAGCGCGCGGGCCTCGACAACTTCCTGCGCCAGGGGGGCCTCGCAGGCGACACGAGCAGCGTGTTCGGCATCCTCACCTACTGGCTGGTGATCCTGGCCTCGCTGCTCATCGCCTTCAACGGCATGGGCCTGAGCTACATCGCGGACCTCCTGGGGCGCATCGTCTGGTTCGTGCCGAACGTGTTCGTGGCGCTCCTGGTGCTGGCCTTCGGCTCGTACTTCGCGCGCTTCGTGGGCGAGGCGGTGTCCAGTTATTTCCGCGGCGTGAGGATGCAGGACGCGGTGGCGTTCGGCAAGGTCGCGCAGTACGCGGTGATGGCCTTCGTGATCCTGATTGCGCTCGACCAGATCAAGGTGGGCGGCGACATCATCCGCGAGAGCTTCCTGGTGATCCTGGCGGGCGTGGTTTTTGCACTGGCCCTGGCATTCGGGCTTGCCGGCAAGGACTGGGCGAAGGCGCAGATCGAGCGCTGGTGGCCCAGGCAGATCAAGGACAGCAAGGCGCCGACGCCCGGCGTGACCCCTGTGGGAACCCCTCCGCGATTCGACAGCGACCGGCCGCCGCGCTGAACCGATGAAGAGCGAACGCTGAACAAATGACCGAACAAACGACTGCACGAACGACTGAAACACCGGCTTCCTGAATGACACGAAAAACCAATCCGACGATCACCGCCATCTGGCCGGGCCGGCCTTATCCGCGAGGCGCCACCTGGGACGGGGAGGGCGTGAACTTCGCACTGTTCTCTCAACACGCCACCCAGGTCGAGCTGTGCCTCTTCGACGAGCGCGGCCGCCATGAGCTGCAGCGCATTCCGCTGCGCGAGCGCACCGACGGCGTGTGGCACTGCTACCTGCCCGAGGCGCGCCCGGGCCAGGCCTACGGCTACCGGGTGCACGGCCCCTACAAGCCGGAAGAGGGCCATCGCTTCAACGCCCACAAGCTCCTGCTCGACCCCTATGCGAAAGACCTGGTGGGCGACCTGCGCTGGGGCGATGCGCTCTACGGCTACACGGTCGGCAGCAAGCGCGAAGACCTCTCCTTCGACCGCCGCGACAGCGCACCGCTGATGCCCAAGGGCCGCGTGCTGGAAACCGCCTTCACCTGGGGCGACGACCGCCGCCCCTCGGTGCCGTGGCAGGACATGGTGATCTACGAAATGCACGTGCGCGGCTTCACCATGACGCACCCCGACGTGCCGACCGAACTGCGCGGCACCTACGCCGGCCTCGGCTGCGCGCCGGTGGTCGACTACCTCAAGCGCCTGGGCGTGACGACGGTCGAACTGCTGCCGGTGCACAGCTTCCTGAACGACCGACATCTCGCCGAGAAGGGCCTGCAGAACTACTGGGGCTACAACACCTTCGGCTACTTCGCCCCCGAAATGCGCTACAGCGCCTCGGGCAAGGTGAAGGAGTTCAAGACCATGGTGAAGACGCTGCACTCCGCGGGCATCGAGGTGATCCTGGACGTGGTCTACAACCACACCTGCGAGGGCAACCAGCTCGGGCCGACGCTCTCGATGCGCGGCGTGGACAACGCCTCGTACTACATCGTCAATGCCGAGAACCGTCGCTACTACGACGACTTCACCGGCTGCGGCAACACGGTGAACCTGGAGCATCCGCATGCGCTGCAACTGGTGATGGATTCGCTGCGCTACTGGGCCGAGGAAATGCACGTGGACGGCTTCCGCTTCGACCTGGCCTCGGCGCTCGCGCGCGAATCGGGCAAGGTCGAGAACCTCGGCGGCTTCTTCGATGCGATCCGTCAGGACCCGACGCTCAACCGAGTGAAGCTCATCGCCGAGCCGTGGGACCTGGGCCACGGCGGTTACCAGGTGGGCAACTTCCCGCTCGGCTGGGCCGAGTGGAACGACCAGTACCGCGATGGCCTGCGCGGGTTCTGGAAAGGCGACGGCGGACTCATCGGCGAGGTGGCCAAGCGCGTCACCGGCTCCGAGGACCTGTACGGCTGGTCGGGCAAGCGGCCCAGCGCCAGCATCAACTTCATCACCGCGCACGACGGCTTCACGCTGCACGACCTGGTCTCGTACAACGACAAGCACAACGAGGCCAACGGCGAAGACAACCGCGACGGCAACAGCCACAACGTGTCGTGGAACTGCGGTGTCGAGGGGCCGACCGACGACCCCGAGGTGGTGACCCTGCGCGAGCGCCAGAAGCGCAACCTGCTCGCCACACTGCTGCTGTCGCAAGGCGTACCGATGCTGCTGGCGGGCGACGAGCGCGGCCACACGCAGCAGGGCAACAACAACGTCTATTGCCAGGACAACGAGCTCGGCTGGCTCGACTGGACGCCCACGCCCGAACGCCTGGCGCTCGCGACCTTCGTGGAGCGCGTGGTGGCGCTGCGCCGCGCGCACCCGTCGTTCCGCCGCCGCACTTTCTTCGCGGGCAAGCCGGCCGAGGGCGAGACCGTGACCGACGTCTACTGGCTCAAGCCCGACGGCCAGGAGATGCGGCCCGAAGACTGGAACGACACCAACGCCCGCTGCATCGCGATGTACATCCCCGGCGGCGGCATCGCCGACCGCGGCCCGCGCGGCGAGGCACAGCACGACGACGACTTCCTGGTGCTGATGAATGCGCACCACGACGAGATCGCTTTCACGCTGCCCGCGGCGCCGCATGGTTCATGGCGGCTCTTGGTGGACACCGCGAGCAATTCGCCGCCGCCCACGACCGAGGACGCAGCCTCGCTCGCGCCGGCCTGGGCCGAGCCGGCCTATCCGCTGCAATGCCGCTCGCTCGTCGTGATGAGCCGGCCGGATGTGCGGCCATGAGCCGCCGGGCCGCCCCCAAGGCGAATGCCGCAGCGCGAAGCGCGGAGGTCAACCAATGAGCAGCCATTCGCATCGCATGCCGTTCGGCGCCACGGTGCAGGCCGACGGCGTGGCGTTCGCGCTCTGGGCGCCGTCCGCGGAAACCATCGTGCTGGAACACCAATCCGAGTCTCGCGCGATGACCCGCGATGGCGGCTGGCATCGCCTGACGGTGCCGAGCGCCAAGCCCGGCGACCGCTACAGCTACCGCCTCGCCGACGGCACGCGCGTGCCCGACCCGGCCTCGCGCTGCAACCCCGACGACGTGCACGGCCCGAGCCTGGTGATCGACCCGGCACGGTTCGCATGGACCGACGACGGCTGGCGCGGCCGGCCATGGGAAGAGGCGGTGGTCTACGAGATGCACGTCGGCACCTTCACCGACGAGGGCACCTTCAACGCCGCCCGCGAGCGGCTGGGCGCGCTCGCCGAACTCGGCATCACAGCCATCGAAATCATGCCGCTCGCGGATTTCCCGGGCCGGCGCAACTGGGGCTACGACGGCGTACTGCACTACGCGCCCGATGCCTCGTACGGCACGCCCGACGAATTGAAGGCGCTGGTCGACACGGCGCACTCGCTCGGCCTGATGGTGCTGATCGACGTGGTCTACAACCACTTCGGCCCGGAGGGCAACTACCTGCACGCCTACTGCCCCGAGTTCTTCAACGCCGGCAAGCAGACGCCGTGGGGCGCGGCGATCAACTTCGACGGGCCGCAATCGCGCACGGTGCGCGACTTCTTCGTGCACAACGCGCTCTACTGGATCGAGGAGTTCCGCTTCGACGGCCTGCGCATGGACGCGATTCACGCGATCCACGACGAGACCCGGCCGCACATCGTGCGCGAGATCCGCGAGGCGATCGATGCCGGTCCGGGGCGGGAACGCCATGTGCACCTGGTGCTGGAGAACGAGACCAACCAGGCGTCGATGCTCGCGCGCGACGGCCGCGGCCAGCCCGTGGCCGGCACCGCGCAATGGAACGACGACCTGCACCATGCGGTGCATGTGCTGGCCACCGGCGAGCGCGACGGCTACTACATCGACTACGCCGACGAGCCGGGGCGGCGCCTCGCGCTCGCACTGGCCGAGGGCTTCATCTACCAGGGGCAGGCTTCGGCGTTCCGCCAGGGCGAGCCGCGCGGCGAGCCGAGCACTGGCCTGCCGCCGCAGGCTTTCGTGTCGTTCCTGCAGACGCACGACCAGGTCGGCAACCGCGCATTCGGCGAGCGCATCCACGCGCTGGGCGACCCGGTGCTGGTGCGCGCGGCCATGGCCTGCCTGCTGCTGTCGCCGCATGTGCCGATGCTCTTCATGGGCGACGAGTTCGCGGCCTCCACGCCGTTTCAGTATTTCTGCGACTTCGGCCCGGAGCTGGCGAACGCGGTGTCCGAAGGGCGGCGCTCGGAGTTCGGCGGCTTCGCAGCCTTCAAGGACGAAGCGGCCCGTGCGCGCATTCCCGATCCGAATGCCGAGGCGACCTTTCTCGCCTCGAAGCTGCGCTGGCGCGAGCGCGGCACACGCGCGCATTTCTCGCGGCTCTGCGAGGTGCAGCAGCTGCTGGACCTGCGCCACAAGCGAATCGTTCCGCACCTTGCGGGCATGGCCGGCGCGGGCACCTTCCGCTGCGAGTACGACACGCTGCGCGTGCAGTGGGACCTCGGGCCCGCCGCCGATGGCGCGCCGCCGTTGCGGCTGCACATGCTGGCCCACTTCGGCGCCGAACCGGCAGAGGGCGTGGAGATGCCGCCCGGCGAGACGATTCACAGCGATGGCGTTGGCGGCCATGAAGGCGCACGGCAACTCGCGCGCGGCGCGGTGCATGTGACGCTGGAGGCAGTGCATGGTGGATGAGGCGAACCACGGCCCGGTCGGCGGCGATCTCGGGCGGTTGTGCGAACACTTCGGCATTGCGACAGGTTATTTCGACGCTTTCGGCGTGCGGTGCGAAGTCTCCGCACAGAGCCTCGTCGCGCTGCTCGCCGAGTTCGGCGTGAAGCTCGAGAACACGGGCGATGCAGGCCGTGCACTCGATGCAGCACGCCGTGCGCGCTGGGCCGAGGCACTGCCTCCGGTGCAGGTCGTGCAGGCCGGCAATCCCGCATGGTCGGTGACGCTGCGGGTGCCGGCGTCGATGGGCCGGCTGCGCTGGCGGATCGGCGACGAGCACGGACGGGAAGTCGAGGGCGAGATCGATGCCGACACGCTCCACGAAAACGGCCGCAGCGAGATCAACGGGATGCTGCTGTGCGAACGCGTGCTGCATGTGCCGCTCGCGCTCGAAGCCGGCTATCACCGGCTGCGCATCGAAGGCCTGCGCGGCGAAACGCTGCTGCTCGCCACGCCGGGCCACTGCTATCGCCCCCCCGCGGTGCGCGAGGGCGGCCGCGTCTGGGGCACGGCGGTGCAGCTCTACAGCCTGCGCTCGCCGCGCAACTGGGGCATCGGCGATTTCGGCGATCTGGAAGACCTCGCGGTGCGCATGGCGGCGCAGGGTGCCGACGTGATCGGCCTCAACCCGCTGCACGCGCTGTTCGCGAGCACGCCGTCGAACGCGAGCCCGTACAGCCCGTCGTCGCGCCAGCAACTCAATGTGCTCTACATCGACGTGGAGGCGGTCGACGGCTTCGCGGACTGCGCGCCGGCCCGCGACCGGGTGCATTCGCCCGACTTCCAGGCACGGCTCGCGGCACTGCGCGCGACCCCGCTGGTCGACTACGCCGGCGTGGCCCAGGCCAAGTTCGAAGTGCTGGCCTTGCTCTTCGGCGGTTTCTGCGCGCGGCACCTGCCCGCCGAGGGCGCGCCCAGCGAGGAAGGCCGGGCGTTCCTGGCCTTCGTCGCGGAGCGCGGCGAGGCGCTGCGGCAGCACGCGCTGTTCGAAACGCTGCAGGCCCACTTTCTCGAGACCGAAGGCGGCGCGTGGGATTGGCACGACTGGCCCGCGGCCTACCGCGACGCCGATTCCGCCGAAGTGACCGCCTTCGCCGTGGCGCACGCACAGCGCGTGCAGTTCCACCAGTACCTGCAATGGCTCGCGACGCGCCAACTGGCGCGGGTGGCGGCGCGCTGCGAAGCGCTCGGCATGGGCGTCGGCCTGTATGTGGACCTCGCGGTGTCGGTCGACCGCGCCGGCTCCGACACCTGGGGCGCGCAGCGGGTGTTCGCGGACGGCGCCAGCGTCGGCGCACCGCCCGACGAGTTCAACCCCGCCGGCCAGGGCTGGGGCCTGCCGCCGCTGCGGCCCGACCGCCTGCGTGAAGACGGGTACCGCTTCTTCATCGAGACGCTGCGCGCCGGCATGCGCGGCGCGGGTGCACTGCGCATCGACCACGTGATGGGGCTGATGCGGCTCTTCTGGATTCCGCAGGGCCGCAGCGCGCGCGAGGGCGCGTACGTGTATTACCCGCTCGAGGAGATGCTGGCCATCGTCGCGATCGAAAGCCACCGGCACCGCTGCATGGTCGTGGGCGAAGACCTCGGCACCGTCGAGGACGCGGTGCGCGAGGCGCTGGCCCGGGCCGACGTGCTCTCGTACCGGCTGCTCTATTTCGAGAAGCGGCATGACGGCGGCTTCAAGCCGCCGGAGGCTTATCCGCCGGCCGCGCTGGTTGCGATCAGCACGCACGACCTCGCGACCTTCGCAGGGTGGTGGACCGCTGCCGACCTGCGCGAACGGCTGGCACTCGACCTGTTCCCGGACCCCGCCGTCTTCGACAAGCAGCTGATGGACCGGGCGCGCGAACGCATCGAACTGATGCAGGCCTTGCAGCACGCAGGACTGCTCTCGCGCGAGGAGGCGGCAGAGGCCGCAGGGCTCGCGAGGCCATCGCCGCGCCTCGTCGAAGCGGCGCATGCCTTCCTGGCCGCGACGCCCTCGGCGCTGCTGATGGTGCAGCTCGAAGACGTGGCCGGCGTGGTGGCGCAGGCCAACATGCCCGGCACGGTGGACCAGCATCCGAACTGGCGGCGCAAGCTCCCCGAGCCGGTCGCCGCGGTGGCGGACGGCGACGGCATGCGCGGGCTGGGCCAGGCGCTGCGCGCGGCGCGGCCACGCCGCATCGATGCTGGCGAAGGCGAATCGCCCGGCCTGCAGACCCGCGTGCCGCGCGCCACCTACCGGCTGCAGTTCCACAAGGACTTCGGCTTCGACGATGCGATCCGCGTGCTGCCGTACCTCGCGAAGCTGGGGGTGAGCCATGTGTACTGCTCGCCGATCCAGCGCGCGCGGCCGGGCAGCATGCACGGCTACGACGTGGTGGCGCATGCCGAGGTGAACCCCGAGCTCGGCGGCGAGGAAGGATTTGCACGATTCGTCGCGGCGCTGAAGGCCAACGGCCTTGGCCAGCTGCTGGACATGGTGCCCAACCACATGGGCGTGTTCGGCGCCGACAACGCGTGGTGGATGGACGTGCTGGAGAACGGCCCGGCCTCGCTCTTCGCGCAGCACTTCGACATCGACTGGCATCCGCTCAATGTCGAGCTGACCGGCAAGGTGCTGCTGCCGGTGCTGGGCGTGCATTACGGCGAGGCGCTGGACAACGGCGAGCTGGTGCTGCGTTTCGAGGACGCCACGGGCAGCTTCGCTGTCACTTATTACGACCATCGGTTTCCGCTTGCGCCGGAGAGCTATCCGGTGGTGCTGGAGCGGGCGCTCTCGCGTCTCGGCGATGCGGCGGCGGCGGCGCGGCTCGCCAGCCTTTCGACGGCGTTCGGGCACCTGCCGCCGCGGGACACGAGCGATCCGAAGGCGCAGGCCGAACGCGTGCGCGACAAGGAACTGCTCAAGGCCCGGCTCGCGCGCCTCGCGGAGCGCCATCCGGCGGTTGCCGAGGCACTCGTCGCTTCGGTGGCGGAGCTGAACCTCGCCTCGCACGAGACGCGCGATGCGCTGCACCGGCTCATCGAACTGCAGGCCTTCCGGCTCGCGCATTGGCGCGTGGCGGCGGACGAGATCAACTACCGGCGCTTCTTCGACATCAACGACCTCGCGGCGGTGCGCATGGAGCGCGACGAGGTGTTCGAGGCCACGCAGTCGTTCGCGCTGGACCTCGCGGCGTCGGGCACGGTGGACGGCTTGCGCATCGACCACCCTGACGGGCTCTACGACCCGGCGGACTATTTCCGCAAGCTCCAGGAAGGCTTCGCACGGCGCGCCGGGCTGGTGCTGCCGACGCACGACGCAGAGGGCCGGCCCGCGCGGCCGCTTTACGTGGTCGCCGAAAAGATCGCGGGCGCGCATGAGGAAGTGCCCGAGAGCTGGCATGTGCACGGCACCACCGGCTACCGCTTCGCCAACGTGGCGAACGGCGTGCTGGTCGACACCGCCGCCGAGGCGGCCGTGCTGCATGCATGGCAGCGCTTCACCGGCGAGACGGAGGACTTCGCTTCGATGTCGCGCGCCGGTCGGCGCGAGGTGATGCGCAATGCGCTGTCGTCGGAGCTGAACGTGCTTTCGACCGAGCTGCTGCGCATCGCGCGGGCCGACCGCAGCACGCGCGACTACACGCTCAATGCGCTGAGGCGCGCGCTGGCCGAGGTCGGCGCGTGCATGCCGGTGTACCGGACCTACATCGTCGAGCACCCGTCGGCGCAGGACGAGCGCTTCATCGACGAGGCCGTGAACGAGGCCGCGCGGCAGAGCGGCGATGCCGACCGCAGCATCTTCGACTTCGTGCGCAGCGCGCTGCGTGGCGAAGCGGTCGCCTCGGCGCCGGCCGCGCTCGGCGAGCGGGTGCGGCGCTTCGCGGTCCGCTTCCAGCAGTTCAGCGCGCCGGTGGCGGCGAAGGGCGTGGAAGACACGGCGTTCTACCGCTACTTTCCGCTCAGTTCGCTCAACGAGGTGGGCGGCGAGCCCGACCAGTTCGGCATCGACGTGGCGACCTTCCATGCGCTCAGCGCCGACCGAGCGAAGCGCTGGCCGCACACCATGCTCGCGACCTCGACGCACGACAACAAGCGCTCCGAAGACGTGCGCAACCGCATCGACGTGCTCTCGGAGATGCCCGACGAATGGATGCAGGCACTGAGCCGCTGGCACGGCCTGTGCCGCGGCGCGCGCAAGAAGCTGGAAACCGGCGCGGCGCCGTCGCGCGCCGACGAATACCTGCTGTACCAGACGCTGCTGGGCGCCTTGCCGCTCGGCGGGCTGGACGCCACCACCGCGCCGGCCTTCGCCGACCGCATCTGGCAGTACATGCAGAAAGCCGCGCGCGAAGCCAAGCTGCGCACGCGCTGGTCGCATCCCGATGCCGACTACGAAGCCGCGCTCGAAGGCTTCGTGCGCGAGCTGCTGGCCGATGCGAAGGAGGGCGGTTGCCTTGCGGACATCCAGCGGCTTGCGGACCGGCTCGCCTGGTTCGGCGCATGGAACAGCCTCACGCTCACGCTGCTGAAGTACGGCTCGCCCGGCGTGCCCGACCTCTACCAGGGCAGCGAACTCATCGAACTGAGCCTGGTCGATCCCGACAACCGGCGGCCGGTGGACTACGCGCTGCGCCAGCAGCAGCTCGATGGGCTGCATGCGATGGCCGACCAGGACGGGCTCGCCGCGCGCATCGGCGGCCTGGCCGCTGCGCCGCACGACGGGCGAGCGAAGCTCTGGTTCATCTGGCGATTGCTGTCGCTCAGGGGCCGGCATCCGCTGCTGTTCCGCGAAGGCGGCTACGAACCGCTGGTGGTCGAAGGGCCGATGGCACGGCATGTCGTGGCGTTCGCGCGCCGGCACGAAGGGCAGACGCTGGTGATCCTTGCGGGCCGGTTGTTCGTCGGGCTATCGGCGGACGCCGCAGCAGCGCCGACGCTGCCGCCGGCCGCGGCTTGGAACGGCACGACGGTGCGCCTTCCCGAAGGGCTCGGCACGGCGGCGCTTGGCAACCTGCTGACCGGTGAATCCATTCCGGTCGATGACGGTGCGCGCACGGTGCGTCTGGCGGACGCCTTCCGCCACATGCCGTGGGCGGCGCTGGTGATCGAACAAACCCGGTCCTGATCAGCCCAGCACGCGCGGCACCAGCTGCACGGTGAGCGCGCCCAGCACGCCTTGCGCGGTGACGCAGTGCCACATCAGCGCCGTGTTGTCGAGCGTTGCACGGGCGGCGGGCTGCAGCCTGCCGGTCCATGAGCGCACGAGCACATAGCCGCCCATGAGCAGCAGCACCGCGACATGGAAGGCCTGGTAGCCGAGCAGCATGCCGACGCTCGCGCTCCAGGCCTCGTCGCGCGGATCGAGGCCGGCGCGCCAGTGGCCCGTGAGGTCGAAGCCGAGCGCACAGGCGGCAGAGAGCATCGCAAGACCCGCAAGCCATCGCACCGTGCGCTGCGTGGGCGGCTGCAGCGGCCTTCGAACGGCCACCGCCATGGCGGCCGAGCCCAGCAGCAGCAACACGCCGGACGCCAGCGGCCATTGCAGCGGCGGTAATGCAGCACCCGGCGGTGGGCACACCTCGGCGGCCATCGACAGGTGCACGTGCGTGAACAGGAAGGACACGAAGATCGTCATGTCCACCGCGATGAGCACGATCACCGCCCACCACGAATGCGAGGCCGTGCCCGCGGCGTTCACCGGCAGGCGCACGCCGTGGCCCACGTCGGCGGTGGCGGTCGGCGGCGGCTGGTCGGACGCCCACAGCCACCAGAGGATGGCGACGATCGCGAGCAGTCCGAACGCAAATGCGAGCACCGCCTGCGAGACGGTCAGCAGCAGGAAGAATCCGGCCGTGCCCACCGCCGCGACGAACGGCGGCCAGCCATCGGTCGGCAGGCGCAGCAGGTGCAGGGGCCGTGCATCGCGCATGCTGGTAACCAGCGTTTCGCGCCCGCCGAAGACGGTGCCCGGCAGCCAGTGCCGGCCGGCCTCGACTTCTTCGGGCAGCGCTGGCTGGCGCCACAGCGGATAGCGCGAATCCACCTCAGGAATGCTGCGCACGCCGTAGTCGCGCGCAGGCAGCCATTCGAGCGTGCCCGCGCCCCAGGGATTGCCATGGTCCTTTTCGGGTCGTCGCAGCGTGCGCGCCGCGTCGATGAAGAACAGCAGCACGCCCGCCGCGAGCACGAAGGCGCCCACGGTCGACGCCATGTTGAGCCCATTCCAGCCCAGGTCGCCCGGGTAGGTGTAGACGCGGCGCGGCATGCCCATGAGCCCCGCGATGTGCATCGGGAAGAACGCGAGGTTGAAGCCGCCGAACATCAGCCCGAACACCCAGCGGCCCCAGCGCTCCGAGAGGCGATGCCCGTTGAACACCGGCGCCCAGTAATAGAAGCCCGCGAACACCGGAAACACCATGCCGCCGATCAGCACGTAGTGCAGGTGCGCGACGATGAAGTAGCTGTCGTGCGCCTGCCAGTCGAAGGGCAGCACCGCCACCATCACGCCGGTGAGCCCGCCCAGCACGAAAATGAAGTGAAAGCCCAGCAGGAAGAGCGTGGGCGCATCGAGCGTGACGCGGCCGCGCCAGAAAGTGGCGATCCAGGCGAACACCTGCAGCCCGCTCGGAATGGCCACCATGAAGCTCGCGGCCGACACCACCAGCATCGAGAGGTTGCCAAGACCGGTGGTGAACATGTGGTGCGCCCACAGCAGGAAGCTCACCACGCCCACGCCGATGAGCGCCATCACCACCGCGCGGTGGCCCACCAGCGGCGTGCGCGCGAGCGTGGCCACCATCACCGAGACCATGCCGGCCGCGGGCAGGAAGATGATGTAGACCTCCGGATGCCCGAAGAACCAGAACAGGTGCTGCCACAGCACCGGGTCGCCACCGCGCGCGGCGATGAAGAAGGGCCAGTCGAAGGCGCGTTCGAGTTCCAGCAGCATCGTGGCCGCGATGACCGCCGGAAACGCGAACACGATCATCAGCGCGCTCACCAGCATCGCCCATGCGAACACCGGCATGCGCATGAGCGTCATGCCCGGCGCGCGCGTGAAGAGGATGCCGATGATCAGCTCGATGGCACCCGCGATGGCCGAGATCTCGATGAAGCCGATGCCCAGCAGCCACCAGTCGGCGCCGCGTCCCGGCGAGAACTCCTTGCTGGTGAGCGGCGGGTACATGAACCAGCCGCCGTCGGGCGATTCACCGAAGAAGATCGTGCAGAAGAAGGCCAGCCCGCCGATCGCATAGGCCCAGAACGCATAGGCCGAGAGCCGCGGGAACGGCAGGTCGCGCGCGCCGAGCATGCCCGGCAGCAGGTAGACCGCGATGGCCTCGACGATCGGCACCGCGAAGAGAAACATCATCACGGTGCCGTGCATCGTGAAGAGCTGGTTGTAGGTCTGCGCGCCTACGAGGTCGTTGCCCGGCACCGCGAGCTGCGTGCGCATCACCAGCGCGAGGATGCCGGCCAGCACGAAGAAGAGCATCGCGGTCACGATGTAGAAAACGCCGATGTGCGTGTTGTTGACCGCCGAGAGCAGTTGCCAGCCGCGCGGCGCACGCCAAGCGCGTTCGAGCGCTTCGCGTTCGCCTTCGGGACGTTCGGGGCGTGGTTCGGTGGGCTGCGTCATTTCAGTTGCCCGAGGAAAGCCGCGATGGATTGCAGCGTCGCCGCGTCGATGCGCTCGCCCGACGAAGGCATGCGCGCGCCGGGCTTGAGCTGCTGCGTGTGGGCGACCCACGCGGCGAGGTTTTCGGCATTGTTGGGCACGGTGCCCGCGCCGAGATACAGCCGGCTGCCGACGTGCGTGAGGTCGGGGCCGAGGCGGCTTTCCTCGCTCACGCCGCGCACCGTGTGGCAGGCATTGCAGCGGTTCGCGAGGAAGGCTTCGCGACCGCGTTCGATGTCAGGAGAGGAAGAGGAAGAGGAAGAGGAGGAGGAGGGCGGCGCAGCCGGCTTCGCCTGTGCCGCGAGCCACGCATCGAACTCGGCCGGCGCTTGTGCCACCACATGCAGCGCCATGCGCGCATGCTGCTCGCCGCAGTATTCGGCGCACTGCCCGCGGTACGTGCCGGGGCGGTCGGCCTGCAGCAGCAGGTGCTGCACGCGGCCGGGCAGCATGTCCATCTTGCCGCCGAGCGCCGGCACCCAGAAGCTGTGGATCACGTCGGCGCTGCCGAGGCCGAAGTACACCGGCCGGCCGACGGGAATGCGGATCTCGTTGGCGGTCGCGATCTCCGCGCCCGTCGCCGGGTCGCGGTAGCGCACCTCCCACCACCACATGTGCGCGGTGATGCCGACGATGAGCGCGTCTTTCGGCGGCACGGCCCGCCAGGTCGGCCGGTGCCATTCGCTGTACGCGAAGAGCGCGACCAGCACGACGGTCGGAAACACCACGCCGCCGCCGATGACCCAGAGCCGCGCATGCAGCGTGCCGTCGTGCCGACGCGCCGCGAACACCAGCAGCGCCATGACGCCGAGGAAGATCACCGCCGCGCCGCCCACCAGCAGGCCGGTGACGCCGAGCAGCGTGTCGGCGACCGGCCCCGCGGCCTGCAATGCCGATTGCGATGGCAACGGTGCGGTGCTCATTCGAGCGCGAGCAGGTAGGCCGCCATGTCGCGCGCATCCTGCGGCGACACGCCCATGGCGGGCATCGCGGTGCCGGGCACCAGGGCGGCCGGCGCGACGATCCACTGCGCAAGCGTGTCGGGCCGGTTCGGCAGGTGGCCCGCGATGTAGCTGCGCCGTCCGTAGGCGCTGAGCGGCGGGCCGACCGCGCCCTGTGCGATGGGCACGCCGGGAATCGCATGGCAACTGCCGCACTGGTACTGCGCGAGCAGGCGCTGGCCCGCCACGCGCTGGGCGGAGGGCGCGCCGCCGTAGGGCAGGTCGCGTTCGCCGAGTTCGCAGCCGCTGGCCAGGGCGGCGAGCAACAGCGCGGCGAGGGCGGCGGAGGTGGCGGAGGGCGCGGCCATCCGCGGATTCTGCGAGCGCGAACGGGGCTTCCGCCGACACGGCATGCCCTGGTGCGCGTCGGACAATGCCGCCAAATGGGGACGCCCAAGACCATCCTCCTCACCCTCGCGACGCTCGGCCTGGCCGCGGCGGCCGGTGCGGCATGGATGGCGTGGGGCGGCGTCTACAACGTGGCCGCCACCGAGCAGCACACGCAGCCTGTCTACTCGCTGCTCGAGACGGCGATGCGGCAGTCGGTGCGCCTGCGGGCGCGCGGCATCGAGCCGCCGGATCTTGCCGACGCGCAACGGGTGGCGCGCGGCGCGGCCTGCTTTCGCGACAAGTGCGTGCAGTGCCACGGTGCGCCGGGCGTGGCGCAGGGGGACATCGGCAAGAGCATGCAGCCGCTCCCTGGCCCGCTGGTCGATGCGCGGCAGCGCTGGAATGCGCGCGAGCTCTACTGGGTGACGAAGCACGGCATCAAGATGAGCGGCATGCCGGCTTGGGAGTACCGGCTGTCCGATGAAGACCTGTGGGCCGTGGTCGCATTTCTGCAGCGGCTGCCCGACATGACGCCGCAGCAGTACGCAGAGGCGAGCGCGCCGATGCTGCCCGCCGGCCAGGGCACGCCGGCCGCGCCCTCATGCGGACCCGGCGTGCGCGCGGCCTCGGCGGAAAAGGGCGACGAGGTGCGGCGCGGCCAGCGCGCGCTCTACCAGTACGCCTGCAATGCGTGCCACACGATTCCCGGCATCACGGGTTCGTTTCCGAACGTCGGCCCGCCGCTGGCCGGCATGGCGAAGCGCTCGCTGATCGGCGGCAAGCTCGCGAACACGCCCGACAACATGGTGCGATGGCTGCGCCACACGCGCGAGGTCGATCCGCTCACCGCGATGCCCGAACTGGGCGTGACCGAGCAGGACGCGCGGGACATCGCGGCCTACCTGGCCACGCTGGATTGACTGCATTCGGCAGCGCTCGGCGTGGCGCCAACACGCTGACGCGCTGTCTGCCTACACCCGTGCGCGAGCGAAAGAGCGACTGTCCAGCGCATGACGCGGGCCGTGTTCATCGTGGAAGACGAACCGACGATCCAGGACAGCCTGAAGGTCGTGCTGGAGGGTTATCTGCGCGCGGAGATCGTAGGCACCGCGCCTTCTGAGGCGGAGGCTGTGGCGTGGCTGAAGGCGAACCGCGATAGCTGGCATCTGCTGGTGGTGGATCTGCTTCTGAAGCAGGGCAGTGGCCTCGGCGTGCTCGCGGCGCTGGCCGCCCTCGGGCCCAAATGCGGACTGGTGGTGGCGCTGACGAACGCGGCATCGGCGGACAACCGCGCGCAATGCCTGACCTTGGGCGCCGACGCGGTTTTCGACAAGGCCGCGGAGATCAACGAGTTTTTGGCGTTCTGCGCGGACGGGCTCGGCGAGAAAGCCTGAGCCTCTCTTCAGGACTTGTCGAGCAGGCGCGCGAGCAGCCCTTCGAGCTGCTGCGCATCGACCGGCTTGGTCAGGTGCGCGTAGAAGCCGGCCGCGAGGCTCGCGTCCCGGTCCGAGCCCTGGCCGTAGCCTGTGACCGCGACCAGCGTGGGCGGATGCGGGACCTCGCGGCGCACCCGCAGTGCGACTTCGACGCCGCTGAATCCCGGCAGGCCGATGTCCAGCAGCACGAGGTCCGGCTGCTCGACCTTGATTGCCTCCAGCGCCGAGGGGCCGTCGGCGGCCGTGCGGGTCACATAGCCCAGGCTTTCGACAAGGAGGCACATCGTCTCGGCCGCGTCCTGGTTGTCGTCGACCACGAGGACCATCTTCCGGCTCTCGTTGCCGTCGATTTTTTTCTTCTCCAGCGGCGCGGTCGCGCGGGGCAGGCGAACGACGAATTCCGCGCCGTCTCCCGGCGTGCCTTTGCTGAACGCGCTGACATCGCCGCCGTGCAGCGTCACCAGTTGCTGCACCAGCGTGAGGCCGAGCCCGAGTCCGCCCTGCGGCCGGGAAATTTCCTGCTCGCCCTGCGCGAACAGCATGAAGACGCGCGGCAACGCGGCGGGCGGGATGCCGGGGCCGTTGTCGCTCACGCTGACCTCCGCATTGGCGCCCACCTCGCGCAGCCGCACCTCGATGCGGCCGCCGTCGGGCGTGAACTTGATGGCGTTGTTCAGCAGGTTGCAGACGACCTGGATCATGCGGGCGCGGTCACCGGTGATCCACGGGTCGGCGGAGGGCGAGTGAAAGACCAGGGCGTGCTGCTTGGCGTCGGCGGAGGGCCTGAGCATCTCGATCGACTCGTCGATCACGTCGCAGAGCCGCACGGGCTTCGATTCGAGATGGATCTTGCCGCTCGTGATGCGGCCGACATCCAGCAGGTCGTCGACCAGCCGCGTGATCTGCTTGAGCTGGCGGCCGATGATGCTGCTCATGCGCGCCAGCGTCGCCGTGTCCGCGGCCGGACCCAGGCGGTCCATGATCGCCACCGCGTTGGAAATCGGCGTGAGCGGATTGCGCAGCTCGTGGCCGAGCATCGCCAGGAAGGTCGTGATGCGGCGGCCTTCGTCCTCCAGGGTCGAGATGCGCCGGCGCTCCGTGAGGTCGCGCGTGACCTTGGCAAAGCCGCGGTGGCGGCCGGTCTCGTCAAAGAGGGCGGTGATGATGACGCTGGCCCAGAACCGGCTGCCGTCCCTGCGTACGCGCCAGCCCTCGTCCTCGAAGCGGCCGACCTCGCGCGCAGTCTTCAGCTCCTCGTCGGGAAAACCGGTGGCAGCCACCTCGGGCGGATAGAACACCGAGAAGTGCTTGCCGATGATCTCGTGCGCCTCGTAGCCCTTGGTGGCCTTCGCGCCGGTGTTCCAGCTCACGATGTAGCCGCTGGGGTCGAGCATGAAGATCGCATAGTCCTTCACGCCATCGACGATCAGCCGGAAGCGCTCCTCGCTGGCGCGAAGCAGCTCGTCCTGCTTCTGGCGGTTCGACAGGTCGCGGGTGATCTTGGAAAAGCCGCGCAGCTTGCCGTCCGGACTCGTGAGGCGGGTGAGGACAAGACTCGACCAGAAACGCGTGCCGTCCTTGCGCAGGCGCCAGCCTTCTTCCTCGTACTGGCCCGTTCGGGTCGCGACCTCGAGTTCGTGCTGCGGCCAGTTTTTCTCCAGCAGCTCGGGCGGATAGAAGATGGAGAAGTGGCGCCCGATGACCTCGTGGGGTTCGTAGCCCTGGAGCTGCCTAGCGCCCGCGTTCCAGCTGAGCACGATGCCGCCGGGGTCGAGAAAGAAGATCGCGTAGTCGGCGATGGCGTCGACCATCAGCCGGTAGTCGGCATCGGTGATCAGCCCGAGGTTCAGGGGAATGTTGAGATCGGGACCGGTTTCGTCATCCCTCTTGCCTCGCGCGCCATCGGCCATTTTTTCTCGGGGTCTCGTTGGAAAGCCAAAGCGGCACGAAGCCACCGTCGAGCGAGACGTTATTGCGTTTTGTCGTGGTCAGGTGTCGGACAAGGCCGCAGCACGCCATCGAGCAACTTTTCCCACCGATTCCCGTGGTTGGCAATCGGGTTTTGTAATCTAGTGTTTTTTTATGCAACCAATGTTATATTTTTGGCGAGGGATTATTAAAACTTAGGCATTCAATTTCGGCGGCCACGAGGCTTCCCATGGATGTTTCACCAACGGGAGCGCCTGAATTGCCGTCCACGCCGCAAAAAAGCCCTAATTTGGTGCATTTGATGCCGGCGGCCGAATGGCTGCGCCGGGGATGCCGATGACCACGCCCGCGGCGTTCGCCGCACCGCCGCGGACCCGCCGGCCGCTGTTGAGCTACAGCGTCGATGGCCTGCCGGCCCGCGACGAACTGCTGTTCAAGTCCCTCGTGCGATTGCTGGACCACCGCACACACCAGCAATGGACCTGGCAGGTCGAGGACGCCGACCTGCGCGTGGTGGGCGACCGCGTCTCGCTGACAGCGCCGGACGATGCGGCCGATCATCCGGTCCCGCGGCTGACGCTCGGAGAAACGCCGCCGCCGCATGGACCTTTCCTGCGGTTGCCGCTGCACGCCGACGCGCTCGAGGTCATGCTCAACCGCCTTGGCGCGATGGTGGTCCACGCCCGTGAGCTCGGCCTGCCTGCGTCTGCTCTCGCGCCTGCTGCCCGCGACCACAGCGAGCGGGGCAGGGGCGCGCACGGCGAGGAATACCGCCTGTTGCGCTGGCCCGCGGCCGCACTGCTCGACACCCCCATGCGCATGAAGCTCGCCGCGCTGCTCGCGAGCCGCCCGGCTTCGCTCCATGCGCTGCAGCAGCGCTCGAACGCCGGCGCACAGGAGTGCGTCGACTTCATCGCGGCGCTCGAGCGCGCAGGGTTCGTCGCCGGCACTGGCCACGGCAGCGCGGGCACAGGATTCTCGGCCAGCCATGCGCCCGAATCGCTCTGGCCCGATTCGCAGTCCTTGCAGGTTTCGGAGGCTTCCTCCGGCGCGGACGCGCACCGCGCGCTCGCCCCGGCGCGCGCTGTCGTCGCGCCGGGCCTGCTCGCGCGCATCCGCAACCGCCTCGGGTTGCTGTCCTCCGGTTCGAAGGCCTGAAGCACGTGGAACACAAGATCCTTTTCACCGGCACCATGGGCGCCGGCAAGACCACCGCCATCGCCGCGGTGAGCGAAATCGCACCGGTCCGCACCGAGGTGCGCAACAGCGATGCTTCGGTCGCCAAGGCCACCACCACGGTGGGCCTGGACTACGGCGAGCTCACGCTGGACAACGGCGAGAAGCTGCGCCTGTACGGCACGCCGGGGCAGATCCGCTTCGACTTCATGTGGCAAATCCTCGCGCGCGGCGCGCTCGGCCTGGTCATCCTGGTCGACAACAGCCGCCCCGATCCACTGGCGGACCTGGAGGTCTATCTCGACGGCTTCGCCGAGCTCATCGAGAAGACCGCCTGCGTCGTTGCGGTAGGGCGCATGGAGACCCATCCCGAGCCGGACCTCGATGCCTACGCCCGACGCATGCAGGACAAGGGCGTGATGTGCCCGGTGCTCCCGGCCAACGTGACCGACCCGCAGCAGGTGGTGCAGCTGCTCGAGCTGCTGCTGATCCAGCTCGAAGCCTGAGCACGGCATCGCCGCTGCTGCCGCTGTTCCTTCTTTCTTTTTCCTTCCTCTGTTCCCCGCAACGCCGGACCCCAGCCACATGAACATCGCACCCCGCATCAAGGACGCCGCCGACGCGGCCGTGAACACGCTCATGCGCGAGATCAAGGGCGTGAAGGCCGTCGTGATCGCGACCGAGGACGGCCTCGAGCTGGCCGCGCGCGCGGAGAACACCGCGCAGGTCGCACGCATGTCGGCCATCGCGAGCTCGTTGGCCGCGCTGGGCGCGGTGGCCGGCGTGGAGAGCGGGCTGGGGCAGTGCGAGAACGTCGCGATAGAAACCGCGTCGGGCCACATCCTGATGCTGCAGGCCCGCCACGCCGAGGTCGACCTGATCGTGAGCGTGATCACAGGCAAGGACGCCGTGATCGGCCAGGTCCTGTATCTCTCCAAGCTGGCGACGCTCGCGCTGCAGCGCGCCTGAACGCCGCGTCTTTTTTCCTTTTCACAAACGGCCGGCGCTCATCACTCGCCCGGGCGGCGGCCGATCCCGAGGGCGATGGACTACGAAAGACTCTGATGGCAAATATCAAGCAATCCATGGATGAACTGATGACGATCGACGGCGCGCTCTGCGCTGCGCTGGTCGACTCCGGCAGCGGCATGGTCCTGGGGCAGGTGGGTTCGGGCGTCGATCTGGAAGTGGCCGCCGCGGGCAACACCGAGGTCGTTCGCGCCAAGCTCAAGACCATGAAAGCGCTCGGCCTGAACGACGTGATCGAGGACATCCTGATCACGCTCGGACGCCAGTACCACATCATCCGGCCGATGAACAAGCACGAAGGCCTGTTCGTCTATCTGGTGCTCGACAAGTCGAAGTCGAACCTCGCGCTCGCGCGCCGCAAGACCCAGGAAGTGGAGCAAGGGCTGGCTGTCTGAGCTGATACAGCGACGGCGCGCTGCCGGCGAGCGGGCATCCATTCGGGCAGCCAGGCTGTCGGTTGGATGAGGTGCCGCGGCGCGCCGATCGGGCAGGGCGTTCAGGCTCTCTGCGCGATCCGGACAATGACGTCGTAGATCTCGTTCTCCGCATCCACCGGATCGAACTCGCCCGCGGCGGCCGCAAACGACACGGCCTCGGCGGCACCCAGCATTGCGCGCATCGCTGCCGGGGCAATGGGTCGTTTCGCAAACGGCTGCAGCGCGTTGCGGCACTTCACCAGGAACTCGGCCTCGAGCTCCTTCTTCAAGGCGTCGAGCTCGGGCGAGCCGGCCAGCGCAGCACTCACACCGGGCATCTCGCGGCCCATCTCCATGACGCAGTTGACGTAGGCGGCGGCGATCACCTTCGCCACGGCGGGGAGCGACTTTCCCGACGCCCGAAGGGCCTCGTCCATGAGCGCGTGCTGCCGGCTGTCGTATTCCCCGTAAAGCACGCCGAGCAGGCCGGTCCGCGTGCCGAAATGGTCGTACACGACGGGCTTCGTCACCCCCGCGCGCTCCGCCAGGTAGCCCAGCGTGAGCGCATCGGTTCCTTCGCTGCGCACGATGGCCCAGGCGACGTCCAGCAGCTGGCGGCCGCGCTCGTCCTTGGGAAGGCGTTTCCTGGTTGCGACTTGCATGACCGGTTCCATCTGCTTGCTTGACATCGTTAATCTACCAAAGGTAACCTACAAACAGTAGTTTAAGCCAAACCCCGAAAAGGAACCGCCATGCATGCCCTCATCGTTGTCAGCCATCCCGATTCCCGGTCCCTCACGCACGCTGTCGCTCGCTCGTTCGCCGAGGGCGTTGAGGAATCGGGCGAGCACACCACCGAAATCGTCGACATCGCTGCGGAAGGCTTCCAGGCGGCCTTCAATCAGGCCGACCGCGCCGCCTATTTTCTCCAGAAGCCCTTGCCGCCGGACATCCTGCGCGAGCAGGAGCGCATCGATCGGGCCGACGCGCTCGTGCTGGTCTATCCCGTGTATTGGTGGTCGTTCCCCGGCCAACTCAAGGGCTGGATCGACCGCGTGTTCTCCAATGGATGGGCGTATGACGAGGCGCCGGACGGCACGCTCGGAAAGCGGCTCGGCCGCCTGGCCGTCCACCTCATCGGCATCGGCGGCGCAGACGGGGGCACCTATGCACGGCACGGCTACGACCAGGCCATGCGCACACAGATCGATCACGGCATTTTCGATTTCTGCGGCGCGCGCGTCGTCACCTCGGAATTCCTGCTCGATGTGAATGGGCAAGCCGCAGCGTCTCACGTCGTCACTGCGCGGGCGCTGGGCGGCAATGCGTTTGCGAAGACGGCGCCGGGCGGTGTCGATCCGTCCGAGGTTGCGGAAGAACTGCCAGGCTAAGACTGGAAGGCCCCGTGCGCTTTTCGAAAGTAGCGCAGGGGGCGCCGCTTCGTGGCGGGATACCGCGCGAACTTGCTGTCGGCCAATAAGGAGCCGCTTAAGCGCGACACCGTCTCGCGATTGAATTTAACATAATGCACATTGTGTGATCGTTGTACGCCAAATCAAATGGACCCATTCTGGGAACCACGCAAGAAAATGCGTTCAGGACCCCATCGGACTGACCGACGCCAACGAAGGATCGAAATCCGCTTCCACGCGTCCGATGTCCGGCACACGCTGATACCGCAGCACGCGATATCCGGCTTCGATCAGCATCGCATCCCGATCCGGATCGCGCCGGGCCTTGTCCTTTTGATTCTTGTCGCCGAGCTCGACCACGGCCACGACCTTGAACGAGCGGTCGCACACGACGAAGTCGGCGATCCTGCGGCTGAACGTGCTGCGCGCCGCGCGTGTTCGGGCCGTGAGCAAGGCGCCGAAGCTGACCTGCGGCAGCACCACGAGGTCCGGGAGCGTTTGCACGAGGCGGTTGTACATCGCCTGCTCGCGTGCAGTGAGCGGTGCCCGGGCCTTGGGTTTGTCGACGAAGTTGCTGGTGTTTTGCTCGGACCTTTTCTTGGCCACCACCAGAAACACCAGCACGCCGACAACCAGCAAAACGACCATGAATAGGAACGTATTCATCTCTGCTTCTCCTTCTCCACAGAGTCTCGCACGAGTGCGCAGGCGCCCTTTTATTGACCTTTTGCCGGGCCTGCAAGGCGATGAAATCAGCCCTCAACGCTTGGGCGAATTTCCAGATACTCTGCCTTCGTAGTTCACTCCCTTGGTCTGCTTGATCTCGATCTTCTTCGCGTCAGGACAGGGTTCGTTCGAATACACGACCTTGCCGCCTTGCACGCATTTGTAGATCGAGTGCTGGGCGGCGGCATCGAACCCGGCGGTCGTCAAACCCAGCGCGAACGCAAGGCCGGCCCATCTCACCATTTGCCGTCCTTGGGCGGCGGCTTCGGACCGGCCTTGGCGTTCATTGCGGCCGTGATGAGCTGCGCCGCTTCCGCACGGTTCGCCTTGTTCGCGAAGTCGACCGCCGTCATGCCCAACTGATTTTTCATCGTCGTGTCAGCGCCTTCGTCCAGCAGCAGCTTCACGGCTTCGCCCGAGCCGTACATGGCGGCCATCATCAGCGGCGTGGTGCCGTTGGGCGACTGCGCATCGATGAACGCGTAGTTGTCGAGCAGCACTTTCATGATCGTCAACTGGCCGCTGGTGGCCGCGTAATGCAGCGGCGTCCAGCCGGTCTTGTTGACCGCGGCATCGCGCTTGAGCAGCTGCTTGACCAGGTCCTGCTGGCCCTTGATCGCAGCCAGCATCAGCGGCGTTTCGTCCTTGGCATTGGGCAGGTCGACATTGAGTTGGGGGGATTCGAGCAGCACCTGGATGACCTTGGGCGACGGTTCGCGCAAAGCGATCATCAAACCGGTCTGGCCGTGCTCGTCGAGCGTGTTGGGGTCGAATCCGCGCTGCAGCAGGGTGCGCACGCCGCTGGCGTTGTCGCCGCGCACGGCACGGAAAAAGTCCTCGAACGATCCTGCATGTGCGGCAAAAGATACAGCAATGACAAGGAGATAAAGCGACTTCTTGAAGTAGTTTTTCATGATCTGACGTCCCTGAATAATGTGTCGAAGTTGTCGCTCGTCGCCTTGGCGATGGCCTCTACGGGCAGTTTTCGCAGCTCGGCGATCTGTTGTGCCACGTAGGGCACGTACGACGGATTGTTGGTCTTGCCGCGGTACGGCACAGGCGCCAGATACGGGCTGTCGGTCTCGATCAGCATGCGATCGAGTGGCACGAAGGCGGCCACGTCGCGCAGGTCCTGTGCCTTCTTGAAGGTCAGGATGCCCGAGAACGAGATATAGAACCCCAGATCGAGGGCCGCGCGCGCCACTTCGGCGGTTTCGGTGAAGCAATGGAACACGCCGCCTGCCGCACCGGTTCCCATGGAGCCGTCTTCGCCCTCCTCCTTCAGAATCGCAATCGTGTCGGCCGAGGCTTCCCGGGTATGGATGATGAGCGGCTTGCGCGTCTGCTGCGCTGCGCGGATGTGCACGCGGAACCGGTCGCGCTGCCACTCCATGTCGGCGATGCTGCGGCCGCCCTTGCGCTCTTCCATCTGGTAGTAGTCGAGGCCGGTCTCGCCGATGGCCACCACGCGGGGCCGGGCCGAGAGGCGCACCAGGTCTTCGACGCTGGGCTCTGCGATGTCCTCGTTGTCGGGGTGCACGCCCACGCTGGCCCAGAAGTTGTCGTAGCTGGCGGCGAGCGCCTGCACCTCGTCGAACTCCTCGAGTTTGGTGCAGATGCAGAGGGCCCGGTCGACCTTGGCGGCGGCCATGGCGGCGCGGATCTGCGGCATCTGATCCGCGAACTCAGGGAAGGTCAGGTGGCAGTGGGAGTCTGTGAACATCGGAAATGACGGTGAAGTCGGCGCACCTGTCACCTGTGTGAGGTGGCGCCGTACACGGAGTTCCGCGTCACGAGGACGACGGAAAACTCAGATGGTTTGGGTGGGGCGGTCCGACGCCATCGAGCCGCCGAGGGCCGCTTCGATGCGCGCCTTCAGTTGCCGCGATTTGTCATCCGAGGGAAAACGGATGCCGACACCAGGCGCCCGGTTGCCGGCGGCACGTGCCGGCGTGATCCAGGCGACCTTGCCGGCCACCGGATAGCGCTGCGGGTCTTCGGGCAGCGTCAGCAGCACATAGACATCGTCGCCCAGCCGGTATTCGCGCGTGGTCGGAATGAAGATGCCGCCCTCGGCAAAGAGCGGAATGTAGGCCGCATAGAGCGCCCCCTTCTCCTTGATGGCGAGCTGGATGACGCTCGGCCTGGCGGGCGTGGAGGCTGCGGGCGCAGCAGAGGCGGGGGCGACAGGTTGGTTCATGGGCGGCGAGCGGCTGAGTTTAGGGTGCTTCGCGCTTCGCTCACAAGCGCTTCGAGCATGAGACCTGCATTGAACGGATGCTCGGCGGTCCTCGCAGCGTTCGCGAGCGACTTCGACCAGCGCGCCAGCGCCAGTCGCGACGGCGCCGCCGGCAGGTCGGCCGCCTCGAAGAAACGGGGTTCGGCGCCGTTGCCGACAGCCATCAGGTCGTGGCAAAGCTTCTGCAGCGCGCCGACGGCCTGGGCGGGCGCATGGTCCGACAGCGCCCCCACGTCGCCACGCGAAATGGCTTTGGGGAACAGCGACCACGCCTTGGGCGATTGGCCGGACCGCGCAAGCCGCAAGGCGTCGCTGGGCCGGCCGCCGGCAGCGCGCAACAGGGCGGTTGCATCGGCGGCCGGCACATCCTGCGCGACGAGCCAGGTTTCGGCTTCGGCCGTTTCGGGCCACGGCAGCGTGAAGCCCAGGCAGCGGCTGCGAATGGTCGGCAGCAACTGCCACGCAGCCTCGCTGGCGAGCACGAAACGCACATCGCCGACGGGCTCCTCGAGCGTCTTGAGCAGCGCGTTCGCGGTGATGGTGTTCATGCGCTCGGCCGGATACACCAGCACGACCTTGCCGCGCCCGCGCGCGCTGGTGCGTTGGGCAAAGCCGACCGCGTCACGCATCGCCTCGACGCGAATCTCGCGGCTTGCCTTGCGTTTCTTGTCGTCGATGTCGGCCTGCGCCTTTTCGTCGAGCGGCCAGCCCAGTTCCTGCATCGCGACTTCGGGCATCAGCACGCACAGGTCGGCGTGGGTGCGGACCTCGATGGCGTGGCAGCTCGCGCAATGGCCGCAGGCGGCACCGCCCTCTTCCACCGGCTGCTCGCACAGCCAGGCCGCGGCGAGCGCCAACGCGAGTTCGTATTGGCCGATGCCCGACGGCCCTTGCAGCAGCCAGGCATGGCCGCGCTGGCGCAGCAGTTCAGCAAGCGGCTGGCGCAGCCAGGGCGTGAGAGCTGGCACGGTCATCGTGCGGTCCCTGTACTCAGCACGCCGCGCGCCACCAGCGCCGTTTCGATCTGCTGCCAGACCTGGTCGCGCGCCTGGCTGGCGTCGATGCGAATGAAGCGTTGTGCGTCGGCGGCCGCGCGATCTGCATAGCCCTGTGCGACGCGGCGGAAGAATTCGACCGGTTGCGCCTCGAACTTGTCCGGCACGCGCGCACCGGCCAGCCGCTCTGCCGCGGTCTCGGGCGCGAGGTCGAACCACAGCGTGATGTGCGGCTGCAACAGCCCTTCCGCCCTGCCCCCTTGCGCCCACTGTTCCAGCGTCGACAGCACGGCTGCATCGAAGCCGCGTCCCGCGCCCTGGTAGGCGAAGGTGGCATCGGTGAAACGATCGCACAGCACGAGGTCGCCGCGCGCGAGCGCCGGTTCGATGACCTGCACGATGTGATCGCGCCGCGCCGCGAACACCAGCAGCGATTCGGTCAGCGGGTCCATCGGCTGTTCGAGGATCAGCCCGCGCAGCGTTTCCGCCAGCGGCGTGCCACCGGGTTCGCGCGTTCGCACGACCTTACGGCCCTGCGCCTTGAAGAGCGCCTCCATCGCATCGAGATGGCTCGACTTGCCCGCGCCGTCGATGCCTTCCAGCGTCAGAAACAGACCGTCGCTCATAGAAAATTACCTCCGCCTTCGGCTGCGGTGCGAGCTTGCTTGGGGCGGCCCGGCGCGGCGCTCATTGCGTCGCCTTCGGTTTGGGTTCGCTGCTGCTGCTGCCACCGCCGCGCTGGTAGCGGTTCACCGCTCGGTTGTGGTCATCGAGCGAGCTGCTGAACTGGCTCGTGCCGTCGCCGCGCGACACGAAGTACAGCGATTTGCTCTGCGCCGGCTGCACCGCCGCCAGCAACGCGGCCTTGCCCGGCATCGCGATCGGCGTGGGCGGCAGGCCACCGCGGGTGTAGGTGTTCCAGGGGCTGTCGGTCTGCAGGTCTTTCTTGCGCAGGTTGCCGTCGAAGGCGGCGCCCAGGCCGTAGATCACCGTCGGATCGGTCTGCAGTGGCATGCCGATGCGCAGGCGATTGGTGAAGACGGCGGCAATCTCGGCGCGGTCGTTGGCTTTACCTGTCTCCTTTTCGACAATGCTGGCCAGAATCAGCGCGTCATCGGCCGATTTGAGGGGCAAGTCGGCCGCGCGCGCCGCCCATGCGGCTTCGAGCTTCTTGTCCATGGCACGCATCGCGCGCTGCAGCAGGGCGATGTCGGTCGAGCCCTTCGAGTAGGTGTAGGTGTCCGGAAAGAAGCGGCCTTCGGGGTGCACGCCCGGCTTGCCCAGCTTGGCCATGAGTGCGTCGTCGCTCAGGCCCACGCTTTCGGGCTTGAGTTGATCGGCCTTGCCCAGCGCCGCGCGCACCTGCCGCATGTTCCAGCCCTCGACCAGCACCAGGCTGCGCGTGGCTTCCTCGCCGCGCACCAGGATGTTGAGCAGCAGCTTCGGCGTGACACCGCGTTCCAGCTCGTAACTGCCGGCGCGCATCTGGCGGTCCTGGCCCGAAATCCGGAACCACCAATAGAGCAGTTGCGGCTGCACATCGACGCCGGCATTCGCCACGGCCTGGGCAATGCCGCGCGGCGTGGTGCCGGGCTCGATGGAAAGATCGGCGCTGGGCGCCGACATCCTGAGCGGCTGGTGCACCCACCAGAGTCCGCCGGCGCCGAGCGCGAGCGCGATCAGGGCGGCGAGCAGGAAGAGGGTAAGAAAGAAGCTGCGCACGAATCCGATGGGAAGCGGTGGGTCGATGGGAATGGGAAAAGGGAGGGAGTCCCTGACGCCCGGAAGGAACAGGCCCGGCCATGATAATTCAGCGATGACCACAGTCGTTCTCAACGGGGTAGCCACCCTCTCGCACCTCGGCGTGATCCGCGCCGAAGGCCCCGATGCCGCCAGCTTCCTGCACGGCCAGCTGACCCAGGATTTCTCCCTGCTCGGCGCCACCGAAGCCCGCCTGGCCGCGCTCTGCACCGCCAAGGGCCGCGTGATCGCAAGCTTCATCGGCATCCGGCCGCAGCCCGAATCGATCCTTCTTGTGTGCAGCCGCGACATCCTCGCCGCGACGCTCAAGCGCCTGTCGATGTACGTGCTGCGCGCCAAGGCCAAGCTGACCGACGCCACCGACCAGTTCGCGCTCTACGGCTTGGCCGGCACCGCGCTCACCGCCAATGGCCTCGATGCGGCCACGCCACCCGGCAAGCGCACCGCCATCGGCGACGACATCAGCGTGGTGTCCCTCTACCCGGCCGACGGCGTGCCGCGCGCCTTGTGGATCGCCCCCGCCGACCATGCCGCGCCGGCCGGGCCGAAGCTGGATGCCGATCTCTGGCAATGGAGCGAAGTCCGCAGCGGCATCGTGACCGTGACCACGCCCATCATCGAAGCCTTCGTGCCGCAGATGATCAATTACGAATCCGTGGGCGGCGTGAACTTCAAGAAGGGCTGCTACCCCGGCCAGGAGATCGTGGCGCGCAGCCAGTTCCGCGGCACGCTCAAGCGCCGCACCTACCTCATGCAGGCCGATGCGCCCGTGGCGGTGGGCCAGGAAGTGTTCGCAGCCGGCGATGGCGAGCAACCCGTCGGCACCGTGGCCCAGGCGGCACAGGCGCCCGGCGGCGGCTGGGCGGCGCTGGTCTCGATGCAGATCTCGGCGCTCGAAGCCGGCGGCCTGCATGCCGGCGCGGCCATCGGCCCGGCCTTGACGGTCGAGCCGCTTCCCTACGCCTTGCTCGAAGACATCTGATCTTTCTTCCCCCAACGCCCCCATCCAAAGGGGCGTTCGGCGCCATCGAAAAAGATGGCGCCATTTTTTTGCGTGCTGCTTAACCCCGCCGTCGATGCTGCGCCGTAGAAGCCTGCATCGATCCACTCCTGGCAAGGAAGAGCACCATGAAGCGCAGACTTTTTTCCACCGTCCTGGCCCTGACCGCGTTGGCGGCCGCTGCCGAAAGCCCGGCCCGGCCGTTCGCGCCGCCCTCTTCTTCGAGCCGCATCGGCTCGATCATGCAGATCGCCATCGTCGATCGCACGACCGGCGCCGAACTCCCGATCTACCGCCACCGCGGCGAATACTGGGTGGCCGGCCGACCCGGTGCGCGCTATGCCATCCGGGCGCGCAACGCGATGGGCGAACGCATCATGGCCGTGATGTCGGTGGACGGCGTCAACGTCGTCAGCGGCGAAACCGCGGGCATCGGGCAGACCGGCTACGTGTTCGGCGCGCGCGAAAACAGCGACATCACCGGCTGGCGCAAGAGCGATTCGCAGATCGCCGCCTTCGAGTTCGCCTCGGCCGGCAACTCCTACGCGAGCCGCACCGGCCGGCCCGACGACGTCGGCGTGATCGGCGTTGCGCTGTTCCGCGAGAACGTGCCGGTGCCGCCGCCTCCCCCGATCGCGCCGAGCCGCGACGAGTACAGCTCGCGCGACCGGGAATTGCGGAGCGAATCGTCTGCGCTGGGCGATGCCAAGGCCAAATCGGCGCCCGCCGAGGCCGCGTCCTCGGCTGACGCACCCGCCGGCGCCATGGCGCGCCGCCAGGCACCGGCTCCAAGCCTGGGCACGGCCCACGGCCGCCGCGAAACCTCGTACGTCGGCAAGACGAATTTCGAGCGTGCCCAATCGACGCCCGACGAAGTGGTCCGCATCCGCTACGACAGCCGCGACAACCTCATTGCAGCGGGCGTGATCCCGGTGCCTCCCACGCCGCGCTGGCCGCGTCCGTCCGGCCCATCGCCGTTCCCTGGTTCGGACCCCGGCTACGTGCCGGACCCGCCCAGCCGTTACTGATCAGCGCAGCGACCGCCGCATCTCGACGTGCGGGATGCCGGCCTCTTCGAACGGCTCGCCGTGCACCGCATAACCGAGCCGCGCATAGAAGCGCTCGGCGCTGCGCTGCGCATTGAGCGCCACTTCGCGGTCGCCGCGCGCCCGGGCCGCGTCTTCGAGCGCCTGCATCACGGCGGCGCCATGCCCGCCGCTGCGCAGCGTGCGGTGCACCGCCATACGGCCGATGTGGGAGACGCCGTCCTCGGCATGCAGCAGCCGCCCGGTCGCGATGACTTGGCCGAGGCGGTTGCGCGCCACCACCGCGTGCAGCACGACGGCGTCGTGCGCATCCCACTCCAGTTCCTTCGGAATGTTCTGCTCCTCGATGAACACCGCGCGCCGCAGGGCGCTCGCCCCTTCGCCGAGCGCATCCCAGCCACCCGTTTCCACCGTGCGCATCGGCTCCCCGGCCTCGAAGCCCAGCAGCACCTCGCGCAATGCCGCGGGCACCGGCTTCGAAGTCTGCGTGGCCGGATCGGCGAACACATAGACCAGTTCGCAGCCGACCAGGTACTGGTCCTGCCGGAACAACGCGCCCTCGAACACGATCGACGAATTGCCGATGCGCGCGCACTTCATGCCCACGTCGATCACGTCATCCATGCGCGCGGAGGCGCGGAAATCGATCGTCGCCTTGCGCACGTACAGGTCGCCGCCCAGCGAATGCATTGCCTCTTCATACGGCAGCGCCATTGCGCGCCAGTAGTCGGCGATGGCGGTATCGAAGTACATGAGGTAGTGCGCGTTGAAGACGATCTTCTGCATGTCCACTTCGGCCCAGCGCACGCGCAGGCGGTGGAAAAAACGGAAGTCCTCGCGTCGGTTCGCTGCGGTTCTTGTCTCTGTCGTCATGGTGCCAATGCTTCCTTGAGTGCCCGGGCCGCGTCGCCTTGCGCCTGCAGCGCTTCGGGCAACGCGCGGCCCATCTTGATGAATTCGTGGATCACGCCGCGGTAGATTTCCAGATCGACCTGCACACCCGCGGTGCGCAGCTTGTCGGCGTAGGCGATGCCTTCGTCCACCACCGGGTCGCATTCGGCGAGGCCGATCCAGGCGGGCGCCACGCCGTCGACGTCGTCGGCCAGCAGCGGCGCAAAGCGCCAGTCGTCGCGGTCAGCGGGCGTGCGGACGTACTGCGCGAAGAAGAAATCAATCATCGCCTTGGTGAGCAGCGGACCGTGCTCGAAGCGCTGATGCGATGGCGTGTCCTGGTGCGCGGTCATGCCGGGGTAGATCAGCATCTGCAGCGCGAGCGGCAGGCCCGCATCGCGCGCCAAGATCGCGCACACCGCAGCCAGCGTGCCGCCGGCGCTGTCGCCGCCAACCGCGAGGCGGCTGCCGTCGAGCCCGAGGCTCGCGCCTTGCGTGGCGACGAACTGGAACGCGTCCCAAGCGTCGTCGGATGCGGTCGGAAACTTGTGCGCGGGCGCGAGCCGGTAGTCGACCGACACCACCGCGCAGCCGCTCTTGCTGCTCAGCACGCGGCACAGCGTGTCGTGCGTGCGGATGTTGCCGACCGTGAAGCCGCCGCCGTGGAAGTACACCAGCACCGGCAGCACGTCCGATGAGGGCGCATAAAGCCGCGCGGGTATCGCAAAGCCGTCACGCGCGGCGATGGTGAAGTCTTCGATGCGCGCCAACTCGGGCTTGAGCACTTCGAGCACGCCCGCGCCTTTTTCGTAGGAAGCCTTCGCCTCGTCGGGCGAGAGTTGGTCGAGCGTCGGATGGCCGGCGCGCGCCATGCGCTCGACCACGCTGGCCATCTTCGCGGTCAGCGGGTGCGGGGGGAGGTTCATCGAAGGATTGGTCGTCATGTGCCGAGCGTGACAGCGGCAAGGGTTTTGTTCATGTGCAAGGCTGTCCCCTGTTGTTAGATTCGGATGGTCGGCAATCGTACTTCCCCGACGCTTTTCCCTGCGTCCGGGCCCCCACCCACCACGTCCACACGTCCCACGATCCATGGCACTCATCCAGTACCTCACCCAGATCCAGTTCGAATTCGGCGCGATCAAGCTCCTGTCCAGCGAATGCGCGCGCATCGGCATCCATCGCCCGCTGATCGTGACCGACGCCGGCGTGCGCGCGGCCGGCGTGCTGCAGAAGGCGCTCGACGCCATCGCCGACCTGGAGGTCTCGGTGTTCGACCAGACCCCCTCCAACCCCACCGAGGCCGCGGTGCGCGCCGCCGTCGAGCTCTACCGCAGCGGCCGCTGCGACGGCCTCATCGCCGTGGGCGGAGGCTCGGCCATCGACTGCGCCAAGGGCGTGGCGATTGCCGCCACGCACGAAGGCCCGCTCAAGACCTACGCGACCATCGAAGGCGGCTCGCCGAAGATCACCGACCGCGCGGTGCCGCTCATCGCGGTGCCCACCACCAGCGGCACCGGCAGCGAAGTGGCGCGCGGCGCGATCGTCATCGTGGACGATCACCGCAAGCTCGGTTTTCACAGCTGGTTCCTGATGCCCAAAGCCGCGATCTGCGACCCCGAACTCACGCTCGGCCTGCCGCCCAAGCTCACCGCCGCCACCGGCATGGACGCGATTGCGCACTGCATGGAAACCTTCATGTCGGCCGCGTTCAACCCACCGGCCGACGGCATCGGCCTCGACGGCCTGGAGCGCGCCTGGCTGCACATCGAGCGCGCGACCAAGGACGGCAGCGACCGCGAGGCGCGCCTGAACCTCATGAGCGCCTCGATGCAGGGCGCGATGGCGTTCCAGAAGGGCCTGGGCTGCGTGCATTCGCTCAGCCACAGCCTGGGCGGGGTCGATCCGCGCCTGCACCACGGCACGCTCAACGCCCTCTTCTTGCCCGCGGTGATCCGCTTCAACGCGGGCGCCGAATCGGTCCAGAAGGACCAGCGCCTGCAGCGCATGGCGCAGGCGATGCACCTGGATTCGCCCGGCGATCTCGGCGAAGCGATCCGCGACATGAACGCGCGCCTCGGGCTGCCCAAGGGCCTGGCGGAAGTCGGCGTCACGCCCGCGTTGTTCGAGCAGATCATCGACGGCGCGATGGCCGACCACTGCCACAAGACCAATCCGCGGCTCGCTTCGCGCGACGACTACAAGGCGATGCTCGAAGCGTCGATGTAACGCCGGGGCCGTCGCAGGCGCTGCGCCCTGCGACGGCTTCAATCAATTGCCGAAGTCGAATGCCGAGATCGATGCAGCAGTGCCGACAACGGATCGCACGCCCTGAACGGTGTAGGTCTGCTCCCTTTCGAAATCGAGGGGCTTGCGCATCGAGAACGACGCGAGCAGCTTGCCTTTTGCCGTGTAGCGGCCGAACCAGTCCACCAGCCGTCCGATGTAGCACTGCGGCCCGATTCGCACAGGAACGTCTCCAACGATCTCGTAGCTGTAGTGACCGGGGCCATAGCTGGTGTAGTTGCTGCGGTCGTCGTCGCTGGTGCCTTCGGGGATCGGGCACAGCGGCTTGTCTGCGGAGACTGCTTCGCGGGTATTCACCAACCCGAGCGCACGGGTCAGCGCGGCGTGCAGGGTGCTGTCGAGCGTTGTCTCGGGTCCCTTCTCCTCATCTTTCTGAACCTTCGGGATCGAAAGCCGATAGCGGTAGCGCACGGTCAGCGTCGGGACACCGCCGACGACAGTCAGCGGCCTCAGCAGATAAACGTTGTCCACGCCGTACTGGCTATTTCTGTAGGCGGCGTAGACGCGCCCGCGCAGGAGAACCCATTCGGCTGCCTGATTGCTGCCGCGGCCGTTGGTCATGTAGAGGCTCGACGGGCCGCTGGCATCAGCCTGGCCCGACTGGCCCGGGGCACCGACGCCTGTGAACTTCGCGCCCTTGCGGCGAAGCACGCTGATTTCGTTGAAAAGCCCGGTGCCTCCCACATAGGTGTTGATCACGAGGTCGCGTTGCCCGTCGCCATCGATGTCCATCAAGGTATAGGACCCGGCGCCGTTCTCGCCGCCGCCTTCGATCCCGGACGCACGAAGTGCGCGCCATTCGTCCGCGGTTACCCCCTTGGGTTGAACAGTGGGGAAATGCCCGTCCTCGCCGGATCGGTTGCCATCGCGCGTGTTGAAAAACGAGGTCGTTCCCGTCTTGATGCTCAGCGCGTCGATGACCTTTTCGAGCGGGAACTCCGCATCGGTCTTGCGCATTGCCTCCACGGCTTGCTGCAGCTCTTGGAGCGCTTCGCGGTCCACGTCGTCGGGCTTGTAGGCATCGACGTAGCGCAATTGCGCTTGAAGCGCGGTCAGCCGTTCTTCATGCCGCGTCGCGATGCAGCCCGTATCGGTGCCGCAGCGGTCGCGGGTCTTGAGCCAATCCAACTGCGCGCGCCGCAGTTCACCGCGTTGCCCGGGCTGAGCGGCCGCCAGCCGGCTGTAGACGGTGGACAGTTGGACGTCGAGCTTGCGCAGGTTCTCGTCGGCGCAGATCGCCTTCTCGGTACCGGTGGCAGCACGGCTGCATTCGAGGCCCGCCGCGAAGGCCGGTGCGGCGCAGGCACCCAGGGCGGCGATGGCAACGAAGGACAGGCACGACCGCACGTCGTGTCCGAAGGTGGAATGTTTCATCAAGGCAATGTAGGGTGTTTTGCCCGCACTCAGGGGCGCACCGCTATTCCGCCTTCACCCCCGCCGTCCGGATGACCTTGCCCCACTTGGACGTCTCCGCCGTGATGAACGCATCGAACTCCTCCGGCGTGCTGCCCGCCGGAATCGTGCCCATCGCGTCGAGCTTGGCGCGCGTCTCGTCGCTCCTGATGATCCGCGCGACTTCCTCCGACATGCGCTTGACGACGTCGCGCGGCGTGCCCGCCGGCGCGAGCATCCCGGCCCAGGTGCTGCCGGTGAAGCCCGCGAAACCCTGCTCGATGAAGGTCGGCACGTCGGGCGCGGCCGCGAGGCGCTTGTCGCCGGCCACGCCGATCAGCCGCACCTTGCCGGCCTTGGCCTGGTTGATGAGGCCGGTGGGCGCATCGAAGAAAAGCTGGATCTGCCCGCCCATCAGGTCGGTCAGCGCAGGCACCGCGCCGCGGTACGGGATGTGGATCATGTAAGTCTGCGTGAGCGACTTCCACAGCTCGGTCGTCAGGTGCGCGGCCGAGCCGTTGCCGGAGGAGCCGAAGCTCACCTTGCCCGGGTTGGCGCGCGCGTAGT
The DNA here is from genome assembly GCF_050435205.1 of Variovorax sp. W2I14. Taxonomy (NCBI): domain Bacteria; kingdom Pseudomonadati; phylum Pseudomonadota; class Betaproteobacteria; order Burkholderiales; family Comamonadaceae; genus Variovorax; species Variovorax sp. W2I14. The sequence continues at coordinate 1,334,151 of NZ_JBNDJX010000001.1, read as the reverse complement.
CGATGAGTTCGCGCGCGGTCTTGAACGGCGCGTTGATGTTCACCGCGGCCAGAAGCGGCGAAATGCCCATCAGCGACACGCCCGTCAGGTCCTTTTGCGGGTCGTAGGGCAGCTTGGGGTACAGCGTGGTGTTGGCCGCATACGCCGCGATGACGACGCCGAAGGTGCTGCCGTCGGCCGGCGCCTTGGCGATGGCATCGACGCCGATGAGGCTGTTGGCGCCGGGCTTGTTGTCGATGAGCACGGGTTGGCCCAGGCGCGTCTGCAATCCGATCTGCACGAGCCGCGCCATCTGGTCGGTGAAGCCGCCGGGCGTGTAGGGCACGACGATGCGGATCGGCTTGCTCGGCCACGCGGTCTGCGCGAAGGCCGGAACGGCGAGGCTGGATGCGGCGGCGGCGGCGAGCGTGAATCTGCGGCGGGTCAGCGTAAGGGCTTGTGGCGGGGTGCGATGCATGTGGCTTTGTCTCTTGGTGGCTTCTGAAGAATGGATCGAACCATTCTCGAAGCGCCACCGGCGATGGCCGTCAGGGTTTGTCCCGGCGGCGGGCCTCTCGGCTCTCCTCTCAGTGCGCGAGCGGCAGATGCATGTCGAACCGCGCACCGCCACCGGCTTCGTTCGACGCCTCGATGCGCCCGCCATGCGCATGCACCACCGCCTGAGACAGCGCAAGGCCCAGCCCCAGGCCCGGCGTGGCTTCCGAGCGCGCGCCGGCGCCGCGGTAGAAGCGCTCGAACAGATGGGGCAGATCGTCGCCGCGGATGCCGGGGCCGTGGTCCGACACGCTGATCACCGCCTCGCCGGCCTCGCCCGCCTCCGCATCGGCGCGCAGGCGCACGCGCACCTCGGTGCCGGCCGGCGAGAACTTCAGCGCGTTGTCCAGGAGGTTGGCCAGCGCCAGGCTGGCCGCACCGCGCGCCACCCGCGCGGCCACGGGCGGTGCAGGTTCCAGCAGCAGCGTCAGTTGCCGTTCGCGCGCCAGCGGTTCGAGCCGCCGCACGGCTTCTTCGGCCAGCGCGTTGAGCGACACCGTCTCGGCCGCGTCGCGCTCCTGCCCCGCGTCCAGCCGCGCCAGAACCAGCAGCTCTTCGACCAGCAGCGTGAGCGATTCCACCTCTTCGAGCGACGAGTGCAGCGTTTCCACATAGGCCGCCGGTTCGCGCGGGCGCCGCAGCGCGAGCTCGAGTTCGGTGCGCAGGCGCGACAGCGGCGAGCGCAGCTCGTGCGAGGCGTCGGCGGTGAAGCGGCGCTGCGCTTCCATGCCGTGCTCGATCCGTCCCAGCATGGCATTGAGCGTGTCGACCAGCCGCCCGATTTCATCGCGCGATCCCGGATGCGGCAGGCGCTCGCCGAGGTTCGCATCGCCGATGCGGTGCGCCTGCCGCACCACGTCGTCGATGGCGCCGAAAGCGCGCCGGGTGATCAAGGCGCCGGCCGCGCCGAGCGCCAGCAGCAGCGATCCGCCGAGGATGAGAAAGAGCACGCTGGCCATGGCGACGGTGCGGTTCACATCGTCCAGCGAACCGGCCACCTGCACCGCCAGCAACGAGGGCCGCCCCGAGCCTTTCGCGCCCTTGGGCACCGGCACCGAGACCATGCGGGTCGGCTCCTCGCCGAAGCCGTCGAGGGTTTCGAACACGGTCTCGCCGGCCGCGAGCCGGTCGCGCAGCACGGGCGGCAGGGGCAGCTGCGCTTCGCCGAGGTTGGCACTGCGCGCGACCACGCCGCCGCGCGCATCGACGATCTGCACCAGCCGGTCGAGCCGCACGAACGACGGCGCGCCCGGGCCGGGCGGCGCCTCGTGCACCGTCACCGGGCTGCCGTCGCTCGCGGCCAGCAGCATGCCCATTTCGGTTTCGGCCAGCGCCAGCAGCGCCGCATCGAGCTCGCGGTGCACGTTGCGCGCGAACACAAGGTAGGCGCCGAACGCGGCCATCGCCATCACCACCACGATGACGCCCACATGCGCCAGCGCCAGGCGCTTGCGCAGGCTAAGCATGGCCGTCGTCCGGCGGCGCCAGCCGGAAGCCGCGTCCGCGCACCGTGTGGATCAGCGGCGCGGCGGGCGGCGCATCGACCTTGCGACGCAGGTTGCCGATGTGCACGTCGATCAGGTTGTCGATGGCGATCAGGTCGTCCTTCCACACCTGCTCGGCCAGGCGGGAGCGGCTCACCACCTCGCCGGCATGGCGCATCAGGATCTGCAGGATCGCGAACTCCTTGTGGGTGAGGTCGAGCACCTGGCCGCCGCGCATCACGCGCTGGCTTTGCGGATCCAGGCTCAGGTCGGCCAGCGCGAGCACCACCGGCCGCATGAGTTCGGAGCGCCGCAGCAGCGCACGCACGCGCGCCAGCAGCTCGTCGAAGGCAAAGGGCTTGGTGAGGTAGTCGTCGGCGCCGTTGTTGAGGCCGGCCACCCGGTCGCCGAGCGCATCGCGGGCGGTGAGCATCAGCACGGGGGTCTTGCAGCCGCGCTGGCGCAGGTCGCGGCAGAGCGTGAGGCCGTCCTTGCCGGGGAGCATCCAGTCCAGGACGATCAGGTCGTAGGCGATGACGAAGGCCTCTTCGTCGCCCTCCTCCGCCGTGTGCACCACATCGACGATGAAGCCTTCTTCCTGCAGGCCGCGGGCCAGGAGGCGCGCAGCCTTGCGGTCGTCTTCGATCAACAGGATTCTCATGGGGCTGGATCATGCCTCGCGGCGGCGCGGCCGATCCTGAAGACATCTTCAGGATTTCTTGGGAGCTTCTTCAGGCACGCCTCGCTATCTTTCGCCGCTGGGGCGACAGGGCGGATCAAGCACACGGGAACACGTTCCGTGCGCGGCGCGGCCGGCCCGCAAACGGACGCCTCGCATCGTGACGAAGAAACATCCACAGCCCCTCCTCCCGCGCGGGTGGCTGGCCCTCGGCCTGCTGGCCGGCGCGGCCCTGCTGCTCGTGCTGACCATCTACCGCGCCCACGCCAGCGCGCCGCCGGCCGCGGCGCCCGGACCGCTGCTGGTGCGCGAGGGCAACCGGTTGGTCGTTCCCGTGGGCTCGGCGCTGCGCGAGCGGCTGCGCGTCGAGACCGTCGGCGACGAAGCCTCCGCGCATGAAGTCGCCCTGCCGGCCACGGTGGAGGCCGACCCGGCGCGCACCGCCAACATCGTGCCGCCGCTCACCGGCAAGCTGGTCGAGTTGAAGGTGCGGCTGGGCGACACGGTGCGGCGCGGGCAACTGCTGGCCACCATCGCGTCGCCCGATCTCGCACAGGCCGTGGCCGATGCGCAGAAGGCGCGCGACGCGCTCGACCTTGCGCAGCGCGCGTTGGTGCGGGCGCGCGGCGTGAACGAAGCCGGTTCCAACGCGGCCAAGGACGTCGAAGCCGCCCAGAGCGCCGTGGCGCAGCAGGCGGCCGAGCTGCAGCGCAGCGAAATGCGGCTGCGCACGCTGGGGGCCGACGGCAGCGGCGTCTCGTCAGGGCGCGGGGCGCAGGTTCTCAACATCACCGCGCCCATGGCCGGCACGGTCACGGCGCTGAACGCCGCCGCGGGCGCCAACCTGAACGACGCCAATGCGGTGCTGATGACGGTGTCGAACCTCGATGCGGTCTGGGTCACGGTCAACGTGCCCGAAAACCTGGTGAGCGCGGTGGCGCCGGGGCAGAACGCGGTGGTCACGCTGGCCGCCTATCCGGGGCGCAGCTTCAGCGGCAAGGTCGCCTTCGTGAGCGCGGTGCTCGATGCGGATTCGCGCCGCGCCCGCGCCCGCATCGTGTTCGCCAACCCCGAGGGCCTCTTCAAGCCCAACATGTATGCGACGGCGGTGCTCGGCGTTCCGCAGGCGCGGCAGCCGCAGGTGCCGGCCTCGGCGCTCCTGATGAACAACGACAGCGTGAGCGTGTTCGTCGAGGCGGCGCCCTGGACCTTCGTGCGGCGCGCGGTCGAGCCGGGCCGCGAAGACGGCGACAGCGTTCGCATCCGCAATGGCCTTGCGGCCGGCGAGCGCGTGGTGGTGCGTGGCGGTGTGCTGCTGAATGATTAACCTCGTCATCACCCAATTCTTTCGCCGCAGGCACCTGGCCTGGGCGATGTCGGTGGCGCTGCTGCTGTTCGGCGCCTGGTCATGGACGCAGATGACGGTCGAGGCCTACCCCGATCTTGGCGACGTCACGGTGCAGGTCACGACACAGGTCAACGGCCTGGCCGCCGAAGAGATCGAGCAGCAGATCACCACACCGCTGGAGCGCGCGCTGAGCAACACGCCGGGCCTGGCCTCGATCCGCTCGAGCAGCACCTTCGGCCTGTCGCTCATCAACCTGAGCTTCAAGGACGGCACCGACGACTACTTCGCGCGGCAGCGCGTGAGCGAGCGCATGGGGCAGGTCAGCCTGCCCTCGGGCGCGCAGCCAGGGCTCGGCCCGGTGGCGGGACCGGCGGGCGAAATCTACCGCTACACGCTCGAGTCAGACACGAAGAACCTGATGGAGCTCTCCGAGATCCAGCGCTGGACCGTCATTCCCGCGCTGCGCCGGGTGGCGGGCGTGGTGGACATCAACAACTTCGGCGGCTTCACCAAGGAGTTCCAGCTCGAACTCGATCCGGCCAAGCTGCAGACATACGGCCTGGTGCTGAACGACGTGGTCACGGCCATCAACAACAACAGCGCCAATGCGGGCGGCGGGCGCATCGCGCGCGGCGACCAGAGCTACGTGGTGCGCGGCATCGGGCAGATCCACACGCTGGACGACCTGGGCGGGGTGGTGGTGGCGCAGAACAACGGCTCGCCGGTGCTGGTGCGCGACCTGGGGCAACTGCAGTTCGGCCACCAGGAACGGGGCGGCATCCTCGGCAAGGACACGAACCCCGACACCATCGAGGGCATCGTGCTGATGCTCAAGTACGAGAACCCCTCGCGCGTGCTCGAAGGCGTGCACAAGAAGATCGACGAACTGCAGGCCGAGCTCGCGCCGATGGGCGTGAAGATCGTGCCCTACATCGACCGCGACGACCTGGTGAAGCTCACCGTCGACAAGGTCACGCACACGGTGCTCGAAGGCATGGCGCTGGTGTGCTTCGTGCTCATTCTTTTCCTCGGCAGCCCGCGCAGCGCGGTGGTGGCGGCAGTGGCGATTCCGATGTCGCTGGTCACGGTGTTCACCGTGATGCACTTCACCCGCATGCCGGCCAACCTGTTCTCGCTGGGCGCGATCGACTTCGGGATCATCGTGGACGGCGCCATCGTGGTGATGGAAGCGATCCTGCGCCGGCGCGAAGAGGAGCCGCACGCGACGCTCACCGAAAGCAACATCCTGGAGACGGTGAGCCATGTGTCGGGGCCGATCTTCTTTGCCACGCTGATCATCATCACGGCCTACTTTCCGCTGTTCGCCTTCGAGCGCGCCGAGGGCAAGCTGTTCAAGCCGATGGCGTTCACCGTGGGCTATGCGCTGGTGGGTGCCCTGCTCTGCGCGCTGACGCTCATCCCGAGCCTGGCCTACGTGGCGCTGCGCAAGCCGAGCAAGCCCTTCGTCAACAAGCCGCTGGTGTGGCTCACGGCCGCCTACCGGCGCGTGCTCTCCAGGCTTTTGGATGCGCCGGCCATCGCCTACGGCCTGAGCGCGCTGGCGCTCGCCGCCGTGGTGGTGCTGGGCGCCACGGCCGGTCGCGAGTTCCTTCCCGACATCGACGAAGGCGCGCTGTGGCTGCAGGTGCAGTTGCCCTCGGGCCTGTCGCTCGACAAGGCCAGCGAGATGGCGACCGAGCTGCGCCATGTGCTGCTCGAATACCCCGAGGTGTCTTACGTGGTGACCCAACTCGGGCGCAACGACGACGGCACCGACCCCTGGACGCCCTCGCACATGGAGGTGCCGGTGGGCCTGAAGCCGTATGCCGAGTGGCCCGCGGGTGTGAACAAGGCCGCCTTCGTGCGCACGCTGACCGAGCGCTTCGCCAAGATGCCAGGCTTCGACGTGGGCATCAGCCAGCCCATCATCGACGGCGTGAACGACTCGGTGGGCGGCGCCCACAGCCCGCTGGTGCTGCGCATCTACGGCGACGACCTGAAGGAAAGCCGGCGCATCGGCAACCAGATCGTCGAGCTGCTGGGCACGGTGCGCGGCACGGCCTCGGCCTCGCTGTTCCAGGAGCCGCCGATTCCGCAGGTGGTGATCCAGCTCGACCGCGCGGCGGCGGCGCGCTTCGGCGTCAACGCGAGCGACGTGGCCAACCTGATCCAGACCGGCATCGGCGGCGCGCCGGTGATCACCGTGTACGCGGGCAACCGCACCTACAACGTGGCGGTGAAGATGCCCAGGAGCGCCAAGGGCGGCACCGAAGCCATCGGCGCGCTGCTGCTCAACAGCTCCGGCGGCGCCAAGGTGCCGCTGTCGCAGGTGGCCGACATCCGGCTGCAGACCGGCGAGAGCACGATCTCGCACGAGATGAACGAGCGCCAGATCACCGTGCGCGTGGACAACCGCGACCGCGACCTGGCCTCCTACCTGGTCGAGGCGCGCGAACGCATCGCCAAGGAGGTGAAGTTCGATCCCGCCAAATTCAGGCTGCAATGGGCCGGGCAGTTCGAGAACCAGCAGCGCGCGCAGGCCCGGCTGGGCGTGTCGCTGGCGATCGTGGTGGCGATCATGGCGGTGCTGCTGTTCTTCCAGTTCGGCAAGATCCGGCAGGTGGTGCTGATCCTGGGCGTGGTGCCGATGGCCACGCTGGGCGGGCTGATCGCGGTGCATGTGGCGGGCGAAACGCTCAACGTGGCCACGGCGGTCGGCTTCATCGCGCTCTTCGGCGTGTCGATACAGAACGGAATCATCATGGTCGCGAACTTCCGCCGCGTGCGCGGCGAAGGGCTGGCGCTGCAGGCCTCGGTGCTCGAAGGCGCCGCCGAGCGCCTGCGGCCGGTGCTGATGACGGCCACCGTGGCGTCCGTCGGCATGCTGCCCGCCGCCCTGGCGACGGGCGTGGGCACCGACGTGCAGCGCGGTCTGGCGACGGTGGTGGTCGGCGGGCTGGTGGTGTCCACGCTGCTGACGCTGTTCATCCTGCCCACTCTTTATTTCGCGCTGGAGCGCTTCTTCGAGCGCAAGGGCTGGGGCCTCCGCTCGCGGCGTGACCGATGAAAGCCGGAGACATCATGATGAAGAAAACCAGCATGACTGCGCCCTTCGCCGCCGTGTTCGCAGCGTGCATCGCGCTGCTGGGCGGCTGCGCGGTCGGCCCCGACTACGTGCGGCCGCCGCTGGGCCTGCCGTCGCAATACACACCCGCCCCGGCCACCTCCACAGCCGGCGAAGGCGTGCCGCTGCAGCGCCTTTCGCCCGACCTCGACGTGCCCGCGCAATGGTGGCAGGCCTTCCGCTCCGAGCCGCTGAACGCGCTGGTCGCCCAGAGCCTGGCCGGCAACCCCGGCATCGAGGCGGCCGACGCATCGCTGCGTGCCGCCCGCGAGAACGAAGCGGCGGACCGCGCCGCGTTCTGGCCCGCCGTCGCGCTCGGTTATGCGCCCACGCGGCAGCGCGTGGCCGGTGCCGTCGCGAGCCCGGTGTCGTCGAACGCGAGCCTCTACACGCTGCACACGGCGCAGGTCACCGTGTCCTATACGCCCGATGTGTTCGGCGCCACGCGCCGGCAGGTCGAGGGTTCGCAGGCACAGAGCGAAGTCCAGCGTTTCCAGTGGCTGGCCGCCCGGCTCTCGCTGAGCAGCAATGTGGTGGCGGCCGCGATCACCGAGGCTTCGCTGCGCGCGCAACTGGACGCCACGCGGGCCATCGTCGACGGGCAGAAGGACGTGCTCGCGGCCTATCGCAAGCAGCAGGCGCTCGGCCAGGTGGCGCCGGCAGATGTCGATGCGCAGGAGGCCGCGCTCGCCGCCACCGAGGCCACGCTGCCGTCGCTCGACAAGCAACTGGCGCAGCAACGCAACCTGCTGGCCACGCTGGCGGGCCGCTACCCCGGCGAAGGCGTGGCGGCGCGCTTCGATCTCGATGCGCTGCAACTGCCATCTGAGTTGCCGCTGACCCTGCCCTCCCGCCTGGTCGAACACCGCCCCGACGTGCGCGCGGCCGAGGCGCAACTGCAAGCCGCCAGCGCCGGCATCGGCGTGGCGGTGGCCGCGCGGCTGCCCAATGTGACGCTCGGGGTGAACAGCTACGGCTCGTCGGCCGCCACGCTGTCGGAACTCTTCAAGTCGTCGTCGCTGTTCTGGACCGTGGCTGCCAGCGTGACCCAGCCGATCTTCGATGGCGGCGCGTTGAAGCACCGCGAGGCCGCGGCCAGGGCGTCGTTCTACCAGGCGGCGGCGCAGTACCGCGCCACCGTGCTCGCCGCGTTCCAGGACGTGGCCAACACCCTCGAAGCCATCGATGCCGACACCCGCGGCCTGCAGGCTGCGCTGAAGGCCGACCGCACCGCGGCGCAAAGCCTGGAACGCACGCGCCGGCAGGTGGCGCTGGGCGATGCGAGCGCGCTGTCGCTGCGCGTCGCCCAGCAGGCGCGCCAGCAGGCGCTGCTCGCGCTGGTGCAGGCGCGCGCCCTCCGGTTGACCGATGCGGCGGCGCTCTTTCAGGCGCTGGGCGGCGGCTGGTGGAATCCGCCCGCGGACAGCGTCGCTGCCGCGCCTTCGAACTCCCTTTCCCTCATTTCCCACACGACCGTTGCCAACGCCGCGGGACCGACATCGCCATGAACATCCTTCGCCACGACATGGGACCGCGCTTCAGCGAGATGGTGGTCGTCGACCTGGGCACGGCGCGCCTGCTCTACCTCTCGGGCCAGGTCGCGGAGAACCCCTCGCTCGACATCACGGGGCAGATGCGCGAGGTCCTCCGCCACATCGACAGGCTGCTCGCCACGCAGGGCGCGAGCAAGAAGGACCTGGTCAGCGCCACGATCTACCTGCGCACCGTGGGCGACTACGCCGCGATGAATTCGGTGTGGGACGAATGGGTGCCCGCCGGCCATACGCCCGCGCGGGCCACGGTGGGCGCGAAGCTGATCGACTCGGAATACCGGGTCGAGATTCAGGCCATCGCGGCGATCGCGGTGATTGGCAGCGCGCCATGAGCGCTGCATGGCGCGCCGGTGTGCTGTGGGCGTTGTCGGCACTCGGAGGCTGCGCGGCGTTCGATGTCCACTCGCTCGATCGGGCAGCAGGTTGGCATGCGGCGCAGGTCGTCGCCGTAGGACGCGCGGGCGATCTGTCGGCCACCGCCGACCGCGATTGCGGTGCGGCGGGCGACGTCTCGGCGCGCTATGCCGTCGTGCGCTACCGCAACGGCGGCGTGCATTCGCGCTCGCTGGGCACCGACCGGCTGCCGGCAGACACCGAGCTCAAGGTGGGCGACGCGGTGTACGTGAACATCCTCGACTGCGCCACGCCGCTGATGACGCCGGCTCAGAGAGGCAGCAGTTCGGGTGCGCCGTCGCGCTGAAGCCAGCCTTCGAACTCGTCCGACAGCCGCTGGGCCTCGCGCGTGGCCTTGCCCCAGGCCGTGATGCGCGCCTGCGCATCGTTCTGGAAATGAATGAAGTCCTTGCGGTCCGGCAGCTTGCCGTTGGGCAGCGACTTCACCCATTCGGGATCGGGCGCCAGCACCACCATGCGGTCGAGGAAACCGGTGGACTTGTGGCGCCATCTCAGCCCCTTGTCGAGCCAGCCCGGCACCACCGCGCGCTGGAAGTGCGGATACAGCACGATGCCGTCGTCGGCAGGCTGGTAGTCCAGGTGCAGGTGGTAGTCGGTGATGCCGCCGTCCCAGTAGGCACCGCGCGGCGCGCCCGGGATGTCGTGCACCGCGGCCAGCAGGAACGGGATCGAGCACGAGGCCTGCAGCACCAGGTTGAAGTTGGCTTCGCTCAGCGAGTGCTGGCGGGTGCGGAAGTCCTGCGTCCCGAAAGGGAGCGCCGCGCCCGGCGTGGAGAACACGCAGCGCTCCAGCCACGCGCCCAGGCTCTTGCGGTAGACGCTGTTGGACGCGAAGGCGCCCAGGTAGCCGAACGGCGTGCGCGCCCTGCCCTCGCGCCCGAGGATGTGGCGGCCGCGCGAGGTCACCACATGCAGCCGGTAGCGCGGATGGTTCAGCACCTCGGCGATACGCCCGCCATAGAAATCGACCAGGCTTTCGGCAAAGCGCTCGCTGAGCTGGCGCGGGCTCAGCCGCTTTTGGCCTGGCGGCACTTCGAACTGCTGGCGCACGTAATCGTGCTCGAAGCGCTGAAAGGCGGCCTCGGGGTCGGAGAGGCACGCCGTCGCGAGCCGCCACGCGCCGATCGACGCGCCCACCAGGTGCACTTGCTGGCTCGACTGCGTGAGCCAGCGGCCGAAGATGAAGCGATCGAGCGGCCCGAGGATCAGGCCCTTCGGGCCGCCCGCCGCGCCGGGGACGGTGCGCACGTCCTCAGGGCGCAGGCCGTGCTGCTCGATGTGCTTGCGGGCCGCAGGGCCGGCGTAGATGCGCAGGGCTTTCATGCCGGATGCGTCAGCAAGAACCGTGCGGCACGGTTACTTGCGCAACCCCTGCAGCTTGGCAAACGCACTGGCCATCTGCCCAGCCGGCTGCGGCGAGCTATCGCGCCGGCCTTGTTGCTGCTGGCCTCGCCCCGCCCCTTCGAAGCGGTTGTCGCGCGGCCCGTCGCGGCGCGCGGGCGCTGCATCGAGCTTCATCGACAGGCCGATGCGCTTGCGGGCCACGTCCACTTCCATCACCTTGACCTTGACGATGTCGCCGGTCTTCACGACCTCGCGTGCGTCGTTGACGAACTTGTGGCTCAGCTGGCTCACGTGCACCAGGCCGTCCTGGTGGACGCCGAGGTCGACAAAAGCGCCGAACTGGGCGACGTTGCTCACGGTGCCTTCGAGGATCATTCCCTCGACCAGGTCCTTGATGTCGTCCACGCCGTCGTTGAAGCGCGCCACCTTGAAGTCGGGGCGCGGGTCGCGGCCGGGCTTCTCGAGTTCGCCCAGGATGTCCTTGACCGTGATGACGCCGAACTTCTCGTTGGCGAAGAGCTCGGGCTTCAGGGTCTTGAGCATCTCGGCGCGGCCCATCAGCTCGGCGATCGGCTTGCCGGTCTTCACGATGATCTGCTCGACCAGCGGATAGGTTTCGGGGTGCACGCCGGTGATGTCCAGCGGATCGGCGCCGCCGCGGATGCGCAGGAATCCGGCGCTCTGCTCGAAGGCCTTGGGGCCGAAGCCGGTCACGTCGAGCAATTGCTTCCGGGTTGCGAACGCGCCGTTCGATTCGCGCCAGCGCACCACGGCCTTGGCCACGCTGCCCGAGAGGCCGGACACGCGGCTCAGGAGCGGCACGCTCGCGGTGTTGAGGTCCACGCCCACCGAGTTCACGCAGTCTTCGACCACGGCCTGCAGGGTGCGGGCGAGTTCGCTCTGGTTCACGTCGTGCTGGTACTGGCCCACGCCGATGCTCTTGGGGTCGATCTTCACGAGCTCGGCGAGCGGGTCCTGCAGGCGCCGGGCGATGGACGCGGCGCCGCGCAGGCTCACGTCCACGTCGGGCATTTCCTGCGAGGCAAATTCGCTGGCGGAATACACGGAGGCGCCGGCCTCGCTGACCACGACCTTCTCGACCGTCATCTCGGGCGCGCCGGCCTGTGCGGCCATCTTGGCGAGCAGCTTGATGAGGTCGGCGGCGAGCTTGTCGGTCTCGCGGCTGGCGGTGCCGTTGCCGATGGCAATGAGGTTCACGCCGTGCTTGGCGCAGAGCTTGCCCAAGGTGTGCAGTGACCCTTCCCAGTCCTTGCGCGGCTCGTGCGGGAACACGGTGGCGGTCTCGACCAGCTTGCCGGTGGCATCGACCACGGCGACCTTCACACCGGTGCGGATGCCGGGGTCCAGGCCCATCACGACGCGCGGGCCGGCAGGAGCCGCCAGCAGCAGGTCGCGCAGGTTGTCGGCGAAGACCTTGATGGCGACCTTCTCTGCCTCTTCGCGGAGGCGGGTGAACAGGTCGCGCTCGGTGGACAGCGCCAGCTTCACGCGCCAGGTCCAGGCCACGCACTTGCGCAGCAGGTCGTCGGCCGGGCGGCCCGCGTGGCTCCAGCCCAGGTGCAGCGCGATCTTGCCTTCGGCGATGCTGGGCTTGCCCGGCTCGGGCTCGACGGGCAGCACCAGCTTGGCATCGAGGATATCGAGCGCGCGGCCGCGGAACACGGCCAATGCGCGGTGCGACGGCACGCGGCCGATCGGCTCGTCGTATTCGAAGTAGTCGCGGAACTTGGCGATGTCGGCGTTGTTTTCGTCCTTGCCGGCCATGAGGCTGGACTTGAGCAAGCCCTCGGCCCAGAGCCATTCGCGCAGGCCCTGCACGAGCGCGGCGTCTTCGGCCCAGCGCTCGGAAAGGATGTCGCGCACGCCGTCGAGCACGAGCGGCACGGTGGAGAAATCGGGGCCCGGCTTGCCGTCGTCGAGCGTGGTGGCCGGTTGCAGGAAGGCCTTGGCTTCGACGGCCGGGTCCAGCGTGGGGTCGACCAGGAGCTTGTCGGCGAGCGGCTCGATGCCGAATTCGCGGGCGATCTGGCCCTTGGTGCGGCGCTTCTGCTTGAACGGCAGGTACAGGTCTTCGAGTTCCTGCTTGGTGGGCGCGAATTCGATCGCGGCGCGCAACTGGGGGGTGAGCTTGCCCTGTTCGTCGATGGCTTTCAGCACCGCCACGCGACGGTCTTCGAGCTCGCGCAGGTAGGAAAGACGGGCTTCGAGTTCGCGCAGCTGGATGTCGTCGAGGCCGCCGGTCACTTCCTTGCGGTAACGGGCGATGAAGGGAACCGTGGCGCCTTCGTCGAGCATTTCGACGGCGGCCTTCACCTGGTGCTCGCCGACCTTGATTTCAGTGGCGAGCTGGCGAATGATTTTCTGCATGTCTTGAGCGCATCCCGGGCAAAGCGCGGAAGTTTGCCATAGGCGCGGACGGGCTCCGGCGGCAGCGGCCCCGCGCGTTGTTACAGGCTGCTCGCGGAGTCCGGCCCGGCGCTGGCCGGCGCGGCTTCGGCGTCCGACAGCACGAGGCGCACGCGCAGCCCGTGCGGCTCGGTGTCCATGACAGCCAGCTCGCCGCCGAGCGCATCGGCCCGCGCGCGCATGCTGCGAAGCCCCTTGCCCAGTTGCTCCAGCGGCATCGGCGCCGATGCCTGGAGGCCGCGGCCGTTGTCCAGCACTTCGAGCACGAGGCCGCGCGTGCGTCCCAGCGGGCCGAAGCGCACCTCGACGATGCTCGCGTGGGAGTGGCGCAGCACATTCGACAGGGCCTCTTGCGCGATCCGGCAGATCTGCATCGCGGATTCGGCGGACAGCGTGCGGGCGAGCGGCACGTCCTGCACGTGCCACACGAGGCCGATGCCCAGCCGGTCGAACGCCGGCTGCAACCGGTAGCGCAGGTGCGCCAGCCGCTCGACGATGCTGGCCGAGGCTTCGTCGTCCAGGGAATCGACGGTCATCTGCAGTTCCAGCAGGCAGGCCTGCAGCGCCCTCGACAGCTCGCTGGGCTCGGCCGCGCGCGGGTCCTGGCTGGCCAGGAGCGCCATCAACCGGGAGCCGACGCCGTCGTGCAGGTCGCTGGCGATGCGGCGCCGCTCGGCCAGCACCGCCTGCACCTGCCGGAAGCGCACGACGCGGCGGCGCGAGAGATACCAGATGCCGAGGATCATTCCGAGCACGGCCACATTGACGCCCTGCAGCGCCCAGAACGCGAGCGGGATGTCGTTGATCTCCACCGGCATCGCCGAGGTGGCCCGCAGCACCTGCCCGGTTACCGGCGTGAGGTGCAGCGCGCCGGCCAGCGCGATCCACAGCAGCATCCGGCGGCGCGAGGCGCGGGGCCAGAGCCAGGCCAGGAGCGCGGACCATGCGGCGATCGAGAGCCACACGAACTGGTCTTCGAGGTAATTCGGTAGCTGGGGCACCGAGGACCACATGACCGTATCGACCCGTTGGGTACCGTTCGTTGCAAAGGTGTCGGACTGCCTCTCAGCCTCTCAGAGCAGACCCCTGTGCGAGGCGAAGCTCACCGCCTGGGCGCGGGTGTGCGCGTGCAGCTTGCGGTAGATGTTCTTCACGTGGGCATTGACCGTTTGCGCGCTGATGGTGAGCTGCAATGCGATCTCTTCGGTCACATACCCCGTGGCTACAAGTCGCAACACTTCGCGCTCCCGTGCGGACAGCGCGGCCTTGGTCTCGGGCGGGCGCACCGGGCTCTGGTTGCTGCGCTGGTGGTCCAGGTGCACGAGCAGGCGGCGTGCGAGCCGGGGCGTGATGGCGGCCCCTCCGTTCACCACCTGCAGCACGGCCTGCGCATAGCTCTGGAACCACGCGTTCTTCACCAGGAAGCCGGAGGCGCCGAGCTCGAAGGCGTGCAGCACCTGGGGTTCGTCCTCGATGGCCGAGATGACGATGATTTCGGCGGCGCTGCGGTGTTTCTTGGCTTCTTCGATCAGTTCGAAGCCGCTGCCGTCGCCCAGGCGAATGTCGACCATGAGCACGTCGAATTCATGTTGCATCAGAAGGCGCCGCCCTTCGCGCAGGCTGCCGGCCTGGCCTTCGAGCTGGATGCGCAGGTCGCCGAGCAATTCCTGCGCGATGACGCGTCTGACAAAGGGGTCGTCGTCGACCAGCACGACGCGCACCGGCTTGGTCTGTTGGCCCGTCAGATAGTCGGGCCAGGGCAGCGAGTCGGCAGAGGGGGCAAGGAGCCCGCCGAACTGGCCAGGATTCGAGAAATTCCTGGCGCTCGCTTTGACCTCTGTCAACGAAATGTCAAGCTCATTTTCCATTTCTATCCCCTGGTGACAAAAACTACCGCTTGTTCGTGAGCAAAAGTTAATTCATTTCTACTCAAATTTCGTCCGGGAGCTTTTTTGATTACTTTGGTTTCGTCTTGTTGCATCCGGGGACTAATGTGTACTAAAGACGTAGGCGTGACGAGGAGCCACCATGCGGAAAGAGGCCCATCGACGAGGCACCCGCACCCTCCCCTCCCATTGCTTTCGCCATAGCCTTGCACTACCCACCACAGGGCATTTTTAGATTCCTTTTCGACGCTGAAACTGCATCCCGGTCGCAACGGAAACATTCACTCCGCGCTCGCTGACCGTTGGCTGATGGCCGGATTCGCCGGCAATCGGGTTCGTTTCAACACTATCGAGGAAGCATCATCATGAAGAAGACTCTCATCACGGCAGCCGTGGTCCTGCTTGCAGGCGTGGCCTCGGCAACCAGCACCACGGCGCTGGCCGTCACCAACACGAGCACCGGTTCTTCCAGCTCGGCAGGGTCGCTGGCAGCGAGCTCCGGCACGGGCAGCGCATTGAGCTACAACTCAGCCACTTCCAGCTCGGCGGCCACGGCCAATGCAGCAGGCGGCGCGGTCAGCATTCCAGGTCTGCGCATCGGTGGTGCAACGGCCAGCGGCTCGGCGACCACCCAGGGCCGCGTGACCAGCGTGGCCGCGACGACCGGCAACGGTGCCGCCGCCGGCGGTGCCAATGCCTCGGCCAATGCGGGCTCGTCCGCCGGCGCCGCCTACTCCGCAGGCGGCCCGAACCAGGTGAGCGGCGCGGCAGGCGGCACCGCAAGCTCCACCACCAACAACACGGCTGCAACCGCAGCCGGTCCTGGCGGCGGTCTGGCTGTGGTGACGCGCACCTCGGGCACGACGTCGGGCTACAGCGCCTCGTCGGGCGCGGTCAACGGCTTGGTCAACGGCACGACCACCTCGACCACGGCGGGCTCGATCGGCGGCTCCTTCGGCGTGACCAACTTCGCGGTCGGCAATGCCGGCGGCTTCAGCAACGGTGGCGGCACCGGCGGCACCGCTGGCGCCGGCGCAGTCGCATCGGCTCCCTGAACGGGACATGCCACGGTTGTTGGACCAGAAACGGGGAGGGGCATGCCCCCTCCCCCGGCTTTCAAAGGAGTGAGAACATGAAAAAACTGATTGTCCTGACCTTGATGGGCTTGTCCGCGGGCGGCGCTTACGCGCAGACGGCGGGCGGCGCCAACAACCAGTCATCGAGTTCGGCCACCACGTCGGCTCAAGGCAACACACAAGCTGTGAACTTCAACAGCAGCGCGCCCGCGGACACCACCACCCGCTCGACGCTCAACGCCAACCAGAACATCAACAACACCGGTGCCACCACGAACACGGTGGACTACCGGGGCAGCTACACGGTCAAGAACGTGCCCTCAGTCAACGGGCCCAACCTGACCACCAGCAACGACACCTGCATGGGCAGCACGAGCGCCAGCGCGAACGGCCCGGGCGTCGGCATCAGTTTCGGCACCACCTGGACGGACGAGCACTGCAAGCGCCTGAAGATGAGCCGCGAGCTCTGGAACAAGGGCATGAAGGCGGCATCGCTCGCGATGGACTGCATGGACTCGGCTGCCATGGCGGCGCTGGAGATGACCGGCACGAAGTGCCCGCAGTCCATGACCGCCGAGGAGCGGGTGAGCGCGTTCGGGCCGTACGCCTCGCCGGCGAACGCCGCCGCGCAGGTGGTCGGCCAACCGGTTGCGGCGATGACACCACCCATGGCGCCCATGCAGCCCATCGCGGTGTCGGTGCAGCCGATGCAGCCGCCGCAGGCGGTGGTCGTCGCGCCGCAGGTGGCTTCGGTGCCCCCTCCCACATCGACATCCACGTCGACGTCGGCGCCGACCCCGCTGCCATTGCCGCAGGCTCCCCTCGTCGAAGCGGCGCCCGTGCCGCAAGCGGCGGCTCCGGTGCAACCGGCCCAGCCCGCGCAGGAAGAGCCGCAGCAGGCCGCGGTGACCATGCCGGTCGAGCCTGCCGGCGTCGTGGCCGTCGAGCCCATCGGCGAGATCGCGTCGGCACCGCAAGCGGCCGTCGGTTCGCAATGACCGCCGGGAGCCCATGATGACCAGGACCGTCTTCCTCTGGATCGCGGCTTGCTGCGTGGCTTCGGCCTCCGCGGGCCCTGTCGTTCCCAACCTGCGCATCGAACGGGTGACCTTCGGCAGCGGCCTGCAGAACGCCAGCGGCACCGACAACGCCGAGCCGGTCGGCGACCTCGGCGTGTGGCACGTGCCGCAGTACCTGCCGGGCTATCCGACGTCGGCGACCATCTGGCCGCGCGTGGTCGTGATCCAGTGCGCCAACGAGCTGTGCTCCGGCTACGAGGTCACGCCCGAGCTGGGGCGCGGCGAATACCTGTTCTTCCGGCCAGCGCGGAAGTAACAAGTCTTGAACAGTTGCAAGCGCGGCCGGGTCGTCCCGGCCGCGCTTTGCCGCGTGCGTCATTTTTACCCGGGTTATATTGTGTTTTAGATTTCACCCGGGTAATATCAACGGCATGAACATGCCCCAAGAGACGCGGCGCGCCCTCGTCAGGAAATACAAGGAAACGGTGCTCCCCGCGGGCGTCTTCGTCATCCGCAACACGCTGAATGGCCGCGTCTATGTGTCCGGCAGCCTCGACGTGGAAGGCGCGATGAACCGGGCCCGCTTCGAGTTGGGCCTGCGTTCCCACCGCAACAAGGCGCTGGTGCGCGACTGGATCGCCCACGGCGCCGAGCACTTCAGCTTCGAGGTGATCGACCGCGTGAAAGAGCGCGACGACCCTGCCTTCGACCGCGCCGCCGAGCTCGAGAAGCTGCTCGAACTCTGGCGCGAAGAACTCCAGTGCACCGGCGACAAGGGCTACAACACGCCATGACCGCCGATGCGCTGGAGTTCTGCCTCACCATCAGTCGCGCGCATGCCAGCCTGAACCTGAAACTCCAGGAAAACCTGGGCGCGTTCCACGGGCTGGACTACGAAGACTTCAGGCTGCTTCATCTGTTGCTGCGCGCCGAAGACGGCCGCATGGCGATGCCCGCGCTTTCGCGCGCCTCGGGGTTGCCGATGTCGGCGCTGCTTCGCAAAATGGTCCTGCTCGAAAAAACAGGACTGGCCGAACGCACGGCCGGCGCGAACGGAGACAACCGCCACAACCATCGCGTTGCGGCCCTCCGACCGGGCGGCAGGAAACTGATGCAGGCCGCGCTCACGACCGTGGAGGCGATCTGCGCCGATGCGGTGAAATCGCTCGACATCGAAAGCCTGCCGCAGATCCACGCCGCGCTCCTTGCGCTTTGCCTCGACGACACACCGAACGCATCGGCCGTTCAACGAGTAGATTACGCACCTCGCTCGAACGGACCGGAAGAAAAAGCAACCCATTCGACATGCCATCCGATACGCAACCCATCCACCTGATCGTTTTCGCCGGCTTCAAGCGCATCGCCGAAGGAAGCACGGCCGAAGTGCTCGCCCAATTGCGCGAACGCAAGGACGACACGCCCTACCTCATCTTCGACGCGCAGACAGGCGAGTCGCTCGACTTCGATGTGCACAACCAGGCCGGCGTCGTGCCGCACGCGACCACTGCCGAAGCCCATGACGACACGCCGCGCGGTGTCGGCCGCCCGAAGCTGGGCGTGGTCGCACGCGAAGTCACGCTGCTGCCGCGCCATTGGGACTGGCTCAACCGCCAGCCCGGCGGCGCCTCGGTGGCGCTGCGGCGGCTGGTGCAGGAGGCGAGCCGCGTCAACGCCGACCGCGATGCGGTGCGCGCCTCGCGCGAATCCACCTACCGCTTCATGACCGCGATCGCCGGCGCCCTGCCCGGCTTCGAGGAAGCCACGCGCGCGCTGTTCGCCGGCGAGCGCAACCGCTTCGAAGGTCTCATCGACGCCTGGCCCGCGGACCTGCGCACCCATCTCCAAAAACTGTCAGCCGCCGGCTGGAGCACCCCTGCATGAGCGCACCCCCCGCGACTTCGACGACCTCGACAACGCCCTCCGCAAATCCAACATCCCCCGCAACCGGCCCGAGCGGCCTCAAGGGTGTGCCCGTGTCGCAGGTCGGCGCGGCACGCCCGCTGTGGAAGGTGTTTCTCTTCTTCCTCGCGCCGATGTTGCTCAGCAACATCCTGCAGTCGCTCTCGGGCACGCTCAACAACGTCTACGTGGGGCAGATGCTCGGCGTGGGCGCGCTGGCGGCGGTGTCCAGTTTCTTTCCGGTGATGTTCTTCTTCATCGCCTTCATCATCGGCCTGGGCGCGGGCGCCTCGGTGCTCATCGGCCAGGCCTGGGGTGCGCGCGACGCGGCCAAGGCCAAGGCGGTGGCCGGCACCACGCTCACCGTTGGCGTGCTGATGGGCCTGGTGATCGCGGTGTTCGGCGGCGCCTTCACCACGCCGATGCTGGCCGCGCTGGGCACGCCGCCCGACGTGCTGGCCGACTCGACGCGCTACGCCCGCATCATGCTGATCGCGATGCCGGGCGTGTTCGTGTTCTTGCTGGCCACCGCGATGCTGCGCGGCGTGGGCGACACCGTCACGCCGCTGCTCACGCTGGTGATCTCGACGCTGATCGGCCTCGTGGTCACGCCCGCGCTCATCCGCGGCTGGGGCGGTTTGCCGCAGATGGGCGTGGCGAGCGGCGCGTGGGCCTCGGTGCTGTCTTTCGTGGTGGCGACCACCTGGCTGGGCTTCCGGCTGCGCCAGAAAAAGAGCCCGCTCGCGCCCGATGCGGAGTTCTTCCGCTACCTGCGCATCCAGCCGCAATTGCTGAAGGCCGTGCTGCGCATCGGCGTGCCCACGGGCGTGCAGATGATCGTGGTGGCGCTGGCCGAAGTGGTGCTGCTGTCGATGGTCAACAGCTACGGCTCCAACGCCACGGCCGCTTACGGCGCGGTGAACCAGGTGGTGGCGTACGTGCAGTTCCCGGCCATCTCGATCGCCATTGCCGCGTCGATCCTCGGCGCGCAGGCCATCGGCGCGGGCCGTGCCGACCGGCTCGGCGCGATCACGAAGACGGCGCTCCTGATGAACCTCGTGCTGACCGGCGGCCTGGTACTGCTGGGCTATCTGTTCTCGCGGCCGCTCATGGGCTTTTTCATCACCAGCGAGCCGGTGATCGAGATCGCGCAGACGCTCTTGCACATCATGCTGTGGAGCCTGGTGATCTTCGGCATGGCCGCAGCCACCTCGGGCGTGATGCGAGCCAGCGGCTCGGTGCTGGTGCCGACGCTGATCTCCATCGTCTGCATCCTGGGCGTCGAGGTGCCGGTGGCCTGGGTCATGAGCCATCGCATCGGGCTGGACGGCATCTGGATCGCCTACCCCGTGACCTTCGGCGCGATGCTGCTGCTGCAGACCGCGTACTACCAACTGGTGTGGCGCAAGAAGGCGATCCGCACGCTGGTGTGAGCGGGGGCCGGACTCAACGGCCCTCGTAGGCCTTCTGCACCGCCGCGAGATCGAGCTTGGTCATCTCCATCATCGCCCGCATCGCGCGGCCGGCCTTCTCGGGGTCCTTGTCCTGAAACATGCGTGTCATGGCATGGGGCGCCACCTGCCACGAGACGCCGTAGCGGTCGGTGAGCCAGCCGCACTTCACGGGCTTGCCGCCGCCGTCGAGCAGCTTGTCCCAGTAGCGATCGACCTCGGCCTGCGTCTCGCAGGGCACGTAGAGCGACAAGGCCGGGGTGAACTTGTAGTCGGGGCCGCCGTTGAGAATCATGAATTCCTGCCCGAAGAGCTCGAAGGTGGCGGTCAGCAGGCTGCCGTCCTTGGGGCCCGGGCCGTTGGCGGGCCAGTGCAGCCGGTCGGTCACGCGGGAGTTGGGGAAGATGCCGGTGTAGAAATTAATCACCTCTTCGCCGTTGCCGTCGAACCAGAGGCAGGGAACGATCTTTTGCATTGGGATGGATCTCCTTCAATCGGTGTTGCGAATGAAATGACGATGAACCTGAGGGTTCAGTATCAAATCGAAGGCCGCGCGAGGTCAAGGGGGTGCGAACCCATCGTGCAACAGGCAGTGCGGGGGGCGCCTGCCCAAGAAGCTCACACGCTCCCGTAGAAGCCCATGTCGGCCCGCACGCCGTTCTGCGCCACGAACGCGACCGGATCGAAGCCCTCGTCCAAGAACTTTTTCTTCACCACCGCCTGCGCCGCGGCGACCGCCTGCTCGCTTGCCCACTCGACCAGCGTGATCACATTGAACTCGCCGGACCCGCCGGTCTGCGTGAGCACGTGGTTGCGAAGGCAACCGGGCAGCGTGTGCAAGGTCTGCTGCACGCGCTGCATCTGCGCGACGAAGGACGGCACCACCTCGGCCGGCACGACGAACTTGTCGATGCGAAAGACAGAGGCGGATGGGCTGCTGGGGAATGCACTCGACATGAAATTTCCTCGAAGAATGCGCGCAGGAATCTGCCCGCCGGAACGCATTCTCAAACCTCAAGTAAAGTTGAGGTCAAGAGGTTTTCGATGAACGATGCATTGCAACGCGCCGGTATATCCCCTTCGCTCACCGTCGGAGAGGTCGCGCGCCGCAGCGGCGTTTCGGTGTCCACGCTGCACTTCTACGAAACGCAAGGACTGATCCGCAGTTCGCGCACCGCGGGCAACCAGCGCCGCTACCCGCGAGAGGCGCTGCGCCGTGTTGCATTCGTTCGCGTTGCGCAAAGGGTTGGCATTTCGCTGGCCGATATCGGTGCCGCATTGGCCACCCTCCCTCCCGCCGCCGCCCCCAGCCGCGAAGACTGGGCGCGGCTCTCGGCCGCGTGGCGTGCCGACCTCGACGAGCGCATGGCGCAACTCAAGAAGCTGCGCGACACGCTGGACGACTGCATCGGCTGCGGTTGCCTGTCGATCGACCGGTGCAAGCTGCGCAACCCACTCGACAGGCTGGCGGCCGAAGGGCAAGGCCCGCGGCGCCTGCTCGTGAAACGTGCCGGCTAGAACCCGTACAGCGCGCCGAGGGCGGCCCGCCGGCCTACCAGCGGTAGGTGGCGGTCGCCACCGCGGTACGCGGATAGCCGTAGTAGCAGGCGACGTAGCCGCAGTTCGCGAAGTAGGTCTTGTTGGTCAGGTTGCGCAGGTTGAGCGCCAGGCTCCAGCGGTCGATGTCGTAGCCGATCATGGCGTCGAACACGGTCACCGCCGGCACCTTGGTCGGCGCGGTGGATTCGCCGTCGCCATAGTTGGTGCCGGTGTAGCGCGCGCCCAGGCCGAGCTTCACGCCGTTGGCGAAGCGGTAGTCGGCCCACACCGAGAAACGGTGGCGCGGCACCGCGGTGGCCTGCTTGCCGATCTCCTTTTCATTGGCGCTGGCCGTGACGATCGCGCGCGGCGTGTAGGCGTACGAGGCGGTGAAGTTCAGGCGCGGCACCAGCTCGGCCGTGGCCTCGAGTTCCAGCCCGCGCACCGAGATTTCGCCGGTCTGCTTGGGCACGAACTGCGCGTCGTAGCTGATGTAGTTGTTGCGCTTGAGGTCGAAGACGGCGGCACTGTAGAGCGCCTTGCTTCCCGGCGGCTGGTAGCGCACGCCGGCTTCGTATTGCTTGCCACCCTCGGGCTTGAACGGGTTGCCCGACACCGGGTCGATGGTCGCGGTCGGTGCGAAGGATTCGGTGTAGCTCAGGTACGGCGCCCAGCCGCTCGGGTGCAGGTAGACAAGTCCGGCGCGGCTGGTGAACTTGTGGTCGCGCGTGCGCTGGGTCGAGTTGTCGAGGCGGCTGAAGACGGTGCTCTCGGCGTCGTCGTAGCGCCCGCCCAGGGTCAGCGACCAGCGCTCGCCCCACTTGATCTGGTCCTGCAGGTAGAGACCGGTCTGGTTCAACCGCGTGATGCCGTCGAAGTACGGCGCCGGGATGTCGTACGCGCCGCCATGGACCGGCGCGTGGATGTTCAGCGGCGGGGCGCTGCCGCCGCTGAAGGTGACCTGGTCGATGCGGGTGCGCTGATAGTCCAGCCCCACCAGCAGCTTGTGCGTCACGTCGCCGGTGCGGAAGTCGGCCTGCAGCTGGTTGTCGAGCGCGACGGCACCGATGTTCTCGCGGCTGCCGAACAGGCTGCGCGAGAGCTGCATGAAGTTCGCGGGATCGGTGGCGACGTCGGGGTTCAGGGTCACGAAGCCGGAGGCCTGCACGCCGCGGTAATCGAGCTTCTGCGCCGCGTAGCGCGCGTTCTGCCGCACGGTGAAGATGTCGTTGATGCGATGCTCGAACTGGTAGCCGACCATCTGCTGGTCCTGGTTGAACCGGTCGAAGCCGGGCTCGCCGGTGAACAGCTTCGACGGGATGTAGCTGCGGATCGCGGTGGGCTCGAGCGAGCCGACCGTGGGCCGAGCGCGCGTGTAGACGCCGCTGCGCGTGCGCGTGAACTGCGACAGCAGCGTGAGGCTGGTGTCGGCCGAGGGCTTCCAGGTCAGCGACGGCGCGATGTAGCTGTGGTCGTCGGCTTCCTTTCCGGCGGGTAGTTGCGCATCGCGCAGCACGCCGGTGATGCGGTAGAGCAGCTTGCCGTCGGCATCGAGCTGGCCCGCGAAGTCGCCCGCGATCTGGCGCCGCGCGTGGTCCCCGAGCTGCACCTGCAGTTCGCGCACCGGCTCGGCCGTGGGCCGCTTGCTGACCACGTTCACCACCCCGCCCGGCCCGCTCATGCCGTAGAGCACCGACGAAGGTCCGCGCAGCAGCTCGATGCGCTCGGCGCCGTAGTTCTCGGTGCGCCACACGCCCCAGGTGCCGTTGTTGCGCAGCGGCAGGCCGTCGAGATAGAAGCCCGGCGAATACGCGTCGAAGCCGCGCAGCGAGATCCAGTCGTAGCGAGAGTCTGCGCCGTAGGTGGTGGTCGACACGCCCGGCGTGTAGCCCAGCGCGTCCTTGAGGTTGGTGGCGCCGATGGCCTCGATGCGGTCGGCCGTGATGACCGAGATCGACTGCGGCGTCTCGATGATCGGCGTGTCGGTCTTGGTGCCGGTGGCACTGCGCCGGGCCACGTAGCCCGGCACGCGGCCCGTGGCGCTTTCCTCGCCATCCGCCACCACCGTGACCGCCGGGAGCGTCGAAGTGCCCGAAGCCGCAGGTGCGGCCGGCGCGGTCTTGACCACAGCCGCATTGCCTTCCATCGCGGCCACCAGTCCGCTGCCCGCGAGCAGACGGTCGAGCGCCGCGCGCGGCGTCAGGCTGCCGGAGATGGCGGGCGCGGTCTTGCCGGCCACCAGGCTTTGCTGCACCACCAGCTGGATGCGGGTCTGCCGGGCCCAGTCGTTCAGGGCCTCGGCCAGCGGCTGGGCGGCAATGCGGATCTGCTGCGGTGCGCCCTGGCCTCCCTGACCCCCTTGGGTCTGCGCGCGCAGCGGCGCACTCGCCAGGGCGAACGCAACGGCCAGCGCCAGCGGTGCCGGCGTCATCTTCATCAAGCGGTTCATCAACGTCTTCCAGGTAGGTGAATACAAATGGTTCCTATCTGGCTGACGCACGAACCGCCGGAAATACCGTATCCCCAACGAAATATTTTTTGCTTCGAGGCTTCGAGCCCACCGGTCAAGGCGCGGCGACGATCTCGGCGACCGGTCCGTCGCCCCGGAGCCGCACGGGCAAGGCGCTCGGCAGCGCGCGCCGCAACGTGCGGGCGTCCCGCGGGTCGAAGGTGCCGCTCAGGCGCAGCGCGGCCACGGCAGGGTCGCGCACCACGAGGCCGGTGCTGCCGTAGCGCTCGAGTTCGGCCAGCGCGCGCGCAAGCGGCGTGTCGACAAAGCTCAGCCGGTGCTCGCGCCAGGGCGCGATGCCGTCACCCGGAATGGCCGACACGGCCGCCAGCATGCCCTCTGCATCGCTGTGCACCTGCTGGCCGGCGGTGAGGAAAACGGCGCCCTGCGGTTCCGTATCCGACGCGGACCCCACCCAGTTGCCCCAGCTGCCGTCAGATGCCCGGTCCATCCGCGCGACCCGCACCCTGCCCTGCTCCACCGACACCCGCGCACCTTCGGCACCCGCAACTGTCGGCGTGTAGCGCACCGCGAACCGGGTGCCGACCACCCGAACCTGCAACGGCCCCGCCAGCACATCGAAGGGACGCTGCGCATCCGATTGCACCGCGAAGACGGCTTGACCATCGATCAGCCGGACCTCACGCCGCTGGCGAAAGTAGCGCACCTCCAGCCGCGTGGCGGTGTCCAGCCGCAGCACGCTGCCGTCGGGCAGCGGCACCTCGAGTTGCTGCCCGCGCTGGGTGGCGAAAGCCTGCGCGAACACGGGCTGGGCCTGCTGATGGCGCCATCCCAGATAGCTGCCGCCGGCGACCACGCCCGCCGCGGCCAGCGCCAGCGCGGGCTTCAGGAAGCCGCGCCGCGTGGGGGCCGGCGCAGTGGCAGCCCCGTTTCCAGCGAAGCCCTCGCGCCAGCCCGCGACGGTCTCCGGCGCAATCGCGTCGAAGGCCTGCCAACGCGATTCCCACTGGCGGTAGGCATCGGCGTGCTTCGGGTCCGCGTCGATCCAGTCCTGGAAAAGACGCTCATCGCGCGAATTCCAGTTCGCGCTCCGGCGATGGACGAACCAGTCGATCACCTCCTCGCGCAGGCGCAATGCTTCTTCGGACGGTGGCAGCGATGGGGTCATGGCTCGGGGAGCTCTCCTGGTGAAGTAGACGCGCGAGCGGTGCAAAACCCTGTAGTGGGCATCGAGGGTGCACCGGGTCGCTCGCGCGTTCGCTCCTCTGGTGTTCGTGGTTTGCGTTTCATCGAGGGCCCCCGTTCACTTCGTCCAGGCATGTCCAGCAGGCCTGCATCGCGATGCGCAACTGCATCTCGACCGTGCGCACGGAAATGCCCATGCGCTCGGCGACCTCGGCATACGACAGCCCGTCGAACTTGTAGAGCACGAAGGCTTCGCGGCAGCGCGGCGGCAGCCTGTCGATGGTGGCGACCATGGCCGCCAGGCCCTGGCCGGAAGACAGGATGGTGTCGGGTTCGAAGGTCGAAGGGCCGATGCAATCGTCGAGCTCAACCGCGCCCTCTTCCGAAGAACCGGGCCCATCGAAATCGGCACGCACGCCGGTGCGGCGGTGGTGGTCGGTGACGAGGTTGCGGGCCGTGCGGTAGAGCAGCGCACGCGGATCGCGCACCACGCTGCCGGTGCGCTGCGCCTCGTACACGCGCACGTAGCTTTCCTGCGCCAGGTCGGCCGCGGTGGCGCGGTCGGACACCTTTCGGGAAAGAAAGCTCAGCAGCTCGCGGTAATAGCGTTCGAACACAGGCACAGCACGACCGAAAACGGTCGGTCGAAGTCCAGGGGCAGGTTGGCTTCGACATGGCGTGGCTTACCTGAGGCGATTCAGAAAACGGGAGGCGCCGATTATCACGCCTTGCCGTGGCAGTCCAGGTAGGAGTGCACGCCGGAGGCCTCGGCAGCGCGGTTCGCGGGACAGTGCACTGGCCCGAAGGGTAGGCATTCCGCTTGCCGGGCGCGCGCTGGCTACCCCTCCTCCTGCGCCTATGTGGGCCCACGGGTCGTGCATCGGCACGGCCTCGGGCGCTTCGAGTGGTTGTGTGATGAACGGAACGATCAGCCGAAGGCTTTCCGCCAGCGCCAGGCCTCGGCCGCGTTGACGGCGCCCTTCGGCATCCGCCCCTGGAACAGCTCGCCCAACTGGCCCACCGTTTCCATCGCTTGATGCTCGACAGCCGGCGGCGTGAGTCCGCCGATGTGCGGCGTGGCAATCACCCGCGGATGCGCGGCCACGCGCGGCGACGGCATCTGGTCGGGCGCGCGGCCCACGTCGAGCGCGCAGCCGGCGATGGTGCCGGCGTCCAGCGCGGCGAGGAGCGCGTCTTCGTCCACGAGGTTGCCGCGCGAGGCATTGATGAAGAAGGCGTGCGGCCGCATCGCGGCGAAGGCGGCGGCGTTCATCAGGTTCTCGGTGGCCTCGGTGGCGGGCGCGAGACACACCACGAAGTCGGACCGTGCGAGCAGCGCATCGAGCGCGACCTGTTCGATTTCGGCGCGTTCGATCGACGCATGCGGGTCGTGCACCACGACGCGCATGCCCAGCGCCAGCCCTACGTCGCAGAGGTAGCGGCTGATCTGCCCGTAGCCGATCACGCCCAGCGTGCTGCCGCGCAGCTCGCGCCCCATCGCCGGCACGACCGGCTGGCCCGCGTGATACAGCGCCGTCGAGGCGCTGATGTGGCGCCCCAGGTCGATCATCGCGCCCACGACCCACTCCGACACCGACGCGATGAACCCCGCGCTCGCCTGCGTCACCAGCACGCCGTGCCGGCTGGCCGAGGCCACGTCGATGTTGCGGATGTCGATCGCGCAGCGCACGAACGCCTTCAGGTCGGGCAGCGAGGCGAACAGCGCCTCGTCGCCCACCGTCTGGCGGTACGAAATGATGGCGTCGCAGCCTTGCGCGAGCCCGGCGAGTTCGCCAGAGGAGAGTTCGTGGTCCGTCGGATTGAAGCGCACCTGCGCAATGCCCTGCAACGCGGCGATGGCACGGTCGCCGAAATAAGGGGCGAGCTTGCTCTGCGGATGGCTGACGAAAACCGTGGTCATGAAAAAAGAACCTTGCTAGGCACGCGGCGGCACCACCGAATGGCGCGCCACCAGCGTGGGCGCGAAGACGAACTCCTGCGTCGGAAGCGACGCATCGGCCAGCCGGCTCATCACCCGCTCGACCATCACCTGCGCCATCTCGGGCACCGGCACGCGCACCGAGGTCATCGCGGGGTACATGAGCGTGGAGAGAAACACGTTGTCGATTCCCATGACCGACACGTCCTCCGGCACTGAGAGGCCTTCGTCGCGAAACCCGGCCATCAGGCCGAAGGCCAGCAGATCGTTCACGCCGATCACGCCGGTGGGGCGATCGGGCGATTTCGCGAGCAGGCGGGCCTGCATGCGGCCCAGCTCGCTCATCATCGAATCGCCGTATTCGTCGACCGGCAGGCTCTCGACAACCTGCGCGCTGCCTTCCAGGCCCGCGCTCTTCGCCGCGGCGAGAAACCCCCTGATCTTCTCGTTCCGGCTCATCGTGCGGCCGGACGGCGTGACGAAAGCCAGCCGCCGATGGCCCTGTTCGATCAGGTGCGAGGTGGCGATGCGCAGCGACTCGAAGTTGTCGACCGTCACGTGGTCGATGACGGAGGGCCCCCCCGGCGTGGCGCGGCGGTCGTAGCTCACCGCCACCAGCCCGCGCTCGGCGGCGGCTTCCACGTGCTGCTCGTCGACCATCGACGAGATGATGATCACGCCGCGCACGCCGTGCGCCATCAGGTCCTCGAAGAAATGCTTTTCCTTCTCGGCATCGCGGTAGGTGTTGCCGATCATGATGCGGAAGCCGTAGCGCCCCTGTGCCATCGCCTCGATCTCGCGCGCGATGAAACCGTACATCGGGTTGGCCATCGACGGCACCAGAACGCCGAGCAAGGGCGTGTGGCCCGTCTTGAGCTGCCGCGCCGAGGTGTTGGGCCGGTACTTGAGGTCCCGGATCGCCGCCTCGACGCGGGCCAGCGTCTCGGCGGCCATGCGTTCGCTGCGTCCGTTCAGCACGTTCGACACGGTGCTGGTCGACACGCCCGCCCTCTGGGCCACATCGGTGATTCTGCTCACGGAATCCTTCCAGTTTTCATCGTCGCAAGCCCATGCGCGTCGGCCGCCAAGGTGGAGAACGCCGGCACGGGCACCAGAACCAAGAGGGTAACGAACAAAATGGCCGGGTGCCTCGACATCGACCGGACGCTGTCTTCCGCCCCGGTGCCGGATGCCCGCGAAGGCAGAATGGAAAAAACCATCGGACGGATGCCCCATGACCCCATCGACACCCGAAGCCGCGCGCACCTACGCCATCGCCATGCATGGCGACCAGAAATACGGCCCGCATCCCTACGTTCACCACCTGGACGCGGTGGTCGCCCTGCTCCGGCCCTATGGAGAGAAGGCGCGGGTCGTCGGCTACCTGCACGACGTGGTGGAGGACACCGATGCCACGGTGTCGGATGTGCAATCGCGCTTCGGCGACCTGGTGGCGCGGTGCGTGTCGCTACTGACCGATGCGCCCGGTGCCAACCGCAAGGAGCGCAAGGCCAAGACCTATGCGGCGATGGCGCAGGTGACTGGCGATGAAGAACTGGCGCTCGTGGTCAAGGCTGCGGACAGGCTTGCGAATGTGCGGGCCTGCGTGGCGGATGGGCATCGGCAGCTTTGGGACACGTATCGGGGGGAGCATCCGACGTTCAGGGCTGCTGCGTTCCGCAAGGGGCAGTGCGATCCGCTGTGGCTTGAACTCGATCAGCTTCTGTTGGAGTGGCCGGCTTCCTGACGGCTTCGTTCAGGGCGCGTGCGCTGCCGGGTATCGGGCGATCAACCAATGCTCTGACTACTGCCCGCAGCTTGGATGCTTGTGGCCCTCGGTGGCATTGGGCAGGCCCATGAAATCGAGGATGTGCGGCGTGGTGCCGTCCACCTGCAGCATCGCGGTCGCGCCCAGATTGCCCTGGCAATAGCTGGGCTTGAGCGGGTTCGCGTAGTTGTTGTTCAGGATGAGCAAGGTGTCGCGCTCCGCCGCCGTCTGCCCGCCATGGCCGCTGCCGGTGCCGCCGTGGTCGGAGGTCACGACGATCAGCCACTCTTCGTTCGCGTAGTTCGGGCGTGCCGTGAGTGCGGCGAGCACCTGCGCGATCTGCTGGTCTTCGCCGGCGATCTTGCTCTGGTAGTCGGCGTTCAGCGGGTCGTAGCTCGGCGCGTGGATGTCGACGTTGTGCAGGTAATAGAAGATGGCCGTCGGCGGGTTCTTCCAACCGAGCCAACCCTTGACCGCATCGGTCGCCTGCTGCGAGTTCTTGGCCGCGTTGGCGACGACGAAGTCGGCCTTCGCGGGGCGCAGGTTGTGGGTGATGTTGAACCAGTCGCCGACCACCGCCGTCGTGGCCGTGGGCCACGCCTGCTTGATGAGGTCGAACACATGCGTCTTCTTCAACGGCAGGCTGGTGTCGTTCGAGGTCACGCCGTGCTTGTCGGCCCAGAAGCCGGTGAATACCGACGACCAGCCGGGGCCGCTGACGGTTGCCTGCTTGGTGCCTCCCGCGAGCACGTTGCCGTGAAAGGCACCGCCCGCGATCAGCGCCGACATCGCGGGCGTCTGCACGCACCCCTGGCACTGGATCGCGTCGCCGCGCAGGCCGTCGATACCGATCAGGAGCACATGCTTGTTGCCCGGCACGGGGTTGGGAATGCCCTCGCCCGCGATCAGCGCGTAGTGGTCGTAGGGATTGCCGGCGTAGTCGGTCTTCAGGCCGCCGACGTCGCTTGCGCGCTTGTCGCTGAGGTCGCAGCGCTGCGGGGTCTTGTGGTAGTCGAAGGACTTGCACCACGCGGCGCGGCTCGCGTCGGTGCAGGCGGTGGCGCAGCCGGCGGGCGTCACGGCCTGCAGGGTCTCGGTGTTGTGGCCGCTGATCGCCGCATCGGGCGTGCGCGTGAACGCCTTCAGCGGATCGGGCTTCAGGCTGTAGTGGTCGTAGGGGTTGCCGGGGTAATCGGTCTTCAGGCCGCCGACGTCGGTCGCCTGCTTGTCGCTGAGGTCGCAGCTCTGGGTGGTCTTGTTGAAGTCGAACGAAACGCACCAGGTGGCGCGCGGTGCGGACAGGCAGGCCGTCGCGCACATCTCGGGCGTGGACTGCGCCAGGTTCTCGACGTTGTAGCCCGAGATCGCGGCGTTCGGCGAGAGCGTGAACGCGTCGAGCGATGCCGCGGCGGCATGGCTGGCGAGCGCTGTGAACAGGCACGCCAGGCCGGCGCGGATCGATGGCTTCATGTGATGTCTCCTCATCGCGTGAACGTTGGATGAATCCCGTGTTGCCTCCGCGTTTGTCGCGTGGCTCCTGCAACTCCGGGCGGAGTAAATCACCGACGCCTGCTATCGATCCAATTCAAAAATCTTCAGTGTCGTATTGAGTGGGCCTATACGTCGCGCTGTCATCGGCGTGTGCTTGGCCTATGGCTTTTCGTCAGCGCGCTGCGCGGCAGGTCCCTTGCCGATCATCAGCCAGGCGCTCAACGCACTGAGCACGGCCAGCCCCGCGCTCAGCAGCATCACCCAGCGGAAACCCGCCACGAACGATTCGGCCACGGCGCGCTTGACCGACGCCGCGGTGGCCGCATCGACGCCCGGTGGCATCACCGCGCCGGCAAGCTTGCTGCGCTCGCCTTCGAGGAATTTCGACACCTCGGCCGAGGCGCCCATCTCGCGCAAGCCATCGGCCAGCGCGGCATCGAAGGCCCAGGCCATGACCGCGCCGAACACGGCGATGGCCAGCACCGCCGCCGCGCGCGACACCGCGTTGTTGACGCCCGAAGCCACGCCGGCGAGGTCGGGCCCGACCGCGTTCATGACGGTGGTGGTGAGCGGCGCGACCGTCACCGTCATGCCGAAGCCCAACACCACGACCGCGGGCAAAAAGCCGGTCCAGTAGCTCGCACCGACGCCCGGTATCGCGAACAGCACGAAGCCCACCGCCGCGATGCTCGGCCCGATGACCAGCGGCAGGCGCGGCCCGAAGCGGTCGACCAGTTGCCCGGCCCAGCCCGAGAGCGCGAACATGATGAAGATGAACGGCAGCAGCGCCGCACCCGCCACGGTGGCCGAGTAGCCCTGCACCTGGATCATGTTGAGCGGGAAGAAATACAGCCCGCCGCCCAGGGCCGCATAGAGCAGCAGCGTCAGCAGGTTCGCGCCGCTGAAGTTGCCGATGCGCAGCAGGCCCAGCGGCAGCATCGGCGTGCGCGCCTTGCGCTCGACCGCGATGAAGCCCGCGCTGCCCACGATGCCAACGGCCAGCGCCGCGAGGACGTACGGCGAATGCCAGCCCTGCGTGGGCGCCTCGATGAAGGCATAGACCACGCCGCCGAGCCCGGCGGTAGCGAGCAGCGCGCCCCACACATCGAGCCCGCCGCTGGCCGATGCGCCGTGGCTCTCGGGCACGTGGCGCCATGTGATCCACAGCACCAGCAGCGCCATCGGCACGTTGATGTAGAAGGCCCAGGTCCAGGAGAAGTGGTCGACCAGGAAGCCGCCGAGCACCGGCCCCACGGCGGCCGTGATGCCGCTGAAGCCCGACCAGGTGCCGATCGCCTTGCCGCGTTCCTTCTCGGGAAACGCCGCGCTGATGAGCGCCAGGCTGCCGGGCACCAGCAGTGCCCCGCCGATGCCCTGCACGGCGCGTGCGGCGATGAGCTGATGCACGTCGGCCGCCAGCCCGCAGGCCACCGAAGAGAGCGCGAAGATGCCCACGCCGATGGCGAAGATGCGGCGCCGGCCGTAGTGGTCGCCGAGTGCGCCGCCCACCAGCAGCAGCGCCGCCAGCAGCAAGGCATAGGACTCGACCACCCACTGCGCCTGGAAGGCCGTGGCGTTCAGGTCGGCCTGGATGGCCGGCAGCGCCACGTTGACCACCGTGCCGTCGATGAAGGCCATGCTGGAGCCGACGATGGCCGCGGCGAGCACCCAGGGTTTGGAGCGCTCGGGGCAGGCGCCTTCTTCCGCCCTGGCGCCATGCAGGATCAGCTTGTCGTCGCAGGGCGCCTTGCCGATCTGTGCCATGGGGTCTCCGATCTAACTATCTATTCGATTCGGGGGTCAGGATTTGCTCCTTCCCCCTTTTGGGGGAAGGTCGGGATGGGGGCATCTGCCAACTGGACGCGGTTGTTCCGTGAGCGCCGTCGTGCCCCCACCCCGGCCCTCCCCCAGCGGGGGAGGGAGAAAGACAAAAGATCAGAGCGCGCATGCCGTGGAGGCCGGGTTCGCACGCGCCGCGCTCACGCTGCGCGCCATCGCAGCAGCAGCAGCGGCCGTCACGCGCTGTGCGCCTTGCGCCACCGCGTCCATGCCGCCGCCGACCGCCTCGCCGACGTTCAACTGGCACACCACCGTGCGCGCCTCGTCGGAACGCCGCAGCGTCCAGCTGAAGCTCGCATCGACGCGCCCGCCATCGACCGCATCGAACTGCTGCAACTGCACCGCGACGCGCCAGACCGGCTGCGAGGTCTGCCGTCCGCCCTTGGTCACGTCGAGCGCACCCAGCCGCGCGGAGATGTTGCCGGACAGCGCATCGCGCAGCTCGTTCTCGAACGACGAGGCCCAGCGGTGCTGCTCGAGCACCTCGACCTGCACGCTGCCGCCCGGCTGGCGCACCACCATCTGCGGCCGCGCGAAGCGCTCGGGCACCGACACGGGCGCGAGCTCGATGTAGAGCGGCGCGGGGCTGCCCAGCGTCGAAGGCGCCGCATCGGCGGCGGCGACGGGGCTGGCGAGCGTGTAGTACTTGTCGGGCTTGCTCGCGCAGCCGGCCAATGCCAACAGCGCGGCTGCAACGATCAGCGCAGGTTTTTCGAATGCAAAGGTCTTGCTCATCATTTCTTGTCGTCCGGTTTGCCGCGCAGCAGCGACTCGGGATGGCGCTCCAGGTAGTCGGTCAGCACGCGGACCGAGCCCGCGGCGCGGGTCAGTTCCCGCAGCGTCTGGCGCATGTCCTGTTGCAGCGGCGAATCGTCGGCCAGGGTGCGCTCGGCCGTGTTCACGGTCTTGCGCACATCCTTCATGGCCGCGGCCAGCTCGGGCGTCACGTCGTTGTTGATGCGGGTCACGGTCTGCTCGGCGCTGGTGAGCGTCTTGTTGAGCGTGGCGAGCGTGGTGCGCAGGTCCGCCGCGATCTGCTCGTAGGGCACCTTGTTCAGCTTGCTCGCGATTTCCTGCACCTGCGACTGGATCTCGTCGAGGCTGTTGGCCACCGTGGGCAGCTCGATCGGGTTCTTCGCCAGGTCGATCTTCACGGGCGGCGCCTTCGGGAAGAAGTCGAGCGCCACATACACCGAACCGGTCAGCAGGTTGCCGTTGCGCAGTTGCGCACGCAGACCCTTCTCGGCCAGGAAGCGCAGGCGCTCCTGCTGCGTGGCGCGCGACTCGGTGCCCTGCGGCTGCCCGGTCTCGCGGCGGCGCAGGCGGTCGGGGTAGATCTGAACCAGCACCGGCATGCGGAACTCGCGCTCGGCGCGGTCGAACTCCACGCCGATCGACTTGACCTCGCCGATCACCACGCCGCGGAAGTCCACCGGCGCGCCGGGCACGAGGCCGCGCAGCGACTGGTTGAAGTACATGAGCAGCGTCTGCGAGGGGCCGTCGGGTTCCTTCATGGCCGCCACTTCGTCCTGCGCCAGCATGAAGGCGGTGTTCTCCTTGGCCAGCGGACCCATCGCGTCGTCGGGCGCCTGGAAGGCGATGCCGCCGAGCAGGATGGTCGCGAGCGACTGGGTGCGCAGCGTGAAGCCGCTCGCGCTCAGTTGCGCATCGATGCCGCTCGCCTGCCAGAAGCGGGTGTTGACGCCCACGAACTTGTCGTAGGGCGCGTTGACGAACACCCGCAGCGTGACGCCGCGGCCATCGCCGTCGAGTTCGTACGCGGCGACCTGGCCGACCTTGATGCGGCGGAAGTACACGGGCGAGCCCACATCGAGCGAACCGATGTCGGTGGCGCGCAGCAGAAACTGCTGGCCCGAGTCGTCGCGCGTGACGATGGGCGGCGCCTCCAGGCCCTTGAATTCGCCCGCGGTTTCCTTCGACACGCCGGCATCGGCGCCGATGTACGCCCCCGACAGCAAGGTGCCCAGGCCCGAGATGCCCGAAGTATCCAGGCGCGGCCGCACGACCCAGAAGCGTGAATCGTCGGAAGTGAAGCTCTCGGCGTCCTTGTTGAGCTGCACCAGCACGCGCACGTGCGAGCGGTCGCGCGCGAGGCGCAGGCTCTGAACAAGGCCGATCTGCACGTCCTTGTATTTCACGGCGGTCTTGCCGGCTTCCAGGCCTTCGGCGGTCTTGAAGGTGAGCACGATCTCGGGGCCGCGCTCCAGGAGGATGCGCGCCACCAGCGTCACGCCGACCAGCGCCGCCACGATGGGAATCAGCCAGATCAGCGAGGGCAGCCAATCGCGGCGGCGCTTGACCTGGGGTTTCGGTAATGGGGGCGCGGACGGCGGCGCGGAAGGTGCCGGTTTGTCGCCTTGCGGTTGCGGATCTTCTTCACTCATGCTGTTTGTTCTTCCCTGTTCTCGAAACTCTCTTGCATCGCCTGCGCTTCCTTGCTGTCCCAGGTGAGCTTCGGATCGAAGCTCAGCGAAGCCAGCATGGTCAGCACCACCACCGAGCCGAAGGCCGCGATGCCCACGCCCGCGGTGATGACCGCAAAGCCCTGGATCTGCACCAGCCCGGTCAGCAGCGACACCACGAACACATCGAGCATCGACCAGCGGCCGATGATCTCGATGATGTGATACAGCTTTGCCCGCTCGTGCTGCCGCCAGGTGCTCGCGCGCTGGGCCATCACCACAAGCAAGAAGAGCACCGCCAGCTTGAACAGCGGCACCAGGAAGCTCGCGATGAAGACGATGGCGGCCAGCCCGTAGGCGCCCGACACCCAGAAATAGATCACCCCGCTCAGGATGGTGTCGTACTGCGCGCCGAACAGCGTGCGCGTGATCATCACCGGCAGCAGGTTCGCCGGGATGTACATGATGCAGGCCGCGATCAAAAAGGCCCAGGTGCGCGTGAGGCTCTGGGGCTTGCGTGTGTGCAGGTGCGTGCCGCAGCGGCCGCAGGCATCGCCCTCTTGTGCGCCTTGCCACACGGCCGCGCAGTGCGGGCAGGCCATGAGGCCGAGTGAAGCGGCGGTGGCGACCGGGGCATCGGGATCGTGTTCGACCTCCTGATGCGCCGGCTTCGCCTCGCGCGACCTTCGAAGAGGGAAGAACTTCATGCGGAAGCCTCCTCCTGCTTCTTGTCTTCATCATCACCGGCGGCGCGGAAAGTCATTTCCCAGAAGGCACCCGGGTTGAACGACAGCACCGCCGTCAGCGTGACCGTGAGCGCCATGAACGCCCACAGCGCCGGCCCCGGGACCACGGTTGCCATGCTGGAAAGCTTGACGATGGCCACCAGCACGCCGAGCAGGAACACCTCGATCATTCCCCAGGGGCGCAGCGACTGCATCATGCGCACCAGCATCGCGAAGCCCAGCGGCCGGTGCTCGCGGCGCAGCGGAATCAAGAGGTACGCCAGGATGCACAGCTGCAGCAGCGGAAAAAGAATGGTCGTGGCCAGCACCAGCAGCGCCACCACCGACATGCCCTCGCCCGCCAGCACCACCACCGCGCCGGCCAGCGTGGTCTGGCTGCGCAGGCCGCGCAGCTCGATCTCGACGATGGGAAACAGGTTGGCGATGGCGAACATGATCAGGCTCGCCACCGTCAGCGGCAGGATGCGCTGCTGCTGCGAGCCGGGGTGCCTGTCCAGCTCGGTGCCGCAGCGCGGGCAGCGGGCCACGTCGCGCGGCTTCAGGGGCGCGCGGGTGTAGACCGCGTCGCAGCCCGGGCAGACCACGGTGTCAGGTACTTCCTTCATGGGGCCGTACCCTACCCTATTCAGTGCCGCGGCTTTGTCGTCTTCAACCGCAGGCTGCTGAAAACCGCCGCCACCGCCGCACAGCAGGCGGCCAACACCAGCGCCACCACCGGGCCGTGCCCGCCGTGCGGGCTCCAGACGCTGAAAACCCCCGCCAGCACCACCGCGCCGAGGGTCTGGCCCGTGAGCCGCGCCGTGCCCAGCATGCCGCTGGCCGCACCGCTTCGGTGCGCGGGTGGGGAGCTGACGATGGTGTGGTTGTTGGGCGACTGGAACAGCCCGAAGCCCAGTCCGCACAGCGCCATGCGCCAGGCGATGTCGGCATTGCCCGGATGCGCCGGCAGCGCCGCCAGCAGTGCGAGGCCCGCGGCCAGCAGGCCGAGGCCGATGCCGCCGAGCAGCCCGTCCGGATATTTGCCGATCAGCTTGCCGGCGATGGGCGCCATCACCACGATGGCCAGCGGCCACGCGGTGATGAGCAGGCCCGCCTCGATGTGGCTGCGGCCGTACACGTCCAGCAGCAGGAACGGCAGTGCGATGTAGGCCAGCATCTGCGCGCAGAACGCGGCCACCGAAGTGCCCATGGACAGCGCGAACACCGGAATGCGCAGCAGGTCGATGGGGAAAAGTGGCACCGCCTGCGTGCGCTGGCGCCGGAGGTACACGAAGCCGACCGCTAGTCCGGCCAGCAGGATGGCCCAGGCAGACCAATGCGAACCACCGCCCTCCACCCCGCCTTCGCGCACGCCCAGCCGGTCCACGCCCAGGAACACCAGCGAGAACATCAGCACGTTGAGCGTCACGTCGACGGGCGAGAACCGCAGCCCCGCCGCCGGTGCCACGCGGTTGAACGGCAGCGCCTTCATGCCGAGCGCGAAGGTCACGATGCCCAGCGGCACGTTGA
This sequence comes from Variovorax sp. W2I14, assembly GCF_050435205.1. Lineage (NCBI taxonomy): Bacteria > Pseudomonadati > Pseudomonadota > Betaproteobacteria > Burkholderiales > Comamonadaceae > Variovorax > Variovorax sp. W2I14. The sequence goes on along the minus strand of NZ_JBNDJX010000001.1, from coordinate 1,297,004 downwards.
TCGCGAAAAGCCACGGCCACGAGGCCACCGAGAGAATCGCCGCGGCCACCGAAGGCCCGGCCACCGACGACGTCGCGACCACCAGCGAGTTGATCGCCATGCCCTTGCCGAGTTGCGACGACGGGTACGTGAGCCGCACCAGCGCCGCATTGACGCTCATGATCCCGGCCGCGCCCAACCCCTGGAAGGCGCGTGCCGCGATCAGCGTGCCGAGCGAATTGGCGAAGGTGGCCGCCAGCGACGACAGCGCGAACACCGCCATGCCCACCAGGTACACGCGCCGGTAGCCCACGAGGTCGCCGAGCGAGGCCAGCGGCAGCAGCATGACCAGCGTGGCGATCTGGTAGGCATTGACCACCCAGATCGCCTGCGAAGGACTCGCCTGCAGTTCGCGCGCGATGCCCGGCAGCGCGAGGTTGACGATGGTGCCGTCGAGCACCGCCACGATCAGCCCGAGGATGATGACCAGCATGGCCCAGCCGCGCGCGGGCGAGTCCAGGCCGTCGATGGGCTTGGGTGCGTTTTCTGCGGCGGCCGCGAGCGCGGCGCCGGGGTGTATCGAGCTCACGCTTCCTGCGTCCTTCGTGTGGGTTCCGAGCGCACGCCGCCCAGCGTGAGCCAGGTCAGCACGCCCGCGATCAGCGCGCCTGCGGCCATGCCCGTCACCATCGGCAGCGGCCGGCCATCGGTGAAGAGGCCCACCAGCGCCATCGCCAGCGCGCCCGTCAGCATCTGCAGCGTGCCGAGCAGCGCCGACGCGGTGCCCGCGATGGCGCCGTGCATTTCGAGAGCGAGCACGCCGGTGGTCGGAATCACCAGGCCCATGAAGCCCGAAGCGATGAAGTACAGGACGATGAGCACCCAGATGCTGTCGCCGCCCATCGCGAAGTAGATGAACATCGCGACCATCGCCGCGCCGCAGCACACCACGCCGAACTTCACGAGGTTGACCAGCCCGTAGCGCTCGCCGAGCGAGCCGGTGAACTGCGAGGCACCGATGAAGGCGGCCGCGTTCACGCCGAAGGCCACGCTGTAGAGCGCGGGCGAGAGGCCGTAGTGGTCGATCATCACGAACGACGAATTGGCCAGGTAAGTGAAGAAGCCCGCCATCGCGAAGCTGCCGATGAACACCAGCCCGAGGTAGTGCCAGTCGCGCAGCAGCAGCCAGTAGGCCGAGAGCGCGCTGCCCAGGCTGCTCTCGACGCGCTCCGACGCCGGCCGGGTTTCGTCGAGCAGCTTGACCATCATTGCGAGGCCCGCCACTGCGGCAATGGTCACGGCCCAGAACACGCCGCGCCAGCCCGCCACGGCAATCACCGCGCTGCCCGCGAGCGGCGCGAGGATCGGCGAGACGCTGAACACCAGCATCAGGAGCGACATCAGCCGCGCCGCGTCGGTGCCGGTGTGCAGGTCGCGCACGACGGCGCGCGGAATCGCCATGCCGGCCGCGGCGCCCAGGCCCTGGATGAAGCGCAGCGCGATCAGCGTCTGGATGTCGGTGGCCAATGCACAGCCCACGCTGGCCAAGGCAAAGAGCACGAGACCCGCGTACAGCGGCGGCTTGCGCCCGACCATGTCGGAGATCGGTCCGTAGAGCAATTGCCCCGCGCCGAGCGAAAGAAAGAAGGCCGTGAGGCTCATCTGCACCGCGCCGATGTCGGCGCTCAGGCTCTGCCCGATGGCGGGCAGCGCGGGCAGGTACATGTCGATGGCGAAGGGCCCGATGGCCGAGAGCAGGCCCAGCAGCAGGGCCATCTTGAAGAAAGGGGAAGAACGCATTGACCCGATTGTCGCCAAGCGAGGCGATCGGCGCAGGCGTGGGGTCGGGCGCCCGTGGCCGCGCGCCGGCGCTAATTCAGTACAAAGAATCGGCTGGCAAGCCGCGGCCGGTGCGGCGTACGAACTTGGTATTCAGGCGGCCGGCCAGAACACCAGTGCGCGCAGTTCGATGCTCCGGCGTGCGGGCGCTTCGGGCGCGCCGGTCGGGTCCTCGAAGGCGCTGTGCGCCGTGAAGCGCGCAGTGCCGTCCTCGCGAGAGTCGTATATTTTCAGCAGCAGCGCCTCGTCGGGCCGCAGTCTCGGGAACCAGTACCACTGATGCTTCGGGTTCCAGGTAAAGGAATAGATCTCGCCCACCTTGTCGGGATAGACCAGGTCGCTCGGCACCATGTCCTCGCGTGCGATGGAGCGCGCGTCGCACACGGCGAGCGGCAGGCGCTCCACCGTGGCCAGCGGGCGCCACAGGTTGATGATGGCGAAGCGGTGCTTCAGGCGCTCCTGCGCTTCATCGGGCGGCAGGTGGTCGCGCACGCGGCGCGGCGCGGAGACGAAGGTCTGGTCGTTGTGCACGCGCCGAACCGGCTCGCGCAACTCGGCGGTGCGGCGCGAGCCCTGCGCACTGTCGCGCAGCGTGTGGTCGAAGACGACGATCTTCTCGGCACCGGTCAGGTCGCGCAGCAGCGCCTCGGACTCGCGGTAGTAGATGTCGCGGATCGCGCCGTCGTGCGAGAAGTCGGCCACCACGCTGCGGTGCGAGATCTGCGTGAAACCGCTGCGGTCGAGCGAGAGTTCGTGCAATGCCACGAGCGGGCGGCCATCGCGAACGGCAACGCGGCGCGGCTCCAATTCCCCCGTCACCCACGGCACGCCGGGCGGCGGCTCGAAGGTGTAGCTCACCGGCCTGCCCTGCCCCGCCTTCAGGTAGTTGAGCTCCGCTTCCACCGAGGAAAGCGTGGAGGCCACCAGTTGGCCATTCGATCCAGTGCCCATGCGGCATGACTCCAGAAAACGTTCTTGAAACGGGCTGCGGTTTGCGTCTCCGCCTCCCACTCATGGCGAGAGATCGCCGGCAGTTCGTCGATGAAGGCTATACCCGCGCCCGGCTGCGCGGAACGATGCAAACGCGATAACCATATTCGTTGGCTGGTTGGCACATGCGCGCGCTTGACGCACCCGTGGATTTCGCCGTTACGCAAACGGCGGCTACCCTATCGGCTTCCCGGACCGCTTCCACAACAACTCACAGCAATTGCTTTCCTGGAGGAGTTACCCATGGCCTTCGCCCGCACGATCCATGCCGATCTGCTTCGCGTGTTTCTTCTGACCCTCGTGTCGCTCTTCGCCATCCCGGCGGCGACGCTGGTCTTCACCGAATACGCACTGCGCTCGCAAGACGCCGAGTTCCTGCAGTCGATCGAGAACCGCATCAACACCGATGCCCGCCTCAACGCCGCCGACAAGGCGGAGGCCACCGCGTTCTACCGCAGCCATCCGCTCTCCAAGGCCTGCGACGCCACTGCGCCCGAAGACAAGAACTTCCACGACAAGGTGTGCAGCCCCTACTCGATGCAGTGGCAGTTCCACTGGGCCGACCGCGCCGCGCTCTGGACGCTCGCGCTCGGCGCGGCGCTGCTCGCGGCGGCGCTCGTGCTCGGCGCGCTGGCCTTCGCGAATCGGGGCCTGCGCTACGCGAGCTTCGTCGCGGGCTGGCGGCTCATGACGGTATCGAGCGCCATCGAAGTCGTGTTGCAGAGCGCGATGCTGGTGTGGCTCTCGTTCTGGCTCACCGCCTTCTTCTGGCACAGCTACTACGTCAAGCTGATCGCCATTGCGGGCATCGCGGCCGCGGCGGCCGTGTTCTACGCCGTGTACACGCTCTTCAAGAAGCTGCCTTCGGTCAACGCGATCGACGGCGAGCTCATCGCCGAAGCCGACGCGCCGCGCCTGTGGGAGCGCATCCGCCAGCTCGCGGGCCGCGTGAAGACGGCGCCGCCCGACCAGATCGTGGCCGGCATCGACACCAACTTCTTCGTCACCGAGGCGCCCATCGAAGTCAGCGGCCGTGCCTTGAACGGCCGCACGCTGTTCGTGAGTCTTCCGCTCCTGCGCGTGCTCGACCAGTCCGAAGCCGATGCGGTGCTGGCCCACGAACTGGCCCACCTGGGCGGCGGCGACACCCGCAGCAGCGCGGCGCTCGGCCCGAAGCTGCGGCAGTTCGACCAGTACACCTGGAAGATGCGCAGCGGCGGCCTCACCATCGTGGCGCACTACCTGCTGCGCCTCTATCGCATGATCTTCGAGTTCGCCCTGGCGCGCGACAGCCGCGAGCGCGAGTACAAGGCCGACCGCGTGTCGGCAAGCCTCACGGCACCGAGCGCCATCGTGCAGTCGCTGATCAAGATCTCGGCCTACGCGAGCTACCGCAACGACGTCGAGCAGAAGCTCTTCGCGCAGAACCGCCAGCACGACGGCGCACTGGGCATCGCCCGCTTCGTGGCCGACGGGCTGCCGCCCTACGCGAGCTCGGAGGCGTTCATCGAGACGATGAAGACCGCCGACGTGCCCCACCCCTACGACAGCCATCCGCCCTTGCTCGAACGCATGCGCAACGTCGACCACCATGTGCCCGAGAGCGTGTACGGCGCCATCGTCGCGACCGCGCCCGAGGCCACCTGGGCCGACGAGATCGAGACCGCGCCGGGCCATCGAGCAGCGCCTGTGGAGCGAGTACGAGCAGCGCTTCGTGCAGAACCACGAACTGGCGCTCGCCTATCGTTACGAGCCCGCCACGGAGGAAGAACGCATCGTTGTGCTGCGGCACTTTCCGCCGCTCGAATTCGCGCTGAAGAACAACGAGCGCATCGTGGTCGACTACGTCGGCCTGCACCCGAGCGCGGACGGCGGGTCGACCATCGCGTGGGACGAGGTGAAGGGCCTCACCTACAAGGACGGCAGCTTCGGCGACACGCTGATCGTCACGCACCACGACAAGGCCATGCTGGGCGCGCGCACCACCAAGGTCAAGGTGGCCGGCCTCGGCAAGCAGAAAGACAATTTCAGGGGCGCCGTCGGCCACTACTGGCAACGCCACCAGGTCATGAGGGCGCAGCAGAAAGAAGAAAAAGAAGGAGAAAACGACCCCGCGTCCTGAGCATCCTTTTCTTTCCTTACCTGTCACCGGACAGGCTCCACAAAAACCTTCACATAACAGGAGACGTACACACCGTGAACCCCGTCGAACAGAGAACCATCTCGAAGATCAGCTGGCGGCTCTTGCCGCTTTTGATGATCAGCTACTTCATCGCCTATCTCGATCGCGTGAATCTCGGCTTTGCCGGGTCCGCGATGTCGAAAGACCTGGGCTTCACCGCCGCCGTGTTCGGCAGCGCGGCCGGCATCTTCTTCCTCGCGTATTTCCTGTTCGAGGTGCCAAGCAACATGGCACTGGAGCGCTTCGGCGCGCGCCGCTGGATCGCCCGCATCATGTTCAGCTGGGGCATTCTTTCCGCGGCGCAGGCCTGGGTGGGCGGCTCGACCAGCTTCAACGTCGTGCGCTTCTTGCTCGGCATTGCCGAGGCCGGCTTCTTTCCGGGCGTCATCTTCTACATCACGCTGTGGTTTCCGGCGGCGTACCGCGCGCGCATCGTGGGCTGGTTCATGTTCGCGATTCCGATCTCCACCGTGATCGGCTCGCCCATCTCGGGCTACATCCTCAACATGGACGGCATCGGCGGCATGCACGGCTGGCAGTGGCTCTTCATCCTGGAGGCGATTCCGTCGCTGATCCTGACCTTCTTCATCCTGTTCTATCTGCCCGACGGCCCGAAGGATGCGAAGTGGCTCTCGAATGAAGAACGCGACTGGCTGCAGCACACGCTCGACGGCGAGCGCCGCAACCGCGAAGCACTGCACACCATTTCGTGGAAGCAGGCGCTGCTGAATCCGCGCGTGATCGGCCTGGGTTTCGTCTACATGGGCATCACGGTGCCGCTCTATGGCCTGAGCTTTTTCCTGCCGCAGATCATCAAGGGCTTCGGCGGGCTGGGCAACGTGGAGATCGGCTTCATCAACGCCTTCCCATACCTGATCGGCGCCATCGCCATGGTGTTCTGGACCCGCGCTTCCGACGCGAAGAAGGAGCGCAAGTGGTTCCTCCTGATTCCGCTGGCCTGCATCTTCGTCGGCCTCGTGGCGGCCGCCGAAACCAGCGCGCCCATCCCCAAGATGGCGGCCGTGACGCTCGCCGCCTTCGGCATCTTCAGCGCGCTGCCGATGTTCTGGACGCTGCCCACCGCCATCCTGAGCGGCACCGCGGCCGCGGCCGGCATCGCGTGGATCAACTCCATCGGCAACCTCGGCGGCTACATCGGCCCGACGATCTTCGGCGCGCTGAAGGACCGCATGGGGAACGATTTCTACGCCGTGCTTTTCCTGGCGCTGCTCGCGGCGCTGGGGTTCGTGCTGGTGCTGGTCATCGGCCACGACGCGCGGGCGGAGCAGGCGGCGTCTGGGCAGGCCTGAGCGCATCGACGCGGCACCCAGACGCCATGAAGATCGACAGCCGCTCGCTCCTGCTCCCCCTGCTGCTCCTCGCATCCGCGCGCTGCTTCGCTTCGTGGAGCATCGAAGCCGATCGCTCCACGGCCGAAATTCATGGCCTGTTCGAGATACGGCAGGAGGCGCGGGATTTCGCCGCGCGCGAGAACGCAGCCACCCGTGGCGGGTGGGTGGCACTCGATCCCAACATGAAAATCCTGGTCCCGAGGTGCAGCGTTCCGCTCGAAACCCGATGGACACCCAAGAGCCACGGGCTGACAGGACGCAACGTGATGGTCACCTGTAAACGCACCGTGGGCTCGCCGCAAAAGTGGAGCGTGAATGTGCCGGTCGGGCGAGACAGATAGGATCGCCCGTCCTTCATTCCAGGCTCAGATGAACCCGATCCATCGCCTCTCCGATCTTCCCAAGCTGCTGGCCGTCCTGGCCGTCGCGTACTTCCTGACCAGCCTCGGGCATTTCAGCCACAACGCCGAGTTCATCTGCGAGTACCCGAATCTCCCGGCTTCGCTCACCCGCGCGAAGGTCTATGCGGTCTGGATGGGCATCACGTCGGTGGGGGTGATCGGGTTCCTGCTGATCCGCAAGCGGTTCGTGATGACGGGCCTTCTTCTTGTGGCCGTCTATGCCCTGCTCGGCTTCGACGGACTCGGTCACTACGCCCTGGCGCCGATGGCCTGGCACACGCCCATGGCGAACATCACGATCCTGTCGGAGGTCGTTGCGGCAGCGCTGCTGCTCACGGCAACGCTTGGCCTGCTGGTTTTGCGGTTACGGCAGCGGCACCGGGTAGCGGCCGGCTGACCTTTCCTCCGAAGCTCAGCCTGACTTGCTGCGCGCAGTCTTCTTGCCGCCCTCGGCGCGCGGCGCGGCATCGTTGCTCGCCGGCGCATTCGCCTGATCGACCCACAGCAACGCATCGACATACGACACGAACCTGTTGAGGTACTCGGGCGACAACTCGCGCATCAGCGTGAGCGATTGGTGCACGAGGTTGTGCGAATTCAGCGGGCCGGCGTTCTGCGGCAGCTTCGCCAGCGACTGCGTCAGCCGCCGCTCGGCGCTGAGCTTCGACCAGGTGCTCCGGAAGAACGGGAGTACCTTCAGTTCGTTGGTTGCCGGATCCATCCGCTCGGACGATCCGTGTTGCGCGAGGTGTTCGGTCAGTTCCGCGAGCGGGCCGCGTGAAGCCTGTCTTGCGGCTGCGGCAATTTCGGCGCCCGAAGCTTTCTCGAGATCTTCGCCATAGGCCGCGAGCAGCGTGGACACCCGTTCGTCCAGGATGCGCCGGGCTTCGCCGCTGTATTCAGCCGCCCGGCTGGCCAGCGTCTCGATGAAGTGAAAACGGACCGGGTCGAGGCGATGCGCCCCGCGCTCGCGCCATGCGCCGAGCGTTGCGTCGATTCCGTCGGCTTCGTCGCTGCTACTCACGAGGCTTTGTCTTCACGTCCGAACGCTTCGGCGTAGGCGCCATTTCCACGCGCCGGTTCTTCGAACGCCCATCGGCATCGGCGTTCGACGCCACGGCCTGTTCGGCGCCGAACGCGGCCGCGAAGACGGATGACGACGGAATGCCCTCCTCGATCAGCGCCCGTGTCACCGTCAACGCGCGCTGGGCTGACAGCTCCCAGTTGTCCGCGAACTGCTTGTTGCCGCCGCGCACCTGCCGGTCGTCGGTGAAGCCGCTCACCATCAGCATCTCGTTGCGGGCCTGCAGGTAGGCGGCGAGCGGCGCGGCCAGGCTCTTGAGCAGTTGCCGGCCTTCCGGCTGCAGCTCCGCGGAATTCAACGCGAACAGCACGCTGCCGCTGATGCCGATGCGCCCGTTGTCCAACGTCACACGGCCCGCAGCGAGCGGTCCGGCCAGCGCCTGTTCGAGCGTCTGCAAGCGTTCGGCCTCGACCTTGCGCTGCTTGACCTCGGCCTCGAGCTTGGTCGCGAGTTCGAGCTGCATGCCGATCACGCAGACCAGGATCAGCACGAAGGCACCCAGCAAACCCGACATCAGGTCGCCGAAGACGGCCCATACCGGGACCGAGGCCTCGGTGCCGGCGTCGATGTCCTCGGTCATCACGCTTCGCTGCCGGCTACTGCGCGGTGATCGCGTTGCGCAGCGAGCTGCTGCAGGTCTTCGACGATCTGCTTCTGCGACGAGATGCTGAGATCGATGACTTCGCGGGCCTGTGCCACGTAGTAGGCCAGCTGCTCGTCGCTGCGCGCGATCGATTTGCCGAGCGCGGCTTCGATGCGCTGCAGGTGCGCGCTCATCTTGTCGTTCGATTCGGTGAAGAGCTTCACCGCAAAGCCGAAGGCCTCGCCCAGGCTCGCGACCTCGACGGCGCTGCCGGTGATCTGCGCGGCCACGTCGGCCATCTTCCCGGTTTCGGTGTCGACCTTGTCGGTAAAGCGCGTGCCGACGCGGTCGAGCAGGTCCGCCGATGTGGTCACGAGCGCATCGATGGCGCTGCGCTGCTCGGTGGAGGCGTGGTTCACCGCGTCGAGCAGCGTCTCCAGCGTGCCGAGGATGCGGCTGCGCTCGTCGAGCATCGCGTTGTCGCGCGCCATGCTGTCAGAGAGCTTCTGGCGCAGTTCGGCGATCACTTCGGCCGCGGCGCGCGGCGCCTCGGAGGCGGCCTGCATGAGTTGGCCGATTTCGGCGATGGTGCTCTTCGCATGCGCTTCGCTCTGGGCGGAGATGTCGCTGGCGGTCTGTGCGAGCGTCTTGCAGATTTCCTGCTGCTGGGTCTCGCTGCGTGCGCCGGCCTGCTGCCATTCCTGCTGGAGCGACACGGCCATCGCTTCGAGCGCCTGGGTCCACGAGGCCAGCCGTTGCTGGTCACGCGATGCCATCTCGGCCTGCAGGTTGGTGTGCGCCTGGCCCACCGTGTTCAGCAGCGATGCCGAGTGCTGCTCGAAGGTGGCTGCGGCGGCGGTCAATGCGCGCTGCGTGTCGCCCGAGAGGGTTTCGCTCGCGCGTTCATGCTGCGCGAGCGCGCTGCGCCAGTTGTCGGAGACACGCTCGACCGTGGTTTCGAGGCGGGCAGAAACGCCGTCCACCAGCGAAGCCGAGCGTTGCTCGAAGGTCTGCGTGAACTGGTCGAGCGTGGCGCGCAGGTCCTTGGCTTGCGCCTCGCTCGCGCGTTGCTGACCGGCGAGCGCGGTCTTCCAGATGTCCGCCACGGTGGTGGTGTTGGCCTCGAAACGGGTGGAGAGGCCGTCCAGTTGCCGCTGCACGCCCTGCTCGACCGTGGCGTGCAGCGCGGCCGTCTCGCGTGCGATACCGGCCATGGTGGCTTCGACCACCGGCTGGATCGTCGCGCCGGCGATGCGGGCGCTGTCCGCGAGGCCTTCTTTCAGCGATTGGCCGACGGAAGAAGCGAGGCCCGCGTACACGGCCTCGGCCTTGCCGTGGAAGCTGTCCTGGCTGGAGATCAGGCGCTCGTTCAATGCCTGGCTCTGGCGTTCCATCGTCGCCATCATCAGTTGCAGGCGGTCGACCAGCACGGGCATCGCCTCGCCCTGGCTCTGCAGCAGCTTGAAGGACTCCTCGCGCTGATGCGCCAGCGAGAAGACGCGCAAGCTGGTGGCGATCCGCGTGTCGAGCAGTTGCGCGGCCTGCAGCCGGTCGCGCCGGGCCAGTGCGGAAAGCAGTCCCAGCGCCGCCGACGTAGCAATGCCCGCGAGCGAGGTGCCGAAGGCCACGCCCAGGCCCTTGACCGGCGCGGCCAGCGAGGCGCGCATCGCCTGCAGGTCCGACGCGCTCTCCAGCGCCGTGCCGGTGCCGTTCAGGGTGACCACCATGCCGACGAAGGTGCCCAGCATGCCAAGCAGCACCAGCAGGCCCGCAAGGTAGGGCGTGAGGCTCGGGCCGGGCAAGCCGACGCGTTCGCCTTCGATGCGCAGGCGCACCGCGTTGCGCAGCGACGGATGCAGCTTGTCGAGCCATTCGCCCAGGCTGGCCGGCGGGCCGGTCATGTCCGTCACGGCGCTGGTCAGCGTTGTGGTCGCCTGCCCGAAGCGGTGCAGCTCCAGCGCGCCGGCCACGTAGAAGGCGCCGATGAGCAAGGTGGCCGCCAGCGCCAGCGGGTTCGAGCCGATGTATCCGATGCCCACCCAGCAGACCGCGGCCAGGCCGACGACGAAGACGATGCGATGAAGAAGTTGGGTCATGAAACTCTGGTTAGCTCGCGCGAAGGGCTTCGAGCAGCCCTTCGACGGGTTGAAATCGGATTTCCAGCTCGGCAAGCAGCACGTCGTGCATGTCCTTGCGGAACGCGGGCAGCCAGGCGCCGGGCTCGGCTTCGCTATCGACAAGGTTGGCATCGGCTTGGCCGAGGCGCTTGAAATGCTTCTCGAGCATCGTCGGGATGCTCCCCAGCAGCCGATGCTCCTGCGCGCTCAACACCTGCTCCATCACCACATCCACCGCCGCCAGCCGCGCCATGTCGGGCGAGCGCGTCGCCAGCGTCGAACGCAGGCGGCCGCGCAAGGGGCCGATGCTCGTCTGCATGGCCTGCTGCCTGGCGTGGTAGCGCCGGCGGTAGGCCGCGAAGTCGGTCGTGTTGTCCCTGGCGATGCTGTGCATGTCTTCTGCGATGGCGTTGGCGATCGCGGTCCGCACCCGCTCGCATTCGCGTGCTTCGGGGTTGCCGGCCGCACGCGCGCCAGAAGACGAAGCAGCCAGGCCGCCGTTCAACGCTGCAGAAAGGGAGATGGCATCGGTCCAGCCGAGCCATTGACTCAATCGATCCGCGAAAGCCTGTTTGGGCTCGGGGACTTCGATGTCGGTCAGCCGAGCGAGCAAGCGAATCAGCGCCGAGCCGGTGAAGCCTGTGCGCCTTGACACTTGCACCATTACCGCCACTTGGAAAAACCTGGCAGTCTACACTGCCGACTCCCCCTGGATGGCCCTCGAACCACTGGCGGTTGCTTTGAGTGACATCTTGCTGAACATCGAAACACAGTGGCCTGTTCAGCCCCGAAAACAGGTGTCAAAGCCCGAGCTTGTAGCCCTCGTGGCTCGCAACGAAGCCGAGCTTTTCGTAGAAGCGATGCGCGTCCGGACGCCCCTTGTCCGTGGTCAATTGCACCAGCGTGCAGCCGCGCGCCCTGCACTGCGCAATGGCCCACTCGAACATCTGCTGGCCCACGCCCGAACCGCGCGACGTCGCTGCAATGCGGACTGCCTCGATCTGCCCTCGCCATGCGCCCGTTCGCGCGATGCCCGGTATGAACGACAGCTGCAAGGTGCCGACCACCGCGCCCGCCGCGTCCACCGCGACCACGAGCTGCTGATTCGCATCGGCCTCGATGGCGTTGAACGCCGCGAGGTATCGCGCGTCCAGCGTCGGCCCGGTCACTTCGCGGCGGCGCCCCAGTTCGTCGTTCGCCAGCAGCTCGACGATGGCGGGGAGATCGGCCAGCGCCGCGGTGCGAAAAGCGATATGGTGCTCCATGGCCTCTTGCTCAGTACAAGGTCGACTGCTGCCGCGCCGGCAGCTCGCGGTCGTAGGTGGTCCCATCGAACGCCGCATCGGTCAGCGCCGAAAGAATGGCGCCGGGCGTTGGCACTTCGCGCTTCGCATCCGCCGCCACGGGCGCCCAGAGCTTCGAGCGCTGGATCGCGCGGGCGCACTGGAAGTACACCGTCTCCACCTGCACCTCGATCACGCACTGCGGCAGCTTGCCTTCCATCTCGAAGCGCGCCAGCACGTCGGGTGCGACGGTGATGCGCGCGCGTCCGTTCACCCGCAGCGTCTCGCCGACACCGGGAATCAGGAAGAGCAAGGCCACGCGCGGATCGGCCACGATGTTGCGCAGGCTGTCGATGCGGTTGTTGCCTCGTCGCTCGGGCAAGAGCAGCGTCTTCTCGTCCTGCACCACCACGAAGCCCGGCGGATCGCCGCGGGGCGATGCGTCAAGGCCGTCAGGGCCGATGGTGGCGAGCACCGCGAAGGGCGATGCGGCGATCAGCGCCTGGTAGCTCGGGTGCAGGTACGGCACTTCCTTCTTGAGCGAGGCCTCGCCGGGCTGGCCGAACAGCGCTTCGAGCTGCTCGACGGTTTCGATGGCGTGGGACCTTGTCATGACGTTCGCTCCGGCGTGTGAGGTGGGGTCGATTGTGGCGATGGATTTCGGCCGCAGGCCAGCGCCATGATGGCGAGCAGCACGGCGGCAATGCCATAGAGCCACGGCGGCGATGCGACCGGCAGCAGCAGCCCAGCGATGAGCGGTCCGGCGCCGGCACCGATGTCGCGCCACACCGAGCGTGCGGCCAGCGCCTGCACGCGCTCGGGGCCCGGCGTGCGGCGCGCCACGATGGGCGACAGCAAGGGCAGTTGCAAGGCGCGCAGCACGACGATCAACGCCGCGCAGCTCCAGAGCCATCCGAGGCCGAAGCCCACGAGCGCGATGGCCGTCACGAGCGACAGGCTCACCAGCAGCCGCTCCGCGCCGAAGCGGTCCGCCAGGTGCCCGCCGACCGGGCTCAGGAAAATCTCCGCCAAGTAGCGCAGCGCCATCAGCAGGCCGGCCACGATCACCGCGCCGCCCGGCAGCAGGTCCTTGCCGAGGTACGACAGCCCGACGATGAAGAGCCCGTCGAGCGCCAGCCCTTCCATGAACGACCAGCCATCGAGGCTGTTCGGCCACTGGAAGCGCCTCGCGGGTTTCTCCGTGCGATACGGCGCCGATGGCAGCCGCCGGGCCGCGAACACCGCCAGCAGCGAGAACACCGCGAGGATGCCGAAGATCGCGCGCGGCCCGACCCAGTGCGCCATCAACGCGCCCAGCGGCAGCGCCAGCACCGGCCCCATGGCGATGAATGCGCGCGAGCGGCCGTTGCGGCGCGCGGCACCGATCGGGTCGGCCGTGGCCAACGCCTGGGTCGACAGATTGAGCGCCGCGAAGCACAGCCCCCACGTCAGCCGCAGCGGCAGCAGCGCCCAGAAGCCCGAGAGCGTCGCGTAGCCCACGCCGCAAACCGTAGCCGCCACGACGGCGATGGTGCAGGTCGGCCGGTCGCCGTTGCGCGCATAGAAGCGCGCCACCCACCGGTACCCGGCGATGCGCACCAGCCGGTTGGCCGCGAGCAGCATGCCGGCTTCGGCCAGCGTCACGCCGAACTGGTTGGCGTACATCGGCAGCAAGAGGTAAAGAACGACGTCGGCCGGCAGCGAAAGCCCGAGCGCGATGGCTGCGTGGCGGGAATTCAGGTCGGTGGCGCTGGGCCCTGTGGGGGCGGGTGCGAGGGGCGTGGAAGGCATCGAGACCGCATCGTGCGCCGCGGCAAGGCGGGCTGACAAACGAGATTAGCGCCCCTCATGCGTGAGAAAATTGCACGCATGCCGCTTCGAGAACCGCCCCTCAACGCCGTGCGCGCCTTTGTCGCCGCGGCCCGCCACCTGAGTTTCACGCGCGCGGCAGAGGAACTTCATGTCACCCACAGCGCGGTGAGCCGGCAGATCAAGAGCCTTGAAGAATGCCTGGGCGTCGCGCTGTTCGAGCGGCGCATCCGGCAGGTGGCATTGACGGCCGAAGGCCAGCAGTTCTTCGCCGAAGCCGGACCGGCGCTGGCGCAGATCAACGCGGCCGCACAGGCCCTGCAGGCGCAAGGCCCGGCCCGCGCGGTGCGGATCAACGTGCGGCCGTCATTCGCGGTGCGCTGGCTGATTCCGCGGCTGCCGCTATTCGTCGAACGCCATCCTGACATCGAACCGCAAGTCGTCACCAGCACTGTGATGCCGGAGCAGGCCACCGGCAGCTTCGACATCGCGGTGCGTCGCGGCCTCGAGGGCTGGCCCTCGTCCGCCCGGGTGCATCCCTTTCTCGAAGACGAAGTGCTGGTGGTCGGCGCGCCTGCCCTGTTCAAGGCGCATCCGCTGGCCGACCTGCGTGCGCTGGCGTCGCATGTGCAGCTCTCGGCCAAGACGCGCAAGGACGACTGGGACGCCTGGAAGAAGCAGGTCGGCGCGCCGCGCACGAAGCCTGCCGGCCGCCTGCAGTTCGACCATCTTCACTTCGTGCTGCAGGCCGCGGTCGATGGCCTCGGCATCGCCCTCGCGCCGACCTCGCTCGTGTCGCACGACCTGGCCTCGGGCCGCCTGCAATCGCCGCTGCCTGCGCTGCGCATGGCGCTCGATCGCTACTACTACGGCCTCGCTTCCGACGCCGCGCCGGAAGCCCGGCATGTCGCGGCGTGGTTCGAGGAGATGCTGCCCCTCAGTTCGCCAACGAGCGAATGACTTCGACGAGACCGACCTCGCCCTTGCGCACGGTCGCATCGCCGCCCTCGAAGGTGATCCATCCCTCGTTGAAGCCGTCGAGCATCTGGATGCGCGGCATCGGGTCCCTCATTCCCTGCGAAAGAAACAGCGAACCCCAGGTCTCGCGCGGCACCGCTTCGGCTTGAACCGGGCGGCCCAGCACCGTAGCGAGCGCCGCGGCGATCGCGTTCGGGCTCACACGCTCCGGGCCTTCGAGTTCGACGATGCGTTCGACCGCGCCCTCCTGCACCAGCAGTTCGGCCGCGACACGGCCGACGTCGGCCGCGGCGACCATCGGCACCGGCCTGTCGAGCGGCAGCAGGAAGCTCGCGAAAACGCCCTGCTCGCGCGCCGCTGCAATGTCCCAGGCGAGGTTGTCGAGGAACCAAGCGGGCCGCAGGAACGCGACGGTCAACGGCAGCGCCGACAGCGCCTGCTCCATCAGGGTGCGCTGGCTCAGCAGGTTCGATTGCGTGGCCTGCGCGCCGACGGTCGAGAGGCAGATCACGCGGGCCGGCCGCGCTGCGACAAGCGCGCGGCTCACCGCGTCGATGACGGTCTTCGCTTCGGGGAAGCCGGGCGTGGGATCGAAGTTCGGTGGCGGCAGGACGAAGACACCTCGAACGCCGGTGAAGGCGCGCGTCAAGGACGCCGCATCTTCCATGTCGGCGATAGCGACTTCGCAGCCGAGGTCGGACCAGACCTTGCCCATGGCTGCATCGCGCACCACCGCGCGAACGGAATGGCCCTCGGCCAGCAAGGTGCGCGCGACGGCGCCGCCGACATTGCCTGTGATACCGGTGATTGCGTACATGAGACTTTCCTTCTTTCTTCGAATGAATCGATTGCGATGGAAGGAATGTAGGAATCCGGCGTCTTTGAGTAAAGCGACCCAGAGGCATATCATTCATGACACCTGATCACGAATACAAAACATGGCACTCGACGGACGACTCCTCTCCAACGTGGGCGTGCTCGCCGCTGTCGTCGAAGGCGGCAGCTTCGCGAGCGCGGCCAATGCGCTCGGCCTCACACCCTCGGGCGTCAGCCGCGCCATCGCACGGCTCGAAGCGCGCATCGGCGTGCGCCTGTTCGACCGCACGACGCGCTCGCTCAATCTCACGGACGAAGGCCGGCTGCTCTATGCCAACGTCAATCCGCTGGTGCTGGGCATCGAGGACGCAGTGACCATCGCCGCGGGTGCGGCAGGTGCTGTGCGCGGGCGCCTGCGCGTCAACACCGACGCCTTCACATCGCGCCTTTTGATCGCGCCGCACCTCCCGCGCTTTCTCGACCAGTACCCCGAGCTGTCGCTCGACCTCGTCGCGCGCGACCAGCTCGGCGATTTGGTGGCCGAAGGCTTCGACATCGCAGTGCGCTTCGGCGAACCGCCCTCCTCGTCGCTGGTCGCGCGCAAGCTCATGGACACGCGCATCGTGACCGTCGCGACGCCTGCTTACCTGAAGCGCCATGGGCGCCCCGTGAAGCCCGCGGATCTCGTCGGCCACGCATGCCTGCAGGTGCGCAACCCGGTCACGGGGCAGCCCTACGCATGGGAATTCCAGCGCGGCCGCAAGCTAATCAAGGTGCCCACCACCGGCCGGCTGCTGCTGACCGATGCGGGCACCATCCTCGCCACCGCGCTCGCGGGCGTGGGCGTTGCGCAGATCAAGGCGGTGGGCATCCAGCAGCACCTCGACAGCGGCGAGTTCGTCGACCTGTTTCCCGACTGGCCCGACGAACGCTTTCCGCTTTATGCGCTGTACCCGTCGCGCCACCTTCCGGCGGCGAAGGTGCGGGCGTTCATCGACTTCGTGATGGCGGCCATCGCTCCCGAAGCGAAGCCCGGACCGCGCCGATGAGACGGCTGCTCGCAGGTCCGTAAACGGCCAGCGCCGGAGAGGGCTCACGCGGAGGATCGGGCTTTTCCTTTCGAGCCTTGCCGCATGCCTTCCGCCCTTCCCCGTTCTTTTCAGAATCTCGCGTGGTCGAACCTCGCGGCGCAATCGGCCGAGCAACTCAGCCTCGCGGCCGTACCGTTGGTCGCGGTGCTGATGCTCGGCGCGGGGCCGGGCGAGATCGGTTTTCTCGCGGCGGTCCAGACGCTGCCTTTCCTGCTGGTCTCGATGCCGCTTGGGCTGCTGGCCGATCGCATGTCGCGCCAGCGCCTGATGGCGTGGGCGGAAGCACTGCGGGCGGCGTCGCTGCTGGTGCTTCTTGCGATGGTGTTCGCGTCGAAGCTCAGCATCGCATGGCTGGCCGTGCTCGGATTTCTCGGAGCGGTGGGCACCGTGGGTTTCAGCGTCGCGGCGCCGGCCCTGGTGCCCGCGCTCGTGCCGCGCGAGGCGCTCGCGTCGGCCAACGGAAGGCTCGAGCTCGCACGCAGCGCAGCGTTCACTGCCGGCCCCGCGCTTGCTGGCGCGCTGGTCGCATGGGCGGGCGCTTCGGCCGCGTTCGTGCTGGCGGCAGTCCTGTCGGTCACGGCCGTGGCATTGCTGCTGCGATTGACCGAAGCACCGCGCTCTTCCACCTCCCCGCGCCATCCGCTGCTCGAAGTGAGGGACGGCGCCCGCTTCGTCTGGCACCACGAATTGCTGCGGCCGATGGCGATCACCGGTGCGGTCTTCAACATCTCGTGGTTCGTGCTGCAGGCTGGGTACGTGCCTTATGCAGTGCGGGTGCTCGGGCTCGGCGCGCAGGCGGTGGGCTTCACGCTGGCGATGTACGGCGCGGGCATGGTGGCGGGCGCGC
Organism: Variovorax sp. W2I14; assembly: GCF_050435205.1. Lineage (NCBI taxonomy): Bacteria > Pseudomonadati > Pseudomonadota > Betaproteobacteria > Burkholderiales > Comamonadaceae > Variovorax > Variovorax sp. W2I14. The sequence goes on along the minus strand of NZ_JBNDJX010000001.1, from coordinate 1,279,653 downwards.
TGCTGACCTCGCGCGTCGTGGCGCGGCTGCCCTTCGGCCGCGCCATCCAGGTCGGCCCCGCCGTGGCGGTGATCGCGGCGGGCGTGATGGCGGGCACGCTGGTCTTTCCCCTCGCATCGCTGGCTGCGCTGTCGTTCTTTCTCTTCGGCGCGGGTCCGATGGTCTGGGTCATCACCTCGACCACGCTGCGGCAGAGCGTCGTGCCTTCGACGATGCTGGGGCGGGTGTCGGCCGTGTTCCTCACGATCAACGCGGGAGCGCGGCCCATCGGTGCCGCGCTGGGTGGCGCCGTGGGTGCCGCATGGGGCGAGCCGGCCTGCTTGCTGCTCGCGCTCGCGGGGTTCGTGCTGCAGGCCGCGATCATCTTTGCATCGCGCATCGCGACGCTGCACCGGCTGCCTGTTCCGGCCGTTTGAAAAAAGGCCCTCAGAACAGCGACGCCATCCCGTTCGGCCGCGCGTCCTCGATGTCGAGCATGCGCAGCTTGGTCAGCGCGCCGCCACCGGCCGAAAAGCCGCCGGGCTTGTTGCCCGCTGCGAGCACGCGGTGGCACGGCACCACCGGCGCGAAGGGGTTGTGGCCCATAGCTTGCCCCACGGCGCGCGACAGCCCTTTGTCGCCGAGCGCTTCGGCGATCTCGCCATAAGTGCGCGTCTGCCCCGGCGGAATGCTTCGCGCGATGGCGTAGATGCGCTGGTGGAATTCCGACACGCCGCGCATGTCGAGCACGATGTGGCTCAGGTCGTCGTGCACGCCTTGCAGCAGGCTCTGGATGGCGGCGATGGCGTGTTGCGCCATGTCGTTCGGTGGTCCTTCGTGCAGCTTCGGAAAGCGGTGCCGCATGCGCGCCCGCGTGGCCGGCTCGCCCTCGTCGGTAGGCAGTTGCACGCCAACCAATCCGTGCGGCCCCCAGGCCAGCGCGCACATGCCGATGGTGGTTTCGAACAATGCGAAGCCCGTGGCGTCGTCTGGTTCCGTCATCCGATCTCCTTCAACGCATGCTGGCGCGATGCCAGCACCGCAGCGAGCCACAGCGCGATCGCCGAAGCCACCAGCCCGCGCGCGAGGCCGCCGGGGCCATCCGAAATCCACCCCGTCACTGTCGGGCCGACGATCTGCCCGAGCGCGAAGACGATGGTGAAGAGGCTGATGCCCTGCGCCCATCGTGCCGGCGGCAGGTTGTGGCGCACCAGCGCGGTGGTCGAAGCCACCACCGACAGGAACACGCCGCCGAACAGCACGCCCGAGGCCAGCGCCACGGGCGCCGAAGCGCTCAGCACCGGCAGCAGCGTGGCCACGCCCAGCAGCCCGTTCAGCAGTGCCTGCGGCTGGCCGCCGCGGTAGCGGTCGAGCAGTCCGGCCCACAACCGCGACGAGGCCACGCAGGCGATGCCCAGCAAGGCATAGAACAGGGTGACGAAGCCGGCGCTGGCGCCCTGCTCCCGCAGCAGCGCGATCACGAAGGTCATGTAGCCGATGTAGCCCATGCCGAAGAGCGCGTAGCCCGCGAGGGCCCATCCGAAGTGGCGCAGTGCGACGGGCGCAGCCTCAGCCGCGGTCGCAGCCGATGGCGTTGCCGAAGCCGGAGGACTTGGCATCGCGCGCGCGGCCCAGGCCAGCAGGCCGGTCGCGGCTGCGCTCGCAAGCGCCAGCGCCCACCACGCCCACGTCCACCCATGCGGCACATCCGACGCCGCGCGCAGCACCTGCGGCACGAGCAGCGCCGACAACAGGATGCCGAAACCGGTACCGCCGTAATAGATGCCGAGAAGCAGCCCGCTGCGCGAGGCGCCGGCCCGTGCATCCGCTTCGCCGAGCCGCGCCGCCAGCAACCCGCCTGCCACGAACACCCATGCGCTGGCCACGCCGGCCAGCAGGCGCTGCAGCAGCAAGGCCGGCGCATCGGTCACGAAGCCGCTGCCCGCCATGAACACGCTGGCCAGCACGGCACCGACGATCAGAAGCCGCGTCACGCCGAAGCGTCGCATCAGCGCCGGCGTGACCAGCGCACCGGCGAGGTAGCCGACCGCGTTGGCGGTGTTCATGCCGCCGGCCAGCGCGTAGCTCCAGCCGAGGTCGGCGCGCATCGGCGGCAGCAGCAGCGCGTAGGCGAAACGGGTGATGCCGAGCGACACCGCTGCGCCCATCGACAACGCGAACGCAAGGCGCAGTGTGGGCTGCGCGCGAAGGGAGGGAGAAGGGAGGATGGTCGACATCGGATCGGACGGCGCAGCCATTTTGCGGCAGCCCGCGCGATCCTGCCTGCAGGCCAGCCGGTTACCGCGTCGCTGGCTCCGACTTCAGCAGATGGCGCGCCAGCAGCACCGCCACATGCACCGCCTCGCGCTGCGCTCCATCGCCGATCTGATGGCGGCAACTGGTGCCATCGGCCACCACCACCGCATCGGGCTTCGCACGGATGGCAGGCAGCAGGCTCGCCTCGGCCATCTGCATCGAGACGTCGAAGTGGCTCGCCTCGTAGCCGAAGCTGCCGGCCATGCCGCAACAGGAGCTTTCGATCAACTCGGGCTCGGCGCCGGGAATGAGCTTGAGCACCTCCATGATCGGGCTCACCGCACCGAAGGCTTTCTGGTGGCAATGGCCGTGCAGGAGGATCGGCGCGGCGGACGGCTTCAGCGACAGCTTGAACCGGCTCGCCTTGATTTCGCGCGCGATGAATTCCTCGAACAGCAGCGCCTGCTTCGCCACGGTCTGGGCCTTGTCGCCGAAGCCCATCACCAGCGTCTCGTCGCGCAGCGTAAGCAGGCACGAAGGTTCGAGGCCGACGATGGGGATGCCCGCTTGCGCGAGCGGCAGCAGCGCATCGATCAATGCCTCGGCGCGCACCTTGGCCTCGTCCACCATGCCGCTCGCGAGGAAAGTCCGGCCGCAGCAATGGTGGCCGCCGCCCTTTCCGCCGCCCTTCTCGACCGTGTGCAGCACATAGCCTGCGGCTTCGAGCACGCGTGCGGCCGCAAACGCGTTCTCGCATTCGAAGGTGCCGTTGAAGGTATCGACAAAAAGCACCGCCGCCTTGCCACCGCGCGCCGCCACCGACAGCACCGAGGCTTGGTCGGCGAACAACCCGGGCTCATTGCCCTTCGCGCGCCAGAAGGTGTCGCTGCGCCATTCGGGCAGCGAGCGCTTCGCCGAAAAGCCCAAGAGCTTCTCACCGAGCCAAGCCGCGCCGGGCACGCTGTTGCGCAGGTTCAGCAGCCACGGCATGCGGCTCGCCTTGTGCGCGTAGTCGGGCATGTAGGCCACGAGCTTGTCCTTCAGCGTATGGCCGTGGCGCTTCTTGTAGTGGTCGAGAAACTCGATCTTCATCTTCGCCATGTCCACGCCCGTCGGGCAATCGCGCTTGCAGCCCTTGCAGCCGACGCACAGGTCCATGGTCTCGTGCATGGCTTCGCTGGTGAAGGCATTAGCGCCGAGCTGGCCCGAGAGCGCGAGGCGCAGCGTGTTGGCGCGGCCGCGCGTGAGGTGCTGCTCGTCGCGCGTCACGCGGTAACTCGGGCACATGGTGCCGGCGTCGAACTTCCGGCAGTGGCCGTTGTTGTTGCACATCTCCACGGCTTTCGCGAGGCCGCCGGTGCTGTCGCCGCCGGTGCCGGGCGCGGTGGTTACTTCGGTCACCGGATCGGCATTGACGTTCCAGGCCGACCAGTCGAGCACCGGCTTGAGTTCGATGCGCCGGTACGGCTTCGGTGCCGTCGGCGGTGCGAAGCGGAACAGCGAGCCGTCGTCCATGCGCGGCGGATCGATGATCTTGCCGGGGTTGAACAGGTCGATCGGGTCCAGCTTCTTCTTGATCGCGCGAAAGGCCTCGTTGATGGCTGGGCCGAACTGCCATTCGATCCACTCGCCGCGGCAGAGGCCGTCACCGTGCTCGCCACTGAACGCGCCCTTGTACTTGCGCACCAGCGCGCTGGCTTCTTCGGCGATGGCGCGCATCTTGGCCGCGCCATCGGTGCGCATGTCGAGGATCGGCCGCACATGCAGCGTGCCGACGGAGGCGTGCGCGTACCAGGTGCCGCGGCTGCCGTACTTCGCAAACACCTCGGTCAGCGCATCGGTGTATTCGGCCAGGTGTTCGAGCGGCACCGCGCAGTCTTCGATGAAGCTCACCGGCTTGCCGTCGCCCTTGAGGCTCATCATGATGTTGAGGCCGGCCTTGCGCACTTCCCACAGGTTCTTCTGGCGCGCGTCGTCGGGCATCTCGACCACGCTGCCTGGCAAGCCCAGGTCGCCCATCAGTTCGACCAGTTGCTTCAACTGCGGCAGCAGCGCGGCCTTGTCGGCACCGGAGAACTCGACCAGCAGGATGGCCGCGGGCTTGCCGATCAGCGCGGTTTCCACCGTCGGCTTGAAGGCGGGGTTCGCCAGGCTCAGCTCGATCATCGTGCGGTCAACCAGTTCCACCGCTGTCGGGCCGAGCTTCACGATGTGCTGCGCCGCATCCATGGCCGCATGGAAGGTCGGGAAGTTCACGATGCCCAGCACCTTCGCGCGCGGCAACGGGGCGAGCTTGAGCTTCAGGCTCTTGGTGTACGCGAGCGTGCCTTCGGAGCCGATCAGGAGGTGCGCAAGGTTCACGCTGCCATCGGCGGTGTACGGCTTCTCGCTCTGGTTGTCGAAGATGTCGAGGTTGTAGCCGGCCACGCGGCGCATCACCTTGGGCCAGTGCTCGGCCATCGCATCGCGGTGCTGCCGCGCGAGGCCGCGCACGAACTGCGCGATGCCGGCCGCGCGCACGCCGAGCGTGCCCGTCGGTCCGAACTCCACCAGCTCGCCGCTCGACAGCCAGGCGCTCGCGCCCAGCACGTTGTGCACCATGTTCCCGTAGGCGATGGAGCGCGAACCACAGGAGTTGTTGCCCGCCATGCCGCCCAGCGTGGCCTGCGCGCTGGTCGACACATCGACCGGGTACCAGAGCCCGAGCGGCTTGAGCTTCGCGTTCAGGTGATCGAGCACGAGGCCGGGTTCGACAGTCGCCGTGCCCTCCTCCGCATTCACCTCGAGCACGCGCCGAAAGTGCTTGCTGTTGTCGATGACCAGCGCCGCGCCGGTGGTCTGGCCGCACTGGCTCGTCCCGCCGCCGCGTGCCAACACCGGCACCTTGAGGTCGCGTGCGATGTCGATGGCGGTGGCGATGTCTTTGTCGTTCGTCGGCACGAAGGCGCCGACCGGCGTGATCTGGTAGATCGACGCGTCGGTGGCGTAGCGCCCGCGCGAGCCGTCGTCGAAGAGCACCTCACCTTGCGTTTCGGCGCGCAGCCGGCGCGAGAGCAGCTCGCAGGTGTCGTTGGGCGGAAGAACGGTTCCGGCTGGCTGCATGTGGCTGGCGGGATCGATGCGCATGGTGGATGTGTGGGGTCAGTTGGCCTGGTTGGCCTGGGGGTAGATCTCGCCGGCGCGCAGCAGCTCCAGCACCGTGTCGCGCTTGCGCAGCACGTGCGCGATGAGCACCTTGCGCATCGCCTGCGCGTCGCGCGCCGCCAGCGCCTGGATCATCTGTTCGTGCTCGTCGACCGCGTGCTTCCACTTGGTCTCGTTCTGGTTGGTGCGAAAGCGCAGCGACTGCACCCGCGCATTGATCGAGCGGTAGGTGCCCGCGAGCACCGGGTTCCCCGCGGCCTCGTTGATGGCCGTGTGGATGCGCGCGTTCAGGCGGTAGTAGCCCGAGAGATCACGCCGCGAAAAGCAGGCCAGCATTTCGTAGTGCAGCGCGCGCACCTCGGCCAGTTCTTCATCAGTGATGCGCTTGGCGGCAAGCTCGCCCGACATGCCCTCGAGCATCGCCAGCACCTCGAAGGTGTCGAGCACATCGGTCTCGGTGAGCTTCACGGCCACCGCGCCGCGGTTGGGCAACAGGTCGACCAGCCCCTCGGCCGCAAGCAGCTTGATGGCTTCGCGCAGCGGCGTGCGCGACACACGCAATTGCAGGCACAGCTCGCGCTCGTTGAGCTTGGCGCCGGGGGCGATGTGCCCCTCCACCAGCATGGTGCGAAGGCGCGCAGCGACCTGGTCGTGCAATGCGAGCCTGGAGATTTCGATGATTTCTGCGGTCATGGCTGGATTCCCTTGAATGCATTTTGAATGCAAAGATTGGGACCCACAACCCCAGCAATTCAGGGTAAACCAGCATACGCAAATCAATTTTGAATGCAAAACTGAAAGCGAAAGGACAGTCCATGCTGCAACTCGACATCCATCCCACCGGCCGCCATTTCCTCCAGATTCCCGGTCCGAGCCCGGTGCCCGACCGCATCCTGCGGGCCATGAGCCTGCCTACCATCGACCACCGCGGGCCCGAGTTCGGCACGCTGGGTTTGAAGGTGCTCGGTGGCATCAAGCAGATCTTCAAGACGAAGCATCCGGTCGCGATCTATCCCGCTTCGGGCACCGGCGCGTGGGAAGCCGCCCTGGCCAATACGCTGAGCCCGGGCGACCACGTGCTCATGTACGAGACCGGCCACTTCGCCTCGCTCTGGCAGAAGATGGCCACGCGCCTCGGCCTCTCGACCGAATTCCTCGCGCTCGCCGGCACCGACGAACATTTGCCGAATGCGCCGAGCTGGCGCCGCGGCGTGCAGGCCGAACTCATCGAGGCACGCCTTCGCAAGGACACCGAGAAGAAGATCAAGGCCGTGTGCGTGGTGCACAACGAAACCTCCACCGGCGTCACCTCCGATATCGCCTCGGTGCGCAAGGCCATCGACGCGGCCGGCCACCCCGCCCTGTTGATGGTCGACAGCATCTCGGGTCTCGCGAGCGCCGATTTCTGGCATGACGAATGGGGCGTGGACGTCACCATCAGCGGCTCGCAGAAGGGCCTGATGCTGCCGCCGGGCATCAGCTTCAACGCGCTCTCGCCGCGTGCGATCGAAGTCTCGAAGACCGCCAAGCTTCCGCGCGCCTTCTGGGCCTGGGACGAGATCGTCGAGATGAACAAGGACGGCTACTGGCCCTACACGCCGAACACCAACCTGCTCTACGGCCTGTCGGAATCGCTCGACATGATCCTGGGCGAAGGGCTGGACAACGTGTTCGCGCGCCACCAGCGCTGGGGCGCCGGCGTGCGCGCCGCGGTCAACGCCTGGGGCCTGCCGATCCAGTGCGCGGACCCTGCCGTCTACTCGCCCGTGCTCACCGGCGTGATCACGCCCGAAGGCGTCGATGCCGACGCGCTGCGCCGCCTGATCCATCAGCGCTTCGACCTCTCGCTCGGCACCGGCCTCGGCAAGCTCAAGGGCCGCATGTTCCGCATGGGCCATCTGGGCGACAGCAACGACCTGACCCTCGTGGCCATGGTCGCGGGTGTCGAGATGGGCATGAAGCTCTCGGGCATCAAGCTCGCAGGCAGCGGCGTGCAAGCGGCAATGGACCATTTCGCGAACCACGCGGCGGCGCCCGTCGGCTTGCAGAAAGCCGCCTAGGCCTGCGACACACCGGCCGCAACGCATCGCTCGAACGATGCGGCGGCCGCCACCTTGCCGGACCTGTCGACAGGCCGGCACGCATCGGACCCCAACACCACGGAGACAAAGATGATGCAAAGACGTTCCCTCATTCAAGCCGCCGGCGCCGCGGCCGCCACGCTGGGCGTGCCCCGGCTCTTCGCACAGGAAGTGGCCCTCGGGGCCCGTGCGCATCGTGGTGGGCTTTCCACCCGGCGGCGGCACCGATGCGCTCGCGCGCGTGGTTGCGCAGAAGCTCACCGTGATGTGGGGCCAGCAGGTCATCGTCGAGAACAAGGGCGGCGTCGCCGGTGTGCTCGCGGCCGACTACGTGGCCCAGCAACCCAGCGACGGCAGCACCCTGCTGATGGCCCACATCAACAGCCATGCGCTTGCGCCCAGCCTGCAGCCCAAGCTGCGCTACAACGTGGAGCGCGACTTCGTGCCGATCGTGCTCGTGGGCGTCACGCCCAACCTGCTGATCGCGAATCCGGGGCAGAAGGCGTTGAGCGTGAAAGACATCGTGGCCGCCTGCAAGGCCGCGCCCGGCACGGTGAGTTTCGGCTCGGCCGGTGCGGGGTCGGCGCAGCACCTCGCGCTGGAAATGTTCAAGCTGCAAGGCGGCGTCGATGCACTGCATGTGCCCTACAAAGGCAGCGGCCCATTGCTTGCCGACCTGATGGGCGGTCAGATCCAGTACAGCTTCGAGACAATGACGGCCGCGACGCCGCACGTGAAGAACGGCCGCGTGATCGCTGTCGCCCAGACGCGCACCAAGCGCGCCAAGGGCCACCCGAGCGTGCCGACGATGCAGGAGCAAGGCTTCGCAGGCTTCGAGGCCACCACGTGGTACGGGCTTGTCGGCCCGGGCAAGCTGCCGCCTGCGATTGCGCAGAAGGTGAATCGCGATGTGAATACCGTGCTCGCAATGCCCGATGTGCAGGAGCGCATGGACACCTACGGCGCGGAAGACGGCGGTGGTTCGCAGGACAAGTTCAAGCAGTTCATCAGCACTGAAATTGCCAAGTGGGCGAAGGTCGTCAAGGACGGCAACGTGCACGTGGAAACCTGAGGTCTTTGTTCGGGGCAAACGATCACGCCGACGGGGTACCTTGCTCCGCGAATGTCCCCCGGGGCTTCGCCCCTCCTCCTTGATTTCGCTGCGCAAGGCACCCCATCGGCGTGCTCGTTTTCAGAGCGGTCGTTGATCAGCGATATGCCAGCAGCGCGTCCAAGTGCGAAGGGCATCGGGTGCTCCACGCAGCGAAATCAAGGAGGAGGCGAAGCCGGGGGACATTCGCGGAGGGGAGTACCCGGTGGCCTTCGCACTCGCCCTGAACAGAGCAACTGACAAAATCCAAAGATGAACCCACAAATGACCGCCCTCGCCGACGCCTTGATCGCCGCACGCCGCAGCAACCGCACCCTCGATGCCGCCCCCTGGACCGATGCGCTGCAAGACGCAGCCCAGGCCTACGAAGTGCAGGACGCCGTGGCCGCAGCGCTCGACTGGTTCGGTGACGACGGCACCGTCCCCGGCCATTGGAAATCCGGCGGCGGCTCGCGCAGCGTGACGCTCACGCATGCGCCGCTGCCTCCGTTAGGCGTGCGCCAGAGCCCCGCGAATTTCGACGACCTCGTGTTCCACACGCCCGGCATCGAGTCCGAAATCGCGTTGCGGCTCGGCCAGGATGTGACCCCTGAACAAGCCGCCAAACTCGATCACGACAACTCGGCCTCGCTCATCGACGCGATGGCCGTCTCCATCGAAATCGTCGATTCGCGCTGGCAAGACCTCGCCTCCACACCCGCCCTGCTCCGCCTGGCCGACTCGCAAGTCCATGGCGCATTGGTGCTCGGCGAATGGCAACCCTACGCCGCCATCGACTGGGCTTCGCAACGCTGCGAAACGCGCATCGGCGATGGCGAAGTCGTCGTGCGCGAAGGCACCCATCCGCTGGCCGACCCGGCGTGGCTGCTGCCGATCTGGCTGCGTCACATCACGCGGCATGGGCAGACCGCGCGCGCGGGCACCGTCGTCACAACGGGCTCATGGGTCGGCGTGCTGCCGTGCCGCCGAGGCGATCAGGTGACGGCCGAATTCCCCGGCATCGGCGCGGTCCGCTTGCGCGTGTAGCGCCCGTCGCCCACGCCCGAGCAGGCGACCAGGAAGTCGAGCACCGCACGCACCCGCGCGGGCAGCGTGCCGGCCTTGCCGATGTAGACCGCGTGGATCGGCTCGATCTCGCCGGGGTTGAATTCCTCCAACAGCGGCACCAGCCGCCCGGCGTCGATGTCGTGCTGGATGTGATACAGCGACAGCCGCGCCGCGCCCGCACCCGCGATGGCCAGTTGCCGCAGCGTTTCGCCATCGCCCGCGCGCACCGGGCCTGCCACCGGCATCGCGATCGTCCGGCCATCCACGCGAAGCGGCCAGTCCGGCGTGTTGCGCCGGTAGCTCCACCCGAGCCGGTTGTGCGCCTCCAGTTCCTGCGGTGTGTGAGGCGTGCCGTATTTCTTGAGGTAGCCGGGCGAAGCCACGATGGCCTGGCTCGTTTCGCCGAGGCGTCGCGCCACGAGGTCGGACGCCGGCAGCTGGCCCCAGCGGATCGCGATGTCCGCCCGCTCGTCCATCAGGTCGACGATGCGGTCGGTGAGCGCGATGTCCAGCGTGATTTCCGGATGCATCTCGAGCAGGCGCGGCACCAGCGGCACCAGCTTGTGATGGCCGAACGAAACACTGGCATTGATGCTCACCCGCCCGCGCGGCGCGGCCCCTGCGGCGGCACAGCGCTCGGCCTCGTCCATGTCGGCCAGCACGCGGGTGCTGCGCTCGTAGAAATGCAGCCCTTCGGGCGTGAGCTGCAGCTTGCGGGTGGAGCGGTGCACGAGCTGGATGCCCAGCCGCAGTTCGAGCCGCGCCACCAGCTTGCTGATGGCCGAGGGGGTCATGTCCAAGAGACGCGCCGCCGCGGAGAAACCGCCGGACTCGACCACCTGCACGAAAGCCTCCATTTCACCGGAGCGATTGACGTCGATGCGCGGCATGGGCCTTCCTTTTCTGTGACTTCAAATCACAAGTGCATGTACCGGCGGCATTCTAGTCACAGGCCCTGAATGTCCGCACAGTACAGGACATCATGCCAATCGCTCTACTTGCCCTCACCGCCGGTGCCTTCGGGATAGGCACCACCGAGTTCGTCATCATGGGCCTGCTGATGCAGGTGTCGACGGACCTTCATGTCTCCATCACGATGGCCGGCCTGCTGATTTCGGGCTATGCGCTCGGCGTCGCGGTCGGCGCGCCCGTGCTCACCATTGCCACCCGCAAGCTGCCGCGCAAGACCGTGCTGCTCGCGCTGATGGCGATCTTCACGCTCGGCAACCTGGCCTGTGCGCTCGCGCCCAACTACGAAATGCTGATGGCCGCGCGCGTTATCACCTCACTCGCGCACGGCACCTTCTTCGGCGTCGGCTCGGTGGTGGCCACCGGGCTCGTGGCGCCCGAGCGCCGCGCCTCGGCCATCGCGATCATGTTCACCGGCCTCACCGCCGCCACGCTGCTCGGCGTGCCGGCGGGTGCATGGCTGGGTCTGCAGTTCGGCTGGCGCTCGGCCTTCTGGGCGGTGACGCTGATCGGCGTGCTGGCCCTCGTGGTGCTCGCGGTGTTCGTGCCGCGCGTGAAGGGCGAGGCCAAGCCCGCGCCGCTGCGCGAAGAACTCGCCGTGCTGGCCCGCCCGCAAGTGCTGCTGGGCCTGGCGATGACAGTGCTGGGCTTTGCCGGCGTGTTCGTGGTGTTCACCTACATCCAGCCGCTGCTGACGCAGATCACCGGGCTCTCGGAATCGGCTGTGTCGCCGATCCTGCTGGTGTTCGGCGGCGGCCTCGCGGTCGGCAACATCCTTGGCGGCAAGCTCGCCGACCGCGCGCCGATGGCCGCCGTGCTCGGCACGCTGGTGGCGCTGGCCGTGGTGCTCGGCGCGATGCAGTTCACCATCGGCACGCCGTTCACCGCGGTGGTCTTTGTCGGGCTGCTGGGTGTGGCCTCCTTCGCGACCGTGGCGCCGATGCAATTGCGGGTGCTGGAGAAGGCCTCGGGCGCGGGGCAGAACCTCGCATCGAGCCTCAACATCGCGGCCTTCAACCTCGGCAATGCGCTGGGCGCGTGGGTCGGCGGTGCGGTGATCGACCATGGCCCGGGCCTGCGCGCATTGGGCTGGGTGGCGGCGCTGCTCACGCTCGTGGGCCTGGCCATCGCGCTCTGGAGCCGGTCGCTCGACCGGCGGGAAACCGGTCGCCCCGTGAGCGATTGCGCTTCGGCGCGGGCCTGATCGATCGTTCGGCTACTTGGAGATCAACCGGCGCGCGAAGAACGAAAGGATTTCGTCGCGCGCCGCGATCGTCGGCTGGCCCGCTTCATCGATGAGGTGGGCCGTCACCACGCTGTGCGGGCTCGCCACCAGCTGTTCGAAGAATGAGGGCAGCGACGCCTGTTTGGCCGCGCTGTCGGGCAGCACCCGTGCGACGAAGCGGGTGCCGAGCGCTTCGGCATACGCGGCAAAGCGCTGCGCGGTGCAGAACTTGTCGCCCTCGAAGCGATAGGCCATGACGGTCAGGTCCTCGCGGTCGAGGCGCTGTCTCACCGCCAAGATTTCCTCTGGCGATATCTCGATGCCCCCCGGGTTGTCCAGCGGCAATGCCGGCTGCGACAGCACCGGTGCGAGCACCGAAGGCTCCAGCATCATCGTGAGCGCGAAGTTGCCGGTGAAGCACATCCCGATGGCACCGACGCCCGGCCCGCCGCATTCCTTGTGCGCCAGCCGCGCGAGCGATTGCAGCCACCGCGTCACCGGGCTCGACTTGTTGACCGCGAAGGCGCGGAACTCGGCGCTCACGCAGGCATGCTGGAACACGGCCTTGCCCTCTTCTGCATCCGCCACCGCGCCGTCACGGCCGAACAGCGATGGCATGTACACGGTGAAACCCGCATCGCGCACCCAGCGGGCAAAACGCGCGACGTGCGGGCTGATGCCGGGCATCTCGGTCATGACGATCACGGCCGGCCCGGTGCCCGCGACGTAGACCTTCTTCATCGCGTCGTCCACGATGATCTCGCGCCGCTCGAAATCTTCGAGCGGATCGGTCCGGTTCAGGTTGCGTGTCGTCGTGGGCATCGTGGCTGGCTCCTGCGGGTCTTGGTGTGGATCGAAGCGCCTATTACACGTGGCGAGTCGCTAGACTGACAGTGTCCAATTTGACGTTTATCAAGCGTTTCAAGCCATGCACGATTTCACTGTCCTGGTGTTGCCCAGAGCCTTTGCCACCAGTGTTTCCATCACGCTCGACGTGCTCGATGCCGCTGCGGGGTTGGCGCCTGGCCTCAAGATGCCGAAGCCGACATGGCGCGTCGTGTCGCCGGACGGCGGCATGGTCCCGCTGAGCAGCGGCGTGCAGGTGGCGACCTCGGCAATTGCTGCGCGCGCCCGTCCCGACACCTCGACATGGATCGTTCCCGGCCTGGGCGTCGACCGCCCCGCCGATCTGGCCGAACGCCTGGCCGACGACTGCGCCACCCGTGCCATCGCCGCCGTGCGCCGCCACGCCGCGCGAGGCGGCGCGGTGGCCGCATCGTGCTCCGCCGTGTTCCTGCTGCAGGCTGCGGGCGTGCTGCAGGACCGGCGCGCCACCACCACCTGGTGGCTCGCGCCGGAGCTGCGGCGCATCGAACCTCGCTGCAACGTCGATGCCGACCGCATGGTCTGCGCCGATGGGCCGGTCAGCACGGCGGGTGCTGCGTTCGCGCAGTCGGACCTCATGCTCCATCTGCTGCGCACGCGCTTCGGCCCGTCGCTGGCCCATGCCCTCGGCAAGGTGCTGCTGATCGATGGGCGCGAAGCGCAGGCGCCGTTCGTCGTGCCCTCGATGATGTCCAACGGCAGCGAGCTGATCCGCCGCCTGACGCAGCGCATCGAATCGTCGCTGCCACGTCCACCGAGCGTCGCGCGCCTGGCCGACGAGTTCGCGATGTCGCAGCGCACGCTGGCCCGCCACGTGCGCGCTGCAACGGGCCTGGGTCCGCTCGCACTGGTGCAAAGCGTGCGGCTGTCGCGGGCCAGGATGCTGATCGAGACCAGCCGGATGACGATCGATCAAGTGGCCACGCAGGTCGGCTACGAAGATGCCACGGCGCTGCGACGCCTCATGCGCAAGGCGGCGGGCGCCACGCCGAGTAAATTCCGCGCGAACCTTCAGGCGTCGTAGAAACCGGGTTGTGGTCGCGCGCACAAGCCGTTCCTGACAGAATCGGGCCGCCCAAAAAGAGCCGCCGTGACACCTCCTCCCATCTCCATTCGGCCTGCGCGCGCAGCCGACGCGCACACCCTCGCCGCCCTGTCGATCCAGGTCTGGCTCGCCACCTACACCGAGGGCGTGAGCGACCTCTTCGCGCGCTATGTGCTGTCGGAATTCACGCCCAAGAAATTTCTCGCGCTGGTAAATGCGCCCGATGTCTCGCTGCACATCGCCGAGGTCGATGACCGCCTCGTCGGCTATGCGCTGGTGCGCTCCGGCGTGCCGCAGCCCTTGGCGCCCGAAGCCGATTCCGAACTCTGCAAGCTGTATGTGCAGGCGCCGTTCACGCGACACGGCGTGGGCTCCGCATTGCTGCGGGCGGCACGCGCGGGCAACGATGGCCTGTGGCTCATGGTCAACGTGCAGAACCTGCGCGCCTGCCGCTTCTACGAGAAGCTTGGCTTCGTGGTTCGCGGCAGCACCGACTTCGTTCTTGGCGACGGCAGGCACAGGAACCATGTCCTGGCGATGCCGCGCGCTGGCGCCACCTGAGCCGGGCTGCTACAGCTCGCCAAGCACGCCGAAGTCGCTATCGCCCTGCTGCACCGCATTCACGAGCTGCACCCGGTTGCGCGCGGCGAAGCGACGCCGCAGCTGGCGCATGTGGTAGTCCACGGTGTGCGACGACAGGTCCAGGCGGTTGGCGATCTCCTTGTCGCTGCGGCCCTGCAGCAGGTGCTGCAGGATGTCTTGCTGGGTCGCCGAGATCTCGATGCGCCCGGTGCCCGGCGCACCGACGATGCGCGTGTGGCGCGACACGTACTCGTGCACGCTCAAGCCCAGGATCAACCCCTGCCCGATCACGCTGTCGGTGATCCAGTGGCTCCCGGGCCTGCGCGACAGCAGGCTGATCACCGTGTGCTGGTTCACATGCGTGGGCGAGGCCAGCCGAAACAGAAGACCGCTGCGGATATCGCTCGCGTGCAGGTCGCCGAGAAAGCGCTGCCGCAGGCCGCTGGGGTCTTCGGGCGCCTGCGCCGCAAGCGCTTCGAGCTGGGCCACGTCCCACGCCAGCGGCAGGCTCGATGCGGGCACGCCCTGCTGGCGCAGGTCCACGCCGCAGTAGTTCTGCGCGAAGTAGCGCCGGGTCCATTCGGGGTTCGCATACGCGGTGAAGAAGCTCAGCGGCCACCATCGACCGCGCATGTATGCCACCGCCCCGTAGCCCAGCCAGTCGAAGTCGAGCGTGTGAAGCATGCCGCGCACCAGCTCTGCGCGGGCTTCGATGCTGGGTGCTTCCAGCAGGTCGCCGACGATGCTCGGCACGCCGCCGCCATGGCGGTCGACGCCGGGCGGCAGGTAGAGATGCTCCTCGGAATAGAACTGCGGCGCCGGACACCCCGGTGGCAGCTGGGTGTCAGCACCCGGCGGCGGTGCGGGTTCGGAATCGTTGGTCTTCTGCAGCGAAGCCGCCGCGACGCGTTGCAACATGGTGGACAGAATCATGGAATGCCCGATAGGTGTTCCGCGTGCACCGGCCGGTGCCGCAGGCTTGCAGGCAAATTACCAAAGCGCAACTCCGGCGCCTTGTAGATTCTTAGCTTCGCACACGTTCCAGCCGCGGTGCGCACGCACGGCGACGCCATGGGAGGCGGCCCTGTACGACAACTGAATACCTTCGCCTGAACCATGCGCGCAGGTCATCAGGTCATGCAGGATCGAACCTTCACACGCGGCGGTGGCGCTGGCATGCTGCTTGCACCTCACGCCCCGACACCTGAAGTCTCTCTTCAACCCGTCTTTCGATGGACCTCCTTGCCTCCCGCTATTGGCGAGACGTTGACCTCACAGGTCTTCAATTCACTGCCAACCGCTTCCTGCACCGCGAGATGCGGCCTCACCGGCACGTGGGCTTCACGCTTTCGGTGTCCGATGTCGAACTGCGCGTGCGAACCGGCAACCACGTCACCGTCGTGCCGCCGGGCACGCTGCTGCGCATCGCGCCGCATGTCTGGCATTCGGTGCAGGCGCGCACGGCACCATGGCGCGAAGATGCCCTCTATTGCAGCTTCGATGTGGCCCGGTGCATCAGCCCCCTGCTCGGCGAGACACGGATCGCGCGCGTGGAAGAGAACACGGGCGTTTCGGTGTTTCTCGACGCGGCGGCGGGACTCGAGTTTCTCGAGTGCCACCGGCTGCTCTACGAACCCACCAGCACCGGCAACCAGGAGGACGTTGCCGCGGGCCGCGACCTGTTGCGCCGGCGCCTCGCGCAATGGATTCCGCCGCTGGCGCCGGCAACTGCGCAGGTGCCCGAGATCGGCGACGCGCGCCTGGACCGGCTCTACGAACTCATCGCGTCGGGCTTTCATCAGCGCATGACCCTCGACAGCCTCGCGGAGGCGGTCGGCTGGCATCCGGTGCATGTGCACAGGCGGTTCCGGGCCGCATGGGGTTTCACGCCGCACGAGATGCTGGTGGGCCATCGCATCGAGTACGCACGCGACCTCATCGCCGGCGGCGCGCGCGTGACCTATGCGGCGCACGCGGCGGGCTTCGCGGACCAGAGCCACCTGCACAAGACCTTTCTCAGCACCTATGCCGTGCTGCCCGGCGACTACCGAAGGCTCGCCGCGCTCGATGCGCTGCAGCCGCCTTCGGCCAGGAACGGCATCGTCGGCTAGCGCTGCCACGACCGCCAACCGAAGACCTCAGGCCACGCCCGATGACGCCGGCTCGCGCCGCTGCCCGTCGAAGGGGCCGGGCGCAAGGATGACGGGGCTGCCCGTCTGGTTCGCGTCGGACCATTCCTTGACCTGCTTTTCCCAGTCCTTGCCGAGCACGCCAGGACCCGCGTCTTCCATGTTCCTGAAGTAGTCCTGCAGCGACTTGGTGTTGGTCTCGATCTCCGAGGGCTTCGCGAGTTCGTAGATCACGAAGCCCGTGATCGTGAGTCCCAGCCCGACGATGAAGAACGGACCGGCCGCGGCGCCGCCCAGCAGCCCGACTTCGGCCAGCCCGCCCAGCGTGACGGAAGCGGCCCCCAGCAACTCCACCGAACCGGCGGCCACGTAGCCGTTGTTGCCCTGCTCCAGTCCTTCCTTGATGTGCGAGACGCCGAAGTACGCGGACAGCGGACCGGCCGCAACGTCAAGTGCCGCGATGGCGCCCTTGATCGGCAAGGCCGCATAGCGCAATGCGCGTGCGCCGTCGGTGGCCGCGGTCGCGGCCTCCGGTGCAATGGCGAAGCGGCCGAGCACCGCGGCGTCGGTCGCCTTGCCCGCCGCCGCAAGGCCTGCCGGATAGCCAGTGGGCGCACGCACGTAGGTTTCGTTCAGCAGCTTGCCGTAGGCCTCGAAGCGGGTGCCCGGCCGCGCCGATCCGGAGGTGTGCGTGTCGGCGATGCGGTGGCCGATGAAGTCGGCATCCTTCGCGGCGAAGCCCGCCCCCTGCAGGGCGTTGGCCACGGCCTTGGCGTCCGACATGTCCACGTTGACCAGCGCGCTCGACTGCTTGGCGATCGACTGGCCCAGCGGCGAACTCGCCTGCTCGCCCGTGGCCATGGAAAGAAAGCCCAGGCGTGCGTCGCCGTTGACCTTCAGCGCCTCGATTTCCGCCGGGGTGAGCTTCAACTCCGTCGCGCCGGTGGATATCTTCTCGGCGATCCCCGCGTTGTCGTACTCGATGCCCTTGAACAGCGTGCGCTGCGGGTTCATCTTGTCGGTCAGGGCTTTCTGCACCGCGTCCTTGTCGGCCAGGTTCACGTCCTTGAGCGCATCGCTCATCTCGCCCATGGTCGGGCGGAACGACGCCTTGGCTTGGTTGATGACCTGGCCGAAGGAGCCCTTGTACTTCAGGCCCACCGCATCTGCCAGGTGCGAAGTGCCGAACACCTTCGACTCGGTCGCCGCGCCGAGCTTGAGGTAGTGCTCGCCGTAGGACAAACCGATGTCCACGTGGGTCAGGGTCTGCATCCACGCGTTGGTGTCGCCGTTCTTGAGCTTCTGCAGGAACTGCGGATCGTGGAACTTGTCGTTCGCCACGATGAGATTGATCATGCCGGCCGCGCTGGCCCATCCGCCGTTGTCGTTGATGGAGCGCAGCAGTTGCAGCTTCGACTTCGCATCGTCGGGCGTGATTTCGCCCGCCCCTTGCTGCCGGGTGATCTCGCTCTCGACCTGCTGCACGTTGCCCGGATCCCCGCCTTGCGCATCGACCTTCTTGATCAGCTTGAAAAGCTCGCCGGCCGCGCGCCAGTTGTCCGCCGTGTTGCCCACGACCTGCCCGGTGCCGCGGAAGAACCAGCGCATGGCCGTGATGGTTACGTAGGTCGCGCCCTGGCCGGCGTCGTCGTCGGTGGTGCTCGGCCGTACGCCGCCATAGGTCTGCTCGAACACGCGGTTGCCGATCTTGTCGGCGGCCTTGGTCGCGAGCTCGGGGTCGAAGGCCTGGATGTTCAGCAGGTCCTTCTGCACGGCGGCGTCGCGCGCCTCGGGCGAGAGCGAATCCAGGTAGGCCGTGTAGTCGGGCGAATCCATATAGGCGGCGTATTGCTGCGCAATCGACTCGCGCGACAACTTGCCATCGAGCGTGCCATCCACGGCCTTCTTCAGGTCGTCGCTGCCCAGGGTGTCGAGGGCAGGATTGGGCTTGGCCGGGGTCGTACCCGGTTCCGGCAAGGCAAAGCTCAGGCTGGTGTCGAGCGTGCCGCGCATGGCTGTCGTGTTCTGCAGCGCCTTCCACGCGTCCACGGCCGATTGGGGCGCGTCCTTGCGCAACGCCACGTATTGCGGGGGGTTCTGCGTGTAGGTGGCGTTGTACTGGTCGCGCTGGTCCAGCTTGACGTTGCGCACCTCCAGGTAGGGCGCAGCGGCGGCCGCGTATTGCTTGGCCTGGCGGTCGGATATGCCCAGCAGCTCATAGCCTTGCCCGATGACGTCGGCGCGCTGCTGCGGCGTGAGGTCCGGATGATTGGCCGCCAGCTGTGCATCGAGCTTGCTGACCGTCACGTTGTCCGGCCCCGATGCGTACAGGCCGCCGAAGGTCGGCATCTGGCCGCTCTGCCCGGCGTCTTTCTTGAGTTGAGCGAGCACCTCCAGGCTCAGGTCCTTGGTGAGCGGGTCCACCACGGGCTGGCTGCCCGGCACGCTTTTCTGCACATTGGCCAGCCAGGGGGCGCCCTTGTCCAGAAGGAATGGCGATTGAGGCGGCACCAGCGCCGGCGGGGAGGTCCCGGGTATCCGGGCATTGGCGATCAGCGTGTTGCCACGGACCTGATCGGCCGCCGTGAAAGGCAGTCCGTTGCCCTGGGTGTAGAAGGAACCGCCCAGGTAAGGCGGCTGCGAGCGCGTGCCGCCTCCCTGGCCGTAGGCCGGGTACGAATTGCCTTCGCCATGCGTGAGCCCGGCCCACAGCGCATCGCGCTTGGCGCCGGGCGCTGCACCGTTCGGAAAATACTTGGGAAACTGCGCGTCGAACTGCTTCTGGTAGTCGCTCGCGAACTCCTTGGTGAACTCGGGCTTCTCCGTCAACTCTTTCAGGCCCGCGGCCACCTTGTCCTTGTCGATCAGGCCGTTGGTGATGACCTTGGAAGGCATGTCCTTGCGATAGCTTTCGTCGCTCAGCGTCACCCCGCCATCGATCGCACCCTGCGCCTGCACGAGCATGGCGAAGCGGCGCTTGTCGGAGCCTTCGGGCGCCTCGGCGTACTGCTTCATCAAGCCGGTCATCGCCGCCTCGTGCAGCGTGGCGCCATCCACGCGCGTGGTGGTCACGTCGGCGGCGGTGGGCAGGGCTGGTGCCGGCGGCTTGGGCATGGCGGGTGCCTCCAGCACGTCGGGCTTCACGCGCAACCACTCCTTGTCTTCCAGGCCGTCGAGATCGCGCTTGCCGGGTGCGGCAGGCGGCGTTCCGGGGTTGCTGTTGGCCGTGGTGGGGTCGAACTGCGGGTTGAGCGCAAGAATCTGCTCGCGCGTCATGCCGCTTCGCCGCGCGAACTGCTCCAGGCCTTCGCCGGGACGGACCTGACCGAACTCGTCGGCGTCGATGGGCTTGGTCATCACCGGCGCGGTCGGCTTGTCGTAGAAATCCACCGAGGCCTGCGCCTGCTGGACTTTGGTTTGCGCATCGCGCGTGGTCTGCGAGGGCGCGGTCGCGCCCTGCTTGGCGTCCGTCAATTTCGACTCCGCGAGCGCCTGCTCCTTCTCCTTGAGCACGGCCTTGGCCTGCAGCTTGGCGGCCTCCTGCTCCTTGGCCTTCGCCGTGTCTTCCAACTTCTTTGCGTTGTCCTGTTCGGCCTTGTCGCTGCTGGCCTTGGCCTTGGCGGTCGCTTCGTCGGCGGCCTTGCGGGCAGCTTCGGCGGCCTTGCGTGCTTCTTCCGCCTTGCGGCGGGCTTCCTCGGCCTGGCGCCGTGCCTCCTCGGCGGCGCGGCGCGCGGCGTCCTCGGCGGCCCTCAGCGCGGCGGCGTCATTGGGGCCCTGGGTGGCAAGGCCGGCGGAAACGGGTGATGTCATGGTTTCAACTCCTTTGAATTGCGGGAGCCCACTCCCGCGCGGCGGGCAGGCTCTGGGGACACACGAATCGGTTGGCGCAGCGGCGCGCCCGAGCGCCGCCTGCCCGGGTTGCCCGGGTCGCTTGGATTGAGGTCGGCCTCATGCATCGCCCTGCGCCCACCGAAGAAGCCGGGCCACCGGCGCGTACAACGAACGTGGAATCGGCTGGTCCACCGGCACCTCTGCGTAGATGCGCTCGGCCAGCGAAGGCTCGAATTCCATCGGCACCAGCCCTTCGCCGGCAAACCTGCGCATCTGCGCGGCCACTTCGCCTTCGCCGCGCGCGATCACGCGCGGCAGGTCGCTCTCGCCGAGGTACTGCAGGGCGACGGCGGTGCGCGCCGAATGGATCACGGCCGACGCCATGCGCACCCGGTCGCCCAGGCTCGCGTACACCGCCTCGAAGTGCGCGGAGCGGCGGCGCGACTGGTTGATCGGGTCGCCCTCCACTTCCTTGTATTCCTGGCGGATGTCGTCGATGGACATGCGCTGCTGCTTCATGAACTCGAAGTGCTCGTGCGCATAGTCCACCGCCGCCATCAGCGCGTAGATCACCACCGCCCATCCGAAGGCCACCAGCACCATGTGGGCAGAGGCGGTCATGATCGCGGCCGGGCTCGCGTAGCCCAGCTTGAGCGAGGTGTCGACGAAGCCGCGCACCACCACGAACATCAGGCCCGCGAGCAGCGCGGTCTTCACGCTCATCTTCAGCAGGTTGACGAGATTGCGCGTGGAAAAAATGCGCTGCAGCCCCTGGGCCGGGTTCATGCGGCTCACATCGGGCTTCAGGCGTTCCCAAGCGGCCACGCCACCCACCTGGGCCAGCGAACCCACGATGCCGGCCACCGCTGCGATGGCCATGATGGGCAGCGTGCCCCAGAGCAGTGTCTCGCCGGTGTGCAGCAGCAATTCGCCGAAACGATCGTCGGGCTGCGTCAGCAGGCTGGTGCTGGTGGCATGCAGCCACAGTTCGCGAAAGAGGCTGTAGAGCGTGCCGCCGCCCAGCCACATGCAGACCACGACCACGGCGAACACGATGGTCGAGGCCACGTCGTTGCTGAACACCACTTCGCCGCGCTTGCGCGCATCGCGCAGGCGTTTGGGTGTGGGCGGCTGGTCTTTCTCTGCCATGGTCCTAGAGCGTGGCCCGCAGGAAATCGAGCACGCCGTTCTCGGGCCGCAGGAATTCCTGCAGCGACTCGTATACGAAGAAGACGAACAGCAGCATCATCAGGTGCGCCAGCAGGCTCTTGAGGGGCTGCGAGAACACGAACACGTTCAGCTGCGGCGCCACGCGGCTGATGAGGCCCATGCCCAGCTCGACCAGCAGCAGCACGAAGACCACCGGCGAGGCGAGCTTCACGATCCACAGGAACAGCGTGTCGCCCTGCCGTATCGCGAACTGCTCGATCACCAGGCCCAGGTTCGGAAAGAACGAGGCCACCGGCCAGAGCCGGTAGGAGTCGACGATCACGCCCAGCATGGCCAGCAGCCCGCCGGCCGAGACGAACAGCGTGATCACCATCCAGCCGAGGAATTCGCCCGTGGGGCCGTTCTCGTGGCCGGCCACCGGATCGAAGAACGATGCGTTGCTGGAGCCGGTCTGAAAGTCGATCAGGTCGCCCACGCTCTGCACCGCCCAGATGAAGATGCCGAAGCCCAGGCCCAGCAAAAGCCCGATGAAAGCCTCCTTGCCGGCAATGAGCACCCAGGTGCCGATGGAAGCGATCGGCATGTCGCCGGCCACCGGCGACATGAACAGCGCGAGCAGCAGCAAGAGGCCGTTGCGCACGGTGCCGGTGATCATGCCGCCCGAGAGAAAAGGAACGACCGCGAAGATCGCGAACAGCCGCGGCAGCGTGAGCACCACCGACGAGAAGAACCGCTCGATGCTGGCCAGTTCGATGGAGGAATCCATGGCAGTGCGTGTTCCTGTGCCTGTACTTGCTTCTCTAGGCCGGGCGTCGGGCGGCCCAGGCCTGCGATGCGGTTTCCTCGGACGCCTCGTCCAGCCGCTGTTCCTGCACGCGCAGTTCTTCGGCGCGCGCGCGATGCGCCATCTGCTGCGCCTTCTCGACGTCGCCGCTGGCGGCGCGCAGTTTCCGGCGGCTGGCATCGAGCGTCTGTTCGCGTTGCGCATGGGCCTGCCCGGCTTGCGAGGCAAGCTGCGCGGCCTCGGCGATCTGCGTGTCGAGCGCACCGCTCCAGGCGCCTGCATGCCGCAGTTGCGCCACGCTGCACTGCCCCTGCGACAGCGCACCGACAGTCGACTGCCAATGCAGGGCCTTGTTCCGCACCTGCTGCTGCGCCCATCCCTCGGCCTGCTGCAGTTCGGCGCGGCTCTGGTCGGCGGCCGCGCGGTCGCGCGCGACGATGCCCATGGCCACGGTCTTCTGGCGCTCGCGCACGCCGACCAGCAACTTCCAGTCGATGCCGCTCATCGTGACGCTCCCGCGCGTTCGCCAAGGTATTGCAGCGCCTCGACCGACTCGGCGTACGGCAGGCTGGTGCCCGGGGGCTGCGACAGGAATTCGAGCATTGCGGGCCGCGCGCGGATCGCCTCGTCGGCGAGCGCATCGGCACCGGGCTTGTACTCGCCGATCTGCACCAGGAGTTCCATCTCCTGGTACTTGGCCAGCAGGCTGCGGAAGTGCGCCGCCGCCGCGCCGTGCTCGGGCGTGGTCACCAGGGGCATCACGCGGCTGATGCTGGCCAGCACATCGATGGCCGGATAGCGGTTGGCCGCCGCGATCTTGCGCGACAGCACGATGTGGCCGTCGAGGATCGAACGCACCTCTTCGGCGATGGGGTCGTTCTCTTCGTCGCCCTCGGTCAGCACCGAATACACGGCGGTGATCGAGCCGGTCTTGCCCTGCCCCGCGCGCTCCAGCAACTGCGGCAGCATCGAGAAGATCGACGGCGGGTAGCTGCGCCGTGTCGGCGGCTCGCCGCTCGCCAGGCCGATCTCGCGCTGTGCGCGTGCAAAGCGCGTGAGCGAATCGACCAACAGCAGCACCTTCTTGCCCTGGTCGCGAAAGTGTTCCGCGATGGTGGTCGCCACGTAGGCCGACTTGATGCGCTCCATCGGCGGCCGGTCGGAGGTGGAGACCACCATCACCGTCTTGGCCAAACCTTCGGGGCCGAGGTTGTGCTCGATGAATTCCTTCACCTCGCGCCCGCGCTCGCCGATCAGCGCGATCACGTTCACCTCCGCGGTCGAGCCGCGCGCGAGCATGCCGAGCAAGGTGCTCTTGCCGACGCCTGGCGGCGCGAACACGCCGACGCGCTGGCCCTCGCCGAGCGTGAGCAGGCTGTCGAGGGCGCGAATGCCGGTTGCGAGCGGCGCATCGATCATCCGGCGCGCCAACGGGCTCACCGGCTCGCGGTGCACCGGCAATTGCATGTGCGTCTTCAGCGGGCCGCGTTCGTCGATGGGCTGGCCCAGCGCATCGAGCACGCGGCCCAGGAGGTTGGCGCCGACCGGGCAGACATGGCCGCGCCCGGTGGGCACCACCTCGGTCAGCGCCGAGATGCCGGTGATCGGCCCGAGCGGCGTGAGGATCGCGGTGTTGTTGCGAAAGCCGACCACCTCGGCCAGCAGCGGTGGCTCGCCCGGCGTGACCAGTTCGCAGAGTTCGCCCACGTGGGCCTGGATGCCCGAGGCGTCGATCAGCATGCCCACCGCCTTGCTGACCCGTCCGCGCATCGCCACCGGCGTGACACGGCCGAAAGCCTGCTCCAGGTCGGCGACGACGCCCAAGGCCGCCTCGGACAGCGGGTTCATCGGCCGCTCCCCTCTGCATCGGCGATGCCGCTGCGCTCCACCGCGCGGCGAAAGGCCTCCAGTTGCGCATCGACGCCGATCTCCAGCACGCCGGAGGCTGTCTGCACCACGCAGGCGCCCGCGGGCAACGCGGGATCGACCGCGAGGTTCACGGTCATCGTCCAGTTGGCCTGTGCATGCAACCGCGTCAGCACGTCGCGCAGCGTGGGCTCCTGTGCAGGCGCCACGCGCACGGTGATGAAGGGTTCGTTGCGGATCAAGGTGTCCACACGCAGCAGCGCAGCCTCGAACAGGGCCGCCGGCTCTGCATCGGCGATGAACTGGCCCACGGCCTTGACGACGATCTGCGCCATCGAGGCGCGCAAGGCGTGCAACTGCCGCTCGGCGGCCATGGTGTCGGTCACCAGTTGCGTGGCGTACTCGGCCTTGGCGCGCTGCAGGCCTTCTTCATAGCCCTGCTTGCGGCTGGCCTCGGCTTCCTTGGTGGCCAGTTGCACGATGCGGCGCGCCTCGCGCCGCGCCGTGTCGACCACAGCCGATGCATCGAGCAGCGCCGCGTACTCGTTTTCCTTGAGCACCTTGCGCTCGCTCAGGAGCTGCAGGTTCTCGGTGGTGATCAGAAAAGCCAGTCCCATTGCGGCAGTCTTTCGGGAACGATGCACGAGAGCATCAATTCGTTGAGTTGCTGGGCCTGGCGCGCCTGCAGGGTCGGCACGCCGAGCGACGAGATGCGCCGCGGCAATTTGTGGCGAAGCCGCTGCAGCACCGCATCGCCCTCGGTCGCCGCAGCCGCCAACAGCAGGCGGTGGCCGCGCTCGACGACCACGCGGCCGGTGGCGATGGGCCGCTGCTGCAGCAAGGCGCTGTCCATGTGCAGTTCGGTCAGTTGCGGCACGCGCTCGAGCACGAAGTCCACCGCGTCGGCATCGAAGCGCCGGGCCTGGCGGCGGATCTGCGCGCCGGCACCGCCGCGCAGCCTGAAAAGCGGCAGGTGCACGCAAAAGCCCAGGTAGGCAGCGAGCCGGCGCAGCGCCGCCGCATCGAGCAGCGCCACGCGCTTGAGGCGCGCATCGAAGTTGTAGTCGCCGGTGCCGTTCACCGGCAAGGGCCCGCGCCGCAGCTGGTTGGCGAGCACCGCCCGTCCGGCCTCTCCCAGCCGCGCGGGCATGCGGTGGCGGGCCGGCCAGTTGGCGGGCAGCCAGCTGGGATGCAGGTCGGCCTCGGGGTGCAGGTTGAAACGCATCACCAGGCGCACGAGATCCATCGGGCCGGGGGCGGCCTGCGGCGTGTCGGGTGCGATGGTCGATGCCGGCATCTGCGATCAGCGCCTGAACACCTGTCGGCGCGTCCAACTGCGCCAGTCCAGGCCCTGCCTGCGCAACAGCGTGGGCAGCGCCATCAGGCAGATGGCGGCCAGCAGCAGCAGGCCGAGCAGCACCACGGCGGTAGAGGTCGAGAACAGGCCCAGCACCAGCGGCTGACCTTGCGCCCCGCCTGCATTGCGCACACCGGCGCCCGCAACGGCGGGCCTGCGCGCCTCGAACAGCGACAGCGACACCTGGTCGTGCGTGAGGCCCTCGATGCTGTGCGCCACCATGTCCTTCACGGCCGGCGCCAGGAGGCGGATGTCCACGTCGGGCCGGTGCTTGATGAACACCGCTGCCGACGAAGGCCGGATCTTCTCGCTCAGCGGATCGTTGGCCGGAATCACCACATGCACGCGCGCGGACACCACGCCGTCGACATGGCGCAACGTCTGCGACAGCTCCTGCGAGATGGCGTAGATGTAGCGCATGCGCTCCTCGGACGGCGTGGACACCAGGCCCTGCTTCTGGAACACCTCGCCCATGGTGGCGTAGCGCTCGTTCGGCAGGCCCTGGGCACGCAGCACGTCGAGCGCGGCGCCCATGCGGCTTTCGTCGACTTCGACCTGCCAGTTGTTGCCCTCCACGCGGCTCTTGGCGGCGTCGATGCCTTCGCCCGACAGGGCGGCGACGATCTCGTTGGCCTCCTGCTCGTTGAGATTGGAGTAGAGACCGACCTTGCAGCCGCCCAGCGCGAGCAACAAGGCCAGCACCGCGAGCCAGCGGCCGCGGCGCGGAATGGGGGAAAAGGAGCGCGAGAAGAAGACGAAGAAGAAGTTCACGGCATCCTCACTGCTGGTTTTTCAGCAGCGTGCCGAACAGGCTGGTAGCGGCGCTCGCCAGGCCCGTGGAAATGTGCATCTTCGCGAACATCATGTGCGCCTCCATCGAGTGGTCGGTCATCGCGAACATGGTCTTGATGGGGTCGGACATGTCGATCGACTCGAGCATGCTGTGGCGCATTTCCTCGTAGGAGCGCACGTTGCCGGAGAACTGCGCCGCGAGCGCCTTGGCGGCGTCGCCGAGCGCACTGGGCGCCGCCACCGAGGAAGGCGGCGCCTGCACGCCCTGCATCATGTTGGCGAACATGCGGGTCTCGCCTGGATCGAAGCGAGAGGCGGTCGTGGCCTGCTGCTGCGCGGCAGGCCCGGACACTTCGGCCGGCGGCGCGCCCGCTGCGACCAGTGCGGTGGGATCGGTCATGGTTCACCTCCTTGGGAAAAAAGGCCGCGCGCCGCCACATGGCGACGCGCGGGCCCTGCTTACGACGACTTGGCCGATTGGCGGATGTCGTTGCCGGTGGACTTGGCCACCTCGCCGCCGGCGGCGCTCGCACCATTGACCGTGTGCGCGGTGGACGCCGCGCCCTGGATGCTGGTGGAAGCGGCCATGCTGGCCGACATCAGACGGGCGTTGTCCGCCGCGGCCTGGTTCATCTGCTGGATAGAGCTGTCAACTGCGCCTGCCATATTTATCTCCTGGTCAAGTTGGACGATTCACGAGGTTTGAAGCGCTCCGTCCCGGCGGGACGAAGCCATTCCACGCAGAGTGCGAATGCACTGCCGCATGAAATCCGGGGTGCGCGCGATGAGGCTGTCGTGCCATTTCTTCTTCACCGTGCGCGTTTGTTGTCTGGCACGCCGCCGCTCAGGACCAGCCCGTCGGCGTCGATGCGCTTGAGCTCGGCGCCGGAACGCAGCACCGAGCCTTCGTAATACCGGTTGCCGTTGGACAGCTGGATGTGGCGCAGGCCGTTGCCGTCCTCGGTGATGCTCACCATGCGCGCGGGCAGCAGGTTCTGCCAGCCGTCCCATTGCGCG
This sequence comes from Variovorax sp. W2I14, assembly GCF_050435205.1. NCBI lineage: Bacteria > Pseudomonadati > Pseudomonadota > Betaproteobacteria > Burkholderiales > Comamonadaceae > Variovorax > Variovorax sp. W2I14. Next base: position 1,252,383 of record NZ_JBNDJX010000001.1, on the reverse strand, counting down.
CGCATGTCGGCGTCCTTGTTGTCGGTGGCCGGCTTCTCGCGGTACTGCACCTTGTCGGAGACCAGCACCGAGGGATGCAGGTCTTCGCTGAGCCGGCGAATCTTCTGTCGCACCGCAGCGTCTTCCACCGTGCCGGTGAGCACCAGCCGGCCCTGGCCTGTATAGGTGACGGCCACGCCGGGGTCGGCCACGTAGCGGCGCGCCTGCTCGACCATGTCCTCGGCCGAATGCACGTTCACGCTGACCTTGCTGCCGAAAGGCGCCATCGCCCGCTGCAGGGTTTCGCGGCGCTGCTTCGACTCCACGTAGCCCTTCACGCTGAACAGCCCGCCCTGCGCGGCCACCACCTCCACTTCGGGGAAAGGCACGAGCACCTTTTCCACCTCGGCCAGATTCACGCTGCCGGCGGCGCGCGCGCCGGAGCCCGCATCGCCGAGCGACACCGCAGCCAACCCGAGCACGGCCAGCAAGGCAATCACCCCGCCCACCCAATAGCCCAGGCGCCGCGATGAAGGCACCGGTTCGCGCACCGGCACGCCGCCTTCGGGCTGGGCGCCGTGCGCGGGCGCGAACATGCGGTCTTCCCGTGCGTTGGCGGGGTAGCTGCGATCCAGCTGGAAGTCGATCTGCCCCAGGCTCACGACGTCGCCCGCCACCACGCTCTTGCGCGGCTGCTGCATCTCCTGGCCGTTCAGCCGCGCCGAAGCGGTGCCCAGGCGCTGCATCGACACCACCAGCTCGCCGACGGTGAACGCCAGGTGGCGCGGCAGCACGTCGCCGCCGGGCAGCATCACCTCGCATTCGCCGCCTGAGCCCAGCACATTGAGTCCGGGCTTGAGCGCGATGGTGCGGCCCTTGACCGCGCCGCTCAGGAAGCGCAGGCACCAGCCGGCACCCGCGGCCGCGGCCGGTTCGGGCTGCGGCGCACCGGTTTCCTCGTCGAAGGCAAGGTCAGGGTCGTGCACGCTCAGCCTCCCACTTCCGGCAGCGGCAGCTGCGGCACGTTGGCCGTCGAGCCCGGCAGCACGAGGCGCGGCGTCAGCAGATAGAAGCGCTCCATGTTGATCTGCTTCTTGTCGTTGTACTTGAAGAGATTGCCGACGCCCGGAATGTCCTTGAGCACCGGAACGCCCGATGTGGCGGCGCTCCTCTCCTCCGACGAATAGCCCGCGATCAGCAGGCTCGCGCCCTCGTCCACCAGCGCCTGCGTGTTGACGGTGCGGCGCCGCACGATCGGGATCTTGTCGACCGACTGCGCGCTCAGGTCGCCATCGACGATGTCGATGGACATCATCACGGCACGGCTGCCCTTCTCGTCGATCACCAGCGGCGTCACGCGAACGGCGGTGCCGGCCGTCACGCTGAAGAGCCCGGCGTCCTGGAAGCCGTCGACACGCACGTAGAACTCGCTCAGGTTCTCCAGCACCGCTTCGGTGTTGTCCAGGGTCATCACCTTCGGACGGGCGACGAAGTTGGCATTGCCGTTGGTGGCCAGCGCGGTCACGCGGGCCAGCAGGTAGTTACGCGCGCTGTTGCCGATGGCGGCGGTGAACATGCTGCCCAGCGGCGTGAGCGGATTGCCCAGGCTGTCGGAGCCGCCGACCTGCCCCAGCTCGCTGCCCGTGCCGCCCCATGTCATCTGCCCGCGGTCGCCGCGCCCGATCTGCAGGTCGCCATGCCGCCCGTGCAGCCGCCAGTCGATGCCCAGGCTGCTCAACGTGTCGGAGCTGATGTCCATGATCGTGACTTCGATCTCGACCAGCCGCGGCTTCACGTCCATCGCCTCGATCAACCGGGTGTACTGCGCCATGCGGTCGGGCATGTCGCGCACCAGCACCGCGTTCATGCGGGTGTCGGCCTGGAACTGCGGCAGCTCGTTGCCGATCGACGGCCCCGCGAGGCCGCCGCCGGTTTCGGCATTCGGCGTCATGCCGGCCATCTCGATCTTGGGCGCGGTGATGGTCTCGCCGCTGCGCAGCTTGATCTGCCGGTTGGCGCCGACCGAGAACGGCGCGCTCGGCGCACGGCCCCCGCTGCCGCCCGATGGATTGCTGCTGCGGCCATACAGGCTGCGCAGCACATTGGCCACGCCCGGAATCACCGTCTCCTTGCCGGAGCGGTTGATCTTGAAGTCGGAGGCCCAGGCGTACTTCAGCGGAAACAGCCGGATCTCCGCGCCTTCGGCCAGCGCGGTGCGCTGGTCCGCCAGCTTCACGGCCTGCCGCACCATCTCCACGTAGCGGCGAGGCCCGGTCACATAGACGCTGGCGTCGCGCTCGCTGATGCTCAGCGGATAGCGCTCGTCGGAGATGTGCAGGCGCACCAGCGTCTCGGCGATGCGGCCGGCGTTCTCCGCCGCGATGGGCAGCACCTCGCTCTTCGCGTCGGCAGCCAGGTCCACGAAGAGGAATGCACCGTCGAAGTACCAGGTGAGGCCGTTGACCGAGCACACGCTGTTGAGAATGGCCAGTGCCGGACCGGCGAACTTGCCGCTGATGACGCCGGCCACCTTGGGATCGATCACCGCCGTGACGTTCTGCGACGACGCCAGCTCGCGCAGGAAGTCCAGCAACGGCTTCTCGTTGGCGACGATCTGGAAGGGCCGGTTGTTCCAGCGCAGCTCCGCGGCCTGGCTTTGCTGGTGCGCGGCCAGCAGCATCAGCGCGGCGAAGCCGAACAGCAGGAAGGCCTGTTGGCGCAGAAGGTTGATGCGGACGGCGATCATGCGGGCGAAACGGGTGAAATGCTTCACGGCAGCGAACCCAGCGTCTGGAAGGCCCGCTCGGCAAAGCGCATCACATCGCGCCCGAGCCAGCCCGCCGTGGCGATGATCGCGACCATCACCGCGATCAGCCGGATCGACTGGCCGATGCTCTGGTCCTGCACCTGCGTCACGGCCTGCAGCACCGCCACGATGAGCGCGGTGAGCGTGGCCACCACCACCACGGGCAACGAGATCCACAGCACGAGGAGCAGGCCTTCGCGGGTGATGTCCAGGATGTTCTGCGGTGTCATGGCTTGTTTTTCGGTGCATCCAAGGGGACGGGGAAATGTTCATCAATGCGCTTGCGGATTGGTGACCCAGCCCACCGGCTGCAGGGCCACGTCTTCGTCGACTTCCTGGTAGGACAGCACCGGCAGCAATGGCGCCACCGGTTCGATCAGCGTCTTGATGTAGCGGCGTACATCCGACGAGGCGATGGCCACCACGCGCGTGGCAGCCGTTCCGAGAATGCGGCGCACCTGTTCGCGGATGTCCTGCGTGACCGCCGGGCTCAACAGCAGCAGGTTGCCGCGCGGCGACCGCTCGATCGCGTTCTGCACGCGCTCCAGCAGGCTGGACTCGAACAGGATGGCTTCGAGCTGCCGGTTGGGGCCCACATAGCGGCTGGTGATGTAGCGGCCGAGGTCGATGCGCACCAGCTCGGTCAGCGCGATGGCGTCCTGCTCCTTCGGCGCCCAGATCGCGAGGCACTCGAAGATGGCGTGCAAGTTGCGGATCGGAATGCCCTCCTGCAGCAACCGGCGCAGCACCTCGGCGATGCGCTGGCCGGACGCCACGCGCGACACCTCGGCCGCGAGTTCGGGCGCATCGCGCTGCACCGAATGCAGCAGGCGCTGAACCTCCTGCAGCCCGATCAGGTCGCGCACATTGCGGCGCACCGCATCCTGCAGGTGCAGGCCGACCACCTCTTCGTTGTTCCAGGTCTTGAAGCCGGCCTCTTCGCCCGGCACCCACACCACGCGCGGGAACGGGCCGAAGGGCTCGGCCACCTCGGCGCCGGACGGCGGCGCGGCGGCTTCGGCCGGATCGAGCATCCGCCAGCCCGGCCGCAGCGTGCCTTCGGACACCGCGACATCTCGCACAAGCACCTGGTAGCCGTGCTCGGCCATGCCATCCGCATAGGCGAGTTGCAGGCGCGGGAACACCGGGCCGAGATCGGTTTCGACCGCGGTCTTCACCGTTGCCAGGTGCTGGTCGAGCGCATGGCGGTCAACGCCGCCGCGCAGCCCGCTCGACAGCCGCACCGCCAGCGGCGCGGCAATGGCATGGTCCGTATCGGTTTCTTCAGAGGCCACACCTTCGCGGTGAGAGATCCAGCCGGGCGTCTGGTTCTGCCGGCGCAGCATGCGCATGGTGAAGCCCAGGCCCAGCAGGATCGCGGCGAGCAGGCCGAACACCCACTTCGGAAAGCCCGGCACGATGAGAAAGCTCGCGACCGCCAGGCCCGCAATGATCAACGCGCGCGGATGCGCCATGAGCTGCTGGCCGATCTGGTTGGCAAGCTGCGTGTCGCGGCGGTCGCCGGTGCTCACGCGCGTGATGACGATGCCCGCGGCAATCGACACCAGCAGCGACGGAATCTGCGACACCATGCCGTCGCCCACGGTGAGGATCGCGTAGCGCTGCAACGCACCGCCCAGGCTCATCTCGTGCATCAGCGTGCCGATGGCGATGCCCGCAAGAATGTTGACCAGCGCGATCACGATGCTGGCGATGGCATCGCCCTTCACGAACTTCATCGCGCCGTCCATCGCGCCGTGCAGCTGGCATTCCTGCTCCAGCACCTGGCGGCGCTTTTGCGCCTGCGCGGAAGACAGCACGCCGGCGCGCACGTCGGCGTCGATGCTCATCTGCTTGCCCGGCATGGCATCGAGCGCGAAACGCGCCGCCACCTCCGCCACGCGCTCGGAGCCCTTGGCGATCACGATGAACTGCACGATCGCGATGATCAGGAACACCACGCCGCCGACCACCACGTTGTTGCCCACGATCAGCTTGCCGAAGGTGTCGATGATGTGGCCCGCATTCGCATGCAGCAGGATCAGCTTGGTCGACGCGATGTTGAGCGCGAGCCGAAAGAGCGTGGTGAACAGCAGCAGCGAGGGAAAGGTCGACAGCGACAAGGCCGAGGGCACGTACATCGCGACGATCAGCAGCACCAGGCTGATCGCAAGGTTGCTTGCAATCAGCAGGTCGAGCAGCGGTGTCGGCAGCGGCAGCACGAACAGCGCGACAACGACCACCAGCAGCCCGGCGAGCAGCAGATCGTTGTAGCGGCCTGCATTGCCCAGCAGGTCGCGCACACCGCCACGGTACGTTGAAAGGGATCGCGGAGAGCTCGCCATCTCGTTGCTGCTTTACGGTGTTCTTGGAGTTGTGGGTGATGCCGCTCGCATCGAATCGCGTCGCCGCTCGAACCTGGGGAATGCCCGTCGCGGTGGACTCTATGCGCCGCCATCCATTCACGGCAACCACGAGTTTCCGTAGCCGGGCCGCGTTGTGTGGCGCGCGCGGCACTACGTGTTTGCGGACTACCTGCGTGCAGGTCGGCTGGCTAAGCTGCCCGTCCCGGTGCACACCGCTTCGCACCGTTTCAAGGTATGAAGAAAGTGATACGACGTAGCCAGGGTTGCATCGAGGAGCTGAACGAAAGCACGCATGTCGTCGAACGCATGGTCTGACGCGGTGACGGAGCTCGGCGGGTCGCGCGCGTTGCCGCGCGCCGATGCCGCGAACGTGCGCGCGCTCAATCGCCTGTATGGCACGGTGCCGCTGCCCGATGTGTCGGCGCGCGGTGCCCGATACCGCATCCACTGGAACCACGACGCGGCATTCGGCCACACGGCGCGCGAGAGCTATCGATTCAAACTGGGCGCGCACGTGGGCCATCTCGCGATGGATGCACCCAGCCTGCAGGTCCTGCTCGGCGAACGCCGCATCGACCTCTTGCCGCGCGACCTGCGCTACATCCTGCTCGCCGATGCACTGCATCCGGTGGTCGATGCGCTCGAGAAGGCGCTGCGCCTTCATTTCGAGTGGCAGCCTTCCGAAGCCGAAGCCCGCGAAACGCAGGAGCGGCGCGAACATGCGGCGCTCGTGCATTGCGACCCCGAACGCGCCGCGTTCTTCGCTGCCACCCCTTCGGATGGCGGCGCCATGCTGCGCGGCTTCGTGCAGTTCGAGGACGCGGCCACGCTGGATGCACTGGTTCCGGCGGGCCGCGCTCCCTACCGAGCAGCGCACGCGACCGACGCCTTCGACGCGCTGCGCCTTCCCGTGAACTTCTGCCTTGGCAGCACGCCGATCCAGTTGCGCGAGATCGGCAGCATCCGGCCCGGCGACATCGTCGGCATCGAGCAGTGGCGTCCTTCGGGCGCCGCGATCGTGGTCTCGGCCGAGCTTGGAGGCGCGGGGGGAAGGCACCTCTCGGCCTTTGCCGAAGGCTCGCACATCACCGTTCAGCAATCGAGAGACAGCGCCATGAAGCCAGACACCCCCGCCCAGGCGGCCCAAGCCACGGGAACCGCGGACAACGCCAACCTGCCGATCGACCGGCTCGACGCGCTGGAGGTGACGCTGCGCTTCGAGGTCGGCGACCTCTCGCTCTCGCTCGGCGAACTCAAGAGCATTCGCGCGGGCCATGTGTTCGACCTGGGGCAGCCGCTGAACCGCAGCCCGGTGCGCATCCTGGCGCACGGCAACGTGCTGGGCAAGGGCTACCTCGTTGCCGTCGGCGACCGCCTCGGCGTGCGCGTATCGGAGTTCGCGCCGGGCGAAGTCTGAGCATGCAAGGCGGACTCCCCGAACCCCTCACGCTCGTCGCACTGATCGTTGCTTTCGGCGTGGCGCCGTTCGTGGCCTTGATGGTGACGAGCTACACCAAGCTGGTGATCGTGTTCGGCTTGCTGCGCACCGCGCTCGGCCTGCAGCAGACGCCGCCGAACATGGTGCTCAACGGCATCGCGATCATTCTCTCGGTCTACATCATGGCGCCGGTCGGCATGGACATCGGCGATGCATTGCGCGGCCGCAACTTCGGCGCCAAGGGCGAAGGGCTCGGCGACATCATGGCGGTGGTCGATGCAGCCAAGGCGCCGGTGAAGGAGTTCCTGCAAAAGCACACCCACGAGCGCGAGCGGCAGTTCTTTCTGAAGTCCGCGGCCAACATCTGGCCCAAGGCGCGCGCCGATCAGCTGCAGGCCGACGACTTCATGGTGCTGGTCCCCAGCTTCACGCTCAGCGAGCTGACGCGCGCGTTCCAGATCGGTTTCATCATCTACCTGGTGTTCGTGGTGGTGGACCTGATCGTCGCGACGGTGCTGCTTGCACTCGGCATGTCGATGATTTCGCCCACCACCATCTCGCTGCCGTTCAAGCTGTTGCTGTTCGTGATGCTGGATGGATGGACGCGGCTCGTTCACGGGCTGGTGCTGTCGTACCGCTGAGAAGGTGTGAATAAACCTACTGCGCGGTCCGATCTCGCACCTGCGGTCCTCACCGTACAGAGTACGGCTCCGGTCCTCGGCGCAAGCTCGAACCGCTCGCTACGGTTTCTTCACACCTTCTGAGCTCATCCACGAGCCGGTCGACCGCGGCCTCGGCTTTGCGCATCGACTGTGCGAGTTGCTCGCCGCCGAATTCGTCGCACTCCACTGCCGCCTCATGCACATCGGTGATTCCGATGTAGCCGAACACCGAGCGCACAGAAGACTCCGTGTGGTTCAGGTGCGCGATGCGGCCGCCCGGGTCGTAGCCATGGTCGCCGCGCGCGCCGAGCAGCACCATGCGCTTGCCGGCATCAGCAAGCATCGGCCAGTACGGCACCGCGCCGCGCGCACGGTCGAAGCCGAAGGTGCGGCCCACGCGCACGATGTTGTCGATGTATGCCTTGAACTGCGCGGGCACGCTGAAGTTGTACATGGGCAGGCCGACCACGATCAGATCGGCGGCGATGAGTTGGTCGACGAGGCGATCGCTTTCTGCGAGCACGTTGGCCATCCAGGGTTCGCGGTCGGCCGGCGCGGTGAAGGCGGCGTGGATCCAGCGGCTGTCGACATAGGCGGGTGGGTGCTGGCCGACATCGAGGTGGTCGATGCGGTCGTCCGGCCGCGCTGCGCGCCAGCGTTCGACGAAGCGTGCGGAGAGGCGCCGCGTGTGCGAGCCGTGCGGGTCGGTGCCCGAGAGGCCCGGGCGGGCGCTGGCGTCGATGTGAAGCAGGTTAAGGGTCATGTCGCTCTTTCGGTGAATGGATGAGTTGATCTACGCTGTCTCGCGCTGTCAGAATGACTGCACAGGCCTTGAATCTATGGATACGCACGGCCATTCACAAACGATCATTTCTCCCTTCATGCAAGAGATTGGCTCATCTGTCCGGCCACCGCGCCGCCTGCCTCCCCTGCTCTCGCTGCGGGCCTTCGAGGCGGCGGCCGCGCACCTGAGCTTCCAGCGCGCGGCGGTCGAACTCTCGGTCACGCCTTCGGCCATCAGCCACCAGGTGCGCGCGCTCGAAGACACGCTGGGCCAGCCGTTGTTTCGGCGGCTCACGCGGCAGCTCGCGCTGACGCCCGCGGGCCAGCGGCTCTTCGACGATCTGCGCATGGGCTTCGATGCGCTCGAAGCGGGCATCGACAGGCTGCGCCGGCCTGCGGCTTCGCAGTCGGTCACGCTCACCACCAACACGGCCTTCGCGGCGCGCTGGGTGCTGCCCCGCATGACGGTCTTCCGCAAGGCCTGCCCCGGCATCGAACTGCGGCTGCATGCGGGCGACACGCTGGTCGACCTCGCGCGCGGCGATGCGGACATCGCGGTGCGTTCGGGCAACGGCAACTGGCCGGGGCTGGTGTCTAGCGAGCTGATGCCCGAGCGCTACGCGCCCTTGTGCAGCCCGATGCTGGGCCTGCGCCGCAAGGGCGATCTGCCGAAGCATCAGCTGATCCATTGCGACTGGCAGCCGAACGCGCTGGCCCCGGCGTTGTGGTCGCGCTGGTTTCGCGAAGCGGATATCGCGCAGCCGCGGGGCCGCTCCGCGAAAGCCGCGGGGCTGTCGTTCTCGGACGAGACGCACGCCATGCTCGCCCGCACTGGCAGGCCACGGTGTTGCGCTGTTGAGCCTCACGCTGGCGGCCGAGGAGTTGCGCAGCGGCGCGCTGGTGCAGCCCTTCGGGCCGGCGCTCGATACGGGAAGCTACTTTCTCGCGACCGCGAGCGGGCGGGAGAACGAGCCCGCGATACGCGCCGTGTGGCAGTGGATCGAATCGCAGGCAGCGGCCGGCTAGTCAGGCCAACGGGTCGGTGATCTCCCGAAGCGCCATGCGCTTGTAGACCTCCACCAGCGCCGCACCTTCGGCCGCATCGACCGCGATGGCCAGGCGGATGGTCGCCTCGCCCATCTCCCAGATCAGGAAGGCGGTTTGCTCGACGCGCCTGATGTCGGCACGGGCCCGCACCTTGTGCACCTTGAACATCGCGTCGGCCAGCATCTGCCCGCAGATACGGCTCTCGGCGAGTTGCAGGGTCAGCAGTTGCCTGTCGACCTGCATGCCGCTCCAGATGTCGCGCATGACGGGACGCTCGTTGACGATGGCGTAGTACACGTCCACCAGCGCCGCGAAGGACGACTGCAGGCTCGCAAGGTCCGTCACGTCCTTGAGGCCGTCGCGGATGCACTCGCGGCTCGCGGCATTGATGCGCTCGGCCAGCATGCGGATCAGCGCGGCCTTCTCGGGGAAGTACTGGTAGAGCGAGCCGATCGAGATTCCGGCGGATGCGGCGACCTCGCTCATCTTCAACAGGTCGCTGCCGCTGCGCGCGATGAGCTCGGCGGCAGCCTCGAGGATCCGCTCCACGCGCGCCTTGCTGCGCTCCTGGATCGGGCTCTTTCTGGCCGAAGGCGCTTCCACGACCGCCACCTGCGATTGCAAAGGTGCGCTGCGTTTCATGGCATCCCCTGAGGGTTGACATTCAAAATGTGAGTAACTATCATTTTTTACGTGAGTATTTCTCACATTATCTCAAGGAGTCCGAAAATGGCAATCAGCAGCAGCCCCCGGGATGACGCGCATCCCATCCTGGTACTCGGCGCGAACGGCAAGACCGGCGGACGCGTTCTGGACCGGCTCCGCGCCGCCGGGCATGCAGTGCGTGTCGGCTCGCGCTCCGTGCAACCGCGCTTCGATTGGGAAGACCGCAGCACCTGGCCTGCCGCGCTCGACGGCGTGCGCGCCGTCTACGTCGCCTACCAGCCCGACCTGTGCGTGCCAGGCGCCGTCGAGACGGTGACGGCCTTCTACGATGCCGCCGCCGAGGCTGGCGTCGAAAGGGTCGTGCTTCTGTCGGGCCGCGGCGAACCCGAAGCGCAAGACGCCGAGAAGGCCCTGCAAGCCACCACGCTCGACTGGACCATCGTGCGCGCGAGCTGGTTCTTCCAGAACTTCAGCGAGAACTACTTTCTCGATGAGATCGTCGCCGGTGCGATCACCTTGCCCGAAGGGCTGGCGCCGGAGCCTTTCATCGACGCCGACGACATTGCCGACATCGCCGCCGAAGCACTGGTCGACAGCCGCCACAGCCGCAAGCTCTACGAACTGACCGGGTCGCAGGCCTTCACCTTCCCGGAAGCCATCGCAGAGATCAGCCGCGCGACGAATCGGCGGATCGACTGCAACATCATCCCGATGGACGACTACGCCAAAGCCTTGTCCGAAGCCGGCCTGCCGCCAGACCTTTCGTGGCTCGTCATCTACCTGTTCACCACCGTCCTCGATGGCCGCAACACGCCCGTCGCCCATGGCGTGGAACAGGCGCTGGGCCGCCCGCCGCGCACCTTCGCCGACTACGTGGCACGCACGGCCCCGACCGGCGTGTGGGGAGCGAAGTGATGATGGGCAAGACGGCCACTGTGCTGATCCTCGTCAGCGCCTTTTCCACGGCAATGGTCGCTGGCATCTTCTACGCGTTCTCCTCGTTCGTGATGCCCGCGCTCGCGCGCATCCAGGACAGCGAAGGCATCCACGCGATGAATTCGATCAACGTCACGGTGATCACGCCGAGCTTCATGCTTTTGTTCGTGGGCAGCGCCGTGCTGGGGATCGTGCTCGGCGGCTGGTCGCTGTTCTCCATTTCGCAACTGGATTCGCAACTCGTCCTGCTCGCAAGCCTGCTCTACGTGGTCGGCTGCTTCGGCGTGACGATGGTCCTCAACGTGCCGCTGAACAATCAGCTCGCCGCGACCTCGCCCACCGACGGCCATGTGTTCTGGCAGACCTATCTCAAGACCTGGACGCTGTGGAACAGCGTGCGAACCGCCTCTTCGGCGCTCGCCGCGATCGTCTTCATTGCGGCTGCGTTAAAGCGCGCTGCCGCGTAGCGCTTTGCAGCTTGCGCCTGCGCGCGGAACATGGTTTCATCCAAACGAAACAGGGAGTAAATAGAAGACCGATTCAGGAGAGGATCGAGATGAAGCACCATGACTCGCGCGTGCTCGCGGCACTGGCATTGCTGACCACCTGCATGGCATCGATCGATGCGCACGCAGCCGACGGCACCATTCATTTCACGGGCGAAATCGTCGCAGCCCCCTACGAGATGCGCCTCGCGGCGCACGCGCCGGCACCGGCGCCAACGGTGGCCCACCGCAAGAGCGGCCTGGGCCCCGTCGCCGAACTCTCCTTCGTGCAGCAACGCGTGGACCGCCCCAGCGGCACCGTGCGCATCGAGGGCCTCGGCGCCCTGCCCCTGCGCACCGTGTTCACCGATGCCCAGGGCCGACAGCATCCTTTCGATCCATCACAGGCGCAAGCACTCGGCCTGGACGGGGGCAAGCTGTCCATTGCGGCGCTGCGGCAGCCGCCTGCAGGCCGCGTGGCGGCCGCGATGGTGACGGTCAGCTACAACTGACCACGCACCGGCGCAACCTCAAGCTGCGCGAAGCTGTTCGCGCAGCTTCTGGCCGATCTCGGGCCGCTCGAGGAACGGATCGGCCGGGTTTTCGATCGCCACGATGTTCTCCATCCGGGCGCGCACGTTGCCCAATGCCTTGGGGTGGCTGAACACGTAGAACTGGTTGCCGCTGATGGCGTCGAACACCTTCGCCGCGACTTCGGCCGCGGTGATCTTGCCGCTGCTCACCGCCTTGTTGCTCATGGCCTGGCCGATGAGCTGGCTCTTGGTGAGCTCGCTGTCCTTCGGCGCATTCGGGCGGTTGCGCTCGCTGCTCGTGATGCCGGTCGGCACGAAGTACGGGCACAGCAGGCTCGCGCCGATCTGGTCGGTGACCAGCGTCAGGTCTTGGTACAGCGTTTCGGTGAGGCTCACGACCGCTGCCTTGGCGGCGTTGTAGATGCCCATGTTGGGCGGCGTGAGGAGGCCCGCCATGCTGGCGGTGTTGGTGATGTGGCCGCGGTAGGCCGGGTCTTTGGCGGCCGCCTCGAGCATCATCGGCGTGAACAGGCGCACGCCGTGGATCACGCCCCAGAGGTCCACGCCCAGCACCCATTCCCAGTCGGACACCGTGTTCTCCCACACCAGCCCGCCCGCGCCCACGCCGGCGTTGTTGAACACGAAGTGCGGCGCGCCGAAGCGCTCTTTGACGGCGGCGGCCAGTGCTTCCATCTGCGCGGCATCGGACACATCGACCTTGCGGGCCAGCACCTGCGCGCCGGCGGCTTCCATCTCGGCTGCGGCCTTGTCGAGCGCGTCCTGCTGCACGTCGACCAGCACGAGGTTCATGCCGCGCGCGGCGCCGATGCGAGCGCATTCGAGGCCGAAGCCCGAACCCGCGCCGGTGAGAACGGCGGTCTTGCCCTTGAAGTCCTGAATCATTTGCCGGTGTCCTTCTTGCGTTGAATGTCTCTGACGGTGGAGCCGCTATTGAAGTACGGAACGCGCCGCCGCGCAGTCACGAAGGTGCCCCGGCCGCGTGCGTCTCATACGGAAACGCGTTCAAAAATATCAATCCGTTCACGCTGAGCGTGTCGAAGCGACGCGCGAGACTTCGACAAGCTCAGTCCGGACGGTTCTTGTTGATTGGCCGCCAACTCGTATCAGGCCTCGGCTTTCTTCAGCACATAGCCGATGCGCGGAAAGTGCACATGCACCGTGCCGATGCGATCCTCGCTGCGCTCCAACGTGTAGTGCGTGCGCGTCGCGGCCACCAGCGTGCCCGCCGTTTCTTCCAGGCCGAAGCTCTCGGCCCGGATGGTCACGGCGCTGCCGAGCGCGATGCCGTGGTCGTCCTGGAAGGTGCTGTCGGTCAGCAGCGTGTGCGGCGTCGCAGCCTTGGCCACGGCGATGGCTTCGTCGGCGCTGAACTTCTCGGGCGCACCGTGGCCGATGGCGGCCATGCGGTCCATCCAGTCGACCACCGCGGGCGTGAGGTCGAGGATGGTGCGGACCGATTCGATGCGGCGCGTGTACCAGAGCGGGTGGTAGGCAGCGAAGTCGGTGATGCTCGGCACCTCGCCCAAGAGGTAATGGCGATCGTCCAGCATGTCCGACAGGCGGCGCAGGTACGACTTGTAGGCGCTGGTGGCATCGGCCGGACGCAGGCGCGTCATGTTGCCGGCGCTCATCTTGCCCCGGTCTTCACCGAAGGCCTTGGCGGCTTCGGGCGGCGCCTTGGCGAACACTTCGGCCGCACCCTTGGGCTGCAGGTTCCAGGCCATCGCAGCCCAGAACAATGTCGTGTCGGCCCACTGCGCGAGGATGCGCGACAGGCCCTTCTCGGGTTCGGGGTACAGCGTGGGCTCGGGCTGCAGGTGCTCCAGCACGTCGGCGATGAGCGCGCTGTCGCAGTACATGTCGGCGCCGATCTGCAGGAACGGCGTCTTGCGGTAGCCGCCGGTGAGCAGCTCCACATCGGGCTTGGGCATGATCGGCGGAATGAACACCGACTTCCACGGCAGCTGCTTGGCGCCGAGGATCAGCCGCACCTTTTCCGAGAACGGCGAGGTGGTGTAGTGGTGGAGGATCAGGTCGGCCATGGGTTTCGGTTCCTTGTAGTCGTGAGGCTGAATCCACCCCCAACCGTTCGGGCTGAGCTTGTCGAAGCCGCGCGCGGCACTTCGACAAGCTCAGTGCGAAGGGATTCGCGGGGTGGCGTGAATATCTATAGCGGACTTGCGCGCCGGATGATCGAATCGAAATCGGTGCCCGCGCCCAGCGTGCCGAAGGCATTGCCCCAGTCTCCGCCCAGGCGCGATGCGCAGAACGCACCGACCACCGCGGGCGGTGCGGTCTGTGCAAGCAATGAAGCCTGCACGGCCAGCGCCACGTCCTGTGCCAGACGACGCGCCTCCACCTCGGAGGCCATCGCCTCGATGCGCGCCGGCAGTGCATCGGCCAGCCGGTCGAGCGCGGCGTGTTGGCCACGTGCAGGAGCAAGCTCCTTCGTGAGCGCCACCACTGCATCGCCCTTGCGCAGGCCGCGCAGCAGATCGAGCGCCATGATGTTGCCCGCGCCTTCCCAGATCGAGTTGAGCGGCATCTCGCGGTAGACGCGGGCCATGATGCCTTCGCCACCCTCTTCCACGTAGCCGTTGCCGCCGAGGCATTCCATCGCCTCCTGCGCAAAGTGGCTGCCGCGTTTGCAGATCCAGAACTTGGCGACCGGCGTGAGCAGGCGCGCCATCAGCCGCTCGTGTTCGTCGCCCGGGTGATCGAAGGCACGGGCCAGGCGAATGGCCAGCGCGGTCGAGGCTTCGCTTTCGAGCGCGAGGTCGGCCAGCACGTTCTTCATCAGCGGCTGCTCGATCAGCGGCTTGCCGAAGGCATTGCGCTGCGACGCGTGGTTGATGGCGATGCTCAACGCCTGACGCATCAGGCCGCTCGTGCCGAGCGCGCAGTCGAGCCGGGTCATCGTGCCCATCTCGAGGATCTGCGGAATGCCGCGCCCCTCCTCGCCCACGAGCCAGGCGCTGGCGCCGTGGAACTCGACCTCGGAGCTCGCATTGGCCTTGTTGCCGAGCTTGTCCTTCAGGCGCTGGATGTGAATGGCGTTGCGCGTGCCATCGGGCAATACGCGCGGCAGAAAGAAACAGCTCAACCCGGCCGGCGCCTGCGCGAGCACCAGGAAGGCATCGCACATCGGCGCCGAGAAGAACCACTTGTGGCCGGTGATCGCGTAGCGTTCGCCCCACGCATCGCTGCCGTCGCGCACGGCTTGCGTGGTGTTGGCCCGCACGTCGGAGCCGCCCTGCTTTTCGGTCATGCCCATGCCCATGGTCACGCCGGGCTTGTCCTTGAACGACTTGAGTGCCGGGTCGTACCAGAGGCTGGTGAGCTTCGGGCCCCAGTCGGCGTACACGGCCGCATTGCTGCGCAGCGCGGGCGTGACCGCATAGCTCATCGAGATCGGGCAGAGCATCGACGGCTCCAGCTCGGTGAAGAGCATGAAGCCCGCCGCGCGCATGACGTGTGGCGAAGCCGAGGTGCCGGCCCACGGCGTGCCATGCAGACCGGCGCCCACGGCAGCGGACATCAGCACGTGGTAGCTCGGATGGAACTCCACCTCGTCGATGCGCCGCCCGAAGCGGTCGTGCGTGTGCAACTCGGGCGTGTGGATGTTGGCCAGCCGCGCATGCGTCTGCATCTCGGCCGAGCCGATGGTCACGCCCAGCTCCTGCAACGGCGCCACCTGCAGCTGCGGCGCATTGAATTTCAACGCATCGCGCAAAGGCCGGTTGGTTTCGAACAGGTTGTAGTCCGCCATCGGTGCGGGCTGGTTGAACACCTCGTGCGTCGTTTCCATGGTCGGCTCCTTTGCCGTGCGCTCAGTTCATTTCAGATCAGCTTGACGAGTTGCTTGCCGAAATTCTTGCCCTTCAGCAAACCCAGGAAGGCCTCGGGGGCGGATTCGATGCCCTGCGCGACCGACTCGCGCGGCTTCAGCTTGCCGGTGCCCACCAGCGTGCCGAGCTCGGTCAGCGCCTCGGGTCACACTTCCATGTGCTCGCTGACGATGAAGCCCTCGATCTTCAGCCGGTTGATGAGAATCAGCGCCGGGTTCGCCAGCGGCAGCGGCGCGCCGTCGTAGCCCGCGATCATCCCGCACAGCGCCACGCGCGCAAAGGCGTTGCAGCGCAGCAGCACCGCGTCGAAGATGTAGCCGCCGACGTTCTCGAAGTAGCCGTCGATGCCGTCGGGGCAGGCTTCCTTCAACGCCGCGCTCATCGACTTCACGTCGGGGTGCTGGCGGTAGTCGATGCAGGCGTCGAAACCGAGTTCGTCGGTCACGTACTTGCACTTGTCCGGGCCGCCCGCGATGCCGACCACGCGCAGGCCGCGCGCCTTGGCCAGCGCACCGAAGGCGCTGCCGACCGCGC
The DNA here is from genome assembly GCF_050435205.1 of Variovorax sp. W2I14. NCBI lineage: Bacteria > Pseudomonadati > Pseudomonadota > Betaproteobacteria > Burkholderiales > Comamonadaceae > Variovorax > Variovorax sp. W2I14. The sequence continues at coordinate 1,236,279 of NZ_JBNDJX010000001.1, read as the reverse complement.
CGCTGGCCGCCGTGATGACCACGGTTTCGCCGGCCTTGGGCGCAATGATCTTCACGAGGCCATACCACGCGGTCACGCCCGGCATGCCGACCGCACCCAGGTAGTGCGACAGCGGCACATGCGTGGTGTCGACCTTCTTCAGCGCGCCGGGCTGCGAAGCATCGACCACGCTGTACTCCTGCCAGCCGCCGAAGCCCACCACCTTGTCGCCGACCGCGTACTTCGGGTGCTTGCTCTCGACCACTTCGCCGACGGTGCCGCCCTGGAACACCTGGCCCACGGGCTGGTTGGCGGTGTAGCTCTTCGAGTCGTTCATGCGGCCGCGCATGTACGGGTCGAGGCTCATGTAGTGGTGGCGCACCAGCACCTGGTTGTCGGCGAGCGCGGGCGTCTCGACGGTCACCAGCTTGAAGTTGCTCGCGGTAGCTTCGCCTTCGGGGCGGTTGTCGAGGTGGATCTGCTTGTTCGTGGGCATGGGGTTCTCCTGGGGAATTCGTTCGTTCGGACAGTCAGTCGGTGGAAGGCGGCCGCATTTCGTTCGCGCTGGCGGGGCCCGTCGGCAGGCGGCGCTTCACGTACTTGAAGGTGCCGGTGGCATGGGCGCATACACGCTCCTGCTCGTCGTAGATCTTGGCTTCGGTAAACGCCAGCGTCGCGGTGCGATGGATCAGCGTGCCGCGCGCATGCAGCGGGCCGACCGAAGGCTGCATGAAGCTGGTCTTCATCTCGATGGTGACCACGCCCGTCTCGGGCGCCACGCTGCGCGCGGCCGCGGCCATGGTGATGTCGAGCAGCGTCATGCAGGCGCCGCCGTGCGTCACATCGAAGGTGTTCAGGTGCTCGGGCTTGGCGGTGTAGATGATCTCGGACTCGCCGCCCTCGAACTTCGTGAGTTCGAAACCGAGGTGGCGTGCGAACGGAATCTGGCTCGTGTACGAGCGGATGTTGATGTCGGTAGAAGGCTGAGTTTCAGTGGTCATGGATTCCATTCGTGAGACACCGCGGAACCGGCTTCGCCGGGCCGCCGGTGTCGCCCCGGCGAGGGGGTTGGCGCGCGCGACACGAAGTGCGCGCAGCCTGGGGGAGAGCCTTACGCTGCGCCGAGAACAACGCTCACGCCGCCGTCCACCGCCAGCCACTGGCCGGTGATGTGCTTGCCGGCATCGCTCGCGTACAGCAGCGTCAGGCCCTTCAGGTCTTCGTCGTCGCCCAGGCGGCCCAGCGGCGCCTGCGCGGCCATTTTTTCCTCACCCAGCGACTTGATGAGGCCGGCCGCCATCTTCGTCATGAAGAAGCCCGGGCAGATCGCATTCACCGTGATGCCGTACTTGCCCCACTCTGCCGCCAGCGTGCGGGTGAAGCCGATCACCGCCGTCTTCGAGGTGTTGTAGGCCAGCGTCTGCATCTCGGGCGGGTTGCCGTTCAGGCCGGCGATCGAGGCGATGTTGATGATGCGGCCCGTCTTCTTCGGGATCATGTAGCCGTTGGCGACCTGCTGCGACAGGATGAAGTAGCCGCGCACGTTGAGGTTCATCACCTTGTCCCAGGCCTCGACCGGGTGGCTCTCGGCGGGCGAACCCCAGCTCGCGCCGGCGTTGTTGATGAGGATGTCGACCGCGCCCATGCGCTGCAGCGTCTCGTCCGCCAGGCGGCGGGTGTCTTCTTCCTTGGAGCAGTCCGCGGCGATCCAGCGTGCGTCGATGCCGGCGGCCTGCAGCTCGGCGGCGGCCTGCTCCAGATCGTCGGCCTTGCGCGAACTCAGCATGATCTTCGCACCGGCCTCGCCAAGCGCATGAGCCATCTGCAGGCCCAGGCCGCGCGAGCCGCCAGTGATGAGGGCGGTCTTGCCCTTGAGGTCGAAGAGCTGTTGGGTGGTGCGAGCGGTCATGGGTTGTCTCCGGTGTTCTGTGAGAGGTAGGTCGATCAGATTTCGTAATCCATGCACTGGCGGGCTTCGCGGACAGCGCCGATGAAGGGCTTGAGCGCGACGTGCTGCGGATGGTCCGCATAGGCCGCGAGCGCGGCCGCATCGGTGAATTCCGAGTACAGCACCAGGTCGTAGGTGGCCTCGAGTCCGGGCTGGGCAATCGCCACTTCAAAGCGGTGCGTGCCCGGCGAGAGCTTGGCGCAGGCATCGAGCAGCGCCTTGGCCTTCAGCAGGTTGGTCGCCTTGTCGGCACCTTCGGCGTGCTCCTTGAACTTCCACATCACGATGTGCTTGAGCATGGTGCGGGCGCTCCTGCCTACTTCTTGCCGTCGTCCAGGCGCGAGCGCACGTAGATGAGCACGACGCCCACCAGCGCGATCACGCCGCCGGGCACGGCCATCGACCATCCGAGCGTGGCATCGGTGCGGCCCGTGGCGATGCCGAGAATCAGCAGGAACAGGCCGCCGTAGATCAGGATCCAGATCCACTTCTCGAGCCGCGCATGCGGCTTCGGGGGTTTGACGGGGGTGGGAGTGTTGGGGGCGGCGTTGGCCATTGTCAGAAAGCGTCCTCGGGCAAAGCGGTACAGGTCGGATCACGGCTCTCGACCACGTTGAGCCAGGCACCGATTTTCGGCAGCTCGTAGTGGAAGAAATAGTCCGTGGCGCCGATCTTGCCAGCTGTTACCGCCCTCGCCTTGTCCGCGTCGATCTCGAGCGCCCGCCGCGCCACGTCCAGCCAGAGCCAGGCGAGCACCGTGTGGCCGAAGGCCTGCATGTATGGCACGGCATTGGCCAAGGCGTCGGCCGGGTCGCCGGTGGACCAGGCGGCCCTCGGTGGCGCTGCCGATGCGCTGCAGCGCGGCGCCCAGTGCCTTGGCATGCGCCGCAAGCGCCGGCACCTTGGCCGTGCGGGCGATGGTCTCGGTGATGCGGCCGGCCAGCAGTTGCAGGCCGCGGCCCTTTTCCATCAGCACCTTGCGGCCCAGCAGGTCGGCCGCCTGGATGCCGTGCGTGCCCTCGTGGATCATGTTCAGGCGGTTGTCGCGCCAGTACTGCTCCACCGGAAAGTCGCGCGTGTAGCCGTAGCCGCCGTGCACCTGGATCGCTAGCGAATTGGCTTCGAGGCACCATTCACTGGGCCAGCTCTTGGCGATAGGCGTGAGCACTTCGAGCAGCAGGCGCGCGTCGTCGGCCGCCTGCGCGTCGCCGGTCTTCTGCGTGTCGACCAGCCGGGCGCAATACAGCTCCAGCGCCAGCGCGCCTTCGCAATACGCCTTCTGCGCAAGCAGCATGCGGCGCACGTCGGCGTGTTCGATGATGCGCACCTGCGGGCTGGCGGAGTCCTTCACAACCTGGCTGCCTGCACCCGCCTCGGGCTTCTTCACGAGGCGGCCCTGCGGCCTGCTCTTCGCGTATTCGAGCGAGGCGTAGTAGCCCGCCATGCCGAGCATGGTCGCGGCCGTGCCGACGCCGATGCGGGCCTCGTTCATCATGTGGAACATGCAGTGCAGGCCCTTGCCGGGCGCGCCGACGAGGTAGCCCACTGCGCCCGCCTTGTTGTCGACGGGGTACTTGCCCTCACCGAAGTTCAACAGCGTGTTGGTGGTGCCGCGCCAGCCCAGCTTGTGGTTCAGGCCCGCCAGCGCCACGTCGTTGCGCTCGCCGGTCAGCTCGCCCTTGGTGTTGACCATGCGCTTCGGCACGATGAACAGCGAAATGCCGCGCGTGCCCGGCACCAGCTTGCCGTTCTCGTCGGGGATCTTGGCGAGCACGATGTGCACGATGTTCTCGGTCAGCTCATGGTCGCCGGACGAGATCCACATCTTGTTGCCGGTGAGCCGATAGCGCGGGCCGAGCGGATCGTTTTGATAGTCGGCGCCGTCGGGCACGGCGCGCGTGGCCACGTCGCTCAGCGACGAGCCGGCCTGCGGCTCCGACAGGCACATGGTGCCCGCCCAGCGGCCCGAGAACTCGTTCTTCGCGAACACCTCTTTCTGCATCTCGGTGCCATGCACCATCAGCAGGTTGGCGTTGCCGCTGGTGAGCATGTTGGAGCCGATGCTCACCGAGGCCATCGCGAAGAAGCTGTTGGCCGCGGCCGACAGCGTGTAGGGCAGCTGCATGCCGCCGATGTCGTAGTCCTGCGCGGCGCTCATCATTCCCGATTCGACGAAGGCCTTGTGCGCATCGTGCGTAGCCTTCGGCAGGATGACTTTCTCGCCGTCGAAATGCGGCTCCTGCGTGTCGACCGTGCGGTTGAACGGCGCGTACTTCTCGCGTGCGATGCGCTCGCAGGTGTCGAGCACCGCATCGAAGGTTTCGCGCGAATGGTCGGCAAAGCGCTCGCTCTTGTTGAGCGACTCGGCATCGAGCCAGTCGTAGAGCAGGAAGTCGAGGGTGGGACGCAGGCTCATGGGGTGTCTCTTCTGGCTACTTCTTCGAGGATTCGGGCAGCTTCGCGATGGTGCCCTGCGCGAGCGCGCAGAGCTTTTCCATACCGCCGGTCACCGCGAAGATCTCGCAGGTGCAGACGGCTTGCGAGCTGCCGGTGTGCACGGCCTTCGCGCGGGCGATCAGACGATCGCCGACGGCCGGCCGCACGTAGTTGATCTTGAATTCGGAGGTCACCACCGGCACGCGCAGTGCGGTGCCGCCGGCGAAGGTCAGCGCGTTGTCGGCCATGTAGCTCACGATGCCGCCATGGGCGAAACCGTTCTGCTGCTTGAGCTGCCCGGTCAACGGCAGCTGGAGGTCGACTTTTCCCGGCGACAGCGCATGCATTTCCGCACCGATCAGCACGCTGAAGGGCTGCGAGGCGAGAACGCCCCGCCCCATTTCGAGCATGGCCAGGAAGGCTTCGGGCGAGACCTGGGTGTCGCCGCCCGACATGATTACAAGACCTCGAACACGCCCGCGGCGCCCATGCCGCCGCCGATGCACATCGTGACCAGCACCTTCTTCGCGCCGCGGCGCTTGCCTTCGATGAGCGCATGGCCCGTCAGGCGCTGGCCGCTCACGCCGTAGGGGTGGCCGACGGCGATGGCGCCGCCGTCCACGTTCAGGCGGTCGGCCGGAATGCCCAGCTTGTCGCGGCAGTAGATCACCTGCACCGCGAAGGCTTCGTTCAGCTCCCACAGGTCGATGTCGTTGACCGTGAGGCCCAGGCGCTTGAGTACCTTGGGAATCGCGAAGACCGGGCCGATGCCCATCTCGTCGGGCTCGCAGCCGGCCACGGCAAAACCGAGGAAACGGCCGAGGGGCTTCAGGCCCTTTTGCTGGGCGTACTTCTCGTCGACCACCACGCAAGCGCCGCCGCCATCGGAGAACTGGCTGGCATTGCCGGCCGAGATCAGGCCGCCGGGCATGGCCGAGCGGATGCCGCTGATGCCTTCCTTGGTGGTGCCGGGGCGAATGCCTTCGTCGTTCTCGACCGTGACTTCCTTGGTGCGCAGACCCATCACCGGGTCGGCCACGCCGGCCAGTACGGTGATCGGTGCAATTTCGTCCTTGAAGCGGCCGGCTTCCAGCGCGGCAGTGGCCTTCTGCTGGCTGGCTGCGCCGTATTCGTCCATCGCGTCGCGGCCGATGTTGTAGCGCTTGGCGACCTGCTCGGCCGTCTGCAGCATGTTCCAGTAGATCTCGGGCTTGTGCTTCACGAGCCAGGGGTCGGCCAGCATGTGCTTGTTGGCTTCGTTCTGCACGCACGAGATGCTCTCGACGCCGCCGGCCACGTACACGTCGCCTTCGCCCGCGATGATGCGTTGCGCGGCGGTGGCAATGGTCTGCAGGCCCGAGGAGCAGAAGCGGTTGATCGTCATGCCCGAGGTGGTAACGGGGCAGCCGGCGCGCAGTGCAATCTGGCGCGCGATGTTGGAGCCGGTGGCGCCTTCGGGCGTGGCGCAACCCATGATGACGTCATCGACTTCGGCGGCTTCGATGCCGGCGCGCGAGATGGCGTGCTGAACGGCGTGGCCGCCGAGCGTGGCGCCGTGCGTCATGTTGAAGGCACCCTTCCAGCTCTTCGCGAGCGGCGTGCGGGCGGTGGAAACGATGACGGCGCTGGTCATGGTGAGGTCCTTTGAAGATGGAAGGGAAAAGAGGGTGTGGTCGTCATTGCGCCGGAGCAGCGTTGGTGTTGCTCAGGAGCTGGTGATAGAAGCCGATCATCTCGCCGTAGTTGGAGATGGCCAGGCGTTCGTTGTTGCCGTGAAAGCGCGCGAGGTCTTCGCCCTTCACGCGGAACGGCGAGAAGCGGAAGACGGCGTCGCTCACGAGGCTGAAGTGGCGCGAGTCGGTGGCGGCGGTCATGAGGCCCGGGGCCACGACGGCATCGGGAAAGGTCTGGCGCACGGCCTGCTGGATCGCGCGGTAGCCGGTGCTGTCGGTCGGCGACACGGGCGACGGCTCGGAGTTTCCTGGATAGCGCTTGATCTTGATGTCGTCGTTGGCCAGGGCCTTGCGCAGATGCGCCTCGACGCTGTCGATGGTGTCGCCCGGCAGGATGCGGAAGTTGACGGCCGCCTCGGCGCGGCCGGGCAGCACGTTGTCCTTGTTGCCGGCGCGCACGATGGTGAGCGCGGTGGTCGTGCGCAGCATGGCGTTGCTGCTCGGGCTCTTCTCGAGCTGGCCGCGCACCAGCGGCTCGGTGAGCCACAGGTTGGAGAGCATCACGCGGTTGACGCCGCTCATCTCGGGCGCGAGCGCACCGAACATCTGGCCCGCCACGCCCTTGATGCCGCCGGGCATCGGGTTGGCTTCGAGCCGCGCGAGTGCCGCGCTCATGCTGCCGATGGCGCTGTGCTGCGGCGGCATCGACGAATGGCCAGGGGCCGTGTCGAGCGAAAGGAAGAAGGTGCCGTAGCCTTTCTCGGCCAGGCCGATCAGTGCCGCGGGCTTCGAAAGTCCGGGCAGCACGCCGTCGAGCACCAGGAGGCCTTCGTCGAGCACCCAATCGAGGCGCACGTTGCGCGACTTGAGCAGTTCGGCGATGGGCAGCGCGCCGCGTAGGCCGCTCACTTCCTCGTCGTCGCCCATCACGAGGTAGACGGTCTGCTTCGGCTTGAAGCCGGCGCCGATGAGCAGCTCGATGGCTTCCATCTGCGCGAAAAGATTGCTCTTGTTGTCGAGCGTGCCGCGACCCCAGACGAAGCCGTCCTTGATCTCGCCCGCGAAGGGATCGACCGTCCAGGCCTTCTCGGTGCCGGGGGCGATGGGCACCATGTCCTGGTGCGCCATCAGCGCGATCGGCTTGGCCGACGGATCGGTGCCGGCCCATGTGTAGAGCAGCGCCTTGTTGCCCACCACCTCCTTCTTGAGGGTGGCGTGGACCTTCGGGTACTGCTGCTCTAAATAGGCGTGCAGCTTGTCGAACTCGGCCGCGTTGGCGGCCGGGTCATCGAGGCCCGACACCGTGCGGAACGTGATCGCCGTCGACAGCCGCTTGGCGGCGGCCTGCAGGTCGATGTCCAGCTTGGGTGCGGGCGCCACCGCCAGTTGCTGCGATGGCGTGGTCCAGGTCTTGACCGCCACGGCGGCCACCAGCAACACGATTGCCAGCAGCAGCCCGAGGAAGATGCGTTTCAACATAGGCGGTCAGGACTTTCGGATCAGCTGAAGGACTTGCCTTCGGCCACCAGCTTCTGGATCAGCGGCGCGGGCTGCCAGAACTCGGCGTCGTCGCGCGGGTTCTTCGCAAAGCGCTTCATCGACTCGGCCACGTTGTAGAGGCCCACTTGCGATGCGTAGTGCATCGGGCCGCCGCGCCAGATCGGGAAGCCGTAGCCGGTGAGATACACCATGTCGATGTCGCCGGACTTCGAGGCAATGCCGTCTTCCAGGATGTGCGCGCCTTCGTTGACGAGCGCATAAACGAGTCGCTGCACGATCTCTTCGTCGGAAATCTTGCGCGGCGTGATGCCCAGTTCCTTGCGGTGGTCCTCGATCATCTTGTTGACCAGGTCCGAGGGAATCGCATCGCGCTTGCCGGCCTGGTAGTCGTACCACCCTGCCCCGGTCTTCTGGCCGAAGCGGCCCAGTTCGCAGAGCTTGTCGGCCGTGCGGCTGTACTTCATGTCGGCACGCTCGGTGGCGCGGCGCTTGCGAATGGCCCAACCGATGTCGTTGCCGGCCAGGTCACCCATGCGGAACGGACCCATGGCAAAGCCGAACTTCTCGATGGCCTTGTCCACCTGCTGCGGCAGCGCGCCTTCGTCCAGCAGGAAGCCGGCCTGGCGCGAGTACTGCTCGATCATGCGGTTGCCGATGAAGCCGTCGCACACGCCCGAGACCACCGAGGTCTTCTTGATCTTCTTGCCGATGGCCATGACCGTGGCGAGCACGTCCTTGGCGGTGGCCTTGCCGCGCACCACTTCGAGCAGCTTCATCACGTTGGCCGGGCTGAAGAAGTGCATGCCGACCACGTCCTGCGGACGCTCGGTGAACGAGGCGATCTTGTCGACGTCGAGCGTCGAGGTGTTGGAGGCCAGGATCGCGCCCTTCTTGGCGACTCGGTCGAGTTCCTTGAAGACCTTTTCCTTGACGCCGATTTCCTCGAACACCGCTTCGATGATGAGGTCGGCATCCTTCAGGTCGTCGTAGCTCAGCGTGGTGCTCAGGAGCGCCATGCGCTGCTCGTACTTGTCCTGCTTGAGCTTGCCCTTCTTGACCTGGGCTTCGTAGTTCTTCTTGATGGTGGCGACGCCGCGGTCGAGCGCCTCCTGCTTCATCTCGAGGATCTTCACGGGGATGCCCGCGTTCAGGAAGTTCATCGAAATGCCGCCGCCCATGGTGCCGGCGCCGATCACGCCCACGGCCTTGATCTCGCGCTTGGGCGTGTCTTCGGGCACATCGGGAATCTTGGAAGCGGCGCGCTCGGCCATGAACAGGTGGCGCAGCGCCAGCGATTCGGGCGTGAACATCAGCGCGGTGAAGATGCGGCGCTCCTCGGCCATGCCTTGGTCGAACTTCATCTTCGTCGCGGCCTGCACGGCGTCGATGCACATGAGCGGCGCCGGGTAGTTCTTCGACATGCCGCCCACCATGTTCTTGGTGAACTGGAAGTAGGCATCGCCTTGCGGATGCTTGCACGGCAGGTTGCGCACCAGCGGCAGCGCTTCACCCGTCTTGCCGGCCACGCTCTTGGCGAAGGCCACGGCTTCGTCGAACACCGACTCGGCCGATGCGGCGAGCTTGTCGAACAGCTTCTGGCCCGGCAGGCTCGCGAGCAGTTCGCTCTTCACCGGCTCGCCGCTCACGATCATGTTGAGGGCGGTTTCCACGCCGATCACGCGCGGCAGACGCTGCGTGCCGCCGGCACCGGGAATGAGGCCGAGCTTGACTTCGGGCAGCGCGATGCTGGTACCCGGCGCGGCCACGCGGTAGTGGCAGCCGAGCGCCAGTTCGAGGCCGCCGCCCATGCACACGGAGTGGATGGCTGCGACGATGGGCTTGGGGGAGGCTTCGAGCGTGAGGATCACGCTCAGGAGGTTGGGCTCTTGCAGCGCCTTGGGCGTGCCGAATTCCTTGATGTCCGCACCGCCGGAGAACGCCTTGCCGGCGCCGGTGATGACGATGGCCTTGACGGCGTCGTCGGCATTGGCCTTGGCCAGGCCATCGGTGATGCCGATGCGGGTCGAGAAACCGAGACCGTTGACCGGAGGGTTGGTCAGTGTGATCACGGCGACATCGCCGAGCACTTTGTATTCAGCCGTCATGCTGCGTTCCTTGGTGTGTGAAGAAAAAGAAGAAAAAGCACGAGTGTTCTTTTTCGGAAGATTCTAGGCTTTTGTCGCGACGCAACAATGGCATGCAGTCGCTGTCGAGACAAGGCCCCCAACCGTTCGGGCTGAGCTTGTCGAAGCCTGCGCGCGCCCTGGCGGCCCTTCGACAAGCTCAGGGCGAACGGGGTTTGCTCAAACCTCCAGCCACTCTTTGCGAGTGGTGGCGTCGGCGCGGAGGCTGTCCGGCGTGCCGTCGAACACGATGCTGCCGTGGCCCATGACGAGCGCACGGTCCGAAATTTGCATCGCGATGGTGAGCTTCTGCTCGATCAGCAGCACCGAAATGCCCTTGTCCTTCAGCGTGCGCAGGTACTGCCCGACCAGTTCGACGATCTTGGGCGCAAGGCCTTCGGTGGGCTCGTCGATGATGATGAGATCGGGGTCGCCCATCAGTGTGCGGCACAGCGTGAGCATCTGCTGCTCGCCGCCCGAGAGCACGCCCGCTTCGGTGTGCTGGCGCTCCTTCAGTCGCGGGAACATGTTGTACATGTCGTCGAACTGCCAGCGGCTGCCCTTCCCGTTGCCCTTCTGCCCGAGCAGCAGGTTCTGGTGCACCGTGAGCTTGGGGAAGATGTCGCGGTTCTCGGGCACGTAGCCGATGCCCAGGTGGGCGATCTCGTAGGCCTTCTTGCGCAGGATGTCCTGGTCCTTCCAGCGCAGCGTGCCTTCGGCATGCACCAGGCCCATGATGGCCTTGGCGGTGGTCGAGCGGCCCGAGCCGTTGCGGCCCAGCAGCGCGACGATTTCGCCGGGACCGACGTCGAACGAAACGCCATGCAGCACATGGCTCTTGCCGTAGTAGGCGTGGATGTCGTGAAGCTTCAGCATGTCAGTGTCCCGCCTGTGCATCGGCCACCGAGGACCCGAGATACGCCTCTTGCACCCGCGCATTTGCGCGAACTGCAGCGGGCGTGTCGAAGGCGATCACCTCGCCGTACACCACCACCGCGATCTTGTCGGCAAGGCCGAAGACCACGCCCATGTCGTGCTCCACCGTGAGCAGCGTCTTGCCGACCGTCACGTGCTTGATGAGCGAGATGAAGTGCGAGGTCTCCGTCTTGCTCATGCCGGCCGTGGGTTCGTCCAGCAGGATCACGCCGGCACCGCCTGCGATCGTCACGCCGATTTCCAGCGCGCGCTGCTCGGCATAGGTGAGGTTCACCGCATGCACGTCGCGCTTGCGCTCCAGGCCGATCTGCTTGATGAGCTCCTCGGTGCGCGCGTTGGCGTCGTCCAGGTTCGAGAGAAAGCGCAGGAAGGTGTACTTGTAGCCCAGGCTCCAGAGCACGCCGCAGCGCAGGTTCTCGAACACGCTCAGCTTCGGGAAGATGTTGGTGATCTGGAAGCTGCGGGAGAGCCCCAGCCGGTTGATCTCGTAGGGCTTCTTGCCGTCGATGCGCTCGCCGTTCAGCAGCACCTCGCCGCTGGTGGGCGTGAGGCGGCCGCTGATGAGGTTGAACAGCGTCGACTTGCCCGCCCCGTTCGGGCCGATGATGGCCACGCGTTCGCCGGCGTTCACCGCCAGGTCCACGCCGCGGATGATTTCGGTCTTGCCGAAGTTCTTCCGCAGCGCCTTCAATTCCAATGCGTACGCGCTCATTTACGCCGCCTCCCGACGTTTGATTTCTGCTTCTATTTCTTCCTGCGCGCGACCCCAGACGCGCACGAAGCGGCGTCGCGCCACTTCCAGCGCAGCCAGGCCGATCGCCAGGATCACCGCCGCGCCGAGCCAGCTGCCCACGCCTGCCGTGTCGAGCGCCACGCCGAAGAAGTTCAGCGTCGGGCCCATCGCCGCGTTGAGCTGGATGTGATAGATCATCTCGATGAGCGCAGCCGCGCCGATGACCACCGGAACCAGCGCCACCGCGATGGCGAGGTACAGCAGCCAGAAGCGATCGAACTTGCCGAACTTGGCCACGCGCAGGTTCATCATGATCAGGCTCGCGATGCCGCCGGGGGCGAACATCACCATGAACACGAACACCAGGCCGAAGTACAGCTGCCAGGCCTTCGACAGCTCCGACAGCAGGATCGATGCGAACACCAGCAGCACCGCGCCGATGATCGGCCCGAAGAAGAACACCGCGCCACCCAGGAAGGTGAACAACAGGTAGCCGCCCGAGCGGATGGCGTTGAGACTGTCGGCCGCGTTCACGATCTCGAAGTTGATCGACGCGAGACCGCCGCCGATGCCGGCGAAGAAGCCCGCGATGATGAACGCGAAGTAGCGCACGCGCTGTGTGTTGTAGCCGATGAATTCGACGCGCTCCGGGTTGTCGCGCACCGCATTCAGCATGCGGCCGAGCGGCGTGCCGGTGAAGGCATACATGAGCGCGGTGCAGACAAAGCAGTACGCGGCGATCAGGTAGTACACCTGGATCTGCGAGCCGAAGTTGAAGCCGAAGAAAGTCGGGCCGTACACGCGGTCGGTGGTGATGCCGCCCTCGCCGCCGAAGAAGCTCGGGAACATGAGCGCCATCGAGGCCACCAGTTCGCCGATGCCCATGGTGATCATCGCGAAGGTGGTGCCCGACTTCTTGGTGGTGACGAAGCCGAGCAAGATCGCGAAGAACATGCCGGCCAGGCCGCCCACCAGCGGAATGAGCACCAGCGGAATCTGCATGCCGCCCTTCGCGCCCATGTTCATCGCATGAATTGCGAGGAACGAGCCGAGGCCCACATACACCGCATGCCCGAAGCTCAGCATGCCGCCCTGCCCCAGGAGGATGTTGTAGCTCAGGCAGATGATGATGAGATAGCCCATCTGCGAGAGCATCGTGAGCGCCAGGCTGCTCTTGAAGAGCAGCGGCGAGACGATCAGCACGACGGCGAACAGCGTCCAGATCAGGTAGCGCCCGATGTTCCAGGGCTTGAAGCGGTAGTACTGCGTAGAAGTTGCTGTGGTCATGGGGTCAGTCCTCCCGGGTTCCAAGAAGACCCTTGGGCCGGAAGATGAGGATCAGCACCAGGAACAGGTACGGCAGGATCGGCGCAACCTGCGAGATCGTGAGCTTGAGGAGCTCGTAGCCGAAGGTCTGGTCGGTCACCGTCATGCCGATGGCGCGAAGGCCCGTGGCGAGTGACTGGTCCATGGCGACCGCGAAGGTCTGGATGATGCCGATCAGGAGCGACGCGAGGAACGCACCGGCCAGCGAGCCCATGCCGCCGACCACCACGACCACGAAGATGATCGAGCCGACCGAGGCCGCCATCGCGGGCTCGGTGACGTAGGTGTTGCCGCCGACCACGCCCGCAAGACCCGCGAGCGCGGCACCGCCGCCGAACACCAGCATGAAGACGCGCGGCACGTTGTGGCCCAGCGCTTCCACCATGTCGGGGTGCTTGAGCGCCGCCTGGATGACCAGGCCGATGCGCGTGCGCGTGAGCAGCAGCCACACAGAGATGAGCATCAGCACCGCCACCAGCATGATGAAGGAGCGCGACTTCGGGAACTGCGTGCCATAGAGCGAGAACAGCGGTCCTTGCAGTTGCGTAGGCAGGCCGTAAGGCACGGTGGAGCGGCCCCAGGCCAGTTGCACCAGTTCGAGGATGAGGTACGAGAGGCCGAAGGTCACCAGCAGCTCGGGCACATGGCCGAACTTGTGGACCCGGCGGAGGCTATAGCGCTCGAACGCGGCACCCAAGAGGCCCACCAGCAGCGGCGCAATGAACAGCGCCGGCCAGAAGCCGATGATGTTCGACAGCGTGTACGCAATGTAGGCGCCGAGCATGTAGAAGCTGGCGTGCGCGAAGTTGAGCACGCCCATCATGCTGAAGATCAGCGTAAGGCCAGAGCTCAGCATGAACAACAGCAAGCCGTAGCTGACGCCGTTGAGCAGCGAGATGACGAAGAATTCGACGTTCATCGGTCTTTCGAATGCGTGAAAAAGAAAGAGGCCCGAGTGTTGAAGTCGGGCCTCGACCAGCTAGACGACAGATCAGGAAGCCGCGGCGCCGGGTCGCTTCATCTGGCACGTCGTCGGGGTGCTCGAGACGTAGGGCTCGTAGTACTTCACCGGGGCCAGCGTGTAGCCGGTGTTTTCGGGGCTGTACGGGTTCTTGGCGTCGGCCTTCTGCCAGCGCGTGATCCACAGGCCCTGCTGCAGCTGGTGGTCGGCCTTGCGCATCTCGACGTCGCCGTTGAAGCTCTTGAACTTCATGCCTTCCATCGCGGCCGCGACCTTCACGGGCTCGGTCGACTTGGTGCGCACGAAGGCTTCGCTCAGCATCGCGTACACCGTGTAGATGTCGGTGGTGTACAGGTCGTCGTTGAACTTCTTCTTGAACTCGTTCATCAGCGGCTGCACCGGGCCCGGCGCGTTGTAGTGGCTGTAGCCCACCTGGTAGACCTTGCCGTCCGAGGCCGCGCCCATGGCGGTCGGCGTGCCGTTCGTCACGGCGTAGTAGGTGTAGAACTTGACGTTCAGGCCCGAGTCGTTGGCCGACTTGATGAGCAGCGCGAGGTCGGAACCCCAGTTGCCGGTGATGACCGTGTCGGCGCCCGACGCCTTGATCTTGGCGATGTACGGTGCGAAGTCGCGCACCTGTGCGAGCGGATGCAGGTCGTCGCCGACGATCTCGACGTCGGGGCGCTTGGACTTGAGGTTTTCCTTCGCGAACTTGGAGACCTGCTGGCCGTGCGAGTAGTTCTGGTTGATGAGGTAGACCTTCTTGATGTCGGTCTGGTCCTTCATGAAGGTGGTGAGCGCCTCCATCTTCATGGAGGTGTCGGCATCGAGGCGGAAGTGCCAGTAGCTGCACTTGCTGTTGGTGAGGTCCGGGTCGACCGCCGCGTAGTTGATGTACAGCACTTCCTTGCCCGGATTGCGGGCGTTGTGCTTCTCGAGCGCATCGATGATGGCGAGCGCGGGGCCGGAGCCGTTGCCCTGCACGACGTAGCGCGCGCCCTGGTCCATGGCCGAGCGCAGTGCGCTGGTGGTTTCCTGCGGGCTCAGCTTGTTGTCGATGCCGATGACTTCGAACTTCACGCCGGCCGCGTTCTTCTTGTTGAATTCTTCGGCCAGGAACTGAAAGGTCTTGAGCTGGTTCGTGCCCACCGCGGCCATGAGGCCCGAGAGCGGGTCCAGCCAAGCGATCTTGACGGTTTCACCCTTCTGGGCCAGAGCACCGGTGGCACTCGCGGCAAGGATGGCGGCGGTAGCGATTTTCAGAGCGAACTTCACGATCTATATCTCCTGGTCAAACCGAATCAAAAAGCCTTGCACGAGCGTACAAGCGTTCGCAGCCCCTCCCCTCAGGGAATGCCCGTAAGGGGGTGGCCGCAAAGGCCCGTTTCTATCGCGCAGGCGACAGCGCATTTCTCCAATTGCTACCCGGCGGTAGATCATTGCTACCAGCGAGTAGGAATGCGTTTACAAAGACGCTTGGTACGCCGGGCCGGCGTACTAAGGGCGCTTCATCTGGCAGGTCGTCGGCGTGCTCGCCACATACGACTCGTAGTACTTCACGGGAACGTTCGTGTAGCCGGTGTTCTCGGCGTCGTAGGGATACTTGGCGCTCGCCTTCTCCCAGCGCGAGATGTACAGGCCCTGCTGCAACTGGTGGTCGGCCTTGCGCATCTCGACCTCGCCGTTGAAGCTCTTGATCTTCATGCCCTCCAGCGCGGCCGCGACCTTGACCGGATCGGTCGACTTGGTCTGGACGAAGGCTGCATCGAGCAACGCGAACGTGTGATAGATCGACGACTGCGTGAGGTCGTCGTTCATCTTCTTCTTGTAGCCGGCGAGCAGCTTCTGGATCTCGCCGCCCATGTTGTAGTGGGCATAGGCCACCGTGTAGACCTTGCCGGCCGAGGTGGCGCCCATGGCCGTCGGCGTGCCAGCGCCCGGTGCGTAGTAGGTCAGGAACTTGACGTCCAGCCCCGAGTCGTTCGCCGCCTTGATGAGCAGCGAGAGGTCGGAGCCCCAGTTGCCGGTGATGACCGTGTCGGCGCCCGAGGCCTTGATCTTGGCGATGTAGGGCGAGAAGTCGCGCACCTGGGCGAGTGGGTGCAGGTCGTCGCCCACGATCTGGATGTCGGGGCGCTTGACCTTCAGGTCTTCCTTGGCGAACTTCGACACCTGCACGCCGTGCGCGTAGTTCTGCCCGAGGATGTAGACCTTCTTGATGTCGGTCTGGTCCTTCATCCAGGTGGTCAGCGCCTCCATCTTCATGGAGGTGTCTGCATCGAGGCGAAAGTGCCAGTAGCTGCACTTGCTGTTGGTGAGGTCGGGGTCGACCGCCGCGTAGTTCAGGTAAAGCAGTTCCTTGCCGGGATTGCGCGCGTTGTTCTTCTCGATGGCATCGATGATCGCCAGCGCCGGGCCCGAGCCGTTGCCCTGGGTGATGTAGCGCGCGCCCTGGTCCTGCGCCGAGCGCAGCGCGGCGGTGGTTTCCTGCGGGCTCAGCTTGTTGTCGATGGCGATGATCTCGAACTTCACGCCCGACGCATTCTTCTTGTTGAATTCTTCCGCCAGGAACTGCGTGGTCTTGAGCTGGTTGGTACCCACGGCGGCCATCAGCCCCGACAGCGGGTCGAGCCAGGCGATCTTGACCGTCTCGCCCTTCTGGGCAAAGGCGGCCGTCACGCTCACCAACATGGCACAAGCAGCGACTGACTTGAGAGCAAATTGCATGAAGAGTCTCCTGGATGAATGGCGGGTATGAGGCGGGATGCCAGCGTACAAGCGCCCTTTTCTTCGCCGCACAGGGATTGCCCGCAAGGAAGCCCGCCGGAGCGGTCTTCCTATCGCGTGCGCGACAGTGCGGCGGGGCCTTGGCTGCTTCAGAGCGTTGGCAACTTGTAGTCCTTGAGCAGTTCGCGCAGCTTCGTTTTCAGGATCTTTCCGGTGGCGCCGATCGGAATGGCCTCGACGAAGACCACGTCGTCGGGGATCTGCCACTTGGCGGTCTTGCCTTCGTAGAACTTGAGCAGTTCCTCGCGCGTGACTTCGGCGCCGGGCTTCTTCATCACGGCGATGATCGGCCGCTCGTCCCACTTCGGATGGAACACGCCGATGCAGGCGGCCATGGCCACGGCCGGGTGCGCGACGGCGATGTTCTCGATCTCGATGGAGCTGATCCACTCGCCGCCGGACTTGATCACGTCCTTGCTGCGGTCGGTGATCTGCAGGTAGCCCTCGGCGTCGATGGTGGCGACGTCGCCGGTGGGGAACCAGCCGCGGCCCTGCGCATCGGGAATGAGCGGATCGCCGCCCTCGCCCTTGAAGTACTCCTTGACGATCCACGGTCCCTTGACCAGCAGGTCGCCGTAGGCCTTGCCATCCCAGGGCAGCTCGTTGCCGTCGCCGTCGACGATCTTCATGTCCACGCCGAAGATCGCGCGACCCTGCTTCATGCGGATCTGAAGCTGCGCCTCGGGCGACAGCGACTCGTGCTTGTTCTTGAGCGTGCAGAGCGTGCCCAGCGGGCTCATCTCGGTCATGCCCCAGGCGTGCAGCACCTCCACGTTGAACTTCTGCTGGAACGCCGTGATCATGGCCGGCGGGCAGGCCGAGCCGCCGATGACAGTGCGGTTCAGCTTGCTGAATTTCAGGTCGCCCGCCTGCATGTGGCCGAGCATCATCTGCCACACGGTGGGCACGCCGGCGGCGAAGGTCACGCCTTCGGACTCGATCAGCTCGAACACCGACTTGCCATCGAGCGCAGGGCCGGGGAACACGAGCTTGCAGCCCACCAGCGCCGCCGAGTACGGAATGCCCCAGGCGTTGACGTGGAACATCGGCACCACCGGCAGCACCGAGTCGCGTGCCGACAGGCGCATCACGTCGGGCAAGGCCGCGGCGTACGCGTGCAGCATGGTCGAGCGGTGGCTGTAGAGCGCGGCCTTCGGGTTGCCCGTGGTGCCGCTCGTGTAGCACATGCTCGAAGCGGAGTTCTCGTCGAAGCTGGGCCATTCGTAGTCGGTCGACTGCGCGCCCATCCAGCTTTCGTAGCTCACCAGATTGGGGATGCCGCTGTCGGCCGGCAGCTTGTCGGCATCACAAAGCGCAATCCATTTCCGGATCGTGGGGCACTTGGCATGCACCGCCTGCACCAGCGGCAGGAAGGTGAGGTCGAAGCACAGGATCTGGTCTTCGGCGTGGTTGGCGATCCAGGCGATCTGGTCGGGGTGCAGGCGCGGGTTGATGGTGTGCAGCACGCGGCCGCTGCCGCTCACGCCGTAGTACAGCTCCAGGTGCCGATAGCCGTTCCAGGCCAGCGTGGCGATGCGGTCGCTGAAGAGCAGCTGCTCGCCGTCGAGCGCATTGGCCACCTGCCGGGCACGCGATGCGATCCCGCCCCATGTCGTGCGGTGAATATCGCCTTCGACACGGCGCGAGACGATCTCGCCATCGCCGTTGTGGCGCTCGACGAACTCGATCAGCGACGAGATCAAAAGCGGTTGGTCTTGCATCAAACCCAGCATTTACGGATTCCTTTTTTTTCAACAGAAGTCAGCGGTTTCAGAACTACGGCGATTCACGCAATTTATGTGCGTTCGCACAATGACAGAAACCCGCAGTCTTCTGGGCACCGATCTGTCGTCCGGACGACAGCCCACGGTCGTCGGGGCACGCAGGACCGGGTCGCGCCTTGTCCCCCGCGGGACTCCCGCCCCCCCGCGGCGGCGATCGCCGCGGGGGTGAGCCGTTGCCGACGCGCCGGTGTTCGATCAAGGTGCGCTGTTCTGCAGTTGCGTCTTGCTGGCGTCCAGCAAGATCTTGCGTGGCCAGTGGGGCCAGGTCACGCCCAGGCCCGGGTGGTTCGGATTGCCGGTTCGCGCGAACGCGGACAGGCTGCCGACCATCGCATCCGAAAGCGCCTCGCGCCCGGGCCGGTTCGCCTCGCCGAACGAGGGCGAGAACAGATTGGGTCCAAAGTTGTGGAACATGAACGCCGTGTCGAGTCCATGGGTGGCGCCATAGACAGTGTCGAATGGCGCCACCTGCTGGCTCCAGTCGAAGCGGTAATACCAGGTTTGGGTCGGCAGGTGCCTGGCCACCGAGTCGATCTGGGGGAACAGGCCTTTCAGGAAGACCGTTTGTGTGCCCAAGTCCGATAACGCCTTCCAGCCGTCCCGCGCCCTGTCTGCTGGCAGGTAGGGCGCGCTGATCAGGTCCGCCACAGTGAGGGTCGCGGCCGCGTCGGGGTCGAAGCTGTACTCCATGCCGAATTGCTCGTAGGCGCTGAGTTTGAAGCCGCTCCCCCAGCCGGTGAGTTCCCCGAACGTACGACCGAACAAGGTGCCCTCGTCCCGGGTATTGCCGATCAGCAGAGGCATCTTGTTGAACCTTCCGGCATCCACTTCGTCCGGCGAGTTCCGCGGCAGCATGGCGCCGTCCTCGATCGGCCCCGGCGCATAGTGCAGCGCCGGGTCAGCGAGCACGATGGTCAGCAGCCGGTCCGCAGCTACGCCGCGCACATAGGCGGCGATCTGCGCATCGGTCTGCGAAGCCACCCAGGCCTCGAACGTGACGCCGGTGGCTTTGCCTTCGGCGATGGCGATCGCTTTGAGCAGGTCTTTCGCGTAGGTCTGCGCATCGGCGCGCGAGGCAAAGCTGATGCCGCCGCTCAGGGGCACCGCCTTGTGCAGCAGGCCGGTCGACGCCGGCGAGACCACCAGCCCCCAGGTATTGACCGCGCCGGCCGACTGCCCCATCACCGTGACGTTGCCCGCATCGCCGCCGAATGCGCCGATGTTGGCCTGAACGAATCTCAGCGCCTGCATCTGATCGAGCAGCGCGAAGTTGCCCGAGTCGTTCCTCGCATCGCCGGTCTTGAGTTGCGGCAGGTCGAGCCATCCCAGCGCTCCCAGGCGGTAGTTGATCGTGACGACGACGACATTGCCGCGTTTGGCGAGTTGCGCGCCATCGTAGGTCGGATCGGCCGTGTAGCCCGAGATGTTGCTGCCGCCGTGGATGTAGACGATCACGGGGAGCTTGGCAGTGTCGCCGGCCGGGCGCCAGATGTTGAGCGTCAGGCAGTCCTCGTTGCCCACCGGCTTGCCGAAGCCCTCGCGCACCGCCATGCCGAAGGGCGCGTCGTCGGGGGCGGGGCTGAAGTAGCGCCCGCCCTGGGCGCAGGAGTGGCCGAACTTGCCTGCGGCGCGCACGCCCTCCCAGGGCTCGGGATCGGCTGGCGGCGCCCAGCGCAGGCTACCGACCGGCGGCTTGGCAAAGGGAACGCCCTTCCAGGACCAGGTGCCGGTATCGGCACTGTCGTCGACGCCCTCGATCTTGCCGGCGGTGGTCTGGCGCACCATCGGGCCTTCGGCGGCCGATGCTGACGGAGGTGGAGGTGGAGGTGACGGCGCAGCGGGCGGAGGCGGCGGGAGCGCCACCGGGGAGATCCCACCCGGGTCCGATGAGCCGCCGCATGCCACGAGGCCCGTGCTGGCGGCTGCGATCACGGCCATCGCGATGGCGCAGGCCACCCTTGCCTTCTGCCCGGCTGCACCCCGGCCTTGCACCGTTGCCGTTTTTTTCATGTGCTTGTCTCCCCTTGGTTGATCGGAATTCCTGTGGCGGCGCCCGACAGCCACACACCGACTGGCTGGTCCCCGAAAAATTCTAGGAACGGACGCCCTTTCGATCGCTATCGCAAGCGAGCCAATCGAATGACTTCAGGAGCCGATGCCCCTTGCGCACGGGAGCCCACGCGGTCGAGCAGGCGTGCTGCAATGCGGCAGCCATGCGGTACGCCTGCCCGTCCGCATGGCTCGAAGGTGTCCCCGTCGATGCTCGACGCCTGCCACGTCCGGGCGGTACGGCCATCCGCCGCTCCGGACCGGCAAAAGGCTCCTCAAGGCGCGTAAACCGGCGTGGTCCTTTTGGCCGTGAGCGTGGCATCAAACAGCATCTGCGACGGCCACTGCTCCCATGTCGCTCCAAGTTCGGGCGTGTTCGGATTGCCGCTGCGCATGAATGCGCCGACGCTCGCCATGACGGCCTTGGAGAGCGCCAGCCGGCCCTGCTCGTTGGCCTTGCCGCCCATCACATTGCTCAGCCCCGTGCCTTGGAAATTGCCGAACACAAATGGCAGTTCGAAGGCGTGCGCCGCGCCGAAGACATCATTCCAGGGCGGCGGCTCCTGCGCCCAGTCGAAGCGGAAGCTCCAGACGCCGGGCCCGTCGCCGGGCGGCTGCCGTTTACGCAACGTATCGAGCAAGTGGTCGCGACTGAGCTCGAAGCCGAGCTTCGTCATGAGATTCGTGGCTTCGTTGTAGCCTAATGACTTGCCGACCGGGAGATAGTCACCATGGATGATGTCTTTCACCGTGAGTCTTGGCGCCGCATCCGGATCGAAGTCGAACATCATCGAGAAGCGTTGGGCGCCTTTGACCTTCCAGGGGTCCTTTAGATTCAAGCCGATCGTTGCCAGCTGTGACGCAAATAGCTTGCCTTCGTCGCGCGTGGTAGCCGCAAGCACCGGCACCTTCTGGTACTTATCGGCCGCGATGGCGCCGATCAGATCGGGCGGCAGCAGAGTGTTGTCCAGGATGGGCCCAACCCCTCCCAGCTTGGCATTGTTCACAGCGGTCAGTAGCGCCGCCCCGTCCATCGAACGCAGATGCTCGGCGATCTGCGCCGGCGTCCTGACTCCGATCGGGGCCGAGGCCGCATCGAAGGATGTGTCGCCAGCACCGAGCAGCGCCTTCAGGATCGACTCGTCTTTCTTGAGTGAGGCCTCGGCCGACGAAAGCACCGTCAGGCCAAGCGAGGACAGCGGAGGGTCCGAGCGCCAGGTCAGCCATGCCAGCGAGGGAGGCAACACCGAACTCATCGTACCTGTGTAATTTTTTGGAAGCGAGATGCTGCCGCTCATCTCGAAGACCTTGTGGAACAAGCCCTTGGCTCTGGGCGCGGCCATCAGCGCTAGCAGGTTGACGGCGCCAGCCGATTGGCCCGAAAGCGTGACATTGCCCGGATCGCCGCCGAAATTCGCGACGTTGTCACGGATGAATTGCAGCGCCGCCATGTTGTCCAGCAGCGCGAAGTTGCCCGAGTCCTCGCCCGCCGCCCCCTCGGCGCCCCCGAGGCGCAATTGCGGCAAGTTGATGAAGCCCAGGACACCCAGACGGTAGCTGGCGGTGATGACCACCACACCCGCGGCCTTGGCGAGCGCGGCTCCGTCGAGCATCGGGTCGGCGGTGTAGCCCGAGACGTTGCTGCCGCCGTGGAGGAAAAGCAGCACCGGCAGGTTCTTGTCGGCGGTCGCCGGTCGCCAGATGTTGATGTACAGGCAATCCTCGCTGCCGACCGGCTTGTCCAGGCTGGTGCCAATGGCCGCGTCGTAAGTGTTGTTGGTGCCGGGTCCAAAGATCGTGCCGATCTGCAGGCAGGCATTGCCGAACTTTTTGGCGGAGCGAATGCCCCCCCAAGTCTCGGGCTCGACGGGCGCACGCCATCGAAGCTGACCGACGGGCGGCTGGGCCAGGGGAATTCCCTTCCAGAACCAGGTGCCAGTGTTGGCGCTGTCATCCACGCCCTCGATGTTTCCGGCCGCGATCCTACGAACCATGGGGCCGTCGCCGAGCGGCATGGCCGACGAGGTCGTCGGTACGGATGGTTCTGTTGGCGGCACTTCCACCGTGGGCCCCGGCACCGATGAAAAGCCGGAGTCCGCCCCCCCACCGCAGGCCGAGAGCGCAACACAAGCCATTGCCGCCATTGCTCTCGCCACAGTACTTGCCGCCTTCTTTTGCTTCTGGCCCGTATTCACCATTGTTTCTTCAATTTTCATTGTTTGCCTCCCATACCGGGTTAATCGGAATTCCTGCATCGGTGCCCGCTCGCCATACTTCGTCGCCCGGACCCGCCAAAAAATTCTAGGAAGGGACCCGGCTTCAACAGCTATCGCAAGCGAGCCAATTTCATGACTTCAGGAGCCCCCTTAATCCATGTCCAGCGCCGATCGCAGCGCAGACCAGGCTGCACTTTCCAGCCGGACCTTCGGACCAGCTCGGCCGCATGGCTCCAGGGCGTGCTCGCGATGTTCGAAGCCGAGGGTCTGGATGTGCCCTCGCTTCTGCGCGAGGCCGGCTTCGACCCCGGCTCGCTGCAACGTCAGAACGCTCGCATACCGGTGGACGAGATTTCCGTGCTTTGGCAATTGGCCGTGGCGCGCGCCGGCAAGCCCACTCTCGGCCTGCAACGCCACCTGGCCGCCACGCACAGCAAGCTGGGCACGGTTGGGCATGCGATGGCCTGCTGCGCCGACCTGGGCGGGGCACTGGCTCGCGTCACCCGCTACATTGCGGTGATCTCGGACGCGACCGTCCTGTCGATGCACCACGAGGCGCGCGGCTGCTGGATGGTGATGGCGCACACGGGCGGCAGCCTGCCCATTCCGCGGCAGCGCGTCGAATACGCCATCTTGACTGCCTTCATGCAATGCCAATGGCTCACGCGGCGCGCGTTGCAGCCCCTGGCATTGGAATTCGTCTACCCGGCGCCGGCCGACGACCGATCGCACCGCGAGGCCTTCGATTGCCCGATCCGCTACAACGCGCCCGCCAACCGCTTTCTGATCTCGGCGGCCGACATGGCCTTGCAGCTGCCCACCCACCATCAGGCCCTCGGCGAGATGCAGGCGCATCTGCTGGACGACCACTTGAGCCTGCTGGGCCAGGCCACTACCAGCAGCCTTGTCTGCGCCGAGATCGCTCGCCGGCTGCCGCACGGCGAGCCGCGCCGTCATGACGTCGCTGCCGACCTCGGACTCGCCGAGCGCACGCTGCAGCGGCGGCTGCAGGAGGAGTCGGTGTCGTTCCAGTCGCTGCTCGACCGCACCCGCCGCGAACTGGCGCAGCAGTACCTGGCGGAAGACCGCCACACCTTGACCGCCGTGGCCGACATGCTCGGCTTCGTGGACAGCAGCAACTTCTTCCGGGCCTGCAAGCGCTGGTTCGGCCTGCCGCCCGCGCAGTACCGGGCCAGGATCTGGGACACGGACACATCAGCGCTGGCCCACTGAAGCCTTCCGGGCTCCGATGGCCCGCACGGCAAGGGGTTACGCCCGGTGCCGGACAATCCGGACATGAGCCTGCTTGCTGAAGACATGGACGTCGCGGACCTGGGATTGCGCTGGAAACCTGGTTTCCAGTCACTCGGCCCCGCCTTTTTCACCCACCTGCGTCCCACGCCCCTGCCCGATCCGTACTGGGTGGGCCATAGCGAGGCGGTGGCGCGCGAACTGGGGTTGCCAGCCGATTGGCGGCAATCGGACACCACGCTCGCGGCGCTGACCGGCAGCCTGCCGGTCGCCGGTACCAACCCGTTCGCCACGGTCTACAGCGGACACCAGTTCGGCGTGTGGGCCGGCCAGCTCGGCGATGGCCGGGCGATCATGCTGGGCGAAACCGAAGGCGGGCTCGAGGTGCAACTGAAGGGCGCGGGCCGCACGCCCTATTCGCGCGGCGGCGACGGCCGCGCCGTCCTGCGCTCCAGCATCCGCGAATTCCTCTGCAGCGAGGCCATGCACGGCCTTGGCATTCGGACCACCCGCGCGCTCTGCGTGACCGGCTCCGACGCCCGCGTATTCCGCGAAGAGCCCGAGAGCGCCGCCGTCGTGGCCCGCGTGGCGCCGAGCTTCATCCGCTTCGGCCATTTCGAGCACTTCGCGGCCAACCAGCGCGAAGACGAGCTGCGCGCCCTCGCCGACTACGTCATCGATCGCTACTACCCGGCCTGCCGCACCACCGAGCGCTTCAACGGCAATGCATATGCCGCCTTCCTCGAAGCCGTGAGCGAGCGCACCGCCGCCCTGCTCGCCCAATGGCAGGCCGTGGGTTTCTGCCACGGCGTGATGAACACCGACAACATGAGCATCCTCGGGCTCACCATCGACTACGGGCCGTTCCAGTTCCTCGACGGCTTCGATCCGCGCCACATCTGCAACCACAGCGACACCAGTGGCCGCTACGCCTTCAACCAGCAGCCGAACGTGGCGTACTGGAACCTCTTTTGCCTCGCGCAAGCGCTGCTGCCGCTGATCGGCGACCAGGAAATCGCCGTCGCCGCGCTGGAGTCGTACAAGACGGTGTTCCCGAACGCGTTCGAGGCCCGCATGCGCGCAAAGCTCGGCCTCGCCGATGCGGCCGAGACCGACCGGGCGCTGATCGAAGGCGTGCTCAAGTTGCTGGCGGCAGGCAAGGTCGACTACACGATCTTCTGGCGCCGCCTCTCCAACTACATGGCCGACGGCAACGCGGAGCCGGTGCGCGACCTGTTCCTGGACCGCGCGGGCTTCGACGCCTGGTTGCTCTCATTTTCAGAGCGCCATGCGCAGTCGGTGCGTTCGGAAGCCGCCGATCTGATGCTTCGGTCCAACCCGAAATACGTGCTGCGGAACCACCTGGGCCAGCAAGCCATCGAAGCGGCTGCGCAAAAAGACTTCTCGGGTGTGGCAACCTTGCTGGCGCTGCTCGAAACCCCATTTGAAGAACACCCCGGTGCCGACGCATACGCCGGCTTCCCGCCCGACTGGGCTTCCACGATTGAAATCAGCTGCTCATCATGACCACTCCCGTACAGAAAACCGACGCCGAATGGAAAGCCCTGCTCGCTGAAAAAGGCGCGGAACCCGCCGCCTTCGAGGTGACCCGCCACGCCGCCACCGAACGCCCGTTCACCGGCAAGTACGAAGCGCACTGGGACGACGGCACCTACCACTGCGTGTGCTGCGGCGCCAAGCTGTTCGAGTCGGGCACCAAGTTCGATGCCGGCTGCGGCTGGCCCAGCTTCTCGGAAGAAGCGGTGCCCGGCGCCATCAAGAACATCGTCGACCGCTCGCACGGCATGGTGCGCACCGAGAATGTCTGCGCCAATTGCGGCGCCCACCTCGGACACGTGTTCCCCGACGGCCCGACGGAAACGGGCCTGCGCTATTGCATGAACTCCGCGTCGCTCGATTTCCAGAAAAAATAAATGAAGCTGATCCTCGACTTCTTCCCGATCCTGCTGTTCTTCGGCGCCTACAAGCTCGCCGACATCTACACCGCCACCGGCGTGCTGATGGCCGCCACCGTGGTGCAGATGGCCATCATCTATGCGATGGAGCGCAAGCTGCAGGCGATGCAGAAGGCCACGCTGGTGCTGATCCTTCTGTTCGGCACGCTCACGCTGGTGCTGCACGACGACCGCTTCATCAAATGGAAACCCACCGTGCTCTACGGCGCGATGGCGATCGCGCTGGCCGTGGCGCTCTGGGCGCTGAAGAAGAACTTTTTGAAGATGCTGCTGGGCTCCCAGCTCGAACTGCCCGATCGCATCTGGGGCCGCCTGAACGTCGCGTGGATCGGCTACTGCCTCTTCATGGCGCTCATCAACGGCTACGTGGCGGCCTACTTCACCACCGAGGCCTGGGTCAACTTCAAGCTCTGGGGCTATGTGTTCCCGATCGTCTTCCTGGTGGCGCAGGGCCTGTACATCGCGCCGCACCTGAAAGAAGACAAGCCGACCGCATGACGAGCACGACCACTCCCTTGCCGACGCCCGCCGCGCTCGAAGCGGCATTGCGCGAAGCGCTGGCTCCAACGCAGCTCGAAGTGATCGACGAAAGCGCCGCGCACGCAGGCCACACGGGCGCCAATGCGGAGGGCTACGGCACGCATTTCCGGGTGCGCATCGCCTCCCCACTCTTCGAGGGGAAGCCTCGCGTGGCGCGACATCGCCTTGTGTATGATGCCCTCCAAGTTTTTATCGCACAGGGTCTGCACGCCATCGCCATCGAGGTGCTCTGAGTCGTCCGTACTGGTTGCACGGGGTTGCACGCGGTCTTCGCCGCGATGCCCCAGCCCCTCTTTCTTCCCCGTTTTGTTCGTCTCTCTCCGCTTTCTTTCACGCGCCTTTTCCTACACGCGCACTTTCTCCCCAGCCTGATATTCATTCCATGAAAAAACACATCTTGCAGGCCGTCGCGGCCGCAGCGCTGATCGGTGCCATTCCCATGGCGGCTCTGGCGCAGAACGCAGCCATCGTGAACGGCAAGCCGGTGCCCAAGGCCCGCATGGACGTTCTGGCGCAGCAACTGGCCGCCGCAGGCCGCCCGGTGACGCCGGAAATGCAAAGCCAGCTGCGCGAGGAAATCGTGGCCCGCGAAGTGTTCATGCAGGCAGCGCAGAAGCAAGGCCTGGACGCCAACGACGACTACAAGAACCAGCTCGAGCTCGCCCGCCAGGCCATCCTGATCCGCGCGCTGTTCGACAACTACCGCAAGACCAACCCGGTCTCGGACGCCGACGTGAAGGCCGAGTACGACAAGTTCGTCGCGGCCAACGGCGGCAAGGAATACAAGGCCCGCCACATTCTGGTGGAGACCGAGGACCAGGCCAAGAAGATCATGGCCGACCTGAAGAAGGGCGCCAAGTTCGAAGACATCGCCAAGAAGCAGAGCAAGGACCCGGGATCGGGCGCCAACGGCGGCGACCTCGACTGGGCCAACCCCGCGAGCTTCGTGCCCGAGTTCTCGGAAGCGATGATCAAGCTGAAGAAGGGCGAGACCACGCCGGCGCCCATCAAGACGCAGTTCGGCTATCACATCATCCGCGTCGACGACATCCGCCAGGCACAACTGCCGAAGCTGGAAGAAGTGAAGCCGCAGGTCACGCAGCAGCTGCAGCAGCAGCGCCTGCAGAAGTACCAAGAGGAACTGCGCGCGAAGGCCAAGGTCGAGTAAGCCTCGCGCTTCTCTCCCCCATAAAAAAACGGCCTGCGGGCCGTTTTTTTATGGGGCTGCCGCAGCAGCCTTCAGGTGATCAACCCACCCACTTGCGCGCATTGCGCCAGATCTGCATCCAGGGGCTCAGTTCGCTCCGGTCGCCCGGCGTCCAGCTCATCTGGATGTTGCGGAACACGCGCTCCGGGTGCGGCATCACGGCGGTGAAGCGGCCATCCGCCGTAGTCACCGAAGTGAGGCCGCCGGCGCTGCCGTTCGGGTTGAACGGGTACTGCTCGGTCGCGTTGCCGTGGTTGTCCACGAAGCGCATCGCCGCGATGGCTTTGGTCGCGTCGCCGCGGTGCTTGAAGTTCGCGTAGCCCTCGCCGTGCGCCACCGCGATCGGCAGGCGGCTGCCGGCCATGCCCGCGAAGAAGAGGCTCGGCGATTCGAGCACCTCGACCATCGACAGGCGCGCCTCGAAGCGCTCGCTCTGGTTCGTGGTGAAGCGCGGCCAGGCTTCGGCGCCCGGGATGATGTCGGCCAACTCGGCGAACATCTGGCAGCCGTTGCACACGCCAAGGCCGAAGGTGTCTTCGCGGCCGAAGAAGGCCTTGAACTGCTCGGCCAGCTTCGGGTTGAAGGTGATGCTGCGCGCCCAGCCGATGCCGGCGCCCAGCGTGTCGCCGTAGCTGAAGCCGCCGCAGGCGACCACGCCCTTGAAGTTGGCGAGGTCCGCCCTGCCCGTCTGCAGGTCTGTCATGTGCACGTCGTAGGCCTCGAAGCCCGCTTCGGTGAACGCATAAGCCATCTCGACATGCGAGTTGACGCCCTGCTCACGCAGGATCGCGACCTTGGGACGCGACTGCAGGATGGCGGGTGCCGCAGGCTGTGCGTTCGGCAGGAACACATGCATGCCGGGGTCCGAAACTTCGCCAGCCGCGGCGTGCTCGGCATCGGCGCAGGCCGGGTTGTCGCGCTCGCGGGCGATCTTCCAGCTCACCGAGTCCCACACCTGATGCAAGTCATGCAGCGATGCGCTGAACACCGACTTGGCATCGCGCCAGACTTCGAGCTTGCCCTTGCCCGCATCCATGGTCGAGCTGGCAGGCCGCGTCTTGCCGACGAAGTGGCTGTGCGCGCTGAGGCCGTGCGCGCGCAGCACCTGCATCACATCGTTGCGCTCTGCGGTGCGCACCTGCAGCACCATGCCGAGCTCTTCGTTGAACAGCGCCTTGAGCGTGAGCTCCTCGCGCCGCGCGCTGACCTGCTGCGCCCAGTTCTTGGCGTCGCCGGTTTCCATGCGGCTGTCGGAAATGCCGTCGCCTTCGGTGACCAGCATGTCGACGTTGAGCGCCACGCCGACGTGGCCGGCGAAGGCCATCTCGCAGGCGGTGGCGAACAGGCCGCCGTCGCTTCGGTCGTGCATCGCGAGGATCTTGCCGTCAGCACGCAGTGCGTTCACGGCGTTGACCAGTGCCACGAGCTGCGCCGGATCGTCCAGGTCGGGCACGGTGTCGCCGCTCTGGCCGAGCGTCTGCGAGAGGATGCTGCCGGCCATGCGGTGCTGGCCACGGCCCAGGTCGATCAGCACGAGCGTGGTGTCGGCTTCTTCCGCGTCCAGTTGCGGCGTGAGCGTGCCGCGCACATCGGCGAGCGACGCGAAGGCGGTGACGATCAGGCTGACGGGCGAGGTGACCTTCTTGGCCTCATCGCCGTCCTTCCACTGCGTGCGCATCGACAGCGAATCCTTGCCGACCGGGATCGACACGCCGAGCGCCGGGCACAGTTCCAAGCCCACGGCCTTGACGGTCTCGTACAGCGCGGCGTCTTCGCCGGGCTCGCCGCAGGCGGCCATCCAGTTGGCCGACAGCTTGACGCGCGAGAGTTCGATCGGCGCGGCCAGCAGGTTGGTGATCGCCTCGGCCACCGCCATGCGGCCCGAGGCCGGCGCGTCGAGCGCGGCCAGCGGCGTGCGCTCGCCCATGCTCATGGCTTCGCCGGCAAAGCCCTTGTAATCGGCCAGCGTCACGGCGCAATCGGCCACCGGCACCTGCCACGGGCCGACCATCTGGTCGCGGTGGCTCAGGCCGCCCACGGTGCGGTCGCCGATGGTGATGAGGAAACGCTTGGAAGCGACGGTCGGGTGCGCGAGCACGTCGATGGCGGCCTTCTGCAGATCGACGCCCGTGAGGTCGAGCGGCTTGAAGGTGCGGGCGACGGTCTTCACGTCGCGGTGCATCTTGGGCGGCTTGCCGAGCAGCACGTCCATCGGCATGTCGACCGGCTGGACCGCGGCGCCTTCGTCGGCCACCAGCAGCTGGCGCTCTTCGGTCGCCACGCCGACCACCGAGAACGGGCAGCGCTCGCGCTCGCAGAAGGCCTTGAACTGTTCGAGCGACTCCGGCGCGATGGCCAGCACGTACCGCTCCTGGCTTTCGTTGCACCAGATTTCCTTGGGTGCCATGCCCGACTCCTCGAGCGGCACCGCGCGCAGGTCGAAACGCGCGCCGCGGCCGGCGTCGTTGGTCAGTTCGGGAAAGGCATTGCTCAGGCCGCCCGCGCCCACGTCGTGGATCGCCAGGATCGGGTTGGCCGCGCCCTGCTGCCAGCAGTGGTTGATGACCTCCTGCGCGCGGCGTTCGATCTCGGGGTTGCCGCGCTGCACCGAGTCGAAGTCGAGCTCGGCCGCGTTGGCGCCGGTCGCCATCGAGCTGGCGGCGCTGCCGCCCATGCCGATGCGCATGCCGGGGCCGCCGAGCTGGATCAGCAGCGAGCCGGCCGGGAACTGGATCTTCTTGGTCTGGGTGGCGTCGATGCTGCCGAGGCCGCCCGCGATCATGATGGGCTTGTGGTAGCCGCGCTGCACGGTGTCGAGGTCGCTCGTCACCGCCTGTTCGTATTCGCGGAAGTAGCCCAGCAGGTTGGGCCGGCCGAATTCATTGTTGAACGCGGCACCGCCGAGCGGCCCCTCGGTCATGATTTGAAGCGGACTGGCGATGTGTTCGGGCTTGCCGTAGTGGCCGTCTTCAGGCCAGAGCTTGGAGACGGTGAAGCCAGTCAGGCCCGCCTTGGGCTTGGAGCCGCGGCCCGTGGCGCCTTCGTCGCGAATCTCGCCGCCCGCGCCGGTCGAAGCGCCGGGGAACGGCGAAATCGCGGTCGGGTGGTTGTGCGTCTCGACCTTCATCAGCACATGGCTCAGGGCGCTATTTTTCTGATAGCTCTGCGAACCGTCGGCCGGAATGAATCGCTCGATGGTCGCGCCTTCCATCACCGAGGCGTTGTCCGCATAGGCGATGACCGTGTGCTGCGGGTTCTGTTTCTCGGTGTGGCGGATCATCGAGAACAGGCTCTGCGGCTGTGCCTTGCCGTCGATGGTGAACTGAGCGTTGAAGATCTTGTGGCGGCAGTGCTCGCTGTTGGCCTGCGCGAACATCATCAGTTCGACGTCGCTGGGGTTGCGGCCCAGGCGGGTGAAGGCTTCGACGAGGTAGTCGATCTCGTCCTCGGCCAGCGCCAGGCCGAAACCGGTGTTGGCGGCGACCAGGGCTTCGCGGCCGCCGGTTTGCACATCGACCTGCGCCATCGGCTGGGCCGGCAGTTCGCTGAAAAGGCTCGCGGCCTGCTCGACGGTGGCGAGCACCGATTCGGTCATGCGGTCGTGCAGCGGGCCGGCCACGGCGGCGAGCGTGTCGCCCTCGATGACGGGGGCCTTGCCGATCAGCGGCGACTTGAGCTTCAGGTGGTATTGCGTGACCCGCTCGACCCGGCGCAGCGCCAGGCCGCAGTTGTGGGCGATGTCGGTGGCCTTGGAGGCCCAGGGCGACACGGTGCCCAGGCGCGGCGTGACGACCACCGAAGTGCCCGCCTTGGCCGGCGCCTCGAAGGGCTCGCCGTAGGTCAGCAGTGCGGCGAAGCGGTCACGGCCGGCCGCGTCGAGTGCGGCATCGGTGACCACCAAGTGCACGAAACGGGCCGAAATGCCCTCGATGCGCGGTTCGATGGCCTGCAGCTTCGGCAGCAGTTGCCGTGCTCGGAAATCGCTGAGTGCGCTGCCGCCCTCGAACAGGGTTACGACGGGAAGGGCTTGAGGTGCGGGCTGCGTCACGGTCGATGTGGGGCCTCGGGGGCCGCGTTGGGAATCAAGAAATCGAGGGCGGATGGCCGCTGACTGGGGTCATCCGCGTTAACCCGGGATTTTAGGCCAACGCCGGGCCACCCCAAGCGGGCCGCGCTCTCGGTGGCAGCGGGAACACGAAGTGTCCCGCGTTGGGGGCAGGCTCGTTCTCCGATGGGATAATTCGGGCCATGAGCATTACCTACAAAGACGCTGCAGGCATCGAAGCCATGCGCGTCGCCTGCCGCCTTGCCTCCGAGGTGCTGGACTACCTCACGCCCCTCATCAAGCCCGGGATCACGACCAACGACGTGGACCGGCTCGCCGCCGAGTACATGGTCAAGCAGGGCACCACCTCGGCCACGGTAGGTTACATGGGCGCCAGCAGCGTGCCTTTTCCGAAGTCGCTCTGCACCTCGGTGAACCACGTGGTGTGCCACGGCATCCCGAACGACAAGCCCCTGAAGAAGGGCGACATCATGAATGTTGACGTCACCGTCATCAAGGACGGCTGGTTCGGCGACAACAGCCGCATGTACGTGATCGGCGACGCCTCCATCGCCGCAAAGCGCCTGTGCAGCATCACCTTCGAAGCCATGTGGCACGGCATCCTGCAGGTGCGGCCCGGCGCCCATTTGGGTGACGTGGGCCATGCGATCCAGAAGTTCGCCGAGGGCCAAGGCTTCTCGGTGGTG
The DNA here is from genome assembly GCF_050435205.1 of Variovorax sp. W2I14. Lineage (NCBI taxonomy): Bacteria > Pseudomonadati > Pseudomonadota > Betaproteobacteria > Burkholderiales > Comamonadaceae > Variovorax > Variovorax sp. W2I14. Next base: position 1,204,102 of record NZ_JBNDJX010000001.1, on the reverse strand, counting down.
CGCGAGTTCTGCGGGCACGGCGTGGGCCAGCGTTTCCATGAAGAGCCCCAGGTGCTGCACTACGGCCGCCCGGGCACCATGGAAGAGCTCAAGCCCGGCATGATCTTCACCATTGAGCCGATGATCAACGCCGGCAAGCGCGACGTGAAGGAAGACTTCAAGGGCGGCCAGTACGACGGCTGGACCATCGTCACCCGCGACCATTCGCTGTCGGCCCAGTGGGAGCACACCGTGCTCGTCACCGAAACCGGCTACGAAGTGCTGACGCTCTCCGAAGGCAGCCCCCCGCTGCCCTCCTTCGTCACCTCGACAAAAACCTGACGCGCCGAAGCGCGCCCCCGCCGTGATCGAAGCAGCCAAGATCGATGTGGCGACGCTGCGCGAAGCCTATCGCGCGAAGAAGCTCGCCCTCTTCGACACCCTGCGCTTTGCGCGCGCCCCCACGCGCAGCGTCCACACGGTGTTGCGCCAGCTATCGGCGCTGGCCGACCAGACGCTGTGCAGCCTGTGGCAGGAAGCCAGTTTCGGCGATTCGCTGACCTTGGCTGCCGTTGGCGGCTTCGGCCGCGGCGAGCTGTTCCCGTATTCCGACGTCGATGTGCTCCTGCTCCTGCCGCCCGAAGGCCACGAGAGCGAGATCGACCCGGCCCGCATCGAGGCCTTCATCGGCCACTGCTGGGATGCGGGCCTGGAAATCGGCTCCAGCGTGCGCACCGTCGAAGAGTGCCTGGCCGAGGCCGAGAAAGACGTCACCGTCCAGACCTCGCTGCTTGAGTCACGGCTGATCGCGGGCAACAAGAAGCTCTTCGTCGCTTTCCGCCGCCGCTTCACGCGCGCCATCGACCCGCAGGCCTTCTTCGTGGCCAAGTCGCAGGAAATGCGGCACCGCCACCAGAAATTCGACAACACGCCCTACGCGCTCGAACCCAACTGCAAGGAATCGCCGGGCGGCCTGCGCGACCTGCAGACCATCCTTTGGATGACCAAGGCCGCCGGCTACGGCAGCCGCTGGGACGACCTGGCGAAGAACGGCCTGGCCACCTCCTTCGAGGCGCAGCAGATCAAGCGCAACGAGGCGCTGCTCTCGCTGATCCGCGCCCGCCTCCACGTGATCGCCAACCGGCGCGAAGACCGCCTGGTGTTCGACTTGCAGACCGCCGTGGCAGCCAGCTTCGGCTACGAGAGCGAATCGCAGCGCAAGTCCAGCGAGGCGCTGATGCGGCGCTACTACTGGGCGGCCAAGGCCGTGTCGCAGCTCAACCAGATACTGCTGCTCAACATCTCGGAACGCCTGCAGCCCAGCGACGAGCAGCACACGCCGATCAACGAGCGCTTCTACGAGCGCGCCGGCCTCATCGAGATCGCGAGCGACGACCTCTACGAGCGCGAGCCGCATGCGGTGCTCGAGACCTTCCTGCTCTACCAGAAGACCATCGGCGTGAAGGGCCTGTCGGCGCGCACGCTGCGGGCGCTCTACAACGCGCGCCATGTGATGGACAGCAAGTTCCGCAACGACCCGGTCAACCACGAGACCTTCATGCGGATCCTGCTGCAGCCCTACGGCATCACGCATGCCTTCCGGCTGATGAACCAGACCTCGGTGCTCGGGCGCTACCTTCGCGTGTTCCGCAGCATCGTGGGGCAGATGCAGCACGACCTGTTCCATGTGTACACGGTGGACCAGCACATTCTGATGGTGCTGCGCAACGTGCGGCGCTTCTTCATTGCCGAGCATGCGCACGAGTACCCGTTCTGCTCGCAGCTCGCGGCCGGTTGGGACAAGCCCTGGATCCTGTACGTGGCCGCCCTCTTCCACGACATCGCCAAGGGCCGCGGCGGCGACCATTCCACGCTGGGTGCGCGCGACGTGCAGCGCTTCTGCAAGCAGCACGGCATCGCGCGCGAAGACTCCAAGCTCATCGAATTCCTCGTGGCAGAACACCTGGTGATGAGCCAGGTGGCCCAGAAGCAGGACCTGAGCGACCCCGAGGTGATCGGCGCCTTCGCCAAGCGCGTGGGCAACGAGCGCTACCTCACCGCCCTGTACCTGCTCACCATCGCCGACATCCGCGGCACCTCGCCGCGCGTGTGGAATGCGTGGAAGGGCAAGCTGCTCGAAGACCTGTACCGCTACACGCTGCGCGCCCTGGGCGGACGCATGCCCGACCCGGACGCCGAGGTCGAATCACGCAAGCGCGAGGCGTTGGTGCAGCTCGCCCTGCATGCCCAGCGCTTCGAGGCGCACAAGGCGCTGTGGGACACGCTGGACGTCGGCTATTTCATGCGGCACGACGCCACCGAAATCGCATGGCACGCCAAGCAGCTCTCGCGCTTCGTGCCGCCGCCGAACGTGCCGATCGACCCGAAGGCGCCGCCCATCGTGCGCGCGCACCTGTCGCCGGTGGGCGAAGGCCTGCAGGTGGTGGTCTACACGCCCGACCAGCCCGACCTGTTCGCGCGCATCTGCGGCTACTTCGACCAGTCGTCGTTCAGCATCCTGGATGCCAAGGTGCACACCACGAGCAACGGCTATGCGCTCGACACCTTCCAGGTCGTGACCACCTTCCTGCCCGACCACTACCGCGACCTCATCAGCATGGTGGAGTCGGGCCTCGCGCAGACGCTCACCGAGGCCGGCGCCCTGCCCCCGCCGAGCATGGGCCGGGTGTCGCGCCGGGTGCGGAGTTTTCCGATCAAGCCGCGCATCAGCCTCTTGCCCGACGACAAGGCGCAGCGCTGGCTGCTCAACATCTCGGCCAGCGACCGCGCGGGTCTTCTGTATTCGGTAGCGCGGGTGCTCGCGCGCCATCACCTCAATCTGCAGCTCGCCAAGGTCACGACCCTGGGCGAGCGCGTGGAAGACACCTTTTTGATCAGCGGCCCCGAGCTCCAGGGCCAGAAAACGCAGCTGGCCATCGAGAAGGACCTGATGGAAGCGCTGGCCTGAAAGCAGTCAACCTGGGTCGGCATCGCCGCGTTTTCATCAATTTCTGCAAACAAAAAGATTCATTTTGAGTCTTTGACCGTTCAGAATGGCCTTCATGGACCCCTTGCTGCTTCAGCTTTCCGACTCGGTTTCTTCCGCCAGGACCCTGGAAGACCTGACGCGCCCCATGCTCGAGATGCTCGAGGCCGTGAGCGGACTGGAGTCGACCTATCTCACGATGATCGACCTGGACAAGGGCCTGCAGCACGTCCTGTATGCGCGCAACGCAAGGCAGATGCAGATTCCCGAGGGCCTGAGCGTCCCCTGGGACGACACGCTCTGCAAGCGCGCCCTCGACGAGGGCCGCTCCTACACCGGCAACGTCGCCGAGTGCTGGGGCGATTCGGATGCGGCGCGGGACCTCGGCATCCAGACCTATGTCAGCATGCCCGTGCGCACCGACAGCAGCGGCCTCTACGGCACGCTGTGCGCGGCCAGCGCCGCGCAGGTGCCGCTGCCTCCCAATGCAGAGAACGTGCTGGGCCTGTTCGCCAAGCTCATCGGCCAGCATGTGGAGCGCGAGCTGCTTTTCGCGCGCCTCACGCAGGCCAACTCCGAACTGGCCAGCCACGCCGCCACCGACACGCTCACCGGCCTGCCGAACCGCCGCTCGCTCGACGAAGCACTGGACCGCCTGCTCGCGCAGGGCCAGCGCAACGGCACCTGCGTCCTGGTGGCCTTCATCGACCTGGACGGCTTCAAGCAGATCAACGATGCGCACGGCCATGAGGTGGGCGACGAGTTCCTGCTCGCCATGGCCACCCGGCTCAAGACAACGTTGCGCGCCGGCGACATGCTCGCGCGGCTGGGCGGCGACGAGTTCGTGGTGATCGGCGCCGGTCCCGCCTGCGACGCGGCAGGCGATGCGCCGGCCGCCGCGGCCGAAGCGCTCGCCCAGCGCATCATGGCCGCGGCCGTGGGTAAGTTTCAACTGCCGGCGCTGGTCATCGACTACGGCGGTGCGAGCGTGGGGGCGGTGGCGGCCGATCCGCGCGTCACGTCGGCCCGCGACGCCCTGCGTCAGGCGGACGCCGCCATGTACGACATGAAACGGGCGCGCCGCGCGCTCTCACGGGAACGCAACCTGCACGCCTGACCGGCCCCGCCGGCCGCGGCTGCCCCACGCCTCTCCCGCGGTCCACCCGATCGGACCACCCGACCCGGTTCGGCGCCGCTGCGCCAGACCTCAGGTCGGCCGTTTCCACGCGGCCTCTCTTGCCACATTGCGCTCACGCATCACCGATGCGCCGGGCTGGGTACCCACGCGCCGAAAAACTCTTCTCATCCTGAATCCAATCCCGCCGCAGCCACGTATGCGTCGCCAATGGTTTCCATTTTTAGAAACATTGTTTGACATGTGTTGTCGATCGTTATCTGCTCCAACACAATGCCCCAATATGGACATCGAAGAGAACGTTTTCCAGTACTACGAACGTCGGGCATGCAGCGCCCAGTGGCTGGCATTCAACCGGGGCATGGCCGCCGAATTGAGCGCCGGCTTGCCGCCTGAAGACATTCGGCAGCTTTTCTTCCGCATCGGCCAGCGGGTGGCCGATGCCCTCCCCGTCGCGCCCTGCGAGACCCTGGCCGACCTGCAGTCGCAGTTCAATGCGCACTGGCACGGCATCGACTGGGGCTTCAGCAGCCTGCGCGAGGAGGCCGACTGCGTCGCCATCACCCACGCCTGCAGCCTCATCGCGATGGCCTTCGGTCCCGAAGCGACCGGCTGGAGCACCGGCTTCTTCGAAGGCGTCTACCAAGCGTGGTTCGATGCCCAGCGCATGCCGCCTTCGCTGCGCGTCATGGCGCTCGAGGGCGGCGCGCCGGCGGGCCCGGTGGTCGAACTGCGCCTTGGCAGGAGTTCGCCATGAGCCGCGACGACCGCTCCGCCGAAGACGTCGCCGGCCTGTTTCGCAAGTTCGGCGGGGACGCGCACAACTACAGGGAGTTCAGCGCACCGGAGGCGGACGCTCAGGCCGCCGGCAACTGGCCGCTGCTCTCGGGCGGGCCGATCGATCGCCCGCCGGTGGCACCGCCTGCGCCCGCCATTGCGCCGGTTGCGCCAGTTGCAACGGCCGCACCGGCCGTATCGATTGCCTCGTTCGCGCCGTTGATACCGGCAGTGGCCGCCGCTACGCAATCCGCTCCCGCTCCGTCGGCCGGAGCCGCGCCCAGCGAACTGCAGGCGCTGTTCGCCCGCCTCGCGGAGCCTCAGCGCCCCGCAGCGGCGCTGGGCCCCATGTCACGCTGGCGACGGCCGACGTGACGATGGTTGTCGTTCCTGTCATTTCCTCCAAGGGCGGCGTCGGCAAGACAACGGTTGCCGCGAACCTGGCCACGACCCTCGCAGCACGAGGACGCCAGGTGCTGGCCATCGACCTCGATCCGCAGAATGCGCTGCGCTTCCATCTGGCGAACGATCCGCGCGGCTGCGAAGAAGGCCTGGTCGCCGCGGCGAGCGGCCAGTTGCCCTGGACGCAGGCGATGCGCCCCGCGCGTGGCGGCGTGGTGCTCTTGCCCTTCGGCACGGTCGACGACGAGCGGCAGATCGGCTTCGAGCACGACCTCTCGCGCCATCCCGGCTGGCTGGCCGACACGCTCGCCCGCTTCGGCCTGCCGCCCGACATGCTGGTGGTCGTCGACACCCCGCCCGGCCCCACCGTCTACCTGCAGCAGGCCCTGCGCGCAGCCGACCTCTGCGTGATCGCGGTGCTGGCCGATGCGGGCTCGTTCGCCACGCTGCCGATCGTCGAGCGAATGGTCGACAAGTACTGCCGGTCCCGTGCGGATTACCGCGGCAGCGCCTATGTCATCAACCAGGTCGATCCCGGCCAGCGGCTGAACCACGACGTTCTGGCGGTGCTGCGCGCGCGCCTGCAGCCCGAGCTGCTGGGCGTGCTGCACCTGGACGCCTCGGTGTCCGAGGCGCTCGCCTCCGCCCTCCCGGTGCAGCGCTACGCACCCTTGAGCCAGGCGGCCGAAGACGTCTCGGTGATCGCCGACCGGCTCCTCGCGCGCCTCGCCGCCCCAGCGCCTTCGCCAACATCCGCGCACGCCTCGCCGCTGCGCCAGGAAACGACCCGATGAAAAGCAATACCGGCAACTCCGGGTACGTGCCCCGCGAAGCGCCCGGCTTCCTGCGCCTGTGGCCGGTGCGGCTGGTCGGCTGGCTCATCGCGCTGGCCGTGCTGCCGGCGCTGATCATCGCGCCGATGACCTTCGAGCAGCAGCTGGTGCTCTCGATCGGCATCTTCGCGGCGGCGCTGGTGGCGAACCGTTTCCAGGGCCGCTTTGCCGGGCTGGTGATGATCGTGCTGTCGGTCGTCGTGTCCTCGCGCTACACCTACTGGCGGGTGACCGAGACGATGTACATGGACAACCCGCTGGACCTGGTGCTGGGCGCGGGCCTGCTGATGGCCGAGCTCTACGCCTTCGTGGTGCTGCTGCTGGGTTATGTGCAGACCGCCTGGCCGCTGGAGCGCAAGCCGGTGCCGCTGCCCGAAGACACGGCGCTTTGGCCGACCATCGACCTCTTCATTCCGACCTACAACGAGCCGATATCGGTGGTGCGGCCCACGGTGCTGGCGGCCCAGTCGATCGACTGGCCCCGCGACAAGATCAAGATCTTCGTGCTGGACGACGGCCGGCGCGAGGAATTCCGCGTGTTCTGCGAAGAGGTCGGCGTGACCCACGTCACGCGCGACAACAACCGCCATGCGAAGGCCGGCAACATCAATGCGGCATTGAAGAACACCACCGGCGAGTTCGTCGCGATCTTCGATTGCGACCACATCCCGACCCGCTCGTTCATGCAGATCGCCATGGGCTGGTTCGGCCGCGACCCGAAGCTGGGCATGGTGCAGCTGCCCCACTATTTCTTCTCGCCCGATCCGTTCGAGCGCAACCTGGACACCTTCGGCACCGTGCCCAACGAAGGCGAGCTGTTCTACGGACTCATCCAGGACGGCAACGACCTCTGGAACGCCACCTTCTTCTGCGGTTCGTGCGCGGTGCTCCGGCGCACCATCGTCGAGGAAGTCGGCGGCGTCGCGGTGGAAACCGTGACCGAAGACGCGCACACCGCCCTCAAGATGCATCGCCGCGGCTACAACACCGCTTATCTCGCGCTGCCGCAGGCGGCCGGCCTGGCCACCGAAAGCCTCTCGAGCCACGTGGGCCAGCGCATCCGCTGGGCGCGGGGCATGGCGCAGATCTTCCGCATCGACAACCCGCTCTTCGGTCGCGGGCTGCACTGGGCGCAGCGGCTGTGCTACCTGAATGCGATGCTGCATTTCCTGTATGGCCTGCCGCGCCTGATCTATCTCACCGCGCCGCTGGCCTACCTGTTCTTCGGCGCGAGCGTGATCCACGCCTCGGCCTCGATGATCTTTGCGTTCGCGCTGCCGCACATCCTGCATGCGAACCTTACCAACAGCCGCATCCAGGGACGCTTTCGCTACCTGCTGTGGAACGAGGTCTACGAGGCGGTGCTGGCCTGGTACATCTTCCGGCCCACGCTGGTGGCGCTGATCAACCCCAAGCTGGGCAGCTTCAACGTGACGGCCAAGGGCGGCCTGGTGCGCGAGGAGTTCTTCGACACCCTGATCGCCAAGCCCAGCCTGGTGCTGCTGCTGCTGAACTTCCTGGGCGTGGGCGCGGGCCTGTGGCGGCTGACCTGGGTCGATCCGCAGAACATCGCCACCGTGTGGCTCAACCTGGCGTGGACCTTCTACAACCTGATGATCCTGGGCGCCTGCGTGGCGGCGGCCAACGAGTCGCGCCAGGTGCGGGGCGCGCCCCGCGTGGCGCTGCAGGTGCCGGCCACCCTGTACTTCGCGGATGGGCATTCGGTGCGCTGCACCACGTCCGACTTCTCCGCTGGCGGACTGGGCGTGGAGCTGCCGACCGACATGCAGCTTGCGCAGGACGCGAATGTCGTGGTGGCGCTCTACCGCGGCGAAGCCGAGTCGCGCTTCGCCACCACCGTGCGTTTCAGCAAGGGGCGGCGCGTCGGCCTTCGCTTCGCGCCGATGACCCTCGCCCAGGAACGCGCCCTGGTGCAATGCACGACGGCCCGCGCCGACATCTGGGCCGCGCGGTGGGGCAACCACCCGCGGCAGGGCATCCACCGGGTGCTCGGCCACATCGTGAGCATCAGCGGGACCGGCTTTCGCAACATGTTCTCCCATTACTACCGCGCCGCCACCTCCCGGCTGCGCCCCACCGCGGCTTCGTCGTCGAAGCCGCCCGTCGAAGCGAAGGAACCCGTGTGACGACCTCCCTGCAAGCGCCCGGCCGCGATGCACCTGCCCTGCGCCCGGCGCCGAACCGCGGAGCCACTGTGCTGGCGTTCGCCCTGGCCGCCGCAACAACGGGCGGCGCGTGGGCGCAGCCCCAGCCTCAACTCCAGCCCCAACCCCAGGCCCGGCCGGCCATTCCCGTGGCCGCGGCCGCCACACCCGGCGGTGCGGTCCGCGAACTCAACCTCACGCAACTGGGCATCGACTACGCGGTGCAGCTGCGCGGCATCAGCGGCACCATCGGCATTCCGTTCAACGTGCGCGCCGACGAGCTGGTCACCGCCGCGTCGCTCAAGCTGAACTACGCCTACTCGCCCTCGCTCATTCCCGAGCTCTCGCACCTGAAGGTCACGGTGAACGACGTGCTCGTCGCCACGCTGCCGGTGAACCGCGCCGAGGCCGGCAAGCCGCAGACGCAGGACATCCCGATCGACCGGCGCCTGATCACCGAGTTCAACCGCATCAACGTCGAGCTGGTCGGGCACTACACGCGCGAATGCGAGGACCCGGCCCACACCAGCCTCTGGGCGCGCATCGACGCGTCGAGCACGCTCAAGCTGACGGTGTCGCCGCTCAAGCTCACCAACGACCTGGCCACGCTGCCGCAGCCCTTCTTCGACCGCCGCGACGTGCGGCGCGCCCGCATCCCCTTCGTGTTCGGGGGCGCCGAGTCGCCGCCGCTGCTCGAGGCGGCCGGCATCGTCTCTTCGTGGTTCGGGGCGCTGGCGGACTACCGCGGCGCCACTTTCCCGGTCACGCGAGGCGAGCTGCCCGCCGGGCATGCAGTGGTGTTCGTGCTGCCCGACACCCAGATCCCGAACCTTGCGCTGCCGTCCATCCAGGGCCCGGCGCTGGCGGTCGTGGACCATCCGCAGGACCCAGCCTCCAAGCTGCTGCTGGTGATGGGCCGCGATCCGGCCGAACTGCGCACCGCCGCGGCCGCGCTGGCGCTGAACAGCCGCGCGTTCTCGGGCGATCGCAGCAGCATCGCCTCCTTCCAGGAACCGCCGCCGCGCAAGCCCTACGACGCGCCGCGATGGGTGCCGAGCGACCGTCCGCTGCAACTGGGCGAGCTCACCGACGCCGCCGGGCTTTCGGTGTCGGGCTACACGCCCGACGTGGTGCGCGTGAACCTGCAACTGCCGCCCGACCTTTTCACCTGGCGCAGCCGCGGCATTCCGCTCGACCTGCAATACCGCTACACGCCGCGCGTGCGGCCCGACCAGTCGACGCTCAACCTGAACGTCGACGACAACTTCATCGGCGCGCTGCCGCTGCGCTCGGCGAACCCGGCGGGCGACCGCTGGTGGAACCCGCTGGCCGTGAAAGTGATGCCCGACGGCACAGTGGCCGAGAACCGGCAGGTCATGCTGCCGCCGCTCGCGCTGGGCCCGCGCAGCCAGTTGCGCATGCACTACTACTTCGAGCCTTCGGGCGGACGCTGCCAGCCGCTGCTGGACAACGTGCGCGGCGCGATCGACCCGACCTCGAAGATCGACGTGTCCGGGTTCCCGCACTACATCGCGATGCCCGACCTGGCGGCCTATGCCAACGGCGGCTTCCCGTTCTCGCGCATGGCCGACCTCTCGGAAACCGCGGTCATCCTGCCGGACCAGGCCGATCCCGCGGACACCGAAACCTACCTGGGCCTGCTCGGCCAGATCGGACATGCCACCGGCTACCCCGCGCTGCGCGTGAAGGTGGGCCGCGCCGCGGAGGTGTCGCAGTGGGCCGACAAGGACCTGCTGGTGATCGGCAACCTGCAGAACCAGCCGCTCTTCGCGCAATGGGCGGCAAAGATGCCGCTGCAGCGCAACGGCACTTCGCCGCAGCTGAAGCTCGGCAGCTGGCTGGACACCGCCATCGACTTCGTCATCGGCGCGCGCAAGCGCGAAGACCTGGCCGGCGGCATGCAGATCGCGGTGAGCGAGGACGGCCGCGACGCGGTGCTCGCGGGCTTCGAATCGCCGCTGCGCAGCGGCCGCAGCGTGATCGCCGCCGTCACCAATCCGGCCTCGAAGGAAGCGCTGCTGAGCGCGCTGATGACGCCCGAGCGGCTCAAGCGCATCCAGGGCAGCATGGCCATCGTGCGCGACACGCAGGTGCACAGCGTGCTCGGCGAGGACACCTATTACGTCGGCCGCCTGCCGCCGATGGCCTGGCTGCAGTGGAACCTGTCGCGCAGCCCGCTGCTGCTCGCCGGGCTGGTCGTGGCGCTGGCACTGCTCGGCGCGGCGGTGGCCTTCGCCAGCCTGCAATTGCGCGCACGTCGCCGCCTGCGTTGAAAGCGGTCTTCGCCATGCCACCTGCCGCATCGCCGCCATCCATCGAAACGCGCATCGGCAGGCGGCCGCTGCTCGCCGCGGCGGCGCTGGGCTGGGCCGCATCGCGCCCGGCCTTCGCGGCAACGCCGGCCGCCGCGTGCCATCCGGCGTCCGACTGGGCCGCGTTCGCCGCGCGCCACATACAGCGCGACGGACGCGTGATCGACTTCAACACGCCGCAGCAGCAGTCGACCTCCGAGGGGCAGTCGTACAGCCTCTTCTTCGCGCTGATCCACGACGACAAGCCGACCTTCGCGCGCGTGCTCGCGTGGACCGAAGCCAACCTCGCGCAAGGCAGCCTGGCCAGCAACCTGCCGGCCTGGCAATGGGGCAAGAAGCCCGACGGCGGATGGGGCGTGCTCGATGGGAATGCCGCCTCCGATGCCGACCTGTGGATCGCCTATGCGCTCATGGAAGCCGGCCGTCTCTGGAACGAGCCGCGCTACGCGAAGCTCGGACGCAGCCTGCTGGCGCTGGTGGTGCGCGACGAAGTGGTGGCGCTCCCCGGCCTCGGCCGCATGCTGCTGCCCTGGCCCGCGTCGGTGGCGAGCGATCCGGTCTGGCGACTCAACCCGAGCTACATGCCGCTGCAGTTGCTGCACTACTTCCAGCATGCCGATCCACGCGGACCGTGGCGCGAGGTGGCGGACAACACCCTGCGCCTGCTCGACGCCGTCGCGCCCAAGGGCTTCGCGCCCGACTGGTGCGGCTGGTCGCAGACGGCCAATGCCTTCGTCGCCGATCCCGAGAAAGGCACCGTCGGCAGCTACGACGCCATTCGCGTCTATCTCTGGGCCGGCATGCTGTCGCCCAGGGCGCCGGAACACAAGGCATTGATGCAGCGCCTGAACGGCCCGCGCCAACTGCTTGCGGAGCATCGCCCGATGCCCGAATCGGTGGACACGGCCACCGGTGCCGGGCGCGGCACCGGGCCGCTCGGCTTCACCGGTGCGCTGCTGCCTTATCTGAAAGCGCAGGCGCTGCCCGATGTGCTGGCCACCGAGTCGGCCCGGCTCCCGGGCGGACGCGCCGAAATTTCATCGGCGGCGGCTCCGGGCGCCCCGATGCCTCCGATGCCTTACTACGAGCAGGTGCTGTCGATCTTCGGACAGGCCTGGCTGGACGGCCGCTACGAATTCGATCGCAACGGCCAGTTGCAAACCTCATGGAGACTGCTATGTCGACCCGCCCGAGCGGCATGAAGCCGCTGTGTCCACCCTGGCTGCGCCGCGGCCCGGGCCGCATTCCCGCCTCGCAGTGGATGGCATGCCTCGGCCTCCTCGCAGCCGTTTGCGCGAGCAATCCCGCGCGGGCGCAGGCGGATGCCAGCGCCGCACTCGTCGAGCAGGGCAACTACTGGCAGACACAGGGCCGCGCGGACCTCGCGGAAGAGAGCTGGCGCAAGCTGCTGCGGGTCGATCCGCAATCGGCCGATGCCATGTACGGCATGGCGCAGGTCGAGCTGTCGCGCGGCAACGCGGAGCCGGCGCGCAGCTGGATCTCGCGGCTGCGCGCCGCGCACCCGAACGACGGCCGCCTCGCGCGCCTGCAGCAGCAGGCCCAGCAACCCGGCCAGGGCAGCACGCTGCAACGCGCACGCGCGGCGGCGCGCGCGGGCCGCGGCGCGGAAGCGGTCGAGCTCTATCGCAGCCAGTTCGACAACCGCCCGCCGCCCGAAGCCCTGGCGCTGGAGTACTACCAGGTGCTGAGCAGCACGCCGCAAGGTGCCGACGAAGCGCGCAAGGGCATCGAGCAGCTGGTGAAGGACCATCCCGACAACGCGAACTACAAGCTCGCGCTCGCGCAACTGCGCACCTACAGCGAATCGACGCGGCGCGAAGGCATCCGCAGCCTGGTCGAGCTGGCCAAACAACCCACCGTGGGCACGGCCGCGCGCACGAGCTGGCGCCAGGCGCTCATCTGGCTCGATGCGCGCGCGCCCGACATTCCGCTCTACCAGGACTACCTGGCAAGCAACCCGAACGACGCCGCGGTGTCGGCGCGCCTGGAGACGCTGACCTCCGGCAAGACCGCGGCCGCCGCCTCGCCCGGCGTGCCGCTCGGCGAAGGATTCCGGGCGCTGGACCGCGGCGACCCGGCCACCGCCGAGCAGCGCTTCCAGCAGGCGCTGCGCACCAAGGCCGACGATCCCGAGGCGCTCGGCGGCCTCGGCCTGGTGCGGCTGCGCCAGGAACGTTTCGGCGAAGCGCAGGAACTGCTGGAACGCGCCGCGCGCGGCTCTGGCGGCAGCAAATGGAATTCGGCGCTGCAGAGCGCCGCCTACTGGAGCCTGGTCGGCCAGGCCCGCGCGGCGCGCGAGAAGAACGACGCGCGCGGCGCGCAGGCGCTGCTCGAACGCGCGGTGCGCATCGACCCGCGCGAGAGCGTCGGCCAAGTCGCGCTGGCGGACCTGCGCGCCGCCGCCGGCGAACTGCCGCAGGCCGAGCAGGGCTACAAGCGCGTGCTCGAAAGCAAGCCCTCGGACACCCAGGCATTGCGCGGCCTCATCGCCGTGTACGGTCGCCAGGGCCGCGCCGACGAAGCGCTCGCGCTGGCCCGGCAGCTCACGCCCGAACAGGCCAGCCAACTCGGCGGACTGCGCGACATCCAGGTCGAGCAGGCGCGCGCCAAGGCCCGCCAGCAAGCCGATGCGGGCGATGCGCCCGGCGCGCAGCGCACGCTCGAAGATGCGATGCTCGCCGCGCCCGACAGCCCGTGGGTGCGGCTCGACCTTGCCAACATCTACCGCCGCCAGGGCCTGGTGGCCGAGGCGCGCGGCGTGATGGAGGGCCTCCTGATGTCGCAGCCCGACATGCCCGATGCGCTCTACGCGAGCGCCCTGCTCGCCTCCGAGACCGGCGACGCGGCCGGCGGCATCCAGTACCTGGAGCGCATTCCCGCGGCCTCGCGGACGCGCGACATGGCGGCGCTGCAGCGCAGGCTCTGGGCGCAATCGCAGGCGCAGCGCGCGCAGGCGTTTGCCCGTCAGGGCCAGGTGGACGCGGCACGGCAGGTGCTCGGCCAGGCCGAGGCGGCGCTCAGCAGCGACATGCCGACCGAACTCTGGGGCCAACTGGCCGGCGCGTATGCGGAAATCGGCGATGCGCCCCGCGCGCTCGCCATGAGCCGGCAGCTGCTCGCGCGCAGCCCCAACCCGGGCATCGGCGACCGGCTGCTCTATGCGTCGGTGCTGCTCAAGACCAAGCAGGACGTGGAGCTCTCCGCGGTGCTGCGCCAACTGCAGCCCGCGGGCATGACCGCCGCGCAGCGCAGCGACTTCGACAGCCTGCGCATCGCCTTCGCGCTGCGCCAGACCGATGCGCTGCGCGAGGCCGGCAACCTCGAGGCCGCCTACAACGCCATGGCGCCGGTGCTGGCCGAGCGGCCGGACGATCCGCGGGCGATGGCGGCGCTCGCGCGGCTCTACTCCGCCGCGCGCGACGAAACCCAGGCGCTCGCGCTCTACCAGCGCGTGCTGCAACGCAGCCCCACCGACCTGGACGCCCTGCTCGCCGCGGCCGCCAGCGCCAGCGCACTGCGCCAGCACAGCGAGGCCGAGAACTACGTGATGGCCGCGCTGAAGCAGGCGCCCGACCAGTCGCGCGTGCTGGCCGCCGCCGGCCGCGTCTACCGGAATGCCGGCGACAGCCGCAAGGCGGAGCAGTACCTGCGCGCCGCGGTGGAGGCCGACAGCCGCGTCGCGACCGGGTTCGCGCCCGGCGTCGCGCCGGGAGGGCTGCCCGCGGCGAATCCGTTCGCGGGCATGACCGGCGGTGCCCCGGGCACGGCCGCGCCTGGCGCTTACCCCGGCGCGGCCGGCAATCCTTTTGCGCAGGCACGCATGCAGCCGGTGGCCTACGCGGCTGCACCGGCCTATGCACCGGCCTATCCCGCGGCACCACCTGCGTATCCGGTCTATCCCGGCGCCCCCGCGAACCCGGGCTATCCCGTCGCGGGCGCGGCGCCCGGAGCGCTTCCCTGGGCCTCCGGCTCGGCGCCGGCTCCGGCTGCGAACAGCAAGGGCCGGCGCACGGCGACGGCCACGGCTTCGTCGCGCAACGCCGCCGCCCGCAACACGCCGCAGGCTTCGGCCTATGTCGCGCCGCCGGCACCGCAGCAATACCCCGTCGCCGGCATGCAGCCGGTCGCGCCGGTCTATGCACAGGCGCCGCAGGCCGGGAGCTATCCGCAGGCGTATCCGCCCGCCTACCCGTACCCCCAGGCGGGCGGCGCCCCGCTGCCGGTTCCCGGTGCGGGCAACACCGGTTGGAATGCGCCGCTGCGCGCCGCGGCGCCCGCCGATCCGGTGGCCGCCGAACTGCGCGAACTGCAGGCGCAGCGCTCCGTCAGCCTGACCGCCGGCACCGTCTACCGCAACCGCGCCGGCGAAGCCGGGCTCAGCCAGCTGTCGGACTTCCAGATTCCCATCGAGGCGCGGTTCCCGGTCGGCGAAGGCAAGATCGTCGTGGGCGTCACGCCGACGGTGCTCGATGCCGGAACGCCCTCCGCCGACTACCCCACCGGCAGCCGCTTCGGCGGCGGTCCGGGCGCGGCGATCACCGGCCTGCAGAACGGCACCAGCGCCGGCCAGCAGAACGCCTCAGGCGTGGGGCTGAGCGTGGGCTACGAAGGCAAGAACTTCGGCGCGAGCATCGGTACCACGCCGCTCGGATTTCCCGAGACCAACGTGGTGGGCAACGTGTCGTACGCGGGCTCGTTCGGCGATTCGTGGAACGCGAAGGTCGACGTGTCCCGCCGCGCGGTCACCGACAGCCTGCTGTCGTTCGCAGGCGCCAAGGACCAGCGCACCAACGAGCGCTGGGGCGGCGTGGTCGCCACCGGCGTACGCGGCGACCTGGGCTACGACGACGGCACCTACGGCGTCTACGGCTATGCCGCGATGCACGGCATCACCGGCAAGAACGTCGCGAGCAACAGCCGCTTCGAGACCGGCGGCGGCGCCTACCTGCACTTGGTCAACAACCCGAACTCCAAGCTCACGCTGGGCATGAACCTCGGGCTCATGGGCTACGACAAGAACCTGAGCTACTACACCTTCGGGCAAGGCGGCTACTTCAGCCCGCAGAGCTTCGTGAGCGTGGCCTTCCCGGTGGACTGGAGCGGACGCAGCGACCGCCTGTCGTGGCGCCTGAACGCCTCGCTGGGCGTGCAGTCGTTCACCCAGAAGGAGTCGCCCTACTTCCCGACCGACAGCCGGCGCGCGGGCGATGCGGGAAGCGCAGCCGCCTATGCCGCCTCGCTGGGTCTGAGCAGCGCGCCCTTCACCGGCATGTACCCGAAGACCTCGAAGACCGGCCTGGCCTACAACCTGGCCGCGATCCTCGAATACCAGCTCGCGCCCAAGATGTTCCTGGGCGGCTCGATCGGCCTGAACAACGCGCAGAACTACCGCCAGCTCACCGGCGGCCTGTACATCCGCTACGTGTTCGACGGCGCGAGCTCGCTGGGCGTGCCGAGCGGCACCACGCTGCGCCCGCTGGTTTCGCCCTACACGCCGCTGCTTTGAGGCAGCGGCGCTGAAGGCGCGGAGCCCGGAGCGCCGGGCGCCGCCTGCGAGCCCTGGGGCGGCTCCTTGCGGCCCCACGGCGGCGCACGCTCGAACCCGGCCACCCAGCGCTGCATCTGGTCGGCCGCCATCGGCTTGGCGATGCCGTAGCCCTGGGCCAGCGTGCAGCCCATGGCGAGCAAGGCCTCGCCGTGGGCCAGGGTCTCGACGCCTTCGGCCACCGCGGTGCGCCCGAGCGCCTTCAGCAGCAGCAGGATGCCCTGGACGATCGCGCGGTCCGGCTCGCTGTCGAGCATTTCGCGGATGAAGGACTGGTCGATCTTGACCGACGACACCGGCAGCTGGCGCAGGTAGGTGAGCGACGAATAGCCGGTGCCGAAATCGTCGATGGCCACCGCCACGCCGAGCGCGCGGCAGGCCTCCACGAAGCGGGCGACCGTGGCGAACTGGCTGATCGCCGTGGTCTCCAGGATCTCCAGCTCCAGCGCGCCGGCGCCGAGCTTCGGATACTGCGCGAGCTGCTCGGTGAGCCGGTCGACGAAGTCGTGGCGCATCATGTGCAGCGGGCTCACGTTGACGCTCACCGACATCCGAAGGCCCGCCTCGCGCCAGTCGTAGAGCTGCCGAAGCGCGGTGCCGATGACCCACTGGCCGACCTGCTCGGCGAGCATTTCATCCTCCAGCAGCGGCACGAAATGAATGGGCTGCAGCAGTCCGCGCTCCGGATGCCGCCAGCGGATGAGCGCCTCCGCGCCCACGACGACGCCGCGGCGCATGTCGACCTTGGGCTGGTACTCGAGGAAGAACTCGTCCTGCGCCAGCCCCTCCTGGATGCGCTGGCGCTGGCGCACGACCTGTGCGTCGGCCTTGGCCTGCGGCGCATCGAAGTAATGCACCTTGCCGTCCGCTGCGCGCTTGGCGAAGAAGGCCGCATGCTGGGCATCGCGCAGCGCGATTTCGGGGGCCGGACCAGTGCTGTCCATCAGCCGCGCGCCGAGGCTGCCCCCAAGGTTCGCGGTGAGGCCGCGCCATTCCCAAGGCTCGGCCAGCGCCAGGAGGATGCGCTCGAGCACCTCGTGGCATTGCGGAAACCCGAGCCCGGCGAAGACGGCGCCGAACTCGTCGCCGCCGATGCGCGCCATGACCGATTCGCGCGGCAGCTGCGCCTTGATCCGGCGGGCCGCCTCGACCAGCGCGGCATTGCCGCCGGCCATGCCCAGGCGCTGGTTGACTTCGGCGAAGCGGTCGAGGTCGATGTCGCAGACGATCGCCAGGCGCTTGCCCGCGCGCGCCCAGTCGTCGATGAGCGGAGACAGAACCTCGTCGGGAGGAAGGCGCTTCAGCTCTTCGTCCGGCGGCAGGGAAACCAGAGCGTGCTTGTTCGGCAAGTGAATCGGGCTCCGGAAGATGCGGGCTGGTGTTTTCCGGATTCAGCCTGTCCGCTTCCCCGATGGCAAGGGATTTTTCGCCCGCCGTGTGTGCCGATCAAAACCCTGGATTTTTTCCTACGACGAAAGAACTCCTGGCCGGCAGGAGACGGCCAGTTCCGGCCTAGCCGCAATAGACGCCGACGATCCGGCCCGTGGGTTCGACCTGCAGGTTGAGGCGCGCGGGGTCTTGCGCAGTGCTCGCGGTTTCCGTCGCCGGCACCGTGCGGCCAGTCTTGGCGCCCGCACGCTGCATCATTTCCTGCAGCAGGGCCTGGGTCGCCTGCAAGCCGAGCCCGAAGCGAACGGCCGAGGCCTGGCAGGTTTCCGGCGGCGGCGCGAAGCTGGGCGGCTCGGGCACCTCGGAGGTCAGCGGACGGTCCTTGGGCGGGGCTTCGCAGCCCGCCACCAACAGGGCCACGACCGACAGGCACAACCAGCTTCGACCATTCTTCATGCGCATACTTTCTTGCTCCTTGAACTGGACGAAAGCTTAGTCGCCAAAAGCGACATGCCGTCTACAGGTTAATCCGGCCGAACACAAAGCATCAACTAATTCACGATCGTATCGGGGACGCCTTTTCGATGGCGTATCCTGAACGCGATGCATGCAGCCAAGGCCCGATGGGCACCCCCTTCATGACACAGCAGCCCGACACCATGTTCCTGATCGACGTCGACAACACCCTGCTAGACAACGACGGCGTCGTCGGCGACTTGCGTGCCCACCTCGAAGACGCCTTCGGCACCGAGAGCGCGAACCGCTACTGGACCGCCTTCGAGGCATTGCGCAACGAGCTCGGCTACGTCGATTACCTCGGCGCATTGCAGCGCTACCGGGCCGAGGAAAGCAAGCGCGGCATGAGCGATTCGCGGCTGCTGCTGATGTCGGGCTTTCTCATCGACTACCCGTTTGCCGACCGCCTCTACCCCGGCGCGCTCGATGCGCTGAAGCACCTGCGCCGCCACGGCCCGACGGTGATCCTGTCCGATGGCGACGTGGTGTTCCAGCCGCGCAAGGTGCAGCGCTCGGGCCTGTGGGATGCGGTCGAGGGCCGCGTGCTGATCTACGTGCACAAGGAGCAGATGCTCGACACCATCGAGGAGTGCCACCCCGCGGCGCACTACGTGATGGTCGACGACAAGCTGCGCCTGCTCTCGGCCATGAAGGCGATCTGGGGGCCGCGGCTCACCACCGTCTTCGTGCGGCAAGGCCACTACGCGCTGGACGAACAGGCCATTGCCGCCTACGCGCCCGCCGACATCACCATCGAACGGATCGGCGACCTCATTCAAATCGACGACTGGGCACCCAAGACATGAGTCAAAAAACCAATCCCCTCGCGGGCAAACCCGCTCCCCTCGAACTGCTGGTGAACGTGCCGCGCCTGATCTCGGCGTACTACACGGGGCGGCCCGATCCGTCGGTGCCCGCGCAGCGCGTGGCCTTCGGCACCTCGGGCCACCGCGGCTCGTCGTTCGACGACGCGTTCAACGAATGGCACGTGCTGGCGATCAGCCAGGCGATCTGCGACTACCGCAAGCAGAAAGGCATCGACGGCCCGCTGTTCCTCGGCATCGACACGCATGCGCTCTCCACGCCCGCGTTCAGCAGCGCGGTCGAAGTGCTGGCGGCCAACGGCGTCGAGTTGATGCTCTCGAAGGACGACGAATACACGCCGACGCCCGCCGTGTCGCATGCGATCCTGGTCTACAACCGCGGCCGCACGAGCGGCTTGGCCGACGGCATCGTCATCACGCCCTCGCACAACCCGCCCGAGAGCGGCGGCTTCAAGTACAACCCGCCGAACGGCGGCCCCGCCGGCACCGACATCACCTCCGCCGTCGAAGCCGCCGCCAACAAGATGCTGGCGAACAAGCTCGAAGGCGTGAAGCGCATGCCGCTCGCGCAAGCGCTGAAGGCCTCCACCACGCACCGGCACGACTACCTGAACACCTACGTCGAAGACCTTGCGCAGGTGCTCGACATGGACGCGATCCGCGGCGTGGAGATCGACCTCGGCGTCGATCCACTCGGCGGCGCCGGGGTGCACTACTGGCCGGCCATCGCCGAGCGCTACAAGCTCGACCGTCTCATCGTTCTGAACCAGGAGGTCGACCCGACTTTCCGCTTCATGTCGCTCGACTGGGACGGCCGCATCCGCATGGACCCGTCGTCGCCCGACGCAATGCACAAGCTGATCGCGCTGAAGGACCGCTTCGGCATCGCCTTCGCCTGCGACACCGACCACGACCGCCACGGCGTGGTCGCGCGCAGCGCCGGCCTGATGCAGCCGAACAGCTACCTCGCGGTGATGATCGACTACCTCTACACGCACCGCCCGCAATGGCCAGCAGGTGCGGCCGTCGGCAAGACGGTGGTGAGCAGCCAGATGATCGACCGCGTCGCGGCCCGCCTCGGGCGCAAGCTCCACGAAGTGCCAGTGGGTTTCAAGTGGTTTGTCGATGGGCTCGTCGAAGGATCGCTCGGCTTCGGCGGCGAGGAAAGCGCCGGCGCCACCTTCCTGCGCCACGACGGCTCGGCGTGGACCACGGACAAGGACGGCATGGTGCCCGCCCTGCTCTCCGCGGAGATCGCCGCGCGCACCGGGCGCGACCCGGGCGAGCGCTATTCGGAGCTGACGCAGGCGCTCGGACAGCCGGTGTCCGACCGCGTGGATGCGGCGGCGACGGTCGAGCAGAAGAAGAAGCTGTCGAACCTGTCGCCGCAGCAGGTCAGCTCGACCGAGTTGGCGGGCGACAAGATCGAGGCCGTGCTGAGCCATGCGCCCGGCAACGGCGCGGCCATTGGCGGCGTGAAGGTCGTCACCGCCAACGGCTGGTTCGCTGCGCGCCCCTCGGGCACGGAGAACATCTACAAGGTCTACGGCGAGAGCTTCAAGGGTGCGGAGCACCTTGCGCGCATTCTTGAAGAAGCGCAGCAGTTGGTGGACAAGGCGCTGTCGAGCTGAGGGAGAAGCAGCCGGACATGGAAGCCCACGCGCTGCGATTGAACCCGGGCGATGACCTGCGCGGCGCGCTCGATGCGGCGCTCAAGGCGCGTGGCGCCGAAGCGGCTTTCGTGGTCTCCGGCATCGGCAGTCTCCGCGGTGCGCGCATCCGGTATGCCGGCTTGGAAAGCGCTGCGGTGCTCGATGGCGATCTTGAAATCCTCACGCTGTCCGGCACGCTTTCACCGGATGGCGCCCATCTGCACATCAGCGTGTCGGATGCGACGGGCCAAGTGCGCGGCGGGCACGTCGCACCGGGCTGCATCGTGCGCACCACCGCTGAAATCCTGATCGCCTGGCTGCCCGAATGGCGCTTCGCCCGCGAGCACGACCCGGCAACTGGCTATCCCGAACTGGTGCCGCGTCCCAAGGCCTGAGCAGGTTCAGTGCGGCTCTTTGTTCAGGTCGTACTTCATCACGCGGCCATGCCGGCCCTCGATGTCGCGCTCGACCGCATACACATCGCCGCTCGGCGGCTGACGCTGCGCCAGCACGGTATCGAGTGTGGCCATGTCCTCGGCATCGAGCCGCAGCGACAGCACCTTCAGGTGGTCCGCCAGATGGTCGCCACGCCGCACGCCGACGATCACGCCTGCCACCTGCGGCTGCTGCAGCACCCAGCGCATCGCCACGGTGGCGATCGACGTGCCGTGCCGCTCTGCCACCTTCAGCAGTTGCAGCAGCAACTGCTGGAACAGCTCCCATCCGCCGAAGTCATCGATGACGAGCTTGTACTTCACCAGCGACCGGTTCTCGTAAGGCTCCCGCGGCTCGCTCGCACCGAGCCAGCGCTCCGAGAGAAATCCGCCGGCCACGCTGCCGTAGCACAGCAATTGGATGCCCGATGCCGCGCAGTACGGCGCCAGCGTTGGCTGCGGCCGCTGGTCGAGCAGCGAGTACTGCACCTGCATGCAGCGCAACGGCACATCGGCATCGACCAGTTCTCGCACCCGCGCGGTGTCGAAATTGGTACCACCCAGCAATTCGATCTTTCCGGCGCGCTGCAACTCCTGCAGCCAGTGCGCGACCTCGACGTAGCGCGGCACGCCGTAGTCCCACCAGTGGAATTGCACGAGGTCGAGCCGCTCCACGCCCAGGCGCTGCAGCGACCGGTCGATGGTCTGTTCGACCTGGCGCTTGTCGATCTGCGCGAGCGTCGCGAGGTCGGGCACGAACTTGGTGTGCACGCGCAGTTGCGAGAGGCTGTCGCTGCCGTGGCGGGCGATGTGCTCGCGCCGGAAGTCGCCGATCAGCTCTTCCACGCCGGTGTAGATGTCGGCGCAATCGAAGGTGGTGATGCCGGCTTCGTAGTACGCCGCCATGTCGGCGATGGCCGCGGCGCGGTCGATGCCGCCATGGCCGCCGGCCAGTTGCCAGCCGCCCTTGAGCAGGCGGGAGATCGAATAGTTCGGCGCGAGGTCGATGCGTTGCGGTTGGCTCATGGGTTCTGCTTGGAAGCCTTGGAAGGGTGGACCACGGCCGTGGTGTCGGCGTGGCGGAAAACGCGCGTCGCGGTGCGCGTGATGCGAAAGCGCGACGGGCAATGCGGATCGGGGCACGCCACTTCGGCGTCGGTGCTCATCCAGTCGTTGGCGTCGGTGGGCCGCTGCTTGGCCGCGAGCAGCGGCAGCAAGGCGCCCAGCGAGTAGATCGAGAAGCCCTGCCCCTCGGGCAGGTGCAGCATCTCGCCGCGCAGCTCGAAGTAGTCGCCGACCTTGGCGTTGCAGAAGAGCTTCGCGCCTTCGGGCGCGACCACTTCGACGCGCAGGTCGTAGAGCGTGAAGGCGCCGTCGTCCGGCGTTGTCGTGGTGTTCATGCGTCAGGGATTCGGTGGGGTGACGGACAGGATGATTTCGGTCGGTGCCTGCGAGGCGTTGATGTAGCGGTGCGGCAGCCGCGCATCGAAGGAGATGCTCTCGCCGGCCTTCACCGCGTAATCGACGCCCGCCACCTGCGCCACCAGTGCGCCCGCGACGACGTAGACGCATTCGGCGGATTCGTGGCCGCGCGGCTCGTCGGCCGACATCTGGCCCGGTTCGAGCACGGCGCGCAGCACTTCGAGCTGGCCCGCGCCGGCCGTGAGCCGTTCGTAGGCCACCTGGCCCTTGGGCGCGGTGAGCATCACGCGCTGGCTCGGCCGGCTGATCCAGACGGTGGGCGGTGTCGGCTCCGAGAACAGCGAGGACACCGATTCGCCGAACACGCCCGCGAGCCGGCGCAGGGTTTCGAGGCTGGGATCGGTCACGGCGCGCTCGATCTGGCTCAGCAGCGTGGCGGAAACGCCCGCCTGCGCGGCCAGTTCGCGCAGCGACAGGCCGCGGGCCGTTCGCAATTCCTTCAGTCGGTCGCCGATCATGAACTGGGTCTTTCTCTTTTCTTTGGTTGTGCAGTGAAACAGCACAATAGCGGGATGGTATGTACGGTTATGGTGCACGTCAAGCATCTAAATACGCTCGAACCCATCCGGTTAGAAAGCTAGTTTCGCTGTCACCCCTACTTGTGCTCTGTGCATTTTCTCTGCACACTCCGCGCCCAGATCGTGCAGTAATACTTTACAGGAGCATCGAGATGGCCAACCCGCCTCCCCCTACACGCCCCACCCGGCGACGCCTTGGACACCGCTGGCTGCTGGTCTTTCCGTTCATCTGGCAAGCCTGCCTCGCACCGGCCGTGAACGACATCGCGCTCACTCCGTTCGGACTGCCCTTCCCCATGTTCTGGCAGATGGCGGGCATCGTGCTGACCAGCGTGGTCATCGCGATCGTGTTCCGGCTCGATGCCAAAGCCGGTGTGGAGGCCGAGGAAGCCGCCTTCCTCGCCCATAGCCTGAAGACGCATGAGGACGGCGCACCATGAAGCTCGCCATCGTCCTGGCCATCCTGCTCGCGACCGTGGCCGGCGCCATCGCCTATGGCCGCCGCACGCGCCGCGCCAACAACTTCGCCGACTGGGCCGTCGGCGGGCGCAGCCTGGGCACGCTGATCTTCTGGTTCATGAACGCGGGCGAGGTCTACACGACCTTCGCGGTGCTCGGTATCTCGGGCTACGCCTGGGCGCTGGGCGCGCCGGCGTACCTCGCGTTCTGCTCGGTGTCGATGAGCTACGCGGTCGGCTACTGGCTGATGCCGCGGATCTGGCGCGCGGGGCGCATCGGCAAGCTGCTCACGCAGTCCGACTTCTTCGCCGCGCGCTACGAAGCGCCGTGGCTGGGCGTGCTGACCGGCGTGGTCGGCATCGCCTCGCTGGTGGTCTACGTGCAGATCCAGTTGGTGAGCCTCGGGTTGATCGTGCAGCTCACGCTGGGCAACAGCATCACGAGCGAAGCCGCAACCATCGGCGCAGGCGTGTTGATGATCGCCTTCGTGTTCGTCGCGGGCGTGCGTTCCGCCGCCTTTGCCGCTGGCGTGAAAGACGTGCTGATGGTGGTCGTGGTGGTGCTGCTCAGCGTCACCGTCGCGAGCAAGGTGGGCGCGGCTTCGCTGCTCGACCTGTTCTCGATGGCCGAAGCCAAGCACCCGGGCATAGGCAAGTTCCCCGGGCTGGACGCCACTTCGCCGACCACCGCGATCTGGCTCATGACCTCCGCCATCAACATCGCGCTGGGCAACTGGGTGTTCCCGCACCTGTTCCAGATGTCGTACACGGCGCACAGCGCGACGGCGATCCGGCGCAACGCGATCTGGCAGCCGCTGTATTCGCTGGCTTATTTCTTCATCATCCTGCTGGGCTTCGCGGCGCTGCTGGCGCAGACGCAGCCGCCGGGCGGCAACCTCAACGCGGCGCTGCTGCAGTTCGTGTCCGACCGCTATCCGGCGTGGACGGTCGGGCTGCTGGCGGGCACGGGCTTCCTGCTGGCGTTGGCGCCCGGGTCGCTGCTGTTGCTGACGGCCGGGTCGATCTTCACGCGCAATGTGGTGCGGCCGTTCAAGGCCGGATTGAGCGAGCGCGCTTCACTGGCGTTGTCGCGCGGCTCGCTGGTGGTTTTCGCGGCGATCGCCGTGTGGCTGTCGGTGAGCCAGAAAGGGTCGCTGGTGAAGATCCTGCTCGATGCGTATTCGGCCATCGGCATGCTCGCGCCCGGTGTGTTCCTCGGATTCCTCTGGAAGCGCACGAGCGCTGTCGGCGTGCTGGCCGGGCTGGTGGCCGGCTTCGTCGCGCTGCTGGCGCCGTTCGCTGCGAAGTTCTGGGCGGCGACGGTGCCGCAATGGGAAGCGGGCCTGATCGCGATGGCCATCAACGCCGCAGTCGTTGTCGTCGTGAGCCTCGTGACGAAGGCGCCGCAACCCAGGGCCATCGCACTTGGACTGCAGGAAGACAGTCCGCAGAATGCGGCTCAGGTCGGCGCGCTCGCCAGCCTGCGCTCCAGCCACACGCTGTAGCGCGAGAGCCCGAAGCACAGCACCCAATACACGGCGGCGATGAAGAGATAGCCCTCGAGGTAGAACGGCCGCCAGACCGGATCGCCGCCGAGCGCAAGGCCCAGCGCGCCGGTCAGCTCGAAGAGGCCCACGACGGTGACGAGCGAGGTGTCCTTCAACGTGCCGACGACGCTGTTGGTGAGTGCCGGCACGACGAGGCGCAGGGCCTGCGGCAACACGATGTCGCGCTGCACCGGCCAGCGCCCGAAGCCCAGCGCCATCGCCACCTCGGTCTGCCCGCGCGGCACGGCCTGCAGGCCGCCTCGGATGATCTCGGCCAGGTACGCCGCGACGAACAGCGTGAGGCCCGCGAGCACGCGCACCAGCACATCGGGCTGCCAGCCCGCAGGCCACAGCAGCGGCAGCAGGAACGAGGCCATGAACAGCACCGAGATCAGCGGCACGCCGCGCACCAGCTCGATGTAGCTCGCGCTCAGCGTGCGGACCACGGGCCAGCCGGAGCGCCGGCCCAATGCGAGCAGCAGCGCGAGCGGAAAGGACAGCGCCAGTCCCACCACCGCGAGCCCGATGGTGAGCGGCAGGCCACCCCAGCGGCTTGTCGGCACATGGCTCAGCCCCATGACGCCGCCGCGCATCAACAACACGAACAGCACCAGCGCCACGACCCACAGCGGCACCAGCCACCAGCGCCAGCTGCGCGGCCACGCACTCAGCACGGTGACGGCGGACAGCACGACCACAGCGATGGCGGGGCGCCACTGCTCCTCATACGGGAAGCGCCCGAACAGCATCGGCCGCCACTTCTCGGCCACCACGCCCCAGCAGGCGCCGTGCTGCACTGCGCGGCAGGCCTCGGCATCGGCGCGGAACACCGCGTGAACCACGGCCCAGTCGACGATGTGAAAACCGACCCACGCGAGCAGCACGATCAGCAGCACCGTCGCCAGCGCGCGCAGCGGCGAACCCCAGAGTTCGCTGCGCCACGCAATCGGGCCTTGCGACACGTTTCTCATCGCCACCCCCGCAAAGCGACGCGCGCGTTGTAGCGGTTCATGCCGAAGGAGATGGCGAGCGACAGCAGCAGGTACACCGCCATGATGATCGCGATGCACTCGAAGGCGCGCCCGTTCGATCCGATGGTGGTGTTGGCGACCGACACCAGCTCCGGATAGCCCACGGCCACCGCGAGCGACGAATTCTTGACGAGGCTCAGCAACTGGTTGGTGAGCGAAGGAACGATCACACGCAGCGCCTGCGGCAGGATCACGATGCGCAGCTGCTGCACCGACGACAGGCCCAGCGCCTGTCCCGCCAGCACCTGCCCCTGCGAGACCGAGAGGATGCCGGCACGCACGATCTCCGCGACGAATGCCGCCGAATAGAACGACAGGCCCGCGACGATGGTCACGTACTCGGGGCTCAGCGCTGCGCCGCCGCTCACGCCGAAATCGCCGCGCTTGGGCCACTCGAAATGCGTCGGCCACCAGCCGCCCTCGCCCGCCACGGGCCAGGGCACGCTGAGCCCGCCCTTGCTGAGCCACACGCCCGGCAAAAGGCGCACCGGTTCGGTCGGATCGGGCAACAGGTTCGCCATCGCGAAGGCCAGCATCAGCAGTTGCACCAGCAGCGGCACGTTGCGCAGCAGCTCGACATACGCGGTGCAGATACCGCGCAGCAGCACGTGTGGCGCCAACCGGCCGATGCCGATGAGCGTGCCGAGGACGACCGAGAAAATCGCCGCCGGCACCGCCGCCCGCACCGTGTTGATGAGGCCCGCGAGAAAGGCGCGCCAGAACGGCTGGCTGGCGTCGAAATCGAGCCAGCCCTCGCTGATCGAAAAGCCCGCGGGCTCGGTGAGAAAGTCGAAGCCGGACCGGACGCCGCGTGCGCGCAGCACGTCGAGCGCGTGGTGCACCACCCAGAAAGCACCGGCCACGACGGCCAGCACCAGCAGCGCCTGGACGGTCCAGGCCAGCCAGGCGCCGCGGCGCGAGGCCCCCTGGCTCATCGAACCGGTGGTGCGTAGATCAGGCCGCCCTTGCTCCACAAATTGTTGGAGCCGCGCGGCAGCTTGAGCACCGACTTGGGTCCGACGTTGCGCTCGAACACCTCGCCGTAGTTGCCCACAGCCTTGATCGCGCGGAACGACCAGTCCTTGTCCAGGCCCAGCAGCTTGCCGAGGTCTTCGCCGGTGCCGACCAGGCGCTGCTGCGCCGGGTCCTTGCTGCTGGCCTTGAGCGCGTCGGCGTTGGCCTGCGTGACACCAGCTTCTTCCGCCTCGATGAGCGCGTTGGGCACCCACTTCGCGATGGCGAACCACTCGTCGTCGCCGCGGCGCACCAGCGGCGCGAGCGGTTCCTTGGAGATCAGCTCGGGCAGGATGATGTAGTCGTCGGGGTTAGGCGCTTCCTTGTTGCGCAGGCCCGCGAGCGCCGAGGCGTCGGTTGTGAAGGCCTGGCAGCGGCCCGAGAAGAAGGCCTTGAACGAGGCCTCGAAGCTCTCGAAGACGACAGTCTTCACCGGGATGTTCTGGGCACGGAAGTAGTCGGAGACGTTCTTCTCGTTGGTGGTGCCCGACTGCGTGCAGATGGTGGCGTTCTTGAGCTGCTTGGCGCTCGTCACCTTGAGCTTCTTCGGCACCAGGAAGCCCTGGCCGTCGTAATAGGTGATGGTGGTGAAGTTGAAGCCCAGCGAGGCGTCGCGCGTGAGCGTCCAGGTGGTGTTGCGCGCGAGGATGTCGATTTCGCCGGCCTGCAGGGCCGAGAAGCGCTGCTGCGAATTGAGGGGCACGAAGTCGACCTTCTTCGCATCGCCGAGCACGGCCGCCGCAATGGCGCGGCAGGTGTCGACATCCAGGCCCGACCAGTTGCCCTGGGTGTCCGGTGCGGAGAAGCCCGCCACCCCGTTGGTCACACCGCACTTGACGGTACCGCGCTGCTTGACCGCATCGAGCGTCTTGCCCGCGAAGGCCGGCGCGGCGGAGGCAAGGGCGAGCAGGGATGCGGCGGCGATCAGGGCCGGGCGGAATCGATTTTTCATGGGGGTGTTTCTCCTCAACAGACAACAAAAGCCAGTGTACGGGGCGTCGCGCGGCCGCGCCAAAGACAGGTCGGTTGGATGCATATGCCCTTTGCAGCGCCAATACCGCAATACCATACGGCCCTTTATCAACTCTCCCGAACAGGAATCACACAATGTTCAAGTCCGACGACACCGGCAAGCTCGTTCTGCGCCTCGCGCTGGGCATCCTTATCCTGCTGCACGGCGTGGCCAAGGTCACCAAGGGCGTCGATGGCATCGGCGGCATGCTGGCCTCGCACGGCCTGCCGGCGTTCCTGGCGTACGGGGTCTATGTCGGTGAGATCCTCGCGCCCGCGCTGCTGATCGTCGGCCTGTTCACGCGGCCGGCCGCGGTGATCGTGGCGATCAACATGCTGGTGGCGATCTGGCTGGTGCACCGCAAGGACCTCGGCGCGATCAACGGTCAAGGCGGCTGGGCGCTGGAGCTGCAGGGCATGTTCCTGTTCGCGGCGATCTCGCTGGCCTTCACGGGCGGCGGCCGCTTCGGCCTCAGCAACAAGTAAGCGCGACGGCTTAGGCTTCAGTCGTCGTCGGCTGCATCGAGTCCCGGGAACAGGACCTCGGTGTAGCCGAAGCGCGAAAAATCGCGCACCCGCATCGGGTACAGCTTGCCCAGCAGGTGATCGACTTCATGCTGCACCACGCGCGCATGAAAACCGCTGGCAACCCGGTCGATCGGGTCGCCGTACGGATCGAAACCGGTATAGCGGATGTTGGCGAAGCGCGGCACCACGCCGCGCAGGCCCGGCACCGAAAGACACCCTTCCCAGCCCTCCTCCTCGTCCTCGCCAATGGGCGTGATGACGGGGTTCAGCAGCACAGTGCGGGGCACCGGCGGCGCGTCGGGATAGCGGGGGTTGACGATGTCGGTGCCGAAAATCACCAGTTGCTGGTCCACGCCGATCTGCGGGGCCGCAAGGCCGGCGCCATTGACCGCATGCATGGTCTCGAACATGTCGCGCACCAGGAGGTGCAGTTCGTCGGTATCGAAAGCGGCGACCGGCTGCGCAATGCGCAGCAGCCGGGGGTCGCCCATCTTGAGTATTTCGCGAATGGCCATCGCGGGATTATCGCGATGGCCTTAAGCCAGGATCACGGAGGGGCCTGGTTCGAGTTCTTCGAATCCGGCGAGGTCCACAGCCGCGCCCGGCCTTGGGGCATCTGCTGCGGCTGCGAGGGCGTGATGCCCGGAATGCCACCGCCGGCGGTTCCGGGCCCCGTACGACCACCGCCCCAATCGGCCCGCGGAGGACGTGCGGCGGGATAGCTGGGCCTCACCGCCGGATAGCTCGGACGCACGGCCGGATAGCCGGGGCGGCCGTAGTACGGACGGCGGTCGTAGTAACGGCCACGGTCGTAATAGCCCCCGCCCTGGATGTAGACCGGCGCTGGCGAAACGACCACGGGCGAGGGATCGGAGTAGTACGGCTCGGAATAACCGCCGGAGTAGCCGCCCGAGTAATACGGATCGCCGGGAACCGCAACGCAGCCCGTCAGCAGCGCAACGCCACCGAGGGCAATGCTGGCACCAAGAACGCGAATTTTTTGCATGAGGGGCTCCTTGTTGGCCTTCAGTTGTCTTTCAACGCCAGGTTGTAGACCCTGTTGACTGCGCTCCGATGAAGCTAGGTAACGGCCGGTAAAGAGGCCGCCGGTGGCGCTCTCATTCCGTGATGCCGTTCTCGAGAATCTCCAGCATACGCGCCTCGTCGATCACCGCCACCCCGATTTCCCGGGCCTTGTCGAGCTTGCTGCCGGCATCTTCGCCGGCCACGAGGTAATGGGTCTTCTTGCTGACGGAGCCGGCGACCTTGGCCCCGGCTGCCTCCAATTTATCCTTCGCCTCGTCGCGGCCCAGCGTAGGAAGGGTGCCGGTGATCACGAAGGTCAGGCCCGCCAAAGGCTTGGGCGCGCGGGCCGCGGGCTCGCCCTCTTCCCAGGTCAGCCCGCAGGCGCGCAGTTGCTCGACGACCTCGCGGTTGTGCGGCTGGTCGAAGAAGGTGCGCAGGCTCTGCGCCACCACCGGGCCCACGTCGTTGACCTCGAGCAGCTGCTCTTCGGTCGCGTCCATGATCGCGTCGAGCTTGCCGAAATGCTTGGCCAGGTCCTTCGCCGTGCTTTCGCCCACGTGCCGGATACCCAGCCCGAACAGGAAGCGCGGCAGCGTGGTTTTCTTGGACGCTTCGAGTGCGTCGACGAGGTTCTTGGCCGACTTCTCGGCCATGCGGTCCAGTCCCGCGAGCGTGGTGAAGCCGAGCTTGTAGAGATCGGGCAAGGTGCGGATGAGGTTGGCATCCACCAGTTGCTCGACCAGCTTGTCGCCCAGCCCGTCGACATCGACCGCGCGCCGTGCCGCGAAGTGCAGGATGGCTTCCTTGCGCTGCGCCGCGCAGAACAGGCCGCCCGTGCAGCGGTAGTCGACTTCTTCCTCTTCGCGCACGGCTTCCGAGCCGCACACAGGACACTGGTGCGGCATGGTGAAGACCGGCCCGCGTTCGCCCTCCGGCTTGGCGAGGCTCTCGGGCACCACGCCGACCACTTCGGGGATCACGTCTCCGGCACGCCGCACGATGACCGTATCACCCACGCGCACGTCCTTGCGGCGGGCCTCGTCCTCGTTGTGCAGCGTGGCGTTGGTCACGGTCACGCCGCCGACGAACACCGGCGCGAGCTTGGCCACCGGCGTGAGCTTGCCGGTGCGGCCGACCTGGATCTCGATGCCGAGCACGTCGGTCAGCTGCTCCTGCGCCGGGTATTTGTGTGCCACGGCCCATCGCGGCTCGCGCGATACAAAGCCCAGTTGCCGCTGCAGTTCGATGTTGTCGACCTTGTAGACCACGCCGTCGATGTCGTAGGGCAAGGCATCGCGCTGCCGGCCGATGTTCTCGTGGAACGCGATCAGCTCGACGGCTCCGGTCGCCCGCGCGGTCTGCGTGGCCACCGGAAAACCCCAGGCATGGAACTGCTGCAGCCAGTCGAACTGGGTCGGGCATTCCGGCCCGCCCTCCGTGGCCGGCGTGACTTCGCCCAGGCCGTAGGCAAAGAAGCTCAGCGGTCGCGCTGCGGCAATCGCCGGATCGAGTTGCCGCACCGCACCGGCCGCCGCATTGCGCGGATTCACGAAGATCTTCTCGTTCTTCTGGCCGGCCGCGATCTTCTCGCGCTGGCGTTCGTTGAGTGCGTCGAAATCGGCACGCTTCATGTAGACCTCGCCGCGCACCTCGACCACGGGCGGCGCCTTGCCGCTGAGCCGCAGCGGAATCTCGCGCACCGTGCGGATGTTCTGCGTGACGTCTTCGCCGACCTCGCCGTCGCCGCGCGTCGCGGCCTGCACCAGCACGCCGTCTTCGTAGCGCAGGTTCATGGCGAGGCCGTCGAACTTGAGCTCGCACACGTATGACACCTGCGGCCCGTCCTCGGCCAGGCCCAACTCCTTGCGCACACGCGCATCGAAGGCACTGGCGCCGCCGGGCGTGATGTCGGTCTCGGTGCGGATCGACAGCATCGGCACCTTGTGGCGCACCTTGGTGAAACCGTCGAGCACCTTGCCGCCCACGCGCTGCGTCGGCGAATCGGGCGTGCGCAGTTCGGGAAATTCCGTCTCCAGGTGCTGCAGGCGCTGGAACAGCTTGTCGTACTCGACGTCGGGCAGCTCGGGCGCGTCGAGCACGTAATAGAGGTGGGCGTGCTTGTGAAGCTGTTCGCTCAGTGCGGCGGCTTCGCGTGCCGCTTCGTCGCGCGTCGTCATGTGGGTGTCTCCCGAAGGTCGGAGTTAGCTGAAGAGGCGCCGTGCGAGCGGCGAGCCCGCCGCGAGATCACGCGCATCGAGCGTGTCGTAGAGCTGCTCGAGGTCGTTGCCGATGACGTCCATCGTCTCGTCGCGCAGCAACTGGCCGTCGCTGTCGGTCACCACGCCGTCCATCTCGCGCGCGAGCGTCGCGGCTGCTTCGCGCATGCGGCGGAACGGCTCTTCGGCGCGATCGACCTGCGGCACATCGAGGCTCAGGCTGAGTTCGCGGATGGCCGATTGCGCCGGATCGTCGGCCAGCGCTGCTTGCGTATCGAAGGCCAGCCCGAGGACCGGCGGCAGGCCGACTTCGCCGGTCGGCAGCACCATGCGCCCCGGGATGATGCCGGCCACGAAACCAAGCCGCGCGGCATTCTGCTGCACATAGCCCGGGCTCCAGGCCGCGTGCAGCGCACGCAGCACGAATCCGAGTTGCGCGTCGTGCGCGCTTGCGAACTGGTCGAGCTCGCGGGCCCGCGCCACTTCGTCGAGCATCTCGGGAAATTCGGGCGAGCCGTTGACCGCATCGGCGAAGGCCTGTGCCTTGACCACGAATTCGGAGTATTCGATTTCGTTGAGCGCGCCCGTGCGGTTGGCCAGTTGCACGCCGACCTGGAACGCGCTGTAGCGCTGCCCGGCCACGGGCGGCTCCCATTGGCCGGTGTGCTCGTTGAGGCCTTCGATCGCGACCGGCTTGCTCCCCGCACGCCGCGTCGGCGGCATGGCCGCGATGGCGGCGTCGCCTGAGGCGAGGCCGTCCAGCGACACGGGCGCGATCACGTCGATCAGCGGATCGAGCCCGCCGCGCCGCTCGCCGGTGGCGACCGGAACGCCGCTGGGCGCCGGCAGGTCGGGATCGAACAGCGGCTCGTGGCGATCGTGCGCCGAGCGCTGGTTCGGATCGACGTGCAGCATCGGCTCCGCGCCGTCGCCCGACGACGACATCGAGCGCTCCACGTCGGCCAGCGCGGTATCTACCGCATCGGGCTGGCGCGGCGCATTGCGGCGCGACATGAAGGTTTCGTAGCCGACGACGGCCGCGAGGACGAGGCCTCCAAGAATGGAGAGAGCGAGAGTGAGATTGCTCATGCGCGCCGCCAGCTCAAGCGGCCTCGACCATCGAGGCCGCGGCCTCCATGTCCACCGCGACGATGCGCGAAACGCCCTGCTCCTGCATCGTGACGCCGATCAACTGCTCGGCCATTTCCATGGCGATCTTGTTGTGGCTGATGAAGAGGAACTGGGTTTCGCGGCTCATGGCGGTCACGAGTTTGGCATAGCGTTCGGTGTTGGCGTCGTCCAGCGGCGCGTCCACTTCGTCCAGCAGGCAGAACGGCGCCGGGTTGAGCTGGAAGATCGCAAACACGAGCGCAATCGCCGTGAGCGCCTTCTCGCCGCCCGAGAGCAGATGGATGGTCTGGTTCTTCTTGCCGGGCGGCTGGGCGAGCACCTGCACGCCGGCATCGAGGATTTCGTCGCCCGTCATCACGAGCCGCGCATTGCCGCCGCCAAAGAGCTCGGGGAACATGCGGCTGAAATGCTCGTTGACGATCTTGAAGGTGCCGCCGAGCAGGTCGCGCGTTTCGGCGTCGATCTTGCGGATCGCGTCTTCGAGCGTGCCGATGGCTTCGTTCAGGTCGGCCGACTGGGCATCGAGGAAGGTCTTGCGCTCGCTGGCAATCGCAAGTTCGTCGAGCGCGGCGAGGTTCACCGCACCCAGTGCGACCACTTCGCGGTTGAGGCGGTCGATTTCGCTCTGAAGTCCGGTCAGGCGCACCTTGTCGGTCTCGATGGATTGCGCGACGGCCTCGAGGTCGGCACCGGCGTCTTCCAGCAACTGCTGGTACTGCTCGACGCCCAGGCGCGCGGCCTGCTCCTTCAACTGGAATTCGGTGATGCGCTGGCGCAGCGGATCGAGCTCACGCTCCAGCTGCAGGCGGCGCTCGTCGCTGGCGCGCAGCTTGAGCGTGAGGTCGTCGTACTGGCTGCGCGCTGCGCCGAGCGAGGTTTCGCGTTCGAGCTTGAGCGACAGCGCGTCCTGGAGGCCAGCCTGCGCCGCGGCATCGGAGAGCCGGCTCAGCTCGGCGCGGGCGCGCTCGTCTTCGTCGGTGAGCGCCACGACCTGCTGCGAGGCGGTCTCGATGGCGCGATTCAGTTCGGCACGGCGGGCTTCGAGCGTGCGCTGCGAGAAGGTGGCCTCCTGCGCCTGGCGTTCGAGGCTGCGGTGCTGCTCGCGGCTGGCATTGAGCGCCCGGCCGGCTTCGATCACGCGCTCGTCGAGTTGCGCATGGCGCTCCTGGCTGTCGGCCAGTTGCATGTCGAGCTCTTCGAAGCGGCCTTCGGCGGCGATGCGCTTCTCTTGCAGTTCTTCAAGCTGCGCATCGACTTCGCCGAGGTCGGAAGCCAACTGCTGGCTGCGCGCACGCGTCTGCTCGGCAAGCTGGGTCATGCGCAGCGTCTCGACCTGCAATTCGTGGGCGCGCGATTGGGTGTCGGCGGCTTCGCGGCGTGCGGTCACGAGGCGTTGCGCTGCGTCGCCGTAGGCCGCTTCGGCGCGGATCAGCGCGGTGCGCGCCTCTTCGTTGATGAGGGTCTGCGCACGGAGCTGGCGCTCCAGGTTTTCCATTTCCTGCTGGCGGGCCAGAAGGCCGGCCTGCTCGGAATCGGGCGCGTAGAAGTTGACGCTGTGCGAGGACACGGCATGGCCGCTCTGCACATAGATGACTTCGCCCGGCTGCAACGTGGCGCGCTGCGCCAGTGCTTCTTCGAAACTCGCTGCGGTGTAGCAGCCGTGGAGCCAGTCGTTCAGCAAGGCTTGCTGGCCGGCATCGTTCAGGCGCAGCAGGCTCGACAGCCGAGGCAGCGTCGCCGCGCCCTGCGGCGCACCGGCCGACGGCGGGCTGTAGAACGCCAGCTTGGCCGGCGGCGCGTCGTTGCCGAAGGCGCGGACCATGTCGAGCCGGCTGACTTCGAGCGCGCCCAGGCGCTCGCGCAGCGCCGCTTCGAGCGCGCTTTCCCAGCCCTGCTCGATGTGTATGCGGCTCCACAGGCCCTGCAGGCCGTCAAGGCCATGCTTGGCGAGCCAGGGGGCCAGCTTGCCGTCGGTCTTGACCTTTTCCTGCAGCGCACGCAGCGCTTCGAGCCGCGCCGAGAACTCGGCGTGGCGCGCGCCTTCGGTGTTGACGGCCTGCTGCTTCGCGCGGCGGTCGTCGTCCAGTTGCGGCACGGCTTCCTGCAGCTCGTGGAGGCGGGCCTCGGCTTCGCTCGCGGTTTCCTGTGCAGCGGCGAGTTGCTCCTGCATGTCGAGCAGCCTGGCCTCGTCGGGCGCGGCCAGCGCGTTCTGGTCGGCGCGCAGGCGCTCGCTGCGCTGCGTGAGCTGGCGGCTCTGGTCTTCGATGTTGCGCTGGTCGGCGGCCAGAACCTGGATCTGCTGCTGCACCTGCGACACGGTCGTGCGCTGGCTGTTGGCTTCGTTCTGGGCGCGCTGCACGGCTTCTTCGAGCTCGGGCATGCGCGCGTCGTGTTCCTCGAGTTGGGCGGCCAAAAGGATCGCCTGCTCTTCGGCATCGACGCCCTTCCCGGCCAGCGTCTCAATCTCGGCTTCGGCTTCTTCACGGCGGGTGCCCCACTGGCCCATCTGCTCGCGCAACTGCACGAGCCGCTGCTCGACACGCTGGCGGCCTTCGACCACGAAACGAATTTCGCCTTCGAGCCGGCCGACTTCGGCGCTGGCCTCGTAGAGCTTGCCCTGCGCCTGGTTGACCTGGTCGCCGGCCGCGTAGTGGGCCTGGCGCACGGTCTCGAGTTCGGCTTCGATGTGGCGCAAATCGGCGGTGCGCGATTCGAGGTCGTTGATCGCGCGCTCGGAATCGGCCTTGATCTTGGCCTGGTCCGCATCGCTCTCACTGCGCTTCAGGAACCACAACTGGTGCTGCTTCTTCGTGGCCTCGCCCTGCAGCGTGTTGTAGCGCGCGGCCACCTCGGCCTGCTTCTCGAGCTTTTCAAGGTTGGCGTTGAGTTCGCGCAGGATGTCTTCGACGCGCGTCAAGTTCTCGCGCGTGTCGCCCAGGCGGTTCTCGGTCTCGCGGCGACGCTCCTTGTACTTGGAGACGCCGGCGGCTTCCTCGAGGAACAAGCGCAGTTCCTCGGGCTTGGACTCGATGATCCGGCTGATCGTGCCCTGGCCGATGATGGCGTAGGCACGGGGTCCGAGGCCAGTGCCGAGGAACACGTCCTGCACGTCGCGGCGGCGCACCGGCTGGTTGTTGATGTAGTAGCTGCTGGTGCCGTCGCGCGTGAGCACGCGCCGCACCGCGATTTCGCCGAACTGGTTCCACTGGCCGCCGGCGCGGTGGTCGGCGTTGTCGAACACCAGTTCGACGCTCGAGCGGCTGGCCTGCTTGCGGGTGGTCGTGCCGTTGAAGATCACGTCCTGCATCGACTCGCCACGCAGTTCGGAGGCGCGCGATTCGCCGAGCACCCAGCGCACCGCATCCATGATGTTCGACTTGCCGCAACCGTTGGGCCCGACCACGCCGACCAGTTGGCCCGGCAGCAGGAAGTTGGTGGGTTCGGCGAACGACTTGAAGCCCGAAAGCTTGATGGAATTGAGACGCACGACTTGTCGGCCTGCCTAGGCGTTAACGCCAAGGTATTGATTTGTAAGGAAAATTGCACGGGCTCGCTGCTCGAAGCGAGCCGCCGCCCCAGCCGTGGATGATAACGTCAGGGCATGAGTGTTTCTCCGGTTTTACCCCCTTGCGGCGCGACGCACCTGCCTCTTGGCAGGCGCCGCCTCCTTGCTCGGCCTGGCGGGCTGTTCCTCGTTCCGTTCGACCGACCGCGCCGAGCCCTATGCCAACCAGGAATGGCTGCAGTCCGGCGCCAACCGCATCGCGAATCTCTCGCTGCGCGACAACCTGCAGTCGATCCGGCGCGTGCAGACCACGCTCTACCGGCGCAATCCTCGGGAATGGCGCAAGGCGGCCGCGAGCATCGACGAAGCCATCCAGCGCACCTGGGACGCGGTCCTCAAAGGCCCCGACCTGCCCGAACTGCGCGGCGCCAACGGCATCGAGGCCATCCGTCTGGCTTTCGAGACCGGCCCGCAGGCCTACCAGGGGGACCGCGTCGCCGCCCTGGTGGTCGGCTGGGCCGCGATGCTCAAGCAGGCGAACGGCGGCACCTGGGAGCAGACCATGATCGACGGCGTCGACGCCGAGAACAGCTACCGGGCCGCGCGCAATTTCGAGATCTCGCTCTGGCTGATCTCCTCCAAGACCGGTCCTGACGGCCAGCCGCTGCTGCTGGCCACCGAGATCAGCGAGCGCGGCCGCAACCTCGTGGCCGACCGCGAGCTGTCGAAGGTGGTGGCCCGGCTCGACCTGCTGGCCGCGCAGGCCGACGAGAAATACCGCCGCGCGGCACTCGACTTCGGCCAGAACTGGGTGATGGGCGTGGTCATGCCTTTGTTCACCCTGGTGCCCAAATAAGCCGGATAGCCGCGACGTCACCCAGGAAATATATTTCCCAAACTGGCGTTTCCGGTATTATCTTTCCGTGAACAGGCAAGAGCTCATCAACACCCTGGTCGCACGGCGCGATGCGTCGGGCCTCTCGACCGCCGAGATCGCGCTGCGCTCCGGGCTCACCGAGCGCTCGGTCCGCAATGCCCTGAGCCTTCAGGGCAATCCGCAAATGTCCTCGCTGCTCGCGCTGGTCGATGCGCTCGGGCTGGAACTGCAGCTGGCGCCCAAGGGCTTCGGTGAAACCGCAGCCACCGATCCCGGCTACCGCCCTGTCGCCACCCGCGTGGGCCACGCGGTCGCGCAGGCCCCGGCCCCGCCGCCTTACACCGCCACCAACAAGCGACGCTCGCCATGAACGTCAAGATCCTGGAGATCTCGCTCGGCACACGGCGTTTCGGCAAGCTCTTCCAGTACGCCGACCTGTGCCGCTTCGTGGCGGAGCCCGAGCTGATCGCCGCGCCGCCGCAGGAGGTGCTCTCCCTCTCGATGGTGGCGAGCGACCCCGCCACGCAGGCCGCTCTCTGGAGCGACGTGAAGAACCCGCTCTTCAACGCCCAGGGCGGACAACTCCCCCGTTTCTTCCAGAATCTGCTGCCCGAGGGCGTGCTGCGCAGCCACATCGCGCAACTGCGCGGCTGCCGCGAAAACGATCACTTCGAACTGCTCGCGGCCTGTGGCGGCGACCTGCCCGGCGCGGTGAGCGCCAAGCCGGTGTCGGTGGACCGGGGCACGCTGCAGCGGCTCATCACCCAGGACCAGGACGCACTCGAAATGTCCGTGGTCGAACTGCCGATGCCGCAGGGCATTTCGGTCTCGGGCGTGCAGCCCAAGCTCGGCTTGCGCCGCCAGGGCGGCCGCTACGTGGCGCGCACGCGGGCCGGCGCGAGCACGCGCGTGATCGCCAAGCTGCCCGTGGCCGGGCGGCCGCACATGCCGCAGCTCGAAATGCTCTCGCTGCAGATGGCGGGCGCCGCGGGCGTCACGGTATGCGAGGCCGAACTGGCACCGCTCTCGGCCATCAAGGCCGAGCACAGCTACGCACTGCCCGACGAGCCCGACTTCCTGGCCGTCACGCGCTTCGACCGCGACGGCGCGCGCCGCATCCACTTCGAAGACTTCGCGCAGGTGCTCGCCGTCGACCCGATGCACAAGTACAGCGCCAGCTATCTCGACATGGCGCTCGCGATGCAAGCGTTCCCATCGCTGGGCGAAGACGCGGTGCTCGAGCTCGTGCGGCGCCTCGCGGTGAACGACTTGCTCGGCAACCCCGACGCCCATCTGAAGAACTTCGGCGTGCTGTATGCCGACGGCATCGCGCCGCGGCTGGCCCCGGCCTACGACATCGTCGCCTACGCAGCGCTCCAGGGGGTCGACGGCCATGCCCTGCCACTGCTACCGAATGCAGCCGCCACAGCCAAGCGCACCGCCCTCTTCACGCCCACCAATGTGCGTGCCTTCTGCTTCTCGACCGGACTGCACGAACCGCTGGTGCGGCGCGTGGTCTCCGACACGGCACGCCTCGCGCGCAGCCTCTGGCCCGAAATGATCGACGCCTCGACACTGCCGGCGCCGTGGAAAAAGCGCCTGCAGCAACGCTTGCAGGCACACCCCTTGCTGCAAGGCATGGCCAAGCGTGGCAAATAGACAAACAGAAAAACACGCCCCCTAGAATGATTCAGCCCTTCACCCCTCAACCCATTCGAGGCAGCAGCAACTCATGAGCTCCATCAATTTCATCGGCGGCGAAAAAGGCGGTGTCGGCAAGTCGGTCACTGCGCGCGTCCTGGCGCAGTACTTCATCGACCGCAGCCGCCCCTTCACCGGCTTCGACACCGACCGTTCGCACAGCTCGTTCACCCGCTTCTACGAAGGCTTCGCCTCGCCCGTCGTGGTCGACAGCTACGAAGGACTCGACACGGTCGTGAACGGCTTCGAAACCAACCCGAAGCAAAGCGTGATCGTCGACCTGGCGGCCCAGACGCTGGCCCCGCTGTCGCGCTGGATCAAGGAGTCGGACCTCTTCGATGTGTTCGCCGAAATCGGCGTGACCGTCAATTTCTGGCACGTCCTCGACGACGGCAAGGACTCCACCGACCTGCTCGGCACGCTGATCGACACCTTCGGCAACCGGCCGAACTACATCGTGGTGCAGAACTACGGCCGCGGCAGCGATTTCGGGATGCTGCTGGCGTCGCAGTCGCTCTCCAAGGCGAATGCGAATGGTGCGCGGGTCATTGCGTTGCCGCGTCTGCACGAGGCCAGCATGCGCAAGATCGATGCGCAGAACACGAGCTTCTGGAAGGCCGTGAACGACCGCGAAGGCGCGCATGCCTTGGGCCTGCTGGAACGCCAGCGCGTGAAGTCGTGGCTGGCTACAGCCTACGCGGCGTTCGACACGCTGCCGCTGTAACGCCCAGCCACACGCCTCAGATCATCCCGCCGTTGATCGAGATCACCTGCCCGGTGATGTAGGCCGCTTCGTCGCTGGCCAGGAACGAGGCCAGCGCGGCCACTTCCTGCGGCGTTCCCGCCCGCTTCACCGGCACCATCTGGTTGATGACCGCGGGATCGAACACCGCATCCGCCATCGGCGACGCGATGATCCCCGGCGCGATCGCATTGACCGTCACGCCGCGCGACGCCACTTCGAGCGACAGCGCCTTGGTCGCGCTGTTGAGCGCGCCCTTGGCCGCGGCGTAGTTCACCTGCCCCCGGTTGCCCGTGATCGCCGACACCGACGAGATGTTCAGGATGCGCCCCCAGCGCGTGCGCATCATCGGCAGCAGCAACGGCTGCGTCACACGGAAGAACCCGTTGAGCGACACGTCGATCACCTTGTGCCACTGATCGGCGCGCATGCCCGGCAGCACCGCGTCGTCGTGCACGCCGGCGTTGTTGACGAGGATCTGGACCGGCCCGCCTTCCAGGATGCGCGCGCACGCGGCCGCCGAGGCCTCATCGCCGCGCAGGTCGAACACATGGCATTCGGCCTTGCCGCCCGCCGCGGTGATCGACGCGGCCAGTTGCTCGACCGCCTCGGGCCGCGAGTTGGCATGCAGCAGCACCGTCGCGCCGTCCCGCGCGAACCGCTCGGCCATGGCCGCGCCGAGTGCGCCGCTGGCACCTGTGATCAGCGCGCGTTTTCCTTCGAGACTCATGCAGTGCTTTCTGTTGCGAGCGGTGTGTTCAGAACCACCACGGCCCGCCCCTCGGCGAGCGTGCGGCCGTCGTCGGCGTTCACCGCGAATTCGTAGAGGACCTGTCGCTCGTCGCCCGACAGGCGCCGGGCCTGCACGTGCAGCTCGCCTTCAACGTCGTCGAACCGCGCGACGGCCAACCGCACATTGCGCGCGCTCGCGAG
This sequence comes from Variovorax sp. W2I14, assembly GCF_050435205.1. Lineage (NCBI taxonomy): Bacteria > Pseudomonadati > Pseudomonadota > Betaproteobacteria > Burkholderiales > Comamonadaceae > Variovorax > Variovorax sp. W2I14. The sequence continues at coordinate 1,163,391 of NZ_JBNDJX010000001.1, read as the reverse complement.
AAAACCCGCCGACGGCGTGCTGCCCTCCGCGGCCAGCAGCCCGCCATGCAGCGCCATGGCCTGTGCCGCGTATTCGATGGCATTCGGAGCGAGCAATCCGCCGGTCGTGCGCAGCGGGTTGTCCAGCAAACGGTGCGTGGTCGTGCTGCAGCGGATCACTTCCGCATCCCAGCCGTCCAGCCGCTCCAGCAGGCACATGCTGCCGCTGTGCGGAATGCGCGCGGCGATGCCCGCGCGGTCGAGCGTCTGCGGTGCCGTCAAGCGGCGGCCTCCAGATCGGCGACCAGCAGCACGTTGGCGAACGGGGTGCCTTCGCTCATCGGAATGCTCTGCACGCGGAAACCCAGGCGCTGCAGCAGCGCCGTCCATTCGGCGAGCGGACGGCCCCAGGTCGGCGAGACCTTGTGGCCGCGGATGCGCGTCACCGTGCGGTCGACCCACTGGCTGATCGCGAAACCGCGGCGGCTCGATGCGTCGCCGACGCGCAGCAGCAGCCGCGCCTTCGGGTTGCCGCCGCGCTCGAGCGCATCGCGCACGCGCGTCAGCACGCCTTCTTGAGCTTCGAGGTCCACGTAGTGCAGCACGTCGAGGATCACGACCAGGTCGCAGTCGGGCAAGGCGGCCGAGCACATGTCGGCGCACACCAGGCGCGGCGTCGGCTGCAGATGGCCGACCGATGCCTCGGCGCGGGCCACGTCCTTGGGCATCAGTTCGATGCCGGTGTAATCCGCGGCGGCCGGTGTGGCCGGCCACGCAGCGGGCCAACGCCCCTGCTGCTGCATGGCGCTCATCGACGCCAGCAGGCTCACGAAGAGCCCTTGTCCGCAGCCGATGTCGACCACGCGCCGATGCTGCGCGTCGATCAGCCCGCGTTCGAGCAGGCCACGGAACACCGGGTCGCGCCCGAGCTTGCCGCGGGCGAACTGCCAGGCGAAGGTGCCGCCCTTCTTGTAGGGAACGGTTGCGGCTTCATGCAGTTCGCGCCATGCGTTGTCGGTCGACAGCGACGACATCACGGCACTCACAGCTTCAGCCCTTCAGGCAGGGTCACGGCGCGCAATCCATCGGCGCGCAGGCGTTCGAGCAACAAGGGCAGTACCTCCAGCAAAACGGGTTTTCCTTCGGCGGTGCGCGCGGCGTTGCCGTCGTGCAGCAACAGGATGTCGCGGGCCTGCAGGTTGCGGGCGAGGCGCGCCATCACCTTGGCAGGGTCGCCTTCGCGCGTGTCGAAACCGCGCCGCGTCCAGCTCACGAGCGAGAGGCCCAGGCGATGCAGCACGGGTTCGAGAAACGGATTGCGCAGCCCGGCGGGCGCGCGAAAACAGGTCGGGCGCTGGCCGGTGACCTCGGTCAGGATGTCCTGCGCCCGCGCGATCTCGCTTGCAAAGCCGCGCGGTCCGAGGAACGAGAAGTTGTGGCGGTGCCGCGCCGTGTGGTTTTGGATGCTGTGGCCGCGCGCCACGATCTCGCGCGCCAGTTCCGGATGCGCCAGCACGCGCTCGGCGATGCAGAAGAAGGTGGCGCGCTGGCCGTGCGCGTCCAGCAGGTCGAGCACGCGGGGCGTGACTTCGGGCTCGGGCCCGTCGTCGATGGTGATCGCCACTTCGCGGCGCGCAGCCGCCGCTTCGGGCAGCCGCGTGACGTTGGGTCCCAGCAGGTTGCTGCGCGGCGTGAGGCCGGCGCCGGTGATCAGTGCATGGTTGAGCACGATTGCGCCGACGGCCCACGGCCAGGCGCCCGGCACCAGCACGCCCGCGCCGATGGCGGCCACATGCAAGGCCGCGCTGGCGCGCATGGCTGGCGGCCAGGGCCAGGATTCGGAAGCAGTGACGGCTGCGGAAGACATGGCGGCAGATTTTCCCATCAGGTGCGCCGTGCGGACGGCTTCACCTGCCGGGCAAACGCCGCTGACAGCAGCAGCGCCAGCAACGCCCCCGGGGCCACCACTCGACCGATTGACGACAGCGCCGGGATATCCGATATCGCGATCAAGCCAAAAGACACCACCGTCGTGAGGTTCGCCAGCATCAGCGAGGCCAGCGTGTCTTCATCCGCCCGTCCCGTCGTGCGCAGCTGATCGAAGAACAGCGCGTAGTTCGAACCCACCGCCACGATCAGCAGCAGCCCCACCAGATGGAGGATGCCGAGCGCGGCCTGCGCCAGTGCCATGCCGCCGAGCGTGAGCATCACTGCGAACACCAGCGGCTGGCACACGGCCAGCAGGCGGCGCCACGACCGCAGGTAGATGCCCAGCAGCACCACGACCGCCAGCGCCCCGAGCAGCACCTGCACGAAGGCTTCATGCAGATAACGCTGGTAGAGGCTCGCGAGCTCGCGGCCGACATCGACCACCTGCACGTCGGTCGTGCCCGCGAGCGCGGCTTCGAGCCGGCCCTGGTCGAATTTCGTTCCGGGATGCAGCACCAGCAGCGTCGCCCATCCGCCACCCGGGCGCTGGTACATCAGCGTGTTCAGCACGGAGCCGAGCGGGCCGCCGGCCAGGTCGGCCCGCTGCACGGGCGATTGCTTTCGCGCCGCCTCGACGTCGGCCAGGAACGGCCCGAGCCGCGAAGCCGGCAGCGGCAGGCCCTTCGTCGCTTCAGCCAGGCTGGCTTGCAGCGTGGCCGCGTCAGGCAGGCTCGCGATGCGCGCACGCTGCGTGGCCGCGCTCGGCAGCACGCGCGTGACGGCCTCGTAGCCGACGAGTTCGCCCGTGTCGACCAGCGCATCGAGCTTCGCCGCCGCCGCTTCGGTGTTCTGCAGCGCAGTCTGATCGTCGTCGCCGTAGGCCACGACCAGCACGCCGCCGTCGCTCGCGCCGATGTCGTTGCGCAGCATCTCGTCGAGCTGCTGGGCCGACTTGGGCACCGGGCTCATCGCGCCCAGGTCGGCGCGCCAGAGGTGTCCCCCCTGCCACAGCACCAGACCCAGCGCCGCCACGCCCAGCGCCGCCAGCGGCCAGCGCAGGCGCGGCAGGCCGCGCACCAGCATGCCGGCGAGCTGCGCCATGTACTTGCGCATGCCCATGCCGGTCGCGCCATCGGGCGCAAGCATCGGCAGCACGTAGCGCGTGGCCAGCGCGGCGGAGACCAGGCCGGCGATGGAGAACACGCCCAGTTGCGCCAATCCCGGAAAGCCCGAGAACACCAGCGCCGCGAAGCCGCACACCGACGTCAGCAACCCGAGCCGCACGGTGGGCCAGTTCAGGTCTCGCCAGCGCTGCCAGCCGGTCCCGGCCACGTTGGCGCCGCGCGCCTGGATCAGGTAATAGATGGCGTAGTCCACCGTCTCGCCGATCAGCGTGCTGCCGAAGCCCAGCGTGAGGCCGTGCACCGAGCCGAACACCAGACTCACGCTCGCGGTGCCGATCACCACGCCCGTCGCCACCGGCAGGAAGGCGATGAGCAGTGCGCGGGGAGACGCAAAGGCCAGCAGCAGCAATACGCCCATCACGATGCCGCCGACGATCGCGAGATGGATCGCTTCGGTCTTGATCTTGTCGCGGCTCATCACCGAGAACACCGGGGGGCCGCTCAGCAGCAGCTTGGGCTTGGCCTCCCCCATCTCGCGCGTGGCGGCGTCGAAGGCCGCGTGCACCTTCGCGATGGCCACGGCTTGCGCGTCAAGGTCGCTGCCAGCGGCGCGTGTGGTGGCGATCATCAGCGCGCGCGGCGCACTGCGCGACATCCACACGCCGTCTTCGCTGCGCGGCGCGCTCGCCGGCACCAGCTCCATCGCGATGCGCTGGGTCTCGCCGGTCGGGTCGCGATCGAGAAAAGGCTTGATCACGTTGCCCGCCGGCGTGCCCAGCATCGACAGCGTCTCGTTGATCGCGTCGCGCAGGCCTTCGGCGGTGAAGTGCCCCGGCATGGCCGCGGGCGAGAGTTGGTAGCGGTGCTGGAACACCCAGGTGCCCGCCTCGCTCCAGTCGCCGACGTCGCCGTTCTGGATCAGGTCGAAGAGCTGGCTCTCGCGCATGACCTTCGCCGTGGCACGCGAGGCCGCGGCGCGCTGCTCTGCGCTGCCGCCCTCGATGCCCAGCATCAGCGTGCGCGAGGCGACGCCGCTTTGCAGTTGCTCGATCAGCACACGCTGGCGCAGGTCCGGGCTCTTGGGCAGGAAGGCCGAAAGATCGGCACCGATCTGCGTGCGCGCGATGACGACGGCACCGCACAGCAGCACCAGCAGCCACGCGATCAGCACGACGGCCCTCTGCCGCCAGCCCGGCGGACCGCCGGCCTGCGGCGCCGCATTCACGGTGGTCACGGTGTGGTGCGTCCGGCCGCGCCGGACGGGGCCGCGTTGGTGGCCGGGGCCGCGGGCGCGTTCGGCGAGATGGTCATGACCGAGCGGTCGCCGCCGATGAACTCCATCTCCAGCCCCAGCACGTCGCTCGCGCGGCCGCTGATGCGGATGCTGCGCACCTGCGCGGCCAGCCGGCTGTCCATGGGCGTGAGGTCGAGCGTCCACTTGCCCGGCGCGCCCGTCACCGTGCTCTTGAAATAGCGCTGCAGCGTGGTGCCATCGCCGCTCAGCGTGCCGCGCATGGCTTCGACCAGGCCGAGCAGCTCGGGCATGCTGTCCAGCGCCAGCGTGCGGTTGCGCCCGCCGCGCGACAGGGTCAGCGTGTTGCCGTCGACCGCCATGGTCTCGGTGCGCGGCGACAGCGTGCGGCGCACGAGCTTGTCGGGTGCATCGAAGCTCAGCGTGCCGCTCGCATCGAGCGGGCCTTCCAGGCCGTGCACGAAGCGCTGTTCGGTGAAGCGGGCCTCGCCGCTCTTCTGCTTGGCCAGGAGGCCCATCAACTCGGGCAGGTCGAACGCCCACGCCGGCGCGGCACAGAAAGCCACCGCCAGCACCACCACCTTGCAAAGCCGGTCAAGCCGCATCTTCGAGCCAGAAATCATGAAAATTGAACCAGTTGTACGGATAAGCGCGGCACAGCGCCTCCAGGCGCGCGACGTAGGCCTCGACCGCGGCGCGGATGCGCCGCTCGCGGTCCGCGGCGTCGACCGGCGGCTCGGCAAAGTCGGCCAGCGGATCGAACCGGACATCGTAGCGAGCGCCGCCGCCATAGAGGCCGGCCATGAAGAACACCTTGCGGCGCAGCAGCGCTGCCAGGCGGAACGGCCCATCGTTGAAAGTGGCGGGCTGCCCGAGGAACGGCAGCACGATGCTGTTGCCGCGGTGGTGCGAGGGCTGGTCTTCGCTGCCCGGCAGCGTGCGGTCGGCCAGCATGCCGCCCAGGCCACCGTCGTCGAGCCAGTCGCGCAGCGCGAGCATCGAATTCGGCCGGCCTAGCGCGATCACGTGGGGCCGCATCTCGGGCACCGCGATGTGGTTGAGGATGGCCGTGATGCGCTGTGCGTTGTCCGGGTACATCAGCATCGCGAGGCGCAGGCCCTGCTGCTGCGTGCGGTGCTTGCAGGCACCCATCACCTCGAAGCTGCCCACGTGCGCACCGAGCAGAAAGGCGCCCCGCCCTTCGGCCGCTTCGGTTTCGAGCGGTTCGTTGCCTTCGATCGTGATCTTGAAAAGATCCATGCGGCCGCGGAGGAAATACACCCGGTCGAGCACTGTCGAAGAGAACGCGTGCAGCAGCCGGTATCCGTCGATCCAGCCCGCGTGCGGGCCGATGGCCCTGAACAGGTAGCGCTTGATCTGCCGGCGCGGCGCCGGTGCGAACAACAGGAAGTAAAGACTGATCGGCGGCAGCAGCAGCCGCGTGACGTGGCGCCCGCACACCAGCGCCATGAAGCAGATGAAGCGCAGCGCGAGCATGTTGCTGCGCTCGGGCGCCTGGGTCCAGCCCCCCTTCTGCGTGGTCTGCGCAGACTGGGCAGCCTCGTTGAGGGCGCGCGTTTCAGCGTCGGTGTGCTTCATCACGCGGACTCTTGCACGGCAGTCCAGCGGCCGGTGACAGCCACCACGCCGTCGCAGCGCACGTCGAAGCGCACGCCGCGGCCGGCACCGGCTTCCGGTTGCAGTTCGATGGACAGCGTGCTGCCGGGCCGCACCGGCGCCAGGAACTTGGCCGCTGCGAGCGTCGGACTCACCCCAAGGCGCGCGACCAGCGCCGGCACGCGCTGGATCGCTTCCATGACCTCGGCCAGCACCAGCGCGCCGGGCAGCAGCGGCTGGCCGGAGAAATGGCCGGCGAAAGAAGGATGGTCGACGGGCACGGTGTGTGCGATCTTCACCGGCGTGTCGTCTTCAGCGAGCTGCGCCAGCGCGAATTCGCGCAGCGCCCGTACCGTGAGCTTGCCGGTGCCTTCGCGCGGGAAAGACTTCACCTGCACCACGCGCCGCGGCACGAACACCGGCTCCAGGCGCTGGCGCAGCGCGGCGATGATCTCGCCCGCCGCCAGCGTGGGTGCCACCACGAAGGCCACCGGACGCACCACACCGTCGGCCACTTCGTCGGGCAGCCAGAACGCGCCGTCGTCGACGCCGGGAATGCTGTTGAGGTGGTAGTTCAGGTGCGCGAGCGAACTGCGTCGGCCGGCCACATGGATCAGGTCGTTTGCGCGGCCGAACAGGCGAAACCGCCGGTCGTCCAGGAGCTCGAGCACGTCGGCCATGGGCGTCGGCTCGGGAATGAAGTCGCCCTCGAAGATGAAGCGCTCGGGCCCGTCGCCCTCGCCCGGTTCCGCATGCACGCGGATCTGGCCGAAGTTTTCCCAGATGTCGCTTTCGGTCGTGCGGCGGGTGGCAACCTGGCCCGATTCGGTGCTGCCGTAGATCTCGAGCAGCACCGCGCCCATGGCCTGCTCGGCCTGGAGCGCGAGCTGCGGCGACAGCGGCGCGGTGGCCGAGAGGATCAGGTCCACCGGCGGCAGATCGATGCCCGACAGCAGCAGCGTCTTCAGGTGAAACGGCGTGGTCACCAGCGCGCGCGGGCGCGGCACCGAAGCCAGCGTCTGCGCCACGTCGGCCGGGAAAAAGGGCCGCCCGCTTTCGAACATGGCACCGCCCAGCATCGCCAGCAGCACCGACGATTCGAGGCCATAGCTGTGCTGCACCGGCACGGTCGCGACCAGCGTCAGGCCTTCGAGCGACGGACGGCCGAGGACGCGGCTGAGCCGCTCGACCGCGACAGCCACGTCGCCCACCAGCGTGCGCCAGTTCTTGGCATGCGGTTGCGGCGCGCCGGTGGAGCCCGAGGTGAGCAGGCTGGCCGCGTGCATCGCGCCGTCGAATGCGGGCACGGTCGCGTCCGCGTCGCCTTCGAGGCTGGAGCGGTCTTCGATCAGCACGCGCTGCATGCCGGGCGTCTGCTGCTTCGTGTCGTCGGTGAGCGCGAAAAGGCGGGTGCCGTGGCTTTCGACCAGGCGCGCCAGCGTGTCGGGGCGCGCATCGGGCGGCAGCAAGCTCGCGTGGCCGCGCATCAGCGCGGCACCCAGGCTCACTGCGAAGGCGTAGCGGTCGACGCACAGGTTGACTGCGGGGCCTTCGGCCGGCAGCACCGGCGCGAAGCGAGCCACGTCGGCCAGGAACTGGCGGGTGCTCACAGGCTCGCCTGCACGCCAGGCCAGGGGGGCGTCGGGGTCGCGGTCCGCGAGCAGGGGCAGGAGGGGGTTGTCTGTCGTCACGCGGGCTGCGCCTGTGTCACCGGGGGCCGGCGCCGTTGTCGATCGTCGAGGTGCCGTAGAAAGCACGCACCGCATCGACAAGCCGGGTGCGCTCGAACTCGGGATGCAGCCTGTAGCGCACCAGGTGCTCGCCGACGAACAACAGGGCCACCGACACCGGCGACAGCACATTGGCCAGCAGCGACCAGGCCGAGAACGGCATCGTCAGGTAGACCACGATCGAAGACACGACCACCACCGCGAAATACACGGTCCAGACCCGCGTGAGATGCGTCGTGTAGGACAGCATGTGCCCCTTGAGCGGATGCACGCGCTGCGCGAACTGCGTGATCAGCGGCAGCCCGCGGCCGCGCAGCGTGGAGCCGAACCAGCCGCAGAGCGCGCCGTTGATACCGACGTGCTGCAGCACATAGAGACGGTTCGGATCGCCCGCTTCACCCAGGAAGACCAGCGAGAAGCCGCCGATGCCCAATGCCATTGCGGCCGCAAAGCCCCAGCGGCCGAACCAGCTGGCGGCGAAACCCATGGCCGCAAGCCACAGCGGGCCGAGCAACACCACCACCGCCCACGGCTCGGTGGCGTGGAACAAGGTCATCCAGTGGGAAAGGCCGGCATAGGCCACTCCCACCATCAGCAGGAGTGCTATTCGCCATCGTGACATGGGATTCAGGGGGCGGCGCGGTGCTGGGCGACGTGCGTCGCGAGCGTGCGCAGCGACTGGAAGATCTGCTGGTTGCGTTCGTCGTCCGAACGCAGCTGGAAACCGTAGCGCCGCGAGACTTCGAGCGCGACTTCGAGGATGTCGATGGAGTCAAGACCCAACCCTTCGCCGTACAACGGCTCGGTGGGAACGATGTCCTCGGGCGCAACCTCGAGATTGAGGGCGTTCACGAGCAGCACGGCGAGTTCTTTTTCGATCGGCGACTGTTCTGACGCATCGCCAGCGGCGGGAATGGGGGGCTGAGCAGTCGATGACAAAAAAACCTCCTGAAAACTTTTTCCTGAACCTATCGTGCGGCCGTGGATTATAGGAGTGCAGACTGGGGCCCGTTCACCCTCTGCGGGGGCCCTAGACTACCGGCTTCGATACGACCCGGAGCGCCCCATGGCCGACCCCCTTCTGATCGCACGGCACGACACCATCGAGTGCGCCCTCCTCCCCGGCTTTGCCAATCGCCACGGCCTCATCACCGGCGCCACCGGCACCGGCAAGACCGTCACGCTGCAGACCATCGCCGAGAAGCTCTCCAGCATCGGCGTGCCGGTGTTCATGGCCGACGTCAAGGGCGACCTGACGGGCATCAGCCAGAAAGGCACCATCGGCGGCAAGCTGGCCGCCACGCTCAAGGAACGCGGCATCGACGTGCCCGAGCCCTCCGCCTGCCCCGTGACGTTGTGGGACGTGTTCGGCGAACAGGGCCACCCGGTGCGGGCCACCGTGTCCGACATGGGCCCGCTGCTGCTGGGCCGCATGCTCGATGTGAACGAAACGCAGGCCGGCGTGCTGAACCTGGTGTTCAAGATCGCCGACGACAACGGCATGCTGCTGCTCGACCTGAAGGACCTGCGCGCCATGCTGCAGTACGTGGGCGAGAACGCGAGCCAGTTCACCACCCAGTACGGCAACATCAGCGCCGCCAGCGTGGGCGCCATCCAGCGCGGCCTGCTGCAGATCGAGACCCAGGGCGGCGACAAGTTCTTCGGCGAGCCAATGCTCAACATTGCTGATTTCATGCAGACCGTGGGCGGCAAGGGCGTGGTCAACGTGCTGGCGGCCGACAAGCTCATGAATTCGCCGCGCCTGTACGCGACCTTCCTCTTGTGGATGCTGTCGGAGCTGTTCGAGCAGTTGCCCGAAATCGGCGACCCCGATCAGCCCAAGCTCGCCTTCTTCTTCGACGAGGCGCACCTGCTCTTCAACGAGGCGCCCAAGGCGCTGGTGGAGCGCATCGAACTGGTCGTGCGCCTCGTGCGCTCCAAGGGCGTGGGCGTGTATTTCGTCACCCAGAACCCACTGGACATTCCCGACACGGTGCTGGCCCAGCTCGGCAACCGCGTGCAGCATGCGCTGCGCGCCTTCACCCCGCGCGACCAGAAGGCCGTGAAAGCGGCCGCCAGCACGATGCGCCAGAAGCCCGGCCTCGACATCGAAACCGCCATCACCGAACTCGCCGTCGGCGAGGCGCTCGTGAGCTTCCTCGATGAAAAGGGCCGTCCGAGCGTGACCGAGCGCGTGTTCGTGCTGCCGCCGGGCAGCCAGCTCGGGCCGATCACGCCCGACCAGCGCAAGGCGTTGATCGCCAATTCGCTCGTCGCCGGTGTGTACGAGAAGACGGTGGACCGCGAATCGGCCTACGAAAAGCTCAAGGGCCGCGCCGAGTCCGCACCCGATGCGCCCGCGGCCAAGGCGCCCGCCGGCAAGACCGGCACCGAGGAAGCCGGCTCCGGCATGGGCGGCATGCTCAACGACATGATCTTCGGCAGCACCGGCCCGCGCGGCGGCAAGCGCGACGGCCTGGTGCAGACCATGGCCAAGTCGGCGGTGCGCACCATGGGCACGTCGGTGGGCAAGGAGATTTTGCGGGGCGTGCTCGGCGGGATCTTCGGCAGCAAGAAGCGCTGAAGCCCGGGGGCAGGCTTACCAGCGCAGCAGGCGCGGCCCCAGCGCGGCGCCGACCAGCACCGGCACGGCAATGCCGCTCACGTACCAGATCGCCAGGAACGGCGCGGTGAGCTCCATGCAGTGCAGCGCGTAGACCGCTGCGCCGACACCGCCTGCGAGCGCGCCCGCCGCGGCGCCCGCCAGCGCGGGCCGCGTCGGCGCAAGCCCCTTGAGCGCCACCATCGCGGCCGCGAAAACCGGCAGTGCCATCAGCCCGATGCTCAGCGCGCAGATGCGCCACGACTGCCCCATGAGCGACGGCATCCTGTCCTCGGCCGGCAGGGTGAACCAGGCGATGGCAGCCAGTGTCCAGACGCCGAGCACCGGCAGCACCGCACCGGCCCACGCATGCCGCACCGCGACACCCGGCCGCGCAAGCCGCTGCACCATCACGAAGCCGGCCGCCGCGATGCACAGCGGAAACAGCACCTTGACCCAGAACATCGGCCAGAACATGGCCTGCACCAGGTCGCGCCTGAGGCCGTACTCGGCGAACAGGATCACGAACGACAGCGGCATGCCGACCAGCAGCGCCAGCCACAGCCGCCGGCTCGCCGCGCGGCGCGGCGCCGCGACGGGACCGTTCGCGAGCATCGCGACCAAGTCGTCGGTCTTCATGCGGCAGCGCTCCAGTTGTGGCCGAAGCGCGCAGCCAGTGCCTTGAGCCCGCGGTGGATGCCCACCTTCACCGCCGACTCCGACATGCCCGTGAGGCTCGCGGTCTCGGCGACCGAGAGGCCCTCGATCTTCACGTGCACGATCGGCAGGCGCTGGCGTTCGGGCAGCGTCTGGAGCAGGCCGCCCAGGTCGCGCTTCGCGTCGCTGGCCTCGGTGGCGGAATCGGCGAACACCGCGAGATCGTCGTCCAGCGGGTCATGCAGGTCTTCGCGGACCGACTTGGCGCGCAAGAGGTCGATCATCTTGTAGCGCGCAATCGCATGCACCCAGGCCGTCAGCGGCTGATCGCTCTGGTAGGTGTGGCGCTGGTTGTGCATGGCGAGCAGGCATTCCTGGACAAGGTCTTCCACTTCATCGGGCCAGCCAAAGAGGCGCTTGCCCAGAAAAGCGCGCAGGTGCGCGCTGAGTTTCTGCAGGAATTCGCGGTAGGCGTTCGCATCGCCATCGAGCCCCCGAAGGAACAGGCTCCGCAGCGCCGCTTCCGCGTCGCCCATCTGCATCCTGCTGCTTATAGGGGTTCGTGCCATCGGGCTGGCTGGTTACAGCCGGGTCGAAAAATAGTGCGTTGGATTGTGCCGCGACACGCAAAGTGCCCGCGCCCGCAGGCCCTTCGCGCGCACCTTGGGCTAAGCTGCGCCGATGTTCCGCGGACTCGTCTCGCACCCCTGGGCCTACCCGGCGCTGGAGGTGGTGCACATCGTCGGCATCGCGCTGCTGTTCGGCGGGCTGCTGGTGTTCGAGTTGCGCGCGCTCGGCATGGGCCGCGAGCTGCCCGCACCGCTGCTGGCACGTCTCACGCTCCGCCCCGCGCTCGTCGGCTTCGGGCTGTGCGCGGCCACCGGGCTCACCATGTTCTCGGGCCAACCCGACGAACTGCTCGCGAACAACGCCTTTCGCATCAAGATGCTCCTGATCGCCCTGGCGGGCGCCAATGCCGCGCTCTTTCATTTCCGCAGCGGCGTCGCCGCCGTCGACCGCTTCGGCAAGGCGCAATGCCTTCTGTCCTTGGGGTTTTGGCTCGCTGTCATCATCTGCGGGCGCTGGATCGCCTACCTCTGAACCCTCTCTGAACCGACTGAACCGAAGGAGACCGAGATGATGCAAAGACGCCTCTTCACTGCCGCCTCGTTGGGCCTTGCCCTGCCCGCCTGGGCGCACCACGGATGGAGCAGCTTCGACCAGGAGCGGCCGCTCTACCTTGAGGGCCGCGCGACCAAGGTGCTGTGGCGCAACCCGCACGGCGAACTGGAGCTCGAACTGCCCGACAACCCGGCGCTTCCCGCCGACCTGAAGCAACGCGCGCTGCCCAAGCAGACGACGTCCGTCGATGGCCCCGGGCTCCTCGCCAAGGCGCAATTGCCGACGCGGCGCGACCGCAAATGGCAGGTCGAGCTGGCGCCCCTCACGCGCCTGCAGGCCTGGGGCGTCGAAGAGATCAAGCCCGGCACCCAGGTGGGCGTGCTCGGCTTCACTTTCACCGGCGAGAAAGGCGATGCGGTGCTGCGCGCCGAATACCTGTTCGTCGACGGCAAGGCCTACGGCCTGCGGTCTTCGCCAGCCTGAATGCCGCGGGCGGGGCATGGTCCGCCCCGGCTTGCCAGCCGCACAAGTGATCGGTACATTGCATTTTTTGAGGGCCTGCAATGTCCGTAGATAGCACCCAGATCCCTTCCGCACTCCCGGCCGGCACCACGCCCCTTTCGCCGCTCTCGCCGCTTTCTCCCGTCCCGCCGCTCCTACCGCTGCACCCCTCCTCGTCGACCGGCCACATCCGCCTGACCTCGCATGCCGGCGGCTTCGGCGCCCTGCCCATCCAGTGGGGCGCGGCCACCGCCACCGAGCGCGGCCCCGTCGTCGGCACGACCACAAAGCGCGCGCACCGCAACGTCATCGGCACGCACAGCGGCTCCTACAGCGTGTACCGCGCGCTCGCGGTGGCATCGGGTGCCTTGAAGCGCGAGCACAAGGCCGACCTCACCAACACCGCGCCCACCGACGTGATCGGCCCGTACCCGCAATGGGGCGAGCCCGGCCGCATCGTCTCGCTCGACCCCTGGGGCGCACTCGTGGCCGATGTGTTCTCCACCGAGCTGGCCGCGGGCTACGACATCCGCCCGACCATCGCGATCACCAAGGCGCACGTGATCCTGCCCGAGGTGATCGAGGCGCTGCAAAGCGGCCGCCTGAAGGCCGACGGCCACTTCCTTACGGCGGGCGGCGCCGCGATGGTGACCAAGGCGGCCATCGAGCCCGTGTGGTACCTCCCCGAGGTGGCGCGCCGCTTCGGCTGCTCCGAGACCGACCTGCGCCGCACGCTCTTCGAGGAAACCGGTGGCATGTACCCCGAGCTTGTCACGCGCTCCGACCTTGAAGTGTTCTTGCCGCCCATCGGCGGGCAGACCATCTACATCTTCGGCAATCCGCGCGACCTGGCCAACCCGGAGGTGGAACTCACCGCGCGCATCCATGACGAGTGCAACGGCTCCGACGTGTTCGGCTCGGACATCTGCACCTGCCGCCCCTACCTCACGCACGCGATCGAGGAATGCATCCAGGGCGCGCAGCGCGGCGGCGTGGGGCTCATCGCCTACTCGCGCAAGGAAGGCCGTGCGCTCGGCGAAGTGACCAAATTCCTTGTCTACAACGCACGCAAGCGCCAGGTGGGCGGCGACACGGCCGACCAGTATTTCGCGCGCACCGAGTGCGTGGCCGGCGTGCAGGACATGCGCTTTCAGGAGCTGATGCCCGACGTCTTCCACTGGCTCGGCATTAGGAAGATCCATCGGCTCGTGTCGATGAGCAACATGAAGTTCGACGCGATCGCCGGCTCGGGCATCGAGATCGGCGAGCGCGTGAACATTCCCGATGAACTGATCCCGGCGGACGCCCGCGTCGAGATGGACGCCAAGATGGCCGCCGGCTACTTCACGCCCGGCCCGGTGCCGGACGCCGAGGAACTCAAGAAGGCCAAGGGCCGGGGATTGAGCGAATGAGCAGCAGCAACAGAAACAGCAACGACGAATTTCCGAACATGCCCGCCGATGGCTCGGGCAGCCTCGCGCCCGGCGGTGAGGGCACGGTCGATCCGTCCATCGAATTCGCCGTGGACACGGCGCACCCTGCCGGCGCGGCCTCGCTGCTGCGCACCACCGCCGCCATCCGGGAGCGCGCGGCCGCCCTGCTGGCACGCGCGCGGCGCGGCGAATCGCAGTGGTTCCGCATCGGCAGCGACGACGCGCTCGAAGACGCGGCGCGCACCGTGGCCGAGGTCACGCGCGAGCGCTACCCGTGGGACACCATCCCGTATCACAGCCGCTGGCGCCACTTCGAGGCTGGCGGCATCGACCGGCTGAAGCAGTTGGACGAGCTGCTGGGCAAAGGCATCGACGCCCGGCAGCGCGCCCGCGCGCACATCGACCTCGTGCTGGTGAGCGTGCTGCTCGATGCCGGCGCCGGTGCCGACTGGCACTACACCGAGCCCGCCACCGGCGAGCGCTACACCCGCTCCGAAGGGCTGGGCGTGGCGAGCTTCCACGCATTCACGAGCGGGCTTTTCTCGTCGGACCCCGACCATCCGCTGCAGGCCGACGCGGCCGGCCTCAAGGGCCTTGTGACCGACCGGCTGGGCGACGCCTTCCAGGTGAGCGATGTCAATCCGCTGGTGGGCCTCGCGGGCCGCGCCATCCTGCTGCGCCGGCTTGGCGAGGCGATGAGCGAACAGCCCGAGACCTTCGGCGAAGACGGCCGGCCTGCCGGCATGTTCGATGCACTGGTCGCGCCTTTCGGCGCCGCCTCGCCGCCGACGGCCGAGATCACCGCGCACCAGATCCTGTCGCTGCTGCTCGAATCGCTCTCGCGCATCTGGCCCTCGGCCAACGCGGTGGACAGCATCGCCATCGACGGCAGCGACAACGCCGGCGGCATCCCCTCGGGCGACCCGGCGCTGGCGCTCGGCGACTGCTGGCGCCACAGCGCGGTGCGCGGCCCCGGCCTCACCAACGGCTGGATGCCCTTCCACAAGCTCTCGCAGTGGCTCACCTATTCGCTGCTCGAGCCCTTCGAATGGGCCGGAGTGAAGGTGCGCCAGCTCGATGCGCTCACCGCCCTGCCCGAGTACCGCAATGGGGGCCTCTTGATCGACAGCGGCGTGATCGTGCCGAAAGACCCGGCCTTCCTCACCCGCCGTTGGAAAGCGGGCGACGAATTCATCGTCGAATGGCGCGCCCTCACCGTGGCGCTGCTCGACGAGGTCGCGCCGCGCGTGCGCAAGGTGCTCGACCGCACCGAGGAAGAACTGCCGCTGGCCTGCGTGCTCGAGGGCGGCACCTGGGCGGCGGGCCGTTCACTGGCACAGCGCTTGCGAGACGGAGCGCCACCGCTCCTGATCGAGAGCGACGGCACCGTCTTTTAGACTCGCGGGTTCACTTTTGCAGCAACGGCATAAAAAATTCCAATGAGCAACGTCCACCTCGTCGACCACCCCCTCGTCCAGCACAAGCTCACGCTGATGCGCCGCAAGGACGCGTCCACCAACAGCTTCCGCCGGCTCCTCAATGAAATCAGCATGCTCATGGCCTACGAGGTCACGCGCGACATGCCGATGCAGGACATCGAGGTCGAGACGCCGCTGGAGACCATGCAGGCCAAGGTCATCGACGGCAAGAAGCTGGTGCTGGTGTCGATCCTGCGCGCCGGCACCGGCATCCTGGACGGCATGCTCACGGTGGTGCCGGGCGCCCGCGTCGGCCATATCGGCCTGTACCGCGACCCGAAGACGCTCACGGCCGTCGAGTACTACTTCAAGATGCCCGGCGAGATGGAGAACCGCGACGTGATCGTGGTCGACCCGATGCTGGCCACCGGCAACTCGGCGGTGGCCGCGGTCGAACGGTTGAAAGAGCTGAACCCGAAGTCGATCAAGTTCGTGTGCCTGCTGACCTGCCCCGAAGGCGTGGCGACGATGCAGAAGGCGCATCCGGATGTGCCGATCTACACCGCGGCCATCGACCGCGAACTCAACAGCCACGGCTACATCCTGCCTGGCCTCGGCGACGCCGGCGACCGCATCTTCGGCACGAAATAGGCTCGCCCCCAGAAAAATAGGGCTCGCCCCCAGGCTGTGCGGCACTTCGTGTCCGCTTCTCCTTCCCCCTACCGGGGGCAACACCAGCGGCCCGGCAAAGCCGGTTCCGCGGTGTTTCGCGAAGGACCCCGGGGCCGGGTGGGCACGGAGGTTGCAGGACTTGAATTTTTTACGACCGAGGAGAAGACCGTGACAGCACGCCGTCAGTTGATCATTCGTTCCGCCGCCATCGCCGCGGCACTCGCGGCCGGTGCGCCGGGCATCGCGCTTGCGCAGGCCAAGCTCAAGGTGGCGGCGGTGTACACCGTGCCCTTCGAGCAGCAATGGGTGGGCCGCATCCACAAGGCGCTCAAGGCCGCCGAGGCGCGTGGAGAAATCGAATACAAGGCCACAGAGAACGTGAGCAATGCCGACTACGAGCGCGTGATGCGCGAGTACGCGACCGGCGGCAACCAGCTGATCCTGGGCGAGGTGTTCGGCGTGGAAGCGGCGGCGCGCAAGGTCGCGAAGGACTTCCCGAAGGTCGCCTTTTTGATGGGCTCGTCGCTCAAGCCGCAGGCACCCAATTTCAGCGTGTTCGACAACTACATCCAGGAGCCGGCCTACCTGAGCGGCATGGTGGCGGGCGGCATGACCAAGAGCAACCGCATCGGCATGGTCGGCGGCTTTCCGATTCCCGAAGTCAACCGCCTGATGAACGCCTTCATGGCAGGCGCGAAGGAAACGAACCCGAAGGTGGAGTTCAGCGTGAGCTTCATCAACAGCTGGTTCGATCCGCCCAAGGCCAAGGAAGCGGCCTTCGCGATGATCGACAAGGGGGCCGACGTGATGTACGCCGAGCGCTTCGGCGTGTCGGATGCCGCCAAGGAAAAGGGCAAGCTTGCCATCGGCAACGTGATCGACACGCAGAGCCAGTACCCCGACACCGTGGTCGCCTCGGCCCTGTGGAACTTCGAACCCTCGGCCGACCGCGCAATCAAGCTCGTGAAGGAAGGCAAGTTCGCTGCCGAAGATTACGGCGTCTATTCGCAGATGAAGCACAAGGGCTCGGAACTCGCCCCGCTCGGCACTTTCGAGAAGAAGGTGCCGACCGACATCGTTGCCAAGGTGAAGGCCAGGCAGGCGGACATCCTCTCGGGCAAGTTCACCGTGAAGGTGGACGACGGCCAACCCAAGTCCACCGCAAAGTGAGCAAACAGATGACGATGCGCTGGCGCACCCTTCTCGCGGCCGGCGCGCTGGCCTTCGGTCTCTCGGGCTGCGTCGGCGTCTACAAGGGCACCGGCGTCAGCATCAACAGCAGCACGCGGCTGGACGACACGCCGCGCATCGCGGTGATCTCCGCCTTCGAGCCCGAACTCAAGCTGCTGCTCGCGCGCCTGCAGGGGCCTGCCAAGCACAGCGTGAACGGCGTCGAGTTCACCACCGGCACGCTCGAAGGCAAGCCGGTCGTGCTGTTCCTCTCGGGCATCAGCATGACGAACGCGACGATGAACACGCAACTCGTGCTCAACCGCTTTCGCGTCACCAGCATCGTGTTCAGCGGCATCGCGGGTGGCGTGAATCCGTCGCTGCACGTCGGCGACGTGACGGTGCCCGCGCAGTGGGGCCAGTACCTCGAAGTGCTGATGGCGCGCGAAACCGCGCCCGGCAAGTACACCGCGCCGCCCTTCATCAAGGACGCCACGTTCCCCAACTTCGGAATGGTGCATCCGCGCCCGGTCGAGGTCCGCTCGGCGGCCAAGCCGCAGATCGAGCGCAAGTTCTGGTTCGAGGTCGATCCGAAGATGCTCGAGGTGGCACGCAGCATCCGCACCGTCGACCTGGCGAACTGCAGCGCCGGCAAGTGCCTCGCGCGCAAGCCGCAACTGGTGATCGGCGGCAACGGCGTCTCGGGCCAGGCCTTCATGGACAACAAGGCCTTCCGCGAATACACCTTCAAGACCTTCCAGGCCAACGTGCTCGACATGGAAACCGCGGCCGTGGGCATGGTGGCCTACAGCAACGGCGTGCCGTACATCGCCTTCCGCTCGCTCAGCGACCTCGCGGGCGGCGGCAGCGGCGAGAACGAGATGGGCACCTTCATGGGCATTGCGGCCGACAACTCGGCCAAGGTGATGCTGGCGTTCCTGGCTGCGTGGAAGTGACCCTGCATCCTCTCCCTCCCCTTCCGGGGGAGGGTTGGGGCGGGGGCACGCGGCCTTCGATCGATCGCAGCGGTGCAGCAAGCGCCGCTTGCCCCCATCCCAGCCTTCCCCCGGGAGGGGAAGGAGCAAGACCTTCATGACCAGCACGACCGTTCTTCGCCTCCAAGGCATCACCAAGCGCTTCGGCACCCTCGTCGCCAACGACGCCATCTCCCTCGACCTGCAAGCCGGCGAAGTGCTCGCGCTGCTCGGCGAGAACGGCGCGGGCAAGTCGACATTGATGTCCATCCTGTTCGGCCACTACGTCGCCGACGAAGGCGGCATCGAGGTGTTCGGCGCGCCGCTGCCGCCGGGCAACCCCAAGGCCGCGCTCGCCACCGGCGTGGGCATGGTGCACCAGCACTTCACGCTGGCCGACAACCTGAGCGTGCTCGACAACGTGTTGATGGGCACCGAGCCGCTGTGGCGCCCGGTGTCGCGCCGTGCCGCGGCGCGTGCCCGGCTGCTCGACGTGGCGCAGCGCTTCGGACTGCCGGTGCAGCCCGACGCGAAGATCGGCAGCCTCTCGGTCGGCGAGCGGCAACGCGTGGAAATCCTCAAGGCGCTGTATCGCGGCGCACGCATCCTGATCCTGGACGAGCCGACCGCCGTGCTGACGCCGCAGGAGAGCGAGGCACTCTTCGCCACCCTCGCGCAGATGGTGGCGCAGGGCCTGTCGGTGATCTTCATCAGTCACAAGCTGGGCGAGGTGCTGCGCGTGTCGCACCGCATCGCGGTGCTGCGCGGCGGCAAGCTCGTGGCCGAGGCGCGCACCGCCGACACCACGCAGGCGCAGCTTGCGCTCTGGATGGTCGGCCATGCGGTCGAGGCGCCGCAGCGGCGTCCCGCGAAGTCAGTGGGCGATGCGGTCTGCGTGCTCGATCACGTGAGCACCGCATCGGCAAAGGACGGCGGGCAGGACCGGCTGCGCGAGGTGTCGCTGACGCTGCGTGCCGGCGAAATCACCGCCATCGCGGGCGTATCGGGCAACGGGCAGGTCGCGCTGGCCGAACTGCTCTGCGGCACGCGCCGCGCCGTCTCCGGCACGGCGCAGCTGATGGGCCGCGCGCTGCCGCCCTCGCCCGCCCGGCTCGTACAGCGCGGCGTGGCGCGCATTCCCGAAGACCGGCATGCGGTCGGCGTGGTGGGCGATCTGCCGGTGTGGGAGAACGCAGTGTCCGAACGATTGCGCAGCCCGGTGTTCTCGCGCTGGTCGGTGTTCGTGCGGCGAGCGGCTGCGCGCCTGCACGCGCGGCGCATTGAAAAGGCATTCGACGTGCGCGGCGCCGGGCTCATGGCGCCGGCTCGCTCGCTCTCCGGCGGGAACATGCAGAAGCTGATCCTGGGGCGCGCGCTGCTCGCACCCGAACAGGTGGAAGACATCGACAACAAGAAATACCCGAACCGCGCGCCGCGCCTGATCGTTGCGCACCAGCCGACCTGGGGCCTGGACATCGGCGCGGTCGCCTACGTGCAGCAGCAGCTCATCGCCGCGCGCGATGCCGGCGCGGCGGTGCTGGTGATCTCCGACGACCTCGACGAAGTGCTCACGCTCGGCGACCGCGTGGCGGTGATGCACGGCGGTCACCTCGGCGAAGCGCGCCCTGCCGCCGCGTGGACGCGCGAAGCCATCGGCCTCGCAATGGCCGGCGCCACGAAAGGCGCGCCATGATGCGGCTCGAACGACGCCACGAAACCTCCCGCGCCGCGCTGGTGCTGGCGCCCATCGGTGCGGTCGTGTTCACCATGGTGGTGAGCGCGCTGCTGGTTCTCTGGGCCGGCGCACCGGTCGGCCGTACCTACGCGCTGCTGCTGCAGGGCGGCTTCGGCTCGGTGTTCGCCTGGAGCGAGACGCTCACGCGCGCGATCCCGCTGATCCTCACCGGCCTGGCCGCGACGGTCGCTTTCAAGGCGCGGCTCTTCAACATCGGTGCGGAGGGGCAGCTCTTCGCCGGCGCCCTCGCCGCCGTGGCCGTGGGCGGCATGCATGGCGGCACGGGCTTCGAGCTTTCGCCGTGGGTGCTGTTCCCGCTGATGATGCTGGCCGCCGCCGTTGCCGGCGCCCTGCTGCTGCTGGGCCCGGCGCTCATGAAGAACAAGCTCGGCGTGGACGAGGTCGTCACGACGCTGCTGATCAACTTCATCGTGCTGCTCGGCGTCTCCGCGCTGCTCGACGGGCCGATGAAAGACCCGACCGCCATGGGCTGGCCGCAAAGCGTGTCGCTGCAGTCCGACCTCGAACTGGGCAAGCTCATCGCCCAGACGCGCGTGCACACCGGGTTGCTCTGGGCCGTGTCGCTCGCGGTGATCGTGTGGGCGATCTTCAAGTACACGGTGCTGGGTTTCGACATCCGCGCAGTGGGCGCGAATGCCCGTGCCGCCGCGTTCGCCGGTGTGCCGGTCACGCGCACCGTGGTGATGGTGGCGCTGCTCTCGGGTGCGCTGGCCGGGCTCGCCGGCGCCATCGAGGTGGCGGGCCGCACGAGCTACGTCACGCTCGACATGTCACCGGGCTACGGCTACACCGGCATCGTGATCGCGATGCTCGCCGGCCTGCATCCCCTGGGCGTGATCGCCGCGGGCGTCTTCGTGGCCGGCGTGCTGGTCGGCGCCGACACCATGAGCCGCGCGGTGGGCGTGCCGACCTACATCGCCGACGTGATCGTCGCGGCCTCGCTGATCGCGGTGCTGGTGGCGACGCTGCTGACGCAATACCGCGTGCGGATGACGAAATAAATGACCGATCTCCTCGACATCCTCGCCAACCCCGCCTTCTGGGTCGCGGTGCTGCGCATCGCCACCCCGCTCATCCTCGGCACGCTGGGCGTGCTGCTGTGCGAACGCGCGGGCGTGCTCAACCTGGGCATCGAAGGGATCATGGTCGCGGGCGCCTTCACCGGATGGCTCGCGGTGTATGCCGGTGCGCCGCTGTGGGTCGGCGTCGGCGTGGCGGCGCTCACGGGCATGGTGTTCGGACTGCTGCATGCCTTTCTCACCGTGGGCCTTGCGCTCTCGCAGCACGTCTCGGGCCTCGGCATCACGCTGCTCGCGACCGCGCTCAGCTACTTCGGCTACCGCGTGAGCTTTCCGAAGGTGAACACGCCGCCGACCATCACGCCCTTCGCGCCGATGGACTGGCTGCCCGTGCCCATCCTCAATGCACAGACCGCACTGACGCTGTTCGCATTGCTGCTCGTGCCTGCGGTCGGCTGGGTGCTGTACCGCACGCCGCTCGGCCTGGCGCTGCGCATGGTCGGCGAGAACCCGCAGGCGGCCGAGAGCCAGGGCGTATCGGTCGCGGCCACGCGCACGGGTGCGATCGTCGCGGGCTCGGCGTTGATGGGCATGGCGGGCTCGTTCCTCACGCTCTCGGCCTTCAACGCCTTCTTCTTCAACATGGTGAACGGCCGCGGCTGGATCTGCGTGGCGCTGGTAGTGTTCGCATCATGGCGGCCCGGCAAGGCCCTGCTCGGCGCGCTGCTGTTCGCCTTCTTCGACGCACTGCAACTGCGGCTGCAACAATCGGGCGACGCCGTGCTGCCCTACCAGCTCTACCTGATGCTGCCGTACCTGCTGTCGATCCTCGCGCTGGTGCTGGTGGCGCGCAAGGCGAGCTATCCGCAGGCGCTCATGAAGCCGTACCGCAAAGGGGAACGTTGAGATGATGAAGACGACCGCTGCAACCCTGCTCGCCACGCTGCTGGCTTTCGGCAGCACCGGCGCCCAGGCATTGGGCAGCGACTACAGCTACGACACCTTCAAGACGCCCGATGCGGTCAGCTGGGTGCAGCTGTGCGGCACCTGGGGGAAGGGCAAGGCCCCCCAGGGCACCTACCGCGTGGTCCACGCGGACCAGTACGCGCAGTCGTTCCTCTATGTGCAGTGGATGGCGCGCGATGCCAACGGCGGCCTGCATGCCGAGCACACGGTGGCGATCGCCGAACTCGACAACGACCACGCCGAGATCGCACTCACCGACCTCACCTGCCGCGCCTCGCCGCGCGGCATCGTGGTGACGGCGAAGGCGGCTTCCGGACATGACGACAAGCTGCGGCGGGTGACGATCGAGGTCGGGCCTGCGGCAGGCCAGTATCGCTATCGGGCGCAGCGCACGCGTTGAACCCAGACAGTCCAGGAACTTCCACGATGCTCGACCTCCTCATCACCAACGCCACCCTCCCCGACGGCCGCACCGGCATGTCGATCGCCGTGCAGGACGGCCGCATCGCCGAGGTCACCGAAGGCCTGGATGCCTCGGCGCACGAGAAGCTCGATGCACAAGGCATGCTCCTCGCGCCGCATTTCGTCGACCCGCACTTCCACATGGACGCCACGCTGAGCTACGGCCTGCCGCGCGTCAACGAAAGCGGCACGCTGCTCGAAGGCATTGCGTTGTGGGGCGAACTCAAGCCGCTGCTCACCGCCGATGCGTTGATCGAACGCGCACTGGCGTATTGCGACTGGGCCGTGGCGAAAGGCCTGCTGGCCATCCGCACGCATGTGGACACCAGTGATGCGAGCCTGCTCGCGGTCGATGCGCTGCTGGAGGTCAAGCGCCAGGTCGCGCCCTACATCGATCTGCAGCTCGTCGCCTTTCCGCAGGACGGCGTGCTGCGTTCCGAAGGCGGCGTCGAGAACCTCACGCGCGCGCTCGACAAGGGCGTGGACGTGGTTGGCGGCATTCCGCATTTCGAGCGCACCATGGCCGACGGCGCCGCGAGCGTGAAGCTGCTGTGCGAGCTGGCCGCCGAGCGCGGCAAGCTCATCGACATGCACTGCGACGAATCGGACGATCCGCTCTCGCGCCACATCGAGACGCTGGCCTTCGAAGCGCAGCGCCTGGGCCTGCAGGGCCGCGTGACGGGCTCGCACTGCACCTCGATGCATTCGATGGACAACTACTACGTGAGCAAGCTGCTGCCGCTCATCGCGCAGAGCGGCGTGGCGGTCATCGCCAATCCGCTCATCAACATCACGCTGCAGGGCCGCCACGACACGTATCCCAAGCGCCGCGGCATGACGCGCGTGCCCGAGCTGATGGCCGCCGGCGTGAACGTCGCGTTCGGCCACGACTGCGTGATGGACCCCTGGTACGGGATGGGCTCGGGCGACATGCTCGAAGTGGCGCACATGGGCCTGCACGTCGCGCAGATGACGAGCCAAGCCGGCATCCGCCAATGCTTCGAGGCGGTGACGACGAACGCCGCGCGCGTGATGCACCTGCAGGGCTACGGCATCGAAGCGGGCTGCGATGCGAGCTTCGTTCTGCTGCAGGCGCGCGACGCGGTCGAGGCGATCCGTCTGCGCGCGACGCGGCTCAAGGTGTTCCGCAAGGGGAAGCTGCTGGCGGAAACGCCGACGGCCACGGCGACGCTGCATGTGCCGGGGCGGGTGCAGGCGACCAGTTGGATGAATCCCAAGGCCTGAGTCCATGCAGGGCCTCGCGTTCCGGCCGATGCAGGCGTCCGACCTGCCA
The DNA here is from genome assembly GCF_050435205.1 of Variovorax sp. W2I14. NCBI lineage: Bacteria > Pseudomonadati > Pseudomonadota > Betaproteobacteria > Burkholderiales > Comamonadaceae > Variovorax > Variovorax sp. W2I14. Next base: position 1,139,714 of record NZ_JBNDJX010000001.1, on the reverse strand, counting down.
CTGCTGCGCGAATGGCTGGGCCGGCCGCATGTGACCGAGTGGTGGGGCCCCGCGCCTTCGCAGGCGGAGGTCGATGAAGACTACGCGCCGATGCTGTCGCCGGAATCGACCGACCGCGCCTACATTGCCCTGCTGGACGAGGCGCCCATCGGCTACATCCAGTCCTACGTCGTCATGGGGTCGGGCGACGGCTGGTGGGAGGACGAGCGCGATTCGGGTGCGCGCGGCATCGACCAATTCCTCGCGCATGCCGAACAGTTGAACCGCGGCCTCGGCAGTGCGATGGTCCGCGCATTCGTGGACCAGTTGTTCGAGGACCCGGCGGTGACGAAGGTGCAGACCGATCCTTCACCGACCAATCACCGCGCGATCCGCAGCTACCTGCGCGCCGGTTTTCATGAACAGGGCGAAGTGGCCACGCCCGATGGTCCGGCCCTGATGATGGTGCGAACCCGATGAATCATCCCTGGAGACAAACAACATGAAAGTCCACGGCAGCTGCCATTGCGGCCAGATCACCTACGAGGCCGAAGTCGATCCCGACAAGGTGAGCCTCTGCAACTGCGCCGATTGCCAGGTGCTCTCCGGAACGGCCTATCGCGTGTCTGCGCCCGTGCCGGCCGAAAACTTCCACCTGCTGACTGGCGAGCCCAAGGTCTACGTGAAGACCGCCGAAAGCGGAACGCGCCGCCGCCAGAGCTTCTGCGCGCACTGCGGAACGCCGATCGCTTCGAGCCCCGACATCGATCCGCCGCCCGCCTACTCGCTGCGCATCGGCAGCATCGCGGAGCGCGACCGATTGCCGCCGCAGAGGCAACAGTGGTGCCGATCGGCACTCGGCTGGTCGCAGGACCTCAGCGGGCTGCCAGCCCAGCCGACTCAATAGAGTTCATCCGCGCCCTGCCCCTTCGAGGTCGCACCACATGTGCACCTTGGCCAGCAGCGCGCCATCGAGCGCAATGGCCATCGGCTCGACGCCGAAGACCTGGAAGCCGCAGCTTTCGTACAACGTCTGCGCGGGCGCATTGCCCTCGGTCACCGTGAGCTGCACGAGCCGCAACCCGCCGTGTGCGCGCGCGTGGTCGAGCACGGCCTCCACCAGCCGGCGGCCGAAGCCCGCGCGGCGCGCCGACGCCATCACCGACATGCCGAACAGCGTGGCCTTGTGGCGCGCGCGCTCGCGGTCCTCGAAGCTCAGGCCCGCGGCACCGACCAGCGCGCCCTTGTCGTCGAACGCACCGAAGACCACGCTCGACGCATCCGCCTCGGCGCCCAGGCGCTTCTCCCACCAGCTCAGTGGCAGGCTTCCGCGCTCGCCGACCGTGGAGGTGAAGGCACTGGGATGCGTGGCGTAGGCATCGAGCATCACGGCGCGACAAGCGGCGGCATCCGCGGCTGTCAGGCGGCGGACGATGTTGCTGTCCTTCACTGTGTTTTCTTCAGGATCTTCAAAAGCGGACACAGACGGATTGCCTTTCCTGCAGCACGGCCTCCTGGCCGAAATTCTTGCGGTACGTGTCGATGATGTTGGCGATGGCGGCGGCGTCCTTTGCGTTGCGCGGATGCAGCAGCACGACGAGCTTGGAAGGCTCGCGCACCACGCCGCCCGAGGCACCGCGCCATTGGCCGACGGCGTCGAGCACCGTGAGCCCTTGCGGGAACGCGGGGGTCACGATGGTGTCGAGGAAGCCGGCCCACTGCGCATCCGACACCTGCCCGCCGGCCGGTATGGCACGGCCGAAGAAGAGCGTGTCGCGCTCGAAGGCGTCGAAGCCGGGGCCGCAGGCCTTGCCGGCCGTCGATGTGGAAGGCATGGCGCCGCAGCCTGCGAGCGCGCCGATCATGACGGCCGCGAATGCCAATCGGGCGCGGGAAATACTTGTCATGGCGTTCGCCCTCGCGATCAGCCTGGTCGAAAGAGGAGCGGCGCAGGCGCCCCTTCTTTTTCCGGCGTACCGAAATCGAGCAGCCGCCATCCCGGCTCCCACCGCTGCACGCGCCCCTCGGCGATGGCGGCTTCGAGCACGGTCTGGGCTTCTTCCGGGTGCTGCCAGTCGAGCGCCAGGGCGCGCAGGTCCCAGTCCCACCACGGGCAGGCCCGGATGCGTTCGATGAGCGCATCCGGAAAGCGCTGGCGAATCACCCGCGCCGGCACGCCGCCGACGATGGTGAAAGGCGCAACGTCCTTGGTCACGATGGCCCCGGCGCCGATCACCGCGCCATCGCCGATGGTCACGCCGCCGCGGATGCTCACGCGCGAGCCGATCCACACGTCATGCCCGATGTTCACGCTCGAATGCGACCAGAACCCGCCGACCGGTTGATGCCGGTACGGCTCGGGAAAATTCGGCGCGAAGCTCAGCATGTGCGTGGTCAACCAGTCGGACGGGTGGTCCGACAGCACCTGCACGCCGTCGCCGATCGAGCAGTAACGCCCCACATGCACCGCGTTGAGCGCAGCGCCCGGCGAGAGCGTGGTGTACGCGCCCAGCGACCCGCCGATGACGCGCACCGCATGCCAGATGCGCACCGGCGTCTCGAAGCGGAACGGTATCGACAGCTGGACACCCACCGAAAGGAACAACCCGTGTTCCTCCAGGCCCGTGGAAAGCTCGGGAGTGATGGTGAGGTTCTTGTCCATGGGCGGGTGTGCGTGAATGTTCAGGCTTCGGGCGCAATGGCTTCGGCGTATTCGTAGAGCGCGCCGAGAATCTCTTCGCCGCGTTCGTCCGCCGTTTCGGACAGCGCATCCACTTCGCTGAACAGCTGCTCGATGGTGCGCGCCCCGCCCTCTCCGTGGAACAGGCGCGCCACGCGCAGCGCCTCCCAGCGTTCGGTCTCTTCGGGCGCGAGCGATTCGGGCCAGTTGCGAGCGCGGTAGCGGAACACGATCTCTTCGAGGCGGCCATCGTCGAAACCGGTGCGGTCCTTGGCCAGCTCGCCGGCGGAAAGACCACGCAACTGATTCAGGCGCCGACGGTCGGCGTTGCCGACGAAGCCGCCGTAGAGGTCTTCATCGACATCCGGCGTGGCCTCCTTCGGCCGCGCGTACACCTGCGACCAGATCGCGCTCATGTCGGGCAGGTCGCGTGCGATGGCGGCGTGACGCATCGCAGTGTCGAGGTCGATGCCCCAGCGCTCGGCCATCGGTGGTGCGAGCGTGCGCAGGTTGCCGACCACCATTGGCGACTTGTTGAGATGGATGCCCTTCACAGGCAAGCGCAGCACGCCTTCGGGCAGGTCGGCGGTGCGGGTGAAGAGCCGCAGGCGCAGCGTTTCGACATCGAGGTCGCGCAGCTCGCTCGGATCGTGGGCGAGGTCCCAGGCAAGCAACTCGTTCTTGTTGGTCGGATGGCTCGCGAGCGGCCACATCACGGCGATACAGCCGCGCTCCACTGAGAACATGCCTGAGACATGCAGGAAGGGCTTCGCGGTTTCACGCATCGCGGGCAAGCCGAGCTCGCTCGCCACGCGGTCCTTCTTGTGCAGGCCGAATGCAAAGTCGAACAGCTTGGGCTGCTTGTCGCGGATGAGCCGGGCCAGTGCGATGGTCGCGCGTACGTCGGAGAGCGCATCGTGCGCCGACTCGTGCAGCAGGCCGTTGGCGCGCGCCAGGTCTTCGAGCTTGAAGCTGGGCTTGCCGTCCTCCTTCTTCGGCCACTGGATGCCATCGGGGCGCAGCGCGTACGTGAGGCGCACCACATCGAGCAGGTCCCAGCGGCCGCAATCGTTCTGCCACTCGCGCGCGTACGGATCGATCAGGTTGCGCCAGAAGAGGAAGCGCGTCACCTCGTCATCGAAGCGGATCGTGTTGTAGCCCACGCCGATGGTGCCGGGCTGCGAGAACGCACGCTCGATCTGCGCGGCGAAATCGTGCTCGGGGATGCCGCGCTCAAGGCACACCTGCGGCGTGATGCCGGTGATGAGACAGGCCTCGGGGCTGGGCAGGTAGTCCGGCGCGGGCTTGCAATAGATCATCAGCGGCTCGCCGACCTCGTTCAGCTCGGCATCGGTGCGGATGGCGGCGAACTGCGAGGGGCGGTCGCGACGCGGCACGGCGCCGAAGGTTTCGTAGTCGTGCCAGAGAAAGGTGTGGTTCATTCAGAGCAAGGGTGAAAACAAGCGCGCAATGGAATCGCCGAGGCGACGCCAGAAATTCTGTGGCCGGTTGGCGCGCACCGCGCCGGAGCTGTGCAGGTCGGTCTCGAACTGCGCCGCAAGCGGCTTGGTCAGTTCGGGGCCATAGACCACCGCGCTGACCTCGAAGTTGAGCCGGAAGCTGCGGTTGTCGAAATTGGCGGTGCCGATCATCGCGCAATGGTCGTCCACCACCAAGGTCTTGGAGTGCAGCATCCGCGCCTTGTACTCCCAGACCTTGACGCCCGCGGCGATCAGCTCGTCGAAGTACGAGCGTGCGGCGGCGCTCACAATGGCCGAGTCGCTGCGGCGCGGCACGAGCAGGCGCACGTCGACACCGCGAAGCGCGGCGCTCGTGAGCGCCATCAGCGCGGGCTCGCCGGGCACGAAGTAAGGCGTGGTGAGCCAGGCACGGTGCGTGGCCGAATGGATCGCCTCCACATGCATGCGGTGGATGGGCTCGAGCATGTTGTCGGGACCGCTCGTCACGATCTGCACCGGGATGTCGCCGGCATCCAGTTGCGGCAGCATCGCGGCCATCGCGTCGTCCATGCCGCGCGGGTCTTCGCCGGTGGCATAGGTCCAGTCTTCGAGGAAGGTGGTCTGCAGCCAGCGCACCGCGCTGCCCTCGATGCGCAGGTGCACGTCGTGGTACGCGTCGGGGTTGGTGCGCTTGTCTTCCTCGTCGGTGATGTTCACGCCGCCGGTGAAACCCACGCGGCCGTCGCACACCACGATCTTTCGGTGGGTGCGGTAGTTGGTCACCGGGCGCAGGCGCCGGCCGATCTTGGTGTCGTGAAACAGCGCGACCTTCACGCCCGCCTCCAGCATCGGCGCCATGAACTTGCGTCCGACGCGCTTGGAGCCGAGCGCGTCGAGCAGCAGGCGCACGGTCACGCCCTCGTTCGCGCGCTCGACCAGCAGGTCGCGCAACGCGGTGCCGATCTTGTCGGGCTCGAAGATGTAGTACTCGAGATGGATGTGGTCCTTCGCCGCGCGTACCGCATCGAAGATGGCGTCGAAGGTGCGCGCCCCGCCCGAGAGCAATTCAACGTCGGACGCGCTCGACACCGGCAACCCGCAAGCCGCGGTGCCCAGCCGCGCCATCTGCTGCAGCGCCGGCGGTGCGTTCTCCGCCGCATCGCGCAACCGGGCGACATCAGCCTGCGCCGACGCTCCGGCGCGGCTGCGCAACCGCTTGATGCGCTGTTTGCGAAGGCGCTGCGGGCCAAGGAAGTAGTAGATGACGAAGCCCGCGAACGGCAGCAGCGCGAGCGACAGGATCCAGCTCATCGTGGACACCGGCGCGCGCTTCTGCATCACGATCCAGATCGACAGCACGGCGATGTAGCCGCTCCACGCGAGGGAGAGGCCGGTTTTCCATTCGGGGCTGAGGACGGGGAGGATCAAGGCGGAAAGTGCGAGCGGTTGAGCGTGCGGGGTTCGGGCCGCGCAAAGAAAAAGGCCGGCAGCGCGATGCTACCGGCCTTTGGAGGCGGTTCCGCGGCCTCATTGGCCACGGAATGCCCGGTTGGTTAGCCTGCGGCGGCCTCTTCGGCCTCAGGCTTGGACTTGCCTTCCTTCTTCGGCAGCGGCTGGATGTCCAGCAGCACTTCGTCCTTGTCGTCGAGGTCGACTTCGAGGCGTCCACCGTCGGTCAGGCGACCGAACAGCAGTTCGTCGGCCAGTGCACGACGGATCGTGTCCTGGATCAGACGCTGCATCGGACGCGCGCCCATCAGCGGATCGAAGCCCTTCTTCGCCAGGTGCTTGCGCAGCTTGTCGCTGAAGGTGACTTCCACCTTCTTCTCGGCCAGCTGCGTTTCGAGCTGCAGCAGGAACTTGTCGACCACGCGCAGGATGATGTTCTCGTCCAGCGCCTTGAAGTTGACGATGGCATCCAACCGGTTGCGGAATTCGGGCGAGAACAGGCGCTTGATGTCGCCCATTTCGTCGCCTGCCTGACGCGGGTTGGTGAAGCCGATGGTCGCCTTGTTCATGGTCTCGGCACCCGCATTGGTCGTCATGATGATGATGACGTTGCGGAAGTCGGCCTTGCGCCCGTTGTTGTCGGTCAGCGTGCCATGGTCCATGACCTGCAGCAGCACGTTGAAGATGTCCGGATGCGCCTTCTCGATTTCGTCGAGCAGCAGCACCGAATGCGGCTTCTTCGTGACGGCTTCGGTCAACAGACCGCCCTGGTCGAAACCAACGTAGCCCGGAGGCGCGCCGATCAGGCGACTCACCGCGTGGCGCTCCATGTACTCCGACATGTCGAAGCGGATCAGCTCGATGCCCATGATGTAGGCAAGTTGCTTGGCCGCTTCGGTCTTGCCGACGCCCGTGGGACCGGAGAACAGGAACGAGCCGATCGGCTTGTCGCCCTTGCCCAGGCCCGAACGCGCCATCTTGACCGCGGAGGCCAGCACTTCGAGTGCCTTGTCCTGACCGAACACCACGCTCTTCAAGTCGCGCTCGATCGTCTGCAGCTTGCTGCGGTCGTCGTTGCTGACGTTGGCCGGGGGAATGCGCGCGATCTTCGCGACGATTTCCTCGACTTCGGTCTTGCTGATGGTCTTCTTGCGCTTGCTCGGCGGCAGGATGCGCTGGGCGGCACCGGCTTCGTCGATGACGTCGATCGCCTTGTCGGGCAAGTGACGGTCATTGATGTACTTGGCACTCAGCTCGGCCGCAGCCTGCAGGGCCGCCACCGCGTACTTCACGCCGTGGTGTTCCTCGAAGCGCGACTTCAGGCCCTTGAGGATATCGACGGTTTCCTGCACCGACGGCTCGACCACGTCGACCTTCTGGAAACGGCGCGACAGGGCCGCGTCCTTCTCGAAGATGCCGCGGTATTCGGTGAAGGTGGTCGCACCGATGCACTTGAGCTGGCCGCTCGAGAGCGCGGGCTTCAACAGGTTCGACGCATCGAGCGTGCCGCCCGAAGCTGCGCCCGCACCGATCAGCGTGTGGATTTCGTCGATGAAGAGCACCGCGTTCGGCTTGTCCTTCAGCGACTTGAGCACGCCCTTCAGGCGCTGCTCGAAATCGCCGCGGTACTTGGTGCCGGCCAGCAATGCGCCCATGTCGAGCGAGTAGACCTGCGCCTCCGCGAGAATCTCGGGCACATCACCCTGGGTGATGCGCCATGCCAGGCCTTCCGCAATCGCGGTCTTGCCGACACCGGCCTCGCCCACGAGCAGCGGGTTGTTCTTGCGCCGGCGGCACAGGATCTGGATGACGCGCTCGACCTCGTATTCGCGGCCGATCAGCGGATCGATCTTCCCGTCCTTGGCGAGCTGGTTGAGGTTTTGGGTGAACTGCTCGAGCGGCGATGCCTTCTCGTTTCGCTCGCCGCCGCCCTCCTCGCCTTCACCTTGAGGCGCTTCGCCGCTGCCCTTGACGGCTTCGGGCGGATCGCTCTTCTTGATGCCGTGGGCAATGAAGTTCACCACGTCGAGGCGGGTCACGCCCTGCTGGTGGAGGTAATAGACGGCGTGCGAGTCCTTCTCACCGAAGATCGCGACCAGCACGTTGGCGCCGGTGACTTCCTTCTTGCCGTTGCCGGTGGACTGCACATGCATGATGGCGCGCTGGATCACGCGCTGGAAACCCAGCGTGGGCTGGGTGTCTACATCGTCGGTACCCGCCACTTGCGGCGTGTTGTCCTTGATGAAGTTGGTGAGCGACGCCCGAAGGTCGTCGACGTTCGCCGAGCAGGCGCGCAGAACCTCTGCGGCGCTCGGGTTGTCCAGCAAAGCGAGCAGCAGATGCTCCACGGTGATGAACTCGTGGCGCTGCTGCCGGGCCTCGACGAAGGCCATGTGCAAGCTGACTTCCAGTTCCTGGGCAATCATGTGATTTCCTTTTGCCTTGCTGTAAATAAGTACTCAGATGGGTTGGAGCTTGCGCAATTCAACAGGTTCACGCAACTGGCTCACTGACACATTGCAGCGGGTGCCCAGCCTGCTGCGCGGCCTCCATGACCTGATTCACTTTAGTGGCTGCCATGTCGCGGGAATAAACCCCACAGACGCCGCGGCCATCGAGGTGGATCTTCAACATGATCTGCGTCGCGGTTTCGCGGTCTTTGCTGAAGTATTCCTGCAGCACCACGATCACGAACTCCATGGGGGTGTAGTCATCATTCAGCATGACCACCTGGTACATCTGGGGCGGCGCAGTTTTCTGCGGCCGGCGCTCCAGAACGACCGAATCTCCGTCATCCCCGGCCGGTTTTTGGGCCGGAGGGGTTGGGGGAGTCTTGGGAATTCTCGTTGCCATGAAAAAGATTCTATAGAGCGTGCAAGCACCGTGCCGACGCGAGAAGACTTGGTGGCGCATATTCGACAAATCAAGGGCCTTGCGCCGCGCACGACAGCACGGGCACGAAATAAATCGGCGAATTGCCGACCTGCTCAGATATTGCGCAGGATTGGCTTATTTGGCGCTGAGATTTTTCTGCCTCGCGACCGGACCGGAGGCGGTAAATCGGGCGGCAATGCGTCGATTTCTTCGTCGGTGAGCTCTCTTTCGAGCTCCTCTGCCACAGCGACAGGCACCGGCTGCGGCCGGTGGACGCTCGTTGCTTCATGCGCATCTGCAGGAGTCGGGGGTGGCACAGGTGCAGATTTTTTTCCCGGCTCATGACCCGATGGCTGCCCCGCGTTCGGCTTCGGAGGCGTGGTGGGCCTGGGAGTAGTAACAGGCTCAAGCAGCAGCGCGCGCCATTCGGCTTGCCTCTGATCTTCCTGTTCCGCCTGCCAGCGCTTCTGTTCGCGCAGCAGCTCCCTGTGGCGCTCCGTGTGCTGCCGCCCCAGAAGCTCCAATTCGATCCGAGCTGCCTTCTGGACCCATTGCGGCACGCACAGCAAGGCCTGCTGCAAGTCCCTCTGGACTTTCTCGCTGGCGAGTTCGAAGGCCCGCCGCTGTGCCTTCAACTGCGCGCGAGCCGTCTGCGAAAAGACCCAGGCGCCCAAACCCGCGCCGAGCGCTCCCAGGACGATGCAAGCCAACAGAAAGCAGATCTGCATCTCAAGCCTCATCAAACACGTTCCCCCTCTGAATCCCATTTCTGCAACAGATCGAGCGGAATGGCATTGGCCACCAGCGCGAAACGCTGGCCGACCATGCGCTCGGCCTGCTTGAGCAACACCGCCACCGGGCTGCTGGGTTCGTGGTTTTCGAACCACTGGCGCGCGCTGCGAATCGCCTGAAGCACGTCGTCGCGTGGAACGAGACCGGAAACACTCGGGTGCGGGACGCCTTCGCGAGATGAGACGGGCTCGGCGCGGTGGATCGCGACGATTTCGTCGAATGGTTTCAGGAGATCGATCAGCGCCTGGAGCGAAGGCGCGTCCCCACCCAGTTGGCGTACTGCCCAGTCAGCGATCTGCCGGGTTGCCCGCAGTGCCTGCGACAACAGGTTCACCGGCGCATCGGCATCTCCATTCGCAGCCAGACGCAGTTGGCCGAGTTGCTGGGCGACCGATTCAGGACTTGGCGCGTCGGACAGTCGCGGTACCGACCACGCACGCTCGATTTCGCGCACCGTCAAATGCCTCACGGCATTGGCCGCGACAACGATCTCCCGCACATCGCCCAGCAATCCATCGGGGTCCGCCAGCGCCGCCAGGGCGTTGGCGCGCACGGCCGGATCGGACTCCCCCTCGACGACGAGCTGCGGATGTACCGCATCGGGCCAGCGCTCCAGCACCTCGGACAGCACTGCCAACGACTGCGCAAGCCCCGCGGCCTGCGCCACCCTTGTGCGTGCCCGGCACAGCCAGACGAAGAGGTTGATGTCCCGGGTCCGCAGCAGCAGGCGACGGCAATCACGCTCGATCTCGGCCCAGTTCGGCGCTTCCGGCGTTCCGACGAACTGCCCGTATTGCGCATCGCCGCGCGGTGACATGCGCGAGAGCAGCACGGCGTACTCCGCGTCGTATTCGAGGCTGGGGCCGCAAGGATCGCTGGCGTTCAAGGGCCGGAGCTCGACGGCTGGCACGAGGGGGCTGTCAACGTAGGTCATGGATGGCGGGGAAAAAAGTCAATGAACGGCCTGGGTGGCCTGGGTGGCTTGGGTATCGCTGCGATGGCGCGAGCTGATGTATTGCTCCGGCTCGAACACCATTCCCACGGTGAAGCCGACGACTTGCGCAGCCTGGCCCTTCGAACCGCCGAGCCATGTGGACCACCCGAGCTTTTCCGAATCGTCGAGCTGGGCGGGCGGCGTGCTGTCGTTGCGCAGGCGCAGCTCGACCTCCCAGACAAACTCGTGGCCGATGAAGCCCCGAACCCATTCGACGAGCAACGGGAGATCTCGCCCGTGGGGGGTGAAGCGCAGGTACTGGTCGAGCGTCAATGGACCGATCACCAGCCGGAACTTGTTCTGCCGATCGGCCACGACCTCCCCCGCAATCGCCCCCACTGCCATGACGCTGGACGCGCGGGCCTGGCCCAGCAGGCACTGGTCTTCGTCGTCAATGCGAATCCAATGCAGCACGAACTCCTGGAGCTGCACGGGCACCGCGAAGAAACGAGCCAGCGTGGCAGCCAATCCGTCGGGGTTGCGTGCCTCCCGGGTCAGGTGCGTCGAGGCCGCGAGGCGCGCATGCGTTGGCAATGCCGAGTCGCGGATCTCCAGCGGGTCATGCCCCGTGAGGCGAGCTACGTAGCGACTGAAGGCCTCGTCCTCAGCACGGTCCAGCCCCGCCGCAGCCTGGCTCTGCGCCCATGCGCGGTACATGTGCGTCAGGTAGCGGTGGTGGAAAAGGTCCAGGAAATCCGCCAATGTGCTGTCGTTGTAGTTCTCGACACGGTCGCGGATCAGCTCCGTGTAATGCAACGGAAGTGGTCCGTTGGGACCCAGCAGGCCCAGACCGTACACGCGCACCGTAGGGACGTTCGGGTTGTTTCCCGAGCGTGGCAGCGCCGCTCCCGGAAAGGCTGGTTGCTGCTCGCCCGGCAGCGCCGCGCCGGCGATTTCGCGCGGTGCGAATATCAATGCCGCCGCCTGTCCCAATCGGAAGGACTCCTGTTGTGGCCGGCTGGCAAGCCCTATTGGAGGCTGTGACGAGCAAGCGGCACCGATGCGCCGCAATACAGCGAAGAAACCGAACTTCCACGGCGCGTCGCGCAATCGCACGAACATCTCCTGCAGCGCGGGTCTTGCAGGCAACTCCTTCACAGAACGCTCTCGCGATCGTTGCCGCCATGGCTGGCACCTGCGCCGGCTGATCCGATCCGGATATGGCTGTCCGGCGAGAGGTCGTGGTGCTCGCGCCGCGTCAGGCTGGGCAGCGGGACCTTGGCCTCGCGGGCGAGCTCCGGCGCAAACATGCCCAGTAGCTCCTGCGAGGGCTCCACATCGAGGAGCCCCGATCTCGCGAGCGGTTCGAACGCCTCGATGACCTGGTCGATGCCTTCGCGCGGCAGCAGGATGTCACGCAGCAAGGGATACGTCTCGGCCTGCCTGCTCAACTCTTCCAACGTGGGGGCTGCCTCGGTGCCGAAAGCCACGAAGCCCTCCCAGGGAGTGCGGCCAGCGAGTTGGCCGGGATCCTGGACCACGCGCACGAATTCCTCGTGCAACTCATCCAGCAGGACACTTGCAGGTCCGGCATCGAGCGGTGGCCCGGCGGAAGGCGCGGCCCGCGCTTCGAGTCGCGGTCTTTCGTCAAGCAGTGCAGCCAAGGTGTCTGCGGCAGGGCGAGACCTTGCACCCGAGATGTCGAGCACGCCGAAAGGGTCTGCCAGAGGATCGATTCGCCGGCCGTTGTCACTGCCCTGGCTATTGAGGTCGCGCAGATCGAAGGTTTGTGGCGGTGCCGTCCCAATGGTCCGGTCTTCAGGCACGGCCAACTGGATCGCTTGCGTTTCGAGGGCCCCTGGCATTGGTTCAGGCGCTTGTCGAACTTCTTGCGTCCCCTGCTCCAGCACGAAGCGCAGCAGCCCCAGTTCGAGCGTATCGCCCACCGCGACAGGCACCACCGCGCCTGCCCGAACTCGCTTGCCGTTGCGTGCGCACATCAGCGTGTAGCTGCCATTGCTCAATTGCCATCCCTCCGCTTCCCCGCACCAGGCAATGCGGCACAGATTGGCGACGCCTCCCGTGCCCACGCCGTGGTGCTCGGCACATGGCTGGAGGATGTTGGCCATGCCTGCGCCTGCCGGTGGAATCGACATGGTTTCATTTCGCGCCTCGCCGCCGCTATGGGTGAGGCGAAGAACCAAAGGAGCCACATGGGTGTTCCCCGCGTAAAGACTGCCAGTGTTCACGGCGAGGCGCTCCACAGTCTTTTCAGCTTGTGGGCTGCACCGATGAACCGGCCATTGGCGTCCTGTTGCCAGAACGCGCTCTCGGCACTCGCGCCTTGCAGGCGGTGCGGCCAATCGGCCCAAGGAAGATGGCGGACGCCATGCAATGCGGCCGCGGGATCGTTGCGAGGGGCCGGACCCGTTCGCTGATCGAGCAGGGCTTGCATCCAGCGAACGCGCTGTACGGAGAAGTTCTTTTCCAACTCGCGGCTCTCCGCGCGCAGCGCACGCAACGTGGTCTCCAGGGCATGAATATCGGCAAGCCCGATGCATGCCTGGCGAGCGACGGCGCGCGCAAGCCAGAACTGCCAATCGAGCGGCTGACGAAGTTGCGCCTCGAAATGCCGCATGGCCTGGCGCGGCGACTCCTGCTGATAGATCACCAGGGGATGAGATCGCCCTTCCCTGTCTACGGACAGCGCAATCACGCCAAGCACAAACCGTTGCCGCGCGAACGGCAAGGTGCCGGGCGGCAGCGCAAAAGCCACCGGCACCGACATGACCCTCGCAGTGGCCCCGATGTCCGCATCAAGGCCGTGCGTCGCGAGCCATTGCGTCCACGCCTCCGCTTCACCCTGCCGCACGCCGCTGCATACGAGGTCCGTGTGGCCCCGCAGCCTGCCCCAGATAGCCGGTGGAGGTATGCGCCAGGGAGCAATCAGTCTTGCGAGCATGGAATCAGGACTTCATGCCGCTCGACCCGGGCAGCGGAAGCCCTTGAGCACATCGCTGTTGAGCGGGTTGGGCTGGCTGCCCGAGTTGATGTCGATCAACGCCTTGCGACCGTCGAATGAATATTCGACGCTCAGCCGCCCCGGCGTCGCCGTGTTCACGATGCGGCCCTTTTCAAGCAATCGGAACAACGCCCATGGACCGCTGGCCAGAAGGGTCGAGGTGGGGCCCGAGATGCGCGGATTGGCCGTGATCTCCGCCATTGCACCGCCACGCGGCCCCGGCCAGTGAACGGTAAACGCCTGCACCGGGCCATGGATGTAGCGCTGGCCCTGCCCGTCGATGTCGATGACCAGATCAGTGATGCTGGGCTCCAGTTCGAGCACCCGGAGGTCCATCTTCCAGGCCAGTTTCTTGCCGCCCGCATCGCGGAAGAAAAGGTCGCGTATCTGCTGGGCGCGGTAGAAGGCATCGAGGTTCGGCCCGCTCTGGGCCAGCAGCTTGAGCAGTTCGCCAAGCAATGTCGGCCCCGGGGTCGCGGGGGCCGGCGCCACTCCGCCGGCTACGCCCTCGGCACCGGCAACGGCCTGGGCCACATTCGGGTCCTTGTAGCGCCATGGGCGCGCGCTGGTATCGACGTAGGAAGCCAGGTATTTGTTGAAGAACTCGTCCGCGGCACCGCTCGCGGCGAAGACCAACGTGAAGTCTTCGATCGATGCGTCCTGCGCCACCTCGGCCAGCGGATAGCGCCCTTCCACGCCACGCTTGCATGGTTCGCTGACCTGCATCGCCATCAGGCCCATGATGCGGTCGAGTTGCTGCTGGGCCTGGTTGCGCAGGATGCCGGTGGAACCGAGCGCCACCTTGTCGCCGCCGCTCGTGGCCAACGCGGTCAGCACCTCGCGAAACGGCGCCGGGAGTTTTCCGGCCTCCAGCTTCAACCGCGCACCAACTTCGGAGCCTCCGGGCGGCAGGCTGCCTGCCGTCAGCGCCGTATCGGCCACGACCAGCAGGGTATAGAACTCGTTGACAAGGCCTGAGATGGTTTCGAGCCCCGGCTTGGCGCCGGTGGCTCCAGCGCTTGCAGCACCGATGTCCGGCTGGCCCGTCACCACTTCGCGCAGCGCCGCAAAGCGGTTGTCGACGATTTCCTTTTCGAGTCGCTCCTCCGCACGGATGCCGAGATTCCTGCCGATCGCGCTCGTCTGCTTGCTCAGTTCATCGGAAGCCTTGTCGAGAAACCCCTTTTCCTCCTGGACGCGCACGACCAGTGGACGCGACAGCGTGGTCTCGCGCGCCGCCGCACGCGCCAGCCGCGCCAGGGGCGAGTCGGGCGCGGCGAACTGGCGCAACACGCTCAGGTCGAAACCCAGGCTGGTGCCGGTGGTGTCGCCGCCTCCGACCGTGCGAATCGATTCGAGAAAGGCTTCCCAGTGCTGGGCATATTCGCTCAGGTACTGGCGACGGATGTCGTCGAGGAACGGATCGTTCTGCAATTTGCGGGCAGCGGCATCGAGCACAGCCGAGGCATTGCGCCCCATCACCCATGCGTCGTCGTCAATGGCCTGCCCGACGAATTCCGGCAAGCGCTTGCTGAAGACGTCGTGGTACCCGTCGTAAGTGAAAAGGCCCGGCACCCCTTTCTCGAGAGGCAGGCCGCCGGCACGGGAAAATACGGTGCCTGCTTGCGGCCCGACCGCCCGGACCAATGTGAATTCCTGGGGCGCCTCGCGCAGCATTGCCGCCTTGGCGCGTTCGTAGACGCGTTGCGTCGAGGTGTTGCTGTTCAGGAAGTCCTGCACAGCACGCACGAGCGCCTCGTTGGGCAGCGATGCCGACTGCACCGGACGTTCACCGGAGAAAAGTGCCATGGCATGGCCTGTCATCGAAGCGCGTCCGCCGAAGGCGGCGGCACTGTCGGTGCGCTCCCAGTCCTTGAGAACCCAGTTGCGGACATCCCGGGCACCTCCCTTCATGTACCGGTCCTTGTCGTGCAGGAGCTTGTAGACGCGCAGGGTTTCATAGGCGATCTTGGCATCGCCGTCCTTCATGCTCTGCGTCAGTACGGCCTCCATGCGCTGCAGGATGGTCGGCAGCAAGGTGTGATCCTGCAGTTGGGCATAGGTGTCGGCGGCCACTGCAAGCACTGGCGGCACGCTGTACAGGCCATAGCGAAAGCTGCCCGGCGGGCTGTCGATGTCCAGCTCCGCATAGCCGGGCAACTCGCGTGCGCCGTTCAGTACATCCGGCACGCCAGACGGCTTGAAGCTGCCGAGCAGCGCGCTCACCTGTCCGGCAAGCACATCGGTACGCTGGCTGACGGTGTCCAGGTATCGGCGGTTGTTGCCGAAGCTCACGGCCAGCGCACCGGCCAGCCAGATGAAGATCACGAGCGCCAGGGCGTGTCCCATCAGACGCAACAGCCGGAACCGAAACTCCCAGCGCAGATTGGGCCTCACCAGGTGAGCCTCCGGGATGATGACCTTGGTCAGCAGGTCCTGGAGAAAGAATCCTTGCTGCCCCTGTTCGGGCGACGTGCCCGCGGCCTGCAGATTCGAAGATGGCGACAGGCCGAGGCTGCGCTGCAGTCGCTGGACCAGCGTCTGGTGGTCGGCGGGCACCTCTGCATGGGATTGCGCACCGCTCGTGAAGTACACGCCGCGCAGCGTGTCGTGCAACTGGGTCCTGTCGAAACGCGAGACAAGAAAGATCTGGTCCAGCATCGGCACCAGCGGCACAGCCAATGCGGCCAGTTCCTTGGGCAATGCGAACAGACGCTTGCGACGTTCGACGTCGAACTCCTCATTCAGTCTCGCACGAAGCCCATCGGCCAACCGGTCGTTGAGCAATGCAAGCTCCGCGTCCACCTGCGTGCGGAGGGTGTCCCGGACCTGCACGCCGGCCCGTGTGTTTTTCATGCCGTGGAATGGCAGCGCGAAGCCCCAGGCCTGCATGCGCCCTTCGCCGGTGAGCGATTGAAAGTATTCGCTGAACCCACGCAACAGATCCATCTTCGTGACGACCACGTACACGGGGAAACGAATGCCCAACTCCTGACGCAGATCGGTCAGGCGGTCGTGCACCAGGCTTGCATGCTCGGCGCGCTCCATCTCGGTCATGGTCAACAACTCGGCTGCATCGAGCGTGACGATCACGCCGTTGAGCGGCGCACGCGTGCGGTGCTTGCGGAGCAGGCCGAGGAAAGCGCGCCACTCGATCGGATCGGTCGTGGGATTGCGCTCCTGCGTGGTGTAGCGGCCTGCTGTGTCGATGAACACGGCCTCGTTGGCAAACCACCAGTCGCAATGCATGGTGCCGCCCTCCGACTTGAACACCACGCGCTTCGACGCATTGCCCATCTGGCGGGCCAGGGGAAACTGCAGCCCCGCATTGAGCAACGCCGTGGTTTTCCCCGCACCGGCGCTACCGATGACCATGTACCAGGGCAGTTCGTACAGGTGGCGATTGCCTTCGAACAAGCGACGCAATCCACCGCGACCGCGCAGGCCCTTGAGTTGCGCCAAGGCGCGTTGGACTGCGGCGGTGACCGTCTTGATCTCTTCCTTGGCCGTCTCGTCCTTGCCCGCATCCTTTCCGAAGCTCAGGACCTTTGCTAGCAGGTCCTCGTTGTTGCGCAGGGCCTGCCAGAAGCGATAGAGCCAGTACAACGCATACAGCAGCAGGATCGCGCCAATGATCGCCACACGCACGCCGACCGATGCGAGCGGCTTTGCCGCACCGATGTCCAGCAAAGGCCCCGCCTGCCAAAGCAAGAGGCACAGCGCGGCCACCCCGACGAGGCTGTACGGCCCCGAAACGAGCCAGAGGATGCCAAGCACCAGCAGCAACACGATGAAAGCCACGCGCACGTCGACCGAAGCCAGCGGGCGCAGTCCATCCACGGCAAGCAACGGACCGACGAACCAGATCGCCAATGCCAGCAGCACCATGGCGACGAAGGCCAGCATCTGCCGGGAAAAAAGAAACGCCAGGAACTGTTTGAGGTATTGCATGAGTGACTCCCGTCGCGCCTCTAGCGCGCCGCCGGCGTTGTGGCTGGCGACGTGGGGCTCCCGCCGTCGCCCTGGACGACGACGATGTCGACGCGGCGATTCCTGGCGCGCCCGGCGGCCGTTGCACTGTCGGCCATCGGCATCGTGTCGCCGCGCCCTTCGGTACGGATGCGCGACGCCACCACGCCCTTGCCCAGCAATACGGCGCTCACCGCCTCGGCCCGCTTCTCGCTCAAGACCTGGTTGTTGGGAAACTCGCGGGTCTTGATCGGGCGGTTGTCGGAGTGGCCGGTGATCTGGACAGAGCCCGAGACTTGATTGACCTCGTCCGCCACCTTGCCCAAGACCGGAAGGATCTTTGCGTTCAGGCGCGCCTGGCCGGGGATGAACATGTCGTCGCCTCTGAACGTGACCGCGCTGCGGTGCTCGTCTTCTTCCACGCTCACGGTGCCGCGTGCGATCTCGGGAGCCAGCAGCTCTTTCAGGCGCAGAGGTTTGACCGCCGGCGCTGGCGGTGCGGGTGGCGGACGCATCCGGCCGATGGCGGCGATGCGTTGCTCCACGTCGGCGCTGGTCTGCAACAGCTGGTACTTGTACCAGGCGAAAAGGCCGCACAAGACCAGTGTCAGCAGCGACACCGTCAGCCACACTGGAATGCTGCGCAACAGGCGGAACGTGCCCGCACCCACACCCTTCCAGTGCGGGGAAAGATCGCGCGGGACTTCGCCCCGCGCCGTACCAAGCAGTGTGAAGAGCCGATGGCGAACCGTCTCCAGCTGCCGGCGCCCATTGGTCGCCGTGCCGAAGCGTCCCTCGAAGCCCAGCCCCAGGACCTGGTACATCAGCTCGAGCAGATCGATGTGCTCCTGCGGACTGGCGGCCAGACGCCCGACCAGCAGGAAGAATTTGTCGCCGCCCTTCGTGTCACCGTGGAATTTCGCAGCCAGCTGCTGTCCGGCCCAGATGCCGGCCTCGCCATTCTTGCCGCCGCCCCACTCCGTGCTGTTGGCAGCCTCGTCGAGCGCGGTGCACAGCGAATAGCTTGCCGCCACCGCATGCTCGTGCCTGATCTGCGCGCTACCGCAGAGGGATTGAAAGCTCGCGACCTCGCGCTCCAGCAGTTGATGCAGAATCGTCACGCCCTCGCTACCGAGCGTCGCCGGCATATCGGCGAGTGCGCGCAGCAGCGGTTGCGCCGCCTCGAGCAGAGGATTCCTGGAGGCAGTGACCGCGACCAGACGCACTTGCATCGATGGCTCGGGGGCGAGATGCACACCCTTCTCTGCTGGATCACCCGGCAAGGAATCGTTGGGTGAAGAGTCGGCAGACGGATCGAGCCTCCGCGAGTCGTCGTGGGGCTCTTCCTGGTCGTGCGTGGGATCTTCGACGAAGGGTTTCATTTCTCTCGCACGCCCCAGAGTTCAAGACGCAGACCAGGGAACTCGCCTGCCACGTGCAGCGCCAGTCCACCGTGCTTGACCATGTGCTCCCACAGCGGCCCGCGCGAGTCGATCTGAAAATAGACAAAGCCTGCGTTGAAGGGAATCTGGCGCGGCGGCACCGGCAGCGTTTGCAGCGGAATCCCGGGCAGATGCGAGCGGATGAGTTCGCCAAGCCGATCGCTCGGCCCGACCTTGCATCGCGCCGGAAACTCGCTGGCCAGCTGATCAGGCGGTGTATGGGCCGCCACGGCGAATACGAGGCTCGAGAAGCCCTGCAGCTCCGAGGGCTCGACGCTTGCCACGCGCACGCCGTTGGCGCGATTGGCAAGGGGAATGCTCTGCGCGCTGCGAACCAGCACATCGTTGAGCAAGGCCTGCACATCGGCGATCAGTCCTCTGAAAGACAGGCACGGATCGATGTGCCGGTAGGCCGGGTGCTCGGTGGGGCGACGCGTGCTCGCGCGCACGAACGTCGCAAGCTCCCCGCTGAGAGAGCACAAAGCGGTGTACAGCACCTCCGGCGAGGTTTCCCGCACGCGCAGCCAGTGCTCGAACAAGGGCTCGTAGCGATTGAGTATCTGCAGCAACAGGAAATCAGACACCTCGGCCGATTCGCTCGACTTGCCGTCATTGCCGCTGAGCCGCGCCGCAAGCGTTTGCGCGCGAAGACGGCACAGGCCGTGCAGGTTCGTCACCCAGTCCGCCAGCAGCGGGCTCGCGCCGTAGCCAGCGACTGGCGGGATCAGATACGGGTCGGTGGCGATGCTCCCATCGGAGCGCAGCACCGTCACCTTGGCGAGCGGAAGACCGATCCAGGCATCCGTCAGCTCCCTTTGCGGAAGCAGGCGCAAGCGAAGCCGCGAAAGCTGCACCGTCTTCGGGCCTTGTCCGATGGAATTCGCGTCGCGCAACTCGGTGTCGAAAACCGAGAAGCGTGCGAGCGACGCCGCAGCAGCCATCGCGTCGTCGAAAGTCGTTTCCTCGCCATTGGGCGTGCGAATGGGCACGGCCAGATGGATGACCTGCTCCAGATGCTCCGGCTGGATGGTGAGCGGCGCGGGCGGCAGCGTCTGGCCGGGGGCGTCGAAGGGGGTGCCGTCCGAAAAAATGCCCGCGGCACTGGCGAGCACGAGCTTGCCAAGGGACAGGGACTCCGCATCGATGCTGTAGTGATTGAAGCCCCAGTAGAACGGGCTGAGCGAGGCCGTGCGCTTGTGGGCGAGGTGCTCGAGATAGCGCTCCTGCTGCTGGAACAGCTGCGGGCGCAGGAAGAGTCCTTCGCTCCAGGCGACTTTGTTGTACCAACTCATGGGATCGATCGTTGTGCGTTCAAGTCGCAGACCTATTTGAGGGGGGTGAGCTGGATGCCCTTGGCTTGAAGGCCGATCTGCAACTTGAGCTTGTTCGCCGGCAGGACCGAGCGATACCAGGCGACTTCCGGTGCGGGATCGATCTTTTGCACCGCTCGCCAATCGGCTTGCGCGAGATCGCGGTAGCCGGCGACGACACCGATGGCCGCAAGGTCGGGGTGCGACTCGCGGCGGATGGTCTTGACATCGCCGGGCCGCAGGATGAATTCGTCTCGAACGAGCAGCTCGCTGCCGATCAGGGCCTTGTCATTGCCGGAGAGCGAAAAGTAGTCGGCGGCTTCGAAGACGCCTTCCGACTTGAGTTCGTAGATGCGCACCAGGATGGGCGCCGCCCTGCCCTTGTCGTCGGGATTGACGCCGGCCTCCGCCGTGATCGTGATGTCGAGCTTTGTCTGCTCTCTCGGGTAAGAGAACTGGGCATGCGAGGGCCGTGTCGTCCCCAGCGCGAACGCCAGAACGAGCAACGAGAGCACCGCGGGAAGCCATTGCCGTGAGGCGGTTCGCCGGGGACAAGGCACATTGAATGACATGCTGAAAAGGACGTGATGCGATCCGGAGACGGGAATGGCCATATGCAGCGCAACGCACCTTCGTGCGCCGCGCCGCTTGAGGCCGTGAGGCTCTGAGCTGACTCAGGCCCTGCCGTCGTTGTCAGGACTCCTTGTTGCCCTTGATGTCGTAGCCGGCCGTGACCGCGCCACCGCTGCCGCCTTGGGCGTTCTGCACCGAGTACTCCTGCTTGATCTTCGAGAAGGACAGGCGCACACGTTCCCTGATGCGCAACTCATCGGAGTTCGAACCGAAAGGCTGGACGGCCGTGATGATCACGTCGGAGAACGTGAGCTTGAGGTACTCGAGCGGATTGCCGCCGGCCTTGCGAACGGTGAGCTTCGCCTCCTGGACGTGCTTGCCTGTGAGGCAATACTTCATCAGGTTGGGACTCGATCGATCGACGTAGTGCTCGAACTCCAGGTCCTCGACCGTGGCCTTGCCGGCGCCGCCGCCCGAGCCCGCATGCATGGTGGATTCCTGGAAGGCCTTCCAGTTGAAGGCCAGGACCTCGATCTCGTTCTTGTGGTCGGAATCCTGGGACTCGCCCTCGATCCCGTTGATCTTCAGAAAAATGTCTTGCGTCATAAAAAACTCCCTGAACTTTGTTTTTTCAATATCTGACTGATGCGCTCCAGCGCCCTTTGCGCTTCGAGCGACTTCGCGGGTGGCGTCTTCGCGCCACTTCATCGAACGACTCGGAATGGATGGAGGCAGGCCTGTCAGGCAGCCTCTTTGAGAGACGGCAACTTTGCGACGAGGCGCAATGAAACGGTCAAGCCTTCGAGCTGGAAATGCGGGCGCAGGAAGAACTTCGCGCTGTAGTAGCCGGGGTTGCCCTCGATGTCTTCCACCACGACTTCAGCCGCCGCGAGCGGCCTGCGCGCCTTGGTTTCCTGCGAGGAGTTGGCGGGATCGGCATCGACGTAATGCATGATCCATTCGTTGAGCCAGCGCTGCATGTCCTCGCGCTCCTTGAAGGAACCAATCTTGTCGCGAACGATGCACTTGAGGTAGTGCGCGAAACGGGTGCTCGCGAACAGGTACGGCAGGCGGGCCGACAGATTGGCATTGGCCGTCGCATCCGGGTCCATGTACTCCTGCGGCTTCTGCATCGATTGCGCACCGATGAAGGCAGCGTGATCGGTGTTCTTGCGGTGAACCAGCGGAATCAGGCCTGCCTTGGCGAGCTCGGCTTCGCGGCGGTCCGAGATCGCGATCTCGGTCGGGCATTTCATGTCGAAGCCGCCGTCGTCGGTTGGGAAGGTGTGGCATGGCAGGTTTTCTACCGTGCCGCCCGACTCCACACCGCGGATCATCGTGCACCAGCCGTAAAGCTTGAAGCTGTGGTTGATGTTGACGGCCATGGCATAGGCCGCGTTGCTCCAGACGTAGTTCCGATGATCGGCGCCTTCGGTTTCCTCCTCGAAATCAAACTCGTCGACCGGGTTGATCTTTGCGCCATAGGGCAAGCGCGCGAGAAAACGCGGCATGGCGAGGCCAACGTAGCGCGAGTCCTCGGTGTTGCGCAACGAATTCCAGGGCGCGTGCTCGAGGTTCGAGGTGATCTTCGCCAGGTCGCGCGGGTTCGCAAGCTCTTGCCACGACTCCATGCCGAGCAACGAAGGTGCCGACCCCGCGATGAATGGCGCATGCGATGCGGCCGAAATCTTGGCAATGGCGCCGAGCAGTTCGACATCGGGCGGTGTGTGGTCGAAGTAGTAGTCCGCCACTAGGCAGCCATAGGGCTCGCCGCCGAGCTGTCCGTACTCTTCCTCGTAGATGCGCTTGAATATCGGACTCTGGTCCCAGGCAATGCCCTTGTGGCGACGAAGCGTGCGGCGCACTTCATCCTTCGACACATCCATGAAACGGATCTTGAGCTTCTCGTCCGTTTCGGTGTTGTAGACCAGGTGATGCATGCCGCGCCAGGCCGACTCGACCTTCTGGAACTCGTCCTTGTGCAGCACGAGGTTGATCTGCTCCGAGAGCTTTCGATCGATCTCCGCAATGATGGCCTCGATGCTGCTGTAGGCATCGTCGGTCATCGTCGCGGCATTGACGAGCGCCTGCTCGGCCAGGGTGCGAACGGCTGCCTCGACGGCGTCGCGAGCCTCATCGGTCTTGGGCTTGAACTCCTTGTCCAGCAGGGACGCAAAGTCGGAAGGGTTGGCGTATTGCGCCGTGACCGGCGCGTCGAGCACGGCATCGCTTGTGGTGTTCATGTGAAGTTCCTAGGTTCGGATTCACGCCGCCGAGTCGGCAGTCCGTGCGTCGTTGTGATCTGTTGCCGCGCGGGGCTTGGGAGCCTGCGCCAACGACTTCATGAGCGCGGGGTCTTGCAGCAGCTGGTTGAGCAGGCCTTCGGCACCGGCCTTGCCGTCCATGTACGTCTGGAGATTGGCAAGCTGGGTTCGCGCCTCGAGCAGCCGGCTCAAGGGCTCGACCTTGCGGGCCACGGCGGCCGGCGAGAAGTCATCGATGCTCTCGAAGGTGATGTCGACCATGAGTTGTCCCTGGCCCGACAGCGTGTTGGGTACGGCGAAGGCCACGCGCGGCTGGATCGCCTTCATGCGCTCGTCGAAGTTGTCGATGTCGATGTCGAGGAACTTGCGGTCGGCCACCGGCGGCAACGCCTGGGTGGGTTTGCCGGAAAGATCGGCCAGGACACCCATCACGAAAGGCAGCTCGATCTTCTTCTCCGAGCCGTAGATTTCCACGTCGTATTCGATCTGTACGCGTGGCGCCCTGTTGCGGGCGATGAATTTCTGACTGCTGTTGTTGTTTGTCACGAAAACTCCCTGATGGAAACTAAGAAATAGAGCGCTGGAAACACTGCGCTTCGAAGCGTCAGACGTATTCGGTATGGCAGGTGACGACATCTCCTTCCTGCAAACGCGGCCCTGTTTTTCCGAGCGGCCTTGCATCGACGGAGATACGCGCGATCGTTCGCTTTTCCTGCAAGGCGTTGAGCCACTGCCGCGACAAGACCGGGAGCAGGTTCTGCTCGATGAAGCCCGTCAGTCGGCGTGCCCCGGTTTCATGCGTGCCGCATCGATCGACGATTTCGGCCACCAAACCCGGGGCGTAGTGCAATTCGATGCCATGCTTCTTTTTCATCCGATGGACCACGTGGTCCAGATGCAGCGAGACGATGCGGCTCAAGGCCTGCACACCCAATGGCAGGTAAGGCACGACGGACAGGCGACCGAGGAATGCAGCCGGGAAAACCTGGCGAAGAACAGGCTGCAGCGCTTCGCGCAGGGTTTCGACTTCGGGCGGCGATGCAGGGTCTTCGCAAACGCTCTCGATGAGTTCCGCACCAGCGTTGCTCGTCAAAAGGATGGTCGTGTTCCTGAAGTCGATGCGGCGGCCTTCGCCGTCCTCCATCCAGCCCTTGTCGAACACCTGGTAGAAGATTTCGTGGACGTCCGGATGCGCCTTTTCCACCTCGTCGAGCAGGATCACGCTGTAGGGCTTCCGGCGCACGGCCTCCGTCAGAACACCGCCTTCTCCGTATCCCACGTAGCCCGGCGGCGAGCCCTTCAGCGTCGAGACGGTGTGCGGTTCCTGAAACTCGCTCATGTTGATGGTGATGAGGTTCTGCTCACCGCCATACATGGCGTCCGCAAGTGCCAACGCGGTTTCGGTCTTTCCAACGCCTGAAGGACCGGCCAGCAGGAAGACGCCGACCGGCTTGTTCGGATCGGTCAGACGCGCCCGCGACACACGGATGCGCTCCGCAATCGCGGCAAGCGCGCGGTCCTGGCCGACAACACGTTCGCCGAGCGTGGCTTCGAGCCTGAAGACTGCGGCAACTTCGTCTTGCACCATGCGGCCAACCGGTATTCCCGTCCAATCTGCAACGACGGCCGCGATCACCGACTCGTCGACCTGGGAAAGAACCAATGGCGTGTCCTGCTGGCGCAACAGGAGTTCTTCTTCCAGGGCATGCAGTCGCGCCGAGGGCCACTCGCCCTCGGCGCCACTCTCCCCCTCCTCCTCCCTCTTCTTTGTTCTCAGCGATTGAATCTGCTGAACCATCGCAAGCTCTTCTTGCCACCGGGCCTCGTAAGTCGAGAGTTCATGTTCGGTGGCATCGAGTCGGGCATTTGCCGCTTCGAAGCGCTTTGATCGGGCGTCACTGCCTCGCGAGATCGCGCTTTCCTGAGCCAGCAAGGCGAGCTCCACGTCCAGGGCTGCGACCCGCTGTCGCAGTTGATCGACCACGGCGGGTGGCGTGTGCAACGACATGGCGACACGTGCGCATGCCGTGTCGAGCAGGCTGATGGCCTTGTCCGGCAACTGGCGCGACGGAATGTAGCGATGGGACAGGGACACCGCCGCCCGCACCGCCTCGTCCAGTACCGTGACACCGTGATGTTCGGCGAAGACGGCGACCAGCCCGCGCACCATTTCGGCGGCCGAGGCCTCTTCTGGCTCGGAGACCTGCAGCGTCTGGAAACGACGGGTCAGTGCAGGGTCCTTCTCGATATGGCGCTTGTATTCGCTCCACGTGGTCGCGCCGATGGTGCGCAAGGTGCCGCGTGCGAGAGCAGGCTTGAGCAGATTGGCCGCATCTCCGGTACCGGCCTGTCCGCCGGCACCGATCAGGGTGTGCACCTCGTCGATGAAAAGAATGACCGGCTGACTCGACTTGCTCGCTTCTTCGAGCAGCGACTTCAGGCGGGACTCGAACTCCCCCCGCATGCTGGCGCCGGCTAACAACGCCCCCACATCGAGGCTGAGCAGGCGCGCATCGCGCAGCGAGGGCGGAACCTCGCCGTTGGCGATTGCCAGCGCGAGTCCTTCGACTACCGCCGTCTTGCCCACCCCGGCCTCTCCGGTGAGCAGAGGGTTGTTCTGCCGCCGGCGCAGCAGGATGTCGACCATCGTGCGGATCTCGTGCTCACGGCCGATCACGGGATCGATTTGCCCGTCGCGTGCGCTGTCGGTCAGGTCTCTGCAATACCGGGCCAGGGCAGATTTGCCATCTGACGAATCTGCAATCGCGCCGCTCGCTTCTCCTGGCGTTGCAGCCGGGAGGCCCAAGCCATCGTGCGGCCCTTCGTTGCGTTCAGGGGAGCCTTCGATGAGGGAGACGACGGTATCCGTCAATTGCTCGACCGGGAGCTTGCGGAACGCGGGCGACATGCCAAGGAGCAGCCGCCGCAGATCAGGCGTTTGCACCAACGCCGCGAGCAGCCACGCACTGCGCACACGACGATCGCCGAATTCGAGGCTGGAGAGGATCCAGGCGCGCTCAATGGCCGCTTCGACGTGATGGGAGAAATCACTCAGCGATGTCGCGCCCGAGGGCAATTCCGACAATCTGGAAATCAGATCTTTTTCGATGACCTGAAAATCAATTTGGTAATGGCGGCAGATGCGATGAAAATCGCTGTCATTGAGTTGCCAGATTTGATGAATCCAATGCGTCAATTCGACATATGGATTTCCTCGCAGCTTGGCAAATGCTGTTGCGGCTTCAATACCGCGAAACAAGGTGAGATTGAGCTTTCCGAACAGCGCCCGTCGGGAGATGGTCATTGCAACCTAGCGGCTCGCAGCTGACGTTAATTGCGCATTGAAATCACGCGGCTTCCCGCTCGGCAAAGCACCGATCTCTGCTGTTTTTCCGCCCATTTCTCGCTCCCTATGCTTTTTCGAATAGGCGCGATTTTGCGTGCTTGCGCAGACCTGTGGCGGAGCACAGTTCCTACCAATAGTTAAATACCGAAAGCAGGCAATTGATCTGTGAAATTTCTCCGGGAGCAGACGGTCCAGAAATTCGCAAGTAGTAATTTCTATTGAATGGAGCGGCTATTTGGCCAACAAAAAAGCCCTTGAATTCCTTTCGGAAGTTCAAGGGCTCGTTGCCTGACGTCGCAAGACGTCGAAGCGCGCAGTCGATTACATGTGCTCGATCATGACTTGCCCGAAGCCCGAGCAGCTCACCTGCGTCGCACCTTCCATCAGGCGCGCGAAGTCATAGGTCACCCGCTTGCTGGCAATCGACTTTTTCATCGCGCTGATGATCAGGTCGGCCGCTTCGGTCCAGCCCATGTGGCGCAGCATCATTTCGGCCGAGAGGATTTCGGAGCCGGGGTTCACGTAGTCCTTGCCGGCGTACTTGGGCGCGGTGCCGTGCGTGGCCTCGAACATTGCGACGGTGTCGCTCAGGTTCGCGCCCGGAGCGATGCCGATGCCGCCGACCTGTGCGGCCAGCGCGTCGGACACGTAGTCGCCGTTGAGGTTCAGCGTGGCGATGACGCTGTACTCGGCGGGACGCAACAGGATCTGCTGCAGGAACGCGTCGGCAATGCTGTCCTTGACGGTGATTTCCTTGCCCGTCTTCGGGTTCTTGAACTTCATCCACGGGCCGCCGTCGATCAACTCGGCGCCGAACTCCTTGGCGGCCAGGTTGTAGGCCCAGTCACGGAAGCCACCTTCGGTGAACTTCATGATGTTGCCCTTGTGCACGATGGTCACGCTGGGCTTGTCGTTGTCGATGGCGTACTGGAATGCCTTGCGCACGAGGCGCTCGGTGCCTTCGATCGACACGGGCTTCACGCCGATGCCGGACGTGTTGGGGAAGCGGATCTTCTTGACGCCGAGCTCGTCCTGCAGGAACTTGATGAGCTTCTTGGCCTTGTCGCTTTCGGCTTCGAACTCGATGCCGGCATAGATGTCTTCCGAGTTCTCGCGGAAGATGACCATGTTGGTCTTGTGCGGCTCGCGCACTGGACTGGGGACGCCTTCGAAATACTGGATGGGGCGCAGGCACACGTAGAGGTCGAGTTCCTGACGCAGCGCAACGTTCAGCGATCGGATGCCACCGCCGACGGGCGTGGTGAGCGGGCCTTTGATGGAGACGACGTAGTCGCGCACCGCGTGCAGGGTTTCCTCGGGGAGCCAGACGTCGGGGCCATACACCTTGGTCGACTTCTCGCCGGCATAGACCTCCATCCAGTGAATCTTCTTCTTGCCGCCGTAGGCCTTGGCCACTGCGGCGTCCACCACCTTGAGCATCACCGGCGTGATGTCCAGCCCCGTACCGTCGCCTTCGATGAAGGGAATGATCGGTTGATCGGGCACATTCAGCGAGTTGTCTGCATTGACCGTGATCTTCTGGCCTTCGGTCGGGACTTTGATGTGCTGATAGCTGGACATGAGGGGGATGCGCTCCGGGAGTGACGTAATTTTGACGAGTGTCAGCGAATTCAGACAGCGAGGGGGTTCCGCTGTACAACCGGCTAACAAATCGCTGTACATTTTAGACGCTGCCCATCAGCTGGCGTTTGTCAACCATGGGGCCATTGGGCTCGTTACTGGCTGACCTTCTGCTCGCCGGGAGGCGTTTCCAACCAATTCTCGATAGAGGAATCTTCAATGAGCAAAATTCTCGCAGTCATGATCGCTGGTCTGTTCGCAGCTGGCGCCTATGCCCAAAACCCGGCCGGCACCACGCCCGAACAAGGGAACGCAACCAACAGCAAGTCGCAAGCACGCGCCGAAGCCAAGAAGGATGCCAAGCCCGCTGGTCAAGTGGCCGCTCCCGCTGGCGACATCGCCAAGACGCCCGAAGGCGGCAACCTCGGCGGCGACAAGGCTGCAGCCTCTGGCGAAAAGCGCGCGGAAACGCGCGACCAACGTCGTCGCAACAAGGACGGCAGCGTCAAGCGCAAGTCGACCCAAGGCGGCACGCCCAAGTAATTCGGCGTCCCCTGAAAAAAGCGCTCCTCGGAGCGCTTTTTTTTCGTCCGCCTCGACCAAAGTGCTGTCAACCGCGTGCGATGGGCTCCGTTGAATGTGGACCTTCCACAGGGAGGTGATCCAAATCAACGATATCAAAGGATTTCTCATGAACAAGCTGCTCGCAGCCCTGGTCGCCGGTCTCTTCGCTGCCGGTGCATTTGCTCAAACCCCCGCACCCGCGGCCGCCGCTCCGGCCGCACCTGCTGCTCACAAGGCCAAGGCCAAGCACGCAGTCAAGAAGCACAAGGTTCGCCACGTGGCCAAGGCCCACACGGCTGCCGCCAAGAAGGTGTAAGCTTTCAAGCTCACCCGGCAATGCCCGCATCAGCGGGCATTTTTATTGGTTACGGGCCGGGCCTTCCACGACCCCGCCCTGAAAGAGTTCTCCGATGTTTCAGCGTTTAGCCGCCCTGCTCCTGCTGTCCGCCTCGTTCGTGATGCCGACTCATGCTCAACAACAACAGCAGCAGCAACCCCAGACCGATCTTGCGCGCACGCAGTTGTCGGTCGGCCTGTACAAGATCGATACCCAAATTGCCCAGACGCCGCAGCAGCGTGAAATCGGGCTGATGTTCCGCAAGACCATGCCGCAGGCGGAGGGCATGATCTTCGTTTTCGAGCAGCCCGCCACGCAGTGCTTCTGGATGCGCAACACCCTGCTGCCGCTGACGGCCGCCTTCGTGGCGGATGATGGCCGCATCGTCAACCTGGTCGACATGCAGCCGCTGACCGAAAACTCGCATTGCTCCGAAGAACCCGTGCGCTATGTGCTCGAGATGAACCAGGGCTGGTTTGCCAAGAAGAACATCAAGAAGGGTGCCAAGCTGGGTGGCGAACTGTTCTCAGCCACCAAGCGCTGAGTTTCTGCCGCCTTCAGCCCACAAAAAAGCCGACCCGAGGGTCGGCTTTTTTGATGCGCGAATGTGCTCAGCCGAAGTTCTTGGCCGCGAAGTCCCAGTTGACCAGCTTCGCCAGGAAGGTCTCGACGAACTTGGGGCGCAGGTTGCGGTAGTCGATGTAGTAGGCGTGTTCCCAGACGTCCACGGTCAGCAGCGCCGTGTCAGCGGTCGTCAGCGGCGTGCCGGCGGCACCGGTGTTCACGATGTCCACCGAACCGTCGGCCTTCTTCACGAGCCAGGTCCAGCCCGAACCGAAGTTGCCGACAGCCGACTTCACGAAGGCTTCCTTGAAGGCGTCGTAGCTGCCCCACTTGGCATCGATGGCCTTGGCCAGCGCGCCGGTCGGTGCGCCGCCGCCTTGGGGCTTCATGCAGTTCCAGAAGAAGGTGTGGTTCCAGATCTGGGCAGCGTTGTTGTAGATGCCGCCGCTGGCCTTCTTGATGATCTCCTCCAGCGTGAGGGCTTCGAACTCGGTGCCCTTCTGCAGGTTGTTGAGGTTCACCACGTAGGCGTTGTGATGCTTGCCGTAGTGGTATTCGAGGGTTTCCTTCGAATACTCGGGTGCCAGCGCGTCGAGGGCGTACGGCAGGGGTGGGAGCACATGTTCCATGGTTTTTTCTCGTGGGTTGGTTGTGGGGAATAAAGGATTCTAGGAACTAATTTTCGAGGGCGCGTCGGACGTGTTCCCGTTGTTGCTCCCTCCATGCGTCACGGTCAGGTCGACCTCGCCATCCGCAAGCCGCGCGACGACCGCGTCACCCGCGTTCAACTTCTTCGCGCTGACGACCGCGCGGCCATCCGCATCGGTGAGCCAGGCGTAGCCGCGCTGCAGCACGAGCGCCGGATCGAGCAGACGCAGACGCAGAGCCACGCGCTCCAGGCGCTCGCGCCGCTGCACGAGTGCGCGGTCGAATTTCGCTGGAAGATTGACCGCGATCGATCGTGGTACCTGCGCCAAGCGCTCCTGTCTTGACAGCACCGCAAAGTGCAGGCGCTGCGCATGGTGCGCCAGTCGAAGTTGCTGGCGAGCCACCAGGTTCGACGGACGGCCGAGGCGGCCTGCGGCCTGATCGAGCCGCTGCCCGAGCACGTCGAGGCGCGTGCCCAGCGCATCTCCGAGCCGTTCATCGAGCAAATCGAGCGCCCCGAGCCACAGGTCGCGCGGCGCGCTGACGAGTTCGGCCGCGGCGGTGGGGGTGGGCGCACGCAGGTCGGCGCAGAAATCGGCGATGGTGAAGTCGGTTTCGTGCCCGACACCGCTCACCACCGGCACGGGGCTCTGCACGATGGTCCGCGCCAGCGTCTCGTCGTTGAAGGCCCACAGGTCTTCGATCGAACCCCCGCCTCGCACCAGCAGAATCACATCGACGGCCGGCTCCAATGTGTAGAGCGATTGCAGCGCGCGCACCAGCTCGGCGGGCGCATTCGCGCCCTGCACTGCCGCCGGGGCCAGGACCACGGGGATGTGCGGCACGCGCCGTCGCAGCGCGGTCACGACGTCGTGCAGCGCGGCCGCGCCGAGCGAAGTGACGACACCGACCGCGCGCGGCATGGTGGGCAGCGCACGCTTGCGCGCCGGATCGAACAGCCCCTCGGCTTCGAGGCGCGCCTTCCGCTGCAGGAACTGCTCGAAGAGCGCGCCCTGCCCGGCGCGCCTCAGGCTTTCGACGACCAGTTGGAGATCGCCGCGCGGCTCGTACACGGCAAGGCGTCCACGCACTTCCACCTGGTCACCATCCCGGGGCGAGAAATCGAGCAATCCGGCGGCGCGGCGGAACATCGCGCAGCGCAACTGGCCGGACTCGTCCTTGAGCGAGAAGTAACAATGTCCACTCGAGGCGCGCGAAAAACCCGAGATCTCGCCGCGCACGCTGACCGGATTGAAGCGTGCGTCCAGCGTGTCGGCCACTGCCCGGCACAGCGCGCCGACAGCCCAGATGCGCGGCCCGGGCGCGGAATTCGTTTCACGCAAGTTCACAAAGCGCACGAATGGCCGAAAGCCACTCTTCCACAACAGGCCTGACTTCCCCCGCCCCAAGTCCCCCATGCGGGGCAGGCGCACGGTTTCTCGTGCAAGTGGTTGATTTCATTCAAAAAAGTACTGCTCAAAATTCAATCGATCTAGCGGAAAGGCCCATCCATGCGGGTTCGGACGAGTTGCGAAGCAGGTTA
This sequence comes from Variovorax sp. W2I14, assembly GCF_050435205.1. Classification (NCBI taxonomy): domain Bacteria; kingdom Pseudomonadati; phylum Pseudomonadota; class Betaproteobacteria; order Burkholderiales; family Comamonadaceae; genus Variovorax; species Variovorax sp. W2I14. The sequence continues at coordinate 1,108,383 of NZ_JBNDJX010000001.1, read as the reverse complement.
ATCACAAAGTTATCCACAGAATCTGTGCGTCCTTGCTGACACGCAAACAAGCCGCATGCCGATGGTGGGCTCGGTGGATAATCGCCGCGCATTTGCAGTCTACGGGCCGGAGGATTTTCTTGTTTTCCATCATTGTTGCCGCGGGTTGGCCTATTTGGCCGCTGCTCGCTTGTTCGGTTATTGCGCTCGCGCTGGTTATAGAACGTTTCACGAGTCTGAAGACCGTGAAGGTGCTTCCGCCAAAATTGCTCGACGAAACCATCACTGTCTCGCGCGGAGCCATTCCCGGCCCTGACGTCGTCACGAAACTCGAACGCAACTCGATGCTTGGCCAGGTGCTGGCTGCGGGCCTGCGGGCGCTCAACGCCAATCCGCGCTGCACCGAAGACGATCTTCGCGCTGCCATGGAAGCGTCGGGCCGCACCATCGCTCACAAGCTGGAGCGCTACCTGCCGGCGTTGGCGACCATCGCCTCCGCTGCGCCGCTGCTCGGCCTGCTGGGTACGGTGATCGGCATGATCGAGATCTTCGGTTCGCAGTCGCCCGTCAACGGCGCGGTCGGCTCGGGCAACCCGGCGCAACTGGCGCACGGCATCTCGATTGCTCTGTACAACACGGCGTTCGGTCTGATCGTGGCGATTCCCACGTTGATCTTCTGGCGCTACTTCCGCAGCCGTGTCGACGAATACCTGCTGAACCTCGAACTCTCGGGTGAGCGCTTTGCACGCCACCTGAACGCGCTGCGCAAATGACCCGCGCCCGCATGCAGTTTCGCCACGGCGCGCGCGACGAGCCGGAGATCAACCTGATCCCGTTCATCGACGTGCTGCTGGTCATCCTGATCTTCCTGATGCTGTCGACCACCTACAGCAAGTTCACCGAGATGCAGTTGCGGCTGCCGACGGCGGACGTGGACGCGCAGCGCGACTATCCAAAGGAAGTGATCGTCACGGTCTCCGCCGACGGCCGCTATACGGTCAATAAGGCCGCGGTGGCGGACCGCAACGTGAGCACCGTGGCTGCAGCACTCGGCGCCGCGGCCACCGGCGGCAAGGAAAGCGTGGTGATCATCAGCGCCGACGCAAGCAGCCCGCACCAGGCCGTGGTCACGGTGATGGAAGCCGCGCGCCGCGCCGGCCTGATGCAGATCACGTTCGCCGCACAGTCGACGGCGCAAGCCGGGCACTGAGTGCCGTCGCAGGGCCGCAGCAGCACGGGCGCAGCCTCGCGGCTGCAGGACGCCTGGCTGCACCGCGGCCTGCTGGCCTGCCTGCTGTGGCCGCTGTCGCTGCTCTACGGCGCGATCTTTTCGCTGCGCGGCTGGCTCTATCGGATCGGATGGTTGCGGGCCGAACGCGTCCCCGTTCCCGTGATCGTCGTCGGCAACGTGATTGCGGGCGGTGCGGGAAAGACGCCTGTCGTGATGGCCGTCGTCCGGCATCTGCAGGCTCGTGGGCTTCAGGTCGGCGTGGTGTCGCGCGGGTACGGCCGACGCACCGACGATTGCCGCGAAGTGCTCGACGGGAGCGATCCCCACGATGTCGGCGACGAACCGGCGCTGATTCGCCACGCTACAAATGCACCGGTTTTCGTCGCGCGACGACGCATCGAAGCCGCGCGCGCGCTGCTGGAGCGGCATCCGGCCACCCAAGTGATCGTGAGCGACGACGGGCTGCAACATCTGGCGCTCGCTCGCGACATCGAGATCTGCGTGTTCGACGACCGCGGCATCGGCAACGGCTGGCTGCTGCCTGCGGGCCTGTTGCGCGAACCCTGGCCACGTCGCTGCGACCTGGTGCTCCATAGCGGCGAGAAGCCTGCCTTTTCGGGCGGCTACACCGCCACGCGCAACCTTTCGCAGGATGCGGTTGCAATCGATGGAAAACATATTCCTCTGGAGGCTCTCGCGGGCAAGTCGCTGATCGCGCTGGCAGCCATCGCGCGGCCCGAAGGGTTCTTCGACATGCTGCGCGCGCGCGGTCTCGCGCTCACCGAGACCATCGCCCTGCCCGATCACCACGACTTCGACGCTTGGCAGCGCCCGTCCGGCAGCGAATACACCTTGCTGTGCACCGAGAAAGATGCAGTCAAGCTGTGGCGCAAGGCGCCCGATGCGCTGGCCGTGCCGCTGCACTTCGAACCTGCCCCGGAATTCTTCGCTGCACTCGACGCAAAGCTATCATCGCCCGATGGATACCAAGCTGCTTGAACTGCTCGTCTGCCCCGTGACCAAGGGCCCCCTGACCTGGAACCCCGAGAAGCAGGAGCTGTGCTCCCGCAGCGCCCGCCTCGCCTATCCGGTGCGCGATGGCATCCCGGTGCTGCTCGAGAACGAGGCGCGCACGCTGTCCGACGAAGAGCTGGGTCTGTGACCGGCTCCGTAAGCTTCACCGTCCTGGTGCCGGCACGCCTCGCCTCGACGCGGCTGCCCAACAAACCACTTGCCGATATCGCGGGCCTGCCGATGGTGGTGCGTGTCGCGCAACGTGCGAGCCAGTCCGGCGCATCGCGCGTTGTTGTGGCTGGGGACGATGCGTCCATCGTTTCGGCCTGCAAGGCACACGGCGTCGAAGCCATCCTCACTCGCCAGGACCATCCGAGCGGCACCGACCGGCTGGCTGAAGCGTGCGAGCAACTGGGCCTCGATGGCGACGAGATCGTCGTCAACGTACAAGGCGACGAGCCGCTCATCGACCCCGAGCTGATCGATGCCGTCGCCGCCGCGCTGGCCCTGCATCCCGAAGCGGCGATGAGCACGGCGGCTCACGAGATCGATTCGGTGAGCGATTTCATGAACCCGAACGTGGTGAAGGCGGTGCTCGATGCCCAGGGCAATGCGCTTTACTTCAGCCGCGCCCCGATTCCCTGGTGGCGCGATGGCTCGGCCGGCGGTGCGGCACCGACCGTGCTGCCCTCGCCCGCGCCGCTACGACACATCGGCATCTATGGCTATCGCGCCGGCTTCGTGCGGAAATTTCCGTCGCTGCCGCCATCGCCCGTCGAAGCCACCGAAGCACTCGAGCAATTGCGCGCGCTCTGGCATGGGCATCGCATCGCGGTGCACGTGAGCCATGTCGCGCCCGGGCCGGGCATCGACACCCCTGAGGATCTGGCGCGCGTGCGTGCCGTCTTTGCTGCCGGACCCGCCTCCTAAGACGTGCGTCGCGGAGGGAATTCCCTATGGGGACGCATGCTATCCTCGACGTGAAATCCGCCTCGCCCAGCCCTCGGGCCAACGCTTGGCGTGACACAAAATCTAAGAACCGTCCGAGGACACCATGAGACTAATTTTGCTGGGCGCGCCCGGGGCGGGCAAAGGCACGCAAGCGGCCTTCATCTGCCAGAAATACGGCATCCCCCAAATCTCGACCGGCGACATGCTGCGCGCCGCCGTCAAGGCCGGCACGCCGCTCGGATTGCAGGCCAAGGCCGTCATGGATGCAGGCGCACTGGTGAGCGACGACCTGATCATCAACCTCGTGAAAGAGCGCATCGCCCAGCCCGATTGCGCCGATGGTTTCCTGTTCGACGGTTTTCCGCGCACCATCCCGCAGGCCGATGCCATGAAGGCCGCGGGCGTCAAGCTCGACTACGTGCTGGAGATCGACGTGCCTTTCAGCGACATCATCGAGCGCATGAGTGGCCGCCGCTCGCACCCGGCATCTGGCCGCACCTACCACGTCAAGTTCAACCCGCCCAAGGTCGAAGGCAAGGACGACTTGACCGGTGAAGACCTGATCCAGCGCGAGGACGACAAGGAAGAAACCGTGGGCAAGCGGCTCGACGTGTACAGCCAGCAGACGCGTCCGCTGGTCGACTACTACTCGGCCTGGGCCAAGGCCGATCCGGCCGCTGCCCCGAAGTACCGCGCGATCAAGGGCGTCGGCACGGTCGACGAAATCACGCAACGCGCCCTGGCGGCACTGAGCAGCTGATCCCGCCGCCCTTTTTACAGGGCGGCTATTTATTTCCCTAGCAGTTCCAGCATCAGCGCGATGCGCGCCTTCACGGGCGTGAGCGCGCCTGCGTCGCGCAGCCGGTCATCGGGCTTCGGCAGAATGCGACCGCTGGTGCAGCGCGTCGCGCGCAGCACCGCAATGCCGGCGTCCTGTGCCTTGAGTGCTGCCGCTTCCAGCGCGTGGTGCACGGTGCCATTGCCGGTAGTCGCGAGAACCAATCCGCGGACTGGTTCTTCCGCGCCCTCCCGAAGAAGTGCATCGATGATTGCGCCACTCGCACCGGCGTGGCTCATGACGATCTCGACCCGCGGCCAAGGCCCTGATGCGCTCAGCGCCGTCGATGCCTGGGGAGACGGCGCAGCCGGCCACTCCCTCACGCGCCTCACCGCGCCCTCTTCCACGTAGCCAATCGGCCCTGCATCGCCGGATGCGAAGGCATCGAGGCGGTACGTGTGCACCTTCTGCACTTCCACCCCGCTGTGGACCGTGCCAGCACACACCGCCGTCACGCCCTGCGCGCCCGCCGTCACCGCGACAGCGATGGCATCGCGCACGTTCTGCGGACCATCCGGCGAAAGAGCAGTGGCCGGGCGCATCGCGCAAGTCAGCACCACAGGCTTCGCCGGTGCCAGCACCGAATGAAGGAAGAAGGCGGTCTCCTCGAGCGTGTCGGTGCCGTGGGTGATCACCACGCCAGCCACATCCGGCTGCGCGAGCCAATGCGCGCACCGCTGCGCGAGCTTCTGCCAGATGTCGATGGCCATGTCCTTGCTGTCGACCTGCGCCACCTGCTCCGCCAGCAGGGTGACGCCCTCAGGCGCGTCGATGCCACCCAGCAAGTCCGACACGTCGACCTGCCCAGCGGTGTAGCCGATGTTGTCGCCGCTGCTGGAGGCCTTTCCGGCGATGGTTCCGCCGGTCCCCAGAACCACCACGCGACGCACTTCGGGCAACGGGGAATTGGCCATGACTTGTCAACTTCCAAAAACTGGTTAAAAATACAGGTACTGGATATCTAGCCAGTGCCGCAAGGAACCACATATGCAGTTCGCCGTGAAGCTTACCGCCCGCCAGCAGCAGATCCTCGACTTAATCCAGAGCGCCATTGCGCGCACTGGCGCCCCGCCCACACGCGCCGAAATCGCCAATGAGCTGGGGTTCAAGTCGGCCAACGCTGCCGAAGAGCACCTGCAGGCGCTGGCCCGCAAGGGCGTGATCGAACTTGTCAGCGGCACCTCGCGCGGCATTCGACTCAAGGGCGATGCGCTGCGTTCGCTCAACGAAACGCGGCATCGCGAAGGCGGGCAGTTCTCGCTCTCGCTGCCGGGCATGGCGCAGTTGGCGCTGCCGCTCATCGGTCGCGTCGCGGCAGGCTCGCCGATCCTGGCGCAAGAGCATGTCGACCAGACTTACTACGTCGAGAACACGCTCTTCCAGCGCCAGCCCGATTACCTGCTCAAGGTACGCGGCATGTCGATGCGCGACGCCGGCATCATGGACGGCGACCTGCTCGCCGTGCAGGCCACCAAGGAAGCGCGCAACGGCCAGATCGTCGTGGCACGCCTGGGCGACGAAGTCACCGTCAAGCGCCTGAAGCGCAACAAGCAGGTGATCGAGCTTCACGCCGAGAACCCCGACTACCCGACCATCATCGTCCAGCCCGGCGAGCCCTTCGAAATCGAAGGCCTCGCGGTCGGCCTCATCCGCAACACCATGCTGATGTAGGTCTCGCGGCCTGCTTGCAGCAGCACCCCATCCGGCCTCGACAGGTGGCGGGCGTATGGCGCGAAGTCGCCATCACCCTGTCGCGGCCGATTCAAGAAATCCTGCCTGTGTTCAACCTCAGACTTTTTTGGAGTTCACATGGGAATCGCCCTCCTCGCCATCGCTGATTTCTGGATGCCGCTGCAATCGCTTGCAAACCGGTTGTTGCCTGCGCGCCGCGCTCACCGCCGGGACAGCAGCGACACTGCCGCCGGCCTGCGCTACGTGGCCGTGCGCCCCGCCTGCACCACGCGCACCGCTGGTACGCCTGCACCGACGGCAACCGCCACCGCGACGGCACGCCCGCTGCGTGTAGTTCGCGTGATCGACGGAAAAAGCCGGGACCGCAGCCGCATGGTGATCTCGGGCCGCATGGCCGATGTCTGCGCGGAGCTCGACCGACTGGCCGCACTCGAAGCCGCGGAAACCGCACCCAGTTCCACGCGCCTGCACTGAGGCATTTCCCCCGGCGAGCCGCACCAGCAGTGCCCCGGGGGTGGGTATCCAAACGTTCACTGGCGCGACATCCCAATGCTGCGAGGCACAATGGCACGCCATGAACATTGTGATCCTTGACGATTACCAGGACGCCGTGCGCAAGCTGCGCTGCGCCGCCAAGCTGGACGCGTACGCGGCCAAGGTCTACACCAACACGGTCAAGGGCATCGGCCAACTGTCGGTTCGCCTGAAAGACGCCGACGTGATCGTGCTGATTCGCGAGCGCACCCAGATCTCGCGCCAGCTCATCGAAAAGCTGCCCAAGCTCAAGCTCATTTCGCAGACCGGACGCGTCGGCGGCCACATCGACGTCAATGCCTGCACCGAGCGCGGCGTGGCGGTGGCCGAAGGCTCGGGCTCTCCGCAGGCACCGGCCGAACTCACCTGGGCGCTGATCATGGCGGCCATGCGCCGGCTGCCGCAGTACATCAGCAACTTGAAGCACGGAGCGTGGCAGCAGTCGGGGCTCAAGTCGGCTTCGATGCCACCCAATTTCGGACTTGGCTCGGTGCTCAAGGGCAAGACGCTCTGCATCTGGGGCTATGGCCGCATCGGCCAACTGGTCGCGCGCTATGGGCAGGCCTTCGGCATGCAGGTGGTGATCTGGGGACGCGAAGCGAGCTGCGCCAAGGCGCGCTCCGACGGCTTTCAGGTCGCGCAGAACCGCCACGAATTCTTTGCCGCGGCCGACGTGCTCTCGGTGCACCTGCGGCTCAACGAGGAAACCAACGGCCTCGTCACGCTCGAAGACCTGTCACGCATGAAGCCGACAGCGCTCTTCGTGAACACCTCCCGCGCAGAACTGGTCGAGGCCGATGCCCTGCTCGCCGCGCTCAATCGCGGACGTCCGGGCCTCGCGGCCATCGACGTGTTCGAGAGCGAACCGCCGCTGCAGGGCCACGCCTTGCTGCGCCTCGAAAACTGCATCTGCACACCGCACATCGGCTATGTGGAGCAGGACAGCTACGAGAGCTACTTCGGCCAGGCTTTCGACAACGTCGTGAGCTTCATCAAGGGCAATCCCACCAACATCGTGAATCCCGGCGCCTTGCAGGTCCGCCGGTGAGTTCATGAGCCGCCGGGCCGCTCCAAGGCGAATACCGCAGCCGAAGGCGCAGGTCATTCGATGAGCCGGCCTGCGCCTCGAGGCGCGCTCTGGGCGCTGCTGGCCGGCAATTTCGTGATCGGCACCGGCGTGATGGTGGTGCCCGGCACGCTCAACGAGATCAGCACATCGCTTGCTGTCACTGCTGCGACAGCGGGCCAGCTGATCACCGCCGCCGCGATCGTGATGTGCCTCGGCGCACCGTTGCTGGCGGCCTTGGTCGCGGGCTGGGATCGCCGCCAGCTCCTGGCCCTCACGCTCCTCTGGTATGCCGCCGGACACGCCCTCTGCACGCTCATGCCGAGCTTCGCCGCGCTCTTGCCGGTGCGCATGCTCACGGTGATTGCGCCGGCGATCTTCACGCCCCAGGCCGCGGCCTGCGCCGGCATGCTTGTGCCGCCGGAACACCGCGGGCGCGCCGTGACCTTCGTTTTCCTTGGCTGGTCGATGGCCTCGGTGCTCGGCCTGCCCATCGGCGCGCTGATCGGCGGCCACCTCGGCTGGCGCATGGCCTTCATGGCCATTGCGCTGCTCAGCATCGTCAGCGCCGCTTCGATCTGGCTCACGCTGCCCACCGGCATCCGGCCTGCCGCGCTCACGGCCGCCGCGTGGTCTCGCGTGCTGCGCAGCCCGGTGCTGATGGGCATCGTTTCAGTCACGGCGCTCCAGGGCTCGGGACAGTTCGTGCTCTTCAGCTATTTCGGACCCATCCTCAAGCAGAGCTTCGGTGCGGACGCCAACACGCTGAGCCTGATGTGGGCGCTGTTCGGCGCCTTCGGGCTGATCGGCAACATGGTGGTCAGCCGCTACATCGACCGCGTGGGCGCCGGCCGGATGGTGCTTCTGACGTCCTCGTTGATCGCCTTGAGCCTGCTGCTCTGGCCGTTCGCGAGCACGCTCGCCTGGCTCGCGGTGGTGATCGTGCCCTGGGGCATCGGCTGCTTCGCCACCAACTCGGCTCAGCAGGCGCGGCTCGTGGGCCTGGCGCCCGCGCTCGCGCCCGGCTCCGTGGCGCTCAACAGCTCGGGCATCTACATCGGTCAGGCGGTCGGCGCGGCGCTCGGCGGCTGGCTGCTGGCGAACGACGCGGCGCCGTGGCTGAGCCGAGTCGGCCTGGCGCTGCTGCTGCTTGCCATTGGCCTCAGCGTCGCCATCGACCGCAGCCGCCGCGCGTCCTGAAAACACGAGACCCGCGTAAGACCCGGGATGCATCGCCCGCGCGGGATTGCAAAATCGGAGGCTGCCGACGCTCGCCAGCCGCTTTCCGGCCAGCACCTGCGCGTCAGGCCCTCACACCACTCAACCAGCGAAAATCTCCATCAAATGACAGTGAACTACCAACGGATCGGGCTCATCGGCGCGGGCGCCATGGGTCGCGGCATCGCGCAGATCGCCGCGCAGGCCGGCAGCGAGGTGCTGCTCCTCGACAGCTTTGCGGGCGCCGCCGAACGCGGACGCGAAGCCCTCATCGCCCAGTGGAACAAGCTGCACGAAAAGGGCAAGCTCGATGCCGCGACGCGCGATGCACAGATCGCGCTCGAGTGCAGGCCGTCGATTCAATCGAGGCACTCGCTGGTTGTGACCTCGTGATCGAAGCAGTGATCGAAGACCTCGAAGTCAAGCGCAAGCTCTTCCGCGAAATCGAGGCCGTGGTGGCCCCGACTTCCACGCTGGTCACCAACACGTCCTCGCTCTCGGTGACGGCCATTGCGGCCGGGCTCGCGCATCCCGAGCGTTTCGCGGGCTTCCACTTCTTCAACCCCGTGCCGCTGATGAAGGTGGTCGAGGTGGTGGCGGGCTTCAAGACCGCGCCCGAGGTCTGCAAGCAACTGGCCGGCTACGCGGTGCAGATGGGCCACAGCGCGGTGCAGGCGCAGGACACGCCCGGCTTCATCGTCAACCATGCGGGCCGCGGCTACGGCACCGAGGCGCTGCGGATCGTCGGCGAAGGCGTGACCGACTTCGCGACCATCGATCGCATCCTGAAGGACCAGGCCGGTTTCCGCCTCGGCCCGTTCGAGCTGCTGGATCTGACCGCGCTCGACGTGTCGCACCCGGTGATGGAATCGATCTACCACCAGTACTTCGAGGAGCCGCGCTTCCGCCCGAGCGTGATCACCGCGCAGCGCCTCGCCGCCGGCGCGCTCGGCCGCAAGACCGGCGAAGGTTTCTACCGCTACACCGACGGCGTGATGCAGCAGACGCCCGAGGCTCCGCCACCCGTGGTCGACGGCACCCCCTCGGTCTGGGTCTCGCCCCGCGCCGCGCGCCGTGCCGAGTTGCTGCGCCTGATCAACACGCTGGGCGCGCAGATCGACAGCGGCGCCACCGCCGCGCCGCATTCGCTGATCCTCGTGGCCCCGCTGGGCTTCGACGTGACCACGGTCGCGGCCGTCGAGCGCCTGGACGCCACGCGCACCGTCGGCATCGACATGCTGATCGACGACGCCGCCACCAAGCGCCGCGTGCTCGCCACCAATCCGGCCACGCGCCGCGACATCCGCGATGCCGCGCATGCCCTCTTCGCACGCGACGGCAAGGCGGTGAGCGTGATCCGCGACAGCGGCGGCTTCGTCACGCAGCGCGTGATCGGCACCATCGTCAACATCGCCACCGACATGTGCCAACAGCGCGTGTGCTCGCCGGCCGACCTGGAGACCGCGGTGCAGCTGGGTCTTGGCTACCCGCGCGGCCCGCTCGCGATGGGCAACCTCTACGGCCCGACCAACATGCTCGAAGTGCTGTTCAACCTGCAGACCGTCTACGGCGACCCGCGCTATCGCCCGAGCCCGTGGCTGCGCCGCCGCGGTGCGCTGGGCCTGAGCCTCCTGCACGAAGAAGAATAAATAACAAACCACCAACCGACTGGAAACGCGACACAGCGATGACCGCCGAACTCAAGAGCACGAGCGAAGGCAGCACCATGGTGCTGACCATCTCCAACCCGACCCAGCGCAATGCGCTGGGCCCCGAGATCTACGCCGCGGGCATCGAGGCGCTCAACGGCGCCGAGAGCAGCAGCGAGATCCGCAGCGTAGTGATCGTGGGCGAAGGCGCATGGTTCTGCGCGGGCGGCTCGTTGCAGCGCCTGTTGGCCAATCGCGAACTCGACCGCTCGGTGCAGGCCGAGAGCATCGAGGGGTTGCACAACTGGATCGATTCGATCCGCACCTTTCCGAAGCCGATCATCGCGGCCGTCGAAGGCGCCGCGGCCGGCGCGGGCTTCTCGCTCGCCCTCGCCTGCGACTTCGTGGTGGCAGCGCGCGACGCGGTATTCGCGGCCTCCTACAGCAACGTGGCGCTGTCGCCCGATGGCGGCCTCAGCTGGCACCTCGGGCAGCAGCTGCCGCGCCAGCTCGCCAGCGAATGGCTCATGAACGGTGAGCGCATCGCCGCGCCGCGCCTGCATGCGGCCGGCCTCGTGAACGAACTCACCGAAAGCGGACAGGCGCTCGCGGGCGCCCTGGCACTCGCGAAGAAGCTCAACGCCCGCGCGCCCAACTCGCTCGCCAGCATCAAGGAGCTGCTGAGCGAAGCACGCGGCGCCACGCTGGCCGCGCAGCTCTCGCAGGAGCGCGATCACTTCGTGCGCAACCTGCACCATGCGAACGCGGGCATCGGCATCGCCGCGTTCCTCGGCAAGAAACCGCCGCAATACGAGTAGCGCCTCGCGGCGTCGCTCCCGTGACACCCACCAGCTTTTCAGTCGCCGAGAGGACAACCAATGGACGACCCCATTCTTACCATCGAAGAACGTGAAGCGATCAACAGTGGTCGCTGGTTTTCTTCCCTATCTCCATCGTTACGGCACGACATCCTCCGATGCGCTTTCGTCAAACGCTACAAGGACGGCGACCTGATCGCCGCACGCGGCGATCCACCCGAACACTGGATTGCCTGCGCCAGGGGCGCGGTGCGGGTCAGCTCGACGGCCGTCTCGGGCAAGCAGGTGACGCTGACCTACGTGGAGCCGGGCATCTGGTTCGGCGACGTGGCGATGTTCGACGGGGACCGGCGCACGCACGACGCCTATGCGCATGGGGACAGCACCATCCTTTGCGTGGCGCGGGCCGACTTCCAGAAAATCCTGGCTGCGCACGTGGAGCTCTACGAAGCGCTGATGCGGCTGCAGGCACGCCGCATCCGCACGCTGTTCGGGCTGGTGGAAGATCTCAACACCCTTCCCTTGCGCGCACGCCTGGCCAAGCAGCTGATTCACCTCGTGCGCAGCTACGGCGTGCCCAACCTGGACGATGGCAGCCAGATGCGCATCGGCCTGCAACTGGCGCAGGAAGAGTTGGCGCAACTGCTCGGCGCATCGCGCCAGCGCGTCAACCAGGAACTCAAGACCATGGAACGCGAGGGCAGCATCCGGATCGAGCCGGGCGGCCTGGTGGTTCTCGACCGTGCGGCGCTGCGGCGCATTTCCGAAGCGGATATCTGACATGAGCCAGGACTTCTCCAACTTCGTCGGCACCCGCGCGGTGTCGCAGCAGCATGCCTTCGACATCGAGGTGCTCGCCGCCTGGCTCGAGAAGAACCTCGAGGGTTTCAAGGGTCCGTTGACGGTGGAGATGTTCAAGGGCGGGCAGTCGAACCCGACCTACAAGCTCGTCACGCCCACGCAAAGCTACGTGATGCGCGCCAAGCCCGGCCCGGTCGCCAAGCTGCTGCCCTCGGCGCATGCGGTGGAGCGCGAGTTCAAGGTCATGAGCGGCCTGCAAGGTACCGACGTGCCCGTGCCGCGCATGCATTGCCTCTGCGAGGACGAGTCCGTCATCGGCCGCGCCTTCTACGTGATGGAGTTCATGCAGGGCCGCGTGCTCTGGGACCAGTCGCTGCCCGGCTTCAGCAACGCCGAGCGCGCGGCCTACTACGACGAGATGAACCGCGTCATCGCGGCGCTGCACACGGTCGACTTCGCGGCCCGGGGCCTGGCCGACTACGGCAAGCCCGGCAATTACTTCGAGCGCCAGATCGGCCGCTGGAGCAAGCAGTACAAGGCCTCGACCGATGGCGCCGGTGAACTGTCGCAGCCGATCGAGGCCATGGAGCGGCTGATCGACTGGTTCCCCGCCCACATGCCGGCGAGCGCGCGCGACGAGAGCAAGGTCTCGATCGTGCACGGCGACTACCGCCTGGACAACGTGATGTTTCACCCCACCGAGCCGCGGATCATCGCGGTGCTCGACTGGGAGCTCTCCACGCTGGGCCATCCGCTGGCGGACTTCAGCTACCACTGCATGTCGTGGCACATGCCGCCCACCACCGGCCGCGGCATCGGCGGCGTGGACGTCGCGGCGCTGGGCATTCCCACCGAGAGCGAATACATCCGCCGCTATTGCGAGCGCACGCGCATCAGCACGCCCGAGGCGCTGGCGCCCGACTGGAACTTCTATCAGGCCTATAACCTGTTCCGCATGGCCGCGATTCTTCAAGGCATTGCGAAGCGGGTCGAGGCCGGTACCGCATCGAGCGAGCAAGCCGTGGCATCGGCCCGCGGCGCACGGCCGATGGCCGAGATGGCCTGGCAGTTCGCCCAAAAGGCGTAACCAGCCTTCCCCCAAAAACCCACCAGGAGACGACATGGATTTCGAATATTCGGCCAAGACCAAGGAACTGCAGAAGCGCGTCAAGGCGTTCATGGACGAAAACATCTACCCGGCAGAGGCCGAGTACAGCGCCGAGCTGGCTGCGAACACGGCGGCCGGCAAGCGCTGGACCGCATTGAAGACGGTGGAAAAGGTCAAGGAAAAAGCCAAGGCCCAGGGCCTGTGGAATCTCTTCCTGCCGGTCGACAGCGCCTCGGCCTCCGGCTACGCAGGTGCAGGCCTCACGAACCAGGAATACGCGCCGCTGGCCGAAATCATGGGTGCGGTGCCATGGGCGAGCGAAGCCTTCAACTGCTCCGCCCCCGACACGGGCAACATGGAAACCATCGCCCGCTACGGCTCCGAAGAGATCAAGGCGCGCTGGCTCAAGCCGCTGCTCGAAGGCCAGATCCGCTCGGCCTTCGCGATGACCGAGCCCGACGTGGCATCGAGCGACGCGACCAACATCTCGACCCGCATCGAACGCCAGGGCGACGAGTACGTGATCAACGGCCACAAGTGGTGGATTTCGGGTGCTGCCGATCCGCGCTGCGCCGTCTTCATCACGATGGGCAAGAGCGATCCGGACGCACCGCGCCATTCGCAGCAGAGCATGGTGATCGTGCCGGCCGATGCCAAGGGCATCCGCATCGTGCGTCCGCTCAACGTGATGGGTTACGACGACGCGCCGCACGGCCACGTCGAGATGTATTTCGAGAACGTGCGCGTGCCTGTCGACAACATCCTGCTCGGCGAAGGCCGCGGTTTCGAAATCGCCCAGGGCCGCCTTGGCCCGGGACGCATCCACCACTGCATGCGCCTGATCGGCCTGGCCGAGCGCGCGCTCGAGCTGATGTGCAAGCGCGCCTCCTCGCGCGTCGCCTTCGGCAAGACCGTCGCCTCTCAGACCGTGACGCAGGAGCGCATCGCCGAAGCGCGCTGCAAGATCGACATGGCCCGCCTGCTCACGCTCAAGGCCGCCTGGCTGATGGACGTGGCGGGCAACAAGGTCGCCAAGAACGAGATCGCGATGATCAAGGTGGTGGCGCCGAGCATGGCCTGCCAAGTGATCGACTGGGCCATGCAGGTCCACGGCGGCGGCGGCATGAGCGACGACTTCCCACTCGCCTACGCCTATGCCGGTGCGCGCACGCTGCGCTTTGCGGACGGCCCGGACGAAGTGCACCGCAATGCAATCGCGAAGTGGGAGCTGGGCAAGTACGCGCCCAGCAAGACCGAAGCCGACGCACCCGTCACGCGCTTCTGATTTGTCTTGCTCCCTCTCCCCTCGGGGAGAGGGTTGGGGTGAGGGCCGGCGGCGATCATTTCGCCTCGGCCCTTTTTCTTTTCAGAGCTTCTTCTGCAAAAAGATCGCGTGCCCGAAGGCCGGATCGAGCTGGTAGCCGATGAAGCCTTCACGCTCATACGAGCGCAGCGCCGGCGCATTGCCCGACAGCACTTCGAGCGTGAGCTTGCAGGCGCCGCGCTTGCGTGCCTCCTGCTCCACCAGCGCGAACATCTGCTGCGCGACGCGCTGGCCGCGATGGCTGGGCAGCACGACCACGTCGTGCACATTGACCAGCGGCTTGCAGGCGAAGGTCGAGAAGCCCTCGATGCAGTTGATCAGGCCCACGGGCGTGTCGCCATCGAAGGCCAGCACGCTGAAGGCCTGCGGACGCGCCGCCAGCGCCGCGGGCAAGCCTTCGCGCACGGCGGCATCGAGCGGCGTGCCGCCACCGGCAGGATCGCGGGCGTAAGCGTCGAGCAGATCGACCAGCGCCGCGGCCTGCACGGCGTCACCGTAATCCGCGACGAAGGTCCGGATGCTCATTGCGCCGGCTGCAGCGTCGCTGCCAGGCGCTCTGCACACGAGCGCGACTGCTTGGCATCGCGCGCCTCGACCATCACCCGCACCAGCGGCTCGGTGCCGCTCGCGCGGATCAGCACGCGGCCGCCGTCGCCCAGTTCGGCCTCGATGCGCTTCGTTTCGCTGGCCAGCGCCTTGTTGTCCTGCCACTTCTGATCGGGCGCGACGCGCACGTTGATCAGCGTCTGCGGAAACAGCGTGACGCCTTCGAGCAACTGCGCCACAGTCTTGCCGCTGCGGACGCACGCCTGCAGCACTTGCAGGGCGCTCACGATGCCGTCGCCGGTGGTGTGACGATCAAGCGCCAGCAGATGGCCCGAGCCCTCGCCGCCCAGAAGCCAGCCGCGCTTGTCGAGCTCTTCGAGCACGTAGCGGTCGCCGACCTTGGCACGCACGAATTCAATGTCCTGCCCGCGCAGCGCGACTTCCACCGCCTTGTTGGTCATGAGCGTGCCGACCACGCCCACCGGCTTCTCGCCGCGCGCGATGCGCTCGGCCACCATCAGGTAAAGCAGTTCGTCGCCGTTGAAGAGGCGCCCGCTGGCGTCGACCAATTGCAGGCGGTCGGCGTCGCCGTCGAGCGCGATGCCGTAGTCGGCCTTCTGCGCGGTCACCGTGGCGACCAACGCCTCGGGATGTGTGGCGCCGAAGTCCTTGTTGATGTTGAGCCCATCGGGCGCGCAGCCGATGCTGGTCACTTCCGCGCCCAGTTCGTGGAACACGTTGGGCGCCACTTGATAGGCCGCACCGTGCGCTGCATCGACCACGAGCTTCATGCCGCGCAGCGTGAGGTCGTTGGCGAAGGTGCTCTTGCAGAACTCGATGTAGCGGCCGGACGCATCGTCGAGGCGGCGGGCCTTGCCGAGGTTGACGGAATCCACCCAGACCGGCGCTTCTTCCAGTACGGCTTCGACGGCCAGCTCCCAGGCATCGTCGAGCTTGGTGCCCTGCGCGCTGAAGAACTTGATGCCGTTGTCGGGAAAGGCGTTGTGGCTCGCGCTGATCACCACGCCGAGGCTCGCGCGCTGGGCACGCGTGAGATACGCCACGCCGGGCGTGGGCAGCGGTCCCAGCAGCACGACGTCGACACCGGCCGAATTGAAGCCCGATTCGAGCGCCGATTCGAGCATGTAGCCCGAAATACGGGTGTCCTTGCCGATCAGTACACGGGGGCGGGCTTCGGTTTTCTTGAGCACACGGCCCACGGCGTGCGCGAGGCGCAACACGAAGTCGGGTGTGATGGGTGCCTGGCCGACGGTGCCGCGGATGCCGTCGGTGCCGAAATATTTGCGGGTCATGCGAGTTCCTCTTTTGTTTGTCTTTGTTGTGCTGCTGCCTTCATGGCGCGCCACACCGCGAGGGCGGCCACCGTGTCGCGCACATCGTGCACGCGCACGATGGCGGCGCCGCGGTCCACGGCCAGCACCGCAGCCGCGACGCTGGGCACGATGCGCTCGCCCGCCGCCTCGATGCCAGTGACGGCGCCGATCGACGACTTGCGCGACCAGCCCAGGAGCAGCGGGTAGCCGGCACCGAGCAGCTCGCGCTGCCGGCCCAGCAGGGCGAAATTCTGCGTCACGGTTTTCCCGAAGCCAATGCCCGGGTCGAGGGTGATGCGCGATGGATCGATCTGCAGCGCGTGAAGCTGTGCCAACTGCGCGGCCCAGAACGACAGCACCTCGGGGATCACGTCGCCCTGCATCGGCACGGCCTGCATGGTCTGCGGATCGCGGTGCATGTGCATCAGGCAGATGCCGCACGACGGATGCGCCGCCACGGCTTCGCGCGCGCCCGGCTGGCGCAGTGCCCAGATGTCGTTGACGATGTCCGCGCCCAGGTCGAGCACGGCGCGCATGACCTCGGGCTTGTAGGTGTCGATGGAGAGCGGCACGTTCAGCTTCACCGCCTCGCGCACCACAGGCAGCACGCGCGCCAGTTCGGCGTCGAGCGGAACGGCCGGGCTGCCCGGGCGGGTGGATTCGCCGCCGATGTCGAGAATGTCGGCGCCCTCCTTCAGCAACTGCTCGCAATGGCGCAGCGCGGTGTCGGTGGAGGCGTGTGCGCCGCCGTCGGAGAAGGAATCGGGCGTGACGTTGACGATGCCCATGACGCGCGGCTGCGCGAGGTCGATCCTGAAGCGCGAGGTCTGCCAGACTGCCTCGCCCGGCGCACCATGGAAAACGGGGCCAGAGGCCCCGTTGTTGCTTGATTTCAAGCCCACCTCAAGCGGCGGTCGGCGCCGGGTCAGTGTTGACCGCCGGCGTGCCGCCACTGCCGCCGCTGCCCGAAGGAGGGGTCCGCGGCGTCCAGTCCTTGGGCGGACGCGGTGCGCGGCCGGCCATGATGTCGTCGAGCTGCTCGGAGTCGATGGTTTCCCATTCGAGCAGCGCCTTCGCCATCGCGTGCATCTTGTCGCTGTTCTCTTCGATCAAGCGGCGCGCCAGGGCGTACTGCTCGTCGATGATGCGGCGGACTTCGCCGTCGACCTTTTCCATGGTCTGCTCGCTCATGTTCGTGGTCTTGGTGACCGAGCGGCCGAGGAACACTTCGCCTTCGTTTTCGGCATAGACCATCGGGCCCAGCGCATCGGTCATGCCGTAGCGCGTGACCATGTCGCGGGCGATGGAAGTCGCGCGCTCGAAGTCGTTGCTGGCACCCGTCGTCATCTGGTGCATGAAGACTTCTTCGGCGATGCGGCCACCGAACAGCATGCTGATCTGGTTCAGCATGTATTCGCGGTCGTAGCTGTAGCGGTCCTGCGCCGGCAGGCTCATGGTCACGCCCAGGGCGCGGCCACGCGGAATGATCGTGACCTTGTGGACCGGGTCGCACTTGGGCAGCAGCTTGCCGATGAGGGCGTGGCCGGACTCGTGGTAGGCCGTGTTGCGGCGCTCTTCCTCGGGCATGACCATGCTCTTGCGCTCGGGGCCCATGAAGATCTTGTCCTTGGCCTTCTCGAAGTCCTGCATCTCGACGACGCGCGCATTGCGGCGGGCGGCCATGAGAGCTGCTTCATTGCAGAGGTTGGCCAAGTCGGCGCCGGACATGCCGGGCGTGCCGCGGGCGATGACGCTCGGGTTCACGTCCTGGCCCAGCGGGACCTTGCGCATGTGCACGCCGAGGATCTGTTCGCGACCGCGGATGTCGGGCAGCGTGACGTAGACCTGGCGGTCGAAACGGCCCGGGCGCAGCAGCGCGGCGTCAAGGATGTCAGGGCGGTTGGTGGCAGCCACCACGATGACGCCGAGGTTGGTTTCGAAGCCGTCCATCTCGACCAGCATCTGGTTCAGGGTTTGCTCGCGCTCGTCGTTGCCACCGCCGAGGCCGGCACCGCGCTGGCGACCCACTGCATCGATTTCATCGATGAAGATGATGCAGGGCGCATTCTTCTTGGCGTTCTCGAACATGTCGCGGACACGGGCAGCGCCCACGCCGACGAACATTTCAACGAAGTCGGAACCGGAGATCGAGAAGAAGGGAACCTTGGCTTCGCCGGCGATCGACTTGGCCAGCAGGGTCTTGCCGGTGCCGGGAGGGCCAACCAGCAGCAGACCGCGCGGAATGCGGCCGCCGAGTTTCTGGAAGCGCTGCGGGTCTTTGAGGAAGTCGACGACTTCGCGGACTTCTTCCTTGGCCTCATCGCAGCCTGCGACGTCGGCGAAAGTGACCGTGTTGTTGTTCTCGTCCATCATGCGGGCCTTGCTCTTGCCGAAGCTGAATGCCCCGCCCTTGCCGCCGCCCTGCATCTGTCGCATGAAGTAGATCCAGACGCCGATCAGGAGGAGCATCGGGCCCCAGCTCACCAGGAGCGTCATGAGGAGCGAGCCCTCTTCGCGCGGCTTGACGTCGAACTTGACGTTGTGGTCGATCAGGTCGCCCACGAGGCCGCGGTCGAGAACCGTGGCGGTCGTGCGGATCTTGCGGTCGTCGTTGGTGACAGCGACGATCTCGCCGCCGCCGGCGCCTTCAGGGATGACGGCGCTCTTGATCTGGTTGCCGCGAACCTGGTCGAGAAACTCGGAGTAGCTCACTGCGCCAGAGCCGACGCCGCCGCGGGTGTCGAACTGCTTGAACACAGTGAACAACACCATGGCAATGACGAGCCATACGGCAACTTTGGAAAACCACTGATTGTTCAAACGAAGCTCCAGTCGAAAGCGCGTGACGAGGATGTGAAAAAACGCGCTATGGGTACGCAATTGCGCCCCATTTTAGGCTTTTCAAGCTGCGAAAAACGGGCATTTCCCTAAAGCAGCCATAGCCTGACAAGGGTTTGCGCCCCCTGACCACCCGTAGCGGCAAGGTATCAAGGCGTATCCAGGGCCTTCAAGCCCATCCCCACCAGGAACGTCTCGGCCGATTTATCGCGCGACGCCTTGGGCTTGAACGGCTTGACGGTACGGAAACTGGCCTTGAACAGCTTGACCGATTCGTCATAGCCGCCTCCGTGGAAAAGCTTGGCCACCAGAGCGCCCTCGGGCTTCAGATGGTGCTGGGCGAAGTCGACTGCAAGCTCGATCAGGTGCGCAATGCGGGCGCCATCGGCCGAATGGATGCCCGAAATGTTGGGTGCCATGTCCGAGACCACCAGATCGGCCTTCCGTCCCGCCAACACCCCGAGAACCTGCTCCAGCAGCTCCGCCTCGCGGAAATCCCCCTGGATGAATGTGACGCCCTCGATGGGCTCCATGGCCAGCATGTCGAGCGCGATGATGGTGCCGTTCAGCGTGCCGACAGCGGCGCCCTCGGGCGACATGCGCCGTCGCAGGTACTGGCTCCAGGCCCCGGGCGTGGAGCCCAGGTCGACCACCAGTTGACCCGGTTTGACCAATCCCAGCGACTCGTCGATCTCCTTGAGCTTGTAGGCGGCGCGTGCGCGATACCCCTCTCGCGTGGCCAATTTCACATACGGATCATTGATGTGATCGTGAAGCCAGGCTTTGTTGACTTTTTTGCTTTTTGCTTTGGTGCTCATTGGGAACCTCCGTGCTCCGCACTGCGGTATTCGCCTTGGGAACGGCCCGGCGGCTCAGGAGGTGCTTTCTACCCTCGATAATACGGGGATGCCCGCCATTCAACTTACCCCTGCCGAGCGCAAGGTGCACCGCGCCGAAGCTCACCACCTGGATCCGATCGTCATGGTCGGTGGAGACGGGCTCACCCCTGCCGTGAAAAAAGAGGCCGACGCGGCGCTCAAGGCCCATGGCCTGATCAAGGTGCGTGTGTTCTCCGACGACCGCCTCGCCCGCGACGCCATGCTGCAAGAACTCGCCAACGAGCTCAACGCCGCCCCCATTCAGCACATCGGCAAGCTGCTGGTGCTCTGGCGCCCGATTCCCGAAAAAGAAAAAGTGGTCGATGAAGACCGCATGCCGGGCCCGCGCGACGTCAAAGTCCTGAAGTACAGCAAGCGCGGCGGCCAGCGCCCCGAAATCAAGACGCTGCGCGTGCTCGGCAACCAACGCCTCACCCCCGGCGGCACCATCAAGCGCGCCAAGGCGAAGCGGCCGCTGTCGGCCAAGAAGCGCAACCAGTCGGATTGAGCCGGGTGGGACGCCATATCCTCTGCATGAAGTGGGGCACGAAATACGGCCCCGAATACGTCAACCGCCTCTACGCGATGGTGCGCCGCAACCTGAGCGGCGACTTCAAGTTCGTCTGCCTGACCGATGACGGCACCGGCATCCGCCCCGAGGTGACCTGCCTTCCTATCCCCCCGCTGAACCTGCAACTGGCCCCCGGCCAGCGCGATGGCGCCTGGAAGAAGCTCACTACGCTCGAAGGCGACCTCCACGGACTGCGCGGAACCGCCCTCTTCCTGGACGTCGACGTGGTTGTCGTGGGCAGCCTCGATGCCTTCTTCGAGCAGCCTGGCGAGTTCCTGATCATTCACGACTACGCCCGGCCGTGGCGGGGCCGGCGGATCACCGGAAATTCATCGGTCTACCGGTTCGAGTTGGGCGCGCATGCCGACGTGCTGGCGTATTTCCGGAACAACATGGACAAGGTCCAGGCCGAATACCGCAACGAACAGACCTACCTGTCCGCCATGCTGCACAAGCAGGGCAAGCTCTCCTACTGGCCGGACGACTGGTGCCCGAGCTTCAAGTACCACGGCATCCCTGCCTGGCCGACCAACTACTGGGAAGCGCCCTTCGTTCCCGAAGGCGCACGCATCATGATTTTTCATGGCGAGTGCAATCCGCCTGATGCGCTGGCTGGTCGGCGCAATCGCGCCTTCCGGTACATCCGGCCGGCGAACTGGGTCGCTGAGTTCTGGAAAGAGTGAGTGTGTAGATGGCGGCGAAAGCCGCCATCGCCGCTTTACCGGCGATAGGTCAGCGACCGGGCCGAGCGCCCATGCGCCAAAGCAGCACCAACGTGCACAGCCATTGCGCGACATACATGCCGCTGCCGACGGTGTGCCACAGCTTGAGGTTTTCCCGCGCCAGGATGCGCGGCGCCACGGCGTATTGCTGGAGCAGCGCCAGCAACAGCGCGCCGAGGACGAGACCAATGGAAGTCATCGTGGCCGCGTCCATTCGTTCATCGGCCTTGCTCCGGAAATGAATCAGCAGGATCAGGCCGCACCCAATGGCGACCCAGCTCTGCGCCTCGAACAGCTGGCCGGCAAAATTGCCCGCAACCGCCGGATTGCCTAGCTTGGCGAACAGCATCGGCACCACGAGGAAGCCGATCGTCGTGAGGCTGCCCCACCAAAAGGCGGCGAGCAGCAGGGCCAAGCGGTCTTTCATCGAAGGTTCTATCGGCTGGACGATCAGAGGTAGCGAACCGCCACGATCTCGTAGCGCTTCAGGCCGCCCGGGGCCTGCACTTCGGCGGTGTCGCCCTCTTCCTTGCCGATCAGCGCGCGAGCGATCGGACTGGAGATGTTGATGAGGCCCAGCTTCAGGTCGGCTTCGTCCTCACCCACGATCTGGTACTTGACGGCTTCACCCGACTCTTCTTCCTCAAGTTCGACGGTCGAGCCGAACACCACCTTGCCGCCGGCGTCGAGCTCGGACGGATCGATGATCTGCGCGGCCGAAAGCTTGCCCTCGACCTCCTGGATGCGGCCTTCGATGAAGCCCTGGCGGTCCTTGGCGACTTCGTATTCGGCGTTCTCGCTCAGGTCGCCCTGCGCGCGCGCTTCGGAAATCGCGTTGATGACCCAGGGACGCTCAACGGTCTTCAGTTGATGCAACTCGGCGCGCAGCTTTTCGGCACCGCGCTTGGTGATTGGAATGGTGGCCATGTTTGGTTCTCCATAAAGCGAAACCGCCGAACGATGCCGTTCGGCGGTCGATTGGGGGGACAGATCAGACGAGATTGCGTCCGGTCAGCCGGCTCAGGATGGCGAGCGGGCTCGAGGCGGGATTGTATTGCTTCGAAGCGGCCAGATGAAGGGTCTGCTCGAGCATGTACTGGCCCGCCATCACAGCGTGCGAGGTCTGGTCGGAAAAGCACACCCACACCGAACCCGGCGGGAACTCGGCCTTCTCCTGGGGAGAGGCTTCCTGGTACGCCATGTCCGACTTCATACCGTCGTGCAATTGCAGCATCAGGTGGTCGTATTCACTGCGGAACGACTTGGTCACATGCAGCGCCTGCAACAGCTTGGCCTGCCAGCGTACGTAGGGCTTGGCCCGCGGCAGGAAACGCCTGGCGATGTCCTCGAAAGGCTCGCCCACGCGCCAGACGCGCGGCGCGCCTTCGGGGTTCACGTTGGTGAATACGCGCAGGATGCGCTCGCCGTAGTTGGGCCGCGACGGAAACGCATCGACGTGCAGCCGACGGTCGTCCGCACGCCACGACTGCACGCGCGTCTCGACCTGCGCCGGCCGGTAGCTCGTAGGCGCGAGGCGCAGCGCCGGCGTGTAGTGCGGCAGCAGGCCATGAATAAGCTGCTGCGCCTGCGCGCGAAATCGTCCCACCATCGCCGCCGCAGTGCGCTGCACGGCCTCGTCGCCGACGGCGCCCTTGAGCTTGCCGTTGGCGTCGAGGCTGATGTTGCGCACGTCGGGCGACAACAGGCTGGGCGTCAGCAGGCTGCGCTCTTCGGGCAGCAACTCGAAACCCAGGCGCGGAAAGTACAGCACCTTGCCTGCTTCCAGCTCCGCGATCCACGCCTCATTGGGAGTGGCTGCGTTCCAGTCGGTCAGGCCGAGTTCGACGAGCTGCGTTGCCATGTGGTCGCTCAGGCTGCGGCGAGTTGCGCGTGCATCTCCTGCACCGAGATCACGCCCAGCTCGTCCATGAAGCCCATGCCCTCGACCGCGGCTTCGGCGCCGAAGATCGTGGTGAAAGTCGTCACGCGGGCCAGCAGCGCCGAGGTGCGGATCTGCCGCGAATCGGTGATCGCGTTGCGGCGTTCTTCCACCGTGTTGATGACCAGCGCAATCTCGTTGTTCTTGATCATGTCCACGATGTGCGGGCGGCCCTCGGTCACCTTGTTCACCGTCGCGCATTCAATGCCCGCAGCGGCGATGGCGGCGGCCGTGCCCTTGGTCGCGATCAGTTCGAAGCCCAGTTTCGCCAGGCCGCGCGCCACTTCCACGGCACGTGCCTTGTCGTTGTTCTTCACCGAGATGAAGACCTTGCCCGACTTCGGCAGGTGCGTGCCCGCGCCCAGTTGCGACTTCACGAAGGCTTCGCCGAAGGTCTTGCCCACGCCCATCACTTCGCCGGTCGACTTCATCTCCGGGCCGAGGATCGTGTCCACGCCCGGGAACTTGACGAACGGGAACACGGCTTCCTTCACGCTGAAGTACGGCGGCGTCACTTCCTTGGTCACGCCCTGCGATGCGAGCGACTGGCCGGCCATGCAGCGTGCGGCCACCTTGGCGAGCTGGATGCCGGTGGCCTTGCTCACGTAAGGCACGGTGCGCGATGCACGCGGGTTCACTTCGAGCACGTAGATGACGTCCTTGCCATCCTTCTGCTGGATCGCGAACTGCACGTTCATGAGGCCGACCACGTTCAGCGCCTTCGCCATCGCGGCGCTCTGGCGCTTCAGTTCGGCGATGGTGTCGGCGTTCAGGCTGTAAGGCGGCAGCGAGCAGGCGGAGTCGCCCGAGTGCACGCCGGCCTGTTCGATGTGCTCCATCACGCCGCCGATCAGCGTGCCGCCTTCGGCGTCGCGGATGCAGTCGACATCGCACTCCACGGCGTCGTTCAGGAAGCGGTCGAGCAGCACCGGCGAGTCGTTGCTGACCTTCACGGCTTCACGCATGTAGCGCTCGAGGTCGCGCTGCTCGTGCACGATTTCCATCGCGCGGCCACCGAGCACATAGCTCGGACGCACCACCAGCGGATAACCGAGGGCAGCAGCCTTTTCGAGCGCTTCAGGTTCGGTGCGCGCGGTGGCGTTCGGCGGCTGGCGCAGGCCCAGCTCGTGCAGCAGCTTCTGAAAGCGCTCGCGGTCTTCGGCTGCGTCGATCATGTCGGGCGAGGTGCCGATGATCGGCACGCCGTTGGCTTCGAGGTCGAGCGCGAGCTTCAACGGCGTCTGGCCGCCGTACTGCACGATCACGCCGAACGGCTTTTCCTTGTCGACGATCTCCAGCACGTCTTCGAGCGTCAGCGGCTCGAAGTACAGGCGATCGGAGGTGTCGTAGTCGGTCGACACAGTCTCGGGATTGCAGTTGACCATGATGGTCTCGTAGCCGTCTTCGCGCATCGCGAGCGCGGCGTGCACGCAGCAGTAGTCGAACTCGATGCCCTGGCCGATGCGGTTGGGACCGCCGCCGAGCACCATGATCTTCTTCTTGTCCGTCGGGTCGGCTTCGCACTCGTCTTCATAGGTCGAGTACATGTAGGCCGTGTTGGTAGCGAACTCGGCGGCGCAGGTGTCCACGCGCTTGTAGACCGGACGCACGCCAAGCGCCCGGCGCTTCTCGCGGATGGCCGTGTCGGTGGTCTTGAGCTGCTTGGCGAGGCGGCGGTCGGAGAAACCCTTCTTCTTGAGCGCGAGCAGCGTGTCCTTGTCGATGTCGTCCAGCGACTTGGTTTCCAACTCGAGTTCGATCTTCACGATCTCCTCGATCTGCACCAGGAACCACGGGTCGATCTTGGTCAGCGCGAACACTTCATCCACGCTCAGGCCCATGGCGAAGGCGTCGCCCACGTACCAGATGCGCTCGGGGCCGGGCTCGCCCAGTTCCTTCTCGAGCACTTCGCGGTCCTGCGTCTTCTCGTTCAGGCCGTCGACGCCCACTTCGAGGCCGCGCAGGGCCTTCTGGAACGATTCCTGGAAGGTGCGGCCCATGGCCATCACCTCGCCCACCGACTTCATCTGCGTCGTGAGACGCGAGTCGGCCTGCGGGAATTTCTCGAACGCGAAACGCGGAATCTTGGTGACCACATAGTCGATCGAGGGTTCGAACGACGCGGGCGTCGCGCCGCCGGTGATCTCGTTGCGCAGCTCGTCGAGCGTATAGCCCACGGCCAGCTTGGCCGCGACCTTGGCGATCGGGAAGCCCGTGGCCTTGGAGGCCAAGGCCGACGAGCGCGAGACGCGCGGATTCATCTCGATGACGACCATGCGGCCGTCCTTCGGGTTGATCGAGAACTGCACGTTCGAACCACCGGTATCGACGCCGATCTCGCGCAGCACGGCCAGCGAGGCGTTGCGCAGGATCTGGTATTCCTTGTCGGACAGCGTCTGCGCGGGGGCCACAGTGATCGAGTCGCCGGTGTGCACGCCCATGGGGTCGAGGTTTTCGATCGAGCAGACGATGATGCAGTTGTCGGCCTTGTCGCGCACGACTTCCATCTCGTACTCTTTCCAGCCGAGCAGCGATTCTTCGATCAGCAGCTCGTTGGTGGGCGAAGCTTCGATGCCGCGCTTGCAGATGGTCTCGAATTCGTCGGGGTTGTAGGCGATGCCGCCGCCGGTGCCGCCCAGCGTGAAGCTAGGGCGGATCACGGTCGGGAAGCCGAGCGTCTTCTGCACGGCCCAGGCTTCGTCCATCGTGTGGGCGATGCCCGAGCGGGCCGAACCGAGACCGATCTTGGTCATCGCGTCCTTGAACTTCAGGCGGTCCTCGGCCTTGTCGATGGCTTCAGGCGTGGCGCCGATGAGCTCGACCGGCTTGTTGGTGGCCGCGCCCGTGTACTTGTCGAGCACGCCGTTGCGCCAGAGGTCGAGCGCGCAATTCAGCGCGGTCTGGCCGCCCATGGTCGGCAGGATCGCGTCGGGGCGTTCCTTGGCGATGATCTTCTCGACCGTCTGCCAGGTGATGGGCTCGATGTAGGTGACGTCGGCCGTGGCCGGGTCGGTCATGATCGTCGCGGGGTTGCTGTTGATCAGGATGACCTTGTAGCCCTCTTCGCGCAGCGCCTTGCAGGCCTGCACGCCGGAGTAGTCGAACTCGCAGGCCTGGCCGATGATGATCGGGCCGGCGCCGATGATGAGGATCGATTTGAGGTCTGTGCGCTTAGGCATTCTTGCTCTCCGTCTTTTCTGTCTTGTTCTTTTCCATGAGTGCCGTGAAGCGGTCGAACAAATAGCCGATGTCGTGCGGGCCGGGCGAGGCTTCCGGGTGCCCCTGGAAGCAGAACGCCGGCTTGTCGGTGCGGGCCAGCCCTTGCAGCGTGTTGTCGAACAGGCTGATGTGGGTGGGACGCAGGTTGGCCGGCAGCGACTTCTCGTCGACCGCGAAGCCGTGGTTCTGGCTGGTGATGCTCACGCGGCCGTTGTCCAGGTCCTTCACCGGATGGTTCGCGCCGTGGTGGCCGAACTTCATCTTGAAGGTCTTGGCGCCCGAGGCGAGCGCCATGATCTGGTGACCCAGGCAGATGCCGAAGGTGGGGATGCCGGTCTCGATCAGTTCCTTGACGGCGCTGATGGCGTAGTCGCAAGGCTCCGGGTCGCCAGGGCCGTTGGCCAGGAAGATGCCGTCGGGCTTGAGCTTGAGCACGTCGGCTGCGGGCGTCTGCGCCGGCACCACCGTGATGCGCGCGCCGCGCTGCGCGATCATGCGCAGGATGTTCTTCTTGACGCCGTAGTCGAAGGCGACAACGTGGAACTTGGGCGTGATCTGCACGCCATAGCCCGGCTTGCCGTTCAGGTTCACGAGCTTCCACTCGGTCTCGGTCCATTCGTAGGTTTCGGTGACCGACACCACCTTGGCAAGGTCCAGGCCCGCCATGCTCGGCGCGGCCTTGGCGGCGGCGATGGCCTTGTCGATCAGCGCCTGCGTCACCGCTTCGCCTTCGGCCAGGCCCAGGATGCAGCCGTTCTGCGCGCCGTGGGTGCGCAGATGGCGCGTGAGCTTGCGGGTGTCGATGTTCGCGATGGCGACCGTCTTGCCGGCCACGAGGTATTCGCTCAGCGTGGCGGTCTGGCGGAAGTTGGAGGCGACGAGGGGCAGGTCCTTGATGATCAGGCCCGCGGCATGGATCTTGTCGGCTTCGATGTCTTCCCCGTTGACGCCGTAGTTGCCGATGTGCGGATACGTCAGGGTGACGATCTGCTGGCAGTAGCTCGGGTCGGTGAGGATTTCCTGGTAACCGGTCATGGCAGTGTTGAACACCACTTCACCGGTCGTGGAGCCGGCGGCTCCGATCGAATTGCCTTGAAAGACCGTGCCGTCTGCGAGCGCCAGGATGGCGGGCGGGAAATTTCCCTTGAGAGACAAAAGCACTGGGTTCTCCGGATGGTTACGGTCGCCCGGAGCCCCAGGCGCGTTGCCTGCGGACTGCTGCTTAAGGGGATTTTGGCGTTAAAGGCGGCCGGGCGACGCTATTGCGAGTAAGCCCCCGATTGTAGCCCGGACTGGAGGCCTATCTGGCCTGGAGGGCTGCTCCGCTTGCATGCAGGCAGATGGCGGCGGCTGCCGCCACATTCAGCGACTCTTCACCGCCGGGCTGGGCGATACGGATATGGTGCGTCGCGCGGGCTTCCAATGCGGCGGAAACGCCCTGCCCTTCGTGGCCCATCAGCCAGACGCAGGGGTACGGCAGGCGGGCCTGGTGAAGCCATTCGCCACGGTGCGAACTGGTGGCGACAAGCGGGATCTTCAAAGCGTCGAGCGCATCGGCCTCCACGCCTTCGATCAGCCGCAGGCCGAAATGAGCGCCCATGCCGGCGCGCAGCACCTTCGGCGCCCACAGTGCGGCCGTTCCCTTGAGCGCGATCACCTGGGTGAAGCCGAAAGCGGCTGCGCTGCGCAGGATGGACCCGGCGTTGCCGGCGTCCTGCAGGCGGTCGAGCACCACGCTCGGGGCGTCCGGGATCAACTCCGGCCGCGCCGGCAGGTCGAGCACGAAGCCCATCGGCGCCGGCGACTCCAGGCCGCTGACGCCGCGGAGCAGATCATCGGCGACGACTACGGTTTTGATAGCACTCGCACCCCATTCAGCCGGGGCGGTCGGCCAGAAAGACTCCGAAAACACCGCGATCGCCGGCTTTACGCCGCGCGCCAGCGCCGCCCGGCAAAGGTGATCGCCCTCGAGCCAGATACGCCCCAGCTTGCGATAGGCACCCGGGTCCTGGCCGAGTTTGCGCAGGTCCTTGAGCAGCGCGTTGTCGCGCGAGCTGATGTGGCTCGCGCCGGCGTCGGTGGTCATCGGCGGCTCAGGGCGCGGTGCGCAGGTCGAGGTGCACGGTCTCGGTCGTCGTGATCACCATGGGCATCGCCGCTTCCGTTTCGATGACCAGGGCACCAGCTGCCGTCCGCGTCAGCGCCGCGGCCACCGGACTGAACGACCTGCGGTGATGCACGCAGGCACCGTGTTTCTGCAGCGCCTCAAGGTGCTCGGGCGTGCCATAACCCTTGTGGCCGGCAAAACCGTAGTGCGGGAATTCGGTATGCAGCTGCTCGCACAGCCGGTCGCGATGGACCTTCGCCAGGATGGACGCGGCCGAAATCGCCTTGACCAGCGCATCGCCCTTGACCACGGCTTCGGCCAGCACATCCAGCGTCGGCAGCCGGTTGCCATCGACCAGCACCTTGGCGGGCTTCAGCCGCAGGCCTTCGACGGCGCGGCGCATGGCGATCATCGTGGCCTGCAGGATGTTGTGGGTGTCGATTTCCTCGACGCTCGCCTGCGCGATGGAACAGCACAGGGCCTTGGCCAGAATCTGGTCGTGCAGGCGTTCGCGCTGCAGGGCGGTGAGGGTCTTGGAATCGGCAAGGCCACGGATCGGCCGCGTGTCGTCGAGGATCACCGCCGCAGCCACCACGGGACCCGCCAGCGGGCCGCGGCCGGCCTCGTCGACGCCCGCGAGCAGGCCCGGCGCATCCCACACCAGGCGGGCCTGCTCAGCCTTCAAGAACTTTCTGGATCGCATCGGCGCAAAGTGTCGGCGTATCGCGCTGCAATTGCACGTGCAGCTCGGAAAATCTTTGTTGCAGGACCTGTGTCTTTTCAGGCGCATCGAGCCAGGCCAGCGTGGCCTGGGCCAGCGCCTCGGGCGTGGCGGTTTCCTGCAGCAATTCGGGCACCACGAATTCGCGGCACAGGATATTGGGCAGGCCAACCCAGGGCTGCAACTGCTTTTTTTGCATGAGGCGCCACGAGAGCCCATTCATGTTGTACGCGATAACCATTGGCCGCTTGAAGAGCGCCGCCTCGAGCGTGGCGGTGCCGCTAGCGATCAGCGTGACGTCACAGGCCGCCAGCGCGGCGTGCGACTGGCCGTCGAGCAACTTCACCCGACCCGCCATGCCGCTGTCCTGGAGCAAGGCGTCGACCTCTGCGCGCAGGCTCGGGATGATGGGCGCCACGAACTGGAGTTCGGGCCGAGCCTTCTGCATCAGCGCGGCGGCGGCGAAGAATCGCCCGGCCAGGTAGCGGATCTCGGAGCGGCGGCTGCCTGGCAGCAAGGCGACGACCTGCGCATCGGGCGCCAGTCCCAGCGCGGCGCGCGCTGCGGCGCGGTCGGGCATCATGGGGATCACATTGGCAATCGGGTGGCCCACGTAGCTCGCGGCAACGCCCTGCTTCTCGAGCAACTCGGGCTCGAACGGGAAGATGCACAGCACATGGTCGGCGGCCGCACGGATCTTCTCGATGCGCTTCGGTCGCCACGCCCAGATCGACGGGCAAACGAAGTGAACCGTCTTGATGCCCTGGCTGCGGAGCCCTGCTTCGAGATCGAGATTGAAATCTGGCGCATCGACGCCGATGAAGAGCTCGGGGCGCTCCTGCAGCAGCCGGGCCTTCAGCTGGCGCCGGATGCCGGCGATTTCCGCATAGTGCCGCAGCACTTCGATGTAGCCGCGCACCGCGAGCTTTTCCTGCGGCCACCAGCTCTGGAACCCGTGCGCGAGCATGCGAGGGCCGCCGATGCCGGCGGTCTGGAGGCCGGGCCAGCGGGCCTGCAGGCCGTCCAGGAGAAGCCCGGCGAGCAGGTCGCCGGACGCTTCGCCCGCGACCAGCGCGAAGCGTCGCTGTTCGGTTGACTGCATCGCCGTCACATCAGCGCGCAATGCCGCGCGTGGAACTGGCGAGGAAGGACTCCATCAAGGCGATGTCGCCCACTGCCTCGGGCATTTCGGCAGTCAGCGCGGCGATGCCTGCGCGCGCCTCTTCGAGCGTCTTGCCCTGGCGATACAGAAGCTTGTGCATCTGCTTGACCGCAGCGAGTCGCTGCGCCGAAAAATCGCGCCGGCGCAGGCCCACGACATTGAAGCCGCGGACCGCCAGCGGATTGCCGTCGACCAGCATGAAGGGCGGGACGTCCTGAGATACCGCGCTCGCGAAGCCGACCATGGCATGCGCGCCGATCGAGACGAACTGGTGGATGCCGGTAAGCCCGCCGATCGTCACCCAATCGGCCAGGTGCACGTGGCCTGCCAGCGTCGTCTGGTTGGCCAGCGTGGTGTGGTTGTCGACATGGCAGTCGTGCGCAATGTGCGTGTACGCCATGATCCAGTTGTCGTTGCCCACGCTGGTCACGCCCCCTGCCCCCGGCACGCCGAGGTTGAAGGTGCAGAACTCGCGAATGACGTTCCGGTCGCCGATGACGAGCCTGGTCGGCTCGCCGGCGTATTTCTTGTCCTGCGGGATCGCGCCGAGCGAGGAGAACTGGAAGATCCGGTTGTCGCGCCCAATGGTCGTGCGCCCCTCGATCACGCAATGCGCGCCGATGGTGGTGCCCGCCCCGATCTGCACGTGCGGGCCGATGACGGCGTAAGGCCCGACCGACACCGAGGCGTCGAGTTGTGCCTGGGGGTCGACGAGCGCTGTCGAATGAACCTGGGTCATGCCTTGCTGATGACGAAAGCCGAGGTCAGCTGATCTGGCGCATGGCGCACATCAGCGTGGCTTCGCAGGCAAGCTCGCTGCCCACCAGCGCGCGGCCCTTGAACTTGGAGATGCCGGCCTTCATGCGTTCGATCTCGACTTCGAGCGTGAGCTGGTCGCCCGGCTCCACGGGGCGCTTGAAGCGCGCGCCGTCGATGGCTGCAAAGTAGTAGACGGTGTTGTCGTCCGGCACGATGTCGAGCGAGTGGAACGACAGCAGGGCCGCGGCCTGCGCCATGGCTTCGAGCATCAGCACACCGGGCATCACCGGGCGGTGCGGGAAGTGGCCATTGAAGAATGGCTCGTTCATCGTCACGTTCTTGAGCGCCGTGATGCGCTTGCCCTTTTCCATGTCCAGCACGCGGTCCACCAGCAGGAACGGGTAGCGGTGGGGGAGCAGCTTGAGGATTTGATGGATATCGAGCGTCGTCGTCATGATTTTCTGTTCCTGCATCGTCGTCATTTTTTCGGGAGGGCTTTCTCCAGCGCCTTCAGTCGTTCGCGCAGGCTGTGCAACTGCTTGAGCGTTGCCGCATTTTTTTCCCAGCTCGCATTGTCATCGATGGGAAACATGCCGGTGTATTGGCCGGCCTTGTGAATGGATCGTGTCACCACGGTCGCGGCGGACACATGCACGCCGTCGGCCACCGTCAGGTGCCCCAGCACGATGGCGCCGCCGCCAAAGGTGCAGTTCGCGCCGATGGTCGCGCTGCCGGCCACGCCGACGCAGCCCGCCATGGCGGTGTTCTTGCCGACACGCACGTTGTGGCCGATCTGGATCAGGTTGTCGAGCTTCACGCCGTCCTCGATGACGGTGTCGTCGAGCGCGCCGCGGTCGATGCAGGTGTTGGCGCCGATCTCCACGTCGTTGCCGATGCGCACCGCGCCCAGTTGCTCGATCTTGACCCAGGCACCCTGGTGCAGCGCGAGGCCGAAGCCATCGGCACCGATCACCACGCCCGGGTGCAGCAGGCAGCGATCACCGATCATGCAGTCTTCGCTGACCGTCACGCGCGACTTCAGCACGGTGCCCGCGCCGATGCGCGCGCCCCGCTCCACCACGCTGAGCGCGCCAATGCACGCCGTGGCGTCGATATGGGCTTCCGGGTGGATCACGGCGGACGGGTGGATGAGGTCGGCCTCCGGGCGCGCATGGCGCGACTTCCAGAGTTGCGTCAGGCGCGCAAAGTAGAGATACGGATCGGGCGTGACGATGAACGCCCCACGCGCGGCAGCCGCCTCCTGCATGGCAGGCGACACGATCACGCACGCGGCTTTCGAGGCTGCGAGTTCTTGCTGGTACTTGGGATGGCTCAGGAAGCTGAGCGCATCGGGCTGTGCATTCTGAAGCGGCGAAAGCCGTTCGATGGACAGCGTGGCATCTCCATGAAGCTCGCCCCCAAGGGCGTCAACGATGGCTCCGAGCTGCAGCGACACGCCGGTTCGCGGCGTTACTTGCCGGCCGCGGGCGCTGTGGAGCCGACCGACGCGTTCAGCGCCTTGATCACCTTGTCGGTGATGTCGTGCTTCGGATTGATGTAGATAGCTTCCTGCAGGATGGCGTCGTACTTTTCAGCTTCGGCCACCTGCTTCACGACGCGATTGGCGCGCTCGTAGACCTGCTGGAGCTCTTCGTTCTTGCGCGCATTCAAGTCTTCCTGGAATTCGCGGCGACGGCGCTGGAAGTCGCGGTCTTGATCGATCAGCGCCTTCTGGCGAGAGGCGCGCTGGCTCTCGGAAAGAGTCGGCGCTTCGCGTTCGAATTTTTCCGACGCGGTCTTCAGTGCATCGCCCTGCGAAGTGAGATCCTTTTCGCGCTTGAGAAACTCGGCTTCGAGCTTCGCTTGAGCCGCCTTGGCTGGCTGCGCTTCGCGCAGCACGCGGTCCGGATTCACGAAGCCGATGCGAAAGGTTTCCTGCGCCTGTGCAGGCGCAGCGACGATCGCGAAAGCGGGAATCAACAACGCACCAGCTGCGGCGCGAATCAAATGCTTCATTTAGAAAGACGTTCCGATCTGGAATTGCAAGCGCTGAATTCTATCCTTCGGGATCAAGACGGTTTGCAATCCCGTCACCGGATCCGGCCCCAACACTTCCTTCTGCGACTTGATGGGGAAGGCGTAGGCGAGGCGCAGTGGTCCCAGCGGCGAGATCCAGCTGATGCCGAAGCCGACGGAGGCACGCACCTTCTTCTGTGCTTTCCATTGCTCGTCGGACAAGCCGGGCGCGCGCGAACCGAACACATTGCCCACGTCGAAGAAACTGTAGAGACGCAAGGTGCGGTCGTTGCCGGCACCCGGGAACGGCGTGCTGAGTTCGGCGTTGAAGACCGCCTTCTTGGTGCCGCCCAGTGGAGCGCCATCGGTCTGACCGAGCAGCGGCACATCGCGCGGACCCAGTGAATTCTGTTCAAAACCGCGGACCGAACCCAGGCCGCCCGCATAGAAGTTCTTGAAGATAGGGAAGGTCTTGCCGCCCAGAGCCTTCGCATAGCCCACGTCGGCGTTGATCGCGAAGGTGTATTGCTTGTTGATCGCGAAGAACTGCTGGTATTGGTAGTTCGTCTTGATGTATTGCATGTCGCCGCCGACGCCAAGCTCGAGGTTGGCACGCTGCAGACGGCCGGTGGTCGGAACGAGCGCGCTATCGCGGCTATCACGACCCCAGCCGACGGTGAGCGGCACGCCCCAGACGCTCTTCTGGTCGCATCCAGTCACGATGAAGCCCGGTGGCCACGGCCCTTCGGTGTTCGTCTGGCACTGGAAATATCTCAGATAGGACTTGGGCGTATAGAGGCCCGAGAGCGAAGTCGACGAGTTCGGATCGAACGCGTACCGCTCAAGTCCGACGCCAAAAAACACGGTGTCAAGCTCGCTGAATGGCACGCCAAAACGGATGGACGCCCCCTGGTTGACCAGCTTGTAGTCACCGTCGGTGGTCTCCGAGTACGGACGCGTCGTCGTGTGATAGACGCTGATCGTGCGTGAGATGCCGTCCTTCGTGAAGTACGGATCTGTGGTGGTCAGCGACAGCGTGCGGTTGTACTTGCTGGTGTTGACCTGCACACCCAGGAAATTGCCCGAGCCGAACACGTTTTCCTGCGAGATGCCGAAGGTCAGCGCAACCTTCTCGGCGCTCGAATAACCGGCGCCGAGCTGCAGGCTGCCGGTGGGCTTTTCGGCCACGTTGACGGTCAGGTCCACCTGATCGGGCGAACCCGGCACCTCTTGGGTCTCGACGTTCACTTCGGTGAAGAAGCCCAGGCGGTCCACACGGTCGCGCGATACCTTGATCTTGTCGCCGTCGTACCAGGAGGCTTCGAACTGGCGGAACTCGCGGCGAATGACTTCGTCGCGGGTCTTGTTGTTGCCGCCGACGGACACGCGGCGCACGTACACACGGCGCGAAGGCTCTGCCTGCAGCGTGAGCGTGACGCGGTTGTTCACGCGATCGATGTCCGGGACGGCCTGCACACGGGCGAAGGCGTAGCCGAAGGTGCCGAAATAGTCGCTGAAAGCCTTGGTGGTTTCGGTGACCAGTTCGCCGTTGTAGGGCTCGCCGGGCTTGATGGTGATGAGCGATTTGAACTCGTCGTCGCGGCCCAGGTAGTTGCCGTTGAGCTTGACGCCCGCCACCACGAACTTTTCGCCCTCGGTGATGTTGACCGTGACCGTCAGGTCCTTGCGGTCCGGCGAGATGGCGACCTGGGTCGAATCGATGCGGAACTCGAGGTAGCCGCGCGTGATGTAGTACGAGCGAAGCGTTTCGAGGTCGGCGTTGAGCTTGGCGCGCGAGTACTGGTTGGACTTGGTGTACCAACTCATGAAGCCGCCGCTGTCCTGGTCGAAGAGGCTCAGCAGCGTCGATTCGCTGAAGGCCTTGCTGCCGACGATGTGGACTTCGCGGATGCGTGCGGAATCGCCTTCGGTGACGGTGAACGTCAGGTTGACGCGATTGCGCTCGATGGGCGTGACGGTGGTCACGACCTGCGCGTTGTAGAGGCTGCGGCTCACGTACTGGCGCTTGAGCTCCTGCTCCGCGCGATCGGCCAGCGCCTTGTCGTAGGGACGGCCATCGGTCAGGCCGATTTCGCGCAGTGCTTTCTGCAGCGCCGCCTTGTCGAATTCCTTGGTCCCTACGAAGTCGACGTCCGCAATGGTCGGGCGCTCTTCGACGATCACCACCAGCACGTTGCCGTTGACGTCGATGCGCACGTCCTTGAACAACCCCAGGTCGAACAGCGCACGAATGGCGGCCGAACCGCGTTCGTCACTGTAGGTATCGCCCACGCGCAACGGCAACGACGCGAAGATCGTGCCGGCCTCGACGCGTTGCAGGCCTTCTACGCGAATGTCGCGCACCGTGAAAGGCTCGACGGCCCAGGCTGCCGTGGCTGCAAGCGCACTGGCAACTACCGCGACAACGCTACGCAGGCGAAAGCGATTGGAGTTTTTGTTCATCTGTGAATTGAGCCGGCACGGAAAGGGCCGGCAGAAAGTTAACCAAAGAGCCGCGTGACGTCGTTGAAGAGTGCGACCGACATCATGACCAGCAGCAAGGCGACACCGCCGCGCTGAAGCCGTTCCATCCAGGCGTCAGAGACGCTTTTGCCAGTCAGGCCCTCCCAAAGATAATACATCAGGTGTCCTCCATCGAGGACTGGCAGCGGCATGAGATTGAGCACGCCCAGGCTCACGCTGATGACCGCGAGGAAGATCAGGTACTGGGTCAGGCCGAGGCTCGCGGACTTGCCCGCATAGTCGGCAATGGTCAGCGGACCGCTCAGGTTCTTCAGCGATGCCTGGCCGGTCACCATCTTGGCCATCATGCGCACCGTCAATGCGGACATCTCCCAGGTGCGCACCACGCCGCGCCAGACGCCGTCAATCGGGCCCTGGCGCACCGTGACCATCTCGGGCGGCGCACCCACGTAGGCGCCGACACGGCCAACCTTGACGGCGCCCTCCTCGCGCACCTCGGGCTTCACCTCGAGCGTGAGCGACTGGCCACCGCGTTGAATCTCCCAGGCCTGGGTGCGCGGCTGGTCGCCGTCGACCGAAGCACGGATCACCTCGCGCAGCTGCTGCCCGTCGTAGATCGGCGTATCGCCGATGGCGCGCACCAGATCGCCCTTGCGCAGACCCGACTGCTCGCCGGCGCCACCGGCCATCACGTCGCCGATCTCCGGCCGGGTCAGGGGGGCGAGCACGCCGATCTTGCGGAACATCTGCAGATCGGCATCCTTGGCCTCCATCCGGCTCAGTGACAGCACCAATTGGCGTTCGGGCTTGCCGTCTTCGCCGGACACTTCGAGCGTGAGGTCCCGGGCGTCGAGCGCGCCCTGCGTCATGCGCCAGCGCAGATCCTCGAAGGACTGGACGGGCGTCAGATCGCCGTCGAAGCCGGCACGCGTGATGTGCTCCCCGCCACGCAGGCCCGCGGCCTCCGCCAGCGAAGCCGCCACCGGCCGCGCCAGCTTGGCAACCGGCTCTTCCACGCCGATCCAATTGACGGCCGTGTAAAGCGCGATCGCCAGCAACAGGTTGGCGATGGGACCGGCCGCCACGATGGCCGCGCGCGAACGCAGGGGCTGGGTGTTGAAGGCCCGATGCCGCTCCTCGGGCGCCACGGGGCCCTCGCGCTCGTCGAGCATCTTGACGTAGCCGCCCAACGGAAAGGCGGCGATGACGAATTCGGTCTGCTGCCCCGGGTGCTGGCGCTTGGGCTGCCAGCGGAACAGTGTCTTGCCGAATCCGATCGAGAAGCGCTCCACCTTGACACCGCAGGCGACAGCCACGCGGTAATGGCCGTATTCGTGCACCGCGATCAGGACGCCGAGTGCAACCACGAAGGCTATGACAGTGAGCATCGGATCCTCAACGAATGGGGGAGGTCAGGCTGCGAAACGCAGCGCTGCGGCATTGGCCGCAGCACGGGCGCTGGCATCGAGCGCCAGCAGATCGGCCAGCGACGCCGGCTTGGAGGGGACAACAGCTTCCAAAGTTTCCATGTTGACCGCATGAATGCGATCGAAACGCAGGCGCCGGTCCAAAAAGGCCTCGACGGCGACCTCGTTGGCCGCATTGAGCACCGCCGTCGTTCCGGGCGCCGCGCGCAATGCGTGCCATGCAAGACCCAGGCCGGGGAAGAGTGCCGCGTCAGGCGCATCGAAGGTGAGCGACGCCATCTGGCGGAAATCGAGCCGTGCCGCCCCGCTCTCGATGCGCTCGGGCCAGGCCAGGCCGACCGCGATCGGCACCCGCATGTCGGGCGTGCCGAGTTGGGCGATGACCGAAGCATCGGAGAACTGCACCATCGAATGCACCACGCTCTGCGGATGGATGACAACCTCGATCTGCTCGGGCAACACACCGAACAGGTGGCGCGCCTCGATCACCTCGAGCGCCTTGTTCATCATCGTGGCTGAATCGACCGAGATCTTGCGGCCCATGACCCAGTTGGGATGGGCGCAGGCCTGCTCGGGCGTGACGCTGCCCAGGGTCTCGGGCGCGCGGGTGCGGAACGGGCCGCCCGAAGCGGTCAGGATGATCTTGTCGATGCGCCGCGCCCAAGTGGACGGATCCTCGGGCAGCGACTGGAAGATGGCCGAGTGCTCGCTGTCGATCGGCAGCAGCGTCGCGCCGCCCTCGCGCACCGTGCGCATGAACAGTTCGCCGCCGACGACCAGGGCCTCCTTGTTGGCAAGCAGCAGGCGCTTGCCGGCGCGCGCGGCGGCCAGGCAAGGGCCGAGCCCGGCGGCGCCAACGATGGCGGCCATGACGGCGTCTACCTCTTCGTGCGACGCTATCTTTTCAATAGCATCATCGCCCGTCAATACATGGGTGTTCAGGCTGTTTTGCTTGAGCTTCTCGGCCAGCAACGCCGCATGCGGCGCGCTCGCCATCACGGCGAACCGGGGCGAGAACTGCGCGCACTGCGCCAGCATCTCGTCGACCTTGGTGGCCGCGGACAGCGCGAAGACTTCGAAGCGCTCGGGGTGCCGTGCAATGACGTCGAGCGTGCTCACGCCGACCGACCCGGTCGACCCCAGCACTGTGACGCGTTGCTTGGGAATGTTCACAGGAAGGCCAGCATCATGGCAATGGGAAGTGCGGGCAAGAGGGCATCCACACGGTCGAGCACGCCGCCATGGCCGGGGAGCAGGCGGCTGCTGTCCTTGGCGCCGGCGCTTCGCTTGATCAGCGATTCGACCAGGTCGCCCACGACGCTCATCGCGGCGAGGAACACCGCGCCGATCAGGAGCAGCCACCAGCCGCGCTCGTTCAGGCGGGTGTAAAGGCTCGGCACCGTGGCGCCCAGGGCCTTGTCGGCGAAGACCCAGGCAACGGCGAGCACAAGGACGCCGATCATTCCGCCCCACACGCCTTCCCAGCTCTTGCCAGGGCTGATCGCCGGAGCCAGCTTGCCGCGGGTGAACTTCAGGCCGAAGGCGCGGCCCGCAAAATAGGCGAACACGTCCGCCACCCAGACCAGCACGAGGATCGACAGCAGGAAGTTGATGCCGACCATGCGCGCCTGCACAGCGGCGAGCCACGCTACCCAGAGTGCCAGCAGCCCGCCGACCAGGCGCAACCCGCGCGGAATGCGGGGCCAGCCCGGCACCGCCACGCGCAGCAGCGCGGCGCCACCGAGCACCCAGGCTGCGCTGGCCAGCATCCACATCAGGACCAGCGGTTGTTCGAGCAGGCCCAGCCACCACGAGAGCCCGCAGAGCGCGACCATCTCGGCACCGAGGAACAGCGACATGCCCTGGCCGTAGCCGTTCAGGCGCCCCCACTCCCACGCGGCCGCACCAATCAACACGAGCATCACGCAGGCAAATGGAATGTAGTTTCGGTAGAACAGCGCCGGCAGCAGGATCGCGAGCAGCACGATCGCCGTGAGGATGCGTTGTTTGAGCATGCGGGAGGTTGTGAGGCCTTCTCAGGCCGCAGCCGTCGAGACCTGTGCCGAGGTTTGGCCGAAGCGGCGCTCGCGACCCTGGAACGCGGCGATGGCCTCGTCCAGCGCGGCCTCGTCGAATTCGGGCCAGAGCTTGTCGCTGAAGAAGAGCTCGGCGTATGCACTTTGCCAGAGCAGGAAATTCGACAACCGCTGCTCGCCGCCGGTGCGGATGAACAAGTCGGGGTCAGGCACATGGGCCAGCGCCATGGCGCGGTCCATGTTCATCTCGGTCATCGGAAGACCCTGCTCGGCAAGCTTGGCCGCGGCCTGGGCGATGTCCCAGCGCCCACCGTAGTTGAAGCAGATATTGAGCACGAGCCGCGTGTTGTGCGCGGTCGCCTCTTCGGCACTGACCAACCCGGCCACCAACTTGGCGGACAGACCGCCGCGTTCGCCGACGAAATGCAGCCGAACGCCGTCGCGGCTCAGGCGCGGCACCTCGCGCGCCAGCGCGCCCACCATCAGCGACATCAGGCCGGAGACCTCGTCGGGGGGACGATTCCAGTTCTCCGAGGAGAACGCGAACACGGTAAGAACACCCACGCCGCGGTCGGCGCAAGCCTTGACGCAGCGACGCAGCGATTCGACGCCCTGCTTGTGTCCCGCCACGCGGGGCAAAAATCGCTTTGTCGCCCAACGACCGTTGCCATCCATGACGACGGCAACGTGGTGGGGAATGGGCGGCGGCGAAGAGGCCATGGCGGGCCTCAAACGGCCATGATCTCCGCTTCTTTCGCCGCGACCAGACGGTCGATTTCAGCGATATGGCGGTCGGTGACCTTCTGGATCTCGGCTTCGGCGCGCTTCTGGTCGTCCTCGGACGCCAGCTTGTCCTTGACCAGCTTCTTGACCGACTCGTTCGCATCGCGGCGCAGGTTGCGCGTGGCGATCTTGGCGGTTTCGCCTTCGTTGCGAACCAGCTTGGTCATTTCCTTGCGGCGCTCTTCGCTCATGGCGGGCAGCGGCACGCGGATGAGGTCGCCCATCGATGCGGGGTTCAGGCCCAGGTCGCTTTCGCGGATGGCCTTCTCGATCTTGGCGCCCATGCCCTTTTCCCAGGGCTGAACGCTGATCGTGCGCGAATCGAGCACCGACACGTTGGCCACCTGGCTCAACGGCACTTGCGAGCCGTAATACTCGACATGGATCGAGTCGAGCAGCGCCGAGTTGGCACGGCCCGTACGGATCTTGGTGAGGTTGTTCTGGAATGCGGCGAGCGACTGATTCATCTTCGCGTCGGTCGCACTGCGGATGTCTGCAATGGTCATCTCAAATACTCCTAGGCATGCACCAGCGTGCCCTCGTCCTCGCCCATCACGACGCGCTTGAGCGCGCCGCTCTTGAGAATCGAGAACACCTTGATCGGCAGCTTCTGGTCGCGGCACAGCGCGAAGGCCGTGGCGTCCATGATGCCGAGATTTTTTGCGATCGCCTCGTCGAAACTGAGCGAGACGTAACGCGTTGCGTGGGGGTCGAGCTTGGGGTCGGCGGAATACACACCGTCCACCTTCGTGGCTTTGAGCACCAGCTCGGCACCGATCTCGGCACCGCGCAGCGCAGCCGCCGTGTCGGTGGTGAAG
Organism: Variovorax sp. W2I14; assembly: GCF_050435205.1. Classification (NCBI taxonomy): domain Bacteria; kingdom Pseudomonadati; phylum Pseudomonadota; class Betaproteobacteria; order Burkholderiales; family Comamonadaceae; genus Variovorax; species Variovorax sp. W2I14. The sequence goes on along the minus strand of NZ_JBNDJX010000001.1, from coordinate 1,067,800 downwards.
AACGGGTTGCCGGTACCGGCCGCGAACACGACGACCTTGCCCTCTTCGAGGTACTGCAGGGCCTTGGGGCGCACATAGGGCTCGACCACCTGCTCGATCGCGATGGCGGACATCACGCGGGCCACGAGGCCCTGCTTGTCCATCGCATCGGCCAGCGCCAGTGAGTTCATGACGGTGGCCAGCATGCCCATGTAGTCGGCGGTGGCGCGGTCCATGCCGACCGAACCGCCCGCGACGCCGCGGAAGATGTTGCCGCCGCCGATCACGACCGCGACCTGCACGCCCATGTTCACGACCTCGGCCACGTCCTGCACCATGCGCACGATGGTCGCGCGGTTGATGCCGAAGGCGTCATCGCCCATCAGTGCCTCTCCCGACAGCTTCAACAAGATTCGCTTGTGGGCTGGGCGGGCATCAGACATGGGCAATTTCCTTTGAGTTGGCGGTGACGAGTGTAAAACGTAGCGATGAAAAAACGACGGCACGCGAGCACGCGCCGTCGTTGGAAGCCTTATGGCTTAAGCAGCGGCCTTGGCTGCTGCAACTTGCGCGGCCACTTCGGCAGCGAAGTCGTCAACCTTCTTCTCAATGCCTTCGCCGACCACGTACAGGGTGAAGCCCTTGATCGAGGTGTTTGCGGCCTTGAGCATCTGCTCGACGGTCTGCTTGTCGTTCTTCACGAACGGCTGGTTGTGGAGCGAGACTTCCTTGAGGTACTTCTGCACGCCGCCTTCGATGCGCTTGGCAACGATGTCGGCCGGCTGCGGCTTCTTGCCCTCGGCTTCGGCCGTCTTGCGGTCTTCTTCAGCCTTGCCAGCGGCAACAGCGCGCTCTTTTTCGATCAGTTCGGCAGGCACGTCCGACGCCTGGATGGCAACTGGCTTCATGGCGGCGATGTGCATCGCGACGTCCTTGGCCGACGTGTCGTCGCCCTCGAACTCGACCATCACGCCAATGCGCGTGCCGTGCAGGTACGAAGCCAGCTTGCCGTTGCCGGCAAAGTGCTTGAAGCGGCGGAAGCTCATGTTCTCGCCGATCTTGCCAATCAGGCCCTTGCGCACGTCTTCGAGCGTCGGGCCGAAGCCGTCCTGCTCGTAGGGCAACGCGCCCAACGCAGCGATGTCGGCGGGGTTGTTCTTGGCGACCAGCATCGCGGCAGCGTTGGCCAGGGCCAGGAAGCTGTCGTTCTTGGTGACGAAGTCGGTTTCGCAGTTGATTTCGATCATGCCGCCGGCAGCGCCGTCGACGAAAGCCGTGACCACGCCTTCGGCCGTGATGCGGCCCGACGCCTTGCCAGCCTTGTTGCCGAGCTTGATGCGCAGCAGCTCTTCGGCCTTTTCCATGTTGCCTTCGGCCTCGGTCAGGGCCTTCTTGCATTCCATCATCGGCGCGTCGGTCTTTGCGCGCAGTTCGCCGACCATGCTTGCGGTGATTGCAGCCATTTGTGTATCTCCGTAAATCCAAAAATCAGGTTAAAAAAAAGGGGCACCAAAGCCCCTTCTTCAGGCTCGCGAGAGCACCAATCAGGCCGAAGCGCTTTCTTCGACTTCGACGAATTCATCGCTGCTGCCTTCGGCAATGGCCTTGACCACGTCACCGCCGGCGCTGTTGCGGCCTTCGATGATCGCGTCGGCAATACCGCGCGCGTACAGCGTGACGGCCTTGGACGAGTCGTCGTTGCCGGGGATTACGTAGTCAATGCCTTCGGGCGAGTGGTTGGAGTCCACCACGCCGATCAGCGGAATGCCCAGCTTCTTGGCTTCGGCCACGGCGATCTTGTGGAAGCCCACGTCGATCACGAAGATGGCATCAGGCAAGGCAGCCATGTCCTGGATGCCGCCGATGTCCTTTTCGAGCTTCGCGATTTCACGCGAGAAGGTCAGCTGCTCTTTTTTGCTCAGGCTGTCGAGGCCGGCTTCTTGCTGGGCCTTCATGTCCTTCAGACGCTTGATCGAGGTCTTGACGGTCTTGAAGTTGGTCAGCATGCCGCCGAGCCAGCGGGTGTCGACGAAAGGCACTCCGGCGCGGCGGGCTTCTGCAGCGACGATTTCACGGGCCTGGCGCTTCGTGCCGACCATCAGGATCGTGCCGCGGTTGGCCGTGAGTTGCTTGGCGTACTTCATCGCGTCCTGGAACATCGGGAGCGACTTTTCCAGGTTGATGATGTGAATCTTGTTGCGATGGCCGAAGATGAACGGAGCCATCTTGGGGTTCCAGAAGCGGGTTTGGTGACCGAAATGGACACCGGCTTCCAGCATTTCGCGCATGGTGGTAGACATTAGAAATTACTCCAAAGGTTGGGTCTAAAATCCAGCCCGTTTTGCGCTCCTTTCGAATGGAGTCACAACACCTTGATTGGGCCGGTTTGCGGATGTGTTTGGCTGGATGCAACGGGAGCCGTCGCTCGACCAGCGAAACCCAAAGAGTATAGCACGGCCGCAGCCTCTCTTTCCCCTTGAAACCGAGCCGTCCGCGGCACCTGCAGCCACCCATGAACGACCTTCACGCCGCCCGTCTTACCCTTCAGGCAGGCGGCTCCGATGCACGCACCGAAATGGAGCGCGCCATCGAAATCTCTCAGTCCCCGGCCTGCGCCCACGTTTTCACCCGCACGATGTTCGACGAGGCCCGCCAGGGCGCCGCCGAAGCGAATCCTGAAAGCAGGCTCGCCGGACTCGCCTTCACGTCCAAAGACCTGTTCGACATCGCCGGCCAACCGACGCTCGCAGGATCCGTCGTCCTGTCCCATGCATCGGCGGCCAAAACCGATGCCGTTGCCGTGGCACGACTCCGCGCTGCGGGCGGCGTGCTCACTGGCCGTACCAACATGAGCGAGTTCGCCTTCTCGGGAGTGGGCGTCAATCCGCACCACGGCACGCCGGTCAACGTCAGCGACAAAGCCACCCCGCGCATCCCGGGCGGCTCCTCTTCCGGTGCGGCGATTTCGGTGGCCAGCGGCGCTGCCTTCATCGGCCTGGGCTCCGACACCGGTGGCTCGATCCGCATTCCGGCCGCGCTGAACGGCATCGTCGGTTTCAAGAACACGGCCCGCCTGGTGCCGGCCGACGGCGCGCTGCCGCTGTCGACCACGCTCGACACCGTCTGCGCCATGACGCGCTCGGTGCGCGATGCGATCACCGCGCACGAGATCCTCTCTGCCCGCCGCGTGACCGCCGGCACGGCGCCACTCGCCGCCTACAGGCTGGCCGTCGTGAAGAACGTCTTCTTCGACGGCATCGAGCCAGCCGTAGCTGCCGCCTTCGAACGCACGCTGAAAACGCTTCGCAGCGCCGGCGCCCGCATCAACGAAATCGAGTTACCCGAGCTGGCCGACCTGCAATCCATCAACGCCACGGGCGGCTTCTCGGCAGCCGAATCCCACGCCTGGCACCGCTTGCTGCTGGAGCGCAGCGGTGCGGGTTACGACCCGCGCGTGGCCCAGCGCATCCTGCGCGGCGCCACGATGAAGGCGCATGAATACATCGACCTCATCAACGCCCGCCGCGCCTGGATCGCCCGGGTCGAGACGGCGCTTGCGCCCTTCGACGCCGTGCTCTCGCCAACCGTGCCCATCACCGCGCCGTCGATCGCCAGCGTGGCGCCGGGCGCCGAGCGCGACGACGAATTCTTCCGCGTCAATGCGCTGCTGCTGCGCAACCCGTCGATCGTCAACATGCTCGACGGCTGCGCCCTCTCGTTGCCCTGCCACGCCGCCGGCGAATTGCCGGTCGGCCTGATGCTGTGGCACGCCGCGCTGCATGATGACGCCGTGCTCGCCATCGCCCTGCAGGCGGAGCGGGCGCTGCAAAACCAATAGCTGTCCACGCCGCCTCGCGGGCGTCAGCCGTCTCTTTTACCTCTGAACAATCAATGAAAATCGCGATCGTGGGCGCCGGCATCATCGGCGTCACCACCGCCTGGGAACTGGTCTCCGACGGCCATGAAGTGACCGTGTTCGAGCGCCGCGGCGCCGCGGCCGAAGAAGCCAGTTTCGCCAATGCCGGCGTCGTCGCGCCGGGCTACGTCACGCCGTGGGCTGCGCCGGGCATGCGCATGAAGGTGCTCCGCTCGCTGCTCTCCTCGCACGGCGCCATCAAGCTGCGCTGGCCGCTCGGCGCACGCGACCTCGGCTGGATGTCGCGCTGGCAAAAGGCCTGCAAGCTCGAGACCTACCTCGCCAACCGCGCCCGCATGCAGCGCCTCGCCTTCTACAGCCGCACCCGGCTGCACGAAGTGAGCGAGGCGCGCGAGCTCAGCTACGAGCGCAGCGACGGCTACCTGGTGCTGTTGCGCTCCAAGCGCGAGAAAAAGCTGATCCAGCCGGGCCTCGAGGTACTGCGCACGGCCGGCAGCGTGTTCCGCGAAGTCGACGCCGACGAAGCCCGCCGGATCGAACCCGCGCTCAATGCCGACACGCCGCTCGCGGGCGCCATCCACCTGCCGGAAGACGAAGTCGCCAACTGCCGCCAGTTCGCGCTGCTGCTCAAGTGGGAGGCCGAGGCGCTCGGCGCGCAGTTTCATTTCAACTGCGACATCGCGCCGCTCAGCCGCGCGGCACCCACCTCGCTGTCGCTTGCCAGCGGTTCGGAAGCGCTGCGCTTCGACGCTGTGATCGTCTGCGCGGGCCTCGACTCGGCAACCCTGCTTCGGCCGCTGGGCCTGCGAATTCCGCTCGCACCGGTCTATGGCCACTCGGTCAGCGCGCCGGTGCGCGAGCCGCTCAATGCACCGCGCAGCGCGGTGATGGACGAGCGCTACAAGGTCGCCATCTCGCGCCTGGGCCAACGTGTGCGCGTGGCCGGCAGCGCCGAGATCGGCGGCTCGCTCGACACGATGAATCCGGCCGCGATCCAGACGCTCTACAAGGTGCTGCACGACTGGTTTCCGGGCGCCGCGACGCTGCAATCGGGCGTGCAGCAATGGAAAGGCGCGCGGCCGATGCTCCCCGACGGCCCGCCGGTGCTGGGGGCGAGCGGCATCCCCGGCGTGTGGCTCAACCTCGGGCACGGCTCGAGCGGCTGGGCGCTGTCGTGCGGCAGCGCGCGCGTGCTGGGCGACCTGATCGGCGGACGCGACCCGGGCGTCGATCTCGAAGGCCTGGGCGTCGAACGGCTCAGTCTTTAGGGTCCCACCGACGAAGCATTTCCGGACTCGGCGGCAGCTCGACCGGCAGGTCGAGCTCCGCTGGCGGCCTGAGCTTCTCGGCGGTCCACGCCAGCAGCGCAGGTGCCACGAGCGCAAAGAAAACAAGGCACAGCAGATCGGCGCCCATCATCAGCCAATGCTGCATGGTGGAAAGCCCGTCGACCGGCAGATCGAACCATCGGATCACGCCGACGCCATAGGCGACACCTGCAACCCAGGCCACATCGCGCAGCGGCACCCAACGCCTCACTTCGGCGAGCAAGAAGGTGCCCCACACGAGGCCCAGCAAGCCGAGCGACCACGCCACGCCAGCGATCCATGCCAGCGTCGCGGCCACGAAAAAGACGATCCCCGCAAGCAGCAGGACCAGCAGCCAGCCAAGGCTCTTGAGCTTCATCCGTCGATCATAGGACGGCAAAATGCCTCGATGCACCGCATCACCCCCGCCACCGTCGCCGACCTGTTCGACATCGCGGCAACGCGTCGCATCGAACAGGCTGCAGCCGCCGCCCTGCCCGCCCACATGCTGATGCAGCGCGCCGGACTTGCCGTGGCGCGGCTCGCGATGTCGATCGCGCCGCATGCGCGCACGATCTGGATCGCCTGCGGTCCGGGCAACAACGGCGGCGATGGCTTCGAGGCCGCGGCGCAATTGCAGCATCGCGGCTTCATGCCGATCGTCACGTTCGTGGGCGACGAGCACCGCCTGCCGCCCGATGCCAAGGCATCGCTGCAGCGCGCCCGCGATGCCAGCGTCATCTTTGCGCCGAAGCCGCCCGCCGAATACGAGCTGGCGATCGATGCGCTGCTCGGCATCGGATCGACACGGCCGCCCGGAGGCGTGATGGCCGAGTGGCTGCGGGAGATGGATGCGAAAGGCCAGCCGGTGCTCAGCGTCGATGTGCCGTCCGGGCTGAACGCGGACACGGGCGTGCTGTCGGGCAGCACTGGAGCCCATGCGAACACGGCCCGCTTCTGCGTGACCTTCCTGACCTTGAAGCCCGGCCTCTTTACCGCGCACGGCCGCGATTCAGCAGGCACTGTGTGGTTCGACGACCTCGGCTTCGGTGGCACCGCCGAGCCGCCGACCGCCCGCCTGGCAGGCGCACCCAAGGCGCAGGCCCGCACCCACGCATCGCACAAGGGCAGCTACGGCGATGTCGCAGTGATCGGAGGAGCGTCGGGCATGGCGGGCGCCGCGTTGCTGGCCGGATCGGCCGCGCTGCATGCAGGGGCCGGCCGCGTATTCGTCGGGCTGCTCGATCCGAGCGCTGCGCCGGTGGACACAGCGCAACCCGAGTTGATGCTTCGCGACGCCAGCGCGCTCGACCTCTCGGGCATGACCGCAGTCTGCGGCTGCGGCGGTGGCACGGACGTTCGCTCGGCGCTGCCGCGCGTGCTGGCGACGGCTGCTGCCTTGGTGCTCGATGCCGACGCGCTCAACGCCATCGCCACCGACAGCGCATTGCAGACGCAACTGGCATCGCGTGCCCGGCGCGGAAGGCCGACCGTGATCACACCCCATCCGCTGGAAGCAGCGCGTCTGCTGGGTTGCACTGCCGGCGACGTTCAGGCGGATCGGCTGTCGGCGGCGCGCCAACTCGCATCGCGCTTCGACGTCGTCGCCGTGCTCAAGGGCTCGGGTACGGTGATCGCCGACGACAGCGGCGCGCCGGCGGTGCTCAACATCACAGGCAATGCGCGGCTTGCGACTGCCGGAACCGGCGATGTGCTGGCCGGCATGATCGGCGCCGCGCTGGCAGCGCAGCAACCGGCATTCGAGGCAGCATGCGAAGCCGTCTGGCGACATGGCCGCATCGCCGACACCTGGCCAACGAATGCGGCCCCGCTCACGGCTGGCACGCTGGCCCGCCAGGCGCCCTTCTGACAGCTTTTTAGCCGCGCCCGACGAAGGGCATCTTCGTCGCCATGATCGTGTGGAAGAGCACGTTGGCTTCCAGCGGCAGGTTCGCCATGTAGAGCACCGACTGGCCCACGATCTTCACGTCGATCAGCGGCTCGATCGCGAGTTCGCCGTTCGCTTGTGGCACACCCGTGGCCATGCGGGAAGCCAGCTCTGTCATCGCATTGCCAACGTCGACCTGGCCCACGGCAATGTCGTACTTGCGGCCATCGAGCGACGCGGTCTTGGTCAGCCCCTCGACCGCATGCTTGGTTGCCGTGTACGCAATCGAATTCGGACGCGGCGCAGTGGCCGAGATGGAGCCGTTGTTGATGATGCGGCCGCCCATCGGCACCTGCACCTTCATCGTGCGGAACGCCTGCTGGATGCAAAAGAACATGCCGGTGAGATTGATGTCGACCACGCCCTGCCACTGCGCGGGCGTCCAGTCCTCGAACGGGCCCGGCGGGTTGCCCACGCCGGCGTTGTTGAACAGGAGGTCGACGCGGCCGTAGCGCTCCACCGTGGCGGCGAAGAGCGACTGCACCGATTCGGCATTCGACACATCGGTCGGCACCGCGAAGGCGCGCGCACCGGCGCCCGACTCCTCGGCCACCTGCTCCAGCGGTTCGAGACGACGGCCCGCAAGGACCACGCTCCATCCATCGCCCAGCAGCGCCAGCGCAGCGGCCCGGCCGATGCCGGAACCCGCACCCGTGACGATCGCGATGCGGGCCTTGTTGTTGCTTTCAACGCTCATGCTCAATGTCTCCTTCTAGTCTTGTTTGTATCTGGGGATTGCCACGCGTCATCCGCGGCGGGGCTTGCGCCCCTTCATCTTGTTGGCGGCTTTCTTGACCGCCGACTTGAAGGCCTGCATCGCCGACTGCGGCCCGGCGGCAACTGCAGCCGTACTGCGCTCCGCCCGCTGGTCGCTGGTGGCCGCCTCTGCCTTGTGGCGCGAGCCGCGCTTGGCCGATGCCTTGACCGGCACGCCGGATGCGGCACCCTTGTCCTTCATGGCCCGCGTCGTCAGGTCTTCGCCTTCGCGGACGAGGCGGAAGTCGATCTTGCGGCCGTCCAGATCGACGCGGCTCACCTGCACCCGCACCCTCGTGCCGATGGCATAGCGGATACCGGTGCGCTCGCCGCGCAGTTCCTGGCGCATCTCGTCGAATTTGAAGTATTCGCCGCCGAGCTCGGTGATGTGCACCAGGCCCTCGACGTACATCGCGTCGAGCGTGACGAAGATGCCGAAGGTGGTGGCCGCACTGACCACGCCGCCGTATTCCTCGCCCAGATGCTCGCGCATGTACTTGCATTTGAGCCAGGCCTCGACGTCACGGCTGGCCTCGTCGGCGCGGCGTTCGTTGGCGCTGCAGTGCAGGCCCGCGGCCTCCCACGCCAGCACTTCCTTGGTCGGCGCGATGGTCGCCTTCTGCGGCTTGGTGGTCGGCGCCTTCACGCGCGAAGCGAGCCGCTTGGCCAGCTTGGCGTGCGCCTCGCCCGGGGTCGGCAGCATCGGCAGCTGGTAGCGCGTCTTGGTGAGGATCGCCTTGATCACACGGTGCACCAGCAGGTCGGGATAGCGACGGATCGGGCTGGTGAAATGCGTGTACGCCTCGTAAGCCAGACCGAAGTGGCCGCTGTTGAACGGCGTGTAGATCGCCTGCTGCATCGAACGAAGCAGCATCGTGTGGATCTGCTGCGCGTCGGGGCGCTCCTTGGTGGCTTCGGCAATCGCCTGGAACTCGCCGGGCTTCGGATCGTCGGTGATGCTGAGGCCCACGCCCATGGCCTTGAGGTAGCCGCGCAGGATTTCTTTTTTCTCCGGCGTCGGACCTTCGTGCACGCGGAACAGGCCCGGGTGCTTGCCTTCGGCAATGAAGTCGGCGCTGCAGACGTTGGCCGCAAGCATCGCTTCTTCGATGAGCCGATGCGCTTCGTTGCGCGTGCGCGGCACGATCTTCTCGATGCGGCCGGCGTCGTCGCAGATGATCTGCGTCTCGGTGGTTTCGAAGTCGACCGCGCCGCGCTTGCCGCGCTGCTTGAGCAGGGCCTTGTAGACGTCGGCGAGGTTCAGCAGGTCTTTGACGCGGTCCTTGCGTTTCGCAGCCTCGGGGCCGCGCGTGTTGCCGAGGATTGCAGCCACCTCGGTGTACGTGAAGCGCGCGTGGCTGAACATCACGGCCGGGTAGAACTGGTACGCGTAGATCTCGCCATCGGCGGCCACGAGCATGTCGCACACCATGCAGAGGCGTTCGACCTCGGGGTTCAGCGAGCAAAGGCCGTTCGACAGCTTCTCGGGCAGCATCGGAATGACGCGGCGCGGGAAGTAGACGCTGGTGGCGCGGTCGTAGGCATCGATGTCGATCGCCGAGCCGGTCCGCACATAGGCGCTGACGTCGGCAATCGCGACGAGCAATCGCCAGCCCTTGCCGCGGCCCACCTTGGCGGGTTCACAGTACACGGCATCGTCGAAGTCGCGGGCGTCTTCGCCATCGATGGTGACGAGCGGGATGTCGGTGAGGTCGACGCGTCCCTTCTTGTCGGCAGGGCGAACCTTCTCGGGCAAGGCCTTGGCCTCGCCCAGGCATTCCGCGGAAAACTCATGCGGCACGCCGTACTTGCGCACGGCGATCTCGATCTCCATGCCGGGGTCGTCGATCTCGCCCAACACTTCTTTCACACGGCCGACGGGTTGGCCGAAAAGCGCGGGCGGCTCGGTGAGCTGCACCACAACCACCTGGCCCACCTTGGCGGGACCGGTCGCCCCCTTGGGAATCAGGACGTCCTGCCCATAGCGCTTGTCTTCAGGGGCTACGAGCCAGATGCCGCCCTCGTGCAACAGGCGGCCGATGATCGGTTGCTCGGGACGCTCGACGATCTCGACCACGCGCCCTTCGGGACGCCCGCGGCGGTCTTGGCGCACGACTCGCGCCTTGACGCGGTCCTTGTGCAACACCGCGCGCATCTCGTTCGGGGGCAGGTAGATGTCTGCCTCGCCGTCATCGCGTTGCACGAAGCCGTGACCGTCGCGATGTCCTTGAACAGTGCCTTCGAATTCGTCCAGCAAGCCGCTGGAATTGACATTATTTTTGATATGATCTCCTTCTTTCCTGAAATTCAAAACGTACTTGCTTTCGCAGGTATGTGGGCCCAGATGGCGGAATTGGTAGACGCACTAGTTTCAGGTACTAGCGAGTAACATCGTGGAGGTTCGAGTCCTCTTCTGGGCACCAAGTTTAAACAGACCCTCATCGGGTCTTTCGATTCAAGCCACCGGTCTCCGGTGGCTTTTTTCTTGCCCGCTCGAGTTAGAGCCGGCACAGAGCAACCCACGAATTCCTTCGTTGCGGCGAAATTGCAGCATTCGATTTGGTATACTCGTAGGCTTTCCTGAAATGCCCAGATGGCGGAATTGGTAGACGCACTAGTTTCAGGTACTAGCGAGTAACATCGTGGAGGTTCGAGTCCTCTTCTGGGCACCAGAGTCAAGCAGACCCCTACCGGGTCTTTCGAATGAAGCCACCGGCATCCGGTGGCTTTTTTCTTGCCCGTTCGAATCATCAAACAGGCAGCGCGATCAGGTCATGTCCCTCGGCGCCCACGATGCGCGCGCGGGTGAACTCACCGACCTTCAGCGTCTTGCTGATCTTCTCGGGTGGCAGAAGCCGCACGGTGCCGTCGATCTCGGGGGCATCGGCATAGGTGCGGCCCACGCCGCCCTTGCGACCCATGCCGGGCGCCGAATCGACCAGCACCTGCATCGTCGCGCCAATACGGCGTTGCAGCTTGGCGATTGACACGGCTTCGGCCACTTCCATGAAACGGGCGCGACGCGCTTCGCGCTCGGCCTCGGGCAGCATGCCCGGAATGTCGTTGGCGGTGGCGCCTTCGACCGGGCTGTAGGCAAAGCAACCGGCGCGATCGATTTCAGCCTCGCGGATGAAGTCGAGCAGATGCTCGAATTCCTGCTCCGTCTCACCGGGGAAGCCGGCGATGAAAGTACTACGGATCACAAGCTCCGGGCACACCTCGCGCCAACGCGCGAGTCGCTCCAGATTCTTCTCGCCGCTCGCGGGACGCTTCATGCGCTTGAGCACATCGGGATGGCTGTGCTGCAGTGGCACGTCGAGGTACGGCAGCACCTGGCCGCTCGCCATCAACGGGATGATTTCGTCGACGCTCGGGTACGGATACACGTAGTGCAGGCGAACCCAGGCACCGTAAGGCTCGGCGATTTCGCCAAGCGTGCGCACCAGTTCAAGCATGCGGGTCTTGACCGGCTTGCCATCCCAGAAACCGGTGCGGTACTTCACGTCGACGCCGTAGGCGGAAGTATCCTGGCTGATCACCAGCAGCTCTTTCACGCCGCCTTCGAAGAGGGCCTTGGCCTCGCCGAGCACATCACCCACCGGCCGCGACACGAGGTCGCCGCGCATCGACGGAATGATGCAGAAGGTGCAGCGGTGATTGCAGCCTTCGCTGATCTTCAAGTACGCATAGTGGCGTGGCGTCAGCTTGAGGCCGGCAATGCCGAAAGTGCTCGGCACCAGGTCGATGAACGGATCGTGCGGCTTGGGCAGATTGGCATGTACCGCATCCATCACTTCTTGGGTGGCATGCGGACCGGTGACGGCCAGCACGCTCGGGTGCATCTGGCGCACCAGATTGCCGCCCTGGTCGCCGGTCTTGGCACCCAGGCAGCCGGTGACGATCACACGGCCGTTCTCGGCCAGCGCTTCACCGATGGTGTCGAGGCTTTCCTTCACGGCATCGTCGATGAAGCCGCAGGTGTTGACGATCACCAGATCGGCACCTTCGAAAGTCTTGGAGGTTTGATAACCCTCGGCGCTCAGCCGGGTCAGGATCAATTCTGAATCTGTAAGGGCCTTGGGGCAGCCAAGGCTCACAAAGCCGACCTTGGGGGCGGTCGACGTGGTCGTTCGTTCGGGGGAGGCAACTTCGCTCATATGCCTCTATTGTCCCAGCTATCGGTGACAACCGGGCAATCATTGGGCAAGCCCCGTCTCGGCCATGCCCGGCGGCGCTCAGGGACGCTTGATGCCAAAGGCCCCCAGCACCTGCTCGGTATTTTTCTGCATCTGTTCCTGCATCTGCAGGAAGACATTCTTCGATTGCTCCACGTAGTTGCCCATGAGGCCCTGGAGCATCGGCGACTGCATGGTCATGAATTTCGACCACATCTCGGGCGTCAGGCCCTCGGCCTTGTCGGCGAGTTGGGCCTGCACTTCGGTCATCGCCTGGATATTCTTCTCGAGGTAGGGCCCCATGTAGCCCTGCATCGCCTGACCATAGAAACGGATGATGTTGGCCAGCACCTGTTCGGTAAACATCGGGGCGCCGCCCGCCTCTTCTTCCAGGATGATCTGCAGCAGGATGCTGCGCGTGAGGTCGTCGCCAGTCTTGGCATCGCGCACCACGAACTGGGCATTCTGGATGACCAGCTGCTTCACCTCGGTCAGCGTGATGTACGTGGATGTCTCGGTGTCGTAGAGCCTTCGGTTGGGGTACTTCTTGATCACACGCTGTACCGGCTTGACCCCGGACTTCTTGCTCTGCACTGCGGACTCCTTCACATGGACGCCCATGTCATCGGATGATTCTAGGGAGCGGTTTTGCTGCATCGCGACAAGGTTTACCCTGACCGCGCGCCACACTTCAGCCGCGCGATGTCGCGTACTCGGCGCCACATGCATGGCAGGCGGCTGTTTCGGGGCGTTCTTCGGTCGCCTCGCGAAAGCGAAGCGGACTCTTGTGACCATAGACCACCCAGCATCGCGGGCAGTGTTCTTGCCCCGCGGTCGGCAGATAGGCGCGGGCGCGCTGTTCGGCGCGCTCCTCGGTCACCGCCACGCCTTGCCGGAGAGCCCGCGCCACTTCGCGCGCTGCCATGGTGTCGGTGCGACCGCCTGCATGGTCGTTGATGCCATAGACCGCGCGCGCAAACTCGATGGGGGCCTGCCGCAACAGCGCGGCAACGCGTGCGCCAACATGAGCCCGATCAACCAGCGTTGATCGCGTATTCATCGGATCGCTTGTCAAGAAATTGGGAGTGAGATTGCAGAACGGCCAAGGTAGCACAACAACATGGCTATGGTCTTTTTCTGCATCACCACAAGGACGATTGAAACACCGGGGAACCCGGTGAAAGCTCTGCTCAACAGACCCGGTGGTTGGCCGGAAGTTGAAACAGAAATTGGTAGGCGCGATTGGACTCGAACCAACGACCCCCACCATGTCAAGGTGGTGCTCTAACCAGCTGAGCTACGCGCCTAAGGATGTGTCCGAGAAGCAGCTATTGTAGCAGGAGAAAACACGCTTTTTAGCGGCGACGTGCAGATCGCACACCAACAACTGCAGTGACGATGCCGAGCACCTGCGTCAATCGTGCTGCATCGGCGATTTCCACAGTGAACGTCATCCACGCCGTGCCCTTCACCGATTGCGTCTGCACACCGATCACATTCATCTTTTCTCGAGCGAACACATCGGAGATATCGCGCAGCAGGCCTTGGCGGTCGGCCGCTTCGACAGCGACATCGACCGCATAGACCGGCGCATCGCCCCCCTTCTTCGTCGCACCCCATTCGACATCGATCACACGTTCGCCATCGCGCGTGGCCATCATGCGGAAGTTGCTGCAATCGCTGCGGTGCACGCTGACGCCGTGGCCGCGTGTCACGAAGCCGCTGATGGCATCGGGCGGCGCAGGCTTGCAGCACTTCGCGAGCTGCGTCATCAGCGACGACACGCCCACCACCAGCACGCCGCCCTTGCCGGACTTTTCGCTGCCGCGCGACTTCTTGATCTGCACGCCGTCGTCGGGGTTCGGTGCCGGCTCCGGCGGACGCAGCAGCGTCTCGATGTTGCGCAGGGAGAACTCGTCCTTGCCCACCACTTCGAACAGATGGTCCGCCGACTTGAAGCCGAGCTGCGAAGCCAGGTCCTCGAGCCGCATGGCCGTCTTGCCTTCACGCTGCAGCAGCTTCTCTACCGCTTCGCGTCCGCGTGCGACGGTCTCGTGCGTGATCTGCGCGTTGAACCATGCGCGCACCTTGGCACGCGCGCGGTGACTTGCCAGATAACCCAGTTCGGCATTGAGCCAATCGCGCGACGGGCCGCCTTCCTTGGCTGCAATGATCTCGACTGTCTGCCCATTCGACAGCGGCGTATTGAGCGGCACCATGGCGCCATCGACGCGCGCACCGCGGCAGCGATGGCCCAGCGTGGTGTGCACCGTATAGGCAAAGTCCACCGGCGTCGCGCCCTGCGGCAACTCGACGATGGCTGCATCGGGCGTCAGCACATAGATGCGGTCGTCGAACAGGCCCTGCCCCTGCAAGCCGCCCGAGAGATCGCGCTCCCATGCCAGCAGTTGACGCAGCACCGCGATCTTCGCGTCGTACTCGCCGCTCGCCCAGACGCCCGCATAGCCCTTGTGCCCTGCTTCCTTGTAGGCCCAGTGCGCGGCCACGCCATGCTCGGCGTGATCGTGCATTTCTTCCGTGCGGATCTGGATCTCGATCGGCTTGCCCGGCTTGCCGTCGACCAGCTCGCGCACCACCGTGTGCAGCGACTGGTAGCCGTTCGGCTTGGGCCGCGCGATGTAGTCGTCGAACTCCTCGTCGATCGGCTGGAAATGCGTGTGCACCCAAGCGAGCGCCGCATAGCAGTCCTTCACGTCCGCCACCACCACGCGCAGCGCGAGGATGTCGAACACCTGCGCGAAGTCGAGCGACTTGCCGCGCATCTTCTTCACGATGCTGTAGATGTTCTTGGGCCGCCCCTGCACCGTGGCGTGCACGCCCTCGGCCTGCAGTTCGCGTTCGAGTTCCGAGCGCAATTGCTCGATGTGGCCTTCACGCTCGATGCGTTTTTCGTCGAGCAGGCGCGCAATCAGCTTATAGGTTTCAGGCTCGATGAAGCGGAACGAAAGATCCTCGATCTCCCACTTCACCTGCCAGATGCCCAGCCGGTTGGCCAGCGGCGCGAACACCTGCAGCGACTCGCGCGCCACGCTCTCGGGCGCCGGCTGCTTGCTGGCCGCCGCATGGCGCAAGGTCTGAAGGCGCGACGCAAGCCGCAGCATCACGACACGCAGATCGCGCGAGAACGCCAGCAGCATCTTGCGCACGTTCTCGGTTTGCGCACCGGCGCCCTCGATGTGATGCCCCTGCGACGCCGATCGGGCCTGCTCCTGCACGCGCACCAGCTTGGTGGTCTCGACCGCGAGCGCCGCGAAGTTGTCGCCGAACACCTTGGCGATCACTTCCTGTGGCCGGTTCAGGTGCTGGCACGAATAGACGAGATAGCTCGCCGCCTGCATGGCCTCGGAGCCGCCCATCTTCGCGACGATGGCGGCCACCGCATCGGCATGCGCCAGAGTGTTCTCGCCGGTGTCGAGTTTTTCATCGGCGATCAGCGGTTCGGCAAATGCGCGGGCGCGCGCGAGCATGTTCTCGATCACCGGCGTGCGATCGGCGGTTGCCGCGGACAACGGGTAGTCGACCACGGCGGTATCGGACAGGGGTGCCGTGTGCAGGCTCGATGACTCGCGCTTCACGCTTTCACCCCATCAGTCGAACAGAAAGGAAGTGACGACGGCGACCTGCGCGGGATCGATGAAGGTCGGCGCATGGCCCACGCCTTCGAACTCGACCAACGCTGCCTTCGGGCCGCGTTGCGTCATGGCTTGTGCCGTTTCGCGCGAGAGCAAGTCCGAATCGGCACCGCGCGTCACCAATGTGCGCGCGGTGATGGCGTCGTACAGGCTCCACATGATCGCGCCGCCCTGTGCCGCCGCTTCGGGTGTGATGGCGCGTAGCGCCACGGCGATGGCCGGGTCGTAATGCAGCAGCCACTGGCCATCGCCCGCGTCGTTGCCGGCTTCGATCTTGGCGGCACCATCGGCCGCGCGCTGCGAAGCGGGCACCACCATGTGCTGCGAGAGCGCGAGCCATTGCTCGGGCGTGTGCGGACCGAAGCTGGTCGAGATTGCCCACATCGCATCGGCCGCTTCTTTCACGCTGCTGTAGCGACCGCCCTGCCCCACATAGGCTGCGATGCGCTGAAGCGCGACAGGCTCGATCGTTGGACCGACATCGTTCGCGATGAAGCGGCGCACTGGCCGCGCGAGCGGCAGTTCCTTGTGACCCGCCAACACGAAGCCGATCAGCCCGCCCATGCTGGTGCCGAAATAGTCGAGCGTGTCGATCGCCTGTTCGCGTTGCAGCTGGGCAATGAGCGCCACCATGTCTGCCGCGTAGACCGGCACTTGATAAAAGGCGGGATCGCGCAGCCAGTCGCTGCGCCCGCGCCCCACGACGTCGGGGCAGACCACCCGCACATTGCCACCCGCGCGCGTCACGATGGCCTGTGCCAGCACGTCGAAGTCCCGACCCTGCCGCGTGAGCCCGTGCACGCAGACCACGACATGCGCGCTGCGCTCGTCGCCCCATTGCCAATAGGCCATGCGATGGCCGCCTTGGGCGTCGTCGCATGCCACGTAATGAAGCGTCGGTTCGGTCATGAAAACGGGGAGGTCGTGGTGCGGATAATGGTCTCGTTGCATCGTAATTCATCCGGAGATTGATCTTCATGCTCAAAGGCAAAACCGCGCTTGTCACGGGGTCCACAAGCGGCATTGGCTTCGCCATTGCCAAGTCGCTCGCCCAGCAAGGCGCACACATCGTGCTCAACGGCTTCGGCGATGCCGAAACGCCCAAGTCCCAGATCGAAGCGCTCGGCGTTCGCGCCGAGTACCACGGCGCCGACATGAGCAAACCCGGCGAGATCGAGGACATGATGAAGTTCGCCGCATCGAAGTTCGGCCGCGTCGACATCCTCGTGAACAACGCCGGCATCCAACACGTTGCCAAGGTCGAGGACTTCCCGGTCGAACGTTGGGACGCGATCATCGCGATCAACCTCACCAGCGCATTCCACACGACGCGCCTCGCCATCCCGGCGATGCGCGAAGCCAACTGGGGCCGCATCATCAACGTCGCATCGGCGCATGGCCTCGTGGCCTCGGCGCAGAAGTCAGCCTATGTCGCCGCGAAGCACGGCATCATAGGCTTCACCAAGTCGGTCGCGCTCGAAACCGCGACCACCGGCATCACCAGCAACGCGATCTGCCCGGGCTGGGTGCTGACGCAGCTCGTGCAAAAACAGATCGACGACCGCTCGGCCCGCGAAGGCATCTCGGCCACGCAGGCGCAAAACGATCTGCTGGGGGAGAAGCAGCCCTCGCTGCAGTTCACGACGGTCGAACAACTCGGCGGACTCGCGGTCTTCCTGTGCTCGCCGGCAGCCGACCAGGTGCGCGGCGTGGCCTGGCAAATGGACGGCGGCTGGACAGCGCAATAAAGCGCCGTCCAGCGGGGCCTGCGCTCTTTACTTGAGCTGCACCGACCCCGACACGTTCACGATCACGCTGGTCTTGCCGGCTTCGACCGGCACGGCCGAATCGGCCGAGAACGACTTGGCCTGCATCGCCATCACCCGCGGACGCGGCCCACCGTCGTTCGCGTTCACCGACACCTCGCGCAGCGTGTAGCCGCCGAAGCCAAAGCCCTTGGCCAGCTCGTTGGCCTTCTGCTTGAAGTTCTCGATTGCGATGTTCTGGGCTTCGGTCTCGGTCTTGGCACGCTGCTCGCGGCTCAGGCCGAAACCGACGTTGCCCACGCTGAGCGTGGTGATGCGGCCGGCCGTCTGCGTGATGCGCGGAAAGTCACGGCCTTCGAGCACCAGTTCGGTCGACCCCTGCCAGCCGTTGATCTTGCCGTCCTTGGTGTAGCGCGGCGAGAGGCTGAAGTTGCCGGTGCGCACGTCGAGCTGACCAGTCTGGGCGTTCTTCTTGGCTTCGGTCAGCGCGGCATCGAGCGCGGCCTTGAGCTGGGTCTGCACCGTGGCCGCATCGGTCGCGTCGCGGGTGGTCACGAGCGTCATGCTCAACAGGTCCTGCTGGACCTCGACCGTGCCGGAAGCGGTGAGCTGCAGCACGTTCTGCGGTGCCGGGGTGACCACGTTCTGGGCCAGCGCGGAACCGGCGGCGGCCAGGGCGGCGCAAACCGCGAGCAATTTGATTTTTTTCAAGACAAGGGACTCCCTAGATTGATGGCGAGGAACGCCCGCGCCGAGGCGCTCAGTGGCGCTGGCTGCGCGGCACGTTCAGCGCACGGGCGGCGGGCATCGGAGCCGGCGAGATCCGCTCGGCTGGCTGCGATTCTGCCGAATTCGCCATGGCGCCCACGCCTGGCGGCATCCACTGCCCCCGGATCTGCTGCCGCAGCTCGAACAGTTCCCCGGCGGTCAGGCGTCTGCCGGCGGCGGCTTCCTCACGTCGGATTTCCTCTCGCTGCGCCGCCCGGTGGGCGGCCACGGCATTCCGCACTTCGCTGCGGCGTACCTCGCCGACCCTGAAAAAGTCACCAGAAACCGCCCATGTGGAACCACAGGCGCAGAAAAGGAGCAATGGCAGTGCGGAAAAAGGAAGTCTCATCGAGTGTTGGTCATGAAGGCAGGGGAACTTTGCCACCGCTGCGCTAACGTCGGATGACCAGAGGGCGAGCTTCCGCAAGTTTTGTAACTTAGTGTCAAACCATAAGTAAATCCGGCTCGATGGGGTGCTAACGCCTTCAGAATCGGCGCTGTTACAAATTCAACGTTGTAGAAATGACTCAAGTTCCCGCTCGCACCGACAAGATCGTGATCGTCGACGACGACGCCCGCATCCGTGACCTCCTTCGCCGCTACCTGACCCAGGAAGGTTTCGAAGTGATCGTGGCCGAGGACGGCAAGGCGCTCAACCGCATCCTGTTGCGCGACACGGTCGACCTGATCGTGCTCGACCTGATGATGCCCGGCGAAGACGGGCTCTCCGTCTGCCGGCGCCTTCGCGCCGCCAACGACCGCACGCCGATCATCATGCTCACCGCCAAGGGCGAAGACGTGGACCGCATCGTCGGCCTGGAAGTCGGCGCCGACGACTACCTCGGCAAGCCCTTCAACCCCCGCGAACTGCTGGCCCGCGTGCACGCCGTGCTGCGCCGCCGTCCGCCGCTCGAGGCACCCGGCGCGCCCTCCACCGAGAACGAGACCGTCACCTTCGGCCCGTTCGCCTTCGATCTCGGCTCGCGCACGCTCAAGAAGGACGGCGAAGAGCTCTCGCTGACCACCGGCGAATTCGCGATGCTGAAGGCGCTGGTGCGCCATCCGCGCCAGCCGCTGTCGCGCGAAAAGCTCGCGCAGCTGGCCCGTGGCCGCGAGTTCGAGCCCTTCGACCGCAGCCTGGATGTGCAGATCTCGCGGCTGCGCAAGCTGGTGGAGTCCGACGCCGCGGCGCCGCGCTACATCCAGACCGTCTGGGGCGTGGGCTACGTGTTCGTGCCGGACGGCACGGCCTGAGCCGCCGCTGAGAGGTGGCCATCGGCCCATCTGCCAGACCTGCCAGACCCGGCCCCGCGCAGGAGGACGGCGCGCAGGTCACGATGCCGAGCCCGCTGGAGGCCAGCGCGGCGCGTGACCGTCGCCCCGGCCTCAAGCTGGGCTTCAGCCTTTTCTGGCGCACTTTCTTCCTGCTTGCGCTGCTGCTGATCGGCTGTACGGTCGCCTGGCTGCAGACGTTCCGCTCGCTCGAATACGAGCCGCGCGCCATTCAAACCGCCCACCAGATCGCCTCGCTCGTGAACCTCACGCGCGCGGCGCTGGTGTATTCGGACGCCATCACCCGCGTCTCGCTGATCAAGACGCTGGCCGACCAGGAAGGCGTGCGCATCCTGCCGCGCGAGCCCAATGACCGGTTCCAGCCTTACACCAGCGGTGCGCTCGACCAGCGCGTGACCGAGGAGCTGATCGACCAGCTCGGCGAAGGCACCACCGTGGCCAGTCGCGTGAACGACGAGGCGGGCCTGTGGATCGGCTTCACGATCGAGAGCGACACCTACTGGCTGCTCTTGGACCCCACGCGCTTCAGCCGCGTGGGCGGGCGCACCTGGCTGGTCTGGCTCAGCACCGCGATGGCGCTGTCGCTGGCCGGCGCGGCGCTGATCACCCGGCTCATCAACCTGCCGCTCAAGCAGTTGTCTCGCGCCACCATGCAGGTGCGCGAGGGCGAGTACGAGGCGCACAGGCTCGACGAGCGCGCCCGCACCAACGAAATCCGCGCAGTCAACATCGGCTTCAACCGCATGGCCGACCAGCTTGCCAAGATCGAGCAGGACCGCGCGATCATGCTGGCCGGCATCTCGCACGACCTGCGCACGCCGCTCGCGCGCCTGCGCCTTGAAACCGAGATGAGCGTGGCCGACGAAGACGCCCGCGACCACATGGCCGCCGACATCGCCCAGCTCGACGCGATCATCGACAAGTTCCTCGACTACGCCCGGCCAGACCATGTCGATCCGCGCCCCGTGCTGCTGCGCGATGTGGTCGATGCCTGCACCTACGCCGTGCAGGACTACGAGGAGATGAACATCAAGGTCGAGGTCCCGCCCGACCTGCGGGTGCTGGGCGACGAGGTCGAGCTCACCCGCGTGATCTCCAACCTGGTCGAGAACGCGCGACGCTACGGCAAGACGCCGGCCACCGGCGTGGCGGACGTCACGATCCAGGCGCAGGCGAACAACGATGCGGTGCTGATCAAGGTGCGCGATCACGGTGCAGGCGTCGAGCCCGCCCTGCTTTCGCAGCTGACCAAGCCGTTCTTCCGTGGCGACGCGGCGCGCACCTCGGCGGCGGGCGCGGGCCTGGGCCTGTCGATCGTGGCGAAGAACATCGAGCGCATGGGCGGCACCTTCGCGCTCACCAGCACGCCGGGGCGCGGGCTCGCGGCCCACATCCGCATGCCGCGTGCGATGCCGACGCCCAAGCCGGGCGAAGTACCGGGCGGCAAGAAGCCCGGCTGATCAGCGGTGGAGCAGGACCGCCGCGCGCGCTTCCATCGCGCGGCCCTCGCCCACCGGGCCGAGCTTCTCGGCCGTCTTGGCCTTCACATTGACCTGATCTAGCGCGATGCCCAGCGTGTCCGCGATGCGCTGACACATGAGCGGGATGTGCGGCGCCAGCTTCGGCGCCTGCGCGATCACGGTGCTGTCGATGTTGCCGATCTCCCAGCCGGCGGCCCGCACGCGGCGCGCCGCTTCGGCCAGCAGCACCGCCGAATCGGCACCGCGGAATTGCACGTCGGTGTCGGGAAAGTGCCGGCCGATATCACCGAGTCCGGCACCGCCGAGCAGCGCATCGGTGATCGCGTGCAGCAGCACGTCGGCGTCCGAATGCCCCAGCAGGCCGGTGGTATGCGGTACCTCGATGCCGCCCAGGATGAGCTTGCGTCCCGCCACGAGCTGGTGAACGTCCCAGCCCTCGCCGACGCGAATGTTGAAGGGTGCAGATGACGTCATGCGATGGCCTTCTTGCGGCTGAGCAACACCGCCTCGGCCAGTGCGAAATCTTCGGGAAAGGTCACCTTGAAATTCTGGGCGCTGCCCGGCACCAGCAGCGGCGAGAGGCCGATGGCCTCGATGGCGCTGGCCTCGTCGGTCACCGCGTCGCCCACGCGCTCCAGCGCGTCGAGCAGCATGCCGATGCGGAACATCTGCGGCGTCTGGGCGAGCCATTTGTCGGCCCGCGAGAGGGTCTGCGAGACGCGGCTGTCGGTCGAGGACACCTTCAGCGTGTCGGCCAGCCGGTGCGCCAGCAGGCCACCGACGGCGTCGTGCTCGCAGGCGGCGATCAGCGCCTCGATCTGGCTGGAAGTGACGAGGCAGCGCGCCGCGTCGTGCACCAGCACCCAGTCGTGTGCCCCGGCACCCTTCTGCCGCAACGCGGCAAGGCCGTTGCGCACCGTGGCCGCTCGGGTCAGGCCGCCGACCTGCAGCAGGTATTCGCCGTCACCCGGAAAACGCGGCAGCGCGGCCTGCACTTCACGGTCGTCCGGCGACACCACCACGGCCAACCCGGCAAAACGCCCGGCCAGCGCGCGGAACGCCTCCACCGTATGGGCCACCATCGGCACGCCCGCGATCCGCTGGTACTGCTTGGGCTGGGCGCCACCCGCGCGATGGCCGGAGCCGGCACAAGGGATCAGCACGAAAAATCGGGAAGAAGACATTGATGAAGGCGGCACGGGCCAATGGCCGACAAGCGAATAAAGGGCCGCCATTCTAGAATTGCCCTCCGCACACCCCTCGCCGCCCGGCGCGGGGTGTCTTGCATTTTTCGAAGCGTTCCATGGACCTCCCCCACCTCACGGCGGGCAAGCGTTTCACGCTGCCGCGCCCCCCTCTGTCGGCCGATGCCCTGCTGCTCGCGCAGCTGGGCATGCGCGAGAAGGCTGCCGGCCGCGCCACCGCGATGTTCACGGCCGACGCCAACGATGCGCAGCGCCTCATCGACGAGATCGCATTCTTCGCGCCCGACCTGCGCTGCGCTCTCTTTCCCGACTGGGAAACGCTGCCCTACGACAGCTTCTCCCCCCACCAGGACCTGATCAGCGAGCGCCTCGCCACCCTCTGGCGCATCAGCCAGAAAGAGGCCGACGTGGTGCTGGTGCCCGCCACCACCGCGCTCTACCGCCTCGCGCCGCCCGCATTCCTGGCCGGCTACACCTTCCACTTCAAGGCCAAGCAGAAGCTGGAGGAATCCAAGCTCAAGGCCCAGCTCACGCTGGCCGGCTACAGCCATGTGACGCAGGTGGTGAGCCCGGGCGAGTACGCGGTGCGCGGCGGGCTGATCGACCTCTTCCCCATGGGCTCGCTGGTGCCGTTCCGCGTCGACCTGTTCGACGACGAGATCGACTCCATCCGCACCTTCGACCCCGACACCCAGCGCAGCCTCTACCCCGTGCCCGAGGTGCGCCTGCTGCCGGGCCGCGAGTTCCCGATGGACGACGACGCCCGCGCGCGCTTTCGCAGCCGCTGGCGCGAACTGCTCGAAGGCGACCCGACGAAGAGCCGTATCTACAAGGACATGGGCAACGGCGTGGCGACCGCCGGTATCGAGTACTACCTGCCCCTCTTCTTCGACGAGACGGCCACGGTGTTCGACTACCTCGGGCCCGACGCCACGGTCGTGCTGCACGGCGACCTCGAACCCGCGTTCCAGCATTTCTGGCAAGACACGAACGAGCGCTACCGACTGGTGCGCGGCGACCCCGAGCGTCCCGCGCTGCCGCCCGAGGCGCTGTTCCTCAATGCCGAACAGTTCTATCAGCGCGCCAAGCCGCACGCCCAATTGGCCATCCGCGGCGACATCGCCACCGACACGCCCTACGCCGAGTTCGACAAGCTCCCGCCCTTTGCCGTGGTGCGCGGCGCCGAAGACCCGCTGGTCGGCCTGAAGGCCCACATCGCCGCCACGCCGCACCGCGTGCTGATGATTGCGGAAAGCGACGGCCGGCGCGAAAGCCTGCTCGACTTCCTGCGCGCGAGCGGCGTAAGCCCGCCGGCCTTCGACTCGCTGGCCGAGTTCGAAGCCTCCACCGACGAAAAGATCGGTATCGTCACCGCCGCGCTGGCCTCGGGCTTTGCATGGCGCGAGCAAGGCATCGACCTCGTCACCGAGACCGAACTCTTCGCGACCGCGCCCACCACGCGCCGCCGCAACAAGAAGCAGGAACAGGTCAGCGACGTCGAGGCGCTGATCAAGGATCTTTCGGAGCTCAACGTCGGCGACCCGGTGGTCCACACCGCGCACGGCATCGGCCGTTACCGCGGCCTCATGCACATGGACCTGGGCCAGGGCGTCGACGCCGAAGGCAAGCCGCTGTTGCAGGAAATGCTGCACCTGGAGTACGCCGACAAGGCCACGCTCTACGTGCCCGTGTCGCAGTTGCACCAGATCAGCCGCTACACCGGCGTGAGCGCCGACGAGGCGCCGCTGCACCGGCTGGGCTCCGGCCAATGGGAAAAGGCCAAACGCAAGGCCGCCGAGCAGGTGCGCGACTCTGCGGCCGAACTGCTCAACATCTACGCCCGCCGCGCCGCTCGCGAAGGCCATGCCTTCCGCTACTCGGCCGCCGACTACGAGGTGTTCGCCAACGACTTCGGCTTCCAGGAAACCGCCGACCAGAAGGCCGCGATCCACGCCGTGGTGCAGGACATGATCTCGCCCCAGCCGATGGACCGGCTGGTCTGCGGCGACGTGGGCTTCGGCAAGACCGAGGTCGCGCTGCGCGCCGCCTTCATCGCGATCACCGGCGGCAAGCAGGTGGCGTTTCTTGCGCCCACCACGCTGCTGGCCGAGCAGCACTACCAGACGCTGGTCGACCGCTTTGCCAAGTGGCCGGTGAAGGTGGCGGAGATGAGCCGCTTCCGCTCGGCCAAGGAAATCACTGCCGCCGCGAAGGGGCTGGCCGAGGGCCAGATCGACATCGTGGTCGGCACGCACAAGCTGCTTTCGCAGTCGGTCAAGTTCAAGAACCTGGGCCTGCTCATCATCGACGAGGAGCATCGCTTCGGCGTGCGCCATAAAGAGGCGATGAAGGCGATGCGCGCCGAGGTCGATGTGCTCACGCTCACCGCCACGCCGATTCCGCGCACGCTGGGCATGGCGCTCGAAGGCTTGCGCGATTTGAGCGTGATCGCCACCGCGCCGCAGCGGCGCCTGGCGATCAAGACCTTCGTTCGCAACGAGGGCACCGGCGTGATCCGCGAAGCCGTGCTGCGCGAATTGAAGCGCGGCGGGCAGGTCTACTTCCTGCACAACGAGGTCGAGACCATCGAGAACCGCCGCCAGAAGCTCGAAGAAATATTGCCCGAGGCCCGCATCGCAGTCGCCCACGGCCAGATGCCCGAGCGCGAGCTGGAGCGCGTGATGCGCGACTTCGTGGCGCAGCGCTACAACCTCTTGCTGTGCTCGACCATCATCGAGACCGGCATCGACGTGCCCACCGCCAACACCATCGTGATGAGCCGCGCCGACAAGTTCGGCCTCGCGCAGTTGCACCAATTGCGCGGCCGCGTCGGCCGCTCGCACCACCAGGCCTATGCCTACCTGATGGTTCCGGACACCGAAGGCCTCACCAAGCAGGCGGCCCAGCGGCTCGACGCCATCCAGCAGATGGAAGAACTGGGTTCGGGCTTCTACCTCGCGATGCACGACCTGGAAATCCGCGGCACGGGCGAAGTGCTCGGCGAGAACCAGAGCGGCAACATGATGGAGATCGGCTTCCAGCTCTACAACGAGATGCTGAGCGAAGCGGTGCGCGCGCTCAAGGCCGGGCAGGAGCCCGACCTGCTGTCGCCGCTGTCCGTCACGACCGAGATCAACCTGCACGCCCCTGCGCTCTTGCCCGACGACTACTGCGGCGACGTGCACCTGCGCCTGTCGTTCTACAAGAAGCTCGCCACCGCGAAGACACCCGACCAGATCGACACGCTGCTCGAAGAAATCGTCGACCGCTTCGGCAAGCTGCCGCCGCAGGCGCAGACACTCATCGATACGCACCGCCTGCGCGTGCTCGCGCGGCCGTACGGCGTGGTGAAGGTCGATGCGGCGCCGGGCATCATCAACATCACCTTCAAAAAGGACGCACCGGTCGACGGCATGGCCATCATCCAGCTGGTGCAGAAGAACAAGCACATCAAGCTCGCCGGCAACGAGAAGCTTCGCATCGAACGCGAACTCAAGGAGCCGAAGGACCGCGCGCAGATGGTGCGCGACGTGCTGCGCAGCCTCGGTCAACCCCTCGTCAAGGAACCCGCCCCCCGCATGAGCGCTACAGAAGAAATCTCCTCCGGCCTCGTCCTCCAGCGCGTGAAGCCGCCGCTGGCGCTGGCCGACTTCAAGCTGATCGCGTTCGACATGGATTCGACGCTGATCAACATCGAATGCATCGACGAGATCGCCGATGCGGTCGGCAAGAAAGCCGAGGTGGCCGCGATCACCGAGGCCACGATGCGTGGCGAGATCAAGGACTTCAAGGAGAGCCTGCGCCGCCGCGTGGCGCTGTTGCAGGGCATGCCGGTCGAAGCGCTGCAGCAGGTGTACGACGAGCGGCTGAAGCTCAACCCGGGCGCTAGCGAACTGGTGGCGGCCTGCAAGAAGGCCGGCCTCAAGGTGCTGCTGGTATCGGGCGGCTTCACCTTCTTCGCGAACCGCGTGAAGGACCGGCTGGGCATCGATTTCGCCCGTTCGAACCTGCTCGATGAAGCCGACGGCAAGCTCACCGGCCAGGTCGTGATGCAGAGCTGGGGCGACATCTGCGACGGCGCCGAAAAGCGCCGCACGTTGCTCGAAGTCGCGTCGCTCATGGGCATTTCGCCGCAGGAAACCATCGCCGTCGGCGACGGCGCCAACGACCTGCCGATGATGGGCGAGGCCGGGCTCTCGGTGGCCTATCACGCGAAGCCGAAGGTGCGGGAGCAGGCCATGGTGGCCATCAACGAAGGCGGGCTCGAACGGCTGCTGGAGATCCTGAAGTGACCGACGCCAACGTGCCGCTCTACAGCGCCGACGCGCTGCGCGACTACGCGAGCGCCCTGCTGCAGAAGGCCGGGCTCGCCGCAACGATGTCCGACAGCGTCGCCCGCACCCTGGTCGAAGGCGACCTGCTGGGCCACGACACCCACGGCCTCGCGCTGCTGGCGGGCTATGTGAAGGAAATCGAATCCGGCGGCATGACGCGCGACGGTGCGCCCGAGGTGCTGTCGGACCGCCCCGCCGCCGTGCTGTGGGACGGCAAGCGCCTGCCCGGCCCTTGGCTCATGGACCAGGGCATGGACCTGCTGGTGCCACGCGCCCGCGAACTCGGCACTGCCTCGCTCGTGATCCGCCGCAGCCACCACATCGCCTGCCTCGCCGTCTACATGCTGCGCGCGCTGCAGGAAGACATGCTGATGCTGCTGGCCTGCTCGGACCCGAATGCGGCCAGCGTCGCGCCCTTCGGCGGCACGCAGGCGGTGTTCACGCCGAATCCGCTTGCGATGGGCTTTCCGCTTTCGCACGGCGGCGTGATGGTCGACATCTCGGCCTCGATCACCACCAACGGCATGAGCAACCGCAAGCGCGCGGCCGGCGAGACCTTCGCGGAGAAATGGCTGATCGACGCCAGCGGCAAGCCGACGAACGACCCACAGGTGCTGTTCGATGAGCCACCCGGCACGCTGCTGCCCGTGGGTGGGCTGAGCCATGGCCACAAGGGCTACGGCATGGCGCTGCTGGTGGAGACATTGACGGCAGGGCTGGCGGGCTTCGGCCGGGCCGATCCGAAAGAGGGCTGGGGCGCGACGGTGCACATCACGCTGCACGACCTGAATGCGTTCGGCGGCAAGGAAGCGTTCCTGCACCAGATGGACCACGTGGCGGCTCAGTGCCGGGACAACGCGCCCATCGACCCTGCGAAGCCGGTCCGGCTGCCGGGAGAAGGCGGGTTGAAGCGCCGGGAAGCGCAATCGAAGAACGGGGTGCGGCTGCACCCGTCGATTGCGCGCTCGCTGCAGGAAGCGGAGCAGCGCCACGGCCTGCAGCTCGCGCAGGCGCTTCTCTAGAGGGTCAGTCTTCCTCGGGCGGCTCTTCGGTCCGCTCCCCGGCCGGGCGCGGCGTGCGCTTGCCGGGCTTGGCGAGGATCTCGACGTAGAACTGCTTGCCGGCATCTTTCACGATGCCGTCGATCAGCTTGTTGATGGCTGGCAACTGGGCGACTTCAGCGGTTTCCGCCGATGCCCCGAACTTGCAATCGAAGTCCCAGAAATCGCTGCCCTCGGGCAGGTCGCGCCGCCGTTCGCGCTTGATGTACTTGCTGATCTCGTGCTTGATGGCTTCGACGAGACGATCGGGGTGCTTGCCCTCGACTTGAAGCTGAAAGGTTTTTCTCATGGGTGATCGTAACTCCCTGGTGGGCACTGCCGCGCTGTGTACAGTCGGCGGTTCAATGGAAAGCAGGTGAAGACATGGCGCGCGCGAACGACTGGGCAAGCAAGGTGATGGCATTGGTGAACGGCGGAAACGCTCCGGCCGCCATCGCGCAGATCAAGGTCGCGCCCTCGGTCAAGGACCTGAAGGCGCTGCAGACCATCATGACGCTCTCGAAAATGAAAGGCCGCTATCCGAACGTGGATGCGGCCATCTCGGACAACCTCGACCTGCTTGCGGCGCCCCGCCTGCATCGCTCGCCCTGAGGCATCGTCCCGCAACCTGATCCGGAGTCCTCGCCAAATGAGAACCGTTCTCGACAATAATCGAGAAACGATTACGTACGTTCTCATTTGCCCATGTCCGCCCAACTCTCCCCCACCCCGCTGCTGCGAGCCTTTCAGGACAGCTATCAGGACCTGGTGCGGTTCATCGCTCGGCGCACCGGCAGCACGCACGACGCACGCGAGTTGGCGCACGACACCTGGCTGCGCCTGGCCGAGCGGACCGAGAGCGAGCCGGGCGACAGGCCCTCGCCGGAGCCCGCCGCGCGCGCCTATGTCTACACCGTGGCCGAAAACATCGCCATTGATCACCTGCGCCACCGGCAACGCGGCATGGAGCGCTTCGCTTCGGCACCGCAAGACGCCGACGCCGAGGTGGGCGCTGCGCACGACCACAGCACGCACGACATAGCGGAACGCTTGTCGCATCGGCAAGCCCTCGACGCGGTCGATGCGGCGCTGCGGCAGTTGCCGCAACGAAGCCGCGACATCTTTCTGGCGGATCGCCTCGAAGGCACCGGCCACGCAGAACTGGCCGAGCGATACGGCGTCTCCATCAAGACCGTCGAGCGCGAAGTGATGCGTGCGCTCGACAGCGTGGAAGCGGCACTGCACCGTTGGCGCGGCGACACGGCACCAGTGCGCACCGGACGCCGCCGGGCGCTGTCGGCACTGCTTGGCGTCGTCGGCATGGGCGTCGGCAGCACTGCGCTGTGGCAGGCATGGCGCCAATGGATACCGAGCTACCAGAGCACCCTGGCCACAGCCGTCGGCCGCCTCCGGACCCAGACCCTGCCGGACGGCACCCGCCTCAGCCTCGATGCGGCCAGCCGCACCGAAGTGGCTTACTACGCCACGCGCCGCGCCGTGCAACTGCTTGCGGGCAGCGTCTTCTTCGACGTGGCGCGCGATGAAACGCGCCCTTTCGTCGTCACCGCGCTGGGCCACGAGATCACCGTGCTCGGCACCCGTTTCGAGGCTGCGCTGCAAGACGGCAACCTGCGCGTGGCGGTTGAATCGGGTCAGGTGCGGGTTCGCAGCAGCAGCGGCGAAGAACGCGTCCTCGGCGCCGGCGACAGCGTGCGCATCGATGCATCACAGCAGTTCACCACGGCGCACCCCGGCGAGGCCGTTGCGGTGGCGCCATGGCGCGAAGGCTGGCTCGACTTTCACCATGTGCCGCTGGGCGAGGTCGTGTCCCGCCTCGCCCGCTACAGCCCGCGGCCCCTGCGCGTCGAGCCCGATGCCGCTTCGCTGCCTGTGTTCGGCCGCGTGCACATCGCACAGGCCGGCACCTGGCTGCGCCTGCTGCCCGGCAGCCTGCCCGTGCAGGTGAGCGAAGACCTGGGCAGCCCGCATGCCATCGTCATCGCGCGCCGCTCGCCATCCTGAGATCGCGAATTTTTGCGAATTGCATGAGGGATTCCCACTGCTCGGTCGTATCAGCCTGAAGAGCCCGGGAAAGTCCGCCCAGCGGATGACCCGGTATCCCATGGCCCAGAAATGAACCGACCTCATCGCATGCCTTCTCGCACCCCCCTTCCACGCGGCGCCTCGCGCCACCTGATCGCCGTCGCCGTCCTGGCCTGCATCGCCCAGGCGGGCCAGAGCGCGATGGCCCAAGACACGGCAGCCCCGCGGACCTCGCAAGCCACACCGACGGCGGCGGGCGCAGGCGCGGTCATCGGCTTCTCCATCCCCGCCCAACCCCTCGATCAGGCGCTGAACCAACTGGCCCGCCAGGCCAGCCTGCAGTTGCTGGCGCCGTCGGCCTTGCTGAGCGGCCTGCGCAGCCGCGCAATACAAGCCGACCTGAGCGTCGGCGCGGCCACCTCGCAACTGCTGCAAGGCACGGGATTGACCGCTCGGATGACAGGCAACATGCTGGTCATCGAACGGGCCGCGCAGACCTCCGACACCACGCTGCCCGCCGTGACAGTCAACGCCTCCGCAGAGCGCGAAACCGCCATCGGTCCGGTGCCCGGCTATGTGGCGCGGCGCAGCCAGACCGCCACCAAGACCGACACGCCGCTGCTCGAAGTGCCGCAGTCGATCTCGGTCATCGGGCGGGAAGAAATGGACGCACGCGGCGTGCAGGACATCATGGAAGCCGTGCGCTACACGCCCGGTGTCACGGTCAACAACTGGGGCTTCGACCCCCGGGGCATCGAATGGATCCTGATGCGCGGCTTCGACACGACAACGGGCATTGCCGGCTACCGCGACGGCCTCGTCCTGCCCGCCTATTCCGTGACCGAGCCCTACGGCGTCGAGCGCGTCGAAGTGCTGCGCGGACCGTCCTCGGTGACCTTCGGCCAAGGTGACGCCGGCGGCATCATCAACCGTGTGAGCAAGATGCCGAGCAACACGCCCGTGAACGAAGTCGAGGTGAAGTACGGCAACTTCCAGCGCAAGCAACTGGCCTTCGACCTGGGCGGAGTCGCCGGCGACACCCTCAGCTACCGTCTGGTCGGTCTCGGTCTGGACACCAACTCGCAGGTGTACTACGGAGATGGCACGCCGTTCTCGAACAAGCGCACTTACCTGGCTCCTTCGCTGCGCTGGCAGCCCTCGGCCGACACCTCGTTCACGCTGCTCGGCGAGTTTCTGGACAACAAGGCCAGCGACGACGTCTTCTATGTCATGGACAAGGCGGGCAACAACACCGGCATCGTTCGCGGCGACCCCAACTTCAGCCGCATCCGGAACCGCCAGGAATCGCTGGGCTACCTGTTCGAACACCATGTGAACGACAACTGGACAGTGCGCCACAACCTGCGCTACTCCGACGCCCGCATTGAAAAGCACATCCTGCGTCACGCCCTGCTGCCGGACAACCACACGCTCACGCGCAGCGCGCGCTCCTTTCCCGAGTGGTACGGCCAGTGGAGTTCGGACGCACAGCTGCAGGGCCGTGTCCGTACCGGGATCGTCGAGCACACGCTGCTGTTCGGCTTCGACGCGACCCGCATCCGCTACACGTCCAAGGAGTTCTCGGGACCGGCACCCGGCCTGGACCTGCGCTATCCCGTCAACACCCTGCCGATACCAGAGCCCCTCGTTCCCGCGAGCAACTACACCCAGATCACCCAGCAACTCGGCCTCTACGCCCAGGACCAGATCAAGATCGACGACCGCTGGGTGCTCACGCTCAGCGGCCGGCAGGATCGCGTGAAGTCCGAGACCACCGACCGCATCAACAGCACCCGCAAAGGCCAGACCGACAACAAGTTCAGCGGCCGTGCGGGCCTGAGCTATCTGGTCGGCAACGGTTGGGCGCCGTATGTCAGCTATGCCACGTCCTTCATGCCGACCAGCGGCGTCGACCTCAACGGCAACCCGTTGCAGCCGACCCGTGGCAAGCAGGTGGAAGCCGGCATCAAGTATCAGCCCGAGGGTTCGCGCACGTCGTTCGCCGCGGCTGTCTTCGACCTGCGCAAATCGAGCGTGGTCACCTATGACCAGGACACCTTCGAGCCCCGTCAGATCGGCCGCATCCGCTCGCGCGGACTCGAACTGGAAGCCAAGGCCGAACTCGCTCGCAACCTGAACTTCACCGCCTCCTATACCGTGCTCAACATGAAGGTGCTGGAGAGCGCCAACACGAGCGAGATCGGAAAGATGCCGATCCAGGTGCCCAAGCAATCCGCCTCCTTGTGGCTCGACTACACCCTGGGCAATGGCATCGGATTCGGTGGCGGTGTGCGCTACATCGGCAGACGCTGGAACGACGTGACCAACACCTCGGACGAAGGCGGCGTTGCGCTGTTGGACGCCACGGTGCACTACAAGACCGGCCCCTGGCGCTTCGCACTGAGCGCAACCAACCTGGCCAACCGCAAGTACACCGCCTCACGCGCCTACAACAACTACTACAGCGGCAACGAGCGCACGCTGGTCGCCAGCGCGAAGTACCAGTTCTAGGCAGCGTCCGGCCGGCAGTGCGCAACCCGCGCACCACCGGCCCCCGCAATGCTTCAGAGCGCCTGGCCGAGGCGCTTCACACCCTCTTCGATCTTCGCCACATCGGCCGTCGCAAAACTCAGGCGCAGCGTCGACACGTCGGGCTTCTCCGCAAAGAACGGCGCGCCGGGTACGAAGGCCACGAGCTTCTCGATGGCGCGCTTGGCCAGCTCATTCGCATCGGCCAGCTTGCCGTTGGCGCCCGTAAGGCGAGCCCAGAAGAACAATCCGCCGTTGGGCTGCGTGAAGCTCACGGCATCGCCCAGTTCGCGCTTCAGCGCCGCGCCCATGGCCTGCGCGCGCTGGCCGTAGACCTCGCGCACATGCGCGAGCGTGGCGGGCATGCGGCCGCTCTTGAGGTATTGCGCGGCCGTTGCCTGCGAGAAAGTGCTCGTGTGCGCGTCGCTGAACTGCTTGCACATCGTCGCCTTGGCGAGCAGTTCGGGCGGCGCGATCATCCAGCCGATGCGCAGGCCCGGGCTCAGCACCTTGCTGAGGCTGCCGCAATGCGCGAGCAACTCGCGGCTGCCGGGCACGTCCTTGCTCAAGGCGAGGATGGAAGGCGGCGGCGCTTCGCCGAAGTAGAGGTCGCCGTACGGGTCGTCCTCGACGATCAGCGTCTGGTACTTCACGGCCAGTTCGAGCACCTTCTTGCGGCGCTCCAGCGTCAGCATCGCGCCGCTGGGATTGCCGAAGGTCGGGATCAGGTAGACGAACTTGGGCTTGTGCTCGGCGATGAGCTTTTCCAGTTCGTCGGTCTTCACGCCGTTGGCGTCGATCGGTGCGCTGATGAGCTGCGCGCCGTAAAGGCGGAAGCACTGGATGGTGGCCAGGAAGGTCGGGCCCTCGACGATCACCTTGTCGCCGGGCGAGATCATGGTCTTGCCCAGCAGGTCGAGCGCCTGCTGGCTGCCGGTGGTGACGATCAGGCCGCTGGGGTCCACATCGACGCCCTTGGTCTTCATGAAGGATGCGAGCTGGCTGCGCAGCGGCTCGTAGCCTTCGGTGGCGCCGTATTGCAATGCGCCGCCGGGTTCTTCGGTCAACGCCTTCTGGCTCGCTTCCTTCAGGCCCTCGACGTCGAACATCGCGCTGTCGGGGAACCCGCCTGCAAAACTGATGATGCCGGGCTTGCCGAGCAGCTTGAAGAGTTCGCGGATGGCGGAGGTTTCGACGTTGTCGAGGCGGGAGGCGAATTGCATGATGGTCAGTCTCACTTTCTGGTCGCCATTGTCGCGAAAGCCGGTGCATGAATGCTGCATAAGGCCATCGGCTTTCAACGATATATTGCGCCTGTCGCCGCCCTGCGCGCCCGGGCAGACGCGCGGCGCCCCCGAGCCCCATGAAAAAAGACAATATCCCCCTCTTCTTCGCCACCCTGCAGGCGGCCAACCCCACGCCCGAGACCGAACTCGAATACGACACCCCTTTCGAACTGCTGGCCGCCGTGCTGCTATCGGCGCAGGCCACCGACGTGGGCGTGAACAAGGCCACGCGCAAGCTGTATCCGGTGGCGAACACGCCGCAGGCGATCCTCGACCTGGGCGTCGAAGGGCTGGAGAGCTACATCAAGACCATCGGCCTGTACCGCAGCAAGGCGAAGCACCTGATCGAGGCCTGCCGCATGCTGGTCGAGCTGCACGGCGGCGAGGTGCCCCGCACGCGCGCCGAGCTCGAAGCGCTGCCGGGCGTCGGCCGCAAGACCGCCAACGTGGTGCTCAACGTGGCCTTCGGCGAGCCGACCATGGCGGTCGACACCCACATCTTCCGCGTGAGCAACCGCACCGGGCTCGCGCCGGGCAAGACGCCGCTGGAGGTGGAACTCAAGCTCGAGAAGCGCGTCCCACCGGAATACCGGCTGCACGCGCACCACTGGCTCATCCTGCACGGCCGCTACATCTGCGTGGCGCGCAAGCCGCGCTGCTGGGAATGCGCGGTGGCGCCGTACTGCGACTACAAGCCCAAGACACCGGCTCCGAAAACGAAATGACAACGCACGCATGACGATCCTGAAGACCCACGGCGCCCTGCTCGCCACCGCCCTGCTCTCGGCAGCCGCCTCCGCGCCGGGCGCCGCGTGGTCGCAGCAGGGCAGCAAGGGCCTGCCACCCGACGCCATGGCGGCCTACGGCGGCCGCTGGTCGACCTCGTGCGCCGATGCGTCCGCACCGACGCTGCAGGTGCGCGAGGACCAGTTGATCGTCGAAAGCGGCAAGCGCCGGGTGGTCGGCCAGTCGCCCGAAACGGCCCACAGCTTCTTCGGCAACAGCCAGCCGCCGGCCCGCTTCGACGTCGCCCTGATGAGCGATGTCGACAAGGCCGGCGCCCTGACCTTCCTGGTCTTCCGCGAGGCGCGGGGGCAGTCCATCACGCTGGATGCCGCCAAGCCGGTGGCGGGCCAACTGGGCCCTGAGCTGATGAAGCTGCGCTACTGGCGATGCGACGGCTCCGCGCGCGCCGCGCTGCCGGCCGTGGAACCCACCGCGACGAAGCAACCCGCTCCGCCAACAGGCAGCCCGGCCGCGCTCGCGCAGGGCCCCGCGATGCAGAAAGCCTGGCGCGCCGCATTGAGCACCAAGGAAAACGACCGCTGGCTGGTGCGCCGCGAGGGCCCGGCGCCCGAGCCGCAATGGGTCACCGTGGCCGGCACGCGCTATGTGCTGCATGCCTTCTGCAAGCCGCACGACTGCCATGACAACAACGCGATCGCGCTCTACGACCAGGGCTCGGGACGCATCTACGGTCTGGTGCAGCGCAACGGAAAGAACGTCCTCGTGGGCGCACCGCCGCAGGCGCTGGCGCCGCAGCTGGACAAGCTCTGGCGCGAGCAGTGGCGGCAGAAGAACTGAGCTGACGGGCGCTTTCCCGGAGTCCGTCACCACCTCGAACCGCAGTTCGCGCGAGGGTCGCAGTCAGCCGGCCGGCGGATGCTCGAAGTTCAACCAGCCGCCGAATGCCAGTTCGCCGACCGGCCAGTCGGCAGCGGCTTCCGGGCAGCGAACGCCACGCTGCAACAGCGTCACCGCCCTCAGCACGCCGGCGTGAGTGACCCAGAGCGCATCGCCCTCGCCCGCCAGCCATTCATCGTGTGCCTCGGCCGTGCGCCGCATGAACGCACGCACGCTCTCGCCGTTCGCGCCGGCGATGCCGTCGGCGAAATTGCCGGTCCAGGCCTCGAACTCCTCGCGCGCGATGGCGGACCATGGCTGCCCTTCCCATGCGCCGAAGCTCATCTCCGCCAGACGGGCATCGTGCTGCACAACCAGATCCGGACGCAGCGCTGCGATGGCGCCGGCCAATGCGGAGCAACGCCGCAGCGGCGAACTGCGCAGCGCGATGCCGGCGGGCAGCAAAGGCGCGATGCGTTGTGCGGCGGCCAGCGTGGCTTCGGCTTCCGCTTCGAGGTCGGTCGTGCCGTAGCAGAGCCCGGGCTCCGCGATCACGGGCGCGTGGCGCAGCAGCCAGAGCTTTTTCATGCCTGCCAGGCGAGCGCCAGATAGATCGCCAGCTCGCAGACCTGCTGGGTCGCCCCGAGCCCGTCGCCGGTGAAGCCCTGCAGGCGACGCATGAAAAGACGCGCCATCCAGCCCGCGGCCACGACGACGGCCAGCAGCGCCGCGACGACATGCACCACGTCATGCGCGCACAACAGCAGCGCCACGGCGGGAATCGACCACAGCACGGCGACGATCAGCGCCCCGCCGCTGATCGCATCCGCCAGCGGCTTCGCCTTGCTCGCCCCGCTGTCGCCCACATAGGGCAGCCATCGGATCAAGAACAGCGGCGCGAGGCGCGACAGCACATGCGCCCCGACGATTGCCAAGGCCACTGTCTCCAGCCCACGCCCGGCCAGCGTCGCGAGCAGCGCGAACTTGAGGCCCAGCGCAAGCACCAGCGCCACGGCACCGAAGGCGCCGATGCGCGAGTCCTTCATGATCTCCAGCGCGCGATCGCGGTTGGCCGAGCCGCCGAGACCATCGGCCACGTCGGCCAGGCCGTCTTCATGGAAGGCACCGGTCAGCATCACGGTGGCGACGGTGCTCAGCACGGCTGCGGCGAATGCGCCGGCCACGCTCTGCAAGCCGACGCCCACGGCCACGAAGACCAGTGCGGCCACCCCGCCCACCAACCAACCAATGCCCGGCAGATGCGCCGCACTCGCCCGCAGCATCTGCGGACTGAACCCGACCCACGTCGCAAGCGATCCCGTCACCGGCACGCGCGTGAAGAACTGCAGTGCCAGCAGGAAGTGGCGAATGCCGTTCATCGAACTCAGTTTTCCTTGCGCGACACGCCCGCCGCCTCGAAGCTCGCCATCTCGCGCAGGATGCGGCAGGCCGATTCGAGCAGCGGCCAGGCCAGCGCGCCGCCCGAGCCTTCGCCCAGGCGCAGGTCGAGGTTGAGCAAGGGCTCAAGTCCGAGATGTTTCAGCAGCAACGCATGGCCCGGCTCCGCAGAGCTGTGCGCGGCCACGCAGCGCTGCGTCACGTGCGGCTGCAGCGCCTGTGCGACCAGCACCGCGGCGCTGGCGATGAAGCCGTCGACCACGATCACGCGACGCTCCTCTGCCGCCTGCAACACCGCGCCCACAAGCGTGGCGACTTCGAAGCCGCCGAACGCAGCCAGCGCATCGAGCGGCTCCGTCGCCGTCGAATGCAGCGCAAGCACTTCGCGCAGCACATCCCGCTTGCGGGCGAGCCCCGCCGCATCGAGGCCGGTGCCCGAGCCGGTGCAAGCGCCGATGTCCAGCCCGGCAAGCCGAGCCAGCAGCAGCGCAGCCGACGAGCTGTTGCCGATGCCCATCTCGCCCAGCAACAAGGCATTCCCCGGCAGCGCGCGCACCACCTCGCGGCCGTTGGCGATGGCCTGCGCGCATTGCCCGGCAGTCATCGCCGGGCCAGCCGACGCATCCGCAGTCCCGGCAGCAATCCGTCGCGACACCAGCCCCGGACGAGGCTGGAAGTCCCGCCGCACGCCGCAATCGACCACCGTCAGCGCCAGCCCGTGCTGCCGCGCGAGCACGCTGACCGCCGCGCCACCGGCAAGGAAGTTCTCGACCATCTGCCAGGTCACATCGCTCGGAAATGCGGAGACGCCGCGCGCCGCCAGCCCATGGTCGCCCGCGCAGACCAGCATCTGCGGCGCCTCGAGCACCGGTGCTTCGCTGCCCAGGATCGTGCCGATCCGCAGGGCCAGCGTCTCGAGCCGGCCCAGCGCGCCGAGCGGCTTGGTCTTGTTGTCGATCGCGTGCTGCAGCCTGGCTGCCAGCGCGGCATCGGTGATATCGGAGATGGAGGGAATCGTGTCGTTCATGCGGATTCAATCAGGCCGGCAAGCACGCCGGCGTCGAAATGGGTGTCGATGAAATCGGCCAGGCCGTCGAAGGTGCTGTCCAGCGTCGGGGCCGCCGCACCGAACAGCGCATGCAGCACCGCGGCATCCTCGAACAGGCCGTGAAGGTACAGCCCGAGCACATTGCCGCGCGCGTTCTGCCAGGCGAGGCCCTCGGGCATCACCGCGTGACCGTCCTCGGCCATCTGCGGGTGCGCGGCGGTCTGGCCGTGGTGGATTTCGTAGCCGGCCATCGGCACATCCGACAGCGCGGCCCAGTCGCCGGTCAGCGTGCCGAAGGTGGCGTTGCGATGGCGCACAGTCTTCTCGCGTTCAAACACGG
Organism: Variovorax sp. W2I14; assembly: GCF_050435205.1. Taxonomy (NCBI): domain Bacteria; kingdom Pseudomonadati; phylum Pseudomonadota; class Betaproteobacteria; order Burkholderiales; family Comamonadaceae; genus Variovorax; species Variovorax sp. W2I14. Next base: position 1,029,951 of record NZ_JBNDJX010000001.1, on the reverse strand, counting down.
TTACCAGCGGAAGCAGGCCGAGCCCGGGTGCGTTGCCATCGATGCCGTGCGGATCGACCAGCGCCTCGCCCAGCATCTGCAGCCCGCCGCAGATGCCCAGCACCACGCCGCCCCGCGACGCATGCACAGCCACGGCGCTGTCCAGCCCCTGCGCGCGCAGCCAAGCCAGGTCGCCGCTCGTGTGCTTGGAGCCGGGCAGCACGATCCAGTCGGCGCCGGCCACGTCGGCGGGCGTGCGCGCCCACACGAGGCGCACGCCGGGCACGTTCTTGAGCGACTGGAACTCGTCGAGGTTGCTGATGCGCGGGTACGCGATGACCGCCACCGTCGTCGTCACCTTGCCGCTTGCACGGCTGCGGTCGTCGAACACGCCGTCTTCCTCGGGCAGGCCGTGCTGCCACCACATCGGCAGCGTCGCGACCGTGGGCACGCCGGTCAGCGCCTGCAGCTTCTCGGGCGCGGGCGACAGCAGCGAGGCGTCGCCGCGAAACTTGTTGAGCACGAAGCCGTGCAGCAGCGCGCGGTCGGCCTCGGGCAACAGCGCCCAGGTGCCGTAGAGATGGGCGAAGGCGCCACCCCGGTCGATGTCGGTTGCCAGCAGGCAGCGGGCCTCGGCGTAGCGGGCCACGCGCAGGTTGACGATGTCGCTGGCCATCAGGTTGATCTCGGCCGGCGAGCCCGCGCCCTCGATCACAAGCACGTCGTTTTCGGCGCGCAGCTCGTCGAGCGCCTGTGCGATCTGCGGCCACACGCGTTCGCTGCGCCCGCGCCAGGGTAAGGCCGACAGCGCCTCGCTCACCTGCCCCATCAGGACGACCTGGCTGTGGGTGTCGCGCTCGGGCTTGAGCAGCAGCGGATTCATCCGCACATCGGGCACGGCGTTCGCGGCCAGGGCCTGGAAGTACTGGGCGCTGCCGATCTCGCCGCCGTCGACCACGCGGGCGTTGTTGCTCATGTTCTGCGCCTTGAAGGGCGCCACTTTCAGCCCCTGCCGCGCATACCAGCGGCACAGCGCCGTGGCCAGCCAGCTCTTGCCGGCTCCGCTGGTGGTGCCCAGGACCATGACGCACCGCGCCGGCCTGCTTTTCGCCGTTGAACTCATGGACCGGATTGTCGTTGAGCGCCGGCGGCCCCCAAGCCGGGCGGCCGAAATGCGGCATCTTTCACGCAGGCGGCCGCAGATGCGGTTGCGTTTTGAATCCGGGGTCGGCGCGTATCCGTATACAAGACATACCAATGCCTTGCGATCACGGACCCATGCCTGCCCTCAACGACCTGGCGCTCACCGTCGAAGAACGCGAGCCGGGCCAGTTCTACTGGACCCTTCTCGAAGCCCTCGACAACAGTGGCCATTCAGACCTTCACGACAGCCGCGACACCCTCGACTACCGGGTGTTCCGCTCGGCCGCCAAGCCGCAGGCCAGCCACTCCAACGCCCTGGCCCTGGGCGTCGCGGAGCTCCAGAAGATCAGCGCGTCGCCACCTTCTGCGTAGCGGCGGCGGATGCCGTCGCGGCCGGCACTTCCCATGTACCGCCGATCGCGCGGATCAGGCCCACAGCCGCCTGGTACTGCGCCGACTTCACCTGCAGCGCCTGGCGCCGGTTGCGCAGTTCGCTCCGGCGCGCATCGAGCAGATCGAGCTGGCTGATGTAGCCGTTGCGGTAGCGCGTGTCCGACAGGCTCGTCGCCCGCTGGGCCGACGACACCGCCTTGGCCTGCACGACCGACTGCTCCTGCAGGATGCGGATCGCCGCCAATTGGTCTTCGACCTCCTGGAACGCCACCAGCACCTGCGTGCGGTAGCTGGCGAGCGCGCCGTCGAGCTGGGCATTTGCGCCCTGCACGCCGGCCTCGCGGCGGCCGCCGTCGAAGATCGGCAGCGACAGCAACGCGCCCACGCCCCATGAACGGGCCGACCACTTGAAGAGGTCGCCGATCTCGGGCGAGGCGTAGCCAGCAGCGCCGGTCAGCGAGATGTCCGGGAACCACGCGGTCTGCGCCACGCCGACGCGGGCCTGCGCCGCGAGCACCGCGTTCTGCGCGGCCGACACGTCGGGCCGGCGCGTGAGCACCGTGCCGGGCACGCCGGGGGGAATCGCCGGCAGCGCCGTCGCCCACTCGTCGGTGCGCACGCCGAAGCTGGAGGCCGAATCGCCCACCAGCACCGCGAGCGCATGCTCGACCTGGGCGCGTTGGCGGTCGAGCGCCAGCGCATCCGATTCGGTGGACGACACCTCGGTCTGCACGCGCGCCACGTCCAGCTCGGCGATGTCGCCAGCGGCCTGGCGGCGCTGCGTCAGGCGCAGCGTGTCGCTGTAGGCCTCGACCGTTTCGCGCATCAGTGCGCGTTCGGCGTCGAGCGCGCGCAGCTGCAGGTAGGTCTGCGCCACTTCGGCCTGCACCGCGAGCCGCGTGCTCTGCAGCAGGCCTTCGCGGCCGACCGCATCGAGCTTGGCCGCGTTGCTGGCGCCAGAGAGGCGGCCGAACAGGTCGACTTCGTACGAGAACGTGGCGCCGATGTTGGTCATCGTGCCCGGCCTGACGCTGGCGGAAGCCTTGTCCAGGCCCGCGCCGCGGTTGGCGCCGGCGCCCAGTCCGATCTGCGGCAGCCGGTCGGCATTGGCGCTGCGCGCCAGCGCGCGGGCCTCGGCCAGCCGCGCTGCTGCGGCCTGGATGTTGTTGTTGTTGACGTCGGCCTTCTCGACCAGCGCATTGAGCACCGGGTCGTTGAACGCCAGCCACCAGGCGCCGCGGGCCTGCGCTTCGGAAGGCAGCGCCTTCGTGAAGCCGGCGGGCGGCGTGGCGCCCTGCTCCTTGAACTGCGCCGTGGTCTGGATCTCCGGCACGCCGGAGGGCACGGTGGCGCAACCGGCCAGTGCCAGAGCCGCCACCAGCGGCAGCAAGGCGCCGCGGACCCAAGGTTGGAATGCGAATTTCATGATGAACTTTCTTCTTGATCGGTTGTGCGATCAGTCATGCGACTCGTGCGAGGGACGCGGTGAAGCCGGCACCGGGTGCAGCCCGCCACCGCCCGAACCACCGTGCGAAGACGAAGGTGCCGGAGCGGCCGGATGGCCCGCCGAGACGAACTCCTCGCCATGCGGCACTTCGCCATGCAGCTTGAGCGGCCGGTTGCCCGCCAGGCGGCGCAGCAGCACATAGAACACTGGCGTCAGGAACAGGCCGAAGGCCGTCACGCCGATCATTCCGGCGAACACCGCCACGCCCATGGCCTTGCGCATTTCGGAGCCAGCGCCGGTCGAGAGCACCAGGGGCAGCACACCCATCACGAAGGCCAGCGAGGTCATGAGAATCGGGCGCAGGCGCAGGCGGCTCGCTTCGATCGCGGCCTGGATGGGCGTGCGTCCGGCGAACTCCAGCTCCCGTGCGAACTCCACGATCAAAATCGCGTTCTTCGCACTCAGCCCCACCAGCACGATCAGCCCGATCTGCGTGAAGACGTTGTTGTCACCCCCCGATATCCACACGCCCGCCATCGCAGCCATGATGCCCATCGGCACGATCAGGATGATCGCGATTGGCAGCGTCAGGCTCTCGTACTGGGCAGCCAGCACCAGGAACACCAGCAGGATGGCCAGCGGGAACACCAGGAATGCGGAGTTGCCGGCCAGGATTTCCTGGTAGGTCAGCTCGGTCCACTCGAAGCTCACGCCCTTGGGCAGCGTCTCGGCCGCGATCTTGGTGATCACGTCCTGCGCCTGGCCCGACGAATAGCCCGGAGCCGGACCGCCATTGATGTCAGCGGCCAGGTAGCCGTTGTAGCGCATGGCGCGTTCCGGACCGAAGGTCGAATCGACCTTCATCAGCGCCGCGAGCGGCACCATCTCGCCCGAGGTCGAGCGCACCTTCAAGAGGCCCACGTCTTCGGCACGGGCGCGGTACGGCGCATCGGCCTGGACGCGCACGGAGTACGTGCGGCCGAACTTGTTGAAGTCGTTGGCGTACAGGCTACCCAGGTAGATCTGCATCGTGTCGAAGATGTCCGTCACCGGCACGCCGAGCTGGCGGGCCTTGGTGCGGTCGATGTCCGCGTAGAGCTGCGGCACGTTGACCTGCCAGCTCGTGAACATGCCCGTGAGCTCGGGCGCGGCCTGCGCCTTGGCCATGAAGGCCTTCACCGCGGCGTCCATCTGGTCGTAGCCGACCGAGGCGCGGTCTTCGATCTGCAGCTTGAAGCCGCCCGTCGTGCCCAGGCCCGCCACCGGCGGCGGCGGGAACATCACGATGAAGGCGTCCTGGATGCTGGAGAAGGCGCCGTTGAGCTGGCCCGCCACCGCACCGCCGCTCTGGTCGGGGCGCTTGCGCTGGTCGAAGGGCTTCAACGTGGCGAACACGATGCCCGAGTTCGAGCTGTTGGTGAAGCCGTTGATCGACAGGCCCGGGAAGGCAATGGCGTCTTCCACGTTCTCTTCCTCGGGTTCTTCTTCATGATCTCGCCCATGCGCTTGATCACTTCGTCGGTGCGGTCGAGCGTGGCGCCATCGGGCAGTTGCGCAAAACCGATGAGGTATTGCTTGTCCTGCGCCGGCACGAAGCCGCCGGGCACCGCCTTGAAGAGCCCGAAGGTCACCGCGATCAGCGCGACGTAGATCGCCAGCATCAACGCCTTGCGAGAAATGACGTTCTTCACGCCGCCGCTGTAGGCCTCCGAACCGCGATGGAACAGCTTGTTGAAGCCGCGGAAGAGCCAGCCGAAGGCCTTGTCCATGCCGCGCGTCAACGCGTCCTTGGGTTGGTCATGGCCGCGCAGCAAGAGGGCCGCAAGCGCCGGAGACAACGTCAGCGAGTTGATGGCCGAGATCACCGTCGAGATCGCGATGGTCACCGCGAACTGGCGATAGAACTGGCCCGTCAAGCCACTGATGAAAGCCAGTGGCACGAACACGGCCACCAGCACCAGCGCGATCGCGATGATGGGCCCGGACACTTCGCGCATCGCGCGGTACGTCGCTTCACGCGGCGTGAGCCCCGCCTCGATGTTCCGCTCGACGTTCTCCACCACCACGATGGCGTCGTCCACCACGATGCCGATCGCCAGCACCAGTCCGAAGAGGCTCAGCGCATTGATCGAGAAACCGAGGACGTGCAGCACCGCGAAGGTACCGATCACCGACACCGGCACAGCCAGGAGCGGAATGATCGATGCGCGCCACGTCTGCAGGAACAGGATCACGACCAGCACCACCAGCGCGATGGCTTCGAGCAGGGTGTGGATCACCGATTCGATCGATGCGCGCACGAACTGCGTCGGGTCGTAGGCGATGCGGTATTCCAGGCCTTCCGGCATGTTCTTGTTGAGCTCCTCCATCGTCTTGCGAACGTTGGCCGAGATGTCGAGTGCGTTGGAGCCCGGTGCCTGGAACACACCCATGCCGACGGCCGGGTCGTTGTTCAGGAGCGAACGCAGCGAGTAGTCGGCGGCGCCCATTTCGAGGCGGCCGATGTCGCGCAGGCGCGTCACGGCGCCGTCGGTGCCGCTCTTGACGATGATGTCGCCGAATTCTTCTTCGCTCTGCAGGCGCCCTTGCGCATTGATGGAGAGCTGCATGTCCACGCCCGAGAGGCCCGGCGATGCGCCGACCACGCCGGCCGCGGCCTGCACGTTCTGGCCGCGGATCGCAGCCACCACGTCGCTTGCCGAGAGGCCGCGCTGCGCAACCTTCTGCGGATCGAGCCAGACACGCATCGAGTAATCGCCGCCGCCGAAGATCTGCACCTGGCCCACGCCTTCGATGCGCGCGAGCGGGTCCTTCACGTTCAGCACCGCGTAGTTGCGCAGGTAATTGATGTCGTAGCGGTTGTTCGGCGAGACGAGGTGAACCACCATCGTCAGGTCGGGCGCGCTCTTGACGGTCGTGATACCGAGACGGCGCACTTCCTCGGGCAGGCGCGGCTCGGCTTGCGAGACGCGGTTCTGCACGAGCTGCTGTGCCTTGTCGGGATCGGTGCCGAGGCGGAAGGTGACGGTGAGCGTCATCACGCCGTCGGTCGTCGCCTGGCTGCCCATGTAGAGCATGCCTTCGACGCCGTTGATCTGCTCTTCGAGCGGGGTTGCAACGGTTTCGGCGATCACCTTGGGGTTGGCGCCCGGGTACTGGGCGCGCACCACCACCGAAGGCGGCGCGACTTCCGGGTACTCCGAGATCGGCAGCCCGCGCAGCGCGATCAGGCCGGCTATCAGCATCAATAGCGACAGCACGCCGGCAAAGATCGGCCGGTCGATGAAGAATTTAGAGAGATTCATGTTGGTTCTCCGGTGAGCACTGGTGCGCTCCCCTCCGGTTTCAGGACTTCGCGGCTTCCGCCACGCGTTCCGGTTGTTGTTGCTTGGCGGCATCCGCCTTGGCGTCCATCGTCACGTTCTGCGGCACCACCAGCGCACCCGGGCGGATGTGCTGCAGGCCATTGACCACGACGCGATCGCCGGCCTTCAGGCCCTTGCTCACGACGCGCAGGCCGTTGATGGAAGCGCCGAGCGCCACTTCGCGGTAGACCGCCTTGTTGTCTTCACCCACGACCATCACGAACTTCTTGTTCTGGTCGGTGCCGATGGCGCGTTCGCTCACCAGCAGCGCCGTGTCGTTGCGCGCCTGGCCCATGCGGATGCGGGCGAACTGGCCGGGGATGAGCGCGCCGTCCTTGTTGTCGAACGAAGCGCGCACGCGCACGGTGCCGCTGCGGGCGTCGACCTGGTTGTCGATCAGTTGCAGCTTGCCGGTGAACGGCGTGCCTTCGAGGCCGGCTGTGCCCATCTGCACGGGGATCGTGTCGATCTGGCCGCGGGCGCCGGCGTTGGCCGGCAGGTCCTTCAGGGCGCGGGTGACGACCTGCTCGTCGGCATCGAAGCTCGCATAGATCGGGCTCACCGACACCAGCGTGGTCAGCACCGGCGCGCCGGGGCCCGCGGCGACGAGGTTGCCCACCGTCACTTCGAGCTTGCCGATGCGGCCGGAGACCGGTGCGCGCACCTGGGTGTAGCCCAGGCTCAGGCGTGCGGTCTGCAGCGAGGCTTGCGCGGCGCGCAGGTTGGCTTCGGCCTCGCGGCCGGCGTTCACGCGCTCGTCGAGCTCACGCTGCGCGATGGCCTGCTCGTCCCACAGACGCTTGGCGCGTTCCTGCTCGCTGCGGCTGAACGCCTGGCGGGCTTGCGCCGAGGCGACCTGCGCTTCGGCACGCTCCACTTCGGCGGCATACGGTGCGGGGTCGATGGTGATCAGCAGGTCGCCCTGCTTGACCAGCGCGCCTTCACGGAAGTGCACCGCCTGCACGGCGCCTGCCACGCGGGATCGCACGTCGACGCGCTCGACCGCTTCGAGGCGGCCCGAGAACTCGTCCCAGGCGTTGATCTCGCTCGACGCGACGGTCGCGACCGACACCGGCGTACCCTGCTGCGCCGCGACCGGTGCCGTGGCCTCGGCCTTGAAGCTGTACATGCCCACGACCGCGGCGGCGACCGCCAGCAGTGCGGTGAGGCCGGTCACGGCGGGCCAGAGGCTCTTGCGGGCGGCGGAAGACAGCTTGTGTTGTTCGTTGTTCGACATGGTTTCGTCCTTCTCGATGACTTTTTGGGATGCAACAGGCCACCCCGGTGCTTTTGGCACCAGGAGGCGGATTTCAGGGAAAAAAGGGGCCGTACGCCCGCCTCGAAGGAGGCGGCGGCTGTCAGTGGGCGGTGCTGACTCTTGCGGGTCTAGCTGGGCTCGGGCGCTGCCGGGGGCGGCGGCGCCGGAGGTGGCGTCGTCGCGCTGAAGAACTCGCGAAAGTGCTGCTGCACGTTGGCGGCACAGTCCCGACAACCCTCGTTTTCAGGGTCGTACAGCGCTCTGGGCCAGTTCGCAGCGCCGGGCAGCACGCTGCTGGTGACCTCGATGCCGGCCGCGCGCAAACGGCCTGCGAAGGTCATGGCTTCGTCGCGCATCGCGTCGTCCTGCCCCACCAGCACCAGCGCAGGTGCCAGGGCAGACAGGCGCAGCGACCCGCTCGGCACCGCATAGGGGTGCGTCGCGTTCGAAGGGCAGCTCAAGTACTTTTCCCAACCGCTCGCCCAGCGGCATTCGGGCGCATCGTTGGTCGCCTTGCGCAGCGAGGCGGTGCCTGCGCACGGATCGAGCATCGGCGACAGAAGGATCTGGCCTGCCACCGGCGGATGCGCCCGGTCGCGGGCGATCAGCGCAACGGCCGCGGCCAGGTTGCCACCGGCTTCTTCGCCGGCCAGATAAACCAGCGCGCCCTTGCCGCCCAGCTTGTTGCGTTGCTTGTAGAGCCATTCAAGGGCGGCATAGCCGACTTCGATGGGCTCGGGGAACGGCACCAGCGGATAAGCCAGCGAAACCACCACCGCGCCCGCGCCGGCCAGCAGCCGGCCCACATTGCGCCCGTTGTCCAGGCCGCCGCACACGAAGGTGCCGCCATGGAAATGCAGCACCAGGGGTGCCGTGTCGCTCTTGGCGCGCTGTCCGTAGACACGGGCGGCCACCGGCTCGCGACCGGGCAGTTCGATCAGCAGATCGGCTTCCACGCCTTGCACCGCGGCAGCAGCAGCGGCAGCTTCGGCAGAACGGGACGATGGAACGGGTGACATGGACGACCTCAGGGTGATGGGCGATGGTTGAAATATAAGGCGCCGTGTGTGACATGAAACAGGCAACCTGACCCCACTCTGTTTCCAAACGGCTAACAATCCGTATGCCACAGGGGGTTGAGCGCCTTGTGTGAGAATCCGCCTCCCTCCGGCGTGGGCCGGCCCCCTCAACAGGCATTCACAGGCATTCAATGGATCAGATCCAGGCAATGCGGATCTTTGTCCGCGTGGTGGAAGCCGGCACATTCACCCGTGCCGCCGATTCACTCGCCCTGCCCAAAGGCACGGTCACCAAGCAGATCCAGGCGCTGGAATCGCGCCTGCGCGTCAAGCTCCTGAACCGCACCACACGCCGCGTGACGGTCACGCCCGACGGCGCCGCCTACTTCGAACGCGCCGCCCGCCTCCTGAACGACTTCGACGACATGGAGGCCAGCATGACCAATGCACAGGCCAGCCCCACGGGGCGGCTGCGCATCGATGTCGGGACTTCGGTCGCCCGGCAGATCATCCTGCCCAACCTCGCCAGCTTCTGCGACCGCTATCCCGACATCCAGGTCGACCTGGGTGTGAGCGACCGAACGGTCGACCTCATCAGCGACAACGTCGACTGCGTGATCCGCGCGGGCGAGCTCAGCGACCAATCGCTGGTGGCCCGGCGCATCGGCACCCTGCATTTCGTGACGGTGGCTTCCCCCGCCTACATCAAGCGCTATGGCGCACCGCAGCATCCGAACGACATCGAGAAGCGTCACACGGTGGTGAGCTATTTCTCGGGCACCACGCGGCGCATCTATCCGCACGAGTTCCACAAGGGCGACGAGCGCATCGAGCTGAACGGGCCGTACCGGGTGTCGGTGAACGAGAGCAATGCGCACATGGCTGCGGTGCTTGGCGGCTTCGGCATTTCGCAGTGCATTACCTTCATGGCCGATCCGCACCTGGAAAGCGGCGAGTTGGTCGAGGTGCTGGCCGACTGGAGCCGCGATCCGCTGCCGATCCACGTGGTGTATCCGCCGAATCGGCACCTGAGCGCGAAGGTGCGGGCGTTCGTGGATTGGGCGGCCGAGCTGTTCGCCAAGAACCCGCGGCTGCAGCGGCGTTGAGACTCACGTCCGGCGCACGGACCTTGCACCGGCGCCGCCGCTGCTACGACCGATAGACCGGCTCGCAGCGCACATCCGTCTTCACCGAATTCGCGATGAAGCACTCCTCGTGCGCGCGGTGGTGCATGTGTTCGATCTGCTCGCGCGTGGGCAGGTTCTCGCCCGAAAACGTGACTTCGGGCCGGAGCGTGACGACGGTCATGGCCATCTTGCCGTCGGCGTTCTTCTCCATCACGCCGCTCGCCGCATCGAAGTAGCGGTCGACGCAGAACTTGCGCTTCACCGCCATCGTCAGGAACCACAGCATGTGGCAGCTGGACAGCGATGCGACGAAGGCTTCCTCCGGGTCGACCGCCGACGCATCGGAGAACGGCAGCGGCACCACGTGCGGCGAAGACGAACCCGCCCATTCCGCGCCGCCATCGAAGCGCAATGAATGCCTGCGGCTGTAGGTGTTGGCCAGGAAGTCCTGATCGCCTCGTTGCCACAGGATTTCTGCGGTGTATTCGGACATGGTCGTCGTTCTCCGTGGGAGTTGTTCGTTGATTCAGTGGCGCGGTGGCGCCGAAGCGCGGATCTGCGCGGCGGTCACCGCCCATGCCTTGCCGAGCATGCGCGAGAGGTAGGAGCCCGACTCCCATCCCACCTGCTGCGCGACGGAGAGCACCGAGTCGTCGGTGGTCTCGAGCAGATAGCGCGCGCGCTCCAGTCGCTTGCGTTGCTGGAACTCGAGCGGCGATGCATCGAACGCTGTCTTGAAGATCCGTTCGACCTGCCGCCGCGACATGCGGTGCCGCTCGGCGAACGCGTCCAGCGAGAGCGGGCGCGCGAGGTCGGCCTCGATGCCGTCGGCCAGCAGCGCCGCAAGCACCTGGGCGGGCGCACCCTTGTCGTTCGGCTGCACGAGGGGATGGGCAGTGAGCCGCGCCGCCTCCATGACGAGTGCGCCGCAGTGGGCGGCGACGCGCTCCTCGGTCTCGCCCGCCTGCGCCAGCGACAGCATCTGCTGCGACAGCACGGTGAGTGCCGCACTCCCCGCTCGCATGCCCTGCGCCGGCGCATGCACGCCCTGGGCGCGCAACGCCATCTCCCAGAACTCGGAATCGACATACACCGCGACATGCGTCTGGCGCAGCGTCTGCGCGCTCGTCGCGTGGGCCGCACCTGCGGCGAACCAGAGAAAGTGGCCGGGCGAAGACTGCAGCGCGTCGCCCTGCGCATCGACGATGTCGAAGCGGCCCGCGAGCGGCACGAAGAGCATGTCGCAATCGTGCGCATGCGTGCTCGTTGCATAGCCCTCGCGCGCGTTCGCCACCATCGTCGCCTTGTGGGCGAGCCGGTCGATGAACGGCGAAATCCGCAGGCCGGGCTGGGCGTCTTTCGGTGGCATGGGCGGGATTGTCGCCAATGTCGCTTTCGTGCGCGAGGGTGTCGCGATCCGTCGCACCTCGACGGTGGCCTTCGACAAGACTAGGCCGCATCCCACTCTGTCGATCCTGCAAGGAAGCTTCATGAATCCCTCGTCCCTCGTGCACGCCGGCCTGCGCCTGGCTGCTGTCGGTGTGCTGGCAGCCGCAGCGGCTGCACACGCCGCCTATCCGGCCAAGCCCGTGACCATCGTCGTGCCCTTCCCCGCGGGCGGCGGCACCGATGTGATCTTCCGCGCGGTGCAGGTGAAGCTGCAGGCCGAACTGGGCGTGCCGGTGATCATCGACAACCGCGCCGGCGCGGGCGGCACCGTCGGCACGGGCTACGCAGCCAAGGCCACGCCCGACGGCTACACACTGCTGGCAGCGACGACCACCACCATCGCCTCGGCCCAGGCCGTGTATCCCAAGCTGCCCTACGACCCGCTGGCCGACCTCACACCGGTCGGCATGCTCGGCACCACGCCTTTCGTGCTGGTGGTGTCGCCCGCACTGCCTGCGCAGAACCTCGCCGAGTTCATCCGCTACGCCAAGGCCAAGCCCGGCACGCTCAACTACGGCAGCATCGGCAACGGCACCGCGAGCCACCTGGCGGCGGAGCTCTTCAAGCAGCGCACCGGCGTCGACATGACGCACATCCCCTACCGCGGCGCCGCGCCCGCGCAGACCGACCTGATGGCCGGCCAGATCCAGGCGCTGTTCGACAACCCCGTGGCGCTCGCGCCGCAGGTGCGCGCCTCGCGAATGCGCGCGCTGGCGATCAGCCAGCCCTCGGCGGTGTTCCCCGAGTTGCCGACCTTCGAGGCGTCGGGCCTCAAGGACTTCAAGCCCGAGCTCTGGTATGGCCTGATGGCGCCCGTCGCCACGCCCAAGGATGTGCTGCAACGCCTGCGCACTGCCCTCGACAAGGTGCTGCAAGACCGCAACCTGCGCGCCGACATGATGAGCAAGGGCGTCGCCCCGGAAAGCCTGAGCCCGGAAGCGTTCGCGCAAAAGATCCGTGCCGACATCGCGCTGTGGGGCGGCATCGCCCGCGCCGTCAACGCCAAGGCCGATTGAGGGGAAGGAAAAATAGATGACCATGCAACTCGTTCGCGTATTCGCCCTCCCCGGCGCCGACACTGGCGGGAACCCCGCGCCCGTCTGGCTCGATGCCGACGACATGACCGCTGCGCAGATGCAGGAACACACGCGTGTGAGCGGACATGAATCGGTGTTCGTGCTGAAGCCGTCCAGCGCCGACCACCAGTTCCGCATGCGCTATTTCGTGCCGCGCCACGAGATGGAAATGTGCGGCCACGCGACCATCGGCGCGCTGTGGCTGCTGCATGCGCGCGGCCTCTGGAATGGCGAGCCGGTGCGCATCGAAACCCTGAGCGGCACGGTCGAGGGCCGCTACATGCAGGGCACGGTCGAGATCAGCCAGCCGCGCGCACAGGTGCAGGTCGTGGGCGATGCGCTGGTGCAGGCGATTGCGCGCTGCCTCGGCGTGGAAATGCGGCAGATCGTCGGGCCGGTGCTCAATTCGGCAACGAGCCGCGTCAAGACACTGGTGCACCTCGAAAGCCTGGACGTGCTGCACACGCTGCGCGTGGACCTGGGCAGCGTCGAGGCCCTGTGCGACCGGCTCGGATCGACTGGTCTCTACCCCTTTGCACTCGCCAGCAACGTTGGCCCGGTCGTGAGCGCGCGGCAGTTTCCGCGCTCGTCCGGCTATCCGGAAGATGCCGCCACGGGCATCGCCGCCGCCGCGCTGGCCTGGGGTCTGCGCGAACAGACGCTGGCGGGCGATGCGGCCACGCTGGTGACTGTCCGGCAAGGCGAGGCGATGGGCTCGCCTTCGATGATCGGCGTGCGGCTCCCCGCGCGTGGCGAGGAAACGCAGGGCTGCTGGCTGCGCGGCGACGCGCGAGCCATGTGAGCAGCGTCAGGCGCCGAGCAGCTTGACCAGCAACGGCACCAGCAACGCCGTCGCGATGCCGTTCAGGCCCATCGCCAGCGCCGAAAAAGCCCCGGCAGTTTCGTTCACCTGGATGGCCCGCGCAGTGCCGATGCCATGCGCCGCCATGCCGACTGCAAAGCCGCGCACCGCGGGCTCCTTGATGCGCAGCAGGTTCAACAGGCCCGTCGCCATGATCGCGCCCGAGATGCCGGCCACCGCAGCCGCCACCGCGGCCAACGACGGCAGGCCGCCGATCTTCTCGGCCACGCCCATCGCGATGGGCATGGTGGCCGACTTCGATGCGAGCGACATGATCAGTTCGTGCGAGCCGCCCAGCGCCCACGCGATGCCGATGGCAGAGACGATCGCCGCAACAGAGCCCATCAGCAGCGCGACACCGATCGGCAGCCACAGCCGACGCAGCCGCGCGATCTGCCCGTAGAGCGGCACCGCCAGCGCCACGGTCGCCGGGCCGATCAGGAAGTGCACGAACTTCGCGCCTTCGAAATACGCGTCGTAGGGCGTGCGCGTGACGAGCAGCACCGTCACGATGACGACGACGGAGATCAGCACCGGATTGATCATCGGGTTCGCGCCGCTGCGCTTGTGCAGCCACAGCGCGCCCAGGTACGCGAGCAGCGTGAGCGACAGCCACAGCAGCGGCGACTGCGCAAGAAAGACCCAGATCTCGGAGAGCTTTGCCGGGGCGCTCATTCGGCGTTCTTCCCTGTGATTCGGATCATCCAGCGGAAGGTGAGCGCGGTAACGGTCATGGTGAACGCCGCGCCCAGAATGCCGGCCGCCAGGAACGGCAGCCACTCGCGCCCCACCCGCTCGAAATGCAGCATGACGCCGGTCACGGCGGGAATGAACAGCAGCATCAGGTTGCGCAGCAGATGGCCCGAGGTGTCGGTCAGCGCCTGCGGCACGCCGCCGCGCACGAGCAGCGCGATGAAGAGCAGCACCATGCCGATCAGAGGACCCGGAATCGGCAGGCCCAGCCACTGCACGAGCAGTTCGCCGGCCAGTTGGCAAAGGAAGAGCGAGGTGATGGCGTAGAGCATGGCTTCAATCTTCGGCGGAAGCGGCGGCGCGTGTCCAGGCCTGCCTCAGCGCCTGCTGGCTCTGCGGCGGAAGCACGCCCAGGCGCACGTGGCCCGGCAGGCCGAAGGAGGCGCAGTCGCGCAGCTTGATGCCGTCGGCACGCAAGGCGGTGGCGAGCCGGGGGTATGGGGTGTCGGTGCGGGCGCAGAAGAAATTGGCGTCGCTGGGGAGGCACTGCCAATTCAGCGATTCGCAGAGGGCGCGTTGTTGCAACTTCCAGGTTCGCAGGGTGTGCAGGCTTTGGGCGAGCCAGGCCTGGGCTTCGTCGCCGGTCCAGGTGTCGAGCAACGCGACGCCGTGGGTGCCGAGCGGCCATGACGGAGCGAGTTGCTCGAGCCGCTGGATCAAGGGCGCGGCGGCAGCGTCGTCCGGCGCGATTGCATAAGCCGCGCGGATACCGGTGAGGCCCATGGCCTTGTTGGGCGTCCACAGTTGCCAGACGCGATCACGCTGCGCCCCGTCGAGCGAAGGCCGACCTTCGAGGCGGAGCGGCTCGTACGCCATGTCGAGCACACAGGTGCTGCCGGCATCGGCGTGCAATGCGAGATCTTCCTGGGCCTGCCCGAGCGGGCTCGACGGCTCGCAGCACCAGTGCAGCGCCGCATCGCGATGCGGCTCCGGTGCGCGCAGCACCTGCAGACCCCAGGCCTGCGCCGCGCGCTCGTAGTCGCCATAGCTGTGCGCCGGCAACCAGACCTGCCGCCCGCCACCTTGCGCGACGGCCGCACTGATGCGATGGATGAATTCGCTCGCGCTCGCAGCGATCACGATGCGCTCGCCCGCAACGCCATGAAAGGCAGCCAGCCTGTCGCGCAACGACGTGTAGCGCGGATCGGGATAGTGCGCGGCATCGACCGCGCGCAATGCAGCCACCGCCGCCGGGCACGCGCCCACCGCGTTGCCATTGGTCGAGAAGTCATGCGGCGCCGCGCCGGTTTCGTCGGGGCCGCCGTGCATGCCCGGGGTGAATGTCATGGCCACCCCGCCATCGCAACGATGGCCGCCGATGCGAACACGGCGGCCGCCAGCACCGCCCTGCCACTGAGCACCGCGGTGCGCCGCGTGTCCTCTGCCGCGGCTTTGCGCCCCTCGCCGTTCAAGGTGTAGACGCCGGGCTTCGCCAACCGCACGCCCACCAGCAACGCCATCGCCGCCATCGGCCAGCCGCTGTTGGGCGACGGCGTGCGGCGCGCTTCGCGGCCCAGATCCCTCGGCCATCGCCATGCCACAAGTACCAGCAGCAGCACGGTGATGCGCGCCGGAAGCCACGAGAGCACATCGTCGGCACGCGCGGCCCACTTGCCGAGCCAGGTCCAGTCGCGGCCGTTGCGCAAACCGCGGTAACCCCACATCGCATCGGCCGTGTTGGCGAAGCGGTAGAGCGCCGCGCCCGGCAGGCCGAGCAGCACGAACCAGAACAGCGGCGCCACCAGCGAATCGTTGAGGTTCTCGGCCAGCGATTCGATCGCGCTCTCGCGCACCTCGCGCTCGCTGAGCGCGGACACATCGCGGCTCACCAGCCGGGCCAGTTGCGCCCGGCCCGCGTCGAGCGACACAGCCAGCGCCGCCTCGACCGCGAGCACTTCGTCGCGCAGCATCCGCCATGCGAAGAGCGGCTTCAACAACAGCCCCAGCAGCACGGTCGCGGCCCATGCGGGAAGGTGCAGCGTGACGAGCGATTGCAGCAGCTGCGCCGCGCACCAAGCCGCGGTGCCGCCGAGGCACCACGTCAGCGCGCCGATGAAGAAGACCGGCAAGTCCACGCGCTTGACCCGGTGCGGCTCCGGCGCGATGCGCGAGCCGATCCAGCCGAGGTACTGACCCATCCACACCACCGGATGCAAGCGCGCCGTCGGCTCGCCCAGCCAGCGGTCGATGGCCAGCGCGAGCCAGAGCGCCGCGACGGCGATGAGGGCGTGGGCGAAGGAGAGAGCTGGCATGGGGGCCGTCATTCTCGCGAATCAGGCCGTGGTGGCAGCCGGCTGTCGCGCCCGGCCGCGCCGCCACTGCGCGAACGCGCCGAGCGCGATGAGCAGCGCCGCGCCGAAGGCGACCCAGAGCCGGAGCACCATGGTCTCGGCCTTCGGCGGCGGTGCCTCGTCGGGCGTGGGATCGAGCTTGAGGCCGGTCACGGGCTGAGCGCTGTCGTCGCTCATGGATGTGGGCTTGTCGGGTGCTGCCGGTGCGGGCGAAGGCGCGGTGGCCGGCGCCGCTGCAGGCGCCCTCTGCACTTCCACCGGCGCGGCAACGCGCGGGGCGCCAGTTCCGCCTGCACGAAGCGCTGCACCGCCGTATTGCGCTCGCGAAGACCCGTGGCGCGCACCGCCTCGGCATAGGCTTTCGCCAACTCGCGCCGCGTCGCGACATCGGGCTTCCAGTAGTCCAGTCGCACCGCATCGAGCATGCGCTCCAGCGTCTGTGCGAAGGCGGTGCGGTTGTCGACCTCCAGCCATTCCCGCGTGCCCAGCTTGTATCGGTCGCGCACATACACGTCGTGCAGCGACTGCCACTGGTCCTGCCGCACGGTGCCCGGCGCGGTGACTTGCCAGCCCCAGAGGAACTGCGCGGTCTTGAGAACCTGCAGCGTGCCGCTGTAGCCCTCGGCCTTCTGCGCTTCAATCCATTGCGGGTGTAGATAGCGCGTCTGCATTTCGCGGGCGATGGCGCCGGCGGCCGTGTCGGTGCGCACAGTGCCGGCGTCGCGCAGGTTCTGCACGTACAGCGCCGGGTCCTTGCCGGTGAGTTGGCGCACGGCCTGCGCGATGCCGCCCAGGTACTGGAACGGATCGTCGTTGGTGAGCACGCCGTATAAGTTGGAGGTGCGCGCCATCAGCGCCGCATCGACCTGCGCGAGATTGCCCGCGTAGGCGCCGGGTCGCGCCGCACCGCCGAGCCCCTGGCCGTAGGCGTGGCCCATGCGGTCCATGTAGAGCTGCGCCATCTGCGCATCGCCGCCGCCGCGCCGCTGCGAAGTCCAGACATCGCTCGCGAGCGCAGCTTCTTCGAGCCCGGCGCCGTAGCTGCCCTGCTCGTTCGAGAACACGCGCGCGGTCGACCAGCGCTTGGCCTCGGCCGGCGTTGCGCCTTCCGCGCGCAGCTTCCGGGCCAGCGCCTCGCTGTGCTGCGCGACGGCGTTGCCGGGCTCGTTCAGGGCCGCCACCTGCTGCACCGCCTCGTCGAGCCAACGCATCACGTTCGGGAACTGGTCGCGGTACGAGCCGGTGACGCTGACCAGCACGTCCATGCGCGGCCGCTTCAATGTCGATGCAGGCAGCACCTCGATGCCCGCGATGCGCCCTGCCTCGTCCCAGCGCGGCTTCACGCCCATCGCGTAGAAGGCCTGGCTCTCCAACACACCTTGATGGCGGGAGGCCTCGCCGGCCCAGAGGGTGAAGGCGATCTTCTCGGGCGGCTTGCCGGCGTGGGTCTTGGCGTGCTCGGCGATCCACGCATCCATCGCAGCGACGCCGATGTCCCAGGCGGTGCGCGTCGGCACACGGCTCGGGTCGAAGCCATAGAGGTTGCGGCCGGTCGGCAGGCTGTCGGGGTTGCGCACCGGGTCGCCGCCATAGCTGGCCTTGAGGTAGCGGCCATCGAGCGCGGTGAGCAGGCCTTCGATTTCTTCGTTGTGTGCGAGTGCGGTGTCGATCTTTTGCGCGCGCTCAGCCATGGCTCGCAGCGCTTCGGCTTTCGGGGCATCCGCGCCCATCGCGCTCGCTGCATCGACATCCTTGAGCGCCACTTCGACCCACTGCGCCGGACGCGAAGCCGCGATGCTCTTCGCGTCGATGAGGAAGGCTTCATCGACGTCTTCCCCCAGCGCCTCGGCCAAGGGCTTGCCGAGGATCTGCAGGATCGTCATGCGCCGCCGTTCCGCCTCGGGCGCCTGCCCGAAGGTGGCAAGGCCCAGCGGCTGCGCGGTCAGCGCCAGTTCGTCCAGGTACGGATGCAGCACCGCGATGAAGCCCGTGAAGTCGGCGCGAATGCGCGCGGGCGTCCATTTCAGGTCGCGGTCGTAGTGCTGCTCTACGAACTCCACGGTGAGCTGCCTTTCCATCGCGGTCTTCACCGGCCCGGGCGACAGCGTCTCCCAATCGTGCATGCGCTCGTGCATCGCCTGCACGCCGGGGCGAAAGCCCGCCGGCGCGAACATCGGCGTCGAATGGCTCACCATCGTCGCGCGGCCGCGGCGCTTGGCGGTCGTGGCTTCGCCGAGGTTGTCCATGATGTACGGGTAGATGTTCGGCAGGTCGCCGAGCGCGAGCAGCGGATCGTCCTGCACCGAGAGCCCGCGCTCCTTGCCCGCCGACCATTCGACCGTGCCGTGCGTGCCCACATGCACGACCGCATTCGCGCCGAACTGCGTGCGCAGCCAGAGGTAAGTCGCCAGATAGCTGTGGCTCAGCGGGATCGCCGAGCGGTGATAGACCTGTTCGGGCTTGCTCGCCACCTGCGTGCCGGGCTCGAAGCGTGGCGGCTGGCGCAGCACGACGACGTTGCCGAACTGCACGCGCGGGATGACGAAGGCCGGCTCGCCCGCGACCGGCCGCAGCATGGTCGATTTCTCGGGCGGTCCCCAGTAGGTCTCGATCCGCCGCTGCGTCTCCGTGGGCAACGAACGAAACCACGCGACGTAGCGCGCCAGCGGCAGCGAATCGGCCAGCCCCTTGCCGAGCAGCGGCTGCAACGCATCGCCGCCATCGACCGGGTAGTACGCCCTCATCGTCGCCTGTACCTGCGCGATGAGCGCGTCCGCACCGGGTATCTCGGTGCGATAACCCGCCGACTGCATCGCCGCCAGCATGTTGTTCACGCTGCGCGGCACGTTGAGAAACGACGCTCCGAAGTTCGTCTCGCCCGGCGGGTAGTTGTAGACCAGCATCGCGACACGACGGTCCACGGCCGGCGTGCGTTGCAGGCGCAGCAGCGCAGCCGCCTTGCCAGCCACGGCGTCGATCTGCGCGGGCAGCGGTTGCAGCCTGCCGGTGGCGGCGTCGCGCGCGCTCACGAGCATCGGGTCGGTCATGCCGGCCAGTTCGCTCGGGCTGTAGTAGGCGGCGATGTCGGTCTGCGCGAGGCCGTCCTTGCTTTGCGCCCATTGCGCGCCGTCCATGGCGAGCGACGGCAGGGTCTGCAACACCGGCACGCCGATGCGTTCGAGATCGGCCTTGCGCTCGTTCGGCGTGAAGACCAGCGAGGCGTTGACGATCAGGTCCGCAACGCGGCGCTCTTGCACACCGGCCGCATGCGTCATGCGAAAGAACAGGTCCTTCTGCTGGCGCGGGCCGTAGAAGGCATAGGCGCGCAGGCCGCGCTGTTCGAGCGCGCCGATCAGCGTATCGAGCCAGCCGGTGTCGTCGCCCGTCACGGTGGCGCTGTTGACGGCTATGGCGATGGTTCCTGCGGTGCAGGGCAGCTTGTCCACTGCCGCAATATCGGTCTCGATGCGTGGCCAACGCGGGTGATAGAAGCCCGAGAGCGGCGTCGGCACAGGCGGCGGCAGGCCGTTTACATCGTCGATCTGCGCCAGCGCCTTCATCGCCGACTTGAGGTTGGCCGTGCCGGCGAACCGCCAGTACTCGCGCAGCCGCTGCGCCCACACCGCATCGACGCCGCGCTCGGCGGCGAGCGGCGCCGCGCTGGCGCTTTGCCCCTTGGCGACGAGCGCGAATTCGCCGATCAACACATACGGCACGGCACCGCGCGAGATCACATCGCCGAATCGCGCCGCCGCGGCCTGCACCACACTGATGTGCGGTGCGTCGATCACCAGCAGCCGCGCGCCGCTGAGCGCCGCAGCCAGCGCCTCAGGCGAATCCTTCGCGGCCGACACCACCTGCAGCGGCAAGCCCACCTCGTGCGCCGCCGCCTGCAACCGCACCACGCGCGCCGGTGACACCAGCGATGTGCTCAGCACCACGATGCGCGAAGGCTCGTCCGGCTCGGCGTGCGCGCAGAACGCCAGCGCCATCCACAAGAGCCCGACAAGAAACCGCGTCACTTCCCGCCCTGCGCCGCAGGCACCGCATCGGCCGGCACATAGACCATCGTGCCGTCCTTCAACCGCCAGGCCGTGCCGGCCTTCTCGCCATCGCCCTGCCCCGTCGCACCGCTGGCCTTGAAGCGCGTCACCTTCTGCCCCTCGCGCGTGATGATCTCCATGTCCGGCTTGCCCTCGTTGCGGATGACCGTGACCTTGTCCTGCGCGAACGGGTTCATCGGGTTGTTGATGACCGCGATCATCAGCATGCCGATCACGACCATGAACACGTCGATCAGGTTGATGGTCGAGAGCACCGGGTCGTCGTCATCGCTGTCCAGGCTGCTCAGGATCGAGAACTGCCTGCGGGTCATGACAAGCGGTCCCGCGCATCGAGCACCGTCACCAGCTCGCGCATCAGCCAGCGCCGGCGCACGGTGTAGACCACGAAGGTGATCGAGGCCGAGGCCAGCGCCACGATCACCGCGGCGAACGCGGGCGCAAGGCTCTGCGCCACGCCCTGCGATTCGCCCGAAGCAACGGCCACCAGCGCCGGACCCATCGGGATCATCGTGGCGATCAGCCCGAGCATCGGCGCCACGCGGCTGCACAGGCGCACGCCTTCGAGTTGCTTCAGAACCATCAGCTCCATCTGCTCCTGGCTCGCATCGGCGTGGCGCTGCAGCGCGAGCACCCGCGACGGGTCGCGGCGGCGCTGCAGGTACTCGATGCAGAACGCGCCGAGGCAATACACCGCATAGACAAAAGACAGCAGCACGCCGAGCGTCACCGGCCAGAGGAACAGGCGCGCGAGTTCGAAGAGAACGGAATCGAAGGCCGGCATCAGGCGGGTTCCACGGAAGACAGAGTGGGAGAAAACAGGTCCGATGGCTGGCCCCAGCGTTCATCGAACACCAGCGCCGAGAGCGGCTCGCGCTTGGCCCAGCGTTCGCGCTGCAGCATCGGCTCTTCGTAGAAATCGTGCACCGGGCCGAGGCACAGCAGCGCGATGGGTTCGGCGCCTTCGGGCAGGCCGAGCAAGGTGCTCAGTTCGACCGGATCGAACAGCGACACCCATCCCATGCCCAGCCCTTCGGCGCGCGCCGCGAGCCAGAGGTTCTGGATGGCACAGGAGGCCGACGCCAGGTCCATCTGCGGCAGGGTGCGGCGGCCGAACACATGCTTGTCGCGGTCGTCGGCGAGCGACACGGCCAGCAGCTCGGCCGCATCGAGCAGGCCCTGTACCTTGAGGCGCATGAACTCGTCTTCACGCTCGCCGAGGGCGCGCGCCGTGAGCACGCGTTCGCGCTCGACCGCGTCGTGCAGGCGCCGGCGCAACGCAGCATCGCGGATGCGGATGAATCGCCATGGCTGCATGAAACCGACGCTGGGCGCGTGGTGCGCCGCTTCGAGCAGCCTCTGCAACACCTCGGGTGCGACCTCGCCGCCCGCGAAGTGCCGCATATCGCGCCGCTCGCGGATGGCTCGGTACACCGCCCTCGCCTCGTCGGCCGCGAATGCGTGTTGTTGCGGCTCCTGCGCCATCGCGCTCAATCCTCGATGCCGCGCTGCGCCGGGATGCCTGCCTTGAACGCGTGCTTGACCATCGTCATCTCGGTCACGGTATCGGCCAGCTCGATGATTTCAGGCGGGCAACGGCGCCCCGTGAGCGCCACGTGCACGTGCTTGGGCCGCGCGTGCAGCGTCTCCAGCACGCCTTCGAGCGGCAGCCAGCCGTAGATCAGCGGATAGGTGATCTCGTCGAGCACCACGAGAAAGAACTCGCCCGACAGGATCGCCGCCTTCGCCTTTTCCCACCCGTCGCGCGCAAGCTGGCCCGAGCGTTCGAGGTCCTGGCTCTTCCAGCTGAAGCCGTCGCCGAGCCCTTCGATCGGAATCCCGATCTGCTCGAACATGCGGTGCTCGCCGAAGCGCGCCGAGGGCACCTTCATGAACTGGTAGATCTTCACGGCCTTGCCGCGGCCATGCGCGCGCAGCGCGAGGCCGAATGCGGCCGTGCTCTTGCCCTTGCCGTCGCCGGTGTTGACGATGACGATGCCGCGGCGTTCGCCCTCGGGCTTCTCGTAGGGCTTTTCGCTGGGGGGAGTTTCGATCTGCATGGGTGTGTGTTCCTTATTTCGGCAGTGCGATCCACTGGTCCGCCACGCGGTGGACGCGGATGCGGTGGTCGAACACCTGTTCGAGCGCGGTGTGGGTGGCCGGGTCGGCGCAGCCGCCGTGGTGCACCACGCGGCCCTTGTCCATCACGACCATTTCGTCGGCGGCCAGTGCCATCGGCAATTCGTGCAGCACGCTGACCACCGTGCGGCCTTCGGCCACGAGGGCGCGGGCGGTCTGCATCCAGTCGGCCTGGTGCGGCGGGTCGAGGTTGGCGAGCGGCTCGTCCATCAGCAGCACCTGGGCCTCGACTGCGAGCGCGCGGGCGAGCAGCACGCGCTGGCGCTCGCCGCCCGAGAGCTGGCCGAGCGGGCGGTCGCGCCAGTCCCAGGCCTGCGTGCTGCGGAGCGCTCGCTCCACGGCTTCGCGGTCGGCCGCGCTCGGGGCGGCGAGCCAGCGCTGGTGCGGCAGGCGGCCGAGCATCGCGACGTCGTAGACCATGAGATCGTCGGCGCTCGCCTCGCCCGTGCCGCTCTGGCCGAGCCAGGAGAGGCGTTGTGCGCGGATGCGGGCTGGGATCTTGCCCTCTGCCTCGCCGAAGAGTCGCACGTCGCCCCGGTGCGCGAGCAGGCCCGCGAGCGCCTTGAGCAGCGTCGACTTGCCCGCGCCGTTCGGGCCGACGATGCTGGTCCAGCGCGCGGACGAAAGCACAAGGTCGATGCCGTGCAGCACCTCGGTCGTGCCGAGCGTGGCGCTGACGCGGCGCGCTTCGATGGCCGGTGTGCCGCTCACGACAAACCTCCACGCGCGCTGCGGCGGTGCATGAGCCACAGCAGATAGCTGCCACCGAGCACCGCGGTGAGCACGCCGACCGGCAGTTCCTGCGGCGCAATCAGCCACCGCGCCAGCAGGTCGGCCGCCATCAGCAGCAGGCCCCCCATCAGCGCAGCGAGCACGATCAGCCTCGCATGCGTGGTCTTGACGACCGAGCGAACGAGATGCGGCGCCGCGAGGCCGACGAAGGCGATCAAACCGGTCTGCGCCACCGCCGCGCCAGTCGCCAGGGCAAGCACCACGACCAGCGCCGCGCGCATGGCGCCGAGCGGCAGGCCGAGGCTGTGGGCAGTCGCCTCGCCGAGCGCCAACCCGTCGAGCACCGGCGCAAGAGCCCATGCCGCCAGCAGGCACACCGCGCAGACCGCGCCCATCACGGCGCAGGCGCTCCAGCCGACCAGGCCGGTGCTGCCGAGAATGAAGCCCTGGATGGCCTGCAGGATGTCCGCCGAGGCGATGGTGATCAGGTCCTTCGCGGCGCCGAGCACCACGCCGACGATCACGCCCGCGAGCAAGAGCCGCAGCGTCTGCTGCACACCGCGCGCCAGCGTCAGCGTGAGCAGCACCGCGAGCACTGCACCGATGAAGGCCGCTCCGGTGAGCCCGAGGCGCATCACCCATTGCGTGCTCGCGGCCGAGCCGCCGAAAAGCATCAGCGCCACCGCGACGCCCAATGACGCACCCGAGGCGCTGCCGAGCAGATAAGGGTCGGCCAGCGGATTGCGGAACAGCCCCTGCGCCACCGCGCCCGCGAGCCCGAGCAGCGCGCCCGCGAGCCATGCGCCGAGGGTGCGCGGCAGGCGGATGTCCCACACGATCTGCAACGCCACCGGGTCGTGCCGCGCGGCCAGAAGGCTCTCGAAGCCGGTGCTGCCGATGCCGAGGCCGAACAGCAGCAGCGCGGCGCCCAGCACCAGCAAGGCCGCGCCGAGCAGCACGACGCCGCGCAGGTGGGCGGTGTGCATGCGCGCGGCGTTCACTGGCCCTTGTCCACCAGGCATTGCGCCATCAAGCGTGCCGCTTCGTCCATGCGCGGGCCGGGGCGCACGAGCACATCGGACTGCAGCGCATCGAAGCGGCAGATGCGGCCTTCGCGCACAGCGCGGATGCCGCCCCAGCCGGGACGCTGTTCCAGCCCCTGCGCGCTGCGCACGCTGACCATGATGAGGTCGGGATTGGCGCGCACCACGTACTCAGGGTTCAGCTTGGGAAAGGGCCCGAGCTTCGCGGGCACGATGTTCTTCATGCCCAGCCGCGTGAGCGTTTCGCCGATGAACGACGACTCGCCCGCCGCGTATGGCGTGCTGTTGACCTCGAAGTACACGCGCTTGCCCCGCGCGCTCGCGGGCACCGACTGCGCCGCCGCCGACACGCTCGCATCGATCACGCGCCACACGCGCGGCGCCTCGTTCGTGCCGAGCACCTCATCGAGTTTGCCGAGCACGCGCTGCACATCGGCATGGCTCTTGGGTTCGAGCACCAATACCTTGAGGCCCAGCGCCTCGAGCCGCTGCGTGACGCGCGACGACTTGGCGAGCAGCACCGCATCGGGCCGGAGCGCGACGATGGCTTCCACGTTGGGCTCGATGCCGCCGCCCATCTGCGGCAAGGCGCGCACCGCGGCCGGCGAGTTGGAATAGTTGTCGACGCCCACCAGCCGCTCGCAGGCGCCGAGCGCGCAGACGGATTCGGTGAGCGACGGCAGGAGCGAGACGATGCGCTGCGGCGGCTGCGGCAGGCTCACGGTGGTGCCGCGTTCGTCGACCACGTCGAAGGCGTGCGCGGCAAGCGCGCACAGCGACAGGCCGATGGCGGCGAACAGCGAGGAAACACGGCGCAGCTTCATCAGGCGGGCGCCTTCAGGCTCAGCGGCAGGCCGGCGACCATCAGCGTCACGCGGCTGCATGTGGCGGCCACGTCCTGGTTCAGGCGGCCCAGCGCATCGACGAAGGCGCGCGTTTCGCGGCCGAGCGGAATCACGCCCAGGCCGATCTCGTTGCCGACCAGCACTACCGGTCCGCGCGCCTCGCGCAGCGCGATCTGCAGCATCGCGATGTGCGCCGAAGGCGTGCGCGTCGTCGGCCGAGCGGCTTCGGTGCGCAGCGGCATCAACAGGTTGGTGAGCCAGAGCGTGAGGCAATCGATCACCACCAGCGTCTCGGGCGCGCTCTGCGTGACGATGGCGCGCGCGAGTTCGACCGGCTCCTCGATGGTCCGCATGCCGGGCACGCGCTCTGCGCGGTCGGCCTGGTGGCGCACGATGCGCTCCTGCATCTCGTCGTCATAGGCCTGGGCGGTGGCGATCAGCACGGCGCGGTGCGTGCCGGGCGCAGCTGCGAGCCAGTCGATGGCGCGCTGCTCGGCGCGACGCGACTTGCCGCTCTTCTGACCGCCGAGGATGAATTCGTGCTCAACAACGGTCATCGATTGCTTCCTTTGCGGCATCGTTGCCCAGCTCGATCGGCATGGCGCCGAAAAGTCGCGCGGTGGCTTCCGAGCTGGAAGCGAACCACGCGTGGAAATAGCTGGCCCGCACCGGGCCGTGTACATAGAAAGCCTCGCCGCTGCGCGCACCAACGGCCTGCGTGGCGCCGGGCCGCGCGGTGTGGGCGAATGGCGCGAGCGGTGTTTCGCAGCGCGAATAGTGGAAGGTGTGGCCGCGCAGGGTGTGGCTTCCCAACTGGAGTTGCTGGGGGCCAAGGCCGGCAAGGCGCTTCTGCATGGTCACGCGGCCGGGGAGCAGGCCCCAGAGGCGATGGACCTGTTGCTGTTCTGAATCGCCCGTAGCCAGTTCGTCGAACAGCGCCATCATTCCGCCGCACTCGGCCCACACGGGCTTGCCTGCGGCGGCATGCGCGGCCAGGGAGGCGCGCATCGATTCGTTCGCCGACAGGGCCTCGGCATGCAGCTCGGGGTAGCCGCCCGGGAGCCAGACGGCATCGCAGGCCGGCAACGCATCGCCGGCCAGTGGCGAGAAGAACGAAAGCCGCGCGCCGAGTGCCGAGAGCACGTCGAGGTTGGCGGGGTAGATGAAGGAGAACGCCGCGTCGCGCGCGATGGCGATGGTGCGGCCTGCCAGCAATTGCGGCGTGCCTGCGTCGTCTGTTGTGACCGGATCGAAACGCATCTGCGGCAACTGCGAGACCGGCAACTGGCCCAGCGGCGTGTCGGCCAGCACATCGGCGGCCGCATCGAGCCGCGCCATCGCGTCGTCGAGCTCATTCGCGCCGACAAGGCCCAGGTGCCGTTCGGGCAAGGTGAAACTCGCATCGCGCGGCAAGGCGCCCATCCATTGCGAAGGTTCGCGCAATGCGTCCTTCAGCATGCCCGCATGCCGCTCGCTCGCCACGCGATTGGCCAGCACGCCGGCCCACGGCAGGCCGGGCTTGAAGTTCTGCAATCCGTAGGCCAGCGCCCCGAAGGTGCCGACCATGGCGTGCGCATCGATCACGGCCAGCACCGGCAGGCCGAAGCGCTCCGCGAGGTCGGCCGCGCTCGGCGTACCGTCGAACAAACCCATCACGCCTTCGACGATCACAAGATCGGCCTCGTCCGCTGCGGCGTGCAGGCGCGCCCGGCAATCGGCCTCGCCCGTCATCCAGAGGTCCAGCGAATGCACCGGCGCGCCGGTGGCGAGCGCGAGCCAGTGCGGATCGAGAAAGTCCGGCCCGCACTTGAAGGCCCGCACCCGCCGGCCTTGCCGCGCATGCAGCCGCGCGAGCGCCGCAGCCAACGTGGTCTTGCCCTGCCCCGAGGCGGGCGCGGCGATCAGCACCGCGGCACAGGTGGCTGCCGTGCCGTCGCGTCGTCGCGAAAGGTCGTTTACTGCGGTGTCCACTTGAGGCCGAGGTAGGCGGTGCGGCCCCCGTTGGCGTAGAGGCGTGCGTACTGGTAGTCCTTGTCGCCCACATTGTCGATGCGGGCCACGAGGTTCAGGTCCCGTGCGATCTGTGTACTGGCCGACAGGTTCAGCAGCGTATAGCCGCCGAGCTTGATCTTGTTGGCCGCGTCGTCGTAGCGCTGGCTCGAAGCCTGCACTTCGGCGCCCAGCGTCCAGCCGGCCACGTGCCAGTCGGCGCCCAGCGTGCCGTGGCGCTTGGCGCGGCGTGCGAGCAGGTTGCCGGTTTCGGTGTCCTTGGGGTCCTGCACGTCGAACGAAGCGCGCAGCGTGACGTCGCCGATGCGCTGGCTGGCCGAGAGCGTCGCACCTTGCAGCGTGGCGCGGGCCACGTTGGTGTAGCAGCCGAAGGTCGAGGCGCAGCCCGTGGCGGTGCCCACGAAGTTGATCAGGTTGCGCACGCGATTGCGGTACACCACGATGCCGGCGGTGGTGCCGTCCTTGGCGTAGTTCAGGCCCAGCTCGAGGTTGCGGCTGTCTTCGGGCTGCAGCGTGGCCACGCCGTATTCGCTGAAGCGCTGGTAGAGCGTCGGCACGCGGAAAGCCGTGCCGGCCGATGCGGTGAAGCGCAGCGACGGCAGAATGGCAAAGCCATAGGCGGCGCTGCCGGTGGTCTTGCCGCCGAACTCGCTGTCCTTGTCGCGGCGCACATGCAACTGCAGCGAATGCGGGCCCTGCACGAAGCCGTAGCCGAGCGCGAGCGCGTTCTGCGAGCGGTCTTGCGAGAAGAGCTTGGCCGAGGTGGTGGGTGCGTTTTCGAGCGCGTCTTCGCGGCGCTCCAGCGTGGCAGTCACCAGGTGCGGGCCGAAGCGGAATTCGTTCTGGAACAGGTAGCCGCGCAGGTTGGTTTCGGTACGGTAGAACGACGGCTGCGTCTTGTAGACCGATTGCGAGTCGGTCACCTGCACGCGGGTGCTGTAGATGTCGTTCCACTTGGCCGACCAGGTGAGGCCGGCGGTGCGCAGCGTGTTGTCCGAGACGTCGTTCCTGAAGCGGATCGGCGGCCGGGTCCTGAAGCTGACCGAGGCGTCGTAGCCGGCTTCGACGTTGCTCTGGAGCAAGGTGGCTTCGATGCGCTGGTCGGGCGTGATCTGGAAGCCCAGCTTCAGGTTGCCCGAGGTGCTGCGGTAGCCGTCGCGGTCGGGGCTGGTGAAGCCGTCCTTCGAGGGCGTGCGCTTGGATGCGGGCTGCACGTCGAAGCCCTTGCTCTCCTCGTGCGCCACGCCGAACGAATAGTCGAACAGGCCCGACTTGCCGCTCACGCCGCCCTCGATCTTGCGGAGGCCATGGCTGCCGAAGCCGACGCCCGCGTAGGGCGACACGCCCTCTTCGCCGCGCTTGGTGAAGAGCTGGATCACGCCGCCGATGGCGTCGGAGCCGTACACCGCGGCGGCCGGGCCGCGCAGCACCTCGATGCGGTCGATCTGCGCGAGCGGAATGCCTTCCCAGCCGGCGCCGCCGGTCGATTGCGAGTCGATGCGCACGCCGTCCAGGTAGACGGCCGTGAAGCGCGTCTCGGCCCCGCGGATGTAGAGGCTGGTGTTGTTGCCCACGCCGCCGGTGCGCGTGATCTCGATGCCGGGCTGGCGCGCCAGCACGTCGGCCACGCCGGTCGCGCCGCTGCGCTCAATGGCCTGGCGGTCGATGATGGACACGTCGCCCACCAGGTCCGACAGCGGCTGCGGCGTGCGGTTGGCCGTGACCACCGTTTCCCCCAGCGTGGCTGTTGCTGCCTTTTGTTCCTGCGCATGCGCAAGCGTGGGCAACTGAATCAATGCGAGGCCGCCGAAGGCCGAGGCCAGCGCAAGCGGGAGGCCGGCAAGGCGGCGATGGCGAATGGGCGCAGGCGCGCGACCGCGGGAAACGCGGAAAAGGGAAACGCAGGAAATCATGAGTGAGCCGAACGAACGTCAATGCCCCTGGCCGGCCTCCCCGCCGGCGCCCTGGGCGCAATGACCGCCGCGGGCATGAACCGGTTCTATTCGTTCATTCATGCATGCGGCAGCCGCCTTGTTGGCCGGTATCCGGGCTGGCAGAACGGCCCCTTGCCGCCTTCCCAGGCACCTGTTTCAGGGCGCCCAGTGGCTGGATGGAAAGGGGTGACGCCTTGCGGCGCCGTCTGCTTGACCGTTGCGGGGGCAGCGCAGGCGGCTTCGGCCTTGATCCGATGTGTCCGGCTTTCCGGATCTCTCGGGGGCGTTCACTCCTGCTTCCCGTTGAACTGCACCGTGCGAACCACGGCGCGAGCACCAACGGGCGGGATTTTAGGCCCAGCGGCGGATGCGCTAAGTCGAAAGTTGTGGCGCCGCCGTCGCACCTCTGTCCATCTCTGCACCCGTCTTTGCCGAAAATTTGAATGCCTCGGGCGCAGGCCGCAGAATCGCCGCCAGGACGAAGCCAGGCGCCGCGCTGACTGCCAGCGGACCGCCTCCCCGGGAAACTACAATCGCCAACCATGCCCGCCTCCAGCCCCATCGATCAGATCGCCGAGCGTGTGGAACGCTTGCTCGTGCGTCACGAAGAGGTACAGCGCACCAATGCGCTGCTCCAGGAACAGGTCGATGCGCTCGTGCGCGAACGCGACGGGCTCAAGTCGCGGCTCGCCGCGGCACGCACGCGCCTCGACGCACTGCTCGAGCGGCTGCCGGCTGAACCACCTCCCGAAGATTCCACCGCATGAAGCAGATAGAAGTACAGATCATGGGCCAGAGCTATTTGCTCGGCTGTCCCGACGGCGGCGAGCCGCAGCTGCGCGATGCGGTCGAACGCGTGGATGCCGCCATGTGCAAGATCCGCGACGCAGGAAAAGTCAAGGCGCGCGATCGCATCGCGGTGCTGGCTTCGCTGAACCTCGCCTTCGACCTCGCGGCACAGCAAGCGGCAGCGGTTGCAGCACCTGCCGCAGCGCCAGCGCCTGCCACAACCGAGCCCGGCGAAGTCGACGCCAAGGCCGCCCAGCTCATTCAAAAGCTCGATCAGGCGCTGGCCGGCGATGGTCATTTGCTCTGAATGAACACCATGGACTCATACGGAGCGTAAAATCCGAACTGTCTGCGGTGCGCGTCGGGCTTAATATTTCCTTGTTCCAATGCTCTCCGGAGCCGGGCTTGGTACATCGCTTGACGGGCGTGATCATCTCGCGTCAGATGAACCCGAAGTCTTGCTGCCCTCGCCCACCTGAACCCTGGTTCAGGATGCGGGTTCGGCGCCCACTTGCAGACACCTTTTTCCATCGGCACGGCCCCCAGCACACACTGCTCGGGGCCGTTGCTTTGTCCGAAGACCCGCAGCGTGACCGAATTCCTCGACCCCCTCCTGATTCTTGAACTTGCCGCACTCGGCCTGGGTACCGGCTTTCTCGCGGGGCTCCTGGGCATCGGCGGCGGCATGCTGATGGTGCCGTTCATCACGATCATCATGGGCCACCGCGGCGTGTCGTCCGACCTCGCGGTGAAGATGGCGATCGCCACCTCGATGGCCACGATCATCTTCACTTCGGTCTCCAGCGTGCGCGCGCACCACAAGCGCGGCGCGGTGCGGTGGGACATCGTCAAGCGCCTCGCGCCCGGCATCGTGATCGGCAGCCTGGCCGGGAGCCTGGGCGTGTTCGCGCTGCTCAAGGGCACTGCGCTCGCCATCTTCTTCGCGCTGTTCGTGGGCTTCTCGGCCACGCAGATGTTCCTCGACAAGAAACCCAAGCCCACGCGCCAGATGCCGGGCACCGCAGGCCAGCTCGCGGGCGGCGGCGTGATCGGCTTCATCTCGGGCTTGGTGGGTGCGGGCGGCGGCTTCATCAGCGTGCCGTTCATGACGTGGTGCAACATCTCCATTCACAACGCGGTGGCCACGAGCGCCGCGCTGGGCTTCCCCATCGCGGTGGCCAACGTGCTCGGCTACGCGATCAGCGGCCAGACGGTGCAGGGCCTGCCCACCGGCTCCTTCGGCTACATCTGGCTGCCGGCGCTGGTGGTGATTGCCCTGTGCAGCGTGTTCACCGCACCGCTGGGCGCCAAGGCCGCGCACACGCTGCCGGTGAAGAAGCTCAAGCGCGTGTTCGCGAGCATCCTCTATCTTCTCGCCGCCTACATGCTCTGGAAGGGCCTGCGCGGCTGAAAAAAGCCCCCATGGTCCGGGGGTGTGACCCGTTGCGATGCGCCAGACGCAGCCGTATAACGGTTTCATGAAAATCCTCATCGCCGTCGATGGCAGCGCCTACACCCGCAAGGCGCTCGACTACCTCGTCGCCAACCGCACCATGTTCGTGGACGGGCACGAGCTCATCGTGGTCCACGTATGCACCGGCATCTCGGGCCATGTGACACGGCATCTCAGCAAGGAGATCGTGACCGAGTACTACGCCGAGGAAAGCGCCAAGGTGCTCGATCCGGTGAAGGCGCTCCTGGCCGAGAAGGGCATCGGCAACTACACGATCGACAAGCGCCACGGCCATCCGGCCGAGGAAATCCTGAAGTCAGCCACCGCCGCGCATGCCGAGCTGATCGTGCTCGGCACCCACGGCCACGGCATCTTCGGACGCGCGCTGATGGGCTCGGTCGCGACGAAGGTGATCGGCGAGACCGATATCTCGGTCCTGCTGGTCCAGTAGCAAGTAGTAGCAAACG
This sequence comes from Variovorax sp. W2I14, assembly GCF_050435205.1. NCBI lineage: Bacteria > Pseudomonadati > Pseudomonadota > Betaproteobacteria > Burkholderiales > Comamonadaceae > Variovorax > Variovorax sp. W2I14. The sequence continues at coordinate 998,316 of NZ_JBNDJX010000001.1, read as the reverse complement.
CCCGGCTGCTACTGCACCCGCTGCTGCCGCCACTCGCGCGGCGAGCAGCCGAAGCGCTCCCGAAACGCGCGGCTGAAATGCGCCGCATCGTTGAAGCCGCGCCCATACGCGATCTCCCCCACCGGCTTGCCCGCAAGACGCGGCTCCAGCAGATCGCGGCTGCAGGCTTCGAGCCTGCGTTCCCAGATGTACTGTGAAGGCGTCAGCGGCTCGCTCTTGAAGACGCGGTGAATGTGGCTCGCCGACACCCCGAGTGACGCCGCGAGACTGCCCACCGAGAGCGACGGATCGGCCAGTTGCTCGTCGATGCATCGCTTCACGCGCGCAAGGTGGTACGCCGTCAGATTGCTGAGCGATGGCGCACGCGCCGCCGGCAGCGTCTGCAGGCCCGCCACCAGGATGCTCTGCACACCGTTCGCCACGGCCAGCGCCGATGCGGGCTGCAGCGTGTCGATGTCCTCGCGCAGCGTGCGGATCATGCCGAGCAGAAGATGCCCCGCGCCCTCGTTGCCCGACACCGTGGTGGCCGTCAGCGCCTCGGTGTCGCGCAACTCGCTGCGCAGGCGCTCGCCGGGCAGCTTGAGCACGATCTGCTCGAAGCGGTCGTCGAACAGCAGCTCGTAGGGTCGCGTGCTGTCGTACAGCGCGAAGTCGCCGGCCGAGAGCACCGCATCGCGCCCGTCCTGGCGCACCACGCCGCGCCCCTGCGCCTGAATGCTCACGAGGAAATAGTCGTCCCCCGAGCGCGCGATGTGCCCACTCGTGCGCATGACCTTCTGCGCGCCTGACTTGACCACCGACACGTCGAGGCTGGGCAGCGAGTGCTGGCGGATGCTGCCTTCGAAGCGGCCGATGTCGTCCGGCCGCACCGGGTCGCACCCGAGCTGCACGTAGACGTTGCAGATCATGTCGGTCCAGTAGGCCAGGCGCTGGTCGCGCGCCACGGCATCGGTGCTGAGCAACTGGTTCATTGGATTTCCCGGAAAGCGGATGCGTGCAACGCTGGAACAAGAACGCCGCCAGTTCGGATCAAGGCGTTCCGCGGCGGCGAATCTACGCTTCAAGCAACCCGCATGCCACCGCGCAAACCCGCGTTGGCGGTGTGCGAAGTTGTTTCATCACCCCACTTCCGGAGACCCGCCATGCCCACCACCATTCACCCCAAGTTCCGCGTCGCCGCCGTGCAGGCCGCGCCCTTGTTCCTCGACCTCGACGGCACCATCGACAAGACCATCGATCTCATGGCCGAGGCAGCAGGCCAGGGCGTGAAGCTCATCGCCTTTCCCGAGACCTGGGTGCCCGGATACCCGTGGTGGATCTGGCTGGATTCGCCTGCCTGGGGCATGCAGTTCGTGCAGCGGTACCACGACAACTCGCTGGTCGTCGGCTCGGCCGAATTCGACCGCATCAAGGACGCCGCGCGCAAGCACAGGATCTGGGTGTCGCTCGGCTACAGCGAGAAGGCCGCGGGCAGCCTCTACATCGCGCAGGCGCTCATCGACGACCAAGGCCACACCGTGCAGACGCGCCGCAAGCTCAAGCCCACGCACGTGGAGCGCACCGTGTTCGGCGAAGGCGACGGGTCCGACCTCGCCGTGGCCGACACGGCCATCGGCAACATCGGCTCGCTCTCGTGCTGGGAGCATCTGCAGCCGCTCAGCAAGTACGCGATGTATGCGCAGAACGAGCAGATCCACTGCGGCGCATGGCCCAGCTTCTCGCTCTACCGCGGTGCCGCCTATGCGCTCGGGCCGGAGGTCAACAACGCGGCGAGCCAGGTCTACGCCGCGGAAGGTCAGTGTTTCGTGGTCGCGCCCTGCGCCACCGTCTCGCCTGCGATGAGCGAGCTGATGTGCACCGATGCCGGCAAGCAGCAGATGCTGCGCACCGGCGGCGGCTTCGCGCGCATCTACGCGCCCGATGGTTCGCCGCTCGGCACGCCGCTGGCCGAAGACCAGGAAGGCCTGGTGATCGCCGATATCGACCTCGGCATGATCTCGCTCGCCAAGGCGGCCGCCGACCCGAGCGGCCACTACTCGCGGCCCGATGTCACGCAGTTGCTGCTCAACAAGACGCGCCGCGAGCCCGTGGTCTTTCAGCGCACGCCCGAGCCCGAAAGCAGTGCCCCCGAAGCGGTGGCCGCAGGCACCGAGCCGCGCCTGCAACTCGCCGCCTGACCGCACCGGAGCCACCATGGAATCCGCCATCGCCGAGCATCTGAAATGCCCCCGCACGCGGCACCGCCGCGTCGAGGACGACTACACGCCGCCCTACCCCGTCTGGTCGGCCCGCGCGCCCGTCTCGGTGACGCAGGTGACGATGGGCTATTTCGGCGTGCAGTCGCGCGGCCCCGAAATGCAGGGCCGCGCCTGCGCCGCGCTGATGAAGATCGCACGCGACTTCGCGCTGCCCGACGGGCCGGGCCATCACGACCTCGCGCACTACGTCGATGCCGACGGCTTCGACAACATGGTCGCGATCGCCTACTGGCACGACGCCGCGGCCTTTGCGCGCTGGAACGCCACGCCCGCCATCGACGCATGGTGGCGCTCGGACGAACGCCTCGCGGAAGGCCTCGGCTACTTCCGCGAAATCGCCTCGCCGCGTGTCGAGCACTTCGACACCATGTTCAACACGCCGGACCGCTTCGAGGGCGTCGGCGTGGTGATGGGCGAGGTCAGCGGCGAGCTGCAGGAGCACGGCTACTGGGGATCGATGCGCGACCGCATCCCGCTCTCGCAGACCGATGCGATGACGCCCTCGGGCACGCGCGCAGTCGTCGCCGGCATACCGGCGCTGGGCCAGCGCGTGCGCATCGCGGGCCACGAGAACATCGCAATGATTCGTTCGGGCCAGGAGTGGGCCGACACCACCGGCCAGGAGCGCACGCTCTACCTGGAAGACATGGAGCCGGTGCTGCGCGAAGGCATGGACTTCTTGCGCGACCAGGGCCTGGGCATCGGCTGCTACAGCAACCGCTACATGCACCATCTCGACGCGAAGGGCGCGCCACTGCAGAAGTCATTCGGCCTCAGCTACTGGCGCTCGCTCGCCGACATGGAGCGTTGGGCCGAATCGCACCCGACGCACGTCGCGATCTTCGGCAGCTTCATGCGCTATGTGCAGGCGCTGAACTTCCAGCTGCAGCTGCGCGTGTACCACGAGGTGTCGGTGCTGAAGGCGGATGAGCAGAGCTACGAATACATCAACTGCCACGCACGCAGCGGGCTCATGAACGGGCTCGCCGCGACTTAGGAAAGAGGCTCGGCGGGGATTGCTTTAGGATGCGCGGCCCTATTCCAAGGCCGCAAGGCAGGACCCCGACATGTGGAGCGATCTCGAAAACCTCGTCGAAGCCTCGATGCAGGAATGGAAAGTGCCCGGCCTCGCGTTGGCGGTGATTCAAGACGGCGAAGTGGCGCTGCTGAAGGGCTACGGTGTGCGCGACACCGACACCGGCCTGCCCGTGACCACCGACACGCAGTTCCTGCTGTGCTCGATCACCAAGTCGTTCACTGCAGCGGGCCTTGGCTTGCTGGTCGACGAAGGCAAGCTCGAATGGAATCGCCCTGTGCGCGACGTGATTCCCGAGTTCCGCCTGCACGACCCCGTGGCGAGCGAGCGCCTGACCGTGCTGGACCTGCTCTGCCACCGCAGCGGCCTGCCGCGCCACGACTGGATCCACGAGCCCGGCGATCTCTCGGGCGCGCAGATGTTGCCCCTGCTGCGCCATCTCGCACCAAGCCGCGAGTTGCGCGACAGCTTCCAGTACTCGAACCTCGGCTACATGGTCGCGGGCACGGTCGCCGAGCGCATCAGCGGCCAGAGCTGGGAAGACTTCACCACCGAACGGCTGCTCAAGCCGCTCGGCTTCAAGGACTTCGGCTTCACCATCGAGGCGCTGGCCGCCGCGAAAAACGCCGCGCGCCCACACGCGATGCTTGGCAGTGAATGCGTGCCGTCCCCGTTGTGGCCGATCCGCACCACGGCCGGCGGTGGCATCAATGCCTCGGTGGCCGACCTGGCGAAATGGGCCCGCTGCCTGATCGACGGAGGCAAGGTCGATGGCACGCAGCTTCTTTCCCCGAAAGCGTTGCGCGAGATGAGCACGCCCCGCATGCACGTGGGGCGTTCCGAACAGGCCGAGATCGGCGACTCGCACTATGGCTTCGGACTTTTCTGCGAGAACTACCGTGGCGACCGCACGCTGTCGCACTCGGGCTCGTGGCTCGGCTGGGCCACGCTGATGACGGTGTTGCCTGAGCGCCGCGCGGGCGTCGTGGTGCTGACAAACCGTGCGCCGAGCGCCGTTACCTCGTTGCTCACCTACGCCGTGTTCGACCGCATCAGCGGACGCGAGCCGGTCGACTGGTTCGGACGCCTCGTGCCCAAGCGTCGCCAGTTCCTCGAGCAGCAAAAGCTCGACAAGAAGAAACTCGAAGAAAAGCGCCGCGTCGGCACACGTCCCAGCCACGCACTCGAAGAGTACGCAGGTACCTACGAGCATCCGGCCTACGGGCGCATCGCAATCTCTGCAGACGGCGATGGCCTCTCCTGGCACTGGCGCGGTTTTTCAGGCCAGCTCACCCACTGGCACTACGACGTGTTCACCACGCCCGACAGGCCCTCCGAATTCCACCCCGACAACCTGGCGCTGACCTTCCTTTGCGACCGCGAAGGCCGCATCGACCGGATCACGGCGCCCTTCGAGCCGGCAGTGCCGGACATCGTCCTCCAGCGCGTGGCCGAAAAGATGGTCGCCGCGAAGGCCTAGGCGAACAACCCCTTGTGCTCGGCGCGCAGCAGCGCCTTCTGCACCTTGCCCATCGTGTTGCGCGGCAGCTCGGGCACGACGAAGCAGCGCTTGGGGATCTTGAAGTTCGCGAGCTTCGACTTGAGCTCCGCCACGATGGCGTCGGCATCGATGACGGTGCCCGGCTTGGCGATCACGATGGCCACGCCCACTTCGCCGAAGTCGGGGTGCGGCACGCCGATCACCGCGCTCTCGGCCACGCCGGCCATCTCGTTGATGTAGCCCTCGATCTCGGCGGGGTAGACGTTGTAGCCGCCGCTGATGATGAGGTCCTTGCTGCGGCCGACGATGGTGATGTAGCCGCGGCCGTCGATCTTGCCGACGTCGCCGGTCTTGAAGAAACCGTCGGCGGTGAACTCTTCGGCCGTCTTCTCTGGCATGCGCCAGTAGCCGGCGAACACGTTCGGGCCATCGACCTCGATGCCGCCGATCTCGTCGGTGGTGCAGTCGTTGCCGTTCCCGTCGCGCACGCGCAGTTGCACGCCCGGCAAGGCGAAACCGACGGTGCCGCCACGGCGCTCGCCCTGCTCGGGCTTGTAGGGGTTGGAGGTGAGCATGACCGTCTCGCTCATGCCATAGCGCTCGAGGATCGTGTGGCCAGTGCGCCCCTGCCATTCGTCGAAGGTCTCGATGAGCAGCGGTGCCGAGCCTGCGACGAACAGGCGCATGTTGCGCACGGCTTCGCGCGTGAGGCCGGGCTCGGCCAGCAGGCGCACGTAGAGCGTCGGCACGCCCATGAACACAGTGGCTTCGGGCAGCTTGGCGACGATGCGCTTGGGGTCGAACTTCGCGAACCACAGCATCTTGCTGCCGTTGAGCAGCGCGCCGTGCAGCGCGACGAAGAGGCCGTGCACGTGGAAGATCGGCAGCGTGTGAATGAGCACGTCGCCTGGCGTCCAGCCCCAGTAGTCCTTGAGCACCTCGGCGTTCGACAGCAGGTTGCCGTGCGTGAGCATCGCGCCCTTGCTGCGGCCGGTGGTGCCGCTCGTGTAGAGGATCGCGGCGAGGTCGTCGGGCGACTTTTTCGCGGGCGTGTGCTTGTCGCTGCACTGCGCCGCCACTTCGAGCAGCGTGCCGGTGCGGTCGTCGTCCAGCGTGAACACGTGCCGCGTGCCCGCCGCGTTGGCGATGGGCCCGACCCACGAGGCATTGCGGCTGGTGCACACCACGACCGCGGGCTCGGCGTTGCCGATGAAGTACTCGATCTCCGCGCTCTGGTAGGCGGTGTTGAGCGGCAGGAACACATAGCCCGCGCGCAACGTCGCGAGGTACAGCAGCATCGCCTCGACCGATTTCTCGACCTGCACCGCGATGCGCGCGCCCTTCTCGAGCTTGAGCGCATCGAGCAGGTTGGCGATCATCGCGCTCGCGCGTTCGAGGTCGCGCCACGAATAGAAAAGGCCGTTGTCGGTCTCGACCGCGATGCCGTCGAGGTCGGTGGGAAAGGCCGCGCGCAAGGCGGCGAACAGGTTGGCGTTGGTTGGCTTCTTCATCGCTTCGTCTTTGAACCGGTACTTCAGAAATTCGGGGTGCGCTTGGCAAGGAAGGCAGCAATGCCTTCGCGGTGCTCGGCGGAATCGGCGTAGTCGTAGGCCGTGGCGAGCAGGTTCTGCGTCGCACCGGCCTTCAGCGCGGCGAAGGTGCGCTTGTGCAGGCGCGCGGCCTGCGGCGCGAGCGCGGCGATGCGGTCCGCATGCACCTGCACTGCGGTCGCGACCTCGTTGTCGGGCAACACCTGCAGCAGGAAGCCCGCGTCGTACAAACGCTGGGCGCCGTGCACGCCGGCAGCCAGCAGCATGTCGCGCGCGAGCACGTCGCCGATGGCGCCGTGCACGAGGACCGCTTCGCGCGGCGCCATGGGAAAACCCAGCTTGGCGATCGGCGCGCCGAACTTCGCGGACGCGCCTGCGATGCGGATGTCGCAGCAACTCGCGATCTCGATGCCGGCGCCCATGCAGGCGCCTTCGATCTGCGCGACCAGCGGCAGCGGGCAATCGAGCAGCGCCTGCAGCGCAGCCCACACCTCGTTCTCGTGGAATTCGCGCAGGCTCGGCTCTTCGAAGCGGAACGACGGGTATTCGGAGATGTCGCCGCCCGCACAGAAGGCACCGCCCTCCCCGCGGATCACGAGGCATCGAAGGCCCGCATCGTCCAGGCCCGTGAATACCTCGCGCAGCTCGCGCCACATCGCGCGCGTCATCGCATTGAGGCGGCCCGCGTTCGACAGCGTGACGACCGCCACCGCGCCTTCGCGGCGCAGTGACACAGTGCCCGCAGCCGTCATTCGAGCTTGGCGCCGGAGGCTTTCACGACCGTGGCCCAGCGCTTGATTTCGGAGTTCACGAAGCCGCCGTAGGCTGCCATGGTGAGGGTCGGGATCTCGGAGCCGTTCTGCGCCCAGATGGTCTTGAGCTCGTCGGTGGCGAGCGCCTTCTTCATGTCGTCGACCGCGCGCGCCTGCGCTTCGGCCGGCGTGTTCTTCGGCGCCCAGAGGCCGTACCAGGTGGTGACGGTGTAGTCGGGCAGGCCCACTTCGGCGGCGCAGGGCACATCGGGGAAGGCCGGGTTGCGCTTGGCGCCGGCGACCATCAGCGCCTTGATGCGGCCGCTCTTGATGTGCTGCGACGAGGAACCCAGGCCATCGAACATCAGGTCGACGTTGCCGGAGATCAGGTCCGACAGCGCCGGGCCCGCGCCGCGGTACGGGATGTGGGTGATGAAGGTGCCGGTCTGCAGCTTGAAGAGTTCGCCCGCGAGCTGGTGCGAGGTGCCCGAGCCGGCCGAGCCGTAGTTGAACTTGCCCGGGTTGCGCTTCACCAGCGCGATGAATTCCTGGATGGTGTTGGCCTGCACGCGCTTGGGGTTGATGACCACCACCTGCGGCACATTGGCCAGCAGCATCAGCGGCACGAAGTCTTTCTCGATGTCGTAGTCGAGCTTGGGGTACACCGAAGGCGCAATGGCGTGGTGCACGGCGCCCATGAAGAGCGTGTAGCCATCGGCCGGCGCCTTGGCCGCGATGCTCGCGCCCAGCGTGCCGCCGGCGCCGCCGCGGTTGTCGATCACCAGCGTCTGGCCCGCCACCTTGGTGAACTGGCCCGAGAGCGGCCGCGCGAAGGCATCAGTGCCGCCGCCGGCCGGGAACGGCACGATCATCGTCACCGGCTTGGTCGGCCAGCCCTGCGCGCGCGCGGCGCCGCAAAGAACGGCCGCACCGGCGGCGGCCACGCGCAGAACGTCACGTCGCTGAAAACTCTGGTTCATTTGTCTCTTCTCCGATCGTTGTGGATTTTGCCGCCCCATGCGGCGTTAGGCGCCTTCTCCGCGCCCGCCTTGTTGTCGAACGTTCAGCCTTTTTTGAAGAACAGGCTTTCGATGTCTCCCGATACCGCGACCTTGCCATCGCCCAGCCAGGTCCGATGCTTGTCGAGGCGCTTCAAGTCGTACAGGTAATTGACCATGAGCCCGTACGACTGCTTGTGCCCCTTGGGCGAGGGATCGCCCGCCCAGTTCAGCCGTTCGACCCGTGCGCCGTTGCCCAGATGGAAGCGCGCGACCGGGTCGGCCGGCGTGCCGTCGACCAGCGCACGGCCCAGGTACTCGGCGGCCGCCTGCAGCAGCCATTGGCGCAGCGGCGACTTGGCATCGAAGGTGGCGGCGGCTTCCACGGCGGCGAGCAGGCGCTCGGCCGTGGGCGGCACCGAGCCGACGAGGCGGCCGAGTTCGGCCTCGCGCTTTTCATCGAGGCGCGGCATGAGGTCGGCGGCGTTCTTGGCGAGCCAGGTGCGAAAGCCCGGAATCGGCGAGAGCGTGGCAAAGGTCTTCAGGCGCGGCAGTTCGTCCTGCAGCGTCTCGACCACGCGCTTGATGAGCGAATCGCCGAAGCTCACGCCGCGCAGGCCGTTCTGGGTGTTGCTGATCGAATAGAAGATCGCGGTGGTCGCCTTGGCGGGCAGCACCGGCACGGCCGCCTCGTCCAGCAGCGGCGTGATGCCGTCGCTGATGCGGTCGACCAGTGCCACCTCGACAAAGATCAGCGGCTCGTTGGGCAGGCGCGGGTGGAAGAAGCCATAGCAGCGGCGGTCGCTGTCGTCCAGCCGGTTCTTCACGTCGGACCAGCTCTTGATGTCGTGCACCGCCTCGTAGCGGATGAGCTTCTCGATCAGCGAAGCCGGCGAATCCCAATCGATGCGGCGCAGCTCGAGGAAGGCGACGTCGAACCAGGTGGAGAAGAGTTGCTCGAGCTCGGCATCGAGCGCGAGCAGGCGCTTGTCGGCCTTCAGGCACGGCAGCAGGTCGGCGCGCAGGTCGACCAGAAAGCGCATGCCCGTGGGCTCGACCGCGAAGCGCTGCAGAAGGCGCATGCGCGGCGAAACGAGCGCGCGGCGCAGCTTCATTTCGGCCTGCCCTTCGTCGGCCGTGCCGACCGCGGCCTGGTGCTGGTCGCGCGCGGTCTTGAGCTTTTGCGCATCGGCGGCGAAATGCTCGCTCATCAGCGCCCAGTAGTCGCGGCGCTCCTCGGGCGTGGCGCCAGCGTAAGCCTCTGCGATGGCGTGGGCCCGGCGGCCGCCCTCGACCTCGCTCACGCGCGGATCGATCACGGCCTGCAGGTCGGCGAGCACGCGGCGCAGCGCGCGCGGCGACAGGGCCTCGTCGGCCTTGCGCAGCGTGACCTGCAGGCGCTCGGCGGTCGTGCGCTCGCTGGGCTTGGCCGCATTCTTCGGCGCGCTCTTGGCGGCACCTTCGGGCGCCACGGGCACCTTGGACTTTTCGCCAGAGCGCAACCGCGCCTGGAACCATTCGGTCGCACTCATCGCTGGACTCCCCTGTCAAAGGTTGCGGGCGCACCGTGGCAAATGGTCACGGCATCACCCTGGATTTCTGTTGCCGCGCCACCTCGCGCAGCGCTTCGCGCTGGCGCGTGAGGTGCGTGCGCATGGCGGCATCGGCGCCTTCGCTGTCGCGCGCCTTGAGCGCCGCGAACACAGCCAGGTGTTCCGACAGGCTCTGGTCGAGCCGGCCCGGCGCATGCAGTTGCTGCAGGCGCGCGAGCTTCAAGATCTTGCGCAGATCGCCGATCACCTGCGCAAGCCACCGGTTGTCGGCGAGCTTGATGATCGCCTCGTGAATGATGTGGTTGGTGGCGTAGTAGTCGTTGATGCGGCGCGCCTTGGCGTGGCGCTCCAGGCGCTCGTGCAGCGCGTCGAGTTCGTGCAGTTCGGCATCGCTCGCGTTGCGGGCCGCCTCGAAGGCGCAGCGGCCTTCGAGCAGCGCGATCACCGGAAAAATTTCGTCGAGGTCGCGCTCCGTCACTTCGTTGACGAAGCAGCCGCGCCGCGGCTCGTGCCGAAGCAGGCCTTCGGCGGTGAGCACCTTGAGCGCTTCGCGCAGCGGCGTGCGCGAGATGGAGAGCCGCTCGCACAGCGCGACTTCGTCCAGGAAACTGCCCGGCGCCAGCGTGCCCGCGAAGATCTGCTCGCGCAGCGTGGCGGCGACTTCGTCGTGCAGGGAGTTGGGGACCAGGCGCATGGAGATGGGGCTCTCGACCGTGGGTGGCTCGGCGTAATTTCCTGTAATTACGCATAATTGTGAGCGCGCAAACAATGTTGCGCAAGTGTCACGGGCGGCCCGCCCCGCCCGTGATTACCCTGAGATCGCCCGCTTCAGGCGCGTGCGGCGACCGTCTTCTTGGCGCGACCGAACCAGAACCACAGCGCGATGCCGGCAATCACCATCGGTACGCTGAGCCACTGCCCCTGGCTCAGGCTCAATGCCCGGAGGCCGAGGAAGTCGTCGGGCTCGCGGAAGTACTCGGCAAAGAAGCGCAGCGCGCCATAGCCGATCAGGAACACCGCGGCCACCTGCCCTTCCTTCCGTTCCTTGCGCGCATAGAGCCACATGATCACGAAGAGCAGCAGGCCTTCGAGCAGGAACTGATAGATCTGCGAAGGATGGCGCGGCAGCATCGAGCCGCTCTGCGGGAACACCATGCCCCAGGGCAGGTCGGGGCTGCTGAAGCGGCCCCAGAGTTCGCCGTTGATGAAGTTGCCCACGCGGCCCGCGGCGAGCCCGGTCGGCACGCAGGGCGCGACGAAGTCCATCACCTGCCAGAACGGCCGCGCGCGCGAATGCGAGAACCACACCATCGCGCCGATCACGCCCAGCATGCCGCCATGGAAGCTCATGCCGCCCTGCCACACGTAGAGGATCTCGAGCGGATGGGTCAGGTAGAACTCGGGCTTGTAGAAGAGGCAATAGCCCAAGCGCCCGCCGACGATCACGCCCATCACGCCGAGGAAAAGAATGTCCTCGATGTCCTTGCGCTGCCAGGCGCCCTGCCCGACCAGCGAGCGATACGGCTCATGGCGCAAGCGGCGAGTGCCGAGGAAATAGAACAGCGCGAAGGCCGCCAGGTAGGTCAGGCCGTACCAGTGAATGGCGACGGGCCCGAGCTGCAGGGCGATGGGATTGATCTGCGGATACATGAGCATCCGCGGATTGTGCCCGGCCGGAATGTCGCGGCCGGCACGGGGGCATTCAAGGCAATCTCAGCGCCCGAACTTCCACCACAGGAGGCCCGCCACCACGGCCGGCACCGCGAAGATGAAGAGAAAAATCGGCAGCTCCTCGCCCACCGAGTACCCCGCCTTGATCACGCCCACCGCCATGTTGATGCCCGCGCCGACGAACCACGCCGGAATGAACCACTTGGCGGCGGTGGCCAGCGCCAGCGAAGAGCCATCGCCGATGAAGCGGCTGGCCAAGAGAAACACCACCAGCAGCACGAAGCCGCCACCCATCACCATGACTGTGTGCATATGCGTTGTCCTCCGGGCGCGATCTTGCGGGATCAGCGGGTGGTGTAGCCACCGTTGGCAAGAATCGTCTGGCCGGTGATCCACCAGCCTTCGGTGACGAGAAAACGCACGATGGGCGCGATGTCCTCGATGTCGGTCAGTCCCTTCTTGGAGAACTTGCTGAGCGCCGCGGCGCTGCTGTGGTATTCGACGGCTTCCTTGCTCTCCTGGCCGTAGAAGAACGGCGTGTCCATCGGGCCGGGGCCGATGCCGTTGACCGAGATGCCGCGATCGCCGAACTCCTTGGAGGCTGCGCGGGTGTAGTGCTCCACGGCGGCCTTGGAGCCCGGGTAGATCGAATAGAACGGCGTGTAGGCCGCCAGCAGCGAGCTCACGATCGTCACGATGCTTCCGCCATCGGCCATCGTGCGGCCGGCCTGCTGGATGAAGAAGAACGCGGCCTTGGCGTTGGCGTCGAAGCTCTTGTCGTAGTCGGCCTCGGTCACGTCGAGGATCGGCTTCTTGATGACCACGCCCGCGGTGTTGATCGCGATGTCGACCTGGCCGAAGTGCTTCACGGCCTGGTCGAACAGCTTGACGTTGTTCTCCACCACCGAGAGGTCGCCCTGCACCAGCAGCGTGTCGGCGCCCTTGGCCTTGAGCGCCACGGCGGTTTTCTCGGCATCGCCGCGCGAGGCGTCGCTGTTGTAGTGGATGGCGATGCCGCGGGCGCCGCCGTCGACCAGCTGGTGGCCGATGAGTGCGCCGAGGTTCTTGCCGCCGCCGGCGATGACGGCGACCTTGTTCTTGAGGGTGCGTGCGGACATGGAATGAACTCCTGTTGAAGAAAAGCGTGGATGTGTGACGGGAAGCCGCAGTCTATTGATTGAAAGCATCGAGATAAAGCGAGCGAACGCCGCTAGACTGTTCAAAAAATCACGAACAATCGAGGCAGTACCGCCATGGACCGCATCGACCTGCTCAAGGTCTTCCTCAGCGTTGCCGAAACCGGCAGCTTCACCCGCGCGGCCGACCGCCTCGCGCTGCCGCGCGCCGCCATCTCCACGGCAGTGCAGCAACTCGAAGCTCGGCTGGGTTCGCGCCTCCTGCACCGGACCACGCGGCGCGTCAGCCTCACACCCGATGGCGAAGCGCTGCTGGAGCGCGCCCGTGCGCTTGTCACTGACATGGAGGACATCGAGCAGCAGTTCCTGCCCGCACACAGCAATGTGAGCGGGCGGCTCAAGGTCGATGTGCCGAGCCGCATCGCGCGGCTGGTCATCGCACCGGCCCTGCCGGATTTCTTCGCGCGCTTTCCGGCCATCGAGCTGGAGCTGGGTTCGAGCGACCGCGCGGTGGACCTCGTGCTCGAAGGCGTCGACTGCGCCTTGCGCGTCGGGCCGCTGGCCAGCAGCAGCCTGGTGGCGCGGCCGCTCGGGCACTTCACGCTGATCAACTGCGCGAGCCCCGCCTACCTCGCGCGCCACGGCACGCCGCAAACGCCGGCCGATCTGCCGCAACACCTCGCGGTCAACTACGCCTCGCCGACCAGCGGCCGCGCGGCACCGTGGGAGTGGCAGCGCGACGGCGAGGCCGCGACGCTGCGCATGCGCAGCCAGGTGGCCGCGAACAATGCCGAGACCTACATCGCCTGCGCGCTGGCGGGGTTGGGACTGATCCAGATTCCCGCCTACGACGTGCGCGGGCACCTCGCGGCCGGCGAGCTGGTCGAGGTGCTGCCCGAAGCACGGGCCGAGCCGCTGCCGGTGCAGCTGGTGTACCCGCACCGGCGCAACCTCTCGCGGCGGATGCAGGCTTTTGCGGGGTGGCTCGAAACGCTGCTCGCCGACTCGCTCGACAAGCCCGCGGGCACTCGCCCCCGCAAGACGCGTTAGCCGCGCTCGCGCACGAACGCCACGAAACGCGCGAGCGCCGGATTGTTCGCGCCCTCGGGCCAGACCAGGCTGGTCTCGCACACCGGGAGCGCCGGCGCACTGCGGCGACGGGCGGCCGGCGCGAACTCCGCGGCACGGCGGTAGACCACGCCCGCCCGTCGGAACTGCGTGACGCTCTCCGGCACCCAGGCCACGCCGATGTCTCCGGAAACGAGGTTGACGATGGTCTGCATCTGGATGGCTTCCTGCGCGAGCTGCGGCACCCGGCCCGCCGCGTGATAGAGCCCGAAGATCGCGTCGTGCAGCGAAGGCACGATGCGGCGCGGAAAGATCACCAGCGGCTCGGCCAGCACGTCGGCCAGCAGCAGCGCCTCAGTGCGGGCCAGCGCGTGCCGGGCCGGCAGCGCGAGCACCAGCGGCTCTTCGGACACGGCCAGCCGCGTAAGCCCCGGCGGGGCCGCACCGGGCGAATGCAGCATCAGGCCGGCATCGATCTCGCCGCGCGCAAAGGCTTCGAGCTGCACGTCGCCGGTGGCCTCGACCAGTTCGAGCGCCACCTCGGGGCACAGCACGCGGAACTCGCGCACCCACGCCGGCAACTGCTCGAAGCCGACCGTCGAGACGAAGGCGATGCGCACCCGCCCCACCTGCCCCGCCGCCGCGGCGCGTGCCCGCGCGGGCAGCGCCTGCGCACGCGCCAGCAACTCGCGCACATCGGGCAGCAGAGCCTCGCCGGCGGGCGTGAGCGCCACGCGCCTGCGGGTGCGATCGAACAGCACCACGCCCAGTGTCTTCTCCAGTTGGGCGATGGCCTGCGTCACCGGAGGCTGCGTCATGTGCAGCCGCACCGCAGCGCGGCCAAAGTGCAGTTCCTCGGCCACGGCGACGAACTGGCGCCAGGCACGCAGGTCGATCAGTGCTTCATTCATATGTCGAGCATATCAATCCACACGCCAAATTGGATTGGAACGAATCAATCAGAAGTCCGATACTTGGCGTCCCCGATCTCCCCACGATAGAAGAGACACCATGGACACCAAGCCAATCCAGATCAACCGCCGCAGCGCCAACATCGTCGAAGGCAAGAGCCGCGCCCCCAACCGCTCGATGTTCTATGCCATGGGCTACGAAGAGAGCGACTTCAAGAAGCCGATGGTCGGCGTCGCCAACGGCCACAGCACCATCACGCCGTGCAACTCGGGCCTGCAGAAGCTGGCCGACGCGGCCATCGCGGGCATCGAGGAAGCCGGCGGCAACGCGCAGGTGTTCGGCACCCCCACCATCTCCGACGGCATGGCCATGGGCACCGAGGGCATGAAGTACTCGCTGGTGAGCCGCGAGGTGATCTCCGACTGCATCGAGACCTGCGTCGGCGGCCAGTGGATGGACGGCGTGCTGGTGGTTGGCGGCTGCGACAAGAACATGCCCGGCGGCCTGATGGGCATGCTGCGCGCCAACGTGCCGGCCATCTACGTGTACGGCGGCACCATCCTCCCCGGCCGCTACAAGGGGCAAGACCTGAACATCGTGAGCGTGTTCGAAGCCGTGGGCCAGAACGCCGCCGGCAACATGAGCGACGAAGACCTGCACGAGATCGAGAAGCGCGCCATTCCCGGCACCGGCTCCTGCGGCGGCATGTACACGGCCAACACCATGTCCAGCGCCTTCGAGGCGCTCGGCATCTCGCTGCCTTACTCCTCGACCATGGCGAACCCGCACGACGAGAAGGCCAACTCGGCCAAGGAATCGGCCAAGGTGCTGATCGAGGCGATCAAGAAAGACCTGAAACCGCGCGACATCGTGACCAAGAAGGCCATCGAGAACGCCGTGGCCGTGATCATGGCCACCGGCGGTTCGACCAATGCGGTGCTGCACTTCCTGGCGATCGCGCACACGGCGGGCGTCGAATGGTCGATCGACGACTTCGAGCGCATCCGCAAGAAGGTGCCGGTCATCTGCGACCTGAAGCCCTCGGGCAAGTACCTCGCGGTCGACCTGCACCAGGCCGGCGGCATTCCGCAGGTCATGAAGGTGCTGCTGAACGCGGGCCTCCTGCACGGCGACTGCATCACCATCAGCGGCCAGACCATCGCCGAAGTGCTGAAGGACGTGCCCGACGTGCCGCGCGCCGACCAGGACGTGATCCGCCCGATCGACAAGCCGATGTACGACGAGGGCCATCTCGCGATCCTGAAGGGCAATCTCTCGCCCGAAGGCGCGGTCGCCAAGATCACGGGCCTGAAGAACCCAGTCATCACCGGCCCGGCGCGCGTGTTCGACGACGAGCAGTCGGCGCTCAAGGCGATCCTGGACGGCAAGATCGTGGCCGGCGACGTGATGGTGCTGCGCTACCTCGGTCCCAAGGGCGGCCCGGGCATGCCCGAGATGCTCGCGCCCACGGGCGCGCTGATCGGCGCGGGCCTCGGCGAAAGCGTCGGCCTCATCACCGACGGCCGTTTCTCGGGCGGCACCTGGGGCATGGTGGTCGGCCACGTCGCGCCCGAAGCGGCGGCCGGCGGCACGATCGCTTTCGTGAACGAAGGCGACTCGATCACCATCGACGCGCACAAGCTGGTGCTCGAACTCAATGTGCCCGAAGCGGAGCTCGCCAAGCGCCGCGAAGGCTGGAAGGCTCCGGCCCCGCGCTACACGCGCGGCGTGCAGGCCAAGTTCGCGTTCAACGCATCGAGCGCGAGCTCGGGCGCGGTGCTCGACAAGTTCTGATCGGTCACATCATCATCCAGGCACCGTAGCCGAAGGCGATGAAGCCCAGGCCCACGATGCCGAGGATGCTGCGCGACTCGAATGCCATCGCCGGCGGAAAGCTCTGCACCACCAGGTGCAGCAGCGCGCCGGCGCCGATGGTCATGAAGCCGGCGCCGAGCCCCTTTCCGGAATCTTCGTCGGGATAGAGAAAGCACACGGCAAAGCCGGCGAGGAACACCACGTTGGCCAGCACCGTGCCGCATGTGCGCCATCGTTTTTGCGCGGGCGTGGCCTCGGGCTCCTTGTCCCAGGCGTTGGACGACGGGCGCCCCTCCTTGATCGCCATGCCGGTGAAGAAGAGGCCGAACATCGTCGGGAATCCGCCGAAGAGGCCGAGCCCCCAGACGATGCCCCACATGTTCTGGAAATCGGCCACCAGCGCCTGGGCGGGGTCGGCCGGCTTGTAGCGCACGTCGACCGCATCGCCCGGTTCCTTGTCGGAGAGCCCGCCGCCCAGGCCCTTGACCTGCCGCACCGCGCCATCGGAGGCGGTGTACGCGACGACCGGCGCGCGCGTGGTGGTGGTGCGGCCCTTGTCGTCCTTGCTGCGCTCTTCGACGAATTCGACGAGGTTGCCTTCCACGAGCACCGTGTCGGCAATCGATTGATAGCGCTGCCAGCCGACCGTGGCCGCACCGTACAGCCCCGCGCAACCGATCAGCAGCGCCCCGACGCCGACACCCCAGAAGAGCTTCTTGCGCCAGCCCACGAGGGCGCCGATGGCCGGCCCGACAAAGAGGGAGAGCCCGAAGACGAGCAGTGCGTGGGTGGCGGCTTCGTCATCCATGGCGCGCTTTCATTGTTGCAGCGCGGGGATGGTTGCCGGGAGCGGCTATGCGCTCAGCGGCGCGGGCGCTGGCCGTTGCTGGTCGGCACGCCCATGTTGGTCTTCTGGCGGTCGATGCGCGCTTGCTTGCGGCGGTTTTCGCGCTCGATCACCTTGCGCTTGGTGTAGCCCGACGAATCGGCCCATGCCCACCATGCGACGGCCAGTGCGAACGGCGACAGCACGATCCACCAGCTCCAGCCGGCGACCATGCCGACTTCGAAATACTTGAGGGCCAGGCTCAAGATGCCCAACAGCAGAAACCACATCGCGAATCCCTCCGGGTTGTTGTCAACGCATCCGGACGCCGGCGGGCGGCGCTACCTACAATCGCGTTGGCATCGAATGTAACCCAGCCCTTACGAAATAAATCCCCCATGAAAAGAGTTCTGTTCGCCGCAGTCCTGGGCCTTGGCCTCGCGGCCCCCGCCTTCGCCGACCTGGCCCTGGCCACGTCGAAGAACTGCATGAGCTGCCACGCGGTCGACCGCAAGGTGCTCGGCCCGTCCTTCAAGGACATCGCCACGAAATACAAGGACGACAAGGGTGCGGTCGACACCCTCGCCACCAAGATCGTGAAGGGCGGCTCCGGCGTGTGGGGCCCGGTGCCGATGCCGGCGAACAACCAGGTCAGCGAGGCCGATGCGAAGAAGCTGGCAGCCTGGGTGCTCGCAACGCCGCGCTGATCCGCCGCTGATCAGCTCAACCCTGAGGGTTGATGTCGGCCGGAACCACCACCGGCCGGCGCTCGATGCGGTCTTCGAGCTGGCCGATGTGCGCGGCCAATGTGTTGTCGGTCTGCTCGGAGCGCACCCGCACCGCTGTCTCGAGTTGATCAATGCGCGCCACCAGGGCCGCATGCCGGTCGGCGTTGTGCGCCATGTGCTTGTTCTCCTGCGCTTCGAGGAAATTGCGCAATTCGGTGAAGCGCGAGGCCTCGGCCTTGTCGGCGAGATCGCGTTGGACCTGCATTTCCTTCGTGTGGCGCTTGGTGTCCAGCAGCACCGAGCTGTGCAGATACAGCACATAGACCAGGAAGAAGGCGGCCAGCACGACCGTGAGGCCCAGCATGATCAGCCCCAGCGGCGCCGAGACGGTCATGAAGCCCAGCCAGACATCGGTGGGGGCCGCGAGGGTCCCCCAGTTCAATGCGGCGAGCGCTGCGATCAGCAGCACGATGACGAACAGGAAAGCGGATCTCACGCCCATTTGGCGCCTCCTTTGAAAAGATCGAACACAACGGCCGCGCGCGTCGAGGCACGCAGCAACCGTCGGGTTTTACCTCAGGCAAAGGGTCCATCCGGCGCAGCCGGACGGACAGGCGGCCACGTCCTACAGCCGTTCTGACAACTGTTCGAGGATTGCGGAATTTTGCCGGCACATCACATCGCTTCGCGATATGAGTGCCGTCTTCACCGGCGGCGCGCTTCGCGCTGACCGGCCTTCGGCCGGATCCTGGATCAGTTTGTCTGCGACAACTGCTCCAGGATCGCCGGGTTCTCCAGCGTCGAGGTGTCCTGCGTGATCTCCTCGCCCTTGGCGATGCTGCGCAGCAGGCGCCGCATGATCTTGCCGCTGCGCGTCTTGGGCAGGTTGTCGCCGAAGCGGATGTCCTTGGGCTTGGCGATGGGGCCGATTTCCTTGGCCACCCAGTTGCGCAGTTCGTTGGCGATCTGCTTGGCTTCCTCGCCGGTCGGGCGTGCGCGCTTCAACACCACGAAGGCGCAGACAGCCTCACCGGTCACGTCGTCGGGGCGCCCCACCACCGCGGCTTCGGCCACGAGGTCGGTCTTGGAGACGAGGGCCGATTCGATTTCCATCGTGCCCAGGCGATGGCCCGACACGTTCAGCACGTCGTCGATGCGGCCGGTGATGCGGAAGTAGCCGCGGTCGGCGCTGCGCACCGCGCCGTCGCCGGCCAGGTAGATCGTGCCGCCCATCTCTTCGGGGAAGTAGCTCTTCTTGAAGCGTTCCGGGTCGTTCCAGATCGTGCGGATCATCGAGGGCCACGGCCGCTTGATGACAAGCATGCCGCCCGCGCCGTTGGGCAGGTCCTTGCCGGTCTCGTCGACGATGGCGGCCATGATGCCCGGCAGCGGCAGCGTGCACGAACCCGGCACCAGCGGCGTCGCGCCCGGCAGCGGCGTGATGACGTGGCCGCCGGTTTCGGTCTGCCAGAAGGTGTCGACGATGGGGCATCGCTCACCGCCGATATTGCGGTGGTACCACATCCACGCCTCGGGGTTGATCGGCTCGCCGACCGAGCCGAGGATGCGCAGGCTCGTGAGGTCCCAGTTCTTCGGATGCACCTTCTCGTCGCCCTCGGCCGCCTTGATGAGCGAGCGGATCGCCGTGGGCGCCGTGTAGAACACCGAGACCTTGTGCTTCTCGATCATCTGCCAGAAGCGGCCCGCATGCGGGAAGGTCGGGATGCCCTCGAACACCACCTGCGTCGCGCCTGCCGCGAGCGGGCCGTAGGCGACGTAGGTGTGGCCGGTGATCCAGCCGATGTCGGCGGTGCACCAGAACACGTCTTCGGGCTTGATGTCGAAGGTCCAGTCCATGGTGAGCTTGGCCCACAGCAGGTAGCCGCCGGTGGCGTGCTGCACGCCCTTGGGCTTGCCGGTGGAGCCCGAGGTGTAGAGGATGAAGAGTGGATGCTCGGCGTTCACCGGCACGGGCGGGGACTCGGTGCTCTGGCCCTTGAGCGCTTCGGTGAAGGTCTTGTCGCGGCCTTCGACGCGGTTCCACGCGGTGGGCGTGCGTTCGTAGACGAACACCGTCTTGATCGACTCGCAGCCGCCCAGCGCGATGCCGTCGTCCACGATGGCCTTGAGCGGCAGTTCCTTGCCGCCGCGCAATTGATAGTTGGCGGTGATGACGGCCACGGCGCCTGCGTCGATGATCCGCTCCTGCAGCGCCTTGGCCGAGAAGCCGCCGAACACCACGCTGTGGGTGGCGCCGATGCGCGCGCAGGCCTGCATCGCGATCACGCCCTCGACCGTCATCGGCATGTAGATGACGACGCGGTCGCCCTTCTGGATGCCCGCGGCCTTGAGCGCGTTGGCGAACTGGCTCACACGGGCGAGCAGTTCCTTGTAGGTGACGTTGGTGACGGTGCCGTCGTCGGCTTCGAAGACGATGGCCGTCTTGTTCTCGACCGGGGTGCCGATGTGCTTGTCCAGGCAATTGGCGCTGGCATTGAGTTCGCCGTCGCCGAACCATTCGTAGAACGGGGCCTTCGACTCATCGAGCGTCCGGGTGAAGGGCTTGGTCCACTGAAGGTTGCCCTTGGCCAAGCGGGTCCAGAAGCCTTCGAAGTCGTCTTCGGCCTCCTTGCACAGTGCGTCGTAGGCGGCCATGCCGGAAATCCGGGCGCCTTCGGTGGCGCGGGCGTCGGGCGGGAATACGCGGTTCTCGACGAGGACGGATTCAATGTTTTTCGATGCGCTGCTCATTCTCTTTGTCTCCTGGGTGGATGCGGCCGTAATGTCGACGGGGCCACTTACGGGTCACTGACGCGTCCGATGTTAGTTCGCAGGGTTATCACGAGTGCGTCACGGGGGCACCCCTAAAATCGCCGGTCGTCCACGAACCCCCACCCGATGTCCGCTCCCGATCCCCTCGACCCGCTGAACCCGCCCACTCCCCGTGCTTATCCGATGGGGCCGCTGCCCCGGCTGATCTTTGCGAGCCGCTGGCTGCAACTGCCGCTGTACCTGGGCCTGATCGTGGCGCAGGCGGTATACGTGGTGCACTTCCTGGTCGAACTGCTGCATCTGGTCGAGGCCGCGTTCGGCAGCCAGACCGCGCTGCAGGCCCTCATCACCAGCATCGGCTACAAGACCACCGCGCCGGTGGGCACGCTCAACGAGACGGTGATCATGCTGGTGGTGCTGGCGCTGATCGACGTGGTGATGATCTCCAACCTGCTGATCATGGTGATCGTCGGCGGCTACGAGACCTTCGTGAGCCGCATGAACCTCGAAGGCCACCGCGACCAGCCCGAGTGGCTGAGCCATGTGAACGCCTCGGTGCTCAAGGTGAAGCTGGCCACCGCCATCATCGGCATCAGCTCGATCCACCTCTTGAAGACCTTCATCAATGCGGACAACTACACCGACCGCGTGCTGATCGCGCAGACGGTGATCCACATCGCCTTCCTGTTCTCGGCCATGGCGATCGCCTACACCGACAAGCTGATGAACCAGGCGGCCGCCGCCGGCTCTTCCCGCCACTGAACGAGATCACGCCGCCCTGCCTCAGCGGGGCGGCGGCAAGTCCCACGACGGCACTTCGGTGAAGCGCTCGGCCAGAAAGTCGAGCATCGTGCGCAGCGTGGCCGGCATGTGCTTGCGCGAGGTGTACACGGCGTACATGCCGACGACCTGCGGCTCGCAATCCTCGAAAAGCGACACCAGCTCGCCCGACTGAAGCAGCGCTGCAGTCAGGTAGGTCGGCAGCATCGCAATGCCCGCTCCGGCCCGCGCGAGGCACATCAGGCTCGCGGCATCGTTGGCCGACACGTTGCCATTCACGGCCACGGACAACGGCTCCCCGTCCGCCTTGCGGGTGAAATTCCAGAGGCTGTGGCCGAAGTAGGAATGCGTGAGGCAGTTGCGCTGGGCCAGTTCGTCCACACGCAGCGGCTTGCCGTGCTCCTTCAGGTACGCGGGCGAGGCGCACACCACCGAGCGGCAGGTGGTGAGCCGGCGCGCGATGAGGTTGGGATCGATCTCCGCCGCCGTGCGGATCGCCAGGTCGATGCGCTCGTCCACCAGGTTGACGGTGCGGTCCAGCAGCACGAGGTCGACCGCCACGCCCGGGTAGAGCCGCACGTAGTCCGCGATGGCGTCGGCCAGCTGCGCCTGCGCGAACGACGTGCCGGTCGTGATCCGCAACTGCCCCTGTGGCGCTTCGGCCGGATGCCGCACCGCGGCCTGCATGTCGCCCGCGAGTTCGAGCACCTGGCGACAGCGCGGCAGCAGTTCCTCGCCCGCGGCGGTGAGGCTCAGGCGGCGCGTGGTGCGGTGCAGGAGCCGTGCGCCGGTCCATTGCTCGAGTTCGGCCACGTAGCGCGTGACCACCGGGCGAGACAGGTCCAGTTTTTCGGCCGCGGCCGACAGGCTGCCCGAATCCACCACGTTCACGAACACCCGCATTGCGTTCAATCGATCCATTCGAACGATTTTAGGAATAAAGAAGCGCGTATTTCGAGGTATTTCTTTCGAAACCAGAAACCTAAGATGAGCCCCATCCCATCCACTTCCGACATTTTCTGGAGTCATTCATGAGCCACATCGCCATCATCGGCGCCACCGGACGCGCCGGCGGCCGCCTTCTCGAAGAAGCACTGCGCCGCGGCCACACCGTCACCGCCATCGCACGCAAGGCCAGCGAAAAGCTGTCGGGCCGCGCCAATGTGAAGGCCGTCGACGTCGACGCGCTCGACGGCCCCGCGCTCGAGAAAGCCCTGGCCGGCCACGACGCCGTGTTCAGCGCCGCGCACTTTTCCACCGTGCCGCCCGCAGCCATCATCGAGCCGGTCAAGCGTGCAGGCGTGAAGCGCCTGCTGGTGGTCGGCGGCGCCGGCAGCCTGTTCGCGGCGCCCGGCCTGAAGGTCATCGAGACGCCGAATTTCCCCGATGCCTACCGCGCCGAAGCCACGGCCGGCGGCGTGTTCCTCGATGCGCTGCGCGCCGAGAAGGAACTCGACTGGACCTTCCTCTCGCCCTCCGCCGAGTTCGTCGAAGGCGAGCGCACCGGCAAGTTCCGCCTCGGCAAGGACGACCTGCTGGTGAGCGCCGAAGGCCGCAGCTGGATCACTTTCGAGGACTACGCGATCGCGTTCATCGACGAGCTCGAGAAGCCCGCGCACTCCCGCCAGCGCTACACGATCGGCTACTGATCGATCGATCGGCCGGCAACGAAAAAGGACCCTCGCGGGTCCTTTTTTCGTGGTGCGGCGCGGCTCAACGCCCCGTCATGTTCTCCGGCACCACCCACTGGTCGAACTGCTCGGCCGTCAGGTGCCCCGAGGCGATCGCTGCTTCGCGCAGGCTCGTACCTTCCTTGTGCGCCTTCTTCGCGATGTAGGCCGACTTGTCGTAGCCGATGTGCGTGTTCAGCGCGGTCACCAGCATCAGCGAGCGCTGCACCAGCTCCGTGATGCGTTCGCGGTTCGGCTCGATGCCCACGGCGCAGTGGTCGTTGAAGCTCACCATGCCATCGGCCAGGAGACGCACGCTCTGCAGGAAGTTGTGGGCCACCATCGGGCGGAACACGTTCAGCTCGAAGTTGCCCGAGGCGCCGCCGATATTGATGGCCACGTCGTTGCCGAACACCTGCGCGGCCAGCATCGTGACGGCTTCGCTCTGCGTCGGGTTGACCTTGCCCGGCATGATCGACGAGCCGGGTTCGTTCTCGGGAATGCTCAGCTCGCCGATGCCGCTGCGCGGGCCGCTCGCCAGCCAGCGCACGTCGTTGGCGATCTTGTTCATGCTGGCCGCCAGCGTCTTGAGCGCGCCGTGGGCATGCACCAGCGCATCGACGCTGGCCATGGCTTCGAACTTGTTCGGCGCGGTCACGAACGGCAGGCCGGTGAGCTTTGCCAGTTCAGCGGCGACCTGCTCCGCGTAGCCCTTCGGCGCATTGAGCCCGGTGCCGACGGCTGTGCCGCCCAGCGCCAATTCGCTCAGATGCGGCAACGCGGCGCGCACGTGCGCTTCGCCGTGCGCGAGTTGCGCCACGTAGCCCGAGAACTCCTGGCCCAGCGTGAGAGGCGTGGCGTCCTGCAGGTGGGTGCGGCCGATCTTCACGATGTCGGCGAAATCCTTCGACTTTTTCTCCAGCGTGCCGCGCAGCTTGGCGATGGCGGGCAGCAGCTTGTGGGTGATGGCCTCGACGGCCGCGACGTGCATGGCGGTCGGGAACACGTCGTTGCTCGACTGGCTGCGGTTCACGTCGTCGTTCGGATGCACGAGGCGCCCTTCCCCGCGCTCGCCGCCGAGGATTTCGCTCGCGCGGTTGGCCAGCACCTCGTTGACGTTCATGTTGGTCTGCGTGCCCGAGCCGGTCTGCCACACCACCAGCGGGAATTCGCCCGGGTGCTTGCCGGCAATGACTTCGTCGGCCGCGGCCACGATGGCCTGGGTCTTCTTCTCGTCCTGCAGGCCCAGCGCGTGGTTGACCACGGCCGATGCGCGCTTGACCTGCGCGAGCGCCTTGATGATCTCGCGCGGCTGCTGCTCGCCGGAGATATCGAAGTTCTGCAGCGAGCGCTGCGTTTGCGCGCCCCACAGCTTGTCGGCCGGCACGTCGATCGGACCGAAGGTATCGCGTTCGGCACGGGTCTTGGGGGAAGTCGTCATGAGAAAAGCTCCGCAGTCTGGGGAAATCGGGTGCGCCGCCCACCGGCGCGGCCCAGAGTATCGCCCTGATAAGAATGGCTCTCATCTGACGCGGACTTTGCGTCACGGACCACGGCCGCCCGAACCCGCCGGATTGACAGGCTTCATGTCAAAAAGTTATAATCCAAGTCTTTCGAGGACCTATAAGTCATGTGGATGACGCTGTAGGTCCCGCCTTCACTACTCGCGGATCTTCGAATCCCGTCGCGGTGCAGGTTCATCCCGCCAGGCCTTGCCCGGCAAACCCCGCCGGATCTTTTCCGGCCCCACTGCCACGCCAACATTCGGCGGGCACTGGTTTCGTCGCCACGTCGTCTTCAGTGCCTGTCGGCAGCCCCAAAGGCTCGCCGGGCCATTGCACGCGTCTTCTCGCGCTCTCTGTTCGGACGGTCCATTGGCTGCTGATGGCGTGACCGTTGCCGTCCTGTGCTTTGCCGGGGCGGCGCTGTGTCCAACCTTTCAACAAGGAGCCCCGGCATATGGCCAAAGGAATTCTCATCGACCATGTCTTCAAGGTGTTCGGCGATTCGCCCGAGCAAGCCCTCGAACTGGTCCGCCAAGGTTTTTCGAAGAAGGAAATCCTCGCGCAGACGGGCCAGTCGATCGGCGTGTTCGATGCCACCTTCGAGATCCAGGCCGGCGAGATCTTCGTGATCATGGGCCTGTCAGGTTCGGGCAAGTCGACGCTGGTGCGCCTGTTGAACCGGCTGATCGAGCCGACGGCCGGGCGCATCGTGATCGACGGCGCCGACATCAACGAGCACTCCGACACCAAGCTGCGCGCCCTGCGCCGCAAGGACATCAGCATGGTGTTCCAGTCGTTCGCGCTGATGCCGCACATGACGGTGCGCGAGAACACCGCGTTCGGCCTCGAGCTCTCGGGCACGAGCAAGAAAGAGCGCCTTGCGCAAGCCGACAAGGCGCTCGCCCAGGTGGGCCTTGCGGGCTGGGGCGACAGCTACCCCGACGAGCTCTCCGGCGGCATGCAGCAGCGCGTGGGCCTGGCGCGCGCGCTGGCCTCGGACCCGTCGATCCTCTTGATGGACGAGGCCTTCTCGGCGCTCGATCCGATCATCCGCACCGAGATGCAGTCGGAGCTCCTGCGCCTGCAGCAGGAGCAGCGCCGCACCATCGTCTTCATCTCGCACGACCTGGACGAAGCCATGCGCATCGGCGACCGCATCGCGATCATGAAAGACGGCCAGGTGATCCAGGTCGGCACACCCGACGAGATCCTGCGCAGCCCCGCCGACGACTACGTGCGCAGCTTCGTGCGCGGCGTAGACGCGGCGGCCGTGTTCAAGGCAGCGGACATCGCGCGCAAGTCGCTCACCGTGGTGTGCGAGCACCCCGAACGCGGTGCGCGCGCGGCGCTCAAGCTGCTGGAAGACCAGGACCGCGACTTCGCCTATGTGACCAGCCCGAACAAGCGCTTCCTCGGCGTGGTGTCGGCCGACACGCTGCGCGGCGCGCTCGACGGGCATTCGGGGCCGCTCGGCCTGCAGCACGCCTTCCTCGCCGATCTGCCGCGCATCGACGCCGAAGCGCCGGTGGCCGGCCTCATCGGCCAGCTCGCCCAGGCGCCGTGCGCGCTGCCGGTGGTGGCGGGCGACGGCCGCTTCTGCGGTGCGATCAGCAAGACGACGCTGCTCAAGTTCCTGGACCGCGACACGCCGCCGATCGAGCCCGTCTTCCCGCATGCCGCCCCCGCGCTCGCCGCCGAGCCGCACTGAATCCACGAAGGAAACTGAACGATGAACGACACCACATTGCCTTCCGACCCGAACATGCACGACCTGGGCGCCGCGTTGAACACGGCCCCGGAGCCCGCGGCCTTCGTCGATCCGTGGGAAGCGCTTTCAGCGGCGCCCGACACCTCGGCCACCAGCGCGTGGCTCGATGCGCCCATGAACGCGGCCCATCAGCTCGCAGGCCAAGCCGACACCGCCACCAGCGGTTTTCAACTGCATCGCCTCTGGGACGGCACCCTCCCCGTCGAGTCCTGGATCAACCAG
The DNA here is from genome assembly GCF_050435205.1 of Variovorax sp. W2I14. NCBI lineage: Bacteria > Pseudomonadati > Pseudomonadota > Betaproteobacteria > Burkholderiales > Comamonadaceae > Variovorax > Variovorax sp. W2I14. Next base: position 971,795 of record NZ_JBNDJX010000001.1, on the reverse strand, counting down.
GGCCTGGGCTGGGTGGTCGAGCATTTCCGCCCCTTCTTCCAGACCGTGCGCCTGCCCATCGACAGCACGCTGAACTGGGTACAGGGCCTGCTCACCGGCCTGCCGACGCTCGCGATGATCGCGCTCATCGGCCTCTTCGCCTGGCAGTTCGCCGGCCGCGCGCTGGCCATCGGCACCACGGTGGCGCTGCTGCTCGTGGCGATGCTGGGCATCTGGCCCGAAGCGATGCTCACGCTGTCGCTGGTGCTGACCTCGCTCGTGTTCTGCATGGTCATCGGCCTGCCGCTCGGCGTGCTGCTGGCCAGCAGCGACCGGGCCCAGCGCGTCATGCGGCCCGTGCTCGATGCGATGCAGACCACGCCCGCCTTCGTCTACCTTGTGCCGGTCGTGATGTTGTTCGGCATCGGCAACGTGCCGGGCGTGATCGTGACGATCATCTTCGCGCTCGCGCCGCTGGTGCGCCTGACCAACCTGGGCCTGCGCCAGGTGCGCCCCGACCTGATCGAGGCCGCGCGCGCCTATGGCGCCTCGCCCTGGCAGATGCTGGTGAAGGTGCAGCTGCCGCTGGCCATGCCCTCGATCATGGCGGGCATCAACCAGGCGCTGATGCTGTCGCTGTCGATGGTCGTCATCGCTTCGATGATCGCCGTCGGCGGCTTGGGCCAGATGGTGCTGCGCGGCATCGGCCGGCTCGACATGGGCCTCGCGACCGTCGGCGGTCTCGGCATCGTGCTGCTGGCGATTTCGCTCGACCGGCTGACGCAGGCGATGGGCAAGTCGCGCCGCAGCGCGGGGCGGCGCTGGTGGCACACGGGGCCTGCGGGGCTGGCACTGCGCGTGCTGCAGCGGCTCGTCGTCACGCCGTCGCGCGGTGCGGGCGCGCCCGTTCCCGCGCTTTCCACGCAATGACAGGTCACGGAGGAAATCAACGCATGAATAAAACCCGTCTTCTCATCGCCCGCGCCGTGCTCGCGCTCGGCTTCGTCGCCGTCGGCGCGACCGCACAGGCTGCCAACGACTTGCCCGGCAAGGGCGTCACCGTGCAGCCCCTCAAGAGCTCGCTCGCCGAAGAGGCTTTCCAGACGCTGCTCGTGATGCGCGCGCTCGAAAAGCTCGGCTACACCGTCGAGCCCATGAAGGACCTGGAGCCCGCCACCGAGCACCTGGCGATTGCCAATGGCGATGCCACCTTCATGGCCAATCACTGGAGCCTGCTGCACGCCGACTTCTACAAGAACAGCGGCGGCGACGCGAAGCTCTCGCGCACCGGCGTGTACTCGGACGGCGCGGTGCAGGGCTACCTCATCGACCGCAAGACGGCCGAGCAATACAACATCACCAACATCGCGCAACTGAAGGACCCGGCGATCGCCAAGCTCTTCGACGCGGACGGCGATGGCAAGGCCGACCTCACGGGCTGCAACCCCGGCTGGGGGTGCGAGCTGGCCATCGAGAACCACCTGACGGCCTACAAGCTGCGCGACACCGTCACTCACAAGCAAGGCAGCTACGCCGCGCTGATGGCCGACACGATTGCCCGCTTCAAGCAGGACAAGCCGATCCTCTACTACACGTGGACGCCGTACTGGGTCAGCGCCGTGCTGCGGCCCGGTTCGGACGTGGTGTGGCTGCAGGTGCCGTTCTCGTCCTCGCAGGAAGGCCAGACCGACACCCAACTGCCCAACGGCAAGAACTACGGCTTCCGGGCGAACCGGGAGCAGATCGTCGCGAACAAGGCCTTCGTCGAGAAGAACCCGGCGGCGGGCAAGCTGTTCGAGGTGATGAAGCTGCCCATCGGCGACATCAACGCCCAGAACCTGCGCATGAGCCAGGGCGCAAATACGCAGCAGGACGTGGAGCGGCATGCGGATGGGTGGATCCGGGTGCACCAGCAACTCTTCGACGGCTGGATCGCCGAGGCGCGGGCTGCTGCGAGGTAGCACGGCAGCCCCGGGGCGGCGGCTGAGATAATCCGGGGGCGTTTTCCCGTGTTTCCTCCTACAAAAAGCCCCCCACCATGACGACCACGATCCAGCAGGCCGACCTGATCGAATCGATCAGCGCCGCGCTGCAGTACATCAGCTACTACCACCCCGCCGACTACATCGCCCACCTGGCCCGCGCCTACGAGCGCGAACAGAGCCCCGCTGCCAAGGACGCCATCGCGCAGATCCTCACCAACAGCAAGATGAGCGCCACGGGCCACCGCCCGATCTGCCAGGACACCGGCATCGTCAACGTGTTCCTCAAGGTGGGCATGGACGTGCGCTGGGGCGGCTTCACCGGCAGCCTGGACGACGCCATCAACGAAGGCGTGCGCCGCGGCTACAACCACCCCGACAACACGCTGCGCGCCTCGGTCGTGGCCGATCCGCAGTTCGACCGCAAGAACACCAAGGACAACACGCCCGCGGTGATCTTCACCGAGATCGTTCCGGGCAACACCGTCGAAGTGACGGTCGCGGCCAAGGGCGGCGGCAGCGAGAACAAGAGCAAGCTCGTGATGCTGAACCCCGGCGACAGCGTGGTCGACTGGGTGCTCAAGACCGTGCCCACCATGGGCGCCGGCTGGTGTCCGCCGGGCATGCTGGGCATCGGCATCGGCGGCACCGCCGAGAAGGCCGCGCTCATGGCCAAGGAAAGCCTGATGGACGACCTGGACATGCACGAGCTGCAGGCCAAGAAGGCCTCGGGCGCCGAACTCAGCAAGGTCGAGGCGCTGCGCATCGAGCTGTACGAGAAAGTCAATGCGCTCGGTATCGGCGCGCAGGGCCTGGGCGGCCTGGCCACCGTGCTGGACATCAAGATCAAGATGTACCCGACCCACGCTGCGAGCAAGCCCGTGGCGATGATCCCCAACTGCGCGGCCACCCGCCATGCGCACTTCGTGATGGACGGCAGCGGCGCGGTGTACCTCGATCCGCCGTCGCTGGACCTCTGGCCCGACGTGAACTGGGCGCCCGACGAAAAGAAGAGCAAGCGCGTGAACCTCGACAAGCTCACGCCCGCCGAAGTGGCGAGCTGGAAGCCCGGCGACACGATCCTGCTGAACGGCAAGATGCTCACCGGCCGCGACGCCGCGCACAAGCGTATCCAGGACATGCTGGCCAAGGGCGAGAAGCTGCCGGTCGATTTCACCAACCGCGTCATCTACTACGTTGGCCCGGTCGATCCGGTCGGCGACGAAGCCGTGGGCCCCGCCGGCCCGACCACCGCCACGCGCATGGACGGCTTCACCGAGATGATGCTGGCCCAGACCGGCCTGATCGCGATGATCGGCAAGGCCGAGCGCGGCCCGGTCGCCATCGAGGCGATCAAGAAGCACAAGAGCGCCTACCTCATGGCCGTGGGCGGCGCCGCCTACCTGGTGAGCAAGGCGATCAAGACCGCGAAGGTCGTGGGCTTCGAGGACCTGGGCATGGAAGCCATCTATGAATTCGACGTGGTCGACATGCCGGTGACGGTGGCAGTCGATGCGGGCGGCACCAGCGCGCACATCACCGGCCCGGCCGAGTGGCAGAAGCGCATCGCCAGCGGCGAGTTCAAGACCATCATGATGGAAGAGGCCTGAGGCCTTGAAACCGGTCGGAGTGTTCGACAGCGGCGTGGGCGGGCTCAGCGTGCTTGCCGCGCTGCGCGCCGAATTGCCGCGCGAGCGCTTCGTGTATTTCTCGGACGCGGCCTATGCGCCCTATGGCGAGCGCGGCGATGACTATGTGATCGAGCGCTCGCGCAAGGTGACCGAACAACTGATCGCCGAGCACGGCATCAAGGCGCTGGTGGTGGCCTGCAATACGGCCACGACGGCGGCGATCCATCTGCTGCGCGCCGAGCATCCGGCGCTGCCCATCGTGGGCCTGGAACCGGCGCTCAAGCCCGCTGTGGCGACGAGCCGCACCGGCCACATCTCGGTGATGGCCACGCGCGGAACGCTGGCCAGCGCCAAATACGCGGCCCTGCGCGATTCGTTTGCCGGCTCGGCCACGGTTCGCGCCGTACCCTGTGACGGGCTAGTGAAAGCCATCGAAGGTTTCGACACCGAGGCCATCGCGACGCTCTGTGCGCGCTATATGGCGGAGGCCGGTCCTTTTGGCGATGCGGCCGGCGATGTCGACACGGTCGTGCTCGGCTGCACGCACTACCCGCTCGTCAAAGACCTGTTGCAACGTCACGCACCGGCCACGCTCCGCTTCATCGACACCGGCGCACCGGTTGCGCAGCAGACGCGGCGCGTGCTGGCCTCCATCGGCCGCCTCTCGGACGGCGAAGGCGGGCTGATCCTCCAGAGCAGCGGTGACCAGTCCGAGCTCGAAGTGGCCGCCGCACGCTGGCTGCAAATCTCGCCGCAAGGTACAACGGCGACCTCCGCCTGAAATCATCGCCGTCATGCGTCTCTTCCTGCGCCACGCCCTGCTCCTGCTGTGCCTTTCTGCCGCGGGCTTGAGCCACGCCGCCTGCGAGAGCGGCCTCGCCGAGCGCATGCACGCCAAGCTCTACCCCAAGCGCCCGCTCGACGAGCGGCTCGCGGCCTGCAAGGTGTGGCCGGCGTTCCCCGGCCGCAGCATCGTGGTGCTGCCGATGCCGCGCGAGACCACCGACAAGGGCGCCAAGGTCTTCGACCTCGAGGTGCTGCTGATCCAGCGGCCCGACAACGGCAACACCGAGCGCGACACCGTCATCGGCCGCCTCCTGCAGCCCGAGGCGCTCGACGAGGACGCCACCACCGCGATCCAGGACATCCGCATCGACACCTCGCGCTACGTGCTTGCCTCCGACGCACGCGCCTTCGGCGTGCGTGTGCGCTACCGCGGCAGCAGCGCACCGTCGAGCCCGCTGGCCAGCGAGACGGTGCGCCTCTACGTGCAGCACGGCAGCAAGCTGCGCGAGGTGCTGCAGGAGATCGAGCTCGACCACGACAACGGCGGATGGGATTCGACCTGCACCGGCCACTTCGAGAAGCTGCGCACCATGCTCTCGGTGGGCAAGTCGACGAGCAATGGCTTTGCCGACCTGCAGCTCTCGCGCACCCTCGTTCAGAGCCATGCGCAGGAGCAGGAAGACCAGGGCTGCATCGAGAAGACGCTGCCCGCGAAGTTCAGCACGGTGACGCTGCGCTACGACGGCGAACGGTTCAAGGTGCCGAAGTCGCTGCTGCAGCAACAGCCCTGACGGGACCCTGAACGGCGGTGCATTTTCACGGCACCGTCACACGAAAGTACCAGCATGCGCGGTTTGTCCAGAACAACAACCGCGCACCATGAACTCTGTCTCCGCCTCCCGCATTCCCTTCAAGCCCATGCTGCTCGCCAGTGCCCTCGCTCTCGTACTGGCCGCATGCGGCGGCGGTAGCGACGGAGGCGGCATTGCCTTTCCGCTGACCGGTGTCGCGCCTCCGCCCGCCGCCCAGCCACCCGTGGCACCGCCGGCGGCAGCCGAGCCGGACCAGCTGGTCTCGAAGGCGACGTTCACGCCCAATGCCGGCACCACCGAGGGCTCATCGGACGCCTCGACCGCCTTCGCCCTGCCCGACAACTTCATGATCGTGGCCGACGACGAGGCCAATGTGCTGCGCGTGTACCCGCGCGCCGGCGGCGCCGCGGTGAAGGAATGGAGCTACGAACTCGACGGACCGAAGCTGGGCAAGGAGCTCGACCTCGAAGCCGGCGTGCGGATCGGCGACACGCTGTACCTCACCGGCTCCAACAGCAACAAGAAGGACGGCGGCGATGCGCCCGACCGCTCGCACCTCTTCGCGGTGAAGGTGATCGGCACCGGCGCTGCAACCGCCTTCAGCTATGTCGGCCAGTTCTCGTCGCTCGAGGCGCAACTGGTGGCCTGGGACGCCGCCAACAGCCATGGCCTGGGCGCCAACCACTTCGGCTTTGCCATGTCGGCGGGCGCCGGCATCGTGCCCGAGCGGGTCGATGGCTTCTCGGTCGAGGGCATGACCAGCGCGCCGGGCGACAGCGCCCTGTGGCTCGGCTTCCGCGCCCCGCAGACCGGCCCTTCGACGCGCGCCAAGGCGCTGATCGTGCCGGTGCAGAACTACGCCGCGCTGGTGGGCGGCACAGCCACGCAGGCCGCGTTCGGCGCGCCCATCGAACTGGAACTCGGCGGCCGCGGCATCCGTTCGATCGACAAGGGCTCGGACGGCAACTACCTGATCGTCGCCGGCCCGGCAGGTGCCACGAGCGCGGACGTGGACCGCAACTTCGCGCTCTTCTCGTGGAACGGCAATCCGGGCTCGGCGCCTGTCGAGCTGTCGAACGACCTGGACAAGCTGCGCAAGGAAACTGGCGGCAGCTTCGAGTCGACCGTCGAGGTCCCCGGCCCGGTGAAGGCAGGCACGCACGTGCAACTGCTGCTGGACAACGGCGACACGGTATGGCCCGGCCAGACCAAGGCGTCGAAGGACCTCGACGCGGCCGACCAGAAGTTCGACGGCTACGTCGTTCGCCTGGGTCAACCATGGGTCGACACGGCTGGCCCGGTGCTGAAGACCGCTTCGCCCGCCGCGGGCCGCATGGGCGTCAACTTCGACACGTCGATCGTGCTGTCCTTCAACGAAGCGATCCGCCTTGGCGCGGGCAATATCGTGCTGCACAAGGCCGACGGCAGCGTCGTCGAGACCTTCAACGCCGCCAGTCCGGCCGCGCGCATGCAACTGGCATTCAACGTGCTGACGATCGTGCCGACCACCAAGCTCACGGCCGACACGGGCTACTACGTGACGGTGGACGCCAACGCCATCACCGATCCCGTCGGCAACGCCTTTGCAGGCATCGCCGATGCAACGAAGCTGAACTTCATGACGGCCGGCGCGCCAACGCCGCTGGTCGCTGGCGACCTGCTGTTCATGGCAGGCAATGCGGAGGCGCCGGATGCCTATGCCTTCGTGCTGCTCAAGGCCGTTAACGGCGGCACGCAAGTGATGTTCACCGACCGCGACCGCGGCAAGGATGGCGTGCTCGAGTTCACCGGCATCACGAACGAAACAGCCTTCGTCTGGACCGCCGACCAGAACCTGCCCGCCGGCAGCATCGTGACCATCCAGACCGACGTGACGGGCAACCCGATCGCCGACAAGGGCACCACGCTGGGGTCCCCGGGCGGCATCGGGAAGTCGGAGACCATCTACGCCTTCACCGGAGGCACCATCGAGAACCTGGCGCCCGGCAAGGCCGGCAAGATCACGGCGGTCGGCAGCTTCCTTGCGAGCCTCACGCTTGGCGGCGCCGCCGGCACCATTCCCGATGCGATCACGACGGCGGGCACGGGCTTTTCATTCACCGCGTCGCCGGCCAACCAGACCAACGCGATCTACAACGGACCGCTGGACCGTTCGAACCTGGCCTTGTTCGCAGCGCGTGTGAAAGACCCCGCCAACTGGACCGTGCGCTACGCGCCGGCGGTCGGCTGGCCGCTGACCAACAACAGCCTGTTCGGCGACAAGCTGCCCTGATTTCTACGGAGTGCGCAGCGCAGCCTCGCGGCCGCGCCGCATGTCGATCGGCAGCAGCAACAGCAACCCCGCCACGAACAGCACCGCGGTCGAGAGAATCGCGATGCGCTGGTTGCCGCCCGTGGCCCAGGTGATCGCGCCGAAGCTCAGCGGGCCGATGATGCTGGCCAGCCGGGTCGCGAAAGTCCAGAGCCCGAAGAACTCCGCCAGTTGCTGCGGCGGCGCGAGGTAGCCGGTCATCGCGCGGCCGGCGGACTGGCTCGAGCCCATCGCGAGCCCTGCGATGGCGGCGGCCCACCAGAAGCCGCCTTTGGTGGTCACCACGGCGGCGATCACGCAGACCGCGATCCACGCCACCAGCGTGACCGCCAGCGAGACCTTGTGGCCGAGGCGATCCTGGATGTAGCCGAACGAGAAAGCGCCGATGGCGGCGGCGACGTTGAGCACGAAGATCAGCACCATCGTCTCGCTCGCCACGAAGCCGATCACCTGTTCGGCGTAGATCGCCGCGAGCGTGATGGCGACCGCCACGCCGCCCTGGTAGCAGACGGTGCAGACCAGCAGCCACATGAAGTCGCGATAGGCGCGTGCCCGCTTGTAGGTGGCCCGCAATTGCTGCCACGCGCCAAGTTCGCCGCCTGCGGTTTTCGGCTGCGCACGCTCGGGCAAGAGCGCGAAGGTGGCGCAAGCCGCACCGCCATAGATGGCAGCCGTGATCAGCATCGTGACCGGCACGAAATGCGAAGCCGGCAATCCCCTCGCCTGCGACCACAGCACGTAGGCCAGGCAGATGCCGAGCGCGAGCATGCCGCCGACATAACCGAAGCTCCAGCCCCATCCGCTCACCTTGCCCATGCCTTCGGGCGTTGCCAGCTCAGGCAGGAAGGCGCCCGTGAGGGACTCGCCGTAGGAATAGAAGGCGTTCGAGACGATCACCAGCAACATGGCCATTGCAACGCCGCCCGAGGCGCCCGCAAAGCGCGGCGTGAGCGCCAGTGCGGCCGTGGCCACTACGCAGCCTGTGGTGGCGATGACCAACACCCGTTTCTTGGCACCGCGCAGGTCGGCCCAGGCGCCGATGGCGGGCATCGTGAGCATCACGATGGCGTAGGAGATGCTGAGTGCGGCGGTCCAGGCAAAGGCGGCCCAAGGCGCGCCCTTGGCGATGCCGCCCACGAAGTAGGCGGCGAACACGGCGGTGATGACGACCGTCGTGTAGCCCGAGTTCGCGAAGTCGTACATCGCCCAACCGAAGACCTCGCGCTTGCGCACGCCGGGGCGCAGCGCGGAGGCGGGAAACAGGGCCATGCGGCCTTGCGCTGGGCGAGTGGTTGCGGGTTGTTAGTGCAGGTGGCGCGGACGGCGACCGCCGCCGTGGCCACCGCCGCTTCCGCCGCTGCCCGGACCACCCGTGCCGCGCGGACGCTTGCCGATTTCGAGCGAGTTCACGAGCGCATCGAAACGGTCGCTGAAGAGGCGATCGATCTCGGAGACCACGCCACCCAGTTCGGCGCCGTCGAAATGGCGCTCCATGAGGTTGACGACGTCTTCCACCAGCAGGTCGCGTTGCACCTGCATGATCGCGGCCGGGTTGGGACCGACGAACAGCATCAGGAAATCGTCGCGGGATTCTTCGTCGGGGTCGCCTTCTTCCTCGTCGAAGTCGGTGTCGTAGAAGGTGACTTCGATCGCAGCGCCGCGGTCCGAGAGTTCGTTCAGGCCCATGCACATCTCGTCGAGTGCCTGGCGGAAGTCTTCGTCACCGGGGACGGTCCAGCAGATCTGCAGCGTGTGGTCCTTCTGCTCGAAGCGGATGCCGGGTTCTTCTTCGTAGGTGCTGGTGGCGCCGTCGGCCAGCGACTTGGCGCCTGCATATTTCCAGAGCGGCTTGAGCGCTTCCTGGATCTGCTCGAAGCTCACGTCCGAACGCAATGACACGTCGCCATGCACATGGATCTCAAATGGAGCGTTGTAGCGAGGCATCGAATGCTCCTTTTTTAAGTTTGGTACCCGGAACGGGGGTCGAACCCGTATGCCCCGATCAAGGAAGCGGCGGATTTTAAGTCCGATGTGTCTACCAATTTCACCATCCGGGCGTCAGGTTGGACATCGACGATAACCCAAACGAAACAAGCCCCGGCAACGATGGTTGGCGGGGCTTGTTTGTCTGATCGAATCGTGTCTAACGAGAAGGTGGAGGCGCGACCCGGAGTCGAACCGGGCTAGACGGATTTGCAATCCGTTGCATAACCGCTTTGCTATCGCGCCACGCAGAAAAACGAATTCGAACTTGCGAAAAAAAGGGAAGCATTTGCTTCCCTTTTTCAAAACTGGAGCGGGAAAAGAGTCTCGAACTCTCGACCTCAACCTTGGCAAGGTTGCGCTCTACCAACTGAGCTATTCCCGCGTTTCGAGCCTCGAATTATATACCAGTTTTTCGAGGCCTGGCAAATTCACGCCTTCAATGTTTGATCGAACCCTCGGCGGCCGGGGTGCCCGCACGCTGCTTGGCCAACTCGGCCACAGCGGCAGCCGAAGCAGCCACCTCTTCGTCGGACAGCGGCTCCGGCATCTTCTCGAGCGCGATCTCCAGGACCTTGTCGATCCATTTCACGGGCACGATCTCGAGACCGTTCTTCACGTTCTCGGGAATGTCCTGCAGGTCCTTGGCGTTCTCTTCGGGGATCAGCACGGTCTTGATGCCACCGCGCAATGCGGCCAGCAGCTTTTCCTTCAGTCCGCCGATGGCCGTGACCTCGCCGCGCAGCGTGATTTCGCCGGTCATCGCAACGTCGCTGCGCACGGGAATGCCCGTGAGCGCCGACACGAAGGCCGTCGTCATCGCCGCGCCCGCGCTCGGGCCGTCCTTGGGCGTCGCGCCATCGGGCACGTGGATATGGATGTCGCGCTTCTCGAACATCTCGTCCTTGATGCCGAGGCGGCGCGATCGGCTGCGCACCACCGTGCGTGCAGCCTCCACCGATTCCTTCATCACGTCACCCAGCGAACCCGTGCGGCTGATCACGCCCTTGCCGGGCATGGTGACCGCCTCGATCGTCAGCAGATCGCCGCCGACTTCGGTCCACGCGAGACCCACCACCTGGCCGACCTGGTTCTGCTTTTCGGCCAAGCCGAAGCTGTACTTGCGCACGCCGAGGAACTCGTTGAGGTTCGATCCATCGACCGTCACCTTCGGCGTGAGCTGCTTCAGCAGCAGGCCCTTCACCACCTTGCGGCAGATCTTCGAGAGCTCACGTTCCAGCGAACGCACGCCAGCTTCACGCGTGTAGTAGCGCACGATGTCGCGCACGGCCTCTTCGGTGACCGCAAGCTCCTCGTCCTTCACGCCGTTGTTCTTCATCTGCTTGGGCAGCAGGTACTTGATCGCGATGTTGGTCTTCTCGTCCTCGGTGTAGCCCGAGAGGCGGATGACTTCCATGCGGTCCAGCAGCGCCGGCGGGATGTTCATCGAATTCGAGGTGGCGACGAACATCACGTCGCTCAGGTCGAAGTCGACTTCCACGTAGTGGTCGCCGAAGGTGTGGTTCTGTTCGGGGTCGAGCACTTCGAGCAGCGCGCTCGACGGGTCGCCGCGGAAGTCGGTGCCCAGCTTGTCGATTTCGTCGAGCAGGAACAGCGGATTGCGCGTGCCGATCTTGCTCAGCCCCTGCAGCACCTTGCCCGGCAGCGCGCCGATGTAGGTGCGGCGATGGCCGCGGATTTCGGCTTCGTCACGCATGCCGCCCAGCGCCATGCGCGTGTACTTGCGGCCGGTCGCCTTGGCGATCGACTGCCCCAGCGAGGTCTTGCCGACGCCCGGTGGGCCCACGAGGCACAGGATGGGTGCCTTCACCTTGTCGACGCGTTGTTGAACCGCGAGATATTCAAGGATGCGGTCCTTGACCTTCTCGAGGCCGTAATGGTCGGCATTGAGCACGGCCTCGGCATTCGCAAGGTCGTGCTTGATCTTGGTCTTCTTGCTCCACGGCAGGCCGATGAGCACGTCGATGTAGTTGCGCACCACGGTGGCCTCGGCCGACATGGGCGACATCAGCTTGAGCTTCTTGAGTTCGCCTTCGGCCTTCTTGAGGCCCTCCTTGGACATCTTGGCGAGCTTGATCTTCTTCTCGATCTCCTCGATGTCCGCGCCCTCTTCGCCTTCGCCGAGCTCCTTCTGGATGGCCTTGACCTGCTCGTTGAGATAGAAGTCGCGCTGGTTCTTCTCCATCTGGCGCTTCACGCGGCCGCGGATCTTCTTGTCGACGTTGAGGATGTCGACCTCGCGCTCGAGCTGACCGAACAGGTTCTCCAGGCGCGCCTTGACGTCGTCCAGGTCGAGCACGGCCTGCTTGTTGTCGAGCTTGAGCGGCAGGTGCGCGGCGATGGTGTCGGCCAGGCGGCCGGCATCGTCGATGCTCGAGATCGAGGTCAGGATCTCGGGCGGGATCTTCTTGTTCAGCTTGACGTACTGGTCGAACTGCTGCATCACGGCACGGCGCAGGGCCTCGACCTCGGTGCCCTTCTCGCCGCCTTCGAGCGCCTCGACGGGCGTCACGTTGGCAGTGAAGTGCGTTTCGCCGTCATCGATGCGGTTCACGCGTGCGCGCTGCTGGCCTTCGACAAGCACCTTCACCGTGCCGTCGGGCAGCTTGAGCATCTGCAGAATGGTCGAGACGCAGCCGACCTCGAACATGTCCTCGACGGAGGGCTCATCCTTGGCAGCAGCCTTCTGGGCCACCAGCATGATGCGGCGCTCGGCCTCCATGGCCAGTTCGAGCGCCTTGATGCTCTTGGGGCGACCCACAAAGAGCGGGATCACCATGTGGGGAAACACCACGACGTCGCGCAGCGGCAGCAGCGGCAGGTCGAGTGCTTCGGGAGGCAGGGGGGTATGACCAGACATGCGAAATCCTTTACGCCTTCTTCGCTGCTTCGCGGTAGACGAGCAGCGGTGGCTTGTTTTCGTCGATGGTCGATTCCTCAACCACCACCTTGTCGACATTGGTCGCGTTCGGCAATTCGAACATGGTGTCGATCAGCGACTGTTCAAGGATCGAGCGCAGCCCGCGCGCACCGGTCTTGCGGGCCAGCGCCTTGCGTGCAATCGCCTTGAGCGCCGCCGGGCGAATCTCCAGGTCCACGCCTTCCATTTGAAGGAGCTTGGTGAATTGCTTGACCACCGCGTTCTTTGGCTCGGTCAGGATCTGGACCAGCGCGTCCTCGGAGAGTTCCGCGAGCGATGCGACCACGGGCATGCGGCCCACGAGCTCGGGGATCAGGCCGAACTTGATCAGGTCTTCGGGTTCGACTTCGCGGAACACCTCGGTGATGCTGCGCTGCGCCTTGCTCTTGACCGTCGCGCCAAAGCCGATACCCGAGGCCTCGGTGCGGTTTTCGATGACTTTCTCCAGGCCCGCGAAGGCGCCGCCGCAGATGAACAGGATGTTGGTCGTGTCGATCTGCAAGAAGTCCTGGTTCGGGTGCTTGCGCCCACCTTGGGGCGGCACGCTGGCCATGGTGCCTTCGATGAGCTTCAACAAAGCCTGCTGCACGCCCTCGCCCGACACGTCGCGCGTGATCGAGGGGTTGTCGGACTTGCGCGAGATCTTGTCGATTTCGTCGATGTAGACGATGCCGCGCTGGGCACGCTCGACTTCGTAGTTGCAGCTCTGCAGCAGCTTCTGGATGATGTTCTCGACGTCTTCGCCTACGTAGCCGGCTTCGGTCAGCGTGGTGGCGTCGGCCATTACAAAAGGCACGTCGAGCATGCGCGCGAGCGTTTGCGCGAGCAGCGTCTTGCCCGAGCCTGTGGGGCCGATCAAGAGGATGTTGCTCTTGCTGAGCTCGACGTCGTCGCCCTTGGCCTTTTCCTTGTGGCGCAGGCGCTTGTAGTGGTTGTAGACCGCCACCGACAACATGCGCTTGGCCGGCTCCTGGCCGATCACGTAGTTGTCGAGGTTGGTCTTGATCTCCAGCGGCGTGGGCAGGTCGCTGCGCGCTTCGCGCGCTTCTTCACCAGCCGGCAGCTCGTCGCGGATGATTTCGTTGCAGAGATCGATGCACTCGTCGCAGATGAAGACCGAAGGGCCCGCGATCAGCTTCTTGACCTCATGCTGGCTCTTGCCGCAGAACGAGCAATAAAGCGTTTTTTCGCTGGAGGAGCCTTTTTTTTCGGCCATGGACAGATGCCTCGTTACAGGGGTATGGACAATGATAACTAAACAAAAACGGCGTTTCCCGTGTGGAAAACGCCGTTTTTTGCCTTTTGCGCCACAGGGCGCCGGGCAGTTTTAACCGCGCTTGGCAACGACCTGGTCGACCAGACCATAGTCCTTGGCCTCATCGGCCGTGAGGAAATAGTCGCGCTCGGTGTCGGTCTTGACCTTTTCCAGCGGCTGGCCGGTGCGCTCGGCCAGAATGCGGTTCATCTGGTCCTTGGTGCGCAGGATGTCGCGCGCATGGATCTCGATGTCGGTCGCCTGGCCGCGTGCGCCGCCGAGCACCTGGTGGATCATGACCTTCGAATTGGGCAGCGAGAAACGCTTGCCCTTCTCGCCGGCCGCCAGCAGGAAGGCGCCCATGCTGGCCGCGAAGCCCAGGCACATGGTCGACACGTCGGGCTTGATGAACTGCATGGTGTCGTAGATCGCCATGCCGGCGCTCACGCTGCCGCCCGGGGAGTTGATGTAGAAGGAAATGTCCTTCTCCGGGTTCTCGCTCTCCAGGAACAGCAGCTGGGCCACCACGAGGTTGGCGGTCTGGTCGTTGACCTCGCCCACCAGGAACACGATGCGCTCCTTCAGGAGGCGCGAATAGATGTCATAGGACCGTTCGCCGCGGCCCGACTGCTCGACGACCATCGGAACCATGCCGAGGCCTTGAATTTCGTTTGCGATCATGAATTAGCTCTCCGGGAAGTGGAATCGTTCGCTGTGTATGAACTGTACGCCTGAGTGAAATGGGGCTCGTGCCGCAAAGCACAAGCCCCATTGGCGTTGCGGTCAGCGACGGGATCAGCCTTGTTGCTGCTGCGCCATCAGTTCGTCGAACGACACCGACTTTTCATTGACCTTGGCCTTGGCGAGCACGAAATCGGTCACGTTGTTCTCGATGACGACGGCTTCGACTTCCGCCAGGCGGTTGTTGTCGCTGAAGTACCAGCGCACCACGTCGGCCGGCTTTTCGTAGCTGGCGGCCAGCTCGTCGATGTGGGCCTTGATCTGCTCGGGCTTGGCCTGCAGGTTGTTGGCACGCACCAGTTCGGCGACCACGAGGCCCAGGCGCACGCGGCGCTCGGCTTGCGGGCGGAACACTTCCTCGGGAATCGGCGCCTTGTCGGCGTCCTTGATGCCGCGCTGCTTGAGTTCGGCGCGGGCGCCTTCGATCATGCGGCTGACTTCGGACTGCACACTGGCGTTCGGCAGGTCGAGTTCGGCGTTGGCAACCAGCGCGTCCATCACGGCGTTCTTGTTGCGGGCCAAGAGGCGGAACTTCACTTCACGCTCGAGGTTGCGCTTGATGTCGGCGCGCAGGCCCTCGACCGTGGCTTCGGCGATGCCGAGCGACTTGGCGAGCTGTTCGTTGACTTCGGGCAGGTGCGAGGCTTCGATCTTCTTCAGGGTGACCATGAAGTCGGCTTGCTTGCCGGCCACGTCCTTGCCGTGGTAATCGGCCGGGAACGACAGCGGGAAGGTGCGGCTGTCGCCGGACTTCATGCCGCGCACCGCGTCTTCGAATTCCTTGAGCATCTGGCCTTCGCCGACCACGAACTGGAAGTCTTCGGCCTTGCCGCCCTGGAAGGGCTCGCCGTCGATCTTGCCTTCGAAGTCGACGGTCACGCGGTCGTCGTCTTGCGCGACGGCGTCTTGGGCGCGCTGGGCGAAGGTGCGGCGTTGCTTGCGCAGGATGTCGAGCGTCTTGTCGATCGCGTCGTCGCCCACTTCGGCCGAGAGCTTCTCGACTTCAGCGCCGGACAGGTCGTTGATCTTGACTTCGGGGAACACTTCGAACACCGCGTCGAAGGCCAGCTCGCCTTCGGGCGACTCTTCCTTCTCGGTGATGCGGGGCTGGCCGGCCACGCGCAGCTTGGCTTCGTTGGCCGCTTGCGAGAAGGCTTCGCCGACCTTGTCGTTCATGACTTCGTAGTGCACCGAGTAACCATAGCGCTGGGCCACGACGTTCATCGGCACCTTGCCTGGGCGAAAGCCGTCCATCTTGACGGTGCGCGCGAGCTTCTTGAGGCGCGAATCGACTTCGTTCTGGATGGTGCCGACCGGCAGGGTCAGCGTGATCTTGCGTTCGAGCTTCTCGAGAGTTTCAACGTTCACGGTCATGGTGTCTTCCTTGTGAGGGGTGTGGCTGGTGCGCGGGGCCGGACTCGAACCGGCACGTTCTTGCGAACGTCAGGACCTAAACCTGGTGCGTCTACCAATTTCGCCACCCGCGCTATTGCCATTTTTCAGGTGAATGCAAAAGCGGACGGCCCTGGTGCAGCGGATACCGGGGTACCCGCCTGCCCAAAGACCGTCCGCCTGAAATCGGTCAACCGCGCATTTTAAGCGCAAGAATGGGGGCCTCCCGGCTATTCACTTCGTGTAATTCGCCACCTCCCGAGGAGGAGGCGCGGACCACCTTGGGGCGGCCCGGCGGCGTCCGCTACCCCGCTTTTGGCTCCCGCTTGACACGGAATGCGGCGGCATACATTGCCGGCAGTGCCAGCAGGGTCAATACCGTCGCCACGATCAGCCCGCCCATGATGGCCACGGCCATTGGCCCCCAGAACACGCTGCGCGAGAGCGGAATCATTGCCAGCACAGCAGCCGCCGCCGTCAGCACGATGGGGCGCAGTCGCCGCACCGCCGACTCGACGATCGCGTCCCAGGCCGGCACGCCGGCACTCCGGTCGCTCTCGATCTGGTCGATCAGGATCACTGCGTTGCGCTGGATCATGCCCATGAGCGCGATCACGCCCAGCAGTGCCACGAAACCGAACGGCCGGTTCAGCAGCAGCAGCGCACCGGCCACGCCCGCAATGCCCATCGGCCCGGTGATGAACACCAGCAGCGAGCGGCTGAAGCTGTGCAGTTGCAGCATCAGCAGCGTGAACACCAGGAACAGCATGATCGGCACGCCCGCCACGATGGAGGCCGAGCCCTTGCTGCTTTCCTCGACCGCGCCCGCCACCTCGATGCGGTAGGCGCCCTGCCCGGCCGCATGCCAGCCGGCTTCTAGCTCGCGCAATTTGGGCATCAGCTGCTCGGTGACGGTCGCGCCCTGCAGGCCCTCGACCACCTCGCCCTGCACGGTGATCGCGTAGTCGCGGTTCTCGCGCCACATCACGCCGGGCTCCCAGGTGAACACCGGCCTGGCGATCTGCGTGAGCGGTATCGAGCGGCCCGAACTCGTCGGGATATAGGCATTGCCGATGTCCGAGATGGCCTCACGCTCGTCGGGCGACTGGCGCAGCACGATGTCGATCAGGAGGTCGTTCTCGCGGTACTGGCCCACGGTGGTGCCGCTGAACATGGTCCTAGAAGCCTGCGCGATCGCCTGGCTGGTCACGCCGAGCGCGCGCGCCTTGGCCTGGTCGATCTCTAGCCGAATCACCTTCACCGACTCGTTCCAGTTGTCGTTCACGCCGCGCATGTTGGCGTTCTCTCGCAGCACCGCCTTCACCTCGTCGGCGTGCGCGCGCAGTTGCGCAGGCTCGGTGCCGATCACGCGGAACTGCACCGGATAGGCCACCGGCGGCCCGTTGGGCAGCAGCTTGACGCGGCCACGCACCTCGGGGAATTCCTGTGCCAGCAACTGCGGCAGCTTCAGGCGCAGCGTCTCGCGCACCTTCAGGTCCTTGGCCAGCACGATGAGCTGCGACACGTTGGTCTGCGGGAACACCTGGTCCAGCGGCAGGTAGAAGCGCGGCACGCCCGAACCGATCCAGGTACTCACGGTCTTCACGCCCGCTTCCTGCATGAAGCGCTGCTCCACGCGCTTGGCCACTTCCTCGTTCGCCGCGAACGACGTGCCTTCCGGGAACCAGATGTCGACCAGGATCTCCGGCCGGCTCGAGTCCGGAAAGAACTGCTGCTGCACCTTGCCCATGCCCACGATGCCCAGCGCAAAGATCAGCACGGTCGCGCCGATGGTCATCCAGCGGTGCTCGACGCACCAGTTCACGGTGCGGCGGAAGGTGTTGTAGAAGGCCGAGTCGAAGAGCTCGTGCGGCGGCGCATCGGGATCGTGCGGCTTCACCTTCAGCAGCAGCGTGCCCAGGTACGGCACGAAGTACACCGACACGATCCACGACAGCACCAGCGCGATCACCGTCACCGCGAAGATCGCGAAGGTGTATTCCCCGGTCACCGACTTGGCCAGACCGATCGGCAGGAAACCAGCGGCGGTGATGAGCGTGCCCGTGAGCATCGGCTTGGCCGTCACGTCGTAGGCGAAGGTGGCGGCGCGGACCTTGTCGTAGCCCTCCTCCATCTTCCGCACCATCATCTCGACCGCGATGATCGCGTCGTCCACCAGGAGGCCGAGCGCGATGATCAGCGACCCCAGCGATATCTTGTGCAGCCCGATGCCGAAGTAATCCATTGCGAGGAAGGTCACGGCCAGCACCAGCGGAATGGTGATCGCCACCACCAGCCCCGGCCGCATGTCGATGTACCAGCCGAAGCGCCCGCCCTTGTGCAGGCCGAGCGCGATGATGCTCACGGCCAGCACGATGGCCACGGCCTCGATCAGCACGCCGACGAATTCGTTCACCGAACTGGCCACCGACACCGGCTGGTCCTGCACCTGCGCGAGCTTCACGCCGATGGGCAGGCGCTGGTCGATCTGCGCGGTCGCCACTTTCAGCGCCTTGCCGAGCGCGATGATGTCGCCGCCCTTGGCCATGGAGACGCCCAGCGCAATCACTTCCTTGCCCTGGTGGTGCACCTTGACGGCCGGCGGATCGATGTAGCCGCGGCGGATGTCCGCGATGTCGCCCAGCTTCAGCTGGTTGCCGGAGCTGCCGCGAATGGGCATGTCGCGCAGCTGGTCGACGCTGGTGAACTGGCCCGCCACGCGCACCTGCACCACATCCTGAGGCGACTGGATGGTGCCCGCGCTCTCGATCGCGTTCTGCGAGCCCAGCTGCGAGAGCACCGCGTTGAAGTCCAGGCCCAGCTGCGCGAGGCGCTTCTGCGAGATCTCGATGTAGACCTTCTCGTCCTGCACGCCGAACTGGTCGACCTTGGCCACGTCCTTCACCCGCAGCAGCTGCTGACGCACGTCGTCGGCGAGCGTCTTGAGTTCGGCATAGCTGAAGCCTTCGCTCTCCAGCGCGTAGATCACGCCATAGACATCGCCGAAATCGTCATTGAAGAACGGCCCCTGCACGCCCGCGGGCAGGGTGGCGCGCATGTCGCCGATCTTCTTTCGCACCGTGTACCAGACGTTGGCGACGTCGGCCGACTTGGAGGAGTCCTTGATGTTGAAGACGATCTGCGACTCGCCCGGCTTCGAGTAGCTGCGGATCTTGTCGGCGTACGGTGCCTCCTGCAGCGTGCGCTCGAGCTTGTCGGTGACCTGCTCGGCCACCTGCTGCGCGGTCGCTCCGGGCCAGTAGGTGCGCACCACCATCGCACGGAAGGTGAACGGCGGATCCTCGTCCTGGCCGAGCTGGAAGTACGCGAACGCGCCCAGCACCATCAGCACCACCATCAGGTAGCGCGTGAGCGGCGCATGGTCGAGCGCCCATTTGGAGAGATTGAAGCCGGCGGGCTTGGCGGCAGGCTTTTCGGCGTGCTTGTCGGAGGAGGTCGCTGCGCCTTCCGTCATTTGGCGGCACCTGCAGCGATCTCCTTCTTGCCGGCGGCGACAGGCTCCACGGCCTGCACCACATCCTTCCCATTGGCAGCGGCGGCCGCCGCCTCCTTGGACTGGTAGATGGTGACCTTCTGCCCCGGGGAGAGCACATGCACGCCCGCTGCCACGACCATCGTTCCGGGCGTGATGCCGCTGGCGATCACCGCCTCGTTGCCGTCGGCGGTGGCCACCTGCACGGGTTGCGAGCGCACCGTCATCGTCGATTTGTCGAGCACCCAGACGGCGGTCCCCTTGCCTTCCTGGCGCAGGGCGCTGGTGGGCAGCTTCATCACCGCGGTGCTGGTCTGGGCCAGTGCCTGCGGTCGGGCGTAGACCGTGGCGCCAAGCGGCGGCGCGGTGGCCGCGTCGATCGCGACCTTGACCGAATAGGTGCGGGTGACCGCGTCGGCGCTGGCGGCGACCTCACGCACCTGCCCCTGCAGTTCATTGCCGCCCGACCAGCCGCGCACCGTCACCGCGGAGCCTGGCTTGATGGCCTGGGCGCGGTCTTCCGGCACCGCGAACACCACGTCGCGCGCGCCGTCCTGGGCAATGCGAACGACCGGCGTGCCGGCCTGCACGACCTGGCCCGGTTCCGCCTCGATGGCGGTGATGACGCCCGCCACGTCGGCAACGAGGGTCGTGTAGTTCGCTTGATTGCCTTGCGAGGCAAGCTGGGCCTGTGCCTGCTCGAGTTGCGCCTGGGCCGCCTTCCAGGTGGTTTCGCGGCGCTCCAGTTCGGCGCCGCTGATGAAGTTCTGCTCGCGCAATTCGCGATAGCGCTTCAGATCGGCGGCCGCAAGGTCGCGGTTGGTCAGCGCCGCGGCCTGCTGGGCGCGGGCGGCGTCGGCGGCCAACCTGTAGTCCTGCGGATCGAGCTGCGCCAGCACCTGCCCGGCCTGCACATGCTGACCGAGATCGGCCTGGCGCTTGGTGATCTTGCCCGCCACGCGGAACCCGAGCCGCGATTCGACGCGGGCGCGGACCTCGGCCGAGAACTCGGGCTGGGCATCGAATTCACTGGTGCCGACGGTCACCAGCTTCACCGCTCGCACGGGCTCCTCGACCGCCGGCTTCGGCGAGCAGCCGGCCAGGAACAAGGAAGGAATCAGCAGCCACAAGGCGCTGCGCACACGGGGGGAAAAGGCGGAGGCGGTCATGAGACACCCAAGAAAGGACAAACCGGGTCTTTAATGACCCACCGGTTAGTAATCTAGGGTAAACGTTAAATACTGTCAATGACCCGCGGGTCAGTTGACTGGTACTTTCAGCCTCTCAGGTCCGCTGCCCCATCTCCACCAACCGGTTGTCGGGCAGCTCGAAGTAGTCCGACGCCCTCCCCGCATTGCGCTGCAGCCAGCCGAACAGCGCACGCCGCACCGGGTTCATGCCCGGCAGGTTCTCCTCGCCCACAGAGGCGCGCGAGACGAAATACGAAGTCTTCATCGAATCGATCGCCAGCGTCTTCTGGTAGGCCAGGATGCGGATGAACTCGGGCACATCGGGCCGCTCCATGAAGCCGTGGCGCGCGGTGACCACCCAGATGCCCTCCATCAACTGCTCCGCCTCGATGCGGATGCGGGCGTCGACGCGCGGCGTGTCGCAGGGCAGCACGCGCAGCAAGATCACCTGGTCGTGCAGCACCTGGTTGTGCTTGAGGTTGTGCAGCAGCGCATGCGGAACCGCCGTGGCATCGGGGTTCAGAAACACCGCGGTGCCGCTCACCCTGTGCGGCATGTGCCGCGCCAGCGATTCGATGAAGGGCCGCAGCGGCAGGCTTTCGGCGGCCGCGGCCTCCAGCCCGAGCCGCCGCCCCTTGGCCCAGGTGGTGAAGAGCACCATCACCACCGCCGCCACCGCCAGCGTGAGCCAGCCGCCGTCAGCCACCTTGAGGCTGTTGGCGATCACGAAAGTCAGGTCGACCACCGCGAAGGCCGCCACGGCCACCACCACCGCCACCTTGTTCCACTTCCACAGGCCCCAGGCGACGATGCCCGCAAGCAGCGTGGTCGTCACCATCGTGATCGACACCGCGATGCCGTACGCCGCCGACAACGCGCCCGAGCTGCGGAAGCCCAGCACCAGCAGCAGCACGCCCACCATCAAGAGCCAGTTCACCGCCGGCACGTAGATCTGCCCGATGGCCGAGCCCGAGGTCTGCACCACCCGCATGCGCGGCAGGTAGCCCATGCGCATCGCGTGCGCGGTGAGCGAGAAGGCACCCGAGATCACCGCCTGCGAGGCGATCACCGTGGCCATGGCCGCCAGCACCACCATCGGCAGCACGCCCCACGAGGGAAAGAGCCGGAAGAACGGGTTGTCGATGGCCGCCGGATTCGCCAGCACCAGCGCGCCCTGCCCGAAATAGTTGAGCACCAGCCCCGGCAGCGCGATGAAGATCCATGCGAGCCGGATCGGCTTGGCGCCGAAATGCCCCATGTCCGCATAGAGCGCCTCGCCGCCCGTGAACGCCAGGAACACCGCGCCCAGCACCGCGAGCGACTGCGCCCGGTGCTCGATCAGGAAGCCGAACGCACGCCGCGGATCGAGCGCCGCCAGCACCTGCGGCTGCTGCACCACCTGCCAGAGGCCCGCCGCGGCCAGCACGAGGAACCACAGCAGCATCACCGGCCCGAAGATCTTGCCGACCACGCCCGTGCCCTTCTTCTGCACCATGAAGAGCGCGACAAGGATGACGACCGTGATCGGGATCACCGCGCGCTGCAGCACCGGCGCCTGCACCTCCAGCCCCTCGACGGCCGAGAGCACCGAGATCGCCGGCGTGATGAGGCTGTCGCCATAGAACATGGCCGCGCCCACCAGACCCAGAAGGCCGATCGCGTTCCACACCCAGGGCTTGGTCTTCGGCCCGGCGACCGCGCTGCGCGCCAGCGCCTGCAGCGCAAGGATGCCGCCCTCGCCGTCGTGGTCGGCGCGCAGCACGAACACCACGTACTTCAGCGTCACCACGAACATCAGGCCCCAGAAGATCAGCGACAGCAGCCCCAATACCGAATCGGGCGTGAACGGCACGCCGTGCTCGGGATTCATCGTTTCCTTGAAGGCGTAGAGCGGCGAGGTGCCGATGTCGCCGAACACGACGCCGAGCGCGGCGATCATCAATCCGGGCCCCGCCGGATGCCCCGCTCCGCCTTGCGCTGGAATCTGGGCCGTGGAGGCCGGAGCCGGTGCGTTCATGGGGCGATCTGTTCGAAGTGGCAACGCACCGAGCATAGGGCCGGGACATCGCGTCGCGGACAATCGTGGCGTGTCCGCCACTCCCCACCTTGCCGCCCCGCCGGCACATTACGAAAACTTCCCGGTCGCCTCGTGGCTCTGCCCGCCGCATCTGCGACCGCCGATTGCCGCGATCTACCACTTCGCGCGCACCGCCGACGACATCGCCGACGAAGGCGACGCCTCGGCCGACCAGCGCCTGGACGAATTGCGCGCCTACCGGGACGAGCTCGCGGCCGCTGCGCAGGGCGAGGCGCTTGTCGACTCCCGCTGGCCGCACGTATTCGGCCCGCTGGCCCACAGCATCGCGCAATACGGCCTGCCCGAAGACCTGCTGACCGACCTGCTGAGCGCCTTCATGCAGGACATCGAGAAGACCCGCGACCACGGCACCTATGCCGACCGCGCGGAGCTGCTCGACTACTGCCGCCGCTCGGCCAACCCGGTCGGACGGCTGCTGCTGCATCTCTATGGCGTGCACGACGCACAGGCGCTGGCGCAGAGCGACGCCATCTGCAGCGCGCTGCAGCTCATCAACTTCTGGCAGGACCCGAGCGTGGACGTGCCGCGCGGACGCTTCTATTTCCCGCTGACCGACTGCGCCCGCCGCGGCCTCACGCGCGAGCACTTCAAGGTGTTCGAGCCGCTCTCGGCCGCGCCGCCGCCGCAGGAGGCCATCAACCTGGTGTCGGTCGTGTCGTTCTGGGCGCGCGAACTCATGGAAGAAGGCGCGCCGCTGGTGCACCGCTTGCCGGGCCGCGCCGGATGGGAACTGCGCCTCGTCGTGCAAGGAGGCCTCCGCATCCTCGACAAGATCACCGACCTGGGCTTCGACACCTTCTCCCAGCGCCCCACCATCGGCAAGGCCGATGCGCCCATCCTGCTCTGGAAAGCGCTGCGGATGCGGAGACAATGGCGCCCCATGAAAGCAGCGCCTCCCCGATGAATCCCGAGCAATACGTGCAAGACAAGGCGGCAGCCTCGGGCAGCAGTTTCTATTACGCCTTCCTGTTTCTGCCCAAGCCCCGGCGTGCCGCGATCACGGCGTTCTATGCCTTCTGCCGCGAGGTCGACGATGTGGTCGACGAAGTCAGCGACCCCGGCGTGGCCGCCACCAAGCTCGCCTGGTGGCGCACCGAGGTCGCGCAGTCCTTCGCGGGCACGCCCAGGCATCCGGTGATGCTGGCGCTGATGCCGCATGCCGCGGCCTACGGCATCGAGGCGCGCCAGTTGCACGAGGTGATCGACGGCTGCCAGATGGACCTGGACCAGACCCGCTATCTCGACTTCCCCGGCCTCGCGCGCTACTGCCACCTGGTGGCCGGCGTGGTGGGCGAAGTCGCGGCGCGCATCTTCGGGCAGACCGATCCGCAGACCACGGCCTACGCCCACAAGCTGGGCCTGGCGCTGCAGCTCACGAACATCCTGCGCGATGTGGGCGAAGACGCCCTGCGTGGCCGCATCTACCTGCCAGTCAACGAACTGCAGCAGTTCGACGTGAAGGCGCACGAGATCCTCAATCGCGTGCACTCGGAGCGGTTCGTGGCGCTCATGAAGTTCCAGGCCGAGCGCGCGCATGCCGCCTACGACGAAGCGCTCGCCCTGCTGCCGGTGGCCGACCGCCGCACGCAGAAGCCGGGCCTGATGATGGCCAGCATCTACCGCACGCTGCTGCGCGAGATCGAGAGCGACGACTTCCAGGTGCTGAACCAGCGCGTGAGCCTGACGCCGGTGCGCAAGTTCTGGCTCGCATGGAAAGTCCAGGCCTTGGGGCGGATTTGAAGATAGCCGTCATCGGCGCCGGCTGGGCCGGCCTCGCCGCTGCGGTCGAGGCCACGCGGCTCGGTCATGCGGTCACGCTGTTCGAGGCAGCGCCCATGCCGGGCGGACGGGCACGGCGCGTCGATCGCATGCACGGGATGGCGCTCGACAACGGCCAGCACATCCTGATCGGCGCCTACACGGCCACGCTGAAGCTGATGCGCGAGGTCGGTGTCGATGTCGAGAAGGCACTGCATCGCCTGCCGCTCTCCTTGCGATTCGCCGATGGCGGCGGGTTGAAGCTGCCGCGGCTGCCTGCGCCGCTCGATCTGCTGGCGGGCATCTTCACGGCGCGCGGCTGGACGTGGCGGGACAAGTCTTCGCTGCTGCGCACCGCCATCGGCTGGCGGCTTTCCGGATTCCGCTGCGCAAGCACCACCACGGTCGCCGACCTGTGCGCCGGCCTCTCGCCGCGTGTGATGCAGGAACTGATCGAGCCGCTGTGCGTGTCCGCACTCAACACGCCGGTGGCCCAGTCGAGCGGCGAAGTGTTCCTGCGCGTGCTGCGCGATGCGCTCTTCAGCGGCAGCGGCGGCGCCGACCTATTGCTGCCACGCGCAGACCTCGGCGCGCTCCTGCCGGATGCAGCGATCGCATGGCTGACGGAGCATGGCGCGACCGTGCGCATCGGCACACGCGTGCGGGCCATCGCACCCGACGCTGGCCAGTGGCGCGTCGACGACGAAGCCTTCGGCCAGGTCATCCTGGCCTGCGCCCCCTGGGACGCCGCGCGGCTCGTCCGCGCATCGGGCCTGCCGGCCGACCGCTGGTGCCAAACCACCGAGGCCTTGCGCTTCGAAGCCATCGCCACGGTCTACGTGCGCGGCGCCTCGAAGCTGGCAGAGCCGATGCTGGCCCTGCGCAGCGACCCGGCCACAGCACCCGCACAGTTCGTGTTCGACCGCGGCCAGCTCGGCGGCCCGGAGGGCGTGCTCGCGCTCGTCATCAGCGCCAACGAAGCATCGCGCGAAGTGCTGGAGCAGCAGGTGATCGCACAAGCGGCGACGCAATTGGCGCAGGCTTCGCTGGAGATCATCCAGACCGTCGTTGAAAAGCGTGCCACCTTCGCCTGCACACCCGCCCTCGCCCGGCCGCCGATGCGCATCGCGCCCGGCCTGCAGGCTTGCGGCGACTACATCGAAGGCCCCTACCCCGCCACGCTCGAAGGCGCGGTGCTCAGCGGATTGGCGGCAGCGCGGGCATCGACCACCTCATGACCGAACTGCGCTACCTCGACTTCGACTACAGCGAAGACACCGAAGGCCACGGCACCTTCGATGCCATGGCTTCGACTTCGCCGGAGAAAACACCCGAGGTGCATGCCGAGGTCGAACAAGTGCTCGCCTGGGCCGAAGCCACGTTTCCGGATGCGCGCGGCGCCTTGGACGAAGGCGCGGTCTGGGACTATGACCTGCAGGAAACGCGCGAAGACCCGCGCTTCACCACCATCACCTTCTCGATCAGCGGCACCGCCGACTTCTGCGCCGCGCTGCGCGAGCAATTCGCGCTCGACTGACTGATCAGGCTGCCTTGTTCGGCAGGCGCAGCAGGCTCAAGCCCAGCAGCACGAAGGCACCGCCGGACACGCGGTTGAAGAGCTTCGACCGGCGCGGATCGGACAGCTGCTTCTTCAGCATCCGCGCGAGCAGCACATAGAACGCATGCGACAGCACCGAGCCCGCAGCGAAGGTGGCCGTGAGCACCGCGAACTGCCCGAGGATCGGCGCATCGTGCGTGAGGAACTGCGGGAACAGCGCCGAGAAAAAGAGGATGCCCTTGGGATTGGTGAGCGCCACGGTCACGCCGTTGCCGAACAGGCGCCATGCTGCGCGCGGTGCGGCCGGCGTTCCGGGCACGGCCAGATCGGAGAACACGCTGGCCCGGTTGCGCCACTGCTTGATGCCCAAGTAGATCAGGTACGCCGCGCCGGCTACCTTCAGCACCATGAACGCGGAGGCCGAAGTCGTCAGCACCACGCCCAGCCCCGCCATCGCGGCGGCCGACACCATGAACAGGCCCACCGCATTGCCGAGCGAACTGATCATCGCGCGTCGCGGGCCCACGGAGATCGAGTTCGACACCGCGAGCAGCACGGCCGGACCGGGGGTGAAAGCGACAAGCAGCGTCACGCCGCAAAAGATGAGCCAGTTGGAGAGATGCACTTTCGGAGTTCCTGCGCGAAAGGTGGACAAGGGACGAGACGGGGGAGCGGGAAACTATAGTCCGACGGCCCGCCGCCCGCCCGGGCCGCGCCAATTGCCCCTCACCTCTGGACAAAGAACATGGTCACCTGCTACCTGCGCTACATCGTCGACGCCTACAAGCTCAAGGAATTCGAGCACTACGGCAAGCTCTGGATTCCGCTGGTCGAAAAGTTCGGCGGCAAGCACCACGGCTACTTTCTGCCCTCGGAAGGCGCGAACAATGTCGCGCTGGCGATGTTCAGTTTTCCGAGCCTCGCGGCCTATGAGAAATACCGCGCCGACTCGATGCAGGACCCCGAGTGCCAGGCGGCCTTCAAGTACGCAGAGGACACACGCTGCATCCTGAGCTACGAGCGCAGCTTCTTCAGGCCAGTCTTCGAATAAGTCTCAGGCGCCGAGCGCCACGCACAGCGCGTGCAGGTTCGGCACGATCAACTGCGGCCGCGCGCCATGCACCCAGGGGCGCTCGTCGCGCACCAGCCACGCGGCCTGCATGCCCGAGTTGAGCGCGCCGACCACGTCAAGCTCTGCGTCGTCGCCCACATGCAGCACATCCTTGGGCAAGAGGCCGACCGACGCCGCGGCGGCGCGAAAGATCGGTGCATGTGGCTTGCCGCTGCCGAAGGCGCGGGCATTGAACGCGGTCCGAAACCATCGGCCCACGCCGGTCTGGTGAATGTCCGCATTGCCGTTCGATACCGCGACCAGCGGATAGCGTTCGCTGAGCCACTTGAGCGCGGGCAGCGCATCGTCATAGAGCGTCACGCGCTGGCGCTCGGCGAAGAAGGCGTCGAAGGCAGGGTCGGCCAGCGCCGGGTCTTCGCCGGAGCGCTTGAGCGCAGTGCGGATCGACTCGCGGCGCAGCGCGCTCAGGTCGTGCGCGAGGTCCGAGCGCTCCTTCTCGGTGGCTTCGCGCAGTTCGCGCAGGATGCCGGGCGTGAGCAGCAGCGAGGCTGTCTTGGGCGCCTCGCGCAGCAGCCATTCCTGCAGCACGGCTTCGGCGCGTTCGATGGTCGGCCAGATGGGCCAGAGGGTGTCGTCGAGGTCGAGCGAGATCGCGGAGATGCGTTGGACATCGAGCGGCGCGGCGTTCGCCGGCGCTGTGGGGGCGGAGGTCATGCCTGAGAATATCGCATGCCTCAAGCCCCGACGAATGCCTCGACCAGCGCGGCCACAAACACCAGTTCCTCCAATGACCGCACCGCCGTCCTCTGGTGCAACCTGGGCTCCCCCGACGCCCCCACCGCCGCCGCCGTTCGCCCCTACCTCGCCGACTTCCTGGGCGACCCGCGCGTGGTCGAAATTCCGAAAGTGCTCTGGGCGCTCATCCTTCACGGCATCATCTTGCGCGTGCGGCCGGCCAAGTCCGCCGCCAAGTACGCGAGCATCTGGATGCCCGAAGGCTCGCCGCTCAAGGTATGGACGCAGAAGCAGGCGATGCTCCTGGCAGGCTGGCTCGGCGAACGCGGCCATCGCGTGACGGTGCGCGATGCGATGCGCTACGCCAACCCGTCGATCGCATCCCGCCTCGACGCGCTGCAGGCCGAGGGCACGACGCGCGTGCTGGTGCTGCAGGCTTATCCGCAGTACTCGGCCACCACCACCGCGAGCGTGATCGATGCGGTGAACGACTGGAGCCGTAAGCAACGCCGCATTCCCGAATTCCGCTTCGTGAACCAATACCACGACGATCCCGCCTACATCGACGCGCTCGCGCAAGGCATCGAGCGCCACTGGAAGACCGAGGGCCGCGGCGAAGTGCTGCTGATGAGCTTCCACGGCATTCCCGCGCGCAACATCGCGCTCGGCGATCCGTACCAGGCGCAGTGCCTCGAAACCGCGCGCCTGCTCGCGGCGAGGCTCGGACTTTCCGATGCGCAGCATCGCGTCACCTTCCAGTCGCGCTTCGGCCGCGCCAAGTGGCTCGAGCCCTACACCGAACCGACGCTGAGCGAGCTCGGCGCGAAGGGCGTGAAACGCGTCGATGTGGTGTGCCCGGGCTTCCCGGCCGACTGCCTCGAGACGCTGGAAGAAATCGCCATGGAAGGCCGCGAAGCCTTCCTGCATGCGGGCGGCCAGGCCTTCAGCTACATCCCGTGCCTGAACGACAGCCCGGCATGGATCACCGCGCTGGCCGGCATCGCCGAACGCAACCTCGCGGGCTGGCCGACCAAGTAGCTCACTCAGCCCGCGGCCTTGCGAGCCAGCAGCGCCTGGATCGCCGCTTCCATCTCGGCGTATTCGCCTTCGCCGAAGTGCTGGCGCATCACCTGCCCCTTGGCGTCGACCAGGTAGAACGCCGGCCAGTACTGGTTGTTGTACGCCTTCCAGGTGGTGAAGCCGTTGTCCTGTGCCACGGGGTAGCGGATGTTGAAGCGCTCGATCGCGTCCTGCACGTTGCGCGTCGACCGCTCGTAGGCGAACTCCGGCGAGTGCACGCCGACCACGACGAAGCCTTGGTCTTTATAGGTCTCGTACCAGCGCACCACGTGCGGCAGGGTCCGGATGCAGTTGATACAGGTGTAGGTCCAGAAGTCGACCAGCACCACCTTGCCCGCAAGCCCCTGCATCGTGAGCGGCCCCGAGTTGAGCCATTTCTCGATGCCCGCGAACTCGGGTGCGCGGCCATAGTCCTTGAGGCCCGGCGATGCGGCGAGCGCACCCTGCATCGGCCAACCGGCCATGGCAGCCGCGCCTGCAGCAAGACCTGAAAACGCCCTTCTCGACAGCAACTTGCCCATGATCGCAACCCCATTCGTGTCAGACCGACAGCGGTCTGGCGCGATTGTTGAGCGCGCGCCTTGTCAGCGCGCATGTGTCACGGCAATTTGAACTTTGTCGCAAGGCCGTGACGAATGGCGATCAGAACTTGCCGAGGTAATCCAGCTTGCCGATCGGCATGCCGCTGTGGCGCAGCACGTCGTAGGCGGTGGTCACATGGAAGAAGAAATTGGGCAGTGCGAACTGCAGCAGGTAGCGCTGCGCAGTAAAGGTGGCTTCGCCCTCGCGCGTCTTGATGGTCACGGGGCGCTCTTCCTGGCCGTCGATGAGCGCGCGGTCCACGGTCACAAGGAAATCCTGCGTCTTGCGAATGCGGGCCACCAGGTCGTCCCAGGTTTTTTCCTCGTCGGGGAAGCTGGGCGCCGTGATGCCCGCGATGCGCGCCGTGCCGAGCTTGGCCGCATCGCTCGCGCGCTGGATCTGACCGACCAGCGTGAGCATGTCGGGCGCAAGGCGCGCATCGACCAGCGTGGCGGTGTCGATGCCGTTGGCCTTGGCGTGCGCCAGGCTCTTGTCGAACAGGTGAGTCAGTTGCCCGAGACCGCGGGTGAAAACCGGGACGGACAGGTCGTACAGCGAGAGCGACATGGTGAGGCGAGCCTTGTTGTGGTTGAAGTCGGCGGCGATTGTGCTGCCGCCGCCCGTTCAACGACCGGCCGCCCGAATAAACCCCTCGATGGGCTCCAGTTGTTCGGGCACGTTGAGCGCAGGCGCGTGACCGCACCCCTGGATTTCGATGACCTGCAGCCGTCCCTCGGCACCCGGCCCGCGGCGCCGCATCTCCTCGACGACCTCGGGCAGCACCAGGTCCGACTCGGCGCCGCGCAGGCACAGCACCGGCACCTCGATCGCGTCGTAGTGCGGCCAGATCAGGTAGTCGTTGTCGTGCGCGCTGAACTGCTTGACCATCGCCGGGTCGTAGTGCGGCGTCACGCGGCCGTCGGCGAGGCGACGGGTGGAACTTTCGGTGAGGCGACGCCACTGCGCATCGCTGAGCCAGCCGTAGGGCTTGTAGACGGTCCGAAAGAACGCCTCCAGCTCGGCCACCGTGTCGAACGAAGGCGGCTGGCCCGCATAGGCGCGGATGCGCTCGATCGCCGCTTGCGCAAGCTGTGGCGCGTTGTCGTTGAGCGTGAGGCTCGCGATGCGTGCCTTCATGCGCGGCTCGAACAGACCCGAGGCGCACACCATGCCGATCGCGCCGCCCATCGAGGTGCCGACCCAGTGCACGCGGCCGAGGCGCAGTTCGTCGCACAGCGCATTGGCAAGGCGCGCGTAGAAGGAGAGCTGGTACTCCTCGTCGGGCAGCGGGCTCCATTGGCTCAAGCCGCGGCCGATGGTGTCGGGACAGATCACGCGGAAGCCGCGCGCCGCGAAGTGCTGCGCCAACTCGTCCATGTCGCGGGCTGTGCGCGCGAGGCCATGCCAGGCGATGACCACCGGCGCATCGGGCGGGCCCCATTCGAGCCAGTGGATCTCGCGGCCCGCGAGCTCAGCGTAGTGCGATGTGGGGATGAGAGGCGCGCTCATCGTGCCGCCCTCGCCCGCAGCTTGCCGACGATGCCGGTCGGGAAGTAATACACCGAGAGCACGAACAGCACACCCAGCCACAGCAGCCAGCGGTCGGGCGACAACAGCGCCGAGAGCCACGGCAACCCGCTCGCCGCCTCGCTGCCCAGCCGCAGCAAGTCCTGCAGGTAGCTCTGCGCCACCACGAACAGCACCGCGCCGATGGCCGCGCCGTAGATGGTGCCCATGCCGCCGATCACCACGATGAGCAGCACGTCGATCATGATCTCGAAGCTCAGCGAGGTGTCGGGCCCGTTGTAGCGCAGCCAGATCGCGAGCATCGCGCCGGCCAGCGTGGCGAACAGCGCCGACAGCACGGCGGCGGTCGTGCGGTACACCACCACGCGATAGCCGATGGCCTCGGCGCGGAACTCGTTCTCGCGGATCGCCTGCAGCACACGGCCGAAGGGCGAATTCACGATGCGCAGCAGCGCGAGCACCAGCACCACGGCGGCGACGAACAGCAGGTAGTAGCAGAGCAGCCGGCCATCGAGCGAAACGCCGAGGAAAGGCTCTTCAGCAAACTCGAAACTCGGCGAGATCAGCTCGGGCAGCTTGAAGGTCAGGCCGTCTTCGCCGCCGGTGAAGTCCGACAGTTGCGAGGCCAGCGTCTGGAACGCCGAAGCCACGGCCAGCGTGATCATCGCGAAGAAGATCGCGCGCACCCGGAGCGAAAACAGGCCGATCGCGAACGAGAGCACCAGCGAAATCGCGAGCGACGCGCCCAGCCCCACGAGCACCGCGCCCCAGTTGGGCCCGAGCCGCGAGGCCGAGATGGCAATGCCATACGCACCGATGCCGAAGAACATCGTGTGCGCGAAGCTCACGATGCCGGTGTAGCCCAGCAGCAGATCGAAGCTCGCGACCAGCACCACGAACACCAGGATCTTGGCCGCGACGCTGAGCGCCTTCACGCCCGGGAAGATGAACGGCGCGAACGCCAGCGCGAGGAACAGCGCCACCAGCAGCAGCGCCAGGAGGCGGCTGCGGGGCATGTCGTTGGAAAGAAGTCGTTTGAGGAACATGGGTGTCTTCTTCCTCAACGGTTCGCCACGGGGTACACACCCTGCGGCCGCCACAGCAGCACGGCCACCATCAGGAAGATGCTCGCGAACTGCGTGAGCGTGGGCAGCAGGAAGCCGATGTAGTTGGTCATGAGACCCACGAGCAGCGCGCCGATGAGCGCCCCGCCCGTAGAGCCGAGCCCGCCGATGATGATCACGATGAAGATCAGCACGTTGACCTGCGCGCCCATTTGCGGCACCAGGTTCTGCTGGAAGAGGCCCCACATCACGCCGCCCAGGCCCGCGAGGGCACTGCCCACCACGAACACGCCGACGAAGAGCCGTCCAATGCGGTAGCCGAGCGACTCGACCATCTCGCGGTCCTGCACGCCGGCGCGGATCAGCAGGCCGATCTTCGTGCGGCCCAACGTCCATGCGAGCAGGCCGAACACCACCACGCCCACCGCGACAGCGAGCAGGCGGTACTTGCTGATGGCCGCATCGCCGATCAACAGCGAACCACGCAACGCCTCGGGCAACGGCAGCGGCACCTGCGCCGGCCCCCAGATCACCTTGATGAGCTCCTCGCCGATGATCATCCCGCCCATCGTGATGAGGATCTGCTTCAAGTGCTGGCCATACACCGGCCGCACGATGAAGCGCTCGAAGGCGAAGCCGACCGCGCCCGCGACGGCCATCGCGACCAGCATCGCGGGGAACACCGCGACGAGGTTGCGCCAGAGTTCCTGCGAACCGGTCCAGTCGCCCATGAGGCCGAGCACGCTGCTCGCCACGAAGGCGCCGAGCGCGATGAACACGCCGTGGCCGAAGTTCAGCACGTCCATGAGGCCGAACACCAGCGTGAGGCCCGAGGCGATGATGAAGATGATCATGCCCATCGCGAGGCCCGCGACCGTGAGCGTGAGCCAGGTCGAGAACGAGCCGGTGAGCGGCAGCGCGACGAGCGCGAGCACCGGAGCAAGAAGCAGCGGCTTCCAGTCGAAGTCGAGTGCTTTCATTTCTGCGCTCCCTTTTCTTGCTCCTTCCCCCTCTGGGGGAAGGCTGGGATGGGGGCTGACGGCGCTTGCAAGGCCGCGCTGTATCGAAGGCCGCGAGCCCCCACCCCAACCCTTCCCCAGAGGGGGAGGGAGTAATACGTCGAATACTTCATAAGGCCAGTCCGAGCAGCGATTGCTGCAGTTGCGCATCGGCGGAGAACGCCGCCATCGAGCCGCTGTGCACCACGCGGCCGTTGTCCATCACCGCGACGTTGTCGCCCAGGCGCTGTGCGAAGTTGATGTTCTGCTCCACCAGCAGGATCGTCACGCCGCTGCGCTTCAACTCGGCGAACGCGTCGATCATGTTGTTGATCATCACGGGCGCGAGGCCCTTGCTGGGCTCGTCGATCAGGAGCAGCTCGCGCGGCTCGACGATGGCGCGCGAGACCGCCAGCATCTGCTTCTGCCCGCCCGAGAGCTTGCCGGCCGGGTGGTTCCAGAACTTCTCGACCGCGGGAAAAAGCTTGAAGATCCACTTCAGGCGCGTGTCGTCGATCTGCCCGGCATTCTTCGCGGCGCGCGCGGCGAGCAGCATGTTCTCCTTCACCGTGAGGTCGGAGAAGATGCCCATGTTCTCGGGCACGTAGGCGATGCCCAGGCCCGCGATCTGGGGCGTCTGCATCGCGGTGATGTCCTTGTCGGCGAAGCGCACCCTGCCCTCGGAGGCATGCCACAGGCCCATGATGGTCCGCAGCGTGGTCGTCTTGCCCGCGCCGTTGCGGCCCAGCAGCATGGTGAGCTGGCCTCGGGGCACGGCGAGGTCCACGCCGTGGAGGATGTGGTACGCGCCGATGTGCGTCTGTACGCCTTCGAGGGTGAGAAGGTTCTGAGCACTCATCGGTCTTGCTCCTTCCCCTTCCGGGGGAAGGCTGGGATGGGGGCAAGCGGCGCTGGCAAGGCCGCGGCGGTGTCGAGGCCGCGAGCCCCCACCCCGGCCCTCCCCCGGGAGGGGAGGGAGAAATTCAAATTCATCATCAGGCGTTTCATGCCGTGGCCTCCTTCGCGATGCCCAGGTAGGCCTCCTGCACCACCGGCGAGGCGATCACCTCGGCCGGTTCGCCATCGGCCACCAGCGTGCCGTTGTGCAGCACGATGATGCGGTCCGCGAGTTCGCGCACCACGTCCATCTTGTGCTCGACCAAGAGGATCGTCTTGGTCTTGTCCTGCTTGAGCTTGCGGATCAGGTCGAGGATGACCGGCGCCTCGGCCGCATTCATGCCGGCCGTGGGTTCGTCGAACATGAACACCTTGGGCTCCAGCGCCATGAGCAACGCCACCTCGAGCTTGCGCTGGTCGCCGTGCGGCAGGCTCGCGACCGTCGCGTGTTCGCGCGACTTCAGCGCCACGTCCGCGAGGATCTGGTCCGCGCGTTCGGTCAACGCCTTGTGATCGCTCCAGATGCTCCAGAGGTTCAAGCCCCGCCGGTGCGCCCCCTTGCGCGTGGCCTGCACCGCCAGCCGCACGTTTTCGAGCACCGTGAGATTGGGGAACAGGTTGGTGAGCTGGAAGGCCCGCCCCAGCCCCGCGTGCGTGCGCGCGGACGGCGACAGGCCCGAGAGCGATTGCCCATCGAGCGACACCGTGCCGGCACTCGCCTTGAGTTGCCCCGAGATCAGGTTGAAGTAGGTGGTCTTGCCCGCCCCGTTGGGGCCGACGATGGCCGTCAGCGTGCCCGGCGCAAAAGCGCAGCTCACGCTGTTGACGGCCACGTGCCCACCGAAGCGGATGGTCAGGTCTCGGGTCTCAAGCATCGTTGGTCATTGCAAAAAGAAAGGTGTCGTGTCGAAATCGACCGGCCTCAGCAGGTGCCGATCACGTAGTAGTTCGGGCCGGTCTGCTTCAGCGTGGTGGTCACGTAGATGTTCCACAGGCCCATGGCTTGCGCCGAGCCGTAGGCATACGTCAGGCCCCACAACGCATAGGCGCGCCCGGCCAGCGTGTGCGCATAGTTGCTCGCGGTGTAGCAGGTGCCGCCGGTACCGCCCGAGGTGGTGGTGCCGGTGGCGGCCGTCGACATCGCGCCCTGCGCGTTGCTCGCGTCCAGCGCCGCCACGGTCCAGCTGTAGGTGGTGGATGCGGCCAGGCCGGTGTCGGTGTAGCTGGTGCCCGCAACCGGTGCCGCGTTGACCTTGCTGCCGCCGCGGTACACGTTGTAGCCGGTGGCGCCCGAGACGCCGGCCCAGCCGATCACCATGCTGCTGGCGGTCGCGCCCGAGGTGCCGACGCCGGTGGGCGCCGGCAGCGACGAGCTACCGCCCGAGCTGGTCACGCGGTCGACCATGGCCTTCATCGCCGCCATCTGCGGGCCCGACTTCTTCGCGTAATTCACGCTGTCGTAGCCCCACCAGTCCCAGCAGCTGTTGGTGGCCGCGGTGCTGGTCTGCGGGTAGATGAGCACGATGTTGTTGGTGTCGGCCCAGCGGTTGTAGCCGGTCTTTTTCACGTACTGGTCGCCCACGTCGGTGTAGTTCTGCTTGCAGCCGTGCAGCACCAGGTGCACGCGGCACGAGGCGGTGGCGCAGGCCTGCGGCACGTAGATCCAGCCCGTGGCGGCCGCGCCGTGGCCGGTGATGAATTCCGACTGGTTGAACTCGGTGAAGGTGCCGCCCAGCGTGCCGTTGTTGCGCGGGTTCAGCGGGCCGTACAGGTGCGTGAGGATCTCGCCCGCGAGGTCGAAGCCGCAGTTGTTGATGTAGGGCGAGGCCGTGGTGCTGCAGGCGCCGCCGTAGTCGTCGGTGACCATCGCGTGGCCCGCGCCCAGGTTGTTCTTGTAGACCGTGTTGGCGGCCGGCACGAAGCTCTGGTAGTAGGTCTTCAGGTCGTCCATCACCGCCTGCTTGACGGTGTTGTCGGCGGTGCCGGAGAAGAGGTAGACCTTGGAACCGGTCATGTTCGACACCGGGTCGATCGTGCCGCTCGCGGCCCAGCTGTTGGTGGTGCTCACGAGCGTGGACACCGGGATGCTGGTGCTGTGCGTCATGCAGCGCCCCGTGGCGTTGAGCACCGAGCCTTCGGCGCAGTAGTACGGTCCACCGGCCACGATGCCGGCGCCGCGCTTGAAGGTGGCCGAATAGGCCACGTGCAGTTGCACCGCCATGAAACCGCCGGCCGAGAGGCCCGACACGCTCACCTCCGCCGGGTTGGCGTTGAGCGCCGGCAGCGGCACCGCCGCCAACGCGGCATGCGCCGCCACCGTCATTACCGCAGCCGCGGCCAGTCCCTTCCAGTTCCTTCTCATCGCTTGCATCGCTGTCTCCTTGTGTTGTGGGTATCGAACGCTTGCTTGCAGACTGACGAATCGGCCGTGGATCGCGCCGGCCTCGCGCGGACGCAGGCTGGCGCTTCGCCCGGCGGCCATCCGGGGCGAAATGGGAGCGGCGCTTTCTTGCGCGCCGCGCGGTTCAGGGGACGATTGCGCTGTGTCGATCAGCGCTTGTTCTTGATCGGAATGTCCATCTCTTCAGGCTTGATCTCATGGACCAATTCCGGCACGCCCCAGGCGAACGCCGGGTCGACCTTGATCTTGAAGTGGTACATCGACTGCATCGCCTGGTGGTCTTCCTTGCGGAAGGTCATCTTGCCCTTGGGCGTGTCGAAGCTCATGCCTTCCATCGTGCTGATGAGCTTGTTGGTGTTGGTGTCGCCGCCCGTCTTCTTGAGCGCCGTCACCACCGCCATCGCTGCCGAGAAACCGCCGGCGGTGAAGAAGTCCGGCGGCGTCTTGAACTGCTTGTAGTGCGCCGACACCATCGCCTCGTTCACCGGATTCTTCGGGATGCCGAAGTAGTAGTACGCGGCGCCCTCCATGCCCGGCAGCGCCTTGTACGCGGCCATGGCCGGCAGGATGTTGCCGCCGGTGGCGATCTCGATGTTGTAGCGCTTCAAGTCGAGGTCGACGATCTTGAACGGGTTGCCCGCGCCGGCCCAGACGATCCAGATGATCTTGCGGCCTGGCTGGTCCTTCAGCTTGTCGATCAGGCGCTGCGCGCCGGCGGTGAAGTCGGTGGTCGCGGGCGGCAGGTATTCCTCGTGCACCAGCTTCGCTTTCTTGAGCGCGGCGCCGAAGGCCTTCACGCCGTCGCGGCCGAAGGCGTTGTCCTGCGCGAGCGTGGCGACGGTGACGCCGGCCTTGTCGACCGCCACCGCGTTGGAGATCGCGTCCTGGCTCGAATTGCGGCCGGTCCGGAAGATGTACTTGTTCCACTTGTCGCCGGTGATCGAGTCGGCCACGGCGGGTTCGACCAACAGGATCTTCTTGTATTCCTCGGCCACCGGCAGCATTGCGAGCGCCACGCCCGAAGCGGTCGGGCCGACGGCCAGCGCGGCCTTGTCATCCGAATAAGCGGCCGCCAGCAACGACTTGCCGAGGTCCGGCTTGCCCTGGTCGTCCTTCTCGATGACCACGAGCTTCTTGCCGTTGACCGTCATCGTGCCGCCGGTGGCGTAGTCCAGGCCCATCGCGAAACCGGTCTGGGTCTGCTTGCCGTAGGCCTCCAGCGGACCAGTCTTGCTGTAGATGTGGGCGATGCGGATTTCGTTGGACTGGGCCCAGGCGGGGGCGGCAGCGGCGCAGGCGGAAAGCGCGGCCAGCGCGACGAGGTGGCGACGGATCATATTTATGTCTCCTGAAAGTGGTGACTGAATATTGCACAGTTCGTGCCACACGCCCAACTCATTGATTACAAAGGTTTCTTCATTGGGAAGAAGCCTTTTTCGCCTGATTTCAGAACACTTGTTGTGACTGAATTTCAGGCAACTGTCTTTTTATCAGTCAGGGTTTACTAGGAGCTTGCGCGCCGCGATCCAGCGCTGGAATTCGCGCTCGGCCTGCATCCGGAACTCGTTGCGCGTGTGGTTGCAGATCGCGTGGGCGAGGCGGCGATGCTTCTGGTTGCGCACGCCGCCCAGCGTCGAGTCGATGAGGTGCTCGATGGTCGCGGACTCGGGCCGGCCATGCGGCTCGTCGAAGTCCATGGGGAGGCCGCACCAGTGGCAGTTGGGGCCGAAGGTGGAACGGAGGGCTCGGACGCTCATGACGATTGCCCCTGGCTCGTCATGCGCTCGTACAACGTCGCGCGCGAAATGCCCAGCAGTCGCGACGTCGCAAGCTTGTTGCCGCCCGTGCTGGCCATGGCCGCCGCGATGGCCTTGCGTTCCAGTTCCGCGACCTGCTGCGCCAGGGGCCGCAGCAACGCCGCTTCTTCATCGCCATTCGCATGCGACAGATCAGGCAACTCGATCTGCTCCAGCCCCGCTTCCCGCAGGATGCGTTCGAGCTGCACGGCGTCGATGCGTTGCGAATCGCTGCGCATCGTCACCTGCTCCAGCACGTTGCGCAGCTCGCGGATGTTGCCGCGCCAGTGCTGGCCCGCGAGCAGCGCGAGCGCATCGGGCGTGAGTTCGGGCGGCGCCTCGCCGCTGCGCAGCGCCATGTCTTCGCCCAGC
Organism: Variovorax sp. W2I14; assembly: GCF_050435205.1. Taxonomy (NCBI): domain Bacteria; kingdom Pseudomonadati; phylum Pseudomonadota; class Betaproteobacteria; order Burkholderiales; family Comamonadaceae; genus Variovorax; species Variovorax sp. W2I14. The sequence continues at coordinate 933,361 of NZ_JBNDJX010000001.1, read as the reverse complement.
GCCTCGACCAGCGCGGGAATGTCGCTGCGGCGCTCCCGCAGCGGCGGCACGCGCAAGGGCAGCACGTTGAGGCGGTAATAAAGGTCTTCGCGAAACAGGCCGCGGCGCACCAGTTCGGGCAGGTCGCGCGAGGTGGCGGCGATCACGCGCGCATCGAAGGGCACGAGCTTGTTGGAGCCGAGCGGCTCGATCTCGCCCTCCTGCAATGCGCGCAGCAGCTTGGCCTGCAGGCCGAGCGGCATGTCGCCGATCTCGTCGAGAAAAAGGCTGCCGCCGTCGGCCAGCTTGAACTTGCCTTCGCGGCCTCGCCTGTCGGCGCCGGTGAAGGCGCCGGGCGCGAAGCCGAAGAACTCGGCCTCGAGCAGCGTGTCGGGCACGGCCGCGATGTTGACGCTGACGAACATGCCCTTGGCGCGCGCCGACGATGCATGGATCGCATGCGCCAGCAGCTCCTTGCCGGTGCCGGTTTCGCCCAGCAGCAGCACCGGGCTGGTCGACTGCGCCGCGCGGCGCGCATGGCGCTTCACTTCCACTGCGGCCGGGCTGCTGCCGATGAAGCTCGCGAAGGTGTACTTGGAGCGCCGCTGGCCGTCGGGCGCGTGCTGGTAGAGCGGGTTGTTGCGCTGGCTGGCCAGTTCGCGCCGCGCATCGTCGAGGTCGCGCTGCAGCAGCGCGAACTTGCTGATGAGCGGCTGCAGTGTGGTCTCGGGCTGGTCGAACAGCACGATGCCGATGGCGCCGATCACGTCGCCCGCGCCGCCTTCGGGACCATCGCTCTCCGCACGCAGCGGAATGCGGCTGACCACGAAGGTGCCCGCCTTGTTGGTCAGCAGGTCCACCAATATCGGCTCGCCGGTTTCGAGCACGCGGCGCATCTGCGTGTTGGGGATCACGTCCTCGACCATGTGGCCCAGGAATTCGTCGATGGAGGAGAAGCCCAGCGCCGGCAGGAAGCGCCGGTAGCCCTCGTTGACCCACACGATGCGCCCGCTGCTGTCGACCAGGAACATGCCCTGGCTGATGCTGGAGAACAGATGGAACATCGAGCGCGCGGCGAGCGCGAGGATGCCTTCGGCATCGAGGGGCAAGGCGGGGGGAGCAGGCATGGGCGGATCGTAACTGTGCATCGAAAGACAACAAATCCGGCCTCGATGCAGAGCCGGAAATGCCCGGAACGGCGTCGAAGAAAAAAAGCCTTCAGCAACCCTTAAGTAAATCAATCGTTTGATTTCGTCCGTGGTTTAATGCCGGGCATGAACGCGAGGGATCCCATCATTTCCACGCCGCCTCGTGCGCCCCGTGCACCGCGCGCCGATGGCGCCGAGGCGCGCCATCGGCTGCTGCACACCGCGCTGCGGCTCTTCGCGCAAAAGGGTTTCGCCAAGACCTCCACCCGCGAGATCGCCCGCGAGGCCGGGGTCAACATCTCGGCCATCAGCTATTACTTCAGCGACAAGAACGGCCTGTACGGCGCCTGCTTCACCGAGCCGATGGGTGGCGACTCCGACGACCTGGTGGCGATCTTCAGCACGCCCGACCTCACGCTCGAAGAGGCGCTGCGCATCTGCTTCACCTCGGTGATCGAGCCGCTGAAACAGGGCGAGATCGTGCGGCAGTGCATCCAGCTGCACATGCGCGAGATGCTGGAGCCGACCAGCCAGTGGGCCAAGGAGATCGAGCGCGACATCAAGGGCCCGCACCGCGCCATCGTCGAGCTGCTGTGCCGCCACCTGAAGCTGGAGCGTGCCGACGACGACATCCACCGCCTGACCTTCGCGATCACGGGGCTCTCGATGCAGCTCTACGTGAACCAGGATTTCATCGAGGCGGTGCGCCCCTCGCTCCTGCGCACGCCGCGCAGCATCGACACCTGGGCCAACCGGCTCACCGTCTACGCGCTGGCACTGGTGCAGGCCGAAGCCGCGCGCCGGCAGGCCCTGGCCGCCGACGAGAAAGCCGCAGCAACCGCGACTGCCGCCTCCCCGGCACGCGCCGCGAGAAAGAAGCCATGAGACGACTCCGACCGATTGCCTCCCTCTGCCTCCCCCTGGCGTTGAGCCTTGCCCTCGTGGGCTGCGGCCTCACACGCCCGCCAGCCAAGGTCGAGGCGCCCTTCCCTCCGCAATGGAATGCGCCTCTGCCCCATGGCGGCTCGCTCGCATCGCTGGCCGACTGGTGGCGCCAGCTCGACGATCCGCTGCTCGTCGAGCTGATCGCCGCGGCCGAAAACGCCAGCCCCAACCTCGCGAGCGCCGCGGCGCGCGTGGCCGAGGCGCGCTCCACGCGCGTGCAGGCCGGCGCGGCGCTGCTGCCCAGCCTGGACGGCACGGCGTCGGCGAGCCGCGGCGTCTCGGGCTCGTCCTTCAGTGGGGGCGGCACGAGTTCTTCTTCATCAAGCAGCAGCTCTGCCGCGGCGGCCACGGCACCGCTCACCACGCTGCAGGCCGGCCTGCAGTCGAAGTGGGAAATCGATCTCTTCGGGCGCCTGCGCGCCGACCGCGATTCGGCCCAGCAGAAGCTCGACAGCGCGACCGCCAAGTGGCACGACGCACGCGTGGCCGTCGCGGCCGAAACCGCCAACGCCTATTTCGCCGAGCGCGCCTGCCGCCAGCAGTTGCGCGTGTCCGAATCCGATGCCAAGTCGCGCAGCGAAACCTCGCGGCTCACCGACCTGTCGGCGCGCGCCGGCTTCACCGCGCCGGCCGATGCGGCCCTCGCCCGCGCCAGCGCCTCGGACGCTTCGGGCCGCCTCACGCAACAGCGCGCCCAATGCGCGATCCAGCGCAAGGCGCTGGTGGCGCTCAGCGGCATCGACGAACCCACGCTCGCGCAGAAGCTCGCCGTCTCGCACACGCAGCGCGCGCTGGTGGTGATGGGCGGCATCGAGAGCGTGCCGGCGCAGGCGCTGTCGCAGCGGCCCGATGTGTACGCGGCCGAACTCGCCGTGGCATCGGCCAGCGCCGACGTGGGCTCGGCGGAGGCCGAGCGCTATCCCAAGCTCAGCATCTCGGGTTCGATCGGCCGCACGCAGATCCGCACCAGCGGTTTTCGCGAGTCGCTGGAGACCTGGACGGTCGGGCCGGTGTCGCTCACCGTTCCGCTGTTCGACTTCGGCGCGCGCACGGCCAACACCAATGCGGCCAAGGCGCGCTACGCCGAGGCCGTGTCGCTCTACCGCGCGAACGTGCGGCAGGCGGTGCGCGAGGTGGAAGAAGCGCTCGTCAACCTCGACGCCACCGAAGCCCGCACCACCGACGCCGACAGCGCGGTGAAGAACTACCAGGCCTCCTTCGACGCCACGCAGGCGCGCTACAGCAGCGGCCTGGCCAGCCTGTTCGAGCTGGAAGACTCGCGCCGCACCCTCTTCGCCGCGCAGACCGCGCGCGTCACGCTGCAGCGCGAACGCGCCGAAGCCTGGGTTTCGCTGTACCGCTCGATGGGCGGCGGCTGGAACCGGACCGACTCGTCAGCGTCCTCGTCAATGACCTCTTCCTCGACCTCTACGGTTGCGACGTCACCATGAAAACAATGAAGCGTTCCACCCTCGTCATCGCGCTGCTGGCGCTCGTCATCGTCGTCGTTGCGGCCGTGTGGCTCGTGCGCAGCAAGCCCTCGGGCACGCCTGCCGAGCAGGCCGCGGCGGCCAAGGCCAAGGACGCCAAGGACGGCGCACCGGGACCCAAGCCCGCGCTCACCGTCACCGTCGCCAAGCCCGAAGCCACCGAGCTGACCGTCACGCTCGCGGCCAACGGCAACGTGGCCGCCTGGCAGGAGGCCGTGGTCGGCTCCGAGTCCAATGGCCTCCGGCTCGCCGAGGTGCGGGTGAACGTGGGCGACGTGGTCAAGAAGGGCCAGGTGCTCGCGGTCTTCTCGCCCGAGACGGTGCAGGCCGACATCGCGCAATCGCGCGCCTCGCTCGCCGAAGCCCGCGCCACCGCGGCCGACGCCGCCGGCAACGCCGCGCGCGCCCGGACGCTGCAGGCCACCGGCGCGCTGAGCCAGCAGCAGATCAACCAGTACCAGACGACCGAGCAGACCGCCAAGGCGCGCGTCGAAGCCGCCGAGGCCGTGCTGGCCGCGCAGCAGGTGCGCGGTCGCAACACGCAGGTGCTGGCGCCCGACGACGGCGTGATTTCCGCGCGCACCGCCACGGTGGGCAGCGTGGTCGCGGCCGGCACCGAGCTGTTCCGCCTGATCCGCCAGGGCCGCCTCGAATGGCGCGCCGAAGTCACCTCGGCCGAGCTCGCCCGCATCGCGGTCGGCACGCCCGCCTTCGTGGTCAGCGCCAGCGGTGCGCAGGTGCGCGGCAAGGTGCGAAGCATCGCGCCGACGGTCGATCCGCAGACGCGTGCGGCGCTGGTCTATGTCGACCTGCCCACGGTCCTGCAGAACACCGGCGTGAAGGCCGGCATGTTCGCGCGCGGCGACTTCGACCTCGGCCGCAGCTCCGCGCCCACGGTGCCGCAGGCCTCCATCGTTCCGCGCGACGGCTTCAACAACGTGTTCGTGCTGCAGCCCGACAACCGCGTCTCGCAGATCAAGGTGCAGATCGGCCGCCGATTGAACGACCGCATCGAGATCACGAGCGCGCTGCCCGAGGGCGCACAGGTTGTCGTGCAGGGTGCGGGCTTCCTGAACGACGGCGACCTGGTGCGCGTGGTGGCGGCAACGCCGCCGGCTGCGGCACCTGCACTGGCACCGGCGGCAGCCCAGCCGGCGAAGCCCGCGGCCTCCGCCTCGGTCGCCAAGTAAGACAAACAAGGACACGCCCATGAACGTTTCCGCCTGGTCCATACGCAACCCGATTCCGGCGGTGATGCTGTTCGTGCTGCTCACCTTCGGTGGGCTGCTGTCGTTCAACGCGATGAAGGTGCAGAACTTTCCGGACATCGACCTGCCGACCGTCACGGTCTCGGCGTTGCTGCCCGGTGCCGCGCCTTCGCAGCTTGAAACCGACGTCGCGCGCAAGCTCGAGAACTCCATCGCCACCGTGCAGGGCCTGAAGCACATCACCACCAAGGTGCAGGACGGCGCCGCCACGCTGATCGTCGAGTTCCGCCTCGAGAAGCCCGTGCAGGAAGCCGTGGACGACGTGCGCTCCGCGGTGCAGCGCGTGCGCGCCGACCTGCCGGCCGACGTGCGCGACCCGGTGGTCACCAAGCTCGACCTGGCGGGCCAGCCGGTGCTGGCCTTCACCATCGCCTCCACGCAGATGGACGCCGAGGCGCTCAGCTGGTACGTGGACAACGACGTCACCAAGAAGCTGCTCGCGCTGCCCGGCGTGGGCGCGGTGAACCGCGTGGGCGGCGTCACGCGCCAGGTGCACATCGACCTGGACCCGGGCAAGCTGCAGGCGCTGGGCGCCTCGGCCGCAGACATCTCGCGCCAGCTTCGCCAAGTGCAGGTCGAGAGCGCGGGCGGCCGCTTCGACCTGGGCGGCAGCGAACAGCCGGTGCGCACGCTCGCCACCGTGCAGTCGGCCGACCAGTTGAACGACATCCAGATCGTGCTGTCCGACGGTCGCCGCGTGCGGCTCGATCAGGTGGCGCGCATCAGCGACACCATCGCCGAGCCGCGCTCGGGCGCCTTGCTCAACGGCAAGCCCGTGGTGGGCTTCGAAGTGGCCCGCAGCCGCGGCGCCAGCGAAGTGGAAGTGGGCCGCGCGATACAGAAGGCGCTGGGCGAGATGCGCGCGCAGCGGCCCGACATCGAGCTGACCGAAGCCTTCAACTTCGTCGACCCGGTGGAAGAGGAATACAACGGCTCGCTGCACCTGCTGTACGAAGGCGCCATCCTGGCGGTGATCGTGGTGTGGCTCTTCCTGCGCGACTGGCGCGCCACTTTTGTCTCGGCCGTGGCGCTGCCGATGTCGGTGATTCCGGCCTTCATCGGCATGTTCGTGCTGGGCTTCTCGGTCAACGTCATCTCGCTGCTTGCGCTCTCGCTGGTGGTCGGGATCTTGGTGGACGACGCGATCGTGGAGGTCGAGAACATCGTGCGGCACCTGCGCATGGGCAAGACGCCCTACCAGGCGGCGATGGAGGCGGCCGACGAAATCGGCCTGGCGGTGATCGCCACCACCTTCACGCTGATCGCGGTGTTCCTGCCCACGGCCTTCATGAGCGGCGTGGCCGGCAAGTTCTTCAAGCAGTTCGGCTGGACCGCCTCGCTCGCGGTGTTCGCCTCGCTGGTGGTCGCGCGGGTGCTCACGCCGATGATGGCCGCCTACATCCTGAAGCCCGTCGTCGGCGAAGAAAAAGAGCCGGGCTGGCTGCGCTGGTACATGCGCGCCGTGGAATGGAGCACGCACAACCGCTTCAAGACCATGGTGCTGGCCACCCTCTTCTTCTTCGGCTCGCTGGCGATGATCCCGCTGCTCAAGACCGGCTTCATTCCGCCGGACGACAACTCGCAGACGCAGATCTACCTGTCGCTCGCGCCGGGCTCCACGCTCGCGCAGACCACGGCGGCCGCCGAGGAAACACGCAACCGCGTGATGAAGATCGACCACGTGAAGAGCGTCTACACCACGGTGGCCGGCGGCAGCGCGGGCGGCGACCCGTTCGCGAGCTTCGGCACGCCCGAGACGCGCAAGGCCACGCTCACCATCAAGCTGGACGAGCGCGGCGACCGGCCGCGCAAACAGGTGATCGAGAACCAGATCCGCACCGCCCTGGAAACCCTGCCCGGCGTGCGCAGCACCGTGGGCCTGGGCGGCTCAGGCGAGAAGTACATCCTGGCCCTCACCGGCGAAGACCCGGTGGCGCTGGCAGCCGCCGCCAGCGCGGTCGAGAAGGACCTGCGCACCATCGCGGGCCTGGGCAACATCACCTCCACCGCGAGCCTGATCCGCCCCGAGATCGCCGTGCGGCCCGACTTCGCGCGCGCCGCCGACCTGGGCGTGACCAGCGCCGCCATTGCCGAGACGCTGCGCGTGGCCACGCTGGGCGACTACGACCAGTCGCTCGCCAAGCTCAACCTCGCGCAGCGGCAGGTGCCGATCGTGGTGAAGCTGGAAGACTCGGCGCGCAAGGACCTCGAGCTGCTCGGGCGCCTGTCGGTGCCGGGCGCACGCGGCCCCGTCATGCTGAGCCAGGTGGCCTCGCTCACGATGGAAGGCGGCCCGGCCGTCATCGACCGCTACGACCGCTCGCGCAACGTCAACTTCGAGATCGAACTCTCCAGCGTGGGCCTGGGCGATGCGAAGACCGCGGTGATGGCGCTGCCCTCGATCCAGAAGCTGCCGCCTGGGGTGCGCGTGACCGAGGTGGGCGATGCGGAAGTGATGACCGAGCTCTTCGCAAGCTTCGGCCTCGCGATGCTCACCGGCGTTCTGTGCATCTACATCGTGCTGGTGCTGCTGTTCAAGGACTTCCTGCACCCGGTGACCATCTTGTGCGCGCTGCCGCTCGCACTGGGTGGTGCCTTCGTGGGCCTCTTGATCGGGCAGAAGGCGCTCTCGATGCCTTCGCTGATCGGGCTCATCATGCTGATGGGCATCGCGACGAAGAACTCGATTCTTCTGGTCGAGTACGCCATCGTGGCGCGCCGCGACCACGGCATGAGCCGCTGGGACGCGCTGCGCGACGCCTGCCACAAGCGCGCGCGGCCCATCATCATGACCACGCTCGCCATGGGCGCCGGCATGCTGCCGATTGCCGTAGGCTTCGGCGCCGCCGACTCCAGCTTCCGCTCGCCGATGGCGATGGCGGTGATCGGCGGGCTGATCACCTCGACCGTGCTGAGCCTCTTGGTGGTGCCGGCGGTGTTCACCTACATCGACGACATCGAGCACTGGATACGGCGCACCGTGCGCAAGCTGCGCGGCCAGCCGGCCGATCCGCACATCGACGACGACCTGCGAGAAAACCCGGCCGACGACAGCGGCACACCGGCCCGGACCAGCGCCTGACAACCCCGAGCCGAGCGACCGACCCATGAGCGTCTTCTCCGCCTGGCCGTACGTTGTGCTCATGGGGGTGGTGCTCGTCGCGCTGGCCCTGCCGGTCTTCCGCGCCGCCGACGAGCCGCTGTCGCGCGACCAGCGCACCACAACGCTCGACGGGCTGCGCGGCTTTCTCGCACTGAGCGTCTTCGTGCACCACCTGATGGTGACCCACGGCTACCTCGCCGATGGTGTGTGGACCTTTCCACCGACGGGCTTCCCCACGCAGCTCGGGCAGGTCGGCGTGGGGGTCTTCTTCATGATCACTGGCTTCCTGTTCTGGGGCAAATTGCTGGACACCCAAGGCCGGCCCGCCTGGCGCAGCCTCTACATCGGCCGGCTCTGGCGCATTGGCCCGATGTACCTGGTAGCGGTCGGGCTGATGCTCTTCGTCGTCGCCTGCAAAACCGGGTTCACGCTCAAGGAGCCGGTCTGGTCCGTGCTGGGCGACGCGCTGCAATGGCTGGCGCTGGGCATCGTGCCGACGCAGCCCGACGTCAACGGCTACGAAGGGACCCGGTTCATCCTCGCGGGCGTGACCTGGACGGTCTTCGTGGAGTGGCTGTTCTACGGATCGCTCTGGCTGATGGCACCGCTCGCGCGCCATGGGCGCACGCCGCGCTTCGTCGGCGGGGCCTTGCTGGTGTGCCTGCTGGCGCTGGCGTTCGCGGCGCTTCAGTCGGCCGGTGTTTCACCTTCGCACCCCACGCTGGCACTGGTGATCGGCGCCCTGCTCTGGGTGCTGGTGTCGTTCCTCATGGGCATGGTGTCGGCTTGGCTGGTGCGGCACGAAGGCGCGAGCCGGCTGCTTGCTTCGCGCCTGCCGGCAGATGCGGCTTCGCTGCTTGCCGTGGCCTGCATGGGCGCCGTGCTGTTCGGGTTCCCGCACATGGCCGGCCCTGTGCAGGCCGTGCTGCTCTGGGTCTTTTTCCACCTGGTCTGCGCCGGCAGCACGCTCTACGGCCTGCTGGCCCTGCGCGCGGCACGGCGCATGAGCACGGCGAGCTACAGCATCTATCTGCTGCAGGGCATTGCGCTGACCGCGGTCTTCGCTGTGCCGTCGGTGCGGAGTTTCGCGATGGCCGGCGCGCTGCAGTACTGGCTGGTCGGCATCCTCTGCGCGGTGTTGCTGGTGGCGGCCTCTGTGGCGAGCTACCGGCTGGTGGAGAAGCCGGGCATTGCGCAAGGCAAGCGTGCGAGATCCGGGCTGCGCGGCCTGCCCGCGGCGCAGGCGGCGAACTCCTGAGCGTCCTCGCACCGGTAGCGGCGGCCTTGCTTGAAGCGCCAAAAGAAAAATGCCGCGGGACCAAGGCGCCGCGGCATTCTTGAAGAGGAAGAAAAAGGCGCGTCAGGCGTCCAGCTGCGCCAGCCGCTTCAGCTTGCGTTCGCTCATGCGCTTGGCCAGGCGCGGCAGCACCAGCACGGCCACCACGACGATCACCAGCGCGATCGACATCGGACGCTGGAAGAACACCGCCGCACTGCCCTCGCCGATGGACATGGCGTTGCGCAGCTGCGCTTCGGCGAGCGGGCCGAGGATCATGCCGACCACCACGGGGGCGGTCGGAAAATCGAAGCGCCGCATCACCACGCCCAGCAGGCCAATGCCGTAGAGCAGGAACAGGTCGAATGCGCTCTGGCGCATGCCGTAGGCACCCACCGTCGCGAAGATCAGGATGCCGGCGTAGAGCTGCGGCTTCGGAATCTTCAGGAGCTTGACCCACAGGCCCACCATCGGCAGGTTCAGCACCAGCAGCATCACGTTGCCGATGTAGAGCGAGGCGATCAGCGCCCACACCAGCGCGGCCGAGGTGGTGAAGAGCTGCGGACCCGGCTGGATGCCGTAGTTCTGGAACGCGCCCAGCAGGATGGCGGTGGTGTTCGAGGTCGGGATGCCCAGCGTGAGCAGCGGAATCAGCGCGGCCGTCACCGTTGCGTTGTTGGCGGCCTCGGGGCCGGCCACGCCTTCGATGGCGCCGGTGGTGCCGAACTCGCCCTTGGCGTCCTTGTCCTTCGCGAGCTTCTTTTCGGTCGCATAGCTCAGGAAGGTCGGGATCTCGGTACCGCCGGCCGGAATGCAGCCGAAGGGCGTGCCGATGGCGGTGCCGCGCAGCCACGCGGGAATCGAGCGCTTCCAGTCGCGCTTGGTCATGTGCACGCGGCTCAGCTTGTTCTGGCCCTCGACCACCTTGCCCTCGTAGAGCACGGCGTAGAGCACCTCGGCCACCGCAAAGAGGCCGACCGCGACCAGCACGATCTCGATGCCGTCGAGCAGCTCGGGCACGCCGCCGGTGTAGCGGCCCTGGCCCGAAATCTGGTCGAGGCCCACGCAGCCCGCGGCCAGGCCGACGAACAGCGCCGTCATGCCGCGCAGCGTGCTCTTGCCGAGCACCGCGCTCACCGTGGTGAAGGCCAGCAGCATCAACAGGAAATACTCGGGCGGCCCGAGCTTGACCGCGAACTCGGCCACGAACGGCGCGAACAGCGTGACGATGACGGTGGCGATGGTGCCGGCCACGAACGAGCCGATGGCGGCGGTGGCGAGCGCCGCGCCCGCCCTTCCGCTCTTGGCCATCTTGTTGCCCTCCATCGCGGTCACCATGCTGGCGGTTTCGCCGGGCGTGTTGAGCAGGATGGACGTGGTCGAGCCGCCGTACATGGCGCCGTAGTAGATGCCCGAGAAGAAGATCATCGAGGCCGTGATGTCGACCTTGCCGGTGATCGGCAGCAGCATCGCCACCGCCACCGCCGGGCCGATGCCGGGCAGCACGCCCACGGCCGTGCCCAGGGCACAGCCGACCAGGCACCAGAGCAGATTGACGGGCGTGATGGCGGCGCCGAAGCCCGCCATGAGTGCGTTGAAGATTTCCATGTCAGAGCCAGCCAGTGGAAGTGAGGCCGGGCAGGTTGATGGCCAGGAACTGCGTGAACATCCAGAACACCGGGGCGGCGATGAGCGCGCCGGTGACGAAATCGATGACCCAGGTGCGCGGCGCGTTCACGCCGGGCTGCCCGCTCGCGCGGCGCAGGCCCTGCACGGCCAGCAGGTAGCACAGCGTGCAGCTCAGGATGAAGCCCAGCGTGGTGATGAGCGCCGCGTTGAGCAGCAGGCCGGCCGAGACCCAGACGAAGCCGGGCCAGTAGGCGCGGTCGGCGCCGGTGGGGGGATCGAGTTCGCGAAAGCCGCCGGTGCGCGCTTCCCAGAGGATCCATGCGCCGCACAGCACGAGCACCACGGACACCAGCCAGGGCAGGAAGTTGGGACCGACGCCGCCGTAGCCGGCTTCGGAAGAAATGTCGATGGCACCGAAGGCCAATGCCAGGCCGGTGAGCAGGACGCCCGCGCCGACGAGGGTTTGCGGCCAGACTGCCGCTTGAGCCGCTGCTTGCGCCCCCGCGTCGGGCGGCGAGACCGAGGAATCTGGAGTTGTCATTTTTGCTCCCGGAATGTGGTGCTGGATTTGAAAACGGCACGCTGTCGTCTCTTGCGAGGACAGCGTGCCATTCGGCAGGCAGGTGGCGCGGTGCGCGTCAGACCATGCCGGACTTGGTCATGATGGCGCGGAGGCTCGCGAAATCGTCGTCGACGAACTTGGCGAAGGCTTCGCCCGACAGCACGGCCGGCGTCCAGTCGTTCTTCTTGAGCGACTCGGCCCACGACGAGCTCTTCATGGCAGCCAGCACCATGTCGGTCAGCGCCTTGCGCTGCTCGGCCGAGATGCCGGGCGCGCCGTACACGCCGCGCCAGTTGCCGATTTCCACGTCGATGCCCTGCTCCTTGAGCGTCGGCACATTGATGCCGGGCAGGCGCTGGGCCGAGGTGACGGCAATCGCCTTCATCTTGCCGGCCGCGATGTATTCGGCGAATTCGCTGTAGCCGCTGCCGCCGACGGTGACGTTGCCGCCCAGGATGGCGGCGGTGGCTTCACCGCCTCCGCGGAAGGCCACGTAGTTGATCTTGGAGGGATCGGCGCCGACCTTCTGCGCGATCATGGCCGCAGCGATGTGCTCGGTGGAGCCGCGCGAACCGCCGCCCCACTTGACGCTGCCCGGGTCTTTCTTGAGCTGGTCGACCACGTCCTTCATGGTTTTCAGGGGCGAGTTGGCGGGCAGCACGAACACGTTGTATTCGGTGGTCAGGCGCGCGATGGGCGTGGCCTGTTCCAGCTTGACCGGCGGCTTGCCGGTGATGATGCCGCCCAGCATGACCGAGCCCATGACCATCAGCGCGTTGGCATCGCCCTTGGAGCCGTTCACGAACTGGGCCAGGCCCAGGGCGCCGGCGGCGCCGCCCTTGTTGTCGTAGGTGACGGTGTCGGCCACCTTGGCGTCGCTCAGGGCCTTGCCCAATGCACGGCCGGTGGTGTCCCAGCCGCCGCCCGGGTTGGCGGGGATCATCATCTTGACGTTGGCTGCGGCACGCGCCGAGAGCGGCAGCGCTCCGGCGGCGGCCAGGGCGGCCAGGGACTTCAAAAAGGTATCGCGACGCATTGTGGTTGTCTCCAGGGGCTGAAAGGAAAGTGGCAGGAACCTGACTCGGACCTGAGCCGCTATCATGCGCCGCCCCGCTGTCAGTTGGCTGTCCGCCAGACTGGGGAAAACACCAAAGTATCCAATCAGCCCTCCCCCGTATGAAGCTGCTGCTGGTCGAAGACGATCCCTCGATGCAAATCACGCTGCAGCGCACGCTGGGCCGCCGCCGCATCGATGTGCGCGTGTGCGGCGATGGGGCCGAGGCGGTGGCGCAGTGGCGCGCCATCGAGCCCGACGTGGTGGCGCTCGACCTGAGCCTGCCCAACCTCGACGGCCTGCAGGTGCTGGCACAGGCCCGCGCCGAAGGGCTGCGCACGCCGGTGCTGCTGCTCACGGCCCGCGGCACGGTGGGCGACCGCATCGTGGGCCTCAATGCCGGCGCCGACGACTACCTGCCCAAGCCCTTCGACCTGGACGAACTGGAAGCCCGCATCCGCGCGCTGCGGCGGCGCAGCCAGAGCGCCGGTCCCGACACCGGCCTGAACCCGCAGGAGATCGGCGGCCTGCGCTTCGAGCCCGACAACGGCGCCATCTACAACCGCGCCGACCTCCTGGAGCTCACGCCGCGCGAGCTCGCGCTCATGAAGGCGCTGATGATGAAGCCGGGCCATGCGGTCACCAAGGAGCGCCTCTTCGAGCTGGTGTTCCCGGGCGAGACCGACGTGCAGTACGAGGCCATCGAGGTGGTGGTGTATCGCCTGCGCAAGAAGCTCGTGGGCACGGGCGCAGTGCTGATGACGATGCGCGGCCTCGGTTATCTGCTGCGGCCCGAGACATGAAGGCTGCATGAAGAAAGTGTCTTCGCTGCGCGCGCGGCTGCTGTTCGGCATCCTCGCGCCGGTGGCGGTGTTCATCGTGATCAACAGCGTGAGCCTGTACCGCCAGAGCCTCGCGGCCGCCACCACCGCCTACGACCGCACGCTGCTCGCCTCCGCCAAGACCATCGGCGAGCAGCTCGACGTGGAGGGCTACGACGAGAAAGCGCAGTTGCGCGCGATCGTGCCCTACTCCGCGCTCGAAGCCTTCGAGGCCGACAACCGCAGCCGGCTCTTCTATCGCGTGTCCGCGCTCGACGGCGAGCTGATCTCGGGCTTTGTCGAACTGCCGTTCTGGCGCGGCCGCATTCCGGACCGCAGCGCGTACGCGGCGCTGGTCGATTTCTACGATGCGCAGTTCCGCGGACAGCCCGTTCGCGTCGCGGTGCTGCTGCAGCCGGTGGCCAGCGCGCGCGGCCGAGGCATGGCGGTGGTGCAGGTGGCCGAGACGCTCGAGCTGCGCGAGACGCTGGTGCGCAAGCTGCTGCTCGACACGCTCTGGCGCCAGTTGCTGTTGATGGGCGTGATCGCGGGCGTCACGGTGTTCGTGGTGCATCGCGCGACGCGTTCCGTGCGCGAGCTGGGCGAAGCGATAGAGGAGCGGCCGGCCGACGACCTCTCGCCCATCGATGCGCCCGACGCGCCGCGCGAACTGCGCCCCTTGATCGATGCCACCACCGAGGTGATGGGCCGGCTGCAGCGGCTGCTCGATCACCAGAAGCGCTTCGTGCGCGACAGCGCCCACCAGCTGCGCACGCCGCTGGCGGTGCTCAAGGCACAGGTGCAGTCGGCGCGCCGCGGCGACGTGGCACCCGAGCAGGCCTTCGGCGAGATCAGCCAGACGGTCGAGCGCGCCACGATGCTGGCCAACCAGATGCTCTCGCTCGCCAAGGTGGAGCAACTGCGGCAGCAGCCCGAGTCGGTGACGCTGGACCTCGGCGATGTGGTGCGCGGCATTGCGCTCGACCTGTCGCCGCTGGTGGCCGACAAGGCACTCGATTTCGAGCTGTCCATCGACGAGCCGGTGGCCGTGCGCGCACACCAGTGGATGCTGCAGGAGCTCACGCGCAACCTGCTGCACAACGCGATCAAGCAGAGCCCGCAGGGCGCGGCGCTGTCGGTCATCGTGCGGGCCGAGGGCGACCATGCGGTGCTCACCGTGCGCGACGAAGGGCCGGGCATTTCGCCCGAATTGCGGCAGCGGCTCTTCGCGCCCTTTTCCGCCGGCAGCACCTCGAGCGGCTCGGGTCTGGGCCTGGCGATCTGCAGCGAGATCGTGCTGGCGCTGGATGGGCGCATCGATCTGGACAACCGCACTGCGCAGGACAACACCGCACGCGTGGTCGGGCTGGATGCTGTCGTGCGCCTTCCGCTCTGGCGGCACAATTGATTTCCCACCTATGGAACCCATGGAACGTCTGCGCATCGACAAATGGCTCTGGGCCGCACGCTTCTTCAAGACGCGTTCGCTGGCCGCGGAGGAAATCGGCAAGAACCGGGTGCAGGTGAACGGCGATGTCGCCAAGGCCTCGCGCGAGGTGAAGGCCGGCGACACCGTGACGATGCGGCTGGGCGTGCAGACGCGGACCGTGACGGTGCGCGGCATCAGCGGCCAGCGCGGGCCGGCGCCCGTCGCCCAATTGCTCTACGAGGAAACGGCGGAAAGCATCGCCGCACAGGCCGCCATCCGCGAGCAGCGCCGCATGGGCAGCGAGCCGGCCTTGGCCATCGAACAGGGCCGACCGACCAAACGCGACCGGCGCGATCTCGATGGTGCGGTGCGCCACGCCGAATGGGACAACCGGTGGAGCGCCTCGATCGACCCGGAAGACACAGAGCGCTGATCGCGTACGCTGTCAGCTTTCCTTCTTCAAGGGGTTCCGGTTCATGGCCAGCTTCAAGAAATACCGCGTCGGCAACAAGTTCAAGCTCTCGCAGATCGACCCCGGCGACACCGCCTTCTGCGAAGGCAACGAGGCCGCCCAGCGCGAGGAAATCGACGCCCTGGCCGTCGAACTCGACGAGCTGCAGAACCTGCTGCACGCCGAAGGGCAGCGCAAGGTGCTGCTGGTGCTGCAGGGCATGGACACCAGCGGCAAGGACGGCACCGTGCGCTGGGTGTTCTCGCGCACCTCCCCGCTGGGCGTGCGCGTGACCGCCTTCAAGGCACCGACCGACGAAGAAAAGGCGCGCGACTATCTCTGGCGCTGCCACGCCGTCGTGCCGCGCACCGGCGAGATCGCGGTGTGGAACCGAAGCCACTATGAAGACGTGCTGGTGCCGGTGGTCGAAGGCTGGATCGACAAGGCCGAAGCCAAGCGCCGCTACGCACAGATCAACGACTTCGAGCGGCTGCTGACCGAGACCGGCACGGTCGTCGTCAAGTGCATGCTGCACATCGACAAGGACGAGCAGCGCGAGCGCCTGCAGGCCCGCATCGACACGCCCGGCAAGCAGTGGAAGTTCAGCATGGGCGACCTGGAGGTGCGCACGAAGTGGCCCGCCTACCAGCGCGCCTACGAGAGCGCGCTGTCGGCCACCTCGACCGAACATGCGCCCTGGTATGTGATTCCCGCCAACAGCAAGCGGCACCGCAACCTGATGATTGCGCAGCTGCTGGTGAAGACGCTGCGGCAGATGAAGTTCAAGGTGCCGGCGCCCGATCCGGCGCTCAAGGGAATGATCGTCAAGTAAGACGGGGTGCCGTTGGTTGCAGCGGCGTCGTGCTGCCGCAACGTGTTGTTTGTAAAGTGCTCGCCGGCCTACGAAGCGGAGCAGTTCTGCAAACTAAGGTTCATGGGTACCTGCTTCAGGTGCACTCATCAACCGAAGGACTCCAACATGAAAAAGATACTCTTCGTTCTTGCCGCCTGCGTGCTTTCGAGCGCGGCCCTCGCGCAACCGGCGCCCCGCCACGGACCGGGTTACGACCGCCCGCATGCAGCGCCGCATCACCGCAAGCACAAGGTCTGGGTGCCGGCGCACCGCGAACATGGCCGCCGCGTGCCGGGACATTACGTCTGGCGTTGAAGCCCCCCAAAAAAGAAGCCGGCATGAAAGCCGGCTTTTTCTATTTGGCCTGAACGAACTCAGGAACGGCGGACCGGCGACTGCGCCAGTACGCGGCACTTGCCGAATTCGCAGCGCACCGCCCAGATGCCGCCGTTTTCGCAAGGCACGTTGTACGACTCGAAGCCCGGGCCCTTGGCCGTGAGTTCGGCGCGCGGCTGCACGTTGCAGCGGCCGGCCTTGGCGAGCGATTCGACGTTGTACGTATCGACGCCAGTGCGGCGCGGCTTGGCGGCGACGACCGGATCGAAGGTGTGGCCGTAGAAGGTGTCGCGCACATCGGGGTCGAGGTTGCGATAGCCGCGCTTGGCCATGCAGTGGACGATCGCGATCTCTTGATGCTCGGCCATCAGTTCCGAGGTCGGGCGGCCGTTCCAGTCGATGACTGCGGCGCTGATGCCGGTGTACGAAGCAGCGGCCACGATGCCCTGGCCGTGCACGGTGATGAGGCCGAGGCCCAGCGCCAGCCACATGGCATCGCCGGTCTCGCTGCGCGCAGTGATGCGGGTGGCTGCGGTGCGGCAGGCCTGCACGTCGTTGTCGTAGCGCACCTTGTCGACGCCTTCCATGGCGACCATGGGCACGTAGGTGAGTCCGGACCCGGTGCCGGGTTCGGTCGGCACCAGCGGCGCCCTGGCGGTGCAGCCCATCAGGGCCACAGCGGCGAACGCAATGCTCAGCAACAGCTTCATGGGTTTTCCCTCGTCCTCTTTCGCGGTAGTTCCGCGGATTTAACCATACATATAGTTACTCTTGAATCGACTTGTCGCGAATGCACGACGACCGGCGAAGCGGCATGCGACCATGCATTCCCGCTCTCGGCGGGCCGCAAATCAAAGTACCTACAACCCTGCATGAAGCTCCTTCCGATCGCCGCCCTGCTGTTGCTTTTCGACAGCGCCTCCATCGCCATTGCGCAGACCACGCCAGTGGACCTGCTCAGGAAGAACGGCTGCATGGCCTGTCACGGGCTCGTTCACAAGCAGGTCGGCCCTGGTTTCGCGCAGATCGCGGAGCGCTATCGCAACGATCCGGAGGCGCCGCCGCGGCTGGCCGAGAAGATCCGCAACGGCAGCGTCGGCGCGTGGGGCCGGGTCATCATGCCGCGGCAAAGCCTGGTGTCGGAGGCCGACTCGCGGGTGCTGGCGACCTGGGTGCTTTCGCAGCCGCCGCTCGCGAAGAGATAAAGCCCGAAGCAGCGCCGGGCACTGGGCTCAAGCAGCCCGCACTGCCTTTTCTGCATCGACCTTGCGCTGGAGCGGCAGCCACAGCGTGAAGCGCGTTCCGCCGCTGCCGGACTCCCAGTTCACCGTCCCACCGAACGCCATGGCGCGCTGCTGCTGGTTGCGCAGCCCCCGGCCGCTTCGCTGCAGGGCCTCCTGCACGTCGAAACCCGCGCCGTTGTCCTCGATCGCCACCGAGACGCCCTCGCCCGCCGTCGCGGTGCTGAAGCTGATGATGGTGGCCCGCGTGTGGCGCAGCACGTTGGCGATGCACTCCTGCATGATCCGCAGGATGTGCAGCGCGCTCCCGGGGTCCAGCCATGGCAGCGCGGGCACGGGCTGCACCTCCCAGCGCAGCGCGACGCCTGCGCTCTCGATGCGCGGCGCCAGGCGAAAGCGCAGGGTGGCGAGCAGCAGCAGCAGGTCGGCGTCCACGCTCTCCATGGAGTCGATGGCCAGCTTCAGGTCGTCCATGCAGCCCCGGAGCACGTCGGAGATCTCGGTGTCGCTCATGGCGCCCCGCTCCACCGAACGGATGGCGCTGATCAGCGACGAGCCCA
This sequence comes from Variovorax sp. W2I14, assembly GCF_050435205.1. Classification (NCBI taxonomy): domain Bacteria; kingdom Pseudomonadati; phylum Pseudomonadota; class Betaproteobacteria; order Burkholderiales; family Comamonadaceae; genus Variovorax; species Variovorax sp. W2I14. Next base: position 915,216 of record NZ_JBNDJX010000001.1, on the reverse strand, counting down.
GCCCGTCGTGCATGTCCTGCATCAGCCGCCTGCGCTCGGCATCGAGCATCTGCTGGTTCTCGATCACGCGCAGCCGCTGGTAGCTCTGCTCCAGCTCGGCTTCGCGCACCTGCAACCGCTGCGCCAGCCCCTTGTTCAGCCGTGCCACCTCGGCAAACGCACCGGTGTACCGCTCGAACATGATGTAAGAGAAGACGAAGAAGAGGCTGATGATCGCGTAGGGCGAGGTGTACACGCTCTCGGGGCTCACCAGGTTGTTCTGCAGCAGCCCGTCGTAGGAGGTGAACGTGAGCGCGAAGACAGTCCACCCCGCCACCAATCGGCCTTCGGGCAGCTTGGCGCGCAATGCCTTGCGCAGGTTCACCGCAAAGATCAGCACGGCGACCGGCAGCACCATCAGGTTGAGCAGCGGCGTGATGAGGTAGAGGCTCGCGATGGACGGCGACAGGTGCGGCAGCGTGGCAATGCTGCAGGCCGTCGCCAGCGTCACCGACAGGCGGGTCAGCCAGGGCGAGGGCTGCTGGTGCAGGCGCTCCAGGAAGAGGTGGATCGCGACGATCAGCCAGATCAGCGAAGACACCGTCATCCACTCGAACAACTCGTCGGAGACCGGAAAGTAGTTGCCGCCGACGTAGTAGTGAAGCGTCCGCAGGAAGGCCAATGCCGAGATGGCGAAGAACAGCAGGTAGAGCGACTCGCGCCGCTTTCCCAGGTACACCGCAAGGGCGAAGGCGCCCACCGCCAGGAACGCCGCGCTGCCCATGGCCGGCACCTGAACCTGCAGCAGTTGGCGGATCTGGTAGCGCCAGTTCAGCGAGGCCTCGTCACCCACCCACACGGTCGAGAAGCCGCTTCCGCTGCTGCGCAGGCGGTCGACGCGGATCAGCACCGATGTCGGGGAAGGCGTGCCGGCCGTCGCATTCAAGGGCAGCAGCAGCGGATGGTTGTAGCCGTTGTGAATCGGGCTGCCATGCGACTGGTAGAGCAGCACGCCGTCGCCGTACACCGCGATGTGGCCGAGCGTCTTCCAGCGCGGCAGGTAGAGAAAGAGAAGGCGCTGCTGTTCAGAAGGCGCCGTGCCGGCCAGTTCGATGCGATACCAGTCGGTGATGGTGCGCACGCCGCCCAGCGGCGTGGGAACCAGCTCGCGCTCGGCCGTGTGCGGAAGGCTGACCTCTTTCCATCCCTCGGCCGGAAGCTCGGCATCTTCGATCTGCCGCGGAGGCTCGGAATAACCCGTGCCGGGAACGGACAGCAACTCGGCATGCGTGATGTGCACCGCGCCCTCGGGCGGCGAGCCGGCAGCCGCCGCATTGGCGAGCGGCAACACGGCCAGGCACAACGTCGCGATCCAGCGGCCCAGTCCGGTGCGGCGATCGGCGGCGGCGGGCGACGTGTGCATTGGTTAACAATTATGTCTCCCGGCCCACACATCCGCGTGACAGGCCGTGCACGGACGCCGCACCCGCCGCGCCCTGCCCGCTACCCCATCATGGCCGCGGCCGCCTTAATGGCCTCCCGGATGCGCCCGTAGGTGCCGCATCGGCACACGTTCTCGATGGCGTCGATGTCCGCATCGGTCGGGTTGCGGGTGCGCCGCAGCAAGTCGACCGCCGCCATGATCTGCCCCGGCTGGCAGAAGCCGCACTGCGGCACGTCCAGGTTCATCCAGGCCTGTTGGACCGGGTGCAGCACGTTGCCGTTGGCCAGGCCCTCGATGGTCGTCACCTGCCGGCCGCGCACGTCGGCCACCCGCGTCGAGCAGGTGGTAACCGCCTTGCCGTCCACATGGCAGGTGCAGGCCTTGCACACGTTGATGCCGCAGCCGTACTTCGGGCCGGTGATGCCGAGCTTGTCGCGCAGCACCCAGAGCAGCGCCATGTCGTCGGGCGCCTCGACGTCGACATTGCTGCCGTTCACCTTGAAAGATTGCACGGGCATGGTGGCCTCCTCAGGCGGGTACCGGCACGACGACCGGCGTGGGCAGCTTGCCCGGGGGGATGGGAGTGAAATCGACCGGGAAATTCAGCGGGAAGCTGCGCGGCTTGCGGCCGGTGGCGCGTGCATACGCGTTGGCGATGGCACCCGAACTGGCCGAGAGGCCCACCTCGCCCAGCCCGCCGATCGCCTCGCCGGTGCTGGCCGGCATGATGATGACCTTCACGTCCTTCGGGTAGTTCTTCATCCGCGCGAAGTGGTACTGCGAATAGCTGCCTTCCAGCGGCAGGCCGTTCTGGATGTGCAGCCCCGCCGTCAGCACGATGGAGATCGACTCGCAAAGCCCGCCCTGCATCTGCGCCTCGATGCCCGAGGGATTGATGGGCGTGCCGACATCGATCACGATGGTGGCGCGAATCACCTTTACATCGGTCGGCACGCGCGCATCGATTTCCACGATGCAGGCGGTGAACGACTTCGACTCCTGGTGCACGCCCACGCCCTGCGCGAAGCCTGTCGGCATCGCCTTGCCCCATTGCGCCGCCTCGGCCGCCGCCTTCAGCACCGCGCGTGCACGCGGCAGGCGCAGGTACTCGAGGCGGAAGGCAATCGGGTCCTTGCGCAGCGCCCGAGCCATGTCGTCGACCAGGATCTCCTCCACCAGCCGCGAAGGCTGGATGTGCACCGAGCGGTAGGAGCAGGTGTTCATGTCGATCGGCACCGGCGTCAGGAGCTTGGTGGTCACGCCGAAGTTGTACGGCGAGGTGACCATGGTCTTGAACATGACCTGCTCGATGCCGAAGTTGCCCACCGTCTGCGGAAAGCCGTTGGGCAATGCGATGGCCGCGGCGCCCAGCATCTCGCCGAAGCCGTGGCGCGTGTCGAGCCGCACCCCTGCAATGCGCTGCTCGAACGCGATGACCTGGCCCAGCAGCATCGTGGCGCGCGCCCGGTGGAACATCGGCGGGCGCACGCGGCCGTGGCGCATGTCGTCGGTGCGGTGGTACATCAGCTTGCAGGGCCGGCCCAGTGCCTTGGAGGCCTGCACCGCCTGCAGCGTTGCGTCCCAGAAGAGCCGTCGCCCGAAGGAGCCGCCCGAGGGCACCGCATGCACCTTGACCTTGTCCAGCGGCAAGCCCAGCTCGATGGCGATGGCCTGCTGCGTGACGATCGGGCTCTGCAGGCCTGACCAGATCTCTGCCCGGTCGGCGCGCACGTCGGCGATGGCGCACTCGGTTTCCATCGGGCAGTGCGAGACCGCCGCGAACTCGAACTCGCCCTCGACCGTGAGCGCGCCCAGCGGTGGCAGCAGGAACGGCAAGAGCGCGCCCTTGAGCTTCTGCTGGATGCTCGCGTTGGACTCGCCGGCAACGGGCCCGGCTGTCCAGGTGACGTCGAGCGCATTCACCGCGGCCCAGGCCTGCCCGAAGGTCTCGGCCATCACCGCCACGCCGGGTGGCGTGGGCACGATGCCGTTCGTCGCGGGAATCGGCGCAATGCCCAGCACGCCCGGCATCGCCGTCACCGTGTTCAGGTTGTTGATGCGCACGAACTTGCCGTTGATGGTCGGAGGCCGGCACACCATGGTCGGCTTGGCTTCGGGCACGGCCTGGTCCATCGAGAACTTCTTGCGGCCGGTCACGATATCCAGCGCGTCGAGCCGCGTGGTGCGCTGGCCGACCACCGCGTTCGCGCTGCCAGAAAGCAGCCCGCCCAGGCCGCCGAGCAACGGCATGCCGGCATGCAGCGAACGCACGCTCGACGAGCCGCCCGTGAGCTGATTGAAGATCAGCTCGGGGCTGGCGTCCGCCGAACCGACCTCGATCGCGCTGAGCGGCAGGCGCAGCTTGTCGGCCAGCATCATCGCGGCGGCGGTGGCGATGCCCTGCCCCGACTCCAGCCGCGGAAGCTCGAGCCGCACGCGGCCGTTGGCGATGTTGGTTACCTTGACCAGCGGCATGGTCGGCAGCGCGGTGAGCGTCACCGCATCGCCGATGTCGATCAGGTCGGTCGTGTCGGGCGGCGTCATCGGCAGGATCGCAGCCTTCGCCGAGGAAGGGGCAGCGATCCCGCCCAGGCCCACGGTGGCGGCGGCCGCGGCTGAAACCAGCGGCGCGGAAGCCGCGTACCCCAACAGGTCCCGCCGGCGCATGCCGGGTGGTTCGTCTTGGAGCGGCACATGCGTGGGGACCGCGCCGGATTCGGAATGTTCCATCCTTGTCTCCTGTCTTATGGTTGTGGCGAACAGGAGTCAATATGTCATGATCGTTTCGCCAAGGGTGTCGTTTCAAAGACATTTCTTACGCACGGATCCGCGGGCCTTTCCATGCAGGCCCACGCGGGTGGAGGAGTGAGGTGAGCAAGCCAGCCAGCTGAAAAGCAAGCAAGCGAGCAAGGAAAGCACGTATGTCGTCGAACGCCATGGAAACCATGCTCCGCGAGAGCCTGTGGGCACAGACCCTGACGGCCGAAGAGCTCGACCGCGTGATCCGCGAGTCGCACGAGCGCGAGGTGCCGGCCGGCGGTTTCGCGCTGCGCCGCGGCGAACCCGCCGATCTCTGGATCGGCATCATCGAAGGTCTGGTGAAGATGTCGGTCTCGCTGGCCGACGGCCGCGTTTCCACGTTCACCGGCGTGACCACCGGCGGCTGGGCCGGCGAAGGTTCGCTGCTCAAGCCCGGCCCGTGGCGCTACGACGGCGTGGCCATGCGGCCGACCCGCCTGGCCTGCGTGCCGCGCCACACCTTCGAGCGGCTGCTCTCGACGAACATCGAATTCAACCGGTTCCTGCTGTCGCACATCAACGCGCGCCTGAGCCTGTTCATCGGCCTCATGGAGTTCGACAGATTGCTCGGCCCCGATGCGCGTGTCGCGCGCTGCCTCGCCAGCCTGTTCGACCCGGTGCTCTATCCGCAGACCAGCAGCTTCGTGCGACTGAGCCAGGACGAGATCGGCCTCTTGTCCGCCGTCTCACGCCAGCGCGCGAACCGGGCGCTACACGAGCTCGAACGCGCAGGGCTGCTGCGCGTGGAGCATGGCGGTGTCGAGGTGCTCGATCTCGCCGGGCTGCGTGGCTATCTCGGCGAGACCGAATCGGTGGCGACGGCGTACGCGCGCCGATAGGCCGGGCAAGACTGGCCGCAGACCCGCGCGCTCGAGGTTCAGGCGAACCCGCCGCAAAGCTGGCCGGCATTCTGGTGCACGCGCCGCACCAAGCGCGTGCCTCATGACGGCAGCCAATGTGATTGGCTTGACCTCGAAAAGAGCAGCGCTTCATCTCTCTTCACCTCGACAGCGTCGCTCGTAGGTGATTTCCCTCGTCACCTGGCCCAGTGCTTGCATAAGCACCCTAGATAGTTGAATACTTCAACTATTGAATATTTCTTTCATCCGGCCATGCACGCACCACTCGAACTGAAAACCGACTACATCAACGTCCTGCTCGACCTGGCCTCCGAGCGAACAAGGGATCGTGGTTCCCGCGTGTACGAGATCGAAGTCGGCCTCTCGATCCGAGATGTGCGGCTGCTTCGCATGATCGGCGGCGCACCCGGCATCACGATGGGCCAGCTGGTGCAGACCTGCGCCATCGAGAAAACGCTGGTCTCCAAGCTCGTGGGCTCGCTGGTGCAGCGCGAGCTGGTGCAGCGCCAGATCGGCAGCGAAGACGCGCGTCAGATCCACCTGTGCCTCACGCCTTCCGGCATCGATCTCGTGCTGCAGGCCGAGCCCATCGGGCGGGAAATGGAAGCCCGCTTTCTCGATTGCCTCACCGTGGCCGAAGTCGCCGCCCTGCACCGCATCCTGAACAAGATCATCGATGCGGAAGCGGGTTCGCGCGACGTCTTCGAATTTCTGCTGACCCAACTGCGCGAAAGCAAGGCTGCGGATTCCTCTTCACCACCTCCCTCTGGCACCTCCCGAAAGAAATAAGGCTTCATGGCTATTCCACTCTCGCTGCGCCGCGCGTTCGCGGCCGCCCTGCCGGCATTGGCGCTCTCGTTTTCGGCCGCGGCCTCTGCGGAGACCGTGCTGCGCACCGTGCCTTCGTCGGACCTGAAGATCCTCGACCCGATCTGGACCACCGCCAACATCACGCGCAACCACGGGCTCATGATCTACGACACGCTTTTCGGCATGGACGAAAAGGGCGCGATCAAGCCGCAAATGGTGGACAAATACACCGCAAGCCCAGACAACAAGGTCTGGACCTTCACCCTGCGCCCGGGCCTGAAGTTTCACGACGGCGCACCCGTCACCTCGCAGGACGTGATCGCCTCGCTCGCCCGCTGGGCCAAGCGCGACACGCTCGGCCAGAAGATGTACGAGGCGATGGACAGCATCACCGCGGAAGGCCCCAATGGCTTTCGCATGACCTTCAAGCAGCCCTTCGGCGTGGTGCTCGATGCGCTGGGCAAGCCCAATCCGCTGGTGCCATTCATCATGCCCAGGCGCGTGGCGGAAACGCCCGCCGACAAGCAGATCGAAGAGATGATCGGCTCCGGCCCGTTCACCCTCGCCAAGGCGGACTTTCGCCCCGGCGACCGCGTGATCTACCGCAAGAACACCGCGTACGTGCCACGCAAGGAAGCGCCCTCGGGCCTCGTGGGCGGCAAGGTGGTGAAACTGGACCGCGTCGAATGGGTGCTGCTGCGCGACCCGCAGACGCAGGTCAACGCCCTGCTCAACGGCGAGGTCGACATGCTCGAGACCGTGCCCTCCTCCGGCTACACCGACATGCGCACCAACCAGAAGATCGAGCTGGTGGACGTGATGCCCGCGGGCCCGTTCACCGTGATCTACAACCACAAGGTCGCGCCCTTCAACAACCCGAAGGCGCGGAAGGCCGCCATGCTCGCCATCAACCAGGAAGCGATGCTGCGCGCCCAGGCCACCTTCCGCGACTTCTACAAGCCCTGCACTTCGATCTACCTGTGCGGCTCGGTCTATGCGAGCGACAAGACGGGCTTCTTCACCGGCAAGCCGCAGTTCGAGGAAGCCCGCAAGCTGCTCAAGGAATCGGGCTACGACGGCAAGCCTGTCGTCATCCTGCTGCCAGGCGATGCGCCGGCGTTGAACAAGCTGCCCGCCATCTACGGGCAACTGCTCAAGCAGGTGGGCTTCAACGTCGACGTGCAGACCACCGACTGGGCCACGCTCGTGACGCGCCGCACCAAGAAGGACTCGCCGGAAAGCGGCGGCTGGAATGCCTTCATCACCTTCTGGGGCGGCGTGGATGCCAGCAGCCCCATCACCTACAGCCCGCTGACCGGCAACGGCGACCAGGGCTACTTCGGCTGGCCCGTCGATCCCGAGCTGGAAAAGCTGAAGACGCGATTCATCGAAACCGCCGACTTCGCGCAGCGCAAGGACATCGCGACACAGATCCAGCTTCGCGTGCTCGAAGGCGGTGTGATTGCGCCGCTGGGCGAAGGCAAGGCGCCCACCGCCGTGCGCCGCGGTGTGGTGAGCGGCCTGCTGCCCTCGCCCGCCGTCCTGTACTGGAACGTGCGCAAGAACTAGGCACCGCCCTTTCTTTCTCTCTCTCTGTCATCGAGGCGTTTGACCGGTTGCACCCGTTGCAGCCGGTCGGGGAATTCCTCTGCCCGCGCCAGCCGATCCATCGCTCGAACGAGACCTTCTCACATGCTCAACTTCCTGTTGCGGCGCGGCCTGGCCACGGCGCCCGTGCTCCTGATCGTGGCCGTCATCGTCTTTCTTTTGCTGCGCATGACGCCCGGCGATCCGGCGGCAGCCATCGCGGGCGATGGCGCCACCGTGCATGACATCGAGCGCATCCGCGCGCAGCTCGGCCTGGACGCGCCGGTCGTCAGCCAGTTCTTCGGCTGGCTGGGCCACGTGCTGCGTGGGGACCTGGGCTATTCCTATTTCTACAAGATGACCGTGACCGAGCTGATCGGCCAACGGCTGGAGCCCACGCTGTCGGTGGCCGCCGTGACCGTTGTGCTCACCGTGCTCATCGCCGTGCCGCTGGGCGTGCTGGCGGCTTCACAGCGCGGCGGCCGGCTCGACCGTTTCATCATGAGCGCGTCGGTCCTGGGCTTTTCGGTGCCGGTGTTCGTCGCGGGCTACCTGATGATCTGGCTGTTCTCGATGCAGCTGGGCTGGCTGCCGTCGCAGGGCTACAACCGCATCGGCGAAGGCGTCGGCCCGTGGCTGCGCAACCTGGTGCTGCCCTGCGTCACGCTGGCCGTGATGTATGCGGCGCTGATCGCGCGGGTCACGCGCGCGGCGGTTTCCGAAGCGCTGACCGAAGACTACGTGCGCACCGCGCGCGCCAAGGGCATCTCCGAGCGGCGCATGCTGATTCGCCACGCGCTCGCGAATGCAGCCGTGCCGATCGCCACCATCATCGGCCTGAGCGTGGCCGGGCTCATCGGGGGCGTGGTGGTGACCGAAACCATCTACGCCATCCCCGGCCTCGGCCAACTGACGGTGGACGCGGTGCTATCGCGCGACTACCCGCTCATCCAGGGCATCACCCTCTTCTTCTCGCTCGTCTACGTGGTCGTGAACCTGCTGGTGGACCTCAGCTACCTGCTGCTCGATCCGCGCATCCGCTACTGACGCACGCGCCCCTCTTTCTTTCGGAGACCCTTTTCATGACTTCGATTTCCTTGCCGGCGGATACGGTGGAGACGGCGGCGGCCGCGCCGCACCGCCGCAAACCCTCCCTCCTACGCCGTGTCTTCGCAAACGCCGCCGTGCGCATGGGCAGCGTGCTCCTGTGCTTCATGGTGGTGCTGGCGGTCGCGGCGCCATGGCTCTACACCATCGACCCCAACGCGATGGACCCGGCCAACTCGCACCTGTCGCCGGGCGCGCATGCCGAATTCACGACGCTGGCCGGCGACAGCTTCCAGCGCTTCTTCCCGATGGGCACCGACAGCATGGGCCGCGACATCTGGAGCCGCACGGCCTATGGCGCGCGCATTTCGTTGTCGGTGGGCGTGGCGGTCGCACTGGGCTCGATCGCGCTCGGGATGCTGGTGGGCATGGTCGCCGGCTACTTTCGCCGGCTCGACGGAACGATCATGCGAGTGATGGACGGAGTGATGGCGATCCCCGGCATCCTCTTCGCCATCGTGCTCGTCGCGGTCTGGCGGCCCAGCCTGTGGACGGTGATCCTCGCCATCGTCGTTCCCGAGACACCGCGCGTGGCGCGGCTGGTGCGCTCGGTCGTGCTGTCGGTTCGCGAGGAGCCGTATGTCGAGGCGGCCATCGCGCTGGACACGCCCGCCTGGAAGCTGATGCTGCGCCACATCCTTCCCAACACGGTGGCGCCGCTGATCGTGCAGGGCACCTTCGTCTGCGCGGCCGCCATGCTGGCGGAAGCGGTGATGTCGTTCCTCGGCATCGGCCTGCCTTCCGACGTGCCGACCTGGGGAAACATCATGTCGGAGGGCCGCGCGTATTTCACGTCGCACCCGTCGACCGTGCTGCTGCCCGGCGTCTTTCTCGCGGCCACGGTGCTGGCGGTGAACATGCTGGGCGACGGCCTGCGCGATGCGCTCGATCCCAAGTTCAACAAGCGCGGGAGCTGACCATGGCACGCACGCTTCTTTCCACTCCCCGGCCTGCCGCCGGATCGCCCTGCCTTGTCGTGCGCGACCTGTGCATCGACCTGCCCGAAGGCGCGGACCGGCCGCATGCCGTACACGGTGTTTCCTTCGACGTGATGCCCGGCCAGGTCGTGTGCCTGCTGGGCGAATCGGGCTCCGGCAAATCAGTGATCGCCCAGGCCGTGATGGGACTTCTGCCCGATGCGCTCAAGCCTTCGGGCGGACGCATCGAGGTGCTGGGCGAGAACGTTCTTGTGGCCGACGCCGCACGCCTGCGCGCATGGCGCGGTGCCCGCATGGCCATGGTGTTCCAGGAGCCCATGACGGCGCTGAACCCGGTGATGCGCTGCGGCGCGCAGGTCGACGAGATGCTGGCCGAGCACACAGCGCTCGGCGCCGCGGAGCGCAGGCAGAAGGTGCTGGCCATCTTCGCGCGCGTCAAGCTGCCGGAGCCCGAACGCATCTACGACGCCTACCCGCATCAGCTCTCCGGCGGACAGCGGCAGCGCATCGTGATTGCCATAGCGCTCATCCTGCGCCCCGCGCTGCTGATCTGCGACGAGCCGACCACCGCGCTGGACGTGACCACGCAGGCCGAGATCCTGTCGCTCATCCGCGAGATGCAGCAGGAGAACGGCACGGCGGTGCTGTTCATCACGCACGACTTCGGCGTGGTCGCGGACATCGCGGACCATGTCGTGGTGCTGCAGCTCGGCCGCCAGGTCGAAAGCGGACCGAAGGACGACGTGCTGCGCCGGCCGAAAGAGCCGTACACGCGCATGCTGCTCGACGCCGTGCCGCGCATCGAACCCGCCTCGCGCCCTCCCGTCGCGGACGCACCGCCGCTGCTCGACGCACGTGGTGTGACCAAGACCTACCGCTCCGGCTCGTGGCCCGGCAAGCGCCGCACGGTGCATGCGGCGACCGATGTGTCACTCCAGCTGCACGCCGGCGAAACCGTGGGCATCGTGGGCGAGTCGGGCTCGGGCAAGTCCACCGTGGCGCGCTGCATCGCGCGGCTGATCGAGCCGACGGGCGGCGAGGTCTGGGTGCCCCACCTCGAAGCGCAGCACGCGCCGCGCGCACGACTCTCGGCGTTCCGGCGCATGGTGCAGGTCGTGTTCCAGGACCCCAACCGCTCGCTGAATCCGCGTCGCACGGTCGGCCAATCGATCATCGAAGGGCCGGTGAATTTCGGGCTCTCTCCCGAGAAGGCCTGGAAGCGTGCCGAAGAACTGATGGACCTCGTGCGGCTGAAGCCCGAGGTGCTGCACCGCTATCCGAGCGAGTTCTCCGGCGGCCAGCGGCAGCGCCTGTGCATCGCACGCGCACTGGCCTGCGAGCCCCAGGTGCTGATCGCCGACGAAGCTGTTTCGGCGCTCGACGTTTCCGTGCAGGACCAGATCCTCAAGCTGCTCGCGGAGATCCAGCAGCGCCTGTCCATCGGCATCCTCTTCATCACGCACGACCTGCGCGTGGCCAGCCAGATCTGCGACCGCCTCATCGTCATGCACAAAGGCCGCATCGTCGAACAAGGCACCGCGCGCGCCGTGCTTCTGTCGCCGCGCGAGGCCTACACCCGCTCCCTGTTGGCCGCGGCCCCTGGTCAGGGCTACGCATTCGGCCAGGGTTGATGCGCGCGCATCGGCCCCTGGCCCCGATCAACAACATTCCCGACCCGCAAACAGAAACAACATCATGGACACACCCCTGTACGCCCTCAGCGCCATTCAACTGCTCGAGCGCTATCGCGCCCGCACCCTCTCTCCCGTCGACGTGACGCAGGCCGTGCTGGCGCGCATCGAGCGCTGGGAGCCGAGCATCCACGCCACCTACGCGCTGGATGCCGACGCGGCCCTCGCCTCGGCGAAGGCTTCCGAAGCACGATGGACCCAGGGCACGCCGCAGGGCGAGCTCGACGGCGTGCCGGTCACGCTCAAGGAAAACATCGCCACGCGCGGCACGCCATCGCCGATCGGCAGCGCCGCCACGGTGCTGTCGCCGGCCGCGGCGGATGCGCCTGCGGCTGCGCGCCTGCGCGAAGCGGGCGCGGTCATCGTCACCAAGACGACGATGCCGGACTTCGGCTTTCTCGGTGCGGCCCCGTCGAGCTTTCATGCGCTCACGCGCAACCCCTGGGACCTCAGCAAGAACACCGGCGGCTCCAGCTCCGGCGCGGGCGCGGCCGCAGCAGCGGGCTACGGCCCCTTGCACCTGGGCACCGACATCGGCGGCTCGGTGCGCATTCCCGCCAATTTCTGCGGCGTGTTCGGACTCAAGCCCAGCCATGGACGGATTCCGGTCGACCCGCCGGCAGCCGCACGCGTGATCGGCCCGATGACGCGCACCGTCGCCGACGCCGCGCTGCTGATGAAGGTGGTCTCGCGCCCCGACCCGCGCGACTACATGAGCCTGCCGGCGCAAGACATCGCGTGGGAGCACCTCGGCCGCGACGTGCGGGGCCTGCGCATCGGCCTGTGGACCGACACCGCGGGTGGCTGGCCGATCGACCCCGAGGTGAAGGAAGCCGTGCTCGCCGCGGCGCGCCTCTTCGAGCAGGCCGGTGCCATCGTGGAGCCGCTCGCCGACTGGACCACGCTGGAGATGCGCATGGGCATGGCGCACTTCTTCACCATGCGCTGCCGCGTCGATCTGGCCGCGATGCCGGTGGAACGCGCCAAGCTGGCAGCGGACTACATCCATGCGGCGGGCGAGTTCGCAGGCTCGCTCTCGCCCGAGGAAACCTTCCGAGCCTTCATGCGGATGCAGGCGCTGCGCGCGGCGACCGTCGCCGCCACGCAGCCGTACGACTACGTGCTGTCGCCCGTGTCGCCGGTGCTGCCCTTCGCAGCAGAGGCCATCAACAGCGGTCCGGAGAATCCGCTGAAGGACTCGCACTTCACCTCGGTGTTCAACCAGTCGGAGCAGCCCGCGGCATCGATCAACTGCGGCTACGCCGCAAGCGGCCTGCCCATCGGCCTGCAGATCGCCGGGCGCCGGTTCGACGACTTGGGGGTGCTGCAGATGGCTGCGTTCTACGAGTCCGTGCGGGGGGCACAGGCGCCGTGGCCAGAGCCCGTGTGATGGGCTGAGGCATTGCCCTGCGGCGTAGACGCACAAACAGCGAAGGCCCGGGCAGCCGACGCAGCCACCGAGCGGCATCCCGCCGCTTTCGAAGCCCCTAGACTCGGACGCATGAGCCGTCCGAGTCCCCGCAAAGCCCTCCTCTACGCCTTCGTCCTCGGCCTTGGCGCTCTCTTCATCTGGTATTTCAAGCTCCTGGCCCTCGGCTATTACTGGCTGAGCACCACGCTGGGCGCATCGCAATGGGCGGGCAACTCGCTGTGGCTGCCGGGCTACCGGGTAGCGGTCGAGGGAATGCCGATCCAGGGCCTGACCCGCAACGCCTCGGGCCTGACCTTCAACACCGAAACCGGCACCCTCTTCACGGTCATCAACCGCCCGCCGCAGATCGCGGAGCTCACCACCGAAGGCCGGCTGCTGCGCGTCGTCGCGCTCGACGGCGTCAAGGACCCCGAGGGCATCACCTACGTGCAGGGCGACAGCTATGTGATCTCGGACGAGGACAGCCACCGCATCTACTGGGTGCAGATCGGCCGCGATACGCAGCGGGTGTCGGTGGCCGGCCGGCCGAGCCTGGGCATCGGCATCGACAAGCTGCACAACAGCAGCTTCGAAGGCGTGTCCTGGGACAGCGTGCACAAGCGCCTGTACGTGGTCCGCGAGAAGCTGCCGATGCGCGTGCTGATGATCACCGGGCTGGACCCGGCTACGCCCTCCGCGGGCTTCAACATCGACATCAGCGAATGGAAATCCTCGCGCGCGGCCTCGCTGTTCATGAGCGATCTTTCGTCGGTCACGGTGCATGACGAGACCGGGCATCTGCTGCTCCTGAGCGACGAGTCGGCGCTGATCGTGGAATACGCGGCGGACGGGCGCCCGGTCAGCATGCTGCCGCTGTGGCGCGGATTCAACGGCCTGCAGCGCAAGGTGCCGCAGCCCGAGGGCGTCGCGGTGGGGCCGGACGGCAAGCTCTACCTGCTGTCCGAGCCCAATCTGTTCTACCGCTTCGAGCGCGTGTCCGCGACGGCGCCTTCGCCTTCGCCTTCGCCAAAATAGAAAGACTGGGTGTCGGCGCGCGCTGCCGCAGAGCCAACGCATTGCCGCTCAAGACCCCAATGCCGGTATCGCGCACGATCGCATGCTCATCGCCGCTGCGAGCGCGTGGGCCAGCATGGCGGCGAGCGCCGCTCGGCCAGGCTCGGCCAGCCCAGCAAGCCCAGGCACAGCCAGGGTGCGCCCACGGCGACGGCAACCGCGGCGGACACCAGCCACGGACAGGCGGGTCCCATGGCGATCCACAGGAACAGGAAGAGCGTCAGTTCCTCCATGCAGTGACCCATGCCCCCTGGAGGGCGTCGCCGTGCGACTTCATGGCAAGGCACGGCGCGGTGCACGGCGTGCGCAGAAAAAGGCGGTAGTTGCCGGCGTCGCCTGCGACTTGCAGGCATGGCAATACACCCTGGGGCAGTTGCCCGAGAGCCGAATGCGGTACTGCAATGAACAGCGCCTGCTCCGGCCGCTTGTCCGCAACCCGCCGCGGATCGGCAATCTGCAGTGCGCGCCCACCTGAATAGAACGCAGCGGAGAACATGCGCTCCTGCACGAACGCCAGCGGCGTTTCCGGCCGCAGCTGGGCGCGGTACAGCTGCACCACGGCCTTGGCCGATTTGGCTTCGGCACGGCCGCCTGCGGTGAGATCGAACAACCATCCCGCAAACAGCACCGTGGCGACGAGCGTTCCTGCAAACAGCAGCCGGCGCGCACCGCCGTCGTCGCGATCGCTCAACCAGAGCGCGGCCAACAAGACCAATGGCGGCAGGCCTGGAAGCACATAGGTCCAGAGGATGTTGCCGGACGCCGTGAAGATCACGCCCGGCGCGAGACCGCAGGCCAGCAGATAGAAGACGATCGACCGCCGCGCATCCGCGTCCGCGCCGTCTGCCGGCGGACTTGTCCTCCCGCGCCGCGCACGCCAGATGGCAAGCGGCACCAGGATGCTCCAGGGAAGAAAGGCGCCGACCAGGAAGAGCCAGATGGTGCCGCGGGGAAAGGCATGCGCCGAACCGTAGCGGTCGCCCTGCCATCCCGAAACGACGAACCGGCTCCAGTGCTCGCCGATGAAGAAGTAGTCCAGGAAACCGGGCGTGCGCGTTTCGGCGAGCACATACCAGGGCGCGGCAAGCGCCAGCAGCAGCACGCCGTTTCGCATCCACGGCACGGCCTGCCACACCCTTTGCAGCTGCCCGGTCCACAGCGCCCAGGCGCCGGCAGGCAGCAGGATCAGCGCGCATCCCACAGGTCCCTTCGCCAGGAGAGTGATCCAGAGTCCGGCGATGAACAGCCATGCCTCGCGCTCGCGGTGCCCGGCCGGCCCTTGCAGCGCCAACCAGAAACTGCGCATCGACAGCACCGTGCCCAGGCACAGCGCCATGTCTGTGGTCACGGCGCCGGAGACCGTCCAGAACAGGACCGTGGTGCCGAGCAAGGGCAGCACATAGGCGGGCCGCCGCATCCCGGCGCGCCGCGCCCAGTCGTACGTGAGTCCGGCAATCGCAACGGCCATGAGAAAGTGAGGCAGCCGCGCGGCGAACTCGTTGATACCGAAGATCCGCATGCTCCCCGCGGACAGCCAGAAAGCCAGCGGCGGCTTGCCCCAGAACGGCATGCCGTCGGTGAACCACGGCGTGATCCAGTCCCCGCGCTCGGCCATCTTTCGCGCGATCTCGCCATAGCGTCCCTCGGTGGTGTCCATCAGCGGATAGCCCGCCAGCGACACCAGGCGCAGCGCAACGAAAAAGACGAGGACGCAGGTGGTCGCCGTGCCCAGCGCCTGCCGGGTGTCGGTCAGAAAACGCGACATCAGCGAACCGCGCCCGATCTGGATTTCGACAGCGGCGCCGCCGCCATCGCCGGCTCATGCCACCAGGATTCGCCCAGGCGCACGCTCCGCCTCATGTTCACCACGTCGGCACCGCCGCGCCATGCAGCGACCATGTCGGGAAGGAACTCGGGAGGGTCCTGCAGATCGGCGTCGATGACCACCACCGCCTCGCCGGTTGCGAGTTTCAGTCCTGCGCTCATTGCCGCTTCCTTGCCGAAGTTCCGGGTGAGGCGCGCATAGGAGATTCCGGAGTGGCTGCGCTGCAGGCGCTTGAGCAGATGGATGGTCTGGTCGGTACTTCCATCGTCGACGTAGATGATTTCGTACGTCACGCCAAGGCCCGCCAGCACGGCGGCCAGGCGCCGCAGGCATTCGACCAGCACCGCCTCCTCGTTGAACACCGGAACCACGACGCTGAGCGTCACCGCGGGGGCAGGACGCGGGGTCGGCCTCCCCCGCTGAGCCCACACGGCGCTTGTTGACGGCCCCCCCACCGTGCGGCCAGGCGAATAGAACCGATCAGCGCGCGCGCGATAAGGGGAACTTGAGCCGACAGAATGAAGCATTGAAATCGCACCAGGGCAACAGGATTTCTGCATCCTCCGTCTGTCAGACTTTCCGGCGACTTACCGGCCCTGCCCCGCCCGTTGCAAAGCTACGGGCGCGCTTGTGCCCCCGAACGGGCCAGCACAAACCTCATGCCCGGTTCGGCGTCCTCAGCGGACAGCGTCCATCCATGCGCCTGCGCGATTTCCTGGCAGATGGCGAGACCCAGGCCGGCACCATGGTCGCGCCGATGGGCGCCGCGCCAGAAGCGCGTGAACATCTTCGCGCGCTGTTCTGGATCGGCGCCCGGTCCCCAGTCCCGAACCGCCATGGCCTCGGCGCCCACCTCGACCGCGACCTCGGTGCCTCGCGGTGCGTGCTGGATCGCGTTCTCCATGAGGTTCTTCAGCACCGTGAAGAGCGCACCCCGGTCGGCGGTCCAGTGAACCGCCTTGCTGTGCAACCGGACTGAAAGATGCACATCCGCCGCGTGGGCCATGCGCTCCAGGTAGGCGACGCTCTCTTCGGCAACCTCCCGCACATCGACTTGCGCGAAGCTGTAGTTCTCGACCTCGCTGGCCTCGGCCAGGTGCAGCAGTTGCTGCACCTGCCGCGCCATGTGTTCGACATCTTTCAGCAACGCGCCGCGGCCAGCGCCCGGCTCGCTCAGTTCGATTTGCGCGCGGATCAATGCGAGCGGCGTCTTCAATTCATGCGCCGCCGTCGCAAGAAACTCCTGCTGAATGCGAAACCCGTACTCCAGCCGCTCGAGCACGCGATTGAAGCTCTCCACCAGCGGCACGATCTCGGACGGAACGCCAGCGGCCTGCAGCCGGGCATGGATGGACCTCGGGGCAATCGCCGCTGCGGAAGCCGCCACGTTTCGCAGCGGCTTGAGCGTGTAGCCGAGAACCAGGTATGCGCACGCACCGAACACGATGAGCAGGACGAGGCTGAACACGCCGATCCCGGCGGCCACGAACGGCAGCACGAAATGCCGATGCACGAGATCTCCAAACCGTGTGCTCGCGGCGAACTGCAGGAACCACGTCCGGCCGGCGTGTTCCACCGGCACGGTGGCGCCGTGTATCGGCATCCCGCTGTGCTCGAACCTGAAATAACCGCGTTCGGCCGGCCATGCCGCGCCCCCCCAGAACGCTTCGACCGAAGCGGACGACATCACGGCCTTGCCGGAAGCATCGAGGACGCGGTAGGCCACCTCTTGCCGGAGGCTCTCGTACATCCAGTCCGCACCGCTTTCGCGCGCATCGAATCCGACGGGTGTTCCCGTGTCGTCGAACTGCAATGCGCCCGCGAGCTCTTCCGCGCGTCCCACCAGATCGGCAACGAACAGCAGATCGCTGCGCACCGTCAGCACTGTGATGGCGATCGATGCGATCAACACGATGCTCAGCACCACGCCGAGCACGAACGCCAGCAGGATCTTCAGGCTCAGGCTATGCAGCCACGCCGGCTTCGCGAAGCGCATAGCCCAACCCTCTCACGTTGACGACCCGCTGGCGCGAGCCGATGGCGAGGAGTTTCCGGCGAAGCCGGTGCAGTGCCACGTCGAGCGCATTCGGCGTGACGGCTTCGCCCAATCCCCACGCAGCCGCTTCCAGCGCGGCGCGGCGCACCGTCTCGCCGTCGTTGTGCATCAGGAGAAGCAGGATCTGCATCTCCGCGGGTGCCAGCGAGATGCGCTCCTCACCGCAGCAGACGCTTCCATCGGCGGGTTTCAGCTGGAGATCGCCGAGCGCGGGATCGAGCGGCCGGCACACCATCGGGCGGCGCAGCAGTGCCCGCACGCGGGCCACCATTTCGTCCATCGCGAATGGCTTGGCGAGGTAGTCGTCGGCGCCGGACTCGAGCCCCTCCACCCGGTCGCGCAAGGCATCGCGCGCCGTCAACACGAGGCACGGCACGCCGACGCCACGCGCACGCAGGCGTTGCAGCAGGGCGAGCCCGTCGCCATCGGGCAGTCCCCGGTCGAGCACCAGCGCACCGTAGGGCTCCTGCTGCAGGGCTGCCCATGCGTCGTCGCCGCGATGAACGACGTCGGCTGCAATGCCTGCCGCTTCGAGCCCGCCGCATGTGAGCCGGGCCAGCCGTTCATGGTCCTCGACCAGGAGAATGCGATTCATCGACAGTGAAGCGGAAAGCTCGGGAGCGCACGCCGACGCTCATGTCGCGTTGACAAGCAAGGGATGGCGCGGCGGCAGAAATCGGTCGGTATCGGCTCAGCTGCCATTCATGCGCTGGAACAGCGCCTCGCCATGCTGGCGCGTACCGACCGCCTGGCCGATCAGCACTTCGTCGCGGTCTTCGTCCAGTAGCTTCAGCGCTTCGGCCGCAAACGCATCCGGGCTCATCATTCCGGCGCTCTTCGTGCCGTCGCTGCGCGTGTCGCCGCCCAGAGCGGTGTCGACGATGGGCGGAGCCAGTTCCACGACCTTGATCGCGGTGTGGCGAAGTTGATGCCGCAAGCTGAGCGTGAACGAATGGAGCGCGGCCTTGGTGGCGCAGTACACGGGCACATCGGCGATCGGCGCGAAAGCCAGGCCCGACGTGACGTTGACGATGACAGCGCGCGCTTGCCTCCGCAACTGCGGCAGGAGCTCGCCGATGAGCTGCACCGGCGCGGTGAAATTGATCGCGACTTCCTGCTCCAGGCCGTCCAGCGCGTGATCGCCGGTGAAGCTGCGGCGCGATTGAACGCCGGCGTTGTTGAAGACGACGCTCAGGTCCGGATGCTCGGCAGCGATCCACTCGACCAGCGCCCTTCTGCTCTCGGCGTTGGTGACATCGCAGACTCGCGTGATCAGCGCCGGCTCGATCGCCTGCGCGCGGGCCAGTGCCTCTTCGCCCCGGCCGCAGACGATGACGCGATTGCCGCGCGCAAGCAGTCCTTGCGCAAGCGCGAATCCGATGCCGCTGGAGCCTCCGGTAACGAGGATCGTGCTGTCCCGCAATGTCATGCTCTGGTCCTTTGAAAACGGGCACCGGTCCATCGCACTCGATGGCTCTCGGCGCCGTCCTGATAGGATTGAATGATGCCAACATGACATCATGTTGTCAATAAAGCTTGATAGAGACGTATGGCAAAAACGAAGCGAACCCCCGCCGGAGAAGCAATGAGCGGCTTGATGCTCGAGCTGTTCAGGCTCAACAGCCGCCTGCTGACGGCCGGCGACCGGCTGGTCGCGCCGCTCGGGCTCACGAGCGCCCGCTGGCAGATCCTCGGCACCATCTTCAAGGGCGAACACCCGCAGCCGGTGGCCTGGCTTGCCCGCAACCTGGGCGCCAATCGGCAGAACGTGCAACGGATAGTCAACGACCTCGAGAAAGAAAATCTCGTCGCGTTCGAGGCCAATCCTCACCACCGGCGGGCGCAACTGGTCGTCCTGACCGAGAGAGGAAAACAGGTCTACACCGATGCCATGGCCTTGCAGGCGCCGTGGATCAACAGCCTGTCGGACGGGATTGCCGTGGACGACATCAAGACGATGCAAACGATCATGGCGTCGCTGCGGCAGAAGCTGGAGCAAGACACGGAAGAAGACGAGGCGAGCTGACCGCTGTCAACGGCCAGCCTGCGCGGTGCTCTTTCAGACCTGAACCGGCAACCGGTCCAGGAACTTGTCCAGCGTGATCGGGTAGTCGCGCACGCGCACCCCCGTCGCGTTGTAGACCGCGTTGGCGATGGCAGCCGCCACGCCGCACAGGCCCAGTTCGCCGACGCCCTTGGCCTTCATCGGCGACATCGTGTCGTCCACCTCGTCGATGAAGATCACGTCCTGCTGCGGGATGTCCGCATGCACGGGCACCTCGTAGGCAGCGAGGTCGTGGTTGATGAAGCAGCCGGCGCGCGGGTCCACCACCAGTTCTTCCATCAACGCCGCACCCGCGCCCATCACCATTGCGCCGATGACCTGGCTGCGGGCCAGTTTCGGGTTCAGGATGCGGCCCGCCGCGCACACGGCCAGCATCCGCCGAAGCCGGATCTCGCCGGTGAAGGCGTGAACGCCCAGTTCCACGAAGTGCGCGCCGAAGGTCTGGTGGGCGTATTGCTTCGACAGGTCGCCGTAGGTCATCTCGTCCTCGGCCACGAGTTCGCCTTGCGCGGCAGCGTCCTTGAGCGGCACGCGGCGTTCGCCGGACTGCACGTGCCCATCGACGAACTCGATGCCGGTGGCAGTGAAGCCGAGTTTCTGCGCCACCGTCTCGCGCAGCTTCACGCACGCCGCGTACACGCCGGACGTCGCCGACGCAGCGCCCCACTGGCCGCCGGAGCCAGGTGACTCCGGAAGACGGCTGTCGCCGAGCCGCACGACGACTTGATCGAGGCGAACGCCCATCATCTCTGCCGCGGTCTGCGCAATGATGGTGTAGCTGCCCGTGCCGAGATCGGTCATGTCGGTTTCCACCGTGACGACGCCCTGACCGTCGAGCCGCACCCGCGCGGCGGACTTCGCAATCGGCGCACCGCGGATCGCAGCCGCCGCGCCCATGCCGACCAGCCACTGTCCGTCGCGCACCACGCCGGTTTTCGATTGCCGCTGGCGCCAACCGAAGCGCTCGGCGCCCACGCGCAGGCATTCGACCAGTTGTCGTTTGGAGAACGGCCGCCGCGGCTCTTCCGGCGCGAACTGCGTGTCGTTGAGGATGCGGAACTCGATGGGGTCGATGCCCAGCTTCTCGGCCATCTCGTCCATCGCGATCTCCAGCGTCATCATGCCGGGCGCCTCCCCGGGCGCACGCATGGCGTTGCCTTCGCCGAGGTCGAGCACGGCAAGGCGCAGCCGCGTCATGCGGTTCGCGCCTGCATAGAGCCAGCGCGTGGAGGCCGTGGCCGCCTCGGTGCGGCCGCCGCGCAGGTTGCCGGACCAGCTCTCGTGCCCGATGGCGGTGATCTTGCCGTCGCGCCCCGCGCCGATGCGGATGCGCTGGATCGTGGCGGGCCGGTGCGTCGTGCTGTTGAACATCAGCGGCCGTGTCAGCGCGACTTTCACCGGTCGTCCCACGGCGCGAGCGGCCAACGCCGCGGCCACGGTATCGGCCAGCACGGTGCCCTTGCCGCCGAATCCGCCGCCGATGTAGGGCGCCAGCAAGCGGATGTTTTCCTTGGGAATGCCGAGGATCAGGCCGAGATCGCGTGCGCCCCAGTTGAGCTGCTGGATCGGACACCACACGGTCAGCCGGTCGCCTTGCCACACCGCGATGCTGGCGTGCGGCTCCATCATCGCGTGCGACTGGTCGGGCGTGGTGTAGGTCTCGTCCAGGGTGACGGGGGCGGCGGCAAAGGCGCCCGCAAAGTCGCCGATGCCGCTTTGCGGCGGCGGTCCGAACGCAGCGGCCCTGGGTGTGACCGCGATGTCCTTGGCCACGGCCAGATCGAAGGCGCCGTGCGCCCGCACATAACGCACGTCCAGCAGCGATGCAGCCGCGCGCGCCTGCTCGAAGGTCTCGGCGACGACCACGGCCACAGCCTGCCCGTAGTGATCCACGCCCGGCCCCGCCAACGCGCGATCGACATAGAACGCACCGACGCCAAGCTTGCCGGCATTGCGTGCCGTCACGATCGCGAGGACGCCCGGCGCCGCCCGGGCACGCGACTCATCGATGCTGGAGATCCGCCCCTTGCCAATCGCTGCGCCCAGCACGAAGCCGTAGGCGGGCTTGCCGCCGATGTCGCGGTTCTCGTAGGCGTAGGTCGCGGTGCCGGTGGTTTTGAGCGGCCCGTCGATGCGGGTGACCGGTTGGCCCACGACCTTGAGCCGGTCGATTGGATTGCTGCCCGCAGGTTTGTCGAAATGCATGTTCCTATCCTCTTGGCTGCGCCAGCACGGCAGCGATGGCGCGGGTGGCCAGCGGCAGTTTGAAAGCGTTTTCTTCGGTCGGCCTGGCGTCCGCCAGCAGGTGCTCGGACACGGCGCGCGCACCGCGCGGCAATGCGGCATCGGCCGCTTCGACGCGCCACGGCCTGGGCGCCACACCGCCCAGCGCCACGCGCCCCGTGCCATCGCTTTGAACGATCGCCGCCACCGACACCAGCGCGAACGCATACGAGGCCCGGTCGCGCACCTTGTGATAGACCTGCGTCCCGCCGACCGGTTGGGGCAGCGTCACCGCCGTGATCAGCTCGGCCGGCTCCAGCACGGTTTCCACATGCGGCGTGACGCCGGGCAAGCGATGAAAGTCGGCAATCGGAATGGTGCGAGTCCGGCCATCGGGCCGTACGGTCTCGACCGCCGCATCGAGCACCCGCATCGCGACCGCCATGTCGCTCGGATGCGTGGCAATGCATGCGTCGCTGACACCGAGCAGGCCCAGCGACCGGCTCGCGCCGCCGATGGCCGAACAGCCGCTGCCCGGCATGCGCTTGTTGCAGGGCTGGTTCGTGTCATAGAAGTACGGGCAGCGGGTCCGCTGCAGCAGATTGCCGGCCGTCGTGGCGCGGTTGCGCAACTGCCCCGAGGCGCCGGCCAGCAGCGCGCGCGACAGCACGGCGTAGCCCTTCCGCACGCGCAGGTCGGCCGCCAGATCGGTGTTGCGAACCAGGGCACCGATGCGCAGGCCGCCTTCGGGTGTTGGCTCGATCTTGTCCAACGCCAAGCCATTGACATCGATGAGGTGCGCGGGCGTCTCGATCTGCAGCTTCATCAGGTCCAGCAGATTGGTGCCCCCGGCAATGAAGCGCGTCTCCGGACGCTGCGCCGCCAGTGCGGTGGCCTCGACCACGCTGTTCGCGCGCTGGTAACTGAAGAGCTTCATGCGCCCTCCCCGACTTCGGTGATGGCTTCGAGAATGTTGGCGTAGGCGCCGCAGCGGCAGATGTTGCCGCTCATTCGCTCGCGCAGCTCCTGCGCGCTCAGCAAGGGCACCGATGCGAGGTCGGCCGTGGCGTGGCTGGGGACGCCCCGCTTGATCTCGTCCAGCACAGCGACTGCCGAGCAGATCTGCCCGGGCGTGCAATAGCCGCATTGGTAGCCGTCGTGCTTCACGAAAGCTGCCTGCATCGGGTGCAGATGCCCGGGCCTGCCGAGCCCCTCCACCGTCGTGACGCTCGCGCCTTCGTGCATCACGGCGAGCGTCAGGCAGGAATTCACACGGCGGCCGTCCACGATGACGGTGCAGGCGCCGCACTGGCCGTGGTCGCAGCCCTTCTTCGTGCCGTTCAGCGCGAGGTGCTCGCGCAGCATGTCGAGCAAGGTGGTGCGCGGGTCCAGCTGAAGGTTGCGCAGTTCGCCGTTCACGTTCATCTGCACCCTGTGCAGCGCGGCTGGCTGCATGGCGGAAGCCGGCGCCGAACTCGCAGCAGCGCTCGGCTGGGCCGGTATCTGCGTCGAGACGCCAGCGCCTACGCCCATGAGGAAAAGGTCGCGTCGATTGATGGTGACATCGCGAGGTTCGGCCATGTGTGGACTCCTTCCAATCGCTTCAGCCCGCGGGCTGCGTCGCCAGATGCCGCGCCAGCGCCTCGCGCGCACGGCGGGCGCTGTCGGCATCCACGCGATCGCCCAGCACCTGCCCGAGTTGCTGCATCTGCCGCGCCGACAGGCCGACGTTCATGCTGATGCGGATGTGCGCCTGCAGTTGCGACTCGACGCCCGCGAGCGCGGCCAGCATGCTGACCGTGGCGACCTCGCGGCTCTGCCAGTCGAGGTTGTCTCGCTCGAAGATGTCGCCGAACAGATGCGTGCGAAGGTATTCGTTCGCCACGGGCGCGAAGTCGAACAGCGGCCCCTGCACCGGCGCGCCCGACAGCTTGGTCTGGTTGGCGGTTCCCGCGGCCAGCAGGGCATCGCCCTTCGGAATCGGGCGGCTGGGTGCGCGGCCCGGCGCATCCTTCACGCCGCGCTGCTTGCGCGCCTCCACGACCTTCATCAGTTCCCCCAGCGCATTGAGGCTGCGCGGAAAACCTGCGTAGGCGTAGAGCTGCACCAGCACTTCCTTGGCATCGCTGACGGCGAGGCCGGCGTCCAGCCCCTGGTTCAGCGCAGTGTTCAGTTTGGCGATGTCGCCGGCGGCTGCGAATGCCGCGATCGGCACGATGGCCTGCTGTGCGGCCGACAAGGTGTCGGCGTTGGATGTCGTTGTCATGTGGGTCGGTTCCTGGTTCTGGGATGCATGGCCGACGGAAGCCGTCAGCCCGAGAGCAGTGATGGCGGGCCATGGCTGCCGCGGTGCGGCGCCTAACGTGCGTGGTATTGCTCATCGCCCACCTTCTCCATCCACTCGACGTTCTTGCCGTCCACGGTGCCGGTCACGGCCAGGTGGCTCATCGCGGTGGTCGGTGCCGCGCCGTGCCAGTGCTTGACGCCGGGCGGGCACCAGACGGTGTCGCCCGCGCGGATTTCCTGGATCGGCTTGCCCCATTCCTGCGTCAGCCCCACGCCAGACATCACCACCAGCCGCTGGCCCGCGGGATGCGTATGCCAGGCCGAGCGCGCGCCGGGCTCGAAGGTCACCATGCCGCCCGAGGCGTTGATCTGCGCATTGGCAGGCCACACCGGATCGACCCGGACGCGGCCTGTGAAGTACTCGGCGGGACCGGCCGCCGAAGGCTGGCTCCCCGCGCGGGCGATCTGCTGCGCGGCGGCGGTTTGCGGTTCGGCGCCGCCGGCCTGGAGCGATGCGGCGCACAGCGCGGCGTAGCACAAGGGTGATTTCATGGGGTGTCCTTTCTGCTGGCTGGATGTGGGTTGCAGCGGCGTCGGATCGCGCGTCGGTCGGGTGCGCCGGCAGGCGGCGGCCGCATCGCGCAACGCCATGGCCCACGGTCGTTGTTGACTGAGATCAAGCGTAGGCGCGCATGCCCGCGATGACTAGCCACGCCGGCCCGCATGCACTTATCGACCTGCCGCATGAATCCCGCGCCGTCCTCCTACGTCGCACCGGCGGATCGATTGATGAATGGCAGCGATAGATGCATGCGGCCGCGAAGGTCTGGTCGCGCGGCCGGCGCATGCCTAGACTTGGCCTGTGAAAACCAACGCTACGAGACACGCATGCCACGCGACGATTTCAACGACCTGCTCGCATTTCTCTCGGTGGCGCGCGAGCGCAGCTTCACGCGTGCGGCCGCCAGGCTCGGCGTGTCGCCATCGTCGCTGAGCCACAAGGTGCGCGGGCTGGAAAGCCGCATGGGCGTGCGACTGCTGACCCGCACCACGCGCAGCGTGACGCCGACCGAAGCCGGCGAGCGGCTGATGGCGACCGTCGCGCCGCAGTTCGATGCCATCGAGACCGAACTGGAGTCCCTCGCCGAATTTCGCGACAAGCCCGCCGGCACCGTGCGCATCACCGCGGTCGACACGGTGGCGGACCTGTTCATCTGGCCGCGGCTCGCGCCGCTCCTGCATCAGTACCCCGACATCAAGCTGGAGATCGACACCAGCTACCGCATGGTCGACATCGTCGAGGAGCGCTACGACATCGGCGTGCGCACCGGCGAAGCCATCGACCGCGACATGGTGTCGGTGCGCCTCACGCCGGACTTCCGGCGCCTGATCGTCGGCGCGCCCGCCTACTTCGAAAACCACCCTGAACCGCGCACGCCGCAAGACCTTCTGCAGCACAACTGCATCACCCTGCGGCTCGCCACGCGCGGCGGCCTCTTTGCGTGGCCGCTGATGCGTGAGGGACAAGCCGAGCGCGTGCAGGTGCAGGGACAGCTCACCTTCAACGGCACCTACCAGATCCTGCAGGCGGCGCTGGACGGCTGCGGCCTCGCGTTCTCGCCGGAGTACTTGGCCGGACCGCATGTGCAGGCCGGTCGCCTGCGCTGCGTGATGGAAGACTGGTTTCCGACCTCGCCCGGCTTCTTCATGTATTACCCGAGCCGGCGCCAGAAGACGCAGGCGGTGGCGATGGTCATCGACGCGCTGCGCCTGGGAGATGCGCCGGGTTGAACTGCTGTGGGGTGCGCAGTGCGTCGATGACCAGCGCCAGCGTGCGTGTCGACTGACGCCGGCTCGGGTAGTAGGCATGCAGGCCCGGGAACATAGGGGCCCAGTCCTGCAGCACAGCCTGCAGGCGCCCTGCTGCCAAGTGAGGCTCGACCAGGTCTTGCGGAACGAAGGCCAGCCCGCAGCCGCTGAGCGCCGCATTCAACATCTGGTAGACGCTGTGGAAGGTGGCCTGCCCGCTCACGTTCACGTGCAGCTCGCGCGCGCCGTTTTTCAGTTCCCACGCGTACAGGCTGCCGCTGGACGCCAGGCGCAGCGTGATGCAGTTGTGCGCGAGCAATTCTTGCGGCGTGGCCGGCGCGCCATGCGCGGCCAGGTAATCGGGCGCGCCGACGATCAGCATCCGCTGGTCGGGCATGAGGCGCACGGCGACCATGTCCTTGGCGACCTGGTCACCCCAGCGCACACCGATGTCGAAGCCCTCGGCCACGATGTCGACCATGCGGTAGTCCGTGCTGATCTCGATCTTGAAATCGGGGTACTCGGCAATCAGCGGCCGCAGCCGCGGCCACAACAGGGTGTCCACCACATGGTCGATGGCCGTGATGCGGATGGTGCCGGCCGACTTGGCGCCGAGCTCGCTCACGGCGGCCACCTCGGATTCGATGTCCTGCAGCCGCGGCGCCACCGTCTGCAGCAGGCGCTCGCCGGCCTCGGTGGGCGCCACGCTGCGCGTCGTGCGCGTCAGCAGGCGCACGCCCAGGCGGGTTTCGAGGGCACGGATCGTGTGGCTCAGCGACGACTGCGACACGCCCAGCTTGGAGGCCGCGCGCGTGAAGCTGCGCTCGCGGGCCACCGCCATGAAAGCCAACAAGTCACTGATCGAGTCACGCGCCATTTGATCGCCAGGTTCGGTGATGCGGCATTCTGTCACCGGCCCGCTGTTGCACTACCCGCGATGGGCTGCCGCGCGCGTCAGCCTGAAACCTGCTTGCAGCTCTTGGATTGCTGCGCTTGCGCCAGCAAATTCGACCTGCGCTCCGATTCGTTCATGTGACTCGATGCATCGATGTAGCGAGCGGCAATGGCAAACGGTATGACGACTTTCCAGGAGTTGCTCTTGGCCTCGGCCGAACGCTCCTGCGTTACCTGCTCCTGCGCCAGCTGGTCTGCGATGGCGCGGCAATCGAGCGAGGAAAACTGCGTTTCCGGCATGCTGCTCTTGGGGATGTTCGTGCAACCCGTCACGAGCAGAACGAGGGGGAACGACAGCAGCAACGCATATCTCTTATGGATCATCTGTTTCTCTTTGAAGTGGAGGACGCGTCGGCGTGGAACGGCATCGGTTTCAAGTTACGCGGTGCACAGGTTCGGCACGGCGACCTTCTGAAAAAGATGCGGCCTCGCGACCATCGACGCCGGATGCGCCTTCACCTTCTCCTTGAATCCCGGGTGCCTGAAGGCCGCGCGCCATGCTGCAGCGGATTCGAAGACGGCGTAGTTGAGATACGTCGGGCTGTCTCCCAGCGCGCGATGAAGCTGTGTCGAGATGAAGCCCGGCTGGCTCTTCATGAAGGCGGCATCGCCGGCCCACGCCTCCAGGAACGCCGCTTCGTCTTCGGGCGCCATGGTGCAGAGGTTGACCAGCACGATGGGCGAGGCATCGATGTCCATCTGGCGACCGATCGGAAATGACGGGTCGAGCGGCTCGAGATCGGGCATGTTTTCGGTTCCTTGAAAAATCGCAGTCCTGTCGGACCACCGGGTCGGCGGAGCGACATGTCTTTCCCCGAACACCAACGCCTGGTGCCGATGAGGAAGCCTGATTGAGACATGCACTCGTGCCAGTTTCTGGCACCAGTTCAGAACTCCTGCCGCGTCGGACGAAAGAGGATTTCGTTGATGTCGACGTCTTCGGGTTGGCTCATCGCGAAGAGCGCGCAGCGGGCAAAGCTGCTCGCGGGAATCGCGTTGCGCGCGTAGAAGGCCTGCATCGCCTGCGTCATGCCTTCGGCCTTGGTGGAGGCGGGCAAGTCGGTGTCCACCGCGCCGGGCGAGAGGATGGTGGAGCGGATGTTGTAGGGCTTGAGCTCCTTGCGCACGCCTTCGGAAATGGCGCGCACCGCGAACTTGCTCGCGCTGTAGACCGCGCCGCCCGCGCTCACGATGTGGCCGGCCACCGACGAGACGTTGATGATCTGCCCGCTCTTTTGCGCCTTCATGTGCGGCAGCGCGGCAGCGATGCCATGGAGCACGCCCTTGATGTTCACGTCGATGGTCTGGTTCCACTCGTCCACGCGCAGCATCTCCAGCGGCGAGAGCGGCATCACCCCGGCGTTGTTGAGCATCACGTCGATGCGCCCGTGGGATTCGATGGCACGGGCCACCAGCGCCTGCACCTGATCGAGATGCACGACATCGGTCTGCACGATGCTCTCGGCACCGAGGCCGAGTTCTTCCGCCAGGGCCTGCAGGCGGTCGAGCCGCCTCGCACCCAGGACCACCTTGGCGCCGGCCCACACGAGATGGCGCGCCGTTTCCGCGCCCAGGCCGCTGCTGCCGCCGGTGATGACGACCACCTTGTTTTCGATTCCTTGCATCGCGCTTGTTCTTTCTTTTTCTGCTTCGGGTTGAAGCTGCGTCACAGGCCCAGCAGGCGCTCGGCGTTGCCGTGGGCAATGAGGGCCTTGTCCGCGTCGCTCACGGGCAGGCGCTCGATGAAGGCCCGCGCGCCGTCCAGGCTCTGATACGGATAGTCGATGGAATAAAGAATGCGCTCGGCACCCATCAGCGCATGGATGAACTGGAAGTGCGGCAGCGTGAGCATGCCGCTCGGCGAGACGTACACATGCTCGCGGTAGGTCTGCACGATGGGACGCCTGAGGCCCGAGGCTTCCTGCGGAATGGAGTCTTCCAGCCGCTGCAGGAAGAACGGCACCATCTCGCCCCAATGGCCGCTGATGACCTGCAGCCCGGGGTGCCGGTCGAAGGCTCCCGCGAGCAGCATGCGCACGACCTGGATGCCCGATTCGTTGTGCCAGCCCCAGGCGAACATGGCCAGGCGCGCGCTGAGCTCGCGCTCAAGGCCGCCGTAGTACGGTGCCTGCACGGCGGGCAGCGGCAGGCCTGGGTGCACGTACAGCGGCACTTTCAATTCGCTGAAGGCGGCAAGGATCGGCTCGTAGCGCGCATCGTCCAGGAAGGTGTCTCCGGGCCGGCCATTGATGAGCGCGCCCTTCAGGCCGAGCTCTTTCACCGCCCGCTCCAGTTCGCGCGCAGCCGCCTCGGGCGCCTGCCAAGGCAGCGTGGCAAAACCCGCGAAGCGCGTGGGATGCGTCCGCGCCGTTTCGGCCAGCCTGTCGTTGGCCGCGCGGTTCAGCGCAATGGCCTCCGCGGCGGGCAGCAACTGCGGGAACCCGCCATAGGAGAGCACCTGCATGTCGATGCCGGCGGCATCCATGTCGGCCAGCCGCGCGGCGCCCATCTCCAGCCCCTTGCGCGCGGACTCGCTGGGTGCAATGACATGCGGGCGGCTCGGGTCGGCCACGTTCCGGCCGTCCACCACGCGGCTGCCCCAGTCGCCGAAGTAAGGCGCCTCGGCGCGCACCAGCGCCTGGGTGGCGCCACCGATGGCACGGTCAAGCACGTGCTCTTCGACACAGATCAGTTTCACGCGATCCCCTTGAAAGCTTCAGCGGGCTTATGCCAACAGGGCGTCGCGCAGCGCGATGCCCAGGCTCGCGGCGGACTGCGGGTTCTGGCCGGTGATGAGCCGTCCGTCGACGACCACGTTGTCGGCCCAGTTGGCGGCGTTCTGGTGCTGCGCGCCGCGTTCGTTGAGCGTGGACGCGAGCAGGAAAGGCACGACGTGCGTGGACTCCACCTCCTCTTCCTCGCCGTTGGTGAAGGCAGCCACCCGCTTGCCGGCCACCAGCAGGCTGCCGTCGGCGCGGCGCGCGTTGACCAGGGCCGTCGGGCCGTGGCACACGGCCGAGACGATGCCGCCGGCCGCATCGATCTCGCGGATGGCCTTCTGCGCGGCCGCGTTGTCGGGGAAGTCCCACATCGTGCCGTGGCCGCCCGCAAAGAAGATGGCCGAGTAGCGCGACGGGTCCACGTCGTCGATGCACTGCGTGTGGGAGATGGCGTGGCGGAAATCGGCATCGGCCCAGTAGCGGGCAATGACCGGGTCTTTCATGTCCTCCAGCCCGTCCAGCGGCGCATCGCCACCGAGGATGGAGGCGAACTCCACCTGGATGCCGGCTGCCTGCAGCTTTTCCAGCGGATGGGTGACTTCGGCCAGGTTGTAGCCGGTGGGAATGCCCGTTGCGCCCTTCACGGCATTGCTGCTGACGACGAAGAGGATGGGCTTGAGTTCGGAGGCTTGCTTGGTCATGGTCGTAGGTTCCTGTGTTCGGCGCGCCTCAGGCGTTGCCCGGTGCGAAAAGCGACTCCCAGTTCAGGAAGGGTCCGAGCGGGATGACGTCCCAATCGAGGAGGCCGGCCTTGGCGAGCGGAAATTCGCGCAGCGTCTTCAGGGCGACCTCGGCCGATTCGCACTCGGCAATGATGGCCACGCCGGGGCGGTCCTGGCGGAAGTAGATGTCGCGCACGACGCCGCCCTTGTAGAGCTGCCAGGCGTGGCGGGCTTCGTCCTGCATGTGCGGCTGGTACTTTTCCAGGGTGGCACCGGGCGCGGGAATATCGAGGCAAAGAAATTTCATGAAGAGGCTCCTTGGTGAAAACGCATCAAGCGGGTTGAAGTCGGCGAACGGCCTGGGACGTGCGGCGGCCGAGAGGGGCGGCGGTTTCTGCGCCGCGGCGGCAGAAGAACGATCAGAGGGAGTTGATTGCCGCCTGGCTTTGTCGCCCAAAATTCTCGATTTCTTCTTGAAAACGATGTTAAGGTAGAAAAATACGATCCAATGTAGAAAAGCGTTCCCTTGCGGGACGGCTCAAATTCACCAATAGATGGGGTCGAGCGCAACGTGAAGGGCCATGGCTCGGCGCCACGCACTCGAAAGGCACCGACCGCGCTAGGTGCTGTCGGCCTGGTTGCAGGGAAGCCCAGCTCGCCATTCCTTGACAAGCTGCCGCCGCGCGCGCGGATAGCGTTCTTCCAGGAAATCGACCGTCACGATGCGGTCTGTGCGAATGCGGCAGAAGTCGCCGCTCTCCTCGCACCACGCGGCGATCAACCGCTGCGATTCGACGAAGCCGAGCATGATCGGCCAGAGGGTCAACTGAGAAACGGCCCCGCTGTCGTCCGCGTACCCGATGTGCATCTTTCGCTGCTCGCGCATGGCCCGCCGCACCTGCGCCAGATCGAAGACCGAGGCGTCTTTTCTCTTGCGAAAGATGTAGAGCGCGTTGTCGTCCAGCTCCGCCCTCATCTCGGCCGGAAGCACGCCGTTGATTTTTGCGAGCGCGTTCTGCACGGCAAGCGCCAGCGCCTCGTCGGCGTGGCGGCTGACCCACTGCGCACCGACCACGAGCGCCTGCACCTCTTCTTCCGTGAAAGACAGCGGCGGCAGCAGGAAGTCGGGCCGGAGGATATAGCCGACGCCGGCCTCGCCCTCGATGTGCGCCCCGATGGACTGCAGCGTGGCGATGTCGCGGCGAAGGGTCCGCAGCGACACGCCCGTCTCGCGCGCCAGCACTTCGCCGGACACGGTTCCGCGATGCCGGCGAAGCACCTGCATGAGGTCGAACAGGCGGTGGCTTCGCGACATGTCAGGCCATTGCCACGAGGCCCTTGCCGCCGAGCTTGCGGCCCGCTTCGAGCGCGGTGACGAGGCCGATCGCCTCGTTCAGCGGAACGATTTCGGCAATCGGCATCCGGAACTTGCCCTCCGCCGCGGCACGGGCGAGGCTGTCCAGAATGTCGGGCCGCGGCGTGCAGACGATCGGTTTGAGCCGCCGGTTGAAGACCGAACGAATGAACTTGCCCGGCGTGGGATCGAGGTCGAGGAACACGCCGTCCTCGCGCAGCAGGCTCAAGCCCAGGGCGGTCGTCATCGTGGCGGCCGTGTCGTAGACGACGTCGAAACGCTCGCGCATCTTCGACAAGTCGGTGGTCCGGTAGTCGAAGACGTTCTGCAGGCCAAGGGCACGTGCCCGCGCCATGGTTGCCGCGCTGCAAGTGCCGGAGACGATGGCGCCGTGCATTCGCGCAATCTGGACCGCCGCTTCGCCGACCGCGCCGGTGCAGCCGTTGATGAAGACATGCTGCCCGGCTGTCAGCCTGGCTTTGTCGACCAGCCCGTTCCAAGCCGTGACGCCGGGTGTTCCAAGGCAAGCCGCATCCTCGAAGGAGATGTTGCCGGGCTTCAGCGCCAAGGCGGTTTCGTTCGCGATGACGGCTTCGCCCAACGCGCCGCTTTCCTTGAATCGCGCCAGCCCGAACACCGCATCGCCAGGGACGAAGCGCGTGACGCCGGGCCCGACGGCGGTGACCGTCCCGGCGAAGTCGAATCCCATGGCGCGCGGAAACGCCTTGCCCGTGACGATCTTCATCTGGCCGTTGCGCAGCTTCCAGTCGATGGGGTTGATGGCTGCGAACCTGACCTTCACGGCCACCTGCCCTTGGCCGGGCGCCGCCAGCTCGAACTCGTCGAGCCGCATCAGCTCCGGACCACCGTACATGCCGTATTGAATGCGCTTCATGACCGCTTGCTCCTCGCGAACGATTCAGCGAAGTCCCGGATCACCGCGCGCGCAATTTCCGGTGCGGCGCTGTTGGCTTGAGTCACGATCTTTCCTTGTGTTGCCTGAGAAATTTCAGTCTAGGCAGCGCTGGTGCCAGGTTTTGGCACCAGTCTTCGTGGTGCCTGCCCCCGCGACCGCGAGCGAGTGCAATGCAGCGCATGACTGAAGCTCCTGGTGTCGGCAAACAAGCCCGCGGCAGGAAAAGAACCGCGTCACCCAGCCTAGTCCTTGTTGCCGCGCATTCCCACTGAAGCCATCGGCAGGCATACTAAGTAGAAAAATACTATCCAATGTAGAAGCGAATTCCCATGTCCACTGATCTGAATTCCCCAATGTATTTGGCCAAGGCGCCGCCGGAACGCCAGGAGCGGCTCGACGGCGTGACCTTGTTCGTGGATGTCGTGCGCCTGGGCGGCTTCACCCGCGCGGCCGAGCACCTGAGCCTCACCCGCTCGGCCGTGGGCAAGGCGATCGCGCGGCTGGAGGCGCGCCTGGACGTGCGCCTGTTTCATCGCACGACGCGCGTGCAAAGCCTCACCGAAGACGGCCAGATCTATTACGAACACTGCCTGCGCGCGCTCGCGGAGCTGCAGGCGGCGGAGGCGCAAATGGAGTCCGGCCGGCACCAGGTGGCGGGCCGTTTGCGCGTCTCGATGCCGGTCCTGTTCGGCCGCCATTGCATCGCGCCGATCCTCCTGGAACTCGCGCGCGAGCATCCGTCGCTCGAACTGCTCCTGAGCTTCAGCGACCGGCCTGTCGATGTGCTGGCCGAGGGCTTCGACCTCGCCGTTCGCAGCGGCTTCCTCGGGCATGAAAGCGAAGGCCTGCGCGCACGCAAGCTGGTGGTGCAACGCAAGCGCGTGTGCGCCTCGCCGGCTTACCTCTCCGCGCACGGGCGGCCGCAGAACACGGGCGAGCTGGCTTCGCACAGCATCCTCATCTACCGGCGAGCCGACCGCATCAACACGTGGCAGTTGCCCGATGCGACAGGACGCATCACGGAGATGCCGCTCACGTCACGCCTGCAGCTCGACGACCTGGAGTCCATCGCGGACGCGGCGACGACCGGCCTCGGCCTTGCGTGGTTGCCCGAATGGCTGGTGAAGGAGCGCCTGCGCACCGGAGCGCTGGTCAGCGTGCTGGACGACCAGACCGGCGCCTCGATGGATTGCTACGCCCTCTGGCCTGCTGCGCCGCACATGCCGCTGCGCCTGCGGCTGGCGGTGGATGCGTTGGTGGAACAGCTGCCCAAGGCATTGGGTGTGCCGGCGGAAGGCGGCTAGCGAGCCTCGTCTCGTCCCGGCGCGCCCGTCAACAGCGATGGAATCGGCTCGCTACTTCCGCTCGACGAGCGCGTAGAGCGCATCGGCCAATGGCGACCGCAGGGAAGCGCGCGACCACACCATGCCGACTTCGCGTGACGGGCACGGCGGAGGGAGCGGGCATCGCTTGGTGCGGCCATCGGATTTGCCGACGGCTGGCCAGTCCGGGAGGATCGAAACGCCGAAGCCCTCGGCCACCAACTGCGCGATGTGCTCGATGCCATCGAGCTCGAACCGCACCTTGGGCTTGATGCCGCGGCTTCGCAGATATTCGTCGGCCATCTTGCCCGCAACCACCTTGCGGTCGTAGAGGATGAACGGCTCGCGCGCCGCGGTGAGCAAGGGGTTGCGGACCGTCATCTCCCGGGGCGCGAGAAGAATCAGCGCCTCGCTCCGCAGCACGCGCCACTCGCAGGTCTTGGGCATGGCGAAGGTGGGATGAACCAGGATGGCCACATCCAGGTTGCCGCTCACCACCTGCTCAAGCAACTTCGATGAAGTCCCGGGCTCGATGTAGACCTGGATGGTCGGGTGGGCGCTCATCCAGCGCCGCAGCAGCGCAGGGACCATGCCCATCAACGCCGTGGGCGTTGCGCCCAGTCGCAACGGACCTGCCGGCAGCCCGGTATCGGATGCGGCCGAACGCAGTTCTCGCACGCCCCTCAAGACTTCCCGCGCCTGGTCGACCAGGCGCGCGCCGACCACCGTGGGCTTGACCGTTCGCCCGACGCGGGTCAGGAGCTGGCAGCCGATGTCCGCCTCGAGTGCACGCATCTGCTGGGTCACCGTGGTCGCCGGCAAATCGAGTCGGCGAGAGGCGTCGGCGACGGAGCCGCAGTCGACCACGGCCACGAAGCTCTGCAGGAAGCGTGTATCCATCCGACGGATTTTGCGTCATCTGAACCATTGGAAGACACCTTTCTTGAGCAGTCATCGCTCGGCAAAGTCAGGCCCATCAATCCTGATTGCCTACCGAGGAGCCCCAATGCCCATCATCGAATCCATTGAAGTCTGCGTTGCGCGAGTACCGCTGGAGAAAGTCACCTACCTCTCGAACCGCACGGTGGTCGACCGCCACTACGGCCTGGTCAAGGTCCGAAGTACCGACGGCGTCGAAGGCATCGGCTTCTGCTATGTCGGCAACGCTGCAGGCGAAATCTTTCGCGTGGCCGTCGAGCAATTGCTGGCGCCTGTGCTGATCGGGCGCGATTCGCTGGGCGTCGAAGGTCTGTGGAAAGACATGTACCAGGAGGCTCTTTTGCAGGGCCGCATGGGCACCGTCATGCGCGCGCTGAGCGCACTGGACATTGCGCTGTGGGACCTCAACGCGCGGACTGCCAGGCTGCCGCTTCACAAGTATCTCGGCGCCGTGGAACTGGACACCGTTGCGGCCTACGCGAGCGGCGGCTACTACGTGGACGGCAAGACGGCCGAGCATGTCGGTGAAGAAATGGCCGGTTACGTCGAGCTGGGCTTCAAGGCGGTCAAGATGAAGACGGGCCGCTGGAGTCCTCAAGGCGAAGAGTCGCGCGTCAAGGCGGCCCGCGAAGCCATCGGGCCAGACGTCGAGCTGATGCTCGACTGCAACAACGGCTGGATCGATACGGTGCAGGCGATGCAGTACCTGCGCCGCATCGAGCAATACGACCCGTACTTCATCGAGGAGCCGTTCGGCCCCGATGACGTCGAAAGCCATGCGCGTCTCGCCAAGCTGACGCGCATCCCGGTGGCGACCGCGGAAATCGGCTATGGCCGCTGGTACCACAAGCACTTGCTGGACATGGGGGCCGCTGCGATTCTGCAAACCGATGCGGCCGTGTGCGGCGGCATCACGGAGTGGAAGCGCATTGCCGCGATGGCTGCCGGCTATGGCATCCAGATGTGCCCGCATTGGTTCCACGACGTGCATGCACCGTTGGTCGCGTCCACGCCCAACGCTCGCTACGTCGAGTTCTTCTGGGACGACCAGGTGCTGAACTTCCGCCGCCTGCTGGACCGCCAGCTCGAACAGACCAAGGGCCGCGTGGTCCTGCACCAGACGCCGGGCCTGGGCTTCAACTTCGACGAGGCACAGGTCTCGAAATTCGGCTGCTGGACCCAGGTCGGCACCTGAGCGCTCGGAGGCAGACGAACACAACAAGGAGACACCCAATGCACCGAAGACACTTTCTTTCAACGGTCGCCGCCGCGGGAGCGCTTTGCGCAAGTCCGGCATTCGCCCAAGGCAAGCTGCCTTCCGGGCCGGTGCGGATTCTGGTGGGCTTCTCCGCGGGAGGCGGCACGGACATCCTGGCGCGCATCATCGCGAACAAGCTCAATGTCTTGTGGGGCATCCCGGTCATCGTCGAGAACAAGGCAGGCGCCGCGGGGCTGATCGCCGCGGCAGAGGCGGCAAAGGCGGCGCCCGACGGAAACACGCTCATGATGGGCCACATCAACGCGCTGGGCATTGCGCCTGCGCTCTATCCCAAGCTCGGCTTCTCGCCCGACAAGGACTTCGCGGCGATCGCGCTGGTGGGACAGACGCCGCAGGTGCTGGTCGCGAGTCCGAAGTCGGCCGCGACCCTCCCTGCCTTGCTCGAGCAACTCAAGAAGAAACCCGGCGAGGTGAGCTTCGGTTCGTCGGGCACGGGCTCGGCACAGCACCTGGCGTTGGCCTTGTTCGAGCAGTCGGCGAATGTCTCTGCGCTGCACGTGCCTTACAGAGGGGCCGCCAACGTGATGACGGACCTGGTCGGAAGCCAGATCGACTACGCGTTCGAAGGCATGACCACTGCATCACCGTTCATCAAGGGCGGAAAAATCAAGGCCATAGCGCAGACCGGCCTGAAGCGGGCGAAGGCCTTCGCCGATGTCCCCACGGTCGCTGAACAAGGCTATCCGGGGTTCAACGCCAGCATCTGGTTCGGCCTCGTCGGGCCCGCCAGGATGCGGGCGGACGTGGCGGCGCGCATCAACAACGACGTCAACCAGGTGCTGAAGATGCCGGATGTCGTGAGCAGGCTGGAAGAGTTCGGCGCCGAAGATGGCGGCGGCACGCCGCAACGCTTCGACGCCTTCATGCGCGACGAGCGCGCCAAGTGGGCCAGGCTCATCCAGGCGCGCGGTATCAAGGTCGACGCCTGAGGCGCTCCCTTGCCAGGTGACGTCACATCACGTCACGTCACGTCAAAAAGAAAAGCACCTGGCACCAGCGCGTGCATCGCCTGATCCAGTGCGCAGGCAAACATCAACTCGGAGACACAACATGAATATCACCCGTCGTTCGGCCCTCGTGGCCAGCGCCTCGCTCGTGGCAGGCGCGTCCTGGGGCCAGGCGCTGCCCAACAAACCCATCACCCTGGTCGTTCCCTTCGCACCCGGAGGCAACGCCGACATCGTGGCGCGCTGGATCGCGGTGCCGTATGCCAAGCTGTTGGGACAGAGCGTGATCGTGGACAACCGGGGCGGTGGAGGCGGCGCCATCGGGACTGCCCTCGTATCAAAAGCGCCCGCCGATGGCGCGACATTGCTGGCAGCCACGCCCGGCCAGCTCGGCACATTGCCTCACATGTTCAAGACGCCGTACAAGCTGGACGACTTCGTGCCCATCGGCGTTCTGAGCAAGACCTCCATTGCCGTCGTGGTTCGAAACGGCGATGTGCGCTTCAAGACAGTCGAGGAGTTCATCGCCTACGCCCGCGCCAACCCCGGAAAGCTCAATGTGGGCCACGCCGGTCCCGGATCGCCCAATCACCTGGCCATGCTGCAGTTCGAGAACGCTGCGAACTGCCGCTTCACACCGGTCGCCTACAAGGGTTCCGGCCCCGCGTTGATCGATCTGCGCGGGGGCACCATCGATGTCATGTTCGACCAGATCAGCAGCTCCCTTCCTCATCTGAAAGCCGGCACCCTGACCACGCTGGTGGTGCTCGGCCTCACGCGCGATGCGTCGGTGCCCGACACACGCTCGCTGAAGGAAGCCGGCCTGCCGGAATTCGACGCCAGCACGTACATCGGCCTTCTTGCGCCCAAGGGTGTCTCGGCCTCCGTAGTCGCAGCCCTCACCGCCGCGGCGCAAAAGGTCGCCAGCGACCCGGCGTTCGACCTTGGCCTGAAAGCGATCGGCAGCGGCGCGCACTATGAGGACCCCAAGCGTTTCGCCGAGATCCTCAAAGCGGACGAGGCCTTGGCGATCTCGCTCGTCAAGCAAGGGGAATTGGTCAATGAGTAACGACAGCCGAGCAGCAGCGGAGCCATGGTGGGATTGCCATTTCCATGTGTTCGACAACGCGCGCTACCCGCTCGCGCCGGGCGGGGCCTATGTCCCTGAAGACGCACCCCTCGACGCGTTTCGACAGGTGTGCGAGTCAAGGAGCATCCAGCGCGCTGTTCTGGTTCATCCCAGCGTTTACGGCGCGGACCACTCGAGCTTCGAAGATGCGCTGGCCACAAACGGCGATTGGCTTCGGGGCGTTGCTGTCGTCTACCCCGACGCGGCCGTCACCTCCGATGCGCAGATTGCGCG
Organism: Variovorax sp. W2I14; assembly: GCF_050435205.1. Classification (NCBI taxonomy): domain Bacteria; kingdom Pseudomonadati; phylum Pseudomonadota; class Betaproteobacteria; order Burkholderiales; family Comamonadaceae; genus Variovorax; species Variovorax sp. W2I14. The sequence continues at coordinate 876,736 of NZ_JBNDJX010000001.1, read as the reverse complement.
GTGGCACAAGCTCGGCGCCTGCGGGACTCGCATCAACCGGCTCTTTCCGGGGGCACCGGACGACATCGACAGCGTCATCGACCGGGTGAAGCCCTTCGGATGGCACGTCCAGGTGCTGGTCGATCTGGTGGAGGACCTTGGCGTGGTCAAGCAGATTGCGGCCAGCGGCATGCCGGTCGTGATCGACCATTTCGGGCATCACCCGGTCGATGAGCTGCTGCGCAGTTCCGCCTTCGCGGACCTGCTGGCGCTCATGCGGGAGGGTCAGGCGTGGGTCAAGCTGTCGGGTCCATACAGGGTGCAGCGAACCGAGGGACCGTGGCACTCGCTGCGCCGACTGGTCGATGCGATGGTCGCCGCGAACTCCCGGCGGCTGGTGTGGGGAAGCGACTGGCCTCATCCGCCGAGTTCGAGGCATCCATTTCCTCCTCCCAAAGCGTCGGAGATCGGGCTGACCATCTCGCACTGGCTGGAAGGGCCTGAGCTGTTGAGACGCGTCATGCATGAGAATCCTGGCGCGCTGTACGACCGCGGTCGGCCGTAGATATTCGGCGCCATCCTGCTTGCGTTCGCGTGCTCGATATGTACGTCGATGCGCAGGCTTCAAGGCTCAGGTGCTGAGCCGCTCTGGGAGAAATTCGCGCGGTGACCGACGCGAATCAAAACATGCGCAATCCGACACCCGGCCACGTCGATGTGCCGCCCCAAACGAAAAGCCCCTGTAGTCTTTCAACTACAGGGGCTTTTGTTTGGCGGAACCGGAGGGATTCGAACCCTCGATGAGGCTCTACACCCCATACTCCCTTAGCAGGGGAGCACCTTCGGCCACTCGGTCACAGTTCCTGAAAGCAGCCGAGATTATGCCACCGTCAGGAGGCCGGTTGGTCCAGATCGAAGGCTTTATGCAGCGCCCGAACGGCCAATTCCATATATTTTTCGTCGATCACGACCGAGGTCTTGATCTCGCTGGTCGAAATCATCTGGATGTTGATGCCCTCTTCGCTCAGCACGCGGAACATCTTGCTCGCCACGCCCACATGGCTGCGCATGCCGATGCCCACGATGCTGACCTTGCAGATCTTGGTGTCGCCCACGATCTCGGTCGCGCCCAGCGAAGGCATGACCTTCGATTGCAGCAGGTCGATGGTCTTGGCGTATTCGTTGCGGTGAACCGTGAAGCTGAAGTCGGTCTTGCCGTCCTTGCTCAGGTTCTGGATGATCACGTCGACCTCGATGTTGGCGTCCGCCACGGCACCGAGGATGTGATACGCGATGCCCGGCTTGTCGGGCACGCCGAGCACCGAGATCTTGGCTTCGTCGCGATTGAATGCGATGCCGGATACGACGGCTTGTTCCATGTTTTCGTCTTCCTCGAAAGTGATCAGCGTGCCGGACTTGGCCTCTTCATTGATGTCGATGTCCCATGCGGTGAAGCTCGAGAGCACACGCAGCGGCACCTTGTACTTGCCGGCGAATTCCACCGAGCGGATCTGCAGCACCTTGGAGCCGAGGCTCGCCATCTCGAGCATCTCTTCGAAGCTCACGGTGGTCAGGCGCCGCGCATCGGGCTCGACGCGCGGGTCGGTCGTGTAGACGCCGTCCACGTCGGTATAGATCAGGCACTCGTGCGCCTTCATGGCAGCCGCAATGGCCACGGCCGAGGTGTCGCTGCCGCCGCGGCCCAGCGTGGTGATGTTGCCCGCGTCGTCCACGCCCTGGAAGCCGGTGATGACCACCACCTTGCCCGCGTTCAGATCGGCCATCACGCGCAGGTCGTCGATGCTCTCGATGCGGGCCTTGGTGTGCGAGCTGTCGGTGCGCACCGGAACCTGCCAGCCCGCATAGCTCACCGACTCCATGCCCTCGGCCTGCAGCGCAATGGCCAGCAGCGCGGACGAAGCCTGTTCGCCGGTCGATGCCAGCATGTCGAGTTCGCGGTTGTGGGCTTCGCCCGGTTTGCTCGGCGCCAGTTCCTTGGCGAGGCCGAGCAGGCGATTGGTCTCGCCGCTCATGGCACTCGGAACCACGATCATCTGGTGGCCGGCGCGCGCCCACTTGGCGACGCGCTTGGCGACGTTTCTGATGCGCTCGGTCGAGCCCATCGACGTACCGCCGTATTTGTGAACGATCAATGCCATGGGTGAAATCAGAGAAAGGAAAAGGGCCGCTGGATAGGCGGCGCCCTGCAAGCTGTGGGAGCTAAGTCTTCGGCGAGGGCGGGGCATTGTACCAATGCAGCCGATCGCCCTTCCGCTCGGCGAAACCGCCGGCCACTTTGAGGTGGATGCGATGGCCGCGCGTGGTGCAGGCGCGGACCTGATCGAGCAGCTGGTCGAGCTGCGCGGCGCTGGGCGCGCAGCCGTGAGACTGCATCAGCCAGTGGCGCGCCACATTCGCTTGGCGGGCTCGCGAAAGCGCCTGCAGCGCCTTGATGAGTGGCGGGTTGCCCACGGCTTCGAGGTCTTGCGCGGCGAGTTCGAGCAGCAGTTGCTGCGCCTGCGCCGCATGGCCGATGCTGCGCGCGAACGTCGCGCGGAACTGCGGAAAAGCCTGCTCCAGTGCTGGCAGCAGCACCGCGCGAATCCGGTTGCGGGTGTAGCGGGCATCGCCGTTGCTCGGGTCTTCGATCCATGGCAGATCGCGCCCTGCAAGCCAGGCTCGGATGTCAGCTGCCGGCACTGTCAGCAGAGGTCGATAGATGTTCAAACCATGGCGTTCGGCCTGCGCGGGCATGGCCGCCAAACCCGGAAGGCCGGCACCACGCGACAGTGCCAGCAAGAGCGTTTCGACCTGGTCGTCAGCGTGATGCCCGAGAGCGATGGACCGGATGGCGGGACGCTCCGCATTCGCATGCGCCATGGCACCAAACGCCTCGTAGCGTGCGCGCCGCGCGGTGTCTTCGGGACTGTCCCCTGGCGCATGCCGCGCATCGACCCGATGCACGACGAGCGGCACGCCAAGCCGCTCGCACACCTCGCCGCAATGCCGCTCGAAATCGTCGGCCGCGGCCTGCAGTCCGTGGTGCACATGAAAGGCCACTACCTGCCCCGGCCAGCGCGAGGCGCTAACGGCCAGCAAGGCGGTGGAGTCCGCACCGCCACTGAAGCCCACCGCCAGCGGCCATTGCGCCGGCTCGAACGCGGCGATGGCGCGTTCGAAGGCTTCGCTCATGGGTGCTCAGCGGCCGGTGTCGGCCTTGGTGTCGTTGAAACGGCCGTAGCTCTGCAAACGCTCGTAGCGGCGTTCCAGTAGTTCCTTGGGCTTCAGGTCGCTGACCTGGCGGAACGCATCGTTGAGTGCGCGCTTCAGGAATGCCGCCATCTGGCGATGGTCGCGGTGCGCGCCGCCGACCGGCTCGTTCACGATCTTGTCGACCAGTCCCAGCGCCTTCAGGCGATGCGCGGTGATACCGAGCGCATCGGCCGCTTCCTGCGCCTTGTCGCTGGTCTTCCAGAGAATGGACGCACAACCTTCGGGGCTGATCACAGAGTAGATCGAGTACTGCAGCATCACGAGCTGGTCGCCGACCGAGATGGCCAGCGCACCGCCGGAGCCGCCCTCGCCGATGATCGTGACGATGATCGGCACCTCGAGCTGCGCCATCTCGAAGATGTTGCGGCCGATGGCTTCGGACTGGCCGCGCTCTTCGGCGTCGATGCCGGGGTATGCGCCGGGCGTGTCCACGAAGGTGAACACGGGCAGCTTGAACTTCTCGGCCGTCTTCATGAGACGCAAGGCCTTGCGATAGCCCTCGGGCTTGCTCATGCCGAAGTTGCGCGCGGTGCGCTCCTTCGTGTCGCGGCCCTTTTGATGGCCGAGCACCATGCAAGGCACGCCATTGAAGCGCGCGAGGCCGCCCACGATCGACAGGTCGTCCGAGAAATGCCGGTCGCCGTGCAGTTCGACGAAGTCGGTGAAGATTTCGTTGACGTAATCGAGCGTGTAGGGGCGCTCCGGATGCCGGGCGATCTTGGTGATCTGCCAGGGCGTCAGGTCGCTGTAGATGTCCTTGGTGAGCTGCTGGCTTTTCTTGCCGAGCTGATCGATTTCTTCCGAAATGTCGACCGCCGATTCGGTCTGTACATAGCGCAGTTCTTCAATCTTTGTTTCGAGTTCCGCAATGGGCTGCTCGAAATCGAGGAAGGTTCGTTTCGCCAACGTCTTCTCCTGTTTTATTTCAATACGCGACCGGCACGGGGTCCAGCGACCGCCAAATATACCAAGTCGCCACGCTGCAATACGGGGCCCAGGCCACGGCGACATCGCGGGCATCGCTGCGGCTCACCGGGTCGCCCGAAAAGTAATTGACGCTGATGCCGTTGAGCAGCCCGACGTCGTCCACAGGCAGCACGTTCGGACGCATCAGGTGGAAGATGAGGAACATCTCGGCCGTCCAGCGGCCAATGCCGCGAATGGCCACGAGCTCTTCGATGATGAGCTCGTCGGCCATGTCTTTCCATGCATCGACGTGCACCACGCCCGAGTCGAAATGCAAGGCCAGGTCGACCAAATATTCGATCTTGCGCGCCGAGAGGCCCGCTGCGCGCATGTCGTCGACCTTGAGCTTGAGCACGTTCGCCGGCGTCAGCTTGCGCGGCAGCACGGCGAACTTGTCCCAGACGGTTTGCGCGGCCTTCACCGAGATCTGCTGGCCCACGACGCTGCGCGCCAACGTGGTGAAGGCGTCGCCGCGCGATTCGAGACATGCGGTGCCGAACTTCGGAATCAACCGCTTCATCACGCGGTCTTTCTTGGCCAGGTGCTTGCAGGCCTCTTCCCAATAATCCGGCGTGTAGATCTGAACGGTCGGGTTTTTGGAAGCTGGCATGGGGTTGGTGGTTCCGTTCACTTCGCGACGGTCCAGCTCGTGCCAGTGGGCGAATCCTTGAGCACGATGCCCTGATCGAGCAGCCCTTGGCGGATGCGATCGGCCTCGGCGAAATTCTTCGCAGCCTTGGCGGCGGCACGCGCATCGATCTGCGCCTGGATGGCCGCGTCGTCGAGCGTTGCGCCTGCGCGGAGGAAACTCTTCGGATCGCTCTGCAGTATCTGCACGCACCCACCCAGCGCCTTCAGCAGCCCGGCCTGCGTGGCCGAGCGCGTGCGATTGACTTCGCCCGCCAGGTCGAACAGCACGGCCACCGCTTCGGGCGTGGCGAAGTCTTCGTCCATCGCGGCCTTGAAGCGCGCGGCGTAGGGGTCGTTCCAGTCGATGGTCGTCACCTCGGCCGGCGCCACCAGCTCGAGTGCCGTGTACAGCCGCTTGAGCGAATTGCGCGCGTCGTCCAGATGCACGTCGCTGTAATTGAGCGGCCGGCGGTAGTGCGCGCGCAGCACGAAGAAACGGATGGTCTCGGCGTCGTACTTCTTCAGCACGTCGCGGATCAGGAAGAAGTTGCCCAGGCTCTTGGACATCTTCTCGTTGTCGGTCACGATGAAGCCGTTGTGCATCCAGTAGTTGGATAGCGGCTTGTCGTTGGCGCCTTCGCTCTGCGCGATTTCGTTCTCATGGTGCGGGAACTGCAGGTCTTCGCCGCCGCCGTGGATGTCGAGTGTTTCGCCCAGCAGCGCGCAGGCCATGGCCGAGCACTCGATGTGCCAGCCCGGACGGCCGGCGCCGAATTCGCTGGCCCACTTGACCTCATCGGGTTCACTTGCTTTCGCGCTCTTCCAGAGCACCGGGTCGAGCGGGTCGTCCTTGCCGTCGAGCACGGCCACGCGCTCGCCCGCATGCAGTTCGTCGATCGACTTTCCACTCAACTTGCCGTAGCCGGGGAACTTGCGGATGGCGTAGTTCACGTCGCCGTTGTCGGCGCGGTAGGCCAGGCCCTTCTTCTCGAGCGTGCCGATCATCGACAACATCTGCGGGATGTAGTCGGTGGCGCGTGGCTCGTGCGTGGGGCGCGCGATGCCCAGCGCATCGGCGTCTTCGTGCAGCGCGTCGATCATGCGATCGGTCAGCGCGCGGATGCTCTCGCCGTTTTCCACGGCGCGGCGAATGATCTTGTCGTCGATGTCGGTGATGTTGCGCACGTAGGTCACGTCGAAGCCGCTGGCCTTCAGCCAGCGCTGCACCACGTCGAAGGCGATCATCGAGCGGGCGTGGCCCAGGTGGCAGTAGTCGTAGACCGTCATGCCGCAAACGTACATGCGCACCTTGCCAGGTTGCAATGGGGAGAATTCCTCCAATTCACGCGACAGCGTGTTGTAGATGCGCAGACTCATGAGACTCGGAAAGCGTCGCTTCGCGCACGTGCGGCACGGGCGAACGACGGGGTATTTCAGGGGTGACGGGGACAGTGGCCACGAGGGGTTGGACATGGCCCCTCGGCTACAATGCCACGCAGTATAAACGGCCGCCGCAGCCTGCTGCCGCGTCCCTCCCGGGTGTTCTCCAGGCCCGCATTCCCCTATCCTGCCGAGGCTTCATGAAGCACGCCGTGTTCTCCAAACTCTCCATCGCCTTCGCACTCCTGTTCAGCCTGTGGGGTTCCGTTGCGCATGCCAACGAGTACGACGAAGTGAACCTTCTGCTACGTCAAGGCAAGGCCACCGAAGCGCTCGCCAAGGCCGACACCTACATCGCCGGCAAGCCGCGCGATCCGCAGATGCGCTTTCTGCGCGGCGTGATCCTCACCGAGCAGAACAAGCAGCCCGAGGCCATCATCGCCTTCACCCAGCTCACGCAGGATTTCCCCGAGCTGCCCGAGCCCTACAACAACCTCGCGGCGCTGTATGCCTCGCAAAGCAAGTTCGACCAGGCACGCGCCGCGCTCGAATCGGCGATCAAGCTCAACCCGAACTACGCGACCGCGCACGAGAACCTCGGCGACGTGTATGCGCGCCTCGCGGCACAGGAATACGTGAAGGCGCAGCAGTTCGCCAGCACCAACGCCAGCGTCGCGCCCAAGCTCCTGCTGATCCGCCAGATCTTCTCCTCGAAGGCCGAGGCCGAAGCCGCCGCGCTGCCGGCCGCGCCTGTGGTCATCCGCAAGCCGGTCGGCAAGTCCAGCAAGTAAGCCGCTGCCGGCACGGGCGGTGCGACGCATGCGTTGCACGGTCTGCGCCCTCCCCCTTTCGCAAACGGAGCATCATTTGACGATCCACGCCTTTTCAAGATTCAGCCGCCGCAACGCCTTCATCCTGGCCGCGGCCATCGGCTTCGCCGCCACCGGCCACGCGCAGCAAGCCGCACCGCGCGTGAAGCTCGCCACCTCGGCCGGCGACATCGTGGTCGAGCTCGATGCGGCCAAGGCCCCCAAGTCGGTCGAGAACTTCCTGCAGTACGTGAAAGACAAGCACTACGACGGCACGGTGTTCCACCGCGTCATCGACGGCTTCATGATCCAGGGCGGCGGCTTCACGGCCGACATGCAGCAAAAGCCCACGCGCTCGCCGATTCCGCTCGAAGCGAGCAACGGCCTGAAGAACGACAAGTACACGATCGCCATGGCGCGCACCGGCAACCCGAACTCGGCCACCTCGCAGTTCTTCATCAATGTGAAGAACAACGACTCGCTCAACGCGCCCAACCCCGACGGCTACGGCTACACGGTGTTCGGCAAGGTCGTGGCCGGCACCGACGTGGTCGACAAGATCCGCGCCGTGCAGACCGGCAACAAGGGCGGCATGCAGAACGTGCCCCTCGAGACCATCACCATCAAGTCCGCCACGCTGGCGAAGTAATTCGTTCCCCCAATTTCCGAAGAAGGAGTCCCTCATGAGCAACCCCCAAGTCGAACTGCACATCAAGAACTACGGCGTGATCACGCTCGAACTCGACGCCGAGAAGGCGCCCAAGTCGGCCGAGAACTTCATCGGCTACGTGAAGAAGGGCCACTATGACAACACGGTGTTCCACCGCGTGATCCCCGGCTTCATGGTGCAAGGCGGCGGCTTCGAGCCCGGCATGAAGCAAAAGCCCACCGGCGCCGAGATCGAGAACGAAGCCAACAACGGCCTGAAGAACGCCAACTACACGGTCGCCATGGCCCGCACCAGCGCGCCGCACTCGGCCACCGCGCAGTTCTTCATCAACGTCGCCGACAACGGCTTCCTGAACCACACGGCACCCTCGGCACAAGGCTGGGGCTACGCGGTGTTCGGCAAGGTCATCAACGGCACCGACGTGGTCGACAAGATCAAGGCCGTGAAGACGGGCCGCAAGGGCTTCCACGACGACGTGCCGCTCGAAGACGTGGTGATCGAAAAGGCTGTCGTCATCGCTGAATGACCCGCAACAGGCACGGCGCGGCATGACCAACGTGGCGAACCCGGCTTTCACCGAGCTGGTGGCGCCGCCCGCGTGGCGCACCGTCGACCTGATCTCCGACCTGCACCTGCAGGCCGGCGAGCCCGCCACCTTCGAGGCCTGGCGGGGTTACCTCGAAACCACGCCGGCCGATGCGCTGGTCATCCTCGGCGACCTGTTCGAGGTGTGGGTGGGCGACGATGCCGCCGCCTCCCCCGGCTTCGAGGCGCAATGCGCCGAGCTACTGCGCCGCACAGCGCAGCGCCTGCCGGTGTTCTTCATGCACGGCAACCGCGACTTCCTGGTCGGCCCCGCGCTCGCGGCGCAATGCGGCCTCACGCTGCTCGACGACCCCACCGTGCTGGTGCTGCACGGCCAGCGCTGGCTGCTGAGCCACGGCGACATCCTCTGCCTGGAAGACACCGAGTACCTCAAGTTCCGCGCGATGGTTCGCACGCCTGAATGGCAGGCCGCGTTCCTGGCACGCCCGCTCGAAGAGCGCCGCGCGCTCGCGCGCGCGATGCGCACGCAGAGCGAAGACCGCAAGCGCAATCCCTCGACGATCTGGGCCGACGTGGACACCGACGCCGCGCGCCAATGGCTGCAGCAGGCCAAGGCGCAAACGATGGTGCACGGCCACACGCACCGCCCCGCCGAGCACGACCTGGGCAACGGCCTGCGCCGCATCGTACTGAGCGACTGGGACGTGGCCGCCCATCCGCCGCGTGCGCAGTTGCTGTGCCTCTCCACCGCCGGCGCACAGCGCGTCGACCTGCGCTAGCACCGCCGATGTTCAAGTGGCTGCGCCGCCTGCGCGCCCTGCCCCCGATTCCCGATGCCGCCTGGCAGGCCACGCTGGCGCGCTATGCCTTCCTGGCCGACCGCCCCGCTGCCGATGTTCAGCTGCTGCGTACGCTCACGGCCGAGTTCCTGCGCGACAAGGAATTCCACGGCACCCAGGGATTTGTCATCACCGACGAAGTGGCGCTGGCCATCGCGGCGCAGGCCGTGCTGCCTGTGCTGCACCTGAAAGGCCATCTCGACTGGTACGACGATTTCGTCGGCATCGTGGTGCATCCGTCCGAGGTTGTGGCGCGGCGCAAGGTCGTCGACGAAGCACTGGTCGTGCACGAGTACGACGAGGTGGTGGCCGGCGAAGCCATGGACCGCGGCCCCGTCATGCTCAGCTGGCAGGACGTGCTCGCGAGCAGCGTCACCAGCGAAGGCGGCTACAACGTCGTGATCCACGAGTTCGCCCACAAGATCGACATGCGCGGCGGCGATGCCGATGGCTGCCCACCCTTGCCATCCGGCTTCGCGGGCAAGCGGAGCGCCCGCGAATCGCGCACCGCGTGGCTCGCCGTGCTGCAACCGGCCTACGACGATTTCCGCGAGAAAACCATCATGGCCGAGCGCTTCGGCGCCGAGCCGCCATGGCTCGACGATTACGGCGCGACATCGATCAGCGAGTTCCTTCGCGGTGGCCTGCGAAGCCTACTTCGTGAACCGGCCGAACTTCGCCCGGGACTTCGCTGCGGTGACTGCTCTTTTCGATGAGTTTTTCCTGAGCCGGCAGGCCTGAGCGGCAGCCGGGTCCGCAGTTCAACGCCCCAAAGAAAAAGACGCCCCGCGGGGCGTCTTTTTCATGGCCGTCTGGCGCTTACTTGCGCAGCAGCGCCTTCAACGCGTTCTGCAGACGGCGTGCGCTGGCCGCATCGTGCGCCGCAGCCAGCACCTTGCCGGCATCCTGGCCCCAGGTCTGGGCCGGCGCCGGGTCGCCGCGTTTGGTCAGCAGCTTGAGTTGCAGCGCACGGCGTGCGTCGAGTTGCTCAGCGGGCGTCGGCACTTCGGCGGCCATTTCCAGGCGCAGCAGCGCTTCGGCAGCATCGCTGGCCGCGGCCGTCGGCGCGCTGCCGACAGCTTGCGACCAGGTGGTGCGCACGGCCGGCGTGACCGCGCGACCCAGCTCCTGAACGCTCGGAAGGCGAGCCGCATCGCGCTGCTCCCAGGCGCCGAGCACCTGCGTCAGTGCTTCGCCATGGGCTTGCGCAGCGAGCTTGCGCAGCGCCATGTCCGCACGTTCGAGCGCTTCGCGCTGGGCACGGAAAGCGGCGTCGCCCAAGCGCGGGCCGCGGTCTTCGAAGCGCGGGGGACGGTCGCCGAAACGACCGGCCGGTGCGCCGCGATCGCCACCACGGTCACCGCGTGCGTCGGGGCGCGGGCCGCCACGGTCGCCAGGACGGCCCGGGCCACCGGGGCCTGGCCGGCCGCCGTCGCGACGGTCGCCGAACTTGCCGCCGGCGCGTCCTGCGGGTGCCGCTTCGGTCTTCTTGCTGCTGGGACGGTCGTCGCCACGCATGGCCACGACCGGCTTGGGCGCCGGCTTCGGCGCGGCGGCTGGTGCGGGGCTTTCGATAGCGGCGGCTTCGCCGGCTTCGTGCGCTGCGCCGTCGGCGCGTGCGGAGGCATCGGCGCCATCGGCCGGGGCCACGAGGTCGGGCGCGGCGGGCTGCGCTGCTTCGGTCGGTGCGGCCGACGAGGCTTCCGCATCGCTCGGGCTCGGCGCCTGCTCGGCGCTTTCGGCGAATTCAGCAGCCGCCTGTCCGGGCGCTACGACTTCAGTTGCGCCGACCGACGGACCGTCGCTGCTCACCACAGCCTGTTCGGCCTTGGGTGCGGGGGGCGGCGCTTCGCCACGCAGCGCGCCTTCGAGGCGGGCGATGGCGGCGCGGATCTTCTGCACGTCACCGCCGGCATTGGCCGCGTCGAGCGCCTTGGACGCATCGAGCACATGGCGGTCGTGCTCGCTCATGGCGGCCGACGCCTTTTCACGCTCGGCGGTCTTGCGGTTGAAGGCTTCGTCGATGGGGGCGCGGAAGGCGTCCCACAGTTTCTGTTCATGGCGGCGGTCGAGCGGCACGCTCTGCGCCTCGTGCTGCCAGCGCTGCTGGAGTGCCTTGACGGCGTCGATGCGCAGCATCGGCTGGGCGCCGAGCTCGGTGGCCTCGGCGATCATGGCCTGGCGACGTTCGACGCTGGCCTTCTGGGCCGTCTCGAACGGTGCGCGCGCGGCGCCGAAGGCTTCGTTCCACTGCGGCTGCAGTTCGGCGAAGACCTTCTCGCCCACGTGGCCGGCATCGCGCCAGCGGTCGGCGAACTGGTGCAACGCGCGGTTGTGCGCCTTCAGGTCGGTGGCGCCGGCATGCTCGGCGGCCCAGGCCTTGACCTCTTCGATCAGCGCCACGCGATGCGCGCGGTGCTCGGCCGCATCGGCGCGCACCTTTTCGAGCCAGGCTTCGACCACCTTGTGGGCTTCGTTGCACGCTTCGTCGAAGCGCTTCCACAGCGCATGGTTCGGCACGCCTCCCTGGTCGGCCTGCTTCCACTGGTCGCGCAATGCGCGCAGCGTTTCCTGCATCTTGCGGCCACCGAGGGCCTGGCCTTCGGGGCGCTTGAGCAGGCCTTCGGCCTTGGCGACGAGGTCTTCGCGGACCTTGTCGGCGCTCCAGCGCTGCCAGCCTTCGAGCTCGCCGGCCGCGACCAGCGCGGCGTGCACGCGGGCTTCGAGCGGCGCCTCGACCAGCTTGCCGTGCTCCTTGAGCACCGCACGCAGCGCGGCGGCCGCACCGGCGCTGGCCTTGCCGTGGCCTTCGGCGGTTTCCTGTTCGAGCTTGGCGAGCGCAACCTGAACGGCGTCCTGCGCAGCGGCACGAACGGCCGGATCGATCTTGGGTGCGGCAGGCCGTGCGGGCACTGCGGCCTTGGGGGCGAGCACCTCGCCGCGCGCGCTGCGCAGCTCGTCGGCCCACACGGGCACCGGCGGCAGCGGCGCGGCAGCATCGGCGGCGGCGGCGATGGCCTGCGCCAGCGCGCTGTGGAACGCATCGGACACGACCAGCAGCTGCGACTTCGACGCTTCGAGCTGCGGCGCGAACTTGGCGTCGAGGCTGTTCCAGTTGATGTCGGCCGTGATGTCGGCGGCCTGCTGCTGCCAGTGGGTCACGTCGTTGCGCAGCGACTCTTCGGCGGCCTGTGCGTCCTGCCAGCCCTTGGTGGAGAGCACTTCAAAGCGCTGTGCCAGCAGCACGGCGGCTTCGCGGTGCACCTGGGCGCGGTGTTGCAGGTCTTCGATGCCCTTGACGCGTTCGGCCAGCTTGGCCTTGAGGCCCGCGAGCGGTTCGCGCGAGAGCGGCGCGCCGGCCTTGGCGGCGTCGCGCTGCCAGGCAAGCGCATCGGCGATGTTGAGCTTGGACTGGCCCAGCAGCAGTTCGGCCTTCTGTGCCCATTCGGCAGCAATCGCCTCCTGGCCCTTGGCGCGCTTGAGCTCGTCGAGCTTTTCGCGCAGCAGGCGCGCGGCGCCCTTGTCGCGACCGCTCAGCTCCTTGAAGACTTCCTGCATTTGCTCGGATGCCGGGTTGCCCGCGAGCCAGTCGCGGATGCGCGCGGCGCGCTCGCCGGAAGTCGGCGCGGTGAAAGCGCCGCCGGTGAGCGTATCGAGGGCTTGAAGGTCGTGTGGCTTGGAAGAAGTAGAGGTCACTGGCGAAATCGTTGTCTTGGTAGAGAAAGCGAAGGCGCCGGCAAAGGCCGGCGCACATCGACATTTTCACCCACTTGCGATGGACCGCCGAATTCCGTGGCGGAACGGCGGCCAACGCTGGTGGCGGGCTGGGAGATTTAACGGGAACTACATATATAGCAAGCTGATGCAAAAAGCCAAGTGGCCGTTTTCACTTCATGGTCAGTTTGAGCTCGGCGCCCGGCTTCCAGTCGGCACCGCTGGCCGTGGTGCGCACCGCGCCCAGGAACAGCCGCTCGCTCGTGAGCTTCTGCGCCAGCAGGTAGTCGCGCACCGCCGCGCCGCGCTCCACGGCCAGTTGGCGCATCGATTCCTCGTCGACCGGCACGCTCGCGAACAGCAGGTTTTCCATTTCCTTGACCGGCAAATCCTTGGCCAGTCCGACGAGGTTGCGCGGCTTGGTGATGTCGGCGCGCTTGTACACCGCCGTCAGCAGCTCGGGGTATTCGGCGTCGGTGACCGGCGGCACCTCGGTGCCGGTCTGGCCGCTGCGCACCGCGACACGGCGCTTCTCGGCCTGGGTGAGCTGTCGCACGCGCTGGCGCTGGTAGGCATCGCGCTCCTTCTCGAGGCTGGAGGTGCCGATGACCGTCATCTCCAGCGTCGGCCGCTCGGTCAGCGCCTTGGCGACCTTGTCCAGGCTTTCCTTGGCCGCGGCGCTGAGCACCGAACTGCCCGCCTCGAAGGTGATGGCGCTCGATTCGCCGCTGCCGCCACCACCCAGGCCGCCGGTGAGCAGGCTGAACGGCGCCGTCACCGCCTTGACGATCAGGTTGACCACCGCCTTCCAGATCAGCGGTCCGACGCTGAACTGCGGATCGTTGAGCGAGCCGCTGAGCGGCAGGTCGACGTCGATCACGCCGTTGCGGTCGGCCAGCAAGGCCACGGCCAGTTTCACCGGCAGGCTGTTGGGCGCACCGGCGACTTCCTCGCCGAACTGCAGTTGGTTGAGCACCAGCTTGTTCGTGGCCGTGAGCTGGCCGTCGGGCGCGACCTTGTAGTTCACGTCCATGCTCATCTTGCCGCGCTCGATGCCGTGGCCGGCGTAGCGCACCGAATACGGCGACAGCGGCGCGAGGTCGAGATCGCGCATCTTGGCGGTGATGTCGAGCTCGAGCGGCTTGGCCAGCGGATTGAGCTTGCCGGTGATTTCCAGCGCAGCCGTCTGCTGCGCCTTGCCGCGCAATTCCAGGTCGGCCAGCGCCGGGCGGCCCGTCTCGCCCTTGGGCGGGTTCGAGGAGAAGGAACTGAGCTTGCCGGTCAGCTCGCTCAGGTCGGCCGAGTAGTTCGGCTTGACGAACAGGTCGGTGAAATCGATCTTGCCGTTGACCAGGCTCATCGGACCGAAGTTGATGACCGGCGTGAGGCCGGTGTCCGCCGGTGCCTGCGTCGTGGCCACCGGCGCGGCGGCCGGCTTGGCGGGTTCGGGGCTGCCGCCGACCATGGCTTCGGCCGACACCGGCGCGCCGCCGGAGCGCTGCACAGGCGCCGCCGCGCGGGTCGTGGTGGTGGTGCCGCCCGGTCCCTTCTGGGTCTTGGCGTCGGCAGAGGCCGCAGCCGCGGCACCTTCGGCCTCGCCCTTCTTCGTCAGATTGAGCAGGTTGAGCCGGCCGGTCGGATCGACGATCACGCGGGCGAAAAAGTCGGTCAGCGTGGTTTCGCGCACGTCCACCTTCGGCGGCGTATTGGGCGCCAGGCCGACCTGCAGCCCGCGCAGGCTCAGCGTCTTCCAGCTCAGGAGCTGGTTGGTGTTGCGGTCGAAACCGGGGGACTGGGTGAGCGACACGCTGTTGGCGCGGAAGTCGTCCAGTGCGGTGTCGCCGGCCAGCTTGACGGTCATGCCGGCTGGCGTGGTCGTGTAGTGGACCGTGCCGCGGTAGCTCGCGAAAGCGCGGCGGATGTCGACGTTGAGTGCGTCCGCGTAGTAGGCCTTGAAGGCGTGCGCGGGGAACGAGATCACCTCGAGCCGGCCCTCGGCGGCCAGCGGTTTGAGCACGACGTTGCCCTTGTAGTCGAACTTGCCCGGCTCGGAGCGGCCGGAGCCGATGCGGCCCGAGACCTGCAGCGGCGACACGGTGTTGGTCTCGGGCGCGATCTTCTGTGCGTTCAGCTTGAAGGCCGTGACCTCGACCGTCACCGGCAACGCGCCGGCCTTGTCTGAATAGGAGAGGCTGCCGTTGTCGACTGCCATCGTGGCGATGGTCAGCGCCCAGGGCTTGGTGTTGGCGTCGGCCTTGGCCGATCCGGCGCCGGCCGGCTTGGGCGCCGCCACCTTGGCTTCGGCCGCGCCGCCGCTGCCGGCCGGGGTGCGCAGCCAGCGCTCGAACATCCAGCGCTTTTCGCTGTCGCGCTCGACGCGTACCTTGGGGTTGGTGGCGGTGAACGAGGCGATGTTCAGCGTGTGCTGCGTCATGTCGACCTCGGCATCGACCAGCTCGAAACGGCCGACGCTCGCCAGCGCGGTCTTGGTCTGGGTCAGCGCAAGCCCGTCGGCTGCCAGCCGGCGCGCCTTGAACTTGAGGTTGGGCTGGTTCCAGGCGATGTCGATCTGGCCGCTGAGCTTGCCGTCGAGCGTGGGCTCCAGGCTCTGCGCCAGATACGGTGCAGCCAGCGAGAGCGGCAGCGCGTCGACCTCGGTCTGCACGTCCGCCACCTTGTCGGTGGCGCTGCCCTTGAACTTGAGCGAGGCGCCTGCAATGGCGGTGCCGCCGTTGAACTGGGCCGGCTTCTCCATCGGCCAGGTGATGGCGGTGACGTCGAGCCCCAGGTCCGTCAGGTCGACGGCGGCCGCGGGCTTGACGGTCTCGTCGCGCCAGCCGATGCGCCCGCCGCTCAGCGCCACCTTGTCGACCTGCACCTTCAGCTTGGGCTTTTCGGCCGTCTTGCCGGCCGGTGCGCTGGCTGGGGCGGCGGGGAGTGGTGCCACTTTTTCCGCAGCGCCGGTGGCCGGATCG
Organism: Variovorax sp. W2I14; assembly: GCF_050435205.1. NCBI lineage: Bacteria > Pseudomonadati > Pseudomonadota > Betaproteobacteria > Burkholderiales > Comamonadaceae > Variovorax > Variovorax sp. W2I14. Next base: position 860,955 of record NZ_JBNDJX010000001.1, on the reverse strand, counting down.
GTGGCCATCAGGTTGAGTTGGCCCGAGGCATCGCGCGCCACCACGAGCTGCGGATTGGCCAGCGCCACTTCGCTCAAATGGAACACCGATTCAAGCGGGCGAACATCGGCCAGCGCGAGCTTGAGCGAATCGAAGCCCAGCAGGTCGCGGCCCCTGGCATCGCTCAGCTTGGCGCCGTGCGCCTCGACCGTGCCGTAGATCTTGAGGCCGGTGGTCGTGGCCTGCTGGAAGTCGATCTTCAGGTCGGCATCGAGACTGCCGGCCTGCAGCTTCACCGGCAGGCCGCCGGGGATGTAGCCGAGGTAAGGCACGAGGTCGAGCCCCTTGAACTGCACGTGGGCGTCGGTCTTGCGGCTGGCCGAGAAGGGCGTGGTGAAGGCGGCCGAATCGAAGTTGCTGCCGTTGAGCACGAAGGCCAGCTTGGGCTCGGTCTTGACCTCGCGCTGCGAAGCCAGGTTGCTCAGGAAAGGCACGTCGAGCACGAAGTTGCGCAGCTCGTGCTTGCGCTTGACTGTCTGGTCGTCGAAGTCGACCGCGCCGTCCTTGATCGAGATGTTGTAGATCGCAAAACGTGCCGGCTCGGCCTTGGGGTCGGGCGGGGGACCCGAGGCCAGCTTGGCGAGGATGTCGTCGATGTCGTACTTGCCGTCGGCCTGGTGCGTGAGCAGGATGGCGGGCGACTCGACCGAGACCGCATCGATCACGGGCGCCAGGCGAAAGAGCGATTGCAGTTCGGCGTCGGCGTAGATGCGCTTGATGGCCAATTGCGGCTGCTTGCCGTCGGCGGTGGCGATGCGCAGGTCATGCAGCGCGAGTTCGAGAGTCCAGGGCTTGAAATCGATCTTGCCCACGGTGACCTGCCGGCCCAGCTTTTCGCTCGCGATCTTTTGAAGCTGGCTCTTGGCGATCGGCGGCACCGCCAACCATGCGATGACCCAGAGGGCCAACAGAACCAGCAAGGCGACGATCCCACGTCGCACCCATTTGTTTTGTTTGAGCGAAGCTAAATCCATCGCGGGAGTGTGCCGCAAACAAGCGTCGATGCAGAAACAAGAAAGCCCGGCAGCGCGACGGAATGTCTCGCTGCCGGGCTTGATGGCGGGCCTAACACCCAAGCCATCGATTCGCACGACTGGAAGTCAATGGTTCCTGCCGTGCTGGCAGCAAGAGATTGCCACCGTGGATCCTCCGTCGTTCGAGCCCTTGACTTGCACCTCGGGCTGCCTGACTTCGGAAAAACGCCTGAAAACCCAGGCCCGTTCAGATTAGGTGGCGCACCCTCGCATTGCAAATCCAATCTTCCAAGGGATTTCCCTTAAGCAGAACGCCTCTGGGAGGGGTCACTTTTTAAACATCTATTAGCATAAGAAACAAAATCCTTATGCTTGACCGAGTATTTAGCCACGCTAGAATCCGCCCTGCTCCGACTGCCAGACGCAGAGGGGCCACCCTGAATCCGCTGCCGAGAACTCCCCCGGCTTGATCAGGTCACCGCGCTCCTTACCCACACCCCTCCATGCGCGGAGCCTGATTCGTACCAATCCAAGCGCCGCTGCCTTCATCCATCGCCTCTCCAGGCGCTGCGAGCAGGTGCCGCACAGAAAGGAAGAGCGATGAACAAGGCGTTTGATGCCACAGCCCGCGGGCTGAGGACCTTTGTGTCCGATGTGGCAGACGGCTTTTTTGAAATCACCCACAACGGGTTCGCGTTGGTCGGTTTGGCCATCGTGTTCGCGGCCCTCGCCCTCGTGGCACGGCCCGATCTGCGCCAGACCGGCGAGGAACAGCTCATGGGCTGGCTGCAGTCGCGCAAGCCCGCGCCTGAAGTCACCGACCTGGAGCCGACCGCGATCGAGCGCACCACGGCCGCGAGCCCCGGCGACCTGCCCAAGCAGCAGGCCGCCGTGGCGTACTGGCTGAGCAAGAAATACAGCGTGGCGGCCGAACCGTTGAGCGTGCTCGTGGCCGAGGCCTACAACATCGGCAAGCGCACCAAGCTCGACCCGACGCTGATCCTGGCCATCATGGCCGTGGAATCCAGCTTCAACCCGTTCGCCCAGAGCCACGTCGGCGCCCAGGGCCTGATGCAGGTCATGACGCGCGTGCACGGCGACAAGTACGAAAGCGCGGGCGGCACGCTCACCGCCTTCGACCCGGTGACGAACATGCGCGTCGGCGTGAAGGTGCTGCAGGAATGCATCTCCCGCGCCGGCTCGCTCGAAGGGGGCCTGCGCTACTACGTGGGCGCGGCCAACCTGGAAGACGACGGCGGCTACGCCAGCAAGGTGATGGCCGAGCACGAGCGCCTGCTGCAGGTCGCCAACGGCCGCGCACCGTCGGTGCAGCCGCCCCGCACGACCGTGCGTGCCCAGCCGATTCCCATCGTGACGCCGGCACCGGCACCGATCAAGGCTGAAGAAGGCTCGGAACCCGCAAAGGTCGCCCTGCTTTCCGCCGTTTCCTGAAGCTGGCCTGGCCGGGTGTGAGCTACACTCGGCCCCGTACGCGACTGGCGATAGGCGCAGCACCTGAACAAGGTGCCACGCGCTGACGTGGAATACCACTGGGAAGCGTGCCGCCTGACCACAACAGGCGTTCAGCCGTTCGCCTGGGCAGCCCTTGTTTGGTTGAAGAACAAGGACCTCGTCTTCAAAGGACTGCCATGTACCAACGCAATATCCTGGTCGAACAGACCGATCCCGAGATCTGGGCCGCCATTCAAGCCGAAAACGCGCGCCAGGAACATCACATCGAGCTGATCGCCAGCGAGAACTACGCCTCGCCGGCCGTCATGCAGGCCCAGGGCTCGCAGCTCACTAACAAGTACGCCGAAGGCTACCCGGGCAAGCGCTACTACGGCGGCTGCGAGCACGTCGACGTGGCCGAGCAACTGGCCATCGACCGGGTCAAGCAGATCTTCGGTGCCGACGCCGCCAACGTGCAGCCGCATTGCGGCGCCTCGGCCAACGAAGCCGTGATGCTCGCCTTCCTCAAGCCTGGCGACACCATCATGGGCATGAGCCTGGCCGAAGGCGGCCACCTGACCCACGGCATGCCACTCAACATGAGCGGCAAGTGGTTCAACGTGGTGAGCTACGGCCTGGACGCCAACGAAGCCATCGACTACGACGCGATGGAACGCAAGGCGCACGAGCACATGCCCAAGCTGATCATCGCCGGCGCCTCGGCCTACTCGCTGCACATCGACTTCGAGCGCTTCGCCAAGGTGGCGAAGGACGTGGGCGCGATCTTCATGGTCGACATCGCCCATTACGCCGGCCTCGTGGCCGCGGGCGTGTACCCCAACCCGGTGCCGCACGCCGACATCGTGACCTCCACCACGCACAAGAGCCTGCGCGGCCCGCGCGGCGGCATCATCCTGATGAAGTCGCAGCACGAGAAGGCGATCAACAGCGCGATCTTCCCGGGCCTGCAAGGCGGTCCGCTGATGCACGTGATCGCCGCCAAGGCCGTCGCGTTCAAGGAAGCGATGACGCCCGAGTTCAAGGCTTACCAGCAACAGGTGGTCAAGAACGCCAAGATCGTGGCTGACACCCTCACCGAGCGGGGCCTGCGCATCGTGAGCGGCCGCACCGAGAGCCACGTGATGCTGGTCGACCTGCGTTCGAAGGGCATCACCGGCAAGGAAGCCGAAGCCGTGCTGGGCAGCGCCCACATGACGATCAACAAGAACGCGATCCCCAACGACCCCGAAAAGCCGATGGTCACCAGCGGCGTGCGCATCGGCACCCCGGCCATGACCACCCGCGGCTTCAAGGACGAAGAGGCCCGCATCACCGCGAACCTGGTCGCCGACGTTCTCGAGAACCCGCGCGACGCGGCAAACATCGACGCGGTGCGCGCCAAGGTGCACGCGCTGACGAGCCGCTTCCCCGTCTATCGCTGATCTGCACGGCCCGACCGCATGAAATGCCCTTTTTGCGGTCATCTTGAAACGCAGGTCGTGGAGACCCGCGTTTCGGAAGACGCCGACTTCGTCCGCAGGCGCCGCCAGTGCAGCGCCTGCGACAAGCGCTTCACCACCTACGAGCGCCCCGACGTCAACTTCCCGGTGGTCGTGAAGAAGGACGGCAGCCGCGCCGACTTCGACTCCTCCAAGGTACGTGCCTCGATGATGCTGGCGCTGCGCAAGCGCCCGGTGAGCATCGAGCAGATCGACACCGCTCTCTTGCGGATCGAGCAGAAGCTTTTGGCCAGCGGCCTGCGCGAAATCGATTCGACGAAAGTCGGCGAACTGGTGATGCGCGAACTCAAGCGCCTGGACAAGGTCGCCTATGTGCGCTTTGCCTCGGTGTACCGCAGCTTCGAGGACGTCGACGAATTCCGGCAGTTGCTGCGGGACATCTGATTCCCAGGGCAGTTTTCTTCAGGCGCCGCTTTCTCCCCTGGCGCACGCCCCCGAGCCGCAATCGCCGCTCACATCCGGATTGCAGACCTTCGCCCGGCCCGACGCCGAGACGATGACCGAGGCCCTGCGCCCGGTCTCGGCCTTGAACGTCAGGCAGCCCGCGCTGAAGCCGGCCCTGGCGGTCTGGCGCGAGAACCCGTTGCCGTCGTAGCGCAGGCCTTGCGCAAAGCCGCCGCCGAGCGTCGTGTCGATGCTTACGCCCTGCGGCAGTCGGTCGAAGCGCCGCAGCGTTTGTGTTTGGCTCTGCGTGGAGGACGACGCATCGGAGCCGGTTCGGACCACCCAGCCTTCGGACCAATCGCCGCCCGCGAGTGCCGCTACCTCCACGCCCTGCGCGCGCTGGATGGCCTCCATGCGCGCGAAGCCAAGCGCTGAACTGAAGCCCTGCGCAGCCGTCGCGAGGCGCTGGTTGAGCAGCAGGTCGCGAAAGCTCGGCACGCCGATGGCCGCCAGCACCGCGACGATGGCAACGATCGCCATCAATTCGATCAGCGTGAAACCGCTGAACGGTGTCGTGTTGTCGCGCGTCATTGCCAGCACCTGCCGGGCAGCGTCCCGTCGCATCCTTTGCCGCCCGTGCTGTCCGCCCAGAGATTGCCGACATGGGGATCGGCGAACCCCGCCTTCAGCGTCGCCGTCAGCCGGATGCAGCCAGTGATGCTCCCTCGCCCTTCGCAATTGGCGCTCTTGACGATGTACTTGCCGCCCACGCCCCCCTCCCCCGACTCGCCCTCGTAGGGCCGGTATCGCCCGACCCGGGTATAGAGGCGCTCCTGCTCCTGCATCTGCTGCATGAGCGCGGAACGCCCCTCGCTGCGCCAGCCTTTGCGAACGAAATCCATGTACGACGGATAGGAAATGGCCGCCAGGATCGCGGCGATGGCCAGCACGATCAGCATCTCGATCAGCGTGAAACCGCGAAGCGTCGGGGCCTTCACTGCTTTGCCCTCCGGTAGTCGGAGATCTGTCGCCAGTTCAGCCGTCTGCCGGTCTGGCCCATGTTGCTGTCGCCGGCGGGCTGCGCGGTCGAGAGCCCTGCGCCCCGGCTGCTGCGCGCGCCCGTGCTGACGATGGCGAGGCGCTTGGTTGCCGGGCGGCGTCCGAATGCATCGCTGGCCCCGACACCGGCCGTGCCCACCTGCACCAGATGTGGCGCCCCCAGCATGCCGGCGCTCGATGGCATGCAAGTGCCACCCTGCGAGAGCCCCGTCATCGCATTCACCGCGCAGGTGCGGCCACCGCCGTCTGCACTGCAGGCGCCGGAATCGGGAATCAGCGTGTTGAAGAACAACTGGCCGTCGCCCAGCACCGGCTTGAAGACCATCCGCTCGCCCCGTTCGGGCCCCGCCGGCAGGTCGAAGTACCAGCCACGCCGGGCGTTCGTCTTGCCATCGAACGCGCCATACACGAAGGCATCGCCGGTGACCGGCGGGAATGCCTGCCCATCGACAGCGCCGGTCTTACGCTGCTGCAACTGCACGCGCGCTTGGCCGGCGGGAATGGCCATGCCGTTGTCGTACACGCCGTACATCGTCTGCACGCCCCGGCTCGAATGCCCCAGGTCTTCGGGGCTCACGAACTTTCCGGTTCCGAAGAGCACGATCGCGCCGCCCTCAGGACCCACGCCGACCTCGGGCGCGACGGTGATCGGCTGCCGCTTCGCATCCGCGCCGCTGCCGGCCATGGCGACCATCAGGGGTTTGCCGTTCAGCGCCAAGGCCTTGGCGCCCCACGGTGCATTGCCCGAGAAGTCGAACTTCCACAGATTGCCCTGTGTGTCGCCTGCGTAGAGAAAGCGCGTGGCGTCGTCCGCGCCCGCGTAGTCGCCCGGCGTGCTCAAGGTGTTCACCAGGTTCTTGTCCGCGGGTGCCGGCAGGACGATCTTGTAGTAGTTGGTGTTTTGCTTCCAGGCTTCGCCTGCGGACTTGTCCAGCGAAAGCAGGAACAGCGCGGCCTGCTTGCCGGGGTTGGCGTTGTTGAAGCCCGAGGGAACGACGGCAAACCAGCCATAGGTCGCCGCCCGGGTTCTGGTGGCTGCCGCGGTTCGGAACTTCATGATGCGCGGCGCCTGGGTCACGTGGCCCATGTCGTCGTCGTAGGCGCCGCTGAACTCCCAGAGCACCTTGTCGGCCGAGAACGCCGTGGGGTCGGTCACGTCGAGCGTGAAGACGCCGGTGGCTCCACCGCCATTGCCGGAAACCAGCACGGTCTTCCACGCACCATCGGCCATGCGGGCGTCGCCGACGACGGGCGTTCCGTCGACGTAGCTGCGGTGCACATAATCCGGCGAGGTGTAGGCCGCCAGGCGGGCGAACATGATGCGCGGCACGTAGGCGAAGAGTTCGTTGCCAGTGCGGGCGTCGAAGGCATGCAGCATGCCGTCGTTGGCGCCGACGTACACCGTATGCCGCCTGCCACGGTGCGTGGCCAGGAAGCTGTCGTACCCCGCCTCCCGGATCGCGGGGTTTGGCGCTCCTACGTACACCGGATTCGAATTGGTCACATCGCCCATGACCGAGTCGCGCACGCGAAAAATGCCCTGCGGTGCGGACAGTTCCCGCCGCCGGTCCCCGCGCAGGTAGGCCAGCCGTTCGGCGCCCAGGCCGTCGGAGACATCGGGCACGACATACGGCGTCGCATTCAGCCAGCCGCGCAGCCCCCTGTCGAGCGCTTCCCACTGGAACGGCGTGCCGATGTCGCCCGTCGAGAGCGTGAAGATGCGCCTGCTCGCGACATCGCGCGCGGCCACGGGCGGCACTGCGCTCGGATTGCCGGTCAGCAACTCGCCGGCGTCCCAGTCCGGCTTGTCGGCGCGCTGCACCGTACCGGTCGCTGCATCCGGCTGGAGGGGATACGACAGCAGCGTGCCCGACCAGCGTCGCCCGTTGAACTGCGGCACGTAGAGGCTCGCGCCAGCCTGCGCGATCGTGTTCGACGAAATGGCGCTCCCCGCCGTGACGCCGCCGGCCGGGGCCACGGCGCGCAGGAAGATCCGGCGGATGGCCTCCGTCATCTGCGCCGGTTCACCGGCCAGGAAGTAGTTGGCGGGCTTGGGCTGGTTGTCGCCGTCGAGGCCTTCGGCCCACTCGGAACCGCCGCCCGCCGCCAGGAACGGATTGCCGTCGTCGTTGCTGTCGGCAAAACCGCCGTACTTCGCAGCCAGATAGAAGGCGCTGCCGCGTTGCCTCTGCCCGATGGCGCTCCCACCGCCCTGCCCCATGTCGATGGCAAAGGTCTGCACGCGCAAGCCCGAGTGGTCGCTGCGGATCTTCTGCGTGCGAGCCCAGTACGCAAGGCCTGCCATCCCGAACGATCCCTTGTCGGCGCCTGTTTCCGCGCTCGCGATGTCGGCCGAGGTCAACGGCATGCCGTCCTTGTAGTTGAACGCGCGCGGCCCCTCGTTGCCGCTAGTGGTGAGACCCGTCTTGCCCGAAGGGTGGGCATAGGCAAGCGCCTCCCTGTTTTCAAAGGCGCCGACCAGACCTGTCCAGTAGGCCGTGTCGGGCTCATGGGCAGCGATGCTGAAGCTGCGATCGAAATCGCCGATGGAGTTCCCCCTCGACATGCCGGGCAGCGAACGGTCGTAGTGGGTGTCGGCGTCGCCGATCACCAGGACATCGCTTCTCTGGCAGCTCACGGCAATGGGATCACCATGGCTTCGAGGGCTGTCGCTGCCGGCGACCGCTTGGGGCGTCGGCGCCTTGCCCTGCAGGTAGCGCAGCGACTCGTAGTAGAGCTCGCCTGCAGGATCGAACGTGCTGTAGGCGCCTTGCCGGACGCCGTTGCGCCCGAAACGGTTGATGGCGTTGACGACTCCGGGGCCTTCCGCTGTATCGGCCTTGAACACGCCCGTTGTCGCATTCCACTCGGCTTGCGGGTTGTCGACCGTGTCGAAAGCGGTGTCGATCTTCCTGGACCCGACGTGCTTCATCGGTGCGCGCAGCACGCCGCCATAGCGGGCGGGGTCGTCGTCCGGCAGGTAGCCGAAGACGGAGAACTTCATCCGACCTGCGTAGCGCTGGATGGCACCCACGGGCTTGGAATTGCCGTCCGGGTATCTGGCGCAAAGCGCCGGACGCACCGCCGCCTCGTTCGCCGCGCACACCTCGACGCGCGCGATGTAAGGCGTGCCGCCCGGCGCCGAGCAAGTACCAGTAGCGGCTGCTCCGACGACGAACCGATCGAGGCAGTTGCTGAAGTGCAGCGTGTCCGTTGCAAGCACCGCGCCGCGCGCGCCCGTGACGAGCGGCGTCAGCCTGTTCAAGTTGCCGATGACCGCCTTGTCGGGGAAGTCGGCGCTGCGGTGAAAGTCCTCCGGCAACACCGCGCGCTGCAACACCGTGCGGCCCGGTTCGTCGATCACACGGTCGCCGCCCGTCAACGCGAGGCGCACCCCGTCGAGGGAAGACGACACCGCCCAGTTCAGCAGGTTGCCGCTCCACTGGTTGGCGCAGGCGATTTCTCCGCTGCTCAGCCTCGTTGCCGCGGACGAGCGCTTGAAGTAAGCGTCGCCTGACGCATAGCTGTAGCAGCCCATCGCGTCCCAGTAACCGCCATAGGTTTTCTTTGCGTCGAAGCTGTCGCGGTACGCGGGGCCGGCGTTCGCGCGCTTCAGCGAAAGATCGATCACCAGCCCCGGGTCGCCGCGTGAAGCCAGCGAAAACATCGGCTCGCCCGGAAGCTCCGCGTCGGCTGCGTTGGCCGTTGTCGCGGCATGGGCGCACGTGGCGGCGAAGGCCACCATCGCGCAAATTCGAAGAAAGCGCATGAAGGTCCCGTTCTCAGGAAGGGCAGCCAAGGCTGGCCGGCGGTTTGTACAAGGTGGTCTGCAGAACGACCTGTGTCTCTTCGCGCATGCCGTAGCCGACGGCCGTGACGCGAAAGATGTAGCTGGCGTCCTGGGCACTCGCGCTCTGCAGCACATTGCCCTGCCAGTTGCCGCGGCTGCGAACGGCTTCCACGATGTAGCGCGGTGCGCGGGCCGGCAGCGCACCGGCGTGGCTGCCGGTGGCGGCGTCGCCGCTGAAATAGGTCTGGCCGGTGAAGGTGCCGTAGGCGACCGACTTGCCGCTCCCGGCCGAAAGATCGACGCTCACCCACGCCGGATCGGCGCCCGGCTCGGCGGGCGCGCACAGCCCCTGCTGTTCGCCGTCGGCACCGCACCCCGCGACGAAGGCTGTCGCATCGGAGCGATTGAAAAGGCAGAGGCGCTGCCGTGCGTTCTCGTTGGGCCCGAGCACATCGGTTTCAGCATCGACAAGAGCAGCCTCGGCGGCCTGGAATGCCACCTCGGCATCGCGGTCGTTGCGGGCGCTGCGCTCGCTGACCAACGAGACCTGCGCCGCGCCGACGCCCAGCAAGGTGGCCACGACGAGAAGCAGCAGCACGACGATCAGCGAGAAGCCCCGCTACGGCGGCGAAAGACGGCGCGGGCTCACGACGCCGGCGCCCTCAACGCATTGCGCAGCATGACCGTGAAGGTCGCCACGCGCCGCAGCCGGCCATCGGCCGCGGGCCTGAAGCTCAGCTCGGAGAAATCGGTGCCCAGCGGATAGAGCACCTCTTCCGCTTCCTGGCGCTCGCCCCGGCCGTGCGCACTGCGCGCCACCATGCCGATGCGAAGGCCAACCACCTTGCGCCATTCGTCGGCGACCTTGTCCCCGGAGGCGGCCATGGCTTCGAGCTGCGCGGCGTTCAGCCACTGCTCGGGAACACCGTTGCCGTCTGCGTCGTGACCATAGACGACCTTGAACACCTCGATGCCGCGCGCCAGGGGCTGCGCCCTGAACGCCCCGCCTCTGGCGCTGCGGTATTTGCAGTAAAGCTCGGGTTCCTTGTCCGTGGCTTCGGCGACATAGAAAAAACTCCAGGCGCGGTCCGCGGACACGGGTACGTCAACCGCCGGACCGGGCTGCGCGAAACCCATGCAGTCGATCATGGTGCCGTCGGGCTCGGTGCCGTCGCCATCGGCACGACTGCGGCCAAAAAAGCGGACCCGCAGCGAATCGCTTGCGTTGATGCCGCGCGTGCCGTGCGCGCCGTGGCTGTCGCCGACGCCGCTGACGCGGGTGTCGCTTGCGCCCACGATGTCGAGGTCGGCGGGATCGCTTGACGACGCCGTGGTGCCCGTGCTGCCCGTCGCGCCTTCGGAACCCTGGGATTCCCTGGCATCGCGCGCGTGGTCGGAATAGCCCGCCTGCCGCGCAACGCTCCGGACGACGAAACCCGCGAACCTCAGCGACTCCTCCACCGCCTGCGCATCGGCATCGGCCGTGAACAACCGCTGGCTGGCGACAAAGGCGACCGTGGCCGCGAGCACGACGATCAGCGCAACGGCCGTCGCAACCAGCAGTTCGACCAGCGTCACGCCGCGTTCGCGCACGCGGCCGACGAACTCAGGAACCCTCTTGGCCATCACGTGCCTGCCCTGCGACCAGTTGCATCACCAGGCGCGGCGCCGACGATGAATCCGCCTTCGCACCGAGGCCGGCGCGAGGCGTCCAGCCGAGCTTCACGACCACGGTGCGGCCGGTCTTGCTGCATGTCCAGGTGTACTCATCGGCTGCCGCGTTCCAGGGCGCCTCGTCGAAGCACACGCTGGCGCGCGCATCGGGCAGCGCCTTCGCGATACGGCGCTGCCACTCGTTCATGTCCCATGCCGCGAGGTCCGCCGTGCTGCAAACCGCGCCGCCTCCCACGCAGGCCGCGCCGGTTGACGCGGCTTCCGAAGCGCCGCCCTCTCGCCAGTCTTCGACAAGATAGGCATTGCCCGCATCGTTGCGCGCGGCGATGCCCTTGTTCATCCGCGCCTTCTCCGACAGATCGCGCGCCAGATTGAGCGCTGCCGTGAAGGTTGCCGACTCGTTGCTCGCACGCACCGACGCCAGCAGCATGCCGATCGTGCCGAGCAGCCCCAGGCTCAGCACGACGATGGATACCAATATCTCCACGAGCGAAAAGCCCGCGGCCCGATGCTTCGTTGAAGCCATGTTCGATGTCCTCCCTGATCTGCTGCAACTTGTGTTGCTTCTTTATTCCCGCCATCGAACTTCGAGCGTAGGGGCCGCTTGCGGCAGGGCGCGCACCGTTCATCCGCATCGGTATGCCGCTCGTATGATCGAACGGCACCGGTGTTAAATTTTTCCCCGTCCCGCACCGCACCGTCTCTTTCATTCCCATGCCTTCACACGAACAAGACGCGCAGCACATCGCGACAGCCCTGCGCCTGGCGTCCGACGCCTTGCTGCTGACCGATCCGAACCCGCGCGTCGGCTGCGTGCTGTGCGACGCCGAGGGGCGCGTGCTGGGCCAGGGGCATACGCAGAAGGCCGGCGGTCCGCATGCCGAGGTGATGGCGTTGCGCGATGCGGCGGCGCAAGGCCACTCGGTCGAAGGCGCGACGGCCTACGTCACGCTGGAGCCCTGTTCCCACCACGGCCGCACCGGGCCTTGCTGCGATGCGCTGATTGCGGCGGGCATCGGGCGGGTTGTGGCGTCGCTGGCCGATCCGAATCCGCTGGTCGCAGGCCAGGGCTTCGAGCGGCTGCGTGCGGCAGGCGTCGAGGTCGAAGTCGGCCCCGGCGCCGACGAGTCGCGCGAACTCAACATCGGCTTCTTCAGCCGCATGGTGCGCAAGACGCCCTGGGTGCGGCTCAAGGTGGCTGCTTCGCTGGACGGCAAGACGGGCCTCGAAAACGGCGTGAGCCAATGGATCACCTCCGAGCCCGCGCGTGCGGACGGCCACGCTTGGCGCGCCCGCGCGAGCGCTGTGCTGACCGGTGTTGGCACGGTGCTCGAAGACAACCCGCGCCTTGATGTACGTCTGGTCGAGACACCGCGCCAGCCGCATCTGGTCGTGGTTGACAGTCGCCTCCAGACACCGCCAGACGCTCACATATTCATAGCAGGCCGCCCGGTGTGGATCTACGCGGCCGCACGGGACGAAGCCAAGGCTGCCGCGCTGGAAGCCAGCGGCGCCACGGTTACTTGCCTTGCCAATGCCGACGGCAAGGTCGATCTGCAGGCGATGTTGAAAGACCTGGCAGCGCGCGGCGTCAACGAGCTGCACGTCGAGTCGGGACACAAGCTCAATGGATCGCTCATCCGGGAGGGCTGCGTCGACGAACTGCTGGTCTACCTCGCGCCCAAGCTGATCGGCACCGGCCTAGACATCGCAAGCCACCTCCATGCAGGCGGTCCGCTCACCTCACTGGCGGGCGTTCTCCCCCTGGAATTCAAGTTCGTGGACATGTTCGGGCCGGACCTTCGCATCGTGGCGCGGGTGACGGGAAGGGACAGGTTCTAGCGTTCGGCCCGAACGGCCTTCGTTCTCTGCGAAAATGTGCGAATGTTCACCGGAATCATCACCGGCGTGGGGCGCATCGCCGCCATCCACGACCTCGGCACCTCCTCCTCCTACGGCAAAAGACTCAGCATTGCGGTGCCTGACGGCTATCTCGACGACGTCGGGCTGGGCGACAGCATCGCGCTGAACGGCGCCTGCATGACCGTCACCACGCTCGTTCCCGAGCAGCAACTGTTCACCATCGACATTTCCGCTGAATCCCTCGACAAGACCGCCGGCCTCACCGACGAGGGCAGCCGCATCAACCTCGAAAAAGCCCTGCGCGCGAGCGATCGCCTCGGCGGCCACATCGTCTCGGGCCATGTGGACGGCATCGGCACGGTGAGCTTCTTCGAGCCGGTCGGCGAGAGCTGGGAGCTGCGCGTGGTCGCACCGCCCGCCCTCGCCCGCTTTCTTGCCTACAAGGGCTCGATCACCATCAACGGCGTGAGCCTCACCGTCAACAGCGTCAAGGACATCGAAGACGGCGCCGAGGTCAGCATCAACCTGATCCCGCACACGGTGGACAACACCTCCCTCGGCGGCTTGAAGGCCGGCTCGAAGGTCAATCTAGAAATCGATACCGTGGCGCGCTACGTGGAGCGCATGCTCCAGGCGGGCGTCCTGGTCCCCCAGGCTTCCACGTATTCCAAGGACACCGCCGAATGAATGCCTCCGTCACGCCCATCGGCGCCGCCCCGAGCGCCGCGCGCGCGCCAGCCCCCATTTCATCGGTCGAGGAGATCGTCGCCGAGCTGGCTGCCGGCCGCATGGTGATCCTTGTGGACGAGGAAGACCGGGAGAACGAAGGCGACATCGTCATCGCGGCCGACCACATCACGCCCGAATCCATCAACTTCATGGCCCGCCATGCACGCGGCCTGATCTGCCTCACGCTCTCGCGCGAAATGTGCGAGCGGCTGCAGCTCCCGCCGATGGTGCAGCGCAACGGCGCCAAGCATTCGACGGCCTTCACTGTTTCCATCGAAGCCGCCGAGGGCGTCACCACCGGCATCTCGGCCGCCGACCGCGCCCGCACCGTGCAGGCTGCGGTGGCGCCGAATGCCGTGGCCGCTGACCTCGTGCAGCCCGGCCACATCTTCCCGCTGCAGGCGGTGGACGGCGGCGTGCTGATGCGCGCCGGCCATACCGAAGCCGGCTGCGACCTGGCCGCCATGGCCGGCTGCTCGCCCGCCTCGGTGATCTGCGAGGTGATGAACGAAGACGGCACCATGGCCCGCCTGCCCGACCTGCAGATCTTCGCGGCCGAGCACGGCCTCAAGATCGGCACCATCGCCGCGCTCATCGAGCACCGCAGCCGCGTCGAATCGCTGGTCGAGAAGGTCGGCTGCCGCGAGATTCAAACCGCCTGGGGCGCCTTCACCGCCCACGCCTTCATCGACAAGCCCAGCCGCGGCGTCCACCTGGCGCTGGTGCGTGGCAAGTGGGCGCCCGAAGACACGGTATCGGTGCGGGTGCACGAGCCGCTCTCGGTGCTGGACGCACTCGAAATCAACCGCTCCCTGCACTCCTGGAGCCTGGACGCCAGCCTCTCGCACATCGCGACCGAGGGCAAGGGCGTGGCCGTGCTCTTGAACTGCGGCGAAACCGCCGGCGAGCTGCTCGCGCAGTTCGACGGCACCGCGCGTCCCGCGCAAGCCCCCGAGCGCGGCCGCATGGACCTGCGCAGCTACGGCATCGGCGCGCAGATCCTGCGCGAATGCGGCGTGCACAAGATGAACCTGCTGGGCACGCCGCGTCGCATGCCGAGCATGGCAGCGGGCTACGGCCTGGAAATTGCCGGCTATCTCACGAAAGACTGAACGACCATGCAAGGTTCAAACAAGGGCGAGACGACGCTCAACGGCAAGGGCCTGCGCATCGGCATCGTGCAGGCGCGCTTCAACGCCGACATCACCGACGCGCTGGCTGCGGCCTGCCTCGCCGAACTCGAATCGCTGGGCGTGGCTGCGTCCGACATCCATCATGTGAAGGTGCCCGGCGCCCTCGAAGTGCCCGTGGCGCTGCAGGCGCTGGCCGAGCGCGGCGGCTACCACGCGCTCGTCGCGCTGGGCTGCATCATCCGCGGCGAGACCTACCACTTCGAACTGGTGGCCAACGAATCGGGCGCGAGCGTGAGCCGCATCGCGCTCGATTACCGCCTTCCCATCGCCAACGCGATCCTCACCACCGAAAACCTAGCGCAGGCCGTCGCACGGCAGACCGACAAGGGCCGCGACGCAGCCCAGGTCGCCGTCGAGATGGCGCAACTGCTGGCCACCCTTTCATGACCGAAGACACCACCAAGGCAGGCGGCGCCAAGCCCCGCCAGTCGCGCACGGGCCTCACCAGCACCGGCGCGCGCAAGGCTTCGGCCAAGTCCAACCGCAGCCGCGCACGCGAGTTCGCGCTGCAGGCGCTCTACCAGCATCTGGTGGGCCGCAACGACCCGACCGACATCGACCATTTCACGCGCGACCTCGCCGGCTTTCACAAGGCCGATGCGGCGCACTACGACGCGCTGTTGCACGGCTCGATCGAAGGCGCCGAGCAGCTCGACGCGCTGATCCGCCCGCTGCTCGACCGCAAGTTCGAGGAAATCTCGCCGATCGAGCACGCCGTGATGTGGATCGGCGTGTACGAGTTTCAGAACTGCCCTGACGTGCCGTGGCGCGTGGTGCTCAACGAGTGCATCGAGCTCGCCAAGGAATTCGGCGGCACCGACGGCCACAAGTACGTGAACGCGGTGCTCAACGGCCTGGCGCCGCAGCTGCGCCCGCTCGAAGTGGAAGCGGATCGCGCTTCCGGCAAGGCGAAGGCATGAGGAGCGCCGCACGGCCGCCCGAAGGCGCTCGCCCCCTCGCTTGCGAGGGGGAAGGCGAAGGCGCGCAGCGCCGCAGCCTGGGGGAGCCATGAAAATTTCGACGCGCGCGGAGCGCATCGAGCCCTTCTATGTGATGGAGGTGGCGAAGGCCGCCGGCGCACTGGCGCGCGAAGTGGCCCACACGGACCGGCCGATGATCTTCCTGAACATCGGCGAGCCCGATTTCACCGCGCCGCCGCTGGTGCAAGAAGCGGCTCTTCGCGCCGTGCGCGCCGGCGCCACGCAGTACACGCAGGCGACTGGCCTCGACCACCTGCGCGAACGCATCAGCGGCTGGTACCGCGAGCGTTTCAACGTCGACGTGCCCGCCCGCCGCATCGTGGTGACGGCCGGCGCCTCGGCTGCATTGCAGCTCGCATGCCTCGCGCTGATCGAATCGGGCGACGAGATCCTGCTGCCCGATCCGAGCTACCCCTGCAACCGCCACTTCGTGAGTGCGGCGGACGGCAAGGCGGTGCTCATCCCGACCACGGCCGAAGAGCGCTTCCAGCTCACCGCCGCCAAGGTCGAGGCCGCCTGGACGGACAAGACGCGCGGCGTGCTGCTCGCCTCGCCCTCCAACCCGACCGGCACCTCGATCGCGCCCGACGAGCTGCGCCGCATCCACAAGGTCGTGTCCGACCGCGGCGGCATCACGCTGATCGACGAGATCTACCTGGGCCTCTCCTACGACGATACCTTCGGGCAGACCGCGCTGGCCATCGACGACAACGTCATCAGCATCAACAGCTTCAGCAAGTACTTCAACATGACCGGCTGGCGTCTGGGCTGGCTGGTGGTGCCCGAAGTGCTGGTGCCGGTGGTCGAGCGCCTCGCGCAGAACCTCTTCATCTGCGCGAGCACGGTGTCGCAGTACGCGGCGCTCGCCTGCTTCGAGGACGCGAGCATCGCCGAGTACGAACGCCGCCGCGCCGAGTTCAAGGCGCGCCGCGACTGGTTCATTCCGCAACTCGACGCCCTGGGCCTGAACGTGCCCGTGGTGCCCGATGGCGCCTTCTACGCCTGGGCCGACTGCACCAGCTTTGCCGAGAAGCTCGGCATCTCGGGCAGCTGGGATTTCGCCTTCGAGACCATGAAGCGCGCCCACGTCGCCGTGACGCCCGGCCGCGATTTCGGCACGGCAGAAACGGCGAAGTTCGTGCGCTTCTCCACCGCGAGCTCGATGGAACACCTGAAGGAAGCCGTCGAGCGTCTGCGCGCAATGGCCGAGAACCGGGCGCAATGAGCGCAGCGCAGGGCCGCCCCAAGCAAGCTCGCGCCGCAGTGCAAAGCACGGAGGCATGCCGATGAGCTACGCGTTTCCGATCCGCGTCTACTGGGAAGACACCGACGCCGGCGGCATCGTGTTCTATGCCAACTACCTGAAGTTCATGGAGCGCGGGCGCACCGAGTGGCTGCGCTCCCTGGGCGTCGAGCAGCGCAAGCTCAAGGAAGAAACCGGCGGCCAGTTCGTGGTGAGCGAAACGCAGCTCAAATACCATCGGCCCTCCCGGCTCGACGACGAACTGCTGGTCACAGCCGATCTTCAACAATTGGGCACTGCCTCATTGATAATCGGACAGCAAGTGCTATCAAAAACAGAGCAACAGAGAATCGGCGCCGCGGCACCGGTCTTGCTGTGCGAAGGCACGATCCGTATCGGGTGGGTGAATGCCGCCACTTTGCGTCCCGCACGCATCCCTTCCCGGGTTTCGGGAACCCTCGAGCGCTGCGGCGGCTCCATGACTCAACCTTTCAAGCCATGAACCAAGATCTATCCATCATCAACCTCCTGCTCCACGCCAGCTTCGTGGTGCAAATGGTCGTGCTGCTGCTCGTGATCGTCTCGATTGCCAGCTGGGCCGCGATCATCCGCAAGTACTTCGCGCTGCGGCGCATGCGCGCGCTGAACGACGACTTCGAGCGCGAGTTCTGGTCGGGCACCAGCCTCAACGAGCTGTTTGCCTCGGCCGCCCAGAACGCCAAGTTCGCGGGACCGATGGAGCGCATCTTCGCCTCGGGCATGCGCGAATACCAAAAACTGCGCGAACGCCATGTGAGCGACCCGGCCACGCTGCTGGACGGCGCCCGCCGCGCGATGCGTGCGAGCTTCCAGCGCGAACTCGATGCGGCCGAGCAGAACCTCTCGTTCCTGGCCACCGTCGGTTCGGTGTCGCCGTATGTCGGCCTCTTCGGCACGGTCTGGGGGATCATGCATGCCTTCACCGGCCTGGCCGCCCTCACGCAGGTGACGCTCGCCACCGTGGCGCCCGGCATTGCCGAAGCGCTGGTGGCCACCGCCATCGGCCTCTTCGCCGCGATTCCCGCGGTGGTCGGCTACAACCGCTTCGCCCGCGAGATCGACAAGATCGCCATCGCCTTGGAGACCTACATCGAGGAGTTCTCCAACATCCTGCAGCGCAACCTCTCGGCCAACCCGGGCGCGGCCGCCGCTGCAACCACGGTGGCTCCGGCCAACCGCTGAGCGGAGTTCGAGCGCATGCCCGCCGTTTCATCCCGGGGCCGCGGCCGCCGGACGATCAACGAGATCAACATGGTCCCGTTCATCGACGTGATGCTGGTGCTGCTGATCATCTTCATGGTCACAGCGCCGCTCATCACGCCGAGCGTGATCAACCTGCCCTCGGTCGACCGCGCCAACAAGCAGCCCGACAAGCCCATCGAGATCGTCATCAAGAGCGACGACGAAGTGCAGATCAAGAAGGACCCGTCCACCGGCAACACGGGCAGCACGTCCATCCCCATGACCCAGATCGGCGCTGCCGCCAAGCAGGCGCAGGGCGGCGACGCCCAGCGGCCGGTGGTCATCAGCGCCGACAAGTCGGTGAAGTACGAAACCGTCGTGAAGGCGATGAACCAGCTCAAGCGCAGCGGCATCGAGCGCGTGGGCCTGTCGGTCACGACCACGGGCGGCAAATAAGGCATGTCGCTCGCACTGGATCGCCCCGAGTTCGCGCCGCCGCCGCAGCGCGGCACGCCGCGCGCCGTCGTGCTCGCCCTCATCGCGCATGCGCTGCTGATTGCCGCGCTGACGTGGGGCGTGCGCTGGCGCAGCGATGCCGACGAAGGCGCTGTCGATGCGGAGCTGTGGTCCTCCACCGTGCAGCAGGCCGCGCCGCGCCTGTCCGCACCGGAGGCGCCGACACCCGCGCCCGCCCCGCCTCCGCCCGCTCCCACGCCACCACCGCCTCCGGCAGCCAAGGCGCCCGAGCCCGCACCCGCGCCGAAGGCCCCCGACATTGCCCTGGAGCGCGAGAAGAAGCTCAAGGAGCAGAAGGAACAGAAAGAGCGCGAGCTCGAGCAGCAGCAACAACAGCAAAAGAAGAAAGAGCTCGAAGCCAAGCAGCGCGCCGAAGACGACGCCCAGCGCAAGAAAGAACAGCAGCAAAAGCTCGCCGAGCAGAAGAAGCAGCAGGAAGCCGAAGCCAAGCAGGCCGAAGCCAAGAAGGCCGAGGCCGCCGCGAAACAGGCCGCCGCCGACCGCGCCGCCACGCTCAAGCGCATGCAGGGCCTGGCGGGCGCGAGCGGCGCCGACGACTCGAAGGGCACGGCCCTGCGGTCTTCGGGTCCGTCGAGCGGCTATGCCGGACGCATCGCCGCCGCCGTGCGCCCGAACATCACCTTCCCCGATGCCGACACGGTGAACGGCAACCCGGCGGCCGAGTTCGAGGTGAACCTCGCGCCCGACGGCACCATCGTCGGCGTGAAGCTCACGCGTTCCAGCGGCCTGCCCGCCTGGGACGAAGCGGCCGAGCGCGGCCTGCGCAAGACCGACAAGCTGCCGCGCGACACCGACGGGCGCATCTTCCCGTCGCTGATCGTCTCGCTCCGGCCCAAGCGCTGATTCGCGCCAGTTCCGGACGGCCTTTCGCAAGGCCGCCCGGAACTCCGTTGTTGCCACGCTGTCTACCCGCGCACAACAACAGCCGGGCTCCGTGCCCGCACAAGAGCGCAAGATGAAATCCACCGGTCGCATCCGCTACGGGAGCAGTCCGCTGCTCGCCAGTCCCACCCCCGTCTGGCGCAGCAAGTTCATCGTGGCCAGCATCGCCTTCGGCTTCGTGCTGCTGGCCGGCCGGGCCGCCTACATCCAGGTCTTCAACCACGACTTCTTCCAGCACCAGGGCGAGGTGCGCTACCAGCGCACGCTGGAGCTGCCCGCGAACCGCGGGCGCATCCTCGACCGCAACGGGCTGATCCTCGCCTCCGACATTCCGGCGCCCAGCATCTGGGCCATTCCCGAGGACATCGAGCGCGACGATCCCGCCGTGCAGGCCAAGTTGAAGCAGGCGGCCAAGCTGCTCGGCATGCAACAGAAGGAGTTCGACAAGAAGCTGGAGGACGAAGACAAGAGCTTCGTCTGGATCAAGCGCCAGGTCGATACCGCCGTCGGCAAGCAGATCGCCGAACTCGGCATCAAGGGCATCTACCTGCGCCGCGACTACCGGCGCCAATACCCCGAGGGCGAGGCTGCCGCGCATCTGGCGGGCTTCACCAACGTCGAGGACACGGGGCAGGAAGGCGTCGAGCTGGCCTTCAACAGCGAGCTGGCCGGCAAGGCGGGCTCGCGCCACGTCATCAAGGACCGCCTGGGCCACATCGTGGAGGACACCGAGGACCAGGTGCCGCCGACCGACGGCCACGACATCCAGTTGAGCATCGACGACCGCGTGCAGTTCGTCGCCTACGAGAAGATCCGCGACGCAGTGGTCGCCAACAAGGCCCGTGCCGGCAGCGTGGTGGTGGTCGATGCGGAAACGGGTGAGCTGCTCGCCATGGCCAACTACCCGAGCTACGACCCGAACGACCGCCACAACCTCACCGGCGAACAGCTTCGCAACCGCGCGATGACCGACGTGTTCGAGCCGGGCTCGACGATGAAGCCGATCACCATCGCCACCGCGCTGCAGCTCGGGCGCGTGACGCCGCAGACCATCATCGACACAAACCCCGGCCGCATCACCGTCACGGGCGCGACGATCCACGACGACGAGAACTTCGGCGTGCTCACGGTGCAGGGCGTGATCCAGAAATCCAGCAACGTGGGCGCCACCAAGATCTCGCAGCGCATGTCGGCGCAGGAAATGTGGAACTCGTTCACCGCGCTCGGCCTCGGCCAGAAGCCGCAGACGCCCTTCCCCGGCGCGGTGACCGGGCGCCTGCGGCCCTGGAAGTCGTGGCGGCCGATCGAGCAGGCCACCATGTCGTATGGCTACGGGCTCTCGGCATCGCTGTTCCAGATCGCGCACGCGTACACGGCCTTTGCGCACAACGGCGAAGTCATCCCGGTGGGCCTTTTGAAAAGCACGAACACCGAGCCGCCCGGCGTGCAGGTTTTCTCGCCGCAGGTCGCGAGCGAGGTGCGCAAGATGATGCACATGGCCGCCGCGCCCGGCGGCACCGCCCCGCTCGCGCAGACCGAGGGCTATTCGGTCGGCGGCAAGACCGGCACCGCGCACAAGCAGGTGGGCAAGGGCTATGCGAGCAACAAGTACCGCGCCTGGTACACCGGCATGTCGCCGATCGACAAGCCCCGCATCATCGTCGCGGTGATGATCGACGAGCCCGGCGCGGGCAAGTACTTCGGCGGGCTGGTCGCGGCGCCGGTGTTCAGCCAGGTGGTGCAGCAGACGCTGCGCATCCTGAACGTGCTGCCCGACCTGCCGGTGGCCTCCATGGCGCACTGATGGCGCATTGATGGCGCGCTGGTTCACCTCGCTCGTTTAGGATCGTCGGCACCTCATTGCCGGCGCTCCTGACATGGTCGATTTCCCTCCTGCCGTTCGCCTCGAAGACCTGACCCCGCTCCCCTACCAGCAGGCCCTGGCCGCCCACTTGCAGGCGAACGAGCCCGAAGTCTGGCGCTGGGCCGCCTCCGCCGAGGCGCGCGAGGAGCACGCCGCAGCCGTGCGCGCCGACCTGCTGCGCAATTCGTACCGGCTCGATGCCGATGCCCACCCCGAGCTGCATGCGCATTGCAACGCGGCTGTGCAGCGCCTGGGCATCACGGCGCGCGTGGCGCTCTACCAGGCGGGCGACGGCACGATGAATGCCACGCTCTTCTTTCTGCCGGGCGAGGCGCACATCGTGCTCTCGGGGCCGCTCATGGAGCGACTGCAGGGCGCCGAGCTGCAGGCCGTGCTCGGCCATGAACTCGCGCACTACCTGCTGTGGGAGCGCGACGGCGGCAAGTACCACGTGGTCGACCGCATCCTGCAGGCTGCGGCCGCCGATTCCCGTGCCGACGCGAGCCACCTGCATGCGGCACGGCGCTACGGCCTCTACACCGAGGCCTTTGCCGACCGCGGCGCCTGCATCGCCTGCGAGGCGCTCGAACCCGCTGTGACCGCGCTGGTCAAGGTTCAGACGGGCCTGAACCAGGTGAACGCAGCGAGCTATCTGCGGCAGGCCGACGAAATCTGCGCCGCGCCCGAGATCCAGACCCGCGGCACCAGCCACCCCGAGGTGTTCGTGCGGGCGCGGGCACTGCGGCTGTGGACCGAGCGCCAGCCCGGGGCCGACGAATGGCTGGCCGGCGCGCTCGAAGGCCCGCTGGATATCGCCACGCTCGACCTGCTCGGGCAGCAGCGCACCGATGCGCTGACGCGGGAAACCATCGCCCAGTTGCTGCAGCGGCCCTTCCTGCAATCCGATTCGCTGCTGGCGCATGCGCGCCGCTTCTTTCCGAACTTCGCACCGCCCTCGGCGCCCTTGCCGCCACCCGCACCAGTGCCGGCCGGCGTGCACGACTACCTCGCCAGCGTGCTGGTCGATTTCGTCGCCGCCGACCCCGACCTGGACGACATCACGCTCGCCGCCGCACTCGGCCTCGCCGAAGCGATGGGTTGCGCCACGCAACTCGAAGAGCGCGTGGTGAAGGACATGCGTTTTCCCAAGCGCAGCCTCACGCGCGTGAAGCGCGATGCCGCCACGCTGCTCGAAAAGGCAGCAGCTCAACACCTGCAAGCCGCCTCCGCATGAACGCTACCGTCGCTCCCCTGCTTCAACTGCTCGACACCGCCGACACCCACGGCGGCCTGCAGACCGACGATGTGCTCAGCCTCGTGCTGCCGCTGCTGCGCGAGGTGTCCGCATTGCATGAGCAAGGCAAGGTCGCCGCGCTCGGCAGCGCCTTCGCCTATCGCGTTGACGACACACCCGCCCTCGTCCTCGCCCAGCCCGAAGGCGCCGAGCCGCGCCAGAACCGCGCAGCCATCGCACCGCTGGAAGCGCCCGCCGCCTCCGTGCTGCGCGTGGTCGGCGAACACCGCGTGACGCTCGATGCCGACGAAGGTGTCTCGGTCGAGAACCTCGCGCTCATGGCCGATGCCGCGCCCGACGCGCTGCCCACGCGCCCCGTCTATCTGCCCGGCTACACCGCGTGGGAATTGCGATTCGCACATCACGACGCGCTGACCGACATCCTCTGCCTCGGCCAGGTGCTCGCCAGCCTTTCGTGCGGCCTCGACTTCACCGACAGCGAGGAACTCGGCCGCTTCGTCGCGAACCGCGCCAACCTCTTCGCCCTCAACCGCCGGCTGCATCCGGTGGTGGGCGCGGTGATCGGCGAGATGACCGCACTCGATCGCCACGAACGCGCGCGCGACCTGCCCTCGGTGATCCGCCGGCTCGAGACCTACCGCGACCAACCGCTGGATCTCGGCCTCGACCGCATCGCACCCGCGAAAGACGGTGCAGGCCAGCGCCGCCAGGCGATCCGCGTGCACCTGCGCGATCGCCTCTTCGATCTCTCGCGCCGCAACCGCCTGCTGCATTTCAAGCCGAGCCAGACGCATGTGAACCTCACGGTGGCGAGCGTGCCGCTGGTGGTCGACATCAAGAACATCCGCGTCGACCAGCTCTGCGTGTGGGACGGCCGCTTCGCGAGCGACATCGCCACCTGCGACCCGGTGCCGCTCGCGCGCTGGCTGCGCTTCGAAGACCAACCCTACCTGCCGGGCGCACTCGACCGCATCCTGCAGGAGGCGCGGCGCGACCGCTCCGAATACGGCTTCTCGCAGCTCTCGCTGGTGATCGTGTTCCTGCGCTGGCACAACCTGAAGGAAGGGGAAGCCGAGCGGGCCGAGCGCATCGCCTCGCCGCTCCTCATGCTGTCGGTCGAGCTCACCCGCAAGAAGGGCGTGAAGGACCAGTACCTGCTCGAAGCCGCAGCTAGCGAGGCGCAGGTGAATCCGACGCTCAGGCACCACCTGCGCCAGCTCTACGGCATCGTGCTGCCCGAGAGCATCGACCTGCGCGAAACCACCATCGAGCAGTTCCACGCCCAGCTGTCTGCGCAGATCGCGGCGACCGAGCCCGGCGTGCAGCTGCGGCTCGTGAAGCAGCCCGAGATCGAATTGATCCACCAGCGCGCCCGCCAGCGGCTCGAACAGTTCAAGCGGCGCACCCGCGTGCGCAACCCCGGCACGCAGCCGGTGGCGGCGCAGGACTTCAGCTATGCGAAGGACGACTTCCGTCCGCTCGGCCTGCAGCTCTATCACGCCAAGGTGCGGCCGGTTCCGCTGACGCTGCGCGATGCGGTCGGCGCGCGGCCCATGCCGCGCGCGCCGCAGATGGCGTCCACCACGGCGCAGACCGAACAGCAGACTTACTCGCTGCATGAAAGCACCGGCAATCCCTACCAGTGGGATGTCGACCTCACCTCGGTGACGCTCGGCAACTTCAACCACCGCAAGATGTCGCTGGTGCGCGACTACTCGGCACTGAGCGAATCGGAAATCGCGAGCGATGCCTTCGACCGCGTGTTCTCGCTGCAGCCGCGCCAGGTCGATGCCGAAACGCCCGCCGCCCTGCCGCTCGCCGACCAGTGGCCCGTGGTGCAAGCCGATGCCACGCAGACCGCCGCCGTGGCGCTCGCGCGCACCGGCACCAGCTACATCATCCAGGGGCCGCCCGGCACAGGGAAGTCGCAGACCATCACCAACCTCATCGCCGACTACGTGGGACGCGGGCAGCGCGTGCTGTTCGTCTGCGAGAAGCGGGCGGCCATCGACGTGGTGTTCCACCGGCTGCGGCAGCAGGGGCTGGACGAGCTGTGCTGCATGATCCACGACTCGCAGGGCGACAAGAAGGCCTTCGTGCAGAACCTCAAGAAGACCTACGAGCATTGGCTCGCGGCGCCCGAGGAACTGGACGCCGAAACCCGCGAGCGCACGCAACTCGTCGACACGATGGATGCCGACCTGAAGGCGTTGGAACGCTTCGACGCCGCGATGCGCGAAGTGCCCGAGCATTTGGCCGTGGCGGTGCGCACGCTGATGGCGCGGCTGATCGCGCTCAAGCCGCACGATCCCGCTTTGACACCGTTGCAGGCCGAGGCCCTGCCCGCTTTCGCTGCCTGGCGAAAACATGAGGACCTGGTTGCGCGCCTTCACCTCGCGGTCACCGAAAGCCTGGGCGTGCCGTATCTGTCGGCGCATGCGTTCGCGCAACTCGCGCCCGTGTTGCTGCGGCAGGAGCGGCCGCTTGCACGATTGGTCGAGCTCAGCGACCGCGCGGCGGAACAGACCGGTCCGCATCGGGATGCGTTGACCGACGCTTGGCCGCCCCTGGGCGATGCGCCCACGCTCTGGGGCGACGCGCTGGCCGTGGTGGCCGATGCTCGCCGCGTGGCCGCGCTCGCCGCGCGCGGGCATCTCTCGCTGCTCGACACCGCGCACCCGACGAGCCTCGCGTTCGGCGAGGCGATGGCGCAGCGCCGCGCGCTGCAGCAAGTCCTGAACGAAGCCGCAGCACGCACCAGCCATTGGAAAGACAAGTTCTCGCCGAGCGACACCGAAGCCGGCCTCGCCCAGGCCAAGGTGCAGCAAAGCTCCTTGCTGCGCTGGCTCCAGCCGTCGTGGTGGCGGCTGTCGGGCGAACTCAAGCGCCGCTACGACTTCGCCAAGCACGCCGTCCGCCCGCAGCCGAGCCAGGTGCTCGAAGAACTGCTGGCCGAGCACACGGCCCGCGCGGCGGTCGGCAAGCAAACCGCGGAGATCGAAGCCACCTACGGCTGCACCGACCCTGACGACTTCGTGCAGCAACTCGACGCCCTGCGCCGCGGCGATGCGACGGGCACCGGCGTGCGCGCGGCCTTCCACGCGCACCTGCGCACCGAACCCGGCGCGAGCCGCAACGTCGAACGGCTGGCCGCCCTCGGCGAACGCACCGACGCGCTCGATGCCCTGTGGCACGACCTGCTCGACGACCCGGCCGCACAACCGCTGGCTTCCCTCGAAGCACTTGCCCGCACGCTGCGCGAACAGGCCGACACCCTGCCGACCGTGCTGCCGCACCTGCAGGAACTGGCCGATGCCGACCCTGCCTTGGCCAAGGCCCTGCGCACGCTGACGCTTGCACCCGACGCCATCGAATACGCCGTCGCGCGCGAAGGCCTGGAGCGCGTCTACCGCACCGAGCGCTGGCTGCCGCGCTTCGACAGCGCCGCGCTCGCGCGCCATGCGCAGCGCCTGGCCGAGGGAGAGCGCAAGCTGCTCGATCGCAATGCCCGCACGCTCGCCGCCGCGGTGCGCCAGCGCTTTCGGGAGCACGTGCGCACCAGCGCCCTCCCCGCGAGCCAGCTCGACGCCGGCGGCAAGCTCTTCAAGAAGAGCTACAACGCGGGCCGGCGCGAGCTCGAGCACGAGTTCGGCAAGACCATGCGCTACAAGGCGATCCGCGAACTCGCCTCGGGCGAGACCGGCCAGGTGGTGCGCGACATGAAGCCGATCTGGCTCATGAGCCCGCTCTCGGTGTCCGACACGCTGCCGCTCGCGGCCGACCTCTTCGACGTGGTGATCTTCGACGAGGCGAGCCAGATCCCGGTGGAAGAAGCCGTGCCCGCGCTCTACCGCGCGCCGCAGATCATCGTGGTGGGCGACGAGATGCAGTTGCCGCCGACGAGCTTCTTCTCCTCGGGCCGCGACCCCGAGGACGACACCGTCTCGGTCGAAGACGAAGGTGACCGCATCGCCGTGGTGCTCGATGCCGACAGCCTTTTGAACCAGGGCGCGCGCAACCTGCCGGCCACGCTGCTCGCCTGGCACTACCGCAGCCGCTACGAGTCGCTGATCGGTTTTTCGAACGCGGCCTTCTATGCGGGCAACCTCTTCACCATTCCGGACCGGAGCCTGCCTTCGGACGCGCGCGACGAGATCCTCGTGCAGTCGCGCACGCCGACCGAAGAATCAGTCGCCGCGAATGTAGACGCCCTGCTCTCTCGCGCCATCAGCTTTCACCGCGTGACCGATGCGGTGTACGAGAACCGCATCAACGACGGCGAGGCGCGCCACATCGCGCAGCTGGTGCGCGAGCTGCTGAAACGCGAGACCGGGCGCAGCCTGGGCATCGTCGCGTTCTCCGAGGCGCAGCAGACCGAGATCGAAGCCGAACTCGATGCGCTGGGCGCCATCGACACCGACTTCGCCGCGCGCCTGGAAGCCGAGTACGTGCGCGAGGAAGACGACCAGTTCTGCGGCCTCTTCATCAAGAACCTGGAGAACGTGCAGGGCGACGAGCGCGACATCATCATTTTGAGCATCTGCTACGGCCCGAACCCCGAGGGCCGCATGCTGATGAACTTCGGCCCGATCAACCAGCGCGGCGGCGAGAAGCGGCTCAACGTGATCTTCAGCCGCGCGCGGCATCACATGGCCGTGGTCTCGACGATCCGCCACGAGGCGATCACCAACGACCACAACGAAGGCGCCGCGGCGCTCAAGCAGTTCCTGCGCTATGCGGAGTGTTTGTCGCGCGGCGATTCGGCGACGGCGCGGCGCGTGCTCGAAAGCATGAACCCGCTCACGCGGACCAGCGGTGCGCAGCACGCGCGTGCGGACGAGGTGACGGCGCAGCTCGCGGCCGCGCTGCGTGCGCGCGGCCATGCGGTCGACGAACAGGTGGGACAGTCACGCTTTCGCTGCGACCTCGCGCTGCGTGCGCCGGAGGCCGGGCACTACGCGCTGGGCATCCTCGTGGACACCGCGACGCACTACGAGAACCGCAACGTGCTCGAGCGCTATGTCTCGCGCCCGCGCGTGCTCGATGCGTTCGGATGGCAGGTGGTGCAGGTGCTCGCCAAGGACTGGCTGCACGCGCCGGAGGCCGTGCTCGAGCAGATCGAGTCGGCGCTCCGGAAGAAAGGCAAGAAGGCAGCGGCGGAAGAACCCGCCGCCGCCGAGGTCATCAGCGCACCAGGCTCAGCCGCTTGACGTCCAGCTCGGCCTTGTTGCCGACGAGGTCCTTGTCGAACTCGCCCGTGATCTCGACGCGCACCTTGTCGTCGATCTTCACGCCGGCCGGGAAGTGCTTGGCATCGATCTCCACCTTCATGCGGCCGCTGTCGTCGGCAAAGGTGTAGTGCTCGCCGCCGTCATGCGAGACGATGAAGCCGCGCAGCGTGGCGTGCTGGTCGTCCTTGCCGGTGTCCAGCAGTTGCTTGACCGTCATCGTCGGCACGGTGCTCGGGCCGGCGTACTGAGCGAAGGCGGTCGACATCGCCAGCGACATGCCGAGCGCGAGCGCGGCGGTCTTCAGGGTTTTGGTCTTGGTATGGGTATTGGTCATGGCCATCGTTCCTCCTTGAACGGCTTGGTTGTGAAGAAACAGATGGACGCCGGAGGCGCCCAAATGTTCCACGACCCTCGAAACCCAGGGGCCATTCACTCGTAGACGATCAGCGCCTTGCCCGCCTCCGCCTGGGCCGTCCAGCTCGCGAGCGCGGCATCGGTCGGGAAGAACTTGGCGCGCTCGCCCAGCTGCAGCTCGACCTGCGCGCCGCCGCGCGCCATCGACAGGCGCACCGGCAGGCCTTGCACGAGGTCGCCGACTTCCGTCTGCTCGGTGCGCGGCGGAAAGTCCTTCACCAGCCGCGCGATGTCCGGCGCCTTGCCATTGACCGCCACGCGCAGGAACTTGCCGAAGCGGCAGCGCGCCGTCGCGAGGTCCCACACCTGCTGCACCTGGAAGCGCGCCTCGAAACCGCCGCGCGCGGGTTGCAGCCGGCCGCTCACGATCACGAGCTCGTCGTCTTTCAGCGTGTTGCGGTTGGCGTTGATGAGCGCCTCGTCGGCCGTCGCGTCGATGGACTCCGACTTGTCGTCGAGCTTGAAGATCGCGAGCCGTCCGCGCTGCCCGTTGATCACGCGGAAGTCGCTCACGATGCCCGCGATGACCTGCTGGTCGCGGCTGTCGAGCAGGTCGCCGATCTCGCGCTTGCAGAAGCGCCGCACCTCGTGCGAGACCTCATCGAACAGATGGCCCGACAGGTAGAAGCCGATGGCGGTTTTTTCGAGCGTCAGCCGCTCCTTCACACCCCACGGTGTGGCGTCGACCAGATCGGGTTCGGCCGTGGCCGAGCCGTGCTCCGCGTCTCCGAAGATGTCGACCTGCGCAGCATTGGCGGCCGTCGCGCTGGCGAATTCGAAGGCGCGGTCCACCGAGGCGATCAACGCCGCGCGGTTCTGCTGGATCGCATCGAACGCGCCGGCCTTGATGAGCGCCTCGACCGTGCGCTTGTTGATGCGCTGGCGATCGATGCGCACGCAGAAATCGAACAGGCTCTTGAACGGCCCGCCCTCTTCGCGCGCCCGCACCACGGCCTCGACCGCGAGCTGGCCCGTGCCCTTGACGGCACCCAGGCCGTAGCGGATCACCTTGTCGGTGACCGGCTCGAAGCGGTAGTTGCCGCGGTTCACGTCCGGCGGCTCGAAGGTGATGCCGAAGTTCTTCTGGGCGTCTTCGAACAAGAGCTTGAGCTTGTCCGTGTCGTCCATTTCCACGGTCATGTTGGCGCAGAAGAATTCGGCCGTGTAGTGGACCTTGAGCCAGCCCGTGTGATACGCGAGCAGCGAGTACGCGGCGGCGTGCGACTTGTTGAAGCCGTAGCCCGCGAACTTCTCCATCAAGTCGAAGATTTCGTCGGCCTTGTCCTGCGGAATGCCGTGCGTGGCGAGCGCGCCCGCGCGGAATTTCTCGCGGTGCTCGGCCATCTCCTCGAGCTTCTTCTTGCCCATCGCGCGGCGCAGCAGGTCGGCGCCGCCGAGCGAGTAGCCGCCCAGGATCTGCGCGGTCTGCATCACCTGCTCCTGGTAGACCATGATCCCGTAGGTCTCCGAGAGCATCTCGGCCACGGCCGGGTGCGGGTACTCGACCTCTTCGCGGCCGTGCTTGCGCGCCACGAAGCTGGGAATCAGGTCCATCGGGCCCGGACGGTACAGCGCGTTCAGCGCGATCAGGTCTTCCAGGCGCGTGGGCCGCGCATCCTTCAGCATGCCCTGCATGCCGCGGCTTTCAAACTGGAACACCGCCTCCGTCTTGCCTTCGGAGAAGAGCCGGTAGGTGGCCGCGTCCTTGAGCGGAATGTTCTCGAACGCGAAGTTCTCCTGGCCCTTGTGGCGCGCGACGATGAACTCTTTGGCGATCTCCAGGATGGTGAGCGTGGCCAGGCCCAAGAAGTCGAACTTCACCAGGCCGATGGCCTCGACGTCGTCCTTGTCGTACTGGCTCACGGCCGAGTCGCTGCCCGGCTGCTGGTAGAGCGGGCAGAAGTCGGTGAGCTTGCCCGGCGCAATGAGCACGCCGCCCGCGTGCATGCCGATGTTGCGGGTCATGCCTTCGAGCTTCTGCGCGAGCTCGACCAGCATGCGCACTTCTTCTTCCTTCTCGATGCGCTGCGCGAGCTGCGGCTCCATCTCGATGGCGTAGTTGTTCTTGTCGCCCTCGATCTTTTTCTCGGGCGGGTACTGCAGCGTGACCGACATGCCCGGCTTGTTCGGAATCAGCTTGCTGATGCCGTCGCAGAACATGTAGCTCATGTCCAGCACGCGGCCCACGTCGCGGATGGCGGCGCGCGCGGCCATGGTGCCGAAGGTGGCGATCTGACTCACGGCGTTGCGGCCGTACTTGTCCTTCACGTAGTCGATCACGCGGTCCCGGTTGCCCTGGCAGAAGTCGATGTCGAAGTCGGGCATCGAGACGCGCTCGGGGTTCAGGAAACGCTCGAACAGCAGCTTGTATTCGAGCGGATCGAGGTCGGTGATCTTCAGCGCATAGGCCACCAGCGAGCCCGCACCCGAGCCCCGGCCCGGGCCCACGGGGCAGCCGTTTTCCTTGGCCCACTTGATGAAGTCGCCCACGATCAGGAAGTAGCCGGGGAAGCCCATGTTCAGGATCGTGTTGATCTCGAACTCAAGCCGTTCCACATAGCGCGGCCGCTCGGCATCGCGCTTGGCCGCGTCGGGGTAGAGATGCGCGAGGCGCACCTCCAGCCCTTCGAACGACTCTTGCCGGAAGAAGTCGTCGATCGGCATGCGCACGCCTTCGCTGACGAAGGGCGTCGGAAAGTCGGGGAGTTGCGGCTTGCCGAGCACCAGCGTCAGGTTGCAGCGCTTGGCGATTTCCACCGTGTTGGCCAGCGCGCTCGGCACGTCGGCGAACAGCGCCTGCATTTCGGCGGTCGACTTGAAGTACTGCTCTTCGGTGAACTTGCGCACGCGGCGCGGGTTGCCGAGGATCTCGCCTTCGGAAATGCACACGCGCGCCTCGTGCGCCTCGTAGTCCTGGCGTTCGGCGAACTGCACCGGGTGCGTGGCGACCACCGGCAGCTTCAGGCGGGCCGCGAGCTTCACGGCGGCGATGACATGCGGCTCGTCTTCGGGACGGCCCGCGCGCTGCAGCTCGATGTAGAAGCGGTGCGGGAACATGCCGGCCAGCTTCAGCGCCAGTTCGGCCGCGCGCTCGCCCTGGCCTTGCAGCAGCGGCACGCCCAGCGGCCCCGCCTGCGCGCCCGAGAGCGCGATCAGCCCGCCCGAAAGCTCTTCGAGCCATTCGAGCTTGCAGGCCGCCTGCGACTGGCCGCGGCCGACGTTCTGCGTCCAGGCGCGTGCGAGCAGTTCGGACAGGCTCAGGTAGCCCTCCATGTTCTGCACCAGCAGCACGAGGCGGGTGAGCACGCCGGGCTCCTTGCCCAGCCCTTCGATGAAGATTTCAGCGCCGATGACGGGCTTGACGCCCTTGCCCCGCCCCTGCTTGTAGAACTTGACCGCCCCGAACAGGTTGTTCAGGTCGGTGATGGCCAGTGCGGGCTGCTTGTCGGCAGCGGCGGCCTTGATGACTTCGTCGATCCGGTTGGTGCCGTCGACGACGGAAAATTCGGTGTGCAGGCGCAGGTGAACAAACATCCCGCCATTGTAGAAACCGGCACCTTCACGATGTGGGTTGGCAATCCCTAAATCGCCCCGCCGGCAAGGGAAAGACCGCGGCGGCCCGCATCCGGCCCGGCGGCGCCACCTAGAATCGCGCCCCGTGCAAGAGATCCTGAACATCGCGGCCTACAAATTCGTGGCCATCCACGACAGCCCCGAGCTGCGTGAAGACCTGCGTGCCCGCACCCAGGCGTTGGGCCTCATGGGCACCATCCTGCTGGCGCCCGAAGGTATCAACCTGTTTCTGGCGGGCACCGCCGACGCCATCCACACCTTCCTGGCCGACCTGCGCGCCGATGCGCGCTTCGCCGACCTCGAGACCAAGGAAAGCTGGTCCGAAACGCAGCCGTTCCGGCGCATGCTGGTGAAGCTCAAGCGCGAGATCATCCGCATGGACCATCCCGCCATTCAGCCGGCTGCCGGGCGCGCCCCGGGTGTCGACGCCCTCACCCTCAAGCGCTGGCTCGACCAGGGCCACGACGACGAAGGCCGCGAGATCGCATTGCTGGACACGCGCAACGACTTCGAGGTCGACGAAGGCACCTTCGACGGCGCGATCGACTGGCGCATCACCAAGTTCACCGAATTCCCGCCCGCGCTGAAAGCGCACCGCGCCGAATTCGAAGGCAAGACCGTGGTGAGTTTCTGCACCGGCGGCATCCGCTGCGAGAAGGCCGCGATCCTGATGCGCGAAGAAGGCGTGGAGCATGTGCTGCAGCTCGAAGGCGGCATCCTCAAATACTTCGAGGAAGTCGGCGGCGCGCACTACCACGGCGACTGCTTCGTGTTCGACGGTCGGCGCGCATTGGCGCCCGACCTGAGCGCACGCGCGGCCGATGCCAGCGCCCGCGCGTCGGAAGACATCGACCTGGGCCGCGGCCTGAAGAAATAACCGGCACCAAGCGGCACTCACCGGCAATCCCTCATGCGCATCCTCCTGGTCGAAGACGAACTGGACATGGCCTCCTGGCTCATCCGGGCGTTG
The DNA here is from genome assembly GCF_050435205.1 of Variovorax sp. W2I14. Lineage (NCBI taxonomy): Bacteria > Pseudomonadati > Pseudomonadota > Betaproteobacteria > Burkholderiales > Comamonadaceae > Variovorax > Variovorax sp. W2I14. The sequence continues at coordinate 828,108 of NZ_JBNDJX010000001.1, read as the reverse complement.
ACCCAGAGCGGCTTCGTCGCCGACCACGCGCCCGATGCGCGCACCGCCGAAGCCTTCATGGCCGGCACCGAATACGACGCCATCGTTCTGGACCTGCGCCTGCCCGACAAGCACGGCCTGAGCGTGCTGGCCGACATGCGCGATGCCGACGACCGCACGCCCGTGCTCATCCTCACCGCGCAGGGCGCGCTGCAGGACCGGGTGCGCGGCCTCAACCTCGGCGCCGACGATTTCCTCACCAAGCCCTTCGAGTTGGTCGAGCTCGAGGCGCGCCTGGCGGCACTGGTGCGGCGCAGCCGCGGCAAGCAGCATCCACGCCTTCAGTGCGCCTCGCTCTCGTACGACAGCGAGAGCCATGCCTTCACGCTGCGCGGCACGCTGCTGTCGCTCACGCCGCGGGAGCAGGCCGCGCTCACCGCGCTGCTGATGCGCAGCGGCGCGCCGGTCGGCAAGTCGCAGCTCTTCGCCAAGGTGTTCACCAACGACAGCACCGCGGGCCCCGACGCCATCGAGGTGGTGCTGCACCGCCTGCGCCGCAAGCTCGCGGACAGCGACGTGCGCATCGTCACCGTGCGCGGGCTGGGCTACATGCTCGAGGGCATTGCCGATGGACCCCCAGGCTCCGCCCCACCCGCCGCGGACTGAGCCGCAGCGCTTCGGCGTGCGCGCACGCCTGCTCGCGCTGCTGCTGCCGGGCATCGTCGCGCTGCTGGCGCTGGACAGCTGGAACGACTACCGCACGCTCACCGATTCGCTGGTGGTCGCCTACGACCAGAGCCTGCTCGAACCGGTGCAGGCGTTGGCCAACGGCATCGTGGTCGCGAGCGACGGCAGCGTGCGGGTGCAGGAGGCCTTCTCGGTGCAGGCGATGTTCGAGTCCACGCACCTGCGCTACAAGTACCTGCACGTCGGCGTGCAACGCATTCCCAAGGGCGGGACGCTCGATCCCAGCGCGCCCGAAGAAACGCTCATGGGCGTGCCCGGCCTGCCCCGCCCCGCACAAACGCCGGCCGACGGCACACCGGTGTTCTACGACGCGGTGCACGAGCAGCACCCGGTGCGCGTGGCCGCGCTGCGCCAGACGGTCTACGACAACACCCGCTCGGGCGCCGCCGCGTACAGCGTGCTGATCCAGGCCGCCGAGGGCACCGGCCCGCGCCTGCAGGCGCAGAACGAATCGCTCAGGCAGGAGCTGCTGCGCGACGCGCGCATGGTGCTGGTGATGGCCGTGCTGGTGTGGCTCGGCGTGGCCTGGACGCTGCGGCCGCTGGAACGGCTGCGCCGGTCGTTGCGCGAACGCCCGCGCGACGACCTGAAGCCACTCGACGCGAGCGGCGTGCCGCAGGAGGTGGTGCCGCTGGTGGACGCGGTCAACCACCACATCGCGGACCACCGGCGCATGGTCGCGGAGCAGTCGCAGTTTCTGGCCGATGCCTCGCACCAGCTGCGCACACCGCTGAGCATCCTGTCGATCCAGGCCGGCTACGCGGTGCGCGAGACCGATCCGGCGCGCATGCGCGAATCGCTGCACGCGATCGTCGCGCAGCTCGCGCGCACGCGGCGCCTGAGCGAGCAATTGCTGGCGCTGGCGCATGCGACGACTGAAGAGGAAATAGCTGGCGGCACCGAGCCCGCGGTGGTCGACCTCAGCGACATCGCGCGCGCCGTGGTGCTGCAGTACCTGCCGCTCGCACGCGAGCACGACCAGGACCTGGGCTGGGTCGATGCGCGCGGCGAACCGGAAGACGAAGACGAGCCGCCGCCCCTGCCGGTGAAGGCCAACGGCGCCGAGCTGCACGAGGTGCTCGCGAACCTTGTGCACAACGCCATCAAGTACACGCCGCGCGGCGGCAACATCACGGTGACCGTGCGGCGCGAGGCCTCGCATGCACTGGCCGAGGTGTGCGACAGCGGCCCGGGCATTGCGCCCGAGCGGCGCGACAGCGTGTTCGAGCGCTTCCATCGCGACCCGTCAACCGACGCCGCCACAAAGGGCGCGGGCCTCGGCCTCACCATCGCGCGCAGCTATGCGCGGCGCAACGGCGGCGAGATCGAACTCGACAGCGCCGACATGCCGGAGAGCGCCAACGGCGGCGGTCTCCGCGCGATCCTGAAGCTGCCGCTGGCGGTCGGTTCCTCTTAGGGTTTTCGCGGGTAGCGCTGTAAGCAATTACACGTATTTTGAGCTTCGCGGGCCCTCCGAAGCCTTCGTCGAAAGGCGATTGAAAGCCTCGATTCCTAGACTGCGCTCCTTCCAAATCGAAGGAGACTCAATGCACCCGCACGGTGAAGATCCGGCCTCGCACGCGCTTCGGCCCGCCCCCAAATTCAAGAAGGATTACTACGGCGGCGCGTTGCTCGTGGTCATCGGCCTCGCGGCCGTCTATGCCGGTGTCGGCTACCGCGTCGGCGAGCTGGCGCACATGGGACCGGGCTTCTTCCCGGTGGCCCTCGGCGGCCTGCTCGCGCTGACCGGCCTGCTCATCGCCCTGTCCGCGCGCGGCGACAAGCCCTCGAGCGGCGAAGAGGCCGCTTCGCACGGCCATCCGGGCGGCATGCCCGACCTGCGCGGCGGCATCTGCATCATCGTGGGCATCCTGTCGTTCCTGCTGCTGGGCGAATACGGCGGCCTGCTGCCGGCGACCTTTGCGATCGTGTTCATCTCGGCGCTCGGCGACCGCGACAACACGCTGACCGAGGCGCTGCTGCTGGCGCTTGCGATGTGCTTCATCGCGGTGGTGGTGTTCTGGTGGGCGCTGAAATTGCAGCTGCCGTTGTTCCAGTGGGGAGGCTGAAATCATGATCGGTCAATCGCTCCACGACCTCTGGTTCGGCTTCGGCGTCGCGTTCCAGGGCTCCAATCTCCTGTGGTCGTTCTTCGGCGTGCTGGTGGGCAACCTCATCGGCGTGCTGCCGGGCATGGGCGCGCTGCAGGCCATCTCGATCCTCTTGCCGCTCACCTACGCGATGCACCCGGTGCCCGCGATCCTGATGCTGGCGGGCATCTTCTACGGCTCGCAGTACGGCGGTGCCATCGGCGCCATTTTGATGAACATGCCCTCGCACCCGCCGCATGCGGTGACGTGCCTCGATGGCTACCCGATGACCAAGCAGGGCAAGGGCGGCGTCGCGCTCGGGGTGACGATGATCGCCTCGTTCTTCGCGGCCTCGGTCGGCATCATCGTGATGATCTTCGCCTCGCCGCTCCTGGTGCAGATCGCGTTCAAGTTCGGCCCGACCGAGATCTTCTCGATCATGCTGCTGGGCCTGCTTGCGGGCTCGACCATGTCGCGCGGCTCGCCGCTCAAGGGCGTGGCGATGACGATCTTCGGCCTCCTGTGCGGCGTGGTCGGCACCGACGTGAACAGCGGCAGCTTCCGCTTCGCATTCGGCCTGCCCGAGCTGAGCGATGGCCTCGAACTGGTGGCCATCTCGATGGGCCTCTTCGGCGTGGCCGACTTCCTGCTCAACGTGAACCGCATGAAGGCCATCGGCGACACCGGCACGCTCAAGCTGAGCGACATGCGACCGAGCAAGGAAGAACTGAAGCGCGCCTTCCCCGCGATGATCCGCGGCACCATCGTGGGCACCGTGTTCGGTGCCATGCCCGGCACCGGCCCGACCATCACCACCTTCATCGCCTACGCGCTGGAGCGCAAGGTGTCGAAGACGCCCGACAAGTTCGGCACCGGCATGATCGAAGGCGTGGCCGGCCCCGAGGCCTCGGCGCATTCGAAGACGCAGGTCGACTTCATCCCGACGATGAGCCTCGGTATTCCGGGCGACGCGGTGATGGCGCTGATCCTCGGTGCGCTGCTGATCCAGGGCATCCAGCCCGGCCCGCAGCTCATCACCGAGCATCCGGACATCTTCTGGGGCCTGATCGCCTCGTTCTGGATCGGCAACGTGATCCTGGTGATCCTGAACGTGCCGATGATCGGCGTGTGGGTGAAGCTCCTGAAGGTGCCTTACAAGTACCTGTTCCCTGCCGCGATGTTCTTCATTGCGACCGGCGTGTACAGCACGCAGAACAGCCTGTTCCAGATCTGGGAAGTGCTGGTGTTCGGCATCGTCGGCGCCGTGCTGATGACGCTGGAGTTCTCGGTCGCGCCGATCCTGCTGGGCTTCGTGCTCGGGCCGATGGTGGAAGAAAACTTCCGCCGCGCGCTGCTGCTCTCGCGCGGCGACATGTCGGTGTTCGTCACACGGCCGATCAGCGGCACCTTCATCGGGTTGTGCGTGCTGCTGCTGGCCGGCGTGGGCTTCTCGGCATGGCGCGGTCGCGCGGGCCGCAAGGCGATGATCGAACTGCCGAAGGCGCCCGATGGTGCGCCGCCTGCGGAGGCCGTCTCGATCGGCGGCAAGTAAGCCTCAGGCGAGAAAAGAAAAAGGGTCCGACCAGTCGGACCCTTTTTTTCGTTGGCGCTTCTTTCTACTTGAGCTTCTGCGCGAACGCCAGCATGCGCTCGCCGTCGGCGTCGGTGAACACCACCGCCGGCGTGAGGCCCACATAGCGCCCGCCTTCGTGCGGCCGGGCCTCCACGAGCTGCAGGCCGACGAGCTTGCCGCTCTTGACGTAGCGCGTCTCGATGTAGATGCCCGTCTGGCCCTTCTTGTTGATCGGCAGTTGCGCGACGGCGGCGTAGTCGTCGGTCTTGAGCAGGTGCGTGATGCGGTCCTTCAGGTGGAAGTCGTACCAGGCCTGTTCATAGACCATCGACTCGCCGGTCTGCACATGCTTGAGCATGATCACCAACTGCCGCTTGAAGAGCTTGAGCTCCTTCATGAGGAACTCGAAAAGATCGCCGTATTCGCCCGGTGCAACCTCGGGGGTTCGGAAAACTGCCATGTGCCTTGCTCCCTTTCTGGGGATGTCGTTGGGACGGCGATCCCCTCGATCGCCGTTTGCGGGGCGCAGCTTACTACCCGTGTGTGAAGGTGAGTTCGGGGCGGCGATCACGCCCTGGACAAAGAAAGACCAGAGATCAGACAGGCGTAGTGCCCGTATCCGGCTCGCGCACGCCAAAAGGCTTGCCCGGCAGCGGAATGAATTCGGTCTCGCCGGGCACATAGCCCATGCGTTGTGCGGCCCAATCGGCACCAGCTTCGAGAATCCGCTCGCGCCGGCTCGAAACGAAATTCCAGGTGATGTAGCGCGGACCGTCGAGCGGCGCGCCGCCGATCACCATCAGGCGCACGGCAACTTCGGACGTCAGCACCGCGCCCTGCCCGTCGGGCAGCACCGCCATCGTGTGCGCAGGAATCGCCTCGCCATTGACGCTCGCATCGGCATCGACGGCGTAGATGGCCAGCTCGGGCGCCATCGCAGGCAGCTCGAAGCGGCCACCCGCAGGCAAAGCGATGTCGAGGTAGACCGTCTGCACCAATGTCTTCACGGGGGAGCGCTGGCCGAAGGCCTCGCCCACCAGCACGCGCACATGGGCGCCCTGCTCCACCACTTCGGGGATGGCGCTGGCCGCCGTGTGCTCGAAGCTCGGCTCGACCTCTTCATGCGCCTGGGGCAACGCGGCCCAGAGCTGCAGCCCGTGGTTCACGTAGGTGTCGGCCTTCAGGCGCTCGGGCTTGCGTTCGGAGTGCACGATGCCGCGCCCCGAGGTCATCCAGTTGATCGCGCCGGGCAGGATCTCCTGCACGCTGCCGAGGCTGTCGCGATGCATCATCGCGCCCTCGAAAAGATAGGTGACCGTCGCGAGGCCGATGTGCGGATGCGGCCGCACGTCGTGCTCGGTGCCGGGCTTCTCGGTGGCCGGTCCGAAATGGTCGAAGAACACGAAGGGCCCGACCGAGCGGCGCTGCGCGGCGGGCAGGAGGCGCCTCACGTTGAAGCCACCGCCCAGGTCTTTGTCGTGCGGTTGAAGCAGTTGGGGCAACTGAGTCTGGGCGTTGGTATCGGTCATCGTGGGCTCCGTGGGTGGCTGGGTTTTATCCGCGCGATCTTGCCACTGCGGCAATGCGCTCGCCGAACGCGCGGGCGGTATCGAAGTCGCCCTTGAACATCTCGGCCGGGCTCGCGTCCGATGGCGATTGCGTCAGCAGGCCGCCGTAGCCGCCCACATAGTTCATCGACTCGCGCGTGGCGGCCTTGTTGTTGGTCGGAAGGATCCCCATGCTGACCCAGATGCCGCTGTGCTGCATCGCGAGCGTCCAGAGATACGCCATGGTCGTGACCTTGTCGCCGTTCATGGTGGCACTGTTGGTGAAGCCGGCGAAGAGCTTGTCTTTCCAGCCCTGCGTGTACCAGACCTTCGACGACGCATCGGCGAATTTCTTGAACTGCCAGCTCACGCCGCCCATGTAGGTCGGCGAGCCGAAGACGATCGCGTCGGCCGCGGCCAGCGTCTCCCAGCCGCCTTCGGGCAGGTTGCCGTCGGCGTCGATGGCGAGCAATTGCGCGCCGGCGGATTCGGCCACGGCTTGCGCGATGCGTTGGGTGTGGCCGTAGCCGGAATGGAAGACGACAACGATGTTTGCCATGTTCGGGTGCTCCTTGTGTTGCGGTTCGGGGGTGGATCAGCGCTTGTCGATGCTGAAACGACCGGGGCCAAAAGCGGCGAAAGCGAGCAGGCCACCGGCAATCGCGATGTTCTTGTTGAAGTTGATCTGCTGCATCATCTTCATCGCATCGGGCACCGCCCAGTACTTGTGGAAGAACAGCGCGGTGGCCACGGTGAAGATCGCCATCGCAATGGCGGTCCAGCGGGTCTTGAAGCCCAGCAGCAGCGCGATGCCGAGGCCGAGTTCGACCACGATGGCGATCACGGCGGCCACTTCCGGCAATGGCAAGCCCACCGAGTTGATGTAGCCCACGGTGCCCGCGAAGCCCATGAGCTTGCCGATGCCGGCGGGGATGAACAGGTATGCGATCAGGATGCGGCCGATCAGCGCCAGGGTGTCCTGGGCAGCGTTGGGGGTGGTGGTGGTGGTTGCCATGGTTGAAAACTCCTCGGTTGTTGAAATAGAAACGGGACAGGGGAAAACAAAAAGCCGGGCGACAGGCGCCCGGCGGTGGATCAAGCGGTCAGGTCGAACACCAGCACTTCGGCATCCTTGCCGGCGCCGAGCGTCAGTTGCGATTCGCCTTCGAGCATCGCAGCGTCGCCGCCCACGAGCTTCTGGCCGTTCACTTCGAGCTCGCCGCGCACCAGGTGCACGTAGCTCTTGCGCGCCGGGTCGAGCGCGAGGCTGGCCTTCTCTTCACCGTCGAGCAGTCCGGCGAAGAGACGCGCATCGGCATTCACCTTCACCGAACCTTCGCTGCCGTCGGGCGACGCCACCAGGCGCAGCTTGCCGCGCTTCTCGGCATCGCTGAACTGCTTCTGCTCGTAGCCGGGTGCGATGCCGCGCACATTGGGCTCGATCCAGATCTGCAGGAAGTGCGTGGTCTCGTCCTTCTTGTGGTTGAACTCGCTGTGCATCACGCCGCGGCCGGCGCTCATGCGCTGGACGTCGCCCGGCGGAATGGATTCGATGTTCCCCATGCTGTCCTTGTGCGCCAGTTCGCCCGAGAGCACGTAGCTGATGATTTCCATGTCCTTGTGGCCGTGGGTGCCGAAGCCGGCGCCCGCCGCCACGCGGTCTTCGTTGATCACCCGCAGGTTGCCGAAGCCCATGTGGGCCGGGTCGTAGTAACCGGCGAAGGAAAAGCTGTGGAACGAGCGCAGCCAGCCATGGTCGGCATAACCGCGTTCCTGTGATTTACGGACTTGCAACATCGTCAAACTCCTTTTGGCCGTTCCCCGTGGGGATGTTCTGGCCTTCTTCGTATGCCGCGCCGGATGCGCAGCGGATGTGAAGAACTTTAGGCCCGCACCCCCGAGTGAAAAGCGCCTGGTTTTGATGGCATCATTCAAATTTTTTGATCAATCGATGGAGCCACCATGCCCAGCGCCAGAGACGTACTGACCCCCGACGCGCTCGCCATGCTGCAGACCGTGGCCAACACCGGCAGCTTTGCCGGCGCGGCGCGCGCGCTCAACCTCGTGCCGAGTGCATTGAGCTACCGGGTTCGGCAGATCGAGGATGCGCTCGACGTGCTGCTGTTCGACCGCAGCGCGCGCCAGGCCCGCATCACCGAGGCCGGCGCCGAGCTGCTGCGCGAATCGGCGCGCCTCTTGAACGAGATCGACGCGGTGGCCAACCGGGTGAAGCGCGTGGCCACGGGCTGGGAGCCGATGCTGACCATCGCGGTCGACAGCGTCATCGCGCGCGATCCGCTGCTCGACCTGGCCACCGCCTTCTTCGCGCTAGAGCCGCCCACGCGGCTCAAGCTGCGCGACGAAACGCTGCTCGGCACCATCGAGGCGCTGACCAGCGGCGAGGCCGATCTCGCCATCGGCGCGGTGCTCGATGCCGCGAGCCTCGCCTTCACGGCCACCGGAATCCGCAGCCGACCCATCGGCGAACTGTGCTTCGTGTACGCGGTGGCACCGCACCACCCGCTCGCGCGCCTGCCCGAACCGCTGACCGACGAAGTGCTGCGCCAGTACCGCGCGGTCGCCGCGGCCGACTCGGTGCGCAGCGGGCCGAGCATGACGGTGAATCTTGTCGGCGGGCAGGACGTGCTCACCGTGCCGAGCATGCAGTTCAAGCTCGCGGCGCAACTGCATGGGCTGGGCGGCGGCTTCCTGCCCGAGCCGATGGCGCGGCCGTACATCGAGGCGGGCCACCTCATCGAGCGCAAGACCGAGCGCACGCCGCCGCTCGGCACCATGCATTGCGCATGGCGCGTGCGCAGCGCGGGCGGGCCGGGGCGTGCGCTCGAATGGTGGCTCGCGCAGTTCGAGCACGAGGCCACGCGGCGCGCGCTGCTCGAGCGGCATCGGGGACGCTGAGGAAACACCTAAGGGTCAGTCCTCCTGCCGCCCTCGCAGACCGAGGTAGAGTGCGGACACATTCATCGTCTCCCTGTCAAAAGAAAAGAGTCCGCCATGACCACTCGTGCAACTGCAAAGCAGACCGACCGCCACCGAACCCCCTCCACCCCCCGCCACTACGCCGTCGTCGGCGCCGGCATCGCCGGGGTAGCCGCTGCACGCACGCTGGTGCAGGCGGGCCACAAGGTCACGCTGTTCGAACGCGAAGCCGCACCCGGTGGCCGCATGGCGAGCATCGACACGACCTTCGGCCGCTTCGACAGCGGCGCGCAGTACTTCACCGTGCGTGATCCGCGCTTTGCGCTGGCGCTCGAAGCCACGCCCAGCCTCTGCCGCCCCTGGAGCGCCAACCTCGTGCGCGTGCTCGACGCCCACGGCCGCGTGGCCGAAGCGGCACTGCCGGGCCGTGAGTCGCATTGGGTCGCGCAGCCCGGCATGGACGCGCTGGTCGCCTACTGGGCTGCGCCGCTGGGCGGCAACCTCATCACGAACACGCAGGTCACGCAGATCGAGCCCGATGCGCTCGACCCCAAGCGCTGGCAGTTGCGCACCGCGGGCGAAGACGATTCGCAGCATGTGTACTCGGGCTTCGACGCCGTGCTGCTCGCCGTGCCGCCTTCGCGCACCCGCGCGCTGCTGGGCGACGGCAAGCTTTCCGCCGCCATCAGCCAGAAGATCGAGCCGGTGCGCATCGCGCCCTGCTGGACGCTGATGATCGCGTTCCCCCAGGCCAACCAGGCCAACATGTCGCACCTCGGCCCGCAGTGGAATGCGGCGCGAAGCACCCACCACCGCGTGGCATGGCTCGCGCGCGAATCGTCCAAGCCCGGCCGCGAACGCATCGAGCGCTGGACGCTGCAGGCCAGCGCCACCTGGTCGCAGGAACATCTGCGCGACGACGCACCGCGCGTCGAAGCCAAGCTCCTGCGCGCCTTCGCCGAGATCACCGGCATCCACGCCGTGCCCTCGCATGCGCAGACGCGCTGCTGGACCGAGGCCCAGACGCAGGTGCCAGTTGGCAAGACCCACCTGTGGGATGCCAAAGCCCGCATCGGCGTGGCCGGTGACTGGTGCACGGGGCATCGGGTGGAAGACGCGTTCCTCTCGGGCCTTTCGCTGGCGCTTGCAGTGATCTGATCGATTCGCGGGATGCGTGAGACCGGCCGTTTCGCGCCCTCGCCCACCGGGCCGCTGCACGCCGGCTCGCTGGTGGCCGCGCTCGCAAGCTGGCTCGACGTGCGTGCGCGCGGCCCGCAGGCGCGCTGGCTGATCCGCATCGAAGACGCCGACACCGAGCGCTGCCTGCCCGGCATGGGCGAGCACATGCTGCGGCAGCTCGCCGATTGCCATCTGCTGCCCGACGAAACGCCCGTGTGGCAGACACAGCGCACGGCGCTCTACGAGGCGGCGCTGCAGCGGTTGCAGGCCCTCGGCCTTGCCTACCCCTGCGGCTGTTCGCGCAAGGACATCGACACCGCGCTCGCCCGGCTAGGCCACCGGCACGAACGGCATGGCGAGCGCGTGTACCCCGGCACCTGCCGCGACGGCCTGCACGGCAAGCCCGCGCGGGCCTGGCGCTTTGCCACCGAAAAGTTCGAATCGGCACAGCCGGGCGAACTGCGCTGGACCGACCGGCGCCTGGGCGAGCAGCGCCAGGACGTCAGCCGCGAGGTCGGCGACTTCGTGCTGCGCCGCGCCGATGGCCCCTGGGCCTATCAGCTCGCCGTGGTCGTAGACGACGCCGAACAGGGCGTGACCGACGTGGTGCGCGGCGAGGACCTGGCCGACAACACCGCGCGCCAGATCCTGCTGCAGCGCGCGCTCGGCCTGCCGACCCCGAGCTATCTGCACACGCCGCTGGTGCGCGGCGCCGATGGCGACAAGCTCTCCAAGCAGAACGGTGCGACGCCCATCGACACCGCTACACCCGAAGCGGCATTGGCCGCGCTCGACACGGCCGCGCGCGTGCTCGGCCTCGGCCCCGCGACAGCCACATCCTGCGCGGCTGCGTTGGCCGGCTGGGTGCCCGAATGGCACGCTCTCTACAATTCGCGGCCGTAATGACCTTTCCCGACACCGTGCCCCACGACCTTCCGCCCAGCGACGACCACACAGACGACAGTGCCGGCGACAGCGACAACAACAAGCCGCATCCGCTGCACCGCCGCCTCAAGAGCTTCGTGAAGCGCGCCGGCCGCACGACCGACGGCCAGGCGCGGGCCTTCTCCGAGCTGGGCCCGCTGTTCCTCATTCCCTACACGCCCGAGCCGCTCGACCTGACGGCAGCCTTTGGCGGCCGCGCTGCGCCCACGGTGCTGGAGATCGGCTTCGGCATGGGCGAGGCCACCGCGCACATCGCCACGGTGCGGCCCGAGACCAATTTCTTCTGCTGCGAGGTGCACGAGCCCGGCGTCGGCGCCCTGCTCAAGCGCATCGGCGAGCAGTCGATCCCGAACATCCGCATCTGCGCGCACGACGCGGTCGACGTGCTCGACCACATGCTGCAGCCCGGCACGCTGGCCGGCGTGCATGTGTTCTTTCCCGACCCGTGGCACAAGAAGCGCCACAACAAGCGCCGGCTGATCCAGCCCGAATTCGTGACCAAGCTGGCGCAGCACCTGCGCCCCGGCGGCTACATCCATTGCGCCACCGACTGGCAGCCCTACGCCGAGCAGATGCTCGAGGTGCTGTCGGCCGAGCCGCTCCTGCGCAACACGGCCGAGGCCTATGCGCCGAAGCCGGAATACCGGCCGCTCACCAAGTTCGAGAATCGCGGCATCAAGCTGGGCCACGGCGTGTGGGACCTGGTGTTCGAACGCGCCTGAAGCCCTCAGCTACTCGGCCTGGAAGCGGAACGGCAGCCGCATCCGGGTGCGCACCGGGCGGCCGTCCGCCGATCGTGCCGGATCGAAGCGCCATCCCTTGAGCGCATCGGTCACCGCCTTCGACAGCAGCGGATGCGGCGAGCGTTCGATGCGCACGTCTTCCGGCACGCCTGCTTCACCCACGTAGAAGACGGCGATCACCTGGCCTTCCACGCCCTCGTTCGCCAGCGCGGTCGGATAGTCGGGCAGGCGCCGCTGGCGGATCACCGGATCCTTCTCGATGGCGGGCGCCTGGGGCCGCGTGGCTGCGGTCGGCGGCGCACTGATGACCATGGGCGGCGGCTCCGGCGCGGCGTCCGGCGACGGTGCCGGAACGGGCTGCGAGATTTCCACCACATCGCGCGGCGGTACGGTGCATCCCGCGAGTGCCACGCACAACCCCACACCGCCCCAGAGAAAAGCAAGTTTCATAAGGGAATTCTGTAGCAGCCCCGCCTATCGTCTTGGCCTCGATATTGCTACACTTTTTTACTACTGTAAGCAAAGGGTGTCCAGATGAACACGTCACGCAGGGAATGGCTGGGCAAGGCGTATGGCGCGCTGCTGCTGGGAGGCGGCATCGGCATGACCCACAGGGTCTCGGCGCAGACGCGCACGGCCGGCGCAGCGCGCGTCGTGCTGCTCGGGCAATCGGTGCCATTGACGGGCGGCGCCTCCGAAATCGGCAGCGCCTTCGCGGCGGGCAGCCGGCTCGCGGTGAGCGACTTCAACACGCGCAACGCCAGCACCGGGCTGCAGCTGAAGCTGGTGCAACTCGACGACGGCTACGACGCGGCGCGCGCCACCGCCAACGCACGCACCCTGCTCGGCGCCCAGAAGGCCGACCTGCTCTTCGGCTTCGTCGGCACCGCCAGCAGCGAGGCCGGTGCGAACGTCGCCACGCAGCAGGGCAGCCTGCTCTTTGCGCCGTTCGCGGCCTCCGACAACCTGCGCAGCGCCGATCACCCCAATGTGTTCCACGTGCGGCCCGGCATGATCGACGAGGCTCTCAAGATCGTGCGCCAGTGCGCCACCGTGGGGCAGACGCGCGTCGCGCTCGTGGGCGACGACGACGCCATGGGCCGTGCCGGCCTGGCCGCCGTGCAACAGGCCATCGCCGAACTCAAGCTCACGCCGCTGGTCGCGAGTGCGCTGGTGCCCGCGGGCGGCGACAAGCTCGATGCCGCGCTGAAAGAAGTGCAGAAGCAGTCGCCCCAGGCCATCGTGCTGGTGTCGCTCTCGGGCACCACCGCCAGCGCCATCCGCAAGCTGCGCAAGAGCGGCTACACGGGCAACTTCATGGCCTTCTCGATCGTGGGCATCGACCCGCTCTACGCGGAGCTGGGCAAGGACATCGGCGGCATCGTGATCTCGCAGGTTGTGCCCTCGCCGCGGCCCTCGGCCATTCCGATCGTCAAGGAGTACCTCGCGGCAGTCGACAACTCCGATCAGACCGCGTCGTACGAAGGGCTCGAAGGCTTCATCGCCGCCAAGGCCGTGGGCGAAGCGGTGCGCCGCGCGGGCCGCGGCTTCAACACCGCGACCCTGCAGCGCACGATGACCGCGATGACCGACTACGACGTCGGCGGCTTTCGCATCAACCTGCGCCCGGGCCTGCGCGACAACGTGCGCAGCATCGACCTGATCAGCATCTCGGCCGACGGGCGCGTGCTGCGCTGAAGCGCACCGGCGTCCGTCAGACGGCGCTCGCCGCCTCGTCGATCAACGCCGCCACCTCCACCGGCTTCGATGCCAGCGAAGCGTGGCTCGCAACCAGCGTGATGATCTTGCGTGCGCCCAGGCGCGCCGACATGCGCTCCTGGTTGGCCGGCGCGATCATGCGGTCGTCGCTGGAAATCTGATACCAAGAGGGCTTCTTCTTCCATGCCGGCGAAGTGATGGCATCACCGAAGGTGCTGGCCAGCGGCGCCTTCTGCGTCACGCCCATCACGAGGCCTTCTTCGGCGCTCAGGTCCTGGCAGAAGCTCTCGTGGAATTTGTCGGGCTTGACCCACAGATAGCCGTCGCTGTCGGGCGCGAGGTTGGGCACCGCGACCGGTGGATGCTGCTCGGTGATGGCGCCGGGGCTCTCGCCCGCGTCGGGCGCGAAGGCCGCGATGTAGACCAGCCCAACCACGTTGGGCAAATCACCAGCCTGCGTGATCACTGCGCCGCCGTACGAGTGGCCCACCAGCAGCACCGGCCCCTGCACTTTCGCCACAAGTTTGCGCATGCGCTCGGCATCGTCGGCCAGCGAGGTCAGCGGCAGCTCGACCGCGCGAATGCCCGTGTGGCCCTTGCGCGAAAGCTCCACGATGACCTTGCTCCAGTGCGCCGCACCGCCCCAGAAACCATGGACCAGAACGACCGTCGGTTTGTTGCTCATGATTCGAATACTCCCTGTGAAAACTAAAGACCGCCGGGCCACCATGACACGGCGGGGGCGCATTTATACGCCGCCCTGTGCGCGTTTTCGGTGACACCTATTCAGCCGGTACTGACAAGCCGCTGCAGCGCATCGAGCGACAGCAGCTCGATGCGCCCGTAGCCCAGCGCAATCACGCCCTCGCCCGCCAGCGCATTGAGCTCCTTCGAGAGCGTCTGGCGCGTCACGCCGAGCATCATGGCCAGCGCCTCTTGCGGCAGTTGCAGGCTGTGCCGCAGGTGCACCGATTGCGTCGCATCGCCGCGCGCGAGCACCAGCAGCCGGTGCGCCACCCGCGCGCGCAGGCTGCGCAAGGTGGCGTCTTCCGCGAGGCCGTAGAGCATGCGCACGCGCGCCGCGAGCATCGCGCCGATGGCGTTGGAGAACACCACGTCGCGCATCTGCCGCGCGAAGGCCTCGGGCGGCACCACCAGGAGGTCGAGCGCTTCAAGCGCGGTGGCGTCGTGCGTGCGCGGCGAGCCGTCGATCAGCGTGATCTCGCCGAACCAGTTGCCCGGCTCCAGCACCGCGAGGATGGCCTCGCGCCCGTCCTGGCGCAGCGACGAGATCTTGATCGTGCCCGCCACGAGTCCGTAGAAGCCACCGCCCGCCGCTTGAATCGGATCTCCCTGGCGGAACACCATGGTCCCGCGCCGCACGTGGATGAGCTCGGCCGCGCCCACCAGCGCGTCGCGCTGCGCGCGCGGCATGCTGGTGAACCACGGGTTGCCCTCCAGCGCGGCACGGTGCGGGGCGGAGAGGCGCGGCTTGGAGGAAGGAGGCATCGGAAAGGCTTAGTTGCCTGTGAGCACAGGGGTTTACCAGCACCCCACATTGTCAAATTCTTGACAGTTGAGCGTCAAGTGCAGGTCTACAGTGGCCGCCACCCCACGGACGAACAACGGAGACGACACGATGAATGCAAGGGCAAGTTTCACGAGCATGCAGGAGAGCACGCGCGAAGACTGGCAACTGATCGGCGGCGAGTTCATGCAGTTCTCGCGCGGACTGCCGGAGCGCGTGATCAAGCACCTGCAGATCCTCGAAGGCGACTACGGCGGTTTTCCCGTCGACCGCTACACCCACTCGCTGCAGACCGCCACCCGCGCGCTGCGCGACGGGCGTGACGAGGAGTACGTGGTGTGCGCGCTGCTGCACGACATCGGCGACACGCTCGGCAGCTTCAACCACCCCGACATCGCGGCCGCCGTCCTCAAGCCCTTCGTGAGCGAGGCCAACCACTGGATGGTGCAGCACCACGGCATCTTCCAGGGCCACTACTTCTTTCACCACATCGGCCTGGACCGCGACATGCGCGAGAACTTCAAGGACCACCCGCACTACGAGCGCACGGCCGAGTTCTGCGCGCTCTACGACAACCCGGCCTTCGACCCGAAGGCCGAGACCTTGCCGATCAGCGAATTCGAGCCCATGCTGCGCCGGTTGATGGCGCAGCCCAAGCAGAGCATCTACAAGACCGTGCTCAAAGAGCCGGCCGCGGCCTGAACCGAACCCAAAGGACACATCCCCATGAACGCAAATTCCCAATCCGAAATCCAGAAGCTCGTTTCCGCCGAAGAGTGGCAACTGCGCGTCGACCTCGCCGCCTGCTACCGCCTCGTCGCGCTCTACGGCTGGAGCGACCTCGTGTTCACGCACATCAGCGCGCGCGTGCCCGGCCCGGAGCATCACTTCCTCATCAATCCCTACGGTCTGATGTTCGACGAGATCACCGCGTCGAGCCTCGTGAAGGTCGACCAGCAGTGCAACAAGATCATCGACTCGCCCTACCCGGTGAACCCGGCCGGCTTCGTGATCCACAGCGCGGTGCATGCCGCGCGCGAAGACATCCAGTGCGTGCTGCACACCCACACCAAGGCCGGCATCGCGGTGAGCGCTCAGAAAAATGGCGTGCTGCCCATCAGCCAGCAATCGACCTTCGTGCTGGCCTCGCTGGCGTATCACGACTACGAAGGCGTGGCCTTCCGCGACGACGAGAAGCCGCGCCTGCAAGCCGACATGGGCCACGCCAACTTCCTCATGCTGCGCAACCATGGCCTCCTGACCTGCGGCAAGACCATTGCCGATGCGTTTCTTTCGATGTACACCTTCGAGAACACCTGCCAGATCCAGATCGCGGCGCAATCGGGCGGCAGCGAACTCACGCATGTCGACCCGAGGATCATCGATGGCGTGGGCCAGGCGATGAAGGTGCAAAGCGGCGGTCTCGGCGGCATGTTCGTCTGGCCTTCGCTGATCCGGAAACTCGACCGCATCGACGACAGCTACAAACAATAAGACGCGTCGACCCCGGTTTCCACGGCTGCCAGCGCCCGCGCGACGGGTGCGGGCAGCCATTTTTTTAGACAGAAGAAGCAAAGAGGAGACACAACCCATGGACGCCACGCTCATCGTGACCCGGTTCCTGTTCGGCGCGCTCGCGCTCGTGATGTTCGGGCTGGGGCTGTCGCTCTCGCTCGCCGACTTCCGGCGCCTGTTCAAGCACCCGAAGGCGGTAACCATCGCGCTCGTGCTGCAGGTCATCGGCCTGCCGCTCGCCTGCTACGCGATCATCGTGGGCTTCGGGCTCTCGCCGGTGTTCGCCATCGGGCTCATGCTGCTGGCGGCCTCGCCAGGCGGCATTTCGGCGAACCTCTTCTCGCACCTCTTCGGCGGCAACGTGGCGATGAACATCTCGCTCACTGCGGTGAACACGCTGCTGTCGATCGTCACGCTGCCGCTCATCGCCAACTGGGCGATCGGCCATTTCGCGCAGAGCGGCCAGGTCGTGCCGCTGCAGACGCGCAAGCTGGCGGAGGTGATCGCGGTCGTGATGGTGCCGGTGGCCATTGGCATGTTCGTGGCCTCGCGCAAGCCCGGCTTCGCCGCGCGCATGGAAAAGCCGACCAAGATTTTCAGCGCCGTGGTGCTCGCGGTGGTCACGGTGCTCGCGATCGCGAACGAGTGGAAGACCATCACCGCCACCTTCGCGGAGATCGGCATTCCGGTGCTGCTGTTCAACCTGGTGAGCCTGCTCGCGGGCTACTACCTGAGCCGCGCCGCGGGCCTGGACAAGCCGCTCGCCACCGCCATCAGCTACGAGATCGGCATCCACAACTCCACGCTCGCCATCTTCATCGCGGTGAGCGTGCTCGGGAGTTTTCCGCTCGCGCTGCCGGCCGCCATCTACTCGGTGGTGATGTACATCACGGCCCCGCTGTTCGGATGGTTGCTGCTGCGGCGCGGCCAGGCGGCTGTTGTGCCTGCGCGATGATGCGCGCATGGAACTGAGGCAACTGCGCTACTTCGTCAAGGTCTGCGAACTGCGCAGCATGGGCCGCGCGGCCGTGGAGCTGGGCGTGGTCACCTCGGCGCTGAGCCAGCAGATCAGCCGGCTCGAAAGCGAACTCGCCACGCGCCTCCTGCAACGCAGTTCGACGGGCGTCACGCCCACCGATGCGGGCCTGGCCTTCTTGCAGCAGGCACAGCTCACCTTGCGCCATGCCGACGACGCGGTGCGCGCGGCGCAGCAGGCGCGCCTCTCGGGCCATGTGAGCGTGGGCCTCGCGCCCACCACCGCCACCGTGCTCGGCGTGCCGCTGATGCGCGCGATGCAGGAGCGCTACCCGGAGGTGCGGCTGCACATGGTCGAGGCGCTTTCGGGCCACCTCACGACGATGCTGCATGCGCGGCAGCTCGACCTGGCCGTGCTGTTCCAGACCGACACGCCGCGGCGCTGGAGCGTCGCGCCGCTGCTGGCCGAAAAGCTCTTCGTGGTCGCCTCGCCTACCCTGGCCGAACGCCCCAAGGGCACCAAGGTGCGCCTCTCGCAATTGGCCGATGTGCCGTTGATCCTGCCGAGCGGCAGCCACGGCCTGCGCGCCACGTTGATGGCCGCCTTTCTCCGGGCGCGCGTCACGCCACGCATCGTGGCCGAGGTCGACGGCCTCGCGCTGCTCATGGACGCGGTGCGCGCCGGTTACGGCGCCACGGTGCAGCCTGGCGCGGCCACCGCGCGGCACGACCGCGACGACCTCGAGCTCACGCAGATCAGCGATGCCCACGTCGGCCGCCGCAACCTGCTCGTGAGCCTGTCGGACGACGAGCTCTCGCCGGCCGCGCTGGCCGCGCGCGTGGTGGTCGCCGACACCGCCCGTGCCCTCGTGCGCGAGGGCCGCTGGACAGGCGCGAGTCTTCTCGAAAACTGAACACCCGTTGCCTGTTCAGGCCTTTCGCGTGAAGGCCGCGCTCCCTAAAGTCCCGTGGATTCCAAGGAGACCCACGAGTGACAGATGTACTGGTTGTCGGTGGCGGAAATGCCGCACTGTGCGCCGCGCTGATGGCGCGCGAGGCCGGCGCTTCGGTGCTGCTGCTGGAAGCCTCGCCCAAGGAGTGGCGCGGCGGCAATTCGCAGCACACCCGCAACCTGCGCTGCATGCACGACGCACCGCAGGACGTGCTGGTCGATGCCTACCCTGAAGAGGAGTACTGGCAAGACCTCTTGAAGGTGACCGGTGGCCTCACCGACGAGCACCTCGCGCGCCTGGTGATCCGCGCCTCCTCGAACTGCCGCGACTGGATGCGCAGCCACGGCGTGCATTTCCAGCCGCCGCTGTCGGGCGCGCTGCACGTGGCGCGCACCAACGCTTTCTTCATGGGCGGCGGCAAGGCGCTGGTGAATGCCTATTTCCGCAGCGCCGAAAAGCTGGGCGTGCAGATCCGCTACGACACGCCCGTGGCCTCGGTCGAACTCGACGGCGACCGCTTCGTGGCCGTGCGCACCGAGGCCGGCGAGCGCATCGAAGCGAAGAGCTGCGTGCTGGCCTCGGGCGGCTTCGAATCGAACCGCGAATGGCTGCGCGAGGCCTGGGGCCAGAACGAGCGCGGCGAATGGCCGGCCGACAACTTCCTTATCCGCGGCACGCGCTTCAACCAGGGCGTGCTGCTGAAGTACATGATCGCCGCGGGCGCCGACAGCATCGGCGATCCGTCGCAGGGCCACATGGTGGCCATCGATGCGCGCGCGCCGCTCTACGACGGCGGCATCTGCACGCGCATCGATTGCGTGTCGCTCGGCGTGGTGGTCAACCGCGAGGCGCAGCGCTTCTACGACGAGGGCGAAGACTTCTGGCCCAAGCGCTATGCGATCTGGGGCCGGCTCGTGGCGCAGCAGCCGGGGCAGATCGCCTGGTCGGTCATCGACCAGAAGGCGGTCGGCCGTTTCATGCCGCCGGTGTTCACCGGCACGCAGGCCAACACGCTCGGCGAACTCGCGCAGAAGATCGGCCTGGACGAAGCCACCTTCGTTCGCACAGTGCAGGACTACAACGCCGCCTGCCGCGTCGGCCGCTTCGACCACACCGCACTGGACGACTGCCACACCGAAGGCATCGCGCCCGCCAAGACGCATTGGGCGCGCCCGCTGGACACAGCGCCCTTCTACGCCTACCCGGTGCGCCCCGGCATCACCTTCACCTACCTGGGCCTGAAGGTGGACGAGACCGCCGCTGTGCGCTTCGGCGGACGCGCGAGCCCCAACCTGTTCGTGGCCGGCGAAATGATGGCCGGCAACGTGCTGGGCAAGGGCTACACGGCCGGCGTCGGCATGAGCATCGGCACGGCCTTCGGCCGCATCGCCGGCACGCAGGCGGCGAAGGCCGCACGCGCAGCAAAGAACCTTTCGAAGAATTCCCCGGAGGCCGCCCTTGCAGCAACTCACTGATCTCGTCGCACGCGCCCGTGCGGATGCCAACGGCATCGGCAGCGCTTCGTCGCGCGTGATTCCCATCCGCCCCGCCCTGCCGTTGACCGCCAGCGAGGGCGAGGTCGCGCGCATCCTGCAGATCTGCAACGCCTGCCGCTACTGCGAAGGCTTCTGCGCCGTGTTCCCCGCGATGACGCGCCGGCTCGAATTCGGCAAGGCCGACACGCACTACCTCGCGAACCTCTGCCACAACTGCGGCTCGTGCCTGCATGCCTGCCAGTACGCGCCGCCGCACGAGTTCGCGGTGAACGTGCCGCAGGCAATGGCGCAGGTGCGCATGCAGACGTACCACGACTACGCCTGGCCGCCCGCGATGGGCGCGCTCTACAAGAAGGCCGGACTCACCGTCGCGCTGGCCCTCGCGGGCGGGCTCGCGCTGTTCCTGGTGCTGGCCGTCGCGATGTCGGGCTCGCTGTTGCACGAGCCGCTTGCCGGAAACTTCTACGCGATCTTTCCGCACAACTTCCTCGCGCTGGTGTTCGGCGCGGTGTTCCTCTTCGTGATGTTCGCGCTGGCCATGGGCGTGCGGCGCTTCTGGCGCGAGGTGTCGCCCGCGAACGATCCGGGCAATGCGCCGTCGATGCCCGGCGTGCGTGGTCCGGCGAGCGCTGAAGCGGCACACGACGCGCTGCGCCTGAAGTACCTGGGCGGCGGCCATGGCGAAGGCTGCAACAACGAGGACGACCGCTTCACGCTCTGGCGCCGGCGCTTCCACCACTTCACCTTCTACGGCTTCATGCTGTGCTTCGCCTCGACCTGCGTGGCGACGCTCTACCACTACCTCTTCAACCTGCACGCGCCCTATGCGCTCACGAGCCTGCCGGTGCTGCTGGGCACCGCGGGCGGTATCGGCCTCGTGATCGGTCCCATCGGCCTGCTGTGGCTGAACCTGCGCCGCAACGCCGCGCACGGCGACGTGGCGCAGCGGCCGATGGACCGCGGCTTCATCGCGCTGCTGCTGCTCACGAGCGTGACCGGCCTCGCGCTCCTCGCATGGCGCGACACGACCTTCATGGCGCTCCTGCTCGCCGTGCACCTGGGCGTGGTGATGGCGCTCTTCCTCACGCTGCCCTACGGCAAGTTCGCGCACGGCATCTTCCGCTCGGCGGCGCTCTTGAAGTTCGCGATCGAGAAACGCCTGCCCAGCCGCCTGCAGCTCGGCGCCGACTGACTTTCACCGCTATCGAAAGGAACCCCACGATGACGAACCCTGGTGTGCTCCAGATCCCCTCCATGAAGGACAAATGCTCCGCCGCCGAATGGCAGGCCCGCATCGACCTCGCCGCGTGCTACCGGCTGGTCGACCTGTACGGCATGTCGGACATGATGGCCAACCACATCTCCTCGCACGTGCCGGGCGAACACGGCGCGTTCCTCATCAACCCCTACGGGATGATGTACGAGGAGATCACCGCGTCCAGCCTCATCAAGGTCGACGCCGACGGCCGCATCCTCTCGTCGCCCGATTTCGGCGACCTGAACTACGGCATCAACAAGGCCGGCTACGTGATCCACAGCGCGGTGCATGCCGCGCGGCCCGACGTGGCCTGCGTGATCCACACGCACAGCTGGGCGTCGATGGCGGTGTCGTCGCTCGAATGCGGGCTGCTGCCGCTCACCCAGACGGCCATGCGCTTCCTGAAGATCGGCTATCACGACTACCAGGGCGTGGTGCTGAACACCGAAGAGCAAGCATCGCTGCTCGCGGACCTCGGCGATGGCGAGGCGGTGATCTTCCGCAACCACGGCGCGCTCGTCGTGGGCCGCAGCGTGGGCGAGGCTTTCAACTGGATGCACCGGCTCGAGCTGGCCTGTCGCGCGCAGATCGGCGCGATGTCGTGCAACACGCCGCTGAAGGCCGTGCCGCAAGAGGTGCTCGAGGAAACCTGGAACAACTACCAGCCCGGCACCCGCCGCCCCTACGGGCTCATGGAGTGGCCCGCGCTGCTGCGCAAGCTCGACCGCATGGACCCGGGCTTTCGCGACTGACGCATGCAACACACCGAAGAACAGCAGAGACAACGCCCCATGAAGAGAAGACTCGTTCCCGCCGTGCTGGCGGCGCTCGCGGCAGCGACCTTCGCGCTGCCCGCCCTCGCGCAGAAATTCCCGCAGAAGCCGGTCAGCCTCGTCGTGCCGTTCGCGCCCGGCGGCAACCTCGACGTCGTCGCACGCACGCTGGCACCGGCGTTGGGCCAGATCCTCGGCCAGTCGGTGATCGTGGACAACCGCGCGGGCGCGGGCGGTGCCATCGGTGCCTCGTACGTGGCGCGTGCGCAGCCCGACGGCTACACGCTGCTGGTCAGCACGCCGAACGCACTCGTCGTGCTGCCGCTGATGACAAAGACGACCTACGCGCTCGACAACTTCGCCCCCATCGGCCTCGCTGCCACCACGCCGCTGGTGATCGCGGTGCGCGGACAAGGCCCGTACAAGGACATCGACGCCGTGCTCTCGGCCGCGCGCGGCAAGCCGGGCCAGGTCACGGCCGGCCATGCGGGCCCGGGCACCACCAACCATGTCGCGCTGCTGCAGCTCGAGCAGGCCGGCAAGCTGAGCCTGAACACCGTGCCGTACAAGGGTTCGGCCCCGGCGCTCACCGACCTTCTGGGCGGGCAGATCGACCTGGTGGTGGACCAGCTCACGAGCTCGGCCGCGCACATCCAGTCGGGCATGCTGCGCGCGGTGGCCGTGATGTCGAAGGACCGCGATCCCGCATTGCCCAACGTGCCCACGCTGCGCGAAGCCGGCCTGAAGGATTTCGACGCCACCACCGCGACCGGCCTGCTTGCGCCCGCCGGCACGCCGCCGGATGTCATCAACGCGCTCAACGCAGCGCTGCGCAAGGCGCTGGCCGACGAGAACGTCAAGCGCCACCTCGTCTCGGTCGGCAGCCCCGGCAAGGCCTCGTCGCCCGACGAATGGCTCGCGATGCTGAAGAAGGAAGACGCGGGCGCCCGGCTTCTTGCCAAGAGCGGCAAGCTCAAGGTCGACTGAGAGGACGCACGCACCATGACCCGCCCCTGCCTGCCTCCCCGCAATGCATTCACGCCCGTGTCTTTCGCGCTGCCGCCCGGCGCGTGCGACAGCCACGCCCATGTCTTCGGGCCCTACGACCGCTTTCCTCTGGCGGACGACCGCAGCTACACACCGGGCGAATACCCCGGCGAAGCCTTCATCGCGCACCTCGACCGGCTGGGCCTCTTGCGCGGCGTGCTGGTGACCGGCAGCGCGAGCGGCACCGACAACGGCGCGGTGCTCGCCGCGCTCGCGCAGTACCCCGAGCGCCTGCGCGGCATCGCCGTGCCCCAGGCGGACACCAGCGATGCGGAACTCGACCGATGGCACGCCGCCGGCATCCGCGGCGTGCGCTTCAACCTCTTCAAGCGAGACGGCCATGCCGTGTACCGCAACGGCGTCGGCATCGAGGTGCTGGAAGCGCTGGCGCCGCGCCTCGCCGAGCGCGGCTGGCACGCGCAGATATGGATCCACGCGCCCGACCTCGTCGAACTCGCGCCGCGTCTGCTGCGTCTCGGCCTGCCGCTCGTTATCGACCACATGGGCCGCATGGCGGCGTCGCGCGGCATCGACGACCCGGGCTTTCGCACGCTGTGCCGGCTGCTCGCCGAAGGCAAGGCCTGGACCAAGATTTCGGGCGCCGACCGCAACACCGGCATGGGCCCGCCCTATGCCGACATCGACCCCTTCGCCACCGCGCTGCTGCAGGCGAACGCAGAGCGCGTGGTGTGGGGCACCGACTGGCCGCACATCAACTACTTCGAAGCGCAGCAGGTGCCGGACGACGGCGCCCTGGTGAACCTGCTCGCGCGCTGGCTGCCCGACGAGGCGCAGCGCAGGCGCGTGCTGGTCGACAACCCGGCGGCGCTGTACGACTTTCCTCCGCCCGTGTAGAGACCTGAAGACAAAGGATCAGAAAAATGAAACGAGACAAGCCTTCCTCCCTCTTCCTGCAAAAGCTCATGGGCACGGCCACCGCCGTGCTGCTGGCTGCCGGCCTCGGCTCCGCGCCGCGCGCCGAGGCGCAATCCGCGTACCCCAACAAACCTGTGCGCGTGGTCGTCGCCTTCACCGCGGGCGGCACCACCGACATCCTCGCGCGCGCCGTGACGCAGCAGATGTCCGAGAAGCTCGGCCAGCCCTTCGTCATCGACAACAAGCCCGGCGGCGGCGGCAACATCGGCACGGAGTTCGTGGTGCGCGCGCCGGCCGACGGCTACACGCTCATCGTCAATTCGGTCGGCCCGATGGCCGTGAACCAGACGCTCTACAAGAACATGACCTACGACCCGCTCGCCGACCTCGTGCCGGTGGTGCAGATCGCCGACGTGCCCAACGTGCTGGTCGTGAACCCCGAGGTGCCCGCGAAGACGATGGAGGAGTTCATCGCCTACGCCAAGGCCAACCCCAACAAGCTGAACTACGGCTCGACCGGCATCGGCACCTCGTCGCACCTGTCGAGCTACATGCTCAGCAAGCGCATCGGCGCCGAGACGCTGCACGTGCCCTACAAGGGCGCCAACGCGCTGACCGACCTGCTCGCGGGGCGCATCCAGTTCATGTTCGCGACCATTCCCTCGGTGATCCCGCACATCCGCGCGGGCAAGCTGCGTGCGATTGCGGTGAGCAGCCTGAAGCGCTCGCGTTCGCTGCCAGACGTGCCGACCGTGGCCGAGAAGGGCTTCGCCGGCTTCTCGGCGGGCTCGTGGTTCGGCTTCTTCGCGCCCAAGGGCACGCCGGCGCCGGTGATCGCGTTGCTCAACAAATCGGTGAACGACGCGCTGCCTTCGCTCGAAGCGCAGATGATCCGCGAGGGCGCCGACCCGGTGGGCGGCACCCCCGAGCAGTTCGGCAAGTTCACGCGGCAGGAGTACGACAAGTGGAAAGTGATCGTGCGCGAGTCGGGCGCAACGGCGGAATGAATTCGCCACTGCGCATCTTGATGACGCCAGCGGCCGAACGGCAGGCGGGGGCGGGTCTTTCCGATGCGCTCGGCGGGCGCGCGTACGTGGTGGTGAACCCCGGAGACGATGCGGATGTCGCCTTCGTTTCGCGCGACGTGACCGGCCTCTCGACCAAGCACGAGGTGCTGCCCCACACGCAGCAGTTTCACGACGCCTTGCGCAACGCACCCTCGCTGCGCTGGGTGCATGCGCATTCGTCGGGCGCCGACCGGCCCGTGTACGGCGAGCTGCGTGCGCGCGGCGTGGAAGTGACGACTTCGTCGGGCGCCAATGCGGGCGTGGTCGTGCAGACCGCGCTGGCCGGCGTGCTGATGCTGGCGCGCTGCTTTCCGCAACTTCTCGCGGCGCAACGCGCGAAGACCTGGGCGCCGCTCGTGGGCAGCGGGCTGCCGCGCGACCTGGCAGGGCAGACAGCGGTGATCGTGGGCTGGGGCCCGATCGGACAAGGCATTGGGGCGTTGCTCTCCGCGCTTGGCTTGCACGTGATCCCCGTGCGCAGCAGCACAAGCGCAGACAGCGTGCGCTTTGAAGACATCCACACTGTCCTTCCGCGCGCCGACTGGCTGCTGCTCGCCTGCCCGCTGACCGACCGCACGCGCGGCCTCGTCGATGCAGCCGCGCTCACATTGCTGCCGCACGGTGCGCGACTCGTGAACGTCTCGCGTGGCGAGGTCGTCGATGAACCTGCGCTCATCGCAGCCCTCCGCGGCGGTGCGCTTTCAGGCGCCTACCTCGACGTGTTCGCCCACGAGCCCCTGCCGGCCGAATCCCCGCTGTGGGACATGCCGAACGTGATCGTCACGCCCCACACCGCCGGCCACTCGGACGGCAACGAGGCGCGGGTCGCCGCGCTCTTCCTCGACAACCTGAAACGCTGGAACGAAGGCCGGCCGCTGCTGAACCGCGTGGCCTGACGCCATCCCCTTTTTCAAACAACAACACCAAGACCCCACGACCATGAACCGAAAGAATTTCCTTCGCACCGCCGTCGCCGCACTGATGCTCGCCACGGGCGCGTCTTCGGCACTTGCCGCCGACTGGCCCACCAAACCCATCACCCTCATCGTTCCCTTCGTGGCCGGCGGCACCACCGACATCGTCGCGCGCACCATCGGCCAGAAACTCTCCGAGGCGCTCAAGCAGCCGGTGATCATCGACAACCGCGGCGGCGCGGGCGGCACCGTGGGCGCGACCATCGCCTCGAAGGCGCCGGCCGACGGCTACACGCTGTTCCTGGCAACCATCGCGCATTCGATCGCGCCGGGCCTCTACAAGAAGCTCGCCTACGACTTCCAGCGCGACTTCGATCCGGTGGCGCTCGCTGCCTCGACGCCCAATGTGCTGATCGTCAACGACAAGGTGCCCGCGAAGACCGTGGCCGAGCTTGTGGCGTACATCAAGGCGAACCCGGGCAAGGTCAACTTCGGCTCGGCCGGCAACGGCAGCACCGAGCACATCTCGGGAGAACTCTTCCGCTCGATGACGAAGACCGACATCGTCCACGTGCCCTACAAGGGCGGCGCGCCGATGATGGCCGACCTCATGGGCGGCCAGATCCAGATGGCCATCGAGACCAGCCCCTCGGCCTCGCCGCACATCAAGGCCGGCAAGGTGCATGCGCTGGCCGTGACGACGAAGACGCGTTCGCCCGCCTACCCCGGCGTGCCCACGCTAGACGAAGCGGGCCTCAAGGGCTACGACATGACGACCTGGTTCGCGCTGATGGCGCCGCACGGCACGCCGCCCGACATCGTGCAGCGCCTGAACACCGAACTCGCCCGCGCGGTGCAGCAGCCCGACGTGGTCAAGCGCTTCGAGGAACAGGGCGTGACGGCCGGGAACATGAAGCCCGCCGAGCTTGCGAAGTTCATCGGCAGCGAGACGACGAAGTGGGTCAAGGTGGCGAAAGAAGCCGGCGCTACCGCCGAGTGATGCGGCAGCGCAAGACATAGCCCTACGGGCACGACGGAAACCCGCTTGCCGGGGGCGAAGGGCGTTGTCTGCAGAATAGGCGGCCATGCACGTTCGAAAAGCGGCGCTCGCCGCCCTCCTCCTCTCCCTCTCGTCCGGCTTCCTTCCCCCCGCTTCAGCCGCCTCGGTTCCCGATGACCCCGCAGCCACCGCCGCGGCGGACGCGCGCATCGAATCGCTGATCGCGCGCATGACCGTCGAGGAAAAGGCCGGCCAGCTGAGCCTGTACGGCCCCGCGGACATCGACACCCCCAACAACCCGCAGGCGGGCTGGCGCAACGGCCAGCAGGAGACGGCCGACGTGCGCGCCGGCCGCCTCACCGGCCTCTTCAACAACGCGGGCCTCGAAGGCAAGCGGCGGTTGCAGCAGATCGCGGTGCGCGAATCGCGCCTCGGTATTCCGCTGATCTTCGGCGCCGACGTGATCCACGGCTTTCGCACGATCTTCCCGATGCCCTTGGCCGAGGCCTCCAGCTGGGAGCCCGCGCTGGCCGAACGCACCACGCGCGCGGCGGCGGTCGAGGCCACGGCGGACGGCTTTCGCTGGACCTTCGCGCCGATGGTGGACATCGCGCGCGATGCACGCTGGGGCCGCGGCCTCGAGGGCGTGGGCGAAGACCCGTTCCTCGCGCGCCAGTTCGCTGCGGCGCGGGTGCGTGGTTTCCAGGGCAGCAGCCTCTCGAACGCCGATTCGATGCTTGCCACACCCAAGCACTTCGCGGCCTACGGCGCGGCCGAAGGCGGGCTCGACTACAACTCAAGCGACATCTCGGAGCGCACGCTGCGCGAGGTCTACCTGCCGCCGTTCCGCGCAGCCATCGACGCGGGCGCGCTCTCGGTCATGAGCGCCTTCAATGAAATCGGCGGCGTGCCCTCGACCGCGAACCCGGCGCTCTTGACCGGCGTACTGCGCGACGAATGGAAGTTCAAGGGATTCGTGGTGTCCGACTTCACGGCCGATGAGGAACTCATCGAGCACGGCTATGCCGCCAACGGCCGCGAGGCCGCCAAGATGGCCTTCATGGCCGGCACCGACGTGAGCATGCAGAGCGGGCTCTACATGCGCCACCTGCCCGACCTCGTGGCCTCCGGCGAAGTACCGATGGCGCGGCTCGACGAGGCGGTGCGCCGCGTGCTGCACGTCAAGCAGAAGCTGGGCCTCTTCGACGACCCGTTCCGCAACCTCGACGGGCCGCCCGCCGCCCAGCGCGCCGAGAACCCCGAGTTCATCGCGCTCGCCCGCGAGGACGCGCGACGCTCCATCGTCATGCTGAAGAACGAAGCCAAGCTGCTGCCGCTGCCCAAGGCCGGCACGAAGATCGCGCTGATCGGTCCGTTCTCCGAAGGCACGAAGGACCTGATGGGATCGTGGAGCCTGTTCCCGGGCCAGTCGGCGCCGGTGGGCATCGACGAAGGGCTGCGCGCCGCACTCGGGCCCGATTCGTCCGTGACGATCGCGCGCGGCTCGAACGTCGAATCGCCGCTGCCCGGCGGCATCGAGGCCGCCGTGGCTGCCGCGCGCGATGCCGACGTGGTGGTGCTGGCCATCGGCGAAAGCCAGAAGATGTCGGGCGAGTCGCGCTCGCGCAGCGACATCGGCCTGCCGCAGCCGCAGCAGGACCTGGCCGAAGCCGTGGCCGCCACCGGCAAGCCGGTGGTCGTGCTCCTGAGCAACGGGCGCGCGATGGCGCTCAAGGGCGCGGTGCGCAACGCGCGCGCCATCCTCGTGACCTGGTTCCTCGGCGTGCAGACGGGCCACGCCATCGCCGACGTGGTGTTCGGCGACTTCAATCCTTCCGGCCGCCTGCCGGTGAGCTTTCCGCAGACCGCCGGCCAGGTGCCTTACTACTACGCGCACAAGCGCACCGGACGGCCCTCGCCCGAAGGCGCGCCGGGCACGTCGTTCAAGACGCGCTATGTCGATGCGACGAACGAGGCGCTCTACCCCTTCGGCTTCGGCATCGGCTACGCACCCGTGCGCTACGACAGCGTGGAGCTGAGCGAAGACCGCATGGGGATGGGCGACACGCTGCGCGTGCGCGCCACGGTCACCAACACCGGCATGCGCGAGGCCGAGGAAGTGGTGCAGCTCTACCTGTCGGAGCGCGCCGCGAGCGTGACCCGGCCGGTGCGCGAGCTCAAGGGTTTCCAGAAGGTGCGCATCGAGCCGGGCGCATCGAAGGTGGTCGAGTTCACGCTCACCGCGGCCGACATGGCATTCATCGGCCGCGACATGAAGCCTGTGGTCGAACCCGGCGAGTTCGACCTGTGGGTGGCGCCTTCGGCTGCGAGTGGCATCCGAAAGCGCTTTGTGCTCACCCGCGAGTGAAGCTCGAGTGAAGCGCGAGTGAGCCGGGCGGCTTACTCGCCGCTCGCCGTCGCGGAAGGCAGGTTCGCCGACGCCACCGGCGGCTGCACCTGCGATTCGAGGATCTCGGTCGGATGCATCGCGTTGTTGGCGCGCACAGCCTCGGCCTGGACCTGCGCGCGGTCGGCGCCCGCCACAGACGGCTGCACCTGCGACTCGGCGATCTCGGTGGCGTGCATGCTGTTGTTGGCGCGCATGGCGTCCGCGGCCACCGCGTCGCGCGACTGGGTCGAGTTCGACATCTGCGGATAGTCGGGGTCGCCGCGCCCGCCCGCGTATGCGAGTGGGGCCAGCATCAGCACCGGCACGGCGGCGATGCAAAGGGCTGCAATACGGACTCTCATGGTGTCTCCTTGAGTGATTGGTTCTTTCACTCTAGGACGGCGCACTTACAGGCCAGTGAGAGCTTGCTTAGACCTGCGTGAGAAGGCGCGCCGGCAGGCGCACGCCTTCTCACGCATTGCGAACTCAGTCGAATACGCCCGTGAACGCCACCCGACTCACCACGCCCGAACTGGTCACGCCCGCGCCGAACGTGATGCTGTAGCGGCCGTCTTCCGAGGTGCGGCGCAGCGACCCGCCCATCGCGTTCTCGCTGCGGAAGTTGCCCAGGCCCACGGCGTAGCTGACCTTGCCGGGCACCACCGGGGCAGCTTCCATCGCCGCGACACCCGCGATGCCCGCATACGCGCGCCGTGCGTTGTCGCTGATCTCGTTCTGCAGGCGCGCAGCCGTGAGGTCGGTGTAGGCCTTGCCGAACGGCAGGCCCTGCGCCGCGACGGTGTCGGTGTAGGCGTTGGCCGAGGCCACGCCGTTCTGCACCATGCCCTGCACCTGGCCCACGTTGGTCGCGTCGGTCGGTGCGCTGCCGGGCGCCACGCCGGTGAGCTGGCGGTTGCCCAGCGCCACTTCGCCGGCCGACGACTGCAGCCCGGCCACGCCGGTGGCCACGTAGTTCGACTGCGCGCCGCGCATGGTCACGCTGCCCGCGCCGAGCGCCACGCTGTTGGCGTGCTGCACGAGCGCATTGGCACCGAGCGCGATGCCCGCATCGGCCCGCGCCTCTGCGCCGCTGCCGATGGCCATTGCGTTGTCGGCGCTGGAGCGCGCCGAGGTGCCGATCGACAGCGTCTGGCTCGCGTTCACGTAGATGCCCGCGTCGTTGCCGATGGCGATGTTGGCATTGCCGCTCACATGCCGGCCCGCGCCATTGCCCTGTGCCATGTTGTCGTTGCCGATCACACCCTGCCCGGCCGTTGCGCCGAAGGCCTGGTTGCGGTTGCCCTGCACGCCGCCGCCCGCGCCCTGTCCGGTCGCGATGTTGCTGTTGCCCGAGACCTGCGCGCCGGCCATCTGGCCCGAGGCCTGGTTGTTCGACCCCGTGACGCCCGCGCCTGCGCCCGCACCGCTGGAGATGTTGTTGCTGCCGTTCACGTCGCGGCCCGCGCTGTTGCCATAAGCCTGGTTGTTGTTGCCCGTGACGTTGCCGCCGGCGCTGGTGCCGTAGGCCTCGTTGTCGGAGCCCGTCACATGCTGGCCGGCATTGGAGCCGGTGGCGTCGTTGCGGTTGCCGGTGACGAACTGGCCGGCGGCGTAGCCGTTCGAATTGTTGTAGTCGCCGGTGACGTTCTCGCCCGAGCTGCGGCCCATGGTCTGGTTCCAGCCGCCCTTTACGTCGGTGCCCGCGTAGTAGCCGATCGCCTGGTTGGCGTTCTTGCCCGACACGTTGGTGCCCGCGCCCTCGCCGATGGCCAGATTCCAGTTGGTGCCGACGTTGTTGCCCGCGCCCTCTCCCATCGACACGTTGTTGCTGCCGGTCACGTTGCTGCCGGCGTTGGTGCCGATGCCGGTGTTGTCGCTGCCTGTGACGTTGCTGCCCGCACCGTTGCCCATCGCGTTGTTGTTGCTGCCCGCGACGGTCATGCCCGCGTTCGTGCCGGTCGAGTTGTTGTCCGAGCCGGTCACGCCGCTGCCGGCGTGAAAGCCCGTCGCATTGTTGTGATTGCCCGTGACGTTGTCGCCTGCACTGCGGCCGAAGGACTGGTTCCAGCCGCCCTTCACGTCGGTACCGGCCTGGAAGCCGATGGCCTGGTTGGCGTTGTCGCCGCTCACGTTGGTGCCCGCGCCGTCGCCGATGGCCAGGTTGTACTTGGTGCTGACGTTGTTGCCGGTGTTGGTGCCGATCGCCTGGTTGTTGGTGCCGGTGACGCCGGTGATGCCCGTGCCGGTGCCGATCCCGAGGTTGGACTTGGCCGGGTCCCAGGTGATGGTCTGGGCATGGCCGAGACCCACACCCGAGCCGAGCGCGACGGCCAGCCCGACCAGGGCTGCGCCGCGCGTTGCGCGCTTGTGTTTCATGCTTCTCCTCTTTGTTGTCGTTGAAGGTGCGCGTTCAGACGGCCGACAGATGCAGTGCCATCGCCGGATCGCTCACGCTCGGCTTGCCCGTTTCGACGCGGCCCGAGAAGCGGCGCTCGAAGTTGTCGGCGGTCACGGTGAAGTCGTACCAGTGGCCGCTGTTCTCCAGGTTCCAGTGCAGGAGGCCGGTGGCGCCCGCGGCCACGTCGAGCGACCAGGGACCGTCGGTGCGGTAGGCATTGGCCTTGACCGACACCGTGCCGGCGCCCGTGCCGGCGCCCGTGCCGGTGTTGTGCACCTTCACGTAGACCTGGCCAGCGGCCGGGTCGTAGCAGACCTGCACTTCGGGCTTGAAGGCCGCGGCGTCGGTGGCCAGCGCGTCGCCCTTGAAGGTGCGCACGAAGCCGTTGCTGCTGTACACCCACAGCTCGTACTTGCCGCTGTCGGTGGCGCCGGCGTTCCAGTAGTCGGTGAGCTGCTTGCCGGCTTCCACGGTGTAGCGGCGCGGAATGCGGTCCAGGTGCAGCTTGTCGTAGACGTGGAACACCGCGCCCTGGTTGCCGGTGTTGCTGAAGATCAGCGACACGAGACCGCGCGGCTCGATGCGCGCGCTGGTGTGCAGCTCGTAGGGCAGCGCGCGCGAGAAGCGCGTGCCGGTTTCCTGGTACAGCGGCTGCGGCGTGGCGGGGGCCTTGGTCACGGCGCCCGTGTTGCCCAGCAGCTTCTGCGCCGCATTGACCGCGGGATAGCCGCTCGTGTCGGGCAGCTTGGGAACGACCGGATCGTTCGGGCTCACGAAATCGAAGCACGAGGTGAGATCGCCGCAGACCGCACGATGCCATGGGCTGATCGCGTCGATCGTGATGCCGAAGCGCTGCTCCAGGAAGCGGCCCATCGAGGTGTGGTCGAACACCTGCGAATTGACCCAGCCGCCCTTGCTCCACGGCGAGACCACGTACATCGGCACGCGCGAGCTCAGGCCCCAGGGGCGCGTCTTGCCGCTGGTGGTGTCGGCCGCGTTCAGGTAGCTGCCCACGGAGGCGTCGAAGTATTCGCCGTCCAGCGGCACGGTGGACTTGCCCATCAGCTCGCCGTTGGCGTCGTACGAGGGCACCGCGGGCATCGCCAGGTGGTCGAAGAAGCCGTCGTTCTCGTCGAAGGTGACGAACAGTGCCGTCTTGCTCCAGACCGCGAGGTTCGAGGTCAGCGCGGTCAGCACGTCGGAGATGAAGTCGGCCGCGCCGGCCACGCCTTCGCTGCTGCCCGGATGCTCGGCCAGCGCCTGCGTGGGCAGCACCCACGAGACCTGCGGCAGGGTGTCGTTCAGCACGTCCTGCTTGAGCTGGGCGAGGAAGTTCGTGGCGCCGTCCGCCGTCGCGGGTCCGCCCGTGAGGCCGTGCTCATAGATCGGCGAGCCCGGCTGCGCGGTGCGGAAGCTCTCGAAGGCCAGGCAGCCGTTCATGGCGCCCGTCCAGTTGTTGTTCATGTTCTGGTAGATGTGCCAGGTGATGCCGGCCTTCTGCAGCACGTCGGGCAGCGTGTCCCACTTGAAGGAGTTGTTGACGTACTTGTAGTTGTAGGCACCCGTCGCATCGGTCTGGCCCGTGCCGTCGGTCTTTTGCGCCCGTCCCGCGACCCAGTTGGAGGGGCTGGGCCAGCAGCGCGAGTTCACCGGTTCGGAATCGGTGTCCGTGCTGTTGATGCCCTTCTTGCGCAGTTCCGGATTGAAGTTGGAGCCCGACCAGAACACGATGCGGTTCGGATCGGTGCCGGTGAGGATGGAGCAGTGATAGCCGTCGCAGATCGTGAAGGCATCGGCCAGCGCGAACTGGAACGGAATGTCTTCGCGGAGGTAATAGCCCATCGTCGCCTGGTTCTTGAACTGGATCCAGCGGTCCATCTTTCCCTGGTTCCATGCGCCCTGCATGTCGGGGAAGTTGTGCGGCGTGCCCGAGCCGATCAGCGCATTGGCGATCGTGGAGTCACGGCGGAAGGGCTGGATATCAGGGCCGCCGACAACGGAGTTGGGCTGGAAGTACACCGGCTTGCCGTTGGCCAGCGGAATCGGGAAGCGGTCGCCGAAGCCGCGCACGCCGCGCAGGGTGCCGAAGTAGTGGTCGAAGCTGCGGTTCTCCTGCATCAGGATCACGATGTGCTTGATGTCCTTGATGGTGCCGGTGTCGACGGCAGCCTCGACGGCGAGCGCCTTGCGGATCACGGGCGGCAGCATCGTCAGGGCCGAGGCGGCGCCGATGGCGCCTGCCGACTTGCGGAAGAAATCGCGACGGTTGGTGGTGTTCATGGGTGGTCTTTCAACGCGGGGAATTAGGGGGCTGATCGGTTGTCGATGGACGCTGTCAGGGCGCGCACTTCAAGGCGGGCTGCTGGGGTTGGTCGCCGCCCGGCTGCTGCGGGCCGCTACCGGCAGGCGGCGTCTGGCCCGGCGGAAGGATGGGCAAGCCGCCACTGCCGCCGCCACCACCACCGCAGGCGGCGAGGCCAAGGCACAAGACGAGGGCCGCCGCAGCGAGGCCGTACCGGGAAGAAGCTGATTTCATGAGGTGTCCTTTGGAGTCGGTTGGGCGTGAGGGAGGAAGCAAAAAAGCGAAATCGGAGGCAAAGCCGCTCCCCTGCGGGCCCGTGAAGGGCTCGCACCGGAGTCGGAAGAAAGTCGGGGGATGGGTGGGGCTAGCGCTCAGGCATAGCGGCTGCGCAGGCGGGCTGCGACCCTGTCGAGCACGAGGACCGTCAGGAAGATCGCGATCAGGATCGTTCCGACGTGCGCATAGTTGTACATGTCGTAGCGGCCCTTCAGTTCCTGCCCGATGCCGCCCGCGCCCACCAGGCCCACCACGGTGGCCATGCGCACGTTGCGGTCCAGCACGTAGAGCGTGTAGGCAATGAACTGCGGCATCACCTGGGGCAGCACCGCGAAGCGCATCACCTTCAGCTTGTTCGCGCCGATGGCGCGCAGTGCCTCTTGCGGCTTGTCGTCGGCGGTCTCGATGTCTTCCGCGTAGAACTTGCCGAGAAAGCCCGCCGAGTGCAGCGCGAGGGCCAGCACGCCGGCGATGGGGCCGAAGCCGTAGGCCAGCACCAGGAACAACGCGCTCACCAGCTCGGGCACCGCGCGGAACATGCCCACCACGCTGCGCGCCAGCGTGTAGACGGTGCGGTTCGGCGTGTAGTTCTTCGCGCTGCACCAGGCCAGCGGCGCGCTCAGCACGATGGCCAGCAGCGTGGCCCAGATGGCGATCTCGAAGGTCTCGAGCATCTTCACCGCCACATGCCAGAGATAGCCGAAGGGCTCGACGAGCACCTCGCGCCGGTCGACCACCTCCTCCATCTGCAGCGTCTGCGGATTGAGCTTGGGCTGGTGCGATTCCTCGGTCTCGACATGCGAGAACCAGGGCAGCTGGTTGCGGTCGAAGCCCTCGATGCGCGCGACCTCGGTGCGCTCCGAAACCTGCGGCGGAAAGAGCGAGCGCGCGATGGTGCCGAGGCCCGAGAGCACCTGCGACTGGTCGCGCAGGCCCACGGCGGCGAGCACGCCTTCGCCAGTGAGCGAGAGCATGCGGCCCATCTCCACGCGCTGGCCGGCGAAGAAGCCGGCGACGAGCACGAGGAACAGCACGACGAGGCTGCGGGTGCCGAAGGGGCGCGGCAGTTCCCAAGCGGATGCGGGTCTTGTCATTGCGCCATTTCCAGCAGTCCCGCGTGGCCGGTGTGCAATGGCAGCACGGCCTCGGGTTCGGTCAGTGGACCTTGCGGTTGCGAAGCAGTCGCGGGCCGGCCGTAGATCGCATCGAAGACCTTGGGATCGAAAGCTTCGGGCGCGCCGTCGAATACCACCGCGCCGTGGCGCAGCGCCACGATGCGGTCGGCGAATTCGCAGGCCAGCTCGATCTGGTGCAGGCTGCACAGCACCGTGGTGCCGCGCTCGCGCGCCTCGCGCCGCAGGAGCGAAAGCACGTCGTGGCTGGTCTGCGGATCGAGGCTCGCCACCGGCTCGTCGGCGAGCACCAGCGGCGGATCGAGCATGAAGGCGCGGGCGATGCCCACGCGCTGCTGCTGGCCGCCCGAGAGTTCGCTCACGCGGCGCAGCAGGTGCTGCTCCTGCAGGCCGACCGATTCGATCAGCGCACAGGCCTTGGCGCGCTGCGCGTCGGTGAACAGGCCCAGCAGCGCGCGCCATGTCGGCATCGCGGGCAGCGCGCCGGCCAGCACGTTCTCGGCGACGGTGGAGCGCAGCACGAGGTTGAACTGCTGGTGGATCATGCCGATGCGCGGCCGGACGCGGGCCAGCGCCGCGGCCACGATCGGCACGCCTTCGACCTGCACCGCGCCCTGCGTGGGCTTGACCAGCCCGTTGGCCATGCGCAGCAGCGTCGACTTGCCCGCGCCCGAGGAGCCCAGCACCACGCAGAACTGGCCGGCCGGCACCTGCAGCGAGACGCCGTCGAGCGCGCGCGTGCCGTCGGCATAGCGCATGGCGACCGAATCGAA
The DNA here is from genome assembly GCF_050435205.1 of Variovorax sp. W2I14. Classification (NCBI taxonomy): domain Bacteria; kingdom Pseudomonadati; phylum Pseudomonadota; class Betaproteobacteria; order Burkholderiales; family Comamonadaceae; genus Variovorax; species Variovorax sp. W2I14. The sequence goes on along the minus strand of NZ_JBNDJX010000001.1, from coordinate 791,976 downwards.
GTTCAGCATGGCCGTGCTCAACGCTCCGCGGCCTTGGCGAGGATGCGGCCCTTGAGTTCGTCGGTCAGGAGGCCGAGCTTCTCGGCGGCGACGTTGAACTCGTCTTCCGAGAACTTCGTGTCGTAGCCGTCGATCTTGCCGCCGCCATAGCCGCGGATCATGTCGGGCGTGATGCCGGGGGCCTTGTTGACCGTCTGGAAGGCGTCCTTCAGCTTGGTCTTGAGCGGCTCGGGCAGCTTCGAGTTGAGCGCGAGCGGCGGGTATGGAATTGCGATGCTCTTCGCGATGACCTTCACCGTCTTCGGATCGACAGCGCCCTGCTTCACGGCCTTCTCGTACGAGTCGAACGAGAGCGAGGCCACATCGACCTGGTCCTGCACCAGCGCGGCCAGGCTGCTTGCGTGGCTGCCGGTCATGCGGATGGCCGCGAGGTCCTTGGCAGGGTCCATGCCGGCGTCCATCAGCATCGCGACCTGGAAGGTGAAGCTCGATGCCGAGTTGACGTCGCCGAAGGCCACGCGCTTGCCCTTCACGTCCTTGATCGCGGCGATGGGCGCATTGGCCTTGGCGAACATGCCGGCGTAGTACACCGAGGCGCCCTTCTCCACGCCGACCGCCAGCAATTGCGCGCAGCCGCGCTTGTGGGCCTGCACATAGGACACGGGGCCGAAGAAGGCGATGTCGGCGAGCTGGTTGCACATGCCCTCGACCACGGCGCCGTACGACTGGCCGACCTTCAGGTCGAAGTTCAGGCCCGTGGTGCGGGTGATGGCGTTGAAGACGGGCGCGTAGTCGGCCTTGGTGCCCGACTCGGTGCCGCCGTCGGCGGGAATCAGCAGCACGCGCAGCGGATGCTCGCGCGAGCCGTCGGCCACGGATTGCGCATGCGCCGGCAGGGAAAGCGCAGCGGACAGCGAGAAGACTGCGGCCGCGACGGCGAGGAGCTTTTTCATGATCGGTTCCTTGGTTTCGGATCGGGGTAGCGAGCGGAGTTCATCGCTCGGATGCCGGTGAGCTTAGAAACCAAAGATGACAAGAAAATGAAATTAGCTCAATTCAAAATCTCAAATCCACTGAGCAATGTTCAATACAATCCGCCGCCATGGCCGAGATACCGGTCGGCCGACACCGGAGATCCATGAGCACGAATTTCAAGACAGCAATAGCAACAGCGAAAGGCGAATGGCTCACCCAGGCCCGCCACTTGCTCGTCGACCTCGATGGCACGCTGGTGCGCCAGCAGGAAGCGATCGACGGCGCGGCCGGGCTGCTCGCGCACTTTCACGACCGCTACGCCATCGTTTCGAACAACTCCACGCACACGGCCCGGGGCCTTGCGCAGCGCCTGCGCCGGCTGGGCCTGCGCGTGCCGCCGGGGCGCATCGTGCTGGCCGGCGAGCTGGCGGTGCGGCAGCTGGCGCAGCAGCACCCGGGCGCGCGCGTGCTGCTGATCGGCAGCATCGCCTTGCAGCGCTTCGCGCGTGCCGAGGGCTGCGACCTCGTTCAGGCGAATGCCGACTTCGTGCTGCTCGCGCTGGACATGCACTTCAGCCATGCACGCCTGGCCGCTGCCGCGAACGAACTGCTGCGCGGCGCCAGGCTGATGGTGACCAATGCCGACGCCACGCACCCCGGTCCGCAAGGCCGCGTGGTGCCCGAGACCGGCTCGCTGCTCGCGGCCGTGGTCGCCGCGAGCGGCGTGCAGCCGTGGCGCGTGATCGGCAAGCCCGCGCCGCTGCTGTTCGAGGAAGGCCTGCGCCGCCTGGGCGCAGAGCCCGCAAGCACCGTGGTCATCGGCGACAACCCGCTCACCGATGCGGAAGGCGCCGCGCGGCTGGGCATCGGCTGCCTGCTGGTCGGGCAAGCACCGGGGGCGGTCGCGCCCACCGTGGCCGGGCTGTTCAGGCCTTCGCCACCTGCGCAGGAAGACGCGCCTCAGTACCTCTTGAGCGAAAGCACGTCGAAGGTCTGGCGCAACGTGCGCACCGAGGTGTCGTAGTCCGACAGCGCGAGGCAGGCGATCAGCACATCGATGATCGCCAGCTGCGCGAGCCGGCTGGTCATCGCCTCGGTGCGAAAGCTGGTTTCGCGCGCCATGGTGAACAGCACCACGTCGGCAAAGGCCTGGAGCGGCGACTTGCCGAAGTTGGTGATGCACACCGTCGAGGCGCCCGCCTCCTTGGCCAGCCGCGTGGCCGTGACCGTCTCGTGCGTGCTGCCCGAATGCGAAATGGTGAGCACCGCCACCCTCGGATCGGTGAGCGAAGCGCTGATGGCCTGCACGTGCGAATCGACCACCACCTTGGCATTCAGGCCAATGCGCAGCATGCGGTAGTGGGCGTCTTCGGCGATGGTGGCGGAGCTTCCGATGCCGTAGATCTCGATGCGCTCTGCCGCGCGAAAAAGCTTGACCGCGCGCTCCAGCGCCTTCGCGTCGAGCGTGGCCTGCGTGTCGCGCAGCGTCTGCACATTGCTCTGGAAGATCTTGCGGATCACCGCGTCGGCCTTGTCCTGCGGATCGAGGTCTTCATGGATGAACTGCACCGGCTGCACGATCTCCTGTGCGAGCGCGATCTTGATCTGCTGGAAGCCGGTGGCGCCGAGGTTCTTGCACAGGCCCACGATGCTGCCTTCGCTGGAGCCGGTGCGCTCGGCCACCTCGCTCACCGACATGTGGACCACCTCGCGCGGGTTCTTCACGATGAAGTCGGCAATGCGCTGGCCCACGGGGCCGAGCGACGACCACAGCGTCTCGATGCGTGCCAATACCGCCGAGACCTGGCCGTCCGGCAACTCGGGCGGCGGCGTACCGGCGGCCTTGATGACCTTGGAACCGGCGGATCTGGGGGGGCTGTTGCGCTTCATGGGGCGCGAGCTTACCCGCCCTCGATGGCGGTTTCGTGCGGCGCGCAATGCGCAGCACCTCCACAACGACGAGTAGATCGCCACCTGGACGCTCGAGGCATTCAGGACCGGACGACGAGGCCGCCGCGGAAACGAAAAAACGGACCCGAGGGTCCGTTCTTCATGGTGCCGATCTGAGCAATCGGATCAGAGGCCGGCTTGGCGCGTGAACGACACGCTGGGCTTCTTGTAGGCAGCAGGCACTTCGTCGCGGTAGAACGCGCGGCGGTCGAGGCTCGCGAACGGATCGTGGGCCTTGGCAACGGCTTCGGCCTGGATGGTCGCGCGGTTCGCGGTCGAGGTGAAGGGTTGCGCACCGGCGGTGGCACCTTCGCCGTATTCGTTGCCGGCGCGTGCGGCGGCAACGGCTTGCGGAGCGACTTCCGCACGCGACACCGACGAGTTCACGGTGTGCACGCCGTCATAGGTTTCTGCTTGCGCACCGGCGGCAGCCAGGAGCGAGAGAGCAGCAGCAGCGAGGATCTTCGAGGCATTCATTTCAATCTCCTTCAAACGGTTGGTTGGTGAGGAGAAGTTTGATCCTGAAGCCCTTCAAAAAACCGCGGCAAAAAGAATCGCGGCGTTCACAAGATTGAAACAATCGTCAATTGCTCCGGCTTGCTGCACGGCCGCGCCCTTGCGTGCAGCATCAATGCGAAATCATCCAGGGCCGCTTCGACGGCGCCGACTTCGCACCGCTCGGCGCGGTCACCGTCGCGCTGCGGCGGGACGATGCCGAGCAGCAGCCGCAGCCCGCCGGATGCTTGAAGCGCGCGTAGTCGCGGGAACTCCCCGGCTCGTGCCGCGCGCGCTCGTTGGTCTCCATCGCACTGCGCGTGCCCGAAGCCATCAACGCGAGCCGCGGTGCGGCCGAAAGTACACGCGGCGAAGCACATCCGCAGTCGGGGCACGCAGCCGGTTCGTCGCGCTGGCCCGAAGGCCGCAGCGCATCGAAGCCGCCGCATTGCCCGCAGGCGTAGTCGTAGGTCGGCATGGCTGGTTTCTCTTCAGCGCAGGTCGTGCGACAGCGGCATGTCGATGCTGCCGTCGATGAACTTCACCGGGCCCGATGCGTTGGGGTTGATGTCGAAGTCGAAGATGCCCGTGGGCAGCCACAGCGTCGCGCATGAATTCGGCACATCGACCACACCGCTGATGTGGCCTTGCACCGGCGCCGTGCCGAGGATCGAATAAGCCTGCGCGCCCGAGTAGCCGAACTTCTTCAGGTACTCGATGGCGTTCAGGCACGCCTGGCGATAGGCCACGTTCACGTCGAGGTAATGCTGCTTGCCGCTCTCGTCGACCGAGATGCCTTCGAAGATCAGGTAGTCGTTGTACTGCGGCGTGATCGGGCTGGGCTTGAAGATCGGGTTCTTGATGCCGTACTTGGCCATGCCGCCCTTGATGAGTGTGACCTTCATGTGCACCCAGCCCGCCATCTCGATGGCACCGCAGAAGGTGATTTCGCCGTCGCCCTGGCTGAAGTGCAGGTCGCCCACGCTCAGGCCCGCGCCATCGACGTACACGGGGAAGAACACCTTGGAGCCGCGCGAGAGGTCCTTGATATCGCAGTTGCCGCCGTGCTCGCGCGGCGGCACCGTGCGCGCGCCCTCTGCTGCTGCCTTCGCGCGTGCTTCGCCGGTCATCCTGCCCATGTGCGCAGTGCCGGCGAACGGCGGATTCGCAAGGCCGGGCACGCGGTCCGGGTCGGTGGCGATGAGCTTGCCTTCGCGCTCGTTCCACATGTCCAGCATCGGCTTGTCGGGCAGGCAACCGATGAGGCCCGGATGGATCAGTCCCGCGAAGTTGACGCCCGGAATGTGGCGCGAGCTCGTGAACATGCCCTTGAAGTCCCAGATCGATTTCTGCGCCTCGGGGAAGTGATCGGTGAGGAAGCCGCCGCCGTTCTTCTTCGAGAAGAAACCATTGAAGCCCCAGAGGCTGTCCTGCTTCGCGCCGATATCCAGCAGGTCGACCACCAGCAAGTCGCCGGGCTCCGCGCCCTTCACGCCCACCGGGCCCGAGAGGTAGTGCACCGTGCTCAGGTCGATGTCGCGCACGGTCGTCGGCGCTGTCGTTGTTCTTGATGAAGCCGCCGGTCCAGTCGAAGGTTTCCAGGATGAAGTCGTCGCCGGGGTTGACCCAGCAGGCCATCGGGATGTCCGGGTGCCAGCGGTTGTGGATGTTCTCGTTCTCCGTGGGTGACTTGGTCAGGTCGACCTTGATCAGCGTGTCCGTCATTTGCAGTGGCTCCTGGGGTTGTGGTTAGACAGAGAGATAGGCTTTGATGTGATCGACATCGGTCTTGTCGCGCGCGGTCTCGTGCACCAGCCGGCCGCCTTCGATGACGAAGAGCCGGTCGGCCACGTCCATCGCGAAACTCAGCACCTGCTCGGACACGACGATGGTGATGCCGCGCAGCTTGCGGATCTCGTTCAACGCCTTGGCGATGTCCTTGATGATCGAAGGCTGAATGCCTTCGGTGGGCTCGTCGAGCAGCAGCACCTTGGGGTCGGTGACGAGTGCGCGTGCAATCGCAAGCTGCTGTTGCTGACCGCCCGAAAGGTTGCCGCCCTTGCGGCGCTTCATGTCCCAGAGCACGGGGAACAGCGCGTAGATCTCTTCGGGAATGCGCCTGGTCTTCGAGTTCTCCAGGCCCGTCTGAATGTTCTCTTCCACCGTGAGCGTCGGGAAGATCATCCGGCCCTGCGGCACGTAGGCGATGCCCTTGGCCACACGGCGGAAACTCTCGTCGCGCGACACGTCCTGACCGGCCACTTCGATGCGTCCGCTCTTGATCGGCAGCACGCCCATCAGGCTCTTGAACAGCGTGGTCTTGCCCATGCCGTTGCGGCCCATGATGGCGACGGTTTCGTTGGCATGGCCTACGAACGAAATGCCGTGCAGCGCCTCGCTCTGACCGTAGGCGGTGTGCAGGTCGTCGACCTTCAGCATGATGTTGCTCATCTCGATGACTCCGGGTTTTTGTGTGCTGGTCGTTGTCGTTCGGGGCGTGTGCACAGGCCACCGGGTACTCCCCTCCGCGAATGTCCCCCGGGCTTCGCCCTCCTCCTTGATTTCGCTGCGGGGAGCACCCGATGCCCTGCGCACTTGCGAGCGCTGCCGGCAGATCGCCGATCAACGACTGCACTGAAAAACGAGCACGCCGATGGGGTGCCTTGCGCAGCGAAATCAAGGAGGAGGCGAAGCCGGGGGACATTCGCTTCGCCGCGTACCCCGTCGGCGTGATCGCGCCCTGAACGACGGTGTTTCATCTAGTGCCCCAGATAAACGTCGATGACCTTCGGGTCCGCCTGCACCTTCTCCATCGGCCCTTCGGCGAGGATCTTTCCCTGATGCATCACGGTGACCTTGTGCGCGATCTGCTTGACGAAGGCCATGTCGTGCTCGATGACGATCACCGCGCGGTTCTGGCAGATGCGCTTGAGCAAGTCGGCGGTGAGTTCGCGTTCGCGCGCGCTCATGCCGGCGATGGGCTCGTCGAGCATCAGCAGCTCGGGCTCCTGCATCAGCAGCATGCCGATTTCCAGCCACTGCTTCTGGCCGTGGCTCAGCAGGCCCGCTTCGGTGCGCAGTTTGTCCGCCAGGCCGATGTCATCGGCCACCGCCTGCACCTTGGCCTTGACCTCGTCGTCGCACTTGAACGCCAGCGCACCGAACACCGAGCGGCCTTTCGGAAAGGACACCTCCAGGTTCTGGAACACGCTGAGGTTCTCGTAGATGGACGGCGTCTGGAACTTGCGGCCGATGCCGAGCCGCACGCGCTTGTGCTCGGCCATCTTCGTGAGCTCGGTGTTCTTGAACTTGATGCTGCCGGCACTGGCCTTGGTCTTGCCGCAGATCAGGTCGAGCAGCGTGGTCTTGCCGGCGCCGTTGGGGCCGATGATCACGCGCAGCTCGTTCTTGTCGATGTAGAGCGTCAGGTCGTCGATGGCCTTGAAGCCGTCGAAGGAGACGGTGAGGTCTTCCACGGCGAGCGCGAAGTCGGTGTTGCTCATGAGGGTGTTCCGGGTTCAGGCGCGTTGGCTGCCGACACCTTCAGGCAGGTGGGGTTCGGGCGATACGACGGGTGCCGCGGGCGTCATCGGCATGGCGGGCGGCGGTTGCACCGCGGCCTCGCGCAGCGCCTGGCGGCGGCCCTTCCACCAGGGCTTGATCTTCTCGTCCCACAGGCCCGCCAAGCCCATCGGGAACGCCATCGTCACGCCGATGAAGAGCCCGGCCATCAGGAAGAGCCACAGGTCCGGAAAGCTCTCGGAGAACAGCGTCTTGCCCGCATTGACCAGCAGCGCGCCGTACACCGCGCCCACCAGGCTCATGCGCCCACCGACCGCGCAGAAGATCACCATCTCGATGGAGGGCACGATGCCCACGAAGCTCGGCGACATGAAGCCCACTTGCAGCGCGAACATCGCGCCACCGATGCCCGAGAGCCCGGCCGCGAGGCAGAAGATGAAGACCTTGAAGTTCGACACGTCGTAGCCCGAGAAGCGCACGCGGTCTTCCTTGTCGCGCATTGCGAGCAGCAGCGTGCCGAGCTTGCTGGTCTGGATGAAGCGGCACAGGAGGATGCTCGCGACCAGCAGGCCGACGCACACGTAGTAGAGGATGTACTTTGCGCCGTCGGTGCGCGTGTCCCAGCCCAGCATCGTCTTCAGGTCGGTCATGCCATTGACGCCGCCAGTGTAGCCCTGCTGTCCGATGATGAGCACGGTGCAGATCAGCGCCACCGCCTGCGTGATGATCGCGAAGTACACGCCGCCCACGCGGCGCTTGAACATCGCGAAGCTCACGAGCCAGGCCAGCGCCATCGGTGCGAGCACCACCAGCGCGAGGCTCAGCGGCAAGCTCTTGAAGGGCAGCCACAGCGCGGGCAACTCGGTGATCTGGTTCCAGTCCATGAAGTCCGGAATGCCGGGGGTCGACTGGATCTTGGTGGTGATCGGGTCGGAGGCTTCGAGCTTCAGAAACATCGCCATCGCATAGCCGCCGATGCCGAAGAACACGCCCTGCCCCAGGCTCAGCACGCCGCCGTAGCCCCACACCATGACGAGCCCCACGGCGACGAAGGCGTAGGTGAGGTACTTGCCCACGAGGTTCAAGCGAAAGATGTCGAGCGAGAGCGGCAGCACGACCGCCAGCAGCAGCACCAGCAGCAGGAGACTGCCCAGCTGGTAGCGCAGGATCGAGGCCTTGATGAAATTCATCGGAACGTTCTCCAGGAAGAAATCGGGTTCATCAACGACGCACCTTGACTGCAAAGAGGCCTTGGGGCCGCATCATCAAAATCAGCACGATCAGCGAGAGCGTCAGCACCTTGGCCATCGAGCCTGTCATGAAGAACTCGGAGATCGACTGCGTCTGCGCAATGCCAAAGGCCGAGACCACGGTACCCAAGAGGCTCGCGGCGCCGCCGAAGGTGACGACCAGGAAGGCATCGACGATGTAGAGCGAGCCCGAGGTCGGCCCGGTCGATCCGATGGTGGTGAAGGCCGCGCCCGCCATGCCGGCAATGCCGCAGCCGATGGCGAAGGTCAGGCGGTCGGTCTTCATGGTGTCGATGCCGGTGGCATTGGCCATCGTGCGGTTGGCCACGGTGGCGCGCACGCGCAGGCCCCAGCGGCTCTTGTGCAGCGCGATGAGCACGCCGCAGGTGACCAGCCCGGTGAGCGCGAGCACGAAGAGGCCGTTGATCGGAATATCGAGGCCTTCATGCGGCGTCCATGAGCCCATGATCCATTCCGGCAGCGTCGGGCTCACTTCCTTCGGGCCGATGAAGGTGCGGAAAATCTGCTGCAGCCCCAGGCTCACGCCCCAGGTGGCGAGCAGCGTGTCGAGCGGGCGCTTGTAGAGGTGGCGAATCAGCACCCACTCCACGATCCAGCCGACGATGAAGGCGAACACGAACGCCAGGCCGATGGCGATCGGAAAGTAATACGGCATGAACGCGGGCGCCATCCGCTCCGTCACCTGTGCGGCCAGGTAGATCGAGTAGGCGCCGATGGTCATGAACTCGCCATGCGCCATGTTGATGACGCCCATCTGGCCGAAGATGATCGCGAGGCCCAGGCCCATGAGCAGCAGCACCGCGAAGAGGCTCAGCCCCGCGAAGCCCTGCATGAGGCCGATGTTCATCATGTCCGACAGAGTCATGGCGACAGGTTCCAGGTATTTGGATGTTGGCCCTTCCCCCTCCGGGGGAAGGTTGGGATGGGGGCTCGGCGGCGCTCGCGAGCGCAAGGCTTTATCGATGGCCGCTGGCCCCCACCCCAACCCTCCCCCGGGAGGGGAGGGAGAAAGGCAAAGACTTACTGGTAGCCCTTGGGGAACGGATCGGGTTTGATCAACTCAGCCGATTCGGCAACCACCTTGAACGTCCCGTCGAGCTGCCCCTGCCCGATGCGCGCCTTGCTCCACAGGTGATGGTTCGCGTCCAGCTTCACGTAGCCTTCGGGCGCCGTCTTCAACTCGATGCCCGGCGAACCCGCCACGACCTTGTCGACATCGAAGCTGCCGGCCTTCTCGACCGCGGCCTTCCACAGCCATGGACCGAGGTAGCCCGCCTGCGTCACGTCGCCGATGACGGCGTCCTTGCCGTACTTGGCCTTGAAGGCGGCCACGAACTTCTTGTTGTTCTCGTTGTCGAGCGACTGGAAGTACTTCATGGACGAATAGAAGCCCGCGAAGTTCTCGCCGCCCACGCCGGTCATCTCGTCCTCGGTCACGGCCAGCGTCAAGAGGAACTGCTTGTCGCCGGTGATGCCCGCGGCCTTCAGCTGCTTGTAGAAGGCCACGTTGGACCCGCCCACCACGGCAGCGAAGATGCAGTCGGGCTTGGCGACCTTGATCTTGTTGATCAGCGAGTTGAAGTTGGTGTGGCCCAGCGGGTAGTACTCCTCGCCCTTGACCGAACCCTTCTGGAAGTTCTCGATGTGCTTGCGCGCGATCTTCATCGAGGTGCGCGGCCAGATGTAGTCGGAGCCGACGAGGAAGAAGGTCTTGGCCTTCTTCTCCTTCGCGCCCCAATCGAGGCCCCAGATGATCTGCTGCGTGGCCTCTTGCCCGGTGTAGATCACGTTCTTGCTCTGCTCCAGGCCTTCGTAGAAGGTGGGGTAGTACAGGAGGCCGTTTTCCTTCTCGAACACCGGCAGCACGGCCTTGCGCGAGGCGCTGGTCCAGCAGCCGAAGACGGCCGCGCAGTGGTCGTTGACCAGGAGCTTCTTCGACTTCTCGGCGAAGGTGGGCCAGTCGGAGGCGCCGTCTTCCTTGATGACCTTGATCTTGCGGCCGAGGATGCCGCCCATGGCGTTGATCTGGTCGATGGCCAGTTGCTCGGCCTGGATCGAGCCGGTCTCCGAGATGGCCATGGTGCCGGTGGACGAATGCAGCTGGCCCACCGTGACTTCGGTGTCGGTCACCGCAAGCTTGGTGGTGTTGACCTTGGCGGTGGGGAACTGCGACTGGCCGAAGCTCAGGCCGCTCAGGCCCATCACGGGCAGCGCGGCGGCGCCCTGCAGCAGGCGACGACGGCGCAAGGCCATGGCGTCGAGGGCATCGAAGGAAGGATCGGAATCACGCGGCATCAGGAACTCCAGGCAGGTTGAGAAGCAGGTTGGGAAGGGTGAGCCGCGCACCATCGCAGTGCATCGGACGGTGCCCCGAGCACCATGGCTGGTACTTTAGAAATCAGTTCCTCTCCGGCGAATACGTCATTCAACGTAGCGGCGGGAACCCGTCCTGCCCGCAGACTCGCAAGCCGGCCACGGGGGAAGAAGGCACAGGGAGCGCTTCTTGCTGTACCTGCCCATGCCACCGCCGCCGCGAGAACCCGCCATGACATCCGTCTCCGGACAGAAGATCTTTCGCATCCGCCGCGACTACAACGCCTGGGTCGCGAACGAGACGCTGGAGGACTACGCGCTGCGCTACACGCCGCGCAGCTTTCGCAAGTGGTCCGAATTCCGGGTGGCGAACGCGGCTTTCGGCGCCACGTCGTTCCTCGCGCTGGAGGCGATCGGCGGGGCCATCGCACTGAGCTACGGCTTCTCGAATGCGCTGTGGGCGATCCTGGTGGTGGGGCTCATCACCTTTCTCACGGGCCTGCCGATCTCGTACTACGCGGCACGGCACGGCGTGGACATGGACCTGCTCACCCGCGGCGCGGGCTTCGGCTACCTGGGCTCCACGCTCACCTCGCTCATCTATGCGAGCTTCACCTTCATCTTCTTCGCGCTGGAGGCGGCGATCCTCGCGCTCGCGCTGCAGATGTACCTCGACTGGCCGCTGTGGCTGCTGTACCTCGTGTCGTCGATCGTGATCATTCCGCTGGTGGCGCGCGGCATCACGCTCATCTCGGGGCTGCAACTCTGGACGCAGCCGATCTGGATCGTTCTCTTCGTGTGCCCCTTCATCGCGGTGATGGTGAAAAAGCCCGAGCTCTACGCCGACTTCACCGGCCTCGTGGGCCGCACCTCCGACAGCAGCGGCTTCGATCCGCTGATGTTCGGCGCGGCGGCCACGGTGGCCTTCTCGCTCGTGGTGCAGATCGGCGAGCAGGTCGACTACCTGCGCTTCCTGCCCGAGAAGACCGCCGCCAACCGCGGCCGCTGGTGGACCGCGGTGCTGGTCGCGGGGCCAGGCTGGATCGTGCCGGGCATGCTCAAGATGATGGGCGGCGCCTTTCTCGCGTTTCTCGCGCTGCAGCACGAGATACCGGCCGCGCATGCGGTCGAGCCGACGCAGATGTACCTCACGGGGTTCTCGTACGTGCTGCGCGATCCGGCGTGGATCCTCGGCGTGACGGTGCTCTTCGTCGTCGTCTCGCAGATGAAGATCAACCTCACGAACGCCTATGCGGGGTCGCTCGCCTGGTCGAACTTCTTCGCGCGGCTCACGCACAGCCACCCGGGTCGCGTGGTGTGGCTGGTGTTCAACGTGGCCATCGCGATCCTGCTGATGGCGCTCGGCGTGTTTGCCGCGCTGGAACATGTGCTGGGCTTCTACAGCAACATCGCCATCGCCTGGGTCGGTGCGCTGGTGGCCGACCTCGTCATCAACAAGCCGCTGGGCTGGAGCCCGAAGACCATCGAGTTCAAGCGCGCGCACCTGTACGACATCAACCCCGTGGGCCTGGTCGCGATGCTGGTCGCGGCCGCGCTAGCGATGCTCGCGTATTCGGGCGCACTCGGCCAATGGGCCAAGGCTTTTTCGCCCTTCATCGCGCTGGCGACGGCCATGGCGGTGTCGCCGCTGCTCGCGTGGAAGACGCGCGGCCGCTACTACCTCGCGCGCACCGACATCGACCGATGGGCGCCCGGCCAGAGCGTGAAGTGCTCGGTGTGCGACAACAGCTTCGAATCGGAAGACATGGCGCACTGCCCGGCCTACAGCGCGCCGATCTGCTCGCTGTGCTGCACGCTCGAATCGCGCTGCCACGACCGCTGCAAGACCGACTCGCGCGCCGCCGAGCAGATGAGCGGGTGGCTGCAGGCGCTGCTGCCGCCTGCGCTCTCCGCGCGGCTCAACTTCCGCGTGGCGCACTATCTTCTGGTGGCCACCTCGCTGATCGCGCTGCTCGCCACCGTGGTCGGCGTGGTCTATGCGCAGGAGGCCATCGCGGGCACGAGCGACCCGACCTTGTCCACGGCCTTTCTGAAGGTGTTCGCACTGCTGTCGGTCGTGGCCGCAGTGGCCGCATGGTGGGTGGTGCTGGGCAGCGAGAGCCGCCAGATGGCGCAGGAGGAATCGAACCGCCACAACAATCTGCTCGCGCTGGAAATCGAAGCCCACCGCCGCACCGACGCCGCATTGCAGACCGCCAAGGAAGCGGCCGAGGCAGCAAACCAAGCCAAGACGCGCTACGTCGCGGGCATGACGCACGAACTGCGCACACCGCTCAACAGCATCCTGGGCTATTCGCAGATCCTGCTCAAGGGCGATGCCGCCGCACCGCCGCGCGAGGCGGTGCAGACCATCCACCGCAGCGGCGAACACATGCTCGGCCTCATCGACGGCCTGCTCGACCTCGCGCGCATCGAGGCCGGCCGCCTGCAGCTGGAACCGGCGCCGCTCGCGCTGCCGGCCTTTCTCGACCAGTTGGTGCACATGGTGCGGCCGCAGGCGGAGAACAAGGGCCTGGCCTTCGTCTTCACGCACGCAGGGCAGTTGCCGGCCTGGGTGCATGCCGATGCCAAGTGGCTGCGGCAGATCCTCATCAACCTGCTGACGAACGCGGTGCGCTTCACCGACAGCGGCACCGTCACGCTGCATGTGGACGCGCGACGCGAGGTGCTGCGCTTCGACGTGGTCGACACCGGCATCGGCGTCGCGCCGCAGGACCACCTGCGCATCTTCGAGCCCTTCGAGCGCGGAGCCGCGGGGCGCCGGCGCGGCGAGCCGGGCACGGGGCTGGGCCTCACGATCACCGCCCTGCTGACTTCGCTGATGGGCGGCGAGCTGGTCCTGGCGCAGACCTCGCCCGCGGGCAGCACCTTCAGCGTGCGCGTGTACCTGCGCGAGGTCGCCGACCCCGGCCCGCAAGCCAGGGGCGGTGCCCTGCGGCAGCCGGTGTCGGGCTACATCGGCGCGCGCCGCACGCTGCTCGTGGTGGACGACCAGCCCGTGCAGCGCCAGATGCTCGCCGGCATGCTGATGCCGCTGGGCTTCGAGATTCGCGAGGCCGCGAGCGGCACCGAGTGCCTGGACAGCCTGCGCGAAGAGCTGCCCTCGGCGATCCTGCTCGACCTCACGATGGACGACATGGACGGCTGGCAGACCGCCACCTCGGTGCGCGCCTCGGGCTTCAAGGACATCCCGATCATCATCGTCTCGGCCAACATGTTCGAGAACCAGACCGAGCGCTTGAACGCCGCGGGCTGCCAGGCCTTCGTCGGCAAGCCGGTGATCGAGTCGGAACTCATCGCCACGCTGGAGCGGCACCTGGGCCTCGAATGGCTGACGGCCAGCGACGCGATACCCCCCGCGAGCGAAGAAGAAAGCGCGCTGCGCCCGCCGCAGCTCGTGCTTTCGGAAGACGATCGCGCCGAGCTGATGCGCCTCGTTCAGATGGGCCATGTACGCGGCCTGCAGACCGTGCTCGACCGGCTGGCCGCCGCGTCGCCCGCCGCGGCCGCTACCTGCACGTGGCTGCGCGGCATGGTCACCCGCTTCGAACTCGACAACCTCCGCAACGCACTGGCAGAAGATGCAGACACTCCCCTTGCCCAGCCATGAATCCGAGCGCCCCGTGGTGCTGGTGGTGGACGACGCCCCCAGCAGCCTGGGCATGCTGTGCGACACGCTGGAGGCCAGCGGCTACACCGTGCTGGTCGCTGCCGACGGCGAGGCCGCGCTGCAGCGGCTCGAACTCGTGGTGCCCGATGCGATCCTGCTCGACGGTTTGATGCCTGGCCTCTCGGGTTTCGAGACCTGCCGGCGCATCAAGGCCAACCCGGCGTGGGCGCACATTCCCGTGCTGTTCATGACCGGCCTTTCGGAAACCTCGCACGTGGTCGAAGGCTTCGAATGCGGCGGCGTGGACTACGTGGTGAAGCCGATCCGCGCGCAGGAGGTTCTGGCGCGCCTGCACACGCACGCGCGCAATGCCCGCATCACCCGCATGGCGCGCGATGCGGTCGATGTGGCCGGCATGGGCGTGGTGTTCGTGGACACGCGCGGGCGCATCGCGTGGCGCTCACCGCAAGCGGCGCTGTGGCTGCACGCGCTCGAAGACCCGGTGTCGCCGGGGCTGCTGCCGCGGTCGCTCGAAGGGGCGCTCGTGGCGGGCGCGGCGATCGTCATCGGCACCGCGACGGGCATGCGGCTGTCGGTGCGCAACCTGGGCGCGGCGGCGCTCGGCGAAACCATGCTGCTGTTCGCGATGCAGCGCGACGGCACCGCTGGCGCTTCGTCGGCGCGGCTGGCCGAAGCCGCGCTCACACCGCGCGAGACCGAGGTGCTGTCATGGCTCGCCAAGGGCAAGACCAACCGCGACATCGGCGAGATCCTGGGCACCAGTCCGCGCACGGTGAACAAGCACCTGGAGCACATCTTCGAGAAGCTCGGCGTGGAGACGCGCGCAGCGGCCGCGGCGCTCGCGAGCGGGCAGCTCGCCTAGGAGGGGGTGGGTACCTACCCCCGGGTTTTCCGGTCATTGAATGCGCCTGTGTTGCTCTGCAGAATGAATGCATCACCGGAGAAAAAAATGCTCTCGAAACTGCGGCCGTTTTCCTCCCCTTCCCTCTCCCCCGAAGACGCCTATCGGCAGAAGTTTCTCGACAACACCGACGAGAACCTCTTCATGGGTTCGTTCGAGAGCTTCGCCGCAGCGGAAGCCAACGCGCCGCCTTCCAAGGCCGTGGGCTACGACCATGCCGAAGCGGCCGGTCTCTACAGCCCGCAGATCTATTTCTACGACTACCCGGGCCTGTTCTGGCTGGGACGCTCGATCGATGCGGGCCTCACGCGCGTGTTCGATCTCGGCGGCCACATCGGCATCAAGTACTACGCGTTCCGCCGCGTGCTGAGCTACCCCGACAGCCTGCGCTGGACCGTGTGCGACGTGCCCAGCGTCATCGAGCAAGGCCGCGCCACGGCCGCGCAGCGCGAGGTGAGCGGCCAGCTCGCCTTCACCACCGACTACCGCGACGCCAGCGGCTGCGATGTGCTGTACGCCTCGGGCAGCCTGCAGTACCTGCCGGTGCGCATCGACGGCATCCTGTCGTCGCTGGCCGCGAAGCCGCGACGCATCGTGCTGAACACGACGGCCGTGCACCCCGAACGCACGCTCTACACGCTCAACAGCATCGGCGTGGCCGTATGCCCCTACCGCATCGAGCACCACGAGGGGCTGCTCGCGACGCTGACGCAGGCGGGCTACAAGCGGCGCGACGTGTGGCGCAACGAAGGCAAGCCGATCGAGGTGCCCTTTGTGAGCGGCGGCGACCTGCCCTATTACGCGGGGTGCTGTTTCGACCTGGCCTGAGGGGCGACCAGTGGGGCATGCGCCCCCTTGATCTGGAACCGGCTCGGTACACTGCCCCGGCTTTTCATATCAGGGAGAAAAAACATGTCTGTCGCCTTCAGGCGCCTGCGGCGCCTCGCCGCGCTCTGTCTCGCCGGATCCGGCATCGCCTTTGCAGCCGAGCCGCCAGATTCGCCGCCACCACCACCCGCCCCTATTCCCGTGCAGGCCTTCGCGGAACTCCCCGCCATCGAGATGCTGCGCATGTCTCCTGACGGACGTGGCGCCGCCATGGTCCAGAACGTCGAGGGCAAGAGCTACGTAGTGGTGAGCGGCTTCGGCAACAAGCCGAAGATCGTCCTGCGCACCGACAACGACAAGTACATCGTCTCGTCGCTTCGTTGGGCCGGCAACAAGCGCCTGTTGATCGGCGCCTTCTTTCCCGACCACCGGCGCGGCGTGGCGACGGGCGAGACCCGGCTGATCGCGATCGACCCCGACGGCAGCAACCTGAAGGCGGACCTCGCGAGTGCGCTGCAGAACGGCCCCTTCTTCGAGCGGCAACGGCACATGCCGCAGTACCAGGACCGCATCGTCGGCGCCCTGCGCGACGAACCGGAAACGGTGCTGATCGCCTATGACGCGCAATCGCCCGGACAGCCCGATGTCTATCGCCTGGATGCGCGCACCGGACGGTCGCGCCTGCTGCAACGCAACCTCGGCGGCATCCGCCACTGGATGGCCGACCCCCAAGGCGTGGTGCGGCTGGGCAGCGGCTCGACGCGTACCACCTTGCGCGTGATGGTCAAGCCGCCCGAGTCGCAAGGGCGCCCGTCCGAATGGGCAGCTCTTGCCACCTACGACGGCACCGACCCCACGGAGGCTCGCCGGCAGGCACTCACGCCACTGGGCTTCGACGCCGATCCGCGCTTTCTCTATGCCCTTGCGCCTGTGGACGGGCGCAACGCGCTGGTGCGCATCGACCTGCAGGACCCCGCGTTTCCGCGCCAGACGCTGCTGGCCGATGCCCGCTTCGACATACGCGGCGACCTGATCCGGGACCCGGCAACGCAGCGCGTCGTCGGCATCGAGTACCGCACCGACGTGCCCCGCCTGCTGTACTGGGACGATGCGGCTCGGCAGCGACAGGACGCGCTGGACCGCGCTTTGCCGAAGCGCGGCAACCGCATCGTGAGCGACGACGAAACGGGGCAGCGCAGCATCGTCCTGTCGGTCCAGGGTTCGCGGCCGCCGAAGTACTACACGATGGACTGGGCGAGCGGCACGCTCGGGCTCATCAGCGACACGCACCCTGCCCTGGAGAAGCAGCCGCTGGCCACGCCCAAGCGCGTTGCGCTGCGTAGCCGCGACGGCCTGCAGCTGGAAGGCTACCTGACCCTGCCGCCTGCACGCGAGGCCAAAGCCGAAATGGCCGGCGCTCCGTCCGCCCACAGCTTGCCCACCATCATGCTGCCGCACGGCGGCCCCGCATCGATCAACACCGGCAGCTACGACTATTGGGCGCAGTTCTTCGCCAGCCGTGGCTGGGCTGTGCTGCAGATCAACTTCCGCGGATCGATTGGCTACGGCCAGGACTTCCGCGAAGCCGGCCGCCGCCGCTGGGGCCTGGAGATGCAGGACGATCTCGCCGATGGCCTGCGCTGGCTGGTCGAGCAGGGCATTGCCGATCCGCAGCGCGCCTGCATCGTGGGCGGCAGCTACGGCGGTTATGCCGCGTTGATGGGGGCGGTGAAGGACCCCACGCTCTATCGCTGCGCCATCAGCTTTGCCGGCCCCTCGGACCTGCGCGACCTGCTCAGCCATTCGCAGAACTACATGGGCTATGAACTGGGTGCCGAAGCGGAAATCGGCACCTGGTGGGGCGATCGCGAAAAGCTGCGCCAGACCTCACCGGCCCTGCGTGCCGCGGAGATCCGCGTGCCAGTGCTGCTGGTCCACGGCGCCAACGACCTCATCGTGCCGGTAGAGCAATCGCGCGACATGGCCGAGGCGCTGAAGAAGGCGAACCGCACCGATGCACGCTACGTCGAACTGCCGCTCGGCGACCACAGGCTGAGCCGCGAGGAAGACCGGGTGCGGGTGCTGACGGAGATGGAGCAGTTCCTGCGGAAGAACCTGGAATAGGCGAGGATCCGTCCCGCTTTGCCCCGCTTCAGACCGCGAACAACGAATCCAGGTTTGCAAACGACTTCATCTCGATCGCATTGCCCGAGGGGTCGAGAAAGAACATCGTCGCCTGCTCGCCCGGCTCGCCCTTGAAGCGGATGTAGGGCTCGATCACGAACTTCGTGCCGCGGGCGACGAGCTTGTCGGCCATGGCCTGCCATTTGTCCATCGGCAGGATCGCGCCGAAGTGGCGCACAGGCACGTCGTGGCCGTCCACCGCGCTCAGGGCCTTGTGGCCGCACTCGTCGGGCGCGAGGTGCGCCACGATCTGGTGCCCGTAGAAATCGAAATCCACCCACTGCGGCGCACTGCGCCCTTCCGGACATCCCAGCAGCTCGCCGTAGAACGCGCGGGCTTCGGCGATGTCGCGAACGGGGAAAGCCAGGTGAAAAGGGATGCGTGTGTCGTGGGTGCTCATGGGATCCGCCGCATTGGCGCTCAGTGGAAGAGGTCGAAATACCCCGACTTTAGGCAACGAGCCTCATAGGCGAAAGCGATATATTTCTTCGCTGAGTCCCGATAATTTTGATGAGTCAAACATGATCAACGAACTCCAGACCTTCATCACCGTCTGCCGCCACGGCACCTTTGCGGCGGCGGGCGAGCGCATCGGCCTCACGCAATCGGCGGTCAGCAGCCAGATCAAGCGGCTCGAAGAGAGCCTCGGCTTCGCGCTCTTCGACAGGACGGGACGCTCCGCCACCCTGAATGCCGCAGGCGAGACGACGCTGGCGCGCGCCGAGGAGATCTGCGCCCTCTACGCCAGGCTCGGCGACGTGCCCGACGACGCCGCGAACCGCGGGCTGCTGCGCATCGGCGCCATCGCCTCGGCGCAGCCGACGCTGGTGGCGCGGGCGCTGGCCCGGCTGCGGCAAAGCCTGCCGCTGCTGCGGGTGCATGTCTCGCCCGGCGTGTCGATGCGGCTGATGGACGACCTCGATGCGGGCAGCATCGATGCGGCCGTGATCATCCGGCCGCCCTTCGGCCTCCTTCCCGATCTGGCGTGGCAGCCGCTGGTGCAGGAGCCCTACGTGCTGATCGTGCCGGCGGGCACGCCCGCAAGGAAGGATTGGCGCACCCTGCTGCAGGAGCAACCGTTCCTGCGCTACGACCGCGCGTCGTTCGGCGGGCGGATGGTCGAGCGCTTCCTTCGGCGCCAAGGGCTGCAGGTCAGCGATTCCGTCGAGGTGGACGAGATCCCTGCCCTCATCCATCTCGCGGCGAAGGGGCTGGGCGCCGGCCTCGTTCCGTTGGTCGAGGCGCACCTGCCGCTGCCGCCCGGCGTTCGCGCGCTGCCGCTCGGCGAGCACACATTCCATCGCGAAGTCGGCCTGCTCCAGCGCAAGCCGCGGGCCGGATCGCCGGTGGTCGCGCACTTGGCGCAGTGCCTTGAGGAAGCAGCGAAAGTGCCCCGGGCGAGAGGATCTGGAAGGCCCGCCACTCGGTATTAACCATTAATGCGATGAAGGCTGACTGACAGCCCCGGCTTCTACGATGGCAACTGCGGGCAGCACGGCACCGGGCCGCCGCCCTCTTCCTCCAGGAGACATCGTGAAGCCCCTTTCCCCTCTCTTCTCTCTCACCCGCCGCGCTGCGCTTCCACTCGTCGCGGCCCTCGTTCTCGCCGGCTGCGGCACTGTCGGCAACAACAAGGCAGCCACCGACGACATCCACGTCATGACCTCCGGCGGCTTCACCGCTGCCTACAACGGCCTGCGCCCCGAGTTCGAGCGCAGCAGCGGACGTTCGGTGAAGACGGCGTACGGCGCCTCGATGGGCAACGCGCAGGACTCGATCCCGAGCCGCCTTGCGCGCAACGAGCCGGTCGACGTGGTCATCCTCGCGCGCCCCGCCCTCGACGACCTCGTCGCCAAGGGCAAGGTGGTGCCGGGCAGCCAAGTCGACCTCGTGCGCTCGGCCATCGGCTTCGCGGTGCGCAAGGGCGCGCCCCGGCCGGACATCAGCACCGTCGATGCGCTCAAGCGCACGCTGATCGCGGCGCCGTCGATCGCCTACTCGGCAAGCGCGAGCGGCACCTACTACGAGACCGAGTTGCTCAAGAAGCTCGGCATCGAAGACCAGGTCAAACCCAAGAGCAAGCGCATCCTGAGCGAGCGCGTCGGCACCGTCGTCGCGCGCGGCGATGCGGCGCTCGGCCTGCAACAGGTGAGCGAGCTGCTGCCGATCGCCGGCATCGACTACATCGGCCCGCTGCCCGCCGATGTGCAGCAGAACACCGTGTTCTCGGCCGGCATCGCCACCGCGTCGAAGCAGCCCGAGGCGGCGCGGCAGTTGATCCGCTACCTGAACTCGCCGGCCGCCGCGCCCACCATCGCCAAGACCGGCCTAGAGCCGCTCACGGCGCGCTGAGCCTGCCGCCGGCGGCGCTCGCTCGCTAGCTAGCTAGCTAGCGCGACTCGATCAGCGCCTTCACCCTTCGCGCGAGCACATCCATCTCGAACGGCTTGGTCATCACATGCATGCCGCGATCGAGATGGCCGTGGCTCAGCACCGCGTTCTCCGCGTAGCCGGTGATGAACAGCACCTTGAGCCCCGGCCGCGCGGTGCGCGCCGCATCGGCGACCTGTCGGCCGTTCATGCCGCCGGGCAGGCCCACGTCGCTCACCAGCAGGTCGATGCGCTGCCGCGGCGACTGCAGGATGCGCAGCGCGCCCGCGCCGTCGGCGGCCTCCAGCGTGGCGTAGCCGAGGCCCCGCATCACCTCCACGATGATCATGCGCAGCGCGGGTTCGTCGTCCACCACGAGCACCGTGTCGCCCTGGTCGGCGCGCGGCGCGAGCGTGGCCTCCACCGGTTCGCTCGCGGCTTCCTCCTGCTCGTCGTGGCGCGGCAGATAGAGGCTGACCGAGGTGCCCTTGCCCAGCTCCGAATAGATGCGCACCTGCCCGCCCGACTGCTTGGCGAAGCCGTAGATCATCGACAGGCCCAGGCCCGTGCCCATGCCGATCGGCTTGGTCGTGAAGAAGGGATCGAAGGCCCGCGCCACCACCTCGGGCGTCATGCCCACGCCGTTGTCGCTGACGGTGAGCGACACGTACTGGCCAGTGGGCATGTCGCGCTCCTGCGCGGTGCGCACATCGACCCAGCGGTTGGCGGTTTCGATCACCAGCTTGCCACCCTCGGGCATGGCGTCGCGCGCGTTGATGCACAGGTTGAGCAGCGCGTTCTCGAGTTGGCTCGGATCGGCATGCACGTTCCACAGGCCCACCGCCGCCACCACCTCCAGCGAAATCTGCGGGCCGAGCGTGCGGCGCAGCAGCTCTTCCATGTCGGAGACCAGCCGGTTGGCATTCAGCGGCTTCGGCTCCAGCGTCTGGCGCCGCGAGAACGCCAGCAGCCGGTGCGTGAGCGCCGCCGCGCGCTTGACCGCGCCCTGCGCCACACCGATGTAGCGCTCCATCTCGGCGGGCTTGCCATCGAGCCCGCGCCGGCGCATGAGCTCCAGGCTGCCGCTGATGGCGGCCAGCAGGTTGTTGAAGTCATGCGCGAGCCCGCCCGTGAGCTGGCCCACGGCTTCGAGCTTCTGGCTTTGGCGCAGTTGCTCGCGCGCAGCTTCCAGTTCGGCGGCGCGCTCCTCGACCTGCCGCTCCAGCGACTCGGCAAAGGCCTGTAATTCGATCTGCGCCTCGCGCCGCGCAATGGCCGAGCGCACCCGGTCGCCCGTCTCGCGCACGAAGTCGAGTTCGTCGCGCGTCCACTCGCGCGCCTGCCCGTGGTTGAGGTACAGCAGCCCCACCAGCCCGCCGCGTTCGGTGAGCGGCATGTTGACCACCGCGCGCGCGGTGATCGCGTCCAGCGCATCGGCGTTGTCGCGGGTGCGGGGGTCGAGCCGCGCATCGGCGAAGGCCACCGTCACGCCGCGCAGCAGGTCCTCGATGTAGGAGCCGTAGTCGCGAAAGTGCAGCAGGCCCGCGAGGCTGGCGACGCCGGGCGCGGTCCAGTCGCGGTCGATCGAGATCGTCTCGGCCGCCTTGTCCACCAGCCCGTAGCCCGCGCGGTCCACGCCCAGCCGCTGGCCCAGCATGGCCGAAGCCACGTAGGCGATCTCGGCGGGGTCGTCGATGTCGCGGATGCGGTCGCCCAGTTCCATGAGCGCAAGCCGGCGCGACTCCGCCTCGCGGAAAGTCTCGTTGGCCACCTGCAGCTGGAACTCGGCCACGCGCTTGGCGCGCCGGTCGGCCGCCTCCTTCAAGGCGCGCTCCAGCACCACCGGCAGCCGCGCGAGGCGCCCCTTGCTCACATAGTCGGTAGCGCCGCGCTTGAGCAGCTCGACCGCGTTGTCCTCGCCGATCACGCCCGACACGAAGACGAAGGGCGTCTCGGGCGCCACGCGCTGCGCGATCGCCAGCGCCTCCGCGCCGGAGAAGCCGGGCAGCTCGTAGTCCGACAGGATCAGCGCATGGCTGCGCTCGCCCAGCGCCGCGACGAAGCCGCGCTCGTCGCGCACCACATGCGTCCGCGCCTGCGGCAACGCCACGGAAAGGGCCTCGCCCAGGAGTTCGACGTCGAAGCGCGAGTCCTCCAGGATCAGGACGTCGATCGGTCCGGGCGTCACCGAGCCCGGAACATCCGCAGCATCCGGGGCGTTCACCGCGTCAGCCATGTCCACATCGTCCAGCACGCTCGCGACGCCGGGCCTATTCATGTCGGCGCGTCGCCTTCAAGGAACCTGGCGGCGGCTCGTTGAGCACCGCCCAGAAGACTCCCAGTTCGGCGATGGCCGAGACGAACTGGTCGAACGCCACCGGCTTCACCACATAGGCGTTCACGCCCAACTCGTAGCTGCGCAGCACGTCCGACTCTTCCTGCGAAGAGGTGAGCATGACCACCGGAATGCTGCGCAGCGCCGCGTCGGCGCGCACCGCCTGAAGAACCTCCAGGCCGGTCACCTTGGGCAGCTTCAGGTCCAGCAGGATCACGGCCGGGTTGCCCTCGGAGCGCGCGGCGTGTTCGCCCTCGCGCCGCAGGTAGTCGAGCGCTTGCGCGCCGTCGCGCAGCACGATGACATCGTTCGCGAGCTGGCTGCGCTCCAGCGCGATGAGGGTGAGTTCCAGGTCTCGCTTGTCGTCCTCGACGAGCAGGATCGGCTTAAGCATGTTTTCCTCCGTTGTCTGGCGGCGTGCCCACCGCGTGTTCATTGCCCGGTTCCCGGTTCGGCAGGATGAAGCCGAAGGTCGCACCCTCGCCCATCGCGCCCTTGGCCCAGACCGTCCCGCCATGGCGCTCGACGATCCGCTTCACGTTGGCCAGGCCGATGCCCGTGCCTTCGAATTCCTCGGCCTGGTGCAGCCGCTGGAACACGCCGAACAGCTTGTCGACGTACTTCATCTGGAAGCCCACGCCGTTGTCCTCGACCTCCAGCCCGCTGCCCAGGTCGCTGCGGATCGCGCGCACCGCAATGCGCTGCGGATCGCGGGTGCGCGAATACTTCACCGCGTTGGCCAGCAGGTTGCGAACGGCCACCTGCAGCAGCAGCGGATCGGCGTAGAGCGCCGGCAGTCCGGGGTCGACTTGCCACTCGATGCGGCGCGCCGGCTCCAGCCGCGCGAGTTCGTGCGCCAGGCCTTCGACCAGCGATTCGGTGTCGACCATGCGCTGCTTCAGTGCGGCACGGCCCATGCGCGAAAAATCGAGCAGCGCATCGACCATCTGTCCCGCGAAAGCGGCCGCATCCTTGACGTGGCCGAGGTAGCGGTGCGCGCGTTCGCTGAGCTGCTTGCCTTCGGTCTGCGCGACGAGATCGACGTAGCCCGCGATGTGCCGCATCGGCGCGCGCAGGTCGTGCGAGACGGTGTATGAAAAGGCTTCGAGCTCCTTGTTGACGCGGCCGAGCTCGGTGGCCACGGCCGCCAGTTCTTCCGCGCGGCGCAGCACCACGCCGATGAGCGCCTGGCGCAGTTCCACCGCAGCGCCCACTTCGGCCGGGGTCCAGGCCGCCGAACGGCCGCGCACCTCCTCGACCCAGCTGGAGAAGCTGATGCGCGGATGGATGCGCCCGCTGGCCGCGGCCTTCGGCTTCTTCGGATCGCCGGCCCACTGGATCGTCTGCACGATCTCGGGCCGGAACCACAGGATGAGGTGCCGGTGCACCTGCGAGATCGAGATCGCGAGCACGCCAGCCGCCACCTCGCGGAACTCGTTCGCCGCCGCGAAGTGCGCGGGCAGCTCGCTGCTCTCGTAGACCTCGGTGCCGAGGCCGGCGATCCAGCTCGCCAGCTCCTGCACCTGCGCGCGCGCGGGCACGTCGCCCACGCTCCAGACCTCGTCGTCCAGCACCACGGCCGCGCCGGTGGCGCGTGCCAGCCGCAGCATGAGCGACGACTCCGCCACCAGCCGCTGCAGCGTGGCGTCGCTGTCCGCGAGGTGCGAGACGATCTGCAGCGTGAGCTGGCGCAGCTCCAGCCGCTCGGCCACCGCGACGTTGCTCTCCTTCGACTGGATCTGCAGCGACAGCAACTGCCCCAGGTGCTCGCACGCCAGGCGGGTGCCGGGGTCCAGAAAGCGCGGCTGGTGGTCGTGGCACGAGATCAGCCCCCACAGCCGCCCGTCGATCACGATCGACACCGACATGGACGCGAGCGTGCCCATGTTGCGCATGTACTCGAGGTGGATGGGCGACACGCTGCGCAACTGCGCCTGCGAGAGGTCGAGGTCGGCCGCGGTGAGCGCCGGGTCGGCGGCACGCAGCGGCACCGGCGTGTAGGTGGCGTCGGCGATCAGCCGGAAGTGGTTGACCAGGTACAGCGCGCGCGCCTGCTGCGGAATGTCGGAGGCTGGAAAGCGGTGGCCGGTGTAGCTGTCGTAGCCGGGGTCAGCCTCCTCGGCCAGCACCTCGCCATGGCCGACCGCATCGAAGCGGTAGATCAGGCAGCGGCCGAAGCCGGTCAGGCGCTTCATCTCGGCCGCCGCCAGCTGCGTGAGCTGTTCGAGCGTGCGCGCTTCCTGCAGCTTCGGCAGGAAGACGCGCCCGAGCGAATAGATCGGCGCCTCGTTGCCGGCGGCGGGCAAGGCGGCCTCGAACTCGGCGAACAGGTGGCGGTCGCTGCGGTGCGCGGCGACGTCGAAGGTCTCATGCGCCACGCGCAAAGCGCCGAGCGACACAGGCGTCGCGCCCGGCGCGAGCGCGGGCAGCACCAGCCCGCGAAGCACCTGCTGCGCGGCATCGAGTTGGCCGTCGGGCCAGTTGTCGCTCCAGGCGACGAGCTCGAGGGAATCGGGCTCCAGCACCAGCATGCGGCCATGCGGCTGGATCGATCCGGGAACGCGAATGGGCTCGAGGTCGCAGGACGACAGGTCGACCTCGGGCGGCCGCAAGGCGTGGGGGGTTGGGGTGGTCGCGTGAGGCTGGGGCACGTTCAATCGGCGCGTGCGGCGGCGCGCTGGGTCCGGGAAAAGAATCTGAAAAAACGGGTGGCGGGGATCATGCCTCGGCGTCCTTGGGGGATCTCGTCGGCCGTTTCCTACAAACCCTGCAATCCGAAGCGGGGCATGAGGCTGCGAAAGCCCGCGACCGCTCCGCGGCGGGCTGCGTCGATGGCCAACGGGTCCGCCAGCGCGGCACCGAGCTGGGCGACGAATTCCTTCCATTGCGCCGCAAACCCGCCGGGCGCATCCACCGGCTGGAAGTACCGCAGCGGATGCGGCGCGAGGCGTGCACCGAGCCGCTTGCGCATCGCCATGCCGCCGAGCTGGGAGCCTTCGAGCACATAGGCCAGGCCCCAGGCGAAGGCGGGGTCGCGTGCGGCTTCATCGGCCAGTCCAGGGACAGCGGATTGAAAAGCGCTCTCTTGCCCGCTGGTGTTCGATGCCCCGAGATCGTCGAGATCGAGCGCAAGCGCAGCAAGCCGCCGGTCGGTGCGCCGGGCGATGCGTTCGAGGCCCGGCACGCCGGAAGCGGCGAGCGCGTCGCGCACCGCCTGCAACCAGGGCCGAAGGGCGCGCAGGTGCCCCGCGTAGTCGGCCAGCGATGCATCGTCCCGCGCGATCGGCAGGCGGCTGTCCAGCGCCTCATGCAGCGCGTGTGTGGCGGTACGAAGGGGGCGCAGGACGTCGGCGATATCGGGCGGGTTGGTCGTCATGAAGCAGGCGAAACGGCAAGTCGGAGCGACCGAGGCGGATGCTCGATCCAGGGTAGACCGAGCCTACGCAAACGCCGCGCGGCGCCGGTGGGCGCGCTTCCCTTTCTCCAGTAGGAAATCCGGCCGGCCCCCACGTAAACTGGCCGCAGCCTCTGCCTCGCCCTCTTTTTTTCCTCCGACTTTTCCTGGAAGAACGCACGCCGTGACTCAGCCCCAGCCCTCACCCGCCCTTGTCTCCGCCTTCGCGCCCAGCGGCACGCTGCGCGCGTCCATCAACCTCGGCAATCCGATCCTTGCCAACAAGGACGCCGCGAGCGGCGAGCCGGTGGGCGTATCGATCGATCTCGCACGCGAGTTCGCGCGCCGGCTCGGCGTGAGTGTCGAACTCGTGGTGTTCGAGAAGGCCGCGGCCTCGGTCGATGCGGTGAAGAACGAGAAGGCCGACATCGGCTTCTTCGCCCTCGACCCGGCCCGCAGCGAAGGCCTGCGCTTCACCGCGCCCTATGTGCTGATCGAGGGCAGCTACCTCGTGCCCGAATCGTCCGCATTGACCGACAACGCGCAGGTCGATGCGCCGGGCCACCGCATCTCGGTCGGCTCGGGCAGCGCCTACGACCTGTTCCTCACGCGTGAAATCAAGCAGGCCGAGATCGTGCGGCTGCAAGGCGCCGGGCCCGCACTGGCGGCAGTGCGGTCAGGTGAAGTCGAAGTGGCAGCCGGCATTCGCCAACTGCTCGAAGGCGAAGCGGCACGCGCACCGGGCGTGCGTGTGCTGCCGGGGCGCTTCATGGTGATCCAGCAAGCCATGGGCACCCCGGCGAGCCGCGGTGCCGAGGCGCAGGCGATGCTTGCGGCGTTTGTCGAGGAGATGAAGGCAAGCGGGTTTGTGGCCGATGCGCTCGAGCGCCACCGGATCGAAGGGGCGATTGTCGCGCCGTAGTTTTTCGGGCGACTGTCTGTGTTCGGGGGCGTGTGTTCAGGGCGGGTGCACAGGCCACCGGGTACTCCCCTCCGCGAATGTCCCCCGGCTTCGCCTCCTCCTTGATTTCGCTGCGGGGAGCACCCGATGCCCTGCGCACTTGGACGCGCTGCTGGTGGATCGCTGATCAACCAGTGCTCTGAAAACGAGCGCGCCGATGGGGTGCCTTGCGCAGCGAAATCAAGGGGGAGCCCGAAGGGCGGAGGACATTCGCGGAGCAAGGTACCCCGTCGGCGTGATCGCCGCCCTGAACTGAACCGACCCAAACGAACGACCCGCAAGCCGTCAGAGCTTGTAGGCCTCCACCGGCCCCTGCGAATAGAACAGGAAGTACCCGGTCTCCGTCTTGAAGCTGTTCTTCTGCCACCCCGGCGGCACCTTGAAGATCGCGAGCTGGTCGCTCGACACGCCCACGAACTTCGTGTTCTCGCTGTCGGTGGTGATCTTGGTCCAGCGCTCGCGCGTCACCGGCTGCATCTGCATCTTGGGTTCGCTCCACTCGGGCGTGCGCACCTTGTCGCGCATGATGTAGCGGTTGCCCTGGCGCTCGATCTTCACGACTTCCTTGAGCGCGCCATTCTTCTTGATGGCGTAGACGCCGACCAGCTCGGCTTCGGGTCCGCCGCCCGCGCCGCAGCCGGCCAGCAGCGAGACGCAGGCGCCCGCCACGATGTACTTGAACAGGTTTTTCATGATGGTCATGGTGTGAGGCATGAGCCGCCGGACGCACCCGAAAAGGTGCGCCCGGCGGGCATCACGCGTGGGTCAGATGTGAATCACGAGGCTCGGTCAGCGTTTGTCGTTCTCGCGCAGCTTCAGGCTGCCCTGGAAGCGCAGTGCGTGCGGGTACTCTTCCTTCTCGCCCGCATCCACCGCCGCCATCTTCTGCTGGCTCAGGTCCGTCTTGGCGAGCAGCGGCGCCGGCAGGTTCAGCACGCCCTTGATCTGGTCGTACTGCACCTGCGTGATGCGGCCCACTTCCTTCAGGCGGAACGCGTCGCGCTCGATGTTCAGCAAGAGCGGCTTGTTGGCCGCGAAGTTCTGCACCTTGGCCAAGAGGTCGCTCCACGACTGCGCGCTGTAGTTGCTCACGTAGTAGTCCTGCCCGGTCGGCCCGGCCAGCACCGCCGTGCAACCCGGCAGCTCGAGCTGCACCGCGTTGTTGGACATCACGAAGGTCTTGCGCTGCTCCATCGAATTGCCGTACGCCAGCGTGACGGGAATGGTCCACGTCGAGGCCGGGAACTGGTTCTGGTTGGGGAACGATTCCTGGCTGATGTTCACGTAGGTGCGGTCGCCGGCGCATTGCGCGTCCACCGTCAGGAGCGGAATCCCCGTCTGGCGGATGAGGCTGTCGCCGATGTCGCTCACCTTCTTGTCGGTGACCTTCTCCAGCGAACTCCAGAGGCGCGACGGCGTGACGTTGCCGTATGCGTAGTCCTTCAGGTAGATCTGCAGGCCCTTCTGCATCGCCTCTTCGCCGATGTAGTTCTGGATGGTCTCCAATACATGGCTGCCCTTGTTGTAGACGAAGATCGATGGGCTGATGAAGCCGAAGGAGCCCGCATCGTTCAGGTTGCGCTGCACCGGCACTGCTGTGTTTTTCAGGTCGGCCACGATCACGTTGTGCTTGTCGAGCACGTAGTCCGAGAAGCTGTAGTACTCGGGGTGGAACTTGATGGTGGTGCGCCTTTCGAACCAGCGCGCGAACGATTCGTTGAGCCACACGTTGTCCCACCAGTCGAGCGTGACCAGGTCACCGAACCACTGGTGCGCGATCTCGTGCGTCACCACCGTCACCGAGTACAGCGTGGGCTTGTCGCCCGGCCTGGTCAGCACCGAATCGGCGAACTCGAAGATCGAGCCCCAGTTCTCCATGCCGCCGAACCCGGTGTTGGGCTTGTTGTCGTAGCTGTCGTTGGCCGCGACGGTGTCGAACTTCTTGAAGGGCAGCGGGATGCCGGTGTACTTGTAGTAGTAGTCCATCGACACCTTGGTCCACTCCATCGCGAACTTGGCCCAGTCGGAGCGGCCCGGCGGCGTGAACCAGCGCAGCGGCATGTCGCTGCGGTCGAGCGGATTCTTGAAGGTGTCGGCCAGGATGTCGAACTTGCCGCCGCCGAAGAAGGTGAGGTACATCGGCATCGAAGGCGTCTTCTCGAAGGCCACGCGCTGGTAGCCGTCGGGCAGCTTCGTCGCCTCGATCTGCGCGGCGTTCGACACCGTCTTCCAGTCGCCGGGCACTTCGGCCGAGATCTCGAAGGTGTGGCGGAAGGCCGGCTCGTCCCAACCCGGGAACCACTGCCGCGCGTAGTTGGTTTCGCCCTGCGTCACGATGGCATCGCTGCTCACGCCTTCGGGCGTGGAGAGGCCCACCTTGAAGATGCCGGTGGCGGCCGAGCAGAACGGGTTGCGCGCCATCTCGGCGGGCGGGCAGTACTCCGCATCGGAGAACTGGATCTTGCCGTCCCACTCCATGTGCAGCAGGTACTTGCCCTTGGCGATCTGGCCGTCGTTCAAACGCAGCTGCACGAAGTCGCCAAGCGTCTGCGGCGTGGGGATCAGCGGGATCGCTTCGCCCGGATTCGACACCTTGCGCAGCGTGGTTCGGCCTTTGGCGAAGTTGAGGTTGTGTGCAGCGACCACGATCGCATCGACGGGCTTGAGCACTTCGATCTCCACATCGCCGCGGCCCACGAAAGTCTTGAGCGCCGCATCGGGACGGAACCACAGCTTGTAGTTGCTCGGCCAGACGGTGTCGGGCAATTCCATCGGCTTGGCCGACTTGTCGACCGCGGACACGGCGGCAGGTGCCGGCACGCCGTCGTCCGGTGTCTTTCCTGTGCTGTCGGATGCCGGGCCGGAGGTGATCGGGCCTGAAAGGCCGACACCCGAACCGCCACCGAACGAAGGGCTACTGTCTCCGCCGCCGCCGCAAGCCGTGAGAACGGCAAGGGTCACTGCGGTGATGGCAAGATGATTCACGAGGGAGTAATTGAGTTTTTTCATGATCGCCTTTTGGTAAGGACATTGCGCTGTCCTTGCATGCATCGGCGGGTAGCCGGTGATGCGCGGAGACGCGCGGTGATGGAAGAACGACTGACGCTGCGAACAGGCAGCACCGCACCCTCCCGGCGAACAAGACGTTCGTCAGGACAAAACGGAACCACCGGAATTTTTCTTAAGTCGATGTGCTGCGTACAAGCGAATGCACGTGCGACACCAAGCCACGCTGCAAGCTATGCAGGCGGCCCCAGGATGCGGGGGGTGATGGCTTCCATTCCCGTCGGATCGCGGGTGGATGGGATGCGGGGGGAGCGGGCCTTAAGGCTTCTGTGTGCCTTAGTACCCGTGCATCGACGCTGGCCGTTCATGCGCAGCAGAAACGACACGCGTTGTGCTCGTCAGGATCAGAATTCTTGCGGCTCTTGTCGTTGATATCACGCGCATTCCCTCGTCCATTGAATGCGCTCAGTTGTAGCTGATCGAATGCGACATCTCAACGACTCACGGAACTTTTCGCTCTCAAAATGTTCGCGTGCGATAGGACGAATGGAGTCACCGCATTCAATGCGTGCCGTGCGATACGAAGTTGGTTTCGCAGATGCGGCACATGCGCGGCGCGCGTACGAAAACTCGTAGTCGTCGAGTGTGACGATGCAGCCACACTCCCTGCCTCAAGGCGATACAGGCGCTACAAAACCTGTGAATGCGCGGCGCTCGAAGCCACGCGCGTGCGTTCGCGCAACCACAGCACGAAGCCGCAGCCGAACACGATGACCTGCGTACCTATGAGCAGCGCGAAACCTGCGAAGAAGCCGGATGCGGATGCGGCCGACGCAGTGGCTGCGCCCGATGCCGACGAGCCGTGCGACACCGCGCTGATCACGCCGCCCATCAACGCCGGCATGAAGCCCGCCACGAGGCTCCCTGCCCCGTTGGTCACGCCGAAGGCGCTCGCGGTGTGCTCGGGCCGCGAGCAGTATTGAATGGTGCTCGGGATCGCGGGGCTCTGCAGTCCCCAGAAGAAGTTGGCCGCAACGAGGCAGCACGCCGCAGCGTACGGATCGTGCGCGTTGATGGCCATCAGCACCGACAGCGCCACGCCCACGCTCGCCCCCATGAAGATGAAGGGCACGTGCTCGCGTTCGATCTTGTCGATGACGACGCCGCTCACGAGCACGGCGAGCACCGTCGCGTACTGCGGCAACGAAGCGAGCCAGCCCATCTCTCGCAGCGAGAAGCCGCGCGCTTCGTGCAGGT
The DNA here is from genome assembly GCF_050435205.1 of Variovorax sp. W2I14. Taxonomy (NCBI): domain Bacteria; kingdom Pseudomonadati; phylum Pseudomonadota; class Betaproteobacteria; order Burkholderiales; family Comamonadaceae; genus Variovorax; species Variovorax sp. W2I14. The sequence goes on along the minus strand of NZ_JBNDJX010000001.1, from coordinate 760,562 downwards.
ACGTGGGCAACCAGTTGCTGCTGCCCCAGAGATAAGCCAGCGCCGCCGATGTGAGCAAGGTGATGAGGAACAGGTGCCGCGTGTGAAGCGCGCCCTTCACGATTGCGCCCACGCGCGCCATTGCTTCGCCCAGCGACGAAGGCCGCGCCGCGTCTTCCTTGCCGGGCGGCATGCGCACGAATGCGAGCACCAGCGGAATGCCGAGCGCGATGTTCATGATGCCCAGCACATGGAACGAGGTGTCCCACTGGAACTGCGCGAGCAGGTAACCCACCAGCGGATAGCCAATGGCCAGCCCGATGCCCGTGCCCATGTTCACCAGCGCGTTGGGCTTGCCGTTCTCGTCGCTCTGGAAGTGCGCCTTGATGTATGACGAAGCGAGCGAGAACAGCGGCCCCTCCGACACGCCCAGCAGCACGCGCGAAGCCAGCAGCAGGCCGTAGCTGTTGAACATCGGCGAAGCCCACGTCACCACGCCCCACAGGATCAATCCGTAGATCAGGCTGCGCCGCACGCCGAAGAGCGCCGAGCAGAACGGCGTGAGCACGAAGGCCGAGACGCCATAGCCGAGCATGAACGCCGTCGCCAGCAGGCCCTGGCTCACGCGGTCGTTCGCCGCGAGGCCCACATGGTTCAGGAACGCGGCGTCGGTGATCAGCACCGCGATGTTGATGCGGTCCACGTACGAGATCGCGACGATGACGAACAGGGTGGCGACGCCGTACCAACGAAGGTGTTTGCTCTGCATGGGGGTGTGTTCGTGTTTGCTGCGACGGCGCGTGCGCCTAGAACATGTGGCGCATGCCGAACTCGGTCCCGGTGGACGCACGGTTCGGTGCGGTGATCGCGCCCGCGAGCGCCTGCGCGGCGCCGTTGCTGTTGCTGATGCGCGCGATGGTCGCGTACAGCGCGGTGCGCTTCGAAAGGTTGTGCACGTAGCCGATGGCCAGCTTCGACGAGGTCGGCTTCAGTGCGGCGCCCGCTGGCTCCAGCCGGTAGCGTGCGTACGAAGCCTTGATCTCTCCGACGCCGATGGGCAGCTGGAAGCCGATGAGTGCGCCCTTGGCATCGGTCGTGCCCTTCGACTCGGTGTACAACTCGCTCGTGAGCTTCAGGTTCATGAGCGACGGACCGAAGGTGTAGGCCGCGCCGAGGTTGGTCACGCGCAGGTCGCCGCTGGCGTAGCGCGTCTTGCCGGTGGCCAGTGCGATGTTGAGGCCGCCGTTCTGGTAGCCGAAGCGCAGGCCCGTGTGGTTGCCATCGCGCTTGTTCGACACCCGCGTGCCCGGCAGCACCGAGTTCGAATCGTTCTCGCCCATCGCGTACATCACCTGCCCGTAGAAGCCGCCGAGCGAGGCCGGCAACAGGTAGCCGATGCTGTTCGATGCGCGCGTGCCTGTCGGCGCGACGAGGCCGCCGAGCCCCGAGAAATAGATCTGGTTGGCGCCGATGCCGCCGCCCGTGCCGAAGGGATCGAAGATGGCGGTGTTCCAGAACGCGGGCACGTAGTCGCGGCCCAGGCGCACTTCGCCGAACGAGCCGGCGAGGCTCACGGTCGAGCGGCGGTTGAAGCTCAGCACGCCCGCGGTGCCATTGCCGTTCGCCTGGTTGTTCGAGTTCGAGGGAAAGCCCAGCGCGCTGTCGTTCTGCAGGCCCATCTCGAGCCAGAAGTTGGCCGAGTAGCCGCCGCCCAGGTCTTCGGTGCCGCGAAAGCCGAGGCGGCTGAACATGTTGCCGCTGTTGGAGAGCTGCGTCTTGTGGGCCGAGCCGTCGCCGCTGCCGCGCGTGTAGGTGACGGCTGCATCGACCACGCCGAAGAGCGTGAGGGAAGATTGGGCCAGCGCTCCGCCAGCCACGCTGGCGGAGGCCAGCGCGATCAAGTACTTTTTCATCGGATTTTTCGGGGTGGTTTTTCTGGCCGTGCGCCTCAGATATCGAGCACCAGCCGCTCGCCCTTGCAGCGAGAGACGCAGATCATCATGGTCTTGTTGGACGCACGTTCGATCTTGGTGAGGATGCCGTCGTGGTGCTCGACTTCGCCTTCGAGAACCGCTGTTTCGCAGGCGCCGCAGACGCCTTCCTTGCAACTGTGGTCGGGGTTGAGCCCGGCGTCGATGAGGCTGTCGAGGATCGACTTGCCGGCCGGCACTTCCACGCTCTTGCCGCTCTTCGCGCACTGCACCACGCAGCCTTGCGTGGCGCTCGGCGCCTCCACATGCACGGCGGCGAAACGCTCGATGTGCGCGTTGGCATAGCCCAGTTGTTCGCAGCTCTTCTCGAACGCATCGAGCATCGGCGTCGGCCCGCAGCAGTAGTAATGGCTGCTGGCGCCCTTGCCCGCCAGCAGCTTCGCGAGGTCGGGCGGTGCGCCCTTCTCGTCGTCGAAGTGCCAGGTGAGCGGGATCGCCTTCTCTTTCGCGAGCGCCTCGATGGCTTCGCAGAACGCGGACTCCTTGCGGGTGCGTGCGCAGTACAGCAGTTCCACCGGCTGGCCGATGGCCGCGAGCCGCTGCAGCATGCACCAGATGGGCGTCACGCCGATGCCGCCGGCCACGAGCACCGAGCGCTCGGCATCCTCTTGCAGCTTGAAGTTGTTGCGCGGCGCCGAGATCGGCAGCGTCATGCCCACGCGCAGTTGCTGGTGCACATAGCGCGAGCCGCCGCGGCTCTTGCGGTCGTTGAGCACGCCGACCACATAGCGCTGACGGTCGCTCGACGGATTGCACAGCGAGTAGCTGCGCACCAGCCCGTTGGGCAGATGCAGGTCGATGTGGGAGCCGGCTTCGAAGGCCGGGAAGTCCACGGCGGGCGTGGCCGGCCGGAACTCGACACTGACGATGCCGTCGGCCTCGTAGCGCATCGTGTGTACGAGGGCGTTCAGCGTGGGAGAAGACATGGGCGTGCTCGCTTCCCGGTCAGGCCGTCGCGGCTTCAGTGGCTTCGGCCAACTGCGCTACGGCGAGGTTGCGCATGTGGCGGCGCAGGCGAACGATGCCCAGGTCGTGCTGGTACAGGTTCTCGTGCTGGTTGGCGTCGGGCTCCATCTCCTCCAGCATCACGCGGTCCTGCTCCAGAACATGCCAGTGGCGCGCCTCCAGGCGGTTCTTGTAGAGGAAGCGCCAGGTGTCGCGCTCCCAGCCCTTCGCGAGCTTGCGCACGCGCCAGAAGAAGGTGGCCGTCATGCCATTGGCCATGGGCGAGAACGCGCCGATGATGATGAAGTTGCCGCCGGGGCCGCCGGTCTTCGGGTACGGGATCTCCAGCCGCATCCAGTGGATGCCGGTGTCGGCCCATTCGGTCCAGTCGAAGTTGACGTTGCGCTGGCCTTCCTTCTCGAACACGAAGCCGATGTCGGTCTGGCGGATGCCGAACTTGGCCGACGAATCGCCCTCGGCCATCGAATGCGACTGCTTGTGCAGGTACGTGCCGTGCATCGGGTCCATCACGTTGTCGAGCACGTAGCGGTAGTCGCCCTTCCACTCGGTGTAGCAGAGGAAGCTGCTGTACTCGGCCTCGTCGGTGAGCTGCTCCGGCAGCACGAGCGGCGGCGGAATATCGACCGGCTCCTTCGCGTTGTAGAGAAACACGGCGCCCGCGCGCTCCTGCACATGGAAGTGGCGCGTGGCTTGCGAGCCTTCGAGCTTGCAGCCGGGGCTGCCGGGCACGCGCGTGACGACGCCGTCATGGCGCACCTCGACGCCGTGGTACGGGCACGAGAGGCGATCGCCCAGGATCACGCCCTGCGACAGCGGCGCGCCGCGGTGCGGGCAGCGGTCTTCCAGCGCATGCAGCACGCCTTCGCCGTCGCGCCACAGCGCGAGCTTGCGGCCCAGGCGCCGCAGGGAGATGGGGTTCTCCTTGATGAAGTGCGAGGGGCAGATCGGGTACCAGAGGTCTTTCAGGCCGATCTCGAGCAGATGGTCGACCGGGTCGGCGGGAACGGGAGTGATGGCGATGGTCATGATGGTTCCTCTCAGGCAGCGAGCGCAGCCATCTCCTTGCGGTACAGCGCTTCGGTCCAGGGCTGGCCGCCGGGGGTGGCGAGGCCGCTGTCGTTCAGGCGCTGCACGAGGCCGCCGAGGTCGTGGATGCCATCGGCAAAGGCGCGTTCGATCACGTCGCCCAGCAGGTCTTCGTAAGTGGTCGCGGGGCGCTGGCGCGCCTGGTGCGGTTGGAGATAGCGGTCTTGTTGCATCGTGGGCCTCCGGGGGTGAGGTGAAATGAAATCAGGCGGTGGCTGCGGTGGGCTCGCCCAGCGGCACGGCCCAGGCGTCGTAGCCGTAGACCCAGTCCGCATTGCCGCCTTCGCGCAGCCAGTTGTTGCCGCGCGAGCCGAGCTGCACCTGGCTGGCGCGTTCGATGCGGGCTTTCTCGTAGCTCTTCAGCGCCTCGGCTGCATCAGCCATTGCAACGCCTTCGAGGTGGCGCGACAGCACCACAGCGTCTTCGATCGCCATGCCTGCGCCCTGCGCCATGAACGGCAGCATCGGGTGCGCGGCGTCGCCCAGCAGCGCCATGCGGCCTTCGGCCCATGCGGGCATCGGGTCGCGTTCGTAGAGCGCGGTCTTGAGCACCGTGTCGCAGGCATCGAGCAAGGCGCGCGCCTCAGGGTGATAGGCCACGTACTGTTCGCGCAGCTCGTCGACGCTGCCGGGCGCGGTCCACGATTCGAGGTGCCAGGTGTCCTGCGGCGTGGTCGCGAAGATGAAGATGTCCTTGCCGCGGTTCAGCGGGAAGGTGACGATCTGGCTCTGCGGATTCGGGCCCCACCACTTGGTGAACGCGCCGAGGTTCGGCACGCCGGCCACGCGCTCGGCGGGCACGACAGCGCGGTAGGCGACGATGCCGGTGAAGCGCGGGCTCTCGGCACCGAACATCGCGGTGCGCACGCACGAGTGGATGCCATCAGCGCCGAGCAGCACGCCGACACGCGCGCTGGTGCCGTCGGTGAACGAGAGGGTCACGCCCTCTTCATCCGCGGCGATCTTCTCGGCGCGCTTGCCCAACGCGACGCGCTCGGCCGGGAACATGTCGGCCAATGCGGCCAGCAGGTCAGCGCGGTGGATGGTGAGCTGAGGTGCGCCATAACGCTCTTCCGCCGAATCCGCCATCTCCAGCCGCGAAGTTTCTTCGCCGGTGTCGTAGGTCCGGCTGATGCGATGCGACGGGCGCGCCGCCGTGACGCGGGCCGCTTCACCGACGCCCAGGCCGTCGAGCGCACGCACCGCGTTGGGCGTGAGGTTGATGTCCGCACCGACGCGGGCGAACTGCTTGGCCTGCTCGAACACGACCACGTCGTGCCCCGCGCGCCGCAGCGCGATGGCAGCCACCAGGCCGCCGATGCCGGCACCGACGATGCCGATGGTGGATTCGCTTGTCTTCATGATGTCTCTGCCTGGTTCTTGCTTGCGGCTCACTCGGCCACGATGTTGCGGGCCTTGATGATTCGGGCCCACACGGCTGTTTCTTCGCGGATGTGCGCAGCGAATTCGGAGGGCTTCATCGCCGCATCGGTCATGCCCTGCACCTTCAGGCGCTCGCGCACATCGGGCTGGGCGAGCATCTGCGCGGCATCTTTCGCGAGCTGCTCGACCACGGTGGGCGGCGTGCCCTTGGGTACCAGCAATCCGTACCACGAGGTCACGGTCACGCCCTGGATGCCCTGCTCCGCCAGCGTCGGAATATCGGGTGCCGCCGCACTGCGCTTGGCCTCGGTCACGCCCAGCGCGATGAGCTTGCCGTTCTTGATGAAGGGCATGGTCGCCGGCAGGTTGCTGAACATCAGCGGCACCGAGCCGCCGAGCACGTCATTGAGCGCAGGCGCCGTGCCCTTGTAGGGCACGTGCAGCAGGTCGATGCCGGCCTGCTGCTTGAAGAGTTCGCCCGCCAGGTGCAGGCCGCTTCCCACGCCGGGCGACGCATACGACAGCGTGTTCGGCTTGGCCTTGGCCATCGCGACCAGTTCCTTGGCGCTCTTGATGCCGGACGACGGCGCGGCCACCAGCACGTTGGGTGCCTTCGCGAGCATGGTGACGGGCACGAAATCTTTCTCGATGTCGAACGGAAAGTTCGGCATCAGCGTCGGGTTGATCGTGAGGTTGCCGGCCGGCACGACGAGCAGCGTGTGGCCGTCGCCCTTCGCGCGCTTGACCTTGTCGATGCCGATGTTGCCGGCTGCGCCCACGAGGTTTTCGACCACCGCCGCCTGGCCGTAGCGCTTGGCAAGGCCGTCGGAGAGCACACGCGCCAGCGTATCGACCGGTCCGCCGGGCGGGAACGGCGAGACGATGGTGAAGCGCTCGCTGGAGAGCTGCTTCTGTGCATCGCTCTGCGCATGCACCGGCATGACGACAGCGGCCAATGCGGCGAACAGAAGGGAGATGGAAAAACGTCGTTGCATGGTGGTGATCGCGTCAGTCATTTCTTCTCGGTGAGAAAGGCGCCCTTCGGGCCTTCCGCGTTCTTCTGGCGGCGCGTGTTGCCATCGAGACCGCCATCGACCGCCCATTCGGCGAACACCGTCGGACCGGGCTCGAACTCGCGCGGCTGCCAATCGGCGGTGAGCTGGTCTTCATCTGCGTAGTACTCGATGAGTCCGCCGGCCGGGTTCTTGAAGTACCAGAAGTACGCCGAGGACACCGGATGCCGCCCCGGGCCGAGCTGCGTTTCCCAGCCGCGGCGCGAGAAATGCAGGCCGCCGCCGAACACTTCGTGGATGTCGCGCACGGTGAAGGCCACGTGGTTCAGGCCGCGCTTGCCCGAGGGGATCTGCAGCAGGAACAGGTCGTGGTGGCCGCCCTCGGCCGCACAGCGCATGAAGGCGCCGCGGTTCGGGTAGCTGTCGGACGAGACGAAGCCGAAGCGATCCGCATAGAACGCGCTGGTGCTCACCACATCGCTCACGAAGAACACGACGTGGCCGACTTCGATGGGCGTCGCGCGCTCGTAGATCGGCGCGGGCTTGTTCACGCGCAGCTTGGCGTTCCAGGTGTTCATTGCGCCGCAGTCGACCTCGACTGCGCGCTTGCGGCTGACCTGCAGGCGCACGGCAAGGCCGTTGGGGTCGATGCAGCCGGTGCGGCGTACGCCATCGACGGTGGCGTCGAAGAACGCCGGGTCTTTCGAGATGGCGGCGGCGTAGCGGTCGAGGTCCGCGTCGCTTTCAACGCCCCACACCACTTCGCGCAGCGTCGGGCCTTCTTCCATCGCGGGCGGCAAGTTCGCCTTGTCCAACGCCGCAACGACAACCTTGCAGCCGTTGAGGCACTCGAAGACGAGTTCGTCGGGCGCTTCCGACTTCAGCGCGAGGCCCCAGTCCTCGAAGAACCGGCGGCAGGTGGGGAGGTCGTCCGCCCCGTAGGTGATCTGATCGATGCCTAGAACGCTCATGGCCGTGTCCTCTTCAGTTCGCCCATGGGAGCGGTTGGTCGTTGGTGCCCCAGTACATGCTCTTCTGCTCCATGTACTGGAAGATGCCCTCGCGGCCCTTCTCGCGGCCGAGGCCGCTGTCGCGCCAGCCGCCGAACGGCGTCGAGACCGAGAACTGCTTGTAGGTGTTGACCCAGACCGTGCCGGCCTGCACCGCGCGGCCGAGCTTCCAGGCGCGCTTGAAGTCACGGCTCCAGACGCCCGCGGCGAGTGCGTAGACGCTGTCGTTGGCCTGCGCGATCAGCGACTCCTCGTCGTCGAAGGGCATCGCGACGAGCACCGGGCCGAAGATCTCTTCCTGGCTGATGCGCGCGCTGTTGTCCAGCCCTTCGATGATGGTCGGCTTGTAGAAGTAGCCGCTGTCGTAGCCGGCGCCGTGCGGGCGCACGCCGCCCGTGCGGATACGGCCGCCTTCGGACACGCCGAGGTCCACATAGCGTTCGATGCCTTCGCGGTGCTTGGCCGTGATGAGCGGGCCCATCTGCGTCTGCTCCAACGCCGGATCGCCCACGCGCAGCGCATTGGCGCCTTCGGCCAGCCGCGTGAGGAACTCGTCGTAGATGCTGCGCGCGACGAACAGGCGCGAGCCCGCGATGCACGATTCGCCCGACGAACTGAAGATGCCGTAGAGCACGCCGTTCACCGCGTGGTCGAGGTCCGCGTCGTCGAGCACCATCGTGGGCGACTTGCCACCCAGCTCCAGCGACACCGGCATCATCTTGTCGGCCGCGATGTGGGCGATGTGCTTGCCGGTGGTGGTGCCGCCAGTGAACGACACGCGCTTGACCAGCGGATGCTTCGTGATCGCGTCGCCGATGACCGAGCCCTTGCCCGGCAGCACGCTGACGATGCCCTTGGGCACGCCGGCCGCTTCGCAGATGCGCGCGAGTTCCAGCGCCATCAGCGGCGTGACCTCGGCGGGCTTCACCACCACCGCGTTGCCGGCTGCGAGCGCTGGCGCGAGCTTCTGCGCTTCGCTCGCAATCGGCGAGTTCCACGGCGTGATGGCCGCGACCACGCCCATGGGCTCGTGCACGCTCATCGTGACGAAGGCACCGCGCGACGGCGTGATGGTCTCTTCGAGCGTCTCCAATGCGGCCGCGAAGAACTGGAACGTGCCCGCGGCGCTCGCTACGAGGTTGCGCGTTTCGTTGATCGGCTTGCCGTTGTCCAGGCGTTGTTTCTGCGCGAGCGATTCGCTCTCTTCGCGGATCAGCTGCGCCACGCGGTGCAGCACTGCCGCGCGCTCGTGCGGCAGGCGCTGCGCCCAGCCGCTGGTGCGGAAGGCGTGGTCGGCGCGGGTGATCGCCTCCTCCACGTCGGCGAGGCTCGCGGCCTTCAGGCGCGCGATCGGCTCGCCGGTGGCGGGGTACAGGCTTTCATACACGTCGCCGCCGCCCAGGCGCCATTCGCCGGCAATGCAGATCGGGAGAAGTTCGGAAGAAATCATGTGGGCGAATCGAAAGGTCAGATGGCGAGGGGTGCGACACGGTTGCGCAGCGCACGCACCGCGCTGTACACGGTCAGCGCCGAGGTCTTGGGATTGGCCGCGAGCGGCTTGTTGCGCATGGTCAGCTCGAAGCTGCCGAAGGCGCCCTCGGCCTCGACGGTGTGAACGTTCTCGGCGGTGGCGGGGTCGGCGATGAGGCGCACCTGCGTCTTGTCGAGCCCGAGGCCAGCGAGCGAGACGGTGGCCGCGACGTTGGCGTTCTTCGGATAGAGCAGCGCCGCTTCGCGCGCGCTGCCTTCGAAGATCACCGTAGCTTCTGTCAGCGCATCGAGGTCGCGGCCCTGCTCGGCCGGCGTGCCCTTCCAGGCCTTCGGGGGCTTCCGGCCGGTGTAGCGCACGCTGTCGAGCCCGCCGATGCGGGCCGCGGCGAGCGCATCGATTGCGCCGATGGCGCCAGGGATCAGTTGCACCTGCGTGCGGCCGGCGATGGCGGCGGCTTCGAGCTTTTCAGCGAGGCCAGCGGCCGACAACGCGCCGACCGAGGCGACCACGCAGGGCGTGCCGCGCGCGAGCGCCGGTAGCACATGCTCTTCGATGGCTGCGTGCCCGGCCGTCTCGACCACGAGGTCGATGCCGGCAACCGGCACCATGCTCGTCACTTCTGCGCCCGGCACCGCCTTCTGCGCGGCGGCCATGCCTTCGGTGGGCACGACAACGACGGTCACCCGCAGGGCCGGATCGTCCCGCAAGAGGTCGAGCACCGCGGTGCCGATGGCGCCGCAGCCGATGAGAGCGATGCGTGTGATGGCGGTCATGGGTTGGGCTCCGCTCGCTCTCACTGCGCCGTGCCGAGCGCGGGAATCTGCGTGACCGTGTTGGTCGGCGGGCCGGCGAAGCTGGTCTTGAAGCCGCCGATCGACAGCATGTCGATCTCGAGCAGGAAGGGGCCGTCGGTGGAGAGCGCTTCGTCCAGGCGCGCGGGCAGATCGGCCAGGTCTTTCACGCGGGCGTGCGGCAGCGCGATCGACTTGCACAGCAGGTCGTAGTCGGGCGTGTGCAGCTCGGCGTAGCACTGGCGGCCGCCGTACTGCGCGTCCTGGATGTTCTTGATGACGCCGTAGCTCTTGTCGTTCATGAGCACGATCACCATCGGCGCCTTCTCCTGCACCATGCACGCCAGTTCGCCCAGGTTCAGGATGAAGCCGCCGTCGCCGGCCAGGCAGAAGGTCTTGCGGCCCGAGCCGGTCACCGCCGCGCCGATGGCCGCGCCGATCGCCATGGGCATGCCCTGGCCGATGCCGCCGCCCGTGGCATGCACGCCGGCGCTGGGTTCGAAGATGCGCAGTTCGCGGTTGCCCCAGGTGCTGTTGGAAACGGTCACGTCGCGCACCCAGTTGAACTGGCGGCCCGCCACCGACTGCAGCCGGCGCACAAGTTCGGCGTACGGGCCGAGGCCGTCGCGCAGCGTGGCCACCGCCTGGTCGTGCGCGGCGCGCAGGTCGACCAGCAGTTGCGGATCGGCCTTGTAGCCGGTGGCTTCGAGTCGGTCGGCCAGGCCTTCGAGGGCCAGCGACGAATCGCCGCAGACAAAGGCCTCAGAGGCGTAGCAGCGGCCTTCGGCGGCGGCATCGGCGTCGATGCGATACAGCGGGCGCGGCAGCTTCAGTTCGTACTTGAGCGTTTCGTTGCCGCGCAGGCGCGAGCCGACCACGAGCATCGCGTCGCAGGTTTGATAGAAGGCCTCGACCGGCTTCTGGATGTTGTAGGCGCCGAGCGAGCCGGCGTCGTCCTCGGGCACGGTGCCGCGGCCCTGCGTGGTGGTGACCACGCCGAAGCCGAGCTTCTGCAGGCGCTGGATCGCCGATCGGGCATGGCGTGCACCGCCGCCGATCCACAGCAGCGGACGCTTGGCGGTTGCGAGGCGCGCGGCCAGCGCATCGAGGCTGGCGGCCGAGGGCACGGGGCGCTCGACGGGCAGCGGCGAGAGGTCGGCCGGCATCGTGGTGAGGGCCGACTGGATGTCGATCGGAATCTCCACGCTCACCGGGCCGGTCGGCGCCGTCAGCGCGAGCTGCACCGCACGCTTGAGCGTGCCGAGCACCGTTTCCACGCTGCGCACGCGCAGGGCCGCCTTCGACACCGCCTTGAGCATCGTGAGCTGGTCGGGCGCCTCGTGGATGTACGACATGCCCTTGTCCAGGTACGGCGTCTCGATCTGCCCGGTGATGTGCAGGAGCGGCGCACCGGCGGTCAGCGCCTCGACCAGGCTGCCCGCGATGTTGCCCGCGGCCGGGCCGGTGCTGGTGATGCACACGCCCAGGCTGGCGGTGGAGCGTGCATAGGCGTCGGCCATGTTGCCCGCGCCCGCTTCGCCGCGCGAGGAGACGAAGCGGATGGTGCCGCGCTGCGCGAACGCATCGAGGATCGGCATGTTGTGGATCGAGATCACGCCGAAGGCCGCCTTGACGCCGCACTGTTCGAGAAAGGCCGCGACGACTGCGCCCACCGTGACCATGTTGTTGTTGGGTTTATGCATGGCGCGAATGGCCTCCGGAAATGTCGATGTGGCTGCCCGTCGTATAGGACGCGAGGGGCGAAGCGAGGAAAAGGATCGCGCGTGCGGCTTCGGTCGGAAGCCCCAGGCGACCCAGCGGGATGTGTTTGGTCTTCGCGAGCTGGGCGCTCCATGCGGCCCAGTCCTCGGACTTGTCTTCGCGCGCCTCGAAGCGGCGGCGCCACTGGCCGGACTCGACGAGACCGATGAGGATGCCGTTGACGCGCACGCCCTGCGGTGCGAACTCGGTGGCCATCGAACGCACGAGGTTCAACAGGCCCGCGCGTGCGGCCGAGGTGGCGACCATGTGCGGCTCGGGCTGGCGCGCCAGCAGCGAGTTGGCGCAGACGATGGCGGCATCGCCCAGCACGGCGCGCTGCGCGGCGAGCTGCGGAAGGAAGGAGCGCGTCGGATGGATGACGGAGAAGAACTTCAGGTGCAGCTCCTCCATCCACGCCGCGTCGTCGGTGTCCGCGAACGTGGAGACACGCCCCTGCCCCGCGTTGTTGACGAGCATCGAGGCCGGGCCGAGGGCGGCCTCGCTCGCTGCGGCGAAGGCTTTGACTGCGGCGGCGTCGAGCACATCGCACGGCTGCGCGAAGAGCTTCGCGTTGGGGAACTGTTCGCGCAGGCCGGTGACCGCACGGTCCAGCCGCTCGGCGTTGCGGCCGCACAGCGCAACGGCGGCGCCGCTCGCGAGCAGCAGCTCGACGGTCGCGAGGCCGATGCCCGAGGAGCCGCCCGTGACCACGGCCACGCGGCCCGCCAGCGCGTCGGCGGCGAAGAAATGGGAAGGTGCCTGCATCGTCACGTCCGTCATGTCGTCACGCGCTGCGAAGCGGCACCACCTTGTTGCTGCGCGCAGGCGAGTAGTTCAAGAGGCCCGAGATCTCCTCCGCGGTACTGCGCACGCGCAGCACCATCTCGTCCATGCGGTTCTCCTCGATGTGGCCCGAGGTGATGGTCGCGCCCAGGGCAGCAACGATGTGGCCGCTGTGGTCGCGCACCGGCGCGGCGATGCTGGAGATGTTCGATTCGAAGAAACCTTCGCCCAGCACATAGCCGCGGGTGCGGTCGGCCTGCACCATGTCGAAGAGTTCGTTCACCGTCTTGGGCGTGCTCGGCGAGAAGGTCTCCAGCTTGTCTTCGGGGTAGAGGGCGCGCAGCTGCGGCAGCGTCAGGTCTTCGAGCAGCACGCGGCCCAGCACCGTGGCGTGTGCCGGCAAGCGCGTGCCCACGGTGACCGAACTGGCGAAGGGCGTCGGCGGCGCGACCTTGGCGACGTAGACGATCGAACGCCCGTCGCGCACCACCAGGTTGCAGGGCGTGCGCAGCTCGTCGCACAGGCGGTTGAGCAGCGGCGTGCCGAGCTGCGTGAGCTCCAGCGAGGCGAGGTATTCGAAGCCCAGGCGCAGCACCGCGAGGCCTAGGCGGTAGTCGCGGCCGCCCTCGGCGCGCTCCAGGAAACCCATGTTCTCCAGCGTGGTGAGCAGGCGGAAGACGGTCGAGCGCGGCAGGTCGAAGCGACGCGCCAGCTCGGGGGCGGAGAGCGTGCGGTTCTCGCGGCTGAATTCGCACAGCACGCGCAGGCCGCGCTCCAGCGCCGGCACGTTGTAGCGGTCTGCGCCCTCTTCCATCGCTTCGCTGTTGTCGTTGGTGGTCATGTGTTGGTTGTTCCCTTGGGTTGTTCTGCGGCGGTCCGCATCAGTCGGCGAGTGCCTCGCGCAGCAGCGCGGCGACGGCCTCGGGCCGCTCCACGTAGCTGGCGTGCCCGGCACCGTCGATGGCTTCGAGCGTCACCCCGCAGCTGCGCGCGACTTCGGCGCAGGCTTGGGGCATGGTGACGACATCGAGCGTGCCACAGGCCACGCGCACCGGCATCGCGGGCGGCAGGTCGGCCAGCAGGTTGCCGTGGCACAGCAACTCGACGGCCTGGCGGTAGCCGCCATCGTTCAGGCGGGCCATGTTCCAGCGCACCCATTGACGTGCGAGCTCGCTCGCGGAATCGGAGACGAGCCGGCCCGCGCGCTTGGCGGCCATGCCGGCGATGCCGAGTTCGTCGAGCGTGGCGAGGCGTTCGGTGCGCACCTTGGTGCGGGCTTCGGCGCGCGACGGTGCGCCATAGCCGGCGGCCGGGCTGATGAGCACGAGGCGGCGGATGCGCGAGGCAATTGCTGAATCTTTCCGTGCGGCCGATGCCGCGGTGAGCGCGCCGAGCGAGTGGCCGACGAGCACGCAAGACTGGACATCGAGCGCATCGAGCAAGGCATGCAGGCGGTGCGCGTAGTCGGCTGCGGAGGGTGCGGCAGGCGCGAGCGGCGTTGATTGGCCGTAGCCCGGCGCATCCCATGCGATCACGCGGGCCTGCGGAGCCAGCAGCAAGGCGACGTTGAGCCACGAGGCCGCGCCCGAGCCGATGCCGTGCAGGCACACGAGGGCCGGCCCTGCGCCGCGCTCGCGCACCGACACCACCGCGCCACCGCCGACCGGCACGTCGCGTGCGGGAAAGCGGGCGTCGAGCAGCGCCAGCTCGGAAGCCGGCAGCGTCAATGCATCGATGACCATCGCGTCGCTCATCCGGTCCTCAGCGCTTGATCTTCGCGAGCGGGTGATCGGCCGGGTACGTCGGCGTGATCGGCTTCTTCGCACCGAGCATCACGCACATCAGCGCGTCTTCGTCGCCGATGTTGATCTCCTCGCGGTACACGCCCGGCGGCACCGAAATCAGGTCGCGGTCGGTCATGATGGTTTCGAAGCGCTCGCCGTCCTTCTCGATCACGACCTTGAGCTTGCCGCGGATGAGGAAGAACACCTCTTCCACGTCGGTGTGCAGGTGCGGCGGGCCTTCGTGGCCGGCGGGGATCACCATGGTGGAGAAAGTGAAGTGCTCCGACGGCACGGTGTTCACGTCTTTGGCGACGCCGGTGCCGCCGGTGCCCACGTAGCGCATCTGCGCGCGGCGGTACTTGGGGTCGAAGTCGGCCTGGAACTTCAGCGCGTCCCAGTCGTACTTGCGGGTTTCGTAGCGCGCGATGCGGGTGTTCATCCACTCGGCGAGGCTCGTGCCTTCGGGCTGCGCCAACGTGCTGGCGGCGGCGTCGGTGATCTTCTGTTGTTCGGACAAATCGCTCATGGGTTCACTCCTTCGTCGGAAAAATTCGTTCAGTCAGTGCATCGCAAAGCCGCCGTTGACGGCCAGCAGCTGGCCCGTCACGAAGCGCGAGAGGCCGGACAGCAGGTACAGCGTGGCGCCGCAAACGTCGGCGGCCTGCTGCTCCCGCGGAATGGCGCGGCCTTCGAGGTATTTCTGGTGACGCGCCATCGGCACGTACTCGGTCGCCTCGACCAGCGTGAGCCCCGGCGCCACGGCGTTGACGGTGATGTTGTCGCCGCCCCATTCGCGCGCCAGCGAGCGCGTCATCGAGATGACGGCGCCCTTGCTCGATGCGTAGGCCAGCAGGTTGGGCGCGCCCCAGAGGGCGGTGTCGGAGGCGAGGTTGACGACCGCGCCACGGCCGCTTGCAGCGAGCGCGCTGCGACAGGCGCGGCCCGTGAGCCAGGTGCCGCGCACGTTGACGCTCATCACGCGGTCCCACATGTCGATCTCGAGCTGGTGCGCATCGCGGCCGCCCGAGTTGGTGATGGCGGCGTTGTTGACCAGGCCGTCGAGCCCGCCGAGCAGGCGGATCGCCTCGCCGGCGCAGGCGTCGATGGAAGCCGGTTCCGACAGGTCGACGGTGAGCGCATGCGCCTTGTGGCCCGCATCGCGCAGCGCCTTCGCTTCGGTTCCGGCGAGCTCGCCGAGGATGTCGGCCAGCACCACGCTCGCGCCCGCCGCGGCGATGCAATGCGCAAACGCAAGGCCCAGGCCGCGCGCGCCGCCGGTCACCAGCACGCGGCGGCCCGCCAGCAGGTTGGCGGGCAGCTCGGCCAGCAGCGATTGCAGGCTCGACGGATCGGGAATGGCTTTGAGTTCGGTCATGGCGTGTTCAGTCGGCCTGGATGCCGAGTTCCTTGATGACCTTGCCGAAGCGCGCGTAGTCGGCCGCATTGGTCTTGCCGAGCACATCGGCATCGCCGCCCACCGGCGTGGTGCCGAGCACGGCCATGCGCGCGACGATGTCGGGCATCTTGAGGATGTCGTTGAAGTGGCCGTTGAGCGTCTTCACGATCTCGGGCGGCAGGTTGCGCGGGCCCCAGAGGCCGTTCCAGGCGACCACCTCGACGTCCTTGTAGCCCAGTTCCGCGAGCGTCGGCACAGTGGGCGCGAGCGGCGAGCGCTGGCTCGAGGCCACGGCCAGCGCCTTCAACTTGCCGTTGGCGAAATACGGCGCCACAGGGCCGAGCGTGATGAAGGTGACCGGCACATGGCCGCCCAGCACGTCGTTGACCGCGGGCGCCACGCCCTTGTAGGGCACATGCGCGAGGTTCGCACCCGAGGCGCGGGCGAACATCTCGCCCAGGATGTGCATCGGCGAGCCGCTGCCCGGGCTCGCATACGAGAGCGGCTTGCCGGTGCCCTTGGCCGCAGCGACCGCGTCCTTCGCCGTGGCGAATCCGCTGCCGGCGCTCGCCACGAGGAACAGCGGCAGGCTGCCGGTCTGCACGATCGGCGTGAAGCCGTTGAGCACGTCGTAGCCCGCACCGCCGTTGGTCTTGAGCACCAGCTGCGCGATCGAGAAGGTGCTGGGCGCGAGCAGCAGCGTGTAGCCGTCGGGCGCCGCCTTCGACACGTAGCTGCTGCCGATGATGCCGCTGGCACCCGGGCGGTTGTCCACCACCACCGGCTGCCCCACCCGCGCCGAGAGCTTCTCGGCGTAGAGCCGCGCCAGCGCGTCGGTGTCGCCGCCGGCCGGATAGGCGACCACCAGCGTGATCGGCTTGGCGGGGTAGTTCTGTGCCCAGGCAAGACCGGTGGCGCAAACACCGGCCATGGAAATGGCGGCTGCGATGGCAAGGCGGCGTGTGTGTTTCATGGGTCCGTCGTGGTTCGCGTTTTGTTTCATTAGAGAAACAACGATTTATTAATGGAACGCACGAAGGATAAACACGAAGACAACTTCGTGACTAAGTAGAAACCCTAGCCATCGCAACCCAACGTAAACAGGGCGGCCTTTCGGACCGCCCTGCTCGGAGATGGGGAGCGCGCCTGCTAGCCGCCGTAGCGCGCCACGGTCAGGCCTTCCATGTCGATCTCCGGCGCCTTGCCGGCGATGAGATCGGCCATCACGCGGCCGGTGCCGGCCGCCATGGTCCAGCCGAGCGTGCCGTGGCCGGTGCTCAGCATCAGGTTGGGAATGCGCGTGGCACCGACAACGGGCGTGCCGTCGGGCGTCATCGGGCGCAGGCCCGTCCAGAAGGAGGCGTCGCGCACGTTGCCGCCCTTGGGGAAGAGATCGGTCACGACGTGTTCGAGCGTGTCGCGCCGGCGCGGGTTGAGCGCGAGGTCGAAGCCCGAGAGCTGCGCCGTGCCGCCCACGCGAATGCGGTCGCCCAGCCGCGTGACGGCCACCTTGAAGGTCTCGTCCATCACGGTGGATTCGGGTGCGCCGCCGGCATCGGTGATCGGCACGGTGATCGAGAAGCCCTTGACCGGGTACACCGGCAGGTCGATGCCCAGCGGCTTGACCAGCGCAGGCGAGTAGCTGCCGAGCGCGACCACGTAGCGGTCGGCGGTGAAGCTGCCCTGGCCGGTGCGCACCGCGGTCACGCCCTTGGCGGCATCGTGCTCGATGGCCTGGATGTTCACGCCGAACTTGAAAGTGACGCCCGCGGCTTCCGCCAATTTGGCCAGCGCCTGCGTGAACTTGAAGCAGTCGCCGGTCTCGTCGCCCGGCAGGCGCAGCCCGCCGACGAACTTCTCTTTCACCGCCGCGAGCGCAGGCTCGTACGGCAGGCAGCCGTCGCGGTCGAGCACCTGGTAGGACACGCCGGACGCCTTGAGCACTTCGACGTCCTTCGCGGTGCCGTCGAGTTGCTGCTGCGTGCGAAAGAGCTGCAGCGTGCCCTGCATGCGCTCGTCGTACTGGATGCCCGTATCGGCGCGCAGCGCCTTCAGGCAATCGCGGCTGTATTCGGCCAGCCGCACCATGCGGCCCTTGTTGAGTTCGTAGCGCGCCTGCGTGCAGTTGCGCAGCATCGAGAGGCCCCAGCGCCACATCGCCGGATCGAGCATGGGTTTGACGACCAGCGGGCTGTGCTGCATCAGCATCCACTTGATCGCCTTCACCGGAACGCCCGGCCCGGCCCAGGGCGCCGAGTAGCCGGGTGAGACCTCGCCGGCGTTGCCGAAGCTGGTTTCGAGCGCGGGCGCCGGTTGGCGCTCCAGCACCGTCACCTCATGCCCGGCGCGCGCCAGGTAGTACGCCACCGAGGTGCCGATGACACCGCTGCCGAGAATCAGGACCTGCATGAGAACTCCCTCTTTCTGGATGGCCAGAGCGGCCCGAGGGTACAGGCTAGGGCCTGTTCACTCCACGAAAGGGGTCGCGAAGCTCGCCACAGCCCGCCCCTCGGCGTTGCGCTCCTTGTGCGTGCGGACGCACGCACGGCGTCGCGCGCCTTGATGGGCGGGCTGTGGCGAGCTTCCCTCCGGGTTGCTTCGCCAAGGGGTCGTCTGCGGCGTTGCCCGAGCTTGCAAGGCACAAGCCTTGCCGCGCCCGGGCGCCTTGCAGCCAGCCCCTTGGCGAAGCAACGCGACCCCTTTCGTGGAGTGAACAGGTCCTTGCTACAGGCCGAGAGCGTCTTGCAATCGCCGTGCCGGCCAGTGCTCGGGTTGCTGCGGCCAGGCTTCGAGCAGCGCGACCATGCGCGCATTGCGCGGTGCGCTCAGCCCGTGCTCCTGCGCGAGGCGCACCACCTCTCCGCTGAGCGCATCGATCTCCGTGCGGCGGCCGAGCGCGAGGTCGTCGGCCATGCTGGAGCGCGCCTTGGCATCGATGCGCAGCATGCGCGCCGCGACGATGCGAAAGAGCCAGTCAGGCAGGCGCAGCAGGCTCGAAAGCCGCTGCGCCGGCACGGCCGCCACCTGCGCAGGCGTGATGCCGCTCACGCCGAGCACACCGAGCGTTTCGTCGATGAGCGCTGCGAAGCACCGGCGGTACCCGCGATGCATCAGCTCCTCGCGCAGCGGCAGGCCCGAAAGCGCATTGACCGGGTTGTTGAGGTTCAGCAGCAGCTTGCCCCACTGCACCGGCAGCAGGTCGGCATGCAGGTCGACCGGCACGCCGGCGCGCTCGAACATGGGCAGCCACGGGCGCAGCGCCATGTCGTCCTTCGCGGCGAGCCGCCCGGGTGTGCCGCGATGGAAGGCGCCCTCGCCGATCTCGGCCACGTTGTACGGCACCATGCCCGGCAGCACGTTGAGCGACGGGCCGGCGTGCGATGCGGCCGCGCTGTTGGAGATTCCGTTCTGCAGCGAGACGACCGTGGTGCCCGCGGGCAGCGCGAAGGCCAGTTCGCCCGCCGCTTCGGCGGTGGCGCCGCTCTTCACGCAGAGCAGCACCAGCGCAGGCTTTGCGCCGACGGGCACCTGCTCGCACAGGCGCAGCGCCGACGGAAGAATGTGGTGCTTCGCGCCGTCGAGGTCGCTGAGCGAGAGGCCGTGGTCCGCGAGCTTTTTCAGCACGCGGGGCCGTCCGACGAAAGTGACGGGCACGCCCGCCGCGGCAAGCCGACCGCCGATGTAGCAGCCGATGGTGCCCGCGCCCATCACGAGCACCTCGCCGGGTGGCGCGCCAGACTCCTTGCCGGGCAGCGCCTCTGTCATCAGACGCGTTCCGAGACCCAGCCCTGAACCGACTTCAGCGCGGCAGGCACGCCCGCCGCATCGGTGCCGCCGGCCATGGCCATGTCGGCCTTGCCACCGCCCTTGCCGCCGACCTGCTGCGCCACGAAGTTGACCAACTCGCCGGCCTTCGCCTTGCCCACGGTGTCGGCGGTGACGCCGGCCGCGATCTGCACCTTGTCGCCATCGACGGCCGCCAGCACGATGATGGCGGTCTTGAGCTTGTCCTTGAGCTTGTCCATGGTGTCGCGCAGCGTCTTGGCGTCGGCGCCGTCGAGCTTGGCGGCGAGCACCTTGATGCCGTTGATGTCGACCGCTTGCGCGATGAGCTCGTCACCCTTGGACGACGCGAGCTTGCCCTTGAGCGAACCCACTTCGCGCTCCAGCGTCCTCACCTGTTCCAGCACCTGCGAAAGGCGCCCCTGCAGTTCGGCGGCCGGCGACTTGAGGGTGGCGGCCACGCTCTGCACGGTCGATTCGAGGTCCTGCAGGTAGGTGAGCGCGTTGGCGCCGGTGACCGCTTCGATGCGGCGCACGCCGGCAGCCACGCCGCCTTCGCTCACGATCTTGAAGAGGCCGATGTCGCCGGTGCGGCCCACGTGGGTGCCGCCGCAGAGTTCGCGGCTCGTGCCGATATCGAGCACGCGCACGGTCTCGCCGTACTTCTCGCCGAACAGCATCATCGCGCCGGTCTTCTGGGCCGATTCCATGTCCATCACGTGCGCCTGCGTGGCGACGTTGGAAAGGATCTCGGCATTCACGCGCTTCTCGATCTCCAGGATCTGGTCGCGCGTGACGGGTGCGTTGTGCGCGAAGTCGAAGCGCGTCTTGTCGGCATCGACCAGCGAGCCCTTCTGCTGCACGTGGTCGCCGAGCACTTCGCGCAGGGCCTTGTGCATCAGGTGGGTGACCGAGTGGTTGCGCATGGTCGCGTTGCGGCGCGCGCCGTCGACCGCGGCCTTGACCGCGTCGCCGACCTTGAGCGTGCCCTGGGTCTGCGTGCCGTGGTGGCCGAACACGTCGGCCTTGATCTTCTGCGTGTCTTCCACGCCGAACTGCACGCCTTCGGCGCTGAGCACGCCCTGGTCGCCGACCTGGCCGCCGCTCTCCGAATAGAAGGGCGTGGTGTCGAGCACGACGATGCCGGGCTGGCCTTCCTTCAGCTCGTTGACGGCAGCGCCTTCGAAGTACAGCGCGACGACCTTGGCGCTTTCCTCGAGGTGTTCGTAGCCGGTGAAGGTGTTGCCCGCGCCGGTGTATTCGACGTTGCGGTCCATCTTGAACTTGCCGCCCGCACGGCCCGCGGCCTTCTGCTTTTCCATGGCGACGTTGAAGCCGGCCTCGTCGACGCTCACGCCGCGCTCGCGGCACACGTCGGCCGACAGGTCGAGCGGGAAACCGTAGGTGTCGTGCAGCTTGAAGGCGACGTCGCCCGGCAGCGTCTTGGCGCCGCCGGCCAGCGCCGCATCGAGGATTTCCATGCCGTTGGCGAGCGTCTCGAAGAAGCGCTCTTCCTCGGCCTTGAGCGTGTCGGTGATCCGCTTTTCGTCGGCCACGAGCTTGGGGTACGCATCGCCCATGAGCTTCACGAGGTCGGGCACGAGCTTGTGGAAGAACGGCTTCTTCTGGCCCAGCTTGTAGCCGTGGCGGATCGCACGGCGCACGATGCGGCGCTGCACGTAGCCGCGGCCTTCGTTCGAAGGGATCACGCCGTCGGCCACCAGGAACGAGGTGGCGCGGATGTGGTCGGCGATCACGCGCAGCGAGTTGTTGCCCAGGTCTTTTTCGCCGGTCTCGCGCGCCGCGGCCTTGATGAGCGCATCGAAGATGTCGATCTCGTAGTTGCTGTGCACGTGCTGCAGGATCGCGGCCAGGCGCTCCAGGCCCATGCCGGTGTCGACGCAGGGCGCGGGCAGCTTCTTGACCGAGCCGTCGGGCTGCATGTCGAACTGCATGAACACGTTGTTCCAGATCTCGATGTAGCGGTCGCCGTCTTCATCGGGGCTGCCGGGCGGGCCACCGGGGATCTCGGGGCCGTGGTCGAAGAAGATTTCGGAGCACGGACCGCAGGGACCGGTGTCGGCCATCATCCAGAAGTTGTCGGACATGTAGCGGCCGCCCTTGTTGTCGCCGATGCGCACGACGCGCTCGGGCGGCAGGCCGATTTCCTTGGTCCAGATGTCGTAGGCCTCGTCGTCCTCGATGTAGACGGTGGCCCAGAGTTTTTCGGCCGGGAGCTTGTAGACCTTGGTCAGCAGCTCGAATGCCCAGGTGAGCGATTCGCGCTTGAAGTAGTCGCCGAAGCTCCAGTTGCCCAGCATCTCGAAGAAGGTGTGATGCCGCGCGGTGTAGCCCACGTTCTCGAGGTCGTTGTGCTTGCCGCCGGCGCGAAGGCAGGCCTGGACCGAGGCCGCGCGCACGTAGTTGCGCTTGTCTTCGCCGAGGAACACGTCCTTGAACTGGACCATGCCCGAGTTGGTGAACATGAGGGTCGGGTCGTTGCCCGGCACCAGCGAACTCGACGGCACCACGGTGTGGCCCTTGGAGGCGAAGAAATCGAGAAAGGTCTTGCGGATGTCCGCGACCGTGAATGTGGGCTGGCTCATCTTTGGATTTCGTCTTCTGTCGAGGGCGGCCTGGCGATGGCGACCTCTTGTCGAAACCACTGCGTCGAACCGACCTAACTGCTTGATTTGCTTGAACAAACGATTATAGGTTTGCCCATGGCGCCCGGGCGTGGCCGGGGCCAACTGCATGATCGGGGCGCCGCGGCTAATATGCGCCCTGAAGCCCGCGCGGACGAACCAATCGTGGCGGGCTTCGTCCTATTCATATGCACAACATGAATCAAGGAGTCCGCATGCCAGGTCTTGAGGCCGAACACTGGAAGATCGAGGACCTCGATTTCTCTCGCATCGCACTCGACAGGGTGCGCCCGGACGAGAATCTTTTCTACCTCGTGACCTCCGCCTCGTTCATCGAAAGCGGCTCGGACCTGTACACGCACAACCTGGTCGATTTTTTCCGCGGCGACGACGAAGTCACCGACTGGCTCTCCAACTACTGGGAGCCCGAGGAGTTGCAGCACGGTCAGGCCCTGCGCGCCTATGTGCGCCATGTGTGGCCCGAATTCGAGTGGGATACGGCCTATCGCGGCTTTCTGGAGGAGTACGCGACCTACTGCAAGGTCGAACTGCTGGGGCCGACCCGCGCTCTCGAGATGACCGCCCGCTGCGTGGTCGAGACCGGCACCGCCACCTATTACCGCGCCATGGCCCGGGCCACCGACGAGCCGGTGCTGAGCGACCTGGCGACCCGCATCGCGACCGACGAGGTCAACCACTACAAGCACTTCTACCGGTTCTTCCGCCGCTACCGGGAGCAGGAAAAACTCAGCCGTTTCCGCGTGATCGGCACCATCGGCCGGCGCACGCTGGAGCTCAAGAGCGAAGACGCCGACTGCGCGATCCGCCACGTCGTGAAGGCCCGGTCGCCCCATCGCGCCGACGACACGGCCTATGTGCAGCAGCTGAGCGCGCGCATGAACAGCACCATCCGCACCAACCTGAGCGCCGGCAGCACATTGAAGATGCTGATGCGGCCGCTGGAGTTGCCTGCCCGGGTGCAGACGGTGATCCAGTACCCGATCAAGCAGTTCATGCAGCACGTGTTCCTGCGCTAGCTGCCTCGGAGCCCCCTCCACCCTTCATCCCTCCCTGGGCATCACGGGAAAAATCGGTCCCGGCCGACAAGGGATGGGCCGTTTTTCCGGCCTTGTCCTGCATGGGTTTTTCGTGCTCGCATGATTGAATTGGTATCCGAATTTTTCAGGAGCAACAACGATGGAGGCCAAGGCATCACGCCTCGGGGGACGGACAAGCGACCTGCTGGGCATCGGCGTGCCAGGTTTGGACGACGTGTTGGGCGGGGGCCTCGAACCCAACCGCCTCTACCTGGTGGAGGGAACGCCGGGCGCCGGCAAGACGACCATCGCCCTGCAGTTCCTGCTCGAGGGCGCCAGGGCGGGCGAATCGGTCCTGTACGTCACGCTCTCCGAAACCGAGCACGAACTGCGCGGCGTGGCCAACTCGCACGGCTGGGACCTGTCTGGCATCCATGTGCGCGAGATGCTTCCCGCGCAGGACAGCCTCCACCCCGAGGAGCAGTACACGATGTTCCACCCTTCCGAGGTGGAGCTGAGCGAAACGACGTTGCGCATCCTCAGCGACGTGGACGCCCTCAAGCCCTCGCGCATCGTCTTCGATTCGCTGTCGGAGTTGCGGCTGCTGTCGGGCACATCGCTGCGGTACCGCCGGCAAATTCTCGCGCTCAAGCAGTTCTTCGCGGGCCGGCAATGCACCGTGCTGCTGCTGGACGACATGACCGCCACCGAGCACGACCTGCAGGTGCAGAGCATCGCGCACGCCGTGCTGCGGCTCGAGCAGCTCAACTCCGACTACGGTTCGGCGCGGCGCCGCCTGCTGGTGGTCAAGTACCGTGGGCAGGCCTATCGCGGCGGCTTCCACGACTACAAGATCCATCGCGGGGGTCTGCAGGTGTTTCCACGGCTCGTGGCGTCCGAGCACGCGACCAACGGACCGCTGGTCAAGATACCCAGCGGCATCGCGGAACTGGACGACCTGCTGGGAGGCGGTCTCGAGAAGGGAACGAGCACCCTGTTCGTCGGCGCGCCGGGCACTGGCAAATCGTCGGTGGCCGTGCAGTTTGCCGTTGCCGCGGCCCGGCGCGGCGAATGCGCCGCGCTCTTCATCTTCGACGAGAGCGTCAACACGCTGCGCACGCGCTGCGCCGGCCTGGGGATGGACCTGGAGCCGTACATCGCGTCGGGCCATCTGCGCATCAAGCAGGTCGACCCCGCCGAGCTCTCGCCGGGCGAACTGGTCCACGAGATCCGCCTGGCCGTGACCGAGCATGCCGCGAAGGTCGTCGTGATCGACAGCCTGAACGGCTATCTCAACGCCATGCCCGACGAGCGCTTTCTCATCGTCCAGTTGCATGAACTGCTCACCTACCTCGGGCAGGCCGGCGTGGCCACGCTGCTGGTCGGCGCGCAGCACGGGCTGATCGGCATGCAGATGCAGACGCCCGTCGATGCCAGCTACCTGGCGGATGCGGTCGTCCTGCTGCGCTACTTCGAGTTCGAAGGCGAGGTCCGGCAGGCCATCTCGGTGCTCAAGAAACGCGGCGGCGCGCACGAGCGGACCATTCGCGACTTCTCGATGACCAGCAGCGGGTTGCATGTGGGCGAGCCCCTGCGCCACTTCAGGGGCATCCTGAGCGGCATTCCTGTGCCCATCGATGGCGTCACCGCCAGTCCGCCGTGACGACGAACGCAACGGCCTCCACCATCACGCAAGAAGACACGCAACTGCGCGTCCTGCTCAGGACGGCAACTTCGAGGGACGCCGTGATGGCGACGGCCGTGCTCGAACGCGCCGGCATCGCCACCCGGGTCTGCGCCACGCTGCACGAACTGGTGCTGGAAATCGGCCAGGGTGCAGGCGCCATCCTGGTGTCCGAGGAAATGCTGTCGGGCGACGGTGCCGCCGCGCTGTCTGACGCGGTGTCGGTGCAGCCGCCCTGGTCGGACCTGCCGGTGCTGGTGCTGGCCCGCCAGGGCGCCGATTCGCGCGCCATCGCCGTGGCCATGGAAGGCATGGCCAACGTCACGGTGCTGGAGCGGCCGATACGGGTGGCGGCACTGGTCAGCGCACTGCGAAGCGCCCTGCGGGCCCGGCGGCGCCAGTACGAGCTGCGCCGCATCCTCGATGACCTGAGCGAAGCCGACAAGCGCAAGACCGAGTTCCTCGCCACGCTGGCGCACGAGCTTCGCAACCCGATGGCGCCGCTGAGCACGGCGCTGGCCATCCTCACGCGCAAGCCGCTCACGCCCGAGGCCGCACTGCCCTACTACCAGCTCATGGGCCGCCAGATCGACCACATGGTGCGCCTGGTGAACGACCTGATGGAGGTCTCGCGCATCACCCGCGGGAAGATCGAACTCCAGCTCGGCGAGCTGATGGTCGACCAGGTGATCCGCGATGCGGTGGAACTCAGCCGCCCGCTGATGGACGCAGGCCGGCACCGGCTGCAGGTGCATGCAGCAGATACCCCGCTGACCGTCGAAGGCGACGGCGTGCGACTCACGCAGGTGTTCTCGAACCTCCTGAACAACGCGGCCAAGTACACGCCCGAAGGCGGACGGATCGACGTGTTCGTCGAGCGCGACGGCACGAATGCGGTGATTCGCATCCGCGACAACGGTGCCGGCCTCCCGCGGGACATGCTGGCGTCGATTTTCGACATGTTCGTGCAGGTGAGCGGCACGGCCAGGGCCGCCCAAGGCGGCCTGGGCATCGGACTCACGCTGGTGAAGAGCCTGGTGGAACTGCACGGCGGCACGGTCAGCGCGAAGAGCGATGGCCTCGGCCATGGCAGCGAGTTCGTGGTGACGCTGCCATTGGCGATCGCGCACGACGCGGGCGTCGGGAAGCGCGCGGCGCCCTCGACCGAGGCGGCCATCGCGCGACACGACATCCTCGTGGTCGACGACAACCGCGACGCGGCAGAGTCGCTTGCGGCATTGCTGGGCCTCCTCGGGGCGCGCACTGCGGTGGCGTTCAGTGGCGCCGAAGCGCTGAAGATCGCGGAAAGTTTTCGTCCTTCGCTGGCGATCCTGGACATCGGCATGCCCGGAATGGACGGCTGCGAACTGGCCCGCAGGCTTCGGGCCGACCCGGCGCGCAGCGGGCTGACGCTGATCGCCCTCACGGGCTGGGGCCAGCCGGACGACAGGGTGCGCATTGCCCAGGCCGGCTTCGACCATCACCTGCTGAAACCCGTCGACATGGAAGAGCTGTCGATGGCGCTGCGGCGGCTGGCGCAGCGCTAGTCGAAGGGCGCTTCAGGCGCCGCTGAATTGGCGCAGCGCGCGATGGCCGAGCCGGGTGAGTTCGGTCACCGTTGCCACCGGCACGCCGGCCTCGGCGGACCGCTTCGATGGAAGCACCGCCTTGACGCAGCCCTCCATCAGCAGGGCCTGTACAGCGGCAATGCCTTGCGCGCCCGCGACGGTGGCAGGCAATCGCTGCGTGGAGAGGTAGTGCAACAACGTGTGGCGCATCTTCTTGAATCCCTGGACGCTTGATGGAGATGCGGAGCGCAGAGAAAGAAATCTTGACGACCTTCAGCCTCGAGGAACCGCTCGATGAGCGGGTGCAAAAGCAGATGCAGAAGCGACCTCTACCAACGCCGGAAGACCGTCAAGATTCAGTATCGTTCTCCAACCTTAAGCCGGGCTGAAGACCGGTTGTGCGTCCTTGCAATCAAGGTACCTAGGTTAGTGATGCGCCCGGTCTCCCGCCAGTGCCGAAAGTCATCTGCAACCGGCAGCCTTCCTGATCGAGTCTCTTACAGATGCTGCGCGACGATCACCACCGCACCGGCCAGCGAGATGGCTCCACCAATGACTTTTCTCAACGTCTTCATGCGACTCTCCAACAGTGAGCCGTCAATGGTGCCGCGTCGGCGCCCGCCGCGGGTTTGACAATATTCATCCCCGGGATAGGGACGGCCATCAGGTCGCGGAGGTCAGGCCCGGCTTGCGGTTGCCGTCCAGCGAATACAGCTGCGGCCGGTCTTCGGCGAGTACGTCGGCAGGCCCCTGCTCCGCGCCGCGCGGTTGCCGATAGAGCTCGCTCTCGAGCCGCCTCACACGCTCTGCGTACATCCGCGCCAATGCGCTGTGGTGCTCGGCGGCCGCTTGATGTTCGATGCGAGCCATCTGTGCTTCCTCGAGCAATGCCGAAGCCCTTTTGAGGTATGCGGTATGGCTGGGACGAAACAAGAAGTCGAAGGTCATTTCATGCTCCTTGCCGCAAAAAGTGCGGTGAAGAGATGTTCCTCCCGCGAGCCCCATGACGTCTGTCAGAGCGCACCTACCCCGGTTTCTGCAACCACTTTTTACCTAGCACATGCCCATGTCAGGTTTTCCATTTCCGATGGGGACAATGTTGTGGAAAACCATGTGTGAAGAGTTCAGGATCGTTGCCTGGCGTGGCCTGCAACACGGTGCCTGCAAAAGCAGCAGCAGGCGAAAAATATTTGGATGCGTTGCAGATTCCGTTCTTTGCCGGGCACAAAAGCGCGATCTGCTACAATCCGCCTCCGCCCGGACTTGCTCCGGGTGTTGCCTGGCCAGGCAAGCCGAATCTCACACCGGCGCGTCGAAGTCACTCCGACGAAAAAAATAACAGGTGGCTTCCGCAATTGAACATTTGCCGTAACCGTGGACCGCGTGAGAGTTCACGACCACATTCCCGAAAAAGCCCGCCTCGTGCGGGCTTTTTCATGGCCGATCGATCAGCCTAGCCCGGAATTTCGCTCTCGAGTTCCCGCTCCGTTCCGCGCGGAAGCTCGGCCAGGAACGTCGACACGATGATTGCCGCCGCCCGATCAACCTCGAGCACATCGGTAATGCCGAACTTGAGCGAAGCCGTCTTGCCCATGGAGCCGAGCGGCCTGCGCAACTCCAGAAGAACCTCGGTCGCCAGTTCACGATCGGTGCGCGCGCGGCCGTCGGGCCGCATCACCCATCGGTCGACCTGGTGGAACGGCATGCTGCGAAAAACTCCCACGACGGGGAAATACTGGAACCGCTCTTCATCGAGCCGGATCGGAATGCTGAAGCGGCACACGAATGTGTCCACCTCAGGTGACAGTTCATTCATAACTCCCATGAGACACCTCTTTTTGTTGCAAGAGTGTGCTGCAGCGGTCCGTACATTGGGAATGGTTGGCCTGCGACATAAGGCACAACAAGACACAATTACACAAACTTGATGGCTTGAACTGGCATTAATTCACAGCCCTTTGGAACGCCAAGCCCAAAAAAAACCCAGCACACGGCTGGGTTGAATCTCTTCAAGTGCTGTCACACACAGAGAACTCGCAGTTCGAAGCGAGTCCGCAAAATCTAGGGCTTCGCACAAGCCCCCTCTGTCGGACGAGACCGACACTTCAGACCGATCCGCCGTCCGCTGGGCTCCAGCGCCTGCCAAATACTTCACGTTTTTAGGTGTGTCCTACGCGAACAGCCTATTTTTGGCTTACAGCCGATAACAACTGCTCCGCCGACGATCAAGGGGCTGTCACGCAACAGGGCCGCATAGAAGAAGAGCTCTCTGTTTCGTCCTTAGAGCGCCCTCAAAGGGCTCCTCGAACCCGCTTCGGCGGGTATTTTTTTGCCCGGGCGGTTCTGGGGTGGCCTGGACACAGCACCAATCAGCGCTCGCCGTCTGACGATGTGCATGGCCATCGCCGATGCGTAGACGCCACGCGCACTTCTGCGCGACTGTGACCATTCGCGGCAATATCGTTACGACCTGTTGAAGGCGGCGGCGCCGAAGCTGGCATTCGGCGCCGCATGCCCAGAGGACGGCATCGAGTCTTGTCATCCGCGGCGCCCGTGGGCTCCAGAGGCAAACGGAATCGCGTGGCATTCCCGCATGTCGATCGGCCCCGCCCGTGTCAACCCCGGCCGACTCAAACGAATGTAGGACTCCGCCCGGTGCAGTGGAAAAAAGTAGATGTGAAGTTTTCACACCTTGTTTCTCCCCGAAGCAGGTTGGACCGCGTTTTCGACGTAACTTTATTGCACCGCAGCATGAGTAATCCAAAAAATCGAAGCTGCGGATTGGGTGTTCGGGAGGGTCGCGTCAGGTCTGTTTTTCATCACCGAGAGGCATGCCGTTTTTGCACCGGCATGCCGCCGACGTTCTTCTTTTAAGAGGTGGCTATGCCAGCGTTCAGACCCATTCCTTTTCCGTCGAAACCGGGCCAGCCGCATGCGGCCGCTCGTGTCCCCGAGGCCCGCTCGCCCGCCAGGGGCAGACACGGTCGCCCTCGGCGCCAGCGGGGTGCGCTTGTTCCCAAGCTGGCGGGCTATGCGCTGCTGGCATTCGTCCTGTGGCTGATGATTGCCACGCTGGTCAAGCCGCTGCTGTCTTCGCAGGCCACGCGCGCCGTCCTGCAGGCGCCGGTCGGGCTCATTACGTCGCCGATCAGCGGCGTGGTCACGCAGATGGCGGTGCGCTCGCGCGACGCCGTGGCTCCCGGGACGCTGGTGGCGACGGTGCGCAATCCCACCGTCAGCCAGGAGATCCTCACCACGCTCACCACGCAGCGCCTTGCCTTGCAAAGCCAGCTGTCCCAGTTGAGCAACCAGTACAAGTCCGACAGCCAGGAGATGCGCGCCGTCGGTCAGCAGGCCCAGGTGCACCGGCAGGCCTCGCTCGCGCAGAGCTGGGAAGCCTGGGAAATCGCCCAGCGCCAACGCGAGGTGGCGCACAGCGTCGTGGCCGAGCAGGAGAACAAGGTGCGCACCAATGAGGCGCTGCTGAAGGAAGGCGCCATCAGCGAGCAGGTGATGAATGCGGCCGAAGCCCAGCTGAGCACCGCGCGCGCCAATGCGGCGGTGGCCGAGCAGGCGTTCGTCGGGCAGGCGCAGACAGTGGTGAGTGCGGGGCAAGGCGCCTTCGTGGGCACGGGGGGCAACAACCTGTTCCAGACGCTTGCGAGCCGGCGCGAGGCTCTGCGCAACAGCACCGAGCGCGCGCGCCAGGACGGCACCGCGATCTACCAGCAGCTCAAGCAGATCGCCCAGCTCGAAGCGGACGAGCGCCGCCGCGTCGACAAGCTTGCCGCCTACGAGGTCAAGGCGAGCCAGCCAGGCATGGTGCATACGGTGCTGGCGCCCGAAGGCGCGTACGTCACCGCGGGCGCGTCGCTGGTGCGCGTGACCGACTGCAGCCGGATCGGCGTTGTCGCCGTGTTTCCCGCGCGGCTGGCCAAACGCCTGAGCATCGGCTCGGTGCTCGACGTGACGGTGGCGGACAACGTCACGGTGCCGGCGCGCGTCGAGCAGTTGCTCCCCGTGGCTTCCGATGCGCTGCAGAGCACCTACAGCGTGCCCTTCCCCTATGCCGAGCAGGGCTCCATCTATGCCGTGGCGCGCATCGAGAACGCCGAGCCGCCGCAGTCCGCGGACGGCAGCCGACAGACCCTGTGCGTGCCCGGCAAGGTGGTGTCGGCCAGCCTGGCCAAGGCCTGAGCCGCAAGCAGGCGAGAACGCCATGCCGATCCCTGTTTCGCTCATCCGGGGCGCACGCTGCGCCGCTGCATCGGTCGCGCTGGTCGGCGCCGCGGCCGCCGCGCCTGCGCCCGGCGCCACGCAGCAGGCCCTGGCGCGCGACAGCTGCGAGGGGCTGCGCCGCGCCGTTGCGCACGACCAGGGAAGCGCGGCGTCGGGACCGCTGTTCCTGGCCAGCTACCGCCTGGCGAATGCGCCCGGCGAACCGCCGTTCGAGCCCGCGCTGGCGGACGCCGCCTTCACCTACGACAACGCGCTGGCCGGCATCGCGCTGCTGGCATGCGGCGAGGGTGCCGCCGCGCGGCGCATCGGCGACGCCGTGGTGCAGGCGGTGGCGCACGACCAGACCATGCCCGACGGGCGCGTGCGCAACGCCTACCGCGCCGGGCCGGTCACCGAGGAAAAGCCCGCGCTGCCCGGGCGCTGGGACGCGGGGCGCAAGCAGTGGATCGCCGATGCATACCAGGTCAGCACCGCCACCGGCAACGTGGCCTGGGCCGCGCTGCTGCTGCTGAACCTGCACAGCGCCGAGCCGACGCCCGCCTACCTGGCGACCGCGCGCCGGCTGCTGGGCTGGACCGAGCAGAACACGCGCGCAAGGAATGCGCCGAACGGCCCCGACGGCTACAACGGCGGGCGCCACGGCTGGGACAACGCGCAGCGCGCGCAGACCTGGAAGTCGACCGAGCACAACCTGGACATCGCCATGGCGGCGGCGTGGGCTGCGCGGGCCGTGCGCGCCGACGGCCAGCCCGACGCGGCCGAGCAAAGGCAGGCGCGCACCGCGCTCGATTTCGTACGCCGCATGTGGAACCCGTCGGAGCAGCGCTTCCACATCGGCACCAAGGAGGACGGCGCCACCGTCTCCACCGAAGGCTCGGGCCTGGACGCGCAGCTGTGGCCGGTGCTCGCAGCGCCCGAGGGCTCCTGCGCCTGGGTGCGCAGCCTCGACTGGGTGGAAAAGCACCACCGCTCCGGCGCGGGCTACGGCTTCTCGCGCGAGCCCGACGGCATCTGGACCGAAGGCAGCGCGCAGGCCGCGGCCACGCTGGTGGCCCGCAAGGGCGCGGCGCCCGAGGCGCTGTGGCAACTGCTCGCCTCGCAGCGCGCCGGCAACGGCCTGTACTACGCCACGCCGAGCGCGCGCATCTCCACCGGCCTGGCCATCGGCCCCGACTCGACCGGGGCCGATTTCTTCTACTACCGCTGGCCGCACCTGGGCGCGACCGCCTGGATCGCCCTGGCCGCCACGGGCTTCAACCCCTTCACCGGCAAGACCACTGCCTCGGGAGCCGTTCCATCATGTCCAGCCTGATCGCCACACCCGAATTCCAGCTCAACGCACTGGTCGCAGGGCTCGCCTTGCTCCTCATGACCTGGGCCCGCGTCGAGCGCACCACACACCGCGTGCTGTTCGGCGCGCTGACGGCACTGCTGCTGCTGCGCTATGCCGTCTGGCGCATCGTGGCCACGATGCCGCCCTCGGACCTGGGTTTCGAAACCCTCTTCGCCTGGGTGTTCCTGTGCTTCGAGCTGATGGCCATCGTCTACACGCTGATGTCGATCCACATGCTCATGCGGCGCCGCGACAACCAAGCGCAGGCCGACCGGGGCGAGGCCGCGCTGCGCGCACGCGGAGAGCAGGTGCCGGCCGTCGATGTCTTCATCTGCACCTACAACGAAGAGCTGGCCGTGCTCGAGAAAACCATCATCGCCGCGCAGGCCATCGACTACCCGCGGCTGAACGTCTGGGTGCTCGACGACACGCGGCGCGACTGGCTGCGCGACTACTGCGAGCGGCGCGGCGTGCACTACGCACGGCGGCCCGACAACAGCCATGCCAAGGCCGGCAACCTCAACAACGGGCTTCGCCTGTCCGCGGGCGTGACCGATGCGCCGTTCATCCTGGTGCTCGACGCCGACTTCGCGCCGCAGCGGCAGATCGTCTACCGCATGCTCGGTCTCTTCGAGGACAAGCGCGTGGGGCTGGTGCAGACGCCGCAGTTCTATTACAACGCCGACCCCATCCAGCACAACCTGCGCGCCACCGACAGCTGGGTCGACGAGCAGCGCGTGTTCTTCGACGTGCTGCAGCCCGCGAAGGACGCGGTCGATTCCGCCTTCTGCGTGGGCACCTCGTTCATCGTGCGGCGCGACGCGATCACCGAGGCGGGCGGGTTCCCCGTCGGCAGCGTGTGCGAGGACATCCACACCACCTACCTGCTGCTGCGGCGCGGCCGCATCACGCGCTGGCTGGGCGAGCGGCTGTCGAACGGGTTGTCGGCCGAGAGCATCGTCGACTACATCAACCAGCGCAGCCGCTGGTGCCTGGGCACGGTGCAGCTCGCGCTGCTGCCTGACGGCCCCCTGCGCGGCCGGGGCTACAGCCTGGCGGCGCGGCTGCATTTCCTGCACGGTCTCCTGCACTGGCTGGGCAAGCCCTTCATGGTGCTCATCCTGCTGGCGCCTGCGCTGTACTGGTATGCCGGCGTCTCGGTCTTCCACGCGACGCCGCAGGCCTTCGCGGCCTACGGCCTGCCGTCGCTCACGATGTTCTGGGCCTACAGCTACTGGATCAGCCAGCGGCGCTGCCTGCCTGTGTTCAGCGAGGTGAGCCAACTCGTCGCGGCGATGGCCGTGAGCGGCACGCTGGTGCGCGCGATGCTGAAGCCGTTCGGCCATCCGTTCAAGGTGACGGCCAAGGGGCTGGACCGCTCGCGCACGGTGGTGCACTGGCGGCTGGTGGCCGTTTTCGGTGGGCTGTTCGTGGCGCTGCAGGGCGCCGCCGCGATGGCGGCCCTCGGCGGCGCGGCGCTGACGCCGGGCGACGAACTCAACCTGATGTGGACCGGCATCGCGCTCGTGCTGTGCCTGGGAGCGCTCATGGCCTGCGTCGACCTGCCGCGGCCGCAGCAGGAAGAGCGCTTTCCCTGGCGCGAGCGGGCCCGCGTGCGAACGGCCGAGGGCGAAGGCGCGTCGCGCTTCATCAACATCGCGGCCGACGGCGCCTTGCTGGAACCTCGGGGACCGCTCAAGCGCCTGCGCGTCGGGCAGCCGCTGGAGGTCTGCATCGAACCCGTCGGCTGGCTGCCCGCCCGCCTCGCCGCGCGCGGCAAGGCCGGAGCCGAGCTGAGGTTTGCCGCCACCGAGACGCAGCGCGAACACCTCGTGCGCCATGTCTTCAATGTGCCGCCGAGCCATGTGGCCGTGCAGGTTCGGCCCTGGCAGGCGGCTTCGGCCCTGCTTGGCAGCGCAGGGTTCCGGGCGCCCGAAGCGGGATTTGCACGCCTGTCGCTGCGCCTGCTCCTCGTGGTGCTCGCTGCATGCGTCGTGCTGGTGACGACCGGATGCAATCTCACCCCGCCGCTCAAGGAGCCGGATCTGCCGGTGCCGTCGCAATGGCCCGCCGGCAATGCGTCGCAAGGCGCGCAGCCGGCCGATTGGCGCAACTTCGTGCAGGACGAAGAATTGCGCGGCCTGATTGCCGCGGCACTCGCGCAGAACCGCGACCTGCGTGTCTATGCCGCGAAGGCGCGGGAGGCGCGCGCCACCTATGCCGGCAGTCGCGCGTCGCTGTTCCCGCAGGTGGGCCTGTCGGCGCATGCGCAGCGGGCGCAGACCACGCCGCAAGGCTCGCTCAGCCCGGTCGGCAACCTGCCGTCCGACGGACGCGTGTCCAACAGCTTCGACGTCCAGGCGGGCGTGATGTCGTACGAGCTTGATTTCTTCGGCCGGCAGCAAAGCGCCGCGCAGCAAAGCGGCGCGCTCGCCTCGGCCGGCGACGAGGACTACGCGGCCGCCCGCATGAACCTGGTCGGCGAGGTATCGAACGCCTACCTCACGTTGCGTGCCGACCGCGCCTTGCTGGCGCTGGCAATGACCAACGAAGCCACGCTGAACGCCAACGCC
The DNA here is from genome assembly GCF_050435205.1 of Variovorax sp. W2I14. Taxonomy (NCBI): domain Bacteria; kingdom Pseudomonadati; phylum Pseudomonadota; class Betaproteobacteria; order Burkholderiales; family Comamonadaceae; genus Variovorax; species Variovorax sp. W2I14. Next base: position 726,265 of record NZ_JBNDJX010000001.1, on the reverse strand, counting down.
GACATGATCGGACGCGCCCGCGCAGTCGGCGGCGCCGCGCAGCTCGATGTCTACAGAGTCCAGTCGCTGCTGCAGAACGCCCGCGTGCGACAGGAGGAATACCGCATGCGTGTCGCGCAGGATCTGCAATGGCTCAACGTGCTCGTCGGGCGTCCGGTGCCGCCCGAGACGGGCACCGCGCGGCCGTGGCCGGAGCGCTCCACGGCACAGGCCGCAGCCGGGTTGCCGTCCAGCCTGCTGCAGCGCCGGCCGGACCTGCGCGCGGCGTACGCGCGCGTCGAGGCCGCCAACTCCGGCGTCGGCGCGGCCAAGGCCGCCATGCTGCCGACCATTTCGCTGACTGCGCTGGCCGGCGGCGTCAGCAAGGAACTGTCGACGCTGCTCGACAGCGGCAACAGCAGTTGGGCCGGCGTGCTGGGCGTGTCGCTGCCGATCTTCGACTGGGGCCGCCGCTCCGCCAATGTCAGCGCCAGCCAGGAGCGGCTGGCGGCCGCGATGGCTTCGTACGAATCCGCGGCGCAGATGGCTTTTCGCGAGGTGGCCAACGCGCTGATCGCCGGCGACCACCTGCAGCCGCAGCTGGAGGCGCAAGAGGCACGCGTGCAGGTCCTGGAGAAGGTGGCCGGCATCTCGCGCACCCGCTTTCGCAGCGGCATGGAAGACTATTTCTCGAGCCAGGATGCGCAACGCGAGCTCTACACCGGGCAGCAGCAGCTCATCGAACTGCAGCTCAAGGCAGCGGTGAATGCGGTCAATCTGTACAAGGCACTGGGAGGGGGCTGGGACAGTGCGTAGAAGCGCGGCGCGGGCGCGATGGCGAGCGCCTTGGCAGCAGCAACCCCGGCGGTCCAGCTCTCCACGCGTCAGCCGGCTCCACGCGATCGACTGCGCATGAGGGAGACGCGGCGATCGCAGTGTCGCGAACCGTCGGAAACGGGGAAAGCGTGAGCTTGGAAACCGGCTCCAAGGCAAAGCGTCCGCCCTCAAGCGGCCAATTCGCGTGTTCAAAGTTCGTTGAAACGAGGCCAGGACCGGGCTGATCGGCCCTCCGGGTGATCCGTGCCCGCCACAAAAGTTGTTTAACTTTGTATTAATGTGATAAATTCACATTATTAACAATAAGAAACATCTCGGCACGACTTGTGATGACCAAGCCTTCGAACACACGCCCTCACGGCGGCTTCACGCTGATCGAATTGATGATCACGGTGGCGATCGTGGCCATCCTGGCCTCGATCGCGCTTCCCAGCTATCGGCAATACGTCATCCGGTCCAAGCGTTCGGCGGCGCAGGCACAGATGATGGACATCGCGAACCGGCAGCAGCAGTTCCTGCTGGCGAACCGCAACTACGCCGACAAGACCGCCCTCACCGCCAGCGGCTATACCCTGCCCTCCGATGTCGGCGTCAACTACAGCTATGACATCACCCTGTCCACCGGCGACGTTCCCGGCTACACGCTCACATTGACGCCGCAGGACGGCCAGGCGACCGACGGCCCGCTCACCCTCGGCAGCGACGGCGTCAAGACGCCGGCCGGCAAATGGTGAGCGCCTCGGCCGGAGCGCGCGCCGCGCGCCTGCAGCGCGGCGCCGGGCTGCTGGAAGTGCTGGTCGCGCTGATCGTGGTTTCCCTGGGCCTGTTCGGCCTCGTGGGACTGCAGGCCCGGCTGCAGGCGTCGGAGATGGAGTCGTACCAGCGCTCGCAGGCGCTGATCCTGTTGAACGACATGTCCAATCGCATCGCGATCAATCGCCGCGTGGCCGCCAGCTACGCCACCACGGATGCGCTGGGCAGCGGGGGCGCGTGTCCCTCGGCCACCGGAACGCGCCAGCAGGTGGATGCCGCCGAATGGTGCAACGCGCTCAAGGGTGCCGCCGAGACCTCGGGCGGCAGCCAGCTCGGCACGGTGATCGGCGGCCGCGGCTGCGTGCAGGACATGGGCAACAACGAATACCTTGTGACGGTCGCCTGGCAAGGACTGATCCCGATCAGCGCGCCGCCCGACGGAGTGCCCTGCGGCAAGAACCTGTACGACGCGGCCGGCACCCGCTGCGTGAACGACCTGTGCCGAAGGACGGTCACCACGCTCGTGCGCATCGGGGCCCTGTCATGACGCGCCGGCGCAGTTCGCCGCGCACCCAGCAGCGCGGCCTCACCCTGATCGAACTGATGGTGTCGATCACCATCACGCTCATCGTGACGGCCGCACTGATCGCGCTGTTCCTGAACGTGAACAACACCCAGCGGGAAATGGAGCGCGTGAGCCGGCAGGTCGAGAGCGGACGGCTCAGCATCTTCCTGCTGGAGAACGAACTCGCGCATGCCGGCTTCTGGGAGAACTACATGCCCCAGTTCGACGACCTCACGGTCAACGGTGTTCCGGAAAACGTGCCCACCGGCACGCCGCCCGATCCATGCCTTGCCTATTCGGCGGCCAACTGGACCGACGACTACAAGCGCAAGCTGCTCGACGTGCCCGTGCAGAGCTACGAGACCGTGCCCGCCAGTTGCGTCGACCTGCTCAAGAACAAGAAGGCCAACACCGACGTGCTCGTGGTGCGCCACGCCGAGACCTGCCTGCCCGGCGCGCCGAACTGCGATGCGGACACCCTGGGTGCGCTGTATTTCCAGTCGTCGCTGTGCGGCACGCAGAAGTCTTCGTCGTTCGACCTGTCCACGGCCGGCTTCGGGAACATGCTGGGCAAGGACTGCACGACCCCGTCGCCCAAGCGCAAGCTCATTGCCGACATCTACTACGTGCGCGACTACGCCGACACCGTCGGCGACGGTGTGCCGACGCTCGCCCGCTCTCGTTTCGACCTCGCCGCCGGCGTGCTGGCGCAGCAGCCGCCGGTGCCGCTGATCGAGGGCGTGGAGGGATTCAGGGTCGAACTCGGGCTCGACACCATCGGCAAGACCAGCGTCGCCGCGAACTATGCCGCCGCCATCGACTGGGCCGACCCGGCCAACAAGCTGACCCCGGCCAATCGCGGCGACGGCAGCCCCGATGGCGACTTCGTGCATTGCAGCGTCGCGGCGCCCTGCAGCGCCGACCAGTTGGTCAACGTGGTGGCCGTGAAGCTCCACGTACTCGCGCGCAGCCCCGAGGTGTCGCCGGGCCACAACGACACGCGCACCTACAAGCTGGGCGCGGCCACGCTGGGCCCTTTCAACGACCACTACAAGCGCCATGCCTTCATCACGACCGTGCGGCTCACCAACGTGACCGGCCGGAGGGAAACCCCATGAACCGCACCCCGCGAACCGCGCGCCGGCAAAGGGGCATGGCGCTGATCATCGGAATGATCATGCTGGTGCTCATCACGCTCGCCGTCACCACGGCGTTCAACGTGAGCAGCTCCAACCTGAAATCGGTGGGCAACCTGCAGACCCGCAACGAGGCCGTGGCCGCGGCCAACCGCGCCATCGAGGAAGTGGCCAGCAGCCTGCTGGTGCCCAATTCGGACGGCAGCCCTTCGATGACGCCGCCCCAGCAGACCGTCAGCCTGGTGGACATCAACAACGACGGCATCACCGACTACACGGTGGTCGTCGCGCCGCCGGTGTGCGTGCGCGCCACCAAGGCCATCGACACCGCCGGCGGCACGGTGATCGGCCCGAGCGGCATCACCGGCGGCGCTTCCAGCACCGGCTCGGGGCTCTCCACGCTGCCCGACCAATACAACTCGGTGTGGGACATCAGCACCACGGTGACCGATGCCACCACCGGCGCGGCGACCGCGGTGCGCCAGGGCGTGCGCGCGCTGCTGAACAAGGCGCAGTTCGAAGCCCTGTGCCCCTGAACGGCACGCCCCACCCGAATCACTGGACGACGAACGGATCGATCACCATGACAAAGAAATTCTTCGCGCCGCTGTGCGCCGCCGCTGCCTTGCTGGCCCTGTCGCCCGGCGCGGCGCTGGCGGAGGACATCGATCTCTTCGTGGGCTACAACCAGGCCGCCACGCAGGCGCCCAACGTCCTGTTCGTGCTGGACAACACGGCCAACTGGAACCAGCCGTTCACTGCCGAGATCGCCGCGCTCGCCAGCGCCTTCGAAAGCCTGCCGGCCAACAAGTTCAAGGTCGGGCTGATGATGTTCACCGAGAGCGGCGGCGGCAATTCCAATTCCGACGGCGGGTATGTACGGGCCGCGGTGCGCACGCTGGACAACGGCACCAAGGTCACGTACGCCGACCTCATCCGGAGCCTGGACAAGCTGGGCGACAAATCCAATGGCGGCAAGGCCGGCAAGACCATGGCCGAGGTCTACCGCTACCTGGCCAGCGCCGCACCGATCGCCGGCAACAACAAGCTGAAGGCCGACTACAGCGGCAGCGTCTATGGCACCGCCGCATCGAAGGCCGTGTATGCATTGCCGCGCAACGCGCTCAACGCCATCAACAGCACCACCTACGTGGGGCCGAGCACCGAGAACTGCGTCAAGACCTTCGTCATCTACATCAGCAACGGCGCGGCGCAGGACAACAGCAGCGACAGCCAGACCTCCTCCGACGCCCTGCGCGCCGCGGGCGGCAGCACCACCCCGATCGTGCTGAACCCGAGCGGCTCGCAGGACAACACGGCCGACGAATGGGCGAGGTTCCTGCAGACCAGCATGGGCGTGAATGTCTACACCATCGAGGCGGCCAAGGCGAGCGGCGGCCAGGGCCCGGGCTGGACGGCGCTGCTCAACAGCATGGCCAAGGAGAGCCAGGGCGAGTACTACGACATCTCGGCCGAGCCGGACCTGGGCGCCGCCCTGAAGGGTGCGCTGGACGACGTCTTCAGCAAGATCCAGTCGGTCAACAGCGTGTTCTCCTCCGTGAGCCTGCCGGTGAGCGTGAACACGCAGGGCACCTACCTGAACCAGGTGTTCGTCGGCATGTTCCGTCCCGACCAGAATGCGCTGCCGCGCTGGAACGGAAATCTGAAGCAGTACAAGCTCGGCCTGGACAAAAACAACCAGCTGATCCTGCAGGATGCCGCGGACGTCAACGCGGTGAACAACCAGACCGGCTTCGTGGCGCCCTGCGTCCGCAGCTTCTGGACCCCGCTGCCTAGCAACACCGACACCTACTGGAGCTTCCGCAAGTCGGGCGACTGCCTGGGCAAGGAAGCGGCCGACAGCCCGGACGGCAACGTGGTCGAGAAAGGCGCGCAAGGCTACATGCTGCGCCACCTTGCGGTGGCCAGCCGCAACATGAAGACGTGCACGGACGGCGCCTGCACGGCGCTCGCCAGTTTTGCCGATGGCAACGCCGCCATCACGCAGGCTGCCCTGGGCGTGCAGAGCACCACCGACCGCACCAACCTGATCAACTGGGTGCGCGGCGCCGACAACAAGGGCGACGAGCGGGTCGACACGAACGACAACCCGCTCACCTCCACCGCGATGCGCGCCTCCGTGCATGGCGACGTCGTGCACTCCCGGCCGGTGGCGGTCAACTACGGCACCGACGCGCAGCCGCAGGTGGTGGTTTTCTATGGCGGCAACGACGGGGTGCTGCGGGCGATCAACGGCAACCGGTCCGCGGCCATCGGCTCGGCGGCGGCGGGCGACGAGCTGTGGTCCTTCGTGCCGCCGGAGTTCTACGGCAGCTTGAAGCGCCTGTACGACAACAGCACGCGCATCAACTTCCCCGGACTGCCGACGACCACCGGCAGCCTCGCGCCCAAGCCGTACGGCATGGACGGCGCCGTCGCCGCCTACAGGCAGAACAGCACCGCCTGGCTCTATGCGAGCATGCGCCGCGGCGGGCGGCAGATCTATGCGTTCGACGTGTCGAACCCCGCGGCCCCGAGCCTCAAGTGGCGCAAGGGCTGCCCCAACCAGGACAACGACACCGGCTGCGACACCGGCATGCAGGGCATCGGCCAGACCTGGTCGGCACCGAAGGTCGTGAAGGCGTCGGGCTATGGCGGCGGCAACAGTCCGATCCTGATGTTCGGCGGCGGCTACGACAAGTGCGAGGACGTCGATGCCTCCGCGGCCGCCCAGGCCTGCGGCAGCGGCACCAAGGGCAACCGCATCTATGTGCTGGACGCGGACACCGGTGCGCAGCTCAACACCACCTTCACCACCGATCGCGCCGTGGCCGGCGAAGTGACCGTGATTGCCGACGCCGAGGGCGTGGCACGTTTCGCCTATGCGGCGGACCTGGGCGGCAACGTGTACCGCATCACCATCGGCAATGCGGCGCCGGGAAGCTGGCGCATGACCAAGATCGCGTCGCTCGGCTGCGACACCGTCTCGACCTGCACGCCCAACCGCAAGTTCATGTTCGGGCCCGACGTGGTCGAGGACAACGGCGTGTTCGTCGTCCTGCTGGGCTCGGGCGACCGGGAGAAGCCACTGCGCTACTACAACGCGGCGCTCGGTGTGGCCAACCGCTTCTACATGCTGGTCGACAAGCCCTCGGATTCGGATGCCTGGCTGGCCTCGGAATCGGCAAACTGCGGCAACACGGCCGTGCTGTGCCAGGCTTCGCTGGCGGCCATCACCGGCACCGCCACGCCGACGGCCAGCGACCTCGCCAACAAGAAGGGCTGGTACCTGGCACTCGCCCCCGGCGAGCAGGTGGTGACCTCCTCGGTGACGGCCTACGGCGTGACCACGTTCAACACCCACACGCCCACCGACCCGAACGTGCGGCAGTCGTGCCGCGCCGACCTCGGCACGGCCAACGTCTACAACGTGTCCTATGCCAATGCGGCGCCGCAGGGCACCAGCGGCCGCTTCCAGAACGTGGTGGGCGGCGGGCTGGCGCCCTCGCCTGTGGTGGGCCGCGTGCAACTGGACGACGGCAGCATGCGCGACGTGGTGATCGGCGCCAATCCCGATTCGTTCCTGAGCCCGAAGGGCGCCACGCCCAAGTCGGCGTTCAAGCAGCCCAAGGGCCGGGTGTACTGGTTCATCCAGAAATAGGCCCGCCGTGATCCGCCAACCTGTCCCTCCATGCCGGCGCCGCCGTGCGCCTCGGCCGGGCGGCTTCACGCTGGTCGAGCTGATGGTGACCCTGAGCGTGCTGGTGGTGCTGATCGCAATCGCGGTGCCCTCGTTCGACGGCGTGCGCCTGTCCAGCCGGCTCAATGCCTATGCCACCGCGCTGGTCGCGGGCGGCCAGCTCGCGCGCAGCGAAGCCATCAAGCGCAATGTGCCGGTGACGCTGTGCGTCTCGGCGGACGGCGCGAGCTGCGGCACCACGGGCCAGTGGGAAACGGGCTGGATCGTCCTCGCCGGCACCACGGTGCTGCTCCAGCAGCCCGCGGCCGCCGGCGGCTACCAACTGCGCGACGGCGGCGGTGCGAGCGCCCTCGTCTTCCAGCCGACCGGCGTGGGCGCCACCCCGGCCGGTATTACGATCTGTCGCGCCTCGCCCACAGGCAGCCAGGCCCGCTTGGTTAGCATCAGTGCCACCGGCCGCACTGCCGTCAAGCGCCTGAGCGATGGCACTTGCGCGAGTTAGCCCGCCAGACCGTCGCCTTGCGGCTTTGCCCAAGCGCGGTTCGGGCCCGCGGGAGGTTGACGGTCGTCGCCGGCATTGCATCCACTCCTTCTCGAATCACGCTTTCAGGAACAGACACGTAGCTTCATGGAACACCGGCTGGACTGGGCCCTCGCCGCCTGCGCTCGCATCCTTCGACCTGTGGTCAGGCTCGCGCTCGCAATGGGGGTCAAGCATCCGCACCTGGAAGAGCTGCTGCGCGACCTGCTGATCGAGGAAGCCCAGCGCTCCTGGCGCACGCAAGGCGTGCCCAGTCCCAACCTGAGCCAGTTGTCCGTCACGACCGGCCTGAACCGCAAGGCCGTGACGGCCAAGGTGCGGGCCACCGTCGATCCGCTGCCCCACACCGAGCTGTCGGCCGCCGCCAAGACCTTCACGCTGTGGCTGCAGATGCTCACCGAAAACGCGGCGCTCCGGCGCCTGCCCGTCACGGCCGGCCAGGCAGGGCCGTCGTTCGAGGCGGTGGCCCGCATGAGCAGCCGCGGCAACGTTCACCACCGGACCATCCTGGACGAACTGATCCGGCTGAACATGGTGGCCGAGAGCGACGGCGTGGCCGAACTCCTCACCGACGGATTCGTGCCGGTGCAGGACCTGCAGTCGATGCTGGCCTTCCTCGGCGACAACGGCCGCGACCACCTGCTGGCGGCCGTCTCCAACACCCTCGGCGAGCAGCCGCGGATGCTGGAACGCGCGGTGTACGCGCGCGGCCTGACGCTGCAGGAGTGCGAACAGATCCACACCCTGGTGCGCGAACGCTGGTCGGCACTGCACCACGAGCTTGCGCAGCAAATGACGCAGGCCGTCGACCACGCCCCGGCGGGCGCCAAGGGGCGCATCCGGGTCGGCATCTATACCTACTACGAAGACGAGAGCGCCGAGAGCGCGCCGCCCTCGGCTGTTTCCGCGAAAGGCGAGCACACATCATGAACACGACAACGACACCCCGAAGATTCATGCTGGGCTTGATATCGGCCGGCTTCATCGCCCTGCTGCTGTCCTGCGGAGGCGGTGGAGGCGGCGGCGGCGGTTCGGTCGCGGGGGCCGGCATCGGCGCCGGAGCCGCTGGCAGCGGCGCGGGCGATGCCGGCGCAGGCACAGGCACTGGTGGCGATTCCGGTACAGCCGGCAACGGCGGCACCGGAGACGCCGGCGGCGGCTCCGGGGACACCGCCAGCAATGGCAACACCGACGGCTCCGGCGTCGGTTCGGGCGGCACCGGCGCGACCGCGGCCGCGGCCGGCGTCGGCACGGCGGACGGCCTGGGCAGCATCATCCTGAACGGCCTGCGCTACAACACCGACACCGCCGCCATCACGGTGGAAGACGCCCCCGAACTGCAGATCGGCATGACCGCACGGGTGGCCGGCAAGGTCGATCCGGACTTCACCAGCGGCATCGCGGCCCAGGTCGTGTCCGCGGCCGAACTGCGGGGCACCGTCTCGGCCATCGATGTCGCCGGGGGCAGCTTCGCCGTGATGGGCATCAGCGTCAGCATCGACGCGGCCACGGTCTGGGCCGATGCGAGCGGGCTGGCGAGCGTGGTCGACGGCAGCCTGATCCAGGTGTGGGGCCTGCCCGGCGCGCCAGGCACCCTCCGCGCGACCCGCGTGCAGATCTCGCCCACCCTGACCGACCCGTTGGTCACCGGCTCCGTGCAGAACCTCGATGCCCTGCGCAAGACCTTCACGCTGGGCCAGCTGACGGTGAACTACGGCGCCGCCGGCTTCACGGGCATCGACCCCTCGGCGCTGGCCAATGGCGTCATCGTCCGGGCCCGCGGCAACGCCGCGCCGGTGGCCGGGGTGTTCCAGGCGGCCAAGGTCGAGGGCTGGTACGCCATTCCGGTGAGCGAGGGCATCGCGGTGCAGGTGGCGGGCGTCATCACCGATTTCGCCTCGCTCGGCGCCTTCGACGTGCTGGGCACGCCCGTGGACGCCACCAATTCGCTGATCAACGGCGGCCCGGACTCGTCCCTCGGCAACGGCGTGAAGGTGGAGGTCGACGGCTTCATGTCCGGTGGCGTGCTGGTCGCCAAGAAGCTGCGCATCCGCAATGTCCCGGGGACGGGCGGTCCGGCGTCGTTCACGCTGATCGGCGCCATCGGCACCTACCAATCCCCTGCCGACTTCCGGGTGCGCGGCCAACCGGTGAACGCCAGCGGACCAGGCACGGTCTTCAAGAACGGCACCGTCGCGAACCTGGGCGACGGCCAGCGCGTAACGATCGTGGGAGACCGCATCGTCGATGGCGTCTTGATCGCACACGAGGTGACGTTCAATCCCTGAGGCGGAGGGGCGTCCCGCCATCAACGCCTACGGACGCCTCCACGCACTGGATCGCAACCTGGCCGGCAAGGTGTACGAGCAAGAACTCAAGGGCTTTGCTGCTGCTATCCCGTCGTAGGCTTGCTGCGTGCGTCATCGCACGCGCTGCCATGGACTCGATCGCCATGCTGTTCGACGAGGTCTTCCAGCAGCAGGCGTCCAGCGCGGCGAAAGGCCAAATTCAGTTAATGATCTCTCCCATGCCTGTGCGCACGCGCTCCTTGAGCTGCCGGATGTACTCCGCATCGAAGAGCTCCCAGGTCTTCAGTTCGCCGACGATCCGAAGCGGCTCCCGACTGCGGTACGAACGTGTGGGATTGCCCGGAAACTTCTTGTCGGTGACGTTGGGGTCGTCCTCGAAGGCGCCAGTCGGTTCGACGATGTAGACGCGGCCACGGCCGTCGCCCTTCGCCATTTCAGCGGCGAGGCCGGCGCCCTTTGGCCAGGCGGTGAAGTAGATGTGGTTCATCACGACCCGGCCGTCGTAATTGGAGCGGAAGCCTGCGGTGAGCAGGTCGCCCACCTGGAGATCCGCTCGCGTGCCGTGGAAGTAAGGACCGGTGTCCAGGACAGTCATCGCCCGTCGCTCCTCTGCGGTAAGAAAAGGCCGCGGAGTTTACTAGCGGCGTTTACACACAAGAAGGCCCGCAGGATCGCCGCGCTCAACGTCGCGGAAGCGATGGCACCGACGGAAGCCCTGATCGCCTACACAGCAGGAAGGTGAATCGGCCCGGTGCGGAGGTGGCGCCTTCTCCGGGTCACGCGCCCGGCAAATGGCGACATGAGAGTCGAGGCGTCTTGGATTTGTGGTGGAGCGGGTAGTTGGGTAACCCCCTAATCAACCGGCTGCAAACCCGCATGGCATATAGAAAACTGGAGCGGGTGAAGGGAATCGAACCCTCGTATGAAGCTTGGGAAGCTGCCGTTCTGCCATTGAACTACACCCGCATTTGGCAACTCGTTGATGTTCAACGAGTTTTTCACCCAAGTGCCTGATCTACAGAGGGAAATCAGCCTTTCGGCCTCCGTTGGGCCCAAATGCACCCAACCGCACCCCTATATTCTTTGCACATAAGCGTAGGTTTGGGCGTAGGTTTTATGTGAAACCGTGCCGGGCCTACACGTCGAGCACATGCCTGCGCGCCGACGACAGCCCGGAGTATAGGTCCATGTTCTTTGACGTCCGCGCCGCCAAGCTGCTCAAGCCTGGCGAGCACCTCGTGGTCGACGGTTGCGACGGCCTCCGGCTGGTGGCATCCGTCTCGAAACAGACGTGGACCTACCGCTACAAGTCGCCGGCCAGCGGGCTCATGAAGCAAACGCCCATCGGGCCGTATCCGGCCATGAACGCGCCCGAGGCCGCGGCGATCTGGGATTCGCTGCGCAAGCTGCGCGCCGAAGGCATCGATCCGAAAGAGCACCAGCGCCAGAAGCGCAAGCCGGTGGCACCGGCCGCCGCCGATGTGTTCACCGTGCGCAAGCTGGTGCAGGACTACATCACCAACCACATCGAGCAGGAGCGCGCCACAGCCGCGCGCCGCGCGCTCGAGCGGCTGCTGGACGAAGAGCCGACGTTCGCCGAGACCCCTGCAGCGGCCGTGACCCGCTCCACCTGCTTTGACCTTTGGAAGCCCGAAAAGCTACGCCGATGTCCGCCCAGAAGCTACGCTCAATGCTTGGAGCCGCTTGGACGCGAGCACTAGACGCCGGCCGCATCGACCAGGACGTGCCGAAATAGTGGCCGACGCTCATGAAGGGGAAGCTCAAAAGCAAGGGCAAGATCGTCGGCGGAGAGCATCAGGGCCAGCAGCGGCGCGTACTGCGCGTCGACGAAATTGGCGAGCTGCTGAACTGGCTGCCGAACATGCACGAGCTGGGTCGCGACGTAACCGCGATGTACCTGTGGACCGAGACCCGCGGAGTCGAAATCTGCAGCATGCGGCCGGAGTTCATCACGGAAGAGACCGACGGCTGGTGGTGGACGGTGCTGAAGTCGCACACCAAGAACGCGCGCTTTGCCAATGCCGTCGATCTGCGCGTGCCGCTCGCCGGCCGGGCTTTGGAGATCGTGCTGCGCCGGTGCACGGCCGTCGGCAAGTCGGGCTTGCTGTTTGAGGACGCCCGCGGCGAGCAGTACACGCAGCACGACTTCTCGCCCTACATCTCCGGCCTGCAGCCCTACTCCGCCAAGGTCGGGCGCGCGAGGGCGGAGGGCTCGTGCTGCCGGTCACAAACTGGACGCCGCACAACCTGCGCCGCACCAGCCGAACGATGCTGGCCGCGCTCGGTTGCCCGAAAGAGATCGGCGAGGCAATCCTCGGTCACCTGCCGCCGACCATCGAGGGCACGTACAACTCGCACACCTACGACGCGGAGCGGCGCCTGTGGCTTACCAGGCTTGCCAAGCACCTAGAGCGCTTGTCTCGTGAAGCGAAGTCTCCCAGGGCCTGAGCGTCGGGGTCAAGTTGACTCAACCTCATCACTGTATAAAAATACAGTAACCGATAAGGGCAAGCACTCCTGGGCAAGAAACTACATTCCGTGACACTTTGACTCTTTCGGAGGAGTTCATGGATTTGCAGTTCTTGACCATTAATCGGGCGGTTCTTTTTGACATTCCACCCGACCTTCCAAACAAAAGCCCAGGTGTGCCCGTTGGTGGACAGGCACTCGTCGGACTATCTGCGTCTGCAAAGACGATGGTCACAAAGCGGCTTGCGAGTGCACTTGGCAAAAACGCAAATGGAATGGAAATATCGGTTACCAATTCGGCGGCGGGAAGTTTTTTCCAAATTGCCTGCAGTGCCCTTGACGGCAACGATACGAATTTCTTGAATCAGTCAAATACCCTTGCATCGATGCTTGCAGTCGCACAAAACAACAAGCATCTTGCCCATTGCAAGTTGATGGTAATGCAGGGAACAGTAACGGCTGGGCAGCTTCCCTTTTTAGTTGCCGTAAAGGCCGAACTCCAAGATGGCTTGGCTGATCGAAGCACAGTCGGCGCCCAACCATCGCTACAGCATTTAAAAGATATTTTCATGACCGAAAGTCAGCGGTTATTCAAAATTGGCTATCTATATAGAACAGTTGCACAGGCTTCGGTCAATAATTCGATATATCACCCAAATGAGCACGTGGTCCATTTATTCGACCACCTAATGACCTCAACCGAGACGCGAAACGCAGCGTTTTATTTTTACAATGGTTTTTTGGGGTGTAACACCGCAAGTTCTGCAAAGGCCAGAACCCGCGATTTTTATGAGAACACCCTCACATTCATAAAAGATTGTGGATTGCCTCCAGATAAAAGACTTGATCTTATCGAAGCCCTTCGTGCGGACTTAAGAAGTAACTCCAATACACTTAACGTGATTGACTTCGCCAACAGCCATATGACCCCACCAGTCAAATCTGCATACGAGACTTTCATGATTCAGCACAAGGGTTTTCCAAATCACGCAGTTCAAAAAGATCTTGAATACGTTCAGACAAAGCTCAAACGACGCAGAAAAATAACCTTTTCTTCTGGAATCTCGCTGTCGAGCCCTCCAGAGCTTATGACTAGCATTACAGTGACCCCAAATACCGACGGTTCGACAACTGTTCAAGTACCAGGTACTGTGGAAGCGCGTGAATGAACGCAGAAGGCTTCGGTCAACATCTCGACAACCTACGGCCAGCTCTGAAGGAGTACGGCAAGTTTGTTGTCGAACGCATTACTTCGTATTTGAAGTCCAATATCACACCACAAGAATATAACCAGCTTTTTAAAGTACCCCCGAGTGCGCGAGTTAAAGACACCGCTTCCGCTGTCGAGAAAGTTGCCAGAAAAAAATATCAGGACCCCGTGGGGCAGATGACGGACGTAATAGGCTCGCGTTTTGTAGTTTTAATGCAGGCAGATCTAGAAATCATTGAAAAATCTGTACTTAACTGCAATGCGTGGACGGCACGCAAAGACAGAACGCCGCTTTTTGAAATCGAAGAAAATCCAGAAGTATTTGAATATCAGTCGATACACTTCATCGTCAAGCTGAATGAAGAATTAAAAATTAATGATCTAACGATTCCTCGGGACACGCCTTGCGAAATTCAGATCCGCACACTGATGCAGCACGCGTACGCTGAGTTTGTTCATGATCGGGTTTACAAAGGCGAAAAAAAGATCCCATCGAATGTGCGAAGATTAGTCGCCCGAGCAATGGCAATGCTTGAAACGACTGATGAAATTTTTACAGAGGCCGCTGCTGAGTTGGCATCGTTAAATTTGGATATCGATGCGTGGCACAGCGAAGCGACTGCGATATATCTTGCGCACTGCGGCAGTATTACATCTAAAGTTAGCACGGAGGAGTCGCGGCTCTTCTACGAAACCTTCCATTTTCTACTCAGCGCAGCCAATAAGAATGATGTACGTGCGCTATTTAGCGCATACGCTTCCAAAATAATAGAACTGAAGGAAGAGCAGAACATATTTAGCCATCCCATTGTTGTCCCGTTGCTTTGGCTCTTGAAAAATCACGACCAAGAGACTGCGGCAAAGTGGTGGTTGGGAAAATATCGAAATGATTTAGAAACTGTAGCCGCTGTTCTTGGCATCGGTTTGATCGGGAAGTAATTGCGAGAAAGGCGTTCACTCAGTCGCAAGCGATCTACAGCTACCCTGAACACTCGCCCCACGCTGCCATCCTGTGTTCGTAGTACGGCCGCTCGTTGATAGCGTCGTCCAAGATCTCGTCTAGCTCGTCAAGCGTGCGTTCCTGCGGCGTCAGCCAGGCCACGGCGTTCTCGGGGCGCAGTTGAATGATGCAGCGGTCGTGCCCGGCGTCCGCAACCTCCGGCGGCGGCTCATCCGTCACTGCTGCGAACGACCACAAATCACCCTCGTGTGCGCCCACAGGTGGCGTCCAGTGTGAGTAGAGGCATGCGATCAGCATGTCCTGTTTCGGACGTGGCCGAAACTCAAGGACCACGTTTTCTTCCTTCTCGCCCAGCCGCAAACTCGCGGTGCTCCATGTTGTGGCGCTTCACGTTCTCATAGAACGCATTGACGATCAACGGCGACCTGCTGGTGGTCAACGCACCAGCGCCGAAGAAGGAGATCGCATGCACGAGGCCGTTCGGCCACCCTGTGCGCGAGCTGCCGCCGTTGATCGAAGCAGTGAGCGAGTTCGCGGC
This sequence comes from Variovorax sp. W2I14, assembly GCF_050435205.1. Lineage (NCBI taxonomy): Bacteria > Pseudomonadati > Pseudomonadota > Betaproteobacteria > Burkholderiales > Comamonadaceae > Variovorax > Variovorax sp. W2I14. The sequence goes on along the minus strand of NZ_JBNDJX010000001.1, from coordinate 711,246 downwards.
GCGTGCCGCGGAGAAGCTGCGCCGCCAGGGCGGCCTGGCCGGCATGGTGCTGGTATTCGCCCCCACGTCGCCGTTTCGGCCTGGTGCTCGTTTCGCGCGCTCGCTGACCGTGCCGCTGCGCCGGCCAACGTGCGACACGGCCGCCATCACCAAGGCGGCGGTGCTGGGCCTCGAATGTCTCTTTGAGCCAGGCTACGACCTTACGAAAGCCGGGGTGAAGCTGCTTGAGCTCAGCGACAGCAGCGTGCTGCAGGGCGAGCTGGATCTCGAGGACGAGGCGGGCCGTGAGCGCGGCAAACTCATGCAGGCCGTGGACGTTGTCAACGACCGCTACGGCAAGGGGACCCTGCGGATTGCAAGCACAGGCACAGCTGGCGATCGGCGCGAGTGGGCAATGAGGCAACTGCGCCGGACTCTTCAATACACGACCGACTGGCGGCAGGTTCCAACCGCGAGGGCGTAGTGATCGCCACTGCAACGACTGCAGGGCCGCCGGCCTCGATTGAAAATCGCCTGTATTCTCATACTGTATCAATGCACAGTAGTTGAAGGACGGCTATCTATACTTTGCCGAAGAGACATTTCGTCTCATCCGAGGAGGCAACATGGGCATGGCAAAGCAGCAATGGATGGAGCAGCAAGAGGACGAGCACGCAGAGCGTCGCGCTGAATGGATTCGAGATCAGCTTGGGGATGATGACGCTGACGAGAACCACCCAGAGTGGCGCCAGCTGCAGGATGACTACGATAACAACAGCTATCTCTACGGGGCGCATGATGACTATGACGACGACTGGGACGTCAAGGGCAAGAGCCGCATACAACTTTTTCAAGAAAGCATGGATGCCGTGCGGGATATCGTAGCGACGACTGTTTCCCGGAAGTCCCGCAGCCCGTTGCTGGTAATGCTTCATGCGCATGTGGTTACGGCGGTTGAGGCTTACTTGTCCTCCACGTTTATCGACAAGACGCTTTCTTCGGCCGCCCATCTTCGCAAGCTGGTCGAGACTGACCCAGAGTTCGCGGAACGCAAATTTTCAATGCAGGAAATTTTTGCGAAGCGAGAGAGCTTGGCTAAGGATATCGGCACCTACCTTCGGACCCTGATTTTTCACGATTTGCGAAAGATCAAACCGATGTACAAATCGGTGCTCGAGATCGACTTCGGCGACATTTCGTGGCTCTTCAAAGCCATCCTCATTCGACACGATTGCGTGCATCGCGCAGGCTACGACAAGGACGGTCAGCCGGCCGCTCTTGCTGAGCACACGATCACTGAACTGGTGGACAACAGTTGGGCACTGGTTTCCAGCGTTGAGCAGCAAATAGCGCGCCTTCCGATAGATCCTCAATCGAGCAATAACCCGCTTCATCGGTACAGCAAGTTTTGAGGTTTGCTCTCCCCAACGTATCAGCCCACATTGGCGGGCCATTTTTTTGTCCGCTGTGTCAGCGAGCCTTCGGATCAACCGACAATGCCGACCACGGACATACGTCCTTCGAGCAGGTATTCAGTTTCCTGATCGGGATGGGGCATCCCCCTCCAATAGCGCTTTGCCGACTCACGCAACTCTAAAATTGACGATGTGTCGAACGGCAAATGTCCGCCATCGGCGCGATGGATCGCACCATCAATCTCGACGCAAACAATCTGAATCAGGCCACTCTTTTCCACCCTGTGCTGCCAGAACTTGGCTTGCACCAAATTGTCAGAGAGCCAGATCCCCCGGGTGCGCGACGGCAAATCGGCGAATTCTGCTCGCCGGACATTCTCAAATTCCATCTCTCTGATGAGCTGAGTGGAAGCTTGCAGGACGGCATGCATGTCCTTGTGAAGAACCTCAGGGGGGACTTCCTTGGGCTCCGAACTGCGCAGCCACTCAAGCAATCTTAGAGGCGGACGGTAGTACCCGATCCCCTTGTGAATATTTTGCGTCACCGCCTCGTAGAAGGGGTTACAGGAAAGACTGGATGTGCTGATCGTGTCGCCGACACGAAGCAGCTGCTTGTTTGCGGGGGGATAACCACTGTCAACGTGAAAATATTGCATGGTCGCTATTCTCCCGGCGCTCCACCGTCACAGGTCAAGCTCAACGCTTCGATTCATTGGCAGATAAGTCGAAGGATATCCGTAGAAACGCGTAATAAATTCACTCTGTGAAAAGCGCGCCGTGCCAGCACTGGCGCAACTCCGCAACCTCTCGACCTGGTCGTAAAAACAACTACCCGAAGCGCGCGGGCTCGGTGGGGGTTAGACCGCGCGCCGGCGGGTGCAGGCGGCCCGCCAGCCGCGTGCCGGCCTCGGTCGATGAGGGAGAGGCCGTCGAGGGCGAGCCGCCGCCTCCGATTGGCCTCGGGTGCGTCGGTTTCAGTAAATCGAAACCCTTGGAGGTCATTGATGACCCACGTTCCCCCGTCCCCCGAACCCTTCGACACCAACAGCGCCGCATTGCTCGCGCTGCGGGCCTGCGACGACATCGACAGCCTGCACGACGTGCGGCTCGCCTATGCGTGCATCGAGAAGCTCGTCGATCCGCAGCTTGCGATCGACTCGGAAGATGTCTACCCCATCCGCACCGAACTGAGCGCGCTGATGCGGCTGGTGAACGAGGAGTTGCAGCGCCGCATCGAGACGACCGAGGCCACGATGCAGTCGCTGCGTCTGGCGGTGGACAAAGTCAACGCGGCGCCGTGCTGAGGTCTCCGATCGTCGGCTTGGCGTCCCTGCGATCCGTGCACTGAACCCCGCAACCTCACCGCCCCAGGATCAACACCCCGAGCAGCACCATCGACACGATGGCCAGCAACGCCGTGGTCGCCTGCCAGAAGCGCACCGGGTGCCGCTCGATCAGCGGCGGCAGGCGCACACGCAGAAACTCCTGCCCCGGCGCGCGGAGGTCGTGCGCAAGCTCAGACACGGCCTCCTGCCGCTTGAGCGGATTCGGGTTCAGCGCCTTCTGCAGCACCGCATCGACCCACTCGGGCAGGTCGGGCCGCAGGTGGCGCACCGGCACATAACGCAGCCGATTCACATCGGCGGGCGACCGAACCCGCGAGACCTGCAGCCCGTACGGCAACTGGCCCGTGAGCATCTGGTAGACGATCACCGCCATCGAGAACAGGTCGGACCGCGCGCTGCCGCCATGGCCGGTGAAGTATTCGGGCGCCGTGTACTGCAGCGTGCCGGTGATCGCAAGCGGACGCCCCTCGCCCGCCCCATCGGCAAGCCCCGCCACATGCGTCGTCGCGAGGTCGATGATGCGCACGGTGCCGGTGCGGTCGATCATCACGTTCTCGGGGCGCACGTCCTGGTGCAGCATCTCCTTGCCGTGCAGCGCCTGCAGCCCGCTTGCCAGTTGCTCGGCGATGCGGCGCACGCTGTCGAGCGACGGCTTGGGGTTGTCGACCATCCACTGCGCGAGCGTCTGGCCATCGACGTATTCCATGGCGACGTACAGGTGGCCGCGCGTGCGCTCGATGGCGCTGGCCTTGAGCACATGCACGTTGTCGATGCGCCGCGCCACCCACTCTTCGAGCACGAAGCGGTCGAGGTATTCCGGGTCGTCGCGCAGATCGACCGAGGGCAGCTTCAGCACCACCTGCTGCCCGCTCGCGTCGTCCACCGCGAGGTGCACATGGCTGCGCGAGCTCACATGGAGTTCGCGCACGAGCGTGAAGCCTTCGAAGCCGGTGCGGGGCGCGAGCGGCGGCGCGATGGCGAGGCCTTCGCGCTGCAGGGGCAGCGGCGCGGCGTCGGCCGGCGGCAGTTCGTCGATGCGCACGAGCTGCACCGTGCAGTCGTCGTCGCTGCCGCGGGCCTGCGCGGCCTCAACCAGCAGGCGCGCGGCCGCGTCGAAATCTTCGCCGCATCGCGCGATTGCGTCGTGCACGGCAGCGGCGTCGAGGTGCGTGTAGGCGCCGTCGGTGGCCAGCAGGTAGACCTCGCCCAGCTCCGCCTCCCAGCAGCGGTAGTCGATCTCCACGTTCGGCCCCGCGCCGAGTGCGCGCCCGAGGTACGACTCGACCGAGGACAGGTGCACACGGTGGTCTTCGGTGAGCTGCTCCAGCCCGTTCGGATGCAGGCGATGGATGCGCGCGTCGCCCACGTGCAGCATGTGCACGTCGCGGCCTTTGAAGATGAGCGCGCTGAAGGTGCAGACGTAGCCGCTGTCCTTGTCGAAGCGCGCGTCGCTGCGCATGGTCTGCGCGTGCAGCCACGAGTTGGTGGCGCTCAGCACGCGCTGGGCCGCGCGGCGCACCGACCACGCATCGGAGGTCGCGTAGTAGTCGTCGAGAAAACCCCGCACCGCCGCCGCGCTCGCCACCTGGCTCACGCGGCTGGAGCCGATGCCATCGGCGAGCGCCACCGCGATGCCTTTGGACATGCGCAGCGTTCCCTCGGGCAGCATCGCGCCGTGGAAGTCCTGGTTGACTGCGCCGGGCTTGGCCAGCGAGTGCTGGCCGAGCGTCACGCGCAGCGCCTTGTGCGTGGGCATCAGCATCGAGGCGATGCGTGACTGGGTATCAGCCGGCCTTGCGCTTGGGCGCCGTCTTGTAGTGCGTCGAGTACAGCGTCAGCCCCACGAAGGTCAGGCCACCGACGAGGTTGCCGATGACGGTGGGAATCTCGTTCCAGATCAGGTAGTCCATCAGCGTGAACTTGCCGCCGAGCAAGAGACCGGTGGGGAACAGGAACATGTTGACGATCGAGTGTTCGAAGCCCATGTAGAAGAACACCATCACGGGCATCCACATGCCGATGGCCTTGCCCGACACGGTGGTGGACATCATGGCCGCGACCACGCCGGTGGAGACCATCCAGTTGCACATCACGCCGCGGATGAACAGCGTCAGCATGCCGGCGGCGCCGTGCGCGGCATAACCGACGGTGCGGCCTTCGCCGATGTGGCCGAGCTTCTCGCCGATGGCGTTGGGCGCCTCGCTGAAACCGAAGGTGAAGATGATCGCCATGAACACCGCCACCGTGAGCGCGCCCGCGAAGTTGCCGACGAACACCAGGCTCCAGTTGCGCATGACGCCGCCCCAGGTGGCGCCGGGGCGCTTGTCGAGAACGGCCAGCGGCGCGAGCGTGAACACGCCCGTCAGCAGGTCGAAGCCCAGCAGGTACAGCATGATGAAACCGACCGGGAACAGCATCGCGCCGACCAGCGCATTGCCGGTGTTCACGGTGATGGAGACGGCAAACGCCGCGGCGAGCGCCAGGATCGCGCCGGCCATGTAGGAGCGGATGAGCGTGTCGCGGGTGGACATCAGCAGCTTGGATTCGCCGGCATCGACCATCTTGGTCACGAACTCGGCGGGGGCTAGGTAGGCCATCAGGGTTCCTTGAAGAAGCGAGGAAGAGAAAAAGATCGAAGACGCGCGGCTCAGCCCAGCGCGACCAGCACGCGGCCTTCGTGAACGCGCACCGCATGCGCGCGCACCGAGTACTCGGGCGCTTCCAGGCACTCGCCATTGCGCAGGTCGAAGTGGTTCTTGTAGAGCGGCGAGGCGACGACGATGCGGTCGCCCAGGCTGCCCACCAGCCCGCGCGAGAGCACGCTGGCGCCGGCCTTCGGGTCGACGTTGTCGATGGCGTACAGGGCCTGCTCCCGGCCCACGCTGAAGATCGCGACATGCACGCCGTCGACCAGCGCGCAGACGCCGGTGTCGGGAAGGATGTCGGTGGCCGCGCATACGGCGGTCCATTGGAGGGTGTCGGTGGTCATCGTGGAGATCCTCGGTTTTCGTCAGACGGTTTCGGCGTCGGCTTCGGTACTGCGCTCTTCGGCGCGGGCCGGGCGGATCTGGCCGCGTTCCTTCACGAACACGATGTGCTCATCGGGCTTCTCGCTGTTGACGAAGGAGCGGAAGCGCTGGCGGGTGGCGGGGTCGTTCACCGCGGTTTTCCATTCGCACTGGTAGGTGTCGACCACGTTCTGCATCTGCACTTCGAGTTCACCGGCGATGCCCAGGGTGTCCTGCAACAGCACGCCCTTGAGGTAGTCGAGCCCGCCTTCGAGGTTCTCGCGCCAGGTGCTGGTGCGCTGCAGGCGGTCGGCCGTGCGCACGTAGAACATCAGGAAGCGGTCGATCAGCTGGATCAGCTGCGCCTTGGTGAGGTCGGAGGCGAACAGCTCGGCGTGGCGCGGCTTCATGCCTCCGTTGCCGCAGACGTAGAGGTTCCAGCCCTTCTCGGTGGCGATGATGCCGACGTCCTTGCCCTGCGCCTCGGCGCATTCGCGGGTGCAGCCCGACACGCCGAACTTGATCTTGTGCGGCGCGCGCAGGCCCTTGTAGCGGTTCTCCAGCTCTACCGCCAGGCCCACGCTGTCGTCCACGCCGTAGCGGCACCAGGTGGAGCCCACGCAGCTTTTCACCGTGCGCAGCGACTTGCCGTAGGCATGGCCCGATTCGAAGCCGGCGGCGATGAGTTCTTCCCAGATCGAGGGCAGTTGCTCGACGCGCGCGCCGAACATGTCCACGCGGGCGCCGCCGGTGACCTTGGTGTAGAGGCCGTACTTCTTGGCGACCTGCCCCACGGCGATGAGCCCATCGGGCGTGACCTCGCCGCCCGGCATGCGCGGCACGACCGAATAGGTGCCGTCCTTCTGGATGTTGCCGAGGAAGTAGTCGTTGCTGTCCTGCAGGCTCGCGAGGTTCTTCTTGAGCACGAACTCGTTCCAGCACGAGGCGAAGATGCTCGCCGCCGTGGGCTTGCAGATGTCGCAGCCCAGGCCCTTGCCGTGCTTGGCGAGCAGGTCTTCGAAGCTGCGGATCTCGCCCACGCGGATCAGGTGATAGAGCTCCTGGCGCGAGTACGCGAAGTGTTCGCACAGGTGGTTGTTCACGGCCATGCCGCGCTTGGCCATCTCCACCTTCATCACCTGACCCACCAGCGCCACGCAGCCGCCGCAGGTGGCGCCGGCCTTGGTGCAGGCCTTCATCTCGGCGACGGTGCAGGCGCCCTCGCCCACGGCCGCGCAGATCTGGCCCTTGGTCACGTTGTTGCAGGAGCAGATCTGGGCCGTGTCGGGCAATGCATCCACGCCGAGGCCGGGCCGTGCCTTGCCGTCGCTCGCGGGCAGGATCAGAAACTCGGGGTCCGCCGGCAGCGCGATGCCGTTGAGCGCCATCTGCAGCAGCGTGCCGTACTCGGCCGCATCGCCGACCAGCACCGCGCCCAGCAGTTGCTTGCCGTCTTCGCTCACCACGATCTTCTTGTAGATCTGCTTGTGCTCGTTGATGTACTGGTAGGCGCGCGAGTGCGGCGTCTTGCCGTGTGCGTCGCCGATGCTGGCGACGTCCACGCCCATGAGCTTGAGCTTGGTGCTCATGTCCGCGCCGGTGAAGGCGGCGTCCTGCTGGCCGGCGATGTGTTTCGCCGCAACGCGGGCCATGTCGTAGCCGGGCGCCACGAGCCCGAAGGTCTGCTCGTTCCACGAGGCACACTCGCCGATGGCGTAGATGTCGTGGTCGCTGGTGCGGCAGTGGCTGTCGATCGCCACGCCGCCGCGCGGGCCGATGGCCAGCACCGACTGACGGGCCAGCTCGTCGCGCGGGCGGATGCCGGCGGAGAACACGATCATGTCGGTCTCCAGGTAGGTGCCGTCGGCGAACACCATGCGGTGCCGCGCGGCGGCGCCGTCGGTGATCTCCACCGTGTTGCGGCCCGTGTGCACATGCAGGCCCAGCGCCTCGATGCTGCCGCGCAGCGCGCGGCCGCCGCCTTCGTCGACCTGCACGGCCATGAGGCGCGGCGCGAACTCGACCACATGCGTCTCCAGGCCCATGTCGCGCAGCGCCTTGGCGCATTCCAGGCCCAGCAGGCCGCCGCCGACGACCACACCGCTCTTGGAGCGGGCGCCGCATTCCTTCATCGCCTCCAGGTCTTCGATGGTGCGGTAGACGAAGCAGTTCGGTCGGTCGCGACCGGGCACGGCCGGCACAAACGGCGAGGAGCCGGTGGCCAGCACGAGCTTGTCGTAGGCCACCACTTCGCCGTCGGCCGTGGTGAGCGTGTTGTTGCGGCGCTCGATGGCCACCGCCTTGGCCGCGAGGCGCAGCGTGAAGCCGCTGCGCTCGAAGAAGCCGGGCTCCACCAGCGAGAGGTCTTCGGCGGTCTTGCCCGCGAAGAATTCGGAAAGATGCACCCGGTCGTAGGCCGCGCGGGGCTCTTCGCAGAACACCGTGACCTCTGCGTCGGCAACGCCGAGTTCGTGAAGCTGCTCTAGAAACTTGTGGCCCACCATGCCGTGGCCAATGACTGCGATTTTCATGTCGGATCCTGCGTTCGGTGCAGCCGGCCATGCGTCAGTCCGCCATGAACCCCGTCGGGAAGACGGCAGTCAGGCGAGCCCCCGCAAGGGACGGATGCGAATCGGGTTGGAACGGACGTACTGCCGGCCTTCGTTGAACAAAGGCTTGCAGTGCGCTCGGGTCCGCCGTCGTTAGCGGAGGCACTGTGAGTGCCGCGGCGGCGTTGCCGCGGAACAGTGCAAGACCCTGCGCAACATCCGTGCCAGGTGATTCAGCCGTTTGCGGGAGCGCATCGCACCAAATGCGGCGCTCACGGGCCGTGGGGCGCGGCGACGTGCGCTGTTGTGGCGCATGCGTCGCCCCGTTTGGTGCAGCCGAGGAGCCGGAGCGCCCGGGCTCGCGCTGCTACATTGCCGTCCGTTCGCACATCACTTGGAAATGCAATGGCCAGCCAGCGCAAAAGCATCGGAAAGCAGCACTTCGAGGCGCTCTCCGATTTCAGATTCAGACTTCGCAGCTTCCTGCGCTTCAGCGAAGACGCCGCGCGGGAGGAAGGCATCACGGTGCTGCAGTACCAGTTGATGCTTCACACGCAGGGATTTGCGGGCCGCGAATGGGCCACGGTCAGCGAGATCGCCGAGCGCCTGCAGGCCCAGCCGCACGGCGTGGTCGCACTCGTGTCGCGCTGCGAGGAAGCGGGCTTGGTCAAGCGCAAGCCCAGCAGCACCGACCGGCGGCAGGTCGAGGTGCACCTGCTGCCCGCGGGGCGCAAGAAGCTGGAGACGCTGGCGGCCCTGCACAAGGATCAGGTGGCCAAGCTCGCGGAAGTCGTGGCGCTCGTGAACAAGGACGGCGGCTAGCAGGAAAAGAAGAAGGCGACGGACCGGCCCTTCTCAAAGGACGCGGCCCGTCGCAAAGGCAGTCAACGTCCTGTAGAGACCTCGATCTCGACGCGCCGGTTCGGCGCCAGGCAGTCGATCAGTGCCGCGCGGCTGGCCTGCGCGCACTGCACCTTCGGCTCCGATTCGCCCCTGCCCTGCACCTGCACGCTCTGCGCCGGCACGCCGGCCTGCACGAGGTAGTCGCGCACGGTCGTTGCGCGCGCCAGCGAGAGCGCCTGGTTGTAGGTTTCGCTGCCGAGCCGGTCGGTATGGCCCGTCACCCGGACCGCACCCACCGGAGTCGGGCTGGCCTTGACGTCGCTCGCCAGCGCATCGAGCCTGCGCCGGCCGTCGGGCAACAGATCGGCCAGCGAACGTCCATCGAAGCGGAAGAGCCCATCGGCGCCGAGCGTCGTCGTTCTTGCGGGCGCCGGCGCAGGCTGGATGACCGCGACGGGCCGCGCCGCTGCGGGCGCCGGCCTGAGCAGATCGGCGCAGCCCGGCCCCTTCCAGTACGTGCCGTTGACCAGCACATCCGCATTGAAGCGCACCATGTATTGGCAGGTGATGTATTCAGGCCCCGCCCCGGTGCGGAAGTGAAAGATGTAGTTCCACTCGCGCACCCCGGCGAGCCCTTCGCTGAAGTGCGGAAAGCCCAGCAGCTCGCGCACCTGGTCCTTGCCCATGCCGGTGCGCATGGTGCGCAGGGCTTCCAGGTTCGGGAAGGCGCCCTGCTGCCATGTAGCCGAACCGGGTGCGGGAAAGTCCTCGTCCTTCGGCGGCGGCGGGTTCTCCGAAGCGGCGCGGGCCTGCATTTCGGGCGTGATGGTGTAGCTCGTTGCGCAGCCGCCTGCCAGCAGTGCGGCAAGGCAGAGCGCGGCGAGCGGCGTGGTGCGCATCGCGACGGAGGTCCTGGCTTGAGAAAGCTTGTTGTTCATGGTGATGTCGTCCAGTTCTTCTCGATGGCGATCAGTTGAAGACCCATTCCGCGCCGACGGTCGCGCCCACCCCGGCACGGCTGGTCGCCACGCCGCCGGTGATGCTCCAGGCGTTGTTCTCGGCGGTGCGCCGGAAGCTGATGCCCACCGCGTTCTCGCCCTTGAACGAACCCGCGCCGATGCGCATCACCGTTTTGCCGGGCACGTAGCTGCCGGGCATCTGCAGCGCCATGGCCGCGGCCACGCCGGCATAGGCGTTCTTCTCGACGCCGTCGATGCGGTCGTTGACCGCGTTGATGCGGTTGTTCAGGCCGCCGCCGAGCGCGTTCAACTGGTTCACGTTGACCGCGTCGGTGCCCGCCACGCCCGGCGCCACGTTGTGCACCGTGACCGGCCCGGTGGCATTGCTGCCGCCCATGCTCACGCTGTTGTAGTTGACCGAGCCATCGGGGTTGCTGTCGTACTTGACCGTCGACTGGTCGATCGCCGCCACCGTGCCCTGCACGCCCCGCAGCTGCGAGACGTTGACCGCGTCGCTGTCGGCCGTGCCCGCGGCCACGCCGGTGATCTGGCGGAACTGTCCGCTCGCCGCGTTGCCCACCGAGACGGCCGCCAGCGTGCTGGTGGTCGCGCCGATGGCGATGCGTTGCGCGTCGGTCGCCGTCGGCGGCACGTAGCCCGCCACACCGGCCGCCGTCGAGGCCACCGAGCCCGCGCCCAGTGCCACGCCACCCGCCTGCGTCACGCTGCTTCCCGCGCCCATCGCCACGCCCTGGACGCCGGCCGCCGAAGCGCCCGTGCCCATTGCGATCGAATCGGCCAGGTGCGACGTTGCGCCCTGCCCGACCGCGATGCCGCCCGGTGCGCTCTGCTGCACCACGGCCCCGTTGCCGATACCCACGCCGTTGTTGCCGTTGACCACCGTCTGCGGCCCGACCGCCACCGACTCCGCGCCGACCGCGAGCGAATCCGCCGCGCTGGAGTTGGCATGGAAGTACTTGATCGGCGTGACGGCGAAGGACTGCAATGCACCGCTGAGCTGCCGCACCGTGACCGCGTCCTGCGCCTGCGTGCCGTCCGCCACGTTGGTGATCTGGCGGTAGGTGGTGGCGCTGCCCACCGACACCGCGCCCAGCAGCGTGCGGTCGGCGGTGTTGAAGGGGATCAGCGCGCTGCCAGCGGGGATGTTGCCGCTGCTGCTTGCGATCGCCCGGTCGGACACCGCGCCCGAGCCGATGGCCACGGCGCCGTTGACGGTCGCGCTGGCGTCCTTGCCCGATGCGATGGCGTCGGCCCCCGTGGCACCGAGGTTGTCCTCGTTGCCGCCGCCGGTCGAGTTGACGCTGTAGTACCTGATCTTGTTGGCCGTGACCGTGGTGCTCAGGTTCTCGATCGACTGGTTGGTGGCGAAGAGCTGCGAGCCGTTGATCGCGTCGGTCGAGCTGCCGGAGATCCGGCCGGCCGCCACATTGGTGAGCGTGCGTTCGCCACCCACCGTGCCGACGCTGACCGTGCCGATCGGCGAGACGCCCTGGAAGTTGTAGGTCGTGCCGTTGATCGTCGTGCTCGATGTGCCCACCGCGGTCGCCGTGACCGAACCTGCACCGAGCGCCACACTGTTGGCGGTGCCGGCTGTCGCACCCAGGCCCATCGCGACGCTGGAGTTCCCTGCGGCGGTCGCGTTCTTGCCGGATGCGATGGCGTCGGTGCCCGTGGCGCCGAGGTTGTCCTCGTTGCCGCCGCCCGTCGAGTTGACGCTGTAGTACCTGGTCTTGTTGGTGGTGACCGTGGTGCTCAGGTCCTCGATCGACTGGTTGGTGGCGAAGAGCTGCGAGCCGTTGATCGCGTCGGTCGAGTTGCCGGCGATCCGACCCGCCGCGACGTTCGTGATCGTGCGCTCCGCGCCCCCCGAACCGACGCTGACCGTGCCCACCGGGGCGACGCCCTGGAAGTTGTAGGTCACGCCGTTGATCGTCGTGCTGGCGGTTCCGACAGCCGCGGCTGTGGACGAGCCCGCACCCAGCGCCACGCTGTTGGCCGTGCCGGCCGTCGCGCCCAGGCCGATGGACACCGCCGAAGCACCGGCCGCTGTCGCGTTCTTGCCGGACGCGATGGCGTCGGCGCCGGTCGCGCCGTCGTTGGCTTCGTTGCCGCCGCCGGTCGAGTTGACGCTGTAGTACTTCGTCTTGCTGCCGGCCACTGTCGTGTTCAGTTGGTCGATATTCACGCCGTCGGTGCCTGCGACGCCAGGTGCCACGTTGGTGATCACCTTGCCGCCCGCATCGATGCCGGTCACGGTCACGCTCGGACCGCCCACGATGGTCAGGCCACCGTTGTCGATCTTCGTGTTGCCTGTGGTCACCGAGTTGAAGATCGGATCGGCGACGACATCGACCTTGATCTGGTTGCCCGTGCGTGTGACGGTCGTGTTGCTGCCGTCAGCGAAGTCCGCAGTCCCCCCCGGGGCGATGTTCTGCGGTGTCGCTTCGCCATTGGCGCTCAGGTTCCAGCCTTTGCCCGCTGTCGTCGCGACGTCGGCGATCGACTGGTTGGTGGCGAACAACTGCGAACCGTTGATGGCGTCGGTCGAGGTGCCGGAGATCCGGCCGGCAGCGACGTTCGTGATCGTGCGTTCGCCGCCCACCGAGCCGACGCTGACCGTACCCACCGGCGCCACGCCCTGGAAGTTGTAGACCGTGCCGTTGATCGTCGTGCTCGCGGTTCCCACCGGCGTTGCCGTGACCGAACCCGAGCCCAGTGCCACGCTGTTGGCCGTTCCCGCTGTCGCACCCAGGCCCATCGCGACGCTGGAGTTCCCTGCGGCCGTGGCGTTCTTGCCCGAGGCGATGGCATCGGTGCCAGTGGCCCCGTTGTTGGTCTCGTTGCCGCCACCGGCGGAATTGACGCTGTAGTACTTGGTCTTGCTGCCAGCCACAGTGGTGTTCAGCTGATCAACATTCACGCCGTCAGTGCCTGCAACGCCCGGCGCCACGTTGGTGATCTGCGTACCACCGGCATTGATGCCGGTGGTTGTGACGCTCGGACCGCCCACGATGGTCAGGCCGCCGTTATCGATCTTGGTGTTGCCCGTGGTCACCGAGTTGAAGGTCGGATCGGCCACCACATCGACCCGGATCTGGTTGCCCGTGCGCGTGACCGTCGTGTTGCTGCCATCAGCGAAGTCGGCTGTACCGCCCGGAGCAATGTTCTGCGGCGTGGCTTCGCCGTTGGCGCTCAGGTTCCACCCCTTGCCCGCCGTCGTTGCCACATCGGTAATGGCCGCGTTGGTGGCGAACAGCTGCGAGCCGTTGATGGCGTCGGTTGAGTTGCCTGCGATTCGGCCAGCAGCAACGTTGGTGATCGTGCGCTCGGCGCCTCCCGAACCCACGCTGACCGTGCCCACGGGCGCAACGCCCTGGAAGTTGTAGACCGTGCCGTTGATCGTCGTGCTGGCGGTTCCCACCGCAGTCGCCGTCGAGGAGCCCGCGCCCAATGCCACGCTGTTGGCCGTACCGGCCGTGGCGCCCAGGCCCATCGCGACACTGGAGGCTCCTGCGGCCGCGGCGTTCTTGCCAGACGCGATCGCATCCGCACCGGTGGCGCCGTCGTTGGCTTCGTTGCCGCCGCCCGTGGAGTTGACGCTGTAGTACTTGGTCTTGCTGCCAGCCACTGTGGTGTTCAACTGATCGACGTTCACGCCATCGGTGCCTGCAACGCCCGGCGCCACGTTCGTGATCTGCGTGCCGCCAGCATTGATGCCAGTGGTCGTCACGCTCGGTCCGCCCACGATGGTCAGGCCGCCGTTGTCGATCTTCGTGTTGCCGGTCGTCACCGAATTGAAGACCGGATCTGCAGACACATCGACCCGGATCTGGTTGCCTGTGCGCGTGACGGTTGTATTGCTGCCGTTGGCAAAGTCCGCCGTCCCACCCGGCGCGATGTTCTGCGGCGTCGCCTCGCCATTGGCGCTCAGGTTCCAACCCTTGCCCGCCGTCGCCGCCACATCCTCGATGGCCGAGTTGGTCGCGAACAGCTGCGAGCCATTGATCGCATCGGTCGACGTCCCGGAAATCCGCCCTGCCGCCACATTGGTGATCGTGCGCTCCGCGCCTCCCGCGCCCACGCTCACCGTGCTCGTCGGCGCGATGCCCTGGAAGTTGTAGAGCTTGCCGTTGATCGTCGCGCTCGGCGTGCCGACCGCCGTGGCCGTGACCGAGCCGGAGCCCAGTGCGACATCGCCCGCGTTGTTGGCCACTGCCGTGTCGCCGAACGCCACCGCGCCCGCGGCCAGCGCCTTGCTCGTGCTGCCGATCGCGACGCTGCCCTGGCCGACCACCGTGTTCTGGAAGCCGATGCCGACCGCGCCCTGCGCCGCCGTGCCGGGGACGCTCACGTCCTGCCCGCCACCGCCGACCTTGTTGGTGTTGCCCATCGCCACCGAGCCGTTGCCGGTGGCGGTGTTGTCCTTGCCGTTCGCGATCGCGCCATCGCCGGTGGCGGTGTTCGGATCGCCGATGGCCACCGCTCCGTTGCCGTTGGCGACGTTGCCGGAACCGATGGCCACCGCCTTGCCGCCGGTGGCGGTGGAGCCGTTGCCGATGGAGACGGCATCGGCGGAATCGGCGGTGGCATTGGTGCCCATCGCGATCGCGTTGAGCGCCGAGGCCTTGGCGCTGTTGCCGATCGCGACCGCCTGGGCGGCGGATGCGAGGGCGAGCGCGCCCACGGCGGTCGCGTTCTGGCCGCTTGCCGACGTGCCGAAGCCCAGCGCGGTGGATCGCGTGAGCGTCGCCGCGGCGTTGTTGCCCACCGCGACCGCGCCGTCGGCCGCGGCGCTGGCGCCCGACCCCGCCGCGACCGAGCCGACGCCGGCCGACACCGCCTGGTTGCCCATGGCCAGCGAGAAATCCGCCGACGCGTTGGACAGGTTGCCGAACGCGGCCGAGCTGGTTCCTGCAGCGTTGGCCCGGGTGCCGATGGCTGCGGCATCGGCGCCGCTTGCACTGACGCCCCAACCGCCGGCAAACGCCCGGCCACCGCTGGCGCTCGAGCTGACGCCGAGCGCCGTGGAGTTTCCTCCCGAAGCGTTGGCAAAGGTGCCCAAGGCGCTGTCCCCGGCCCCGGTGGCCGTGGCGGAAGCGCCCAGCGCAACCGTATTGATGTTGCCCGCAACCGTACCGGTCCCCAGCGCCATGGCAGAGGTGGCCGATGCCGCGGCGTTCGGGCCGACAGCCACCGAGCTCGCCCCGGTCGCCTTGCTCTGGAAGCCCACGGCGGTGGCGTTGCCGTTCGACGCGGTCACGTCCGTGCCGATGGCAATCGCGCCCACGCCCGTTGCTCCCGTTCCCGCCGCGGTGCGCGAGCCGATGTAGACCGAGTTCAATTGGTTCGCGATCGACTGGAAACCGACGGCAACGGCGTTCTGGGCACTTGCAGTGGCGGTATTGCCCTGCGCCACGGCATCCAGGCCGGATGCAGTGGCCTTGTATCCGAGAGCGAGGCTGCGCAATCCGGTCGCACTGGAGGCGGCGCCGACAGCAGTAGCGAGGTCTCCACTGGCGAGAGCAAAACTGCCAACCGCAATGGCGTTGCCGCCGCTCGCGGTCACGTCCGTGCCGATGCCGATGGCGCCACCGGCCAACGCGCCGGTCGTGGGACCCGTGCGTGCACCCAGGTAGATGGAATTGATGGCCGAGGAAAATGCCCCGAAGCCCAACGAGATGGAGTTCTGCCCGGCGCTGTGGGCGGAGTACCCGACTGCGAGGCCCCCCAGAACATCGCTCACGGCGAGCGAACCCAGCGCCGTGGCACCAATGCCCGATGCCTTGGAGCTCAGGCCCATGCACGAGGCGGTGCCGGCGTACGCGTTGTAGGGCGCCACGCTGCAATCCACCACCTGCGCCTCGGCGAAAGATGTCCACCCGATGCCGCTGAGGGCGATCAGCGCGGTCGCGAGTCGCGGTCGCAGCCGTCGCGCCGGACGCGCTGCAAGCACGCCCCCCGGCGCGGATAGCGCCACGTGACTGCCGGCGCGTTTTCCGCGGGCGTGGGAAACCTCCGATGCCGCAACCCAGGCACCAAGGGACTCATTCCAGAGCGAGCGGTAAGTTCTATTCATGGGATCCATCCATCCGTTGAAAAACCATTGAATGGCAGGCGCCATTCCGCTCCCTGGGTATTTTTTTGAAATTAAGTTTTGAAATTAATCTTAATAAATGAATGGGTCAGCGCAATGGGACTTGTCGCATTTTGGAGTCATCTTGTCGAATTGATTTGAATTTTCAATTGACCATGAAACTCGAATAGTAATATTAAGTTACTAATTGAATAAACTTCTTACCATATTCAATCGCAGGCTTCAATGTAGTTATTATTTCTAATCATTGTTTTGGCATCAATCTATATCAAAATCGTGATCACTCACGGGAGAACCACTCATTCAAGCGGCTCCTCAGTTACCGCTCAATTGTGAAAATAGTACTTATTCGGCCGCAAATAAATATCAATAAAACACACAAATCCAATTGATCAACGGGAAAGAAACGTCAGTGCCCTCTGCACGAAGTCGGTGTGAAACTGGAATACCGCGCCATGTCCAGCATCGGGATAAATGACGAGTTCGCTGTTTGGCAGGCGCCTTGCCAATTCATGCGTATTGCTGCTCGGCACCATGCGGTCTCCGTCGCCATTGGCGACCAGAACGGGGTGGTGAATCCCGGAAAGATCTACAAACTTTTTTCTGCCCCACCGGCGCAGGGCTTTCAATTGCGCCTGCAGCGCCGCCACCGTGATGGCCTTGTCGCGGTTGTCCGAGCGCTCTGTCAGGCGCTGGAGAAACGCCTTGCCCGCGCGGATGCCGTCGGGCGTGCGGGTGAAGAACAGGAACTGCTTGGGGTCCCGCCCGGTGACGAGGCCCCTGAACATGTCGAAGTACGTCACCCGGGCCACTTTGGCGATACCTTCGCCGCCCGCCGGCCCCGTTCCCGTGAGGATCATCCGGCGCACGAGCTCAGGCGCCATGCGCACGATTTCCTGGGCCACCATGCCGCCCATCGAGAAGCCGAAGAGATCGACCGGCCCGAGCCCCAGGGCCTGGATGAAAGTGATCGCGTCGCGGGCCATGTCTTCGATCGACGCCGCCGGGGCGCCGCTCGATGCGCCGACGCCCCGGTTGTCGAAAGCAATCACGCGATGCCGTGCAGCGAAGCCGTCGACGACGCGCGGGTCCCAGTTGTCCAGCACGGCGGCCAGGTGGATGAGGAACACCACCGGTGGTCCAGGGTTCTGCGTGCCCAGCTCACGGTAGGCGAACCGCACGCCACCTGCGGTGACCGTGCGCGTCGGCACGTTCTTCCAGGTCACCGGTGGCTCCTGCTTCATGACACCACCAAGCCGCGCTTGACCTGCTGCGTGATTTCGTCGGCAAGCACTTCGTCCTGGCCGGCTTCGAGGCCGTCGAGCGCACGGCGGACGATGTCCTCGGGGCTGGTCTTGGGCACGTCGAAGCTGCTGGTCATGTCGGTGTCGACGTAAGCCATGTGCAGCCCCAGCACCTGGGTCTTCTGCGGTGCGAGTTCGCTGCGCAGTGCGTTGGTGAGCGACCAGGCCGCGGACTTGCTCGCCGAGTACGCGGCCAGATCGCCGCCGTTCACCCACGAGGCGACCGACAGCACATTGAGCAATCCGCCGCCGCCGTTGGCCGCGAGCGCCGGCGCAAAGGCCTTGCTCATGCGCAGCACGGCAAAGAAGTTGGTCTCGAAAATGCGGCGCGCAACCTCTTCGCTGTCCGGCGCCAGGAAGCCTCCGGCCTGCGCGATGCCGGCGTTGTTGATGACCAGCGTCACGTCGGAGGCGAGCGCCGCGGCGGCAGCCACCTCATCGGGCTTGTTGACATCGAGCCGCAGCGGCTCGACGCCTGCCTGCGTGATGGTGGCGGGATCGCGTGCACCGGCGTAGACCTTGCGGGCGCCGCGGGCGAGCAATTCGCGCGTGAATGCGAGGCCGATACCGCGGTTGGCACCGGTGACGAGGACGACTGCGTTTTCGATCTTCATGAAATATCTCCAGGGGGTTGCGGGTTGAAAAACAGGTTCACTTGAGCTTGATGACGACCTTGCCCTTGGCACGGCCGGCTTCGACATAGGCGAGGGCCTCGTTGGTCGAGGCGAACGGAAAGATGCGATCGATCACCGGCCGGATGGCGCCGGCCTCGAGGAGCCGGGTGATCTCGCGCAGCTGGCCGCCGTCCGCCCGCATGAAGAGGAACGAATAGCCCACGCCGCGCGCGCGCGCCCGGCGCCGGATGCCGGCGCTCAGCAGCCGCATGACCAGCCTTACGAAACCCGGTGCCGCGATCGACTTGCCGAATTCGGGATCGGGCGGCCCCGAGATGGAGATGAGCTTTCCGCCGCGCTGGAGCACGCGGAGGGACTTCTCGAGCGTCTTGCCGTCCTGGCTGTTCAGCACGACGTCGCAGCCGCGGAGGATGTCTTCGAAATCCTGCTTGCGGTAATCGACGACGACGTCCGCGCCCAGTCGCTTGACGAACTCGACGTTGGACGTGCCCGTCGTGGTGGCGACGGTGGCGCCCAGGTGCTTCGCGAGCTGGATCGCAAAGCTTCCCACGCCGCCGGAGCCCGCCTGGATGAAGACCTGCTGCCCCTTCTTGAGCCCGGCCTTCTCCACCAGCGCCTGCCATGCGGTGAGGCCGACCAGCGGGATGGAGGCGGCCTCTTCCATCGTGAGGTTCGCGGGCTTGAGCGCGAGCGAGGCTTCCTTCACCGGCACGAACTCCGCGAAGGTGCCGATGCGGAAATCGTCGGTCCGCGCATAGACCTCGTCGCCCACCTTGAACTGCCGCACCTGCGGCCCGGTCTTGACCACGACGCCGGCCACGTCGTGCCCCAGCACGAGCGGCAGGCGGTACGGCAGGATGAGCTTGAACTCGCCGTCCCTGATCTTGGCGTCCAGCAGGTTCACGCCCGCGGCGTGGACCTCGACCAGGACCTCGTCGTCGCGCAGGCTGGGCATCGGCATGTCTGCCGATCGCAGCGCGCCTTTCTTGCCGTATCGATCGAGAACAAAGGCCTTCATGGTGTTGTTTCCTTGGGGTTGGCGGGAGCAAAAATCGAATTTGGCATGATGCTCATCATATTTAAGGGCGAGCGAATGGGCGGCATTCGTCGGGGGGTGAAATCAGGCGTCGGCGGGAAGCAGCCGCTGCAGCGCGGTCTCGAGCAGGCGCTCGGACAGCGCGGGCTCGTCGACCGCGCGAGCGAGCGTCAAGGCGCCGACCATGGTGGAGATCGCCACGAGCGCCTGCTCGTGGGCGGCGGGCTGTCCCCAATCGGGCAACTGGCGGGCGACCAGATCGACCATCGCCTTGATGTGCCGCGTCGTCGCGCTGCGCACTTCGGGCGCCTGCCGCGGGGTTTCCGAGCCCAGCGCGGCCAGGGGGCAGCCGATGTCCGGATGCTCCAGGTGCTCTTTCGAGAGATAGGCGCGAAGCATGCGTTCCAGAGCCTTGCCGGTGGGCACGCTGGCCGCGGCATCTGTTGCCGCGACGGCCGCCTCCGCGCACGCACGAACGGCGGCTTCCGCCAGCATGGCTTCGCGCGACGGGAAGTGGGCGTAGAACGCGCCGTGCGTCAGGCCCGCCTCTTTCATGATGTCGGCGACGCCGGTGCCGTCGTAGCCGCTGCGGCGGATGGCCTTGGCAGCCACGGCCACGATGCGTTCGTGCGAAGCCTCCTTGGCGGCTGTCCTGGCGTTGATTTTTGCGTTTGACATGACGCGCATCATATCAAATGAGCTCAACACGCGCAAGGCAGCCGTCGGCTGCCCCTTCTCACCCCTCACCCCTCACCCCTCACCCCTCACCCCTCACCCCAGCGCGTCGTTCACCTGCTCGTTGAATTCCGTCTGGCTGAGCGCCGTGCCGATTTCCCGCGGCAGCGCATCGCGCACCGAGAACACGCCCAGGATCTTCGCCCCCGCAACCAGCGGCAGGTGGCGAAACCCGCGCTCCAGCATCAGCACGACCGCATCGGACACCAGCGTCTCGGGCGGCACGCAGATCGGGTTGGGCGTCATCACCTCGCGCACCGGCGTGCGGTCAGGGTCGAGGCCCTTGGCGAGCACGCGGGTCATCAGGTCGCGCTCGGTGAGGATGCCCAGCAGCGTGTCGGGCAGCTCCATCACGAGCACGCTGCCGCAGTTGGCGCGCGTCATCACGCAGGCGGCGTCGCGCACGCTGGCCTGCGGGCCCAGGCTGACGACGTGCTTGCGCGTGACGGATTGGAAAACGGTGCGCTCGGCCATGGTGCGCCCTCCAGAAGGTGAGGAAGATGGTGCCGCCGGCGCTTGCTCAGCGCAAGGAGGCGTTCAGCTTTTCCAGCGCGGTCGCGCCGGGGCACAGCGCGTCGGCTTCCAGCGTGTTGAGCGGGCGCTCGCAGGTGTTGAGCGCCGTGTGCAGGTCGGTGGCGAGCGGGTCGACGTAGAGCAGCCCGGTCACCACCTCGCCCATCTCGTGGTGGCGCTGCATGTAGGCCATCGCGGCGTAGCGGTCGCCGGGGTTGTAGTCGGGGTGCAGGCTGCGCAGGCGCAGCAGCGTGCCGTCATGCTGGCGCACATCCATCACCTCGCCGGGGCCGATGTCGGCGGTGATTTCTTCCCGCCCGCTGATGAAGTCGATGCGGCTCACCGCCTCGTTGTGCTCGCGAACGTAGTCGTAGCTCTTGGTGCTGCCCGGGTGGTTGTTGAAGGCGACGCACGGGCTGATCACGTCGATGAAGGCCGAGCCGCCGTGGCTGATCGCGCCCTTGATGAGCGGCACCAGCTGCGCCTTGTTGCCCGAGAAGCCGCGCCCCACGTAGCTCGCGCCCAGTTGCAGCGCCAGCGCAACCAGGTCCACCGGGCTGTCGGTGTTGACCACGCCCTTCTTGCTCTTGGAGCCCTGGTCGGCCGTGGCCGAGAACTGGCCCTTGGTGAGGCCGTAGACGCCGTTGTTCTCCACGATGTAGGCCATGCGCACGCCGCGCCGCATCGCATGCGCGAACTGGCCGAGGCCGATGGAGGCCGAGTCGCCATCGCCCGAGACGCCCAGGTACAGCAGGTCGCGGTTGGCGAGGTTGGCGCCCGTCAACACGCTGGGCATGCGGCCGTGCACGGTGTTGAAGCCGTGCGAGGCGCCGAGGAAATAGTCGGGCGTCTTCGAGCTGCAGCCAATGCCCGAGAGCTTGGCCACGCGGTGCGGCTCAATGTCCAGCTCCCAGCAGGCCTCGATGATCGCGGCGGAAATCGAGTCGTGGCCGCAGCCCGCGCACAGCGTGGAAATCTTCCCCTCGTAGTCGCGCCGCTTGTAGCCCACCTTGTTGGTGGCCAGCGTCGGGTGATGCAGCCGTGGCTTGGCGAGGTAGGTCATGCGGACTCCTTCATGTCGGCGGCAGAGGCCGGCTGCGTCTTTCGCACATGCGCTGCGATGGCCTGGCCGATGAAGCGCGCGGTGATCGGCGTGCCGTCGAAATGCAGCACGCGCACCAGCCGGGCCGGATCGAACTCCAACTCGTTGACCAGCAGGCTGCGCATCTGCGCATCGCGGTTCTGCTCGACCACGAACACCTGCCGGTGCGCCGCCAGGAACTGCGACACGCTCTCGGGAAACGGAAACGCGCGCAGCCGCATCGCATCGAGGTGGATGCCCTCTTCCTCCAGCGCCTCGAGCGCCTCGTGCATCGAAGGGCTGGTCGATCCGAAATAGATCACGCCCAGGTCGGTCTTCTCTGCAGCAGGCCGCAGCACCGGCTGCGGCACCAGCGTGGCCGCGGTGGCGAACTTCTTCAGGAGCCGCTCGACGTTGTAGATGTAGTCCGGCCCGCGCTCCGAGTACCGCGCGTAGGCATCGCGCGTGGTGCCGCGGGTGAAGTAGCTGCCCTTGCTCGGGTGCGTGCCCGGCAGCGTGCGCCAGGGAACGCCGTCGCCGTCCACGTCCTTGTAGCGGCCGAAGTCGCGGCCCGCCTCCAGCTCTTCGGCGGTCATGACCTTGCCGCGGTCGTAGGCCTTGGCGTCGTCCCATTCGAAGGGCTCGCACAGGCGCTGGTTCATGCCGATGTCCAGGTCTGTCATGAGGAACACCGGCGTCTGCAAGCGGTCGGCCAAGTCGAGCGCAGCGGCCGCATGCTCGAAGCACTCGTGCGGGTCTTCGGGGAACAGCAGCACGTGCTTGGTGTCGCCGTGCGAGGCGTAGGCGCACGAGAGGATGTCGGCCTGCTGCGTGCGCGTCGGCATGCCCGTCGACGGGCCGCCGCGCTGCACGTTGATGAGCGTGACCGGGATCTCCGCGAAGTACGCGAGGCCGATGAACTCGGTCATCAGCGAAATGCCCGGCCCCGAGGTCGGCGTGAAGGCGCGCGCGCCATTCCATCCGGCACCGACCACCATGCCGATGGAGGCCAGCTCGTCTTCGGCCTGCACGATGGCGAAGCGGTGCTGGCCGGTGGCGGGGTCCACGCGGAACTTGGTGCAGTACTTCTGGAACGCCTCGGCCACCGAGGACGACGGCGTGATCGGGTACCAGGCCGCGACCGTCGCGCCGCCGTACACGCAGCCCAGCGCCGCCGCGCTGTTGCCGTCCACGAAGATGCGGTTGCCCACGCGATCGCGGCGCGCCGCACCTGGATGCCGAGCGGTTCGCGCAAATGCTCGCGCGCGAAGTCGCAACCCAGGTGCAGCGCCTGCACGTTGGAGGCCAGCAGCTTTTCCTTGCCCTTGTACTGCTCGCCGAAGAGCTTCTCGACCACCTCGGGCTCGATGCCCAGCAGGATGGCGAGCGCGCCGACGTAGACGATGTTCTTGAAGAGCTGCCGCTGACGCGGGTCTTGATAGACCGCGTTGCAGATCTCGGTGAGCGGCATGCCGATCACGCGGATGTCGTCGCGAAACTTCGAGGGCGGCAGCGGCCGCGTGCTGTCGTAGAAGAGATAGCCGCCGGGCTCCAGTTCGGCCACATCGGCGTCCCAGGTCTGCGGATTCATCGCCACCATCATGTCGGTGCCGCCGCGTCGCCCGAGGTGGCCGGCTTCGGTCACGCGCACCTCGTACCAGGTCGGCAGGCCCTGGATGTTGCTCGGGAAGATGTTGCGCGGACTCACCGGCACGCCCATGCGCAGGATCGCCTTGGCGAAGAGCTCGTTGGCCGAGGCCGAGCCCGAGCCGTTGACGTTCGCGAACTTGATGACGAAGTCGTTGATGCCTTCGATCGGCGGAACGGTCGCGCTCATGCCGCCACCCCCTGCCCCTGCCCCGCCGGCGTCATCTTCAGCAGGAACTTCTGCATGTCCCACGCGCCCGTCGGGCAGCGCTCGGCGCACAGGCCGCAGTGCAGGCAGACGTCTTCGTCCTTCACCATCACGCGGCCGGTCTTGAGGCCGCCGGACACGTACAGGTCCTGCGTCAGGTTCAGCGCCGGCGCCTTGAGACGGGGCCGCAGCTCGGCCTCCTCGCCGTTGTCGATGAAGTTGATGCAGTCCATCGGGCAGATGTCCACGCAGGCATCGCATTCGATGCAGGCGGCCTCGGTGAACACGGTCTGCACATCGCAATTGAGGCAGCGCTCGGCCTCCTTGAAGGCGGTGGCGGCATCGAAGCCCAGCTCCACCTCCACGCGGATGCTCGCGAGCGCCGTCTCGGCCTTGGCCCACGGCACCTTGTAGCGCAGGTCGTTGGAGGTGTCGTTGTCGTAGCTCCACTCGTGGATGCCCATCTTCTGCGACACCAGGTTGGTCATAGGCGCGGGGCGCACGTACACCGGTTCGGCGCGCAGCAGCTTGTCGATCGACACAGCGGCCTCATGGCCGTGGGCCACGGCCGTGATGATGTTCTTCGGGCCAAATGCCGCATCGCCGCCGAAGAACACATTGGGCACGGTGGACTGGAAGGTGTTCTTGTCGAGCGTTGGCAAACCCCACTTGTCGAAGGCGATGCCGCTGTCGCGCTCGATCCACGGGAAGGCGTTTTCCTGGCCTACCGCGACCAGCACTTCGTCGCATTCGAAGAAAGTGTCCGGCTCGCCGGTCGGCACCAGCGAGCGGCGGCCCTTGTCGTCGTACTCGGCGCGGACCACCTCGAAGGTCATGCCCTTGAGTTGGCCCTGCTCGTGCACGAAGGCCTTGGGCACGTGGAAGTTGACGATCGGAATGCCCTCGTGCTGCGCGTCTTCCTTCTCCCACGGCGAGGCCTTCATTTCCTCGAAGCCGCTGCGCACGATGACCTTCACGTCGGTGCCGCCCAGGCGCCGCGCCGAGCGGCAGCAGTCCATCGCCGTGTTGCCGCCACCCAGCACGATCACGCGCTCGCCGATGCTCGTGATGTGGCCGAAGGACACGGAGTTGAGCCAGTCGATGCCGATGTGGATGCTGGCCGCCGCGTCCTTCCGGCCCGGCACGTCGAGGTCGCGCCCGCGCGGTGCGCCGCAGCCGACGAAGATCGCGTCCCACCCCTCGGCCATCAGCGCCTTCATCGAGTCGATGCGCTCGCCGCCGCGGAACTCGACGCCCAGGTCGAGCACGTAGCCCGTCTCCTCGTCGATCACCGATTCGGGCAGCCGAAAGCGCGGGATCTGCGTGCGGATGAAGCCGCCGGCCTTGGCCTCGCCGTCGAACACCGTCACCTCGTAGCCCAGCGGCGCAAGGTCGCGCGCCACGGTGAGCGAGGCCGGCCCCGCGCCGATGCAGGCGACGCGCTTGCCGTTCTTCGCCTCGGGCTTGGGCATGCGCTCGCGCACGTCTTCCTTCATGTCGGCCGCCACGCGCTTGAGCCTGCAGATCGCCACCGGCTCGGGCGCGCTGGCGTTGCTTTCCTCCACCCGTCCGCGCCGGCAGGCCGGCTCGCAGGGCCGGTCGCACGTTCGCCCGAGGATGCCGGGGAAGACGTTCGACGCCCAGTTGATCATGTACGCATCGCCGTAGCGGCGCTGCGCGATCATGCGGATGTATTCAGGGACGGGGGTGTGCGCCGGACAGGCGTACTGGCAATCGACGACCTTGTGGAAATAGGCCGGGTTGGCAATGTCGGTTCGCTGCAATGCGTTTCTCCTGACAGTCGCCCTGGCCCCGAAGGGGCCGGCTTGTGGGGTTTGGCGCAGTATGCGCCGCACAGGCGGCTGCACCGCCTTGGTGAAATCCCGCAGCAGCGCTCACATGGCACTCACATGGCGCTCACATAGAACCCGCCCGAACGATGTGCGCGCGCCACATTGGAATCGGCTTGCGCGCTGCCCAGACTGTGGTCGCCCACCGGGCCTGCATGCAGGCCGGCGGGTCAAAGACGGCCGGCAGCCTGCCTGGCGGCCATGACAACAGAGACAAACGGAGACTCCACATGATTCGCCACTTGCGCGCCGGCACCGCCTGCGCCGTCCTTGCCCTGCTGCAGTTGAGCGCCTGCGGGGGCGGGGGAAGCAACAACCCCGTGTTCACGCCCTTCCCTCCGCCCACGGCGACCGCCCCGCCGCCTTCCGAGCCGCCCCCGGCCGCGGCCTCGCCGCTGCAGCGCACCACCGTCTACGGCAGCGTGCTGGGCACCGACGATTCCGCGACGAACGGCACCTACAACTGGAAGGGCGTGCCTTTCGCCAAGCCGCCGGTCGGTGCGCTTCGCTGGAAGGCGCCGGTCGATCCGGAGCCCTGGACCGCGGTCAAGACGACGCAGAAGCTCGGCAACGCCTGCGTGCAGACCGGGCGCCTCTACGGTCCGGGCCAGAACAACCAGTACGACGCGACCATCGGCACGTCGATCGGCAAGACCACCGGCTCCGAGGACTGCCTGTACCTCAACATTTGGGCGCCCTCGACAGCCAAGGCGACCGACAAGCTGCCCGTCATCGTCTTCGTCTACGGCGGCAGCAACATCACCGGCTACACGGGCGATCCGGTGTACGACGGCGCCGCGCTCGCGAAGAAGGCCAATGCGGTCGTGGTCACGGTGAACTACCGCCTCGGCATCATGGGTTTCCTCGCCTCGCCGCAGCTCAAGACGGGCGCCGATGCGAACGACGACTCCGGCAACTACGCGATCCTGGACCTCATCAAGGGCATGAAGTTCGTCAACGCGAACATCGCGAACTTCGGCGGCGACCCGGGCAACGTCACGCTGATGGGCCAGTCGGCCGGCGCCGTGAACATCTACGCGCTGATGGTTTCGCCGCTGGTGGCCAACGCCAAGCCGGCGCTGTTCCAGCGGCTGGTTCCGCTGAGCGGCGGCGTCGCGACCGCCACGACCAAGCCGAACCAGGTCAATGCGCTGCTGAGCGCCCTGCTCGTGGCCGACGGCACCGTGGCGGACGACGCGGCCGCGGCGGCCTACATCGCCCGGCAGAGCAACGCCGATCTGGCCGCGTACCTCCGGTCCAAGAGCGCGGACACTCTGCTGCAGACGGTGCTCAAGAAGCTGGCGCCGCTGGGTCTCTCGGCCTCCAACCCGCTGAACGACGGCACGGTGGTCCCGGTCGATCCGATCGCGGCGATCAACGCGGGGCAGTTCCTGAAGGTGCCGGTGCTGGCCGGCTACACGCGCGACGAGACCAAGCTCTTCCCGCAGAACCTGGCCACCTCGCCCGCGTTCGGCGGCATCAGCGGCCGGCTCCTGGACGACCCCACGGTGTTCTCGATGGCCTACAGCTACGACCCGAACGCCGCGCCCACCACCTCGCTGGAGCAATGGATTCCCGGGCAGTACCTGCCCGTCACGACACCGGTGACCGGCTTCAACGCGAGAACCGACCTGTACAACCAGTACTTCTTCATCGCGCTGCGCAAGCAGATCTTTCCGGTGCTGCAGGCGCAGAACGTGCCGCTGTGGTGGTACCAGTTCAACTGGGACAAGTCGCCGGCGCCGTTCAACGACATCTTCGGCGCCGCCCACACCTTCGACCTGCCGTTCGTGTTCGGCAACTTCGGCCCGTCGCTCTATTCGAAGTTCGCGAACTCCAAGGCAAACGAGCCGGGCCGGCTGGAGCTTTCGGACGCGATGATGAAGAGCCTCGCGGCGTTCGCCCGCGGCGGTGACCCGAACAACGCGGCGCTGGGTGTCAACTGGCCACAGTACCCGGCGATGCTGAACTTCGATGCCTCGCTGACGGCCAAGGCGATCACGGTGCAGTAGCAGCTGCGGCGCGCACGGCGCTACGGCGCCTCTGCGACCACGCGGAACATGGTCCGCTTCGTGTTCGTGAAGTGCGGGCGCGCGATGCCGCTCCACGCGGTGGCGCGCACCGCGAGCCACGGCGGCGAGCCCAGCACGTCTTCGTGCAGCAGGTCGTAGCAGGCCAGCGACAGCGGCCCGGCGCCGCGATTCAGGAAGCGCATCGCCCGCACGCAGCCGGGCACTGCCGCAAGGCCGGGCATGTGCTCGGTGTCGTACCAGCGCGAGATCTCGTCGAGCCAGCCCGTCTCGGGGTCGGTTTCGACGACATAGTGAAAGCGCGGGCGCTCGCCGGTGGAGGCGCCCGCGATAGCGAGCATCGGCTCCAGCGGAGATGCGATCACATCGCTCGCCCAATCGCACTGCGCCTGGAATGCAGCAGCGATCCCGTTGCCGTCGGCCACTTTGGTTGCATGCGACTTCAGGTAGACGTAGGCCTCGGATCCATCGAGGCTCGCTGCCGCGCGATGCAGCGCCAGCGCGGTGCCGTTGCCCGTGCAGAACGCGCGAACGTCGGCATCGATGTGCAAGGCCGCATCGGGCGCCGTGCGCATCTGGAGGAGAACGAAACGGGGTGCGGTGTCTTCTTGCATCGACATCAATCGGGCTTGATCTTCTTGGCGCGCACCACGGCGCCCCACTTGGCGCTGTCGCGCGCCAGCAGCGCGCTCAATTCGGCCGGGCTCGAGGGCGCGGGCTCGGCGCCCGACGCCATGAGCCGGCTCTTCACGCCTTCGTTGCCGAGCGCGCGCCGCACCGCCTGGTTCATCGCATCTGCCACGCCGGCCGGTGTGCCCTTGGCCGCGAACAGCGCATACCAGTTGTCCGAATCGACGCCGGGAATGCCCATCTCCAGGAAGGTCTTGACCTCGGGCAGCAGCGGATGGCGCTTGGAAGCGGCGATGCCGATGGGCTTGAGCTTGCGGCCGGTGATGAACGGCAGCAGCCCCGGGATGTCGCCGAAGAAGCCGTCCACATGCCCCGCGAGCACATCGGTGATGGCCGGCGCGGCGCCTTTGTAGGGCACGTGCAGCAACGGTGTCTTCGCGGCGTCCGAGAGCAGTTCCATCGCCAGGTGCGGCACGCTGCCGGTGCCCGACGAGGCGAGCGTCAGCGGCTGCTTGCTCTTCTTCGCGGCGGCCACGAACTCGGCGCCGGTGTTGTAGGGCGCGTTGGCGCCGACCACCAGCACCTCGACGTTGCGCACCACCAGCGAGATGGGCACGAGGTCCTTCGCCGGGTCGTACACCAGCTTCTCGTACAGCGAGGGATTGATCGCCACCGCACCCACGCTGGTGAGCCACAGCGTCTGCGCATCGGGCGCCGAACGCGACACGTACTCGGCCGCGATGCCGCCGTTGGCGCCCGCCCTGTTCTCGACGATGACCTGGTGGCCGGTTTCCTTGCCGAGCTGTTCGGCGATGGCGCGAGCGACGAAATCGACGGGGCCGCCGGGCGGGAATGCGACCACGATGCGCGTGATCTTGTCCTGCTGCGCGTGGGCGGGAAGGCCCACGGCCACAAGCGCGGCGGCGGCCAAACCCTGCAGGCAGCGGCGCCGATGAACGAGCACGTTCTTCATCCTGTGTCTCCTGTTTTTTTGAATCAGTCGCAGCGCACGGACATCCCGCCGTCCACCACGATCTCGGTGCCCGTGACGAAGCGCGCCTCGTCCGAAGCGAGAAAGAGCGCCGCCGCGGCGGTGTCGCGGCCGTCGCCCATGAAGGGCAGCGGAATGCGCGCCTGGCGCTGCTTCAGCAGCGCCTCGACGTCGCCGCCCGCGCGCTGGCCAGCCAGCCGCGTCTCGACCATCGGCGTGTGAAGCTGCCCCGGCACCACCGTGTTCACGCGGATGCCCTGTCCCGCGTACTGCACCGCGAGCACGCGCGTGAACTGCATCACCGCCGCCTTGGTGGAGGCATAGGCGATCTGCGCGGAACCCGTCCAGCGCGTGGCCGAGGTCGATGCCAGGTTGACGATGGCGCCGCTGCCCTGCGCCAGCATGTGCGGCAGCACGTGCTTGCAAGTGAGGAACACGCTTTTGAGGTTGTGGTCGACCTGCGCGTCCCACACTTCCTCGGACATCTCGACCGGACCGCCCTTGGCGGAGCCGCCCACGTTGTTGACCAGCACGTCGATGCGGCCGAAGCGTTCGATGCACTGCGCGACCATCGCCTCGATTGACGCGGCCCGCGTCACGTCACAAGCGGCTGTCGCGAACACGCCGCCGGCTTTAGCGATGAGTTCGGCGGTCTCGCCCATTCGCTCGATGTCGCGGTCCACGCCGAACACCTGCGCGCCTTCTTGCGCAAAGCGCACCGCGATCGCGCGGCCATTGCCCCAGCCGGTGCCGACCGAGCCCGCGCCGGTGACGAGCGTGACCTTGCCTTCGAGGCGGCGCGCGGTGGGTTGGAAGAAATCTGCTGATGCTTTTGCTGTTGCTGTTGCTGCTGTAGTGGTCATGCGTCGAACCGGTAGAAGTCGAGGGGATTGCGCACCAGGATCTGCTCGCGCAGCGCGGCGTCCGGCGCGATCTGCGCCAGTGCATCGACGAGCACGCCGTCGTCCGGCACGTGGTGATGGTTGGGATGCGGCCAGTCGCTGCCCCACAGGCAGCGCTCGGGGAACTCACGGGCCAGCCGATGCGCGAGCGCGATGCCGGCGGCGTAGTCCGCGCCGGCCGAGATGCGGTCGACGCCGCTCAGCTTCACGCGAAAGAGCGGGTTGCGCAGCAGCGCGCGCAGCGCCGCGAAATCGGCATGGTCCGCGCCGAGCGAGGCATCGACGCGCCCCATGTGGTCGATGACCACCGGCACCGCGCTGCGCGCGAGTGGCGCGGCCAGCGCATGCACCAGGCTGCTCTCGAAATGCACCTGCAGGTGCATGCCCAGCGGCGCAAGCCGGCGCGTGAAGGCGACGATGTCGTCCACGCCGGCGGAAGCGCCCAGGTGCTTCATGAAGTTGAAGCGCACGCCGCGAAACCCCGCTGCAGCCAGGCGCGCGAGTTCGGCATCGGCCACGCGGAGCGGCACCAGCGCCACGCCCAGGTAGCGCCCGCCGCCCGCGGCGATTGCGTCCTCGATCACGCGGTTGTCGAAGCCGTGCACCAGCGATTGCACGATCACGCAGCGGTCGATGCCCAGCTGCTTGTGCAAGGCGAAGAGCGCTTCCTTCGGTGCGTCGGCGGGCGTCCAGTTCAGCGTTTCGGCAAAGGGAAATTGCGCAGCCGGTCCGAAGATGTGCACATGCGCGTCGCAGGCACCCGGCGGCAATCGGAGGTGCGGCGCCGAGGGCCGTGGGTTGTAGGTCAGAGTGGTTGTCATGTCGTTGTCTCTCGATGAATTGTCTGGCGCTGCCTGTGGCGCTATCTCTGCTTTTGGCGGATATCAGCTATCCATAAAATGCATGCCCCATGGACCTCACGCGCCTCCACTATTTCGTCGCCGTCGTCGAGGCGGGCAGCCTCAGCCGGGGCGCGGCCTCGCTGCACATGTCGCAGCCGGCGCTGAGCCGGCAGATTCTTCTGCTCGAAGAAGAAGCCGGCCAGCCCCTGCTGGTGCGCACCGGCCGCGGGGTCGAGGCCACCGAGTCGGGCCTCGCGCTCCTCACCCATGCGCGCGCGATCCTGGAGATGGCCGAGCGGGCGCGCGCGGACATGCAGGAGCGCCGCGCCAGTCCCCACGGCCGCGTCGTGGTGGGCCTGCCGCCGCGCGTGGCGCACGTGCTCGCGGCCGACCTGGTGGAGCGCTTTCGCGCGAAGTTTCCCGATGCGGTCATCAGCGTGGTCGAGGGCTTGAGCATTCGCCTGCGCGAGTGGCTGGTCGCGGGCAAGCTCGACCTCGCGATCCTGTTCGATCCGCCGCCCTCGCCCCAGATGCACGAGGAAACGCTGGCGCGCGAGCCGCTGATCGTGATCGGCCCCGAGCCGCTGCCGCGCCGCATGAAGCTGGCCGACGTGGCCGCGCTGCCGCTGGTGATGCCCAGCGGCCCCAATGCGCTGCGCCATCTGCTCGAGCGCGAAACCAAGCCACGCGGCATGCCGCTGTCGATCGTCGCGGAGGTCGATTCGGTGCAGACGGTGCTGTCGCTGGTGGCGCGCGGCGTGTCGTACACGGTGCTGCCGCAGAGCGCCGTGCGGTTGTGGACGTACGACAAGCCGCTGCATCGCGCGGCCATCCATGCACCGGCCATCCGCAACCGCATCGTGCTCGCCATTCCTAAGGCCCGGCCTGCGACACGACCGAGCCGCTGGGCCGCGCAGGTGCTGCGCGAGCTGGCACTGGAGCACTACGGAAGCACGAAGGCCGAATGATGAAAAGTCAGTGCCCGATCTCGAGCGCCACGAGAAAGCGCGACACCATGTTGTACGCGCCGACCGTGACCATCGCATCCACCACCTGCTGCGGCGTGAAGCGCGCGCTGACGCGCTGGTAAAGCGCGGCCGGCACCTCGATGCTGTTCGTCATCGCATCGGTCAGCTCGATCAGCAGCGCCTCGTCGGCCGACAGGCCCGGGCCGATGGCCGCAGGGTCCGACAGCGCATCGACCGCCGCCTGCGAGGCGCCCGCCTGCAGCGCGATCGGCACGTGCGCGTCGTACTCGTAGCGCGCGCGGTTGAGCACCGCGACCCGCAGGATGACCAGCTCGCGCGCCGCCTCGGGCAGGCTGTTGTGCCGGCGCACGGCTGTCAGCAACTGCTCCCAGCCATGCGCCATCGGCGGGCTGTTGAGCAGCACCTGGTAGAGCGGCGAGACGCGGCCGCGCTGCTTTGCGATTTCCGCTTCGAGCGTGGCGAGTTCGGGACGGCTTCCGGGTTCAACGGGAGAGATTCGCATGATGGATTTGTTCTGGAGATGAGAAGAAGAAAGGATGTGGCGCGCTCAGATCATCGGCGTCGCTGCGCCGTCCATCGCGATGGTGGCGCCGGTCACGTAACTTGCGCGGTCCGAGGCCAGAAAGACCACCATGTCGGCGATCTCCCGCGGCTCGGCGGGCCGGCCGATGGGGAGCGTGGCGCCCGGTACGGCCGGCGCGGGCCGGCCTTCGAGCATGGCCAAACGCGCTTCGGCTTCCTGCCGCTGGCGCAGCCGCTCCGTCGCCACCTGGCCCGGATTGAGCGCGTTGATCCGCACGCCCTGCCGCGCATACGCAGCCGCCATGCCGGCGCTCGCAAGCAACAGCGCGGCATTGGCGGCACCGCCCGCCAGATGCGTCGGGTTGGCGACCTTGCCGCCCGCGCCTACGATATTGACCACGCTGCCCGCGCCGCGCGCGGCCATGCGCTGCACGGCCGGCGTCATGACATGGATGTAGCTGAAGAACTTGGCCTGCATCGCGTCGCTCCAGGCCGCGGCATCGAGTTCACCGGGCGGCCTGCGCCTGGCGGCACCGGCGCAGTTGACCAGCACATCGAGCGGACCCGACGCGGCCTCGATTGCATCGAGCGCGGCGAGCGCCGATGCGGGATCGCGCAGGTCGGCGGCGTGCCAGGCGATGCGGCCTTCCGTCTTCTCCAGCGACAGCGCGGCTTCGCGCAGCGCGGTGTCGTCGCGCGACAGCATCGTTACCTTCGCGCCTTCGGCCAGAAAGGCCTGCACGCACGCAAAGCCGATGCCGCGGCTGGCGCCCGTCACGAGCACGTGGCGCCCGGCAAGTCCGAGGTCCACGCGCTCAGCCCCGCTTCTCGAGCAGCCCGCCGTCGACCGGCAGGATCACGCCCGTGATGTAGCGCGCCTCGTCGGAGGCGAGGAACAGCGCCGCGTTGGCGACGTCCCACGCGGTGCCCATGCGGCCCATCGGCACCAGTGCTTCACGCTCCGCGCGGATCACGTCGCGCGAGACGCCCCGCTCCTGGGCGCGGCGCTCGATGGCCATGGGCGTGTCGATCAGGCCCGGCAGGATCACGTTGGCGCGGATGCCGTGGCGCGCGTTCTCCATCGCGATGTGCTGCGTCATCGTGTTGACTGCGCCCTTGCTGGTCTTGTAGGTGATGCTCGGCCGCGCCGCCAGCGACGAGGTCGAGGAGATGTTGACGATGCAGCCCGACTGCCGCTCGATCATGTGCGGCAGCACATGCTTGCAGGTCATGAACATGCCCTTGAGGTTCATCGCCATGATGTTGTCCCACGCGTCGGCGTCCATCTCGACCGTCTTGCGGTCGCCCTTGGAGCGGCCTACGTTGTTGTGCAGGATGTCGATGCGGCCATGGCGCTCGATGCACGCGGCCGCGATCGCGGCGCAATCGGCTTCGCGCGTGATGTCCGCGCGCAGCACCGAGGCCTGGCCGCCGAGTGCGGCGACGGCGTCGCGGGTGCTCGCGGCCCACTCTTCGTTGATGTCCACCAGCAGCAGCGTCGCACCCTCTTGCGCAAAACGCTCGGCGGTCGCGCGGCCGTTGCCCACCGTGTCGCCCGGTTGCTGTCCCGCGCCCACGATGATGGCGATCTTGCCTTCCAGTCTTCCTGTGCCCATGTCGGTCCTGTTGTTCCTGTGTGCGTGTGTGATTCGTTGCGGCGCTCAATCGATCGTGATGTGGCCGTCGATGACGACCTTGCGCCAGCGCGCTTCTTCCGCGCGCATGAACTTCGTCATTTCCTGCGGCGAGTTGACTGCCACGGTCAGGCCTTCGCTCGCGAGCCGCTCGCGGTAGGCCGGCGCCTCGGCGGCCTTGCGCAGCGCCGTGTTCAGGCGCTCGAGCACGGCAGGCGGCGTGCCGCCCGGCGCGAAGATCGCGTACCAGACCTCGGCGCTGTAGCCCGGAATCGTCTCCGCAATGGCCGGTACGTTCTTGTAGGCGGCCGTGCGCTGCGGCGAAGTCACCGCCACCGCGCGCATCTTTCCGCTCTCGACGAACTTGGCGACGCCGCCGGCCGTGGCGAACACCATGTCGATCTGCCCGCCGAGCAGGTCGGTGTAGGCCGGCCCCGCGCCGCGATACGGCACATGCGTGATGTCGACCTGCGCCATGTTCTTGAACAGCTCGCCAGCCAGGTGCACGGCCGAGCCGTTGCCCGAGGAGCCGTAGTTCAGCTTGCCCGGGTTGGCCTTGGCGGCCTTGATGACGTCGGCAATCGTCTTGTAGGGACTGTTCGGCCGCGTGACCAGCACGTTGGGGCCGTGGCAGATAAGGCCGACTTCGGTGAAGCCCTTCTCGGTGTCGTAGGGCAGGCTCTTCACCAGCGAGGCATTGATCGCGAGCGCCGAGGTGGTCAGCAGCAGCGTGTAGCCGTCGGCGGGCGACTTGGAGACGATGTCCGAGCCGATCACGGTGCCGGCGCCTGCGCGGTTGTCGATGATGACCGGCTGGCCCAGCTCGACCGCGAGCGCCTGACCGAGCACGCGGCCGACCACGTCGGTGCCGCCGCCGGCGGTGAAGGGAATCACGACGCGCAACGGCCGCGAGGGAAAGGCATCGGCGGCGCGAGCGGCCGTGCCGATGAAGAGGGCCGGTGCGCCGGCGAGGGCCGTGGCCATGCGCAGCACGGCGCGGCGCTGCAGGCTGGGGAAATTCAAGATGGCGTCTCCTTGTTCTGTCTGGCGATGCTCCTCGTGAAGAAGAAGCATCGCGGCGAACAGGAAGTCTAGGAACGCGGGCGCGCCCTGCTTTGACGATTCGGCAAAGCTCCTTTTCCGGCGCCTGTCGGCTTCAGCCTCGGCCGGAGAGCAGGTGCGCGAGAAATTCCTGCGCCGCCGGCGACAGCGCCGCGCGGTCGCCAACGCACACCCACAGCTGCCGGTGCGCCCAGTCGTCCTCCAGCGGCAGCACGACGAGCCCCATGCGCGCCTCGTAGTTACGCGCGATGCCGACCGGGACGATCGCGAGGCCGAGGCCTTCCCGCACCAGCTCGCAGCGGGCCTCGGGGTTGGACACCTGCGCGCGCACCCGCAGCGGACGCGAAAGCGCGGGCGCGATCAGCTGCATGAACTCCTCCACGCTGTGGCGCGGGAAGTAGCCGAGGAAGTCGTAATCGAGCGCGTCTTCGAGCCCCAGCGTTTCCCGCCGGGAAAGCGGATGGCCCACGGGCACGACCAGCCCGACGCGGTCGGTGCGGTAGGGCATCGACACCACGCCGGCCGCCGGATGGGCCGCGTGGTAGACGCCGATGTCCGCCTCGCCGTCGGCCACGATGCGCGGCACGTCGTAGCTGAAGGCCTCCATCAGATCGACCCGCGAGCCCGGCGCCTTGCGCGAGAAGCTGCTGATTTCCGAAGGCAGGAACTGCTGCACCGCCGACGAATTGGCGACCAGCCGGATCTTGGGCACGCCGCTGGCCGAATACGCACCGAGCGATGTCTGCACCTGCGCGAGCGTGCGCAGGATCGCCTTGGCCTGTTGATAGAGCATCGCGCCCGCCGGTGTGGCCTCCACGCCCCGGCCGTGGCGGCGCAGGAGGCGCGTGCCCAGTTGGCGCTCGAGCTCGGTGATGCGCTTGCTCGCCGCCGAGGTGACGACATGCACCCGATCGGCCGCACGCGAAAGGCTTTTCTCCTCGATGGCGGCCACGAGGATTTCGAGTGAGGCGATGTCCATCGGCCGATTTTCGGCCATCGGCGGCTTCGGCAGCTTCGGCCCCCGAGAGTTGAGATCTACTCCGCCTCGATCTTCGCGGCCTCCACCACCTTGCCCCAGCGCACGAACTCGGCCTTGCTGAAGTCGGTGAGCTGCTTGGCGTCCATGTAGTCGGCCGTCGCGCCCAGTTCGGCCGCCTTCTGCTGGAACGCAGGCGTCGCCACGATCTTCGAGATCTCGGCGTTGAGCCGGTCGATGACGGGCTGCGGCGTCTTGGCCGGCGCAAACACCGCGAACCACGAGGTCGCATCGAGGTTCGGCAGCCCCACCTCGGCAGCCGTCGGCACGCCCGGCAGCGAGGCCACGCGCGTCTTGCCAGTCACCGCGATGGCGCGCAGCTTGCCCGACTGGATGAAGGGCATGAAGGGCGGCGGCGTGCCGAAGGTCATGTCGACCTGGCCGCCCAGCAGGTCCTGCAGCGCCGGGCCCGTGCCCTTGTAGGGAATGTGCGTGATGCGGATGCCGGCCTGCTGCTCGAGCATGGCGCCGGTCACGTGCTGCAGCGAGCCAGGGCCCGACGATGCGAAGGTGAGCTTGCCCGGGTGCGCCTTGGCATAGGCGATCAGCTCGGCCATGTTCTTGACCGGCACGTCCGCGCGCACCACCACCACCTGCGGCGCACTCAGCACGTTGGCTACCGCGCGCAGGTCTTCGGGCGCCCATTGCTTCTGCTTCAGGACGTGCGGGGAGATGACGTGGTA
This sequence comes from Variovorax sp. W2I14, assembly GCF_050435205.1. Lineage (NCBI taxonomy): Bacteria > Pseudomonadati > Pseudomonadota > Betaproteobacteria > Burkholderiales > Comamonadaceae > Variovorax > Variovorax sp. W2I14. The sequence goes on along the minus strand of NZ_JBNDJX010000001.1, from coordinate 674,702 downwards.
GCCCGAGTACTGCATGAGCAGCGTCTGGCCATCGGGCTCGGCGCGCTTGACCTGCACCGCGGCGATCACGCCGCTCGCGCCCGACTTGTTGTCCACGATGACCGACTGGCCCAGTGCCTTGCCGAGCGGATCGGCCAGCATGCGCCCCGCGATGTCGGTGGTGCCGCCGGCTGCGGCGCCCACGACCATCGTGACGGGGCGCGTGGGGTAGGTCTGCGCGAAGGCACTGCTGCTGCCGATCAACGCTGCGAAAGCGGTCAGCGCGCAGAGGCTGCGGCGTGACATGGATGAAGGAATCGGATGCTGTTTCATATCTTTGTCTCCTGGTTTTCTGTGAAGTTCGAAATCGATGGAATCAGTGCTCGCGCGCCAGGGCCCGTGCACGCGTGGCCTCGAAATCGGCCGGTGCCGGATGCAGGTCGAGCCGGCGCCCGGCCTTTGCGATCTGGCTCGGCGTGTCGTGTCCGATGAGCGCCGGCAGGCGGCGCGCGGCGGCCATCAGCGCCGGCGTGTCGATGCCGGTGTCGTAGCCCATGAGTTCGAGCGCATGCGCGATGTCCTCGCTGCACACGTTGCCCGAGGCCCCCGGCGCATAGGGGCAGCCGCCGAGGCCGCCGATCGAGGCATCGAAGCAGCGCGCGCCCGCGTCGATGGAGGCGAGCACGTTCGCCAGACCCATGCCGCGCGTGTTGTGGAAGTGCAGGGTCAGGCCGGTGGCGGGCCAGCGCGCGATGAACTCGCGCACCATGCGCGCGACCTGCCCCGGGTAGGCCATGCCCGTGGTGTCGCACAGCGTGATGCCCGTCGCGCCGATCTCGTCGACGAAGCGCCCGCACCATGCGAACACATCGCCCTCCGCCAGGTCGCCTTCGATCGGGCAGCCGAAGCTGCACGACAGCGACACATTCACCGCCACGCCGGCCTGCCGCGCGAGCCCCGCCACCTCGGCAAGGCCCCGCAGCGACTGCTCGCGCGTCATGCGCAGGTTGGCGAGGTTGTGGCTCTCGCTGGCCGACATCACGAGGTTCATCTCGTTGGCCTCGGCATCGATGGCGCGCTCGGCGCCGCGCACGTTGGGCACGAGCGCGCTGTAGACCACGCCCGGCACGCGTTCGATCTCGCGCAGCACGATCTCTGCATCCGACAGCGCAGGAATCGCCTTCGGCGACACGAAGGCCGTGACCTCTATCTTCGCCATGCCCGCGCGCGAAAGCGCGTTGACCAGTGCGATCTTGTCCTCGGTCGGCACGAAGGCCGCTTCGGCCTGCAGGCCGTCGCGCGTGCCGACCTCGTACATCCTGATGCGCCGCGAGGCGCCGTTCCAGACTGCGTTGTCCGCGTTGTTCATGCAACCACCTTTCTGCCGCGCAAGGCGGCGATGTCATCGGCGCTGAAGCCGAGTTCGTCGAGCACCGAATCCGTGTCGTCGCCGAGGCCGGGCGCCGAAGAGCGCACCGTGCCCGGCGTGCCCATGAGCTTGGGCACCACGCCGGGCACCTCGATGTCGTGGCCGTCGCGCGTGCGTTGCTGCAGCAGCATGTCGCGCGCGCGGTAGTGCGGGTCTTCGCAGATGTCCCTGGCGGTGTAGACCTTGCCGGCGGGCACGCGCGCCGCGCCGAGCACATCGAGCACCTCGGCCAAGGAACGCACCAGCGTCCATGCCTCGATGGCGCGGTCGAGTTCTTCCACGCGCGCCACGCGGCCCGCGTTGTCGGCGAGCGCCGCATCGGTGCCGAGGTCGTCGCGGCCGATGGTCTGCATCAGCCGCTTGAAGATGCTGTCGCCGTTGCCCGCGATCAGCACGAATCCGTCGCTGCAGCGGTAGGCGTTCGACGGCGCGATGCCGGGCAACGCGCTGCCCGCGGGTTCGCGCACCGCACCGAAGGCGCTGTACTCGGGCACGAGGCTCTCCATGACGTTGAACACCGCCTCGTTGAGCGCGACGTCGATCACCTGCCCCCTGCCGCCATTCACCTTGCGGTGATAGAGCGCGGTGAGCACGCCGATGGTGCCGTGCAGCGCGGCCAGCGTGTCGCCGATGGAGATGCCGCAGCGCACCGGCACATTCCCCGGCTCGCCGGTGAGGTGGCGGAGCCCCCCCATCGCCTCGCCGATGGCGCCGAAGCCCGGCAGGTCGCGGTAGGGGCCGGTCTGCCCGTAGCCCGAGATGCGCAGCATCACGAGGCCGGGGTTGAGTGCCGAGAGCACGTCGTAGCCCATGCCCCAGCCTTCGAGCGTGCCGGGGCGGAAGTTCTCGATCAGCACGTCGGCCTCGGCGATGAGCTTGCGCGCGATGTCCTGGCCTTCGCTGCTGCGCAGGTCCAGCGCGATGGAGCGCTTGTTGCGCGACTGCACCTGCCACCAGACCGAGGTGCCCTCCTGGATCAGCCGCCAGTTGCGCAGCGGATCGCCGCTGCCGGGCGGTTCGATCTTGACGACGTCGGCACCGAATTCGCCGAGCGTCTTGCCGGCGAAAGGGCCGGCGATGAGCTGGCCCATCTCGATGACGCGCACGCCTTGCAGGGCGCCGGGGGTGGGAAGTGTGGAAGCCATGTGTTGTTGTCTCCGAGGGGATGCAGGCGGGGTGCTGCATCCGATGCCCGGATTCTGGGCAGCCGGCCTCGAAGAAGGAACGACAAAGGTTCGCAGCCAGCTTTCGCGGATCGCGAAAGCTGGAAGGGGTTAACCCGCGCAGAGGTGGTCGATGAGGGTTCGCACGTGGCGCGGCACCGCGCCGGCGTCACGCAGGCCAATCACGAGATGCCGGCGGGTCCAGTCGTCTTCCAGCGTGATCTCGCGCAGGTTCATCGAGCGCAGGTGCGGCTGGATCGCCTCGCGCGGCAGCACCGCCACGCCCATGCCCGCGGCGACCATCTGGCACATCGCATCGAAGCTGCGCACCTGGATGCGCAGCTTGAGCCGCCGCCCCAGCGTTTCGCTGGCCGCCTGCAGGCGCTGCGCGAGCGAGGTGGCGCCCGAGAGGGTCACGAAGTCGAAGTCGCAGGCCTCTTCGAAACGCACGCTCTTGCGGCGTGCGAGCGGGTGGCCGCGCGGCACCACCAGCACCAGGCGGTCTTCGCGGTAGTTCACGATGTCCAGGCCCAGCGTGGGCGTGCGGTCGGCAAAGATGCCGACGTCGGCGCGGCCGTCGAGCACGGCCAGCACGATCTCGCTGCTGTTCTGCTCTTCGAGCTCGATGCGGATGCCGGGGTTGGCCGCCACGAAGCTCGCGAGCTCGCGCGGCAGGAACTGCGTCACGGCCGAGGTGTTGACCCACAGGCGCACCACGCCCACCACGCCCGAGGCGTAGTCGGACAGGTCGGCCGCGAGCTGGTCGACGTCGTTCAGGATGCGGTGCGCATGCCGGTGCAGCGCGTCGCCTGCCACGGTGAGCGTGACGCCGCGCGAATGTCGCTCGAAGAGTTCGGTACCCACTGCGGCTTCGAGATCGGAGATGCGCTTGCTGGCCGCGCCCACCGCCAGGTGCGCAAGTTCGGCGCCCTTGCTGATGCTGCCGGTGCGCACCACGAGGTTGAAGAGCGAGAGCGAGACGAGGTCGAGGCGATGCAGGTTCACGGCGCGGCGAGGGTGGGTCGAAAGGAATGGCCGCGATTGTGCGCGCCGTCACGTGCGGTCACGGTCATCACGTAGCATCGCGCCCCATGAGCTACACCGTGACCCTGATCGATTTCCCCGACGCGCCGAGCGACGTCATCGCCACCGCCGAGACCCGCTTTCGCCGCGAACTCGACAAGCTGCTGGGCGACGAGGTCGAGCCGGCGCTGAAGGCATTCGAGAACGCCAGCGAATCCAGCGCCGACGAACTCACCAAGGACGAAATCGCGCTGGCCGGGCGCTGGGCCAAGGCCTACGACGCGGCGAAGACGGCGGGATTTCGTGCGCTCGGCGAGGCGGACGAGGCGTACTTCGAAGTCCGCGCCGAGTGATGCTGCGCTGGCACCGATTCAGGCGCACCGCACGGGCGGCGCGCCGGTGTCGTTGGCCTTGTAGTTGACCAGCCCGCCCAGGTCGAGCACGGTCAATCCGCGCTTTTCCAGACGGATGAGCTGCAGTGCCTGCAGGCGCTGCAGCGCCACGTTCACACGCTGCCGCGACACGTTCGCCAAGAGGCCGATCTCGACCTGCCCCACTTCCAGGAAGCGCGGGGCATCGGGGTACAGGTCGGGGTTGAAAAGACTCGCCAGGCAATTCGCGACGCGCGCATCGGTGTCGAGCAGCCGCTCGTGTTCCAGCGCGCCGATGAACAGGCTCAGCCGCGCGTTCAGCAGGTCCTGCAGGTAATGGTTGAACGGCACGCTGGTGCCGCGCAGCCATTCGAAGGTGCGGCGCGGCATCAGCGCCACCCGCGTGGGCCGCAGCGCAAACACGTCGTAGCGGCGCGCCTCGTGCTTGAAGAGCGAGCCCTCGCCGAACCACACGCCGTGCGAGACGCCGGTGAGCGTGGAGACACGTCCTTCTTCGGACGCCACCGACATCTTGGCGAAGCCGTCGATGAGCCCCATCCAGTGCTCGACGCGTTGCCCGGCCCGCGCGATGCAGGCGCCGCGCGCGAACTGCCGCTCCTGCATGCTGCCCAGCACATGCTCGAGGTCGGCGGGCGAAAGGCCGGTTGCCCATCGCGACTTGCGCACCATGTCTTCCATCGGTTGCGCAGTCGAGGCCGGTGCGGAATCAGGGATTACCTTTAGCGATTGGCGCCTCATGTGTCGTCGCGACGACCGCAGCGTGGAACGTCCATTCTTAATCTTCCAGAACACATAACAGAAGGAGACTTCCATGCTCGCAACACCTCGCCGCCCGCACAAGCGGGTTTCTCCGTGGCCCCGTGTCCAGGTTGCCGCCGCAGGCATCGCGATGGCCGGCGCACTGCTCGTTGCAGGCTGCGGCGGCGGGTCCGACGGCGGCTCGGTGTTTCCGTTCATTCCCGGCGTGAGCCCCCCGCCCGCGGCACAGACGCCGGCCGCGTTCCAGATCAAGACGCTCTCTTCCGCGCCCGACATGATCAGCGGCGGCGACACGCTGGTCGAAATCACCGCGCCCGTGGGTGTTGCGCTCGACAAGGTGCGCGTGAGCCTGAACGGAAAAGACGTGACCTCGCAGGCGCCGGTGGTCAACAGCACGACGCGCGTGCTGCGCGGCCTCGTCACCGGCCTCACGACCGATGCGGCCAGCACCACGGGCAGCATCAACACGCTGGTGGTGAGCAACGCCGATGTTGCAGCGCAGCGCACCGAGGCCAAGCTGGTCAACTACCCGATCACCGGGCCGATCCTCTCGGGTCCGCACATCTCGCCGTACGAATGCCGCACCGTGCAGAACGGCCTGGGCGCCGCGCTCGACGCCAACTGCTCGGCCACCACGCAGGTGGTCTGGTATTACCGCACCAAGACCAACACCTTCAAGCCGCTGGCCGACCCCACCGGCCCGCGCCCGGCCGACCTCGCCGAGACCACCACCAATGATGGCGTCACCGTGCCCTACATCGTGCGTGTGGAGTCGGGCACGATCAACCGCGGCGTGTACCGGCTCGCGGTGCTCGATAACCCGGCGAAGGATTCGCCCGCGGTCTGGAAGCCCGGCACGGGATGGAACAAGAAGCTCGTCGCCTACTTCGACTGCTGCGGCTCGGCCCAGTACAACCAGGGCGTGCATCCCATCGAGTCGATCCTCGGTGACGTCGGCCACATCCAGCTCTCGCGCGGCTTTGCTTTCATGAATTCGACCGAGCTGTGGAACAACCAGCATGCGAACCCGCACCTGCAGGGCGAGACGCTGATGATGATGAAGGAGCACGTCATCGAGGAATTCGGCGAGGGGCCCAAGTGGACCGCCGGCTTCGGCGGCTCGGGCGGCGCGATCCAGCAGTACCTGATCGCTCAGCTCTATCCGGGCCTGCTCGACGGTATCCAGCCGATCGTGTCGTTCCCCGAGACGCTGATGCCCGAGGTGATGGAGTGCCGCCTCCTGAACAACGTCTACAAGCTCGACACCGCCACCTGGACGACGGCCAAGCAGAACGCGGTGAATGGCTTCAACACGAACACCTGCCTGTCATGGGACGCGGCCTTCGCGAGCATCATCAAGTCGGACAACGCGGCGGGCTGCGGGTTCACCGACCCGGCCAATGTGGCGAACATCTTCAATCGCGCGAGCAACCCGACAGGCATTCGCTGCGACCTCTTCCAGACCAATGTGAACCTGCTGGGCAAGCGCCCCGGCACGCAGGAGGCGCGCCGGCCGCTCGACAACATCGGCCTGCAGTACGGCCTGGCGGCGCTGAACAGCGGCGCGATTTCGGTGAAGGAGTTCCTCGACCTGAACGAGAAGGTCGGCGGCTTCGACGGCGACGGCAACACGCAGGCCGCGCGCTCCGAAGCCGATTCCGATGCGCTCAAGCTCACCTATGCCGGCGGCTTCAAGAACAGCTTCAGGGGGCCGGGCCTTGCGAACATTCCGATCATCACGCAGCGCGGCAACGCCGATGCGGTGGGCGACATCCACGACACGACGCAGGACCTGATCATCCGGGCCCGCCTGCAACGTGCCAACGGCCGCAGCGACAACCAGATCATCTGGACGCTGGGTTCCACCTCGGGCTACGACTACATGAGCGGCTCCATCGACCTCATGAACAAGTGGCTGGACAACATGGCCGCTGACCCGGCGCCCGCCTCGACCGACAAGGTGGTGCGCAACAAGCCCGCAGGCGCCAACGACGCCTGCTGGAACAAGACCGGCACGCGCATCGACGAGCCCGCATCGATGGACCCGGCAGCCAGTTGCAATGCGGTGTACCCGCGCTTCACCACGCCGCGCCTCGTGGCCGGCTCGCCGCTGGTGAACGACGTGCTCAAGTGCCAGCTCAAGCCGGTCAATGCGGCCGACTACTCGGTGACGATCGCCGGCGCCGACCTCGCGCGGCTGCAGACGATCTTCCCGAGCGGCGTGTGCGACTGGAGCAAGCCCGGCGCAGGCCAGGAGCCGCTGCGCGGCACCTACCTGCGCTTGCCGCTCAACTGAGTCGGCTTGCGCAGTGCGCCTGGCAGTTGCGCCACGCGCTCTGCCAGGAAGTCCACCAGCACGCGCACGCGCAGCGGCTGGTGGCGGCGCGGGGCATAGAGCAGGTGCACCTCCTGCGCCGGCCCCGTGTGGCGCGCGAGCACGCGCACGAGGCTGCCATCGGCCAGATGGCCGGCCACCATCCATGTCGGTTGCAGCGAGATGCCTGCGCCGCCGAGCACGCTGTCGAGCATGGCCACCGCGTTGTTCACGCGCAAGCGGCTGCGCACCGGAACAGTCGCCGCGCCTTCCGGTCCCTCCAGCAGAACGCCATCGTTGCCGGATGCGTAGCGGATGTAGTCGTGCGAGAGCAGGTCCTTCGGGGTGCGAGGCTTGCCGCGCGCGGCGATGTAGTCGGGTGATGCAACGAGCACGCGGGGCCATGAACCGAGATGCTTCGCAACAAGGTCCGGCGGCAACGCGCCGCCCACGCGCAGCGAGACGTCGATGCGCTCCTCGCGCGGATCGACGAAGCGGTCGTCGAGCACCAGTTCGAGTTCGATGTCGGGGTACAGCCGCAGGAACTCCACCGCCATCGCGTTGAGGTGCCGCTGGCCCATGGTGACCGGCGCGCTCACACGCAGCAGGCCTTGCGGCTGCTGCACCTGCTCGCGCGCATCGGCGACCGCATCGCCGTAGTCCTCCAGTACGCGGCGGGCGCGCTCGTGAAAGCGCTGCCCTTCCTCGGTGAGGCTCAGGCCGGTGGCGGCGCGGCGCAACAGCCGAACACCCAGCGACCGCTCCAGCCCCGCGACCAGCTTGCTGATGGTGGGCTGCGTGGTGTCGAGCGCGCGGGCGGCGCCCGAGAGGCTGCCGAGTTCGACGCTGTGCACGAAGGCCGAGAGCGCGCGCAAGGTGTCCATGGTGTATTCGATTCGGGAATGCGTTGGATGCAATTTTGCCATCTACCCATCCGAACTTGCATGGAAGAAAGTCAGGCCCTCGCTTCACTTTCAAGGACACGAACATGCATGCATCCACCTTCGGATCGATCCTCAAGCACGGCGCCGCGGCGTTGACCCTCGCGGGCATCACGGCCGTATCGGCCGCGCAGACCACGCCGTCCGCACGCACGTACTGGAGCCCCAGCTGGATGGCCAGCACCCAGCCGATCTGGGGCGGCGATTTCGTGCTGCCGAGCGGCCTGCCCTTCCAGTTCAACCGGCAGACCATTCGCCAGGTGGCACGGCTGAGCATCGGCGGCGCGAAGCTGCGCGTGGTGATCAGCAACGAAGGCGGCACGGCGCCGCTGTACATCGGTGCGGCGCGCGTGGCGCGGCATGCCGAAGGCTCGGCCATCGTCGAAGGCACCGACCGCGCCGTGCGCTTCGGCGGACAGGCCGAGGTGACCGTGCCGCCCGGCGCGCGGCTGGTCAGCGACCCGGTCGACCTGCCGCTGCCCGCGCTCAGCGAGGTCGCGGTGTCGCTCTATCTGCCGAAGCCCAGCCAGCCCGCGGGCTTTCATTTCGATGCGCGCGAGACGGCGTACGTCGCCAGTGGCGACCTGACCGGCGCCGCGCAGATGCCCGCTGCGGCATCGCAATGGAGTACGCGCGTCTACTTCAGCGGCCTCATCGTCGAGACGCCCACGCCGCCGGCCACCATCGTCGCGCTGGGCGATTCGATCACCGACGGGAACGGTTCCACGCCCGGCGCCAACACGCGATGGCCCGATGCGCTGGCCGAGCGCCTGGCGCCGCGCGGCGTCGGCGTGCTGAACGCCGGCATCTCCGGCGGCCGGTTGATGAGGGATGGCATGGGCCGCGCCGGCCTCGAGCGCGCGGGGCGCGACGCGTTCGCGCAGCCGGGCGTGCGCGCCGTGATCGTGCTGCTGGGCACCAACGACATCGGCTGGCCCGGCGGCCCCTTCGCACCGCAGGAGCCGGCGATGCGCGCGGAAGAATTGATCCAGGGATTCCGCCAACTGATTGCGATGGCACGCGCCCACAACGTGCGCATCGTGGCCGGCACGATCACGCCCAACGAACGCGGGCTGGAGGGCACGGCGCTCGAAGGCCATCACTCGCCCGAAAAGGACAAGGTGCGCCAGGCCGTGAACCGCTGGATTCGCGAAAGCGGCGCGTTCGATGCGGTGGTCGATTTCGATGCGCTGGTGCGCGATCCGGCCCGGCCGATCCGCCTGAAGGCGGCGATGGATTCGGGCGACCATTTGCATCCGGGCGACGCCGGCTACAAGGCGATGGCGGCGGCCATCGACCTCGACGCGCTGCTCGGCAGCGACCCTCGATAGGCTGCAAATATACTGTACATAGATACAGTGTTTTCTCTAGAATAGATCGTCTCCAAGAGCAACATTCGAGGCGACTCCATGACCACCGCCAATCCGCCTGCGCCCTCCGCGCAGGTTCTTTTTTTCTCCTCTTCTCTCGCCCGGCGGCACCCGATGCAGCCGCGCCAACGTGCAGGCCGCATCTCGACCTGGCCCTTTCGCGTGGTCCGGGAACAGGGCCTCGGTGACAGCAGCAATGAAATGGATGACGTTCGCGTTCAGGCGGCGCGCGTCATCCGGACGACGGCCGAGCATTGGTGGCCGCCGGAATCCTGAATCCGCCTTTTCATCCTTCTTTCTCCAGGAGAACTGCAATGGACGATTTCAACCGTGGCGACCATCTTCCGGACGACCCGGAACCCGACTGGGACTCCTCCCCTTTCGAGCGGCAACGGCACCTTCTCATCGCGCTCTTTCCCGAGCCCGAGGTGCAGGCCGCCATCGAAACCCACCGCAAGGACTGGATCTGGCCCAAGGGCCACTACTTTCCGCGCACCCCGCGTCTGCACCTGACGCTCCACTGTTTCAGCGACCAGCCCAAGGCTGTCGAAAAGCGCCTCCGCGAAGCGCTCGCCCAGGTCCGGGTGCAGCCCATGGATCTCGTGCTGGACAGCTCACGCACATGGCGCAACGACATCGCGGTGCTGCAGCCCGCCGAGCACGGCGCCTTGCGCACGCTGCATGCGGACATCGGCCGTGCGGTACGGCAGGCGGGCATCTCCACGGAAACGCCGACCTTCACGCCGCACATCACCATCGCCCGGCGAACCGAAGGCGCGGCCTATCCGATGACCCTGCCGCCGATCCCGTGGCGCGTGAGGAAATTCCTGCTCGTGCGCTCGTTCACTTCGCATCCGGTCGAGCACCAGGTGCTGGCCACCTACGAAGCTGACGAAGACAACGAAGAAGACGGCGTCTGACACAGGGAAGTCAGCTTTCGTGGCCTTATCGGGTGAGACAATTTTCGGCGCCCATCGAACGAACGCCCATCATCCCTGCATGCTGACACCACCCGATATCGCCCACGACGCCATTCACAAGTGCCTCGCCGAAAACTACGGCCTCCAGGCGACAGACGCTGAATTCCTTCCGCTGGGCGCTGACGTTCACTCCGCGGTCTTCCGTGTACAGGCGAACGACGGCGCGGCGTATTTCCTGAAGCTGCGCAGCGGCGATTTCGACAAGACGGCCGTTGCCGTGCCGGCCTTTCTCCATCACGACAAAGGCATCGCTGCGGTGATAGCGCCGTTGCCGACAACGGACCGTCAACTCAGCGTGCAGCGCCAAGGCTTCGACTGGATGCTCTATCCCTTCTTCGAAGGCCAGAACGGATTCGAACGCGCCCTGACAACCGCGCAGTGGACCGCTCTCGGCGCGGCACTGGGCGCCATTCATCGCACCGAATTGCCGCCCGCCCTGCTCGCAGGCATCCCCAAGGAAACCTACGCGCACCGCTGGCGCGAAGGCGTCAGGCGCTATCAGCGCCGCTTCATCAACGGCTTCGTGGGCGACGCCATCGTCCAGCGCTTCCACGCTTTCTGGGCGCAGCATGACGAGGAGATCGACACGCTGGTCTATCGCAGCGAGCAGCTCGCATCGATCCTGCTGGAGAAGGCGCTGCCGCAGGTCGTGTGCCACGCCGACATCCACGCGGGCAATGTGCTGCTGGGCGATGGCGACCGGCTGGCCATCGTCGACTGGGACACGCTCGTCCTCGCGCCGAAGGAGCGCGACCTGATGTTCGTCGGCGGCGGTGTCGGTCACGTGTGGAACCAGCCGCAGGAAGAGGCGCCGTTCTACCGAGGCTACGGCGCCGCGGAGATCGATGCGGTCGCCCTCGCCTACTACCGCCACGAGCGCATCGTGCGCGACATCCTGGAAATCAGCGACCAGGTCTTCGATGCGTCCGCAAGCACCGAAGACCGCGAAGAAGCCAAGCGCCAGATGGCGAGCCAGTTCCAGCCCGGCGACGTGGTCGCCATTGCGCACCAGAGCTACGAAGCGGTCACCTGATCGCGCTGGCGGGCTGATCCGCTAGATCAGCATGTCCTGCACATCCTCGTCGAAGCCCGAAATCGGCTGCGCCTTGGCCAGCGCCAGCCAGACTGCGAACGGCATGCGCTCGATCGGCCGATGCACCGCGGCCCGCGCCACCACGAGGCGCTCGCCTTCGAGCACCAGCACGCCGCACTCGGCCGGAATCTCCTCGGGCGTGGCGATGCAGCGGCCGCGCGCGTCGTTGCCCAGCACGTACCAGCACTCGCCGCCCAGATCGAGATAAGCCGCGCGCTTGTCGGGCTTGCGCAGGTCGCCCAGCAGATCGGCGCGGCTGACCTTCACCTCGTGGACGATCGGGTGCGCATAGGCCTCGACGCTGGTGTTGCGGATCGAAAACACATCGGGCCGCGCCATGCACCAGCGCGGCTTTCCGCCCTCTTCGAGCGGCGGCAGGCGCGCGCGCAGGCCGAGGCCGCGCCATGCGATGCGGCCGCCGCGCGTCATCTCGCGCGCCACGCGTTCGACCAGCGCCTCGTGCGGCGTCAGCGCCGCGCGGTTGATGGTGAGCGTGGTCGCTATGCGGGCAATGCCGGCGTCGGTCACGCGCAGGGTCTCGTGGCCATGCGATGTGCGCACGCGTTCGAGGAATCCGCCGGCCAGCAGCTCGACCTCGATGGCGTCGCAGCACGGCCAGCCAGCCGAGCGGTAGATCTCGCGCAGGCGCCGCGCGTGGAGCTTGCCGAAAGGCACCGTGGCAGTCGCGTCCGCCATTTCAGCCATTGCCGTTGCTGTTGCTGTTGCTGTTGCTGTTGCTGTTGCTCCCGCCGGTCTGCATCGGCGGAGGCTCCACCACCGGCGGTGGAAATCCCGGGTCGGTGACCGGCGGCACGACCGGCGGCGGATCGCCCTCGGGAGGTGGTGGTGGAGGTGGTACGGGAATCGGCACGTCGGGCGCGGGCGGCGGCGGACCGATCGGCATGGCGACGAGGGGGTCACGGTCGGGGGCTAGTGCGATTGCGAGTGCGGACATGGGGAACAGGTTAGCGAAAAGTCGTGGGAGGCGCGAGGCGTGGAACGATCGGTTGCATCCGTCGCATTGCGCGCTCGATCAATGGAAATCCCGGCTGATGTTGCTCTGCGCAAGCCGGCCCATGAGCGGCGTCAAATCCTTGAAGCCGGTGGCGACCAGATGCTGCACCTTGCCGCCGCTGTCGTCGTCGCGCTGCCAGGTGCCCTGCACCGCGAGCAGGTGCGATTTCAGCAGCGGCTCGCGCCAGGCGTCGATGACATGGCTCCAGACGATCACGTTGACGTTGCCGGTCTCGTCCTCCAGCGTGACGAAGATGGTGCCGTTGGCCGTTCCGGGCCGCTGCCGGCCCTTGACGATGCCGCAGGCGCGCACGGTGCGGCCGGTGGGCTGCGCGCGCAACTCCTCCGCGCTCATGAGCTTCATGCGCGAAAGGCACGGGCGCAGCAGCGCGAGCGGATGGCGGCGCAGCGTGAGGCCGAGCGATGCGTAGTCGCCGACGATCTCCTCGCCCTCGGGCGCCGCGGGCAGCAGCAGCACCTGCTCGTTGATCGGCACGCCCTTGAGCAAGGCCGGCGAGCGTCGCTGCGCCGTGGCGTCCCACACCTGCTGGCGGCGATGGCCCGAGAGCGACATCAGCGCATCGGCCGCGGCGAGCGCGGCCATGTCCTTGCCGTCGAGTTCGGCGCGCAGGGCGAGGTCTTCGGTGCTGGTGAAGGGCGATTGAGCGCGCGCTTTCAGCAGGCGTTCGACACCTTCCTTGGAGAGGCCTGAAATGCGGTTCAGCCCGAGCCGCACCCGCGGGCTGGTTCTCGTTGCCCAGGCGCTGGGCGTAGCGCGCGTCGGTGCCTGGCGGCATGCGCGGCGCATCGGGCGCGCGGGCCTCGAGCGTGGTGTCGAAATCGCTGTGCGTGACATCAACCGGCCGCACCTCGACGCCGTGCCTGCGCGCGTCCTGCACGAGTTGCGAAGGGCTGTAGAAGCCCATGGGTTGCGAGTCGAGCAATGCGGCGAGGAAGCAGGCGGGTTCGTAGTTCTTCAGCCAGCTGCTCACGGTGACCAGCAGCGCGAAACTCGCGGCGTGGCTCTCGGGGAAACCGTAGTCGCCGAAGCCGAGGATCTGTTTGAAGATGGCTTCGGCGAATTCGAGCTTGTAGCCGTTGTCCGTCATGCCTTTGACGAGCTTCTCCTGAAATTCTTCGAGGCCGCCCTTGCGCTTCCACGCCGCCATCGCGCGACGCAGTTGATCGGCCTCGTCGGCCGTGAACTTGGCCGCGATCATGGCGATCTGCATCACCTGCTCCTGAAAGATCGGGATGCCGAGGGTCCGCGCCAGCGCAGGTTTGAGATCGTCGTTTTCGTAGACGATCGGCAAACCCTTGCGTACTCGCTCACGCTGCTTGAGATATGGATGCACCATGCCCCCCTGAATAGGCCCTGGCCGCACGATCGCTACCTCAATCACAAGGTCGTCATAAGTACGCGGCTTCAGGCGCGGCAGCATCGACATTTGCGCCCTGCTCTCAATCTGAAACACGCCGATAGTGTCGGCATCGCAGATCATGTCAAACACCTTCGGATCGTTGTTGGGGATCTGATGCATCTGCACCATCGAGCCCCGCCACCGGTTCATGTGATCGAGCCCGCGGCGGATGGCGCTAAGCATGCCAAGTGCGAGAACATCAACCTTGAGCATTCCCATGGCTTCGAGGTCGTCTTTTTCCCACTGGATAACTGAGCGGTTTTCCATTGAGGCTTTCTCGACCGGTACTAACCGCGTGAGCCGGGTGTGCGTAAGAACGAAGCCTCCTACGTGCTGGCTCAGGTGACGTGGGAAGCCTTTGAGCCGCTGCGTCATCTCTATCCACTGTTCGAGCTTGAGTTCGTCTTCCCGCACGCCTGCACGTTTGCATGCCGCATTCAACTGCTCGCCGAGCACGGCATCGTCGAACCAGTAGTGGTCCTTGGCGAATTCATCGATTAATCGTTCATCGATACCAATGGCCTTGCCCACGTCGCGCAAGGCGCTGCGGGATCGATAGCAGATGACGACGGCGGCAATGGCAGCGCGCTCGCGGCCATATCTGTCGTAGATGTACTGGATGACCTCCTCACGCCGCTGGTGCTCGAAGTCGACATCGATGTCGGGCGGCTCATTGCGTTCACGGCTAAGAAATCGCTCGAACAGCAGCGTTCCTTTGTCGGGGTTGATGGCGGTAATGCCAAGGCAAAAGCAGACTGCCGAGTTGGCCGACGAGCCACGCCCCTGACAAAGAATGCCTTTCGATTTGGCAAAGCTGACAATGTTTTCCACTGTGAGGAAGAACATCTCGTACTTGAGTTGAATGATGAGAGCCAACTCTTTATGGACCTGCTGGCAGACGCTTTGCGGAATTCCCGAGGCATATCTTTCAAGCGGATATTTTTCGAGCGCGCCCTCCCACGTCTTGCGCACCAGCGTCTGGGCCGGCGTCTCGCCGTTGCCTACGCTTTCGAGCGGGTACTCGTAGCTCTTGCGAATTTCTTGCGGATCGAACCTGCATCGCTCGGCCACCACCAGCGTGTTCTCCAGCATTCCGGGCAAATAGAGCCCGGCCAGTTGCATGCGTAGCCGCAGATGCCGCTCGGCATTCGACTGCAGTGCAAAGCCGCATTCAGCGACTGTCTTTCCTTCGCGCACGGCCGTCAGCACGTCGTGCACCGACTTGCGGCCACGCCCGTGCATGTGTACGTCACCAGCTGCTACGAGTGGCACGCCGGCTTGTTCGCCGGCTTGCATCAGCGCGACGAACCAGAGGTCGTCGTCGAGTTCATTGAACATTTCCACGGCCAGCCACAAGTTGCCACCGTACAAGGCCTTTGCGGCTGCCAGGTCCTCCTGCAGCGTGGCCATCTCGATGCCTGCGCCAGGCTCGCGGTGCGGCACGAAAAGAATCTGGCAGTCCTGCAGTGAAGCCACATCGCTGCCCTCCCAGCTCACGCGGTACTTCCCTTTGGGCAGCTCGGTATTACGCGCAGCCGTGATGAATTCACAGAGGTTGCCCCAGCCTTGTGCGCCGTTCGCGATCACTACGAGCCTGAAGCGCTCGAAACGGAATTCGCTGCCGAAGAGCAGCCGGAATCCAGGGTTGCGCGGAATCTTCGGCTCGTCGGGATGTTTGCGCTCATACGCCTCCAGCTTGGAGGGCAGGTCTCGCAAGGCCACATACGCACGCACGATTCCGGCCACAGAGCATTCGTCTGTGATGGCTAGCGCGTCGTAGCCGAGTTGATAGGCGCGTTCCACCAACTCCTCTGGGGTCGAGGCGCCGCGCTGGAAACTGAAGTTCGTGAGGCAATGCAACTCGGCATAACGCGGCAGCACCGAGGTTGGCCGTACCCGCAACGGAACCGGCAGCGCATGCACCTTGGCAGGCTGGCGCTTGCGCTCTTCCTTGGCACTCAGGTCAGGCATAGAACCCCTGCAGGTACCAGCGCACTTCGCCTGAAGAAAACAGCGCCGAATGCCGCTCGCGAAAGATCCACACCAGCCCGGCTTCGGGGCTTTCGGCCACGTAGTAGTCGCGCATCGCCGGCTGGCCGCCGTCTTCCTTGCCGCCCCACCAGCCGGCCTCGACGCGCTGCGGGCCGACCAGCTTGCTCAGCGGGCCGCGATAGCACGGGCGCTCGCCGTCCATCTCGAGCAACACGGGTTCGGGCAGCAGCCACGGCGGATAGATCGCATCGGGCTGCGAGGCTGCGGCTTTCGCTTCCTTGCGCGCCTTGCCGGGCGCGGCCTTGTCCTTCTGCAACGCGGGCCGCCATGCCTGCTTGCGCTCGGGCCGGTGATCGGCCTCGGCGCAGGGCACCACCACCTGATGCGCGCCGAGCCGCACGCTCAGGCGCTCGACCATCTCGTGCAGCTTGTCGCCCTTGCGGTTGTCCTCGGGCAGAAAACTCGTGCTGGCGCCGGCCCACGGATCGGTTTCAAGCGTGCGGAGCCTGAGCCAGCTCGCGGGCGCCGCGAGCGTGGTGAGGGCGAGCTTTTCGGACAGCAGGCGGCGCAGGTGCGCGAGGTCCTGCGTGGGCTCGGCGGTGCGCACGGTGACCTGCTGGTGCGGCGGCAGGTTCACACCGTTGAAGCGCTTGAGGTCGAGCGTCCACTGCAGCTCGAGCGCGCGGGCGCCACGCTGGCGGGCGCGCAGCCAGATCTGCAGCGCCGAAAGCAAACGGTTGGCCGCCCACATGAGTTCGGGCGCGGTCTCGGCGAGCGCGGGCAGCTCCAGCTTCTGCTCGAACACATCGGGCAGCGTGAGCCAGTCGTGGCCCTCGGGGCGCAGGCCCCAGGCGGTGTCGAGCGCTGTGCGCAGCTCGGTGCCGAAGCGCCGCGTGAGGCCGCCGCGCGGCAAGGCGGCCACCTCGCCCCAGGTGCGGCAACCCAGGCGCGCGAGCAGGTCGAGGTGCGGGCGGGCGGCGGTGAGCGTGTCCAGCGGCAGGCCGGCCGGCATGTCCTTCGGGCGCTCTTCCTGCCGTTCGAACAGCCGCAGCCGCGCAAGCGCGATCAGGCTCGTGGCGCCCTGCGCGCCGAGCATGCGCACATCGGGCGCGGGGTTCGCGGCGACCAGCTGGCGCATCAGTTGCAGCCGCCCGCCCCAGAGGCGCTCGCAGGCCGAGACTTCGAGCATGAGCGCCTCGTCCTGCCAGGCGACGTGCGGCGTGTATTCCAGCGCCCACCAGCCCAGCGCTTCGGGCGTGGGCAACTGCGGTGCGTCGGGCGCGTCGGCGTCAAGCGACCACCGCAATGCGATCCAGTGCATTGGGGCCTCCTTTCCACGCGTCGATGCGGACCACGGTTGCGGACGTTGCCGTGTCGCCAACCGGCACCGTGCCCTGCTGCTGCAGGCGCAGCTTGCGGCGCAACCGGGCGGCGGCGAGCAGCGCCGTCATGCGCTCGTTGCGCGCCGGCAGCATCACCGGCGCGGCCAGCGGCGGACCGCGGCGCTTGAGGATGTGCAACTCGATCTGCGAAGAATCCGCGGCGCAGCTTTCCACCTGAAGACGAAGCCGTGCGGGCGAAGCGCCCCGCGCGGCCGACTCGGGCCGGCACACGAAGAGCATCACGTCATGCTGCGCGGCGGCCAGTTGCAGCCGCCGCAGTTCGCCCACGCGCGCCTGCGGCAGCCACGCCACCACGGCGGCCACGTCCGCGCAGCGCAGCGCCTGCTCGCAGGCCCACAGGCGCGCGGGTGGCGCATCGCTCTTGATCCACATCAGCGCCTCCACCGGCAGGCCCTGCGCCGCGAGCGACGGCCCGCAGGGCTCGTAGGGCGCGCCGATCAGCACGACCGGCCCGCCGCGCGCCTCCACAGCCTGCGCCAGCGCGGGCAGCAGCAGCCGCCAGACATGCGCTTCGGGCGCGCTTTGCAGCAGCTCCGTCATCGCGCCGACCGGCCAGCCGCCGCCGGGCAACTCGGCGTCGAGCGCGGCATGGCCGGTGGCGACGACCTGCGCGTCGGCCAGGCCGAGTTCGTCGGCATGCCAGACGCCACGGCCCGCGGCGGCGGAAAAGGAGTCGAGGAAAGGAAGGCCCATGATCGGAGTTTTAACTGTATTTTTATACAGTATTTCCTGAGCCGCAACCGGAGATCGATTTACTCGGAGGACTTCGCCCCTTAAGATTAATTGTTAACAGTTTGTGACCATGACACACAAAAAGATTCAATTCCTGGCCTCGGCCTTTGCCGCCTTCGTTCTCGGACTGTCTGCTTCGGCGCATGCGCAGACCGGTAAACCCCTGCTGATCGGCCAGACCTTCGTGCAGACCGGCCCGCTGGCGTCGCTCTCGACCGAGCCGCTGGTCGGCATCCGTGCCATGTTCACCACGCTGAACGCGAACGGCGGCATCAACGGCCGGCCGGTCGAGTTGCGACAGCTCGACGACGCCTACGACCCCGCCAAGGGCGCCGAGAACGTCAAGACCTTCGCGAAGGACGGCGCCATCGGCGTGCTGATGCCCATCGGCACTTCGTCGGCGGTCGGCGCGATCAAGGCGGCCAACGAATTGAAGATCCCGGTCGTTGGCGCCTACACGGGCGCGGGCCCGGTGGTGAAATTCAACGACTACAGCTTCCCGGTGCGCATCAGCTTCGACGAGGAATACAGCCGCATCGTGAACCACCTGTTCACCATCGGCCTCTCGCGCATTGCCTTCGCGCACAACGACAACCCCGGCGCGCGCTCGGCGATGGAAAGCACGCAGAAGTTCATTGCCGAACGCGGCGACAAGATGGTGGGCAGCGTGGCGATCAAGAACGACGGCTCCGACGCGGCCGAGCGCGCGGCCGAGCTGGCCAAGCTCAAGCCCAAGGCGGTGGTGCTGTCGGCCACCAACGATGTGGCGGCCAAGTTCATCACGGCCTACCGCGCGGCGGGCGGCGAGACGGCCTTCTATTCGTTCTCCTTCCTCAACGGCCAGAAGCTCTTCCAGGACATCAAGAAGGACGCGGCCGGCGTTGTCATCTCGCAGGTCGTGCCCTACCCGTGGAACAGCGCGATGCCCGTCATCGCCGAGTACCAGGCGGCGATGAAGAAGATCGGCATGAACGAATTCGGCTACGCGAGCCTGGAGGGCTACGTCGCGGCCAAGGTCATGGTCGAGGGCCTGAAGCGCGCGGGCGCGAACCCCACGCCCGAGTCGCTGCAGAAGGGCCTGGAGTCGTTCAAGACGCTGGACATCGGCGGCATCGCCGTGTCGTACCGGCCCGGCGAGCACCGCGGACTGACCTTCTCCGAGCTGTCGATGCTCAAGGCCGACGGGCGCTACCTGCGCTGAGGGCTTCCGCCCGGCAGCATGGCGGGCGCAGAATTTCGTTCGTGACGACGCCCACCACGAACGAGCCCCACCTTCCCGCAGTGACGCGTGCGCAGCTGCTGCGGCTCGGTGCCGCCCTCTGCGCGGGCGCCGCGCTCCCCTCCTTCGCCCAGCAGCAACCAGGCAGGCCCGCGATGCAGATGACCACCCGTCCCATTCCCTCCACGAAGGAAGCCCTGCCGGTCGTCGGCTGCGGCACCTGGATCGGCTTCGACCAGCGCCCCGGCACCGACGAGTACAAGCGCCTGCCCGGCGTGCTCGAGGCGCTCTTCGCGGCCGGCGGCACGGTGATCGACAGCTCGCCGATGTACGGCCGTTCCGAGGAAACCACCGGCGAATTGCTGGCCGCCACCAAGCCCCCCACCAAGCCCTTTCTCGCCACCAAGGTCTGGACCTCGGGCCACGAGGCCGGCGTCGCGCAGATGGAGCAGTCGTTCGCGCGGCTGCGCACCAAACAGATCGACCTGATGCAGGTGCACAACCTCGTCGACTGGCGCACCCACCTCGCCACCCTGCGCGGCTGGAAGGAACAAGGCCGCGTGCGCTACATCGGCATCACGCACTACACCGCCTCGGCCTACGGCGAGGTCGAGGCCGTGCTGCGGGCCGAGAAGCTCGACTTCGTGCAGATCAACTATTCGCTCGACGCGCGCGATGCCGAACAGCGCCTGCTGCCGCTCGCGGCCGAGCGCGGCGTGGCGGTGATCGTCAACATGCCCTTCGGCGGCGGCGGACTGCTGCGGCGCCTGCGCGACAAGCCGTTGCCCGCCTGGGCCGGCGAGATCGGCTGCACGAGCTGGGCGCAGGTGCTGCTGAAGTTCGTGCTGAGCCATCCGGCCGTGACCTGCACGATTCCCGGCACGAGCCGCGCCGAGCACATGGCCGACAACGCCGCGGCCGGCAGAGGCACCTTCCCCGATGCGGCCTTCTGGCGCCGCGAAGCCGCCGCTATTCGAACTTGACGTTGTGCTCCCGCACCGTCGCGCCGAAGGCGTCGTACTGCGTGCGGAAGAATTCGGTGAACTTCGCGGGGCTCATGCCGTAGCCCTCGAAGCCCTGCTGCACCAGTTGCGCATGCACGTCGGGCCGCTTGAGCGTGTTCTGCAGTTCCTGCGAGAGCTTCTCCGTGATCTCCTTCGGCAAGCCCGGCGGCCCGAAGAAGCCGGCCCACGGCGTGATCGTGAGCTTGCCCAGCCCCAGCTCGCCGCCCGTCGGCACATCGGGCAGCAGGCCGCTGCGCTGCGGCAGCAGCGTGACCAGCGCGCGGATGCGCCCCTCCTTCACGAAGCCCGGCGCCAGCGTGCCGGTGGTGAACATCATGTGGATCTGTCCGCCCAGGAGGTCGGTCATGGCCTGCATGTCGCCCTTGTAGCGCGCGTTGACCACCTTGCGGTCGCCCAGCAACTGCAGCATTGCCAGCTCCGAGGCGCTGTTGCTCGATGCCGAGTTGTAGGCGCCGGGCTTGGCGGCCACCATCGCCAGCAGCTCGTTGACGCTTTTTGCCGGCAGGCTCGACGGCACCACGAGGAACATCGAGAACTGCCCGGCCGAGCTGATCGGCGTGAAGGCCTTGAACGGGTCGTAGGGCGAGGTCGGCCGCAGCGTGGGCGCGGCCACCATCGCGGTGTTGGTGCCCATCAGCAGCGTGTAGCCATCGGGCTTGGCCGATGAAGTGGCCTGCGCCGCGAGCACGCCGTCGGCGCCCGGGCGGTTCTCCACGATCACCTGCTGGCCGAGCTGTTTGGACAAGCCCTCCGCAATGATCCGCGTGAGCGCATCGGCGCCGCCGCCGGGCGCGAAGCCGACGATCAGCCGCAGCGGCTTGTTCGGATAGGCATCGGCGCCCCAGGCCGCCGTGCCGGGCAGCACCGTCGTTGTGAGGGCGGCAACGGCCGCAAGGGCCAGGTCTCTGCGTCGCATGAAAGGCTCCTTTTCAAAAGAGATCAGAAGAGATGCCGCACACCGAACTCCCACCCCGACGAGCGCTTGCCACCGGCGGGCGCCACGCCGCCGCTCACCACGTAGCGCGCCTGCCCGCTGTTCATCAGCCGCGCGTAGGTGCCGTAGAGCGCGGTGCGCTTGGAGAGGTTGTGCACATAGCCGATGCCGAACTGGCGCGCATCGTCGCGGTTGCGCGGCATGCCGTTGGCGTTGCGCAGGCTCTCGTCGCTGCGGTCGTCCAGGTAGGCGTAGCTCAGGCGGATGCGGCCGACCTCGAAGGCCGGGATGTGCGCGCCGATCTCGGCGGTGTTCTTGCGCACCGTGCCGGTCGCGAGCTTCACCGTCACCTTGTTGTAGAGCGCGAAGAACTTCGCGAAGCCCGCATCCCAGGTGCCGCCGATGTTGGCGTGCGTGTAGTTGCCGATGGTGGAGGTGGCATTGAAGTGCGTGCGCGTCACGGCCGCCGCGATGTCGAACGCGCCCGAGGCAAAACCGAAACGCGCGCCGCCGAAGTTGCCGTCGTCGCGGTTCGGCGCGGTGGAGTCGTTCTCGCCGGTGCCGATCATCGCCATGCCGTAGAAGCCGCCCAGCTTGGCCGGCAGCCAGTAGCTCACCGTGTTGCTGCCGGTGATGGCCGTGGGCAGCGGCCCGGTGCCCGCGCCCGCGAAGGTGAGGTTGCCCGCGCGCGCCACGCCGTTGGCGTTGAAGGGGTCGAAGTAGATGCTGTTGTAGTGCGTCGGAATGAAGTCGTGGCCCAGCCGCACTTCGCCCAGCGAATCGTGCGAGAGGCTCACGAAGGACATGCGGTCGAAGGTGATCGGCCCCGCGGTGCCGGCGCCGCTCGGCTGGTTGTTGGTGTTGCTTGGCCTGCCGGTGCCGAGATCGGGATTCAGGCTGCCTTCGAGCCAGAAGCCCGCGCGCAGGCCGCCGCCCAGATCCTCGGAGCCGCGAAAGCCGATGCGGCTGGTCGAGAGCCCGCCGTTCGACAGCGCCTTGACCGAGCCGCCGCCCTCGCCCTTCGTGTACTGCACGCCCAGATCCACCACGCCGAACAGCGTGACGCTGGATTGCGCATGCGCCACACCGCTGCTGGCGAGACCGATGGCCGACCACATCAAAAGTCTCTTCATGGTTTCTTGTCTCCTGCTCTTTTTTGGGTTGAAAACTCTGGGATCACTCGGAAATCGCGCGCAGGGCTGCGCCACCGGGTGCGCGTGGGAGTGCGCACCGGTTGGCGAAGCCGGGGTCTGAAAAGATCTAGCTGGCGGGTTGCGGGCGCTCGGTGCGCACGAGCACGGCCCCCTTGGACAGCGGGCTCACGTTGCGCCGGTACTGCTGCAGCCAACCCGTGTCGAAGGCCGGTGGCGGCGCCTGCCAGTCGGCGCGGCGGACGGCGAGCTCTTCATCGGTCAATGCGATGTCGAGGCGGCGCGCGTCCAGGTCGATGGTGATCACATCGCCGTCGCGCACGAGGCCGAGCGGCCCGCCGAGCGCGGCTTCGGGCGACACCTCGGCCACCACGAGGCCCTTGCACACGAGGCCCGAGAGATGCCCGTCGGTCAGCAGCGCGACCTGGTCGCCCAGGCCCGCGCCATCGACCGCGAAGACCACGCGCGATGCGCCCCCGCCCATGGCCGGGCCGCCGCACGCACCGGCGCCGCGCATCACGACCACCTGGCCGGGCACGATCTCGTGGTTCTTCAGTGCGGCAATGGCGGCGTCCGAAGTCCAGAAGCACACGGCCGGGCCGGTGAAGCGCCGCACCTTGCGCTCGGCGATGCCGGTCTTGATGAGGCCCGACTCGGGCGCGAGATTGCCGCGCAGCAGCACGATGGCCGGCAGCGGCGCGACCGGGCGGTCGATGGGGCGGATCACCTCGGCATCCCTCACTTCGGCATCGCGCAGGTTGTCGGCGACGGTGCCGCCCGTGACCGTGAGCGCGCCCGTGTCGAGCAGCGGCGCGAGCTGCTTCATCAGCGCGCGGCAGCCGCCCGCCGCTTCGAAGGCCTCGATCGAATGCTCGCCGATGGGCCGCACGCCGGCCAGCACCGGCGTCGTGGGGCCGAGGCTTTCGAAGAGGCCGTACACATCGACGCCGCACTCGCCTTCGGTCGCCACTGCCTGCAGGTGCTTGGCCGTGTTGAGCGAAGCGCCGATGGACAGCACCGCGCGAACCGCGTTGGCAAAAGCGCCGGGCGAGAGGATGTCGCGCGGCTTCAGGTCGTCCAGCACCATCTGCACGATGCGCGTGCCGGCCGCGCGCACGTCGGCCATCATCTTCGGGCTCAGCGCGGCGACCGGCGCGCTGCCGGGCAAGGCCATGCCGAGCGCCTCGCAAACGATGTGCATCGAGTTCGCCGTGCCCAGGCCCGAGCACACGCCCGGCCCACGGATCGCCTCGCGGCTCATGCCCACGAGTTCTTCCACCGGCAGGTTGCCCGTCACGGCGTGCATCGCGCCGATGAACACCTCCTCGATGTCCATGTGCTTGCCGCGGTACTCGCCGCTGGGCTGGTAGCCGCAGGGCACGAGCAGCGTCGGAATGTTGAGCCGCGCCGCCGCCATGAGTTGCCCCGGCACCGTCTTGTCGCACGAGGTGAGGCAGACCATGCCGTCGAGCTGCGCGCCTTCGACCGCCACTTCGATGTCGTTGGTCACGAGGTCCCGCGCGCCGAGCATGTAGGCGCCGCGCGCGCCCGCGCCGGTGATGAAGTCGCTGGGTGCCGCGGTGCGGATCTCGAACGGCACGCCGCCCGCCGCGCGGATCGCGGTCTTGATCTCCGCCGCCACCTTGTCGAGGTGGCTGAAACACGCGGCCAGCTCCGAGGAGCTGTTGACGATGGCGATCTTGGGCTTCTCGCAATCCTCTTCGGGGATGCCGAGCGCGCGCCAGTGCGCATTGCGCACCGACCAGAGATAGGAGCCGCGCGGGAAGTTGCTGCGCAGGGGGCGGGTCATGGGCGGTCTCCGATATCTTTTTTCTTGGTGATCTCGATCACGCCGCGGTCGGCATCCACGCGCACCCAGTCGCCGGTCTCGATGCAGGCGAGCGGGTCGCGCTCGAAGTCGGTCATCGAGGGCGAGTGCGTGACCACGGCGCCCAGCGCCATCTTGGTCGTCATCTCGTTGAACAGGAATGCGGCGGGCGCCGAGTTCATGAGCCGCGTCATGTGGAACATCGCCGACCAGCCCGATGAGCCCTTGGCGCCCGGGAACACCAGCACCTTGCCGGCGAAGCTCTGGCCGCGCAGCTCGTGGCGCGTTTCGATGACGGTGCCGGTGCGCGGATCGATGCCGCCCCAGCCCGAGATGCGGTCGCGCGTGACCAGCGCCTCGCCTTCCGCGACGCCGCCCACGACCTTGCGGCCGCGGATGACGAGGGTGGATGTGTTGTCTGCGATCGCGCTCATGGTTTTGCTCCTTCCCCTTTCGGGGGAAGGTTGGGATGGGGGCTGGCAGAGCGCTCGATGGGTGCGCCGCATGCCCCCACCCCTGCCCTCCCCCGGAAGGGGAGGGAGAAAGACAACGCAAGCGTGAAGCTCATTGCATTCCCCCGTTCCAGCGGCCGGTGCAGGCCGCATCGATGCACTCCGCCGTGCTGCCGAACCACGCCTGCACGCCGAGGATGGCGGGCAGGTAGTGCGCCTGCTTGGCGGAATCGAGCGCCACGGTCTTCGTGCCCTTGGGCACGGCGCGGCTCATGGCCGAGCAGCTGTCGGTCATGAGGATGCCGCCCGCGTCCTCGATGATCTTGGTGTAGCCGTTGCGGTCGGCCAGCGACTTGATGGCGCGCGGCGTGAAGATCCACAGCTCGCAATCGGGATGCACCTTGCGCCCTTCGATGAGCTGCGCGGCTTCCCAGATCTGCTCGATGGTGTAGTGCGGGCAGCCCAGCATCACGTACTGCACTTCCGCGTCCTTGCCGGTGACGTTGATCTTCTCGTAGGTGGCGCGGCGCTCGGCCTCGCCGTAGCGCAGCACCTCGACGGGCGCCCTGCCGCCGAGCGCCTGTTCCAGCGTCAGCGCCTCGGGCGTGATGCCGGCAATGTGATACATCTCCACGCCGCCCGACGACGACGCAGCCGCGCCGAAGTGCTTGAGCCTCGGCAGGTTCGGCACGCGGCCGATGCCTCGCTTGCTGTGCACCACCGGCACGCGCTCCTGCACGTGCTCGCCGATGTAGTAGCCGAGCAGGCCCCAGTCCTGCACCGACTCGACCTCGATGTCGAGCTCGACCACATGCGTGGCGCGGCGGTTCTCGTCGAGGTGATAGCCCCAGTACGGAATGCGCCCGGTGAGCATCGCCGCGCCCGTGCTCTCGCGGCCTTCGGTGTTGGTGCGCGCGCCGAGCACCGAATTGCAATACACCACCGCCGACGATTCCATCCACGCGCAGTGCTCGCCGCGCGTCGGGATGTTGCCGACCTGGTAGGGCGTGCAGGTGTTCATGATCTGCGCGCCGAGGCCGGCCGCGTGGCGCTCGCTGCGGTTGTAGAACTGCACGATCTCCTCGCTCACGCCCATGCGCTCGGGCTGGCCGGGGTCGAAGCCCAGTTGCAGGTGGCTGGTGAAGACCTTGAACTTGGGAATCTCGACCGTCTCCTGGCTGTCGAGGCTGAATTCGGAGAACACCGCGTCCATGCCGCCGCCCTTGGCAAGCGCGAAGTCGCGCTGGAAGGGCGTGGTCGAGGTGATGGTGGCGCAGACGTTGCGCGTCTCGACCAGTCGCTCGGCGCCGAGGGCTTCGCCGTAGCGCATCAGGAGGTCCATCGCCTTCTGCACGGCCGGTCCGTCGCGGCCGTCGTACATGGCTTTTTCTTCGTTGCTCAGGTGCATGACCTGTGTCTCCGTTCTTCTGTCGTCGTGGGGAATGAAACCCCGGCCGGGTTGCTAACCCGGCAAGGGCGTGGGCACATGCCCGCCGATGTCGCGCGCGATCGTGAGCGCGATGTCGTGCAGGCGCGGTGCGAGTTCGTTGCGCAATCTGTCTTCGGTGAACACGAAGGCGGCGCCGCCGCCGTTCAGCGCCATCACCTCGCCGTCGGGGCCGATGAGCGGCACCGACACCGAGTTGATCTCGCGGTGGAATTCGCCCAGCGAGAGGCAGTAGCCGAGGCGCCTGGCTTCGGCGATGGCGCGCGTCATCGGCGCGGCAATGCCGTCCCATTCGGGGCCGCGCAAGAGGCGCATCGAATCGACCAGCTGGTTGCGCTGCGCGTCGGGCAGTGCCGAGAGATACGCGCGGCCGAGCGCCGAGTTCGGCAGCGGTGCACGCGAACCCACATCGAGCCGCGCAGACAGCATCGACGAGCGCGGGCGGCAGGCTTCGATCAGCACCATCTCCATGCCGTCGCGCACCGCGAGGTAGACGGAGGCGCCCACCTCCTCGGCCATTGCCTGCATGCTGGGCCGCGCGGCGGCGCGCACGTCGAGGCTGCCGAGGAACACGCGCGAGAGCGACACCACGCCGGGCCCGAGCATGAAGCGGTCGGGCGCCTGCGCTGGCTTGAGCATGCCCAGCGACAGCAGCGTCGCGACCAGCCGGTTGACCGTGGGGCGCGGAATGCCGGTGATGCGCGCCACGTCGGCATGGCCGAGCACCGGACGCTCTTCGCTGAAGCAGCGCAGCACCGAGATGCCACGCTCCAGCGCGCTCACGGTGTCGGAGCGCTCGCCGCGCGTATCTGCGGTCGCGTCGGCGGAGGAAAGAGAGCTGTCGTTTTTGTCGTTGGACATGGAGGGACCCTTTGAACGCTTTGCAAGACTCTGCAATGTAGAGGCTGGCGAAAGCGGATCGGCCGGGTTCATGGCGAAGGGATCAAACGCTGGCCTCGGCCGCGACGGATGCCGCGCCCTGCCCGGCTGCTTCGCCGCCAGCACGCAGGTACACGCCCTGCGCCAGCAATTCGGACTGCAGCGCGGCTACATCGATGAAGCGCGGCGCGATGCCGCCGCGCGACGCCAGCGCCGCTGCCACACCCGCCGCCTGTCCGGTGATCCAGCACTGCGGAATCTCGCGCATGAAGCCGTGCGAGTTGCGGTCGCACGAGATGTGGCGGCCACAGGCCAGGAGGCCGTCGAGCTGCTGCGGCACCAGCGCGCCATAAGGAATGGAGATGTTCGGGAATTTCGGCGACACCGCGGGCGACACGCCGATCTCGTCCCCGAGCGCCACGCCGTCGGGCCATTGGCTGCGCAGCACCGCGCCCACGCCCGAGAGGCGCCGCGCATGGCGTACGCCGATCTGCGGCGCGCTCAGCATCAGGTAGGCGTCTTCGAAGCCGGGCGCATGCGCCTTGAAGTAATCGAGGTGCGCGGCCATCGCGCGGTGCGAACGCACTTCCACGGCCGTGAGGTCGTCCACGTCGAGCGCCGAATAGCCCGACTGGCGCGGCCCCATGAAGAGCGCCACGTCGTTGCGCCACGAGACGAAGGGCCGCTCGAACAGGCCGCACACCTCGCGCCCGCGCGCCATGAAGGCGGTGAAGGCCTCGGGCTGTCCGGCCTTGAATTCGATCCAGCGGTTCATGTCCACGCCGCCGAAGAGCCAGGAGGTGTTCATGCAGTGGTGCACGTCGGCTTCTTCGATGTCGTTCACGTAGGCCGCGCCGGCACGGGCGAACAGGTCGCCGTCGCCGGTGGCATCGACCACCACGTCGGCCATGATGGCCATGCGGCCTTCCTTGCTCTCGAAGACCACGCCCTTCACCGCGCCGTCCTGCACGATCGGAATCGCGGCCCACGAGTGGTAGATGAGCTTGACCTTGCGCTCCAGCACGATCTCCTGCGAGAGCAGCTTAAGCCGCTCGGGGTCGATGGTGGGCGACCAGGTGACGACGCCGTGATACGCGGCCGTGCGCTGCGACCAGTGCGCGGCCTTGGCCGTGTCCTGCGAGCCCCAGTCCTCGCGCTGCGGACCGGCAATGGCGTCGGCGGGCAGGCGATCGAACAGCTCTTCGGCGAAGCCGCGGATCACCAGCTTGCCTTCCCAGTCGGTCATGCGGTCGATCCAGATCACGAGGCCACCGGTCGACAAACCGCCCAGGTGGTTGTAGCGCTCGAGCAGCGCCACGTCGGCGCCCGCGCGGGCCGCTGCTGCGGCGGCCGCGGTACCCGAAGGCCCGCCGCCGACCACCAGCACGCCGCAGCGGTGATAGACCGGAATGTTCTTGCCGGGCTCGGCCCAGCTGCCGTGGTCAGGGCGCTTGACGCGGCTGTCGCGGTCGAAGATGTCGGAGGACAGGATGCGCTCGTCGGTGCGGACGACAGTTTTCATGGATGAATATCTTGGATGGGCTGTTTCGTCGTATTTTGATTTCAATGTTCATTTTGTCAAGCACAAAAGGTTGGAAAAGCTGTTTGTTCGGGGTATTCCCTAGTTAATCTGGATTTTTATGATTTTCTAAATCAATATAAGAAGAACATTCCAACGGAGACATCGATGAAGAAACACAACGGCAGCCGCCGTGCATTCGGCGCGGCCCTCAGCGCCGCGGCCCTGCTGGGCCTGGCGCCGCTGGCCATGGCGCAGGACTTTCCCTCGCGCGGCAAACCGATCCGCATCGTCGTGGGCTTCACCGCCGGCGGCGGCACCGACGCGCAAGCGCGCATCGTGGCGCAGAAGCTCGGCGAGGTGCTGGGCACCAGCGTGATCGTGGACAACCGCCCCGGCGCGAGCACCATGCTCGCGGCCAACGAGGTGTCGCGCGCGCTGCCCGACGGCTACACGCTGCTGTACGCGCCCTCTTCCACGATGGCGCAGAACCCGCACACCTTCGCGCAGGTGCCCTACGACCCGTTCAAGGACTTCACCGCGATCTCGATGGGCGGGCGCGGACCGCTGGTGCTGTCGGTCAGCACCACGGTGCCGGCCAACAACGTGAAGGAGCTCGTGGCGTACGTGAAGGCGAACCCCGGCAAGGTGAGCTACGCCTCGTTCGGCGCGGGCACCTCGTCGCACATCTACGGAGAAGCTTTCGTGAAGAAGACCGGCGTCGATGCGGTGCACATCCCCTACAAGGGCGGCTCGGACGCGGCGAAAGACCTGATCGGCGGCCGCGTGCAGTACATGTTCGACTCGGCCTCGTCGGCGGTCATCACCTCGGCCTCGGGCAAGGTGAAGATCCTGGCCATCGCGTCGAACGCGCGCATCTCGGCGCTGCCCGATGTGCCCACCTTCGCCGAGCAGGGCATCGCGGGCCTGGACCTGCCGAGCTGGCTCGGCTTCTACGGGCCGGCGCACATGCCCGCGCCGGTGGTCGCCAAGCTCAATGCCGCGCTCACGCAGGTGCTGGCGATGCCGCAGGTGCGCGAGTTCTATCGCACGGGCGGCTACGAAGCGGGCGCGACGACGCCGGAAGAATTCGCCGGCATCACCCGCACGACCTACGACCGCTGGGGCGCGATGGTGCAGCAGGTAGGCTTGGCCAAGCAATGAGCCCTTCGTCTTTCATCACCCGACGCCGCCTGACCACGTGGCTCGCTCTGGGCGCGGCCGCCCTGCCGCTGTCTTCATTCGCAGCCTCGCCCGCGGCCTTTCCGGAAAAGGGCCGCAGCATCCGCATCGTGCTCGGCCTCGCGGCGGGCGGCGCCTCCGATGCGCAGGCGCGCTTCGTCGCCAACAAGCTCGGTGAGGTGCTGCAGACGCCGGTCATCGTGGAGAACCGGCCGGGCGCGAGCTTCATCCTCGCGACCGAAGAAGTGATCCGCGCGGCGCCCGACGGCTACACCTTCATGTACGCGCCCTCTTCCGTGGTGGCGCAGAACCCACAGACGCTGGCGCAGGTGCGCTACGACCCGTTCAAGGACCTGACGCCGATATCGCTCGGCGCGCGCGGCCCGCTGGTGCTGACGGTGCACACCAGCGTGCCGGCGCGCAACGTGCAGGAGCTGATCGCCTACATCAAGGCCAACCCCGGGAAGATGAGCTACGCCTCGTTCGGCACCGGCACCTCGTCGCACATCTATGGCGAAGCCTTCGCGCGGCAGGCCGGCCTCGACGTCGTGCACGTGCCCTACAAGGGCGGCGCCGATGCGGCGAAGGACTTCCTCGCGGGCCGCGTGCAGTACTACTTCGACGCGGCGCCCAATGCCATCCAGAACACGGCCACCGGCAAGGTGCGCATGCTGGCGGTGGCGGCGCCCAAGCGGAGCGCGATGCTGCCCGACGTGCCGACGATGACCGAGCAAGGCGTGAGCGGCGTCGACATGGCGAGCTGGCTCGGCTTCTACGGACCGGCGCGCATGCCGGCGCCGGTGGTTGCCAAGCTCAACGCCGCACTCGCGCAGGTGCTGGCGATGCCGGCCACGCGCGACTTCTTCCGCCAGGGTGCGTACGAAGCTGAATCGTCGACCCCGCAGCAGTTGGCCGACCTGACGCGCACGACCTACGACCAGTGGGCCGAGACAATCCGCAAGCTCGGTCTCACGAAGCAGTAACCAGCCGCGGCTGCGAAGTTCAGCCGAAGAAGTTCGAGAGCCGCGCGTTGGTCTCGGCGGCGCGCTCGTACTGCACCCAGTGCCCCGCGCCGTCGATCACAACGCCTTCGCGATTCGGTCCTTCGCTCGCGAGCTGCGCGACCAGCGGACGCGGATCGGCCGTGACGTCGTACTCGCCCCAGAGCAGCAGCGTCGGCAGGCCCAGCGTGTCGAGCGCCTTGCGGAGTCCACCGGCTTGCGACACCTCCTTGCTGCGAAAGCGCGTGCCGTGGCACGAGATGTCGTGAATCTCGAAGGCCAGCGGATCGATGGCCGCGGTGTCGTGCAGCATCAGCGCGCCGAGGTTGTGCAAGAGCGCGGCGCGCTCGGCCTCGCGATCGGGGGCGGCGCGCCAGTTGATCATCTGCGCCGTCATGCGGCGCAGCGTGCCGTGGCCGCCGCTGCCCAGCAGCGCGAGCTTGCGGACCGCGCCGCGCTGCACCGCGAAGCGCGCGGCGGTGAGGCCGCCGAACGAGAAGCCACCCAGGTCGATCGGCGTGCCCGCGCCGACAAGCGCATCGAGCGTGCCGCCGAGCGCCTTGAGCAACGGCAGCAGCGAGTCTTCGCCGGGTGCCACGCGCGGCAGCGCATCGGAATCGTGGAAGCCCGGCATGTCGGGCAGGAGCAGCGTGCGTTCGGCAGAGAGTGCTTCGGCATTGCGCAGCCAGTGCATCCAGCTGCCGTGGCCGCCGTGCAGCAGCACGATGGGCGGTTTCGTCGTGTCGGTGCCGAAGCGGCGCCAGCGCACATGCACGTCTTCGTGAACGGAGTCGTGGTGAATGGAGAGCGCGTCGATGCGCGCGATTTCGTTGCGCGCTGCAAGCGCTTCTGGGCTGTCGGGGGTCAGAGGCATCGCGCGATTTTGCCGCGCGCCCCTTTCACGCTGCAGCGCGCAGGATTAGCCGAAGCGGTAGCTCGATACCACGAGCCCGCCCATGAAAGCGTCCTCGTGGTACACGCGCTCGCCGGCATCGCCCTCGGCCGCGCCGACCGCGACCATCAGCGGAATCAGGTGCTCCTCGCGCGGATGCGCCATGCGCGCGGCGGGCGCCGCTTCCCAGTTCTGCAGGTGCGCGGCGCGTTCGGCCGGCGCGCCCTTCACCACCGCCGCATCGAGCCAGTCGTCGAAGGCCTTCGAGACACCGTGCGCCTGCGGGCCGAAGTTGCGCAGGTTGTGATAGCTCAAGCCGCTGCCGACGATCAGCACGTCCTCGTCGCGCAGCGGCGCGAGTGCGCGGCCCAGCGCGAGGTGCTCCGCCGGATCGAGCCCGCGCCGCAGCGACAGTTGCACCACCGGCACATCGGCTTTCGGATAGATCGCTGCCATCGGCGAGAACATGCCGTGGTCGTAGCCGCGCTCGGGGTCGATCTGTACCGGCAGGCCGGCCGCAGCGATGAGCGACTGCACGCGCAGTGCGAGTTCCGGCGAGCCGGGCGCGTCGTAGTGCACTTCGTAGGTGTGGGGCGGGAAGCCGCCGTAGTCGTAAATCATGGGCGGCTTCGCGCTGCCCTGCACCGTGAAGGCCGTGGCCTCCCAGTGCGCCGACACCATGAGGATCGCCTTGGGCATGCGGCCGATCTGGCGCGGCATGTCCGCCAGCGAGGCGGCCAGCTGGTCGTAGGTGGCGCCCATCTCCTTCTTCATCCATGGCCACGGGCCGCCGCCGTGGGAGATGAAGTACGTCGGGAGGCGCGAGGTGGGCGATGTGGTGTTGTCGTGGGTCAAGTCGATGCTCCTTCAAAGCGTTGGATCGACTGTAGACATTTCCTCCAAGGAAATCGACCAGCTACGATGCATCGAATCATTTCCCCATAGGAAACCATCGATGGACCGCATGACCAGCCTGCGCGTGTTTCGAGAGGTCGTCGAGGCCGGCAGCTTCACGGCCGCGGCCGGGCGGCTCGCGATGTCGCCGCCCATGGCGAGCAAGCATGTGGCGCAGCTCGAGAAGTCGCTCGGCGCGCGGCTCCTGCACCGCTCCAGCCGCCACCTGAGCCTGACCGAAGCCGGCACCGCCTGGTACGAGCAGAGCCGCCGCGCGCTCGACCTGCTCGATGCGGCCGAAGCCGCCATCGGCCAGACCAGCGAGGCGCCGCGCGGCCAGCTCAAGGTGAGTGCGCCGGTGTGGTGTGCCACGCCGCGTTTCGCGCGCGTGCTCGCCGATTACCGCGAGCGCTTTCCGGAAGTGCTGGTCGACATGCACCTGGAGAACCGCAAGGTCGACCTCGCGGCCGATGGCTACGACCTCGCGTTGCGCGCCACGCAGGAGCCCTCGCCCGCGTTGATCGCGCGGCCGCTGTGCCGCGTGCCTTTTCACCTCGCGGGCACGCCCGATTACCTGAAGCGCATGGGCGGCTGCCCCGCGCTGCCCGCCGACCTGTCTCGGCTCGGCGCGATCGTGCCGAGCTATGTGAACCTGGACAACCTCGCGCTCAAGGGGCCGGGCGGGCGGATGCTGCCGCTGCGCCTCACGCCGGCGATGCGCTCGGACGACACCACACTCACGCTGCACGCGGTGCACGCGGGCATGGGCATCGCGTTCATGCCGCTATGGCTCATCGACGACGACCTTGCGGCGGGCCGCCTCGTGCGGCTGCTGCCGGACTACGAGGCCCAGCCCGTCACGCTCTTCGCGGTCTACACCAGCCGGCAGTACATGGCGCCCAAGCTGCGTACTTTCATCGACTTCCTGGGCGAGCGGCTCGGCGCGCTGGAACCAAAGGCAACGCCACAGGCCGCCGCGAAACCGCGCAAGAAATAGGCAACGCACCTTTTCAGGGCAAGGTCATGCCGGCGCGGCTAAAGTCCACGGCTCTCTGGGAGATCGTGTCCTTGTTCCGCTTCTTCGAAAAACTCCTTCACCCCTACCCCGCCGCCGAACCGCCGTTGCCGCCTCAAGGCTTCTTCGCCTTCCTGTGGGCCTGCACGCACGGCGTGCGCGGCAAGATCGCCGCGATGGCGGTGCTCACGGCCGTCATGTCGATCTTCGAGGCGGCGCTGTTCGCGATCCTCGGGCGCGTGGTCGACTGGCTCGGCGGCCAGGTGCCCTCGCGGCTGTGGGCCGAGCGCGGCGATGCGCTGATGTGGATGGCCGCGGTGCTGGTGGTCAGCATCTTGGTGGTCGCGCTGCAGACCATCGTGAAGCACCAGACGCTCGCGGTGAACCTGCCGATGCGCCTGCGCTGGAACTTCCACCGGCTGATGCTGGGCCAGAGCATGGCCTTCTACTCGGACGAGTTCGCGGGCCGCATCACGGCCAAGGTGATGCAGACCGCGCTCGCGGTGCGCGACACCATCTTCGTGCTGGCCGACGTCCTGGTGGCCATGGGCGTGTATGTCGCGACCATGATCATCCTGGTGGGCGTGCTCGATGCGCAGCTGGTGTGGCCCTTCGTCATCTGGCTCGCGCTCTACATCGGCGCGCTCGCGTACTTCGTGCCGCGCCTCGGCAAAGTCGGCAAGGCGCAGGCCGATGCGCGCGCGCTCATGACCGGCCGCGTGACCGACGCCTACACCAACATCGCGACCGTCAAGCTCTTCTCGTACACGCAGCGCGAGGCGGGCTTCGCGCGCGATGCGATGCGCGAATTCATGAAGACCGGCTACGGCCAGATGCGCCTGGTGAGCGCCTTCGAAATCGTCAACCACACATTGAGCATGGGCCTCACCGCCGGCATGGCGGGCACGGCGCTGTGGCTCTGGTCGAACGGCACGGTCGGCGTGGGCGCGGTGGCCGCGGCCACCGCGATGGCGCTGCGGCTGCAGGGCATGTCGCACTGGATCATGTGGGAGATGACCAGCCTGTTCGAGAACATCGGCACGGTGCAGGACGGCATGAAGACGCTGTCGCGCCCGCGCACCGTGCTCGATGCAACCGATGCCGCGGTGCTCGACGTGCCGCGCGGCGAAGTGCGCTTCGAGAACGCGAGCTTCCGCTACGCCGATGCGGGCCGCCGCGTCATCGACAGCCTGAACCTCACGGTGAAGCCCGGCGAGAAGATCGGCCTGGTCGGCCGTTCGGGTGCCGGCAAGTCGACGCTGGTGAACCTGCTGCTGCGCTTTCACGACCTGGAGAGCGGCCGCATCCTCATCGACGGGCAGGACATCGCACACGTCACGCAGGATTCGCTGCGCAGCCACATCGGCATGGTCACGCAGGACACCTCGCTGATGCACCGCTCGGTGGCCGACAACATCGCCTACGGCCGGCCCGATGCGGCGCATGCGCAGATCGAGGCGGCGGCCAAACGCGCCGAGGCGCACGACTTCATCCAGACGCTGGGTGATGCGAGCGGCCGGCGCGGCTACGAGGCGCACGTGGGCGAGCGCGGCGTGAAGCTCTCGGGCGGCCAGCGGCAACGCGTGGCCATTGCGCGCGTGATGCTGAAGGACGCGCCAATCCTCCTGCTCGACGAGGCGACCAGCGCGCTCGACTCCGAAGTGGAAGCCGCGATCCAGCAGAGCCTCTACACGCTGATGGAAGGCAAGACCGTGATCGCGATCGCGCACCGGCTCTCGACCATCGCGGCGATGGACCGGCTGATCGTGCTCGACGAAGGCCGCGTGGTGGAAGAAGGCGACCACCGCACGCTGATGGCGCAGGGTGGTTTGTATGCGCGGCTGTGGGCGCACCAGAGCGGCGGGTTCCTGGGCGATTCGCTCGAGGAAGACGAGGCGCTCAGGGCCTGATTGCGGATCGCACTCAGGTCGGCAAGGCGCCGGCCTCGTACTGCGCCGCGAACTCCCCGCTCGGCGGGATCGGCTTGATGATGTCGATCAGCACCCCGTTCGGGTCGCGCGTGATGAAGTGGCGCTGACCGAAGGACTCGTCGCGCAGCGGCAGAAGGATCGGCAGGCCCTCCGTCTTCAGCCGGTCGTGCACCGCGTCGGGGTCGTCCACCTCGAAGTTCAGCAGCAGCCCGCCCACCACCTGGCCGCGCGCCGCCGCGGGAATGGTCTCGTGGCGGCCGTCGAGCACGGCCAGGTTCACCGACGGCTCGCCTTCCAGCTGCAGATGCACATACCAGTCGCTGGTGAAGAGCGGCACGAAACCGAAATGCGATTGGTAGAAGGCGGCGGTGCCGGCCACGTCCCCGGTCATGACGACGGGGTAGTAGCTCGTGACTTTCATGGGAAGCATGGGACAGGTCCTTTCATAAAACATACAGACTGTACGTACGTTAAATACTAACCTACAGACAGCCTGCATGTAAATTACCCGCCATGGCCACCAACCGCGAACGCACCGAAAGCACCCAGCTCGCCCTGATCGAAGCCGCCCGCGCGCTCTTCGTCAGCAAGGGCTACGGCGACACCTCCACCCCCGAAATCGCATCGGCCGCGGGCATCACGCGCGGCGCGCTGTACCACCACTTCGCGGACAAGCGCGACCTGTTCCGGCAGGTGCTGGCGCGCGAGGCGATGGCGGTCGCCGCCGACATCGAAGCCGCCGCCCCCGAGCAACTGGGCCCGCGCGAGGCGCTGATCCAGGGCAGCGAGGCTTACCTGGACGCCATGACCGTGCCCGGCCGCACGCGGCTCCTGCTGGTCGACGGCCCCGCTGTGCTGGGCATGGCCGAGGCCATGGCGATCGACGATGCCAACGCGGCGCAGTCGCTGCGCGAGGGCCTGAAACGCGCCGGCATGGGGCGCGGCGAAGTCTCGGTCGATGCGCTGTCGCAGTTGCTGTCGGCCGCCTTCGACCGCGCGGCGCTGGAGATCGATGCGGGCGCCGACGCCAAGGAGGTTCGCACCGCCATGCGATGGCTGGTCGAGCAGGCGCTGGGGCCTGTCAAGAAACGCTGACCAGCCCTTATCCCGAATTGGCGACCAATCCATAAAACCGTTCACGCTGAGCTTGTCGAAGCCTCGCGCGGGGCTTCGACAAGCTCAGCGTGAACGGTTTTATCTTTTCGAACGCGCTGGGTATCAGACGATCCCCCGCCCACCCATGCGCACAGGCCACTTGGCCACCGTGCCGCGCTGCATCGATTCGAGCGTCGTCTGCGTGAACACGTTGATGCTCACGTGCCGCGCGAGGTAGTGCTCCAGCACCAGCCCCAGCAGATATGGGCTCGTGCCCGAGAAGCCTTCTTCGTCCACGCTCAAGGTGCACTGCACGCCGCGCCCGTAGATCAACGGCCCCGAGCCCGGCAGGCGCCGCGTCACCGGCTCGATGCGCGAGCCCACGAGGCTGTCGATCTGCCGGCGCAGCACATCGCTGTCGGCCGACACGAACAGCCGCAGCATGTCGCGCAGCGCCTGCGCGCCCTCGCGGTGCGGCATGTCGGCGAGAGGCAGGTGGTTGAAGCCGAGCTGGCGGATCAGCCGCCACGCGATTTCGCGCTGCGCGAACGGCGACTTCGGAATGCTCGGCGGGCGGATCAGGCCCACCGCCGAGACCGGGATCGAATCGGACACCGCGAGGTCGGAATGCCCGTTGCGCGGTACGAGGCATGGCAGGTCGCGGTTCGTGAGCATCGCCTTCACCGACAGGTAGCGAAGGCTCTCCGGATACGGCGCCTCGTGCTGGTCGACCAGCGACAGAAACACCTCGGTGCCGATGTAGGGCGTGCGCGTGCCGTACTTGCGCGATGTGTCGGAGGCGAGCCGCTGCTCGCGGCGCACCGAGAAGTAGCGGCCGTGGTTGCTTTCGTCTTCATTGAGCGTCTGGTAGAGCGGGCGGAACTCCAGCTCGGCCGTGGTCTGCGCCTGCTGGCCCGCGATGCGCTGGACCGAATAGACCTCGAAATCGAGCGGCCGCGAGCGGTCGGGCACCAGGTGGAACTCGGGCTGCGCCGCATTGAGTTCGACGCGATCGGTGCGCCGCTCAAAGAGGTTGACCACCGGCGTGCTGAAGAGCGCGAACTGCCCGGCATCGACCAGCGCACCCAACGCGCCCGGCGGCTTGCTCAGCAGCACGAGGATTTCAACCTCCTTGCCCTGCGCCCGCGCAAGCCCCGGCGCCAGTTGGGTCAGCGTGAAGAAGTAGAAGCGCTCGGGGCACGCGAAGTATTCGTGTAGCAGGTTGTGGCCATGGAAGGTGTTCCACGCCAGCGGCAACAGCCCCTGCCCCGGCGCCAGTCCTTCGTGCACCAGCGCCCCGTCGGTCACCACGTGCGGCCGCTCCATCAGCTTGCCCGGTTCGCCGACGAAGGTGGCGACCGCCGAGGTGTGCAGCAACTCGAACAGATGCGAGGCCACGTGCTCGTTGCCGCGCAGGTAGATGGGCAGCCGGTCGAGCCCGACCAGCGCGCCGAAACCCATCTCGCCCACGGTGCGGAGGCGCAGGCGCAGCGCGCCCGTCACTTGCACATGCGGCGGCAGGTAGCGCTCCAGCGCGGGAATGTCGGGCGGCGCGCCGGTGAGCTTCGCATCGACGATCTCGATAGGCCACAGCGTCACGTCCTGGCTGGAGCGGAACTCGCACGGCGTTTCCTCGCCCGCCGGCACGCGCGCATGGAAGGCCGTGCCGCGCGGCACCACGAAGCCGCGCGTGAAGTCGCCCTCCTTCACGCTCGGGTGCAGCTGCGCCACCGCCATCGACGGCGTGGGACTCAGGTAGTTGGGGTAAAGCACTTCGAGCAGCCGCTGCGTGAAGCGCGGGAACTCCGCGTCCAGCTTGATCTGCATGCGCGCCGAGAGAAAGCTGAACGACTCGATCAGCCGCTCCACATACGGGTCGGCCACCTCGATGCCGTGCATGCCCAGGCGCTTCGCGATCTTGGGGTGCGAGGCAGCGAACTCGCTAGCGGCCTCGCGCATGTAGACCAGTTCCTTGTTGTAGTAGTCGAGCAGTTGCGGGTCCATGGCGGTGTGTTCTCCCTGAATGAAGTTGTTGGTGGTGATGCGGTGTGGTGTGGTGTGGCGTGGTGATGAAGGCTCAGCGCGCCGAAGAGATCACGCGCATGCGGTTGGTCTCCAGATCGACCGCGCTCTGCACGGTGAAGGCCAGCGGATAAGGCCGAAGGTGAATCAGCGCGCGAATCTCGAACAGCAGCACGTTGTATTCACCCGCCGCGCCGCCCTCCTTCATCAGCGGCACGACCGTCACCGTTTCGGGAATCAGGCGCGGCTCGTAGTCCTGGATGGCGCGGCGGATGATGCGTTCGATGTCCGCCCACCGGCGCTCCGACAGGTAGCTGCCCGCCAGCGGCGGCACGCCGAAGTTGATGGTCGAGGACGCCGCTTCGGCATGCCGCGTGCGGTCGATCAGGTCTTCGGCGTTGGTGGTGTTGAGCAGGTAGGCCAGGTCGCGCTGCACGATGTCGCGCATCTGCGCGGGGGTCACGGCGTACTCGGAAGGCAGCTCGCTGGTGCGGCTCGGGGCCTCGTCGCGCAGGCGGTCGAACAGCGTGGGGAGCAATTGCGCGTTGGGATGCACCGCCGGGGCATCGGCCGGCCGGAGCGAGCGGGCCCCGGGGTGTGCGGGATGAGAGCCGGTGAAGGGAGAAGACTGCTCGGCAGGTCGCATGGCTGGGCCTTTCTGGAAGGGCCAGAGTCTTGCGTGGATGCGGACGGCGCATTGCAAACAATGGTCACATCTGCCCGCACGCGCTGACAAAGCCGCGCAAAGCGGGGATTTGTCGTCAGCGGCGCGCTTTGCGAGTCCTACAGGACAGGCCGCCCCTCGCCGACATCACCCATCGCGCCGAAGTCCCATCCTTGATTCATCCCAATCAACGAGGAGCCCTCGCGTGAATTCCATCATCTACATCGTCGGTCTGGTCGTGGTCGTTGTTGCCGTGCTGTCGTTCTTCGGCTTGCGCTGAGAACGCATCGCGCTTTTTCGACCTGACATCCCGTGGAGAACGGGGCCGCATGCGGCCCCGTTTCTCATGGGCGCTCACAGGGCGGCGGGCATAATTCCCGCGCCCCGGCACTCCGCAGGGCATATCAGCGAAGGGACCCTGTTGACCAACACCGCATTGCGCGAACCTGCCTTTCCGGATGCGGTGATCACCGAGGCGATCCGATGGACCGAAGAGACCGGTCCGCTCGACGACGCGCAGGCCCTGCGCATCGCCGCCTCGCATGCAAGCGACGGCCACGCCCGCATCACCGAACGCGCCCTGCACCTGGGCGAACGCATCGGACTTCCATCTGAAATGGCACGCGCCCGCCACTGGGCGCCCTGGGTGCTGCTCGGGCTCGTGGGGCTGATCGTTGTCGCGGGGCTGGGCCTCGCGGGCAACGTGGTCGGCGGCGGCGAGCGGCACATCAACGTGATCGTTGCGCTCGTGAGCCTGCTGGGCCTGCACGCGCTCACGCTGCTGCTCTGGCTCATCGGCCTGTGGCTGCCGGCGGGATCGTTCGGCACCGCCTCGCTCGGCTGGATCTGGCTGTCGCTCACCGCGCGCGTGGCGGGCGGCAAGCGCGGACAGGCGCCGCTGCTGCTGCGCGCAACCACGGGGCTGCTGACTCGCGCCCGGCTGCTGCCCTGGGCCTTCGGGCTCGTGAGCCACGGCATCTGGTCGCTGTCGTTCGCCGTGGTGCTGGCAGCGATGCTGTTCGCGCTGGCCTTCCGCAGCTACACGCTGAGCTGGGAGACGACGATCCTCGATCCGGCCTTCTTCGTGCGCGCGGTGCAGATGCTCGGCTGGGCGCCTTCGCAGCTCGGTTTTCCGGTGCCCGATGCGGCCACGGTTCTTTCGGCCGCGCCGGGCGCCGCGGGCCAGCGCACCTGGGCGATGTGGCTGACCGGCTGCATCGTCGTCTACGGGTTGCTGCCGCGCCTCGCGCTGGTGCTGTTGAGCGCCGCTGTCTGGCGCAGCCGCCGCAAGGCGCTGCAGCCCGACTGGAGCGAGCCGTACTACCGCAAGCTGCTCGCGCGCTTCGCCGCCCTCGCGCCGGCCGCCATCGTCGATGCCGATCCGGGGCGCATGCGCGGCGCCGCTCCCGCCCGGCTGGCGCCTTCCGAACTGCAGGATGCGCTCTTCGTCATCGGCTTCGAACTGCCGCCCGACATGCCGTGGCCCCCAGCCGCCCTGCCGACTGACGCCACCCAGGTGCTGCGCATCGACGGCAGTGCCCCCGCCCGCCGCACGCTGCTCGATCAGCTCGCGCAAGCCCGCCCGCGCGCCGTGCTGCTGGTGTGCCACGCCGCATCGAGCCCCGACCGCGGCACCGAACGGTTCCTCCGCGAAGTGCTCGCGCATTGCGGCGAATGCCGGCTCTGGCTGGCGGACGCAAACGGCGCAGGCGCAGCCGGCCGTTGGATCGACTGGCTGCGCGACACGGGCCTCGAACGCATCGCCG
Source organism: Variovorax sp. W2I14 (assembly GCF_050435205.1). NCBI lineage: Bacteria > Pseudomonadati > Pseudomonadota > Betaproteobacteria > Burkholderiales > Comamonadaceae > Variovorax > Variovorax sp. W2I14. The sequence goes on along the minus strand of NZ_JBNDJX010000001.1, from coordinate 633,781 downwards.
CCAGCGACAGTCTCGACACCGCCTTGCAAGGACTGCGCGCCCCATGACGCAAGAAGCCGCCATCCGCATCGCCGTCGTCGGCCACACCAACGCGGGCAAGACCTCGCTGCTGCGCACGCTCACGCGGCGCGTCAACTTCGGCGAAGTGTCGCAGCGCCCCGGCACCACGCGCCATGTCGAATCGGTCGACCTCGATGTGAACGGCGAGGCGGCGGTGCGCTTCTTCGACACGCCAGGCCTCGAAGACGCGGTGGCGCTGCGCGAACACCTCGCGGGCTTCGACGCAGGAGCCACGCCGCCCGAGCGCATCCGCCGGTTCCTGCAAGGCCCCGAAGCCCACGGCGTGTTCGAGCAGGAAGCCAAGGTGCTGCGCACCATGCTCGACATCGACGCGGCCTTTCTCGTCATCGACGTGCGCGAGCCGGTGCTGCCGAAGTTCCGCGACGAGATCGAGCTGCTCAACTCCTGTGCGCGGCCCGTGCTGCCGGTGCTGAACTTCGTGCGTGATGCGGCCAGCCGCGAGGCGGCGTGGAAAGAACTGCTGTCGGCCTACGGCCTGCATGTGCAGGTGCGCTTCGATGCGGCCGCGCCTTTCGTCGGCGCCGAGCGCGACCTCTACAACGACCTTGCCACGCTGCTGCGCGAGCGCCGCGACCAATTGCGTGGCGTGGCCGATTTCCTCGATACCGAAGCCGCCGAGCGCCGCCGCTCCGCCTGCACGCGCATCGCTGCGCTGTTGGTCGATGCGGCCGCGATCCGTCGCACGGTGTCAGCCACGGAATTTTCCGACGCGGCGCGGCGCGAAGCGCTCGTCGCGGCTCTTCGCAAGACCGTGTTCGACAAGGCCCAGCGCTGCACCGACGACCTGCTCGCGCTCTACGGCTTTCGCCAGGGCGATGCCGACGAAGCGCCGCTGCAGGCCATCGAGGGCCGCTGGACGCTCGACTTCTTCAGCCCCGAAGCGATGAAGGACGCGGGCCTGCGCCTCGGCAAGGGCGCTGTCATCGGCGCCGCTGTGGGGGTGGTGGCTGATCTCGCCGTGGCGGGCATCTCGCTCGGCGCAGGCGCGGCATTGGGCGGCGCCATCGGGGGCGCGGTGTCGCAGGGCTGGGGCCCACTCGGCCGCAAGCTCGCCAACAAGTTGCGCGACGTGCACGAGGTCACTGTGGAAGACGGCGTGCTCTTCACGCTGGTCGCCTGGCAGCTCAAGCTCACGCAGGCACTGGAGCAGCGCGGACATGCGGCGACGCAGCGCATCAGCGCGGAGACGCCCGAGGACGGCGATGCGCCCACGCGCGCCGCGGCCGCCGCGGTGCGCGGCGCGCAACCCGCGCGCAACCACCCCGAGTGGGAATCGACCGGCATTGCGACGCGCAGCTTCTGGCGCCCCTCGCCGCAGCGCGAAGCGCTGGTTGCCGACCTGTCGCGCGCCCTGCTCCCCGCCTTCGAAGCCTGACGCCGGGCTTCGCTTGCAGCCGGCGTTGGCCGGCTCCTACGCACGGACCGCTGCAAACGGCCGAGCTTTCCAACGATGTTCACCGGCACATCGAAAGGAGACCCCATGGCCGTCGAATGCAAGCTGTTGTCCACCCCGCTGATCGGGCGCATCTGGGAGGGCCGCACCCCCATCGCGCGGGCGGACGAATACCTGCGCTACAGCGTCGAGCACGGCATCGCCGAGATCGCGAAGAAGCCCGACTGCCTCGGCGTGCAGTACTTCCGCAAGCTGAACGGCAACGTGGCGGAGTTCCGCACCGTGTCGTTCTGGCGCTCGATCGATGAGATGCAGGCGATGCACGCCACGCGCGGCGATCCGCTGCGCGTGGCGCCGCTGGCGCGCGACCCCGAGTTCCTGCTGGAACTGCCCGAATTTGTCGACATCGTCGAGGTGCACGTCAATTCATTCGGCGGCGGCCGCTGAGGAAGCCCGCCGCTGCGGGCACGAGGTCGTCGTCCCATGAGTTGCGCTGCTCTGGGCTGGCTGTCGAAACATCACGAATGGTGGGGCTCAGCGAAGATATATATCGCTTTCGGTTATGCATCTTCGTTCTTAAAGTTGCGTCATTCCAACTTCAACCCACGACGCACCATGATCGAAGCAGCGCAACGCATTCCATTCCATCTCGCTTTCCCGGTGCGGGACATTGCCGAGGCCAGAGCCTTTTACGGCGATCTGCTGGAGTGTCCCGAAGGGCGGAGCGCTCCGGAGTGGGTCGATTTCGATTTCTATGGCCACCAGATCGTTGCTCATCTGGCGCCTGACGAGTGCGGCCACAAAAGCAGCAGTGCCGTCGACGGCCATCAGGTGCCGGTTCGTCATTTCGGCGCAATCGTGCCCATGGACAGATGGCAGGCCATGGCTGACAAGTTGGTCACGCAAAAGACCGCATTCGTGATCGAGCCCTACATCCGGTTCAAAGGCGAGCCGGGAGAGCAGGCCACGATGTTTTTCCTGGACCCCTCGGGCAATGCCATCGAGATGAAGTCTTTCGCGGACCTGAGCTCGCTCTTTGCGAAATGAGGGTCCTTATGAAAACTCGAAATTTGCTCAGCGCGGCGACGGCCATTGCCTTGGTATTGTTTGGCGCCTCGGCTGCCGCCGAGACGGATACCTTGAAGAAGCTCAAGGACACCGATGTGATCACGATGGGTGTGCGCGATGGTTCCGGCGCGATTTCGTTCACCACGGGCCCCGGCAAATACACCGGCTTCCATGTCGAAATCTGCGAACGCGTCATCGCCGACATCAAGAAGTCGGCGCAGCTCGACAAGCTGGAAGTGCGATACCAGTTGGTGACGCCGCAGAACCGCATCCCGCTTGTCCAGAACGGCACAGTCGATATCGAATGCGGCACGACGACCAACAACGCCGCACGGCAAAAAGAAGTTGCCTTCGCGCCTACGCTCTATGTCGAGGGGGTTCGCATCGCAGTCAAAGCCAATTCGCCCATCAAGTCGACGACCCAGCTTGCCGGCAAGACAGTCGCCGCCACGTCCGGAAGCACATCGGTCCAGTTGGTGCGAAAGCTCAAGAGCGACGCGACCGAGTTGATGGCCAAGGACAACAGCGAGGGATTTCTGTTGCTGGAGACCGGCCGGGCCGACGCGTTTGTCGCGGATGGGCAGATCCTCGCGACATTGATATCCAAGAGCAAGGAACCCGCTCAATACAGATTGCTCGACCAGGTCCTGAGCACCGAGCCCATTGCGATCATGTTGCCCAAGGGCGATACGGCTTTCAAGAAAGCCGTCGATCAAAGCATCGTGACGATGGCCAGAAGCGGCGAGGTCGCACGCATCTACGACAAATGGTTCATGAAGCCGATCCCGCCTCAGAACGCCATCGTCGGACTGCCTGCGACGGAAATAACCAAAGCAGCCTGGGCGAATCCGACCGACAAGCCGATGGAAGCGTACGAGGTGCGGTAGTGAGCAGCATCGCTCGCTTCATGCGTCAGGCGATTCATCCATCCATCCCGGCTTTTTTCAGCTTTCCAAAAACTCTTTTCAACGACCGGAAGCGACCCCATGAGCAAGCCCACCTACGTACCGGAATACCAATCCATTGTCGAAGTGCTGAACAAGTACAACGAAGGCTGCAAGCAGGCCAAGAGCAGCATCATGAAGCCGGCCTTCAGTGACAAGGCGACGATGTTCAGCGTCGGTGGCGACGGCAAGCTGGCCGGCGGCGCAATCCAAGCCTTGTTCGACGGCATCGACAGCGGATTTCGCCCATCGCCCGAAGCCCAAGGTGCCATCGTCAGGGTCGACATCGTCGGCACCGCTGCAAGCGCGCGCATCGACACCAACGATGTCTCGGGCTTTTGCTTTACCGACTTCTTTCATCTTCTGAAAGTCGAAGGCAGATGGACGGTGGTCAGCAAGATCTTTCACACCCATGTGGCGCCTTGACCCTTTATCTGAGCAGGCTTGGTGACCTGTTCGCCCCCTAAGGGAGTCACCTCTCCAGCAGGTCTTCGAGCATCAGCGGCAGCCGGCGCAGCCGCTTCCGGCCGCGCCGCACGCCTCGGCGTTGTGCGTTGGCTCTGGTAGCCGCTCAGTTCGCGCCGCCGCCGCCGAGCGCCTGCAGCTTCGCGTAGTCACCCGGCCGCGCACCGAACTGCTCGGGCGTCGAGCGCTTGGCGATGCGCTCGAGGAACGCCTGCCGGTTGACCGGCGAGACCGTCATGCCCTTGCCGCGCAGGAACTGCTCGTCTTCGAGCTCGCCGGCGATCACGCCGACGTTGGTCCACTTGGCGGTTTCCACCAACGTCTTCTCGACCATCGCCTGCTGCGCCGGCGTCAGCTTCGCCCACGCGGCCTTGCCGATGACGATGCCCAGGGTGTCGTAGATGTGCCCGGTCAGTTGCACGTATTTCTGCACCTCGTAGAGGCGCTTGTCCTTCACCGTGCCCAGCGGGTTCTCTTGCGCTTCGACCTCGCCCTTCTTGAGCGAGCCGTAGAGGCTCATGAAGGGCAGCGTGATGGGCTTGGCATCGAGCGCGGTGGCGAAGAGCTGGTAAGCCGAGGCGTCGGGCACGTACAGGCGCAGGTCGCGAAAGTCCTCGGGCTTCTGCAACGGCTTGCTCGACGTCACCTGCCGCGCGCCGTAATACACCGGCGCGACCATGTGGTTGCCGCTCTTCTCGTCGTAGCCCTTCATCAGCTCCGCGAGCAGCGGGCTCGCGAGGTACTTGCGCATGTGGGCGAGGTCCTTGAAGGCGAAGGGGTAGCTCCCGAGGCGCAGCGGCGGATAGACATCGGCCAGCGTGGCCTGCCCGACGTAGGCGATCTGCATGGAATCGTTGGCGAGCATCAGGGCGAAGTCGCCCTCCTGCCCCAGCTTGGACGAGGGCACCACCTCGATCTTGATCCTGCCCTCGGACTGCTCGCCGATCTTGCGTGCCGCCAGCTCCGCCTGCTGGTGAAAGATGCTGCCGGGCTCGAAGACATGGCCCCATTTCAGTTGCAGCACCTGCGCCTGGGCGGCCACGCTCGCGACAACGCCACCCAATGCCATCAGCAGGACGCCCGCCCGGCGCCACGGCAAGAAGCTTTTCATGAACTCTCCCTCGGTTTGAGAAGGTCAACACAGTGCAAATTGCGCGCCAGAGCACCGGTCGGCCGCCGGAACGAGTCCGGCGTACGGATCGTAAGGATTTGAAACAAAAGTGGTAACCGGGGTTTGCCCGACTGCGGGCATACGATGGTGTCCCCACCCGTATTCAGAAGTCGAGCCATGCCAGCTGCATTGCGCGCCCTGCGCGCCGACATCACCACGCTGCAGGTCGACGCCGTCGTCAATGCGGCGAACTCGTCGCTGCTCGGCGGCGGTGGCGTCGATGGCGCGATCCACCGCGCCGCGGGACCGGACCTCGTGCACGAATGCCGCCTGCTGGGCGGCTGCAAGACGGGTGACGCCAAGCTGACCCAGGGCCATCGCCTGCCGGCCAGACACATCATTCACACGGTCGGGCCGGTGTGGCGCGGCGGCACTTCGGGCGAGCCCGAACTGCTCGCGTCCTGCTATGGCCGTTCGATGGCGATCGCGCGCGAACGCGGCATGCAGACGATCGCGTTTCCGAGCATCAGCACCGGCATCTACGGCTATCCCATCGATCTCGCGGCCCGCATCGCGGTCAATACCGTGCGCCAAGCGGCTGACGGCATTCCGTCGTTGCGAGAAGCCATCTTCTGCTGCTTTTCGCCGGCCGATCTGGCGGTGTACGAGGCTGCGCTGGCCGAATCGCCTCCTGGTTGAGAACTGCCGTCATCCGGTCCCGCACCTGCAACTCGAGAAAACCCGCCATGTCCGACTCCCCTTTCGAACCCGACGACAACGCTCCCGACAGCAACGCAGGCATGCGCAAGGGCCTGACCAGCTACGGCGACCGCGGCTTCTCGCTCTTCTTGCGCAAGGCCTTCATCAAGGGCGCGGGCTTCACCGACGCGGCGCTCGACCGCCCCGTGATCGGCATCGCCAACACCGGCAGCGCCTACAACCCGTGCCACGGCAATGCGCCGCAACTGATCGAGGCGGTCAAGCGCGGCGTGATGCTCGCGGGTGGATTGCCGATGGACTTTCCGACGATCTCGGTGCACGAGAGCTTTGCCGCGCCGACCAGCATGTACCTGCGCAACCTGATGTCGATGGACACCGAGGAGATGGTGCGCGCCCAGCCCATGGATGCCGTGGTGCTCATCGGCGGCTGCGACAAGACCGTGCCCGCGCAGCTCATGGGTGCGGCGTCCGCGGGGCTGCCGTCGATCCAACTCATCACCGGCTCGATGCTCACCGGCAGCCACCGCGGCGAGCGCGTGGGCGCCTGCACCGACTGCCGCCGCTACTGGGGCAAGTACCGCGCGGGCGAGATCGACATCGAGGAAACGGCCGACGTCAACAACCAGCTCGTGGCCAGCGTGGGCACCTGCTCGGTGATGGGCACGGCCAGCACCATGGCCTGCATCGCCGAGGCGCTGGGCATGACGATGCCGGGCGGCGCGTCGCCACCGGCGGTGACCGCAGACCGCATCCGCATCGCCGAACAGACCGGCGCGCAGGCGGTGCAGATCGCGCGCGACCGGCTCACCATCGACAAGGTGCTGACGCCCGCCGCCTTCGAAAACGCGATGCGCGTGCTGCTGGCCATCGGCGGCTCGACCAACGGCATCGTGCACCTCGCGGCCATCGCGGGGCGCATGGGCCTGGACATCGACCTGCACGCCCTCGACCGCATGGGCCGCGAGACGCCGGTGCTGCTCGACCTGAAGCCTTCGGGCCAGCACTACATGGAAGACTTCCACGCCGCGGGCGGCATGGCGGCGCTGCTGCGCGAGCTGAAGCCGCTGCTGCATCTGGATGCGCTCACGGTCACGGGCCGCACGCTCGGCGAGGAAATCGAATGCGCCGGCCCGGGCTTCAAGCAGGACGTGGTGCGGCCCGCGAGCCAGCCGATCTATCCGCAGGGCGGCATCGCGGTGCTGTGGGGCAACCTCGCGCCGGGCGGCGCGATCATCAAGCAGTCGGCTGCGGACCCGAAGCTCATGGAACACGAAGGCCGCGCGGTGGTGTTCGAGAACGCCGAGGACCTGGTGACGCGCATCGACAGCGACGAACTCGATGTGACGGCCGACGACGTGCTGGTGCTCAAGAACATCGGCCCCAAGGGCGCGCCCGGCATGCCCGAAGCCGGCTACATCCCCATTCCGCGCAAGCTCGCGCGGGCCGGCGTGAAGGACATCGTGCGCATCTCCGACGGTCGCATGAGCGGCACGGCCTTCGGCACCATCGTGCTGCACGTCACGCCCGAGTCGGCCATTGGCGGGCCGCTGGCTTATGTGCGGAGCGGCGACCGCATCCGGCTCAGTGTGGCGAATCGCGAAATTTCGCTGCTGGTGTCCGATGACGAGCTCGCGCGCCGCGCGAAGGAAACGGTGGTGGTCGAGCCGACTGCCGACCGGGGCTACAAGAAGCTCTTCCTGCAGACGGTGACGCAGGCAGACAAGGGCGTGGACTTCGACTTCCTGCGCGCGCCGAACACGGTGGGCAAGGTCCCGCGCTAGGCAGCGGGGGCGGTCTCCAGGAACGGCGTGATGTTGCGCATCGCGCGCTCGACGTAGTCTTCTTTTTCTCCGACGGGCGCGACGTAGTGCATCGCGCTGCGGGCCTCCTCGATGCTCACCAGCCGGGCGATGACCCAGGCCGCGAGGTACTGCGACGCGAGGCAACCGCCGGCCGTCGCCACATTGCCGTTGGCGACGAAGGCCTGGTTCAGCACGGTAACGCCCGCGGCCTGGACCCATGGCTTGGTCGTCAGGTCCGTGCAGGCCGGCACGCCATCGAGCAGACCGAGCTTCGCCAACACCAGCGCGCCGGAGCACTGCGCGCCCAGCAGTTGCCGCGACGGGTCGAGCTGCAGCTGTGCCATCAAGCCCGCATCGGCGACGACCTCGCGCGTCTGCATGCCGCTGCCAACGATGACCGCATCGGCCTCGCTGGCTTCGCGCAGCGAGGCCTGCGCTTCGAGCACCACGCCGTTCATCGAACGCACGCGCGCGCTCGGGCTCGCGATCGACACGCGCCAGCCCGGCGTCTTGATGCGGTTGAGGATGCCGAGCGCGATGAGCGAATCAAGCTCGTTGAAGCCTTCGAAGGTGAGGATGGCGATGTGCATGAGCCGCATCGTAGGCAGGTCGATCAATACAATCAAAAAATTGTCATGGATACATTGCCGCATGCCTCAAGCCCGCTACAAGCAGTTGGTCGATGCGCTCGCCGCGCAGATTCGCGACGGCAGCCTGCCGCCCGGCACGCGACTGCCGACACTGCGCAAACTCGCAGCGCAAAAAGGTCTGGCGCTCGTCACCGCAAGCCGCGTCTATGCCGAGCTGCAGGCGATGGGCCTCGTCAGCGGCGAGACCGGCCGCGGCACCTTCGTGCGCGAAAGCCTGCTGCCCCGGGGCCTTGGCATCGACCAGCACGCCACGGCCTCGGGCGTGGTCGACCTGAACTTCAACTACCCGTCGCTGCCAGGCCAGGCCGAGATGCTGCGCGCGGGCCTGCGCCAGCTCGCCGCCTCGGGTGACCTCGAAGCGCTGCTGCGCTACCAGCCGCACGGCGGGCGCCCGCATGAACGCGCGATCGTCGCCGGGCATCTCGCATCGCGTGGCCTCTCCGTGAATGCGGAGCAGGTGATGCTCGTGAGCGGCGCCCAGCACGGCCTTGCAACGACCGTCATGGCGCTGCTGCAACCGGGCGACGTGGTCGCGACCGACGCGCTCACCTACCCGGGCTTCAAGGTGCTGGCCGAAGCGCACCGCCTGGAGCTCGCGCCGATTCCCGCGGCCGGCCACGGCCCCGATCTCGACGCGCTGGAGCGGCTGTGCAAGAGCCGTCGGGTCCGCGCCATTTATGCGATGCCGACGCTGCACAACCCGCTCGGCTGGGTGATGGGCGCGAGCCGGCGGCGGCAGCTGGTGGCGATTGCCCGCCGGCACGGGCTGCTCATCATCGAGGACGCGGCCTACGCCTTTCTCGCCGAAGACGCGCCTGCGCCGCTGGCCGCGCTGGCACCGGAATCGACGGTCTATGTCTCGGGCATTTCCAAGAGCATCGCGACCGGGCTGCGCGTCGGTTTCGTCGCCGCGCCCGCTGAATGGGTGCCCGCGATCGAGCGCGCGATTCGCGCCACCACTTGGAACACGCCCAGCGTGATGACGGCCATCGCCTGCGGCTGGCTCGAGGACGGCACCGTCACGCGCCTGGAGGCGGAGAGAAACGCGGCGATGCGATGGCGCGGCAGGCGATTGCCGCCGACGTCTTCGCCGGCATGCGGTGCGTGCGCCACCCGTCGTCCTATTTCGTGTGGCTGTCGCTGGCGGAAGAGGTGCGCGCCGATCAAGTGGCCCAGGCACTCATGCGCGACGGGATCTCGGTGTCGACGGCCGAGCCTTTCGCGACCTCCGCGCAGGTGCCGCATGCCATACGCCTCGCGCTGGGATCGGTCGGGCTGGACACGCTGCGCGACGCGCTGGCGCAGGTCAGGCGCACGATCGACGCGCACACCATCTGAGGCGCGGGCCTCTGGTGGTCACCGTGCCGTCACGGGCCAAACCTAGCATCCGCGGGCTTTCGTCTCTTCAAAAACACTCGAAAACCAATATGACAAAGAACGTTCCTGCGCCCGCTCCCCGCCCGCTGCGCGCAGCCCTCGTGGCCCTCGGCGGCAGTCTCGCCATCGCAGCCTGCGGCGGCGGCGGCGGCAACAACGGCCCGGTGTTCCCGATCATTCCCCCGGCGCCGGCACCTGCACCCGCTCCGGCACCCGCGCCCCAGCCTTCGCCGCTGGGCACGCTGGACGGCTCCGTGCCCCTGGTCATCGGCCACCGCGGCCTGCCGGGCCTGTTCCCCGAGGAAACGCAGAAGGCGTACGAAGCAGCGGCCGATGCCGGCGCCGACTCGCTCGAAACCGACCTGCACCTCACCAAGGACTGCGTGCTCGTCGCGCGCCACAACCCCTGGCTCAGCGACAACACCAACATCGCTGAAGTTGCCAAGACCAACGCCACCGTGGCAGGCCGCAAGCGCACCGTGCCCGGCGTGCTGGTCGATGTGAAGTACCCGCCCGTGCCAGAGAACGGCCCGCCGCAGTACCTGAGCGACCTGACCGATCCGAAGGATCCGAAGTCCGTGCTCAAGTCGCTCATCGTCGACGGCGAGGACCACACCAACGACTGGTCGATCACCGACTTCACCATGGCCGAGCTCAAGCAGTGGCTTGGCGGCACCACCTACGACGCGGCCGACCAGCGCCCCGCCGAGCTCAACGGCAAGCTGCCGATCCTGAGCTTCCAGGAAGTGATCGACATCGCCAAGGCGAAGTCGAAGTCCACCGGCCGCGCGCTCACCGTGTACCCGGAAACCAAGAACCCGATCTGGAACAACGCGCAGGCCATCGCCAACGGCTGCGGCCCCGCCGGCAGCCACCCGCTCGAGGACGCACTGCTCAAGGCCATGAACTTCAACGGCCTCAACAGCAAGGACGCGCCGATCTTCGTGCAGAGCTTCGAGCCCGAGAGCCTGAAGTACCTGCGCTCCGCTGGCCTGAAAGCCCGTGCGGTACAGCTCGTCGACGGCAACGCGATCGACTTCAAGACCGGCGAGATGATCTACGTCACCAACGACGTCTACACCTTCGTCGACGGCCGGCCCTACAGCTGGACGCTGGCGGGCAATCCGAAGTGGTTCGGCGAAATGCTCACGCCCGCAGGCCTTGCCGAGGTGAAGACCTACGCCGATGGCATCGGCCCCTGGAAGCCGCAAGTCATGGCGCACACCATCGTGCCTTTCGTCGCAGGCAAGGGCCTGGCCGATGTGAACACCATCAAGCCCACGAGCCTGATCGCGGACGCCCACAAGGCCGGCCTTTTCGTTCACAGCTACACCTTCCGCAACGAGGCCAAGTACCTCGCAGGCGTCTACAAGGGCGACCCGGTGGCCGAGTACCTCGCGTATTTCCGCGCGGGCATCGACGGCGTGTTCTCGGACTTCGCCAACACGGCGTTCGCGGCACGCCAGGCCTATCTGAAGGAAACCGGCCGCTGAGGCCGGGGCCGGACGGCAGGCGGCACGCATGTATCACGGCGAACGACTCAACGGATACAGCCACCTGCTGGGCCTGGTGCTCGCACTGCCCGCGGCCGCGCTGCTGCTGGCCAAGACCGTGCCGACCGGCGACCCCGCGCGCATCGTGGGGGCGCTGGTCTTTTCGCTTTCGGCCGTGGCGCTGTATGCGGCCTCGACGCTGTTCCACAGCACGCGCGGTCGCTTGAAGCGCGTGTGGGAGCGGGCCGATCACTGCGCCATCTACCTGCTGATCGCGGGCACGTACACGCCCTTCGCGCTCGTCACGCTGCAGGGCTTCTGGGGCTGGCTGCTGCTTGCGACGATCTGGGGGGCTGCGCTCTACGGCATCTGGCGCGAGCTGCGACCACCCAAACACAGCGATGCCGATGCGCCGCAGAAGCCGCCGCTCGCGCTGTACATCGGCATGGGCTGGCTCGGCGTGCTCGCGGCCGTGCCGCTGGCGGCACGCCTCGAAGGCGGCGGGCTCGCGTGGCTGCTGATCGGCGGCGTGCTGTACACCGCCGGCACCGTGTTCTATCGCAACAGCTTCGGGCTGCGGCATGCGCACGGGGCGTGGCACCTGTTCGTGCTGGCGGGGACGGCGAGCCACTATGTGGCGGTCGGGTGGTTCGTGCTGTAGCGGCTGGGTGGGTCAGGCCAACGCCCCCACCGCAATTCTTGTCGCCGATGCCACGACATCGTTGCGTCCCTTCGCATCCTTCTCCGGAAACGTCAGATACACCGCCAGCACCAACGGCGCACCGGCCGGCGGCCACAGCACGCCGACGTCGTTCGTCGTGCCGTAGGAGCCCGAACCTGTCTTGTCGCCCACCTTCCAGCCCGCCGGCACGCCAGCCAGGAAGCGTTCGGTGCTGGTGGTGTTGCCCAGCAGCCAGCTCTTGAGTTGCTCGCGCTGCGCTGCGCCGAGTGCGTTGCCCAGCACAAGCCGCTCGACGCTGGCCGCCATGGCTGCGGGCGTGGTGGTGTCGCGCAGGTCGCCCGGGATGGCGGTGTTGAGTTCGGTCTCCCAGCGCTCGAGGCTGAAGACATCGTCACCGGCAGAACGCGCGAAGGTTGTTACCGCAACCGGACCACCCAGCATCTTCATCAGCAGGTTGGCTGCGCCGTTGTCGCTGTACTGAACCGTGGCGGCACACAGCTCGGCCACCGTCATGCCGGTTGCGACGTTCTTTTCGGTGATGGGCGAGTAAGTGACCAGATCTCCCTTGGTGTAGTTGACGCGCCGGGTAAGAAAGCCGCTCTCCTTCGCGCTGCGCCCGAGAGCGGCAGCGGCCAGCACGAGCTTGAAGGTGCTGCAGAGCGGAAAGCGCTCGTCCGCGCGGTGCTGCACGCGCGCCCCTGTGGCGGTGTTGAAGCCGACGACGCCGAGCCGGCCGCCCGATGCGCTTTCGAGCGCGGCAAGTTGCGCGAACGCATCCTGCTGCGCTCCCTTGGCGGACCACGCGGTGCAGGCGCTCGCAAGCGGGAGGACGGAAGCGGCGAGCAGGAGGGTGCGACGATGTACGAGAGGATTCATGGGTTGTCTGGTGAGTGATTGGAACGAGCTTTCATCGTAGGAGCGCAATCGTGTGAACCCAAGGGCGCCGCCGCTCATTCGCGTCTCGCGTGTATCGGGTGTAACGGCCCGATATCCATATTTAACTTAGTGGTTGAATGATTTGGCGAATCCATCTATATTCAACTTCATGGTTGAACTAGATGACGAACGGCTCGACGCCGTATTCCACGCCCTCGCCGACGGCACGCGCCGCACCATGCTGCAGTTGCTGGCTCAAGGCGACTGCAGCGTGGGCGAACTCGGCGCGCCGTTCCACATGTCTTTCGCGGGGGCCTCCAAACACGTGAAGACACTGGAGCGCGCGGGCCTGGTCTCGCGCACCGTGCTCGGCCGGGCGCATGTCTGTCGGCTCGAACCGGCGGCGCTGGCGACGGCCGACGCGTGGCTGCGCCACTACGAAGGCTTCTGGAACACCCATCTCGACGCGCTGGCGGAGGAGCTGCGGCGCGACACATCCGGCAAGTAGCAAGCGAACGAACCCTCAAGGAGCACAGATCCCATGACTCTCAAGCACAGCCTCGGTACACAGACAGCCCCCGCCACCCTGCGCGTGGAGCGCATCCTGCCCGCGCCCGTCGAGCGCGTGTGGGCCTACCTCGTCGACCCCGAGAAGCGCAGAACCTGGCTGGCCGGCGGCTCCATGGCCGCAGCGCCGGGCGGTGTCTTCGAACTGCGCTTCCAGCACACCGAACTCTCGGGCGAAGAAGCGCCCGAGCACTACGCGGCTTATCGCAAGACGCACATCCAGAAATCGCGCGTGGTGCGCATCGAGCCGCCCAAACTCCTGACGATCACTTGGGGCAGCGAGAGCGTCACCGCCTCCGAAGTCACCTTCGAACTCTCGCCGAAGGGCGACGGCACGCAGCTCGTGCTCACGCACCGTCGCCTGCCGGACCGCAAGGAAACGGTGAGCGTCGCGAGCGGCTGGCATGCGCACCTGGAGGTGCTCGACGACGTGCTGCACGAGCGCAAGCCGCAGGGGTTCTGGACGAATCTCTCCGAACTGGAGGCGGCCTACGAAGCGCACGTGCGCTGAAGCCGGGCACCGCGTCAACTCGCGTCGTCGACCTTGTCCGCGTTCGTGGCGCTTCGGCTGCCCTTGAGGTACAGCTCCACGTCGGCGGCCTTGTCGCCGACGGCTGCGATCGCTTCGGCCAGTTGCGCTTCGGTCACGTCGAATTCGCGGGTCCAGCGGGCGACCTGGCCCGCGTCGCCGCGGTCGATACGGGGCGTCGCCGCGGACGCGTCGTTGCCTTGGGTGGTCGTGGTCGGGTTGTTTGCCATGGGTCTCCTTGGTTGAACTTGAATGAAACAGGCCGAGCCCAGTTTTTTGGCCAACCGCGGCGCACACACGCGGGCACAGCGCGCATCGGCGGGTCGGACAAGGTCCAGTCCATCGTTGCAGGCGGTAGCGCTCGCGGGCCGGGCTGCGGCATCATCCCGGCCATGGACAACCACTGCCCTCACCCGCTCGTCATCGTCAAGCTCGGCGACACCCATGCAAGGCTGCGCGAACGCCGCGGCGACTTCGAGCACTGGATCGCCGATGGCCTCGATTCGCAGACCCTTCCCCTCCTCGTGATCGATCCGCGCCGCGGGGACACGCTGCCTGAACCCGGCGCGGTGTCGGGCGTGGTGATCACCGGCTCGCATGCCATGGTGTCGCACCGCGAGCCCTGGAGCGAGCGCACCGCCGAATGGCTCGCGCAAGTCGTGGCGCACGGCACGCCCGTGCTCGGCATCTGCTACGGCCACCAATTGCTCGCGCACGCGCTCGGCGGCGAGGCGGGCGACCATCCGCAGGGCATCGAGATCGGCACTGTGACCGTCACGCTCGACGAAGCCGCCGCCACCGATCCGCTGCTGCAGGGCTTGCCGGCCGAATTCCCGGCGCATGTGGTGCACCTGCAGAGCGCGCTGCGCCTGCCCGAAGGCGCCGTGCGGCTGGCCGGCAACGCGCACGAGCCGGTGCAGGCGTTCCGCGTCGGCACGAATGCCTGGGGCGTGCAGTTCCACCCCGAGTTCGACGCCGAGACGATGCGCGGCTACGTCGACATGCTGGCCGACGATCTGAAGGCCCGCGGCACCGACCCCACCGCGCTGCGCGACCGCGTGGCCGAAACCCCCACGGCCGCCGCGCTGCTCGGACGCTTCGCGCGCATCGCCGAAGCGCATCGCCATGCCTGACACGTCCGCCATGCCCTTCGCGCAGTTCGCCTCGGCCGAGATCGACACCGGCGAAACGATGTTGTTCACGCGCTGGGCCGGCACCGGCCCGCCGCTCCTGCTGCTGCACGGCTTTCCGCAGACCCATTTGATGTGGCGCGACGTCGCGCCGCTTCTGGCAAGCGATTTCACCGTGGTCTGCGCCGACCTGCGGGGCTACGGCGCCAGCGGCTGCCCGGAGCCCGCGCCCGACCATTCGACCTACGCGAAGCGGGCCATGGCGAAGGACCTCGTGGGCCTGATGCAGAAGCTCGGGTTTGCGCAGTTCATGGTGGCCGGCCACGACCGCGGCGGCCGCGTGGCGTACCGACTCGCGCTCGATCACCCGGCGCACGCCACGGCGCTCGCCCTGCTCGACATCCTCCCGACGAAGACGGTCTGGGACCGGATCGACGAAAGGTTCGCCCTCGGCTACTGGCCCTGGACGCTGCTGGCGCAGGACGCCCCGTTTCCGGAGCGCCTGCTCGCAGCCGCACCCGAGGCCGTGATCGACCAGGCGCTCGGCGGCTGGGGTTCTCCGGCCAGCGTCTTTCCCGAGGACGTGCGCAAGGCCTACGCCGACGCCCTGCGCGAGCCGCGCCATGCGCACGCGATCTGCGAGGAATACCGGGCCGCCGCGACGCTCGACCGGCAGCACGACCAGGCCGACGAGGACAGCGGCCGCCGCATCGCCTGCCCGGTGCTCGCGCTGTGGGCGGCCGGCGGCGCGCTGGACACCTGGTACGCCGACGAGGGCGGCCCGCTTGCCCTCTGGCGCCGCTGGGCCGACGACGTCCGCGGCGGCCCGGTCGAGGGCGGGCATTTCTTTCCTGAAGAAGCACCGGGGCGGACGGCCGGGACGCTTGCGCACTTTTTTCTGAACACCCAGGCGACGCCATCCGCCTAGGCTTTCAGACGGGACACGGCGTCGGAGCGCGACTACAAAGTGCGCCGCGCGCTTCGGTTAAGGTGCGGCTCACCCGTCCTCCGGCGTTCTTTTCAGCCCCTCCATGACCACACCTTCTCCCGCCCCGGCCCGCAAGCATTTCTCGATGATCCGCGGCTTCCACCTGGCCGACGTGTTCACGCTCGGCAATGCGGCCTGCGGCGTCGGCGCGGTGTTCCTGGCGATGGCCTATATGGCGAGCCAGTCGCTCGCGCAGTTCTACTGGGCGGCCGCGCTTGCGCCGGCTGCGTTCATCTTCGACGTGTTCGACGGCCGCATCGCGCGCTGGCGTCAGACGCATTCAGCACTCGGCCGCGAACTCGACTCGCTGGCCGACGTGATCTCGTTCGGCGTCGCGCCCGCCGCCTTGGGCTTCGCGGCGGGCCTGAACGGCGGGTGGGACTGCATCCTCCTCATCTATTTCGTGTGCTGCGGCGTGAGCCGGCTCGCGCGCTACAACGTCACGGCCGAGGCGCTGTCCGAAGGCGCGGACAAGGTGAAGTATTTCGAGGGCACGCCGATCCCGACCAGCGTGGTGCTGGTGGGCGTGCTGGCGTATGTGGCGTCGCAGGGCCACATCGGCAGTGCCGTCTGGGGCGGCGCCTGGGCCATCGGCCCGTGGCTGCTGCATCCGCTCGCGCTGCTGTTCGGGCTCTCGGGCACGCTGATGATCAGCAAGACGCTGCGCATTCCCAAGTTCTGATTCCGTCGAGCCGAAGGAGAACGTCCATGACCATGCAGCTGTATTTCGACCCGCAAAGCCGTTCGCAAGTCGCCAAGTGGATGCTCGACGAGGCCGGGGTCGACTACGAGATCGTGACCACGCTCATCAAGGACAAGGCGCACAAGCGCCCCGGGTACCTGAAGATCAATCCGTCCGGCAAGCTGCCCGCGCTGGTCGACGGCCGCACGCGCATCTTCGAGAACGCGGCCATCTGCATGTACATCGCCGAGAAGTTTCCCGGCAAGCGGCTCGCGCCTTCCATCGGCACGGCCGAGCGTGGCCGCTACCTCTCGTTGATGGTCTATTCGACCGCGCAGTTCGAACCCGCCATGGGCGACAGCCTGATGAAGATCCACAGCAACAACAGCGCGCGCGGCTGGACGAATTTCGAAGAAGCCAAGAATGCGGTCGAACGCGAACTCGGCGACGGCCCGTATCTCTTCGGCGCGCAGTTCACCGCGGCGGACGTGATGATCGGTTCGTGCCTCATCTGGCACCGCGCCTTCGGCGGCAAGCTGAACCGGCCGAAGCTGGACGCCTACATCGACCGCCTGCAGGCGCGCCCCAAGGGCATGAAGTTCGGCTGAAATCCGATGAACATCCACCGCATGTCACAACCCACGCCCTCCCCCCACACCGCCGCCGGCGGCCTCGATGCCCTGGTGCGAATCGCCGCCACCCAGCCGCTCGCGCCCGATTGCGATCACTTCTACTTCCTGCGCCACGGCCAGACCGGGCGCAATGCGCTGCGCATCTTCCAGGCGGTCGACGAGCCATTGAGCGAGCTCGGCCTGCAGCAGGCGGCGCATGCGGCCGAGCTGCTGGCGGGCGAGCCGATCCGCACCATCGTCTGCAGCGATGCGCGGCGCGCCTTCGACACCGCGCACACGGTCGCGTCGGCCCTGCGGCTCACGCCGACCGCACAGGCCGAGTTGCGCGAACGCAATTTCGGCGCGCTGATCGGCACCTCGTCGGCCAACATCGACTGGGCCTGCGAACCCGAAGGCGGCGAGACGCTCACCCAGTTCGTCGCCCGCAAACGCGCCGCGCTCGACGCGGCCCTGAAGCAACCCGCGCCCGTGCTGGTGGTCGCGCACGGCGGCACGCTGTACGCACTGGCCGCGCTGCTCGGCGTGCCGATCGACGCCACCGTGCTCGGCAACGCGCAGCCATTGCGTTTTTCGCGCAGCGGCCCCACATGGGCCATAACGCCGCTGCTGCGGCACGTCGACGGCGCGTCGTCCGCGCTGGCCTGAAACCCACAGGCACCGGCCGCCCGCCACGCCGTCCATCGAAACCATCACCACCATGGAATTCAAGGACTACTACAGCGCACTGGGCATCGAGCGCACCGCGTCGGACGACGAGGTGCGCAAGGCCTACCGCAGGCTCGCCCGCAAGTACCACCCCGACGTCAGCAAGGAGCCCGACGCCGAGAAGCGCATGCGCGACATCAATGAGGCCAAGGACGTGCTGGGCGACAAGGAAAAGCGTGCCGCCTACGACGCGCTGGCCGACCGCGTCGCGCGCGGCGGCAGCCCCGAGGGCGACTTCCAGCCGCCGCCGGGCTGGGACTCGGGCTTCGAGTTCCACCGCGGCCCGCGCCAGGGTCCGGCCGACCATGCGGACTTCAGCGATTTCTTCTCGTCGCTGTTCGGCGAGGCCGAGCGCCGCGGCGCCGCGCGACAGAACTACCGCGCGCGCGGCGAAGACCACCACGCGGCCATCGAGATCGCGCTGGAAGACGCGCTCAACGGCGCCGAGCGCGAGATCACGCTGCGAGCACAGACCATCGATGCGCAAGGCCACCCGCAGTGGGAGAACCGCACGCTGAGCGTGAAGATTCCGCCGGGCGTGCACCCCGGCCAGTTCATCCGCCTCGCCGGGCAAGGCATGCCTGGCCACGGCGGCGAAGCGGCCGGCAACCTCTACCTCGAAGTGCGCATCGCGCCGCACAAGCTCTACCGCGTGGAGGAGCGCGACATCTACATGACGCTGCCCGTCACGCCCACCGAGGCCGCGCTGGGCGCGCAGGTCGAGGTGCCGACACCGGGCGGTGGCGTGGTCGAGGTCACGGTGCCGCGCAATGCGCGCGGCGGCATGAAGCTGCGCCTGAAGGGCCGCGGCTTGAAGGGCAAGACGCCCGGCGACCTGTACCTGCTGATCGAGATCGCGCTGCCGCCCGCCGACAGCGACGCCGCGCGCGCGGCCTACAAGCAGCTCGCGGAGGCGGCCTCTTCGTTCAACCCGCGCCAGCACCTGGGAGTCTGAGCATGGCGACTGTTTCCATCACAACCGCAACCGCCATCAGCGCCTCGCAACCGCTCGCGCTGAACGAACTGGCCCATGCCGTGGGCGTCGATGCCGCCTGGGTGGTGCAACTGGTCGAGGTCGGCATCGTGCAGGTCACCACCGTCGACGCGCCGCCCGAGCGCTGGCAGTTCTCCAGCACCGACCTGCAATGCGCGCTCGAGGCGCGCCGGCTGGAGCGCGACTTCGGCGTGGGCCTCGATGCGGCCGCGCTGATCCTCGATCTGCAGCACGAAGTGCGGCGGCTCAAGGCCGCGCTGCAGGCACACGGGCTGCGATAGGCCGACAGGCCGCCCTGCGCGGCGCATGGCCCTCACGCCTCCAAGGGAAAACAGCCCGCAGGCTTGACCTTGACACCATGCCAAGCCGAAGACTTCGGGCCTCTTCAACAGGAGGCTGCATGAACCCTTGCGACAACACGCCGGAAGCCGAGCGGCATTTCGACATCGAAGCGGCGCTGGCCCACGCCGGCGTCTCGGAACGGCTGCTGCATCAATGCGAAGCGCGCGGCCTGATCGATGGCGCAGCCCACACCGGCGCAACCACTCTCCGGTACACGTCAGAGCACATCAGCGTGCTGCGCTTCGCGCGCCGGGCGCTCGCACTGGGCTTCGGCATGAACGAAATCGCCGCGCTGCTGGCCCTCTGGCGGAACGAGCACCGCACGAGCGCCGAGGTCAAGCACCTGGCGCTGAGCCAGGCCGAGGCGCTGGCATCGCGCATCGAGGAGCTCGAGGCGACGAAGCGCGTGCTCGAACGCCTCGCGAACCTGTGCCGGGGCGATCACCAGCCGGCCTGCCCCATCCTCGACGAGCTGCTGGAGCTCAAGGGCTTCGCCTCGCAGTGGCACGGCGAGGCGAAGAAGCCGCCGCGGGTTACTGCATCTGCTGCAGGTTGCCGATGCGCACCAGCATCTCGGTGAACATCTGCAGGTCGGCGTTGAGGTCGGGCACTTCCTTGTATTCCTTGGCGTTGTGTCCCGTGTACTTCTTGCCGGGCATGCCGGGGCCGAAGCTGATCGCGTTGGGCATCTGCTTGGCCGTGGTGGCGCCGGCCGCGGAAACGGGCTTGGCTTCGAGGCCGGTGGTGTCGCCGTAGATGTCGAGCAGCGTCGCGAGCCAGCGGCCCGACGGATCGCGCGCCATCCAGTTGCCCTGGTCGTACTTGATCTCGACCTTGGCCTTGTTGGACGCGGCCCATTCGTTGATCTTGGCTTCCACCTGTGCCTTCAGTTCCTCGGGCGTGCGGCCGCGCGGCATGCGCGTGTTGACGGCCATGACCACGCGGCCATCGGCGCCGGTGCGAATCAGGTTGGGCGAGAACGTCAGCGGGCCCATGAAGTCGTCCTTGTAGCCCACGCCCATCTTCTCGCCGAGGTAGCCGGTGCCGTAGAGATCGTCGATGTACTTGATCGCCTTCAGAAACTGGTTGTCGGCCAGCGCAACGCCCGACTCCTGCAGGAACAGGCCCAGGCGCGGCAGCGGGTTCACGCCGTTCTGGGGCTCCGAGCCGTGGGCCGAGGTGCCGGTGACCTTGATGTCGATGCTGTCGCCGTTGTCGCTCTTCCGCGTGACCGCGATCGCGAACTTGCCTTGCGGTTCGTACTTCTGCAGGAAGGCCGCCTTCGCTGCTTCGAGCTTGGCTTGAACGGACGCAAGATCGCCGCCCTTGAGCGTAGCCGTGGCCGTCTGCGAGATCGCATTGACCGCGGCAGCCGCGCCCATGTCGGTGATCGCGGTGACGGTGCCATCGGTTTTTTCAGCGGGGAAGAACACGCTCAGCGAGCCCGCGCCCTTCTCGGCCACGACGGCCGGGTAGCCGCTGTCGAGCACGATGTTGTATTCGGGCAGCTGGGTCTTGCCGCGGTAGTACTCCATCGCATCGCCGCCGGTTTCCTCGGTGGTCTCGATCATCAGGCGCATGGTGCGCTGGATCGGGATGCCGCTTTCCTTCACCGTCTTCATGGCGTAGAGCACGGCCGCGATCGAGCCCTTGTCGTCGATGGTGCCGCGGCCGTAGAGGCGATCGCCCACGCGCTGCATAGTGAAGGGATCGAGCTTGGTGCCGTCGTCGAGCACCCACTCGGAGAGCACCGCGGGCACCACGTCCGAATGCGTGAGGATGCCGAACTCTTCGGTGCCCTTGCCCTTCAGGCTGACTTCGAAGATGCGGTTGTCGACGTTGCGATATGCGAGCCCGAAGCTCTTCGCCGTCTTCTCGACCAGCTTGCCGAAATCGATGATGGCGGGGTTCTCGTGCGGGGGAATCTGCACATTGCGCGCAGTCGGCAGCGCGACCATGGCGCCGAGGCTCGCGATCACCGCCTTCTGGTTCTGCAGGCGATTGTAGAGGCCGAGCAGGCGCCCGATGTTGGTGAGGTCGTCGCCGGTCAGCGTCGCCTTCTTGCGGTAGGCGGCCACGGCGGGTTTCAACGCGGGATTGGCCTTCTCGGCCTGGCTGAGGAAAGCGTTGAAACTGGATGCGGTCTTGCCGCCTTGCCACGCCGCGGCCAACTGGTCGAGCGCGGGTTTCTTGAGCGTTTCTGCAAAGGCCGGTGCGGTGAGGCCTGCTGCCATCAAGCCCATGGTAAGGACCGACAACGAGACGCGAAATTGCTGCATGAAGGTGACTCCCTGTTCACGAAAAATGGAGCCTTCGACGATAACCCGCGCCATGCTTTCGGCACGCCGCATCGCGCTACGAAGAAACGTAGCGGATGCCGCGCAAGGTGCAGCTTTAGGTTTGCAGACTGCCCTGGGTCACTGCATCTGCTGCAGGTTGCCGATGCGCACCAGCATCTCGGTGAACATCTGCATGTCGGCATCGAGGTCCGGCACTTCCTTGTATTCCTTGGCGTTGTGCGCGGTGTATTTCTTGCCCGGCATCGCGGGGCCGAAGTTGATCGCGTTGGGCATCAGCTTGGCCGTCGTGCTGCCTGCGGTGGGCACGGGCTTGGCTTCGAGGCCTGTGGTGCTGCCGTAGATGTCGAGCAGCGTCGAGAGCCATGCGCCCTTGGGGTCGCGGGCCATCCAGTTGCCTTGGTCGTAGCTGACGTCGAGCTTCACCTGGTTCGCCGCGGCCCACGCGTTGACCTTGGCAGCCACCTGCGCCTTCAATTCTTCGGGTGTGCGGCCGCGCGGCATGCGCACGTTGGTCGTCATCTCGAGCCTGCCGTCGGTGCCGATCCGGATAAGGTTGGGCGAGAAGGTCAGCGGGCCCATGAAGTCGTCCTTGTAGCCAAGGCCCATCTTCTCGCCGAGGTAGCCGGTGCCGTAGAGCGCATCGATGTACTTCACGGCCTTCAGGTAGTGGTTGGCGGCGAGTGGCGCACCCGATTCCTGCAGGAAGAGCGCAAGGCGCGGCAGCGGGTTCACGCCCTCTTCGGGACGCGAGCCGTGCGCCGACGTGCCGGTGACCTTGATGTCGATGCTGTCGCCGTTGTCGCTCTTGCGCGAGATGTCGATGGCGAACTTGCCGCCCTGCGGTTCGTACTTCTGGAGGAAGGCGGCCTTGGCCGCTTCGAGCTTCGCGGCCACTGCGGCGAGGTCGCCGCCCTTCAACGTCGCGGTCGCGGTCTGCGAGATCGCATTGGCGGATGCCGCGCCGCTCATCGCGGTGATCGCAGTTGTCGATGCGGCGTCCATTGTCTCCGCGGGGAAAAACACCTTGAGCGCCCCCGATCCCTTCTCCGCAACGACCGCGGGGTACTTGCTGTCGAGCACGATGTTGTAGGCCGGCAGCTGCGTCTTGCTGCGGTAGTACACCATCGCATCGCCGCCGGTTTCCTCGGTGGTCTCGATCATCAGGCGGATGCTGCGGTCGATGGGCAGGCCGCTGTCCTTCACGGCCTTCATCGCGTAGAGCACGGCGGCGATGGAGCCCTTGTCGTCAATGGTGCCGCGGCCGTAGAGGAAGTCGCCCACGCGGGTCATCGTGAAGGGATCGAGCTTCGTGCCGTCGTCGAGCCCCCATTCGGAGAGCACCGCGGGCACCACGTCGGCATGCGTGAGGATGCCGAACTCCTCGCTGCCCCTGCCCTTGAGGCTGACCTCGAAGATGCGGTTGTCGACGTTGCGGAAGGCCAAGCCGAAGTCCTTCGCCATCTTCTCCACGAGCTTGCCGAACTCGATGATCTGCGGGCTTTCGTGCGGCGGCACCTGCACGTTGCGCACTGTGGGAATCGCCACCATCGTGCCGATGCTCGCGATCACGGCCTGCTGGTTCTGCAGGCGGTTGTAGAGACCGAGCAGGCGCGCGGTGTTGGTGAGGTCGTCGCCGGCCAGCATCGACTTCTTGCGGTAGGCGGCCACGGCGGGTTTCAACTCGGGATGGGTTCTCTCGGCCTGGATGAGGAAGGCATTGAAATCGGCGGGCGCCTTGCCGCTGCTTTTCCACGCCGCGGCCAGTTGGTCGAGCGCCGGTTTCTGGAGCGTTTCGGCGAAGGCCGGTGCACCGAGACCGAGCGCGATGCCCAATGAAAGGGCCGACAATGAAAATCGAAATTTCTGCATCAGGGTGACTCCCTCATTCTGAAACCATCTCCCGACGATAGCCGAGCGACACATCGAACAATGAACAGCACCGCCACCACTGCCGCCACCAGGATCCGTTGCGCCTGGGCCCAGACCGACCCGCTCTTGGGCGACTACCACGACGCCGAATGGGGCGTGCCCGAATACGACAGCCGCGCGCTGTGGGAAAAGCTGATGCTCGACGGCTTTCAGGCCGGCCTTGCCTGGATCACGATCCTGCGCAAGCGCGATGCGTTCCGCAAGGCCTTCGAGGGCTTCGTGCCCGAGAAGGTCGCCAAGTTCACCGCCGACGATGTCGAGCGGCTGATGCAGGACGCGGGCATCGTGCGTGCGCGGGCCAAGATCGAGGCCACCATCGGCAACGCACGCGCCTACCTTGCGATGCAGGCGGCGGGCGAGGATTTCTCGGCGTTCATCTGGGGCATGGCCGGCGGCAAGCCGATCGTCAACAAGACCGGCAAGGTGCCGACGCAGACGCCGCTGTCGGAAGAGATTTCGAAGGCACTCAAGAAGCGCGGCTTCAAGTTCGTCGGGCCGGTGATCGTCTATGCGTGGATGCAGGCGACCGGCATCGTGGACGACCATGCGCCGGACTGCCACCGGCACGGATCGAAGAAGAAATAAACAAACAGACACCCAATGAAAAAACCGGACCGCGCTTTCGCACGGTCCGGTTTTCTTTTTGGCTTGTGACCTGAAGCGGCTTGCGCCGCAACGGATTACAGGCCGGCTTGACGCGTGAAGGTCAGGCCCTTCGCTTGGGCGGGGATCACGCTGCCAGCGAAGGTTTCGGGGCGCAGGTTCTGGCCCGGTGCATGTGCTGCGGCAACAGCTTGGGCGCGAACAGTGGCGCGGTCGGTGGTCGAAGCGGTCAGCGTCGGAGCGACGGTGGACGAAGCAGCATCACTGTATTCGTTGCCGGCGCGGGCGGCAGCAGCAGCTTGGGGCGCCACATCGGCGCGGCTGTAGCCGGAGGTCAGGGGTTGCACGCCTTCATAGGTTTCTGCATGGGCGCCAGCGGCGGCGAGCAGGGAGAGAGCGGCGGCGGCGAGGATGTTCGAGGTCTTCATTTCAATTTCCTTCTTGATTGGGCTTTGGATACCCTGAAGTTTGCACCACGATTCCAAGGGAAAACCCTACTCAATCGAATCGCAGTGTTCATGAAACTGAAACAATGACCGGGAACTTTGTGACGAGGCTAAGTCAAGTGCCCGTTCTGCCGCTGAAAACCCGGCTAGTTTGCGTACTTTTCATTTAGTTCGTCAAGCAAGGCTTGTGGCACCGAGGTGCTACGCCTTACAGGTCAGTGCACGTTGCATGCCAGCCACCACCCGGCGTGGCTCGTCTTCCTTATGTCCGTCGCCTTCTCACCCCGCCGAGATGCGCTGCGTCCACGTGCCAGCGAACTCCTTCAGCCTTGCCGCTCGTGAATTCGCAATTTACGCAGGAACGCACTCATAATTAACTCTCTCATTGGCGAATGATTGCGAATGCAGCGCACAAGATTTGCGAATTTTGCAAATCACCGGACCTCGAAGAACGGATAGAACGATGAAGAAAACCTTCATGGGCGTGCGGCTGCGCAGCCTCCGCGAAGAGCGCGGCCTGAGCCAGCTCGCGCTCGCACAGCAACTGGGCCTGTCGCCCAGCTACCTCAACCAGATCGAGCAGAACCAGCGCCCCCTCACCGTGCCGGTGCTGCTGCGCCTGCATGCCACGTTGGGCGTCGACATCCAGGCCTTCTCGGAAGACGAAGAGGCGCGCCTCGTCGCGAGCCTGCGCGAAGCCTTGGCCGACAACCCGGGCGGCGATGCCGTCGCGCTCGCCGAGTTGCGCGAGGTCGCCACGCAGATGCCCGCGGTGGGCCGCGCGCTGGTCGCGCTGCATCAGCGGCACCGCGATGCGATGGAGCGCCTCGAAGCATTGGCCGGCGAACTCGGCGACGGCCGCGGCGACCTCGCGCGCATGCCGCAGGCGCGACCGATGCCCTTCGAGGAAGTGCGCGATTTCTTCTTCGCGCACCAGAACCACATCGCCCCGCTCGACAACGCTGCCGAAGCCTTCTCCGTGCAATGGCGCCTGCGCGAGGGCAACCCCGGCGACCGGCTCGCGCACCGCCTGCTCGAGACACACGGCGTGCAGGTGATCCCGGCCGAAGACGACGAAGGCGGCGCGCAACGCCGCTTCGATCCGGCCACGCGCGTGCTCAGGCTTTCCCGCTACCTGGAGCCAGGCCAGCACGCCTTTCAGCTCGCGACGCAACTGGCCTTTCTCGAGGTCGGCGACGTGATCGACAAGCTGGTCGCCGAGGCGCCGCTGTCGAGCGACACCGCGCGTTCGCTCGCACGCATCGGCCTCGCGAACTACTTCGCCGCCGCATTGCTGCTGCCCTATGGCGTGTTCCTCGAAGCGGCCGAGCAATTGCGCTACGACATCGACCAGCTCGCGCGTCGCTTCGGTGTCGGCTTCGAGACGATCTGCCACCGGCTGAGTTCGCTGCAGCGGCCCGAGGCGCGCGGCGTGCCCTTCTTCCTCATCCGTGTCGACCGCGCCGGCAACATCTCGAAGCGCCAGTCGGCCACGCATTTCCACTTCTCCAAGACCGGCGGCACCTGCCCGCTGTGGAACGTGTACGAGGCTTTCGCCCAACCGGGCCGCGTGCTGACGCAGCTCGCGCGCATGCCCGATGGCCGCGCCTACCTCTGGATCGCGCGCACCGTGTCGCACGGCTTTCGCGGCTACGGCTCGCCCAACAAGACCTTCTCGATCGGCCTCGGCTGCGACATCAGCCACGCCACGCGGCTCGTCTACTCCAAGGGCATGGACCTGCGCGATCCCGAGGTGCCGACGCCCATCGGCGCGGGTTGCAAGGTGTGCGAGCGCGAGGCCTGCCCGCAGCGCGCCTTTCCGTTCGTGGGCCGGCCGCTCGATGTGGACGAGAACCAGAGCCGCTTCATGCCCTATGCCGCGGCGCCCGACAAATACGGCGCCGCGCGGGCCGCCCTCAAGAGCGGGGCCAGCCGCGCACCAGCGTCCGGATCGCCACGGCGCCGCTCCCCTTGACCTCGGCGCGGTAGCTGCCCACCAGCGCTTCGCGCTCGGCCGCGGCCTGCGGGTCGTTGCGCCAGGCGAGCAAGGCCGCCACGTCCGCATCGGGCAATGCCGCGAGCAGCGCCTGCGTGACCTGCTTCTCGAACTCGCGCGCCACCGTCAGCAGGTTGCGCGGACGCGGCGAGGTGATGCCGCGCGACCACAGCGTGTCGACGGCCATGTCGAGCGTGCGATCGGGCAGCGAGGTGAACTGGCCAGCATTGCCGCGAGCCAGTTGCTTCACGACCGAACTTAGCAGCAACTGGCTGGAGAAATCGACTTCGCGCGTATCGGCCACGGCCATGCGCTCGAGCAACTCGGTGCGCACCGGGTCGGCCGGCTTCGCGCGCTCGCGATTGAAGAACTCGACCTTGGCCGCGTCGTCCATCGCAGCGTAGTCGGCGCGCAGCTTGGCGAACCGGGCCACTGCCTCGAGAACCTGCGGGCTCGGCGCAGCGCCGCCCTTGCCGGCAGTGGCGACCTCCTGCTGGATTGCAGCCACGGAAGCCTTGACGTCGAAGGACCGCGATGCGGCCGTGTCCAGCGCCGCGAGCGCCTTGTCGGCGATGGCCTGGTCCGGCGGGTCCAGCAGTTGCCGCGCATCGCGCGACACGGCGCCCGGCGCATACGCGGCCTGGTAGCGCGCCTGCACGCCTTCGAACTGCATCAGGGCCTGGGCGCGGTCCTGCGCCCAGGCCATGGCCGGCACGAGCAGCAGCGAAAGGACGAAGGCAAGACGTTTGGCTACGAGGGAAGAGACAGTCATGACGCCATTATTGGCGCGCGTCACGACCTCCCCTGCCTCAAGCCGCCGCCAGTTCCTTGCGCAGCAGCTTCGCAGCCGTGACCATGTTCGACAAGGCCGCCTCGGTCTCCGGCCAGCCGCGGGTCTTCAGGCCGCAGTCGGGGTTGATCCAGAGGTTCTCGTGCGGCATCACGACCGCGGCCTTGCGCATGAGGCGCACGATCTCGTCCACCGAAGGCACGCGCGGCGAGTGGATGTCGTACACGCCCGGGCCGATCTCGTTCGGGTAGCGGAAGCCCCCGGAATTGTTCTCGCCGCCGAAGCCGCGCAGCAGTTCCATGTCGGAGCGGCTGGTCTCGATGGTGATCACGTCGGCGTCCATCGCCGCGATCTCCGGCAGGATGTCGTTGAATTCCGAATAGCACATGTGCGTGTGAATCTGCGTCTCGTCGCGCACGCCCGAGGCGCTGATGCGGAAGGCGCGCGTGGCCGACTTCAGGTACGCGGGCCAGCCCGCGCGGCGCAGCGGCAGGCCTTCGCGGATCGCGGGCTCGTCGATCTGGATGATGCCGATGCCCGCGCCTTCGAGGTCCACCACCTCGTCGCGGATCGCCCAGGCGATCTGTTCACAGGTCGTGGCGCGTGGCTGGTCGTCGCGCACAAAGGACCACTGCAGGATCGTGACCGGGCCGGTCAGCATGCCCTTCATCGGCAGCTTGGTGAGGCTCTGCGCGTAGGCGGTCCATTCGACTGTCATCGCGGCAGGGCGCGCCACGTCGCCGAAGATCACCGGCGGCTTCACGCAGCGCGACCCGTACGACTGCACCCAGCCGTTGGCGGTGAAGGCGAAGCCGTCGAGTTGCTCGCCGAAGTACTCGACCATGTCGTTGCGCTCTGCCTCGCCATGCACCAGCACGTCGATGCCCAGCTCTTCCTGCTTGCGAACGGCCAGTGCGATCTCGGCGCGCATCTTCTCGCGGTAGCCGGCCGCATCGAGCTCGCCGCGCTTGAAGGCGGCGCGTGCGGCGCGGATGTCGGAGGTCTGCGGGAACGAACCGATGGTGGTGGTCGGCAGCGCGGGCAGGGCGAAACGTGTGCGCTGCACCGACTGGCGCTGCGGAAAGACCGAAGTACGTGCATCGTCGCCGGCCACGCTGCGCGCGAGGCGCAGCGCCACGTCGGCACGGTGCACGCGCGGGCTGCTGCGGCGAGCAGCGACGGCTGCGCGAGCAGTCTTGAGTTCGTTTGCGACGGACACTTCACCGCCATCGAGCACCGCGCGCAGCACGCGCAGCTCATCGAGCTTCTCGACGGCGAAGGCGAGCCACGACTTGAGTTCGGCATCGAGCTTGGTCTCGGCTGCGAGGCTGAACGGCACATGCAGCAGCGAGCACGACGGCGCGATCCACAGTTCGCCGCGGTTCTTTTCGACCACTGGGCGCAGCGTGGCGAGCGCTGCATCGGGGTCGGTGCGCCAGATGTTGCGGCCATCGACGATGCCCACCGACAGCACCTTGTGCGCCGGGAGCCAGTCGGCCACGCCGGTCAACTCCTGCGGCGAACGCACCGCGTCCACATGCAGCCCGGCGACCGGCAGCTGGCAGGCCAGGCGCAGGTTGTCGGAGAGCGGCGAGAAGTACGTGGCCAGCAGCAGCTTGGGTGCGCTGCGCGCGAGCTGCCAGTAGGCGCGCTCGAAGGCGTTGCGCCAGGCATCGGGCAGGTCCAGGCCGAGGATGGGCTCGTCGATCTGCACCCACTCCACACCCTGCTGCTTCAGGCGCGTGAGCACCTGTTCGTACACGGGCAGCAGCACGTCGAGCAGCGAGAAGCGGTCGAAGCCGGCCTCTTTCTCCTTGCCCAGGTACAGGAAGCTCAGCGGTCCGAGCAGCACGGCCTTGACTGCATGCCCGGCCTGCTGCGCCTGCGCCACTTCGTCGAAGAGCCGCGTGGAGGCCAGCTTGAACTGCGTGGCCGCGTTGAACTCGGGCACGAGGTAGTGGTAGTTGGTGTCGAACCACTTGGTCATCTCCAGCGCGAAGGTGCCTTCGGTGCCGTGCTTGCAGCTCTCGCCGTGCACATGGCCGGCTTCATCCTCCACGCCGCGCGCCATCTTGAAGTAGCGCGACAGCTCGGGCTCGTCGCCGAAGAAGTTGAAGCGCGCCGGCTCGCAACCGAGCAGTTGGATGTGATTGGCCACGTGGTCGTAGTAGGCGAAGTCGCCGACGGTCACGTAGTCGAGCCCCGCATCGCGCTGGGCCTGCCAGTGACGTGCACGCAGTTCCTCGCCGACGGCTTCGAGCGCGGTGCGGTGGATCTCGCCGCGCCAGTGCTTTTCGAGTGCGAACTTCAGTTCGCGGTTGGCGCCCATGCGCGGAAAGCCGAGGGTGTGGGTACGGGTGGTCATTGCAGGTAATCCGGTCGCTTGAATCTTGAGAATCCGCAATGTTCGGTGTTTGGGGTCTATGATTCAAACGAAACCTTTTGCCCATTCACCTGAATTTCATTCATGTTGCAGTCGATCCTGGAGATACGCCATCTGCGCACGCTCATCGCGTTGCGCGACACCGGCAGCCTGGTGCGCGCGGCGCAGTTGCTCAACCTCACGCAGTCGGCGTTGTCGCACCAGATCAAGCTGCTCGAAGACCGCTACGGCGCGCAGCTCTTCGAGCGCAAGTCGGTGCCGCCGCAGTTCAGCACCACGGGACTTCGGCTGCTGCAGTTGGCAGACACCGCGCTGCCGCTGATCGAGGAAGCCGAGCGCGATGTGGCGCGCCTCGCGCTCGGGCGCAGTGGCCAGTTGCGCATCGTGGTCGAGTGCCACACCTGCTTCGACTGGCTGATGCCCGCGATGGACGCCTTCCGCCAGCGCTGGCCCGAAATCGAACTGGACATCGTCTCGGGCTTCCATCCCGACCCGATCGCGCTGGTGATGCAGAACCGCGCCGAGGTGGCCATCGTTTCCGAAGAAGACCCGGATGAAACGGTCGACTACCACGCGCTCTTCCGCTTCGAGATCGTCGCGCTGCTCGCCAACGACCACGCGCTCACGGCCAAGGCGCACCTCACGGCCAGGCACTTCGCCGACCAGACGCTCATCACCTACCCCGTGCCCGACGAGATGCTCGACATCGTTCGGCAGGTGCTCGCGCCCGCCGGCGTGGAGCCCGCGCACCGGCGCACGACCGAGCTCACCGTGGCGATGCTGCAGCTGGTGGCGAGCGGGCGCGGCGTCGCGACCCTGCCGCTGTGGGCGGTGCAGAACTACCTGGACCGCGGCTACGTCACGGCGCGCCGCGTCGGCAGCAAGGGGCTCACGGGTCGGCTCTACATGGCTTGCACGCAGGGCACGTCCGACCAGCCGTGGCTCGCCGATTTCGTGCGCATCACGCGCGAGAGTTGCTTCAAGAGCCTGCCGGGCATCGAGTTGCTGTAGCGGCTTCCTCGCCTGCGAGAAAACCTCAGAACCGCGTGCCCACCGACATCCGCACCATGTTCTGCGCCGTGAAATTCACCTTGGGGTCGTAGGCGGCGCGAACGAACCAGCGCGGCCAGTCGTAGGTGACGGTCAGGCCTGCGCGGCGAATGAACTGTCCGTCCACCGTGCCCTGCTTGGCCAGCAGGTCCACGGTCAGGCGCTGCCGCTCGGGCAGCGGCACCCGGTAGACGAGGTGCACGTCCTGCTGGTCGGGGTTCAGCCGGTTGTCGCGGATCAGCGAGAGCGACAGCGCCGTGCCGTCCGGCCACTTGTAGCCGCCGTACACGGTGTACGAATCGTTGGGGTCGAAATTCAGGTTGGCGTAGTTGCGAAGGTTGGTGCGGCCCAGGCCCGTGCCGACGAACCAGCTGTCGCCCGTTTCCACCGCGAGGCTGCCGCCTACGAATCCGCCGGAAGCCGCCTGCAGCGAGGGCAGCACGCGCACCGGGCCGAGCGTGAACGTGTGGTCCCAACCCGCGCGGGGCTGCGCGAAATCCAACACCGGCGAACGAAACCAGCCGATCCAGACATTGCCATCGCCGTAGGTGTAGCGCAGGTTCATGTCCAGCCCCGGCCCCGAAGGCAAGCCGCCGCCGGACACGCGGTACGCGCCGACGGTGAGCTTGAACGGAAGCTCGGCCGCGCCATCGTCTGCCCGGGCCGCGGACGACAGACCTAGAACCGCGAGGGCCGCGAAGAAACAGCTCGATCGGCGACGGAATGGCATGGCGCTCAGAACATGCTCGCGCCGATGTTGATGAGCAACGCGAGCACCGTCGTGTTGAAGAGGTACGCCAGGATGCAGTGGACCGAGCCGATGCGGCGCATGGGCTTGGAGACGAACGCCACATCCGCGGTCTGCCCCGAGGTGCCGATCACCGCGGAAAAGTAGAAGAAGTCGCCGTAGCCCGGCGGCTCGTCGTCCGGGAACTGGATACCCGCCTTCTGCCCGCGGCACGCCGCGGCGTAGTAGTCGTGCGCGTAGTGGAGCGTGAACATCACTTGCGTGAAGGCCCACGACGACACCACCGTGAGGCCGGCCAGCGCGATGTGCGCGATCTTCTCGAGCCCGTGCATGTCCTTGACCACCACCAGCTCGCCACCGATGGCCGCCAGGCTCGCAATGGCCGAGACCACCACCAGCACGAGGATCACCATCTGCCCGTCGTCCTGCAGTTGCGCGCGGTAGCGCATGTGGTTCTGCGACGACCGGTTCATCATGACCGCCGCGAGCAGCACATAGAGGCAGGCGCCGGTGTTCCAGGCGATCAGGAGGCGTGTGACGAGGTGGGCATCGACGGAAGGAAGCAGGAACCCCACGGCCATGGCGATGGCCGCGGCAATGAAGAGCCGGGGCCTTGCGGCGATCTGGCGGACGAATCGGTGGCGGGGAAGTTTCATGGGCATCGGGCATGCCCCTGCTGTCAGGATGACGGCGAAGAGGCCAACCCTTCGAATGTCGGCGAAGCTCTCTTGCGGGGACCTGACGCACGTCGCTTTCCGGCACCGGCAGCAGCACCGGTCGCGGGTGCGCCTTGCGCCACTTCCAGCAGCCAACCGCGAAAGGCCGCGACCTTGGGGTGGTCGTGGCTGTCTTCCGGGTACACGAGGTAATAGGCGAAGTCCTCGAGCCAGCTCACATCCGAAAGCTGCACGAGCCGGCCCTGCGCAAGATCTTCGGCCACGACCGCGGCGGGCAGCAATGCCGCGCCCTGCCCCGTGAGCACCGCCTTCAACAGCAGGCCCGAATCGTCGAAGGAGGGACCGCGCGCCGCGCCCGCGGCCTCGATGCCCTGTGCCTCGAACCACAGCGCCCAGGCCTTGCGCTCGGCATCGTTCACGCGCGGCCAGCGCGTCAGGTCGGCCGGCGCCGCCGGCATGCCGAGCTGCTTGACCAATGCGGGCGCCGCCACGGGAACGATCTCCACCGTCAACACGCGCTGGCTGCTCAAGCCCGCATAGCGGCCGAGGCCGTGGCGAATGGCGGCATCCACGCCGTCGCGCGAGAAGTTGGCCAGCGCGCTGCTGCTCACCACCTGCAGGTCGATGTCGGGATGCGCATCCTGGAAGCCCTTGAGACGCGGCACCAGCCACGCGGAAGCGAAGAACGGGGTGGCGCTCACGGTGAGGATGCCCGCGTCCTCGGGCATGGCGATGCGGCGTGTGGCGTCGCTGATCTGCCGGAAGGCATTGCGCACCGGCGGCAGGTAGGCACGGCCGGCATCGGTGAGGAAGACGCCACGGTTCACGCGGCGAAAGAGCGCAACGCCCAGATGCAGCTCCAGCGCCTTGATCAACTGGCTCACCGCGCCGGGGGTCACGCACAGCTCGTCCGCCGCGTTCTTGACCGAGAGGTGCCGGGCCGTCGCCTCGAAGGCGCGCAGCGCGTTGAGCGGTGGAAGCTGGTGCTTTTTCATTTAGTTAATCTGATTCGAAGTCTTCAGAAAATCTGGCTTGTCGCAGATCGCTCCAGAGATGAATATTGGCACGATCAATCGATCTTCGTTAGATATCCTGAGAAATAGGGCCCCCGCTCCGCTGGACCGGGAAGAACATGGAGACCCCCCTCTTGAATCGTTCATCCCCCTCGCCGCGCGCGCGCCTCTTCCGCGGCTGGCTCGTGGTCGCGGGCGCCTTCGCCGTGACCCTCGTGGGCTTCGGCAGCGCCTACACCTTCAGCGCCTTTCTCGAATCGCTGCAGCGCGACTTCGGCGCCTCGCGCGGCTCGGTGTCGCTGGTGTTCTCGCTCGCGGGCTTTCTCTACTTCGGGCTCGGCGTCATCAGCGGCCCGCTTGCCGACCGATGGGGTTCGCGGCGGCTCGCGGTCGCGGGCATGGTGCTGGTCGGGTTGGGCCTCGCCCTCGCGGGGCAGGCGCAGAGCCTGACGCAGATCTACCTTGCCTACGGGCTCGGCGTGGGCCTGGGCGTCGGCGCGTCGTATGTGCCGGTGCTCGGCGCGGTGCAGCGCTGGTTCGTCAAGCGGCGCGGATTCGCATCGGGGCTGGCGGTCAGCGGCATCGGCGTGGGCACGCTGGTGATGCCGCCGCTGGCGTCGTTCCTCATCGAAGGCATCGGGTGGCGCCACACCTATCTGGCGCTCGGCGCGCTCGCCGTGGTGGTGGGCGTGGGCATGGCGCTCCTGATCGAGAACGACCCGCGCGACCGCGGGCTCGGGCCCGACGGCGATCCGCCGCAGCCGCAGGCGTCATCGGCCAAGCCCGCAGGCGCGACGGTGCGGGAGGCGGTGACATCGCGGCGCTTCGCCGGCCTCTTCGCGGCCTGCCTCATCAGTTCCTTCGGCCTGTTCGTGCCCTTCGTCCACCTCGTGCCGTACGCGCTCGACCACGGCATGCCCTCGACTTCCGCAGTGCTGCTGCTGGGCGCCATCGGCGTCGGCAGCACGGCGGGCCGCTTCTTCCTCGGCGGGCTGGCCGACCGCATCGGCCGCCAACTCGCGCTGCCGCTGATGTCGGCGGGCATGGCGCTGTCACTCGTGGTGTGGGCAGTGTCCGGCGGGTTCTGGGGGCTGGCCGTGTTCGCGTTCGCCTACGGCGTGTTCTACGGCGGCTTCGTCGCGCTGCTGCCGGCGCTGGTGATGGACTACTTCGGCGGACGCAACATCAGCGCGATCATCGGCGTGCTCTACACCAGCGTGGCCGTGGGCACGCTGGTCGGGCCGAGCGCGGCGGGTTTTGCATTCGACATCAGCCGCAGCTACCTGCTGCCGATCGTCGCCAGCACCGGCGCGAACCTCGTCGCGGCCGGCATCCTGCTGGCGATGGCCCGGCGCGATGTGTCGGTAAAACCGGCCGCGGCCGGCGCAGCGCGGGGTACAGTCGGGAATGAACCCACAACCGCCCGCCGCCCCTAGCCCCGCTCCCGCGGCTGCCCCCGAAGTCGTGACCGAAGCCCAGGCGTTCACGCGTGCCTGGATGGTCTTTGTCGTGCTGGTCGCGGTGGTGCTCGGCGTGCTGTGGGCCGTGAAGGCCCATTTCGGCTGAGCGCCGGAAACAGGCAGCCTTCAGGAAGCCTTCTGCACCAGCTTCAGCACGCTGGAGAAATCCAGCGCGCCATGGCCCGCGAGGCTGTGCGCCGCATACAGGCTGCGTGCGAGACCACCTAGCGGCGTGGCAGCACGAACCGCCGCCGCGTTCTCCTGGGCGAGGCCCAGGTCCTTGAGCATCAGGTCGGTGCCGAAGCCGCCCGCGTAGTTCTTCGAAGCCGGCGATGTCTCCATCACGCCCGGCATCGGGTTGTACTTTTCGAGCGCCCAGTTGCCGCCCGAGCTGCGGCGCATGATTTCGGAGAGCACCTTCGGGTCGAGCCCGTTCGCCACGCCGAGCGCCAGCGCCTCGGAGGTGCCGATCATCAGGATGCCGAGCAGCATGTTGTTGCAGATCTTCGCGGTCTGCCCCGCGCCCGCTGCGCCGGCGTGGAAGATGTTGGCGCCCATCTTCTCCAGCACCGGCCGCGCGCGCTCCAGGTCTTTGGTTTCACCGCCGACCATGAAGGTCAGCGTGCCGGCGATCGCGCCGCCGGTGCCGCCCGACACAGGCGCATCGATCATCGCAACGCCCTTGGCGGCGGCCGCTTCGGCCACCTTGCGCGACGTGGCGGCGGCGATGGTGCTGCTGTCGATCACGAGCGTGCCGTCCTTGATGCTTTCCAGCAGGCCGGGCTTGCCCGCGCCGCCGAGGAACAGGCCTTCGACATGCGCGCTGGCCGGCAGCATGCTGATGACGACTTCGGCATCGGCCACGGTCTCGGCGGCCGACTTGGCAATTGGCAGCCCCTCGGCGCCGAACTTCTTGCAGGCCTCGGCCGAGAGATCAAATGCGCTGAGCGTGTGGCCCGCCTTGAGCAGGTTCATGGCCATCGGGCCGCCCATGTTGCCGAGGCCGATGAATGCGATCTTCATGATGTGTTGTCTCCGTTGTCTTTTATGAATGAGCGTCAGACCAGCGAGGCCAGCTCCGCTGGCATTTCGCCGCGCGGCCGCAGGTGGTCTTCGATGAAGGCGGGCGTGATCTCTTCGATGGTGGCGGGCGACCACTTGGGATTGCGGTCCTTGTCGATCAGCACTGCGCGGATGCCTTCGGCGAAATCCTTGTGCGCGCAGAAGCCGAGCGACGCCCAGTATTCGAGCCGGAACACCTCGGCCAGCGACATGCGGTGCACGCGCTGCCAGAGCTCGAAGCTCAGCGCGGCCGAGCTCGGCGCGCCCTTCACGAAGGTCTTGGAGGCGGACTGCAGCCAAGGGTCGTCGCTCTGCAGGTTGCGCAGGCGGTTGGCGATGTCGAGCAGGTCGTCGCCGGCCATCAGCGCGTTGATGGTGTCGTAGTGCTCACGAACCTTCGACGCCGGCAGCTCGGCGCCTTCGCCGGCCTTCGCAAGGATGCGCGACAGCGTGGCGCGGTCGGCCTTGCCCTCGCCCGCCCACGATGCGGCGGTGATTGCGTCGAGCACCTCGCTCTTGCGCTCCTGCGGCACCAGAACATCGGCCGGCCCACAGAAGATCGCATCGGCGGCGTTGAGATTCGCGGCTGTCAGCGCCAGGAACAACCCGGTGCGACCCGGCGTCCGGCGCAGGAACCAGCTCCCGCCCACATCGGGGTACAGGCCGATGGCGATCTCGGGCATCGCGATGCGGCTCTGCGTCGTCACCACGCGGTGCGAGCAGCCCGACATCAGGCCCACGCCCCCGCCCATCACGATGCCGTGGCCCCAGCAGAGGAAGGGCTTGGGAAAGGTGTGGATCAGGTAGTCGAGCTCGTACTCTTCGCGGAAGAAGTCTTCGGCGTAGGTGTTGCGTGCGGGGCCGCATTCCATCAGCGTCTGGTAGAGCTGGCGCAGGTCGCCGCCCGCGCAGAAGGCCTTCTCGCCAGCGGCCTGCAACAGCACGCCGACGATGCCGTCGTCTTTCGCCCATTCGCGCAGCTTGGGCGTGAGCAGGCGGACCATGTCCACGGAAAGCGCATTGAGCGACGCGGGGGCGTTGAGCGTGGCGGTGGCGAAACGCTTGCCGCCGGCGGTCTTGATTTCGTCGAAAAGAACTACGGAGTCGGTCATTGTCTTGAGGGGTTCTGGGTGCGGGGCATCAGCGGATATCGCTGTCCCCTTCCAGCAATTTTCGCGCAACGATCACGCGCATGATTTCGTTGGTGCCTTCCAGGATCTGGTGCACGCGGGTGTCGCGCACCAGGCGCTCCAGCGGAAACTCGCTGAGGTAGCCGTAGCCGCCGTGCAGCTGCAGCGCGTCGTTGCACACATTGAAGCCCGAATCGGTCGCGAAGCGCTTGGCCATCGCGCAGTAGGTGCTGGCGTCGGCATGGCCCGCGTCGAGCTTCGATGCGGCGAGCCGCACCATCTGCCGCGCCGCGACCAGTTCGGTCGCCATGTCGGCCAGCTTGAACTGCAATGCCTGGAAGCTCGCGATCGGCTTGCCGAACTGCTGGCGCTCATGCAGGTAGCGGCGCGCCGCATCGAGCGCGCCCTGCGCCGCGCCCACCGAGCAGGTCGCGATGTTGATGCGCCCGCCGTCGAGCCCCTTCATCGCGATGCGAAAGCCCTCGCCTTCCTTGCCCAAGAGGTTTTCGGCCGGGATGCGCACGTTGTCGAAGTTGATGGTGCGCGTGGGCTGGCTGTTCCAGCCCATCTTGTGTTCCTTCTTGCCGTAGCTCACGCCAGGTGCGTCGGCCGGCACCGCGAAGGCGGAGATGCCACTGGCACCCGCACCGCCGGTGCGCGCCATGAGCACCAGCACGTCGGTGGAACCGGCGCCCGAGATGAACGCCTTGCCGCCGTTGATGACGTACTCCGCACCCTGCAACTCGGCGCGTGTCTTCAGCGAACCCGCATCCGACCCGGCACCCGGCTCGGTGAGGCAGTACGAAGCCAGCTTGCGCCCGCTTGTGAGATCTTCGCCCCACTGCTGAGCCACCGCATCGGT
The DNA here is from genome assembly GCF_050435205.1 of Variovorax sp. W2I14. Lineage (NCBI taxonomy): Bacteria > Pseudomonadati > Pseudomonadota > Betaproteobacteria > Burkholderiales > Comamonadaceae > Variovorax > Variovorax sp. W2I14. The sequence goes on along the minus strand of NZ_JBNDJX010000001.1, from coordinate 596,101 downwards.
CGCCCAGGTGCCGAGCATCCAGGTCGCCATGTTGTGGATCGTGATGAAGGCCGTGGTCGACGGATCGACCGCGGCCATCTCCTCGAACACCAGCGCCGAATCGAGCCGCGGCAGGCCAAGGCCGCCGACGCGCTCGGGCGCATAGAGCCCGCAGAAGCCCAGCTCGCCGGCCTTGGCAATGGCCTCCTTCGGGAAGATCGCTTCCGCATCCCACTGCGCGGCATGCGGCGCGAATTCGGCCTGCGCGAAATCGCGCGCCGAATCGGCGAAGGCGCGCTGCTCTTCAGAAAGCTCGAAGTCCATGGACCCGGGCTTACTTCAGCGAGATCGTGGTGTTGACGCCGTGCGAGACGGTGCTGTCGTCGAACCAGCGTGCCGTCACCGTCTTGGTCTGCGTGTAGAACATGATGACCTGCTTGCCGTACGGGCCGAGGTCGCCGAGCTTCGAGGCGCGCGAACCGGTGAACGAGAACATCGGCACCGGCACCGGAATCGGCACGTTGATGCCGACCTGCCCCACGTCGATGTCTTCCTGGAAGCGACGGGCGGCAGCGCCCGACTGCGTGAAGATCGCCGTGCCGTTGCCGTTCGGGTTGCTGTTGATCAACTCGATGGCTTCGTCGATGGTCTCGGCATCGGCAATGCACAGCACCGGGCCGAACACTTCCTGGTCATAGATCGTCATGCCGGGCTTCACGCCGGTGAAGATCGTCGGACCGACGAAGTTGCCCTTCTCGTAACCGGGCACGGTGGGCTTGCGGCCATCGAGCACCAGCTCGGCGCCATCGGCCAGGCCACGTTCGATGAGGTGGTTGACGCGGTCGTACGCAGCGCACGAAACCAGCGGGCCCACGTCCACGCCCTTCTCGGTGCCGGCGCCGATCTTCAGCGTCTTGGCCTTGGCGATCAGCTCGGGCACCCAGTTGCGGGCTTCGCCCACCAGCACCGCCACCGACACCGCCATGCAGCGTTGGCCGGCTGCACCGAAGCTTGCACCGGCCAATGCATTGAGCGTCTGCTCCTTGTTCGCGTCGGGCATCACGATCGCGTGGTTCTTCGCGCCCATCATGCATTGCGCGCGCTTGCCTGCCAGCGTGGCGCGGTTGTAGACGTGCGTGCCGACCTTGGTCGAGCCGACGAAGCTGATCGCCTTGATGTCCCTGTGGTCGCAGATGCCGTTGACGATGGCCTCGCCGCCATGCACCACGTTCAGCACGCCTGGCGGAATGCCTGCTTCGAGTGCCAGTTCGCACAGGCGCATGGTGACCATCGGGTCTTGTTCGGAAGGCTTGAGCACGAAGGTGTTGCCCGTGACGATGGCCATCGGGAACATCCACAGCGGGATCATCGCGGGGAAGTTGAACGGCGTGATGCCGGCGCACACGCCCAGCGGTTGCAGCAGCGTGTAGGTGTCGACGCCGTTGGCCACGTTGTTGGCCAGTTCGCCCAGTTGCAGGTTGCCGATGTTCGATGCGTGCTCGACCACTTCGAGGCCGCGGAACACGTCGCCCTCGGCATCCGGCAATGTCTTGCCCTGCTCGGCCGTGAGGATCGCGGCCAGCTCGCCCATGTTCTCGCGAATGAGCTGCTGCAGCTTCAGGAAGATGCGGGCGCGCGCGCCGATGGGGGTCTTGCGCCAGGTCTTGAAAGCTTCCTTGGCGGAAGCCACGGCGGCATCGAGCTCGGCCTGCGTCGCGAAGGGCACGCGGGCCAGCACCTGCTGCGTGGCCGGGTTGACGATGTCGCGCCATTCGGTGGTCTTGGATTCGACGAGCTTGCCGCCGATCAAGAGCTTGACGGTGGCGATCTGAGTCGAAGGGGTAGTCGTGGCGTCCATGGGTTTTGTCTCCTGTGAATCTCTGCGAAATCTTAAAAAGGCGATGCCGGGCAAGCCGGTGCAGCCCGCATCCTAGCTTTGCAGATTTGCCATGACAATAGACAAATATGCGCCACGGCTTTGCAAAAATGCAGACCCTTCATGCAAGCGGACGCACGCAAATACGAGGACAAGCACGCACATGGACTGGGACAACCTGCGCTACTTCCTGGAACTGGCCCGTTCCGGCACGCTGATGAGCGCGGCACGCCGGCTCGAGGTGGACCACACCACGGTCGCCCGGCGCATCCAGTCGCTCGAAAAGGAAGTCGGCGCCCCGCTCTTTTCGCGCGAAGCGGGCGGCCACCGGCTCACCGAAGCGGGCCGCCGGCTGCAGCCGCAGGTCGAGGCGATGGAAAGCGCCTTCCAGGCCGTCGAGAGCACCGCACCGGCCTCGCAGGAAGGCTTGTCGGGCCTTGTGCGCATCGGCGCAACTGAAGGCTTCGGCACGGTGGTGCTGGCGCCGCAGCTCGCGCTCTTCGCGCTGCAGCACCCCAAGCTCACCATCGACCTGCTCGCGATGCCGCGGCTGGTGCACCTGTCGCGCCGCGAGGCCGACATCGTGATCTCGCTGGAGCGCCCGGCACGCGGGCCGGTGGTGGTCACCAAGCTCACGGACTACACGCTTCGGCTCTATGCGTCCAGGCAGTACCTCGCGGCGCACAAGCCGATCAAGACGCGCGAGGACCTGCGCGGCCACACCTTCATCAGCTATGTGGACGACCTGCTGTTCAGCAAGGAGCTGCAGTACCTCGATGAATTGCATCGTCCCGATGCCTTTGCGCTTCGCAGCACGAGCGTGCTGGCGCAGCACAGGGCGGTGGTGGCGGGAGCGGGGATTGCTGTGTTGCCGGCCTTCATCGCAGAGAAAGACAGCGCGCTGAAGCCGGTGCTGCGGGGGCAAGCGAACTTCACGCGCACGTTCTGGATGTCGATGCCTGCGGAGACCAAGCATCTCGTGCGAATGCAAGCCGTATGGAACTTCCTGCGCGAGGCGGCAGAGGCGCAGCAATCGCTGCTGCTGCCGCAGAATGCGGAAAAATCGGAAGACCCGGTGGGCGCGCCGCAACGGCCGCTGCGTCCGCGCAAGCCGGCCCTGTAGCTACCCCCAAGGAGACACGCATGCCCCGTCACCGCCCCGCACGGCTCGAACACATCGCAGGCATCGGCGTCGACCGCATGGGCGCCATCGCCGACGATGCGGACGGCCCGCCCTTTCTCAGGCTGGAAAACCTCGACGTCGACATTCCGCCCGACGCCGAAGCGGTTGCGCGCACCGTGCGCGCGGCTTCGGAAGATTCGGACAACAGCTACCTGCCCTTCGTCGGTCAATCGCGGTTGCGCGAGGTTGCCGCGCGGCATGTGTCGGCGCTCTCGGGCGTTGACTACAACGCACACAATTGCGTGATCTCCGCGGGCGGGCTCTCGGGCATTCTCAATGCGCTGCTCGCGACGGTCGAGGTGGGCGACGAGGTGCTGGTGACCGATCCGACCTATGCGGGCCTGCTCAATCGCATCCGGCTGGCGGGTGGAACGCCGAAGTACGTGCCCTTTGTCTTCACGCCCGGCGGCGAATGGAAGCTCGACCGCACGGCGCTGCAAGCCGCCATCGGACCTCGTGTTCGGGTGATGCTGCTGATGTCGCCGTCGATGCCGTCCGGCGGCTATTTCGACGAGGACGACTGGCGCGCCATCGCCGCGCTGTGCGTGCAGCACGACCTGACCCTGATCCTCGACACGGCCATGGAGCGCTTGCTCTACGACGGCCGCAAGGTGATTCACCCGGCCGGCCTTCCCGGCATGGCCGAGCGCACGATCACCGTGGGTTCGTCGGCCAAGGAGCTGCGCATGATCGGCTGGCGCGTGGGCTGGACCGTCGCGCCCGAGAGCTACATGCCCGATCTGGTCGCCGTGTCGCTCGCCAATGTCGTCGTGCCGGTGGGCATCGCGCAGGACGCGGTGGCCACGGCGCTGGAACAGTCGGCGCGGACGCTCGCGCCCTATGTGGCTGAGCTGGAACGCAGGCGCGACACCGTGCTGGATGAACTCAAGGGCCTGCCCGTCGGCATTCCGGCCGGCGGCTGGTCACTGCTGCTGCGAACGAGCGATTTCGGGATCGATGGGCAGACGCTCTCCGAGCGCCTTCTGAAAGCACGCGTCTGCGCGACCGCAATGAAGGGCTGGGGCGAGACACACGGCGCGCAGTACCTGCGCTTCGTGTTCTCCAACGAGCCGGTCGAGCGGCTGCGCGGCCTCGGCGACAAGGTGCGGGCCGCGCTGGGCGCCTGAGCGCTTGATAGCTCAGGAAAAAAGACGCTTCAGGAACCCCGGCTTGCGCACCGGTGCCGCGGCTTTTTCCAGCAGGTCGATCAGCCCTTCGACGCGCGGCTTCTTGAGCATCCGCGCGTAGTCGATGTAGCTCTCTTCCTTGTCCATGCGGTAGAACCGCGGCGGCATCGGCAGGCCTTGCACGCCCGTGAGCAGCACGCGCAGCGCGTCGATCTGGTTCATGCGGATCGCGCTCGTGATCGCGGTTTCGCCGAACGAAGGAATGATCTCGTTGGGCTTCGCGAGCCCGGTGTCCAGCAGCGTCTTGATCGCCGCGGCATCGCCTTCGACCGCCGCCGCACCCAGCGCTTCGAGCGCCGTGAGCTTTTCCGGCGAAAGGCTCGCTTGGTAAGCATCGCTGCGCTTGTCGTCTTCGTCGCGCGCGTCGCCGCCGGTCATCGTCATGAAGTCGGTCACGAGCGCCACGGGTTCGCCGGATGCGTCGAGCGCCCAGAAGCTCGGGTAGCTGCCGTCACCCCAGCCGGAGCGAAAGATCACCATGTTGCTCGCCGAACCCGGCCCGAGCGGACAGTGGTCGACGACATCGGTATCGCCCATCTCGCCGGCGAGCACGTCGTCGTAGTAGTTGCTGTAGTCGGGATCGGCGGCTTCGCGCTTGTCGCGCTCGGCCATGGCGATGGCGGCGTCGGGGTCCATGAAACAGCCGAGGCCGGCGTCGACCGGGTAACCGTAGAACTCGTCGTCGCCCAGCGTGTCGAGCGACTCCCCTTCCATCAGCGCCATCTGCCAGTTCAGGTCTGCGGCGCGCAGGCTGCCGCGGTCACGCAGCCACAGCACGGCCAGCGCATGTTGGCCCTTGTCGTGCAGCACTTCGACGGGGAACGCGCCGCGCGCCTGCAGCTCGCGCGCAAAGGGCTGGCGTTCGGGCTGCACCAACGGATCGCACGCCACGATGCGGCCGCTCGTGATGTTCACGGCGCCGCAAGGCTGACGCTGCAGATGCACGGCGCGCAGCGCTTCGTCGTCGAGAAAGATGGTGCGAAGGTTGTCGATGTCGAGATAAGCCATGCGCGCAGTTTCTCATCCCGCCATGACGAAAGGCCGCAAAAGCGGCCCTTGTCGGTGTCGGATGCGAGTGCCTTTACTGGATCAGCTTGGCACCCGTCTTCGCCTGCAGCGCATCGAAGCTCACGCCGGGCGCGAGCTCGACCACCTTCAGGCCTTCGGGCACGACGTCCATCACCGCGAGGTCGGTGATGATGCGATCGACAACGCCCACGCCGGTCAGCGGCAGCGTGCATTTCTCGAGGATCTTGAAGTCCTCTGTGCCGTCCTTCTTCTTCGCGACGTGCTCCATCAACACGATCACGCGCTTGACGCCCGCCACGAGGTCCATCGCGCCGCCCATGCCCTTGACCATCTTGCCGGGGATCATCCAGTTGGCGAGGTCGCCTTCGGTGCTCACCTGCATCGCGCCGAGGATCGACAGGTTGATCTTGCCGCCGCGGATCATCGCGAAGCTGTCGTGGCTGCCGAAGATGGCCGAGCCGGGGATGGTGGTCACGGTCTGCTTGCCAGCGTTGATGAGGTCGGCGTCGACGTTGTCTTCAGTGGGGAAGGCGCCGATGCCCAGCATGCCGTTCTCGCTCTGCAGCCAGACTTCCTTGGTGCCGGTGTGGTTCGCCACCAGCGTCGGGATGCCGATGCCGAGGTTGACGTAGAAGCCGTCTTCGAGTTCTTGCGCGGCACGGGCCGCCATCTGGTCTTGGGTCCAGGGCATCTCAGGCTCCTTTGGTGTCGTTCTTGATGGGCGCGGGCACTTCGCTGCCGGCAGCGGCCTGGGCGATCGCGGCCTGGGCCTCGACCTTGGCGGCGGCCGCATCGACTGGCGCCGCGGCGCTCACGGTGCGCTTCTCGATGCGCTTCTCGGGATTGCTGTTGAGCACGATGCGGTGCACGTAGATGCCCGGCAGATGGATGTCGTCGGGGGCCAGCTCGCCGACTTCGACGATCTTCTCGACTTCGACGATGCAGATCTTGCCCGCCATCGCGGCGGCAGGGTTGAAGTTGCGCGCCGTGAGACGGAAGCGCAGGTTGCCCGATTTGTCGGCCACGGCGGCCTTCACCAGCGCCACGTCGGGCACCAGCGAGCGTTCCATGACGTAGGTTTCGCCGTCGAACTCGCGCAGCTCCTTGCCTTCGGCCACTTGCGTGCCCACGCCGGTCTTGGTGAAGAAGGCCGGAATGCCCGCACCGCCCGCGCGCAGCTTTTCGGCCAGCGTGCCCTGCGGCGTGAATTCGAGGGCCAGTTCGCCCGCGAGGTACTGGCGCTCGAACTCCTTGTTCTCGCCCACGTACGACGCGATCATCTTCTTGATCTGGCGCGTCTCCAGCAGCTTGCCGAGGCCGAAACCGTCGACGCCCGCGTTGTTCGAGATGACGGTGAGGTTCTGCGCGCCGGAGTCCTTCAGCGCCTCGATCAGCGCTTCGGGAATGCCGCACAGGCCGAAGCCGCCGACCGCGAGCATCTGCCCGTCGGCCACGACCCCCTTGAGTGCCGCGTCTGCGGAGGGATAAATCTTGTTCACTCGGGCTCCTTGATGGAATGGTGAGAGTGGGTGGGTGATTGGGTGGGAAGCCGTCAACGATACTACGTACCCGCATACGTAGTATTTCGTAATGGTGACCCCCGATGCCCGAGATCGATTACCGGCTGGCTTTTGAACATGCGCCCGTCGGCATGGTCGTTTCGAGCAACCGCACCATCGTGGCGTGCAACCTGCGCGTGTGCGAGATCTTCGGCGCAACGCCCTCCGCCTTGGTGGGGCATTCGTTCAGCATCCTCTACCCCAGCGTGGCCGAGTTCGAGCGCATCGGCAAGCGCATGGAACCCTTTCTGAACGCCAGCGGCCACTACGCCGACAACCGCATGATGAAGCGCCTGGGCGGCCTGCACGGCGCCATCGCCGGCGAGACCTTCTGGTGCCACGTCACCGGCCACGCGATGAACCGCGCCGCGCCGCACGAGGCCGGCATCTGGACCTTCGAGGACCTGGGCTCGAGACGCGCGGTGAAGGCCGAGCTCACGCCGCGCGAGCGCGAGGTGGCGGCCCAGGTGATGCAGGGGCTGACCTCCAAGGAGATCGGCAAGGCGCTGGGCATCAGCCACCGCACGGTCGAGCTGCACAGGGCGCGGCTGATGCGCAAGTACGCGGCGGCGACCACCGCGGAGCTGGTTCAGAAGCTCATCGCGGGCTGACTCTGCGCGACAAGCCGGACCCGCGCGTCCGGGCCTCATGTTTCGTCTGTAATCCGCGCCCGCTTCATCTGCATCGAAGTGCGGGCGGACGCAATTCGCGCGGAACGTGCGGCTCCGAAAGTACGGGACATCAGTTTCCTTACCTCACTCCCTGCACAAGGACCCAGCCCCATGAACCGCCGCTCTTTCTCCGCCGCCATCGTCGCAGGCGTTGCCGCCTCCACCCTCTCCACCCGCGGCCTCGCGCAGACGCTGGCACCGGGCGTGCGCAACGTGGTGCTGGTGCATGGCGCCTACGCCGACGGCTCGTGCTGGTCCGACGTGATCGGGCGGCTGCAGCAGGCAGGCCTGAAGGCCACCGCGGTGCAGAACCCGCTGACCTCGCTGGCGGACGACGTGGAGGCCACGCGGCGCATCCTGGCATTGCAGGACGGCCCGACGGTGCTGGTCGGCCACTCGTGGGCCGGCACGGTGATCAGCGAAGCCGGTGTCGACCCCAAGGTGTCGGCGCTGGTCTACGTGGCCGCGCGTGCCCCCGATGCCGGCGAGGACTACGGCGCGCTCGCCGCCAAGTTCCCCACGCCGCCCGCCACCGCCGGCCTGGTCAAGGCGAACGGCTTTGCGCAACTGGGCGAAGAGGCGTTCCTGCGCGACTTCGCGGGCGATCTCGATCCGGCCAAGGCACGTGTGCTGTACGCGGTGCAGGGCCGCATCTCCGACACGCTGTTCGCCTCGCGCACCACGCAGGCCGCATGGCGTACCAAGCCCTCGTGGTACGCCGTGTCGACCCAGGACCGCACCACCTCGCCCGAGCTGGAGCGCTTTCTCGCCAAGCGGATGAAGGCGAAGACGATCGAGATCGAATCCAGCCATCTCTCACTGATTTCACACCCCGACCGGATCGCCAACCTGATCCTGGAGGCAGCGGGAAGTTCCAGGCCGTGACCCGTGGATCGTTGCGAAAACGGAAACGCCGCGTCGACAAAAGCCCCGTGCCGCGTCCCATTCGGAGGTCTATCTTTGAACCCATGCGAACAAGCCGTTCGCAGCCACTCAGGAGTATTTGATATGTCCACAGCACTTCATTCCGAAAAGAACCTCCTTCAGCAAACGAAGCTGTCGGTCGCCCAGGTCCACGCCATTGCCACGCACCGCCTGCCGGTGACCTTGACGCTGGCCGCGATCATCCTGTCGGTGCTCGGCGTCAAGGCGTAGCCGCGGCATGGCGCCGTCGAGTCCGGACTTCAGGGCGCGAGTTCTGAAATCTCGATGAGGTTCAGGTCGGGGTCACGCACATAGACCGAACGGATGCGCGAGGTCGCGCCCGTGCGCATGACGGGGCCTTCGATGATCGCCACGCCCTTCTCGCCCAGGCGCTCGATGACCGCTTCGAGCGGCACGCTGGCGATGAAGCACAGGTCCAGCGAACCGGGTGTGGGCACGTCGGCCTTCGGCTCGAACTCGTGCCCCTTCACATGCAGGTTGATCTTCTGGTTGCCGAAACGAAAGGCCTTGCGGCCGGCGCCGAAAGTCTCCAGCGTCATGCCCAGCGCGTGGACGTAGAAGCGCACGCAGGCCTCTTCGTTCGCGGTCGTGAGCACCAGGTGATCCAGGTGGTCGATCATGGAAGTCTTTCTGCTTGTGCGAAAGCAGGCGACTCTAGAAGCAGATCGCGATGAAGAGAAGTGCCCATTCGGCAGCGGGACCTCGCGAATCACGAAGGCCCGCCCCTCTGTTCGCCCTATTTCTTCTTCAGCGTGGACGCCGGCTTTGCAACGACCGGCGGCGCCGCTGGCGCCTTGACCCAGCCGCGCAGCATCACGCCCAGGCAGATGCCGGCCGCGAAGATCACCCAGTACACCCAGGCCGGCAGGTTCTCCGCGCCGCTGTGCAGGTTCATGCCGAAGGCGGCGCCGATCGCCATCAGCGGAAAGGTGAGCGCGGCGATGGTGTTGAGCTTGTGCTGCGCGCGGCTCACCTCGATACCCGCACGCGCCTGTTCTTCGGCCGCGTGCGCGAGGCGGTAGTCCAGCGACATGCGGGTGTCGGCCAGCAGCAACTCCATGCCGCGCGTGATCTCGACCGCCAGGTCGCGCAGGTCGATGAGCATCAGGTCGTCCTTGGCGGCTTCGCGGGCCGCCTGCAGGGTGGCCTGCATGTTCATCGCGGCGCGCGTGAGCGGAATCAGCGGGCCGAGGATCTGGAACAGCTCCTCCGCCGTCTCCGCCGACTGGTGCCGGATCTCGAAGGTGCTGAACGCCGCGCGATAGCTCTCCAGCAGCTTGGCGAGCGCCCGTTCGCCGGGGTTGTTGCCCTTGTGCAGCCACGCCCCATCGGGCTTGCGCAGGAACACAGCGGGCTTGCGCTCGGCGCCGGAGCCGGCGGGCGGCTCGTGCAGGATCACCATCAGGTGGCCCTGCTCGTGGATGACGCGCTGCGCGCCGTAGGTCGTGCCGCCCAGCCGCTGCTGCATTTCGGGAGGCAGCTCCCAGTCGTAGTCGATTCGTCTCGCCATCAGTCGGCCTGCAGTTCTTTCCACAAGGTGTCGAATTCGTCCGCGAAGCGGCGAACGAGCGAAGGGTCGTTGCTGAGGATCACGTTCTCCTCGTTGTATTCGCAGGCGCTGCGCGTCCAGTTGTAGCTGCCGTTGATGAGACGCGCGCCGTCGAAGATGGCGAACTTGTGGTGCATGTGCGCCTCGGTGCGGTCCACCGCCACCGGAATACCGGCCGCGCGCAATTGCCCGACATCGCTGCCGCGGTCGAACTCCTTGTCGTTGTCGGTGATGAAGCGCACCGCAACGCCGCGCCGTTGCGCAGCCAGCACCTCGGCGGTGATGCGGTCGTCCGAGAGCGTGAAGACGCACAGGTCGATCGAGCGCTTCGCTGCCTTCAATTGCTGGTTGATCGCCTGCAGGCAAGCCGTACCAGGGCTGAAGAAGGCCTGCGAGTGCACCGCGACCGCATCGGGCGAGCGGCCGGTGTCGATCGAGCGGACCACGCCTTCGAGCCACTTGAGCAGCGACAGCTGCTCGGGGTCGGCGGTGCGCGCGCGCACCAGGTCGAAGGCGCGGTTGCGCAGTTGGCGCAGCCCGTCTTCGGGCGGCGAGGCTTCGCGCAACGTATGGACCAGCACCCGGCGCTCGTCGTCGCTCAGGCGCGCGTCGGCCATGGTGGCGTCGAGTTGGGCGAGCAGTTCGGGCAGTGCGGACATCAGTGATCCTTGTCTGGTTTGGGTGGAGGCATGCGCTTCGGTGCCGCGCGGCTCGCCTGCACTTCAGCGGCGAGCCGCTCCATGTCCTGCTTGATCGACCGGTCGAGTTCGAGCCGGCGCTCGGTGGCGGTCACCAGCGGCAGGATCAGTTCGCGGTAGGTCACGGCGATCTGGAGCATGGCGTCGGCCAGGCGCTGGCTTTCGCTCGGGCCTTCTGCGACAGGCTGGGGCTCCGGCTTGAGCGCATCGACCGCGCGCGCCACGTCGAGCATGCTGCTCGCGATGCGCTGGCTGCCGTCCACGTCTGCTCCGCCGAGCTTGCGCTGCCGCACGAACTCTTCGCAGATGGCTTTCCAGCGCGCGCTTTCTTCCGGCGTCGGGCTGCCCAGCAATTGCGCGAGGCGCAGCAGGTTTTCTTCCGCGCCGGTAGTCAGCGTCTGCGCTTCGCCGCGGTAGTGGTCACGAAGCAGCGCATCGAGCTCCTCGTCGCGCATCAGCGGCGTGATCTTGCCCGCGAGCTTGGTCATGTTGCGGTAGCTGCCCTGCAGCTTGAAGGGCGGCGCGACGCGGTAGCTCTCCTGCTGCGCGGCCGATTCGATGTACGCGAGGTTGACCTTCAGCAGCAGGTCGCGCGCACGGAACAGACGCTGCAGCAACGCCTTGATTTCCTCCAGCTCAACCGCGCTGTACGCGTGCGAAAGCGCGCTGCTCGGCACATCGTGGCCCTGCGCCATCTTCACCAGCAACTGCACGTCTTTCGGGTCGCGCGAGGCCAGCGGCATCAGCGTAGGGTTGGAGGTCAGGCTGTTCTCGATGTAGGAGAGCGCAAACGCTGCCTCGCGGCCCGAGAGCACGTCGCCCAGGTTGTAGATGTCCGCGCGATTGGCCAGCATGTCCGGGATCTTGAACACGTCGCCCGACTCGGTGTACGGATTGCCCGCCATCACGATCGCGAAGCGCTTGCCGCGCATGTCGTAGCTGCGTGGCTCGTCGTTCCACACGCCCTCGATGCGGCGCGTGCCGTCGGCCAGCGCAATGAACTTCTGCAGGAACTCGGGGCTCGTGTGCTGGATGTCGTCCAGGTACAGCATCACGTTGCTGCCCATCGCGAGGCCGAGGTTGAGTTTTTCCAGCTCCTGCTTTGCCGCACTGTTGGGCGCATTGGCCGGGTCGATGGCCGTTACGCCGTGGCCGAGCGCCGGACAGTTGATGCGCACGAAGATGAGGCCGAGCCGGTCCGCCACGTACTCCATCAGCGTCGTCTTGCCGTAGCCAGGCGGCGAGATCAGCAGCAGCAAACCCATGCGGTCGGTGCGGCTGCCCTCGCCCGCCGAGCCGATCTGCTTGGCGAGGTTGTCGCCAATGATGGGCAGGTAGAGCTCGTCGATCAGTTGATTGCGAACGAACGTCGAGAGCGGCTTGGCCTGGAACTGGCCGAGCTTCAGCCGCGCCTTCTCGCGCTCGAGCAGCTCGTGGCGCAGGCCGTGCAGCGCCTCGTAGCCCGGCACCGCGTGCATGGTGTGGAACAGGAAGCGGCGCCAGAAGTCGTTGAGGTTCAGCGTGATGCGACCTTCGGCCACGCGCGGATGCTCGCCACGCAGGCCTTCGACCGTGCGGTCAAGCGCCGCGTTGACACGGGTGCGCGACAACGGAATGGCCAGCACGCTGGCCGCGTCGTCGACCCAGTCGATCGACTGCGGCGCCTGGTGCACGGCATAGGCGCGCACCCAGTCGCGCGCGAGCCGCCAGCGTTCCGCGGGCGGTGCGGCGTCGAGGTCGTGCTGCCAGGCATCGCGCCGGCCGCCGCGCTCCAACTCGCGCAGCAGCGCGGCCGCCAAGTCTTCGCCCGCGCCCGAGACGGACCAGGCTTCGCCGCCGCGCTCGCCGGCCAGCTCGCGCACGAGGTAGGCAGCCGCCTGGTCGCAAAGCGTGGACACGCGGCCCTTGTGGGCCTCGCGCTCTTCGTCGCCCGCGGTCTCGGCCAGCGGCAGCATGTCGGGGACCACGTCGTGCGCGAAGTGCTTCAGCGCGCGCGAGGTGTCGGCTTCGAGCTGCTCCAGCGCATCGCGCCGGCCGAACAGGGCCTGCATCTGCATCGCAGCCCGCGCGCGGCGCAGCAGCGATTCGCGATGAGCGATCAGGTGCCCGTGCTGCCAATAGAGCAAGGCCAGCGCGCGTTCGGTCGGGCCCCAGGCGAGCAAGCCGGCCTGGTCCTGCATCGCGACGAGCGCACCCAAGAGGCGCAGGGCATCGTCGTCGTGGATGCCCTTCTGGTAGCCCTCCTGATACCGCGCGGCAGCGAAGCGGCGGACCATGTCGAGCAACTGCGGATGCAGCGGGTCTTCGGCCAGCAGCGTGAGCACCTCGGCCCAAGTGCGCTCGGCCTTGCCGTCGAGCAATGCCTCCAACAACCGGCCGGCGAGGTATTCGGCACGCGACAGCTCCGGCGTTTCGGACACCAGCGACTGGTTCCAGTAACGCTGCAGCGGCAGCAGGCGCGGCTCGTTCACCGGGCTCTGGTAGTCGGTGCCCGTCACCTGGTAGGCCATGCCTTCGTCGCGGGCCACCAGCGTCAGGTCGACCGGCTGGCGATGCACGGTGAAGGCGTGACGGCCCAGGCGCAGCGTGTCGCCGCCCTCGCTCACCAGTTCGCGCTTGTCGCGGATCGAGCGCAACGCCTGGTCGCGCGCGGTCTTCAGGCGCGTGTCGAGTTCGTCGGCCGGCACCGCGGCGCCTAACGTGCGCAGGTCGGCGATCAACGTGTGCAGCTTGCCGATCATCGGATCGGCCGCGAAGTAGCTGTGCACCTGCGTCAGGTCGGCCAACTGCGCGATGCGGCGCGGAATGCCGTCGAGGATGCGCCCCGCCGCATCGACCACGCCCTGGGCGCGGCGCTGGCGGGCTTCCACCAGGCTCTGACGGCGCGCGGAGAGCGCTTCGTACACGGTCTCGCGCTTCTCGGCGATGTCGGCGAGGAAGTCTTCCTGCTCGGCGAAGCGGCCCTCGATCTCTTCGAGCTGGGCCAGCAGGCGCGTGAGCGCGTCGTCGCATTTCTCAGGTGTGTCGGCGAACTCCAGCGCGTTTTCCACCGCCTGGCTGAAGAGCTTGAACTGCGCGCCGAACTCGGCACGCGCCTCGGTCGCGCCCAGCGACTTGCGCCGCGCACGCGCATCGGCGCGCATGCGATTGATGTCGGCGTAGATCAGCGAGATGCGGTCAAGGATGGACGTGCGGATCACCGCGTCGCCGCCCGGCAGGCTGCCCAGCTGCTCGGTCAGCAGATCGAGGCCCGCGGCCTGCTCGTCGAGCGTGGCGAGCATCTGCCCGAGCGCAGGCGACGTCGCCAGGTTCGGCAGGTCGAGCGCGAGCTTGTCGAGCGCCTGGCGCTGGCCGTTGAAGGCGGTGTCGGCCGCCAGGAACTGCATCGCGCGTTCGCCGATGCGCTGCTGCTCGACCTCGAGCGCGGCATCCATCGCGGCGATGCGCGGCAGGTCGGCGTAGCGCAGCTCCTTGAGCATCTGCAGCGCGCCGCGCCGTTCGCGCAGGCGAGCGAGCGCCTTCACGAAATCGTCAGGCGCACGCCAGATGGTGCTGGCGATGTCGACCAGCAGCGCATGCTGTGCGTCTTCGGCACGGGCGAGTGCACGCGCGGTTTCGCGCCGGATGGTGTCGACCTTTTCGAATTCGGCGAGCGTGCTGCGCGCCACGTCGGCAATGCTGCGCAGCTCGGCCATGAGGCCGGCGGCTTCGGGCGCGTCGAGCCAGAAGTAGGCGTCGCTCACGCGGGTGCACTGGCGGATCAGGTCTTCGTAGGCGGCGCGCGTGGGCGCCTGCTCGCGCACCGCGCGGGCGATGCCCATGAGGTCGCTCACGCCGCGCACCAGCTCGGCGTTGCCGATCTTGCCGAAGAAGCCGGTGGCGGGCGGCTGCGCGGTCACATGTTCTTCGCTGGCGAACGGCGTCTGCCAGAGCTGCATCGGGTGGACGCGCGTCGGCTCGCCGTCGTCGCCGTTGAACACCAGGATGCGGCCGTCCGCAAAGCGCGCGTAGCCGTTGGCGATGATCGGCGTGGCGAGCTTCTTTTCGATCAGGTTGTAGTTGAAGAGCGCATAGCGCCCGGGCTTCGGGTCGTAGAAGACATAGGCCACGTCCTCGCCGTTGGGCGAGCGCAGCATGCGCTTGAAGCGCAGATGCTCGACCACCTCGGCCGGCAGATCGAAACGCTTGTACTCGCCCGACTGCAGGTAGTAGCCGCCCGGAAAAATGATCCCGTGGTCTTCGGGCAACTGCACGCACGAGCCGCCGATGGCGTCGATGCGCTCGACCTGCTGCGTGCGGATGTTGAACACCAGGTAGCGCGTGACCTGCTCGCGGTAGGGCTTCACGCGCAGCAATATCAGCATGCCGAGCTTGGCCCAGGCAATTTCGGCGTCGGTGAGCGACTGGCTTTTGTCCTCCACCGGTTCGCTGTAGATGCCGAGGCCCGTTTCGGTGTTGTTCTCGATCTTGATCGTGAGGTCGCCGCCCAGCGTTTCGACGAACACCGTGTCCAGCACGTTCACATGCGGGTGCTTGCCGCCCACGTGGTCTTCGCGCGTGGCAACGGTCCACTCGAAATCGTGGCTCGCGGGCAGCGCGATGTCGCGCTCGCCGCGGTTATCGATGTAGTGGATGCCGCCGTCGCGCTCGATGGCCCAGCGGAATACGCGCACGTCGTGCAGCTGCTGGCCGATCTGGAACGAGGCGAGCAGCTTGTCCTGCGTCACGCGCAGTTGCAGCAGCGTGGCCTGCTTGTAGTAGGCGTAGAGCTCGCGGAAGTCGGAGGCGAAGCGCGTGTCTTCGAGGAAAGTGCCGGCCAGCGGCACCGGCTGCAGCTCGTCGTTCTCGGTGGCAGCTTCGCCCGGCGCTGCGAGCCGGTAGAGGCCGAACACGTCGCCCACGGCCGTTTCCTTGCGAAGACCGATGAAGACGTTGTAGCCGAACAAGAGCAGGTCGCCGATGCGCACGATGTCGCGCGCCACGGCGTTGTTCTCGGTGCGCGCGCGGGTGCGCAAAATCAGCGTCTGGTCGGAGCGGCCGAACTCGGCCAGGCGTTGCTCGTTGAGCGCCTGCGTCTTCTTCAGCAGGCCCTCGCCCTGGGTTTCGAGCCGCTTCTTCAGCAGGTCGTAGCTGCCGCTGCCCGACACCAGTGCTTCGGTCTGGTCGACCTGATCGGTCGAGACCTGGGCGCCGAGCGGCGCCCCCGTTTCTTCAGTGGATTGCATGGATCGGCGGGGTCAGTCCGCGCGCAGCAGTGCGAGCAGTTCGTCGCGGTGAGGCTGGGTGTCGAGCCAGGCGCGGATGCGGTCCAGCTCGTCGATGCAGTCATCGCCGTAGCGGCGGCGCAGCGCGACGAGACGGGCTTCGCGCACCTCTTCGGTCTGCAGCCGACGCTGGTAGCCGTCGGACAGCAGTTCATCGAGCCGGCCCGCGAGGCCACGGCTCACGATGGCGCGCCACTCGCCCGCATCGAACCACAGGTTCTGGCAGGCCACGCAGCGGTCGATGCGGAAATCGGGGCCCGCGCTCACACGCAGGCGCTGCATCAACCGGTCGCATTCGGGGCAGTGCCGCACGGCGGCAACGTCGAACACCTCGATGACTTCATCGTCGACCGCATGCGGCACGCGCTCAGGGTCGGCGGACTTCCAGGCGCGCCAGTCGTCCATGGCCATCACCATGCCGTTGCAATCGCCGCATTGCACGCCCAGCAGCGCTTCGGCCAGCGCCACGGGCTGCATCGCCGCGCGCCCGGCGCAACTGCACTTCAGGTTCGGATTCATTGCACGTTCCCGTTCAATGGACGGAAGGTGGAGATCAGGTTCTGCAGCGCCGACTTCTGGGTATCGGTGCCGTCGGCGGCAATGCGGCTCATCAGCGAGGCAACGCTGAGGTTCTGGATCTCGCCCGACGAATTGCCCAAGGCGCCGACGATGTCGCGCAGGTCTTTCACCACGTCGCGTTCGCCCGAGAGCTGGTCCTTGAAGGCCACCTGCACCGCCTGGCTCTTGGAGATGACGCCGTCGATGCCCTTGCCCACCGAGAGCGAGCGCACGAAGCTGTCGAAGTAGTCGCCCGAGCCGCCCACGATGTCGATCTTGGCGTTGGCGAGCGCGGTGCCCAGCACATCGGCCTGCTCCTTGGCGATGGAGGTTTGCGCGTCGATGCCCTTCATCGTCTCGATGTGCGACTTTTCCAGGCGCATGCGGAACTCTTCGTGGTCGCGGGTTTCCGGGCTCATCGACTTCATCGCCTCGAACTTCTCGTGCAGGCCCTTCGCCTCGGCGTTGAAGCGGGCTTCGATCACTTGTGCATCGGCCTGGCCGGACTTGAGCGTGGCTTCGGCATCGGCCGTGCGCACGGTCACATCTGCAAGGCCGAGCTTTTCCTTGCCCGAGGCTTCTGCGTCGAACTTGGCCCGCATGCCGGCGGCTTCGGCCTGCGAGCGCGCCTCGATCACCTGCGCGTCGGCCTGGCCGGCCTTGAGGATGGCGTCGGCATCGGCCTGGCGCACATGCACGTCGGCGAGGCCGAGCTTTTCCTTGCCTGAAGCTTCGGCCTCGAACGTGGCCAGGCGTGCCTGCGCGGTGGCGATCTCGACCTTGGCAGCCGCCAGGCCCGGCGCGGCGGAGAGCGCTTCCATGCCTTCGGCTTCGCGCTTCTTCGATTCGGCATCGCGCTCGGCCACCTTGAGCTTGGCGTCGGCCAGCGTCAGCTCTTCGGCCGCCTTGTGGCGTGCGCGCTTTTCCTGCGTTTCGGCGGCCTTCACGTCGATCACCATCTTCTCGTCGGCCTGGCCCTCGGCCATGATCACGACCGACTTCTTGGTGCGCTCGGCCTCGGCGACCACGCGCAGTTCCTTGATGGCTTCTTCCTGCTCGGCCACGGTGCGCTCGACCACGATGCGCTCGCGGATCACGTCGGCAATCGCCTTCTTCTGCACTTCGACGGCCTTGTCCTTCTCGATGCGCTGCAGCGTCACTTCCTTCTCGCGGTCGACGATTTCCAGGTCGCGGGCGCGCGTGACCTTTTCTTCCTCGATGGCGACCGCGCGCTTGCGGTTGTTCTCGGCCACTTCCTTTTCGCGCTGCACGTTTTCCTGCTGCACGGCCACGGTCTGCTCCGAGAGCAGGCGCGCGGTTTCGGACTTGGTGCGCTCTTCGGACTGGATCTTGGAAGTTTCGGCTTCCTCGCGGGCTCGCACGCTGGCGATCTCGCGGTGCTGGCGCGAGGTGGCGTCGGCCTGCTGGCGCTCGAGTTCGAGCAGCGCTTCCTGCGTCTCGACGTTCTTCTTCTTGATCTGCATTTCCTCGTTGCGGCGCAGTTCGTTGGTGCGCACATGCTCGACCGCCGTGAGTTCGGTGATCTTCTTGATGCCCTGCGCATCGAGGATGTTGTTGGCGTCCAGCTCCGACAGCGGCGTCTGTTCGAGGTAGTCGATGGCCGCGTCCTCGAGCACATAGCCCGAAAGGTCGTTGCCGATCTGGCTGATGATCTGGTCGCGGAAGCCGTCGCGCGCCTGGTAGAGGTCGACGAAGTCCATCGACTTGCCCACGGTCTTGAGCGCTTCGGAGAACTTGGCGGAGAACAGCTCTTCGAGCGTCTCGTGGTTGGAGGCCCGCGCACAGCCGATGCCTTGCGCCACCTTGAGCACGTCATCGGCGGTCTTGTTGACGCGCACGAAGAACTTCACCTTGATGTCCGCGCGGATGTTGTCGCGGCAGATGAGCCCTTCGTTGCCCGAGCGGTCGATCTCGATGGTCTTGACCGAGATGTCCATCAGCTCGGCCTTGTGGATGATCGGGTAGACCATGCGCCCGGTGAAGGTCACCTCGGGCTCGGCGCGCAGCGTGTTCACGATGAGTGCATGGCCCTGCTCGATCTTTCGATAGAACTTGGCGAACATCGCGAACAGGCCGAGGATGACCACGGCCAGAATGACCACGGCAAAGATGATGGGCTCCATTTTTTCTCCAGAATTGCTTTGAGAGCGGACGAACAGTAAGGGGTGCGCGCGGTCAGACGATGTCTTCGTGCGCCGCGATGAGGTAGCGGCCGGCCACCTCGTCGTATTCGAGGATCAGCGCGTGCGATCCGCGCTGGAGGGTGTTGGGCGTGGGCGCCCAGACGCGGATATTCAGGCTGGCGCCGCGGCGCGAGATTTCGGCGCGGCCGTCCTTCTCGTTCACCACGCCGGTGACCACGCGGCAGGCCTGGCCGACCAGCGCCGCGTTGCTCACGGCCGTGTGGCTCACGAAGAGCCCGCGCAGCGGCCGGATGGCGACGGCAGTGACGGGAATGGCGATGACCATGCTGACCACCAGCAGCACCGTGCCGGCCACGAGCTTGAGCAGCATCGTCGGCACCAGCGGCAGCAGCCACTCGCCGCCCAGGCACGAGACGGTCCATGCAACGAGCACCAGCAGGCTCACCGCCACCGAGAACGGCACGCCGTTGAGGCCGAAGGCGACGACGTAGCTCGCAAGCTGGCCGACATCGCTCGTGTCCCCATCGGCATGCGTCTGCACGTCGACATCGATGCCGCTGCCTTCGATGTCGACCATGCCGAGCACCGCGAGCACCCAATAGATCAACACGACGCCCAGCAGCACCGTGTAGATCGCGGTGGGGTAGCCCACCACCGCATCCATGAAATTGCCCATTGATCCCTCCCGCGTGCGGGTTGTTGTTCGTTGTTCTACTTGCGGCCCGGCTTCCCTGTGCCGGCGCCCTTCTTTCCACCACCACTGCCACTGCTACTTGCAAATGCAATCAGGTCGCGCGTGGCCCTCTCCTTGATGGCCAGGCGGTCGTCGGCGGCGAGCCCGTAGCGCTTCGCCAGGAATTCATAGTCCACCCCACTGAGCGAGACCGTCAGGCGCGGGCGCTTGGGCCTGGACGTGGTCGCCAGGCCCAGCACCCTGGCGGATCTGGTCGGAGGTGGACACATGCTGCTCGAAAGCCGCCTTGCGCACCGCCTCCAGCACGGTCTCCTCCACGTCGAACGCCACCTGGACGGCGCGTATCGCCTCGTCCGAGCCTTGCCAGCGAACCGGCTTGACCCGCACGTTCATTCGGAAGCGGCGCCGCCCGGGCTGGCCTGGCGGGCGCGGATGCGTTCCATCACCTTGCCAGTGCGGTCGGCATCGCTGCCGATGCCCGCGGCGGCCAGCTTTTTCTCGAGCGCCTGGTGGCCCAGTTCGTTCTCGAGCGCCTGGCTGGCCGTCATGCGGTCGGCCAGGTCTTCGTGGCGGGCGCGGATGCGTTCGAGCGATTCGCGCGCATTGGCCAGCCGCGAACCGCCGCTGCCGATGTTCTCGGAGATCGACTGCGTGGCGCGGTAGACGCTCTCGGTGGTCTTGGCGATGCCGATCTCGCGCTCGTGCTCGCGGATGCGCGCCTCCGCCGACTTGATCAGCTCCTTCAACTTGGAGACCTGCAGCGCGTAGGAGGCGTGGGCCTTGGCCTGCTCCTCGAGCTCCTGCTCGATGGTGCCGACCTTGGCCGCCACGTCGAGCGCGAGGCCCTCCTGCGTCTTGTTGAGCGCTTCGATCGCGAGGCCTTCGTAGCGCGTGATCTCCTTCTTCAGGCGCTCGATCTCGCGGGCCGACTGCATCTCCTTGGCCATCACGCCGGTGAGGTCGCCCTTGGCCTTCTCGATGCTGTGCTTGGCGTCGATGATTTCCTGCTCGTAGATGCGCGTGGCGTTGCTGTCGACCACGCTCTCGCCGATCTCGCGCGCGCTGCCGCGCAGCAGGGTGACAAGCTTCTTGATGACGGTCATGTGGATCTCCGCTTAATTCAGGAATTCGGACAGGGCGTCCAAGGCATCGATCGCGTTGTCGCTGAGCACCGCCACCTCGCGCGCGACGTCTTCCACGCGCGCATTGCGCCCGAGCGCACCGGTGAGCACATAGCGGCCATCGACGCGGCCGAACGACGACAGGGGCACGGAGGGGTTGAGGTCGAGCAGCGATTCGAGCAGCTCGGTGCGGCGCTCGGGCTTCACTTCATCTTCGGTCCAGAGGTAGCAGATGCAGATGATCTGCATGTCGGAACTGGTAATAAAGATAGGCAGCTCATCGCGCCCCTCGATGCTCACCTGGACCACGGGCGTGCTGCCCGGAATGGGTTGCAGCTGCACCGGCAGCCCTCCCATTGCGGCACCGGCCAGCGCATCGAGGCCCCTGAGTTGATCGAGCAGTGATTGCATACCTCTCCTTGTGGTTGGAACCGTTGGAAGCGCGCGGTGCTTCGATGGATTCACTATAGGTGTGCCGACATAACATGTCAAAAATTTTCTTTTCGCCATTCCATGACTTTCGGCACTGGCGTGCTTCATAGAATCCGCCGATGAGCAGCCCGACACCTCCTGTCATCTCGACCGCCACGCAAGAAGAAGTCCGAAGCGGCGTGCTCGGCCGGCACCTGCGGCAGTTCAATTACGGCTTCGTCGGCGAGTACCCCGAGTCGCAGCCGGTATGGCTCAACGCCAAGGACGCGAACGGAGAACTGGTCGGGGGATTGCGCGCCTACGTCTTCCTGTATTGGCTGCGCATCGACTCTCTCTGGGTCGCGGAGTCCGCGCGTGGCCAGAAGCTGGGCGCACGGCTGCTCGCCGAAGCCGAAGCGCGCGCCAAAACACTGGGCGCACACAGCGCGGCGCTCGAAACCTTCGAATGGCAGGCGCGAGGCTTCTACGTGAAGCAGGGCTACGAGGAATACGGACGCATCGACGACTATGTCAAAGGCTTCTATCTCGCCTCGATGAAGAAGAAGCTCTGAGGCCGGTCACGCCGTCCAAGCACGACGCCAGCGTCAGTGCCCTTCCCCCGCACGCTCGGCATCCGGCCCCCGGTTCAATTCGAGGCGATAGGCCAGCGCGATGAAGAGGCTCTGCGCCAGGCCGATCGTGCTGGTGAGCGAGCGAAACCCGAAGGTGGTGCTTTCCTGCACGAACAGTGCGGCCTGCGCCAGCTCCGACAGCGGGCTCAACCGGCTGTCGGTGATCGCGATGATGCGGGCCCCGCGCGCCTGTGCGCTGCGCAAGACATCCAGCGTCTCCGGCGCATAAGGCGGAAACGACACCGCCAGCAGCACATCGCCCTGACGCAATGAGCGCAGCTGGCCCTCCTGCATACCGCCGAGGCCATCGACCAGCAAGATGCGCTTGTCCGTGTGCTGCAGCGCGTAGTCCAGATATGCCGCGACCGGGAACGAACGGCGCATGCCCAGGAGCCAGATCGACTCCGCCTCGGCCAGCAGCTCGACCGCCTTGTCCAGGTCGCTTTGCGCCAGCGTGTTGATGAGCTCCTGGATGCCGCCGATGCTGCCCTTCAGGAACTCCTGCGCGATGTCGACGCTGATCAGCGGCGCGCCGGTCTGGATCACGTCGCGGATGCGCGCCTGGTAGTTGCGGTCCGGTGCCAGTTGCTGGGCAATGGCTTCGCGAAACAGCTTCTGCATCTCGGTGAAGCCCGAGAAGCCGAAATGCTTGGCAAAGCGCACGACGGCCGAAGGCTGCACGCCGCAGGCGGCGGCCACGTCCTGGATGCCTTCGAGGCCGAGGCGGCCGTGGTGCGCCTCGATGTACTTTCCGATCAGCTTCAGCTGCTTGCTCAAGCCCTTGTATTCGCTTTCCAGGGCTTTGAGAAACTGCTC
This sequence comes from Variovorax sp. W2I14, assembly GCF_050435205.1. Classification (NCBI taxonomy): domain Bacteria; kingdom Pseudomonadati; phylum Pseudomonadota; class Betaproteobacteria; order Burkholderiales; family Comamonadaceae; genus Variovorax; species Variovorax sp. W2I14. The sequence goes on along the minus strand of NZ_JBNDJX010000001.1, from coordinate 573,764 downwards.
GACGGAAGTTGCGGAAGGGGCTGCGGTGGTCATGCGGTCAGGATACCAAGCGCATCCGCCCGTGGCCTGTCTTTCGCGTTCAAAGCATCTCGACCTGGCCGCTGCGCAGCGACCGGGTGATCGCCAGGCCGATGCGCGTGGCCTCGGTGGCATCCGACAGCGTCAGGTCCAGCGCCGCTTCGCCGCGGCAGGCGGCGACGAAGGCGTTCATCTCGTGCACGAAGGCATCGCCGAAGCGCTCGAAGAAATCGGCCGTCGAGGCATGCCGCACGCCGTGGCTGTCGCTGGTGACCACGCGGTCGCGCTCGGCGCCGTGGCCGATCAGGAGCTTGCCGCCAGTGCCGATGACTTCGGTCTGCGTCTCGTGGCCGTGCGCGAAGGTGCGCGAGGCATAGAACACCGCGCGCCCGCCGCCTTCGAAGTCCACCATGGCCAGGCCGTTGTCCACGTCCGCATGCTCGGCGAGGCCGGGATGCATGGCGATGGTGCCGGTGGCGAAGGCGCGCACCGCGCGCGGGTTGCCGAGCATCCAGCGCGCCAGGTCGATGTCGTGGACGCTGCAATCCATGAAGATGCCGCCGGACTGCGCCGCGTACCGCACGAAGAAGCCCGAGGGGTCGTTCATGTCGCAGGTCTGCGAGCGCACGAGAAAGGGCCGGCCGATTGCGCCCTGGCGCATGTCGTCGTGCGCACGGCGGTAGCTGGCGTCGAAGCGGCGCACGAAACCGACCATCGCCACGCGGTCCGGATGGCGCGCGGCCACGGCTTCGACGCGCTCGCAGTCGGCCACGTCCAGCGCCAGCGGCTTCTCCACGAAGACGTGCTTGCCCGCCTCGAGCGCCGCGATGGTCTGCTGCGCATGCAGGGCGGTGGGCGTGACGAGCACGATCGCATCGACGTCCGGCGCGTGGATCATGCGGTCGAAGTCGCTCGTGGTCTGCTCGATGTCCAGTTCGGTGCGAGCTTCTTCGAGCTCCGAAGGAACGGGGCTGCAGGCCCAGACCAGACGTGCGTTGCGGATGCGGAAGGCGAGGTTCTCGGCATGGCGGCGTCCGAGCCGGCCGAGGCCGGCGATGCCGATGCGAAGCGGGGGTGTGCGGGAGGTGGTGTCGCTCATCCAAGTGCTCCGGTCATGCTTCGAAGGTCACGGGCTGGCCGCGCTCGAAAGACAGCGCTGCCGCATCGGCCAGTTTCTGCGCGGCCACGCCGTCGTGCACCGAAGTGCGGAACGCGCCGCCGCTTTGCAGCCGTTCGAAGAAGTGCGCCAGCTCAAGCCGGTACGCGGCGCGATAACGCTCCAGGAAGAAGGCCTCGGGGTTGTCGGTCTTCACGCCGGTGGCATCCACGCACACGACTTCTGTCGGCCGGTGGTTCCCAGCCGCCAGCAGGCCTTTCGAACCCAGCACCTCGAAGCGCTGGTCGTAGCCGTACGCCGCGCGCCGCGAGGTGTTGATCTGGCACAGCCGGCCAGAGCGCGTTCGGATGCTCACGATGGCCGTGTCGATGTCCCCTGCCCCGGCAATGGCCGGATCGGTGAGGCACGAGCCGGTGGCGCTCAGCCACACGGCTTCGTCGCGGCCGTCGTCGGCCAGGAGCCAGCGGAACACGTCGAAGTCGTGGATCAGCATGTCGCGAAAGATGCCGCCCGACTGCTGCAGGTATTCGACCGGCGGAGCACCGGGGTCGCGGCTGGTGACGATCAGCACTTCGGGCACGCCGATCTCGCCATCGTCCAGGCGCGACTTGAGCGCATTGAAGGTGGGATCGAAACGGCGCTGGAACCCGATCATGCAAGCCACGCCGGCCTGCCGCACCGCCGCCGCGCAGGCCTCGGCGCGCGCCACCGACAGGTCCACCGGCTTCTCGCAAAAGATGTGCTTGCCGGCCTGCGCTGCACGAACGATCAGGTCGCTGTGCGTGGTGGTCGGCGAGGCGATGACGACGGCGTCGACTGCCGGATCGGCGAGCGCCTGCTCGATCGATGCCGCCTGCGCGCCGAGCGCCTGCGCGAGAGACGCCGCGCTCTGCGATGCCGGATCGCTGATATAGCGCAACTGCACGCCAGGCAGCGCGGCAAGGTTGGAAGCGTGGATCTGGCCGATGCGGCCGGCGCCGAAGACGGCAACTTGTTTCATGGTCACGGAGGTAGAGAGAACGAGTGATGCGGAGCCTCATTGTCTGGAAGCCTCACCTGAAATAGAACAGGGTTTCCACTTATGAAATAAATAGAAAAACATTTGCAATACGGATTCTGCTTTTCTAAGATCGCCTCCAGCAAACAAGGAGACATCTCATGACCCGCACATTCCGAACATCCCGAACGCATCTGGGCAAGGCCCTCTACGCCGCGGCGACGCTGGCCACCGCATCGCTCGCACTGCACGCTTCGCCCGCAATGGCGGACAACGAACGCGTCGCCGCGCTCTTTCACAACATGGCCGAACCGTTCTTCGTGTTCATGAACCGCGAACTGCAGGACGAGGCGAAGAAGCTGAAGGTCAAGCTCAGCGTGGTGGACGGCCAGGCGAGTTCGCCCAAGCAAAGCTCCGATGTTTCAGTGGCCATCACGCAGGGCGTGGACGGCATCATCATTGCGCCGACCGACGCCCGGGCAATGACGCCCGCGCTCAACGAAGTGCTCGCCGACAAGATCCCGGTCGTGACGGTGGACCGCCGCGTCGACAGCGCGAAGAGCCCCATTCCCCACGTCGGCGCCGACAACGTGGCGGGCGGCCGCATGATGGCTGAGTGGGTGGTGAAGAACTTCCCCGACGGCGCCAACATCGTCTTCCTGACCGGCCAGCCCGGCAGCAGCTCGGGCATCGATCGCGCCAAGGGCGTGCACGACGCCTTCACCAAGGCAGGCCCCAAGTACAAGATCGTCGCCGAGCAAACCGCCAACTGGGCGCGCGACCAGGGGCTGACGGTCACGCAGAACATCCTCACCTCGCTGGCGGGCAATCCGCCGCAGGTGATCCTCTCGGCCAACGACGACATGGCGCTCGGCGCCGTGGAGGCGATCCAGTCGGCCGGCCTCGCGAAAGAGGGCATCAAGGTGCTGGGCTACGACGCATCGCCCGATGCGCTGAAGAAGGTGCGCGACGGCGAGATGGCAGTCACCGTCGAGCAAAGCCCCGGCAGGCAGATCCGCACGGCGCTGCAACTCCTGGTGGGCAACATCCGCAACAAGACCGAGATCAAGTCGGTCGGCATCGAGCCGATCCTCATCACCAAGGGCAACATCTCCGACGCGGCGCGGGCCGGCGAGCTCAAGTGACCACCGACCACCACCTGCTCAGGGCGAGGGGCATCCGCAAATCCTTTCCCGGCGTCAAGGCGCTGGACGGGGTGCAGCTCGATGTGGTCGCAGGCGAAGTGCATGCGCTGCTCGGCGAGAACGGCGCGGGCAAGTCGACGCTGCTGAAGATCCTGGCGGGTGCGCAGCCGGCCGACGAAGGCACGATCGAATTCGAGGGCCGCGCCCTCTCGCCCGCCGACCCGCCGATGCTGCGCCAGCGCACCGGCATCGTCACGATCTACCAGGAGTTCAACCTGCTGCCGGCGCTGTCGGTGGCCGAGAACATGTACATCGGCCGGGAGCCCCTGCGCCACGGGCTGATCCACTGGTCGCGGCTGTACGAAGACGCGGGCAAGGTGATTCGCGACCTGGGCATCGACCTCGATCCGCGCGACGAGGTGCGCTCCTTGAGCGTCGCGAAGCAGCAGATGGTGGAGATCGCCAAGGCCATGACCGTCAAGGCGCGGCTGATCGTGATGGACGAGCCGACCGCCGCACTGAGTGGGCGCGAGGTCGACCAGTTGCTGGACATCGTCCGCGACCTGAAATCGCGGGGCCTGGGCATCATCTACGTCTCGCACAAGCTCAATGAGGTCAAGGCCATCTGCGACCGCTTCACGGTGTTTCGCGACGGCCGCTATGTGACGACCGGCGCCGTGGCCGACGCCACCGTGAACGACCTGGTACGCCACATGGTCGGGCGCGAAGTGGTGGGCGTGAAGCGGCAAACATCCAGCGTGCTTGGCGAGGTGGTGCTCAAGGTCGAGGGCGTGAGCCGGCTGAAGGCCGTCTCGGGCACCAGCGCGACGGCGCTGTCGGACATGTCGGTCCATGTGCACGCGGGCGAGATCGTCGGCTTCGCCGGACTCGTCGGCGCGGGCCGCACGGAGATGGCACGCGTCATCTTCGGCGCCGACCCTTGCGACAGCGGCACGGTGCGCGTGCTCAACAAGCAGGTGGTGCTGCGCTCGCCGCGAGACGGCATCGACGCCGGCATCGTGCTCGTGCCCGAAGACCGCAAGCAGCAAGGCTGTTTTCTCTCGCACTCGATCCGCCACAACATGACGCTGCCCAGCCTCGGGCGCCTCAGCAAGATGGGCTGGTTCGTCGACGAGGCGGCCGAGACCCGGATGATCGAGGAGTACCGCCGCAAGCTCTCGATCAAGATGTCCAGCGACAAGGTGAGCATCGGCACCCTGTCGGGCGGCAACCAGCAGAAGGTGCTGCTCGCGCGCTGCATGGCGCTGAACCCCAAGGTGCTGATCGTGGACGAGCCCACGCGCGGCATCGACGTCGGCGCCAAGGCCGAGGTGCACCAGGTGCTGTTCGACATGGCTGCGCAAGGCGTGGCGGTGATCGTCATCTCGTCCGAGCTCCCCGAAGTCATGGCCGTGAGCGACCGCATCGTGACCTTCATGAACGGCGTCATCACCGGCTCCACGCCGGGCAGCGAGGCGACCGAGGAACAGCTGATGAACCTCATGGCCCTGGGCGCCCGGCGCTCCGAGGCCGAGCTGGCCCTGGCGGCATGAACTCCCAGCGAGCCCCGCAATGAACCCGATCAAGGAGAGAAAACAATGACATCCACCGCCGCCACGGCGCCCAATCCCAAAGAGCCCAAGGAACGCAAGTACGACCTCGTCGGCTTTCTCGAGAAGTACGGCGTGCTGCTGTTCCTCGTGCTGCTGATCGTGCTCTTCGCCTCGCAGAACCCGCGCTTCATCTCGATGCGCAACATCTCCAACATCCTCACCGAGGTGTCGATCTACGGAATCATCGCGGTCGGCATGACCTGCGTGATCCTCACGGGCGGCGTCGACCTGGCCGTCGGTTCGCTGCTGGCCTTCTCGGCCATGTGCGCGGCCTCGGTCGTGGTGATGCTGGGCGACACCTTCCCGGTGAGCTGGCTCGCGGCGCTGGTCATCGCCTGCGCGGTCGGCACGGCGGCGGGCTACCTGCAGGGCAAGACCATCACCAAGCTCAACGTGCCGCCCTTCATCGTCACGCTGGGCGGCATGACGATCTGGCGCGGCGCCACACTGATCCTGAACGACGGCGGACCGATCAGCGGCTTCGACGAAGGCTTTCGCTGGTGGGGACGCGGCGACGTGCTGGGCATTCCGGTGCCGGTGATCGCCTTCGCGCTGGTCTCGGCGGCCGGCTACATCACGCTGCGCTATTCGCGCTACGGGCGCGCCATCTACGCCGTAGGCGGCAACCCCGAAGCGGCCCGTCTCTCGGGCCTGGACGTCAATCGCATCGTCGTCAGCGTGTACGTGGTGGTGGGCCTTCTGGCCGGCCTCAGCGGCTTCCTGCTGGCGGCGCGGCTGGGCTCCGCCGAGGCGGTGGCCGGCATCTCCTACGAGCTGCGGGTGATCGCGGCCGTGGTCATCGGCGGCACCAGCCTCTTCGGCGGACTGGGCGGCGTGGGCGGCACGATCATCGGATCGATCCTGCTGGGCGTGCTGCTCAACGGGCTGGTGATGCTGAACGTGTCCGCGTATTACCAGCAGGTGGTGATCGGCGTGATCATCGTCATCGCGGTCGCCTTCGACACCTACGCCAAGTCCCGCCGCAGCGGCAAGCACTGAACGGCAACAGACAAACAAGTCAGACAAACAGTCAGACAGACAACCTCAGAAAAGAACGCATGCACACACTGAAGATTCCCGCAGGACGCCGCCACGACCTGGCATGCCTCGGCCGGCTCGCGGTCGACCTGTACGCACAGCAGATCGGCAGCCGGCTCGAAGACGCCACCAGCTTCTCGCGCTACCTGGGCGGCTCGTCCGCCAACATCGCCTTCGGCGCGGCGCGCCTGGGCCTGCGCGCCGCCATGGTCTCGCGCGTGGGCGACGAGCAGATGGGCCGCTTCCTGGTCGAGGCGCTGCAGCGCGAGGGCTGCGATGTATCGCAGGTCCAGGTCGATGCGCAGCGCCTCACCGCGCTGGTGCTGCTCGGCATCAAGGACCGCGACACCTTCCCCCTGCTCTTCTACCGCGAGAACTGCGCCGACATGGCGCTGGACGCCGCACAGATCGACGGCGACTTCATCGCGCAATGCCGCGCCCTGCTGATCACCGGCACGCACCTGAGCACGCCGACGGTGCAGGCCGCCTCCGTCGCCGCGCTCGACCATGCGGCCAGGCACGGCGTGCTTCGCGTGCTCGACATCGACTACCGCCCCGTGCTGTGGGGCCTCACCAAGCGCGGCGAAGGCGCCAACCGCTTCATTCCCGATGCCGCGGTGACCGAGCGGCTGCAAGCCATGCTGCCGCGCTTCGACTTGCTGATCGGCACGGAGGAAGAGTTCTTCATCGCCGGCGGCGTGCCCGGCGACCTGATGGCCTCGCTGCGGGCGGTGCGCGGCGTGACGAAGGCGGCCATGGTGGTCAAGCTCGGCGCGGCCGGCTGCTGCTTCATTCCCGGCGCCGTGCCCGAGCGCATCGAAGACGCGCCCACCGTCGTCGGCGAACGCGTCGAGGTGCTCAACGTGCTCGGCGCGGGCGATGCTTTCGCCGCCGGGCTGCTCACCGGTCTGCTGCGAGGCCAAGGCTTCGAAGAAGCCGCGCGGCTGGCGAATGCCTGCGGCGCGATCGTCGTCTCGCGCCACGCCTGCTCGGCCGCGATGCCGACCCCGGCCGAGCTGGACCACTGGTTCGGCGGCAGCCGCAACCCGAAGGTCGATGCCGATGCGCAACTGGCCCACCTGCACCGGACCACGCCCGCGCGCAAGCAGTGGCCGTCGCCGGCCGTGCTGGCCTTCGACCACCGCGCCCAGTTCGCCGACCTGGCGCGCGAAGCGGGCACCGATGAATGCCGCCTGCCGCGGCTCAAGCAATTGCTGGTCGAGGCCACCGCGCGTGTGGAGCAAAGCCATGCGCTGCAGGGCCGCGTCGGCGTGCTGATCGATGGCAGCTACGGCAGCGACGCGCTCTCCGCCGCCACCGGGCGCGGCTGGTGGGTCGGACGGCCGGTGGAGCTGCCGCTCTCGCGCCCACTGCGTTTCGACGGCACGCTGTCCATCGGCTCGCAACTGGCGCAGTGGCCCATCGAGCAGACGGTCAAGTGCCTCGTCTACTACCACCCCGACGATCCGGCCCCGCTGCGGCTGGAGCAAGAAACCCGAATCGGCGAGCTGTGGGAGGCCACGCGTGCGAGCGGCCACGATCTGCTGCTCGAGCTGATTCCGCCCGCCGACAAGCTGCCCGCCGAAGACACCGACGCCGCGCGCGACACGGTTGTGCTGCGCTCCATCGAGCGGCTCTACAACCTGGGCTTCAGGCCCGAGTGGTGGAAGCTCTCGCCCATGGCCCCGGCCGCCTGGGACCGGCTCGCACAACTGGTCGCCGAGCGCGATCCGCAATGCCGCGGCGTGGTGATCCTCGGGCTCAACCAGCCGCTCGCACAGTTGGTGCGCGGTTTTGCCGAGGCCACCAACCCGATCGTCAAGGGCTTCATGATCGGCCGCACGCTGTGGATCGCGCCGGGCCTGCGGTGGCTGCGGCAGGAGATCGACGACGACGCGCTGGTGAAGGAAGTGGCGGGCAACTTTGCCGAGCTGGTCGAGGCATGGGACGGATCGCATTCATGACGCAACAACGCGCTCCTGCCTGTTGTCCCCTCTCCCAGAGCGAGAGGGAGCAAGAACGAGATCAACCGGAATGAAAAACACCCAACGCATCACCATGGCACAGGCGCTGGTGCGCCACCTGTCCGCGCTGCGAGTCGAAATGGCCGACGGCACGCTCGCGCCCTATGTCGGTGGCGTGTTCTCGATCTTCGGGCACGGCAACGTTGCCGGGCTGGGCGAAGCGCTCGCAGCCGAACGCCACGCACTGCCGACCCTGCGCGCGCACAACGAACAAGGCATGGCCAACGCCGCCGTGGCCTATGCCAAGGCGCAGTTCCGCCAGCGGATCATGGCGGTCACGACCTCCATCGGCCCCGGCGCGACCAACCTCGTCACCGCTGCCGCGCTGGCCCATGTCAATCGCCTGCCGGTGCTGCTGCTGCCCGGCGACGTTTTCGCCTCGCGTGCGCCGGACCCGGTGCTGCAGCAGCTCGAAGATTTTTCGCACGGCGACCTGAGCGTCAACGATTGCCTGCGCCCGGTCACGCGCTACTTCGATCGCATCCTGCGGCCGGAGCAGATCCTCAGGGCCCTGCCGCGCGCGATCCAGACCATGATCGATCCGGCCAGTTCCGGCCCCGTGTGCCTGGCGCTGCCGCAGGACGTGCAGACCGAAGCCTTCGACTGCCCCGAGCACTTCCTGCACCCCGAAACCCTCCGCTTCAGGCGCCTGCCGCCTGATCGCGCCGAACTGGCGCGCGCCACCCACCTCCTGCGCGCGGCACAGCGGCCGCTGATCGTCGTCGGCGGCGGCGTGCTCTACAGCCAGGCCTGGGATGCACTGCGCGCCTTCGCCGAAACGCACGGCATACCCGTGGCCGAGAGCCAGGCCGGCAAGGGCAGCATGCCCTGGGACCATCCACTCAACCCCGGCGCCATCGGTGTCACCGGTTCGCCGGCCGCCAACGCCCTGGCGCGCGAGGCCGACCTGGTGTTCGCCGTCGGCACCCGGCTTCAGGACTTCACCACCGGCTCGAACAGCCTGCTGGGCCACGTGCCGATGCTGGGCCTGAACGTGCAGGCCTTCGACGCCACCAAGCGCGGCTGCACTTCGCTCGTGGCCGATGCACGCGCGGGCCTCGAACAGCTGCAGGCCGCGCTGGCCGGCTGGCAGGCCGCGCCGCAATGGACGGCGCGCGCCCGCGACCTCGCGGCCGGCTGGGTGACGCGCGTGACCGAGCTGACCACGAGCGCACCGCAGGGCGAGCTGCCCTACGACGCCGAGGTGATCGGCGCGGTGCGCGACTCGGCGGCCGATTCGCCGGCCAACGACATCGTCGTGTGCGCCGCGGGCACGCTGCCCGCCGAGCTGCACAAGCTCTGGCGCGCGGGCGCGCCCGGTGGCTATCACATGGAGTACGGCTACTCCACCATGGGCTACGAGATCGCCGGCGGCCTGGGCGTGAAGCTCGCGCGGCCGGAAAAAGAAGTGATCGTCATGGTGGGCGACGGCTCCTACATGATGATGAATTCGGAGATCGCCACCTCGGTGCTGCTGGGCCGCAAGCTCATCGTCGTGGTGCTCGACAACCGGGGCTACGGCTGCATCCACCGGCTGCAGCGCGCAAGCGGATCGCCGCAGTTCAACAACATGCTGGACGACTGCATTCCCGAAGGCGGCAACGCCTCGGCCATCGACTTCGCGGGGCATGCGCGCAGCATGGGCGCACAGGCGGTGCATGTGGAAGACATCGCCGAGCTTCGCAAGTCGCTTCACGCGGCACGCGCCGCCAGCGGCACGCAGGTGATCGTGATCGACACCACCGCCGAACGCACCACCGCCGACGGCGGCTGCTGGTGGGAGGTGGCGATTCCCGAGGTCTCGGCGCGCGCCGAAGTCAACGAAGCCCGCGCGCGCTACGAAGCCGCCAAGCACGATCAAAAACTTTTCTGAATTCCCACGGGAGAAAAACACACCATGAATACCTGGAACGTCCGCATCGGCATCAACCCCCTGTCGTGGATGAACGACGACCTGCCCGCGCTCGGCGCCGCCACGCCGCTGTCCACCGCACTGCGCGAAGGCGCCGAGATCGGCTACGCCGGCTTCGAGCTGGGCAACAAGTTTCCGAGCGAGCCCGCGGCGCTGAAGGCCACGCTGGCCGAGTACGGGCTGGCCTGCGTCTCGGGCTGGTATTCGGGCCACCTGGCCGAAGACACGGTCGATGCCGAGATCGACCGCTGCGCCGCCCACATGGAAAAGCTGCGCTTCAACGGCTGCAAGGTCGTGGTCTACGGCGAGGTCGCCGGCTCCATCCAGGGCCGCATGGACACGCCGCTCTCGAAGCGCCCGCGCTTTGCGGGCGAAGCGCAGTGGGCCGCCTATGCCGCGCGCCTGAACGCATTCGGCGAGCACCTGAAGGCGAAGTACGGCATCACGCTGGCCTATCACCATCACATGGGTGCGTATGTCGAATCGCCGCAGGACGTCGACACGCTGATGGCCCTCACCGATCCGGCCTGCGTGTCGCTGCTGTTCGACACCGGCCATGCCTACTACGGTGGCGCGGGCGATCCGGCGGCGCTGCTGCGCAAGCACGTCGGCCGCGTCGCGCATGTGCATTGCAAGGACGTGCGCGCCGGCGTGATCCGCCAGACGCGCAACGAGAGCCTGTCGTTCCTCGATGGCGTGCTCAACGGCACCTTCACCGTGCCGGGCGATGGCGATCTCGATTTCGAGGCGGTGCTCTCGGCGCTGCACGAGGCCGGCTACGAAGGTTGGCTCGTGGTCGAGGCCGAGCAGGACCCCGCCGTCGCGCCCAGCTATGCGTACGCGAAGAAGGGCTACGAAACCCTGCGCGGCATCGTCGACAGGATCGGCGCCGCGCAGGCGGAGGTGCTCTGACATGGCACTCAGCGCCCTCCTCGTGAAAGCCGCGGCCGAAGGTCGCACCGTGGTCGAAGTGACGCCCGAGCGCGCCGGCTGGGCGCACGTCGGCTTCAAGGTGCTGCGCCTGAAAAAGGGCGAGACCGAATTCCTTGCCACCGGAGACCGCGAACTCTGCCTGGTGGTGCTGACCGGCACGGTCGACATCGAGGTGGACGGGCAGCGCTACACGCAACTGGGCACGCGCAACAGCGTGTTCGATCCCGTCTCGCCCGCGGCTGTGTATGTGCCGGGCCACGCCGCCGTCGGCATCGACGCGAGTCGCGATGCCGAGGTGGCGCTGTGCACCGCGCCGGCCGGCAGCCAGAAGCGCGAAGCGGTCGTGATCGACTCCGGCGCGATGAAGCGCTCGGTGCGCGGCAAAGGCAGCAACACGCGCCATGTCTGCGACATCCTGCCGCACGACGATCCGCGCGCTGCGCACCTCCTGGTGGTGGAGGTGATCACGCCGGCGGGCAACGCTTCCAGCTATCCGCCGCACAAGCACGACCGCGACGCGCTGCCCGAGGAAACGCTGCTCGAGGAAACCTACTACCACCGGCTGAACCCGCCGCAGGGCTTCGCCTTCCAGCGCGTCTACACCGACGACCGCAGCCTCGATGAATCCATGGCCGTGGAGAACCACGACACGGTGATGGTGCCGCGCGGCTATCACCCGGTGGTCGCGCCGCACGGCTACGACCTCTACTACCTCAACGTGATGGCCGGCCCCGGCCGTTACTGGGTGTTCAAGAACGATCCGGCGCACGAGTGGATGCTGCAGCCGGACATGCAGGACCGGCTGGCCGCCAAGCGCAGCTAGCGTCCGCCCCTCCCCTTCTGCAACTGCATCGATCGACACCGGCCCAACGGCCGGTGGGGGGATGCCTTTGCCTGAAGACATCGTGCGACTTCCCTTCCACCCACCACCGAAGAACCGAGGAGACTTTCATGAGAACAAAACCGAACCGCCTGTCTGCCGCCGTCCTGATGCTGTCGGCCAGCCTCTGCATCCAGGCGCAAGCCCAGCAAACCGAGGAGCCCCCGCAGGCCGAAGCCAAGGACCCCACCAAGGAGTTCGTCAAGAAGATCAACGACGCCACCGGCCTGGAGTTCTGGGGCTACGGCCGCGGCGGCTTCTACAGCACCGGCAAGGGCAATCTCAAGGGCGGCTATTCGCTCGGCGGCGACCTGCAGAAGTACCGCCTGGGCAATGAAGGCGACAACTACCTGGAGTTCGGCATCGGCAAGCGCTTCGACATGGGCGAGGGCATCCAGTGGGGCGTGTTCTACATGCCCACCGTCTACAACGGCAAGAGCGGCACCGCGCAGGCGTACTTCTCCCTGACCGGCATCTTCGGCAACGCCGCCACCCTCTGGGCCGGCCAGCGCTACCACCGCGTGCAGGACGTGCACATCGTGGACAAGTGGGTGGTGGAAGACGGCGACAACTACGGCGCAGGCATCGACGACGTTCCGCTCTGGGGCATCGGCCGGCTGAACGTGGCCTTGCACACCGCCGACTCGGTGGACAACAAGAGCGGCAACCCCAACAACGCCAAGCGCATCAATGTGCAGTGGCGCGACATTCCGACGAACCCGGGCGGCAAGCTGACGGTGACCGGTGGCCTGATCTCGGGCGACTTCGCCAAGGGCCGCGATGGCGGCGCGCTGGGGCTCATGCACATCCAGAAGAACCTGCTGCCGGGCCTGAACAACACCTTCATCGTGCAGGCATCGACGGGCCATGCCTCCCTCAGCGGCAAGTTCTACAACCTGGACAACAGCACCACGACCACGGGCCTGTTGCTGCCGCCGGGCTTCGGGCTGGAGAACACACTGCTCTTCGCCCCGCTGGTGGAGCGCACGGTGATCACGCCGCAGGCGGGCGCCAAGCAGCGGCGCATTCTGGATTCGGTGGATTTCCAGTTTGGGCGCTTCGGCGGCCAGGGCCTCGTCGGCTACCAGACCACGCGTCCGGACAACGGCCCGGAGACCAAGGACTTCTCGCTGGGCGGGCGCGTCTCCTACGGCATCGCCAAGTACACGAAGCTTTTGGCCGAGCTCTCGACCACGCGCCGCAGCACCGACGACCAGCCGCGCCAGACGCTGAACAAGGGCACGATCGCGGTGGCGTTCTCGCCGAACACCGATTTCTGGACCCGGCCCGAGTTCCGCATCTACGCCACGCGCGCCAGCTGGAACAAGGCGGCGGGCGATGCGAACACCAGCAGCTTCGGGGCCGATGGCCGGAGACACGCAACGACCTTCGGCATCCAGATGGAAGCCTGGTGGGAGTGATGGTGGGAGGGAGGCCGCGCGCCGACCCCGCAGGCTGAACGAAAGACTGACTTGCCCGGGCGTGCGGGAGCCGCCAGACTTTGCGCATGACCCCGCTCCCGCATCCATGACGACCAGCAAGCTCGCACAGCGCCTGTCGGCCGTCCCTTCCACCTTGCGCATTCCCCTGGCCGCGCGCGCATCCGGCGATGCCATCTTTCCGCAGGTGGCCGTGCGCGACGCCTACGCCGCGGCCATCCTCGAGAAGATCCGCGACGACGGCCATGCCCTGCCCGAAGACCGGGCGACCATCTACGGCATCCTCGCGCGCACCCGGCGCTTTCGCAGCCTCGCGCAGGATTTTCTGAAGCGGCATCCCGGCGCCCGCGTGGTGAACATGGGCTGCGGCCTCAGCCACTACTTCCAGTGGCTGGACGACGACAAGTCGCACATGACCGATGCCGACCTCCCCGAAGTGCTCGCGCTGCGCCGCGAGCTGATTCCCGAGACCCATCCGCGCCACGACGTGCGCGAACTCGACCTGACCTCACCCGACTGGTGGGACCAACTCGGCCTGCCGAAAAAGCGAAAAGCACAGCCCGTCTTCCTCTTCACCGAAGGCGTGCTCATGTACCTGAAGCCCGACACGGTGCAGGCGGTGCTCGCCACTTTCGGCGAGCGAGCCCCCCCGGGCTCGGTGCTGGCCTTCGATGCGATGTGCTGGATCGCCACCGGCCGCGCCCGCAACCATCCCTCGGTGCGGCCGACGGGTGCCGAATTTCTCTGGGGCCTTCGCCGCCCCGCCGACCTGACCGAACCGCATCCGCGCCTGCGTCTGGACGGCACCTACCGCGTGATGGAGGGCCTGGGCCTCGCCTACACGGTGCTCGGCCCGATGTTCAGGATGGTCTTCGGCGTGCCGCTCTATGCGGTGTATGCGTTGAGCGCCGTGGACCCGATCGAAGTGGCCGATACATAAACGCACAATTTTCCCAATCGCCGGCTTTGTCCGGCCTGCGTTGCGCGGATTGGCTGACGCGGTCGTCCAGTGCCATGCGGCAAGCTACCGAGTGTCTTCATCGCGCAAAATCCTTTGCGCATCGCTCCGCCTCCCCCTTCCCAAAGATTCGAAACCCTCAAGAAACACATGCTTGATCGCCGATCCTTCCTTGCCGCAGGTGGTGCCGCCGCCGCACTCGCCGCCCTTGGACTGCCCGAAGAGGCGCTGGCCGCCAACGGCCTGCAACTGAGCCAGCCGTCGCCCTTCTCGTTCGACCGGCTCGTCGCACAGGCCAAGCGCCTCGCCGCGCAGCCCTACGTCGCCGCGGCGCCGCTCGCACCCGACGTGCTCGAGAAGATCGACTACGACGCCCACGGCAAGATCAAGTTCGACCCCGCCAACGCCCTCTTCCGCGAAGGCCCTGGCGCATTCCCCGTCACCTTCTTTCACCTCGGCCGCTTCTTCCAGACACCGGTGCGCATGCACGTGCTGGAGAACTCCGACGGCGATGCCTTCGCACGCGAGGTGCTCTACAGCCCCGACTACTTCTCGATGCCACCGGACAGCCCCGCGCGCGCGCTGCCGCCCGGTGCGGGCTTCGCGGGCTTTCGCCTGCAGGAAAGCCGCCTGGGCGACCAGGGCAAGCTCGACTGGCAGAAGAACGACTGGGTCGCCTTTCTCGGCGCTTCGTACTTCCGCGCGATCGGCGAGCTGTACCAGTACGGCCTGTCGGCACGCGGCCTCGCGCTCGACGTGGCGGTGCCCGGCAAGCCCGAGGAATTCCCCACCTTCACCCGCTTCTATTTCGAGACGCCGGCCGCGAACAACACCACCTCGATGACGGTCTACGCCCTCCTCGAAGGACCGAGCGTCACCGGCGTCTTCAAGTTCGTGATGCAGCGCGGCAAGGCGGTGATCATGGACATCGATTCACGCATGTTCCTTCGCCGCGACGTGGCGCGCCTGGGCCTCGTGCCGCTCACCTCGATGTACTGGTACTCCGAGACCATCAAGCCCACCGCCATCGACTGGCGCCCCGAGGTGCACGACTCCGACGGCCTTGCGATCTGGAACGGCGCGGGCGAGCGCATCTGGCGCCCGCTCAACAACCCGACACAGACCCGCGCTTCCGCTTTCGCCGATACCAAGCCGCGCGGCTTCGGCCTCTTGCAGCGCGACCGTTCGTTCGATCACTACCAGGACGGCGTGGGCTACGAGAAGCGCCCGAGCCTCTGGATCGAGCCGCTGGGCGACTGGGGCGAAGGCTCGGTGCAGCTCATCGAGATTCCGACCGACGACGAGATCCACGACAACGTCGTCGCCTTCTGGGTGCCCAAGGCCGATGCCAAGGCCGGCGCGAGCTACAGCCTGCAATACCGGCTGCACTGGACCGACCAGGAGCCCTTTCCCTCGCCGCTCGCGCGCTGCGTGGCCACGCGCATCGGACGTGGCGGCCAACCGGGCCAGCCGCGGCCGCAGGGCGTGCGCAAGTTCATGGTCGAGTTCATCGGCCAGCCGCTCACCACCGTGCCCTTCGGCGTGAAGCCCGAACTGGTGCTGACGGCGCCGCGCGGCAAGTTCTCGTATGTGTTCGCAGAAGCCGTTCCCAATGGCGTGCCCGGCCACTGGCGTGCGCAGTTCGACTTCACGCCCGAAGGCACGGAGCCGATCGACATGCGGCTCTACCTGAAGAACGGCGACCAGACGTTGACGGAGACCTGGCTGTACCAATACCAGCCGGGTTGAACTTCTTCAGCGCGCCACGCGTGCGTTAGGCGTGGGTTGTGGGACGCGAAGCGCTCCACCGCCCATCCACCAACACGCGCAGCTCACCCGGGCGAAGGCACGCATGGCAGTGACGCTGCCCATCGCCGGATTGTTGGTGAATTGGAAATAGACAAGTCTCTCGAGGCATCTTGGTACCGGCCGGGTTCGCACCCAAACTCGCTTCCCTCGTCAACGCTGCCGTGCAGCAAACCCCAAGGAAGAAGCCATGTCCCAACCCAAGCTCAACGACAAGATCGCCCTCGTCACCGGCGGCACCAGCGGCATCGGCCTGGCCACGGCGCAGCGCTTCGTGGCCGAAGGCGCCCACGTATTCATCACGGGCCGCCGCCAGGCGGAACTCGACGCGGCCGTGAAAACCATCGGCCGCAACGTGACCGGCGTGCTCGGCGATGTCTCGAAACTCGCCGACCTCGACAAGCTCTACGCCACCATCAAGGAACAGAAAGGCCGGCTCGATGTGCTGTTCGCCAACGCCGGTGGTGGCAGCCTCTTGCCGCTGGGCCAGATCACCGAAGAGCACTTCGACAAGACCTTCGGCACCAACGTGCGCGGCCTGCTCTTCACGGTGCAGAAGGCACTGCCGCTGATGGCCAAGGGTTCATCGATCGTTCTCAACGCATCCATCACCAGCATCAAGGGCAACCCGGCCTTCAGCGTCTACAGCGCCACCAAGGCGGCGGTGCGCAGCTTCGCGCGCGGCTGGGCAGTGGACCTGAAGGATGCCGGCATCCGCGTCAACGCGGTCAGCCCCGGCGTGGTGCCGACCCCGGCCTATGAGCTGCTGGGCCTCACGCCGGAACAGGTGAAGGGCTTCATCGAAGGGCAGGCACAGAACATTCCACTGGGCCGGGTCGGCACGCCCGACGAAATCGCCAAGGCGGTGGTGTTCCTCGCCTCCGACGACAGCAGCTTCGTGAACGGCACGGAGCTGTTTGTCGACGGCGGCATGGCGCAGATCTAGTCGATCAGCGCTTGGCGACCGACACCAGCTCGACTTCGAAGTTCAGCGTGGCGTTCGGCGGAATCACGCCGCCCGCGCCGCGCGAACCGTAGGCAATCGACGGCGGGCAGGTCAGCTTGGCCTTGCCGCCCGGCTTCATCTTCTGCACGCCTTCGGTCCAGCATGGGATCACGCCGTTGAGCGGGAACTCGGTGGGTTCGCCGCGCTTGTAGGAGCTGTCGAATTCCTTGCCGGTGTCGGGGAAGGTGCCGCGGTAGTGCACCTTGACCGTGTCGGTGGCCGCGGGCGAAGCGCCGGTGCCTTCCTTGAGCGACTGATAAATGAGGCCGCTGGGCGTGGTCACGGGCGCGGATTGCGCGAACGCTGCGGGAATGGCGAAGACGGACACGAGAGCGGCACAGAGATAAGACTTCACGAAACACCTCGGGGATTGAAAGGCCCTGATTATGGCCAGCGCCATGTCCTGCCGGCTCCCGTCGATGTAGCGCGATGTACGTAGTGGAACGACCCTTGCTTTGCTGAATGCGCACTGTCAACATTCACGAAGAGAGGAAGCCTCCATGCACTCCACCGAAGCCGCCCCGGTCGCATCGACTGCCCAGGGCACGGGTCATCTGAAAAAGGTACTCGGCCCCATCCAGCTGTGGGGCATCGCAGTGGGCCTCGTCATCTCCGGTGAGTACTTTGGTTGGAGCTACGGCTGGAACACCGCCGGCACGCTCGGCTTCCTGGTCGCCACGCTGCTGGTGGCCACGATGTACACCACCTTCATCTTCAGCTTCACCGAACTCTCCACGGCCATTCCGCATGCAGGCGGGCCCTTCGCCTATGCGCGGCGCGCGTTCGGTCCCAACGGCGGCTTCGTGGCGGGCTTTGCCACGCTGGTCGAATTCGTCTTCGCGCCGCCGGCCATCGCGCTGGCCATCGGCGCCTACCTCAATGTGCAGTTTCCGGGCATCAACCCGAAGTGGTTCGCGCTCGGGGCCTATGTGATCTTCATCGCGCTCAACTGGGTCGGCGTGGGCATCGCGGCGGCTTTCGAGCTCTTCGTGACGGTGCTCGCCATCTTCGAGCTGCTGGTGTTCATGGGCGTGGTCACGCCGGGGTGGACGCTGGCCAACTTCGTGGCCAACGGCTGGGCCGGCGGCAACGTGCTCAATGGCGCGGCGATCTCGGGCATCTTCGCGTCGATTCCGTTCGCGATCTGGTTCTTTCTCGCCATCGAAGGCGCGGCCATGGCGGCCGAAGAGGCGCGCGATCCGCACCGCACCATTCCCATCGCCTACACCACGGGCATCGTCACGCTGGTGGTGCTGGCCTTCGGCGTGATGATCTTCGCGGGCGGCGTGGGCGACTGGCGCAAGCTCGCCAACATCAACGACCCGCTGCCGCAGGCCATGAAGGCGGTGGTGGGCGACAACAGCGGCTGGCTGCACATGCTGGTGTGGATCGGGCTCTTCGGGCTCATCGCGTCCTTCCACGGAATCATCATGGGCTACTCGCGGCAGATCTTCGCGTTGGCACGCGCCGGTTATCTGCCGGCCTACTTCGCGGGCCTGAGCCCGCGCTTCAACACGCCCCACCGCGCCCTGCTGGCCGGCGGCGTCATCGGCGTGATCGCGATCTTCAGCGACGAGTGGGTGCAGTTCGGCGGGCAAACGCTCACCGCCAACATCGTGACGATGGCGGTGCTCGGCGCGATCGTGATGTACCTCATCTCGATGGCCGCGCTCTTCAAGCTGCGCAGGAGCGAACCGAACCTGCTGCGCACCTACCGCGCGCCCTTCTACCCTGTGTTCCCCGCGATCGCGCTCGGCCTGGGCGTGGTGTGCCTGGGTGCGATGGTGTGGTTCAACCTCATGCTGACGGTGCTGTTCCTGGTGCTGATGGCGGCGGCCTACGGCTACTTCCTTCTGACCTCCTCGCAGCGCAAGGCGGCGGCGCCCGACGAGATGCTGTCTTCCACCGCCACCAACGCCTGAGCCCTCGCCTGAACGATGCGCTACCGCACCACCATCGCAGAACAGGTCTTCAGCTTCGACGACCTGAAGCAGGTCATGGCCTTTGCCAGCCCCGCGCGCTCGGGCGACTACCTCGCGGGCGTGGGCGCCGCCACCGCGCAGCAGCGCATGGCCGCGCGCCATGTGCTGGCCGAGACGCCGCTCAAGCAGTTCCTGACCGAAGCGCTCATTCCCTACGAGAGCGACAACATCACGCGGCTCATCATCGACGGCCACGATGCACAGGCTTTCGCGCCGGTGTCGCACCTCACGGTCGGCGACTTCCGCAACTGGCTGCTGTCGGACGAAGCCACGACCGCCACGCTCACCGCGCTCGCGCCCGGCCTCACGCCCGAGATGGTCGCGGCCGTGTCCAAGCTCATGCGCAACCAGGACCTGGTGTCTGTTGCCAAGAAGTGCAGCGTGGTCACGCGGTTTCGCAACACCATCGGGCTGCCGGGGCATCTGTCGGTGCGGCTGCAGCCCAATCACCCGACCGACGACCTGCGCGGCGTGGCCGCGTCCACGCTCGACGGCCTGCTCTACGGTGCGGGCGATGCGGTGATCGGCCTCAACCCGGCCTCCGACAGCATGCCGGTGCTGGGCCAGCTGCTGCACATGCTGGACGAGGTGATCCAGCGCTTCGAGATTCCCACGCAAAGCTGCGTGCTCACGCATGTGACGAACACGCTCAAGCTTGCCGAAGCGGGCGCGCCGGTGGACCTGGTGTTCCAGTCGATCGCGGGCACCGAGAAGGCGAACCTCTCGTTCGGCGTGACGCCCGAACTGCTCGACGAGGCCTATGCCGCGGCGCTCGCATTGAAGCGCGGCACCGTCGGCGACAACGTCATGTACTTCGAGACGGGCCAGGGCAGCGCCCTCTCGGCCAACGCCAACTTCGGGGTCGACCAGCAGACCTGCGAGGTGCGCGCCTATGCGCTGGCGCGGCGCTACAAGCCCTTTCTCATCAACACGGTGGTCGGCTTCATCGGGCCGGAGTACCTGTACGACGGCAAGCAGATCATCCGCGCGGGCCTGGAAGATCACTTCTGCGGCAAGCTGCTCGGCCTGCCCATCGGTTGCGACATCTGCTACACGAACCATGCCGAGGCCGACCAGGACGACATGGACACCCTGCTCGTGCTGCTGGGCACCGCGGGCATCAACTTCATCATGGGCATTCCGGGGGCGGACGACGTGATGCTCAACTACCAGAGCACCTCGTTCCATGACGCGCTGTTCCTGCGCCAGACGCTGGGCCTCAAGCGCGCGCCCGAGTTCGAGGCGTGGCTGCAGCGCATGCAGATCACCGATGCGGCGGGGCAGCTTGCGCCGCCCTCTTCCAACCGCCTGCTGGCTGACATGAGCGGGCTCAAGGCGCTTACGTCATGAGCCGCCGGGCCGCTCCCAAGGCGAATGCCGCAGTGCGAAGCACGCAGGTCAATCCATGAGCGATGCCGTCACACCGAACCCCTGGGCGCAATGGCGCTCGGCCACACCCGCACGCCTCGCACTCGGGCGCGCCGGCGCCGGCATGCCGACCGACGAGACGCTGCGCTTCGGCTGGGCGCACGCGATGGCGCGCGATGCAATCCATGCGGCGCTCGATGTCGATGCGCTCGAAGCCACGCTGAGCGCACAACATTGGGAAGTCGCCCGCGCCCGCAGCCGTGCGGCGGACCGCACCACGTATCTCCGCCGCCCCGACCTCGGCCGCCAGCTCGATGAGGAGGACGACGGCCGCCTGCGCGCCATCGGGCGCTACGGCTGCGATGTCTGCGTCGTCATCGGCGATGGGCTTTCATCGCTCGCGGTCGCGCGCCATGCCGCGCCGCTGCTCGCCGCGCTGCGCTCGCAGTTGCCGGCCGACACGCGCTTCTCGCCCGTGGTCATCGCCACGCAGGCGCGCGTGGCACTGGCCGACGAGGTGGGCGAGCTGTTCGGCGCGATGCTCTCGGTGATGCTGATCGGCGAGCGGCCGGGCCTGAGTTCGCCCGACAGCCTCGGCATCTACCTGACCCATTCGCCCAAGCGCGGGCTGAACGATGCGGCACGCAACTGCATCTCCAACGTGCGGCCCGAAGGCCTGCCCTACGAAGCCGCCGCGTTCAAGCTGGCGTGGCTGATGCGCGAATCGCTGCGACGGGGGCTGACCGGCGTGGCGCTCAAGGACGAGAGCGATCTTGCGGTGCTGGAGCAGCGCGATGCGCGACGACCGGGCCTGCCCGGATAAGGCCGCCCTTCCCTTAACGATGAATACGCAATAAAATGACTCTTAAGCCGTTTAATAGTCATTTTATTGATGTCGAAAAGCAGCCACAGCCTCTCGGCCCTGCCCTCGCAAACCATCGCGCCTCTTGAAAGGCTGGGCCTGCGCCTGCGCGCGCACAGGGTCCAGCGCGAATGGACGATCGCCGAAATGGCCGAGCGCCTGCTGTGCTCGCCCAACACACTGCGCGCGCTCGAATCCGGCAAGCCCGGCACCAGCATCGGCCTGCTGGCCCATGCGCTGTGGCTCTTCGGCGAGATCGATTCGATCGACGGTGTGGCCCCGGCACCCACCGGTCTGGCGGCGAAGCGCCGCGTCCGCAAGTCGGCCGCGCAACAAGGCACGGCAGGCGTGATCGCGGAGAACGAACGTGACTTCTGACGACGCCGCCAATGCCGATGCCGAGCGCCGCATCTACGTCGGCCTCGCGCACCACACCGGCGAGCGGGTGCAGCCGGCCGGCCTGATGAAGCTCGTTCGCCGTGGCGTGGTGGAGTCCGGCGAATTCGCCTACGGCAGGCGCTATCTCGAAGACCCGGCCGCCGCGCCGCTCAACCCCGAGCAGCTGCCGCTGCGCGATGCCGCCTTCGTGCTGCCCGAGCGCCGCCTCCGCGAAGGCGGCGCCATGCCGCTCACGCTGCGCGACGCACTGCCCGACAGCTGGGGCCGCAAGGTGCTCGAAATACGCCAGGGCAGGCCCCTGCCCGACATCGATGCATTGCTGCTCACCAACGAGGACCGCATCGGCGCGATGGTGTTCGCCGAAGCCCTGCCCATCGAGAGCGAGAAGCCGCCCTCGGCGCTCCTGTCGCTGGAAGAACTTGCCGAAGCGTCCCGGCGCGTAGAAGCCGGCATGGAGATCGGACCCGACATGCACCGGCTCCTGCGGGGTGGCAGCCTGGGCGGCGCGCGCCCCAAGGCCGCCTTCGTGCATGAAGGCCGGCGCTTCATCGCCAAGTTCGCATCGCGCGGCGACGACCACGACGTGGAAGTGATCGAAGCCGCCACGCTCTGGCTGGCCGACGCCTGCGGCATCGAGGTTCCGCCCTTCCTGCTCCAACCCCTCGCGCTGGGGCATGCCTTGCTGGTCGAACGCTTCGACCGCGCGGGCCCGGTGACCGACGAGCGGCGCTTTCATTACCTCTCGGCTTCGGCATTGCTCGACGTGCCCTATGAATCCAGCCGAGGCAGCTACGTCGAGCTCGCGCAGCTGCTGCGCCGCATCTCGCGGCGGCCGCAGGAAGACCTGTCCGAACTGTTCCGCCGGCTGGTGTTCAACCTGGCGGTGGGCAACAGCGACGATCACGTCAAGAACCATGGCGCGCTGCGTGGCGAAGACGGGCTGTGGCGCCTCGCCCCTGCCTTCGACCTCGTGATGCAGCTGGGCGGACACACGGGTTACCAGGAGCTGGCCATTCTTCCGGGGCAGCACGCATCGAGCCTTGCGCTGGTACGCGAGGCGGCGCGCCACTTCGGCCTGACGACTGCGGCGGCCGACGAAATCATCCTTGCCATTGGCGAGACAGTCGCCGTTCATGCGGCAGCCAGCGTGGCGTCTGCCGGTGGCGATCTGGCGCTCGTGCGACGCGTGGCCGCCTTCATCGAGCAGCAGGCCGGGCGCATTGCCGCCTAGGCGCCCGCGCTCGACTGCACTCGACTGCCAAAGGGCAGCAGCACAGATAGACTTTGATTCCCCTGCCCCGGACAGGTCGAACGCAGGCGCCGAAGATCCGGTCCGCGGATCGTTTTTCAGCGACGCGAATCACTTATTCATCCAGCAACAAGACAGAAAGAGATCGCCATGGCAAAAGCCTATTGGGTCAGTGCATACCGAGCCGTCAAGGACGCCGACAAACTCGCGGCCTACGCGAAACTGGCCGGCCCGGCGATCGCGGCCGGCGGCGGACGCTTTCTCGCGCGAGGCCTGCCCGCCAAGGTCTACGAGTACGGCTTGGCCGAACGCACCGTGCTGATCGAGTTCGACAGCGTCGAGCAAGCGACGGCCGTACACGACAGTCCCGACTACCAGGCCGCGCTCGCTGCGCTGGGCGACGGCGCCGAACGGGACCTGCGCATCGTCGAAGGGGTTTGAGCAACCCGGGGCGCGCTCACGCTCGCAAGGTCGAAGGACATTCACGATGACCATCACCATCACCGCCTTTGAACGGTCGCCCGACGGCGGCAAGGGCCTGGCACGCGACACGCGCGTGCGCTGGGCACTGGAGGAAGCCGGCCTGCCCTACGAGGTGCGCCTGGTGTCCATGCGCGCAATGAAGGAGGCAGCGCATCTGGCGCTGCATCCCTTCGGCCAGATTCCCACCTACGAGGAAGACGACCTCGCGCTGTTCGAGACCGGCGCCATCGTGCTGCACATCGCCGAGCGCCGCCCCGGCCTGCTTCCCGTCGATGCCAACGCAAGGGCGCGCGCGATCACATGGATGTTCGCGGCGCTCAACACGGTCGAGCCTCCCATCCTCGAACTCGTCACCGTCAAGTTCGTGGAAGGCGACCAGCCCTGGAAAGACGAGCGCATGCCCCTCGTGCACGACCGCGTGCGCGCCCGGCTCGCCCAGCTTGCCGCTCGCCTGGGCGATGCCGACTGGCTGGACGGCGACTTCAGCGCGGGCGACCTGCTGATGGCGTCGGTGCTGCTGCGGGCGAGACCGTCCGGCCTGCTGGACGAGTTTCCCAACCTGGCCGCCTATGTCGCTCGCGGGGAAGCGCGGCCGGCCTACCAGCGGGCGTTTGCTGCGCAGTTGGCGATCAACGCTGCGCCTTTGCCGGCAAGTCGGGAGACCTCGGCGACGGGCACTACAGTGCTCCCATGACCAGCACAACCCTGCTCCCTTCCGACCTTCAAGCCGCCATGCGCGCACGTGACGACGCCTTCTACGCCGTCGATTCGGCACAGTGGGGCAAGTACACCGCGAGCGACTTCACGACTGTCCAGCAGAACGGCCAGTTCATGTCTCGGGCCGAACGAATCGGCAATCTTCAGACGCAGAAGCAGCGGCCCTATGTGCTGCGCGAACGCGAGCAACACGAGCAGCAAGGCGACCTTGTGGTCACTCGCTTCTTCAGCGGCGGACTATGGGTAATGGAAGTCTGGAAACGCATGGACGGTGCGTGGGTCACCGTCATGACGCAAGCCACGACGGCGGCCTGACCAAGCATTGTTGAAAAATCGCCTTTGTCCGGCAAACGTCATGCATCAAACCAATGAGCGCGCATGCTGCTCAGAAATTCGTGAGTGATAGGAACTCCAGCGGCGGAGCCTACGACAGAGTCAATGCCGCATTTTGGACATATGGCAGTCCGACCTTCATCGACCCACTCAACGATGGTCGCAGGTGGAAATGAGGCCATGCAATAGAAGCAGCCACAGATCTCGCTCGCTTCGATTTGACGTCTGTGATTGCTGCTGAAAGTGTGGGCCGTGATGACATCCATCTATCTTCAATCTTTCAGGAACTGAGGCCCGCGAAAATCCGCCCCTGGCCATTTCCTCATGACGTTCCCACTACCCTGGTGCTTCGCCCTTGGCTATTCGGAGGCAATCTTGCAGGCGCTGGATGAGGGTCTCCATTTCTTGTTCCCCCAGCTCAAGCGGATCACCATGCGAGCCGACTGCGATGAGGCAGACAGTGGATTCATCGACTCAAACATCGAGGCGTTCTTGGGCTTCGGAAACAGGCTGCTCGTTCAACGGCACAGTGGACCCTTGCTCATAGGTTGACCAGGAAATTTCGGCATCCATCTTGAAGCGGCATTCAGGGGCCGGCTGAATCTCAGCAGTTCCGCGGAGATGTCGGCGACTGGCTGACTTCAGAAGTTACCGAGGCGCGTGGATCGTATCGTGCTTCGCAATCGTCACGCTCTCCTCAAGGCGCTCCATCTGCAAGTGGCTCGGGCCAAACGCAACAGCAGTTACCGTCACCGCTTGCTGGCGCGTCGCCGCTTCGATCACCTGAATTTCAATCTGAAGTTCCTCGCCTTCCACCTCGACTGTTTTTGAAGTGGGTCCAGCGCTGGCATGCGCCGCAAGCCTCGACCAGGGCAACAGGCGGAACGCCTCCAACTCCCTTGCAAGTACTGCATAGGCGCTCCCACGCTTCATGACACTCCTCCCAAAGCTTGTTGATTAGCTGCTCCGCCGACTGCCACCATCACTGCAAAACCGCATCTCGCCGCTCCTCGGCAGAAGCCACTAACGCTCGCTCCAGAACATCGAACATCCCACGTCCCGCACTCGTCACGAAGTAGTTGCCCAAGCTCGTGATGTGCGATGCGATGTTGCTCCCCCACGGCGGCCTCGCCTGGCGGTTCTCGATGTCCCAGACCACAGCCGAGGGCGGCAACTTGTCCAGCGCGGCTTTGGCCAGTCGCAGTTCATCGAGCGCGGGCAGCGCATTCTCGTGAGGCAAGCGCCCCTGATAAAGCTCGTTCATCAAATGCGGAAACCGGCTTCCCCAACCGTCAGGTTCGCAATGCGCACTGATGGTCGAGAAGAACGAGTGCACGAACGACGGCGCGCCGAGTTCATTCGTGATGGATCCGACTGTCACTCCCACTGCCATCAGTGCTGCTCCTTGTGAACTGGGCGCCGCCCGATGCGTCGCCTTGCATGACTGCTGTCCGGTCGGGCGGATTCTGCCCTGCAGCTGGCTGCGTGGCCGCTACGGGCCGGTCGCAAGCGCCTCGCGCCGCGCTTTCTCGCTCAACTGGAACAACGCCGCCGCCTTTCGCGCGAGGTCGGAGGCGAGCCAGAGCACGTTGTCCAGGTGCGAAGGCCCGCTGCCGCTGCACCAATCGATGTCTTCGCCGTGGCAGATCCACAGCAGGGCCTCAAGTTGTGCGAGCGTGTTTTCGAGGAGGTCCGTCGGGTCCTGGTCGTTCCCGGTGGGAGATACCGGCGTGCGAGGCCGGGCTATAGTCTTGGTAGCCATTTTTGTGCGGTCCTTTTGAGGTTGTTGCACGTCTTTGGTTAGACGGCTGGGGTGTTTGCGCACCCCGGCCGTCGCCTTTTGATATCTCGCATTTGCATCGGTGCTTGCACACCGACAACCCGCCGCGAGGCGAAGCGGTTCTTCATTTATCTATTCATTCAGCTTGTGTTGTGCGTTGCGCCTTGCTGCGCCCCTTGGTGGGGTGCTGGGTGACAGGGGGCATTCACTTTAGAGAAGAGCGCGTGCTGCGGGGCCGATGCGTGGTGCATGAAGTCCCCGTTCGCGCGCACAAATACAACTTCCGACGGGCGACGAAGGCATGTGCCGGCCGCGCACAGCAAACAGCTGGCACGGCTGATGCGTAGGTCGATGTCGAAGCGTCACGGGCGTTGCCTACGCTCGGCGCTTCTCATCCATCGACAACGCACCACCACAGGGAACGCATGCAACGCCGCCTTGCCCTCCTCACCCCGCTCGCCGCCGCGCTGGTCGCCACCGGCTGCGCGAGCCTCTCGCCAGCCATGGGCCTCTCGCCCGCCCACTGGGACGCCTTCAACCGCGCGCAGATCGAAGGCCTGATCGCCAGCCTCGGCAAGGGCAGCCCGGGCTACAACGCCGCCAAGCCGCCCTACGTGGTATTCGACTGGGACAACACCAGCGTCTTCCTCGACATCGAGGAAGCCTCGCTCATCTACCAGTTGGAGAACCTCGCATTCGGCGCCACGCCCGCGCAGCTCGAAGTGGCGCTGCGCAAGAACATTCCGAAGAAAGACTTTTTGCCCGCGCACAACAACGCGGCGGGCAAGCCGGTCAACATCGACCTCGTGGTGCCCGACATCGTGGCCAGCTACACCTGGCTCTACCAGAACAGCAGCACCCTCAAGGGCAGCAAGCCGCTGGCGGCCGTGAAGCTCGATCCGAACTACATCGCCTTCACCACCAAGGTGCGCTACCTGTACGAAGCCATCGGCGACACCTTCGACCACGACACGGCCTACCCGTGGGTCACCTACCTCTTCGTCGGCATGACCGAAGCGCAGGTGCGCAAGCTCACGGCCGACACGGTGGCGTGGCAGTTGAAGGAGCCGGTCGCGAAGGTGAAGTGGACCTCGCCGGCTGCGCTTCCGGGCAAGGCGGGCGTGGTCTCGGTGAGCTGGAAGAACGGCCTCCGGCTGCAGCCCGAGATGCAGGAGCTGTACGCCGCATTCCGCAACGCGGGCTTCGATGTGTGGGTGTGCTCGGCCTCGTTCGTCGACGTGATCAAGGAGATCTCTTCGAACCCCGCCTTCGGCTACAACAACCCGCCCGACCGCGTGCTCGCGATGGAGCTGGAGCGCGACGCCAACGGCGTG
This sequence comes from Variovorax sp. W2I14, assembly GCF_050435205.1. Lineage (NCBI taxonomy): Bacteria > Pseudomonadati > Pseudomonadota > Betaproteobacteria > Burkholderiales > Comamonadaceae > Variovorax > Variovorax sp. W2I14. Next base: position 546,371 of record NZ_JBNDJX010000001.1, on the reverse strand, counting down.
ATCCAGCCCGAATTCCGCCGCGGCTACGACCAGACGCAGGGCCCGGGCAAGACGAAGAACATCCAGCGCTTTCTCGTCAGCAAATACGGCTACGGCCCGAGCTTCATCGCCGGCGACAGCGAAGGTGACCAGAACATGATGGCCGACTTCGCCGACACGAAGAAGGTGCTGATCGTCAACCGCCTGCGCGATCCGAAGACCGACATCGGCAAGTTCTCGGCGATGGCGGTGCAGAACTACGGCAAGCCTGACACGCGCTATCTGCTGCAAGGCCGCGACGACAACACAGGCCAGTGGGTGGCGTCGCAGTTGCACACACCGCTGGGTGCCACGCAGGGCAAGGCACTCAAATAGACAGACGCAGGCAGGCGGCGGTCACCTGCCTATGATCCTGGCATCGAACGACACCAGGAGACAAGCCATGGCTGCCCGCTACCCCCTCGCCGAACTCAAGGACCTGCCCGAAGACATCCGCACCGCGATCCTCGCCGTGCAGGAAAAGGCCGGCTTCGTGCCCAACGTGTTCCTCGGCCTTGCACGCCGCCCGGCCGAGTGGCGCGCGTTCTTCGCGTACCACGACGCGCTGATGCTCAAGGAAGAAGGCTCGCTCACCAAGGGCGACCGCGAGATGATCGTCACCACCACCAGCGCGGCCAACCAGTGCCTCTACTGCGTGGTGGCGCACGGCGCGCTGCTGCGCATCTACGAGAAAAAGCCGCTGGTGGCCGACCAGGTGGCGGTGAACTACCGCAAGGCCGACATCACGCCGCGCCAGCGCGCGATGCTCGACTTTGCGATGAAGGTCTGCGACCGCTCGCACGAGATCGACGACAGCGACTTCCCGCCGCTGCACGCCCACGGCTTCGACGACGAGGACATCTGGGACATCGCGGCCATCACCGCCTTCTTCGGCCTGAGCAACCGGCTCGCGAGCTTCAGCGGCATGCAGCCGAACAACGAGTTCTTCCTGATGGGGCGGCTGCCGCGCGAGAAGAAGTGATGGCCTGCGTCCGATAGGGCGCGATCCGTTCCTTTTCGGTTCTTGTCGAAAACAATCCGTTCACGCTGAGCCTGTCGAAGCGCAGCGCAAGGCTTCGACAAGCTCAGCCCGAACGGTCCGGGAGACGTCGCCCACCACAACACCGTTCGCCCTGAGCTTGTCGAAGGGCCTTCCACTGCACATCCTGGATTCGACAAGCTCGGCCCGAACGGTCCGGGAGACGTCGCCCACCACAACACCGTTCGCCCTGAGCTTGTCGAAGGTCCTTCCACTCCACATCCTGGCTTCGACAAGCTCGGCCCGAACGGTCCGGGAGACGTCGCCCACCACAACACCGTTCGCCCTGAGCTTGTCGAAGGGCCTTCCACTCCACATCCTGGCTTCGACAAGCTCAGCCCGAACGGTCCGGGAGACGTCGCCCACCACAACACCGTTCGCCCTGAGCTTGTCGAAGGGCCTTCCACTGCACATCCTGACTTCGACAAGCTCGGCCCGAACGGTTCTCGATCGATCGCGGTCCGCGTCAGGCCTTCGCACGGCAGGAGGCGAGCGCATCCAGCGCGGGCTTGTAGGTGGGCGTGTTCACGTCCATCAGGCCCAGCACCGTGTGATAGAGGTTGTCGTGCGTGAGGGGTGCATCGAGCCCCGCCTCCATGCACGAGCGCGAGAGCTTGCGGCGCTCGCTCATGCCTTCGCTGAACCAGGTGACCATCGGCACGTGCTTCTGCGCCTCGGGCGCAAAGCTGTATGGCACGCCGTGCAGGAAGAGGCCGTACTCGCCGAGCGATTCGCCGTGGTCGCTCACGTAGAGCATCGCCGGGTCGTATTGCTTCGACTGCGCCTTGAGCCAGTCGATGGTGTCGGCGAGAAAGCGGTCGGTCTGCACGATGGAGTTGTCGTAGACGTTCATCAGCTCGTTGTGCCCGCACTCGGCCAGCGCATTGGTCTTGCACTCGGGCGTGAAGCGTTTCACCTCGGGCGCCGAGCGCTTGTAGTAGGCCGGGCCGTGGCTGCCCATCTGGTGCATCACCAGCACCACGCCCTTGGCGCGGCGCTCGGCCGGCAGCGCGGCGATGCGCGCGTCCAGGTTCTTGAGCATCACTTCGTCGAGGCACTCGTCGCCATCGCACAGGGCCTTCTTGGTGGCCGCATCGAGCCCGTCGAAGGCTGACGCATTGGGAATGCGCGTGCACACGTCCTTGCAGCCGGCCTGGTTGTCGAGCCAGAGCACGGCCAGGCCCGAGGCCTGCAGCACATCGACGAGGTTCTCGTAATCGTCCTTGCGCGATTCGTAGCCTTGCTTGCCCAGCGGCGAGAACATGCACGGCACCGAAGCCAGCGTGTTGGTGCCGCACGAATGCACGTCGCGGTAACTCAGCACGTTGCGCTTGGCCAGCTCGGGCGTGGTGTCGCGTGCGTAGCCGTTCAGCGCGAAGTGATCGGCACGCGCCGTTTCGCCCACCACGACCACGAACATCGGCGGGCGCACCTGCGCTGCGTAGCTCGCGCCGAGCGTGGTGCCGGGGGTGATCGGAATGAGCTTGCCGCTGCGCTTGAACAGCGGCTTGATGAACACGGCGCCCGTCGAGTAGAGGCTCGCGATCGGGTTCATCATGTAGCGCAGGTGGATGTTGTTGCGCATCAGCGGCGCGAGCTGCCGGTTCATCGCCACGCCGGTCGCGAGCGCCACCACCACGGCCAGCAGCAGCAGGGCCGCGTTGCGCCAGAGCTTCGAGAGAAAGCCCATCGGCGCGATGCGCATGCGCCAGAGCATCAACCCCGCGGGCAAGGCGACGATCAGCACGTTGAACGCCATGCGCCAGCTCAGCAGGTCGCGCGCCTCGTTGGGGTCGGTCTGCAGCGCGTTGGCGATCATGGTCGGGTCCATGACGACGCGGTACTCGAGCATGTAGTGCTGCGTCACCGCGGCCAGCACGACCACCAGGAACCACAGCGGCTTCAGCCAGCGCGACCAGGCGGTGAGCGAAAGCATCGCCACAGTGCCGCACAGCGTGAGCAGGCTCATGGCGATGACCGTCGGCAGGTAGGTGCTCGGCGCCCCGCCGATGCGGGCCAGCTCGTTCCAGAGCGGCCAGTTGGTGGTCAGCACCAGGTACAGGCCCAGCCAGAGCATGACCAGCGCGGCCGATCGCGGGCGCGTGAGCCACTGGTCGACACGTTGCCAGAGCGCCCCGGGCGGGGAAAGCTGTTGCGCAGAAGCCTCGAAAAGAGGTGCGCTGTGCACGGGTGCAGGCTCGGTACGCGAAAAAGACATGCAGCGAATGTAGGGACGCTGCCTGAAAGGAGCCTGAACCGGGCGTTCAGTCCGCGTTCAGACTCGTCCGTCGTGCACGCGCAAGCCGGCGGCGGGCCGGCATTCTGGCGAGGGCCAGGCTCAGTGGGCGGCTCACGCCGCGCTCGACAATGATCGACACCAGCGCCGCAAGGAGCACGGCCGCCGCAATGTCCGATGGAAAGTGCAGCCCCAGGTAGAGGCGGCTCCAGGCCACCACAGCCGCCGCCGCGAGCGCCGCCAGCATGGGGGCACGGTGCGGCAGGCACCACAGCGAGAAGGCGGCGGCGAAGGTGCCGGCCGCATGCAGGCTCGGAAAGCCGGGCCGCATGCCCTGCGGCTCCCACTGGATGCCCAGCCCGAAGAACGCGGGTCTCGGAAACGGCAGCGCCGAGCGGAACACGTTCACGATGACCCACGTCGCGATCACGCTCACCAGCGCGGTGAAAAGCGCATAGCGCCAGCGCTTGTCGAACATCGCGCTCGCGATGATCGTCACGGCCAGCAGGGCCGGCAGCACTTCGGAGGCGAAACGGGCGAACTCGATGAGCCACAGCGGCGCCGAAGCGTCCGCGTTGAGCCAGCCGAACAGGGCGAAATCAAGAGCTTGCATGAAGGGGTGTCGCTGGTTCGAGCGGGCTTTGGTTCCGGCGGGTCACCGCCAGATCGATGGCGAATCCGACAACCCAGCAGACCCAGGCAGTCCAGAGCGTGTGGCTCATGTAGTGGGCGCCGCGCAGCTGCTGCGCGAAGCCCAGCACCAGGCCGGCCACCACCGCCACGCCCAGCCAGATGAACGCCGCGCGGGCGGACGCCCGGCGCAGCACGAAATAGCCGCCGACGTAGGCGAATGCGGCCGACGCGTGCCCGGCCGGGAAGCACCCGCCGGGACCGCCGTCGCCCACGCCCCACGACCAGTGCGACACGTAGTGCGCGACGCCGCCGAACTCATTCAGGTCCCAGGGGCAGCTGGTGTCGCTGAAATGCTTGATGGCACTGACGGCCAGCACCGAGGCCAGCACGGTCACCGCCAACTGCACCCGGTCGCGCGTGGGAAGCTTCCGCAGGATGCCCAGCGGCCAGCGGATGGCCACGAACAGGCCGATCACCAGCAGCCAGCTCAGGTTTCTGGCGCCCTCGTGCATCACATGGACCAGGAAGGGGTTCTCGCGCCACGGAAAGCCCATGGGCGTGCCGGCCATGCGCGCCAGCAGCAGGTCGCCGTGGGAGGCATCCCAGATCATCAGCAAGGCCAGTGCGAGCAAGGTCAGGGCTCCGAGACGGAGATTCGCGGTACGTGTCATTGAAAGAACCAGGCCTCGACAAAAACTGGCGCGAGCCTACGTTCGCGAAATGAACCCAGTCTGAAGCGACCTGAACGAATGCTGACGCGGCCCCCCTCGACCGCCCTGCGGCGATAGACTTCGTGTTTTTTCAGAGACACACCGCGTGCGCATATTGCTTGTCGAAGATGACACTTCCTTGGCAGACGCCGTGTGCAGCTATCTGCTGGCCAAGGCTTTCGTCGTCGACGTGGCGCCCAGCCTCGCCGAGGCACGCGGCGCCCTGCTCTCGGTGCAGTACGCGGCGGTGCTGCTCGACCTGCACCTGGGCGATGGCGACGGCCTCTCGCTGCTGCCGCAGGTGCGCGCGCTGCGCGAGCCCCCCATCGTCATCGTGCTCACGGCCCGCGACCAGGTCACCGACCGCATCCGCGGGCTCGACGCGGGCGCCGACGACTACCTCATCAAGCCTTACGACCCCGCCGAACTGCTGGCACGGCTGCGCGCCGTCGAACGCCGGCGCAGCGCCAACACATCGCCCGTTCTGCACTTCGGCACGCTGGAGATCGACCTGGCCCACGACCGCGTGCGCAAGGACGGCACCCCCGTCGTACTCACGCAAAAGGAATGGGCCCTGCTGCGCGTGATGGCCACGCGCCCCGAGCGCATCCACACGCGCGAGAACCTCGCCGACGCGCTCTACGGCTTCGGCGACGAGGCCGACAGCAACACGCTCGAGGTCTTCATCAGCCGCCTGCGCCGCAAGCTCGGCAAGAGCCACATCCAGACGCTGCGCGGCCTCGGCTACCGGCTGTCGTTCTCGGCGGACGACGAGGAATGAGCGCCGGCTTGATCACAAACGGTCGCGACTCGCTGGCCGGGCGCCTCACGCGCACCCTCATCCTGTGGGTCGGCGGCGTGTGGCTCTTGTGCGTGCTGGCCGTGGTCTGGTATGTGGACCGCGAGATCAACCACAACTTCGACAACGAGCTGGTCGAGGTGTCGCACCGCATGTTCGACATGGCCGTGCAGGAACTCGACAAGCTGCAGCACAGGGGCGAGGCACTGCCCGCCACGCCGCTGGTCGCGCCCAAGCAGCTGTTCGCCGAAGACGCGGTGATGTACCAGGTGGTCGACATCCACGAGCACGTGCTGCTGCGTTCGGCCGAGACGCCCATCGACACCTTCGATGTGCCGCTCGCCCCTGGTTTTGCCAACAACCCGACCTGGCGCATCTACACCGTGCGCCATCCGACGCTCGGCCTCTACTTCCAGGTGGCCGACCCGCTCGACGAGCGCCGCCACGCGCTCAACCGCACGCTGTTCGGCCTGATCATTCCGCTCGGCGCGGTGCTGCCGCTGCTGGCGCTGGTGCTGCGCAACGTGGCGCGCACCGAGCTGCGCGTGCTGCAGCAACTCGCCGGCGAGATCGAAAAGCGCAGCGGCACCGACCTGCGGCCGATCACGCTGCCGGGGTTGCCGCAGGAGCTGCGCTCGGTGGGCGACCACGTCAACAGCCTGCTGGAGCGCCTCGCGCAATCGCTCGACGTGGAGCGCGCGCTCGCCGCCAACGCGGCCCACGAGCTGCGCACGCCGCTGGCTGCCGCGCGCCTGCGGCTGCAGACCGCGCTCGACCACGACCTGAAACGCGAAGACGTGCAGGGCGCGCTCCAGGCGCTGCAGATGCTGAGCCACCGCACCGAGAAGCTGCTGCAGCTCTCGCGCGCGGAATCGGGTGCGTCGCTCACGCGCGCGCGGGTCGACCTGGTCCAGCTCGCGGGCACCGTGGCGCAGGAGTTCTGGCAAGACCCGCTGAACAACGAGCGCCTGAAGCTCAAGGTGCCCGACAGCGCGGCACCGGTGGCGTTCGGCGATGTCGATGCACTCGCGATCGCGCTGCGCAACCTGGTCGAGAACGCACTGCGCTACGGCGGCGGCGGGCGCGTGGTGATCGAAGTGGCGGCACCGTGCACGCTGGTGGTGAGGGACTTCGGCGCCGGTGTGAACGCAGCGCAGTTGAAGACGCTGCAGCAGCGCCACGTGCGGCACGGCTCGGACCGCGCGGGCTACGGACTGGGGCTGTCGATCGTGGGCACGATCGTGGAGAAGCACAACGCGAAGCTGGAGTTGGCGTCGCCGCCGGTGGGGGCAGCGCAAGGGTTCGAGGCGCGGATCGTGTTGCGGCCTGCCTAGCGCGCTTTCGCCTTCTTCGGCACAAAGTCATTGCCGTTGTCGAAGCCGAACTGTCCAGCCTCGTACATGCGCGCCATCTTCTTGACCAGGTGCTCGCGCACAGCCTTCGGCAAGGCGAAGAACTCGGCGTTGGCCCTGGTGCTTCGGTCGCCGTCCAGGTCGCCGGTGATGGCGTGGATCACCACCTTGCGGCCCTGGTGGAACGCAACGATCTTGATGGCACCCGAGAAATCATCGGTGTCGAAACTGTTCCCACCGATCGGTGCAAAGAAGCGATAGACCAGGATGGGATCGATCAGCCCGTCGGCATCGATATCTGCAAACTCCGAGAGCTTCGACCTGAAGTTGATGCCGGCGTCGTCCTTGCCCGCGAAGTCGCGGATCGACCATTGCCGCGTCAATGCGCCATCGCTTCCCACCTTGAAGAGCGTGGCCTGGATGGTGGAGGACAGCGTCTCCTTCGTGAACGGCAGGTCCTGCTTCTCGGCGAGCACCAGCGCATAGCTGCCGGACTTGTCGGTATAGCAATAGCGCTTGAACACCGGCAGTTCGACGCTGGCTTTCTTCACTGCATCGGCGCTCAGGAACGGCGCGTCGGCAGGGCATGCGTTCTTTTCGGCCTGGGCCTGGGCCTGGGCATGGGCATGGGCATGGGCATGGGCATGGGCATGGCTCGCGGCGAGCAGTGCGCACGCGGCAAGCGCCAGTACCTTGTGTTTCATCGCACGCTTACTCACTAACGATTTCGCGCAGCCACTCCGGCAACGCCAACGCCTTCTGCTTCGGAAAATCCACCCAGATCGTCGTCGCCCCGCCCGCCGCGCAGATCACATCGGGCGCCTCTTCGCGCGCCATCGTGCCCCAGCTCTCGAAGGTGGTGCGGCCCGGGTCGCTCACGTACATCTTCAGCAGCACGTTGCCCGGGTATTCGATCTGCCGGTAGAAGTTGCAGAAGGCATTGACGATCACCATGCCTTCGCCGCCGGGCTCGGGCTCGAAGCCGATCGAGCGCATCCAGTCGATGCGCGCGGTTTCGAGATAGCGGAAGTAAGTGCCGTTGTTCAGGTGGCCCATGGCGTCCATGTCGCCCCAGCGGATGGGGATGGACATTTCATACACGAGCTTCTTCTTTTCGGGGATTTCGATTCTCATCGGTGCGCCTTGATGGATGCGAGGATGCCCAGCACGAACAGCAGCGCCGCCACCCACTCGGTGGCCTGCGGCCAGCGGCCGTCCCAGACGAAGGAATAGAGCAAGGCGAACAGCGTCTCGCTCACGATCAGTTGGCCGCACAGGCTCGCAGAGAGGCGCTGGCTGGCGATGTTCCAGAGGATGGTCGCGAGCCACGACGAACCGAAGCCGCCCGCCAATGCGATCCAGACGAAGAGCATGCCGTCGGGCTGCGCCTTCAGCGTGGCCATGTCGCTTCCCGCCACCAGCCACAGCAGCAAGGCCCCAAGGCCTGTCGAGATGCCGAGCCAGTTGGCCCAGTCGGTCGCGTTGAGTTCGGTGTGGCGCTGCAGCCATTTCGCGTTGAGGAGGCCGTAGATCGTCCAGCTCACCATCGCGCCGAGGGCCAGCGCAATACCCCAGCCGAAGCGCACCCCACCCTCGCGATGCTGCGTCGACCAAGCGCCCCAGATCATCAGCGCGATGCCCGCACCCGTGAGCACGAGGCCCGGCAGTAGCGCGCGCATGCGCAGTCCCGCGGGCCGGCCGAGCAGCATCATCCAGACGGGAATCGTGCCGATGATGAGGCTGGGCACCTCGGTGCCGGCCGCCACGATGCCGAAGGCCAGCAGCAAGTAGTAGCCGCTGAAGCCCAGCACGCTGAGCCCGAGCGCCGCGAGCGCCTGCCGCCCGTTGGGCCAGCGTACAGCCGCCGGCCGCGCGAACACTGCCAACGCCGACACAGCACCAAACACCGCGAAGCGCGCTGCGGTGATGTCGACCATGCCGAAGTGCCCCACCATCCGCGGCGCCACGAACACCAGGCCCCAGAGCGCGCCAGCGCCCAGCCCGGCAGCAATGCCGATCCAAGCCCTCGGAGTCAGACCGCGAACCCGTCGTCGGCCGCGATGACGGCGCCGTTCACGAAATGGCTCTGGCCACTGGCCAGCAGCACGATCAGGCCGTCGAGGTCTTCGGCCTTGCCCACGCGCTTGCGCGGCAGGATGCTGACCAGTTTGGCGCCGGCCTCGGTGGCCCAGAGCGCTTCGTTGAGTTCGGTGGCGATGTAGCCCGGGCACAGCGCGTTCACGTTGATGCCGAAGCGGCCCCACTCGAGCGCCATGGCCTTGGTCATCTGCACCAGCGCGGCCTTGCTCATGCCGTAGGCGCCGATGTTGGCCACCGACTTGAGCGCGGACACCGAGGCGATGTTGATGATGCGCCCGCCGATGTAGGTGCCGGGCGCCGATCCGTCGGCGCGCGCCAGCATGCGCTTGCCGACTTCCTGCGCGACGAAGAAGGCACCCTTGAGGTTGGTGTCGAAGATGAAGTCGTAGTCGTCGGGCGTCACGTCCTGCAGCCGCTGGCGAACGTTCACGCCGGAGTTGTTGACCAGGATGTCGATCGGGCCGACCTCGGTCTCGGCACGCGCGACGGCGGCCTTGATGCTGCCGTGGTCGGTCACGTCGAGTTCGACCACGTGGGCGTCGCCGCCCTCGCCTTCGATGCGGGCGCGCAGTTCCTTGAGTTTTTCGACCCGGCGGCTGGCCAGGACGACCGCGGCGCCGGCACGCGCCAGCGTTTTTGCGAACTGGGCGCCGAGGCCGCTGGAGGCGCCGGTGACGAAGGCCACGCGGCCCGAGAGATCGATGCTGTAAGCCATGGAAAACAGGTCCTGGTGAGTCGCGGAGGTGACGGGTTGCGCTCCCCCTAAAATGTTTCGCGCCCTCGTAGCGTCCGAGCCTCAAAACATTATCGACCAGACCCACATGACCCACGACGAAATCCTTGCCCAGTTCGGCCCTCGCGAAGCCATGGAATACGACGTGGTCGTGGTCGGTGGCGGCCCGGCGGGCCTCTCGACCGCGATCCGCCTGAAGCAGCTGGCCGCCCAGCACGAAAAAGAGATTTCGGTCGTGGTGCTCGAGAAGGGCTCCGAGCCCGGCGCGCACATCCTTTCGGGCGCCATCATGGACCCGCGCGCGCTCAACGAACTGCTGCCCGACTGGAAGCAATTGGGCGCCCCGCTGAACCAGCCCGTCACCGACGACGCGATGGTGTTCCTCGGTGAGAAGTCGGGCCTGCGCACCCCCAATGCCTTCCTGCCGGCCTGCTTCCAGAACCACGGCAACTACATCATCAGCCTGGGTGCCTTCACCAAGTGGCTGGCGCAACAGGCCGAGAACCTGGGCGTCGAAATCTTCCCCGGTTTCCCGGCCGCCGAGGTGCTCTACAACGAGAACGGCTCGGTGCGCGGCGTGGCCACCGGCAACATGGGCGTCGGCAAGGACGGCGAGCCGACCGAGAACTTCCAGCTCGGCATGGAGCTCCTGGGCAAGTACACGGTGTTTGCCGAAGGCGCGCGCGGCCACCTGGGCCGCCAGCTCATCGCCAAGTTCAAGCTCGACGAAGGAAAGGACCCGCAGACCTACGGCCTGGGCGTGAAGGAAGTGTGGGAAATCGACCCCAAGCGCCATCAGCCCGGCTTCGTGCTGCACACGGCCGGCTGGCCGATGAAGAGCGACACCTACGGCGGTGCCTTCCTCTATCACATGGAGGACAACAAGGTCACGATGGGCTTCATCACGGGTCTCGACTACAGCAACCCGTACCTCAGCCCCTTCGAGGAAATGCAGCGCTGGAAGCTGCACCCCAATGTGCGCTGGTACCTGGAAGGCGACGAGGCCAAGGGCATCAAGCCGGCCAAGCGCATCGGCTACGGCGCGCGCGCCATCACCGCCGGCGGCCTGCAGTCGCTGCCCAAGACGGTGTTCCCGGGCGGCGCGCTGGTCGGCTGCGAAGCCGGCTACCTGAACGTGAGCCGCATCAAGGGCAGCCACGCGGCCATCAAGACCGGCATGCTGTGCGCCGAAGCCGCCTTTGACGCGGTGCAGGCCGGCCGCCAGCACGACGAACTCACGGCCTATCCGGCCGCGTTCGAGAAGAGCTGGCTCTACACGGAGCTGAAGAAGGCGCGCAACTTCAAGGCCTGGTTCAAGAAGGGCCTGGGCGTCGCCACACTCATGAACGGCATCGAGCAATGGCTGCTGAAGGGCAACATCCCCTGGACCCTGCGCCGCACCAAGCCCGACCACCTGTACCTGAAGCCCGCGGCCGAGTGCAAGCCCATCGTGTATCCGAAGCCGGACGGCAAGCTCACCTTCGACCGGCTCTCCAGCGTGTTCATCAGCAACACCAACCATGAAGAGCAGCAGCCGGCCCACCTGACGCTCAAGGATGCGACGGTGCCGGTCAACATCAACCTCGAGAAGTTCGCCGGCCCCGAGAGCCGCTACTGCCCGGCCGGCGTCTACGAGTTCGTCGGCACCGAAGACGGCAAGCAGCGTCTGCAGATCAACGCGCAGAACTGCGTGCACTGCAAGACCTGCGACATCAAGGACCCGACGCAGAACATCGTGTGGGTCACGCCCGAAGGCGGCGGCGGGCCGAACTACGTGGGCATGTAAGACGCCTAGCCTCTTTGGGTGCTTTTCAGGGAGCCCTCTTCGGAGGGCTTTTCTGTTTCTGGCGGGGTGTGCGTCCGTGAAACTCCCGACATGCGCAAGCCCTCGCTTGCGGCATAGTCGAATGCGCCTGACGCATTCCTGACCCCTGACCACATTCCCCCCGGAGACACCATGAAACTCGGCCACATTGCCGCCGCCTGCCTTTCGCTCGCCCTGGGCACATCCGCCCTCGCACAACAACCGACGGTGCTGAAGATCGGCTATGCGACGTCCAAGGAGTCGCACTACGGCGTCGGGTCCACGGTGTTCTGCGACGAGGTCGAGAAGGGCACGCAAGGCCGCTTCAAGTGCCAGCATTTCGCCAACTCGGCGCTGGGCGGCGAGCGCGAGCAGATCGAGGCGATCCAGCTGGGCACGCAGGATCTGGTGAACACCTCGACCGGCCCCGTGGGCAACTTCGTGCCCGAGGTCAAGATCGTCGACATCCCCTTCCTCTTTCGCGACTACGACCATGCGCGCAAGGTGATGGACGGCCCGATCGGCCAGGACATCCTCACCAAGTTCCCGAGCAAGGGCATCATCGCGCTGGCCTGGACGGAGAACGGCTTTCGCCACATGACGAACAGCAAGCGGGACATCGTCAAGCCCACCGATGCCGCGGGCCTGAAGATGCGCACGATGGAAAACAAGGTGCACATGGACGGCTACCGCACCTTCGGCATCCTGCCGACGCCGATGGCCTTCCCCGAACTCTTCGGCGCGCTGCAGCAGGGCACGGTCGATGGGCAGGAGAACCCGATTCCGGTGATCCTCGCGTCCAAGTTCTCGCAGGTGCAAAAGCACCTGTCGCTCACGGGACACGTGTACTCGCCCGCCTTGCTGCTGCTCTCGCCGAAGGTGTGGAACAAGCTCTCTGATGCCGACAAGAAAGTCTTCGTCGACGCGGCCAGAAAGGCTTCCGTGGCCCAGCGCAAGAAGGTCAACGACGACGAGAACAACGGCATTGCCCAGCTCGAGAAAGACGGCATGAAGGTCACCAAGACCGTCGACGGAGCCGCCTTCCGCGAAGCCCTGAAGCCGGCCTATGCGGGCTACGCCAAGGAGTTCGGCGCCGACAACATCAAGAAGATCACGGACGTCCAGTAAGCCTCGCGCGCCAGACCCCAACCGTTCACGCTGAATCCCCCACCGTTCACGCTGAGCCTGTCGAAGCGCCGCGCAGGGCTTCGACAAGCTCAGCCCGAACGGTTGTTTGTCTTGGCTCGAACGGTTTTTTGCTTTGCTTTCCGCTAGAACCGAGAACAACAACGTGCAAGCCTTCGAGCGCTACTTTCTCGCCGCCAACCGCTGGGCGCTGATCCTTCTGCTGGCCGCCATGTCGGTCATCATCTTCACCAACGTCGTGATGCGCTACACCACCAGCAATTCGCTCGAGTGGGCCGAAGAGGTGTCGCGCCACATGATGATCTGGCTCACATTCCTCGGCGCCGGGCCGGTGCTGCGCTACGGCGGCCACATTGCGGTGGAGAACCTGCAGGATGCGCTGCCGCGCGCGGGCGCCATCGCGGTGCGCGCCTTCGTCGCCGCGCTGCTGTTCGCCTTCTTCGGCTTCATGGTCTGGTACGGGTGGCTCTACATGCAGCGCACGATGTTCCAGCTCACGGCCGTGACGCAGATTCCATTCGCCTACATCTACAGCGCGATGCTGTTCGGCGGCATCCTGCTGATCGTGCACTGGCTGCTGGTGGTGCGGGGCTACGTGATGAATCGTGAGTTCGCGTCCGATGCGCACTTCGATGCCAACGCCTCGGCGTCGCTGTAAGGAGAACGACCATGGATGCCAGCATCGTTCTCATCGTCTCGGCCTGCATTTTCCTGGCCATCGGCGTGCCCGTGGCCTTTGCGCTCGGCCTCTCGACCGTCACCACGCTCATCCTCGCGGAGAACTATCCGCTGATGGTGCTGCTGAAGGAAACCTTCACCGGCATCGACAGCTTTCCGCTGATGGCCGTGCCGTTCTTCATCCTGGCGGCCGAGCTCATGAGCGGCGGCTCGCTCACCGAGGTGCTGCTGCGTTTCGCGGGCCAGTTCGTCGGCCACCGGCGCGGGGGCCTGGGCTACACCAACGTGGTGTCGCTCACCTTCTTCTCGGGCATCTCGGGCTCGGCGCTGGCCGATGCGGCGGGGCCGGGGTCGATGCTCATCAAGATGATGGACAAGGCCGGCTACGACCGCTCGTATGCGGCGGCGCTCACTGCCTCCACGGCCATCGTCGGGCCGATCATTCCGCCCTCGATCATCATGATCATCTACGCGCTGCAGGACGAGACGGTCTCGGTCGGCACGCTGTTCGCGGCCGGCATCCTGCCGGGCATCCTGATCGCGGTGGCGATGTGCATCGTGAACTTCTATGTATCGAAGAAGCGCAACTACAAGGGCGACGGGCAAACGCCGCCGCTGCGCGAAATTCTCATCACGACCTGGAAGGCGATACCCGCGATCCTCTTGCCGGTGGTGATCCTCGGCGGCATGCGCGCGGGCTGGTTCACGCCGACCGAAGCCTCGGTGGTGGCGGTGTTCTATGCGCTGGTGTGCGGCAAGTTCATCTACCGCACGCTCGAGTGGAAGATGCTGCCCGACATCCTTTCGCGCTCCGCCCTGCTGTCGGCCTCGGTGCTGATCATCATCGGCCTGTCGGCCTCGTTCGCATGGGTGCTGACCATCGAGGGCATTCCGCAGCAGATGGCCGAATGGCTCATCAGCATGAACCTCTCGCCGTGGATGTTCCTCATCATCGTCAACGTGTTCCTGCTGCTGTTCGGCATCTTCATCGAACCGCTGCCGGGCGTGATGGTGCTGGCGCCGATCCTCGCGCCCGTGGCGATCAAGCTGGGCGTGGACCCGGTGCATTTCGCGATGATCGTGATCTTCAACCTCACGCTCGGGATGATCACGCCGCCGGTGGGCGGGCTCTTGTTCGTGACCTGCAACGTGTCGAAGGTGCCGATGTCGGCGCTGGTGAAGGAGCTGGTGCCGTTCCTCTGGGCGCATGGCGCGGTGCTGATGATCCTGACCTTCGTGCCGGCGCTCAGCACCTGGCTGCCGCGGGCGCTCGGGTTCAAGTAGCGGCGCCGCTGCCTCTGCAGCGGTTCGCTGCCAGAATCGGCGCCACGCCAACAACCGACAACCGAGGGAACCGCCCATGAACCGACTCGCCACCTGCCTGCTCGCCGCAGGGCTGCTGTCCACGGCCGCACTGGCTGCCACGCCCGCCGCCACCCCGGCGGCAAAACCACCAGCACCTGCCGCATCGGCTACGGCCGCTGCAGCGGCAACCCCGGCGCCGGCTGCGCCAGCGGCCGCTCCCGCGCAAGCGCCCAGCGCGGGCATCGCCGAAATCGAAACCGCCGTGCGCGCCTGGGCCGACGCCTGGTCCGCACGCGACGTGGACCGCTACCTCGCCGCCTACACCCCTGACTTCACACCGGCCAGGAAGCAGGACAAGAAGCAGTGGGAAGCCGAGCGGCGCACCCGCATTTCGAACAAGTCGAAGATCAGCGTGACCGTCGACGACCTCGTCATCAGCGTCAACGGCCAGACCGCCAGCGCGCGCTTCAAGCAGGTCTACAGCGCCGACAAGCTCAAGAGCACCGACCGCAAGACGCTGGAACTGCAGCGCGTGGGCGACAAGTGGCTGATCCGCAAGGAAAGCACCGGCGCCTAAGACTTGAGCGTCCGACGGCGCGGCGGCGGTGATCTCCCTGTAAGCCGAACAGGTTCATGAAGATGTCACCGCTCGCAACGATGCTGCAGCCTTCGATCTTCGAAAGCTGTGGCCGCCATGTTTCCCACCAAGACCGACAAGGCACGCGACGAACTCCAGGGCGGGCAGCGCACGCTCAACCAGCGTGAACGCGCCCTGCTGCTGATGGCCGACGGCCGGCGCTCGCTGACCGACTTCAGCCCGCTGTTCGCGAACCGCACCGAGGCGGAGCAGGCGATCCAGGCGCTGGTGAGCAAGGGCTATCTGCAGGATGCGCAGGCGGTGGCCGCTGCTGCGGCGGCTGCGGCTGTACCAACCCCGATGCCGGTGCCCGCGGCCGACCCGATCCGCATCGCCACCTCGGCCGACACCTTCGACGGCAAGCGCTCACTGGCCACCACGCGGATGTTTTTGTTCGACATCTGCGAGCGCATGTTCGTGCGGCGCGACCCCAAGTTCGCCCTGCAGATGCGCGACGCCCTGCGCGAGGCCCGCGACCGCGAGGCGATGCTGACCATTGCCGCGCTCATGCTCAGTGAAATCGAGAAGACGGCCGGCGCCGAGCGGGCCGAATCGCTGCGGGAGCGCATCGAGCGGCTGCTGCCGCCCGCGGAAGTGGTGCATTGAAGTCCACCGTGACCCATTTCAGGCAGTCGTGAATATCTCGCGGTATCGGTCATTGTTCGAGACATTGGCCTCGCTCATTTGATTCCGCATATCCAAGGCCAGGGCGCCAATTCCAATTCGGTTCGGCGTATTGAATTCGACGCGGCAATGTCCACCGCTTTTGCATTTCCATTCAGATCATTTTTGAAAAATGCTGAACCGCCTCGACGATTCCGGCAATCGCCGGCGTGAGGCTGCAAAACCTGGCCCTGAATCGCATCAACCGTTATTGACCAAGTCGCCGCCTATAGCGAGCTTTTCATAAGCCTTGACCTTGTCCGGCGCGCCTTCGAGCGCGGCAATGAGCCACGGCGGTTGGCGGCCCTTTGTTCCCCCAGTCCAGGTCGCGCTGGAATTGGGATCCTTGTACACGGTGCCCTTCACATAGGCCTTGGCTTCCGATGCCTGGCTGCCATTGGGTGAACGCGTGCGTTTTGCTCCCGATTTGTCGTAAGGGTCCAGCGCGGCCTTGCCCTCCGGGATGCTGAAACCGGCTGCCTCGAGCTTCTTCGCATAGGCATCGGCCAGCACCTTCAATTCTTCTCCACGCTTGGCCTGCAATGCCAGCTCCAGTTGGGCCCGTTCATCGTCCATTTCCTGGATGCGCTTCTGGATATCCGCGAAGCTCATATTCCTGGCATCTGTCATTCTTTGCGTTCCTTTGGGGGTGTGTTGGTGTGCCCAATATGCTAGTGCCAAAAGAAGAGGCCAACCAGACGGATTTATCCAAGCCTTGGTGCGGTTCTGCTGCTCCACGCCGATGCCCAGAATCCCGCGCCGACGCCGTTGAGTTTCGAAGTCGTGCGATTCGTCCACTACACTCGGCGGGGTCAGGAGAGAGCCCCGCACGACGGGGCCGCCGAAGGCGCAGGGGATCCCCGAACGCTCAGGCAAAAGGACTGACAAGGCGCCGGTTCACACCGGCGTTTCCTTGCTGGAGAGAGGCCATCGCACCATGTGCACCGGCCCACCGAAGGAGCAAACCCCGATCGTGGGGCGAATCTCTCAGGTAAAGCGGACAGCAGGGGTGGCCCGTGGCATTGCAGCCATGGATTTCGACTGCCCCTTTGGAGTGCCCCGTGGCTGCTTCTTCCGCTCCCGATACCCAACTTCTCAAGACGCCGCTGTACGACCTGCACGTGGAGCTCGGCGCCCGCATGGTGCCCTTCGCGGGCTATTCGATGCCGGTCCAGTACCCGGCCGGCCTCATGGCCGAGCACAAGCACACGCGCGATGCGGCCGGCCTGTTCGACATTTCCCACATGGGCCAGCTGCGCCTCGTCGGCCCCGACGCAGCGGCCGCCTTCGAAACCCTGATGCCCGTCGACGTGATCGACCTGCCCGCCGGCAAACAGCGCTACGGCCTCTTGCTGAACGACGACGGCGGCATCCTCGACGACCTGATGTTCTTCAACGAAGGCCACGGCTCGATCTTCGTGATCGTGAACGGCGCCTGCAAGGTGGCGGACATCGCGCACATCCAGCAGAAGATCGGCGCGCGCTGCGAGGTGCAGCCCCTGCCCGACCACGCGTTGCTCGCGCTGCAGGGCCCGCAGGCCGCGGCCACGCTGGCGCGCCTGTCACCCGGCATCCAGCGTTTCGTGTTCATGACGGGCGGTGCGGTGCAGATCGGCGGCATCCCCGCCTTCGTCACGCGCAGCGGCTACACGGGCGAAGACGGTTTCGAGATTTCCGTGGCCGGCAAGGACGCCGACGCCCTCGCCCGCCTGCTGCTGGCCCAGCCCGAGGTCAAGCCCATCGGCCTCGGCGCCCGCAACTCGCTGCGGCTCGAAGCGGGCCTTTGCCTCTACGGCAACGACATCGACACCACCACCACGCCCGTCGAGGCGTCGCTCAACTGGGCAATGCAGAAGGTGCGCCGTGCGGGCGGTGCGCGCGAAGGCGGTTTCCCGGGCGCGGCAAAGATCCTCGCCCAACTCGCAGCCGCGACCGTCGGCGCCGCAGGCCACACCGACCACGACACCCTCAAACGCAAGCGCGTCGGCCTCGTCGCGCTGGAGCGCATTCCGGTGCGCGACGGCACGCTGCTGCAATCCTTCGAAGGCCAGGACATCGGCATCGTCACCAGCGGCCTGCTCGGCCCGACGGCCGACCGCTGCATCGCGATGGGCTACGTGGCCACGGCGTTCTCCGAGCCCGGCACGCGCGTGCAGGCCATCGTGCGCGGCAAGCCGGTGCCGATGGAAGTCTCGACCATGCCCTTTGTGCCGACCCGCTACTACCGAGGCTGATCGCGGCTGACCGCGGCTAGGCTCTGCATCCCGATTCAATTTTTTCCACGAGGAGTTTTCCCATGAGCATCAAGTACACCAAGGACCACGAGTGGGTCTCGGCCGAAGGCGGCGCCGTCACCGTCGGCATCACCGTGCATGCGCAGGACGCGCTGGGCGATGTCGTGTTCGTCGACCTGCCCGAAGTCGGCAAGACCTTCGCGCAGGGCGAAGTCGCCGGCGTCGTCGAATCGGTGAAGGCCGCGGCCGATGTGTTCATGCCCGTCTCGGGCGAGATCACCGAAGTGAACGAAGCGCTGCGCGCCGACCCGTCGCTCGCCAACAGCGACCCGCTGGCCAGCGGCTGGTTCTTCAAGGTCAAGCTGAGCGAGCCCGCGCAGCTCGACGCCCTGCTCGACGCCGCCACCTACGACAAGTTCGCCGCCGAATCCTGATCCCCCGCGTTCCCCCGCCTTTTCTTCTTCTCCTCGAGCCTTCACCGCCATGCCGATTCCCGCCCTTCCCTCTTTGCAAGAACTAGAGAACGCCGAAGAATTTCTCGCCCGCCACATCGGCATCGATGCGGCGGACGAGGCGCGCATGCTGCCGGTGATCGGCTCGGAAACGCGGGCGGAGCTCATCGACGGCATCGTGCCCGCGGCCATCCGTCGTGCGAAGCCGATGCGCCTGCCGGCCCCGGTGACCGAGGCCGAGGCGCTGGCCGAGCTGAAGGCGATGGCGTCGAAGAACAAGGTGTTCAAGAGCTTCATCGGCCAGGGCTACTACGGCACGCACACGCCGGGCGTGATCTTGCGCAACGTGCTGGAGAACCCCGCCTGGTACACCGCCTACACGCCCTACCAGGCCGAGATTTCGCAGGGCCGCATGGAAGCCCTGCTCAACTTCCAGACGATGGTGTGCGACCTCACGGGCATTGCCATCGCCAACGCGTCGATGCTCGACGAAGCCACGGCCGCGGCCGAGGCGATGACGCTCGCCAAGCGCAGCGTGAAAAGCAAGAGCAACGTGTTCCTGGTCTCTGGCGACTGCCATCCGCAGACCATCGAAGTCATCAGGACGCGCGCCGCGCCGCTGGGCATCGAGGTCAAGGTCAGCACCGTTTCCGAGACGCTGCCGCACCTGATGGCGAGCTGCGAGTTCTTCGGCGTGCTCGCGCAGTACCCCGCCACCACCGGCCATGTGCACGACCTGCGCCCGCTCGCGGGCCATGCCCACCAATGCGACGCCGCGTTCTGCGTGGCCGCCGACCTGCTGGCGCTCACGCTGCTCGCGCCCCCCGGCGAATGGGATGCCGACATCGTCTGCGGCACCACGCAGCGCTTCGGCATGCCGCTGTGCAACGGCGGTCCGCACGCCGCTTACCTCGCCTGCCGCGATTCGTTCAAGCGCTCGCTGCCGGGCCGCCTGGTCGGCGTGAGCGTCGACACGCACGGCCAGCCCGCGTACCGCCTCGCGCTGCAGACGCGCGAGCAGCACATCCGCCGCGAGAAGGCCACTTCCAACATCTGCACCGCGCAGGTGCTGCCGGCCGTCGTGGCCAGCATGTACGCCGTGTACCACGGACCCGATGGCCTCGTCCGCATCGCGCAGCGCGTGGCGGCGCTCACCGCCATCCTTGCGCAAGGCCTCACGCAGATGGGCCGCGCGCCGGTCAATGAATTCGCCTTCGATTCGCTCACGATCCGCACCGGCGACGACACGCCGAAGATCATCGAGCGCGCCACCGCCGCGGGCGTCAACCTGCGCCAGCGGCTGCAGCAGCACCTGGGCATTTCGCTCGACGAAACCACGACGCGCGCCGACATCGAAACGCTCTGGGCCCTGTTCGTGCCCGCGGGCACCGCGATGCCGCGCTTCGACGACCTCGCCAACACCGCGCCGCGCCTGCCCGAAGACCTGCGCCGCACCAGCGCTTTTCTCACGCACCCGGTGTTCAACACGCACAAGAGCGAGACCGCGATGCTGCGCTACATCCGCAGCCTCTCGGACAAGGACCTCGCGCTCGACCGCAGCATGATCCCGCTCGGGAGCTGCACGATGAAGCTCAACGCAACCAGCGAGATGATCCCGATCACCTGGCCCGAGTTCGCGAACATCCATCCCTTCGCGCCCGCCGAGCAGCAGCTGGGCTATGCGCAGCTCGACGCGCAACTGCGCGCGTGGCTCTGCGAAGCGACCGGCTACGCGGGCATCAGCCTGCAGCCCAATGCGGGATCGCAGGGCGAGTACGCGGGCCTCCTGGCCATCAAGTCCTTCCATGAAGCCAAGGGCCAGGGCCACCGCAACATCTGCCTGATTCCCTCGTCGGCGCACGGCACCAACCCCGCAAGCGCGCAAATGGTGGGCTTGCAGGTGGTGGTGACGGCCTGCGATGCGCAGGGCAACGTCGACATGGACGACTTGAAGCGCGCCTGCGAGAAGCACAGCGATAAGCTGGCCGCCGTGATGATCACCTACCCCAGCACGCACGGCGTGTTCGAGACGCGCGTGAAGGAACTCTGCGAGCTCGTGCATGAACACGGCGGCCGCGTGTACGTCGATGGCGCCAACATGAACGCACTGGTCGGCGTGGCTGCACCCGGAGAATTTGGCGGCGACGTGAGCCACCTGAACCTGCACAAGACCTTCTGCATTCCGCACGGCGGTGGCGGCCCGGGCGTGGGCCCTGTGTGCGTGGTCGAAGACCTCGTGCCGTACCTGCCGGGCCATGCGACGGCCGGCGTCGCATCGAACGGCGTGGGTGCCGTATCGGCCGCGCCTCTGGGCAATGCGGCGGTGCTGCCGATCAGCTGGATGTACTGCCGCATGATGGGCGCCAAGGGCCTGCAGGCCGCGACCGAAACGGCGATCCTGAGCGCCAACTACATCAGCGCGCGCCTGAAGGACCACTACCCCACGCTGTACGCGAGCCCCAACGGCCACGTCGCGCACGAGTGCATCCTCGATCTGCGTCCGCTGAAGGACACCAGCGGCGTCACCGCCGAAGACGTGGCCAAGCGCCTCATCGACTACGGCTTCCACGCCCCCACGCTGAGCTTCCCCGTGCCCGGCACGCTGATGGTGGAGCCCACCGAGAGCGAGCCGCTGGCCGAGCTCGACCGCTTCATCGACGCGATGATCGCGATCCGCGGCGAGATCCGCCGCATCGAAGAAGGCGTGTGGCCCAAGGAAGACAACCCGCTCAAGCACGCACCGCACACCGCGGCCAGCCTGCTGGGCACCGAATGGTCGCACCCGTATTCGCGCGAGCTCGGCGCGTTCCCGCTGGCCGAACTCAAGCTCGCGAAGTACTGGCCGCCGATCGGCCGCGTGGACAACGTGTATGGCGATCGCAACCTGTTCTGCAGTTGCGTGCCGGTGGGCGAGTACGAGGAAACCGAAGCGGCGCGAGGCTGAACGCGCGGGCGCCGCGGCGCCCTGTCCGTCTCAGCGCCTCAGCCTTCGCGGCGGTACATCGCCCACTTCACCGTGAGGATGTCCGCGGCGATCTTGGCGGCGTTGACCCCGGCATAGGTTCCGGAGGGATCGAATTCGAAGGCCTCCTGGTAGCGCTTGACCTGCGCATAGTCGCGGTCGAAGGTCATCGGCCCCATCAGCTCGGCGGGGTTGATGCCCGTGGGCAACGCCAGGAATTTCTCGGGATCGGTGGCACTCTGGTAGAGGTCGACGCTCAGCAGGCTCATACGGTGTCCTCGAAATTTTTGAAGGTCGGGCCATCATCTGCGGCATCCCGGCCGATCGCAATCGGCCTGCGCCTACATGGCGCGCGGCCTCGGTTCGAGCCCTGCCTCAGGGTTGCTTCTTCTTCGCCAGCTCGCCCGTGGCGATCTGCTGGCGGAAGCCGCGCAGGCTGGCCTTCACCTTGCGCTCGTTCTCCGGCCCCATGCGCACCATGATCTTCTGGCCGGAGGACATGGCCTCCAGCTTCGGATCGACGTACTCGTAGCGCACCCACGGGCGCTGCGAGGGCACGTCGCCCTTCACCTCGACCAGCCGCACCTGCACCGGGCCGCTGGGCTCGGGTGCCTGCAAAAGGTGGTCGATCACCGCAATGAGCCGGTCGTTGAAATAGCGCCCTGGAAAACCGAGCTCTTCGTACGCCTTCTGGAACAGCGGATAGAGCTTGGCGTACACCGTCGCCGCCTTGGCCGGATCGACCGTTTCCGCGAGCAGCACGATGCCGTTGTAGCGCGCCGCGTTGTTCGCCGCGATGGTCTGCGTGCCGCCCTGCGGCCCGTCGGTGATGAAGCGCTGCCCCGTAGGCTGCACCGGCCACGCGCTGGCGGGCGCCTGCTCGCGCGCGAGGTTGTCGACCGTGGCGACGAAGCGCCGCACGATGCCGTCGGAGCGCAGGTAGTCGGAAGCGTTCTTGCCCCCGAGGAGTTCGGCCAGCGCCTTCATCACACGCGAATCGGATTCGGCGAGCGCCGGCAAGGCGGCATCGGGCGGTGCGAGCGCTTCGATGGGGTTCTGCGGGCCGGTGGGCTCGGTGGCCGCAGGTGCCGGCGCGGGTCCGTCGTTCGGCGCGGTGGCCACCGGCGTGGGCTCGGGCGGCTTCTGCTGTTGCTGGTACCAGCGCCAGCCGAAGAACGCGGCCACCAGCACCACGAGGCCGATGGCGACGATCATGCCGATCGGCGTTTCGCGGCGGGGCCTGAAGTCGGGGGCGTCGTCCCTGGAGCCTGGGGAGTCGTTGTCGGTCATGGCGGCACTTTCCTTTTGCTGAAGGCTGTGTGATGCAGGAGACCGGTCGATGTTGCATCAATCGGCACCGCATCACGCCACAAGCTCGTAACGCCTTGTGACGCAACCGCCCTCGCGGTGACAACTCGGCTCAGGCTGCGCTGGCCGGCGCGCTCAGCGACTGCAGCCACGCGATCGAGCCCTGCAGCTCGGCCGGCCGGATCTCGTGCGCGCCCGGAAAGTCCGAGCCCGACAACGCCAGCGGCAGCGTGCGCGCCAGCTCGCGCGTGGCCGCCGCGGCGGCCGGCGGAATCACGTTGTCGGCGCTGCCGTGGCTCACCCACAGCGCCTTGCCCTCGAAAGCCTCGGCGGGCGCGATGTGCGGCGCCACCTGCGCGAGCAGCCGGCTGTGCCACACCATCGCGGCGCGCAGCTTCGCGGGTTGCGTGAGCAGCAGCGACAGCGCCATGATCCCGCCCTGGCTGAAGCCGCCCACCACGATGCGCTCGGGCGGCACGCCCAGTTGCTGCGCGGCCGAATCGATCATCTCGCCGACCAGGAAGCGGCTCTCGCGCTCCTGCTCTTCGTCGATGCGGCGCTCGCCGTTCGGCAGCACCTCGAACTCGAACCACGCATAGGCATCGGGCGACAGCACGTACGGCGCGCGCAGGCTCAGCACATGGAACTGCGGCGGCATCAGGCGCGCAAGGCCGAACAGGTCCTGCTCGTTGCTGCCGACGCCGTGCATCAGCACCAGCAGCCAGGGCTCGCGCACGTTGGCCTGTGCGCTGTGTTCGAGAAACTTGAGGGGCAGGTGGAGTTGGGTCATGAATGCAATGGATCAGCGGGATGCTTGAAGAAAACCTTCGGCCAGCGCGCGCGTCACTTCGGCGGCCGGCACCTCGCGGCAGCCGGTGGCGTTCTGCCCCGACCACAGCGGAGAAAAGTCGCCGCTGCCCTTCGCCTCGGCCTTGGCGCGCAGCGGCGCGATGCCCGAGGTGGCGAGCGGAAATTCGGGTGCGGCCGCGCCGATGGGCCCCAGCTCGCGCATCACGCGATTGACGATGCCGCGCGCCGGCCGGCCGGTGAAGAGATTGGTGAGCGCGGTGTGGCGCGCCGCTTCGCTCTTGAGCGCCGCGCGATGGATCGCGCTCGTCGTGGCTTCGGGCGTCAGCATGTAGGCGGTGCCGACCTGCACGCCCGCCGCGCCCAGCGCCATCGCCGCGGCCACCCCATTCGCATCGGCGATGCCGCCGGCCGCGATCACCGGCACCTTCAGCGCGCGCACCAGCTGCGGCAGCAGCGCGAAGGTGCCCAGCTGCTTCGTGAGGTCATGCGAGAGAAAGTGCCCGCGGTGCCCGCCCGCCTCGAGCCCCTGCGCGATGACCGCATCGGCGCCATGCGCTTCGAGCCACAGTGCCTCTTCGACCGTCGTGGCAGAGGCCAGCACCTTCGCGCCCCAGCCATGCACCCGCGCGAGCAGTTCGGCGGGCGGCAGCCCGAAATGAAAGCTCACCACCGGCGGCTTGAACTCGGCCAGCAGATCGGCCACGTCGGCGCTGAAGGGATTGCGCCCCGGGCCGGTCGGGATGCTCGCCGCATCGATGCCGTGCTCCGCGTAGTACGGCGCCAGCGCGGCGCGCCAGGTGGCCTCGCGCTCGGTGCTCGGCACAGGCGGCGTGTGGCAGAAGAAGTTGACGTTGCAGGGCTTGTCGGTGCCGGCACGGATCGCCGCGAGTTCGCTGCGCATCACCTCGGGGCTCAGCATGGCGCAGGGCAGGGAGCCGAGCCCACCCGCGTTGCTCACCGCAATGGCCATCGCGCTGACCTGGATGCCGGCCATCGGCGCCTGGATGAGGGGGAGTTCGGTGCCCAGGATCTTCTGCAGCGTCGTCATTCGAATGCTCCTTCTGTGTCGAATGCCGGCGATTGTCTCGCCAAGCCGCAGGGCGCTCTGGCCGCGGGGTCATCGCGGCATGGCTTGGCACAATCGCGCGCATGCCCAGCCCGAGCCTCCCCCTGCCCCGCCCGTCGAAGCCGCTGCAGCGCGCCGTCGTTGTCGCGCTCGCCACTGCCGGGCTCTTCGTGCTCGGCGGCTGTCCGCAGAAAGAAGCCCCCGTTGTCACCGCCGACGCGCAGGCGGACGAAGCCGCAGTGGCCGTGGCAACCGCCGAGGCCGTTGCCCCCGCAGCACCACCAGTGCCTCGCCCCACCGCATCGGCCACGCTCAAGCGAGCCGAACTCATGGCGCTGGTATTTCCCGACTCCCAAGGCCCCGGCGCCGCGCCCAGACAGCCCGACACCGTCTCGCTGCCCGAGAGAGCCAACCAGGGCAATACAGTGCCCGGCAGCGAGGCCGAGCAACAGGCGCATGTGTCGCCGCGCGAAGTGGTGCGGCTCGACGATACGCACGCCGTCATGCTGACCGAGACCGTGCCGCTCGACGACCGAGGCCAGCCGATGAACGGCCACGTGAACGGCGCATGGCTCGTCGCCTACTTCTTCGAGCAGGGCGCGGACGGCTGGAAACTCGCGAGCCGCAACGACGCCGTCGACTACCTCGGCTTCATGGGCAACCTGGGCACCACCAAGGTCGAGCGCATCGCGCCCCAGCGCTTTGCACTGACCATCGCCCACGGCAGTTGCTGGCAGGGCTACTGCGGGCAATGGCTGTCGGTGTATGGGCTCGAAGCAGGCCAGGTGCGCGTGCTCGCATCGGGCATTCCGCTGTCGGCAACGAACGCAGGCGTTCACGAGTCCTGCGAGAAAGTGCGCGACGCCGGGAAGCCGGATGAACTGCCGCCAAGCGGCGGGTGCTTCGACATCGGCGGCACGCCAACCTTCGCGCTCGGCACCGACGACGCGCCGGGCGAGATGCGCATCGCCTTCAAGGGCGAGCGCATGGCCGGCGGCAAGAGCCGCCGCGTGGCCACCATCGACAGCACGCTGGTCTATGCCTGGCGCAAGGGCGCCTACGTGCTCACCGAAGGACGCAACCCGGTGCCGTCGTTCTGACGGACGGGATCGGCATCCGGAGGCCCCGACCGCCTACGGGCGTGCCGCTGCCCTCGACCGGTCGCGTGCCCAGGCACGCAACGCCAGCCACGCCATGCCGCCGAACAGCACGGCAAAAACGGCCAGCGGCATCACGCCGTTCCATGCGGCGCCCACCACCAGCAAGTCCTTGAGCGCGAGCAGCGGAAGCAGCGGAAAAACAAGCAGCACCGCGACCGCGGGCACATGCGCATGCGACGGAAAAAAGACGGCCAACACCACCGCCATCGCGAAGCTCGCCACCAGGTAGGCCAGCAGCAGCCTGAGCGCGAGCTTCACTCCTCGCTCGTCCACTCCACCTGCACGCCCAGGCTGCGCAGGTTCTCCACGAAGCGCGGATGCGCGCGGCGGATCGGCGTCGCGTTGCGGATCTCCGAGCGCCCTTCGATGCTCGCCGCCACCATGAAAAGCGCGATTGCCACGCGGATGATGTACGGGCTTTCGACCACCGCCGGCGTCAGCGGATTGCCGCCGAAGGTGATGAGCCGGTGAGGGTCCGACGAGAACACGTGCGCGCCGAATTTCGAGAGCTCGCCGGTCCAGCCCAGCGCGCCGTCGTACACCTTGTTCCAGAACATCGCATTGCCCTGCGCGCGCACGCCCAGTGCAATGAAAATCGGCAGCAGGTCCACGGGAAAGTAAGGCCACGGCGCCGCCTCCACCTTGGTGAGCACGTTGCTCGTGAACGGCGTCTGCACCTTCAGCGGCCCGGTGCGGATGGCGCGCGACCAGCCGTCCGCATGCTCGATGCGCACGCCGAACTTCGCGAAGGTGCGGTCCAGCAGCGGAAAGTTGGCGGGCGCGCTGTTGCGCACGATCACGTCGCCGTCGGTGATGGCGCCGAGCGCGAGAAAGGTGGTGATCTCGTGGAAATCTTCGTCGAAGCGGAACTCGCCGCCGGTGAGCGCGCCGCCGCCGTGCACCGTCACGCGCGAGGTGCCGATGCCCTCGATGCGCACGCCGATCATCGCCATGAAGCGGCAGAACTCCTGCACATGCGGTTCCGACGCGGCATTGGTGAGCGTCGAGGTGCCATCGGCCGCGGCCGCGCAGAGCACGAAGTTCTCGGTGGTGGTGACCGAGGCGTAGTCGAGCCAATGGTCGGTCGGCGTCAGGCGCCCGTCGCTGTGCACGAGCAGCGAGCCCTCGGTGCGCTCCACCTGGCCGCCGAAGCGCTGAAACACCTCCACGTGCGGATCGATCTCGCGCACGCCCAGCGTGCAGCCCTTGACGTTGTCTTCGAGCCGCGCCACGCCGAAGCGCGCGAGCAGCGGCGGCACCAGCATGATCGACGAGCGCATCTCTTCGGGGAGGCGATGCAGCGCCGCGTCGAACGCGGTTTCGCGGTGGTGCAGTTCGAGCGTGCCGCTCGCGTGGTCCATCTGCACGTCGCTGCCGAGGGTGCGGAAGATGTCCAGGATCTTGCGCACGTCGGTGATGTCGGGCACGCCGAGCAGCCGCAGCGGCTCGTTGGTGAGCAAGGTGGCGCAGAGCACCGGCAGCACGGCGTTCTTGTTGGCGGAGGGGGTGATGCGGCCGCGAAGCGGCGTGCCGCCGTGCACGATGAGGTTGGACATGGAGGTGCGGGGGAACGGAAAGCGGGAGGGAATCGAGGGAAAGGTCGCGGAACGTCCGCAACCGGGTGCCGGGACTTTACCGTCGGCGGATGGCGCTCACGGACGGGGAAGTTGTAAGAACTTGCCGGGGCTGACAGCGCCGGGCGAGCAATTGTCCATGTGTGTGAACAGTCATGCCATGAATAGCGGCTGTCGGTTTAGCTCGCAAATCCATACCATTCAGGTCATTGGACAACCGAAAGGATTGAAATGAGCAAACCCGAATTTTTCATCACCCCCGGATATGGAAAGCAATTTCTCGACAGATTGCATTACTCGCAAGCCGTCAAGATCGGCAATCGCGTGGAAACCTCAGGCCAAGGCGGTTGGAGCGACGATCTTCAATTCCCCAAATCGCTTGAAGACGAAATTGTGCAGGCATTCAAGAATGTCGAGCGGACGTTGGCAACTGCCGGTGCGGGCTGGGAGCACGTCGTTCATGTCAATTCATACCATGTCGGCGGATTTCCGCCGGAGGTCAATGAAACGATGGCCAAGCTTTATCGCCAATACATGCCGGACCACGCGCCCATCTGGACGGAATTGGATGTCGCGTCCCTAGCGCATCCCGACATGCATATCGAAATTCGCGTGACCGCGATTATTCCGTGATGGGCAGATCAACTCCGAATTTCTGAACCACCCAATCGGCGAACGCCTTCAATTTGGCATTCTGGTGCCGATTGGGCGGATAAAGAATATGAAAAGGCATGGGGGGCCTTGACCAATCTTCCAGAACTGCCACCAATTCACCCGAATCCAGATAAGGTTGGACAATGCGCCTGAAATGCTGCCCAACGCCCAGGCCCGCCAGCAGCATTTCCTTCAGGCCATTGCCTTCGTTGGTCGAGAAGACGCAATTGCCGATTTCGAATCGCTCGGCGCCGCGCTCGAAAATCAAAAGCTCCGGCTTTCCTGTCGAAAAGAAATAACACGCGGCAGCGTGATTCAATTCAAGATCGTCTGGGGAAGAGGGAATTCCCTTGCGATCCAGATAAGCCGGCGCGGCGCAGGTGACATATTGAAGTTCGGTCACCCTTCGCCCAACCATTGCCATATCGTCGAGCCTGCCGGCACGGATTACGCAATCCACGCCCTCTTCCACGATATTCAATGGCCGATCGCTGATTCCGACTGCGACGGTAATTTCTGGATATTCGCGATGGAATTCCGGCAATTCCGGAATAAGCAGGCTGTTGGCGAATACCGCCGGCGCATCGATTCTCAGATGCCCGCTCGGCTTGACCTTTTTACCCCGCACCGCGCTTTCGACCGAATCCATTTCGGCGATCCAGCGCACGGCGTGCCCGTAATACTCGAGACCGTCCGATGTGGGGGTCACCGCGCGCGTGGTCCGCTGCATCAATTTGATGTTCAGGTGCTTTTCAAGATCGGTAATCAATTTGCTGACCGTCGAGCGCGGAAGCGCCAATTGATCCGCGGTGCGGCTGAAGGAACCGGTGTCCACCACTCGTACGAAAGCCCGCATTGCCAGGAGTTGGTTCATTGGAATCCATTCATTCGAGGCGGATAAAAGGCAACTCCATTGTCTATGCTTGTGTGCAATGGCGGCAAGAAGCAGCCACCGCCGAGGAGGCGTCGGCACGGAAACTGCAGCGCGCCTTGACCATGCCTTCCATCACCCGCCCCCTTCTCGCAGCGCTTGGCGCCGTCGCATTCCTCACTGTGTCCGCGCCCTCCCTGGCCCAGGACGCCTACCCCAACCGCCCCGTCAAAGTCATCGTCGCGCTGCCGGCCGGCGGTAGCGTGGACATGGTGGCGCGGCTGGTGAGCCAGCAGCTTGCGGCCGACCTGGGCCAGCCCTTCGTGGTCGACAACAAGGCCGGCGCCTCCGGCCAGATCGGCACGCCGCTGGTCGCGCGTGCGGCGCCCGACGGCTACACGCTCATGGTGTCGCCCGCCTCGTTCCTCACCACCAACAAGAGCATCTTCAAGACGCTGCCCTACAACCCCGAGGCCGACTTCGCGCCCGTCACCAAGCTGGTCAACCAGGCCATGGTGCTGGTGGTGCGCGACAAGGCGCGCTTCGCGAGCGTTGCCGACGTGCTGGCCGCGGCGAAGGCCAACCCGGGCAAGCTGACCTACGCGTCCTCGGGCGACGGCAGCCCGCAGCACCTGGCGGGCCTCATGTTCGAGAGCCGCACCGGCACGCGGCTGCTGCACATCCCCTACAAGGGCGGCGCGCCGGCCATCACCGACCTCATCGGCGGCGTCGTGGACATGGTGTTCGCCCCGCTCCCCGAAGCGCTGCCGCACATCCGCGGCGGCAAGCTGCACGCGGTCGGCGTGCTGAGCGAGAAGCGCGCGGTGTCCGCGCCCGAGATTCCGACGCTGCGCGAAGGCGGCGTGGAAGGCGTGGTGCTGTCGGCATGGATCGGCCTGCTGGCCCCGGCGAAGACGCCGCGGCCGATCCTGGAGCGGCTGGACAAGTCCGTGAAGGCACTGCTGATGCGGGGCGATGCACGGGCGCGACTGCTGGAGGTGGGGATGGAGCCCGCGCCGGACGATGCCAAGCCGCTGGGCCAGGTCATTGCGGAGGAGATCCGGGTGCACGCGGAGTTGGTGAAGGCTGCGGGGCTGGTGCCGCAGTAGGGGTGCGCGCCGAGCGTGAAGGACGCGCGCTCGCTATTGCGAACATTGACCGGCACCTGCACGGGCATAGCTCTTGCGTCGGCCGGTCATGTCTTCCATCGCTTCCCCCTCACGCCGACGCGCGCTCCAATCCCTGGCTGCCGGGGCCGCATCGCTCGCGCTGCCGGCCTTTGCCCAATGGCCCGATAAACCGGTTCGTATCGTCGTCACCTTTCCGGCCGGTGGCTCGAGCGACATCCTCGCCCGCGTCATGGCCGAGCAACTCGGCAAGAAGCTCGGCCAGGCCTTCGTGGTCGACAACAGGCCGGGCGCAGGCGGCACCATCGGCGGCGCGCAGGTCGCGGCCGCGCCGGCCGACGGCTACACGCTCATGCTGTCGAACACGACGCCCATCGCGCTCGGGCCGTTCGCACTCGAAAAGCAACCCTACGACCCCGTTGTGGCTTTCACGCATATCGCCTACCTGGGCTCGGCACCGCTGGTGATCATGGCCAGCAAGCCAGCGGGCATTGCAAGCTATGCGCAGCTCGATGCCCGTGCGCGCAAGGAGGGGCTGCTGAACTTCGGCTCCGGAGGCCCCGGCTCGGTCGGCCACATCCATGGCGAGTTGATCCGCAAGACGACAGGCATTCCCATGGTTCATGTGCCCTACCGCGGCGGTGCACCGATGACGACGGACCTGATCGCGAATGTGATTCCGGTCGCCATCGACGTCGTCACCGCGTATGTGCCGTTTTTCAGAAGCGGCCAGTTGGTTCCGCTGGCGGTGACGGGCAACGCACGGTCGCCGCTCATCCCCGAAACGCCGACCGTCGCCGAGCTGGGTCAGCCACAACTGGTGCTCGAGAACTTCTTTGGCCTGAGCGCGCCGGCAGGCCTGCCGCCCGATATCGTCGCCAGGCTCAACGCCGCATGCAACGAGATCCTGGTCATGCCGCAGGTGTCGAGCAAGCTGCTCGAACTGGGCATCGTCGGAAAGCCTGGACCGGTCGATCGCTTCGAAGAGCTGGTCAAGGCGCAAGTGGGCATTCTTGGCTCGACGGTCAGGGGCGCGAGCATCAGGCTCTGACGTCCGGCGCGCTGCGGCTGGCGACTGCCGGATTGGCCACCAGTACGGTGCAAGCAGCAGCCAGGCTCAGCAACGCACGCCAATGTTTGGCCACGCCTTTGCGGAACATCGGTCGTTGGATCGCCCTCGTGCGCGCGGCCCGGCGCAACGACTCGAGTTCGCAGTTGCACAAATCGAAGAGGTGGGATGTGTTTTTCATCGGAACGAAGGAAGCAATTGACAAGGGCGTTGTTAACAATCGCGTGCGCAGCTTACAAACCGGAGTCGCCACGCTGTATGCCATTTCGTATCACGCGCATCGGGCAGTTATCTAAACGGCGAACTTGTTGATCGTAGAAATAGTTGCTTGACTCTGAAGCGGCTCCAGGGTTCTTAATCCCTTTGCGCGCAATTTTGCAAACGCACCAAATCCAAACAGGGACCAATCAAATGACCATCTGCTCACAACACTCCGGCGAACACTCTCATCAGCATGGCCCGTCTTGCGGCCACACCGCCATCACGCACGGCGACCATGTCGACTATCTGCATGACGGTCACTTGCACCACATGCACGTCGGCCACGTTGACGAGCACACCCTCGAAGTCACGGCCACGAACCCCGACCAATGCACGCCGAACCATCGCTGCGCGGGTCATGAGGCAGGGCATGTTCACGGTCCCGATTGCGGCCACGAAGCCGTGCCGCATGGCGATCACGTCGACTACCTGGTTGACGGTCACCTTCACCATCCACACGGGGATCATTGCGATGATCACGGGCCCGTGAAGCTTGCCTAAGTCGCTTCTTCCCGATTGATCCGTGCCCGCCTCGTGCGGGCTTTTTCTTGCCCTGTGTCGTCGATGCAGCAGAGGCTGCACAGCGCCTCGGAGTGACTGGCTCTTTCTTGGGCTCGCCCATTGGCGGCCCAAAAAAGAAAAGCGGCAAGTGCACCGAGAAAGGTGAGGGCCAGCCCGACGGCTTGTGTGATCTGGATCTTTGGGTTCATAGCGCTTGGCGAGCAAGGTTGCAGAGTCTAGAACCGCTTTTTGTCGCGGCAATTGCCGGCGTGATCAATTGCACAGAGATGAAAGATTTGATCAGGTTCTTAATTCATTCATCTCCAGCTCTATGGCTGTTCGCCGCTCGAATACTCATGACGCAGCAACGAGAGTTGCACCAGGTCGTGATACTCGCCCCACCAGAAGCCGGCCTGCCGCTGGAGTCCTTCTTCGACGAAGCCCAGTCGCCGCAGAAGCTTCAGCGAAGCGGCGTTTTTCGGATGAACCTGCGCTTCGATGCGATTCAACGCCATCGACTCGAACCCCCAAGCCAGAGCAGCAACTAGCGCCTCGGTCATCAGGCCATTGCCCCACGCGTCGCGCGCGAGTTCGTAGCCTACGGTGCAGCTTTTCCAGTTCCTGTTCCAGCGGAACAAGCCGCATGTGCCGATGAGCCGGCGGTCCTGGTTGCGTTCGATCGCCCATCTGGTTCCCAGGACCGGTGGTTGCCGCCAGCCCGCGAAGGTCTGCACCATCTTCTCGGCTTCCGCCAGGCTCGCGATCGGATCGTTGCCGAACCAGCGCATGGCCTCACGGTCACCGTGGATGGCGAGCAATGAGGCTGCGTCGGTCGGGACGATCTCACGCAACGTGAGGCGGGCGGTTGTCAGGGATGGGAAGGTCTCGGCTGGTGCGTCTGCGGTATTGGCGTTCGTCATGGCAGGTTGCTCCCGATTTTTTGTTTGATCGACACGACGGCTTCTGCCGTCATTCACGGTGGCATCTACAAGTTGTTCCGCAAGAACGCGAGCATCTTCCGCCAGGAATCCTCACGCGCACGGGCCGTGCCGACTGGCGAGCCGCCGAGGTCTTGGTCTTCACCCGATACAGGATGCTTGAATCGTGTCGACATCGTGGAGACATTCGGCCAGCCCAGGCTGTGGCCGGCGTCGGGATAAGACAAGTGTTCGACAGGGTGATTGAACCCTTCCCGCTTGAAGCGAGTCATTGCAAATTCGCTCAATGGCGCAGAGGGCCAGATCTTGTCGTCCTGTGCGCTGATCAACAGCACGGGTCCGTTGATGTTCTCCACGCGGATGGAAGTTGCTTCCACGACCGCCTCATCCCGAAGCGGAATGAAATACCAATCAAAGCTGTCGGGGTCGACGCGGCCTTGCGAAACGGCGAGGTTCCACTCTTCGAGGGGCATGACATCGGCATGCGGCACGTCCTTGCCATCCATCGTCCAGGCCGAGTGCCCGCTCGGAGGATAGGCGGGCCAGACGATGCCGCTTGCGACGTACGCCACCACGGCTCGGATGGAGGGAAAGGTCGACGCCAACAGAAGCGCCAATTCCCCGCCTCTGGACGCGCCACTCACGGCGATCCGATCGGGGTCGACCTTTTCCTGCCGTGCCAGCCATCCAAGCGCATTGTCGAAATACTCCAGAGGAATCCGGTCCAGCGTGGGCGGCAGTCCCTCGATGCCGAAGTAAGCCAGGGCCAACGCAACGTAGCCATGCGACGCCAACAGCGCGGCCATTTCCGCTGACCATTGCACGCCCCCGCCGGACCCGCCCACGACCAGAACCGCGGGATGGCGGCCCGGTGCTTTCGGCTCGAACAAACTGCCCACGACTCCCGCCTCGCGTACCTTGCGCATTGCTACGGACTCGTCGAAGTAACGTCTTCGGAATGCATGCGTGACAGGCTCCGCCGATTCGCTCTCGATGACAAGCAAGACGGCCATGGGGTCGTCCGCGCACTGACTCGAAACCGGCACCGCGGACGCTGGTTGCGATGAGCGGGACCAGAACAATCCCATCGCGTCTACGCCCGTGTAGTCACCGGACACGGGGACATCACGTCTCAGGTCCACATCGCCCGTGGTTGCTGCGTGAAAGCTCGCTTGAGAGGCGAGCACAGTGCCTGCGGCACCAGCGCTCAGCGCCCGCAGTGTTATCTGCTGCCCGGGGGTCAATCCGTGCACTGTGATGTGCAAGGCTTCGTCCAACAGGCATTCAGCAGGGAGTGGGCCGAAGGAGATGGAAGGCATTGGGATTGTTGTGCCGGTGTGCAGATGTCTGATTTCTCTGCTGTGGATGAAGGGCTTTTCTTTGCCGGATTCTGCCGCACCATTCCCCAGCAAAGCGTCTTCTTACCCGACTCAATAGACTGTTCCCATGCCCCAACCCAACACCCCTTTCAGCGACGCATCCGCCCTTCGCGACTACGCCGAAAAGACCGCCCGCATCGTTCCCGGCCTGCACGACCTGCAGACGATGGCCGCCCTGCTCGTCGCAGAGCGCGCGCCCGAATCGGCCCACGTGCTGGTCATCGGTGCCGGCGGCGGCATGGAATTGACGGCGCTTGCACGGGCGCATCCGCAATGGCAATTTGTCGGCGTCGATCCGTCGCAACCCATGCTCGACCTGGCGGCGGCGGCGCTCGGCCCGCTTGCCGCGCGTGCCCAGTTGCACCTTGGCTATACCCACACGGCACCCGTCGGTCCATTCGATGCCGCGACGTGTCTCCTGACGATGCACTTCGTGCCCGTCGAAGAAAGAAGATCGACGCTGAAGGAAATCCATCGCCGCCTGAAGCCCGGTGCGCCGTTCGTCATGGCGCACCTCAGTTTTCCCCAGGCGGAGGAAGAGCGGGCGCTGTGGCTCTCGCGCTATGTAGCATTCGCCATCGCTTCGGGCGTCGAACCGGAGAACGCGCGCAAGGCCGCATCCACCATCGGTTCGACCCTGCCGTTGCTTGGCCCGGGGCAAGAGGAGGAGTTGCTTCGAGAGGCCGGCTTCACGAACGTTCGGCTGTTCTATGCCGGCATGGCTTTCAGGGGCTGGGTGGCGCAAGCCTGAGAAGACTTTCCGCAGCCCAGCGTCGGCCATCTCAGGCAAATGAGCGACGGTATTTGACGAGACCTTTCTTCTTCGAAGTGTCAAAGCCGCATCTTTCAAAAAACCGGTGGGCATCCGTTCGATCCATCGAACTCAGCAGCATGATCTTTGAACAATCGTTTGCCACGCAATAGGCTTCGGCCTCGCGCAGAAGCTCGGCACCAACTCCCTGATTTCGCACGATGGCATCGACAACGATGTTCTCGACGATCGCAAACGGTTGCCGGTTGAACATCACGTCTTCGCACAGCGAGACAAGCACCGTCCCGCATACCCGACCATCCATCTCCGCGACAAGAAGCGCCGCTCTCGGACTTTCGGACAGCTCCCGTATTCGCTCAGGCAACACACAGCGCGCCGTATCACCCACCAATTGGCCGTACAGCGCGTCGATGCGGGCGGCGTCATCAGGCGCCGCCCGCCGAACCTTCAAAGAGGAGATGGGCATCCGGGTTTCCTCCAAAATTAATGTCTGGCCTTGCCTTTGGTTCCGATTGATCGGCAATTGCCGATCGTGCAATCGCCGTCAACGAAGCCTGCTCGTAAGGGATCTCAGCGATGTTGACGTCGGCTTCGATGGTCATTTCTTGAGTTGATGGATGAATCGACGACACAGTTCCATTGAACGACCTGAGGCAGTTTCACGCCTGCCCAAGGAGCGCATCCCCACGAGCAAGCCCCTCGATTCGAGGTTCGCAGACTCTGTAGCCGAGCCTTTCCTCAACTCTCTCCGCGCCAAGGCTCTCGTAGAAGGAGATTCCCCTGGCGTTGGATGCCTTGACAGGCCAATCGATGCGGTAGCAACCGTTTTCCATCGCATGTCGCGCCACCCACGACATGAGAGCCCTGCCAGCACCGCCGCTTCTGTTCGTCGACCTCACATAGAGTTCTTTCAACTGGCAGTGCCTGCGCTTTTCTGGAGAAAAGTCGACGAGCGAATAGACCAATGAAATGGCGGCGAGGCCGATCACCACGCCGTCGCCATCGGATGCCACGACCAACCACTGGGTCGACCCTGGCGCCAGGAGGTTTCCAAGGAGATGCTCCCTCACGACCTCCCGGGAAACGGCGGCGCCTTCGTTGTAGTACGCATGCAGTTCGCACAGCAAATCAATCAGTGATTCGTGCTGGGCTTCGGAAACGATCTCAACGCGCATACGGTGTCCTTTAAGGCTGCTCGGTCCCGCAATCTTCCCGCAAGCTTGACCCAGGTCAAGCGCCGTCCCCTCCCCGCTGGCTAGCATCGAAGACAACACGAGGAGACACCGTGGAACTCGAGATACCGGAAATGCTGGCCGCTGTACTGCAGGGTCAGGTCGGCGCGCAGTCGCCGCTTGGTCTGCAGTTGGGTGGGTATGGCGCCGGCAGCGGCGTGCGCATCGTCTCCAGCCAGCATTTCGACGGCCACTCGCTCAACCTGCTCTTCCAACTCGGCATGGCCGCCGGTGCGCGCGACCTGGTGTTCCAGCTGCTCGCGCTGGACAACCTCAACGGCGAACCGTTCGCGCGGCCTCTTCCGAGCCTGGAGCTGATGGTCCCAGCGCTGATCGAATGGCTGCGCCGCGACCTCATCGACGGTTGGCTCTATCAGCGCGGCAAGGACGGCGCGCTGCTTCCCTGGCTGGTGCACACGGTGCGCCTGGTGAAGCCGACGGACGGCGAGGCCTATGTGCTGGTGGGCCTCCTGGCCAACACGCTGCAGGCGGCCGGCCGCGAGCCGCCCACCGAGCCTCGGCTGCGCTTCTCGGGCATGACCTGGGGCCTGAGCTTCTACGCGGAAGACCTGCCCGGCCGCACGCTGGCCGGCCTCTTCGCCGACCACGGCTTTCACAAGGAGTGCGCCGAGTTCAAGCGCGAGTACGACAAGCAGCTCGCATGCTTCACGCGGCTGCAGCCGCAGTTCGGCGCCCAGTTCAGCATCGACGGCTGCGTCTGGACGGCCGGCGAAGGCCCGCGGGCCGGCATGTCGTGCCACCGATTGCCCGAAGGCGCGACGGTGCGCTGTGTGAACGACGAAGAGCTGCTGCGGCGCCGCTTCGACCTGGCCGCCGACGCGCACTACTGGCGCGAGAGCGGCGTCGCCCACGGCTTCGACCACATCCCGCAGCACTGCTACCTGCACCTGTTTCACCTCGACTGGCATCGCAATGTCTGGGTCCATGCGCAGCATGTGCAGGCCTACACATATCAGCCCCAACTGCGCGAGCGGCTGGTGCTGCCGCAGGCGCACCGCGACCTGATCGACATCCTCACGGCCGACCGCAGCTTTCTCATGGAAGACGTGGTGCCCGGCAAGTCGGGCGGCACCACCATCCTGTGCAAGGGCGCGCCGGGCCTGGGCAAGACGCTCACGGCCGAGGTCTACGCCGAGGTGGTCGGCAAGCCGCTGTACCGCGTCCATTCGGGGCAGCTGGGCGTGACGGCCAACTCGGTCGAGGCCAGCCTCACGAAGATCCTGCAGCGCGCCGCGCGGTGGGACTGCGTGCTGCTGCTGGACGAGGCCGACGTGTACATCCGCCGCCGCGACAACGACCTGCAGCACAACGCGATCGTGGCGGAGTTTCTGCGCACGCTCGAATACTTCAGCGGCCTGCTCTTCATGACCACCAACCGCGACGGCGACATCGACGAGGCGATTTTGTCGCGCTGCATCGCGGTCATCGACTACCAGCCGCCGGGCCCCGACGACGCGCGGCGCCTCTGGTCCACGCTGTCGGCGCAACTGGGCGTGGAACTGCCGGGCGCGGTGATCGACCGGCTGGTGGCCGACTACGCCGGTGCGAGCGGGCGCGACATCAAGGAGCTGCTCAAGCTCACGAGCAAGTACTGCCGCCGGAAGGAACTGCCGCTGTCGACGCAGGCGTTCGCGCAATGCGCCGTGTTCCGCGGAATCGCCTGCGCTTCGCAAACCGGCGCGCGGACGAGGAACGACGAATGATCGATGCCGGCAGCCTGCTCGGCGGCGCGCTCACCGGCCGCCTGGCCTTCCGGCCGGGCGCCCTGCCCGCTTCAGACCCGCTGCCGCCGGGGCGCCACGGCCTCTCGTTCGCCGAAGGACGCGAGGCCGTGCTGGTGGTGCCCGAGGGGTTGCCGCTCGATGCACCGCTGCCGCTGCTGGTGATATTCCACGGCGCGGGCGGCGAGGCCAACCGGGTGCTGCCGCATCTCGTGGCCCATGCGCGGGCGCGCAAGTTTCTTCTGCTCGCGCCGCAATCGATGTACCCCACGTGGGACATCGTGGTCGGCGGGCACGGGCCCGATTTGGAGCGGCTCGACGGCGCGCTCTCGACGGTTGCTGGGCACTTTCGCATCGACCCCACACGCCTCGCGTTCGCGGGCTTCTCCGACGGCGGCAGCTACGCCCTCTCGCTCGGCGTGACCAACGGCGATGTGGCGAGCCATGTGATCGGCTTGTCGGCGGGCTTCATGAACGCTTTCACGCAGACCGGAAAGCCGCGGGTGTTTCTGGCACACGGCCGCGCCGACAGCCAGTTGCCCATCGAGACCAGTGCCCATCCGCATGCACGGCGGCTGCTGGAGAGCGGGCACGACCTGACGCTTCAGCCCTTCGATGGCGACCACGTCATCGTGCCGTGGGTGGTGGCGCGGGCGATCGAGTTCTTCATGGGACGGCAGGAACCGTAGCGCCCGCCTGCTCCTGGCGTTGCACCTCGCGCAGCCGCTGGTGCGCATCGCCATCCCACACGATGGGCTGCTGGTTCTTCGCACGCAGGTAGTGGTGCGTGAACACGGCCAGATAGGCCTCCAGCGTTTGCTCGGCGATGTGTTCGCCCACCAGGCTCATGCACAGGGCCGCCACTTCGCTCGTGCAGAAATGGTCGTCGCGCCCCGAGCGGCGCAGCTTGTATTGCGATATCTGCTCGGGCTCCAGGCTCAGCACCGGCAGCGCATCGAGGTACGGGCTTCTGCTGAACATCTTGCGGGCCTCGCCCCAGGTGCCGTCCAGCAGGATGAAGAGCGGGCGTTTCACTGTCGCACCATCCAGCGATTCGAGCGAA
Organism: Variovorax sp. W2I14; assembly: GCF_050435205.1. Lineage (NCBI taxonomy): Bacteria > Pseudomonadati > Pseudomonadota > Betaproteobacteria > Burkholderiales > Comamonadaceae > Variovorax > Variovorax sp. W2I14. The sequence continues at coordinate 507,343 of NZ_JBNDJX010000001.1, read as the reverse complement.
GGCGGCACGGTGTGCACCACGCGCTCGGGCGCCGCATATTGGCCGGGAAACACCACGTAGGGTTGCCACTGCGGGTCGGCCAGCAAGGCCAGCAGCGCGGGATCGGTCTCGGTGCGCGCCCAGCCGAAGGCGAAGGTGTCGGGCACCACATCGGCGATCAGCCAACCCGTGTTGCTCGGCTTGAGCGGCTCGATGTCCGCCATGAGCAGGCACACGCCCGCACGCGTGGCCACCGACGGGCGCAAGGCGCACATGCAGTGGCTGGGCAGCAGCCGGCAGCCCGCGCAGCGCTCGCGCTTGAAGCCGCCGCGGGCCAGAAAGGGCTTGGCGCTGCGCGCAAGGCGTGCGGCGCGAAGGAGAGAGACGGCGTGAGGCATGCGGCGATTGTCGACCCGAGGCCGGCCCGCACCGGATGCGCCTCCGCCGGGGCTCACTTGCTCACGACCAGCGGCTTCCCCTTTTCGACCAGATAGGTCGCGAGTTCCGCCGCGTTGCCGCTGCCGACGTTCTTCGCCGAGTGGACCGCGCCCGCCGGAATGAACAGCGAGTCGCCGACCTTGAGCGTGATCGGCGGCTGGCCCTCGAACTGATATTGCACCGTGCCTTCGAGCACATAGGCGATCTCTTCGCCGGGGTGCGAGTGAAAGCCGAAGGCAGCGCCCTGCGCGAAATCGACGCGCACCTGGATCGCTTCGCGGCCGGGATCGGCCAGGTCGTGCTTCAGCGATTGGGTGCGCCCGATGCCAGGAGGCTGCTGCGCGAATGCGAAATGCGGCGCCAGGGTGCTGCTGGCGACCAGCAGCATCGCGGCCATTGTTTGGAACTTGAACGTCTTCGTCATGAGAGTCTTTCGGTGTGGGGAGTGGATGACGAAGGCGATTCTTCGGGCGGCGTACCCCGCTCTCCGCGCACACCGTATGCGTGTGTATCCGGACATGCTTTCACGACAATAAATTTCACGATATGCCTGGATGTGCTCGACGCCGCGGCCCCTTGTTGCGGACGCAGTACGCGCCTAGCATGCAGGCCCATCCATCCCCCATGCGCTTGCCAGGAGAGACCATGCAACTTCACACCGCACGCATCTTTGTCCGCGACCTTGCCGGCGCCTCCCGCTTTTATGAAGAAGTACTTGGCCTGCAACTGAAGGCCGATGGCCGCGAGCAGGGCTTCTGCGTGTTCGATGCCGGACCGATGAGCCTGGTGGTCGAGCGTGTCGAGGACGATGCGCCGGAAGAAGACCGGGTATTGGTCGGACGATTCACCGGGCTGTCTTTCGACGTGGAAGACATCCAGTCGAAGTACAAGGAACTTTCGTCGCTCGGCGTCGACTTCAGCGGGCTTCCGGAGCGGCAGCAATGGGGCGGTGTTCTTGCAACGCTTCGCGATCCTGCAGGCAATGAGCTTCAACTGGTGGAGCAGCCCCGGGGGTAGTGTGCGCGGCCTCAGTCATCCATTCTTCTGGAGACTGAGGCCGGCTTACCGCCAGAAGCGGCCCTTCCCCTTCATGGCTGTCGAGAAGAACGTCTGCTTCAGACTGCGTTAACGACTTTCGGCAGATGCCTTTGAACCAGTCTTCTCATAGAGTGCCTCTAGTCAGACGAGCGAAGGCCATCGAGCGAAAGCACCTTCAACACGCCGTACTCGACGCGGATCAAGCCCTTCTTCTGCAACGCGGCGAGCGCCGTGTTGACCCTGGGACGCGAGAGGCCCGCGATGGAAGCGATCTCCTGCTGCGTGATGCGCAGCATGTTGCCCACGCCCGGATACAGCACGGGGTTGAAAAGAGCCCAAAGCGTTCGGGCCACGCGGGCATCGATGTCGGTCATGCGGTCGATTTCCAGTGCGCCGATGAACTGCCCCAGCCGCTCGTTGAGCTGCCCCATCACGAAGCGATTGAAGCCGATCGAGTGATCGAGCAGCCAATGGAAGGTGTCGACGGGAAGCGCGCCCACGAGGCTGGGCCGCAAGGCCAGGGAGTCGTAGCGATAGGGCTCTCTTTTGATCATCGTGCCTTCGCCGAACCATCCACCGGGCGGCACGCCCAGGAAGGTCACGGTCTGGCCCGCCTTGTTGTTGCTGCTCATCTTGAGCAGGCCATGCAACACACCGAACCAATAGGTCGCCGGACGGCCGAGGCGGCACACGTGCTCGCCGGGAAGAACCTCTCCCACCACGAGTTCGGCCACCGCGCGCTCGCGCTCCTCCGCCGAGAGCGAGGGGAGCCACGGGATGCCTTCCAGTTCCGCCGATGTGGCGGGACGCCGCCTTGCGGGAAGGCTTTTTCCGGTGCTCATGAGAGATGGGGAAGTACGGATAGGGAACTCCCTTGGATTGTTATCGGCAATACAAGCGCCGGTCAAAGCGGTTTCTACCATCGGCCCGAATTTCGATGCGCAGGCACTTCATGCCGTCGAGATTTCGGAGCCCGATATCAAGTTACTTCACAAGGAGACAGCCATGAATCTGAAATCGCTCGCGCTGACAGCCGCTTTGCTCGCCGGTGCCTTCGGCACCGCCCTCGTGTCGACGCCCGCCAGTGCACAAGCCAGGGAGGCCAGGGAGCAGTTCTTTCCGCTGCTGGTGTACCGCACCGGCCCCTATGCACCCAACGGCACGCCGCTGGCCAACGGCAAGCAGGACTACATCAAGCTCGTCAATGCCCGCGACGGCGGCGTCAACGGCGTCAAGCTGACTTACGAGGAATGCGAAACCGGCTACGCGACCGACAAGGGCGTGGAATGCTATGAACGCCTGAAGGGCCGCCCCGGCGTGGCGCTCTTCGAGCCGCAGACCACGGGCGTCACCTTCGCCTTGACCGACAAGGTCCCTGCCGACAAGATGCCGCTCATCACACCGGGCTACGGCCTGTCGATCTCGCAGGACGGTCAAGCCTTCAAATGGAACTTTCCGCTGATGGGCAGTTACTGGACCGCGGCCGACATCATCGTGCAGGGCCTGGGCAAGAAGGAAGGCGGCATGGACAAGCTCAAGGGCAAGAAGATCGCGCTCGTCTATCACGACTCGCCGTTCGGCAAGGAGCCGATTCCGCTCCTGCAGGAGCGCTCGAAGATGCACGGCTTCGAGCTGTCGCTGATCCCGGTCACCGCGCCGGGCATCGAGCAGAAATCCGCATGGCTTCAGGTGCGCCAGCAGCGGCCCGACTACGTGATCCTGTGGGGTTGGGGCGTGATGAATTCGGCCGCGCTCAAGGAGGCCGTGGCCACGGGCTATCCGCGCGAGAAGATGTACGGCGTGTGGTGGTCGGGCGCCGAGCCCGACGTCAAGGACGTGGGACAGGGCGCGAAGGGCTACAACGCCCTCACGCTGCATGCCTCGGGCCAGCAGCTGAAGGTCATGCAGGACATCCTCCAGAAGGTGCACGACAAGGGCAACGGCAGCGGCCCGAGGGACGAGGTCGGCTCCGTGCTCTACGTGCGCGGCATGCTGATGCAGATGCTGGCCGTCGAAGGCGTGCGCCGCGCACAGGAACGCTTCGGCAAGGGCAAGGTCATGACCAGCGAGCAGGTGCGCTGGGGGCTGGAAAACCTGGCTCTGGATTCGAAGCGCCTGGAAGCCCTGGGGCTGGCCGACGTGATGCGTCCCCTTGCCACCAGTTGCGCCGATCACATGGGCTCGGCGTGGGCACGCGTTCAGACGTGGGACGGTGGCAAGTGGAATCCCGCCTCCGAGTTCGTGCAGGCGGACGAACAGATCATCAAGCCGCTGGTCAAGGCGAATGCCGACAAGTACCTGTCGGACAAGAAGATGACGCGCCGTGAAACGGCGGATTGCCAATCGTGATCCGGGTCGCCGTGCCATGAAAGCGCCGGAGCGCACGCGGGGCGGCGACACCATCGCGATGTGCTTCGTGCGCGAGGCGTTGCACGAGGCGATGCGGCGCGGCGTCGACATCAGCGCCATCCTCGGCGCGGCCGGCATTCCGGCCGGGCTGCTTCACCAGGACCAGGCGCGGGTGTCCCCCGAAAGTTATGGCCGCATGTGGCACCTGGTGGCCGAAAGAACGGGCGACGAATTCTTCGGCATGGACTCGCATCCGGTGCGCTACGGAAGCTTCACGCTCGCATGCCGCTGCGCGATGGGCGCGAAGAACCTGGGGCAGGCGCTGCGCCGGATCATGCGGTTCTACGGTTGCGTGATGGACGACATGCAGCCTTCCATCGAACGGCTGCCGCACGGCGAGGCCGCATTCCGTTTGAACGAGCGGCCCGGCTCGCAGCGGTTGTTCGCGCACGGCACGATCCTCGTGATCTTCTTCGGCGTGGCCTGTTGGCTGGTCGGCCGGCGCATTCCGATCCTGCGCGCCGAGTTCTCGCCCGAGGCGCCCGACAGCCCCGAGGAATACCGACTGCTGTTCGGCCAGGAGATCTGCTTCGGCGCCGAGCGCACCGCCCTCGTGTTCGACGAAAGTTTTCTCGAGCTGCCGGTGGTGCAGAACGCCGAGACGCTGCGGCGCTTTCTGCGCGGCGCGCCGACGAACTTTCTCGTCAAGTACCGCGACCAGGACAGCGCCGCGGCGCGGGTGCGCAAGGTGCTGCGAGACCTCGACGTATCGGCGTGGCCGGATTTGCCAGACATGGCGCGCAAGCTCCGGCTCGCGGAACGCACGCTGATCCGGCGGCTCGCGCAGGAAGGCGAACCCTTCCAGGCCATCAAGGACACGCTGCGGCGAGATCTGTCGATCGGCCTGCTGAGCGACTCGGGCCTCCCCGTCAGCGAGGTCGCGGCCCGGGTCGGCTTCGCCGAGCCCAGCGCGTTCCATCGCGCCTTTCGCAAGTGGACCGGCGCGAGCCCCGGCGCCTACAGGTCCACGCTGCCCGAATAGCGGGGTCGCCGCACACGCCGACATGGCAAATCCCGCCAATCACATTGGCGGGAACGCGCAATGCGCGATCGAAACCTGCGGCATAGAGTGCGGCCAAAGCGGCCTCCCCAGCACCGGATGAAGGCCGCATGAACGCCACTAGAGACAAAGGAAGCACCGTGCCATCGCCCCACCCTTCTTCGCCCCCCACTGTTCCGGACTACGCGTCCTTCGTCGAAGCCTTCGACCTCGCGAACATCAAGGCATTGTTCGCCGGCAGCTTCGAGCACGGCATCAACGCCTGCGTCGAGGCCTGCGACCGGCACGTCGCGCCGGGCCGCGTCGCGCTGCGCTGGGAAGACAAGGACGGCAACACATCGCAACTCGGCTACGAGGAGTTGCAGGCCAACGCGGCGCGTTTCGCCAACCTGCTCGCGAGCCGTGGCGTCAAGCCCGGCGACCGGGTCGCGGGCCTGCTGCCGCGGATTCCCGAACTGCTCGCGGTGATCCTCGGCACCTGGCGCGCGGGCGCGGTGTACCAGCCGCTCTTCACGGCCTTCGGACCCAAGGCCATCGAGCACCGCGTCACGGCTTCCGAGGCGGTGCTGATCGTCACCGACACGGCCAACCGCCACAAGCTGGACGACAGCGCAACGTGGCCGGGCATCGTCACGATCGCGCGCGACGTGGACGAGCGCGTGCCCTTCGGCGACATCGATTACCTGTTCGAGATGGCGCAGCAGGCGCCATCGTTCGAGCCCGTGATGCGCGGCGGCGACGACGCCTGCATGATGCTGTTCACCTCGGGCACCACCGGCCTCGCCAAGGGCGTGGCCGTTCCGCATCGCGCGTTGATGGCGATCGACATGTACATGCGCCTGGCCGTGGACCTGCGCGATGGCGAGTCCTACTGGAACATCGCCGATCCGGGGTGGGCCTACGGGCTCTACTTCGGCGCCATCGGTCCGCTGCTCAGCGGCAACACGACGCTCTTCTACGACGGCCCGTTCTCCGCCGAGACCGCCTACCGGCTGATCGAGAAGTACGACATCACCAACCTCGCCGGCGCGCCGACGGCCTTCCGCCTCATGATGGCCGCCGACCCGCAACTGGCCGCACGCATCCGCGGCAAGCTGCGCGTGGTCAGCAGCGCGGGCGAACCGCTCAACCCCGAGGTGATGCGCTGGTTCCGCGAAGCGCTGGACTGCCCCATCGGCGACCACTACGGCCAGACGGAGATCGGCATGGTGGTGTGCAACTTCCACGGCCTGAAGCACGCGGTGCATCCCGGCAGTGCGGGCTTTGCGCTGCCGGGCGTGCGCGTCGCGGTGCTCGACGACGAGGGCAAGGAACTCGCGCCGGGCATTCCGGGCACGCTGGCCATCGACCGCAGCCGCTCGCCGCTCTATTACTTTCCGGGCTACTGGAAACAGGCGGCGCAATCCTTCGTCGGCGACTACTACCTGACCGGCGACACCGTCGAACTCAACGAGGACGGCAGCATCAGCTTCGTCGGGCGCGGCGACGACATCATCACGTCGGCCGGCTACCGCATCGGCCCCTTCGATGTCGAGAGCGCGCTCATGGAGCACCCGGCCGTCGCGGAGGTGGCCGTCATCGGCAAGCCCGATCCCGAGCGCACCGAGATCGTGAAGGCCTTCGTCGTGTTGCGCGCGAAGGTGCAGGCGAGCGAGGCGCTTGCGGGCGAGCTGCAGCAACTGGTGAAGCGCCGGCTCGCCGCGCACGCGTATCCACGCGAGATCGCGTTCATCGCCGAGCTGCCCAAGACGCCGAGCGGCAAGATCCAGCGGTTCATCCTGAGGAAACAGGAAGCCGACCAGGTCGCGGCATAGGAGCGAAGAAGAACATGCTGCCCCGACTGCATCGCCATCGCTGGATGGACGAAGAGATCGACGCGTTCCGCGACCAGGTGCGCCGCTACATCGCCGGCGAGCTGTCGCCGCACCTCGACGAGTGGCGCCGCCAGGGCTTCATTCCGCGCGAGGTCTGGCGCCCGTTCGGGCAGATGGGCTTCCTGCTGCCGGAACTGGACGAAGCCTACGAAGGCGCCGGCGCCACGCTGGCGCATCAACTGGTCGTGCAGGACGAGCTGGCCAGGGCGGAGTTTCCGGCCAACGTGGCCGTGCATTCGATTGCCGCGCACTACATCCTCGACTACGGCACCGAGGCGCAGAAGCGGCGCTGGCTGCCCAGGCTCGCGAGCGGTGAGCTGCTGGCCGGCATCGCGCTCACCGAACCCGGTTGCGGCTCGGACCTGAAGGCGCTGCGCACCCGTGCCCGGCGCGAAGGCAACGACTACGTGATCGACGGCGCCAAGACCTTCATCACCAACGGCTTCACCGCCAACCTCTTGGTGGTGGCGGTGCGCACCGGCGATGCGGGCAGCCGCGGTGTGTCGCTGATGGTGCTGGAGACGGAGAACCTCCCAGGCTTTCGTGTCGGCCAGCGCCTGGAGAAGCTGGGGCAGCACGCGTCGGACACGGCCGAGCTGTTCTTCGACGGCATGCGCGTGCCGGCCGACCGGCTGCTGGGCGAGAAGGAAGGCGACGGCTTCGCGCAACTGATGAGCCAGTTGCCCTTCGAGCGCCTGCTGCTGTGCGTGCCCGCCGCTGCGGTGATCGAGCGCGCGCTCGAACTGACGGTGGAGTACACGCGGCAGCGCAAGGCCTTCGGCCAGACGGTGTTCGACTTCCAGAACACGCGCTTCAAGCTGGCGGAGTGCGCCACGATTGCGCACGTGGTGCGCAGCTTCGTCAACGACTGCACGCAACGCATGCTCGACGGCACGCTCGACGACGAGGCCGCCTACATGGCCAAGTGGTGGTGCACCGAGCAACAGGGCAAGGTCGTCGACGAATGCCTGCAACTGTTCGGCGGCTACGGCTACATGGCCGAGTACCCGATTGCCCGCCTGTACGCCGATGCGCGCATCCAGCGCATCTACGGCGGCACGACGGAAATCATGAAAGACCTGATCGCGCGAAAACTGGGCGCGTGACGCCATGGGCGCACGCCCCGAAGCCAACCGGATTCCACCTCACCGCAACGAAGGAATATCGATGAGCCGTCTGCCGACACGCATTGCAGGTTTCGCCATTGCCATCCGGCATGGCATCGGACGATTGGGCCTGGTTTTCGCGGTGCTCGCCGCTCTGCTTGGAGGCGCGACATCGGCAATGGCCGGTCCGCTGCAGGACCCGCGCGAGGATGCCTTCTACACACCGCCCGAAACGCTCCCCGACGGGCCGCACGGCACCTTGATCCGCTCGCGTCCGTTCATCCCGCTCGGGCTGCTGCTCGTCTCGGGTTGGCAGATCATGTACACGTCCAGCGACGTGAACGGCAAGGCCATTGCCGTCACCGGCACGGTGCTGGTGCCGTGGACCCCGTGGTTCGCGGGCCATCGTCCGGTCATTGCCTGGGCGCCCGGCACCCAGGGCGTCGCCGACAACTGCGCCCCTTCGCACCAGTACGCGATCGGCACCGAGTACGAGGCGATCGCGGGTGCCACACCACTGACGCTGGCGCGAGGCTGGGCCATCGCCATGACCGACTACCAGGGCCTGGGCACACCGGGCGATCATCCCTGGCTGGTCGGGAAATCCGAAGGACAGGCTGTGCTCGATGCGGCATTGGCGGCCCAGCAACTGACCGCGGCAAAGCTCTCGGCCGATGCGCCCGTCGGCATCGTGGGTTATTCGCAGGGCGGGCATGCCGCGGCCTGGGCCGCGCAACTGCAGCCCGGCTATGCGCCCACGCTCAAGCTCAAGGGCGTGTCGGCGGGCGCGGCGCCCGCGCGCCTCGATGGCAAGCTGTACACGCAGTTCAATGGAGGCCTCTTCGGCGGTCTTGTCGCGTACATGGCCATCGGCATGAATGCCGCATATCCGGAACTCGATCTCCAGTCGATCCTTACCTCCTACGGAAAACACGTCGTGGCCGATCTGCGCGACAAGAAGTGCACCGTCGAGGCCCTCGTCTATGCGGGCTTGAGCGACGCGATCCTGGTCGATCCGCCCGGTCTTCTGGAGCGCCCGGCCTGGAAGGCGCGCCTTGTCGAGAACCGGACCGGCACGATGGCCCCCGCCGTCCCCGCGCTGGTGTATGGCGGCCTGCTGGACGAGGTCGTGCCGCACCAGGACGTCAAGCAGCTGTTTGCCGACTGGTGCGCCCTCGGCGCGAAGGTCGACTTCCGCACGGTCGGCATCACCGAACACGCCACGGGCGGTGTGCTCAGCATGCCCCTCGTGCTCGACTGGATGGCGCATCGCTTTGCTGGCGACAAGGTGTCGTCCGATTGCCCCTGACAGCGCGCGACAGCCGCCATTGATTTTTCAGGGTATCGATCCATTCACTCGCCGCGAGCGCGCCAGAGGTGCTGGCTTCGACCAAGCTCGCAACCGACGGCAGCGTCAGCCTCGCCCGGCCCCTCTGCCGCTATCCGCAGTACCCGCGCTACACGGGCCCGGCCAACGACGCGGCAGCGGCCAGGCTCGCCGCGAACTTCAGTTGCACCTCGCCCTAAGGTGCCGGAGTTGGCTGCGGCACCTCGCGCGGCTCGATCACCTCGGGCAGGAAGGTGCGGCAGTACGACACCGCGGCGACCAGCGCGTCTTCCTCGAACTGCGGCGTGATCGTGCCGTGCTTGGCGAACGACAGGCTCAGCACCGCGTCGATCAGCGTGAGCGCCACCAGAAACTTGCGCTCGGCATCGCGCACATACGGCATGTGAAAGAGCCGCTCGTAATGCTCGAGGATGCGCCGCGCCAGTACGTCGTTGAAGCCGGCCTCGGACTGGACCACCTCGCGCGTGGTGTGGCTGCCGAGCAGCAGCTTGCGGATCGGCGGCGTGTCGTTGTACAGGCGCACCGCAGCGGCGATGCGCTGCTGCAGCCACGCCTGCCAGGTCGGTGCGCGCGGGACATCGATGTGATCGATGAGCGCATAGAACAGCTCGTGGTAGCGCTCCGCCAGTGCCAGCAGCACCGCATCGGGCGACGGAAAGAAGTGGTAGGCCGAAGCGGGCGGCACCTCGGCCTCTTTCGCGATCTGGTAGAGGCCGATCTCGTGCAGCTCCTGCCGCATCAACAGCGCATGGGCGGCATCGAGCAGCTTGTTGTAGCGCACCACGCCGCGCTCCTGCTGCGGGCGTTTGCGCGGCGGCGGTGCGGGGCTCGCGGGTTCCGTTTGATTCATTCCAACCATCGCATGTGACGAACAAAGGTGCGCATCTTCACATGGGTGCACCAGATTCCAGCACCGGGTGACCGCATGAGGTGCACTTTGCCATCATTTCTTTAAAAGTCGATACCAATCGATTTTCATGTTGCAGACACGCTGGTTGATCGCTATATTTCATTAATAACTCGATAAATATCGTTTTTAAGAGTCCTTGGCGAAAACCAGCCTTGGCATTCAGCGACCCGGAATTTCCACGCGAAGGAGAACCGACGATGGCTTGGAGCAACCCACGAGACAGTGCCCTGCGGGAGCGCGCGCAGCAGGTGATTCCCGGCGGCATGTACGGACACATGTCGACTTCGCTGATGCCCGATGCCTTCCCGCAGTTCTTCGAGCGCGGCCGGGGCTGCCGCATCTGGGATGTCGACGGCCACGAGTACGTGGACTTCATGTGCGCCTACGGCCCCAACCTGCTGGGCTACATCGATCCGGCCGTCGAAGCCGCCGCGAATGCGCAGCGCGTGCTGGGCGATGCGCTCAACGGTCCCGGTGAAGTGATGGTGGAACTGGCCGAGCGTTTCGTCGCCACGGTGTCGCATGCCGACTGGGCCATGTTCTGCAAGAACGGCACCGACGCGACCACGATGGCGATGGTCGTCGCCCGCGCCCACACGAAGCGCCGCGTGATCCTGGCGGCGCACAACGCGTACCACGGCGCGGACCCGTGGTGCGTGCCCGCGGTGCTCAGCGCCGGCACGCTGCCGGAGGACCGCGCCCACGTCGTCTACTACGACTACAACGACGCGCAGAGCCTGGCCGATGCGATGCAGCGCCACGCGGGCGATGTCGCCGCGGTGTTCGCGACGCCGTTCCGGCACGACGTCTTTCTCGACCAGGAAGCGCCCGACCTCGCCTATGCGCAGAACGCGCGCCGGCTGTGCGACGAAACGGGCGCGCTGCTGGTGGTCGACGACATCCGCGCGGGCTTCCGGCTGGCGCGCGACTGCAGTTGGTCGCTGATCGGCATCGAACCCGACCTGAGCTGCTGGGGCAATGCTTTGCCAACGGGCATCCGATCTCGGCGCTGCTCGGTGCCGAGCGGTTTCGCGCAGCGGCCGGCTCGATCTTCGTCACGGGCTCGTTCTGGTTCTCGGCCGTGGCAATGGCTGCCGGCATCGCCACGCTGCAGCAGATCAACGAGACCGACTACCTCAAGCGCCTGACTTCGGCCGGCCAACTGCTGCGCAAGGGCCTCGATGCGCAGGCGCGAACGCACGGCTTCGCATTGCGCCAGACCGGCCCGGCGCAGATGCCGCAGATCCTGTTCCACGACGACCCGGACTTCCGCATCGGCTACGCCTGGACCGCCGAATGCCTGAAGCACGGCGCGTACTTCCATCCCTTCCACAACATGTTCCTGTCGGCGGCCCACACGCCCGCCGACATCGATCGCGCGCTCGAAGCCAGCGACCGCGCCTTCGAGTTCGTGCGCCGCAAGCGCGACACGCTGGCGCCGCCCGAGCAACTGGCGCATTTCTTCGAAATGCTCGCGCACGCCTGATGCCTTTCAAGGAGACAAGACCATGACAACAACCACGCCCGCCACCGCAACGACCACCACCGAAGCCCACGACTGGCTCGCCCGCTTCGGCGACGCCCTCGCGCGCCAGGACATCGAGGGCGCCTGCGCGCTCTTCGACGCGCAGCAATGCTTCTGGCGCGACCTCGTCGCGTTCAGCTGGAACATCCTGACCTGCGAGAGCCAGGGCGCCATCCGCGAGATGCTCGCCGCCACGCTGGCGCACACGCGGCCCACCGCCTGGACGATCGAGGGCGTGCCCGAAGCGAAGGACGGCCTGCTCACCGCGAGCTTCCGCTTCGAGACCGCCACCGGCCGCGGCCAGGGCCTGCTGCGGCTGCGCGAGGGCCGATGCTGGACGCTGCTCACGGTGCTCGACGAGCTCAAGGGCTTCGAGGAGAAATCGCGCCATCGCCGCATCAAGGGCACCGAACATGGCGCCGATCCCGCGCGCGTCACCTGGCTAGAAAAGCGCCAGCGCGAGCAGGCCGAGCCGGGCGATGGCGAGCAACCCTACTGCGTGGTCATCGGCGGCGGCCAAGGCGGCATCGCGCTCGGCGCGCGGCTCAAGCGCCTGGGCGTGCCGACGCTGGTCATCGAGCGCCATGCGCGCGCAGGCGATACCTGGCGCAGCCGCTACAAGTCGCTGTGCCTGCACGACCCGGTCTGGTACGACCACCTGCCCTACATGCCCTTCCCCGACGACTGGCCGGTGTTCACGCCCAAGGACAAGCTGGGCGACTGGCTGGAGGCCTACACGCGCATCATGGAACTCGACTACTGGGGTTCCACGCTGTGCCGCAAGGCGCGCTACGACGAGGCCACGCAGACCTGGGAAGTCGAGGTCGAACGCGAAGGCCGCACCATCGTCCTGCGCCCGAAGCAACTGGTGTTCGCGCTCGGCGTCGCGGGCTATCCGGTGGTGCCGGAGATTGCCGGCGCAGCAGACTTCGAGGGCGAGCAGCACCACTCCAGCCGGCACGCGGGCGGCGATGCGTACCGCGGCAAGAAGGTGGTCGTGCTCGGTGCCAACAACTCCGCACACGACATCTGCGCCGACCTGTGGGAGCACGGCGCGGACGTGACCATGGTGCAGCGTTCCTCCACGCTGATCGCGCGTTCCGACACCCTGATGGAGCTGTTCTTCGGCGGGCTCTATTCCGAGACGGCGGTCGATGCCGGCATCACGACCGAGCAGGCCGACCTGATCGCAGCCTCGGTGCCGAACCGTGTCGCTCCCTACCTGAACATTCCGCTCACCGAGGCGATGGCCGAGCGCGACAAGGATTTCTACCAGCGCCTCGAAGCCGCGGGCTTCATGCTCGACTTCGGCGAAGACGGCTCGGGCCTGGGCATGAAGTACATGCGCCGCGCCTCGGGCTACTACATCGACGTCGGCGCTTCGGAGCTGATCGCCGACGGACGCGTCAAGCTGCGCAGCCGCACGAGCATCGAGCGCATCCAACCGCGCTCGGTCGTGCTGACCGATGGCACCGAACTGCCGGCCGACGTGATCGTCTACGCCACCGGCTACGGCTCGATGAACAGCTGGCTGGCCGACCTGGTCTCGCCCGAAGTCGCCGACCGCGTGGGCAAGTGCTGGGGCCTCGGGTCCGCCACCACCCACGACCCGGGCCCGTGGGAAGGCGAGCTGCGCAACATGTGGAAGCCGACGCAGCAGCCGGGCCTGTGGATCCACGGCGGCAACCTCGCCCAGTCGCGCTTCTATTCGCGCACGCTGGCACTGCAGATCAAGGCACGCATGGAAGACCTGCCCACGCCGGTGCATGCGCTGCAGCCGGTGCATCACACGCGCTGAAGCGCCGATGAGATTCGCGGAGACAAAAAAGAAACGCCGAGTCGGCACACCCACCGTCAATCCATTTCCATCCACCTCTATCTACCCAGGAATCCGAATCATGAGAGATGCCGTCATCCCCGTCGGTATGGAGCACTTCCATACGCACTACCACTTCGCGCCGGCCGTCCGTGCCGGCGGCCTGCTGTTCCTGTCGGGCCAGCTCGGCATCGGCAGCGACCTGACATTGGCCGACGGCCTCGCGGCGCAGATCGACCTCGCGCTGCACAACCTCGGCCAGGTGCTGGAGGCCGCGGGCCGCAGCTATGCCGATGTGGTGGAGATCAACTCGTTCCACGTCGGTCCGCTGAGCGATCACATGCCGCTCTTCGTCGATGCCCTCGCACGCTTCTTCACCGCGCCCTACCCGGCGTGGACCTCCGTCGAAGTGGCCGGCCTTGCGCTGCCGGGCGCGCTGGTCGAGGTCAAGGCGATCTCGCTCGGCTGAGCGCCTTCATTCACTCACCCACAGGAGCAGCGAACCATGCAACTCACGATCAAGGAACTCTGGAGATATCCGGTCAAGTCGATGCAGGGCGAACGGCTCGCCAGCGCCGACGTGAGCAAGGGCGGCGTGCGCTTCGACCGCGGCTGGGCCGTGCGCGACGACGAGGCGCGCACCATCCGCGGCGCCAAGTTCCTGGGCGAGCTGATGCAGTGCTCGGCCCGCTACCTCTCGGACCAGGTGGCAGACAACGGGCTGGTGCCGCACGCGCGCATCACCTTGCCCGACGGCACCGAGATGAACACCGACGACGACCGCATCCACGCGGCGCTGTCCGAACTGGTCGGCCGCCACGTCACGCTGTGGCCGCTGCGGCCGGCATCCGACGAGGACCACTACCGCATCAACAAGCTGGAAACCGGCGACATCATGTCGGAGGTGCGCAAGATGTTCGCGCTCAAGGACGACGAGCCGCTGGACCTGTCGCAGTTTCCGCCGGACCTGGTGCGCGAGCTCACGACCTACGTGGTGCCGCCCGGCACTTACTTCGATGCGTTGCCGATCAACATCCTCACCGAGGCATCGATGCGCCACCTGCGCACGCTGCTGCCCGAATCGAAGATCGACGTGCGGCGCTTCAGGCCCAACATCCTTCTGGGCGACGACGCCGGGACCACCGGCCTGCTGGAAGAGCAATGGCTGGGCAAGCGCCTGCAGTTCGGGGCGATCGACATCGAGATCGTGATGCGCTGCCCGCGCTGCGTCATGGTCACGCGCGAGGTGGACGAACTCCCGCGCGACACGTCGATCATGCGAACGATGGTGCGCGAGCTGAACCAGTGCTTCAGCGTCTACGGGCAGGTCAAGGCGGACGGCGTGCTGCATGTCGGGCAGGCCGTGTCGGTTCTTCATTGAATTCACGGCAACCGGGAACACCGCAGTGAACACGATCGAAGTCCGACTCCAGGCCATCCGCTTCGAGGCCGAAGGTATCCAGTCCTTCGAATTCACCACGCCGGACGAGCGCGAGCTGCCGGCCTTTTCGGCGGGCGCGCACGTCGACATCCACCTGGGCGACGGGCTCGTGCGCAGCTACTCGCTGTGCAACCCGTCGCATGAGCGGCATCGGTACGTGGTCGCCGTCAACAAGGACCTGCGCAGCCGCGGCGGCTCGCGGCAGATGCACGAACGGCTGCGCGTGGGCAGCAAGGTGCTCCTCGATGCGCCGAGGAACAACTTCGCGCTCGATGAAGCGGCCGAGCACACGATCCTCGTCGCCGGCGGCATCGGCATCACGCCGCTGCTGTCGATGATCGACCGGCTCGAAGCACTCGGGCGTTCGTGGGAGCTTTTCTATTGCGCACGAAGCCGGCGCACGGCCGCCTTTCGGTCCACGCTCGAAAAGCTGGCCGGCGCCCGCCCCGACAGGCTGCACTTCAACTTCGATCAGGAACCCGGCGGCGCGCTGCTGGACCTGAAGGCGGTGGTAGCGAATGCGCCGGCCATGGCGCATCTGTACTGCTGCGGTCCGGTCGCCATGCTCACGTCTTTCGAGGAGGCCACCAGCGGGGTGCCGCGCGAGCAGGTGCATGTCGAGTACTTCAGCGCGAAGGAGGCGCCGGCCGTCGTCGGCGGTTTCACGCTGCAGCTCGCGCGCTCGGGGATGACGGTGGCCGTCGAGCCCGGAAAGACGATGCTCGGCGCGCTGCTGGCGGCCGGCATCAAGGTGCCGTGGTCGTGCAAGGAAGGCGTGTGCGGCGCCTGCGAAACGATGGTGCTCGAAGGCACGCCGGACCATCGCGACCAGGTGCTGAGCACGAGCGAGCGGGCGCTCAACGACCGCGTGATGGTCTGCTGCTCGGGGTCGAAGTCCGAGACGCTCGTGCTGGATCTGTAGGTACTGCCGCTTTCCTTCGGCTTCGATCGCATCGCCCCGCATCGCACCGCACGCCCCAACCGATTTGGAGACAGACATGGCCAATCTCACCGATCTTCCCGACAGCGATTCGCTGGCGATCGCCGAACTGCAGGCGCTGTTCGCGCTGCAAAAGGAGGCGTTCCAGCGCAATTCCTATCCGTCCGCCCAACGGCGGCGCGACGACCTGCGCCGGCTCGCGCAAACGGTGCTGGACCACCGCGATGCGATCAACGAAGCCCTGGCGCTGGACTTCGGCGCCCATCCGCGCGTGGCCGGCGACCTGATCGAGGTTGCGGGCGTGGCCGAGGGCATGCTGGCCGCCGCCAGCCGCGTCGAAAAGTGGATGCGGCCGGAGCGGCGACACACGGACCTGCTGCAGTTCGGCACCGGCAAGGCGTTCGTGGCGCACCAGCCCAAGGGCGTGATCGGCAACATCGTGCCGTGGAATTTCCCGTTCCACCTCGCACTCTCCCCGCTGGGCGACATGCTCGCCGCGGGCAACCGCGTCATCCTCAAGCCCTCCGAGTACACGCCGCACAGTGGGGCCCTGCTCGCGCGCATGCTGGCCAAGGCATTCGACCAGGAGCAGGTGGCCGTGGTGAACGGCGGCGTGCCGCTCGCGCAGGCGTTCACCCGCCAGCGCTGGGACCATCTGCTCTACACCGGCAGCACGCAGGTCGGACGGCTGGTGGCTCTGGCGGCGGCGGAAAACCTGGTGCCCGTCACGCTGGAGCTTGGCGGAAAGAGCCCTGTCATCTTCGACCGCGATAGCGTCACGGCCGGCAATGTCGGCCACATGCTGGCGATCAAGCTGGTGAAGAACGGGCAGATGTGCATCGCGCCGGACTACTGCCTGGTGCCGCGCGCCGACCTCGAGAAGTTCGTGGCCTTCGCGCGTGCCCACTTCGAGGGCGAACTGGCCGGCTACTCGGGCGGCGAGGACTGCACGGGCATCATCAGCCAGCGCCACCTGCAGCGCAACCAGCGCCTGCTTGACGAGGCTCGGCGGCAAGGCACGCAAGTCATCCAGCTGGACGCGGCCGGCACGCTCGATCCGCAGACCCGGCGCATGCCGGTGTCGCTGGTGGTGGACCCGCCGGACGACCTGGCGATCATGCAGGAGGAGATCTTCGGCCCGATGCTGGTGGTCAAGCCCTACGACGATCTCGACGAAGCGCTGTCGACGATCAAGCGCGGCGAGCGGCCGCTGGCGCTCTATCTTTTCTCCGACCAACCCGCCGTGATCGATCGCGTGCAGCGCGAAACCACGTCGGGCGGTTTTTGCGTGAATGCGTGTGCGGTCCAGGGCATGGTGCATTCGCTGGGGTTCGGCGGTGTCGGGCACAGCGGCACGGGCCGTCATCATGGCTTCGATGGCTTTCGCGAATTCTCGAATCCACGCGGCGTCTTCGTGCGCGGACGCGGCGGCGTGTTCGAGGTGCTGGCACCGCCCTACGGAAGAAAGGCGAATCGCATGGCCGGCCTGGCACTGTCCGCTGCAAGGCTGAAGGCCCGCGGCCTGTGGGGGACGATCTTCGGACCTTGAGTTGGTCAGAGCGCGGATCGGGTGGGATGCGCGCTGGAAAGATATGGCAGCGGATGGATGCGATTACGCCGAAAACCGGGTGGATCCATCTCGTTTTTCACGCTGTTCGAAAGTACGCGGGCCTGCGAACAATTGTGGCGGTTCGTTTCTTCCCCGCCACGTACTCACCACCCCTCTTCAATGAAATACCTGCTCGCCCTTGCCGCCCTGACCGTCACGCTGGTCGCCTCGGCGCAGGAGAAGATCCTGATCGGCCAGTCGGCGCCTCTCACCGGCCCCGCGGCTGCGGCGGGCACGGCGTTCGTCGGCGGTGCCCGGCTCGGAGATTCCCGAATCCAAGGTGATGTTCGACCACATGGGCGGGCTGCTCGGCAAGGGTGGGCAGAAGTTCTTTACCGCCGTCAACCAGCCGCCCGGCAAGGTCGACCTGAAGAACGCGGCCGAAGAACTCAAGCCGAAGGAGGTGCAGGCCATCGTGATGTTCTGCCCCGGAAAGATGTGCGCGGACCTGGTCGGCGAAATCCGCAAGCAAGGCGGCGCGCCGACCTTCTACACCATCTCCTCGGCCGGCGACGTGTTCGGCGAACTGGCTGCCCAGGGCGTGAGCATCGCGGTGACGCAGGTCATGCCCTACCCGTGGACCGTGGGTGCGTTCCCGATCGTCGCCAAGTACCAGCAGGCGATGAAGGCCGCCGACAACACCCGCATCGGCTACTGGAGCCTGGAGGGCTACATCAGCGCCCAGGTGCTGGTCGAAGGGCTGCGCCGGATCAACGGCACGCCTTCGCGCGCATCGATGCTCGCGGCCATGCAGAACCTCGGCCATCTCAACCTGGGCGGCTTCGACCTGACGATCGACCAGAACGACCGCAGCGGCTCGCACTTCACCGACCTGACGCTGGCACGCAGCGGGGGCAAGTACATCCGCTGAGCAGCCCCGAGGGGTAGGCATCGCTCCGTCAAGCGGCCGCGATTGAAATTTATTGTTGGCCCACGCAGCCCAGATACAGAGGCATACGAAAGCCGATCGCCGAGCCGCCTTCGCATCGAAGAATCGCGCCATCCCTTCGGAGAGCGCGCGGCAACTGGCTGACGACTGCGCCTCCGGAGTGCCTCAACACACACGTCCAGGAGTTCCCCGATGACCGCTTCCTCCCCGCTGCTTCGCCGCTCGTTCCTCGCCAAGGCCGCGCTCGGCGTGGCCGCCGCCCAGATGACTTCGATGGTCCCCGCCTTCGCCCAGTCCGCCGGCACCGCCGCGGGCGGCGCGCGGCGCCTCGAGCCGCTCAAGCGCATCGAGGCCAACGGCCTGAGCGTCGGCTATTACGAAGCCGGCCCGGCCAATGGCGCGCCGGTGATTCTTCTGCACGGCTGGCCCTACGACATCCACATGTTCGTGGACGTCGCGCCGCAACTGGCCGCCGCGGGCTTCCGCGTGATCGTGCCGTTCCTGCGCGGCTATGGCGCCACCCGCTTCCTGTCGGCCGACACGCCGCGCAACGGCCAGCAGTCGGTGGTGGCGGTGGACATCATCGCGCTGATGGATGCGCTGAAGATCCAGACGGCCACGGTCGCGGGGTGCGACTGGGGCGCGCGCACGGCGTGCATCATGGCCGCGCTGTGGCCCGAGCGCGTGAAGGCGCTGGTGTCGGTCAGCGGCTATCTCATCGGCAGCCAGGAGGCCGGCAAGGCGCCGCTGCCGCCCGCGGCCGAGCTGCAGTGGTGGTACCAGTACTACTTCGCGACCGAGCGCGGCCGCGCCGGCTACGAGAAGAACCGCCACGATTTCGCCAAGCTCATCTGGCAGATCGCATCGCCGAAATGGAACTTCGATGCGGCCACCTTCGATCGCAGTGCCGTCGCCTTCGAGAACCCCGACCACGTGGCCATCACGGTCCACAACTACCGCTGGCGCCTCGGCCTCGCCGACGGCGAGGCGAAGTACCAGGCGCTGGAAGACCGGCTCGCCAAGGCGCCGGTGATCGGCGTGCCGACCATCACGCTGGAAGGCGACGCCAACGGGGCGCCGCACCCGGAACCCAGCGCGTACGCAAAGAAGTTCTCGGGGCGCTACGAGCACCGGCTGGCGAGCGGCGGCATCGGCCACAACCTGCCGCAGGAAGCGCCCGAGGTGTTCGCGAAGGCCGTGATCGACGTCGCCCGCTTCTGAGTCATCGGCTATCGGCAACCCCACCGCAGGAAGAACGAACATGTGGAACCTCGATCAGGCCTACATCGACGGCGCCTTCGTGCCCGTGCAGGGCACCGAACGGCTGGACATCGCCAACCCCGCCACCGAGCAATCGATCGGCACGGTGACGCTGGCCAACCGCGACGATGCCAAGCGGGCGATCGCCGCCGCGAACCGCGCGCAGCCGGGCATGGCAAGCAGCACCAGAGCCGAGCGCATCGAGATGCTCAGGCGTCTCGAAGCCGCGGTGCTGGCGCGCACCGACGAAATCCGCGACGCCACCATCGAGGAATACGGCGGCCCGCTGTCGCGCTCGCAATGGGTCAGCAACTACGCCTCGCAGTGCTTCGCGAGCACCGCGCAGGTGCTGCAGGACTACGCCTTCGAACGCCGGCTGGGCGAAGCCACGGTGGTGATGGAGCCGGTGGGCGTGTCCGGCCTCATCGCGCCGTGGAACAGCGCCGCGGGCAGCATCTGCAGCAAGCTGGCTTCGGCGATTGCCGCAGGCTGCGCATCGGTCATCAAGCCCAGCGAACTGGGGCCGCTGCAGGCGCAGGTGGTGACACAGGCACTGCATGACGCGGCGCTGCCGGCCGGCGCGGTGAACGTGCTGCTCGGGCGCGGCGCGGATGTGGGCGACGAGATCGCCACCAGCGCGGGCATCGCGAAGATTTCTTTCACCGGCTCCACGCAGACCGGAAAGCTCATCGCGCGCGCCGGCCTGGACACGATGAAGCGCGTGAGCCTCGCGCTCTCGGGCAAGTCGGCCACCGTGGTGCTGGACGACGCCGACATGCCGACCGTGCTGCCGATGGCGCTGAACGCCGCCTTCATGAACAACGGCCAGGCCTGCGTGGCCGGCACGCGCCTGCTGATTCCGAATGCATGGATGCCCGACGCCATCGAGCGCATTCGGGCGATCGCCGCCTCGATGCGCGTGGGCGATCCGCGCGACCCTGCCACCGCGGTCGGGCCGCTCGCGAGCAAGGCGCAGTTCGAGCGCGTGCAGCATTTCATCCGCCGCGGGCTGGCGGAAGGCGCGACCCTCGTGGCCGGCGGCGAGGGACGGCCCGAAGGCCTGGACAAAGGCTGGTTCGTGCGTCCCACGGTGTTCGCTGGCGTGCGCAACGACATGGAGATCGCGCGCGAGGAAATCTTCGGGCCGGTGCTCTCGGTGATCGGCTATGGCGACGAAGCTGAAGCCATCGCCATCGCGAACGACTCGCCGTATGGCCTGCAGGCCTACGTGTTCTCGTCGCAGCCGCAGCGCGCGCTGCGCGTGGCCGCGCAACTGCGCGCGGGCTCGGTGCTGGTGAACCGCATCGCGCCCGAGCTGACCGCGCCCTTCGGCGGCGTCAGGCAGTCGGGCATCGGCAGGGAGTTCGGCGTCTTCGGCATGGAAGCGTTCCTGGAGCCTAAGACGATTGCCGCGGAGAACGGCCCGGCGCCCACATGAGTTGCCGCCCTGCGGTCAGACCAGCCGCAGTTCGCGCGGCGACACGCCCTCGAACACCCGCCCGAGCTGCGCGGGCGAGAGCCCGTACATCCGCTTGAACAACCCACCGAACACCGCCCGGTATTCGTTGAGCACCGGGTAGTCGCGGTTCTGGAACAGCGTGGCCTGCGTCAGCGCCTGCTGCTCGCCGACGATGCGCCCGCCCGCCTCGGCCGAGAGGCCGCCGCCGAGCACCCAGTAGACGGTGCCATGCCCATGGTCGGTGCCGCGGTTGCCGTTCTCGCGGAAGGTGCGGCCGAATTCGCTGATGACGACCACCACGGTCTGGCGCCAGGCGTCCTCGCCCATCTCCTGTGCGAAGCCGGCGACGCCGCGGCCCAGTTCTTCGAATCGGTTGGCGAGGTAGCCGGTGGCGGCGCCCTGCCCCACGTGCGTGTCCCAGCCGCCGACGTCGACAAAGCCCAGATCGAAACGCTCGCGCATCAGCACGGCCATGCGGCGCGCGACGAGCTCGAAGTCCTTGGCGCTCATCGCATTGCGGCTGGCCGCGTCCATCTCGGCCTGCACCGCGCGCATGACTTCGTCGCGCACCTGAAAGCCTTCGGCCACCGGCTGCGCGAGCGACGTGTTTCGGTACATGGCCGCGATGATCTGGCTCTGCCGTGCATCGATGCCCGGGCGCGCGTTGCCCGCGAGCGCCATGTTGGCGGCCTTGGCGTCGCCGCGCAGCGCAATGGGCAACTGGTCGGTGAAGGCGATGGGCGACACGTCGGTCACCGGGCCGCCGCCGAGCACGCCGGCCAGGCGATTGAGAAAACCCGAGCGGTAATCGCGTCGCTTGTCGAGCGCCTGGCCGAGCTCGATGGAGTCCTGCGTCTCGAAGTGGCTGCGCGTGAGGTCGTCGGTGCCGGCGAAGGCGATGAACGATGCCTGCTTCTGCTGGAAGAGCGGCATCACGCTCTGCGCGAGCGCCGGGTGCAGGCCCCAGTCGCCATCGAGCGGCAGCGCGCCGTTGGGCTGGCCCGGTCGTGCGATGGCGATGTTCGGGCGCGAGGCGTAATAGAAATCGCTGGCGGTCGGCACGAGCAGGCTGGTGCAGTCGTAGGCGCCGCGCAGGAACACGACGAGCAGCTTGGCGCCCTCGGCGGCGGGCGCGGCGATCAATTGGCCGGCGGCGCCTGCGAGCGGTGCGGCGGCCATCAGCTTCAGGAGTTCTCGGCGTTGCATCACATGTGTTCCTTTCTTCTGCCTTGCTCCTTCCCCCTCTGGGGGAAGGTTGGGATGGGGGCTCGACGGCATTCGATCCGCCACGGCGCTTCATCGAACGCCGCTTGCCCCCACCCCTGCCCTCCCCCAGAGGGGGAGGGAGAAAAAACAAAACCTCATCGGCGCATCAGCTCGGGCGATGCGAGCAGGAAGGTGTTCCATTCCTGCGGGGTCTTCGCCTGCGCGAGCGCTTCGCGCGTGTCGGTGCTCAGGCCGAGCTGCATGGCGCGGACCGCACTCGATTCGGCCAGTTGCGGAAACGCGGGCTTCTCCAGCGACGCCTTGTCGTCGGCGCGGAACAGCACGGCACCGTTCGCTCCGATGGCCCGCGCGATTTCGAAGCGCGTGTTCATCTGCCCCGCGCTCGCCCACGCGGCCTCGTTGAGCGGATAGCCGTCGGGCGTCTCGTGCCCATACAGCGGCTCGCCCATGCGGTTGATCCAGTTGAGCATCGGGTTCACGTTGAGCACCACGCGGTCGTCGTACGCGAGCCGCACGCCGGCCATCACGTAGTGCACCGGGTCGCGGAACTTGCGGCCGAGCGAAGCGGCGAACTCGGGCGATTCGAACAGCGCCTTCAATGTGATTGCGATGTCGCCATCGCTGCGCGTGAAGGCGGCAGCCATGCGGTCGATCAATGCAGGCGGCGGCTCGTCGGCGACGAAGTACACAGCGAGCTTGCGCGAAATGAAGCGCGCGGTGGCGGGCGCACGCGCCAACCGGTCCAGCGCCTCGTCGGCTTCTGCGAGACCGCGCGCCTGTATCGGCTGGCCCAGCAGCGTCTTGGCACCGTAGTCGTGCCGGTTCGGGTTGAACTCGAAGAGCCCCTTGCGCACATAGTCCGCGCGCACCGCCGGCCGGATGTTCGGCGGCGCCGCATCGAGCGGCTGCTGGCTCACGCCCACGCCGGTGAGCACGCGCGCGAGCTCCTGCACATCGGCCTGCGAGTAGCCGCCGCCCACGCCCAGCGTGTGCAGCTCCATCAGCTCGCGCGCGTAGTTCTCGTTGATGCGGTTGGCGGCGTTCTGCGCGTTGTCCAGGTAGCGCAGCATCGCGGGGTGGTGCAGCGTGGCGCCGAGCAGGTCGCGGAACTTGCCGAGCGCATGCGGGCGGATCGCGTTCTCTTCGTAGTCGCCGACCAGCGCGCGGATGTTGTCCTTGCGCAGGTTGACGTTGAAGTGGTTCATCCAGAACCAGGTCATCTGCTCCTGCAGCTGGTTGGGCGAGTACAGCGCGCGCAGCACGAAGCGTTGCTGCGCCTCACGCGCGAGCCGGGTCAACTCCTGCTGGTAGGCCTGGCGCGCGGCCTTCTTCTGTTCTTCGTCGGGCAATGCATCGGCGGCCTTGCGCTGGGCGTCGAGGCCGATGACGAGCTGGTCGAGCGGCGTGCGCGTGATCGTCATCGCATCGATCTGCGCCTGTGCCGCGGGCGGCAGCGGCGCCGGGCGTGGGTTCAGTTGATCGCGCATCCACAGCACGAGGCCGCGTTGCGCGAGCTGCGCTTCGCTGCCGGTGTTGGCGCCCCAGCTCACCCGGTCGAGCCAGCGCAGGCGCGTGGCTTCATCGGCCGGCGCGGACGGCAGCGAGACCGAGACGAGTGCCCGCCCGCTGCCCGGCGCGGTTGCGCAGGCCGCCAGCAGTGCCAGGGCACACGCGCCGAGCGCCATCGACGCCCTGCGGAACGGCCACGAGTCGGCGAATGCCACCGGCATCACTCCCTGCGCATGTCGTGGCGGCGAACGTCGCCCACGGCGTGCTGCGCCGCGTTGAGCGCCACGTCGACGTGCGCCAGGCCGCGCTGCTGGAACGACCGCGAGCGCGGATCGTCTTCTTCGCGCGCCACATCCGAGCGCACCTTGCGCAGCAGGTCGATGGCCGCATGCAGCCGGCCTTCGCGCGGCAGCCAGACATCGGTCGGCTCGCGCCATTCGATGGGCTTGCCGTCGAGCCACGCGGCGCGCTGCAGATCGCCGATGGCCGCGCGGATCTCGTCGTGCACCACCAGCTCGTCCTGCGAGACCTGCCCGTCTTCGGGACGGCGATGGTCCACCTGCCAGGCGGCCGTGCGCAGGTCGGACAGTGCGTGCAGGTAGAACGGGTGCTTGCCGTATTCGTCGGCCAGGGCCGGCAGGGACACCGCGGCCATCAGGGCGAGCGCGGCGAACAGGTTTTTCTTCTTCATGGGGACTCCTTGGGGGCAGTGACGAGGATGCTCCTCTCAACTGCCGCACCCCGCCCCGAGTTGACGCTCTTTACTTTCGTAACGCTGCGCAAAGAAGGCGCCCGCGCGCCGCGCGGTCAGGCCACGGACAGGGTCGGCGGGGCAGCGCCGGCGATCTGCTTGAGCGCCCGCTCGAAGACCTCGACCGGCTGGCCGCCGGAGATCAGGTGCTGGTCGTTGATGATGATCGCGGGCACCGAGTGGATGCCGGCGTCGGTGTACATGCGCTCGCGTTCGCGGGTCTCGGCGGCGTACTCGTCGCTCGCCAGGATCTCGCGGGCCCGTGCCGCATCGAGGCCCGCCTCGGTCGCCGCGCGCACGAGCACCTCGGGGTCCGAGGGGTTCTGGCTGTCGGTGAAGTAGGCCTTGAGCAGCAGCTTCTTGAGCGCCGCCTGCTTGGCCGGGCTCTCGAGCTCGGCCCAGTGCAGGAGCCGGTGTGCGTCGAAGGTGTTGTAGACCCGGGGCCGGCCCTCGGGGCTGAACTCGAAGCCGACGGCCGCGCCGCGCTGGCGGATCATTTCGCGCGCCTCTGCTTGCTGTTCGCGCGAGGAGCCGTACTTCTGGTTCAGGTGCTCGAAGGTGTCCTGCCCTTCGGGCGGCATCTGCGGATTCAGCTCGAAGGGCTGGAAGTGCAGTTCCGCGGTGACCTCCGGTGCCACCCGCTTGAGCGCCGCCTCGAGCGAACTCAGGCCAACGGCGCACCAGGGGCAAGACACATCGGAGACGAAATCGATCTTGAGGTGGGATGAAGAGGTGGTCATGGCGCCATTCTTCATGGCGCCACAACCCTTGGTGCGGGCAAGGTTTTCGGGCTTCAGGCCGACACGACCTTGCCCAGCCGCGCGTCCGACAGCGTCTTCTCGCGGAGGCGCTCGTATTCGTCCTTGTCCACCGGCACCGCATTCGGATCACCCAGGTCGCGCATGTGGATGCGGTAGGTCTCCCGCGCGCTCATCGCAGCGAGGGCCGCGAGGATGGTCACCGCGAAGGTGATCGCGCCCACGGTGAACCACACATTGGTCGAGCCCGGAGGCGCCACGGCGGCGAACAGCGCGGGCAGGAGCGCGGTGAAGGTGGTGCCGATGTTCTGCGAGATGGCCATGGCCGACACGCGGTTGCGGGTGCGGAACAGCTCCGGATAGAAGCTCGGAAAGGTCGCGTTGTAGCCCTGGTACACGATGCCCCACATCAGGAGCGACATGCAGATCGCGAGCGGCACGTTCTTGATGCTGATGGCGTACAGGTACACGAACGACAGCAGCCCCGAGGCCAGCGCGCCCACGATGATCGGCGGCTTGCGGCCGATGCGGTCCGAGAGGTTGCCCACGAACGGAATCACCAGCACCGCGAGGATGTTGCCGAGCACCGGAATCCACAGGTACACGTCTTTCTGGAAGCCGATGCCGTAGGCCGCCTGCACCGCATAGGCCGCGCCGAACACGGTCGCCACCACCGGAATCACGTTCATCAGCGCCATGCAGACCACGCGCAGCATGTCGGCCCAGCTGTCGGTGAAGGCCTGCACGATGGGCGACTTCGCCACTTCGCCCTTCTTGTCGACCTCGGCAAAAGCGGGCGTCTCGTCGACCTCGCGGCGGATGATGTAGCCGGCCACGATCACGAGGAAGCTCAAGAGGAACGGAATGCGCCAGCCCCACGAGTTGAAGGCGTCTTCGGGCATGTAGTGCGCGAGCGGCAGGAACACCGCGGCCGCCAGAATCTGGCCGGCCTGCACGCCCTGCAGCGTGAAGCTCGCGAAGAAGCCGCGGCGCCCGAAGGGTGCGTGCTCCAGGATCATGGAGCTCGCGCCCGAAATCTCTCCGGCCACCGCGAAGCCCTGGATGAGCCGCAGAATCACGAGCAGCACCGGTGCCAGCAGGCCGACCTGGTCATATGTGGGCAAGAGGCCCACGGCCACGGTCGAGAAGCCCATCAGGAACATGCACAGCACCAGCACTTGCTTGCGACCGTGCGTGTCGCCCCAGTGGCCGAGCACGAAGGCGCCGATGGGACGCGCGACATAGCCCACGCCATAGGTCGCGAGCGACGCGACGATCGCGGTCGTCGGGTCGCCCTTCGGAAAGAAGATCTGCGGAAAGATCAGCGCCGCCGCGGTGGCGTAGATGAAGAAGTCGTAGTACTCCAGCGCCGAGCCGATCCAGCCGCTTGCGGCGGCTTTCTTCGACTGGTGCCTGCCTTGGGGCTCTTTGGCTGTTGTAGTGGCCATGGGGTTGTCTCCAGTGATGTCCAGTGGTGAGTCAGTGTCGAACGGGGAAAGAAATCAGTCCTGCGCCTGCGAGGCCATGCGCGCGGGTGCGTTGAGCGCACCGTAGGCGTCGTAGGCGCCCATGCGCTGCGCGACCTCGAAGAACAGGCCGCCTTCAAAGCTCTCGGTGTAGATGTGCAGGTAGTCGCCGGCCGGCGAGCGGTCGAACAGCACGCCCGCGGCGCGCATGCGTTCCAGCAGCTCGGGCGCGAGGTCGATGCGCGTGGCGAGGTCGTCGTAGTAGTTGTCCGAAATCGGCACGAAGCGCGTGCCGTTGGCGCGCAGCTTCGCGGCCGTCTCGAAGATGTCGTCGCAGCGCAGCGCGATGTGGTGCACCGCGCCGCCGCCGGTCACGCTGAGCGTGCGCGCGGTGCGGGTGCGCTGGCTCAGCGACACGTTGAGCACGAGGCGCACGCTGCGCTCCGCATTGGCGACGCCGCGGCTGCGGATCAGGCCGAAGGGGTCGGCCAGTTCGAGGCTTTCGCCGGGCTCCAGGCCGAGCACGGCGCGCGTGAAGAGCACCCAGGTGTCGAGCTGGTCTACCGCAAGGCCGAGGGCGACGTGGTCGATCTGCTGGAGGCCCGCATCGTTGGCTTCGGGCGCATCCTCTTCGAGGATGAAGTCGGCTTCGTACAGGCCGTTCGCACCCAGCGACTCCGCCACGAAATGAATGAGGTTGCCGCCCGGCGCCACCACCGCCGGCACGCGCAGCTCGTTCGGGCCGACCGGGCTGTCGTGGCGCTTGGAGCGCATCGCGGTCGCGCGCTCCACCGCTGCAAGCGGTTCGGCGCAGCGCACGCCCAGCGCGCACACCGAGGTGCCGTGCGCCTCGAAGCGGCCGCGCGCGAAGGAGTCGGGCTGCGCGTTCACGATGAAGTTGATCTCGCCCTGCCGGTACAGCGTCACGGCCTTGGAGCGGTGCTTGCCGATGCGGCGAAAGCCGAGCTGCCGCACCAGCGTGTCGAGCGTGAGCGCCGAGGCTTCGTCCGCCGCGAACTCGATGAACGACAGGCCCGAGAGCGCGGCCACCGGCGGCGGATTGAAGAGTTCCAGGTGCTGCTGCGGCGGCGGCTGCACCGCGGCGAGCCGCTGGCGCGCCTCGCTTTCCAGGTACAGCAGCGAGCGCATCGCATCGACGGCGGTGCGGCGGTTCGGCGTCTCGCGAAAGATGTCGTTGAAGATCTCCAGCGACAGCGGCCCGGTGTAGCCCGCGCGCAGCACCTGCGTGAAGAACCCGGTCACGTCGAAATCGCCCTGCCCCGGAAACGAGCGGTGGTGGCGCGCCCACTGCAGCACATCCATCGCGAGCAGCGGCGCATCGGCCATCTGCAGGAAGAAGATCTTCTCGCCCGGGATGTCGGCGATGCCCGCCGGATCGTCCTTCAGCGACAGCGTGTGGAAGCTGTCCAGGATCAGCCCGAGGTGCGGGTGATCGGCCCGCTTCACGATGTTCCAGGCCTGCCCGTAGAGCGAGGTGTGCCGGCCCCAGGCCAGCGCCTCGAAGCCGACACGCAGGTTGCGGCGCGCGGCGCGCTCGGCCAGTTCGTGCAACTGCGCGGCGGCGAGAGCCGGGTCGTCCATGGCCAGCGGCGAGGTGTTCGAGCAGCACAGCACCATCGGCGCGCCCATCGCCTCCATCAGGTCGAACTTGCGCTCGGCGCGCTCCAGGCTGCGGCGGAACTGCGGCTCGGGCATGCCTTCGAAATCGCGGAAGGGCTGGTAGAGGTCGATCGACAGGCCGAGGTCGGCCACGATGCCGCGCAGCTCGGTGGCCGTGCCCTTGAAGTTGATGAAGTCGGCCTCGAACAGCTCGATGCCGTCGAACCCGGCGGCCGCGACGGCTTCGAGCTTCTGGCGAAGGGTGCCGCTGAGCGAGACCGTGGCGATGGAGCGATGCATGGGAGTGGACTTTAGGAACCCAGGCCCTGCGCCACAACCAATTCGAGCCTTCTTCGGGCGATTAACGAACGCCTTCGTTCATTAATCGCACGAAATACGGGATTCACCTAGGTCCGAGCCGCCTTCGCTGGCGCTCAGAGGCTGCGCCAGTAATCGATCAGCAGTTGCGCGAATTCGGTCGGCCGCTCCACGGCGCTCAGGTGCGCTGCATTGATGGTCGCGAGGCGCGCATCGGGAATCGCCGCGGCCATGGCCCGCGACATGTCCATCGGCGTGGCTTCGTCCTGCAGTCCGCCGACCACCAGCGTGGGAACGGCGATGCGGTGATTGCTCTCGCGGAAATCGATGGCGGCGACCGCATTGCAGCTCTCGATGTAGCCCTGCGCGTCGGTCGCGACCAGCACCTCGTGCAACGACTTGGCCGCGGCAGCACCTTCGGGCGTTGCCGCATAGGCGGGCGTGAGCCAGCGCGCCACGGCGCCCGACGCGATTGCGCCCACGCCCTTCGCCGCCACCGTCTCGGCCCGCGTGCGCCACGGCGTCTGGTCGGGATAGTGGGCAGACGAGTTGGCGATCACCACGGTCTTGAGCAGTTCGGGGTGCCGCACCGCGAGCGCCTGCGCGGTCATGCCGCCCATCGAGAGGCCGACGAAGTGCACCGGCTCGCCGCCCGCCTCGCGCTGGATCAGTTCGGCCGCGTCCTGCGCCAGCGTCTCGATGCGCAAGGCGCCCGGCACCACCTCGGAGCCGCCGTGGTTGCGGTGGTCGTAGCGGATCACGGTGTGCGCGCGCGCAAGCTGCGCGGCCACGTCGTCCCACATGCGCAGGCTGCAGCCCAGCGCATGGCTGAGCACGACGAAGGGGCCTTCGCCTTCGCGAACGACATTCAGGCGGATGGTCATGGTGCGGTTTCCTTTTTACGGATCTTTTTACGGATCTTTTTATGGGTGCTTTGGAGGTTGAAGACGCGGGAGCCAGAGGAACGCGATGGCCAGCAGCACGGCGCCAGCCACCAGCATCGGCACGACCATGGGCCACGCGCCATGGGAGTAACCGGTATCGACGAACAGCGCAGCGATTTGACCCACGCAGAACGCGACCATCATCATGCCGAAGCCCGACCACGACACGGCCCGCCCCGCAAGATGCGGCAGGTCGCCCACCGCGCCCGCTTGTCCGCAGGGCTGGTGGATGCCGTGTCCCAGGCAGTACACCGCGTGGCCCACGAGCAGCGGCACGGCGCTCAGGGGCATGAGCCAGCAGCCCAGCGCCTGGATGATCGCGCCCGTCATGCTCAGCGATGCGCCGAGCCGCACGGTGCGCACCGGTCCGTAGCGCCGCAGCAGCGTGCGGCACATGGTGGTGCTGAAGATGTAGACCAGCGAACCGCCGGCCGGGATCCACCCGTACCACGCGGGCGACCAGCCAAGGTAGCCGATGTAGACCATCGGCGAGAGCAGCAGGAAGCAGAAGAGCCCGCCGTAGGTCGTCGCGGCCACCGAGGCCCAGGCGCGGAACGAGCGGCTTGCGAACACCGCGCGCGTGCTGCCGCGCGGCGCGGACGATTCGCCGGTGAGCGGCTTGCGCGTTTCGCCGAACGAGCGCCAGCACATCGCGAACAGCAGCGAGGCATACACCGCCATCGCCACCATCACCCAGCGCCAGCCCGCGCCCTGCACAAGCCATGCGCCGAGCAGCGGCGCGATCAGCCCGACCACGCCCAGCCCCGTGAGGCCGCGCGCCATCACATGCGGGCCCTCGTGCGCGGGATAGAGATCGCGCACCGCCGCGCGCGAGCACACGAGGATCGCGGCCATCGAAAAGCCCTGCAGGGTGCGCCAGCCCGCGAGCAGCGCCACGCTGCCGGCGAACGCACCGCCGATTGCGGCGATCGCATAGCAGGCAAGCCCTGCGAGCAGCACGGGCCTGCGTCCGAATCGGTCGGCCAGCGGGCCGCACAGCAACTGCGCAAAGCCGAAGGCCAGCACGAACAGCGTGAGGCTGGTGCTGGCCGAGCCGAGCTCCTTCGCGATGGCGGGAAGCGCCGGCAGGTAGCTGTCGGTGGCGACGGGCTGCGCTGCCAGGAGCAGCGGCAGCATCAAGGTGAAGCTGACGTCGAGGCGGCCCTTCAGGGCGACCGGCGCGCTCACTGCGCGGGCGTCGCAGGCGATGCGGGGGCCGCGGGCAGCAGCCCCTTCTCGCGCAGGATGTTGGTGGCGATGCCGAACGCATGGTTGGCCACCGGCACGCCGCAGTAGATGGCGGCCATCATGATCACTTCCTTGACGTCGTCGGGCGTGAGGCGCGACTCGGGCGGGCCGTCGAGCGCGGCGCGCACATGCATCGCGAATTCTTCGTACGCGTGGATGCCCAGCATCATCGACAGCACCATGTAGCGGCGCGTCTTGTCGCCCAGCGCGGGGCGCCCCCAGATGTCGTTCCACGCATGGCGCGTGATGAGTTCCTGGAACTCGGCGTTGAAGCCGTTGCGGTTGGCGAGCGACTTGTCGACCCAGGCATCGCCGAGGACGCGGCGGCGATTCACGAGGCCGTCTTCGTAGTCTTTGTTTGGGGTTTCGGGGGCGGTCATTGCGAGAGTTCCTTGTCCTTGAGTTGGGCTTGCAGCGCTTTCACTTCTGCCAGCGCGGTCTGGCCCGCGCCGACGGCGAGCGCGGGGTCGAACCATTCGTCGGCCGCATCGCGCGGCAGCTCGGCGCGCAGCCGGTCGATGTTGGCGCGCATGCGCGCGGCGTCCACCTGCAGGCCGGGCAATGCGCCGGCCATCGCGCGCACGCTGCCGTGCGCCGACATCAGGAGCTGCGGCCATTCGGCCAGCTCGGCCTGCCAGGCGCCGAGGGCGCGTTCATGCTGCTGCGGCATCGCGCCGAGCAAGGCGGCCACGCGCTGCGGTGCGCGGTGCGCGGCGGCGATGGCGACCATCGAGGCCACGGGGTTGCGTTTGTGCGGCATCGCCGACGAGCCGCCGCGGCCAGGCTCGCTGGGCTCGGCGACTTCGGCGACTTCGTACTGGCCGAGCAGCGCGATGTCGACGGCGATCTTGCCGAGGCTGCCTGTCATGAGCCCGAGCTCGCAGCCGAGCGCCACCCATTCGTCGCGCTGCGTGTGCCAGGTCGCGCCGGGGTCGCCCAGGCCCAGTTCCTTGGCCATGCGTTTGCGCACCGCGGCGCCCTGCCCCTTCATCTGCGCGAGCGTACCGACGGCGCCGCCCAGTTGCAGTTGCAGCGCGTGCTTCGCCGCACTACGCAGACGCAAGCGGCTGCGCACCAGCGGTGCCGCCCAGCCCGCGCACTTGAAGCCGAAGCTGGTGACCGAGGCCGGCTGCATCAGCGTGCGCGCGAGCATCGGCGTTTCGGCGTGCTGCGTGGCAAGGCGCAGCAGCGCATCGGCGGCCTTGGCAAGGTCGGTCTCGACGAGCGCCACCGCCTCGCGCGTGACCAGCGCCATCGCGCTGTCGATCACGTCCTGACTGGTGCTGCCGAAGTGCACGAAGGGCGCGGCCTCGGCATTGAAGAGGCCCACGGCTTCGCGCAGCGCCTTGACCAACGGAATCGCCACGCTGCCCGCGCGGCCGCTTTCGCGCACGATCTTGGCGACATCGAACAGTTCGACCTTGCAGCTCCCGACGATGGAGTGCGCGGCGCTCTCGGGAATCAACCCTTCGGCCGCCTGCGCGCGTGCGAGCGCGGCCTCGAAACGCAGCATGGCGTCGACAAACGCGCGGTCGCTGAAGGCGCCGAGCGTTTCGGATGTGGAGAGGAAGCCTTCGAAAATGCTCATGCGGGGACCTGGTTGTTCATCGTCAATATTTCAGTTGGGCCACGGCGCGCAGTTCCTCGGGGGATGCGGTGCCGAAGCCGAAGAATTCGAGGTAGGCCGGGATCATCTCGAACAGCATGTCGGTGCCGACCTGCACCGCGCAGCCCTTGGCCTTGGCGGCCTGCAGCAGCGGCGTGTATTCGGTCTTCATCACGACTTCGCCGACGAAAGTTTGGGGGTCGATGCGGTCCACGTCGAAGGGCAGCGGATCGCTGTCCTTCATGCCGAGCGGCGTGGCGTTGACGACCACGTCGTAGCCGGCCGGGTCCTTCGAGCCCGTGGCGACCTTCATCTGCGGGTAGTGCTCGCGCAGCCGTGCGGCCAGCGCCTCGGCCGATGCATCGCTCATGTCGAACAGCATCAGCTCCGCGGCGCCCGCGGCGGCGATCGATGCCGCGATGGCCGAGCCCACGCCGCCCGTGCCCGACACCAGCACCCGCGTGCCCCTGAAGAGCCGGCCCTTGCGCTCCACGCCGCGCACGAAGCCCGCGCCATCGAACTGGTCGCCGAGCAGCGTGCCGTCGGGGCGCTTGAGGATGGCGTTGCATGCGCCCGCGACGCGCGCGGTGGGCGTGACCTCGTCGACCAGCCCCATCGTCGTGACCTTGTGCGGCATCGTGACCAGCGCGCCGCGGAGGTTCGAGAACCTGAACACCTGCGGCAGCGTGGCCGCGTAGTCCTCGGGCTTCACGCCCATCGGCACCACCACCGCATCGATGCCCTGCTTGTCGAACCAGGGGTTGTAGATCATCGGCGCCTTGAAGGCCTCGGTCGGATAGCCGAGGTGGGCGATGAGCGTTGTCTTGCCGGAAATCATGAAAGTCGTTTTCTCAAGAAAAAGTGAGGCTCAGACCAAGTTGCGTTCGAAAAGATAAAACCGTTCACGCTGAGCTTGTCGAAGCGCCGCGCGAAGCTTCGACAAGCTCAGCCCGAACGGTGCTTGTGGATTGATCGCCAATTCGCATCAGGCCACGCTGGGCGAGTGGTAGCGCAAGGGGTTCGCGATCTCGGCCTGCATCGCCGGCGGATAGACGATTTCGCGCAGGAAATTCGCATCGGCCTGAAGCGCATCGGCCGCATCGAGGTGGCCGAAGTAGCGCAGGTAGTGCGGCATCTGCTGGATCAGCATCTCGAAGCCGGCCTGCGCATTGAGCCCGCGCGCACGCGCCGCACGCACCAGCGGCGTGGGCTGGTTGCGCAAGAGGATGTCGAACAGCGCCGCGTGGCTTTCCATGCGCGACACGTCGAGCGGCAGCGCATCGCCCTCGACCAGCCCGAGCGGCGTCGCGTTGATCACGAGGTCGTAGCCTTCGGGCGCGTTGCTCTCGACCGCGACCACGGTCGCATCGAAGAAGGCATCGAGCTTGGCCGCCACGCCCGCCGCCTTGCCCGCCGCCGTGTCGAAGAAGGCGATGTGCTCCGCGCCGTTCACCGTGCCGCCCTCGGCCAGCGCCACGCCGATGGCCGCGGCGCTCACGCCCGCGCCGAGGATCAGCACGCGCTTGCCGCGGAAGGGAATGTTGCAGTGGTCGAGCGCACCGATGAGGCCTTCACCGTCGAACAAATCGCCTTCGAGCTGGTCGCCTTCGGTGCGGCGCACCACGTTGACCGAGCCCGCCACGCGGCCGAAGAGGCCGCAGCCGTCGAGCAGGTCGACCACCAGCGGCTTGTGCGGCGGGGCAATCACCATGCCGCGCACGTTGCGTGCGAGAAAGGCCGACTTGAAGAACACCGCGAAGTCGCGCACCGGCACCTGCATCGGCAGCAGCACCGCGTCGATGCCGAAGCGCTCGAAGGCGGCGTTGAACATGCGCGGCAGCCGCACATTGCGAACCGGATCGCCCGGGATCAGGTAAGCCTGGGTGCTGCCGCTGATGGAATGGCTCATGTGCTTGCTTTCCGTTCGTCAATCGCTCTTTGGGAGGCCGGATGCCGAGCTTTATAGTCCCTTCGGCCCTTTTCCACAGCGCCAGGAAGGGCAAAACGGTCGATCATCGATCTTTGAAATTCGATAATCGTTCAAACCGAGGGTTTTCACCGTCCACGAATGCAACTTGCCGGCGATCGACCGGCGGCACACTTCCGACCATGAGCAAAGAGAGCAAGGACAACAAGGACGACTCGCCCGCACCCGCGGGCCTGGACAAGCGCGACTGGATCGCAGGCCTCGAGCGCGGCGTGAGCATCATCGAGGCCTTCGACGATGCCAACCCGCGCCTCACCGCCAGCCAGGCCGGTCAGCGCACGAACATGACGCGCACCGCCGCGCGGCGCTACCTGCTCACGCTGCAGCACATGGGCTACGTGGCCAGCGACGGCAAGCTGTTCTGGCTCACGCCGCGCGTGCTGCGGCTGGGCCGGTCGTACCTCGAATCGGCCCGGCTGCCGCGCGTGGTGCAGCCCTTCCTGCAGCGGGTGGCGGCCGGCACCAACGAGATCGCGTACCTCAGCGTGATGGACGGCGACGAGGTCGTCTACATCGCGCGCAACGGCCCCAACCGCAGCATGAGCACCGGCTATGTGCTGGGCGCGCGCGTGCCGGCGCAGGTCACGGCCTCGGGCATGTTGATGCTGGCGCTGCGCAGCGATGCCGAGCTGAACGAGTGGCTGGCGACGCGGCAGCTCACCGTGTTCACCTCGCACACCATCGCGAGCATGGAGCGCATGAAGCTCGAACTGGCGCGCATCCGCGCACAGGGCTGGGCGCTGTCGGAGCAGCAACTCGACCTCAACTCGCGCGGCATCGCGGTGCCGCTGCGCGACCGGCACGGCACGCTCGTGGGCGCACTGAACATCACCATGCCGATGGGGCACGAGAGCTCCGAGGACGCGGTGGCGCGCGTGCTGCCGGTGCTGCGCGAGACGGCGCAGGCGATGCGCAACCTGATCTGAGCCGGACCGGTTGCGCCTCAGCCGTGCCGGCGCTTTCTTTCGAAGCGGCGGCGGCAGGCAGCCCCGCCGCGCCGCTTCACCTCACCACTTCACCCGCACACCCGCAGCCGCATTGATCGAACTGCCTACGCGCGCATCGCCACCCGAAGCCCACTGCTTGCCGAGTTCGCCGTAGAGGCTCGTGCGCTGGCTCACCGACAACGTGAAGCCCGCGGCCAGCTCGGTGCTGGTGCCGCCGATCGGCGCACCCACCGGCGTGATCGCCGCCGGGTTCACGAAGCGCGCAACGTCGTTGCCCTTGGCACTGCGATAGACGTTCAGGCGCGCATAGGGCTGCAGCGTGCCGGCGCCGGTCGCGAAGCTGCCCTTGATGCGCACGCCCGCACGGCCGATCCAGCCGCTGTCGGCGTCCTGCTGCACGAGCGCGCCCGGAATGGACACGTCGTCCAGCCGCAGCCGCTGGTGGATCAACTGCAGTTGCGGTTCCACTGACCAGCCGCCCGAGCCGATCGCAAACGCCTTGCCCACTTCGATCGATGCCAGGAAGCTGTTGCCCTTGCCCTCGACGCCGCCGCTCAACAGCGGCTGCACCGTGTAGCGATGACGGCCGGCCTGCAGCACCGCGTCGGCATAGAAGCCGTCTTCGGTGGCGAAGGTGCCGTAGAGGCCCAGGTACTGGCTGCGCAGGTCGTTGCGGCCGGTGGGGGTGTTCAAAAGCCCGCTGCCGAAGCCGCTCGTGCGGGTGTCGCCGTCGAGCTGGCCCACGTAGATGCCGGCGCGCCAATCCGGGTTGGCCCACAGGTCGGTGCCGGCCTGCAGCCCGGTCAGGCGGCCCTCGCTGTGCGGCGAGACGGTGCCGCCCTGGCGGATGTCCATGTCGGTGGAGATCAGCCGGCCCCAGGCGCGGCGGTAGCTGCCGTCGGTGCCTGGCGTCGCTCCGGCACCGCTGCTTGCACCGCCGCGCACATCGTCGTCGCCGACGCGCTGGCTGCGGCTCGCGAGCATGCCCAGGTTGCTCTGGCGCAGCTGGTTCGGCAGCGCCGCGAACAGCGAAGCCTCGGCGCGGTAGGTCGGAAGTCCGGTGCCGCCGGGATTACCGGGATTGCCCGGCGTACCTGGTTCGGCCTCGGTGCGCAGGTACCAGTTCTCGCCGCCACCGCTGGCGTCGCCCGCGTGCAGCCGGTATTCGAAGGCACCGGCGTCGACATGCCCGCCTGCGAGCACGAAGGCGTCCCTGGTGGTCTGCGCGGTGGTGGTCGCACCGTTGCGCGCGTTCACCACCTCGATGCCCGCGCCGCTGGTGCGCGCACCCAGGCCGCCGATGTTGGCGATCTGCACGCTGGTCCTGCCGCTGGCCGCGCCGCCATCGATCACCAGCCGGTCCGATGGCCCCGCGCCGCCGTTGAGCACGGTGCCCAGCTTCAGCACGCCGTTGTTGCCGACGTAGTTGCCCTTGACCGTCAAGGTGGTGCCGGGCGCGGCGCCCGCCAGTGCCACGGTGCCGCTGTTGGCGAGGCCGGCCACGGTCTGGCTGAAGCCCGCGAGGTCGAGCGTGGCGCCGCTGGCCACCACGGCGCTGGAAGCCGCGCTGAAGGCGTTGGCCGCGCCGGCCTTGAGCGTGCCCGTGGCCACGCGCGTCTCGCCGCTGTAGCTGGCCGTGCCCGCGAGCGTGAGCGTGCCCGCGCCGACCTTGACCAGCGAACCGCCGCCGCCGGTGATGGCACCCGAGATCGTGCTGTCGCTGCCGACAGCGCCGGTGGTGAGCGCCTTCGCGCCGAGCACCACGTCGCCCGCGCCGCCGAGCGCGCCGATGCTCGCGCCGGTGGTGGCCAGGTCGATGCGCACCTGCGCGCCGGCGGCGTTGGTCACGGTAGCGCTGGCGGCATTCGCGCCGTCCTGCAGCCGCAAGGTGCCCTGGTTGGCGATGGCGAGCTTGCCCGCATCGGCCTTGCCGCCGAACTGCAGCGCCGCGCCCGAGGCGATGCTCACCGCGCCCGTGCCCAGTGCGCCGCTGGTGTCGGTGGCGAGCGTGCCCGCATCGACCAGCGTGCCGCCGCTGTAGCTGTTGACGCTGGCCAGCGTCAGGGTGCCTGAGCCGATCTTGCGCAGCTTGCCGGTGCCGCTCATCGCGCCCGCGTAGATGCCGGCGGTCTTGTCCTGGTCGAACGCGACCTCGGCGTTGTTGACGATGGCGCCCTGCAGGCTGGTGGCGCTGCCCTGCAACACGCCGCCCTTGACGGTGGTGCCGCCGGTGTAGGTGTTGGCACCGCCGAGGATCAGCCGGCCCGCGTCTTCCTTCGAGAGGCCGCCCGTGCCCGAGAGCGCGACATTCATCGTGGCGGTCATGTTCGCGCCGGCGGCCGTGCCGTCGCCCACGCGAATCACGGAGTTGGCGTTGTCCAGCGTGATGCCGTCGCCCTGCACCGTGTAGCCGTCGACCGCGAACTGCGCGCCGGCGATGCGCACCGCCCCGCCGCCGCCATCGACCGTGACGGTGCCGGCCTTGCCGCCGAACACGGCGAACTGGTTCTGCGCCCAGTTGGCGTTGAGCTTGCCGTCCATGTCGGTCCAGCCATCCTGCGAGGGTTGCGGGCTGCCCACGCGCCAGGTGCCGTTGCCGCCGGCCACCTGGCCGTCGTTGTATTTGCTGCTATCGCCGCCGTCCCAGAAGTTGAGCGACAGGCCCGCGCGGTTGACCAGGTTGACCTGGTTCGCCACCGAGGTCTGCACCTGCAGGTCGGCCAGCTTGGCGCCGGTCGGCGCGGTGCCGATGTCCAGCCCGTTGTCGGTGAACGTGCCGCCGTAGCTCATGAGGCGATACAGCCCTGGCCCGAAGGTGCCGCCCGCCGACTGCGCGATGTTCAGCGTGCCGTCCAGTTGCAGGTTGCCCGTGACGTTGATCAGGTCGTTGAGCGCGCCGCCGGGCACGCCGGCCTGGCCGAGTTCGTAGTTGAGCGTGGCGCCGCCGGCCAGCGTGAGCGCGCCGAGCGTCAGCGTGCCGGGGCTGTTGCCCGCGGCGAGGATGCCGCCCTTGGCGATGGTGACCGCGCCCGCGATGCTGCCGCTGCCCGCGAGCGTGGCGCCCGACTGCACCTGCACGCTGCCGGTGCCCGTGCCGCTGCCGCTCGTGTTGTTCACGCGCAGCGTGCCGGCGGCCACCGTGGTGGCGCCGGTGTAGGTGTTGGCGCCTGTCAGGGTGAGCGTGCCGGCGCCGACCTTGACGACCGAGCCGCCGGTGCCGCTGACGGTGCCCGACAGGGTGTTGTCGCCGCCGCTGCCGCCCAGCGTGAGCGCCTTGGCGCCGAGCACGACATCGCCCGCGCCGCCGAGCGTGCCGAAGCTCACGCCGGTGGTCGCCTGGTCGATGCGCACCTGGGCGCCGGCCTGGTTGATCACCGTGGCCTTGTCGGCCGAGGCGTCGCCGGCAAAGGCCAGCACGCCGCCTGCGGCGTTGGTGATGGTCGATGCACCGGCGCTCGACTTGTCCTGCAAGCGCACCGTGCCCTGGTTGCCGATGGCGGTGGTGCCGGCATCGAATCCGCCACCCAGTTGCAGCGTCGCGCCCGTGGCCACGTTCGCCGCGCCGCCGCCCAGCGCACCGGTGACGTCGGTGGCCAGCGTGCCCGCATCGACGAAGGTGCCGCCCGCATGGCTGTTGGCCGCACCGAGCCGCAAGGTGCCCGCGCCGGTCTTGCGCAGCTTGCCGGTGCCGCTCATCGTGCCCGCGTAGGTGCCGGCGGTCGTGCCCTGGTCGAACGCGACTTCGGCGTTGTTGACGATGTCGCCCTGCAGGCTCGCCGCGCCGCCCTGCAGCACGCCGGCCTTGACGGTGGTGCCGCCGGTGTAGGTGTTGGTGCCGCCCAGCACCAGCGTGCCCACGTCTTCCTTCACGAGCCCGCCGGTGCCGGTGAGCGCGACATTCAGCGTCGCGCTGCGCGTGGTGTCGGTGCCCGAGCCATCGCCCACGCGCACCACCGTGCCCGAGGCGCCGAGTTCGATCGCGTCGCCCTGCAGCACATAGCCGTCGGCCGCGAACTGCGCACCGGTGATGCGCACCGTGCCGCCCGCGTTGCTGACGTTGACCGTGCCGCCCGTGCCGCCGAACACCGCGAACTGGTCCTGCACCCAGGCCGCGTTGATCTTGCCGTCGGCGCCCGTCCAGCCATCGCCCGGCACGCCCACGCGCCAGGTGCCCGAGCCGCCGGCGATCTTGCCGTCGTTGTAGTTGCCGGCGTCGCCGCCGTCCCAGAAGTTCAGCGCGAGGCCCGCGCGGTTGACCAGGTTGATCTGCTGGGCCACCGAGGTCTGCACCTGAAGGTCCTTGGACGCGACCGGCGCGCTGCCGATGTCCAGACCGTTGTCGGTGAGCGTGCCGGTGTAGTCGATCAGGCGGTAGATGCCCGCGCCGAACACGCCGCCCTTGGACTGCGCCACGTTGAGCGTGCCGTCGAGCTGCAGATTGCCGTTGACCTTGACCAGGTCGTTGAGTGCACCGCCGGCGGTGCCGGCCTGGCCCAGGTCGTAGTCGAGCACCGCGCCGGCGGCGAGATTCAGGCTGCCCGTGGTGAGCGTGCCGGCGCCGCCGTTGCCGGCCGACAGGATGCCGCCCTTGGCGATCGTCACCGTACCAGCCACCGCGCCAGTGCCGGCCAGCGTTGCGCCGCCCTGCACCTGCACCGCGCCCGTGCCGGTCGCGCTGCCGCCGACGTTGTTCACGGCGAGCGTGCCGGCCGCCACCGTGGTGCCGCCGGTGTAGGTGTTGGCGCCGCTCAGCGTGAGCGTGCCGCTGCCGACCTTGACGACCGAGCCGCCCGTGCCGCTGATCGTTCCCGACACCGTCGTGCTGGTGTTCAGCCCGCCCGTGGTCAGCGCCTTCGCGCCGAGCAGCACACTGCCCGCGCCTTCGAGCGAGCCGATCGACAGGCCCGCATTGGTGAGGCTGCCGATGCGCAGTTGCGCACCCGCGTTGTTGACCACGGTGGCCTGGTCGGCGCTCGTGCGGTCGGAGAAGCTGATCGCCCCGCCGCTCTCGTTGACCAGCCGCGCCTGCCCGGCGCTCGCGTCGTCGAGCAGGTCGATGCGCCCGCCATCGAAGTTCGTGATCTGCGCCTTGCCCGCGCTCGCGTTGAACCACAGCGTGGTCAGGCCGCCGCGGTTTTCGATCACCGCGTTGCCCGCGCTGGAGGTGTCGCGGAACTCGACCGAGGCGCCCTTGTTCGTCGTGATGGTCGCGTTGCCGGCCGAGCTGCTGTCGCGGAACGCGACGAAGCCGCCGTTGTCGGTCGGCGCACCGCCGCGCGCGGCCACGGTGATGGCGAGCTTGCCCGCTTCGGCCGTGTTGGCGAAGGCCAGCGATGCGTTGTCGGCCACCGACACCGGTCCGGCGCCCAGCGCGCCCGTGACCAGCGCCTCGAGCGAGCCCGCCGCGACTTCGGTGCCGCCTGCGTAGAAGTTGGCGGCGCCCAGCTGCAAAGTGCCCGCGCCTGTCTTGCGGAGGCTACCCGCGCCGGTGACCACGCCGTTCAGTGCCAGCGTGCGGATCGGGTCGATGTCGAAGGTGTCGACGCCTGCGCCCAGGCTCACGACACGCGTGCTGGCGGTGTCGCCGGTCACGCGCAGCGTGGCGCCGCCTTCGAGCGCAAGGCCGCCCGCGGCCGTGCCGAGGTTGGCGTCGGAGGCGATCTGCAGGATGCCTGCTTTGACCAGCGTGCCGCCGCTGTAGCTGTTGATGCCGTCCAGCACCAGCGTGCCCAGGTCTTCCTTGACCACGCCACCGGTGCCGGTGAGTTCCGAGGCGATCGTGGCCGTCATGCCCGCGCCGGCCGCGGTGCCATCGCCCACGCGCACAGTGGTGGCTGCGTTGGCCAGTTCGATGGCATCGCCCTGCACGCGGTAGCCGTCGGTGGCGAACTGCGCGCCGGTGATGAGCACCCTGCCGCCGAGTCCGTCGACGCTGACGGTGCCGGCCTTGCCGCCGAACACCGCGAACTGCCCCTGCGCCCAGGCGGCGTTGATCTTGCCGTCGATGCCGGTCCAGCCGTCGCCGGGTGTGCCCACGCGCCAGGTGCCGCTGCCGCCAGCCACCTGGCCATCGTTGTACTTCGTGCTGTCGCCGCCGTCCCAGAAGTTGAGCGACAGGCCCGCGCGGTTGACCAGGTTGACCTGCTGCGCGACCGAGGTCTGCACCTGCAGGTCGCCCACGGCGCCCGGCGCGATGCCGATGTCCAGGCCGTTGTCGGTCAGGCCGCCCGTGTAGCTGATGAGCCGGTACAGGCCCGCGCCGAAGGTGCCGCCCGCCGACTGCGCCACGTTGAGCGTGCCGTCCAGTTGCAGGTTGCCGTTGACCTGGACCAGGTCGTTGAGCGGACCGCCCACGGTGTTGGCCTGGCCCAGTTCGTAGTTCAGCACCGCGCCGTCGGCCAGGTTCAGGCCGCCCAAGGTCAACGTGCCGGGGCTGTTGCCCGCGGACAGGATGCCGCCCTTGGCAATGCTCACGGTGCCCGCGATGCTGCCGTTGCCGGCCAGCATCGCGTTGCACAGGATCTGCACCGCGCCCGTGCCGGTCGCGCTGCCGCTGGCGTTGTTCACGTTCAGCGTGCCGGCTGCGATCGTGGTGCCGCCGGTGTAGGTATTGGCACCGCTCAACGTGAGCGTGCCGGCGCCGACCTTGACGATCGAGCCGCCCGTGCCCGAGCCCGGCGGCGCGAAGATGCTGCCCTTGTCGCTGACGGTGCCCGAGATCGTGTCGCTGTTGCCCAGGCCACCGAGCGAGAGCTGCGTGGCGCCCAGCACCACGGCGCCCGCGCCCGAGAGCGAGCCGAGCTCCACCGCGGGCTTGCCGCCCGTCGCGCCCGACACGTCGAACGTGGCGCCCACGGCGTTTGTGACCGAAGCGTTCGTGCCCGTCGCGGTATCGACAAAGCGCACAACACCGCCGGCCGTGTTGGCGATCTGCGCGCCGCCGGCCGTGGACTTCTGGCTGAAGACAACCAGGCCGTTGTTGCCGTTCGTGAACGTTGCCGTCCCAGCGCTGGCGTTCTCGAAGAAGTTGATCGCGCCGCCGGCGTTCGCGATGGTCGATGCACCGGCGCTCGAATCGCCGCTGAACTGCAGGCCGTTTGCGCCCGGCGTCTGCCAGCCCGCGCCGTTGAGCGTGATCTTCGAGGCGGCGGCCGTGGCGCTCTGCGAGAACGACAGCGTGTTGCCGCTGTCCGTGCTCGCGGCGCGGCCCACGGTGTATTCGTTGCTGCCGGCGCTCGCCGTGCCGAGCAACGACAGGAGCGTGCCGTTGCCCTGTTGTTGCACTGCGCCGCTGCCCAGCACGCCGCTCGCGGTGGTGGTGATGCTCGCGCCGTCTTTCAGCAGCGTGCCGCCGCTGTAGCTGTTGGCCGCCACAAGGCCGAATGTGCCGCCCTTGCCGGTGATGGTGAGCAGGCCAGTGCCGGTGATGGGGCCGCCCACGCCGTACAGGCTGTTCGACAGATCGATGGTGCCGCCGCCCGCGCCCAGCGAGAGCGCGCGCATGCTGAAGAACGGCGCGGAACCCGTGGCGATGCGCAGGGTGCCGCCGTCCAGCGCCAGGCCCGTGCCGTACGCGCCGAGGTTGGCGTCGGCCGAGATCTGCAGGATGCCGCCGTTGACCGTCGTGCCGCCGGTGTAGCTGTTGGTGCCGGTCAGCACCAGGGTGCCGCCCTCTTCCTTGACCAACCGGCCCGTGCCGCCGATCGCCGCGTTGATGGTGGCGGTCATGCCCGCGCTCGCGGCGGTGCCGTCGCCCACGCGCACCGTGGTGTTCGCTGCGCTGATGGTGAGCGGGTCGCCGTTGACCAAGTAGCCGTCCACCGCGAACTGCGCGCCGCCGATGCGCACCGCGCCGCCCGCGCTCTTGTTGTCGACCGTGACGGTGCCGGCATTGCCGCTGAAGATCGCAAAACCGTCCTGCTGCCAGCCCGCGTTGAGCTTGCCGTCGATGCTGGTCCAGTTGGCGGTCGAGCCACCCGCGCGCCAGGTGCCGCTGCCGCCGGCGATCTTTCCGTCGTTGAAGTTCGCCGGATTGCCGCCATCCCACAGGTTGAGCGTCGCGCCGTCGAAGTTGACCAGGTTCACCTGGTTGGCAATGCTGGTCTGCACCTGCAGGTTCTTGCTGTCGGTCGGCGCGGTGCCGATGTTCAGGCCGTTGTCGGTCAGCGTGCCGGTGTAGTCGATCAGACGGTACAGGCCCGCGCCGAACTTGCCGCCGGCGGACTCGGTCACATTGAGCGTGCCGTCGAGCCGCAGATTGCCGTTGACATGGATCAGGTCGTTGAGCGCACCGCCCGCCACGCCAGCCTGGCCGAGCTCGTAATTCAGAACGGAGTCGGGGCCGAGCCTCAGTTCGCCGACGGTCAGCGTGCCCGCAGCGCCATTGCCCGGCGACAGCAAGCCCGTGCCCACGGTCACCAAGCCAGCAATGCTGCCGCTGCCGGTGATCGCTCCGCCTGCCTGCACCCGCACGGGGCCACTGCCGGTGGCGCT
Organism: Variovorax sp. W2I14; assembly: GCF_050435205.1. NCBI lineage: Bacteria > Pseudomonadati > Pseudomonadota > Betaproteobacteria > Burkholderiales > Comamonadaceae > Variovorax > Variovorax sp. W2I14. The sequence continues at coordinate 463,428 of NZ_JBNDJX010000001.1, read as the reverse complement.
GCCGAGCGGATTGACGACCGCTAGCGTGGTGCCCGAGACGATCGTGATCCCGCTGTAGGTGTTCGCCCCGGCCAGCACCACCGCCCCGGGGCCGGTGAGCGTGAGCGCGCCGCCGCCGTCGATCGTGCCGGTCAGCGCCAGCGGATTCGTGCCGTCCACGTTGAGCGTCGTGCCGGTGCCCAGGGTCACGGCGTTGCCCAGCACGGTGCCTGGCGCGCTGGCCCGCAAGGTGGCGCTGCCGGTCACCGCGAGTGCGCCTTGGCCCAGCGCGAAGTTGTCGCCGACGTTCAGCGTGCCGCTCTTGAGCGTGGTTCCGCCGGTCCAGAAGTTGGCGTTGGCCAGCGTCAGCGTGCCGCTGCCGCTGCCGCTGTACGAAAGGGGGCCGGTGCCCGAAATGACCGCGCCAAGTCGGATGTTGTTCGCGCCGCCGATGTCCAGGCCCGCGTTGAGCACCACCGCGTTGCCCAGGTTCACGTCCGCGCTCGCGTCGAGCGCGGCGTTGCCGTTCACCGTCAACGTGCCCAGGCCCAGCGAAGTGTTAGTGCCCACGCGCAGCGCGCCGCCCTGCAGGTTGACTCCGCCGAAGAAGGTGTTCGCACTACCGAGCGTGAGGCGGCCCGTGCCGTTTTTCGTCAGCCCGCGCAGGCCGCCGATCGCGCCGTTGAGCGCGAGGTCGTTGCTGCCGCCGATGGTGAGCGCCGCGTTGAGGTTGAGGTTGTTGGTCAGGCTGACCGTCTTGTTCGAATCGAGCGAACTCGCACCGCTGACCGTGACGTTGCCGAGGCCCAGCGCGGAATCGTTGCCCACGGTGAGCGCACCGCCGCCGATGTTGAAGCCGCCGGTGAAGGTGCTCGCACCGTTGAGCGTGACGCCCGGCGCGCCGGCCAGGCTGATGCCCCCCGCGCCGCTGATGGCTCCGTTGAGCGTGAGCGCGCCGCCGCTGCCGCCAGCCCCGAAGTTCAGGGTGCTGTTGAGCACCACGTTGTTGGCGAGCGCGACGCCGGCCGCGCCGGTCATCACGGAGGCGCCGTTGATGGTGAGGTCGCCGGTGCCGAGCGCCGTGTTGCTGCCCACGTCCAGCCTGCCGCCGCCCAGCGTCGTGCCGCCGCCATAGGTGTTGCTGGCGGCCAGTGCAAGGTTGCTGCCGTTCACCGTCAGGCTGCCAGCCCCCGAGATGACATTGCCGAAGGTCAGCGTGCCCGTCCCGTCGAGCGTCAGCGCGCCGTTGAGCTGCACCTGGTTGTTGAGCGTGCCGGTGAAACCGGTGTTGAGCGCGACATTGCCGCCGACCAGGAACAGGCCCGTGCCGAGCGCACTCGCGTTGCCCAGCGTCAAGCCGCCGCCGTTGAGCGCAAAGCCACCGCTGAAGTTGTTGATGCCGTTCAGCGTGAGCGTGCCGGTGCCGTTCTTGATGAGACCGGCGCCGCCGCTGACGGTGCCGCCCAGCGTGAGGTCGTTGGCGCCCTGCACGACGAGGCCTCCGATGAGGTTCACGTCCTGGGCTAGCGTGAGACCGCCCACCAAAGCCTCGATCGCGCCGCCCTTGCCCGTCAGCGTGCCGGTACCGAAGGCGCCTGCGTCGTCGAAGAGCGCGACGCCCCCATTGAGCATGGCGCTGCCGCTGGCCACCGCACCGTTCAGCGTCCAGGTGCCGCTGTCGACCTGGAGGTTCTCGAAGTTCAGGTACTGGCTGGCCGCGATCGTGCCCAATCCGGCGTTGCCCGAGCCGGGACCGTTAGCCACGTTGCGCAGCGTCAGCGTGTCGGCCCCGCCGACGCCCGCGTCCACCGTGCCGCCCGTGGCAAAGGCGAGCGACGTGCCTGCCGGTGTCGGCACCGCGATGCCGGGCAGCGGAACCCCTCCGCTGCTCACGCTCGAGCCGGTCACCGCGATGAAGGTGTCGCTGCTCGCGCCGGCGCCCAGCGAGACGCTGCCGTTGATCGTGCCCGCATTGACGAAGCGGTTGCCGCCGGTGGCCGCGCCCTCGAACGCGATGCGGCCGGTGATCGTGCCCGTTTTCGCGTTCGTGAAATCGACGTTCCCCCCGCCGTAGATCCCGATGGCCATGCCGTTGGCCGGCGTCAGGAGTCCGAGCGGCGCCAGTCCGATCACGCCCGCGTTGTTGACCGTGGTCGTGCCCTGGTTGGCAATCACCATCGCGGCGCCGTTCAGGCTGAAGGTGCCGTTGAAGGTGCCTTCGATCGAGCCCTGGTTGTTCACCGCCAGCGCCCCGCTGCCGGGCGTGAGGAGATTGCCCATGGCCAGCGCGCGCGCCAGGACCAGCGAACCGGCGGCATTGGCGTCGATGGCGCTCAGGTTGGTGAGCGTGACCCCCGTGCCGCCCAGCGTCATCGCGGTGCCGCCCGGCAGCGTGCTCATGATCGCGCCAGGCTGCACCGTGACATTGAGGTTGTTCGCGTTGCTGAGGAAACTGTTGGGATTCGGCGGCAGCAGGATCGGCACGCCGGTGCAGCTGACCGCGTCGCCGTCCGCCGGCGCAGCAGGTGCGCAAGCGCCCCACGCGGGCAATGTCATGGCGAAGCCGGTGGCGGCAAGCAACGACCCTGCGAGACGTGCCGTGCGACCCGCGCGCCGGCTGGTGCTTCGCTTGCCGCGCGCACACGTCGCTTCAGAGACAGCCACCCATGCGCCGATCGCGGCGTTCCAGATCGTCTTGTACGCAGTATTCATCGACGGTTCTCCTCCGTAGGCAGCGAGCAGAAAGCGCTGCATTAAAAATCCAATGCGGCCGAGGACCCAGGCGCACCGGGGCGCTGCCTGTCGTACTGCTGTTCATGGGTCCCCTCCTGCCACGCCATCGCAAGGAGCGCATGGCATGTGCGGCATCGCTGCGCTGCCGCTTCGAGCGAAATTCTCAAGCTCGGCTCTCTTATTTGCACCTTACATTTTCTTGCAACAGAGTCTGTTGGCACCTACGGAAAACAGTGGTTTTGCCGAGAGAAAACCGGCCGGACCCGCGCGTGGTTCCAGGCTTGCGGTGATGCGTAAAAGCGGCGTCGCCACGAGCACCTTGCTTTTTTATTTCATCCCGCACTGACAGCATTCCGACAGCCACCTCCGGGCACGATGCGACCTTCCCCAAAAAATCACGGAGACGCATTCATGCACGCCAAGCCCTTTTCCCTGCCCTCCAGCCGCCGCCAGTGGCTGCAATCCGGCTCCGCCCTCGCCTTGGGCGGCCTGCTGCCCTCCCTGGCCTCGGCACAGGACGCCTGGCCCAGCAAGTCGGTGCGCTTCGTCGTGCCCTTCGCACCGGGCGGCAGTTCGGAAATCGTCGCGCGCTCCACCGCCGCCGAGCTCTCGCGCACGCTCGGCCAGAGCGTCTTCGTGGACAACAAGCCGGGCGCCGCCGGCAACATCGCGATGAGCGAAGTGGCACGCGCCACCGACCAGCACACGCTGATCCTCGGCCACATCGGCACGCTGGCCGTGAACCCGTACATCTTTGCCAAGCTGCCCTACGACCCGAACAAGGACTTCAAGCCCGTGAGCCTCCTGGCCAAGGTGCCGAGCCTGTACGTGGTGCACCCCGATGTGCCGGCGAAGAACCTCAAGGAATTCATCGCCTACGCCAAGTCGAAGCCGGGCAAGCTGAGCTATGGTTCCGCGGGCAACGGCAGCGCGGGCCACCTGGCCTTCGAGTACCTGAAGATGACCGCCGACGTGTTCATGCTGCACGTGCCCTACCGCGGCACCGGCCCGATGGTCACCGACCTGCTCTCGGGCCGGCTCGACGCCTCGGCCATCGGCGCGGCGGCGATCATTCCGTTCATCAAGGCCGGCAAGGTGCGCTGCATCGCGACCGGCTCGGCCAAACGCCTCGCGCAGTTGCCCGATGTGCCGACCGTCGCCGAGCAAGGCTTCCCCGGCTTCGAGATGACGCAGTGGTACGGCATGCTCGCGCCCGCCAACATGACGCCCGCGAACCTCGCCAAGCTCTCGGCCGAGACGATGAAGGCGGTCAAGTCGCCCGACTCGATGCAGCGGCTCACGGCCGATGCGGCCGAGGCTGCCGGCGGCACGCCGGAGCAGTTCGCGCAGTTCATCGCGGCGGAACAGGCGCGCTGGCAGAAGGTGATCGCAAGGGCAAACATCAAGCCGGACTGAGCCCCGCAGGCTCAGTACGCCGCCCCGGAGATTTCGAAACATGACGAAAGCGATGGATTCGCGCCGAGGGCAAGGCGCAAACCGCAGCGATACCCGCAGGTATCGCGAGGATTTGCAACGCCGCCGTCGGTGCGAAGACGCGCTTTCGTGTTTCGAAATCTCCGGGGCGGCGTACTAGCATCGGCGCCATGCGCATCCTGCTGGCCGAAGACGAACACACCCTGGGCACCTGGCTCTGCAAGGCGCTGGAGCATGCGGGCATCCAGGTCGAATGGGTGGACGACGGGCGCCTGGCCGACCGCGCGCTGCAGCAGCGCGACCACGATGCGCTGGTGCTCGACCTGGGCCTGCCCGGCATGGACGGCCACACGGTGCTGCAGCGGCTGCGCGAACGCGACCAGCGGCTGCCGGCGCTGATCCTCACGGCGCGCGACTCGCTGAACGAGCGCGTCGCCTCGCTGAACGCGGGCGCGGACGACTTCCTTGCCAAGCCCTTTGCGCTGGCCGAGCTCGAAGCGCGGCTGCATGCGCTGGTGCGGCGTGCGCGCGGCGTGGAGCATCCGCGTCTGGCATGCGGGCCGCTGGTGTACGACAGCGCGCGCCGGCAGTTCGTGCTGAACGGCGAAGCGCTGGCGCTCTCGCCGCGCGAGCAGGCGGTGCTGCGCGCGCTGGTGCAGCGCAGCGGCGAGCCGTTGTCGAAGCAGCAGATTCTGGAACGCGTGTTCTCCGACGATGAGGAGGTGCACCCCGAAGCGGTCGAGGTGTTCGTCTATCGCCTGCGCAAGCGGCTCGATGGCACCGGTGTGCGCATCGTCACGCTGCGCGGCCTGGGCTACGTGCTGGAAGCCGACTAGGTGCGCGCGATGCCGAGCTTCCTGCGCCGCGCGAGCCTCTGGCAGCGGCTCGCGCTGCTGCTGTTTCCTGCCCTCTTGGTAGTGACCGGCCTCGAACTCTGGATGACGCGGCACGACGCGCTCGCCGCCGCCAACGCGGCCTACGACCGCTCGCTGCTGGGCGCGCTCAAGTCCATCGACGCCAACATCTCCACCGCATCGGGCGGTCTCTCGGTCGAGCTGCCGTACACGATGTTCGAGTTCTTCGAACTCACGGCGAGCGGCCAGGTGTTCTTTCGGGTGGCGACTTCCGACGGCCTCGTCGAACTCGGCAGCGCCGATCTGCCCGCGCCGCCCGCCGAACTGAAGATGGGCGTGCCGGCCTTCTACGACGCAACCTACTTCGGCGAGGCCGTGCGGCTCGCGGCCTACCGGCGCGACCTGGACCGTGCACCGGCCGGCAGCACCGGGCGCAGCGTGCTGATCCAGGTCGGCGAGAGCACGCGCTCGCGGCAGGAGTTCACGGCGCGCTTCGTGCGCAGCGCGGCGTTGCGCGACGGGCTGGTGCTCGCGTTGCTGCTGTGCGGCACCGCCATCGTGCTCGCCGCGGCGCTGCGGCCGTTGTCGCGGCTCGCGCGCGAGGTCGAGGCGCGCACGCCCGACGACCTGACGCGCATCGCCGCGACCGACCTGCCCGCCGAAGTGCGACCGCTGGTGGATGCGGTCAACCAGCAGATGTCGCGCACGCAGGATCTCGTGACGCAGCAGCGGCAGTTTCTGGACGACGCCTCGCACCAGTTGCGCACGCACCTCACGACGCTGCAGATGCAGGCCGACTACGCAAGGCGCGAGGAAGACCCCGCGCAGGTGCGCGCCGCGCTCGATGCGCTCGGCATCGAGATCGGCCGCGCGACGCGCAGCGCACAGCAACTGCTTGCGCTCGGCCGCAGCGACACGGTGGCGGTGGAGCCGGCCGAGTTCGACCTCGCGGCGCTGCTGCGCGAAGTGGCGATCGACCTGTTGCCGCTCGCGCGCGCCAAGCGCATCGACCTGGGCATTCATGCGCCCGCGCCCGAGTTCTTCGCGGTCGCGGACCGCGGGCTGCTGCGCGAGGCCTTGAGCAACCTCGTGGCGAACGCGATCACCTACACGCCCGCCGAAGGAACCATCACCCTCTTTGCTGCGGGCGATGCCGCGGGCTGGAGCCTCAACGTCGAGGACAATGGCCCGGGCTTGAGCGACGAAGAACGCGCCGCGCTGGGCCAGCGCTTTCGGCGCGGCGCGCGTGCGGGCAAGGGCGGCTTCGGTCTCGGGCTGGCGATTGCGCGGTCGATCGCGCAGCGGCACCGGGGCGAACTGCGGCTCGAGGCGCGGGAAACCGGCTCAGGGCTGCATGCCATCATCTGGTGGCCCCGGCCGGCGGCCAGCTAGCGGCGCAAATTTCATGCAGTTCCCCCTCTTCACCCGACGCGTTGTGCTTCGTGCAATGCCTGCACTGCTCGTGCCCGGCACCGCCACAGCGCAGTCCGGCGACCCGTCTCTGGCCGCGGCCGATTGCGTGATTCCCGCCAAGGCCGGCGGCGGCTTCGACCTCACCTGCACCCTCGCGCGCGATGCGCTGCAGGCGGTGCGCCCTTCGCGCTCGCCGCTCGGCCAGCGCTACCTGCCGGGCGGCATCGGCGCCGTCGCCTTCGACCGCATCGCCACCGGCCAGCTCGGCGGCGCAGGCACGCTGGTCGCGTTCTCCAGCGGCTCGCTGCTCAACCTGGCACAGGGCCGTTTCGGGCCGCACCCGCCGTCGGCCGTGCGCTGGATCGCCACGCTCGGCACCGACTACGGCGTGATCGCCGTGCACCGCGACTCGCCCTACAAGCGCCTGCAGGACCTGGTCGCCGCGCTGCGGCAAGACCCTTCGCGCATGACCTTCGGCGCGGGCGGCACGGTCGGCAGTCAGGACTGGGTGAAGGCCGCGCTGCTGGTGCGCGCCGCGGGCCGCGACCACAAGGCGATGCGCTTCGTTTCGTTCGAAGGCGGCGGCGATGCGCTGGGCGCGCTGCAGGGCAAGCACGTCGATGTGTTCCCCGGCGATGCGGCCGAGGCGCTGCAGGCCATCGCGGGCGGCGCGGCGGTGCGCCTGTTGGCCGTGCTGTCGGAAGCGCGGCTGGGCGGCGCGCTCACCGGCGTGCCGACCGCGCGCGAGCAAGGCGTGGACATCGTCTGGCCGACCGTGCGCGGCCTGTACCTGAGCGCGAACGTGCCCGAAGCTTCTGTGCGCGCCTGGACCGTCGCATTCGCCGAAGCCACGGCCGCGCCGGGCTATGCGGCGCTGCGCGAGCGGCACAGCCTTTATCCTTTCGCGCTCACCGGCGCCGCGCTCGACGACTACGTGCAGGCCCGCATCAAGACCTACCAGGCGCTCGCGGACGAGCTCGGATTGCGCCGCTGGAAGCCCTGAGCACACGAAGCAGCATCTCCATGACCGAAGACGACATCACCCAACACATCATCGACATGCTCGGCGGCGGCCACTTCCAGGTCGCCGACGACAACACCTTCTTCTTTCATGGCGCGGACAACAAGTTTCCCTTCGCGACCATCGTGACGAAGGACCACGAATCCGACAACGCTTCGAAGCTGAACCGGCCGGGCGTCTTCCGCCTGAACATCGGCGTCGGCAAGGAGAGCTTTCGCGCGCTGTTCGGCGAGCAGGAACCGACAGGCATCGACTACGCCGCGCTCGACCGGCTGATGCCGCATCCGGTGTACGGAAAGATGCACTGGGTCAGCGTGATCAACCCGAGCGACAGGACCTTCGAGACGGTGAAGCCGTTGATCGCCGAAGCCCGCAACCTCGCGGCCGCGCGAGACAAAACCAAGTAACCCGTCGGCGGCCGACCCTTGGTGCGCTCACGCCAAGTGGCGGGACAGCGATCTTCTCCGTAGCGGTTTCGGGGTGGATTCCGTCAAGACGCATGGCGCAGGCCTACAGCGGCGCGCAGTCTCCGCCGCTTACAACTGCAGGACACGAATAAGGAGCCGCGCCATGAGCCTGCAACACACGATCGACACCTTCGAGCCGCGCAATGCCGCGCCGTCCCGCGCCGGCTCCGAACGGTACTGGGCACCGTGCCTGGCCGTGGCGCTGGTGGCGATGTCTCTCTTCTACGTGACGTTGAAAGACCTGGTGCACGAGAGCGCGGCGCGCACGCCGGCCCCGCCACCTGCGGTCATGCCCGCCTATGTCGAGGCCACCCAATCGGCCGGCCGCCTCGGGTTGCCGGATTCGGTGAAGCGTTCATCGGTGGAGCCGGCCATGCCGGTGTTCCATCGCGCAGCGCCGGCGGACACCAACCTCGAGGCTTCCGTCGAGCCCGCCAAGGCGGCACCCTCCGTCACCGTGGTGATCAAGTGCGTCATGCCCGAGGGCGATGCGATCTATTCCGACGGCCCCTGCCCCGAGGGAGCCAGCGCGAGCACGCTGCGGCTGCCGCGCGACCTGCACGCATCGGCGAGCCAGTGAGCGCAGTCAGGCGGCAGGGAGCGGGAACTCCTCCGCACTGAAGACCGTGTGGAAAACGGTCCCGTCGAACATGTCGAAGAGCGCCTTGGATGCTTCGCGGCTTTCGTAGCGAACGGGTGAATCGAGCGCCCGCGCAATGTCCTCGCGGCTCGCGTAGCGGATGGACAGCACCATCGCGAGTTCAGGATCGCCCACATCGCTTTCCAGCTGGCGCAGCACGCGCACTTCGAGAGCGCCGGGAAAGCGGGTCCACAACGGCACGAGCGTCTCGTGCACATGGCGGTTGAAGGCCTGCTCCATGCCGGGCTTGACCTGCCCCTTGAAAAACGCGCAGCGGATGAACATGATTTTTCGCTTCCTGGATTGAATTCGATGGATGTGAATCGGTGCGTTCAGCCGCGGGCATAGCCGTCGAACTGCCGCATCATGGCCGCGGTGTCCTCGGACCCCAGCCCGGCCGCCACGAAGGTGCGATGCAGCTCCGAGACGATGCCCGCGAGCGGCAACGGCAGGCGTTGGCCTTGCGCAAAACCCTGGACCGCTTCGAGGTCCTTGAGCATGTTGTCGATGCGGCCGGTGGGCGTGTAGTCGCGCGCGGCCATCTTGGGACCGAACTCGCGCAGGATCTGGCTGTCGGCGCGGCCGCCGGCGAGGGCCGCGGGCAGCTTCGAGGCATCGACGCCGCCGGCTTCCGCGATCCGCACCGCCTCGGCCACGGCCTGGAAGCCGATGGCGCAAAGCAGCTGGTTGACGAGCTTGGTGGTCTGCCCGGCGCCGCTCTCGCCCATGTGGGTGTAGTTGGCGCACAGGCTGCCCATGACGGCGCGGGCGCGCGTCACGTCCTCCGCGCTGCCGCCCGCCATCACCGTCAGTTGCCCGAGCAGCGCCTTGGGCGCGCCGCCCGAGAGCGGCGCATCCACGAATCCCATGCCGGTGCGTTCGCGCAGCGTCTGCGCGATCCGGCGTGTGGACGGCGGATCGATGGAGGACATGTCGATCACCAGGCGTTGCGCATCCGCCGGTGCATCGGCCACGCCGTTCTCACCGAAGAGTGCGCGTTCGACCACGGCGGCCGCGTTGAGGCTCGTGATCACGAAATCGCTCGCAGCCGCTGCATCGGCCGCGGTCGGCGCGGCATGGGCGCCCTGCGCCTGCAGGGCCTGAACCTTGGCCTTGTCGAGATCGAACACGCTCACCGCGTGTCCGCACTCGAGCAATCGACGCGCAATGGCCGATCCCATGATGCCGACGCCGATCACGGCGACGCGCTGGCGGTTGAACGTCATGGTCAGAGACTGGCGGTGATGCCGCCGTCGACGTAGAGGATGTGGCCATTGACGAAGCTAGAGGCATCCGAGGCCAGGAAGATGGCCGCGCCGCCCAGCTCCTGCACATCGCCCCAGCGGCCGGCCGGCGTGCGGCCCGAGAGCCACGCGGTGAAGGCTTCGTCGTTCACCAGCGCTTCGGTGAGTTCGGTCTTGAAGTAGCCGGGGCCGAGGCCGTTGACCTGGATGCCGTGCTTGCCGAGGTCGATGGCCATGCCCTTGGTGAGCATCTTCACCGCGCCCTTGGTGGCGGCGTAGGGCGCGATGTTGGGCCGGCCCAGTTCGCTCTGCACCGAGCACACGTTGATGATCTTGCCGCGCTGGCGCTCGATCATTCGCTGCGCCACGAAGCGGCCGACGAGGAACACGCTGTCGATGTTGGTGGTGGTGATCTTGTGCCAGGCATCGATCGGAAACTCGGCGAAGGGGCCGCGGTGCTGCATGCCGGCGTTGTTGACGAGGATCTCGATCGGGCCGATCTCCGCTTCGATGCGGGCCACGCCGGCTTCCACGGCAGCGGCGTCGGTGACGTCGAAGGACACGGCCTCGGCCGCCACGCCCTGGGCGCGCAATGCATCGCGGGCCGCGGTGAGCCAGGCGGCATCGCGCGCATTGAGCACGACGCGCGCACCGGCTGCACCGAGCGCCGCCGCCAGCGCGAAGCCGATGCCCTTGCTGGAGCCGGTGATGAGGGCGATGCGCCCGGACAGGTCGAACAGTTTCAAGAAAAGCTCCTTGCGAAGGAAAGCGGATGCGGGGTTGGTGCGTGACAGCTTTTTTAAGTTACCGGTATCTTCAAAAGCCGTCAATGGGTGAAACCTGCATTCCATCTCTCCCTTGCGGCCACTAGAGTTACCGATACCTTATTTGCGATAGCACCGCAGGAGAACCGTTTGACCGCTGCCACCCCATCCCCGCACGTGCTGATGCCCGGCACCTACCCCGAATGGGACATGGCGCCCCTGCGGTCGCAGTACACGCTGCATCGCTTGTGGGAGGCGCCCGACCGGAAGGCCTTCATCGCCGAACACGCGCCGAACATCCGCGCGGTGGCCACGCGCGGCGAACTGGGCGCGAACGCCGAACTCATCGCCGCCCTGCCCGCCCTGGAGCTGATCGCCTGCTACGGCGTCGGCACCGACGGCATCGACCTCGCCGCCTGCCGCGCGCGCGGCATCCGCGTGACCAACACGCCCGACGTGCTCAACGGCGACGTGGCCGACCTCGCTGTCGGGCTCACGCTGGCGCTGCAGCGGCGCATTCCGGCCGGCGATGCCTTCGTGCGCAGCGGTGCCTGGGCCAACGGCGGCATGCCGCTGACCACGCGCGTCTTCGGCCAGCGCATCGGCATCGCGGGCTTCGGGCGCATCGGCAGTGCCATCGCGCGGCGGCTGTCGGGCTTCGATGTCGAGCTGGGCTACTTCAACCGCACGCCGAAGGCGGACAGCCCGCACCTCCACTTCGCCAGCCTGACGGCCATGGCCGACTGGTGCGATGTGCTCATCGTCATCCTGCCGGGCGGCGAGGCCACGCGGGGCATCGTCAACGCGGAAGTGCTGCAGGCGCTGGGGCCCGCCGGCTGGCTTGTGAACGTGTCGCGCGGCACCACGGTCGACGAGGGCGCGCTGCTGCAGGCGCTCGAGGAGAAAGCCATTGCTGGCGCTGCGCTCGACGTGTTCCTCAACGAGCCGCGCATCGACCCGCGCTTCGCGGCGCTCGACAACGTGGTGCTGCATCCGCACCATGGCAGCGGCACCGAACAGACGCGCCGCGCCATGGGCGAACTGGTGCGCCGCAACCTGCAGGCGCACTTCGGCGGCCTGCCTCTCATCACCCCCGTGGCCTGAAGGAAAAATTCCATGCGTATGCGTTGTATGTGCCTCGTGATCCATGCGCCGGACGACCTCCGGCTCGACGAACAGGACGCCGGCGAAATCGGCCCCGGCCAGGTGCTGGTGAAGGTCGGCATGGGCGGCATCTGCGGCTCCGACCTGCACTACTTTCACAACGGCGGCTTCGGCACGGTGCGCATCAAGGAGCCGATGGTGCTGGGCCATGAAGTGGCGGGCACCGTGGCCGCGGTGGCGCCGGGCGTGGAGAGCGTGCGCATCGGCGACAAGGTCGCCATCAACCCGAGCCGGCCGTGCGGCGCCTGCAAGTTCTGCCTCGAAGGCCTGCCCAACCAGTGCCTGGAGATGCGCTTCTACGGCAGCGCGATGCGCACGCCGCACGTGCAAGGGGCGTTCCGCAACATGCTGCTGTGCGAGGCCACACAGTGCGTGAAGGTGGCCGACCATGTGCCGCTTCGCCTCGCGGCGTTGGCCGAGCCGTTCTCGGTGGGGCTGCACGCGGTGTCGCGTGCCGGTTCATTGCTGGGCAAGCGCGTGCTGGTGTCGGGCTGCGGCCCCATCGGCGTGCTGGCGATTGCGGCGGCGCGCGTGCACGGCGCGGCCGAGATCGTCGCGACCGACATGGTCGACGAGCCGCTCGCGATCGCACGCGCCATCGGCGCCGACGGCACCATCAACGTCGCGCAGGACAAGACGTGGGTGTCGCGCTACGCGGCCGACAAGGGCACGTTCGACGTGATGCTCGAATGCTCGGGCAACGAACGCGCGCTGCGCGATGGGCTCGAGGTGATGCGCCCGCGCGGCATCGTCGTGCAACTGGGCCTGGGTGGCGACGTGAGCATTCCGCAGAACATGGTGGTCGCCAAGGAGCTGAGCATCTGCGGCTCGTTCCGCTTTCATGCGGAGTTCGCGCTTGCGGTGCGGCTCATCAACGAAGGGCGGATCGACCTGTCGCCGGTGGTGTCGCACACCTTCCCGATGCTGAAAGCGCGCGATGCCTTCGAGCTGGCGAGCGACCGGAAGCAGGCGATGAAGGTGCTGATCGATTTTGCGGACGTCGGGGAAGCCGCAACCGCCTGAGCCTGTGCGGGAGCGGCCTCAGGAACTCTCGCGCTGGGTGATCTGGAACGGGATCATCACCGTCTCCGGCGGCGGGCGATGGCCGTCGACGGCGCCATCCATCACGCGCAGCAGCAGCTCGCCCGCCGCCTTGCCAAGGCCCACGCAATCCACCGCCACGGTGGTGATGCGCGGATGGCAGGCGCGCGCGACTTCGAAGTCGCCGAAGCCCGCGATCGCGATGCGGCCCGGCACATTCCAGCCGCGGCGCTGGCATTCCATCAGGGCGCCGAACGCCGAGAGGTCCGACACGCAGAGCACCGCGTCCACGTCGGGCCATTGGCGGATCAACTGCGCCACCGCTTCGCCGCCCTGCGCCATCGAGATCGGCGGCTGGCCGAAGCTGATCACGCGGCTGTCGGGCAGGCCGAGTTCGCGGATCGCCTGCGCATAGCCGCGCTGCCGGTCGGCACCGCGCGTGTCGCGGTTCGAGGTGCCGCCGATGAACGCGATGCGCCGGTAGCCCTGGCCATGCAGGTGCCGCACCATGGCGCCGGCCGCCTCCGCATTCGAGAAGCCGACCGTGTGCTCCACCGGTTGGTCGGGCAGGTCCCACGTCTCGACCACCGGCACGCCGGCCGCTTGCAGCATGGCGCGCGCGGCGGGGGTGTGCGAGCCGCCGGTGAGGATCACGCCTTCGGGCCGGCGCGCAAGCATCGCGCGCAGCAGGCGCTCTTCGTTCTCCACGCGGTAGTCGGTGTAGCCCAGCAGCACCTGCAGGCCGCGCGCTTCCACGGCCGCGGTGATGCCCTGCGCCGTCTCTGAAAAGTTGGAGTTGTTCAGCGACGGAATCAGCACCGCGATGAAGCCCGAGCGCTTGCTGGAGAAGGTGCGCGCCGTCTGGTCGATCACATAGCCCATGTCCTCGCAGGCCTGCAGGATGCGCTGGCGCAGCGCCTCGGAGGTTGCGCGGTCACTGCCCGCGCTGCGGTTGAGCGCGCGCGACACCGTCATCTTCGAGACGCCCACGCGCGCGGCCACATCGGCCATCGTTGCCGGGCGGGACGGGGGAACGGGGGCTTTGGTCGGGGGCAAGGTGCTCTCTCTGGAATGGGGTCTGAGGATATGCGAGGGATGCGAATGAGTCGGCAGATACCGATAACCAAAAATCCGCTTCCTTGATTCGATCCTCCGACCTCTGAAATTGCGGAAATTCTAGAGTGATGACCGGCTGCATCCGTGTTCGGGAAAAGCCTAGGTTACCGGTATCACTTTCGATGCCAGACTTCGGCCATGACCATCGAAGTCTTCGACGCCCGTTTCGCATCCGTGGCCCATGGCTCACCCGCGCTCGAACGCCTGTGCACCGGGGCCGCATGGAGCGAAGGCCCCGTGTGGATGCGCGAGGACGACTCGGTGCTCTGGAGCGACATTCCCAACAACCGCATGCTGCGCTGGCACGCCGAGAGCGGCATGACCGTGTGGCGCGAAGGCGTGGAGTTCACCAACGGCCACACGCGTGAGGCCGATGGCGCCCTGCTCCATTGCTCGCACGGCCGGCGCGCCATCGTGCGCACGCGCTTCGGCCCCGACCTCGTGCCATTGGCCGACGAGGTGGTCGTCGACCGCTACCAGGGCCGGCGCCTCAACTCGCCGAACGACGTGGTCGTGAAGCGCGACGGCAGCATCTGGTTCACCGATCCGCCCTACGGCATCGTCTCGGACCATGAAGGCCACAAGGCCGAGAGCGAACTGGGCCGCAACCATGTCTTTCGCTTCGACCCCGCCAACGGCGCGCTGCGCTCGGTGAGCGACTTCATCGAGGAGCCGAACGGCCTGGCCTTCTCGCCCGACGAAAGCATTCTTTATGTGAGCGACACCTCGGCCGCGCTGCGCACCGACGGCTCGGGCCACCACCACATCGTCGCCTTCGATGTGATCGGCGGGCAGGACCTCGCCAACCCGCGCGTGTTCGCCGTGGTGAACCCGGGGCTCTCCGACGGCTTTCGCGTCGATGTGAACGGTTTTCTCTACACGAGCAGTGCCGACAGCGTGCAGGTCTACCACCCCGACGGTACGCGCATGGCGCGCATCGCAGTGCCGGAGAAGGTGGGCAACCTGACCTTCGGCGGCAGCGGCGGCAGCGGCGGCAGCGACGGCAACGAGCTCTACGTGTGCGCCTCTACCTCGCTTTATCGCATCCGCCTCCACACACGCGGAGCGACGTGACCATGAACGCGCCCTTGCTGCAATTCCAGTCCCTGTGCAAACGCTTCGGCGGCACGCAGGCCGTGGACCACGTGACGCTCGATGTGCACGCCGGCGAAATCCTCGCGCTGCTCGGTGAGAACGGCGCGGGCAAGTCCACGCTCATCAAGCTGCTCGCGGGCATCTATCCCGCGGACCAGGGCGAGATTCTTTTCGACGGCCAGCCGCAAGCCGCATGGCGTCGCACCGACCGCCGCGAGCAGCCCGTCGCGTTCATCCACCAGGACCTGGGCCTTGTCGAATGGATGACCGTCGCGGAGAACGTGGGCCTGGGCACCGGCTACCCACGCCGCTTCGGGCTCATCGACTGGTCCGCCGCGAACGACACCGCGCGCCGCGTGATGGCGCGCGTGGGCTGCGACATCGACCCCGGTCGCCGCGTGTTCTCGCTCACGCGGGCCGAGAAATCGTTGCTCGCCATCGGCCGCGCGCTCGAGGTCAAGGCCCGCCTGCTGGTGCTCGACGAACCCTCGGCCAGCCTGCCGATGAGCGACGTGGAGCGCATGTTCGGCGTGCTGCGCGAACTGCGCCGGCAGGGCATGGCGATGCTCTACGTGTCGCACCGGCTGGACGAAGTGATGGCCATCTCCGACCGCGCGGCCGTGATGCGCGACGGCAAGCTGGTGGCGGTGAAGACCACCGCCCACACCAACGAAGGCGAGCTGGTCGGGCTGATCGTCGGCAAGGCGCTGTCGGCCTCGGTGCCCAAGGCGAACGTTCCCGCAGACAGCGCGCCGGTGCTGCAACTGGACGGCGCGGCCAGCGGCAATGCCGGCCCGCTGAGCCTCTCTGTGCACCGCGGCGATGTGCTGGGCCTCGTCGGCCTGCGCGGCGCGGGGCACGAGGCCATCAGCCGCGCGATCTTCGGGCGCGAGCCGTTGTCGGCGGGGCGGATGCGGCTGCTCGGCAAGGAATGCGATTTCACCTGCCCCGCCGATGCGATTCGCGCGGGCGTGGCGTATGTCGCCGGCGAACGCCTTGAAGAAAACCTCGCCGGCTCGATGACAGTGCTGGAGAACCTGTTCCCCAACGCCGCGCTGCATGGCGATCGCGGGCTGGCCTTCGACCGCCCGCGCCGCGAGAACGACAACGCGCTCTCGTTGATCCGCCGCTTCGACATCAACCCGCCCGCGCCGTCGGCCGAGGTGCAGCAGCTTTCGGGCGGCAACCAGCAGAAGGTGGTGCTGGCGCGATGGTTCCATCTCGACAAACCGCTCGTGGTGCTCGAAGAGCCCACGGCTGGCGTCGACGTGGGTGCCAAGCGGCAGATCTACGGCGTGCTGCGCGAGCGCGCGGAGGCCGGCACCGCGCTGGTGGTGGTCTCCACCGATTTCGAGGAAATCGCGACCGTGTGCACCCGCGTGCTCGTCTTCCGCGACGGGCTGATCGCCGCCGAACTGACGGGCGATGCGATCACGGTGGAAAAACTTTTGGCATTGGCAGCAGGCGCCGTCGTGGCGCACGAGGAAATTTCCGCATGAGCAGTTCAATCAAATCCACCGCCCTCGAGCCCGACAAGTCGCTCGACGGCGAGGCCGTTTCCCTCGCGCAGCGCATCGGCCGCGCGATGCCGGTCTACGGACTCGTGGCGCTGATGGTGGGCCTCGCCCTGCTGTTCTCGCTGCTGCTGCCCGACACCTTTCCGACGCTGTTCAACCTGCGCGCGATCCTGGCCGACAAGTCGGTGATCGCGCTGCTGGCGCTCGCGGCGACCATTCCGATGATCACCGGCAAGATCGACCTCACCGTGGGCTACGGCATCGTGCTGTGGCACATCCTGGCGATCAGCCTGCAGACGCAACTGGGCCTGCCGTGGCCCGCGGCGGTGCTCATCGTGTTGCTGTGCGCGGCCTTGTTCGGCGTGCTCAACGGCCTCCTGGTCGAGCTCGCGCAGATCGATTCCTTCATCGCCACGCTGGGCACCGGCACGGTGATCTATGCGGTCGCGATGTGGCACAGCGGCGGACGCCAGGTGGTCGGCGACCTGCCCGACGGCTTCGTCGGCATCGCGGGCGGCAGCCTGCTGGGCCTGCCCGTCGGCGCGTTCTACGTGGTCGCGGTGAGCGTCACGCTCTGGGTCGTTACCGAGTTCACGCCGCTGGGGCGCGCGCTGTACGTGATCGGCGCCAACCCGAAGGCGGCGCAGCTCAACGGCATCGCGGTGCGCAAGCACGTGATGGGCGCCTTCGTCGCCTCGGGCCTGCTCTCGGGTTTTGCGGGTGTGCTGCTCGCCTCGCGCCTGCAGATCGGGCAGGCCAGCGTGGGACTCGAATTCTTGCTGCCGGCGCTGGTCGGCGCCTTTCTCGGCTCCACCACCATCCGGCCGGGCCGGGTGAACGTGTGGGGCACGCTGGTGGGCGTGGCGATTCTGGCGATCGGCATCTCGGGCATCCAGCAGTTCGGCGGTGCCTTCTATGTCGAGCCGCTGTTCAACGGACTCACGCTGCTGGTGTCCATCGGCATCGCGGGCTGGGCGCAGCAGCGGCGCAACCGCTCGATCAAGCGGCGCATCGCCGAGCGCCAGCTCGACCATGCGCAACAACCGGTTCCCTCAACGCCGTCGAAGTGACGGTTCACCGCAACGACTGGAGACAAGCATGAAGAAGAAGAGTGAGAAGCGTGTGGTTCCCGCGCGCACCGTCGCCGCCGCCGTGCTGGCGCTGTGCGCCGCCGCGCTGGCGCCCAAGGCGATGGCCGACGACTTCCTGGACGCCGCGAAGAAGAAGGTCGAGATCGCCACCATGACCAAGGAAAAATGGGACGGCCCCACCACCGGTCCCAAGGCCGCCGCAGGCAAGACCATCGTCTTCGTCGCGGGCGACATGAAGAACGGCGGCATCGTGGGCGTCAGCAAGGGCGTGGAGGAAGCGGCGCGCGCCATCGGCTGGACGGTGCGCGTCATCGACGGCCAGGGCACGGTCAGCGGACGCACCGCGGCGCTCAACCAGGCACTGGCCGTCAAGCCCGCGGGCATCGTGGTCGGCGGCTTCGACACCACCGAGCAGAAGGCGGCGTTCGCTGGCGCGGCCAAGTCGGGCATTCCGCTGGTCGGCTGGCACTCGGGCGAGCAGCCCGGGCCGAACGACAAGGCCGGCCTCTATGCCAACGTGACCACCGTGACCGACGACGTGGCCGATGTCGCCGCCTCGTGGGTGGTGGCCGATTCGGGCGGCAAGGCCGGCGTGGTGATCTTCACCGACTCGCAGTACGCCATTGCGCTCTACAAAGCGCGCGCGATGGAAGCGGTCATCAAGAAGTGCGGCGGCTGCACCGTGCTGAGCTTCGAGGACAGCCCGATTTCCGAAAGCTCCACCCGCATGCCGCAGCTCACCACCTCGCTGCTGCAGCGCTTCGGCGACAAGTGGACGCACTCGCTGGCCATCAACGACCTGTACTTCGACTTCATGGGCCCCTCGCTCACCGCGGCAGGCAAGAAGGGCGACGGATCGCCCAAGGCTGTGTCGGCCGGCGACGGCTCCGAAGCCGCCTATCAGCGCATCCGCACACAGCGCTACCAGGCCGGCACGGTGCCCGAGCCGCTCAACATGCAGGGCTGGCAGATCGTCGACGAACTCAACCGCGCGTTCGCCAAGGAGAAGTGGTCGGGCTATGTGCCCAAGGTGCACCTGGTGACGACGGGCAACGTGGGCAAGGACGGCGGGCCGAAGAACGTGTTCGATCCGGACAACGGCTACCGCGCGCAGTACAAGGCGGTGTGGGTGCCCGCGCCGAAGTAGGCGCCATCGGTGGCGATGGAACGACCCACGCCACCAGCGAAGCTTGCGCTTCGCAAGGCCTGCAGGCCGCGCTCAGGCCGCCTTCAGGAACACGTCATGGTCGGGCGCGAAGTTGGCATGCAGCGGCAGCATCGCGCCGCCGAGCGCACATGCCTGCGCGCCCACCCTGCCACCATGCAACTGCGGAGGCCATAGCCCCTCCCAGTTGCATTGCGCGAGCGCGGCGCGCGTCTGGTCGAGCAAGGCCTGCAGCAATGCACGCGACATGGAACCGTCCATCACCACGTCGGCCAGATCGAGCACCGCGGTGCTGCTGACGATGGCGTGCGCCAGTGCCAGCGATGCGGAGCCGAGCCAGGCCTGCGTCGCCGCAGCAAACGGGGGCTGCAGCGCGCGGTCGTCGTAGGCCGCGGTGGGATCGAGCCCTTCGCCTTGCAGGCGCTGCTCCAGCTCCCACAGCGAGGCCTCGGCCATCACCTGCGGCGGCAGTGCGCCATCGGCCCGCACCGACTGCATCGGCAATGAAGCCAGCGCGCCCGCGTTGCTGTGCGCGCCCGTGTGCAGGTGCGAGTTGATGACCAGCCCGCCGCCCACGAAGGTGTCCACGAAGATGTAGAGAAAGCT
The DNA here is from genome assembly GCF_050435205.1 of Variovorax sp. W2I14. NCBI lineage: Bacteria > Pseudomonadati > Pseudomonadota > Betaproteobacteria > Burkholderiales > Comamonadaceae > Variovorax > Variovorax sp. W2I14. The sequence goes on along the minus strand of NZ_JBNDJX010000001.1, from coordinate 444,084 downwards.
CTTCAGGTCGTGCCCGCGTCCGCCGACGAGTTCGGCCACGCAGGCGGCCACCGTGTCGCGCGCGAAGCTCACCGGCACTTCGGTGCGCGCCCGCACTTCGGCCAGCAGGTCCATCTGGTTCCACTCGTCCGACTGCGCCTTCGAGAGGCCCAGGGTGCGATGCCAACCGCCGAGCAGGAACGGCGCGGCCAGGCCCACGCCGACGTTGCGCGCGGCCAGCGGGCCGAGCCCATCACGCAGCCGATGGATGTGCTCGGCAATCGCCGGCAGCAGCGCATTCGCATCGGGGAAGTCGTAGCTCATCGCGTGGCGCTCGCGCACCTGTGCGGTGAAATCGATCAGCAGCCATTCGGCGCCGCGCCGCCCCACCTTGATGCCGACGGCGAATGCGCCATCGGGGTTCAGCGCCAGCGGCACCGAGGGCTGCCCGATGCGCCCGCGCACCCGGCTCTGCTTGACGATGAGTTGGTCTTCCTCGAGCCGCGCGGTGATGAGCCCGATGGTCTGCGCGCTCAGCCCCGTCAGCCGCGCGAGGTCGGCCTTGGGCAGGCTCGTGTGAACGCGCAGCGCCTGCAGCACCACGCGCTCGTTGAACTGGCGCATGCCGACCTGGTTGGAGCCGCGCGGACGCAGCAGGTCGGGCGGGCGCGCAGAAGAAACTTCTGCATCAGGCATGCGCCTCCGCGGGCAGTTGGTCGGCAGTCATGGCGCCGGTCATCACGGCCACCGTGTCGCTCATGCTGATCTTCTTGGGGTTGAGCACCGCCGCGCGCTTGCCCAGCCGCGCGACGTGAATGCGATCGGCCACCTCGAACACATGCGGCATGTTGTGGCTGATGAGCACCACCGGCAGGCCGCGGTCGCGCACGCGGCGGATGAGTTCGAGCACCATGTTGCCCTCCTTCACACCGAGCGCGGCAGTGGGCTCGTCCATGATGACCACGTGCCGCGCGAAGGCCGCGCTGCGCGCCACCGCCACGCACTGGCGCTGGCCGCCCGAGAGGGTTTCGACCGCCTGCGTCATCGACTGGATGCCGACCTTCAGGTCCGCCATGCGCGCGGCGCTTTCCTGCAGCATCTTCTTCTTGTCGAGCATGCGCAGCACGTTGCCGAGGAACCCGGGACGACGCAGTTCGCGACCGAGGAAGAGGTTCTCGTAGATGGTCATCGCGGGCGCGACGGCCAGGTCTTGGTAGACCGTCTCGATGCCCGCACGCCGCGCATCGAGCGGATTGCGAAAGTGCACCGGCGCGCCGTCGAGCAGGATCTCGCCCTCGTCGGGAATGGTCGCGCCCGAGAGCGCCTTGATGAGCGAGGACTTGCCCGCGCCGTTGTCGCCGATCACCGCGAGGATTTCGCCCTCGCGCAGTTCGAAGTCGACGCCATCGAGCGCGGTGACCTGGCCGTAGCGCTTCACGAGCCCCTTGGCCTGCATGACGATCTTTGGGTTGGCTACGGTGTTCATCAGCGTGCCCCCTTGCGCGAGAGTTGATCGGCCGCCACCGCAAGAATCACGAGCACGCCCGTCACCAGCACCTGGTAGATCGACGACACGCCCATCAGCGTGAGCCCGTTGCGGAACACGCCCACGATCAGCACACCGATGAGCGAGCCCAGCACGATGCCGCGGCCGCCGAAGAGGCTGGTGCCGCCGAGCACCACGGCCGTGATGGCGTCCAGGTTCTCGGTCTGCCCCGCATTCGGATCGCCCACGCCGGTGCGCGCCACCGACAGCAGCGAGGCGATGCCGTACAGCACGCCCGCCGCCACGTACACGCCCAGCAGCACGCGCTGCGTCGGAATGCCCACGAGGCGCGTGGCCTCGGCGTTGTTGCCCACCGCATAGATGTGGCGGCCCGCGCCCGTCTCGCGAAGCACGAACCACGCGAGCCCGTAGAGCGCCACCATCAGCACCGAGCCCCACGCCACTTCGGCGCTGCCGATGGCGAAGGTGGTGCCCAGCCCCGTGAGGCCGGCGGGCAGATCGGTGATGGTCTGCGACGACGAATAGAGCTGCGTGATCGCGAACGCGATGTTCAGCGTGCCCAGCGTCACGATGAAGGGCGGCAGCTTGATGCGCGTGACCAGGAGGCCGTTGATGAGGCCGAACAGCGTCGTCACGCCGATGCCGCAAAGAATGGCGATCGGCACCGGCATGCCGAGTTCGGTCGCGAACTTCGTCATGATGATGCCGCCCAGCGCCATCACCATGCCGCACGACAGGTCGATGCCGGCCGTGAGGATGATCAGCGTCTGGCCGATGGCGATCACGCCGACCACCATCACCTGCTGCAGGATGAGCGACAGGTTCTCGCCGGTCAGGAACCGGTCGGACTGCGTCGCGAAGAAGATGCATGCGCCGAGCAGGGCCAGCCACGGCCCCAGGGCGCCCCACGGAATGTGGTGCGTTGCTGCTGCGGATTTCGCCATCGATGTGTTCTCTCTGGGACTACCCGCCGCTTACTTCTTGCCCCAGCACAGCTCGGCGCCGGTCTTGGTGTCCTTGCTGTCGACGCCCGCCACGCTCTTGCCGGCGATCAGCGTCACGCCGGTGTCGACGTAGCCCGAAGCCTTCTTGCCGGTCTTGGCGAACTCGACGCCCGCCGCCACACCCATCGCGGCCATCTTCAGCGGGTACTGCTGCGAGGTCGCGGCGATGATGCCGGCGTGGGTGTCCTTGATGCCCTGGCAGCCGCCGTCCACAGAGACGATCAGCACGCCCTTCTCCTTGCCCGCGCGCTTGAGCGCGTTGTAGGCACCGGCCGCGGCGGGCTCGTTGATCGTGTAGACCAGGTTCACCTCGGGCGCCTTCTGCAGGCAGTTTTCCATCACCGTCTGCGCCTTGGCCTGGTCGCCGAAGCTGTCCGCCATGCAGACGATTTCGGGCGCCTTCGAGAGTTCGTTCGACTTCGCGTCGTTGGCCGGGAGGCCGAAGCCCTTCATGAAGCCGTTGTGGCGCTGCGCGCCGACCGGGTGGCCCGGCAGCAGGTCGAGCGCGACGATCTTGGGCGTCTTGCCGGCCATCGCGGCCTTGGCGTATTCGCCGATGAGCACGCCGGCGGTGTAGTTGTTGGTGGCGAAGAGCGCGTCGGTCGCATCCGGCGGATCGGCCGGGCTGTCGAGCGCGATCACCATGATCCCCTTGTCGCGCGCCTTCTTGATCGCCGGCACGATCGCCTTGGCGTCGCTCGGCGTGATGAGGATGGTCTTGGCGCCGGCCGCGATCATGTTTTCCATCGCGGTGATCTGGCCCGCGTTGTCGCCATCGGCCTTGCCCGCACCGGAGAGCAGCTTGGCGCCGAGCTTCTTGGCTTCTTCCTGCGCGCCCTCTTTCATTTTCACGAAGAAGGGGTTGGTTTCGGTCTTGGTGACGAGGCCGATGACCGGCTCGCCGGCGGCGAAAGCCGTGGATGCGGCAACGGAGAGGATGGCGAGGGCCAGGGTGGAGCGGCGGCGGCTGCGCGAACTGAACATGGTTGGTCTCCTTGGCAGGCAATGCGCCTGTGGCTTGTTGAACGGGGCCAACTATGTTTCAGGGAGCCGACTAAATCAAGTGCTTGTAGTTATCGGAAACCCGCACTTGCGGCGCACCGCGAAAGTCAACTCACCGCTCAGCCACGGCCTGTCGCGCCGCTTCGTTCGACCTGCTCCAGTTTCACCACGCGCCATGCGCAAAGGCTGCCCACCACAGCCAACACCGCCGCCGCGGTGAACATCGCCCGATAACCAAGTTCCTGCGCCACGGCCCCACCAAGCAACACACCCAGCACCCCGCCGAACCCATAACCGATCACCGTAAAGAGCGCCTGCCCTCTCCCCCGCAACCGCCCTGGAAAGCGCCGCGACACCACGGCGATGCACGTCGTGTGATGCGCCGCGAAGCTCAGCGCATGCAGCCATTGCGCGACGACCAGCGCGGCGATGAAGCCACCCAGCCCTGCGGTGAGCCCCAGCCGCGCGACGGCCGCGATGCTGCACACCAGCATCCAGCGCGGCATCGGCAACAAGCCGATGAGCCGGCCCTGCAAAAAGAACCAGACGATCTCCGCCACCACCGACAGCGCCCACAGAAGGCCGATGGTGCTCTTGCCGTAGCCGATCGAGTCGAGGTAGAGCGAGAAGAACGCGTACACCGAAAAGTGCGACATCACCTGGAAGAACAGCGACGCGAAGAACCACCGCACCACCGGGTTGCGCAGCACGGGGCCGATGGGCTCCTTCACGGCATCGTGCGCCGCCACGGGTTCGCGCACGTCGGGCAGCTTCAGGGTGGCGATGAGCACGATGACCAGCGTGCCGGCCGCCCAGGCCGGAAAGTGCTTCATGCCGAAGCGCTCGAACCACTCGCCCGCGAAGAACACCGTGACGAGGAAGCCGGCCGAGCCGCAGAGCCGGATGCGCCCATAGCGCCCCCAGTCGCCAGCCACCAATTGCGCCATGGCCGCTTCGGTGAGCGACATCATCGAACTGGTGTGGGTGAACATCACGAGCAGCACCAGCGCGAGCCACCATGCGCCGCCGTGCCACCAGAGCCCGAAGGAGCTGACCAGCGCCACGGCCGCGCTGAAGCGCAGCAGCATCACGCGGTGGCCGGTGTGGTCGCTGAGCGCGCCCCAAGCGTAGGGTGCGAACACGCGCGTGACCGATTGCACCGAGGCCAGCAGGCTGATCGTGAAGATCGGCAGCCCCAGGTCCTTGAGCCACAGCGGCAGGTAGGGGTTGAAGAAACCGATGTGCGCGAAATAGCTGGCCGACAGACCAGCGAATGCCAGCAGGTGGCCGCGCTGGGCGGCCACGGGTGGCGGGGCGGACACTAGAGGAAGGACGCCTGCGGGGACGCGGCTTCGGTCTTCTGCGCGTCGGTCTGCACGTCGCCGCATTGGGCGCGGTTGCGCAGCACGTGCTCCATCACCACCAGCGCGAGCATCGCCTCTGCAATGGGCGTCGCGCGGATGCCCACGCAGGGGTCGTGGCGGCCCTTGGTGACCACCTCGACGGGGTTGTTGTGGATGTCGATCGATTGGCGCGGGCTGATGATCGAGCTCGTGGGCTTGATCGCGATGCTCACCTCGAGGTCCTGCCCCGAGCTGATGCCGCCCAGGATGCCGCCCGCGTTGTTGGTGACGAAGCCGGTCGGCGTGATCGAGTCGCCGTGCGTGGTGCCGCGCTGGGTGACGCTGTCCCAGCCGGCGCCGATTTCCACCGCCTTCACTGCGTTGATGCCCATCATCGCGTAGGCGATTTCGGCGTCGAGCTTGTCGAAGAGCGGTTCGCCCAAGCCGATGGGCACGTTCGTCGCGGTGACGCGGATGCGCGCGCCGCACGAATCGCCGGCCTTGCGCAGGCGGTCCATGTAGTCCTCCAGCGCGCTCACATCGGCGATGGGGGCGAAGAAGGGGTTGTGGGGCACGTGGTCCCAGCTTTCGAAGGGAATCGCGATTTCACCGATCTGCGTCATGCAGCCGCGAAACACCATGCCGTATTTTTCGGCCAGCCACTTCTTGGCGACCGCGCCGGCCGCCACCATCGGCGCCGTGAGCCGCGCCGAGGAGCGCCCGCCGCCGCGCGGATCGCGGATGCCGTATTTCTTCCAGTAGGTGAAGTCGGCGTGCCCGGGGCGGAACTGCTCGGCGATCTTGCCGTAGTCCTTGCTGCGCTGGTCGGTGTTCTGGATCAGGAGGGCGATGGGGGTGCCGGTGGTCTTGCCTTCGTACACGCCGGAGAGGATCTGCACCGCATCGGGTTCGTTGCGCTGCGTGACGTGACGGCTGGTGCCGGGGCGGCGGCGGTCCAGATCGCCCTGGATGTCGGCCTCGCTCAATGCCATGCCCGGGGGGCAGCCGTCGATGACGCAGCCGATGGCCGGGCCGTGCGATTCGCCGAAATTGGTGACCGCGAAAAGTGTTCCGAAAGTGTTGCCGCTCATGGCCGGGATTATCCCTACAAAGCGGCCGCCCCCTCAGCCGGTCGTGCTTTCGGACGTGTTCTCGAGGCGCTTCGTGAGCGCGCCCACCTGCAGCTCGATGGCGAAGAGCCGCTCGTTCAGCACGGCCGTCTGCAGGCGGAGGGCCTCGACGATGGCCTTGGTCTGCGGGTCGGTGGTGTTCTCGGCCAGTTCGGCCAGGTCGTGCAGCTTCTTGCGCAGTTCGTTGCTCATGGGAGGCTCCGTTGGTCTCGTCGTGGAAGCCCCAGTATGGGTGTTCGTCAGCGCTCCGGCAATGCGGCGGCACCCGGTGTTCGAGGGGCATTGGCCTCCCCCGCCCCGCGCAATCGGAAGGCGACGAGCCCGGCCACGACCAGCAGCACGGCCGCGCAGATGCCGGCCGTCAGGCGCAGGCCGTGCAGCAGCGCGGCGCGGCCCGCGTCGAGCAGTTCGGCGCCCGCGCTTCCGGTGAGCTGGGAGGCCAGCGCCACCGCGCCGCCGAGCGTGCTGCGCGCCGCTTCCACCTCGGCCGCACCCGCCAGCCCCGCAGGCACCGCATCGGCCATCGTGCTGCGGTAGATCGCCGCGCCGATGCTGCCCAGGATCGCGATGCCCAGCGCCCCGCCGAATTCGGAACTGGTTTCCGAAATGGCCGAGGCCACGCCGGCCCGCTCGGGCGGTGCGCTGCCCACGACCACGTCGGTGGCCAGCGTGAACACCGGCGCGAGGCCGAGCGACGAGATGACCGCGCTCCCCACCATCCAGGCCAGCCCGCCTTGTGCAGGGAGCACGATGAGCATCGCGAAACCCATGGCCGCCACGGCGAGGCCGCCGCCCATCACATAGGCCGGCCGCATGCGCCGCACGAGCGCGGACACGACCATCGACCCCACGATGAAAGCCGCCGCGCTCGGCACGCTCCAAAGTCCCGCATGCAGCGGCGACAAGCCGAGCACAAGCTGCAGGTACTGGGCGTTGTAGAGAAAGAGCCCGAACATCACGAAGCACGCGAGCATGTAGGCCGCGAGCGAGACGGTGAAGGCCGGCAGGCGAAAGAGCTGCAGGTCGATCATCGGATTGGCGAGCCGCTTCTGCCGGCGCGCGAACATCCAGCCAAGGGCCGCGCCCACCATGATCGACAGCGCCGGCTCCACGTCGGGCCCGTGCTCGGCGATCTGCTTGATGCCGTAGATGACGGCCAGCACCGCCGCCAGCGACAGCGCCACGCTGGCCAGGTCGAGCCGCCCCGCCTCCGGGTCGCGGTACTCGGGCAGAAGGAGCGGTCCGAGCACCAGCAAGAGCACCATCACCGGCACGCCGATGAGGAACACCGAGCCCCACGGAAAGAACTGCAGCAGCACCCCGCCCAGCACCGGCCCGATGACGGCACCGGCCGAATAGCTGGAGATCCACACGCCGATGGCCACGGTGCGCTGCGCCGGGTCGAGGAACATGTTGCGGATCAGCGAGAGCGTCGATGGCGCGAGCGTCGCGCCCGCCACGCCGAGCAGCGCGCGCGTGGCGATGAGCATGTTCGCGCTGGTCGAAAAAGCCGCCAGCATCGAGGCGATGCCGAACGCGGCCGCGCCGATGAGCAGCAGCCGGCGCCGGCCGATGCGGTCGCCCAGCGTGCCCATGGTGACCAGGAGGCCCGCGACGAAGAAGCCGTAGATGTCGACGATCCAGAGCAACTGCGAGGCTGTGGGCTTGAGCTCCTCGCTGATCGCCGGGATCGCGAGGTTCAGCACCGTGAGGTCCATCGAATAGAGCATGCACGGCAGCGCGATGACGGCCAGGCCGGTCCATTCGCGCACCGTGGCGCGGGGGGGCGGCGACGCGGGATGCGCGCCGCTCATGGCGTTCGCGCTCCGCCGCCCCTGACCCGCCGCACCTCGATGCTGCTGAAGCGCGCGGATGGAATTCCGGCGGCGAGCTCCAGTGCTTCCTCGTCGCTCCCGGCTTCGACCAGATAGAAGCCACCGAGGTATTCGCTGGTCTCGGCAAAGGGGCCGTCGGTGACGGAGAGCTTGTTGCGGCGCATGCGCACGACGGTCGCCGTCTCGGCGGGCTGCAGCGCTTCGGAGGCGACGAGCTTGCCGCGGGCCTGCAGGGCCAGGTCGTAGTCGAGGTGTTCGTTCACGTAGTTGTCCATTTCGCGCGGTGAGAAGTGAGAGGTCTGATCGTCGGTGCCGTAGATGATGCAGAGGTACCTCATGCCGCTCTCCTTTGAAGGGTTTCTACCGGCCGCACCTCGATGGCCCCGTAGCGCGCCATGGGAATGCGCCCCGCCAACTGGATCGCGGCATTGAGGTCGCGCGCCTCGATCAGGATGAAGCCACCGAGCTGCTCGCGCGCCTCGGCGTACGGGCCGTCGACGTGCGAGCGCTTGCCGCCCCGCACCTGCACGACCTTGGCGGTCTTCACGGATTCGAGCGCGTTCGAGGCGATGTAGTGGCCGGCCCTTTCGAGCTCGCGGTCGTAGGCGTGGGACTCGTCGCCCAGGGCCTTGAGTTCGTCGGGCGGCATCGTGTCGATCACCGCTTCGTCGTAGTGAACGAGGCAGAGGTATTTCATGGCGCTATCTCCTTGAAGTCCTTGAAGATGGAATGTGGACACCACTGGTCGATTGGCGATGGCGGAAATCGACATGCCCGGCACGAGCGGCATCAAAAAAATCTACTTGAGGTGCAGCAGGGTCAGTTGCCGCTCCAGGAATTGCCGCTCGGGCAACTGGCGCGCCAGCGACAGCGCGCGCTCGTAGGCGGTGCGCGCTTCGCCGATGCGGCCCAGGCGTCGGCACAGCTCGGCGCGGGCGCCGTGGGCCAGGTGGTAGTCGGCCAACTCGCCGCGCGCGAGCAGCGCATCGATGAGCGCCAGCCCCGCCGCGGGGCCGTCGCGCATGGCGATGGCGGCGGCACGGTTGAGCTCGGCCACTGGCGATGGATCGAAGCGCAGCAGCACGTCGTAGAGGCCAACGATCTGCGGCCAATCCGTGGCAGCAGCCTCGCTGGCTTCCGCATGCACGGCGGCGATGGCGGCCTGCAGCGCATAGGGGCCGAAACGGCGTGACAGCAATGCGCGCTCGACCAGCGCGGCGCCCTCCCCGATCTGCGCCCGGTTCCAGAGGCTGCGGTCCTGCGCGTCGAGCAGCACGAGCTCGCCTTGGGGCGACGTGCGGGCCGCGCGGCGCGAGTCGTGCAGCAGCATCAGCGCAAGCAGGCCAATCGCCTCGGGGTCGGGCAGCAGGTCGACCAGCAGCCGGCCCAGCCGGATCGCTTCGGCCGAGAGATCGGCGCGCGTGACGCTCTCGCCCGACGAGGCCGCATAGCCTTCGTTGAACACGAGGTACACCACGCGCAGCACCGCATCGAGCCGCTCTGGCAACTCGGCCAGCGACGGCACCTGATACGGAATGCGCGCATCGCGGATGCGGGCCTTGGCGCGCACGATGCGCTGGGCGATGGTGGGCGCGGGCACGAGAAAGGCACGCGCGATTTCCTCGGTGGCGATGCCGCAGACCTCGCGCAGCGTGAGCGCCACCTGCGCATCGGGCGCGAGCGCGGGGTGGCAGCAGGTGAAGACGAGGCGCAGGCGGTCGTCTTCGAGGTCTTCGACGGTGTCGTCGTCCCATGCCAGCGCGGGGTCTGCGAGCGCCGCGGTGTGCTCGACCGCGTCGTCCCACGCGGTGAAGCGCGCCTGCCGGCGGATGCCGTCGATGGACTTGAATCGCCCCGCCGACACCAGCCAGGCGCGCGGGTTCGCGGGGACGCCATCGCGCGGCCATTGTTCGAGGGCGCTGCGGAAGGCGTCGTGCAGCGCCTCTTCGGCCAGGTCGAAGTCGCCGAGCAGCCGCACCAGCGTGGCGAAGATGCGGCGCGACTCGGTGCGGTAGATCGCGTCGATGGCGTCGGCGACCGCTGCGGTCATGCGGTGGCGCTGCCCAGCCAGTCTTCGAGCTTGACGAGGGCGCCGCTCCAGCCGTGGTTGTGGCCGTCGCGCGCCGCTTCATCGAAGAACTGTTCGTGCATGAGCACGAGTTCGCAGCCGTCGCCGTCGGGCTCGATCTGCACCGTGACGCGCGATTCGCGCTCGGGCGTGCTGCGCCAGGCCCAACTGAAGACGAGCTTGCGGTTCGGCACGACCTCCAGGTAGGTGCCGCTCACATCGTGCGTCTCGCCGTCGTCGGCCAGCATCGTCACGCGAAAGCGGCCGCCGACGCGCAGGTCGACGTCCACGAGCGGCACCGAGACGATTTCGCCAGGTCCGAACCAGAGCTTCAGCGCTTGCGGGTCGGTCCAGGCGCGCCAGACTTTGTCGGGCGCGACGCGGTAGTGCCGGCGGAGGGTGAGCGAGGGACGCTCCTTGTCGGGGGGGTCTCGGTCGGCAGGTGGTGCCATTCGGTCTGCTCCTGGTGGTAGAGAAAGCGCGCCAGTGCATCGAGGCGCCCGGTCCAGAATTTCTCGTAGCGCGACAGCCACGCCGCAGCTTCCTGCATGGGACGGGGCGAGAGCTCGCAGCGCACGATGCGGCCCTCTTTCGTGCGCGAGATGAGGCCGGCGTTCTCCAGCACGCGCAGGTGCTTCATGAAGCCGGTCAGCGACATGCCATGCGGCTCGGCAAGCTCCGTCACGCTGAGGCTGCGCTCGCCCAGGGTTTCGAGCACGGTGCGGCGCGTCGAATCGGACAGCGCGGCGAAGACGGCGTCGAGGGTCGCGGCTTCAGGAGGGGCGGTTGGGTGAACCATGCGGTTGAGTATGGAAAGCGCCCACCGAGGCGTCAAGGATTGACCCCAGCCGCTGGCGAGCGCGGAGAAAAGTCACGGATGCCTTTGCCCACAAACCAAAGACCTCGGCTCAGGAACGCTTTATGCGTGCTGCGGCGCAACACAACCACCCTGCGAAGGAGCGCCCCATGCTGGACCGTACCGCCACCCAGTTCTCCCACGTCAAGCCCGGTGACACAGAGTTCGTCTCGGGGGGGCTGCGCGATTTCTTCCTCTACCGCGACCTGGGCGTGGCCGAGGCCACCAACGGCAAGGTCATCGCGCATCTGGTCAAGGCCAACATGGCACCGGAAACGGGCACCGGCTGGCACCGCCACGAGGCGGACTTCCAGATCGTCATCATGCTCAAGGGCTGGGCCCGCTTCATGTACGAGGACAAGGAAACGCTGGTCGAGGCCGGCGACGTGGTGCACCAGCGCCCGGGCATCCGGCACTTCCTGTTCGACTACTCGCCCGACATGGAGTACCTGGAGATCGTTTCGCCAGCGGACTTCAAGAGCATCGACGTCGAACCGGTGTGCGAGATTCCGCCGCCCACGCCCTGGCCCTGAAAACGCACTGTTGGGCGCCCGCAAGGGCACCGATAAACTCCTCGCGTCTCACCAAAACCGACAACAACCGAGGAGAGAGAACTTGCGTATTCATACTGCCCGCCTGACGGCCGGCTTGCTGCTCGCGTGCGCCCTTGCGGCCACCAACACCGGCAACGCTGCATCACCGACCACTTCAACGGCTCCGGCCACTGCCTCTACAGCGAACTCGCTGGAAGCCGAGCAGGAAGCCGCCTTCAAGGCCGCCAGGGCCGTGCAGAAGGCCGGCCCCGCCGACATCCCCTTGCGCGACCAGGCCCACTTGAAGCTGCCGGCCGGCTACATCTGGGTGCCGACGCCAGCGGCCGCGCAGCTCATGCACAGCATGGGCAACCGCACCGACGACACCTTCATCGGCGCGATCTTCCCCGCCAACGACGACGCCGGCTGGATGGCCGTCGTCAAGTTCGTGAAAGAGGGCTACATCAAGGACGACGACGCGAAGGACTGGAACGCCGACGACTTGCTCAAGAGCCTGAAGGAAGGCACCGAGGCCGCGAACGAAGAGCGCGCCAAGCGCGGCATCGACGGCATCGAGGTCACGGGCTGGGCGCAGAAGCCGCAGTACGAGGCCGAGACGCACCGCCTCGTGTGGTCGGCCCTCTCGAAGAAGAAGGGCAGCACGGGCGACAACCAGGGCGTCAACTACAACACCTATGCGCTGGGCCGCGAGGGCTACCTGAGCCTGAACCTCATCACCAACGCCAAGGACCTGGACACCTACAAGCCCGACGCAGCGAAGCTCCTGGCCGCGCTGCAGTACGACGACGGCAAGAAGTACGCGGACTTCAACTCCTCCACCGACAAGGTCGCGGCCTATGGCCTCGCCGCGCTGGTGGCCGGCGTGGCGGTCAAGAAGCTGGGCCTGTTCGCGCTCGCGCTGGCGTTCCTCGCCAAGTTCGCGAAGATCGCGGTCGTGGCCGGCGGCGCTGCGCTCTGGGGCATCGCCAAGATCTTCAAGAAGAAGACGCCCGAAGCCTGACGAGCGCCGGGGCGCCGGTGCCGGGCATGGCCAAGCTGCTGCCATTGGGCGGCAGCCCGCCCGGCGGTCGAGGTGGGCCTCAGCGGCCCGTGAAGCGCGGCGCCCGCTTCGCGACGAATGCCGCCACGCCTTCGCGCGCATCCGCACTGCCCGCGCGTTCGTGCAGCAGCTTCTGCTCCATCGCGAAGTGTTCCTCGATCGGCCGGCCCGGCGCGCCGCCGCACAGGGCCTTGATGCCCGCGAATGACGCGCTCGCACCAGCGGCCAGCCGCCTGACCAGCGCCTCGGCTGCAGCAGCGAGCTCCGCATCCGGATAGACCGCATCGACCGCACCCGTCGCCAGGCAGCGCTGGCTGTCGATGGGTTCGCTGAGCATCAGCCACTGCTGCGCCCGCACCGGCCCCACGCGGCGCGACAGGAAGTACGAGGCGCCCGCGTCCGGCGAGAGGCCGATGGCCGCATAGCCGGTGCGCAGCTTCATCGACTCCGCCGCCAGCACGAAGTCGCCGCAGAGCGCGAGCCCCACGCCCGCGCCGCCCGCCGGGCCGTTCACCGCAACGACCAGCGGCGCCGGGCTCGTCACCAGGCGCAGCAACGCGGGATGAAGCCCGTCGAGAATTTCGTTCACCAGTTCGGGCAGCCGCTCGCCGGCCGCCACGAACTCGTCGATGTCGCCACCCGCGCAGAAGGTCTTGCCCTCGCCGGTCAACAGGATGGCGCGCGGCTTCTGTTCGAGCACCCCGTCGATGGCGCGGACCAGGGCCCGGGCGCTCGGCGATGTCAGCGCGTTCGCACTCCCGGGCCGCTTGAGCACGATGCGGCCGATGTCGTCGCGTACGCCCCAGGCAATGCCTTCGACAATGTCCACGTCAGATACCAGTCAAGCCGCCGGTGCACATGAGCGTCTGGCCGCTCACGTAGTCCGACTCGGGCGCGCACAGCAGGTACACCGCGCCGGCCGCTTCCTCGGGCGTGCCGCCACGGCCGAGCGGGATCGACTGCTCCATCATTGCGAGCAGCCCGGGGTTCACGCCGACCTTGATCTCGCGGCCCTCGATGTTGGCGGTGGACGCATCGGCGGTGCTCGCGGTCAACCGGGTCTGGATGAAGCCGAAGGCCACGCAATTGACCGTGACGTTCATGCGCCCCCACTCCTTGGCGAGCGTCTGCGTCATGCCGACGATGCCGGCTTTCGCGGTCGAGTAGTTGGTCTGTCCGGCATTGCCGAAGAGCCCCGCCACCGACGAGATGTTGACCACCTTGCGCACCACGCGCCGGCCGGCTTCGCCCTCGGCCTTGGAGAGCGCACGGATCACCGGCTGCGCCGCGCGCAGGATGCGGAACGGCGCGGTGAGATGCACGTCGATCATGGCGTACCACTGCTCGTCGGTCATCTTCTGCACGACGCTGTCCCAGGTGTAGCCGGCGTTGTTCACGACGATGTCGAGGCCCTTGTATTCGCTCACCGCGGTGCCGACGAAGCGCTCGGCGAAGTCCGGCGCCGAGACGCTGCCGACGCAGGCCACGGCCTGCCCGCCCGCGGCACGGATGGCCTCGACGGTTTCTTCGGCGGGTTCGGCATCGAGGTCGTTGACGACGATGCGCGCGCCTTCGGAAGCGAGCTTGAGCGCGATCGCGCGGCCGATGCCGCGGCCCGAGCCGGTGATGAGGGCGACCTTGCCTTCGAGCTTGAGTGTCATGTTGATTTTTTCTTTCGTTGGAATGGATCGATCAGCGCAGCGCCACCAGCGCTTCGCCGGCGATGCGGGCCTGGCCGTACTGGTTGGCGCTCTGCACCTCGACGCGCACGCAGCGCTCGCCGTTGTGTTCCAGCTTCTCGACCACACGGCCGGTGCAGCGCACCGCATGGCCGATGTGGGTGATGCCCTGGAAGCGCACGTCGAAGCGGCGCAGTTGCGACTGCGGCGCCCATTGCGTGACGAGCCGGCCGAGCCAGGCCATGCCCAGCATGCCCTGCGCGAACACATCGGGCATGCCGGCCTTGCGCGCGAAGTCGGTGTCGATGTGGATCGGGTTGTGGTCGCCCGAGGCGCCCGCAAAAAGCGCGAGCGTGGTGCGGTTGACCGGCGCAAGCTGCAATGCGGGCAGCTCGTCGCCGATCTTGACGTTGTCGTAGGTGATGGTGGCAGCGGTGGTCATCGTGCGTTCCTTCGTCAGTGGCGGCACACGATCACCGTGCGCAGCTCCGCCACGAGCTCGTCGCGCTGGTTGGTGGCGCGCGAGGTCTTCACGACGAATTCGAGTGCGCCGTTCTTCTTGTCGTAGATGTCGCTGATGGTGGAGCGCACCGTCACCGTGTCGCCCACGCAGGCCGGCCGGTGATAGCTGAAGCTCTGCTCGCCGTGCAGGAGCTTCGAGAGCGGAATCTGCAGGTCGTCGAGCATCCGGCCCGAGGCGCCCGAATCCAGTTCGGCTGCGAACAGGAAGGTGGGCGGCGCGGGCAGGTCGGGGTAGCCCGCATCGCGTGCGGCGGCGGCATCGGTGTAGACCGGATCGGTCTCGCCGATGGCCTTGGCGAAGAACTGCAGCCGCGTGCGCTCGATGGGCAGCACCGAGGCGGGCAGCTCGTGGCCGATCCATTTCTTGTCGATCATGTTCTGCCTTGTCCTCAGACGCGTTCGTACAGCGTGACCACACACGCGCCGCCCAACCCGAGGTTGTGCTGCAGCGCCATCCGCGCGCCTTCGACCTGCCGTTTGTCCGCTGTGCCGCGCAGCTGCTGAACCAGCTCCGTGCATTGCGCGAGCCCCGTCGCCCCGAGCGGATGCCCCTTCGACAGCAGCCCGCCCGACGGATTGGTCACCACCTTGCCGCCATAGGTGTTGTCGCCGTCGACCACGAATTTCTCCGCGCCGCCGACCGGGCAAAGGCCCAGCGCCTCGTAGCTCAGAAGCTCGTTGTGCGCAAAGCAGTCGTGCAGCTCGACCACGTCGATGTCCTGCGGGCCGACGCCGGCCGCGTCGTACACCTTCTGCGCGGCTTCCTGCGCCATGCTGAAGCCGACGACCTCGCGCATGTCGCGGCTCTCGAAGGTCACGGCGCGGTCGGTGGTCATGGCCTGCGCCTTGATGCGCACGCTGCGGTCCAGGCCATGGCGCTCGGCGAATCGCGGCGAGCACACGATGGCCGCGGCCGCGCCGCAGGTGGGCGGGCAGGCCATGAGCCGCGTCATCACGCCGGGCCACATGACGGGCGCGGCCATCACTTCGTCTTCGGTGACGACGGTGCGGAACAGCGCCACCGGATTGTTCGACGCATGGCGGCTCGCCTTGGCGCGGATCTTCGCGAAGGTGGACATCTGCGTGCCGTACTGCTGCATGTGCGCGAGGCCGGCGCCACCGAAGTAGCGCAGCGCGAGCGGCACCTGCTCGTTGCCGACCAGCTCGTCGGTGATGGTCTCGAAATTGTCGAAGGGACTCGGGCGGTCGTTGAACACCGCGCCCAGTGCGCCCGGGCTCATGTGCTCGAAGCCGAGCGCGAGCACGCAGTCGACGGCGCCGCTGGCCACGGCCTGGCGCGCGAGGAAGAGCGCGGTCGAACCGGTCGAGCAGTTGTTGTTGACGTTGACGACCGGAATGCCCGTCATGCCCACCTCGTAGAGCGCGCGCTGGCCGGCCGTGGAGTCGCCGTACACATAGCCCACATAGGCCTGCTGGATCAGCTCGTAGCCAATGCCCGCGTCCTTGAGCGCGGCATTCGTCGCGTGCGCGGCCATCTGCGGATAGGGCTGGTTCGCGCCCGGCTTGGTGAAGGGGATCATGCCGACCCCGACCACATACACGTCTTGACTCATGAAGGTCTCCTTGATGTCCGGATTGGAAAAATGGTTTGCAAAAACATGTCAGGCCACGCTGCGTTGGCGGCCCTGCCAGAACGGTTCGCGCAGCTTGGTCTTCAGCACCTTGCCCGCACCCGAGAGCGGCAGCGCATCGACGATGGCCACGCTGCGCGGGCACTTGTAGCCCGCGATCAATGTCTTGCAGTGCGCGATGAGCTCCTCGTCGCGAATGCCCTGCCCCGGCTTGAGCACCAGCGCCGCATGCACCGCCTCGCCCCACTCCTCGCTCGGGATGCCGATGACCGCGCAGGCCGCCACCGCGGGATGCTGGGTGATCGCGTTCTCTACCTCGGCCGAATAGATGTTCTCGCCGCCGCTGATGATCATGTCCTTGAGCCGGTCGACCACGAAGACGTAGCCGTCGTCGTCCATGTAGGCGCCGTCGCCTGTATGCATCCAGCCGTCGCGCACGGCGGCGGCCGTTTGCTCGGGCTTGTTCCAGTAGCCCTGCATCACGTTGGGGCCGCGCACCGCGATCTCGCCCACGGTGCCGCGCGGCAGCTCGGCGCCCTCGGCATCGACGATGCGCACCTCGGTGCAGTAGCTCGCACGGCCGGCCGAGCGCAGCTTTCCGAGCTTGCGGCCCTCAACTGTGTGGTTGCGCGCGGGGTTGATGGTGGCCAGCGGCGAGAGCTCGGTCATGCCGTAGGCTTGCACGAAGTCCACGCCCGGGAAAGCATCCATCGCGCGATTGAGCACCGCCTCGGAGATCGGCGATGCGCCATAGGCGATGCACTTCAGGCTCGCCAGGTCGCGCGGCTCCCGCATCGCCGGGTGGTCCACCAGCATCTGGATCATGGTGGGCACCAGCAGGATGTGGGTGACGCGGTCTTTCTCGATGGCGTTGAGCACGCCCTCGGGGCTGAACATGGGAATGATCGAGTGCGTGTTGCCTTCGAGCCAGTGCGGCGTGGCCAAGCCCATGTCGGCCAGGTGGAACATCGGCGCGGCGTGCAGGTAGCAGCCGCCGGGCGGCGCCAGGCGCTCGGCATGCAGGGCAAGGCCCGAGCTGCCCATGTTGGTGTGGCTGAGCATCACGCCCTTGGGGAAACCGGTGGTGCCGCCGGTGTAGAAGATGCCCGCCAGGTCTTCGTCGCGGCGGGCTGCGTCGGGCACGGGCGCTGCCGTGTCGAGCAGCGCTTCGTAGCCGTGCATGCGCGCGGGCAGCGCGCCGTCGCCGCAATAGATCACCTCGCGCAGGCTCGTGGCCTGCTCGCGCATCTGCTCGACCATGGGGCGGAAGGTCTCGTCGACCAGCAGGATGGTCGAGCCCGAGTCTTCCAGCGAATAGAGGATTTCCGCGGCCGACCAGCGGATGTTGCAGGGGTTGAGCACCCCGCCGCCCCAGGGCACGGCCATCTGGTATTCGAGGTAGCGGGCCGAATTGAGCGAGAGCATCGCCACGCGGTCGCCCGTCCGCATGCCCAGCTTCTGCAGCGCGCCCGCCAGGCGCGCGACGCGTTCTCCGTATTCGCGAAAGCTGAGGGTGCGGCCGGCAAATTGCACGGCCGGTTTGTCGGGGTGCTGCTGCAGGCTGCGGTGCAGCGGCTGGGTCATGTACATGGCGATGTCTCCGTCTCTCTTTGGTGTTGCCGGATGGTAGAAATCCGCCCCCCGCCCGGCGATTGCGCTTCGCTTCGATCGCATTGCAGAAAACGTCAATCGACACGGTGGCTTGCTTGGTGTCTGATCGCTGCGTCCCATGCTGCAACCACCCGTCACCATTCCGATCGCTTTTGTCCAGGGCATGCTGTCGGGCATCCGTGCCCGGGGCGCCGATGCGCCCGTCGACATCGGCACCGCGCTGGAAGACGCCGGCATCGCGCCGTCGCTGCTCGAAGAAACAGCGTCGCGCGTGACCGCCGAGCAGTACGTCGACCTGTTCGCCCTGCTGATGAAGCGGCTGGATGACGAGGCCCTGTGCTTCCTCACGCGGCGCCTTCGCTGCGGCAGCTTCGCGCTGATGCTGCGTTCCACGCTGGGCGCACCGACCTTCGAAGTGGCGCTGCGGCGCGTGGCGCACACCTTCAGCCTGCTGCAGGACGACCTCTCGCTGGTACTGCTGCACGAGGGCCCGCTCGCGGGCTTCGGCCTGCGGCTGAACAACCTGCAGGCGCCGCACCAGAACTTTCTGCACGAGCTGATGCTGCGGGTGTATTGGCGGCTCTTCGCGTGGCTGCATGGCGGCCGGCTGGTGGCGCGGCGTTTTGATTTCGGCTTCGAACTGCCGCCGTATGCCGACGGCTACGCCAAGGTGTTTCCCGGCCCGCTGCAGTTCGGCCAGCCGCTGACGGCCATGTGGTTCGACGCGAGCGCGCTCGCCACGCCGATGCATCGCGACGCGCACGCGATGCAGGTCTTCCTCTCGGCCTCGCCGGCCAACGTGATCCTGCCCCGGCTGGCCGAGCAGGCCGTGAGCGCGAAGGTGCGGGCGGTGCTGCAGCAGAACCGGCCCGCGTGGGCCGATCTCGCCACCACGGCGAGCAGCCTGCACATGTCGGTCAGCACGCTGCAGCGCCACCTGG
The DNA here is from genome assembly GCF_050435205.1 of Variovorax sp. W2I14. NCBI lineage: Bacteria > Pseudomonadati > Pseudomonadota > Betaproteobacteria > Burkholderiales > Comamonadaceae > Variovorax > Variovorax sp. W2I14. Next base: position 425,422 of record NZ_JBNDJX010000001.1, on the reverse strand, counting down.
CGACGGAAGGTACGTCGTTCCAGTCGCTGAAGGACCAGTTGCGGCGCGACGTGGCCATCGTGCGGCTCAACACCAGCAGCGTGCCGCTCGCGGCGCTGGCCGAGGAACTGGGCTTTGCCGACAGCGCGGCCTTCCAGCGGGCTTTCAAGACATGGACCGGCGGTGCGCCGGGCTCGTACCGATCGGCGGCGGCGCGCGCGGCGCCTCGTGCAGGCAACGGCCCGCCCGCGGGCTCGGGCTAGAGCGAAACGACGATGCCGCTGAGCAGCAACGCGGCGAACAATGCGAACACGCCGCGCCACGATGCCGGGCGCGCCTCGACCCAGCGGTAAAGCAATGCGGCCGCCGCCACCGACAGGCCAAAGGTCGCCACCATCCCCAACAGGTCGACCCACGGCCCATGCGGCGCGAGGTTCGCGACGAGGGCATTCATCGCGAGAAGCACCGGAAAGTGGATGAGGAACAGCGAGTACGACATGCGCCCCAGGCGCTGCAACGGCACCGCTGCCAACGGCCACTTCGCAGGCGACAGCCAATGCCTGTGCTGCGCGAGTGCGATCAGCAGCGCCGTGACTAGCGCAGTCGCGATGCGGCTGCGCCATTCGATCGCCAGCGCGCCCGCCCCGACCAATACCAGCATCGCCACTGCGCCCTGCCAGGTGCTGGCACGCGTCGCGCGGCCGATCCAGAACACCAGCATGCCGAGCCCGTAGGCACCGAAGAAATACAGCGCGGTATCGTCGAGGGCGGCATTGCGGTTGAAGAGCACCAGCGAAGTCACGGCCAGCGCGAGCACGAGCAGCACGGGCATCCATCGCGACGATGGATTCACGACACCCGGTGCGGGCGGGCTCAACATGGCCGGCAGGCCGACCAGCATCAGTGCGAGCGCGAACAACTGGAAGTCAATCGCCACGTACCAGACGCCGGTGGAGAGCGACTCGTAGCCCAGCAGGTCCTGCAGCAGAAACCCGTGCGCGAAAAGCTGCCCGATGCTCGGCGATGCCGGCACCACGTCTTCATCGAGCCATGGCCGCACCAGCGCGGCCACCAGCACGCAGACGGTGAGCGCGGCCAGGTACGGCATCACCAGCCGTCCATAGCGCTGCAGGATGCGCGCGATGGGCCGGTCGACGCGCAAGAGGCCGTCGGGCGCAAGGCTCGCCGCCGCGAGGAATCCCGCGATCACGAGGAACACCTGCACCGCGAGCCGGCCGTCGTCCGCCAGCCAGCCGAAGAAATCGGGCGCGAGCCCGTAGGCGCCCGCCGGCATCGGTCCATAGCGCGAGAGGTGATGCCCCACGATCACCGCGCAGGCGATGCCTTTCGCGGCGTCGAGCAGCGGCATGCGCCCCGGCGACGGGGGCGCGATGGCGGAAGCCATGGTCGGGTCGGTCAGCCGAGGCTCAGAGCGCGAGCCGCTGCCGTGCTTCCTGGTATTCGCGCTTGAGCTTCTCGATGAACGCCGCGGCGCTGGCCACTTCGGTCACGGCGCCGATGCCCTGGCCCGAGCCCCAGATGTCTTTCCAGGCCTTGGCCTTGCTGCCATCGCCGCTCGCGAAGTTCATGGTCTTGAGATCGCCTTCGGGCAGGTTCGCGGGGTCCATGCCCGCCGCGACGATGCTGGGCGCGAGGTAGTTGCCGTGCACGCCGGTGAAGAGGTTCGAATAGACGATGTCGTCCGAGTTGCCGTCGACGATGGCCTGCTTGTACTCGTCGCTCGCACGCGCCTCTTCGGTGGCGATGAAGGCAGTGCCGATGTAGGCAAAGTCGGCGCCCATGGCCTGCGCCGCGAGCACTGCACCGCCGGAAGCGATGGAGCCCGACAGCGCGATCGGGCCGTCGAACCACTGGCGGATTTCCTGCACCAGCGCGAACGGGCTCTTCACGCCCGCATGGCCGCCGGCACCGGCTGCCACGGCGATGATGCCGTCGGCGCCCTTCTCGATCGCCTTCTGCGCGAACTTGTTGTTGATGATGTCGTGCAGCGTCACGCCGCCGTAGCTGTGCACCGCGTCGTTCACGTCGGTGCGCGCGCCCAGCGAGGTGATGACGATCGGCACCTTGTACTTCACAACCATCTCCATGTCGTGCTCGAGGCGGTCGTTGCTCTTGTGCACGATCTGGTTGATGGCGAACGGTGCAGCGGGCTTGTCGGGGTTGGCCTTGTTGTAGGCCGCGAGTTCTTCGGTGATCTCGATCAGCCACTCTTCGAGTTGCGCCGCGGGGCGTGCGTTGAGCGCCGGCATCGAGCCGACCACGCCGGCCTTGCATTGCGCGATCACGAGCTTGGGGTTGCTGATGATGAACAGCGGCGAGCCGATGATCGGCAGCGGCAGGTTCGCGAGGACGGGGGGCAGCTTGGACATGTTTGTTGTCTCCGGGAATGGGTTCGGTTTTATAAGAGAGAAGGCCCGTGCCGCCGGTCAGGTGGGCGACACGGAACGCGGCTCAGAACGCGTCGAGCGCGAGGGCCGTGACGCTCTCGGCGCCATCGACGATGCTGTCGCGGATGCCCGGCGCCTTGTTGAGGATGTGCTCGGCGTAGAAGCGCGCGGTGGCGATCTTGGCGAGCATGAAGTCGGTGTCGAAGCTGCGCGAGGCGAGGTCTTCCGCAATGATCAGCGAGCGCGCAAGCTGCCAGCCGGCCACGAGGTTGCCCGCGAGCATCAGGTACGGCACGCTGCCCGAGAACACCGCGTTCGGCGATGCCTTGGTCTGGCCTGCGACGAAGTCGACCACTTCGATGAAGGCTTCGCGTGCGGCCTTCAGGCGCCTGTGCACCGAGGCTGCAGCGACGCTTTCGCTCTTGGCGAGCTCGGCTTCGGTCTTCTCGATCTGTGCGGCAATCGCCTTGGCCGTCTGCCCACCGTCGCGCGCGGTCTTGCGGCCCACGAGGTCGTTGGCCTGGATCGCGGTGGTGCCTTCGTAGATCGTGAGGATCTTCGCGTCGCGGTAGTACTGCGCCGCGCCCGTCTCCTCGATGAAGCCCATGCCGCCGTGCACCTGCACGCCGAGCGAGGTCACTTCGAGGCTCATCTCGGTGCTGTAGCCCTTGACCAGCGGCACCATGAATTCGTAGAACGCCTGGTTCTGCTTGCGTGCGTCCGCATCGGGGTGGTGATGCGCGGCGTCGTACGCGGCGGCGGCCACCGAGGCCATCGCTCGGCAGCCTTCGGTGTAGGCGCGCATCGTCATCAGCATGCGCTTGACGTCGGGGTGGTGAATGATCGGCGCGCTCGCGTTGATGGAGCCGTCGACCGGGCGGCTCTGCACGCGGTCCTTCGCGTAGGCCACAGCGTGCTGATAGGCGCGCTCGGCGATCGCGATGCCCTGCATGCCCACGGCGTACCGGGCCGAGTTCATCATGATGAACATGTACTCGAGGCCGCGGTTCTCCTGGCCGACGAGGTAGCCCACCGCACCGCCGTTGTCGCCGTACTGCAGCACGGCAGTCGGCGAGGCCTTGATGCCCATCTTGTGTTCGATGCTCACGCAGTGCACGTCGTTGCGCTCGCCGAGGGCGCCGTCCTTGCCGACCATGAACTTGGGCACCACGAACAGGCTGATGCCCTTCACGCCTTCGGGCGCGCCGGTCACGCGGGCCAGCACGAGGTGCACGATGTTCTCGGCCATGTCGTGCTCACCGTAGGTGATGAAGATCTTGGTGCCGAACACCTTGTAGGTGCCATCGGGCTGCGGCTCGGCGCGGCTGCGCACCATGGCAAGGTCGCTGCCGGCCTGCGGCTCGGTGAGGTTCATCGTGCCGGTCCACTGGCCGCTCACGAGCTTTTCGAGGTACACGGCCTTGAGCTCGTCGGAGCCGGCCGTGAGCAGCGCTTCGATCGCGCCATCACTCAGCAGCGGGCACAGGGCGAAGCTCATGTTGGCCGAGTTGAGCATCTCGCCGCAGGCCGCGCCGATGGTCTTCGGGAGGCCCTGCCCGCCGAAGTCCGCCGGATGCTGAAGACCTTGCCAGCCGCCCGAGACGTACTGCGCGAAGGCGTCCTTGAAGCCCGGCGTGGTGGTGACTTCACCGCCCTTGAACGACGAGGGATTGCGGTCGCCTTCGATGTTCAGCGGCGCGACCACATCCTGGTTGAAGCGGGCGCATTCCTCGAGCACGGCCTGTGCGGTCTCGAGGCCAGCGTCTTCGAAGCCCGGCAGCTTGGCGATCTCGCCGATATTGGCCAGGTGCTCGATGTCGAACAGCATGTCCTTGAGGGGGGCGGTGTAGCTCATGTCTTGTCTCCAGATACAGCGGATACGAAAAGGGCATCGCGAACGATGCCCTCCGGCTCAATGCAGCGATGCGGTCAGAGCGCCTTGACCAGCTCGGGCACAGCCACGAACAGGTCGGCGACGAGGCCGTAGTCGGCCACCGAGAAGATCGGCGCTTCCTCGTCCTTGTTGATCGCAACGATCACCTTGGAATCCTTCATGCCGGCCAGATGCTGGATCGCGCCCGAGATGCCCGCTGCGATGTACAGCTGCGGCGCGACGATCTTGCCGGTCTGGCCCACTTGCCAGTCGTTCGGGGCGTAGCCGGCATCGACGGCTGCGCGGCTGGCGCCCAGGCCTGCGTTGAGTTTGTCGGCCAGAGGCGCCATCACTTCGGTGAACTTCTCGGCGCTGCCCAGGGCGCGGCCACCGGAGACGATGATCTTGGCTGCCGTCAGTTCGGGGCGTTCGCTCTTGGTGACTTCGCGGCCGACGAAGCTGCTCTTGCCGCTGTCGGCGACGCCTTCGGCGGTTTCGACAGTGGCGCTACCGCCCGTTGCTGCCGCGGCGTCGAAGCCAGTCGTGCGCACGGTGATCACCTTGGTGGCATCGCTGCTCTGCACCGTGGCAATCGCGTTGCCGGCGTAGATCGGACGCTCGAAGGTGTCGGGGCTGTCGACCTTGGTGATGTCGCTGATCTGCGCCACGTCCAGCTTGGCGGCCACGCGCGGGGCGACGTTCTTGCCGTTGGCGGTCGAGGGGAACAGGATGTGGCTGTAGTTGCTGGCGATGGCCAGCACTTGAGCGGCCACGTTCTCTGCGAGGTTCTCGGCCAGGCTCGGGCTGTCGGCTGCGATGACCTTGGTCACGCCAGCGATCTGTGCTGCGGCCTTGGCAGCTTCAGCGGCGTTGGCACCAGCCACCAGCACGTGGACGTCGCCACCGCAAGCCAGCGCTGCAGTCACGGTGTTGAGGGTTGCCGGCTTGATGCTGGCGTGGTCGTGTTCGGCAATAACAAGTGCGGTCATGTTCAGATCACCTTCGCTTCGTTCTTCAGTTTGTCCACCAGGGTCGCCACGTCGGGCACCTTGATGCCGGCACCGCGCTTGGGCGGCTCGCTGACCTTCAGGGTCTTCAGGCGCGGCTTGACATCCACACCCAGGTCCTCGGGCTTGAAGACATCGAGCTGCTTCTTCTTGGCCTTCATGATGTTGGGCAGCGTGACGTAGCGCGGCTCGTTCAGGCGCAGGTCGGTCGTGATGACGGCCGGCAGGCTGAGGGAGATGGTTTCCAGGCCGCCGTCGACTTCGCGGGTCACAGTGGCCTTGTCGCCAGCGACTTCGACCTTGGAGGCGAAGGTGGCTTGCGGCAGATCAGCCAGCGCAGCCAGCATCTGGCCGGTCTGGTTCGCGTCGTCATCGATGGCTTGCTTGCCGAGGATGATCAGTTGGGGCTGTTCCTTGTCGACCAGCGCCTTCAGGAGCTTGGCGACAGCCAGGGGCTGCAGCTCTTCGGTGGTCTCGACCAGGATGCCGCGATCCGCACCGATGGCCATCGCGGTGCGCAGCGTTTCCTGGCACTTCGCGTCACCGCAGGAGACGGCGATCACTTCAGTGACCACGCCCTTCTCTTTCAGACGCACCGCTTCTTCGACAGCAATCTCGTCGAAGGGGTTCATGCTCATCTTGACGTTGGCAATGTCCACCCCGGTGCCGTCGCTCTTCACGCGCACCTTCACGTTGTAATCGACGACCCGTTTGACAGGCACAAGAACCTTCATTGACTTGACTCCATTGGATTGCAAAAAGGGGGCTTCGAGGGCAACCGGTCATTCTAGGACGCGACCTTTGCAGCCTCTCCGTTCTTCCTGTCGGCACTGCGGACCCGAAAAAAGAACGATCGTGCTTTTCAGCGATTATAAAACAGCGTCGGGCGCTGGCGCGATGCCAGGCGGCAAAGATTCCACACGCAGCACGCGCTGCGGATAGGGAATGTCGATGCCCGCCCCGCGCAGCCCTTCGAGGATGGCGATGTTGATGGCCGAGCGCAGGTTGTCCTTGCCCTTGTCCGGGTCGGCGACCCAGAAATGCAGGCTGAACTCCAGGCCGTCGGGCGCGAAGTTCATCAGATAGGCGATCGGCTCCGGATCGGTCATCACGCGCGCCTGCGACTTCGCCGCCGCGCACAGGATGGCTTGCACCTGCGCCACGTCGCTCTCGTAGCCGACCACGATGTTGGTCGTGATGTTGAACTTGCGGTCCGCCAGCGAAAGGTTCTCCACCCGGCTGGTGATCAGCGATTCGTTCGGCACGATGGCCTCGCGCCCGTTGCCTGCGCGGATGAGCGTGTAGCGCGTCTTGATGTCGGTGATGCGGCCCTCGAAGGTGTCGACCTTCACGTTGTCGCCGATGCGGATCGATCGCTCCAGCAGGATCACGAACCCGCTCACATAGTTGGCCGCCAGCTTCTGCAGCCCGAAGCCCAGGCCCACCCCGAGCGCACCGCCCAGCACCGAGAGCGCCGTCAAATCCACCCCCACCGCCGACAGCGCGAACAACAAACCGATCAGCAGCAGGAAGGCACGCACCGCGTTCGACGCCACCTTGCGCATCGAGAGGTCGGTGACGGCCTCGCGCAGGATGCGCTTCTCGATGGTCGAGGCAATCCACAGCGCGATCACCAGCACCAGCCCGGCCGACAGCACGCCCTGGAAGATGGTCTGCACGCTCACGCGCGTCTTGCCGAAGGCCAGTGTGATGTTGTCGAGTTCGGCCAGCACGGGCGGCAAGAGCCCGACGATCCAGAGCACGGCCGCGATCCACGCGAGCCACGAGATCGTGCGTTCGATCAGCCGCACCAGGTTGGAGGTGGGAAACACCGCCCTGAGCACCCGCGCGAAGAGCCGGATGACAGCGAGCGAAAGGAACACCGACACCGCGATGCGCAGCACCAGCACCGCCTGGAAGTCGATCACCACGCGCCGCGCGAGGTCGGTGAACACCAGCGACAGCAGCGGGAACAGCAGACCGTCGAAGGTGCTTTCGCCGAACCAGATCGAGTCCTTGGGCTGGTCGCGCCCGAACCATTTGCAGATGGCCCAGGCCAAGGCCACGCAGGCCACGAGCACGCTCAGTTCGATGCCGATGCCGGTCGCATCGACCAGTTTCAGGCGTTGTAGGAAGTCGTTGAAATTCATCGGTTCGGAAAACATGGCGCCGTGCGCGCGCCCTTGGCGTTACAGATCGGCCAGGACGCGGATGTGCGCTTCCACGCTGCGTGCCAGCGCATCGAGGTTGTAGCCGCCCTCGAGCATCGACACGATACGGCCGCGCGCATGGCGCTTGGCGACATCGTGGATGCGGCTGGTGATCCAGGCAAAGTCGTTCTCGGTCAGGCCGAGCTGTCCCAGGTCGTCCTCGCGGTGGGCGTCGAAGCCCGCGCTGATGAACACCATCTGCGGACGGAATTCTTCGAGCCGCGGCATCCATGTGGCTTCGATGAGCTCGCGCACATCCATGCCCCGCGTGTACGCCGGGATCGGCAGGTTCAGCATGTTCGACGCCGGGTGCTCGGTGCCGCTGTACGGATAGAACGGGTGCTGGAAGAAGCCGACCATGAGCACGCGCGGATCGTTCGAGAGGATGTTCTCGGTGCCGTTGCCGTGGTGCACGTCGAAATCGACGATCGCGACCCGGTCGTAGCCATGCACTTCGAGCGCATGGCGCGCAGCGATGGCGATGTTGTTGAAGAAGCAGAACCCCATTGCCCGCTCGCGGCAGGCGTGGTGACCCGGCGGACGCACCGAGCAGAACGCGTTCTCGATATCGCCGGCGATCACCGCATCGGTCGCGGCGATGGCCGCGCCGGCACCGCGGCGCGCGGCCAGCAGCGTGAAGCGGTTCAGGGAGGTGTCGGGGTCGAGCTGCGCGTGGTCGGGGCCGCCGGCGGGCTCGTCGGCCACCAGGCGCATATGAAGCTCTTCGAGGAGTTCGACGTGCTCGACGCTGTGGGCCCGGGTGAGCTGCTCCAGGGTGGCCAACGGCACTTCGCAGTGCTCGAGCGCATCACTGACGCCCGTAAGCAGCAGCCGGTCTTCGATGGCATCCAGCCGCTCGGGGCACTCGGGATGACCCCGGCCCATGTCGTGCTTCCAGAAGTCGCGGTGTGTGAAGTAGCCTGTCTTGCCCATGTGTCTCTGTCGCCACGTCTAGACCTCACGCGGCATGGGGCCGCCAGGTCTTACGGTATCGTTTGCATATGGATACAAATATGGACGTTGCTGCGAAGCTTGCCACTTTGCTGAGTCAGCTTAACACGGTGATTGTCGGCAAAGAGGCGCAGGTGCGCGACTGCGTGGCCTGCCTGCTCGCTGGAGGACACCTCCTGATCGAGGACGTGCCAGGGGTCGGCAAGACCACCCTCGCCCATGCGCTTTCGCACACATTCGGTTTACAGTTTTCGCGGGTTCAGTTCACCGCGGACCTGATGCCGGGCGATCTTTCGGGGGTCGCGATCTACGACCGGGGCCAGCAGGCCTTCGTCTTCCACCCCGGTCCGATCTTTGCGCAGGTGCTGCTGGCCGACGAAATCAACCGCGCGAGCCCCAAGACCCAGAGCGCCCTGCTCGAGGCGATGGAAGAAAAGCAGGTCACCATCGAAGGCGAGACCCGCCCGCTGCCGACGCCCTTCTTCGTGATCGCCACACAGAACCCGCAGGACCAGCTTGGCACTTTTGCGCTGCCCGAATCGCAGCTCGACCGCTTCCTGATGCGCATCTCGCTCGGCTACCCCGACCGCGCCGCCGAGCGGCTGCTGCTCTCGGGCGCCGACCGGCGCGAGATGCTCGCGAGCCTGCCCGCGATGCTGACCGCCGGCGAACTCACCGCCATCCAGCAGCGCGTGCAGCAGGTGCACGCCTCCGAGCCGCTGCTCAACTATGTGCAGGACCTGATCGCCGCCACCCGCTCGGGCCGCTGGTTCCTGCAGGGCCTGTCGCCGCGCGCCGGCATCGCGGTGCTGCGCGCCGCCAAGGCGCAGGCACTCTTGGCCAACCGCAACTATGTAGCGCCCGACGACGTGCAGTCCGTGCTGCCGCAGACCATCGCGCACCGGCTCACGCCCGTGGGCGATGCGGGCCGGGGCGCCGTCGAGCAGGTGCGCGCCATGATCGCGGCGGTGCCATTGCCGTGAGTCCGGTCGGCGCCCTGCGCGCGCGCATCGACGGCTGGTTCCTGTCCCGGCGGCCGCCGTCTGACACGCTGGAGCTCACCCAGCGCAACGTCTACATCGTGCCCACGCGGGCCGGCTGGACGCTGGCGGCCACGTTGCTCGTGCTGCTGGTCGCGTCGATCAACTACCAGCTCAACCTCGGCTACCTGCTGACCTTCTTGCTGGCCGGCAGCGTCGCTGTTGGCATGCACGTGTGCCACGCCACGCTGCGCGGCCTCGCGATGCGCATGATGCCGCCCGAGGCGCATTACGCCGGTGCGGCCGCCGTCTTCCGCGTCGTGCTGCACAACGAGCGGCGCAGCGTGCGCTATGGCATCGGGATGGCGGTGCGCGGCAGCGGGCAGTGGGCCTGGACCGATGTGCCGGCCGAAGGCACCTCCACCGTCGAGATCGCGTTCCTGCCCGAGCGGCGGGGGCTGCATCCGGTGCCGCCGCTCACCGCCGAGACGCGCTTTCCGCTCGGCACTTTCCGCGTCTGGACGGTCTGGCGGCCCGCGGCGCAGATGCTGGTGTATCCGGCGCCCGAGGCGCATCCGCCGCCGTTGCCGGCCGGCGAGCCCTTGTCGGGGCCGGCGGCCATTTCGGCTGCGCAGCGCGCGCATGGGGCTGGGGAGTACGACGGCGTGCGTGCGTACCGGCGCGGGGATCCGCTCAAGCTGGTGGTCTGGAAGAAGGCTGCGCGTGCGCAGGCGACTGGGTCGGAAGACCTCGTCAGCCGCGATACGCAGCACACGCAGCGCGAGGAGCTCTGGCTCGATGCGCAGGCTGCTGGGCTTGCTGACACCGAGGCACGGGTGTCGCGGCTTTGTGCGTGGGTGTTGATGGCGGATCGGCTGGGGGTGGACTATGGGGTTCGGGTTGCTGGGCGGGTGGTGAAGCCCTCTCAAGGGGAGGCTCATCGGAGGGCTTGCCTGGAGGCGTTGGCTTTATGTTGAGGTTTTGTGGGTTTTCTTTCCGAGGCCGGGTCTCGCCCCGGCAGGCGACCTACTTTTCTTTGCTTCGCCAAAGAAAGGTAGGCAAAAGAAAGGCGACCCTGCTGTCTGCGTCCCTCCGCTTCGCTTCGGGCAACCTGCGGTGCTCACGTTCCGCGGGGTCTCGCCCAAACTCGCTTCGCTCAAACAAGGGCGAACCCTTGTCCGCGAAACGCTGCGCTCCTCGGCGCATACAGAAGGGCTTTCGGCCGCGCCATCGCTGCGCTCGGCGTTCAAGCCAGACCGGGCCGTCGCTGCGCTCGGCCTTTGCGGCATCCAACAAACCAAATAAGCACAAGCACACAACCGATTCAAGGCGGACGCGCGCTCGCGCGTGTCCGCCCTTCGGGCCGAGCGAGGCAATGGCCCGTTCGGTGCCCAAGCCCCTCTGGCTGCGCCGAGGAGCGCAGCGGTTCGCGGATCAGGGCTCGCCGCTGTTTGAGCGCAGCGAGTTCGGCGAGACCCCGCGAACCGCGAGCACCGCAGGTTGCCCCGTAGCGCAGCGCAGGGGTCGCAGCCAGCGGGGTCGCCTTTTCTTTGCTTACTTTCTTTTGGCGAAGCAAAAGAAAGTGAGTCGCCCGCCGGGGCGAGACCCGGCCTCAGCCCCCCGCCAGGGTCACCCCGCATGAACAAGCTGATGCTCAAGCTCGCAGCCCTCCCAAGGGATGCAAGAGACACCCTCTTCCTCCTGACAGTCATCGCATTGATAGTCCTGCCGCAAGTAGAAAACTTGCCTTGGTGGTGCACAGCCCTGACAGCCTTGGTCCTGCTCTGGCGCGGCTCGCTCGCCATCGAGGCCCGCCCGCTCCCCGGCAAATGGTGGCGAATCGCGCTGCTCGCCCTCGCACTCGCGGGCACCTACGCCACCCACCGCACCCTGCTAGGCCGCGACGCCGGCGTCACGCTGATCGTGATCCTGCTGGCCCTCAAGACACTGGAGCTGCGCGCCCGCAGAGACGCGTTCGTCGTTTTCTTCCTGGGCTTCTTCGCGATGCTCACGAACTTCTTCTATTCGCAGTCGCTGCTGACGGCCTTCACGATGCTGCTCGCGCTGCTGGGCCTGCTCACGGCGCTGGTCAACGCGCACATGCCCGTCGGCAAGCCATCGCTGCTGCAGGCCGCGCGCACGGCCGGATGGATGGCCCTGGCCGGCGCGCCGATCATGCTCGCGCTGTTTTTGCTGTTCCCGCGCTTCGCGCCGCTCTGGGGCACGCCGAGCGATGCGATGGCCGGGCGCATGGGGCTCTCGAACACGATGCGCGTCGGCACCATCGCCGAGCTGGCGCTGGACGACAGCATCGCGGCGCGCATCAAGTTCGAAGGCGATCGCTCGCCGCCGCAGAGCCAGCTCTACTTTCGCGGCCCGGTGCTCGGGCAGTTCGATGGCCGCGAGTGGTCGGCATTGCCAGCGTGGGCACGCGGCGGCCAAGGCTCTGCCAACCTGCGCGTGATCGGCGAGCCGGTGCGCTACGAAGTCACGCTCGAACCCAGCAACCGCCCCTGGCTGCTGACGCTCGATGCAGCGCAGAAGGCGCCCGAAGCCCCCGGCCTCGAAGTCATGGGCACGCCCGACCTGCAGTGGCTCTCGAGCCGCCCCGTCACCGACCTGCTGCGCTATCGCGCGGAGAGCTATCCGCAATTCCAGAGCGGTCCGGTGCGGCGCATGGGCGGGCAGTTGCAGGCTTACCTCGCCTTGCCGCCCGGCACGAACCCGCGCACCGCGGCGCTCGCGGCGGAAATGCGCAACGACCCCGCACTCGCCGGTGCCGCCACACCCGCCCTTGTCCAGGCCGCGCTGCGACGCCTGCGCACCGGCGGCTACACCTACACGCTGGAACCCGGCGTCTACGGCAACGACACGGCCGACGAGTTCTGGTTCGACCGCAAGGAGGGCTTCTGCGAACACATCGCCTCGGCCTTCGTGGTGCTGATGCGCAACCTGGGCATCCCCGCTCGCATCGTGACGGGCTACCAGGGCGGCGAGCTCAACAGCATCGACAACTACTGGATCATTCGCCAACGCGACGCGCACGCCTGGGCCGAGGTCTGGCAGGAAGGCGCCGGCTGGGTGCGCGTGGACCCAACGGCCTCGGTTGCACCCGGTCGCATCGGCCAGTTGCAACGGCTCGTGCCGCAGCCGGGCCTCTTCGCCGGCGCGTTCGGCGCAATGAGCCCGACGCTGGTGCAGAACCTGCGCGCCGCCTGGGAGGCGGTGAACAACGGCTGGAACCAGTGGGTGCTCAGCTACACCCAGAGCCGCCAGCTGAACCTGCTGAAGAACCTCGGCTTCGATGCACCGAGCCTCGAAGACCTGGCCTATGTGCTGCTCTACCTGGTGATCGCCGCGAGCCTCGCCGGCGCGGGCTGGACGCTGTGGGAACGCAGCCGGCACGACCCGTGGCTGCGCCTCCTCGGCCAAGCCCGCGCGCGCCTCGCGAAAGCCGGCCTCGCGGTGCCCGAGACCGCCCCGCCGCGCCAGATGGCCGCCCAGGCCGATGCACGCTTCGGCCCCGCCGCGCAACCGGTGCGCGACTGGCTGCTCAAGCTCGAGGCACAGCGCTATGCAGAGGCCGCGCCCGAAACGCTCGCGGCCCTGCGCGCGGAGTTCAGGCGGCTCGCCTGGCCGGTCGCAAATCCACGCGGCTGAAACCACATGTGTCCCGCCGGCAGCCTCGCGCGGGCGGGCGGCACAATCGGCCGATGCGATTCCTTCTCCCCAAGCCCTCTCGCGCCACCGCCGCCATCGTTCTTCTCATCGCTTGCTGCGTAGGTTCCACGGGGGCTTCGGCCCAGAAATCGGGCAATGGCCGCAACGGCGCCTCGAACCCCGTGCGCGGCAGCATTCCCTACGCCACGCGCGACGATGCGATGCAGTTCGCGGACGATGTGGCAGCACGCCGCGGCCTCGATCGCGAATGGGTGCGCGCCACCATCGGCAGCGCGCGCTTCCTGCCCAACGTGCCGCGGCTGATGCTGCCCGGCCCGGTAGGCACGGTAAAGAACTGGCAGACCTACCGCAGCCGTTTCATCGACCCGGTGCGCATCGCGGCCGGCGTGCGCTTCTGGCGCGACAACGCGGCCACTCTGGCGCGGGCCGAGCAGGTGTACGGCGTGCCGCCCGAAATCGTCGTCGGCATCATCGGCGTGGAAACCATCTACGGCCGCAACATGGGCAACTTCCGGGTGATCGATGCGCTGGCCACGCTGTCCTTCGATTTCCCGCAGGGCCATCCGCGCGCGGCCGAGCGCGAAGCCTTCTTTCGCGGCGAGCTCGAAAGCTTTCTCAGCACCGAGAGCCGCACCGCCGAAGACCCGCTGGTTCCCCTCGGCAGCTACGCCGGTGCCATGGGCATGCCGCAGTTCATGCCCAGCAGCATCGCCAAGTACGCGGTCGATTTCGATGGCGACAGCCGCATCGATCTGGTCAACAACCCCGCCGACGTGATCGGCTCGGTCGCTAGCTACTTCAAGGGCTTCGGCTGGACGCCCGGCATGCCCGCCACCTACCCGGTGCATTTCGAGGAAGCGCGGCTGAAGAAGTCGCTGCTGCTCGCGCCCGACATCCTCCCCACCTTCAGCGCCGACAGCTTCGTGGCCGCCGGTGCGGTGCCCGAGGGCGAAGGCATCCGCCACAAGGGCCTGCTCGCGCTCGTCGAGTTGCAGAACGGCGCCGACGCACCGCCGACCTACGTGGCAGGCACGCGCAACTTCTACGTGATCACGCGCTACAACTGGAGCAGCTACTACGCGATGTCGGTGCTCGACCTCGGCCAGGAGGTCAAGGCCGCCATGGACCAATAGCGCTCACCCATGATGAAGCCCGAGGCGCTGCTTGCGAACTGGACCGAGGCCTGGCGTGCCCTGGGCATCGAAGCGCCCGACCTTGCCCTGTGCGCCGAGCTGCAGCGCCGCTATGGCGAGCCGCAACGCCACTACCACACGATGCAGCACCTCTGCGAATGCCTCGCCTGGTTCGAGCGCGAGAAAGCGCTGGCCGAACGCCCCGGCGAAGTGGCGCTCGCCCTCTGGTTCCATGACGCGATTTACGACGTGCATGCGCACGACAACGAAGCACGCAGCGCCGACTGGGCGCGTGAAATCGTGCGGGCTGCGGGAGCGAGCGACGAAGCGGCCGAACGTATTCATTCCCTCGTGATGGCCACGCGCCACGACGCGGTGCCCGAAGGCCGCGACGCCGAACTGCTGATCGACATCGACCTCTCCATCCTCGGTGCCGAGCCGGCGCGCTTTGCCGAATACGAGCGCCAGGTCCACGCCGAGTACGCCTTCGTGCCCGACGAAGTGCGCCTGCCGCGCCGGCGCGCAATCCTGCAGCGCTTTCTCGATCGAGACGCCATCTACGCCACGCCCCGGATGCACGCGCTGCTCGAGGCCCGCGCGCGCATCAACCTCCAGCAGTCCATTTCCCAAGCGCCGCGGCGCTGACCGGCTCGCAGCGCGAAGGCTCAGGCCGGCACCAACCGCCACCACTCGGTGCGCGGCAATTCCTCGTTGCGCTCTTCTTCGACGATGCCGAACAGCAGGCCGTCGCGCGAAGCGCCGAGCTTCGCCAACTGCAGCAAGCGCTCGGGATCGCGGCACAGCATGAAGCTCGCATCGCCCTGCCATTCGAGGCAGCGGCCGACCTCGGCGAGCATCAGCGCCGGCTGGCTCTGCATGAAGGTGAACGGCATCGGGAGACCCGCGTCGAGCTGCTCCAGCCCCGTGTAGGTGGCGCCCCATGCGCCGCGTTTGCTGGCGACGCGCAGGCGCGCACCCTGCGGCAGCGCGGCTTCGTCCGCCATGTCGAGACAGCGGCGCGCGCCGTACATCGCCAGCTCGGTCCACAGGCCGACGCGGCGCGGCCGACGGCCCAGGCGGCGTGCAAGTTCGTCGCGCCAGTCCGCGGGCGGCGGATGAACGACGAAATGGGCGACGGTGCGCCAGACGGTTTCGGCCCCGGCATTCATGGCGATATCTCTAGGCAAGGCATTCATTGATGCACCCTTGGCGCTACGCGCCTTCCCGCCAAGCGGGAGCGAGCTTGCTTGGGGCGGCCCGGCGCGGCGCTCATGCGTGGCAATCCTTCAGCAGCAGCGAGGCATGCCCGCCGCCGAAGCCGACCACGTTGAGCAGGATGTTGCGCAGCTTCGCGGGCGGTTCGGTGCTCAGCGTGATGCCCAGCGTTTCGTCCAGCGGATAGTCGGTCGAGGGCCAGGCGCCGCCCTCGATGCAGCCGACCAGGAGGGCCAGCTCGGCGGCACCCGCCGCGCCGAGCGTGTGGCCGAGCGACGACTTGAGCGACACCAGCGGCGGCAACCGGTCGAACACCTGCTTGAGCGCCTCCACCTCGATGGCGTCGTTGACCGGGCTGCCCGCGGCCTGCACCTTGATGAGGTCGATGTCTTCCGGCCGCAGCCCGCTCTGCGCGAGCGCCGCCTGGCACATGGCGCGCACCGCGCTGGCTTCGGTGCCCGACGGGTTGCGCCCGTCGACCACGTTCGCGCCGCCCGTGATGCGCCAGCGCGTCGGCCGCGAGCCCAGCCGCAGCGCCGCCACGGCTTCGCCGAGCACCAGCCCCCTGCGCTCCGCGCCGAAGGGCTGGGCGTTGCCCGGTGCGAGCAGCTGCATCGCGCGAAAGCCGGCCGCGGTGAAGCGGTTGTCCAGCTCGGCGCCGAGCACCAGCGCCTCGTCGGTGCCGCCGCTCCTGATCAGGTCGGCGGCCGCCAGCACCGCGTTCAGCGCCGAGGTGCAAGCCGTGGAAATCGTGAAGACCGGACCCTGCCAGTCGAGCGCCTCGCAGACGATGGTGGCGAAGTCCTGCAGGTCGCCGCCCAGCCGCAGGTCGGGCTTCGCGTGCTCCATGTAGCCGATGTCCAGCGAGGACGACGCGACGAAGAGCGGCGCGGTGCGGTCGCCCCACTCGCCAGTCTGCGCGACCACGTTGCGTATGGTGCGCCGCACGCGCTCGAGCCAGTTGCCCTCCTGCGGCGGCAGCTTGTAGACCGGCCAGCCGTTCCCCTTGGCGATGGTCACCGGCGTCGGCGGGACGCCGCCGCGCCGCAATGCATCGAGCGCGCCGGGCATGTCGTTGCCGAGCACGCAGGCAAGACCCGTGGCGGCCAGGTAGACGCCGCCGCTCATGGGTGCACCCTTGGCGCTGCGCGCCCTCCCGCCAAGCGGGAGCGAGCTTGCTTGGGACGGCCCTGCGCGGCGCTCATGGGTGCACCCGTTGCGCTGCTGTGCTCATGCTTTCCCCGCCTGCACGAGGTGTTCCGCCAGATGGGCGATGGAGGTCAGCGCGCGACGCGTTTCCTTGCTGTCGGGCATGCGCACGCCGAACTGCTGCTGGATCGCCATCGACACCTGCAGTGCATCGAGCGAGTCGAGGTCCAGCCGCGCCTCGGGGCCGAACAGCGGCTCGTCGTCGCCGAGGCCGCCGGGGGGCGCATCCCGCTCGACGGCTTCGAGCACCATCGCCTTGAGGCTGGCTATGAATTCAGGGGTCACGCTACTCACGGAGTACTCACGATGTGCGCCTGCGAAACAGAAAGACTGCGAGAAGGAACATGGCGGCCGCAAACGCGACCAGCCGGCCAACCTGCGGCAATGCATCAATCACGCCGCCGCCGCGCAACAGCACGGTCAGCAACGCCTCGAGGCCCCAGTTCATCGGCGAGACCTCGACCAGCCGCTGCATGAAGCCCGGCATGACGAACTTGGGCACCATGATGCCGCCTGCCGCCGCCATCAGCACGTTGACCATCGGTCCGAGCGTAGCCGCTTGTGCATGGGTTCGCACGAGGCATGCCAGCGCGAGCGACAGGCTCACCGCGGCAAGGCTCACGGCCGCGAGCGACAGCAGCAACGCGGCCCAATGGATGCCCGCGAGCGAGAGCGCATCGCCGCCGATCAGCGGCATGAACCAGATGCCGGCCGCGAGCATGAGCAGCGCCTGCAGCGCGTTCACGCCCAGGTACGGCAAAGCCTTGGAAGCGAGCAGCATCGTGCGCGACACGCCCAGGCTCTGCAGCCGGCCGAGCGCGCCCGAGCCGCGCTCCTGCACGAACAGGCTGGAGAGCGAGGCCACCACGAAGAACATGCCGAAGACGAGCCAGGCCGGCACGTTCTGCTGCACCGAAGTGGGCCGCGGGCCGGCGGTGGAGAAGCGCTCGGCCTGCACCATCGCCTGGATGGAGGCATCGGGCGCCGGGCTGGCGGTGCCGGGCACAGCGAGCGCGAGGCGCGCCTTCAGCTCGCCCGATGCGCCGATGAGTTCCGCGCGCAGTGCATTGAAGAGATTGGCGTCAATGCCCGGCTCGGCCAGCAGCCGGATGTGCGCGCGGGTCGAGAGCGCAGCCGATTCCAGCTCTTCCGAGAGACCCGGCTCCAGCACGATCACGTACTTGAGCGACCCGTTGCGAAGGCGCTCCTGCCAGTCCGCGCCGAGCGGCTGCGGCGCACCATGGCTGCGCTGCCAGATCTGCAGCAGCCACTTGGCGGGCGTCGCGGTGTCGCGCGCGTCGACCGCGTAGGTGAGTTCGGCAAGCGGCGGCCGGTAGATGTCCTTCAGCGTGAGCGACATCAGCACGATGAAGACCATCGGCATCAGGAACAGCACGGCGAGGCCGTGCATGTCGCGCACGAGGGCGAGCAGTTCCTTCTTGATGAGCGCGGGCAGCATGCGGTTCGGTCGGTCAATCTCGCAATGAGCGGTGGGTCAGTGCCATGAAGAGTTGCTCGAGGTCATGCCGGCCGAACTCGGCGTGGCGCACCGCGATGCCCGAGGCTTCGAGTGCCGCCAGCACCGGGCCGGGGCCGCTGCCGGGGTTCAGGTGGATGCGCCACTGCGCGGCCCCCTGCTCCACCGTGCCGAAGCGCGACAACATGTCCACATCGAGCCCGTCGGCGGCCAGCGTGAGAAGCATCGCACTCCTGGACAGCAGATCGTCGAGAGACCCTTCACGCAGTACGCGGCCATGGTCGAGGATGGCCACGCGGTCGGCGATGGCCTCGATCTCTTCCATGTAATGCGAGGCGTAGATCACCGCCGCACCCGCTTGCGCAAGGCTCTTGATGGCATCGAGGATGAACGCGCGCGACTGCGGATCGACGCCGACGGTCGGCTCGTCGAACAGCATGAGCTCGGGCTCGGGCAGCAACGCGATGGCAAGGTTCAGCCGACGCTTGAGGCCGCCCGACAGCCGGTCGGCGCGCACGCCAGCGAACGACTCGAGCTGCGAGAAGCGCATGCAGGCGTCGATCCGCTCGCGCTTCCGCGCACCGGAGAGCCGGCTCGCCGCGGCAAAGCAGGCGAGGTTCTCGGCCACCGTGAGCATCGAATAGAACGCCTGGTCCTGCGGCGCGACCGCGATGCGGGTCGGCGTTTTCGCGCGCACCTGCTGCAGCAGCCTGCCGTCGATCAGGATCTCGCCCGATTGCACGGCGAGCGCGCCCGAGAGGTGCGAGATCAGCGTGGTCTTGCCCGCGCCGTTCGGACCGAGCAGCCCCAGCACGCAGCCCCGCGGCACGGCGAGCGAGACATCGGCCAGCGCGGGGGCCGTGGCGTGCGGGTAGCGGTGTCCGAGATGCTTCAGCTCAAGCATTGTTCAGGCGACGGCAGCCTTCAGATCGCGGAAGAAGGTCTCTTCCTGCTGCGCCTGCTCACGCAGCTTGCCCGCGAGCGCGGCCGGATCGACGGGTTCTCGCCCCTTCACCATGCGCGCCGCCTTGAGCGCGAAGGCACGCCAGTCGTCGCCGATGGCAATGAGCCGCTCCGACATCTGCGTGAGCTGCGGCTTGCCGAGCAGTTGCGCGGCCTCCTGCAGGAAGCCCGCGTAGATGAAGCGAAAGCCCGCGCCGCCCGTGCCGATTTCTTCCTGCATGCGCACCAGGTGGCCGATGAAATCGACGCTGCGCGGATCGGTTGCCGACAGCCGCTGCATCCGGTTGGCCAGCGTGCGCATGCCGCGCACGCCGACGATGGGAATTGGCGCGAGCATGTTGCGCACCGTCTTGCGGATGGCCTTGGTCACCGAGGCCGGATCGACCGCCTTTCGATCGATGGCCTGCGGGTAGTACATGAGGCCCTTGGGCGCGAGCACGCCCTTGGCGAAGCGCGCGCGCGAGAGGTCGGCGCTCGCGCAGCGCACGGGCTCCTCGAACACCGGGTCGCTGATGAGGTAGTCGTCGCCGTCCTTGCCGTAGACCAGGAGGTTGTGCGCGTTGAAGTGAAAGCGCATGTTCGGCGGAAAGTACGGCAGCCAGTACACCGAGGTCTGCAGGCCCACGAGCCGGCCGTCGGCCAGCAGCGCATCGAGCCGCTGCTGCCCGGCCTCGGGGCTGCGGAAGGTCTCGAAACTGAAGCGCGCGGCCATCGGCGCCAGCAGGCCCTTGATGATGGCCTTGGGCGGCATGCGGTACGAGATGAGCGGCAGGCCGGACAGCTTGATGAACGGCAGGTAGGCGAACGACAGCGCCGACGACAGTCCCAGCGCCATGCTCTCGGTCATCGGCGCGCCGTGGTGGCGCATGAGGCTGGAGATGACGCCGCTTTCGCAGTGCGCCGCCTGTTGGTGTTGAAAGTTCACGGCAGGGCCTGCAAGGTGGAAATCGGAAGGCCCAGCGCCTCGGCATAGCGCGCCAGGTGCGCCTGCGACAGCGCGGCGAAATGCCGCGGCTGCAGGTGGCGCCGCACGCGCCATTGCCAGAAGCCGCTGGTCTGCGAGAGCAGCGCCACGTCCATGCGGCGCTCGTACATCCAGTATTCAAGCGGCGATGCGAGGCCGGCCTTCGCCCGCTCTTTCGCTTCCTTCGCCTGCTCGACCAGCACGTCGACCGCATGGCTGGTGACGATCTCTTCCGCCTCCCAGCCGCGCGAGGTGGTCGTGACGACGCGGCCCTCTGCATCGCGCGCGTACATCAGCTTGGAATGGCCGTCGAGGGTCGCGTTGCCCTCCTGCGGAACAGCGTCTAGATCCATGGCTACACCGCTTCCATGTGGATGAAGCCGCTGGAGAAGCGGCCGCTTTCCGGAACGAACATCAGGAGCTTGTGGCCGGGCTTTATGCGCCCGGAACGGAACAGCTCGTCGAGCATGATGTAAGGCGATGCCGACCCGGTGTTGCCCTTGCGCGCGAGGTTGCTGAACCATCGCTCACGCGGAATCGAAAAGCCCATCTCATCGAGGCAGCGGCTCACGGGCTCGACGAAATAGTTGGACGAGAGGTGCGGCAGGAACCAGTCGATGTCCTGCGCCTTGAGCCCGCGCTTCTCGATGACGGCCGCGAGCGGCTCGGCGAGCGTGGCGCGCACGATGTTGTCGTTGAGCAAGCGCACGTCCTGCTTGACGGCGAAGGTCGAGTCGCGGTGCCAGTCGGCGGCGTCGGTGCGAGCCCAGCCGTCGAGGCCGCCTTCGGCGTTCTTGTCGGCGCCGGCGTACATGCACACCGGCAGTTCGTGCGCGGCGGACGACAGGTCGATCCAGTCGATGCGCAGCGAAAGCGGCCCGCGGGCTTCGCGCTCCAGCAGCACCGCACCGGCGCCGTCGGACAGCATCCAGCGCAGGAAGTCTTTCTCGAAGGCCAGCTCGGGCCGTTCTTCGAGGGCTTCGAGCTTGTGCTCGAGCTCGGCCTCGAAGCGGGAGCCGCGCATCACGGCCGATGCCAGCTCCGAGCCCGTGGCGACCGCGCGGCGCGCATCGCCCGAGCGCACCGAGAGCCATGCGTGCTTGAGCGCCGCGGTGCCCGCGAGGCAGATGCCCGCGCAGGCCACCACTTCGAGCCGCGGCCAGCCGAGTTCGCCGTGCACCATCACCGCGTGGTTGGGCATGAGCTGGTCGGGCAGCGAGGTGCCGGTGGCCAGGCAGTCGACCGGGCCGATGTCGTCGCCCAGCCCGCGAATGGCCGAGGCGGTGAGCTGCGCATTGGTCATGGCCAGTTGGCCGGTCGCGCGGTCGATGGCGTAGTGGCGCGACTGGATGCCGTTGCTGCGAAGAATCAGCCGCCGCGCGCGCGACGCCTTGCCGCCGATGCGGCCGAGCACTTCTTCGATGTCTTCATTGCTGACCGGGGAAAAGGGCAGGAAGGCGGCGGTGCGGGTCAGGAAGACATCAGTCGTCATAGAGATGGGAGCGGTCCGTGGCGGAGCCCGACGGGCACTCGAATTGGGCCGTCATTTTAGTCAGCCACCCCTTGAACAAAGGTCGCAGAAGCGCCTGCAGCGCCAGGCTCACCGGCACGACCGTGACGATGAGCGCGAGCAGAAACACCACATAGAGCAACAGCAGCGGCTTGCGCGCCCAGGCGCCGGGTCCGCCGGCCGCCATGATGAGCTTGCCCCAGAGGAAAAAGCTGCGGGTGCCGGCCTTCTCGCTGATGAGCAGGCGCGCATTGGCCTGCACCGCGCCGAGGCCCGCCAGCAGCGGCCCGGTGCCGCGCTCCAGGTCGCCGTGCAGCGCATCGCGCAGCGCGCGGCCGAAGCGGCCCGAACTGCGAATTTGCGTAGCACTGAGCCCCGCATCGGGCATGCCCCAGAAGCCGCGCTTGCGGCCCCATATGAGCCACGCCGGCGTGGTGAAGAAGGTGGCGAGCGTCGGGCCAGGGTCGGTCAGCACCACGTTGTCGATGAGGCGCGCGCCCACGTCGTCGAGCATGCCCTTGAGCTTTTCATGCGCCAGCAGCCACATGTTGCGGCATGCAATGACGGTGACCACGGGTTTGCCCTGGAGCAGCCGTGCGGCCAGCGGATGCTTGAGGAAGGCCGTGACCGGCTGCGATGGCGCCAGGAACCACACCTGGTACGGGAGGATGACGAGGTCGAAATCCTCGTCGCCCGTGAGCGAGAGCGGCGCGAGCGGCGGCGGCTTCAGGTGGGCCGATTCCGGGAACGCGTCGAAGAATGTGATGAAGGGCCAGGGGAACGGAAACGGCGCCAGCGGACGCAGGGTTTCCTCGTGCACCTCGATGGCCGGGTCGGCCCGCAGTGGCGCGACGATCTGCTCGGCGACGCTGTCGAGCTGCCCGGATTGGGAGTAGTGGATCACCAGGACGCGTTTGGGACGTGCGGCAGGGCTGGCGGAACTGGGAGAACTGAAGGTCACTGGGTGGGCGGTTTCGAGGGCCGTCGAATGTAAGCCAAGCATTAGCAAAACGCATCTGCCATTGGTCATGCCGTCGCGCCGATCCCACGGCCGGGCGCGCGACCCGTGTTGTTCCCGATAGCTCCATTAGCAAAAAAGGGGCCGCACCCTCCGGCGCGGCCCCTTTCACTGGGAGATCAGGCAGTTCGGGCAGACGCGCGCTCAGCGCACCTTGCCTTCCTTCCAGGCACCCAGCAGCTTGTTGTAGTCGATGGTCTCGCCCTTGGGCTTTTCGTTGGCCAGCTTCTTCCACGGTGCGTGCTGGTCGCTCAGCCACTTGTTCGGGTCGCCCTTGGCGTTGAGCTTGGGCGCGCAATGGGCCATGCCAGCGCGTTCCAGGCGTGCCATCACGGCGTCCATCTCGTCGGCCAGGTTGTCCATTGCCTTCTGCGGAGTCTTCTCGCCGGTCACGGCCTCGGCCACGTTCTTCCACCAGAGCTGCGCGAGCTTCGGATAGTCGGGCACGTTGGTGCCGGTGGGCGTCCACGCCACGCGCGCCGGGCTGCGGTAGAACTCGACCAGGCCGCCCAGCTTGGGCGCCATGTCGGTCATCGCCTTGCTCTGGATGTCCGATTCGCGGATCGGGGTCAGGCCCACGATGGTCTTCTTGAGCGAGACGCTCTTGGAGGTCACGAACTGGGCGTAGAGCCAGGCGGCTGCCGTCTTGTTGGCGTCATGGCCATTGAAGAACGACCACGAACCCACGTCCTGGTAGCCGTTCTGCATGCCCTGCTTCCAGTACGGGCCGTTCGGGCCGGGCGCCATGCGCCACTTGGGCGTGCCGTCCTCGTTCACCACCGGCAGGCCCTTCTTGGTCATGTCGGCGGTGAAGGCCGTGTACCAGAAGATCTGCTGGGCGATCTGGCCCTGCGCCGGCACCGGGCCCGATTCGCCGAAGGTCATGCCCATGGCTTCCTTGGGCGCGTACTTCTTCATCCAGTCGATGTACTTGGTGAGCGCGTACACGGCGGCCGGCGAATTGGTCGCACCGCCGCGCGAGACAGCGGCGCCCACGGGCGTGCACTTGTCGTCGGCCACGCGGATGCCCCACTCATCGATCGGCATGCCGTTCGGATTGCCGATGTCGGCGGTGCCGGCCATCGAGAGCCACGCATCGGTGAAGCGCCAGCCGAGCGACGGGTCCTTCTTGCCGTAGTCCATGTGGCCGTAGATCGGCTTGCCGTCGATGGTCTTGACGTCGACGCTGAAGAACTCGGCGATGTCTTCATACGCGCTCCAGTTGAGCGGCACGCCCAGCTCGTAGCCGTACTTGGCCTTGAACTTGTCCTTCAGGTCCTTGCGCGCGAACAGGTCGGCGCGGAACCAGTAGAGGTTGGCGAACTGCTGGTCGGGCAGCTGGTAGAGCTTGCCGTCGGGCGCGGTGGTGAACTTGGTGCCGATGAAGTCCTTCAGGTCGAGGCCCGGGTTGGTCCACTCCTTGCCCGCGCCGGCCATGTAGTCGGTCAGGTTCATCATCTTGCCGTAGCGGTAGTGCGTACCGATCAGGTCGGAGTCGGAGATCCAGCCGTCGTAGATCGACTTGCCCGACTGCATCGAGGTCTGCAGCTTCTCGACCACGTCGCCTTCCTGGATCAGGTCGTGCTTGACCTTGATGCCGGTGATTTCCTCGAAGGCCTTGGCCAGCGTCTTCGATTCGTACTCGTGCGTGGTGATGGTCTCCGACACGACCGAGATTTCCTTGACGCCCTTCGCCTGCAGCTTCTTGGCCGCGTCGATGAACCATTTCATCTCGGCCGCCTGCTGGTCCTTGCTCAGGGTCGACGGCTGGAACTCGCTGTCGATCCATTTCTTGGCTTCGGGCTCTGCGGCCCAAGCACCGTGCGCGGCGAACATCGCCGCTGCCATTGCCAATGCCGTGTAGCGCATCTTCATGAATGTGTCTCCTCGGTTGTGCTTCCCCGGTTTTTTCATCGCGGCTCCGGGGAGGCGGAGAGCCGGACGCGTTTGCGAAATTGGTAGGGTTTAGCCTTTGCGCATCACAAGGGCCAGCACGAACATCGACAGCACGAAGCTGATCCAGATCGAGGGCTCCGCCTCCAGGCTCATCCATTCCTGGAACTTGCCGGCCAGGCCGATGAAGATCAGGTTCACATAGGCCGCCGACAGCAGGCCGATGAAGAGCCGGTCGCCGCGCGTGGTGGCAATCGGCAGCCAGCCGCGCCGCATCGTGGTGGGCGACTTGAATTCCCATACCGTCATGCCGACCAGCATGAGCGCGATGCAGATGAAGAACACGGCCACCGGGGTGGTCCAGACCATCCAGTCGAACATCTCCAGCCCTCCTTAAACGCGGCCCATCGCGAAACCCTTCGCGATGTAGTGACGCACGAACCAGATCACGATCGCGCCCGGCACGATGGTGAGCACGCCGGCCGCCGCAAGCGTCGCCCAGTCCATGCCCGAAGCGCTCACCGTGCGCGTCATCGTCGCGACGATGGGCTTGGCATTCACGCTGGTGAGCGTGCGCGCCAGCAGCAGCTCGACCCAGCTGAACATGAAGCAGAAGAACGCCGCCACACCCACGCCCGCCTTGATGAGCGGCAGGAAGATCGTCGCGAAGAAGCGCGGGAACGAGTAGCCGTCGATGTACGCCGTCTCGTCGATCTCGCGCGGAATGCCGCTCATGAAGCCTTCGAGAATCCACACCGCCAGCGGCACGTTGAAAAGCAGGTGCGCAAGCGCCACGCCCAGGTGAGTGTCCATCAGGCCGACCGTGCTGTAGAGCTGGAAGAACGGCAGCAAAAACACCGCGGGCGGCGTCATGCGGTTCGTCAGCAGCCAGAAGAACACGTGCTTGTCGCCGAGGAACGAATAGCGCGAGAACGCATAGGCCGCCGGCAGTGCCACGGCGAGCGAGATCACCGTGTTGATCGCCACGTAGATCAGGCTGTTGATGTAGCCCGAGTACCACGACTCGTCGGTGAAGATGCGCGCGTAGTTGGCCCAGGTCAGGTGCTGCGGGAAGAACGAGAAGCTCGAAAGAATCTCCTCGTTCGTCTTGAAGCTCATGTTGATCATCCAGTAGATGGGCAACAGCGCGAACAGGATGTACAGCACCAGGAAGATGCTGCGCTTGTGGAAGCGTTTTTCGTTCATTGTTCTTTCTCCACTTCTTGCGTACCGACACGCTGCATCCAGTTGTAGAGCACGAAGCAGAACAACAGGATGATCAGGAAATAAATCAGCGAGAACGCCGCCGCCGGCCCGAGGTCGAACTGCCCCACGGCCTTCTGCGTGAGGTATTGGCTCAGGAAGGTCGTCGCATTGCCTGGCCCGCCGCCCGTCAGCACGAAGGGCTCGGTGTAGATCATGAAGCTGTCCATGAAGCGCAGCAGCACCGCGATCATCAGCACGCCGCGCATCTTGGGCAGCTGGATGTAGCGGAACACCGCGAACTTGCTCGCGCCGTCGATGCGGGCGGCCTGGTAGTAGGCGTCGGGAATGGAGCGCAGGCCCGCGTAGCAGAGCAAGGCCACCAGCGGCGTCCAGTGCCACACGTCCATCACCAGCACGGTGAGCCATGCGTCGGTCGCGCTGCCGGTGTAGTTGTAGTCCACGCCCATCTTCTGCAGCGCATGGCCCAGGAGGCCGATGTCGGCGCGGCCGTAAATCTGCCAGATGGTGCCGACCACGTTCCATGGAATCAGCAGCGACAGCGCCACCACCACCAGCACCGCCGACGACTTCCAGCCCTTGGCCGGCATCGAGAGCGCGAGGCCGATGCCCAGCGGAATCTCCACCAGCAGCACCGACAGCGAGAAACCCAGCTGGCGCCACAGCGCCTGGTGCAGCTCGTCGTCGCGCATCACCGCGGCGAACCATTCGGTGCCCACGAACACGCGGCGCTCGGGCGAGATGATGTCCTGCACCGAGTAGTTGACCACCGTCATCAGCGGCACGATGGCCGAGAAGGCCACGCAGATCAGCACCGGCAGCACGAGCCACCAGGCCTTTTGATTGATCGGCTTGTTGGTGGCGTTCATGCGACCAGTTCCTCGTCTTTGTAATAGCAGGTGTGCGTGTCCAGCACCCGCAGCCACACCGTGTCTCCGACTGCAGGCGGCTGCTCGTCGGAGTGCAGCCGCACCTTGACGACGATGCCGTCGACTTCGGCGCTCAGCATCGCGTGCGTGCCGACGTCCTGCACCTGCTTGACCACCGCCGGCACGGCGCCGGCGGCACCGGCGTTCGACAGCCGCAGGTATTCAGGACGAATGCCGATCTTGAGCGCGCCTTGCGGCAGCTCGCGCGTCGGCACCAGCGGCGTACCTGCCACTTCGAGCGCGCCGTTCGCGCTCGTGGCCGAGAGGAAGTTCATGCCCGGCGAGCCGATGAAGTGACCGACGAAGGTGTGGGCCGGCCGCTCGAACAGCGCCTCGGCGCTGCCCACCTGCACGGCCTTGCCGCGCGTCATGACCACCACCTCTTCGGCGAAGGTGAGCGCCTCGACCTGGTCGTGCGTCACGTAGATCAGCGTGAGCTTGAGCTCGCGGTGGATCTGCTTCAACTTGCGACGAAGCTGCCACTTCAGGTGCGGATCGATCACGGTGAGCGGCTCGTCGAAGAGCACGGCTG
Organism: Variovorax sp. W2I14; assembly: GCF_050435205.1. Taxonomy (NCBI): domain Bacteria; kingdom Pseudomonadati; phylum Pseudomonadota; class Betaproteobacteria; order Burkholderiales; family Comamonadaceae; genus Variovorax; species Variovorax sp. W2I14. The sequence goes on along the minus strand of NZ_JBNDJX010000001.1, from coordinate 398,266 downwards.
ACACGTCGCTGCGCACCAGGCCGCGGCCCAGCGAAATCTTCTGCTTGGCATCGGCCGCAAGACCTGCCGCGCGCTGGTTGAGCTGGCCGCTCATGTCGAGCATTTCGGCGATTTCGCCGACGCGCTTCTTGATCTGGTCTTCGGGCACCTTGCGGTTGCGCAGCGGAAACGCGAGGTTCTCGGCCACGGTCATCGTGTCGTAGATCACCGGGAACTGGAACACCTGCGCGATGTTGCGTTCCTGCGGCGTGGCGTGCGTCATGTCGCGGCCATCGAACTTCACCGAGCCATGCGATGGCACGAGCAGGCCCGAGATGATGTTGAGCATGGTCGTCTTGCCGCAGCCCGAGGGGCCGAGCAAGGCGTAGGCGCCGCCGTCGCGAAAGCTCATCTTCAACGGCAGCAGCGCGTAATCGCTGTCCTGCGTCGGGTTGGGGCGGTAGGCGTGGGCCAGGTCGAGATCGATGCGTGCCATCTCAGTTTCCCTTGCGCCATGCAGGCGCGAGCGCCAGCTTTTCGCCGGCATCGAACACATAGGCTTGCGACGCGCTGAAGTACAGCGTGATCGAAGCGCCCAGCTCGAAGCGGTGAACGCCGGTGAGCTGCGCCACCAGCTCGCCCACCGCGGTGTGCACGTGCACGAAGGTGTCGGAGCCGGAGATTTCGGCCAGCTCGACCTTGCCGGGCAAGGCGATGTCGCCCTCGCCCGCATTCACGTTCAGCGCGCTCGCGCGGAGGCCGACGGTGACCGCGCCCGACACGCTTTCGGGCAAGGCCATCGCCAGCGCCGGGCCGCCCGCCAATTGCACCTGGCCGGCGCTTGCGCTGGCGGCCAAGAGGTTCATCGGCGGATCGCTGAAGGCGCGCGCCACGCGCAGCGATTGCGGCGCATGGAACACCTCGGCGGTCGGGCCGTATTGCAGCAGTTCGCCCGCGTCCATGACCGCGGTGTAGCCGCCGAGCAGCAGCGCTTCGCCGGGTTCGGTGGTCGCGTAGATCACTGTCGAGTCGCCGGTGGCGAAGAGCTGCGTGAGCTCTTCGCGCAGGCCCTCGCGCAGCTTGTAGTCCAGGTTCACCAGCGGCTCATCGAGCAGCATCAGCGGTGCGTTCTTGGCGAGCGCGCGCGCCAGCGCCACGCGCTGCTGCTGCCCGCCCGACAGCTCGGCCGGCAGGCGGTCGAGGAACATGCCGATATGCAGCTTGTCGGCCAGCGCCTTCACGCGCGCATCGATGTTCTTCTCGCCGCGCAGCTTGAGCGGCGAGGCGATGTTGTCGCGCACCTTGAGCGAGGGGTAGTTGATGAACTGCTGGTAGACCATCGCGACGTTGCGCTCGCGCACCGGCATGCCGGTCACGTCCTTGCCGTCGACCAGCACCCTGCCCGTCGTCGGCGTGTCCAGCCCCGCCATCAGGCGCATCAGGCTGGTCTTGCCGGCCTGCGTGGCGCCCAGCAGCACGGTCACCGCGCCGCTCTTGGGGGCGATGCCCTGTTCATAGAGCCATGTCTGCGCGCCGACCTTCTTGGTGACGCGCTCCAGAGTCAGCTGCATCAGCTCACCTCCACTTCCACTTTGTCGTTGTTCTTCGCGTTGGCCTGGAGCCAGGCCGCAACCTGTTCGCGCTCGGCCGGCGTGTAGTGCAGGCCGAGCTTGGAGCGGCGCCAGAGCACGTCGTCCGAGCTCACGGCCCACTCATGGGTTTGCAGGAAGCGCAGTTCGCGCTCGTGCAGGTCGGGCGCCACCGCGGGGCCCAGGTCGGCGAGCGACTTCGCATCGCCGAGCAGTTCGGACACCCGCGCACCGTAGGCCCGCGCGAGGCGGCGCGTGAGCTTGCCGTAGAGCCAGGGGTACTTGGCCTGCACGGCCGAGACGAAGCGCTCGAAGTCGTCGTCGGGCCGCTTCGCAGCGCCGATCCACGCCGAGAGGTCGCCGCCGGCGAGGAATGCGCCGTCGGTCCACGCGGGACGCTGCGCGTTCGACTGGCCCAGCATCTTGCCGACCTCGTCGGCCGCGTCTTCCGCGAGCTTGCGGAAGGTGGTGATCTTGCCGCCCCACACCGACAGCAGCGGCGCGGCAGTGGTGTTCGACTCCAGCATGTAGTCGCGCGTGACCGCCGAAGGGTCGCCCGAGGCGTCGTCCAGCAGCGGGCGCACACCCGAGTAGGTCCACACCACGTCGGCCGGCACGATGGGCTTCTCGAAATAGCGGCTGGCCTGCGTGCAGAGATAGTCGATCTCTTCCTGCGCAATGCGCGCGGCGCCGGGGTCATCGCCGTTCAGTTCGATGTCGGTGGTGCCGATCAGCGTGAACTCGTCCTGGTAGGGAATGGCGAAGATGATCCGCTTGTCGGGGTTCTGGAAGATGTACGCGTGGTCGTGCTCGAACAGGCGCGGCACGATGATGTGGCTGCCCTTCACGAGCCGCAGGCTCTTCGTGGCCAGCGATTCGCCCTTGGCCGATTGCGCGACGCCGCGCAAGAACGATTCGGCCCATGGCCCGGCGGCATTCACCACGGCGCGGGCGCGAACGGTGCGTGTGCCCTGCGGGCTTTCGAGCGTGGCGGTCCAGCCATCGGCATCGCGCTGTGCATGGGTGCAGCGGGTGCGGGTGAGCACCTCGGCACCGCGCGCCTTTGCATCGAGCGCGTTCAGCAGCACGAGGCGCGCGTCGTCGACCCAGCCGTCGGAATAGACGAAGCCGCGCTTGTACTGGTCCTTCAGCGGCTTGCCGGCCGCATGCTTGCGCAGATCGACGCTGCGCGAGCCCGGCAGCACTTCGCGTTTGGCGAGGTGGTCGTACATGAACAGGCCGATGCGGATCATCCAGGCCGGGCGCATCGAGGGGTCGTGCGGCATCACGAAGCGCAGCGGCCACATGATGTGCGGCGCGCTCTTGAGCAGCACCTCGCGCTCCTGCAGCGCCTTGCGCACCAGCGAGAACTCGTAGTACTCGAGGTAGCGCAGGCCGCCGTGGATCAGCTTGGTGGAGGAGGAAGACGTGTGCGAGGCGAGGTCGTCCTTCTCGCACAGCACGACGCGCCAGCCGCGGCCGGCGAGGTCGCGCGCGATGCCGCAGCCGTTGATGCCACCGCCGACGATCAGCACGTCGCAATCGGTGGTGGGCAGCGGCGGATTGGAGGAGGAATCGCTCACAGGCAATGGGTCCGTAGAAGCGTGACTTTGGTCACTGAAGGGCGCCATTGTATTTTCGTGTTTTTTCATTTGGATTCCTTTTGACGCGATTTTCCTCCGAGTTTTCCCTTACTCGGGTTCGTTTTGGTTCGCTTTAAAGTGACGCGCCCTGTACCCTCCCCTGCACTCCCCGCAGTCTTTACGCACTCCACGACGCTTTTGTGAATTCCAACCCGCGCCAGATCAACCTCCTGGACACCGTGCGCACGCGCGGTTCCGTCACCGTCGAGCAACTCGCCGACATGCTGGGCGTGACCCTGCAGACCGTGCGGCGCGACGTGCAGCGGCTGGCCGACGAGGGGCTGCTCACGCGCTTTCACGGCGGCGTGCGCATGCCGAGTTCGACCACCGAGAACATCGGCTACCAGCAGCGCGAAACCCTGAATGCCGAAGGCAAGGCGCGCATCGCGCAGCGCGTGGCCGAGCTGGTGCCCAACGACTGCTCGCTGATCCTGAACATCGGCACCACCACCGAGGCCATCGCCAAGGCGCTGATGCGCCACACGGGCCTGCGCGTGATCACAAACAACCTGAACGTCGCCACCATCCTGAGCGGCAACAGCTCGTGCGAGGTGATCGTGGCCGGCGGCTCGGTGCGCGCGCGCGACCGCGCCATCGTGGGCGAGGCCACCATCGATTTCATCCGCCAGTTCAAGGTCGATATCGCGCTGATCGGCGTTTCGAGCATCGAGGCCGACGGGTCGCTGCGCGACTTCGACCTGCGCGAGGTGAAGGTCGCGCAGACCATCATTGCGCAGGCGCGCGAGGTGTGGCTCGCGGCCGATGCGAGCAAGTTCAACCGGCCCGCGATGATCCAGTTGGGCACGCTCTCGCAGATCGACCGGCTGTTCACCGACGCCGCGCCGCCCGCGCCCTTCGCCGACCTGCTGCATGCGGCGCAAGTGCGCCTGGAAATTGCGCGCGGCCACTAGCAGACAAGCAACGAGATTCGAAGAATGACGACCACTTACCTCCTCGCCCTCGACCAGGGCACCTCCAGCTCCCGCAGCATCGTGTTCGACCACGCAGGCCACATCGTCGCCATCGCGCAGAAGGAGCTCACCCAGATCTACCCGCAGCCCGGCTGGGTCGAGCACGATCCGATGGAAATCTGGCGCAGCCAGCTCGCCACCGCGCGCGAAGTGCTCGTGAAGGCGAAGCTCAAGCCCACCGACATCCACGCGATCGGCATCACCAACCAGCGCGAGACCACCGTGCTGTGGAACCGCAAGACCGGCCAGCCGGTGCATCACGCCATCGTCTGGCAGGACCGCCGCGCCGAGCCGCTGTGCGCGCAACTGCGCGACGAAGGCATGACGGACACGATCCGCGAGAAGACCGGCCTCGTGATCGACGCGTACTTCTCCGGCACCAAGCTGCGCTGGCTGCTCGACAACGTGCCCGGCGCGCGCGCCGAGGCCGAGCGCGGCGAACTGGCCTTCGGCACCGTCGACAGCTGGCTCATGTGGCAGCTCACCGGCGGCAAGGTGCATGTGACCGACGTGAGCAACGCCTCGCGCACCATGCTCTTCAACGTGCACACGAACGAGTGGGACGCCGACCTGCTGGCCGCGCTGAAGATCCCCGCCGCGCTGTTGCCCGAGGTGCAGCCTTCGAGCTCGCACTTCGTCGACACCGATGCCGCGCTGCTCGGCCACAGCCTGCCCGTGGGCGGCGTGGCGGGCGACCAGCAGAGCGCCCTCTTCGGCCAGGCCTGCTTCGAGGCCGGCATGGCCAAGAACACCTATGGCACCGGCTGCTTCCTGCTGATGCACACGGGCGCCGCGTTCCAGCCCTCGCACAACGGCCTGCTCGTGACCAGCGCGGCGCAGGTCGATGCGACGCCGCAGTACGCGATGGAAGGCAGCGTGTTCGTCGGCGGCGCCGTCGTGCAGTGGCTGCGCGACGGGCTCAAGGCCATCAAGGGCAGCGCGGAGGTGCAGTCATTGGCCGAGAGCGTGCCCGATGCGGGCGGCGTGATGATGGTGCCGGCCTTCACCGGCCTCGGCGCGCCCTACTGGGACGCCGATGCGCGCGGCACGATCACCGGCCTCACGCGCGGCACGACCGTCGCGCACATCGCGCGCGCCGCACTGGAAAGCATCGCCTACCAGAGCGCCGCGCTGCTGCAGGCCATGAGCCGCGATGCAGTGGCCGCCGGCGGCAAGCCGGTCGCCGAGTTGCGCGTGGACGGAGGCGCGAGCGTCAACGATCTGCTGATGCAGTTCCAGGCGGACCTGCTGGGCATTCCGGTGGTGCGGCCCGAAGTCATCGAGACCACCGCGCTCGGCGCTGCGTACCTCGCGGGGCTCTCGACGGGCGTCTACACCGACGCGCGGCAGCTCTCGAAGCTGTGGAAGGTGGAGCGCCGCTTCCTGCCGACCATGGGCCGCGCGCAGGCCGAGGAATCGATGGCGCGCTGGGAGCGCGCCGTGCGTCAGGCCACGGCGACCTGAGACTTCTTGCCGGCTACCAGCCCCAGACCAGGCGCCGCGCCACCCACCCGGTGCCGCCACCTTCGTGCGTGACCTTGACCCAGTCGCCGCGGCGTTGCAGGGTTCGCAGCACATCGCCGTAGGCTGCGCGGCGCACGACCGGGCTGCGCGCATTCGGCGACTTGCGCAGCACGACGGCCTTCGCCTTCACCACGTGATGCGGCGTCTTGCTCGTCATTGGCCGGTAGATCCAGGCCTTGTCGTTCTCGAAGTCGCGGACATGCAGCCAGTTGCCCTTGCGGCCGATCACGCGGAACGGATAGCCCTTGCTCACCGTCCAGTGGGATTCGTAGCGCTGGCCGGGGCCGGTGCGCATGTTCAGTGTGCCGACCGCGGCGCTGACCATCTGTCTTTGGGTTGCGGCCGACGCGGAAGGCAAGGCCATCCAGGCAAGGGCGAAGGCAAGCAGGAGCGCGGGCAGGCGGCTGAATCTGGACATGGAGAGAGGGTTCCTTTCTAGGAGGATCGGGAATTTCCGGCGAGGTCGAGCCTTGCCGGGCGAGCCCGTCTGGGACCATCGGGCGCGATAAGTTCCGTGAGGGATATCCCCGACTCATCCTCGACTCGCGGCTGCCATGGCCCCCTCGGGCATCGGGACACTGGGCCTTGCAACGGATGCGCGGACGCAGAATCCGCACGCCTTCGACTGTTGCGCCGTCTCGTTTGACTTCTTACTCCTCTGACACAGCCGCCCCGCGCCGCACCTCCCGCAACAGCGCCCTGCTCGCCTGCGGCGTGGTCGGCGCCACCTTGCTTGCGCTGATCGCGCTCGGCCACGACGGCCGCCGCATCGCCCAGCTCGCGGTGCTCGCCTCACCGATGGTGCTGTGGCTCGCGTGGCCGCTGCGCAGCGCGCGGATGCGAAACGTGCGCACGGTGCTCGTGTGGCTCTGGGCCATGGGCTTCGCGCTCGACGCCGCGGTGCGCGCCTACCTGCTCGACACCTACCAGGCTGCGCCCGATGGCGCGATGGTGCTCGGCGCCGCGGCCAACACCAATGCGCGCGAGACCACGGAATACCTGTGGATGCATTGGCGCTCCGCGGTCATCTGGTCGGGCGCGCTCGCGGTGGCCGGCGTGCTCGTGGGCATGTTCGCGCGGCGCGGCGCGGCCGTCGATGCGAGTGCGTCTTCCACGCGCGCAAGGTCACCGTTCTGGCTTCGATCGCTGGTTCTCGTTCTCTTGCTGGTGGCCTGCGTGGCCTATGCGAGCAAGCCGTGGCGGCGGCTGCATCCCGCGATCTTCTGGGCCGGCTGGTCGCAGTCGGTGCACGCGCAGCGCGCCGCCTGGGCCGGCCAGGAGAAGGTGCGCGACCGCTTGATGGCGCAGGCGAAGGCCATCGCCCCAGTTGCACTGCAGGCCGGCCCGTCAACGGTGGTGCTGGTCATCACCGACAGCATCAACCGCGACAACATGGCGCTCTACGGCTACGGACGCCCGACCACGCCGCGCCTCCTGGCGCACAAGGCGCAGGCCGGCGAACAGATGGCGGTGCTGAAGAACGCATGGTCGGTGGACGCGAGCACCCTGCCCGCGCTGCGCAACATGTTCCATTTCGGCCTGCCCGAAAGCGAAAACCCGCCGCATCTCTTGGCACTGGCGCGCGCCGCCGGCTACAAGGTCTGGTGGATCAGCAACCACGACGACCTCGCCATCGAGCAGCAGCATGCGCGCCTGTCCGACGTGGTGGACATGGTCAACCGCACGCCGGGCCGCGCCAGCGCCTCGCTGGACGGCGAGATCCTCGACTGCGTGCAGGAAGCCTTTGCCGACACGAGCACCGACCGCAAGCTCATCGTGGTCCATCTGATGGGCGCGCACCCGCACTACAGCCTGCGCTTTCCCGAGAACGCCAACCCGTTCGACGACGATGTCGATGCCGTCGAGAACGGCCTCGTGAAAGACGGCCGCTCGGCCTGGGTGCGGCGCTTTCGTCAGGAGTACGACGCGGCGCTGCTGTATCACGACTTCGTGGTGTCGGAGCTTTTGCAGCAGACGCGCAGCGCAGGCAAGCCGGGCGAGGACCGTGCCTGGATGTACCTGTCGGACCACGGCCAGGAAGTCGGCCACGGCAGCGACCGCGCGGGCCACAGCCCGTCGACCGCTTCGGGTTATCGCATCCCGACGGTCATCTGGCGCAATCGGGAGCCGCTGCCGAATGCCGCCGCGCAGCAGCAGCCCTTTCGCGCGGATTGGACGGGGTGGGCGCTGATGGACCTGCTCAAGATCCAGTGGAGCGGGCAGGTGCCGGAGCGCAATGTGCTGGGCGATGCCTACCGTTGGCAGGCACCGGCGATTCCGGTGGCGGTAGAGTCGTTCTCGCGCTGAGCGCGCTGGCAACATTGCCACCGGGCTTCATGCCCGATCCGATTCATCGACGTTCCGGAGCATCCTTTCATGACCCGCATCCGCGTTCTTCTCGACCCCGCCGGCAAGACATGGGCCACGCGCTGCGAAGGCGCAGACGTGATCGTTCGCGCCGGCGCGCCCGGCAAGGAAAAGGAAAGCACCAAGTCGCAAGCCGATGCCAAGGCCGCCATCGCCTATGCGCAGAAGGAGGAATGGTCGCGGCTCAAGAAGGGCTTCCTGCTCATCAACCCAGAAGCCCGCGCCGGCGAGCCGCGCATGCACCGCTACCTTGGCCAGGGCTACACGGGCGCGATGCCGGTTGCCGACTTCAAGGGCCAGCTCCTGTGCAGCCGCAATCTCGCTTCCGACATGCATCCTCAAGCCGCTGGCAGAGATCAACTGGTGGTCATCGACGCGCAGGCGCAAGAGACCGATGCCTTCGAGGCCCCAGAGAACACGCTGATCTGGAACGCCCAGTACGCGCCGGCGCTCGATCGCTTGCTCGTGCAGGCCGATCACGGCGTGCTGGCCTGGTCGCCCGCCACGCGAACTTTCGAAGCCCTTGCCAAGGAGAACCGCACTCCCGCGAGCTTCCTGAGCGTGGCGGGCACGCGCGCCGCGTGGTTTGCGCAACCGGAGCTGGTGGTGCGCGATCTGTCGGTTTCGGCAGGCGGCGCCGACTTGCTCAGGCACGAAGCGCACCCCCAGCTTCACGGCGGGCACACGCCGCAGATGGAAGGCGCGCTGTCCTCACGGGGCGTTCTCGCCTTCTGCGTGAAGGCCGGCGAAGTGCAGTTCCTGGACGTGGCCGGCGGCACCGCCAGACCCGCATGGACAGGCGATTTCGAAATGGTCACCAAGCTGTGCTTCACCCCCGATGGGCGCTGGCTGCTCGCCAAGGAGCAATACGGCGGCTGGACCCTTCGCTGCTTCGACCTGGAAACCGCCGCCCCGCGCGCGGACTGGCCGGAGCTCGGCAACCTGGCGAACAGCGATTTCGCGCTCGACCCGTCAGGCGAACGCCTGGCCGTGGCGCATCGTGGCCACATCGAAGTGTTCGAGTTCGCGACGATGAAATCGCTGCTGCGCTTTGCGGTCGACCATGTGATCAAGCGCTGCGCCATCGCCTGGATCGGCAACGACGCGATCGGCGTGCGCACCGACTACGGATGCGCGAGCCTCTACGCGGTGAACGCGGCGGGCTGAGAGCGGCGCCCGTCCACCCGCCCGCGCTCAGTGCGCGGGAACCAGAAAGTCCTGGCTGATGCGCCCGCCCAGTTCATTCACCCGGTCGAGGAACTGCGTGAGGTACGCATGCAGCCCGGTCGCCAGTATCTCGTCGACCCGCGCGTACTGCAGGTCGGCCAGGAGCTTGCCGGCGCGGCGCTGGGTTTCGGCGCTCTGCTCGTTCTGCACCTTCGCGAGGTTGTTGACCACCTCGACCAGGCTCGCATGCAGCGAGCGCGGCATGTCGGCGCGAAGAATCAGGAGCTCGGCCACGCGCTCGGGCTTGATCACGTCGCGGTACACCTTGCGGTAGACCTCGAAGGCCGAGACGCTGCGCAGGATCGCGCTCCAGTGATAGAAGTCGTACTCCTGGTCTTCCTCGGTGGCGGCGCCGAAGAACTCGCTGTTGAGCGCGTGGAACTTCACGTCCACCAGCCGGGCGGTGTTGTCGGCGCGTTCAAGGAAAGTGCCCAGGCGCGAGAAGTAGAAGGCCTCGTCCTGCAGCATCGTTCCCAGCGTCACGCCGCGCGAGAGGTGCGAGCGGAACTTGACCCATTCGAAGAACTGGCCCGGGTCGCGCTCGAAGTCGCCTTGACGCAGCATACGGTTCACTTCGAGCCAGGTCGTGTTCTGCGTTTCCCACGCTTCGGTGGTGAGCGCGCCGCGCACGGCACGCGCGTTCTCGCGCGCGGCCTTGAGGCACGAGACGATCGACGAGGCATTGCTCTCGTCCTTGACCATGAACTCCATCACCTCGTTGGGCGTGATCTGCTCGTACTTCTTGTTGTAGAGCGGCAGCAGTTCGCTGATGGACAGCACGCCCTGCCAGCCGTACTTGGCCACTTCGGCCGACTGCGGAAGCAGCGAGGTCTGGTAGTTGACGTCGAGCATGCGCGCGGTGTTCTCGGCGCGCTCGGTGTAGCGGGACATCCAGTAGAGATGATCGGCGGTGCGTGAAAGCATCGTTTGTTCTCCTAAATTCTTGCTTGCACTCAGGCCGATGCCGATGGGCTCTGCGACTGGGATTGGGACTGTGATTGCGCCTTGGGCGCACGCTCGGCTTCGAGGATCCAGGTGTCCTTGGTGCCGCCGCCCTGCGACGAGTTGACCACCAGCGAACCTTCCTTCAGCGCCACGCGCGTGAGGCCGCCGGGCACCATCTGCACCTCCTTGCCCGAGAGCACGAAGGGCCGCAGGTCGATGTGGCGCGGCGCGATGCCGGCATCGACGAAGGTCGGCGAAGTCGACAGGCTCAGCGTGGGCTGTGCGATGTAGCCATCGGGCTTGGCGATCACGGCCTTCTTGAAGTCCTCGATCTCGGCCTGCGTGGCGGCCGGGCCGATCAGCATGCCGTAGCCGCCTGCGCCGTGCACTTCCTTCACGACCAGGTCCTTCATGTTGTCGAGCGTGTACTGCAGCTCGTCCTTGTTGCGGCACATGTAGGTGGGCACGTTCTTCAGGATCGGCTTTTCGCCGAGGTAGAACTCGATCATCTTGGGCACATAGGGGTAGATCGACTTGTCGTCGGCCACGCCGGTGCCCACTGCATTGCAGATCACGACGTTGCCCGCGCTGTAGGCGCGCATGAGGCCGGCCGTGCCGAGCGTGGAGGTGGAGCGGAACACGTCGGGGTCGAGGAAGTCGTCGTCCACGCGGCGGTAGATGACGTCGACGCGCTTCGGGCCGCGCGTGGTGCGCATGTAGACGAAGTCGTCCTTGACGAACAGGTCCTGCCCCTCGACCAGCTCGATGCCCATCTGCTGCGCGAGGAAGGCGTGCTCGAAGTAGGCGCTGTTGTACATGCCCGGCGTGAGCACCACCACCGTGGGCTCGGCCGTGGCGGGCGGCGCGCTGGCACGCAGGGTTTCGAGCAGCAGGTCGGGGTAGTGGGCGACCGGCGCGATGCGGTTCTGGTTGAACAGCTCGGGAAAGAGCCGCATCATCATCTTGCGGTTCTCCAGCATGTAGCTCACGCCGCTGGGCACCCGCAGGTTGTCTTCGAGCACGTAGTACTCGCCGTTGCCCTGTGCATCGGGCGCTCGCACGATGTCGATGCCGGCGATGTTCGAGTAGACGTTGTGCGGCACGTTGACGCCCATCATCTCGGGGCGGAACTGCGCGTTGTTCAGGATCTGCTCGGCCGGAATGATGCCGGCCTTGATGATTTCCTGATCGTGATAGACGTCGTGCAGGAAGCGGTTGAGCGCGGTAACCCGCTGCACCAGCCCTTTTTCCATGCTGTCCCACTCGTGGGCGGGAATGATGCGGGGCAGCAGGTCGAACGGAATGAGCCGCTCGGTGCCCGAGCCGTCCTCATCCTTGGCGCCATACACCGCGAAGGTGATGCCGACCCGGCGGAATATCAGTTCCGCCTCTTCGCGCCGCGATCGCATCACCTCGCCGGGTTGCTTCGCAAGCCATTGGTCGTAGCGCTTGTAGTGCTGTCGGATTGCAGCCCCCGCATAGGGCAACTGCTCATACATCTCATCGAATTTGTGCATGGAACGACCAATCTCCTTGTTCCATAGCTTAGCAAGTTCAAGGCCAAAGATCGGCACACCCCCAGTCTTCGCGCACTTCGTGTCGCTTCGCCAACCCCCTCGCCGGGGGCAACACCAGCGGCCCGGCGAAGCCGGTTCCGCGGTGTTCCCCGAACAGAGCCCTCTGTTATTCCTTCTTCCGGGCAGCGAGGAATTCCTTGATCCGCTTGCCGCTTTCGTCGCTGTAGAGGCTCTCGACGAGCACGCCGCGCTCGGCGTCGAGTTGTTCGCGGCGGCTCCGCCCGCGGGCCGAATGGACCAGTTCCTTGATGCGCGCCTGCACATCGAACGGGCCTTGTGCGAGCTTCTGCGCCCAGGCGAGCGCGGCGGCGTACGCGGTACCGCGCGGCACGATGCGGTTCACCACGCCCCAGTCGTGCAGCCGCCGGGCGTGCTGGACCGAGCCGCCCAGCAGGATCTCGATCACCGCCTGCGGTGGCAGCGAGCGCGCCAGCGAATCGGTGCCACCGCCGTCGATCGACAGGCCGAAGTTGACGTTCGACATCACAAACTCCGCATCGTCGGCCGCGACGATCAGGTCGCAGGCCAGGCAGAGCGAAAAGCCGCTGCCCGCCGCCGTGCCCTCCACCGCGGCAATCACCGGCTGGGGCGCTTCCTGCATTGCCATGACCCATTCGTTCAGGGCGTCGGAGTGCGCCATCTGCTCGGCCTGCGGGAGCTTGCGCTGCCGCACGAGCCGCCGCAGGTCGCCGCCGACGCAGAAATGCTCGCCCTCCCCGGTCAGCACGATGGCGCGAACGGTGCGAAAGCCTGAAGTGGCGCGTATCGCCTTGGCGGCGGCGCGATAAATCGAGGGATTGACGGTGTTGCGCGCCGCCGGATTGCTGATGGTCAGCACCAGCACCGCCCCCTCGCGGTGCATCTGGAGTTTGGCGGCGGGGGCGGAAGAAGCCGCTCCGGCGCTGGTGATGGCGGGCACGGCGGCGGACGTCATGACGCCTGCCTTCCGAGGAACCCAAGGAACCTGCGCTGAAGCTTGTCTCTGCCGTGCATGGCGCCCCTCCGTGTTGTTTCCGGACGATACAACGCATCAGGCGCCTCAAAGCGCGACGTGGCAACCGGTCCGCGGCCTTCCGTTTAACAATTTGTTCACGATTTTGAAGAGTTCTCCGGTGCGGTTCCACCGACGTGTCGGCAGGTTTCAGGGCATGCGGTGGTGCCAGTAGCGGGCACGGCGCTCGCGCTCGCAGGCCAGCTCGGCGGGCCGCTCGCTGACCCAGTGCGCCGCGCCGCAACGCGCGCTTTCCACCAAGCGCACGCCCCGCTCCGTGTAGCGCGCGACCACCTCCCCGGCGGGGTGCCCGAAGCGGTTGCGATAACCCGCCTGGACCAGCCCGATGCGCGGGCGCACCGCATCGAGCAGCGCCTCGCTCGACGATGTCTTGCTGCCATGGTGAGGCACCAGCAGCACGTCGGCCCGCAGGTGCGCCTCGGCCGTTCGCGCGACCAGCGCGGCCTCTTGCAGCCGCTCGATGTCGCCGGCCAGCAGCACCGTCGCCCGGCCGTTGCCGATGCGCAGCACGCATGAGACGGCATTGGGCCGGGTGAAGCTGCGGTAGTCGGTATCGAAGGGATGCAGCACCTCGAAGCTCACCCCGTCCCAAGTCCAGCGCTGGCCTGCTTCGCACCGCTCTGTCGGGCGCAGCGCCTGCAGCGGATGGGTGGCTTCGATGGAACTGAGCAACGCGGCCTGCGGCTGCATCGCAAGCACCGCGGGTGCGCCGCCGGTGTGGTCGGAGTCGCGGTGGCTCAGCACCAGCATGTCGAGCCGCTCGTCGAAGGCGCGCAGCAGCGGCACGAGCACGCGGTGGCCGGCATCGCTCTCGAGGCTGTAGCGCGGTCCCGTGTCGTAGAGCAGGCTGTGCGTGGCGGTGCGGACCAGCACCGCGTTGCCCTGCCCGATGTCGGCCGCGAGCAGTTCGAATTCGCCGGCGGCGGGCCGCGGCATCTGCCACAGCAGCACGGGCAAGAGCAGCGGCAGGCCGAGCGCACGCATCGGCCAGGGCAGGTGCATCACGAGCAACGCGCCGCCCGCCACACCGCAAGCGGCCATCCACCACGGCGGCGCGGCCATCGAGACCGTGGCGAAAGGCAGCCCTGCCAACCATTGCAGCAGGACGGCAAGTGCCTGCACGGCCCAGGCCGCGACGTCCCACAGCGGCGCCACGACCGCGCCCAACATGGCCAGCGGCGTGACCACGAGCGTGACCCACGGAATCGCGAGGGCGTTGGCCAGCAGGCCGACCAGCGACACCTGCTGGAACAGCAGCAGGCTCAACGGCGTGAGCGCAAGCGTGATCACCCATTGCTCGCGAAAGAACAGGAACAGCCGGCTCGCGGCCGTCGGCTTTCTTCTCTCGCCCGCTTCCGTTGTTGACGAATCGGTGGCGAAGAGCACGCCCACCGCCACGAAGCTGAGCCAGAAGCCCGCCTGCATCAGCGCCCAGGGATCGAGCGCCACCACCACCGCGGCGGTCAACAGCCAGACATGCGGCCACGGCCAGCGCCGGCCGGTGAGGCGCAGCAAGGCGATGGTGGCGAGCATCCACACGGTGCGCTGCGCGGGCACGCCCCAGCCGCTGAAGAGCGCATAGAGCGTGGCGAGCAGCACGCCGCCGATCAGTGCCGCCTGCGGTGCGGGAAGCCGCAGCATCAACCGGCCGCTGCGCCGCCAGAGCGCGCCGACGACGTGCGCCGCGAGCCACGCGAACATCGTGATGTGCAGGCCCGAGATCGACATCAGGTGCGCCACGCCGGTCGCCCTGAACACGTCCCAGCCGGCACGGTCGATGGCACGCTGGTCGCCGGTGACCAGCGCGGCGATCACACCCGCCTGATTGCGGTCGGCCACGCGCTCGAACACGGCGTCGCGCACCGCCTCCCGCGCGCGCTCGATGGGGTGCCGCCATGTGCTCGCCACATACGCCGGCGCGGCATCTCGCGTGCCGGTCCGCACATAGCCATTGGCATGCACACCCTGCTCCCACATCCAGAGCTCGCTGTCGAAGCCATGCGGATTGAGATTTCCGTGCGGAGCCCTGAGCCGCACCGTGAGCTGCCATCGCTCGCCGGCATGCAGTTCGCCGACGACGGCTGAGGAAGTTGCCCGCCCCTCGACGGCATGCCCCCAGATCCCGGTGTTCTCGCCATACCAGCCCAGCGCGATGCGCGCTGGCACTGTGGGTGGCGCGTCGTCGCGGGCATCGGCCCATCGGACGGATTCGACATCGAGATGAAACCGCGTTCCGGTCTCGTTGCGCTGCGGCATCTGCGAGACCACACCGGTCACGCGCAGGTCGCGACCTTCTAGCGACGGATCGAGCGCACCGCCCGCATAGGCAACGGCACGCCAGCCCGCGAGCCCCGCACCGGCCATCGCGCCGCACACCAGCGCAGCGACCAGCAGCAGCAGCCCGAAAGCACGCCGCCACCACAGTCCCGCCGCGCCTGCAAACAGCAGGGCCACATAGACGCCCATCGCCCACAACGCAGGCTGATGAAGCTGCAACGCCGCACCGGCCAGCGACCCCGCCAACGCCACAAACGCCCACGACCCGCCCCTGCCGGACGCACGCGACGGCGTCAGCACACAACCTCACGACACATGATGCAAACCCTCCCCGAACCCGCGCTCGATGGCGCGTTAATTGCTTGTTATCTCGGCTAGTATGCGTCTCACAAGAGACATCTTTTCGATGCAATCTCGCAGTACTGCACACAAAAACGCATGTCCATTCACGCCGCACTCCACCACGTCACCCACTACAAATACGACCGCCTGGTGCAGTTGGGCCCGCAGGTCGTGCGCCTGCGGCCCGCGCCGCATTGCCGCAGCAACGTGATCTCGTATTCGCTCACGGTCGAGCCGGCCGAGCACTTCGTCAACTGGATGCAGGACCCGTTCGCGAACTACCAGGCGCGGCTGGTGTTTCCCGAGAAGACGCGCGAATTCAAGGTCACCGTCGACCTCGTGGTCGAGATGGCGGTCTACAACCCCTTCGACTTCTTCCTCGAGCCGCAGGCCGAGAACTTTCCGTTCAAGTACACCGCCTCGCAGGCCGAGGAACTCGCGCCCTACCTCGTGGCCGACCCGGTCACGCCGCTGGTGGAGGCCTACCTCGAAAAAATCGACCGCAAGGAACAGCGCACCATCGACTTCCTGGTCGGCCTGAACCAGCAGGTGCAGCAAGACGTCAACTACCTCATCCGCATGGAGCCCGGCGTGCAGACGCCGGAAGAAACGCTCACCAACGGCAGCGGCTCCTGCCGCGACTCGGGCTGGCTGCTGGTTCAGCTGCTGCGCCACATGGGCCTGGCCGCGCGTTTCGTCTCGGGCTACCTGATCCAGCTCACGCCCGACGTGAAGGCCCTCGACGGTCCGAGCGGCACCACGGTCGACTTCACCGACCTGCACGCCTGGTGCGAGGTGTTCCTGCCGGGCGCCGGCTGGATCGGCCTCGATGCCACCTCGGGTCTGATGGCGGGCGAAGGCCACATCCCGCTCGCCTGCACGCCCTCGCCGTCGAGCGCGGCGCCCATCGAAGGCGGCGTCGATGAGTCCGAGGTCGAGTTCGGCCACGAGATGAAGGTCACGCGCATCTACGAATCGCCGCGCGTCACCAAGCCCTACACCGAAGAGCAATGGGCCGAGGTTCTTTCGCTCGGCGACGCCGTCGATGCGCGCCTGAAGGCCGGCGACGTGCGCCTCACGATGGGCGGCGAGCCCACCTACGTGGCCACCAGCGACCGCGACGCGCCCGAGTGGAACACCGACGCGCTCGGCCCCACGAAGCGCGGCTATGCCACCGAGCTCGTTCACAAGCTGCGCGCCGAATACGGCAACGGCGGCTTCCTGCATTTCGGCCAGGGCAAGTGGTACCCGGGCGAGCAGCTGCCGCGCTGGGCGCTCTCGATCTTCTGGCGCGCCGACGGCCAGACGCTGTGGCACGACCCGGCGCTCTTCGCCGACGAGCGCTTCCCCACGCACTACACGAGCGAAGACGCCCAACGCTTCACCACCACGCTGGCCAGCAACCTCGGCCTCACCGAGCGCTACATCCAGCCAGGCTACGAAGACACCTACTACTACCTCTGGCGCGAACGCCGCCTGCCGGTGAACGTCGACCCCTTCGAATCGAAGCTGGACGACGAACTCGAACGCGTGCGCCTGCGCCGCGTGTTCACGCAGAAGCTCGATGCGGTGATCGGCTACATGCTGCCCATCGAGCCAGGCAATGCGGATGGCGACGCGCCCGCGCTCGCCGGCCCCGGCTGGAAGACCGGCCCCTGGTTCCTGCGCGACGACCGGCTCTATCTCATTCCGGGCGACTCGCCCATGGGCTACCGCCTGCCGCTCGACTCGCAGCCGTGGGCCAGCAAGGGCGACTACCCCTACCTGATCGAGCGCGACCCGACCGCGCCGCGCGGTGCGTTGCCGAGCGCGGCCGACTACCGTGCGCGCTACAGCACGGGCGCTGCCGGTGTGGCCGGCGCAGTCGGTGCGACCCTCGGCGACGTGCCCTACACCTTCGGCACACCGCCGGTGGTGCCCGCCTCGCTGCGCATGCAGAGCCCCGGCGATGCATCGAACGGGGATGCGGCAGCAGCGGCGGCAGCGGCCTTCGCAGCCGCGAACGCCAGCGCCACGCCTGTGACCCGCCAGCCCCTGCGCGGCGAATCGGCCCACTGGGTCACGCGCACCGCGCTGTGCGTCGAGGTGCGCGACCCGCGCCGCGCCAACGGTCCGTCGGCCGAGAAGAAGGGCAGCGCCTCGGGCGTGCTCTACGTCTTCATGCCGCCGTTCGCGCGCCTGGAGGACTACCTGGACCTCGTCGCCGCCGTCGAAGCCACCGCGCGGCAGCTGGGCATGCGCATCGTGATGGAAGGCTATCCGCCGCCGCGCGATCCGCGTCTGAAGATGCTGGCCGTGACGCCCGACCCGGGCGTGATCGAAGTCAACATTCATCCGGCGCACAACTGGAAGGAACTGGTCGCGCACACCGAGTTCCTCTACAACGCCGCGTTCGAGACGCGCCTGTCGGCCGAGAAGTTCATGACCGATGGCCGCCACACCGGCACCGGGGGCGGCAACCACTTCGTGATGGGCGGCGCCACGCCGGCGGACAGCCCCTTCCTGCGCCGACCCGAACTGCTCGCGAGCCTGCTGCTCTACTGGCACAACCATCCGTCGCTGAGCTATCTTTTCTCGGGCATGTTCATCGGCCCGACCAGCCAGGCGCCGCGCGTGGACGAGGCGCGCAACGACCAGGTCTACGAACTCGAAATTGCCCTGCAGGAAATCGCGAAGAACCGCGAGATCTACGGCCAGAACATGCCCGCATGGCTGGTCGACCGCACGCTGCGCAACATCCTGATCGACGTGTCGGGCAACACGCACCGCAGCGAGTTCTGCATCGACAAGCTCTACTCGCCCGATTCGAGCACCGGCCGCCTCGGCTTGCTGGAGCTGCGTGCGTTTGAAATGCCGCCGCATGCGCGCATGAGCATCGCGCAGCAGCTCCTGATTCGCGCGCTGGTCGCCCGTTTCTGGGACGAGCCTTACAAGGCGCCGGTCACCCGCTGGGGCACCGAGCTGCACGACCGCTTCCTCTTGCCGACCTTCGTGAAGATGGACTTCGACGACGTCATCAGCGAGATGCGCCAGGCCGGCTTCGCGTTCGACCCGGACTGGTTCGCGCCGCACTTCGAGTTCCGCTTCCCGCTCGTGGGCCAGATGCAGGCGATGGGCGTCGAACTCTCGCTGCGCAACGCGCTGGAGCCATGGCACGTGATGGGCGAGGAAGGCTCGGCGGGCGGCACGGTGCGCTATGTCGATTCGTCGCTCGAGCGCATCGAGGTGCGCGTGACCGGTCTCAACGAGAGCCGCCACGTCGTCACCGTCAACGGCAAGGTTCTGCCACTGCAACCCACGGGCGTGACCGGCGAATTCGTCGCGGGCGTGCGCTACAAGGCATGGAACCCGCCCTCGGCGCTGCATCCGAGCATCGGCGCCCATGCGCCGCTGACCTTCGACCTGGTCGATACCTGGATGAAGCGCTCGCTGGGCGGCTGCCAGTACTTCGTGGCCCATCCGGGCGGACGCAACTACGACAGCTTCCCGGTCAACGCCTACGAGGCCGAGAGCCGCCGCCATTCGCGCTTCACGCGAATGGGCCACACGCCCGGCCTCATGCGCACGCCGCCGGCCACCATCGAGCTGCCGGGCAGCCGCGAATTCCCGTTCACCCTCGATCTGCGGCGATAAGGGGCCATTTAGCACACTGCCGGAGCGGCCTCGCCGTGACGGCGGTGTGACAATCCCCCACCTGTGGAACCTTTGAACGAATCCCTGTTCGACGCCCAAGCCCTGGAGTTTCCAGCGGCCTTGGCGTCGACGCTCGCGCCGCCCGCCCTGCCCGGCCACTTCGATGAATTGCGTGGCGGGGCCACGCCGGCGGCGCCTCTGCGGCCTGCTCCACCGGGTACCCCGGCGGCAAGTGCCCCGCTGCTGTACGACGCGGCGGCGGAGCGTCCGGCTGCAACTCAATCGCCATCCCAGTCCCAGTCTCAGTCCCAATCTTCCGCATCGCAGTCCCAGAGCCAATCGCAGTCGCAGCAACCGGCCGCGCCTGGCGAAACCCCACCGCTCACCCCCGCCTGGAACGCCTTCTTCGACCAGCTCGGCCCGGGCGGCTTCAACGACCTGCCGCGCCGCGCGGTCAGCCTCGAGCGGCAGATCCGCGACAACGGCGTCACTTACAACGTCTACGCCGATGCCACCAACGGTCCGCAGCGGCCCTGGTCTCTCGACCTGTTCCCGCTGATCGTCTCGCCCGAGAGCTGGAGCCAGATCGAGGCCGGCGTCCTGCAGCGGGTGCGCGTGCTCGACCGGGTGATGGCCGACGTCTACGGTCCGCAGCAGTTGCTGAGCGAAGGGCTCATTCCGCCGGCGCTGGTGCGCGGCCATCCGGGCTACCTGCGTGCACTCCACGGCGTGAAGCCGCCGGGCGATACCTGGCTGCACATCGCGGCCTTCGACCTCGCGCGCGGCCCCGACGGCAACTGGTGGGTGGTGTCGCAGCGCACCCAGGCGCCTTCGGGCCTGGGCTACCTGCTGGAGAACCGGCTGGCCATCACGCGGCAGTTTCCGCAAGCCTTCGAGGCGCTGCATGTGCAGCGCCTGGCCGCTACCTACAGCGCCATGATGGACGGCCTTCAGCGCATGTGCCCGGCCGGCGTGCCGCCCCACATCGCGCTGCTCACGCCCGGCCCGTACAACGAAACCTACTTCGAGCACGCGTACCTCGCGCGCTACCTGGGCGTGACGCTGGTCGAGGGCAGCGACCTCACGGTGCGCGACCAGCGGCTCTACCTGAAGACCCTGCAGGGCCTGCGTCCGGTGCACGGCCTCATCAAGCGACTGGACGATCAGTTCCTCGACCCGCTGGAGCTGCGCCCCGATTCCACGCTCGGCGTGCCCGGCCTGCTGCAGGCGATTCGCGCCGGCAACGTGCTGGTGGCCAACATGCCGGGCTCGGCTTTTCTCGAATCGCCCGCGCTCCTCGGTTTCCTGCCGGGCCTCGCGCGCCGGCTGATCGGCGAAAAGCTCAAGCTGCCAGCCCTCCCCACCTGGTGGTGCGGCGAGCGCGCCGCACTCGAGGCGGTGCTGCCGCAACTGGGCGACTGCTTCATCAAGCCCACCTACCCCGGCATCGACGGCCGCACCAGCTTCGATGCGGTGCTCGGCAGCCAGCTCGGGCGGCGCGAACTCGACGAGTGGGCCGGCCGCATCGTGCGCGAGGGCGATGCCCACACGGTGCAGAGCTACCTGCCGCTGTCGCAGATCCCGACCTGGGCCAGCGATCTCGGTCCCGGCCACATCGCGCCGCGCGCGGTGCTCCTGCGGGTGTTCGCGGTGAGCGACGGCGCGCAGTCGTGGCGCGTGCTGCCCGGCGGCCTCGCCCGGCTCGCGGGCGCCGATGCGCAGATCGCCTCGATGCAGCGCGGCGGCAGCAGTGCCGACGTGTGGGTGCAGACGCACGGCGAGGTCGATCGCACCACGCTGCTGCAGCCGCACGCCACACCCGCTTCGCTCGCGCGGCATCGCGCGCCGGTCACCAGCCGCGCCGCGGAGAACATGTTCTGGCTCGGCCGCTACACCGAGCGCGCCGAGAACGCGGTGCGTCTGGCGCGCCTCACGCTCAACCTGCTGGGCGGCGAAGACCAGTCGTCGCGTCCGCTGCTCGAATGGCTGCACCGCATGGCCGTGCGCAATGCGCTGGTGCCGGCCGAGGCGCCGAGCGCGCCGCAGTCGCGACGCGTGTTCGAGCGCGCCCTGGTGGCCGAGCTCGGCGATGTCGATGGGGGCGGCAGCGTCGGATACAGCCTGCGCTGCATCCGCCAGGCCGCGGCCGCGGTGCGCGAGCGGCTGTCGCAGGACAACTGGAACCAGATCGTGCGCGCCGAAACCGAGTTCCTGCGGCGTGCCGCCGAGCAGGCCGGCGAAGGCAGCTTCGCCGCCAGCGCCGCGTTGCGCGCGCTCGAATCCGCCAGCACCGCGCTGGCCGCCATGACCGGCGCGCAGACCGACCGCATGACGCGCGACGACGCCTGGCGCCTGCTGTCCATCGGCCGCCACATCGAGCGGCTGGGCTTCTTGTCGAACGCGCTCGAAGTCGGCTTCGGCAACGGCGCGGTGCATGAGGTCAGCGGCTTCGAGGCGATGGTGGCGCTGTTCGACAGCACCATCACCTTCCATGCGCGCTACCAGCAACGGCGCGACGTCGCCACGCTGGTCGACCTGTTGGTGCTCGATGCAGAGAACCCGCGCTCGCTGGCCTGGGTCACGCAGACCCTGCGCGGGCGCATCGCCCGGCTCGCAGGCAGTGCACCTGGCAAGCTCACCGCGCTCTCGTACGAGCTGCCCGATCCGGTCACCTGGACGCTCGAGCACCTGTGCGCCGCGGGGCCGGAGGCCAACTATCCCGCGCTGATCCAGTTGCTCGCCAACTGCGAGACCGCGGCCTACCATGTGTCGGACGCCATCGGCACGCGCTACTTCACGCTCACATCCGAATCGCTGCGCTCCGTCGGCGCGTGATTCCACAACGATATTTCGAAGGAGGCATTTCCATGTCGGGCATCGCCATCAATCGCCGTCTCACACTCTCCGCTGCTGCACTTCTCGTCGGCCTCGCGCTCGCCGGCTGCGGCAAGCAGGAAGCCGCCGCACCCGCCGCCGCTTCTTCGACACCGCCACCGCCCGCCGCGGCGCGCGTGCTGGTCGTGGGCACCGACGCAGCCTATGCGCCCTTCGAATCGCAGAACGAAAAGGGCGAAGTCGTGGGCTTCGACATCGACGTGGTGAAAGCCGTCGCGCAGAAGGCCGGCATCGAAGTGAAGTTCGTCAACACGCCGTGGGAAGGCATCTTCAATTCGCTCGACCAGGGCGACCGCGACCTCTTGGTGTCGTCCATCACCATCACCGACGAACGCCGCCAGACCATGGACTTCTCGCAGCCCTACTTCGAAGCCAGGCAGCTCATCGCGGTCAAGAGCGATTCGCCCGTCGCGAAGTTCGACGACATCAAGACGCTGAAGGTCGGCGTGCAGAACGGCACCACCGGCGACGAAGTGGTGGGCAAGCTGCTCGGCAAGTCGAACACCGCCATCAAGCGCTTCGAATCGACGCCGCTCGCGCTGAAGGAGCTCGAAGCCGGCGGTGTGCAGGCCGTGGTGGCCGACAACGGCGTGGTGGCGCACTACCTCGCGAACAACGCGGGTGGCGGCTTCAAGACAGTGAGCGATGCCGGCTTTCCATCCGAGCAGTACGGCATCGCGGTGAAGAAGGGCAATGCCGAACTCCTGGCGAAGATCGACAAGGGCCTCGCGGACATCAAGGCCGACGGCACCTACGCGAAGATCTACGCGTCGCACTTCGGCACTGAGTCGAAGTAAATCATCGGCTTCGCCATGCTGCTGCACGTCACCCACGAAACCCGCTACGAATACGCGCCGCCTGTCGAGACGGCGCAGCACCTGGCCCACCTGAAGCCGCTGGCCACCGGTTCGCAGCGGCTCGTGAGCCACCTGCTCACGATCGATCCGCCGCCGGCCCAGCGCGGCGAGTTGCCCGACGTTTACGGCAACACCCGCGCCTTCTTTGCGCTCGAGGCCACGCACGACCGGCTGGTGGTCACGGCCGAGAGCGTGGTCGATACCTCGGTGCCGGTGCTCTCGGACGCCATCGCCCGCGAGCTGCCCTGGGAGACGGTGCGCGAGCGTTTCCGCTTCCGCAAGGACGCCACGTTCGACGCGGCTTCCGAGTTCGTCTTTCCCTCGCCCTACGTGCCGCGCCACGACGACTTTGCCGCCTATGCGCGCGCGAGCTTCGCGCCCGGACGCCCCACCTTCGACGTGGCGATGGATCTCACCGAGCGCATGTACCGCGACTTCGACTACGACGCCGACAGCACCGAGATCAACACCCCCGCCGTCGAGGCGCTGGCGCAGCGCAAGGGCGTGTGCCAGGACTTCGCGCACATCATGATCGCGTGCTTTCGCACGCTGGGCCTGCCCGCGCGCTACGTGAGCGGCTACCTGCTCACGCAACCGCCCCCGGGCCAGCCGCGCCTCGTGGGCGCCGATGCCTCGCACGCGTGGGTGTCGGTGTACCTGCCCGGCGAGAGCAAGGACGGCGACGGCGGCTGGGCCGACTTCGACCCCACCAACGGCCGCCAGCCCGGCGAGGACTACGTCACGCTGGCCATCGGCCGCGACTACTCCGACGTTTCGCCGATGCGCGGCGTACTGCATGGCGGCGCAAGGCACACGCTCAGCGTCGGGGTGACCGTGCAGCCGGTGGGGGAAGTGATCGAGCTGGCATCGCAAAGCCAGACACAATCGACATCCCAAGACAAGGAGTCTCCATGAGCGTTTACGACAAACTTTCCAGCCTCGGCATCACCCTGCCCCCAGTCTCGGCCCCCGCCGCCGCCTACGTGCCTTTCGTGCAGACCGGCAACCTCGTGTTCCTGTCGGGCCACATCGCCAAGAAGGACGGCAAGGTCTGGGCCGGCCAGCTCGGCGTGAACATCACCACCGAGGAAGGCAAGCAGGCCGCACGCGCCATCGCCATCGACCTGCTGGGCACGCTGCACGCGGCCGTGGGCGACCTCAACAAGGTCAAGCGCATCGTCAAGGTGATGAGCCTCGTGAACTCGGTCGGCACCTTCACCGAACAGCATCTCGTGACCAACGGCGCGAGCGAATTCTTCGCCGAAATCTTCGGCCCCGAAAAGGGTGCGCATGCGCGCAGCGCGTTCGGCGTTGCACAGGTCCCGATGGGCGCCTGCGTCGAGATCGAGCTGATCGCCGAGGTCGGCTGATCCGGTAGAGAAAAAATGCCCCGCCGGTCGGGGCTTTTTCTTTTTGAAGCCTTCAACGCCATGAACATCGTCCTGCGCACCTTCGCCTCGACTGCGCTTTTTCTCGCCGCCCTGCAACCGGGCGGCGCGTCCGCGCAATCGCTCAGCTGCGGCGGTTTTCTCGCAGGCGTCGGCGAATCGAAGTTCTCCGTGCTCAACAAATGCGGCGAGCCGGTCCTGAAGGACATCGTCTGCGTTCCTCGCCCGCAGGTCGAAGTGATCGTCGCGCCGGGCCTGCGCGGCGGCGGCACGCGGCAGATCATCAGCCAGCAGTGCATTCCGATGGAAGACTGGACCTACCACCGCGGCCAGGGCAACTTCCTCGGGATCGTGCGGTTCTACAACGGCGCCGTCGAGTCTGTGCGCGACGGCGACCGGGTGCAGTGAGCTAGCTGCCGAAGCTCTCCCCCAGAAACTCGATCAACGCCTGCACGCGCGCCGTGCGCCCCTTGCGCGTCGGCACCAGCAGCACGACCGGTGCGCTGTCGAATTCCCAGTCCTTCAGCACCCGCACCAGCGAGCCTCGTGCGATCGCGTCCGCCGCGTCCCACTCGGAGCGCAGCACCAGCCCCATGCCCTGCTCGGCCCAGTGCCGGGCCACGCTGCCGTCGTTGGTGACGAAGGCCGGCGCGATGCGCAGCGTTTCGCGCGCACCGACGCGTCGTTGCGCCTTCGGCTTTGCCGCGCGGCGCACATGCCACAGCGTCACGTCTTCGTCGTTCTCGCGGATGACGATGCAGTCGTGCCCCACCATCACGTCGCGTGGAACGCGGGGCGTGCCGCGCGCGCGCAGGTAATCGGGACTCGCGCACAGCCAGCGCTCGTTGGCGCTCAGCGTGCGCGCGACCCAAGACGAATCACGCACCGTGCCGATGTGGATGATCGCGTCGGCATCGTGCCGGTCGGGCCACGGCGTCTCGCGCAGGTCGAACTGGATGCGCAGGCCTGGGTGCAGCCGGGCGAAGCGCGCGAGCATCGGCGCCACGTACTGCCGGCCGTAGCCGAAGGGCGCGGCAATGCGCAAGGTGCCGGTGAGGCGGCGGTCGTCGCGCTGCATCGATTCGCGCAGGCCCTCGATCTGTCCGAGCAGCGCCGCGGCCTCGCGCGCGAAGCGTTCGCCCTCGGCCGTGAGGCTGAGGCGCCGTGCGGTGCGGGTGGCCAGCGACAGGCCGAGCGTGGCTTCGAGCTTGCGCAGCCGCATCGACAGCGCGGGCGGCGTGACGTCGAGCGAGCGCGCCGCGGCGCTCAACGAAGGCTCTCGCAGCAGGGCCGCTGCCAGTTGCATGTCTTCGATCTGGATCATTAAGCTGTGCTGAACGATTGATGAGTTCGCATTGAAGCACAACGACGGCTTTGAAACGTACAGTCCGTGCCCATGAAAGCCTCACATCGCCCGATCGAGCACCTGCGCTCGCGACATGTTCGGGGCGCCGATCTTTCGCCTCGTTCACCTGACCGGACAACGCAATGACCACCCTCACCCTCGCCACCATCGACACGCCCGCCGCCATCGTCGAGCAGCCGCGCATGCAGCACAACATCGCGCGGATGCAGGCGCGCATGAACGCACTCGGCGTGCGCTTCCGTCCGCATGTGAAGACCAGCAAGTGCATCGACGTGGCGCGTGCACAGCGCGATGCGGGCGCGCAGGGCATCACCGTTTCCACGCTGAAAGAGGCCGAGCAGTTCTTCGCCGCGGGCTTCACCGACATCCTCTATGCCGTGGGCATGGCGCAGCACCGTCTGCCGCATGCGCTCGAGTTGCGCCGCCGCGGCTGCGCGCTGTCGATCATCACGGACGGTGTCGCCTCGGCACGCGCCATCGCCGAGTTCGGCCGCGCGAACGGCGAGGCCTTCGACGTGCTGATCGAAGTCGACACCGACGGCCACCGCTCGGGCATCCGCCCGGACGACGACGTGCTGCTCGAAGTCGCGCAGGTGCTGCATGACGGCGGCATGCGCCTGGCCGGCGTGATGACGCACGCCGGTTCCAGCTACGACCTCGACACACCGGAGGCGCTCCAGGCCATGGCCGAGCAGGAGCGTGCCGGCTGCGTGCGCGCCGCGCAGCGGATTCGCGATGCAGGCCTGCCCTGCGCCGTCGTCAGCGTGGGCTCCACGCCCACGGCGCTGATGGCCCAGCGCCTCGATGGCGTGACCGAAGTGCGGGCCGGCGTCTACGTGTTCTTCGACCTCGTGATGCGCAACGTCGGCGTCTGCAGCACGGACGAGATCGCGCTGAGCGTGCTCACCACCGTGATCGGCCACCAGGTCGAGAAAGGCTGGGCCATCGTCGATGCGGGCTGGATGGCGATGAGCCGCGACCGTGGCACGCAGAAGCAGAAGCGCGACTACGGCTACGGCCAGGTCTGCGGCCTCGACGGTGCAGTGCTCGAGGGCTATGTGCTCAGCGGTGCGAACCAGGAGCACGGCATCCTGTCGCGCGAAGGCGCGCCCGACACCGACATTGCGACGCGCTTTCCGATCGGCACGCGCCTGCGCATCCTGCCGAACCACGCGTGTGCGACAGGCGCGCAGTTCCCCGAATACCAGGCGCTTGACGAAGACGGTGCGTTGCAGACGTGGGGACGCTTCCACGGCTGGTGACTGCGCGCATCGCCGCGGTGACCGTGCTCGTGCGGCGCACCGGGTGTTCAGGGCGCGACATCGAGCCGCGCGCACAGCTGCCGCATCGCGGCGGAAATCGGCGCGATCACCGGCACGCAAAAGCGCGGTGCCAGCGCCAGAGCCGCTTGGCCTAGCGGCCCGCCGCCGATGATCACGGCCTGCGCACCGTCCTCGTCGATGCAGCGTTGCACCGCGTGTGCCAGCGCTTCCTCCAGCGCCTGTGGATGGGCCGCGAGTTCGCGCGGGTCGCCCGGCGTCAGGCGGATGCCGGTGTACAGGCCCAGCAGCCCGAGCGCGCGTGCGCGCTGCTCGATAGGTGCCACCAGGTCGGGCGTGACCGTGGCGATGCCGAAGCGCCGCTTCCCTTCGCTCGCCTCCCGCATCGACGCTTCCGCGATGCCGACGACCGGCACCTGCGCGTTCGCGCGCACGAGGTCGATGCCGGGGTCGCCGAAGGCGCTGACGATCACGCCGCTCCAGTGTGCGCCATCGGCCTCGCGCCACACCTTCAGCACCTCGCCGGCCGCGGCTTCGAGCTCTCGTTCGTTGACGATCATCGACGGACCGCCCAGCGCGGTGCGGCCGGTCACGCGGCATCCGGCGGGCGCCTCGCCGTTGGCGATCTTCACCATCATCTCGGTGGTGGCCGTCGACGAATTGGGATTGATGAGCAGGATGTCCGTCATGCGCTGCGCTTTCTGGAAATTCAGCCCGGCTGTGCGGCCTTGGCGGGCGGGGCGGCATCGGCCGCGAGGCTTTCGCCGGGCAGGGGCAGCGCGTCGGGCGATTGGCCGTAGGTTTCCGGCACGCTCTGCACGCTGATCACGAACACCGCGTACATGCCGGCGGCCAGCCCGAACACGCCGACGAGGCCGAAGGCGTCGAACAGGCGTCCGGCCACGAGCGGCATCAGCGCGCCCGCGGCGGTGCCCGTGGCCAGGATGAACGCGGTGCCGAAGGCGCGCACGCGCGTGGGGTACAGCTCCGGCGCAAAGATCCAGATGGTCGTGTTCAGCAACAGCACGAAGAACTGGAATGTCGCACCCGCGATCAGGATCACGACGATGCTCTTCGCCACGAAGCCGATGGTCAGGGCCGCAAGACAGGCGCACACCGCGCCGGCCGTCAGCACGCGCTTGCGCGGAAAGTGAAAACCCAGCAGCGAGGCCGCAATGGCGCCCAGCAGGCTGCCGCCCTGCATCACCATCGTGAAGAGCAGGCTCTTCGACATGCTGTAGCCCAGGGCGACGAGGATGGTCGGCATCAGCGTGAGCACCGAGATCTGCGCGCCGTAGGTCATCCAGATCGTGATGCACAGAGGAATGGTGCGACGCGCCAACGCACCGCGAAAGATCTCGGTCACGCGCACCTTGACCTTCGCGGCCTGCGCCGTGGTGCCGTCGTCGGTGATGTACTGCTGCTGCGGCACGTTCTTCGCCGAGAGGCGGCCCGATGCCAGCCGCGACAGCGCCGAATTGACTTCCTTCACCTTGCCCTGCGACAGCAGGAAACGCGGCGTCTCCGGAATGTAGCGACGGTAGAACGCGCCCAGCAGCGCGGGCACCATGAGGCAGGCGAACAGCCAGCGCCATGCGTTGTCGCCCGGGAACATCCAGAACACCAGCAGGCCGAAGCCCGGTGCGAGGAAGTTGCCGAGCCCGCCCGCCCCCACATTCACCAGCCCGACGGCCGTGCCGCGGAACTTGGTGGAGCAGAACTCGGACAGCATGGTCACCGCAATGGCGATCTCGCCGCCGAGGCCGAAACCGACGATGGCGCGACCCAGCGCCATCACGGTGAAGTTCGGCGCCATCGCGCAAACGCCCGCGCCCAGCGTGAACAGCAGCAGGTCGATCGACAGCATCACGCGGCGCCCGTAGCGGTCGGCAACGAAGCCCGAAATGATCCGTCCGATGGCCGCGCAGGCGAAGGTCACGGTGTTGAGCAAGCCGATGTCCGATGCGCTCAGGCCCCACTGCTCGCGCAGCATGGGTCCCACGATGCCGACGGCGTTCTGCTCGAAGCTGTCGAACAGGCAACCGATCAGGATCAGAAAAATGATCGTGTGGTGCGACCGAGTGACGCCGATCTTGTCGAGCGCGCGATCGAGCTCGGCGACCCGGGGTGAATCGGGCCCGGATGAAAGTGCAGGTCCAGCCATGGAAAACTCCTTGGGAAAGGAAGAAATGCTTGCTCGGTGCTGTTCGGAATCGCGTGTCGCATGCTACCGACGACTCCTTCAGCATGACATATGGATTTCACTAGTATTAAATTCGTGAAATCCAAATTTCAGAAAAGAACAGCAGAAAGCAAACGGCGTGCCCGGGTTCTGGCAACGCCGCGATGGCAATTTCGTGGGGAATGCACCGTCGGCGGACAGCCGTGCACTGTTGAAGTGCGGCCTGGCGCGCCGTGCCGGGAAGATCAGGCCGGGCCGGTGCGGCTCAGAGCTCGCCGTTTTCCTCGTGGCCGAGTTCGATGGCGGCCAGCCGCTTGCGGCCGGCGGAACCGGAGGCTTCGATCACCATCGTGGCGAGCAGGTCGCACACCCCCATCACCGCGGTGTGGTTGTCCAGCAGGCCCGGGCCGCGGCAATCGCATTGCAGCGACCAGGTGGCGCCGGAAAAGTCGGGGGAGGCCTGGTCGCTGATGTAGAGAATGCGCGCGCCGATGCGGCTCGCGGCCTCCAGCAACAGGCCCATCTGCCGCGTCTGCCGGCGCATGCCGAAGACGATGACGCAGTCGCGCGTGCCCAGCCCGGCCACGTGCTCGGACAAAGTTTCCCCCGCCCCCGGAATCGCCGTGACGCGCGGCACCACCTGAATGATCTGCCAGCGCAGGTACTGCGCAAAGGCATGGCTGCTGCGGCTGCCGAAGATCAGCACCTGGCCCGCGCCGATGATCGCCTTGACGATCTCCGCCATCTGCCGATCGTCGAGCCGGTCGAAGGTGCTGGCCAGGTTGGCCTGCGACTGCTGGAAATGCGTCGCGACGAGCTGGCCGCGCTTGGACGCCTGCGTGGCGCTCTGGAACAGCGGCGAACCCGTCTGCTTTTCTTCACGGACGTGGCGACGGGCCTCCTCGTAGTTCTCGTACCCGAGGCGGCGGGTGAAACGGCTCACCGTGGAGGGCGACACCCCGGCCAGTTCCGCCAGCTCGTTGCCTGCATAGCTTGCCAGCTCGCCCGGGAACTCCAGCACGAAGTTGGCGAGCTGGCGCTCCGTGGCGGACAGCTGGTCGAGCTGGCTGCGCACGCGGCGAACGAAGGAATCGGCGGCTTGGGGCATGGCGGAGGAGGACGCACGATGATGCCACGGTGCGCGTGCAGCATTTCACGCGCCTGCGCAGCTTGGCAGCAGGATTGCGGCACGCGTGCCGATGCGGCGAACCCATGCGGGCCCCTTCACGATGTCCGGGCGCCGGCCAGCGGGAAAACGCTAGGCACCGGCACCTGCTTCGTTCCTACAGTTCAGCGTCGTGCGGCAAGACACAACAAAAGGAAGACACGCATGGAATTCGACTACGTGATCGTGGGCGGAGGCTCCGGCGGCGCCACGCTGGCCTCCCGCCTCAGCGAAGACCCAGGCGTGACGGTCTGCCTGATCGAAGCCGGTGGGGACGGCCGCGGCATCCTGGTGCGGGCACCCGCCGCCACCGTGGCGATGCTGCCGGGACGCCCGCCCATCAACAACTACGCCTACAAGACCGTGCCGCAGCCAGGCCTCGGCGGGCGCAGCGGCTACCAGCCGCGCGGGCGCGGCCTCGGCGGATCGAGCGCGATCAACGCGATGCTCTACGTGCGCGGCCATCGCGACGACTACGACGACTGGGCGCGCGCCGGCTGCGAGGGCTGGTCGTTCAACGAGGTGCTGCCGTACTTCAAGCGCGCCGAGGGCAACGAGCGCGGCGAGAGCGCGCTGCACGGTGCCGACGGGCCGCTGCAAGTCTCCGAGCAGCAGAGCCCCCGACCGATCACTGAAGACTTCATCCGCGCGGCTGCGGAATGCGGTATTCCGCGCAACGACGATTTCAACGGCGCCGAGCAGGAAGGCGCGGGCCTCTACCAGGTCACGCAGTTCCATGGCGGGGCGAAGAACGGCGAGCGCTGCTCGGCCGCCGCGGCGTACCTGCATCCGGTGATGCATGCGCGGCCCAACCTCACGGTGCTGACCGGCGCACAGGCCCTGCGTGTGGTGCTCGACGGCAAGCGCGCCACCGGCGTGGAAGCGCGGCGCGGCGGCGGCACCGAGGTCGTTCGCGCCCATCGCGAAGTGGCGCTGTGCGGCGGCGCCTTCAACTCGCCGCAGCTGCTGATGCTTTCGGGCATCGGCGACCCGGCCGAGCTGGGCCGCCACGGCATCGCCGTGCGGCATGCGCTGTCGGGCGTCGGCCAGAACCTGCAGGACCACACCGATTTCATCCTCGCCTACACCTCGAAGGACATCGACCTCTTCGGCATCGGCGTGAAAGCCGGCCTGAAGCTGACGAAGGCGATCTTCGAATGGCGCAAGAGCGGCAAGGGCCTAGTCGCGACGCCCTTCGCGGAAGGCGGCGCCTTCATCAAGTCGTCGCCCGAGCTGCGCCGGCCCGACCTGCAACTGCACTTCGTGATCGCGATCACCGACGACCATGCGCGCAAGCTGCACATGGGCTTCGGCTTCTCATGCCACGTGTGCGTGCTGCGCCCGAAGGGCCGGGGCGACGTGCGGCTGAACGATGCGAACCCGCTGTCGGCGCCGCGCATCGACCCGCGGTTTCTGTCCGATGCCGAAGACATGGCGCTGCTGCTGCAGGGCGTGAAGAAGATGCGCGAGATCCTGCGCGCACCGGCGCTGCAGAAGTACCGGCACCGCGAGGTCTATACGGCCGATGCGCACACCGACGAAGAACTCGTGCAGCACATCCGCGCGCGCGCCGACACCATCTACCACCCGGTGGGCACCTGCAAGATGGGCGTGGATGCGATGGCGGTGGTCGACGCGCAACTGCGCGTACACGGCATCGAGAACCTGCGCGTGGTCGATGCCTCGGTGATGCCGACGCTGATCGGCGGCAACACCAATGCGCCGACGATCATGATCGCCGAGCGTGCGGCCGACTGGATGCGCGGGGCGATCACCTTCGACCGCGCGGTAGTGGACGCTAGAGCGCCTGCGACGATCCCCGCACCATCAGTTCCCCTGGAAGCAGCAGTTGGCGCGGTGCTGAATCCAGCCCCCGCAGCCGCTCGATCAGGCATGTAGCGGCGGTGCGGCCGATGGCGTCCGTGGGCTGCGCCACGGTGCTCAAGCCCGGGCCGATCAGCGAGGCCCATTCGGGATCGTCGAAGCCCACGAAGCCCAGGTCATTACCGAACTGCAGGCCGAGGCGCGCCATGGCCTGCGCGACGCGCAGCGTGACCACGGCATTGCCCGCAACCACGGCGGCACGGCGACCGCGCTTGGCGCGCTTGCGCAAGGCGGTCAGCGCGGCATCGAGCGCATCGTTCTCACCCTCGACCGATTCGAACACCTCGCCCGCCACGCGCGGCTCGTGCGCGGCCACGCAGGCGCCGAACGCGGCCGTGCGCTCGCGCCGCGAGCTCACACCCTTCTGCGGCTCGGTGACGTAGAGCAGTTCGCGATAGCCGCCTTCCAGCAGATGCCCGCAGGTGGCCTGCATCGCCGCGTGGTTGTCGAGCGAGACGAAGTCGGTGTGCATGCCGGTGTGGCGCCGGTCGACCAGCACCGCGGGCTTGCCGTGCAGCGTGACCGCATCGACCACATTGCTGCCGCGCCCGAGCGTGTTGAGGATGAAGCCGTCGACCTGGTAGCCCGCGAGCGCATCGATGGCCTCGCGCTCGCGTTCGCTCTCGTTGCCCAGGTTGAACAGCATCACGAGGTAGCCGGCGTCCTGGCAGGCCTTCTCGGCACCGCGCAGCACCGCGACCGAATATGGGTTCGTGATGTCGGCGACGATCAGGCCGATGAGCCGCGAACGGCCATGGCTCAGTGCCTGCGCCATCGGGCTCGGCGAGTAGGCCAGTGCCGCAATGGCCACCTCGACGCGCGCGGCGATGTCGGGGCTGAGCAGCCGCTCTCGGTGATTGAGGAAGCGCGAGACGGTGGCTTTGGAAACGCCCGCCGCTTCGGCGACATCGGCGATCGTGGCGCGGCCGGTGGGCTTCATGGTCTTGCTCCTTCCCCCTCTGGGGGAGGGTTGGGATGGGGGCAGGCAGAGCGCTCGATAGGTGCGCCGCTTGCCCCCACCCCAGCCCTCCCCCAGAGGGGGAGGGAGAAAAGCAGGGTCGCAGTCATGCCGCGGTCGTGTCGTAGGGCGCGGTCGGCTTCTCGCCGGCCAGTACCTGCAGCAGATTGGTCGTCGCGAGCTCGGCCATCGCGTGGCGCGTCTCGTGCGTGGCCGAGCCGATGTGCGGCAGCGGCGTCACGCGCGGGTGCGTGCGCAGCGGCGAATCGGCGGGCAGCGGCTCCTTCGCGAACACATCGAGGCCGGCGGCGCGCAGCGTGCCGTGGTCCAGGGCATGGAGCAGTGCCTCTTCGTTCACCGTGGCGCCGCGTCCACCATTGATGAACGATGCGCCCGGCTTCATGCGCGCAAAAAAGGCGGCGTCGATCATTCCGCGCGTGGCATCGGTCAGCGGCAGCATCGCAAGCACGATGTCGGCGCGCGCGAGCAAATCGTCCAGCGGCGTGTGCGTGGCGCGGCCTTGCAGCTCGGGCGCCTGCGTGGCCAGGTCGACCGGGCGGCGCGAGTGATAGAGCACCGGCATGCCGAAGCCCAGCGCCGCGCGCCGTGCCACTGCCTGGCCGATGCGGCCGAAGCCGAGGATGCCCAGCGTCTTGCCGTGCACGTCGGTGCCGAAGAGTTCTTCGCCGATGTTCTTCGTCCAGCGGCCTTCGCGCACGAGGTTCGAGAGCTCGACGACGCGGCGCTGCGTCGCCATGAGGATCGCGAACACCGTGTCGGCCACGGTCTCGGTGAGCACGTCGGGCGTGTGGCACAGCACGATGCCGCGCTTGTGCAGCTCGGCCAACGGGTAGTTGTCGACGCCCACCGACACGCTCGAGATCACCTCGAGCTTCGGCGCCGCGTCGAGCAGCGCTGCATCGACCGTGTGGCTCGATCCGATCAAGCCGTTCGCGGTGGCGAGCGCGGCGGCGAAGGCGTCGGGCTCCTTGCGCGGATCGGCCACGGTGACGTGGTGCGCGGCCTGCAGGCGCGCCAGTTGGTCTTCGGGCAAGGGCCGGAAAACAAGCACGTTCTTTTGCTGTGTCATGGTCTTCAGAGTCCTGCTTCTTCAAGTTCGGCCCGCGTCGGCAGGCCTTCGGTATCGCCCAGCACCTGCACCGCGCGGGCGCCGATCCAGGCGCCGCGGCGCACCGCCTCGGGCACGCTCCGGCCTTCGAGCAAGGCGCTCACCACGCCGGCCGCGAAGCCGTCGCCTGCGCCCACGGTGTCGATCACTTCCTTCACCGGAAAGCCTTCGACGCGGCCGGTGCCGGCCACGTCGCTGTCGTAGTAGGCGCCCTCGGCGCCGAGCTTGACGACCACCAGCTTTGCGCCGCGCTCGCGATAGAAACGTGCGACGGCCTCGGGCTCGCGGTGGCCGGTGAGCAGCAGTCCTTCTTCGATGCCGGGCAGCACCCAGTCGGCGCGCGAGGCGAGTTCGTTGATCCAGTGGCGCATCGTCTCGGTCGAAGACCACAGCGTCGGCCGCAGGTTGGTGTCGAACGAGATCGTGCGGCTGGCCGCGCGCATCACGTCCATGGTCTTGAGCGCGGCCTGCAGGCTGGTCTCGGAGATCGCGGCGAACACACCGGTGGCATGCAGGTGACGCGCCGAGCGCAGCCAGGCTTCATCGATATCGGCCGGGCCCATCTGGCTCGCGGCCGAGCCCTTCCGGTGGTATTCGACCGGTGGATCGCTGCCGTCGGTGACGCGGCCCTTGAACTGGAAGCCGGTGCGCTGCGTCGGATCACAGATGACGTGCGAGCAGTCGATGCCCTCGCCCTTCATCGTCGCGAGCAGCGCGCGCGCCATCGAGTCGGTGCCCAGGCGGCTGGCCCAGCCCACCTTGAGGCCCAGCCGCGAAAGGCCGATGGCCACGTTGGTCTCGGCGCCGGCGGTGCGCTTGTGGAACGCCTCTGCGTTCTCCAGCGGCCCGGGCCGGTCCGCCACGAGCAGCAGCATGGCCTCGCCGAACAGGGCGACATCGAAAGCGGTGGGTTCTGGCATGTGTGGTGGGTTCTACGCCCGTGCGGCGCGGATGAATTCGATTTGCGAGCGGGTGACGGCCAGCAGGTCGTCGCCCACCAGAGGGTATTCGATGGCGTGCGGCACGTCGGCGGGCAAGGCGCGCAACACCGCGCGCCACGGCGCGACCGAATCGCCGAGCGGCACCGCCACCCATTTGTGCGGCAGGCGCTGCGCGCCCTTGCAGTGCACATAGCGCACGCGGTGGCCGAGCGCCTGTGCCGCCTGCAGCGGGCATTCGCCGAGCCAGTGCCAGTTGCCCATGTCGAAGGTCATGCCGAGCGGGATACCGGCGCGGTCTGCCGCATCGAAGAAGGCCTGCAATGCGGGCAGCGTGCCGGCGCGCACGGTCTGGTCGTTCTCGATCAGCAACTCGACGCGGGTCTCGGCAAGCTCCACTTTCAAGCCCCAGAGCGAGCCATGCGACGAAGGCTGGAAATCGCCGATGGACATCTTGAGCCGCTTCGCACCGACGCGCGTGGCGGCGGCGATGCCGCGTTTGAGCGCCGCGCTGTCGAGCCAGCCGCCCTCGGCCCACAACCCCTCGGG
This sequence comes from Variovorax sp. W2I14, assembly GCF_050435205.1. Taxonomy (NCBI): domain Bacteria; kingdom Pseudomonadati; phylum Pseudomonadota; class Betaproteobacteria; order Burkholderiales; family Comamonadaceae; genus Variovorax; species Variovorax sp. W2I14. The sequence continues at coordinate 362,589 of NZ_JBNDJX010000001.1, read as the reverse complement.
GCTGGAGTACACGGAAGCAAGACCTTTGAGCGCAGGCAACTCGGCCTCCGCATCGCGCAGCATCTCGCCGCGCACTTCCACCGAATCGGCGCCAGCGGTGCGCGCAAGCTGCGAGCACCAGAGCTGGCCGTGCCGCCCCACCTCGGCCGCGCCGAAGGACGACAGAGAAATCAGGACCTCGAAGGACATCGGCGGGCGATCAGTGGGCTTGGTGGGAACTGAGAATCTGGCCGAGGAACTGGCGCGTGCGCTCGTCCTTCGGGTTGCCGAAGAATTCTTCGGGCGGTGCCTGTTCGACGATCTTGCCTTCGGCCATGAAGATCACGCGATCGGCCACGCTGCGGGCAAAGCCCATCTCGTGCGTCACGCACAGCATGGTCATGCCGTCTTCGGCCAGGCCGATCATGGTGTCGAGCACTTCCTTGACCATCTCCGGGTCGAGCGCCGAGGTGGGCTCGTCGAACAGCATGATCTTGGGCGCCATGCACAGCGCGCGCGCAATCGCCACGCGCTGCTGCTGGCCGCCCGAGAGCTGGCTCGGGTACTTGTTCGCCTGCTCGGGAATGCGCACGCGCGTGAGATACTTCATCGCCACCTCTTGCGCCTCTGCCTTCGTCATGCCGCGAGAGCGCATCGGCGCGAGCGTGCAGTTCTGCAGGATGGTGAGGTGCGGGAACAGGTTGAACTGCTGGAACACCATGCCGACTTCGGCGCGCACCGCGTCCACGTTCTTGCCACCGGCCGTGAGGTCGATGCCATCGACCACGATGCGGCCCTTCTGCACCGTCTCCAGCCGGTTGATGCAGCGGATGAGCGTCGACTTGCCCGAGCCCGAGGGCCCGCAGATCACGATGCGCTCGCCCTGGCGCACCGACAGGTCGATGCCGGTCAACACCTGGAATTCACCGTACCACTTGTTGACCGCTTCCATGCGGATGATCGATTCCGTCGTCATGCCAGGGTTTCCTTCAAGCGCTTTGGCTTATTGCATCTTCGGCAGGTCGGCCTGCAGCCACTTTTGATAGAGCTTGTTCAGTTCGCCATTGGCGGTGTTCTTCTGCACGAACTCGTTGACCGCCTTGGTCAGCTCTTCCTGGCCCGGACGCATCGCGATGCCCATCGACTGCTGCACCAGCGTGAACTTGTTTTCGTAGGTGCCGGCGGGCACGCGCTTGGCGATCTGCGCAGCGACGGTGACCGAGCAGCCGATCGCATCGACCTGGCCCGAAATCAGCGCCTGCATGGCCGAGGCGTCGTCGTCGAAGCGACGGATCTCGGTGCCTTCAGGCGCGGCCTTGGTCACGGCCACGTCTTGCGTCGACGCACGGGCCACGCCCACGCGCAGGCCCTTGAGGTCGGTGGCGGCCTTGATGGGCGTCTTGGTCGCGCCGTACAGCACGATGGTCGCGGCTGCGTAGGGCTGCGAGAACTGCACCTGCTTCGCACGTTCCGGCGTGATGGCCAGTGAGGCGACCAGCAGGTCGACCTTGTTGGTCAGGAGGAACGGAATGCGGTTCGGGCCTGTCACCGGCACGATGTTGGCCTTCACGCCCCAGTCCTTGGCCAGGAGCTTGGCCACGTCGGCGTCGTAGCCGTCGGGCTGGTTCTTCGCGTCGGTGGTGCCGTAGGGCGGGAAGTCGACCAGCATGCCGATGGTGATCTCGCCCTTCTTCTTGATGTCGGCCACGCTCTGCGCCGAGGCGAAGGGTGCGAACACGGTCAATGCGGCGCCGAGGCCGAGGGCTGCGAGCGCTGCGCGGCGGGTAGAGGTACGGGTCATGGGTTGTGTCTCCTGAATAAAGAAAGGAAGCGACGAGAAAACGAAAACGAAAAACGAAATTGGGTCAGCGTGCGAGGGCGCGAGCGCGCTTGCGCTCCATGCGTGCGGCCAGCAAAGACAGCGGCCAGCAGATCACGAAGTAGATCGCCGCCACCACCGAGAACACGATGAGCGGCTGGAAGGTGGCGTTGTTGATGATCTGCCCCGCGCGGGTGATCTCGGTGAAACCGATGATGGCCGCGAGCGAGGTGCCCTTGATGATCTGCACGAGATACCCCACCGTGGGCGCGAGCGCGATCTTGAAGGCCTGCGGCAGCACCACGTCGCGCATGCGTGCGCCGTACTTGAGGCTCAGCGCCTCGGCAGCCTCCCACTGGCCGCGCGGAATGGCCTCGATGCAGCCGCGCCAGATCTCGCCGAGAAAAGCCGCGCTGTTGAGGATGAGCGCCACGCCTGCGGCGATCCACGGGTTGATGTCCAGCCCCAGCACCGGCGCGCCGAAGAAGATCAGGAAGAGCTGAAGCAGCAGCGGCGTGCCCTGGAACACCTGGATGAAGACCATCGACGCGTTGCGCGCCCAGGTCGAGTCGGAGGTGCGCATGAGCGCGATGATCAAGCCCAGGATCGCGCCGCCGACGAAGGCGATGGCCGACAGCGCCAGCGTCCACTGGGCCGCTTCGAGGATGAAAAGGAATTCGGGAAAGCCGAAGGTACGCATGATGTTGTCTTCCGTGCGGCTCGCGTTACCGGCGGTCCGGATAGTTGAGCGTGCGCTTGTAGATCAGCTTGAACATCGCCGAGAAGGCCAGCGCGAGCGCGAGGTAGATGGCGGCCACCACGATGTAGATCTCGAAGCTGCGGAAGGTCTGCGACTGCAGGTTGGCGGCCACCGAGGTCAGGTCGTCGGCCGAGATGACCGACACCACCGCCGAGCTCAGCATCAGCAAGATGAACTGGCTCGTGAGCGCCGGATAGATCGCCTTCAGCGCGGGCTTGATGATGACGAAGCGGAAGATTTCCCAGGGCTTGAGGTTGAGCGCCCTGCCCGCCTCGATCTGCCCCTTGGGAATCGACTCGATGCCCGCGCGGATGATCTCGGTCGCATACGCGCCCAGGTTCACCACCATCGCCACCAGCGCGGCCGTCTGCGGCGACCAGCGCAGCCCGATGGCCGGCAGCGCGAAGAAGAAAAAGAACAGCTGCACGAGGAACGGCGTGTTGCGGATCACCTCGATGTACGCATTGACGACGAAGCGCAGCCACCCCGGCCCCGAGGTCTTTCCCCAGGCGCAAAAGATCGCGACGACAAGGCCCAGCACCGTCGCGATGAGCGAGAGCTGGACCGTGATCCACGTGCCCTTGAGCAGCAGCGGCCAGGCAGCGAAAACTGCGTCGAATTGAAACTGGTAGTTCATGGTTTGGCGTGCACGGCAGGGCCGTGCACAGGCCTCCAAAGGAATGCTTGCAGCTTATATGAAACCGGTTTCAGACTTGCCTAGGGATTCCCCTAGGTGGGCGTTTTGACCTACCTTCTGCCTAAACTGAGTGATGCTGAACCCACACGCAGCCGCCCTGCCCACAGAGGCTCATGCACCTGTCTCGGGTGCGCCCGTTGTTCAGCATTTCAGGCAGGCACTGCTCTGGCCCCTTCGGCTGATGCCCTCGCCCGATGCCAAGCCCACGCACCACGGCCCCTGGCAAGTACTGCGCGACATGGGCGATGCCTCGCCCTGGCGCGAAGAGGTCGACGAATACACCGGCGACAGCAGCCGCTTCCACGAGCGGCACTACAACGAGTTCGTGAGCTTCCTGCCGTATGTGCAGCGCTTCCTGTACGGCGAAGGTCGCTCGCGCAACAAGGGCGACGACTCCGCTTCCGGCAACGATGGCGATTCGCCGATGCGCATCTTTCGCCGCCACGACATCACCGCCGTGCGCGTGGTGTCGCAGCCCGGCGATGCGCCGATCACGCTCGACGTGGTGCACTGCGACCTTTACTTCTTTTTCGACATCGACGTGGTGCTGCTCAACCTCGAAGTCGGCGTGAACAACCTGAGCCTCGCAGAGGCGCAGGACATCCTCTACCGCTTCGGCCGCGCCTACCCCTCGGGCTGGGAGCCCGACGGCTCCGCGCTGCATTGCATGGCGAGTGTCGAATGGCTGGGCGCGGACGGCCGCGTGCTCGCGAGTTCCGATGCGCAGCAGCGCGAACACTTTCTCTCGCATGTGGCGCAGCATCGCGCGCCGCGCATCTCCTCGCACTGGGCCTACCTGATGCAGCCGCTGGTCAGCGACCATTCGGAAGACCCCGGCACGCTGCGCTATCGCCAGATCGAGTACTACTGCATGCCGGTGATGGCGTACCTGTCGATGGACGATCCGCGCCGCCTCACGCGCGACGACTTCGTGCGCCTCGCGCTGGTCACGGGCGCGGGCACGACCGATGCCCACCTGCCCTACGCCGACCACCACCTCGCGGACTTCGAGCACAAGTACTGCTACGACCGCTTCTGGGTCGACGCGGGCGCCGCACCCAACACGCGCTACCTGTGCAACGGCCACGCGCTGATCGTGGTGGGCGATGCGCACTCCGAGTTCTTCTGCTGCCGCGACCGCGGCGTGCTCGCGCAGTTCAGGCACCAGCACTTCCTGCTGTTTCTCATCGCGCATTTCCAGAAGGCGTCGCTCCTGATGTTCTCGGACCAACTGGTCGAGGCGCTCAAGCGGCTGGACATCCGCAGCACGCCGAGCGTGAAGCAGTTCAAGCGCGCGATCCGTTCGAGCTTCGAGCGGTTCCTGCGCTTCACGCACCGCTATTGGTTCCACGAAATCTCCGAGCAGGCGCAGGTGCGCGCGCTCTCGCACATGTGCGCCGCGCACCTCGGGCTCGATCCGCTGTACGACGAGGTCAAGGCACGCATCGCCGACATGAACACGTATCTAGACGCCGACAGCTTGCGCCGGCAAGCGAGCACCGTCGTGCGGCTCACGGTGGTCACGCTGTTCGGGCTGATCGGCACCGTCACCACCGGCTTCCTCGGCATGAACCTGCTGGCCGAAGCCGATGCGCCGCTCTGGCGCAAGGCGATCTGGTTCGGCGTGGTGTTCGTCGCGACGACCTGGCTCACGATCTACACGATGGTGAAGTCGCAGCGGCTGTCGGACTTCATCGATGCGCTGTCGAACGACCGGCTTGGGTTTCGCGGAAAGCTGGCTGCGCTGGCGCGGGTGTGGCGACCTGGGTCTGATTAAGTCCGCCCCTGTTCAAGGCGGCGATCACGCCGACGGGGTACCTTGCTCCGCGAATGTCCCCCGGGGCTTCGCCCTCCTCCTTGATTTCGCTGCGCAAGGCACCCCGTCGGCGTGCTCACGTTCAGAGCACCGGTCGATCGGCCAGCACCACGACAGCGCCTTGTGCGCGCAGGGCATCGGGTGCTCCCCGCAGCGAAATCAAGGAGGAGGCGAAGCCGGGGGACATTCGCGGAGGGGAGTACCCGGTGGCCTGTGCGCACGCCCCGAACACCCATGCGAGCAAGACCGAACGCGAACTAAGATCGCGCCCTCCCCGCTTCCTGCACAGGCCCAAGAATGCGCATCGCCTTCGTCTCCGACATCCACGGAAACCTCCCCGCACTCGAAGCCGTGGTCGAGGACATCGAACGCCGCGGTGTGGACGACATCGTCAACCTGGGCGACAGCCTCTCGGGCCCGCTGATGCCGCTGGAGACCGCCCAGTTCCTGATGGCGCAGGACTGGGTGCAGCTCGCCGGCAACCATGAGCGCCAGTTGCTCACCGTACCCCCAGACAAGCGCGGCGCATCCGATGCATTCGCGCACGCACGGCTCGGTGCGAAGGAGTTCGATTGGATGGCATCGCTTGGGCACACACACCGCTTCAGCGCGGACGTGATGCTCTGCCACGGCACACCGGCGAGCGATCTCGAATACTTCCTGGAGACCGTCGAGCCCGGCGACTTCCGCGCGGCCACGCAGGCGGAAATCGATGCGCGGCTCGGCGATGTCGATGCTGCGCTGGTCGCCTGCGGGCACACGCACGTGCCGCGCGTGGCGCGTGCGTCCAGCGGACAACTGATCGTCAACCCCGGCAGCGTCGGCCTGCCGGCGTACGACGACATCCATCCCTATCCGCACGCCGTCGAAACCGGCTCGCCGCTTGCGCGCTACGCCATCGTCGAGCAGCGCGACGGAGACTGGACCGCCAGGCTCATCACCGTTCCGTACGACCACACGGCCATGGCGAAACTTGCATTGGAGAACGGGCGGCCGGACTGGGCCCATGCGCTCAAGACAGGGCGCATGCCCTGAAGATCAATCGCTCAACCCGACCTTCGCGCTGTCGACCGCGCTGATGCGCACGCCGAAGCTCGTGATGTCCGACAGCGTCGCGTTGTGGTGCGCGCGGATGAGGGCGCCGGTGGCATGCGGCTTGTCGTGCGAGGTGTGCGCATCTGCCGCGAGCACCACTTCGTAGCCCAGTGCGGCCGCGCGGCGGACGGTGGTGTCCACGCAGAATTCCGACGAGTAGCCGCAGACCACCACACGTCGCACGCCCTGCCCCATGAGCCACGCTTCGAGCGGTGTGCGGAGGAACGAGTCGGGCGTGGTCTTGCGGATCCGGGTGTCGGCTGCATCGACCTGCAGCGCATCGGCAAGCTGCCAGCGTTCGGAATCGAACTCCAGGTCGATTGCGTTCTCGTGCTGGATGAAGGCCACCGGTGCGCCGGCCGCGCGGGCCCGCACGGTGAGGGCGTTGATGCGCTCGATCACTTCTCCGGCCTCGTGCGGTCGCGGCGGGTCGTCGCAAAGGCCGCGTTGCACATCGATGACGAGAACTGCAGTTTTCATGGTGCCAGCTAGAAGGCAATGCCCTTGACCGACCAGAGGATGGCACCGGACAAGAGAGTGGAGATGATTGCGACGACCGCGCTGGCACCGAACGAGGTGCCGATGCCGATCTGGAAACCCAGCGTGTAGGCCACGAACAGCCCCGCCATCACCGCGATCGCGGGCAGCCCCTCGACATGGTGAATGCCGGTTCCGCTGGAGAAGCTCATGTAGGCCAGCAACACCAGCGCCACGAGCAGGGAGGCATAGAACACCGACCTGAACGACTCGCCCAGGCTCGGCGACACACCCGCCACGACCTGCGCCGAGACCTTCACCACCACGGTCACGAACAGCACCAGCGCGCAGACCGCGATCGCGAGCTTGAGCGGCGTCATGAACGCGAAGAAGATGAGCGCGCCGACGAAGAGGAGGTAGTGCATGTGAGGTGCGATTGTGGGGCCCGCCGTCGGATTCATGACCTCAACTCCAGGCGCTCACTTCCAGCCGCACCTTGCCGGAGATGCCGGGCGCCGCCGCTGCGGCACCGAGGCTGGAGAGCGGCACGATGAACTGCAGCTTGCCGCCGGCCAGCTGCTTCGGACTGATCGGCAGCGACGCCTGCCCTGCCGTGTCGGTCTGCCAGCCGTATTTGAGGTTCCAGTTCTGCGTCGGGTCGTCCGCCTGGGGCGGCGCGATCTCGATGACGAGCGTGTCGCGGAAGAGCGAACTTCCCTCGTAGTGCCCGTCGAGCCAGAACTTCTTGTTCACCTGGTAGTCGGGCACGCGCACGCCCAGCGTCATGGCATAGGCGAGCGTCGGGCGGTCCTGGTTGACGCGGGCCTTGTTGGCAAGGAACACGGTCGAGAGATAGATCGAGCGGCGCTCGGGCTTCTTCGCATCGGTCAGCTCCTTGTGCGTGCGGCAGGCGGGCGAGTCTTCCTCGGCCACGCGCCGGCTCAGGTACCAGCGCTTGCCGCGCGGCGCGGCCAGCAGTTCGACCTGGTAGAGCGCATCGATGTCGGCGTCCTTGGGCAGATCGGGGGGCAGGGTCACGCCGTCGACGTCGAACCAGAGGTCGACGCGCACATCGCCGAAGAGAAAGCGCACGAGGTTCTGGTACGCCTCCTCGGAGTTGACGATGCCGAAGTAGCCCGAATGCGAACGAAAGGCGTAGGCCGTGGCCACGGGCTGCGTCTTCTTGTTCGCGTCGATGGACCAGAGGGAGGCGTTCTCGATGCGCACCAGCCCGTCGCTGCCGTGGCCCGCGAACATGCGCGAGAGCCCCTTGGCGGTTTCGTAGTCGCCGCGGTTGGAGCCGACCATGCAGAAGAAGCGCTCGGCCGGGAAGGCCGAGGCCGGCAGATAGTCCATGCGGCCGTCGATGGCGGGTGTGGCGAGGAACTCGGACATCTTCTCGCGGTTGAAGGTGTTCATCTCGTTGGCCGTGAGCCAGGCCGGGATGTTGACGCCGCCCATGTCGATGCCGTTGTGCGGCGTGGCATAGGTGAACACCTTGTCGACGCAGGCCCGCGCGGCGGCATCGCCCAAGGCCGGGTTTTGCAGGAAGGCACGCACCACCAGCCCGCCCATCGAATGCGCCACGAGGTAGCAGCGGAAATCGGCTGCCGCGGCAGCCCCCTCGCGCTGCCCCACGAGGTCGCGCACCCGCAGGATCAGCTTGCTCAAACCCTGCGCGTAGAACTTGATGTTGCGCGCCTTGCCATCCCCCAGCAACTCGGAGCCAGTGTCGTAGTAGCGGTAGATGATGACCGAGGCGGAGGGGATGCCGTCGACATCCTTGCCGGTGGCATCGGGCGAGGGCTTCCAGTCGTCGTCCAGGATGTCCAGGCCGTTCTGATAAACGCTCTGGTACTGGAAGTCGGCCAGGAGGCGCACCACCGGCGACTCGAAGACGAACTTCTGCGCGGGCGCGTCTTTCTTGACGGTGGCGCGGTAGACCGTGGAGCCCACGTTGAAACCGCAGAACGGATCGGCCGCGGTCTCGTCGCGCTCGGATTCGGTCATGGCGTAGCCACGCACGTAGATGATGGGATAGCGGTTGCCGCTCATTTTTGTATCACCTTCTCCTGGCCCATGAAGGCCCCGAGTGTGCCGCGCCGAAGCGGTGCGTGCCATAGGGCGCATGGCCTACGGACGGGCCTGGCTGGGCATGGCGCGCCCGCCTTGAAAATTCCCTTGCCCGCCGAATGTTTCTGTCGCTGAAACCATTGAAACATCCGCCCGGGATAGTCTCGCGCCTCACCACAAACACACGTCCAGAGGTTCTTTCCATGGCTGACGATTCGGCTTCGCAGGGGTCCTACCTGCCCCAACTCCTGCGCCGGGGCACGGCGCTCGCCGCGGCCGGCTGCGCCTTCGTCGCGGGCTGCAGTGCCGCTGGTGGCGGTGAGACACGCTACGAGAACTCGCCGCAGTTCCGGGACGGCGTGTTCCAGAACATGGCCAACCCCGACGAGAAGCCCTCGGCCAGCGCCTGGCGCATCTGGTCGCGGTTCATCGTCGGCAGCAAGGTCGACACGGTGCCGGTCGATGCGATCCCGGTCCGTGAGATCAGCGCGAAAGACCTGGACGCGCTCGACGCCAAGGCCAACCACGTGGTGCGCCTTGGTCACTCGTCGCACCTGCTCAAGCTGCAGGGCAAGTACTGGCTGATCGACCCGGTGTTCAGCGAGCGCGCCTCGCCCGTGCAGTGGGCCGGGCCGAAGCGCTTTCACAAGCCGCCGCTCACGCTGCAGCAGTTGCCGCCCATCGAAGGCGTGATCCTCTCGCACGACCACTACGACCACCTCGACGTGGCGACCATCGAATACCTCGCCAAGAGCGTGAAGCGTTATTTCGTGCCGCTGGGCGTGCGCTCGCGGCTGGTGGTGATGGGCGTGCCCGCCGAGCGGGTGACCGAGCTCGACTGGTGGCAGGACGCCGAGCACGACGGCGTGAAGCTCACCGCCACGCCCGCCCAGCATTTCTCGGGCCGCACGCTCTCCGACCGCGGCCGAACGCTGTGGGCCTCATGGGTGGTGCAGAGCGGCGAGCAGCGCATCTTCTACAGCGGCGACTCGGGCTACTTCCAGGGCTTCAAGCAGATCGGCGACCGCTTCGGCGGCTTCGACCTCGCGCTGATGGAAAACGGCGCCTACGATGCCTACTGGCCCGGCGTGCACATGACGCCCGAACAAAGCGTGCAGGCCTTCGAAGACCTGCGCGGCAAGGTGTTCTTCTCGGTGCACAACAGCACCTTCGATCTTTCCTTCCACACCTGGCACGACCCGCTGGACCGCATCGCGAGCCTCACGGAAGCCAAGAAGATCGAGCTGGCGACGCCGGTGATCGGCGAAGTGGTGACGGTGGGGCAGGCGCGGACCAATACGCGGTGGTGGCAGGGGCTGCGCTAGCCCCTTGCCTGCACGCCCGGCCTACCTGCCGCCTTCGCGCCGCTCGCGCGCCCGCCGCACCTGCCGCGTCTCGATGGCCTGCGCCGCGGCGCGGTCCTTCTCGCGCCGCTTGGCTGCGCGCTTCATCCGGAAGTGCCGGCCCACCAGGAAGCTGGCGAGGCCGGTGACCACCGCGATGAACAGGCCGATGACGCTGATGTCGATGCCGCCCATCACAGCACCCGCACGATGCTGGCCGGCTTGAAGCCCAGGTCGGCCGCCTTGCCCTTGCGCGCGCGGGTGCCGCGTGCGTTGTTGAGGGTGCGGATTTCCAGCGTCTCGTCGCGCTCCTTGCCGCCGCGGCCGATGCCTTCGATCTTCACGCTGCGCGTGTAGGCCGCGGCGCCCGCGAGGGTGTCCTTGGGTTCCAGGTCGATCAGCGTGAGGCCGCGGCCGCCCTTGGGCAGGCTCTTGAGCTCGGCGATGTCGAAGGTCAGGATGCGGCCGCCGGTCGAGGCGCAGGCCACGTGCGTGGCGGCCGGCATCGGCTCGGCACCGCTCGCGCCCGCCCACCAGCGAAGGACGGCAGAGCTGTTCGCCCTCGCCCACGTCGATGAAGGCCTTGCCGCCGCGCTGGCGCGACATCATGTTCTCGACCGTGGCGATGAAGCCGTAGCCGCCGGTGTTGGCCAGAAGCACGCTGGCGCCCACCGGGCCCGCGAAGAAATGCGTGACGTGCGTGCCGGCATCGAGCTCGATGAGCGTGGTGACGGGCTGGCCGTCGCCGCGCGCGCCGGGGAGCGACGCCACGGGCACGGTGTAGACGCGCACGCTCTTGTCCTTGGAGGAGCCGAACACGAGCAGCGTGTCGACGCTGCGGCATTCGAAGGCGCCATAGAGCGTGTCGCCCGACTTGAAGCTGTACTCCGGTGCCGCGCCTCCGTTGCCGGCGGCCTTTTCGCTCGCCCAGCCCTTCTGCGCGCGGACCCAGCCCTTCTGCGAGACGATCACGGTCACGGGCTCGTCGACCACCTTCACTTCGGCCACGGCGCGCTTCTCGGCCTGGATCAGCGTGCGGCGCGGGTCTTCGAAGGTCTTGGCATCGGCCTCGATTTCCTTGATCAGCAGTCGGCGCAGCGTGGCCGGGCTGCCGAGGATGTCTTCGAGCTTCTTCTGCTCTTCGCGCAGGCCCTTGAGCTCCTGTTCGATCTTGATGGCTTCGAGCCGCGCGAGTTGGCGCAGGCGGATTTCAAGAATGTCCTCGGCCTGCCGTTCGCTGAGATTGAAGCGCGCGATGAGCGCCGCCTTCGGATCTTCCGCCGCACGGATGATCGCGATCACCTCGTCGATGTTCAGCAGCACCAGCTGCCGGCCCTCGAGGATGTGGATGCGCTCCAGCACCTTGTTCAGGCGATGCCGCGAGCGCTTCTCGACGGTGATCTCGCGGAACGCGATCCACTCGTTGAGCATCTGGCGCAGCGACTTCTGCGTGGGCTTGCCGTCGATGCCGACCATCGTGAGGTTGATCGGCGAAGAGGTTTCGAGCGAGGTCTGCGCGAGCAGCGTCGTGATGAATTCTTCCTGGCTGATGCGCGAGGTCTTGGGCTCGAACACCAGCCGCACTGCGGCGTCCTTGCTCGATTCGTCGCGCACCACGTCGAGCACAGAAAGCATCGCGGCCTTCAGTTGCGTCTGGTCGGCCGAGAGCGCCTTCTTGCCGGCCTTGACCTTCGGATTGGTGATTTCCTCGATTTCCTCGAGCACCTTCTGCGTGCTGACGCCGGGCGGCAGTTCGTTGACGACGAGCTGCCACTGGCCGCGCGCGAGGTCTTCGATCTTCCAGCGCGCGCGCACCTTGAGCGAGCCGCGGCCGGTGCGGTAGGCATCGGCGATGTCGCTGGCACCGCTGATGATCTGTGCGCCGCCCGGGTAGTCGGGGCCGGGCACGATGGCGAAGAGCTCTTCTTCGCTCAGCTTGCCGTTCGACTTGATCAGCGCGACGCAGGCGTCGGCGATCTCGCGCAGGTTGTGGCTCGGGATTTCGGTGGCCAAACCCACGGCGATGCCGCTCGCGCCGTTCAGCAGCGTGAACGGCAGCCGCGCGGGCAGGAGGCGCGGTTCTTCGGTGCTGCCGTCGTAGTTGGGAATGAAATCGACCGTGCCTTCGTCGATCTCGTCGAGCAAGAGGCTGGTGATGCGGGCCAGGCGCGCCTCGGTGTAGCGCATGGCCGCGGCGCCGTCGCCGTCGCGGCTGCCGAAGTTGCCCTGGCCGTCGACCAGCGGGTAGCGCTGCGAGAAGTCTTGCGCCATGCGCACCAGCGCGTCGTAGGCGGCCTGGTCGCTGTGCGGGTGGAAGCGGCCGAGCACGTCGCCGACCACACGCGCGCTCTTGACGGGCTTGGCGCCCACGGTGCCGTTGGTGCCGCCGAAGCCCAGGCCCATGCGCGACATCGAATACAGGATGCGCCGCTGCACCGGCTTCTGGCCGTCGGACACATCAGGCAGCGCGCGGCCCTTGACCACGCTGAGCGCGTATTCGAGGTAGGCGGTCTGCGCGTAGTCGGCCAGTGTGAGGGTGGTGTCGCCGTCGGTCGGGCCGCCGAGGTCGAGCGGAGGTTGGGAATCCATCGTCTGTCGTTTCCGGAAGATTTTTGTTGCTTGTTTATTCGGACATGGCCACCGAAGGCGCGCCCGTCATGGACGAGACCGGCACTTCGGGCATGTAGGGAGAGGTCGGCACATCGGCCGGCTCCATCAGCGCAGGCACGGCAGGCTTGGTGGCCGGCGAAGCGGCCGGCAGCCAGGGCCGGTCGGGCGGCATGTTGCCGCGGCCGACGGCACCGCCCATTTCCATGCGGATGCGGCCAGGCGACTTGCCGCCGCCACCGATGCGCCCCCCGGTCGCACCGGGCTTCAGGTACGCGTAGAGCTGCAGCACTGTCTGCACGTAGTTCTGCGTTTCCTTGTAGTTCGGGATCTTGTTGCCCGCGCGCTGCACCGCCCCTTCGCCCGCGTTGTAGGCGGCAAGGGCCAGTTCGATCTGCCCAGGGAACATCGCGATCAGGTCGCGCAGGTAGCGGGAACCGGCGGCGATGTTGATGCGGGGGTCGAACAGCTTCTTCTCGATGCTCGTGCGCTTGTCCGCCGCAACGCCGTAGCGCTGTGCGGTCGCGGGCATGAGCTGCATCAGGCCCATCGCGCCCTTGGGCGAGACGGCCTGCGCATCGAAGCCGGATTCGGTGGCGATCAGCGCCTGCAGCAGTTCGTAGTCGATCGAATGCTTGTTCGACGCATCGCGCAGCGCTGCCTTGGCCGTCTTGTAGCTGGGCGAGGCCTCGAAGAGCGCCAGCAGGCTCTGCGACGCCGGCGGCACCTTGCCGTCGAACTTGCGCCCGCTGCGCGAGAGCGGCGAGATGCCCTGCGCGGTGTCGAAGCTCTGGCCGCCGCGAAAGAAGATCTGGTAGCGCTCATCGACCTTCTCGGCGGCGAAGTGCGCGACGCCTTTGCTGTCGATGTAGCCGTAGATGTCAGCGGCGTGCGCCATTCCCTGCTGCAGGCACAGCAGCAAAGCCAACAGCAACGGACGCATGAAATCTGTGAGGGTCACGGGGGTCAAACATCGATGTCGACGTCATCGGCGCGCAGTTCCATCAACTCGCGCCGGGCGGCCGCTTCGCCCTTGCCCATGAGCTTGGTGATCTCGCCTTGGGTGGAGGTGAAGTCGAAGCGTCCCAGCTGCACCTGCATCAGGCGCCGGGTATCGGGATTGAGCGTGGTTTCCCACAATTGTTCCGCGCTCATCTCGCCCAGGCCCTTGAAGCGGCTGATGCTCCAGGCGCCTTCGCGCACGCCGTCTTTACGCAGCTTGTCGAGTGTGGCGGTCAGCTCGCCCTCGTCGAGCGCGTAGACCTTGGAGGCCGGTTTCTTGCCGCGCGCGGGCGCATCGACCCGGAACAGCGGCGGCTTCGCGACATACACGTGGCCGGTTTCGATGAGTTTCGGAAAGTGACGGAAGAACAGCGTGAGCAGCAGCACCTGGATGTGCGAGCCGTCCACATCGGCATCGGAGAGGATGCAGATCTTTCCGTAGCGCAGGCCGCTCATGTCGGGCGAGTCGTTGGGGCCGTGCGGATCGACGCCCACGGCCACCGAGATGTCGTGGATTTCGGTGTTGGCGAAGAGCCGGTCGCGCTCCACTTCCCAGGTGTTGAGCACCTTGCCGCGCAGCGGAAGGATGGCCTGGCTTTCCTTGTCGCGGCCCATCTTGGCGCTGCCGCCGGCGGAGTCGCCCTCGACCAGGAAGACCTCGTTGTGGCTGATGTCCTTGCTCTCGCAGTCGGTCAGTTTGCCCGGCAGCACGGCCACGCCGGAGCCCTTGCGCTTCTCGACCTTCTGGCCGGCGCGCTGGCGGGTCTGTGCGGCCTTGATGGCGAGTTCGGCGAGCTTCTTGCCGTAGTCGACGTGCTGGTTGAGCCAGAGTTCGAGCGCCGGGCGCACGAAGCTGGACACCAGCCGCACCGCGTCGCGCGAATTCAGGCGCTCCTTGATCTGGCCCTGGAACTGGGGATCGAGCACCTTGGCGCTCAGCACGTACGAAGCGCGCGCGAACACGTCTTCGGGCAACAGCTTCACGCCCTTGGGCAGCAGCGAATGCAGTTCGATGAAGCCCTTCACCGCAGTGAAAAGGCCGTCGCGCAGGCCGCTTTCGTGCGTGCCGCCGGCGCTGGTGGGAATCAGGTTGACGTAGCTCTCGCGCACCGGCTGGCCGTCTTCGGTGAAGGCCACGCACCAGTCGGCGCCCTCGCCTTCGGCGAAGTTGTCGGCGTTCTTGTCGGCATGGCCGCTGCCCTCGAAGAGCGGGATCACCGGATCGCCGTTGAGCGTCTGCATGAGGTAGTCGCTCAGGCCGCCCTTGTAGAGCCACTGCTGCGTTTCCTTGGTCTTCTCGACCGTGAGCGTGACGCTCACGCCGGGCATCAGCACCGCCTTGCTGCGCAGCAGGTGCGTGAGCTCGCTCATCGGGAGCGCGGCGGTTTCGAAGTACTTGGCGTCGGGCCAGGCGCGCACGGTGGTGCCCTGCTTACGTTCGCCGGCCTCGAGCTTTCGGATTTCGAGCGCCTCGATCACGTCGCCGGCGCTGAAGGCCAACCTGGCGATCGAGCCTTCGCGGTGGGAGGTGACTTCGAGCCGCTTCGAAAGCGCATTGGTCACCGACACGCCCACGCCGTGCAGGCCGCCTGAGAAGCTGTAGGCGCCGCCGGAGCCCTTGTCGAACTTGCCGCCGGCGTGCAGGCGGGTGAACACCAGTTCGACCACGGGGGCTTTTTCCTCGGGATGCAGGCCGAACGGAATGCCGCGGCCGTCGTCTTCGATGCTCACCGAGTTGTCGGCATGCAGCGTGACCTTGATCTTCTTGCCGTAGCCGGCCAGCGCCTCGTCGGCCGCGTTGTCGAGCACTTCCTGGATGATGTGCAGGGGGTTGTCGGTCCGGGTGTACATGCCCGGGCGCTGCTTGACGGGCTCGAGGCCCTTGAGCACGCGGATGGAGCCTTCCGAGTAGCCGGAAGCGGATTCTGAGGTTGTCTTGAGAGGAGTCGCCATGGGGGCGGATTGTAGTCAGTCGCCGCCAAACAACTGGATACCCATACAGCAGGCGCTTTGATGCCGGATGCGCATTGAAACGGCGCCGATAAATCATCAATGGCTTTGGCCGCCCGCGCGCCTGCCGCAGCACGCAATGGCTACATTCGACGGCATGCAAGCCTCCACCCCCACCCTCTCGATCAAGCAGGTGCTGTTCTGCGGCGCCATGATCGTCACGCTCTCGATGGGCATCCGCCACGGCTTCGGCCTCTGGCTGCAGCCGATCACGCAGGCGCAGGACTGGAGCCGGCAGACCTTCTCCTTCGCGCTCGCGATCCAGAACCTCTCCTGGGGCATCTTCGGCGTGTTCGCCGGCATGCTGGCCGACCGCTTCGGGGCGTTCCGGGTGCTGATCGGCGGTGCGATCTTCTACGGGCTGGGGCTGCTGGGCATGGCGCATTCGCCGACGCCGCTGCTGTTCACCCTCAGCGCGGGCGTGCTGATCGGCGCGGCGCAGGCGGGCACGACCTACGCGGTGATCTACGGCGTGATCGGGCGGCAGATTCCGGCCGAGCGGCGCTCCTGGGCGATGGGCGTGGCGGCGGCGGCCGGCTCGTTCGGCCAGTTCCTGATGGCGCCCATCGAGGGACGCCTGATCGGCCAGCTGGGCTGGCAGACCGCCTTGGCCGTGCTCGCGGTGCTGGTTCTGGTGATCGTGCCGCTGGCCTTCGGCCTGCGCGAGCCGAAGACGGCGGCGCTCGCCGGGCACCGCGACCAGTCGGTACTGCAGGCGGTGGGCGAAGCCTTCCGCTATCCGAGCTTCGGCCTCCTGATGGCGGGCTATTTCGTCTGCGGCTTCCAGTTGGCCTTCATCGGCATCCACATGCCGACGTACCTCCGCGACCGGAGCCTGTCGGCCGACGTCGCCGGCTACGCGCTGGCGCTGATCGGGCTCTTCAATGTGTTCGGCACCTACACGGTCGGCCTGCTGGGGCAGACCCTCGCCAAGCGCAAGATCCTCGCGGCGATCTACTTCGCGCGCGCAATCTCGATCGCGCTGTTCCTGATCGTGCCGATCTCGCCGATGAGCGTGTATGTCTTCTCGGCGGCGATGGGCTTCCTCTGGCTCTCGACCGTGCCAGCGACGAATGCGATCGTGGCGGGCATCTTCGGGGTGGCGCACCTGTCGATGCTCAGCGGCTTCGTGTTCCTGAGCCACCAGGTCGGCTCGTTCCTGGGCGTGTGGCTCGGCGGCTACCTGTACGACACGACCGGCAGCTACAACATCGTCTGGTACATCGCCATCGCGCTGGGGGTGTTCGCGGCGCTGATCAACCTGCCGGTCAAGGAGCACGCCATCGCCCGTGCGGTGCGGCCGGCGGCTGTGCCGGGTTGATTGCGGGCGAACACAATCGGGCCATGACTCGCCAGATGCGCCACCACCTCGCACACGCCGGCTGGCTTGCGGCCGTAGCGGCGGCGCTGGCGGGCGTGTTCATGCTCTATACGCATCCGGAATTTCTCGTGACGCTGGTCGACCAGGTGTGGTCGTGCTTCTGAAGCAGGCTGAATTGCTATGAAAGATGTAGCACCATTGCATGGCGCGGGCACGCCTTCGGAATGGATCGTGCGCTGGTCGCACTTGCTGGCCGCCGATGCCACGGTGCTCGATGTGGCCTGCGGCGCAGGCCGGCACATGCAGTGGTTTGCCGGGCGCGGGCATCCAGTTACGGGCGTCGACCGGTCACCGGAAGCGACCGAGGCAGCCGGCGCCTTCGGACAGGCCATCACGGCCGACATCGAATCGGGCCCCTGGCCCTTCGCAGGCCAGACCTTCGGCGCAGTGGTCGTCACCAATTACCTGTGGCGCCCCCGCATGGCCGACATCGTGGCCGCCGTGGCCCCTGGCGGCGTGCTGCTCTACGAGACCTTCGCCGCCGGCAACGAAACGGTGGGCAAGCCGTCGCGGGCCGACTTCCTGCTGCAGCCCGGCGAACTGCTAGCGGCCTGTGCGGATCTGCGTGTGGTGGCCTACGAGGACGGGTTCCTCCCCGAACCAGCGCGCTTCGTGCAGCGCATTGCCGCCATCCGTGCGCCCGCGCCCCTTGCGGGCCCTCCGCTGCGCGCCCTCCTTAAGGGAAACTGAGGGGGCCGGGCGCGACGCCTTGGCGACGCCCGGAGTAAGTAGAATCGGCGCTTTCGTCCACCGACAAAGAGATTCCCCCTTGGAGCAACTGACAGGCAGCATCGTCGCGCTCGTCACGCCGATGCACGACGACGGCAGTGTCGACTACCCCGCCCTGCGGCGACTCATCGACTGGCACATCGACGAAGGCACCGACTGCCTTGGCGTGGTCGGCACCACCGGCGAATCGCCGACGGTCGATGTCGAAGAGCACTGCGAAATCATCCGCGTCTCGGTCGAGCAAGCCAAGGGCCGCGTGCCCGTGATGGCCGGCTGCGGCGCCAATTCGACCAAGGAAGCCATCGAGCTGGCCAAGTTCGCCAAGGGCGTTGGCGCCGATTCGCAACTGCAGGTCGTGCCCTACTACAACAAGCCCACGCAAGAGGGCCAGTACCAGCACTTCAAGGCCATCGCCGAGGCCGTGGGCGACCTGCCCATCGTGCTGTACAACGTGCCCGGCCGCACCGTCGCCGATATGGCGCACGACACGGTGCTGCGCCTCACACAAGTGCCCGGCATCATCGGCATCAAGGAAGCCACCGGCAACATCGAACGCGCCCAGTGGCTCATTCGCGATGTGCCCAAGAACTTTGCCGTCTATTCGGGCGACGACCCGACCGCCGTTGCGCTCATGCTGTGCGGCGGCCAGGGCAACATCAGCGTCACGGCCAACATCGCGCCGCGCAAGATGCATGAACTGTGCGTGGCTGCCATCGCCGGCGACGTGAAGCGCGCGATGCAGATTCAGTTCGAACTCATGCCGCTGCACCGCAACCTGTTCGTCGAACCCAACCCGATTCCGCTCAAGTGGGCCATGGCCCGGCTCGGCCTCTGCGGCGGTGCCCTCAGGCTGCCGCTCACCGAACTCGGCGAAGCCAGCCGTCCGGCGGTCGAGGGCGCCCTGCGCGCCACCGGCCTGCTCAAGAACTGAGCCAATCCCCAATACGCCTGCGATCCGCTTTTTCCCTGGCCGCAACAAGGTTAAGCAACCTTTTGCCCGAACCGTGCTCAGAGATGGCGGGCACTGCGGCCCATAGATTGATCGAACCATTCCAACAAGGAAGACGACGTTGAAGAACCTTTCGCAACTTTCGCGATATGCACTGCTGACCACCCTGGTTGCCAGCCTCGCCGCCTGCTCCGTGCTCGAGAGCGACAAGATCGACTACAAGAGCGCCGGCAAGGCCCCAACGCTCGAAGTCCCGCCCGACCTGTCGCAACTCTCGCGCGACAACCGCTATGCGGTGCCCGGCGGCGCAGTCAGCGCCAATTCGTACCAGACCGGCATCGCCAATGCGCCGGGCGTGCCCACCGCCGTCGCCAACATCGGCGATGTGCGCATGGAACGCGCGGGCACGCAGCGCTGGATCGTCATCAACCGCACGCCCGACCAGCTCTGGGAGCCGGTGAAGGACTTCTGGCAGGAAAGCGGCTTCCTGCTGACCACCGAGCAGCGCAACCTCGGCATCATGGAAACCGACTGGGCCGAAAACCGCGCCAAGCTGCCGCAGGACATCATCCGCGGCACGCTGGGCAAGCTGGTCGACTCGGTCTACTCCACCGGCGAACTCGACCGCTTCCGCACCCGCATCGAACGCACGACCAACGGCACCGAGATCTTCATCAGCCACCGCGGCATGCAGGAGGTCTACAACAACTCGCGCCAGGACCAGACCGTGTGGCAGCCGCGCCCGAGCGACCCTGAACTCGAAACCGAGTTCCTGCGCCGCCTGATGGTGAAGTTGGGCGTCTCGCAAGAGCAATCGAAGATCCTGGCCGCCACCTCGGCGCCGGCAAAGACCGCCACCATCGCCAGCGTGGGCAACCAGCCCGTGGTGCAGATCAGCGAAGGCTTCGAGCGCGCATGGCGCCGCGTCGGCCTTGCGCTCGACCGCACCGGCTTCACCGTGGAAGACCGCGACCGCAGCGCCGGCATCTACTACGTGCGCTACGTGACGCCGAACCCCGACAAGAAGGAAGAAGGCTTCTTCGGCAAGCTGTTCAGCAGCTCGTCCAAGGACGAAAAGCCGATCAAGTTCCGCATCCTCGTGAAGAGCCAAGGCGAATCGACCACCGTCTCGGTGCAGAACGAAGCCGGCGCGCCCGAAACCTCGGCCAACGCGCAGCGCATCGTCAAGGTCATTGCCGACGACCTGAAGTAACCCGCATGCTCCGCTTCCGAAGCCTCGGTAGCGGCAGCACGGGCAATGCCGCGCTGGTCGAGGCGACCAGCGCCGGCCGCACCTCCCGGCTCCTCGTCGACTGCGGCTTCGGCATCCGGCAGCTCGATCAGCGGCTGGCCCAGGCGGGCCTCGCCGCCGGCGACATCGACGCCATCTTCATCACCCACGAGCACGGCGACCACATCGGCTGCGCCCACACGCTCTCGCGGCGCAACCGCATTCCCGTCTGGATGAGCGAAGGCACCTGGCTCGCCACGGGCGGCCGCGACTTCGAGGGCCGGCTGAACCTGGCGCGCGACGACGCGGAGTTCGCCGTCGGCGACATCGGCGTGCAGCCCTTCACCGTGCCGCACGATGCGCGTGAGCCACTGCAGCTTCGCTGCACGGACGGCGCACGCACGCTCGGCGTATTGACCGACCTGGGGCATGCCACGGCCCATGTGCTGAATCGCCTGGCCGGCGTGCATGCGCTGCTGCTCGAGTTCAACCACGACAGCGAGCTCCTGGCCAACTCGGCCTATCCACCTTTTCTCAAGCTGCGCGTCGGCGGCAACTACGGGCACCTGTCGAATGCAGCGGCGGCGGAGATAGCGCGCGCGGTGCGCCACGACGGCCTGCGCCACGTGGTTGCAGCGCACTTGAGCGAGCAGAACAACCGGCCCGACATCGTGCGGCGCCTTATGGCCGAGGCGCTGGGTGGCCATGAGGCGGAAATGCTTACCGCCACCGCGGCCGAGGGCTCGCCCTGGCTGGATGTCTGACCGCCAGCTGACCGGTCAAAGATCCAAATAGAAAAGCCGCCCTGGGGCGGCTTTCTGCTGTGTGAAGACCCGGCTTATTGCTTGGGTGCTTCGTTCTTCTTCGCGGCTTCCGTCGCTGCGTTCGCGTTGTCCAGGGCCGACGAAGCGCCAGGCGACGGCGCGCTTGCGGCCGGATCTGCAGAAGGTGCCGGCGCGGCTGCGGGGGGCGGTGCCGCGGGCTCGGTCACGGGCGCGGGCGGCGGGGTCACGACTGCCGGTGCGGCGTCTTCTTTCTTGCCGCAGGCAACGAGTGCGGCAGCGGCGATCAACGAGGCAATCAGGACGGACGACGACTTCTTCATGAGAACTCCTTTGGCAAAGAATGTCTGGAACGAAAAAATTCTAGACCCGCATCTCCGCCTGAATATGTCTCGCGGCCGCATTCGCGGCATTGGCTTACAAGCCGAGTGTCGATGCCGGAAATGCCGGCCGCCCCACGCGCCAGCTCTCGTCGATGGCTTCGCGCAGTTCGCGGCGGGCGCGCGGATCGGCGCCGCAGACGCCGCGGCAGCGCTCGGGGTCGATGCGGTGCGCGAACCAGTTGGGTGTCCAGATCGCGCTCGGCACCTCGGCCCCGACCTTGCCGGTGGCCCGGCATTCGATGATGTGGTCCCACATGCGGCGCCACGGCACGAAGCGCGCGTGGCTGCGCGCGATCACGTCGAAGCGCTGGGCCAGCAGCACGAAGCGCCGGCCGCTGGCCAACCAGGCCTGCAGCGCCTCGATGCTGGCGCGTTCGCCCAGCGGCCAGTCGGCGAAGTCTGGATCGCTGAAGACGATCTCCTTCCAACCTTCGCGCGCGGCGGCCGAAAGCGCATGGCGAACCATCCCGCCGAAAGCCTCGCGGCCGTCGAACCGGCCTTCGGGCAGCAGCGGCGGCGGCGAAGTGCTGTTGTCGTCAGTCGGCATGAACCCAGCCCGCCTCGCACCACTCGCCCAGCAGCGCCAGCGCCCCTTCGCTGGCCCGCGCCAGCTCGCGCGGGCCAAGTGAGCGCCGGTCGGCCAGCTTGCGCATCAGCGCGGCATCAGCGCCGCCCGCGCGGAAGCTCTCGCCGTTGATGTAGATGTGGCGCGTGTCGTAGAGCATGCGCGTGCGGCGGTCGAGCGCCACCTGCTGCGTCGCGTCGGGCACGTCGCCGCCTTCGTCGAACCAGATGTTGGCCTTGGGCTCGGTCAGCGATTCGCCGAGGGCGCGGTCGATGGCATCGGGGTCGCGCAACGCGGCCTCGACGGCCTTGCGTGCGAAGTCCTGCAGTGCAGTGGGCATTGCGGCCGGCGTATCGACCGCGGGCTGCGTCGGGTCGCGGTAGCGCGCCAGTTCCGTGTGGCCGGCGTCCTCGAGGTCTTCCGAATAGGCCTGCGCCATGCGCGCGAGCAGATCGGCGCCGAGTTCGCCCAGGGCGGACGAGCGCAGGCCGATGGAAAAGGTCATGCAGTCGTCGCCCACCGCCACGCCTTCATGGGCGTACTTGGGGGGCAGGTAGAGCATGTCGCCGGGCTCGAGCACGAAGGTCTCTTCCGGCTCGAAGTTCTCGAGGATCTTGAGCGGCACGTCCGGCTGCAGGCGCAGGTCGCCCTGCTTGCCGATGGACCAGCGGCGGCGGCCCTGGGCCTGCAGCAGGAACACGTCGTAGCTGTCGAAATGCGCACCGACCCCGCCGGTGTCGCTCGCGTAGCTGATCATCAGGTCGTCCAGGCGTGCATCGGGCAGGAAGCGGAACTGCCGCAGCAGGTCGTGCACGCCGTCGTGGTGCAGGTCGACGCCTTGCACCAGCAGGGTCCAGGCGGGTTGCTTCAAGGGCGGCAGGGCCCGCCGCGGCAGCGGGCCGTGCTTGAGCGACCAGCCGGCCTTGCCATGGCGGATGAGGCGCGATTCCACCTCTTCGCGCTCGGCCAGCGCAAACAGCGCGCTGCGATCGATCGGTGGCACCATGGCGGGAATGGCCTGGCGGACCAGCAGCGGCTTCTTCTGCCAGTACCGCCGCATGAACTGCGCGGCGCTCAGGCCGCCGAGCAACGGCAGCGGTTGTGTAATCTCCATGGGAGAATTCTGCAATGGAAATCTCTGAACAATGCGTGGTCGGTTTGACCTGGACGATGAAAGACACGCTCGGCGACGTGCTGGATGTGCTCGACGAGCCGGTCGAATTCATGGTGGGCGGCGACGATCTTTTCGACGTCATCGAGGCGGCCTTGCAAGGCCATGAGCCTGGCGCCCGTGTGCAATTGCAGGTCGAGCCCGAACAGGGCTTCGGCGACTTCAACGACCAGATGCTCTTCCTCGAGCCGCGCTCGTTGTTTCCCGAGGGCACGGAAGAAGGCATGACCTTCGACGGCTCGGCATTGCCGAAGGGCGTGAGCGACAGCATCCCTCGGGACGCGCTCTACACGGTCGCCGAAATCTACCCCGACCACCTGGTGCTCGACGGCAACCATCCGCTGGCCGGCATCGCGATCCGCCTGGACATCACCGTACGGTCGGTGCGCGAGGCGACGGAGGAAGAAGTCGGGCGCGGCACCGCGGGTACGGCCTTCTTCAAGGTGCCGCCGATGGCACCGGGCAACCAGATGCTGCACTGAGGACTGCAGACATAAAAAAACCGGGCGCTGCCCGGTTTTTTTGTGCCCGCATGGGCGGCTTACATGCGCGAAATCTGGCCATTGTCGATGCGCACCCGGTCGCCGATGCGCAGGTCGCCGGGGCTTTGCACGTCGAACGCCCGATAACCGCCGTGATCGGTCTGCACCGACACCCGATAGCTCTCGTAGACACGCGGCCCGTTCTGCTGCGCCTCGATGGTGTTGCCCAGCAAGGCACCGCCCACGATGCCCAGCGCGGTCGCCGCGGCCCTGCCGTTGCCGCGCCCGAACTGGTTGCCGACCACGCCGCCGATGACACCACCGGCGACAGCACCGCCGCCGGAAGTACCGGTGCCGGCAGTCTCGCTGCGCAGCACCTCGATGTTGGCCACATGGCCGTATTCGACGTGGGAGGCCTCGCGGTACTGAATGGCTTGCGGCGGCGCCTGGTAGGGGTAGCGCGAGGTCTGGTAGACCGGCATGGGGGCAACACAGGCCGTGAGCGTGGCCACGGCCAGCACGGAAGCGGTGACGGATACGAAGCGCATTGAGATCTTCATGTTGAGAGGCTCCTCGAATAGAACTGCGCGAGAAAGTGCGCTGCCTGTGAATAACGCCACAGCTTTCGCTGCGATGACGCAAGACACATGCTGAAACTTTCGAGCGCGGCGCCTCTGCGGCGGTTCCGCTCTTTACCCCTCGCTTACCTGGCAGTTACTCAGGCTGGCTTCAGCTTTCGGTGCTCGCTCAGTGCTTGCCCGTGGAGCCGTAGCCGCCCTCGCCGCGCTGCGACGCCTCGAATTCCGTCACCACCCGAAACTGCGCCTGCACCACCGGCACGATCACCAGTTGTGCGAGCCGCTCCATCGGCTGCAGCACGAAGGGCGTGTCGCTGCGGTTCCAGGCGCTGATCTTGAGCTCGCCCTGGTAGTCGCTGTCGATCAGCCCGACGAGGTTGCCCAGCACGATGCCGTGCTTGTGGCCCAACCCCGAGCGCGGCAGGATCAGCGCCGCGAACGCCGGGTCGGCCAGGTGGATCGCGATGCCGGTGCCCACCAGCTGCCAGCCGTTGGGCTCCAGCGTGATCGGGGCATCGAGGCAGGCCCGCAGGTCGAGGCCGGCGCTTCCGGGGGTGGCATATGCGGGCAATTGATCCACCATGCGTGGATCGAGGATACGAACGTCGACTTTCACTTACTTGCCTTGCTTTTGTTGTTGCTGTTCTCTTTGCTTGCGGGCGGCCTCTTCGAGCACCTGCTGCCACTTGGCCACGCCAGGCGTCAGCTTCAAACCCTTGAAAAAACTCTTGCCGAACCAGGCCGCCACAGCGAACCCTGCGACCAACACGAAGAACGGCACACCGATCGACCAGAGCACCACGAATACGAGCGCTCCCACCGCGCCCAGCACCTTGAGCAGCACCGGGTCGAACGAGCCCGGCTCCCGCTTCGGCACCGCGCCGTTCGGCAGGTCGGCGCGCTGCATTGCGGCCGAGACTGGACCCTGCTGGCCAGGCGACTGGTTCATGCCGACATCCAGGCCGGGCTCCCCCGGCTGCGCCGGCCGTTTCGGCAGTGCCGCCCGCGCCGAAAGCTGCTCGACGTAGCGGGCGAAGTCGCCATTGGGCGGCGTGTTCGATTCGGTGTTCATCAGGCTCTCCAGTCGGGAAGTCGTGCGGCAATCTCCGTCATCAGTTCACGCGCCAGCGTGAGCTTGGGTGCGCGGGGCAGTTCGCGCACGCCGTTGGCGTCCACGAGCAGCAGTGCGTTGTCGTCCTGGCCGAAGGTCAGCGGGCCGATGTTGCCCACCAGGAGCGGAATGCCCTTGCGCTCGCGCTTGGCCTTGGCGTGTTCGACGAGGTTCTCGCTCTCGGCCGCGAAGCCGACGCAGAACAGCTTCTTGGCCTGCGCCCGCTCGCTCTTGGCGACCGTCAGCAGGATGTCGGCGTTCTCCACGAAATTGAGCACCGGCGTCTTGCCGCTGCCGTCCTTCTTGATCTTCTGGTCGCGGTGCGTGGCCGGGCGCCAATCGGCGACGGCGGCGGTAGCTACAAAAATGCTAGCGCCCTGCGCTGCGCGGGTGGTGGCTTCGAGCATGTCCTGGGCGGAGAGCACATCGACGCGGGTCACGCCGCGCGGCGTCGGCAGGTGCACGGGGCCAGCCACCAGCGTGACTTCGGCACCGGCCTCGCGCGCGGCGCGGGCAATGGCAAAACCCATCTTGCCGGACGAGTGATTGGTGATGCCGCGAATCGGGTCCAGCGCCTCGAAGGTCGGGCCCGCGGTGACCAGCACCTTCTGCCCTGCCAGCAACTTGGGCTGGAAGAAGGCCGTGATGTCCTCGAGGAGTTGCGCCGGCTCGAGCATGCGCCCGTCGCCGGTCTCCCCACAGGCCTGCCAGCCGCTGCCCACGCCCAGCACGGTCGCGCCGTCGGCCGACACCTGCATCAGGTTGCGCTGGGTGGCCGGATGGGCCCACATCTCTCGGTTCATCGCGGGGGCGATCAGGAGCGGAATGCGGTCCATCGGGCGGGCCAGGCACATCAGGCTCAGCAGGTCGTCGGAGCGGCCCTGCACCAGGCGGGCGATGAAGTCGGCGCTGCACGGCGCCAGCACGATCGCATCGGCCTCTCGGCTCAGGTTGATGTGCGGCATGTTGTTGGGCTCGCGGGTGTCCCACTGCGAGGTGTAGACGGTGCGGCCGGAAAGCGCCTGCATCGTCACCGGCGTGATGAACTGCTCGGCCGCCTCGGTCATCACGACCTGGACGGTGGCGCCGGCCTTCACGAAGAGCCGGCAAAGCTCGGCCGACTTGTAGCAGGCGATGCCGCCCGTGAGTCCCAGGACGATGTGTTTTCCGGCGAGATCTTGCATGGGCCGTATTGTTGCTCATAGGTCATCGAACAAATGGCAACAAGCCTTTGGCGGAAGGTGTCGCAAAGGGCACACCTATAATCGCAATTTCCCACTGCCCGGATTCACGCATCCGGAACTGGCATGACCAAATTTGTCTTCGTCACCGGTGGTGTCGTATCTTCCCTTGGCAAGGGAATCGCCTCCGCCTCTCTCGCTGCGATCCTCGAATCGCGCGGCCTCCAAGTCACCCTCATCAAGCTTGATCCGTACATCAATGTCGATCCCGGCACGATGTCGCCCTTCCAGCATGGCGAGGTGTTCGTCACCGATGACGGCGCCGAGACCGACCTCGACCTCGGCCACTACGAGCGCTTCATCAACACGCGGATGCGCAAGGCCAACAACTTCACGACCGGCCAGATCTACAAGACCGTGCTCGAGAAGGAACGCCGCGGCGACTACCTCGGCAAGACGGTGCAGGTGATCCCGCACATCACCAACGAAATTCAGGAATACATCAAGCGCGGCGCCGGCATCGGCACCTCGCACGAGGTCGACGTGGCCATCGTCGAGATCGGCGGCACGGTCGGCGACATCGAGTCGCTGCCCTTCCTCGAAGCCGTGCGCCAGATGAGCCTGCGCAACGGCCCGAACAACTCCGCTTTCGTGCACCTGTCGTACGTGCCCTGGATTGCCGCCGCCGGCGAGCTCAAGACCAAGCCGACGCAGCACACGGCCAAGGAACTGCGCGCCATCGGCATCCAGGCCGACGTGCTGCTGTGCCGCGCCGACCGCCCGATCCCCGACGACGAGCGCGCCAAGATCTCGCTGTTCTCGAACGTGCCCGAATGGGGCGTCATCTCCATGTGGGACGTGGACACCATCTACAAGGTGCCCCGCATGCTGCACGAGCAGGGCCTGGACGGCCTCATCTGCGACAAGCTGCGCATCAACACCCCGCCCGCCAAGCTGCAGCGCTGGGACGAACTGGTTTACGAGGTCGAGCATCCGCAGCAGGAAGTCTCGATCGCCATGGTCGGCAAGTACGTCGATCTGTCGGACAGCTACAAGTCGCTCAACGAGGCGCTGCGCCACGCCGGCATGAAGAACCATGCGCGCGTGAAGATCGACTACATCGACTCCGAAACCATCTCGGCGCAGGACGTCTCGCGCCTCGCGAAATACGACGCCATCCTCGTGCCCGGCGGCTTCGGCCAGCGCGGCGTGGAAGGCAAGATTTCCGCGGCCCGCTTCGCCCGCGAAGGCAAAGTGCCGTACCTGGGCATCTGCCTGGGCATGCAGGTGGCCACCATCGAATACGCGCGCCATGTGGCGGGCCTGAAGAACGCCAACAGCACCGAGTTCGACCCCGAGACCCCCACCCCCCGTGATCGCGCTGATCACCGAGTGGAAGGACGCCGACGGCACAGTGAAGACGCGCGACGCGAAGTCCGACCTGGGCGGCACCATGCGCCTGGGCGCGCAGAGCTCCGACGTCTCGCCGGGCACCTTGGCCCACAGCATCTACGGCGACGTGGTCACCGAGCGCCATCGCCACCGCTACGAAGCCAACGTGAATTACCTGGACGAACTGCGCGCCGCCGGCCTCGTGATCTCGGCGCTCACGCAGCGCGAGCACCTGACCGAAATCGTCGAACTGCCGCAAGACGTGCACCCGTGGTTCATGGGCGTGCAATTCCACCCCGAGTTCAAGTCGACGCCGTGGGGCGGCCACCCGCTCTTCAATGCGTTCATCAAGGCAGCGCTCGATCACAAGGCCCAGGGCGCGGGCGGCTCGAAGAGCCTGAAGGCTGTTGCATGAGCCGTTGGGCCGTTTCGAAGGCGAACACCGCAGTGCGCAGCGCGGAGGCGTCCGAATGAGGCTCTGCGGGTTCGACGTCGGGCTGGACCAGCCCTTCTTCCTGATTGCCGGCCCCTGCGTGATCGAATCCGAGCAGCTGCAGATGGACACCGCCGGGACGCTGAAGGAAATCACTTCGGCGCTGGGCATTCCGTTCATCTTCAAGAGCAGCTTCGACAAGGCCAACCGCTCCTCGGGCACGAGCTTTCGCGGCCCGGGCCGTGACAAGGGCCTTGAAATCCTCGCCAAGGTGAAGCGCGAACTCGGCCTGCCGGTGCTGACCGACGTGCACACCACCGAAGACATCACCGAGGCCGCCAAGGTGGTCGACGTGCTTCAGACGCCCGCGTTTCTCTGCCGCCAGACCGACTTCATCCACGCCGCGGCGCAGTCGGGCAAGCCGGTGAACATCAAGAAGGGCCAGTTCCTCGCGCCGCACGACATGAAGAACGTGATCGACAAGGCGCGCGCGGCCGCCAAGGAAGCGGGCCTGGACGAAGACAGCTTCATGGCCTGCGAACGCGGGGCGAGCTTCGGCTACAACAACCTCGTCTCGGACATGCGCTCGCTAGCGATCATGCGCGAGACCCAGGCGCCGGTGGTGTTCGACGCCACCCACTCGGTGCAGCTTCCCGGCGGCCAAGGCACGACCTCGGGCGGCCAGCGCGAGATGGTGCCCGTGCTCTCTCGCGCGGCCGTGGCCGTGGGCGTGGCCGGCCTCTTCATGGAAACGCACCCCGATCCCGCCAAGGCATTGAGCGACGGCCCCAACGCCGTGCCGCTCAAGCACATGAAGGCCCTGCTCGAGACGCTCGTCGCGCTCGACCGGGTCACCAAGAAAAACACTTTTCTCGAGGACATCTTTCAGCAATGACCAGCGCCTACATCATCG
The DNA here is from genome assembly GCF_050435205.1 of Variovorax sp. W2I14. NCBI lineage: Bacteria > Pseudomonadati > Pseudomonadota > Betaproteobacteria > Burkholderiales > Comamonadaceae > Variovorax > Variovorax sp. W2I14. Next base: position 333,630 of record NZ_JBNDJX010000001.1, on the reverse strand, counting down.
CCAACGTCGAAGTCACCAACCCGGTCCAGTACGAGGACTACAAGAAGTGGTCCACCGAAGCCATGAAGGCGCACGGCGCCGAGGTGTGCGCGCGCGGCGGCAAGGTCGAAGTGCTCGAGGGCGACTGGGCGCCGCAGCGCATCGTGATCCTCAAGTTCCCGAGCGTCGAAGCCGCGAAGAAATTCAATGAATCGCCCGAATACGGCAAGGCGCGCACAGCGCGTCAGGGCGCCGCGATCATGCGCATGATCGTTGTCGAAGGTGTGTGATCCGTTTTATTTGAGAAAGACAAAAGATGAGTGCAATCGTTGACATCGTCGGCCGCGAAATTCTCGACAGCCGAGGCAATCCCACCGTCGAGTGCGACGTGCTGCTGGAGTCGGGCACCATGGGCCGCGCGGCCGTGCCCTCGGGCGCATCGACCGGCTCGCGCGAAGCCATCGAACTGCGCGACGGCGACAAGAGCCGCTATCTCGGCAAGGGCGTGCTGAAGGCCGTCGAGAACATCAACACCGAGATCTCCGAAGCCGTGCTCGGCCTGGATGCCAGCGAACAGGCCTTCCTCGATCGCACGATGATCGACCTGGACGGCACCGACAACAAGGCGCGCCTGGGCGCCAACGCCACCCTCGCCGTCTCGATGGCCGTGGCCCGCGCGGCGGCCGAAGAGTCGGGCCTGCCGCTGTACCGCTACTTCGGCGGCATGGGCGGCATGCAGCTGCCGGTGCCGATGATGAACGTCATCAACGGCGGCGCGCACGCCAACAACAGCCTCGACCTGCAAGAATTCATGATCATCCCCGTGGGCGCCAAGAGCTTCCGCGAGGCCGTGCGCTATGGCGCCGAAGTGTTCCACGCGCTCAAGAAAATCCTGGGCGACCGCGGCATCAGCACGGCAGTCGGCGACGAAGGCGGCTTCGCCCCCAGCGTCGAGAGCCACGAAGCAGCCATCCAGCTCATCCTCGAAGCCATCGACAAAGCCGGCTACACCGCGGGCGAACAGATCGCCCTCGGCCTCGATTGCGCAGCCAGCGAGTTCTACAAGGACGGCAAGTACGTGCTGTCGGGCGAGAACCTCTCGCTGTCGGCAGAGAGCTGGACCGACATGCTCGCCAACTGGGTCGACAAGTACCCGATCATCAGCATCGAAGACGGCATGCACGAAGGCGACTGGGACGGCTGGAAGCACCTGACCGAGCGCCTGGGCAAGCGCGTGCAGCTGGTGGGCGACGACCTGTTCGTCACCAACACCAAGATCCTGCAGGAGGGCATCGACAAGGGCATCGCCAACTCGATCCTGATCAAGATCAACCAGATCGGCACGCTGACCGAAACCTTCGCCGCCATCGAGATGGCCAAGCGCGCGGGCTACACGGCCGTCATTTCGCACCGCTCGGGCGAAACCGAGGACAGCACCATCGCCGACATCGCCGTGGGCACCAACGCCGGCCAGATCAAGACCGGCTCGCTCTCGCGTTCGGACCGCATCGCCAAGTACAACCAGCTGCTGCGCATCGAAGAAGACCTCGGCGACATCGCCAGCTACCCCGGCCGCGGCGCGTTCTACAACCTCAAGTGATGCCAGCCACCCGGCTCGCCAGGCCACGCACTTCGCCGCTCCCTTTGGAACGGCAGCGCGGCGGCCTCGGTGAGCGGGTGGCGTAGACAGGCACTCATTCATGCGCGCGCGCTTCGTTCCTCCCATCGTCCTGCTGCTCCTGCTGGTCGTTCTCCAGTGGCAGCTGTGGAACGGGCGCGGCAGCGTGCGCGATGTCGCGCAACTGCAGACCAAGCTGACCGACCAGAAGGAAGCGAACGCCAAGGCCACGATCACCAACGAGCGCCTCGCCTCGGAGGTCAACGACCTGAAGGACGGGCTCGAAATGGTCGAAGAACGTGCGCGAGCGGAACTCGGCATGGTCAAGCCGAACGAAGTGTTCGTGCAAATCGCGCACTGATCCTTCAACACCCCGCCTGCTGATGCCCGAGTTCCTCTCGGCCCCCGCCTTCGCGCTCTGGGGCTCTCCCGTCAGCTGGCTCGAACTCGTGGCCGCCGTCCTGGCGCTTGCCATGGTCGGCTGCAACATGCGCGAGATCCACTGGGGCTGGCCGCTGGCCATCGTCAGTTCGCTGCTCTACGTCGTGGTCTTCGCCAAGGCGCGCATTTACGGCGATGCGTCGTTGCAGGTGTTTTTCGCCTTCGTCGCGCTGTGGGGCTGGTTCCAATGGCTACGCGGCCATCGCAGCGACGGCAGTGTGCTGCATGTCAGCCGGCTGTCGTCGCGCGGCATCACGCTGACCCTGGCCGCCTGCGCCATCGCATGGCCCGCGGTCGCCCTCTTCCTTCGCCGTTTCACCGACACCGATGTGCCATGGTGGGACGGTTTCGCCACCGGCCTCAGCCTCGTCGGCCAGTTCCTGCTCGGGCGCAAGTTCATCGAGAACTGGCTCATCTGGCTGGCGGTGAACGTCGTGAGCGTGGGCCTGTTCATCCACAAGGGCCTGTGGCTCACCGTCGGCCTGTACGCCGTGTTCGCGGTGCTCAGCGTGGCCGGCTACCTGGCATGGCGGCGGCGCCTGCCGGCGCTGGAGCGCGCATGACACCGATGCTGCCGACCGGTTGCGTCATCGCGGTGCTGGGCGCCGAGAGCACCGGCAAGACCGAACTGGCGCGCGCCATCGCGCAGCGCCTGCAGGAGCGCGGCATTCCGGTGACGCTCGTGGGCGAGTACCTGCGCGAATGGTGCGATCGCGAAGGCCGCACGCCGCGACCCGACGAGCAGCAGGCCATCGCCGACGAGCAGACGCGCCGCATCGACGCCGCCGCCGCAACCGGCGTGGCGATCGCCGACACCACCGCGCTCATGACCGCGGTCTACAGCGAACAGCTCTTCGACGACCGCTCGCTCTACGCTGGCGCCCTCGCGGCCCAGCGGCGCTACGCCATCACGCTGCTGACCGCACTCGACATTCCCTGGGTCGGCGACCACCTGCGCGACGGCCCCCATGCCCGCCAGCCGACCGACACGCTCGTGCGCGCCGCGCTGACGGGCGCGAAGCTCTCGTTCACCGTCGTGCACGGCACCGGCGGCGAGCGCCTGGCCAACGCGTGGAACGCCATCAACTCGATCGCAAGTGGCGAAGACCGCGAAACCCGCGCGCGTGCACGCGGCAAGGCCGACGCAAAGCCCGCCGCGTGGACATGGCCTTGCGAGAAGTGTTCCGACCCGGAATGCGAACATCGGCTTTTCACAGACCTGATCGGGCGGCGCGAATAAGCAGCCGCCGCTCTTCTCCCACGGAGACCTGATGCCCCTGCACCCCGCCCCGCGCACCGCCTCCTTCCTGCCCCTTTTTATCGCCGCGCTACTGTCGGCCGGCCCTGCCCTCGCAGCCCCCGTCGCCGCCACCGTCGAGAACGGCACCACCACCACCGCCTGCGCCGAGGAAGACAACGTCTCCATGGTGCTGCGTGGCGAGGGCATCCGCCACATGCGCATCGAGGCGCTGCAGCCCGACTACCTCGACAAGATCGGCAACGACGTCACCGCGCCTGATTTTTCGGGCTGCAATTTCGATGGCGGCGCGCATCCCACCGATCCCGCGCACCGCTTCAAGAAGCGCACCGTGGTGCTGCTGGACAACACCGAGTGGCGCATCGTCGGCATGACACTGCCCACCTTCTGGCGGCCGCAGCGCGTGCCGGTGCAGGTGGGCAACCGCAGCGATCGCGGCTTTCACCTGCTGCAGGTGTTCAAGAAGGAGAACGGCAAGGCGCTCGAGGCGATCGTGCTGTACCCGTCCGACGGCTACTGGCGCCTGAAGCCACTGCCCGAGGCCCGCTTTGGCGATGGTGTGTACGGCTCGTCGTTCCTGTTGGGGCCGGTCGAACAGGCCGGGCGGCCGGTGGTGAACATCGCATCGATCCGCGTGGTGCCGAAGCCGCTGGCGATTCACCTGCGCTTCACGAACGGCGGCAGCGCGGTAGCGCGCGTGGACGAGATCAGCCGCAAGCGCACGGCGCTGGATGTGATGCTGTCGAAGCCCACCGCGAGCGCGCAACCCTTCGCAGTGTTGCGCTCGATGTACGTCACGCCCGACAACGCCGATATGAGCGAAGTGCGCTGGCAGGAGTCGCCGGGCGCCGCGTCGCAAGCCAAGCCTTTGCCCGAAGTGAAGTCGCTCAACGCCACACAGGTGCGCTTCGGCCGCAGCCTGCCTTCGAAGCACAACACGAGCGCGCCGGACATCGAATTCAGCGGCTTCGACGACGAAGCCCGCTGAGCGCAGCAGCGGTCAGCCCGCGCGCCGCACCTCGCCCGGCGTCACGCCGAGCACACGGCGCATGCACCGCGCCATGTGGCTCTGGTGCGAGAAACCGCTCTCCAACGCCACGAGGCTCGCCGGCATGGCGCTGCGCAGCAGCAGGCCGCGCGCCCGGTCCACACGCCGGTGCACCACGTACTCATGCACCGGCAGGCCGGTGGAGCGCTTGAACTGCGTCTTGAGGTGCGAGGCGCTCAGGCCCGCGATGGTGGCCAGCGTCGACAGCGACAGGTCGCCGTCGAGGTTCGCCTCGATGTACTCCGTCACACGCCGCAGTTGCGGCCGCGACAGCCCCTGCACGGGCGCCGCCTCGACCTTCTGTCCCGCAATCAAGTGCACTGCCAGCGCAGTGCCCAGGCTGTCGGTGTACAGCGTGCCGTTCGGAAAACCCGCGCGCCGCTCGGCATCGAGCGCGAGGGCGATGTGCTCGATCTGCGCATCGCGGAACTGGTGGCGTTCGCCGAGCCGCGCACGCTCGGCGGGCAGGCCCATCTCGTCGGCGGTGCGCTGCAGCAGCGAGGGCGCCATGCGTACGACGATCGAGGTGCTGGGCGCCTCCTCGTGCCAGACGTCGGTCGCGCCGGCCGGCAGGATGTCGAGGTCGCCGCGCGTGTAGAGAAACTTGTGCAGCCGGCAGGCGCCCGGCACCGGTGCGCCCGCGTGCAGCTTGATGCGATGGTCGGGCAAGGCCTCGTAGCCGACCACGCCGGCCGGGGTCTGGCGCATGTCGACGCGCAGGCCGGAGGGTGCGGGCATCACGAAGCTGTCGGCCGTCAGTGCCAGGTCGTTGTAGCTCATCGGAAAGATTATCTGCCGCGACCGCACCGCATGCCATCGTCCGTTTGTGCTCCCGCACAGCCGAATGTGCGCGACCGTTGGCGCGGCAATCCCGATCATTCGCAGCCATGAACTCCACTCGTTTCAAGGCATGCAAATCATGAACAAACCCTACGCGGGCAAGAAGGCCGTCATCACCGGCGGCACCATCGGGATGGGCCTGGCGACGGCACGGGCGCTGATCGACGGCGGCGCCGAAGTGCTGGTGACCGGGCGCAATCCGGAGAACCTCGAAGCCGCGCGCCGCACGCTGGGCCCGGGCGCCCATGTGCTTGCGTCCGATGCGGCCTCGCTCGCCGACATCGACGCCCTCGCCGCCACGGTGCGCGAGCGCTTCGGCCGCATCGACCTGCTGCACATCAACGCCGGCATCGCGACGCTGGAGCCCTTCGAGCAGGTGACCGAAGCGGGCTACGACCGCGCCTTCGCGATCAACACCAAGGGCCCGTTCTTTACCGTGCAGCGCCTTGCGCCGTTGATGCCGCAGGGCAGCGCGATCGTCTTCACCTCGTCCATCGCCGACGAGGGCGGCATGCACGGCATGAGTGTCTACAGCGGCACCAAGGCCGCGCTGCGCTCGTTCGCCTCGGGCTTCGCGGCCGAGTTGGTGACGCGCGGCATCCGCGTCAACGTGGTGAGCCCCGGCTTCATCGACACGCCCACGCTCGGCATCGCCGATGCGACGGCCGAGGAGCGTACGGAGTTCATCCGCGTGGGCGACCAGATCACGCCGATGCGGCGGCATGGCACGGCAGCCGAGGTGGCGCGCGCGGTGCTCTTCTTCGCCTTCGAGGCGACCTTCACGACGGGCGCCCGGCTCACCGTCGATGGCGGCCTGGGGCAGAAGCTCACCCCGGCCGCCGCCTGAAATCCGCACCCAAAGGAACACACGACATGACCGACGTTTCCCTCATCGGCCTCGGCCCCATGGGCATCGCCCTCGCGCGCGCCCTGCAAACGAAATTCACGCTGACGGTGTGGAACCGCACCGCCGAACGCGCGAAGCCTTTACTGAACCAGGGCACGGTGCTCGCACCCGGTGCGCTAGCCGCGGTGCAGGCCAGCCCTGTCGTGCTGGTCTGCGTCGCGGACTACACGGCTTGGCGCGCCATCCTCGCCGCGCCCGGCGTGGCCGACGCGCTGCGCGGCAAGGTACTGGTGCAATTGAGCACCGGCACCCCGCAGGACGCGCGCGACGACTGGGCAGCCCTCGGCGGCGTCGCGTATCTCGACGGCGCCCTCCTCGCCACGCCCGGTCAGATCGGCCGGCCCGACACGCCGCTCTTCATCTCCGGCGAAGAACGTGCCCTCGCGGCCTGCCGTCCGGTGCTCGAAGCCATCGCGGGAAACATCCAGTACATGGGCGAGCCCATCGGCAACGCGGCCGCGTGGGACCTGGCAACGCTCTCTTGCATGTTCGGCGCGATGAGCGGGTTCTTTCACGGCGTGCGCATCTGCGAATCCGAAGGGCTCGGCGTGGACGCCTTCTCGCAGATGATCGGCGCGATCTCGCCGGTGCTCGGCGAAATGATCAGCGCCGAGGGCCTGGCCATCCACGCCAACCGCTACGGCGAACCCGAGAGCTCGATGGCCACCTGCGCGGGCTCGGGGCGGCTCTTCGTGAAGCAGGCGCGGGAAGCCGGGCTCGATGCGAGCTTTCCGGATTTCCTGATGGGGTTGTTCAAGCGGTCGCTGGATGCGGGCTTTGCGAACGAGCGGTTGGCGGCGATGGTGAAGGTGATGCGCCAGCCCGCCTGAAACGGGGGCCGACGCGGCACGTCTTACTGAACGATCGAACTGCCCGGAATCTGATCCGTAGGCGGTCTGAAAATCTGCGCCGCATCGACCGCATCGAAGCGGTACTGCTTGCCGCAGAAGTCGCAGCCCACCTCGATGTCGCCGCGCTCGGCCAGGATCTCCTCGGCCTCTTCAACGCCGAGCCCGCGGATCATCTGCGCCACGCGCTCGCGGCCGCAGGTGCATGCGAAGTGCGGACCCTGCGGGCCGGCCTGCGGCTCGAAGCGCAGCAGCTTTTCTTCCCAGAACAGGCGGCGAAGAATGGTCTCGATGTCGAGCGTGAGCAGCTCGTCGCGCGTGAGGCTGGAGGCGAGGATCGAAATGCGGTTGTAGTCTTCGTTCAAGCCGATCTGGTCTTCGTTGGCCTGATCGCGGTCCTTGTCGGACGTGCCTTCCAGGTTGCCCTCGCCCTTCACGGGCAGGCGCTGGATCAAGAGGCCCGCCGCGACCTTGTCGTCGGCCGCAAGCACCAGCGTGGTGTCCAGCTGCTCGCTCTGCAGCATGTAGTGCTGCAGCACGTCGCTGAGCTTGCCGAGCTTCTCGCCTTCGTCGTCGAAAAGCGGCACGACGCCCTGGTAGGGGGTGGCGCCCGGGAGCTTGTCCTTCGGATCGAGCGTGATCGCACAGCGGCCCTTGTTGCTCACGTTGACCATGTCGGGCAGGCGCGCATCGGCCGGCAGGTCGCCGATCACCTTGGCGGTGGCGCGCAGGCTGAGGTCTGGCTTGGCCTCGGCCACGGCAACCTTGACGGGGCCGTCGCCGAAGATCTGCAGGATCAGCGCGCCGTTGAACTTGATGTTGGACTGCATCAGCGTGGCCGCGGCGGTCATCTCGCCGAGCAGCTCGGCCACGGGCGGCGGGTAGGCACCGGTGGAGGTGTTGGAGGCGCGCCGCGCAAGGATCTCCTGCCACGCATCTGTCAGGCGCACGATCATGCCGCGCACCGGCAGGCCATCGAACAGGAATTTGTGCAGCTCGCTCAAAACGGATTCTTTCTGTTGGGCCTGCGCGGGGTCAGGCGATTTTCTTGAGGCCCTTCGCATAGCGAACGGCGTTTTCGACGTAATGGTCGGAACCATGGCGCAGGCGGGCGGCGTCTTCGTCGCTGATCGTGCGCATCACCTTGGCGGGCGAGCCGAAGATGAGGGAGTTGTCAGGAAACTCCTTGCCCTCGGTGACCACGCTGCCGGCGCCAACGATCGAATTGCGGCCGATCTTCGCGTTATTCAAGACCACTGCCTGGATGCCGATGAGCGAGTTGTCGCCGATGGTGCAGCCGTGCAGCATGACCTGGTGGCCGATGGTGACGTTCTCGCCCACGGTGAGCGGGCTGCCGGGGTCGGAATGCAGCATCGACATGTCCTGCACGTTGCTGTTGCGGCCGATGGTCATGGTCTCGTTGTCGCCGCGCAGCACGGCGCCGAACCAGATGCTGGCGTTCTCGCCCAGCTTCACGTTGCCGATCACTTCGGCGCTGTCGGCGACCCAGGCGCCTGTGCCAAGTTGCGGCGCAACGCCATCGAGTTCGTAGAGGGCCATCGTGGGGTCTCCGGGGGCAAAAACTAGAATTGTAGGGATGCACCCCCGATTGAGCGCGCTGGCCGCGCTGCGACTGACCGATCCTGAACAAAAGGTGGCTGCAACACGCGCCATCGCAGCGCTGGTCGCTACCGATTCCATAGCAGCCGCCCCGATCCGCGCCGAAGGCGACGACCTGGGCGTGCCGGGCCGCCCCGAGAAGCCCGTGCGCGTGTCCGCCACCGCGGTGCAGAAGCGCTCGCCGTTCACACCCGAAGGCCGCGCCTCGCTGATCCATTCGATCTGCCACATCGAGTTCAACGCGATCAACCTCGCGCTCGATGCGGTCTGGCGCTACGACGGCATGCCCGAGGCCTACTACCGCGACTGGCTGCGTGTGGCCGACGAAGAGGCGCTGCATTTCACGCTGCTGCATGCGCACCTGCAGGACATGGGCTGGCGCTACGGCGACTTTCCCGGCCACGACGGCCTGTGGAACATGTGCGAGAAAACCAAGGACGACGTGCTCGCCCGCATGGCGCTGGTGCCTCGCACGCTCGAGGCGCGCGGGCTCGACGCCACGCCGCTGATCCAGGCGAAGCTGCGGCGCGTCAACACGCCCGATGCGCTGCGCGCGGTGGAGATTTTGGACATCATCCTGCGCGACGAAGTGGGCCATGTCGCCATCGGCAATCACTGGTATCGCTGGCTCTGCGACCGCGCGGGGCTCGATGCCGAAGCGAACTATCCGGTGCTCGTGGCGCGCTACGACGCGCCGCGCATCAGGCCGCCATTCAATCTCGAAGCCCGCCAACGCGCCGGCTTCACCGCCGAAGAACTGCGCATGCTGGCAGCCGGCTCCGACACATCGACATGACCTCAACTGCCTCCGTGATTTCCGACCAGACCTGGTCACGCGCCGATCTCGTCGCCTGCCTGCAAGACCGCAACGCGCCACTGCACTTCGAACGCTGCAACTTCGACGAAGCGGACCTGTCCCGGCTCGACCTGCGCGGCGCGCAATTTACGCTGTGCAACTTCGCCGAAACGTCGTTCGACCGCGCCCTGCTGTCGGAAACCCGTTGGGCTGGATGCCGGGCACGCCAGGCCGACTTCGGCCTCGCAGACCTCACGAACGCACGCTTCCAGGACTGCGACCTCAACAACACGCAGTGGACCCGCGCCAAGCTGGCTTCCGCGCTCTTCAGCGGCGTGAAGCTCACGGGCGCGCACTTCGCTGAAGTCTCCGCGCTGGGCATCGTCTTCAAAGACTCACTGCTGGTCGATGCGCGCCTGCGCAGCCTGTCGTTCCGCAAGCAAACGCTCGCGCAACTGGACTTCTCCGAAGCCGACCTCTCGGGCTGCGATTTCCGCGAGGCCGTGTTCGAAGGCGGGAGCCTGCGCAACGCGCACCTGAAGCTCGCACGCTTCGAAGGTGCGGACTTGCGCGATGCCGACCTGGGCGGCCTGCGCCTTGCCAACGCCGCGCAGTTCAAGGGCGCGACCATCTCGCACCGGCAGGCCGCATCGCTGGTCGAGGAACTCGGCCTGCGCGTGGTCTGAGCCTGGAGGGTCAGGCCGCTGTGGGCCTGCTGTGCACCACCAGCTTCGGCGTGAAGTACTGGACCACCTCGCCGCGCTGATTGCGCGTCTGGCAGCGCATCGTCACCATCGCGCGGCCGGGCTTGGAACGCGAGGGCGTGATGTCGACCACCTCGCTCACCACATGCAGCACATCGCCGGGCCGCGTCGGCTTGGGCCACTGCAACTCGCCACCCGAGCCGATGATGCCATCGGCCAGCGGCACGCCGCTCTCCACCAGCAGCTTCATCGTGAGCGCGGCCGTGTGCCAGCCGCTCGCCGCGAGGCCGCCGAAGAAGGTGTGCTTCGCGGCCTCTTCGTCGGTGTGAAAGGGTTGCGGATCGAACTGCAGCGCGAAGGCCTTGATCTGCGCCACGTCGAGCGTGTGCTCGCCGCTCTGGAAGCGGTCGCCGACCGACAGGTCTTCGAGGTACAGCGCGCGCCTGGCGCCGGTGTCAGTGGGTGCGGTCATGGGGTCTCCTTGTCGTGGGTTCGCGCATGAGCGCATTCTCGAACTTTCCTTCGGTCAGACGCGCTCCAGGATGGTCGCGATGCCCTGCCCGCCGCCGATGCACTGCGTGGCCAGCGCGTAGCGGCCCTTCTCGCGCACCAGCAGCGACGCCGCCTTGCCCGTGATGCGCGCGCCGGTCGCGCCCAGCGGATGGCCGATCGAAAGACCGCCGCCGTCGAGGTTGATCTTCGACGGGTCGAGGCCCAGGTCGCGGATGCACGCGAGTGCCTGCGACGAGAAGGCTTCATTGATCTCGATCACGTCGAGGTCCGTCGCAGTCAGCCCGGCACGTGCCAGCGCCTTGCGCGTCGCGGGGATCGGACCGATACCCATGATGGCCGGGTCCACGCCCACGGTAGCGAACGACTTGATGCGCGCGAGCATCTGCAGGCCGTGCTTCGCGGCGAAGGCATCGCTGGTCACAAGCACGACGGCCGCGCCGTCGGTGAGCGGCGACGAGGTGCCGGCCGTCACCACGCCGTCGGGGCGGAAGGCGGGCTTGAGGTTGGCCAGCGCTTCGGCGGAGGTGCTCGGGCGGATGCAGCCGTCGGCATCGACCACGTCGCCCGAGGCCAGGCGCACCGGCACGATCTCGCCAGCAAGCCGGCCTTCCGCGCGCGCGGCGGCCGCCTTGCGGTGCGAGTCGACGGCGAAGGCCTCCTGGTCGGCTCGGCTCACGTTCCAGCGCTGCGCGACGTTCTCGGCCGTCTCGCCCATCGAGATGTAGGCATCGGTGTTCGCCAGCAGCTCGGGGCTGGGCGAAAAGTTGAAGCCGCCCTGCGGCACCATCGTCATCGACTCGACGCCCACGCAGAGGAACGCCTCGCCCATGCCCGCCTCGATCTGCGCCGCGGCGATGTGCACGGCCTGCATCGACGAGCCGCAGAAACGGTTCACCGTCATGCCGCCCACCTCGTGCGGCAGCCCGGCCAAAAGGCCGACGATGCGCGCGACGTTGTTGCCCTGCGAGGCTTCGGGGTACGCGCAGCCCAGGATGATGTCTTCGAGCAGCGCGGGGTCGAGGTCGGTTCGCTGCAGCAGGCCCTTCACCACGCCGGCGGCCAGCGTGTCGGGGCGCATCTCGGCGAGCGCGCCCTTCTTTGCGAAGTGGAACGGCGAGCGGGCGTAGGCGGAAATGACGGCTTTCATGAAAATGCTCCTTGAGAAAATCTACCATTCAATCGGTAGGCTGATGGGTCAAAAAATAGGCACGTCGATGCGTGCCTTGCGATGCCGCCCGGCCGTCAGCCGGGCAATGAACTCCTGAGTTGCGCGATGGCTTCGTCGAAGTCTTCGACACGCCCCGTCATGCGCGATGCGAGCAGCGCGCCCTGGCACACCGAGAACACATAACTGGCCTGCGCAGCAACTGAGGGAGCGCCCTTCTTCCGCGCCCCTGCCGGTGCCAGCGCGCCCAGCACGCCGGTGAGCCACAGCACCTGCGTGTGGCGCAGCTCCTGCACCGCCTGGCGCAGCTCTTCGTTGATGCAATCCCACCCTGGCGCCAGCGAGCCGGCGGGACACATGCCCGAGCCGGCCTTCAGCGTGTTGCGGTACATGCGGAAATACGAGTCGAGCGCGTCCTGGGGTTCGCGCTCGCGGGCCGCATCCCAATCCTTGAAGTACTGCGTGGCCTGCCGGATCACCGCGATGCCCAGCGCTTCCTTGGTCGGGAAGTGGTGGTACAGGCTCGCCTTGCGAATGCCGACCGCGTTGGCCACGTCCTGGAAGCTGAAGCCCAGGTACGAGCGGGTTTCGATAAGGCCGCGCGCCACGCCGAGGATCTGGTCCCGGGTGCTGCCGGCGGCAAGCGCGGCGGGGGTGGCGGTGGCGTCGTTCATCTACCTACTATAAGGTAGGGAAACTCCAAGCACAAGCCTCAGGGTCATTCCTCAATCCGCCTTGATGTTCGCGGCCTTCACGATGCGCCCGTTGCTCTCGAACTCCGAGGCGATCTCCTTGGCGAAGGCCGCGGCCGTGCCGCCGGTCGGCACGTTGTCGGTGGCCGTGAGCTTGGCGCGCAACTCGGGGCTCGCCAGCGCCTTGTTGATCTCGGCGTTGTATTTCGCGACCAGTGCGGGCGGCGTGGCGGCAGGTGCGAACACGCCGAACAGCGAGTTGATGTTCGCCGCGTTGTAGCCCAGCTCGCCCAGCGTGGGCACCTGCGGCAGGCTGTCGAGCCGGGCCGGAGCGCCCACGGCCAGCGGCCGCAGCTTGCCCGACTGGATGTGCGAGGTGAGCGTCGGGCTCGCGTTGGTCGAGAGGATCTCGAACTGCCCGCCCAGCGCATCGTTGAGCTGCTGGCCACCTCCCTTGTAGGGCACATGCGTGATGTCCACGCCCGTCGCCGCCCTCACCTGCTCCAGCACGATGTGCCCGAGCGACGCCGGCCCCGACGTGGCCCAGCGCACCGCGCCGGGCTGCGCCTTGGCATCGGCAATGAGTGCGCGGAAATCCTTCGCCTTGCTGGCCGGCGTGGCGATCAGCAGCACCGGCGAATACATCACGCTCGCCACCGGCGCGATGTCCTTCAGCGGATCGAAAGGCAGCTTGCCCAGGTGCGGGCTCAGCACCAGCGGGCTGATGGCCGAGAAGCCCAGGGTCGCGCCATCGGGCGCGGCCTTGGCCACGGCATCCATGCCGATGGCGCCGCTCGCGCCGGCGCGGTTGTCGACGACCACCGTGGTGCCCATCTGCGCGGCGAGCCTGTCGCCGAGCGCGCGTGCGACCACGTCGCTCACGCCGCCTGCGGGGTACGCCACGATGAGGCGGATGGTCTTGGGGATGGATGGGGCCTGTGCCTGCGCGCCGGCAGCGCAGAGCGCGGCCGGCGCGAGAAGAAGCCACGACGGCTTGAACTTGAAATGCATGTCTGTCATGAGGAGGAAAAATCAGTCGAGTTGCAGCTTGCGCTCGCGGATGAGCTTGGACCACTTCTCATTGTCCGACTTGACGAAGGCCGCGAACTCGGCCGGGCCGAGCGAATGCACCTCGGCACCCGCGGTCGCGAACTTGGCCTTGATCTCGGGCTGCGCCAACGCGCGGGCCAGCTCGTTCGACAGCCGCTCGACCACGTCCTTTGGCATGTTGGCCGGCCCCACCAGCCCCTGGAAGCCCACCGACTCCATGCCCGCCAGGCCCAGTTCCTTCACCGTCGGCACGTCGGGCAATTGCGGATCGCGCACCGGCCCGGTCACGGCCAGCGCCTTGAGCTTGCCGCCCTTCACCTGCGGCAGCAGCACGCTGCCCGCGTCGATGAGGATCTGCGTCTGCCCGCCGAGCAAATCCTGCACCGCGGGCGCGCTGCCCTTGTAGGGCACATGGGTCATGTCCAGGCCCGTCACCTGGTTCATCAGCTCGCCGTTCAGGTGGGTCGAGGTGCCGTTGCCGCCCGAGGCGAAATTGACCTTGCCCGGCTGCCCCTTGGCCCAGGCGACGAACTCCTTGAGGTTCTTCGCGGGGTGGTCGGGCCGCGTCACCGCGATGTAGCTGCCCTGGCTGATCTGCCCGATGTAGGTGAACTGCTTGATGGGGTCGTACGGCGGCTTGCTCTGCAGGTACGGCGCGATCGCGAAGGGGCCGGTGTTGGCCAAGAGCAGCGTGTAGCCGTCGGCCGGCTGGCGCGTGAGCTCGGTGGCCGCGATCATGCCGCTCGCGCCGGGCTTGTAGTCGACCACCACCTGCTGCTTGAGCGCCTCCTGCAGCGGCACCTGCACCGTGCGCGCCGCGAAGTCGATGCCGCCGCCGGGCGGGTAGCCGACGATCAGGCGGATGGGCTTGGCGGTGGGAAAGCCTTGCGCCGCAGCGAGCCCGGCGGCGGCAGCCAGCGCAACGCCGGCGCAAAGTCTGTTGAGTTTCATGTGCATGTCTCCTCGAATGAATCAGCGATTTTGTAGCAGCCGCGCCAAGGTCATCGCGTTGCCGACCGCTGCGCCGCCCGCCGTGTTGTCGAGGATGCACCAGCACGCGGCGCCCTCCTCGCGCGCGCGCTGCAGGCGCGATGCGAGCCGCTCCAGCAGCGCATCGTCGTAGGCCGACCAGTAGCGGCGCGGCGACCCGTGCAGCCGCAGGTAGACGAGCCCCGGCCATCCGCCGGGCGCCGCCGCTTCGTCGAACAGCACCGGATCGGCCAGCACGCGACCGACCTCGAAGCGCGACAGCAGCGACTCGGCCACCGGCACGAACCAGCTGCGATGCCTCGGCTCCAGAGCCACGGGACCGGCGTGCCTTTGCCGCACATCGGCGAGAAACTGACGAACCACGGCAGCATCGAACGCGAGGCTCGGCGGCAGTTGCACGACCAGGCAACCAAGCCTGTCGCCCAGCCCCACGACCTGCGACAGAAATTCATCAAAGGCCGGCATCGCGCCAACCAGCCGCTGCTCGTGCGTGACGGTCTTCGGCAACTTGACCGCGAAGCGAAATCCGTTGGGCGTGCTCGCGGCCCAGCGCTCGTAGGTCTCGCGCTTGTGAGGCCGATAGAACGAGGTATCGATCTCCACCGCATCGAAGCGCTGCGCATAGCGCTCGAGGTGCGAACCCTCGGCGGGAAACGCCGGCCACAGGTCGCGCGGCAGGCTCCAGCCCGCGCACCCGATGCGCGGCATTCCGGGAATGATCTGCGTCATCCCCGCATCGTAAGCAAGGCGCTCGCTCAGCCCCAGGGCATCGTGAAGGTCTTGCCGTTGGTGAACGACTTGATCGCCTCCTGCACCCCTTCCTTGTAGCCCAGCCCCGAGTCCTTGATGCCGCCGAAGGGCGTGAGCTCGATGCGGTAGCCCGGCACCTCCCACACGTTCACCGTGCCCACCTTCAGCTCGTTGGCGAAGCGGGTCGCGTAGTCCATGCGGTCGGTGCAGATGCCCGACGAGAGACCGTAGGCCGTGCCGTTCGAGATGGCGATCGCCTCGTCGATGCTGCCGAAGCGGATGATCGGCGAGACGGGGCCGAAGGTCTCCTCGCGCACCACCGTCATCTCGGGGCGCACGTTGTCCAGCACGGTCGGCGAATAGAGCGCGCCCTCGCGCCGGTTGCCCACGAGCAGCCGCGCACCCAATGCCACCGCCTCGTCCACCAGCAATTCGAAGCGGCGGGCCGCGGCCTCGTCGATCACCGTGCCCATGTCGTTGTTGGCATCTGCGGGGTCGCCATATTTCCAGCGCCTGGTCTTCTCGACCACGCGCTGGGTGAATTCGCTCGCCACATCCTTGTGCACCAGCATCCGCTTCATCGCCGTGCAGCGCTGGCCCGAATTCTTGTACGAGCCCTGCACCGCGAGGTCGGAGGCGCGGTCGAGATCCGCGTCTTCCATCACGATCAGCGGATCGTTGCCGCCCAGTTCCAGCACGATGCGCCGATAGCCGGCCTTCGCCGCGATGTACTTGCCGATGGCCACGCCGCCGGTGAAGGTGACCAAGTCCACCTGCGCGTTCGTGATGAGTTCGTCGGCAATCTCGCGCGGGTCGCCCGTCACCACCTGGAACATCTCGGGCGGCAAGCCGGCCTCGTAGAGGATGTCGGCCAGGTAGAAGGCCGAGAGCGGCACCTTCTCCGAAGGCTTGAGCACCATGCGGTTGTTGGTCGCGATGCTCGGCACCACCTTGTGCGCGACCTGGTTCATCGGATGGTTGAACGGCGTGATCGCGGTGATCACGCCCAGCAGCGGCTCGCGCAGCGTGATGACCTTGCGCTTCTTGCCGTGCGCCGTGAGGTCGCACGAGAACACCTGTCCGTCGTCGCGCAACGCCTCGGTGGCGCCGAAGGTCAGCACATCGGCGACGCGGCCGATTTCGTACAGCGCGTCTTTCATGCACAGGCCCGATTCCATCGTGATGATCGCGGCCCCTTCGTCGGCGCGTGCGCGCAGCAATGCGCAGGCCCGCTGCAGGATGCTGGCCCGCTCGTAGCGCGACAGGGTCGAGCGATACGCATGGCCGATGCGGAAGGCCTCGCGCACATCGTTCACCGAAGCGAGCGGCACGGTGCCCACGCGCTCGTTGGTGTAGGGGTTGAACACATCGAGCGTGCGCTCGCGCCGCACGCGCTCGCCGCCGATGCGCAGGGACTCGGCGCGAAACGCTGCGCTGTCACGGTGGGGTGTCGAAACAGTCGTCATGCCTGGTTCTCCGCAAGGTCGTTGCCGATGAAGTTCTTGCCGCGCGCACCGCCCTGGGCATGCAGCAGCATCTCGCGGGCTTCGTCGTCGCCCACGCCGTAATCGGCGAAGCGCGTCTTCACGCCCAGCGATTCGATGAAGGCCGCCAGTTGCTGCGGCGCCTCCGCGAGCGGCATGCCGAGGGCTTCGCGCAGCACCGCGTCGCGGTCGGCACGCCGGCCGATCGCACGCTCCAGCACCATCGGCAGCAGGAACGAACAGGCGATGCCGTGCGGCAGGCCGTAGCGCAGCGTCATCTCGTAGGAGATGGAATGCGCGAGCGCCGTCTTGGTGTTGGAAAACGCCATGCCGGCCTTGAGCGCCGCGAGCGCCATGCGGCCTCGCAGTTCAACGTTGTCGAGCTGGCCCATCAGCTGCGGCAGCACCTCCAATGTGTCGCGCACGGCCGAGACAGCGAAGGTGTCGGACAGCGGATTCGCATTGACGTTCCAGATGGCCTCGAGCGCATGCGACAGCGCATCGAGCCCGCTCTGCAGCGTGACGGCCGCGGGCAAGGACAGCATCAGCTCCGGATCGACCACCGCATAGCGCGGCCAGGTCTCGGGCAGGTGCAGCGAATACTTCTTCTGCCGCTCGCGGTCCCACACCGTGGCCCAGGGCGTGACCTCGCTGCCGGTGCCTGCAGTCGTGGGCACGGCGATCAGCATCTTGCTGCGTGTGGGCACGAACGGCCGCTCGCCGGCAAGGCCTGCGACGAGATCGGAAAAGCTCGCCGCATCGTTCGCCACCATGAGCGCCTTCGCGGTGTCGATGGCGCTGCCGCCGCCGACCGCGATGAGCACTTCCACATCCGCATGCTCGCGCCAGAACCACTCGTAGAGACTCGCGAGTTCAGCGACATCGGGGTTGGGCCGCGTCTGATCGATGGTGCAGGCCAACGCGCCCTGCAGCACCGACTCCAGCCGGCCCAGCAGGCCGATGGCACGGGCCTCCGGAAAGGTCACCAGCGCGGCACGGCGGCCGTCGAGCAGTTTCGGCAGGGACGACAGGGCCCCTGCCCCGTACACGCTCTGTACGGGGTTGTGGTAATTGGCGCTCATGGGTTTCTCGTCAGGTGGCGGCAGGTGCCGCGTGGGCCGCAGGGATCGCGTGATTCAGTGCGAGGTCGAAGATGTCGAAGTTGCGCAATCGCCGCTTCGGATCGACGCCCTGCAGTTGCCGGTTGAACAGCAGCGGCACCTTCTGCTCGGACAGCCCGCCGTGAGAACGCAGCGGCACCGTGAGGCCGCTCAGGTCGTGCTCCGAGGCACGCGTGCCGATCACGGCGAGATGGTCGGACACCACCACGAGATCGCCGATGCGGTCGGGTGGCAACTCGAAGCGTTGAGCCGCTTCGTCGCGCGTGAGTACCTGTTCGATGCCATCCGTTCCGCGCAGCGCTTCGATCAGCGCGGGCACATCGACACCCGCTTCGAGGTACACGGTCGCAAAGGAACCGAGCGCGCCGTGATGCACCACGTACGGATCGGTGATCGGCAGGATCACCCGGCCGAGCCCCGCGCCCAGGCGCTCATCGAGCACCTCCTGCAGGAACACGATGCGCGGATTGCCGGCCGCATCGGTCTTCGGGCTCATGCCGTGGTCGGCGGTGAGCGCGATGGTCGCGCCCAGCGCGTCGAGTTGCGCGAGGTAGCCGTCCATCATCGCGTAGAAGTCGTTGGCGCCGGCGGTGCCGGGCGCGCACTTGTGCTGCACGTAGTCGGTGGTCGAGAGGTACATGAGGTCGGGCCGCTCGGTCTCCATCAGCTTCACGCCGGCCGCGAACACGAACTCGCTCAGGTCGGCGCTGTAGACCGAGGGCATGGGCTTGCCGACCAGCGCCAGCACATCGTCGATGCCGCCGTTGGCGCGCGTCGCCTGGTCGGCCTTCTCGGCCGAGAAGCAGATGCCTTCCATGCGGTGGCCCAGGAGCGTGCGCAGCTTGTCCTTGGCCGTGATCACCGCGACCTTCGCGCCGGCCTTGGAGAACACCGCCAGCAGCGTCTCGGCGCGCAGGTAGGCGGGGTCGTTCATCATCACTTCCTTGCCCTGGGCGGTGTCGAGGAAATAGTTGCCGCAGATGCCGTGCACCGAGGGCGGCGCACCAGTCACGATCGAGAGGTTGTTCGGGTTCGTGAAGCTGGGCACCACGCAGTCGCCCACCAGCGAGGTGCCCGAACTTCCCGCCGCCAGCATCTTCTTCATGAATGGCGCGACGCCGGCCTGGATCGCCTGCGTGATGTAGTCGGGCTCGCAGCCATCGACGCACACCACGACGACGGGCTGCGAAGGCGACCTGTAGGCGCGGCCGTTCACCGAGACATCCGGAAGGGTCGGCTTGCTGCTTGTCATTGATGCGCTCCTTGTTGAATCCATGCGCGCAACTTGGTCGACAGGTAGTCGGCCGTCATCACCATGACGACGATCACCAGGATGCAGGTCGCGGTGTCCTGGTACTGGAAGAGCTTCATGCTCCCCACCAGTTCGAAGCCGATGCCGCCCGCGCCCACCATGCCCAGCACCGTGGCCTGGCGCAGGTTGGTCTCGAAGCGGTAGACGATGACGCCGATCCACGCGGTCACCACCTGCGGGATCACGCCGAAGATGATGGTCTGTATCGGCCCGGCACCGGTGGCGCGCAATGCCTCGAGCGGACCCTGGTCGATCTCTTCAATCGATTCGGCGAAGAACTTGCCGAGCATGCCCGCGCCGTGCAGCGCGAGGGCCAGCACGCCGGGGAACGGCCCCAGGCCCACGGCAGCCACGAAGATCAGCGCAAGGATGATCTCGTTGATGCCGCGCGTGATGTTCAGCACCTGCCGCATCGCATGGAACACCGCGAGGTTCGGCGAGATGTTGCGCGCCGCGAAGAAGCACAGCGGCACCGCAAGAATCACCGACAGCAGCGTGCCCCAGAGCGCGATCTGCACCGTCTCGATGGCCGGCTTCACCAGCCGCTGCATGAACTCCCAGTTGGGCGGCAGCATGCGGCCGAGGAAGTCGGCGATCCACGGCATGCCCTTGGCCAGTTCGCTGAAGCTCACCTGGCTGCCGATGGCGGCCCACCACATCACGCCCAGCGCAGCCAGGCCGACGAGGGCGTACTTCCACCAGCCCGGGTTGCCGCCGCTCTTGGCGACCAGCAGGTTGTAGCGTCCGATGGCGATCATGATTGCTCCAGGGCGAGTTGCTGGGCGGGACGCACCGCGGCCACGGGAGCGGCCACGGGAGCGGCTGCGGGCGATGCGGCGGGTGCGGTCGGCTCGATCGGGCCGTCTTCCAGGCCACCCGGGTAGATGCGTTGCAGCACCTCTTCGGTCAGTTCGTCGGGCCGGCCTTCGAACACCACGCGGCCGCCCGCGACACCGATCACGCGCTGCGCGAATTCACGCGCGTAGTCCACCTGGTGCAGGTTGCAGATGACGGTGATGCCCGCCTCGCTGCTGGCTTGCTTCAGGTAGTTGAGCACCTTGCGCGAGGTCTTCGGATCGAGGCTGGCCACGGGTTCGTCGGCCAGAATCACCTTGGGCTGCTGCGCCAGCGCACGGGCGATGCCCACGCGCTGCTTCTGGCCGCCAGAGAGCGTGTCGGTGCGCAGGTCCGACTTGTGGTCGAGCTCCACGCGGCGCAGGCATTCGCGGGCAATCGCGATGTCCTTCGCGGGGAAGATCTGGAACCACGAAGCGATGGCCGGCATCGAGCCGAGCCGCCCGGTCAACACGTTCTTCAGCACCGACAGCCGAGGCACCACGTTGTAGTGCTGGAAGATCATCGCGACGTCGCGGCGCACCTTGCGGAGGCCCGCACGGTCACCGCGCGAGCGCTCGCCATCGACATGGATCTCGCCCTCGCTCGGCTCGGCCAGGTGGTTGATGCAGCGAAGCAAGGTGGACTTGCCCGCGCCCGATGCGCCGAGGATGACGACGAACTCGCCCTTGCCCACCGTGAGGTCGACGCGGTGGAGCGCGGTGAAGTCGCCATAGCGCTTGCAGAGGCCGCGGATCTCGATCATTTCATCTTCCTCAGGTCGAGGTTCAGCACCTTGGCCGTGTCGCGGATGATGTTGTAGGCCGCGTCGTTGGTCGGGTGGAAACCGTTGAGCTCGCCCTGGTCGGACCAGGGAATGTTCTTCACCTGCAGGAAGGCGGCCTGCACGCGCGTCTTGAGGTCGGCGGGCAAGTCCTTGCGCCAGACGGTGGGCGACTCGGGAATCGGGTCCGACTTCCACACTTCGACCAGGTCTTCGCGCTTGACGAGGCCCTTGGAAACCGCGGCATCGAGGATGCGGTCGGCGATCGCCGCGGCGTCCACCTTCTTGTTCTGCACCGCGATCGCGCTCGAGTCGTGCGAGCCCGAGAAGATCACGCGGCCGAAGTCCTTGTCGGTGTTGAAGCCCAGCTTCATCAGCCCCGCCTTCGGGAACAGATGGCCCGACGTGGAACTCGGATCGACGAACGCGAAGGTCTTGCCCTTCAGGTCGGCCACCGTCTTGATGCCGGTGTCCTTGTGCGTGACGATCTGGCTGTAATAGAAGGTGCGTCCGGCCTTCTTGGTTTCGGCGACGGCGAAGGCCTCGATGTCGGCGACGGTGGCACCCAGCACATACGAGAACGGGCCGAGGTAGGCCACGTCGAGACGCTTGGAACGCAGCGCTTCGATCACGCCGTTGTAGTCGGCCGCCACGAAGGGCTTGACCGCGAATCCCAGGGCCTTGGACAGCATGTCCATCATGGCCTGGCTGTTGGCGATCATGGCGCGCGAATCCTCGGATGGGATCAGCCCGACAGTGAGAACCTGCTGTGCCCGTGCCATCGGCACGAAGGCGGACGCTGTGACGGCGGCAGTGCCGAACAGCAACTTTCTGCGCTTCATCATGGTTGTCTCCAGTGGTCTGTGTTGCATGAATTCCTCCTGGTGTTTTCGAAGGGCAAAAGCGCCCGTTCCGAGTCTTCCAGTGCTTCGTGTCGTGGTCATGACATCGAGAGGATTTCGGGACGTCCGGCGTATTTCTGTCGCTGCCTGGTCCGTCTTGAAGCGGAGTAAATCACCGAGGCTCGTATCGAACAAATTCAAATTTTTTCGATGATCTATATACTGAATCTATAGATTCAAAGGGTCTTCCCCATGCGCCTCACACAGCTGCGCTCCTTCTATGCCGTGGCCCGCGAGGGCAGCTTCACCAAGGCCGCCGAACACCTGCATGTGAGCCAGCCCACCATCACCACGCAGGTGCGGTTTCTCGAAGAGGCCTATCAGGTCGAGCTCTTTCACCGGCGCGGCCGGCGCGTGCAGCTCACCGAAATCGGCGAGCAGCTGATGCAGCTCGCGCAGCAGATCTTCAGCCTCGAAGGCGATGCGGTCGCGCTGCTCGGCGATGCCGGCACGCTGCGCACCGGCCACCTGCGCGTGGCGGCGGTGGGGCCGTACCACGTGACGAAGATGCTGGTCGACTTCAGCCTGCGCTACCCCGGCGTGAAGGTCACCGTGAGCACTGGCAATTCGCAGGACGTGCTCGACAGCCTCGTGGACTACAGCGCCGATGTCGGCGTGCTCGCGCAGATGGTGCGCGACGACCGGTTCCTGTCGGTACCTTTCAGCCAGCATCCGGTCGTGATGTTCGTGCCTGCCACGCACCGCTTCGCGCGTCGGCGCAACATCCGACTTGCGGAGTTGCAGGGCGAGCGGCTCATCATGCGGGAGCAAGGATCGACCACGCGCAAGGCGCTCGAACTCGCGCTCGCCAAGGCGAAGGTCGAGGTCGATGTGGTGATGGAGATCAGCAGCCGCGAGGTGATTCGCGAAGCCGTGTCGCAGGGCCTGGGCATCGCGGCGGTGTCGAGCGTGGAGTTCGTGCCGAGCCCCGACCTGCGCATGGTGGGCTTCAGCGACACCGAGATCTTCACGTACGCGCACGTGCTGTGCCTCGCGGAGCGGCGCGAGATGCGCATGGTCAGCGCGTTCTTCGACACGCTGGTGCCCGCCATCGAGGCGCGCAAGCGCAAGGCCTGAACGGTCGCGGATTCAACCGCGCGGATGGTGCGCCGCGTGCAGTTGCTTCAGGCGCTCGCGCGCCACGTGCGTGTAGATGGTGGTCGTTGATATGTCGGCATGGCCGAGCAGCAGTTGCACTGCGCGCAGGTCCACACCGTGGTTCAAGAGGTGCGTGGCGAAGGCATGCCGCAGCGTGTGCGGCGACAGCGGCACATGGATGCCGGCGGCCGCGGCCTGCTTCTTCACGATGATCCAGAACATCACGCGCGTCATGCCAGCGCCGCGTGCGGTCACGAAGAGGTCGGGGGTCTGCTGTCCATCGAGGATGACCGGGCGCGACTCCTCGAGGTAGCGCTCGATCCAGCGCCGCGCCTCGCCGCCGAAGGGCACGAGCCGCTCCTTGCTGCCCTTGCCGAGCACGCGCAGCACGCCGTCGTTGAGGCTCATGTCGATGACCTTGAGCGCCACCAACTCGCTCACGCGCAGGCCGCTGGCATACATCAGCTCGAGCATCGCGCGGTCGCGCAGGCCCAGCGGCGTCTCGACGTCGGGCGCGCCCAGCAGGTCGTCGACCTGTTTCTCCGACAGCGTCTTGATCGCACGCGGCATCTGCCGTGCGGGCGCGAGCCGGATCGTCGGGTCCGCCGTGATGCGGCGCTCGCGCAGCGCCCATCGGTAGTAGCGCTTGAACACCGTGAGCCGCCGGTTGGCCGAGGTGGCCTTGCCCTTGGTCGAGAGGCGCACGCCCATGTAGGCCTGCACGTCGGACTCTTGTGCGGTGTCGAGCGCGACGCCGCTGCGCTGCTTGCGCAGCCATTGCGAGAACAGCGCAAGGTCGCGGCGGTAGGCGGCCAGCGTGTTCTTCGAGAGCCCGTCCTCGAGCCAGAGGGCGTCGATGAACTCGTCGATTTCGGGGGTGGGTGCTGCGGCGGCCTCGGTCATGCGGTGCAAGATAACAAAAGAAAAAGCCGCCCTGAATGCGGGGCGGCTTTTGCGGGGTGAAGGCCGATCAGTCGAGCTTCAGGTTCTGCTTCTTCACGACCTGCTTGTACACCTCGTACTCGGCCTTGATCTGCGCTGCGAACTGCTCGGGCGTGTTGGCCACGATCAGCGAGCCGGTGTCCTCGATGCGCTTCTTCACCGCAGGATCTTCCACCGCCTTCTTCACGCCCGCGGCGACCTTGTCGATCACGTCCTTCGGTAGGCCCTTGGGGCCGAGGATGCCGTAGTAGGCCATGCGGTTCACTGGCTCCAGGCCGACTTCCTTGAAGGTCGGCACGTTCGGCAGGGCGGCCAGACGCTGGGGCGCCGAGACCACGATCGGGATCAGCCGGCCGCTGGTGATGAAGGGCATCGCCGAGGGGATGTTGTCGAACATGATCGGCACCTGGCCGGCCACCACGTCGTTCAGCGCCGGGCCCGCGCCGCGGTACGGGATGTGCGTGACGAAGGTGCCGGTGAGGCTCTTGTAGAGCTCCATCAGCAGGTGGCCGATGCCGCCCGTGCCCGACGAGGCGTACGAATACTTGCCGGGGTTCTTCTTCAACTCGGCCACGAACTCGGCGTAGTTCTTCGCCGGGAAGCTCGGGTTCACCGCAATGATGTTCGGCGTGGCCGCGATGTTGGTGATCGGCGTGAAGTCGTTGATCGGGTCGTACGGCACCTTGGGGTTGATGGCCGGATTGGCGGCCGTGCTCGACACGGTGGCCACGCCGAGCTTGTAGCCATCGGGCGTGGCGCGTGCGGTTTCGGCCGCGCCGACGATGCCGCCGCCACCGGCGCGGTTGATCACCACCACCGGCTGGCCCAGGATCTTGCCCAGCGGATCGGAAATGACGCGCGCCACGATGTCCGTCGTGCCGCCCGGAGCGAACGGCACGCTCAGTTCGACCGGCTTGTTGGGATAGCCCTGCGCAAAGCTCTGGCCCGCGACTGCGGCCAGGGCGACTGCCCCCATCAGGGCGCTCCATTGACGACGTTGCATCGAATAACTCCTTGAATTGACTGGCTTTGACTGACGGATGTCGAAAAAAGCGAAGCCCGGATGCTAGCGGCTCCGGCGCCGGCCTCGTGCTCTGGATTACCCATGGTCCGTGCGGTTTATGCTCGAAACGGTGAACTACGCGCAACTGCTTTTCCCCGACTTCTCCCTCATCGCCATCGGCTGGCTCCTGTGCCGCTACACCGCGCTCGATCGCCGCGTGTGGGACCAGGTCGAGAGCCTCGTCTACTACTTTCTTTTTCCGGTGCTGCTGTTCCATTCGATCGTGCGCAGCCCGCTCGACTTCGGCGCCACCTCGAGCCTGCTGACGGCGGGCGTCGGCGTCGGTCTCTGCGGCATCGCGCTGGCCTACGCCCTGCCCTTCGTGCCCGGGCTCGGTTCGCACATCGACCGGCGTGACCATGCGGCGAGCGCGCAGGTCGCGTTCCGCTTCAACTCCTTCATCTGCCTCGCGCTGGCCGACCGGCTCGCGGGCCCCGAGGGCCTCTTGCTCATCGCGGTGCTGATCGGCGTGTGCGTACCGATGTTCAACATCGCCGCCGTGTGGCCGATGACGCGGCATGCGCAGACCGGCTTCGTGCGGCAACTGGTGCGCAATCCGCTGATCGTGGCCACGGTGGCCGGGCTGCTGGCGAACCTGCTGGGGTTCACGGTGCCGACCTGGCTCACGCCGACGCTCACGCGCATCGGCGCAGCCTCGCTCGCGCTGGGCCTCCTGGCCGCCGGCGCGGGAATGCAGTTCGCGACGCTGGGGCGCGGCAAGGTGCTCGCGGTGTCGGTGCTGGCGATACGGCACCTGATCCTTCCTCTGGTGGCGTGGGGGCTGGCGCGCGCGCTGCGGCTCGATGGCGTGCAGGCATCGGTGCTGATGGCGTTTTCGGCGGTGCCGACCGCTTCGAGCGCCTATGTGCTCGCGGCGCGCATGGGCTACAACGGGCCGTATGTGGCGGGGCTGGTGACGCTGTCGACGGTGCTGGGGGTGGCGAGCCTGCCGTTTGCGCTGGCGTTGCCGAGATAGCTCAGCGCTGCAACAACGCTGGCATCGCCGACGCCAGCATCGCAACGCCCGATGCCGTTAGCAACCCCAGTACGAGCTTGCGAAACGCGGTCTCGCTGATCCCGATATAAAGCCGCGCCCCAAGCAACACCGGCACCGCGACGGCCAGCGCCACGAGCCCCAGCAGCGGCACCATCGACGCCACGATGCTCCCGCTGAACAGGTGGATCGCAAACGCCACCAGCAGCATCGACAGGTTGAAGTTCTGGATCACCGCGCGCTGCGTGTCGCGTTGAAAGCCGCGCAGCGTGCACCAGAGCGTCGGGATCGTCCCGGAGAAGCCGCCGATGCCCGCCATCGCGCCGCCGATGGTGCCGACGATGCCATCCGCCATGCGGCCACCGAAGGTGATCTTGGGCAGGTGCTGCGACATCAGCATCGCCGGGCACCACAGCACCAGCAGCGTGCCCAGGCAGACCTTGAAGACCACGAGATCCAGATGCGGCAGCAGCCAGACGCCGAACGGCACGCCGACCAGGCCGCCGAGCACGAACGGCCACAGCAAGGACTTGTCGAAAGCTCGCCGCACCGTGATGGCCGCGATCACCTGCCCGGTCAACGCACCGAACAGCGCGAGCACCGCGGCGAGTTGCGGCTCCAGCGTCCAGGCCCAGACCGACATCGCGACCAGCCCGAACGCAAAGCCCGAGAGGCCCTGCACGAATCCCGCCAGCACGGCGCCGGCGATCACATAGACATACAAGGCTTGCATGCGGCCGATGATAGAAGCCGCCGCACTGCGCCCGCCTCAGCGCGCGGGCGCTGGAGATATTGCTATCAGGCCGAAGCCGGCACCAGCGCCGTGCGGCGCACCCGAGTGACGTTGAACGCGCTCGCGATCAGCACGCCTTGCACCAGCGCCAGTCCGACGATCACGCTCGTGTACTGGCCATGGTCCATCAGGCGGCCGAACACCAGCGGCGCAAGCGCCTGGCCGATGTCGAGCCCTGCGTACACCACGCCGTAGACGCGGCCCGTGGCGTTGGGCGGCGTCGAGCGCTTGACCAGCAGATCGCGCGACGGGCCGGCCACGCCCGAGACGAAACCCATCGCGCCGAACAGCACCGGCACGAGGATCGGCGGGAACTGCGCGAAGGCCAGCACCAGCGCGAGTGCCGCCGCGATGCCGAAGCCCGCGCCCACGATGCGCTCGCAGCGCGACGGGTCGGAGGCAAGGAAGCCGCCCACCACCATGCCGGCCGCGCTCGCCACCATGTAGACCGTGAGGCACACGGCCACCAGCGCCACCGGCACCGCGTGCAGGTGGCCCGCGGCCACTGGCGCGAAGGTCTGCACCACGCTGATCACCGCGGCATAGAAGAAGAAGAAACCGAAGCACATCCACACGGCCGGGATGCGCAGGAAATCGAACTCGCCGCCGATAGGCGCCGGCTCGCCCTGCCCCGTCGCCTTGTGCACGGCCGCGACGTCGAGCGACAGCACGCTGCGGTAGACCCACAGCACCAGCAGCACCAAGATGGCCAGCACGCCGGCCGATGCCAGCGCCACGCGCCACGAGAACGCAATGGCGATCGGCACGACGAAGGCCGGCGCGAGCGCCCAGCCCAGGCTGCCGGTGATGCCGTGCACGCTGTACGCATGGCCCAGCCGCGTGGGCGCGACCTTGCGGTTGAAGAGCGTGTAGTCGACCGGGTGGAACACGCCGTTGCCGATGCCGCCGACCACTGCGCACACCAGCAGCATCCAGTAGCTCTGCGCCATCGCATAGCCGAAGGCGGCGAGGCCGAGCGCGCCGAGGCCGACGAAAAGCACCGGGCGCGGGCCCAGCTTGTCGACGATAAAGCCAGAGGCCGCCTGCACGATGCACGAGACCACGAAGAACACCGTGAGCACCGCGCCCAGTTCGGTGTAGCTCACGTTGAAGGCGTCCTTGAGCCATGGGAACAGCGGCGCCAGGATGAGCTGGCTGAAGTGGCTGATCGCGTGGGCCAGGCCGACGAGGCCGATGAGCTTCGCGTCGGTGCGCAAGGAGGTCGCTGGGGAGGTGGTGGTCGCGTGGGAAGACATGGATTGCTACAAAAAACCGGGGCAGGCACCGATGCTATGCCCGCGGGGCGCGGCAGAATGGCGATACAGCGACAACATTTGTCGAAACTATGCCACGCACCGCTTCCGCCTCCTTTCCCGCTCCGGTCACCAGCGTTGCCTCGCTCACGCCGCACCTCTTCGCACCCGACGCGGTGCGCCCGCTGCGCGCCAAGGAACACTTCCTG
Source organism: Variovorax sp. W2I14 (assembly GCF_050435205.1). Taxonomy (NCBI): domain Bacteria; kingdom Pseudomonadati; phylum Pseudomonadota; class Betaproteobacteria; order Burkholderiales; family Comamonadaceae; genus Variovorax; species Variovorax sp. W2I14. Next base: position 305,622 of record NZ_JBNDJX010000001.1, on the reverse strand, counting down.
AGCGCCGACACCTTCGTCGAACTGCACCAGCATCCGTGGCCGCAGCTGACCTTCTCCACCCGCGGCGTGATCCGCCTGAGCACCGAGGACGGCAGCTACATCGTGCCGCCCTCGCGCGCGCTCTGGGTGCCGGCGAACATGCCGCACAGCATCATGCTCATCGAAGACGCGGAGCTGCGCACCATCTACCTGCACGCCTGGCTCGCGCCCTCGTGGGAGAAATGCGAGGTGCTCGAGATCAGCCCGCTGATGCGCGCCCTGATGCTCGCGCTGGACACCACGCCCGACGGCATGCCGCCGGCCGATCCGCAGGCACCGCAGCGCGAACGCATGATCGCGCCGCTCCTGGTCGACGAGATCGAGCGCGCCACGCAGATCCGCATCGACGTGCCGCTGCCCACCGACAAGCGCCTGCGCCAGCTGTGCGAGGCGCTGCTGCGCAACCCGGCCGACCGCTCCACGCTGGCCGAGCGCGCGGCCACCATCGGCGCGAGCGAGCGCACGGTGGCGCGGCTTTTTCGGGATCAGCTCGGCATGAGCTGGCAGCAATGGCGCCAGCAGGCGGTGATGGCGCATGCGCTGCCGCTGCTCGCGCGCGGCATGGCGGTGAGCCAGGTGGCGGCGGCCAGCGGCTATGCCACCGACAGCGCGTTCTGCGCGATGTTCAAGGCGGCGACGGGGCGCTCGCCCACTTCGTTCCAGCACAAGAAGCGATCCGCCGCGACCGCTTGAGCCTTTGAAATGCAAGGGCGTCACGACGCTCTGGCAAGATCGGCGAGCCCCAAGAACCACGGACCTTCCATCGATTCGCACATGGCATCGCCTCCCCGACCGCAGACCTGGACCGCCGACATCGGCCTGCGCATTCGCCGCCTTTTCCTGCTGAAGGCGGTCGGGACCACGGCCTTCACCTGGCTGTTCTTCATCGGCTACTTCCACCTGCTGCGCAATCCCTCCTACCCGGTCGCGGTGATGCCGCTCACCGCGCTGGACCATCTGATTCCTTTCCAGCCCTACACGCTGGGCGCGTACCTCTCGCTCTGGGTCTATGTGGGCATCGCGCCGGGGCTGCAGCTCACCTTTCGCGAACTGGTGGTCTACGGGCTGTGGATCGGCGGGCTGTGCCTCACCGGCCTGGGCCTCTTCTATTTCTGGCCGACCCAGATACCGCCGCTGACCATCGACGTCTCGGGCTATCCCGGGTTCGCGATGCTGCAGGGCGTGGATGCTGCCGGCAACGCCTGCCCGTCGATGCACGTGGCGGTCGCGATCTTCACGGCCCTGTGGATCGAGCATTTGCTGCGGCAGGCGCGCACGCCCATCGTGCTGCGCCTCATCAACTGGACCTGGTTCGCGGCCATCGCCTATTCGACGCTGGCGGTCAAGCAACACGTGGTGCTGGACGTGGTGGCCGGCGCGCTGCTCGGCATGGCGTTTGCATTTCCTTCGCTGTACTGGCGGCCGGGCAAGCGTTTGCGAGGGGATTCCCCTCTGGTTGGAGCGGATATCATTGGCCATCACTGACCAACACAGGCCGAGCGAGGAAGGGATCGACCCCATGGCACACCCCGCAAGGGTTGCCATCGATCGATCAACGGCGGCACAAGACGACAGGCATCGCACGATGAGTTCGCTGAAGGAATTGCAGGACCTGATTCACGAGAAGTACGGCATCGAACCGTCCAAGCTCGACCCCAACGCCTCGATGCGCGAAACCGGCGGTCTCGATTCGCTGGCGCTGGCTGAATTCCTCTTTGCCATCGAAGACCACTTCGGCATCACCATGCCCGACGAGGACGCAAGCATCGACACCCTGGCCGAGCTCGCGCAACTGGTCGACAAGGTCCGGGCCGCGAAGCCAGCGTGAACCGCCACGAGGTTGCCGTCACCGGGCTGGGCGTCATGGCGCCCCATGGCGACGAGCCCGGCGCGCTGTTCGAGGCGCTGCTGCAGGCCCGATCGGCCATCCAGCCCGTTTTTCCTGAACTGCCCAAGCCGGCCGCCGCCGCCACGGTGGCTTTCGACGAGACGCGCTGGTTCACCAAGCTGCAGCTCGCCGGCGTCGACCGAGTCAGCCAGCTCGCGGTGGCCGCGGCCGATCTCGCGCTGCGCGATGCGAATCTGCCCCTGGCCGATGCCGACCTCGAACGCGTCGGCGTCTACGCCGGCTGCGGCATGGGCGGCGCGGCGGCGCTCGAAGCGGCTTATCGCGGCAACGGGCGCGTGTCGCCGCTCACCATTCCGGCCTTCATGCCCAACGCGCCTGCGGCCCACGTGGCGATGCGCAATGGCGTGCTCGGCCCGGTGCTCACCTATTCCGTCGCCTGTGCCTCGTCGTCGGTGGCCATCGCCGAGGCAGCCAAGGCAATCCAGCGCGGCGAGGTCGACATCGCCATTGCCGGCGGCAGCGAAGCGCTGATCGTGCCGGGCGTGGTGCTGGCCTGGCAGGCGATGCAGACGCTGGCCACCTTCCAGCCCGGCGAAGCAGCGGGCGCGGTGCGGCCGTTCGCGAGCGACCGCAGCGGCTTCGCGCTCGGCGAAGGCGCGGCCTTCCTGGTGCTCGAATCCGCGGAGCGCGCACGCAATCGTGGTGCCCGCAGCTACGCCACGCTGGCCGGCTGGGGCCTGAGCAGCGATGCCACCCACCTCACCAAGCCCGACGCACCCGGCCAGGCACGCGCATTGCGCCAGGCGCTGCGGCAAGCCGGCTTGCAACCACGCGACGTGGGCTACTGCAATGCGCACGGCACGGCCACGCGCATCGGCGACGTGGTCGAGCGCAATGCGCTGGCAGAAGTGTGGGGCGGCGATTTCGACGGTCTGCGCGTGAGCTCGACCAAGGCGCTGCACGGCCACATGCTCGGCGCGGCGGGGGCCATCGAGGCGCTGATCACGGTGCTCGCGCTGCATCGCCGCCAACTGCCGCCCAACGCGAACTGCCGCGAGATCGATCCGGCCTGCCGCATGAATCTCGTGATGCAGGACGACAGCGCCGCACCGGCGCTCGAAGCGGCGATGAGCAATTCCTTCGCCTTCGGCGGCACGAACTCGGTGCTGCTTTTCCGCCGCGCTGGCTAGCTAAGCCGGCGGCTGCGACGCGGCCCCCGCCTCGCAGAGCCATTCGACGAACGCCTCCGCCAGCGGATCGGCCGTGCGGTTTGGCGCCATGAACACGCTGTAGCCGCGGCTCGACGGCGCCCGGTGCGCACATGCGAGCTGCAGCTCGCCCGAACGCAGTTCGCGCTCGACGTAGTACAGCGGCACCAGCCCCACGCCAAGATCGGCCCGCACCGCGGCGACCAGCGAAGAGAAGAGATCGAAGCGGTGTCCGGTCACCAGGTTGTCGGGCGGTTGCGCGTGCGGCGTCTGCGCGAACCATTCTTCCCACGCGCCCATGCCCGTGCGCAACTGGAGCAGCGGCGCGACGCGAAAGTCGCCGCGCGCCATCGCGGCCCGGCCCTTCGCGCGCGGGGAACACACGGCCACGCAGAACTCGCCCATCAGCGGCCGCGCATCGGCGCCGGGCCACACCGCGTCGTCGTACTGCACGCCCACGTCGAACGGCATGTCGGCCATATAGAAATCGGTCGGGAACACCTGCAGATGCAGGCTGCAGCCCGGATTCCGTGCAATGAACTGCGGCAGCAGCGGCGTGAGCCAACCCTCCGCCAGCACAGGCACCGCGCCGACGATCAGCCTGAGGCCGTCGACGCGCTGCGCCATCGCTTCGAGCGTGTGGCTCTGCAGCCGCATCAGGTCGCCCGCGATCTGCCCGTGGTAGCGGCGCCCTGCGTCGGTGAGCTCGGTGCCGCGCGCGGTGCGCTGCACCAGTCGCACGCCGATCTGCGATTCGAGCAGCCGCAGTTGCTGGCTCACCGCGCTGTGCGTGAGGCACAGCTCCTCGGCCGCCTTGCCGACGCCGTGATGGCGGGCCACCGCATCGAAGATCAAGAGCGCTCGGGTGCTCGGAATATGGCGGCGCATGGCGGTGCTCGTAAGAAAAACTGACAAGGCCGAAGATTAAACCAGAGCAGGCGGCTCACTTGCCCCTAAGAATGCTGACGGCGCCGCGCCGGCGGCGCCCCTCTTTCACCTTCAGGGACCACCCACCGCCATGCCTCGCTCCGCGTCTTTCCGCCTTGCCCCGATCGTCCTCGCCCTGGCCTGTGCCACGGGCATCGCCCAGGCACAGAACACTGCCGTCGCGGCCACGTCCGCACAGGTCCGGCCCGAGATCGACAAGGCCTACACGCAGCTGATGGCAGCGCCCGCAATCCAGAAGCTGCTCGATGCGGTGAAGGCCGACCACGAGCGCTCGGTCGAAGACCTGAAGATGCTCACCGAAATCGAAGCGCCTCCGTTCAAGGAGCAGAAGCGCGCCGAAGCCTTCCTCGCGCGCATGAAGGCGCTGGGCCTGAGCGACGCGAAGATCGACGCGGAAGGCAACGTCGTCGGCCTGCGCAAGGGCACGGGCAACGGACCGAAGCTGCTGATCTCCGCGCACCTCGACACCGTGTTCCCCGCCGGCACCGACGTGAAGGTGAAAGAGCGCGACGGCAAGCTCTATGCACCCGGCATCTCCGACGACACGCGCGGCCTCGCTGTGCTGCTCTCGTGGCTCAAGGTGCTCAACGACAACAAGATCCAGACCGTGGGCGACCTCCTGATCGTCGGCAACGTCGGCGAAGAAGAGCTGGGCAACCTGCGCGGCATCAAGGCAATCTTTCGCGACCACCTGGACATCGACGGCATGGTCGGCCTCGAACCGGCGCCCGACGGCGCGGTGGTGATGCTGGGCACGGCCAGCCATTGCTACGAAGTCACCTTCAAGGGCCCGGGCGGCCACAGCTTCGTTGCGTTCGGGCAAGTGCCGAGCGCGATCCACGGCATGGGCCGCGCGATCGCGAAGATCTCCGAAGTCCGCACGCCGACGTTCCCGAAGACCACGTTCACCGTCGGCACCGTGGGCGGCGGCACCTCGGTGAACACCATCGCGCCGGACGCACGCATGGCCATCGACATCCGCTCCGACGAAATGGCACCGCTGCTGGAGACCGAGAAGAAGATCCTCGCGGCCATCGACGAAGCGGTCGAGGAAGAGAACAAGCGCTGGAACGTGACCACGCTGAGCGCGAGCCGCAAGCTGATCGGCGACCGGCCCGGCGGCCGCACGCAGTCCGACACGGTGATCGTCGAGGCCGCCACGCGCGCGAACAGCGCCTTCGGCCACAAGACCCTGCTGAGGGGCGCGAGCACCGACGCCAACGTGCCGATGTCGCTGGGCATCCCGGCCATCATCATCGGCGCCGGCGGCAAGACGGGCGGCTTGCACGCGCTGTCGGAATGGATCGACGTGACCGATGGCTGGAAGGGCGCGCAGAACTCGCTCGTGACGGTGCTGGGCCTGGTCGGGGTTCAGGGCACCAGCGAGCCCCTGCTGGAAAAGCGCGCGCCCCGCAAGAACTAGCGCGAGCCCCCGGGGCCATGCCCCCGGTAACACCGGGGACTCTCCGGTATGCTGGCGGGCGCTTCTCCCCTTTGCTTTCCAAGGAGACCACCATGCATGCCCGCTCCACACTCATTGCCCTGGCCCTGCTCGCCGCAGGCGCCTCGGCAGAGGCCAACGACCTGCTCGACCAGCTGAAGGAAAAGGCCGGCGCCGCCGCCGGCTCCCAAGGCAGCAACCTCGGCTTCAAGATGCCCGCCATCGGCTCCAGCACCATCGGCAGCGCTGCCGGCGTGCTGCAGTACTGCGTGAAGAACAACTACCTCGGCGGCGACGCGGCCTCGGTGAAAGACAAGCTCCTTGCCAAGATCACCGGCCAGAAGCAGCAGGAGAAGAACTTCGAAAGCGGCGCGAAAGGTTTGCTGAAAGGCGGCGACGGCAAGACGCTCAACATGAAGATCCTGTCGTCGAAGGTGAAGGAAAAAGCCTGCGACTACGTCCTGAAGAACGCCACCTCGCTGATCTGATACCGCTCCCCGCATTGCCCCCGCGCGGCGCACCGCGCATGTGCTTGCCGTTTCTCCCTGTGCGCGCGTAACGACTCCATGACCCCGGCTGCCTCCCCCTCTTCCCTGCGCCAGCGCATCGCGCGCTGGGTTCCCTGTCTTGCATGGCCCCGTCCTTCCGCGGGGCTGCTGCGCAGCGAGGCGATGGCCGGCATCACCGTGGCGCTGATGGTCATTCCGCAAGGCGTGGCGTATGCGGCGCTCGCCGGCATGCCGCTGGTCACCGGCGTGTATGCAGCGCTGTTCCCCGCGCTGATCGCGGTGATGTTCAGTTCGTCGCAACGGCTGTCGGTCGGGCCCACGGCGCTCACCAGCCTGCTGGTCGGCGCCTCGCTCGCGCCGCTCGCGGTGGCGGGCAGCGACGAATGGGTGGCGATGGCGGTGTGGCTCACGCTGATGTCCGGAACGATCCAGATCGTGCTGGGCGCGGGGCGCTTCGGCTGGCTGCTGCGGTTGGTCAATTCACCGGTGCTGATCGGCTTCACGCAGGGCGCGGCGGTGCTGATCGCGATCTCGCAGTTGCCGTCGCTGCTGGGCTTCACGGGGCGCACCATTCCGCAGGTGCTGCAGGGCGGGCCGCTGCCCGATCTCGTGGCCATCGCCTTCGGCCTGGGCAGCATCGCGGTCCTGTGGCTGGGCAAGCGGTTCGTGCCGCGCTTTCCGACCACGATGGCCTTGGTGGCGGGCGCCGCGGCCATCAGCTGGGTCATGAACTACGCGCTGCGCGGCGGCGCGGTGGTCGGCAGTCTCCCTTCGGGCCTGCCCTCGTTCTACTGGCCCGGCCTGCTCCCGTTGAGCACCTTCAGCGCGCTGGTGCTGCCCGCGCTGATGATCACGCTGGTGAGCTTCCTGGAGACCGCCTCCAGCGCCAAGGTCGACAACGCGCGCGCCGGCACGCTGTGGAACGAAAACCAGGACCTGATCGGCCAGGGTCTCGCCAAGCTGGCCTCGGGTTTCACGGGCGCATTCCCGACCAGTTCGTCGTTCTCGCGTTCGGCCATCACGCTGTATGCGGGTGCGCAGACCGGGTGGGCGACGCTTTTCAGCGTGGTCGTTGTGGCCGGTGCGCTGCTGTGGCTGATGCCGCTGCTGTACCACGTGCCGCAGGCGGTGCTGGCGGCGGTGGTGGTCACGGCCATCCTCGGGCTGGTGAAGCCCGCGAGCTTCACCGCGCTCTGGCGCGTCTCGCGCATCGAGGCGGGCATCGCCTTCGGCACCTTCGTGCTGACGATCGCGACCGCGCCCAGCATCTACTGGGGCGTGCTCGGCGGCCTGCTCGCGAGCATGGCGCACTACATGTACCGCCACCTGCATCCGCGCATCATCGAAGTGGGCCTGCACCCCGACGGCAGCCTGCGCGACCGCAACCTCTGGAAGCTGCCGCCGCTCGCGCCGCAGCTCTATGCGCTGCGCATGGACGCCGAACTCGACTTCGCCTCCGCCTCCACGCTCGAACGCGCGCTCACCGTTGCGCTGGCCGAGCGCCCCGACCTCACCGATGTGTGCCTCTTCGCGCAGCCCATCAACCGCATCGACATCACCGGCGCCGAAGTGTTCGGCTCGATCCGCCGGATGATGGAAGCCAAGGGCGTGCGCCTGCACCTCAGCGGCATGAAGCTGCCGGCGATGGAGGTGCTGGAGCGCGCCGGCCTGCTCGCGCCGGGGCCGATGCTCTTCAGCTACCGAACCGACGGCGAAGCGCTTGCGGCGCTGATGCCGCGCATCGAGGTGCCGACAGAGGCCGAGACCGCGGGCTGACGGCACGAGCAGCGGCCCCATGAAAACCACCATCGAAGAACTCGTCGCGTTTCGCACGGTGGTGGACACCGGCTCGATCACCGCCGCGGCCGAGCAGCTCGGCCACACGGTCTCGGGCATCAGCCGCGCGTTGAGCCGGCTCGAACAGAAGCTCGATACCACGCTGATGCGCCGCACCACGCGACGCCTCGAACTCACCGAAGAAGGCGCGGCCTTTTTGCAGCGCACCCGCGCGATCCTCGATGCGATCGACGATGCCGAGGAGCAGATGGCCGCGCGCCGCGAGCAGCCTGCCGGCCGTCTGCGCGTGAACGCGGCTTCGCCCTTCATGCTGCACGCCATCGTGCCGCTGGTGCCCGAATTCCGGGCGCTCTACCCGCAGATCAGCCTGGAGCTGGACACCGACGACCTGCCCATCGACCTCCTGGAGCGCCGCACCGACATCGCCATCCGCATCGGGCCGCTGCGCGACTCCACGCTGCATGCGCGGCCGCTGGGCACGCACCGCCTGCGCGTGCTTGCGAGCCCGGCGTATCTGGAGGCGCATGGCAAGCCGCGCACCGCCGCCGAGCTGGCCGATCACGCCCTGCTGGGCTTCACGCAACCCGAGTCGCTCAACCGCTGGCCGCTGCGCGGGGCGCATGGCGACGAATGGGCCATCGCCCCGACACTCGCCGCATCGAGCGGCGAGACGCTGCGCCAACTCGCCTTGGCCGGCGCAGGCATCGTGTGTCTCGCGGATTTCATGACTGCCGCCGACCGCGCGAGCGGTGCGCTGGTGCAGGTGCTCGCGAAGGAAACGGTGGATGTGCGCCAGCCAGTGAACGCGGTGTACTACCGCAACACGCAACTGTCGGCGCGGATCACGTCGTTCCTCGACTTTTTGTCGCAGCGAATGACGTGAATGCGGGCGCTTATTTCGGCTGGGCCGGAACGAAGCGCTCCACCGCCGCCGACTTGATCTCGTACCCGCTCACGCCCATGTCCGCCGAAGCGTAGCGCGCGGCCTTCAGGACGCCGCTGACCTTCACCGTGTCCATTGCGTGCAGGCCCTTGAAGGCCTGGTCGGCGATCACGTGCACGATCTGGTTGGCGGGCGGGGGCGGCGTATGGATGCAGGCGCCGAAGTACGGCACGAGAAGGAATTCGCGGATGCCGTCCTGCGTGCTGTCCAGCGGCACGACAAAACCCGCGAGCTTGGCCGCGGTGCCGTCGAGTGCCACGTTGACCGGGGCGTTGTCCCAGACGGCGCGCATCTCGTCGAGCATCTGGATCGCGCGGGGGTCGTTGTCGCGCAGGGCTTCAAGGCTGATGTTGCGGTAGCGCTTGGTCGGGTCCCAGCTCTTGGGGATGAGTTCGTCCCAATTGAGCTCCGGGGCCGAGGCGACGCTCGCATTGCTGGCGGTGGCGGACCCGGGTCCGCAGCCCGCGAGCCCGAAGGCCGTGAGCGCGAGGAACAGCGCCGTCAGGGCACGCGCGAGGAAAACTGTCATGGCGTCAATTGTGCTTGGAAGATGTTTCAGACCCATAACGCGGGGCCGAGTTGCCTCTTTTTGAAGCAAATGGCACAAATTCCGGTCAACGCGCCAGAATGCCGCACCACGATATCGAGGAGATCCGCATGGCAGCTACAGGATGGCTGGGACTCACGTCCCTCGGCTTGATTCACACCGCGATCAGCCTGATCGCCGTCTTCGCGGGGATCGTCGCCCTGCTGCGCTACAAGGAAATCACCCTGCGCACCGGATGGGGCCAGGTCTTCGTCTGGACCACCGTGCTCACCTGCCTGACCGGCTTCGGCATCTTCCAGCACGGCGGCTTCGGCAAGCCGCATGCGCTGGGCATCATCACGCTGGCCGCGCTGGCGGTCGGTGCACTGGCCGGCCGGGGCAGCCTCGGAAAGAACTCGCGCTACATCGAGGCCGTCGCCTATTCGGCGAGCTTTCTCTTTCACTGGATTCCGGCCTTCACCGAGACGCTGACGCGCCTTCCGCTCGGCGCGCCGCTGCTGTCGAGCGCCGAGGCGCCCGAACTCAAGGCGATCACCGGCGTGCTCGGCGCGCTGTATCTGGTCGGCGTGACGCTGCAGATCAAGCGGCTGCGCGGCGACAAGCCGGTCAGTCCCGCACCGGCCCGCGCAGGTTCTTGATCTGCGAGCGCTGGCTCTTGCCTTCGAGCCGGCGCTGCTTCGAACCGTAGGTGGGCTTGGTGGCGCGCCGCACGCGCGGCGGCGTGGCCACGGTGTCGACCACCGCCTGCAGGCGCGCAAGCGCATCGGCGCGGTTCATCTCCTGCGTGCGGTGCTGCTGCGCCTTGAGCACGAAGACGCCCTCCTGCGTGATCCGGCTGTCGCGCAGCGCGAGCAGCCGCTCCTTCACGTCGGCGGGCAGCGAACTCGCATGGATGTCGTAGCGCAGGTGCACCGCGCTCGACACCTTGTTGACGTTCTGCCCGCCCGCGCCCTGCGCACGGATGGCGCTGATCTCGACTTCGTCGGGGTCGATCAGGATGGGTGGGCGGAGCATGTCCGCAAGTGTGCCCCGAACGCGCTCAGACGCGCTCGAACACCGCAGCAATGCCCTGCCCGCCGCCGATGCACATCGTGACCAGCGCATAGCGCCCGCCCGTGCGGTGCAGCTCGGCGATGGCCTTCGTCGTGATGATCGCGCCGGTCGCGCCCACCGGATGGCCGAGCGAAATGCCCGAGCCGTTCGGGTTCACCTTGGCCGGATCGAAGCCCAGCTCCTTGATGACCGCGCAGGCCTGTGCCGCGAAGGCTTCGTTCGACTCGATCACGTCGAAGTCGTTGACCTTGAGCCCCGTGCGCTCCAGCACCTTGCGCGTGGCCGGAACGGGGCCGATGCCCATGTAGGCGGGTTCGACGCCCGCGTGCGCGTAGCCGACGAGGCGCGCGAGCGGCTTCAGGCCCAGCGCCTTCACACGGCCGCCTTCGGCCAGCACGACGGCCGCCGCGCCGTCGTTGATGCCCGAGGCATTGCCTGCGGTGACGAGCCCGTCCTTCTTGAATGCGGGCTTCATCTTCGAGAGCGTGTCGACGGTGGTGTCGGCGCGCACGTGCTCGTCGGTGTCGAACACGACGACACCCTTGCGCGTCTTCACCTCGACCGGAACGATCTGTTCCTTGAAGCGGCCAGCGGCAATGGCGGCGGCCGCGCGCTGCTGGCTGGTGGCGGCCAGCTCGTCCATTTGCTCCCGCGTGATGCCGTAGCGCGCAGCCACGTTCTCGGCGGTGATGCCCATGTGGATCTTCTCCCACGGGTCGTGAAGGATGCCCAGCATGTAGTCGACCAGCACCGCGTCGCCCATGCGGGCGCCATAGCGGGCGGAAGTGTCGAAATACGGGCCGCGGCTCATCGATTCCGAACCGCCGCCGATGGCGATGTCGCAATCGCCCAGCGCAATGGCCTGCGCCGCCGACACGATGGCCTGCAGGCCCGAGCCGCAGAGGCGGTTGACGTTGAAGGCCGGCGTCTCGATGGGGCAGCCCGCATCGATGGCGGCCACGCGGCTCAGGTACGCGTCCTTCACATCGGTGGGAATCACATTGCCCATCACCACATGGCCGATGGCATCGGCCGCGAGGCCGCTGCGTTCGATGGCGGCCTTGACGGCGGTGGTGGCCAGTTGGGTGTTGGGCACGTCCTTCAGCGCGCCGCCGAAGGTGCCGATGGCGGTGCGGGCGGTGCCGACCACGAAGATGTCGCGTTGGGTCATGAAAACGTCTCTCCTGGATGAAAGCGCGCCGCCGATGATGGCGGCGCAGGAGGACGATTTTGACGGCGAATGGCAGAGGGGCTGTCGCCCCTGCCCCGGAGCCGTCAGCGCGGGCGGATCAACCCCGCGGAGCGGGCTTCGGCGAGACGTCGGTCACGTCGCTGGCGCTGCCGCGGATGCGTTCGGGGCGCACCACCGATTCACCGCGCGCACGCGCATTGGTGACGTCGGCGGCGTTGGGCTCGGCCGGTTTTGCCGCATTGCGGAATCGATCGAAGCCCGAGCGCGGATTGAAGCGCCCGCCCATCGAAGTCATCCAGGGGGTCACGGGCTTGCCCGTGAGACGCCCCCAGGCGTAGCGCACGCCCCACACGGCGGCCAGCAGCATGACCGCGACGGCGAGGCTGGCCGCGAAAACCAGCCCCAGGAGCAGAAGAATGACGCGAAGAATGAAGTTCATCATCCGACTTTAGGCCGAGGCCGCCGCCGTTGGTTCCCCGCCCTTGCTGAACGAGAACTGGCCCGGCGACTGGATCGGGTCGGTGTTGACCTCGATCGTGTCCTTCGGCCCGAAGCTGCCGTCGAGCAGCAGCCGCGAGAGCGGGTTCTCGATGCGCTGCTGGATCGCACGCTTGAGCGGCCGCGCGCCGAACACCGGGTCGAAGCCGACCTTGGCGATCTCGGCCAGCGCCGCGGGCGATACGTCCAGGCCCAGGTCCATCTTCGCGAGACGCGCCTTGAGCACCTTCAGCTGGATCGCGGCGATCGATTCGATGTTCTTCGCGTCGAGCGCATGGAACACGACCGTCTCATCGATGCGGTTCAGGAACTCGGGGCGGAAGTAGTTCTTCAGCTCGTCCCACACCGCTTCCTTGATCTCTTCGGAAGGCTTGCCCACCATGGCCTGGATGATCGGCGAGCCGATGTTGCTGGTCATCACGATCACCGTGTTCTTGAAGTCCACGGTGCGGCCCTGGCCGTCGGTGAGGCGCCCATCGTCGAGCACCTGCAGCAGCACGTTGAAGACGTCCGGATGCGCCTTCTCGACCTCGTCGAGCAGCACCACGCTGTAGGGCTTGCGGCGCACGGCTTCGGTGAGGTAGCCGCCCTCTTCGTAGCCCACGTAGCCCGGCGGCGCGCCGATGAGGCGCGCGACCGAATGCTTCTCCATGAACTCGCTCATGTCGATGCGGATCAGGTGGTCTTCGCTGTCGAACAGGAAGCCCGCGAGCGCCTTGCACAGCTCGGTCTTGCCCACGCCCGTGGGGCCGAGGAACAGGAACGAGCCCGTGGGGCGGTTCGGATCGGACAGACCCGAGCGCGAGCGGCGGATCGCATTCGCGACCGCACCGATGGCCTCGTCCTGGCCGACCACGCGCTCGTGCAGCTTGTCTTCCATCACGAGCAGCTTGTCGCGCTCGCCTTGCATCAGCTTGGCGACCGGGATGCCGGTGGCGCGCGCCACGACCTCGGCGATTTCTTCCGCGCCGACCTGCGTGCGCAAGAGCGTGGGCGCGCTGGACTTGCCCTTGCTCGCCTCGTTGGCCTCGGCTTCCTTCAGGCGCTTCTCCAGCGCGGGCAGCTGGCCGTATTGCAGCTCGGCCAACTTGTTGAAGTCGCCCTTGCGCTCCCATTCCTTGATCTCGGTCTTGAGCTTCTCGATTTCCTCGCGGATGTGCGCGCTGCCCTGGGCCTGGGCCTTCTCGGCCTGCCAGATCTCGTCGTAGTCGGCGATTTCCTTCTGCAGCTTGGCGATCTCGTCCTCGATGAGGCCGAAGCGCTTCTGCGAGGCCTCGTCCTTCTCGCGGCGCACGGCTTCGCGCTCGATCTGCAGCTGGATGAGGCGGCGGTCGAGGCGGTCCATCACCTCGGGCTTGGAGTCCATCTCGATCTTGATCTTGGCCGCGGCCTCGTCGATCAGGTCGATGGCCTTGTCGGGCAGGAAGCGGTCGGTGATGTAGCGGTCACTCAGTTCGGCCGCGGCCACGATGGCCGGGTCGGTGATCTGCACGCCGTGGTGCACTTCGTACTTCTCCTGCAGGCCGCGCAGGATCGCGATGGTGGCCTCGACGCTCGGCTCGCCCACGATGATCTTCTGGAAGCGGCGCTCCAGGGCTGCATCCTTCTCGATGTACTTGCGGTATTCGTCCAGCGTGGTGGCGCCCACGCAGTGCAGCTCGCCGCGCGCGAGCGCAGGCTTGAGCATGTTGCCCGCGTCCATTGCGCCCTCGGCCTTGCCGGCGCCGACCATGGTGTGCAGCTCGTCGATGAAGACGATGGTCTGGCCTTCGTCCTTCGCGAGTTCGTTGAGCACGGTCTTCAGGCGCTCCTCGAACTCGCCGCGGAACTTGGCGCCGGCCAGCAGCGAGGCCATGTCGAGCGACAGCACCCGCTTGCCCTTGAGCGAATCGGGCACCTCGCCCGCGACGATGCGCTGCGCGAGGCCTTCGACGATGGCGGTCTTGCCCACGCCGGGTTCTCCGATGAGCACCGGGTTGTTCTTGGTGCGGCGTTGCAGCACCTGGATGGCGCGGCGGATTTCCTCGTCGCGACCGATGACCGGGTCGAGCTTGCCGAGACGCGCGCGCTCGGTCAGGTCCATCGTGTATTTCTTGAGCGCCTCGCGCTGGCCTTCGGCATCGGCGCTGTTCACGCCCTGCCCGCCGCGCACGGCGTCGATGGCCGACTCGAGCGACTTGCGGCCGAGGCCGTTTTCTTTCGCGATCTTGCCGATGTCGGACTTGCTGTCGGCCACGGCCAGGAGGAAAAGTTCGCCGGCGATGAACTGGTCATTGCGCTTGATGGCTTCCTTCTCGGTGGCCTGCAGCAGCTTGCCCAGCTCGGGGCCGACCTGCACGATGTCGTGGCCCTGCACCTGGGGCAGCTTCTTGATGGCGGCCTCGGCCGCCTGTGCGAGACCCGGCACATTCACGCCGGCACGCTCCAGCAATGCGCGGGGGCCGTCGTCCTGGCGCAGCATCGCGACCAGCAGGTGGGCCGGCTCGATGTAGGCGTTGTCGTTGCCGAGCGCCAGCGTCTGCGCGTCGCTCAGCGCTTCCTGAAATTTGGTGGTGAGTTTGTCTTGTCGCATGGTGGTATTCCTGCATCCAAAATAGGGCCGTTCGGGCACGATTCAAGGTTGCAAACCGGGCTCGTGCCTTGGGCACGGGTATTGCACGGTGCCCCGCACCTTTCTGCCGTAGGCATTTCTCTCTCTCGAATGGAGTCGATCATGGTTTTTTCAATGCAGCGCGTCCAGCCGGTGCGCCGCGCACTCAGCGTGGGACTTTTCGCGGCCGCCATGGGCATGACCGGACTGGCGCAGGCCCAGAGCGGCACGCCGGTCCGCATCCTGGTCGGCTTCCCCGCCGGTGCCGGCACCGACGCCATTGCGCGCACATTGGGTGAAAAGCTCAAGGACGTGCTGGGCGTGCCGGTGGTGGTCGAGAACCGCGGCGGCGCGGGCGGCCAGATCGCCGCGACCGTGCTGAAGTCGTCGCCCGCCGACGGGCACACGCTGTTCCTCTCGCACGACCACACGATCTCGATCCTGCCGCAGGTGGTGAAGAACCCGGGCTTCAATCCCGCCACCGATTTCGTGCCCGTGGCCGGCTTCGCCACCTTCGCCAACGTGCTGGCCGTCTCGGGCGGCACGCCGGCCCAGAGCATCGACGACTACATCAAGTGGGTCCGCACGCAGAAGGGCGGCAAGGAAACGATCGGCATCCCGGCGCCGGCCTCGATCCCCGAATTCCTGGTGAAGATGATCTCGGACAAGTACAAGATCGACGTGCAGCCCGCGCCCTACCGCGGCAGCGCGCCGATGGTGGCCGACATGCTGGGCAACCAGATCACCGCGGGCATCGCCTCGGTGCCGGACTTCATCGAGAACCACAAGGCGGGCAAGGTGCGCATCGTGGCCTCCATCGGCGCCAAGCGCCAGGCGGTGATTCCGAACGTGCCGACCTTCACCGAGCTGGGTTTCTCGAACCTGGAAGACCTGCCCTACTACGGCATCTTCGCGCCGGTGGGCACGCCGCAGCCGATCATCGACAAGTACGGCGATGCGCTGCAGAAGGTGCTGGCGATGCCCGACGTGAAGCAGAAGCTCACGACGATGGGCCTGACAGTCGGCTACGAGCCACAGGGCCAGTTCGCAGGCCGCGTGCGCTCGTACACGCAGACGTGGGAACGGATCATCCAGGCCAGCGGGTTCAAGCCGCTTTGAACTGCTTCAAGCGTTCGGGGCAGAGATGCCCCAGCGCGCCAACGCCGCGTCGTCGCTGACGCGCGCATCGACCCAGCGGGCGCCTTCGGGCGTCTGTTCTTTTTTCCAGAACGGGGCCTGGGTCTTCAGGTAATCCATCAGGAACTCGCAGGCCTCGAAGCTCTGGCCGCGGTGGGCCGAGATCACCGCCACCATCATGATCTGGTCGAGCGGCTGCAGGAGGCCGACGCGGTGGATCACGCGGGCGCCCAGGATGTCGAAGCGCTTGTGCGCCTCGTCGATCATGGCCTCGATGGCTTTCTCGGTCATGCCCGGGTAGTGCTCCAGCTCCATCGAGGCGACGGTGCTGCCGTCGTTGCGGTCTCTCACGGTGCCGATGAAGCTGCAGACGGCGCCCACGCGCTTGTCGCCCGCGCGCAACGCGGCCAGCTCCTGGCTCAAGTCGAAATCATTCGTCTGGATCGAAACACGCGCAACGCTCATGTCCGGATTGTGTCATCGAGATAGACTGCGTTCATGCCTTGCCTCGCCACGCTCTCCACGGTGCCTTCGCACCCCGAGAGCCGTTGCGCGCGCCAGGGCAGCAAAGCCAAAAAACCAAAGCTCGTCTGACCGGAGCTGCGGTTCCGTCGTCGGATGAGCGACGGAACCTGCCCAGAGGCTTTGACCCCAGCATGGTTGTGCGCGCATCGGATGGTGGTTCTTTCCATCGGTTGATTCCTGAAAGGAAGCCTGCGTGCCACAACAACAAACCACCGCCCCCGTCCCTGTTTTTTCGGGTCTCTGGATTCCGCTCGTCACGCCGTTCCGCGACGGCGCAGTCGACCACCCTGCGCTCGCCGCGCTGACCCGGCGCCTCGCCGCCGACGGCGTGGCCGGCTTCGTGGTCTGCGGCTCGACCGGCGAAGCCGCCGCGCTCGACGAGGCGGAGCAACTGGCTTCGCTCGATACCGTGCAAGCCGCCGCCGGTGGCCTGCCGGTCGTCATGGGCCTCTCGGGCTACCACCTGGGCAAGACCACTGCCTGGGTGCGCAAGCTCTCGGAACGGCCCCTGGCGGGCCTGCTGGTGCCCGCGCCGCACTACATCCGACCATCGCAGGCCGGGTTGCTCGAATGGTTCCGCGCGATTGCCGATGCGAGCGCGGTGCCGGTGCTGATCTACGACATTCCGTACCGCACAGGCGCCACCCTCTCGCGCGAGACGCTGCTCGCGCTGGCCGCACATCCGCGCATCCAGGGCATCAAGGACTGCGGCGGCGACATGGCCAAGACGCGCGCGCTGATCGCCGATGGCCGGCTGCAGGTGCTGTCGGGCGAAGACCACCAGATCTTCTCGACGGTCGCCGAAGGCGGCGTGGGCGCCATCGCGGCGAGCGGGCATGTGCAGACCAAGCGCTTCGTCCAGGTGCTGCGCCTCCTGGCCGACAACCGCGTGGCCGAAGCGCGCGCCGAGTGGCAGCCGTTGCAGCCGCTGATCGAGATGCTGTTCGCCGAATCGAACCCCGGCCCAGTGAAGGCATTGCTCGCTCATGCCGGTGCGCTGCGCGACGAACTGCGTTCGCCGATGACGCGCGCCTCCGACGGTCTTCGCGAGCGCCTCGTGGCGCTGGACGCGCGGCTCAGCCGCCCGTAACCGGCGGGAAGAACGCGACCTCGCAGCCTTCGTGCAGGGCTGCGGCTTCGTCGCTCATGACCTGGTCGAGCGCCATGCGCACCGCCTTGCCGCGCGCAAGGGCGGTGGCGTGCGCGCCGCCGCGTGCGATGAGTTCGTCGCGCAGCGCGGCGAGCGTTGCGGCGCGGGTGTCGACGGTTTCGTTGCTGCTGGAGAGCGCCTCGCGCACCGAGGCGAAATAACGGATCTGGACCTTCATGGGAATGTCAGGCGAGCAGCGAGGCGAAGGGAATGAAGTTCACGGTGTCGCCCGACTTGATCGTCTGGCCCGAGGGGTTGTCGACGAGGCCGTCGCCCCAGACCATCGAGGTCAGCACGCCCGAACTCTGGTTGGCGAACAGGTCGAGCCCGCCCGCGGCGTTGCGCCGTGCGCGCAGGAACTCGCGGCGCTTGTCGGCGCGGAGCCAGTCGAAATCGGCGCGCATCTGCACGGCCTCGGGCATCACGCGCTCGGCGCCCTGCAGCGTCAGCAGGAACGGGCGCACGAGCATCAGGAAGGTGAGAAAGCTCGACACCGGATTGCCGGGCAGCCCCGTGACATGGCACACGCCCTGCCCGCTGCTGCGCGCGATGGACCCATAGGCGAAAGGCTTGCCGGGCTTCATCGACAGCGACCACAGCTGCAACTCGCCGAGCGTCTGCAGCGCGGCGCGGATGTGGTCTTCCTCACCGACGGAGACGCCGCCGGTGGTGATGATCAGGTCGCTCGCCTCGGCCGCGTCGCGCAGTGCCGCGATGGTGGTCTCGCGGTTGTCGGGCACGATGCCCAGGTCGTTCACCTCGCACCCCAGCCGGTGCAGCAAGGCGCGCATGAAGAAGCGGTTGGAGTTGTAGATCGCGCCGGGCTTCATCGCATCGGGCGCGACCTCGCCTGGCATCACCAGCTCGTCGCCGGTGGAAAGCATCGCCACGCGCGGCTTGCGCGCCACCTGCAGTTTGTGGAAGCCGACGCTGGCCGCGAGGCCGAGCGCAGCGGGCGTGAGGCGTTCGCCCTTCTTCAGCACGACGTCGCCGGAGGCCACGTCCTCGCCCGCACGGCGGACCCATTGGCCGGCCGCGGGAACGATCGCGATGCGCACGGAACCCAGGCTGCCTTCCTGCGGCGTGGCGGTCGTGTCTTCCTGCATCACGACGGCGTCGGCGCCCTCGGGAATCTGCGCGCCGGTGAAGATGCGCGCCGCGGTGCCGGCCGCGAGCGGCGTGCCGACGATGCCGGCGGGAATGCGCTGCGTCACCTGGAGCACGGCACCGGGCGCGACGCAATCGGCCGCACGTACCGCATAACCGTCCATTGCGCTGTTGTCGCGCGGCGGCACGGTGAGGCCCGAGACGAGATCCTGCGCGAGCACGCGGCCGTCGGCGTCGAAGGTGACGACGCTCTCGTCGGGAAGCTTCGGTGCGGCCTTGGCCAGCAACTGCGCGATGGCCTCGTCCAACGGCATCAACGGAGGCCGCGCGTTGGACGCGGAGAACGGAACGGGAGGTGTGTCAGCCATGTTGTTCCGGGTTGTACTCGAAGCGCTCGCCATTGGCGATGAGCCACTGCGCGATGGCCTCGGCGTCGTTGAGGTCGAACAGCGGCCGGGCCGTGGGCTCCGGCAAGCTGCCCGGCGCATCGGTCGCGATGGCGGTGACGAACGGATCGTCCGGATAGAGCACCGGCCGCAGCGTCTCGCCCGCCTCGGGCACGCGCCAGACCTCGATCTTGTGCACGTTGCTGTGGCGAAAACCCTCGACCAGCACCCAGTCGGCGGCCGGGTGCAACTCGGCCAGCAACTGGTGCACGCTGAGCTCGACCGGCGTTTCGAATTCGCGCATCACCGCCAGGCGCTTGTCGGAGGCCACGACCACCTCGAAGGCGCCCGCCTCGCGGTGGCGGTAGGTGTCCTTGCCGGGATGGTCGATGTCGAACTTGTGATGCGCATGCTTGACCACCGAGACGCGCTGGCCGAGCCGCTTGAGCACGGGGATCAGCTTTTCGACCAGCGTGGTCTTGCCCGCGCCCGAGTAGCCGGCGAAGCCGACGACTTTCATGCCGGTTCCTCGCTGCGATCAGTCACAGTTTTGTGCGATGTAGGCCTTCACGGCTTCGGCGTCCGCCGGCAGCTTGACCACGCGCTTGGGCAGCGCCTCGATGCCCTCGAACTTTGCAGGCCGGTCGGGTTCGTGGCCCAGCGCTTCGACGATCGTCGCGGCGAACTTGATCGGCAGCGCCGTTTCGAGCACCACCATCGGCACGCCCGGCGCGAGGAATTCGCGTGCGGCTTTAAGACCGTCGGCTGTGTGCGGATCAACCAATGTGGCAAAGCGCTTCTCGGTGTCGCGGATGGTGGCCAGGCGGTCGGCGTGCGTGCTGCGGCTGCTCACGAAACCGAAGCGCCCGGCCGCGTCCTTGAACGCCGCATCGGCGCTCAGATCGAAGCGGCCTTCCAGGCCCAGGTCTTCGACGAAGAGCTTGCGCAGCTTGCCGGCATCGCGGCCCACCAGGTCGAACACGAAGCGCTCGAAGTTGCTGGCCTTGCTGATGTCCATCGACGGGCTGGAGGTCTCGTGCGTGTCGGCCGCGCCGCGCACGCGGTAGATGCCGGTGCGGAAGAACTCGTCGAGCACGTCGTTCTCGTTGGTGGCGACCACCAGCGTCTGGATCGGCAGGCCCATCATGCGGGCCACGTGGCCCGCGCAGACGTTGCCGAAGTTGCCCGAGGGCACGGTGAAGCTCACCGGCTTGTCGTTGCTGGCCGTGGCCTGGAAATAGCCGGCGAAGTAGTAGACGACCTGCGCGAGCAGCCGCGCCCAGTTGATCGAGTTGACCGTGCCGATGCGGTACTTGCGCTTGAAGCCCAGGTCGTTGGACACCGCCTTCACGATGTCCTGGCAGTCGTCGAACACGCCGGTGATGGCGATGTTGTGGATGTTCTCGTCCTGCAGGCTGAACATCTGCGCCTGCTGGAACGGGCTCATGCGGCCGTCCGGCGAGGTCATGAAGACGCGCACGCCCTTCTTGCCGCGCATCGCGTACTCGGCCGCGCTGCCTGTGTCGCCGCTGGTGGCGCCCAGGATGTTGAGCTCGGCGCCGCGGCGGGCCAGTTCGTACTCGAACAGGTTGCCCAGGAGCTGCATCGCCATGTCCTTGAAGGCCAGCGTAGGGCCGTTGGACAGGGCTTCGATGTACACGCCGTCCTCGAGCTCGCGCAGCGGCACGATCTCGTCGGTGCCGAACACCTCGGCGGTGTAGGTCTTGGCGCAGATGGCCTTCAGGTCGGCCGCGGGAATGTCGTCGATGTAGAGCGAGAGGATCTCGAAGGCCAGCTCGGCATACGGCAGCTCGCGCCATTTGGCGAGCATGGCGGCATCGACCTGCGGGTAGGTTTCCGGCAGGTACAGGCCGCCATCGGGCGCGAGGCCTTCGAGGAGGATTTCGCAGAAACGCTTGCGGTCGGGGTGACCGCGGGTGCTCAGGTAGTTCACTTCAACTCTTCCTTGCGAATGCGCACGATGGGTTCGAGCACGGTAGGCAGCGCCTGCAGCTCGGCCAGCACATCGTCGACGGTGCCTTCGCGCGCATCGTGCGTGAGGATGATGAGGTCGGTCTGCGTGGAGCCCTCGCCGCCCACTTCGTCGGCTTCGCGCTGCAGCACGGCGTCGATGCTGATGCCGGCGGTGGCCAGGAGGCCCGTCACCTTGGCGAGCACGCCGGCCTGGTCGGCCACGCGCAGGCGCAGGTAGTAGCTGGTGACGACCTCGGCCATCGGCAGCACCTTGAGGTCGCTCATCGCGTCGGGATGGAAGGCCAGGTGCGGCACGCGGTGCGCGGCATCGGCGGTGTGCAGGCGGGTGATGTCGACCAGGTCGGCGATCACGGCGCTCGCGGTCGGCTCGCTGCCGGCGCCCTTGCCGTAGTAGAGCGTGGTGCCGACGGCGTCTCCGTGCACGACCACCGCGTTCATCGCGCCTTCGACGTTCGCCAGCAGGCGCTTCGATGGCACCAGCGACGGGTGCACGCGCAGCTCGATGCCCTTGGCCGTGCGCTTGGTGATGCCCAGGAGCTTGATGCGGTAGCCGAGTTGCTCGGCGTACTTGATGTCCTGCGCGGCGAGCTTGGTGAT
Source organism: Variovorax sp. W2I14 (assembly GCF_050435205.1). NCBI lineage: Bacteria > Pseudomonadati > Pseudomonadota > Betaproteobacteria > Burkholderiales > Comamonadaceae > Variovorax > Variovorax sp. W2I14. The sequence goes on along the minus strand of NZ_JBNDJX010000001.1, from coordinate 284,111 downwards.
GCCCTCGATGTGCGCCTTGTCGAACTGCACCGGGATGCCGAACGCGATGGCGCTCATCAGCGTGACCTTGTGGCCGGCGTCGACGCCTTCGATATCGAAGGTCGGGTCGGCTTCGGCGTAGCCGAGGCGCTGGGCTTCCTTCAGCACGGTGGCGAAGTCCAGGCCCTTGTCGCGCATCTCGGAGAGGATGAAGTTCGTGGTGCCGTTGATGATGCCGGCCAGCCACTGGATGCTGTTGGCTGTGAGGCCTTCGCGCAGCGCCTTGATGATCGGGATGCCGCCGGCGACGGCCGCTTCGAAAGCCACCATCACGCCCTTGGCGTGCGCAGCCGCGAAGATCTCGGTGCCGTGCACCGCGAGCAGCGCCTTGTTGGCGGTGACCACGTGCTTGCCGGCCGCAATCGCTTCGAGCACCAGTTGCTTCGCGACGCCGTAGCCGCCGATCAGCTCGATGACGATGTCGATGTCGGGGTTGGCGATGATCTCGCGCGCATCGGCCACCACCTTGACGCCTTCGCCGGCCACTTCGCGGGCGCGGGCGGTGTCCAGGTCGGCCACCATGGTGATCTCGATGCCGCGGCCGGCGCGGCGCTTGATTTCTTCCTGGTTGCGCTGGAGCACCTTGAAGGTGCCGCTGCCGACCGTGCCTGCGCCGAGGAGGCCTACTTGGATGGGTTTCATTGGGAGAGTCGCGCTCATGGCGTTGGTGATTTGGAGGAGGCAGGCTTCAGGTGTCGCCAGCAAGGCCACGGCACACGCCGTGACCGGCAGATTTCAGGATGCCGTCTTGCGGCGCAGTCGGTACTGCTCGAGGAACTTCGCAATGCGGTTGATGGCCTCGCGCAGGTCGTCTTCGTGGGGCAGGAACACGATGCGGAAATGGTCCGGCGTGGCCCAGTTGAAGCCGGTGCCCTGCACCAGCATCACGCGGGTTTCCTTCAGCAGTTCGAGGAAGAACTGGCGGTCGTCGGTGATCGGGTAGACCTCGGGGTCGAGCCTCGGAAACATGTAGAGCGCGGCGCTCGGCTTGACGCAGGTCACGCCCGGGATGGCGGTGATCAGTTCGTAGGCCAGGTCGCGCTGGCGGCGGAGACGCCCGCCGTCGCAGACCAGGTCATTGATGCTCTGGTAGCCCCCCAGCGCCGTCTGGATCGCCCACTGGCCCGGCACGTTGGCGCACAGGCGCATGTTCGAGAGCATGTTCAGGCCCTCGATGTAGTCCTGTGCGGCACGCTTGTCGCCCGAGACAACAACCCAGCCGGCGCGGTAGCCGCACGAGCGGTAGCTCTTGGAGAGCGAATTGAAGGTGAGCGTGAGCACGTCGGTCGACAGGCTGGCAATGGCGGTGTGCTTCACGTCGTCGTACAGCACCTTGTCGTAGACCTCATCGGCAAAGATCACGAGGCCGTGTTCGCGGGCGATGGCCACGATGCTCTTGAGCAGATCGTCGGAATAGAGCGCGCCGGTCGGGTTGTTCGGGTTGATGACCACGATGCCCTTGGTGCGGGGCGTGATCTTGGCGCGGATGTCGTCCAGGTTGGGCATCCAGCCATTGGCCTCGTCGCACAAGTAATGCACCGGGGTGCCGCCCGAGAGGCTGGTGGAGGCGGTCCACAGGGGGTAGTCGGGGGCTGGCAGGAGGAGCTCGTCGCCGTCGTCGAGCAGCGCGTTCGTGGACATCGCGATGAGCTCGCTGGCGCCGTTCCCCAGGTAGATGTCATCGAGCGTGACGCCGGCAATGCCCTGCTTCTGGGTCTCGTGCATCACGGCCTTGCGCGCGGCGAAGACGCCCTTGCTGTCCGAATAGCCCGCCGAATTCGGCAGGTTGCGGATCATGTCCTGCTGAATCTCCTCGGGCGCATCGAAGCCGAACACGGCGAGATTGCCGATATTGAGCTTGATGATCTTCTGGCCGTCGTCCTCCATCTGCTTGGCCGCGTCCATGATGGGACCGCGGATGTCGTAGAGAACGTTGGCCAGCTTGGCCGATTTCTTGAGCTGCTTCAAAGGGCCCTCCCGGGCGGGTTTACGCGAGGATCAAAGGCCCCTGCAGGCCTCGTGTCACTGGGGAAAACCTATAATTTGACCACAGTTCACAGTGACCAGATGAAGCTCCAGCCAGACAAATCAGACGCCCAGTCCCTCACCGCACACGGCCCCGGCTGGGTCGCGATCAACAACGAAAAGGTCGAGGGCAGCGTGGTGGTCGGCTCCCGCGGGGAGCGTTTCGAGTGGAATTGCACCCGTTTCGACGAACTCGGTCCGGAACACTTCGCGCAGCTTGCCGAGCTCGGGGCCGAATTGATCATTTTCGGCAGCGGAACCCGCATCCGCTTTCCGCAGCCTGCCTGGCTCCAACCCCTGATGGCGCGGCGCACCGGCGTCGAGACCATGGACACCCCGGCGGCCTGCCGGACCTACAACATCCTGGCCGGCGAAGGCCGGCATGTGATTGCCGCCCTGCTGATCGAGAGCCCGTCGGCTGACTGAGAGGGGTATTTTCGGGGTAAAATAGCGGGTTGCGAACAGGCCAGCTACCCCAAAGTTAGCAACGACCAATCCTCCGTGCATCGAGTCTGCCCCGAAGAACTTGATCCATGGAATCTAACGGAGAAAACAAGTTTCATGGCGATCGTTGTCAACAAACCCATTCCTGAATTCGACGCCAACGCCACGGGCGGCCTCAAGGTCTCGAATACCTCGCATCTCGGCCACGTGCTGGTCATGTATTTCTACCCGAAAGATAACACCCCGGGTTGCACGACCGAAGCGATGCAATTCCGCGACCGCTACAAGGATTTCGAGAAGGCCGGCGCCACCGTTTTCGGCGTTTCCCGTGACAACATGAAGTCGCACGACGAATTCAAGGCCAAGCTCGAATTGCCCTTCGAACTCATCGCCGACACCGAAGAGAAGATGTGCCACATGTTCGGCGTGGTCAAGAACAAGATCATGTACGGCAAGAAGGTCAAGGGCATCGAACGCAGCACCTTCCTGATCGGCGCTGACGGCATCCTGAAGGCCGAATGGCGCGGCCTGAAGGTTCCGGGCCACGTCGACGACGTGCTCAAGGCAGTCAAGGCGCTCAAGAAGGCCGCCTGACGCCGCAAGACGCGACGAGGGGCCGCTTTGATGGATTGCGTGGGGAATGCCCAACGCAGTACGTAAAAGCCGCAAAGAGCCTCTGGCGCGTCATCTGCGGTGTGCATAATGGCCTCATGCCGTTGAGCTCCACGACCGCATCCCCCGAACAAAGCCGCCTTGGTCTTCAGGCGGCTTTTTCGTTTCTTGGTTTCCACTTTCCTGCGAGCGACTCCACACATGCCATTGCCTCCCGCCCCCACGAAACGCGCCGCATTGCTCTCGCCGGACGCGATCGACGCGCCCGCCCGGTCCTCGCACAGGGGGTCGCGCCGCTCCGGCGACCAGCGCGCTGACGAAACGACATCGAACGGACCACAGCCGCTGGAGTTGTTCGACAACCTGAGCTCCGAGGCAGCAGGTGGCGGCGAAGCCTCGCGTCCGTCGCGCCGGGCCAAGTCGCGGCCGGCGCCTGCATCCGCCCCCGCTCCGCAGCAACCTGCCGCCATCCAGGTCGAGACCCGGGTCCCCACAACACCCGCCCCGACCTACGCTCCCGCAGCGGCCGCGCCCCAGGCCCCCGCACGCCCCAAGCGCAGCAAGTCCGCCGGTCCAGCCAAGCTGTTCGTACTCGACACGAACGTGCTGCTGCACGATCCGATGTGCCTGTTCCGCTTCGAAGAGCACGACATCTTCCTGCCGATGATCGTGCTGGAAGAGCTCGACGGTCACAAGAAGGGCACCACCGAAGTCGCCCGCAACGGCCGCCAGACCAGCCGCACGCTCGATGCGCTGGCCGGCGCGCAGGACGCCGACATCGACAAGGGCCTGAAGCTCGACACCACCGGCCATCGCGAGGCTGGCGGCCGGCTGTTCTTCCAGACCGCCCCGCTCGACTACTCGCTGCCGATCAGCCTGCCCCAGGGCAAGGCCGACAACCAGATCCTGGGCGTCGTGCACGCATTGCGCGACGAATACGCCAAGGACCGCCCCGGCAAGCCGAAGCAGGAAGTGGTGCTGGTGTCGAAAGACATCAACATGCGCGTCAAGGCGCGCGCTCTGGGCCTCGCCGCCGACGACTACCAGAACGACAAGACGCTGGAAGACGGCGACCTGCTCTACGCCGGTTCGCTCGCCCTCCCGCCCGACTTCTGGACCCGCCAGAGCAAGACCGTCGAGAGCTGGCAGAGCGGCAGCAACACCTTCTACCGGATCAGCGGTCCGATCGTGCCCAACCTGTACATCAACCAGTTCGTCTTCTTCGAGGCGCCGGGCGAGCCGAGCATGTACGCGCGCGTCACCGAGATTCGCGACAAGACCGCGGTGCTCAAGACGCTCAAGGACTACAGCTCGGGCAAGAACGCGGTGTGGGGCGTGAACACGCGCAACCGTGAGCAGAACTTCGCGATGAACCTGCTGATGGACCCCGAGATCGACTTCGTCACGCTGACCGGCACCGCCGGCACCGGCAAGACCCTGATGGCGCTGGCCTCGGGCCTCACGCAGGTGCTGGACGACCGCCGCTACACCGAGATCATCATGACCCGCGCCACGGTGAGCGTGGGCGAGGACATCGGCTTCCTGCCCGGCACCGAGGAAGAAAAGATGGGCCCCTGGATGGGCGCGCTGGACGACAACCTCGAGTTCCTGGCCAAAGGCGATGGCGGCGGCGCCGGCGAGTGGGGCCGCGCGGCCACCAACGAGCTGATCCGCAGCCGCATCAAGGTCAAGAGCATGAACTTCATGCGCGGGCGCACCTTCCTGAACAAGTACGTGATCATCGACGAGGCGCAGAACCTGACGCCCAAGCAGATGAAGACGCTGATCACCCGCGCCGGCCCGGGCACCAAGATCATCTGCATGGGCAACCTGGCGCAGATCGATACGCCGTACCTCACGGAAGGCTCCTCGGGCCTGACCTTCGCGGTCGACAAGTTCAAGGGCTGGCCGCACGGCGGGCACATCACGCTGGCGCGCGGCGAACGCTCGCGACTGGCTGACTTCGCGAGCGACGTGCTCTAAAAAGCGCCTTCCTCGATCCCATCGAACCCGCGCATGCTCCCAGGGGCATCGCGGGTTTTTTTCGTCCCGTGTTGACAGGCTCCTGACAAGACGTTGTCAGGAGGCGGCTCGCACCATCAGGGCTCCTTCCAACACAACGAAAGAGAGCTCCTCATGCAGAACGCAATCACCTGGTTCGAGATTCCGGTCGCCGACTTGGATCGCGCCCAAGCCTTCTACGAAACCGTGCTGGCGCGCAAGCTGCGCCGTGAAAGTCTCGGCGGCGAAGCGTTGGCTATTTTTCCGTATGACGCTCCGGGTGTCGGCGGAGCCTTGCAGGCCGGCGCAAGTGCCTCTGCTCGCGCGGGCAGCAGCACCCGCATCTACCTCGACTGCATGCCCAGCATCGACGCCGTGCTCTCGCGCGTCGAGGCGGCCGGCGGACAGATCGTGGCGCCAAAGTCGGCGCTGCCGCCGGGCATGGGCTTCATCGCCCACCTGCGCGACACCGAAGGCAACGAGGTCGGCCTTCACGCCCTCGCCTGAACCGCCATGGCACAGCGCAACTGGATTGCAGTCGCCAGCGCCGAGCATGCGCGGCGCGGGCGCGACCACCGGCCGCTCGGCTTCATGCAGGTCGGCCACGGCAAGCTGGGTCCGCTCAAGCGCATCGCTGCGGGCGACCGCGTGGCCTACTATTCGCCGGCCACGGTGTTCGGCGGCACGGACAAGCTGCAGAGCTTCGTGTCGATCGGCATCGTGCTGCCCGGTGAGCCGTACGAATTCGATATGGGCGGAGGCTTCATCCCCTGGCGCCGCGACGTGAGCTATGCGGCCTCGCACGAGGCGCCCATCGCGCCGCTGATCGAGCGCCTCGCCTTCATCGAGACGCCCAAGCAGTGGGGCTACAAGTTCCGCTTCGGCATGTTCGACGTGACCGACGCCGACATGGCGCTGATCGCCCGGACCATGAAGGCCGACCTGAAAATGCTCGCCCTTTGAGCGGCATCACCCGAACAGAACATCGCAGACGCAGGAGAAGAATTCATGGAACCCGCCCGCCAACACCACGACGCCTTCCGTGTCGCCGGCCTCACGGCCCGCACGACCAATCGCGAAGAGAACGATCCCGCCACCGCCCGCATCGGCGCGCTGTGGGGCCGCTTCTTCGGCGAGCAGACCTATGAATCGACGCCCCATCGCACGAGCGACACGCGCATCTTCGGTATCTACTCCGCTTACGAGTCCGATGCCCACGGCCCCTTTGACATCACCGTCGGCGTGGCGGTGTCGGACGGCACGGACAGCGTAGCGATCGAAGCCGGCGACTACCTTGTCTTCAACGACCAGGGCGAGATGCCGCAGATGGTGATCGCCACCTGGCAACGCATCTGGCAGTATTTCGAGGCGCACCCGGAAATCGCGCGCCGCTACCGCAGCGATTTCGAAGCCTACGAGGGGCCCGACAAGGTGGCGATCCATATCGGAGTTGCATGAGCATGAAGAAGAGCTGGCGCGACAGGCTCGCCGGCTACCCTCACCTGCCGAACGTCAAGGAGATCCCTCCGCCCATGCAGAAGCGCCACGGCGAGGGCACCATCGCCACGCCTTCCCCTCGCGAGGTCGAGGAGGCGATGCGCGGCGTGCCCGAGGGCCGGCTCGCGACCGTGCTCGGCATCGGCGAGGACATCGCTGCGCGCCACCGCGCCACCATCGGCTGCACCGTGACCACGGCGATCTTTGCGCACATGGTCGCGCACGCCACCGAAGAATCGAAGACTCAGGACGGGACGCCTTACTGGCGCACCCTCAAGATCGGCGGCGAACTCAACCCGAAGTACCCCGGCGGCATCGAGGCGCAGATGGCCAGGCTCGAAGCCGAAGGCCACACGGTCGTGCAGCGCGGCAAGCGCTACTTCGTCGAAGGCTTCGCGAAGAAACTCTCCGGAACGCGCTGATGCGCCGCGCCGACCGCCTCTTCCAGCTCGTGCAGCTCATCCGCGGCCGCCGGCTCACCACGGCCGCGTTTCTCGCGCAGCGCCTGGAGGTCTCGGAGCGCACGGTGTACCGCGACGTGGCCGACCTGCAGCACCAGGGCGTGCCGATCGAAGGCGAAGCCGGCGTGGGCTACCGGCTGGGCGTGGGCTTCGAGCTGCCGCCGCTGATGTTCACGCAGGACGAGGCCTCGGCGCTCGTGGCGGCGGCGCGGCTCGCGCAGAGCTGGGTCGATCCGGCGCTCGCGCGCGACATCGAATCGGGGCTGGGCAAGATCCTCTCGGTGCTGCCGCCAGCCGCACGCGTTTCGGCGGAGGCGCTGGCGCTCTACGCACCCGCGCTGGGGCTGGATGACGTCATGGGCGCCCGGCTGCAAGCCCTGCGGGAGGCCGTGCAGGCGCGCCAGAAGCTGCACCTCAACTATCGCGACGTGTCCGGCGATGCCAGCGAGCGCACGGTGCGGCCGCTCGGCTGCTTCTACTGGGGAAAGGTCTGGACGCTCTCGACCTGGTGCGAGCTGCGCAACGACTTTCGCGGCTTCCGCGTCGACCGCATGGACGCGGTCGAGGTGCTGCCCGATCGCTTTCGCGACGAACCGGGCAAGACGTTGGCCGATCTGTTGCGCCAGGTGAAGGCCCGGCAAGTGGAGACGACGCCGCCTGAACCGCAGACATGGCCGTCAAAGGCCCAGGGTCCTTCGGCTCTTTGACTCGCGTCAGTACTGGTCGCTGTGGCTGTAGCCTTCCAGGTTCTCGAACTTGGTGATCGGCTTCAGGAAGGCCAGCTTGACGGTGCCTGTGGGCCCGTTCCGGTGCTTGCTGATGATCACCTCCGCCACGCCCGGCTCCTTGCTGTTCTTGTCGTAGTAGTCGTCGCGGTAGATGAACATGATGATGTCCGCGTCCTGCTCGATGGCGCCGGACTCGCGCAAGTCGCTCATCATCGGGCGCTTGTCGGTGCGGCTTTCCACGCCGCGGCTGAGCTGCGAAAGCGCGATCACCGGGCACTTGAGTTCCTTGGCGAGCATCTTCAGTCCGCGAGAGATTTCGCCCACGGCCGTCGCGCGGTTCTCGTCGCCGCTCGAGCTGGTGGACATGAGCTGCAGGTAGTCGACCACGATCAGCCCCAGGCGCCCGTACTGGCGCGCGAGCCGGCGCGCATTGGCGCGCAGTTCGCTGGTCGAGAGACCCGGCGTCTCGTCGATGTGCAGCGACACGGTGCGCAGCTTTTCAATGGCTTCGGTCAGGCGCGGCCACTCTTCATCGCTGAGCTTGCCGGTGCGCAGATGCCCCTGATCGATGCGGCCGATCGAGCCGACGATACGCACCGCCAGCTGGGAAGCGCCCATTTCCATCGAGAACACGGCAACCGGCAATCCTTCATTGAGCGCCACATGCTCGGCGATGTTGATCGCCAGCGAGGTCTTGCCCATCGAAGGACGCGCGGCCAGCACGATCATGTCGCCCGGCTGCAGGCCCGAGGTCATCTTGTCGAAGTCGTGAAAACCGGTGCGCACGCCCGTGATGTCGTTCGGGTTCTCGGCCATCTCGGTCACACGGTCGAGCAGTTCGACCACCAGGGCGTCCATGCTCTGGAAGCCCTGCTTCATCCGCGAGCCTTCCTCGCCGATGTTGAAGATCTTCTGCTCGGCTTCGTCCAGGATCTTGTCGACCGGCTTGCCCTGCGGGTTGAAGGCGTTGGTGGCGATCTCGTCGCTGGCCGAGACGAGCTTTCGCAGGATCGAGCGCTCGCGCACGATTTCCGCATAGCGCCGGATGTTGCTCGCGCTCGGCACGTATTGCGCGAGCGAGTTCAGGTAGACCAGTCCGCCGATATCGTCGGCCTTGCCCAGGCTCTGCAACCGCTCGAAGACGGTGATGACGTCGGCCGCCTTGCTGGCATTGATCAGTCCGCCGATGGCGGCGTAGATCAGCTTGTGCTCATGACGGTAGAAGTCGTCGTCGACCAGCAGGTCGCCCATGCGGTCCCAGGCGCCGTTGTCGAGCAGCAGGCCGCCGAGCACGCTCGATTCGGCCTCGATGGAGTGAGGCGGAATGCGCAGTTGGGCGATCTGGCGGTCGGCCGACGGATTACCGTCGGAGTAGGAGAAAACGGCGGACATGGACTTCCCTTGCAACCCTGCATGCTAAGCCGCGCACGGCGCTGCGCTTGTGGACAAGGTTGTGAATAAACAGTGATCTTCCAGTGCAGCGCGCTGGAAAACTCAAGGCACAAAAAAGAAAAGCCGCCCGAAGGCGGCTTCTGCGGCAGCGCACGAGGCGCCGCGAACGATCAGGCGGTTTCGCCGTAGACCGTGACGGTGATCTCGACGACCACGTCGGTGTGCAGCGCAACGGCAACCGTGCTGTCGCCGACGACCTTGATCGGGCCGTTGGGCAGGCGCACTTGCGACTTGGCAACCTTGTAGCCTTGCTTGCCCAGTTCTTCGGCGATGTCGCCGTTGGTGACCGAGCCGAACAGACGGCCGTCGACGCCAGCCTTTTGCGTCAGCTTGACGGTCGTGCCGCCGAGCTTTTCGCCTTGTGCTTGCATTTCAGCCAGCTTGGCGGCCGCAGCCTTTTCGAGTTCGACGCGCTTGGCTTCGAATTCGGCCTTGTTGGCAGCGGTGGCGCGACGAGCGCGGCCCGACGGAATCAGGAAATTGCGCGCGTAACCGTCCTTGACCTTGACGATTTCGCCGAGGGTGCCGAGGTTGACGACCTTGTCCAGAAGAATGACTTGCATGGTGTCGGCTCCTTAGACGCGGTGTTGGTCGCTGTACGGGACCATGGCCAGGAAGCGGGCGCGCTTGATGGCGGTGTTGAGCTGGCGCTGGTAGATCGCGCGCGTGCCGGTCAGGCGTGCGGGGATGATCTTGCCGTTTTCGCTGATGAAGTCACGCAGCGTGTCGATGTCCTTGTAGTCGATTTCCTCGACGCCAGCGACGGTGAAACGGCAGAAGCGCTTGCGCTTGAACAGCAGCGACTGGGTGTTGCGCTTCGGGCGCTTGTCTTTGTTGAATTTCTTGAACGTGGCCATTTGGGGACCTCTTGTCGAAAATTAATCTTGCTGAAAATCCTGGATGTGCAGGACCGGATGCTTGCCGTTGCCCGGTGTCGCGAGAAAACCCTGAAAACGCCAGAGACTTCCCATCGACTGTCTTGCGAGCCGTTCGGCGATGGCGCCGAAGGCAACGGCCTTGAGGGCCGTCTTCACCTGCCGGGGTTTGCCTGCTTCATCGAGCGTGGACTCGTGTTCGAGTCGAAGGTCGATGGCGGGCAGGCCGGCGGGCGTGTATCGCAAGGCTCCGAGTTCGGCAACCGAGGCGGTCAGCAGCAGCTGATTGACACCGGTTGCCAGAGCGGCAGCAGTCACGCCATCAGTTGTTGTTGGCGGCGTATTCGGCCTGCTGGGCCTTGCGGGCTTCTTCGCGCTCGACCGTCTTCATCATCGACGAAGGACCGGTTTCAGCCTTCTTCTTCTGGACGGTGAGGTGACGCAGCACGGCATCGTTGAACTTGAACGCGTGTTCCAGTTCGCCCATCACGGCTTGCTCGGCTTCGATGTTGACGCACAGGTAGTGCGCCTTGTTGAGCTTGTTGATCTGGTAAGCCAGCTGGCGGCGGCCCCAGTCTTCAACGCGATGGACCTTGCCACCGCCGGCCGTGATCAGGCCCTTGTAACGCTCCAGCATGGCCGGAACTTGCTCGCTCTGATCCGGGTGGATCAGCAAAATGATTTCGTAGTGACGCATGGCACTCCTTGTGGATTCTTCCGAGGAAGAGGAAAAGCCACCTGCAGCGTCGGGCGCAGTGTGGCAAGGCAAAGCCGGCGATTATAGCCCTGGAATTGACAATCCGGCAAGGCACCTCAGTCGTTGAGGGCCTTGTCCAGAGCGGCGGCCTTCTCCGCGCCGACCGCGGCACGGATCTTGGGTGCCAGCGCCAGCAGGTCTTCGTAGCTCGTCGCGCCTTCGACCTGCAGATTGAGCCGGAACCCCATCAGGCCCAGGCTGCCGGTAAGCTGGATGGCGATGGGATAGGCGTCCTTGTAGCGCTGCTGCTTGCTGCGGCCGGAGGCGTCAGCCGCGGGTGCGGCCGGAGCGACCCGCTTCGCCGCCTCGGCGGGAGCGCTTCCCTCCGCCGGCTCCAGAAGCCCCAGCGCAACCATGTGGTCAATGTCCTCCCGGACGATGCCCATGCCGTTGGCGAGCACCTCGTCGACCGTGCGCTTGCCATCGAAAAGAATGAACGCCGAGCGCTGGCGCGGCGTCATGGGAACCGAGCGGTCCTTCAAGGCCTGCTGGCCCGCTGGCGTCTTCACAAGAATCATGATGGTCTTCCCCTTCCGGGATACGCCCGTGAGTCTCAGAAGTCTGGCATCAAATACGCAATTTGTTTCAAAAACACCCACACCCCGCGGGAATCCCCCCATGGGGATTTCCGCAATCCGGCGTGGGCCGAAGCTCAGCGCTTGGCGAGTTGCTGCCAGGTATCGATCACGCTGTCGGGGTTGAGAGAGATCGATTCGATCCCCTCTTCCGCCAGCCAGAGCGCGAAGTCCGGATGGTCGCTGGGCCCCTGGCCGCAGATGCCGACGTACTTGCCCTGGTCCTTGCAGGCCTTGATGACACGGCTCAGGAGCGCCTTGATGGCCGGGTCGCGTTCGTCGAAATCGGCCGCCAGCAGCTCGAGCCCCGAATCGCGGTCCAGGCCCAGCGTGAGCTGGGTCAGGTCGTTCGAGCCGATCGAGAAGCCATCGAAGTACTTCAGGAACTCTTCCGGCAGGATCGCGTTGCTCGGCACCTCGCACATCATGATCAGCTTGAGTTCGTTCTCGCCGCGCTTCAGGCCGTGCTCGCCCAGGAGCGAAGTCACGCGCTCGGCCTGGCCCAGGGTGCGCACGAAGGGCACCATGATCTGCACGTTGACCAGGCCCATGTCGTTGCGCACGCGCTTGAGCGCCTCGCACTCCATCGCGAAGGCCTCGCCGAAATCGGCGCTCAGGTAGCGCGCCGCGCCGCGGAAGCCCAGCATCGGGTTCTCTTCTTCCGGCTCGTAGCGGCTGCCGCCGATCAGCTTGCGGTACTCGTTCGACTTGAAGTCCGACAGGCGCACGATGACCTTCTTCGGCCAGAACGCCGCCGCGATGGTCGCGATGCCTTCGGCCACCTTGTCGACGTAGAAGGCGCGCGGCGAAGCGTGCCCGCGGGCCACCGACTCCACGGCCTTCTTCAGGTCGTTGTCGACGTTCGGATAGTCCAGGATCGCCTTCGGGTGCACGCCGATGTTGTTGTTGATGATGAACTCGAGGCGGGCCAGGCCCACGCCGTGGTTCGGCAGTTGCGCGAAGTCGAAGGCGAGCTGAGGGTTGCCCACGTTCATCATCAGTTGGATGTCGATCTCGGGCATCACGCCGCGCTGCACTTCGGTCACTTCGGTTTCGAGCAGGCCGTCGTAGATGAAGCCGGTGTCGCCCTCGGCGCAGCTCACGGTGACCAGCGTGCCGTCCTTCAGCAAGTCGGTTGCGTCGCCGCAGCCGACCACGGCCGGAATGCCCAGTTCGCGCGCAATGATGGCCGCGTGGCAGGTGCGCCCGCCGCGGTTGGTGACGATCGCGGCGGCGCGTTTCATCACTGGTTCCCAGTTCGGATCGGTCATGTCGGTGACGAGCACGTCGCCGGCCTGCACCTTGTCCATTTCGCTGATGTTGTGCACCAGGCGCACGGGGCCGGTGCCGATCTTCTGGCCGATGGCACGGCCTTCGGCGAGCACTGCGCCCTTGCCCAGCAGCTTGTAGCGCTGCTCGGCCTTGCCCTGCTGCTGGCTCTTCACCGTCTCGGGGCGCGCCTGCAGGATGTAGAGGTGGCCGTCGGTGCCGTCCTTGCCCCACTCGATGTCCATCGGACGGCCGTAGTGTTCCTCGATGACCAGTGCGTACTTGGCCAGTTGTTCGACGTCGGCGTCGCTCAGCGAGTAGCGGTTGCGCTGCTCGGCCTTGACGTCGGTGGTCTTCACCAGCTTGCCGGTCGCCTTTTTCTCTTCGGGCGTCGCGAACTCCATCTGGATCAGCTTGGAGCCGAGGTTGCGGCGGATGACAGCCTTCTTGCCGGCGCGCAGCGTCGGCTTGTGTACGTAGAACTCGTCCGGATTCACGGCGCCCTGCACCACCGTTTCGCCGAGGCCGTAGCTCGAGGTGATGAACACCACCTGGTCGAAGCCCGACTCGGTGTCGATGGTGAACATCACGCCGGCGGCGCCGAGGTCGGAGCGCACCATGCGCTGCACGCCCGCCGAGAGCGCGACCACGTCGTGCTCGAAGCCCTTGTGCACGCGGTAGCTGATGGCGCGGTCGTTGTAGAGGGAGGCGAACACCTCCTTCATCTTGTGCAGCACGTCGTCGATGCCGACCACGTTCAGGAAGGTTTCCTGCTGGCCCGCGAACGAAGCGTCGGGCAGGTCTTCGGCGGTGGCCGAGGAACGCACGGCGAACGAGGCTTCCGGGTTGCCGGCGCTCAGCGTGGCAAAAGCCTCGCCGATGGCTTTCTGCAGGTCGGCCGGGAAGGGCTGCGACTCGACCATGGCGCGGATCTCGGAGCCGGCCGTGGCCAGGGCGCGCACGTCCTCGGTGTCCAGCGCGGCGAGGCGCTTGCTGATCTTGTCGGCCAGGCCGTCGTGGGCCAGGAACTGGCGGAAGGCGTGGGCCGTGGTCGCGAAACCGGTGGGCACCCGCACGCCCTGGGGCAGCTGCGAGATCATTTCGCCGAGGCTGGCGTTCTTGCCGCCAACCGCCTCGACGTCGGTCATTCTCAGGTTTTCAAACGGTACGACCAGGGCGGTCGCGTCGAAAAGTGCAGACATGGGGAAGCTCCAGAAGTTGAAACCGGTGCTGCATGCAGGCGGCACGGCACGATCGTTGTCGTTGCTTTGGGTGCGGAAGCGGCGTGCATGAGAAGAATGGGGGGTCGGGAAAGCGGATTCCCGATAATGGACCGGATTGTAGGCGTGGCAAGGTCGCCCGCGCCGCAGGACAAGGCCGCAAGAGCAACACCATGCAGACACGCACTGTTTTCTTCATTTCCGACGGCACCGGCATCACCGCCGAGACTTTCGGCAACGCCGTGCTCGCCCAGTTCGAGATGAAGCCGCGCCACGTGCGGCTGCCTTTCACCGACACGGTCGACAAGGCGCATCAGGCGGTGCGGCATATCAACCACACGGCCGAACTCGAGGGCGTGCGGCCCATCGTCTTCACCACGCTGGCCAACATGGACGTGCTGGAAGTGATCGAAACCGGCTGCAAGGGCATGCTGCTGGACATGTTCGGCACCTTCGTGCGGCCGCTGGAAATCGAACTGGCGGTGAAGTCCAACCACCGCATCGGCCGCTTCAGCGACGTGAGCAAGAGCAAGGAATACAACGCCCGCATCGCCGCCATCGACTTCAGCCTGGCGCACGATGACGGCCAGAGCAACCGCGACCTGCAGGGCGCCGACGTCATCCTGGTCGGCGTGAGCCGCAGCGGCAAGACGCCCACCTCGCTCTACCTGGCGATGCAGCACGGCCTGAAAGCCGCCAACTACCCGCTGATTCCCGAGGACTTCGACCGTCGCCAGCTCCCGCCGGCCCTGATGCCGCACCGCAAGAAGATCTTCGGCCTGACGATCCAGCCCGAGCGCCTGAGCGAGATCCGCAACGAGCGGCGGCCCGATTCGCGCTACGCGAGCCTGGAAAACTGCCGCCACGAGGTGAGCGAAGCCGAAGCGATGATGCGGCGCGCCGGCATCCGCTGGCTCTCGACCACCACCAAGTCCATCGAGGAAATCGCGACGACGATCCTGCAGGAGCTGCGGCCGGAGCGGCTGACTTACTGAGCCGCGACTTCTAGGCAATGGGCTAGCCGAACAGGTACTGCACCGTGCCGTCCGCGCTCGTGACCGGCTGGCAGGGCATGCCCCAGACCGACTCGATCAACCCGGGCTGAAGCACCTCGGCGGTCGGCCCCTGCCGCAAACCGTCCGCGGCACCCAGCACCACCACCTCGTCGGCATAACGCCGCGCCAGGTTCAGGTCGTGCAGCACGGCCACCACGCCCACGCCGCGCGCCGCCCAGGCGCGCAGCAGGCGCATCGCGGAATGCTGGTGCGCCAGGTCCAGGGCCGCAGTGGGCTCATCGAGCAGCAGCCAGCGAGTGCCGCCATCGGGGCGTGGATGCCAGAGTTGCGCCAGCGCTCGCGCCAGATGCACCCGCGCCTTCTCACCGCCCGAGAGCGTGTTGAGAACGCGGGGCGCCAGCACCGTGACATCGGTCAGCGCCATCGCCTCGGCAATGATCCCGTCCTCGTCGCGATCGGGCGCCCGGCGGTGCGGGTAGCGCCCGAGCGCGACGATGTCATGGGCGGTGAAGTCGAAAGCGACCGCACTCTCCTGCGGCATCAGCGCGCGGCGCAGCGCCAGCGTCGGCATGCCGTGGTCCGCGAGCGGCCGGCCGTCGAGCGTCGCCCTGCGCCGCGTCGGTTCGCGCTGGCCGGACAGCACCGAGAGCAACGTCGACTTGCCCGCGCCGTTCGGCCCGAGGATCGCGGTCACGCGGCCCGGCGCCAGTTCGACGGAGGCATTCGCCAGCAGCGTCTTCGCGCCGATGCGCACCTCGACGCCCGTGCACGCCAGCGCGCGATGCCCCGCCGTCATATGCGTCCCCTGAAATGCCGCAGCATCAAGAGGAACATCGGCACCCCAATGAAGGCGGTGAGCACGCCCAGCGGCAACTCCGCAGGCGCCATCACTGTGCGCGCGACCGTGTCGGCCGCCAGCACCAGCGCAGCGCCCAGCAGCGCGGAGGCCGGCAGCACGATGCGGTGATCGGGCCCCGCCACCATGCGCACCCAGTGCGGCGCGATCAGCCCGATGAAGCCGATGATCCCGGTCGTGGCCGTCACCGCGCCGACGGCCACCGCCGTGATGACGATCGCCCGCCGCTTCGTCCGCTCGACGTCCACGCCGAGCAGCGCCGCCTGCGCCTCCCCAAGCGCAATGGCGTTCAGCGGCGATGCGAGCGAGGCCGCCGCCCAGCATGAGAGAAACACCGCCGCGCCCACCAGCATCACCGCGCTCCACCGCGCCCCGCCCAGGCTCCCCAGCAGCCAGAACTGCAGGCTGCGCAACTGTTCGTCGGTCGCCATCACGCTCAGCAACCCGAGCCCCGCGCCCGCCAACGCATTGATCGCAATGCCCGCCAGCAGCATCAGCGCCATCCGCGTGCCCCCCTCGCTGCGCGAGAGCCCGTAGATCAGCAGCGTCACGAGAAAACCGCCGCCGAAGGCCATGAGCACCAGCGTCCAGCTGCCGAGCGTGCGCGGCAGCACCGGCCACAGCCACGCGCCCAGCACGATGGTGATGCCGGCCGCCAGTGCCGCGCCGCTGCTGATGCCGATGAGCCCGGGGTCCGCCAGCGGATTGCGGAACAGCCCCTGCATCAGCGTGCCCGCCATGCCCAGCCCCGCGCCCGCCGCGACACCGAGCACGAGGCGCGGCAGCCGTATGTTGAAGAAGACGAGGTGCTCGGGCGACTGGTCGACACCGCCCTGCCCCAGCGAAGTCAGCACGTTCAAGAGCTGCGAAAGACTGATGGCGTAGGCACCTGACACGGCCCCCACCGCGAAGGCTGCGACGAGCAGCACTACGCTGCCGCCCAGCACGGCACGCGCCCCGAAGCGTTGGCTCATTGGGCAGCCTTCGCGCTTCGCGCTGCGGTATTCGCCTTGGGAGCGGTCCGACGGCTCATGCCAGCGCGGCCTGGAACTTGTCGTGCAGCTCGCCGATGGCGGCCGGCAGCCGAGGGCCGAAGCCCAGCAGCAGCAAGGCGTCTTGCGCGATCAGCGCGCGCTTCCTGTAGGCCGGCGTGAGCGCCAGTTCGGGCCGCTCCCAGAACCTGTCGATGCCGCCGTGCGCCTCGATGCCTTGCGTGCTCGTGAGGATGATGTCCGGTGCGGCGCTCGCCATCGCTTCGGCCGTCATCGGCCGGTAGCCCTGGAAGCCGCCCAGCGCGTTCACGCCGCCGGCAAAGCCGATCACCGAATGCGCCGCAGTCTTCTCGCCCGAGACCTGCGGGCTCGCGCTGTGCGAGAGCACGAACAGCACCTTGGGCTTGCGCCCCTTCGACGCGCCCACGCGCTGCTGCACCTGCGCCCATTCGGCATCGAGCCGGGCCTGCAGTTCGCGCGCCTCTGCTTCCTTGGCAGCGGCGCGGCCTACGGCCTGCACCTTGCGCTGCACTTCGGCCCAGGTGTGGTCGGCCTCGATGATCTCGACCTTGACGCCGGCCGTGCGGATCTGGTCGAGCACCACGGTCGGGCCCGACTCGTTGGTCGCGATGACCGCGTCGGGCTTCAGGGACAGAAGCCCTTCGGCCGAAAGCTGGCGCATGTAGCCCACCTTGGGCGTGCTGCGCGCGGCGGCGGGATAGAGGCTGGTGGTGTCGGTGCCCACCAGCTGACCCTCGGCGCCCAGGATGTACACCACTTCGGTGATCGCGCCGCTGACCGTCACCAGCCGGGGCAGGCGCTTGTTTTGCGCGAGCGCGGGCCAGGCGGCGGCGCCGAATGCCGACGCGGAAAGAACGCGCAGCACGTCGCGGCGGCGTGCCGATGGAGGAAGAAGCAGGTCGTGTCGTTCGGTCATGGAGTCGCAGCCAGCGAAAGGTGGAGGTGCAGATCAGCCGCGCCGGGGAATGTTGTGCGCGATGCGCCAGAGCACGCCGCTGGGGTCGGTCAGCGTGAAATCGACCATGCCCCACGGCCGCTCTGCGGGCGGCGTGGTGCTGACGCCGTAGCGCTCGGCCAGCCGCTGAGCCCGCACGCGAGCCCACCACGCATGCGCGTCGTCGACCAGCAGATGCATCATGAAATTCTCGGCATGGCGCTGCTCGTAGAACTGCTGCAGCAGGAAGCTGCTGTTGCCGTGCAGGAAGTAGGCGATGCCGTCTTCGTTCGACGCCATCGTGAAACCCAGGTCCCGGTAGAAGTCGCACGACAGCGCGAAGTCCTTCGCCGGCACGAAGGCCTTGATCTCCACGACGTTCAGCGCGGTGCTCACAGCGCCTCCTCCCCGGGGGTGGCCACGCGCGAGAGCTTGCGCACGATCTGGCGCCACTCCGCGCGCTCGGGAACGCCCGGCTTGCGGGCGCCGAAGAACATTGCCATCAGCTCACCCTCGCCGTCGAAGGCTTCGACCGAAGTGACGACACCATCGCTGGTCGGCTTCTCGACGATCCAGACGCTCGCGATTCGGTCTTCGCGCAGGTGCAGGTTGAAGTCGGGGTCGAGCACGTTGAGCCAGAGCATCCCGCGAATCTCCATCGGCTCGACGCGCACGATGGGACCGGAATGGATCTGGATGCAGCCCGGACTGCCGACGAACACCATGATGGGCGTGCCGTCGAACGTGGCCTCCTGCAGCAGCTCGCGCACCGCCGACGTTTCCGCGCGCTGCGTGAACTCGCCCTCGGTGAGACGAAAGCTCTGCTGGCGCTCGACGCCGAACTTGTTCAGGAGGCCGAAGAACTCGTGCGTGTCCTGCATGCCGCGCCAGGCTTCCGAGAGCCCGCTCGCGTCGATGGCGCTGTCGTCGCGCGGCGCGGCCTTGGGATCAGCCGGCACGAACTGCACGGGTGCGTCGGGTGTGGTGTAGGTGTCGATGACCGACTGGAACGCGTCGCGGTCCGTGGCCTCGCGCACGAAGATCTTGTGGACCGCCAGGCCGTTCGCATTGAAGAACTGCAGGCTCAGCGAAGGCGGCACGCCGGCATTGGCGGCCGCTTCGCTGACCGCGAACCCGGCATGCCAGCGGCTGAAGAAAAGACGCAGATCGATCGCCTCGCCCAGTGCGAGCCCCATCGCCTCGCTGCCGGAGACCTTCTCGTAGACACCGGTCTTCTCGTGCACCGTGGTCTCGTTGCGCGTGAGCGCGAGCACGGGGCCGCACAGTTCCAGCGCTTGCAGCAACTCGACCCACGGGCCCTTCAACGGCGTGGCGCGCAGGGGCTTGTCGTGCGTGCCCGCGTGTGCGGCGATGGCGGCGCCTTCGCTCAAGGCCATGGCCGCAGCGGCGTCCTTGTGACGCATGCCCTTGGCGCGCAGTTCGGAGAAGCGGGTCCGGATTTCTTCGGCGTTCATCGGGTTTCCTTTGTTGTCGGCGGTTGCGATGGCTGGATCAGAAATCCGCCACGAGCGAGACGTTGAAGCTGCGGCCCGGCTGGCTGTAGGCATCGCGCAGCGCCGATGTCGTTGTCAGCCCACGCACGTCGCTCCACATCCAGTAGCGCTTGTTGGTGAGATTGGTCACCGAGGCGTTCAGGCGCAGGTCCTTCTTGATGCGCCACTGCGCGCTGATGTCCAGCGTGGTGGCCTGCGGCGTGCGGAATTGCAGGCCGGTGGTCACCTCGCTGCGATCCACGTCGCTCCACTTCTTGGCGCCATGGTGAACCGCATCGAGGCGAACACTCCAGGCCGGCGCCTGGTACTTGAGGCCGGCGCTGAACTTCTGCGGGTCGATGGAATTGAGCGGCCGGTTGTCGGTGCGATCGCGCCCGCGCGTCTGGCCGTAGGCAAAGGGCACCGAGAAGCCGTTGCCGTTCTCGGTGAAGTCGAGTTCGCCCTTGATCTCGAAGCCGCTGATGCGCGCGCGCCCGACGTTGACCGACTGGAACGTCGCCGGATTGACGCGCGAGCCGAACACGCCGCCCACCTGCCGGTCGTTCTCGATCAGGTCCTTGTAGTCGCCGGTGAACGCAGCCACGTCGAAACTCAGCACGCCGGCCTTGCCACGCACGCCGAATTCGATGTTCTGGCTCTTCTCGGGCTTGAGGTTCGGGTTGGGAATCGTCCTGTAGCCCGAGATCACGTTCTCGAAGAAATTGTTGACCTGGAAGGCGTTGGGCGCCTTGAAGCCTGAGGCGTAGTTGCCGTAGATGCTGAACTGCGGCGTGGCGCGGAACAGCACGCCGAGCTTGGGCGACACCGCGGAGCCCGACAGCGACACCGCCTGCGCGTTGAAGCCCGCCTGCTTCGCATCGAGCGAGAAGCGGTCGAAGCGGATGCCGGGCGTGATGCTCCAGCGGTCGTGGATGAACTCGTCCTGCACATAGAAGGCCGACGAGGTCTCGCGGGTGTCGGGAAAGCGCTTGAGCGGATAGCTCTCGCCGGCCGGCGGCACGAGGCCGGTCTGCAGGTTCTCGACATTGGTGCGGGTGTAGTCGAATCCGTAGGTGATCTTCTGCGCCCAGTCGCCCATGCGGATGGTCTTGCCGGCCTGCAGGCCGAGCTGCCAGGTGTTCTCGTCGTAGGTGACGTCGCGCGTGCGGTCGGCGGCGGTGAAGCGGTCTTCGTAGATGTACTCGCGCGACTTGGCCTTCTGGTAGCTCACCACCGCGAGCAGGCTGTCGGCCACCGCGGTGTTCAGGCGCAGGCGCCCTTCGTAGGTGAGACGGTCGCGATCGAGATCGGTCTTCGCGTTGAGGCCGACGACCGAGATGGACGCATACGGCGGCTTGGCAACGCCGGAGAGCAGGTCGTAGCGGCTGCTCTTCTCGACGTGCTCGAAGGTGAACGAATGGCGCTGGTCGGCATTCGGCGTGAGGATGGCCTTGGCCAGCAGCGAGCGGGTGTTGTCGCGCTGCGGATTGGGCGTGGTTCGGTCGACGTTGGGCACGTCGAGCCGGCCCATGTTCTCGAGCTCGCTCGCGCGGCCGAGGTTGGCGGAGATGAGCCACTCGAGCGCATCGTTCGCCTTGCCAGCGAGCGTGACGCCGCCGCGCACGCCGTTGTCTTCGCCGCTGTAGCCGATGTTCGCGCTGCCGCCGAAGGTGCGGCCATCGCGCAGGAACGACGAGGGCTCGCGGGTGATGAAGTTGACGAGGCCAGCGAGACCGTCCGAGCCATAGAGCGCCGACGCCGGGCCCTTGATGATCTCGATGCGCTCGACAAGGCCGATGTCGAAGTAGTCGCGGCCGAAGGCGTTGGCGCTGAAGACATAGCTGCGCGGCGTGCGGATGCCGTCGGTCAGCAGCAGCACGCGGTTGCCGTCGAGGCCGCGGATGTTGAAGCCGGCATTGCCGTCGCGGCCGGTGTTGCCCTGCGCGAGCCCGAAGCGCGCGGGCGAGCGTTTGACCGAGACGTTGGGCAGGTCGCGCACCGCATCGCGGATGTCGTGGATCTGCTTGGATTCGATGTCGTCGCGGTTGATGACCTCGATGCTCAGCGGCAGGTCGTCCTTGGCCTGTTCCGAGCGCGATCCGCTCACCACCACTTCGCCGAGCGCCGCGACTTGCTGGGACCACGCCGAGGTCGTGGCCATGCCGAACCCGGAGGCGATCAGCAGCGGCAGGAGCGCGAGGCGATGAGGGGACGTGCGAGGGGATTGAGTGGCCACGAAAAAGGTCCAGAAAACAGTTGAAAAACTGCTTGCTGGACCCTGATGCGCAGCGAAACTGCGCGCGTGACCTGGCTGGCAATGAGGGGCGAAAAAGAGGTGTTCGCCCGCGCTTTTTATTCTATGAGAATAATTCTCATCTGAACAACTTAAGACTTACTCATGCAGGGGCCGAAGTGCGGATCAGATGGTCGAACGCACCAAGCGCCGCCTTCGCGCCGTCGCCGGCCGCGATGATGATCTGCTTGAACGGCACAGTCGTCACGTCGCCCGCCGCGAACACGCCCGGCACCGAGGTCTGGCCGCGCGCATCGACGACGATCTCGCCGTGCTTCGTGAGCTCGACCACGCCCTTGAGCCAGTCGGTGTTGGGCACGAGGCCGATCTGGATGAACACGCCTTCGAGCTCGACCTTCTTCAGTTCGCCGGTCGCGCGGTCCTTGTAGACGAGGCCGTTGACCTTCTGGTCGCCGGTGATCTCGGTGGTCTGCGCGTTGGTGAACACGTCGACGTTCTTCAGGCTCTTGAGCTTGCGCTGCAGCACCGCGTCGGCACGCAATGCGGTGTCGAACTCGATCAGCGTGACGTGGCCCACGATGCCGGCCAGGTCGATCGCCGCTTCGACGCCCGAGTTGCCGCCGCCGATGACCGCCACGCGCTTGCCCTTGAACAGCGGACCGTCGCAGTGCGGGCAGTAGGCCACGCCCTTGTTCTTGAACTCGTGTTCGCCGGGCACGTTGATGTTGCGCCAGCGCGCACCGGTCGAAATGATGAGCGACTTGGCTTTGAGCGAGGCGCCGCTTTCCAGTTGCACTTCGATCAGGTCGTTGCCGGGCACCAGGGCCTTGGCACGTTGCAGATTCATGATGTCGACGTCGTAGTCGCGCACATGCTCTTCGAGCGCATGGGCGAACTTCGGACCTTCGGTTTCCTTGATCGAGATGAAGTTCTCGATGCCCAGCGTGTCGAGCACCTGGCCGCCGAAGCGCTCCGATGCCACGCCGGTGCGGATGCCCTTGCGCGCTGCATACACAGCGGCTGCCGCGCCTGCGGGGCCGCCGCCGACGATGAGCACGTCGAACGGGTCCTTGGCGGCGATCTTCG
Organism: Variovorax sp. W2I14; assembly: GCF_050435205.1. Taxonomy (NCBI): domain Bacteria; kingdom Pseudomonadati; phylum Pseudomonadota; class Betaproteobacteria; order Burkholderiales; family Comamonadaceae; genus Variovorax; species Variovorax sp. W2I14. Next base: position 261,504 of record NZ_JBNDJX010000001.1, on the reverse strand, counting down.
CGGCTTCGCGCTCGACGCCGCTGGTGTCGATCTTGGCAAGGATTTCTTCCAGGCTCATGCGGCCCTGGCCGAATTCGGTGCCGTTCAGGAAGACGGTCGGCACGGCCATGATCTGGCGTTCCTTCACTTCCTCCTGGAAGGTGCCGCCTTCGATCATCGTGGTGCGGATGCGCGGGTTCTGGATCGCCATCAGGTTCAGCGCCTGAACGACGTCGGGGCAGTTGTGGCAGGTGAGCGAGACGTAAATCTCGAACTCGAAATCGCCGTCGAGCGCCTTGATCTGGTCGAGCACGGCCTGCTCGACCTTGGGCGGGTAGCCGCCGATCTGCAGCAGCGCAAGGATCAGCGAGGTGAATTCATGGCCCATCGGCAGGCCGGCGAAACGCGGGCCATGGTTTTCGCTCGGGCGATTGACCGAGAACGAGGGCTTGCGGTGGTTGTCGTCGCGGCTTTCGGTCAGCTTGACCAGCGGCGAGGACTCGGCCACGTCCTTCAGCAGCGACAGCATCTCGCCCGAGGCCTTGCTGTCGTCGAGCGAAGCGACGATCTCGATCGGCTGCGTGGCGCGTTCGAGGTAACTCTTCAATTGGGCTTTGGTGCTGGCGTCGAGCATGACGAACTCACTTTCGATAACTGAAAACTATCAACTGGGGACAAAAAAGCCCGGGGCCTCGTGAGCGCCCGGGCTTTCGCACGGGAGCGCTTAGATCTTGCCGACGAGGTCGAACGACGGAGCAATGGTCTTGTCGCCTTCGTTCCACTTGGCCGGGCAGACTTCGTTCGGGTGAGCGGCGGTGTAGACGGCTGCCTTCAGCTTGCGCAGCGTTTCCTTCACGTCGCGGGCGATTTCGTTGGAGTGCACTTCGGCGGTCTTGATGATGCCGTCAGGGTTGATCACGAAGGTGCCGCGCAGTGCCAGGCCTTCTTCGGGGATGTGCACGCCGAAAGCGTTGGTCAGCGTGTGGGTCGGGTCGCCGACCAGGGGGAACTTGGCCTTGCCGACGGCCGGCGACGTGTCGTGCCAGACCTTGTGCGAGAAGTGCGTGTCGGTGGTCACGATATAGACCTCGGCGCCCAGCTTCTGGAACTCGGGGTAGTTGTCGGCCGCGTCTTCGACTTCGGTCGGGCAGTTGAAGGTGAAGGCCGCCGGCATGAAGATCAGCACGGACCATTTGCCCTTGAGCGTCTCGTCGGACACATCGATGAACTTGCCGTTGAGGTAGGCCTGGGTCTTGAAGGGAAGGACTTGGGTGTTGATCAGGGACATGGGTGATTCCTTGGATGCTGCGGGTGGACAAAAAAAGTGCGAGCCATGAGTATAACTACCAATATATAGTTTTCAATAGATATCAACTATTAAAAGTATTGGAGCTTGCTATGTTTGCGATGGGCCGGATGCGGCTTTCGGCAGGCCGCAATACGAACGTGTATCACCATCACACGCATGCAGACCGGCGCAGCATGGGATTGCTTGCAAGCACGCATCCGCCCCTCTGACAATCACTGCTTTCAGAATAAGGAAAAATCATGAAGGGCGACCCCAAGGTCATCGAACATCTGCAGGCGCAGCTCAAGAACGAGCTCACCGCAATCAACCAGTACTTCCTGCACTACCGCATGCTCAAGCACTGGGGTCTGGACAAGCTGGCCAAGAAGGAATACGAGGAATCGATCGGCGAAATGAAGCACGCCGACAAGCTGATGGACCGCATCTTCATGCTCGACGGCCTGCCCAATCTGCAGGATCTCGGCAAGCTGAACATCGGTGAAGACGTGCCCGAACTGCTGCGCTGCGACCTGGGCGCCGAAACCGGCGCGCAAGCCACCATCAAGGACGGCATCCAGCATTGCGAATCGGTGCGCGACTATGTCTCGCGCGACCTGCTCCAGGAGATTTTGGACGACACGGAAGAGCACATCGACTTCCTCGAAACCCAGATCGATTTGATCGACCGCGTCGGCTTGCAGAACTACCTGCAATCGCAAATGGGCGAACTCGAATAAGCGCGATCTTTCGACCTCATGCAACGGGACTTCGGTCCCGTTTTTTATTGCTTTACGTAACTTAACCGCCGCCAAATAGCAGTCATTCTCATTCGCACGGATAGAATCCGCGCCTTCGATGACTGCCGCCGCCCGCCCCGACAACCGCCGCCGTGCCTACTGGCTCAAGACCCTGCACGAATGGCATTGGGTGAGTTCGGCGATCTGCCTCATCGGCATGATCCTGTTCAGCATCACCGGCTTTACTCTCAATCACGCGGGGCAGATCGAGGCGAAGCCGGAAATCACGAAGCTGAACGGCACGATCGACCAGCCCCTGCGCGCCCGGCTCGAACAGCAACTCCCGGCCGCCAAGGCACAGAAAGGCAAGGCGCCCCTGCCCGCCGAGCTGCAAGGCTGGGTCCAGAAGAACTGGGACGTCAGCACCGCCGGCCACGATGCCGAATGGTCCGATGACGAAATCTATCTCTCGCTCCCCCGCCCCGGCGGCGACGCCTGGCTGCGCCTGAGCCTGGCCGACGGCGAGATCGAATACGAGCGCACCGACCGCGGCTGGCTCTCCTATTTCAACGACTTGCACAAGGGCCGCAACACCGGTGCCGCCTGGAGCTGGTTCATCGACATCTTCGCGGGCGCCGCGCTGGTCTTCTCGATCACCGGACTGTTCATTCTCAAGATGCACGCGGGCAACCGGCCGTTCACCTGGCCGATGGTGGGCATGGGCCTCGTCGTGCCTGTGCTGCTCGCGCTGCTGTTCATTCATTGATCTTCGATTCAGGAAAAAGAGGTTTTCCCGTGCACGTTCGCTACTCACTCGCGCCGATCGCCATGTCGGCGTTGCTCGCAACCCCGGCCTTCGCGGCGAGCTTGGCCGTCAACATCGAGATTCCCCGGCTGAACGTTTCCGAGTACCACCGCCCCTATGTGGCGACCTGGATCGAGCGCGCGGACAACACGGTCGCCAGCACCCTCGCCGTCTGGTACGACGTGCGCACCAAGACGAACAACCCCGAAGGCGAAGGCACGAAGTGGCTCAAGGACATGCGCCAGTGGTGGCGTCGCGGCGGCCGCGAACTGGCGGTGCCGGTCGATGGCGTGACCGGCGCGACCAAGCCTGCCGGCAAGCATCAAATGAGCTTCACCGAAGGCTCTGCACCGATGCCCAAGCTCGCACCCGGCGCCTACAAGCTGGTGGTCGAAGCGGCGCGTGAAGTCGGTGGCCGCGAGGTCGTGAGCATTCCGTTCCAGTGGCCGCCCACCGCGGCGGCACAGCCGACCGCGGCGGGCAAGGAAGAGCTCGGCGAGATCAAGCTCGAACTCAAGCCCTGATCGACGACGAACCTCCCTTCTCCGCAAGCTTCATCCATCAAGGACCTCCCATGACCCGCTCCATCCTGCGTGCCACCGGCCTCGCCATCGCCCTGTCGGCCATCGCTTCCGCTTCCATGGCGCACAACGCCTGGCTGCTGCCCTCGTCCACCGTGTTCTCCAAGGCCGACACCGTGTCCGTCGATGCCGCCGTGTCGAACGACCTGTTCGTCGCGAACCACGCGCCGCTGCGGCTCGAAGGCCTGCAGATCACCGCCCCCGATGGCAGCACCGTCAAACCCGAGAGCGAAGCCAAGCTCAAGCTGCGCAACGTGTTCGACGTGAGCGTGGCGCAGCCGGGCACCTACCGCATCGCCGTGGTCAACGCAGGCGCCTTCGCGAGCTGGAAGGACAAGGCCACGGGCCAGAACAAGCGCGCACGCGGCACGGCCGAGACCATCGGCAAGGAAATTCCGGCCGATGCGCAGGAGGTCGCCATCACGCAGTCGTCGGGCCGCGTCGAGACCTTCGTGACGGTCGGAAAGCCCTCGCCGCTCAAGCCGATCGGCCAGGGGCTGGAATTGATCGTGGCCGGCAGCCCGACCGACCTGGTCAAGGGCGAGAAAGCCAGCTTCACGCTGAACCTCGATGGCCAGCCCGCGAAGGACCTCGAAGTGACGGTCACCGCCGGCAACACGCAGTACCGCGACAAGCTCGAGGAAATCAAGCTCAAGACCGACGACAAGGGCCAGTTCAGCGTGACCTGGCCGACGGCCGGCATGTACTGGCTCGATGCCAGCACCAAGGACAACAAGACCACCGTGCCGCAAGCCAAGGAACGCCGCCTGAGCTACGCGGCCACGCTTGAAGTGATGCCCTGATCCCTGAGACGGCGCGCTCCCTTGGGACTTTCGTTCAGCACCTGGCGCGCAGGCGGTTACGCCAACGCGGCCGTCCCGCGTCGCGCCGACCCTGCCCGCCTGCAGCAACTGGGCGGGCAGACGATGGGCACGACCTGGTCGCTGCGCTTCGACAACCCGCGGATGCTTCCGCTGGAACAGGTGCGCGAAGCGGTCGATGCGGCGCTTGCGCGGGTCATCGCGCAGATGAGCCACTGGGAGCCGGCGTCGGACATCAGCCGCTTCAACTTTGCGCCTGCGGGCTCGCGGCACGCGCTGCCCGAGGAGTTCGCCGAGGTGATGCGCTGCGCCCTTCACTGGGCGCGCGTCAGCGGAGGCGCGATCGATCCGACTGTCGGCCCGCTGGTGGCTTGCTGGGGCTTCGGCCCTGACGCGGAAGAGAACAGCTTTCCCACGCCCGAAGCTGTCGCCGAACTGCGCACTCGCACGGGCTGGCAGCAGCTGGAATTCGACGAAGCGCGCGGCACCCTGCTGCAGCCGGGGAACGTCGCGCTCGATCTCTCGGGCATCGCCAAGGGTTTCGCAGTCGATCACGGCGTCGATGCCTTGCGCGGGCTCGGCCTCACCGACCTGCTCTTCGAGATCGGTGGCGAACTGCGCGGCATCGGTCGCCGTCCGGATGGGCAGCCGTGGCAGGTGCTGGTCGATGGCGAGTCACCTGCCGCGCAGCGCATTGCGCTGGCCGACATGGCCATCGCCACATCGGGCGACCGCTGGCATCGCCGCGAGCACGAAGGTCGCCGCTGGTCGCACACCATCGATCCGCGCAGCGGCGAACCGGTCGCGCACGCGCTGGCGAGCGTCACGGTGCTGCATGCGCACTGCATGCAGGCCGACGCGCTGGCCACCGTGCTGATCGTGCTGGGGCCGGACGACGGCCTCGCCTTCGCAGAGCGCCACGACATTGCGGCCCTGTTCATCGCCCACGACGACGTAGGTCCGCGAGCCACGCGAGCCTGGATCGCGCAGAACGGCGCATGACCGAGGCGATGTTGCGCACGCTGGGCGCGGGCGCCACGGCGACGGCCTATGCGGCGCTGTGCATTGCCATCTACGCGCGGCAACGACGGCAGCGCACCGCGGCAGTCCGCGAAGCGGCAGCGCTGTCGACCGACAGCGAAACGCCCCCGACCCTCGTGCTGTTCGCCAGCCAGACCGGCCAGGCGGAGACGATCGCCTGGCAGACGGCGCGGCAACTGCGTGCAGCAGGCACGCCGGTGCGCGTGATGGAGCTCAACGCACTCGATGCCAGCACGCTCGCCTCTGCAGACCGCGCGCTCTTCGTGGCAAGTACGTACGGCGAAGGCGATGCGCCCGATGGCGCCAGCGTGTTCGCGGAGCGGGTGATGGATTCACCCGTCGCCTTGTCTTCGCTTCGCTATGCCGTGCTGGCGCTCGGAGACCGCCAGTACAAGAACTTCTGCGGCTTCGGTCGCGCACTCGATGCGTGGCTGCATGCGGCCGGTGCCAGGCGCGATTTCGCATGCCTCGAGGTCGACAACAGCGACCCTGCCGCACTGGCCGACTGGCAGGCTCGATGGGGCGACGTTGCCGCCGATCAAAAAGACCCGGTCGACGCATTCGCGCCGTGGCGACTCACGACACGCGAGCTGCTCAACGCCGGCAGCGCCGGTGCGCCGGTCTTCCAGCTGGGCCTGGTGCCGCAGTCGGGCGCGATGCCTCACTGGGCTTCAGGCGACTTGGTACAGATCGCCGTTGCAAGCGACCCAGCGCGGCCTCGCGACTATTCGATCGCGTCGCTGCCCGCCGATGGCGAACTGCAGTTATTGGTGCGCCAGGAACAGCACCCCGATGGCACGTTCGGTGCCGCGTCCGGGCTGCTCACCTCTACGCTCACTCTCGGCGACACCGTCGCCTTGCGCCTGCGGCCACATCGCACCTTCCGCCTCGACGGCAATGAAACGCGGCCGCTGATCCTCATTGGCAATGGCACCGGGCTGGCCGGCCTTCGCGCTCATCTGCGCGCCCGTGCGGCGGCAGGCCGCAACGACAACTGGCTGGTGTTCGGCGAACGGCAGGCTGCTCATGACTTCCTCTGCCGCGAGGAAATCGAGACCTGGCAATCTTCCGGCGTGCTGCAGCGGCTCGACATGGTGTTCTCGCGCGATCAGCCCGAACGCCTTTATGTGCAGCACCGGCTGCTGCAAGCGGCCGATCAACTGCGCGCATGGCTGGACAACGGCGCGGCCGTTTACGTTTGCGGGAGCTTGCAAGGCATGGCGTCGGGAGTGGATGCAGCCTTGAAGCAGATTGCGGGCCCTGCACGCTGGGCGGAGTTGTCGGTCGCCGGACGATATCGCCGCGACGTCTATTGACCTTCGAGCGGACTCGCAGGCGGGTCAGTTGCTTACTGACAACAGTGCGGCAAAACTTATGGCTTAAGTTTGCAAATGTCTCTCAAAAGTTAATGAGAAACACTATTATTCGCATCGCTTTGCGCTCCTGCGCAAATTGACTCACCCAGCCAGTCCAGCGGTTTTCTCAATCTGAAAGCGTGCGTGCGGACATCGCCAGTCGAGTCCTTCAGTTCGCCGCCCCTTTTCGGAGAAAACTACATGGCCTACATCAAGAGCCGCAAACACGCCGTCGCGCGCGCCGTTCCCCACCTCTCCGGCGCTGCCGCCGCAACGCTGATGGCCATTGCGGCCCCCGCCGCCTTTGCGCAGGCAAACAGCGCACTGCCCGAAGTTCGCGTGCAGGACTCCGCAGGCGTCGACTACAAGACCGATACCTCGGCCAACCCCAAGTTCACGGCACCGCTGCTGAACACGCCGCAAACCGTGCAGGTGATCAAGGAACAGGTCATCCGCGAACAAGGCGCGACGACGCTGACCGAGGCGCTGCGCAACACGCCCGGCGTGGGCACCTTCTTCCTCGGGGAGAACGGCAACACGAACACCGGCGACGCGGTCTTCATGCGTGGCTTCGACAGCTCGAGCAGCATCTTCGTGGACGGCATCCGCGACCTCGGCTCGGTCTCGCGCGACGTCTTCAACATCGAGCAGGTCGAAGTCGTGAAGGGCCCGTCGGGCACCGACGTCGGCCGCACCTCGCCTACCGGCTACATCAATCTCGTCAGCAAGAAGCCGAAGCTCGAAGACAGCTTCCTCGGCTCGATCGGCTTCGGCAGCGCCGACTACAAGCGCGGCAGCATCGACTGGAACAAGTCGCTCAGCAGCGCCAACGGCATCGGCGCGGCATTCCGCCTGAACGCGGTGACGGAAGACTCGGGCGTTGCGGGCCGCGACTTCGTCAAGAACAAGCACACGGCCATTGCACCGTCGATCGCGCTCGGCCTGAACTCGCCCACGCGCTTCTACTTCGACTACCTGCACGTCGACCAGGACAACGTCCCCGACGGCGGCGTGCCGACCATTGGCCTGCCCAGCTACTCGAACCCCGATCCGACGGCGCTCGGCGCACGTCGCCGCAGTTTCCTGAACTACGCTGCACCGGTCGATTCGAAGAACTTCTACGGCACGTCGTACGACTTCAACAAGGTCACGGCGGACATGTTCACCGCGCGCGTCGAGCACGACTTCACGCCCGATGTCACGCTGCGCAACACCACGCGCTACGGCAAGACGAAGCAGGACTACATGCTGACGTCGTTCATGCTGGGCGGTCTCACGGCCACGGGCGCGCGGCCGAACGCGGGCACGGCCTTCCTCGACACGCCGATTCCTGGCCTGCCGTCCACCTGGACGGTCACGCGCAACTCGCCGACCAGCAAGACCCAGGAAAACACGATCTTCGTCAACCAGACGAACGTGACCGCCAAGTTCGACACCGGCAGCGTGAGCCACTCGCTGAGCGCAGGCGTCGAACTGATTCGCGAAGAACAGACGAACCTGGGCTACTTCGCCCCCGGCGCGCTGTTCAACGGCAAAGCGATCCAGAACGGCGCCTGGCCGGCTGCGAACCTCTACGCACCGAACCCCTATGTCAACGGCTACAGCCGCGTACAGAGCAGCGCCGACAGCAAGGGCGTGACCAACACCGTCGGCCTCTATGCCTTCGACACCATCAAGCTCAACGAGCAGTGGCAGATCACGGGCGGCCTGCGCTTCGATCACTACAACACGTCGTTCCAGGGCTCGACGCTGTCGACCGCAACGACCAACCCGGGCCTGCCGGTCGGCACGCTCGTGCCCTCGTCGCTCAAGCTCTCCGACAACCTGTTCACCGGCAAGATCGGCGTGGTCTACAAGCCCGTGAAGAACGGCAGCATCTACGCGGCCTACGGCACGTCGGCCCAGCCCCCGGGCGGCGCGAACTTCTCGCTGTCGGCCGCCGGTTCGGGCAACAGCGCCGCGCGCACCGACTTCCTGCCGCAGAAGGCCAAGACCTTCGAAATCGGCACGAAGTGGGACGTGATGAACGACAAGCTGTCGCTGACCGGCGCGATCTATCGCACCGACGTGACCAATGAAGTGGTGCAGGACCCGACCAACACCTCGGTCTACTACCAGAGCGGCAAGAAGCGCGTCCAGGGCATCGAACTGGGCCTGGCAGGCAGCATCACCGAACGCTGGGGCGTGACGGCCGGGTTCACGACGATGGACACCAAGGTTCAGAGCGGCCCCAACGTCACTGCCGACGGCACCAACGTGCTGGTCTACACCCCGAAGAACGCCTTCACGGCCTGGACCACCTACCAGTTCCCGTTCGGCCTGACCATCGGCGGCGGCGCGCGCTACAACGGCAAGCTGCACCGCGGCACCGATGGCGCGGTGGGTACGCCGGCCTACATCGACGCTTATTGGGTCTTCGACGCGATGGCTTCCTACCGCATCAACAAGAACGTCGATATCCAGCTGAACATCTCCAACCTGTTCGACAAGGAATACGCGGCAGCCATCAACAAGAGCGGCTACCGCTACACGCCGGGTACGCCTCGTTCGGCAAAGATCACGGCGAACTTCGCGTTCTGATCCTGTTGCGTGCGGGGTCCGCCCGGCGCGGTGCGAAACTTGAGCCCCGGCCTCCGCCGGGGCTTTTCTATTTGCGGAGTGCCTGAAAAATGATGCTGCATGTGCCCGACGTCTTGAGCCCCGCCCAGGTGCGCGATATGCGCGCCGCACTGGATGCGACGAACTGGATCGACGGCCGCGAGACGGTCGGCGCGCAAGGCGCACAGGTCAAGCGCAACCGGCAACTGCCGGAGTCATCGGATGTCGGACGCGAACTCGGCGCCACGGTTCTCGCTGCGCTGGCGCATCATTCGCTCTTCTTCTCAGCCGCACTGCCCTCGCGGTTTGTTCCGCCGCTCTTCAATCGCTATGAAGGGGGTGAGCACTACGGCGTCCACATCGACGGCGCGGTGCGCGCGCTGCCCGGAGGTGGCCAGCAGCTGCGCACCGACCTGTCCTGCACGCTGTTCCTGTGCGATCCGGAAGACTACGACGGCGGCGAGCTCGAGGTGATCGACACCTATGGCTCGCACGAGGTGAAATTGCCGGCCGGCGACCTCATTCTTTATCCGGCAAGCAGCCTGCACCGCGTTCACCCTGTGACGCGCGGGGCGCGGGTTTGCTCGTTCTTCTGGCTCCAGAGCATGGTGCGCAACGACCAGCAGCGCAGCATGCTGTTCGAACTCGACCAGAACATCCAGAAATTGCGCGCCCGGCTGGGCGAATGCGAGGAGACGGTGGCGCTGACGGGCCACTATCACAACCTTTTGCGGCTCTGGTCGGAGGTATAGCGGGGCTGCTGGAGAGTCATCGATAAGCCCAGTAACACCATAGTTATTGCAAATGCGATGGATTCTTATTTATAATCGGGCAACCAACAGCCAGCCAACTGCCCGCTTCACAGCCATGATCGTTTGCGTCTGCCATCGAGTTTCTGACCGTGAAATCGCACGCCATGTGCGAGCCGGCATGACTTTTGACGAAGTGCAATTCGAGCTGGGCGTGGCCACACAATGTGGCCAATGTGAAGGTTGTGCGCGCGATATCGTCGCGCAATGCAGCGCTTCGCATCCGACCGCCGCGTTGAATCGCGAATCGGGTCCGAGGGCGATCCAGCTTGCCAACTCCATCACGGAAAGCAAAGCATGGAACTCGTCTCGGCACTCGGCGGCAGCCTGATCCTGGTCGCAGGCTCGGTCTGGTGGATTTTTCGCAAGTAACGTCGTAGCGGTTTTGCTGCAATCGGGGCACGTTTTGGCGTGCCCGCATTCGAATGGTTGATCGTGTCTGACCGCTTTGCCCCTCCCCCCTCGGTTTTTGGTCTCTCGCGCAATGTCGTCATTGCGAGCGGTGTCGTCCTGTTTCACGCAGCCGCGCTCTGGGCGTTGCAAAGCGGGCTGCTTCGGCGGGCCGCGGAAGTGGTGATCCCGGTCGAAATAATGAGCCAGTTCATCGAAGCGCCAAAGCCCAAGGTGGAGCCTCCGCCACCTCCGCCGCCGCCGCCGAAAGTGACCAAGGCGCCGCCGCCCCCGCGACCGCAAGCCATTCGCGAACCCAAGCCCACGCCGGCGCCACAGGCGCCTGTCGGTACCACGGAGCCGCCGCCTCCTCCCGCGCCGCCTGCGCCGCCCACGCCCCCGGCTCCTCCCGCGCTGCCGCCCGCACCTCCGGCCCCACCGGCCGTTCAGCTGCCGTCGAGCAACGCCGACTACCTGCAGAACCCCAAAGCGGTCTATCCGGCCATGAGCAAGCGGCTCGGCGAACAGGGCAAGGTGATCGTCAAGGTCCTCGTCGGCGCGGACGGCCTGCCGAAAAGCGCCGAGATCAAGAAATCCAGCGGCTTCGAACGCCTGGACGAAGCTGCCATCGAATACATCATGAAATGCCGGTTCGTGCCCGGCAAGGTCAACGGCGTGGTTCAGGCCATGTCCTATGACGCCCCCGTCAACTACGTCCTGAACTAATTTTTCTCTGGAGCAACTTCGTATGGATTCCCAATTTGGCTTGATGAACGTCTGGAATCAGGGCGATTTCGTCACCAAGGCCGTCGCGGTGCTGTTGATCGGCATGTCGCTTGCGTCGTGGATCGTGATCATCGTCAAGGCGCTCGACGTCATCAAATACAAGCGCCTGGCCAAGAATTCGCAGGATTTCTGGCACAGCGAAGACTTCGCCACCGCCCTGAACAAGCTCGGCAAAGACGACGGCAATCCCTTCCGCGCACTCGCGCTCGAAGGCCGCGAGGCAGCAGCCCACCACCGCAACACCAAGGCCCACCTGCACGATGCGCTCGACGTGAGCGACTGGATCACGCGCGCCCTCCGCAACGGCATCGATGCATTCACTGCCCGCCTTCAAACCGGCCTGGCCATCCTGGCATCTGTGGGTTCCACGGCGCCGTTCATCGGCCTCTTCGGCACCGTTTGGGGCATCTACCACGCGCTGATGAGCATCGGCTCGGCCGGCCAGGCCACCATCGACAAGGTGGCGGGCCCCATCGGCGAGGCGCTGATCATGACGGCGCTCGGCTTGGCCGTGGCGATTCCCGCGGTGCTCGGCTACAACGCACTGGTTCGCGGCAACAAGTTCGTGCTGACCAAGCTCAACAGCTTCGCGCACGACCTGCATGCCTACTTCGTGACCGGCGCCCGCGTGCAAAGCGGTAGCGGCGACGCGATCGTGGTTCCGCTCAAGAAGGGCTGAACGCCATGGCTTTCGGAACACAAGACGAACCCGATGAGGTGATGAACGAGATCAACATGACGCCGCTGGTCGACGTCATGCTGGTGCTCCTGATCATCTTCATCATCACCGTGCCGGTGATGAAGCACGCGGTCAACATCGACCTGCCGCGCGCCAGCAGCGAGCCCGAGCAGCCCAAGCCGCAGAACATCCTGTTCAGTGTCACGGCAGACGGCAGCTACTACTGGAACGAGCAGAAAATCGACGACAGCGAGCTGCCCAACCGCCTTGCCGCCGAAGCCGCCAAGGAGCCGCAGCCCGAACTGCACATCCGCGGCGACAAGGCCGTGCGCTACGAGCGCGTGGCCAAGGCCATGTCGGAAGCGCGGGAAGCCGGCGTCAGGAAGATCGGTTTCATCACCGAACCCGACGCGAAGTGAACTGAATTCGAAGCGTGTGAAAAAAATCAATCTTCGCGATTGACTTCTTGTTGAGAATCATTATCATTCACTCATCGCTTCGATAAGGGAACCTCAAATGCCAGCCACACCGAATGCCTTCACTGTTCTGAACCATCCTTCGCTCGACCAATCGGGTGGCGGCCATGCGTCGATCCAGGCATCGCGTCCGGTGCCAATGGTCGAAAGCACGGAGCTTCTCAAAGGAAGCAAGACCGTGGGCATCATGCACAACGGTTCGCTCTACCGGCTCCAGGCCACCAAACTCGGCAAGCTGATCCTGACCAAGTAAATAAGTCACTCAGCCCGCCCTTCGCGCAAGTTTCATCGTGGGGCGACTCAAGGAGATTTATCTCCGAAGGGTCGTTTTTTGCTAGCCAACGGTTCGCCGACTAGCCAAGCTTTTTTTCACGCTGAACGCTCCAAAGAAAACGCCGACCTCGAAGTCGGCGTTTTGCTTTGTGCGGAGAGAAAAGACTCAGAGGCCGATTGCGGCAATGCCCGCCTTGGCAATCTGCGCGTCTTCGTTCGATTTGACGCCGCTCACGCCGACTGCGCCGATGACCTGGCCGTCCTTCACGATCGGCACGCCGCCTTCGAGCAGGCCCTGAACCGCGGGCGCCGTCAGGAAGGCCGTCCGGCCGCCGTTGATGATGTCTTCATAGACCTTGCTCTCGCGCCGGCCCATGGCAGCCGTGTGCGCCTTGGCCGGGGCGATGTGCGACGACAGCGCCGCGGCACCGTCCAGGCGCTGCAGCCAGAGCAGGTTGCCAGCATCGTCCGAGATGGCGATGGTCACGGCCCAGTTGTTCTTGAGAGCCTCGGCTTCGGCCGCTGCGGCGATGGCCTTGACGTCGGCGAGTTCGAGGAATGATTTGGTCTTCATGTTGAGCTCTGGTTGCGTAAAAACCCGACAGCATAACGGCCGCCCGCCTCGAAACCGCCAGGACGCTTAAGAACAACCTGGATACGGTCTTTAGCGCCCCCTCCTCTTGCAGACACCTAGAATGCGCCCAACTGCGCAGCAGCAACCACAGGAGCTTCGGCCATGAACGACCGCGTCACCACCCTCGACACTTCCACAGGCTACGGCCAGACGTTGCCGCAGGCGGAGCGCCAACGCGTCCTGCGCAATACCTATTGGCTGCTGGCACTGAGCCTGCTGCCCACCGTGCTGGGTGCCTGGTTCGGCGTGAGCACCGGACTCACGCGCTCGCTCACCGGCGGACTCGGCCTGATCGTCTTCCTCGGCGGCGCCTTCGGCTTCATGTTCGCCATCGAGAAGACCAAGAACTCGGCAGCCGGCGTGCCGGTGCTGCTGGCCTTCACCTTCTTCATGGGCCTGATGCTGTCGCGCCTGATCGCGATGGTGCTCGGCTTCAAGAACGGCTCCGAACTCGTCATGACCGCCTTCGGTGGCACCGCAGGCGTGTTCTTCGTCATGGCCTCGCTGGCCACCTTCATCAAGCGCGACCTGTCGGGCATGGGCAAGTTCCTGTTCGTCGGCGCGATGGTGCTGATGTTCGGCGCGATCATCAACGTGTTCGTCGGCTCGACCACGGGCATGCTGGTCATCTCGGTGGCCGCCATCGGCATCTTCTCTGCCTACATGCTCTATGACCTGAAGCAGATCATGGACGGCGGCGAAACCAACTACATCACCGCCACGCTGGCCCTGTACCTCGACCTCTTCAACGTGTTCCAGAGCCTGCTGGCGCTGCTGGGCATCTTCGGCGGCGAACGCGACTGAGCGAGCGAAAACCGCGCTCAAGGACAAAGGGCCCTTTCGGGCCCTTTTTCATTCCAGGTCGAAGACGGCAATCGACTCGACGTGCGCCGTGTGCGGGAACATGTTGACCACCCCCGCGAAGGTGCATCGATAGCCCGCTTGATGCACCAGCAAACCAGCATCGCGCGCAAGCGTCGATGGGTTGCAGCTCACGTACACGATGCGCTTGGGCGGCGTCCATCCATCGGTGCGCAACTCGGGCTGCTGATGCAGGTCGGCCATCGCCTTGGCGAGCGCGAAAGCGCCTTCGCGCGGCGGATCGACCAGCCACTTGTCGGCGCTGCCGTCGGCGACCAGCATGGCCGGCGTCATCTCGAACAGGTTGCGCGCGACGAACGTGGTCGGCGAGAGCGCCCGCCGAGCGCTCGTTGCGGGCTCGTTCTTCCTGAGGTTGTCGGTCGCGCGCGCCACGAGCGTGTCGCTGCCTTCGATGCCCAGCACCTCGCGCGCCCGGCTCGCCAGCGGCAAGGTGAAATTGCCGAGACCGCAGAACCAGTCGATGACCCGCTCGTCGGACTGCACATCAAGCAGCCGAAGCGCCTTGCCCACCAGCGCGCGGTTGATGTGCGGATTCACCTGCGTGAAATCGGTGGGCTTGAACGGCATCGTGACGCCGAATTCGGGCAGCCGGTAAGCCAGCGGCATGCCGCCCTCTTCCAGCAGCTTCACCGTCTCCGGCCCCTTGGCCTGCAACCACCACTGGACACCTTCGTTCTGGGCGGCAAATGCCTTGAGCCGGTCAATGTCGGCGCGCGACAGGGGCTCCAGGTGCCGCAGCACCAGCGCGATCGTGCCAAGTGCGGTGGAGTCCGGCGCATCGCCGCAAGCCAGCTCGATTTGCGGGCAGGTCTCGCGCGCATCCATCGAGCCGATCAGTGCGCGCAACGGCATCAGCATGTCGCTGACCTGCTTGGGCAGCACCGGGCACACCTGCATGTCGGCGAGGTAGCGGCTCTTGCGCTCGTGAAAGCCGATCAGCACCGTGCCCTTCTTGACCACGTGGCGCACCGACAACCGCGCGCGGTAGCGGTAATGCCATGCCGGGCCTTCGAGCGGACGCAACACGTTTTCAGGGCGCACCTTGCCCAGGTGCCAGAGGTTGTCTTCCAGCGCGCGCTGCTTCACGGCCACCTGCGCCGCGGCGTCCAGGTGCTGCATCTTGCAGCCGCCGCAAGCCCCGGTGTGCAGGCCGAAATGCGGGCAGCCCGGGCGCACCCGCTGCGACGATTCGCGCCGGATGTGGGTGACCGTGCCTTGTTCCCAGTTGTTCTTGCGGCGATGGACGTTGAACTGCACTTCCTCGAAAGGCAATGCGCCTTCGATGAAAACGACCATGCCGTCGGCCTTGTGGGAAACGCCCTGCGCATCGAGGTCGAGCGACTCGACTTTCAGCCATTCTTCGCCGGGATTCGTGGGGACTTTCTTTTCTTCGATGGGTTCCGTCATTCCCCGATTGTCTCAGCGCGGCCGCCCCGTTTTTTTGCCTCCGCTAGAACAGCGCGTCCCGCCCGATGCCCGAGCGCGCCAACTGCCGGCGCATCTTGGCCAGCGCCTCGTTCTGGATCTGCCTGACGCGCTCGCGCGTGAGGCCCAGGCGCACGCTCAGCACTTCGAGCGTTTCGGGTTCTCGGTCATGCAGGCCATAGCGGCCTTCCAGCACCTCGCGCTCGCGTGCGTCGAGCGCGTGGATCCACTGGTCGAGCAGACGCTCCACCTCGTGTGCCTGGGTCACGCCGCCAGGATTGCCCTGCTCATCGTCGGATGCCACCGTGTCCGCGAGCGTGAAGCCCTCCTCCCCGCGCGCATCGCCGGCATCGAGCGAGCGCGGCGCTTCGGAAAGCGCCAGCAGGTCGGCCACGTCCTGCACGTCGCGGCCGAGCAGCGCCGCGATGTCCTCCACGCGCACACCATCGGGGCGGCGCGCAACGAACTCGGCATCGCCTTCGAGGGCACGGCGCGCGCGCAGCACCTGCTGCAGCTCGCGCACCACATGCACCGGCAAGCGAATCGCGCGCGCCTGGGTCATGACCGCGCGTTCGACCGACTGGCGAATCCACCAGGTCGCATAGGTGGAGAAGCGAAAACCGCGCTCGGGCTCGAACTTGGTGATGGCGTGCATCAGTCCGAGATTGCCCTCTTCGATGAGGTCCGAGAGCGGCACGCCGCGGCCGAGATACCCCTTGGCAATGTTGACCACGAGCCGGAGGTTGTGCTCGATCATCGATTGCCGCGCCGCGAAGTCGCCGGACCGCGCGGCGCAGGCGGTCTGGAATTCCTCGTCGGGGGTGAAGAGCTCGGTACGCCGGACCTGGCGCAGGTAGATGGTCAGCGCGTCAGCGCCTTCGCCACCGATCAGCTCGGCCTTGGCGCCGCGCGGCAGCGCCGCGTTGAGCTCCACAGGGTCGGCCGGAATATTCTCGTCGGGCGAGATTTCCTTGTCGCCGGAAGACCTGCCACCTCTGCCCGCCAGCCCGCGCACAGGCAGCGTGCGACGGGGGCGGGAGGCAGCCATGGCATCACCGGCCGGGCAGGTAGCGTGACGGGTCGACGGGCTTGCCCTGGCGGCGGATCTCGAAATGCAGCTTCACGCGATCGGCGTCGCTGTTGCCCATTTCGGCGATCTTCTGGCCCTTCTGAACCGACTGGTCTTCCTTCACGAGCAGCGCCTGGTTGTGCGCATAGGCCGTGAGGTAGGTGTTGTTGTGCTTCAGGATGATGAGGTTGCCGTAGCCGCGAAGGCCCGCGCCCGCATACACCACACGACCGTCGGCCGCAGCCAGCACGGGGTCGCCCGCCTTTCCGCTGATGTCGTAGCCCTTGTTCTTGGCTTCATCGAAGCCGGCGATGAGCGAACCGCTCGCGGGCCAGATCCAGCCGAGGTCTTCGTCGCCCGAACTTCCGCTGCCGGGACTTGCCGGAGAAGCCGTGACAGGCGTCGCCGGCTTCACCGGCGTGCTTGCGCCGCTGGCTGGAACAGGTGCGATCCCCGGGGGCGGCGTCACGGGCTTGGTGACGGCGCCTTCCGAACCCGAAACTGCGGGAGCGGTTGCAACGGCCGTGCCCGAACCCGACGGCGGAATCACGCGCAGCACCTGGCCCACTTCGATCAGGTCGGGGTTGTCCAGATTGTTCCAGCGGGCGATGTCCTGCCAGCGTTGTCCGGTGTCGCTGCCGATGCGGCGGATCGTGTCGCCGGGTCGCACGGCGTAGTAGCCAGGCTTGCCGTAGTTCTCGATGCCCTGGAGCGGCTTGCCGTTGGCATCGACGGTGATGGGAGGACCACCCGGCGTGGCACCGGGCGCTCGCGACATGGTGCCGCGGTCCTCGACGGGTGCCGGCCCGCGCGGTGCGGAGCAGCCCGCGATCACGAGCACAACGGCCAACGTGATGCCCGCGAACAAACTCCGATTGCCAAAACCCTGCATTTGTTATTCCTTCAAGCGATGCCCGATTTTAGGGGGACAAAGTGAACCGCCTCAAGAATGAGACGCTCCAGTCCTCGGGCGGTTTTGTCGATGACGACGAGGGCTTGTCCGCCCTTGTCCGAATGGGTCGGCGCGACGATGCGCCCGCCGACCGCGAGTTGTGAAATCCAGGCCTCCGGAACGGCTTCGCCGCCGGCCGCCGCGATGATGCCCGCGTAGGGCGCGCCCTTCGCATAGCCGATCATTCCGTCGCCCAGCATCAGGTGCACCGTGGCCAGCCGGAAGTGCCGCAGGTTCGTGCGCGCACGCTCGTGCAGGCCGCGCAGGCGCTCGATGCTGTAGACCTCGGTCGCCACATGGTTCAGCACAGCGGCCTGGTAGCCGCAGCCGGTGCCGATCTCGAGCACGCGGCCAAGGCGGTCCTGCGGCTTGCCAGCCAGCGCGGGCGCAGCAAGCAGGAGCTCGATCATTCGGGCCACCACGCTCGGCTTGGAGATCGTCTGCCCCAGGCCGATCGGCAAGCTGGTGTCTTCGTACGCCTGGTTGACCAGCGCGCTGTCGACGAAGCGATGCCGCTCGACGGCCCCCATCGCGCGCAGCACGCGCGGATCGGAAATGCCCTGCGCCGCGAGCTTCTGCACCATGCGCGCGCGCACGGCGTCGGAGGCCATCGAGGGCGTGGACGGCACCATCGGCTTGGCCGGCACGGCAGGCATGCGCCCGCGCGTGGCTGCCGAAGCGGTGGGTGTCAGGCGAACCGGGAAACTCGGCCGTTGCGTGGCCATGTCAATTGCCGAGACGGGCCACCGTCTCGCGCCATTGGCCCAGGTTGGCGTGGTCGGTCAGGTCGATCTGCAGCGGCGTGAGGGCAATGTGGCCGGCGGCGGTGGCGTGGAAGTCGGTGCCTTCTCCGCTGTCCTTGGCGCCGCCCGCGCCGGCAATCCAGTACATCGTCTCGCCGCGCGGGCTGTCCTGGGTAATGACCTTCTCCGCAGCGTGCCGGCGGCCGAGCCGGCAGACCTTGACCGGCTTCAGCTCGTCGAACGGCCGGTTCGGCACGTTCACGTTGAGCAGGAAGGCCGGGCCGCCGATCATCCTTTCGCGCTCGACCTGCTGCACCAGACGACGCGCGACTTGCGCTGCCGCATCCACATGCGCCCAACCCTTTTCGATCTGCGAGAAAGCAATCGCCGGAATGCCGAAGAGGTAAGCCTCCATGGCCGCGCCGACGGTGCCTGAATAGATGGTGTCGTCGCCCATGTTGGCGCCGTTGTTGATGCCGGAGACCACGAGGTCGGGCCGGTAGTCGAGCAGGCCCTTGAGCGCGATGTGCACGCAATCGGCCGGCGTGCCGGTGACGTAGCGAAAACCGTTGTGCGCCTTGTGCACGTAAAGCGGTGCGGCCAGCGTGAGCGCGTTCGACTTGGCGCTGTTGTTGTGTTCGGGTGCGACCACCTCGACGTCGGCGATGTCCTTGAGCGCGTCGTGCAGTGCGACGATGCCCGGCGCCTGGAAGCCGTCGTCATTGGAAATAAGTATCTTCATGGTGCTTTTCGGTGCACCGGATTGTAGGCGTCGGGTGCGTCGCAGCAGGGACAAGGACGCCCTGCCGCGGCACCTATCATGCCCGCAGTCATTGCCTCAACATTACCCATCCGAAGGAGACCCGAGCATGCACGCATGGCTTTGCGAAAACCCCGTTGGCGTCGACGCGCTCACCTGGAAAGAACTGCCGACACCCACGCCGGGCCCGGGGCAGGTGCTGATCGAGATCAAGGCCGCCAGCCTGAATTTCCCCGACCTGCTGATCGTGCAGAACAAGTACCAGATGAAGCCGCCCCTGCCCTTCGTTCCCGGCTCGGAATACGCGGGCGTCATTCAGGCGGTCGGCGAAGGCGTGACGCACCTGAAGGTGGGCCAGAACGTGGCGTGCCTCTCGGGCACCGGTGGTTTCGGCACCCACACGCTGGCCCCCGCGGCGCTGTGCATGCCGCTGCCCGAGGGCTTCGGCCATGTCGACGCGGCCGCGTTCATCATGATTTACGCCACCTCGTGGCACGCGCTCATGGACCGCGCGCAGCTCAAGGCCGGGGAAACCGTGCTGGTGCTGGGTGCAGCAGGTGGCGTGGGGACCGCAGCCATCCAGATTGCAAAGGCCGCCGGTGCAAAAGTGATTGCAGCCGCCTCGACCGATGAGAAATGTGAGCTCTGCCAGTCCATTGGCGCCGATGCGACGATCAACTACACGACGCACGCATTGCCCAACGGTTTTCGCGATGCCATCAAGGCCGCCACCGACGGCAAGGGCCCGGATGTCATTTACGATCCCGTCGGCGGCGATTTTGCAGAACCCGCTTTTCGCTCCATTGGCTGGCGCGGCCGCTATTTGGTGGTGGGTTTTGCGTCGGGTCCCATTCCGTCGCTGCCATTGAATCTGACGCTGTTGAAAGGCGCATCGCTCGTGGGCGTGTTCTGGGGCGATTTCGCCAGACGCGAACCCAAGGCCAATGCGCAGATGATGGCCGAATTGGCACAGTGGTACGGCCAGGGAAAGATCAAGCCGGTGATCGACAGCACGATGCCGATGGCTGAATTGAAGGCCGCATACGCACACATGGGTTCGCGCGGCGTCAAAGGAAAACTGGTGATGGTGAACTGAGCGAACCTCGTTTCAACCGCCCAATAAAAAAGCCCGCGCATGCGGGCTTTTTTATTGATAAAAGTTCGGCGATTCGCAGCGCTTACTTGATCTCGTAATCAGAAAGCGACTTGCCGGCAGCCAATGCTTCGGTCACCCAGCGCGGCTTGCGGCCACGGCCGCCAGACCAGGTTTCGCCGGTCGGGCCGCGGTATTTGGCGGCTGCCTTGGGCGCTGCGGCACCTGCACTGCGTTTGACGGCTGCACCGCGGCCGCCGAGTTTCAGGTCGGAAGCGGTCAAACCGAATTCCGCGATCTTCTTGCGCAACTCTTCGATCACGCCCGCGCGTTCTTGGTTACGGAGGTCTTCAGCCTGCTTCCGCAATTGAGCAATCTGCTCGTCGTGCTTCTTGATCTGGGAATTGATATCGGCAAGGGAAGCCATTGTTGGACTCCTGTAAATTGAAAACGGGTGGATTTTAATTCAGTTTGCATTTGTCACAAGCACATTGGCACCAGAAAAAATGCCTGCCCAACGGGTTAATGCAACAGCGCGCAACGTAAAGCGAACCGCTTTGCCTCTGTATATCGAGGAGAACAAGAGGAGAGAAGTCGACGGACAACTGCTGCAACGAACAGGGTGCCGGAAATGACAACGCCGGGTAAACCCGGCGTTGGAATCCCTTGATTGCTATTGCGAAATAGCGACAGGGAGATATTTTTTGGGGTGGCTGATGGGACTCGAACCCACGACGACCAGAATCACAATCTGGGACTCTACCAGCTGAGCTACAGCCACCGCAGAGCCCGCAATTGTAGCGTCAAAAATCGCGGTTTTGACTCCAGCGAGTCGCAACGTGGTTGAAATTCACATTCAGCCCGCCGCCAGAGGGCCCGGGGCGCCGACGGCCTCTTCTATCTTGATGGAGCCATCGGATCGCTCGCACGTGCCGATCAGCAGGCCGCTGGCAACAGCGTGGTCGCGCAATTCGCCGAATACTTCATCGCGCCCTGGCTCTTCGGAAAACACAGGAACGCTGTCGAGCGCGAACAACTGGAAAGCGTAGCGATGCACACCGTGGCCGGGCGGCGGGTCCGGCGGCAGCCAGGTGGCCTGCAGGCTCGAATTGCGCCCGACGTGCAAACCGGCGCCTTCCTGATCGTTGCCGGGAATGGCGGCCTCCACCAGCCTGTCGTCCTCGGGCCTCAAGCCGACCACGATGGCATGCACCAGCGGATTCGGCGTGGGGGAATCGGCGTCCTCCACGATCAACACCAGCGATGCGACGCCTGAAGGCAGCCCCGTCCATTGCAAAGGCGGCGAGACGCCCTCTCCATCGGCTGTGTAGCGCGGCGGTATCGGCGCGTGATCGGCAAAGGCCACGCTGGTCACCGCAATCGACGCCATGCCTTCGCGCAGGCCGAGCGTGTTGAAAACGATGTTGTCCAGACCAGCGCGCACGCCGTGCAATGCGCGGCCGACGGCTTCGGGTAATTTTTCAAGCATGCATCCGGTATAGCCCGGCATGCATCCATGTTCTGTAGGACGCCGCAGCGCACTCGCCACCGACCTTGCTGCAGAAATTCGCGTTCACATGCGCCGATGCCCATCGCTGGTGCGACGGCTCACATGGCTCCGCTATCATCGATGCGGCCCGCGCAGACGGGCTCGGCTTTTCGCCACTTCCACTTCACCGCCAAAGGAATTTCTTCATGAGCATCGTTTGGACTATTCTGATCGGGTTCGTCGTGGGTCTGGTGGCACGCGCCGTCAAGCCGGGCGACGATTCCGCAGGCTTCATCGTCACGACGCTGATCGGCATTGCGGGTTCGCTGATCGTCACCTACGTCGGCCAGGCCATGGGCTGGTACACCGCAGGCCAGGGCGCCGGCTTCATCGCTTCCGTGCTGGGCGCGATCGTGCTGCTGATCCTCTATGGCCTGATCAAGCGCAAGAGCTGATACCCGCGCGGCCTTGCCGAAGCCGCACCGTGCGGCCAGGCCGCGACCCCCATGCCCCGCAAGCCACGCGCCAAGCACCACGTCTACGTGGTCGAACTCGATGATCGCGTGTGGAACAGCAGCCGCTTCAGGCGCGCCAACCCCGACTACCAGTTCGGCAAGCCCTTCGTTTATGTGGGCATGACCGGGCTGGATCCCGACATCCGCTTCGACAAGCACAAGGCCGGCATCCAGGCCAACAGCTTCGTGCAGGAGTTCGGCGTGCGCCTGCTGCCCGCGCTCTATGAGCGCTACAACCCGATGCCCTACGACGACGCGCGCCTGATGGAGGTCGACCTCGGCATCGCCTTGCGCAAGGCCGGCTACGGCGTCTGGCAGGCCTGACGCGGCGCAGCGCGACTCAGGGAAATATCAGGAGTACGTGACCCAGTCCTCGTACGTCGGCCCATCGAGATGCGGCAGCGTGTTGTAGGTCACCAGCATGTGGCGCTTCGGCGTGAACGCGAACTCCGTCACCGAGGTGTTGCGGATGCGCAGGTTGAGTTCGATGGTCGTCTCTGCGCTCGTGCCCAGCACGTGGCCGACCGCAGTGCTGATCGGCCCTCCGCTCGACACCACCAGCACCTTCGCGCCGTGATGCCGGTCACGCACATGATCAAGCGCAGTCGTCACACCGGCGAGAAAGTCGACATAGCTCGGCATCCCGGCCGGCGCCGTCTTGCCCTGCATCCAGGCGCCCAGGCCTTGGCGCAGCAGGCGGAAGTGATGGCGGTACATCTCGGGTGAATCCGGCTTCTCTAGCTTGCCTTCGTGAATCGTGGCGATGATCGCTTCGCTGTCGTATTCGTTGAGCCCGGGCCACGGCAGCACGTCGTCGCGCTCCAGGCCCAGGCCCTTGGCGATGCCCTCCCATGTCTGGCGATGCCGCTTCAAGGTGCCGGTGATGACGGCATCGAATGCCATGCCTCGCTCGCGCCAATATTCACCCATGCGCACGGACTGCCGATGGCCGAGCTCGCTCAGGTTGTCATAGTCGGCAGCGCCGAAACTGGCTTGCCCATGGCGCACGAGGTAGAGGGTTCCCATGCGCCGGATTCTGGCAAGAAGCGCAGGCCGCGCTTGTCCCACGTGCGACCAAAAAAAAGCCCGGGTCATCGACCCGGGCGTTCGTTTTGCGGAGCAGCCTCGCGTCAGCGGGCGGATGCCACAGGCAGCGTGTCCGCCGGCTTCGGCACGAGGATCTCGGCCTTGAAGCGTTCCTTCAGCAGCTTGTAGTACGCATCGGCCTCCGCTGCCGTCACCGACTGGCCGACCTGCGCGCTCTCTTGCTGCGCCTGCTCGGGCGGCGGCGGTGTGCGCGGAACCACCTTGGTCACACGCACCACCGCGTAGCCTTGCGCGCCCAGGTCGACGCCCACCAGCGAAGGCAGCTTGGCTGCATTGGCGCGGAGCGCAGCGTCGATCACCGGCATGGGTTGCGACTGCGCATCGATGCGCGAGACGGTGACCGGGGCAGCGAAGGTCGCACCATCCGCCTTGGCGGTCCAGGCCGCGAGCTTGGCTTCGCCTTCGGTCTTGGCCAGCACGGCTGCGCGCTCGGTGACGAGCTGCGCACGAATCTTGTCCTTGACCTCGGCCAGCGGGATCGGATGCGCGGGCGTGTACTGCGTCACGCGGCCCGAGGCGAGCTGGCTGGAGCCGACCTCGATTGCTTCGGTGTTCTGCTTGCGCTCGAGCGAGTCGCCGGCATACAGCGCGCTCAGGAAGTTGCGGCTGGCCAGCGGGCCCTTGGCGCCCGGCGCGGGGGTGCGCGGGACATTGGTCGCGGTCTGGATCGTGAGCTTGAGCTTTTCCGCAGCGGGCTTGAGGCTGTCGGGCTGTTGGTACACCGCATCGGTGAACACCTCGGCGGCCTTCGCGAATTCCTGCGCGGCCTGCGCGGCGCGGACTTCGCTTTCGATGGTTGCACGAACCTGCTCGAAGGGCGGCACAACGGCCGGCTTGATGTCGACGAGATGGATGATGTGATAGCCGAACTCGGTTTCGACGACGCCGCTGATCTCGCCCTTCTTCAGCGCGAACATCGCGTCTTCGAACGGCTTGACCATCGCGCCCCTGGTGACGAAATCGAGGTCTCCGCCCTTCTCTGCCGAACCGGGGTCCTGCGAGTTCTTGCGCGCCACGTCGGCGAAAGTGTTCGGTGCCTTCTTCACGTCGGCGAGCAGCTGCTCGGCCTTGGCCTTCGCCTTTTCGCGATCGGCGGCGGACATGCTGGCCGGCGCGGTGATCAGGATGTGGCTCGCGCGGCGCTCTTCCTTCGTGCCGAAGCGCGCGGTGTTCTGTTCGTAGTAGGTCTTGAGGTCGGCTTCGCTGACGACGACGTTCTTCTTGGCCGCGTCGAGATCGAGCACGAGATATTCGATGCTGGCCTGTTCGGGCGCCTGGAACTGCGAGGTGTGGTCCTTGTAGTAGGCCTCGATGTCGGCGTCGCTCACGGTCACCTTCGAGGCGAAGCTCTCAGGGGCGAAGCGGGCCACCTGGATTTCGCGGCGATCGTAGAAGGCGTTGACCGTGGCGGCCACCAGTGCCGGCGGCGTGAGGGCCGTGCCCGACACACCGAGCAGCACCTGCTGCGTGGACATGTCGGCGCGCACCTGCGCTTCGTATTGCTCGGGCGTGCGGCCCGTCACGCGAAGGAAGGTCTCGCGGTCGAACTTGCCGTCGGGCGTGCGGAAGGACGCCAAGCCCGGGTCCTGCGCGAAGATCCGCGAGAGACGATCTTCGGAGACGGTCATGTTCGCCTTGGCGGCGGCTGCGGCCAGCACGCGGTCGCGCACCATGCGCTCCAGCGTGGCATAGCGCAAGGCGTCCGAATCGAGCACCGTCGGATCGACGTTGGGCGACTGCTGGCGGATGCGGTCCGTCTCGATGCGATGCTGCGCATCCCATTCCGGCTTGGTGATGTCGCCGCCTTCGATGTGGGCAACCTTCTCGTCGCGGCCGGAGCCCTGGTAACGCTCCACACCGAAGAGCACGAACGAGGGAATGATCAGCAAGAACAAGAAAATCATGACGATCTTGTTGTACTTGCGGAAGAAATCAAACATGCTTGAACACTCTTTTTCGACGGATGTCGGACGGCAATAAAAAAGGCGAACTGGTGTTCGCCTTTGCATCTGGGTGGTGGTGGGTGCTGAGGGGCTCGAACCCCCGACCTACGCCTTGTAAGGGCGCCGCTCTACCAACTGAGCTAAGCACCCCACCGGAATACTCTCCGAGTCTAGTCTCAGTTCAGCGCGTCTTTCAGCGCCTTGCCCGGACGGAACTTCGGAATCTTGGCTGCCTTGATTTTAATCGCGTCGCCGGTGCGGGGATTCCGGCCGGTGCGGGCGGCCCGTTTGCCTACTGCGAAAGTGCCGAAACCGACGAGCGAAACGGAGCCGCCCTTTTTGAGCGTGGTACGAATGGCGCCGATGGTGGATTCGAGCGCGCGCGTGGCAGCTGCTTTGGAAATATCGGCGTTCTTTGCGATGTGCTCAATCAGTTCGGTCTTGTTCACAAGGGCCCCTTGTAGAGAAAAAGTTGGTCGGCTTTCGTCAGCTGCGACCTGGCCGCGGGTGGGTGCGACTCAAGAGCTTGGCAGGCCTGACGCCTCGGCAGCGCGCTGCCAGCGAGGATTACAACCACTGCCCTGCAGGGTGTCAATAAGACACGACGGCACGCAGAACAGCGGAGCGCGCGATTTTAGGGGCGTTTTGTCGCGCACTTTCCGGCGCGTTTCGTGAAGTACTTTTCAAAGCGCTTCAGCGATTGCCTTTCCGAGGTCGCTGGTGCTCGCGGTGCCGCCGATATCCGGTGTACGCGGTGCTCCGCTTTGGGGCGCGAGCACCTTCTCGATGGTCGAGAGGATCGCATCGTGCGCTTCCTTGTGGCCGAGGAACTCCAGCATCATCGCGCCGCACCAGATCTGCCCGATCGGGTTCGCGATGCCCTTGCCCGCGATGTCCGGCGCCGAGCCATGCACCGGTTCGAACAGCGACGGCGTGGTGCGCTCTGGGTTCAGGTTGGCGCTCGGCGCGATGCCGATGGTGCCGGTGCAGGCCGGCCCGAGGTCCGAGAGGATGTCGCCGAAGAGATTGCTCGCCACCACCACGTCGAAGAAGTCGGGACGCTGAACGAAGTGCGCGGTGAGGATGTCGATGTGGAACTTGTCGAGCTTCACGCCCGCGTAGTTCTTCGCCATCTCGGCCACGCGCTCGTCCCAGTAGGGCATGGTGATCGAGATGCCGTTCGACTTGGTGGCGCTCGTCAGGTGTTTCTTCGGCCGCGATTGCGCGAGCTCGAACGCGAACTTGAGCACGCGGTCCACGCCCACGCGCGACATCACCGTCTCCTGCACCACGATCTCGCGCGGCGTGCCTTCGTACATGCGCCCGCCGATGCTCGAGTACTCGCCTTCGGTGTTCTCGCGCACGATGTACATGTCGATCTCGCCGGGCTGGCGCGGCGTGCCGTCGCGGCGCACCACGGGCGCAATGATGCCGGGCATGAGGCGCGCGGGGCGCAGGTTGATGTACTGGTCGAACTCGCGGCGGAACAGCAGCAGCGAGCCCCAGAGCGAGATGTGATCGGGAATCTTCTCGGGCCAGCCGACCGCGCCGAAGAAGATCGCATCGTGGCCGCCGATCTGGTCCTTCCAGTTGTCGGGCAGCATCTTGCCGTGCTTCTCGCAGTAGTCCCAGCTCGAAAAATCGAAGTGGTCGAATTTCAGATCGATGCCGAACTTGCGCGCCGCCGCATCGACCACGCGCAGGCCCTCTGGCATGGTCTCCTTGCCGATGCCGTCGCCGGCGATGACTGCGATTCTGTGGGTGCTCATGGAGTGGCTCCTGCTTGTTGGATGGGTGAAAAGAATGCGAGCGCCTCGGCGAGCAATTCGGCCGGGGCTTCTTCGGGAATGTAGTGGCCGCACGGCAGCGCGCGGCCCGAGATGTCGTTGGCGCACGCGCGCCATAGCGCGAGCACATCGAAGCACTTGCCCACCGCGCCGTGCTCGCCCCAGAGCACGCGCAGCGGTTGCGCGAGCTTGCGGCCGGCGGCGAGGTCCGCGCGGTCATGCACGAGATCGATGGTGGCGGAGGCGCGGTAGTCCTCGCAGATGGATTCGGCCGTGCCGGGAATGCCGGCGCATCGCTCGTACTCGGCCAGCACCTCGGGTGCGAAAGGCGCGAGGCCTGCGTGCCGACCGCCCATCACGCTGCGTACGTAACGCGCCGGATCGGAAGCGATCAGCGCCTCGGGCAACGGCGGCGGCTGGATAAGAAAGAACCAGTGCCAGTAGGCTTTCGCGAAAGCCTCGGAAGTGTTCTCGTACATCGCGAGCGTGGGCGCGATATCGAGCAGCAGCATGCGCTCGACCGCAGCCGCATGGTCCACCGCGAGCCGGTGCGCCACGCGTGCGCCGCGGTCGTGCGCCAGCACGCCGAAGCGTTCGAAGCCGTGGTGCCGCATGGCGGCGAGCGCATCGAGCGCCATTTCGCGCTTGCTGTAGACCGCGTGCTCGACATCGGCGGTCGGCCGGCCCGAGTCGCCGTAGCCACGCAGGTCCACTGCGACCACGGTGAACTGCTCGGCCAATTGCGGTGCCACGCGATGCCAGATCGCATGCGTCTGCGGATGGCCGTGCAGCAACAGCAGCGGCGCGCCCCTGCCGCCGACGCGGCCATGGATGCGCACGCCGTTGCGCTCGATGTCGAAGGTGGGAAAGGTGAGGAAGGAGTTGGTCACGGAACGATTGTGCGTTGCGCCCCGGCGATCATCAAGCAACAATCAGCCAATTCATACTTTCCAGATTGGCATGAATTCATCCTCGCTGGAACGCGGCGATCTCGAACTGGTGCTGGCAATTCGCGACCAGGGCAGCCTCGCCGGCGCGGCCGCCACGCTAGACGTCGTGCCCTCTGTCATCACCAAGCGACTGGGTGCGCTCGAGGGCCGGCTCGGGCAGCGGCTGTTCGACCGGACCACACGGCGCCTCAACGTCACTGCCGAAGGCGAGGCGGTGTGCCTGCATGCGCGCGCGTTGCTCGAAGGCTTTGCCGCGCTCGAAAGCGAACTCGGCGAGCGGCAGAACGCGCTGGTCGGCACGATCCGCCTTGCCGCGACCTTCGGCTTCGGCAGGCGCTGGCTAGGGCCGGCACTTGCTACCTTCCAGGCCCGGCACCCCGCCCTTCAGATCGAACTGCTGCTGACTGAGCAACTCCCCGACCTCGGCGCCGAAGGCTACGACGGCGCGCTTTGGCTGTGGGCCGTGCAGCAACACCGTGCGGCCGACTGGATCACGCGCCGCATCGCGCGCAACCAGCGCGTGCTGGCGGCCGCGCCGTCGTACATTGCGCAGCACGGCACGCCGGCCACGGTCGACGCGCTGACCTCGCACGCCTGCCTGGTCGCGCGCGAGAACGGCGAGATCAACCAGCGCCAGTTCGTACTCTGGACGCTGCGTCATGTGCGCGACGGCAGCACCGCGCGCGTTCGCGTGCAGGGGCCGCTCGCGAGCAATTCGGGAGAGATGGTGCGCGACTGGTGCATGGCGGGCCACGGCGTCATGCTGCGCAGCCTCTGGGACATCGCGCCGCAACTGGCCAGCGGCGAACTGGTGCGCGTGCTGCCGCAGTACACGATGCCCGATGCCGACATCCACTGGGTCGCGCCCTGGCGGCCGAAGACACCGCGCCGCGTGCGGCTGTTGGTCGATCACCTCGCAGAGCAGTTTCGCGGCGAGCCGTGGAAGCCGGCGAAGGCGGGGAAGACGGGGACGACGGGCGAGCGCTGAGGTTCAGCGCTCGCCGCGCACCACCAGGCTCACACCGATCGCGGTGAGCCCGATGCCCAGCAACGTCACCAGCGTGATCGGCTCCGCGAACAGCAGCCACGCCATCACCGCCGTGCATGGCGGCACGAGGTACAGCAGGCTGGTGACGGCCGTGGCCGTGCCGCGCTGGATCAGCATGTAGAGCAGCGAACTGCCGCCCAGCGACAGCGACAGCACCGACCAGGCCATTGCGCCGGTCGAGTGCGCGTTCCATTCGATGCTTTGCGACTCCATGGCCGCAAAGGGCAGGGTCAC
This sequence comes from Variovorax sp. W2I14, assembly GCF_050435205.1. Taxonomy (NCBI): domain Bacteria; kingdom Pseudomonadati; phylum Pseudomonadota; class Betaproteobacteria; order Burkholderiales; family Comamonadaceae; genus Variovorax; species Variovorax sp. W2I14. The sequence goes on along the minus strand of NZ_JBNDJX010000001.1, from coordinate 232,255 downwards.
GAGCAGCGCGGCCGCCATCTGCACGGCACTCGCGCTGCGCACGTCGCACGGTGCGACGAAACGCTTCTGGTACAGCGTGCCCGCCGTGATCGACAAAAGCGCGAAGACGGTGAGCGCCATCGTCAGCGCGCTGACCTCGGTGCCCTGGCCGAACTTGCGCGAGACCACGAGCACCAGGCCTGCGAACCCCAGAACGAGTCCGGCCCACTGCCGCTTCGAAATGCGCCCGCCGTTGAAAGAAAGCCAGATCGCGGTGAGCACCGGCTGGATGCCGACCAGCAACGCCACCAGCCCCGCGCCCATGCCAGCGTGTACCGCGGCCCAGACACCACCGAGATACCCCGCCTGCATCAGCACGCCCGTGACTGCGAGATGCCCCCACTGCGATCGCTCCTTCGGCCACGCGACCTTCGCGAGCGCGACCCAGATGCCGAAGCACAGGAGCGAGAGCGCATAGCGCACAGCAAGAAACTTGAGGGGCGGCGCATAGGGCATGCCATAGCGCGCAACGATGAAGCCGGTGCTCCAGATCAACACGAAGACCGCCGGCATGGCCCGCAGCCACCCCGAGCCGCCCGGGCCGGGTCCAGGGGCCACCGCCGTCATTTGGAGTGCGCCCGGATCTCCGGAATGGCCTTCTGCAGGTAATAGACCATCGACCAGACGGTGAGCACCGCCGATATCCAGATCAGCCACTGGCCCCAGAGGCCGGTGTCGATCACCTTGAAGAGGTGCCCGTCATAGAGCAGGAATGGAATCGCGACCATCTGCACGGTCGTCTTGACCTTGCCGATCATGTGGACCGCCACGCTCTTGCCGGCACCGATGCGCGCCATCCATTCGCGCAGCGCAGAGATGGCGATCTCGCGGCCGATGATGATGAGCGCCACGAACACATCGGCGCGCTGCAGATGCACCAGCACCAGCAGCGCGGCGCACACGAGGAACTTGTCGGCCACCGGGTCGAGGAAGGCGCCGAAGGCCGAGGTCTGGTTGAGCTTGCGCGCCAGGTAGCCGTCGAGCCAGTCGGTGGCCGCGAAGACGATGAACATGACGGTGGCGATCAGGTTGCGCATCGGCTCGGCCATCGGCAGGTAGAACACGCCGACGATCAAAGGGATCGCGACGATGCGCGTCCAGGTCATGATGGTCGGTAGGGTCCAGAACATGCGGGCGATTGTGTCATGGCGGGATGACCCCGCAGCTTGGCTCGTCTCTCAGTGCAAAGCCTTGTAGATCTCCTCGGCCAGTTCAGCAGCGATGCCCTCGACCGAGGCGATGTCTTCCATGCTCGCCGCAGCCACGCCGCGGATGCCGCCGAAGCGCTGCAGCAATCGCGCCCGGCGCTTCGGGCCGATGCCAGGAATGTCTTCCAGCTGGCTGCCGCCCACGCGCACCTTCGCGCGCTTGGCCCGCATGCCGGTGATGGCGAAGCGGTGCGCTTCGTCGCGGATCTGCGCGACCAGCATCAGCGCCGCCGAATCCTTGCCGAGGTAGACCTTCTCGCGGCCGTCGGCGAATACGAGTTCTTCGAGACCGACCTTGCGGCCCTCGCCCTTCTCGACCCCGACGATCAACGACAGCGGCAGGCCCAGTTCGCTGAACACCTCGCGTGCCATCGACACCTGGCCCTTGCCGCCGTCGACCAACACCAGCTCGGGCATGCGCGCGGTCCGGGTCTTGGGCGACGCCTCGCTGCCCTCTATGCCTTCGCTCTCTGCGTCGCCGGGCGGCAACGCCTCGGTCTCGGCCGCCATCGCCTCGGCCAGCTTGCCGTAGCGGCGGTGCAGCACCTGGCGCATCGCGGCGTAGTCGTCGCCCGGCGTGATGCCTTCGATGTTGTAGCGGCGGTATTCCTTGTTCTGCATCGTGTGGTGCTCGAACACCACGCACGAGGCCTGCGTGGCTTCGCCGGCCGTGTGCGAGATGTCGAAGCATTCGACGCGGAAGTTGTCCAGATCGTCGCACGCGAGCTCGAGCGCCTCGACCAGTGCGCGGGTGCGCGCCTGCTGCGAACCTTCTTCGGCCAAGAGGCGAGCCAGCTGCAGGCCCGCGTTCGTCTCTGCCATCTCGAGCCAGTGGCGACGCTGCTCGCGCGGCTGGAACACCGCTGTCACGCGCCCGCCGGCCTGCTGCGAGATCGCCTCGATCAGTTCGCGGCTCACGAGGTGGCTCAGCACCAGCGTGGCCGGCACCGGCACGTCGATGTAGTGCTGGGCGATGAAGGCTTCGAGCACCTGCACTTCGATGGGGTCGGCCGCGACTGCTTCGACACCCTCTTCCGCATCCATCTCGCCATGGTGGATCTGCGCGGCGTCTTCCACGTGCACCGGAAAGTAGGGCCGGTCGCCCAGGTGGCGCCCGCCGCGCACCATCGCAAGGTTCACGCAGGCCCTGCCGCCCTGCACCTTGACCGCGAGGATATCCACGTCCTTGTCCGACGCGATCTCGATCGATTGCTGGTGCAGCACCCGCGAGATCGCCGACATCTGGTTGCGCAGCTCGGCCGCCTGCTCGAACTCGAGCTTCTCGGCGTGCGTGGTCATGCGCTGCTCCAGCTTGGAGAGCACGAGTTGCGTGTCGCCCATCAGGAAGGCCTCGGCGCTCGCCACATCCTGCGCATAGGCTTCGGGCGTGATGTAGCCGACGCAGGGGCCGGTGCAGCGCTTGATCTGGTACAGCAGGCAGGGCCGCGTGCGGTTCGCATACACCGTGTCCTCGCAGGTGCGCAGCTTGAACACCTTCTGCAGCAGCTGGATCGACTCCTTCACCGCCCAGGCGCTCGGGTATGGACCGAAGTAGCGGTGCTTCTTGTCGACCGAGCCGCGGTAATAGGCGAGCCGCGGAAACGCGTGCGACGCGATCTTCAGGTAGGGGTAGCTCTTGTCGTCGCGAAACAGGATGTTGTAGCGCGGCTTGAGCGTCTTGATGAGGTTGTTCTCGAGCAGCAGCGCCTCGGCCTCGGAGCGCACCACGGTGGTCTCCATGCGCACGATCTTCGAGATCATGTGGCCGATGCGGGTGCCGCCGTGGCTCTTCTGGAAGTAGTTGGCGACCCGCTTCTTGAGGTTGCGCGCCTTGCCCACGTAGAGCACCGCGCCGGCGGCGTCGAAGTAGCGGTACACGCCCGGCAGTTGCGGCAGCGCCGCGACCTCGCTGAGCAGTTGATCGGAATGCACGTCTGACATGGCGGCTATTGTGGCGTCACGCGGAACCCGCGTCGCAGGCCTGCGCGCAAACCCCGAGGTGGCTGGAATGAAATGTGCTGATGATGAAGATGGGCGCGAGGAGCGCCCGTGTCGTTTCATCAAAACCATTGGGGAAGAATTCCATGACGAAGAAGATCCAGGCGCGCGCCTGGTGGGTGCTTTCACCCCTGGCGCTTGCATTGACCGTGGCCGGTTGCGGCGGCGGCGATGGTGGCGGACAGAACAACAACGCTGCGGTGATCGCGGCGATCGTCGCGGCCAACGCCGCAAACGAAGCTGCCGCTGCGGCCGAAGCCGCCAAGGGCTGCCTGATCGGTGACAGCGGCAGCCCGGTCGTGGTGGGCTCCGGCAATCCGGGCGACCCCGCCGCGCCTGAACCCGCCTCGGGCTATGTGCTCGGCCACAAACTGGTCTACGCGAAGAACTACATGGTGGTGGCCAACCATCCGCTGGCCACGCGCGCGGGCTGCGACGTGCTCAAGGCCGGCGGCAGCGCGGTCGACGCGGCGGTGGCGGTGCAGGCCGTGCTCGGCCTGGTCGAGCCGCAATCGAGCGGCCTGGGCGGCGGTGCGTTCATGCTGCACTACGACGCGAAAACGAAGAAGGTACAGGCCTACGATGGCCGTGAAACGGCACCCGCCGCGGCCACCGAGAACTACCTGCGCTACATCGACGATGTGAGCGACAAGACCGCGCCCAAGCCCTCGCCGCTGCGCGCGAGCGGTCGCTCCATCGGCACGCCGGGTGCGGTTCGCATGCTCGACATCGCCTACAAGGACCACGGCAAGCTGCCTTGGAAGGACCTCTTCAGCTACGGGATCACGCTGGCATCGGACGGCTTCTCGATCGGTGGCCGCATGGCCGCCGCGATCTCCACCTCCGAAGCCAACCTGAAGCGCGATGCCGAGGCCACGGCCTATTTCTTCAACGCCGACGGTACGCCCAAGGCGCTGGGCACGAAGCTCAAGAACCCGGCCTACGCCCAGACGCTGGCCACCCTCGCCACTCAGGGTGCCAATGCTTTCTACACCGGGCCGATCGCGCAGGCCATCGTCGACAAGATCGCAGTCACGGCGGCTGTCGACGGCTCCGTCATTACGCCCGGCAAGACGACCATGGCCGACATGGCCAACTACGTGGCCAAGCGCCGCGACCCGGTCTGCGGCACCTACCGCGACTATTACGTGTGCAGCATGGCGCCACCGTCCTCGGGCGGCATCGCGGTGGTGCAGGCGCTGGGCATTCTGGAAACGTTCAACATGGGCCTGTACAAGCCCACAGCCATCGACATCGAAGGCGGCAAGCCGACGGTGATGGGCGTGCACCTGGTGAGCGAGGCGGAGCGCTTGGCCTACGCCGACCGCGACAAATACGTGGCCGACACCGACTTCATCCCCCTGCCGGGCGGCTCCGTTGACACGATGCTCCACAAGCCCTACCTGCAGCAGCGCGCGAGCCTCATCAGCCTGTCCAAGAGCATGGGCACGGCAACGGCTGGCAACCTGGGCAATGTGCCGCTGGGCATCGACAAGACCGAGGAGCACGGCACCACGCACTTCACCGTGGTCGACAAACAAGGCAACGTGGTGACGATGACGACCACGGTCGAAAGCACGCTCGGCTCGTTTCACATGACGCAGGGCCTCATGCTGAACAACCAGCTGACCGACTTCTCAGCCGACCCGAACGACACCAAGGACCCGAGCATCAAGGTCGCCAACCGCGTCGCACCGGGCAAGCGTCCGCGCAGCACGATGGCGCCGACATTGGTGTTCAAGAAGAACGCCGACGGCAGCATGGGCGAGTTCGTAATGGGCACCGGTTCGCCGGGCGGCGGCACGATCATCCAGTACGTGGTGAAGACCGTGGTCGGCGCACTCGACTGGGGCCTCGATGCGCAGCAGGCCACCTCGCTGGTGGACTTCGGCGCGACCAACAGCCCCAACACCAACGTGGGCGGCGAACACCCGGCCATCGACACCTCGAACTCAGGCAACAACGATCCGCTGATCACAGGCCTGCGCGCGCTCGGCCACACGGTGAACTTCGGGCCGCAATCCAGCGGCATCAGCACCATCATCCGCACGAACGTGGGCGGCAAATCGGTGCTCACCGGCGGCGCGGACCCGCGGCGCGAAGGCATCGTGCTGGGCGATACCTTCACGCCCTGACCGAACCAGGGGCGCTGTGACCGCAGCGCCCTTTTTTCTGCTTACTTCGCGACCTCCGAAACGAGCCGGTACAGGAACTCGCGCCCGTCGTACAGCCGCTGAATCTCGATGCGTTCGTCCAGCCCGTGCGCCCGCGCATCAGCTGGCTCCAGGAACATGCCGGTCACGCCGTACATCGGGATGCCGGCATTGCGCAGGAAGCGGCTGTCGGTGGCGCCGGTGCTCATCGCGGGCACCACGGGCACGCCGGGCCACATCTGCTGCGTGAGCGATTCCACTGTCTTCACGAGGTCGCCGTTCAGCGGCGAAGCCGGGCTGCGCAGCGGCTTGCCCATGTTGCGCACCACGATCTTGTCGTTGCCCACGGCCTGGGTCAGCAAGCGCTCGATTTCCTCGGGATCGTCGTGCGGCAGGATGCGGCAGTTGACCGTCGCCTTGGCCGACTGCGGCAGCGCGTTCTCGGCGTGGCCGGCCTGCACCATCGTCGCCACGCAGGTGGTGCGCAGTTGCGCGTTGTAGGCGGGGTTGGCAGTCATGCGTTCGAGCACGCCGGCATCGGGATTGCCGGTGCCGATGGCGCGCATGTCGTCGGCGAGTTGGCCGGTGGCGAACGGGGCGCTGCGCGCGAAGTAGGTCTTGGTGACGTCCGCGAGCTTGATCGGGAAGGCGTAGTTGCCCAGCCGCTCCAGCCCGGCGGAGAGCGCGTAGATCGGATTGGTCTTCGTCGGCACCGAGCTGTGGCCGCCCACGTCGCGCGCCTCCAGCATGTAGGTCGTGTACATCTTCTCGGCCACCTGCATGCGGTGCAGGTTCGGCTTGCCGCCGCGCAGCTCGCCGCCGCCCCCTTCGTTGATACCAAACTCCGCTTGCAGCAGCTCGGGCTTGTTGCTGATGAGCCAGAAGGCGCCGTTGCTGAGCGCATCGCCGCGCTCTTCGTCGGCAGTCAGCGCCAGGATGATGTCGCGGCTGGGCTTGAAACCTTCCTGCTTGAGTTGCCCCAGCACCGACACCAGCGCCGAGGCCATGGCTTTGTCGTCGATGGAGCCGCGCGCGGTGAAGTAGCCGCCGGTTTCCTGCAGCTTGAACGGATCGGTCTTCCAGTCTTCGCGCCGCGCCTCGACCACGTCGATGTGGGCCAGCAGGAGCAGCGGCTTCTTGCTGCCGTTGCCCTTGAAGCGCAGCACCAGGTTGCCCTTCTTCGGGAAGGGTTCGAAGATCTGGATGTCGCCGGGCGCGAAGCCCGATTCGATCAGGCCCTTTTCCATGGCGCGCGCGGCCAGCGTGTTGTCACCCGTCGAGTGGGTGGTGTTGATCTCGATCAGCTCTTTATATATGTCGTGAAAGCGCTGCTGCTGCGGCGTGAGCGATGCCGGCGCGGTGCTCGTCTGGGCCGACGCACCGGTCATGCCGGCGACGCCGCACAAGGCCAGCGACAGGGCGAGCACGGTCCTGGCGGAACGAAGGGAAAACTGCGAACGGGTCTGCATCCTCATGGTCTTTCTCTCTCCGGGGTTGTTGTGGCGGCCAGCATAGCAAGCCGAGCCCCGAATGGCCTCCCGGCACAGGCACACTCGCGACCATGGGCACGCACATGCAATGGGACATCTTCTGCAAGGTCATCGACAACCACGGCGATCTCGGCGTCTGCTGGCGGCTGGCCAGGCAACTGGCTTCGCTGGGCGAACAGGTGCGGCTCTGGATCGACGACGGGACGGCGCTGAACTGGATGGCGCCCGCGGGTTGCGATGGCGTGAAAGTGATCGACTGGAGCGACCCCGTCGCGGTGCGAGCGGCCGTGGCCGGGCCGGTGCCGGATGTGCTCATCGAGGCCTTCGGCTGCGAGCCGGCGCCGGAACTCGTCGCACGCTTTGCCGCAGCGGCCGCTGCTGAAGGCGCGCATCGGGCGTGGATCAATCTCGAATACCTGTCGGCCGAGCCGTATGTCGAGCGTCTGCACGGCCTGCCCTCGCCGGTGTTCAAGGGGCCGGGCGCGGGGTTGACCAAGCGCTTTTTCTATCCCGGCTTCACGCCCGCAACAGGCGGACTGCTGCGCGAGCCCGATCTCGCGGAACGCCAGGCCGGTTTCGATCGCGCCTCCTGGCTCGCGGCGCAGCAGATTCCCTGGAAAGAAAACGAGCGCCTCGTCTCCCTGTTCTGCTACGAGCCGCCTGCGCTGTCGGCGCTGCTCGCGCATTTGGCGGAAGGCCCCGAGCCCACCCGGCTGCTGGTGACGGCGGGCCGCGCCGCCAACGCCGTGAAGGCGCACTTTTCGAATATTTCGCCTGAGAACCCCACGCTCCATGGGCATGGCGCGCTATCGATTTCATACCTCCCCTATCTCACGCAGCCGGACTTCGACCACCTGCTCTGGTCCTGCGACCTGAACTTCGTGCGGGGCGAGGACTCGCTCGTGCGCGCGCTCTGGGCCGGCGCACCGCTGGTCTGGCAGATCTATCCGCAAGACGATGACGCCCACCACGCCAAGCTGAACGCCTGGCTCGACTGGCTCGGCGCCCCGCCCTCGCTGAGGCGTTTTCACCACGTCTGGAACGGCTTCGACGACAAGCCCCTGCCGCCCCTGGAAACGCAGGATCCGTGGCGGGAAACGGCTCGGGCGGCGCGCGACAGGCTGTACGCACAGGACGATCTGGTCGTCCAACTGCGGCATCTGATCGCCCAAAAAAGCTAAAATAGCGGGCTTTGCGGATTTCGGCCCGGGCCCTCAGGACCCGAGATGCTCTCCGCCAAACCTGCAAAACCGCCGCAAGACCTGTACCTCGGGGCCCGCCACACCGGCAAGAACGTTTCGAACGTCGCCGGATGTCGCAGAAGGCCCCGTGCACCGAGCGGCCAACATCCAGAGAACCTGTTATGAAAATCGCTCAAGAAATCCGCGCCGGCAACGTCATCATGCACGGCAAGGACCCGATGGTCGTCCTCAAGACCGAATACAGCCGCGGCGGCCGCAACTCCGCCACCGTGCGCATGAAGATGAAGAGCCTGGTGGCCAACTTCAACACCGAAGTGGTCTTCAAGGCCGACGACAAGATCGACCAGATCGTGCTCGAGAAGAAGGACTGCACCTACTCCTACTTCGCCGATCCACTCTACGTCTGCATGGACGCCGAGTACAACCAGTACGAAGTCGAAGCCGAGAACATGGGCGACGCACTGAACTACCTGGAAGACGGCATGGCCGTCGAAGTGGTGTTCTACGACGGCAAGGCCATCTCGGTCGAACTGCCCACCAGCGTCGAGCGCGAAATCACCTGGACCGAGCCGGCCGTCAAGGGCGACACCTCGGGCAAGGTCATGAAGCCTGCCAAGATCGCGACCGGCTTCGAAGTCGGCGTTCCGCTTTTCGTGGCGCAAGGCGACAAGATCGAAATCGACACGCGCACCGGCGAATACCGCAAGCGCGTCTGAGCGTTCCCGGCCTTACGGCCGGTCACCGTCTCTCCGAAAAAAGGCTCCGCAAGGGGCCTTTTTCGTTGGTCGGGCACGGCGGTTGCAACGCTGCACAATCCCTCAGGTTCTTCTGTCCGAGTCCTTTCATGAACAACACGCACGATCTTCACGACAAACGCCTCGCCGATGCCTGGGCCACGCTCCAGTCCCATTCCGAAAAAGGCCTTCCGCTCGATCCCGATCCCTCGCGCATCGCCTTCGCCGATCCCGAGTTCCTGCTGCGCCGAGAAACCCGCGGCATCCGCATGCAGCTCGAATTGATGAAGCCAGATCTCGAGCAGCGCGCGCACGGCATCGAGAACACCGTGGTGGTTTTCGGCAGCGCCCGCTTTCGCAGCGAGGAAGACGCCGCCGCGCTGATCGCCCAGGCCGATGCCGCCGGCGACACGGTGGCCGCCGAGCGCTGGCGCCGCCTCGCACGCAGCTCGCACTACTACGAGAAGGCACGCACCTTCGGCAAGCTGGTTGCGCAGTACAGCAACGGCAAGGAGCCCCAGGACAAGCTCTTCGTCTGCACCGGCGGCGGCCCCGGCATCATGCAGGCAGCCAATCGCGGCGCGCACGAAGGCGGCGGCATCTCGGTCGGCCTCGCGATCGCGCTGCCGATGGAGGAAGAAGCCAACCCGTATGTCACGCCGGCGCTGAGCTTCAAGTTCCACTACTTCGCGATCCGCAAGATGCATTTCATGATGCGTGCGAAGGCGCTGGTGGCGTTCCCGGGCGGCTTCGGCACGCTGGACGAGCTGTTCGAAGTCATCACGCTGGTGCAGACGAAGAAGTCCAAGCCGGTGCCGATCGTGCTGTTCGGCTCGGACTACTGGAAGCGGATGATCGACTTCGACTTCCTGGTCGACGAGGGCGTGATCTCGCCGGGCGATGTGAAGCTCTTCGAGTACGTCGACGCGCCCGAAGACGCGTGGGACTACATCAAGCGCTTCTACAAGCTGTAGCCCGCCCCCAGGCTGCGCGCACTTCGTGTCGCTTCGCCAACCCCCTACCGGGGGCGACAACACCAGAGGCCCGGCAAAGCCGGTTCCTCGGTGTTCCACGAAGGAACACGGTCAATTCCTTCAGATGTCGGGATCAACGACGTCCGGGTGCAGCGCCTGCTCGAAGAAGCGCGTGAGCGCGCGAGCGCGGCGGCGACGGTCGGCCACCGGATCGCCGGCCGGCCCCATGGCCACCGCATCGTCGGCCACGCCGTGCAGCGCATTGAAGAGGATCACTGCCGTGAGCGTCGCGTCCTCCACCTCCCAAACACCCGCGGCATCGCCCTCCCTGAGCAAGCCGACGAGCTGCGTGATGACCGCGTTGTCGTTGCGCATGCGCCGGTCTTCGGGCCGGTATTCATGGAACACCACGTCGTGGAGGGCGACGTTGTCCAGGTAGGTTTCCAGACCCGTCCCCCTCCACCCAGGCCTTCAGGCGCGCATGGTGGTTGCCTGGGCGATGACGGTCCATGGCGTTCTGCAGGCGCTCGCAGAAGGTATCGACAAAGCGCTGCTGCAGCGCGCCGAGCATGGCTTCCTTCGACGGAAAGTAAAGGTAGAACGTGCCCTTGGCCACCTGCGCGCCGGCCGCGATGTCGTCGATGCTGGTGGCGGCAATGCCTTTCTCGATGAAGAGGCGCTCGGCGGCGTCCATCAGCGCGACGGCGCGGATCTCGGGCGCCTTGGTGCGCCGGCGCGGCGCGACTTCGGCCTCGCCTGCAGGGACGGAATCGGCGATCGGGTCACTTCGTGTCATGGCAAATCTCGGTGAACGGAGGGGGCGCGGTGTCGATGACCGTGTCGAGCTGCAGACCGCGTGGCACTGGCGCCTGCTCGCCGAGACCGGCGAACGCGTTGTCGGTGGCGGCGAAGGCGCCGAACGGCGGGCCGGAGCGCTTCTCGATTGTCAACTTGCGGAGTTTCTCGTATTGCTCGACGGACGACGTGCGCGCAGGGGGCACTGGAAGCACGTGATCGGTTGCCGATCGAATTTGTGTGCGCAAGCGCACGGGCACGAGGGCAGCGGGCATGGCGTTGTGCGGCCTAGGCCCGAACCGGCAACGCGGCGGCGCGTGGCCTGACGCGCACCAGCAATCCCGCAGCCAGCAAGCCCGCCACTCCGGCGCAGGCCATGGCGGCGTGGAACCCACCGGCGAGTGCGCCGGCCAACAGCGTCCGCGCCGTGTCCACGTCGAGCGAGGCCAGCGCGCTCAGGTCATGCCGCGAAACGGCCGCGACAGCCGCCTGTTGCGCATCGCGCAACCCGGCCTGTTCGAGCGCGGCGGCCAGCAGCGTGGTCGCCCGCGTGCTCATCAGCGTACCGAGCAGCGCGATGCCGATCAGCATGCCGGCTTGGCGCAGCGCGTTCATCGTGGCCGACGCCATGCCGGAGCGTTGCGCGGGTACGGACGCCATCACGGCCATGCTCGTGGACGGAACCGCGAGACCCGTGCCTGCGCCGAGGAACACGAACAGGAGCGCCAGCAGCACATAGGGCGTGTCGGCCGAGAACAGCGTCAGCAGCAGCATCGAACCGCCGATGAGCGCGTAGCCCGCGACCATGAGCGTGTGCACGTCGTAGCGCCGCGCCAGCCGGCCGAACTGCGAGGCGATGAGTCCGGTTGCGACGAACTGCGGCACGAGCCGCCAGCCGGTCTCGCTGGGCGACCAGCCCTGCACCTGCTGCAGGAAGAGCGAGAAGAAGAACAGGCTCGCGTACGACGAGAAGCCGAGCACGAACGAGGCGAAGTTGGTGGCCGAGAAGCGCGCATCGCGGAACAGCGCGAGCGGCAGCAGCGGCCGTGCCACGCGTGCTTCCACCATCAGAAACAGCGCGAGGCCGATGGTTGCCGCCACCAGCGCGGTCGCGGCGCGGCTGGAGCCCCAGCCGCATTCGCCGGCCGCGATCAACCCATAGGTCAGCGCGCCGAGCCACAGCACGCTGAGCACCTGCCCGAGCGGATCGAGCGCCGCATGCTCGGGGTGCGAACTCTCGCGAATACCCCAGAGCCCAAGCCCCACAGTCAGCACGCCGATCGGCAGGTTGATGAGGAAGATGCTCTGCCAGCCCGCGTGATCCACCAGCACCCCGCCCAGCATCGGCCCGAGGATCAGCGACAGCGCCGTGAACGACGACCAGCCGCCGATCACCCGCGCGCGGCTGGCCGGTTCGGGGAACGCGTGCGCCAGCAGCGAGAGCGCGCCGGGAATCATCAGCGCGCCGGCGACGCCCTGCACCGCCCGTCCGGCGAGCAGCATCAAGAGGTCGCCGGCCATCGCGCACATCGCCGAGCCCAGCGTGAACACGACCACACCGGCGAGCCAGGCGCGCTTGCGGCCGTAGCGGTCACCGACCGGTCCGGCCGAGAGGATGAAGGCCGAGAGGCACAGCGCATAGATGTCGATCACCCACTGCAGCCCGGCCAGGTCGGTGGACAACGCGCGCTGCAGCGTGGGCAGCGCGACATTGACGATGCTCACGTCGAGCGTGGCGATGAAGCTGCCGAGGTACACCGCCGCCACGAGCGCGATGCGGCGGCGCGGATCGGTTTGGGCGGGATTCGGGGAGTCCATGAACGCCTTCAAGTCGTTGAAGAAGGCGCCGATACTGACCATGAGTCAGTTAAATGTCAATTCAGATGAGAATTGATCTTATTTGGAGCGTGGATTTCGCACCTGCCGCTAGAGCTTCAACCCCCAGGTCGCCCGCGCCCCCAGCGCCAGCACGCCACCCACGACCCAGAACACGCCCGCAATCCCGATCAGCGCTCCGAGCGAGCCGAACAGCATCGGCATCGCCACGCTCGACGCATTGATGGTCATCAGCCGCAGCCCCAGCGCCTCGCCGTGCCGCGCGTGCGGGGTGATCTGGTGCAGCATGCTCATGACCATCGGCTGCACCGCGCCGAGCGCGAAACCGAGGATCACCGAGCACATGCCCATGGTCAAGGCCGAGTCGAGCAGCGGGTAGACCGCGAACATCGCCGCCGTGACGATGGTGGAGCTCAGGATCACGCTGCGCTCCGAGGCGCGCGAGGCGATGAGCGGCAGCACCACGCGAATCGCGGCCGCCGCGATGGCGAAGGCGCCGAGGATCGACCCGATCACCGACGCGCTGATGCCGCGGTCGTGCCCCAGCACGGGCAGCACGAAGGCGTGCACATCCCAACTCGACGACTGCAGCCAGTTCACGAAGAGCAGGCGGCGGAACATCGGCTCGCGCAGCAGGTCCCAGGCCCGCGTCGGCGCGGCGCCGGGAATGGGCGCTGCGCGCGGCGGCTCGTGCGCGCCGCGCGCCAGCAGCCAGCACAGGACCGGCAGGAAGGCCATGACCGCGAAACAGACGCGGAACGCCAGCATGTCCGCGGGCACGCGGCCGGCGTGGTCGATCAGCATGCCGGCGAGAAAAGGCCCGACGAAGTTGGCCGCCGCGGGCGCGATGGCCAGCCAGCTGAACACCCGCTTGAGCTGCGTTGCATTGGTGGCGGACCGCCCCACGTGCCGTTGCAAGGCGATGACGGTCGCACCGGTGGCGCCGCCGGTCAGCAGCGCCGCGATGCACATGGCCGGAAAGGTCGGAAAGACCAGCACCAGCGCCGCGCCGCCCGCGGCCGCGATCACCGAAAACCAGAGCGGCCGCTTGAACCCGTGCCGATCGGCAAAACGCCCGGCCGGCAAGGCCAGAAATACCTGAGTCAGGGCAAACAGCGCGATCAACACGCCGACCGCCGCTGCGCTGTAGCCCTGTTGCAGCGCCAGCAGCGGTGTGGCCAGGCGCATGCCGGCCATCGTGGCGTGCAGGCAGACCTGGGCGCCGATGACACGCAGCAGTTCGGAGCCTTTCACGGGGTGTCGTCGCCCTCGCTGTCGGCTGTCGGAGGCAGCAGCACCTGCGATTGCGCTTCGGGCAGCGCCTCTACCTTGCGCAATGCCAGACGCATCTGCTTGGCGCGCGTGTCTGCCTTGTCGAGCGTGTCAGACGCCTTGGCCACCTGCTCCTTGATGCGCGCGACCCACTCACCATAGCGCTCGAATTCGGTCTTGACCGCGCCCAGCACCTTCCACACCTCGGAGGCCTGCTGCTCCAGCGCGAGCGTGCGAAAGCCCATGTGCAGGCTGTTGAGCATCGCGAGCAAGGTGGTCGGGCCGGCGAGCGTCACGCGGTGCTGGCGCTGGATGGCGTCCATCAAGCCGGGACGGCGCAGCACCTCGGCGTAGAGGCTCTCGACCGGCAGGAAAAGAATCGCGAAATCGGTCGTGTGCGGCGCGGCGAGGTAGTTCTCGGCGATCGAGCGAGCCTCCAGGCGGATGCGCGCTTCGAGCGCCTTCGCCGCGAGTTCGGCGGCGGGTGCATCGGCGCGCTCGTGCGCGTCGATGAGGCGCTCGTAGTCGTCGCGTGGAAACTTGGCATCGATCGGCAGCCACACCGGCGCGCCGTCGTCGCCGCGGCCCGGGAAGCGGATCGCGAAATCGACGCGCTGGCCGCTGCGCGGCTTGGTCTCGATCTGCTTGGCGTACTGCTCGGGCGTGAGCACCTGCTCGAGCAGCGCTTCGAGCTGCACCTCGCCGAACACGCCGCGCGTCTTCACGTTGGTCAGCACGCGCTGCAGGCTGCCGACGCCGACGGCCAGCGTCTGCATTTCGCCGAGGCCCTTGTGTACCTGCTCGAGCCGGTCGGCCACCTGCTTGAAGCTCTCGCCCAGGCGCGCCTCGAGCGTGCTCTGCAGCTTTTCGTCGACCGTCTTGCGCATCTCGTCGAGCTTGGCGGTGTTGCTCTGCTGAAGTTGCGCGAGCTGCGTTTCCATCGTCGTGCGCACTTCGGCGAGGCGCCGCGCATTCGACTCGCTCAGGCCCTGCAGCTGGGTGTTGAGCGTGTCGGCCAGCGACTTCTGCAGTGAAGCGAGCTGCAGCGAGAAGGCGTCGAGTTGCGCGTTCTGCGTGCGCGTTGCTTCGGCGCCCTGCTGCACCAGCGACTGCTGGAAGGTCGCGAAGGCCTGCGCGGTTTCCTGCCGCGTACCGCGCGAGTTCTCGCCGATCTCGCGGCGCAACTCGCGCTCGGTGCGCTCGTTGGCCGCGCCCAGTGCGGCCAGCACGCCGAGCATTTCGCTGTGGTCCGGCCTGGGCTGCCGGCGCGCAAGCAGCCAGATCACCAGCACGAGCTGCACGACGGCGAGCGCAGCCAGCGCGAGAAGAATCAACTCAGTCAGTTCCAAGGAGAGTCGCTGCGTGTCGGTTAGTTACTTCGTGGCCGCTGGAACGGGTGTGACCGGCGTCAGCGGCCCCTTGCCGCTGAAGTACGCGATGAGGTTGTCGGCCGCGAGGTCGGCCATGGCGCGCCGCGTGGGCACGGTGGCACTCGCGATGTGCGGCGTGAGCACGACGTTCGGCACGGTCAGCAGGTCGGGGTGGACCTTGGGTTCGCCCTCGAACACGTCCAGGCCCGCCGCCGCGATGCGCTTCTCGCGCAGCGCCACGGCCAGCGCCGCGTCGTCGACGATGCCGCCGCGCGCGATGTTCACCAGCGTGGCCGTCGGCTTCATCAGCGCGATCTCGGCGGCGCCGATGGTGTGGTGCGAAGCGGGCGAGTAAGGCACGACCAGCACGACGTGGTCGGCGGTCTTGAGCAGATCTTCCTTGCTCACGTAGCTGGCCTTGCAGTCGGCTTCGAGCGTCGCATCGAGGCGCGAACGGTTGTGATAGATCACCTTCATGCCGAAGCCGTACGCGCCGCGCTTGGCAATGCCCTGCCCGATGCGGCCCATGCCGATGATGCCGAGCGTGGCGCCGTGGATGTCGGAGCCCGCGAACATGTCGTAGCTCCACTTCTCCCACTTGCCGGCGCGCAGGAAATGCTCGCTCTCGGTGATGCGGCGCGCGGTCGCCATGAGCAGCGCGAAGCCGAAGTCGGCGGTGGTCTCGGTCAGCACGTCGGGTGCGTTGGTGCCGAGCACGCCGTGCGCGGCCATCGCATCGACGTCGAAGTTGTTGTAGCCGACAGCCATGTTGGCGCAGATCTTCAGGTCGGGATTCGCGTCGAGCACGGCGGCATCGATGCGCTCGCTGCCGGTGGTGAAGGCGCCCTGCTTGCCCTTGAGCTTCGCAATCAGCTGGTCTTTGCTCCAGCTCTCGTCGGACTGGTTCGACTCGACCTCGAAATGCTGCGACAGGCGCTCGATGGTCTCGGGAAAGATCGCGCGGGCGACCAGGATCTTGGGCTTGCTCATGGTGTGTGCACTCAGCGAAAGAAGAGGAAGGTGGTGATGACGAACAGCGGAATCAGGATGGCCACGGACCAAGCCATGTAGCCGAAGAAGCTCGGCATGGGCACGCCGCGGCTCTCGGCGATGGCCTTGACCATCAGGTTGGGCGCGTTGCCGATGTAGGTGTTGGCGCCCATGAAGACGGCGCCGGCCGAAATGGCGGCCAGCGTGCTCGCGTAGGTGGTCATGAGCGCCGCCGGGTCGCCGCCGGCGGTGTTGAAGAACACGAGGTACGTCGGCGCGTTGTCCAGGAAGGAACTCAGCACGCCGGTGGCCCAGAAGTACATCGCGGGATCGGGCTGGCCGTCGGGGCGCGTCACAGCCGAGACGACGGCGCCGAACGGCCCTTGCGTGCCGGCCTTGAGCATCGCGATCACCGGGATGATCGTGAGGAAGATCCCCGCGAAGAGCTTGGCCACCTCGGCCATCGGGCCCCATTCGAACTGGTTGTCGGCGTGCACCTTCGGCGAGGTGAGCTTGAAGGACACCAGTGCGATCAGCAGCAGCCCGACATCGCGCACAAGCCCCGGCAGCCCGACCGGGGTGCCGAACACGTCGAAGCTGACCGGCGATTTCCAGAAGCCGCTGAGCAGCACGAGCGCGACCACGCCGCCCAGCAGCCAGAAGTTGGCGGCGCCGTCGAAGCCCAGGCGCGGCGTGTCGGGCGTCGGGTCGACCGGCAGCACGCCCTCCTTGCGGTAGTAATGGCGGTCGATGGCATAGAAGAGCGCCAGCAGCACGCCCACGATGAAGAGCGTGTCGGGCAGGATGTTCTGCATCGTCCAGAAGAAGCTCACCCCCTTCAGGAAGCCGAGGAACAAGGGCGGATCGCCCAGCGGCGTGAGCGAACCGCCCGCGTTCGAGACGATGAAGATGAAGAAGATGACCACGTGCGCCCGGTGCACGCGGTTGTCGTTGGCGCGGATCAGCGGACGGATCAGCAGCATCGATGCGCCGGTGGTTCCCATGAAGCTCGCGAGCACCGCGCCGATGGCGAGGATCGCCGTATTGAGCCCCGGCGCCCCGTGCAGGTTGCCCCGGATGTGGATGCCGCCCGCCACGGTGAAGAGCGCCGTCAGCAGGATGATGAACGGGATGTACTCGGCCACCAGCGCATGCACGAGTTGCGTGCCCGCCAGCCCCGCGCCATAGGTGGCGGCAAAAGGCAGCAGGAATGCCAGCGCCCAGGCGGCGGAAATCTTGCCGTAGTGGTGGTGCCAGAAAGAAGGCGCGAGCAGCGGCAGCAACGCGATCGACAGCAGGATCCCGGCGAACGGCACGCCCCACAGCGGCGAGAGCGCGGCGCCGTCGAAATCGGCGGCGCGGGCCAGGGCCGGAAAGAGCATGGGCAGCGCTGCGGCTGCGGTCAGTCGGAGTGTCTTTTTCATGGGTGCCGTACCGTACCAGACCGGGGTCGGGCAAAGGCCGGGCCGAGGTCAGGCGGCCGGCTGCTCGATCTCGAAAACCTGGCGCAGGTAGGCCAGGTATTTTTCGTCCTCGCACATGTTCTTGGACGGCGTGTCCGACAGCTTGGCCACCGGCTGGCCGTTGCAGTTGATCATCTTGATGACGATCTGCAGCGGCTCGTAGCCCAGGTCGTTGGTGAGGTTGGTGCCGATGCCGAAGGCCAGCTGGCAGCGGCCGCGGAACTGCTGGTAGAGCTCGATGGTGCGCGGCACCGTGAGGCCGTCGCTGAAGATGAGCGTCTTGGTGAGCGGATCGACCCGGTTCGCCACGTAGTGGGCCAGCATGCGCTCGCCCCACTGGAACGGGTCGCCGCTGTCGTGGCGGGCGCCGTCGAAGAGCTTGCAGAAGTACAGGTCGAAGTCGCGCAGGAACGCGCTCATGCCGTACACGTCGGACAGCGCGATACCCAGGTCGCCTCGGTATTCACGCGCCCAGCTCTCGAAGCCGAAGATCTGGCTGTCGCGCAGCCGCGGGCCGAGTGCCTGGCAGGCCTGCAGGTATTCGTGCGCCATGGTGCCCAGCGGGATGAGGCCGAGCTTCATCGCGTACAGCACGTTGCTCGTGCCCGCGAGCTGCGGCAGGCGGGCGCCGGGCTTGGCCTGCATCGGCGGCGGCGTGACGGCACCCAGGCGCGAGTTCAGGGTGCGCAGCACCTCTTCATGCCAGTCCTTCGAGAAGCGGCGGCGCGTGCCGTAGTCGGCGATCTTGAGGTCGGCGAGGCCCGCATCCTGCAGCTGGGTGATCTTGGTCTCGAGTCGGCGACGGCCCTCGTCGATGTCGGGCTTCTTCTGCGTGTTGCGGAAGTAGACCTCGTTGACGATGGCCAGCACCGGGATCTCGAACAGGATGGTGTGCAGCCACGGCCCCTGGATGCGGATCTCGAGCTCGCCCGAGGGCTGGGGAATGATGTTGATGTACTTCTCGTTGAGCCGGAAGAGCCCGAGGAAGTCGACGAAGTCGCTCTTGATGAAGCGCATGGACCGCAGATAGGCGAGCTCGGCGTCGCGGAACTGCAGCGAACAGAGGCTTCGCACCTCGTCGCGGATCTGGCCCGCGAACTGCGCCAGGTCGACCCCGGGGTTGCGGCACTTGAAGCGGTACTCGACCCGGGCGCCCGGGAAGTGATGCAGAACGACCTGCATCATCGTGAACTTGTAGAGGTCGGTGTCGAGCAGGCTGTGAATGATCATGGTCGTCGTCGGTGCGCGGTGTCTCAAACTTTTCGGCGTCCGTTCGATTATCACGGGCAGCGTCGGCCTCTGCCTACTTGGCCTGCACAGCACGTCCTACCGTCAGGGTGAATGGGCCACGAGACATTGATTTCACGGCGGCGACACAGCCCGCCGAATCAACCTCTCAAAGGAGATTCGCAATGAACAAGGACACCATCGAAGGCAACTGGAAGCAGCTCAAGGGCAAGGTCAAGGAGCAATGGGGCAAGCTGACCGACGACGACTTCGACGTCATCGCCGGCAAGCGCGACCAGTTGCTCGGCCGCATCCAGGAACGCCACGGCATCAGCCGCGATGAAGCCGAGAAACAGGTGAAGGACTGGGAGTCGCGCGATGGCCGCACCCCCGATGCCCTCTGGTACGAAAAGTACTGACCGGCACCCCCACCCACAAACACAAACGATTTCAACAACCTCGAAGGAAAACTCCAATGAAAAAACACCTGCTCATGCTCGCCCTCGCCTCCACCTGCTTCGTCGCCACGCAAGCCAGCGCGATGACCGGTGACGAACACAAGGTCGCGAAAGAAAAGATCGAGGCCGACTACAAGGTCGCCAAGGCGCAGTGCGACGCGATGAAGGACAACGCCAAGGACGTCTGCCAGAAGGAAGCCAAGGGCAAGGAAGACGTTGCGAAGGCTGAACTGGAACAGCAATACAAGCCGAGCGACAGCAATGCACGCAAGGTGGCCGAAGAGAAGGTGAAGGCCACCTACGAAGTCGCGAAGGAAAAGTGCGACGACCAGAGCGGCGACGCCAAGTCGGCTTGCGTGAAGCAGGCCAAGGCGGACGAGGAAAAGGGCAAGGCCGACATCAAGGCCATGAAGAAGGCGATGTAAGCCCTTGCGGCCAGAAGGCCGCATGACAAAAGACGACGGCGCCCTCGGGCGCCGTTCTTCATGGTGCGGCGGTCAGGCTTTCAGCGCATCGACCACGCGTTGCAGCGCTTCGGGCAACGGCATTGGCCGCTGCGTGGCCCGGTCGACGTACACATGAACGAAGTGGCCCTGCGCGGCGGCGATGTCGGCGCCCTCGGCGAACAGCGCGATCTCGTAGCGCACGCTCGATCGGCCGGCCTGCGCCACGCGGATGCCCGCCTCCACCGTCTGGGGGAACGCGATCGGCGCGAAGTAGTTGCATTGGGTCTCCACCACGAAGCCGATGGTCTGGCCGTGGTGGATGTCGAGCGCGCCGCGCTCGATGAGCAGCGCATTCACCGCCGTGTCGAACCAGCTGTAGTAGACGACGTTGTTGACGTGGCCGTACATGTCGTTGTCGGCCCAGCGCGTCGGGATGCTGCGGAACGCGCGGTAGCTGCTGCGGGAATTCGGCGTGGGTTTGGCGGCGGAGGAGGAGCTCATCGCGGGGCATTTTGCCAGCGCCGCCAGTAGTCGAAGGCCACCCGGAAGGTGCCCAGTTGCACCTGCACGGTCTCGGCGATGTCGCTGGCGTAGCCGCCGGCCATGGCGAAGGCCACGGGAATCCGGCGCTGCCAGGTCCAGTCGAAGACGCGACGGTCTCGCGCCTCCAGGCCGTCGAAACTGAGTTTCAGGCGGCCGAGGCGGTCGCGCTCGAAGGGGTCGGCGCCTGCGAGATAGATGACGAGGCCGGGAGAGAAGCGGCGGTCGAGTTCGTCCAGCGCGTGCTCCAGCGCGGTGAGGTAGTCGGCGTCGCCGCAGCCGTCGGGCAATTCGACGTCCAGATCGCTGGCTTCTTTCCGGAATGGGAAGTTCTTCTGGCCGTGCATCGACAGCGTGAAGACGCTCGGGTCGTTGCGGAAGATGCTGGCGGTGCCGTTGCCCTGGTGAACGTCGAGATCGATCACCGCCACCTTGAGCAGCCGGCCGCTGCGGCCGTGCTCCGCCTGCATCAGCCGGGCCGCGACGGCCGCGTCGTTGAAGACGCAGAAGCCGCCACCCTTGTCGGCATAGGCGTGGTGCGTGCCGCCCGCCATGTTGGCCGCAATGCCGTCGGCGAATGCGGCCCGACAGGCCGCGATGGTGGCGCCGGTGGAGCGGCGCGAGCGCTCGACCATCGCCTCGCTCCAGGGAAAGCCGATTTCGCGCATCGCCTGCGGGCTCACGCTGCCGTCGCTGATGGCGGCGATCCACTGGGGGGTGTGGGCCAGCGCCAGCTCGCCGTCGCTGGCGCGGGGCGCCTGGTCCATTTCGACGGCGGGCAGGTGCTGCTCCAGTCGATCGCGCAGCAAGGCGTAGCGCGACATGGGGAAACGATGCCCGGGCGGCAGGGGCAAAACGAACTGGCCGGAATAGAAGGCGCGCATGCCCGGCATTCTGCGATGCGGCCGATTTAGAAGGCGACCTCTAGATTGCTGCACAGCAGCAAAAACCCCTTGATCGCAGAACCCAGCTGCCTATACTTGAGGCCATGCTGCACCGCAACAAAGACGACGAGGCGCAGCGCAACGTGAATCGACCACCATCCCTTCTGGAGATCTCAAATGGCCCTGACCGCTGACCAAATCCTCGCCGCCCAAAAAGCAAACCTCGAAACCCTGTTCGGCCTGACCACCAAGGCTTTCGAAGGCGTGGAGAAGCTCGTCGAACTGAACGTGACCGCTTCGAAAGCTGCCCTGGCCGAAGCACAGAGCACCGCCCAGGCTGCCCTGAGCGTGAAGGACGCGCAAGAACTGCTGACGCTGCAAGCCAGCCTGTTCCAGCCCCTGGCCGAAAAGACCGCCGCCTACAGCCGTCACCTGTACGACATCGCCCAAGGCACCGGCTCGGAATTCTCCAAGGCTTTCGAAGCCAAGGCCTCTGAAGCCCAGCAAGCCTTCGTCGGCCTCGTCGACAGCGCTTCCAAGAACGCACCCGCCGGTTCGGAAACCGCCGTTGCCGTCCTGAAGAGCGCCGTGGCTGCCGCCAACAACGCATTCGAATCGGTCCAGAAGGCTGTCAAGCAAGCCTCCGACGTCGCCGAAGCCAACTTCAACGCCGTGTCGACGCAAGCCGTCGCCGCCGCCAAGACGGCCACCGCTTCGCGCAAGCGCTAAGCACCAGCCACACCAGTTGTCTCCTTGGGTCCTCACGGATCCAATTCAGGGCCTCATCTTCGGATGAGGCCTTTTTTTTGGAGCTTTGTTGCTCGCCCCCAGGCTTCGCGCACTTCGTGTCGCTCCTCCCTCCCCCTACCGGGGGCAACACCAGCGGCCCGGCAAAGCCGGTTCCGCGGTGTTTCTCGCCGTTCGGGTGTCTTCGATAATGCATGCCTCAATTCAGGAGACTCTTCATGCAGATCGACGGCAAGGTTTTTATCGTGACCGGGGGCGCTTCGGGCCTCGGCGAAGGTGCGGCGCGCATGCTGGCCGCGAACGGCGGCAAGGTGGTGATCGCCGACATGCAGGCTGACAAAGGCGAAGCCGTCGCCAAGGACATCGGCGGGGTTTTCGTCAAATGCGACGTGAGCCAGGAAGCCGATGGCCAAGCCGCCGTTGCGGCCGCCACGAAGCTCGGCAAGCTGGTCGGCCTCGTCAATTGCGCGGGCATCGCGCCGGCCGAGAAGACCGTTGGCAAGAACGGTCCGCACGCCTTGGCCGTCTTCAGCAAGACCGTCACGGTCAACCTGATCGGCAGCTTCAACATGATCCGCCTCGCGGCCGACGCGATGAGCAAGAACGAGCCCGAAGCGACCGGCGAACGCGGCGTGCTGATCTCGACCGCCTCGGTCGCGGCCTACGACGGCCAGATCGGCCAGGCCGCGTACAGCGCCTCCAAGGGCGGCGTGGTCGGCATGACGCTACCGATCGCCCGCGACCTTGCGCGCAATGGCATCCGCAACATGACCATCGCCCCCGGCATCTTCGGCACGCCCATGCTCTTCGGCATGCCGCAGGAAGTGCAGGACGCGCTGGCCGCCAGCGTGCCGTTTCCGTCGCGCCTCGGTACGCCCGAGGACTACGCCAAGCTCGCCAAGCACATCATCGAGAACGACATGCTCAACGGCGAGGTGATTCGTCTGGACGGAGCGATTCGACTCCCTCCCCGCTGACCGACGGTGGCTGGGCCGTGCTGCCGGTGCGGTCCAGCCGCTCGTACTGAGCGATCACCTGGGCGCCCAGCAGCACGAGCGTGGCGGCGATCTCCAGGCTCAGCAGCACCACGATCGCCGTGGTGAGCGAACCGTAGACCACGTTCACTTGCGAGAGCGTCGAGAAGTACCAGATCAGCACCCGCCGCGTCGCCTCCCAGAGCAGCGCGGCGGTCACGCCGCCCAGCAGCGCGTGGCGCAGCGACATCCGGCCGGCCGGCATCACGAGGTAGAGCGAGGTCAGCATGAAGATCTCGCCGCCCAGTCCCAGCAGGTACAGCAGCAGCCCCGACACGCCCGAGAGCGACCATTCGCGCCCGAACAGGTCCACGCTCTCCTGCCCCACCAGTTGCAGCGCGCCCGACACCAGCGTGACCAGGAGCAGCCCTACGCAGAGGCACAGGATGTAGATATATGGCATGGCCACCGAGACCAGGAAGTGGCGCTTGTGGTCGGCCTTGCGGTGGTGAAAGATCACCGCCATCGCGCTTTCGAGGATGCTGAAGGCGAGCGAGCTGAAGAAGATCATCGTCACCAGCAGCACCGGGCCCATCACGTCGCGGTGGTCGAGAAAGCTCGACAGCTCCGTCACGATCGCCTTCGACTGCCCCGGCAACAACCATTCGAGATACCGGCCGATGGTGCGCAGCAGTTCGGCCTGCTCGATCACGTGCGACATCACGATCACGCTCACGATCAGGAGCGGCACGATGGACAAGAGGGCGTAATACGCCACCGCCCCCGCGAGCAGCAACCCCTGGTTGGCGCGGAAGGCCTTCAGGGCGTCCCAGAAGAATCGGAGCGGGTGGCGCAGCAGCGGCGCGACGTGTTGCAATGGGTTGGGCGTCGTCATGCGTTGGAAATCAAGAGCGCATTCAGTATGCAGCCCGACCGCAGGAGGCCGGCCGCTTGCGTATGATTTGCCGCTCTTCGCCTACATGACCATCCCCGCTTCATTCATCCAGGAACTCATCGCGCGCGCCGATGTGGTCGAGATCGTCGGCCGCTATGTGCCGCTCAAGAAGGCCGGCGCCAACTTCATGGGGCTGTGCCCCTTTCACGGCGAGAAATCCCCCTCTTTTTCCGTCAGCCCGACCAAGCAGTTCTATCACTGCTTCGGCTGCGGGGTGCATGGCAACGCCATCGGTTTTCTCATGGAGCACGCGGGCATGGGCTTCGTCGAGGCGGTGCACGATCTGGCTGGCCAGTACGGCCTGCAGGTGCCCGAGGACGACGCCTCCCCCGCCGAGCGCGCCCGCGCCGCCAGCCAGCGCCAGAAGCAGGCCACGCTGACCGACGTGCTCGAAAAGGCTGGCGACGCGTACCGCAAGTCGCTGCGACAGGCGCCCGGCGCCATCGAATACCTCAAGGGCCGGGGCGTCTCCGGCGAAGTGGCCAAGCAGTTCGGCATCGGCTATGCGCCCGCGGGCTGGCGGGCGCTGGCCAGCGTTTTCCCCGACTACGACGATCCGCTGCTCGCCGAGAGCGGCTTGGTGATCGTCAACACCGAAGACGGCCAGCTCGAGGCGAGCGAGGCCAAGCGCTACGACCGCTTCCGTGACCGCGTGATGTTCCCCATCCGCAACGTCAAGGGCGAGTGCATCGGTTTCGGCGGACGTGTGCTCGGCGACGAAAAGCCAAAGTACCTGAATTCGCCCGAGACGCCCGTGTTCAGCAAGGGCCGGGAGCTCTATGGCCTCTACGAAGCGCGCGCCGCCTTCCGCGACCGCGGCTATGCGCTGGTCACCGAGGGCTACATGGACGTGGTTGCCCTCGCCCAGCTCGGATTTCCGAACGCGGTGGCCACGCTCGGCACCGCCTGCACGACCGAGCATGTGCAGAAGCTCTTCCGCTTCACCGAATCGGTGGTGTTCAGCTTCGACGGCGACGCCGCCGGCCGCCGCGCCGCGCGCAAGGCACTCGACGGCGCCCTGCCCTATGCCACCGACGTGCGCAGCATCAAGTTCCTGTTCCTTCCGGCCGAGCACGATCCCGACAGCTTCATCCGCGAACACGGTGCCGAGGTCTTCGCCCGCTTCGTCGCCGAGGCCACGCCGCTGTCGCGCTTCATGCTCGAAGCCGCCCGAGAAGGCTGCGACCTGACCACTGCCGAAGGCCGCGCCCACATGACCAGCAACGTGCGCCCGCTCTGGAGTGCGATGCCGGACGGCGCGCTCAAGCGGCAGTTGCTGAGCGAGATCGCCACGCTGGTGCAACTCGATGCGGCAGCGCTTTCGGACCTATGGGCCTCCACGCCCGGCCCGCGCAAGGTGGCGGCCCCGCCTTCACCTCGCTACAGCGAATCCAGCGGCGATGGCGGGGACTATCCGGACATGCCGCCGCCGATGGAATTTGAGGCGCCGCGCTATGAAACCGATAGCAAGCCACGCAAGTTCGTCAAGGGCAAGCGCTGGGGTGGCAAGTTCGAAGAACCCATCGAGCCCCTGCGCGGACGCGGCAAGCCGCCGAGCCGGCCCGACGTGGCGGTGCGGCTCCTGCTCTCGAACATGGCGCAGTGGGATGCGCTCTCGCACGAACTCCATCTGATGCTGTGCGACCTGCCCGGCGCGCATGGGGCGCTCTTCACCTGGCTCGACAGCCAGTTGCACGAGCACGGCGTGCAACCCTGGGCGGCGCTGCGCGAAGGCATGCGCGGGCTGGATTTCGAGGCGCTGGCCGAACGGCTCATGAACGTCGCCGATGCGGTGCCGGTGCCCGAGGGCGAGGAAGAACAGCACCTAGCCGACGCGGCGAAGGAGCTTTCCAGCGTGCTCGATTTCATGCTGGACGATCGGCTCAAGGCCCAGCAGAGCGAAGCCATCGCCGCAGTCGGAAAAGACCCGAAAGCGCTGGAGCGCTACAAGGCGCTCGAAGCACGGCGGTTGGAATTGCGCAACCGCCTGAGTCCGCGCGGTTCAGAAACTGCTTGAAATTTGTGCAATACGCTATAATGTAGGGCTTCGCAACTGGCGAAATCAGACAAGAGCGACAGCAGCACCTCCGGGCCGACCCCTAGCGCAACGCACTCCAACGGTAAATTCCGGCGGAAAGGGTCAATAACCGCAAGGACTGCACACCAAATGTTCGCCCGACATCTTGTCTGCTGAGGAATTAATTTCCTCTTTCCCAATTGTTTTATGTCCGTGCCTGTGCGCGGGCTCGGTGGCGCTGCCTGAATGGCGGTGCGCCTGTGATTTCCGCTTGTCCATTCTTGTCGTAACGAGGTCGTATGCCCAGTTCAAAGAAGCCTGCTATTTCACTCGCCAAAAGCGTCGCCAAAAAGCCTGTAGCAGAGAAACCGTTGAAAGCCGGCACGACGCCGGCATCTAAGACGGGTGCCGCCGCGTCCAAATCGGCATCCGCAACGAAAGTGAAAACCGTGCCCACGAAAACGACCACCCTCGACGATCCCAAGAAAGTCGCCGCTCCCGCCGCCAAAAAAGTCGGCCGTCCCCCCAAAGCTGCCGGTGCCGCCGCACCCGCCACCGGCGCCAAGCGCGGCCG
The DNA here is from genome assembly GCF_050435205.1 of Variovorax sp. W2I14. NCBI lineage: Bacteria > Pseudomonadati > Pseudomonadota > Betaproteobacteria > Burkholderiales > Comamonadaceae > Variovorax > Variovorax sp. W2I14. The sequence goes on along the minus strand of NZ_JBNDJX010000001.1, from coordinate 205,909 downwards.
CAAGCCCAAGGCCGGCAATGACGCGCCCGAGAGCGACGTCGACCTGTCGGACATCGAGGAAGACCTGGCCGGCGACGAGCCGGCGGTCGCCACGACCACCGAAGAAAAGGTCAAGCCGCTGCGCATGAAGATCAGCAAGGCGAAGGAACGCGCCTTGATGAAGGAGTTCGGCCTCGACGAGACCGTGCTCTCCGAAGAAGACCTCGCCAAGCGCCGCTCGCGCCTGAAGACCCTGATCACGCTGGGCAAGACCCGCGGCTACCTCACGCACGGCGAAATCTCCGATCACCTGCCCGACAAGCTGGTCGACGCCGAGACCATGGAAGTCGTGGTCACCATGCTCAACGACATGGGCGTGGCGGTGTACGAGCAGACGCCCGACGCCGAAACCCTGCTGCTGAACAACACCGCGCCCACCGCCACCACGGTGGAAGAAGCCGAGGAAGAAGCCGAAGCGGCCCTGTCCACGGTGGACAGCGAATTCGGCCGCACCACCGACCCGGTCCGCATGTACATGCGCGAAATGGGCACGGTCGAGCTGCTGACCCGCGAAGGCGAAATCGAAATCGCCAAGCGCATCGAAGGCGGCTTGATGGCCATGATGGAAGCCATCTCGGCCTCCCCCGCCACCATCGCCGAGATCCTGCGCCTGGCCAATGAAATCCGCGAAGGCAAGGTCGTCATCTCGACCATCGTGGACGGCTTCTCGAACCCCAACGAGGCCGACGACTACGTGGCCGAGGAAGACTTCGACGAATTCGACGAAGAAGACGACGACGACGGCAAGGGCGGCTCCAAGGCCCTCACCAAGAAGCTCGAAGAACTCAAGCGCGACGCGCTCGAGCGCTTCGACCGCATCGCCGGCATGTTCGAGAAGGTCCACAAGATCTACGACAAGGAAGGCTACGGCACGCCCGCGTACGTCAAGGCCCAGGAGGCCCTGTCCGAAGAGCTGATGACCATCCGCTTCACGGCCAAGACCATCGAGAAGCTGTGCGACCTGGTGCGCACGCAGGTGGACGACGTGCGCAAGAAGGAACGCGAACTGCGCCGCATCATCGTGGACAAGTGCGGCTTCCCGCAGGACGAGTTCATCCGCGACTTCAGCGGCTACGACAAGAACGGCAATCGCATCGCGTCGAACCTCCTGAACCTGAAGTGGGTCGAGAAGCAGGCCGCCGCCGGCAAGCCCTGGAGCGCCGTGCTCGCGCGCAACATTCCGCCGGTGCAGGAACTGCAGCAGCGCCTGGCCGACATCCAGTCGCGCGTGGTGGTGCCGCTCACGCAGCTCAAGGACATCAACAAGCGCATGAACGAAGGCGAATCGTCTTCGCGCGATGCCAAGAAGGAAATGATCGAGGCCAACCTGCGCCTCGTGATCTCCATCGCCAAGAAGTACACCAACCGCGGCCTGCAGTTCCTCGACTTGATCCAGGAAGGCAACATCGGCCTCATGAAGGCGGTCGACAAGTTCGAATACCGTCGCGGCTACAAATTCTCGACGTACGCGACGTGGTGGATCCGCCAGGCGATCACCCGCTCGATCGCCGACCAGGCGCGCACCATCCGCATCCCGGTGCACATGATCGAGACGATCAACAAAATGAACCGCATCTCGCGCCAGCACTTGCAGGAGTTCGGCTTCGAGCCCGACGCCGGCATCCTGGCCGCCAAGATGGAGATCCCGGAAGACAAGATCCGCAAGATCATGAAGATCGCGAAAGAGCCGATCTCGATGGAAACCCCCATCGGCGACGACGACGATTCGCATCTGGGCGACTTCATCGAGGACAGCAGCAACACGGCGCCCATCGAAGCCGCAATGCAGGCGGGCCTGCGCGATGTGGTCAAGGACATCCTCGACTCGCTGACGCCGCGCGAAGCCAAGGTGCTGCGCATGCGCTTCGGCATCGAGATGTCGACCGACCACACGCTGGAAGAAGTCGGCAAGCAGTTCGACGTGACCCGCGAGCGCATCCGCCAGATCGAAGCCAAGGCGCTGCGCAAGCTCAAGCACCCGTCGCGTTCGGACAAGCTGCGCAGCTTCATCGATACGCTCTGATGAGCCAACGGCTTTGTCCGGCAGCAATGCCGGACAGGCCCCGAAAAAGGCCCGGAACCGCACACGCGGTCCCGGGCCTTTTTCTTTGGCCGATGCGCCGTTCGTTCTCAGAGCGCCGCGAGCCCCTCCACCAGCGCTTCCCGGTTCAGCTTGCGCTGCTCGTCGCGCGACCAAGAGAAGATGTCGTAGCCGTTGCTGTAGAGCACCGTGCCGTCCGGCGCGAGATCGAAGTGCGCCACGTGCGAGGCGACCACGCGCGGGTTCGCGCGGCGGCCTTCCTGCGCGATCAACTGCCACGAGCCCGGCACGAGGTTGCCCGCGTACTGCGGGTCGTTGCGCACCTTCGACAGCTCGATCATCCGGCCGTGCAGCCAGAGCTGGCCCAGGTCCTGGTCGAGCTCTGGGGTGCGCGGCCCGCCTGCGGAACGCAGCGGCTCCTTGCCGTAGATCATCGAGAAGAAGTTGAGATACCCGAAGACCGCCTTGCCCAGGCGCAGCGGCATCATCAGCGTGTCTTTCACCGCGCCGCCAGCGCGCTCGTGGGCCGGCTTTTCGACCGGACGACGAATGGCGTAGAGCGTTCCGTCGGCCGCGATGCGCGGGGCGATGAAATCCCATTCGGGGTCGTCCAGCAGGCTGTCCATCTGCGCGCTTTTGTAGTCGAGCCAGTTCACGGTCGAATGCGCCATCGCGACGACGCCGCCGTGGGCTGGATGCCGCGCCACGCCGCACGACTGATAAACCAGCGTCGAGGCCGAGCCCGGCATCACGGCCGGCGCAGCGTCCAGGCTGTCGCCGCCGGTGATCGCGCCCTTGGCGTTGCCCTCTTCGTCGAACACCTCCAGTTGCGCGGTGCCGTCGGGCAGACCGACGGCCAGCACGAGGTGGCGGGTCTCGGGCACGTAGGTCAGGCCGAGCACCGGCGCTTGTTGCCGGTGGAAGAGCCGGATCTCGCGCTTGTCGTCGAGTTCGTAGCGGAAAAGACCGATGCTGCGTCCCACCGTCAGCACGTAATAGATGGTGCGCGGTCCGCCGCGGCAGACGTGCAGGAAGCGCGCTGGCGCCATCGCCCCGCCCGGTCCGCCGCGGCCCCAGAGCGATGCGCCCGAGAGCATGCCGGTGGACTCCTCGCGTTCCGCGTGCTTCCATGACGTGGTGCGGCGGCTGTCGGCCTCGCGCTGGAGCAATTCGCGCGCAAACGGCGATTCGATCTGCTCCGGCGGGGCATCGCCGCTGCGCAGCCAGAGTTCGCCGCGGGTGATCGACAGGAATTCCGAAATCATCTTTTCCCTCCTTCTTCTTCAACGCATGCAGGCGCGCAGTTTAGTGGCCGGCCGGCGCCAGCAGCCCTTCGGCACGTCTGCTACGCTCGCACTCTTTCGGTGCGCACCTCACGCGCCATTCTTCTTCTCTCCCATCACGACATGAATCCCGACGCCGACAAACTCTGGCAGGCCCCGCGTTGGGCGCTGGCCGTCCTGCTCGCGGTGCTCGGCATGCTCGGGCCGTTCTCCATCGACACCTACATCCCGGCCTTCTCGGGCATTGCGCGCTCCATCGGCGCGACGCCTGCCGAGATGCAGCAGACGCTCTCTGCCTACCTGTTCGGCTTCGCATTCATGAACCTGTTCCACGGCGCGCTGTCGGACAGTTTCGGCCGCCGGCCCGTGGTGCTGTGGGGCCTTGCGGTCTTCACCATCGCCTCGCTGGGCTGCGCGCTGTCGCAGACCATCACGCAGCTCGTGCTGTTCCGCGGGCTGCAGGGGTTGTCGACCGGCGCGGGCATCGTGGTCTCGCGCGCGGTGATCCGCGACATGTTCCCGCCCGCCGAGGCGCAGCGGGTGATGAGCCAGGTGACGATCTATTTCGGCGTGGCGCCGGCCATCGCGCCGATCATCGGCGGCTTCCTGTTCGTGCATGCGGGCTGGCACGCGGTGTTCTGGTTCCTGGTGGCTGTGGGCGTGGTGCTGTTCGTCGCCAACTACAAGCTGCTGCCCGAGACGCTGCACGCCTCGCACCGCCAGTCGTTCCATGTGCGCCACCTGATGCGCGGCTACTGGGACCTGTGCTCCGATCCGCGCTTCCTGCTGCTCGCGCTCGCGAGCGGCGTGCCTTTCAACGGCATGTTCCTCTACGTGCTGGCCGCGCCCGCCTTCCTCGGCGACCACCTCGCGCTGCAGCCGCAGCAGTTCTTCTGGTTCTTCCTTCTGACCATCGGCGGCATCATGCTCGGCGCGCGCGCGAGCGGCCGCATGGCCGGCAAGGTCACGCCCAAGCGGCAGATCCGCGACGGCTTCCTCATCATGCTGGTCACCTCGATGGTCAACGTGGTGGCCAACTTCTTCTTCGATGCGCACGTGGCCTGGGCACTGTGGCCGCTCGCGGTGTTCGCCTTCGGCTGGGCGCTGATGGTGCCGGTGGTCACGCTGCTCGTGCTCGACCTGCACCCCGAGCGCCGCGGCATGGCCTCGTCGCTGCAGGCGGTGATCGGCTCGACCGCCAACGGCCTCGTCGCCGGCGCGATCGCGCCGCTGGTGATGCACTCCACGCTGGCGCTTGCGGTCACCTCCACGCTGATGCTCGCCATCGGCCTCGTCGCCTGGGTCTGGCTGCACGGGCGTTGGCCCGAGATCGGGCGCAGCCTCGCCAACGAAACCTGAAAGGAACGTCTCGATGCGGCTTTCCGCAATCCTGACCTATGCGCGCGCCTGGCTGCCGGGCCGCACCAACGTCGACATGCGCGAACGGCTGCGCGCCGTGTGCGGCGCGGCCATCGGCCTCTTCGTCACCGCGGTGCTGTGCCGCTGGCTGGCCGGGCCGCTGGGCAGCGCGGTCTGGCTGATCGCGCCGCTGGGCGCGAGCGCCGTGCTGGTGTTCGCGGTGCCTGCGAGCCCGCTCGCGCAACCCTGGTCGGTGATCGGCGGCAACACGCTGTCGGCGGTGGTCGGCATCGCGAGCGTGAGCTTCATTCCCGACCCGGCCCTCGCCGCCGCCATCGCGGTGGCCGGCGCCATCGGCGTGATGTTCTTCGCGCGCTGCCTGCACCCACCGGGCGGCGCCGCGGCGCTGCTCGCGGTGCTCACGCACACCACGCATTTCTCGTCGGCGCTCTTTCCGTTCTTCACCAACTCGCTGCTGCTGGTGCTGGCCGGCGTGGCCTACAACTCGCTCACCGGCCGGCGCTATCCGCATGTGCAGGTGGCACAGCCGCCGCGCGCCGACGCCCGCTTCAGCCAGGCCGACATCGACGCGGTGCTGGCCCGCTACAACCAGGTGCTGGACATCAGCCGCGACGACCTCGAATCGCTGATCCAGCAGACCGAGCTCGAGTCGTACAAGCGGCGCCTGGGCACGCTCGATTGCGGCGACATCATGTCGCCCAACCCGATCTCGGTGGAGTTCGGCACGCCGCTGCAGGAGGCCTGGGCGCTGATGCACGAGAAGCGCATCAAGGCGCTGCCGGTGACCGACCGCACGCGCCGCGTGGTGGGCATCGTCACGCAGGCCGACTTCTTCCGGCAACTCGACCTGCAGCACCACGAGGGCATCGCGGGCCGCTTGCGCGACCTCATCCGCGCGACGCGCACGGTGGTCTCGAACAAGCCCGAGGTGGTCGGCCAGATCATGACGCGGCAGGTGCGCGTGGCCAGCGCCGAGCGGCCGGTGGTCGACCTCGTGCCGCTTTTTTCCGAAGGCGGCCACCACCATATCCCCATCATCGACGGTGAAAAGCGTCTCACCGGCATGATCACGCAGTCCGATTTCGTGCGCGCCCTCTACCGTGCCGTGCGGCCGGAGAACTGAACCCCTTTTTGTTTTCACCAAGGAGCGCGCATGGCCTGGGTCGTATTGCTGGTGGCTGGTCTGCTTGAAATGGGATGGGCCATCGGCCTCAAGTACACCGAAGGATTCACGAAGTTCTGGCCCTCGGTCGGTACTGCGATCTCGATGATTCTCAGCGTGGTGCTGCTGGGCTGGGCGATGCGCTCGCTGCCCGTGGGTACGGCCTATGCGGTGTGGACCGGCATCGGCGCCGTGGGCACGGTGATTCTGGGCATCGTGCTGTTCCACGAGCCGGCCAATGCGGCGCGGCTCGCGTGCGTGGGGTTGATCGTCGCGGGCATCCTCGGGCTCAAGCTCACGAGCCCCGCGTGAATCCGCTGGCTTATTCCAGTACCACGTTCGCCTTCTTCACGAGCGCCGCATAGCGCGCGGCCTCGCTGCGGAAGTAGCTCGCAGCCTCTTCGGCCGAGGTGGGCTTGATGACATTGCCCTGCTTGTCCATCGCCTCGCGCACCTCGGCGCTGGTGTAGGCCGCCACCACTGCGTCGTGCACGCGCTTGATGTCGGCCGCCTGCATCTTCGGCGGGCCGATCACCGCGAACCAGCCTTCGACCGCGTAGTTCGGCAGGCCCTGCTCCGCGATCGTCGGAATGTCCGGCGCGGCCGGCGAGCGCGACGGCCCGCACACGCCGATGGCACGCAGCGCGCCGCTCTTGATGTGCTGCTGCACCGCGGGCAGCGCGACCACGCCGATCTCGACCTGCCCCGCCATCATGTCGGTCACCATCGGGCCGGTGCCCTTGTACGGAATGTGCCGCGCCTTCACGCCGGCCTCGTCCATGAACATCTCGCCGGCCAGATGAATGATGGTGCCGTTGCCCGACGAGGCGTAGTTGTAGCCCTCGGGCTTGGCGCGCAGCAGCGCCACGAGCTCCTTCACGTTCTTGGCTGGCAGCTTCGGATTCACCATCAGCACCAGCGGCGTTGCGCCCACCACGCTGATCGGCGTGATGTCGTTGATCGCGTCGAACGGCATCTTCTTGAACACGCTCGGGTTGATCACATGGTTGTTCGACACCATGCCCAGCGTGAGCCCGTCGGGCGCCGCCTTGACGATGGCAGCGGTGCCGGTGATGCCGCCCGCGCCCGGCATGTTCTCGATCACCACCGGCTGACCGAAGGCCTTGCCGAGTGACACCGAGGCGGCGCGCACGATGTTGTCCACGCCCGAGCCCGCGCTGATCGGCAGGATGAAGCGGATCGGTTTGTCGGAGCCCTGCGCGAGCGCGGGGAATGCGGCCAGCGCCGCGGCGCCAGCGCCCAAGCCCAGCATCGCGCGGCGGTTCATCGGAAAAAGGTTCGGGGTCATGGTCTTGTCTCTCGTCTTGTTTTTGATGAAGCTCTCAGGCGATGGCCGCGTCGGCCTGCATCGCCGCGATCTGCGCGCCTTCGTAGCCCAGCTCGGCCAGCAGCTCGCGCGTGTGTTCACCCAGCGTCGGCGGATGCAGCCGCACGCCCAGGCGCTCGCCGCCGAGCGTGATCGGGAACAGCGTGGTCTGCGCCATTTCGCCGGCGCGCTCGCCGTCGGGCAGGCGGATGTCCGCAAGGCCGCCGGTGGCCTTCAGGTGCGGATCGGCATACAGGTCTTCGGGCCGCGTGATCGGCGCGAAGGGCAAACCCCGCGCCTCGAAGATCGCCGACAGCTCGGCCGCGGAACGGTCGGCGAGCCGGGCGCGCAGGTCGGCCAGCAGCGTGGGCCGCAGGCGCACGCGGTCGTTGTTCGTGCGCAGGGCCGGGTCGGCCTTCAGGTCGCCGAAGCCCAGCGCGTCGCAGAACACCGTCCACTGCGCGTCGCTCACCGCGGCCAGGAAGATCTGCTCGCCGTCCTTCACGGTGAACACGTCGTACAGCGCCCAGGCCGAGATGCGCTCGGGCATCGGCGCGGCGGCCTGCCCAGTGATCGCGTACTGCAGCATGTGCTGGCCGACCAGGAACACGTTGTTCTCGAAGAGCGCGGACTGCACCTCCTGCCCCTTGCCGGTCTCGGCGCGCTGCATCAGCGCGGCGATGGCACCGATGGCACCGAACATGCCGCCCATGATGTCGTTCACACTGGTGCCCGCGCGCAGCGGATCGCCGGGGCGCCCCGTCATGTAGGCAAGACCGCCCATCATCTGCACCACCTCGTCGAGCGCGGTGCGGTGCTCGTAGGGTCCGGGCAGGAAGCCCGTGTGGTTCACGTAAACGAGGCGTGGATTGAGCTTGCCGAGCGCGGCGTAGCCCAGGCCGTACTTGTCCATCGTGCCGGGCCGGAAGTTCTGCGCCACCACGTCGGCCGTGGCGCACAGCCGCAGCGCCGCCTCGAGCCCCTGCGGGTTGCGCAGGTCGAGCGCGATGCTCTTCTTGTTGCGGTTGAACATCGGAAAGAAGCCCGCGCCCGCGCCCAGCAGATGCCGCGTGCGGTCGCCGTCGATCGGCTCGACCTTGATCACTTCCGCGCCCAGGTCCGCGAGGACCATGCCGCAGGTCGGCCCCATCACCATGTGCGTGAACTCGACCACGCGGATGCCGGCGAGCGGCAGGCGTTTTTCTTCCGTGCTCATGCCGCGACGCCTTCCACCGGTGCAAAGGTCTTCGGGAAACCCGCGCGCCAGACGGTGCCCTGCAGCGTCTCGCCGTCGAGCCAGCCGGCCACGCGTTTCCTCAGGTCGAGCAGCTTCGGCAGATCGACGCCGGTGGCAACCCCCATGCTCTCCAGCATGAAGACGAGGTCTTCGGTATCGACGTTGCCGCTCGCGCCCGGCGCATGCGGGCAGCCGCCGATGCCGGCCAGGCAGGCATCGAAGCGCGTGATGCCGACCTCCAGCGCCGCGTAGACATTCGCGAGCCCGAGGCCGCGCGTGTCGTGGAAATGGCCGCACCAGAGGCGGTCGCCCGCGATGCGCAAAGCGCGCTCGAACAGGCTGCGGACCATCGCCGGATCGGCGTAGCCCACCGTGTCGGCGAGGCTCACGCGATCGGCGCCGGCGTCGAGCAGCGCCTGCATCAAACGCAGCACTTCGTCGGGGTCGACGTGGCCCTGGATCGTGCAGCCGAACGCGGTGCCCACGCCGCCATCGATCAGCGTCTTCGAGCCCGCTGCATCGCGCGCGGCGCGCATGCGGCCGACCTCGGCCACCACTTCGTCGGGCGTCTTGCGCAGGTTGGCGAGGCTGTGCGCGTGGCTCGCCGAGAGCGGCACCATCATCAGGTCGGCCTCGCCCGCGATGGCGCGCTCCGCGCCCTTGAGGTTGGGCACGAGCACCGAGGCGAAAAGGCCCGGCAGCGTCTTGGCATACGCCAGCAGCTCGGCCGTGTCCGCCAGTTGCGGCAGCAGGTGCGCGGGCACGAAGGAGCCCACTTCGATCTCGCGCTGGCCGGCCGCGTGCGCGTCGCGGATCCATTCGAGCTTGCGTGCGGTGGGCAGCACGCGGGCGATGCTCTGGAGCCCGTCGCGCAGGCCCGCTTCGCGGACGACCGCGCGAGGCGGCAGGAAGGCGTGAATCAAGTTTTGTCTCCGTCGTGAGGGGTACGGCGTGGATGTTAGAAGTTCCGATTCAGTCCAGAAGGTATATTTTGGAAGCCGACTGCTTCCAAAACGGAATACCAAAAACACCATGAGAGACCTCGACCTGACCACCCTGCGGCTCTTCGTCGCCGTCTGCGAAACCCGCAGCATCGCGCGCGCCGGCGAGCAGGCCAGCATCGTCGGCTCGGCGATCAGCAAGCGCCTCGCGCAACTGGAAGACACGGTCGGCACGCCCTTGCTGCTGCGCAAGCGACGCGGCGTGGTGCCCACGCCAGCCGGCGAAACCCTGCTCGAACACGCGCGCGCCATGCTCGGCAGCGCCCACCGCATCGAACGCGACATGGCCGCCTACGCCGGCGGCGCGCGCGGGCATGTGCGCATCCTGGCCTCGGCCTCGGTGATGGCCGAATCGTTGGCCGAGGACGTGGCCGGCTTCCTGCAGGACCCCGCGCACCGCAACATCCGGGTCGACATGGAAGAGCGCGTGAGCCCCGAGATCGTCCGCGGCATCCGCGAGGGCATCGCGTCCATTGGCCTCTGCTGGGACGCGGCCGATCTGGAGGGACTGGAGCGACGCGACTACCGCTCGGACCACCTGGCGATCGTTGCCCACCCGTCGCACCCCGTCGCCCGCCACGACGCGGTGCGCTTCGAGCAGGTGCTCGACCACGAATTCGTCGGCATGCCCGCGCTGAGCGCCGTGCAGCTGATGCTCGCGCGCGAGGCGGCCGTGGCCGGCAAGCCGCTCGTGTACCGGGTGCTCGTGTCCAACTTCGACGCGGCGCTGCGCGTGGTGCGCGCCGGGCTGGCCATCAGCGTGGTGCCGGCGGAAGTGGCGCGGCCTTTCGCCGATGCGTTCGGCCTGCGCCTGATGCCGCTCACCGACGACTGGGCGCGACGGCGCTTTGCGATCTGTTTCCGGGGCGAGGCGGCGCTGTCGCCTTCGGCGCAATTGCTGGTCGCGCACCTCGAACGGTGCGCGACGGACCGCAAGGCAGACGCCTGATCTGACCGATAACAGAAACGATCCATTGCGGCAGCGGTGGTTTTTGTTTCGTTTTCCGCAACCTAACATCCGGTCTGTTCGCTGTCACCCTCATTCCACCCGACCGAAGGACCTACATGTTCCGCAGAGCCCTGATTTCCGCCGCCGCCCTTTCCGCCACCTTGGCGCTCGCGCCGCTGGCGGCCAACGCCGCCGGGCCGCTCAAGCTCGATGTCTACAACCCCGGCGCCAAGTCGATGTTCCCGGTGTCGTCCGAGCTCGTCACCGGCCAGACCGATGCCGTGTTGATCGACGCCCAGTTCCAGCGCAACGACGCCGAGGCGCTGGTGCAGAAGATCAAGGCCAGCGGCAAGAAGCTGACCACGGTCTACATCAGCCACAGCGACCCCGACTACTACTTCGGCCTCGACGTGATCCAGGCCGCTTTTCCCGACGCGAAGATCGTCGCGACGCCGCAGACCGTGGCCGCGATCCAGGCCTCCAAGGACGGCAAGCTCGCGTACTGGAGCCCGATCCTGAAGGAGAACGCGCCCAAGGCGGTGGTCGTGCCCCAGCCGCTGGCAGGCGACAGCATCGAACTCGAAGGCCAGAAGATCCAGATCGTCGGCCTCGACGGTCCCACACCCGCGCGCACCTTCGCCTGGATTCCTTCGCTCAAGGCGGTGGCCGGCGGCATTCCGGTATCGGCCAACATCCACGTGTGGATCGCCGACACGCAGACGCCAGCTTCCCGCAGCGAGTGGCTCAAGACGCTCGGCCGCATCGAAGCCCTGCACCCCAAGACCGTGGTGCCCGGCCACTACCTGCTGAATGCGGATGGCAGCACGCCCTACTCGCTCGCTTCGGTGAAGTTCACCCGCGGCTACCTGCAGGCCTTCGAGACCGAAGCGAAGAAAGCCAAGGACTCGGCCGCGCTCATCGCCGCGATGAAGAAGCGCTACCCGAAGCTGGAAGACACCTCGTCGCTCGAACTGAGCGCCAAGGTCATCAAGGGAGAAATGAAATGGCCGCAGTGAACGACGCCCCGAACACGGCAGCCACGCTGCACTACATCTTCGATCCGATGTGCGGCTGGTGCTACGCGGTCGCGCCGCTGGTCGAGGCGGCGCGCGACGTGCCGGGCCTCCAGGTCGAAATCCACGGCGGCGGCATGATGACCGGCGCCAACCGGCGCCCGATCACCGCGCAGTGGCGGGAGTACGTCAAGCCGCACGACCTGCGCATTGCTCAACTCACCGGCCAGCCTTTTGGCGAGCGCTACCTCGAAGGGCTGCTGCGCGACACCGGCGCGACGATGGACTCCGAACCGCCGACCACGGCGATCCTCGCGGCCGAAGCGCTGCGTGCGGGCGGCGGGCTGGACATGGCGCACCGCGTGCAGCAGGCGCACTACGTGGAAGGCCGCCGCATCGCGGATGTCGATGTGCTCAATACGCTGGCGGTCGAACTCGGTTTCGATGCCGAGGCTTTCGCATCCGCGTTCGCGCGCTTGTCCGGCGAGGCGACTTCGCAGCACATCGCAGCGAGCCGCCAATTGCTCCAACGCTCGGGCGGTCAGGGATTTCCAACTTTCGTGCTGGCGCAGGCCGATGGCAGCGCGAGCCGTATCGACATCAGCCCGTGGTTCGGGCGCGCGGACGAATGGAAGGCGCAACTCGCCACCTTCGTCGCCCCGCCGCAGGCCGCAGGCGCAGCGCCCACCGTCTGCGGCCCAGACGGTTGCGCGATCTAGGCCTTCGCTACTTGGCGCACTGGAAGCTCGCCGCCTGCGACGCATCGCCGCTGACGTAACGCGGCCACAACGGCCATTCGCACAGCGGCCGCGCCCGAATGGTCTTGAACGGCGGCTGCACTTCCTGCTCGACGAGCTGCAGCCCGCCCGGCGCACGGCCGCGCTCGACCCAGTCGGCCAGCGCGCCGAGCATGTCGACATTGGCCGGCGCGCCGCTGCCCACGTGGTCCACACCGGGCGCGGTGTACAGGCGCATGAAGCGGTCCACGTTGTCGCGGCCCATGCGCGCCACCACCGACTCGTAGTAGCGGATGCCGGCGAACGGGCTCTGCGCGTAGTCGGCCATGTGCTCCAGCATCAGCAGCTTGCCGCCGCGTGCGTTGAAGGCGGCGAGGTCGGGGTTGGTCGAGTCCATCAGCTGCGACACGGTGGCGATGCGCGCGGCGAAGTCTTCGGCGCGGTAGTTGCGCACGTCGAGCGACGGATTGCGCGCATAGAAATGCTGCAACGCCCCGCTGCCGTAGAACCACGCGATGCCATTGCTCGGCTGCGGTGGCACGGTCGGAGCGGCAGTGCCGGTCCACCACGCGTTCCAGCCGCCCATCGAGGCGAAGGCCGGCGTGCCTTCGCCGCCGATGCCCCAGCCGGGATATTCGGTCACGCCGTTGGCCAGCGGCACGGGCGAGCGCCACGGCGAACGCAGCGTGCGCACGGCTTGCACCTGCGCATCGTTGAGGCAGTTGTCGCCGCTCGTGCCGGCCGCGCAACGCAGGCTGGCTGGGTCGAAGCGCTGCAGGCACGCGACCGGGTTCGACACGATGCGGTCGGCCACGCCGTCCGCCGCATCGCACGCTGCGAGCACCGCGTTGTGCACCAGCTGCACCTGCGCGGGCCGCAGCCACCCTTCGCCGAAGGTCGCGATGCCGTTGCGCGTGCCCGCATGCTGCAGCCCGGTCCAGTTGATGACGGGCACGCGGCTGAAGATGCCGTCGAAATCATTCGGATAGCGCTGCGCCATCGTGAGCGCCTCGCGCCCGCCTTCGGAGCTGCCCATGAAGTACAGCTTCTGCGGCGCCTGCCCGTAGGCGCGCTGCATCAGCGCCACCGCCACGTCGCGCACCTTCTTGTACGAGGCGTGCGCGAAGTTGGTGAGCGCCTCGTCGTTGAGCGCGAAGGCTTGCGGCGGCTGGCCCTGCACGTTCTGGTGGCCCGAGTCGGTGCCGTAGGTCACGTAGCCCTGTGCGAGCGGGGTGGGCTGGTCGAAGCGGCCCGCCGGCACCAGCGAGAGGCCGGTGATCAGCACGCCGTTGAAGCCACCGCCGCCGTACTGCACGCTGCGCCCGTTCCACGCGAGCGGCAGGTTGACCTGGAACAGGATCGGCGGCGCGCTCGCATCGAGCGGCGCGATGCGGCCGAGCACCTTGCAGTGCGCGGGCGTTACCGGCGTGATGCGCGACGCGGGGCTGGGCCCGCGCTCGGCGACCGCCAGCGGGGACGCGGCAACGAGCGTCGCCGAGTCGATGGTCGCGGCGCCGCTCGGCAGGCCGATCGCAGCAGGCGCGATCGGCGAAGCGAGGGCGGCGCAGGACGCCGCCGGCTCACCGCCGAGCGTGAGCGCCCTAGGCCCGGTGGGAGTGCCGCATGCGGCGAGCAACGCGGCGGCCGCCAGCATGGCGCCCCCGCAAAACACTGTCTTCGGGATCGCCATCTGTTGTCTCCTTCGTTGTTCGTTAAAGGCTGCTACCGTGCCACACCCAGCAGCCGTTCGAGCACCTGCGGCTGGCTGCGCAATGCGGCCGCGCTGTCGGTGTGAACGATGGTGCCGTGGTCGAGCACCACCGCATGATCGGAAATCGCGAGGATCGCCTGCGGGTGCTGCTCCACGATGATCGCGGCCAGCCCCTCGTCCTGCGTGATGCGGCGAATGGCGCGCAGCAGCTCTTCCACGATGATCGGCGCGAGGCCTTCGAGCGGTTCGTCGAGCAGCAGCAGCTTGGGGTTGAGCACCAGCGCGCGGCCGACGGCCAGCATCTGCTGTTCGCCGCCCGACAACTGCGTGCCTAGATTGGTCTTGCGTTCTGCAAGGCGCGGGAACATCTCGTACACGCGCTGCGGGTTCCACTTGCCGGGCCGCTCCACCGCCGTGAGGTTCTCGTGCACCGTGAGCGACTTGAAGATGTTGCGCTCCTGCGGCACCCAGCCGATGCCCGCTGCCGCGCGTTGATGCGGCGCGAGCTTGTGCAGCGCCTGCCCACCGAGCGCGATGGTGCCGCCGTGCTGTCGCGTGGCGCCGGCCAGCGTGTTGATGAGCGTCGTCTTGCCCGTGCCGTTGCGGCCCAGCAGCGCGAGGGTCTGCCCCTCGCCGAGCGCGAACGCCACGTCGTGCAGCACCACGGCCTCGCCGTAGCCCGCGCTCAGGTTCTCGATGCGCAGCAGCTCAGACATGGGCGCCCTCCGTTCCCGTTCCATGGCCCAGGTAGACCTCTTTCACCTTCGGATCGTTGGCGATGGTCTCGGGGTCGCCCTCGGTCAGGAGCGTGCCGTTGACCAGCACCGTCATGCGGTCGGCGAAGCTGAACACCAGGTCCATGTCGTGCTCGATCAGCAGCACCGACACGTCGGCCGGCAGCGCGGCCACGGTCTCGAGCAGCTCTTCGCGTTCACCGGCGGGCACGCCCGCCACGGGTTCGTCGAGCAGCAGCACGCGCGGCTCGCAGGCGAGTGCAATGGCGATCTCCAGCAGGCGGCGCTTGCCGTAGGCCATGAATTTCGTCTGCTGCTTGGCGACGTCCGCAAGGTGGAACTGTTCGAGCAGTTGCCCTGCCCGCTCCGCAATCCCCTTGGTGCCGCCGAGCGGCCGCCACCATTGCGCGGCGATGCCCTTCTGCTGCGACACCACGAGCGCCAACGTCTCCAGCGGCGTCATCGAGTCGAACAGCTGGTTGATCTGGAAGGTGCGCACCAGCCCGCGCGCCACGCGCTTGTGCGGCGCGAGCGTGGTGATGTCTTCGCCGAGCAGCGTGATGCGGCCTTCGGTCGGCACGAGCACGCCGGTCAGCAGGTTGATCAGCGTGGTCTTGCCGGCGCCGTTCGGGCCGATCAGCGCATGGCGTGCGCCGCGCTTCAATTCCATCGTGACGTTGTTGGTGGCCGTGATGCCGCCGAAGCGCATCACCAGCCCTTGCGTCGAGAGCACGGTATCGGTGGTGGTCATGCCACACCGCCCTTCTTCTTGCCCCTGCCAAACCACGTCCACGGCTTGAGCAACCGGTCGCGCCCCACGAGCACCAGCAGCACGAGGATGAGGCCGATCCAGAACATCCAGTACTGCGGCGTCACGGCCGAGAGCCAGTTCTGCAGCAGCTTGAAGACGATCGCGCCCGCCACGCCGCCATAGAGCCAGCCCACGCCGCCGATCACCAGCATCAGCAGCACATCGGCCGAGCGGTCGAAGGCCAGCACGTCGAGCGAGGCGAAGCCGGTGGTCTGCGCGAGCAGCGCACCCGCCGCGCCGGCAATGCCGGCTGCCACGGTGTAGATGACCGCGAGCCGCGAGACCACCGGAATGCCGATCGCCATCGCACGCAGCCGGTTGTCGCGGATCGCCTTCAACGTTGCGCCGAAGGGCGAATGCACCAGCCGGCGCATCACGAGGAACAGCACCAGCATCACCGCGAGCGAATACCAGGCGGCGGTGCGGCCGTACAGGTCGAACTCGAAGAGGCCGAGCACCGGTCCCATCACCACGCCCTGGAGGCCGTCGGCACCGCCGGTGAGCCAGTCGAGCTTGTTGGCCAGTTCGAGAAGAAGCAGCGCGGTGCCGAGCGTGACCATCAGCCGCGTGAGGTCGCTGCCGCGCAGGATCGTCACGCTGGCCACGAGGCCGAGCAGCGCCGAGAGCACGGTCGCGAACACCAGCCCGACGGTCGGGTCGGGCATCACGAGCTTGGCGAACAGCGCCGCCGCATACGCGCCGAAGCCGAAGAACGCGGCGTGGCCGAGCGACACGATGCCGGTGTAGCCGAGGATCAGGTCGAGCGACATCGCGAACAGCGCGACGATGGCGATCTCGTTGACCAGCAGCGAGTGCGAGGGCATGACGAGCGGCAGCGCGAAGGCGACCGCCCAGACCACGAACTCCCAAGGCCGCCAGCGCGCGGTGCGCAGCAAGGCCGACTCGTAGGTTGCGGTGTTGGTGGAAGAAGATGAAAAAGGCGCACTCATCTCAACGCCCTCCCTTGCGCGTGAACAGCCCTTGGGGTCGCCACATCAGGATCAGGATCATCAGCAGGTAGACGGTGAACGCGCCCATCTTCGGAATGAAGTACTTGCCCGCCACGTCGGCGATGCCGAGCAGCAGCGCGGCAGCGAGGGGCCCGGTGATCGACGAGGTGCCGCCCACCGACACCACGATCAGGAAATAGATCATGTACTTGAGCGGAAAGGTCGGATCGAGCCCCAGGATTTCCGCCCCCAGCGCGCCGCCCAGCCCCGCGAGGCCCGAACCCACGGCGAAGGTCATGAGGAACACGATGTTCACATTGATGCCCAGGCCCGCGGCCACGCGCGGATCGTCGACCGCGGCGCGCAGCCGGCTGCCGAAGCGCGTCTTCGAGAGGATGAGTTGCAGCACGACGGTGAGCACCGCGCACACGGCAATGATGAAGATGCGGTAGTGGCCCATGCCCAGAAGGAACGCACCGTCGCCGAACTCGCTGCGGCCGCGCAGCCATTCGGGCAGTTGCAGGTTCTGCTGCGACGAGCCGACGAAATAGTCGACCGCCGACACGGCCATGAAGGCAAGGCCGATGGAAAAGAGCACCTGGTCCAGGTGCGGCTTGCCGTACATCGGCCGGTAGAGCGTGCGCTCGAGCAGCGCGCCGGCCAGCGCGACGACGATGAATGCGAACGGCAGGCAGGCCAGGAACGGCATGCCGAGCTTCTGCATCGCGAACACAGTGAGGTAGCCGCCCGCCATGGCGAAGGCGCCGTGCGCGAGGTTGATGAAGTTCATCAGCCCGAGCGTCACGGCCAGGCCGACGGCGAGGACGAAGAGCAGCATGCCGTAGGCGATGCCGTCGAAAAGAATGGTCAGCATGTCTGTTGTCTGCGTCTGAGGTGCGTTCGTTCTGGATGCTGTTGTTCAGGGCGGGTGCGCAGGCCACCGGGTACTCCCCTCCGCGAATGTCCCCCGGGGCTTCGCCCCTCCTCCTTGATTTCGCTGCGGGGAGCACCCGATGCCCTGCGCACTTGGGCACTCTGCTGGCATATCGCTGATCAACGACTGCACTGAAAACCGAGCACGCCGATGGGGTGCCTTGCGCAGCGAAATCAAGGAGGAGCCGAAGGCGGGGGACATTCGCGGAGCAAGGTACCCCGTCGGCGTGATCGCAGCCCCGAACAGCAGCGCATCACATGACCCCGCCACGAAAACTTACTTGGCCTTGCCCGGGTCCTTCACACCCTTGATCACATCGAACTCGACGTTGTAGAGCTGCCCGTCCTTCTTCTCGACCTTGCGCAGGTACACGTCCTGCACGATGTCGCGGGTCTGCGCATCGATCAGCACCTGGCCGCGCGGGCTCTCGAAGACCTGGCCCTTCATGGCTGCCAGCAGCGCTTCGCCGCCGCCCTGGCCCTTGGTGGTCTTGAGCGCTTCGTAGATCACGCGCATGCCGTCATAGCCGCCCACGGCCATGAAGTTCGGGCGCATCTTGGGGTTGGCCTTCTGGAAAGCCTCGACAAACTTCTTGTTCATCGCGGAGGGGTGGGCGGCCGAGTAGTGGTGCGAGGTGACAACGCCCAGCGCGCCGTCGCCCATGTCGTTGAGCTGGTCGTCGTCGGTCACGTCACCGGTGGCGATCAGCTTGATGCCGGCCTTGTCCATGCCGCGTTCCAGGAACTGCTTCATCACCGCCGCGCCCGCGCCCGAGGGCACGAAGACGAACAACGCATCGGGCTTGGCATCGCGCACCTTCTGCAGGAACGGCGCGAAGTCGGGGTTGCGCAGCGGCACGCGGAGTTTCTCGATCACCTTGCCGCCGTTGAGCTGGAAGCGCTCGCTGAAGAACTTCTCGGCATCGTTGCCGGGGCCGTAGTCGGCCACCAGCGTCACCACCGTCTTCACGCCGTTCTTCGGCGCCCAGTCGCCCATGACGACTGACACCTGCGGCAGCGTGAAGCTGGAGCGCACGATGTAGGGCGAGGCCTCGGTGATGCTCGACGTGGCCGCGGCCATCACGACCTGCGGCGTCTTCGATTGCGTGGCCAGCGGCGCGGCGGCCAGCGCGGCCGGCGTGACGCCGAAGCCGGCGATCACGTTCACCTTGTCGTTGACGATGAGTTCCTGCGCGAGGCGCTTGGTGACATCGGGCGTGGCCACGTCGTCCTTGACGATCAGCTCGATCTTCTTGCCGGCCACGGTGTCGCCGTTCTGCGCCATGTACAGGCGCGCCGCGGCTTCGATCTGCCGGCCGGTGGAGGCCTGCTGTCCGGTCATCGGCAGGATGAGGCCGATCTTGAAGGTGTTGCTCTGCGCGCTGGCCAGCGGCAGGGCGAAGGCGGTGGCGAGCGCGATCGCCGAGAGGCCCGCGGTCTGGATGAGGTGGCGTCTTTGCATGAGGTTTTCCTAGGAGGGACGGAATGCGAAACCGGGGCTATTTTCAACACTTTGCAACATTCGGCGGAGCAGGCAATCACCTAGCCGGCCCCTCTCGCGGGCCTTTGTTGCGCGATCAATAAATGAACTGCGCGATGATCGCGCAGCGCTCCTGCCACCACCGTTGGGGCTGCTGTCGCCACCGTTCGGGCTGAGCCTGTCGAAGCCTTGCGCACGGCTTCGACAGGCTCAGCCCGAACGGTTGGGGGCGAACAGCCCGAACGGCCGGGGAACTCAACTGTCGGCGCGGTAGGCGGAATCGAGCGTGAGCGTACCCACGGCGCGTGACACGCAGGCGCAGATGCGGGTGGTGGCTGCTTTCTCGTGGGCGCTCAGGAACACGTCGCGGTGGTCGACTTCGCCTTCGACTGCGAGCACGTCCATGGCGCAGAGGCCGCATTCGCCGCGCTTGCAATCCGACAAGGTCTGCACGCCGGCGGCGTCGAGCGCGTCGAGCAGGGTGCAGTCGGCGGGCACGGTGATCGACAGGTCGTGCCGGGGGATGCGCACCGTGAAGGCCTGCGTGGCGAGGCGGCCGCTGCTGCCGAAGGTTTCGAAGCGCAGGTCCGCCGGGGCGCGGCCGGCCGCCTCCCAGGCGCGCTTGACGGCTTCGAGCATCGGCACCGGGCCGCAGGTGTAGAGCTGGCCGCCGGGCGGCAGCTCGGCGATGGCGGCGGCGAAGTCGATGGGGGCCGAGCCCTCGTGCGCGGCGACGTTCTCGCCCAATGCCTCCTGCAGACGCGAGAGGTAGCCAAACTCGCCGGCATGGCGGGCGCCGTAGAGCATCTTCACCGGCACGCCGCTGCGCTTCGCATGGGCGCCGAGGCGCTGCGCCATCAGCACCAGCGGCGTGATGCCGATACCGCCCGCCACCAGCAGGTAGCCGGGCGCGGAAAGGTCGAGCGCAAAGTGGTTCTGCGGCGCGCTCACCTGCAGCCGGTCGCCGGGCGCCAGTTGCCACATCGCGAGCGAGCCGCCGCGGCCATCGTCCAGGCGCTTGACCGCAATGCGCCAGCACTGGCCGTCGCCCTCGCCGACGAGCGAGTACGAGCGCGTCTGCAGCCTGCCCTGCGCCGTCATCACCTGCACCTGCAGGTGGGCGCCGGGTTCATACGACGCGGCAAAGCCCGACTCGGGCCGGAGCTCGAACTCGCGCACCGTGGGCGTGACGTCGCGCAGCGCAACCACCTGCGCCTGCATCCATTGAAGATCGCTTTTCATCGGGAACACCAAACGGGAAAAAGATGGAAGGTCAGCCGCGGCGGCGGATCAACTGCACGCCGGGCAGCGGGCGCTGCTCGGCGGTCGGCGTGCCGTGCAGCGCCTCGCGCAGGTTGCGCCGCGCGATGCGGCTGTGCTCGCGCATCAGCGCCTCGGCGCGCGAGCCCTCGCCGGATTCGATGGCGTCGAGCACCTGCAGGTGCTGGTCCTGCGCGATCACGAGCATGTCGCGCGCGGCCGGCGAATTGGCCTGCACGATGACGAAGCCCGAGGGCGAGGCGAACGGCAGGTTGACCACGCGCTCCAGTTGCTGCGCGATGACCGGGCTGCCGGCCATCTCGCACAGCAGCGCATGGAATTTCTCGTTGTGCGTCACGTAGCGGGAGAACGCCGCATCGTCGAGCGCGGGCTCGCGCAGCAGTTCGTCGATGCGGGTCAGACAGGCGCGTGCTTCGCGCAGCACCACCGGCGCCGCGCCGCGCTCGGCCGCAAGGCGGGCGACCAGCCCTTCGAGCGTGCCGCGCAGCTCGATGGCATCGGCCACGTCGCGCTCGGAAAACGTGCGCACCGCGTAGCCGCCGTTGGGCAGCGCTTCGAGCAGGCCTTCCTGTTCGAGCCGCATCAGCGCGCTGCGCACCGGGGTGCGCGAGACGCCGAGCTGCTCGGAGATGGCGACCTCGGCGATGCGCGCACCGCCAGGCAGTTCGCCCGCGAGGATCATTTCGCGCAGCCGCAACTGCGCCTTCACGGCCTGCGAACTGCCGGTGTCGCCGGGCTCGATGGGAGAAACCACGGCGGCCTTCATGCGGCCTGCTTCTGGTCGACGGGCCGGATCGGGATCGCGGCGCGCGCGGGCTTTTCCTTCTCGACCATGCGGTCGATCAGCCGGCGCGCCCACATCGAGCCGGCGTCGATGTTGAGGTTGTAGAACTGGTGGTCGGGGTGGTCGTCCATTGCCTTCTGCTGGGCTTCGAGCACGAGTTCGTCTTCGCGGAAGATGCCGGCCACGCCTTCGCGCAACTCGTGCGTGAGGCGTTGCTCGCCGAGGCAGTAGTTGCGCGCGAACGCCCAGAAGTAGAGGCAGGTCTTGTCGGTCTCGGGCGTGATGGTGTTGAGCACGTAGCCGTTGACGCCCTTGCTGCGGTCGCCGGGGTTGCCGTCCTTGGGTACCGCGCCGCTGCCGGCCTCGGCCACGCCCACGTCGATGTTCACCGTGCACGGGCCTTCGAAACGGATGATCTGCCAGCGGTCGACCTTGCCCGTGTAGCCGCGTGCATGGCGGATCTGGCCGCCCCAGAACGGCGGCGCGTCGATGCTTTCCATCCAGCGTGTGACGGTGGCCGAGCGGTCGCCATGCGTGGCGACGAAGGGCGCCTCGGCGACTTCGCGGTTGCCGATGGAGGAGCCGTGCACGAAGGTCTCGTGCGTGAGGTCCATGAGGTTGTCGACCACGAGCCGGTAGTCGCAGTTGACGCGGATCATCTTGCCGTCGCCGGCCCAGGCGGGGTCGTCGTTCCAGTGCATGTCGGGCACCAGCGCCGGGTCGGCCTTGGCCGGATCGCCGGGCCAGATCCAGACGAAGCGGTGCTTCTCGACCACCGGAAAGCTGCGCACGCAGGCCGAGGGATTGAGCGTCTCCTGGCTCGGCATGTGGGTGCAGCGGCCCTGGCTGTTGTAGACGAGGCCGTGATAACCGCAGACCAGTTCGTCGCCTTCGAGGCGGCCGAGCGAGAGCGGCATCAGGCGGTGCCAGCAGGCGTCTTCGAGCACGGCCACCTGGCCATCGGTGCGGCGGAACAGCACCACTTTCTGGTTGCAGATCGTGCGGGGCAGGAGCGCGTGGCGCACTTCGACGTCGTAGGCGGCGGCGTACCAGGCGTTCAGTGGAAAGGCGGTCGTGGGCGTTTTCATGAATACCCAATGTATACAGAAATCAGGAAACTTCTACCTCCAGACGCCTAAATCAAGGGTAAATACCAACATCAACGTATACAAACAAGCCGCTTTCCAAGGCGCTAGGATGCTCCGTTCGTTATCAGCCACGACGGAGTTCACCCCATGTCCCAGCACGCCGCCCTGCCCGCCCGCTACGACCACGTCGGCAGTTTCCTGCGCCCCAAATACCTGCTCGAAGCGCGCGAGCAGAAGGCCAAGGGCGAGATCACGCCCGAGCAACTGCGCACGGTCGAAGACAAGGCCATCACCGAGATCGTCCGCTTCCAGGAAGACATCGGCCTGAAAAGCATCACCGACGGCGAGTTCCGCCGCACGTATTTCCACATCGACTTTCTCGACCAGCTCGGCGGCGTGAAGACCGACATTCCGGTCACCATCCGCAAGCCCGACGGCACCGAGGAACTGGCGCCGCCCGCGATGCGCGTGATCGACAAGGTGCGCCACATCAAGAACATCCAGCTTGCCGATTTCCAGTACTTGAAAAGCCAGGTTTCCGCGGGCCGCACGCCCAAGGTGACGATCCCCTCGCCGACCATGCTGCACTTCCGCGGCGGCCGCGCCGGCATCAGCAAGGACGCCTACCCCGAGCTCGACCCGGTGTTCTACGACGACGTGGCCAAGGCCTACGGCGACGAACTGCGCTCGCTGGCGGCCGCCGGCTGCACCTACGTGCAGATGGACGACACCAACCTCGCCTATCTCTGCGACGAGCACATGCGCGAAGCCGCCCGCAAGCGTGGCGACGACCCGAACGAACTGCCGCATCGCTACGCGGCCTTCATCAACAAGGTGGTCGCGCAGAAGCCGCCAGGCATGCTGCTCGCGATGCACCTGTGCCGCGGCAACTTCAAGAGCACGCACGCCGCGGCCGGCAACTACGAGCCGGTGGCCGAGGCGCTGCTCAAGGAGATGGACCTGGACGCCTACTTCATGGAATACGACGACGCCCGCTCGGGCGACTTCAAGCCGCTGCGCTACCTGCCCAAGGGCAAGACGGTGGTACTGGGCCTCGTGACCACCAAGTTCGGCGAGATGGAAGACAAGGACGAGCTCAAGCGCCGCATCGAGGACGCCGCCAAGTACGCGCCGCTCGAGCAGCTCGCGCTGTCGCCGCAGTGCGGCTTCTCCAGCACGGTGCACGGCAACAACATCGCGGTGGAAGCGCAGCGCAACAAGCTGCGCCTGGTGGTCGAGACGGCGCAGGAGGTCTGGGGCTCGACCTGACGCGCCGTTTCTGGTGAAGTCGGGGGCATGACGACTCACATCTATTCCGGCCCCCTCAGCATGTTCGGCGCCAAGGTCGAGATCGCGGCACGCGAAAAAGGCATCGCCTTCGAACTGACCATGGTGCCGTTCACCAAGGACGACGCCTACGAGCCGAAACACCCCGAGGTGCTTCGGGTCAACGCCGTCAAGCAGCAGGTGCCCGTGCTGGTCGACGACGCGGTGGCGCTGTTCGACTCGACCCAGATCTTCGAATACCTCGAAGACCGCTACCCCACTCCCGCCCTGTGGCCCGAAGGCATCGCCGACCGGGCACGGGCGCGGCAGCTGGAGCAGAAGTCCGACGAGGTGTTCTTCCCGAACGTCATCAAGCTCTTCGGCCTGCAGAACGACATGCAGAGCGCGCCGGCCGTCGCCGCGTGCGCAGCCTGCGCGCGCTACTACGCCGAGATGGAAGGTCTGCTCGCCGGACGCGAATACCTCGCGGGCCCCTACTCCTTCGCGGACATCGCCTTCTACATGGCCTGCATCTTTGCCGACCGCAAGGGCGCCGGCATGACCGATGCGACGCCGCGCCTCATCGCCTGGCGCAACCGCGTGCGCGACCGGCCCGCGGTGCACGCGGTGGTCGATCCGATGATGAAGTTCCTCGCCTCCGAGGGCCGCGAGGTGCCCGCCTTCCTGCAGCGCTGATCCCGGGTGCGGGTGCACTGAGGCATCATCGGCCCCATGCCGAATACAGGGTTCGACTGGCTGCCCTCTCCCTCGCAGCACTTCCTCGTCGTCACTTTTGCGCTGCTCGTCTACGTACTGACCACGCGCGCGCGCCGCGAGCAGCGCGCCCCCACCACCGCCATCGCGTGGGTGATGGGGCTGGTGCTGATGCCCTACCTGATTCTCCCGATGTACCTGCTGTTCGGCCAGCGCAAGCTGCGCCCAGCCGGCTCGCCGCGACCGCCGCGCTCGGTGCCGCCGGGGCACTGGGCGGCCGACCTGATCGAGAGCTTCGGCCTTGCGCCGCCGGGGCGTTGCGCGGTGCGCCTGCATGCCGACGGCGAGCAGGCGCGGCTCGCGCTGTTCGAGGTGATCGACGGCGCGCGCGAGCGCATCGACGTGTGCACCTTCATCATCGGCGACGACCCGCTGGGCCATGCGGTACTGGCGCGGCTCGCGCAGCGGGCGCGCGACGGCATCAAGGTGCGGGTGCTGCTCGACGGCTTCGGCGCGCTGTCGCTGCCGCGCCATCACTTCGACCTGCTGCGCGCGGCGGGCGGCGAGGTGGCGGTGTTCCGCCCCTTCTTCAGCCTGCGCCGCACCGGGCCACGCAACCTGCGCAACCACCGCAAGTTCACCATCGCCGACGACGGCTGGCTCTGGTCGGGCGGGCGCAATCTTGCGGGCGAATATTTCACGGGCAACAACAAGCATCCCGAGGCCTGGCGCGATCTCTCGTTCGACCTGCGCGGCAGCGTGGCGGCAGCCGCGGCACGCCAGTTCGATCACGACTGGCGCTCGGTGCGCGTGCGCAAGGCGCGCGCCATCACCTGCGACAACCTGCCCGAAGCCCCCGGCACCGCAATGGCCCAGTTCCTGCCGAGCGGCCCCGACCAGACCGAGGACACGGCGCATGCGCTGCTGATCGACGCGTGCTTTCGCGCCGAGCACCGCATCCTCGCGATCACGCCGTACTTCGTGCCCGGCGACGGCCTGCGCGATGCGCTGCGGCTCGCGGCCCGGCGCGGCGTGCAGGTGACGATCGCGATGCCCGCGCAGTCGAACCATCGCCTGGCCGACTTCGTGCGCGCCCGCGCCATGCGCGACCTGGCGCGCGCGGGCGTGAGCTTTCGCATGCTGCCCTTCATGGCGCACGCCAAGGCGGTGGTGGTCGACAACGAGCTGGCGATGTGCGGCTCGATCAACCTCGACCTGCGCAGCCTGCTGCTGAACCACGAGGCGGCGGTCGTGTTCTACGGCGCGAACGAGATCGACTGGCTGGCCGAGTGGATCGACACCACCGCTTCGGCCGGCGAGCCTTACCGCGCGCGGCGCCCGGGCCTCGTGCGCGACGTGGCCGAGGGGCTGCTGCTTACCGTCGCTTTCCAGCTTTAGCCGGCGCTGCCACGGACTCGGCGGGCTCAGCGGCCTTGGCTTCCTTCGCCACCGCATCGAGACCGGCAAGCACATAGCGCATCAGGTCGTCGGCCAGGGCCTGGGTGTCCTTCAGCGCCGGCAGCACCTTGCTGCTCAGGTCCTTGGGCGCCACCATCATCACGATGCAGGGCAGCACGGTGAACAGCAGTGCGCGCTGCACCGCAGGATGGTCGTCGGGCAATCCCACGATGGCGCCGAGCAGGCCGCGCAGCAGCTTGGCCTTGGGCAGCACCGCGCGCTTGATCATCATCGGCAGCGCCGGCGACGGCGACAGGGCTTCCCGCAGCACCACGCGGAAACCCCAGGGGGCCTTGGGCTGGCTGCCCATCTCGATCAGGTGCGTGAGAAGCGCACGCAGCTTGAGCCGCGGATCGCTCGACGCGCTGGCGAGGCTGGCCAGCTCGTCGATGCTCACCACCTGCCGGTGCGCCTCGATCAGCACGGCCTCGTAGAGCCCGTCGCGGCCGTTGAAGTGGTAGTTGATCGCGGCCATGTTGGTGCCGGCGCGGGTGCAGATTTCCTTGCTCGTGGCATCGGCGAAACCGCGCTCGGCGAACAGCTGACCGGCGGTCTCCAGGATGTGCAGGCGCGTGGTGTTGCCGTCGGTGCGCTGCGTGCGCGCGGAAGTACTGGAAGAGCTGGTGGCCATGGCCAAGGTTAATCGAATTGAAAAATAACTTCAAATTCAAATTTGAATTTGATAACATCCGCCGCATCCGGGTCCGCAAACCGGCAGGAAACACGCCATGAACAAGAAACCTCTCATCGCCGTCGCGGTCGTCGCGCTGCTGCTCGCCGCGGCCGGCGGCTGGTGGTACGCCCATCGCTCGGCTGCGCCCTCCGACCGGCTCGTGCTCTACGGCAACGTCGATGTGCGCCAAGTCTCGCTCGCCTTCAACGCCAACGACCGCGTGGCCGAGCTCGCGGTGCGCGAAGGCGACCACGTCCGGGCCGGCCAGGTGCTCGGCAAGCTCGACACCCGCACGTTGGCGTTGCGCGTGGCGCAGTCGCAGGCGCGCATCGGCGTGCAGGAGCAGGCCCTGCTGCGCCTGAAGACCGGCAGCCGCCCCGAAGAAGTGGCGCAAGCCGGCGCGCAGGTGGCGGCCGCGCAGGCCGATGCCGACCTCGCGCAGCAACAGCTCGCGCGCCTGCAGGGAATCAGCCAGACCACCGCCGGCCGTGCGGTGAGCCAGCAGGACCTCGACAGCGCGCAGGCCAAGCGCAAGGTCGCGCTCGCGCAGCTGGACAACGCGCGCAAGGCGCAGCAGCTCGTCGTCACCGGCCCGCGCAAGGAAGACATCGCGCAGGCACAGGCCCAGCTCGAATCCGCGCGCGCCGACCTCGCGCTCATGAACCACCAGCTCGCCGAAGCCGAGCTGAAGACGCCCATCGACGCCGTGGTGCGCGCCCGCCTGCTCGAACCCGGCGACATGGCCTCGCCGCAGCGCCCGGCCTTCACGCTCGCGATCACCGATCCCAAGTGGGTGCGCGCCTATGTGGCCGAGTCTGATCTGGGCCGCGTGAAGCCGGGCCAGGCCGCCAACGTGAGCACCGACAGCCACCCCGGCGAAGCCATCGCCGGCAAGGTCGGCTACATCGCCTCGGTGGCGGAGTTCACGCCCAAGACCGTGCAGACCGAGGAGCTGCGCAGCAGCCTCGTCTACGAGATCCGCGTGATGGTCGAGGACAAGCAGGACCGCCTGCGCCTGGGCATGCCGGCCACCGTGCGGCTGCAGATTGCGCCGACTGCGAACGGCAAGCCCTGAATGACCACGCTCCATACAGCCGGCGTTCGTCGCGTCTTGCTCCCTCCCCCGCTGGGGGAGGGCTGGGGTGGGGGCAAGCGGCGGTCGATCAAGCACCAAAGCACAACCAGTGCCGTCGTGCCCCCATCCCCACCTTCCCCCAGAGGGGGAAGGAGCAAAACCCACGGGAGGCTGCCGAATGCCTGACGGCCGACCGGCGGTTGCCGGACGCTCCCTGCACAAGCGCTTCACGCTCAAGTCGTCGAAGCAGCCGGTGCACGCGCTCGACGGTGTGTCGCTGGAAATACCCACGGGCACGCTCACGGCGCTGGTCGGGCCGGACGGCGCGGGCAAGACCACGCTGCTGCGCCTGATGGCCGGCCTCATGCGCGCCGACGAGGGCGAACTGCGCGTGCTCGGCATCGATGTTTCGGCCGACCCGCAGGCAGTGCAGGACCGCATCAGCTACATGCCGCAGCGCTTCGGCCTCTACGACGACCTGAGCGTGCAGGAGAACCTCGACCTCTACGCCGACCTGCACGGCGTTTCTAAAGACAAGCGCCGCGAGCGCTACGCCCGGCTGATGGAAATGACCGACCTCGGCCGCTTCACCGATCGCCCTGCGGGCAAGCTCTCGGGCGGCATGAAGCAGAAGCTCGGCCTCGCCTGCACGCTGGTGCGCTCGCCCGACCTGCTGCTGCTGGACGAGCCGACCGTCGGCGTCGATCCGCTCTCGCGGCGCGAACTCTGGCAGATCGTGCAGCAATTGGTGGACGGCGAAAAACTGTCGGTGATCGTGAGCACCGCCTACCTCGACGAGGCCGAGCGCTGCAGCCATGTGTTCGTGCTGCGCGAGGGCAAGCTGCTGGCGCAAGGCGCGCCGGCCGAGATTCGCGACCATGCGGAGGGCCTGTGCTTCATCGCAGCGCCGCCAGAGGGCGAACCGCCGCGCCTGATGCAGGCCCGCCTGCTTGATGCAGAGCAGGACATCGTCGATGCCGTGCCGCAAGGCGGCGAAGTGCACTTCATCCGTCGCAAGGACACGGACGATGCGGCGCTCGCCATGCTGCTGGCCGGCGCGCACGCGGAGCCGGTGCCGCCGCGGCTCGAGGACGGTTTCATGACGCTGCTGCGCACGCAGCAAGCATCCGCGCCAATCACCACCGCAGCAGCAACGGCGAACCGCGCCAAGGGCAACTCCGACGAAGTCGTCGAAGTGAAAGACCTCGTGCGCCGCTTCGGCGATTTCGTCGCCGTCGCGAGCACCAGCTTCTCGGTGCGGCGCGGCGAGATCTTCGGCCTGCTCGGCCCCAATGGCGCGGGCAAGACCACCACCTTCCGCATGCTCTGCGGCCTCTTGCCCGCGAGCGGCGGCCAGTTGCGCGTGGCCGGCGTGGACCTGCGCCATGCGCGCGCAGAGGCGCGCCAGCGCATCGGCTACGTCTCGCAGAAGTTCGCGCTCTACGGCAACCTCACGGTGCGCGAAAATCTCTCGTTCTTCGGCGGCGCCTACGGCCTGCGTGGGCAGCGGCTGAAAGCGCGCATGGACACGGTGCTGCGCCAGTTCGACCTCGAACGCGAACTCGACACACCCAGCGGCCAACTCCCCGGCGGCTACCGGCAGCGCCTCGCGATGGCCACCGGCCTCCTGCACGAGCCCGAGATACTGTTCCTCGACGAACCCACGAGCGGCGCCGATCCGCTCGCGCGCCGCGAGTTCTGGCGCCGCATCACCGCGCTGGCCGAAGGCGGCACCACCGTCGTCATCACCACGCACTTCATGGAAGAGGCCGAGTACTGCGATCGCATCGTCATCCAGGACGCCGGCAAGGTGCTTGCCATCGGCACGCCGCAAGAGGTGCGCACGCAGGCGCTGGACGGCGACGACAGCGACAAGCGCATCGACATGGAGCAGGCCTTCATCGGCATCGTCGAGAAGGCACGGCGCAAGGGCAAGGAAGCCCCAGCGAAGGAACCTGAAGGAGCCACGGCATGAGCGGCTTCTGGTCACGCCTCATCTCACTCACGCGCAAGGAATTTCGGCAACTGCTGCGCGACCGCAGCAATCTTGCGATCGGCATCCTGCTGCCGATGGTGCTGATCCTGATCTTCGGCTACGGCATGTCGCTCGACGTGAAGAACGCGCCGGTGGCCGTGGTGATGGAAGACGCCTCGCCGACCGCGCACGAAGCCATCACCGGCCTGCAGCTCTCGCCCACCATCGCGCCGGTGCTGCTCGGTTCGATGCACGACGCCGAGGAACTGATGCGCGAGCGCAAGGTCGACGGCATCGTGCGCGTCCCGAGCGACTTCTCGCGCGCGCTGGCCGCGGGCAACGCGCGCGTGCAACTGATCGTGCATGGCGCGGACGCAGGCCGCGCGACCATCATCCAGGCCTACGTGAGCGGCGCCCTCGCCCAGACGGCCGTGCGGCGGGCCGACCGCCTCGGCAGCACCTCGGGGGCCGACGCGCCGCCCGTGGGCAGCGTCACCGTCGAGCAGCGCATGTGGTTCAACGCCGCGAACACCAGCACCTGGTACCTGGTGCCGGGACTCATCGTTCTCATCATGACGCTGGTCGGCGCCTTCCTCACCGCGCTGGTGATGGCGCGCGAATGGGAGCGCGGCACGCTCGAGGCGCTGTTCGTCACGCCGGTGCGGCCGGTCGAGATCTTGCTGGCCAAGATCATTCCCTACTTCGGCGTCGGCATGCTGGGCCTGGCGCTGTGCCTGCTGGCCGCGCGATTCCTGTTCGCGGTGCCGATGTACGGCTCGCTGTTCGTGGTGGTGTTCAGCTCGATGCTCTACCTGATCGTGGCCGTGACCCTGGGCCTCGTCATCTCGTCGGTCACGCGCAACCAGTTCCTTGCGAGCCAGATCGCGCTGATCGCGACCTTCATGCCCTCGATGATGCTGTCGGGCTTTCTCTTCGACCTGCGCAACGTGCCCACGGCCGTGCGCGTCATCGGCCATGCACTGCCGGCCACCTACTTTATGGACCTGATCAAGACGCTTTTCCTCGCGGGCGACGTCTGGCCGCTCATATGGCGCAACTGCGCGATCCTGCTTTGCTATGCGATCGGGCTGTTGCTGATCGCACGCGCCGTCACGCGCAAGAGCCTCGACTGAGGCGCGAAGGAAAAGAACAATGATCGACTTCCTGCTGCGCATCGCCAATCTCTGCAAGAAGGAGCTGCTCGCGATCCTGAAAGACCCAGCGACGCGCACCATCCTCTTCGCGCCCGCGCTGCTGCAGAGCCTGATCTTCGGCTACGGCGCCACCTACGACCTGGCGAACGTGCCCTATGCGCTGCTCGACCAGAGCCGCACCGGCGCGGCAACAGAACTCATTGCGCGCCTGGACAGCACCGGCGTCTTCCAACGCGTGGCCACGCTGCGCACGCAGGCCGACATCCGCGAGGTGATCGACACCGAGAAGGCGCTGCTGGTGATCCAGATCGCGCCCGACTTCGAGCGGCAACTGAGCGCGGGGCAGCCCGCCGCCATCCAGCTGATCCTCGACGCGCGCAACTCCAACACCGCGGGTTCTGCGGCCGGCTACGTGAGCGCGGTGGTCGAGCGCTACAACGCCGAGCTGCGCACGCGCGCGGGCGCACCGCCCGCGCCGCTGGTCATCGAATCGCGCGCCTGGTTCAACCCGAACCTGGAGACGCGCTGGAACCTCCTGCCCGGCATGATCGCCGCGCTCAGCATGCTGCAGACGCTGCTGCTCACCGCGCTCTCGGTGGCACGCGAGCGCGAGCAAGGCACCTTCGACCAGTTGCTGGTGACGCCGATGTCGCCGCTCGAAATCATGATCGGCAAGGCGCTGCCGCCGGTGCTGGTCGGCCTTGCGCAGTCGTCGCTGATCCTTGTGGTGGCGCTCTTCTGGTTCGGCATTCCGATGGCGGGCTCGCTGGTCACGCTCTACACCGGACTCATCTTCTTCACCGTGGCGAGCGTGGGCATCGGCCTGTCGATCTCGGCCGTGTCGGCCAACATGCAGCAAGCCATGCTCTACACCTTCGTGCTGCTGATGCCGATGATGCTGCTGTCGGGCCTGACCACGCCGGTGCGCAACATGCCGCATGTGCTGCAGGTGATCACGATGGCCAATCCGCTGCGCTTCGCCATCGAGCTGATGCAGCGCGTGTACCTGGAAGGCGTCGGGTTGGGCACGGTCTGGCACAACCTGATTCCGCTTTCCATCATCGCGGTCGTCACGCTGCCGCTGGCGGCGTGGCTCTTTCGCAATCGTCTCGTCTGATAACGGGAGCACTTCATGCCTCTCACTTTTGATTTCACATGCAATGCGGTGGCCGCTGCCGCGCTTGCGCTTCTCATCGGCGGTTGCGCGGTGGGCCCCGACCACAAGCCCTTCGAACCGCGCACGCCTGCGGACTGGTCGAGCTGGCACGGCGGCTCGCCCGCGCTGCTCGGCAAGGAGCGCGGCGGTGCGCCTGTGACGGCCTCCATCGCGCCCGGCGACTGGAAGGCGTTCAACGACCCGGTGCTCGACCGGCTGCAGGCGATGGTGCTCGCCGCCAACCCCGACCTGCAGACCGCCGCGCTGCGCTTCGCGCAGAGCCGCGTGCAGCGCGCCACCACAGCCGCCCAGCGCGGCCCGCAGGTCAATGCCACTGCGGGCGTCACGCGGCAACGGCAAAGCGAGAGCGGCGCGGCCACGCGGATGATCGATGCGCTGGGCTCGTCGGTCACCAACAAGGACCAGCTGATCCGCACGCTCAGCGAGCCCTACAACCTCTACCAGGCCGGCTTCGATGCCTCGTGGGAAATCGACCTCTGGGGCCGCGTGCGGCGCGCCGTGGAGGCTGCCGACGCGGATGCGGCCGCGTCAGCCGCGATGCTGGAGCAAGCCAAGCTCAGCGTGCAGGCCGAGCTCGCGCGCACCTACTTCGAACTGCGCGGCACGCAGCGCGAACTGCGCATCGCGCGCGCCGACATTGCGGCCGCCGCCGAGTCGCTCGAACTCGTGCAGGCGCGCGCCGATGGCGGGCTCGTCACCGACCTCGACCCGGTGCGCCAGCGCACCCTGCTGGCCGAACTGCGCGCGCGCATTCCATCGCTGCTGCAGCAGGAGGCCGATGCGATGAACCGCATCACGCTGCTGATCGGCGCGCCACCCGGCAGATTGAACACGGAACTTGCGGACGCCGCCACCGACAGCGTGGGCGATGCGCCACCTTTGCCCGACCTCGCGCTCGGCCTCCCCGCCGACCTCGCGCGTCGCCGCCCCGACATCGCAGCCGCCGAAGCGCAACTGCACGCCGCCACCGCGCGCGTCGGCATGGCGGTGGCCGATCTCTATCCGCGCGTCACGCTGGGCGCGGGCTTTGGTTACGAGTCGGTCGGCAGCGAACGCTTCGGCGACTGGGGCAGCCGGCAATGGCATGTCGGCCCGTCGCTCAGCCTGCCGATCTTCGACAATGGCCGCCGCCGCAGCACTGTCGACCTGCGCGAGTTGCAGCAGCAGGAGGCGGCCGTCGCCTTCCAGCAGACGGTGCTCAAGGCCTGGCACGAGATCGATACCGCGCTCAACGCCTACAGCGCCGAGCGCCAGCGCCATGCCGAACTCGTCGAACGCGAACACCAGAGCCGCGATGCGCTCACGCTCGCGCATGCGCGCTACGCCAATGGCCTCACTGATTTCAGCGTCGAGCTCGACGCTCGGCGCGCCCTGCTGCAGGCGCGCCGCGACCAGGCGCAGAGCACGAGCCGGCTGTCGGTGAACCTGGTGGGCGTTTACAAGGCGCTCGCGGGCGGCGTGCCGCCGATGAAGGAACTCAGCGCCGGTTCGTGAAGCTCGCGTTGCCGAGCCCGGTGCCGATGGTCAGCACGCCCCAGTGCTGCACGTCACGCATGAAGGGCAGCTCGCTCAGGCCCTGCACCACCGCGTCGTTGTGCATCAGCACGAGCGTGGGGCCCGAGCCGATCATCGGCATGCGGCGCCACAGTGCGCTCGGCAGATGGAAGGCGTGGCTTTCCCAGTCGCCCGGCAAGTTCTGCGCGCCGCGCGCGATCGAGCCGTCGGGGCGTATGAGCCCGGGGCAGCCGATGCCGATGAAGGGCGCCAGCCGGATCTTCTTGCGCTCGCTGTAGCGCACCATGTCCTCCAGCATGTCGGCGATGTGCTCGACCATGTTGCTGCGGTTCGGCTCGTCGTCCGCATGGCGCCATTTCTCTCGCCGCACCACCTTCGCCAGCGAGAAGTCGCGCGCCTTGCGGTGGCGTGTCTTGACGATGCCGCAGCGCACGTTGGTGCCGCCGATGTCCACCGCGAGGATGGCGTCGTGCCCCTTGAGCATCTCGCGCGGCGCCAGGTGCACCCAGCCGATCAGGCCGCCGTCGTCCACGTTGTGCGAGAGGCGCCCGAGTTGCACATGGACGCCCAGGTCTTCGAGGATGGCCCCGGTCTGCAGAACCGCCCGCTCGCCCACATGGCTCTCCGGAAAGCCGCCGCCGACGACGATCCGCTGCACGTTGTGCCACGAGGGCTGGCGCAGGAAGCGCTGGATCACCGAGGCGAGTTCTTCCGAAAATTCCGAGACGGCCGCGTGCATCACGTAGCCGGCATCGAACTCCTTTTTCTCCTGCAGCGCGAGGTCGAGTTCGCGCTTGCTGAGATCGCGCGAGTGCTGCCCGCCGAGCGGGTCCTTGCCCTTCTTGCGGCTGCGCTTGCGCCAGCGTTCGAGCAGTTCCCTGAAGGCCGTCTGGCTGGCCTGGTCGCCGACGAAGCCGTCCTTGTCGCGCAGCTGGAGGCTGTAGCCCTCGACCGTCAAACCGGGCAACTCGCGCAGTCCGTGAACGTCGGGGCCGGGCAGGTTCTCTTTCGAGGTGCGGGTCGATTTCTTCTTGGCGGTCTTGGGCTTCATGGCATTCACTATGGCCCGCGCGCGCCCTGGCATGCATCGGCTCCGCACACCACGGCGTGTAGGAGAGCGGCGGGTACGCCGAACGAGGTGTTCTCTATACACTGCCCCGATGCTGCACCTGCCCCGCCGCCTCTGGCGCGCCGCCCTGTTGTTCTCGATGGCCTGGATGGCCGCGGTCTCCGGCCCCGCACAGGCCGCGGACGAGGCGCTGCGCGTCGGCTCCAAGCGCTTCACCGAGTCGTACATCCTCGCCGAGCTGCTCGCGCAGATGGCCGCGCCGCACACCACGTCGCCGCCCATCGTGCGGCAGGGGCTGGGCAACACGGCCATCGTCTACGAAGCGCTGCGCTCGGGCGCCATCGATCTCTATGCCGAGTACACCGGCACCATCGCGCTCGAAATCCTCAAGGGCTCGCCCGCGGACACGCGCGAGGCGATGAACGCGGCGCTCGCGCCGATGGGCTTGGGCGTGGCGATTCCGCTGGGCTTCAACGACGGCTATGCGCTGGCCGTGCGTGCCGCCGATGCGGAGCGGCTCGGACTGCGCACGCTGAGCGATCTTGCGAAGCACACCGAACTCAAGCTCGGCCTCTCGAACGAATTCCTCGGCCGCGCCGACGGCTGGAAGGGCCTGGCCGCGCGCTACGGCTTCACGCAGACGCCGACCGGCCTCGACCATGGCTTGGCGTATGAAGCGGTGGCGGCCAAGCAGATCGATGCAATCGACATCTACACCACCGACGCGAAGATCGACCACCTGGGCCTTCGCGTGCTGGAGGACGACCGGAAGTACTTCCCACGCTACGACGCGGTGGTGCTTTACAAGCTCGATCTGCCCACGAGGCTGCCGAAAGCATGGGCCGCGCTGCAGACGCTCGAAGGCAAGGTCGACGAGCACGCGATGATCGCGATGAACGCGCGCGCCGAACTGCAGAGCGTGCCCTTCGACGTGATCGCGCGCGACTTCATCGCCAGCACCGGCAAGACAGGTGTGGCGCCCGCACAGGACACCCGCCGCGGTTTCACCGCCAAGCTCTTCGGCCCCGACCTCTGGAAACTCGCGCGCCAGCATCTGCTGCTGGTTGCGGTGTCGGTGGGCATCGCGATCCTGATCGGCGTGCCGATTGCGATCCTCGTGTTCTCGCATGTGCGGTTGCGCGCCGTGGTGCTCGGCATCGCGAGCCTGATGCAGACGGTGCCGTCGCTGGCGCTGCTGGCGGTGCTGATCTCGATGCTCGGCGCGATCGGTGCGCTGCCGGCTTTGATCGCGCTCACGCTCTACTCGCTGCTGCCGATCATGCGCAACACGGTGACGGGTCTGGCCGAAGTGCCGAACGGGCTGCGGCTCGCGGGCACCGCGCTCGGCATGACGCCGCCGCAGAGCCTTCAGCTTGTGCTGCTGCCGCTGGCGTTGCCCACGCTCCTGGCGGGGGTGCGGACGGCCACTGCGATCGCCATCGGTACGGCGACGATTGCGGCATTCATCGGCGCAGGTGGATTCGGCGAGCGCATCGTGACCGGCCTCGCACTGAATGACCGCGAACTGCTGCTGGCTGGCGCGCTGCCGGCCGCGGCGATGGCGCTGATCAGCGAAGGGATCTTCGAACTGATCGAGTGGACGATGCGCCGTCGCCGACGCGCACCGCCATCTTCGCTTCCGCCATGAGGCAGTCGCGCCGCCCCTAGCCGTTCACGCTGAGCCTGCCGAAGCGCCGCGCGAGGCTTCGACAGGCTCAGCCCGAACGGTTTTGCGGATCAGGCCAGCGTGTACGCCGTCTTCACCGTGGTGAAGAACTCCTGCGCGTACTTGCCCTGCTCGCGCGGGCCGTAGCTCGAACCCTTGCGGCCGCCGAACGGCACGTGATAGTCCACACCAGCCGTCGGCAGGTTGACCATCACCATGCCGGCCTGGCTGTGGCGCTTGAAGTGTGTCGCGTACTTGAGCGACGTGGTCGCGATGCCTGCCGAGAGGCCGAACTCGGTGTCGTTGGCCGTGGCCAGCGCTTCTTCGTAGTTCTTCACGCGGATCACGCTTGCGACCGGGCCGAAGATTTCTTCCTTGTTGATGCGCATCGTCGCGGCCGATTCGCTGAAGAGCGCGGGCGACATGTAGTAGCCGTCGGTCTCCAGCTTCAAGAGTTCGCCGCCGGCTGCCAGCGTGGCGCCTTCGCCCTTGCCGATGGCGATGTATTCCATGTCCTGGTTGAGCTGCGACTTCGAGGAGACCGGGCCCACGTCGGTGCCCTGCGCGAGCGCGTCGCCGACCTTGATCTTGGCCATGCGCGCCTTCATCGCCTCGATGAACTTCGGGTAGATGCCTTCGGTCACGATGAGGCGGCTCGATGCGGTGCAGCGCTGGCCGGTCGAGTAGAACGCGCTCTGCACGCTGAGCTCCACCGCCTGTGCGAGGTCGGCGTCGTCGAGGACGATTTGCGGGTTCTTGCCGCCCATCTCGAGCTGCACCTTCTTGTGGTTGGTGACGCACTGGATCGCGATGTTGCGGCCCACGCCCACCGAGCCGGTGAAGCTGATCGCATGGATTCCGGGGTGGCTGACGAGCGCCTCGCCGATCACGCTGCCGCGGCCCATCACGAGGTTGAACACGCCCGCCGGAATGCCCGAGCGGCTGATGATTTCAGACAGGGCCCAGGCGCTGCCCGGCACGAGGTCCGCGGGCTTCAGCACCACGCAGTTGCCGAAGGCCAGCGCGGGCGCGATCTTCCAGGCGGGAATGGCAATGGGAAAGTTCCACGGCGTGATGAGGCCGACCACGCCGACCGGCTCGCGGGTGATTTCCACGCCGATGTTCGGGCGCACCGAAGGCAGCAGCTCGCCCGAGAGGCGCAGGCACTCGCCCGCGAAGAACTTGAAGATCTGGCCCGCGCGCGTGGCCTCGCCGATGCCTTCGGCCTTGGTCTTGCCCTCTTCGCGCGCGAGCAGCGTGCCGAGCTCTTCCTTGCGCGCGAGGATTTCGGTGCCGATCTTGTCGAGCGCGTCCGAGCGTGCCTGGATGCTGCCCGTGGCCCATGCGGGGAAGGCGGCGGTGGCGGCTGCCACGGCGGCATCGACATGCGCCGCATCGCCCTGCGTGTACTGGCCCAGCACGTCGGCCAGGTTGCTGGGGTTGACGTTGGGGCTGTAGCTCTTGCCAGCCAGCCATTCGCCATTGATGAGGTTGTTGAATTCAGTCATCGTCGATGTCCTTTGTTTGTCTGTTGCGGTGATGGTTTTTCTGAAGTCCGGCGGCTAGGTGGCGCCTTCGGACTCCACGTAGAGGGCGTACAGCGAATGGCTGGCCGCCATGTAGAGGCGATTGTTCTTCGGGCCACCGAACGTGAGGTTAGCGCAGCGTTCGGGCAGGCGGATGAAACCGATGGGCAAGCCTCGCGAATTGAAGATCTTGACGCCATCGAGGTCTTCGGACTTCGCAAGCGGCTGATAGACCTTCATGCCGTTGCCGGCATCGGTGGGCTCGGACGCCAACGCGCCGTTCCAGCCCCAGCCCATCCAGATATTGCCGTCGCGGTCGACACGAAAACCGTCGAGCGCGGCCGCGCCCACGCCGTCGATCAGCTTGGCCTTGTTCGACACGCTGCCGTCGGCCGCCACGTCGTAGCTCCAGAGGCTGCGGTTGGGCGTGCCCTTCCATTCGATGACGTAGAGCTTTTTCTCGTCCGGCGAGAAGGCCAGGCCGTTCGGGTTCACCAGGTCGGTGATCACCGCCGAGAGCTGGCCGTCGGGCGTGAGCCGGTACACGTTGGTCGTCGCCTGCTCGGGCGTGGCCCGGTCGCCTTCCCAGGTGCCCGAGATGCCGAAGAGCGGATCGGTGAACCACACGGTGTCGTCCGACTTCACCACCACGTCGTTCGGCGCATTCAGCCGCTTGCCCTGGAAGCGGTCGGCCAGCACGGTCATGCGTCCGTCGTGCTCGGTGCGCACCACGCGCCGCGTCAGCGAATGCTCGCAACTGATCAGGCGTCCCTGGCGGTCGCGCGTATTGCCGTTGCAGTGATTGACGTTCGACTTGTGGACCTTGAACTCGCCGGTCTTTTCCTCGTAGCGCATCAGCCGGTTGTTCGGGATGTCGCTGCAGATCAGCCAGCCTTCGCGCGGCATGTACACAGGACCTTCGGCCCAGCGCATGCCCGTGCCGACCTGCTCGAGCGTGCTGCTGTAGAGGCGGTACTTGGCGAAGCTCGGGTCGAGGATCAGCACTGCCGGGTCGGGGTAGCGCTGCTGCGGCTTGTAGGGAAACGATTGGGCGCCCGCGGCGGCAGCCACCGCGCCGAGTGCCGAGCCGGCGGCCGCCTGGAGCAGGCGGCGGCGATCCATGTGGTTGTTCATGCAGTCTCCTTGACGATGTCTGTGCTTGCGGCGCGGGGTCGCATCCGTTCACGCTGGGCCACATCCGTTCACGCTGGGCCACATCCGTTCACGCTGAGCTTGTCGAAGCGCCGCGCGAGGCTTCGACAGGCT
Organism: Variovorax sp. W2I14; assembly: GCF_050435205.1. Taxonomy (NCBI): domain Bacteria; kingdom Pseudomonadati; phylum Pseudomonadota; class Betaproteobacteria; order Burkholderiales; family Comamonadaceae; genus Variovorax; species Variovorax sp. W2I14. Next base: position 167,434 of record NZ_JBNDJX010000001.1, on the reverse strand, counting down.
CAGCCCGAACGGTTGTCGTGAATCCGTTTCAGCGGACCATGCAGGGCCGCTTGTTGTCGAAGGTCCAGCCGGGAATCAGGTACTGCATCGCCTGCGCGTCGTTGCGCGCGCCCAGGCCGTGCTTCAGGTAGAGCTGGTGCGCCTTCTCGACTTCGGCCATGTCGAGTTCGATGCCGAGGCCACCGCGCGTCGGCACCTTCACGAAGCCCTCTTCGATCTGCAGCGGCGCCTTCGTCAGGCGCTGGCCGTCCTGCCAGATCCAGTGCGTGTCGATGGCCGTCACCTTGCCGGGTGCGGCAGCGGCCACGTGCGTGAACATCGCGAGCGACACGTCGAAGTGGTTGTTCGAATGCGAGCCCCATGTGAGGCCCCAGGCCTGGCACAGCTGCGCCACGCGCACCGAGCCCTGCATGGTCCAGAAGTGCGGATCGGCCAGCGGAATGTCGACCGACTGCAGCGAGAGGCTGTGCACCATCTCGCGCCAGTCGGTGGCGACCATGTTGGTCGCCGTCGGCAAGCCGGTGGCGCGGCGGAACTCGGCCATCACTTCGCGGCCCGAGAACACGCCTTCGGCGCCGCACGGGTCTTCGGCATAGGCCATCACGCCGTGCAGGTCACGGCACAGGCGGATCGCGTCGGCCAGCAGCCAGCCACCGTTCGGGTCGAGCGTGACGCGCGCCTTCGGAAAGCGCTCGTGCAGCGCGCGGATCGCTTCGACTTCTTCCTCGCCGCGCAGCACGCCGCCCTTCAGCTTGAAGTCGGTGAAGCCGTAGCGCGCGTGCGTGGCTTCGGCCAGGCGCACGATGGATTCGGGCGTCATCGCCTCTTCATGGCGAAGACGGAACCAGTCGTTGTCCGCGCCCGGATCGGTCTCGTACGCCAGGTCGGTCTTCGTGCGGTCGCCCACGTAGAAGAGATAGCCGAGCATCTGCACCGCGTCACGCTGCTGGCCTTCGCCGAGCAGGGCCGCAACGGGCACTTCGAGGAACTGGCCGAGCAGGTCGAGCAGCGCGGCCTCGACGGCGGTGACCGCATGGATGGTCACGCGCAGGTCGAAGGTCTGCTGGCCGCGGCCGCCGCTGTCGCGACCGGCGAAGGCGCTGCGCAAGCTGTTGAGCACCGCGTTGTGGCGGCCGATGGGCTGGCCGACGATGAGATCGCGCGCGTCTTCGAGCGTCTGGCGGATCTTCTCGCCGCCCGGCACTTCGCCCACGCCGGTGTGCCCGGCGCTGTCGGTGAGGATCAGCAGGTTGCGCGTGAAGAACGGGCCGTGCGCGCCGCTCAGGTTCATCAGCATGCTGTCGTGGCCCGCGACGGGCACCACGCGCATGCCGGTGACGACGGGCGCGCCCGACACGACTTTGGAAACGGATTCAGGACTTGTCATCTTCGGGCTGGAGCCTCAGTCGGCGGTGATGTGGCGGGTATCGATGAGCGTCTTCCATCGCGCCCATTCGCGCAACTGGAAGGCGGTGAAGTCTTCGGGCGTGCTCGCGACGATTTCGAGGCCCTGGTCGAGCATGCGCTTCTTCGTCTCGGGGTCCTGCATCGCGGCGATGACCGCATCGCTCAGCTTTTTCTTGAGCGCAGGCGGCAGGCCCTTCGGCGCGGCCATGCCCTGCCACGAATAGACCTCCGCGCCCTTCACGCCGGCCTCGGCCAGCGTGGGCACGTCAGGCAGAACGGGCGAGCGCTTGTCGCCGGTGACGGCAATCGCGCGCAGCTTGCCCGCGCGGATGTGAGGCAGCACGGCATTCACGTTCTGGAACGAGAAGTCGACCTGGTTGCCCAAGAGGTCGTTCACCGCCGGCGCGCCGCCCTTGTAGGGCACGTGCACGCCTTCGGTCTTGGTCTGCTGCCAGAAGAGTTCGGCCGACAGGTGATCGGACGAGCCGTTGCCCGAGCTCGCGAACGAGACCTTGCCCGGCGTCTTGCGCAGGAGCGCGAGCACGTCGGCCACAGTGTGCTCGGGCCGCGCGACATTCGCGACGAGCACGTTGGGCGCCTGGACCGGCACGCTGATGTAGTCGAAGTCTTTGGTCGCGTCGTAGGGAACGCTCTTCTGCAGGTGCGGCGTGACGACGAAGGCGCCGAGCGACGACACCAGCAGCGTGTAGCCGTCAGGCAGTGCGCGCTTGACGAAGCCCGTGCCGATGGTGCCCGTGGCGCCCGGGCGGTTGTCGACGACGAAGCTGCCGCCGAGCCTGGTCTGCAGTTGCAGCGCCAGTGCACGCGCCACCATGTCGGTGGAGCCGCCGGCGGGGAACGGCACGATGATGGTCACGGGTTTCTGCTGCGGCCATGCGTCGGCTTGCGCCGAGGCATGCAGGGGCAGCATCGCGGTGGCGGCGAGCACGAGGCCCGCCACAAGAAGCGCTCGTCTCTGCATCCGTGCTTCCGATCAGGAAGGAAGGCGAACAGCCTGGCGCGCGAGCAGCTTCCAGTTGCCGCCCTGCTTCTGCCAGACACCGAGGATCTTCAGCGCGACCTTGCCGGGCTTGCCCGAATCGTTGGTGTCGGCCGCGAGCGAGTGGCGCACGATGGCCGTGTTGGCATCGACCACCTTGATGGTCTGCTCGGTGATCGTGATGGTCACGAAGTCCGATTTGCCGTCGAGGAGGTCGCTGATGAAGCTGGCCTTGGTGTCGACCTTGCCGCCCGAGTGGCCGTAGCTCAGGTCGTCGGCCACCAGCGCGCCGAGCGCGGCGGCGGTCGGGTCGACCATGGCGATGCGCAGGCGCTCGGCGGCCGCGGCCACCGACGCCTGGTCCGACGCGCTACCGCCCGCGGGCATCATGGCGCAGCCGGTGAACACGACGGCCGAAGCGGCGATGAGGAAGAGTTTCTTGATGAGCATGTCGTTATCTCCTGTTGTTGTGAATTGGTGTCGTCGACGGCAAAGCGAAACTTCCGAGGCTTCTTACTGCGGGCCGAGCGTGGCGATCAGCGCCTTCAGCTCTTCCATCTCGCCCGGCTTCAGGTCGGTGAGCGGCGCGCGCACCGGGCCCGCGTCGTGGCCGACGATCTTGGCGCCGGCCTTGACGATGCTCACTGCGTAGCCCGGCGTGCGGTTGCGCAGCTCGAGGTAGGGCATGAAGAAGTTCTTCAGCAGGCGGTGCTGCGTGGGAAGGTCGTCGTTGGCGACCGCGTGATAGAAGTCCATCGCCGTCTTGGGGATGAAGTTGAAGACGGCCGACGAGTACACCGGCGTGCCCATGGCCTTGTAGGCCGCGGCATAGACCTCGGCGGTCGGCAGGCCGCCGAGGTACGCGAAGCGGTCGCCCATCTTCTGGTAGATCGCGACCATCGCCTCGATGTCCCCCACGCCGTCCTTGAAGCCGACGAGGTTCGGGTTGCGTTCGGCCAGGCCCGCGAGCGTGTCGGGCTTCAGGCGGCTCGACGCGCGGTTGTAGACGATCACGCCGAACTTCACGCTCTTGCACACGGCCTCGACGTGCGCGGCCAGGCCTTCCTGGCCGGCTTCGGTGAGATAGTGCGGCAGCAGCAGGATGCCGTGCGCGCCGGCCTTCTCGGCGGCTTGCGCGCACTGGATGGCAAAGCGCGTCGGGCCGCCGGCGCCGGCAATGATCGGCACCACGCCGCGGCAGGTGTCGACGGCCGTCTGGATGATGCCGGGGTACTCGTCGCCGGTCAGCGAGAAGAACTCGCCCGTGCCGCCCGCAGCGAACAGCGCGCTGGCACCGTACGGCGCCAGCCATTCGAGGCGCTCGACGTAGCCCTTCTTGTTGAAGTCGCCGTTGCTGTCGAAGTCGGTCAACGGGAACGAGAGCAGGCCGGAGCCCATGATGGTCTTGAGTTCTTGCGGGTTCATCGGGAAGAGTCCAGTGAAGATTGGGATGAGGAAAAGAGAGAGTGGATGGCCGGTCAGTCGAGCTTGACGTTGGCTTCCTTGATGACTTGCGCCCAGCGCGCGCGCTCCTTGGCGAAGAACTGGTCCTGCTCGGCGGCGGTCATGGTGACCACCTCGGCGCCCTGCCCTGCCAGGCGGGCACGGATGTCGGGGGTGCGGATGATGCGGACCAGTTCCTTGTTGAACCGGGCGACCACCGCATCGGGCGTGCCGCGCGCGGCGACCACACCCTGCCAGGTGCCCGACTCGTAGCCGGGCACGCCCTGCTCCGAGATGGTCGGCACGTTGCCGATCAACGGCATGCGGGTGGGCTTGGACACCGCGATCAGCTTGAGCTTGCCGCTCTGCACATGCGGGTAGGTGGCGAGCATGCCGTTCATCAGCACCTGCGTCTGGCCGGCGACGGTGTCGAGCACGGCCTGCACGCCACCCTTGTAGGGCACGTATTCCCACTTGGCGCCGCTCTTGCGCTGCAGCTCGACGCCTGCCAGGTGCGCGGTGCTGCCGCTGGCGGTCACGGCGAAGTTGAAATCGCTCTTCTTCGACAGTTCGACCAGTTCCTTCAGCGTATTGGCCTGCACCGAGGGATGCACCACCAAAAGGTGCGGCGAGTAGGCCAGCATGGCCACGCTGCGCAGGTCCTTGGTCGGGTCGAACGGAAGCTTGGGGTACAGCGACGGGCTGATGGCCAGCGCGCCGAGGTCGCACAACATGAGCGTGTGGCCGTCGGCCGGGGCCTTGGCGAGCATGTCGGCACCCAGGTTGCCGTTGGCGCCCGCGCGGTTCTCGATCACCACGGGCTGGCCCAGCGCGTCCGAGAGCGGCTGGCTGATCGAGCGCGCAATGATGTCGGACGAGCCGCCCGGCGGATACGGAACGATGAGCCGGATCGGCTTGGAAGGCCAGTTGCCGCCGCCGCTCTGCGCAAAGGTGCGCGCCGGCAGGCTGGCGGCCAGGGTCGTGGCGAGGGCGGCGCCCAGTGCGCCGCGTCGATTGATGGTCATGCGGATGCCTCCAGTTGTTCGATGTGTGCCATGGCTTCGCCCGAGATCAGAGCGTGAGATCAGTCATCGTACAACTACAAAAACAAGTTGTCCAGACTCGGACCCAAAAAATTCAGCGAAGGGGTTAGTTGTCGGACGAAGCGGCGTCGCCGACGCCCTTGCCTGCCGCGCCCGCACCTTCGGCTTTCGCCTTCTGCTGCTGCGCGGCCTCTTGCGCCATGCGCAGGCGCTCGCGGCTGTTGGTCAAATGAATGCGCATGGCGGCGCGGGCCGACTCGGGATCGCGGCGCGCGATGGCCGCATAGATTTCTTCGTGCTCGCGATTGACGCGGCTCAGGTACGCGCCGCCATCCTGGATGCGGATGGCGCTGATGCGCGTGCGCGGGATGATCGTGGTGCCCAGGTGCCGCATGATGTCGGCGAAATACGGGTTGCCGGTCGACTGCGCGATCTGCAGGTGAAAGCGGAAATCGGGCGCGACGGTGTCGCCGGCGATCGTCACGTTGTGTTCGAAATCGTCGAGCGCCTGGCGCATGGCGACCAGTTGCTCCTCGGTGCGCCGGCTCGCGGCGAGCCCGGCGGATTCCGTCTCGAGGCTGATGCGCAGCTCCAGCACGGCCAGCACGTCGACCGAAGCGGCAATTTCGCCCGGATCGAGACGAAACACCCCACCCGGCCGCGGCTGCAGAACGAAAGTGCCGACGCCGTGCAGCGTTTCGACCAGCCCGCCCGCCTGCAATTTGGAGAGCGCCTCGCGCACCACGGTGCGGCTGACACCGTAGGCCTGCATGATGGCCGACTCGGTCGGGAGCTTGTCGCCCGGGCGCAGCGACTGGCTGCGGATTTTCTCGCCCAGGTCTTCCACCAGCCCGTGCGCCAGACCGCGGGCACGCTGGCGCGGCCGCCCCACGAAGGGGGCGCCACCGGCGACTTCCGTCGCCGCATCGGTTACCAAGGGATTACCCGCAGTCGTCTGGACCATGGCCACGATAATAATCTCCAATTAGTTGTACGACAACAGATAACTCATCACCTGGACTGCTCTGACGGCCGTTTCGTGACGTATTGCGACCTGACTGCCCCGGCATCGTAACGGCGGCTCCGGCGAAAGCATTCCACCGCTTCACCCCTTCATCACACCCGAAAAAACGTCGATGTCCCAACAAGCTTCCAACAACAAGCTCGATCGGCTGCTGCTGACGGGCGCCGCCGGCGGCCTCGGCAAGGTGCTGCGCGAGCGGCTCAAGCCTTACGCGAAGGTGCTTCGCCTCTCGGACATCGCATCGCTGGCCGCTGCTGCCGATGCGAGCGAAGAAGTCGTGCCCTGCGATCTCTCGGACAAGGCCGCGGTGCATGCGCTGCTGGAAGGCTGCGACGCGATCGTGCACCTGGGCGGCGTGTCGGTCGAGCGGCCGTTCGAGGAAATCCTCGAAGCCAACATCAAGGGCATCTTCAACGTCTACGAAGCCGCGCGCCGCCACGGCGTCAAGCGCGTGGTGTTCGCGAGCTCCAATCACGTGATCGGCTTCTACAAGCAGAGCGAGCACATCGATGCGCATGCGGCGCGCCGCCCCGACGGCTACTACGGCCTGTCGAAATCCTTCGGCGAGGACATGGCGCAGTTCTACTTCGACCGCTGGGGCATCGAGACGGTGAGCATCCGCATCGGCTCGTCGTTCCCCGAGCCGCTCAACCGCCGGATGATGAGCACCTGGCTCAGCTACCGCGACCTGACGACGCTGATCGAGAAGTCGCTCTTCACGCCCGATGTGAAGCACACAGTCGTCTACGGCATGTCTGCCAACCGCGACGTGTGGTGGGACAACAGCGCCGCCGCGCACCTGGGCTTCGTGCCGCAAGACAGCTCCGAGGTCTTCCGCGACAAGGTCGAGGCGCAACCGCCGGTCGCGCCGACCGATCCGAACTCCATCTACCAGGGCGGCGCCTTCACCGCGCAAGGCCCGTTCGGCGATGAAGGCTGAGCTCGTTCTCGATGCGCGCAACGGCACCGGTGAAAGCCCGGTGTGGCATGCCGCGGAGCAGGCGCTCTACTGGGTGGACATCCCCGCGCGCGCACTGAACCGCTGGCATGCGAGCGAGGGCCACGCGCAGTGGCATGCGAATGAAATGATCGCCTGCATCGCGCCACGCGCCGATGCGCCCGGTGCGTGGATCGCCGGCATGGAAAGCGGCCTGTTCTCGCTGCAGCCGCAGGCCGACGGGACACTCGCCACGACATCGCTCGCGCCTGTCGCGCACGCCGCACCGGCCATGCGCTTCAACGACGGCCGCTGCGACCGCCAGGGCCGCTTCTGGGCCGGCACGATGCTGTTGGACATGGCCGCTGGCGCACGCGTCGGCCGCCTGTACAACTATGGCAAAGGCATCGACACCGCCACCCTGCAGCTGGACGACCTCATCGTGCCCAACGGCCTCGCCTTCAGCCCCGATGGCCGCACGATGTACCTCTCGGACTCGCACCCGAGCGTGCAGGCGATCTGGGTCTTCGACTACGACACCGACACAGGCACGCCGAGCAACCGCCGCCTCTTCGTCGACATGAAGCCCCTGCCCGGCCGCCCCGATGGCGCAGCCATCGACGTGGACGGCTGCTACTGGATCTGCGGCAACGACGCCGGCCTCGTGCACCGCTTCACGCCCGATGGCCGGCTCGACCGTTCGCTCGAAGTGCCGGTGAAGAAGCCCGCGATGTGCGCCTTCGGCGGCCCGGCGCTCGACACGCTCTTCGTCACCTCGATCCGCCCCGGTGGCATCGACTTGGCCGACCAGCCATTGGCCGGCGGCGTGTTTGCCCTCCGGCCCGGCGTGCAAGGCGTTCCCGAGCCGGCCTTCGGCGCTTGACCTTTTTTTGACAACCACCAAGCAAGAGGATGAGACAAATGAAATTCACCAAGACCCTGATCGCAATTTCCGCGTGCGCCGCAGCCGCGCTGACCACACTGGCTGCACACGCCACCGAATTCCGCTCGGCCGACATCCATCCCGACGACTACCCCACCGTGACCGCGGTGAAGTTCATGAGCGAGCGCCTGAAGGCGCTGTCGGGCGGCAAGCACACCATCAAGGTGTTCAACAACAGCTCGCTCGGCAGCGAGAAGGACACCATCGAGCAGACCAAGATCGGCGCGCTGCAGATGGTGCGCGTGAACATCGCCCCGATGAACAACATCTGCGCCGAGACGCAGGTGCCGACCATGCCCTTCCTGTTCCGCTCGGTCGATCACCTGCACAAGGTGCTGGACGGCCCCATCGGCGAGGAAATCCTGAAGTCGTGCGAGAAGCAGGGCTTCGTTGGCCTCGCCTACTACGACAGCGGCGCGCGCTCGATGTTCACCGCCAAGAAGCCGGTGCGCAGCTTTGCCGACATGAAGGGCCTGAAGGTCCGCGTGCAGCAGTCGGACCTGTGGGTGTCGATGCTCGAAGCCATGGGCGCCAACGCCACCCCGATGCCCATGGGCGAGGTCTACACGGGCCTGAAGACCGGCCTGATCGACGCCGCCGAGAACAACTACCCCACCTATGAAAGCGCCCGCGCCTTCGAAGTGGCCAAGTACTACAGCAAGACCGAGCACTCGATGGCGCCCGAGATGCTGCTGTTCTCCAAGCGCGTGTGGGACAAGCTCTCCGCCGAAGAGCAAGGCTGGATCCGCCAGGCCGCCAAGGAGTCGGTGCCCTATATGCGGAAGCAATGGGAAGAGCGCGAGATCAAGTCGCTCGCCACGGTGAAGGCCGGCGGCGCCGAGATCATCGAAGTCGACAAGGCCCCGTTCCAGGCCGCGATGAAGCCGGTGTACGACAAGTTCATCACCGACGCGAAGCTGAAGGACCTGGTCAAGCGCGTGCAGGACACGAAGTAAGCAAGTCAGTCGGTTGAATTGGCTCCTTCCCCCGCTGGGGGAAGGCCGGGATGGGGGCATGACAGCGCTGGCATCGAGACGCCGCTTGCCCCCACCCCCGCCCCCCCCCGGAAGGGGAGGGAGAAAGACAAAGAAGAACTCACATGTACACCAAACTTTGCCGCACCCTCGCCCGTGCCTGCATGTGGTTGGGCATCCTCGGTCTCGTCGCGGTGATCTGCGCGGTGAGCTGGCAGGTGTTCGGCCGCTATGTGCTCAACAACACCCCGACCTGGGCTGAAAGTCTCGCGCTGCTGCTGGTGATCTACGTCACGATGTTCGGCGTGGCCGTCGGCGTGCGCGACGCGGGCCACATCGGCCTCGAATCGTTCCTGGTGCTCGCGCCCGACTGGCTGCGCCTGAAGATGGAATACCTGATCCACGCGCTCATCCTCGTCTTCGGACTGGCCATGGCCTGGAATTGCGCCTCGCTCGCCGAATCGGTGTGGGACTACCGACTGCCCACGTTGTGGATTTCGGAAGGCTGGAAATACGTGCCCGCGTCAATTGCCGGCGTGCTCATCGTGATGTTCTCCATCGAACACATCATCGCTTTGGCCCAGGGCCGCGAAGTAGAACCCGCCTGGGGCTGAACCGAATCATGACGATCCCTCTCCTCATTCTTTGCCTCTCGTTCACGGTCTTCCTGCTGCTGGGCGTGCCGGTTGCTTTCTCCATCGGCCTCTCGGCCCTGGCCACGCTGCTGTATGAAGGCCTGCCGCTCGCGGTGGGCTTCCAGCAGATGACCTCGGGCATGGGCATCTTCTCGTTCCTTGCGATTCCGTTCTTCATCTTTGCCGGCGAGCTGATGCTCTATGGCGGCATCGCGGACCGCATCGTCAACTTCGCGCGCAACCTCGTGGGCCACGTGCGCGGCGGCCTCGGCATGTCGAACGTGGTGGCCTGCACGCTGTTCGGCGGCGTCTCGGGTTCGCCCGTGGCGGACGTCTCGGCCATGGGCGCCGTGATGATCCCGATGATGAAGAAGGAGGGCTATCACGCCGACTACGCGGTCAACGTGACGACCCACGCGGCGCTCGTCGGCGCGCTGATGCCGACCAGCCACAACCTGATCATCTATTCGCTCGCGGCGGGCGGCAAGGTGTCGATCGCGGCGCTGATCCTGGCGGCGCTGCTGCCGGCGGCCGTGCTCACCATCAGCAACCTCGCGGCCGCCTACCTGGTGGCGGTCAAGCGCGGCTATCCCGCCGGCAGCTTCCCGGGCTGGGCCATCGTGGCGCGTTCGTTCGCAGCGGCGCTGCCGGGCCTCTTCATCGTGGTGCTGATCCTCGGCGGCATCTTGTCGGGCATCTTCACGGCGACCGAATCGGCGGCGGTCGCGGTGCTCTATGCGCTGGGCCTCACGATCTTCGTGTACCGCACGCTGAAGTGGGAGCACTTCATCAAGGCGGCATCGAAAGCGGTGCGCACCACCGGCGTGATCCTGCTGCTGATCGGCATCTCGAGCACCTTCGGCTACCTCATCAGCCTGTACGGCGTGGCCGAGCTCACGGGCCAGATGCTCTCGCAGATCACGACCACGCCGTGGATGATCTTCCTGCTCATCAACATCATTCTGTTCGTGCTGGGCACCTTCCTGGACATGGCCGCGACGATCCTGCTGTGCACGCCGATCTTCCTGCCGATCGCCCAGCACTACGGCATGACGTCGGTGCAGTTCGGCGTCGTGATGCTGATCAACTGCGCGCTCGGCCTGAACACGCCGCCGGTGGGCACGACGCAGTTCGTCGGTTGCGCGATCGGCGGTGTGTCGGTGGGGACGGTGATGAAGACCATCTGGCCGTTCTACGGCGCGCTGATCTTCGCCCTCGGCGTGGTCACTTTTGTCCCCGCGTTCTCCACCTGGCTGCCCGGCCTCTTCATGGTGGTGAAGTAAGAAAAGAAAGGGCCCCACGATGGCCGAGACGAACACCCGCCCCCCGCTCTACATCCGCATCCACGCGGCCGACAACGTCGCCATCGTCGCGAACGACGGTGGCCTGAAGGCCGGCGCGACGTTCGCCGATGGCCTCGTGCTGGTGGACAACGTGCCGCAAGGCCACAAGGTGGCACTCGCCGACCTGGCCGAAGGCGATGCCATCGTTCGCTACAACGTGGTGATCGGCTACGCCCAGAAGGCGCTGCCGCGCGGCAGTTGGGTGCACGAACGCGTGATGCGCATGCCGACGGCGCCCGAGCTCGACGGCCTGCCCATCGCGACGGTCAAGCCCCCTGCCCTGCCGCCGCTGGAGGGCTACACCTTCGAGGGCTACCGCAACGCCGACGGCTCGGTGGGCTCGCGCAACATCCTGGCCATCACGCAGACCGTGCAGTGCGTGGCCGGCGTCACCGAGTTCGCGGTGCAGCGCATCAAGGCCGAGCTGCTGCCGAAGTTTCCGAACGTCGACGACGTGGTGGCGCTGGAACACAGCTACGGCTGCGGCGTCGCCATCGATGCGCCCGACGCGATCATTCCGATCCGCACGCTGCGCAACATCAGCCTCAACCCGAATTTCGGCGGCGAGGTGATGGTGGTGAGCCTGGGCTGCGAGAAGCTGCAGCCGGAGCGCCTGCTGCCGCCGGGCACCATTCCGATCGCCGACCAGCGCGGCGAGAACGTGGCTACCGCCGATGCGCCGCTCGATGTGGTGTGCCTGCAGGACGACGCGCACGTCGGCTTCATGTCGATGATCGATTCGGTGATGCGCCAGGCCGAGGTGCATCTCGCGCGCCTGAATGCACGCCGCCGCGAGACCGTGCCCGCGAGCGAACTCGTGGTGGGCGTGCAGTGCGGCGGCAGCGATGCCTTCTCGGGCGTGACCGCGAACCCGGCCGTGGGCTTTGCGACCGACCTCCTGGTGCGCGCGGGCGCCACCGTGATGTTCTCTGAAACCACCGAGGTGCGCGACGGCATCGACCAGCTCACCTCGCGCGCCTCGTCGCCCGAAGTGGCCGAGGCCATGATCCGCGAGATGGCCTGGTACGACGCCTACCTGCAGAAGGGGCGCGTCGACCGCAGCGCCAACACCACGCCGGGCAACAAGAAGGGTGGGCTCTCCAACATCGTCGAGAAGGCGATGGGCTCGATCGTGAAGTCGGGCTCCGCGCCGATCACCGGCGTGCTCTCGCCCGGCGAGAAGGCCAGGCAGAAGGGCCTGATCTACGCGGCGACGCCCGCCAGCGACTTCATCTGCGGCACGCTGCAACTGGCCGCGGGCATCAACCTGCACATCTTCACCACCGGCCGCGGCACGCCCTATGGCCTCGCCGAAGTGCCGGTCATCAAGGTCGCCACGCGCAGCGACCTCGCGCGCCGCTGGCACGACCTGATGGACGTGAACGCGGGCCGCATTGCCGACGGCGACGCCACCATCGAGGACGTGGGCTGGGAGCTGTTCCGGCTGATGCTCGACGTGGCCAGCGGCAAGAAGAAAACCTGGGCGGAGCACTGGAAGCTGCACAACGCGCTCGTGCTGTTCAACCCCGCACCCGTGACCTGACACATCGAAAGGAAGCATCCATGGAAGACCTCAAGGACAAGACCGCGCTCGTCACCGGCGCCAGCACCGGCATCGGTGCCGCGGTGGCCATCGCCTTCGCCGCGCGCGGCATGCGCGTGGCGGTGCACTACAACAGCTCGGCCGATGCCGCGAACCAGGTGGTGGAAACCATCCGCGCCGCCGGCGGCACCGCATTCACGGTGAAGGCCGACGTGCGCGACACCGCTGCGATCCGCGCCTGCGTGAAGGAAAGCGCGGCGCAGCTCGGCCGCATCGACGTGCTGGTGAACAACGCCGGCAGCCTGGTCAAGCGCGTGCCCATCGCCGAATTCGACGATGCGCTGTTCGACGAGGTGATGCACATCAACGCGCGCTCGGTGCTCGCGTTCTGCCGCGAGGTGGTGCCGCTGATGCGCACGCAGGGCGGCGGCAACATCATCAACGTGACCTCGGTCGCGGCGCGCACCGGCGGCGGGCCGGCCGCGTATCTGTATGCGGGATCGAAGGGCTTCGTGAGCACCGCGACGCACGGCCTCGCGAAGGAACTGGTGGGCGACCGCATCCGCGTGAACGCGGTCGCGCCGGGCGTGATCCAGACGCCCTTTCAAGACCGCTTCTCGACGCCTGCGATGCTGGAGAACTTCAGGGCGAGCATTCCGATGGGCCGCATCGGCGAGCCCGAGGAATGCGTGGGTGCCTTTCTCTATCTCGCCTCGGAGCAGCTCTCGGGCTATGTGACGGGCCAGGTCATCGAGGTGAATGGCGGGCAGTACATGCCCTGACATTGTTTGGAGAGACGGCCCTCGCCACGGGGCCGTTCGTGGATCAGATCAACAACGGAGACAAGAGACATCATGAAAAGAAGCACCCTCGTTCGCGGCCTTGCAGCCTTCTCGGCCACCGCCGCGCTCTCGCTCGGCCTGGCCCCGGCGGCCTTCGCGCAGGCCGCCAACGACTTCCCGAACCGCACCATCGAACTGCTCGTGCCCTATCAGCCGGGCGGCGGCACCGACGGCCTTGCGCGCGCTTTCTCGGAAGCGAGCCGCAAGCACATCTCGCAGAGCATCGTGATCGTCAACCGCCCAGGTGCGGGCGGCGCCATCGGCTGGACCGAGGTGATCAACGCCAAGCCCGACGGCTACAAGCTCGCGGTGCTCACGGTCGAGCTGCTCACGCTGCCGCATCTGGGCCTGGCCAAGTTCAATTACGACGACTTCCAGCCTATTGCGCAGCTCAATGCCGATCCGGCAGCGATCACCGTGAAGGCCGATGCGCCGTGGAACACCATCGAAGAATTCCTCGCCGCCGCGAAGAAGTCGCCCGAGAGCATCCGCGTGGGCAATTCGGGCAATGGCTCGATCTGGCACCTGGCGGCCGCGGCGCTCGAAGACAAGACCGGCACCAAGTTCGGCCACATCCCGTTCCAGGGTGCGGCGCCCGCGGTGCTCGCGCTGCTGGGCGGCCACATCGAAGCCGTGGCCGTGAGCCCGGCCGAAGTGACGACGCATGTGCAGGGCGGCAAGCTCAAGGTGCTGATGGTGATGGCCGACAAACGCGTGAAGGGCTTCGAGAAGGTGCCGACCGCCAAGGAGCGCGGCATCGATTTGTCGATCGGTACCTGGCGCGGCATCGGCGCGCCGAAGAACACACCGCCCGAAGTAATGGCCAAGCTGCGCGAGATCACCGCCAAGACGGCCGCCGAGCCGCTGATGCACGAGGTGATGGACAAGCAGAACCTGGGCTACGTCTACACCGACGGCGCCGTCTTCAAGGAGACGCTGGCCAAGGACAACGTGTATTTCAAGCAGCTGATCACCAAGCTCAACATCAAGCCCTGAGCACGCGGTCATGAAAAAAACCATCGCATCGCTGCTGTGGCTGGTCATGGCCGGCCAAGCTTCTGCCGCCACCTGGGTCTACGTGTCGAACGCCGACAGCCAGGAGATCTCGGTGCTCGCGCTCGACCGCGACAAGGGCACGCTCACGCCGGTGCAGACGCTCGCGGTCGGCGGCACGGTGATGCCGATGGTGGTGAGCCACGACAAGCGCGTGCTGTATGCCGCGCTGCGCTCGCAGCCGTTCCGCGTGGCGTCGATGTCGATCGACGCCGCCACCGGCAAGCTGCAGAAGCTCGGCGAGGCGCCGCTCGCCGACAGCATGGCCAACATCGACCTCGACGCGAGCGGCAAGTGGCTCTTCGCGGCCTCCTACCAGGGCGGCAAGATCTCGGTGAACGCCATCGGCAAGGACGGCACCGTCGGCGCCATCCAGCAACTGGTGCAGACTGGACCGAACGCGCACGCGATCCATGCGGATGCCGCCAATCGCTACGTGCTCGCGACCAGCCTGGGCGGCGACAACATTTCCAGCTGGCGCTTCGATGCCGAGAAGGGCCTGCTGTCGCCGAACGACCCGGCGCTGACGACGACCGCGGCAAAAGCCGGACCGCGCCACTTCGTCTGGGACAAGGCGCAGCGCCATGTCTACCTGCTCGATGAACTCGATGCGGCACTGCACGTGTTCGCGTGGGATGCCGCACGCGGCACGCTGAAGCTCGCGCAGAGCACGACCACGCTGCCCGCCGGATTCAGCGGCAAGCCCTGGGCGGCCGACCTGCACCTGACGCCGGACGGCCGCTACCTGTATGCGTCGGAACGCACGTCGAGCACGCTGTCGGCGTTCAAGGTCGACGCGGCCACCGGACAACTGCAGCCGCTGGGCCAGACGCCGACCGAGAAAGGTCCGCGCGGTTTCGCGATCGATCCAAGCGGCCGCTACCTGATCGCGGCGGGCCAGGAGTCGCACAGCATTTCGCTCTACGCCATCGATGCCGCGACCGGCGCACTCGGCAAGCCCGAGCGCCTGGCCGTGGGCAAGAACCCGAACTGGATCGAGATCGTGGACCTGCCCTGAACGGCTGAAGTCCGCCCATCGCCCCAACGCCGATCGCCCATCAACACACTGGAGACAAAGACATGCAACGCCGCACACTGATTCGAACCGCCCTCGCCTCTTCGCTCGCCACGGCACTGCCCGCGTTCGCGCAGAGCAGCAACACCTGGCCGACGGGCAAGGCCATCACCTACCTCGTGCCCTTTCCCGCGGGCGGCACCACCGACGTGCTGGGCCGGCTGATCGGGCAGAAGCTGGGCACCGTGCTGGGCACGAGCGTGATCATCGACAACAAGGGCGGCGCCGGCGGCAGCGTGGGCTCGGAGATCGGCGCGCGCGCGGCGCCCGATGGCTTCACGCTGGTGGGCGGCACGATCAGCTCGCACGCGATCAACGTGAGCCTGTATCCCAAGATCGGCTACGACCCGCAGAAGTCGTTCGCGCCGGTGACGCTGATCGGCACCAACCCGGTGGTGCTGGTGGTGAACCAGGCGAGCCCCTACAAGACGCTGAAGGACGTGCTGGACGCGAGCAAGGCGAAGTCGGGCGGGCTCTCGTCGGCCTCGGCGGGCACGGGCACGTCTCAGCACCTGTCGCTGGAACTGCTGGCCTTCAAGTCGGGCGTGAAGTTCACGCACATTCCCTACAAGGGCAGCGGCCCGGCCATCCAGGACGTCATAGGCGGCCAGGTCGACATGATGTTCGACACGACGGTGGTGGCGGGCCCGCACATCCAGAGCGGCAAGCTGCGCGCCATTGCGGTCACCTCCGCCAAGCGACTGGCCTCGATGCCCGACGTGCCGACGGTGGCCGAATCGGGCATCGCTGGGCTGAAGGATTTCGAAGTGGTGTCGTGGCAGGCGATCTTCGTGCCCGCAGGCACGCCGGCACCGGTCGTCGAGCGGCTGCACACGGAGATCCGCAAGATCCTCGCAACCCCCGAAATGCAGGACAAGCTCAAGGGCTTCGGCATGGAGCCGGCAGATCTCTCGACGGCGCAGATCGCGGCGTTCCAGAAGGCCGAGGTCGAGAAGTGGGCCGGGGTGATCAAGGCTGCCGGCATCAAGGCGGAGTAAGTCGTTCGCCGCCGGCCGGCACCCACGCACAACCGAGGGAAGCTTCCTACGCTTCTTGGGGAGGGCGCTTTATAGAATGCCCCTCCGATCCGCATTCGAGGCTTCCCACAACGTGTCCGACCGCTCCGCAGTTCTGCCCCAATACCTGTTCCCCAAGCAGGCCCTGACCAATTTCGCCGGCTGGGTCGCGGGGAAGGAACGCGGTGCCGTCACGACGTGGATCATTCGCCGCTTCGTCGCCAAGTACGGCGTCGACATGGGCGAGGCGCTCGAGTCCGACATCGAGCACTACAAAAGCTTTAACCAGTTCTTCACGCGCGCGCTCAAGCCCGGCATGCGCCCGCTCGCGCAGGCCGACCTCGTCAGCCCTGTGGACGGCGCCATCAGCCAGTTCGGCGCGATCGAAGGCGACCAGATCTTCCAGGCCAAGGGCCACAACTACACGACCACCGCGCTGGTCGGCGGCGACGCGGCGCTGGCAGCGAAGTTCGCGCACGGCAGCTTCGCCACGCTCTACCTGAGCCCCAAGGACTACCACCGCATCCACATGCCGTGCGACGGGCGCCTCGTGCGCATGATCCACGTGCCCGGCGACCTGTTCTCGGTGAACCCGACCACCGCGCGCGGCGTGCCCGGCCTCTTTGCGCGCAACGAGCGCGTGGTGTGCGTCTTCGAATCGGCGCGCGGCCCCTTCGTGCTGGTGCTCGTGGGCGCCACCATCGTCGGCAGCATGGCCACCGTGTGGCACGGCGTGGTCAATCCGCCGCGCGTGGGCGAGCTGCGCGAGTGGAGCTACAACGACCAGCAGATCGACATCAGGAAGGGCGACGAGATGGGCCGTTTCTTGCTCGGCTCGACCGTTGTCATGCTGTTCCCGGCGCCCGCGCTGGCGTTCAACCCCGACTGGTCGCCCACCCGCGCGATCCGTCTGGGCGAAGCCATGGCCAACTACACGAATTTGTGAGGCTTTGTCTCACAGCCCGCATGCAGCATGCCCTTACAGCTATAAAACTAGTAGCATCCACATCGTTTGCGCTATAGTCGCCGGCCAGCAGGACGGTCCATAACCAATCACAAACAAGAGCGCGCGGCATCGGCCAGCCAGAGGCCCGCAGCCCGCCCAGCTTCGAGGAGATGATGTCGATGAGTACCAAGGAAAACGCAGCCGTCAGCCAGTTGCTCGCACTGCTCGAAGCCCGCTATGCGCTGCGTGTGCTCTGGGCCCTGCGCGACGGCCATGCCCAGACCTTCCGCCTGCTGCAGGACAGCGTGGGCGGCATCACTCCCAACACCCTGAACACCCGCATCAAGGAACTGCGCGAGGCCGGCCTCGTGAGCCACGGCAGCGACGGCTATTGCCTCACCTTGAGCGGGCAGGACCTGCTCAAGCGGCTGTCCGACCTGCAGGCCTTTGCCGGCAAATGGCAGTTGGGGCAACTCAAGAAGGCGGCCGCACCGGCTGCTCCCACGGCCACTGCTGCGCCGGCGGTGCCCGTCACATCTCCGGCTCCTTCTTCCTCCTCGCCTTCTTCTGCTCCCCCTTCGCCGCCCGCCGACACGACGAGCTGAAGAGGCCGTCAGCCGGCATCGGTAAACTCCGCGCCTTCGATCCAATTCACCATTCATCGACGCAAGGAGCGTTTTCCCATGCCTACCACTCCCTCCGGCCTCCAGTACGAAGACACCGAAGTCGGCACCGGCGCCGAAGCCAAGGCTGGCCAGCACGTGCATGTGCACTACACCGGCTGGCTCTACAACGACGGCGTGCAAGGCGCCAAGTTCGATTCGAGCCGCGACCGCAACGACCCCTTCGCGTTCTCGCTCGGCGCCGGCCAGGTCATCAAGGGCTGGGACGAAGGCGTCGCCGGCATGAAGATCGGCGGCAAGCGCACGCTGATCATTCCCGCATCGCTGGGCTATGGCGCCCGCGGCGCCGGTGGCGTGATCCCGCCGAACGCCACCCTGAAGTTCGACGTCGAACTGCTCGACGCGCACTGATCGCTCCCTGCCACGGTTGGCGCACAGGCCCGATTTCGGGCCTTTTTCATGCCTCCACGGCCCCTTTTTCCGCATTTTTTCGCTTGAAATGCCTCTGGCCAGCCCCAAGTGGCTGGCTATCGTTTGTTTTCCCGGCGCACGCCGTTCTTTGAAAAATGTCTGACCCGCAACAATCCGCACAGAATTCGCAAATGCTGCAAGGCGAGCCCAGTCCCGAAGAACTGGAGGCCGCGCAGGCCGCCAATGAAGCCGACGCCTTGGCCGCGGCGCAAGGCGAGCTGGCTGCGCTGCAAGCCAAGAACGCCGAATTGGCCGATCAATACCTGCGCGCCCAGGCCGACGTTCAAAACGCCCGCCGCCGTGCCGACGACGAAATCACCAAGGCCCGCAAATTCGCGGTCGAGGCCTTTGCCGAAAGCCTGCTGCCGGTGACCGACAGCCTGGAAGCCGGCTTGGCCATCAAGGACGCCACCCCCGAGCAGATCCGCGAAGGCGCCGAAGCCACGCTGCGCCAGTTGAAGAGCGCGCTCGAGCGCAACAAGGTGATCGAAGTGGCGCCCGCCGCCGGCACCAGGTTCGATCCGCACCAGCACCAGGCCATCTCGGTGGTGCCCGCTCCCGAGCAGGAACCCAACACCGTGGTGAGCGTGCTCCAGAAGGGCTACACGATCAACGAGCGCGTGCTGCGCCCGGCGCTGGTCACGGTCAGCGCGCCGAAGTAAGTCATCCGCACACACGATTCCCACAGGAAATCCCCGCTCCATCCCCTTGAATCGAGCCGGGTTATCCACAAGTTCATAACAACATTTTTTTCAGGCTTTCAGGAGTAAAGAACATGGCAAAGATCATCGGCATCGACCTCGGCACCACCAACTCGTGCGTGTCGATCATGGAAGGCAACACCACGCGTGTGATCGAGAACTCGGAAGGTGCGCGCACCACGCCGTCGATCGTCGCGTACCAGGAAGACGGTGAAGTGCTGGTCGGTGCCTCGGCCAAGCGCCAGGCGGTCACCAACCCCAAGAACACGCTGTACGCGATCAAGCGTTTGATCGGCCGCAAGTTCGAGGAAAAGGAAGTGCAGAAGGACATCGACCTGATGCCCTACACCATCGCCAAGGCCGACAACGGCGACGCATGGGTCGAAGTGCGCGGCAAGAAGATGGCGCCGCAGCAGGTCAGCGCCGACATCCTGCGCAAGATGAAGAAGACCGCCGAAGACTATCTCGGCGAAACCATCACCGAAGCCGTGATCACGGTGCCGGCGTACTTCAACGACGCACAGCGCCAAGCCACGAAAGACGCTGGCCGCATCGCGGGCCTGGACGTCAAGCGCATCATCAACGAGCCCACCGCTGCGGCCCTGGCCTTTGGCCTGGACAAGCAGGACAAGGCCGATCGCAAGATCGCCGTGTATGACCTGGGCGGCGGCACCTTCGACGTGTCGATCATCGAAATTGCAGACGTGGACGGCGAGAAGCAGTTCGAAGTGCTGTCGACCAATGGCGACACCTTCCTCGGCGGCGAAGACTTCGACCAGCGCATCATCGACTACATCATTGCCGAGTTCAAAAAGGAACAGGGCGTCGACCTGAGCAAGGATGTGCTGGCACTGCAGCGCCTGAAGGAAGCCGCTGAAAAGGCCAAGATCGAACTGTCGAACAGCGCGCAGACCGACATCAACCTGCCCTACATCACGGCCGATGCCTCGGGTCCGAAGCACCTGAACATCAAGCTCACCCGCGCCAAGCTGGAGAGCCTGGTCGACGAGCTGGTCGAGCGCACCATCGCGCCGTGCCGCCTGGCCATCAAGGATGCAGGCATCAGCGTGAGCGACATCAACGACGTGATCCTGGTCGGCGGCATGACCCGCATGCCCAAGGTGCAGGAAAAGGTGAAGGCCTTCTTCGGCAAGGAACCGCGCAAGGACGTGAACCCCGACGAAGCCGTGGCCGTTGGCGCCGCCATCCAGGGCCAGGTGCTCTCGGGCGACCGCAAGGACGTGCTGCTGCTGGACGTGACCCCTCTGTCGCTCGGTATCGAGACCATGGGCGGCGTGATGACCAAGATGATCACGAAGAACACCACGATCCCGACGAAGTTCGCGCAGACCTTCTCGACCGCGGAAGACAACCAGCCGGCCGTGACGATCAAGGTGTTCCAGGGCGAACGCGAGATCGCCTCGGGCAACAAGGCACTGGGCGAGTTCAACCTCGAAGGCATTCCGCCGGCAGCGCGCGGCACGCCGCAGATCGAAGTGAGCTTCGACATCGACGCCAACGGCATCCTGCACGTCGGCGCGAAGGACAAGGGCACGGGCAAGGAAAACAAGATCACCATCAAGGCGAACTCGGGCTTGAGCGAAGACGAGATCCAGAAGATGGTGAAGGACGCCGAGCTCAACGCCGAAGACGACAAGAAGAAGCTCGAGATCGTGCAGGCCCGCAACCAGGGCGAAGCCATGGTTCACAGCGTGAAGAAGTCGCTGGGCGAGCATGGTGCGAGCCTCGAGGCCGCCGAGAAGGAAGCGATCGAAGCCGCGATCAAGGACGTCGAAGAAGCCCTCAAGGGTGAAGACAAGGCCGTGATCGAGGAAAAGACCAACACGCTGATGACGGCAAGCCAGAAGCTCGGCGAGAAGATGTACGCCGAGTCGCAAGCCGCGGCGGCGGGCGCCTCGGCAGCGAGCGGACCGGCTGGCGCGGAAGCTGCTGCGCATGCGCAGGCCGACGACAACGTGGTCGACGCCGAAGTCAAGGAAGTCAAGAAGGGCTGATCGCCAGCCGCTTGACCAAGGCTGGATCACCCCACGGGGTGCTCCAGCCTTTCTCGCTTCAAGCCACCCGAGTTCCCGCTGCCTCCCGAGCCCCCTGATCGACCTGCCATGGCCACCAAACGCGACTACTACGAAACCCTCGGCGTCCCCAAGAACGCGAACGACGACGAAATCAAGAAGGCTTATCGCAAGCTAGCGATGAAGCACCACCCCGACCGCAACCACGGCGACACCAGCAAGGACGCCGAGGCCAAGTTCAAGGAGGTGAAGGAAGCGTACGAAATGCTGTCCGACGGCCAGAAGCGCGCGGCCTACGACCAGTACGGCCACGCCGGCGTCGACCCCAACATGCGCGGCGGCCCCGGCGCGGAAGGCTTCGGCGGCTTCGCGGAAGCCTTCGGCGACATCTTCGGCGACGTGTTCGGCGGTGCGCGCGGCGGCCGCCAGAGCGGTGGGCGCCAGGTGTTCCGCGGCAGCGACCTGAGCTACGCGATGGAAGTCACGCTCGAGGAAGCGGCCGAGGGCAAGGAAGCACAGATCCGCATTCCCAGCTGGGACAACTGCGACACCTGCAAAGGCTCGGGCGCCAAGCCCGGCACCAAGCCGATCACCTGCACCACCTGCCACGGCGCGGGCGCGGTGCAGATGCGCCAGGGCTTCTTCAGCGTGCAGCAGACCTGCCCGACCTGCCACGGCAGCGGCAAGATCATTCCCGAGCCCTGCACCGTGTGCCATGGCCAGGGCAAGATCAAGAACAACAAGACGCTCGAGGTGAAGATCCCCGCCGGCATCGACGACGGCATGCGCATCCGCAGCACCGGCAACGGCGAACCGGGCACCAACGGCGGGCCTCCGGGCGACCTGTACATCGAAATTCGCCTGAAGAAGCACGAGCTCTTCGAGCGCGACGGCGACGATCTGCACTGCGTGGTGCCGGTCAGCGTGACCACCGCGGCGCTCGGGGGCGAGATCAGCGTGCCTACGCTCAAGGGCGCGGCGGCCATCGACATCCCCGACGGCACGCAGAGCGGCAAGCAGTTCCGCCTGCGCGGCAAGGGCATCAAGGGCGTGCGCTCGAGCTATCCGGGCGACCTGTACTGCCATGTGCGCGTCGAGACGCCGGTGAAGCTCACCGAGCACCAGCGCAAGCTGCTGAAGGAACTGGACGAGTCGCTCAAGAAGGGCGGCGACAAGCACAGCCCGACCGACAAGGGCTGGTTCGACAAGGCCAAGGAATTCTTCAGCTGACCTGAGAGAGAAAGACCCGTTACGCCGCCCGGCACCAAGGGTGTGCGGGAACGATCAGGCCTCGAGCCTCTGCGAGCACCGGTTGCTTCAGGGCCTCGGGGCTTTTCTTCGTCTGCGGGCTCTGCTTTGTCGTCTTTCCTTGCGACGTCCAGCCCCACTTCGTCAAGCCGGTGCATCCAAGCCCTTGCAAGCGCCGTAGAGCACAGAGCCGGTGCCCTCCGCACCGTGACGGTACGCACCGACCGGGCGCTGCGCTGCTTTCCCACGCCGGCATGCGCCAGCCGCTCATGAAAAAGTGGCGCGAGGATTGCTTTTAGATAATTTTCGGATGTGCAATAAACCAAACGACAGATCGCGCGTTATTGCAGGAGAGGATCTTTTTTATTGAGCTACTGCGCTCAATAGGAGTTGTGTTCTCGGGAAAACACCAATGTCGTTCGATATAGGCATTTCACCCGGAGAGAATTGCGCAAGCGAGCCTTTTAATTTATCTGAAATTTTGAAAACTAGTTTGTATTTTTTTGGAACTTTACTCAGGAGTGGGGTCCCCAATAAATAAAACATTTGCCGCTTTGAATGTTTGCTTTATCCTGATTGTTAGCAGAATGTTGTAGGGAGTTTTTTCACCGCATGCAGCGGGGGCGGGCACCTTTAAATGCGCGCATTGCCTTTGCTGCAGGCTCCGGGGCCAAAAGCCCCACTGACCTGATGGAGGCGTGACCATGGATGTGATCAGCAACTTTGCCGCCCGCTACGAGCGCACCCGCGAGGAGGTGATCTCCCTGCAGGAATATCTCGATATCTGCAAGCGCGATCCCACCGCTTACGCCACCGCCTCCGAGCGAATGCTCAAGGCCATCGGCGAGCCCGAGCTGGTCGATACCCGCAACGACCCCCGGCTTTCGCGGATCTTCGCCAACAAGGTCATCAAGATCTATCCGGCGTTCAAGGAGTTCTATGGCATGGAGGACGCCATCGAACAGGTGGTGTCCTATTTCCGCCACGCCGCGCAGGGGCTGGAGGAAAAGAAGCAAATCCTTTACCTGCTCGGGCCGGTCGGCGGCGGCAAGAGCTCCATCGCGGAGCGCCTGAAGCAGCTCATGGAGCATGTGCCCTTCTATGCGATCCATGGTTCGCCGGTGAACGAATCGCCGCTCGGCCTCTTCGATGCGCTCGAAGACGGCGAGATCCTTGAAAAGGAATACGGCATCCCGCGCCGTTACCTGAATCGAATTCTTTCTCCCTGGGCCGTCAAGCGCCTGGAGGAATACGGTGGCGACATCCGCCAGTTCAAGGTGGTCAAGCGCTTCCCCTCGGTGCTCCGGCAGATCGCGGTCGCCAAGACCGAGCCCGGCGACGAGAACAACCAGGACATCTCCTCGCTGGTCGGCAAGGTCGACATCCGCAAGCTGGAGACCTACGCCCAGGACGACCCCGACGCCTACGCCTACTCCGGCGGCCTGTGCCTGGCCAACCAGGGCCTCTTGGAGTTCGTGGAAATGTTCAAGGCGCCCATCAAGGTGCTGCACCCGCTGCTGACAGCCACGCAGGAGAGCAACTTCAAGGGCACCGAGGGTTTCGGCGCCATCCCGTTCGACGGCATCGTGCTCGCGCACAGCAATGAGAGCGAGTGGAAGGCCTTCCGCAACAACAAGAACAACGAGGCTTTCCTCGACCGGATCTACATCGTCAAGGTGCCCTACTGCCTGCGCGCCTCGGAAGAAATCAAGATCTACGAGAAGCTGGTGCGCAACTCGTCGCTGGCGCAGGCGCCCTGCGCCCCCGGCACCCTGCGCATGATGGCGCAGCTCTCGGTGCTCACGCGCCTGAAGGAACCCGAGAACTCCAGCACCTTCAGCAAGATGCAGGTGTACGACGGCGAGAACCTCAAGGACACCGACCCGAAGGCCAAGTCGATCCAGGAGTACCGCGACTACGCGGGCGTCGACGAGGGCATGAGCGGCGTCTCCACGCGCTTCGCCTTCAAGATCATCTCCAAGGTCTTCAACTTCGACAGTTCCGAGGTGGCCGCCAACCCGGTGCACCTGATGTACGTGCTCGAGCAGCAGATCGAGCGCGAGCAGTTCCCGCCGGAGGTCGAGCAGAAGTACATCAGCTACATCAAGGAGCTGCTGGCGCCGCGCTATGCCGAGTTCATCGGCAAGGAAATCCAGACCGCGTACCTGGAGAGCTACAGCGAGTACGGCCAGAACATCTTCGACCGCTACGTGACCTACGCCGACTACTGGATCCAGGACCAGGAGTTCCGCGACGTGGACACCGGCGAAGTGTTCGACCGCGCCTCGCTCAACGCCGAGCTCGAGAAGATCGAGCGGCCCGCCGGCATCGGCAACCCGAAGGACTTCCGCAACGAGATCGTCAACTTCGTGCTGCGCGCACGGGCGGGCAACGCGGGGCGCAACCCGGCGTGGACCAGCTACGAGAAGCTTCGCGCGGTGATCGAGAAGAAGATGTTCTCCAACACCGAAGAGTTGCTGCCGGTGATCAGCTTCAACACCAAGAGCAGCGCCGACGAGCAGAAGAAGCACGAGGACTTCGTCACGCGCATGGTCGAGAAGGGCTACACCGCCAAGCAGGTCCGCCTGCTCTGCGAGTGGTACCTGCGCGTTCGCAAGAGTTCATAACGACGCACCTGAATCGTTCTCTTCTTTGCAAGGAGCTTTGACACCATCGTGGCCATCCTGCAGCAGATCATCGACCGCCGGCTATCGGGCAAGAACAAGTCCATTGGCAACCGCGAGCGCTTCCTTCGGCGCTACAAGGGGCAGATCCAGGAGGCGGTGCGGCGCGCCGTGAGCGGCCGCAACATCCGCGAACTGGAGCAAGGCGAAGACGTGACCCTGCCGCGCCACGATGTGTCCGAACCGGTATTCGGGCACGCCCGCGGCGGCGATCGCGAGTACGTGCATCCGGGCAACCAGGAGTACCTGAAGGGCGACCGCATCGCACGCCCCGACGGCCAGGGCGGCGGCGGTTCCGGGAGCGGCGAGGCGGGCGACAGCGGCGAAGGCGAGGACGACTTCGTCTTCCGCCTCACGCGCGAGGAGTTCATGCGCGTGTTCTTCGACGACCTCGCGCTGCCGCACCTCATCCGCACGCAGATCGCCGACGTGCCCGAGTGGAAGAGCCACCGCGCCGGCTTCACGAGCGACGGTTCGCCCAACAACCTGCACGTGGTGCGCTCGATGCGCGGGGCGCTCGCGCGCCGCATCGCGCTCGGCGGCGAACCACGCAAGGAGCTCAAGCGGCTGGAGCTGCATCTCGAACACCTGAAGGCGCATCCGCAGGCCGCCTCGGCGCTGATCCAGACGGAGATCCGCGAAACCGAAGAGCGCATCGCCGAGCTGCGCCGCACGATGCGGCACGTGCCCTACATCGATCCGATCGACCTGCGCTACCGCAACCGCGTGAAGACGCCGGTGCCCAGCGCGAAGGCGGTGATGTTCTGCCTCATGGACGTCTCGGGCTCGATGGACGAGGCGCGCAAGGACATGGCCAAGCGCTTCTTCATGCTGCTCTACATGTTTCTCACGCGGCACTACGAGAAGATCGACCTCGTCTTCCTGCGGCACCACACGCAGGCGCAGGAAGTGACCGAGGAAGAGTTCTTCCACGCGACCGAAACCGGCGGCACCGTGGTCTCGAGCGCGCTGGTGCTGATGGACGAGATCATCAAGGCGCGCTACCCCAGCGGCGAATGGAACGTCTATGGCGCGCAGGCCAGCGACGGCGACAACTGGCACCAGGACAGCGGCCGCTGCCGCGAGCTGCTGGTCAACGACATCCTGCCGGTGGTGCGCTACTACGCCTACGTGCAGGTGGCAGAGACCGAGCAGAACCTGTGGCAGGAGTACGCGCAGCTCGAAGGCGTGCAGCCCAACTTCGCGATGCGCAAGGTCGCTGACGCGCAGGACATCTACCCTGTGTTCCGCGACCTGTTCAAGAAGGAAGGGGTCACCTCATGAACGCCGCGCCGGGCCGCCCCAAGCAACCTCGCACCGCAGTGCGAAGCACGGAGGTACTCCAATGAACACCACCGCCACCGACCGCCCGCCCTCGGACCTGAGGCTGGAGCGCCTGCCCAGCCCCTCGGACTGGACCTTCGAGCTGATCGAGACCTACCACACCGAAATCGCGAAGACGGCCAAGGGCTTCGGCCTGGACACCTATCCCAATCAGCTCGAGGTGATCACCGCCGAGCAGATGATGGATGCCTACGCCAGCGTGGGCATGCCGATGATCTACCGGCACTGGTCGTACGGCAAACAGTTCATCGCGACCGAGAAGAACTACAAGCGCGGCCACATGGGCCTGGCGTACGAGATCGTCATCAACTCCGATCCGTGCATCGCCTACCTCATGGAAGAAAACACCATGGCCATGCAGGCCCTGGTGATCGCGCATGCGGCCTACGGCCACAACAGCTTCTTCAAGGGCAACTACCTGTTCCGGATGTGGACCGATGCGTCGTCGATCATCGATTACCTCGTCTACGCGCGCCACTACATCGCCGAATGCGAAGAGCGCCACGGCCTCGATGCGGTCGAGGAACTGCTCGACTCCTGCCATGCGCTGATGAACTATGGCGTCGACCGCTATCGCCGGCCCCAGAAGCGTTCGCTCGCGCAAGAGAGCGCGCAGCGCGCCGACCGCGAACGCCACATGCAGCAGCAGGTGAACGACCTCTGGCGCACGCTGCCCAAGCGCGCCGAGCAGGCGGCCGAGTCCGACGCCACGCGCCGCTTTCCCTCGGAGCCGCAAGAGAATCTGCTGTACTTCATCGAGAAGAACGCGGCGCTGCTTGAACCCTGGCAGCGCGAGGTCGTGCGCATCGTGCGCAAGATCGCGCAGTACTTCTATCCGCAGCGCCAGACGCAGGTGATGAACGAAGGCTGGGCCACCTTCTGGCACTACACGCTGCTCAACACCATGTACGAGCGCGGCCAACTGGCAGACGGCTTCATGATGGAGTGGCTCAGCTCGCACACGGGCGTGATCTTCCAGCCGCCGGTGGGCCACCGCGCCTACAGCGGCATCAATCCCTATGCGCTGGGCTTCAAGATGTTCACCGACCTGCGGCGCATCTGCGAAAAACCCACCGAGGAAGACCGCCGCTGGTTCCCCGACTTCGCGGGCACCGACTGGGTCAAGACGCTCGACTACGCGATGCGCAACTTCAAGGACGAGAGCTTCGTCGGCCAGTTCCTGAGCCCGAAGACGATGCGCGACTTCCGGCTGTTCGCGATCCGCGACTACCAGAGCGAGGCCGAACTCGAGGTGTCCGCCATCCACGACGACAGCGGCTACCAGTCGCTGCGCGAATCGCTCTCACGCCAGTACGACATCAGCAGCCGCGAGCCCGACATCCAGGTGTGGAGCGTCGCCACGCGCGGCGACCGGTCGCTGACGCTGCGGCACACGCAGCGCAACAATCTGCCGTTGCACGACGGGGCGGAAGAGGTGCTCAAGCACGTCGCGCGGCTCTGGGGTTTCGATGTGCACCTCGAAAGCATCGACAGTGCGGGGCGCATCAGCCGCAGCTGGAAGGCCACGGCGCCCAAGCAGATGTACTAACGGGTCAGGGTCAGGGCACCAGCGCGGCAATCGCCAGCGGGTAACCCTTCACCCCCAGCCCCACGATGATCCCGCGCGCCGCGGGCGAGATGTACGACTTGTGGCGAAACTCTTCCCGCGCATGCACATTGGAGATGTGCAGTTCGATCAGCGGCACGCTCGCGCCCTTGATCGCGTCGTGCAGCGCGATCGAGGTGTGGGTGTAGGCACCGGGGTTCATCACCACGCCGAGCATGTTGCCCGCAGCCACTTCGCGGCCCGCTTCCTGGATCCAGTCGATCAGCACGCCTTCGTGGTTCGACTGGCGGCATTCGATCTCGACGCCGAGCTTCGCGCCCGTGTCCTTGCACAGTTGCTCCACATCGGCCAGCGTGTCGCGTCCGTATTGCTCGGGCTCGCGCGTGCCGAGCAGGTTGAGATTGGGGCCGTTGAGAACGAGGATTTTCTTCATGGTGAATCGGGGTCTGGTCGAGGCGGAGACGACAATTATGGTCGCCCCACGGCCCTGTGAAATCCACACCCCATGAACACTGACCCTGCTTCCCACGACATGCCTCGCTGGCATCCCGTGGCCCCTTCGGCCGACCTGCGCCCCGGCGCCAACATCGTCGCCGGCTTCGCGGAAGGCCAGGAACTCGCGCTCTGGCGCTCAGCCGACGGCGCCGCCCAGACCTGGGACAACCGGTGCCCGCACCGCAGCGTGCGCTTCACGCTCGGCCAGGTGATCGAAGACCGCCTCGCCTGCGCGTACCACGGCTGGCAGTACGCCGCGGGCAACGGGCAGTGCGTGAGCATTCCGGCGCACCCGGCGATGCAGGCACCGCGCAACGTCTGCGCCAAGGTGTTCGGCGCGGTCGATGCGGCCGGCATGTTGTGGGTCAATCTTGCGCAGGACGCTTCTGCTGCGCCGCCATCGCTGGCCGATGCCGTGCCGACCGGCTGGCACTTCTGCCGCACGCTGACGCTGCGTGCCGACGCGCAAGCGGTACGCGACGCCCTCGCACAGCGCGGCTTTGCGGCCGACGCGGCAGCGGACGCAGTTCGCGGTGCGCTCGAAGAGGTGCGAACCATCGCGCTCGTGCTCGACGCGCAGCCGCAACTCACTTTCGTCCACCTGTGGACCGAGGCATCGCCCGGTTCCGGCGCGATGAAGACCCTGCACGCGGCCGCGCGCAACCTGCGCAGCGCCATCGAAGTACAAGGCTGAAGGAACCGCGATGCCCTTCGTCACCGATGACTCCAACATGCTCGACGACTGGCTCGTCGTTGGACCTGTAAATGCGCTCGCCTGCACCTCGGAGCAGCAACCGCATGCCACCCGCCTGCTCGGCGAAACGCTGGCGCTCTGGACCGATGCCCACGGCACGCCGCAATGCCGCCTCGCCGCACAGCCGCTGGCCGTGCAATCCCGCTACGGCTACCTCTGGGTCTGCCCGAGCGGCCGCCCCGCACGCCCGCTCTTCGCGTTCCCCGAGTACACCGAGCCCGGCCGCCGTACCGTCGATTGCGGCGGCATCGGCGTCGCGGTCTCGGGCCTGCGCGTCATCGAGAACTTCCTCGACATGGCGCACTTCCCCTTCGTGCACGCCGACTACCTCGGCAAGGTGCCGCACACCGAGGTCGCGCCGTACCGGGTGGACATCGATCCCGCCACCAACGAGATCTGGGCGACCGACTGCCGCTTCTGGCAGCCGCGCGCCTCGGCCGCGCACGACAGCGGCGCCGACGTGCGCTACACCTACCGCGTGATGCAGCCCTTGTCGGCCATGCTCTACAAGTCGAGCGCACGCCCGGACGCGCAGGACGCCATCGCCCTCTTCCTGCAGCCGATCGACGACGAGCACGTGATCGCGCACACGATGCTCGCCTGCTTCGACGAGGTATCGACCGACGCCGAGCTCATCGCCTTCCAGCAGACGATCTTCGGACAGGACAAGCCGATTTTGGAGAACCACGCCTTCAAGCGCATGCCGCTCGAAGGCCGCGCCGAGTCGCCGACGCGCGGCGACTCCTCTTCGGTCAACTACCGGCGTTGGCTGCGCGAGCGCGGCATGCGCTTCGGCACGAGGGCCGCCGCATGACGACGATGCTGAAGCTGTACGACTACCCGCTCTCGGGCAACTGCTTCAAGGTCCGCCAGATGCTCGCGTGGCTTGGCGTGGCCTACGAAACCGTGCCGGTCGATTTCCATCCGGGCCGCGCGCACAAGTCGGCAGCATTCCTCGCGAACGTCAACCCGCTCGGGCAGCTCCCGGTGATCGACGACGACGGCTTCGTGCTGCGCGACGCACAGGCCATCCTGGTCTACCTCGCGAGCCGCCACGACGCGCAGCACCGCTGGTATCCGGACGACGCCAGGCTGCGCGGCCAGGTCGCGATGTGGCTCGCCACGGCCGACGAGATCACCCGCACCGCCTCGGCCGCCCGGCTGCACGACGCGCTCGGCTACCGCCACCTGGACATCGACGCCTGCCGCAGCGGTGCGCGCGCCGTGTTCCGCGTGCTGGACGACCACCTCGCCGAACAGGCCAGCGCGGGCCGGCGCTGGCTGGCTGCGGCGCCCGAGCCGACGATTGCCGACCTCGCCTGCTTCCCGTATGTCGCGCTGGCCGGCGAAGGCGGCATCTCGCTCGACGAGTTTCCGGCCCTGCGCCACTGGGTCTGGGATTTCCGACACCTCCCAGGGTTCATCGGGATGTCGGGTATCTTCCCTGCTGGCCCCGCCTGAGTATTCTTGGGCCCTCGCCTCCCTCCCCCCTCTTTCTCCCTCTTTCCCCCGAACCCGCCATGAAAACCAAAGCCGCCGTCGCCTGGAAATCCGGAGCCCCGCTCACCATCGAAACCGTGGACCTCGAAGGCCCCAAGTTCGGCGAAGTGCTGGTCGAGATCAAGGCCACCGGCATCTGCCACACCGACTACTACACGCTCTCGGGCGCCGACCCCGAAGGCATCTTCCCCGCGATCCTGGGCCATGAAGGCGCGGGCATCGTGGTCGACGTGGGCCCCGGCGTCACGACGCTGAAAAAGGGCGACCACGTCATTCCGCTCTACACGCCCGAGTGCCGCCACTGCAAGTTCTGCCTCTCGCGCAAGACCAACCTGTGCCAGCTGATTCGCGGCACGCAAGGCAAGGGCCTGATGCCCGACGGCACCTCGCGCTTCAGCCTGGACGGCAAGCCGATCGCGCACTACATGGGCACCTCGACCTTCAGCAACTACACGGTTGCCCCTGAAATCTCGCTCGCCAAGATCCGCGAGGACGCGCCCTTCGACAAGGTCTGCTACATCGGCTGCGGCGTGACCACCGGCATCGGCGCGGTGATCTTCACGGCGAAGGTGGAAGCCGGCGCCAACGTGGTGGTGTTCGGCCTCGGCGGCATCGGCCTCAACGTGATCCAGGGCGCCAAGATGGTGGGCGCCGACAAGATCATCGGCGTCGACCTGAACCCCGAGCGCGAGGCCATGGCCCGCAAGTTCGGCATGACGCACTTCATCAACCCGAAGGACACCGAGAACGTCGTCGATGCCATCGTGCAGCTGACCGACGGCGGTGCCGACTACAGCTTCGAGTGCATCGGCAACACCAAGGTGATGCGCCAGGCGCTCGAATGCACGCACAAGGGCTGGGGCCGCAGCATCATCATCGGCGTGGCCGAAGCGGGCGCGGAGATCAGCACGCGGCCGTTCCAGCTGGTCACCGGCCGCAAGTGGGAAGGCTCGGCCTTCGGCGGCGCACGCGGCCGCACCGACGTGCCGAAGATCGTGGACTGGTACATGGAAGGCAAGATCAACATCGACGACCTGATCACGCACACCATGCCGCTGGAAGACATCAACAAGGGCTTCGATTTGATGAAGCGCGGCGAGTCGATTCGCGGCGTGGTTCTTTACTGATCGACAGGAGGCGTTCGCCATGAACCGCATGGAACCCCTCCGCAAGATCGAGGCGGGCGTCCTCGAAGTCGCGTACCACGAAGCCGGCCCCGCGGACGGGCCGCCCGTGCTGCTGATGCACGGCTTTCCGTACGACATCCACACCTACGCCGAAGTTGCGCCGATGCTCGCCGACCAGGGCTGCCGCGTCATCGTGCCGTACATGCGCGGCTACGGCGGCACGCGCTTCCTGAGCGACGCCACGCCGCGTTCGGGCGAACAGGCGGCGTTCGGCGCCGACCTGCTCGAGATGCTCGACGCGCTGAACATCGACCGCGCGGTGCTCGCCGGCTACGACTGGGGCGGCCGCGCCGCCTGCGTGGTCGCGGCGCTGTGGCCCGAGCGCTGCGCGGGGCTGGTCTCGCTCAACAGCTACAACATCCAGAACATCGCGAAGGCGATGGAGCCGGACACGCCCGAGAACGAATACAGCCTCTGGTACCAGTACTACTTCCACAGCGAACGCGGCCGCGCCGGGCTCACGAAGGACCGCAAGGCGATCGCGAAGCTGCTGTGGAAACTGTGGTCGCCGACCTGGCAGTTCGACGACGCCACCTTCCAGCGCAGCGCCGCCGCCTTCGACCATCCGGATTTCGTCGACGTGGTGATCCACTCATACCGCCACCGCTTCGGCCTCGTGCCCGGCGACCCGGCCTATGCGGACATCGAACATCGCCTCGCCGCGCAGCCCGCAATCACCGTGCCGGCGATCACCTTCGACGGCATCGACGACGGCGTGCGGCCGCCGGCCGATGCGTCGGCCCACGCGAACCGCTTCAGCGGTCCGCGCTCGCACCGTCTCGTGCCCGGCGCCGGCCACAACCTTCCGCAGGAAGCGCCGCGCACCTTTGCCGATGCGGTGCTCGAACTGGTGCCCGCACTGCGCAACGAAAAGACATGACCGATCACACCCCCAAGACCCTTTCGGAACACCCCTGCTTCGGCGGCGTTCAGAGCTTTCACGAACACGCCTCGCAAGAGATCGGGCTGCCGATGCGCTTCTCGGTCTACCTGCCGCCGCAGGCTGCGAACGGGCCGGTGCCGGCGCTGCTGTACCTCGCGGGCCTCACCTGCAGCGAGGAGACCTTCGCCATCAAGGCCGGCGCGCAGCGCATGGCCGCGAGCCTGGGCCTTGCGCTGATCGCGCCCGACACCAGCCCGCGCGGCCCCGCCGCCGAGTGCGTGCCCGGCGCGAAGGACGACTGGGATTTCGGCATCGGCGCCGGCTTCTACCTCGACGCCACGCGCGAGCCCTGGGCCACGCACTGGCGCATGGAGAGCTGGATCGTCCAGGAGCTGCTGCCGCTGGTGGCGCAGCACTTCGCGATCGACGGGCAGCGCATCGGCATCTTCGGCCACTCGATGGGCGGCCATGGCGCGCTCACGCTGGCGCTGCGGCATCCGGGGCGTTTCAAGTCGCTGTCGGCCTTCGCGCCGATCTGCGCGCCCACGCAGTGCCCGTGGGGCGAGAAGGCGTTCAGCGGCTACCTCGGCGCGCCGGGCGTGGACCGCGCGCAGTGGCTCGCGCACGACGCCAGCGCGCTCATGCAGTCGCAGACCGTCGCGCCGTATCCGCAAGGCATCCTCATCGACCAGGGGCTGGCCGACAAATTCCTCGCGGAGCAACTGCATCCGGAGACGTTCGAGGCGGCCTGCTTCGCCGCGGGCCAGCCACTCACGCTGCGCCGCCATGCGGACTACGACCACGGCTACTACTTCGTGCAAAGCTTCATGGCCGACCACATCGCGCACCACGCGCAATCGCTGCACGCCTGATCGACTGCGGCGTGACTGCGGGATGCACGCGCCGTATCATGAATCGCATGTCAGCCGCCCAAATCCCCGCCTTCCACCTGCGGTCGCGCGATGGCACCGCCGAAGAGAGCATCGTGCTGGCCGGCATCTGGCGGCGCGCATGGATTTCGGCCAATCGCAACGCCGCCTTCACCGAACCGATCTCGCATTGGCTCAAACGCGTGCAGACCGAATTCGTGCCGCCGGCCGAAGTGGTGCTCGCGGAGCGCGATGGCCAGGTGCTCGCGTTCATGGTGCTGCTGGAGCGGCGCGAGTACGTGGCGCAGCTCTTCGTCGAGCCGCACCTGCGCAACCAGGGCCTCGGGCAGGCGCTGCTCGACGAAGCATGCGTGCGCATACCGACGGGGTGGCGGCTCCACGTGGCCACCACCAACACTGCCGCGCAGCGCTTCTACGAACGCTACGGCCTCGTGCGCGGCACGGTCGACCGGCATCCGACCAGCGGACGCGAACGCATCGCCTACCATTGGTCGCCCTCCCGCCCGCCATGGCGGATTGGCTGAGCGGCCCTCACCTTCTTCTCGTGTCATGCGCATCGATCACATCGCACTCTGGACCACCGATCTCGAACGCTGCAAGCGCTTCTATGTCGACTACTTCGGCGCGACGGCCGGCGCGGGTTATGTCAATCCGTCCAAGGGTTTCGCCTCCTGCTTCCTGAGCCTCGGAGATGGCGCCCGCATCGAGGCGATGACGACCAGCACGCTTGCGCCCGTCGCGGCCGAAGCCGGCGCGCAGCGCATGGGCTGGACGCACCTGGCGATCAGCGTGGGCTCCGACGCCGCGGTCGATGCGCTCACGCAGCGCCTAAAGGCGGACGGCTATCCGCTGCTCGACGGCCCGCGCCGCACCGGCGACGGCTACTACGAGAGCGTGGTGCTCGACCCGGACGGCAACCGCATCGAGATCACCGCATGAGCGATTTCGTCCAGAGCCTGCACGAGGTCTTCGAGCGCCTCGGCCGCATCCAGACGCGCCGCATGTTCGGCGGCCATGGCGTGTGGCACGAGGGCCGCATGATCGCGCTCGTTTTCAAGGACACGCTGTACCTCAAGTCCGATGCCGGCAGCGCCGAGCATTTCGACCGGCTGAACCTGCCGCCCTTCACCTATGTGCGGCAGGGCAAGGAGATGCCGATGTCGTACCGGCAAGCCCCGGCCGACTTCTTCGAAGACCGTGAAGAAGCCGCGCGCTGGGGCCGCCTCGCCTATGAATCCGCCCTGCGTTCGGGCCAGCCTCCGAAGCAGCCCAAGCCAAAGCCCAAAGCCGCAGCGAAGAAAGCCGCTGCAAAAAAGACACCCGCAAAGAAAGCCCCAGTGAAGACCAAGAAAGCAACTCCTCGGTGAGCGAGAACACACCCTCCTCGCTGCAACCCCTCCCCGAACGCGAGCAGATCCTCCTGCTCGAGCCCTTCGAGGGCCTGGACCTGAAGGACATCGTCGTCGTCACCACGCTGCAAGAGGCCGAGCACGCAGCCGCCACCTTGCTGGCCGCCGGCGTCGCCGGCTTCGACACCGAATCCAAGCCCACCTTCGCGAAGAACGAGGTCTCGGGCGGGCCGCACGTGGTGCAGTTCTCCACGCGCGACGGGGCCTGGCTCTTCCAGCTGCACCGCACCGAATGCAACCCGGTGGTCGCCGCGCTGATCGCATCGACCGAATTGAAGAAGGTCGGCTTCGGCCTCTCGACCGACCTCACGCTGATCCGCAACCGTCTGAACATCGAGCCGGGCGCGGTGTACGACATCGACAACGAATTCCGCCGCCGCGGCTACCGCAAGTCGGTGGGCGTGAAGACGGCGGTGGCGCTGGTGTTCGACCGACGCTTCATGAAGTCGCGCAAGGCGACCACCTCGAACTGGGCCAACAAGCAGCTGACGGAATCGCAGATCCGCTACGCGGCGAACGATGCCTATGCGTCGATCCGCGTGTACGACGCGCTCTTCGCCGGCGCTTGAATCCCGGAGCCCTCAGTCCCGCCCCGCCTCCAGGATCGCCTGCGCGAGCCGCGCGGGATTCGAGAAGAACATCTCGTGGCTGCCGGGGCACTCCACCAGCCTGAAAAGCCCCAGCCGCTCCGACAGGCGCGGATGCCACGGCAGGCTGTGCGGCAGCGCGATGTCCTGCTGGCAATTGACGTACGACTTGCCGAGCGCAAGAGCGGCCAGCGGCTGCTTCAGGCTGATCTTGTCGGTGAAGGTGCGGTACGCGTGCGGGTTCAGCTTGTCGTAGGCGGCCTGCGCGAGTGCGAGGTCGGCGTCGTTGATGAACGCCTCGCGCCAGACCTCGAACGGCAAGGTCACGGCATTGCCGTTCGCGCCGGCGATGGCGTCGAACATCGCGACGTAGTGCGGCGGCACCATGCCGTTGAGCGATTCGCCATCGAGCGGCACGAAGGCGTTGATGTAGACGAGGCGCTTCAACCGGTGCGCGATGCGGTCGGCCACGCCCGAGATCACCATGCCGCCGTAGCTGTGGCCCGCGAGGCGGACTTCGCTCAAGTCTTTTTCCTCGATGTAGCGGACGGCCGAGGCGATCGCGTCTTCGAGGCCGGTGGTCGCGCGGTCGTCTCCCGGCCGGTTGCCTGCCAGCGTCGGGCAATGCACCGAGTGCCCGGCTTTGCGCATGTGATCGGCCACGGCTTCGATTTCGGCGCCGGTGTGCCAGGCGCCGTGGACGAGAACGTAGGTGTCGGGCATGGGTGTCTCCTTCTTGGTTGGGGGGTTGTGAGGCAACGCGACTGTAGGAATGCGCACGCGCCGCGGATGGCCGATTCGCGCCAGCGCGATGGCCGATTCGTGCCACAGGTGAGTTGCCGTCATTCAATAATTCAAAGATACTTGAATCATGGAAGAAAACGACGTCGTCCGATCGCTGGCTGCCCTCGCCCAGCCCATTCGCCTGCGGGTATTCCGCGCCCTCGTGGTGGCCGGCCCCTCGGGCCTGACTCCCAGCGCACTGACCGAGGCGCTGGAGGTTTCGGCGACGGGCCTTTCCTTCCACCTCAAGGAGCTGGTACACGCCAGCCTGATCTCGCAGGAGCGACAGGGCCGCAACCTCATCTACCGCGCGTCGTTCGACCGGATGAATGCACTGCTGGGCTACCTCAGCGAGAACTGCTGCGAAGGCGAAGCCTGCGCGGTCGACGGCGGCAAGGCCGCGGCCTGCAACTGCTGAGACAAGAGCCTTCCCCCGAATGCTGCCGGCCGTCCTGATCTTTGTCTTCACGCTCGTGCTCGTCATCTGGCAGCCGCGGGGCCTCGGCATCGGCTGGGGCGCATCGCTCGGCGCGGCGATCGCCCTGCTCTCCGGCGTGGTCCAGCTCGCCGACATCGCGGTCGTCTGGGGCATCGTGTGGAACGCGACCGCGACCTTCGTTGCCGTCATCCTCATCAGCCTGCTGCTCGACGAAGCGGGCTTCTTCGAATGGGCCGCGCTGCACGTGGCGCGATGGGGCGGCGGACGCGGCCGGTTGCTCTTCGCATTCATCGTGCTGCTGGGCGCCGCGGTCTCGGCGCTCTTCGCCAACGACGGCGCGGCACTCATCCTCACGCCCATCGTGATGGCCATGCTCGTCGCACTCGGCTTCACGCCCGCAGCCACGCTCGCGTTCGTGATGGCGGCCGGCTTCATTGCCGACACGGCCAGCCTGCCGCTGGTCGTGTCGAACCTGGTGAACATCGTCTCGGCCGACTTCTTCGGGATCGGCTTCAACGCCTACGCGTCGGTGATGGTCCCCGTGAACATCGCGGCCGTAGTTGCCAGCCTGGCAATGCTGATGCTGTACTTCCGCCGCGGCATTCCCGCGCGCTACGACGTGGCGCAGCTCAAGGCGCCGGCCGACGCGATCCGCGACCCTGCAACATTCCGCGCGGGCTGGGTCGTGCTGGTGCTGCTGCTCGTGGGCTTCTTCGGACTCGAACCGCTCGGCGTGCCGGTCAGCGCCGTCGCCGCCGCCGGTGCGGCGCTGCTGCTTGCGGTGGCTGCGCGCGGCCATGTCATCAGCACGCGCAAGGTGCTGCATGGCGCGCCGTGGCAGATCGTCGTGTTCTCGCTCGGCATGTACCTCGTGGTCTACGGGCTGCGCAACGCGGGGCTGACGGCCCAGACCGCCTCGCTGCTGAACGCCTTTGCGCAAGGCGGCGTCTGGGGCGCGGCCTTTGGCACCGGCTTTCTTGCAGCCGCGCTGTCGTCGGTGATGAACAACATGCCGACGGTGCTGGTCGGCGCACTCTCCATCGACGCCTCGAGCGCGAGCGGCCTCGTGAAGGATGCGATGGTCTACGCCAACGTGATCGGCTGCGATCTCGGTCCGAAGATCACGCCCATCGGCAGCCTTGCCACGCTGCTCTGGCTGCATGTGCTCGAGAAGAAGGGCACGCGCATCGCCTGGGGCTACTACTTCAAGGTCGGCATCGTGCTGACCGTGCCGGTGCTGTTCGCGACGCTCGCGGCACTGGCGCTCCGGTTGAACCTCTCCCTCCCATGAACGACATCACCATCTATCACAACCCCGCCTGCGGCACGTCGCGCAACGTGCTCGCATTGATCCGCAACACGGGCGACGAGCCCACCGTCGTCGAGTACCTGAAGACCCCGCCCGACCGCGCCACGCTGACAAGGCTGCTCGCGGCGATGGGCGTGCCGGTGCGCGAGGTGCTGCGCCAGAAGGGAACGCCGTATGACGAACTCGGCCTCGGGGATGCGAAGTGGAGCGACGAGCAGTTGATCGATTTCATGCTGCAGCACCCGATCCTCATCAACCGGCCGATCGTGGTGACGCCGCTTGCCACGCGCCTGTGCCGGCCTTCCGAAGCGGTGCTCGACATCCTGCCGCGACCGCAGCACGGTGCGTTCACCAAGGAAGACGGCGAAGCCGTCATCGACGCGAAAGGCCAGCGTGTCGCCAAGCCTTGACGATCTCCCCCAGCTCGACGCTGGCGCCTTTCGCCAACCCGGGTTGCAGCAACTGCTGCCGGCAACGCGCGCAACGCATGCGCCGCGCATCCTGCTGCTCTACGGATCGCTGCGCGACCGCTCGTACAGCCGCCTCCTGACCGAGGAAGCCGCACGCCTGCTGCGCGCGATGGGTGCCGAGCCGCGCATCTACGATCCGCGCGGCCTGCCCCTGCCCGACAGCGAACCCGAAGACCACCCGAAGGTGCAGGAGCTGCGCGAGCTTGCGCAATGGTCCGAAGGCATGGTGTGGACATCGCCCGAACGCCACGGTGCGATGGCCGGCATCATGAAAGCGCAGATCGACTGGATTCCGCTCGCTGTCGGCTCGGTGCGTCCCACGCAGGGCAAGACGCTCGCGGTGATGCAGGTGTCGGGCGGCTCGCAGTCGTTCAACGCAGTGAACCAGTTGCGTGTGCTCGGCCGCTGGATGCGCATGGTGACGATCCCCAACCAGTCGTCGGTGGCGAAGGCCTTTCTCGAATTCGACGACGACGGGCGCATGAAGCCTTCGCCGTACTACGAGCGCGTGGTCGATGTGATGGAAGAACTGGTGAAGTTCACGCTGCTCACGCGCGACTGCGCGGATTACCTGGTTGATCGCTACAGCGAGCGGCGAGAGAACGCCGAGGCGCTGTCCAGGCGCGTGAATCTGCGCAGCATCTGATAGGGAATTGCGTTCGATCTACCAAAACCGTTCGGGCTGAGCTTGTCGAAGCCTCGCGCGGCGCTTCGACAAGCTCAGCGTGAACGGATCT
Organism: Variovorax sp. W2I14; assembly: GCF_050435205.1. Taxonomy (NCBI): domain Bacteria; kingdom Pseudomonadati; phylum Pseudomonadota; class Betaproteobacteria; order Burkholderiales; family Comamonadaceae; genus Variovorax; species Variovorax sp. W2I14. Next base: position 128,096 of record NZ_JBNDJX010000001.1, on the reverse strand, counting down.
GCCGTTTCGAGCGCCACCCGGTACAAGGCGGCTCAGCGCAAGCGTCGCAACTCCCCCGGCGTGCGCCCCAGGTGCCTTCGGCACTGCCGCACGAAATGCGAGGCATCGCGGAGCCCGACGCGAAACCCGATCTCCGCGATGCTCAACCGGTCGAAGCGCGCATCGGCCAGCATGCGCTGCGCCACCTGCATGCGAAAGCCCGTGAGCGCGGTCGCGAAGGTGGTGACGCCATCGGTCAGGCAGCGGTGCAGGCTGCGCTCCGAAATGCCCAGCTCGCGCGCCACGCCCGCGGCCGTGAGGCCCGGCTCGGCATGGCGCTCGCGGATGGCGTCGAGCACGCGGCGGCGGAGGGCCGCGCGGCCGCTCTGGTCGGACGCCACTGTCGCCCCGGGCACCTGCTGCCCGAACGCCAGCGAGAGCAGGCCGCCCAACTGGTCGGTCAGCAGCGCCGGCATCAGCGGCGGCTTCGTGGCCACCTCGGGCGTCAGTTGCTGCGCGAAGGCACTGAGCACGCTGCCCCAACCGCTGCGCCCGTCGATGCGGCGCGCCACGAGGTCGCCGGCATCGGGCAGCCACGACTCGACCCAGGCGGTCGGCAACTCCAACGAAAGGGTGTCGGCCGATTGCAGGAAATGAAACGCATAGCAACGCCGCGAGTCCACCAGCACCACGTCGCCCGGCAGCATGCGCGCGGAGCGTTCTTCCTGCACGGCCACCCACGGCGAATCGGTCTTGCAGAGCAGGTAGTAATAGTTGCTGCGGCTCTGGGCGATGGCGCGGCGCGTGCGGTAGACGTCCTGCGCGGTGCCGCGCACCCGGTTCACGCCGATCGAGCCGAACGGCACGGATTCGAGCGTGGCACCGAACGCGCCGGCACCGGTGCTGGTCACGTCCATTTCGAGAAAGCCCTCGCAGACGGCGCCGATCCAATAGTCCAGCCGCTGCGACGGCGGCACGGCGTCGGTCGACCAGGCGTGGATGGCGACGGGCGCGGAAGCAGCAGCAACGGTGGCGGCGGGGGTCATCCCGCCGAACATAGCCAGCCCGGGCCCGTTTGCCAAGCGGGTATAGACGCGCTCGGACGCCGGCCTCCGGTGGCCCCGGCACAATGACCGCCACATCCAACCGTCATCAACCGCATACCAAGGAAGGGCTCCGGGAAAACATGAGCAAGAAAAGCGATTTCGGACTGATCGGCCTGGCCGTCATGGGCCAGAACCTGGTGCTGAACGTGGAAAGCCGCGGCTTCCAGGTCAGCGTCTACAACCGCACCGAGGCCACGACCGAAGCCTTCATCGCCGAAAACCCGGGCAAGAAGCTGGTCGGCGCGAAGACGCTCGAAGAGTTCGTCCAGAGCCTCGCCAAGCCCCGCAAGATCCAGATCATGGTCAAGGCCGGCGCGCCGGTGGACCAGGTGATCGAACAACTCATTCCGCTGCTGGAGAAGGACGACATCGTCATCGACGGCGGCAACAGCCTCTACACCGACACCGAGCGCCGCGATGCCTACCTGAGCAGCAAGGGCCTGCGCTTCATCGGCGCGGGCGTCTCGGGCGGCGAGGAAGGCGCGCGCAAGGGGCCGTCGATCATGCCGGGCGGCCCGCTTTCCACCTGGGAGGTGATGAAGCCGATCTTCGAGAGCATCGCGGCCAAGGTGGACGGCGAGCCTTGCGTCATTCACATCGGCCCCGGCGGCGCGGGCCACTACGTGAAGATGGTGCACAACGGCATCGAGTACGGTGACATGCAGCTCATCTGCGAGGCCTACAGCCTGTTCAAGGCGGCCGGCTTCACGACCGACGAGATGGCCACGATCTTCAACGAATGGAACGACGGCGAACTGCAGAGCTACCTCATCCAGATCACCGCCAAGGCGCTCGAGCAGAAGGACCCGGAAACGGGCAAGCCCATCGTCGACCTGATCCTCGACAAGGCCGGCCAGAAGGGCACGGGCCAGTGGACGCTGATCAACGCGGCAGAGAACGCGGTGGTCATCAGCACCATCAACGCCGCCGTCGAGGCGCGCGTGCTCTCGTCGCAGAAGAAGGCGCGCGTGGCGGCCAGCAAGGTGCTGCAGGGACCGAAGGTCGAACTCTCTCTGGAGAAGAAGGCGCTGGTGGCCAAGGTGCACGACGCGCTTTATGCCTCCAAGGTCATCAGCTACACGCAGGGCTTCGACCTCATCAAGACGATGGGCGACAAGAAGGAATGGAAGCTCGACCTGGGCGGCATCGCGTCGATCTGGCGCGGCGGCTGCATCATCCGCGCGCGCTTCCTGAACCGCATCACCGACGCCTTCCGCACCGATGCGGCGCTCGCCAACCTGATGCTCGATCCGTTCTTCAAGGACTTGCTGAACCGCACGCAGCAGAACTGGCGCGAAGTGGTGGCGCTGGCGGTGAGCAACGGCATTCCGGTGCCGGCGTTCAGCGCCTCGCTCGCCTATTACGACAGCTACCGCACCGAGCGGCTGCCGGCGAACCTGCTGCAGGCGCAGCGCGACTTCTTCGGCGCGCACACGTATGAGCGCACCGACAAGCCCGAAGGCCAGTTCTTCCACACGGACTGGCCCGAAGTCATCGGCTGATGCCATGCCCGCCGTCGGCTACCCCAGTCATCTCATCGAGGACTGGCACCTCGCCGACGGCACGCCGGTGCGCATCCGCCCGATCCACGCCGACGACCTGCCGATGCACACGGCGTTCGTCGCGGGCTTGTCGAACGAAACCGGCTATCACCGCCTCCTCTCGCCACGCAAGCCCCAGCCTGACGAGCTCTGGCGCATGACCCACATCGACTACGACCGCGAGCTCGCGCTCATCGCGACCACCGTGGTCGATGGCGCGGAGCAGCAGATGGGCGTGGTGCGCTATGTGCGCGGCGACACGCCGGAGACAGCGCACGTCGCCGAATTCGCCGTCGTGATCGGCGATGCGTGGCAGCACCGCGGCGTTGCGATGAAGCTCATGCGCAAGCTGATCGAGGCGGCCGCCGAAGCCGGCGTGAAGCAGCTGGCGGACATCACGCTCTACGACAACGTCGGCATGCTGGCGCTCGCGCGCAAGCTGGGGTTCAAGGTACAGCGTGATCCGGGCAATCCGAACGTCACGCGGCTGCGGCTGGCGCTCGATGCGCCCGCGCGCTCCTAGCCAAGTAATCCGAGCTTCGACACCACCTTGCCCAGCGGCTTGCGCTCGCCGACGAGCGCCACCGCAACGTAGCGGAGCGCCTCCCCCGGCACCGCAGCCACGGCGTCGCCAAAGGCCGCGTAGTTGGTGGTCTGTTGGCCCTGCACCGGAAAGTCGACCACGTCGCATTCGGTGGTCGCCATGGCCTTGTGACGCACCGCGGCCAGTTCCTCCTGACTCGCGCCGAGCACGGCGATGCCGATGGGAATGAGGCCGGGATGCACGCCGCCCGACGCATCGACCAGCGGTGCGCCGACCAGCCCCGGATGGCGCTGGCCGACGGTGAGCGCCACCACGGCCGCGGCGTTGGCGGCGAGCCCGGCGGGCAGTGCGTTGTCGACGACGATCACGCAGCGTTCGGGCACGGCCGGCGAAGCAGAAGGTACAGAGTCGTTCATGAAGAAGCCTTGCGAGGCGTGAGAGACGATGAAGGCGATGAAGGCGATGGCGGCGACGAAGGGACAGCCGCGTCGAGCCGCCGCAGCGCATGGCCGACCTCGGCGCGGAACTGCGAGAGCGCATGCAGCGACGCATCGGCGGGCACGAAGGCGCTCCACAGCAGGTCGGTGAGCTGCGACGCGGTCTCCTCGATGTCGGGCTTCTTGCCGGAGACGACGTAGTCCCAGAGCACATGCTCCATCGAGCCGAAGACCATGTCGCGCAGCAGCCGCAGCGGCACGCCTTCGCGCAGCTCGCCGGCGTCGCGCGCAGCAGCCAGCGCGTGCATGAACGGTGCGGTGTAGCGGCGCTTGAGGTCGGCGATGACGCTGCCGAAGGCTGCATCGGCCGTGCGCCCTTCGCTCAGCACCAGCGCGCAGATACCGGCGCCCTCGCCCATCAGGTTGACCAGGTGCTTGCGCACGACAAAGGCCAGTTGTGCGCGCAGGCCGTTGATCTGCGGCAGCTCGCGTTCGACCTCGCCGGAGATCTGGTCGTACCAGCGGCGGATGACCTCCAGGCACAGCTCGCGCTTGCTGCCGAAGTAGGTGAACACGGTGGCCTCGGAGACGCCCAGGCGCTGGGCGATCTCCAGCGTGGTGGCGCGCTCGAAACCCTTCTCGGCGAAGACTTCCCTGGCTACCGCGAGCAGGCTCTCGATGCGGCGGCCGGATTTCTCGGTGCGTGCGAAACGCGGCGCACTGGCGGTGTCGTCTCGGGGCATGGCGGATGAGTTTTTGAGTGTTGCTTAATCATATTTCACTCTCAGCATCATTGCACACCAGAATAAATTGAGCCACGCTTAGATATCCTCGGCTCGCCGCCGAAGATGAGCAACGCACCGAAAACCGCGGCCGGCGCTGCGCCCCTTGCACCTCGCAGCCACCAGCCGAAGTCCGTCCACATGCGACCTTTTGGTAAAGCGCCACACCAAAGAAATGGCGGGAGCAAACTTAAATCTACTTCCTTATGATGCGAAACCTTTTTCCGCCGGAAGCAGAGAGCCCTGTCCATGGTCCAGCTCGCGTTGCGTCGCCCTTACACCTTCATCGTCATGGCGATGCTGATCGTGCTGGCCACGCCTTTTGTCCTGGCGCGCATGGCCACCGACATCTTTCCGGAGATCAACATCCCGGTGGTCAGCGTCATCTGGAACTACACCGGCCTGCCGGCCCAGGAGATGGGCCAGCGCATCTCGGGCCAGGTCGAGCGGGGGCTCACCACCACGGTGAGCGACATCGAGCACATCGAGTCGCAGTCGCTCGCGGGCGTGTCGATCATCAAGGTGTTCTTCCAGCCCACGGCCAACATCGAGATGGCGATCTCGCAGGTGGTGGCCTCCATGCAGGCGCAGGTGCGGCAGCTGCCGCCGGGCATCACGCCGCCGCTGGTCATCAAGTACTCGGCCTCCAGCGTGCCGGTGATCCAGCTGGCGCTCTCCAGCCCCACGCGCTCTGAAAACTCGCTCTTCGACGCCACCGTCAACCAGCTGCGCCCGCAGCTCATCACCGTGCCGGGCGCTGCGATTCCCTTTCCCTACGGCGGCAAGAACCGGCTGATCTCGGTCGACCTGGACACCCAGGCGATGCAGGCGCGCGGCCTCACGCCGGCCGACGTGGTGAACGCGGTCAACACGCAGAACCTGATCCTGCCCTCGGGCACCGCCAAGTTCGGCGCTACCGAATACAGCGTGCGCATGAACGGCTCGCCCGACGCCATCGCCGGCCTGAACGACCTGCCGGTGCGCACCGTGAACGGCGCCACCACCTACCTGCGCGACGTGGCCTACGTGCGCGACGGCTTCTCGCCCCAGACCAACATCGTGCGCCAGGACGGCGTGCGCGGCGTGCTGCTGTCGGTGCTCAAGAACGGCGGCGCCTCCACGCTGGACATCGTGGCGAACATCCGCGCCATGCTGCCGATCGCCACGCAGTCGATGCCGCAGGACATCAAGGTCACGCCGCTCTTCGACCAGTCGGTGTTCGTGAAGGCGGCGGTGAAGGGCGTGGTGTTCGAAGCCATCCTGGCGGCCGCGCTCACGGCGGCGATGGTGCTGCTGTTCCTTGGCAACTGGCGCAGCACGCTCATCATCGGCCTCACGATTCCGCTGTCGATCCTGGCCTCGATCCTGGTGCTGTATTCGCTTGGCGAAACGCTCAACCTCATGACGCTGGGCGGCCTCGCGCTCTCGGTGGGCATCCTGGTGGACCAGGCGATCGTGACCATCGAGAACATCGAGCGCCACCTGCACATGGGCACGCCGCTCCGGGAAGCCATCGAGGTCGGCGCCGGTGAGATCGGCAGCGCCGCCTTCGTCTCCACGCTGTGCATCTGCATCGTGTTCGTGCCGATGTTCTTTCTCTCGGGCGTGGCGCGCTTCCTGTTCGTGCCGCTGGCCGAGGCGGTGGTGTTCGCGATGCTGGCTTCGTACCTGCTCTCGCGCACGCTGGTGCCAACGCTGGTGATGCTGCTGATGGGCGGCGTGCATGCGCAGCCGGTCGAGGGCAAAAAGCCCAGCGCACTGCAACGTGTCTATCAAAGCTTCGACCGCCGCTTCGAACGCGTGCGCCGCGCCTACACATTGCTGCTGTCAGTGGTGCTCTCGAAGCGCGGCGGCTTCATCGGCCTCTTCCTCGGCTTCTGTCTTCTCTCCTGCCTGCTGTACCCGGTGCTGGGCCGCGACTTCTTCCCGACCGTGGACGCCGGCCAGATCCGCCTGCACGTGCGCGCACCCACCGGCACCCGCATCGAGGAAACCGCGCGCCTCACCGATCGCGTCGAAGTCGCCATCCGCGAGCTGGTGCCGGCCGACCAGCTCGAGACCATCCTGGACAACCTGGGCATTCCCAACAGCGGCATCAACCTCTCGTACAGCAACGCCGGGACCATCGGCACCTTCGATGCCGAACTGCTGCTCTCGCTGAAGGACGGCCACCGGCCCACCGAGGAGTTCGTCACGCTGCTGCGCGCGGAGCTGCCCAAGCGCTTTCCGGGTATCGAGTTTTTCTTCCAGCCCGCGGACATCGTCACGCAGATCCTGAACTTCGGCCTGCCCGCGGCCATCGACGTGCAGTTCAGCGGCGCCGACATTGCGGGCAACGCAGCGCGCGCGGCCGAGCTCACGAAAGCGATCAAGCAGATTCCCGGCGCGGTCGATGCACATGTGCACCAGCGGCTCGACGGCCCCAGCCTCAACCTGCAGATGGACCGCACGCGGCTGCAGCAGTACGGGCTCACGGCGGCCAACGTCGGGCAGAACGTGCTGATCGCGCTTTCGGGCAGTTCGCAGACGGCACCGGCCTTCTGGCTCAATCCGGTGAACGGCGTGGTCTACAGCATCGCGGTGCAGACGCCGCAGTACAACATCGACTCGCTCGATTCGCTGCTCAACATTCCGGTGGGTGCGGGCGGTACAGCGGCCGCGAGCGGCGCCTCGCAACAACTCCTAGGCAACCTGGTCGATGCGCAGGCGGCGCGCCAACCGGCCGTGATGTCGCGCTACAACATCGCGCCAGTCATCGACGTCTACGTGAGCGTGCAGGGCACCGACCTCGCGAGCGTCGCCTCCAAGGTGCAGGTGCTGGTCGACGAGATGCGGCCCAAGCTCTCGCGCGGCAGCCAGGTCACCATCCGCGGGCAGGTGCAGACGATGCAGTCGTCGTTCATCGGCCTGGGCGTGGGGCTCGCGATGGCGATCGTGCTGGTGTACCTGCTGATCGTGGTCACCTTCCAGTCGTGGCTCGATGCGGCCATCATCATCACCGCCCTGCCCGCGGCGCTCGCCGGCATCGCGTGGATGCTCTTCATCACCGGCACCACGCTGAGCGTGCCCGCGCTCACGGGCGCGATCATGACGATGGGGGTGGCCACGGCCAACTCCATCCTGCTGGTGTCGTTCGCGCGCGAACGGCTGCAGGCCGGCATTCCGCCGCTCTCGGCCGCGCTCGAAGGCGGCGCCACCCGCATCCGCCCGGTGCTGATGACGGCGCTGGCGATGATCATCGGCATGATCCCGATGGCGCTGGGCCTCGGCGAAGGTGCAGAGCAGAACGCGCCGCTCGGCCGCGCGGTCATCGGTGGCCTGCTTTTTGCCACGGTGTCGACATTGTTTTTCGTGCCCGCCGTGTTCGCGGGGGTGCACAGTCGGCTTGCGCATCGCAAGGCGGCGCGTGAAGAAGCTGCACAACCGCCAGCGGGCATCACGCCCCAGGAGAATTGATTTCATGACAGAGCAACGCCACTCGGCATTGGCCATCCACCCCATCGCTGTCGAAGAAGGCGAAGGCGAACTGCTGCGCCGCCGGCAGATCGTGAAGCGCACGCGCTGGCTCGTCGTGATCGTGCTGGTGCTGCTGGCGCTGGGTGCGGCGCGCACGGTCATCGTGCGCATTGCCAACGCGCGTGCGCTCGAAGCGGGCACCTCGGAGCGCGCCAAGCTCCATGTGCAGACCGCCCTGCCGCGCACGCCCACCGCCGGTCAGACACTGGCGCTGCCCGGCACGCTGCAGGGCTTCGTGCAGTCGCCGATATCGGCGCGCGCGAGCGGATACCTCAAGCGCTGGACCAAGGACATCGGCAGCCGTGTCGAAAAGGGCGAGCTGCTCGCGGAAATCGAAACGCCGGAAATCGACCAGCAGCTCTCGCAAGCCGTCGCCGCGCGCGCGCAGGCCGCCTCGGGTCTCGCGCTCGCGCAGAGCACGGCCGAGCGCTGGGAAAACCTGCGCAAGAAGGACGTGGTCTCGCAGCAGGACCTGGACGAGCGCCGTAGCGCCGTCGCGCAGGCCACCTCGAACGTGGCGGCCGCCGATGCCAACGTGCAGCGCCTGAAGCAGACCGAGGGCTTCAAGCGCATCGTGGCGCCGTTCGCCGGCGTCATCACGCGCCGCAACGTCGACGTGGGCGACCTCATCGATGCAGGCGCGGGCGGCGGCGTCGGGCGCGCGCTCTTCATGCTGGCGCAGACCGATCCGCTGCGCGTGTACATCAACGTGCCGCAGGCCTATGCGCAACTCGTGAAGGCCGGCCAGCCGGTGGTGGTGACGCAGTCCGAGCTGCGCGGCCAGAGCTTCAAGGGCGAGGTGGCGCGCACCTCCGGCGCCATCGATGCGACCACGCGGATGATGCAGGTCGAGGTGTCGCTGCCCAACCGCGATGGCGCGCTGCTGCCGGGCGCCTATGTGCAGGTGTTGCTGCCGCTGGCCGCGGCCCGCACGATCACGGTGCCGGCGAATGCGCTCTTGTTCCGCGCCGAGGGCACGCGCATCGCGGTGGTCGATGCACAGGGCCGGATCGGCCTGCGCCCGGTGACGCTGGGCCGCAACTACGGCGAGAACGTCGAAGTGGTCGACGGCCTCGGCAGCAACGACCGCATGGTGCTCAACCCCTCCGACTCGCTGGCCGAAGGCGATGTGGTGACGGTGGCGCCCGACGTCCCCCCCGCGGACCCGAAGGCGCCCGCCAAGAAGGAACCGGCGTGAGACTGCTGGTCATTGCCGCCGCGGCGCTGATGGCCGCGGGCTGCGCGGTCGGCCCCGACTACAAGGCACCCGAGACACCGCTGCCTGTCAGCTGGAAGCTCGAAGCCCCCTGGCGCAAGGCCACGCCCAACGACGTGGCCGACAAGGGCGCGTGGTGGAAGCGCTTCAACGATGCGCAGCTCGATGCGCTGCAGGACAAGGCCCTCGCCGGCAGCCCGACGCTGTTCATCGCCAATGCCCGCCTCGCCCAGGCGCGCGCCAATCTCGATGTGAGCTCGGCCAGCCGCTTCCCGCAACTGGGCCTCGGCGCCCGCGCCTCGCGCCTGAAGATCTCCGCCAATCGGCCGCTCACGAACTACGCGACCACCAACGCATCGACGGTGCAGAACGACTTCGCGCTGTCGCTCAACGCCAGCTACGAGCTCGACCTCGCCGGCCGCGTGCAGCGCACCGTCGAAGGCGCGACGGCGTCGGCCGAGCAATCGGCTGCCGACCTCGCGAACACGCGCCTCGTGCTCACCGCCGACGTGGCGAACAACTATTTCAACCTGCGCTCGACCGACATCGAACTCGATGTGCTCGCGCGCTCCATCGGCCTGCAGCGCCGCGCGCTCGAGCTGGTCACCGCGCGGCATGACCTGGGCGCCGTGTCGGGCCTGGACGTCGCGCAACAGCAGGCGCTGCTGGAGACCACGCTGACGCAGGTCGATGTGCTGAGGAAGCAGCGTTCGCAGTACGAGCACGCGCTTGCCACCCTCACCGGCACGGCGGCGCCCAGCTTCGCGCTGCCGGTGGACCTGCGCGAGATCCGCCCGCCCGCGGTGCCGTTGGGCGTGCCGTCCGAAATCCTCCAGCGCCGGCCCGACGTGGCTTCGGCCGAGCGTTCGATGGCCGCCGCCAATGCACAGATCGGTGTGGCGACCGCGGCCTTCTACCCGAGCTTCATCATCTCGCCGACCGTGGGTGTGGACAGCCGGTTGATCGAGTCGCTGTTCAACGGGCCGAGCCTGTTGTGGTCGGTGGGCGTGTCGGCCACGCAGGTGCTGTTCGACGGAGGCCGCGTGCGCGCGAACGTCGATTTCGCCAAGGCCGGCTACGACGCGACGGTGGGCAACTACCGCCGCACGGTGCTCGTCGCGATGCAGGAAGTGGAAGACGGCATCACCGGCCTCTCCGCGCTCGACAGCGCCACCACGCAGGCGCGGGCCGCCGTTGCCGCCGCGCGCCGGGTGCTCGACATGGCGACCAGCCGCTACGAAGGCGGCGCATCGACGTACCTCGATGTGATCACCGCGCAGCAGTCGCTGCTGACGGTCGAGCGGCAGGCTGCGCAGTTGCAGGGACAGCGGCTGCTGACCTCGGTGTTTCTCGTGAAGGCGCTCGGCGGCGACTGGGACGCACCGGCCTGAGCGGTCGCGGCGCGCGGGCGCCAGCGAGCGGGCGTGCAGAATCTCATTCGCCGCGCCCGCCGGCCCCGCCTCCCATGCCGCCTCTCACGCCTGAACCGCCGACTTCCCACGCCCGCTCCGGCCGCCGCGCGCTGTTTGCCTGGGTGACGGCCATCGCGCTGACCGTGGCATTGATCGCCGCCGCGGGCCAGTGGGCCGCGAACCGCGAAACGGCCTTCCAGACGGATTCGATCCGCCGCGCGATGGAGGTCCATGTGCTGGGCCTGCGCGACACCGCCGGCAAGTACGGCTACCTGCCGCTCACCGCGGGCATGCATCCCGATGTGCTCGCCGCCCTCGCGCATCCGCAGGATGCGGCCGTGCGCCAGCGCGCGAACCGCTACATCGAGGAAGTGAACCGCGATGCAGGCTCCGACGTGCTGTACCTGATCGATCCGCAGGGCTTCACGCTGGCAGCGAGCAACTGGGCCACGCCGCAGAGCTTCGTCGGCCAGTCTTATGCCAACCGGCCCTACTTCATCGATGCGCTCGCGGGGCGCCAGGGCCTCTTCTACGGCGTTGGCCAGACCACCGGCGAGCCCGGGCTTTTCGTGTCCGCGCCCGTGCGCTCGGAGAGCGGCGCGGTGCTGGGCGTGATGGCGGCGAAGGTCGTGCTGCGCCAGGCGGCATGGGCGTTCCTGCGCGATCCGATCCTCCTGACCGACGCCCACGGCATCGTGTTCCTGAGCTCGGTGCCTGCGTGGATGTACCGCGCCACAAGGGCGCTGAGCGATGCGGACCTGGGCGAGGTGCAGCGCCACCAGCAATACGGCGATCGCAACCGCTTCCCGGCGGTGCCTTGGACCGTGGAGCGCGGCGACACCGACAAGCCCGCCTACCTCGTGCGCACGGACATCGAGGGCCGGTCGCGCCGCTTCCTCGCGGTGGACGAGGCGCTGCCCGATCTCGGCTGGACCCTGACGGTGATGGCCGACCACGCCGAGGTGACCGCCGCGCGCGAGCGCACCTGGATGCTCGGGCTGCTGGGTGCCGGCGTGCTGTTGCTGGGCGGGCTGTACTGGCAGTTGCGTGAGCGCCGCTTCGCCGAGCAGCGCGATGCGCGGCGCGACCTGGAACAGCGGGTGCGCGAGCGCACGCGCGCGCTGGACGAAGCGCACGCCTTCCGCAAGGCGATGGAAGACTCGCTGCTGGTCGGCATGCGCGCGCGCAACCTGGAAGGCCGGATCATCTACGTCAACCCGGCCTTCTGCGAGATGGTCGGCTACGGCGCCGACGAGCTGCTGGGGCGCCTGCCGCCCTACCCCTACTGGCACCCCGACGACGTGGCGCAGCACTGGCGCCACAACGACACCATGTTGAGCGGGCAGACCGATCTCTCGGGCTTCGAATCGCGCCTGCGCCACCGGGACGGCCACGAGGTGATCACCCGGGTCTACACCGCGCGCCTGATCGATGCCGGCGGCCAGCACAGCGGCTGGATGAGCTCGGTGGTGGACATCACCGCGCAGAAGCGCGCCGAACTGCGCCAGCGCGAAAACGACGAACAACTGCAGCATGCGCAGCGCCTGGCCAGCCTGGGCGAAATGGCCTCCACCCTCGCCCACGAACTGAACCAGCCGCTGATGGCGCTGAGCAATTTCGCGAGCGCCGCCAAGGCCTTCGCGGAACAGGGCAACCAGGCGTTGCTGGCCGACAGCCTCGACGAGACCGTGGCGCAGGCCCAGCGCAGCGCCGAGATCGTGCGGCGCATCCGCGGCTTCGTGCGCCAGCGCACGGCCGGTGCCGAAGACTGCGCGGTGAGCGCGCTGGTGGCGAATGCGATGGCGCTGCTGCAAGGCGAGATGCGGTTGCGGCAGGTGCGCGCCGAGGTGCGCATTCCGCCTGCGCTGCCCACGGTGCGCGGCGACCGCGTGCTGCTGGAGCAGGTGCTGCTGAACCTTTTGTCCAACAGCCTGCAGGCCATGCAGGCCACGCCGCCCGAACAACGGACATTGGAGGTCGAGGCCGAGGTGGTCGAAGGCCGCGTGCTCATCCGCGTGGCCGATCGCGGCCCGGGCATCGATGCGGCGCTGGCCGAACAGGTGTTCGCGCCCTTCTTCACCACCAAGGCGGGCGGGCTGGGACTGGGCCTGAACATCTGCCGCACGATCGTGGAGGCCCACCGCGGGCGGCTGTCTTTTGCGGACCGGCCCGGCGGCGGCACGGTCTTCACCCTGGAACTGGAGGTATCGACGTGAATGCCACCCTTGCCAACAACCTGTGCGTGGTCGACGACGACGAGGCGGTGCGCCGGTCGCTGGGCCTGTTGCTGCTGTCGCGCGGCTACGCGGTGCAAACCTTCGCCTCGGGCGAGGCGTTCCTGGCCAGCGCCGACATCCAGCGCGCGGGCTGCGTCGTGCTCGACCTGCGCATGGAGGGCATGAGCGGCCTGCAGGTGTTCGATGCGCTGCGCGCACAGGACAGCCCGCTGGTCGTGCTGTTCCTCTCCGGCCACGGCGACATTCCGATGGCGGTCGAGGCGGTGCAGAACGGCGCGTTCGGCTGGCTCGAGAAGCCCTGCAACGACGAGCGCCTGCTCGAGAGCATCGCCAAGGCCTTGCAGCAGGCGCAGGACATTGCCGTGCGCCGGCAGGCCCGGCAGGCCGCGCAGTTGCTGTGGGCCAAGCTCACGCCGCGCGAGATGCAGGTGGCCCGGCTGGTCGCCGAGGGCAAGCCCAACAAGAAGATCGCGCTGGAGCTCGCGCCGCTGGAGCTGCGCACGGTGGAAACGCACCGCGCCCATGTGTTCGCCAAGCTGGGGCTGTCGAACAGCCACGAGCTCGACCGCTTCCTGCGGGAACACGCGCTGTAGCTGGCGCAGGCATCTTCTAGGTATTTACCCTTGCGTACACGTACGTAGCAGCGCGGCGGGCGGCTACGGACGACGGCGCGGCGGCGGCGAAAGAGACTCCCGGGGACAAGCTTCAAGCGGTCCCACGGGCCGCGCCCAGAGACAAGGACCTCCCAATGACCGCCATTGCCAGCGCCGGTGCCTCCAGCCCGGACGCATCCGACACCGACACCTCTTCCACGCCCTACACCTTCGAGGAAAAGCGCAAGCGCATCTTCGCGATCTTCGCGGCCTCGTCGGGCAACCTCGTGGAGTGGTTCGACTTCTACGTCTACGCGTTCTGCGCCATCTACTTCGCGCCCGCGTTCTTTCCCAAGTCGGACCCGACGGCGCAGTTGCTCAACACGGCCGGCGTGTTCGCCGCCGGCTTCCTGATGCGCCCGATCGGCGGCTGGATCTTCGGCCGGCTCGCCGACCGCAAGGGCCGCAAGACCTCGATGGTGGTCTCGGTGACGATGATGTGCGTGGGCTCGCTGGTCATCGCCTGCCTGCCCACCTACGCCAGCATCGGCGCGGCGGCACCGGTGCTGCTCCTGGCCGCGCGGCTGCTGCAGGGCCTGTCGGTCGGCGGCGAATACGGCACCACGGCCACCTACATGAGCGAAGTGGCGATGCGCGGACAGCGCGGCTTCTTCTCGTCCTTCCAGTACGTGACGCTGATCGGCGGCCAGTTGCTGGCCGTGGTCGTCGTGGTGGTGCTGCAGCAGTTCCTGGACGACGCCGAACTCAAGGCCTGGGGCTGGCGCATTCCCTTCGTGCTGGGCGCGGTCGCCGCGGTGGTGGCGCTCATGCTGCGCCGCTCGCTCACCGAAACCGCCAGCACAGAGACCCGCGCCGTCAAGGGCGCCGGCACCATGGGCGAACTGTTCAAGCACCACAAGCGCGCCTTCTTCATGGTGCTGGGCTACACGGCCGGCGGCTCGCTGATCTTCTATACCTTCACCACCTACATGCAGAAGTACCTGGTGAACTCGGCCGGCATGTCGATCAAGACCGCCAGCAACGTGATGACGGCCTGCCTCTTCATCTACATGTGCATGCAGCCGCTCTTCGGCGCGCTGTCGGACCGCATCGGCCGGCGCAGCAACATGCTGCTGTTCGGCGCGCTCGGCGCATTGATCACGGTGCCCGTGCTGACCAGCCTGCAGAACGTGACCAGCCCGCTGCTCGCCGGCATCCTGATCGTGGTGGCGCTGGCGGTGGTGAGCTTCTACACCTCGATCAGCGGCATCGTGAAGGCCGAGATGTTTCCGCCCGAAGTGCGTGCACTGGGCGTGGGGCTGTCGTACGCGGTGGGCAACGCCATCTTCGGCGGCAGCGCGGAATACGTGGCGCTGGGCCTGAAGTCGATCGGCCACGAGTCGTACTTCTACTGGTACGTGACGGCGATGATGGCGGTGGTCTTCGCGGTCAGCCTGCTGCTGCCGCGCCGCGCGACCTACCTGCATCACGACAAATAAGAACAGAACACAGAAACGGCCTGATGCTCGAACGGCGCCGAGCGAAGGCCGCCACCTCGCGCAAATCCGCTAGAACAGGTTGCCCTGCCCCGCCGCCCCCGGCGGCCGGAACGCGGTGGTGTCCATCGGAATGCGCTCTCGATTGAAGCCCAGGCGATTCGTCGCTTTCTGGAAGCGCTGGTGGATCAGATCGGCCCACAGGCCCGAGCCCTTCATGCGCGTGGCGAAATCGGCGTCGTAGTCCTTGCCGCCGCGCATCTCGTGGATGCGCGCCATGATGCGGTCCGCGCGCTGCGGGTAGTGCAGCGCGAGCCACTCCTTGAAGAGCGGTGCCACCTCCCACGGCAGCCGCACCACCGTGTAGAACGCGCTGCGCGCACCAGCCTCCCAGGCGGCTTCGAGCACGTGCTCCATGTCTTCGGTGACGAAGGGAATCTGCGGCGCCACGCTCACGCCCACCGGCACGCCTGCTTCGGCCAAGGTGCGGATGGTGCGCAGCCGCCGGTGCGGCGCGGCGGCGCGCGGCTCGAGCTTGCGGGCGAGTTCGCCGTCGAGCGTGGTCACGGTCACGTACACCGCTGCGAGGTGCTCGGCCGCCATCGGCGCGATGAGGTCGAGGTCGTGCTCGACGGCGCTCGACTTGGTGACCAGCGCGAACGGATGCCGCACTTCCTGGAGTAGCTCGATGACCGAGCGCGTGAGCCGCAACTCGCGCTCGATCGGCTGGTAGCAGTCGGTGGCGGTGCCGATGGCGATCTGGCTCGGCCGATAGCTCTTGCGCCCGAGTTCGGTACGCAGCACCTCGACGATGTTGCGCTTGGCGATGAGCTTGGTCTCGAAGTCGAGGCCGGGCGAGAGATTGAGGTAGCTGTGCGTGGGCCGCGCGAAGCAATAGATGCAGCCGTGCTCGCAGCCGCGGTACGGATTGAGCGCGCGATCGAAGTAGATGTCGGGCGAGTCGTTTTCGGTGAGCACCGACTTCACGTCCTCGAAACGCACCTCGGTCGCGAGGGGCATGAGTTCCCCAGCCTCGGCCACGCCCTCTTCGAGCGTGCCCCAGCCATCGTCGAAGGCATTGCGCTCGTCCTTCGAGAAGCGATGCGCCAGCCGGGTGGCCGCACCGCGGCCTTTGATGATGTGGATGGGAACTGGAGATGCGGGTGGCATGGCAAATCCTTTCGATGACTTTACTGTTTATTCATACAGTATTTCACCATTCAGCAGCGGTCGGTGATTTTTCTATTTCTCTATTGACAGAAATTCAGGAAATCCTAGACTCGACGCCATGGAACTCACAGAAATTCAACGCAAGTTCGTCGTCCATTGGGGCGAAATGGGCTCCATGTGGGGCGTCAACCGCACCGTCTCGCAAATCCACGCGTTGCTCTTTGCGCGCGGCAAGCCGATGCACGCCGAAGAACTCTCCGAAACGCTGGGCGTGGCCCGCTCCAACATCAGCAACAGCCTGAAGGAATTGCAGGCCTGGAACCTCGTGCGCATTACCCACATCCTGGGCGATCGGCGCGACTATTTCGAGACCAGCGTCGACGTGTGGGAGCTGTTCCGCACCGTGGTGCGCGAGCGCAAGGAACGCGAGTTCGACCCCACCATCCGCGTCCTGCGCGAGCTGGTCTCCAGCCCCGATTTCCAGAAGGAACCGGCCGATGCGCAAGACCGGATCCGCTCCACCATGGAACTCATGGACAAGCTCGCCACCTGGGCCGACGAGATGCTGCGGCTCTCGCCCGGCACGCTGGACAAGGTGCTGACGCTCGGCGCCAGCGTGCAGAAGTTCGTGCGCGGCGATGCGGCTCCCGCAGCACCGACCGACAAGGGCGAAGACCCCGACGCGCACCATGCCAGCCTGCCGATGATCTGAGTTCTCTTTTTTTGCCAGCTTATTTCTGTTTTGACTGAAATATCGGGAATCAAAAACACCATGAGCCGAATTGCCGTTGCCGCGTACCCGCTGACCGTCTACTACGACGCGACCTGCCCGCTGTGCGTGGCCGAAATGGGCGCCATGCGCGCACGCGATGCGGCCGGCCGGCTGAACCTCGTCGACTGCTCGCTCCTCGGCTTCTGTGCCGGTCCGGCTCCGCGCGAGGCGTTGATGACGGCCATGCACGCGGTCGACGCATCCGGGCGCGTGCTCTCCGGCGTTGCAGCCATCCGCGCCTGCCGCGCGGCCGTGGGCATGCCGGCGGGAGGCGCACTGCTCGACCTGCCCATCGTCGGCGCGCTCGCCGACCGCGCCTATGCCGTGCTCGCGCGCAACCGCTACCGCCTACCCCGCTGGCTCGTCGCGCGCCTCGCGGGCCGCGGCGCCATCGCGCCGGCCACCTGTGCCGACGACCACTGCCGCTTCTGAACCGATCACGCTGTCACGCCCCCCCCCCAGGGAACCACAAGAACCAACGCCAGAAGGAGCCTCGATGCCCACCGTCTTCCAGCCTGACTTCCGCATGCCGTCCACTGCGACTCACGCACCCGTGAACACCGCGAGCGCCCCCATCACGGCCGAGGACACGCAGGACTACTTCACCGAAGTCGCGGCCGACTACAGCGCCTGGAGCCCGAGCTACAACATGCACTTCGGCTTCTGGCGCGCGGGGCTCAACCCGCTGCGCCGCGAAGGCATGCTGGTGGAGATGAACCGTGCCGTCGGCCGCGCGCTGCGGCTCGATGAATCGCAGCCCGCCGCAGGCCGGCAACGCCGCTGCGTGATCGACATGGGCTGCGGCGCTGGCGCCACCGCGCGCACGCTGGTCGGCGACGACGCATCGCTCTATGCGGTCACCGTCACCAACGTGCCCGTGCAGAACCGCATCGCCGCGCGGCTCGATGCCGCTGCCGGCGTGGCCGACCGCATGGCCCACATCGAAGCCGACTACACCCGCACCGGCTTGCCTGCCGCGCAGGCCGACGGCGCCTGGGCGGTGGAAAGTGCCTGCTATGCCGAAGGCACCGCCAAGGCCGACTTCGTGCGCGAGGCCGCGCGCCTGCTCAAGCCCGGCGCGCGGCTCGTGGTGGTCGATGGCTTCCTGCTGCGCAGGAACCCCGGCCGCATCGCCGCCTGGCTGCACCGCCTCTGGGCCGACAGCTGGGCCGTGCCCACGCTCGCCGTGCGCGACGACTTCACCGCGGCGCTGCGCGACAACGGCTTCGAGGACATCGAATGCAAGTCGCTGCGCTGGCGCGTTGCGCCGAGCGCGCTGCATATCCCGGTGCTGGCGACGCGCTTCACGCTGGCCGAACTCTGGAAGGCGCGCGGCAGGCTGACCCCGTGGCGCCGCAAGCACATCGTCGCGAGCTATTGCGCGCTCGCGCTGGGCATGTTCTGGCGCGACTTCGACTACTGCATGGTGACCGCCAGACGCGCCGGCTGCTGAAAAACAAACACACGAGGAGAAGACGTTTCCATGAGCACCGAACCCGAAGAAAGCAGGCTCTCCGAGCTCGCTCCTCTGGATTCCCATCCGGACGAGAACGAAGACAAACCCCGCCGCCGCATGCCCTTCGCGTGGTTCTGGCCGCTCCTGGTCGGCGCGGCCGCCGCGCTCGTGCTGCGCATCGCCTTCAGCGGCGGGCCAGGCCGCCCCTTCTCGGCGATGCTCGGTGCCTTCATCTACCTCGCGCCCGCGGTGTGCGGCGCCGTCACGGTGTACATGGCCGAACGCATGGAGCGGCGCAGCTGGGGCTATTACATCTGGGCGCCGTGGGTGTCGACCGCGCTCTTCGTCATCGGCACGCTGCTGGTCTTCATCGAGGGAATGATCTGCGCCGTCGTCATCGTGCCGCTCTTCGCGGTCATGGGCAGCCTCGGCGGCCTGGCGATGGGGCTGGTGTGCCGCGTCACGAATTGGCCCAAGCCCGCGCTCTACAGCTTCGCGATGCTGCCGCTGGTGCTCGGCGCCATCGAGCCGCATCTGCCCAACCCGGACCAGTTCTCGAACACCTCGCGCACGCTCTTCATCGCCGCGCCCGCCGAGCGCGTGTGGCACGAGCTGAACAATGCGCGCGACATCCGCCCCGACGAAGTCGGCGATGCCTGGGCCTACCGCATCGGCGTGCCGATGCCCGTGGCCGGCGTGACGCACGAAACGCCCGAAGGCCGCGTGCGCCAGGTGCAATGGCAGAAGGATGTGCACTTCGAGGAACTCGTCACCGAGTGGCAGCCGCAGCAGCACATGAAGTGGCAGTACCGCTTCGCGCCCGACTCCTTCCCCGCAGGCGCGCTCGACGACCACGTGGTGATCGGCGGCCACTACTTCGACCTGCGCGACTCGGCCTTCACGCTGACGCCGCGCGACGGCGGCACCGAGCTGCGCATCGATGTGTCGTGGCGCGTGAGCACGCGTTTCAACTGGTATGCGGACCGCGTCGCGCAGTTCCTGCTCGGCGATTTCTCGGAGCACATCCTGCACTTCTACAAGGTGCGCAGCGAAGGCGCCGTGGCGGTGGCGGGATGACGCGCAACCACACGCAGCCCGTCTTCCAGCAGGCGCTCGGAGCAGCCTGGGAAAAGCTCGGCGACGTGATCCGCCGCCACTACACGATGACGCCGTTCTCCGACGACTACGTGTGCGTCCGCGGCACCATGAACGAAGTGCATCACGCGCCATGGGCCGCGCTGCTGATGCCCTTCGGCCGCCTCTTTGGCGCGCTCGTGCCGTACACCGGGACCGACGTGCCGATCGAAGTGCACTACCGCTGCAACCCCGGCGATGCCAACCTGTACTGGGACCGCGTCTTCCACTTCGCAGGCCGCAAGCCCTTTCACTTTCGCTCGCACATGGAGCACACCGCCGCGCACGGCGCCGAGGTGGTCGAGTACGTGCGCTTCGGCATCGGCATGCGTCTCGCGGTGAGTGCGGAAGACGGCGCGCTGGTGTTCCGCGACCGGGGCTACACCTGGCGCGTCGCGGGCCTTCGCATTCCGCTGCCGCTCGGGCTCTTCATGGGCACGGCCTACGTCGAGGAACGGCCCGACTCAACGAGCCCCGAGCACTTCACGATGAAGATGCTGCTGCGCCACCGCTGGTTCGGCGACGTGTTCCGCTACAGCGGGCGCTTTCACCTGTCTTCGTCCCCGGCATCGCGCACGGGATCACAATGAACGCACCATGCCGCGCCGCCCCGAAAACCTCTACCCCCAGTACCACGCCCACGTTTACTTCGCCCCCGCCACGGTGGCAGAGGCGCGTGAGCTCTGCGAGCGCGCGGGCCGCGAACTGATGGTCGTCGTCGGCCGCGTGCACGAGCGGCTCGTGGGCCCGCATCCGCATTGGAGCTGCCAACTGGCCTTCGATGCGGCCGAGTTCGATCAGGTGATTGGGTGGCTCGATGCCAACCGCAACGGCCTGGACATCTTTGTGCACGGCGTCACAGGCGACGACCTCGCCGACCACACGGCGCATGCGATGTGGCTCGGCGAGGAAAGCGCGCTCGATCTGCGGATGTTCCGGCGCTAAGCCCGGCCTCGACGCCTCAGGGCAGGCTGCGGATGCGCAGCGCGGCGGACGCGGTTTCGTCGAACGCCAGCCGACCGGCGAGCGCCTTGTGCTCGTCGTAAGGCACTTCGTAGCTCCAGGCGACGTCCTTCGCATGCTTGTGGCGCGTCTCCGCATCGAAATAGCTGGCCTCGCCTTTGAACGGGCATTCGGTCACCGTGGCCGACGGCTTCAGGAATTCCATCCGCGCGTCCTCGCGCGGAAAGTAGAAGCGCGGCGGATGGCCGTCCTCGTCCACGCGAATCACGTTGCGCGAATCGGCGACGGTCTCGCCGTCAATCTCCACCGTCATCCGGGCATCGACGATCGACTCGTTCACTTTGTGGTCGGGGGCGTTCTGGTGCCCTGGCGATTTGCTCATGGGTTTGCTCCTCGGTCAGATTGCAAAGGACAGGTTTCGGGCAAGCCGGCACCCTTCGTTTGCAATCTCCGCGCAATGCGCGGCAGCGTCTGTCGGAAGCGACGCGTACGGGCGTAGGAATGATCGGACCCGGCCGCCGATGCAGCGGCCTCTTTCTTCCCTTGTCAGAACTCCGCGTCGAGTTCGTCGATCTCTTCAGGCTCCTGCTTCGCCGCAGCCACCCATTCCTTCATCGCCGGCAGCTCCATCACCCGCTTGCAGTAGGTCGCAGAGGTGCTGTCGAGCGCCACGTCGTAGCTGAGAAACCGCGTGACCACCGGCGCATACATCGCATCGGCGATGCCCGGCTGCTTGCCGAACAGGAACGGCCCGCCATAGGCCTTGAGGCATTCGCGCCAGATGGCGACGATGCGGTCGATGTCGGCCTGCGCGCGCGACCACACCTTGAAGTTCTTGAAGTGGGCCTTGATGTTCATCGGCAGCGCGCCGCGCATCGACGCGAAGCCCGAATGCATCTCGCCGCAGATCGCGCGGCAGTGCGCACGGGCCGCCGCGTCGGCCGGCAGCAGCCCGGCCTTGGGCTTGATCTCGTTGAGGTATTCGCCGATGGCCAAGGTGTCCCACACCTTCACGCCGCCGTGCTGCAGCGAGGGCACGAGCATCGACGACGAGAGCAGCAGCATCTCGGCCTTCATGGCGGGGTCGTCGGGCGGAATGATCTTCTCGCTGAAGTCGAGCCCCGCCAGCCTGCACATCAGCCAGCCGCGCAGCGACCACGCGCCGTAGTTCTTGCTGCTGATGGTGAGAACGGGTTTGGCCATCGGGAAGCTCCTTGACGTTGCCTGCCTCGCGTGCAAGCGCCATGCCACGTCGTACGCAGCTTGCTGGCCCGCAACTTGCCTGCACCCTTTGCATGCTTTACCGGGCCTACCAGAACCAAGCCGACCTTCTCTCGCCCTTGCGGCTCGCGGCGCAGTACTGGGGCAAGGCCCTCTGGAAAGACGACACCGACCGCACCATGGTGCGGCGCCTGGCCGCGCAGTTCGAGGTGTTCTCGCGCATGCGGCTGACCCATTCGCGGCCCGCCTACGGCATCGATTCGGTGATGGTCGACGGCACGCAAGTCGTTGTCCACGAAGAGAAAACGCTGATCTCGCCGTTTGGAACGCTGTTGCACTTCCGCAAGGACATCCGAGCCGTGCATCCGCCCGTGCTGCTGGTCGCACCACTTTCGGGCCACTTCGCGACGCTGCTGCGCGAAACCGTGCGCACCCTGCTGCGCGACCACGACGTGTACCTGACCGATTGGCACAACGCGCGCGACGTGCCGCTGTGGCATGGCGGCTTCAGCCTCGACGACTACACGCTGCAGCTCATCCAGTTCCTCGAGACCATGGGCCCCGGCGCGCACATGGTCGCGGTCTGCCAGCCCTGCGTGGCCGCACTCGCCGCCACCGCGCTCATGGCCGAAGACGACAACCCCGCCACGCCGCGCAGCCTCACGCTGATGGCAGGGCCGGTCGATTGCCGCATCAACCCGACAGGCGTGAACGTGCTCGCCACCAGCAAGCCCATCGAGTGGTTCCGGCGCAACCTCATCAGCCATGTGCCGTGGCCGCATGCGGGCGCGATGCGACGCGTGTACCCCGGCTTCCTGCAGCTCTCGGCCTTCATGAGCATGAACCCGGAGCGCCACAAGAAGCAGTTCCAGGACATGTTCCAGCACCTCGTGGAAGGCGACGTCGAGAAGGCCCGCACCATCGGCACCTTCTACGACGAATACCTCGCGGTGAACGACCTGCCGGCCGAGTTCTACCTGGAGACGGTGGAGCGCGTGTTCCAGACCTACGACCTGCCGCGCGGCGTGCTCACCGTGGGCGACCGCACGGTGAACCCGGCGGCCATTCGCCGCACCGCGCTGCTCACGGTGGAAGGCGAGCGCGACGACATCTGCGCAGTCGGCCAGACGGTGGCCGCGCAAGACCTCTGCAGCAACATCCGGCCGTACCTCAAGACGCACCACCTGCAAGCGGGCGTCGGGCACTACGGGGTGTTCAGCGGCAGCAAGTGGAATGCACAGATCTATCCGCGGGTGCGCGAGACCATTCACGCGGCAGCCGAGCTGCACTGAGCCGGCGCCTGCACCGCTACCGCGGGCCGCTCGCCCGCCTCCAGGTACTTGCGGTACGCCACGAACCCTGAAAGGTAGTGCTCCACATCGTCGATGCGCACGCGAAAGCTGTGGTGCCGGATGAAGAAGCTCCCCACGATGCGCGCCGGATTCCTGAAGAACATCGCGAGTTCGGGCCAGAAGTGGCCCGTCAGCAGGTAGCGCGCGCGCTGCTCGAGCGCGCGGTAGAACTTGTCGATGTCGAAACCTTCGAGCAGGTGCGCGTGTTCGGGCTCCGCCTGCAGCCGCACGATCATCTTCTGCGCCGCCATCATCAGTTCGAGCAGCGTCGGAAAGGTGGTGATGCGGTCGAGCACGAAGTCCAGGTGGCCGCGCACGTTGTCCAGGCCGAAGCGCAGGTAGCGAGCGTCCGGCCGGTAGATCGTGAGCTCGTTGACGCAGTAGCTCAGCCAGTGATCGTGCGCCTCCCAGTGGCGGGCCGCAATGAAGTGCTCGAATGCCTTCTCGACCGCCTGCAGCCAGCGCGCGTCCCGCGTCAGCCCGTACAGGCGCATGAGGCCGAAGGCGGCTTCGCCGTCGTAGTAGATGATGCGGCTCTCTTCCTTGACGCTCAGGTCGGGATGGTTGAGCACATGGACGAAACGCCCGCTCTTCGCATCCTGCATGTGGAGGATGCCGAGCGCCAGCTGCTCCAGCAGCGCCAGGTATTGCCTGTCGCCAGTGAGTTCGGTGTACTTGACCAGTGCCAGCAGGCACACGGCATTGCCGCCCAGCTTGATCTCGCCGCCGGTGTCGACAAGAAAGGCCGCGCCCTCGCCGCCGGGCAGCACCGCGCGCTGGATCAGCATGCCGGTCAGGTAGCCCAGCGCCAGGTCGATGGCCGCCTTGTGTTCGGGTCGGCGGGTGAGTTCCCAGCCTTCGATGAGCGCATAGGTCGAACTCGCATGGCGCAGCGCGTTGTAGGTGGGGATGGCTCGGTCGAAACACGGAAACCAGCCGTAGTGGTAGGCGCCCGATGACTTCACCTGCTGCGCGAGATACGCCGTGCCGGTGGAGACGATGCCGTGGACGCGGTCCGCATTCCAGGTCGCCAGGCGCCGATGGCCGCGGTTGCGCCCTTCGTGCTCGATGGCAAGGCACTCGCGGCCGTCGGTGAACACCGCCCGCGTGTCGAACACCCATACCGGCTGTTGCGCCTCGGTGGGCCATTGCAGTTCGCGCCCATAGCGATGCAGGCCGAAAAGCTTCAGGTTGGCGGCATTGGGTGTCGCCTCCTCGAACTTGCCGTCGTACAGCACGGCGTTCGCGCCGATGTCCTCCTCGAGCATGGCCACCGACAGTTCGGCGTCGAAGGCGATGCCGTGGCGAAAGTAATTGCGCTTGGTGGTCGCGAGCGCCTGCCTGAGCGCCTGCCAGGTCATGGTGTGCACCGTGTGCACCACGTCCACGCGCAGCCAGAGAGGCGCGCCGCCCTGCTTGCGCAACCAGGCCTGCAGCAACTGCGCGCCGCGGCGCCAGACCTCTTCGAAATTCTTGCCTCGGACCGTCACCACGTGTGCGCGCTCCTTGCCGTTGCACACCGACATGAAGAGCACGCCCGCGGCCGGCGCGGCCACGCATTCGTCCCATGTCGCCGCGACAGCCGGCTTGGCCGATGCCAGCAGTTCGCCCAGGCTCATTGCGCGTTTCCCCTGCCGCTTCCGATGGCGATGTTCATGCCCATTTCCTTGCCCCTGCCTCCTCGTACTCCTGCGGATTGCCGCAGAACACCACCTCGCTCCGGTCGATCAGTTCGTAGACCACGCGCGCGCCCTTGGCGATCAGCGCGTTGTAGCAAGGCGCGATGTAGAACTCGCCCCGGTTCATGAGCTTGCCCGCGCGCTGGTGCTCGAAGGCCTCGTCGAAGACCCGCGCATCGGCGAAGTGATAGAGACCGTCGCTGCAGAGGTTGGAGATGCGCTCTTTTTCCGTGGTCCTTCGCACCGTGCGGTCGGGGCCGGGCTCGACGAAGGACCAATGCTCGCCCTCGCCCTCGAAGACCTCCAGGTAGCCCTGTGCACCGGCCGCCAGCGCCGACTTCCTGAAGCCGGGCCGGATGGTGTCGATGTTGAAGATGTAGAGCGCATCGCCGGCGTCGACCTGCCGCAGCCCCTGGTGGACGGTGTCGGCCTGGCCGAGCGTGTCGCCGTCGAGTTCGACGATCCGGAACTCCTTGACGCCCAGGTTCTTCAGCTCCTGCTTCAGGTAGCCCGCAACGTCGTGGTCGCGTCGCACCACGAACAGGAACAGGTCGTCCTCGAAATAGTGCTCGAACGACTTCACGACATGGAAGAAAACAGTTTCGTCGTGCAGCGGCAGGCGGTACTTGGGCAGCGCATAGCCGGCCTCGGTGAAACGGCGGCTCTTGCCGACCATCGGAATGACAAACATTTTTTCAGTGCTCCATTTGCTCGAAAAGGCGCAATGCATTGGCGAGCATCGCGCGCTGGCGGCGCGGCGTGTCCTGGTGCATCGGCAGCATCGACAGGAACAGCATGACGGTGATCGGCGCGACATGGCGCGCGGTCATGCCGCTCAGCAGCGGCAGGCCGGCAAACAGCTTCTGGATGGCGGCCGCGTCTTCGTCGGCGTGGATGCGCAGATGAAAGTCCAGCCCGGTGCCCTCGTCGATGTCGAAGGCATCGGCCACGATGTAGTCGTACAGGCCCAGCACCGAATGCGAGACCTTCGCCAGGTCGTAGCGCAGGTCGCCCAGCAACCGGGGCTCGCCCTCGAAATTGAGGCCGCGCGGGTCGATCACCTTGATGCAGTCCGATCGCGTGTCGAACAGGATGTTGCTGAAGCACAGGTCGCCGTGCATCACGCCGGGCACCAGCGGCACGCGCGCGGCGGCATCGATGCAGCGCTCCAGGATGGCGGCAAGCGACGGCAGCGGACGCCCATTCAGGCGTGTCGGCGCCGACAGGCTCAGCCCATTGGCCGACGCATGGGCGCCCATGCGGATGCGGGTTTTTTCGGCCAGCATGCCGTGGCTGTCGTCGGCGGCCATCCGCCGCTCGCTCTCGCCCATCGGCACGGCCGACTGGCAGGCCGCGAACCAGCCGGCCAGGTGCCTGAAGACGCGGGACCAGAACGCCGTCGAGTTCCGGCCGTGCACATACAGCTCGTTGAGCGGCGCCATGCACATGTACTCCAGCTCGTAGCCGTAGCCATCCGGCTCGACGGCGCCCGTGCGCCAGCAGTTGCGGGGCGTACACGCGCAGCCGCGAAGGCAGCGCCTCGAACCAACCGGCCTCGGCCCTGATCTTCTCGGCGGGCCGGCCGGTCTTGCGCACGCGCCGGTCGCCGATGGCGAGGTCGTTGAATGCACGCTGCGTGGTGATGCGGGCGCGCGACCGGTAGAAGGTGTTGACGTGACCGAAGTCCGACCAGTTTTCGGTCTCGATGCGCTCCAGATAGCAGGCCTCGTCGTAGGCACTCACGGCTTTTTCGAACGACCCGCGCGCGGCGACCAGGCACTTGGCGAGCCGGCCTGCCGATTGAAAGGCGAAATAGCCGCACCACACGCGCGCGGCGGCGTCGGGGCTCGGGTCGGCGTGCCAGTTGTAGTCGTCGGCCGACTCCGCGACAGAGAGGCAGTCCCAGCCGGCCGGGAGATCGAGGATGAGCGTGTCGCCGTGAAGGATGCGCAGCCCCTCGTCGTACCGGCCGATGGTGTTGATCGAGAACAGCACCGAATCGGCCAGCGAGAGCCCGTCCGGCACCCGCAGCACCTGCACCGCTTCGGTTTCGAGCGCGCGAACGTCCCGGTGAGGGATCGCATAGCTCTCGGGCAACGACAGGTAGATGCTCTCGCCCGGAAATCGCGCATGCAGCACCGCGAACTGCCGCAGGAACAGGCGGCGGTTGCCGACCGGAAGAAAAGCCGGAGGCAATCGACCGAATTCGGATTGCAATTCGGAATCGACATAGGCGGCGGACGTGATGATGATCACAGGCCATGTCCCCGGCCGGGAATCGATGGAATCAAGCTGTTTTCTCCTTCTCTCAGTTCGACGCCGCCGGATCGATGGCGAGGAACTGCCTGACCTCGGCACCGGCGATTCCGTAGGAGGCCAGCGCACGCTGCACCACCTTCATGAGCCGCGGGTTGTGCGCCGTATTTCTTTGCTCTTCATTGGCCCATGCGTAGGGCTGAACCTTGTTTTCGTGGGCGGCGGCATCGTCTTCCGCATCCAGCCCTTCCAGGATTTTCAGCATGAGCGCGCGGCCGCGCCAGATGTTGTCCCTGATCACCGGGGTTCCATCGGCGAATTTCCGGTCTCGCAGATCCGGCGGCACGATCATCGGAAACTCTTTTTTCTTCGCGAGCTCCGCCAGCCGGTTCCAGAAATGCCTGACGTCGTAGGGATTGGGATTGAGGAACACGCGCTCGTTCAATTCCTGCGCCGATGCGGGCAAGGGCGTGCTCCACAACGTCGGATTGCGATCGTTCTCCGCCAGCGTGACCCATTCCGCCCATTTCGCCATGCCCTCCAGGAACCAGCTCGCACGGAACATGGTGTAGCCGTACTGGTACAGGTGGAACAGCTCATGCGGAATCAGGTAGTCCTTCACCCGCTCGTGATTGCCCTTGAGCGACGAATTGATGGCCATCGAAATCGAGCATTTGTCGGCCCTGATGCGGCTCCCCGGATAGCGGATGACCCCCGAGAACGACAGGCCCCGCTTGTCCGTGATCTCGGGGCTGTAGACATCGAAGTTCAGGAAATCGATGTCGATGGATTCGGCATGGCGGAATCGCGGGCTGTCGAGCGGATCGCGGAATCCGTTGCGGTTGAAGATCTGGCGCACCGTGTCCAGGTGCAGTGCCGCGTCCTCCACCATGTCCGGCACGCCGTTGCGATTGAGATCGGCGCCGGTGTACAGCGCATGGGGCCCCGTCTGCGTATAGAAAACGCGGATGCCGTTGAACTCATACTTCTGCTCGAGCTCCAGACGATGCTGATTCTTCGAAGTCCTGCACTCCGGAATGTCCTTCAGTTCCTGCGCGGACACCGACGGAACACAGGCGGCGCATGCGAGGGTGCCGCCCGCGAAGAAGTGCTTCCACGGCAACTGGATGGCCGGCGCCATCGCGCCCTTGGCGGACATTCGCATGACGATTTCTCGGAGTCGGAGCCAGGCGTTCAAGGAATGGCGGCTCTCTTCAATTCAGGGAGTTCCAGAGCAATTTGTCGATCTCGCTCACAGGGCCCGAAGGCAAATCGGCGGACAGCAACTTCTTCAGCGCTTCCTTGCCGTATGCCGCGGCCGGCATTGCTTCGGTCGGATGGATGTCCTCCAGCGGCCGGCGCCGAACGCCCTGGAAGAGGAGCGAATGCGCGAGCGAGCAATGGGAACGCAGCCGCCCGGGGAAGCCGAACCATGTCTCCTCGATGGCCTGCGTCTGCAGCTTCAGCGTGTTGGCATAGCAGCCGATCGCCTCGGGGGAGCCAATGGCGAATTGATCCCCCGCATAGAGCGTCTTGGTGAGCATGAGGTTGTTGAAATAGATCACGCGCTGGCTGCGGCATTCCTTGGCCATCTTTGCCCAGTCGGGCTTCGCGGGGCCGGCGCGGAAGGTGCGGTCCGGCCGGATTCTCAGCACGAGGTCGAAGGCTTCGCCGTCCTCCTCCATCAGGCGGTGCGCCTCCTGGATCTTGTAGAACATCTTGCGCTGGTTGTTGGCGTCGTTCTCGAACTGGGGCGTGCGGTGGTCTTCGATGACGACCGCCGCATCGCTGCCGTACAGCGCCTTGATGTCCGCCTCGCCGATCGTCGAGGACACGGTCAGCGAGGCAAAGAAATGCGGATAGGCTTTTTTCAGGACGTCGGTGCCGTACTGGAACCCGGCCTGCCTGTAGGCCTGCGCGAACGGCGCGTGCTTGAAGATGCGGTCCACGCCGTTGCCCGAGATCGGATCGGGAAACCGCCAGCCCGTGTCTTCCCACGTGTGAACGAAGTACCTGACCCGGTGCCCGTCGAGATGAAGATGCTTCCAGGTCTGGAACGCCTCGACGTATCCGCGCATCTGCCCCGAGACGCACACGGCGATGCTCAGGTCCTTTCTTGCGCCGGCCGCCGGTCGCCGGACATCGGTGCAGAAGGCGCGGGCAATTCTTGCGTTGGAACGCGCCTGCCTGCTGGCCTCGGTGCCCGGGGCGCCGCAGGTGTCGTGCACCTGGCGGACCATGCGGTCGTGGGTGGCGTCGTCCAGCAACGCATATCCAAGGATCAGCAAGCGGCAGACACCGGCCTCGTTCAGAGAGCGCACGCCGTTGTCGGCCTGCAGGATGTCGGCGACGAAGTCCCTGAATATCTTTCCATTGGCGGGAAGCACCGTCTGGAAGAACTTGCACAGCACTTCGTGGTTGTTCTTCTCGAAGAAATCGATCAGCACCTCTTTGTGGATGTCCTCGCCATAGCCGCTGAATCCCTCGATCGCGAGCGTCATCGCGACCTTGTCCTGCGGCTCCGGAAACGACCTCTCCCCGACCAGCGGCCTGGCGATGCCGGCAAGGCTTCTGTAGGTGGCCAGGTGGTGCCTTTTCAAACCGGCCAGATAGGCGGCGAATTCGAAGGGAAAGGCATCGATCACCTGCTCCAGCCTTCGCGCCAGTTGGTCGATCTGCCCCGCGATCAACTGGGTGAACGCGACATCCATGCCCTTGGCATCTTTCTGGAACTCTTCCTTCCAGAGGTCGCTGCCCCGCAGCTCCAGCGCGGCATTGACGTTGCCGGACAGCAGCAGCGCATCCTGGTATCTCGGAAGAATGTCTTTCCTGAAGGCGGGCTCCTGCTTCAATGCGCTGCGCAAGCGGTACAGGCTGAGCTCCAACTGGTCCGACTTGCTGAAGGCCTGCAATTCGGCGTCGATGTCCGCCGCGGACTTCCAGGCGCCGAAACCGTCGGATTCACCGTTCGGCATCGGGTCAGCCTGCCACGGCAAGGGCGCCCTCGTTCCGGAACACCGGCAGCCAGGGCTCGGCCAGCATCCGGAATTCAGGTCCCGGGTTCAGGCCCATCAGCAAATGCGCGCGGCTGGAAGGCTCGTTGCTGCGGTTGACGGCGCGATGGTTCACATCCACCCGCACCAGCCAGGCCGAGCCGTCGGCGGGCAGGTGCACGCTCTCGATGCTGCCATCCGCGCGCTGCCATTCGAAGAAGCAGTTCGGGTTGGTGATGATCGGGATGTGCAGGCGCCAGGTTTCCTTGAGGGCGTCGGTGTGCAGCGGCATTTCCGCGCCTTCGCTTTCCAGTTGCATGATGCGCGCGCGAAAAGGCTGGAGGCCGGCGTCGTGCAAGGCATCCATCACCGTGGCGAGGTAGCCGGAGCAGGCGTCGGTCGGCGCGGTGCCGGGCACGAAAGACTGCTTGCTGGGAATGCGACGGATGCCGTCGGTCAGCGTGCCGTCGCGGCTGGTCACGGCCCAGCCGATGTAGTCGACGCGGTTGTCGCGATAGGGCATCGACGGCAACTGGCGGACGTGGTCCTGGAAATGGCGCCGCAGCGCATCGGCATCGATGCGGAAATTGGCCAGCCTCGCGAACATGACATCTCTCGAGTGCTTCATGTCTTCTCCTCGTTCCTCTTTTTGGGTGCCATCGCGAACGGATGGCGCGGATCGCGCGGGCGCTTGCACAGACGATGGGGCAAGGCCGCGCGCACAAGCGCGGCGGTCGGCAGGCCGAAGGCCCGGACCTACGCGCGGGAGGCGAGCGACTGGGGCGGCCGCGTGGGCCGCTCGAGGAAGGTCAGCAAGAAGAACGCCGGCGCGAATTCCGGCTGCGATGCCGGCAGCGGCGCGAAACCGAACAGGTGCTCGACGAAGGGCGCTTCAATGCTGTGGCCGATGTCCAGGTCCGCGTCGTCCGCGGGCTGGGTGGCACCGGCCGCCCCCACGGAATCAGCCGCTGCGGATACACCGGCAAACAGCACATGCGCCACCTCGTCGCGCTGGTTCGCCGCGTCGACCAGCCCCTGCGCGAACACGACGAGGCCGTGGCAGCAAAGGAGGACCGCGAAGACAGCGGCGACGAGCGAGCGTGGCATGACCGGCGCATCTTAGCGACGCCTGCGGATGGCGTCGAGCGGGTGTCCACGCGTCACGCGGCGCGATCGGGGCTCCTCCGCCTGGGGCAATCGGTTACGCAGTAATGCGATGAGCTCCTGCGCCACCACGTTGCGCATCGGCCCCGGCAGGTAGGCCAGCACCACGCGGCGCTCGATGCGCGGCTTCAGCAGCGGCACCACCGCGAGCTCGGGGTCGCGCAGCGACGCGGTGTACAGCCTCGGCATCAGTCCCAGCGCCTGGCCGCTGCGCACCAGCGCGTAGAGCGTCTCGGAATAGCTCACGCGGTAGGGCTCGGCGCCCTGCGCGAACTGCGCGCGCGCCGGATTGCCGAGCGCCGGCATGCTGCCGCTTTCGAACAGCACGAGGCGCTCCTTGCCGATGGCCTCCCAGTTCGCGTCGCCGGCCGCGGCCAGCGGATGGTCGCGCCGCACCACCAGCACCAGCGGATCGCGGAACAGGTCGATGCAGGTGAGGCCGCCCGGCGGCTCGGTGATGGCGGCCACAGCCATGTCGAGCTGGCCGCTGCGCAGCTCGGCCAGCAGCGTGGTCGAGGGTGCGTCGCGCCAGGCCAGTTCGACCTCTCGCTGGCCGTCCTGCTGGAGGAATTCGCTGACCGCCGCGGCAACCCGCGCGCTGGCCGAAGGGATCACGCCCACACGCACGAAGGCGCGGCCGCGCTGCACGGTGCTTTCGATGTCGCGCAGCGCCACCTCGAAGGTGTTGACCAGAAAGTCGGTGCGCGCCAGCACCTCGGCGCCCACGGGCGTGAGCTCGAGGCGGTGTGTGGAGCGGGTGAGCAGTTCGGCGCCGAGCAGCTTTTCCATCTGCTTGATGGCGTTGCTGAGCGCAGGCTGCGTGATGGCCAGTCGCCGCGCCGCGCGGCCGAATTGGCCCTCTTCCACCAGCACCGAGAAGAACTGCAGCTGGCGCAGCGTGAGCGCACGCAGGGGCAAGGCGGCCATGGCATCTCCAGTCACCGGTGGTTATTGATTCAGTGAATCAAATTATAGAAATTCAAAATTTTCCTTATAAGCCTCCGCTCCCTAGACTGGTCAGCATGACCAGCCCCATCCCGCCTGCGTTCACCCTGGAATCTTTCCTCCGCGCGATTCCCAAGGTCGAGCTGCACTGCCACCTGTTCGGCACGGTGCGCCACGAGACCTTCAAGCAGCTGAACCTGCGCGCCGGCGCACCGCTGGCGGCCGACGAGATCGAGGGCTTCTACACGCGCGGCGAAAAGCCGGTCGGTGTGCTGCGCGTGCTGCGCGCGCTCGACGCCCAACTGGTGCGCGGCCCAGGCGACCTGTACCAGCTCACGCTCGAATACCTGCAGGACACGGCCTCGCACAACGTGCGCTACGCCGAGTTCTTCTGGAACCCGACCGGCACGGTGCACGGCTCGGGCATTCCGTATGCGATGGCACAGGCAGCGATCGTGCGCGCCATACAAGATGCGCAGCAGGAGTTCGGCATCACCGGCCGGCTCATCGCCGCCATCGACCGAGAGGCCAGCCCCGAGGCGGCGGTGGAGATGGTCGAGTGGGTCAAGGCGCATCGCTGCGACGAGGTGATCGGCATCGGCATCGACTACCGTGAGGTCGACCGGCCGCCCGAGCTGTTCACACAGGCCTATGCCGCGGCAAAGAAGGCGGGGCTCAAGACGACCGCGCACGCCGGTGAGTTCGGCATGCCCTGGATCAACGTGCGCACCGCGCTCGACGTGCTGCAGGTCGACCGCATCGACCACGGCTACACGGTGGTCGACCAGCCCGACTTCGCGCGCGAATGCGCCGAGCGCGGCGTGCTCTTCACCGTGGTGCCGACCAACTCGTATTACCTGCGCACGCTGCCGCCCGAGCGCTGGGCCATCGACCATCCGATCCGCCGCATGCCGGGCCTCGGCCTGCGCATCCACCCCAACACCGACGATCCGACGCTGCACAAGGTCACGCCCACCGGGGCCTGGCTGATGATGGTGCGCGACTTCGGCTTCGGCCTGGACGACCTGCGCGGCTTCATGCACAACGGCCTCGATGGCGCATGGATCGACGACACGCAACGCCGCGCATGGTGCACGCAGTGGAGCGAAGCCTTCGACACGCTGCGCGCCCGCCTCGACACCGAACCCACGCCCTCACCTTCGCCTTCTCTCCCCGGATGAACCACGCCATGCACACGCCCCGACGCCTTCTCCTCGCCGCCGCGCTCTGCGCCGCATTGCCCACCGCTGCACTCGCGCAGGCGTGGCCGACCGCCAAGCCCATCACGCTGATCGTTCCGTACACGGCCGGCGGCAGCGTGGATGTCAACGCACGCCTCGTCGCGCAGCGGCTCGGCGACCGGCTCAAGCAATCGGTCGTGATCGACAACGTGAGCGGCGCGGGCGGCGCCATCGGCGTGGCCAAGGCCGTGAATGCGGCGCCCGATGGCTACACCCTGGTGGTCGGGCCCGACAGCGCGATCGCCATCGGCAAGCTGGTGAACCCCATGGCGTTCCGCTTCGATCCGCTGAAGGACCTGGCGCCAGTGGGCCTGCTCAACACCGCGCCGATGGTGCTGGTCGCGCGGCCCGGCCTCGAGGCGCAGACCTTCGCCGATTTCGTGAAGCTCGCCAAGGCCAAGCCGGGCCAGTACAACTACGCGACCTCGGGCGTGGGCACCGTGCTG
This sequence comes from Variovorax sp. W2I14, assembly GCF_050435205.1. Classification (NCBI taxonomy): domain Bacteria; kingdom Pseudomonadati; phylum Pseudomonadota; class Betaproteobacteria; order Burkholderiales; family Comamonadaceae; genus Variovorax; species Variovorax sp. W2I14. Next base: position 94,445 of record NZ_JBNDJX010000001.1, on the reverse strand, counting down.
CAACTGGCGATGGAACTGCTGAAGGAACGCAGCGGCATCTTCGTCACGCACGTGCCCTACCGCGGCGGTGCGCAGATCGCCACCGACGTGATCGGCAACCAGGTCGACCTCGCGATGCTGGTGAGCACCAGCGCGATTCCGCATGTGAACGGCAAGCGGCTGAAGGCGCTGGGCATCACCAGCAACAAGCGCCTGGCCGCGCTGCCCGGCGTGCCCACCTTCGACGAGATGCCGGGCCTCAAGGGCTTCGACATGGTGAGCTGGACGGGGATCTTCGCGCCCGCCAAGACGCCGCCTGCCGTGGTTGCGCAGATCAACCAGGAACTCAATGCGGTGCTGCAGGAGGAAGGGGTGCGCTCCAAGCTGATGGAGCAAGGCGCGCTGCCGGGGAGCGGCACGCCGGAATCGTTCGGGAAGTTCGTGCAGGCCGAATACGCCCGCAACCAGAAGATCGTGCAGACCGCCAACATCAAAGAGTGATGCCAGCGGCGGGACTGGCAGGTCAGCCGGTCTTGCTCTCGTCTTCCGCAGGCCAGTCGCGGATGTACGCCTTGAGCATCTTGTTCTCGAAGTTCTGGCTGTCCACCACGGCCTTCGCCACGTCGTAGAAGCTGATCACGCCCATCAGCATGCGCTTGTCCATCACGGGCATGTAGCGCGCATGGCGCTCCAGCATGATGCGGCGGATTTCGTCGAGGTCGGTTTCCAGGGTGCAGGTGACGGGGGCGTCGTCCATGGCCTTGCGCACCAGCGTGGTCCCGACCTGGCCGCCGTTGTTGACGATGGCCACGATCACCTCGCGGAAGGTGAGCATGCCGACCAGGTCGCCGTGTTCCATGACCACCAGGGAGCCGATGTCCTTTTCCGCCATGGTGGTGGCGGCTTCTGCCAGCAGGTCGTCTGGCGTGATGGTGAAGAGCGTGTTGCCCTTGACGCGAAGGATGTCGCTGACTTTCATCGTGTGCTCCTCTCGGACTCTCGAACTCTCTTGCTGGGCGGGGTGCCGATTTGAATATAGCCCACAATCGACGCCGACCTGAACGCCCCTGTCGCCCACGCATGCTTTGCAGACGTAACGGGGCTTTGCGAGAGACAACAGAAAGGCCCTCATGCCCGGTTATTCCGACCCCGGTTTCGACACCCTCGCGCTGCACGCCGGCGCCTCGCCCGACCCCGCCACCGGCGCGCGCGCGGTGCCGATCCACCTGACCACCTCCTTCGTCTTCGAGTCCAGCGACCATGCGGCCGCGCTCTTCAACCTGGAGCGCGCGGGCCATGTGTATTCGCGCATCAGCAACCCGACCAACGCGGTGCTGGAGCAGCGGGTGTCGGCGCTGGAAGGCGGCATCGGCGCCATCGCCACCGCGAGCGGCCAGGCCGCGCTGCACCTGTCGATTGCCACGCTGATGGGCGCGGGCTCGCACATCGTCGCGAGCACCGCCCTCTACGGCGGCTCGCAGAACCTGCTGCACTACACGATGCGCCGCTTCGGCATCGAGACCACCTTCGTGAAGCCCGGCGACCTCGATGGCTGGCGCGCCGCGGTGCGGCCCGAGACCAAGCTCTTCTTCGGCGAGACCGTGGGCAACCCGGGGCTGGACGTGCTCGACATCCCCGCCGTGAGCGACATCGCGCACGAAGCCAGCGTGCCGCTGCTGGTCGACTCCACCCTCACCTCGCCCTACCTCATCAAGCCCTTCGACTGGGGTGCCGACCTGGTCTATCACTCGGCAACCAAGTTCCTTTCGGGCCACGGCACGGTGATCGGCGGCGTGGTGGTCGATGGCGGCAGTTTCGACTGGGAGAAGTCGGGCAAATTCGCCGAACTCACACAGGCTTACGACGGCTTCCACAACATGGTCTTCAGCGAGGAAAGCACCGTCGGCGCCTTCCTGCTGCGCGCGCGCCGCGAGGGCCTGCGCGACTTCGGCGCCTCGATGAGCCCGCACACCGCATGGCTCATCCTGCAGGGCATCGAGACGCTGCCGCTGCGCATGGAACGCCACATCGACAACACGCAGAAGGTGGTCGAGTTCCTCGCGACGCATCCGTTCGTCTCGCGCGTGGGGCATCCGCTGATCGAATCGCACCCGAGCCATGCGCTCGCGCAAAAGCTGCTGCGCCACGGCGCGCGCGGCGCGGGTGCGGTGTTCAGCTTCGACATCAAGGGCAGCCGCACGCAGGGCAAGGCCTTCATCGAGGCGCTCAAGCTCTTCAGCCACCTGGCCAACGTGGGCGACTGCCGCAGCCTGGTGATCCATCCGGCGAGCACCACGCACTTCCGCATGACCGACGAAGCGCTCGCGGGCGCGGGCATCTCGCAGGGCACCATTCGCCTTTCGATCGGACTCGAAGACCCGGCCGACCTGATCGACGACTTGAAGCGCGCCTTGAAGGCCGCGGAAAAGGCGGGTGCCTGACATGCACTACACCGTCAACGGCCACGCCACCTACTGCTACACCGGCGGCAAGCCCTTCGATGCGGCGAAGCCCACCGTCGTGTTCATCCATGGCGTGCTCAACGACCACAGCGTGTGGATTTTGCAGAGCCGCTGGTTTGCCAACCACGGCTGGAACGTGCTGGCGGTCGACCTGCCGGGCCATTGCAAGAGCGAAGGACCGCCGCCCGCTAGCGTGGAAGAGGCGGCGCAGTTCGTGATCGCGCTGCTCGACGCGGCCGGCGTGCAGAAGGCGGCATTGATCGGCCACAGCTTCGGCTCGCTGATCGCGCTCGAAGCGACCTCGCGCGCGCCCGATCGCGTGACGCATCTGGCGCTGGTCGGCACGGCGTATCCGATGGTGGTGTCGCCCGCGCTGCTCGACGGTGCGCTGAACGATCCGCAACGCGCCATCGCGATGGTCAACACCTTCTCGCATTCGCTGCTCGCCCCGCCGCCCTCGTCGCTCGGCCCCGGCACCTGGCTCTACGGCAGCTCGCGCGCGCTCATGCGCCGCGTGCTCGCGAGCAACCGCGCGCACAACGTGTTCCACATCGGCTTCAAGGCCTGCAACGACTACGCGAACGGCGAGGCCGCGATGGAAGCGGTGCAGTGCCCGGTGCTGTTCCTGCTTGGCGATGCCGACCAGATGACGCCGCCGCGCGCCACCAAGGCACTGGTGGGCAAGGCGCGCAACGCGAAGGTGGTGACGGTGCATGCAGGCCACTCGCTGATGAGCGAAGCGCCGGACGACACGCTGTTCGCGCTGCGCGATTTCGTGAGCGCAACGGCGGCAACGGCCGCTTGAGCGCTTATTCCACCGCGATGCCCGCGCGGTGCGCCAGCGCACGGTAGCGCGGGATCTCTCTTTCGACCTGCTGCCGGAAGGCGGCCGCGCCGACCATCGTCGGCTCGATGCCTTGCGCGCGCAGTTGCGCCTGCAATGCGGGGCTGGCCAGCGTGTCGGACATGGCGCGCGTGAGCCTCGCGAGCACGGGCGCCGGCGTGTGGGCGGGTGCGGCAACGCCGTACCAGGCGTCGAAGCTGGCCTCGGGCAAGCCCTGCTCCGCCAGCGTGCGCACGCCGGGCAAAAGACCGGACCGCGCGGCGCCCACGATGCCCAGCGCCCGCACCTTGCCGGAACGCGCGTTCGGCGCGACCGAGGCCACGGTGTCGATGCCCAGGTCGACCTCCCCGCCGATCACCGCCACCATCGCCTGGCTGCTGCCCCGGTACGGAATGTCCTGCAGCCGGATGCCCGCGGCCAGCGCGAACAGTTCGCCGGTGAGGTGCGACCCAGAGGCATTGCCGAAGGTGGCGTAGCGGATCTGCCCGGGGCGCGCCTTGGCCGCGCCCACCAGCTCGGAAAGCGAGTGCCACGGCGCGGTGCCGCCCGCAAACAACGCCAGCGGTACCCGCGCGACGATGGCAATGGGCGCCAGGTCGCGCGACGGGTTGTAGGCGCGGGCAGCGCGCAGTGCCGGATTCACGCTGTAGCTGGTGGAGGCCGCCAGCAGCAGCGTGTAGCCGTCGGGCCTCGCGCGGGCCGCGATCTCGGTGCCGATGAGCGTGGAGGCGCCGGGCTTGTTGTCGATCACGACGGGCTGGCCCAACTGCTGCGACAGGGTGCGGCCGATCATCCGCGCCACGATGTCCGTGCCGCCGCCCGCCGCGAAGGGAACGACGAGGCGGATCGGCTTCTGCGGCCAGGTGTTCTGCGCTACCGCTGTAGCTGCGGCTGCGACCGCTGGATGCGCCACCAGCGCCGCGCCGGAGGCTCCGCAAAGAAGCAGCCGGCGCGAGATGCCGGAGGCAGTCTCTTTCAAGGCGGGGGTGGACATGGGCACGGAAGAACGCGGGTCCGCGGCCAGTCGCGAGGGTCAGTCGGTCAACGCAGCGCGTTGATGTCCGCCGGGTCGAGCACCACCTTCGGCGCGCCGCTGCGGGCCACGGCCAGCATGGCGAGGCCGATCTGCTCGGTGGTCGTCACCTTGTCCGGCCAGAGCCGGTTGGCGAGGCTCAGGAGCGGCGCGATCACCACGTAGATGCCGTGGTACAGCGGCGTCTTGGAGCGCGCGCCGTGCAGCGGCTGGATCACGCCGGGGCGGAACATGTACGCTGCCTTGAACGGCAGGCGCAGCAGGGCGTTCTCGGTCGCGCCCTTCACCCGTGCCCACATGCTGCTGCCGCGCTCGCTGCTGTCGGTGCCGGCACCCGTCACGTAAGTGAAGGTCATGCCCGGGTTGAGCCGGGCGAGCACGGTGGCCGCGGCCATCGTGAGGTCATAGGTGACGCGGCGGTAGTCGTCTTCCTTCATGCCGACCGACGACACGCCCAGGCAGAAGAAGCAGGCGTCGAAGCCCTGCAGCTGCGGCTCGATGGCCGAATAGTCGTGCATGTCCTTCACGACCAGGTCCTGCAGCTTGGGATGCTGCTGCCCGGTCGCACTGCGCCCGACTGCGACGACGCGTTCCACGTCGGGGGCCAGCAGGCACTCGCGCAGCACGCCCTGCCCCACCATGCCGGTGGCGCCGAAGATCAGGATGTTCATGGAAGGAAGGGACCGGTTAAACCGAGAAGGTCGCCGGCTTCTTGTTCAGCACGGCGAGCAGCAGGTCGACATCGAGGCTCGAAGGCTGCGGGGGCTGCAAGGCTCCGAGCATGCGCGACAGCGTTTCGGCATGCGGCAGCAGCGGGCCCAGGAAGCGCGTGCCGTCGGCGCCGGCGACCAGCAGCGTGGGGAAGGTCTCCACGTCGAAGCCATCGGCGATGTCGGCGTGATCCTCGATGTCGACCCAGCCGAAGCGCAACTGCGGATGCGCGCGCGCCACCTGCTCGAACAGCGGCCGGTACTCGCGGCAGGTGCCGCACCATTCGGCGCACAGGCAGACGACCCACAGCGCGTCGCTGGCCGGATCGGCGGAATCGGTGGCTGTGGGCAGGGCGCTCAAGGCTGATGCGTCAGTGGTGTGAAGGAGAGCCGGGGTGGTGCGGCCAGGGGGTCGTCGCTATTATGGACAAAGCCCGCACAAAAGGCGCTCCAGCGCCAAGGAGACCCGCACGATGACCACCACGACTGCCCCGGAATCTGCCGTCGATCCGCGCCGTTTCAAGAGCTTCGCGGAGTTCTACCCGTTCTACCTGACCGAGCACGCCAACCGCACTTGCCGCCGCCTGCACTTTGCGGGCTCGACCCTCTCGCTGCTGTGCCTCGTGGCGCTGGTGGTCACGCTCAACCCGTGGTGGCTGCTGGCCGGGGTGCTGGTGGGCTATGCCTTCGCCTGGGTCGGGCACTTCGGCTTCGAGAAGAACAAGCCGGCCTCGTTCAAGCGCCCGCTCTATTCCTTCATGGGCGACTGGGCGATGTACCGGGACATCTGGCTGGGCAAGGTCAAGATCTGACAGGCCAACTGCTAAATCAGCAGCACGTCCCCTAGGCGCAGCGACCTCAGCGGCCCCTTCTGCCAGAGGTCTTCGAGCGGCTCGGCCTGCGGCATCAGCAGTTCCTTGAGCAGCGGCTCGATGGGCGTCGACGGATCGGCCAGCAGCACGTAGCGCGGGTCCTCGTTGGCGGGCTCCTCGGCCAACGGGGCGATCCAGTCGAGCGCCACCAGTGTCTCGAGCACCGGGAGCAGTTGCAGGGTGTCGACCCGCATGCGCGTCACCAGCTCGGTCGCCCCCATGCCCTTGGCCGGCGTGGCCTGTGCACGCGCCAGATGCTGCAGCGTTTCCATGGCCAGTTGCAGCGGCCAGCCGGCAGCACCGCCGCGGCGCGCCACCCCCGTCAGCAAACTCGGGAGGTACGCGGCAATCACCGCCCCGAGCAGCACGATCACCCACGCCACGTAGATCCACACCAGAAGGATCGGGAAGGTGGCGAACGCGCCATACAACACCGAATAGGTCGGCACCAGGCTCAGGTAATAGGCCAGCACGCGCTTGGCGATCTCGATGGCCGCCGCCACGAAGATGCCGCCGGCCCAGGCATGCGACCAGCGCACGTTGGTGTTGGGCACGTAGTGGTAGAGCGAAGCCATGCCGACCGCCAGCAGCGCGAATTCGAAGGTGTCGAAGAACAGCTTGACCATGCCGCGCCCCACCACGTCGCTCGTGGCCGAGACCACGTACGAGGTGGTCGACAGGCTCACCGCAAGGATGAGCGGCCCGAGCGTGATGGCGGCCCAGTAGATCAGCACGCGCTGCGCAAAGGGCCGCGGCGTGCGCACGCGCCAGATGTTGTTGAGCGTCTTGTCGATCGTGAGGATCAGCGCGATGGCGGTGATCAGCAGCACGATCAGGCCTGCGATCCCCAAGCCGCTGGCCTTGCTCGCGAACTGGTTCAGGTAGCCGAGCACTTGGCGCGCGATGTTCTCGGGGATCAGGCTCTCGATGAGCCAGCGCTGCAGCCGGCCCTGCATCTTGGCGAACATGGGGAACACGGTGAAGAGTGCGAGCGCCACCGTGAAGAACGGGACCATCGCGATGGTGGTGGTGAAGGTCAGGCTGCTGGCGGTCAAACCGAGCCTGTCTTCGCGAAATCGCTCGCCCAATACCGCAGCGGTGTTGCGCCACGGAAAACGCGAAAGATCCCTCCAAAGCTGCCGACGATTCATGGCCGGTATCATGCCATCCGCTCTTCAATGCGCCGCCTTCCACCGGGCGCCCTCTCCTTCGTCGCACCGTGACCGCCACCCCGCTCCCGCCCTCTTCCGTCCGCGCCACCCGATGGCTTGCCGTGGGCAGCCTCGTCGGCCTGATCGTGCTGGGCCTGGCCTGGGAGCTGTGGCTTGCCCCGCTGCGGCCCGGCGGCTCGCTGCTCGCGCTGAAGGTGCTGCCGCTCGTGATTCCGCTCGCGGGGCTCTACAAGAACCGCATGTACACCTACCGCTGGGTCAGCCTGATGATCTGGCTCTATTTCACCGAGGGCGTGGTGCGCGCCTGGAGCGACACCAACGGCGTGGGACAGGTGCTCGCGCTCATCGAGGTGCTGCTGTGCCTGGTGCTCTTCGCGGCCTGCGCGTGGCATGTGCGCCTGCGCCTCCGCCATGCCAAGGCTGCCGCTGCTGCCCGTCAACTGGAGACTTCCGCCCAATGACTTCTTCTGCTTCCGCCACCGCATTGATCGACCAGCTGCGCGCCATCGTCGGCGCCTCGCATGTGCTCCACGAGGGCGACCTCACCGCCTACGAGCAGGACTGGCGCAAGCGCTCGCGCGGCAAGTCGCTCGCGGTGGTGCGCCCGGCCAATGCGCAGCAGGTGGCCGATGTGGTCAAGGCCTGCGCCGCAACGGGCACGGCCATCGTGCCGCAGGGCGGCAACACGGGCCTCGCTGTCGGCTCGATTCCCGACGACAGCGGCACGCAGGTCGTGCTGAGCCTGCAGCGGCTGAATGCGATCCGCACCTTCGATGCCGCCAACCTCACGATGACCGTCGAAGCCGGCTGCATCCTGCAGACGCTGCAAGAGGCGGCGGAGAAAGAGGGCTACCTGTTCCCGCTGAGCCTCGCGGCCGAAGGCAGCTGCACCATCGGCGGCAACCTCGCGACCAACGCGGGCGGCACGCAGGTCGTGCGCTACGGCAACACGCGCGAGCTCTGCCTGGGCCTCGAAGTGGTCACGCCGCAGGGCGAGATCTGGGAAGGCACCAGCGGCCTTCGCAAGGACAACACCGGCTACGACCTGCGCGATCTTTTCGTCGGCAGCGAAGGCACGCTGGGCATCATCACCGCCGCGACCATGAAGCTCTACCCGCTGCCGGCCGCGCAGCTCACGGCCTGGGCCGCGGTGCCGTCGCTCGACCACGCGGTCACGCTGCTGGGCCTGGCGCACAAGCACCTGGGATCGGGACTCACCGGCTTCGAGGTGATGGGCAAGTTCGCACTCAGCCTGGTCGACAAGCACATGCCGCAACTTCGCGTGCCCTTCATCGCCGACGAAGCGGTGCCCTACTGCGTGCTGCTGGAGAACTCCGACAGCGAGTCCGAAGACCATGCGCGCGCCCGCTTCGAGGCGCTGCTCGAAACCGCCTTCGAAGACGGCTGCGTCACTGACGCGGTGGTCGCCGAGAACCTCACGCAGGCGCACCAGCTCTGGCACATCCGCGAGAGCATTCCGCTCGCGCAGGCCGAGGAAGGCCTGAACATCAAGCACGACATCTCGATTCCGGTGTCGCGCATTCCGGCCTTCGTGGCCGAGACCGATGCGCTACTGCAGCGCGAGATCGCCGGCGTGCGGCTGGTCAACTTTGGACACCTGGGCGACGGCAACCTGCACTACAACGTGCAGGCGCCGGAGAACATCGACACCAAGGCCTTTCTGAAGAACGAGGAAAACCGCATCAACACGCTGGTGTACGACGCGGTCGAGAAGTTCGGCGGCTCGTTCTCTGCCGAACATGGCGTGGGCTCGCTCAAGGTCGACAAGCTCGAGAAGCACAAGTCGCCGGTGGCGCTGGAGATGATGCGGGCGATCAAGCGCGGGCTCGATCCGAAGAACACGCTGAACCCGGGGCGCGTGATCCGGGTCTAGGGTCTGGTTTTCCTCCCTCCCCCTCTGGGGGAGGGCCGGGGTGGGGGCAAGCGGCGCTCGATGAAGCACTGCGCTGAACAAACGCCGCTTGCCCCCATCCCAGCCTTCCCCCAAAGGGGGAAGGAGCAAGGCAGATCAGCCGGGAAAGTCCTCGCCGCGCAACTCGATCGGCTGCCCATGCGGCGTCCGGTCGGCCGCGTGGTCCCAGGCGTGGCGATAGCGCGCGAGTTCATCGCCCGAACTCGCCCCCTTGCGGGCCACGAGGCCTTCGAGCGCCGCGAGCCAGTGGCGGTAGTAGGTGTCGCCAGTGTCGGGGTCGCCAGCGGCTTGCGCGGTGGCGATCTCCGCGGCGAGCGCCTCGGCCCACTCGACCCAGGTGAACAGGCCGCGTTCATGCAGCGCCAGCGTCATCGCGAAGGCCTGTGCTTCCCAGGGCTCCTTGAATACCGGGCCGTCGGCGTCGCGCGGCATGCCGGGTGCAAGCGCGAGGGGCGGCATGTCGTTTTTCATGCAGCGGGCTCCAGATAGCTTTCCCACGCATCGACCGACACCGAAAGGTTCTGCGGCGTCGCTTGCTCGCCCCAGAGTTCGGCTTCGTCGAAGACCACCGTGTAGAGCCACTGCGGCTGCTCGCCCAGCCCTTGCGCGTGCGCATCGGCGAACACATGCGCGCCGTGGATGTGCTCGATCGTGCCGCGCTTGCCCTGCACATAGCCCGGCAGCCGCGTGTGATGGTCGACCTTGCCCAAGTGCATGCGCACGGCCTGTCCGACGGCGAAGCGCGCGGGGCGCGGCTCGGGGCGTTCGGTGGGCGAGCCCTTGGCGAGCACTGCGGGCACGTGCGCGGCCTGCAGCACGCGGGCGACCGGCGCGGGCGGATGCTTCATCTCGCCGGACGCGATCTCGTCGGGGAATACCTGCGCGCGCTGCAGCATCAACTGCTCCAGCGCGCCGAGCCATATCTGGTAGTAGCTCAGGTCGCGGTAGTTGGGCAGCGTCTCGCGCACGGCGCGGCTCGCATCGATGTTCCAGGAGCCGGTCGCGCCCATCGCGAGCGTGAGGGCCAGCGCGCGCGGCTCCCAATCGGCGTGGAACAGTTCGCCCTCGGGCTCCGGCGTGACCGGCCCGAAGCCGGGCTGGCCGCCGAGGTCGGCATGCGTGACATAGCTCATGCGAGGCTCCCCGTCGAAGGCGCGTTCGCCAGCCGCGTGCCGATCATCGAATCGCGCGAGACCAACGCGGCGAGGGCTTCTTCGCTCCATCCCTCGGTTCCCGCAGGGCGCTGCGGGATCACGAGATAGCGCACCTCGGCGGTCGAATCCCAGACGCGGATGCGCGTGGTCTCGGGCAGCGTCGTGCCGAAGTCGGCCAGCACGCCGCGCGGGTCCTTCACGGCGCGCGAGCGGTAGGGCGCGCTCTTGTACCAGGTGGGCGGCAAGCCGAGCACGGGCCAGGGGTAGCAACTGCAGAGAGTGCAGACGACCATGTGGTGCTGGTCGCTCGTGTTCTCCACCGCCACCATGTGCTCGCCCTGGCGGCCGGTGTAGCCGAGCGAGGCGATGGCGGCCGTGGCATCGGCCATCAGCCAGTCGTGGAACTCGCGGTCGACCCAGGCCCGCGCCACCACCCGTGCACCGTTGCGCGGGCCGATGCGGGTCTGGTAGGTGTCGATCAGCGCGTCGAGCGCGGCGGGGTCGATGTAGCCCTTCTGCGTGAGCACGCTTTCCAGGGCGCGGACCCGCAGGTCCATCTCGCCGAGTTCGCTGTGGTCGTGGGCATGATCGTGGCCGTTCGTGGGGTGGTCTTGGCTCATGGCCACCATGCTAAGCCCGGGCACTTAAAATTCGAAAACCCGCCTCTGAGAGCCCCTCTTGCCATGACCTCCACGCCCACCCGCCCCGTTCGCTCCCAGTACGAAAATTTCATGCGCCACGTCGACACCCACGGCGTGTTCAAGAGCGACCGCACCGGCACCGGCACCAAGAGCGTGTTCGGCCACCAGATGCGCTTCGACCTGAACGAAGGCTTTCCGCTGGTGACCACGAAGAAGGTGCACCTCAAATCCATCATCCAGGAACTGCTGTGGTTCCTGACCGGCTCGAGCAACAACAACTGGCTCAAGGAACGCGGCGTCAGCATCTGGGACGAATGGGCGCGCGAAGACGGCGACCTGGGCCCGGTGTACGGCGTGCAGTGGCGCAGCTGGCCCACGCCCGATGGCGGCCACATCGACCAGATTTCCGATGTCATCAAGACGCTGAAGACCAACCCCGATTCGCGCCGCATCATCGTGAGCGCCTGGAACGTGGCCGAGCTCTCGAAGATGGCGCTGATGCCCTGCCACGCGTTCTTCCAGTTCTACGTGGCGCCGCCGCAGGCCGAGGGCGAGCGCGGCAAGCTCAGTTGCCAGCTCTACCAGCGCAGCGCCGACATCTTTCTCGGCGTTCCCTTCAACATCGCGAGCTACGCGCTCCTCACGCACATGATCGCGCAGCAGTGCGACCTCGACGTGGGCGATTTCATCTGGACCGGCGGCGACTGCCACATCTACAGCAACCACGCCGAGCAGGTGAAGCTGCAACTGAGCCGCGATCCGTATCCGTATCCCACGCTCAACATCAAGCGCAAGCCCGATTCGATCTTCGACTACCAGTACGAAGACTTCGAGGTGCTCGACTACAAGCACGGCGATCCGATCAAGGCGCCTGTCGCAGTCTGAGCGACCTGAGCGACCCAAGCCACATGACCGAGCCCCGCATCAACCTCATCTACGCCCGCGCCGCCAACGGCGTCATCGGCGCCAACGGCACGATCCCCTGGCACCTGCCCGAGGACATGGCGCACTTCAAGCGGCAGACGGCCGGCGCGCCGGTGATCATGGGCCGCAAGACCTGGGACTCGCTGCCGCCGCGCTTTCGCCCGCTGCCTGGACGGCAGAACATCGTGGTCACGCGGCAGGCCGACTGGCGCGCCGAGGGTGCGCTGCCGGTGGGCAATTTGCGCGATGCGCTCTCGATTTGCACAGAAGCTGCATCGCCCGAGGTGTGGGTGATCGGCGGCGCGCAGATTTACGCCGAGGCCGAGCCGCTGGCGCAGCGCGCGGTCGTGACCGAAATCGCTCGCGACTACGAAGGCGATGCGCATGCGCCGGTGCTCGACGGCGCGGCGTGGCGCGAGACCCAGCGCGAGTCGCACGTCTCGGCCAAGGATGGCCTGGGCTTCAGCTTCGTGACTTACGAACGCATCGCGCCCGCGCACGCGCACGCGCACGCATGAGCGACGAGCGCCCCGCCCTTCCGCCCGCGCCGCAACTGAAGCGCCGGTCCGTGGTGATGGGTGCGGCCTTGCTCGCAGGCCTCGCGCCGCTGCAAGCGCTGCAGGCCGCCGAACCACTCGAACCCGACGAAGAAGCGCTCTTCATGCCCGGCACGGCGCGCCCCACTGCCGACGGCCGGATCGAGGTCGATATCCACGCCTGGATCTTCGAGCGCGAACGGCGCTGGGGCCTCAACGCAGCGCTCGCGCGCTACCTCGGCCTGGACCTCAAGAATCTCTCGCCCGCGGCACGGCTGCGCTTCAACCAGCGCACCGCGCTGTTCCACACGGAGTCCGAAGAAGGCAAGCTGATCGACGTCGTCTTCGACGGCACGCGGACCCGCGTGAAGATGCCGCCTTCGACGGCGGACGGCCGCACCAACCTGCGCGTGGTGGTCGACGCGCCGCGCACCGCCGCGCCGGTGCAGTGGCTGCAGTTCCACGGCGTGACGGGTCCGGGCGAACTGCTGCATCGCTTCAGGGGCCAGGCGCTCGTGGTGCCGTCGGAAGGCGTGTCCGTGATCTCGGACATCGACGACACCATCAAGCGCACGCAGGTGCGCGACCGCCGCGAGATGCTGCTGAACACCTTCGCACGGCGCTTCGAGGCGGCACCGCGCATGGCCTCGTACTACCGCGCGCTGGCGCAGGTGCCGGACACGCGTTTTCACTACCTCTCGGCGAGCCCGATCCAGCTCTATCCGGCGCTCGCGGACTTCGTTCGCGACAACGACTTCCCGGCCGGCAGCATGCATCTGCGCGAGAGCACGACGTGGCGCACGCTGATCCCTGGCGCCGAGGATTCGCGCGCGCACAAGCTCGGCGTGATCGACCGGCTGCTCACCGAATTTCCGCAGCGCCGCTTCGTGCTCGTGGGCGATTCGGGCGAGGCCGATCCGGAGATCTACGCGCAGGTGTACCGCGCGAATCCGCAGCGCATCGACAGCATCGTGATCCGCGACGTGACCGACGAAGGCCGACTCTCCGATCGCTACCGCGCGACCTTCGAAGGCATCGACGCGGTGCTCTGGCACATCCTCATGCCCGACACCACCGCGTGGCCGCTTCAGGCCAGCAGATAAAAAAAACCTGCTGCACTGCAGCGGCAAACGGTTGCGCTCGTACTGCGCGCACAAAGTGAAAACTTCCGTACGAGAGTGAAAGGGCATGCCCACCGCAGGGATTAGCCACAGCTAATTGTTTGTGCGCACAATATTCGAACCGCCATCAAGACAAGGAGACGGCTCATGTCCATGGAGTTTCTTCGGGTGATCTCCGAGCAGAGATTGCCCTATGTCGTTCACACGCCCGCAGACATCGACAGGCTGCGTGTGCTGCGTGCGGCCGATCTGGTCACTGCCTTCATACCGCCTTCCGAGCGTGCGCCGGATGAGCGCGCGATACGGCAACTGGCCCAGGTCGAATCGATCACCGCGAAGGGCAAGCTGGCACTGAACAAGGCCACCTCCGCATTCATCGAGTTGTGAACGCCGCGGCCTTTCAGGGCTGCGCATCCGCCAGCGGATGGCTGGCCGAATAGCGCTCCAGAAACAGGTAGAGCACGATCCCGCCGGCCAACGGCAACAGGTAATAGAGCGCGCGATACGCGAGCACGGCGCCCATCAGCGCGCCCTGCTTCACCGAACCCGAAAGCAGCGCGAGGTACACCGCTTCGAGCACGCCGAGCCCTGCGGGAATCGGCGTGATCACCCCCACGATCGAAGCAGCCAGCAGCACGCCCAGCGTGGTCGTGTACGGCACCTGCTGGCCGAGCAGCAGATACATCGCGGAACCCATCAACGCCCAGTTCGATGCCGACAGCGCGAGCTGCACCAATGCGAGCCGCGCGGAAGGCAGCTTCAGCCGCCGGTGCCGCACGCGCCATTCACGGCCACGAAGGATCGCGCAGGCCACGACATACGCAACGGCCAGCAGGATCATCACGACACCGATGACGCGCAGCGCGCCAGGACCGATCGGCGCCCGGCTCGGCGGCGCGATGGCGCCGGCTGCGAACAGGCCGCCCGCCAGCAGCCCGTAGCCGAGCCAGTTGGTCGCAAGGCTGATTCCGACGATCTGCGCGACGGTGGTTTCGTCCAGACCCGCGCGCGCATAGAGGCGCGCGCGCATCGCGACACCACCAACGAGCGAGCCGAGGTTCAGGTTGAACGCATAGCTGGTGACCGCGATCGCCCAGGTGCGCCAGCGCGGCAGCGCATGGCGCGTGTGGCGCCGGCCGATCAGGTCGAAGCAGCCGTACAGCGCATGGCTCGCGGTGGCCAGGCCCAGCACGCCGAGCAGCAACCAGGGCGAATAGCGCTGCAGCGCATGCCATGCGCCGGCCCAGTCGACCTTGTGCGCATGCGACAGCAGGAGCCCGAGGATCGCGATGCCGACCAGCGGCAGCACCCATCGGCGGCTGCGCTGCCAGAGCGATGCCGACATGGCGGGCGCGTGGGAAGCTTCGGTGCTGCCGCCGGCAGTGGCTGCGTTGCCGTTCATGGGCGCGACCCTGGACCGCGGCGTCAGGACTTGCTCTCGCGCGACTTCTCCGCTTTTTGCGGCGTCTTGTCTTCCGCCGAGCCCGGGTCCTCGAGCTTGCGGTTGACCACCTTCTTCATCATCTCCTCGCCTTCGGTGTCCCGCCCGTCGCTGGGCACGGACTCCTCTTGCGTGACCTCGGGCTCCTCGTGGATGGGGGCTTTGGTTCTGGAACTCATGGGAAATCTCCTGTGGAACACCCGAGTTTCCGGAGGCGCGGCGCCCGGCTCGCCAGCCGGCGACGACGGGGAATGCAGGACATCGCCCCGAGTGCGTGGGCCCGCGAAGAAGGCTCGCTAAGGCGCGCCTGCGCCGCCGACCAACTGCCACAGCGCCTCGGCCACCGGCGTCATGACGGCGAGTTGACGGTACAGCCGGATGTCCACCGGCACTCGCCAGCCGCCCGCGCCGGCGTCCACCAGCGCGCCGCTGCGCAGGTCATCCGCCACCAGGCTCATCGGCAGCCACGCGAGGCCGCGGCCTTCGAGCGCCATGGTCCTGAGCAGCGCGGCATGGTGCGCCGTGAAGACCACCGAGAGGGACGGCGCGAAGTCCTTGCCGAACTCGCTGTCCTGGATCGATCGCATGATCCGCCCGAGCCCCGAGGCCTCGCTGTAGGCCAGCACCGAAGGCGATTGCTGCGTGCCGAGCGCATGCCGGGGCGCGCCGTCCGCATCGGGGGCTGCGACCGGCACCAGCACGTCATCGCTGAGGCGCTGCACCGGGTACTGCGCGTCGTCGAGCCGGCCGGGTGCGCCGGCATGGCCGTGGCACAGCACGAACTGCACGCGGCGCTGCAGCATCAGGTCTTCACAGGCGCGAGAGCTGTCGGAGATGGTCTGGATCGGCCCCATGCTCAGGCCCGCCTCCACGCTCGCCAGCCAGCGCGGGAAAAAGGTGAGCGACAGCACATGCGTGGCGGCGAAGCTCAGGCTCGCCGCGGCCAGGTCGTGCGCGGCCCGGGTCTTGATGCGGGCCGCCTCGAGGCCGGCGAGCACCTCCTGCAGCAGCGGCTGGAAACGCCTGCCCGCGGGCGTCAGCGCGGCCGGATGCGCGCTGCGGTCGAACAGGTCGACGCCCACCCATTCCTCCAGCGCGCGGATGTGCCGGCTGAAGGCGGGCTGGGCAATGGAGCGCGCCTCTGCTGCGCGAGAGAAGTTGCCGGTCTCGGCCAGGGCCAGGAAATCTTCCAGCCATTCCATGTCGAGCGGTCGGTTGCCGGGGCCCATGCGCGGTGCGTTTGGATAGTTCTATGCAATTGGAGTATTGGACGGCCAGTGCCCCGGCGGGAAAGATGCACCCAGTTCTGCACCTTGACCCCAAAACGGAGACACAGCATGCCTTCCATCGCGAATTATCGCGGGATCATTCCCGCCATTTCCTGCCCCTTCACCGCCGACCACCGCATCGACGAGCCGGCCCTGCGCAAGCTCGCATCGTGGCTCGCGGGCCATGACGGCGTGGTGGCGGTCATGACCAACGGCCACACCGGCGAGGTGTTTTCCCTCACGCCCGCCGAACGCGCCGAAGTGACCCGCATCGTCGCCGACGAGCTGCGCGGCCGCATGCCGGTGATCTCGTCCATCGTGTGCGAAGGCCTGGCCGAGGCGGCCGAACATGCCCGCGCCGCGCAAGCCGCGGGCGCGGTTGCGCTCGACGTGATGCCCCCGCACCACTGGCTGCGCTTCGGCTTCACGCCCGGCCACGCGCTGCAGTACTTCGACGCCATCCACCGCGCGGCGCCCGAGCTGGACCTGGTCTGCCACGTGTACCCGGCATGGACGCGCGCCTCCTATTCGTCGCAGTTGCTGGCCGAACTGGCGCGCCTGCCCTACCTGCAGGCCTTCAAGGTCGGGCAGCGCGACATGAACAAGTACGCCCGCGACATCCAGGCGATCCGCGAAGCCGATGCGTCCAAGGCCATCCTGACCTGCCACGACGAATACCTGCTCGCCTCGATGGTGCAGGGCGTGGACGGCGCGCTGGTCGGCTTCGCGACCTTCATTCCGCAATTGATCATCGACCTGTGGAATGCGGTGAAGGCCGGCGACCTGAAGAAGGCGATGGCGGTGCAGGCGCTCATCACGCCGCTCAAGGATGCGGTCTATGGCGGCGGCGAGCCGACCGGCGAAGCGCATGCGCGCATGAAGGGCGGCATGTACCTGGCTGGCGTGCTCGCCAACGCCACCGTGCGCCCGCCGACCGAGGCGCCGAACGCGCGCGAGATGGATGCGCTGCGCGCCGCCGTCGAGCAGGCGGGCCTGTCCCGGCGCTGAGAAAGCCCGCGGGGCCACCGGCCCCGATGCAAAACACAAGGAGACAAGAGACATGCAACGCAACCATTTCCTGCGGGCCGCGCTCGCCGCCCTCGCGCTGGCGGCAGCATCCACCGCTGGCTTCGCGCAGACCTGGCCGAGCCGGCCGGTGCGCATGGTGATCCCGTTCCCGCCGGGCGGCACGCTGGACACCATCGGCCGCCTGCTCGCGCAGAAGCTCGGCGAGCAGACCGGCCAGTCCTTCATCGTGGAGAACCGCGCCGGCGGCAACGGGATCATCGGCGCCGACCTGGTGTCCAAGGCGCCGGCGGACGGCTACACGCTGCTGTTCAATGCCTCGACCTTCACGACCGCGCCGATGACCATGAAGGCGGTGCCCTACGACGTGGTGAAGGACTTCGCGCCGGTCGCGCTGGTGGCCAAGGCGCCGCTGTCGGTGGCGATCAACAAGAACCTGCCGGTGACCGACGTGAAGTCGCTCATCGCCTATGCCAAGGCGCACCCGGGCAAGATGACTTTCGCGGTCGGCTCCATCGGTTCGGCGGGGCACCTGTCGACCGAACTGCTCAAGCGCGCGGGCGGCGGGCTCGACTACCTGATCGTGCCGTACAAGGGCACGGCGCCCGCCTTCCAGGATTTGATCGGCGGGCAGATCGACGGCTTCATCGATCCCATCCTGGGTTCGCTGCAGTACCACAAGAGCGGCATGGTGAAGGTGATTGCCGTGACCTCGGCCACGCGCGCCACCAGCCTGCCGAACGTGCCCACCGTGGGCGAAAGCATTCCCGGCTACGAGTTCTACAGCTGGTATGGCCTGTGGGGTCCGGCGAAGCTGCCGGCCGCCGTCACGCAGCGGCTGAATGCCGAGGTCAACAAGGCGCTGGGCACCGACATGCGCGAGACGCTCCAGGCGCAAGGCCTGCTGCTCACGCCGGGCAGCGTGGAGGAGTTCGTGAAGTTCCAGGCCGACGACATGGCGCGCTCGAAAAAGATCATCGTGGAGGGCAACATCCATGTCGAATGAGCCGGGCGCACATCCAGCGCATCCAGCGCATGCGCCGCATGCCGTGGTAACAGGCAGCAGCGGCGGCATCGGCCGCGCGATCGCGTCGCACCTGCTCGACCAAGGCTGGCGCGTGAGCGGCCTCGACTTCGCTGCACCGACGCTGTCGCATGCGCACTTTGCGCATGTGGCGGTCGACCTGTGCAATGCCGATGCCATCGCGCGCGCGACGGGCGCGCTCGAGGATGCCGATGCGCTGGTGCATGCGGCCGGCGTGTTGCGCGTGGGGCCGCTCGGCGCGCTCGACCATGCCGGCGGCGAACTGATGTGGCGGCTGCATGTCGATGCCGCGACGCGGCTGGCCGACGCGCTCGTGCCCGCGATGGCCGTGCGCGGCCGGGGCCGCGTGGTGTTCGTCGGCAGCCGCGTGGCGCAGGGCCTGCCCGGGCGCGGCCAGTACGCCGCAACCAAGGCGGCGCTGATCGCGCTCGCGCGCAGTTGGGCGGCGGAGGTCGCGGCCCAGGGCGTCACTGTCAACGTGGTGTCGCCGGGCGCGACCCAAACCTCGATGCTGCAGGACCCGGCGCGCGCGGCCAGCGCGCCGCGCCTGCCGCCCATCGGCCGCCTGATCCAGCCGGAAGAAATCGCCGCGCTGGTCGCCTTCCTGTTGTCGGCAGAGGCCGCGGCCATCACCGGCCAGGACCTCGCCATTTGCGGCGGCGCGTCGCTGCACCGCTGAATTCATCCGCTTTTTTTCCTCAGCCAATCGACCATGAAAATCGTCAACATCCTCGAGTCCACGCGTCCGATCAAGTCGGACATCCGCAACGCCTACATCGACTTCTCGAAGATGACCCTGAGCCTGGTGGCCGTGGTCACCGACGTGGTCCGCGACGGCAAGCCCGTGGTGGGCTACGGCTTCAATTCGAACGGCCGCTACGGCCAGGGCGGCCTGATCCGCGAGCGCTTCCTGCCGCGGCTGCTGGAGGCCGAACCCGCATCCCTGCTCGACGAGACCGGCGAGAACCTCGATCCCTACAAGATCTGGGCTCGCATGATGATCAACGAGAAGCCCGGCGGCCACGGCGAGCGCTCGGTGGCCGTGGGCACGATCGACATGGCCGTGTGGGACGCCGTCGCCAAGATCGCCGGCAAGCCGCTCTACCAGTTGCTCGCGGAACGCTACGGCAGCGGCACGCCCGACCCGCGCGTGTTCGTCTATGCCGCGGGCGGCTACTACTACCCCGGCAAGGGCGTCGAAGGCCTGCAGCGCGAGATGACCAGCTATCTCGAGCGCGGCTACTCGGTCGTGAAGATGAAGATCGGCGGTGCCACGCTCGCGGAAGACTGCGAACGCATCGAGTCGGTGCTCAAGATCCTCGGCCCCGGCCAACAGTTGGCGGTGGACGCCAACGGCCGCTTCGACCTGCCCACCGCCATCGACTACGGCCGCGCGCTCTCGCAGTACCCGCTCTTCTGGTACGAGGAAGCCGGCGATCCGCTCGACTACGAACTGCAGGCCAAGCTCGGCGAGGTGTACGCCGGCCCGATGGCCACGGGCGAGAACCTGTTCTCGATGCAGGACGCGCGCAACCTCATCCGCCACGGCGGCATGCGGCCCGACCGCGACTGGTTGCAGTTCGACTGCGCGCTGAGCTACGGCCTCGTCGAGTACCTGCGCACGCTCGACATGCTGAAGGAATACGGCTGGTCGCCCTCGCGCTGCATTCCGCACGGCGGCCACCAGATGTCGCTGGCCATCGCCGCGGGCCTCGGCCTCGGCGGCAACGAGAGCTACCCCGACCTGTTTCAGCCCTACGGCGGGTTCCCCGACGGCGTGAAGGTGCAGGACGGCTACGTCACGCTGCCGCCGCTGCCGGGCATCGGCTTCGAGGGAAAGGCCGACCTGATCGCCGAGATGCGGGCGCTGGCGAGCTAGTTGCTCAGCCGATGCGCCAGGCCTGTGTCCACAGGGCCAGGCCATCGAGCGCTTCGTCGAGCGCGTCCTCGTTCGAGCGTCCGCTGCGCTTGGGCACGCTGAACGAGTGGTCGGCGTCCTCGATCTCCATCGACGTCGCCAGTGTTCCCAGGCCGCGAAGCACGGGCCGCATCTGCTCGGGCTCCGCGAGTTTGTCGCGCGTGCCGTGCACGAACAGCATCGGCACCTCGACCTCGTACAGATGGGCGGCGCGATCGACGGACGGCGCGCCCGAGGGGTGAAGCGGAAAGCCGAGAAAGACCAGCCCCTCGACGCCCGGCATCGCATCGAGCGCCTGGGCTTGCGAGGTCATGCGGCCGCCGAACGACTTGCCGCCGGCGAACAGGCGAACGCCATCGAAATGCTGCGAAGCACATCGGACGGCCGCTCGCACGGTGGCGTGGGCAAGCGCCGGCGAGTCCACGCGCCTCAGGCCTCTTTCCATGTACGGGAACTGATAGCGCAGCGTCGCGATACGCCGCTCTGCAAGCCCCGCGGCGACGGCGTTCATGAACGGATGCGCCATGCCCGCGCCCGCACCGTGCGCCAGGACAAGGCAGGCCTGGGCATCCGCCGGCGCCACCGCCAGGGCCGAGACATCGAGACCGGGTGCGACGGAGATTGCGATCTGCATTGTTTTCACGGCAAAGCCCCGATCCTCGGCCACGGACGCATTCGCATCAAGCAGCGAGACGCTCGCGGCGCTTCTGTCCCAGCTGGCGCTGGCGCTCCTCCACGGCCAGCGCCCTGGCCTTGTCGTGGCCATGCTCGGCTACCGAGAACGCCTTGCTCACCGTGCCCCGTCCCGCGATGTAGGTGATGGCCATCCAGTAGCCCGGATGCCGGGGCCGGGGCGCCTTGAAGGTGACGCCGGAGATGCCGCTGCGGTTGTTCTTTCGCACGATCTCGGAGGGCGAGCGTTTCGGCGAAAGCCCATCGACCGGTTGCACAGGCGCATTGCGGATCGCCTCTTCGGCCGGATGCACCTTCGCCAGTCCGGACATCTGCGCGAGCTGCCGCTTGCGCTCCCGGATCGCCATCGACCGTGCGGCATCACCTTGGTCGCCCGCGAGAAACAGCGCCCGCAGGATCTGGTCGTGGGCGATGTAGGTCTTGGCAAGCCAGCCCAGCATCTTTCCGTGCGCCGACAGCAGGCGGAACACGCCGGGCACCCCGGTCTTGTTGTTGGGCCGGAGCTTCTCGGCCCGGGAGCGGCGCGTGGGCGGCGGCAGGCTTTTCACCAGGGCATCGCGCCACCGCTGCGCGTGCAGCAGCGCCTGCGAGGTGCCGCCGTAGCTGGCCCGGCCGAACCCCTCGCGATACCGCACGCCGGCCCTGACGATCGACACCTCGAAACCCCAAGGCCGGCTGTAGATGCCGTACATGTCTGCGGAATTCGGAACACCCTTTGGCATGCTTTGGACAGTGCTGAATCGTGAGTTGGGATCGTAATAAAGGGCGGAGTGGCAACGCTTACGCAAAACTTAAACCATGACCTGGCACGGGACGACGAACGCAGCGACGTGCATTTCTGGTTCCAGACATCGCCCCGCAGTTCCGGCGGGCAAGCGTCTTTACGCGGATCCGACGGATTGCGGTCTTTCACTCATGAAGCCCGATCGTTGTTTTGGGGTCCAGTGCCTGCAGCGGATTGCCGTTCCTGGTGGAGCGGACGATGCCACAAGCGCCTTCCTGCGAACTCAATCGCCTCGCGCGAACTCCACCGGCAGTTCCTTGAACTGCTTCTTGACGGCCGCAGCCGGCGCGCCGCCCACCACGATCCGCGCGAAGGCCTGCAGCGGGCTGAAGAACGCGGGCCTCAGCGTGCCCAGCTTGCTCTCGTCGACGATGAGAAAACTCTCCGACGCGCTGCGGATGGCCGCCTGCTTCACCGGCACCTCGTGAAAGTTGGAGCAGCTCGCGCCGCGCGCCACATCCAGCCCGCCGGCCGAGATGAAGGCCTTGTTCACGCCCAGCTTGTCGAGGTACTGCAGCCCTTCGTCGGAAAAGAAAGTGGCCGATGACGGGTGATAGAGGCCGCCCATCAGCATCAATTGCGTATTCGGCCGCCGGCTGAGCACCGCTGCAATGTTCGTGGAGTAACACACGACGCTCAACGGCATGTCGGGTGGCAGCGCTTCCGCGAAGTGGACCATCGTGGTCCCGCAATCGATGAACAGGCTGTCGTGCGGCTGCACCCATTCGGCCGCGCGCTCGCAGGCCAGGCGCTTGTTGGCGGCGTGCTGGTCGCTGGCCTCGTCGAGCGAGTAGCGCTCGGCGCCCGGCAGCGTGGTCGCCAGCACGTAGCCGCCCAGCACGGAGAGGGGCGAATCGGCCGACGACAGGTCGCGGCGGATGGTCATCTCGGTCACGTCGAGCCGCTGGGCCGCCTGCTTGATGGGCAACGGTCCGCCGGCCTCGACGAGTTCCTGCATCTTCGCCAGGCGCACGGCCCGGGCCTCGGCTCCTGCGGTCTTTCGCATGTTCGGGTTCCTCTGGTCCAAGCCCTGGAGTATCGGTCATCGCAGGTTTTTAAATGTTATTTCAAAAACATCTTGCCTGATTAAATGTTGTTGCTCTAACATTCACATCAACACGCCGCCGGCCCTGCACGACGGCACGCACGACGAACGACACCCCCGCTGCGCCGCCGCGCGACGCAGCACCGGAGACACAAGACATGCCCTTTGCCTGCCCGCCGCACCTGCGGCCCCTGCGCGCCACGGCGCCACTCACGCCATGACATCCACCTCCCTCGTTCGCAGCAGCGGCGCCGTGCGCTCGCGGCCGGCGCCGCCCGCCAGCGCCGTCGCTGCGCTCGCACCAGCAAGCACCGCCGCATCCACTGAAGCACCAGCGCAGCCGCACGCCGCCGCGCGCAACACCGCGCAGCCTTTCGACAGCGGCTGGTTCGAAGGCATCCGCATCAATCTCTCCGCTGCGGAGCGCCGCGTGGCCACGCTGCCCGGGCGTCGCTCCGTCAAGAAGGACGCGCAGGCCGGCTGGCTGCTCAAGGCCATCACCTGCATCGACCTCACCACGCTCAACGGCGACGACACGGCCGAGCGCGTGCGCCGGCTTTGCGCGAAGGCGGTGACGCCCGTGCGCGCCGACCTGCTGGCCGCGCTGGGCTTTGCCGACCGCACGCTGCACACGGGCGCGGTGTGCGTGTACCACCGCTTCGTGTCGACCGCGGTCGAGGCGCTCGCGGGCACCGGCATCCCGGTGGCCGCGGTGTCCACGGGCTTTCCGGCGGGACTGATTCCGCACGAGCTCAAGCTCAAGGAAATCGAAGCCTCTGTGCGCGACGGCGCGGCGGAGATCGACATCGTCATCACGCGCGAACACGTGCTCACCGGGCAGTGGCAGAAGCTCTACGACGAGATGCGCGACTTCCGCAGCGCGGCAGGCGATGCGCATGTGAAAGCCATTCTTGCCACGGGCGAACTGAAGACGCTGCGCAACGTGGCCAAGGCCTCGATGGTCTGCATGGTGGCCGGCGCGGATTTCATCAAGACCTCCACCGGCAAGGAAGGCGTGAACGCCACGCCGCTGGTCACGCTGGTGATGCTGCGCATGATCCGCCAGTACGAAGCGCGCACCGGCTTTCGCGTGGGCTACAAGCCGGCCGGTGGCGTCTCCACCGCCAAGACCGCGCTCGACTACCAGGTGCTCATGAAGGAAGAGCTGGGCCGCGCCTGGCTCGAGCCCGACCTGTTCCGCATCGGCGCCTCCACGCTGCTGGCCGACATCGAGCGCCAGTTGGAGCACCACGTCACCGGCCGCTACTCGGCCTTCAACCGCCACCCGATCGGATGACCCGATGAGCAGCAGCCAGAACAACAGCAACAGCAGCGTCGCACGCTATTTCGACACCATGGACTACGGCCCCGCGCCAGAGAGCGACACCGACGCGCGCCAATGGCTCGCACGCCATGCCGAAGGCTTCGGCCACTTCATCGACGGGCGTTTCACCGATGTGTCGGCCGGCGCGCGGTTCGACACGGCCGAGCCCGCCACCGGCCAGCGCCTGGCCGGCATCGCACAGGGCTCCGCGGAGGACGTGGATGCGGCCGTTGCCGCGGCGCGCGGCGCGCAGCCCGGCTGGCTCGCGCTCGGCGGCCACGGCCGCGCACGCCATCTCTACGCCCTGGCGCGCATGGTGCAGCGCCATGCACGGCTGCTCGCGGTGGTCGAGGCACTGGACAACGGCAAGCCCATCCGCGAGACGCGCGATCTGGACGTGCCGCTGGTGGCGCGCCACTTCTATCACCATGCCGGCTGGGCACAGCTGCAAGAGCGCGAGTTCGCCGACCAGGTGCCGCTGGGCGTCGTCGGCCAGATCATTCCGTGGAACTTCCCGCTGCTGATGCTCGCGTGGAAGATCGCGCCCGCGCTCGCCCTGGGCAACACGGTGGTGCTCAAGCCCGCCGAGCTCACGCCGTTGAGCGCGCTGCTGTTTGCCGAACTGGCTGCCCAAGCCGGCCTGCCGCCGGGCGTGCTGAACGTGGTGACCGGCGACGGCGCCACCGGCGCGGCGCTGGTCGCGCATGAAGGCGTCGACAAGATCGCCTTCACCGGCTCAACCGACGTGGGCCGCCTGATCCGCGAAGCCACCGCCGGCTCGGGCAAGTCGCTCACGCTGGAGCTGGGCGGCAAGTCGCCCTTCATCGTGTTCGACGATGCGGACATCGATGCCGCCGTCGAGGGCGTGGTCGATGCCATCTGGTTCAACCAGGGCCAGGTGTGCTGCGCCGGCTCGCGGCTGCTGCTGCAGGAAGGCATTGCGGCCGACTTCATCGAGCGCCTGAAGCGCCGCATGCAGAGCCTGCGCGTGGGTTCGCCGCTGGACAAGGCGATCGACATGGGCAGCCTGATCGATCCCACGCAGCTCGAGCGCGTGCGCGCGCTGGTGGCCACCGGTGTGCGCGAAGGCGCGAGCTGCTACCAGGCGCCGGGCGCGCTGCCGCCGGGCGGCAGCTTCTTCCCACCGACGCTCCTGACCAACGTGCACCCCGCATCGACCGTGGCGACCGAGGAGATCTTCGGCCCGGTGCTGGTGACCATGACCTTCCGCACGCCCGACGAGGCCGTGGCGCTGGCCAACAACACGCGCTACGGCCTGGCCGCGAGCGTGTGGAGCGAGACCATCGGGCTCGCGCTGGGCATCGCGCCGCAACTGCAGGCCGGCGTGGTGTGGGTCAACGCGACCAACCTGTTCGATGCGGGCGTGGGCTTCGGCGGCTACCGCGAATCGGGCTACGGCCGCGAAGGTGGGCGCGAGGGCTGCTACGAGTACCTGAAGCCGCGCGCATGGGCCGAGCGCAAGCCGCGTGCGGCCGCCGTTGCGGAGAACGCAGCGAACGAAGCCTCGAAGACGCCGGCCAAGCCTTCGTCTGTATTGCCGCCCATCGATCGCACCGCCAAGTTGTTCGTCGGCGGCAAGCAGGTGCGGCCGGACGGCGAGCTCTCGCACCCGGTGTTCGCGGCGAACGGGCAGCGCGTCGGCGAGGTCGGCACGGGCAACCGCAAGGACATCCGCAACGCCGTCGCCGCCGCGCGTTCGGCCGCGAACTGGTCGAGCGCCACGCCGCACCGCCGCGCGCAGGCGCTCTACTACCTCGCGGAAAACCTCGCGGCCCGCGCCGACGAATTCGCCGGGCGCATCGCCAGCCTGACCGGGGTGGGCGCGCCCGCGGCAGAGGCCGAGGTCGATGCCTCGGTGAGCCGCCTCTTCGCCTACGGCGCCTGGGCCGACAAGTACGAAGGCACGGTGCACGTGCCCCCGCTGCGCGGCGTGGCGCTGGCCACCGTCGAGGCCATCGGCGTGGTCGGCGTGGTGTGCCCCGACGAGGCACCGCTGCTGTCCTTCGTGAGCCTGTTCGCGCCGCTCATGGCCATGGGCAACCGCACGGTGATCGTGCCCAGCGAGAAGCATCCGCTGGTGGCCACCGACTTCTATCAGGTGCTCGAAACCTCCGACCTGCCGGCCGGCGTGATCAACCTGGTGACCGGCCCCGCGGCCGGCCTCGTGCAGACGCTCGCCGAGCACGACGACGTCGATGCGCTCTGGGTCTTCGGTGCGAAGGCGCTCTCGCGCAACGCCGAGCGCTTGTCGGTGGGCAACCTCAAGCGCACGCTGGTCGACCACGGCCTGGCCACCGACTGGCACGACGCCGCCTCGGCCGAAGGCGCGCTGTTTCTGCGGCAGGCCACCCAGGTCAAGAACATCTGGATTCCCTATGGCGAATGAGCGCCCGGCGCCCAACGGAATCAAGAAAACCAAGGGAAATCCCCGAATAGCAAACGTTTGCGCAAACGTTTTCTTTCTCTAAGATACGTCGAAAGAACGACAAATCCTTCACGGAGACAAACATGCTGAAGTCCATCCATCCGCTGCTCAATGCGGACGTGCTTTACGCCCTGCGCGCCATGGGCCATGGCGACGAACTGGTGCTGTGCGACGCCAACTTCCCGGCCGATTCGGTCGCACGCCAGACCACGCTGGGCCGGCTGCTGCGCATCGATGGCGTGAGCACCACCGAGGCGGCACGCGCCATTCTTTCGGTGCTGCCGCTGGACAACGCGGTGGACGATCCCGCGCGGCGCATGGAGATCATGGGCGAGCCGAACGAGATCCCGCCAGTGCAGCAGGAGATGCAGCGCGAGATCGATGCGGCCGAGGGACGCGCCCGACCGCTGGGCTCCATCGAGCGCTTCGCCTTCTACGAGGCCGCGCGCCGCGCCTACTGCGTGATCGCCACGGGCGAGCGCCGCTTCTACGGCTGCTTCATCTTCAAGAAGGGCGTCCTCGCACCCGAGGCCTGATTGCATGACCGCCCTCCCCGTCTCTTCACAGCAGCAGCAACAGCGCGGCGTCGCCGTGCTCGGCATCTTCGTGGCCGACCTCGCCTTCCGCGCGGCCCAGCTTCCCGGCGTCGGCCAGACCATCGCGGGCTCGGGCTTCGCCATGGGCCCGGGCGGCAAGGGCTCGAACCAGGCCGTGGCGGCAGCGCGCGCAGGCGCGGGGGTCACGTTCATCTCCAAGCTCGGGCAGGACGCCTTCGCCGCCAACGCGCTCGCGCTCTGGGCCGAGGAAG
This sequence comes from Variovorax sp. W2I14, assembly GCF_050435205.1. Lineage (NCBI taxonomy): Bacteria > Pseudomonadati > Pseudomonadota > Betaproteobacteria > Burkholderiales > Comamonadaceae > Variovorax > Variovorax sp. W2I14. Next base: position 67,266 of record NZ_JBNDJX010000001.1, on the reverse strand, counting down.
GCATCACCCCGCGCACCCCGCAGGTGGCGGACCAGCCGACCGGCGCGGCCTTCATCTACGTGCACGAAGTCACGGGCGCCAACGCGATCATCGTGGTGCCCGGCGCGGCAGCCCTGATCGACGCGGCCGACGTGGATGCGGCGGCCGACGCCATCCGCGGTGCGCGCGTGTTCGTCACCCAACTCGAACAGCCCGCCGGCGCCGCGCAGCGCGGCCTGGAACTGGCGCGCGCCGCCGGCACGGTGACGGTGTTCAACCCCGCGCCCGCCCTGCCCTTCGACGACGCGCTGTACGCCCTGTGCGACTACATCACGCCCAACGAGCACGAGGCCGCGGCGCTGAGCGGCATGACGGTCGAAACCATCGACGACGCGCGCCGTGCGGGCGACTTCTTCCTGGCCAAGGGCGTGGGCTGTGCGCTCATCACGCTCGGCGACAAGGGTGCGCTGCTGCACAGCGCGAGCGGCTCGGTGCACATCCCCGTGTTCAACGCCGGTGCCGTGAAGGAAACGACCGGCGCGGGCGACGCATTCAATGGCGGCTTCGCGGCGGCATTGGCCGAAGGCGCCTCGCCGCTGGAAGCCGCGCGCTTCGGCTCGGCGGTGGCCGCCATTTCGGTCACGCGCGCCGGCACCGCGCCCTCGATGCCCACGCGCGCCGAAGTCGATGCGCTGATGCACCGCGCCCACTGAAGGAGCCCGCATGACCTCCAGGTTTTCAGACCGCGAACTCAATTTCCTGGTCGCCATCAACGTGGTGATCCTCGTGGTCGCGACGGTGCTGTCCAAGGGCGACTTCCTCGACGTCTACAACTTCCAGTCGATGGGCGGCCAGCTGCCCGAGCTCGGCCTGCTGGCCATGGGCGTGGCGCTGTCGATGATCTCGGGCAACGGCGGCATCGACCTGTCGGGCGTGGCGCTGGCCAACCTGGCCGGCGTGGTTGCCGCCACGGTGGCACCGATGCTCGCGGCGCCCGATGCCTCGCCCTGGATCTACACGGCATGGTTCGCGGTGATCGCGCTGGCGGTGGGCCTGGTGGGCGGGCTGCTCAACGGGCTGCTGATCGCGCGCGCCGGCCTCACGCCGATCCTTTGCACGCTGGGCACGCAGTTGCTCTACACCGGCTTCGCCGTGGTGCTCACCGGCGGCTCGAGCCTGCGCGTAGGCGATGCCGAGCCGCTCTCGGCCATCGGCAACGAGATGGTGCTGGGCGTGCCGATTCCGTTCGTTATCTTCGTGGCGATGCTGCTGGGCGTGGGCTGGCTGCTCAAGCAAAGCCCGTTCGGCATCCGCCTCTTCCTGCTGGGCACGAACGCCAAGGCGGCGCGCTACGCGGGCATTTCGCAGAACCGCATGCTGGTGGCGACCTATGCGCTGTGCGGCGTGCTCGCGGCGGTGGCGGGCGTGATCATCGCGGCCCGCACGGCCAGCGTGAAGTCCGACTACGGCAACTCCTACCTGCTCATCGCCATCCTCATCACCGTGATGGCGGGCGTGCGTCCGCAGGGCGGCTACGGGCGCATGACCTGCCTGTTCTTCTCGGCCGTGGCGCTGCAGCTTTTGTCCAGCACCTTCAACCTGCTGGGCATTTCCAACTTCTTCCGCGATTGCGCCTGGGGCCTCTTGCTGCTGTTCTTCCTCGCATCGGCACGGCTCAGCCTGGCCGACCTGCGCAGCTTCATTTCAGTTACGCGCTCCAGCGCACCGCCGCACCAGTCCCCTCCTGGCGCGACGCAAAGAACCACCGAGGGCTAGGAGACAAAAGACATGCTGAAGAAAACAAAGATCGCCTGCACCGTGCTGGCACTGGGCACCGTGGCCTTCGCCTCCGCGCTGCACGCGCAGGGCAAGCCGCAGGACATCGTCACCGTGGTGAAGATCACCGGCATCAGCTGGTTCAACCGCATGGAAGTGGGCGTGAAGGAATTCGGCGCCAGCACCCCCGGCGTGGCCACGCGCCAGATCGGCCCGGCCCAGTCGGACGCCGCGCAGCAGCAGCGCCTGATCGAAGACCTGGTGGCCAAGAAGGTCGACGCCATCGCCGTGGTCTCGATGGATCCGCCCACGCTCGAGCCCGTGCTCAAGCGCGCCATGGAACGCGGCATCAAGGTCGTGACGCACGAGGCCGACAACCAGAAGAACACCATGGTCGACATCGAGGCTTTCGACAACACGGCCTACGGCGCACGCATCAACGAACGCCTGGCCGCCTGCATGGGCCAGCAGGGCAAGTGGACCTCGCTGGTCGGCTCGCTGGGCAGCCAGTCGCAGGTGCAGTGGGCCGACGGCGGCGCCACCAACGCGAAGAAGTACCCCAAGATGCAGCTGGTCGACGCCAAGAACGAATCGCTCAACGACGCGGAAAAGGCCTACGGCAAGGCCAAGGAAATGCTGCGCAAGCACCCCGACCTGAAGGGCTTCCAGGGCTCCTCGTCGCTCGACGTGCTGGGCATCGGCCGCGCGGTGGAAGAAGCCGGCCTGCAGGGCAAGGTTTGCGTGTACGGCACGGGCCTGCCGAGCGAGGCCGCCAAGTTCCTCGAGTCGGGCGCGGTCGGCGGGATCGCCTTCTGGGACCCGAAGGACGCCGGCATCGTCATGAACAAGGCCGCCAAGATGCTGCTGGACGGCAAGACCATCACCGACGGCACCGACATGGGCGTGCAGGGCTACAACAAGGTCTCGGTGAAGAAGGGTCCGGGCGTCGGCATCATCGTCACGGGTCAGGCCTGGGTCGAGGTCGACAAGCAGAACTACAAGAAGTACGCCTTCTGATCCTGATCGTCCGATCGTCGCGAAAGCCTTGAGCACATGACCCCTTCCGCAACTTCCACGCAAAGCCCGGTGTCCGGCACCGGGCGCCGTGTCTTCCTCGAAGTGCAGGACGTGCACAAGCGCTTCGCGGGCGTGCACGCACTGCGCGGCATCGACCTCACGATCGAGGCCGGCGAGATCTACCACCTGCTCGGCGAGAACGGCTGCGGCAAGAGCACGCTCATCAAGATCATCTCGGGCGCGCAGCCGCCGAGCCAGGGGCGCATCGTGATCGATGGCCATCCGCACGAATCGCTGTCGCCGCTGGAGGCGCTCACGCTGGGCATCGAGACGGTCTATCAAGACCTCTCGCTGCTGCCGAACATGAGCGTGGCCGAGAACGTCGCGCTCAGCGAGCAGCTGGTCTCTACCGGCGGCAAGCTCGCGCGGCGCTTCGACCGCAAGGCGGTGGCCGCCACGGCCGTGCGCGCCCTCGAAACGGTGAAGCTGCCGACCGACGCGGCCTTTCTCGCGCGCCGCGTCGACGAGCTGCCCATCGCCACGCGGCAGCTCGTGGCCATTGCACGCGCCGTGGCCACGCGCGCGCGCATGGTCATCATGGACGAGCCCACCACCTCGCTCACGCAGAAGGAAGTCGACAACCTCGTGCACGTGGTCGAGCATCTGCGCGCGCAAGGCGTGGCCGTGCTGTTCGTGAGCCACAAGCTCGACGAGTGCATGGCCATGGGCGGCCATGCCATCGTGTTCCGTGACGGCACGAAGGTGGCACAGGGGCCGATCCGCGATTTCACGAAGGCCGAGCTCGCGCACTGGATGACCGGCAAGCAACTCGACGGCGCGCGCTACCGCCACCGCACGCACGGCGGCGACACGCTGCTGAAGGTCGAGGCGCTCGGCCGCGGCGCACAGTTCAGCGATGTGAACTTCACGCTGCACAAGGGCGAGATCCTGGGCATCACCGGGCTGCTCGACTCGGGCCGCAACGAACTGGCGCTGGCCCTGGCCGGCGTGCAGGCCGCCGACCGCGGGCGCATTTCGCTCGACGGCCGCCAGGTCACGCTGAAGACACCGAGCGACGGCATCCGCCAAGGCATCGGCTACGTGCCGGAAGACCGGCTGAGCGAGGGTCTCTTTCTGGACAAGCCGATCCGCGACAACATCGTCACGGCCGTGCTCGGTCGCCTGCGCGGGCGCTTCGGCGCGCTCGACGGCAAGCAGTGCCAGGCGCTGGCCGAACGCACCGTCGGCGAGTTGCAGATCGCCACGCCCGATGTCGACCGGCCGGTGCAGTCTCTCTCGGGCGGCAATCAGCAGCGAGTGCTCATCGGCCGCTGGCTGGCCATCGACCCGCGCGTGCTGATCCTGCATGGCCCCACCGTGGGCGTGGACGTGGGCTCCAAGGACACCATCTACCGCATCGTGCAGCGGCTGGCCGAACAGGGCCTGGGCGTGATCCTCGTCAGCGACGACCTGCAGGAGCTGCTGCAGAACTGCGACCGCATCCTGCTGATGCGCAAGGGCCGCATCGCCAACGACTTCGACGCAGAGGGCCTCGCCGAGAGCGAGCTCTACCACGCACTGGTTTCCGACTCCCCTTCTCCCGCATTCTCATGACGGCTTCCACCATGCAAGCGCACTCCACGCCCACGCCGGCTTCGGCTGCGCAAGCGGCTCCCAAGGCCGCGGCCTCCTGGCGCGGCTGGCTCGCGCAGCGCCCCTCGGTCTTCACGCTCGCGCTGATCGTGCTGGTGTGCCTGGTGGTCGGCGCCATCAACCCGGGCTTCTTCCAGCTGCCGGTGCTGTTCGACATCGTGCGGGCCTGCACCGTGCTCGGGCTCTTTGCGCTGGGCGTGCTGATCGTGCTGGCGGCCGGCGGCATCGACGTGTCGTTCGCGGCCATTGCCGCGCTCACGATGTACAGCATCACCAAGCTGGTGCTGAACTACTTTCCCGAAGCGCCCATCGCGCTGTTGCTGGCCGCTGGCGCGGTGAGCGGCGCGGTGCTGGGCGTGTTCAACGGCCTGCTGGTGCACTGGCTCAAGGCGCCCTCGCTGATCGTGACCATCGGCACGCAGTACCTGTACCGAGGCATCCTGCTGACCTTCGTCGGGACCGTGTTCTTCATGAACGTGCCCGCGCCGATGGACGCGTTCGGCAAGCTGGCGCTCTGGCGCTTCGACACCGCGCAGGGCCTGCACGTGGTGCTGCCCGCGACGGTGCTGGTGCTGGCCGGCGCGGCGGTGCTGACGTGGTGGCTGTTGAACCGCACGCTCATCGGCCGCGCGGTGTACGCCATCGGCGGCAGCCTCGCGATTGCCGAGCGGCTGGGCTACAACCTGCGCACGGTGCACATCTTCGTGTTCGCGTACGCGGGCTTCCTGTCGGGGCTGGCGGGCATCGTGCACGTGTCGAGCACGCGGCTGGCGAACCCCTTCGACCTCGTCGGCAACGAGCTGGACGTGATCGCCGCCGTGATCCTCGGCGGCGCACGCATCACCGGCGGCAGCGGCACCGTGGGCGGCACGCTGCTGGGCGTGGTGCTGGTCACGCTGATCAACAACGTGCTGATCCTGGCAGGCGTGCCGAGCACCTGGCAGAAGGTGATCATCGGGGCGTTCATCCTGGTGGCGGGCGCTTGCTTCGCGATGCGCAAGCAGGGCTGAGGTTCCTGGCCCCGAGTGGCCGCGCCGGACCTGGCTGCTGGACGGCAGGTCGCCGCGTCCGTCAGGCCGCGCGATGCAGGAAGTCACGCGGCTTTACCGGCTCCTTACCCCGTCGGGCGAATCCGGACACCGGTTCGTTTTTCAATCACGGCATGCGCCACGAACGATCCGACCCGACCGAAGAAAAACTGACTGCGATCACGGCCATCGCAGCGCGCGAGATCGCGGAATCGAGGCGGCTGCGACACGCCGCCGCGGCGGTGCGCGCCGAGTACGCCAGAGTGCGCAAGGGCGCGCACCCCGCAAGCGCTCCCATGGCGTCCGCGCACGCGAGGAAGTAGCGAGCCCCCTGGAACGCAACTTGCAAGTTCCGATCCCCCGCCCGATATGACGAACGCATCGATTGGCGAAAAATGAGCCCCGTCTTCCTTTTGCTGGTCCACACCGACCCGGCGCAGGTCAAGCGATTGCTCCGACTGCTCCTGTCGGTGGGCCGCTGCGTGGTGCATGTGGACGCGAAGGCGGACGAGCGCGCCTTCAGGATCGAGGATCCGAACGTCGTCTATGTGGAGGACCGGGTCGATGTGCGCTGGGGAGCCATCTCGCAGGTCGATGGCACGCTGCGCCTGATGCGCGCTGCGCTGCGTCGCTTCGAGGCGGCGCACGTCAGCCACTTCGTGCTCTTGTCGGGCAGCTGTTATCCGGTGCGAGCACTCGAGGAATTTCGCTCGTTCTCGCAGTCGAACTCGTCCGCGAACTTCATCAAGGCCATCCCTTTGGCCAGCACGCGCAAGCTCGGCCAGCGGACACGCCACTTCTGGTTCTATGAAGATCTCCCGGTTGACGGCCGGAAGCTGTCGCCGGCACGGCTGATGCGCGGCTTGCTGCAATTCGCCGGAAAGCTGGGACGCCGTTCGTTCGACTTGTTTCCAGAATGGCATTTCGGCTCGCAGTGGTGGGCGTTGACCCCTGATGCAGTCAGCTATCTCGCAAACTATCCGCATGAGGAACGCGTCAAGCGGTTCCTCCGGTATTCGAAGGCGCCGGACGAAATTTATTTCCACACGTTGATGGTCAATTCGCCGCTTCGGCGCGGCGCCGAAGCGGTCAGCGGCGAGGGCGTCTGGGACGCCTCGAACCTACATCTGATCGACCCCTCGCTGTCCCGCTGGTTCCAGGCTTCGGACTATGACGAAGTCGTGAGCTCCGGTCGCTGGTTCGTTCGCAAGGTCGGCACAGCGATGTCCGGCGGGCTGTGCGACCGGCTCGACCTCATCCAGGATCTGGATCGACGGCTCGCAAGGGAGCGTGCGGCGCCGTAGGTTCGCGCCACGCCGTCGACCGGTCTTGCCGCGACATCGGGAGTGCGAACGACCGCCGCTTGCGCCCTGCTCCTACGCAGCGCAACCGTCGGCGCGCTAGCTTAGGCCGCTTCGAAACCACCACCGGCCACCAATGCGGCCCCGACCCATGAATCTTCATCGTTACCTTCTGATCGCCGGCGCCGTTGCGCTCGGTGCCTGCGCCAGCAACGCGCCCACTTCCACCGCGAGTTCGGGCGTGGAGAACCAACCCGATCCCACCATCCTGCTCGTCCCGCTGCGCGTCGAGGACCCGCGGCTGGCCTCGGGCTGCTGGGCGCAGTTCTATTCGAAGCGCGACTTCCAGGGCGACGTGGCCACGCTCGTCGGCCCGGCCCAGGTCCAGAGCATGGACAAGGGCACCGCGCGCCAGCTCAAGCGCGACATCGACGGCGTGAGCGTCGGCCCGCGCGCGACGCTCGAGGTGTACGAGCACGCCATGTTCAAGGACCGCACCGTGCGCTTCGAGCCCAACAGCCGCGAAGGCGGCCTCGTGCGCAAGCTCGGCTTCGGCGGCCGCATCGAGGCGCTGAAGCTGTCCTGCTCATAGCCCCGAGCTGAAGCGCCAGCGTTGCAAGGCGCACGGCGCACCGGAGATTCCGGAGCGCCGCGACCCGCACCAGGACTCGGTGGTCCTGCGGCGGTGCATTGCTGCCTCATGGCAGGCGATGGCATCAAGAAAAATTCATTCGCAGCTCCGCACAACGAAAGGAGAACAACAACAGCCCGAAAGGATCTGAGCGTTTGGCAGCGCCGCGGTTTCCGCGGCGGGCCCTGTTGAAAAATTCGCGCCCGCCGCTACATGTGCGCCCGGAAGCCCCGCCTTCCATCTCCGCCCTCATCCTTGTTTATTCATTCCCTTTCGAGGAGATTGTCTTGACGATGAAGATCGCGCAGATCGCGCCTCTCTACGAAGCCGTGCCCCCGCGGCTCTACGGCGGCACCGAGCGTGTCGTCGCACACCTTGCCAACGCACTGGTGGATCTCGGCCACGAGGTCACCCTCTTCGCTTCCGCCGACACCTGCACCCACGCCGAGCTCGCGCCGATGCGCGCGCAGGCGCTGCGCCTGGACCCGGCACCGCTGAAGTCGGACCTCGCCAGCCACCTGCACATGCTGGACGCACTCAGGCAACGCGCCCACGAATTCGACGTGCTGCACTTTCATGTCGACCTGCTGCACTTTCCCTTCTTCGAGGACATGGCGCATCGGACGCTCACCACGCTGCACGGGCGCCTGGACATCGCGGACCTGCCGGTGGTCTACCGGCGGTGGAACCGCTATCCGCTGATCTCGATTTCGCGCCACCAGCGCAAGCCGATTCCGTTCGCGAACTGGCTGGCCACGGTTCCCCACGGGCTGGACGAATCGGCCTACCGCTTCGAGCCCCGCGGCAGCGGCGGCTACCTGGCATTCCTCGGGCGCATCTCGCCGGAAAAGCGGCCCGACCGCGCCATCGAGATCGCCCGCAAGGCGGGGCTGCCGCTGAAGATCGCGGCCAAGGTGGATGCGGCCGACACCAACTACTTCGAGCAGGTGATCCAGCCGCTGCTGCGGGACGACCCGTCCATCGAGTTCGTGGGCGAGATCGGCGATGCCGAGAAGTCGGCGTTTCTCGGCGGCGCCAGGGCGCTGCTGTTCCCGATCGACTGGCCCGAGCCCTTCGGGCTGGTGATGATCGAGGCGATGGCCTGCGGCACGCCGGTGATCGGCTGGCGCTGCGGCTCGGTGCCCGAGGTCATCGACGAGGGAACGAGCGGCCTCATCGTGGACGACATCGCGCAGGCCGTCGACGCGGTGCATGCCGTCGACCGGCTCGACCGGCGCCGCGTGCGGGACGCCTTCGAGCGCCGCTTCTCGGCCCGCGCGATGGCCAGCGCCTACGTGGCGCAGTACCGCCGGCTCCTCGGCCTGGACGACGGCAACGCCGCCGCGCCGACGGAAGCGCTTTGCAGCGAGACCGCGTGAGCACGGACATGAGCATGAACAACGAGACACCCGCAACCGACCAGGCCGAGGCGGCGCCGGAGCGCGCGGTCCAGCATGCCTTCGTCCTGAAGGAGTCCGACACCTACATCGTGATGGACGGCCATGGCGATGTCGGCGGCGGCGTGGACGGCCTCTTCCATCACGACACCCGCATGCTCTCGGCCTTCGTGCTGCGGCTGAACGGAGCCCGGCCCTCGCTGCTGTCCAGCGGCGTGAGCCGCGACAACGTCTACTTCACCGCCAACCTCACCAACCGGCCGTTGCCGGTGCTCGGCTCGACGTCGACCCCGCAGGGCGTGATCCACCTGGAGCGCAAGCGCTTCCTGTGGGGCGCGCGGATGTTCGAGCGCGTGCGGCTCGTCAACTACAGCGACCAGCCCGCGCGCGCGCCGCTGGGCCTGCGCTTCGCCGCGGATTTCCGCGACATGTTCGAGGTGCGCGGCCAGGTGCGCCCGCAACGCGGCGAGTTCGGCACGCCCGAGCTCGGCGCCCGGGGCATCGTGCTGCGCTACCGCGGCCTGGACGCGGTGCTGCGCAGCGCATGCATCGATTTCTCCGAACCGCCGCAGCGCCTGGATGCGGACGGCGCGGCGTTCGAGGTCACGCTTCCCGCGCACGGCGCGTGGACGCTCTACATCGAGGTCGGCACCGAACCCGCGACGGCCGGAGCCGAGCGCTTTCGCGAGGCGGGCGTGCTGGCGCGCTGGCGCATGCGCGCGCGCCAGCGCCGCGGCTCGCGCCTTTTGGCATCGGGGCGGCTGTTCCAGAGCTGGCTCGAGCGCTCTCGCGCCGACCTCGCGCTGCTCACCACCGACATGGCCACGGGGCCGTACCCCTATGCGGGCATTCCGTGGTTCTCGACGCCGTTCGGACGCGACGCCATCGTCACGGCTTTCCAGACCCTGTGGATCGATCCGATGCTGGCGCTGGGCGTGCTCAAGTTCCTTGCCGCGCGGCAGGCGCACCAGACCTCGAGCTTTCGCGACGCCGAGCCCGGAAAAATCATGCACGAGACGCGCAAGGGCGAAATGGCGGCGGTCGACGAACTGCCCTTCGGCCAGTACTACGGCGGCGTCGACACCACGCCGCTCTTCGTGGCGCTGGCCGGCGCCTACATGCAGCGCACCGGCGACGGCGCCGCCATCGAGGGCATCTGGCCCGCGCTCGTCGCGGCCTGCGAATGGATGGAGCGCAACATGGCGCGGCATCCCGGCGGGCTGCTGGCCTACCAGCGCGGCGAGCGCAGCGGGCTGGCGAACCAGGGCTGGAAAGACAGCCACGACTCCATCTTCCACGCCGACGGCCGCTCGCCCGAAGGCCCGATCGCGCTGGTCGAGGTGCAGGGCTATGCCTGTGCGGCCTTCCTGGCGATGGCGAGCCTCGCGGAACTGCGCGGCGACGACCGCGCGGCGCACTGGCGCCAGCGGTCGGCGGAGGTGGCCGAGGCGGTCGAGCGCCAGTTCTGGCTGCCGGAGCAGCAGTTCTATGCGCTCGCGGTCGATGGCGAGAACCGGCCCTGCGCGGTGCGCTCGTCGAACGCGGGGCACCTGCTGTTCGCCGGCGTGCCGAAGCCCGAGCGCGCGAACGCGGTCACGCAGCAGCTGCTGTCGCCGGCCTTCGAATCGGGCTGGGGCATCCGCACGCTGCCGCTGGAGGCGGCGCGCTTCAATCCGATGTCCTATCACAACGGCTCCGTGTGGCCGCACGACGTGGCCCTGTGCGCCGCGGGCATGGCGCACTACGGCGAGCGCGACGGCGTGGTGCGCATCCTGGACAACCTGTTCGAGGCGGCGGCGCACTTCGGCATGCGGCTGCCCGAGCTCTTCTGCGGATTCGAACGACAGCCGGGCCAAGGCCCCGTGGCGTACCCCGTGGCCTGCCTGCCACAGGCCTGGGCGGCGGGCTCGGTGTTCATGCTGCTGCAGGCCTGCCTCGGCTTGCGGGTGGACGGCATCCGCCGCGAGGTGCAGATCGTGCACCCCCGCCTGCCGACGGACATCGACCATCTGCGCCTGCTGGACCTGCAGGTGGGCGACGGCCGCGTGGACCTGCACTTCCAGCGCATCGAGGAAGAGCAGGTCGTCGTGGTGGCGCGCAGCCGGCCGGGCGCGCCGGCGGTCCACGTGAGGCTGCAGGTGTAGCTGCGAGGTCCCGGAGGTGGTTTAACTCCTCGTTTGAGGGCGACGCAACGGCCAGCCTGGCGCACCGATTGTTGGATTCCGCCGATCCCTGACCCTGGGGGGTCCGGTAGCTTCAGGCGCTCGATCAGGTGTTCGTAGCCTGAGACGATCAGTACGCACGGGTGATGGTCGGGCGTGAACTGTGCGAGTCCGTCACGATGGAGGCATTCCTTCCGGCCTATGAGGTTGACGCTGGAATACAAAGCTGCCTTCATGCAGTTCCTCTGACGATCCCCGGGAATTCGTCGGGTCCGACACGGTGACCATGCGCAGTTCGACGAGGTCGCGACCAGCGAAGCCAGGAACCTTGATCGTCATCCCCGCCGTGAGGTCGTCGACCACTCGCAGCAATTGCCTGTTGTTCCACAAGATATAGCCCGACAGTTCCTTCAGTTCGTCGATATGGCCGATCGTCGGCCCGAGCAGTTTGGCCATCGACTCCGGGGACTCGTTGGTGCAGACCCAGCGGCTGCCCAGGCGTGCGCGCCAGGCGTCCGGCAATGGCGCATCCAGCGGCGGCAGCCGCTCACCCAGCACCGTGCCGTTCCAGTACAGCCCGTTGCCCGAGAGCACGCGCGAGACCAGGTAAGAATGCCCGCCCACCGTCTGGAAGTGAATGCAGGCGGCTGAATTTTTGTCGGACCACCAGGCGCCGTCGCTTCGTTCACGCAGTTTTTCGATCCCCTGCACGCTTTCCCAGCGACCAGCAGCGGACCAGAGACTCAGCGCCAGCGAGCCATCGCCCTCGGCCACGATTCGCAGCAGCCCGGATTCACTGGCATAGATGCCTGCGAGCTTCGAAGTGTCCGCCGATGAAGAAGCGAGCGACGGCACGGTCGAGGCGATGGCGGGAGGCAGCGACCTGATCGCCCCCCGTTCCTGTGCCGCGCGCATCAGCGCACCCTCTGCCAGCGCGAGCGCGCCGTAGTCGAAACCGTTGCCGCTGATCATCATGGCCAGGCGCGGCTCCGGCAGAATAAAAAACCGGGACGAAAAGAAATAGGTGTCCCCGCCCTTCTGCCAAGCCTGCAAGCCCGCTGCCGCCGCGCCCTGCTGCCGCACGTCGTCCCATCCGAGCCCCCAGGTCGTGGACGAAGCGGCGGGATTGGCGATGCGGACATGAGGGCCCTGGTCCGTGCCCATCTGCCGGATTGCTTCGGCCGAGACGATGCGCCGCCCCTGAAATGTGCCGTGATCGAGGAACAGCCGTGCGAACTTCATCATGTCACCGGGCGTGGAGAATGCGCCTCCCGTGGCATAGCCGGGCATCATCTCCTGCGACTGGCGCTTGCCCTCGTAGCAGGGATGCACAAAGGTGCCTTCGGGCAAGTTAGGCAAGTGCGCAACCGGATATCCGGTCAGGCCCATCCCCAGCGGATCGAAGATCTCCTGCTGAACGAAGTCGGTGAAGTCCTTGCCGGTGAGTTCGCGCACCAGCGGTTCAAGCAGGGTGAATCCATCGTTGCAGTACACCGCCAGTTCGCCGGGCTCGTGCTTCAGGTGCGACTGCGACAGCGCGTACATCGTGTCCTGAGCGTAGTCGGGGATGGGTATGAAAGCGAAAGCGTTTCGATAGTTGGTGCCCGGCAACCCCGATGCGTGCGACAGCAGGTGGCGCACCGTGATGCGAGTAAAGGCCGGTGAGAGCATGCTGAAAGAAGGCAGCAGTTCGACGACCGGCTGCTCCAGCGCCAGCTTCCCCCGCTCGCGAAGGATCATCACGGCCAGCGTAGCGAACATCTTGGAGACTGAGCCGATGTTGACGCGCATCTCGGGCGTGGCCAGAAGCTCGCGCTCGCGGCGATCGGCATGGCCGAATGCCTCGCGCCAGACCACGCCGTCGTCGGCCAGCAGGGCCACGGAGATGGCCGTCGTTCTGCTGTCGCTTCGGCTCAGGGCCGCCTTTATGGCCTCGCGGCACCAGCGCACCGTTTCGGAACCTGACGCCTCGGAAGATATTGGGGCCACGCCACCCCCTCCCGAGTCGCTTCCCCCGCAGGCCTGCAGCAGCGGGCCCACCAGTCCTGCGGTGGCCAGGCGGAGGCAATGGCGGCGCGAAATCCGCTGTCGCGAGGCGCCCTGAAGACCAGCGAAGTCGTGCGTTGCAGTCATGGTTCTTGTGCGTGATCCAGACCATCCGGGGACGGCTGCAACAACTGTTCTTTTTGAATGGATCGAGCTTAAGCGCCCTGCAATGAACGAGGCAGCGGGCGCGCATTACACATGAAACTTAAGCACCAGCGAGCGAGCCGGATCGCGAGAATCGGGCCAACCTCGACGAAGCGATGTGCAGCAGCAGCAGGCAGTGAAGCCAGAGCTTGTGCGAACGAGTCGATCACCAACACAACACCGACTCGATGACAACCGAAACTTCAACGCAGAGCCAGTGCGCCGGGCAGCTGCTAGCACCGATGGCACGCACGTTCGCGAGCAAGGTGCCGGGTCTGCGCAATCGCCTTGCAGTTGTTTGTGCCGGCGGCGTGCTCGCGCTCCTTTCAGCCTGCGGCGGCGGCGACGATGACGAGAACTGCGCAATCGGCCAGGTGGTACTCGAAGCGACCTGCACCGATTCGGCCAAGGCGGCCGAATCGGTGCGGCGTGTGGTGCGCAAGACGATGACCGAACTCGACCTGCGCTCGGCCATCGTGAGCGTGAGCGTCGACGACACGCCATTGCTGACCGAAGCCTGGGGCGAGTCCGCCCCAGGACAGGCTGCCACCGTGGACATGCACTGGCGCAGCGGCTCGATCGCCATCGCCTACCTGACGACCGCGCTGTTGCAGCTGCAGGACCAGCGTGTGCTCAGCATCGATGACAAGCTCTCGAAATGGCTGCCCGGCTTTCCTCATGCAGCCGACATCACGCTCGCGATGCTGGCCAACTCCACCTCCGGTTATGCGGACTACGTGGACCTGAACGTCCTTCCGCTCTACAAGGACGTGCACCGGCAATGGACGCAGGACGAGCTGATCGAGGCGGCTCTCGCGCAGCCGATGAAATGCAAGCCGGGCACGTGCTTCTCCTATGCCCACACCAATTTCGTCCTCCTGGGCCGCGTCATGGCGATGGCCAGCGGCAGGTCAGTCGCCGAGCTGATCCGCACCGGCGTGCTGGAGCCGCTGGGCATGCGCGAGACGCGCAGCGACTCCACGCCGTTCATTCCATCGCCAGTGCTGCACGCTTTCTCTTCCGACCGCGGCCGCTACGAGGACAGCACCGACTGGAACCCTTCGTGGACCATCGCCGAGGGCTCCATCATGACGAGCACCGTTCCCGACGTGATGCGTTCGGCGGCAGCCATCGCAACCGGCCGCCTGATCTCCCCCAAGGCCTTCGCACAGTTCCTTGAGCCGCGCACCGCGTCCTTCCCGCAAATGTCCACCGAGCGCTACTACGGGCTGGGGATCCTGGTCTCGAACGGCTGGATCATGCAGAACCCGAGCTTCTTCGGCTATTCGGGCCTGATGGCCTACCTGCCATCGAAAAAAATCGCCATCGCCGTCACGACCACGTTGGGTCCCGCCTCCCCGGAAGGCAACACGTCGGAGCAACTGTTTCGCCGCATCGCGCAGGACCTTGCGCCCTCGCGCACGCCTTGATCCTGCTACAGACACCCTTCACTCTACCTATCGCGCCATGACCAGCAACTCTCTCGAAGGCTTGAACCGCCGCCGCTACCTGCAACGCGCAGGACTGACCCTGTTGGCGCCGATCGCGGTCGGCTGCGGCGGAAGCGACAACGCCACCGCCATGCAGCTGTCGTCGGGCGCAACCGCAGGCAGCGGCGCACCGGTCGTGGACTGGGGCCGCGAAGCCATCAAGGCCGCCATGGCCGAGAGCAAAACCTCGGCGATATCGGTCGCGCTCTGGAGCGGCGGCGAGGTGGTATGGCAGGAAGCCTTCGGCTGGGCGGACCGCGAGGCCCGCATCGCGGCCGGCACGCAGACGCGCTTCAACATCGGTTCGGTCAGCAAGGTGCTGGCAGCGCTCTCGGTAATGATCCTGCAGGACCGCGGCCTGCTCAGCCTGGACACGCCGGTGGTCCGGTACCTGCCGGAATTCCGCATGCTGTCCGACGGCTACCGGCGCATCACGGTGCGGCATCTGCTCAGCCATGCCTCGGGCTTTCCCGGCACGCATACCCGCAATGTCTTCGCCTTCGCACCGCATACCGACTACGCGGCCAACGCCGAGGCCGCGCTGGCCGACACGCACCTCAAGCACGAGCCCGGCGAGCTCGCGGTGTATTGCAACGATGGCTTCACGATGATCGAGCGCGTGGTGCTGGCTCTCACCGGCACGCGCTATACAGAGTTCGTGCGCACGAACATCCTGGAGCCCCTGGGCATGACCCAGTCGGGCTTCACGCTGGCGCCCTTCGCCGAGGGCAGCTTCGCCCACCCCTACGACGGCAAGCAATGGAAGCAGGAATTCGTCTCGGCCTACGCCACGGGTGGCCTCGCCAGCACGCCGGGCGACATGCTGCGCCTCGGCCGCATGTTCCTCGGCGCGGGCGTGTTCGAGGGCCGGCGCATCGTATCGGCCGCCGGCGTGGCCGAGATGGGCCGCAATCAGACGACCGCGCTGCTCATCAACCCGAGCCCCGAGCTACAGATCGGGCTGGGCTGGGACAACGTGCGCCAGTCGGGCATGCTGGCCGCCGGCCAGACCGCCTGGCAGAAAAACGGCGGCACCGCCTTCTTCAGCAGCGAATTCTTCGTGCTGCCGGAGACCGACATGGTGCTGATGCTGACCGGCAACAGCCTGGGCTACGGAGTCACTGCGCTGGCCGAGAACATCCTGCTCCACGCACTGCAGGACCGCCGGGCCGTCTCCCCGCTGCCGAGGCCCGTCAGCCATGCGCCCCCGGCGCTCGCCGCTGCGCCGGAGCCCGATCCGACCGTCGCGGGCATCTACGGCAACTATCTCGGGCCGATCCAGGCCGCGTTCGTTGCCGGCCGTCTGAACCTGCGACGCTGGAAGGCGGAAGGCTGGGCGTCGATGTACGAAGGTCTTGCGTTGCGCAGCGACGGCAGGTGGTGGAGCGAGACGGGCGACGGCTTCTCGTTCCAGTTCGTCGTCCTGCGGGGGATGCGCTATCTCGTTCAACGCCGACCAGGGGCCAGCGGCCACTACTGGGCGACGGCGCCCCTGGGGCAGCAGCTGTCGCCGCTGGAGACCCCCCTCCCGCCGGCATGGCAGGCGCGCGTGGGCACCACGTGGGAGCTGGCCAACGAGTCGCCGGACTCGGCGGCCATGCGCAATGGTCCGTTGCGCGCTGCACTGGGCGTGCTGGCCGAACTTCCCGGCTACCTGATGTGGGCCCACAGCGAGCTGGTGCGTCCCCTGGACCATGCGCGCGCCGGCATGACGGTGAAGGTTCCGGTCAACGACGGACGCGACCTCACCGAGCTGGTGTTCCGGACCGTCGATGGCGTGGAGCAGATCGGCAGCAACGGCCTGATCTTCCGCCGCGTCGGTACCTCCGCTTCCTGAACCTTTCAGGGCTCCCTGGCGCCGTCGCGTGCGGCCCCGGGGTACCCCATCAAGTCGGGTCAGGCCGCCTCGACCACCGCAGCCAATTTCTCGAACAGTTCCTGCGCCAGGTTGAGGTGTTGGCGGCCGCCATCGGGCGAAGCGTTCACCATGACCGACACCGTCGCGCTGCGCGCCTCGAGGAACATGGTCGCGACCTGGAATCCAACGCCGCTGCCGGTGTGACCCCACCAGTTGCCGATCTGTCCGATGCCCAGGCCGTAGCGGTCGTACTCCGGGCCGTTGGTGACGTCCCGCGCGCGCGACCTGCGAATGCCCTGCAACTCGGCGCCGATGAGTGTGCCGCGACCCAGTGCATCGCCCCATGCAAGCAGGTCGGTCAGCGTCGATGCCATGGCCCCGGAGCCGGCCAGGCACGTAGGGCTGACCAGCGGCTGGTCGTCGACGGTACCCGTGGCGACGTCCACCGCGTAGCCCGTGGGCGCCGGCGGCGGGAGTGTGGCTGTCGACGGATAGCTGGTGCCGGTCAACGCGAGCGGCCGGAAGATCTGCGCAGCCAGCACGTCGGCCAGCGGCAGGCCCGTGACGGCTTCGATCACCAGGCCGAGCAGCACGGTGTTGGTGTTGCTGTATTCGTATTGCTCGCCCGGAAGAAACGAAGGCGGCACGGCGAACGAGATGGCCACCAGCTCCCGGGGCGTCCACACGCGCAGAAAATCCTTCACGAAGGCTTCGATAAAACCGGGTTGCATCGAATAGTCGGCCAATCCGCTCTGGTTGCCGGCGAGATCGGCCAGGCTGATCAGGCTGCCATTGGGCACGCCCGCGATGTAGCGTGCGACCTTGTCGTCGAGCCCGAGCTGTCCCAGTTTCACCAGTTGAAGGAAGGCCGTCACGGTGAACGACTTGGTGATGCTGCGCAGGGGAAAGGTGCTGTTCAGCGACAGCGGCGTGGCCTTGGCGACGTCGGCCTGCCCGAACGCACGCGTCCAGGGCGCTGCGCCGGCCACGCGCACGCCTGCCAGAACGCCGGGAGGGCGATAGGTCGACATGAGGGCCTCGACGGCCTTCACATAGGCGGCGTCGCGAGAAGGTGTTTCCGGGGTGGCCGTCGGAAGGACGATGGCACCCGCATTGCCGGAGCCCCCACCGCCACCGCACGAGGCGAGCCATGGAACCAGGGCCGCTGCACCGGTCCAGCGGACCAGGTGACGGCGTGAGGGATTGAAACGCATGGTGATTGCTCCTGAGTGTGTGGATCTGCTGGGCGCCGCGTCAGGCGCCCGGTTGCGAAATGGTCATGCCCCTCGGCGCGCGCGTCACGTCGATCGGCAGTTCGAGTGCCATTCGCTGGCGCGCCTCGCGCGCGGGCATGCCGAAGCGCTGGCGAAAGAGCTTGCTGAACACCGTCTGGTCGGAAAAGCCGCAGGCATAGGCAATGGCGCCGATGCTCAACCGTCCGCTTCTGGGCTGGTTCAGATAGCCGAGGCTCTTGAGCAGGCGCATTTCGCGCAAGGTGGCATGCACGCTCATGTCTTGCGATGAGAACAAACGGTAGAGCTGTGCGCGCGACAGACCGGTGTCCCGCGCGATGTCGACCACGCTGAGGTCATGCCGGTGCAGGTTGCTCTGGATGTACCGGTGGACCAGCTGCAGCCGGTCGACGCCGTGTTCGGACCCTGACATGTACACCGAACCGAGCAAGGCCTCGGCGGTCTGGAAGATGCCTGCGAGCACCGCCTCCAGTTCGTCGGAGCCCAGCGCGACGCCGTGGTTGGCCAGCGTGCCCAATTGCGATGCCAGGAAGGGCGCCAGCGCCAGATGGTCGATGGCCTCTATCGAGCGCGCCCTGGCCGCCGGCACATGGCCCAGCAGTTGCACCAGGCGCTGCCTGGTGGGGCGCACGAAGCTGAAACGCGCGCGATCCCAGCTCCCGCGCAACGTCTGCGCCACATCGCACAGCAATGCGCTGCCCGGTCCGAACCGGGTCTGGATGCCGTTGTTCTGCTCGACGGTGAGCGTGCCGCGCTCGATCAGCCACAGGCAGATCTCGGCCTCGCGCGGCGCGCTGGCGGCCGGCAAGGTCGAGCGCATCTCCGATGCCGGCACCTCGCAGTGGCCGACCACGCCCTTGGTGTCCTCGCACAGGACGCTCCGGCCGAGCAAGGGATCGTCCGAGGCGAGTTCCAGGTGCATCGATTCGAGAATGCCGGTCGTGACTTCGCTGCGATGCTTGGCAGCGCTCAGGCCGTCGGCAGAAAAAAGACGCCGTCCGCCAGAATTCGCGTAAGAAGTTGCAAACATCGAATTTCCCGATCCTTCGGGATACCCCCCGACTCCAGCGCGCGATTCTCTTGGCGTTGCGATGGATGGCCAAATTACAGGGGTAGCCGGCGTATCGGGCATTTCGTGCAAGTCCATCGCGCGCTTCATTTGGTCATCGCGTCGTCGCGCGGTCGCGCCGGGCCGATCAGCGCATCGAACATCGCCTGCAGGCTCTGGGGCGACTTGCTGCGGCTTTCCACGCTCCAGCAAGCGCCCACGCGCGGCGGCACCGAGACATGCATCAGCGGCTCGCCGGAAGCGCCCGGCGCGCGCAGGTCCACCAGCGCCTGCGCCTGGCCGAGCTGCTGCGCCGCCAGGCGCTGCCTCTCGGCCGCGGCATCCACCTGATCGCGCGTGAGCTTGGTGATCTGCGCCTGCACCTTCAGCAACGCGTCCTGGCCTTGCAGGTCGTAGCGCACGCTGATCTTGCCGACCTTCATGGCCTCCAGCCGCGCGCGGCTGCGCGGGAAATCGAGGACGCCGAAATCGTGCGTGCCGTCACGGAATTCGGCAACGAAGTCGGCCACACCGGTGGCGCCCGGGTAACGGCGGGTCAGCGTGAGTTCGCCGAGCCGGATCTCCAGCGTGGCCTCGCCGCACTTCGCAGCGCTCCACTCGAGCTGCTCGGTCACCGGGAAGTTGTAGTTGTTGATCACCTTGGCGCCCGCCGCGCAGCGCAGCGTGAGCGTCGTCAGGTAGGGCTTGACCGTGGCCTCGGGGTTCACGCCGGTGGGCTGCGCGGTGATGGTCAACGGCAGCGGCGCCACGCTCAGCGCCTCGGCCTGCTGCCGGGCTTCGGCCAGGCGCGACTCGACGGCCTGCAACGCCTGGCTGGACTCGAGCTGCTGCTTCTCGGCGTCGGCCTGGCGCTTGCGCTGCGCCGCCTCGAGCTGCTGCTGGCCGACGAGCTGCTCGACGCGCTTGTTCACAGCGCCATTGAGCACCGGCAGGAACGCCGCCGTCATGGGCAAGCTGTAGCCCAGCGTCTCGACCATGCTGAAGCGCGTCGCGTCGCGCCGCAGGAATGGCTTCGCGGGTCCGTCGGCAAAAGCCCAGACGGTGCCCTGCGTGCCGAACAGCTGGTCCATGATCTGCGTCATCGAGGTGGCGCTCTGCAGCGGCCACATGACACTGGTCTCCCAGTCCTTCTGGAGCACGCACGAGGCCTGCTGCTCGACGTAGCGCAACAGCAGGTGCAGCGGGCCGCTGGCCAGCTTCCACACCACGGCGCTCTCGCCGCCATCGAAGCCCGAGTCCCGGCGGAGTTCGCGCATCGCGTCGGCCACGGCACGCAGGCGCGACGAGGGCACGGCCGGGTCGCTGCCGAAGGCATGGAACTCGGTCGCCAGCGCCATGGCCTTGCCTTCGCCGTCGAGCGCGTCGCGCATGACCGCACCCAGGCCGGCGTCGTACGTCCTCAGCTGCTTGCGCAGGGCAAGGTCCCGCCGCACCGTTTCGCGACCGAGCGGAAGGCTGGAGGTGCTTGCCTGCAACGCCCGCCCGCCAACCGCATTGAGCGAACTGAACAGGGACACGGTCGGATTGCCCGCCAGGACCGCACCGGTGCGTGTTTCAGCCTGAAGCCGCCCCAGCGTGCGCGCCAGCAGCAGCCAGTGCGGCAATTGTTGGTCGGGCAGCGCGGCGAATTCCCGCTGCAGCCGCTCGATCAGCAGCGTGTACGGGTCCTGTCCGTTGACCACCCGCGCGAGCGCGCTGCGCCATGCGGCTTCATTGGCGATCAACTGCTCACCGGCCGGAAAGACGGTGGCGAACTGGTACCAGGCGTTGGCGCGCTGCAAGCTGTACCAGCCTTCGAACTGCAGGCGCTCACGCTCGAACTTCGGTCGATCCCTGACCGCCGTCGCCATGTCATCGAGAAAGCGGCCGATGGCACGCTGGCCCTCGAGCGTGAAGGCCACGGGCACACGCGAGCCGGGCAACTCGGGCGCGACCGCTTTCGCATTTACCGCAGCGGCTGCGCCGGCCAGCGGCTGCCAGAACGAGGCCAGCGTCACGTCGTCGCCCAGCAAGGCATCGGCGGGGAGGTCCAGCAGCCAGGCCAGGGGCGGGGCACCGGCGTAGGCCTCGTGATCCAGCTGCGTCTGCGAAGACGCCAGCCGGGCGTCCAGAAAGCCGTCCTCGTCGGGGTGCCAGGCGATGTAGGAAAGCCCGAGCCGCTCCAGGCGGTGGACCGTCTGCGCGTCGACGCGACTCGCAGGATCGACCGGCAGCAAGCCCGGCAGCCCGTCGAGTTCGCTGCGCGTATCGCCCGCGATGCGCCGCTGGATGTGATGGATACGGCGCACCAGGTTGTGTGCCCGGCCCGCGCGCAACTGCTGGGGCGGCACCTGGCTGTTCGGTCCGACCTCCTGGAAGGTCTCGTAGCTGCCCTTCTCGATGTAGCTGCGGTAGTTGGACACGAAGCTGCGCTGAAGCTGTTGCTCGAGCTGGCCCACCTCGCTGGTCGCCACCATCCATTGACCGATCCAGCGGTCGTTGCGCTTGTCGACCACGGCCAGTGCGTCGCTGATGCGTTCGAGCGTGCGCGCATCCTCATCGAGCTTGCCGACGAAACGCGCATCCAGCGGATAGGTCTCGCGCACCAGTGCCACCGTGGTGCGGTTGTGCTGGAATGCCGCCGCCATCAGCAGCATGGCCGCCAGGCATAGCGCCAGCCACGCGAGCAGCCCGAGGTGGCGCGTGGCGCGCCGCCAGTGGTTGACCAGCGCGGCGGGGAGGCTGGCATGGCGGTCGCGCGGCAGGATGCGGCCGAAGAAGTCGTGCAGGAACAGGCCCGTGTGGGTCGTGCGATGCGAAGGCACAGGCGCCAGGAATTGCGGCAGCAGGGTCGATACGGCCCCGCCTTCCTGGGCGCCGCTGCTGAAGAACAGGCCGCGCAGGAAGGGGCTCTCCAGGTAGGGATGGTCGCTGAAGCAGGCGTCCAGGAACAGGCGCAAGCCGGCCTTCACCTGCGCGAGCTCGCTCGGGAACATCAGCAGCGCCGGCGTGGCGCCGGGCGCGCGCGCGGCCAGTTGCAGGCGCAGCAGGCTCAACCGCTCGCCGATGCGGGCGAATGCGCGATCGACGAATTGCTGCTCGCTGCCGGTCGCCAGATAGCCCATGGCATGGTCGAGCGCGCCGGCCTCGAGCCGGGCCGACCAGTCTTCCCAGCCGTAGAGGTGGTCGCACTGCGTCACGAGCAGGTAGATCGGAAAGCGTCGGTCGAACAGCCGGATCAGTTGCTCGATGCGCTCGCGCAGCACCCTGCCCTCTTCGGCCAGGCCGTCGCGGTCGGGGTTCTGCAAACGCCGCACGTCGATCGTGAGCACCAGGCCGTTGATGCCTTCGTGCGGCCGGTAGCGCGCGAGCTGGTCGAGCACCACGCTCCATTCCTCGCGGTCCTCGCGCGAGCCTTCGGCTTCGACGTAACGGCCGGCGCAGTCGATCAGCACGGCATCGTCGAAGAACCACCAGTCGCAGTTGGCGGTCTGCACGATCGGCGCATTGCGGTCGACCTGCTGCAGCGGCAGGCTCAGCCGCGAGCGGGTGAGCGCCGTCGTCTTGCCGGCGCCCGAACGGCCCACCAGCATGTACCAGGGCAGCACGTCGAGCGGGTTCCCGTGGCGCCGCAGGCCCGAGCGCCGCAGCGTGTCGACGGCCATTTTCCAGCGTCGCTTGAGCACCGTCTGCGGCGACATCGCCTCGGTGCGCAGGCGCTGGTCCATGTCGGGCCGCGCAATGGCGCTGCGCGAGCGCGCGGCCACCAGCAGCCGGCGCATGAAGCGGTACAGCAGGTAGAGGCCCACCGCCCCGCAAACGATGGCGACGGCGCTCCACCACGGCCAGCCCAGGTAGAGCGAGACGCCCCAGCCGACCAGCGCGAGAAGCACCAGCACGCAGGCCCAGACGATCAGGTTGCGCAGGAATTTCATCGGATCAGGGGCAGGATGGCGTGGACCTCATGCCGCAGCACCAGGAAGAAGACCAGGTAGAGGCCGCACAGCACCAGCACCGGTACCGTGAGCACCAGAACGCTCAGGCGCGAGAGCGCGAAGCGCCGGCGAGGCGCCGTACCCATGCCCTCGGCCGCCTTCAGCTCGACGCCCGGGAACACCAGCGCGGCCGCCTCGGCCGCTGGCAATCCCCGCGCGCTGGCCTGGGCGAGCACGTGGTGCATCGCACGAAGCCGGATGTCGGCCAGGGCGCGTACCGCGTCGCCATGGCTGCCGTGGCCATAGCGGCCCGTGAAACCCATCGAGAGGCACAGGACGTAGACCTCCTGCACATCGGCCTGCGCGTCGCCGAGCTGGGCGAGCCTTTCGAAGAAGGCCACGCCCGCATTCGACAGGTTGAAGAACTGCCGCTGCAGCAGGTGGCGCTGCCAGCCTGCTGCCTGCGGCCAGTCGCAGGTGGACAGTGTCTCGTCGACCCAGGCCGCGACCGCGAACAACGCATGGCGCAGGTCTTCCTCGGATGTGCCGATGGCCATCGCGTCGTGCTGCGCCTGCGCCAGCAGCGGCTGCAGCCGCGCGGCCATCGCCGCGGCATCCTGGTCGGGGGCCAGGGCGAACTGGCGCACCACGGCCAGCACGGGAATGAAGGCATCGACCAGCTTCACGGCCTACCTTCTCACGACCGCGATCTCGGCGCGCAGGTCGCTTGGGGCATCGGGCCAGGACAGCGAGATCTGCCCGTCGCGCGTGACCGACTCCCACTGCCGGCTGATCTGCTCGATGCGGAAATAGTGCGAATCGGCGCGCCGCGGCAACCCTTGCGGCGCGACCGGCAGGTGGATCAGCTCCAGGCCCGGCAGCGCCAGCGAAAGCAGCTTGGGCATCTCGGCGGTCGGGCTCAGTCGGGCATTGTTCGGCACCGTCTGCGCGACGGCGGCGGCCAGCGAGTCACTGCGAAGAAGCAGGTAGAAGCGGTTGTGTTCGCCGAAGAGGCGCTTGGGCAGTTCGCCGTTGTAGAGGTGCTCGCCTTCGGGCTGGAGTTGCACGATGAACTCGGCGCCCACCGTGATCTCGTTGAGCATGTGGGTGATCAGGGCATGCGCGCGGGCAAAGCACCGGCCGATCTGTCGATGGTCGTAGGCCGGCACGCCCGCGGTGCCGTCCTCGCCCTCGCCGAACATGTTGAAGCGCTCCGAAAACGAGCTCAGTTCCCCCACCAGCTGTCGCAGCACGCCGTAGACCGCCCATGGGTGCAGGCTCTCGACTTCGCTCAGGTGCTGCAGCAGCGGGCTGAAACGGTTCATGGTCCGGAGCGCCAGCAGGAGCACCACGTCGGCGGCATCGAGCCCCGCGCCGCGGGTCCCGCCCGGGCTCTTGTAGGCCTGCAACTGCCGGGCCCGGCCCGCGAGCTCGTCGCGGATGTCCCGGATCTGCTGCTGCAGCCACTGCGAGCCCGACAGCGCATAGCAGGGCGGCACGTAGTCATCGACCAGCCGCACCAGGGCGCCGTCGCGCACCAGCCTGGCGATCGGCACCAGCTCGTAGTCCTGCAGTGCCTCGAGTTCGCTGTCCAGGAAGATGCGCAGCACGAACATCAGCGAGCGCACCTGCGCAGGGGCTGCGTTCGAATAGAGGTCAGGCACCTCCTCGCTCGCGTGTGTGGTCGCATACCGGGTCGGAGCGAGCGCTGCCTCGGCGAGCTCGCCGACCGTGCTGACGTTGGACTCCGTGGCGTGCAGCCGGCGCAGGCCCAGATAGACGGTCAGCGGCTTGTCGCCCTCGAACTGCTCGGTGGTGAAGGCCCGGCCCGCGATCACCGCATTGCCCGGGTACTCGACGTAGGTGCGATCGGGAAAGAGCACCTGCGCCGACTGCAACTCGATGCGCTGGTTCGCGATGGCCGCGGTGGCCAGCGCGAACTCGCCCACGCCCCAGAAATGCGGCTGGCCGCTCTCCAGGGCGGGCTTGCGCTGGAACTGCTGGTGCAGGTCGGACTGCTGGAAATGCTGAGGCTGCAGGAACATGCCCTGCTGCCAATAGATGCCGGCCTTTTCGTTCATTGGATTCGGTACTCAGAGTTTTCGGGTGGGCGGATCGGTGGATTCCCCGGGCTGGGGCGCGAGGTCGATCTCGCGGCCTCCACCGTCCAGCGGAATCCACGCCGATTCCTTCTTCGGTATCGGATAGGCGTTCAGCCTGCTCGCCGAGACGATGCCTTGCGAACCCAGGTTCAGCCGGATCGCCAAGGGCACCGGCTCGGCGCTGTAGGTGCTCGAGAACCACCCCTTGCTGCTCACGGCGAGCGGCACTTCGAAGAGCCGCGCGTTGCCCTCGGCATCGAGCTGGTAGTAGCCGGCCACGAAGCCGACGTAGTGGCTTTGCTGGGCCCGGTCGAGCGCGAGCAGCGTGCGCCGGCCCGGCGCCACGACGTACCGGCTGAACTGCACGAAGTCGGGGCCCGCCTGGCCGCTTGCGAGCACGCGCGACATCTGCTGCGGGTCGGCCTTGAGCTTCTGGAAGGCCGCGGCGTCGGTCATCTGGAACACGCTCAGCAGCAGGGTGTGCGGCACGTTCTCGTAGAGGTTGAGGTCGGTGGCCGATGTGATCTCGATCAGCACGCCGTCTTTGCCCGCGTCCCAGCTGACCTCGGCGCGCGCCTGCTTGGCCGTGTTGCCGCCCATCGCGGAATTGGCTGCCGCGCAGCCTTGCAGCACGGCGACGGCCAGGGCGCACAGCGCCAGCGCGGCGGCGCATCGGCGGCTCACGCGCGCACCCAAGCCATGTTGCCGATGAAACAAACGCGGTGACTGTTCGCCGGCCGCAGCGAGTCCCAAGCCCGTACCATGGCGGACCGCTTTCGCCTCGCCGTCGCATGCACCGCCTGTCCCGTTCTCGCCAGCCCGCATTGATCGCCGCCGTGTTCTGCGCGGCGGCCATCGCGGGCGGCTGCGCCCAGGCGCCCAAGCCCAAGCCCGAAGCCCCGCAGGTCGTGCCGGCCGCCGCCGCGCCCGCCCACGATGCCGTCGGCCCGTTCAGCGTCACCGCGGTGCTCGCGGTCTACCGCACGCAGGTGGCGGAGAACGGCACGCGCGAGCGCTGCGGCGTGCAGATCGCGCCGCCGCACAAGGCATCGCTGTGGTCGCGAATGTTTTCGTCCGAACCCACCGGCGATGGCGATGTCCCGCCACCGGCTTTCGTGCCCGAGACCGTCTGCGACACCGTCGCCTCGCAGCAATTGCACGCCGCGCGCTATCGCGTCACCTACCGCTTCGACGGTGAGGAATACAGCGTCGATCTCGGCCACGACCCCGGTGTCGCGCTGCGCCTGGATTCGCTCGGGCATGTGGTCGGGCCCGCCCTGCTTCCCTGAGCGAACAACCGGGAGGGCGCCGGCCTCAGTCGAGGGCGAGCAGCGTGGCATCGGCATCGTCCTCCTCGGTGTAGGGCATCCACAGCAGCGCCTCGGGGCGGCCGCGCACGCGGGCGTAGTACGACACGGGCCCGCTCGCGGTGGCACCGATCTCGTTGCGCAAGGCCCAGCCGTTGAAGGCGCGGCCGGCGCTCTCGAGCTTCAGGCCCGATTGCCCGTAGGCGATGGTCGACGTCTGGGGCAAGCCACCGCTGGGGCCGGTGGCCTGGAAGTCGATCGAGGCGCCCTCGCCCGCGACGGCGAACATCACGCCCTGCCAGCTGCCCGCACCTGGTGCGAGTTCGATCCACTGGCCGAGCTGCTCGTTGCCATGGACCGAGACCCGATCGGCGGCCGCCCCGGAGCGTGCGCGATGCATGCGCGCGACCAGCTTGGCGGGCCACGCCGGACCGGACTCCAGCACCAGCGCATCGCGCAACTGCGCGGGCAGCGCAGGACGCGACGCAACGTCTGCGCCAGTACCAGCACCACCACCCGCACCGGGTGCGTCGGGCCACAGCACTGCGGTCCCGAAGTCGGCGCCCAGCGCGCTGCGCAGGCTTGCGGCGATCAGGTTGAGGCCGTAGCGGACCGAAGGATCTTCCAGCGCCTTGGCATCGGCAAGCACCAGCCAGAGCGCGGCGCGCTGCGAAATGAACGCATCGACCATCGGCCGCCAGTCGAGCGCGAGCACTTTCTGCGGCGTGGTCTCCCAGACGCCCCCCAGCGCCTTGAGGCCATAGCGCGCGAGCGTGCCCGCCAGCGCGGACAGACGCTGCGCGTCGGGTGCGAGCGCGGTGACGGCGACGATGGTCATGGCGCTCACGCCTTGCGCAGCGCGTCGGCCACCGCGTTCAAGACCTTGGACGCGGCGGCGCCGAATGCGGGCGTGCGTTCGTTGCTGGTCTCGCCGCCTCTCCAATTCAGTACGAAGGCGAAGGTGACCGGCACGTTGTTGAAGCGCATCTGCCCCGCCAGGGACAGCGCATGGAAGTCTTCCCAGTCGATGCTGCCGCCCTTGCCGTAGGAGATGACGTCCGCGGGTACCACCTGCCACAGCGCGGTGGCCTGCGAGGAAATGCGCTTGAACTCGCGCAGGCTGGCCGCGGTGCTGAAGAACTTGCCGGTGAGCGCCTGCTGATACCAGCTGACCAGGTCGGAGGCCGAGCTCAGCATCGACTCGGTGGAGTTGATGACGTCGGTGCGCGGGGTCAGGCCGGCGCCATCGCCGCTCAGTATCTTCAGCATGCCGGGCCAGCCCAGGTCGACGCCGATGGGGGCGCCCGCCAGGTAGGAGAACACGCGCCGGGTGGAATCGAAGATCTGCGTGTTGGTGAGGCCCGCTTGCGCAATCAGCGCGCGAACCCGGTCCGGCCCCGCCGCCGCCATCGCGATGTCGGTGGCCGTGTTGTCGCTGCGCGCAATCATCGCGTCCAGCACGTTGCCGTAGTTCGAGGTGCCAGTGAGCCCGCCCAGCACCGAGCTGCTGATGCTGCGCTGCGCATCGCTCACCTCGCAGCGGGTGGACAGGCCGATGCTGCTGCCCGCCGCCTCGGCCCCGCGCAGGAACTGGGCCAGGATGAAGGTCTTGACCGCGCTGGCGGCGAAGAGCTTGCGTTCGGTGCCTTGCCCCGTGGACCAGGGCGCGATCGGCACGTCCGCACGCACCAGCGCGCCCGAGGTGTCGGGGCCCATCGCCGCGAAGTCGTTGATCGCCTGGCTGACGGCGGTGGGCGCGGTCTGCGCAAAGCTGCTGAAGCTGCTGCTGCCGCCGCCACAGGCCACGAGGGCCGGCGCCGCGATGGCCGCGGCGGCACTGCGAAGCGCCTGCCGACGGCTGGCCAGCGAAGGGATGTCCGTCACGGGCGTCTTGTCTGGATGGATGTTCATTCGGGTTCCTCTGATTCGTTTCAACTGATGACCATGACCTTGGACTGGCTCGGCGCGACCACCGCGCCGAGCGCGTTGCCGGCGTTCTGCTTGGTGGGCGTCGACAGGCGGATGGCGGCTTGGCCCTCGAACTTGACCTTCGCGCTGCCGACGATGAACTCGACTTCGCCCTGGCTCTTCTTCGACACCACGCCGCCGACCTTGCCGAGCTCGTCTCCGTTGGTGAGCGGGATCTTCGAAGCCTTCGTGAGCGCGGGCATGCCGCTCACCAGCACCTTGGTGGTGGGCGAATCGCCCATCGACGGCAGGCCGATGTTGGGAAACGGCGTGGCCACCGGCCCGCCGGGCGTGGGGACCTCGCAGACATCGGGCGTGGCCATGCACTGGCCGCCGGCAAGGGTCACTGCGAACATGGTGGCGCTCCTTCAACCGAGGTCGATGCGTTGGCCGTCGATCTTGACGGTGCCTTCGGCGAGCACGGTGGCCTGCCGCGCATGCAGCTGGGCATGGCCCTCGACCTCCCAGCGCGTCCGTCCGGCACGCAGATCGTCGAGGTCCTCGACAGTGCGGAAGCTGCTGCGCACCTTCTGCACCAGGCGGCCGACCTGCGTACTGAGATCGCGTGCGAACAGCTGCATCTGGCCGATGACCCCGGTGAAGCTGCCGGCCGAGGCATTCGCATGGCCGAAGCGAAGGTCGCCGTGGGCGGCCTCCAGCGTGAACTGCGGCGTGCGCGCGCGCAGGCCGGCGGACGCGGCGATGTCGACCTCGCGGCCTTCGATGCGCAGGCTTCCTTCCTGCGTGACGAACCGGGCGCCACCCGGCAGTTGCACCATGGCCTGCGCCTGCGTCGGCGCGGCCCGCGACAGCACGGCCAGCACGTGCTGGCGGCAGGGCAGCACGCGCATGGCACCGTCCAGCGGCTCGGCCAGCGGCATGTCGGGCGCGAGGCACAGCAGCACGACGTCGCCGTCTTCGGGCGCCAGCAGGCAACTGGGCGCGACCTGCGCGCGTTGCTCGCCTTCGCTGCTGCGCACGAACAGCCAGGCACCGGCGCGGCCGCAGACGGTGCCGGTGACGAGACGGGGGCCGGCCGCCGCGCTGTCGGGCGCAGAGGTGGCAACGGAGGAATCGTGGCTGGTCATGGCTGGAGTGCTCTCAGGAAAGGGTGGCCGGCCCGGGGCGCCAGTCTTCGGCGCGGGCGCGCTCGGCATCGGTGGCCTGGCTGCCGCGACGCACGGCGTCGCTCCAGTTCGTGCCGCGTTCGACGACGCGATGCAGGTTCGCGCCGCTGAAGTCGGCATGGCTGCAATCGGCGCCGCTCAGGTCGGCGTGCGAGAAGTCGCTGTGGACGAACACCGCCCACGCCATCTGCGCGCCCTGGCAGCGGGCGCCGGCGAAGTTCGATTTCGATGCGCGCAGCTGCACGAGCCGCGCTGCCGCGAGGTCGGCGCGTGCGAAGTCGGACATCTCGAAGCTGGCCTCGTCCAGCAGCGCGCGCGCCAGGCGCGCATCGCCAAAGCGCACATGCAGGCCCGTCGCGCCGCTGAACACCGCGCCCTCGAGCGTCGCGTGCTGGAACTGGACCTGCTGCAGCCGCGCCTTCGAGAAATCGGCACCCGTGAGATCTGCCCGGTTGAATTGCGCCATCGACAGCACGCAGTTGCCCAGGCGCTGGCCCGCCAGCCTGGCCCCGGCCAGATAGGCCTGGGTCAGGTCGGTGGCGTCGAAGCGGGCGCTGCCCAGATCGGCGTCCATGGCCGTGAAGCGCTGCAGCAGCGCGCGGCTGAAATCGGTGACGTCGAAGCGGCACTGGTGCACATCGCTGTGCAGCAGCGCCGCATCGGCGAAGCTGGCCGCCGACAGGTCGCACCGGTCGAGCATCGCGTGGGTCCATTGCGCGCCCG
Source organism: Variovorax sp. W2I14 (assembly GCF_050435205.1). Classification (NCBI taxonomy): domain Bacteria; kingdom Pseudomonadati; phylum Pseudomonadota; class Betaproteobacteria; order Burkholderiales; family Comamonadaceae; genus Variovorax; species Variovorax sp. W2I14. The sequence continues at coordinate 37,321 of NZ_JBNDJX010000001.1, read as the reverse complement.
CGGCGTCGACCTCGCGCAGGCTGCACTCGCGCATCGAGACGCGCGCGCCGCGCGAGCCGCGCAGCGACGCGCCCTGCAGGTCGCAGGCGTGCCATTGCGTGGCCGTGAGCGTCGCCTCGGTGAGCACGGCACCGGGCAGCCTGCAGCGCTCGAACACGGCGTCTTCCAGGTTGGCCCGCGCCAGCCCCGCCTGCCGCAGGTCGACGTCGCGCCAGTGCACCCTGGAAAGGTCGCGCCCTGCGAAGTCGAGCCCGGCGACGCTGGCACCGGCCAGTTGGCGGCCACCCTGCGCGATGGCCGCCAGGGCGGCATCGGCATCGGCGAAGGAGGCGGATGCGGTCATGTTCATGTCTTTCGCGCCTCGGGCCGGCCAGCGATCTGCATCAGCGTGCCCGTGGTCAGTGCGCCTGCGGTGTGCGCCTGGACGATGGCCGAGCCATAGACGTCGCTGGCGTGCAGGTTGGCGCCGCCCAACTGCGCACCGGCGAGCTGCGCATGGCGCAGCGAGGCGCCCATCAGGTTGGCACTGCGGGCGTCAACGGCGTCGAGCGCGGCGCGCGAGAAATTGGCGCCCTTGGCATTGGCGCCGGCCAGGAGAAGCCCGGCCGCGCGCGCACCGCTGAAGTCCGCGCGTTCCATCGAGGCCGACTGCATGGCCGCGCCCTGCAGGTCCACACCGTCGCTCCAGGCCGCGCCGTCGAGGTTCGCGCCGCGCAGGTTCGTGCCCGCGAACACGGTGCCCGCACCCGCGCGCGCGCCGCGCAGGTCGGCAGCGCTGAAGTCCGCCTTCGGCGCCTTTGTTCCATACCATTGCGAACGCCCGGCCTGCACGGAGGCCAGCACGGCGCCGTCCATGCGCGCGGTATCGAAGCGCGCGGCCGTCAGCGTCGCGCCCGCGAAGTCCGCGCCCTCGAGCCCGCACCCGCTGAAGTCGGCCTGCTCGGCCTGCAGCTTCGCGCTGCGCAGGCCGGCCATCCGGCTGCCGCTGAAATCGGCGCGGGCGCACTGCGCGCCCTGCAACGTGGCGCCGGTGAAATCGCTGCGACTGAAATCCGCCGCCTTCAATGTGGCGCCGCCGAGCGTGGCACCGGCAAGCCGGCTGCCGGCCGCGCGCACCGACTGGAAGCTGGCCTTCGTCGCATCGGCGCCTTCGAAACTGGCGCCCTGCAGGATGGCCTTGTCGAAGCGGGTGCCGGCCAGCCGGGCGCGATCGAAGCGCGTCTTCTCGAGCGTCGCGGCGCTGAAGTCGGCGTTGGACAGGTCCAGGTCACTGAGCTCCAGGCCGTCCAGCTTCAATCCGGCGAAGCTGCGGCCTTCGGCCTGCCAGGCGATCACTTCCTCGCGGGTCGTCGGAGCATGCGGGGCGGCCGCGGGTGCCTCAGCGGGTGGTGCCGCAGCGCCGGCGGCCGGTGCCGCCAGTGCCGAGGCCACCGATCCCAGCGCAGCGGTGGCGGCGGAAGCCGCCACCGGAGCCGCTGCCGCGCCCATCGCGCCCACTGGCGCCTTGGCGCTTGGTGCGGCAGTGACCGACGGCGAGCCAGGCTGCAACGACAGCGCCAGCGGCCCCGCGCCGCTGGCCGCCAGCGCCGGAAACTGCCGCATGAACGCGACCGCTTCGCTGCTGGCCCCGCTGCTGCTCAGTGCATTGGCCACGTCGTTGTGGTCGATGCCGTTGTCGCGCATCAGCTGCTGGGTCTTCAGCCGCATCTGCTGCGTCTGGGCTTCGATGTCCGCGAGGCTCACATCGGCCGGCGGCAGCTCGCCCTGGCGCGAGCGGATGAACCCGTCCACGTCGGCCTGCGTGAGGCCGTTGTGGGCCAGCAGCGCCGTGTGCTCGGCCTGCAGCTTCTGCGTCATGGCCTCGATGTCGGCCTGCGAGACCTCGTGCAGCGGCGATGGCGGCGGCTGCATCATGGCGTCGATCTGCGAACGCGGGATGCCGTGCTCGGCAAGCAGCCGGTCGGTCTGTGCATTCATCTCGGCCGTGAGGCGTTCGATCTGCGCCAATGCCGGGTCCGCGGCCGCTGCGGGCTCCGTTACGGCCAGGTTCGGCTTCCGGGCCTGCACCGACGATGCCGAAGTGCCCTGAGAAGCGGCAACGGCGGCAACAGCGGCAGGCGCTGCAGCGGCAAGGGCTGCTGCTGCGCCGCTCGCTGCCGCCGCGGGCAGGCCCGCCGCGCCCTCTGCGGCGCCCGCCGGCGCGGCCAGGGATGCCGCCTCCTGGGCAGCAGCTGCTGCTGCTGGCGCTGGCCCCGTGGCCGCAGCCGCCGGTGGCGGCAGCTGGTCACGGTAGTGCGCTTCGGGCAGCGGCGCGTCGCGCAATGGCTCCCAGCCCATGACCAGGCAGGCAACGTCCTGCGCCTCCTCGTCGCCGATCTCCAGCGTGCCGCGGTAGAGCACCGCGCCCAGGCCCAGACCCGGCATCAGCCAGACCGTCTCGGCATGGGTCGCGATCTCCTTGAGCACAGGCTCCGGGCCCGGGCCGCGCAACGCAGCGAAGCAGCGTCCGCGCAATGCCGGCAGCGCGCTCTCGATGCGCGGCTGCGCAGGATGCAGATGGCTCAGCGCGATCGCCTCGTCGCCGGCGAAGAATCCGGTCAGGCGCTGGTCCGGCGGCGCGCTCTGGAAGTAGTCGCCGCGGGTGTCCTCGGGCAGGTGCGGCCAGGTCTTCTGCAGCCAGGCCGTGCCGACGGCGCCCAGGTGGCGCTGGCGTTGCGGCGCGCTGCTGTCCACACCCCAGTAGCCGGCCGGTGCCGGCCGGTCGCCCTTGAAGACGATCGGGTGGCGCGGGTCTTCCACGTTGGGCAGGGCCGGCGCGGCCTTGCCAAGCGGGTTCGCTTCGTCGCCAGGGCCGCCGAAAGCGTTGGCCGGCACCAAGGGCATGCGCGTGAAGGGCGCTGGCGACGACAGCGTGCCGAGCGCGGTCCAGTGCCGGTCGCCGCGAACGATGAGGGGCTTGTCCAGGCTGCCCACGCGCGCGCGCACCGCGAGTTCGGTCACGGGCGTGGCGCCGGGCGCACAGGCCTCGCCGTAGAGCATGAATTCGGCCTTCGGCTTGGGATAGCCCTCGTCGAGCACGGCCGGCGCGCCGGGCGCCTTCGGCAGCAGTTGCCAGAGCTCGGTTTCGGGGCGCAGCGCATCCAGGCGCGCCGACGCCAGCGGAAACAGCGCCACCAGGCCGACGGCCAGCCGGTCCTTTTGCTGCCATCGCAGTGCGCGATGGACGACCGCCATGTGGTCGGGCTTGATGATCTTCATGGTGGCGGTTTCAGCCCAGCTTGATCAAGGTGCTGTCCAGCTCGACGCTGACCGGCAGGAATTTGGCCGTCGAGCTGCTGCAACTGATCTCCAGCCCGGCATCGGTGGCCTTCCAACCGGAGTTGCCGAAGGTCAGCGACGCCGAGCTGCCGTCGATGCTGATGCCTCGGGTCAGCGGCGCCGCCTTGATCGCGGCCATCGCATCGGCCTGCCTGGCCAACGCATCGTCCAGGTTCCGGCGCGCCTGCTTCTCGAACTGTTCGGCCGTCGTGATCGCGCGGAGCGTCGGATCGTCGGCCGGCAGGCTCTTGGGCTTTTCCAGCCACTGGGCGACGGCCGACCTTCGGGCAGCCTTCAGCGCGGCCCTGGACAGCGCCTTGGCCTCTGCGAGAGCAAGTTCGGCAGCCTCGTGCGCCGTCTCCATGGCCGACACCACGGTCGTGGCCGCTGCCAACAAGTCGATCCTCGCCATGTTGCCGATGTGGATCGCCGGCGCGGCCAACTCGAGCGCACCGGCCTTCGCCGAAACGAAGGACCCCGTTGAACTGAGGCTGGCCGTGTCGTCGTCGGCGGCCGCATAGGAAAAGCCCAGCACCTTGTTGTCGACGACATGGCCCACGACCCCCGTCGGCGCCTTGAAGAGGAGCTTGTCGGCAGCCAGCTTGATCAGCCTGGACTTCATGCGGATCGCGCCGCCGGTGGGAGGCTTCGCGTCCCATTCGGATTTCTTGCCCGCCGTGATGGAGACGCCCGTCGACGGCGACAGCGTCAATTCGCAGCGGACATCCAGCGGCGGGTCGGGCTGAACCAGCGGCGCGCCCGCGTCGTCGCCGTTGACGGTGTGCTGGATGCCGTCCACGCCCAGGCTCAGTTCGCTCATCAGCTTGAGGTCGTCGATCTCGGCCTGGAGCGTGCGTGCATAGGCTTGCATCAAGCCCATCGCAGTCACATTCAGGACGGCATCGAGGCCGAACTTGCCGATGATGCCGGGCCAGCCCTGCAGCGTCTGGCGGGCGGGGTTCGACGGGGCGGCCTGCGCGGCGGCGCGGCTCTTGTAGCGGTCGTCGATCTCCTTCTCTTTGGCAGCCCGCCAGACAGTCTCCGCAGCGGCACGCCTGGCGATGTCCACGGGAGGCGACCTGTCCTTGAGTTCGTTCCTCTCGGCTTTCTCGGCCGCCGACTCGATGGGACCGTTCTCGTACTTCTTGGAGATCTTGTCTTCTTCCGCCTTTCTCCACGCGGCGGCATCCTCTGCGCCCTTGGCCGCCTCCTTGGTGACTGCTTCCGGCGGCGACTCGGCCTTGAGCTTCTCTTTCTCGATGGCCTTGGCCTTGGCTTCCTCGTCGGCGAAGCGGAGGTCGTCGGCTTCCTGCGTCTTCTTGGCCTGCTTCTCGGCGGGCCCCAGTAAGGCGCCGTCGCCGCTCGCGTTCACCGCCATGCTGAAGATGGTCGACTGGGTGAAGTTCAGCGCCGTGTAGCCGGCGATCATCGCGCGCAGTTTCACCTTCGAGCTCTCCAGCGCGGCGGAGGTTTCCTCGTCCTCGAACGCGCCGGCCTGGATCTTCGCGGTCTTGTTGGACTTGCCGCCGAAGGAGCGCTTCAGGCTGAGGCCGTCGGAGTCGTCGATGGAGATGTTCTTGAGCCCGCTGGTGCCCTCGAACGAGCCCACGGCGGGCAGCGTCCCGAGATTGGCCTTCCAGCTGATGCTGGAGGACGCATCGATGCCGATCTTCGTGCCCATGGACACGTCGTTCGAGAAAGCCGCGCCGATCGACGCCTTGGTGCCCAGCGACAGCGAATTCGCAGGCCCGAAGCTCATCGAGTTGCTGTTGCCGAAGGACACCGAGTCCTTGCCGCCGGTGGTGGCCTCGTAGATGCTGCCGCCGCCTTCGGGATGGACCGAGCCGATGCCCAGGCTGCTCTTGTGGAACGGCGAATGCAGCCAGATCACTTCCTTGCCCTTGGTGTCGGCCATCAGCATCTGGTTGCCGCCCTTGGTGCTGATCAGGTTGTCCTGCGGGTTTCGCTGGTCGACCACGTTCGGCGTGACCGAATTGGGCACCGCCCCCAGGATCACAGGCTGGTCCGGGTCGCCGTCGGCGAAGGACAGCAGCACCTCCGTGCCCTTGTGCAGCGGAAAGTGCATGCCATGTTCTCTGCCCGCGTAAGGCGAGGCCATGCGCACCGGCGCCGAGCCCTTGGCCGCGCCCTTCTCGGTGCGGTCGAAGGGGATCTGCACCTTGTACTGGCCGTGCTCGTCGAGCTCGGCGTACTCGCCCGAGCCCTCCGCATCGACCGTGGCGCTCATGGTGCCGGCCACGCGCGGCTTGGGCGTGCTGCGCGCCGGGCGAAACTGCGTGGCCGCGGCCAGCGCGACGAAGGTGTTGCGATAGACGGTCTGCTCTTCGCGCGCGTTGAAGGGCGTCTTCAGCCCGGCGAGCAGCGTACCGGCCTGCGAGCCTTCGTGCGTGATCTCGGTAACCAGGTAGCGGCCGTTGAAGTCGTCGCGGTAGTGGTGCGACAGGTCCATGAAATGGCCGCTGCGCAGCCCCACCGCGGTGGCCTCGCCGCTGAACACGCGCTCGCCGCAACGCAGCTCCTGCGCGCGAATCCTGGCGTAGCGCTCGCCCTCCTCCTCGGTGCGGAAGTTCTCGCCATAGAGCATTTCCTCGCCGACACCGCTGGCCGAGACCTCGACCTGCGTCACCAGCGGCATGCCGGCGCGGCGGTGGTTGTAGTCCTGCAGCACCAGGCTGCGCGGCAGCGGCCGCGTGCGGCAGACCAGGCCCTGCACCGAGTCGGGCGTCTGCCCCACGTCGAGCTCGTCGGCCGGCCGGTAGCTGACGGCCAGCGCCGCGGCCGGCTGGGCCGTCTTGTCGTCGAGCAGAACCAGCCGATCGGCCCCGTCGGCCTGCTCGAAGTGGTAGTAGATGCCTTCACGCTCGAGCCAGCGCGAGATGAACGCCAGCGGCGTCTCCTGGTACTGGCACACGTAGCTGCGCGGACGATAGTCGCCCCTGAGCTTGAGCGTGTAGTCGCTGCCCGGTCTGAGCTTGGCGCCCTTCAGAAGGCTTTCGACGATCTCGGGAATCGTCTGCTCGTGCAGGTAAACCTCGGAATTGCGATACAGCGACAGCAGCCACAGGCGCGGCACCAGCACCGCGCGATAAAAGGTGAAGCCGCCCGCCTGGTGAAGCTGGTCGAACTCGGCCAGCACGCCCGCGTAGGGCGTGGCCTGCCTGCTGCCGTCGGGCGCGAAGATGCGCAGCTCCGCCTTGGCGGCCAGCACGCGCGCAAGGTCCAGCTGCGCGTCGTCGGAGACGAGCACCAGCTCGAATCGGTAGGGCCTGGAGATGGCCTCGAAGCCGCTCATGCGCACCACCGCGAAGGTGTCGGCCGGGCAGGCGTCGCTGCCGAACTCGAAGCGGCGGTCGGCGGGAAGGCGGTCGGAAAGGCTGCTCATGGCTCGGGCTCTTGGATCAGGCGACGGCCTCGGCCTCGGCCTCGGCCTGAACCTCGACCTCGGCGTCGAAGCGCACCGTGAACTCGCCCGCCGCATCCACATCGAGATGCACCGCGCTGGTCGGCTCGCCGCTGCCCATGCGCTGCAGCATCTGCTGCGACATCAGCGGCAGCACGTTGCCGCGCAGGATGAAGTCGATGTTGCGGGCGCCGGTCTCCACCTCGGTGCAGCGCGCCGCGATGCGCTCGACCACCGCGTCGGCAAAGGTGAAGCGCACCTTGTTGTTGTGCCCCAGCCGCAGGGCGATGCGCTCGAGCTTCAGGCGCACGATGCCGCCGAGCGCCTGGGCGTCGAGCGTCACGTACGGCACGATGGTCATGCGCGCGAGCAGCGCGGGCTTGAAGTGGCTCGAGAGCAGCGGCCGGATCGCGGTGGCGAGCACGGCCGGATCGACCGGCTCGTCGCCTTGCGTCATCTCGGTGATGACATCGGTGGCGAGGTTGGACGTGAGAAAGATGACGGTGTTGGCGAAGTCGATTTCCTTGCCCTCGCCGTCCGACAGCATCCCCTTGTCGAACACCTGGTAGAAAAGGTTCAGCACGTCCAGGTGGGCCTTCTCGACCTCGTCGAGCAGCACCACCGAGTAAGGCCGCTGGCGCACGGCCTCGGTCAGCAGGCCGCCTTCGCCGTAGCCCACATAGCCTGGCGGCGAACCGATCAGCCGGCTCACGTTGTGACGCTCCTGGAACTCGCTCATGTTCACGACCACGGTGGACTTCTCGTCGCCGAACAGCAGGTCCGCCACGGCCAGCGCGGTTTCGGTCTTGCCGACGCCCGACGGGCCGACCAGCAGGAACACGCCCAGCGGCTGGCGCGGGTCGTTCAGGCCCGAGCTCGCGGTCTTGACGATCTCCGCCACCTGGTCGAGCGCGGCGTCCTGGCCGCGGATGCGGCGCTTGAGCGCATCGGCCAGGCCCAGCGCGGTGCTCGCGCGGTCCTTCTGCATCTTGCCGACCGGCACACCGGTCCAGTCCGACACCACCTTGGCCACCACCTCGGGGTCGACATCGATGCGCACCAGCGCCTCGCCGCCCTGGGCCGCGGCGAAGGCGTGCTCGGCCTCGACCAGCGCGGCTTCGAGAGCCTGCAGTGCCGGCGCTTCGGGAGATTCACCTTGCCCGCCATGATCGCCTTGGTCGCGGCGCGCGGCGCCGAAGGCCGCGCGCGCATCGCGCAGCGCCTGGGCGGCGGCGCGCTGCGCCTGCCAGCGCGTGCGCAGTTGCTCGGCCTCGGCGGCCAGCGTGCCCATTTGCGCATCGATGTCGGCAAAACGCTGCGCATCCACGGGCTGTCGATGATCGACGTCCTGCCGCAGGCCGCGCTCCTCGCGTTCGAGCGCCTGCATGCGGCGTTCGGTGTCCTCGAGCCGGTCGGGCTTGGCATGCTGCAGCACCTTGACCCGCGCGCACGCGGTGTCGAGCAGGTCGACCGCCTTGTCGGGCAATTGGCGGCCCGTGATGTAGCGGCTGGAGAGTTCGGCCGCGGCCACCAGCGCATCGTCGCGAATGGCGACCTGGTGCACCTCCTCGTAGCGCTCGCGCAGGCCGCGCAGGATCTGCACCGCGGTGGCGACATCGGGCTCGTCGAGCTTCACCAGCTGGAAGCGGCGCGCCAGCGCGGCGTCCTTCTCGAAATACTTCTTGTATTCGGCCCAGGTGGTGGCGGCAATGGTGCGCAGCTCGCCGCGCGCGAGCGCGGGCTTCAGCAGGTTGGCCGCATCCGAGGTGCCGGCCTGGCCGCCGGCGCCGATGAGCGTGTGCGCCTCGTCGATGAAAAGGATGATCGGCGTGGCCGAAGCCTTGACCTCCTCGATGACGCCCTTCAGGCGATTCTCGAACTCGCCCTTCACGCTGGCGCCGGCCTGCAGCATGCCCATGTCCAGGCCCAGCAGCGTCACCTCCTTGAGCATCTCGGGCACGTCGCCTTCGACGATGCGCAGCGCCAGGCCCTCGACCACTGCGGTCTTGCCCACGCCGGGGTCGCCCACGCAGATCGGGTTGTTCTTGCGCCGGCGCGCGAGGATGTCCACCATCTGGCGAATCTCGGCGTCGCGGCCGAACACCGGGTCGATCTTGCCGGCGCGTGCCTTGTCGGTGAAGTTCTCGCAGTACTTGCCGATCGCACCGGCGGGCGCGCCGGGCGAGCCGCGCTCGAGGTCGGTGCCCTCTCCTGCGGCCGAAGGTTGGCCCTCGATCGAGCCGGCGCAGACGCTGGGAAATTGCTCGAGCAGGGTCTCCTTGCGCAGCGGGCTCAGCAGCGGCCCCAGGCCGCCGCCGGCATAGAACCCCGCGCGTGCCACCAGCGCCGCGAGCACCGCGCCGGAGCGGATGAGCGTCTGCCCAAGGTCCACCGAGCCCAGCAGCCAGGCGTCCTGCAGCAGTTCCAGCAGGAGCGGCGAGAACGCCGGCCGGCCCGCATTGCCGGTGCGCATCTCCTCCAGCACGCGGTCCACGCCGTGGCGCAGCGCGCCGGCGTCCACGCCGTTCTGGCGCAGCAGCAGCGAAATGTCCGCCTGCGGCTCGTCGAGCAGCCGGTGCAGCAGGTGTTCGAGCGTGATCTCGTAGTGGCCGCGCGAGATGCACAGCCCGGCCGCGTTCTCGAGCGAGGATTTGCAATAGCCGTCGAGGCGGCCGACGAGCGGCTTCAGGTCAACCAGCAACATGGGAAGAGGTCCTTGTGGAGGAAGTGAGGGGCGCCGCCAGGCGAAAGCCGACAGCCGGTGCATCGCCGTCGCGCTCGCCGGGCAGCCAGGTGTCCAGGCCCAGGCGCGACCAGACCGGCGCACCGAGACGCGCCTTGCGGCCCTGGTCGTTGCGCAGCCTGAGTTCGACGGCCACCTGCAACGGCCGCGTGAGATAGAAGCGCACCAGGAACTGCAGCCGACGATGCCCCGGCGCACCCGGCAGCAATTGCTGGAAAAGCGCCTCGGGCAGTTCGCCGATGACCAGGCGCAGCAGGTTGTCGCAGTCCTCGACCTGCACGCCGAGCGGGCAGGTTTCGCCCAATGCATGGCCCTGCATTCCGAGCCTCAGGCGCTGGTCGCTGGGGATCGACACCCACTGCGGCACGCAGGATTCGACCTCGACCGTGGCAGGCGCGAAGGCATCGGCCAGCAGCGTGCGAAGCCCCAGCGCCGAGCGCGTGTGCTGCGCGAACAGATTCAAATGGCGCAGCAGGCTTGCGGCATCGGGCGCAAGGCTCTCGCGCTGCGCGGGCGAGCCCAGGCCGGCAAAGGCGTAGAGGGTGTCGAGCGCCTCGGGGTCCCGGTCCTCGACCACGCGCATCTGCAGCCGGTATTTGCGCCAGGCATCGAACAGCTGCGGATAGAGCGAGCCATGCAGGATGTCGAAGAAGTCGCGCCGCGCGTGACGGCCCTCGCGCTCGTCGTCGAGCAGGTCTTCGGTATAGAAGGTCGGCAGCGGCGAGGACACGCCGTAGAGGCCGAAGAAGCTGGCCGTGACGCGGTAGGCGTCTTCACTGCCGTCCGCCGCGGCACCACGCATGCGCTCGATGCGCTCGATGTCGTTGTCGGGAAATCCCAGGCTCAGGTGGGGCCGCACGCGGATGTTGCTCACCCCGGCCCGGCGCAACAGCCGGATCGCCTGGAAGTAGCCGTAGTTCGATGCGCTCGCGCGCAGATCGTCTTTCAGAGCAGGCATTGCCGCCCCAGCCTGGCCGGCCATTCGAAGACCTCGCCCGTGTCGATGTCGCGCACCTCGAGCCGGGTGTAGGCGTTGATGGCCGCGTAGTCGCCCAGAAAACGCTCGATCACGCAGCCGAAGACATACAGGCCGCCCAGGCTGGCGAAGTGGCTGCTGCGGCAGCCCAGGCGCAGGCGCTGGCCGCTGAGCATGCGCCTGCCGATCAGCCGCGTCTCGGGCTCGGCGACGAGCGACTCGATGCCCGCAATGCGGTGGCGGTTGGCGATCTCGCGGCCGTGGTCCTGTCGCTCGGAGAAGATGTACAGGCCCAGCATCATCTTGAGGTTGGCCGCATCGGCCAGCGACAGGAAATTCAGCGAGATGTGCGAAATCATCCGCCACAGCAGGTGCTCGTCGGCCGGCGGATTGAGCTGCGGCGTGACCGGCCGGATGTTGCGAAACGACAGCCGCTCGGGCGAGTTGCTGGTGGGCTGGCTGATGTCGCCGAGCTTCAGGCTCTCGGGCAGCTCGTGGTTGGTGCAGGTGAGCGAGATGGACAGCGTCTCGGGCGCCAGCGGCTGGTGGCGCGGGGTGGCAATCGAGATGAACATGTCCTGGCCGCGGCCCACCGCCGAGGCACGGCGAGACAGCGAGTAGCTCGCCGGTACCTGGTTCGCCTGGCCCGGCAGGCCGGCCATGCCGAAGGGCAGGTACACGCGCTCCTCGCTCGCGCCCTGCGCATAGCCGACGACGCGGTCGACCGAGAAGATCTGGTAGTGGCCCTTCTTTTCGTTCTCTGGCCGCACGCGGTACTCGCTCGTGCGGTGCTCGTGCTGGATCGGTTCGCCCGGGTGCTCGAACAGGTTGAGCACCGGCACCACATTGAGTTGAAAGCTGTTGTCGCGCAGTTCGGGTGCCCACTGCGGCAGGTCCGTGAGCGTCAGCCAGACGCTGAACTGCTGGCCGCCGCGTGCGCCGCCCCAGCGCTCGAACCCGTCGAGCTCGACGAACAGCAGCTTCTCGGGCAGCGCGAAGTACTCCTGAATCACGCGAAAGCCCGAAAAGGCATGCTGCGGATAGGCCAGCATCTCGTGGTCGAAGCCGGCGCAGCGCAGCGCCTGGCGGCCCAGCGCAAAGCGTTCGCCGACCTGTTGCGGCCGGCCCGCCGGGACCTCGACTTGCTGCGGGCTTCCGGCCGCAACCTCGACCTGCGCCACGCGCGTCATCAGCAGCATCAGCAGGTTGCTGGCCTGCGCGAAGCCCCCGCCCAGGAAGAGCCGGATGGGCCCCCGCGCCCATTGCGCCAGGTCGATGCCCTGCAGCACGAAGTCCAGCCGCAGCGCGGGCGCACGGCCCGCATCGTGGACCAGCTCGAAACCGCGCAACGTCAGCGGCTCCACCTGCAGTGCATGGCTGATGCGAAAGCGGCAGCGCGTGCCGTCCACCGGCAAAGAGGCAAGTTCGCTGCCGGCGGGCACCCGCACGGCCTCGGTGAGCGGCGCCTTGGGCTCGAACATCACGAGGGTTGCCGCCGGCACCGGTCGCAGATAGTGCGGAAACAGCTGGTTGGCCAGTTCCTGGAGCAGCTCGGGAAACTCGTCGTCGAGCTTTTGCCGGGTCAGGCCGTTGAGGAAGGCCACGCCCTCGAGCAGCCGCTCCACGTCCGGGTCGCCCGAGGGCTCGGCCAACATCGGCGCAAGCGCCGGGTTGGCGCGCGCAAAGTCCACCGACAGCGTGCGCAATTGCTGCAGCTGGTCCTGGTAGTAGCGAAGAAAGGTGGCTTTGCTCATCTCTGTGGGCGCAGTGCGCGCGAGGCGCTCGATGCCTCAGCGCCTCAATGCATGGTCGGGAACGCTGACCTTGCCGTTGCTGCCGACGATGGTCGACAGTTGCAGCGGAATCTCCTGGCCGTCTACATCGAGCCGGCCATCGACATCGAAGCGCAGCGACATCGGGTCGCCCGGGTCGGCACGCAACGTGACCTGGGGCGCTCGCAGCCGGGGCTCGTAGCGCAGGATCACCTGCCGGATGGCGACTTCGATGTCGCGCACCGATCCGGCCGAGAGGCCGCCCGCAAGGTTGGTGAAGTCCGGCACGCCGAAGTGCGGATCGAGCGGCACGCTGCCCTGGCGGGTGTTCAGGATGCAGCGCAGGTGCGCGATCACCGAATCGATCAGCAGGCTCGCTCCCGCGGCGGCATGGCGCTCGGCACCGCTTTCCCAGCGGGCCACGCGTTCGAGCAGGCGGAATTCACTCACGGCGGGCGATCAGCCTCCGACCGGTCAGGACTTCGGCGCGAGCCAGGAATCCTCGGCCTCGATGCCGTCCGGATTGAAGGTCCAGGTGATCTTCTCGTAGGTGAACGCCACGTCTTCCATGTGTCCCATCTGCTTGTTCTCGGGGTTCAGGCAGTTGGGGGTCCAGGAACGGATGCTCGTGAGAATGGCGTTCTCGAGCTTGACCGTGTAGTACTTCTCTTCGGTGCCCTTGGGCGAGATCCGATAGAACTCGAGTTCCACCGACTTCATCTGTTCGCCCGAGGTGAGGGCCTGGAACAGCTTGGGCGAGGACTTGTCGATTTCCTTGGTCAGCGTGGTCGGACCGTGGACGCGCTTGCCGGTGGGCAGGCCGGTTTGCGGGCTCTTGGGAATTTCGATCGTGTGCTCGACGGCTTGCACGAGAATTTTTCCATCATGGCCCTTGACCTTGGTGGAGCCTTCGATTTTTCCTTGGTTTTGACCTTCGAGGGTGAGGTAGCACGGCATCGGCATTTGAGTACTTTCGTTATTCGGCAATTCATGCCGACATTTAAAACCCCGTTAATTCGAATAAAGCATTCCGCGGAATTCGAATTCCTTGTCGCAACCTGGGGCAGAGCTATTGGCTGCGTTGGCCTCAATTGTGTTGCGGTGCGGTTACCGCAACATTTCCTTTTGAACCGTCCAAGTTACCCATGCAACATGGACGGCCAATCCGGAAACAAGGGCTAATTCTTTTCGAGCTTGCCGACCAGCGACAGCGTGAAAGAGGCGCCCATGTACTTGAAATGCGGCCGTACCTTCAGGTCGACCCGGTACCAGCCCGGCTCGCCTTCGACGTCGACCACGTTGATCTCCGCCTGGCGCAGGGGACGGCGGCTGCGCACGCCGGCCGCGGGGTTGTCCATGTCGGCCACGTACTGGCGGATCCAGAGGTTGAGCTCCTTCTCGAGGTCGGCGCGCTCCTTCCACATCCCGATGTTTTCGCGCTGGATCACCTTGATGTAGTGCGCCAGCCGGCTCACCACGAAGATGTAGGGCAGCTGGGTGCTGAGCTTGTAGTTGAGCTCGGCTTCCTTGCCCTCCTTGCTCTGCCCGAAGAACTTGGGCTTCTGGGCCGAGTTGGCCGAGAAGAAGGCCGCGTTGTCGCTGTTCTTGCGCATCGTCAGGGCAATGAAGCCCTGCTCGGCCAGCTCGAACTCGCGCCGCTCCGAAATGAGAATGTCGGTCGGGATCTTGTTCTGGATCGCGCCCATCGACTCGTACGAATAGATCGGCAGGTCGGACACCGTGCCGCCGCCCTGCGGCCCGATCACGTTGGCGCACCAGCGGTAGTCGGCAAAGCTCTCGGTCAGTCGCGAGGCGAAGGCGAAGGCCGCGTTGCCCCAGAGAAAGTCCTTGTTGCCGCCGGCCACGCTCTCCTGGTAGTTGAATTTCTTGCTCGGCACCGTGTCGGCGCCATAGGGCGTGCGCAGCAGGAAATGCGGCAGGGTCAGGCCCACGTACCGCGCGTCCTGGCTCTCGCGAAAGGCATTCCACTTGACGAACTGCGGACCCTCGAACACCGAGGACAGGTCCTTCAGGTTCGGCAACTGCTCGAAAGTGTCGATGCCGAAGAACTGCGGCCCGGCGGACGCGATGAACGGCGTGTGGGCCATGGCGGCGGTGCTGGCTGCGTACTGCAGGAGCTTGACGTCCTGCGCGCCCGGGCCGAATTCGTAGTTGGCCACGATGGCGCCGAAAGGCTGTCCGCCGAACTGGCCGTATTCGGCCGTGTAGAGGTTCTTGTAGAGGCCCGACTTGGTCACGTCTGCGGCGTCCTCGAAGTCTTCCAGCAGCGTTTGCTTGCTGACATTGAGGATCTGGATCTTCACGTTCTCGCGGAAGTTGGTCCGGTCGACCAGGAACTTGAGCGAGCGCCAGGCGGACTCCATGGCCTGGAATTCGGGATGGTGCAGGATCGCGTCGACCGCGCCGCAGAGCTTTTTGTCGAGCCCCGCGATCATGTCGTCGACGGTCGCCTGCGTCACGCGCTCGACGGCATTCTGCGGCTCCAGCAGGTGCGAGATGAACGCCTGCAGTCCCTGGCGGGTGATCGGATAGGCGTCGTCGCCGGGCTTGACGCGCGCGGATTCGACCAGTTGGTCCAACAGCGAGGATGGGGCGGCATCGGCGGCTTGCGCCGAGGCGCCGGGCTGGGCTTGTGTTTCTTCCATGGCGGGCTTTCCGTTACTTTTCTTCGATGCCGAGTTCGCCCAGCAGGCGCGCGCGCACCTGTTCGTCCTGCACCAGCTCCTGCACGCGCTTGCGGAAATCGGGGATGTTGCCGATCGGGCCTTTGAGCGCCTTGAGCGCGTCGCGCAGCAACAGCAGCTGATGCAGCTCGGGCACCTTCCCGACGAGGGCGTCGGGCGAGAAGTCGTCGATCGACTCGAAGTTCAGCTTGACCGGCAGTTGCGTGCCTTCGGGTGCCTGCGGGTCGAGCTTGCTGTCGATGCCGATGCTCAGTTCGAGCTTCTGGGCCTTCAGGACGTCGTTGAAGTTGTCCTTGTCGACCGACACCGGCTTGGTGTCCTCGACGGCCTGGTCGCTGGCGCGCTGCGTGAAGTCGCCCAGCACCAGCAATTTCAGCGGCAATTCGACTTCCGACTGCGCATCGCCGACGGCGGGGCGATAAACGATATTGACGCGCTCCTTGGGAGCGACTGATCCATCGGCGGCCATTGAAATCTCCTGAAATAAGTTGGTGACGTCGATCGCAATGAATTCGGGGAACGGCATGCGCACAATTCACACGAATGTCCCCGGCGTAATCGGTGCGCGCCAGGACACGGATACCCGTAGGTCTCCAGAGCGGTGAAGTTTCAGGTTAAAAAGTATTTCAGCGTTAGTCGATGCATCTCAAAATTTTGTCGATTCGTCTCAACCGTCAATTGATTGCCTGAGTGCAGTTAAAGTCGCGCCGCAAAATGCAACCGTTACAAATGAAAGATTCGAGGCCCTCGGATTTGCGCTTCGGCGCCTCCTTGGACGCACCCGCGACCGGCCGCAATGCGGCGCGGACCGGCGGCTGGATGCGGCCGCCCGGCGCCTTCGCCGGCTGCGCCGCCCTCTCTTTCTTGCTCGGCCTTTCCTACTACTTTCCAGCCCAGGCCAGCCTGGGAATCACCGCCGACCCGTCGCTGTCCGCGCTCGCCTGGCCCGCGCCCGCAATGGGGGTGGCGTTGCTGTGGCGCCGCCGCGTGCGCGAATGGCCGCTGTATCTGCTGCTGGCGGCCGGGGCGCTGGCACTGCAAGGGATGCGAGCGCCTTCGGCCTGGTCCGCGGTCGACGTGATGCTGGCGGTGCTGACCCTCCTCCAGGTCGTGCTGGGCGCCTGGCTGGGACGGCGCTGGATCGCGCGCGACGGTCGCCTGGATTCCTCGCGCCGCCTTCTGCTGTTCGCGCTGCTGCTGCCGGTGGGCCTGTCGATGCTGCATTCGACGCTCGCCGGCGCGGTGCTGTGGTGGGGCAGCGCAGCCGACTGGCTGGCGCCGTGGCGAGGTGTCTTCGTTGCCGCCGCGGTGGCGATGCTGACGCTGGTGCCCGCGCTGCTCGCCTGGGGAACGCCGGCCGTCAGTGCGGTCTTGCGCGAGCGCAGCAACTGGTCGCCGATTGCGGTCACCTTCGCATGCCTGGCGCTGGTGTTGATTCCCGGCATACACGACGAGGTGGTGCGCACTGCCCTCACCCTGCCGCTGTGCTGGGCCGCGGTGCGCGGCGGCATTGCGCTGGTGGCGCCCCTGAATGCGGCGATCGCCATCGGCATGGTCTGCCTCACGCTCGCAGGCTTCGGGCCCTATGTGGAATACGGCTACGGCCTGTGGACCCTGCAGGTCGACCTGATCGGCATTGCCGTGCTGTCGCTGCTGCTGGCAGTTTCCATCGGCGAACGCCAGCGCATGGCCGCCAGGCTCGACCAGGCGCGTCGCTTCGAATCGCTGGGCTTCCTCGCCGGCGGCGTGGCCCACGACTTCAACAATGTGCTGGGCACGATCCGCGCCTGCGCGGAAATTGCCGGCGAGCGCATCCCGCCCGACGGTCCGGGCCAGGCCGAGCTGGCGCAACTCGCCCGCGCCACCGACCGCGGCATCGACATGACCCAGCAGATCCTGCTGGCCGCGCGCCAGGGCGACCCGACGCGCGAGTGCGTCGACCTCGGCGCGCTGATCGACGAGGCGATCGAGATGGCACGCCCGCTGTGCCCCTCGCACATCCGCATCGCGCGCGCACCCACGCCCGGGCATGGCGCGACGGAGCCTTCGCCCCTGGTGCTCGCCCATCGCGGTCAGCTGTTGCGCGCGGTGCAGAACCTGTTGCGCAACGCGGTTCAGGCGGCGCGCCAGCAGGTCACGCTCACGGTCGGCGCGCACAGCAACGCAGCCCGGCGCGAGGACCGCTTCGACATCGTGCTGGGCGATCCGTGGGCCCACGAGGCCGGCGCGCACGGCTGGGTCGAGGTCCTGGACGACGGCCACGGCATCGCCGCCGTTCACTGGCCGCACCTGTTCGATCCGTTCTATTCCACCCGTCAGGCGCAGGGCGGCTCGGGCCTCGGGCTGGCGATCGTGGCGGGCGTGGCGAGCGGGCATGGTGGCTTCGTCGGCATGGCCACGGCGCCGGGCCGCGGCAGCCTGTTCCGGCTCGAGGTACCCCTGTTCGACACGGCCGTTTCCGTACCCCCTTTGGAGAGACGATCCGCATGAAGATCGAAGCCGCAAACCCGCAACCCCGCGGGCCCGTTCTGATCGTCGACGACGACGGTTCGCTGGCCACGCTCCTTAGCAGCTACCTGGCGGGCCACGGCATCGAAAGCCACGTGAGCCGCAACGTCAAGGAGTCGCTCGAAGCCGTCGAGCAGCGCGACTACACCATGGTCCTGCTCGACCTCGGACTGCCCGACGGCGACGGTGTGGACCTGACGCGCCACTGGCGCCAGGAACACAGGTTCCCGATCATCTGCATGAGCGGTCGCGAGGACGAAGCCGACCGGGTGATGGGGCTCGAACTCGGTGCCGACGACTATGTGGTCAAGCCCTTCTCCTTGCGCGAAATGCTGGCGCGCATGCGCGCGGTGTGGCGCCGCACCGACGCGATCCGCAGCCCCGTCACGCGCGGCAAGCATCCGCGCGCCTACCGTTTCGACGGCTGGGAGCTGAACCTCAATACGCGTCGCCTGCGCGCGGGCGACGGCCGCGAGGTAGCGCTGTCGCCGAGCCAGTTCAACCTGATGGTGATGTTCCTGGGCTCCCCGGGAACGATCGTCACGCGCGAGCAGCTGATCGAGCGCACGCGCGCCTTCGACGACGTGTTCGACCGCTCGATCGACGTCCAGATGCTGCGCCTGCGCCGGAAGATCGAAGCCGACCCGAAGCGCCCCGCGATGCTGCGCACCGAGCGCGGCGCGGGCTACTACTTCGACGCGCTGTCGGTCGAGGCCATCTGGGACTGAGCGCGCCGCGCAACAAAGAGCAAAAGGAACGATCAAAGTGGACATGGCCCTGTTGGACGGCATCGGACACCAACCCGTCAATGCCCTGGCGCCCGCGGGCGGCAATGTGCGAGACGATCCGCGCTTCGACACACTGCAGCTGGAGATCGGCAAGCTCTCGAACCCGGGCGCCGACGGCCAGACCGATTGGCGGCGCGTGGCACAGCTGGCCGCGCCGCTGCTGGCCGATGGCGGCAAGGACCTGCTGGTGGGCTGCTACCTCAATGCCGCACTGCTGCAGACCGACGGCCTGCCCGGCCTGGCGGCCGGCCTGCAGGTGCTTGGCGACCTGATCGAGCATTTCTGGGATGGCATGTCGCCACCCGTCGCGCGTTTGCGCGCGCGCCGCAATGCGCTGCAGTGGCTCCTCGACCGGGCCGAACTGAGTGCCCAGGAGCGGCCATGGAGCGAGCTCGCACCGCAAGCGCCCGCGCTGGTCGCCGGCCTCCTGGCGTCCAGCCGGCGCATCGATGCCCTGCTGCGCGCCAAGGACGAGGAAGCGCCGTCGATGCGGTCGCTGCTTGCCTTGATCGATCAGGTGCCGGTGGCCGAGGACGCGCCGCCTGCGGTCGCGCCGGCGAGCGCGCCGGCGGCTGCGCGGTCCGGCGCCTCGTCGCCCACGGCTTCATCGCCCCCGGCGTCGGGCAGCCTGCCCACCACGCCGGCCGCCCTGGTCGCACCGGTACCCGGTGACGATCTCGTTGGCGCGCTGGCCCCCGCCTTCGCGCATCTGAACCAGGTGGTCGACGCCATGATGGCGGCGGACCCGTGCGATGCCCGCGCCTACCGCATCAGCCGCTTCGCCAACTGGGCCGGCGTGGATGCGCTGCCGCCCGCCACAGGCAGCATGACCCAGATCGGCGCGCCGATCTCGCAGGTCGCTGATGCGATGCGGCGCATGCAGGACGACATGGCGGAGCCGCTGGACGCCATCGGCTTCGCCGAGTCCCAGTTGCCGGCCTTTCCCTTCTGGCTGGACCTGCAGGCGCTCAGCGCCAGTGCGCTGGCCCAATTGGGTGATGCTGGCGCCGCCGCGCGGGCCGAGGTGGAGCGCGCCACCGCCGCCCTGCTGCAGCGCCTGCCCGGACTGGACGGCCTGTGCTTCGGCAGCGGCATGCCCTTCGCGAGCACGCACACGTTGGAATGGATCGGCAGCCTGGCCGGGACTGCGGGCCCAGCCGGCGGCGCCGAGCCGGGCACGAAGAGCGATGGCTTGGGCAGCGTGATGGCGCAGGCCAATGGGCTGGCAGCCAACGGCGAACTCGAAGCGGCCGTGTCGCTGCTGCAGCAGTCCATCGCCCGCGCGGCGGACGCACCCGCGCGGCTGCGCGCGCAGATCCGGCTGTGCCAGTTGCTCAGCCTGCATCGCGAGGGGCGCGTGCCGTTGCCCTTTGCCCGGCTTCTCGTCGAGAAGATCCAGCACCATGACCTGGACCGCTGGGACCCGGCATTGGCAGTCGAGGGATGGGTCGCGGCCCACGCGGTGCTGAGTCAGGACGATGCGGATCCGCTGGAGCGCCATGCGGCGCTGACGGCCATCGCCCGGCTGGACGCGGCGCGGGCGATCGCGCTGACCTGATCCGTCGCTTCTTCGGATGCGTGTCGGCTGGCATCTCCGTCCGCCGTGGGATCCGGCGCGCTGACGAGGCGCCGGGTCCCTGGAAATCAACGCGTTCGCGTGAACGTGCCTTGGGCGATGTCCTCGGCGTAGTAGTCCATCGTCAGGCTGGCGGAGACACCGGAAGCGTCGGGGTTGAAGTCGATCCTGGCGATGGAGCCCGGTGGCGCGTTCTCGCCCGACAGGTCGTAGACATAGGTGTTGCCGCTCCAGTGGCGCAGTGTGAAGACCCGCGCGCCCGTCGGCCCCATCTTCAACACCAGCGCGTTGCCGCTGACTTCGACCACCGCGTTGCCGTAGTAGCTGTTGGCATACGTGCCGGTGTAGGCGTTGCTGCCCAGCGGGGCGACCGGCTGTGCGGGCGGTTGCTTGCCGGCCAGCGAGCCCTCGGGGTTGTAGAACGGCGCGAAGGCTTTCGCGAGCACCGCGATCCAGTCCGTGGTGGTCTTGCCCGATTCGACGAGTTCCTCGAATGTCAGGTTCACGGCTTCGGCGGCGCCCACCGGTGCAGCGTTGGTCAGCGTCACGATCGCGACGCCGGCCGCCGGAATCGCCGTGAAAGCGGTGCCCGCGCCGAGCATGAAAGCGCCCGAATGCGATAGCTTGAGGCGCCCCGCCGTCGAGGTTCCGACGTTGAAGCCATAGCCATAGTGGTTCAGACGCCCGGGCGAGGGACCGGAGGTTCCGCCGTTCGCGATCTGTTCGGAGATCGCGGGCCGCAGGGCCTCGGCCGTGTAAACGGTGCGCCCCTTGTAGCTTCCATTCTGAAGGAGCAGGGTCATCCAGCGCGCGACGTCGTTGACGCTCGAGCTCACGCCGCCGGCGGGCGATTGCTCATCCGGCTGGCGCTGGTACAGCGCCTGGTAGCTGCCGTCTTTCATCACGTGCGGTGTTGCGCGGTTGGTGCGCTGCATGAAATCGACGAAGCGGGAGCTCGTTGCGTTCATGCCCAATGGGGCGTAGAGCACGCGCTGGGACAGCTCGGCCCACTCCGCGCCTGACACGGTGGCGGCAGCCTCCGCACCCGCCGTGAGCCCGAAATTGGCATAGCCGTAGCTGGTTCGAAACGGACGCAACGGCACGTAGCGCATGCGCTGCAGGATCTGCTGGCGGTCGTAGCCCAGATCCTCGAGCTTGTCGCCGGCAGCGCCCGGCAAGCCGGAGCGGTGCGCAAACAGATCGCCGATCGTGAGTTGGTAGTTGACCGCCGGGTCCGACAGATTGAAGCCGGGCAGCCGGCTCACCACAGGCGTGTCCCATGAGAGGCCCTGGGTTCCGATGATCCCGGCCACCACGGTCGCGGCGATCGGCTTGGACATCGATGCGAGCTGAAACACGGTGTCGGCATCGATGCGTTCCGGCGAACCCGACCGGCGCACGCCGAAGCCCTTGGCGTAGACGACCTGACCGTCCTTCACCACGGCCACCGCCATGCCTGGGACCTTCGTACGGCGCATGACTTCTTCCGCCACGCCGTCGAGCTTGGCGACGGCGGCATCGACCTGCGCCGAGGCGACGGGGGTCGTAATGAACGGCGCAGGCGTACTCGACGAAGCGGGCGGGACAAACACCGCTCCGCCGCCACCGCCGCCACCGCAGCCGCCCAACGCGGCACCTGCCGTCAAAAACAGCGCCTGCATGGAGCGGCGCATGGAGATAGGTTTAACACTCATCGGAGTTCAAAAGGTTGGAGGGCCGCCCGGATTCGGGCGGCCGATTGGTGAAGGTGCATTGGAATGACCAGGCAGCCACAGAGGGAGCAGGCGGGTAAAAGCAGGGATGCCGGCACAAGGTGGTGGTCGTCCCGCACGTCGCGCTAGACCAGCGTGACCTTGCCCGACGCGATGTCGTACATGGCGCCGACGATCTTGATCTTGCCTTCGGCCTCCAGCCCGGCCAGCACCGCGCTGCGCCCTCGAATGAGCGGCAGCGCCTGCTGGACGTGGGTCTTGGTCACGGCATCGACGAAGGCGTCGTTCTTCGAGGTGCGCGCACCTTGGTAGACGGTGGCGTCGATGGCCGACTTGAAGCGCGCCAGCAGCAGCGTGAGGTTGCCGAGCACGACGTTGTCGATGGCGCCCTTGGTGGCGCCGCACGCGGTGTGGCCCACGACCATCACCACCTTGGCGCCCGCCGCGGCGCAAGCGAATTCCATCGAGCCCAGGATGTCGTCGTTCACCGCGTTGCCGGCGACGCGCGCGTTGAAGGTATCGCCGATGCCCAGGTCGCAGACGACCTCGATCGGTGCCCGCGAGTCGATGCACGACAGCACGATGGCCGCCGGAAACTGGCCGCTGGCGCTCGAACGCATCTCGGCCAGGAAGTTGCGTTCCTTGTGCACGCCCGACAGGAAGCGTGCATTGCCGTCGAGCATGCTCTTGATCACCTGGTCCGGCGTCATGGCGTTGCGCTGAGCCTCGCTGAGCGATGCCGCCTCGGTGCGCAACGACGCGGTCGCCATGCCCACTCCCATCAGGGCGGCTGCGACGGAGGTGCCGAGAAAATGACGTCGGTGCGACTCGCAACAGACTGGACGCAGGCTCTTCATGAATGCTCTCAAGGGTTGTGACTCATCGAGTCTCTATGGGAACGCCGTTGCGGCGTTAGCTTGTTCGTCTCACGTTTTGGTCGATGCGTCTCACAGCGACCGGGGGTAGCCAGCGCCACCGGCCGCATGTGCCGGGGCAGCGACTGCGGCGATCTCAAGACGGGAAATCGACGATCCAGAGATCCATCGGCATCACATTCACGAATGCGCCCGGCGACGGCACGGGCTCGACGGCAATCGGCTTGCCATCGGCGATCGCCCGGTCGAACGCCGCGGTGGACACACCGCGCTGCAATGCCGTGAAGCCCTTCATCAGGTACGGAAGGCCGTTGGATGCCAGCGGGGACGGGCCGTCGTGCACATGGAAGTGCAGATGCGGCTCCGACGAGTTGCCGGAGTTGCCGACCAGCCCGAGCACCTGGCCCGCGGTCACGGTCTGCCCCACCGAGACGGCCACCGAGCCCGGACGCATATGGGCGAAGAGCGCATAGCGACCGTCGCCCAGATCCAGCACGACGTGATTGCCGTCGGCATGCTCGGGGGGCAGGTTGTCGGGCAGCGCACCCGGTGTCTGGTCCTCCAGACCGTCGAGCGCCGCGACGACCTTGCCGCTTGCCACCGCGTGGATCGGCTTGCGATAGATGTTGTAGCTGTCGACCTTCTTCGGATCCCCGACATAGATGCGGCCCACGCTGTCCAGTTGCTCCCAGTCCACGGCAAAACGCTGCGAGGTGAACAGTTGGCCGTCGAGCGGCAGGGTCGCCCGCACGTGGCGGGTGGAGTCGCAGCAGGCATCGCCGGCGATGTAGAGCGAGCCGCGCAGCGGCGGCTCCAAAACGAGCGCGGTCGGCGCGGCGGGCACCGTGCGCGCGACGATCCCGACGAAGGGATTCCCGCCCTCGAAAGCGATGGACAGACGATGCACCAGCGTCTTGGGAATGGCGGCGGCGTCCTTGAAGCTCAAGTGCATGTAGACGAGGCCGCCCTGCGCCGGGCCGAGCGTGCCCGGCGCCGTGCGTTTGTCGTTCACCGCCATGCGCTGCGCGAGGTCCGCCGGCGTCATCGACGCCACGGTGGCACCCGTGCCCGCATCGATCGCATCGATGCCTTTGATAACGGCGGCATCGCCGGCGAAGTTGTCGAGCTTCAGTTCGTAGACCAGGTGATACAGGCCGTCTGAGCCTTTCACCGGCACAGGCGTGTTCTTGACATGCATGACCACCGGCGTGACCGAGAAAGGCACGACGCCGTTGGACTGGGCATTGGCGGTGCTGCCCAGCGACATGGGCGAGCTTCCGCCGCCGCAGGCAGCGAGGGCGCACACGGCCAATGCAGCCGCCACCCCGTTCATTCGGATCTTCATCATGGCAAGTAGTCCACCGGCACCGGGAAGCTCAGGAAGTTCTTGGTCACCTGCGGATCCTTGATGTCCCTGCTTTGATTCGGATTGGCCCCGTCGCACCATCGCTTCGACTCGGAATGCACCGTGCCGTCGCTCTTGGTGACACTGCAGGACACACCGGCCTTGATCGCAGCTATGTTGCTGGGGCATTGCGTCGGATCCGCGTTCGCGGCGCACGCCGCGAATTTTTCGACGACCTGGAACGTGTACAGGTTGTCCTTCAGATCGGTAAAGCGCACCTTGACCGGATAGCTCGGAACGCTGCCCACCCGAAAGCCGGCGATCTTGCTGTTGGTCGGCATGGTCACGTCCTGCTTGTCGGCGTTGCAGTTCGGATCGCTCGCATCCTGGTTCAACGCACACACGCCGTACTTCTTGATCAGCGACTTGCCTTGGCTCACCTCGTCCGGCGAACCGATCGCCAATGCGAAGCCATCCAGATAGCTGAATTGCTTGGGGTTCTCCAGCCCGTTCGGCCCGCCAACCACGAAGACCAGGCCGTCGCCCAACTCGCTCATGAAGCCGACGGCATCATCGACCGAGAAGCCGTAGGCATTCATCTGAAGGCTCTCGTGGATCAACGAGACATACGGGTTGAAGTTGAGCTTGGGATTGCTCTGGACCGCGGCCTGCTTGTAGTTGTATTGCAGGTCGTGGATGTACATCGGCTGGATCGTTGCGTGCGTCCATCCGGGAATGCTCGTGTCGGCCAGCTTGTTGTCACCCGCGCCACAGCCCTCGTTGAACGGAACCCAGCCGTAGATGTGCTTGAGCGCCTCCATGTAGGTGAAGACCGGCTTCTCGGGGGTCGACGTCTTGCATGTATTGCCTGTGTGCAACGCCAGGTACTTCTGGTGGTTCTGTGCGAAGAACTGCTTGACCGCGTCCATCTTGGTCGCCATGTCGGCCGGGCAGCTGACCGTTTCCGTCACGTAGGCACTGAGGTCTTCGGCACCCCAGTTGACGCACGAGCCCCACAGGTTCTGCATCCGCTGCACCGCATCGCCGTAGTGCAGATTTTTCTTTTCGTCCTCCGTGCATTGGCCGGCAATGCACTTCTGCACGGTCAGCACCGGCACACCACCGCTCGCGGGCTTGACCGGCACGTTGTCGATGGCAGGCACGACCCCTTCGCGTTGCGCGAAGATGTTGTAGCCCCCTGGCAGCTTCAAGGAATTCAGGTTGTAGACCGGCCATCCCTTGCCTGTGTCGGTACCCATGAAAGTGCCCAGCGCATTGGCAAACGTGCGCAGGGATTGCACCGAACCGCTGTAGCCGATGTAGGGGTTGTTCTTGGGGCCGATGCCGATCGGCAGATAGACGTGGTCGACATACGAGATGTTGTAGCCGACGTTGTCGGGCTTGAGCAGCGGCTTTTGCCCGGCCGGAATGACGGCATCGCCGAATGTGTATTCCGACAGCTGGGCATAGATGTTTTCGGGGAATTGCACCTTGCTCGAATAGACACTCAATGCGCAGTTCGTGTTCTTTCCCTCGCAGGTGACGGCAGCCGGCGTGTCCAGCTTCTTGTCCTCTTCCTGGCGCAATCTCTCGTTGCTGTCCGCCAGCACGACCCGGCCGCCGTTCCACCAGGTGATGTAGTTCTCGGTCGACAGTTCGCTGTAGAGCGGAAGGGTTACCGTCACGGACGAATTGACCGGAATGCCGGTCCCTTCATTGACGTACAGCTTGTAGACGCTGGTGGTCGGATACAGCTTGTCATCGACGCGAAAGCAACCTCGAATCCATTCGTTCGTGGCGTTCTCGCTGGTCGACAGGACCGGATAGATGACCCGATCGGAATTGTTGTAGACAGTGATCGTCTTCGGCTTGACGGAAACGGCATTGCCGTCGAAATCCTTGCATGTGACGTTGGCCGATGGCCTGTCGCCGCCGCCACCGCCCGAGTCCGCAGGCGGCACCGCAGGCAGGAAAGCCGCTGCGTAGTTGGCGCCTCCTCCGTCGCCGCCACCGCAGGCGGACAGGGCCACCGCGGCTGCGAGCGTTGCGACGCGCAGCAAGGCGGACGCAAAGCCGTCCTTTGCCTTCGTGTTCACTAAAAATTTCATCCAATTTCTCCAGAAACCAAAACGGGCGATGGGTCAGATTTCGATTTTGCGAGAGCAACCTGCTCGTCAGGGTCGAATGTTTCATATGCAACAGATGCACATGAAACAGGGGCTGACTACTTCGCCAGACCTGCGGCGGCGCGAACGTCGCGCGGGGCCAGGTCGAATCGCTGACGAAACAGCTTGCTGAAAACCGCCGGGTCGGAAAACCCGCATGCATGGCCGATCGCGCCGATGCTCTGCCGCTTGCTGTCCGATTGCGCAAGATAGCCGAGGCTCTTCTGCAATCGCATCTCACGCAACGTGCCGTGCACGCTCGTCTCCTGCGTGGCGAACAACCGATAGAGCTGGGCGCGCGACATGCTGGTCCCGCGCGCGATGTCCGCCACGCTCAGGTCGTGGCGGTGCAGGTTGTGCTCGATGTAGCGATGCACCGCCTGGAGCCGTCCCATGTCGGGGCGCGCGCCATCGGATGTCAAGGGCGCGAACACCACCTTGAGCAACGCCTCGGCAACCTGAACGATGCCGCCTACGACCTCACAGAGATCCGCGGCGGTCAATGCGGTGGCGTGGTTTGCGAAGGTGCTGAGCTGTGCCGCGAGGAACGGCGCGAGCCCGAGGTGCTCCAGACGTTGCGCAGTGCGCACTTCGGTGGACGCGGCGTGCCCGATGCTCTGCTTGTTCCGCGGAGGCGATAGCCGGACGTAGCCGAAGCGGGCATGGTCCCAGTAACCACGGGGCGGCTGGAGGCTGTCCCAGAGCAGAACGCTGCCAGGTCCGAAACGGGCGGGGCCTGCGCTCGGATGCTCAAGGACCAGATGACCTTTCTCGATTACCCAGATGCTGACGCCGGCGTCGCTCGCGACGCTGGTCGCCGCAGGCAGGGCGCGCATTTCCGATGGCGGCACTTCGCAATAGCCCACCCAGCCATGGCGGCCCTCGCTGAAGAAGCCTTTGGCGCGAAACGGATGACCGGCAACGATCTCCAGGTTCAGGGGCGCCGCAAGCCGGGTCGCGTGTTCTCCTTGCTTCGCCATCGGCTCGACACCGCCCTGCGTCGGCGAAAGATGCCACCCGGTTGCCACGGGCGCGGGCGGGCGATCGCTCACTTCTTCGGCAAACAGGCACGAGGCGTAACGCGTCGCTGCCGCTCCCACGGCCTGCGCAGGCTGCGTGCCTGTCAGCCCGGTCATGCGCAGACTCCGCTGCGGCAGCAAATCGAACACCGCGTCACGGCGCGCACGACAAAGTGCCGCGGGCGGCGCGCAAGAAGGTGGAAGGCATCGGGCTGCGTGGCGTGAAATCGGTTTCCTAGGACGATAGGAGCGCCCCAAGCGACCGACAAGCACCGAACACGACAGCACCACTATCCCTGCGCGCCACCGGCCGCGCGCACAGCCACACGCACCACCGCGCACCATCACCGCACCACGGCACGCACGAGCAGCGCATGCGCGCCGCCGGCCAAGCGACTTCAGCGCGTCTGTCTGAAATCCGCCGGGGTCTTGCCGGTCCAGCGCTTGAAGGAGCGGAAGAATGAGTTGGGTTCGGAGAACCCGAGCAGATAGGCGATCTCGGTCAGGGTGGCGCGCCCTGCGGATAGGTAGCGCTGTGCCATTTCGAGGCGGACTTCGTCGAGCAGGGTTGAAAAGCGCACGCCCTCCTCGGCCAGTCGGCGCTGCAGCGTACGGGCACTGAGGAAAAGCGCGCGCGAGACGCTCTCGATGTCGGGCACGTCGCCATGCAACTGCCGCTCCAGGATTTCGCGCACCGCCGCCGCGGTGCCGTTGCCTGGAGTCGTGTGGGTCTGCAGGTCGCGTTCAGCCGCGTCCTCGAACATCGCAGCCACGCGCTGGTTGGCGCTAACCAACGGCAGATCGAGGTCGGCACGCCGGAACACGATGGTGTCGTGCGGCTGGTCGAACAGCGCGGGACAGCCAAAGGCACCGGCGTACAGCGCGTGATAGGACGGCCGCTCCTTGAGGGTCACCCGCACCGGCATGATCGCGCGCTCGGTAAAGGTGCGCCCGAAGATCAACAGTGTGCCCATCTGGATGTCCAACCGCGACCGGCTGTAAGGGCGCAGAGGTCCGTCATAGCGGATTCGGACCTCGCACTCTTCAGCGCCTAGGTGCAGATCGATCTGGCATGCCGAAACCAGCGCGTTGTATCGGGCAATGCGGGCCAGGGCCGCACCGAAGCTCGAGCTCAACATGCCGGCAAACCCCACCACGCCGAACAATTCCGAGCGCATCGGCTGCAGCCCGACGGCGAGCCCCGCCGCCGGATTGCCGGCTTTCTCGTACATCACGACAAAGGCTCGGTCGGCCTGTTCGCTGGTGAGCGGTTTCCTCAGACCGTCGGCTTCGAGACCGGCAAGAGCCGCCACCTCATCCAGATTGATACCGGCCTTTTGCAGGCCGTCGAGCATGTTGAGAGGTAGGCGGGCCGGCGTCATAGCGATGGGTCAAAGGGGCTCGCATCTTGCGAGCGCGGGTTTCGTGTGGCGTCGAATATAGGTGTCCACGTCGAAGCCGCAACCATTGGGAAAAGTAGCCCCACCTGCTGCCTTCCTACTTAATCAGGATGTCGCATTTTCGACCGCGTTCAACCACTTGCTGCCGATGAACTGCTGGATATCTTTGACCCCCAGGAGGTCGGATCCTCTGTGCGAAGTGATGAACGAGCGCCCGCTGTCGGGGCGACGAAGAAGGATGAAATCAGCTCGGGCCAGGCTGCAGCGTCAAGCGCACCCCGAAGGGATCCGGCCAACTCGCGCACGGTGCGAGGGACAACTGCAGAAGACGCATCAAGTTCGGCGATGGCACATGCGTTGCGCGCCGTGCGGTACGAAAGGCTTGCCTTTGTGAGTGACGCTGCCCGGGCTGCTACTTTGGGTCTACTTTTTTCATAGCGCCTCCTTCCGGTGATCGCACGGCGTGTGCGGCCAGATGCATTGCCGGGTCGCGGCGGATTCTGCGTCGTCTCGCCAGCGATTGCACCTTACTCCTTCTTGCAATGCTGCGGCTCGGTCACGCTTTCCCAATCGGCTGACGTCCGACCGGCTGCCACGCATGCACAGTGCGCGCTGCATCAACGCGCTCGACGCCGGAGTCGACGGTCATTTTGCAGAGCCGGCGGATCTTCAAAGCTGCTGGCGACGTTACAGCCCCTGTCGGGGAGCCCTGAGGCTTCTTGAAAAGGCACGAGGCATTTTTTAGAGCTGGCGCGAGAACTTAGCCCCGCACTCAATGACACGGCGGGGCTCGCCGAAACGGCTACCTCGGTCGTAGCGGACCTCGCTTTCGCAACTTCGCATGCTTCTCACGATTGCGGCTCATCCGCGCCAGGAACGCGCTTACAAGACTGACGATGGCGAACTCGATGATCTGCTGCATTAATACGGTCTTGGCCTTGTGCGTTTGAGCCTCGATCATCCGTTGTTGCTTCCCGATCTC
The DNA here is from genome assembly GCF_050435205.1 of Variovorax sp. W2I14. NCBI lineage: Bacteria > Pseudomonadati > Pseudomonadota > Betaproteobacteria > Burkholderiales > Comamonadaceae > Variovorax > Variovorax sp. W2I14. The sequence continues at coordinate 8,016 of NZ_JBNDJX010000001.1, read as the reverse complement.
CGACGTCACATGGACGGTGGAGTCGGTCCCTTTTTCGGCTTGCAAAGCAGCCGAATCCGTAGCAGCCTGCGCCTTGGCAGCGGCCACCGAACCATGGGCGGTGGCATAGATCTTGGTGAACTCGGCGCCCAGCAAAAAGATCTGTGCGGCGTAGTACACCCATGCCAGCAACACCACCAGGGAGCCGGCCGCGGCAAACGATTCGTTGACCCCACTTTTCCCGAGATAGAGCCCGATCAGAACCTTTCCGACCTCAAAAAGCACGGCGGTCACGATGGCGCCGATCCAGACGTCATGCCAGCGGATGGGCGCGCTCGGCATGAACTTGAAGATCATCGCGAACAGCAGGGTCAGGATGCCCAACGAAACCAGGACGTTGAGTCCCTGGAGCAGGGTTTCCCAACCCGGAAACAAGCCCATGCTCCAACTGCCCATGGCCGCCAGGCCAGCGCTGACGATGAGCGAGACCATCAGCAGGAACGCAAGCCCGAGGATCAAGCCGAACGACAGCACGCGCGCGCGCAGGACGCCCCATACCCCCTTGGGCTTGACCCGCTCCGGCACATGCCAGATGCGGTCGAGCGCACTCTGGAGTTCGGCAAAGACCGTGGTGGCGCCCACGACCAGAACGAAAATGCTGATTCCGCCGGCGATGAGCCCTCTAGAAGGTTCGCTCGCGCTTTTGACAAGCCCTTGGACAGCGAGCGCGCCCTCCTCGCCAATCAGCCCGGAAAGCTGAGCCGCAATTTGCCCTTGCACCGCCTCGGCGCTGAACAAGGCTCCCGCCACCGCGATGACGATCACCAGCAACGGCGCCAGCGAAAACATGGTGTAGTAGGAAATTGCTGCACCCATACTCGGCGCGAAGTCGTCGATCCATGCCGTAACAGCGTCCTTGCACAGGCGATAGAGCTGCATGAAATTCGGCTTGAGAGTTGAGGTGGTCACGGCAGGCTCCGGGTACGGCGTGAGTTTTGCGCGGCCTTTGCCATCGACCATCCGTCAACTGCGCTCGCAGAGGTAGGCGAAAGGCGCGCCATCGCGGCGATGGGTTTGTCCGGTTGCTTCCAGCTTCAGTAGCAGCTCCGGATCCACCGCCCGAGATCTCAAATCGACGCATGCTCCCTGCAACACACGGCGAGCCGCAGCGCCGCACTCCTCGTCGTCGCGGCGGGCCTCGCGTTCTCCGCGGCCGCGCAGCCCTCCGGTAACCCCAAAGGCTCGGTTTCGCCGCGTACCGGGATGCGCAGAAGGCCCCTGCATCTCGCGCACCCACCACCGGGTTCGGGGACAGCGGAAAAATCGTGCCCGACCAAGAGACGGTGAAGAGCCGCTCGCAGACGACGAATTCCTCCAGTAACGTGGGCCGGCGCGATCGACGTCCGGCGAGGCGCCGGGGCGTTCGAACAGGGGTGCCGGCCCGCAAGGTGCTGAAGCTACGACCAAGCCTGCTCCGCAGTGCCCCCTTCCGTCTCTCTCGCCAACTTCTAACCTCAAGGACCACGTCCATGGCGACCAGCAGCATCCTGGGGGATGAACGCCAAGGTGATCCGTCGCTATGGCGATTGATGATTTCGGAGCTTCCGGCATCGACAACGCTCGCGCCTTCGCAGACATCGATGCGTTCATCGGAAGCTGCGCAAATTCGAGCGCTCGCCTTTGTTGCCGTCGCAGCTTTCATCGATGCCAGTAGCTCAATCTGTTCCTCGACAGTTCGTGGCCGGGTCCATGGAGAAGTGCACTTTCTTGACGTGCGTCTCGCTCACCCCAGCCCTACTGCGATGCCGATGTCTCGCGATGTTCATTCCAGGGTCATGTGCGAAGCGGTGACGATCTGTGCCATGCGCGCGCGTTCTTCCTGCAGGAATCTTTCGAAGGCCGCGCGCGGCAGCAGCATCGGTTGCGCGCCGCCGCGTTCGGTCTGTGCGACGAGATCGGCATCTTCCTTGTAGGCAGCGATGGTCACCTCGGCAATCCGGTCGAGGATCGCGGTGGGCGTTCCCTTCGGGGCAAAGATCCCACCCCAGTGCTGCATCAGGATCGTCGGAAAACCCTGCTCCACCGTGGTGGGCACCTGCTTCAAAGGTCCCGTGCGCTCGCGCGCCGCGAGGGCCAGCGCACGCAGCTTGCCCGACTGCACGAACGCCGCCACGCCGATCGGCGCTTCGGAGGCCAAGTCGACTTCGCCGCCCACGATGGCGTTGACCGTCTGCGAGCCGCTCTTGTAGTGCACCAGCGTCACGGGTACCCCGAGCGCCGACTCGACCATCTCGGCGACGAAATGCCCGGTGCTGCCGCTGCCAGCGGTGCCGAAATTGAGACGCCCCTTCGCACGCGCCCAGGCCTGCAGTTCCTTGAGGTTCTGCACCGGCACGCCGGCGTTGGTGACCAGCACCGACGGCGCGGTGCTGGTGCCCACGACCGGCGCGAGGTCGCTCTCCGCGTAGGGCATCTTCGGCCGCAGCAGCGCATTGGCGATGGCGCCGTTGCCGGCCGAGAGCCAGGTGTAGCCGTCGGGCGCGCTCTTGGCCACGTACTCCGAGCCGATGATGCCGCCCGCTCCGGGGCGGTTGTCCACGATGATGGTCTGGTTCAGCCGCTTGCCCTGGGCCTGCGCCATCGCGCGCACGTTGGTGTCGCCTGGGCCACCGGCGGAGAAGGGCAGCACCAGGCGGATCGGCTTGCCTCCAGGCCAGGGCTCCTGCGCGCGGGCGGGCATGGCCGCGGCGCCCGCAAGGGCCAGCAGGCCGAGAGAGAAGCTGCGGCGATCGTGGCGAGGCGATGTGTTCTTCATGATGGCTTGTTTCCTTTCAGGGACCGCTTCAGTCGAAGGCCGCCGCAACCGGCGGCGCCAGCAGCGCGAGCAGCTCGCGCACATCGGGCAAGTCTTCGATGGAGCGCGTCATGTCCTCGATGGCCCGCTGTCGCGCGCTGTCGATCAGTCCGTCGGTCAGCATGCGGTACTTGGCCGCGACCGCGTCATCGGACTGCGGCGACTCGATGGCGCGCGAGGCATTGCGCTCGATCTGGATGCGCTGACCGTCAGTGAAGGTCACGGCCAGCCGCACGCGGCCGCGCTTGAGCGGTCCGCCCGCATCGAACTCGGGCTGGTGCCGCACCTCGATGCGCGGCAGCAGCGCCCACACGTCGTCGGCATCGATGCGTGCCGGCGCGAACTGCCTGACCATCGCCGCGCCGTCGAGTACCGCGACCGCCAGTGCGTAGCCGATGTTCATCTGCGCGCCGATGGGCGTGAGCGGCCGCTCGGGCACCCACCAGCCGTGGTGGTAGACCGCATGGCTCACCTCGACCTCGATGCGCGCGATTTCCTCGGCCTTGAGCTTGCGCTGCGCGCCCGCATCGAACAGCGCATCGAGCGGCGAGTGGATGCCGCCCATCGCCGCATAGGGCTTGATGACGATGCGCTCCACCTCCCAGCGCTCGCCCAGCGCCTCGGTGATCTTCGAGGCGTCGGGATCGTGGCCTTCGCCGAACGTGGAAAGAAAGCCGCCGTACTCGCGCTCGAACACACGCTTGATGCCGGTGTAGCCGCCTTCCGCCAGCACCGCCGCATAGAGCCCGTTGCGCGCCGAGAAGCCGTGGTGCATGCGCTTGCACATCGCCTCGTACTGCGCGGCCATGAGGCCGGCCGACTGCGTGCCCGCGAGCCCCAGTGCGTCCTCGAAGCGCGCCGCATCCAGTCCCAGCAGCTTGCCCACCGAAGCGGCCGCCGCGTGCGTGCCGAACACCGACCCCGAATGCCAGCCGCGCGACAGCATCTGCGCGCCATGCAGCGCCATGCCCACGCGCGGGCCGACTTCGTAGCCGGCCATCGCGGCTTCGAGGAACCGCCGGCCGCTGACCTTCAGTTCGCCCTCCGAGGCGGCCCACAGCGCGGGCAGCACGATCGATGCGCTGTGCAGCGGGCCGAGCGGGTGGTAGTCGTCCAGCTCGAAGCCCTGGATGAAGGTGCCGTTGAGCAACGCCGCGCCTGGCGCGCTGGTGCGTGCGCCCCAGCCGACGATGGTGCGATCGCCGCGGCCTTCGAACTTCTGCACGATGTGGGCGGCGGTGCGCGACCACGGCAGTTGCGCGCCGACGATGGCGCAGGCGATGCCATCGAGCGTGAGCGCCTTGGCGCGCTCGCGGGCGGAAGCGGGCGCGTCGTCGAGGCGAAAGCCGGCGAGCCAGTGCGCGAGGCGCCCGGTGGGACCCGCGGGGTCGGTGGCGTGGGTGGTGTCAGGGGTGGGAGCGGCTGCTTGCATCAAGGATTTCCGTTTCGATGAGTGAGGGGCTGGCTATTCGAGCGGATAGAGCTTCACGAGCGCAGCGAGGCGATCGCTCTCCTGGCGCACCTGCGCGGCGAACGCGGCCGGCGCATTGACCACCGGCTCGGCGCCGGCCGCGGCGATGGTCTTCTGCACATCGGTGTCTTTGACCGCCTCGCGCAGCGCGACGACGATGCCTTGCGTCACGCTCGCCGGCGTGCCCTTGGGCGCGAACAGCCCGAACCAGGTCACCGACTGGAACTGCGGGTAGCCGGCCTCGGCGGTGGTCGGCACCTCGGGCAGCGCGGCTGCACGCTTGGGCCCTTGCGTGGCGAGGATCTTCAGCGTGCCGGCCTTGTAGTGGGGCAGCGCGGCGGTGATGCCGGTGAACGCCATGTTGACGTTGTTGGCGATCATGTCGGTCACGATCGCGCCCGTGCCGCGGTAGTTGACGACGATCAGGTTCGGCAGGCCCGCCTCGGCCGCGAGCTGTTTGGCCGAGATGCGCGCCGTCGACTCGCCGGTGCCGAGCGAGCAGGGCTGCGCGGCCGTCTTGCAGTACTGGACGAACTCGCCGAAGGTCTTCACCGGCAGCTTCGCGCTCACGACCACGGCGGCGGGCGATTGCGAGACGGCGGTCACCGGCTCCAGCCGCGCGAGCGGGTCGATGCCCTTGAGACCCGGCGTGTATTTGGTGACGACGATGGAGGGCACCTGGAGCAGCAGCGTGTAGCCGTCGGGCCTGGCTTCCATCACGCGGCGTGTGCCGATCAGGCCGTCGGCGCCGGGCATGTTCTCGACGACCACCGGCTGCTTCCAGATCACGCCGAGCTGCTTGGAGACGGCGCGCGCCGTGGCGTCGGTCCCGCCGCCTGCCGAGTAGGGCACAACCAGCGTCACTGGGCGGTCGGGCTGCCAGGCTGTTTGGGCAAGGGCGGGTGGCCCGAGCGAGAGCAAGGCGGCTGCGGCAAGCAGGCCGGTGCCCGGTGGTGGCTTTCGATTTCTGAAGCGTTCGAGGATCATGTTGTCTCCGTCTTTTTGAACTGAATGGAACCGGGGGCGTGCAGCAGGTTCAGGGCGAAGGTGCGATCGGGCGACCTCGCCAGTCCCGGCGGTAGGCCCCATCGACCCGGCCGCGCGCCAATGCGTGCACGCGCAGCCAGGGCAGCAGCGTGGTGTCGCGCGACAGGCCTGCGGGCGGGGCCGTACCGAGCGCGTAGAGCTGGAACACATAGCGGTGCGGACCGTGCCCGGGCAGCGGGCGGGGGCCGTCGTATCCGTCGCGGCCGAGGCCGTTGGGCGCCAGTGCCACACCTGCAGGCGCGTGGCCGACGTTCAGTGCGCCTTCGGGCAATGCATCGAGCGGGCGCGGCCCCCACGCCAGCAAGTGCGTGATGGCGCGTGACATCGGCACGTCAGGGTCTTCGCACAGGAGCAGCCAGTGCGTGGCCTGCGGTGGCAGGGCATTCCATGCGAGCGCGGGGGAACGGTTGTCGCCGACGCCCTCCCCCGCATGCCGCAGCGCCATCGCGGCGCCATGCGCGAAGTCCGGGCTGCGCAACGCGAGCGTGACAGGCAGCTTCGCCAGCACATCGTCGCTGGAGGCCAGGCTCGCATCGCCGGCATGCCGGCCGCGCGTGAGGAGGCCGGCCCAGCGCAGCACCCAGGGGTGATGCCGCAGCGAAGGCGTGGCGGCGGCGTTCAAGCGGCGGCTCCTTGCACGACGGGCCAGGCCCAGGGGCGGCGCACCCGGTCGGCCTGCTGCCATTCGCGAATGAGTGCATCGTCCTTCAGCGTGAGGCCGATGTCGTCCAGCCCGTGCAGCAGCGCCTCGCGGCGCAGCGGGTCGACGTCGAAGGGCGACACTCGTCTGTCGGGTGCGGTGACGGTTTTCGCATGCAGGTCGACGGTGACTGGCGCGCCTCCCGCGCACTGCGCGGCCAGAGCCTCGACCTGCGCCATCGGCCAGCGCACCGGCAGCACGCCGTTCTGGAAGCAGTTGTTGAAGAAGATGTCGCCGAAGCTCGGCGCGATCACGCAGCGGATGCCCAGCCCCATCAGCGCCCAAACGGCGCCTTCGCGCGAGGAACCGCAGCCGAAGTTCTCGCCGGCCAGCAGCACGGGGGCATTGCGAAAGGCCGGCTGGTTGAGCACGCAGGCCGTATCTTCGCTGCCGTCCGGCCGAAGGCGCAGCGCCTCGAAGGCGTAGGGGCCGAGCTGGTCGCGCTGGAACGCGGTGAGCCGCTCGATGCGCACGATCACGTCGGTGTCGACGTTGGCGCGCATCAGCGGTGTTGCGGCGCCGGTGACTGCGGTGAAAGGCGTCATGGTCATGCGAGCGTCCTCACGTCGGTGATGCGGCCGGTGACGGCGGCGGCCGCGGCCATCGCGGGGCTCGCGAGGTGCGTGCGTGCACCGGGCCCCTGCCGGCCGACGAAGTTGCGGTTGGAGGTGGACACGCAGCGCGCCTGCGGCGGCACCTGTTCGCCGTTGGCGGCCACGCACATGCTGCAGCCGGGTTCGCGCCACTGGAAGCCGGCAGCCTCGAACACTTCGCGCAGCCCTTCGGCCTCGGCCGCGCGCTTGACGTTCTCGGAGCCGGGCACCACCCAGGCGGTGACGCCGTCGGCCACGCGCCGGCCGCGCGCCACGTCGGCCGCGGCGCGCAGGTCGGGCAGGCGGGAGTTGGCACACGAGCCGATGAAGACCCAGTCGACCGGCGTGCCCGCGATGGCCGCGCGAGGCGCAAGGCCCATGTAGGCGAGCGCGGCCTCGATGGCGCCGCGCGTTGCCGCGTCCGGGGCGCTGGCCGGGTCGGGCATGTGGCCGTCGATGGCGATGGCATCCTCGGGGCTGGTGCCCCAGGTGACGGTGGGCGCGACCGCGGCGGCGTCGATGACCTCTTCGCGGTCGAACTGCGCGCCTTCGTCGGAGGCCAGCGAAAGCCAGTGCGCAGCGGCCGCTTCGAAGACCGCGCCCGTGGGCGCGAAGAGGCGTCCGCGCACCCACTCGACAGTGCGTTGGTCGGGGGCGATGAGCCCGAAGCGCGCGCCCAACTCCACCGTGAGGTTGCACAGCGTGAGCCGCGCCTCTACGTCCAGTGCGCGCACCGCCTCGCCCGCGAACTCGATCGCATGGCCCACGCCGGCCGCGGCGCCGAGCGTGCTGATGATGTGCAGCGCCAGGTCCTTCGCGGTGACGCCCGCGCCGAGCACACCGTCGCAGCGGACGCGCATGCGCCTGGGTTTCTGCTGCCGCAGCGTCTGGGTGGCGAGGGCGTGCGTGCTTTCGGAAGAGCCGACGCCGAACGCCAGCGCACCGAGGCCGCCGTTGGTGCACGTGTGGCTGTCGCCGCAGATCACCGTGAGGCCGGGCAGCACGATGCCCAGTTCGGGCCCCATCACATGCACGATGCCTTGGCCCGGCTGGCCCAGGTCGTAGAAGCGCACACCCGATTTCGCGCTGAGATCGCGCAGCGCGCCGTGCAGTCGGCCGCCGAGCGGGAAGGTGCCGGGGGTGCGGCCCGGCTGGCTCGAGGCGGCGTGATCGGGCGTGGCGAAGTCAAGCTCCGGGTTGTGCAGCGGCAGCCCGCGCGCCGCCACCTCGGCCATCGCGGGCGGACCCGAGAGGTCGTGCAGCAGGTGGCGGTCGATGTGCAGCAGCGCCCAGCCGTCGCCGAGCTCGCGCACGACGTGCGCGTCCCAGAGCTTGTCGAACAGGGTGCGGGGCATGTCAGCGCTGCTCCATG